>NZ_CP045247.1:0-4661147 GCF_035191405.1 Pantoea sp. JZ2 | reverse complement strand
GGCGGACTCCACTCGTACAAATTCGATAAGAAAAAGTAGGCACTAATCTAAGAAACGTTCATTTTTGACACAGACGAAAGAAAGCGCCTGCGACCGCTATCAGCGGTTTTCCACCCCGCAACCATCGGAGGATCGCCAGAGGAAGGGCGGATCATAGCGCAAAGCGCGACAGAGATCTTCCCTTTCTACACAGTTTTTCTCCTTTTTATCCACAGGGCATGAACGCGGGTAAAAGTCTACGCCTGCGGCAGAAAAAACCACCTGGGATCGTGCTGAATGATCCAAATTTTCGGACGGCTTCTCGTTTTTGACGTGTGGCAGGCGAATTTGATCGCAATAAGATCCTGCGCGATCCTTGCGCTTTAACGCAGACCCCGTATAATTCTCCCCCCGGCGTTGTCGCGTAAAGCCCAATGCCCGGACTCAGCGGGCTGTATCCGGGTTTTCTGGCACCGCGACAAGCGAAGTAAATTGACTCGGGACTGTACAATTATTACAATCCCGCCTCTTTATTAAAGACACATTGAGGCGTCGGTCTGTTTGTTGGCCCGAAAACGCGTCACCCAGTGAAAATTTTCAAGTTTAGGTAGAAATCGCCATGAAACGCACTTTTCAACCGTCCGTACTGAAGCGCAACCGTTCACACGGCTTCCGTGCTCGTATGGCTACTAAAAATGGTCGTCAGGTTCTGGCACGTCGTCGTGCTAAAGGCCGCGCTCGTCTGACCGTTTCTAAGTAATAAAGCTAACCCTGATGGGTAAGCTCGCATTTCCCAGGGAGTTACGTTTGTTAACTCCCACTCATTTCACTTTCGTCTTTCAGCAGCCACAACGGGCTGGCACGCCGCAAATTACTATTCTCGGCCGCCTTAACGCGCTGGGGTATCCCCGCATCGGTCTTACCGTCGCGAAAAAACATGTGAAACGCGCTCACGAACGTAACCGGATCAAGCGATTGACCCGCGAAAGCTTTCGTCTGCGTCAACATGAATTGCCGTCGATGGACTTTGTGGTGGTCGCGAAAAAGGGTGTTGCCGATCTCGATAACCGTATGTTGGCGGAAGCGTTGGAGAAATTATGGCGTCGTCACTGTCGCCTGGCGCGCGGTTCCTGATCGTCCTGATACGCGTATATCAACGCGGTATCAGTCCATTGCTGGGGCCACACTGTCGGTTTCATCCGACCTGCTCTCAATACGGAATTGAGGCCTTACGCAGGTTTGGCGTGATAAAAGGCAGTTGGTTGACTTTAAAACGCGTATTAAAATGCCACCCTTTGAACCCGGGTGGTGACGATCCTGTGCCGCCAAAAACCTTTGATACCAGAGAACATTAACGATGGATTCGCAACGCAATCTCTTTCTCATCGCTTTTCTGTTCGTGTCTTTCATGATCTGGCAAGCCTGGCAGACGGACCACGCTCCGAAGCCATTGCAGACCCAGACCACGCAAAACACCAACAGCGCTGCCGGTGATGCTACCGGTGTTCCCGCCAGTGGCCAGGGTAAAACGATCACCGTTAAGACCGATGTCCTGTCATTAACCATCAACACTCGCGGTGGCGATGTTGATCAGGCGCTGCTGCTGACTTACCCGGATAAGCTGGGTTCTGACAAGCCGTTTGAGCTGCTTGAAACCACACCATCGTTTGTCTACCAGGCGCAGAGCGGTCTGACTGGCCGTAATGGTCCGGACAACCCGAACAACGGTGCGCGTCCGCTGTATACCACGGCACAGGATCACTTCGAACTGGCTGACGGTCAGAGCGAGCTGCGTGTTCCGATGACGTTCACGGCTGAAAACGGCGTTGTCTATACCAAAACGTTTGTGTTCAAGCGTGGCGACTATGCAGTTAACGTTGATTACAACATTAACAACACCAGTCAGCAGCCGCTGGAAGTGTCAATGTTTGGTCAGTTAAAACAGACCATCGATTTGCCTAAGCACCGCGATACCGGCAGCAATAACTTTGCGCTGCATACCTTCCGCGGTACGGCTTACTCCACCAGCGAATCGAAATACGAAAAGATTAAGTTCGATACTATCGCCGATAACGAAAACCTCAACACCACCACCACCAATGGCTGGGTGGCGATGTTGCAGCAGTATTTCGCTACCGCCTGGGTGCCGCGCACGCAGGGAACCAACACGCTTTACACCAGCAATCTGGGAAATGGCGTGGCGGCTATCGGCTATAAATCTGCGCCGGTCACCGTTGCGCCGGGTGCACAGCAGACACTGGATGCCACACTGTGGGTAGGTCCGGAAATTCAGGATAAAATGGCCGCGATTGCGCCGCATCTTGACCTGACTGTGGACTATGGCTGGTTATGGTTCATCTCTCAGCCGCTGTTTAAACTGTTGAAGTTCATTCACAGCTTTATCGGTAACTGGGGCTTCTCCATCATCATCATCACGTTCATCGTGCGTGGCATCATGTACCCGCTGACGAAAGCGCAGTACACCTCGATGGCGAAAATGCGCATGCTGCAGCCGAAGATTCAGGCGATGCGTGAGCGTTTAGGGGATGATAAGCAGAAGCAGAGCCAGGAAATGATGGCGCTGTATAAGGCTGAAAAAGTGAATCCGCTGGGTGGCTGTCTGCCGCTGGTGATTCAGATGCCTATCTTCCTGGCCTTGTACTACATGCTGTCTGGCTCGGTTGAACTGCGTCATGCGCCGTTTATTTTATGGATTCATGACCTGTCAGCGCAGGATCCGTACTATATTCTGCCGATCCTGATGGGCATCACCATGTTCTTCATTCAGAAGATGTCACCGACGACGGTGACCGATCCGATGCAGCAGAAGATCATGACGTATATGCCTGTAATTTTCACCGTGTTCTTCCTGTGGTTCCCGTCAGGTCTGGTGTTGTACTACATCGTCAGTAACCTGGTGACCATTCTCCAGCAGCAGCTGATCTATCGCGGGCTGGAAAAACGTGGCTTACACAGCCGCGACAAGAAGAAAGCGTAAAACCGTCGCGGGAGGTCTCCCGCGATAAAACAGGTTATGCTCAGGCGGTCAAAGCGACCGCCTTTGTTTTTTGTAGTGAGAGAAAATGTATGAGCCATAGCGATACCATTGTTGCTCAGGCCACGCCGCCCGGACGCGGCGGCGTTGGCATTTTGCGTGTTTCCGGTCCGCAGGCCGCAGAGGTTGCCCGCCAGGTACTGGGTAAACTCCCTAAACCACGTTATGCCGACTACTTATCGTTTAACGACAGTGATGGCAGCGTGCTGGATCAGGGCATCGCGCTATGGTTTCCTGGCCCTAACTCCTTTACCGGCGAGGATGTGCTGGAGCTGCAAGGTCACGGCGGCCCGGTGATTCTGGATCTGCTGCTGAAACGGATTGTGGCCCTGCCCGGATTACGTATCGCGCAGCCTGGGGAGTTTTCTGAACGCGCGTTTCTGAACGACAAACTCGATCTGGCCCAGGCGGAAGCCATTGCCGATCTGATTGACGCCAGCTCAGAACAGGCCGCGCGTTCGGCGGTAAATTCCCTGCAAGGCGCATTCTCTGTCCGTGTTAACCAGCTTGTGGAAGCCCTGACTCACCTGCGTATCTACGTGGAAGCGGCCATTGACTTTCCAGATGAAGAGATCGATTTCCTGTCTGACGGCAAAATCGAAGGGCAGCTTAATGCTGTCATTCGCGATCTCGATGCGGTGCGCGCGGAAGCCAGACAGGGCAGCCTGCTGCGCGAAGGGATGAAAGTCGTCATTGCCGGTCGGCCAAATGCCGGAAAATCGAGCCTGCTTAATGCACTTGCCGGGCGTGAAGCGGCTATCGTCACGGATATCGCCGGCACCACGCGCGATGTGCTGCGTGAACACATCCATATTGATGGTATGCCACTGCATATCATTGATACCGCCGGTTTACGCGAAGCCAGTGATGAGGTGGAACGTATCGGCATCGAGCGCGCCTGGCATGAAATAGAACAGGCGGACCGCGTGCTGTTTATGGTTGATGGCACCACCACACAGGCGACCGAACCGGCGGAAATCTGGCCCGATTTTGTCGCTCGCCTGCCGTCTCAACTGCCGATCACCGTGGTGCGCAATAAAGCGGACATCACCGGTGAAACGCTCGGCCTGACGGACGTCAATGGTCATGCCCTGATCAGACTGTCTGCCCGCACCAGCGAAGGGATTGATACCTTACGTGATCACCTCAAACAGACCATGGGGTTTGCCGACAATATGGAAGGCGGCTTCCTGGCGCGCCGTCGTCATTTGCAGGCACTGGAATTAGCCGCAACCCACCTGGAGCAGGGAAAACATCAACTGCTGGGCGCATGGGCAGGGGAATTACTGGCAGAAGAATTGCGTCTGGCGCAGCAGGCGCTAAGTGAAATTACGGGTGAATTTACCTCGGACGATCTGTTAGGCCGGATTTTCTCCAGTTTCTGTATTGGTAAGTAGCTCAGCGGGCAGACGGCGGTGGAAATGTGCATCCAGAAACGCAATCCGCCGTGCGTTGCGCATCGGTTGCCGTAACGCAAGGTATGATAACGAGGGATAAGATTGCTCACGTTTTGCGGCGTGCCAGGTCATTCACACTAAACCGGGCGAATAGGCATCCAAAAGCGTGAACGCAACGTACAGGTTAAATACTGGATGTTTTCCTGGAGAGTTATATGACGATACCGCTCGATGATGCCGCGCTGAATACGTTGTTTTACCAGGCCCGTACGCACAGTCACTGGCAGCCTGAACCGGTGCAGCAGTCGCTGCTGGAGAAGCTCTATCAGATGGTTGCCCTGGCACCGACCTCGGCCAACTGCTCACCCGGTCGCTTTGTTTTTGTCACCTCTGCGGAGGGAAAAGAAAAGCTGAAGCCGGCCCTGGCCTCCGGCAACCTTGAGAAAACCCTGCGCGCCCCTGTCACCGTGATTATTGCCTGGGACAGCGAGTTTTATCAGCATCTGACCATGTTGTTTCAACATGCCGATGCGCGAAACTGGTTTACCAACACACCCGATCTGGTTAAAGAAACCGCATTTCGTAACAGTAGCTTGCAGGCAGGCTATCTGATCATGGCCGCGCGTGCGCTGGGGCTGGATGCAGGCCCGATGTCAGGATTCGATCCGCTTAAAGTGAACGCGGCCTTTTTTGCCGGTACCACCTGGCAGGCCAACCTGCTCATTAACCTGGGCTATGGCTTACCCGACAAGCTCCCGCCCCGATTACCCCGGCTGAGCCTGGAGCAGGCCTGCCAGTTCGTCTGAGTTACTGGAGCGTTACGTGCTTACCGTAACGCTCACTGCTTTCCCGCCCTTTGCGTACGGTTTTAATGCGCGTCGATAAAGGCGATTTTCAATACAAACAGCAAGGCGACAATGGCGACGCAGGGGCTGATTTCTCGCCAGCGACCGGTGCCCAGCTTCATCACACAGTACGCAATAAAGCCCAGTGCGATGCCTTCTGTAATCGAAAAACTAAAGGGCATCATGGCGGCAGTTACAAATGCCGGGACGGCTTCGGTCAGGTCATCCCATTTGACGCGGGACAGGCTGGCCGTCATCAGCACGCCAACATAGATTAACGCGCCTGCCGCAGCATAGGCCGGTACCATGGCCGCCAGGGGCGATAAAAACGTGACGAGCAGGAACAGAAGGCCTGTGACCACGGCCATCAATCCGGTACGGCCGCCGACGGCTACGCCGGAGGTACTTTCAATATAGGCGGTCACCGATGACGTTCCTGCCAGCGCGCCCGTTACCGAACTGATGCTGTCGACATACAACGCCTGTTTCATGCGCGGGAACGTGCCTTTTTCATCAGCCAGTCCGGCTTTGTCGGTCACGCCAATCAAGGTGCCGGACGAGTCAAACAGATTGACCAGCATAAAGGAGAATATGACGCCTGCCATGCCGATGTTGAACGCGCCTTTAATATCAACCTGACCGACAATCGCGGTGACAGATGGCGGCGCAGAAACCACGCCCGTGAACGTCACGTCGCCCAGCAGCCAGCCCAACGCCGTGGTGACGATCATCGAAATGAGCACGGCGGCGTGAATGTTGCGTGAGGCCAGAATGGCGATAATAAAGAATCCCAGCGCACCCAGCAGCACATTGTGTGAGCTGAGGTTACCCACGCTGACCAGCGTATCCGGGTTGGCCACAATGATACCGGCGTTTTTCAGGCCCATCATGGCAATGAACAGGCCAATGCCAGCGGTGATGCCTACGCGCAGGCTAAGCGGAATATTGGCGATCATCCAGTAACGTACCCGCAACAGAGTCAGGATGAGCAGACCCAGTGCGCCCCAGAAGATGGCACCCATGCCGACCTGCCATGAGTAACCCATCGCGCCGACGACCACAAAGGCAAAAAAGGCATTGAGGCCCATCGCCGGGGCCAGGGCGACAGGAAGATTGGCAAACAGCCCCATCAGGATGCTGCCGAACGCGGCAATCAAACAGGTCGTTACGAACACTGCCCGGGTATCCATGCCTGCGACACCTAAAATCTGCGGGTTCACAAAAACAATGTATACCATGGTCAAAAACGTGGTAATGCCTGCGATCACTTCGGTACGAACCGTTGTACCATGCTCCTGCAGTTTGAATACGCGCTGAAAAAGGCCTTGTTTATTCATGCCATTTATCCAGAAGAAAATTTCACCGGCGCGTATCCTGGCGATTTTGCCCCGGCAATACAATGATTTTTCGCAACCGATTGCCATATCCCGGCCCCTCAGGGACACGCTGACGTGTTAAGGTACCCCGAACAAAAGGAGGAGTCAGATGTCTGTTGAATGCGTCTTTTTCGATTGTGACGGTACCCTGGTTGACAGTGAAGTCCTGTGCACCCGCGCGTATGTCACCACCTTTGCCCAGTACGGGATTACGCTCTCTCTGCAGGAGATGTTCGAAAAGTACAAAGGGGTAAAGCTGTATGACATCATCCGCGACGTCAGTGAAACGCATCGGGTCGCTCTGCCTCTGGAGGACGTTGAACCGGCTTACCGGCGCGAAGTGGCCCGTTTGTTTGACCGTGAACTGAAGCCGATAGCCGGTGCGAAGGCACTGGTCGGGCAAATGGCAGTACCGATATGCGTGGTGTCAAACGGCACGGTGAAAAAGATGCAGCACTCGCTGGGCCTCACCGGCATGCTGAATCATTTCGCTGACCGTCTTTACAGCGGTTACGATATTGGCCACTGGAAGCCCGAACCCGAGCTGATGTTTCACGCAGCCCAACAAATGCAGGTACCCGTCGAGCGCTGTATTTTGGTGGATGACTCCGAAGCGGGGGCGCGTGCCGGTATCGCAGCAGGCATGCCGGTGTTTTATTACTGTGCCGACGCTCATAATCCCGAACTCCATCATCCGCTGGTGACCGTGTTCACCGATATGGCCGCGTTACCCGCGCTGTGGCGCGCCAGAGGCTGGAACCTGACGCGCTGACTCAGGTCACCCAATGTCGTTTATCCACCCGACTGAGCAGCATTCCCAGTAATAAGCTGCCCACCAGCGTGACGGTAAAAACGGCAGGCAGGTCGAGCCAGGGACGCGCCATATCGTCATAGTGATGGGTGCGAATAAAATGGATGAACAGGGCGTGAAAGCCGTAGATGGGCAGAGAGTAGCGCGAAATGATGGCCAGACCGGGCAGCGTACGTTGATTAAAGGCATTTTTGAACACCACCAGCGCGCTTATTGCGGCAATGAATACCAGCGGTCCGCAATAGAGATACCACGTATCGTTAAAGGCACCATTAACGATTAACGCGCGCTTCGTACCCAGCATAATGACGGTCACGCAGGCCACAAAGGTCACGGCAGCCAACGGTGTGATAGCGCGTCTTTCTGTGTCCATGGTACCGATCGCCCGGCCTAATAAGGCGTAGAGCAGGTAATAGATACTGTCGCCGCTCAGGTAAAGGTTAATGGGCAACCAGTGAAAGCGCCCCCACGACTGATCCATGGTATTGGGATTCGCGAGGACCACCACAATCAGCACCAGTAGCGCCACGTAGCGCGGCCGCACGCTTTTTACCTGAATCAGGGGCGACAAGAGGTAAATCCCCATGAGCGCGAAGAAAAACCACAGATGGTAGAACACCGGCTTCTGCAGCATTTTTAAAATTGAACGGCCTTCGCCAATTGGCGTCAGCAGGCTGATATAAACCAGTGACACGGCACTGTAAAAAACCAGGCATCCCAGCAGTCGCCACAGGTGGCGCGGCTGCGTACTGCGTTCACCAAAGAACAGATAGCCTGAAATCATAAAAAACAGCGGCACACAGATGCGTGACGCTGAATTGAACAGGTTAGCAATATCCCACCAGTGACCTTTTATGGCCATCGGCCCGGTCAGATACCACGTTGTGGTGTGAATGACGATGACCATCAGGCAGGCAATCGCCCGCAAATTATCAATCCAGTAAATCTTTTGCGACATGGTGTCCTCTGGCGCAGTGCGTCCCGGTGCAAAGCGTAGCCAGTCGCGTCGACCTCAACAAGCGCAATAGCGGGGATTCAGAACCCTCTGTGCACAGGATCGCATGAAAACGCATAACCGTATCGGTTAATCAGGCGATGACAGGCCGCCAGCAGGCTAAATTTGACACCAAAAATCCACTCTCGCGGCTGCGCCGCCGGATTTCCGGCTGCATATCACGCGGTCAAAGGGTATACTGTCGCACTCTTTTTTTATCTAGCCGAACCGCGTGCGAACTCATCATGCAAAAGTTTGATACCAAGACCTTTCAGGGCCTGATCCTGACATTGCAGGATTACTGGGCGCGCCAGGGCTGCACCATTGTTCAACCACTGGACATGGAAGTGGGCGCTGGTACTTCACACCCAATGACCTGCCTGCGCGCACTTGGCCCGGAGCCGATTGCTGCGGCCTATGTGCAGCCATCCCGTCGTCCTACCGACGGCCGCTATGGCGAAAACCCGAACCGCTTGCAGCATTACTATCAGTTCCAGGTGATCATCAAGCCGTCGCCGGACAATATTCAGGAGCTGTACCTCGGGTCGCTGAAAGCGCTGGGTATGGATCCTACCGTACACGACATTCGCTTTGTTGAAGATAACTGGGAAAACCCGACGCTGGGTGCCTGGGGACTGGGCTGGGAAGTCTGGCTTAACGGTATGGAAGTGACGCAGTTTACCTATTTCCAGCAGGTCGGTGGCCTGGAGTGTAAACCGGTTACCGGCGAGATCACCTATGGTCTGGAACGTCTGGCCATGTATATCCAGGGCGTGGACAGCGTTTACGATCTGGTCTGGAGCGACGGTCCGTTAGGCAAAACCACCTACGGTGATGTGTTCCATCAGAATGAAGTGGAGCAGTCGACGTATAACTTCGAATATGCCGACGTCGATTTTCTTTTCACCTGTTTCGAACAGTATGAGAAGGAAGCGCAGAAGTTGCTGGCGCTGGAAAAACCGCTGCCTTTGCCCGCTTACGAGCGCATTCTGAAAGCCGCACACAGCTTTAACCTGCTGGACGCGCGCAAGGCGATCTCGGTGACCGAACGTCAGCGTTATATTCTGCGTATTCGCACCCTGACCAAAGCCGTGGCTGAAGCCTATTACGCTTCTCGTGAAGCGCTGGGCTTCCCGATGTGCAATAACAAAAAGTAAGAGGCAGCCATGACTGAGAAAACCTTCCTGGTGGAGATCGGCACCGAAGAGCTGCCACCGAAAGCATTACGTAGCCTGGCAGAAGCCTTTGCTGCCCAAGTGACGGCCGAGCTGGATGCCGCGAATCTGAACCATGGCGAAGTGAGCTGGTTTGCTGCACCGCGTCGCCTGGCGCTGAAAGTCGCCCATTTGAGCGCCTCCCAGCCCGATCGTGAAGTAGAAAAGCGTGGACCTGCCGTTGCCGCCGCCTTTGATGCAGCGGGCAATGCTACCAAAGCGGCAGAAGGCTGGGCACGGGGTAACGGTATCACAGTCGATCAGGCTGAACGTCTGAGCACCGATAAAGGCGAATGGCTGGTCTATCGCGCTCAGGTGAAAGGCGAAGCGGCGCAGGCATTGCTGCCGGGCATGATTGCCACGGCGCTGAGCAAACTGCCGGTACCGAAACTGATGCGCTGGGGCGACAGCGACGTGCAGTTTGTGCGTCCGGTGCACACCGTTACGATGCTGCTGGGCGATGAACTGATCCCCGGCACGATTCTTGGCATCAAGTCCGATCGCGTTATCCGTGGTCACCGCTTCATGGGCGAAAGTGAAATCACGCTTGAGAACGCCGATCAGTATCCGGATGTGCTGGAAAAGCGCGGTCAGGTGATTGCCGACTATCAGGTCCGCAAAGCCATGATCAAAGCCGATGCGGAAGCCGCAGCACGGCGTTTAGGTGGCGTAGCCGACCTGAGTGACAGCCTGCTGGAAGAGGTAACATCGCTGGTGGAATGGCCGGTGGTATTGACCGCCACCTTCGAGGAAAAATTCCTTAAGGTGCCGGCTGAAGCGCTGGTTTACACCATGAAAGGCGATCAGAAGTATTTCCCGGTTTATGACGCGGAAGGCAAACTGCTGCCAAACTTTATTTTCGTCACCAACATTGAGTCGAGCGAGCCGCAGCAGATTATTTCTGGTAATGAGAAGGTGGTGCGCCCGCGTCTGGCGGATGCTGAATTCTTCTTTAATACCGATCGTAAAAAACGTCTTGAAGATCATCTGCCGCGTCTTGAAACCGTATTGTTCCAGAAGGAACTCGGTTCGCTGCGTGATAAAACGGATCGTATTCAGGCGCTGGCGGGCTGGATTGCGGCACAAACGGGCGCAGATGTGAATCACGCCACGCGCGCAGGCCTGCTGTCAAAATGCGATCTGATGACTAACATGGTGTTTGAGTTTACCGACACGCAGGGCGTTATGGGCATGCACTATGCGCGTCATGACGGTGAAGCCGAAGATGTCGCTGTGGCGCTGAACGAGCAATATCAGCCGCGTTTCGCAGGTGATGATTTGCCGTCCAGCCCGGTAGCCTGTGCGCTGGCCATTGCTGATAAGATGGATACGCTGGCCGGTATTTTCGGCATCGGTCAACATCCTAAAGGCGATAAAGATCCCTTTGCTCTGCGTCGTGCCGCGCTGGGCGTTTTGCGCATCATCGTGGAAAAAAATCTGCCGCTTGATCTGCAAACGCTCACCGAAGAGGCCGTACGTCTGTATGGCAGCAAGCTGAGCAATGCGAACGTGGTTGATGACGTCATCGACTTTATGCTGGGCCGTTTCCGTACCTGGTATCAGGAAGAAGGCCACAGCATCGATACCTTGCAGGCGGTGCTGGCACGTCGTCCAACCCGTCCGGCGGACTTTGATGCACGTATGAAGGCGGTTTCGCATTTCCGTACGCTTGATGAAGCGGCCGCGCTGGCGGCGGCCAACAAGCGTGTCTCGAATATTCTGGCAAAATCAACAGAACCGCTTAATGACAGCGTTCAGGCATCACTGTTGAAAGAAAATGAAGAGATCCAACTGGCCACGTTTGTGACCGCCCTGAGCAGCAAACTGCAGCCTTACTTTGCAGAAGGACGTTATCAGGATGCGTTAATTGAACTGGCGCAGCTGCGTGAAGCGGTAGACAACTTCTTCGATAAAGTAATGGTGAATGCAGAAGACCCGGCGGTGCGAATTAACCGGCTGACGCTGCTGTCGAAACTGCGTGAGCTGTTCCTGCAGGTGGCCGATATCTCGCTGCTGCAGTAATCGGTTCTGATACAGATAAAAGGGACGAGATATCGTCCCTTTTTTTATGCTGCCACCCGACCTGCTGGTGGCACTTTATCTTTTTGCAGTCGCAATAAAAAACTGAAAACACCTGTGGTTGCGAAGGCGTCCTGGCAGCGCAGGGGCTGTTATTAAAGCCGGACGGCCACGAACCCTGTAATGGGCTGCGGCACTGCGCGGCGTGCAGCTTCAGAATGTCCAGGTCACGCCTGAAGACAGCGTCCAGAAATACTGTTGATCCGTCATCGGGCTGTCGCGGAGGGCCCCTGTAAGGAAGGTGACTTTGGGTTGCAGGTAGACATGGAAGGATTTTACAGGGTGCCAGTCAAACGCCACGGCAAGCCATGGCGTTACGCCCTGATGGTTCCAGGTCGGTAAACCACTGCGGGCAGATTCCTCTTCGCTTACCCCGTAGTAATAGCTTGCCTGCTGTTTACTGAGCCAGTCCACACCGGCCTGAGGATAAACGTCCAGTTGCATCAGAGAGACCTGGCCTGCCCAGGCGACTGTACCCAGCCATCCCCGGCTTTCGTTCAGCGTATCGCCAGACAATTCGGTTCGAAACGCACCAAGGGGCGTGATCTTCTGGTAGCTCATGCCGCCCATCATGGTGCTGTGGCGGATGCGTAACTGGCGGAGTGCCGAATCAGAAGTCTGGTCCGGATCAAATTCGTTATCCAGATACCACCAGCGCGCTTTCAGTTGTGTGGTGTCATCTTTGATAAAATAGGCGCCCACTTCTGTGCCATCAATATAGACATGATCATTGTCATAGCCCACATAGGGCAGGCCAGAAAACTGAGTTTTATACGCGCGATAGGGCGTAAAGTTCGCTTCCCCCTGCGCACCCAGGGTCAGCCCCTCAGCCCAGGCATGCGTAATATTACCGAGCAGGAGGCAACACAATGCCGTTCTGAAGCGTAATGGGATGGTCGTCATTTTGTCCGGTTATCGTCTGGCTGAGGCAGTGATCTGTCAGGCCTCACAGCCCGAAACGGGGCGTGAGCATACATAAATATTTGTGCCGCCTTTTCATCCTGAGCGCGCGGGTTGTCTCAGAACAGGGCTGCCCGAAAGGTATATCGGAGCCGCTGCAGCAATGCAAGAGGTGGCTACGCTTATTCTCACGGAGTTCATCCCCTGTTTATACTGGTCACGACGGACAGGTTCAGGCTACTGCGCGAATGTGCCATTCCGTGGTGATGGGTAAGGGGAATAACGGAGACGTCGACAGCCCTTTACGTGGGAAAGCAAGGATTGCAGACTGAAATGCGCTAAGGAAACAGGCTGTCAGCACCGCTACCGGCATCAGCGCTGACAGCCTCGCCGATCAGGATGCCGGCGGCGTGGTTCGGGCAAAACTTTCCCGTTGAAAGAGTGTTTCGGCCAGCCTGACCAGTGCGGGCCGCTGAACGCACCAGTTAGGGACAACGCGACGGAAATTCAGGTAGCCAATCATGCAGCCTGTGGCAATGTCGGCCAGATTCAGTTCGCCATTATCGATCCACTTTCCTTCACTCACTTCTTTTTCCAGGCTGTCCAGCCCGCGCTGAATCTTGTCGCGATGGCGTAACAGCACTTCTTCTGACTGGGCGTTACCCGGCCGCATTTGCTCACGTACGATCACCAGTGCCGCATCGCTGATGCCATCGGCCAGCTTTTCAAGCTGACGAACCTTTAAAGACGCCAGCGGATCAGCGGGCAATAAAGCCGGTGCCTGACCACGCAGTTCGAGGTACTCCGCAATGATGCTGGAATCGAACCAGACCTGCTGATCCTCCGCGACCAGCGCGGGCACTTTCCCCAGCGGGTTATATTGCGGAACATGGCTGTCTTCGCTGTAGGGCGACGCATTAACAAATTCGAACATCATGCCTTTTTCCAGCATGATGACAGAAATCTTGCGGACAAAGGGGCTGGTATAGCTGCCAATCAGTTTCATTGCGTTACTCCCGTTTAGCGAGGTTTCATCAGCAAAAAACTATTCACCGGGAAACATAAAAGGATTCAGGCCACTGCGTACAAAACCTTCCTGCTCCATACGTGCATCCAGCACTAAAGAGGCGAGATCGTCGGCGACCGGTTCAATGGCCGGATTTTTTTCCTGATAAAGCATTTTCATGTAGCTGCCACAGTCGCCGCAGCTTTCTGCTTTGACGGCCGCGTGCTCGCTGTCCAGTGACCAGTAATGCAGATCGCGGTTTTGGTCGCAATGAGAGCAGGTGTTCTGCACGACGTGCCATTCACTTTCGCACAGGTTGCAGTGCAGGTAGCGCGCACTTTCATGCGAACCCATATGTACGATGCTGGCGACCGGCAGGCTGTGACATACCGGGCAGTGCTGGCGTTGTGCGCCCATCACCGCCTGAGCCGTACCGGGAATCAATGCCGCCATTTGTGCCCAGTAGATCGACAGCGCAGCCCAGATAAAAGGGGCTTTATCACTGCTCACCTGCGCGTACTCACCCGCAAACAGGGCACTGGCCAGCGTTTCCAGCTCGGTCGCTGACGCTTTCTCCAGGTTCTCTAACACCGCCAGCGCCTGACCGCTCATTTCGGGCTTTAGCTCCGCAACTAACGAGTGCAGCAGGCGATGCCAGTGTGGATCGCGCGAAAGAGTATGAATATCCAGCGGCGCTTTATCTTCCTGAGCGCTCCTGAGCAGATGTGCGTGAAGGTTCATCTGCAGAGGATGATCGTACAGAACGATTTCCTGCGCCTGGGCGATGACGGCGGCAAAGCGTAAATAGTCACCCAAAGGATTTTTTGCCGCCAGATCACGCAAACGCGCCGCCCGACGGCTGTATAAATTTTTCAGCCGGGGGAAGAGTAACGGCGGGATCATTTCCGCTGGTTTTTTTTCGCTCTTCTCCAACGGGTCTTTCGGGATAATGCGGATGCGCATAAAAGGCATTTTCCTGTTTGTTGGCTGATTACGCTACTCACGACACCAGCAAAAATGAGGTTGTCTGTATCGGCTACGAGTAGCCGTTATGGGCCGGATCTCTCGCCATTTTCCCTCGTGAGCGGTTCTCAGCGAGCAAAGCAGGCGGAAAACCGCGTCAGGAAACCGCAGTGCAAAACAGCTCCCAACAGGCTGAGCATAGCAGTCCAGCCCTTTATCTTCAGTATGAAATACATTTTTCGCCGGCGACAACAGGCATAACGCATTGTGAATAACGGCAAATCGGTGGGCCTTTCACGCTTTATGCTGTCTGCCACCCACAGACTTGTTGCAGCACGGCGCAGGGTACAGAATAGAAGCTATTCAGCATGGCGCAACAGGGTTACCTTTACGCCATCCGCAACAGCTCAGGGTCAGAACAACGTGAAGAACAACGAAGTGAAAGAGGAAACCGGTGCGAGTGAGCGAGCAGGCTTGCGTGAAATCCATGTCTGGCAACGTGACGACCTGCACCATGCTCAGGCCGACTGGCTAGCCGAAGAAGTGCCCGTGGCGTTGGTGTATAACGGTATTTCTCACGTTGTGATGATGACAACGCCCAAGGACCTGGAGGCGTTTGCTGTCGGTTTTTCACTCTCAGAAGGCATCATCGATTCTCCGGCCGATATTTTCGGAATGGATGTGGTGACCGGTTGTCACGGCATTGAGGTGCAGATTGAATTATCCAGCCGACGTTTTATGGCGCTGAAAGCCCAACGGCGAGCGCTGGCCGGCCGGACGGGTTGCGGCGTATGTGGCGTGGAGCAACTGGAGCAGATCGGAAAGCCGCTGACACCGTTGCCGTTTACGCAGACTTTTCCCCTGGCGCAGCTGGACAGCGCGCTGGCGCAGCTCAAGGACGTCCAGCCCGTCGGGCAAAAAACAGGCTGCACGCACGCGGCCGCCTGGATACATCCTGAGGGTGGACTGATTCATGGCTGTGAGGATGTCGGCCGCCATGTGGCACTGGACAAACTGCTGGGCTATCGCAGTCAGGCCGAATGGGGCAATGGTGCCGCACTGGTCTCCAGCCGGGCCAGCTATGAAATGGTGCAGAAATCAGCAATGTGCGGCGTTGAAATTCTGTTTGCCGTGTCTGCCGCAACCCAGTTAGCGGTGGAGGTGGCCGAACGCTGTCATCTTACCCTGGTAGGATTCAGTAAACCGGGCCGTGCCACCATCTATAGTCATCCGCAGCGGCTGAGATAACGTCTACGTGTTCGGGGCGCTTTGCAGGTAATCCTCTTTACGCACCCAGGCTTTCCGCCACCGAAAAATCTGGCTGCTTTGCATGCTTTTTCAAAACCTTATGTTTAATAGGGCATTGATTACGCTTTTACCGATCATGAATTTAACTATAATGATACGACTGCTTACGCGGCACGTGCCGACATTGTCGTGCTGCTCAAACACTAAATGGAGAGGAAGAACATGAGTTATTCACTGCCATCCCTGCCTTACGCTTACGACGCACTGGAACCGCATTTTGACAAGCAGACGATGGAAATCCATCACACCAAACACCACCAGACTTATGTCAACAACGCCAATGCGGCGCTGGAAGGGACTGAATTTGCCGATCTGCCTGTCGATGAACTGATCACCAAACTGGATCAGCTGCCAGCAGATAAAAAAGGCCCGCTGCGCAATAACGCGGGTGGTCACGCTAACCACAGCCTGTTCTGGAAAGGCCTGAAAACCGGCACCACGCTGCAGGGCGAGCTGAAAGCCGCGATTGAAAAAGATTTCGGCAGCGTAGAAAAATTCCAGGAAGAGTTTGAAAAAGCGGCAGCGACCCGTTTCGGCTCCGGTTGGGCCTGGCTGGTTAAGAAAGGTGACAAACTGGCCGTGGTTTCAACCGCTAACCAGGACAACCCTCTGATGGGCGAAGCGATCGCTGGCGTATCGGGTTACCCTATCATCGGTCTGGATGTGTGGGAACACGCCTACTACCTGAAGTATCAAAACAAACGTCCGGATTACATCAAAGCTTTCTGGAACGTGGTTAACTGGGACGAGGCGGCAGCGCGCTTCGCATCCGCTAAGTAAGCGCTAAGCGCCATACGTACTTTCAACCGGCAGAGTGGCTCTGCCGGTTTTTTTATGCCCGCAGGATGCTGTTCTTCCACCCTGCAACTTCTCAATGGTGCCTGCTCTGGCATTTTATTACCTTCAAACCACCTGCACACATGCAGTCGGACTTAAGGGCCTAAACGAAAATTAAACGAAGCGTCAGTTTACCCCGCTAAATTTTTAACAATTTGAGTCATTAACCTGCCGTTGATGCCGGTCGTTTTATCATCAGTGTCATTATCAGACCAATAAGAATGTCGGCTATGTCTATTTATACTACACACGATGTGATGGCGGATTCATACGCCAGTTTATTTTTTCAATTACTTAGCGGAAAGTACGTCCCCAACAAAATCTGGCGGAGCCGGCGATTCCGGCTTAAATTTGCTTTAAGAACCCTTATTGCACCTGTTAAGACTTTGCGTTATTTACAGCAACTTTCTGCGTTACCAAGAATCACCCAGTTAATGCACGTACAGGGGTTGTTACCCGCGAAGCTTCATCGCCCCTATCTGCGTGCAGGAATGAGCGTCGCGCAACGGGCGCAGGCGATTCTTGATCACTATAATCTGATGAACAACCTGGCGAATTTATCGCTTCGCCAGATTTTGCAAAGTGGTGAAGAGACTGTTCTGGCCAGACTTGTGGGTAAAAACGACGAAGACTTTGTTATTGCCTGCCGTTCTGGCTTTTACGATCGTGAGGGTGAAGTCACCTTAGTGCTGCGTTATCAGGGCGAGGGAATTGCCTCTCTGTCATTCACGATTTTGAATGAAGATAATGAACGCACCTTAGTGATTGGAGGATTACAGGGACCGCGAAAAACCATTAGTAATGAGGTGATTCGCGACGCAACGAAAGCGGCACATGGTTTATTTCCTAAGCGCTTGCTTATGGAGGTGGTCTTTATTTTGTCGCAGCAGTGTGATGTCAAAAAAATAGCCGCAGTAGGCGACGAAACGCATGTTTTTCGTAGTCTGCGTTATCGCCACAGTAAAAGCGATAAATTCTGTGCCAGCTACAGTGAATTCTGGCTGACGCTGAATGGTCAGGCCCGCGCTGACGGCATGTTTGCACTGCCGCTGATGTTGCCACGAAAAACGCTTGAGGAAATTGCCAGCAAGAAGCGGGCCGAATACCGCCGTCGTTATACGCTGCTGGATACGCTGGCAGAGCAGGTGAACACGGCTACTGGCCAGCATGCGGTGGATCAGGCGGCTGCCTGATCGCACACATCAAAAGGCGCTTTTGGCAAAGCCTGTCATGACCTGCAGGTTCATTTCTCGTCCCAGCGCGGTCATAGGGTGCACGACAACTAGGCCGCGTACACTTTTCTTTAAGGCACCCAGATTGGCCTGTTCTTTTTTGGTAATTTCGCGGCTGAACGGCAGTTTCTGCAGTTTTTGCGCTTCCTGGCTCAATTTGGCGTCGCGCTGATTGCGCAGACGTTCAATTTCCGTCACCAGCGTTTCTTTCTCTTTTAAAAGCGCGCCCAGCTTTTCAGCATCACCCGCTTCCAGTAGCTGAGGCTCTTTACGGTTCAGCGCGTCCAGTTGATCGCTGAGGCGTTTAATTTCGTTCTTTTCTTGCTCTTTCATGACAACAACTCGTTGAGGAAAACAGGCTAAGGATACACCAAATTCACGACAGATTCTCGGGAGAAGGGTGAAAGAGGGAGCGGTTCAGGCTCCCCGCAGGATTTAGCTGGATGCCTTCTTAAACGCCTGTTTCAGGCTGATACGGGAAATGAGTTCTGTCAGAGACAGGACCATCGTGGAGCGCACCATTTGCAGGTAGCGTTGCTGCTGCATCGCCTGTAAGGCGGGATCGTCTGCCTGTAAGGTGGGAACCGGCGGCCAGGCTGAGACGCAATGCAATTCACCGAAAGGACCCAGAATTTCATCATCGGTAAAACGATAATCGCCCGCGTCGTGATTCAGCTCTTCGCGCAGGGCCAGCAGCAGTTCACAATCTTCATATTCATGACGACTAATCACCCCAAGGCCATAAATCAGCTTAAGCCTGACCGACAGCTCGCCGAGCGGGCCGTCGCCCAGCAACAGGGGCTCCACGGCGTATTTCACGGCGTAGTCATCTTTACGGAATACTTGTAACACCAGCACATTAACGGCTTCGGCCAGCAGTTCAACTGCGGCGAACAGAAAGCTCCGCACCGATCGCCCCGCGTTCAGACGTTCAAGCACACGATTTTCAAAAGCCTGCTTTTCTTCCATTATGGCCTGCGTCAATGTCGTACTGCTGTCGGAGGCGACGTCATCGCCCCCGATCTGGATTGCTAACATGGCGTTATTATGCCATGGCGTGCCAGGCGCTAACGGCTTCTTTTACAATCTCACTGTCAGCCTCCAGGCCAGATACCTGAGCCAGGGTTGCCTGTGGCCCTTTTTCCGCCAGCAGTGCAGCCAGCTCTTGCGCCTGCGGATCCTGGTCGCTGTGGTAGTGCATGGCGGCCGCAATCCCTTTCACCAAATTGGCATGCGGCAACCCGTATTCCAGTGTGCCCAGCGTTGGTTTAATCAGGCGATCGCCCGCACTTAACTTACGAAGTGGCTGCCGACCCACGCGTTCAACATCATCTTTTAAGTAAGGATTTTCAAAGCGGCCCAGGATTTTCTGGATATAGGCAGCATGTTTATCGGCGTCGAACCCATAACGTTTGATGAGCACCGCGCCACTCTCTTCCATGGCACCCTGAACGACGGCGCGAATACCCTCATCAAGAATGGCATCGCGGATGGTCTGGTGGCCAGCCCGTTGTCCCAGGTAGGCCGTAATCGCGTGGCCGGTGTTGAGTGTAAAAAGCTTACGCTCAACAAAGGCCATCAGGTTGTCAGTCAGTTCCATGCCCGGAATGGTGGGCAGATCGCCCTTAAACTGGGTCTTATCCACAATCCATTCGCTGAAGGTTTCCACGGTGACTTCCAGCGGATCCTCACTGCCGGCCTCAGAAGGCGGTACAATACGATCAACCGCAGAATCGACAAAGCCAACATGTGCCTCAAGCCAGGCGTGATACTGGGACGGTAGTGCCTGGAGCACATGCTGTTTGAGCTGACTGGTACCGCGAACCATATTTTCACAGGCGATAATATTTAGCGGCTGAACATTGCCGTTATCACTGCGTTTGGCCAGACCTTTGGCGACGCTGGTGGCGATGCGTTCCAGGATTTGCGGGCCAACCGCAGTGGTAACGAGATCAACTTCAGCGATCAGAGGGATAATATCGTCGCTGGTACTGTTAACGGCGCTGACGCCTGTAACGATGTCGACGTTGGCCTGTTCACCGACGACATGCACAGGATATTCATGACGGGCATTCAGGGCATCCAGTACCGTCTGATTCACATCTGCAAAAACCAGCTCAATACCTGCGTCTGCCAGCAGTTTACCAATAAAACCGCGACCAATATTACCCGCTCCAAAATGTAACGCTTTCATAATTTTGACCCATATCAAATGACAACGGGGCGGGCATGTCCGCCCCAACAAAGTGGGACGGGCATAACCGCCCCAGGGAAAATGTCGGACCGAATCAGGCTAACGCTGGCTTGCCTGATAACAGATCCAGCACATCTTGAACGCTGTTGGTATGAGCCAGTTTTTCAATGACCTGCTCATCGTCAAGTGCGTTGGTCAGGCTGGTGATCACCTGAATATGCTCGTTATTGCGGGCGGCGATACCAATGACCAGGCGCGCCACCTCATCGGGTTCATCACCAAACTGCACGCCAGCAGGGTACTGGCAGAAAACCACACCGGTTTTCAGCACCCGGTCTTTAGCCTCAACCGTGCCGTGCGGGACCGCGATCGATTCGCCAAGGTATGTCGGCGTCAGCTTTTCCCGCTCCAGCATCGCATCAACGTACTCGGGCTGAACATAACCCCCTTTCACCAACTGCTCACCCGCAAAGCGGATGGCCTGCTCTTTATTACTGGCATTCAGTCCCAGGAACACATTGCTCGCCCCCAGTTTAAACAGGTTGGCACTGCCGTCATCATAGCTGTCACCCAATGTTTTCTGTACGACTTCCCGGTTCGCTTCACTCCGGTTTGCCGCCGCCAGGCGCTGGGTCAGCGTGCTGTACAGAGCACTGTCCAGAAAGTTATTCAGTGAAATGTGTTGGGCATGAGGAGCCTGACGAATGGCGCGTTCGGTCAAATCGCGATGCGTAATGACTAAGTCAACATCACCCGGCAGCGCGTTAATGGCGCTGTTGGTTACCGACACATGCGTTAAGCCTGCATCCTGAACTTTCTTACGCAGTACGCCTGCCCCCATAGCGCTTGACCCCATGCCGGCATCACAAGCCACGATGATTTTACGCACATGATTCAGGTCAACGCTCATCGCATCGCTGGCAATCGCGGCACCTGACACCGCCTGCCCTTTTGACTCAGCTTTCATGTCATGCATGCGCTGCGTAGCCGCTTCGATATCATCGTCTTCTTTCACTTTGCTGGTTTTGAGCAAAATAGCAGAGACCACGAAGGAAACAGCAAAAGCAGCGAAGACTGCGGCAATATTCGCAAAATAAGCGCCTTTTGGCGTCATGGCTAATACTGCCAGAATAGAACCCGGTGAGGCAGGAGAAACCAGGCCGCCATGCAGAACCGTCAGAGTAAACACGCCGGTCATACCGCCGAGGATCACGGCCAGCAGCAGCCGTGGTGCCATCAGGACATAAGGGAAGTAGATTTCGTGAATACCGCCCAGGAAGTGGATGATAGCCGCACCGCCGGCAGACTGCTTCGCACTACCACGACCAAAGAACATATAGGCCATCAGT
This sequence comes from Pantoea sp. JZ2, assembly GCF_035191405.1. Taxonomy (NCBI): domain Bacteria; kingdom Pseudomonadati; phylum Pseudomonadota; class Gammaproteobacteria; order Enterobacterales; family Erwiniaceae; genus Pantoea; species Pantoea sp. JZ2. Next base: position 4,639,608 of record NZ_CP045247.1, on the reverse strand, counting down.
ACGCCCATACCCGGGCCTGGGTTGGCTTCAATCAGGAAGAAGATTGACTTACCGGCTTCGCTTGCCTGTTGAATCCCCAACGGTGAGAAGATGCCGTGGTTAATAGCATTATTAAGAAACAGGATTTTCGCCGGTTCGACAAAGACAGACGTCAATGGCAGCAGGTTATTTTGCACCATCAAATTGACGCCACCGGACAGGATATGTGACAAACCTTCGACAAGGGGACCAATCGCCAGGAAGGCCAGCAACGCCAACAACATGCCGATGATCCCGGCAGAGAAGTTGTTAACCAGCATTTCGAAGCCGCTTTTGATTTTGCCGTCAACCATGCGGTCAAATGACTTGATTGCCCAGCCACCAAGCGGGCCTGCGATCATCGAGCCGAGGAACATCGGCATATCAGCACCGACAATCACGCCCATTGTCGTGATGGCACCCACTACACCGCCGCGATCGCCTCCCACCAGACGTCCACCTGTAAAGCCAATTAGCAATGGCAGCAGGTAAGTGATCATCGGGGCGACAAGTTTCGCCAGTGTTGCGTTTGGAATCCAGCCCGTTGGAATAAACAGCGCGGTGATAATACCCCAGGCGATAAACGCGCCGATGTTAGGCATCACCATATTACTCAAAAAGCGACCAAAGCTTTGAACTTTGACCTTTACTGATGAGGACATAAGCCCACCCCTTGTTGAGACGCGCTGCAACAGGAGCGCGCGTTTGTTTTTGTTTAGCCACTACGGCGATGCGCCGTCAGTATTACTGTATGCAGGCGGACTTTATCACGCGAATATTGGCCTGCGTAGTGGGTGACCTCATGAGTGATGCAGGTCACATTTATGACGGGGTTACAGGGGCGTTTTAAGTGATTTGTATCACAAAATAAGGGTCATACAGGAAAGTTATGACCAATTTTTGACCGTTTCTTTTTACTTTAAGTGATATTTATCACACTTTTATCATGCTGCTTTGTTTATAAAATGTGATTAAAGTCACAACTTAATTTAATAAAAAACGGGCCAGATCACATTTTGATCTGGCCCGTTTTTATGAAGCGCAAGCGCGTGGTGAAGTGATTATGAGATGAACAGTCGCTAATCTGTCCGTGTGAAATTTATTGTCCCGTGCCCTGAACGGCATTCTTGGCCTGAGTCAGTGCCTGGACATTCGCTGATAAACTGGTCATCAGGCTGTTGTACTGGGTAGCCTGTTCCTGAGTAGGGAACTGGACTCCGCCATTATTAAAACTGACGCGTGTCCCCTGTACCTGAAGAAATTCACCAGTTTTAACCGCATCCTGACTAAGCGTCTGGAGTTTAGGTAACAATGGGATCAACTGAGCGGCAGGCTGAGTGACGACCTTGTCATAGGCGGTATCGAAAACCTTTTTCAGATCGTCAGACTGTTTCAGACCGGCTTTGCTCTTATCCGCCTGCATTTTGGCGCTTTCGAGTTGTTGGGTGGCGACGGTCAGGGCGCTTGTGGCCTGAGCCAGAGAATCCCGGCGACTCAGGTAGTCTTGCGGCACGCGAATAGCAGAAAGCTCATCCACGACCGGGCGCATGCCCTGATCGACCGTCTTATTCACCTGTTGTGAGAAACCATACAAAATCGCGTAATCCCCAGCAAAGGGACCAAAACTCTGTTTCTGGTTTTCACTCAGACTCGGCAGATGTTCACCGCTACGCATAACGGTATTTTGCATGAAATCGATAAACGCTTTGCGTTGTTCGCCTTCTTTATCACCACACGCGGTGAGTTGCAGAACGATAAGCACGCCAGCCAGCATAATGCCGCTGCGTGCCAGGACGCGGGAAATTCCTGAAGCCATGGGTTCAACTCCTGTCAGTAAAACTGGCTGATGTCCGGGTAAGCAGTGGCCTAAAGAATAGAACAAACGTTAATGGCCACACAATGTGAAAGCGCGCTGTCAGGCCATTATGGGTAAGAAAAAAGAGGTTAAACGTAAAATCAGGGCCTCATCCGTTTACAAAGCCTTTTAAAGAGCAGTGAAAAGGCTTTTTTCCATACCCGATAAGGGGCGGCTCGTGCTGTAAAGGCAGTAAGAATAAACCCTGAGCGGGGCCTGTTCAGACGCCCTTTGTTAAGCCTGCCCGGAACCGCGCTCACTGCCTGAGCATCCCGTACCGGGTGCAGGCTGTATTAACAACTATCCTGTAAATGCCCTCTCATTGTTCAGTTGCCTTAAAGTAGTGCAACCCGTTGCTCTGGCTCGCTATGGGAAGGGCCTGTCCAGATGACAGAGCAGGATTAATCGTACTGGTGATTGCCTGATAACCGTTATGTCTTTGGGCGCTGGCGGCACGACAGCCACGGCATCGCCAGTGCGTAGCTTGATAAATTGCTGGTACTGACCGTTTTGTTGTAGAAAATCGAAAGATCTGGCGCATATTTTGCAAATTCTTTTGTTGTAAGCGTGTGCGGGGTTCTGATGATTTATTCACCGAAGAGGGTGAAGAAAAAAAGATCGGAACGCGAAGTAGATGCCGTATCAACAAAATCAATTGCATCAAACGGTTAGGGTTTTTAGCCTTTTTTCAGAATTGTAAAGTTAAAAAAAATGTTTAATTTGCACTGCAAATTGTCAGGTCTCTATCCATACTTAGTCTCCCGGCATATGTTGCATTGCGTTGTCATGTTTAAGCAGCGGTGCAGTACAGGCTGTGTCCCATAAGATTTTCATCATAAATACAAACTCTTATGGGATGCAGCTTGCTTAGTCCGGTTTCTGAACCTGATTTCAGGTTCGTGTACCTTCTTTCACGTGATTCATAGTGAGTTTTAAGGAGTTCTCTATGGAGTTAAAAGATCCTATGTTTGAATTGCTCAGCAGCCTTGAGCAGATTGTTTTGACACGTGATAACAGCCCTGTTGCGCTGCAAACTCAGCGTCAACCTGCAATGCCAGAGCCGCAACGTCTGCGCGAAATGGCGGGAATGCAGGTCGATGAGTTTGCAAAAATCATGGGTGTTAGCGTTTCTTCGGTTAAAAGTTGGGAAGCACAGCGTACGCGCCCTTCAGCAACGGCACAGAAATTGATGAAATTACTTCACGCCAATCCGTATCTTGGACGTCAGCTGCTTGATTAAGTTTTACCACCCGTTTACAGGTGAGGCCGGTCACAAGGGTGGCCGGCTGTTTAGCCTCCAGCACACAACGCCATCCGTATTTCCTGCCAGTGTCTTATCAGGCAAGCTTCGGTAACACGTCCAGTACGTTACCTACCCAGCAGACAATCACAACGACACCAAAAATGATGACCATGGCGGGAATGATTCTGCCACCCCACACGGTAAAAATTTGGTCGGGAAAGCGTCTCCGGGACTGCATTGCCAGTAGGGCAGGCACGATGACGGCCCACACTGTTGCGCATAAGCCTGCGCCGCCAATGCCATAGAGAAAGCCATTTGGAAAGATCAGGTACAAAAGGCTGGGGGGAAGAAAGGTGAGCAGCACCGTTTTGCCTCGCCCAACGGCGGTATTTTCTATGTTAAACAAGTCCGCCAGATAATCGAATAACCCCAACGTGACGCCAAAAAAAGAGCTGGCAACGGCAAGATTAGAAAAAACCAGCAGGAAAAAGGCAATAACTCTGTCGGGATGGGTGCCCATAAACGACTTCACCAGGGCGTCAACATTGCCCCCCGACGCAATAATGCCTTTAAAACTTTCGCGCGGGATATTGCCCATAGTGCAATACAACCAGAAAAGATAGACAAACAGCGCCAGTAAGGAGCCCAGAACCAGGCTTTTCACCAGCTTGTCTTTCTGCTTGCCATAACAAATTATCAGGCTGGGAATATTGCCATGAAAACCAAATGAAGCAAGGCAGACAGGGATAGCCATAAAGATACAGGCGAAGTAAGAATGCGTGTCACTGAGGCTGCTGGCATCGCTGAGAATGGCATAGTCAACGTCAAAAAATAATGAACCGAAAACAATGATAAAGGCGAGGATTTTAACGCCGAGAAAGAGGGATGTAATCCGGCTTGTTGCCAGTGAGCTTATCCACAGCACGCCAGCAACACCTGCCGCGGTGCCGATGCCAACGACGCGGGCAGGCAAAGTCAGGCCCGTGTGAGCGGACAGCGTTTCGCTGATAATCGCACCATTGGCTGAGATATAGGCGTACGTCAGAATATACAGCACAAACGCAACGGTAATGCCGCTAACTACATTCCATTTTTGACCCAGCAGATCTTTGGTTAATGTATTAAAGCTTGAGCCTGGTGGGTAATTTAAATTGGCCTCCAGCAATAACAGACCGGAATGCAGCATGGAAAACCAGGCAATCACCAGGATAAAAGTGCCCCAGAAGAACCAGGCGCCGGCCAGATCGACGGGCAGTGCAAACATGCCGCCACCGATGACCGTGCCGGCAATAACCATCACGCCCCAAAAGGCGGAATGTTTTTGATGTGGATGATCGTCCATGGTGTCCTCTCAATACGGTATCTCATGTTTATCATTTTTATTGTTGTGAGGTTAACAGAGCGATGCGGCAGAGCGGCTGTCGCTGACAGCCGCTCACTTTACAGGTATGACAGTTAAATCTCTTTAAGTTTTGCAGTGAAGTGGCGCAATACCTCAGGCTCATAGGTGAAGGTTAAGCCTTTTATGTTGGCCGCATTCCCTTTCACATGCCCGAATGCTTCAATGATGAAATCCATGTGCGTTTGCGTGTAGGTGGCCCTGGGAAGGGTCAGACGCAGCAATTCAGCCGGGCAGGGCAACTGTTTACCCGTTTTCGGATCGCGACCTAACAAAAATGATCCAATCTCTACAGCCCGAATGCCTGCCACCTTATACAGCTCACAGGCCAAGGCCTGAGCCGGAAACTGATCGGCGGGAATATGAGGTAATAATTTACCGGCGTCGACAAAAGCAGCATGCCCTCCAGCCTGCTGACAGGTCACGCCTATGGATTCCAGCCCGTCTACCAGGTACTGAATCTGGCTGATGCGATAGGCCAGCCAGTCCTGACGCATCCCGTCGTAAAGCCCTACTGACAGCCGTTCCATCGCACCGCCTTCTAAGCCGCCATAGGTGGGAAAACCTTCCTGCACGACGCACAGTGTTCGGCAATCTGTATAGACGTCAAAGACGCGGTCGTCCTTGAAGGAGAGCAAACCGCCCATTGGCACCATGGCATCTTTTTTGGCCGACATCGCCAGCATGTCGGCATATTGATAGCTTTCCCGGGTAATCGCGTCGATTGTCCAGCCCTGGTACTCTTTTTCACGTTGCTGGATAAAGTAGGCATTTTCAGCGAAACGGGCTGAATCCATGACCACAGGAATGTCATATTGCTTTGCGATTTGGTACATGGCTTTTAAGTTGGCCAGGGAGACAGGTTGTCCTCCAGCCGAGTTGCAGGTGATCGTCGCCACAATGTAAGGCACGTGACGGGCACCCACTTCCTTTATACCGTCTTCCAGACGTTGCAGGTCGAAATTGCCTTTAAAATCATGACGTACTGCGGTATCGAAAGCCTCTTTGATATAAACGTTTCGGACAGTGCAGCCGTTAATCTGGCTATGTCCTTGCGTGGTGTCGAAGAAGTAGTTAGAAAAAGCCACCATTTTGGTTCTGTCGAGGCCTTTTTCCTTTTCACGTTTTTTAATTAATACCGGGATATAAATTTGCTCTGCACCCCGGCCCTGATGAGTCGGAATGGTATATTCATACCCAAAGATGGCTTTCACGGCATCGGCTAATGCATAGTAACTGCGGCTTCCACTGTATGATTCGTCGCCCCGCATCATGGCTGCCTGCATGTTTTGTGTCACTGCGCCGGTGCCGCTGTCCGTGAGGAGATCAATAAAAACGTCTTCACTGTCCAGTAAAAAAGGATTCATACCCGCTTTTATTATCGCCGCCTCGCGATATTCGCGGGTCGTCCGTTTAACGGGTTCAATAACACGAATGCGAAAAGGTTCCGGTAAATGTTTAAAGTTATTCATTGCTCTTCCTTTTATAATGTTTAAAGTTATTCATTGCTCTTCCTTTTATTCAGGCATGCCGGTGCCGTGACTTTTGCAAATAAATAAAAATCAGGCGTGGCCATTCTTTTAAATTTAAATGTCCATGAATTTCGCTGAGACGGCAGGGTACGTAGCCTGTAAAAAGAGCGAGAAAAGCGATGCAACAGGACGACACTATTTATGCAGTCTTAATGAAATCAGGATGCGCGTGCGTGCACCCGCGACACCGGAGGTATAAGCCAGCGAGTGCTCAGAACGGTAAAAGGAAAGGATTAAGGGCGATGATTGACGATAATATTGTCAAGGTTAAACCATTTAGATAACAGGGCAGGATTGTTTAAGATAATCATAATGTTTCAACTCTCATTAAACATCATATTACCCTATTCTATTATCTTTATAAGTCCATCGTTTTTGTAGGCTATCGTGATTATTATCACAGTAATAAAAGTGTGCTCGTTAAAGGTAAATTATTACTGATTTAACCTGGATTTGGATCTCTTTCAAAAGCCTATTGCTGGCCCTGTCGTCGTTATTATTACACCGTTACGTTTCCACGGCGTCTGCCATCAGGAAAAAACAGCGGCGTACTCGCAGCACAGGGATTCGGATGACAGGCCCGGTGACGCATTTCGGGAACCGGAACAGCCAGCGCTGCGTTCAGATTCGACTATGGCTGGCGTTTACCTGCTGTGAGAAAGATACTCAGTCAGCGTCAACGTAACCCGCCGTACCGCGCTGCCTGCTTTATAAACCAGTTCTCGGGCACGCTGTACGGTGCCTGACTTAGCTGTGCAATGCCCTTTTCAATATTTGTCGAGGCCTGATGCCAGAGTACTTCACTGCCTTCTTTGAGCAGGCCAATCTGAATTTTCTTTTCAATCAGGTAAACGCGGGCGAAGTGCGGATCGAAGCGGACGATGGCCCGTGTGTTATCAATAATATCGGCCAGCTTAATAGTTTGCGCTTCAGGACTGGCCTGGGCAGTATGACGGAAATGCGCCATTTTTCTGGCAGCCCGATTTTTTGCCTGCGTGGGCGCGGTATCGGTCAGCATTTCAACCAGTCGGGCCACTTCCGGGCCGAAATGATTTTCAATATCGTTGAGTGTCGTCGCCGTATCTTCTACAGTATCGTGCAGCCAGGCAGCGGCCAGCATAACCGGGTCATCGGTTACGCTTCTGACCAACTCCACCACGGCTGTCGGATGAACAATATAGGGCTCATCGGTATATTTACGCCGCTGTCCTGATTCAGCATGGACCTGCGTGGCATAGCGTCGTGCCTGTTCTTCCAAAGAATCCTGCATGCACTACCCCCGGCTGTCATAAATTGCTTGCAATTAACTAGTGTGCTATCTATATTACTTCCATGAACAGTTATCAAGATGACAAAAAAGTGAAAGCAGCGCCACTGTTGCTCGATCAGCAACTTTGCTTCGCACTTTATTCCGCCAATCTGGCGATGCATAAAGTCTATCGCAAGTTACTTAGCCAGATGGATATTACCTATCCGCAATATCTGGTCATGCTGGTGCTGTGGCAACAGGATTCACTCACGGTGTCAGAAATAGGCGAACGGCTTTTTCTGGATTCAGCGACGCTGACGCCGCTGTTGAAACGTCTGGAAAATGCGGGCTTAATCAACCGTCAGCGTTCCCGTCAGGATGAACGTCAGGTGGTGGTCAGCTTAACGGATGCCGGGTGGGCTTTACGTCAGCAGGCTGAAAGTATTCCTGATGACATTCAGTGTGCGTCAGACTGTAGCGAGGACGAGATGTATGCGCTTAAGCTACAGCTCAACCAGTTACGTGACAAACTGATGGCTCCGCGCTAAATTTTCTAATGAGTACAGGCAGTAAATTAACCTTCACTGTTCGACTACGTTGTGATGAGTAGCGAGCGATTAAATAGTGCAATGGAGAAAAGCGATGTCTTTAGAACAAGTGGTTTACCGTGCAAAAGCTAAAGCTACCGGTGGTCGTGATGGCCGCGCAACGTCTTCTGACGGCGTGCTGGATGTCAAACTGGGTGTGCCAAAAGAGATGGGCGGCGCAGGTGGCGAAGTCACTAACCCAGAGCAGCTTTTTGCAGCGGGATACTCAGCTTGCTTCCTGGGTGCGATGAAATTTGTTGCTGGCCGCGACAAGATTGCGATGCCAAAAGATGCATGGATTGAAGGTGAAGTCGGAATTGGTCCAATCCCAAATGGTTTTGGTATCGAAGCGACGCTGAATATCCACTTGCCTGACATGGATGAAGCAGAAGCACAGAAGCTGGTTGACGCCGCGCACATCGTGTGTCCTTACTCAAATGCCACACGTAACAATATTGACGTAACACTGAACATTATTCGCTAAGCGATCAAGGGCCTGGTTCCGGGCCCTTCCTTACTTTCTCTTCTGGCCCACTTCCCGGATCGTGCTGAACAGGATTATTTTCTGGTTTATAGCGTGGCCGCGTGCTTAACTGTGCCGCTTTATATCAGGGCATGTCAAAACGCTCAGAATTCTCTTCTTATTTAACCGGCTTGCTTAATTCGCGAACTCTGCAGAAATATGGCAGTCAGATTAACGTTTGGTTAAGCGCTTAGTCCGGGGAAACTCCATTTTTCATGAATTATATAAAATCATTAACACAGCAAAAGCTGTCGCTCTTGCTGGCTTTGTATCTCGGTATACTGCTGAATTTGCCGATTTTTTATCGCCGCTTTGCGGGACTGTTGACAACTTCAACCGTGACAGCCTGGCTCACCGCGCTTACAGAGGTTGTGGCTATCGTACTGTTAACGTTTTTCCTGATGCGGCTGTTATCGCTGGGTGGAAGAGTGTTTTACCGTATTCTGGCCACGTTGATCGTGCTGATTTCTGTCGCCGCCGCCTATTACATGGCCTTTTTTAATGTGGTTATCGGCTATGGCATTGTTGCATCCGTGATGACAACCGATACCGATTTGTCTAAAGAGGTCGTGGGCTATCACTTCATTTTGTGGATGGTCCTGGCCAGTGCGCTGCCGTTGTTCTTCATCTGGCGTAACAGTCTTAGCATGACGCTCAATGAGCAGCTGCGCACACCAGGACAGCGTCTTAAGCCGACGCTTATCCTGCTGGCTTGCGTCGCCCTCGTCTGGCTGCCCATCCGCTACCTTGATAAGTTGCAAAAAAACAATGAGGAAGTGACCAATATCGATCTGCCCAGTTATGGCGGCGTAGTTGCGCACTCCTATTTACCCTCTAACTGGCTGGCCGCGCTGGGCCTGTTTACCTGGACGAAAGTCGACGAAACGCTGGAAAACCATGAACTGCTGGATCCTGCCCAAAAGTTTACCTATGTTGCGCCGCCGGGCTTAGATGATACTTACGTTGTATTTGTTATCGGCGAAACCACGCGCTGGGACCATATGGGATTGCTGGGCTACGAGCGTAATACCACGCCGAAGCTTTCTCAGGAGAAAAATCTGGTCGCATTCCGCGGTGAATCCTGTGATACCGCGACCAAGCTGTCTTTACGTTGTATGTTTGTACGTGAAGGCGGCACCATGGATAATCCTGGCCGGACGTTAAAAGAGCAAAATGTTTTCGCGGTAATGAAAGAGCTAGGCTTCACCTCAGAGCTGTTTGCGATGCAGAGTGAAGTCTGGTTCTACGATAACATCAACGCTAATAACTTCTCTTTCCGTGAGCAGATCGGTTCAGAACCACGCAATCAGGGCAAGTCAGTGGATGATATGCTGCTTGTACCTGAGCTGCAGGCATCATTGCAGCGTTATCCAAAAGGTAAGCATCTGGTTGTGTTGCATACCAAAGGTTCCCATTACCTCTATTCGCAACGGTATCCGCGCAGTTTTGCGCGTTACCAGCCTGAATGCATGGGCGTGGATGAAACCTGTAGCAAAGCGCAGTTGATTAATGCCTATGATAATTCGGTACTCTACGTCGACAGCATGCTGGACAGCGTATTGGATCAGCTGCGTGATAAGAAAGCGATTGTTTTCTATGCCTCTGATCATGGTGAATCGATTAGCGACAATATGCATTTGCACGGCACGCCGCGTGAGATGGCACCCCCAGAGCAGTTCCGCGTGCCGATGATGGTCTGGGCATCGGACAAATACCTGGCGTACTCTACGAATCGCGAAAACTTTGAACGACTGCAGGCGCAACAGCGTACGGGCAAAACCCATCGTCATGTTGAGCTGTTTGATACGATTCTGGGCTGCCTGGGTTATACCTCGCCCGATGGTGGAATTAAGCAGGCGAACAACTGGTGTCAGGCGCCAGCCAGAACGGCGACTAAAGCGCTGTAATCACACAGGGATTTTGGATTGATAACGCCGAGAAGCCGCTGACCGCCTGCTTTCCAGGCGATTGGCCTTAAAAGCGCAAAAAGCGGTTGACGCTTATCAGGGGGAGCAGTAACATGCGCCCCCATCGGCGAGTAGCGCAGCTTGGTAGCGCAACTGGTTTGGGACCAGTGGGTCGGAGGTTCGAATCCTCTCTCGCCGACCATACTTAAGAAACCTGTCTGTAAAGACAGGTTTTTTTTCGCCTGAATAAAAGAGGATGAGAACCTCCGGAGGCGGTTTGCGCCGAGCGAAGCGAGACAACGTTGCGAACGCAACGGCCCGAAGGGGGCTTACGCAGTAAGCCTAATCCTCTCTCGCCGACCCTGTTTAAGAAACCTGTCTGTAAAGACAGGTTTTTTTTCGCCTGAATAAAAGAGGATGAGAACCTCCGGAAGAGGTTTGCGCCGGGCGAAGCGAGACAACGTTGCGAACGCAACGGCCCGAAGGGGGCTTACGCAGTAAGCCTAATCCTCTCTCGCCGACCCTGTTTAAGAAACCTGTCTGCAAAGACAGGTTTTTTTTGCCTGAATAAAAGAGGATGAGAACCTCCGGAGGCGGTTTGCGCCGGGCGAAGCGAGACAACGTTGCGAACGCAACGGCCTGAAGGGGGCTTACGCAGTAAGCCTAATCCTCTCTCGCCGACCCTGTTTAAGCAAACTGTCTGCAAAGACAGGTTTTTTTGCCTGAATAAAAGCGAATGAGAACTGCCGAAGGCAGCTTGCGCCGTGCATGCGCAGGGTTTCGTTAATAAAGGGGGCCATCTTTACTCTTTCTGTTTAGTTTTTAACCCAATGATAAAACAGCTTTTTTGCTGCGGCCTGACATAGTCATCGTCACCTGTGTTTGTGACGGGGCTTATGACGTGTTGTGAAAATTACGTCATCACAGCAAGCCTTTATGGGTTTGTTATTAGAAAATCTCATGTCAGTAATTTTGTGAAAAACTAATAACACATCCTTGCAGCGCAATTTCATGACAGACCGCTATTTTGCCGTCTCAATGCGATGCAGGCCTTGTTGTCTGAGGGATGCTGGCAGGCGAAATATAAGTTTTGGTTATGCTGTAAAAAAGCAAAATGTTAAATTTTTGCGAGAAAATATCAGCATTTTCCGCTGTATGAACGTCATAACGCACAGGGAATCGTTCAGATATCCAACATTTGGCGCTAAATGATGTACGATTTTATTTAGTGGTAATGACTGCTTAACGATGACTGTCGTAGCAGAATGCGCGGAAATAAAGCCACGCCACTGTGCAATATAGGGCGTTAGCGCGCGCAGGGTTTTTTTTATCGTTGCTTGCTATTCCTCACACTCTGTGTAAATAACTAACCGTTGTATTGACGTTCTTTGCAACTGTTGACAAATTGATGCGTCAATAACGGTGCAGATACAGATTTTTCTGATGGGTACTTATCAATCAGCATTATCAAAACAAAAATATCTCACTCTTATTACCCGATCAGGGTGGACCGCCTGAACCGCATAAAAAAACCAGAGGTCGGGCAATGCACACAACAACACATCACAATGGAGCAAAAGCATGATCAACTCCCTGGCCAAATCCAGGATGCTGAAGGTCGGTCTGAGCCTCGTCGCCATGACCGTAGCCGCAGGTGTTCAGGCGAAAACCCTGGTTTATTGTTCTGAAGGTTCTCCGGAAGGGTTTAACCCGCAACTCTTTACGTCGGGTACGACGTACGATGCCAGTTCAGTTCCAATCTATAACCGTCTGGTTGAATTCAAAACCGGTACGACCGAACTGGTACCCGGACTGGCTGAAAAGTGGGACGTCAGTGCTGACGGTAAAACGTATACCTTCCATTTACGCAACGGCGTGAAATGGCAAACGACTAAAGATTTCAAACCTACGCGTGAATTTAACGCGGATGACGTCGTGTTTTCTTTTGAGCGTCAGTTAGACAAAAACAACAAATACCACAACGTCTCTGGCGGCAGCTACGAGTACTTTGAAGGTATGGATATGCCAAAGCTGATCAGCAAAATCGAAAAAGTAGACGATCATACCGTTCGCTTTGTGCTGACGCGTCCTGAAGCGCCTTTCCTGGCTGATCTGGGCATGGATTTCGCCTCCATCATGTCCAAAGAATACGCTGACAACATGCTGAAAGCCGGCACGCCTGAAAAAATTGACCTGAATCCAGTGGGCACCGGGCCGTTTGTGCTTCAGCAGTACCAGAAAGACTCACGTATCCTGTACAAAGCCAACCCGGATTACTGGGGAACCAAGCCAAAAATCGATCGTCTGGTTTTCTCGATTACCCCCGATGCGTCAGTACGTTACGCCAAGCTGCAGAAAGGCGAATGTCAGATCATGCCGTATCCGAATCCGGCTGATATCGCCAGCATGAAGAAAGACAGCAAAATTAACCTGATGGAGCAGCCAGGTCTGAACGTCGGTTACCTGTCATTCAACACCGAGAAAAAACCGCTGGATAACGTGAAAGTGCGTCAGGCACTGACCATGGCGGTAAACAAGAAAGCCATCATTGATGCGGTTTATCAGGGCGCCGGCCAGCCAGCGAAAAACCTGATTCCACCGACAATGTGGAGCTATAACAACGATGTTAAAGACTATGCCTACGATCCAGAGAAAGCCAAAGCGTTGCTGAAAGAAGCCGGTATGCCGGATGGTTTCTCTATCGATCTGTGGGCAATGCCGGTTCAGCGTCCTTATAACCCGAACGCGCGCCGTATGGCAGAGATGATTCAGGCTGACTGGGCGAAAATTGGCGTGAAAGCCAAGATTGTCACCTATGAATGGGGCGAGTACCTGAAACGTGCCAAAGCGGGTGAGCACCAGACGGTCATGATGGGCTGGACTGGCGATAATGGGGATCCCGATAACTTCTTCGCAACGCTGTTCAGCTGTGCGGCGGCGAAAGACGGCTCTAACTATTCGCGCTGGTGCTACAAGCCGTTTGAAGATTTGATTCAGCCAGCACGTGCGGAATCCGATCACAACAAACGTATTGAGTACTACAAGCAGGCTCAGGTTGTCATGCATGACCAGGCGCCTGCGCTGATCATCGCTCACTCAACCGTTTATGAGCCTGTAAGCAAGAAAGTTACTGGTTATGTCGTTGATCCATTAGGTAAACATCACTTCGATACCGTCGATATTCAGGAATAACCTTTCGGATTACTGCAGTCAGGGCCGGTTTTACCGGCCCTCAGGCGACCGTGTCAGGTCGCCTGTTATCTGCTCTTTTTTTTCCGGCTAATTACTTTTACAAAAAGAAGCGCTTCCTGCGTTGCGTTCTGCTGTCGCGGGATGCGGTTAATGAGCAATGTTATCTCTGGCCAGGGCCAGAGGAAAACGACTGAGAATTACGCCTATGCTGCAGTTCATACTCCGGCGTCTGGGGCTTGTCATCCCAACGTTCATCGGTATTACATTATTGACCTTCGCGTTTGTGCATATGATCCCGGGCGATCCGGTGCTGATCATGGCAGGTGAACGCGGTATCTCCCCCGAGCGCCATGCTGAGTTAATGGCGATGATGGGGCTCGATCAGCCGCTGTGGAAACAGTATCTGCACTATATCAACGGTGTGCTGCACGGTGATTTAGGTATTTCACTGAAGAGCCGCATTCCTGTATGGACTGAATTCGTCCCGCGCTTTAAAGCCACCCTGGAACTGGGGATCTGCGCCATGATGTTTGCCGTCGCCGTGGGGATTCCGGTTGGCGTTCTGGCCGCAGTAAAACGTGGTTCTGTATTCGATCACACCGCGGTCGGGATTTCCCTGACCGGCTACTCGATGCCGATTTTCTGGTGGGGCATCATGTTGATTATGCTGGTGTCGGTCCAGCTCAATCTCACACCGGTTTCAGGTCGCGTGGCAGATACGGTGTTTCTGGACGACAGCCATCCGTTGACCGGTTTTATGCTGATTGACACGTTCATCTGGGGAGAGCCTGGCGACTTCAAAGATGCCGTCATGCATATGATTCTGCCCGCGATTGTGCTGGGCACCATTCCGCTGGCCGTCATCGTGCGCATGACGCGCTCTTCTATGCTGGAAGTGCTGGGTGAAGACTATATCCGCACCGCCCGGGCGAAAGGCCTGACGCGTATGCGCGTTATCGTCGTTCACGCTCTGCGTAATGCGATGTTGCCGGTTGTGACGGTCATCGGTTTGCAGGTGGGTACCTTGCTGGCAGGGGCCATCCTGACCGAAACCATCTTCTCCTGGCCGGGTTTGGGGCGCTGGCTGATCGAAGCGCTGCAACGCCGTGATTATCCGGTCGTGCAGGGCGGTGTGCTGCTGACGGCTATCCTGATTATCCTGGTCAACCTGTTAGTTGATCTGCTGTATGGCGTGGTGAACCCGCGCATACGTCATAAGAAATAAGGGGGCATCATGTCTGTCGTTGATCCCGCGAGTGTGAATGTCGCACCTAAGCCGATGACCCCGATTCAGGAGTTCTGGCACTACTTTAAACGTAACAAAGGCGCGGTTATAGGGCTGGTTTACATCATTCTGATGCTGTTGATTGCCATTTTTGCCGAGGTGCTGGCACCGCACGGCCCGGCGGAGCAGTTCCGTGATGCCCTGCTGCATCCACCTGTGTGGCAGGAGGGAGGAAGCTGGAGCTATATCCTGGGCACCGACGATGTGGGGCGCGATATCCTCTCGCGTTTGATGTACGGCGCGCGCCTTTCCTTGCTGGTGGGCTGCATGGTCGTTGTGTTGTCGCTGATTTTTGGCGTGATTTTCGGCCTGCTGGCGGGCTATATCGGTGGAGCGGTTGATGCCACGATTATGCGTCTGGTCGACATTATGCTGGCGCTGCCTAGCCTGCTGTTAGCCCTTGTTCTGGTCGCCATTTTTGGTCCGTCGATCGTCAATGCTTCTATTGCTCTGACCTTTGTCGCGCTGCCGCACTATATCCGTCTGACACGCGCGGCGGTACTGGTTGAGGTCAATCGTGACTATGTGACGGCCTCAGGTGTCGCCGGTGCCGGTATGCTGCGTCAGATGTTTGTGAACATTCTGCCTAACTGCCTGGCCCCGTTAATTGTTCAGGCCTCGTTAGGGTTTTCCAACGCCATTCTTGATATGGCGGCGTTGGGCTTTCTCGGTATGGGTGCGCAACCGCCAACGCCGGAGTGGGGCACTATGCTCTCCGACGTATTGCAGTACGCGCAAAGTGCCTGGTGGGTGGTGACGTTCCCCGGATTAGTCATTCTGCTGACCGTGCTGGCATTTAACCTGATGGGCGATGGTTTGCGTGATGCACTCGACCCGAAACTCAAGCAGTAAAGAGGCACCGAGATGGCGTTATTAAATGTAGATAAGTTATCGGTGCATTTCGGCGACGATAAGGCACCGTTCCGCGCAGTAGACCGCATCAGTTATCAGGTTGAACAGGGCCAGGTGGTGGGCATTGTCGGTGAGTCGGGTTCGGGTAAATCCGTCAGTTCTCTGGCTATCATGGGGTTGATCGATTTCCCCGGTAAGGTGATGGCGGAAAAACTCGAATTCAACCAACGCGATCTAAAGCGTATCTCTGAAAAAGAGCGCCGTCAGCTGGTGGGCGCCGAAGTGGCCATGATTTTTCAGGATCCGATGACCAGCCTGAACCCCTGCTATACCGTGGGTTACCAAATCATGGAAGCCATTAAGGTCCATCAGGGCGGTAATAAAAGTACCCGCCGCCAGCGGGCGATTGATCTACTGAATCAGGTGGGGATTCCCGATCCGGCCTCGCGGCTGGATGTGTATCCGCATCAACTGTCTGGTGGGATGAGCCAGCGCGTGATGATCGCGATGGCGATTGCCTGTCGTCCAAAGCTGCTGATTGCCGATGAACCGACGACCGCGCTGGACGTGACGATTCAGGCGCAGATCATTGAACTGCTGCTGGACCTGCAAAAGCAGGAAAACATGGCGCTGATCCTGATCACGCACGACCTGGCACTGGTGGCAGAAGCGGCCCACCATATCATTGTGATGTATGCCGGCCAGGTAGTAGAGAGCGGCAAGGCGTCCGATATCTTTAAAGCCCCCCGTCATCCTTACACGCAGGCGTTATTGCGTGCGCTGCCAGAATTCGCGGCCGATAAAGCACGCCTGGCCTCATTGCCGGGGGTGGTGCCAGGCAAATACGATCGTCCAATGGGCTGTCTGCTGAATCCACGCTGCCCTTATGCTAACGATCGCTGCCGTAAAGAAGAACCTGAACTGCGGACGATTCCGGGACGTCAGTCCAAATGTCACTATCCGCTGGACGATGCCGGGAGACCAACCTATGAGTCCTGAGAAAACGAAGCACGACTATCTGCTGCAGGCTATTGACCTGAAAAAACACTATCCGGTGAAAAAAGGCTTATTTGGTCAGGAGCGGCTGGTCAAAGCGCTGGATGGTGTCTCTTTTAACCTGGAGCGCGGAAAAACACTGGCCGTGGTGGGGGAGTCAGGCTGCGGCAAATCCACGTTAGGCCGTTTACTGACTATGATTGAAACGCCGACGGAAGGGCAGCTTTACTGGCATGGTCAGGATTTATTAAAACACGATCCGCAGGCGCAAAAGCTGCGTCGACAGAAAATTCAGATCGTGTTTCAAAATCCCTATGGTTCGCTAAACCCGCGTAAAAAAGTCAGCCAGATTCTGGAAGAGCCGCTGATCATTAACACTTCGCTCACTAAAGCCGAGCGGCGTGAAAAAACGCTGGAAATGATGGCCAAAGTCGGTCTTAAAACCGAGCACTATGACCGTTATCCCCATATGTTTTCCGGAGGACAACGTCAGCGTATTGCGATTGCGCGTGGCCTGATGCTCGATCCGGATGTCTTAATCGCAGATGAACCGGTTTCGGCGTTGGACGTGTCAGTGCGTGCGCAGGTGCTTAACCTGATGATGGATCTGCAGCAAGACATGGGGCTGTCTTATGTCTTCATCTCTCACGATCTGTCGGTGGTTGAACACATTGCAGATGACGTGATGGTGATGTACCTGGGACGCTGCGTTGAAAAGGGCAGTAAAGAGGCGATTTTTGCTCATCCCCGCCATCCTTACACCCAGGCGCTTCTGTCGGCCACGCCACGTCTGAATCCTGACGATCGTCGTGAACGTATCAAGCTGACCGGTGAACTCCCCAGCCCGCTCAATCCGCCTCCGGGTTGCGCGTTCAATGCGCGCTGCCGTCGCCGTTTTGGCACCTGTGTTCAGTTGCAGCCGAAACTGAAACAGTACGGTGAGCAGCAAATAGCCTGCTTTGCGGTTGATCAGGATGAAAACCAACTGATTGCGTCAGGTGATGTGACGCGCTAGAGATGTCCTGTCATGCGGAATCCTTGTAGGTAAACGACAGGTGATTCCGCTTGACTCTAGAAGCCCGCAACGCTGTCGTTACCTTCCTGGCGTCACTCATCGCCAAAATGCACCGCTGGTTAGTGGCACGTTCTTCCTCTGCCCGTTCGCGGCATTCATAAATCCTGGGATGTGACGTGCCGCCGGATTTGAAGAATACAGGTTTTGTTGGCCACGCATTCGCGTAGTAATACTTTACCAACCATAATTCAATATTCTCACAACCCTTAAGCACCAATGTCAGAATGCTGTAAAAACGACAGTACACGAGACAGCTTTTTTTTGCTTTCCAATACAAGGAGTTGTGTTAGCCATGCTCCCCGGGTTAGTAGATACTTAGATCTTAATCATTGAGGCTGATATTTTACTTAAGGCTGTCTCAATAATTTTACGAAATATATGTGAGTTAGTGCTCATTTTTTGCTAAACACAACTAATTAGCATTAAGCTTTCTTATTGAATCTGTTGGTTTTGTAATCAGAATTATCTCACTGTGTTCAAATTATTATGATATATTCCTGGAAAAATCCTCCCTATGTTTTAGGTTGTGGTGTATGAAGAATTACGACGACTTACAGCGTTTTAAGGAAAAGACAAAAACGCTCGATATCGCCTTTCAGGATATGTCAGGCCAATCGCAGGAAGCGGCGGAGAAAAGTAAATGGTCTCTCATTCGTCAACTGGCGAGTGACGATCAGCAAATGCCGTTTAGTGGTGGCCAGCGTATTGATTTACCCCAGCCACAACCGATTCAAGGTGATGAGTTTAGTCTGGACATGGGTTCAGCGTTAACTCAGAGCGCGCAGGTGTCGACGCCTGCATCTGCCTCTTCCCGTTCCCTCATAAACAGCCTGTCAGCCAGCGAGCCGCTTCCTGACGTGACTGAGCCTGCTTCACACGCTTCCTCTTCCCTGTTCCCGACATCCTCAGCAACGCCTCAGGCCGAGGTCGCCGTACAGAAGACGCATGCGCCGGTAAAGGCACCTGACACTGCCCCCTCAATCCCGGCGCGTCCTGAAGCAGAGAACGGTCGCTTCAGCGATCTGTTCCGTGCGCGTAACAGCGCGTCAGAGAATTTACCTAAAGAAACGTTATTAAAACCGTTACTGGAGAAGATTGCCTTATGCCGTTAGTTTGTGTGTGCTCGCCCAAAGGTGGGGTGGGGAAAACTACGTTGGCAGCCAATCTGGCCTGGAGTCTGGCCCGATCGGGTAGCAAGGTATTGGCAATTGATTTTGATGTACAGAATGCATTGCGTCTTCATTTCGGCGTTCCCCTGAATGACGGACGGGGTTTCGTTGCTCGCTCAGAAGAGCAGGCTGACTGGAGCCAGTCTATTTTGACGACCGGAGGGAACATTTTTGTTCTGCCTTACGGCAATGTTACCGAAGCCCAGCGTGAGCGGTTCGAAGAGAATCTGACTAAAGACCCGCATTTTCTCAAGCGAGGCCTTGATACGTTACTGAACTATCCCGGCCTGGTGATGGTAGCGGACTTTCCTCCCGGACCCGGACCTGCGCTTAAAGCCATCAGGGCGTTAGCCGATATGCATTTGGTCGTTATGTTGGCGGATACCGCCTCCGTGTCACTGTTACCCCATATTGAAGAAAACCGCCTGATTGGGCAGCCGCTGAACAGCCGGCACGGTCACTATTTTGTCCTCAACCAGTGCGACAATCGCCGGAATATCAATCGCGATGTGACCGCTTTTCTTCAGCAACGGCTGGGCGATACGCTACTGGGGCAGATTCATCGTGATGAAAGTGTGGGTGAGGCCAACGCCTCGCAGCAATCCGTTTATGATTTCAGCCCTGCCTCTGCTGCTGCCTTTGATATCGAACTGATCACCAGGCGTGTCGCCAGTATTCTGAATATCACGGTGGGGAATGGCGAAGTTCAGGCGC
This sequence comes from Pantoea sp. JZ2, assembly GCF_035191405.1. Classification (NCBI taxonomy): domain Bacteria; kingdom Pseudomonadati; phylum Pseudomonadota; class Gammaproteobacteria; order Enterobacterales; family Erwiniaceae; genus Pantoea; species Pantoea sp. JZ2. The sequence continues at coordinate 4,620,012 of NZ_CP045247.1, read as the reverse complement.
AAATTAACACCGGTAACTACTAAATGTAATGACCTGCTCCGGCAGGTTAAAAAAAACAGCTCTTTCAGGGTGGGTCATGGGTAAACTTGGGTTTTACCTGCTGCTGCTGGTGCTTGCACCTGTTGCTGCGGTGATTATTATCACGCCGATGGATAGTCAAAAACAGTATATTTTTGGCTTGATTAGCATTGGTATGGTGTTTTTATTGGGGTTCAGTAAAAGCCGTAAAATAACGGTAGTGATGGTTATTCTTTCCGCCCTGATGTCATCCCGCTATATATGGTGGCGGACGACGGAAACACTGTATTTTAATTCTGAAATCGAAGCGATTCTTGGCATTGGCTTATATATTGCGGAACTGTATGTCTGGCTGATCCTTATACTCGGCTTCCTGCAAACCACATGGCCATTAAAGCGAACGATTGAACCCCTGCCGGAGGACACCAGCCTGTGGCCAACGGTTGATGTCTATATCCCCACGTATAATGAAAGTCTTGATGTCGTACGTGACACTGTTCTGGCCGCACAGTGCATTGACTATCCGCGTGACAAGATAAAGGTTTACCTGCTTGACGATGGAAAACGCCGGGAGTTTGCTGTATTCGCGGCCGACGTGGGTGTGGGCTACATCACGCGCGACGATAACAGCCATGCCAAAGCCGGTAATCTTAATCACGCAATGAAGATCACAAAAGGTGAACTGATTTGCGTGTTTGACTGCGACCACGTAGCGACCCGCACATTTTTACAGGCAACGGTGGGCCCGTTCCTGAAAGATCCTAAGCTGGCGCTGTTACAGACGCCGCACTATTTTTATTCGCCCGATCCTTTTGAACGCAATCTGCGCGCAGCGCGCAGTATTCCTAATGAGGGTGCGCTGTTCTATGGTCCGGTGCAGCAGGGTAATGACAACTGGAACGCGACTTTCTTCTGCGGTTCCTGTGCCGTCATTCGTCGTTCTGCGCTGGAAGAGATTGGCGGTTTCGCCGTCGAAACGGTGACCGAAGATGCCCATACGGCGTTGAAAATGCAGCGTCGTGGGTGGGGATCGGCCTTTCTGGCCATTCCTCTGGCTGCAGGTCTGGCGACTGAACGTCTGGGCCTGCACGTAATACAACGTACCCGCTGGGCCCGCGGAATGACGCAGATTTTCCGCGTCGATAACCCACTTTTGGGTCGTGGCTTAAAGTGGCAACAGCGGCTTTGCTATCTCAATGCCATGCTGCATTTCCAGTTTGGTCTGCCGCGCGTCATCTTCCTGACCGCGCCGCTGGCTTATCTGTTGTTCAATCTGAATATTATCCATTCGTCAGCATCGCTTATTTTTGCTTATGTCCTGCCTCATCTGGTGCTGTCGTTGTCGGTAAACTCGCGTATGAATGGCCGTTTCCGCTACACCTTCTGGGGGGAAATTTATGAAACCGTCATGTGTTTCCACCTGGTGATTCCGACGATTTTGACATTGCTGTCACCTAAGCATGGCAAATTTAACGTAACGGACAAAGGCGGTGTACTGGATCAGGGCTTCTTCGATTTCCATATTGTTCGCCCGCACGTCATCGTTGCGCTATTGCTCAGCATTGGCATCGTAGCGGGTATCGTGCGTGCGACGATGCATGACTATTTTGGTGTCGATCCTTACGTGATTGCCCTTAACGTAGGCTGGGCGATCTTCAGCTTAATTATTTTAATGGCCGCGATTGCGGTCGCGCGTGAAACCAAGCAGGTACGAAAAACGATTCGTATCGAGGTGCAGATTCCGGCCATTATTCATTACGCCAGCGGTATTTCCTCGCGCACTATGACCAGCGATCTCTCAATGGGAGGCGCGCATCTGGACGCACCGGATAACCGTCATGAGCATGACACGATTGAAGAGATCGATCTGTTGCTGAAATCCGGCACGATTACTATCCCGGCAAGCAAAATTTCCGGCGATGAAGAGAGCATTCGTCTCAGCTTTGGCGCAATGCCGCTGTCGCGTCGTCGCGAACTGGTGCGTGTGGTACTGGCGCGAGCGGATGCATGGATTCAGCCTGAATATAAGCAAGATAACCCCCTTACTTCTTTGGGTACCATTATTCGTACTGTTTTCGAACTGTTCTGGCTGACCTGGTTAGATCGCCGTGAGAAACGTAAAGGCGGAGCGCAAAACGTGGCGGTGAAAGAGGACAGTGCAGTATGAGAATGTTGATACAGTCGATGCTTGCAGGGTCGCTTTCGGCTGCATTGTGGGCTCTGCCGGCGTCGGCAGAGGCGCCCGTTGCCGGTAATAACGCCAGCCTTACTGCGGTAAATAACGGCCAGACCACGGACAGCAATGCGGTGTTAAACAACAGCGCGGCACCGGAAAGTGGCGCGGTGCCGAATAACAGCGCAGTAATCAACAACAGCCCTGCGACAGGTAGCAGTGCTGCCCCGATCATGAGGACTGCAGCGGATGGTAATACCACCCTCAACAACAGCGCCGCACCTGGCAGCAACGCAGTAATCAACAACAGCCCTGCGACAGGTAGCAGTGCTGCCCCGATCATGAGGACTGCAGCGGATGGTAATACCATCCTCAACAACAGCGCCGCACCTGGCAGCAACGCAGTGATCAACAACAGCCCTGTGCCAGATAGCAGTGCTGCCCCGATCATGAGGACTGCACCGGATAGCAATACCACACCAAACAACAGCCCAGTGCCAGACAGCAATGCCGGGCTGAATAACAGCGCAGCCCCAGCAGCCAGCACCGGGGCAGAGAACCCTGCGGTATCAACCTCAACTCATGAGGCGGCTTCCGGATCGGCGATGCCGAATGGCGGGACAGCCGCTGCGCCGTCTGCCAGCAGCCCTGCTACCGTCACCCATGACAGCAGCGCGCTGTCGAGCGTACCGCCACCGGCGGGGCTTGATAACGCAGAACCGGCCCTGGAAGCGGCGGCGGGTGCAACCCCTTATGCACCGGGTCAGGCTACGGCGACCGCGATGGCCAGCAGCATGCTCAATCAGCCCGTCAGCAGCACGCTGAGCGTGGCGCAAATGGGGCAGCGGCAGGGGATTACGCTGACCGGTGGTCAACTGCAATCGGGTATCCTGTTTACGTTGCCAGGCGATGAGGTAGTGACCAACGCACGCCTTAACCTGTCGCTGCGCGTTTCCCAGGCGCTGGCGGCACGTAATACTTCTCTGCAGTTAATGTTAAACGGCCAACCGCTCGGTACGCTGCCGTTAGGTTCGGGCGACAGTGATGAAAGCGATTACCAGCTGGACATTCCGGCGGCCATGATCGTGTCCAACAACAACCTGAGTTTTAAAATTAACGACGCCGATAAGCTGTTGTGCGAAAAAGACAGTGCGGAACAGTATCAGGTGACTATTCTGCCCAAAACGATGTTGAGCCTTGAAGGCCAGCAGTTAAATATTGGTACCAGCCTGCGTAACTTCCCGCGGCCATTTATTGACCCGCAACGTATGACCGCAGCGGATGTCACGTTTGCCTTTACCAACAGCGTTTCACCCGACACGGTCACTGCGGCAGTGCTGGTGGCATCCTGGTTGGGCATTCAAAGTGATTACCGCGGCATCAGCTTCCCGGTCGTCCGCGGTACGCTGCCGGAAAAAAACGGCATCTTGTTTGGTCATCCCGGTGACAAGATTGGCACACTGACCTTTCCTGCCGGTTCAGGGCCCACCCTGCAAATGGTCGATAATCCAGGCAATCCGGTGTATAAGCTGTTGCTGGTGAGTGGCGCAGACGAAAATCAGTTGCGCCAGGCCGCGAATCGTCTGACAACCCAGCCCCTGACTACCGATGGCAGCATGTTACAGGTTAAGCCGCAATCCATTGCCAGTCGCAGTCCTTACGATGCGCCTCGCTGGATCAATACGCTCCATCCTGTCCGTCTGGGTCAGCTGTTGCGCAAAGATCAAAGCCTTACCGCAACCGGTATCTGGCACGATGCGATGCGGGTTAATTTCCGCGCAGCGCCCGATCTGTTTTTGTGGGATGGGGATACGGTTCCGCTCCATTTGCATTACCGCTTTCCGTCAGAGACCTGGATTGATGAGAAAAACTCACTGCTTAATGTCACCCTGAACGGAACCTTCCTGCGTAATCTGACCGTCAATAAAGAGGGGCTTCTGGAAAGCGTCTGGCACCGCCTGGGTGGCGATGCGCGTCAGGAGCATTACCAGATTAACCTCGATCCCTATCTGATTTATGGCGATAACCAGCTGGCGCTCTATTTTAATATTAAGCCCAAGGCGGATGCGCCCTGCGGCGTGTTACTCAACAACAATATTAAGAGCCGAATTGAAGAGGACTCCTGGATCGATCTGAGTCACACGCGGCACTTTAGCATGTTGCCTAACCTGTCCTATTTTGTGGGCGCTTCGTTTCCGTTTTCCCGTCTGGCGGACTTTTCACAAACCACACTACTGCTGCCCGGGCAGCCCAGCGATGCGGAAATTTCCACGCTGTTAAATCTGTCCGCTCGCGCGGGAAATGCGACGGGTGTTGTCCTGGCACAGAATCAGGTGTTGTTTGGTCTGCCAAACGGCGGCAATAACCTGGCACGGGTTCAGCAAACGGATTTACTGGCCGTGAGCACGACCGGAAACAGCGCATTCAATCAGGCAATGCTCGAAAACTCGCCTTATGACGCTAACGGCAGCGCGCTGGGTGTGAAAGAACCGACCACGCTTGAAAAACTGCGCAGCTGGCTGATGGGTGACTGGTATCGTCAACCACTGGATGCCGATCGCTATTTCTCTTCGAATGAGTCCTGGCGTGGTTTTCTGAGTTACCGCTCGACATGGAACCCGGATCGTCTGGTCGTGATGGCGGTTGCTACCAGTGACGACCAGTTGCTGAGATTACATGGTGACCTCAGCTCTGCCCGCATTAATGCGGCGGTAAGAGGCGATACTGCCATTATTACCGATGAGAATGGCATCCGAAGCTTCCGGGTTGGGCCGCAGTTTCCCAGTGGGGAAATGCCGTGGTACATGATGGTGGTATGGTATGCCAACCAGCACTCGGTATTAATGGCGCTGGCTGCGCTGCTGTTTTCCGCCGTGGTGGGCAGTGCCGCGTGGGCCATGTTGAAACGACATGCCTCGCGTCGACTGCAGGCAAATGATAATCGCGATGCCGGTAAGAAGTAAGGGCCATAATAATGAATAAAAACCAAATCAGTGCCGGGATCTGTCGCGCGTTAGTGCTGGGCGGGACAATCGCCTTATCTCTGCCGCTTCAGGCAGCGGAGAGCAGCAATCCTGCGCTGCAGGCGTTATTTGATCAGGCAACCTACTGGCATCAAAAAGCGCACGATGATCTGGCGAAGGCGTCCCTGCAGAAAGTGTTAATGGTGGAGCCTGATAACACCCAGGCACTTTACCTGCTGGCGCTCTATTCTCAGCAAAGTGGCGATAATGCGGGCGCGATGCAGTACCGTGCGCGCCTCAGCCAGGTTTCGCCCAACGATCCGCACCTGGCTGAACTGGATAACGCTCGCCAGCTGCAAAGCATTCCTCAGGCACAGCTCTCCCTGGCTCGCCAGCAGGCGCGGAGTGGCAATATCGCGGCGGCCTTGCAAACCTGGCGCAATACCTTTAGCGGCAATGAGCCGCCCCCCAGCGTTGCTGCGGAATATTACCTGACCATGGCGGGTGACCGTGCCCTGCTGCCGCAGGCGATTGAAGCATTGCGCCAGTTTTCGGCTCAGCATCCGCAGGATATGGGGGCCAGACTGGCGCTGGGAAAAGCACTGACATATCAGGATTCAACCCGACGTGAAGGGATTGAGCTGCTCAGTACACTGGCCAGCGGCAATCAGGATGCCGATCGCTCTCTTCGCCAGGCACTTTTATGGCTGGGGCCCCAGGCTTCAGATGCGCCGCTTTACCAAACCTGGCAGCAGCGTCATCCCCAGGATACTGCGGTGATGGACTATTACCGTAAAAATGTCGGCGGCGCGGAGAAGGGGGCAGGTTTTAGCGCGCTGAACAGCGGTGATGTGAACAGCGCAGAAACCAGTTTTGGCAAAGTGCTGCAGGCGAACCCCCAGGATGCGGATGCGCTGGCTGGCATGGGTTATGTGGCTCAACGAGAAGGCCGTTATCAGGAGGCGGCGGACTACTTGCAGCGCGCGGCACAACTGGGCGGCGATCAGAGCGCCGATCGGCAGAAGCAGGCTGCTGATGCGCGTTTTTATGCCCAGTTAGCCAACGCCCAACAGGCATTTAAAAACGGTGACAGTGCGCAGGCACTGGCACTCAGCGCCCCCCTTACTCAGGCGGAAGGCGAAAAAGGCGTGGCAGCAGGCTTATTCCGCGCTGATGTGTTACGTCGAAGCAATCAACCTGAGCAGGCTGAGCAGGCTTATCGCACGATCTTAAAAAACGATCCGGATAACCGCAATGCGCGCGAAGGGCTGTTCTATGTGTTACGCCAGCAGAATCGCACTGCGGAGGCCAATACATTACTGGCTTCGCTGCCAGAAAGCGTCAGACAAAGTGTGGCGCCGCGTGGCAGCAGCGTCGATCCTGTTCGCCAGTTGGCGAAGCGGCAGGTGGCAGCGGGCAACATCAGTGCGGCTATCGCCACCTTGCAGCAGGGCATTCAGCGCTATCCGCAGGATGGCTGGTTACGCCTTGATCTGGCGCGACTTTATCGGCAGCAAGGTGATTCAATCCAGGCGGCGAGCGTGATGCAGCCAGTGATGCGCGACGGCGCCAGCACGGCTGAGCTTTATGCTGGTGCGTTAAACGCCAGCGAAAGTGGTGCCTGGCAGCAGGCAAGCGCATTGCTGGCCCGTATTCCCGCCAGTGCACAAACGCGTGATATGCGAGAACTGGCACAGCGGGTAAATTTTAATCTGCAAATGGCCACGGCCGATCAGTATCTGGCTCAAGGATCTGATGCGGCAGCGGCGAATACGTTAAAAGCCCTTGCCGTCAACCCGCCGGATAATCCGGTTGATGCGGGAAATCTGGCACAGAAACTGGCAAAAGCCGGCGATCTTGCCGGTGCCGTAGCGGTCGTGCGTGGCAATATGCAACGGGGTGTTCAGGGCAATGCCGGTGACTATGCTGCACAGGTGGCCGTGCTGAACCAGGCCGGACTTGAGAGTGAAGCACAACGTTTTCTGAGCACGCCTGCGCTGCAGGCACGCAGTACGCCTAAGCAACTGGCCGACTTGCGTGAAGGCTATTTGATTAACGAGGTGGATCGTCTGCGTCAGCAGAAACAGTACGCCGCCGCGTACGATAAGTTAATTGGCGCGCTGCAGCGCGATCCACAAAACCGCGATTTAATGTTTGCCATGGCCCGTCTCTATCAGGACGGCAAAATGAATAAAGACGCGGGCGTCGTCTATGACTACTTAATGACGCAGGATACGCCGTCGCAGGACGCGCGCGTTGGCGCGATCAATGTTGCCCTGGCGCAAAACGATGTGCAGCGTGCCAATGAACTGGCCCGTGGCCTGACGCCCGACCCGACGCCGCAACGTCAGTTGCTCCTCGCGCAGGTGGCAGAAGCCAATGGCGACCATAGCCAGGCCATGCGTTATCTGCGAACGGCGCGGGGACAAATTATCGGTCTGCAAGGTGCGCAGCCCGGCACCACGCCAACCATCGGCGGACTGGCACTCGCCGACAACCCATTTGTGAACCGCAGCACCTCGCCTGTTGGGCGCACGCCGTCGACGTATGGCACGGTATTGCCCTGGCAGGTTGCGCCGGCCTCATCAGGCACATCGCCGGATGCCACCGTGGCCAGTACGACGAATGTCCCCTCTCAGCAGGCTCAGACGTTACATGATATTGATGCCATGATGGAAACCCTCCAGGAAAAAACGGGCACCTGGGCACAGGGCACGGTACAGGTACGCGGACGTGACGGTGAGTCGGGCCTGAGTCAGCTGACGGAAGCGAAAGCTCCACTCACTTTCTCAACTGTGCCGTTCGGCGACGCACGGTTCGACTTTACCATGACGCCAGTGTCACTGACGGCGGGCAGCGCTGCGGGCGATGCATGGCGGCGTTTCGGCACCAACGCGCTGGAACAAGGCAAAGTGGTGGCGGCCAATGGCGCAAAAGTGGACGATGTGCCGACGGCCTCGACCAATTCGCAAACGGCCTCTGGGGTTGAGCTAAGCCTGGCGCTTAAGGGCGACAGCTACAAAGTGGATTTAGGCAGTACGCCGCTGGGCCAGGACCTGAATACGCTGGTCGGTGGTGTGCAGTGGTCGCCCAAAATCACGGACTTCCTGACGCTTATCCTGACCGGGGAACGGCGTGCGATTACTGACAGTCTGCTGTCCTATGTCGGGACTGAAGATAAATCCAGCGGCAAGCGTTGGGGGAACGTCACCAAAAACGGCGGTAATGCCTTACTGAGCTACGATAATGGCGACGCCGGCATGTATGTCGGAGCTGGCGCATACAGCTATGTAGGTGAAAACGTAGCCAGTAACAACAACCTGCAAGCCAACGCGGGCGTCTATGTTCGTCCATTCCATGCTGACGATCGTGAACTTAAAGTCGGTATGAGTTTATCGTGGATGGATTTCTCAAAAAATCTCAGCTACTTCAGCTACGGACAGGGTGGCTATTTTAGCCCGCAGGATTATGCGTCCATCTCCTTCCCGATCGACTTCACGCGCACCTTCGATGACCTGAAGGTGAATATTGGCGGCGCGTTGGGTTACCAGAGTTACAGCCAGGATAAGAGTGCGTACTTCCCGAACGATCCGTCCCGTCAGGCACAGCTGGAAGCGCTGGCCGCCAACGGGCATGTCAAAAGCGCCTTCTACGAGGGCAACAGTAAAAACGGTGTAGGTTACAACCTGCATGCAGGTGCCGATTATAAAATCGATAAAGATGTCACGATTGGCGGGCAACTGGGTTATGACACCTTTGGTGATTATAACGAAAGCAGCGCGCAGCTCTATTTCCGCTACCTGTTCGGAGACAACTAATGAGTGAAGCTTTGAGTGGGCCGAGCCACCCACATCAGCCTGGCTGGTTTGATCTGGTCAGCGTTCTGGTCGAAGGCATGATTGCCAACGCGGGCCAGGAGCAGGCCACGGCTTTTTTATATAACATGGGTGAATCACTTGCGGCACGTTATGCGTTGCCCGCAGCCCGTACCGTGCAGGATCTGGAGCGTGAATGTAACCTGCAACTGGCCCGCTTCAACTGGGGGTTTGTTCAGTTACAGCCGCAGGATAGTGCCATTTTAATTAAGCACCACGCTGCACCCGCAGGCGACAGTTATCAGCCTGCCGCCGACTGGCAGACGGCATTTGCTGCCATTCTCGCGGGGCTTTTCTCCGGCTGGCTTCAGGGACAGGGCGGCAATAAAGCCGTACCGGTGACGCTGGAGCTTAATGACGGCAATACGTTGCATTTCCGATATCAATAAGGTGCTCTGATGAGACTTAAGTCAGTGTGGTCAGGAATTCTGGTCTGTTTTATGGTGATGTTTTTTAGTGCTCAGGCGATGGCCAACGGGTGGGATACCTACAAAAGCCGCTTCCTGCAGTCAGACGGGCGCATTATTGATACGGGAAATAATAATGTCAGCCATACCGAAGGGCAGGGTTACGGCATGTTGCTGGCGGTCGCCTACGATGACCGCGCGGCTTTTGACCGGCTCTGGAAATGGACGCGCACCACGTTGCGAAATCCGCAAAACGATCTGTTCTACTGGCGCTATATTCCCGGAGCACAGGATCCGGTAGCGGATAAAAACAATGCTTCTGATGGCGATGTGTTAATTGCCTGGGCGTTACAGCGTGCGGCGCAAAAGTGGAACGTCGCAGATTACCAACAGGAATCAGACCGCATTCAGCGTGCCATTGTAAAACTGGATGTGGCGAATTTCGGCGGTTACACCGTGTTGATGCCCGGTGCGCAGGGTTTCAACAAAAACAGCTATGTGGTGCTGAACCCGTCTTATTTTCTGTTTGTTGCCTGGCAGGAGTTTGGCCAGCGCAGCCATCTACAGGTATGGAATAAGCTGATTGACGGTGGAATGGCCTTGCTGGGCAAAATGCATTTCGGCAACAGCGACCTGCCGCTGGACTGGGTAGCGCTGAATGCGGATGGTTCCGTTGCGCCAGCGGTGGGCTATTCAAACCGATTCAGTTATGACGCGATTCGCGTCCCGCTCAACATCTGGTGGTACGATCCGCAAAGCCTGGCGCTGGGCCCCTTTCAGCGCCTCTGGCAAGGTTATAGTCGCACGAATACGCCAGCCTGGTTTGATGTTCTGGCCAATACGGCGGCCCCTTATAATATGGACGGCGGCTTACTAGCGGTACGGGATTTGGTGCTGAACCAAACCGGCTACCTGAGCGACAAGCTGTCGCCCGGGCAGAACTACTTTTCTGCCAGCCTCCAGTTGCTGACCTGGACAGCCTGGCAGGAGAAGCACTAAGCGCCTGATGCCCGCTCTGCGGCATGCTGTTCCGGCATGCCGCTTTTCTTGTGGTCACTGACGTGACCGCAATTCCGATTCGTCTGCTTCCGCCCCCTTAAGCCACAAATACATCTTGCGATAGGATATACTTGACGCGCTTTTCTTTTCTGATGTCTACGCTCGTCACGAGCCGGGAGTGAATTTTTGCGCGTAAGCCGATCGCTGACGATAAAACAGATGGCGACAGTCTCGCTGATTGCGACAGTGACCATCAGCATTTTTATCGTTATCCAACTGTTTCATTTTGTGCAACAGCGCAGAATCGACTACGCCCAGCAGATGGAGAATATCGCGCATACCGTGCGTCAGCCGCTGTCTGAAGCGGTGCTGAAAGCGGACATCCCTCAGGCTGAACGCATTCTTAATTCGTTAAAACCCGCCGGGATTTTGTCGCGTGCTGATGTGGTGCTGCCGAATGCGTTCCAGGCGCTGCATGCGAACTTCGAAAACGAAAAACCCGTTCCCAGACTGATCGCCAGGATCTTTGAACTGCCGGTGCAAATCACCTTACCGCTCTACTCTGTTGAGCATACCGGTTTACCGAAGCCGCTGGCTTATCTGGTACTGCAGGCGAATTCATTTCGTGTTTACCAGTTTATTCTGAGCACGTTCTCCACGATGATCATCACCTATTTGCTGCTAGCACTCATCCTGTCCGTTTCAATTAGCTGGTGTATAAACCGGTTGGTGGTGCATCCGCTGCGCCGTATCTCCCGTGAAATACAGGAACTGCCACCGCAGGCGATTCTGACCCACAAACTGTCTGTGCCAGCCGATCACCGTGACGATGAAATCGGTATGTTGATTCGCAGCTATAACCGCAACCAGCAGGTGCTTGAGTCCATTCATGATCAGATGAGTCGGTTAACAACGCATTTCGACGTCACCGATCTGCCGAATCGGGCGCTGTTTTTAGCTTTACTGGAACAGTTTATCCGCGCTCGTCGCCATGCTTTTAGTGTGATGGTGATACGCATCGAAACCCTGCAGGAAGCGAATGGTGTACTCAGTGATGAACAGCGCGATACGTTGATGCTGACGCTGGCCGAGAAAATTCGCAGCACCATTGATGATCAGACATTGCTGGCACAGACTGCTACCAGTGATTTTGTCTTACTGATGAAATCAGCCAGCAACCCCTTTCGCGCGATGCGGCTGGCCCGCAATCTGATGATTCGCCTTAATCAGCCTGTCACTCTGCATCAGCTACAACTGCGACCCAATGCCAGTATCGGTCTGGCGTTAAGCGAAGAAGATGAAACGACGGGGGCTAATGAGATGCTGGATCGTGCGACCTCCGCAATGATGTCAGCCCGTCGTCAGGGCAAAAATCAGATCCTGTTTTTTGATGCCGCCCTCACCGAACGGGCGCAAAAGCGCTTAACTCAGGAACACGATATCTTACAGGGCTTGCACGACGAGCAGTTTGCCCTCTATTTGCAACCCCAGATTGATATGCGCACCGGCAGGCTGGCGGGTGCGGAGGCACTACTGCGTATGCGTCAGGCGGACGGCCGGTACGGATTACCCGAAGAGTTCATCGCCAGCGCGGAAGAAATCGGGGTGATTTCAGCGATTGGCCGCTGGGTATTTGAAGAAGCATGCCGCATTCTGGCTGGCTGGCAGCGCCATGGGGTGAGGGTCCCGCTGAGTATCAATATTTCTGCCGTTCAGTTACGCGATGTCAGCATTGTGAATCATCTGCAATCCTTGCTGGTGCGCCATTCAATTGCGCCAGGCACATTAGTGCTGGAGATTACCGAAACCGCGCAAATGGGCGATGCTGAGCAGGCTATTTCCCTGCTGCGGATGTTGCAAAAAACCGGCGTTGCCGTTGCACTGGATGACTTTGGGATGGGCTATTCCAATCTTAACTACCTGCATCAGTTTAAAGCCTTACCGGTTAACAAACTGAAAATGGATCGCAGCTTTGTTGCCGCGTTGCCTGAGGACGACACGATGGTGCGTATCGTGGCGGCCATTGCTGACATTATTGACCTGGATGTCATTGCTGAAGGGGTAGAAACCAGTGAACAGCGTGACTGGCTGCTGGCCCGCGGTATCACGATTGGTCAGGGCTATCTTTATTCTGAAGCCGTGCCGCTGGCGCAATTTACTCATCAATGGCTGGATAATGCCCTGGAGGAGGAATAACGACCTGATTCCTTGATTTTGCGAGAAATTTAGTTACAAAACCCCTTGCTGAAGCGTTTCAGTTCAGAATTACGCGCCTATCATTTCCCCTGACTTTGCAGCCCTGTATTAATCACGTAAACAGAGTGTTATTTTCTGTCCACTGCCTGACCTGCCAGCCCTGTCAGACAGTCACAATAAAAAATCCGACAACATTACCTCTCGTTAGTGGATACCTGTTTATGAAACTATTTAAAAGCCTTTATTTCCAGGTTCTGGTCGCCATCGCCATCGGCGTGCTTCTGGGCCATTTCTATCCTGATTTAGGGACGCAGATGAAGCCGCTAGGGGATGGCTTTGTTAAACTGATCAAGATGATCATCGCCCCCGTGATTTTCTGCACAGTCGTTACCGGTATTGCCGGAATGGAAAGCATGAAAGCCGTGGGTCGCACCGGTGCGGTTGCGCTGCTTTACTTTGAAATCGTCAGTACCCTTGCGCTGATTATCGGCCTGATCGTCGTTAACGTTGTGCAACCTGGCGCGGGAATGAACGTTGATCCTGCGACGCTGGATGCCAAAGCGGTTGCCATCTATGCGCAACAGGCTGAGCAGCAAGGCATTGTGGCCTTTTTACTGGATGTGATTCCGGGTAGCGTGATTGGCGCCTTCGCCAGTGGCAATATCCTGCAGGTATTACTGTTTGCCGTGCTGTTTGGCTTCGCATTGCATCGTCTGGGCAACACGGGCACATTGATTTTCAATGTGATCGAGAGCTTCTCAAAGGTCATTTTCGGCATTATCAATATGATTATGCGCCTGGCGCCTATCGGGGCCTTTGGTGCCATGGCCTTTACCATTGGTAAATATGGCGTAGGTTCACTGGTGCAGCTTGGCCAGCTCATTATCTGTTTCTATATTACCTGTGTGCTGTTTGTAGTCGTTGTGCTGGGGCTGATTGCCCGCCTCTTCGGTGGCTTTAGCATCTTCAAATTCATTGCCTACATTAAAGAAGAACTGCTGATTGTTCTGGGGACGTCCTCATCCGAATCGGCGCTGCCGCGTATGCTGGATAAGATGGAGCGGCTGGGTTGTAAGAAATCCGTGGTGGGACTGGTCATTCCCACAGGTTACTCCTTTAACCTGGACGGTACCTCTATCTACCTGACGATGGCGGCCGTTTTCATTGCTCAGGCAACAAATGCGCATATGGATATCTTCCATCAGGTTACCCTGCTGGTGGTATTACTGCTCTCTTCTAAAGGGGCGGCGGGCGTTACAGGCAGCGGCTTTATTGTTCTGGCTGCAACACTGTCGGCAGTGGGACATTTACCCGTCGCCGGCCTGGCGCTGATTTTGGGTATCGACCGCTTTATGTCAGAAGCCCGTGCGCTGACGAACCTGGTAGGTAATGGCGTAGCAACCGTTGTGGTCGCGAAATGGGTTGATCAACTGGATAAAAAACAGTTGGGTGAGACATTAGCGGGCAAAAATGGCGCAAAAGACCCGTCTGAAACCACGATTTAATCCTTGAATGTGATTTAATCCTCTCAAATGCCCGCTGTCACTTGCCCTGACAGCGGGCATTTGGATAATAACCCCACTTGTTTTTTTTCAACGTTTTTCACTTCGTTGCGTGACATCCCGGTCTTCCTGTGGTCAAACCTGTTGTTAATGATCGGCAGCGCGAATCGGCAATGACCGGTTCGCTTATAAACGCGGCTAAACGTGCCAGTGATAACGATTTTTTGAATTGTTTGAGTAGGGGTTCACATGCAGGGCACCAGAATTCGGCTTTTGGTTGGTGGACTAGTGCTGGCAGCGACCAGTTACGGTGCATCCGCTGAAACGCTGCAACCTGATCCAGCCTGGCAACAGGGAAAACTGGACAACGGATTTAGCTGGCAACTGTTGGCAACACCGCAACGGCCAAGCGACCGCATTGAATTGCGTATGGTGGTTAACACAGGCTCACTGGTAGAAAGTGCGCAGCAAACCGGTTTTAGCCACCTTTTGTCACGTCTGGCGCTGGTTCATAACACCGCACTGGATACAAATCAGCAGCGTGCTTTATGGCAGCAGGGCATCGATCCACAGCGCCCGTTACCGCCCGTCATCACATCGTATGATTACACGCAGTATAACTTAAGCTTACCCAATAACCGTCCAGACCTGTTAAAGGAAGCCCTGAACTGGCTGGCTGCGACGGCTGGCGATATGGCGATCACTAATCAGGTGGTGGACACCGCGTTATCTGCTTCCGATCCGGTTAAAACCTGGCCAACGGATACGCAGGATGTCTGGTGGCGCTACAGACTGAAAGGGTCCGCGCTATTAGCACACGATCCGGCAGAGAAACCGCGCGCGCCGGTGGATATCGCACAGCTAAAAAGCTTTTATCAGCAGTGGTACACGCCGGATGCCATCACTCTGTATGTGGTCGGCAATGTCGACAGCCGTAGTTTTTCTGAGCAGATCAATAAAGCGTTCTCCTCGCTGGAAGGCAAGCGCAGTTCGGCTGCGCCGGTGCCGACCTTGTCCCCGTTACCGCATGATCCAGTGAATCTGGTAAGCGGCAGTGGTGCGCAGGACCGCCTTTCTCTGGTGTGGGATACACCCTGGCAGCCTATCCGTGATTCACAAAACCTCCAGCGTTACTGGCGGGGCGACCTGGCGCGTGAGGCGCTGTTCTGGCACGTTCAACGTGCGTTGAGCAACAGCAAAGCGCAGGGCGTTCAGGTTGGCTTTGATTGCCGGGTGCTTTATCAACGCGCCCAGTGTTCCATTAATATGGACACGCGCAACGACAGCCTGGAACAGAATATGAATCTGGTGGCACGTGAGCTGGCCGCCGTACGCGATAACGGTTTGCCTCAGGAAGAGTTTGACGCGCTGATGGCTCAGAAGCTGCTGGAACTGAATAAGCTGTTTACCACCTATGCTCGCACTGATACGGACGTGCTGATCAGTCAGCGCCTGCGCTCGCAACGTAATTCTGTGGTGGATATCGCGCCGGAACAGTATCAAAAGTTGCGGCAGGATTTCCTGGCAGGTCTGACACGTGATCAGATGAATCAGGAATTACGGCAGCAGCTCAGTCAGGAACTCATGATGGTGCTGATTCAGCCGGAAGGCGAAACAGAAACCAATGTGAAAAGCCTTAAAGCTGACTGGGACAAACTGATGGGGGAACCTGCTCCGTCGGCAGCGCAGTCAGGCGGCACTGACGTCAGCCAGCCGGAGAGCAGCCCCGCAGGTGACGCTGCCCCACCGGCCTCCTGATTAATCAGGTTTTTGCCCTGAGCCATTCGGTCACCAGCATCGGCCAGCTGGCAAGGGGCAAATCCGCTACACCACGAATGCCGAAGCCGTGCCCGCCTTTCTGATAAAAATGCACTTCCACGGGGACGTTATGTTCCCGTAACGCGCTAAAAAATACCATGCTGTTATTCACTGGCACGTCATCATCATCGGCGGCATGAATCAGCAACGTAGGCGGCACCTGACTGTGAACCCGGGTCTCGAGTGAATAAGCATCAATAGTTTTTTGATCGGGCCAGGCACCTAATAAGCGTGTGCGTGATCCTTCATGGGCCAGACCATCGCGCATACTGATGACCGGATAAACCAGAACCATTGCATCCGGCCGAGGCGACAGGTTTTCTGCACTGTCCTGAACGGGATAAAGTTTTTCGCCGAAACGCGTACCCAGGCTCGCGGTGACGTGGCCGCCAGCAGAAAAGCCCATCATCACAATATATTTTCCGTTTAGCCCGCGCTGTGCCCGTTCACGTAGTACGCGCACGGCGCGCTGTGCGTCGGCCAGCGGTGCATCTGGTCCTTCGTGATGTCCATCATAGGGCAGGCGATAAGTCATTACCGCCAGGGTATAACCCATCGAAGTAAAGAACGTTGCCAGCGCACTGCCTTCACGATCAATCATGATGCGCTGGTAGCCGCCCCCTGGCGCAACCAGCAAGGTGATGCCATTGGATTCAACAGGATGCCAGATAGCCATTTCCGGGCAGCGTACACCGGTTGCTACGCGGTCGTAGGGTTCATACTCTTTTGCGGTATCCACAATCTGGGGCTGAGCACGAGAATCGCTGGCGCCTGGCGCATCACCATTTGGCCAGATATTAATAATTTCTGTATTCATAGCAGTGTCCTGATGCGAGAGATGTTGTCGTTGTTTTGTTCGCGGCCGTGAGAACAGCATCCTGCTGTCGCTGTTTAAAAGATGGCCTGTTTTAATGTAATCGTCCAACCTAAAAGCGGTTTATACATGAGATTCGGACTATGCCTGGCGTTGAAGCTGCCTGGCTAACTTGATAATTTAAAAGGAATAAAAACGCATTAAGATTAGAAACTGTTAACAGATGAGGACCAGAGGCGACGGCGTTAAAACGGCTGAGCTGACTTAAGCTAAATGAGCGGTTTTTCATGTTGCCCTGACGGAAATAGCAGGAATTTATTCCCCTGTGATGTTTCAGGAAACATAATGTCTGGATGCCGGACGGTACGATGCCATTGCGGCTCAATATATCGTCCCGCTTCATGGGGGCTTATTAATCGTCAGTGTATCCTGACCGTCAACTCTCCAGAAGGCGTTCAGGTGGCGTTTCAGTAACAGCCCTCCGGATCACGGAACTATCCCCTTGATTTACCTTCGTGAACAGTTTTGGCGGCTTTACTACGGTGTCCCACGGTTTTCTGCCAACGCTGTTAGCGTATCGACGTCATTCTGCGCCTTTGCGTTGATGGCAAAAGCTATGCCATCGAAGCTCTCTTCAGCGAGCGCAGGCGGTACCGTATCGTTGAATATCCTTTGCCTGCGGATAACGTCTGGGCTTCGTACCGCGGTTTTTGAAAAACAGGATGGGGGGATTTGGCTCAATAATCTGCGTCTTACACCCACTCGCTTTGTAAAAGCCTGACGCTTTTTCCCTGTCGCGTATACCAGACAGACCAGATTAATGCGCTTCGTATCCACCCCCGTTTTCCTTCAGGCACAGACATGCTGCCTGTACCGGTGTCCCCGTTATGAGCGACTGGCAATCATTCCGGCATTGCCGAACGCGGAATGATCGCACCGCGGTACTGAATCACTGTGCTTGCGGTGAGATGACCGCGCCGTGCCGCTTCTTCTGTCGTCGCGCCGACAAGTCGCCTGGCCAGGTAGCCCGCACTGAATGAATCCCCGGCGGCCGTGGTATCGACAATCTTTTCTTTTGGCAGCGCGACGGAAGGTACCTCGGCCAATGGCTGGTCTTCAAACGCAATCAGGCACGATTCTGCCCCGCGTTTGATGACGACTTCCTTTACGCCCGCATCACGTGCGCGGGCAATGACGTCCTCAACAGACTGTTCGCCCCATAACTGGTGCTCGTCATCCAGCGTCAGGAACGCCATATCCGTGTTTTCGAGCATTGTCCGGTAAGCCTGGCGAGTAGTGACCTTATCTTTCCACAAGCGCGGGCGGTAATTATTATCAAATATCACTTTCCCCCCGTTTGCCCGACAGTCTGCGAGCAGTTGCATGAGCCGGGCGCGACTGTCGTCAGGCAGGATAGCCAGGCTGATTCCGCTCAGATAAAGATAGTCGTAATGTTTAAGCTGTTGGCAAATGTCGTCGGCACCCGGGCCATCAAGCCAGTAACGGGCTGCCGCATCACTGCGCCAGTACCAAAAGGAGCGTTCGCCCTGATCGTCGGTTTGGATCATGTACAAACCCGGCATTTTGTTTTCAAGGCGCTGGATCAGTGCAGTATTGACGTTTTCCGCCTGCCAGCGAGTCATCATCTCTCCGCTAAAGGGATCAATGCCCAGTGCGGTGACATAATCAACCCGTACATCCTGTTGACTGACCTGCCGGGCCAGATAAACCGCAGTATTCAGCGTGTCACCGCCAAAGCCGCGTTTGAGGTTCTCACCCTTCTCGGACAACTCAATCATGCACTCACCAATAATAGCGATCTTTATCTGCGTCATGGTTTCAGGCCTGTAGTAAAAGTTCGCTTCAGTCTCGCGTTTGTAAGGCCTGTCGTCAACTTTTTAAAACAGTGTTTTAATTTAATTTAGGGCGCTAAAACATGATAATTAACCCGATAACGCGCCCTGTTTCGGCGATTGTCGTGTCAAAACTCGCGTAGACTCGTGGCTCCTATGTGGCCAGATTTTCACTATGTATCGAAATACAAACGATAATTACCGCTAAGCCGCCCAAATGAAGGCGCTTACTATCAACCAGGAAAAGACCATGGTTATGGAGAATATTAGTCAATGGCTACCTTCTTCAGTTGACATCACTCCCCAGCAGAAAAAGCGCCTCTTCTGGCGACAGTGTCAACGCCAGTATACCTTTCAGCCTATCTACAAAGTCTCTGGGCGGCTGTTGGCGATTGAGTTGCTGACGGCGGTCATGCATCCGTCTGAACCTGAAAAAAAACTCTCCCCGGAAGCGTATTTTGCTGAGCTGGAGATAGCAGAGCGCCTTGACGTTGTGCAGGAGCAGTTAACGTTGCTCAGCCAGTGGGAAGCTTTCTTTGCCGATAATGAGGTCATGGCATCAGTCAATATTGACGGCCCCTCTCTGTCATTAATACAACATCATCTGCCGATTCGCAGCCTTATCACCCGATTGCCCTGGGTGCGCTTTGAACTGACCGAGCACCACGTTTTGCCTCAGGAAGAGATGGTGGCGCAAATGCCGGAGTTGGGGCCGCTCTGGCTGGATGATTTCGGCTCAGGGATGGCAAATTTTTCTGCCCTGACGGAGCTGAAATACGACTACATCAAGTTGTCGCGCGAATTGTTTATTTTGTTGTGTGCATCGGGGGAAGGGCGAACACTCTTTCCTATGCTGTTGTCGCTGATTAACCGCTACTGTAACGGCGTTATTGTTGAAGGCGTGGAAACGCAGGATGAATGGGAGCAGGTAAAAGCCTCTCCGGCCATTGCGGCGCAGGGATATTTTTTCTCACGCCCCGCCCCTTTTTCGGAACTGGCGTACCTGCCTGTCCAGCTTGATTGATCCCTTCCGGCTCGCTCTCGACTATCTTTAACGGAGACCGTGAAAGAGCAGGGAGGATGCCTAATGTCACGCGCTGGAAAAATAGTCAGTTGGATAGCGGGAATTTTAGTCCTGGTGATCGTCGTCGTGGTCATTGTCATTGCCACATTCGACTGGAATCGCCTGAAGCCGACCATCAACAAAAAAGTCTCAGCAGAACTGAACCGACCTTTTGCCATTCGTGGTGATTTGGGTATCGCGTGGAAACGACAACGCGACGAACCGGGATGGCGCAGTTTTATCCCCTGGCCGCATCTGCATGCCGAAGACATCATGCTGGGCAATCCGCCTGATATTCCCGATGTCACTATGATTCATCTCCAGCGCGTCGACGCAACGCTTGCGCCGCTGGCACTGCTGCACAAACAAGTCTTTATCCCCTGGATAAAGCTACAGCAGCCGGATGCCCGGTTGATTCAAACCGCCGACAAGAAAAACAACTGGACGTTTACGCTCGCTGAGAGTGACAGCAAAGACGACAATGCGCCGCCTTCCGCCTGGTCATTTCGGCTGGACAATATTCTGTTCGATCAGGGAACCCTGCTTTATCGCGATGCGGTTAACAAGGCTGATGTCACTGTGAAACTCAATTCGCTTGGCAAACCTGTGCCTTTCGCGCAAATCGCGGGTGGAGACGACAGCCAAAAAGGGGCGGGCGACTTTGTTTTCGGCTGGCAGGCCGAAGGGCGCTATAACAATGAAAAACTCACGGGCCAGGGTAAGCTCGGCGGCATGTTATCACTGCGAAGCCAGACGACACCGTTCCCGGTGCAGGCGGATGTCCGTAACGGTACTACACGGGTACAGCTTTCCGGCGGTGTGCAGGATCCGTTAAATCTGGGCGGACTGGATGTGCGTTTGCGTTTTTCTGGCGACACACTGGCGAATCTGTATGGCCTGACGGGCGTGTTATTACCGGATACGCCGCCCTATGAAACAGATGGTCGCCTTATTGCTAAATTCACTGGTAAAGACGGGTCTGTTTTCCGCTATCAGGCATTCAATGGGCACATTGGCGATAGCGATATTCATGGCTCCCTGACCTACAGCCAGGGCAAACCTCGCCCTAAACTGGTAGGGGAACTGCGATCTGACCAATTGCGTATGGCAGATTTGGGGCCGCTTATTGGCGTTGACTCCGGCAAAGGCAGTGAGAAAACGCAACAGGCTAAGGCAAAGCGCGGCGAAAAATCGACACAGCCTGCCGATCGTGTTTTGCCTCATGATCAATTCGATACGAAAAACTGGTCGGTGATGGATGCTGACGTGAAGTTCAGTGGTAAACGTATCGAACACAGTAATTCCTTGCCGTTAAGCGATCTTTACACGCATTTGCAGCTTGATAACGGTAATCTACTGCTCGATCCGCTGCGTTTTGGTATGGCCGGGGGCAACCTGAACAGCACTATTCGTTTAGAAGGCGATCGCTCTCCCATGCGAGGCCGCGCGGATATTCATGCGCGCAAACTTCGCCTGCGCCAGTTGTTTCCCAATGTACAGGCAATGCAAAACAGTCTGGGGCAGCTTAACGGTGATGCCAGCTTGACGGGCACGGGCAATTCTGTGGCTGACCTGCTCGCAACCAGTAACGGCCAACTCAAGCTGCTAATGAACGACGGGCTGATTAGCCGCAATCTGATGGAGATTGCCGGATTAAATGTCGGTAACTATCTGGTTGGTAAGCTATTCGGTGATGATGAGGTGCGCATCAACTGTGCGGCAACGGATCTGAAATTGCAAAACGGTCTGGCCACGCCAAACCTGTTTGTGTTCGATACGGAAAATGCGGTCATCAACGTGACGGGAAATGCGAATTTCGCCACAGAACGTCTGGACCTGTCTGTGAATCCAGAGAGTAAAGGCATTCGTATCGTGACCCTGCGCTCACCGCTGTACGTCCGCGGTACGTTTAAAAATCCGGATGCCGGTGTGAAGACCGGGCCACTACTGGCGCGTGGTGCGGCAGCCGTTGCCCTGGGTGCCGTGGTAGCACCGGCGGCGGCCTTACTGGCACTGATTTCCCCCAGCGATAATGATGAAAATCAGTGCAGCCGGGTATTGCAGCAGATGAAAAGCAAAAAATAATCAGGTGCGATAGAGCACTTTGATGATGTGGTAACCAAACGCGGTTTTCACCGGCCCAAAGGGTTGTAACAGTGGGCAGGTGAAGGCCGCTTTATCAAATGCAGCTACCATCTTTCCCCGCCGGAATTCACCCAGATCGCCGCCGTTTCGGCCTGAAGGGCAGATGGAGTGTTTTTTAGCAAGCTGCTGGAAATTCTCCCCTTTTTTCAACTTCTCCAGCAAGACTCTCGCCTCTGCCTCCTGTTTCACCAGAATATGTAAAGCCGCGGCAGTTTTCGCCATGATGGTGTCTCTGTTGTGTATAATTGCCCTCCATTATAAACCCGTCTTTTCAAATCGCAGAGACGTTAACGGCACCGCGTTCATGCCGTTGGCACGCGTGTGAGGCGAAGCGGGTATCTTATTTCAACAGAGCGATTCCCTATGCGTTTAAACTCCAGCCAACAACGTGCCGTCGAATTTGTCACCGGTCCCTGTCTGGTGCTGGCGGGGGCTGGCTCGGGTAAAACCCGCGTTATCACCAATAAGATCGCACATCTGATTCGGGAGTGCGGTTACCAGGCGCGCCACATTGCGGCCGTGACGTTCACGAATAAAGCCTCACGTGAAATGAAAGAGCGCGTCGCGCAAACGCTGGGGCGTAAGGAGGCGCGCGGCCTGATGATCTCGACATTCCATACCCTGGGACTGGAGATTATTAAGCGCGAATATGCGGCGCTGGGAATGAAGTCTAACTTTTCCCTGTTCGACGACCAGGATCAACTGGCCCTGCTTAAAGACCTGACCAGCCAGTGGCTGGAAGAGGACAAGACCTTACTGCAGCAGTTGATTTCCACCCTTTCCAACTGGAAAAATGATTTGGTTGATCCGCCCAAGGCGGCGGCATTAGCCCGTTCGGAGCGCGATAACGTTTTCGCGCACTGCTATGCCTTGTATGATCAGCACCTTAAAGCCTGTAATGTGCTGGATTTTGACGACCTGATCTTGTTGCCGACCCTTCTGCTACAGCGTAATCAGGAAGTGCGCGAGCGCTGGCAGCAACGTATTCGCTATCTGCTGGTCGATGAATATCAGGATACCAATACCAGCCAGTACGAACTGGTTAAATTGCTGGTGGGTGCCAGAGCGCGTTTTACTGTCGTTGGCGATGACGATCAGTCGATTTATTCCTGGCGCGGAGCGCGGCCGCAAAATCTGGTCCTGCTGAATGAGGATTTCCCGACGCTGGAAGTGGTGAAGCTTGAGCAGAATTACCGATCTTCACAGCGTATCCTTAAAGCTGCCAATATCCTGATTGCCAACAATCCGCACGTGTTCGAGAAGCGCCTGTTTTCTGAACTGGGTATCGGTAGTGAACTGAAAGTGCTGAGCGCAAACAGTGAAGAACACGAAGCCGAGCGGGTAACGGGTGAACTGATTGCTCATCACTTTATCAATAAAACGCAATATAAAGATTACGCCATTCTGTACCGGGGGAATCACCAGTCCCGGGTATTCGAAAAATTCTTGATGCAGAACCGTATCCCTTACCGGATTTCAGGTGGCACCTCCTTTTTCTCACGGCCAGAAATAAAAGATCTGTTAGCGTATTTACGCGTACTCACTAACCCCGATGATGACAGCGCCTTTTTACGGATTGTGAATACTCCCCGGCGTGAAATTGGCCCGGCGACGCTGCAAAAACTGGGTGAATGGGCCACTATCCGCAGTAAAAGTCTTTTTAACGCCAGCTTCGATGTGGGACTGGGGCAGACCCTGACCGGCCGCGGTCTTGAGCATCTGCAGCGCTTCACTCACTGGCTCAATGAGATTATCCAGCTCAGTGAGCGGGAACCCGTCAACGCTGTCCGTGATTTGATTCGCGGCATCGATTATGAAAGCTGGCTGTTTGAAACCTCCGGTAGCCCTAAAGCCGCTGAAATGCGCATGAAAAACGTCAATACGCTGTTTCAATGGATGACGGAAATGCTGGAAGGGAGCGATCTGGATGAGCCGATGACGCTGGCCCAGGTCGTCACGCGGTTT
This sequence comes from Pantoea sp. JZ2, assembly GCF_035191405.1. Lineage (NCBI taxonomy): Bacteria > Pseudomonadati > Pseudomonadota > Gammaproteobacteria > Enterobacterales > Erwiniaceae > Pantoea > Pantoea sp. JZ2. Next base: position 4,596,221 of record NZ_CP045247.1, on the reverse strand, counting down.
ACGTTGCGCGACATGATGGAGCGCGGGGAAAGTGACGACGAGTCAGACCAGGTGCAGCTGATGACGTTGCATGCGTCTAAAGGGCTGGAATTTCCCTATGTTTTCCTGGTTGGCATGGAAGAAGGATTGCTCCCGCATCAGAGCAGTATTGATGAAAATAACGTTGAAGAAGAGCGCCGTCTGGCCTATGTCGGTATCACCCGTGCGCAGAAAGAGCTGACGTTCACCTTATGCCGTGAGCGCCGTCAGTATGGTGAACTGGTTCGCCCCGAGCCCAGCCGCTTTTTGCTGGAGCTGCCGCAGGATGATGTGGTGTGGGAAACCGAGCGTAAGGTGGTCAGTGCTGAAGAGCGAATGAAAACCGGCCAGAGTCGGGTGGCCGGATTACGGGCGATGCTGGAAAAGGCGAAAAAAGGTTAATGCGCCGATCGGGCGTAACCGCAAACACTCAGGTCAGCGATAACTGCCAGTGTACATAGGACTGGTAATGGCTTTCCTGTTCAAGCAGTTCCGCCCGAAGCGGATGTACATCCAGCCAGCCCGCCGGCAATGTGACATTCAGCGCTTCATCATCGGCCTGCATACGTACGGCAGGTAGGGTGTCATCGCGACGGCGACTGGAAAAGATAATCGACAGGCGCAGCAGGCGACACAGGCGCTCTGCCAGACGCGGCGGTACGGCATTTTGTTGGGTCAGTAACGCAAGATCGATGCTGCCGCTTTGGTTTTGCAGTAAGCAGGCGATCAGCTTTTTTTGCGCGGGCGTAAAACCCGGCAGATCAAGATGGCGAACCAGGTAGGCAGCATGCTGAGGTGCCTGACGGAAATCGACGCTCAGCCCGATTTCGTGGATAGCACAGGCGCTCAGCAGTAATTCCCGACAGCGCTGATCCAGTTTCCAGACCACGCTGACCTGGCGAAAGAAACTTTCAGCCAGCTGACGTACCCGATCGGCCTGGCACACATCAATGTTGAACCTGCGCTGAACATTTTGCAGGGTACGGCTGCGAATATCACGATCAACAGGTAAGTGCAGCATTCCGTACACCAGCCCTTCGCGCAGTGCACCACCGGCCAGCGTCATGCTGTCGATATTGAGTTCCTGAAAAATGGCGATCAGGATTGAGAGCCCACTGGGAAACACAAGCGCACGTTCCAGCGTCAGTCCTTCGATTTCAAGCTCTTCCAGCTTGCCACATTGAATAGCGCGCTGCTTTAACTGCTGGAGTTTGCTCAGGGTGATGCGCTCATCCATGCCCTGCGCCACCATGATTTCCTGTAACGCCTGCACGGTGCCGGATGCACCGACGCAAACCTGCCAGCTCTGTTTGCGCAGTTCTGCCGAAATGGGTTGCAGCATGGCTTTGGCGGCCTGTTCTGCCTGGTCAAAATTTTCCTGCGCCAGATGACGATCGCCAAAGAAGCGTTCCAGCCATGTGACACAGCCCATCTGCAAACTAAACAGCACGCTGGCATGGGAGCCGTCACCGGTGGCTAACTCGGTACTGCCGCCGCCGATATCGACAACCAGACGTTGATCGGAGCCGCCGGTGGTGTGCGCCACACCTTGATAAATCAGACGGGCTTCTTCTTCACCGCTAATCACATTGACGGCACAGCCCAGAATCTGTTGAGCCTTGTCCAGAAAGACCTGCGCATTTGCTGCAATACGCAGCGTAGCCGTCGCCACCACCCGAATCTGGTCAGGCGGAATATCCTGAAGTTGTTCCGAGAAAAGCCGCAGACATTGCCAGCCCCGCGCCATCGCTTCAGCTGACAAATGATTGGCGCTGTCCAGGCCAGCAGCCAGGCGCACCTTGCGTTTGATTTTGGCGATAGTCTGAATACTGCCAGACACTTCGCTGACTACCAGCATGTGGAAGCTGTTAGATCCTAAATCAATCGCAGCATAGAGTGTCGATGCGCTTAGCATGGTGAACTTAACCCGAACGTTTACGGTTGTTATGACGTGGAGCACCGCGACGACTGGCGTTATTTCCGCCACGACGCTGACCGTTGCCTGTACGATTACGCGTCAGACGTTTCGGCGGCGGGAGTTCACTTAACAGCGCATCGCTGTTGTATTTGCTCACCGGAATACTGTGACCAATGTACTCTTCAATACCCGGCAGATTTAACGCGTACTCTTCGCATGCCAGGCTGATTGAGTGGCCGCTTGCCCCTGCGCGTCCTGTACGGCCAATGCGATGAACGTAGTCCTCGCGGTCATCAGGCAGATCGTAGTTAAAGACATGTGTCACTGCGGGAATGTGCAGGCCACGTGCCGCAACATCGGTCGCCACCAGGATATCGATGTCACCTTTGGTAAAGTCATCCAGAATGCGTAAACGCTTCTTCTGAGCCACATCGCCGGTCAGCAAGCCGACACGGTGACCGTCCGCAGCCAGATGGCCCCAGATATCTTCACAGCGATGTTTTGTATTGGCGAAAATAATCGCGCGATCGGGCCATTCTTCTTCCACCAGCGTTTGCAGCAAACGCATTTTCTCTTCGTTGGAAGGATAGAAAAGCTCTTCTTTAATGCGGTGGCCCGTTTTTTGTTCCGGCTCGACTTCAACGTATTCGGCGCTGTTCATGTGCTCAAAGGCCAGTTCACGCACGCGATAAGAGAGCGTGGCCGAAAACAGCATGCTCAGGCGTTGAGTTGCGGGTGGCATGCGGCGGAACAACCAGCGAATATCTTTAATAAAGCCGAGATCGAACATGCGATCGGCTTCGTCCAGCACCATGACCTGTATGGCGCTGAGGTTGACGTGATTCTGCTTCGCATAATCAATTAAGCGACCCGTGGTGCCGACCAGAATATCGACACCGTTTTCCAGAACTTTTAACTGCTTGTCATAGCCGTCTCCACCGTAAGCCAGGCCTAGTTTCAGGCCGGTCGATGCCGCCAGCGGTTCTGCATCCGCATGAATTTGCACGGCAAGTTCACGCGTAGGTGCCAGAATTAACGCGCGAGGTTGGTTAACCTGGCGTCCCTCTGGTGCAGGATGAGAAAGAAGATGATGAAACGTTGACGTTAAAAACGCCATCGTTTTGCCGGTACCGGTTTGCGCCTGACCTGCGACATCACGCCCTGAAAGCGTAAATGGCAGTGCTAACGCCTGAATAGGCGTGCAGTTATGAAACCCTTTTTTATCAAGGGCTTCCACTACCTGTGGGTGCAGGGCGAAGTCGGAAAACTTCTGTTCAGTTAAGTGTGTTTTGCTCATAGTGTGGTAGAATATCAGCTTACTATCGCTTTACGAAAGCGTATCCGATGAAATAAAGTCAACCAACATTGGTTTATATTACGCCAATTCGCCAGGCATAATCTTGTGGAGTAAAACATGAGCAGCGATAAAATCGTTCATCTGACCGATGACAGTTTCGACACCGACGTGCTGAAAGCCGACGGCGTTATACTGGTAGATTTCTGGGCTGAATGGTGTGGTCCTTGTAAAATGATCGCCCCAATCCTTGATGAAGTTGCAGAAGAGTATGATGGCAAGCTGACCATCGCTAAGCTGAATATTGACGATAACCCAGGTACCGCACCGAAATACGGCATTCGTGGCATCCCGACGCTGCTGCTGTTTAAAAACGGTGAAGTCGCTGCAACGAAAGTGGGCGCATTGTCCAAAGGTCAATTAAAAGAGTTCCTGAACGCCAACCTGGCGTAAGCGGGCTGAACGTTCGGCAGTGGTTAAATTTTTTCCTCCTGCTGGACGTTCGCTTTTAAGCGTGCTAACTTATTTTCACTGCACTATGATCATACCTTGTAGTTAGCATTCAAAGTTTTCCCTTGTTAAACCCTGTCGCACTGTACCTACCAGCGGTTTAGCAATCTAACGACTAGCTCTACTCTGACTTAAATCGACCGACTCCTCGCTTCCAGTCATCATTCAAGACAACGATCGTTGAGAAGAGTTGAAAAGTCATTAACAGAACAGGCATGGATTAACTGCCATACCATTCACGACAAACATTTCGAGTATTACCCCGAGTTTAAGAACCCATCACTATGAATCTTACCGAATTAAAAAATACGCCGGTTTCTGAGCTGATTACCCTCGGCGAGAATATGGGGCTGGAAAACCAGGCTCGTATGCGCAAGCAGGACATTATTTTCTCAATCCTGAAGCAGCACGCGAAAAGCGGCGAGGACATCTTCGGTGATGGTGTGCTGGAGATATTGCAGGATGGATTTGGATTCCTCCGCTCTGGAGACAGCTCCTACCTCGCCGGTCCTGATGACATCTACGTTTCTCCCAGCCAAATTCGCCGCTTTAACCTCCGCACTGGTGACACCATCGCCGGCAAAATTCGCCCACCAAAAGAAGGTGAACGCTATTTTGCGCTGCTGAAAGTTAATGAAGTCAACTACGACAAGCCTGAAAACTCGCGCAACAAAATTCTGTTTGAAAACCTTACGCCGCTGCACGCTAACAGCCGTCTGCGTATGGAGCGCGGTAATGGATCAACCGAAGACTTAACGGCGCGCGTACTGGACCTGGCGTCGCCCATTGGCCGCGGTCAGCGTGGCCTGATTGTTGCTCCGCCAAAAGCCGGTAAAACCATGCTGCTGCAGAACATCGCACAGAGCATTGCCTATAACCATCCTGACTGCGTGCTGATGGTGTTGCTGATCGATGAGCGTCCGGAAGAAGTGACAGAGATGCAACGCCTGGTCAAAGGCGAAGTGATTGCCTCAACCTTCGATGAGCCGGCTTCGCGTCACGTTCAGGTCGCAGAGATGGTGATCGAAAAAGCTAAGCGCCTGGTTGAGCATAAAAAAGACGTCATCATTCTTCTCGACTCCATTACGCGTCTGGCCCGTGCCTATAACACCGTGGTGCCGGCCTCCGGTAAAGTGCTGACAGGTGGTGTGGATGCTAACGCCCTGCATCGTCCTAAGCGTTTCTTTGGTGCGGCGCGTAACGTGGAAGAGGGCGGCAGCCTGACCATTATCGCGACTGCGCTGGTGGATACCGGTTCGAAAATGGACGAAGTGATTTACGAAGAGTTTAAAGGCACCGGTAACATGGAGCTTCATCTCTCACGTAAGATTGCGGAAAAACGCGTCTTCCCGGCCATTGATTACAACCGTTCCGGTACACGTAAAGAAGAGCTGTTAACCTCTCAGGAAGAACTGCAGAAAATGTGGATCCTGCGTAAAATTATTCACCCAATGGGCGAAATCGACGCGATGGAGTTCCTGATCAACAAGTTGGCCATGACCAAAACCAACGATGAATTCTTCGACATGATGAAGCGCTCTTGATCCTTTTAAGCGCCATCTGAGCAGGATGGCGTTTTTTACTTTAAAAGATCGTAAAATAGCTCTGACGCCACGTTCTGACGTGGCGTTTTTCATTTACGGGCTATAGGATTGTGGTCTGGCAGACGTAATAATAATGACGGTGAAAGTGGTGGACGGTTGACCGTTCGTACACCGCTTAATGCCGAATTCGGAATCTGGGACGGTAATATGCGCCTTCTTTCGCGTATTGTGTGTATCCAGGATGATAGCTGAGAGCGTTTAACGTGAATTTACTCACTATGAGTACTGAGCTTGGTTTAGTTTTTGTCTTTTCCCTGGCGTTTCTTTTCCTTGCTCGTAAAGCAGCCGAGAAAATTGGACTGGTTGACAAGCCCAATATGCGTAAGCGCCACCAGGGGGTAGTACCGCTGGTGGGGGGCATATCCGTTTATGCAGGTATCTGTTTCGCCTTTTACATTACTAATTATTACCTGCCGCACGCCATGCTTTACCTGGCCTGCGCGGGCGTACTGGTATTTGTCGGGGCGCTGGATGACAGGTTCGACATCAGCGTAAAAATTCGCGCGACAGTACAAGGTATTGTGGCTGTAGTGATGATGTTTTTTGGCAAGCTCTATTTGCTGAGCCTCGGATTTATCATAGGCCCGGTTGAATTGATTGTCGGGCCGTTTGGTTACGTCCTCACTCTTTTTGCTGTCTGGGCAGCAATTAATGCTTTCAATATGGTCGATGGCATCGATGGCCTTTTAGGGGGGCTTTCCATTGTGACCTTTGCGGCAATGGGAATTATTCTCTACCTTGATGGCCAACACAGCCTCGCAATGTGGTGCTTCGCGATGATCGCCGCCACATTACCCTATGTTTTTCTTAATCTCGGTTTTCTGGGCCGGCGCTACAAAGTCTTTATGGGGGATGCGGGCAGCACTATGATTGGTTTCACCATCATATGGATTTTGCTCGAAACGACTCAGGGCCTGAGTCATCCTATTACACCTGTTACGGCATTGTGGCTAATCGCCATTCCTTTAATGGATATGGTAGCCATCATGTATCGTCGTTTAAGCAAGGGAATGAGCCCCTTTTCTGCCGATCGTCAGCATATTCACCATTTAATTATGCGGGCCGGTTTTACTTCCCGTCAGGCTTTCGTCCTGATTACTTCCGCTGCGGCACTTCTTGCAGGTATTGGCGTACTGGGAGAATACCTTGCCTTTATACCTGAATGGGTGATGTTAATTCTGTTTCTGATTGCTTTCATGGGTTACGGCTATTGTTTGAAGCACGCATGGCGCGTGGCAAGAAAAATCAGACGCTTTAAACGCCGCCTGAATAATTTTAGAAATGCCAGGAAAAATGAACCCTGATGAGTCTTAAAAAGGATGACGCTGTGATGCCTGCAAACGTTGTGGAGAACGAACTGGATATTCGCGGCCTGTGCTGCCGCTTGTGGCGCGGAAAGCACTGGATAGTCGGTTGCGCAGTGCTGTTTGCAGTGGCAGCCTGGCTGGCGACGCTGCTGATGAAACAGGTATGGAGCACAACGGCGATTACAGGGCGTCCAACGGTGAATATGCTGGGCTCGTACTATTCACAGCAGCAGTTTCTCAATAACCTGGATGTACGCAATGACGCCGTGACGTTAACCAGCGCGTCTCCCAACGTGATGGATGAGGTTTATCATGAGTTTCTGGTGCAGCTTTCCTCCTGGGATACTCGTCGCGAGTTCTGGCTGCAAACCGACTATTACAAAAGCCGGAAAAGCGGCAATGCGCACAATGATGCGGTCCTGTTAGATGAGCTAATTGATAACATCCAGTTTACGCCAGCGGATACCGCGCGTAACACGTTCGACAGCGTCAAACTGAAAGCGGAAACGGCGAGCGATGCCAACAACCTGTTGCGTCAGTACATTGCTTATGCCAGTGAGCGCGCAGCACGTCATCTCAACGCGGAGCTAAAAGGTGCGTGGCAGGCACGAGATGCGCAACTTCAGGCACAGGTCAGGCGTCAGGAAGCTGTGGCGAATGCCGTCTTCCAGCGTCGCATTCATCGTCTGGAACAGGCGCTGAAGGTGGCCAGCCAAAAAGGAATTACTGAAAAACAGACGAATGAAGTCAGTGAGAGTCTTGCTGACAGCGACCTGTTTTTAATCGGTCAGCCGCTATTGCAGGGGCAACTCGACACCCTGCGTGCGACGGGACCGAGCTTTGATATAAGCTACGATCAAAATAAAGCGATGCTGACGACACTGGATGCAGGACCTGCGTTAACCAACAAATTTCAGACCTACCGTTATTTACGTACACCGGAAGAGCCGGTGTCACGTGACAGCCCACGCCGGGTATTTATGATGGTGATGTGGGGCGCGGTAGGGGCACTGGTTGGCGCCGGTGTGGCACTGGCACGTCGTCGGCGACCCATGTCAGATACACAAGATTGAGAGAAACAGTGTGAAAGTTCTGACAGTTTTTGGCACCCGACCTGAAGCCATTAAGATGGCACCACTCGTTCAGGCCCTGGCACAGGATCCGGCTTTTGAATCACGGCTGTGCGTAACCGCACAGCACCGTGAAATGCTCGATCAGGTGCTGAGCTTATTTCAGCTTCAACCTGACTACGACCTCAATATTATGCGGCCTGAACAAGGATTAACGGAAATAACCTGCCGTATCCTGCAAGGCATGCACACCGTCCTTCTCGATTTCAAACCCGACATTGTTCTGGTTCACGGTGACACCACAACCACGCTGGCGGCCAGTCTGGCTGCGTTCTATCAACAAATACCTGTCGGCCATGTTGAAGCGGGTTTAAGGACAGGCGATCTGGCATCGCCGTGGCCTGAAGAGGGCAATCGTAAACTGACAGGCCATCTGGCACGGCTGCATTTCACGCCAACCTCCCGTTCCCGACAGAACCTGCTGGATGAAAATCTGCCCGATGACAGCATTGTGATTACCGGCAATACGGTGATTGATGCCCTGCTGTGGGTGCGCGATCGGGTACTGGATGATAACGCCATTAATGCGCAACTGGCTGCACGTTATCCGTTTCTGGATGAAAACAAAAAGCTGGTACTGGTAACGGGCCATCGGCGGGAAAGTTTTGGCGGGGGGTTTGAGCGTATTTGTAGCGCTTTAGCCGAAATTGCGCGTCAGCACCCTGAGGCGCAAATCGTTTATCCTGTACATCTCAACCCGAATGTCCATGAGCCCGTTAACCGCATTCTGCGTGACATCAAGAACATTGTACTGATTGAACCGCAGGAATATCTGCCGTTTGTCTGGCTCATGAATCGTGCCTGGCTCATTCTCACCGATTCTGGCGGAATTCAGGAAGAAGCGCCTTCACTGGGTAAACCCGTTTTGGTGATGCGTGAAACCACGGAACGGCCAGAGGCGGTTGACGCGGGAACGGTAAAACTGGTGGGAACGGATACGGCGAAGATTGTTGCCGAAGTCAGCGCATTACTGAATGACGACGAGGCCTGGCAGACCATGAGCCGCGCCCATAATCCCTATGGGGATGGCAATGCCTGCGGGCGAATCTTACAAGCCTTAAAAGATAACAGAGCCAACTTATGAGTTTTGAAACCATTTCCGTCATTGGACTGGGTTACATTGGGCTGCCTACCGCAGCCGTTTTTGCCTCAAAGGGAAAAAAAGTGGTGGGCGTTGATATCAATGCCCGGGCTGTTGACACCATCAACCGCGGTGCCATTCATATTGTCGAACCCGATCTGGAACAGGTGGTGCAGGCAGCCGTTGCGCGTGGCGATTTACGTGCCACCACGCAACCGGAAGCGGCGGATGCCTTTTTGATTGCCGTCCCTACGCCCTTCCAGGCCGATCGCCAGCCCGACTTACGTTTTGTGCAGGCGGCCGCAATATCCATCGCACCGGTTTTGAAAAAAGGCGATCTGGTGATTCTGGAGTCGACGTCTCCGGTAGGCAGTACCGAGCAGATGGCGGAGTGGCTGGCTGCCGCGCGGCCTGATTTACGTTTCCCCCAGCAGGGCGATGAACCGGACGTTTTTATTGCCTACTGCCCTGAGCGTGTTTTGCCCGGACAGATCATGGTCGAGCTGATTAAAAACGATCGTGTTATTGGCGGCATGACGCCAGCCTGTTCTGCCCGTGCCAGCGCGTTATATCGTCTTTTTCTCCAAGGCGAGTGCGTGGAAACTCATGCCCGTACCGCCGAAATGTGCAAGCTGACCGAAAACAGCTTCCGGGACGTAAACATTGCGTTTGCCAATGAGCTGTCCCTGATCTGTGCTGAGCAGCAGATTAATGTCTGGGAGCTTATTGCGCTGGCGAACCGTCATCCTCGTGTGAATATTCTGCAACCCGGTCCCGGCGTAGGCGGACACTGCATTGCTGTCGACCCCTGGTTTATCGTGGCGCAGAACCCTGACTTAGCGCGACTGATCCGTACCGCCCGCGAAGTGAATGATGCCAAGCCACACTGGGTACTGGAGCAGGTAAAAAAAGCACTGGCAGACTGTCTGACGCAAACCGATAAGCGCGCCAGCGATCTGACGATTGCCTGTTTTGGCCTGGCGTTTAAGCCAAATATTGATGACCTGCGTGAAAGCCCGGCGATGGAAGTCGCCCATTTGATTGCAGACTGGCATCAGGGCCGTACCTGGGTGACTGAACCGCATATTGAGCAGATTCCCGAACGTCTGGAAGCGCAGGCCACGCTGGTGTCAACAGAGCAGGCGCTGCAACAGGCCGATATTCTGGTGATGCTGGTCGATCATCAGGCGTTCCGCGCCATTGATGCGGCGCACGTGACCCAGCAATGGGTCGTTGATACGAAAGGTGTCTGGCGCTGAAAACAGACGCTGATTAACAAAGCTCTGAGGAACACATGTCCGTTCACGTTAAGGTCAATCCCCTCGACTGGGAGAGCCAGTTTTTCGGCATCCAGTCTGTCAGACTGGAAACGGGTGGAACATTGCCGCTGGAAAGCGCGCTTCAGCATCCTTGTGCGTTGTTTCAAATTAAAGTGCCCGCTGATCAGACCGCCACTATTGACGCCCTGAATCAACATCAGTTCCAGTTGGTGGAGGGAGAGGCGGAGTTGTCCCTCACGATTAAACGAACCGAGCGGCAAACGGGGGTTCGTATTGCCCGTCAAGGCCAGATCCCCGCACTGCGTGAGGCGGCTTCTCAGGCCTTCCGTCAGAGTCGGTTTCGTTCGCCGTGGTTTGCGCCAGAAGAGAGCGGACGTTTTTACGCGCAGTGGATTGAAAATGCGGTACTTGGCACCTTTGATCATCAGTGTCTGGTGGCCTGCGATGACAGCGGTGCGCTGCAGGGATTCGTGTCTTTGCGTGAGGTAGATGGCGATGCCCGCATTGGCTTACTGGCTGTCGTGCCTGCGGCGCAGGGGCAAAGCATTGGTCAGCGCCTGATGCTGGCGGCAGCTGACTGGGGACGTGTACGCCAGCTCGATCGGCTGCGCGTCGCAACACAAATCAGCAATCTCACGGCGATGCGTCTTTATTTACGCAGTGGTGCACGACTGGAAAGCACGGCGTACTGGTTTTACAGGAGAGGTCATGATTCCCTTTAATGCGCCCCCGGTTGTGGGCAGCGAAATCGACTATATGCAGTCGGCCATGAGCAGCGGCAAGCTCTGCGGCGATGGTGGTTTTACGCGCCGTTGCCAGCAGTGGATGGAACAGCGTTTCGGCAGTGCAAAAGTGTTACTGACGCCTTCCTGTACCGCATCACTGGAAATGGCGGCATTGCTGATCGATATTCAACCCGGCGATGAGGTCATCATGCCGAGTTACACCTTTGTGTCCACTGCGAATGCCTTTGTACTCCGGGGCGCAAAAATCGTGTTTGTGGATGTGCGCCCTGACACGATGAATATGGATGAAACGCTGATCGAAGCCGCCATCACGGATAAAACGCGTGCTATCGTACCGGTACATTATGCCGGCGTTGCCTGTGAGATGGACACGATCATGGCGCTGGCGGCCCAGTACAAGCTGTTTGTCATTGAAGATGCTGCGCAGGGCGTGATGTCACGTTATAAAGGGCGGGCCTTAGGCACCATCGGTCATATCGGCTGCTTTAGTTTTCACGAAACCAAAAACTATACGGCGGGCGGAGAAGGCGGTGCAACGTTGATCAATGACGCCAGCCTGGTTGAGCGTGCGGAAATCATCCGTGAAAAAGGCACCAACCGCAGCCAGTTTTTTCGTGGTCAGGTAGATAAATATACCTGGCGCGATATGGGATCCAGTTATCTGATGGCGGATCTACAGGCGGCTTATCTTTGGGCGCAACTGGAAGCCTCCGAGCGTATTAACCAGCAGCGGTTGCGGTTATGGCAGCGCTACTATAATGCGCTAAAACCGCTGGCAGAAAGCGGCCACATTACCTTGCCCACGGTTCCGGCCGACTGCCAGCACAACGCGCACATGTTCTATATTAAACTGCGCGATCAGGAACATCGTCAGGCGTTGATTAACTGGCTTAAAGAGGCCGAAATCCTGGCCGTTTTCCATTATATTCCGCTGCACACTTCACCTGCTGGCCTGCAGTTTTCCCGTTTTGCGGGCGATGACCGCTTCACCACGGCCGAAAGTGAGCGCTTATTGCGCCTGCCGCTGTTTTTTAACCTGTCAGATAATAACCAGAGCACGGTTATCAGCTCACTGCTGAGCTTCTTTTCCTGATGTCATTAGCCAAAGCCTCTGTATGGACGGCCTCTTCAACTCTGGTCAAAATTGCCGTGGGCCTGCTGGTGGTCAAGCTGCTGGCGATCAGTTACGGCCCGGAAGGCGTTGGACAGGCGGGGAATTTTCGACAGTTGATCACGGTGCTGGGCGTTCTGGCGGGGGCCGGGATTTTCAACGGCGTCACAACCTTTGTCGCGCAATATCGCCAGCAACCGCAGCCGTTGCGCGCGCTGGTTGGAACGGCCTCGGCGATGGTGACAGGCTTTTCAACACTGCTGGCGCTGGTTTTTTTGCTTGCTGCAGCCCCTGTCAGTACCGCCTTGTTTGGGCACGATCGCTATCAAAACGTTATCCGTATCGTTGCTTTTTTGCAGTTCGGCATTGCCTGGGCCAATCTCATTCTGGCTTTAATTAAAGGCTACCGGGATGCACAGGGTAATGCGTTGGCGCTGATGACAGGCAGCGTGACTGGCGTAGCCGGTTATATGCTGTGCTGGGGGCTGGGAGGGTACGCGGGCGCATTAACCGGTTTAGCGATGGTGCCGGCATTACTGGTTATTCCTGCCCTGGTGATATTCAGGTATCGTGTGCCGCTGCCCTTAAGCTGGCTGCGTCCGCAGTGGCAGCCTGAGATGGCGCGTCAGCTGGCAAAGTATACGCTGATGGCACTGATCACCGCCGTCACGCTTCCGGTTGCCTGGGTCATGATGCGAAACCAACTTGCCGCTCACAACGGCTGGGCTCAGGTCGGTTTATGGCAGGGCGTAACCAGTATTTCCGATGCTTACCTGCAGTTTATTACCGCAACCTTTAGCGTCTGGCTGCTGCCCACGCTGGCCAGGTTAGAAAACAAAACAGAGATTGCACGAGAGATCGGATGGGCATTGCGCTTTGTGTTGCCGGCTGTCGCGGCGGCCAGCCTGATCGTGTGGGTAATGCGGGATATCGCTATCCGCCTGCTGTTTTCTGCCGCATTCCATGATATGCGGGATCTGTTCGTCTGGCAGTTGTGTGGGGATGTTTTTAAAGTGGGGGCTTATGTTTTTGGCTATCTGGTCATCGCGAAAGCATCGTTACGTTTTTATGTGCTGACGGAAATCAGTCAGTTTGCGTTACTGACCCTGTTTTCCCGTTGGCTGATTCCGTTGCACGGTGCCAGTGGCGCAGCGCAAGCCTATATGTTCACGTACATTACCTATTTCGCGCTCTGCTGTGGCGCCTTTATTCTCTACTGCCGAAGAAAATGACTTTGATTCACGTTTTGGGATCGGATATTCCCCATCACAATCTCACGGTGTTGCGTTTTTTTAATGACGTGATGAGCACCGAACTGCCTGCGCCTGTGGCGCGTCACTTTATGGTGGTCACCAGGCAGCCGGAAAGCCTTATTGGCTTTGATGCATTGCGCATTGAAACGTTTAGCAGCAAGAAAGCGCTCTCTGAAGCACTTTTACGCCGGGCTAAACAGCGCGAGCAGCGTTTCTTTTGCCATGGACAGTTTAATCCCTGGCTGTGGCTGGCGTTACTGAGTGGCAGGCTGCACCGGTCTCAGGTGTACTGGCACGTCTGGGGCGCCGATTTATATGAAGACTCGCGCAGCCTCAAATTCCGCCTGTTTTATTTTCTGCGTCGTATTGCGCAGGGGCGGATTGCGCGTGTCTTCGCGACTGAAGGCGATCTGTATCATTATCAGCAACGCCATCCTTCGGTACCGCGCACCTTACTTTACTTCCCAACCCGTTTACCCACCGCGGCGATAACGCCCCGCCCGGATGACATCCTGACGGTGCTGCTGGGGAATTCAGGCGATGCCAGTAATCGTCATACAGAAGGGCTGGAAGCGATTCGGGCGCAGTTTGGCCAGAATGTGCGTATTGCGGTGCCGCTTGGCTATCCGCCCAATAACGATGAGTATATTGCCCGAATTCAGAATGCCGCTGACAGACTTTTTCCTCAGGGGCAGGTAACGTTACTGCGTGAAAATTTGGCCTTCGATGATTATCTGGCATTGTTGGCGCGCTGCCATTTAGGCTATTTTATGTTCGAGCGGCAGCAGGGCGTAGGCACGTTGTGTTTGTTGATTCAAGCCAATATCCCCTTCGTGCTGACGCGTAAAAATCCTTTCTGGCGTGATGTCACCGCGCAACAGCTTCCGGTCCTGTTCAGCGATGATGCGCTGACGCCTGCTATCGTTGCAGAAGCGCGCCGACAGCTCATGGGATGCGACAAGCAGCACGTTGCGTTTCTGGCGCCGGGCTATCTCGTGGGTTGGCAGGCGGCGTTGCGCCTTTGCGAAGGAGAGCCTTCATGAGTCTACTGGCGTTTAGTGGTCTGCTGTTAGTCTACGTGCTGTCACTCATGATCATCGTCACGCTGAATGTACGCGAGATGAAACAGGAACGATTTAACTTTCACCTGTTTTTTACCTTGCTGTTTCTGCTGACCTTTTATTTTGGGTTTCCGCTTACCAGCATTCTGGTGTTTCGTTTTGACACTCAGGTGGTGCCGGCCGATTTTTTACTGCAGGCGATGCTGTCTGCCACAGCGTTTTATGTCATTTACTTTGTCAGTTACAAGGTCCGTCTCAGGCCGATGGCGACATCACCTGCCCGGCCCTGGCTACAGATGAACCGTGTGGAGACGCATTTGACCTGTAGCCTGCTGGCGCTGGTCGCCATCGCGACCGTGACGGTTTTTTTCATCCATAACGGCTTTTTATTATTTCGCCTCACAGCCTACAACCAGATCTTTTCCAGTGAGGTTTCCGGTGTCGCTCTGAAGCGCTTTTTCTATTTCTTTATTCCGGCGATGTTGATCCCGTATTTTTTACATCCTACACGCCGTAACTGGCTGCTCTTTCTGATTGTCACCGTCAGTTTTGGCTTGCTGACCTATGCGCTGGTTGGCGGGACGCGTGCCAATATCATCATCGCTTTTGCGCTGTTTCTGTTTATCGGAATTACGCGTGGCTGGATAACCTTATGGATGCTGGCCGTCGCTGGCGTGATGGCCATTGCCGGTATGTTCTGGCTGGCGCTGCGACGCTATAACCTGGACGTAATGGGCGCAGAAGCGTTTTATACCTTTCTTTATCTGACCCGGGACACTTTTTCGCCCTGGGAAAATCTGGCGTTGCTGCTCGAAAATTACCATAAAATCGATTTTCAGGGTTTAGCGCCCATGTGGCGTGATTTCTATGTATTTATCCCGTCATGGCTGTGGCCCGACCGTCCTCTGACCGTCCTGAACAGTGCCAACTATTTCACATGGGAGGTGCTTAATAACCATTCAGGTCTGGCGATCTCTCCTACCTTGATCGGTTCACTGCTGGTGATGGGCGGTATTGGGGCGATAGTGCCAGGTGCTGTGGCTGTAGGCTTAATAATTAAAGGCTTTGATAGCTTGTATAAGCGCGGACGCAGTGAGTCGAATCGCTATACGGGGGCCATTCTGCAAAGTTTTTGTTTTGGTGCGGTATTCAACATGATTGTACTGGCGCGTGAAGGGCTGGATGCATTTGGCTCCCGCGTGGTGTTTTTTTGCCTTATTTTTGCGGCCTGCCTGGCGGTGGCGAAACTGCTTTACGGATTACTGAATCATGTCGGTCTGATTCGCAGCCGTAGAGAACGTCCGCTGCATAGCCCATCCTGACGCTGATGCACCTCTGGTATGAAAGGGAAAAACAATAAAGATATGAGTACGCACACCGGTACACCACGCTACGAGATTCGCGGTATCACCCTGTACGGTTTCGACAGCATGACAGCGTTTGTCGATTTTTTGATGCCCCCATCCGGTATCCGTACAGGTACGTTGGTGGCCATTAATGCGGAAAAGGTTTTGAGTGCTGAACGGGATGCGGCGTTGAGCGCCCAAATCCAGCAGGCCGAATTCAATTATCCTGATGGCATCAGTATTGTACGGTCGATTCGAAAGAAATATCCCCAGGCCTCCGTGCAGCGCATCGCGGGTGCCGATCTGTGGGAAGCCTTAATGCAACGCGCTGGCCGCGAGGGGACACCGGTGTTTTTGATTGGTGGCCGTGAGGCGGTATTGGATGAAACGTGCGCGAAGCTGCGTCGTCAGTGGAACGTCAACATCGTCGGTGCCCAGAACGGTTACTTTGTCCCGTCTGAACGTGAGGCGCTGTGTGCCCGTATTGCAGCGAGCGGCGCAAAGCTGGTGACGGTAGCAATGGGCTCACCACGCCAGGAGCTTTTCATGGCGGATTGCCAGAGGCAGTGGCCAGAGGCGCTGTATATGGGCGTAGGCGGCACCTACGATGTCTTTACGGGACACGTAAAGCGTGCGCCTGTCTTCTGGCAAAAACTGGGGCTGGAGTGGCTCTATCGCTTGCTCGTGCAGCCCAGTCGCTTGCGCAGGCAGTTAAAGCTGGTGAAATACCTGCGTTATCACTGGCGTGGCGATCTGTGATATCGCTGATTAATGCCAGAATTCCGCGTCCGCACAGGCGTAAATGCGTTATTTGCCGACGAAATGCACAAACCGTAATCAAACGCGCTATTTTCTTTAAAAAGCACTAGACAGGATGGGCGCTTATCTCTAGTATGCACATCCGCAACGGCGCTACGCGCCCGTAGCTCAGCTGGATAGAGCGCTGCCCTCCGGAGGCAGAGGTCTCAGGTTCGAATCCTGTCGGGCGCGCCATTTAGTTTGTGCGTATGAGCTTCGGTGGTATCAGTACCGCGTTAGGTAGAAAGATTTAAATGCTGTAGGTTTGACTTACAACATTCAGTACAGTGGTGGCTATAGCTCAGTTGGTAGAGCCCTGGATTGTGATTCCAGTTGTCGTGGGTTCGAGTCCCATTAGCCACCCCAGATTTTGCTGGGATACGCGAAGGTGGCGGAATTGGTAGACGCGCTAGCTTCAGGTGTTAGTGTCTTAACGGACGTGAGGGTTCAAGTCCCTCTCTTCGCACCAGGCAAAACAAATTAAAAAAATCGGCGAGTAGCGCAGCTTGGTAGCGCAACTGGTTTGGGACCAGTGGGTCGGAGGTTCGAATCCTCTCTCGCCGACCATTTTTAGAAACCTGTCTGAGAAGACAGGTTTTTTTTCGTCCGTACAAAAGAGGGTGAAGACCACCGAAGGCGGTTTGTGCCGGGCGAAGCGAGGCAACGTTGCGAATGCAAAAACCTGCACAGGAAGCATAATCTTCTCTCACCAGAACGGTCTGCACAAACAGGTTTACCGTCTTGCCGAAAGGGCGATGTGCATCTGTGAGAGCGGTTTCTGGTCAGATGTGGTGAGAAAGAAATTTGGTTTGCGTTTCCGCCGTAAGCGGCGCTATTGCTCGTCTGTACAGCCTGATTTGCTTACGGTAGTTCCGCGGAAACCGGCATTAAGCGGTTGTCGCAGAATTGAGACGCTTAACGCATTGTTTTAAATGAAGTTGACGCGCCTTTACTTTACGTGTCGCTTATTTGCGACGTAAAGCGAGCGCTGTGTCGCATTATCCCGACAATTCGCAGGCAGCGCGCAAAGAGTGATAAAATTATTTATTGCTAACCCTCTGTTTTAATTAAATAAAAAATAAAAAGCGCAACTGGCATGGATTATGCAATAATTAACGCGTAGATGCTCATTCCACCTCTTATGTCTGCTTCGGCTACATAAACCTGGGAATGACGCAGAGCCAATTTTGGGTACCTGTTGTCTGCCTGCCTGTATCGCGAAAGCCTTACAGGATTAACAGACACCACGTTGAGTCGGGTACCTCTCGGTTGTCAAACCGACCTGATTTTACACCTGCTTTCGGCAGGTGTTTTTTTTTGTCTCAACCTGTGGGCGTAAAAAAACCGGGCGAACCCGGTTTTAACAGATCAGGCATCGGGATTGTTCTTTAGCGTCAGTAACAGACCTTCACGACGCATTTTTGCGGCGTCTTCCGGACGGCGCAGACGATCATACACATCCGCCAGCCAGGCGTAGTCAAAAGCGTCGGGGCGCTGTGCCAGCGCCTGTTGCAGGGCTTCCGCTGCCTGCTGCCATTCACCATGGCGCATCAGCAACTGACCCAGGGTGCTGTGCAGTAAAGGCGTGGCACCATGCTGCTTAATTTGCTGACGTAACGCTTTTTCCAGCGCTTCTGGGTTACCGCTTTTAAGGCGCGGCATCAACAGGACAAGACGATCGTCGTAATGACGTTTCAGCCCATCCAGCAGAATCTCCTGAGCGGTATCGTGATCGTCACACTCAATCAAATGGTCAATCA
Organism: Pantoea sp. JZ2; assembly: GCF_035191405.1. Lineage (NCBI taxonomy): Bacteria > Pseudomonadati > Pseudomonadota > Gammaproteobacteria > Enterobacterales > Erwiniaceae > Pantoea > Pantoea sp. JZ2. The sequence continues at coordinate 4,578,004 of NZ_CP045247.1, read as the reverse complement.
TCGCCACCTGCAACGAGGTCTCATGGCGTGTTTTACGGCTCAGATTTCCCCACCAGCGTTTTAATCCCTCGCTGCCCTGATCGGCCATCGCCTGATTCATCAGACCCAGCCAGGCCTGTTGTTGCAGCGCAGCGCGGTGCTCTTCACTGCCAATCTGCGTTTTTTCCATGGACGGGAGGATATCAAGCAGGGCGCTCCAGGCACTGGTACGAATATAGGCCTGCTCGGCCAGGCGCAGGACTTCCGGATGACGCGGAGCCACTTCGAGTAAACGATCAATACTGTGGCGGGCAGCGTGATTTTCATGTCGCGCCAGCTGGATGCGGGTTCGGGTAATCTCGACCGGGATAACATCATTACCAGCCAGTTCAGCTGCCCGTTCAAGATGCTGATTAGCCCGCATTTCGTCGCCTCGTTGCTGAGCCGCTTCTGCCGCGAGCAAATAGTTTGCGACAGGAACATCAGCATGGTCGGCGTCTTTGGACAGCAGCTTTTCTACCTGCCTGAAATCACCTTCTGCCAGTTTAAGCAGGGCGTTTTGTGTCTGGCGCTGTGCACGACGGCGCTTGCGTCCGGTAAACCAGCCACGGGTACGGGCACCCGTCCGAAACAGGCGACGCAGCAGCCACTCCACCGCCAGAATCACTAACAAACTGATAATCAGGATAATTGCAAGGCCGGTCACACTGGTTTCCACATTCCAGTTGTCGGTCTGGATCAGCACATAACCCTGATGGCCGGCAATCATCGGCCCCAGCACAATCCCTGCAATCAACAGGACAAAGAGGATAAATACCTTAAGCATGATCAGCCTCCCTGCTGGTTTGCGGCGGCAGAGGGTTGTGCCATCAGGTTACGCACGCGCGTTTGCATCAGTTGTTCAAGCAACGGCTGGCTTTCCAGACTGTCTGGCAGATCCATATTGATATCTTGCTGGCTAAGTTCATCCAACTGGGCCAGAAACGCTTTTGTCGAGGCATCGTTCGTATCATACCAGGCACGCACCCATGTTGAGACGGTTTCCAGCGACTGCTTGTAGATCTCCTCCTGATGACGCGGCACGGCCTGGGCCGCGATCAGCAGACGAGAACGAATGTTTTCGCGAAGGTAAACGTCCTGATTCGGGGCCAGTAAGGGCTGGGCAGTGTTGTCCCGGCGACGGATGGTAATAAAGTCATCCATAAAATTGTGCCAGCTCTTCACCAGGTTCTGACGCCATTCGCGAATAGAGCCAGAAAGTTCACCGTTGTCGCTGTCCATCGGCGCGTCATCGCTGTCGTTGTCGGCCAGACGTAAATTATCCACGTTGTTTGATAGCTGATTAAGTTTCAGGATAATGCCGTCGTAGTCCACCTGGGAGATAGCCGAAAGCGTACTGATATCCTGCGTCAACGCGCGACGCACATTCATGACGCTGGGATCGTTCATATCTGCCAGGCTGGCATCAGCGCTTTTCAGCAACGCTGCGGCCGTGGTGACATCCTGATCGCTCCACAACTTACGACCCGCCAGTTTCACCAGATAATCTGCCTGAGCCACCAGCCAGCTGCGCACGTCGTTTCCTGAAATGGAGGCTAACTTTTCGCGCAACGCCTGCAGCGCTTTCTCAGAAGCCGCCTGTTGTGCCTGAGCGGTCTCTAACGCTTTTTCTGTGGTGCTCAGCTGCTGAGAAAGCTGCTGTTTATCGCTGTTTGCCTGCTGCTGTAGCTTGGCAAGCTGTTCGCTCAGACTCTGATTGGTTTGTGCCTGCAATTCGGCCTGGTGTTTATCGTTCAGGTATAAACCTGCGCCAATCGCCAGAGCGATGACGATCGCGACCGCTCCCAGGACCATGCCGCCGTTCTTTTGCTTGCGGGGTGGTTGTTCCTGAAGAGAAGCATCGCGATCAACCGCTGGTGTAGTTTCTTCAACCACGGCGGAGGTGTCTTTTTGTTCCGTCATATCTGGCACATCCCATTGTTAAGTTCAACATAACGCGCGCAGTAGCGCATCGTTATCGGCACCTTCGGCTACGTGAATATCCTGCCAACCAAGATTGGCGGCCACAGAAGCCAAACGTTCGCTGACGACAATCAGTCGGCAGCGGAGCAGCCATTCCTCGCGATCGACCTCGGGGAACAGCGAATACAGCTGATGCAACATTTCGCCGCTGGTGACGACCAGCGTAGAAACATGACGATCGCGCCAGCGGCGGCCTTCGATTGCACCGTCATAATGTTTTTGGCAGCGCTGATAACACTCGGCATAGAAGACCTGCGCGCCCCGTGCCGTCAACGTTTCTGACAGCAGTTCGCGGCCCTGATTGCCACGCAGGATAAGCGCGCGTTTACCTGACACCTGTTGCAACGTGGCCAGCTTGATCAGCGCCTCGCTGGTTTCCTGTGCATGAGGCCAGGTCACCTGTAAGCCACTCACTGTATGAAACGCTAACGCGGTACTGCGACCAATTGCATAATAGTCCAGGTCTGCGGGCCATGCTTTGACAGCATGCTGTGTATAGTGGATAACCTGCTGCGAGAGCAGAAAGACCATATCGCCCCGGCGCAGCGTGGTTAGCGAAGCCGGTAATGAGGGCAGGTCAGCTCCCGGCGCGAATTCGATCAGGGGCAGGCTCCACGCCTGTTTACCCTGGGCGTGCAGTCGGGAGACCAGCTCTGCTGCTGCGGGTTCCGGGCGCGTGACCAGAATCGTCATACGGGGGGTTGTCCCTGATAAACGTCGTGCAGAATTTCACGCGCGCCGTTGTTAAGCAGTTCTTCGGCCAGCGAGATCCCCATCTGCTCGGCCTGAGACCGTGGCCCGCGGCGCTCGCCGCTTACAACGGTACTGCCGTCCGGCGCGCCAACCAGACCCCGGAGCCAGAGCTCATCACCATTCAGCACCGCAAAACTGCCGATAGGTACCTGACAGCCGCCTTCCAGACGGGTATTCATGGCGCGCTCAGCTTTGACACAGACAGCCGTATCATCATGATTCAGTGCCTGTAGTAACCCAATTAAGGTGCTGTCATCCAGGCGGCATTCAATGCCCACCGCACCCTGGCCGACGGCTGGCAGTGAAATTTCAGCCGGCAGGAGCTGGCGAATTCGCGCTTCCAGCCCCAAGCGGTTAAGGCCGGCGGCGGCAAGGATAATGGCGTCATAGTCCCCAGCATCAAGCTTACTTAACCGCGTGCCAACATTGCCGCGCAGCGAGCGAATGACCAGGTCGGGACGGCGTGCACTGATCTGACACTGACGGCGCAGGCTGGACGTACCAATCACCGCGCCATGAGGAAGATCGTCAATCGACGCGTAATGATTTGAGACAAAGGCGTCGCGTGGGTCATCACGCTGGCAAATGGTGACCAGGCCCAGTCCTGCCGGGAACGCTACGGGCACATCTTTCATCGAATGCACGGCCAAATCGGCACGGTTCTCCAGCATCGCCTGCTCAAGTTCTTTGACAAACAGCCCTTTACCGCCCACTTTAGCCAGCGGCGTATCCAGGATGATGTCGCCTTTGGTCACCATGGGCACCAGTTCAACCTGTAAACCCGGATGGGCGCTCATCAAACGCTGCTGTACATATTGTGCTTGCCACATGGCAAGAGGGCTTTGTCGTGTAGCAATTCTGAAAATTTTGTTTAACATGCCGTTAACCATTTAGATCGTTCATCGAATATCCTATCATCGTTGAGGGAAGGCTGTCAGTTTCAACGGATTGAAAAGAACCGCCCGCAGATTAAACCTGAGATATCAGGCAGTAATCGCAGGCCGCTCGTTGGGTGTGCGAAAAGTAGACGAAACCGTGCTAAAATAGCGGTAGCGTAACTTTCTTTACGGTCAATCCGGCGAGTGATAGATTGATCACGTTTCCAGCAATAATCTGCACGACATCTTTATAATAAGTGGCAGAGAGCGGAAGCAGGGTGCTTAACTCCAGGACAACCAGGCGAAACGTCTTGTACCTCTATATTGAGACACTGAAACAGAGACTGGATGCAATTAACCAGCTGCGCGTAGATCGCGCGCTGGCTGCAATGGGACCCGCTTTTCAGCGAGTCTACAGTCTGCTGCCGATCTTATTACATTATCAACATCCGCTGATGCCGGGTTACCTCAAAGGTAACGTTCCACATGGCATCAACGTCTTCACGCCTGATGAAAATCAACTGCAGCTACTGGCCGAGTTAACAGGCGAGCAAGAACTTACCCTGGTCGACGCGCCAAAAGGCGAACTGCCCATTACCGGTATTTACTCGATGGGCAGTACCTCCTCTGTTGGACAAAACAGCGTGTCCGATCTGGATATCTGGGTGTGCCATCAATCCTGGCTGGATAATGAAGAGCGCCTCAATCTGCAGCGCAAATGTGCGCTGTTGCAAAAATGGTGCGCCTCCATGGGCATCGAAGTCAGCTTCTTCCTGATCGATGAAAACCGCTTCCGTCATAACGAAAGCGGGAATCTTGGCGGTGAGGACTGCGGTTCCACTCAGCATATACTGCTGCTGGACGAGTTCTACCGCACAGCCGTGCGCATGGCAGGTAAACGTATCCTGTGGAATATGGTGCCGGGCGAAGAAGAACATCACTATGATGACTATGTGATGTCGCTCTACGCGAAAGGCGTGCTCACGCCCAACGAGTGGCTTGATTTAGGCGGCCTCAGTACCCTGTCAGCGGAAGAGTATTTTGGTGCCAGCCTGTGGCAGTTGTATAAAAGTATCGACTCACCTTATAAAGCAGTCCTGAAAACGCTGCTGCTTGAAGCCTACAGCTGGGAATACCCGGACACTAAACTGCTGGCGATGGACATCAAACAGCGACTGCACGATGGCGAGATCGTCTGTTTCGGTCTGGATCCTTACTGCATGATGCTGGAGCGCGTTACGCATTATCTCACCAGTATCGACGATCAGCCGCGGCTCGATTTAGTACGCCGCTGCTTCTATCTGAAAGTATGCGAAAAACTCAGTACGGATGACCATCAGCAACGTAGCGGCTGGCGTCGTGAAATTCTGTCGCAGCTGGTGAAATCCTGGGGTTGGGACGATGAAAAGCTCGCCATTCTGGACAACCGTGCCGAATGGAAAATCGAACGCGTCCGCGAAGCGCATAATGAGTTGCTCGATGCCATGATGCAAAGCTATCGCAATCTTATCCGCTTTGCCCGCCGCAACAATTTAAGCGTCAGTGCCAGCCCGCAGGATATCGGCGTGCTGACCCGTAAATTGTACGCTGCCTTTGAGGCTTTGCCGGGCAAGGTGACGCTGGTTAATCCGCAGATTTCCCCCGACCTGTCCGAATCCAACCTGACCTTTATTCATGTGCCGGCGGGCCGCGCCAATCGTCCAGGCTGGTATCTGTATAATCAGGCGCCGGATATGAGCTCGATCATCAGTCACCAGCCGCTGGAATATAACCGCTATCTCAATAAGCTGGTGGCCTGGGCATGGTTCAATGGTCTGCTGACCAGCAAAACCCGTCTGCATATCAAAGGCAACGAGTTGTGTGATCTGGCGCGCCTGCAGGAGCTGGTTGATGATGTCTCCAGCCATTTCCCGCTGCGCCTGCCTGCACCCACGCCCAAAGCGCTCTACAGCCCCTGCGAAATTCGTCACCTGGCGATCATCGTTAACCTTGAGCACGATCCGACCTCGGCGTTCCGTAACCAGGTGGTGCATTTTGATTTCCGTAAGCTCGATGTCTTCAGCTTTGGCCAGCAGCAGCAATGTTTAATTGGCAGCATTGACCTGCTGTACCGTAACTCATGGAATGAAGTGCGTACGCTGCACTTTAGTGGCGAGCAGGCGATGATAGAAGGGCTGAAGACCATCCTGGGTAAAATGCATCAGGATGCCTCACCGCCAGATACGGTGGAGGTGTTCTGCTATAGCCAGCATTTGCGCGGCTTGATTCGTACCCGTGTGCAGCAACTGGTGTCTGAATGTATTGAACTGCGCCTTTCCAGTACGCGTCAGGAGCCGGGCCGGTTCAAGGCATTACGCATGGCCGGCCAGACCTGGGGACTGTTCTTTGAACGCATGGGGGTTTCGGTGCAGAAACTGGAAAACGCCGTTGAGTTCTATGGCGCCATATCCAACAACAAGCTGCACGGTTTGTCGATCAAGGTTGAGTCCAATCAGACGCCTTTGCCGCCGGTGGTCAATGGCTACGCCAGCGAAGGGATCATTCAGTTCTTCTTTGAAGACACCACTGACGATCGCGGCTTCAATATCTATATCCTGGATGAAAGTAACCGCGTTGAGGTCTACCACCACTGTGAAGGCAGCAAAGAAGAGCTGGTGCGTGATGTCAGCCGTTTTTACTCGTCGTCACACGATCGTTTTACCTACGGCTCAAGCTTTATCAATTTCAACCTGCCGCAGTTTTACCAAATCGTGAATGTGGGCGACCGTTATCAGGTGATTCCCTTCAGGAATCAGACGTTAACGGCGCTGTGCGCCTCACAGCCCGATAACGACAACAACGACTATCAACCACGCTATCAGATGCACTGAGTTCTGCCGGAGGCTTGTGGCGCTCTGCCAGGGCCTGCCACAAGGCTTGCGTGAATTGCTGGGATTTCCTGTTGCTTTTCCAACTTCAACTGCGATGATAAGCATCCAGGACACAGGACATGAAGAGCATAAAGAATGAAGAAAGCGATAAGCCTGTTAGCAATGACACTGGCATTAACAAGCCTTGCAGGCTGTGGATTGAAAGGACCGCTCTACTTCCCACCGCAGGAAACGCCAAAACAAGCCGCGCCCACGTCAGCGCCCACGCAAAAGCAGAAAACCGAGGCATCTAAAGCGGATGTGGGCGGTCTGGTGACCGGTGATTCAAGCTCACAAATGAAATAATTCTTATGGCGTATCCGGCGGAGCAAAAAATGCAGTTCTCCAAAATGCACGGTCTCGGCAACGATTTCATGGTTGTGGATGCTGTGACGCAAAACGTCTTTTTCTCGCCGGAACTGATCCGCCGGCTGGCCGATCGCCATTTAGGGGTGGGTTTTGATCAGCTACTGATCGTCGAACCGCCTTATGATCCCGATCTCGACTTCCACTACCGTATTTTCAATGCGGACGGAAGCGAGGTGGCGCAATGCGGTAACGGGGCGCGCTGTTTTGCCCGCTTTGTCCAGCTGAAAGGCCTGACCAATAAAAGCGACATTCGCGTCAGCACCCAGGCGGGCAGAATGGTGCTCAGCGTTACGCCCGACGAGCTGGTCCGCGTGAATATGGGGGAGCCCAATTTTGAGCCCCAGCAGGTGCCTTTCCGCGCTAACAAGGCTGAAAACCTGTACCTGCTTCGCGTGGCGGAGCAGACGGTCATGTTTGGTGCCGTCTCCATGGGAAATCCCCATTGCGTGATTCAGGTCGAAAGCACCAAAACCGCACAGGTCGAGCTGCTGGGACCGATACTGGAAAGCCACGAGCGTTTTCCTGAGCGCGTCAACGTTGGCTTTATGGAAATCATCAACCCTGAACATATCCGGTTGCGTGTTTACGAACGTGGTGCGGGCGAAACGCAGGCGTGCGGCAGCGGTGCCTGTGCAGCGGTGGCCTGTGGCATTCAGCAGGGGATTCTGAGCCAGAAAGTGCGCGTTGATTTGCCAGGCGGTACGTTACACATCGCCTGGAAAGGTGCCGGACAGCCGCTGTTTATGACCGGCCCGGCCACACATGTCTACGATGGGTTTATTCACTTATGAAAAATGTCGAAGAGCAGGTGGAAAACACACCTCTGCTGGACGATGAGGCCGTCAGTGATTATCTGCGACAGCATCCTGATTTCTTTATGCGTAATGCGCGCCAGGTCGAACAGATGGCCGTACCGCATCCGGTTCGCGGCAGCGTTTCGCTGGTGGAATGGCACATGGCGCGCCAGCGCAACCATATTCAACGGCTGGAAGAAGAAATCACCTTGCTGATGGAGCAGGCCACGGCGAACCAGCAACTTTTTGCCCGCCTGCTTGCACTGCAAAGCCATCTTGCCGCCGCGAGTTCACTGCAGGATATGCTGAACCGCTTGCATCGCTGGGCGCGTGAGCTGGGCCTGGCCGGGGCCAATATCCGCCTGTTTAACGATAAGTGGCGGCTGGGTGCGCCCTCTGATTTTGTGCAGCTTGGCCTGGCGCGCCAGGCCTTTGAACCGCTGCGCATTCAGCGCTTCGGTAATGAACAGCACTATCTCGGCAGTATTAATGGCCCCGAACTGCTGCTACTGCTGCCCCAGGCGAAAGCCATCGGCTCGGTGGCCATGTCACTGATGGGCGAACAGGGTGAACTCGGCATCATCATGTTCAGCAGTCGCGACAGCCTGCATTATCAGTCGGGCATGGGAACCTTACTGCTACAGCATCTTTCGCAGATGATGCCGGAATTACTGGAACGTTGGGTGGAGCGCGCATGAGCAGCGTGCTGCAGGAGGCCGTTGACGGATTTCTGCGCTACCTGAAGGTTGAGCGCCAGCTCAGCCCGTTAACGCTGAGCAGCTATGCGCGCCAGCTAGAGGCGTTGGTGAGCATCGCCGATGAAATGAAGGTCGGCGCATGGTCGCAACTCGATCCCGCCATGGTACGCAGTATGGCTGCCCGCAGCCGTCGGGCAGGCCTGGCCGCCAGCAGTCTGGCGCTACGGCTTTCGGCGCTACGCAGTTTTCTTGACTGGCAGGTGAGCCAGGACATGCTGCCCGCCAACCCGGCGAAAGGCATTGCCACACCGCGTAATGGCCGCCATCTGCCCAAAAATATCGACGTCGATGAAGTTAATCAACTGCTGGAAATCGATCTTAACGATCCGCTGGCAATACGCGATCGTACCATGCTGGAAGTGATGTACGGCGGAGGGCTTCGCCTGTCCGAACTGGTCAATATGGACTGCCGACATGTTGATCTTGAGGCGGGAGAAGTCTGGGTATCAGGAAAAGGCAATAAAGAGCGGCGCGTACCGATTGGACGCACGGCGGTCAACTGGATACAGCAATGGCTGCCGCACCGTCTCGCCTTTAACGCCGACGATGATGCGCTGTTTCTCTCCAGCCGGGGCAAGCGCATCTCTGCCCGTAATGTTCAAAAACGTTTTGCCGAATGGGGCATTAAACAGGGCGTGAACAGCCATATTCATCCGCACAAGCTGCGTCACTCCTTTGCAACCCATCTGCTGGAATCCAGTGGCGATCTGCGCGCGGTGCAGGAACTCCTTGGTCATGCCAACCTGTCGACGACGCAAATTTATACCCACCTTGATTTCCAGCACCTGGCTTCGGTGTATGATGCTGCGCATCCCCGCGCCAAACGAGGAAAGAGTGAATGAAGTTCTATCGCCCGCTGCGTGCCATCAAAGCGATCACCTTTGATTTAGACGACACGCTGTATGACAACTATCCGGTCATACGTAAAACCACAGAAGCATCGCATGCCGCTCTGCAGGCTTTTCATCCTGCACTGCGTGACGTGACGCCGGATGATGTGGCGACGCTGCGCAATCAACTGCGACTTCGTGAACCTGACATTTATCACGATGTGACAGAATGGCGCCGTCGTACGATAGAGCTGCTTATGACTGACGCGGGCTTAACGGCAGCAGACGCGACAGCGGGCGCCGCCCAGATCATGGAGGTGTTCCATCACTGGCGCAGCCAGGTGGCGATGCCGGCGGAAACCCATGACACGTTGAAAGCGCTGGCGAAAAAAGTCCCGCTGGTAGCGATTACGAATGGTAACGCGCAGCCTGAAAAGCTCGGCCTGTCAGCCTACTTCCAGTTTTCACTGCGTGCTGGCCCAGACGGGCGCGCGAAGCCGTGGCAGGATATGTATCATCTTGCCGCGCAACGCCTGAATATCGCCCCGGGCAGTATTCTTCACGTCGGTGACGATCTCACTACGGATGTGGCCGGCGCGTTACGTTATGGCATGCAAGCCTGCTGGATTAACCTGCGTGAGGGGAATCTGATGCACATTGACGATGCCCGTCTTCTGCCCCACGTTGAAATTTCACAGTTGGCATCACTGACCTCGCTGCTATAATGGCTGTGAATTTATCCAGTCTTATGCTTCGCATTCTCTGACTTATTGGTGCTTATGGACGTTTCTGAACTGCTCGACGGGTTGAATGACAAACAGCGTGCTGCCGTTGCGGCACCGCGTAGCAACCTGCTGGTGCTGGCGGGCGCGGGCAGTGGAAAAACACGCGTTCTGGTGCACCGCATCGCCTGGCTGCTGTCCGTTGAAAACTGTTCACCTTATTCCATTATGGCGGTGACCTTTACCAACAAGGCGGCGGCAGAAATGCGTCACCGTATTGAGCACCTGATCGGCACCAGTCAGGGCGGTATGTGGATTGGCACGTTTCACGGCCTTGCGCACCGTCTGCTGCGTGCGCATCATCTCGACGCGGGGCTGCCGCAGGATTTCCAAATCCTCGACAGTGAAGATCAACTGCGTCTGCTCAAACGCCTGATTAAGGCGATGAATCTGGATGAGAAGCAGTGGCCTGCGCGTCAGGGCATGTGGTACATCAACGGCAAGAAAGATGAAGGTTTACGGCCGAAGCACATTGAAAGCTATGGCAACCCGGTAGAACAGACCTGGCTGCGCATTTATCAGGCCTATCAGGAAGCCTGCGATCGTGCCGGGCTGGTCGATTTTGCCGAGTTGCTGCTGCGGGCCCATGAACTGTGGTTAAACAAGCCCCCTATCCTGAATCACTACCGTGAGCGTTTCAGCAATATTTTGGTGGATGAATTTCAGGATACGAACAACATTCAGTATGCCTGGATTCGTATGCTGGCGGGCGACAGCAGCAAAGTCATTATCGTCGGTGATGACGATCAGTCCATCTATGGCTGGCGGGGGGCGCAGGTTGAAAATATTCAGCGCTTCCTGACGGATTTTCCCGGTGCCGATACCATTCGTCTTGAGCAGAATTACCGCTCCACCAACACGATTCTGAAAGCCGCTAACGCCCTGATTGCCAATAATAATGGCCGACTCGGCAAAGAGCTGTGGACCGATGGCAGCGATGGCGAGCCGGTCTCGGTTTACTGCGCCTTCAACGAGCTGGATGAGTCGCGCTTTGTCGTCAATCGCATTAAAGCCTGGATAGAAAATGGCAATGCGCTGGCCGATTGCGCGATTCTTTACCGCAGTAACGCCCAGTCGCGCGTGCTGGAAGAAGCCCTGCTGCAGGCCAGTATGCCCTACCGGATTTACGGCGGCATGCGCTTCTTCGAGCGCCAGGAAATTAAAGATGCGCTGGCCTATCTGCGTCTGATAGCCAACCGCAACGACGATGCGGCCTTCGAGCGCGTGGTCAATACGCCCACACGTGGCGTGGGCGATCGTACGCTGGATGTGGTGCGTCAGACGGCCCGCGAACAGCAGATCACCTTATGGCAGGCAACGCGTGAACTCCTTCAGTCACGCGCGCTCGCCGGCCGTGCCGCCTCTGCCCTGCAACGTTTCTGTGAGCTGGTGGATTCACTGGCAAGCGAAACCGCCGAAATGCCACTGCACGTGCAGACCGATCGGGTCATCAAGGATTCCGGTCTGTGGCTGATGTACGAGCAGGAAAAGGGTGAAAAGGGCCAGGCGCGTATCGAAAACCTTGAGGAGCTGGTGACAGCCACGCGCCAGTTTAGTTATCAGGATGAAGATGAAGACCTGATGCCGCTTCAGGCCTTCCTGTCGCATGCCGCGCTGGAAGCCGGCGAAGGGCAGGCGGACAAATGGCAGGATGCGGTACAACTGATGACGCTGCACTCTGCGAAAGGGCTGGAGTTCAGTCAGGTATTTATCGTCGGCATGGAAGAAGGCATGTTCCCCAGCCAGATGGCCCTGGACGAAGGCGGACGGCTGGAAGAAGAGCGCCGCCTGGCTTACGTGGGCGTCACACGTGCCATGATGAAACTGACGCTGACGTACGCGGAGACCCGCCGTCTGTACGGGAAAGAAGTTTACCATCGCCCCTCGCGATTCATCGGTGAGCTGCCCGAAGACTGTATTGAAGAAGTCCGGTTACGCGCCAGCGTTACGCGGCCGGTCAGCCATCAGCGCATGGGCACACCGATCAGCAAAAGCGACACGGGGTTCTCTCTGGGACAGCGCGTTCGTCACGCGAAGTTTGGTGAAGGCACCATCGTGAATCTGGAAGGTAGCGGGGAACACAGCCGCCTTCAGGTGGCATTTCAGGGGCAGGGGATCAAGTGGCTGGTAGCTGCCTACGCCAAACTGGAAACCGTCTAGCCGCCGGTTGACGACTTTTTCGTCTCAGCGTAACATGCGCGCACTATTATCATGAGAGGACAATGCCTTGGACACGCCCAGTCGATGCTGGCTCATTAACCTGGTTTTCAGGAATAACATCTAAGGCTATCTCATTACGCTGGTAGCCTTAGCGGTTATCAGCGACCTCCCTTTTTGATCCGTCGCACGAGTCAGCACTGATTTATCGTTTCTCCGTGTTCAGGTTCGCGGTTATCTGTTCCGACCGCCTTACAGCGTTGTCCCATAAAGTCTGCAATGGGGAGTCTTGCTATGCTGAGCGCATTTAAACTTGATAACAGTCGCCTGACGCGTCTGGAACTGGAAGAAGAAAGCGATAAACTGACCACGTCAGTGTGGGTTGACCTGGTCGAGCCTGAGGAAGGCGAGCGCGACCGTGTTCAGTCCGAGCTGGGGCAGAGCCTGGCCACGCGCCCTGAGCTGGAAGATATCGAAGCCTCAGCGCGTTTCTTCGAAGATGAAGATGGCCTGCACATCCACTCCTTTTTCTTTTTTGAAGATGCCGAAGATCATGCCGGCAACTCGACAGTCGCCTTTACGATTCGCGAAGGACGCTTATATACACTGCGCGAGCGGGAGCTTCCTGCCTTTCGTCTTTACCGCATGCGAGCCCGCAACCAGACGCTGATTGACGGTAACGCTTACGAGCTGCTACTCGACCTGTTTGAGACCAAAATTGAACAGCTGGCGGATGAGATTGAAAACATCTATAGCGCGCTGGAAAAGCTTAGCCGCGTGATTATGGAAGGTCAGCAGGGCGAGGAGTACGATCAGGCGCTGTCGCGGTTAGCTGAGCTGGAAGATATCGGCTGGAAAGTGCGCCTGTGCCTGATGGATACGCAGCGAGCGCTTAACTTCCTGGTACGAAAAGCCCGTTTGCCAGGCAATCAACTGGAGCAGGCGCGCGAAATCCTGCGGGATATCGAATCGCTGCTGCCTCACAATGAGTCCCTGTTCCAGAAGGTCAACTTCCTGATGCAGGCGGCGATGGGCTTTATTAATATTGAGCAGAACCGCATCATCAAGATCTTCTCGGTGGTTTCCGTGGTTTTCCTGCCGCCAACGCTGGTGGCCTCCAGCTACGGCATGAACTTTGAGTTTATGCCTGAACTGAAATGGAGCTTTGGCTATCCCGGTGCGATTTGCCTGATGATGCTTGCCGGTCTGGCGCCTTATCTTTATTTCAAACGCAAGAACTGGCTGTAATCGTCTTTCAGGGCCGGTCAACCGGCCCATTTCGCTGGCCTGCTGGCACAATTCTGCGTAATCTACCCGCTCCATTTTCACAAAAAATTAACTTTTATGGCCTCTCTTTCATTGCGTGTGCAGTGGTTGCTGCTGTTGGTCGCATCGGTATTACTTGGCGCGCTCTTCCAGTATTTTCATGTTCCGGCCGCCCTGTTACTGGGCCCGATGATTGTGGGCGTGATGATGGGGTTATCCGGTGCCACATTGCGCATCCACAAGCGGCTGTTCCTGCTGTCGCAGGCGGTACTGGGCTGTATGATTGCACAGAGCCTGTCACCGTCCATTTTAACGCCGCTGTTACAGGACTGGCCCGTCGTGGTAGCGGTACTGCTGCTGACTCTGGCGGCCAGCGGTGTGTCGGGCTTTTTGCTGGTTCGGTTTAGTCAGCTTCCCGGCCCGACCGGCGCGTGGGGATCGTCACCTGGTGGTGCTTCTGCCATGGTGGCGATGGCGGGAGAATTCGGCGCGGATGTGCGTCTGGTCGCCTTTATGCAGTATCTGCGCGTTCTGTTTGTGGCGGGCGCGGCAGCAATGGTGGCTCGCATCGGCCTGGGCGATGGCGCTCATGCGGGATCACTGGTGTGGTTTCCTGCACTGAACAGCGGTTTTCTGCTGACGATTTGCCTGGTGATCGGCAGCGCCTGGCTGGGCCCCTGGTTACGCATTCCGTCCGGCGCGTTGCTGGTGCCTGCGCTGATTGGCGCTACGCTGCACGCTACCGGAACAGCCGTGCTTCAGATGCCTGAATGGCTGCTTGCCCTGGCGTACGCCCTGATCGGCTGGAGTGTAGGGCTGCGCTTCACCCGACCCATTTTCAAACTGGCGCTGAGCACCCTGCCGCAAATGCTGCTGTCCATTTTCGGCCTGATGCTGCTGTGTGGCGGACTGGCGTGGATGTTGACGCGCGTACTCCATATTGACCTGATGACCGCCTATCTCGCCACCAGTCCAGGTGGCCTGGACACCGTGGCGATCATTGCGGCCGGAAGCGGAGTGGATATGGCGTTTGTAATGGCGATGCAAACCCTGCGGTTATTCACCATTCTCCTGACCGGCCCGGCAATGGCGCGTTTTCTGTCACGCTTTGCGCAGTCGGCCCCGCGCTGAAAACACGACGGCATCCAGAATGAAGACCAGCAATGCCAGCCAGATAAAGCCAAACGTCAGCATTTTATCCGGCGTGATGGTTTCGCCATAAAACAGCACCGCCAGTAAGAACATCAGCGTTGGGCCAAGATACTGAAAGAAGCCAACCGTCGACAGGCGCAGCCGGGCACAGGCTGCGGCAAAGAACATCAGCGGAATGGTGGTCACAATACCTGCGGCGATCAGCAACAGATTCAGGCTGGCGGGATTGGCGGTAAGATGGCTGGTACTGCTGTCTGCAAAACCAAATAAATACAGCGCGGCCAGCGGAAACAGCCACAGCGTTTCAATCAGCATACCGCTCTGAGCATCGACCTGAATTTTCTTCCTCATGAGGCCGTAAAACGCAAAGCTGAAGGCCAGGCCTAATGCAATCACCGGCACCGAACCAAACTGCCACAGCTGCAAAAGGACGCCAGCGGTAGCGAGCGCCACAGCAAGCCACTGCAGGCGACGAAAACGTTCGCGCAGGAAAACCATACCAAACACAACGTTAATCAAAGGGTTAATAAAATAGCCCAGACTGGCTTCTAGCATATGCTGGTTATTCACCGCCCAGATAAACAGCAGCCAGTTACCGCCCACCGTGACGGCGGTCAGCGCCAGTAGCAAGACCTTTTTGGGTTGGCGCACGACGCTTCTGACCTGCCCCCAGCTGCGGCTAAGCGTAATCAACAGCAGCATAAACAAGGCTGACCAGATTACCCGGTGCGTCATGATTTCAGTCGCAGGGACGGCTTTAACTAATTTGAAGTAGGCAGGTGCAATGCCCCATATGAAATAAGCGCCAAGCGCAAAACCTATTCCCTGACGGGTTTGCTGGGTATCCATAAATCATCCTGAAAGTTCGTTCTGTACCAAAAGTCACTGAGAGAAAGCGGCGTGACAGAGGGCCGCAATGTTACCGCAGTCCCCGTCATGTCTGTAGCCCGATCTGGCAACAGGCAGGGTCAGGCTTTGTCCTGCTCACGGGCACGCTGGCGGGAAAGACAAATGGCCTGATGATTGTCATCCGCCCACGCAATCAGTTGCTGCATCGGTTTAAGAAAAGAACGACCTAACTCTGTCAGACTGTACTCAACCCGTGGCGGCACTTCCGGATAAAGAGTCCGCAGGATATAGCCGTCCACCTCCAGCCGTTTCAGCGTTCGTGACAGCACCTGACGAGCGACATCGCCAATATGGCGGTGCAGCTCATTGAAGCGCAGCGTGCGCTCGGCCAGCGCCTCAAGAATCAGCAAACTCCATTTATCGCCAATCCGGTCAAGTACATCCCGAATGGGGCAAGGCTGTTCATAACTGAATGTGTTAGGGGATGACACAGACATGGAAAGGGTTCCTGCACGTTGTAATAGTCACTTTCATGTGACTGAGTCAGCACAAAGTGACGTCTTGTTATCCATTTTGCGCGAATGTACCATCCGCAGCGACAACAGTCTATTTTTGTGACCTGGTGTGATATCAAAACCCGATGGCGCGTCCGGGCCATGCCCGGCACCCTGTATAAAGTGATCCTCTGGCGCGGAGCGGTTAGCGCTGTAACGAATGAGCAAGGAGAAAAATGATGGCAACCTTTCTGAAAACCCTGCTGCTGACGGCAGGTATCCTGACAGCGAGCGCTGGGTACGCCGTGCAACCGAAAGAAGGCCGCGATCTTAACGTGGAAGAGGCCAATCGTGCGCTGGTGATCAACTTTTATAATCAATTTTTCAATCAGCACAAGGTGACAGAAGCGGCCCGGGTCGTGGCGGACGATTACCGCCAGCACAATCCCGGGGTGCCGAATGGCAAGGCACCGCTGGTTAACTTTTTCAGCGATTTTTTCAGCAAAAACCCACAGTCAAAAGCGCGCATCGTTCGCAGTGCAACCGACGGTGATCTGGTATGGCTGCATGTTCACTCGACCAATGGTGAACACGATCGTGGTCAGGCTGTTACGGATATTTTCCGCGTGAAAAACGGCAAAATTGTCGAGCACTGGGATGTGATTCAGGCCGTACCGGCGACCTCGGCGAATACCAATACGATGTTCTGAGGCAGTCAGGATACTGCGTGGCAGGGCCTGAACGGTGCCACGCGTCGATTCGCTTAACCGGTCAGGTAGGTCGCGGTTGCGGTGGCAATGTAAAGGCCCTGCTCATTATGTAATTCCACCCGCGCCACAGAGACTTTATTGCCGGCACGCAGTAAACGGCTGCTGGCAATAAAGCGCTCGCCCCGTCCGGGACGGAGATAATCCACCCGCATATCAATCGTTCCCATACGGGACAGTCGCTGGCGCAGCACGTCTTCACTTATCTGCTCATCACGTGTCAAGGCATGGCTCACGCACACCATGCCCGCGGCGACATCCAGTACCGCTGCTGTTACACCACCATGAAGAATGTGCTGGGCGGCATTGCCCACCAGCATGGTTTTGTTGGCAAAACTGATTTCTGCGTAATCGGGTTCCAGGCGATCCAGTTCCAGACCCAGCGCCTGATTAAACGGCATGTGATAAATAAAAATTTCACCGACGAGGCGGCGAGCGTCCTGCTGAGTCAATAGCACGGATGACATGGTGTTTAGTCCTGAACAGCTGGTAATTGAACTGTAGATGTTAATAAGATGTTTATTCTATGCTTCGCTCGACAGGGTTTCCAGTTTAGGAAATCAGCGCTGATGTTCACCCACTTTTGTGTGTAGAATGTCCTGCTTTTTACAACACCCATTCGCTTTTATGAATACGCAGTTTTCACCGGAGAATCCTATGCGTAAGCATCGCGCCTTGCTGGCGGCAATGTTACTTCCTGCTTTGGCGCAGGCGGACGAAGCCACAATTAAACATGTTCACGATGCACCGCAGGTGCGAGGCAGCATCATTGCCAACCTGCTGGAGCAGCACGACAACCCGTTTGTGCTTTATCCTTACGAAAATAATTATCTGCTTTACACCTATACCAGCGACATAAATAAAGAGGCGATTTCCTCTTACAACTGGGCAAAAAACGCACGTAAAGATGAAGTGAAATTCCAGCTCAGCCTGGCATTTCCGTTGTGGCGTGGCATTGTCGGTGACAACTCCGTATTAGCGGCGTCTTATACTCAGCGCTCATGGTGGCAGTTATCCAATAAAAAAGAGTCGTCGCCTTTCCGTGAGACGAACTATGAGCCACAGATTTTCCTGGGCTGGGCGACCGATTACTCGTTTGCCGGCTGGACACTGCGTGACGTTGAGGTCGGTGTGAATCATCAGTCTAACGGCCGCAGCGATCCGACCTCACGCAGCTGGAACCGTGTTTATACTCGTCTGATGGCGCAGAACGGTAACTTCCTGGCCGAGATCAAGCCCTGGTTCCGTATTTCAGAAAGCGCGAATAATGACGACAACCCCGATATCACCAAATACATGGGTTATTATCGTGCGAAGTTAGGTTACGCCATGGGCGACAGTATTTTCAGCGTTGAAGGCAACTATAACTGGAATAGCGGCTACGGCGGCGCTACGCTGGGCTGGAGTTATCCGATCACCCAACACGTTCGTTTCTATACGCAACTGTTTAGCGGCTATGGCGAATCCCTTATTGACTACAACCATCGTCAGACACGCGTCGGTGTGGGCGTAACACTCAACGATTTATTTTAATTAACCATCAAGTCAGGATCACAGTGGCAACCTCGGCAGTTCTTAATCAGGAAGCGTTGGCGCAGCAGGTATTACAGGATACCTTCGGCTACCAGCAGTTTCGTCCCGGTCAGCAGGCCATTATCAATGAAGCGCTGAATGGGCGAGACTGCCTGGTGGTGATGCCAACCGGCGGCGGGAAATCACTCTGCTATCAGATCCCCGCGCTGGTGCGTGAAGGGCTGACACTGGTCGTCTCGCCCTTGATCTCGCTGATGAAAGATCAGGTGGATCAACTGCTGGCAAATGGTGTTGCGGCGGCGTGTCTCAATTCGACCATGACCCGCGAGCAACAGCAAAACGTCATGGCGGACTGCCGAAACGGACGCGTAAAGTTGCTCTATATTGCGCCCGAACGCCTGATGATGGATAACTTCCTGGAAAGCCTGGCGCACTGGCAGCCTGCGATGCTGGCGGTGGATGAGGCGCACTGCATTTCTCAGTGGGGACACGATTTCCGGCCCGAGTACGGCGCACTGGGGCAGATGCGTCAGCGCTTTCCCGATCTGCCGGTTATGGCGCTCACGGCGACCGCCGACGAAACCACCCGTCTTGATATCGTCAACCTGCTGCATATGCAGGACCCGCTGATTCAAATCAGCAGTTTTGATCGACCCAATATCCGCTATACGCTGGTGGAAAAATTCAAACCCACCGAACAGTTACTGCGTTACGTACAGGATCAGCGGGGCAAGTGCGGCATCATTTACTGCAACAGCCGGGCAAAAGTTGAGGACACGGCCGCGCGCCTGCAGAGCCGCGGTCTCAGCGTGGGTGCCTATCATGCCGGTATCGACAGCGCGCAGCGCGCCCGCGTGCAGGAAGCGTTTCAGCGCGACGATCTGCAAATTGTGGTCGCCACCGTGGCGTTTGGCATGGGCATTAACAAACCCAATGTGCGGTTTGTGGTCCATTTCGACATTCCCCGCAATATCGAATCCTACTATCAGGAAACCGGCCGTGCGGGTCGTGATGGCCTGCCTGCGGAAGCGATGATGCTTTATGATCCTGCAGATATGGCCTGGTTACGTAAATGTCTCGAAGAGAAACAGCCCGGCCCGCTGCAGGACATAGAGCGGCATAAATTGAATGCCATGAACGCCTTTGCTGAAGCGCAGACCTGTCGCCGTCTGGTGCTGCTGAACTACTTTGGTGAAGGGCGGCAGCAACCTTGTGGTAACTGCGATATCTGTCTCGATCCGCCTAAGCGCTATGACGGTCTGGTTGAAGCCCAGAAAGCGCTTTCGAGTATTTACCGTGTCGGCCAGCGCTTTGGCATGGGTTACATCGTTGAAGTTTTGCGCGGCGCGAACAATCATCGTATCCGTGAACAGGGTCACGACAAGCTGCCGGTTTATGGGCTGGGTAAAGAGAACAGCCATGAGCATTGGGTGAGTGTGCTGCGTCAGCTGATTCATCTGGGGTTAGTCACCCAAAATATTGCCATGCATTCTGCACTGCAACTTACCGAAGCGGCCCGACCGGTGCTGCGCGGTGAAGTCCCGCTGATGCTGGCGGTACCACGGCTCATTACAACCAGACCGAAAAGCAGCAGTTCGGCAAAAGTCTACGGGGGTAACTATGACCGTAAGCTGTTTGCCAAACTCCGCAAGCTGCGTAAGGCGATAGCGGATGAAGAGAACATTCCACCCTATGTGGTCTTTAACGACGCCACATTGCTGGAGATGGCGGAACAGATGCCGGTCAGTGCGTCAGACATGTTGAGCGTGAATGGGGTCGGTCACCGTAAACTCGAACGTTTCGGTAAGCCCTTTTTGCTGATGATTAAAGAGCATCTTGATGAAGAGTAAAGAGGCATTACCATGTTGATATTGTTTGGCACGATTGCGTTGGTCCACCTTGTTGCGCTCATGAGCCCCGGCCCGGATTTCTTTTTCGTTTCGCAAACGGCGGCCAGCCGTTCGCGCAAAGAAGCGATGTTGGGTGTGTTGGGCATTACGCTGGCGGTCATGATCTGGGCAGCGGTGGCGTTAATGGGCCTGCATTTGATCCTGCAAAAAATGGCCTGGCTGCATCAAATCATCATGGTCGGTGGCGGGCTTTACCTGTTATGGATGGGATGGCAGCTGATCCGTTCCGCGCGTCAACGTCATAAGCAGCCGGTACAGCAGGAACCTGTCGTCGATCTGCCAAAGAAAGGCATGAGCTTTATCAAAGGGTTGTTAACCAATCTCTCTAACCCCAAAGCGGTGATCTATTTTGGTAGCGTCTTCTCATTATTTATCGGTAACGGTGTCGGTGGGCTGGAGCGCTGGGGATTGTTTGTGTTGATTAGCGTCGAAACCTTTGCATGGTTTTCCCTGGTCGCCGCAATTTTTGCTTTGCCATGGATGCGGGATAAATATCAGCGTGCCGCGAAGTGGGTGGATGGCATGGCGGGCGTACTGTTCGCCGGATTTGGCATTCATCTTATCCTGTCACGCTAAGGTCGCCAGACCGGCTTTATGCGGCCGCCGACAGTATGCTCTGTCGTGCGGCTGCAGGTGTACATCAGGCCATTCGCCTTGCGCTGGCCAGCAGTCCGCCAATCGCAATAAATAATCCCCCGAAAATACGGTTCATCAGCTTCATCTGTTTAGGGCCTTTGATCCAGCCCGCAATGCGCGTCGCTAAGGTGGCGTAACCAATCATCACCACGATATCCACCAGTACGGTGGTTATGCCCAGAACCAGATACTGGAGCATAAGGGGTTGATGAGGAAGGATAAACTGCGGAAACAGCGCGGCCAGAAACACAATGCTTTTGGGATTGGTGAGGTTCACCATGACAGCCCGTTTAAACAGGCGGCGACGCGGCATCGCTTTTGACATCGCGTTGAGATCAATGGTGCCGGCAGCCCGCCACTGTTGAATACCCAGCCAGACCAGATAGCCGGCACCGGCCCATTTCAGAATCTCAAACGCCAGCAGCGACTGAGAAAACAGCGCGCCAAGACCCACCCCTACCAGGGCGATATGCAGCGCGAGCCCTACCTGCAGCCCGGAGATGGAGGCGACGGCACCACGATAACCGTGGCTGATGCCGGTGCTCATGGTGTTAATCGCGCCTGAGCCGGGTGAGAGGCTCAGAATTGTGGTGGTAAGAAGGTAGGTCAGCCACCATTCGATGGTCATGGGTTGTACTCCCGGTCTCGTCTGAAGTGTGACACAATACGCCAGAATGCTGCGCAGAGCCATGGACATCATGCGGCCGTTCAGACTCTTTTTTCCGGCAATCAGGAGGGCGGATGAAGCAACACAGGGCAAGCTGGCTGCGACGCGAAAAGGCCTTTGCCGCCTTTGCTACTGGTCCACTGCTTGATTTCTGGCACAGCCGTGAAGAGTGCGAATTCACTGGCGTTGGAAACCTGACATTGCGCTATGTCCGGTTCATTTCACCGCAACATAAACGCGTCATCCTTATCGTGCCGGGGCGCATCGAAAGCTACGTTAAGTATCCCGAACTGGCTTACGATCTTTTTCACTGCGGCTTTGATGTGATCGTGCTCGATCATCGCGGTCAGGGGCGATCGGATCGTCTGCTGGATGACTCTCACCGCGGGCATGTGGTGGAGTTCAGCCATTATGTTGATGACCTCGAAACGCTTTATCTCAAAGAGATTGTGAGCCGTCATTATCAGCAGCGCTATTCACTGGCTCATTCGATGGGCGGCGCGATTTTGACGCTCTTCCTGGCGCGTCAGCCCGGTGCATTTCATGCCGCCGCGCTGGTGGCTCCCATGTTTGGGATTGCGTTGCCGTTACCCGCTTTTCTGGCGCATAAGATTCTTGACTGGGCGGAAAAGCGCCCCGCTGTGCGTGAGGGTTATGCATTAGGCACAGGGCGCTGGCGGGCGCACCCTTTCGGCATCAACCGGTTAACGCACAGCCATGAGCGCTACCGCCGCAGTCTGCGTTTTTATGCGGATGATCCGGCTATTCGCGTGGGCGGACCTACGTATCACTGGGTCAGAGAAGGGATTCATGCCGGGCGCAATATTCTGAGCCAGGTGGATAACATTACGACTCCGTTGCTGGTGCTGCAGGCCAGTGAAGACAGCGTGGTGGATAATCGCTCGCAGGATCTGTTTTGTGACGCGATGGCGGCAGCCGGTCACCCCTGTCAGGGCCGGATACCGCAGGTTATCAGCGGCGCGCGCCACGAGATCCTGTTTGAAAAGGACAGCATGCGCGCCGAAGCGCTCAATACCATCGTCGATTTCTTTTTATCGCAGCATTAGTTCGCAATTTACATTACCGGCTACGGCCAACCGACACCGATACCCGAGGTTTTCATGTACCACATTGTTGTGTCCGATCTGGATGGCACACTGCTTTCTCCCGAACATCGCCTGACCGCCAATGCGCGCGAAACGCTTCAGCAACTGGTCGCGCAGGGCATTCACTTTATTTTTGCCACAGGCCGTCATCACATCGATGTCGGGCAAATGCGTGACAAGCTGGGGATTCCGGCTTACATGATTACGTCAAACGGCGCGCGCGTTCACAATCCGGCAGGGGAGCTGGTTTTTAGCCACAATCTGGACGCGGACATCGCCCACGATCTGTTTGGTCTGCAGTATCATCATCCGGACGTGCTGACGCATGTTTATCGCGACGATGAGTGGTTTGTCAGCCGCTGCAGTCCGGCGGAGAAGGATTATTTTCGCGAGTCCGATTTTCACTATCAGGTTTATGAGCCGGGCATGCTGCCGACGGATGGCATCAGCAAAGTCTTTTTTACCTGTGAAGAACCAGAACACCTTGTCCCTATGGAGCAGGCCATCGAAGCACGCTGGGGCGACAGGGTTAACGTGAGTTTTTCGCTGCCGACCTGCCTCGAAGTGATGGCAGGCGGCGTGTCAAAAGGCCATGCCCTGGAAGCGGTGGCAAAACAGTTAGGCTTTACGCTTAAAGACTGTATTGCGTTTGGTGATGGTATGAATGATGTCGAAATGCTGAGTATGGCAGGCAAAGGCTGCATTATGGCTAACGCCCATCAGCGTCTGAAAGACACCTTACCTGAACTGGAAGTGATTGGCAGTAATGCCCAGGATGCCGTCCCGGAGACGCTGAGAACACTCTATCTGTCGTAATCCGAAAAGAAGGCCGGTAAGCCGGCCTTCTGGCAAAGCTGTTATGCCCTTTTTTGCTTATGCCGGTGCTCACTGATCATGGTTAACAGCAGCAGCACTACCGCCATAACGGCGCCGGCAATCATCACGATGAATCCGCCATCCCAGCCGAAGTAATCGACGGTATAACCCACAATGGCGCTGGCCGCGACTGAGCCACCCAGATAACCGAACAGCCCCGTAAACCCGGCAGCCGTGCCAGCCGCTTTTTTGGGTGCCAGCTCCAGCGCATGCAGACCAATGAGCATTACCGGTCCATAAATCAGAAAGCCAATCGCGATCATGCAGGCCATGTCCACACCGGGATTGCCCGGCGGATTTAGCCAGTAGATGACGGTAGCAGCGGTAACCAGCGTCATAAAAAACACCCCTGTCGCACCACGGTTGCCGCGAAAGACCTTGTCTGACATCCAGCCGCACAACAGCGTACCGGGAATGCCCGCATACTCATAAAAGAAGTAGGTCCAGGAGGACTTATCAAGCGTGAAATGCTTTACTTCTTTCAGGTAGGTCGGTGACCAGTCGAGGATGCCGTAACGCAGCAGGTAGACAAACACATTTGCCAGAGCGATGTACCACAGCAGTTTGTTGGGCAGGACATACTTCATAAAGATTTGTCTGGCAGTGAACTCTTCCTCATGACTTTCGTTGTAATCCACCGGATAGTCGTTTTTATAGGCCTCAATCGGCGGTAATCCACAAGATTGCGGCGTATCGCGCATCAGGGCAAAGGCCAGAATCGCAATGGCGATCGCCCCGAAGGCGGGCATATATAGCGCGGCTTTCCAGTCGTTGAACCACGCCATCCCCAGCAGAAACAGCAGGGGCGGAATCCCGCCGCCGACGTTATGCGCACAGTTCCACACAGAAACGATGCCGCCGCGCTCCTTTTGTGACCACCAGTGGACCATAGTGCGTCCGCAGGGCGGCCAGCCCATTCCCTGAAACCAGCCACAGATGAACAGCAGTACGAACATCACCATAATGCTGGAGGTTGCCCAGGGCACAAACCCCATAATCAGCATTACAGCAGCCGCCAGCGTTAAGCCGGCAGGTAAGAAGACCCGTGGATTCGACCGGTCTGACACCGAACCCATAATAAATTTGGAAAAGCCATAGGCGATGGAGATGCCTGAAAGCGCAAAACCCAGATCGCCGCGTGAGAAGCCTTGTTCAACCAGGTAGGGCATCGCCAGGGCGAAATTCTTTCGAACCAGATAGTAGGCCGCATAGCCAACGAAAATTCCGATAAAGATTTGCCAGCGCAGGCGACGGTAGCGTGGATCGATACGATGATCTTCGACCCGGGGCTGGTGTGGTGCAGGTTTAAAAATACTCAACATAGCGGTGGCCCTCCAGGGCGCATTATGATTTTGATTCCCGGCAGGTTGGGCAAAACTCAAGAAAACGGCGATCGGGATGCGCCATTTCGCGCAGAGAATAGACAGAGATACGTGGCTTTACTGTGATGAATGACAAATATGTTACAGATTTATGACATCCTGGCGCGAAAAGCTCAGGCCGATGCGCTGATTCGCACATTTTTCTGCTGACAGGATATGCCCGATAAGAAGGTAAAAAGCCTGACCGGCAGATTAATGCGTAACTGCCTGGTTAATGCACAGATGTCAACCAGATAAATCTCCCTGCTGTGCGGACATTGTTTACACTGTCGCTCTGTTTATTTCGGGGTTGTTACCGTGCTTTTATTGATTGTTACTACCATTCTGTGGGCTTTTTCATTCAGCCTGATTGGCGAGTATCTTGCCGGTCAGGTTGACAGCTGGTTTTCGGTGCTGATGCGCCTGGCGCTGGCGGCCGTGGTATTTTTGCCTTTCCTGCGCTGGCGCGGCTATCGCCCCTCTACGCTCCTGCTGTATATGCTGGTAGGCATGCTGCAACTGGGCATCATGTATTTACTGAGTTTCGAAGCCTATCTCTATCTGAGCGTGTCTGAATTCCTGCTGTTTACCGTGATGACGCCGCTGTACGTCACGTTGATCTACGACGTGATCAGTCGACGGCCTCTGCGCGCAGGGTACATTTTCAGTGCGTTGCTGGCTGTGGCGGGCGCGGCAATCATTCGTTATGACAAAGTCAGCGATAACTTCTGGTTCGGCCTGTTGCTGGTACAGTTAGCCAATATTTGCTTTGCAGCAGGTATGGTGGGCTACAAACGTTTGCAGGAAACCCGTTCTGTGCCGCAGCACACGGCCTTTTCGTGGTTCTATCTGGGCGCGGTGCTGATTGCGGTGGTGGCCTGGGCCGTCTGGGGCAACCCGCATAAACTTCCGACCACCTCACTGCAGTGGGGCATTCTGGTCTGGCTGGGCGTGGTGGCGTCCGGACTGGGTTACTTTATGTGGAACTACGGTGCTACGCAGGTCGATGCTGGCACGTTGGGCATCATGAACAACATGCATGTGCCGGCAGGCTTGCTGGTCAACCTGGCGATATGGCAGCAAAAGCCACACTGGCCAAGCTTTATTGCCGGTGCGCTCGTGATAGTAGCGTCCTTGTGGGTCCATAAGCGCTGGGTGATCGGTAAGAACAATCAACAGTGAAGAAACAAGGCATCGCCGCGCATCGACGCCAAAAGTAGCAGGCCGCTCAGTCTGTTGCGATCCCATGGCGGACGGGGCGCGCGTCGGCAGAAGGCGAGCAAGACGGCGTCTGCTCGCCCGGCAGAGCGGACCGCATTGTTATCCCGGTGCGCTTTCTCCGGCGGGACGAGCGTAAGTCGGCGGCTGGTTTAAGCGGGCTTGCCTGGCGCAGGGCGATGAATCATCGTCAGCCCCTTGAGGAAATTACGCAGAATCTGGTCACCGCATTCACGATAGTTTTTGTGATCCGGTTTACGGAAGATCGCGCCAATCTCCGCCTGAGAGACGGTGAAGTTGGCTTTTTTCAGGATATCAGGGATGTCGGTCGTTTTCAGGTCAAATGCAATACGCAGCTTTTTCATGAAAATGTTGTTATTCATCTTACGCTCGATGGAAGGCGCAGGGGCATCCTCACTTTTCCCACGGCGATGAAAGATTAAGCCATTCAGAAAATAGCCCATCAGGACATCGGGGCAGGGGCGAAATGCCGCATCTTCATCTTTTTTCAGCCAACTGGTGATATCGGCCTGAGGAACCTCGCACTCCGCTAAGGCAAAAATCGCCACCATTTTGGCATCGTTCAGATCGAGCATATAGCGCACGCTGCGCAAAATATCGTTGTTAGTCATGGTGAGATCGTCTCAAGGTCAGTCAACAGGCTGCGCATTATAGGGGATTTTGCCCGCCGCCGCGCAGCTTTGTCGCTCATGCGGCTAAACGGCTGCAGGATGCGCGGCATTCCTGACAAAAGGCAAATGTTCACAGGCATGCTGACGGGCAAAATGGATAAAGGCTTCCAGCACAGGCTGACGCTGCTCGCCGTCACGCACGGCGGCATAAAGCCGACTCCATAATCCCTCTCCCAGTGTTTTCGTGATCACTAACCCCTGTTTTTCAAAGCTCTCCACTACCCAGTGTGGCAGCGCGGCAATGCCCATGCGCGCCGACACCATCTGAATCATCAACAGCGTGTTATCCACATTCTTCAGTGCAGGACTGATGCCCGCGGGCTGAAGGAAATGACGCCAGATATCCAGCCGCTGACGCTGCACCGGGTAAATCATCAACACTTCGTCGGCCAGTGCGTCAGGGGATATATGTTCGACCTGAGCCAGAGGATGATCGGGTGCCAGCACCAGGCGCACTTCGAAATCGAACATCGGTGAATAGAACAGGCCCGAGCGCGGCAGAATATCGGACGTTAAAACGATATCCAGCTCACCCTGTTGCAGTGCAGGTTGCGGATCGAAGGTCACACCTGATTTAAAATCCATCACCACCTGTGGCCAGCTCTGACGAAACTTATCCAGTGCCGGCGTGAGCCACTGAATGCAGCTATGACATTCAATGGCAACACGAAGCGTAGTCTGTTGCGGCTCATGGCAGGCCTGAAGCGCCTGCTGAATTTGCGGCAGAATCTGTTCCGCCAGCTGCAACAGAATTTCGCCCTGCGGCGTGAAGCGCAATGGCTGGCTTTTGCGTACAAACAGGCGGAATCCCAGCCGCTGTTCCAGATCGCTGAACTGATGTGACAACGCCGACTGCGTCTGGTGAAGCTGGGCGGCCGCGGCGGCCAGCGAGCCGGTATTCCGCAGAGCCTGAAGCGTCCGGAGATGTTTGAATTCGATCATGAGGGTCCTTCACATCGAAACTGAATAATTTGCGCTTGAGAGACATACAGTACCCGCAGAATATAGCGGTGTAAACATCTGGACGGCTAAACGTGACTGGCGATCAGACTGACCCAGGCATTTCTGGAGAATAGCAAATACCAATCCATAACCCTACTCCCGGCTTTTCACGTACAGGTGTGCGGCGCGAGCTGAAAAATGAGTATTTGCTTATCCAAACGGAACGGACCGGAGGGTGACGACATTCACTCAAGAAATAGCAGAAAAAATGAGGCGCGTTATGTTGCTGCAGAACGGCTATGGGACACTCCGCAATCCAGCCTGAAAACCCACCAGGCTTGTGAGCAGGGTTAACGCGGAAAAGCTCTCAGATTTGCGGGTGTTGGATGGCGACGTCGAGAGTTTGGGCGCTTACGCGCCCTTTTTTATCACTCAGTGGATGCGACACCGTACTGCTTAAACCAGGCTAACATACGTGCCCAGCCGTCTTTTGCCGATTCGGCATGGTAGCTCGGACGATAGTCGGCGTTAAAAGCATGCCCGGCATCGGGATACACAATGATCTCTGCCTTTGCGTTTGCAGCATGTAAGGCCTGGCGCATCTGCTCCACGCTTTCCAGCGGAATGCCGTCATCCTGACCACCATACAAACCCAGCACAGGCGCGTTCAGATCCACAGCAATATCGATAGGATGTTTTTGCTGCTTCATGGTTTTTTCCCCTACCAGGCGACCATACCAGGCCACGGCAGCGCGAAGTTGCGGGTTGTGTGCCGCATAGAGCCAACTGATGCGTCCGCCCCAACAGAAACCGGTAATTCCCATCCGCCGGATATCGCCACCGTTGCGGGCCGCCCAGTTAGCGGCATGATCGAGATCCGCCAGTACCTGGCTGTCAGGCACCTTGCTGACCAGTTCTTTAAACAGCGTAGGAATATCGTTGTAGTCGTTGGGGTCGCCTTCGCGGAAGTAAAGCTCTGGCGCGACAGCCAGATAGCCTTCCAGCGCCAGACGACGACAAATGTCGCGAATGTGTTCATGAACGCCGAAAATTTCCTGCACGACCAGCACAACAGGCAACGGCCCGTCTGCTGACTGCGGTTTCGCGTAAAAAGCCGGAAGATTTTCACCCTGACTCGGAATAGACGTCTCACCGGCGTGGATGGCCGGGCTGTCGGTAATAATGGTGGTCGAAGCCGTGGGCTGAACTGCCGGAGCAAACGCGCCTGCGGCTGATTTTTGTGTCATATTATCGTCGGTTTTCATCGTTATCTCCGTGCAAGCGTATGCGCAATCACGTAACTATAGCCTGGGCATTTATTACTGGTTCCGGGCAATGCGTAACAGAGCTTATAACCTTTAAAATACACTTCTCTTTAACATTCTCATGCTGCCTTCCACATCACCATATGTAGCATTACGGAAGGTCTGAGATAAATGTGTGATATTAATCACTAAAAATTTCACCGAAAATGTAACTTTCATTTTCTTGAGTGAAACCAGTCACACATTTAACCCGTCGGGTAACGTAAAGTGGCGTACTGTTTTTCCTTAACCCGGAGTCTGATATGACACAGTCTGACGTTTTCCATCTTGGCCTGACGAAAGCCGACCTGCAGGGGGCGACACTGGCCATTGTTCCTGGCGATCCGGAACGTGTAAAAAAAATTGCCGGACTGATGGACGATCCCCGGCACCTGGCTTCCCATCGTGAGTTCACCAGCTGGCTGGCTAAGCTTGACGGTAAACCCGTCGTGGTCTGTTCTACCGGGATTGGCGGACCTTCCACCTCCATTGCCGTCGAGGAGCTTGCTCAGCTTGGAGTGCGCACTTTCCTGCGTGTAGGGACAACGGGCGCCATCCAGCCGCATATCAATGTCGGCGACGTTCTGGTTACGACGGCGTCTGTACGCCTGGACGGTGCCAGCCTGCACTTCGCACCAATGGAATTTCCGGCCGTCGCCGATTTCACCTGCACAACGGCCTTAGTGGCTGCGGCAGAAGCCTGCGGTGCCAAAACTCATATCGGGATTACCGCCTCATCTGATACTTTCTACCCCGGCCAGGAGCGCTACGACACCTTCTCGGGCCGCGTCGTGAACCGTTTTCAGGGCTCTATGCAGGAGTGGCAGCAGATGGGCGTCCTGAACTATGAGATGGAATCGGCGACGCTGTTAACCATGTGCGCCAGTCAGGGCCTGCGCGCAGGCATGGTGGCGGGCGTGATTGTTAACCGCACGCAAAAAGAGATTCCCGATGCAGTGACGATGAAGCAGACCGAAAGCGATGCCGTCAAAATAGTAGTTGAAGCGGCGCGTCGCTTACTCTAGCCCTTCGTTTGACAGACAGGCCGGCTGTCCGGCCTGTCATGGCCTTGTCTTTACGTCTCGTCTTCCCCCTTCAGTAAATATATCTGGACATTCATACAGTGCGAATTTACCTTTTTCCTCAATAGCCTGACCAGCGGGGAGAATATGGATCAGCACATCATTATCAGCATCTGCCTTGGGCTCGCCGGCCTGGGTGTTGGCTGGATACTGGCGCAAATGCGTGTCAGTCATCAGTTAGCCAGCTTTACCACAGAGCGTCGTCTGCTTAACGAAGCACAACAACGTCAGCAACAGCATATCGAGCAGCTCCAGCAGCAGCTGCAACAGCGCGAACAGGAGTTGAGACAGCTTCATGGATCATTAAGCGGAGCCAATGAGCGCCTGCAACAGCTGGATTACTGGCGTAATGAGAGCGAGCAACTGACACGAGAGCTGCGCAATCAGCTGGAGGTGAACAGCGCGCAGGAAGCCGAGCTGCGTGAAGTGACCATCCGTCTTGAGGAAACCCGTTTTGCAGCGGAAGAGAAGCAGCGCCTGTTGACCAACAGCGAGCAGCGGCTTAGCGCGCAGTTTGAAAACCTGGCTAACCGAATTTTTGAAAACAGCGGTCGCCGCGTTGATGAGCAAAACCGTCAAAGTCTGAACAGCCTGATTGGGCCGTTGCGTGAACAGCTCGATGGCTTTCGGCGGCAGGTTAATGAGAGCTTTGGCGCGGAAGCGCGTGAACGCCATACACTGACCCACGAGATTCGTCAGCTACAGCAACTGAATGCGCAGATGGCCCAGGAAGCGCTCAACCTGACCAAAGCGCTCAAAGGCGACAACAAAATCCAGGGCAACTGGGGCGAGGTGGTGCTGAGCCGGGTACTGGAAGCGTCAGGATTGCGTGAAGGCTATGAATACGATATCCAGGTCAGCATGCAGAACGAGCAGCAAAGCCGCATGCAGCCCGATGTCATCGTCCGGCTTCCCCAGGGGAAAGATGTGGTGATCGACGCCAAAATGACGCTGGTTGCCTACGAGCGGTATTTCAACGCGGATGACGACATTGAACGTGAACAGGCCATTCAGGCGCATATCAGTGCCGTACGCGGCCATATCCGTTTGCTGGGCCGTAAAGATTATCAACAATTGCCCGGTTTACGCTCACTGGATTATGTGTTGATGTTTATCCCGGTTGAACCGGCGTTTTTACTGGCAATCGATCGGCAGCCAGAATTGATCGGCGAAGCGCTCCAGCAAAATATCATGCTGGTCAGTCCGACCACGCTGCTGGTTGCATTGCGTACCATCAACAATCTCTGGCGCTACGAGCATCAAAGCCGCAATGCGCAGCGGATTGCCGAGCGCGCAGCCAGGCTTTACGACAAAATGCGCCTGTTTGTTGATGATATGAGCGGTATTGGTCACAGCCTTGATAAGGCCCAAAACAGCTATCGTGAAGCGATGAAGAAGCTGGCAGAAGGGCGGGGTAATTTGATCGCACAAACGGAAGGCTTCCGTGACTTAGGTGTAGAGGTTAAACGCGCTATCAATCCCCATCTGGTCGAACGCGCGATGCCCGAAAATGAGCACGACAGTATGCCCGGTAACGACCAAAACGCAGACGAAAGTTGTGAGCGGGTTCGGCACCTCCACGAATAAGCAGGTCGCCAACGTGCCTGACCTCCGTGACTCTGATACACTTCCATAAGTATTGTTTGTGGAGCAGGTAAAACCGATGGCAGATGAATCACAGCAGGAAACTACCCATTTTGGCTTTCAGACCGTCGCCAAGAGCGAGAAAGCCGACAAAGTCGCGGACGTGTTTCATTCCGTAGCGGCGAAATATGACCTGATGAACGACTTAATGTCGTTTGGCGTCCATCGCGTCTGGAAGCGTTTTACCATCGACAGCAGCGGTGTGCGTCGCGGTCAGCGTGTCCTGGATCTGGCCGGTGGAACTGGTGATTTAACCGCAAAATTTTCACGGCTGGTGGGCGAGACCGGGCAGGTTGTTCTGGCTGACATTAACAGCTCTATGCTGAAAATGGGCCGGGAGAAGCTACGAAACCTCGGTATCGTTGGCAATGTCAGTTATGTTCAGGCCAACGCCGAAGCGCTGCCGTTTCCTGACAACTACTTCGACTGCATTACGATCTCTTTTGGCCTGCGTAACGTTACGGAAAAAGAGAAGGCGCTGGCGTCGATGTTCCGCGTGCTGAAACCGGGTGGACGCTTGCTGGTGCTGGAGTTCTCGAAACCTGTTATTGAGCCGCTGAGCAAAGCCTACGATGCCTACTCGTTCCATATTCTGCCGCGCATCGGCCAACTGGTTGCTCAGGATGCAGAAAGTTATCGCTATCTGGCCGAGTCCATCCGCATGCATCCCGACCAGGAAACCCTGAAAGCGATGATGAACGATGTGGGATTTGAAAACACCACCTATTCAAATATGACGGGCGGCATCGTGGCACTTCATCGTGGGTTTAAATTTTAACCATTATGACCATGACCTTAACCCCCGTCATCACTGCCGGTATTGAAACGGCGCTAAACCGTATTCTCTACCGCGATCGTGGTCTGAAAAGCGCACGTCAGCGTTTAGCAGGCAAGGTACTGATGTTGCGTTTGAGTGAGCTATCCTGGCCGCTGGTGCTGGTGTTCAGTGAGCAACAGCTGGATGTCCTTAGTGACTGGCAGGACAGCAGCGACTGCACGGTCATTACGCAGCTTAAGTCGCTGCCGAAGCTACGCGATCGCCAGCAACTGACGACGCTGATACGCAGCGGTGAGTTACAGGTCGAAGGGGATTTGCAGGTGGTGCAGCAATTCTCTGCGTTGATGGATCTGGC
The DNA here is from genome assembly GCF_035191405.1 of Pantoea sp. JZ2. Taxonomy (NCBI): domain Bacteria; kingdom Pseudomonadati; phylum Pseudomonadota; class Gammaproteobacteria; order Enterobacterales; family Erwiniaceae; genus Pantoea; species Pantoea sp. JZ2. The sequence continues at coordinate 4,545,141 of NZ_CP045247.1, read as the reverse complement.
TGAGCTGGATCCTGCCGAATACCTGGCCCCCTGGATCGGTGATATCGCCGCGCAAGGGATCAGCCAGGGTGCGCAGCGCGCATTTCGCTTGTTTAAAGCAGAAACGCAGCGACGTCAGGATTATCTCGGTCAGGCGTTGACGGAAGAGTGGCGCGTTGCGCCAGGTGCGCTGGAATTTGCCTGGTTCGCTGAGGAAGTTAGCGCGATGGAACGTTCGCTTGAGGCGCTTAATGCGCGTCTGGCACAGCTGGAGGCGAAATGAGTTTTGGAGAGATCCGCCGGTTATATTTCATTATCAAGGTGTTTCTGACATACGGACTTGATGAACTGATTCCCCAAATGCGCATTACTCTGCCGCTTCGGCTGTGGCGGCGGTGCGTGTTTTGGATTCCTAACCAGCACAAACACGAACAGATGGGCATTCGGCTGCGTCTGGCGATGGAACAGCTGGGCCCCGTCTGGATCAAGTTTGGTCAGATGCTGTCCACGCGGCGTGACCTGTTTCCCCCGCAGATCGCCGATGAACTGGCTATTTTGCAGGACCGGGTTGCGCCCTTCGACGGCGTGAAAGCCAAAGCACAAATCGAAGCTTCCATGGGGGCACCGATTGAGTCCTGGTTTGATGACTTCGATATCACCCCACTGGCTTCTGCCTCTATTGCGCAGGTTCACACGGCAACACTGAAATCCAACGGCAAAAAGGTTGTCATTAAGGTTATCCGCCCGGATATTCTGCCGGTGATCAAAGCCGATATGAAGCTGATCTACCGCATCGCCCGTTGGGTACCGCGCCTGCTGCCGGATGGTCGCCGTCTGCGTCCGGTTGAGGTGGTGCGCGATTATGAAAAAACGCTGATCGACGAATTAAACCTGCTGCGCGAAGCGGCCAATGCCATCCAGCTGCGGCGTAACTTCGAAAACAGCCGCATGCTGTATGTTCCCGAGGTTTACTCCGACTACTGCAGCGAAACCATGATGGTGATGGAACGCATCTACGGTATTCCTATCTCCGATGTGGCGACGCTGGAGCAGCATGGCGTTAACATGAAACTGTTAGCCGAACGCGGCGTACAGGTGTTCTTCACACAGGTTTTCCGCGACAGCTTCTTCCATGCAGACATGCACCCTGGCAATATCTTTGTCAGCTATGAGCATCCAGAAGACCCGCAATATATCGGCATCGACTGCGGGATTGTCGGCTCGTTGAACAAGGAAGATAAGCGCTATCTGGCCGAAAACTTTATCGCCTTCTTTAACCGGGATTACCGCAAAGTGGCAGAGCTGCATGTTGACTCTGGCTGGGTACCGGCAGATACCAACGTGGAAGACTTCGAGTTTGCCATTCGTACGGTGTGCGAACCCATCTTTGAAAAACCGCTGGCTGAAATTTCATTTGGTCACGTGCTGCTAAACCTGTTTAACACGGCGCGACGTTTCAATATGGAAGTGCAGCCACAGCTGGTGCTGTTGCAAAAAACGTTGCTCTATATCGAAGGGATTGGCCGGCAGCTCTATCCGCAACTGGACTTATGGAAAACGGCGAAACCGTTCCTTGAAGACTGGATTAAAGATCAGATTGGTATTCCGGCGATCATTCGCGCAGTGAAAGAAAAAGCGCCCTACTGGGCAGAGAAACTGCCCGAGCTGCCCGAGTTGTTCTATGACAGCATGCAGCAGCATAAGCAGTTACGTCTTAGCGTCGATAAACTCGTGAACGATTTGAGTGTCCAACGTACACGTCAGCATCAGGCGCGTTTCCTGTTTGGCGTCGGTGCCACGCTGCTGATTAGCGGTACAGCGGTACTCCTCAGCAGGCCTGAGTGGGACCTGTTTCCGGCGGTATTAATGGCGGCAGGTTTTGTCAGTTGGTTAATCGGCTGGCGCAAGACAAACTGATTGTCACTCGTGGCTGAAACGCGGTAATGTCGCTGACTGAGACCCGAATTAACAAGGGTTTAGGTTGTGCTTCATTCCGCAGTTTTTAACAAAAAAATCGAGGCTATCTCATGGGCGGTATCAGTATTTGGCAGTTATTAATTATTGCCGTGATTGTGGTGCTTTTGTTCGGTACCAACAAGTTACGTAATCTGGGGTCGGATTTGGGTTCGTCTATCCGTGGTTTCAAGAAAGCCATGAGTGATGAAGACGACAAAAAAGATCAGCCAAAAGAGCAGGACGCGGATTTCCATGCGAAAACGCTGGCGGACAAACAGCCAACGTCTGCTCAGAAAGACGACATTAAGAACGACAAGCAGGTGTAAACCGTGTTCGATATTGGTTTTGGTGAGTTGCTATTAGTCTTCGTGATCGGGCTGATTGTCCTGGGTCCGCAACGTTTGCCGCATGCGGTTAAAACGGTTGTCGGATGGATTCGGGCGGTCCGTTCACTGGCGGCCAATGTTCAGAGTGAGCTGGCGCAAGAGCTGAAACTGCAGGAACTGCAGGACAGCCTGAAAAAGGTGGAGGAAGCCAGCCACGGCACATTGTCGCCTGAGCTGAAAGAATCCATGGAAGCGTTGCGTAAAACCGCGGATTCAATGAAACGCTCGGTTCAACAGAGCATTGATATCGAAAGAGAAGAAGACGAAGCAAACACCATCCATTCCCCGTTACACCAGACGGGGAGTGACTCGCCGAAACCGGTGACGCCTGCGGCCAGTGAGCAGCAGGCACAGTCACCCGCACACGCACCTGTTGAACCCCATGTCGACGCTGCGGTTGCACCGGCACAGGACAGCAACACGGCGACCACGCCGGTCCCGCCGCGGCCTGCGTCCGGCTATGCCAGTGCTCCGCCGCAATCGCCGGGTCGGACAGACGCACCGCCTGCGGAAAAACCGGGCAACGCCGCGCCGTCGCTCAACCCAGCTTCTCCTCCTTCTGCAAGTGATGAACGATAATGGCCGTTGAAGATACCCAACCACTTATCAGCCATCTGATTGAGCTGCGTAAACGTCTGCTGAACTGCATAATTGCTGTGTTAGTTATTTTTCTGGCACTGATCTACTTTGCTAATGACATCTACCATGCCGTGGCGTCGCCACTGATCAATCAGATGCCAGCGGGTGCCAGCATGATCGCGACGGATGTCGCCTCACCTTTCTTCACGCCGATAAAGCTGACGATGATCGTGTCGGTGTTCCTTGCCGTGCCGGTTATTCTTTATCAGGTCTGGGCGTTTATTGCGCCAGCGCTTTATCGCCACGAACGTAAGCTGGTCATGCCGCTGCTGTTTTCCAGTACGCTACTGTTTTATGTTGGCGTGGCCTTTGCCTATTTCATTGTTTTTCCGCTGGCTTTCGGCTTTTTTGCGAAAACCGCGCCGCAGGGCGTCACTATCGCGACAGATATCACCAACTATCTCGATTTTGTCATGACCTTGTTTATGGCGTTTGGTGTGGCATTTGAAGTGCCGGTAGCCATAGTGCTGCTGTGCTGGACCGGTATTACCAGCCCTGAGGATTTAAAAAAGAAGCGTCCTTACATCCTGGTCGGCGCGTTTGTTGTCGGGATGCTGCTCACACCACCGGACGTTTTTTCTCAAACTTTGCTCGCTATTCCGATGTACTGCCTGTTTGAAGTCGGCGTATTCTTTTCACGGTACTATGTGGGAAAAGGCCGTCAGACAGAGGATGAGGAACAGAACACCGAATCCTGATGTCGTATTCAGTACACCCGCAGAAGCGGGAGACACAAGCCAAAAACCGCCGTCAGGCGGTTTTTTGTTTAGGATGTTTTTGACAGAGAGTAAAAATATGTTTGATATCGGTGTAAACCTGACCAGCACGCAGTTCGCCTCCGATCGAAAAAAGGTGATTACGCGCGCCCGTGACGCGGGCGTCACCGGCATGTTGATTACCGGTACCAATGCGCTGGAAAGTCAGCAGGCGCAGCGGCTGGCTGAGGCTCATCCGGGTTACTGCTGGTCCACCGCGGGCGTGCATCCCCATCATGCCAGTGAGTGGTCACAAGAGGTCGCGAATACGCTGCGCCGGCTGGCGGAAAAAGCCCAGGTTGTGGCGATAGGTGAATGCGGGCTGGATTTCAATCGTAACCTGTCCGCACATCAGCAGCAGGAATATGCGTTTGACGCGCAACTGGCATTAGCTGCGGAACTGAATATGCCCGTGTTTCTTCACTGTCGGGAAGCGCATGAACGCTTTGCTGCGGTACTTGAGCCCTGGTTGCCCAAATTACCCGCCGCCGTGATTCACTGTTTTACCGGTACCCGGGAAGAGTTAGCGGCCTGCCTGGAAATGGGCTTATCGGTAGGCATTACCGGTTGGGTATGCGATGAACGCCGGGGAATTGCCCTGCGTGAGATGTTGCCGTTGATTCCCGCCGAACGGTTGCTACTGGAAACGGATGCGCCCTATCTGTTACCGCGGGATATGCGCCCACGGCCAACTTCCCGGCGCAATGAACCCTGTTTTTTACCGCATATCCTGCAGCAGGTCGCGAACTGGCGAGGCGAGGAACCAGAGGCGCTGGCAGCCCAGGTGGATCATAATGCGCGCACGCTGTTCGGGCTGCGTTAGGCTTTACGGAATTGTCGGTTATCCACGCTCCGGACAACCTGTTTGTTTAGCAGATTCAGCAACAGGATGGAGCGTGCTTCGCCATCGGGCTCTGAGAAGATAGCTCGCAGACCTTCAAACGTCCCTTCGGTGATGATGACTTCATCGCCGTTTTGCGGCGTTTCAGGATCGATCAGCGTTTGTGGCACATCAGTCTGCAGTGCATCAATAACGACAGCAGGTACGGTGGCCGGCGTCGCGCCAAAGCGCACGAAATGGCTGACGCCACGTGTACTGCTGATGGTTGTGGTGTGAATGGCTTCGGGGTCAAACTCAATGAACAGGTAGTTTGGGAACAGCGGTTCACTTACGGTAGTTCGCTTGCCACGCACAATTTTCTCAAGCGCGATCATGGGGCTCAGGCAATTTACGGCTTGCCGCTCAAGATGCTCTTTCGCACGCAATAGCTGCCCACGTTTGCAATAGAGTAAGTACCAGGATTCCATAACTGCTCCCAATGAATGGACGCTAAGAATAGCAAACCTCCACTCAGAGTTATAGCGCATTGGGGTCTGTTACGCGGCGTTGCCTGGAAAATAAACTAAGATTGTTCTGAATGACGAATGCCATCGCATAAAATGAAAAAATAGCCATTATGCGGTAAGGTTCAGCACGAAAACTAAGCGACATTATTCGTCTGATGGTTGCCCGTGACGGGCAAGATAAGCCATGCGGTGCATAAAGCTCCACACATTCATGTAATCAGCCCTATAATGGCAAATTCACTCTGGCCGGAAAGTTGAAGCCGCATGAAATATCAGGATTTAAGAGACTTTATTGCGCTGCTTGAACAGCGTGGTGAACTCAAGCGTATCTCGCACGTGATCGACCCCGAACTGGAAATGACCGAAATTGCCGATCGCACCCTGCGTGCAGGCGGTCCGGCATTGCTGTTTGAGAACCCAAAAGGTTACGACATGCCTGTACTGTGTAACCTGTTCGGTACGCCAAAACGCGTGGCCATGGGCATGGGCCAGGAAGAGGTCAGTGCACTGCGTGAAGTGGGTGAGTTGCTGGCCTTTTTAAAAGAACCTGAGCCACCGAGAGGTTTCCGCGATCTGTTCAGTAAAATGCCGCAGTTTAAGCAAGTACTGAATATGCCGACCAAAAGGTTGCGCAATGCGCCCTGTCAGGAGGTGGTTTTCAGTGGTGATGAGGTCGACCTGACCCAAATCCCGGTCATGAAATGCTGGCCCGGCGACGCTGCCCCGCTGATTACATGGGGATTAACCGTAACGCGCGGCCCGCATAAAGAGCGACAAAATTTAGGCATCTATCGTCAGCAGGTGATTGGCAAAAATCGCCTGATCATGCGCTGGCTTTCTCATCGTGGTGGTGCCCTGGATTATCTTGAATGGTGCAAGGCACATCCTGGCGAACGTTTCCCGGTGTCCGTTGCACTGGGCGCCGATCCGGCGACCATTCTGGGGGCGGTCACGCCCGTCCCTGACACGTTGTCAGAGTATGCGTTTGCCGGTCTGCTGCGCGGCAACAAGACCGAAGTCGTCAAGTGCCTCTCAAACGATCTGGAAGTGCCTGCGAGCGCCGAAATTGTGCTGGAAGGTTATATCGAACCCGGTGACATGGCACCTGAAGGTCCCTATGGCGATCACACCGGTTACTATAATGAAGTCGACAGTTTCCCGGTGTTTACCGTTACGCACATCACGCAGCGTCATCAGGCGATCTACCATTCTACCTATACCGGAAGGCCACCGGATGAACCCGCCGTCCTGGGCGTGGCGCTGAATGAAGTGCTTGTACCCATTCTGATTAAACAGTTCCCGGAAATCGTCGATTTCTATTTGCCGCCAGAAGGATGCTCTTACCGACTGGCGGTCGTGACGATTAAAAAACAGTACGCGGGACATGCCAAGCGCGTGATGTTTGGCGTCTGGTCATTTTTACGGCAGTTCATGTACACCAAATTTGTTATTGTGTGTGATGATGACGTTAATGCCCGCGACTGGAACGACGTCATCTGGGCAATCACGACGCGTATGGACCCGGCACGCGATACCGTATTGGTAGAAAACACGCCAATCGATTATCTTGATTTTGCGTCTCCGGTTTCCGGACTAGGGTCAAAGATGGGCCTCGACGCCACGAATAAATGGCCAGGTGAGACGCAACGAGAGTGGGGCACGCCGATTGTTAAAGATCCGGCCGTTACCGCACGTATCGACGCTATCTGGGATGACCTCGGTATTTTTGATCAACCATCACAGCGTTGATGGTGAGCAATAACCATAAAGACGACCCGACAGAGGGACCGCATGACAACGTTAAGCTGTAAAGTAACTTCAGTTGAGGCGATTACCGACACGGTGTATCGCGTTCGCCTGATTCCGGAAGCAGATTTTAGTTTTCGCGCAGGGCAGTACCTGATGGTCGTAATGGATGAGCGTGACAAGCGCCCGTTTTCATTAGCCTCCACGCCAATGGAAACTGAAATCATTGAACTGCATATCGGTGCCTCAGAGCTGAATCTCTACGCCATGGCGGTGATGGATCGTATTCAGCAGGAAGGGCAAATTGTGGTGGACATCCCACATGGTGATGCCTGGTTGCGTGAAGAGAGTGACAAGCCGTTAATCCTGATCGCGGGTGGCACAGGCTTTTCCTATGTGCGTTCCATTTTACTCACTGCGCTTGCCGAACAACCCAACCGTGATATTGCGGTTTACTGGGGCGGGCGCGAACTGAAGCATTTGTATGATTTGGACGAGCTGGAAGCACTGGCGATTAAGCATCCGAATCTGAAAGTGATTCCGGTTGTCGAACAGCCTGAAGCAGGCTGGCCGGGCCGTTCTGGTACGGTGCTGACAGCCGTCATGCAGGACTTTGCGACCCTGAGTGAGCATGAGATTTATATTGCCGGCCGCTTCGAAATGGCGAAAATCGCCCGTGAACGCTTTTGTTCAGAACGAGGTGCCGTTGAAGCACAAATGTATGGCGATGCGTTTGCTTTTATCTGACGTGACAGCACAAGAAAAAACCCGCCCCTGACAGGCGGGTAAATCTCACACTATAACGTTCCAACGTATTAAACGCGTTCAATAACGGTAGCGATGCCCTGACCCAAACCAATACACATGGAGGCCAGGCCGAACTGCGCATCGCGACGTTCCATAATGTTCAGCAACGTCGTGCTGATGCGTGCGCCTGAGCAGCCTAACGGATGGCCCAACGCGATGGCGCCGCCATTGAGGTTGACCTTGTCATCGAGCCTGTCTGACAGGCCGAGATCGTTGATGCAGGGCAGAACCTGCGCGGCAAAAGCCTCGTTAAGTTCAAAAACATCAATGTCATTTACGCTCAGCCCGGCGCGCTTCAGTGCCAGCTTGCTGGCCGGGACCGGGCCGTATCCCATAATGGAAGGATCGCATCCCACTACTGCCATACTTTTAATGCGTGCACGGGGTTTCAGGCCCTGCTCTCGTGCGTGGCTTTCACTCATGATCAACATGCCCGCCGCCCCGTCTGATAACGCTGACGAACTGCCCGCAGTGACTGTTCCGTTCACCGGATCGAAGGCAGGCCGCAGTGCTGCCAGTCCTTCCAGGCTGGTATCTTCACGGATGACTTCGTCAACGTCATAGCGTTTCAGGACGCCATCGGCATCGTGACCATGCAGCGCAACAATTTCATTGGCAAAATCGCCACGCTGCGTGGCCTGCCAGGCACGCTGATGAGAGCGCAAAGCAAAAGCGTCCTGCTGCTCGCGGCTGATATGGTGCATGCGCGCCAGCATCTCTGCCGTTAGCCCCATCATCCCTGCGGCTTTCGCAACGGTACGGCCTAAACCCGGATGAAAATCGACGCCATGGTTCATGGGGACATGCCCCATATGTTCGACACCGCCAATTAAACAGGTCTGAGCATCGCCGACCATGATTGCGCGTGCGGCGTCATGTAAGGCCTGCATTGAAGAACCGCAAAGACGGTTAACCGTTGTCGCCGGAACGCGGTGCGGGATTTCAGCCAGCAGCGCGGCGTTGCGGGCAATGTTGAAGCCTTGCTCCAGCGTTTGCTGCACGCAACCCCAGATAATGTCGTCCAGCGTGGCGGCATTCACCCCCGGATTGCGGTTCAACAGAGCACGCATGACATGCGCGGACAGGTCCTCAGCGCGTACATGGCGAAATGCCCCACCTTTTGAACGGCCCATCGGCGTACGCACCGCGTCAATAATTACCACATTTTCCATTTTGATTACCTCAGGCGCTTCTGAACGCGGCTTCATCGATCGGTTTGACGGCGGGATACCAACTTTCGTGTTGGCGCGCTTTATCAAGCAGCAGGGCAGGGAGCGCATACAGCCCACCCAATGACGAATAACGTTTCGCCTGATCCACTACGTTGCCGTTACCCAAAGTGTCGAGATAACGGAAAGCACCGCCACGGAAAGGCGGGAATCCCAGACCATAGACCAGCGCCATGTCTGCTTCAGCAGGTGAGGCGATAATCTTCTCTTCCAGGCAGCGAACCACTTCATTCAACATCGGCAGCATCATGCGATTCAGAATCTCTTCATCACTGAATATCCGTTTAGGCTGGCAGGCGGGTTCGAGTAAGGCATCGACCTCTGCATCGGACACTTTTTTCGGTTTCCCTTTTTTGTCTTCTTCCCAGCGCCAGAAACCCAGACCATTTTTCTGACCAAAACGCTTCGCCTCAAACAGAATATCGATCGCATCGCGATAGTCTTTTTTCATCCGTTCAGGAAAACCGTCCGCCATGACGCTTTGCGCATGATGCGCGGTATCAATGCCCACGACATCCAGCAGCCATGAAGGCCCCATCGGCCAGCCAAACTGTTTTTCCATTACCTTGTCGATCTGGCGGAAGTCCGCACCATCACGCAACAGCATGCCGAAGGCAGCGAAGTAGGGGAACAAAACGCGGTTAACAAAGAAACCCGGACAGTCATTCACCACCACCGGGGTTTTACCCATTTTACTGGCCCAGGCGACAACTTTACCCAGCGTGGCCTCACTGGTTTTCTCTCCACGGATCACCTCTACCAGCGGCATACGTGGAACCGGGTTAAAGAAGTGCATGCCACAAAAATTTTCAGGACGCTGCAACGCCTGCGCCAGATGGCTGATGGGGATGGTTGAGGTGTTTGACGCCAGAATGGCATCAGCGCGCATATGGGTTTCGGTTTCAGCTAGAACGCTGGCCTTGATTTTCGGATTTTCGACGACGGCTTCTACCACGATGTCGGCCTGGTCGAAACCGGCATAATCGAGAGTAGGCTGAATAGTGGCAATGACGCTGGCCAGCTTGTTTCCGTCTATTTTACCGCGTTCCAGTTGCTTATTCAGAAGCTTACTGGCTTCATTCATGCCCAGCGTCAGCGCCTGCGGATTGATATCCTTCATTTTAACCGGCACGCCTTTCCATGCCGATTGATAGCTGATTCCACCGCCCATAATACCGGCGCCCAGCACGGCGGCCTGTCTGGGCGTGCCGCTTTCACTGCTGCGTTTTTTGGCCAGACTTTTGATGTACTGATCGTTGAGGAAAATCCCGACGAGCGCGCGGGCCACATCTGACTGTGCCAGCGGAACAAACGCTGCGGTTTCCAGCTTTAGCGCATCATCGCGGCCCAGCGCTGCTGCCGCTTCAATGGTTTTAACGGCAGTGACTGGCGCAGGGTAGTGTTTCCCCGCCGTTTGCATCACCATGCCTTTGGCTATCGTAAAGCTCATCGCGGCTTCAACGGGGCTGAGTTTCAACGGAGCCAGTTTAGGGGCGCGACGGGCACGCCAGCTGCCGTCGTGGGCGGCCGCTTTTAGCATGGTTAACGCAGCATCACGCAGCTTATCGTCGCTGACAACCGCATCCACCAGACCCAGTTTCAGCGCTTCAACACCGTCAACATCTTTGCCTGCGGCAATGATTTCCATTGCACTGTCGGCACCTAACAGACGAGGAAGACGCACGCTGCCGCCAAAACCCGGCATGATGCCCAGCTTCGTTTCCGGTAACCCCAGGCGGGCCGTCGGTGTGGCAACGCGCAAATCCGTGGCCAGTACACATTCACAGCCACCGCCCAGCGCATAGCCCTCAATCGCCGAGATCGTGGGCACCGGCAAATCTTCCAGACGACTGAAGATACTGTTGGCGAAGGTCAGCCACTGACTCAGTTTCTCTGTCGGCGCATCAAAGAGCGCCAGGAATTCAGTAATGTCCGCACCTACGATAAAGGCGGGTTTTGCTGATCGCAGAAGCACACCGCGCAGGCCGGCATGTTTTTCCAGCACCGTTACCGCATCGCCAAGACTGGCCACGGTTTGCGTATCCAGCTTGTTAACGGAGCCGGGGGCATCAAAGACCAGCTCGACAATACCATCGTCCAGCTGGTGAAGAGTGAGGTTAGCGCCTTGGTAGAGCATGTACGTCTCCTGAAACCGCGAAAGGTGATCTGGTCATACCAGATGATCGTGAGTTTGGGAGGGATGTTAATTTTTTGCAAACAGGTCTTTGTTTATTTGCTAACAAGATCACAGCCACGGGGAACCCGGCATCCGGATTTTGCCTGTGATAAACTGCGGCTTTTCCGGACACTGGAGAGGCGGCAATGGATTCACTTAAGAGCTTGTATCACGCGCATATTACGACCTTGCAACAACGTGCTCAGCAGGTATTGGCACGTCATAAACTGGATGCCATGCTGATCCATTCCGGCGAGCTACTCACCGTATTTCTGGACGACCACACGTATCCGTTTAAGGTCAACCCGCAGTTCAAGTCCTGGGTGCCGGTAACACAGGTACCTAACTGTTGGCTGTGGATCGATGGCGTGAACAAGCCGAAATTGTGGTTCTATTCGCCGGTGGATTACTGGCACAACGTTGAACCGCTTCCGCACAGTTTCTGGACCGACGACATTGAGATTATCGGGCTGGCAAACGCGAATGCCATTGGCGATCTCCTGCCTGCTCAGCGCGAAAATGTTGCCTATATTGGCCCGGTCGTCGAACGCGCTGCGCAGTTAGGCATTACGGCAGGCAACATCAATCCTAAAGCGGTGATCGATTTCCTGCATTATCACCGCAGTATTAAAACTGACTACGAACTGAGCTGTATGCGTCAGGCGCAGAAAATTGCCGTGGCAGGACATCGCGCTGCCAAAGAAGCGTTTGCGGCAGGTCTGAGTGAATTCGATATTAATCAGGCGTACCTGACCGCGACTGGTCATCGCGATACGGATGTCCCTTACGGCAACATTATTGCATTGAACGAACATGCTGCCGTGTTGCATTACACCAAACTGGATCATCAGCCACCGGCTAAGCGCTACAGTTTCCTGATTGATGCCGGGGCGGAATATCAGGGATATGCCGCTGACCTGACCCGCAGCTATGCCGCACAAAGCGGATCGCTGTATGCCAAAATGGTGGAGGCGATGAATGCGGAAGAGCTGGCCTTGATTGCGACGTTGAAAGCGGGCGTGCGCTACACCGATTACCATCTGCAAATGCATCAGCGCATTGCAAAATTGCTGGTGAAGTTTGATTTGGTCCACGGCATCAGTGAAGAGGCGTTGGTGGCCGAAGACCTGACCGGTCCGTTTATGCCACACGGTTTAGGTCATCCGCTGGGCCTGCAGGTTCATGATGTCGCCGGATTTATGCAGGATGAAAGCGGGACGCACCTGGCTGCGCCAGCGCAATATCCTTACCTGCGTTGCACCCGTGTCATCCAGCCGGGGATGGTGTTAACCATCGAGCCAGGCTTCTACATTATTGATTCACTGCTGGCACCGCTGCGCGCTGGCAAATTCAGTGCGCATTTTAACTGGCAGGCACTGGATGCGCTTAAGCCTTACGGCGGCATTCGCATTGAAGATAACGTGGTTATTCATGCTAATCGCGTTGAAAACATGACGCGCGACCTGCACCTCGCCTGATGGAGGCTTACGATATTCCTGCGCAAGCGCTAAGCGTGAGCGAGGAGACCATCAAAAAGAGCCGGTTTATTACGTTACTGGCGCACACGGACGGTGTCGAAGCCGCGCGGGCTTTTGTCCAGCAGGTAAAACAGGATCATCCGACGGCCCGGCATCATTGCTGGGCCTGGGTGGCGGGCGCGCCGGATGATTCGCAGCAGTTGGGGTTTTCCGATGACGGCGAACCTTCGGGAACGGCGGGGAAACCTATGCTGGCGCAGTTGATGGGGGCGGGCATAGGGGAAATCACCGCCGTCGTCGTGCGTTACTACGGCGGCATCATGCTGGGGACGGGCGGTCTGGTAAAGGCTTATGGCGGCGGTGTCCAGCAAGGGCTGAAACAGCTTGAGCGCCAGCGAAAAGTCCCGGTAAGGTTGTTCACGTTGCAGTGTGACTACGCCCAGTTGAGCGACATTGAGCGTCTGGTGCAGCGCTACGACGGCAGCATTACTGAAAGTCATTATTGCGACCGTATCGCGATGACGCTGGCTTTGCCTTATGGACAAATTGAGGGATTTAAGCAAAATCTGTCAGACTTCAGCCGGGGTGCGTTAACGCTTCTTCCGCTTATACCATGATGTTCTTCTCTTTAACTAAAGGAACGGCTTAATGCATTTTCGCGCCATTACCCGCATTGTCGGTCTGCTGGTGATCCTCTTCTCGGTGACGATGATTGTACCCGGCCTCGTTGCGCTGATTTATCGGGATGGTGCCGGCCGCGCCTTCAGCCAGACGTTTATGATGGCTCTGGTGATTGGTTCATTATTGTGGTGGCCAAACCGTAAGAAGAAAACGGAGCTTAAGCCGCGCGAAGGGTTTCTGATCGTGGTGCTGTTCTGGACCGTGCTGGGCAGCGTCGGGGCCATGCCGTTTATCTTTGCCGAACAGCCGCATCTGTCGGTTACCGATGCCTTTTTTGAATCCTTTTCCGGGTTAACCACCACCGGTGCGACGACGCTGGTGGGGCTGGACTCTTTGCCTAAAGCGATTCTGTTCTATCGCCAGATGCTGCAGTGGCTTGGCGGTATGGGAATCATTGTGCTCGCGGTGGCGATTCTGCCGATTCTGGGCGTCGGTGGGATGCAGCTTTACCGTGCCGAAATGCCCGGTCCGTTGAAAGACAATAAGATGCGTCCGCGTATTGCCGAAACGGCCAAGACGCTATGGCTTATCTATGTATTACTGACGGTGGCCTGCGCACTGGCATTATGGTTTGCCGGAATGCCCGCCTTCGATGCCATTGGGCACAGCTTTTCGACGATTGCTATTGGGGGATTTTCAACCCACGATGCCAGTATCGGCTATTTCCAGAGCGGCACCATTAATACGATTGTGGCCGTGTTCCTGCTGATCTCCGGCTGTAACTACGGCCTGCACTTCTCTTTACTGAGTAACCGCAATCTTCGGGTGTACTTACGCGATCCCGAATTTCGTATGTTTATCGGTGTGCAACTGACGCTGGTACTGATCTGTACGGTGGTACTGTGGTTCCATAATGTTTATGACAGTGGCTGGCAAACGTTGAATCAGGCGTTTTTCCAGGTTGTCTCGATGGCGACGACAGCGGGATTTACCACAGACAGTATTGCGCGCTGGCCGCTGTTCCTGCCGGTTTTGCTGCTGTGCTCTGCGTTCATTGGCGGCTGTGCCGGTTCGACGGGCGGTGGCCTGAAAGTGATCCGCATCCTGCTGCTGTGTAAACAGGGGAATCGCGAACTCAAACGCCTTGTCCATCCCAATGCGGTTTACACCATTAAGCTGGGTAATCGCGCGTTGCCAGAACGCATCCTGGAAGCGGTCTGGGGATTCTTCTCTGCGTATGCGCTGGTCTTCCTGATCAGTATGCTGGCCATTATTGCCACCGGCGTGGATGATTTTTCTGCGTTTGCCGCGGTCGCCGCAACGTTAAACAACCTGGGGCCCGGTCTGGGTGTTGTAGCGGATAACTTCACCTCAATGAACGATGTGGCAAAGTGGATTTTAATTTCGACTATGCTGTTTGGTCGCCTTGAGGTATTCACGTTGCTGGTGTTATTCACGCCAACCTTCTGGCGAGAATAACTAATAAGGATGCAGATGATGAAAGCATTAATTCTCTTTTCGACCCGTGACGGTCAGACGCAAAAAATCGCTTCCGCTATGGCGGAGGCGATTAAGGGCGAGCAAGCGTGCGATGTGATGAATATTCAGGATGCAAACGCGATTGACTGGCAGCAATATGATCGGGTGCTGATTGGGGCTTCAATCCGTTATGGTCACTTTCAGCCCGCTGTAAACGAATTTGTTAAGCAGAACCTGGCCGCATTGCAGCAGCGCGTCAGCGGCTTCTTCTCCGTGAATCTTACGGCGCGTAAGCCAGAGAAGCGGACGCCGGAAACCAATGCCTATACCGTTAAGTTTTTAGCGCAGTCGCCCTGGAAGCCCGATTGCTGTGCGGTTTTTGCTGGTGCACTGTATTATCCCCGCTATCGTTGGTTTGATCGGGTCATGATTAAGTTGATTATGCGCATGACCGGCGGCGAAACGGATACGACGAAGGAAGTTGAGTATACGGACTGGGAGCAGGTGCGCGGTTTCGCCAGAGATTTTGCACAGTTACCAGGCAAATCGTACTGAAATAACGCGATCTGGCGAAATTTGAGACGAACAGTAATATTTTTGCAATTAACCCTTGTCAGGCCGCGCGAACTCCCTATAATGCGCCTCCATCGACACGGCACAACGGCTTACGGAATGCGGTGTTGAGAGGGTCAGGCAACTGAGCCGCCGGAGAAAAACTTCTGAAAAAGAGGTTGACTCTGAAGGAGGAAAGCGTAATATACGCCACCTCGCAACAGACGGTTAACCCGCTGGTTGCACTGCTCTTTAACAATTTATCAGACAATCTGTGTGGGCACTCGCAGGATTGATATCCGCGTCTCCGGACGCAAAAAAATATCAAGTCTTAAGAGTGAACACGTATTGAAATTCATTACGACGTTTTCCTTGAGCATCGCTGCACTGGTTGCAGCAAATCAAACTTTAAATTGAAGAGTTTGATCATGGCTCAGATTGAACGCTGGCGGCAGGCCTAACACATGCAAGTCGGACGGTAGCACAGAGGAGCTTGCTCCTCGGGTGACGAGTGGCGGACGGGTGAGTAATGTCTGGGAAACTGCCCGATGGAGGGGGATAACTACTGGAAACGGTAGCTAATACCGCATAACGTCGCAAGACCAAAGTGGGGGACCTTCGGGCCTCACACCATCGGATGTGCCCAGATGGGATTAGCTTGTAGGCGGGGTAACGGCCCACCTAGGCGACGATCCCTAGCTGGTCTGAGAGGATGACCAGCCACACTGGAACTGAGACACGGTCCAGACTCCTACGGGAGGCAGCAGTGGGGAATATTGCACAATGGGCGCAAGCCTGATGCAGCCATGCCGCGTGTATGAAGAAGGCCTTCGGGTTGTAAAGTACTTTCAGCGGGGAGGAAGGTGCTGAGGTTAATAACCTCAGCAATTGACGTTACCCGCAGAAGAAGCACCGGCTAACTCCGTGCCAGCAGCCGCGGTAATACGGAGGGTGCAAGCGTTAATCGGAATTACTGGGCGTAAAGCGCACGCAGGCGGTCTGTTAAGTCAGATGTGAAATCCCCGGGCTTAACCTGGGAACTGCATTTGAAACTGGCAGGCTTGAGTCTCGTAGAGGGGGGTAGAATTCCAGGTGTAGCGGTGAAATGCGTAGAGATCTGGAGGAATACCGGTGGCGAAGGCGGCCCCCTGGACGAAGACTGACGCTCAGGTGCGAAAGCGTGGGGAGCAAACAGGATTAGATACCCTGGTAGTCCACGCCGTAAACGATGTCGACTTGGAGGTTGTTCCCTTGAGGAGTGGCTTCCGGAGCTAACGCGTTAAGTCGACCGCCTGGGGAGTACGGCCGCAAGGTTAAAACTCAAATGAATTGACGGGGGCCCGCACAAGCGGTGGAGCATGTGGTTTAATTCGATGCAACGCGAAGAACCTTACCTACTCTTGACATCCAGCGAACTTTCCAGAGATGGATTGGTGCCTTCGGGAACGCTGAGACAGGTGCTGCATGGCTGTCGTCAGCTCGTGTTGTGAAATGTTGGGTTAAGTCCCGCAACGAGCGCAACCCTTATCCTTTGTTGCCAGCGATTTGGTCGGGAACTCAAAGGAGACTGCCGGTGATAAACCGGAGGAAGGTGGGGATGACGTCAAGTCATCATGGCCCTTACGAGTAGGGCTACACACGTGCTACAATGGCGCATACAAAGAGAAGCGACCTCGCGAGAGCAAGCGGACCTCATAAAGTGCGTCGTAGTCCGGATCGGAGTCTGCAACTCGACTCCGTGAAGTCGGAATCGCTAGTAATCGTGGATCAGAATGCCACGGTGAATACGTTCCCGGGCCTTGTACACACCGCCCGTCACACCATGGGAGTGGGTTGCAAAAGAAGTAGGTAGCTTAACCCTCGGGAGGGCGCTTACCACTTTGTGATTCATGACTGGGGTGAAGTCGTAACAAGGTAACCGTAGGGGAACCTGCGGTTGGATCACCTCCTTACCTGAAGATACCTTCGTGCGAAGTGCTCACACAGATTGTCTGATAGAAAGTCACGAGCAGAAAAACCTCTACAGGCTTGTAGCTCAGGTGGTTAGAGCGCACCCCTGATAAGGGTGAGGTCGGTGGTTCAAGTCCACTCAGGCCTACCAACTTCGCACTCATGCTGCGTTATGTCTCCGGCTCGCATAGTTCACTATGCTTCGCGGACACACGCCTTGCCTGAGCACGAAGTGCATTTCTCATGAAGTGCACGCAGTTGAGTGGTGGTAGTGGTCTCTGCAGTAACTGTATGGGGCTATAGCTCAGCTGGGAGAGCGCCTGCCTTGCACGCAGGAGGTCAGCGGTTCGATCCCGCTTAGCTCCACCATACTTGCTGTTTTTTTTCTGACAATACTTCAGAGCGTACCGGCGACGGTGTGCTGCGAAGTATTATGCTCTTTAACAATCCGGAACAAGCTGAAAATTTGAAACGACGCACGTCGTGTTCCTCCGTAATAAGGAACACAGCACGATGCGTTCGGGTCTCTCAAAAGCTCATAACACGCAAGCGCAAAACGCCTGTGGGTTGTGAGGTTAAGCGACCAAGCGTACACGGTGGATGCCCTGGCAGTCAGAGGCGATGAAGGGCGTGCTAATCTGCGATAAGCGCCGGTAAGGTGATATGAACCGCTATAACCGGCGATACCCGAATGGGGAAACCCAGTGTGACTCGTCACACTATCATGCAGTGAATCCATAGCGGCATGAGGCGAACCGGGGGAACTGAAACATCTAAGTACCCCGAGGAAAAGAAATCAACCGAGATTCCCCCAGTAGCGGCGAGCGAACGGGGAGGAGCCCAGAACCTGCATCAGCTTGTGCATCAGTGGAAGCGTCTGGAAAGTCGCAGGGTACAGGGTGATACTCCCGTACACAAAGGTGCACAGGTTGTGAGTTCGATGAGTAAGGCGGGACACGTGGTATCCTGTCTGAATATGGGGGGACCATCCTCCAAGGCTAAATACTCCTGACTGACCGATAGTGAACCAGTACCGTGAGGGAAAGGCGAAAAGAACCCCGGCGAGGGGAGTGAAACAGAACCTGAAACCGTGTACGTACAAGCAGTGGGAGCACCTTCGTGGTGTGACTGCGTACCTTTTGTATAATGGGTCAGCGACTTATATTCTGTAGCAAGGTTAACCGTATAGGGGAGCCGCAGGGAAACCGAGTCTTAACTGGGCGTTAAGTTGCAGGGTATAGACCCGAAACCCGGTGATCTAGCCATGGGCAGGTTGAAGGTTGGGTAACACTAACTGGAGGACCGAACCGACTAATGTTGAAAAATTAGCGGATGACCTGTGGCTGGGGGTGAAAGGCCAATCAAACCGGGAGATAGCTGGTTCTCCCCGAAAGCTATTTAGGTAGCGCCTCGTGAACTCATCTCCGGGGGTAGAGCACTGTTTCGGCTAGGGGGCCATCCCGGCTTACCAACCCGATGCAAACTGCGAATACCGGAGAATGTTATCACGGGAGACACACGGCGGGTGCTAACGTCCGTCGTGAAGAGGGAAACAACCCAGACCGCCAGCTAAGGTCCCAAAGTCATGGTTAAGTGGGAAACGATGTGGGAAGGCACAGACAGCCAGGATGTTGGCTTAGAAGCAGCCATCATTTAAAGAAAGCGTAATAGCTCACTGGTCGAGTCGGCCTGCGCGGAAGATGTAACGGGGCTAAACCATGCACCGAAGCTGCGGCAGCGACGCGTAAGCGTTGCTGGGTAGGGGAGCGTTCTGTAAGCCGTTGAAGGTGTGCTGTGAGGCATGCTGGAGGTATCAGAAGTGCGAATGCTGACATAAGTAACGATAAACAAGGTGAAAAACCTTGTCGCCGGAAGACCAAGGGTTCCTGTTCAACGTTAATCGGAGCAGGGTGAGTCGACCCCTAAGGCGAGGCCGAAAGGCGTAGTCGATGGGAAACAGGTTAATATTCCTGTACTTGGTGTTACTGCGAAGGGGGGACGGAGAAGGCTATATCGGCCGGGCGACGGTTGTCCCGGTTTAAGCGTGTAGGTGTGTGCGCCAGGCAAATCCGGTGCACTTTACACTGAGGCGTGACGACGAGGCACTACGGTGCTGAAGTGATAAATGCCCTGCTTCCAGGAAAAGCCTCTAAGCATCAGGTAACACGAAATCGTACCCCAAACCGACACAGGTGGTCAGGTAGAGAATACCCAGGCGCTTGAGAGAACTCGGGTGAAGGAACTAGGCAAAATGGTGCCGTAACTTCGGGAGAAGGCACGCTGGCGCGTAGGTGAGGGGACTTGCTCCCGGAGCCGAGGCCAGTCGAAGATACCAGCTGGCTGCAACTGTTTATTAAAAACACAGCACTGTGCAAACACGAAAGTGGACGTATACGGTGTGACGCCTGCCCGGTGCCGGAAGGTTAATTGATGGGGTTATCCGTAAGGAGAAGCTCTTGATCGAAGCCCCGGTAAACGGCGGCCGTAACTATAACGGTCCTAAGGTAGCGAAATTCCTTGTCGGGTAAGTTCCGACCTGCACGAATGGCGTAATGATGGCCAGGCTGTCTCCACCCGAGACTCAGTGAAATTGAAATCGCTGTGAAGATGCAGTGTACCCGCGGCAAGACGGAAAGACCCCGTGAACCTTTACTACAGCTTGACACTGAACACTGAGCCTTGATGTGTAGGATAGGTGGGAGGCTTTGAAGCGTGGACGCCAGTCTGCGTGGAGCCGTCCTTGAAATACCACCCTTTAATGTTTGGTGTTCTAACGTGGGCCCGTGATCCGGGCTGCGGACAGTGTCTGGTGGGTAGTTTGACTGGGGCGGTCTCCTCCCAAAGCGTAACGGAGGAGCACGAAGGTTGGCTAATCCTGGTCGGACATCAGGAGGTTAGTGCAATGGCATAAGCCAGCTTGACTGCGAGAGTGACGGCTCGAGCAGGTGCGAAAGCAGGTCATAGTGATCCGGTGGTTCTGAATGGAAGGGCCATCGCTCAACGGATAAAAGGTACTCCGGGGATAACAGGCTGATACCGCCCAAGAGTTCATATCGACGGCGGTGTTTGGCACCTCGATGTCGGCTCATCACATCCTGGGGCTGAAGTAGGTCCCAAGGGTACGGCTGTTCGCCGTTTAAAGTGGTACGCGAGCTGGGTTTAGAACGTCGTGAGACAGTTCGGTCCCTATCTGCCGTGGGCGCTGGAGAATTGAGGGGGGTTGCTCCTAGTACGAGAGGACCGGAGTGAACGCACCGCTGGTGTCCGGGTTGTCACGCCAGTGGCACTGCCCGGTAGCTAAGTGCGGAAAAGATAAGTGCTGAAAGCATCTAAGCACGAAACTTGCCCCGAGATGAGTTCTCCCTGAGGCTTCGAGCCTCCTGAAGGGACGTTGAAGACGACGACGTTGATAGGCCGGGTGTGTAAGCGCAGCGATGCGTTGAGCTTACCGGTACTAATGACCCGTGAGGCTTAACCTTACAACGCCAGAGGCGTTTTGGTTGAGAGACAGAAAGAATTTTCAGCCTTGTTTACCGGATAACGCCGTGCGGCCCGAGAGGGCGGTGCGGCAGACAGAATCTGCCTGGCGGCTGTAGCGCGGTGGTCCCACCTGACCCCATGCCGAACTCAGAAGTGAAACGCCGTAGCGCCGATGGTAGTGTGGGGTCTCCCCATGCGAGAGTAGGGAACTGCCAGGCATCAATCAGGTGAAGAAGCCCCGTACGGAAGTACGGGGCTTTTTTACGTCCGTCGTCCGGGGAGGGCGGGGGCTGCCGGACCTCTGCGGGCTTCAGGGCAGAGCTCTGTTGCTGCCTGCCGGTCTCCTCCCTGGTCCGTTTACCTTGCCTCTGCATGTAAAAGGAAAGAATATGTCGTCAGCGGCCCTTTCCTGTCTATGCCTTTTAGCCCATGCTTTGCATCAATCTCTCCAGTGAATAGCTAAACAGACTGCGATCAAACCGCGCTGTTTAAACGTGCGGTTGGCAAAACGGCCTGGATGAAACGGATGCCCACCTCTACAAAGTTCTGCTGATACTTCACAATTGTTCCGCCTGTGTTGTTAGCTGTTTTAAACCGCTGAGCCTGCAACTCACATTCCATCAGCTTCCCCTGTCGTCATGCCCGCGACGGGATTTCTTTCTACCCGTTCAGCGTTCTGAGTGGCTGATATGCAGCGAAAAACGTCTTCGCACGCAAATTCCCTCTCAATCCGTTCATGATGCGGTAAACTACGGCCAGATTAACCCCGTGAAGGCCTTATCATGTCCAGCTCGTATACCTCCTTAAAAGCCGACAATACGCTCGGTCTTGATGTCAGCACACAAATTCGTATTGTCGCCGAAACGCCTGAAGCCATACTTGCGGCATGGCAGATGAGCCAGCGTAACCAGCAACCCTTTTTGATCCTGGGTGAAGGCAGCAATGTACTGTTTCTTGAGGACTTCGCGGGCATTGTGGTACTCAACCGCATCGCTGGAGTTGAAATACGCGACGAGAATGAGCGCTGGAAGCTGCATGTTGGCGCGGGTGAAAACTGGCATCAACTGGTAAAAATGACGCTGGAAAAAGGGATTTCCGGACTAGAGAACCTGGCCCTTATTCCCGGTATGGTCGGCTCTGCACCCATCCAGAATATCGGCGCCTATGGCGTTGAACTGAAAGATGTCTGTGAATATGTAGACGTGCTGAATTTGCAAACCAGCGTCACTGAGCGTTTAAGCCGTGACGATTGCCAGTTTGGCTATCGCGACAGCATTTTTAAACATCAGTACCAGTCGGGCTATACGATTGTTGCCGTCGGGTTTGCATTAACCAAACAGTGGCAACCGGTGCTGACGTATGGCGATTTAAAGACGCTTAATCCGGCGACTGCGAATGCCTGGGATGTGTTTCATGCCGTTTGCCATATGCGACAGAGCAAATTACCTGACCCCAAAATAACAGGCAATGTTGGCAGTTTTTTTAAAAATCCAGTGATTAGCCGCCAGCAGGCTGAAGTATTGCTTAATCACTATCCTGCGATGCCAAATTATCCCCAACCAGAGGGTACGGTAAAACTTGCCGCAGGCTGGTTAATCGATCAGTGTCAGCTTAAAGGCTGTCGCGTTGGCGGCGCGGAAGTTCATCAGCAGCAGGCATTAGTGCTGATTAATGCTGCCGATGCCACGCCAGGCGATATCGTTGCGCTGGCCAAAAAGGTGCGCGCACGCGTAGGTGAGAAATTTGATGTGTGGCTTGAGCCTGAGGTCCGTTTTATCCGGGCACAAGGTGAATGCAATGCGGTTGAGGTGATTGCATGAAAGACCACAGCGTACCGCTAAAGCTTATTGATATCCTGTCAGATGGCGAATTTCATTCTGGTGAGCAATTAGGTGAAACGCTCGGCATGAGCCGCGCAGCAATTAATAAACATATTCAGACGTTAAAAAGCTGGGGCCTTGAAGTGTATACGGTTACCGGGAAAGGCTACAGTTTCCCTGCACCGCTTCAGTTGCTCAATGAAGAGGCGATTCTTGGTCAGCTTTCTCAGCCCGATGTCGCCGTGATACCGGTTATCGATTCGACGAACCAGTATTTGCTTGAGCGTATGGATTCACTGCCTTCAGGTGCCGTTTGTGTGGCGGAATATCAACAAGCGGGACGCGGACGACGCGGGCGGCATTGGTTTTCTCCCTTCGGTGCTAATCTTTATATGTCTATGTACTGGCGTCTGGAGCAAGGGCCTGCTGCAGCGATGGGGCTCAGCCTGGTGATTGGTATTGTGATGGCAGAGACGCTTCAGTCATTAGGTGCGGAGGATGTTCGCGTAAAATGGCCGAATGATATTTACCTCCATGACAGAAAATTAGCAGGCATTTTAGTGGAGTTAACCGGTAAAACCGGGGATGCTGCGCAGATCGTAATGGGAGCGGGCATCAATTTAGCGATGCGAAATGCCGACGCGGCGCAAATCAATCAGGGCTGGATTAATCTGCAGGAAGCGGGCGTAACGCTTGATCGTAACGACCTGGCTGCAACGTTAATCAATCGCCTGCGTGAGGCACTACCTGTTTTTGAACAGGAAGGTCTGGCACCTTTTGTCGCACGCTGGGCAGGCTTAGACAACTTTATCAACCGTCCGGTCAGGTTACTGATGGGCGAGCGGGAAGTTCACGGCATTGCACGCGGCATTGATAATCAGGGTGGTTTGTTGCTGGAACAAGAGGGCGAAATTAAATCCTGGATGGGTGGGGAAATATCGCTGCGTCCCCTTTAAAAGTCTGTAAAGCCTGCTTTTAAGGCAGGCTTTATTGTCGTAACTTATTTTCTCAGGCGGACTTTTTCAACCGCATGATTACCACTTTTGGTCATAATCAAGCTGGCTCTTTCACGCGTAGGAAGAATATTTTCTTTCAGGTTCAGCCAGTTGATCTCTTTCCACAGTGATCCCGCGATCTTGATAGCCTCATCTTCAGGTAACTGTGCATAATGATGAAAATAAGAGTCAGGATCGGTGAAAGCGCCCTGGCGAAATTTCAGAAAGCGATTGATATACCAGTGCTGTAAAAGATCTTCTTCCGCATCGACATAGATAGAAAAATCGACAAAATCAGAAACAAATACGTGGTGCGGATCGTGGGGATAATCCATTCCACTTTGAAGAACGTTTAAGCCTTCCAGAATTAAAATATCGGGTTGTTGCACCACTTTATCCCCATCCGGAATAACGTCATAAATGAGATGGGAATAAACGGGCGCCGTCACCTGCTGGGCGCCAGACTTAAGGTCTGACACAAACTTAACTAACCGATGCATATCATAAGATTGAGGAAACCCTTTTTTCTTCATGAGACCGCGCTCTTTTAGTACCGAGTTCGGATGAAGGAAGCCATCAGTCGTAATTAACTCAACCTTACGGTGCTCAGGCCAGCGGCTGAGAAGCGCCTGTAAAACGCGGGCAGTCGTACTTTTCCCTACCGCAACGCTACCAGCAATACTGATAATGTAAGGGATCTTTTGCCCGTCTGTGCCCAGAAATTGTTCCAGCACAGCCTGGCGACGCACATTCGAACTTATATAGAAATTCAGCAAGCGTGAGAGCGGCAGATAGATTTCCGCCACCTCTTCAATAGAAAGGTCTTCGTTTATCCCTTTTAACTGAGCAATTTCATCCTCTGCCAGCGTCATGGGAACGGAGTCGCGTAATGACGCCCATTGTTCACGGGTGAACTGTAAATAAGGCGTGGTGAGTGATGTCGTTTTATCCATAAGTATACATTTGACTGCAGATTCAAACCAATCTGTACATTTTCACCGAAGATTACTCGGGCACGGTAGCGTAATGAATTGCGGGTCACAGAGTTATTAACGAGAACAATGGGCTGGAGGGTACCACCAGTATAGCTTTTAAAAGAAGTAAAAAATAAACGGGGATAAGCTTTCGTCGGCGCCTCCGCAATTTTAACAAATCCTTGATCAAGAGGCTTGATCTCTGTAATTACAGCATGCGATGTGACAGGTAAATCTTCAGCCCGGTGGGTAGCACGGATCAGGGCACGTAAACGGGCCTCCGCTCATTATCGTATGGTTCACTTAGCCAGCAGCCGGTTAACGAGCGGGTCTTTCATGATAGCGCGTGCAATGAATCCGTGGCTGTCTGTTACTTTATGCCGGACGTTAAGCCGCAAATAAGGTGCGTGTCAGGCGCGTCACTGTTTTGGGGCGTGCTTTCATTCCCCAGGTCATTTGTCTGAACATCCACAACGCACTTTATTGCCTTCAGAGACCAGTCTGCCCCAGGCACGGATACCTTCTGTACTCTCTTTCCCGTGACGAATAACCCTTACCACGACCCTTTCTCTGCCCTCGCATGGCGTGTGCATCAAATACCGTTGCTGCCAACATAAGGCCGCCACAGGCTTTGTGGTGTGCTTAAGCTGTCTGAGGGCCGAAGGAGAGAAGAAGCGCTTTAATCCGCCTGACCGGGTTTCTATGCAGGTTGAACCGGGAGGCACAGCGCGTTCTGACAACAGAAGGGACAAACATAATGACTTTCGGCGGCGTTCCAGTTGGTCGCAGCCGTCATCGGTGCGGACAGGGTGGAATCTGCACATCAAGCATCGGGCCGTTCTCATGTGTCATGTGACTTCTCTGTTGTACGTAGGCAGTACCTGTTCATATGCAACCTCGCTCATCTTCACCGCGTCGACATCAATACACATGCACTCGCGCGCCTGTCAGGCCAGTAACCGAACAGAGCAGCGCTGTCGGCCACAGAAAGCATACAAGCAATGCCTGATTCACGCGTATTGAAAGCGGTATTGTGCCAGTGTCCATTCCCACCTCTTTAGGTGCCAGTACGTTTTCTCTGCAACCCTGTCAACTTAACATCACTCATCGCTTACCCTGTGGTGACGTTTTTGCACAAACAAACCGATATCCACAAACAAAAACCGGCTGTCGATGGAAAACACCGGGCAATAAATAAGCAATCGAGACGAATTTTGCAGGATCAGCAAAAAAAGGGGGCGTGAAAAAAGCCATCCACCAAAGAATGAAATCGTGAAGACCAAATCCAGGGACAGAAGATGACGCGAAAATTTGACCAATAATTGGATGTTATTTCTGCAGAATAGGGGTAAATTGCGATGCTTTGCACAAATAGTAAGCGATAGAACAAAAACAGTGATTTTTTTGTTGCATCCTTCAGCCGACCTTCCTAGAATGCGCGTCACTTGATGCCGGCTTAGCTCAGTTGGTAGAGCAACTGACTTGTAATCAGTAGGTCACCAGTTCGATTCCGGTAGCCGGCACCATCAAGTAGGTGGGATTCCCGAGCGGCCAAAGGGAGCAGACTGTAAATCTGCCGTCACAGACTTCGAAGGTTCGAATCCTTCTCCCACCACCATCTCGACCCTCGGGTTGAGAACAGATAAACAACCTGTTTATCTGGCAGGTGAGTCACTTCTTCTCACCCTGAATTCAGATTGGGTGTAAGCTCAGTCAAAGTCAGCCAGCTTCGCTGGCAGGCTAAGAATAATAGGGGACTTCCCCTGTTATTCACAAGCTACAGAAAGAACAGGTAGCCGAGTTCCAGGATGCGGGCATCGTATAATGGCTATTACCTCAGCCTTCCAAGCTGATGATGCGGGTTCGATTCCCGCTGCCCGCTCCAGATGTGCTGATATGGCTCAGTTGGTAGAGCGCACCCTTGGTAAGGGTGAGGTCCCCAGTTCGACTCTGGGTATCAGCACCACTTCCTTTATCTCCCTCCTGATTTTCTCTGTAACTCCTTGCAGTCAGGCAATGCCTGGTTAATGTGACGATATCTTTGATATATCCGTGTCTTAGAGGGACAAGCGATGGCTAAAGAGCAATTTCAACGTAACAAACTGCACGTAAACGTGGGCACCATCGGTCACGTTGACCACGGTAAAACCACCCTGACTGCAGCAATCACCACCGTTCTGGCTAAAACCAACGGCGGCCAGGCGCGTGCGTTCGACCAGATCGACAGCACCCCTGAAGAAAAAGCACGTGGTATCACCATCAACACTGCACACGTTGAGTATGAAACCCCGTCTCGCCACTATGCACACGTTGACTGCCCGGGCCACGCCGACTATGTGAAAAACATGATCACCGGTGCTGCGCAGATGGACGGCGCGATCCTGGTTGTTGCTGCGACTGACGGCCCAATGCCGCAGACCCGTGAGCACATCCTGCTGGGTCGTCAGGTAGGCGTTCCTTACATCATCGTGTTCCTGAACAAGTGTGACATGGTTGATGACGAAGAGCTGCTGGAGCTGGTTGAGATGGAAGTCCGTGACCTGCTGTCACAGTACGACTTCCCGGGCGACGACACTCCAATCGTTCGCGGTTCAGCACTGAAAGCGCTGGAAGGCAACCCAGAGTGGGAAGAGAAGATCGTTGAGCTGGCTAACCACCTGGACAACTACATCCCGGATCCGGTTCGTGCTATCGACATGCCGTTCCTGCTGCCAATCGAAGACGTATTCTCAATCTCTGGCCGTGGTACTGTAGTAACCGGTCGTGTTGAGCGCGGTGTTGTTAAAGTCGGCGACGAAGTTGAAATCGTGGGTATCAAAGATACGGCGAAATCAACCTGTACCGGTGTTGAAATGTTCCGCAAACTGCTGGACCAGGGTCAGGCAGGCGAAAACTGTGGTGTTCTGCTGCGCGGTATCAAGCGTGAAGACATCCAGCGTGGTCAGGTTCTGGCGAAGCCAGGCACCATCAAGCCGCACACCAAGTTCGAGTCAGAAGTTTACGTTCTGTCTAAAGACGAAGGTGGCCGCCATACTCCGTTCTTCAAGGGCTACCGTCCACAGTTCTACTTCCGTACCACTGACGTGACCGGTTCAGTAGAGCTGCCAGAAGGCGTTGAAATGGTTATGCCAGGCGACAACATCAAAATGGTTGTTACCCTGATCCACCCAATCGCAATGGACGAAGGTCTGCGCTTCGCAATCCGCGAAGGTGGCCGTACCGTTGGCGCGGGCGTTGTTGCCAAAGTTATCGCTTAATTACCGATAATATTTGACGCAATGCACATGGAAAGGGCATCATTTGATGCCCTTTTTGTACGCTGTTTTATAGAACCTGACTCATCAGTGATTTTGCACCATAATCATTGCTGAGACAGGCTCTGTTATGCGGCGCTGGATACCGAGTTACGCCCCAAAAGCTCATTCGGTTTGGATGCCTCGCGATGCGGGGCAGAATAGTTTCTGAATTATTGTGGCAGGTTGGTTTATGAGTGCGAATACCGAAGCTCAAGGGAGCGGGCGCGGCCTCGAAGCGCTGAAATGGGTAGTGGTAGTCTTATTACTGCTTGCGGCGATCGTAGGTAACTACCTCTATCGTGATGTGACGTTACCTCTGCGTGCGTTGGCTGTTGTTATTTTGATTGCAGCAGCAGGCGGCATTGCGCTTTTAACGACCAAAGGCAAAGCGACCGTAGCCTTTGCACGTGAAGCAAGAACCGAAATGCGCAAGGTTATCTGGCCAACCCGCCAGGAGACACTGCATACCACGTTAATCGTTGCCGCGGTCACTGCCGTGATGTCACTGATTTTGTGGGGGCTGGATGGCATTCTGGTCCGTCTGGTATCGTTTATCACTGGCCTGAGGTTCTGAGATGTCTGAAGCTCCAAAAAAACGCTGGTACGTCGTGCAGGCGTTTTCCGGTTTTGAAGGCCGCGTAGCACAGTCGCTGCGTGAGCACATCAAATTGCACAACATGGAAGAGCTGTTTGGCGACGTCATGGTACCGACTGAAGAAGTGGTCGAGATCCGTGGTGGTCAACGCCGTAAAAGCGAACGTAAATTCTTCCCAGGCTACGTTCTGGTTCAGATGGTTATGAATGATGCCAGCTGGCACCTCGTTCGCAGCGTGCCACGCGTAATGGGTTTCATCGGTGGTACTTCTGACCGCCCTGCGCCAATCAGCGATAAAGAAGTTGATGCGATCATGAACCGCCTGCAGCAGGTAGGTGACAAGCCACGTCCGAAAACGCTGTTCGAACCGGGCGAAATGGTACGCGTCAACGATGGTCCGTTTGCCGACTTTAACGGCGTGGTCGAAGATGTCGATTATGAGAAGAGTCGTCTGACTGTTTCGGTCTCCATCTTTGGACGTGCAACACCTGTCGAACTCGACTTCGGTCAGGTGGAGAAAGGCTAACCTTTCTTTCACTATTTGGCTGTTGCAGCAGGCGCGAAATTAAACTATAATTTCGCGCCTTTTGTTTTTATGCGCTGGCAACAGCGTGTAAATCGTTACCACGGGGAGCCTTTTAAAGGCGCTATAACCCAATTGAGGAATTATCATGGCTAAGAAAGTACAAGCCTACGTCAAGCTGCAGGTTGCAGCTGGTATGGCGAACCCAAGTCCACCAGTTGGTCCAGCTCTGGGTCAGCAGGGTGTTAACATCATGGAATTCTGTAAAGCGTTTAACGCCAAAACAGAATCACTGGAAAAAGGCCTGCCTACTCCAGTTGTTATCACCGTATACAGCGACCGTTCTTTCACCTTCATTACCAAAACGCCTCCGGCTGCCGTTCTGCTGAAAAAAGCAGCGGGCATCAAGTCTGGTTCTGGTAAGCCGAACAAAGATAAAGTCGGTAAAGTGACTCGTGCTCAGGTACGTGAAATCGCAGAAACTAAAGCTGCGGACATGACTGGTTCTGACGTTGAAGCGATGACTCGCTCAATCGAAGGTACTGCTCGTTCCATGGGCCTGGTAGTAGAGGACTAAGAAATGGCAAAGCTGACCAAGCGCATGAGCGTTATTCGCGACAAAGTTGACGCGACTAAGCAGTACGATATTGCTGAAGCAATCGCATTACTGAAAGAGCTGGCTACCGCTAAGTTCGTTGAAAGCGTAGACGTTGCTGTTAACCTCGGCATCGACGCTCGTAAATCTGACCAGAACGTGCGCGGCGCGACCGTTCTGCCACACGGTACAGGTCGTTCTGTACGTGTAGCCGTCTTCACCCAGGGCGCAAACGCTGAAGCTGCTAAAGCAGCTGGCGCTGAGCTGGTAGGTATGGAAGATCTGGCTGAGCAGATCAAGAAAGGCGAAATGAACTTTGACGTTGTTATTGCATCTCCAGATGCAATGCGCGTTGTTGGCCAGTTAGGCCAGGTTCTGGGTCCACGTGGCCTGATGCCAAACCCGAAAGTCGGTACTGTAACCCCGAACGTTGCTGAAGCGGTTAAGAACGCTAAAGCAGGTCAGGTTCGTTATCGTAACGACAAAAACGGCATCATCCACACTACCATCGGTAAAGTGGACTTCGATGCTGACAAACTGAAAGAAAACCTGGAATCTCTGCTGGTTGCGCTGAAAAAAGCAAAACCTGCTCAGGCGAAAGGCGTGTACATCAAGAAAGTCAGCATCTCTACCACCATGGGCGCCGGCGTTGCCGTTGACCAGGCTGGTCTGAGCGCAGCGGCAAACTAATTGCTGCTTGAAACGGGCGAAAAATTCACCTAGAATCTTACGCCCGTTGTTCTGCATTCATGCAGATGTCATCGTGAGTAAGTCAGATTGTGCGAACGCAGCGACTGAGTCAGTCGCCTGAAACACAGTAAAGTGTTCAGCAGGCCTTATAAAGGCTGTCAGTGCAGGGCAATCTGAGCCACGATGTACAGCCGAATTTTAGGTTGGAGCCAGGCCTTATCCTGGCCTCCGTCCAAGACCGCAGGAGCTGCACATTTTCGGATGTAATGCTTAATACCCTGCGTAGACGGTGACAGAACCAAAAGAATTTTTCTTTACTGGATTCTGCTCACCGTGTAATAGCGCTTATTTTCCTTCGGGCGAATAAGTGAAGTGAGTTCCGGGGAAATCCATCCCCGGTCAAATCCAGGAGCTAAAGCTAATGGCATTAAATCTTCAAGACAAACAAGCGATTGTTGCTGAAGTCAGCGAAGTAGCCAAAGGTGCGCTTTCAGCGGTTGTTGCGGATTCTCGTGGCGTTACCGTTGATAAAATGACCGAACTGCGTAAAGCAGGCCGTGAAGCTGGCGTTTACATGCGTGTTGTTCGTAACACCCTGCTGCGCCGCGTCGTTGAAGGTACTCAGTTCGAGTGCCTGAAAGACACGTTTGTTGGTCCGACCCTGATTGCATATTCTATGGAACACCCGGGCGCTGCTGCTCGTCTGTTCAAAGATTTCGCGAAAGCGAATGCAAAATTTGAGGTCAAAGCTGCAGCCTTTGAAGGTGAGCTGATCACGGCGGCCAATATTGACCGTCTGGCAACGCTGCCGACCTACGAAGAAGCACTGGCACGTCTGATGTCGACCATGAAAGAAGCCGCTGCCGGCAAACTGGTTCGCACTCTGGCTGCTGTTCGCGATGCAAAAGAAGCGGCTTAAGGCCTCTCTTTTCTTCGTACTTGCTAACGTATAAACTTTTTCTGATTCTTAGGAACAATTGTTATGTCTATCACTAAAGACCAAATTCTGGAAGCCGTTGCCGCTATGTCCGTAATGGAAGTAGTTGAGCTGGTTTCTGCTATGGAAGAAAAATTCGGCGTTTCTGCTGCTGCTGCTGTAGCTGTTGCTGCTGGCCCAGCTGAAGCTGTTGAAGAGAAAACTGAATTCGACGTTATCCTGAAAGCTGTTGGCGCGAACAAAGTTGCAGTAATCAAAGCCGTTCGTACCGCAACTGGTCTGGGCCTGAAAGAAGCCAAAGATCTGGTTGAAGCAACTGGCGTGATCAAAGAAGGCATCAGCAAAGATGACGCAGCTGCACTTGAAGCTGCTCTGAAAGAAGCTGGCGCTGAAGTTGAAGTTAAGTAAGACAACCCTCGGGTTGCAGTCTGAGTAATATCAGACTGATGGCTGGTGACTTTTTGGTCACCAGCCTTTTTGCGCTCCAGGGCCTCAATGGGGTTTCGCACTGTTTGTCCATTGTTGCTCTTCAATATCTTTCTCTATCGACGACTTAATATACTGCTTTCCTGTGCGGGTTCCCTGCCCACGCTGAAGCAATGAAATGATTTAAGCGTGATAGAAAGAGGTATTGCACACACTGCCGGGCAGTGCGTGAATCAAACAAAATCGTGTTGCATGAACTGTCCTGTCAGGACGGACAGCGTGGGTCGACTTGTCAGCTAGCTGAGGAACCCTATGGTTTACTCCTATACCGAGAAAAAACGTATTCGTAAGGATTTTGGTAAACGTCCACAAGTTTTGGACATACCTTATCTCCTTTCTATCCAGCTTGATTCGTTTCAGAAGTTTATCGAGCAAGATCCAGAAGGTCAGTACGGACTGGAAGCTGCCTTCCGCTCTGTATTCCCTATCGCGAGCTACAGCGGCAACTCTGAGTTGCAGTATGTCAGCTATCGCTTAGGTGAACCTGTCTTTGACGTGAAAGAATGTCAGATCCGTGGCGTGACCTACTCGGCACCGCTGCGCGTCAAACTGCGTCTGGTGATCTATGAGCGCGAAGCGCCAGAAGGCACAGTAAAAGACATTAAAGAACAAGAAGTCTACATGGGTGAAATTCCACTCATGACAGACAACGGTACCTTTGTTATCAACGGTACTGAGCGTGTTATCGTTTCTCAGCTG
This sequence comes from Pantoea sp. JZ2, assembly GCF_035191405.1. Lineage (NCBI taxonomy): Bacteria > Pseudomonadati > Pseudomonadota > Gammaproteobacteria > Enterobacterales > Erwiniaceae > Pantoea > Pantoea sp. JZ2. The sequence goes on along the minus strand of NZ_CP045247.1, from coordinate 4,512,951 downwards.
CATCGTAGTCCTGGCGTATTCTTTGACAGCGATAAGGGTAAAACCCACTCATCGGGTAAAGTGCTGCATAACGCACGTATCATTCCTTACCGTGGTTCATGGCTGGACTTCGAGTTTGACCCGAAAGACAACCTTTTCGTCCGTATTGACCGTCGTCGTAAGCTGCCGGCCAGTATCATCCTGCGCGCACTGCATTACACCACTGCTGAAATCCTCGATATCTTCTTCGAGAAAGTGGTGTATGAAATTCGTGACAACAAGCTGCAGATGGAACTGGTGCCAGAGCGCCTGCGTGGTGAAACCGCGACCTTCGATATCGAATCGAACGGCACGGTCTACGTTGAGAAAGGGCGTCGCATCACTGCGCGTCACATTCGTCAGCTCGAAAAAGACGGTATCCAGCACATTGAAGTGCCTGTTGAATATATTGCAGGCAAAGTGGTCTCTAAAGATTATATCGATGAGAACACCGGTGAACTGATTATCGCAGCGAACATGGAGCTGTCGCTGGATCTGCTGGCCAAGCTGAGCCAGGCGGGTCACAAGCGTATCGAAACGCTGTTCACCAACGATCTGGATCACGGCCCTTATATCTCCGAGACCCTGCGCGTCGACCCAACCAACGATCGCCTGAGCGCGCTGGTTGAGATTTACCGCATGATGCGTCCTGGTGAGCCACCTACGCGTGAAGCAGCAGAGAACCTGTTCGAGAACCTGTTCTTCTCTGAAGATCGTTACGATCTTTCTGCTGTCGGCCGCATGAAGTTCAACCGTTCATTGCTGCGTGATGAAATCGAAGGTTCAGGTATCCTGAGCAAAGAAGACATCATCGAAGTGATGAAAAAGCTGATCGACATCCGTAACGGTAAAGGCGAAGTGGACGATATCGACCACCTCGGTAACCGTCGTATTCGTTCAGTGGGTGAAATGGCGGAAAACCAGTTCCGCGTCGGCCTGGTCCGTGTTGAGCGTGCAGTGAAAGAACGTCTTTCTCTGGGCGACCTCGACACATTGATGCCTCAGGACATGATCAACGCCAAGCCTATTTCGGCGGCGGTGAAAGAGTTCTTTGGTTCAAGCCAGCTGTCCCAGTTTATGGATCAGAACAACCCGTTGTCAGAGATTACGCACAAGCGTCGTATCTCTGCTCTCGGCCCGGGTGGTTTAACCCGTGAGCGTGCCGGCTTCGAAGTGCGTGACGTACACCCAACGCACTACGGTCGTGTCTGCCCAATCGAAACCCCTGAAGGTCCGAACATCGGTCTGATCAACTCCTTGTCTGTATATGCGCAGACCAACGAGTACGGTTTCCTGGAAACCCCTTATCGTCGCGTGATCGACGGTGTGGTTTCCGATGAAATTCATTACCTGTCTGCCATCGAAGAAGGTAACTATGTCATCGCTCAGGCGAACACCAATCTGTCAGAAGAAGGTGCGTTCGTTGATGACCTGGTGACCTGCCGTAGCAAAGGTGAATCGAGCCTGTTCAGCCGCGATCAGGTTGACTACATGGACGTTTCGACCCAACAGGTCGTTTCCGTCGGTGCGTCACTGATCCCGTTCCTGGAACACGATGATGCTAACCGCGCCCTGATGGGTGCGAACATGCAACGTCAGGCCGTTCCTACACTGCGTGCCGATAAGCCGCTGGTAGGGACCGGTATGGAGCGCGCGGTTGCCGTTGACTCCGGTGTTACCGCTGTGGCGAAACGTGGCGGTACCGTTCAGTACGTTGATGCATCACGTATCGTTATCAAAGTTAACGAAGACGAAATGTATCCGGGCGAAGCGGGCATCGACATCTACAACCTGACCAAATACACCCGTTCTAACCAGAACACCTGTATCAACCAGATGCCATGTGTATCTCTGGGCGAGCCAGTTGAGCGTGGTGATGTGCTGGCTGATGGCCCGTCTACCGATCTCGGTGAACTGGCGCTGGGTCAGAACATGCGCGTCGCGTTCATGCCGTGGAACGGTTACAACTTCGAAGACTCCATCTTAGTCTCCGAGCGCGTGGTGCAGGAAGATCGCTTCACGACCATCCACATTCAGGAACTGGCCTGTGTGTCTCGCGACACCAAGCTGGGGCCAGAAGAGATTACCGCTGACATCCCGAACGTGGGTGAGGCTGCACTCTCTAAACTGGATGAATCCGGTATCGTTTACATCGGTGCGGAAGTGACCGGTGGTGACATTCTGGTTGGTAAAGTGACGCCAAAAGGCGAAACCCAACTGACACCAGAAGAGAAACTGCTGCGTGCGATCTTCGGTGAGAAAGCGTCTGACGTGAAAGACTCTTCTCTGCGCGTGCCTAACGGTGTTTCGGGTACGGTTATCGACGTTCAGGTCTTCACCCGCGATGGCGTGGAAAAAGACAAACGTGCGCTGGAAATCGAAGAGATGCAGCTGAAGCAGGCGAAGAAAGACCTGTCTGAAGAGCTGCAGATTCTGGAAGCGGGCCTGTTCAGCCGTATCCAGTCTGTCCTGATTTCTGGTGGCGTTGAAGCAGACAAACTGGACAAGCTGCCGCGTGAGCGTTGGCTGGAACTGGGTCTGACTGACGAAGCCAAGCAAAACCAGCTGGAACAGCTGGCAGAGCAGTACGACGAACTGAAGCACGAGTTTGAGAAAAAACTCGAAGGCAAGCGTCGTAAAATCACACAAGGCGATGATCTGGCACCAGGCGTGCTGAAAATCGTTAAGGTTTATCTGGCCGTTAAACGTCAGATTCAGCCTGGTGATAAGATGGCAGGTCGTCACGGTAACAAAGGTGTTATCTCGAAGATCAACCCAATCGAAGACATGCCTTACGATGAGAACGGTACGCCGGTCGATATCGTACTGAACCCGCTGGGCGTACCTTCACGTATGAACATCGGTCAGATCCTTGAGACGCACTTAGGGATGGCAGCGAAAGGTATCGGCGAGAAAATTAACGCGATGCTGAAGAAGCAGGAAGAAGTCGCCAAACTGCGCGAATTCATCCAGCGTGCTTACGATCTGGGCACAGATGTGCGTCAGAAAGTTGACCTGAATACCTTTAGTGATGATGAAGTTCTGCGTCTGGCTGAAAACCTGAAAAAAGGTATGCCAATCGCCACGCCGGTGTTTGATGGTGCGAAAGAGAGCGAAATCAAAGAGCTGTTAGAGCTCGGCGGTCTGCCTTCTTCCGGTCAGATTACCCTGTTTGATGGTCGCACTGGTGAGCAGTTCGAACGTCAGGTAACCGTTGGTTATATGTACATGCTGAAACTCAACCACCTGGTTGATGACAAGATGCACGCACGTTCTACCGGTTCCTACAGCCTCGTTACTCAGCAGCCGCTGGGTGGTAAGGCACAGTTCGGTGGTCAGCGCTTCGGTGAGATGGAAGTATGGGCACTGGAAGCATACGGTGCGGCATATACCCTTCAGGAAATGCTTACCGTTAAGTCTGATGACGTTAACGGCCGTACCAAGATGTATAAGAACATCGTGGATGGCAACCATCAGATGGAACCTGGCATGCCAGAATCGTTCAACGTACTGTTGAAAGAGATTCGCTCGCTGGGTATCAACATCGAGCTGGAAGACGAGTAACCCTCAGTAGCAGGCTTCGGCCTGTAAGCGCAGGGTTAACGCGCTCGCATTTGTACTGGTTATGGGGCGTTCAATTTCGGTTGGACGCCCCTGAGTCTCACTCCGACGGGAGCTAATCCGTGAAAGACTTACTTAAGTTTCTGAAAGCGCAAACTAAGACCGAAGAGTTTGATGCGATCAAAATTGCGCTGGCTTCGCCAGACATGATCCGTTCATGGTCTTTTGGTGAAGTTAAAAAGCCGGAAACCATTAACTACCGTACCTTCAAGCCAGAGCGTGACGGTCTTTTCTGTGCCCGTATTTTTGGACCGGTAAAAGATTACGAATGCCTGTGCGGTAAGTACAAGCGTTTAAAACATCGTGGCGTAATCTGCGAGAAGTGTGGCGTAGAAGTTACACAGACCAAAGTACGTCGTGAGCGCATGGGCCACATTGAGCTGGCATCACCGACTGCGCACATTTGGTTCCTGAAATCACTGCCATCGCGTATCGGCTTGCTGCTGGATATGCCGCTGCGTGATATCGAGCGCGTGCTGTACTTCGAATCTTATGTTGTGATCGAAGGCGGCATGACTAACCTGGAAAAACGTCAGATTCTGACGGAAGAGCAGTACCTTGACGCGCTGGAAGAGTTCGGTGACGAATTCGACGCGAAGATGGGTGCAGAAGCTATCCAGGCGCTGCTGAAAAATATGGATCTGGAGCAAGAGTGCGAGCAGCTGCGTGAAGAGCTGAACGAAACCAACTCCGAGACCAAGCGTAAAAAACTGACCAAGCGTATCAAGCTGCTGGAAGCGTTCGTTCAGTCTGGTAATAAGCCAGAGTGGATGATCCTGACCGTTCTGCCGGTTCTGCCGCCTGATCTGCGTCCGCTGGTACCGCTGGATGGTGGTCGTTTCGCTACGTCGGATCTGAACGATCTGTATCGTCGCGTGATCAACCGTAACAACCGTCTGAAACGCCTGCTGGATCTGGCTGCGCCAGATATCATCGTACGTAACGAAAAACGTATGCTGCAGGAAGCGGTTGATGCCCTGCTGGATAACGGTCGTCGCGGTCGTGCGATCACCGGTTCTAACAAGCGTCCTCTGAAATCTTTGGCCGATATGATCAAAGGTAAGCAGGGTCGTTTCCGTCAGAACCTGCTCGGTAAGCGTGTCGACTACTCTGGTCGTTCTGTTATTACCGTTGGTCCATACCTGCGTCTGCATCAGTGCGGTCTGCCGAAGAAAATGGCACTGGAGCTGTTCAAACCGTTCATCTACGGCAAGCTGGAACTGCGTGGCTTGGCCACCACCATCAAAGCCGCGAAGAAGATGGTTGAGCGTGAAGAAGCTGTCGTTTGGGATATCCTGGACGAAGTCATCCGCGAACACCCGGTCCTGCTGAACCGTGCACCAACGCTGCACCGTTTAGGTATCCAGGCCTTTGAACCGGTTCTGATCGAAGGTAAAGCCATCCAGCTTCACCCGCTGGTTTGTGCGGCCTATAACGCCGACTTCGATGGTGACCAGATGGCTGTTCACGTACCGCTGACGCTGGAAGCCCAGCTGGAAGCGCGTGCGCTGATGATGTCGACCAACAACATTCTGTCACCGGCGAACGGCGAGCCAATCATCGTTCCTTCACAGGACGTTGTACTGGGTCTGTACTACATGACCCGCGACAAAGTGAATGCCAAAGGTGAAGGCATGGTGCTGACCGGCCCGAAAGAAGCTGAGCGTGTTTATCGCGCTGGCCTGGCCGAGCTGCATGCGCGCGTTAAAGTGCGTATCACTGAGTACAGCAAAAACGAGCAGGATGAGTTCGTTGCGAAAACCAGCTTGATCGACACCACCATTGGTCGTTCGATTCTGTGGATGATCGTACCGAAAGGTCTGCCTTTCTCCATCGTCAACCAGGCGCTGGGTAAAAAGGCTATCTCTAAAATGCTGAACACCTGTTATCGCATTTTGGGCCTGAAGCCGACCGTTATCTTTGCTGACCAGACCATGTACACCGGTTTCGCCTACGCCGCCCGTTCAGGTGCGTCTGTTGGTATCGACGACATGGTTATCCCAGCCAAGAAAGTGGAAATCATCTCTGAAGCCGAAGCCGAAGTGGCCGAAATTCAGGAACAGTTCCAGTCTGGTCTGGTTACCGCCGGCGAACGTTACAACAAAGTCATCGATATCTGGGCTGCCGCGAACGAGCGCGTAGCGAAGGCGATGATGGAAAACCTCTCAACCGAGACCGTGATTAACCGTGACGGCGAAGAAGAGAAACAGGTTTCCTTTAACAGCATCTTTATGATGGCCGACTCCGGTGCGCGTGGTTCTGCTGCACAGATTCGTCAGCTGGCCGGTATGCGTGGTCTGATGGCTAAGCCAGATGGCTCCATCATTGAAACGCCTATCACCGCGAACTTCCGTGAAGGTCTGAACGTACTTCAGTACTTCATCTCGACGCACGGTGCACGTAAAGGTCTGGCAGATACCGCACTGAAAACCGCGAACTCCGGTTATCTGACGCGTCGTCTGGTTGACGTTGCGCAGGATCTGGTTGTCACCGAAGACGACTGTGGTACACACGAAGGCATCATGATGACGCCAGTCATCGAAGGTGGCGACGTGAAAGAGCCACTGCGTGAGCGCGTTCTGGGCCGTGTAACGGCAGAAGACGTTCTGAAGCCTGGCACGGCTGACATTCTGGTTCCACGTAACACACTGCTCGATGAGCACTGGTGTGACGTGCTGGAACTGAACTCAGTAGACAGCGTGAAGGTGCGTTCGGTTGTAGGTTGTGAAACCGACTTTGGTGTGTGTGCGCATTGCTATGGTCGCGACCTGGCACGTGGTCACATCATCAACAAAGGCGAAGCAATCGGTGTTATCGCGGCACAGTCAATCGGTGAGCCGGGTACACAGCTGACGATGCGTACGTTCCACATCGGTGGTGCGGCATCTCGTGCGGCAGCTGAATCCAGCATTCAGGTGAAGAACAAAGGTACCATCAAGCTGACCAATGCTAAGTCGGTAACGAACTCAGCAGGCAAGCTGGTGATCACCTCGCGTAACGTTGAACTGAAAATGATCGACGAATTTGGCCGTACGAAAGAGAGCTATAAAGTTCCTTACGGTGCGACCATGGCGAAAGGTGATGGTGAGCAGGTTGCTGCGGGTGAAACCGTTGCAAACTGGGATCCGCATACCATGCCAGTTATCACAGAAGTGGGCGGTTTCATTCGCTTCACCGACATGATCGACGGTCAGACCATTACGCGTCAGACTGATGACTTAACAGGTCTGTCATCGCTGGTGGTTCTGGACTCTGCAGAACGTACCTCAGGTGGTAAAGATCTGCGTCCGGCACTGAAAATCGTTGATGCCAACGGCAATGATGTTCTGATCCCAGGTACCGATATGCCTGCTCAGTACTTCCTGCCAGGTAAAGCGATTGTACAGCTGGAAGATGGCGTGAAGATCAGCTCGGGTGATACCCTGGCGCGTGTTCCGCAGGAATCTGGCGGTACCAAGGATATTACCGGTGGTCTGCCACGCGTTGCTGACCTGTTCGAAGCGCGTCGTCCGAAAGAACCAGCAATCCTGGCGGAGATCAGCGGCATCATCTCCTTCGGTAAAGAAACCAAAGGTAAGCGTCGTCTGGTGATTACACCGCTGGATGGTAGCGATCCATACGAAGAGATGATTCCGAAATGGCGTCAGCTGAACGTGTTCGAAGGTGAACGTGTTGAGCGCGGTGACGTGGTTTCCGATGGTCCAGAGTCACCACATGACATCCTGCGTTTACGTGGCGTGCATGCGGTTACCCGTTACATCACTAACGAAGTGCAGGAAGTTTACCGTCTGCAAGGCGTTAAGATTAACGATAAGCACATCGAAGTCATCGTTCGTCAGATGCTGCGTAAAGCTACCATCATGAGCGCGGGCAGCACTGAGTTCCTGGAAGGTGAGCAGGCTGAATTCTCTCGCATCAAGATCTCTAACCGTGAACTTGAAGCGAACGGAAAAGTTGGCGCAACCTTCGTACGTGACCTGCTGGGTATCACTAAAGCGTCACTGGCAACCGAATCGTTCATCTCTGCAGCATCGTTCCAGGAAACTACACGTGTCCTGACCGAAGCGGCAGTAGCAGGCAAGCGCGACGAACTGCGCGGTCTGAAAGAGAACGTGATCGTGGGTCGTTTGATCCCGGCCGGTACCGGTTACGCTTATCACCAGGATCGTATGCGTCGTCGTGCGGCAGGCGAAGTGCCAGCTGCACCGCAGGTGACTGCTGACGAAGCATCCGCAAGCCTGGCGGAGTTACTGAACGCGGGTCTTGGCGGTAACAACGACGAGTAATCGTCAAACGCCTGATAAAAAACCCTGCTCCGGCAGGGTTTTTTTTGCCTGTGAGATCAGGCTGTCTTGTACAGGCGGCACCGGCATTCATAACGCGTACTGTCGTGAAGAGTGTTTTCCGAAGTCCGTCCTGTTAACGAATTCGACTCACGCCTGTTTCCAGGCGAGCCGTAATTAAAAGCGTTTATTGATATCGCTTCTCTTTAACCCGATATCTTTCAGCGCACTGTCGCTCAGTCTGCATAAAATCATGCGGGTTTCGCGCCGACACTGCCAGCGACGAAAATGATGCCAGATAAAGCGAAACAGGCTGAGTGAAACTGCAAAGGGTTTAGCGCTACGATTTTCCTCATATTCCATGATCCTGCCCTCAGTAAGTAACCTGAGAAATATTTTCATGCAGATACAATTTCCAATACAGATGCACCCGAAGCAATTATTTAACATACAGATTGCCGTCAGCGTGGACTGAATGGTAGAAATACAGGCTGTCTGTACTGTTTTGTCGGGTCATCAACCTGGCTGAGGTCGATCATGACGCGCTATCAACATTTAGCCACATTGCTGGAAAAACGTATTGAACAGGGGTTGTACCAAAGTGGCGAACGCCTGCCCTCCGTTCGGAGTTTGAGCGTCGAACATGGTGTCAGCATCAGCACGGTACAGCAGGCCTATTATCTGCTGGAGCAGAAACAGCTGATTATTCCGCAGGCGCGTTCCGGGTATTTTGTGGCGCCACATAAGGCGATGCCGCCCGTTCCGGCCTTGACGCGTCCGGCGCAACATCCGGTGGAAATTACCCAGTGGGACGCGGTGCTTGACCTGCTTAACAGCCGCCGGGAACAGGATGTACTGCAACTGGGCAGCGGTATGCCGGATTTAACGCAGTCCACACTGAAACCTCTGTGGAAGGCGTTTAGCCGTCAGGCGCAGCAGCAGGAAAGCACGCTGCTGAATTACGACAACCTTTACGGTGTCGCCCGGCTGAGAGAACAAATTGCCCGGTTGATGATCGACAGCGGCTGCCAGCTGACCTCAGAAGATATTGTGATTACCACAGGCTGCCACGAAGCGCTGTCAGTGTCCGTGCGCGCAATATGCCAGCCCGGCGATATCATTGCGGTCGAATCGCCGTCATTTCACGGCATCATGCAGACATTACGTGGGTTCGGCATTCGGGCCATTGAGATTCCGACCGATTCTGTAACGGGAATCAGCCTTGAAGCGCTGGAACTGGCCTTTGATCAGTGGCCGATCAAAGCGGTCGTCGTCGTCCCTAACTGCAACAATCCTCTTGGCTTTATCATGCCCGAAAAGCGCAAGCGCGCGCTGCTGAGTCTGGTACAGCGTTTTGATGCGGCGATCATTGAAGACGATGTTTATGGTGAGCTGGCCTGGGAGTACCCGCGGCCTTCATCCATTAAATCTCTGGATACAGAAGGACGCGTATTGCTGTGCAGCTCGTTTTCCAAAACGCTGGCACCGGGTTTACGTGTGGGCTGGGTGGCGCCCGGACGCTTCCGCGATCGTGTTTTGCATATGAAATACATTGTGACAGGTTCTACCGCCACTCAGCCTCAGCATGCCGTAGCTGACTTTATCCAGCAGGGCCATTACCAGACGCATCTTCGGCGGATGCGCCAGGTTTACCAGCGCAATTACGACACCTTTTCCTGCTGGGTACGGCATTACTTCCCTTGCGGTATCTGCGTCACGCGGCCTCAGGGCGGTTTTTTGATGTGGATTGAATTGCCTGAGGCATTTGATGCGGTGCAGCTCAACCACGAATTACGCAAATCAGGGATCCAGATTGCCGTAGGCTCGCTTTTTTCGGCCTCCGGAAAGTACCGTAACTGTCTGCGCCTGAATTACGCCTTGCCCGCAAGCGGTAAGATTGAACAGGCACTGGCCTTGACCGGTAAGGCTGTCGAGCGGGCGATGGCCGCCTGTGCGCATCAGTCGTCGGCTGACCTGTCCGCCGTTATCGATATCATCGCTTCAGGTGGTGAGAAGCAGGGCCAGAAAGAGGAGGGAACTGGCCCTGGTCAGGCCATCCCGGCCGGACGCCAGTGACTTTAAAGGACAGAAAAAAGCCGCGCCAGTCGCAATGTTCATTGCCGTGCGCGGCTTTCCAGTTTTTACTGCCTGTTGCACAACGTGCGCGTTTATCTGCGCGACAGGGCGGGGTTAATGCCCGGATTCGGGCTCAACAAGCCGTAACAGCTCGCGGGTGGCCGCCCGCCAGTCCTCTGCCTGCGTAATGGCGCTCACCACGGCGATACTGCCGACACCAGTTTCAAGTACCGCCGGAACGCGATCAATGCTGATGCCGCCAATCGCCACGGTAGAGATCCCCTGCAACCGACTCAGATGGCGTTTAAGTTCAGACAACCCCTGCGGAGAAGAGGGCATCACCTTCGTCTGAGTCGGAAAGATATGTCCCAGCGCAATGTAGGAAGGACGCAGCGCCAGCGCCCGATCCAGCTCAGCATCATCGTGCGTGGAAATGCCCAGGCGCAAGCCTGCGTCCAGAATGCGCTGCACATTGGCCACGGCCAGATCTTCCTGCCCCAGATGAACGCCATAAGCCTTATGCTTAATCGCCAGCTGCCAGTAGTCATTAATAAACAGGCGCGCCTGGTAACGCTGACCTGTTGCGATAGCCTGGATGATGGTGGGTTCAACGATCTCATCTGGCAGATCCTTAATCCGCAGCTGAATCGTGCGCACCCCGGCATCCAGTAAGCGTTCGATCCATTCAACGCTGTCGACCACCGGATACAGCCCTAATCGCGGCGCGGTAGCGGGAAAGGCGTTCATTTACTCCTCCTTAATCGCTGTGGCGGGATGGTAGAGTTCACCGCCCCGTTCACGGAAATGATCAGACATCTGCGCCATGCCAACCTCAATAGCCTGCGCTTCCGCTTCCTGTCTGGCAGCATAGTCACGCACTTCCTGCGTGATCTTCATTGAGCAAAACTTAGGGCCGCACATTGAACAGAAGTGGGCGACTTTACCCGATTCCTGTGGCAACGTTTCATCGTGATAGGCCCGGGCTGTATGAGGATCCAGCGCCAGATTGAACTGATCTTCCCAGCGAAATTCGAAGCGCGCTTTCGACATGGCGTTGTCGCGGATCTGCGCCCCCGGATGGCCTTTGGCCAGATCGGCAGCATGCGCGGCGATCTTGTAAGTGATTAACCCCTGTTTCACATCCTCTTTGTTTGGCAGGCCAAGATGCTCCTTCGGCGTGACGTAACACAACATCGCGCAGCCAAACCAGCCAATCATGGCGGCACCGATGCCAGAGGTAAAATGATCGTAGCCCGGCGCAATGTCGGTCGTCAGTGGGCCCAGAGTATAAAACGGCGCTTCATGGCAATGTTCCAGCTGCTCTGTCATGTTGCGACGGATCATCTGCATCGGGATATGGCCGGGGCCTTCGATCATCACCTGTACGTCATATTCCCAGGCTATTTTTGTCAGTTCACCCAGCGTGTGCAGCTCAGCGAACTGTGCTTCGTCGTTGGCGTCCTGAATCGATCCGGGGCGTAATCCGTCGCCCAGTGACAAAGCGATATCGTAGGCTGCGCAAATTTCACAGATGTCGCGGAAGTGTTCATAGAGAAAGCTCTCTTTGTGATGAGACAGGCACCACTTCGCCATAATGGAGCCACCACGGGACACAATACCGGTCAGGCGTTTTGCAGTCATAGGAACGTAGCGCAGCAGCACACCCGCATGGATAGTAAAATAATCCACGCCCTGTTCGGCCTGCTCCAGTAACGTATCGCGGAAAATGTCCCAGTTCAGGTTTTCAGCCACACCGTTGACCTTCTCCAGTGCCTGATAAATCGGAACAGTGCCGATGGGAACAGGACTATTACGCAGAATCCATTCACGGGTTTCATGAATATAGCGTCCGGTCGACAGATCCATGACCGTGTCCGCGCCCCAGCGTGTGGACCAGACCAGCTTTTCTACTTCTTCTTCAATAGACGAGGTCACCGCTGAGTTACCAATGTTGGCATTCACCTTCACGAGAAAGTTGCGTCCAATGATCATCGGTTCGGATTCGGGATGGTTGATATTGGCCGGAATAATAGCGCGGCCAGCGGCCACTTCCTGGCGTACAAACTCGGGGGTAATGTTTTCGGGCAGATGGGCACCAAAGCTGTGGCCCGGATGCTGTTGCAGCAGTACCTCACCACGAATGCGCTCACGGCCCATGTTCTCCCTGATGGCGATGAACTCCATCTCTGGCGTGATGATTCCCCGACGCGCGTAATGTAACTGGGTCACACAGCGGCCGGCTTTAGCACGGCGCGGCGTTGGCAGATGTTCAAAGCGCAGGTGATCCAGTCCGTCATCAGCCAGTCGCTGCTGCGTATACGCCGAGCTAATCTGCGTCAGTTTTTCGCTGTCGTCGCGCTCTTCAATCCAGCGAGCACGCAGTTTATCCAGTCCGCGATGCACGTCGATTTTTGCTGCCGGATCGCCATAGGCACCGGCGGTGTCATAAACCGGCACAGGCTCATTTTCCTGGTAAACGGGCTCATCTTTACTGCCGCCGGTCAATGTAGGGCTAAGCTGGATTTCGCGCATGGGGACACGAATGTCGTCACGACTGCCGGTCAGCCAGATACGTTTTGAGTTGGGAAAGGCACTGCCACCCTGCAGGGAATCAATGAATTCCTGTGCCTGAGCACGTTGTTCGCGACGGGTCGTTTTCGTAGTAGACATAGCAATATTCCAGTAAGTGGGAAGGTTGCTTGTCCGGAGTTCGGAAGGAGTAACGGCACAGCGGGCACCCTGAGTGCGGCGTACCGTAAAAATTTACTCTTGTTCCCTTCGCAGGTTCTAACCTGATCAGGTTCCGCGGATCCCGAATTAACGGTCTCAGCCCAATGGGCACTCCGACAAGATTTGGTTTAACGGTTAATCAGGTCCCGCAAGGACGTGCAACCGTCAAACCCTGACAACATAAAACAGATGTTTTAAAGCCCACTCAGCATAAGGGGGCTTTTTATGAATCACAAGTTATTTACATTTGCGGCACTGTTAAGCAGGGCGGGCAATTTCACTGTCGTTCGCCACAGGCGGAGTCAGGTGATTGTCCCATGCCATTTGGATAAGCTTGTCTTCAAGGGTAAAACGCGCCTCAAGAGCTTCGCCGACTTCTGACAAGGCGTGCTGAAACGTCACATAGTTGTCGTCGTCGATGGCCTGTTGCAGGTGGCCGTCATACAGCTGCATCAACTGCTCGGTATTGGCTTCCAGCGACGGGTAAATCTGCGCGGCAGCCAGCAGCGGACTGGTGCCGTCCATCTCTGCAATCAAACGCTGGTAAAGGCTAAAGTGACCGGATGAAAGATAATCGACCAGCGTGTGGCAAAAGTTATCCAGTGCCTGCTCGTCCAGGCGAGTCAGCGCTTCTTTTTTTGGCTTGATGCCGACCAAATGGTAATAAGAAACCAATAGCTGGCGGCGAGCTGCCAGCCATGAATCTACCAGTTCATTACTGCCACCTACGCGTTGGGTCAGAACGTCTAACTGGTTAAGCATAGTTAACTCCGTATGCGTTATGCACCTTCATATTTCAGATTAGCGATGCGCCAATTGCGCTTGTTCTCCGCGAACCTGTCGGGATAAATAAGCGTGCTGTCGTCTTGCAACCAGAATTATTTGGGTATAGTTGTTCATCTACACACTTAACATCGGGACTTCAGCGTGCGGGTTGACGCTAAGGATGACGAAATAAATGCAATGCGAAATTTCAAGCGTAGACGCTGGATGGTGGATTGTCAGTATTGAACAGAAAATTTGGTTACCGCAAGGCGATTTACCTCACGGAAACGCACAGCAGTTTGGCCTTACCGGGCACCAGGGGCGCGTGATTGGCGAATGGCAGGGAGAGAAGGTCTGGCTGATTTGTGAAACGCGTTCGTCAGATATGTTGTCGTTGCGCCAGTTACTCAACGAAGATCCGGGCCTGTTTCAGCTGGCCGGGCGCGGGGTGCAGTTAGCAGAGTTTTACCGATCCCATCGCTGGTGCGGCTATTGTGGTCATGAGATGCATGCCAGTAAACGCGAATTTGCCTGCCTGTGTAGCCATTGCCGTGAACGTTATTACCCACAAATTGCGCCCTGTATTATCGTTGCTATCCGCCGTGGAGATGAGATCCTGCTGGCCAACCATGCGCGTCATCGTAATAACATTTACACTGTGCTGGCCGGGTTCGTTGAAGTCGGTGAGACCATTGAACAGGCGGTTGCACGCGAAGTGATGGAAGAGAGCAACGTGCGCGTGAAGAATGTCCGTTATGTCACTTCCCAGCCCTGGCCTTTCCCGCAGTCCTTAATGATGGCCTTTATGGCGGAGTATGACGGCGGCGACTTACAGCACGACGGTAAAGAGCTGTTGGATGCCGGATGGTTCCGTTTTGATGCGCTGCCTTTACTGCCTCCACCTGGCACCGTTGCCCGTCGATTAATTGAAGATACCGTTGCCCTCTGCCGCGCTGAGGCGTGAGAGTGCTACACTACTCGCTTGATACCGAGAGAGTCCTGACATGAGTGAACTGAAGAACGACCGTTATTTGCGCGCCCTGTTACGCCAGCCTGTCGATGTTACCCCCGTATGGATGATGCGCCAGGCCGGACGATATTTGCCGGAATATAAAGCCACGCGTGCCCAGGCGGGCGACTTTATGTCGCTGTGTAAGAATGCCGAGCTGGCCTGCGAAGTCACCCTGCAACCATTGCGTCGCTACAAGCTCGATGCGGCCATCCTCTTCAGTGATATTCTCACCATTCCTGATGCGATGGGATTAGGGCTGTACTTCGAAACGGGGGAAGGTCCATGCTTTTCAAACCCCGTAACCTGCCGTGCCGACGTCGATCGCCTGCCTGTTCCCGATCCTGAACAGGAACTGGGTTACGTGATGAATGCCGTACGGACCATCCGTAAGAACCTTAATGGTGAGGTGCCCTTAATTGGTTTTTCAGGCAGTCCGTGGACGCTGGCAACCTATATGGTAGAAGGCGGCAGTAGCAAGGCCTTCACCAAAATTAAAAAAATGATGTACGCCGAACCTGCCACATTGCATGCCATGCTGGATAAGCTGGCCGACAGCGTTATTCTCTATCTCAACGCTCAGATCCGCGCCGGGGCGCAGTCAGTCATGGTGTTTGACACCTGGGGCGGCGCATTGAGTGGCCGCGATTATCGCGAATTCTCGCTTTATTACATGCATAAAATCGTCGACAGCGTACTGCACGAAAACGAAGGCCGTCGTGTGCCGATCACGCTGTTTACTAAAGGCGGCGGTCAGTGGCTTGAGGCCATGGCTGAAACAGGCTGCGATGCACTGGGCCTGGACTGGACTATCGACATCAGTGAGGCCCGCCGTCGTGTCGGGCATAAAGTCGCCTTACAGGGCAATATGGATCCCTCCATGCTGTACGCACCACCGGCCCGTATCGAGCAGGAAGTGGCCAGTATTCTGGACGGTTTCGGCAAAGGTGAAGGCCACGTATTCAATCTGGGACATGGTATCCATCAGGATGTACCGCCAGAGCATGCCGGCGTCTTCGTTGAGGCGGTGCACCGCCTTTCCCGCCAGTATCATCAGGAGTCATAATGGATATTGCTGCACTTCGTGCGGAGCAACAACAGCGTGCCGCAGACGTCGTGCGGCAGGACGATTTTGATGTGCTGCCGCCACGCTTTATTGGTGGCGCAGACGTCGGGTTTGAACAGGAAGGTGCGGTCACGCGCGCGGCGCTGGTTATTCTTGAATACCCGTCGCTGAAGCTGGTGGAGCATCGTATCGCGCGCATCGAGACGACTATGCCGTACATTCCTGGCTTTCTCTCTTTCCGGGAATATCCCGCCTTGCTGGCGGCATGGAATATGCTGGAGCAGAAGCCTGACCTGTTGTTTGTCGACGGTCACGGCATTTCGCATCCGCGTCGGCTCGGTGTGGCGTCACACTTTGGACTGATGGTCGATGTTCCCACCATCGGTGTCGCCAAAAAGCGTTTGTGCGGACGGTTTGAGCCGCTGGACGAGACTCCCGGCAGTCGCCAGCCGTTAATGGATAAAGGGGAGCAAATTGGCTGGGTATGGCGCAGCAAGGTACGCTGTAATCCGCTGTTTGTGGCCACCGGGCATCGCGTCAGCCTGGACAGTGCCCTCGATTGGGTTGAAAAGTGTACTCAGGGCTACCGTTTACCGGAACCGACGCGCTGGGCAGATGCTGTCGCATCACGCCGACCTGCATTTCTGCGCTGGCAAAACGCGCTTTAGCACTGTTTGTAGGGCGCTTTTGCGTTACACTGCGGCCAGCGAAACGAATAAGAGCTCTGTGTATGTTACAAAACCCTGTGCATTTGCGTCTGGCAAAGCTGGAAAGCTGGCAACATCTGACGTTTATGGCTTGCCTGTGCGAGCGCATGTATCCTAATTACATGGCTTTTTGCCAGCAAACTGCGTTTGCCGATCCTGCGCTTTACCGCCGGATTCTCGATCTGATTTGGGAAACGCTGACGGTGAAAGATGCAAAGATCAACTTCGACAGTCAACTGGAAAAGCTCGAAGCTGCGATTCCGGATGGCGATGATTTTGAGGTCTACGGCGTGTATCCGGCCATCGATGCCTGTGTGGCATTAAGTGAAGTGCTGCACGCCCTGTTAAGTGGCGAAACGCTTGAACATGCGATTGAAGTCAGCAAGACCTCCATCACCACCGTGGCCATTCTGGAAATGACTCAGGCAGGCCGCGAAATGACCGATGAAGAGCTGCGGGAAAACCCGGCTGTCATCGACGAATGGGACCTGCAATGGGAGATTTTTCGCCTGCTCGCAGACTGTGAAGAGCGAGACCTTGAATTGATAAAAGGTCTGCGATCCGACCTGCGCGAGGCGGGAATTAGTAACATCGGTATAAAAATTCAGCAATAAGGCGAGAAAACGTGACTTCAGGCCTTAATTAGCGCGCCTGGAGGCTTCACATCAGCCCCCTGTCTGGTCTACATTTGGGGGGCTGAAAATTGTGGCTATCGGTGCGTGCAGGCTGAAGAGTGCCCGAAGTTGGCTTTTCCCTCGCACTCGTTGCTTAGCAAGCGATAAATACACTTTAAGGATAACTTATGAACAAGACTCAACTGATTGATGTGATCGCAGAAAAAGCTGACCTGTCTAAAACCCAGGCCAAGGCAGCGCTGGAATCTACTCTGGCTGCAATCACTGAGTCTCTGAAAGAGGGTGATGCTGTACAACTGGTTGGTTTTGGTACTTTTAAAGTGAACCACCGCGCTGAGCGTACCGGTCGTAACCCACAGACTGGCAAAGAAATCAAAATCGCTGCGGCAAACGTACCTGCATTCGTGTCTGGTAAAGCTCTGAAAGACGCCGTCAAGTAAGACGTCGCATAGCGGTAAAGTTTTAAACAGGGGCGATTTCGCCCCTTTTGTTTAAGGGCCAGCCACCATGACTACGCTGCTTAAGCGCTTTTCTGCCCTGCTTCTCTCCTCACTGATTATCGGGTGCAGTTCCACCCCCGACATTCCCGCCTTTTCCGCCAGTGGTTATCTGGCCGACCGTGGCAGTGTGCGTATCTGGCGTAAGAATACGGATCATCAGTCTGTGCATATTCGTACGCTGTATAACCCGTTTAACAGCGAAAAAAGCGAAACGACAGACTACCGCTGGCTGGGCGATCATCTGGTCAGCGTTGAGCGTCAGGTGAAAGGCGCGCCTCCCGACGATGTCACCCTGCGATTTGACCAGAATGGCAGTCTTAACTTTATGCAGCGCCAGCTTGCTACTCAACGTGAAGCGGTCAGCCCTGATACGGTGGAACTTTATAAGTTTGACGCGCAACGTATGCGGGACGTCAGCGATGCGCTCTTAAGCGGTCGGGTGTTTCTGAAGCAGGGGCACTGGGCAGGGGGCAATGTCGTGGAGACCTGTGACGGCCAAAAGGTGACGCCAGCGTTTGACAGTGAGGCATGGCAGACGCTCACGCATTACCGCCGTCATTCCGCTGGTCCCTTGATGGTTTCATGGCTGGAAGCGCCGGAAGGCGTTCAACTGTTGCGGGTCAGCCACAAAGACGAATGTGCAGATGAGCCCAAAGAGGCGGATTTCTGAGGCATGAAAAAGGGGCACAACGTGTGCCCCTGTCATCGTTACTGGCGACCAATGGCGCGATAGCCGATATCGCGGCGGCAGAAACTGCCTTGCCAGGAAATCGGCTGAGCAAGCGCATAAGCGCGCTTCTGCGCAGCGGCAACGTCATCGCCTAACGCGGTGACGCACAACACACGTCCACCGTTAGTCAGTACGCGGTCGCCTTCCAGACGTGTACCGGCATGGAAAACTTTGCCGTCAGCCGCTTCTTCCTGCGGCAAACCGTGAATCAGTTCGCCGTTCGCGTAGGGGCCAGGGTAGCCACCTGCCGCCAGCACCACACCCAGCGAAGGGCGGGGATCCCATTGTGAGTCTTTTTGATCGAGCTTGCCTTCACAGGCAGCCAGACAGAGATCCACCAGATCCGATTGCAGGCGCAGCATAATGGGCTGCGTTTCCGGATCGCCGAAACGGCAGTTGAATTCGATCACTTTTGGCTGACCGGTCTTATCGATCATCAGCCCGGCATATAAGAAGCCTGTGTAGACATTCCCTTCTGCTGCCATGCCACGTACGGTTGGCCAGATGACCTGGTCCATGACGCGCTGGTGGATTTCATCCGTCACCACTGGTGCAGGAGAGTAAGCGCCCATACCGCCGGTGTTTGGTCCTGTATCCCCATCGCCGACGCGTTTGTGATCCTGACTGGTGGCCATCGGCAGGACATTCTCGCCATCGACCATCACGATAAAACTGGCTTCTTCACCGTCCAGGAACTCTTCGATCACAATACGGTGCCCGGCGTCACCAAAGGCGTTGCCCGCCAGCATATCCTGCACCGCGTTTTCGGCTTCCTGCAACGTCATGGCCACAATGACACCTTTACCGGCAGCCAGGCCATCGGCTTTGATGACAATGGGCGCCCCTTTTTCACGCAGATAGGCCAGCGCAGGGGCGACCTCGGTGAAATTATGGTATTCGGCAGTGGGGATGTTGTGACGCGCAAGGAAGTCTTTCGTGAACGCTTTCGAACCTTCCAGCTGTGCGGCAGCCTGAGTCGGACCAAAGATTTTTAAGCCGGCGGCACGGAATGCATCAACCACGCCAATCACCAGCGGCGCTTCGGGTCCAACGATAGTGAGATCGATCTGTTCACGTTGCGCAAAGGCAAGTAATGCCGGGATATCTGTTGGGGAAATATCGACGTTCTGTAAAGCCGGTTCCAGCGCCGTACCTGCATTACCAGGGGCGACAAAAACGGCCGTTGCCAGCGGCGACTGGGCGGCTTTCCAGGCCAGGGCATGTTCACGTCCGCCGTTACCGATGATTAAAATTTTCATAAAACGCTCCACAGAATTAATGACGGAAGTGACGCATATCAGTAAAGATCATGGCAATACCGTGTTCATCGGCAGCTGCAATCACTTCGTCGTCGCGGATAGAGCCGCCTGGCTGAATGACACAGCTCACGCCCACGGCTGCAGCGGCATCAATACCATCACGGAATGGGAAGAACGCATCGGAAGCCATCGCAGAACCTTTAACTTCGAGACCTTCATCACCCGCTTTGATGCCCGCAATTTTGGCAGAATAGACGCGGCTCATCTGGCCCGCACCTATGCCAATAGTCATATTGTCGCGTGCATAGACAATGGCGTTGGACTTAACGAATTTAGCCACTTTCCAGCAGAACAGAGCATCACGCAGTTCCTGTTCAGAAGGCTGACGCTTGCTGACGACCCGCAACTGGCTGGCATCGACCATCCCGAGATCGCGATCCTGAACCAGCAGACCACCATTCACCCGTTTGAAATCCAGCGCGGCGACACGGCCCTGCCATTCACCACATACCAGTACACGAACGTTTTGTTTCGCCGCCGTGATTTTCAGGGCCGCTTCGGTCGCCGAAGGGGCGATGATCACTTCAACAAACTGCCGGCTGATAATGGCCTGTGCGGTCGCCTCGTCCAGTTCACGGTTAAACGCAATAATACCGCCAAATGCAGAGGTAGGATCGGTCTGGTAAGCGCGCTCGTAAGCCGCCAGAATGGACTCGCCGACGGCCACGCCGCAAGGATTAGCATGCTTTACAATGACGCACGCGGGCTCAGCGAATTCTTTTACGCACTCCAGTGCTGCATCGGTATCCGCAATGTTGTTATAAGACAGTGCTTTGCCCTGCACCTGCTCGGCGGTAGCGACAGAGGCCTCCTGTACATTTTCTTCTATATAGAAGGCGGCATCCTGATGGCTGTTCTCGCCATAACGCATATCCTGCTTTTTAACGAAGTTAAGATTGAGGGTGCGTGGGAAGCGTCCTGCCGGCTGCTCAGTTTCACCATGGTAGGCGGGAACCATGCTACCGAAGTAGTTGGCGATCATGCTGTCGTACGCAGCGGTGTGTTCAAACGCTTTGATTGCCAGGTCAAAACGGGTTTCCAGCGTCAGTGAGTTTTGGTTAGCGTCCAGCTCGGCGATGATGGCCGGGTAGTCGCTGCTCTTTACCACAATCGCCACATCTTTGTGGTTCTTGGCCGCCGAGCGCACCATGGTTGGGCCACCAATATCAATGTTCTCTACGGCATCTTCCAGTGAGCAGTCTGGCTTCGCGACGGTTTGTGCAAAGGGATAAAGGTTAACGACCACCATATCGATAGGGTTGATAGCGTGCTGCGCCATTACCGCATCATCTTGTCCGCGACGTCCCAGAATGCCGCCATGGACCTTCGGGTGCAGCGTTTTAACGCGTCCATCCATCATTTCCGGGAAACCGGTGTAGTCAGACACTTCGATGACGGGGAGCCCTGCCTCTGCCAGCAGACGTGCGGTGCCGCCTGTAGAGAGCAGCTCAACACCACGTTGGGAGAGTGCCTGAGCAAATTCGAGGATGCCGGCTTTATCAGAAACACTGAGCAGGGCGCGGCGTAAAGGACGAGGTTGTTGCATGGTGGTTTTATCCCTTGGCTTTGATTCGCGTAAATAAGAGCGTTACATCAAGTTTGCGAGCTTTCTTCCTCTTTATAGAGAAGTGAAAACGCGAAAACTTCAGGTAACGCCCCGAAAAGGGGCATCCATAGCGTTGCGGGGGCATTGTAGCGAAAACGTTTGCGTGATGCTCGTCTAAATTTGTACGTAACAGGAATGTGGATAACTTTGTGTGTAACTGCGTATAAGGCGGGCTTTTGCTGTGGAATGCAGCGAACAGTCATTTTTATTGAATTTAGCCCTTGTCAGCCTGCGAGAACTCCCTATAATGCGCCTCCATCGACACGGCACAACGGCTTACGGAATGCGGTGTTGAGAGGGTCAGGCAACTGAGCCGCCGGAGAAAAACTTCTGAAAAAGAGGTTGACTCTGAAGGAGGAAAGCGTAATATACGCCACCTCGCAACAGACGGTTAACCCGCTGCTTGCACTGCTCTTTAACAATTTATCAGACAATCTGTGTGGGCACTCGCAGGATTGATATCCGCGTCTCCGGACGCAAAAAAATATCAAGTCTTAAGAGTGAACACGTATTGAAATTCATTACGACGTTTTCCTTGAGCATCGCTGCACTGGTTGCAGCAAATCAAACTTTAAATTGAAGAGTTTGATCATGGCTCAGATTGAACGCTGGCGGCAGGCCTAACACATGCAAGTCGGACGGTAGCACAGAGGAGCTTGCTCCTCGGGTGACGAGTGGCGGACGGGTGAGTAATGTCTGGGAAACTGCCCGATGGAGGGGGATAACTACTGGAAACGGTAGCTAATACCGCATAACGTCGCAAGACCAAAGTGGGGGACCTTCGGGCCTCACACCATCGGATGTGCCCAGATGGGATTAGCTTGTAGGCGGGGTAACGGCCCACCTAGGCGACGATCCCTAGCTGGTCTGAGAGGATGACCAGCCACACTGGAACTGAGACACGGTCCAGACTCCTACGGGAGGCAGCAGTGGGGAATATTGCACAATGGGCGCAAGCCTGATGCAGCCATGCCGCGTGTATGAAGAAGGCCTTCGGGTTGTAAAGTACTTTCAGCGGGGAGGAAGGTGCTGAGGTTAATAACCTCAGCAATTGACGTTACCCGCAGAAGAAGCACCGGCTAACTCCGTGCCAGCAGCCGCGGTAATACGGAGGGTGCAAGCGTTAATCGGAATTACTGGGCGTAAAGCGCACGCAGGCGGTCTGTTAAGTCAGATGTGAAATCCCCGGGCTTAACCTGGGAACTGCATTTGAAACTGGCAGGCTTGAGTCTCGTAGAGGGGGGTAGAATTCCAGGTGTAGCGGTGAAATGCGTAGAGATCTGGAGGAATACCGGTGGCGAAGGCGGCCCCCTGGACGAAGACTGACGCTCAGGTGCGAAAGCGTGGGGAGCAAACAGGATTAGATACCCTGGTAGTCCACGCCGTAAACGATGTCGACTTGGAGGTTGTTCCCTTGAGGAGTGGCTTCCGGAGCTAACGCGTTAAGTCGACCGCCTGGGGAGTACGGCCGCAAGGTTAAAACTCAAATGAATTGACGGGGGCCCGCACAAGCGGTGGAGCATGTGGTTTAATTCGATGCAACGCGAAGAACCTTACCTACTCTTGACATCCAGCGAACTTTCCAGAGATGGATTGGTGCCTTCGGGAACGCTGAGACAGGTGCTGCATGGCTGTCGTCAGCTCGTGTTGTGAAATGTTGGGTTAAGTCCCGCAACGAGCGCAACCCTTATCCTTTGTTGCCAGCGATTTGGTCGGGAACTCAAAGGAGACTGCCGGTGATAAACCGGAGGAAGGTGGGGATGACGTCAAGTCATCATGGCCCTTACGAGTAGGGCTACACACGTGCTACAATGGCGCATACAAAGAGAAGCGACCTCGCGAGAGCAAGCGGACCTCATAAAGTGCGTCGTAGTCCGGATCGGAGTCTGCAACTCGACTCCGTGAAGTCGGAATCGCTAGTAATCGTGGATCAGAATGCCACGGTGAATACGTTCCCGGGCCTTGTACACACCGCCCGTCACACCATGGGAGTGGGTTGCAAAAGAAGTAGGTAGCTTAACCCTCGGGAGGGCGCTTACCACTTTGTGATTCATGACTGGGGTGAAGTCGTAACAAGGTAACCGTAGGGGAACCTGCGGTTGGATCACCTCCTTACCTGAAGATACCTTCGTGCGAAGTGCTCACACAGATTGTCTGATAGAAAGCTGAAGAAGCAAGACGGCTGCGAAGCCGAGACACACGTACGTGTCCCCTTCGTCTAGCGGTTAGGACTCCGCCCTTTCACGGCGGCAACAGGGGTTCGAATCCCCTAGGGGACGCCACTTGCTTGGTGACAGGTGAAAGGTGTCTCCACGAAGTATCTCAAAACTGGCCTCAGGGTCACGTTTGAGATATTTGCTCTTTAACAATCCGGAACAAGCTGAAAATTTGAAACGACGCACATGGTGTTCCTCCGTAATAAGGAACACAGCATGATGCGTTCGGGTCTCTCAAAAGCTTACAGCTTACAAGCAACTGTTATGCAGTAGCGCGCGAGCAGTAAAGAAAGCAAGGCGCGTCGGCGCACAGCCAGCGGAGCGTACTGAAGTACGTGAGCATGGCGAGCACCGCGCAACGATGCATTCTTTACGCGCAGCCGTTACGGTAAACAGATAAACGCCTGTGGGTTGTGAGGTTAAGCGACCAAGCGTACACGGTGGATGCCCTGGCAGTCAGAGGCGATGAAGGGCGTGCTAATCTGCGATAAGCGCCGGTAAGGTGATATGAACCGCTACAACCGGCGATACCCGAATGGGGAAACCCAGTGTGATTCGTCACACTATCATGCAGTGAATCCATAGCGGCATGAGGCGAACCGGGGGAACTGAAACATCTAAGTACCCCGAGGAAAAGAAATCAACCGAGATTCCCCCAGTAGCGGCGAGCGAACGGGGAGGAGCCCAGAACCTGCATCAGCTTGTGCATCAGTGGAAGCGTCTGGAAAGTCGCAGGGTACAGGGTGATACTCCCGTACACAAAGGTGCATGAGCTGTGAGTTCGATGAGTAAGGCGGGACACGTGGTATCCTGTCTGAATATGGGGGGACCATCCTCCAAGGCTAAATACTCCTGACTGACCGATAGTGAACCAGTACCGTGAGGGAAAGGCGAAAAGAACCCCGGCGAGGGGAGTGAAACAGAACCTGAAACCGTGTACGTACAAGCAGTGGGAGCACCTTCGTGGTGTGACTGCGTACCTTTTGTATAATGGGTCAGCGACTTATATTCTGTAGCAAGGTTAACCGTATAGGGGAGCCGCAGGGAAACCGAGTCTTAACTGGGCGTTAAGTTGCAGGGTATAGACCCGAAACCCGGTGATCTAGCCATGGGCAGGTTGAAGGTTGGGTAACACTAACTGGAGGACCGAACCGACTAATGTTGAAAAATTAGCGGATGACCTGTGGCTGGGGGTGAAAGGCCAATCAAACCGGGAGATAGCTGGTTCTCCCCGAAAGCTATTTAGGTAGCGCCTCGTGAACTCATCTCCGGGGGTAGAGCACTGTTTCGGCTAGGGGGCCATCCCGGCTTACCAACCCGATGCAAACTGCGAATACCGGAGAATGTTATCACGGGAGACACACGGCGGGTGCTAACGTCCGTCGTGAAGAGGGAAACAACCCAGACCGCCAGCTAAGGTCCCAAAGTCATGGTTAAGTGGGAAACGATGTGGGAAGGCACAGACAGCCAGGATGTTGGCTTAGAAGCAGCCATCATTTAAAGAAAGCGTAATAGCTCACTGGTCGAGTCGGCCTGCGCGGAAGATGTAACGGGGCTAAACCATGCACCGAAGCTGCGGCAGCGACGCGTAAGCGTTGCTGGGTAGGGGAGCGTTCTGTAAGCCGTTGAAGGTGTGCTGTGAGGCATGCTGGAGGTATCAGAAGTGCGAATGCTGACATAAGTAACGATAAACAAGGTGAAAAACCTTGTCGCCGGAAGACCAAGGGTTCCTGTTCAACGTTAATCGGAGCAGGGTGAGTCGACCCCTAAGGCGAGGCCGAAAGGCGTAGTCGATGGGAAACAGGTTAATATTCCTGTACTTGGTGTTACTGCGAAGGGGGGACGGAGAAGGCTATATCGGCCGGGCGACGGTTGTCCCGGTTTAAGCGTGTAGGTGTGTGCGCCAGGCAAATCCGGTGCACTTTACACTGAGGCGTGACGACGAGGCACTACGGTGCTGAAGTGATAAATGCCCTGCTTCCAGGAAAAGCCTCTAAGCATCAGGTAACACGAAATCGTACCCCAAACCGACACAGGTGGTCAGGTAGAGAATACCCAGGCGCTTGAGAGAACTCGGGTGAAGGAACTAGGCAAAATGGTGCCGTAACTTCGGGAGAAGGCACGCTGGCGCGTAGGTGAAGGGACTTGCTCCCGGAGCCGAGGCCAGTCGAAGATACCAGCTGGCTGCAACTGTTTATTAAAAACACAGCACTGTGCAAACACGAAAGTGGACGTATACGGTGTGACGCCTGCCCGGTGCCGGAAGGTTAATTGATGGGGTTATCCGTAAGGAGAAGCTCTTGATCGAAGCCCCGGTAAACGGCGGCCGTAACTATAACGGTCCTAAGGTAGCGAAATTCCTTGTCGGGTAAGTTCCGACCTGCACGAATGGCGTAATGATGGCCAGGCTGTCTCCACCCGAGACTCAGTGAAATTGAAATCGCTGTGAAGATGCAGTGTACCCGCGGCAAGACGGAAAGACCCCGTGAACCTTTACTACAGCTTGACACTGAACACTGAGCCTTGATGTGTAGGATAGGTGGGAGGCTTTGAAGCGTGGACGCCAGTCTGCGTGGAGCCGTCCTTGAAATACCACCCTTTAATGTTTGGTGTTCTAACGTGGGCCCGTGATCCGGGCTGCGGACAGTGTCTGGTGGGTAGTTTGACTGGGGCGGTCTCCTCCCAAAGCGTAACGGAGGAGCACGAAGGTTGGCTAATCCTGGTCGGACATCAGGAGGTTAGTGCAATGGCATAAGCCAGCTTGACTGCGAGAGTGACGGCTCGAGCAGGTGCGAAAGCAGGTCATAGTGATCCGGTGGTTCTGAATGGAAGGGCCATCGCTCAACGGATAAAAGGTACTCCGGGGATAACAGGCTGATACCGCCCAAGAGTTCATATCGACGGCGGTGTTTGGCACCTCGATGTCGGCTCATCACATCCTGGGGCTGAAGTAGGTCCCAAGGGTACGGCTGTTCGCCGTTTAAAGTGGTACGCGAGCTGGGTTTAGAACGTCGTGAGACAGTTCGGTCCCTATCTGCCGTGGGCGCTGGAGAATTGAGGGGGGTTGCTCCTAGTACGAGAGGACCGGAGTGAACGCACCGCTGGTGTCCGGGTTGTCACGCCAGTGGCACTGCCCGGTAGCTAAGTGCGGAAAAGATAAGTGCTGAAAGCATCTAAGCACGAAACTTGCCCCGAGATGAGTTCTCCCTGAGGCTCCGAGCCTCCTGAAGGGACGTTGAAGACGACGACGTTGATAGGCCGGGTGTGTAAGCGCAGCGATGCGTTGAGCTTACCGGTACTAATGACCCGTGAGGCTTAACCTTACAACGCCAGAGGCGTTTTGGTTGAGAGACAGAAAGAATTTTCAGCCTTGTTTACCGGATAACGCCGTGCGGCCCGAGAGGGCGGTGCGGCAGACAGAATCTGCCTGGCGGCTGTAGCGCGGTGGTCCCACCTGACCCCATGCCGAACTCAGAAGTGAAACGCCGTAGCGCCGATGGTAGTGTGGGGTCTCCCCATGCGAGAGTAGGGAACTGCCAGGCATCAATCAGGTGAAGAAGCCCCGTACGGAAGTACGGGGCTTTTTTACGTCCGCCGTCCGGGGAGGGCGGGGGTTGCCGGACCTCTGCGGGCTTCAGGGCAGATCTCTGTTGCTGCCTGACCGGGCGCGCGAAACCATCATGCCGGAACCCTCCGTCGACTGTCAGCCCATTCTCATCCCGTTTATAGCAACGCGATGAGACGATGGCTTATGACGTATTTCCGCCTCCTTTCCTGAATATAAATAATGTCGTGAAACAGGGTAAGCCTGCCATCATCCCGACGTTATGACATCCGATCTCTTTCAATATCAAAACCAGTAAATCAAACGAACGCGTCACCCCTGCCGTGATCCAAGAAACGGTTATGTCTGTGCTTAACGTGACTTTGGGCGCATTCGTTTTACTGGAAGAAAAGATGGGACGTACAGGGGCTAAATACTGGTGATTTAATTACGTGTTAATGCAGGGAAATATACGTCGGCACGGTAAGATATGAATATAAAAGTTTGAAAAGCCGGTAATTAAAGCGCCGGGAGGCGTTTTAAAACCGGCTTTTTATTTCACTTACTGACATTATTTATATAATTCAGCGGTGACGTGTGCGTAGTTATTCGTGTCAGCACTAATCACTTTAAAATGCTCGCCCTGCTGTTTAGCCTGTCTGGCGATTTTAGAAACCGCGCCATCCAGCGTTAACGAGGTGGCAGAGACCGTTTCTGCGGCGAAACAACCAAAAGACATCAGTGTCAATGCTACAGCCGCAGCGGCTGATGATACTTTATTGATTTTCATAACATTACCCCTTGATTCCGGTTGATGAAGGAGTCTGTCTGGCTCCGTTAAAATCAAATTAGCAAAAGGAACGCGATCTAAAATTAACGTCGTGTGCTCTAATTAATATCAAGCTGATAAGATTAATTGCAGTGTGTAAAAGTGAATATCATCAGGTTAACTGTGTAGGGATTTAATACGGAAATAACATATTTCAACAATGGGGACGTTATTTTGAACTGACATTTTCAGGCCCTAATCATGAGTAAACAGGTTAAATGCACCAGGATAAAGCGTATTTGCTGAGTACGCACTAATCCTGCCGATTTATTCTCATCTTTTGTAGTTTGTCTCAGCTAAAAACATGCCCTCTTAAGTGGATATCAGCATGCAGAGCGATGTCAGGGCATACGCGCATTTCAAGGTCAGCAAACCGAACCAATGGGCTGGCGCTGTCTGTCAGGCGCGCCCTGCATCGAAAATGCCACGACACCGACAGTCATCCCTGCCACGCAGACCCGCGACAACGACAGGTGCATCCACTGTTTACCTTGTCGCGGTGCATCGCTATATAATCAAATACATTACGCTACAGGGGACCTTCATTGAAAATCAGACCGAATCACCTCGTCTTTACAGGCTTACTTATCTTTACCGCATGGAACAGCTACGCCAGCCGCATCGTGACCGATCAGCTTGGTCGTAACGTTACAATCCCGGATCGGGTTGATCGCGTAGTTGTGCTTCAGCACCAGACGCTGAATCTTCTGGTGCAGTTAAATGCGACAGATAAAATCGTAGGGATACTGGCTAACTGGAAACAGCAGTTAGGGGACAATTACGCAACGCTGGTGCCTGAGCTGACGCATAAAGCAATGCTGGGTGATTTGACCCATGTTGATCTGGAAAAGCTAATTGCACTGCATCCACAGGTGGTATTCGTCACCAACTATGCGCCGAAAGAGATGATTGACCAGATCTCCGCACTGGGCATTCCTGTACTGGCGATTTCACTGCGTCACGATGACGCCGGGCAGCAGGGCGAAATTAATCCCAGTATGCAAAATGAAGATAAGGCCTACGATCCCGGGATAAAGGAAGGCATCACCCTGATAGGTGAGGTGGTGAACAGGCAGCAGCAGGCCAAAGCTCTCATCTCAGCAGCCTTTGCGGGGCGTAAAGAGGTGACTGATCGTCTCCACGATCTCCCTGAACAGCAGCGTGTACGCGCCTATATGGCCAATCCCAGTCTGACGACATACGGTGCCGGGAAATATACGGGGCTGATGATGGCCCATGCTGGCGCACTGAACGTGGCAGCATCGACTATTCAGGGTTTCAGGCAGGTCAGCATGGAACAGGTGGTGGTCTGGAATCCGCAGGTAATTTTTGTGCAGAACCGCTATCCGCAGGTTGTTCAGGCGATTCAGCACGATCCGCTCTGGCAGACCATTGATGCTGTCAAACATCACCGTGTCTGGTTGATGCCTGACTATGCCAAGGCATGGGGCTATCCGATGCCAGAAGCCATAGGGTTAGGTGAACTGTGGATGGCGAAAAAACTCTATCCTGACAAATTTCGCGATGTGGATATGCAGCAGCGGGCCGACCGCTGGTATCGCCGCTTTTACCGGACCGCCTATCATGAAACCTCTCCAGATTCTGGCGGCCGGTAGTCTGCGCGATGTGTGGCCGGTGCTGGTTGCCGCGTTCAGCGCGGAATACGGCATAACGACACAAACACACTATGGCCCGGCTGGTTTACTGCGTCAGCGCATCGAACAGGGTGAAGTCGGTGACATGTTTGTTTCGGCCAACCTGCAGCATCCCACAAGCCTGTCGCGACAAGGTCTGGCAGAGGACACCGGTCATTTCATCGATAACAGGCTGTGTCTGACTGCCAGGCGGGAGGATGTCTCTGCAGAAGACGACTGGCTGTCATTACTGCAACGTGATGATTTACGGCTGGCAACCTCAACGCCCCTGTACGATCCCTCAGGGGATTACACGTGGCAGTTATTCGAAAACATTGAGCAGCGATATCCCGGTCAGGGCAGCCGAATCCGGAACAAAGCAAACGCCCTGGTTGGTGGCCCGGACAGTCTGCCTGTTCCTGTTGGCAGACTGGCAGCCCAGTGGCTCATTGATGAAGGCTACGCTGAACTCTTTATTGGCTATGCCAGTTATGCGCCCCGCCTGAGGCATCACCAGTCCCTGCTGGTGCTTAATATTCCCCCTGCTTACAACGTACGGGCGCAATACGGCTGGGCCACTCTTTCACCCTCCGCCATGCCGCTTGCCGCCTTCCTCCATACTGATGAGGCACAGCGTATTTTGCGGCGTTACGGTTTTTTGCCACCGTCTGGTTCCAGAAAGCCCGCACAAGGTAAAGCCTGTCTCTGACCCGCCAGTGCGGGCTGTAACAGTGCCTTGAAACTTTTTCACCTGTCGATATGCAGACTCGACATTTAGCAAAAGAGCCGTTATCTTTGGCTGTCTGGATGTCTAAACGTATATATGGTTACAAGAGGTGATTAAGTCATGCCAATCAGGGTTCCCGATGAATTACCGGCAGTGAATTTTTTACGTAACGAAAATGTCTTCGTGATGACGTCGTCGCGCGCCAGTGTTCAGGAGATCCGCCCACTTAAAGTTCTGGTACTTAATCTGATGCCTAAAAAGATTGAGACCGAAAACCAGTTCCTGCGCTTGCTCTCTAACTCACCTTTGCAGATTGATGTCCAGTTGCTGCGTATCGACAGCCGTGAATCGCGTAACACACCCAGCGATCACCTTAATAATTTCTACCGTAACTTTGAGGACATCCAGCACGATAACTATGATGGCTTAATCGTTACAGGTGCGCCGCTGGGCCTGGTTGAATTTAACGATGTCGCCTACTGGCCCCAGATACAGCAGGTGCTGGCGTGGGCGAAAGATCATGTTACCTCGACCCTGTTTGTCTGTTGGGCTGTACAGGCAGCACTGAATATTTTGTATGGTATTCCTAAACAAACCCGACAGACGAAACTTGCAGGCGTATTTGAACATCAGATTCTCCATCCCCATGCCTTACTGACGCGGGGATTCGATGATAATTTTCTCGCTCCGCATTCGCGTTATGCGGATTTCCCCACTCAGCTGATCACCGATTACACCGATCTGGAATTATTTGCTGAATCGGAACAAACCGGTGCCTACCTGATGGCAAGCAAGGACAAGAGGCTGGTGTTCGTTACGGGTCACCCGGAATATGATGCGTTAACACTGGCGGGAGAGTTTCAGCGCGACTATGACGCAGGGCTGAACCCTGACGTGCCGTACAATTACTTCCCCCACGATGATCCGCAGCGTCATCCACGCGCCACATGGCGTAGCCATGGAAACCTGTTGTTTTCAAACTGGCTGAACTATTACGTCTATCAAATTACGCCGTTTGATCTGCGCCATATGAATCCGACGCTGGAATAAGCGCACTTTCATTACAACTGAACCGTGTTAGCTGGCTGGCAACACGGTTTTTTTTCGCCCTTGAAAAGCTTTGAAAGGCATTACCTAAAGGAAAGTAAAAATAAAACCATAAATTTCAATGCTATAAATATAATATTCAATTAAAATGGAAATAGTTTTTGATTTTACATTTAAAATACATATGCTCTGATCCTGTAGCTCACTAATCACCCTTTTTGTGGATCGACCATGTTGATCTGCCTGTAAACAGGAGAGAGCAAGCATGACAGACTCAGTTATTACCCACGAATTACACTTCCAGAAGCCCTTTTATCATCTTGAAAAACAGCTTCTTACTGAAGAGGCCGTCGCGTTTTTACAGGATCTGGTTATCCGTTTTGCCCCCCAACGCGATACGTTATTAGCGGCGCGACAGGCACGACAAGAAAAGTACGATGCCGGGTCGTTACCTGATTTCGAAATGGAAACGGCTTCCATCAGAGAGCGAGAATGGACGATTCGCGGTATTCCCTCGGATTTACGGGATCGTCGCGTGGAGATTACCGGACCGCCGGATCGCAAAATGGTAATTAATGCCCTGAATGCGAACGTAAAAGTATTTATGGCTGACTTTGAGGATTCCCTGGCACCGACCTGGGAAAAGCTGATGGAAGGGCAGCAAACCCTGCGTGAAGCCGTGGCTGGCACATTGTCTCATACCAGCGAGACAGGCAAGATCTACCAGCTTCGCGCCGATCCGGCTGTCCTGATGTGTCGGGTACGCGGACTGCATCTGTCAGAGAAACATGTCAGCTGGCAGGGCAATGCCATTCCTGGCGGCCTGTTTGATTTTGCACTCTACTTTTTTCATAACGTCACGAATCTCCTGGCGAAAGGTAGCGGTCCCTATTTTTATCTGCCTAAAACGGAAAGCTGGCAGGAAGCGGCCTGGTGGCGAGAGATCTTTAGCTTCGCTGAGGATCGTTTTGATCTGGCGCGAGGCACAATTAAAGCCACAGTCTTAATTGAAACGCTGCCCGCCGTGTTTCAGATGGACGAGATTCTGTGGAATCTGCGCGATCATATCGTAGGCCTGAACTGCGGGCGCTGGGATTACATTTTCAGCTACATCAAAACATTACGGGAACATGAAGATCGGGTTCTCCCTGATCGTCAGTCCGTGACCATGGCTCAGCCTTTTCTGGATGCTTACTCGCGGTTGCTGGTTAAAACGTGTCATCGCCGCGGTGCCTTTGCTATGGGCGGTATGTCAGCGCTTATTCCCAGTAAAGACAGCGCACGTAATCAGTGGGTGTTGCAGCGCGTCAGGGAAGACAAGCAGCGCGAAGCCAGTAACGGACATGATGGCACCTGGATCGCACATCCAGGCCTGGCCGATACCGCAATGGCGGTGTTTAACCAGGCGCTGGGCGATCACCCCAATCAGCTTCATGTTCTGCGCCACGAAGACGCTCCGGTGCAGGCCGAACAGCTTCTGGCGCCCTGCGAAGGCGATCGAACGGAAGCAGGGATGCGCGCCAATATCCGTGTGGCATTGCAATACCTCGAAGCCTGGATTAGCGGCAACGGCTGCGTTCCTATTGACGGCCTGATGGAAGATGCCGCCACCGCCGAAATCGCCCGTACCTCTATCTGGCAATGGATCCATCACAAGAAAACCCTGCGCGATGGGCAGCAGGTCACGGCGTCGCTGTTTCAGCAGTTGCTCAACGATGAGTTGCAAACGCTGCAGATGAATCTGGGTGATAAGACGTTCAGTTCAGGTCGTTATGAGGAAGCAGCGCGATTAATGGCGCAAATCACTACCGAAAACGAACTGGTTCCTTTTCTTACTCTGCCGGGCTATCGCCTGCTTCCCTGACATAAGGAGTGGTTGCCATGACACGTACACAACAGATTCAGCAACTCGAACAAGACTGGCAGGAAGCACGCTGGCAGGGAATTACCCGCCCTTACAGCGCACAAGATGTTATCTCGCTGCGCGGTTCAGTTCTGCCAGCCTGTACGCTGGCCGAGCGGGGTGCCGGTAAACTCTGGTCATTACTTAATGGCAGCGCGCGCAAAGGTTACGTCAATAGCCTCGGCGCTTTAACCGGCGGTCAGGCATTGCAGCAGGCCAAAGCCGGAATAGAAGCCATATACCTCTCTGGCTGGCAGGTCGCCGCCGATGCCAATCTGGCGGGGCAAATGTATCCCGATCAGTCGCTGTATCCGGTGAACTCGGTGCCTGAGGTTGTCACCCGGATTAATCAGACCTTTCAACGTGCCGATCAGATTCAATGGGCCAACGGCATTGAACCGGGCGACAGCCGCTTTATCGACTATTTTCTGCCCATCGTGGCGGATGCCGAAGCGGGCTTTGGTGGCGTGCTGAATGCCTTTGAACTGATGAAGGCGATGATCAGCGCAGGGGCCGCAGCGGTCCACTTTGAAGATCAACTTGCGGCCGTGAAGAAATGCGGCCACATGGGAGGCAAGGTACTTGTGCCTACCCAGGAGGCCGTACAGAAACTGGTTGCTGCACGCCTGGCCGCCGATGTGATGGGTGTTCCCACCATTCTGCTGGCGCGAACGGATGCCGATGCCGCTGACCTGATCACCTCTGACTGCGATGACTATGACCGTCCGTTTATCCGTGGCGATCGTACCGCGGAAGGCTTCTACCGCACTCATGCCGGCATCGAGCAGGCTATCAGCCGCGGTCTGGCTTATGCGCCTTATGCTGACGTGCTGTGGTGTGAAACGTCGACGCCCGACCTGACGATGGCACAGCGCTTCGCCGAAGCCATCCATGCCCGCTTTCCCGGTAAACTGCTGGCTTACAACTGTTCGCCTTCGTTTAACTGGAAAAAGAACCTCGACGACAGCACCATAGCGGCCTTTCAGCAGGCGCTCAGTGAGATGGGCTATCGCTTCCAGTTCATTACCCTGGCCGGTATTCACAGCATGTGGTTCAACATGTTCGACCTGGCACAGGCTTATGCTCAGGGCGAAGGCATGCGTCACTATGTTGAAAAAGTCCAGCAACCAGAGTTCGCTGCCCGGGAGCGGGGGTACAGTTTTTCCTCGCATCAGCAGGAAGTGGGCACCGGCTATTTCGATCAGGTCACCACGATTATTCAGGGCGGTCAGTCCTCCGTTACGGCGCTGACCGGATCGACCGAAGAGCATCAGTTTTGAGTGAAGTCTGTGTCTTTCCCGCCCGGTAACGGTGGGCGGGCTTTTTCAGGAGTGGATTATGCCGCCACGTGAATCCCTAATCGCGCACACCATTCTGCAGGGCTTCGATGCGCAGTATGGCCGTTTTCTTGATATTACGGCGGGTGCTCAGCAGCGTTTTGAACAGGCTGAGTGGCTGGCCGTACAGCAGGCTATGAAGGCACGAATTCATCTTTATGACCACCATGTGGCGCTGGTTGCCGATCAACTGCGCGCACTGAACGGGGCGGCGCACTGGGACGATGCTTTTTGGCTGAAGATCAAAAACCACTATGAAACCCTGTTACCCGGTTATCCGCGTTATGAAATTGCTGAAAGCTTTTTCAATTCCGTTTACTGCCGGCTGCATGGTCACCATGCATTACAGCCGGAACGGTTATTTATCTTCAGCTCGCAACCGCCTGCGCCACAACGTCAGGTTTCGCGTCCACTGGCGCGAACCTATCGGCCCGATCGGGGCTGGCAAACACTGCTGCATGAGGTGCTACGCGATGTGCCTTTGACGCTGCCCTGGCAGGATCAGGCGCGCGATGAAGCCTGGATTGTACGCCATTTGCATGAGGCGTTCTCTTCCGCGCAACTGGCACAGGGCTGGCTGGACGTCTGTTGTGAGCTGTTTTACCGCAACAAAACCGCCTGGGTCGTGGCTCGCCTGCATCTGCCCGACGCTATCCTGCCATGCCTGTTGCCGGTTCAGCGCAGCGAGCAAGGTGAATTGTGGATCGATACCTGCCTGACGGATGTGAACGAGGCCAGCATCGTGTTCGGCTTTGCCCGCGCGTACTTCATGGTTTATGCCCCATTACCCGGCGCGCTGGTCGCATGGCTGAAGCCTGTCTTACCGGGTAAAACGCTGGCAGAACGTTATATGGCCATCGGCTGCCAGAAACATGGCAAAACGGAAAGCTACCGGGAATATCTGCAGGCGCTGGAGCAAACGGATGCCGCCTTTGAGATTGCGCCAGGCATCCCTGGCATGGTGATGCTGGTCTTTACGCTGCCGGGCTTTGATCGGGTGTTCAAAGTCATCAAAGATCGCTTTGCTCCGCAAAAAGAGGTCACGGAAGAGCAGGTAAGGGCCTGCTATCAGCAGGTTAAAGAACATGACCGTGTGGGACGCATGGCTGACACGCAGGCCTTTGAACAGTTTGCGCTGCCGCTCGCACGCATTACGCCGGCACTGCTGGTGGCATTCCAGAATACGATTGCCGGAAAAATGCGTATTGAAGGCGATCGCCTGATCATCAGTCATCTGTGGCTGGAACGTCGTATGCAGCCGCTTAACCTTTTTCTGGCTGAGGCCAGCGACAGCCAACGCGCTCAGGCCATTGAAGAATATGGCAACGCGATCAAACAACTGGCTGCCGCCAATATCTTTCCCGGTGATATGCTGTTTAAAAATTTTGGCATCACCCGTCATGGACGCGTGGTGTTTTATGACTACGATGAGATTCGCCCGATGCAGGAACTCCATTTCCGTGACGTGCCTGCGGCGCGTTATGACGAGGACGAGTTAAGCGCCGAGCCCTGGTACAGCGTTGGGCCAGATGATGTTTTTCCTGAAACCTTTCGTTATGCCCTGTGCAGTGAGCCGAAAGTCGGTGCGCTGCTCCAGCAACGGCATCCGGAACTTTTTGACACGGGCTGGTGGCGCGCCCAGCAGCGGCGCATTGCGCAGGGGCATATTGAGGATGTTATTGCCTGGCAGCCCGCCCAGCGCTTCTGTGTGCGCTATGGCAGCAGGCTTGCACCACGTTATAAAACCCCAGAGCATCCCGACCAGGAACGGGAACCGCTTCAGCCGTCACTCTTTGCCAGCGGCCAGGAGTCAAACAGATAACCATCAAAGTCGAGATCGTCCACGTTGGAAAATTCCAGTAAACGCTGCTTCACATTTTCCAGATGCTGCCACATAGCCAGCTTAGCGGCGCGGGCATCTTTTTTGATCAGCGCGGCAAGAATTTGCCGGTGATCGACCAGCCACGCTTTACGGTATTGGGTATCGCCAAGATGGCTGTGCAGCTGAATCCACATAGGGTTGTTTTCGCGCCACTGCCATGACTGGCGAAATACGTCGACCAGCATACTGTTATGCGTGGCTTCAGCGATGGCCAGATGAAAGTGCATATCACCTTTTTCCGGGTTTCCCAGCGAACACGAGGTCAGCTCGCGTTCTTCCAGCAGCAAAGCCTGACGCATTTTGATGATGTCCGCCCGTGTCGCCTGCAGGGCGGCAAACTCCGCGATATTGCTTTCCAGCAATTGTCGCGCCTGAAGCTGCTCAAACGGGCCGGCATCGTTGTGAAAGGAGGGATTTGCCTCACTAATACGGCATGGAGAGCTGTGCGCTGTGACGTAAATACCGGCTCCCCGTCTGACTTCGATCAGCCCTTCGATTTCCAGCATAATGAGCGCCTCGCGAACGACGGTGCGGCTGACGTTAAGCATGCCAGCCATTTCACGCTCGGGTGGCAGGCGCCCGCCCGGGCGATAGGGCGTTTCCACAATGCGCTGCCGGATTTTTGCGGCGACTTGCTGATAAGGACGTTGCTGAGAGACAGATCTCATAGTGATGCTCCCGTCAGATACCGTTGCGGCAAAAATTTTACCACCTCACGATCGGGATAACAGGGTTCAGCGCACGTTAAGATAAGCAGGCTGACGCGTTGGCGCGCCGTTTTATTCTTTAATTAACAATAAATTGCGAGAATAATTAAAAGCGGCATCAAGAGATGCCACTTTGGAAACATACAGGCTACTTCATCTGATGATTTGTTACTTCAGCATGAAGTCATATTGCATACCGGCTTTCACATCCCAGTAATTGAGCCGGTCACCCAGTGAGCTACCGGGGCGCTTCTCCCTGGCTCTGTCGGCGGCAATATACATGTTCAGGCCTTTAAACGGGCCCTCTGCAACGTTGTACAGGATCGCGCCCATCAGGCCCACTCCGTTGATTCTGGTATGGCGCTGTTTGTCTTCATAACCGTGAGTAAGAATCGGGCCCAGCATAACGCCGACGTTCGGGGTGAAGAAATATTGCCCGCCAAGCTGAACAGACAGCATGCCTTCTTTATTGCGATCAATACTCAGCGAGTCGGGATAGCCAATATCCGTATAGATAATGCGACCATCAATATCATGGGTAAGCTTACCCACGGCACCAAATAACCGGGCATTCGCAAACGAATAGGTTAATCGCCCGGAAATCAACGCCGTCTCATGGTGATAACTGAGAGGCTTACTCATCCCCTCAGCCTGACCATAAAAACCCATCAGCTCCCATTTGAGTGCGCGATCGTCAGCAAAGGCATAGGTTTTTTCGACGATGCTTTGCACCTGAGTCGATACATCTTGTTGATAAGAGGCACCCAGTGAATACCGCGAAGAAGCATCGTGCCAGGATCCCACCAGATAGCCGCGGCTCCGATGGGGATGGTATTTCCCTGTTGTGCTGTTAATCACGCCTTCATCACGCACGCCCGTGGCAGAGTCGACATAATAGAACGCGCGCTTACGCCACATTGACCAGAATTCCAGATTCTCTGTCGCCTCAAAGTGGGCCAGTGCACCTTCAGAAATTGTCTGTATCGTGCGTGACGAATTATCGGCGATCAACGGGATGCGCCAGGGCAGGCTGCCGTAACCATAATCCGTCCCAAACCGCCCGAGCGTCAGGCGAAGATTCTCTGCCGGTTTAAGTTTGACCGCGCCAATGGCCACACCAAAGCTGTCGTGGCCGTCCAGATAATAGCGGGTGCTCCAGCCGGCGTTTGCACCCAGCTTGTACACATAATACGCTCCCGCGCTCACGCCGATGACGTCATTGTAATAGCGCGTATTCACATCAATCAGCCCACCCTGTACCCAGGCGTAAATATGACGATCTGAACCCGCGCTGGGTTTGTCGGCCCGCCGAAAATCGTTTTTCAGACGAATGCGCAGGCTGTCCTCATCGTCATTAATCGCGGCAGCATAAAGCGGAGAGGACGGGAAAAACAGGCTGACAAGCAGAATGCAAAATAGGGCAATTTTCATCACGTATCCATACCGTATGTGAACAGAGCCGGATGACGTCGGGCCGGGCGGTTATCCGCATGCCTTGCGTTTTACCTTTCCTGACCCGCGTCAACCCGACCAGATTAAGGCCGGGTGCATTTATCCTGTTGCCAGACCTGCTCGTAGTCGTAGCCCGTCAGGGCTTTCACGACCTCTTTGGTTTCGAGTGTGCAGTCGGCTTTATCGCCGCCTGCCTTGAGGCGATCAATTTCATTCACCAATACCCGATGCGTTTCGCGTGTCAGTTTAAATTTGAAGGTCATATATAAACTGATCAGTAACAGACCGCCGGTGCCGAAGACCAGGAGCCCGGTAATCGCATTGAGCGCACTTTCCGGTTGAATTAACTGGCCTTTAACAAAATGATTGTGTTCCAGTACCGCACCCACCACCATAATGGCGACGGCCACGGTACTTTTTCGCATCAACGTCATGACGCCAGCAAAAACGCCTTCGCGCCGCTGACGCGTGACCATTTCATCCACATCGGGAATAAAGCTGTAAATATTCCAGGGGATAAAGTAAAGCCCCGCACGGCCAAAACCCAGCAGGACAAAAATGAGCGTGGTCAACCACCATGACGACACTGCCGAATGGCCGATAAACATTAAAATCAGATAACCCAGCACACCTAAAATACACAGGTAGGAAATACGCATGGCGTAGGCGGGCCTGACATTCAGTTTATCCAGCATAAACATGAAAAGCAGCGTGGAAGGAATGGAGACGGACGTCGCAATGGAAAGATAGGCCGACGCGTTTGCCGCATCCAGATTTAAACCGTAGACAACAAAGTAAACGAAGACAGCAATAAAAATATCCAGTGCAGTAAATGAAGAGATATAGATAATTAAATGTTGTCTGAATATTTTTATTTTGAATGTTGTCATTAACTCGACAAACATATTTTTCAGGTGGCTCAATAATCCGAGGCTGGGACCCGTATTGCGCCGTTCAAACTCTTCCAGGTTCATATCTTTTGACTCCCAGGTACAATACCAGGTAATCAACACCACAATAAAGAACAGGCAGGAAAACATAATACCGGTGTAGGTATAGGTCAGCGCCGAATCCTGGCCAAAATACTGAATCACAATGCCCGGCACCGAAGCGGTCAGGAAGGTTCCTACCTGAGAAAATGTCAGGCGGATGGCGGCCATCCGTGTTCTTTCACCAAAATCATTGGTCATCTCTGCCGCCAGGGTTTCCCACGGTACCAGCACCATGGCAACCAGCAGTTCTACCGCCAGGTAGGTACCAAGGTAGTACCAGTAGTTCATGTCGCTGACCCAGACCAGCGCGTAAACAAACATCATTGGCGCGCTGATGAGCAGGAAGAAGCGACGGCGACCAAAGCGCTTACCCAGCCGGGTACTGCCGAATTTATCGGTGATATATCCCATCACCGGACTCAGAATGGCATCAATAATACGGGCAATAGCAAAAATTGAGCTGGCTTCCAACATTGAAAGCCCACAGAACGTCGTATAAAAAAACAGTAACCATGTACCGATTAAAGCCATGGACCCACCGCCAAAAATATCGGTAATGCCATAGCCAATGGCGGTGCCTGTCCCTACTTTTCTGCGCACGGGCTGTGCTAACGTTGTCATAATATTCCCTTAATAAAATCGGAGTGGCGCTCAGACGCATTCAGGTGTCGTATAAGCGTGAAAAAGTAATGCGAACTTTTAAATAAAGCTCTAAAGAATAAACAACGCGGGTGTGTGTTTGCGTTGTCAGTCTTTAATGCAGGTGAGTATTTTTTGTTAAATAAATAGTAACTTTTAACGCCGTTATTTAGCGTGGTAAATTTTGGTTGACCAGAATAATGCCCCGCTCTGTGTTCTCTAAAAGGCGCGCTGTTATTTGTACTGATGCGTTAATACGCGTATTTTCGGCGTAGAGCATGGTAATCATTCTGCCCTTTTAAAAAAAAGAGGTCGGTCACAAATACTATGGATGCCGATAAGGTAGACTCAAATTCCCTATTGGTTGACCAGTTGAAAAGGGGAGAGAGTTATTATGTAAGGCGTGTGTTATTTAATGATGAGATGTTATCTAGTTTAACCATTGTGGTTTGGTTTTTATTTTTCATTATTAAATTATCTAAGTGAATACATTCTTTAAAGATTAAATATTGCCTGAGATTGGATGTTTTATCTTTCTCACTACTTCTGATTAAAAAAGGACTTCATTATGTTTTATTTTACCTCTGGACTCTCTCCTGCCCCGGCAAAGTTCGAAGCCGCAATGGATGCGGTTATTGATCATGCGATTAATAGCCAGCGTGTTGTGGGTACCACAGTGATGGTGGCTCAGGCGGGAAAACTGATTTATCAACGGGCGGCGGGGTGGGCGGACAGAGAGCAAAATAAAGCCATGTCTGTGGATGCGATATACCGTCTTGCGTCACTCACCAAACCCATTGTCAGCCTGACCGCCATGCGCCTGATCGAGCAAGGGGATATCACACTGGACGACGATATCACCCGCTGGCTTCCGGATTTCCGTCCCTGCCTTGAGAACGGTGAGCCAGCCACTATCCGGGTGCGGCATTTGCTGAGCCATATGTCAGGTTTACGCTATCGTTATTCCGCCCCGGCGGATTCGCTTTATCACTCACGCAATGTGTCAGACGGCATCGACTATCAGCCCGGACTCACCCTGGAAGAGAATCTGCAGCGCCTTGCGGGCACCCGGTTACAGTTCCGTCCCGGCACCGGCTGGCGTTATTCCTTGGGCATCGATGTCCTCGGTGAAATCATGGTGCGGGCGACCGGTAAAAGCCTGCCAGAACTGGTGAATCACCATATAACGAGCCCACTGGGGATGGCAGACACGCTGTTTAGCGTCAGAGACGCGTCGCGATTAACCACGGTCTACACGGACGACAACCCGGTGCCTTCAGTCATGCGTGATAATCAGCAGATCCCTTTCGGTGAAGGCGCCGCGATTTTTAGCCCCGGCCGTATTTTCAAACCCGATGCCTGGCCGTGCGGCGGCGGCGGTATGGCAGGAACGGCCCTCGATTTTATGCAAGTGCTGGAAACCGTCCGGCGTGAAGGCGCGCCGCTAATCACGCGTGAAAGTTTTGACTACATGACGCAGGAACACGTGACGGCAAACTGGGCTACGCAGGGGCCGGGATGGGGATTTGGTGTGGGCTGGGCACTGCTGGTGGATCCGGATGCTGCCCTGTCGCCTCAGTCAGCCGGTACGCTGTCGTGGAGTGGAGCGTATGGACACACCTGGTTCGTGGATCGTCAAAACGCGCTGTGCGTGGTCGCCATGACCAATACCACACCGGA
The DNA here is from genome assembly GCF_035191405.1 of Pantoea sp. JZ2. Classification (NCBI taxonomy): domain Bacteria; kingdom Pseudomonadati; phylum Pseudomonadota; class Gammaproteobacteria; order Enterobacterales; family Erwiniaceae; genus Pantoea; species Pantoea sp. JZ2. The sequence continues at coordinate 4,471,297 of NZ_CP045247.1, read as the reverse complement.
GGGGGTGAATGGGCAGTTTCCTGTGATGGTGCGTGATGCCGTCTATAAAGGTTTACTAAACACCTGATATGACAGGCCATCAGCCACTGGCGCGCTGGATCGCGCCAGTGATCTACGCGTCGATTTCCGGACTCGCGCACGGTGCAAAGCCCGTTCCTTAACGACCACTGTAGGCCTGGGTAACCTGGCGCGCTTCCCGAATGACCAGCGCGCCCAGTTCGGTAATGCGATCGTCAGTCATGCGGGCAATTGGACCCGAAATCGACAGCGCGGCAAAAGGCTCGCCGTGTTCGTCATAAATGGGTGCCGCCACGCAACGCAAGCCGAGCGCATGCTCTTCGTCATCGAAAGAAAATCCACGGGTACGTATTTGTGCCAGGTTAGTTTTCAGGCTCTGCGGAGACATCAGCGTATTGGGTGTGTAGTAATGCAGGCCCTTCTGGTGCAGCAGCGCGGTCACTTTGTCGTCGCTGAGATGGGCAAGAAAGGCTTTGCCCGCTCCGGAAGCATGCATGGGCAGCTTGCCGCCGATCGGTGCGGACATGCGCATGAGCTGCGTGCACTGTACCTGGTCAATAATGACCGCCTGGAAGTCGCTCAGGTCCAGCACCGCCAGATTGACCGTTTCGCCCGAACTCTCCATCAGTGAACGTAACACCGGATGCACCAGCGCCAGCAGGTTGCGGCTCTGCAAAAAACTGCTTCCAACCACAAACGCATGCGCGCCGATTGTCCAGAAACCCAGATCGCCCACCTGGCGTACAAAGCCCTGCTGCTGCATTGTGGTCAGCAGACGATGGGTGGTCGAGTTTGGTAAACCCGCCTGTTGTGCCAGTTCGGTAAGTGCCACGCTACCCTGTGAACTGGCGATCAACTCCAGCAACGTCAGCCCCCGTGTCAGTGACTGAACCTGACCGCCAGCCGGAGCGGGAGGTGCCGACGTGCTGCGAGGTTTTTTACCGCGTTTGGCGACAACATGCGTAGCCATAGAGTCTCTCCTTTCACATAGTGGAAACCATTTTCGTTTTAATCACCGTAAATGCAAACGCTGGTGCGCTGGTCAGACCTGCTCTCCGTCTCCGCAATCCGCCGGGCCTGGCCGGATGTGAAGGCACACGCTGGAATGAAACCTGTGGGGGTAATTTGTGATGTGGTCAGGCGCGTCAAGGTGAGGCAGATATTTTAGTCATCCTGCCAGCCGCTATGTTGCGGTGGCGCAAAGCCAGCGCGATCGGGTGGAAGATTATGCGGCTGTAAAAACACATCGGTGAGCGGCGTGGCGCGCGGGCCTTTCAGCTGAGGACGACGCAGACAAAAAAGAAGGCAGCCCGCAGGCTGCCCTCTTTATCAGTTGAACCGCGCATCGCGATCCGAGGTCATGTCATACAGCTGGTACTTGCGTCCCAGCATCTGACCGCCATCGCGGGTGAGCGGAACCCAGTTAATCTGCGCACGGCCACGCGTTGGCGTCACGGTAAACAGATCCATTGGGATGGAAATGTAGAAACCTTTCGTAAAGTCGCCTTCGCCGTACTGCTGAGAGGAGACATTGGTTTTGGTCGCATAGACGCCGACCATGACGCCGCTGTCGAAGCGTTTAGAGACATCCAGCGTGACGCCTTTATCCTTCGCCAGATACTGGCCGATACTGGCCTTAACCAACACATCTTCCGCAAACCACGGCCGCCAGTAACCTGTCAGGTTGCCGGTCGGGGCTTCGTAATGCGTAAACCGCATCATATCGTTCCAGTCACGCTGGCGCACATAGTTGGCGTCTACGCCCACCGCCCAGTTGCTGTCCACCGGACGATAAAGCACTTCGCCCCCGACACCACCGTACATGGTTTCCAGATAGCCGCCATAGACCTGGCCGTAGAAACCATTGCCCAGATAATCCATGTAGTTAGCCTGCAGATCGTTGACGTAAACGTTGTTCTCAACGTAGTCACGAATATGCGTACGCACGCGGGGCAGGGTGGAATCGGCGGGGGCACCGTTGTAATTGAATTTGTTATAGTTATTTGCCACGTTAGCAAACAGGCTGCCACTGACCAGCAGATGATTGGTCAGCCAGTAATCGACGTTGCCCATGACGCCGACCTGATACAGATAAAAGCTCTCCGGGCCGCCGACAGACTGATTGAGTACCGGAGACAGATCGTAATCCAGGCGATCTTTGCGAATAAACATCCCCTGCTCGGTCTGACCCGGATCGACCGGATTTTTGCGTACCTGCTGCAGAGACTGCTCGTGTCCTAACGGGTAGCCAGTCAGATCATTACGCAGGCTGGCAACGGACGTTTCTGTCGTCACCTGCGGCATATTGAAGCGCGACTCTGTGACGTTAATCGTATCGATGCCGTCCGGCAGGTTGTTCATGATGATACGATTGGCGCGGTCGACCCCTTCGCGGGTATCGCGATATTTGGTCTGCTCGCCCGATACATACAGCGTATTGCCTTTGGTCTGGATTTTCGGGCCCGCCAGGCCTGCGTCGTACTTCAGCGCAGACAGCTGATTGCCTGTCACCGTGGTCTCCAGCAATTTCGGCTGCGGATGCGGATCATAGGCCGGTTTAGGGCTGTCGATATGATCCTGATGCATATCGTTAAAGTTAGTCCGGATGGTAAAGCCGAACATAAAGGTATTGCCGCGCTCATAGCTGGCATTGATATCCGCCCAGTCAGTTACGCGGTAGATCGCACCGACGTTAACTTTACTGCGCTGCGGCAGGCGTCCGGCAAAATCATCTTTATAATCATTGCCTTCATATTCCACTTTCAGGCGCAGCGGCTGCCACGGCGTTTGGTATTCAATACCGCCGAACACGGCAGAAGGGCCGTGAAACATCTGAGAACCGTTAATCGAGCCAGCCTGTCCCACGCCCGGGCGCTGACAGAAGCTGTCGCTGTAAGAGCAGAAGGGGTTGGAAACGGTTCCGCTGTTGCCCAGATAGCCCCAGCCAAAGCCCAGCGTAAAGTCAAAGGGCCCCCAGGCTTTGGTGGCGACCAGATATTCACTGTCAAATAAGCCGGTACCGCCAAGATCGCGCGTACCGAACGAGACTTCAGGTAACCAGTATCCTTCCTGCCACAGCCGCAGTTTCAGATCGAAGGCTTTATCTTTATAGCTTTGATTACCACTGAAACTCTCTACCGCACTGTAACGTCGTGTCCGAACATCGGTGTAGCGCACAGTCGTTTCCAGCCAGGGGAAAAGCTGTAATGAGGCGGAATAGTAGCGATACTGGTCATTATCGCGGAAGTTAAGGCTGAATTCGCCTTCTCTTGCCATTCGCGCGGTCGGTACCTGCATCAGCCCTACGCCGCCGAAATCAGACTGTGACGGCGTGACGGGCGCCTCATACATTTCCGCCTGCGCCTGGCAGGCGCTTGCTACTGAAACAGCCAACAGGCTGAGAAGATAACGTTTTTTCATCAGTCTGGTATCCGGTGAGTCAGAACAGAAACAAGGCGGCTATTCAGATCGTCAAAGGCGCCTGGCAGGCTCCATGAGGAAAAGCCCACAAAAATAATGCTGCCAGGTTCAGGTTCGACATGGCGATGGTTCCAGTAAGCAATCGGGACGTTCTGCGTCGTTCCGTCTGGCGCAATCACAACCGCGAAATTGCGTTCTGCGCCGGCCAGCCGTGGATGGTCACGCAGATATTCCCGCACGGACTTGCCCGGTTGCCAGGCTTCGCGTCCGGCTCCGGCAATCGCGCCCAGCAGCAGCACATGATGACTGGGCTGAGTGAGATAGAGATCATAACGCCCGTCCAGGCGGCGGTTGTCTGCTGAATGCAGCCGGATGCGATCAGGATCCAGCGTGACGAACTGACGGCCCGTCACCTTCATGTTGCTGAACTGCCGAATCACCGCGTCAATGGCGGCGGCTTGTTCACCACTGCTGTCGGCCCGCCAGGTACGCAGCGCGGCCAGGGCCTGCTGATACTGCTGCCGGGCCTGGGCTGTCGCTCCCTGCTCAGCAATCACGGCCCGTCGCCAGTCGGTTTGGGCCATTAATGCGGGCTGCGTCACCAACTGCGCCAGATTTTCGACCTGATTGAGCTGCACGCTGGCGGTGTCCTGCGGGGCATGGACGGTAACCTGACCTGCGGCACGGGCACCCAGACTGGTAAGCAGGCTCACGCCTGCCAACAATAGCGTTATTTTTTTCATGATTTCGCCGGCTTCAGAATGGTGATTTCAACAGGGAAGGTATCGGCAGCAAGCATCTGTCGGGATTGCACGACCTGACCGCTGCTGTTATCGATCCAGAACGTGTTTTGCCACTCACGGCCAAGGCTGTCGATACGTAACGCCTCATGCCAGACGCGGCAGGGGATGCGATTTCCGGCAATCGTCAGAACTTCATCATCGCCACGCTCGAAAGTGGAACTGACGGTGGCGCTCTGGAATTTGCCCTGCCCGGTCCACTGCACAATCCGCGTCCAGTGCTGGCCGTTGGTCAGCGACAGGCCTTTCGCCAGCGGATCCTGTTGCAGGTTACTGACGTTCATCAGGTTGTCGGGCAGGCCCAGCGTTTTAATCAGCCTGCCGTGGGCCGTTACCAGCATGGACTGGTCACGCGTAATCCATTTTTGCTGGCCGTTTTCGTTGTAACCCAGCACGACAAAAATGCGTGGGCCGTCATTAATGCGTGCATACAGGCTGGCGTAGGGCAGCGCATCAATTTCCTGAGGCGTGACAGTGACATCTTTTGGCCCTTCGATGGCCATTATCACCGTCTGTTCGAGTCCTTTTTGCGTTTGTGTACAGGCCTGCAGCAGCAGGCAAACGAGCAACAGCGGAAGTTGGCGCACAATGTGTCCCTGATAAATGATGCCAAAGTAAAAATAACCACACGAATGTGTGGTTATGATTAATGCTCCCATACCTCTGTTCTTTCAGCTGCCGACACGCTGGCATCCTCGTCGCAACACACTCACCTGCGTAAATGCATCACGACTCACACGTTCGCGGCCTTGCTGCAGCCTAAAGAATCAGGGTACCCATCAACGTGTGGTGCCCGTTGTGGTCGTGGTAGTTGTACCCGTATTTGCCCCGTCACCACCGCCAGAAGCGGCAACGCCGAGTCCTACTAACGCGCCGAGCACGCCGATACCTACAGCGGTAGTCGTACCTGCGGAGATTGTCCCCGCCTGTGCGCCTGCTGCGGCACCAGCTTCTTCCGGTGCCGCATAAGCGCTGGAAGAGACGGCGACGAGTAATGCCAGACCGGCAATCATGCGTTTTTTCATAACAACACCTACATTGGTTGAATGAAGGATTGCTATCCAACACATTCGCGAAACAGAATAAACGGTTATCGCAAACCGAAGGACAGACCCATTATGGGCGCGTCCAGTATAGGGCAACAAAATACCAGAGTTGAGTAGTCTTAAAACCTGGTAAATGACGCGTAAAAAAACGGGGCAAATTAAGCGGATTCAGCGTTAACTTATTTTAAATTGGTGGATTTACCGTGAAAGGCCGGATATTTGTCTGTGAGTAAGAGGAAAGCAAAGCGGTTTCTACTTATTTAGTATCTTTTGGTACGGAATGAGAATAATCGGAATTACCTGAATAAGCGTAAAATCCAATCGCCTTATAAAACAAGAGGTAAGAAGCATTGGCTTACCGTTTTAGATCCGGTTTTTAGTAGGGTGATGCGCTCTGCGCAGCGCGAGGTTCAGAATTGCCGCAGTGCATTTTAAGAATTTTCCAGTCTGCCAGCAGGCTTTTCAGATAAAAAGCAGCGTGCCCGATCGTGATGACAAAAAAAAGGCGGCCGGCAGGCCGCCTCTGTCACTATACGATTAGCGCCATTTCTTGTAGCAGTTAATTAAGGCGTTAGTCGAACTGTCATGACTGGTAATATTACTGTCATCTTCCAGCTCCGGCAGAATACGGTTAGCCAGCTGTTTGCCTAATTCCACGCCCCACTGGTCAAAGGTGAAGATATTCAGAATTGCCCCTTGGGTGAAGATCTTATGCTCGTAGAGCGCAATCAGCGCGCCCAGGCTGAATGGCGTGATTTCGCGCAACAGAATTGAGTTGGTCGGGCGGTTCCCTTCAAACACTTTAAACGGCACGATGTGCGCGACAGATTCCGCCGATTTACCCGCATCAGTAAATTCTTTCTGCACCACTTCGCGTGACTTACCAAATGCCAGCGCTTCGGTCTGAGCAAAGAAATTCGACAGCAGCTTAGGATGGTGATCGGCCAGGGCATTGTGGCTGATGGCAGGTGCAATAAAATCGCAAGGTACCAGTTTGGTGCCCTGGTGAATCAACTGATAGAACGCATGCTGGCCGTTGGTGCCGGGTTCACCCCAGATAATCGGGCCCGTCTGATAGGTCACCGGCTGGCCTGTGCGATCAACGTACTTCCCGTTCGACTCCATATTTCCCTGTTGGAAATAGGCTGCAAAACGGTGCATGTACTGATCGTAAGGCAGGATAGCTTCGGTTTCCGCGCCAAAGAAGTTGTTATACCAGATACCAATCAGCGCCAGCAGAACGGGGATATTCTTTTCGGCTGGCGTGGTAGAGAAGTGCTTATCCATGGCATGCGCGCCACTCAGCAACTGCTCAAAGTTCTCAAAACCAATCGACAGAATAATGGACAGGCCAATGGCCGACCACAGCGAATAGCGGCCGCCGACCCAGTCCCAGAACTCGAACATATTGTCGGTATCGATACCAAATTCGCCCACGGCTTTAGCATTGGTGGAGAGCGCAGCAAAGTGCTTCGCAACGTGTTGTTGATCGCCGGCCGTTTTCAGGAACCAGTCGCGTGCGCTGTGCGCATTGGTCATGGTTTCCTGGGTGGTAAAGGTTTTTGACGCCACCAGAAACAGCGTGGTTTCGGGGCTGAGGTCTTTCAGCGTTTCGGCGATGTGCGTACCGTCAACGTTGGACACAAAATGCATGTTCAGGTGGTTTTTGTACGGGCGCAGTGCCTCAGTCACCATAAACGGCCCCAGATCGGAACCGCCGATACCAATGTTCACCACATCGGTGATCGGTTTGCCGGTGTAACCTTTCCAGTCACCGCCAATAATGCGCTCGGAGAAGCTTTTCATTTTCGCCAGCACCGCGTTGACTTCAGGCATCACATCTTTGCCATCCACCTTGATTGGCGTATTGCTGCGGTTGCGCAGGGCGACGTGCAGGACGGCGCGATCCTCCGTCCGGTTAATTTTTTCGCCCGAGAACATGGACGCAATCGCGCCGCTTAAATCGGTTTCTTTTGCCAGGGCCAGCAGTTTATCGAGCGTCTCCTGCGTGATGCGGTTTTTCGAGAAATCTACCAGCATCTGGTCGTCAAAGGTGGCTGAGAATTTAGCAAAACGATCGGCATCCTGGGCAAACAGGTCGGCGATTTTCGCCGTTTTCATCTGTTCATAATGCTCTTGCAGCGCTTTCCAGGCTGCGGTTTGGGTCGGATTGATATTTTTCATGGCAACACTCTTGTTGATATTAAGAACCGTCATTCCATCGGGGTCGCATCGTACCCGGTTAGCATTTCAGTATGACCACAGTTGCAACTGAAAGGAAAAACTTTGTCAGTGCGATGGTGTCAGCGCACGAATACAGCCCGTTTCGCAGTGGATGATGCGGCAATCATTCGGACTGTTTCCATGGGCGAAAGGCTGAAAAGTATGGCGCAACGGCAGCCCACGAACATTGTGCCGCATCAGAATGTGACGACGTTGCTGAAGCCATTTAGCACTGTAGTCGCAGAGATTAGGCAAAATTTGTTATCCGGTGCGCTCTGCATGAAAAATTGTCCCGTGACGGTCATTGACAGCAGGGCCAGAAATCGCTAAATCTATGCGCGCTACTTGCGCACCTGTGCGCAAGCCAGAAGAGGCGCGTCGACCAGGCAGTGTGTTGGAGGAACCGTATCCAGAGATAACACATCAGGGGGAGCGACGCCGAGGTGGTCAACATCACGGTGTGTTGGCTGTCGGCTACAGGGGCTGAATCCCCTGGGTTGTCACCAGAAACGTCCACAGTCGGACGTTTCGCAAGGTGGAGCGCTTCTGGGTGACTCGTCTATTCGATTTTACCCGTTTCTGCTCTTTCCTTGTGCTTAGGCTGAATTACTGTTTCTCATCTCTTAACGGGTGAGGGCAACGTATCCTGACACGAGGTCATACAATGTCTCTGAATCTGAATGTAGCGAAATTTGGCGGTACCAGCGTTGCCGATTTCGATGCCATGAACCGTAGCGCCGATGTGGTGTTGCAGGACAGCAATACCCGGCTGGTGGTGCTTTCTGCCTCTGCAGGCATCACCAATCTGCTGGTCTCCCTTGCCGAAGGTCAGGAGACATCGCAACGCGCGGCGCAGCTCGATGATATCCGCCGCATTCAATATGCCATCATCGATCGCCTGAACAATCCAGACGTTATCCGCGATGAAATCGACCGCATTATCGACAATATCGGCATGCTGTCTGACGCCGCCGCTCTCGCCACCTCCAGCGCCTTAACCGACGAACTGGTCAGCCACGGCGAACTCATGTCGACTCTGCTGTTTGTCGAGATCCTGCGTGAGCGCGGGGTCAATGCGGAATGGTTTGACGTGCGTAAAGTCATGCGCACCAACGATCGCTTTGGCCGTGCGGAGCCTGATGTCGCCGTACTGGCCGAGCAGGTCAGTGTGCAGTTGCAGCCGCGCATTGCCGCCGCTCTGGTGGTCACGCAGGGCTTTATCGGCAGCGAAGAAAAAGGACGCACCACCACGCTGGGCCGCGGCGGCAGTGATTATACGGCCGCCCTGCTGGGTGAAGCATTAAACGCTGCGCGCGTGGATATCTGGACAGACGTACCGGGCATTTACACCACCGATCCGCGTGTAGTCCCGGCTGCTAAACGTATTGATGAAATCACTTTTGAAGAAGCGGCTGAAATGGCCACTTTTGGTGCCAAAGTTCTGCATCCTGCCACGCTGCTGCCCGCTGTCCGTAGCGACATTCCGGTGTTCGTCGGCTCCAGTAAAGATCCTGCAGCGGGCGGTACGCGCGTGTGCAATGAGACGGCGAATCCGCCGCTGTTCAGAGCGCTGGCGCTACGTCGCAAGCAAACCCTGGTCACGTTGCACAGCCTGAATATGTTGCATACGCCGGGCTTCCTGTCTGAAGTGTTCAATATCCTGGTGCGTCACAACGTGTCAGTGGATCTGATTACCACCTCGGAAGTCAGCGTCGCGTTGACGCTGGATACGACCGGCTCGACTTCAACCGGCGACCATCTGCTGAGCCAGGCGTTGTTAACCGAGCTCTCATCCCTGTGTCGGGTGGAAGTAGAGGAAAACCTGGCGCTGGTGGCCATAATCGGCAATGAACTGTCGAAAGCCTGTGGGGTAGGTAAAGAGGTGTTTGGCGTACTTGAGCCCTTTAACCTGCGCATGATTTGCTACGGAGCCAGCAGCTATAACCTCTGCTTCCTGGTGCCAGGTGACGATGCGGAAAGTGTGGTGCGTACGCTGCACCACAACTTGTTTGAATAAGCGCCGCTGACATCAAAAGAAAGCCGGACCCTGTCCGGCTTTTTACTGACCGGCTGTGATGCCGCCGGACATCATTCCACGCACGTCGCTGATTTTGCTAAAAGGATGTTTGTTGATGCTTGCCACCTTAACCCGTCTGTTCCCCCTGTGGGCCGTCCTGTTGTCTGTCGCGGCTTACTACTCGCCCACCACCTTTCTGGGTATTGGCCCGTGGGTCGCGTATCTGCTGATGCTGATTATGTTCGGTATGGGCGTCACGCTGAATATCAATGATTTCAAACGCGTCTTAACCCGTCCGGCACCGGTGCTTGCAGGTACATTCCTGCACTATCTGGTGATGCCCCTGGCGGCATGGGCGCTGGCAAAACTGTTTAACATGCCGCCCGATCTGGCTGCCGGGATGATTCTGGTGGGCAGCGTTGCCAGTGGAACCGCCTCGAACGTGATGATTTATCTGGCAAAAGGCGATGTGGCGCTCTCGGTGACCATCTCCTCGGTGTCCGCACTGGTCGGGGTATTTGCCACGCCGCTGCTGACCCGTTTTTATGTGGATACGCATATTCAGGTTGATGTTGCCGGTATGCTGCTGAGCATCATCAGGATCGTCGTGATCCCTATCGGGTTAGGGTTGATCATTCACCACACGTTTAACGGTCTGGTTCGTCGGGTAGAGCCTTATCTTCCCGCTTTTTCAATGGTGTGTATTCTGCTGATCATCAGTGCTGTGGTCGCCGGTAGCCAGAGCTTTATTGCCTCGGTTGGCGTGATGGTGATCGCCGCCGTCATGTTACATAACGCTATTGGTCTGCTCGGCGGTTACTGGGGCGGCAAGCTGTTTGGCTTTGATGAATCTACCTGCCGCACGCTGGCGCTGGAAGTGGGCATGCAGAATTCAGGGCTGGCGGCGACGCTGGGTAAACTGTATTTCTCGCCACTGGCTGCACTGCCGGGGGCGTTGTTTTCCGTCTGGCACAACCTTTCCGGTTCCCTGCTGGCGGGCTACTGGTCCGGTAAGCCCACAGATAAAAAGCCGTCATCCCGTCCCTGAGAGACACAGTGCGAAGGCCAAACGGCCTTCGCACTTTCTTTAGTCATAATCCCGCTCATCGTCAGGCTGCTCCAGAACCGTGTAAGCGACCGCGCAAAACAGCGAGTTCAGACGCTTCATATCGCCCAGCAAGCCCAGGTGCAGCGAACTGGTTTCAATGCTCTGAATGTTCTGCTGATGTAACCGATCAACATGCGAGTGTGAATAGCGGCGTATTTTCAGGCGAAAGCGGTGTTTGGCGCGGCGTAGCCGCTTAGCGCTGGTAACATCGTGAGATAAAAATACCGACAGGCTCAGCCGTAGATTCGCGATAAGCTGCTCATGCAAGGCTTCCAGCTCTTTCAGGCCCTCGGGCGAAAAGGTTCGCCGGGCAGCCAGAGATTTATCGGCGACGTCCCCGCTCATGCGCTCGATAATGTCACCGGCCTGCTCCAGATTCAGCGACATTTCTATGATTTGCCCCCAGCGGCGGGAATCCTCCTCTGATAAATCCTCTTTCGGCATGCGCGCCAGATAGAGTTTGATGGCGGTATACAGGACATCCACATCATCATCCAGCCGCCGTACCGTGCGTTCTGCCCGCGACTCGCCGCGCACCACCTGCAGAAACGTATCCAGCATCTGCTCCAGCACGTCGCCCATACGCAACGCTTCGCGCGCAGCATTCACCAGCGCCAGAGCGGGCGTATCCAGCGCGCTGCTGTCAAGGTGTCTGGGTTTTAGCGTGACGTCACTTTCGGCATCGTCCGCAATCAGTCGACGGCACAGGCGTGCCATCGCATCGGCAAAGGGCACCATGATAATGCAGCGAAACAGGTTGTAGAAAACGTGAAAGAAGATCACCAGCTCTTCGTCATTAACGGGCAGTTTATCCAGCCAGCCCGCTACGGTTTCAACAAAGGGCAGAATTATTACACAGCCCGTCAGCTTAAACAGAAAGCTGCCCATTGCAACGCGTTTCCCGGCCGCATTGGATCCGCTGCCGTTAATAACCGCCAGTAGGCCGCTGCCCAGGTTCGCGCCGATCACCAGGCACAGGGCCACCTTGAAGGCGATCACGCCTGTGGCGGTCAGTGTGGCGGTAATCAGCACAGCGGCGAGACTGGAGTAGCTGATAATGGCAAAGACCGCTCCGAGCAGAGCGTCCAGCATTACGTCACCGGTTAAACTGGAAAACAGAACCTGCACGCCAGCCGCCTGGGTAATCGGTCGGGCGGCTTCAACAATCAGCTGTAGCGCCAGCAGAATTAACCCCAGACCTATGCTGGTCCGGCCAAGCTGACCTGCCCGGCTTTGTTTGCGACTCAGGAAGAAAACCACGCCAAAAAAGATAAACAGCGGGGAAAGCCAGGAGAGATCGAATGTCAGGACGCGCGCCATAATGGCCGTACCGACGTCAGCGCCCAGTATCACTACCAGAGCGGGTGTCAGGCTGACAAGATTTTGAGCCACAAACGAGGTAACCAGCAGCGTGGTGGCATTACTGCTTTGCACCAGCATCGTTACGCCGATACCGGCAAGAAACGCCATCGGCTTCTTTTCCACGCTGCGACTGAGCACCCGGCGCAAATCGGCCCCGTAAACGCGCATAATGCCGGAGCGCGTAATGTGCGTGCCCCAGACCAGAAGCGCAACGGCAGACAGTAAGTTAAGCAGGGTTAACACGTAACGTTGCTCCTCAACCATCAGGCTTACGGCATGACAGATTGCCAGCCTGATGGAGAGCGCAATCTGCGAACATGGCTGCCGGACGTTGCGAACTTTTTTCCAGTGTTTTAAATGACCTGCGCAGCGTCGGCCCCTTTAAATGTAGACCACTCTGCGGATACCTCACGACAAATCCGGCTGGCCTCAGGCGGACCTTTCCCGCCGCGCGCGGCCGGTGCGCTTTTTTCTGTGGTCAGTGAAGGGCATGGCGACAAAGTCAGTACGGCAGGGGATCAGCGGAATAACGGCAACAGAAGGGCGGGTTGTGCCGTTTGCCCAACCCGCCAGACCCGGGGCGGCAGTTTACTGTATTCCTGCCGCCAGAAGCGGGAAGAGGGTCAGAGCGAAACCTGTGCCAGCAGATCGTGATGCACCGGCTTGTCATGAGGAACGCCGAGCAGTGTACACAGCGTGCCGCAGAGATCGGTTTGTTGCAATTCCAGCCCAGGCTTTAGCGAGAACCCGTCACCAAAAACAAACAGGGGAACGGTCGTTTCCTCCGGCAGCATGCCACCATGTGAGCGGTCGTCGTTCATGCCATGGTCGGCGGTCACCATCACCTGATAGCCTTCTGCCAGCCAGCCAGGCATCCATTGCGACAGGTAACCATCCGCCATGCGTGCCCGGTTACGATACTGGGGCGAGGACAGGCCATGTTGATGACCGGCATAATCGATATTCATCGGATGGATGAGGAGGAAGTCCGGGTTGTGCCGCAACCTCAGGCTCTCGGCATCTTCAAACAGGTGCGAATCGGGGTAACTGTCGTCAACGTAAAAGTGCCCGAACTGGACAGGCAGGGCCGGCGCTTCGGTATGACGATCGCGCGCGGGCTCGAAAGGGCTGCGGTTGTAAAGTTCACTGATCCAGTGATAAGCCGCTGCGGCGGTGGTCAGGCCCGCATCACGCGCATAGTGAAATACGCTCTGTTCGTGACTCAGGCGGTTTACCCCGTTGTGGATGATTCCACTTTGCACAGGCGCAACACCGGTCAGAATGCATTCATACAGCGGACGCGACAGAGAAGGCAGTGCACAGGTGAGATGATAATAATGCCCTTTACCTTGCGCACATTCTGCGTGCAGATAACCCATCGCATGATGGGCAACGTGATGGCTCAGGCCGTCCAGAATCACCAGAATTGTTTTCATGTTGTCCTCTCTTGCTGCGGCGTCTTCACGCCACAGGGGGCGTTTGTCTGCGTCTCTGACGTCGGGCTGTTTTAACGCCGCCAGCGCAACGCCGTCCGGCCGCATCTTAATAGTTGAGTAAGTGCACACTAACCTGACGTAATCCCGTAACCGTTAATGCGGAACAGATTAAGCCTGGCCGGGCCTGAACGCCGCTGTTGGCAGCGCGGAGGCCAACGCAACGTGCCGCCTCAGGACGCTTATCCATTGAGTCGGGTATGGAAGCGGGCGCTAACTGACTGCCGGGGTTGAAAAACCGAGCCAATGTAAATGTCGGATGTGAAAACCGTATGACAGGACGGCACGACGGAGTGGGTCTGCCAGCCGATATGATCGGTCTGTCCGGTTTGCTTTCATCAAAAGACAGGTTCGTACGGTCCCGGCGGTATAACCCAGGATGCCGGGGCTGGCATTCCATCGCGCAGTCTGGTGATTTGAAAGACGCTGTTAAGTAAGCCTGACGGCTATATTGTGATTTACGTCACACTAAAGCATGATAATGCCAGAAAACATCCCTTTATTTTCGAGGCGTGAAATGAGTGATAAAAACCCGATAGCACAAAAGATAGCGCGCCTGATGCAATGGGTGCTGAATGCAGGATTGCTGATTCTGGCGTTCATTTTAATGGTCTTCCTGGGCAAAGAGACGGTCCATTTAGCCAACGTCCTGTTCAGCACGGGCGAGCAGGCGTCCTCTTATCTGCTGATTGAAGGCATTGTGATTTACTTCCTTTACTTTGAGTTTATTGCCCTCATCGTGAAGTACTTCCAGTCGGGTTACCATTTCCCGTTACGCTACTTCGTCTATATCGGCATCACGGCTATCATCAGGCTGATTATCGTCGACCACAAAAATCCCTTTGATACGCTGTGCTACTCCGCTGCCATTCTGCTGCTGGTTATCACCCTGTGGCTGGCAAACAGTAACCGGCTTAAGCGCGAATAACCTCGCGTTTGCATGACGGACGGGTGTGCCGTGAATCGCTCTGCGCTAAACTACCTGCCTGAAAATTTTTGGGGGAAAGTGTCATGACGCAAGACCCGCTCCGTTTATTACGTTCACTCAACTGGCTGGCGCTGGACGGTGCTGCTCTGTCGCCATCACTTCGTGACTGGCTGATGGAGGAGGACTCTATGACCAGGCGCTTCGAACAGCATTGCCAGAAGGTCAGGGTGGAGCCCGTTCGTGAAGGGTTTATCCACGCTGACGAATTAGGTGACGAAGGTGCGCTGTTACCCGCTGATCAGCGCTTCTGGCTGCGTGAAGTGATCCTGTATGGCGACGAACAACCCTGGCTGGCGGGACGCACGCTGGTGCCTGAAAGCACCCTGAACGGTCCCGAAGCGATGTTGCAGCAGCTCGGAACGCGACCGCTGGGACGTTACCTGTTCTCCTCTTCAACCCTGACCCGCGATTTTATCGAGCCCGGTAACGTTGAATCGCTATGGGGACGTCGGTCGCGCCTGCGTTTATCGGGGAAGCCCCTGCTACTAACCGAATTATTTTTACCGGCGTCGCCGGTTTACCGTTACCAGGGTTAAGGATTTGACCTGTGCAAAACAGACAACAAATGACCAAATGGCAGGCTTACAGCCGCCTCATGCGAATTGATAAACCTATTGGCACACTGCTGCTGCTGTGGCCGACGTTGTGGGCGCTGTGGCTGGCTAACAGGGCGATGCCGCCGTTACCGGTACTGATCGTGTTTGTCGCGGGCGTATTTGTCATGCGTGCAGCTGGCTGTGTGATTAACGATTATGCTGACCGCAAAGTCGACGGCCATGTGGAACGCACAAAGCTCCGGCCACTGGCCAGCGGTGCTGTCACGGCGAAAGAGGCTAAAATTCTGTTTGTGGTACTGGGGCTGATCGCGTTTGGCCTGGTACTGAGCATGAACCTGATGACGATTATGCTTTCTGTTGTCGGACTGGCGCTTGCCTGGGTTTATCCTTTTATGAAGCGCTATACGCATTTGCCGCAGGTAGTCCTGGGCGCCGCATTTGGCTGGGCAATTCCCATGGCCTGGGCTGCGGTTAGTGAGTCCTTACCTCTGGTTTGCTGGCTGGTCTTTCTCGCCAACATTTGCTGGACGGTGGCCTACGATACGCAATATGCCATGGTGGATCGCGAGGACGACCTGAAGATTGGCGTGAAGTCCACAGCCATTCTGTTTGGCCAGTACGACAAATTGATTATCGGCCTGCTGCAACTGGCGACGCTGGGGCTGATGGCGCTGGTAGGGACACGGCTGCATCTGAATGGGGCGTTTTACTGGACGCTGTTACTGGCGGGCGGTTTATTTGTTTATCAGCAAAAACTGATCGCAAAGCGCGCGCGTCAGGCCTGTTTCCAGGCGTTTCTGAATAACAATTATGTAGGGCTGGTTCTGTTTCTCGGCGTGTTAATGAATACTCCGCCGTTCTCAAACCTGTTATAGGGCAGGCACCGAACGTAGCGCCAGTGCGATGCACAGTGTGAGGTTCAGTAAGCAATAAAAAAGGCGACCAGTCAGGTCGCCTTTTTTGTCATGCCAGCACGTTAGCTGTGTGCAACGGCGCTCTCGATGGTCATACGGACATCGCTGGTGACCAGTTCTGCCAGAATGTGCCAGGTCGCCAGCGTCTGCGCCACATCCGCATCGCCACTGTCGCTGATATAGCCTTCATCGCGCAGGGTCAGTACCAGTGTAGAGAACACCGCTTTATCGAAAAACTCAGGCGCATTGATGCCATGCAGTACGCTCAGGCGCTGGGCCAGCGTGCGGCTCTCTTTTTCCAGCGTGCCGCGGTTGATGGTGGGCTTGGCGCTGAGAATCGAGAAGGTGATGGCGTAACGTTGCAGCGTTTCACGTACACCGGCAGCCAGCAACTGCAGCGTACGGTAACGTGCCGTGTTGAACGACAGCAGACCTGCCTCAACGGTAATCAGTCCCTGGCGCGCCAGCTCCTGGCATAAGTCAGCCAGCAGCTGCGGCAGCTGGTCGTTGCCCCAGCGCAGGAACAGCTCGCTCTTCAGCATGGGGTAAATCAGGCTGACCTGGCGCAGCAGTTCGGCTTCGCTCAGGTTACGGTGCTGCTGGATGATGGCCGCAATCAGAGAGGGCATCACCAACATATGGTGGATGTTATTCCGGTAATAGGTCATCAGTACCGCCTGCTCGCGCGGCAGAATAATGATGTCGCCGATACTGTCCTTCTCACTCTCAAACTTGTTCATACTCAGCGCGTGATCCAGCAACGCTTCCGCAGACATGTCAGGCAAAGTGGCATCCGGCGAGTAGGGCACATTACGTAATAACTGGGTATAGCACTCCAGCTGCTCAATCAGCTGTTCACGGGTCAGTGAACGCTGGCGGGAAGCGAGCAGTGCCGTTACGCACAGGTTCATGGCGTTCGCGGCACCGGCTTCATTAATACGTACCATGATGGTGGCGGCGATATCATTGGCCGTTGGCGTTAACCAGCCCGGACGTTGCGCTTCAATGGGATCGATAGACTCACGCCATTCCGGTACGCGCTTGTTCAGATAGTTGATCAGCGGCAACGGCTCACCAAAGTTCACATAACCCTGGCCCAGGTTGCGCAGCTTACGCAGGCCGCGCACCATCTGCATAAAGCCTTCTTTCTCTTTTGCCGCACCGCGTAGCTCTTTAGCGTAGGTACCCACTTCCATTACATGTTCATAACCGATGTAAATGGGCACTAACGTGATAGGTCGCGTGCCGCCGCGCAGCATGGCCTGCAGCGTCATAGAGAGGGTGCCGGTTTTCGGATCCAGCAGTCGGCCGGTACGTGAGCGTCCACCTTCCACGAAATACTCGACGGAATAGCCGCGGGTAAAGAGCTCGCCAAGGTATTCACGGAACACGGTTGAATAGAGCTTGTTGCCTTTAAAGGTACGACGAATAAAGAAGGCACCCAGACGACGGAAAATCGGCCCGGCAGGCCAGAAGTTCAGGTTAATCCCTGCGGCAATATGCGGCGGAACCAGGCCCTGGTGATACAGCACATAAGACAGTAGCAGGTAGTCCATATGGCTGCGGTGGCAGGGCACATAAACAATTTCATGGCCGTCCTGCGCCAGCTGACGTACCCGCTCACCGCCGTTAACGTTGATCCCCTGATAGAGTCGGCTCCAGAGCCAACCCATCACGCGGTCGGTGATACGAATCGCTTCGTAGGAAAAGTTGGCCGCAATTTCTTCCATCATTTCAATGGCGTTTTGCTGCGCTTTCTCATGGGAGATTTTCTTGCTACGCGCCTCGTCTTCCACAGCTTTTTCAATCGCCTTCGACTGCAACAGGCGATTGAATAAATCCTGGCGAGCCGGCAGGCGCGGTCCCACCGCAGCCAGGCGCTGACGGGCAAAATGGATGCGCGCTACGCGAGCCAGCTTCTGCGCAATCGACTTGTCGGTACCGTGTTCGGTCGCCATACGACGCAGGGAGACCGTGGGCGAAAAACGCACAAAACTGTCGCGGCCATGCCAGAGAACGGCAAAGAATTTTTGAATGCCGTTAAGGAGCCGCAAATGAGGCGGATGATCGTCGCCCTGGACTTCCCGACCTGGCGCACGGCCAAACATGACTGAAACCGGTAACATCTGAACATCAAGTTCAGGATTGCTGCGGTGCAGATCAAGATACTCGTGGAAGATTTTGACCGATTCAAGGCTGGGCACGAAATAGGGGAACACACGCGGACCGTCATTGATAAAGACATGACGCGGCAACAGGGCGCCGTCTATCTCCAGCGGAATAAGCGGATCAGGCAGATCGTGCCGGATACACTGCGCGCGTAAAGTCAGGAGATCGGCCTTTGAATCATAAGGCAGGACATACATAATAGGCCGGGTAGGATCCAGCCCGTGTTCGGACACGGGATCAGCCGGAATGGCCTTACTCTTTACCAGAAATGAAAGGGGTAAGTTCAGCAATTTATAAAAAATTTTACGCCAACCTGACATAGACAACATGAAGCCTCTTGTTAGCAAAGCGGCGCAAGCATATCAGAACGCGCAGCAAAAATCTGTGACAGCGACAATTGTGCGCTGCCCGGTATTGACGTCAATCCTTTGAAAAGAGTTCCTTTATCATGACAAATAATGTCACCGGCATTACCCGGATTGTGAAAGCGGCTGGCTACTCATGGCAAGGTCTTCGCGCCGCCTGGCAGCATGAAGCTGCCTTCCGCCAGGAAGCCGTAATTTCACTGGCGGCAATTATCCTGGCCTGCTGGCTGGATGTCGATACTATTTCGCGCATCCTGATGATTGGCGCGGTCATGCTGGTGATGATTGTTGAAGTTCTGAACAGCGCCATCGAAGCGGTGGTGGACCGCACAGGGCAGGAACGTCACCCTCTTGCCGGCCGAGCCAAAGATATGGGATCGGCCGCTGTTTTGCTGGCAATAGTACTGGCCCTGTTCGTTTGGGGAACGCTACTTTGGTCGCATTTGCGATAAGCATTCCATCTCCCGTCAAATTACTGATTTTGGCCTGACTTTTGGTTTCCATTTCACCAATACCTGTATATACTCACAGCGACTGTATAAACAACCAGGGGGCGGGATGAAAGCATTAACCAGCAGGCAGCAACAGGTCTACGACTTGATTCGCGACCACATTAATCAAACGGGCATGCCGCCTACGCGTGCAGAAATTGCTGCGCAACTGGGCTTCCGCTCACCTAACGCGGCAGAAGAGCATCTGAAAGCGCTGTCGCGTAAAGGCGTGATTGAAATCGTCTCTGGTGCGTCCCGCGGTATCCGTTTGTTAATGGAAGAAGAACCTTCAGATGGCCTGCCACTCATTGGGCGCGTTGCGGCGGGTGAGCCGTTGCTGGCCCAGGAACATATCGAAACCCACTACAAAGTGGATCCAGACATGTTCAAGCCCTCTGCCGATTTCCTGCTGCGCGTTAGCGGCATGTCAATGAAAGACATTGGCATCATGGATGGTGATTTGCTGGCCGTGCATAAAACGCAGGAAGTGCGTAATGGTCAGGTGGTGGTAGCGCGCATTGATGACGAAGTCACCGTGAAGCGCTGGAAAAAACAGGGATCAGTGGTGCATCTGTTACCTGAAAATACGGATTTTGAGCCTATCATTGTCGATACACGTGCGCAGTCGCTGACGGTTGAAGGTCTGGCGGTTGGCATCGTACGTAACGGTGAGTGGTTATAAATCCTCTTAAGGTTGGCTCTTTACGTCAACCTTGACGTTACCCAGTCTGCCCCTGTTTTGCCGCTGTGGGTTCATTTGCAACACCAGCGGCGCATTGCACGGACGTTACATGCGCTTCCTGACAGCTACCGATAAAAAACTGTGGCGGCTGGCGCTGCCCATGATCCTGTCAAATATCACCGTTCCTCTGCTCGGCTTAGTCGATACAGCCGTTATTGGCCATCTCGACAGCCCGGTTTATCTGGGCGGCGTTGCGGTCGGGACGACCGTTACCAGTTTCATCTTCATGCTGCTGCTTTTTCTGCGTATGAGCACGACAGGCCTGACGGCTCAGGCGTTTGGCGCGGGCGATAAAACGGCGCTGGCGCGCGCATTGGCACAGCCCCTGATCATTGCCTTACTGGCCGGCAGCCTGTTTATTGCCCTGCGTCATCCTGTTACGGCATTAGCAACCCGCTTTATCGGCGGAGAGGCCGCCGTGCTTGAGCAGGCTGCGCTGTTTATCCATATTCGCTGGCTCAGTGCGCCCGCCATGCTGGCTAACCTGGTGATTCTGGGCTGGCTGCTGGGCGTACAGTATGCCAGAGCGCCGGTCATCCTGCTGGTGGTGGGCAACGTTATCAATATTCTGCTGGACCTCTGGCTGGTGCTGGGGCTGCACTGGGGCGTAGCCGGGGCTGCAGCCGCGACGGCTATCGCGGAATATGCGACGTTGCTGGTCGGGGCACTTATGGTCTGGCGCGTGCTGGCGCTGCGCGGCATCACGCTGCACAGTCTGGTCCATAGCTGGCGTGGCGATATCCACCGCCTGCTTCGCCTGAATCGCGATATCCTGCTGCGTACCTTACTGTTACAGCTTTGCTTTGCCTCTCTGACCGTGCTGGGAACGCGTATCGGACCTGATGTGGTGGCGGTAAATGCCATCCTGCTGATGTTCATGACGTTTACCGCCTATGCGCTGGATGGCTTTGCTTACGCCGTCGAAGCCTTTGCTGGTGAGGCACACGGCGCAAAGGACGGCAGCCGGTTGCAACTGGTATGGATTGCTGCCTGCCGTCAGGCACTGTCAGTCGCGCTGTTTTTCTCCCTGGTCTATGCTGTTTGTGGCTATCAGATCGTGGCTCTCCTGACATCGATTCCCGCACTTCAACAGGCGGCTGAGCGCTTTCTGCCGTGGCAGGTTGTCATGCCGCTGGTTGGCGTCTGGTGCTATCTGCTGGATGGCATGTTTATTGGTGCGACCCGCGGAAGAGAAATGCGCAACAGTATGGCGATTGCCGCACTGGGCTATTTCCTGACGCTGTTAACCGTGCCTTTTATCGGTAATCACGGTCTATGGCTGGCGATAGCCGTTTTTCTGGCGCTTCGCGGCCTGTCACTTTGGCTGGTCTGGCGCAGGCACTGGCGCAATGGCACCTGGTTTAGCGCCTGAGCAACTTGCCTGAAATATGACGCAGGCTACATAAAATTTTCATTTTTTCCGGCAAAACTGAAATTAGCTACTACAATTATCTTTGAATGGCGCTATTAAATAGCGCTTTATATCGTAATTTTTCCTGATGGCAAAATAAAACGAAATCGAAGGATGACGTGGAGGTCTGCAATGAATAAAGACGAAGCGAGTGGTAACTGGAAACAGTTCAAAGGAAAAATGAAAGAGAAATGGGGCAAGCTGACCGATGATGACATGCAAGTCATTGAAGGTAAACGCGATCAGCTGGTCGGCAAAATTCAGGAACGTTACGGCTACGCGAAAGACCAGGCAGAGAAAGAAGTAACGGACTGGGAAGGTCACAACAAGGATTACCGCTGGTAATCACGTTATTCAGGGATGCTCCTACCCGGGCCGGTACGCTCATGCCGGCCAGACCGCACAAGGATGTGCAATTAACTTCGTTTAGTGCGTTTCTTCCCGTCAGCCTGATGGTCATGATCACAATGTTCATGCTGTTCACAGGCTTCAACTTCCGCACAGTTTTCACATAACCCGTGCGCCTCTATCACGCTATGCCGTAGGACAAAGCTTGCCTCTTGCGCCAGCGATGCGATGATTTTTTCTGCGCCCTGCGCCTGCTTTTCCGTGACCACTGCACAGCGATCGCAGACCAGCATCACCGATGTATGGGCGGGTGCGTCGAAATGGTGACACATCACATAGCTGTTATTGGACTCGACGCGGTGGATAAAACCCTGCTCAAGAAGAAAATCCAGCGCACGGTAGACGGTAGGAGGCTTGGCCTGGGGCTCACTGACACGCAACTGATCAAGCAGGTCATAAGCACTGATCGATCCTGGCTGTCCGGCCATCAACCGCAGGACCTCTGCGCGCTGGGTCGTCAGGCGTACACCGCGCTGTAAACACAGTTTCTCAGCCTGGGTCATGATTTGCTCTGGCGTCATGGTTGACATGGAATTTCTCCGTTTGACAGGTGATGTTATCTTATCACATTAATGATACGTACGATGCACCTTGCCTGTCTGCACCTCCTCCCTTTATCCGTGCTTATCTGTTCCTTACGACTTTGCGCCCGTCTGCGATGCCAATATATGTCAGAATGTTTGTAAATATTTTTTCCTTTTGCTTTACATCTCACTGAGTTAAGAACTAATGTTTAAAAGTTCTTAATAAAGTGCTGGTCCCGGCCTCCTTCTGTTAACGCTTTTTGGACGGTAACCAGACATAACGGATCGAAAAATAATCAATCAATGGAATTGCGCCACTATTTACTCTGAATTCACAGCAATAAAGCGTTAGCCATCCTCCACAATGGGGCTAACAAACTATTCGGTCGTTAATGTTTTAACGGCAATTTTTCAGGTGATGATAAGCAAATGGCAAAATTAACCGTCCCACGTTCCGTTCTGGTTTTCCCTGCAGTGTTTAATGCTCTGGTTTTTTCATCATCCGCGCTGGCCGCGGGAACCTGGTACGATGCCCGTAACGATGCAATGGGGGGAACGGGCGTGGCGTCCTCTACCTACGGGTCTGCCGTTTTAGCTAACCCGGCGTTAATGACCAAAGCGAAGCCCGATGACAACGTCAGCATCATTTTTCCCAGTGCGGGCGCGCAAATTACTGATAAAGACAAGATGGTCGATAAGATCGATAACATTACTGACACGGTAAATCGCTATCAGGATCTGTTTGATAATGCCTCGACGTTAGAGCTGCTGCGCCGTATTCCTGAGATTCAGGCTGCGTCAGGGGATCTGGCCAATACGCTCAGAGATTTACGCGGTAACAAAGCCAACGCGACAGCAGGTGTCGCGATTGCAGTCACCGTTCCGAATGAAACGCTGCCTTTTGCCTTTGTCACCAAAGCCTATGGTACGGCGCATGTCCGCGCGAATGTAAAAGAAGGCGATATCGTTATTTTACAAGGCGTGGCTGACGGAACGTTTGCCGGTATTCCTGGCGGTGTATTTGGTCTGCCTAATGTACAAAACTTGCTGGGCTCCAGCGCGAACGGGCTGGCTGCGCTAAATACCGATTATGGTATCGCCGTTGCCCATGAGTTCACGATTGCCGGCCATCCGGTGTCGATTGGTGTGACGCCTAAGCTGCAAAAGACCTGGCTGTATAACTATTCCGCCAGCGTTTATAACTACGATAAAAACGATTTACGGGATGGCCGCTACCGCAGCACCGAAAGCGGGTTCAACGTTGACGCCGGCCTGGCGACGGTATTCGCAGAAAACTGGACATTAGGCGTGACCGGACAGAACCTGGTATCACGTGACCTGCAAACCAAAGAGGTGAATGGCTATCAGGATACCTATGAAATCCGTCCATTAGTGACGGCGGGTTTAGCCTGGGATAAAGGGCCGGTAACGCTGACAGGCGATGTTGACCTGACCGAAACGCACCGTTTCAAATCTCAGGAAAACAGCCAGTATGCAGGCGTGGGCGCAGAATATCGCGTACTGGACTGGTTACAGTTACGCGCCGGTTATCGCGCAGATATGCGTTCCAACGACGAAAATGTGGCGACCGCAGGTTTTGGGCTGTCACCATTCAACAATTCTGTGCATCTGGATCTGGCAGGCTCGGTGGGGCAAAACAATACCTGGGGTGCCATGGCGCAACTCGGATTTAACTTCTGATTCCGTGCCATTAACGGGCGGGCGATACCTTGTCGCCCGCCCTTATGCTATCCTTGCGCAGAATATCATCACTGTTAACCACCGGATCGACTGCGCTTCATGACCGACACTTTTTCCTCCCAACGCTTCTCTGTTGCCCCCATGCTCGATGGGATTTACTGCTTATTCATATCAATAGCTTAATTGTTTTAGGGGTGCTATTGGGGTGCCAATATTTTCAAAGCATTCTTTTAAGTTCTTCTTTAGCTTCTTTTCTTTTTCTGTCGATAAACTCTGCCAAATCGCTGACGTGTACCATGCGGGGTGACTTCTGCCCATTCCCGATGCGGAATGTTGGAAGTGGCAGATCACCACAGCCAGCTTTTTTATCGGCTGTCGCCGGCTTCATGCCAAGATAGCGTTCTGAGATATCAGACAGAGGGATCGTTGAGGTTTCGAACTCTGCCATAAGCAAAAACATTGTATTCATCTAACACCTCTGCCCTGTAGAGCATTAATCACTTCAACCTGAATGGCCGCCTTAATTCTCACTTCCGGCCAGCCATCACGAAACGCAATGTGCAGCATTTCGTTAATACGTGTCGCTGCATCCAGTGCAATGCTGTCATGCTCGTAGCTGACGGCTGGCAACGTGATCCCACGCCCTGTTGCACGCTTAATTTTCAGATAGCCTTTACGCTCCAGCGCGTTAATGTGGTTCACCGCTGAATTTGGTGATTTCCAGCCCATTCCTTCGGTGATTTCCAGAATGGTCGGCGACAGACCATTTTCCCGAATAAAGCCCCGGATGAAGCCGAGCGTGCGCTGCTGCGTGTCAGTCAGTTTTTCCACTGTTCACCTCCGGCGCGACTGCCAGCATTGAGCGATAGATTTCCTTATGGTTAACGATAAACAGAGAGTCATCTTCTTTATCGAACACCACGTCTTCTGAGTCCTGAGCAGCCAAAACCATTTCTACTGTTGGCTCTACCGGAACCAGTTTCCAGCCCGGAATAATTTCAGGAATATTTTGTTGTCCGTTCTGTAGTTCATAAACTGCCTGCCAGATTTTCCAGCCCCAGCCTGTGGCACAATATCTTCTCAGTTCTTCCTGTTCTGGCGCATGCCACCAGGTCGAGGAGATTTCGTATTTCTTATCCATCACACCGCCCCTATTGCCTGCTGAACCACACGATGCCCGCGCTGGCGTGCCTTTTTCTTTGGCTCGATGCGTACCGGTGCGACCTGTGGCCGCGCTGGCTCCGGTTCGCGCTTTCCGGTGCTGCGCCTGTAGTTCTTGCGCATATCCCAGACCAGCCAGTTTGTGTAATCGCGGCCGTCATCGATTTTGACGCTGGCTTTCACCAGCTCGTTGTTGAGGTCTGCCATGTTGTGCTCAGTCATTACCCACCGCCTTCCTCAAAACTTCCTGCAAACGCTGCTCAGCGATGGCCTGAGCCAGAACGCGACAGCTCAGCAAACTTTCCTTTGACACCTCGCCCCGCAACAGTCTGAGCAGTTCTTCACTCTCAAACTGGCTGCGCATACGGTTCATCTGCTTTTCTTCATGACGCAAAACAGAAAGCCGTTCAGTAATCCTGCTCTGCGTTTTACGCCAGGCTCTGAGGGCGTCATGCGTTCTGCGGTAGCGACCAATATCAAATTCGTCGATTTCTTCCAGGCGCGACTTAATGCTGTCGATTGTTTTATTAGTAATGGCCAGCGCCTTTAGGTGATCGGCGATACCATCCAGCCCTTCAATATTGATGCGACCGTTAGGTAGTTGAATATCACTCACTGTGCCACCTCCCGCATTACTGCTTTGTATGCCCGTAAACCACGCTTAACCGGCCCGCTGATAACCGTCTTGCGAATAAAGATGCCTGACGTGCTGGTCCGGACATCAGCAGAAAGCAGGGCAGCGTCAACCGCCCGCCGGTGCCTGCGATACTCGAACAGGCTGCTGGTGATAGTCAGCGTTGCCGTGGCTCCGTTGTCTCTGAAATCAAACTTCATCCGATCACCCTCGCAAGCAGTCGAGCCGTGTAAATGAAAGAGTAAAACCCCGCTGTTAATCCCAGCCCCGCGAGGCTGGAAAAGAACAGGGTGAACATGACCAGCTCAGCAACTTTTTTCATTTGCCACCGCCTTTAAGCACCATCGATACCTGACCGGCTTTATCCAGCGCTTCGATCATCAACTGACGCTTGCCTTTGGTTTTCTTACGTCCATTCATAATCAGGCTGCAAATGGTCAGCAATTCCGCTTCCTGTTGCTCATCACGTGAAACGATATTGCGCAGCTCTTGAAAGCGTCCGGTCAGATGCGCGAGAGAGGGCATATTCTCCAGACTGATATGGCTACTACCCGACTTGAAGTCGATGAACGCCTGATTAACGTCAAGCTGGAAGTCGGCGCGAATCCATCCCGCGTAAGACACTGCAATCAGTTCGTGCGCATAAGTTCCCGGTGAAGTTCCGCCATGCGCAGATTCGACCACTTTCTGAGCAAAGCCCGAATTAGGGCTTTGGTTGTTTTTCAGCAACTTATATTCAAGCTCACTAATAAGTTCTTTAGCCTGTTTGGTGTCGAGCCATTTTGATGGGCGCTTATGCTCGCCCTCACCGCTGGCTTTATGCAGAGTGTTCAGGTTGTAGCGCCCAAACTCATCAAGCGGAATTTCAACGCCAACCACTACCGGGAGTTTGTTAATCATGCTTTCACCTCTGGGAAGTCCTCGATGCTGTAACGCATAGGCATGACAACGAACTGAGCGTTACCAAACCTTTCCATTACTGAGCGATCGAACATGAGGCGGCATGCGGTTGTTTCACCGGATGGTGCCAGACGAACACGAATGAGGTCGCTGCCTTTGCCAAACATTTTCAGCGGGTAGCTGAGGTAATGAGCACTCAAAGCCGGGGTGGCGCTTTCATCGACATCCTTTGGGATAACCCTGTCCATGTCAGGGAACCGGCCTTCAAGGGTTTTGATGACAGTAAAGCCAATTCTTTCGCCAGCTTCGTCACGATGCACAGCGTAGGGTTCTTTACTGAAATGAATCTCAGTAGTTTCTGCACGAGCCGGAACCGCGCCGCCAAACCAGACGATGACGTCTTTATTGGTTTTAAAGCCGTGTTCCATCCGAAGCGCAACGTGGCCATTGGTTGCCTCCAGATACTGTGGCGTGATATGCACTCCCTCCAAATAATAACGAGGGTCTTTTCTGGCAACGCAAACCAGCGCGGCGCGAAGAAGGCCAGAATTAATAACCAGTGTTTTACTCATCGCCTTCTTCCTCCAGTTTTTCTGTATCCTGATCGGCCAGTTCGTCAAGCGCGGCATCGAATTGCTCAGCTTCGTGATAAGTAGCAATGCGGATAGATTTAAACGTTGGTGAGGAAAGTTCCTCCTTGCTGTTAAGAATCCCCACTACCGCCGAAACTGCCGTTCCTGTCTCGCTGCTGCCCTGGCAAAAAATGGAATACTCACGGCGATCACCCAAACGATCGGTAACCATGAAGGTGACGCGGTACCAGACCTGCATAAGTTCGTTTTTCATTTCATCCTCTCAGTAAGGTTTCTGGCTGTAGAGTTCGTCGCGCATAGCAACCCATGCATCATGTTTCTTTTTCCAGATCGCAATCTCACGCTGGCGAGTCAGCAGCCTCATTACCCGCCGGTGGGTGCGGTGGTGGGCGTTCCAATAGCCTTCTGTAAGGGATCCGCGCTGGTTGACGTAGACGCCTTCGTGCAGAATGCGCTGTGTGGGCTCATGGGTCGGAATGCCGGCTTTGCCGAATGTGCCAGCCACCATGAAATGCACCAGGTTATTGATCGCAGCGCTACGGCTCAAAAAACGGCGTCGGCGACCGTGACGTGTCACAACATAGACGGTTGAATCGCACGCCTTAAAAGCGTCAGTAAGAAGATTTTTGTTGTTAACTGTTTTCATTTTCCATCCTTAACGTTTTTGTGAGCCGTGATTTGGGTGAAATCCATAGCGAGATTCAGCGTTTTTTCTGGCATTGACAGCGGATTTAAATTCTCTAAATACGCCTAAATAAATTTGCTTCTTATTAACAGTTATATATGCTCGCCAGCGATGTTTTCTTTGAGACCAGCTAATTCCCGTGCAGCCTGATGTATTGGTTTCGCTTATTCTTGCGTTACGACAATTTTCCGTGATCGAGCAGGTTCTTAAATTTTCAATTCTGTTATCCAATGTGTTCCCACTGATATGGTCAATGATCATTGGCTCATCGCCTGTTTTCAGTTTGTAAATGATTCTGTGCACATAAAATAAAACGCCATCCAATCTTACAACCCTGTATTTTCTATTTTCGGCGACCGAAACAGTTGCAATCGATCCTGCAATTTTCTTACTGAACTTAGTGTTGAATTGCTTCTGCTGGCTGGCATTAATGAAATGCTCCAGCGGCCTTTCCTTCCAGATTAACGCTCCATTTTTCCGCCCATATTCAAAGCAATCCATCAGATATTCTTGCCTTGGTAGCTCATTCAATTTGGACATTTAACCTTCGCTCATAAATTTTATTCATTAACTGCCAGTCTTTGCCGTTATTCCGCGACAGCAGACGCCAACGCGGATTAACTGCCAGACTGAGGTAGCCGGTGCTGTGAATGCGCCGTGCAAATATCCGGTGCTTCCGGTACTGCGATAATTTCTTTGTTGCCTGAACGATTACCCATTCAGGCGCTTTGAAGGTGGTTAGGCTCATTTATCACCACTGCTGGCGAATGCTTCCTCTGCAACGTTTTCTATAAGCCCATTCATGAACTCGACACCGACAGAAGTTAACCGGTCTTTGTTTTTATTGAGGCAGTTCTGGTAATGCCCTCTAATTTGGTTATCTGCATCGTCACGCGAAAATGATTCATAAACAGCCGCCTCGAAAAAATGAACGAGACCGCCAATCAGCTTTGTTTCATTAATCTGTAACTTGGCCGATTCACCATTTGATAATTTTACAGTGCAATACTTGTGACCATTTTTCATCAGCATTGAATTGATAGTCGCAGCTACTAAATAATTACGGTTGTTCTCAAGGATGCTGGTCATTCCGCTTCGTCCTTTTCAAACCCTGCCTTGCAGAAGTGATAGAGTTCATTACTTAAGTTGAGACTCAGGCCTGTCAAAACATCTTTTTCATGATTAGATAGCTGGGAAGAATAGATAACCTGAATTAAAACATTTAACTGCTCAGAAATGTTTTTGGCTTCTTCGAAATTGTCAATTTCCATCACTTCACCCCATATGCAGCGCGGAGAAACAGGTTTGCTATTACGTCATGCTTTGACAGGTGGCAGGTCTGAGCGTGACGGTATGCGGTTGAGTTTTTGATCTTCACGCCCAGCACTCCATTCTACGAGTTGAAACCACGCGCCCAAGAATGACGAGCTTCTCAAAGCCATCTTCGATTAAATAGCTAATGTAATGGCCGTTATTTGGAATTACTTTAATTCCATTTTTAAGAAACTGTAAACGCTTGATGTTTAGTACGCCGTCATAGTTAAAAAGATAAATTCCATCTTCATAAAAATTAATGGCTGAGACATCCACAATCACTTCTGAGCCTGGCTCAATAACGCCAGCCATCGTGTCATCTCGCATGATGCATTTATGTAAATTTCCAGCGTTTGACATTGGATTAGAAACAAAATCAATTACTCGGCTTAATAAGTTCATTATTAAACTCCAAAATTTGCTTAAGCGAATCACGCGCGTTCAGCGTGAGAATAAATCTCTGGTTGAATTTTTAACCCTGTTAAAGGTTATTGGTATCGAATGCAGAAAGATCACTATTTATTGCATCAAGGGAATTTTTCACGAGGTGTAATATTGATGCTAATCTAATGTCACCCTCGGGGTGATCGAGGCTCTCAATTACAAGGTCAAGAGTGCTATTGCAGCAAGAAATCGTTGCTGCAGATGAGGTAAGAAGGTCGCTTGCTTCTTTTCTGTTGATTGAAACTGTTTGTTTGGGTTGTGGTTCTACGCTGATCATCTCATTGGCTCCTGTGCTTGCCGTTGAGATAATAGTACTTAAGGTTTTAGTATTTTCAATACTAAAAAAGAAATTTATTTATAACCAGTGGTTTTAATATTTGTTTTTTAACGTTTTTAATTTTAAAAAAAAGCCGGGAAGCCGGCTTTATAGTGTAACAGTGACTAACAGAATCGATATTTGGCCTCTACTACAACACCTATGATCCTGCAATTGCCATTTATCGGTATAAGTGGATAGCTTGGATTTAAGGGTTTTAGAAATTTCTGACCACTATCAATGACATATTTTTTAAATGTTGCTTCGTTTGTGTCATCAAGTTTGGCTACAACAAGGCTCCCATTTCTCGGTTCCTTTCCTGTATCAACGAGAATTGCCATGCCTTCTGGGATGCTGAGGCCGGTTTGTGATGTCATCGAATCTCCCTGTACGCGCAACCAAAATCCGTTACCCTCTAAGTGCGCATCTGACTCAAGCCATTCGTCTACATCCTTCGCTGAAAAAGGCTCAAATGCTTCCGTCCACGCTCCGGCGCTGACCCAGCTAATCATGGGGTACGAAGAAAAATTCTTATGCGGCATCAGAAAGTCGACGTTCTTAGCATAGACATGCATCGAATGGAGTTCTTTAGCTATTGAAGGGCTTATTTCGCTAACCTCCACAGCTAAAATCCTTGCAAACATAAGGGCTGAACTGATGTTAAGGGCATTTCTCCCATTTAAATAATGCCCCACAGCGCTCTGAGTGATGTGCATTTCATCAGCAATGTATTGTTGGGTAATACCCAGTGATTTTTTCTTTGACTCATACAAGGCCTTTAGACGCTTTGCATCTTCCAGCTGTTCTGTCGTCAGTCGTTTAGAGTTTTTCATATCTTATTTTAATACCTTTAGTTTGAAAATGTCTCCTATCGATAGTACTATGACTTATAGTACCTTTGATACTAAAAATGGACACACAAATGATGACTTTAACGCTTAAAGATTACGTTTCGGAAATAGGCCAGGTTAGGGCGGCTCAGAGATTAGGTGTTACCCAAATTGCAATCAGTAAAGCCTTACGGTCGGGTAGGAGTATTTTTGTCCAAATCGAACCAGATCATATTGCTGCTTTTGAAACCAAACCGTTTCCTTCAAAGCAGAGGGCTGTGCGTGTTCTAACAGGCCCAGACCATGCAGTCTGATTACCTCTCAGCCGTCATGCCAGCCGTTTTCGTCCAGGAAGATGGCAAGTGGATACAGGAGCAGCTTAACGAGCTTCCTGTGTCGATGCGGCATAAGGTAGCCACGCAGTATGCCGAAGTCTATCAGGCTGCATTTGATGCAGAACCGACCCCATACCGCCAGCAGAACGCCGGACGCCGGGAGGCAAACACACGTCTTCGCCTGTACGTGCAGCGTTATCAGAATGCGGCTATGGGGCTGACTGAAAAACCCGCCTTAGCCAGTGACCATGCCCAGCCGGTAGCTGCTGCACAGATCGGCGAGGATCAGTTAGCACAGGGGTGGTGGTGATGCACGAACAGACAGCGGGCACCATCGAGGGCCTTTGTCACTGGCAAGGGAAAAAATCGTCAGGTTTGCACAAGGTAAAAACACAGAAAACCAGGGTCAAGGTCAACTGCGGATCGAGTCTACGAGCACGGGATATAAGGACAAGGAGAGGGGAACTTAACTTTTTCAATAAAAACAGAAGGTTAATCAACATCAAAACGACAGGGTTTGTCGTTTAACATGACAGGGTCTGTCGTATTGTTAAAAATCAATGAGTTACGGGGCTGTATGACGAGATTTTGTCGGATGTTTAATAACCAGACGATGTTTGCCCGCCTGTCGCAGGTGTCACCGGCAGCATTGAGATTGTTTGGTTACCTGGTGGAAAAAACGGACTGGCGGTTGGGAAGTTACATCGCTTCGGGTGACGTGATTACTCAGGCTCTGGGGCTTACTGAGCGCAGCATACAGCGGGCCAATAAGGAGCTTGTTGAGACAGGGTTAATCAGGTATCGCCGGGGAGGGATCTACGCAATCAACCCGGAATTTGTCTGGGGCGGGCGTAGCTGGAACATCGCTAAGGCAAGTTTTTACACGATGGGTAAAAAATCGGCTCAGGTCATAAGCATTGCGGATTTGAAAACGGCGATGAAGGCAGAGCAGGAAGATCTGGAAGGGCGTGAAACCTTGAGGGAGGTTTCAGCCCGCAAACCAAAAGGAACCAGGAAATGCTGAATCTTAAACCGAAGACCAAGCAGGTCACCGCGTTGCAGATGCTACGCGATGACTGGAATGACTATCGCACATTCCTGCTTTACGCACCAGTAGGCTACGGTAAAACGTTTATCTCTGCCTATCTGGCCGACCGTGCGCTTGCCAGCGGTGAACGCACGATGTTTGTAGCGCCTTACCTGACACTGGTACACCAGACGGCGGCGCGTTTCGTCCAGTATGGCATCCCGGAAGACCAGATCAGCTACGTCTGGCGCGACTACAAGCCACATGACCCGGACCGCCTGATTCAGATTGCTTCGGCAGATACGCTGATTCGCCGTGAATTCCCGGACAATATCGACCTGCTGATCGTGGACGAGGCCCATATGAAACGCCGCGCCCTGCTTGAGGTTATCCGCGACAGCGACATTCGGGTGATCGGTCTGTCAGGTACGCCGTTCTCATCCTGGATGGGCCAGTATTACGAGCGCCTCATCAAGCCAACCACGATGAAAGAGCTGATCGGTATTGGTGATTTGAGTCCGTATGAGTTCTACGCACCCACAAACCCGGATCTGAACGGCGTGAAAATGTCCGCAAAGGGCGGCTTCGGAAAGGATTACAACGAGGAACAGCTTGCCGAAATTATGGGCGATTCTGCGCTGGTGGGCGATATCGTCAGTAACTGGCTGCAGCATGGCGAAAACCGCCCGACCGTGTGCTTCTGTGTCAATCAGTCTCACGCCGGATTTATCACGACAGAGTTTAACCGTGCTGGCGTCTCTGCTGAGATCATCATTGACGCCACCCCGTCCGATGAGCGCCGGATGATTATTCACCGATTCGAACAGGGTGCCACGAAGGTAATAGTCAACGTGGGTGTGCTGACGGCGGGTTTTGACAGCGATGTGCGCTGTATTATCTATGCCCGCCCGACCAAATCAGAAATGCGCTGGATCCAGTGTCTGGGGCGCGGTCTGCGCACGGCACCCGGGAAAGACCACTGTCTGATATTCGATCACAGCGGCAGCATACACCGCCTGGGCTACCCGGACGATATCGAGTACGACACGCTGCCTGGCAAAAACGACGGCATGAAGACCGCAGCCGGTTACGGCGAAAGCGAAAAGGCAGAGAAGAAACCCAAAGAGTGCTCACAGTGCCATTTCATGAAACCCGCTGGCGTTTACGTCTGCCCGAAATGCGGATTCAAGCCTGTTGGCGGTGAGAACGTCGAAACGGACACCTCACGCAAGCTGCACAAACTGACAGGCAAGAAGCGTGTTTATACCCGCAGCGACAAGCAGGTGTGGTGGAGCCAGATTAAGGGCTATCAGCGGTTCAGGGCAATGAGCGGCAAAAAGCCTGTATCTGACGGATGGTGCGCCCACACTTTCAGGGAGAAGTTCGGAGAATGGCCTAACGGGCTGTCTGATTACCCGATGGAAACCGGGCCGGAGGTTGCCGGGTATATCAAGGCAAAATTTATCGCATTCAGTAAGTCGCGGGGTGCCGCCTGATGAATACCAGAGACGCCGTGATCGGGCGCTGGCCGGAAGTGTTTAAGGCATTCGGTTTGCCGCCTGTAACGGGTTTAAAACACTGGGCGAAGGAATGTCCGGTCTGTAACCGCAAGGGCAAGTTTCGCATTGATGACAAAGACAGGCGCGGAACGTGGATTTGCAGTTGCGGCAGCGGTGACGGCTGGAAATTGCTTGAACTCACGCAGCAGAAGAGCATTGGTGAACTGTTCGCCGAGGTGGATCAGATTATCGGTAATGTCTGGCAGCATGACGCCAGCGTACCGCAGCGACAAAAGCAGGTCACAACGGTGGATCAGGTGCGTGATGCCGTTCTGCGTAAGTTCTCCGGGATGCAGGGGCTGCGAGACACGCCCGCACAGGCTTATCTCAGCAGCAGGGGGATATTCACTCTGCCTGTGCCGGATGCAGCCAGATACTGCAACAGTCAGCCTCTGCACGCTGGCGGCACGTTTCAGGCGATATGGTCACTGGCAACCGACAGCAAAATGAACCTGTGCTATCTGCACCGCACGCTACTGGACGGTGACAAAAAGGCATCAGTCGATATGGCGAAAAAGCAGAAAAAGCTACAGGACGATAACTATCTGGAATATGCCACCTCAGTTGCTATCCGGCTTTTCCCGGTGGCATCAACGCTGGGTATCGCAGAAGGGATCGAAACGGCCCTGTCGTGCAAACAGCTTTATGGCGTCAATACCTGGTCAGTCATAAACGCAAATTTCATGGAGAAGTTTCTCGCGCCGGCAGGGGTAACTCACCTGATTATTTTTACCGACATGGACAGGCACACAGCAACAGGGCATTCGGCAGCGTTTGCCTGCGCCCACAGAAATTTACTGGCAAAAAACGATATTCAGAAAGTCACAGTGCGCTGGCCGGACTCGGATGATTTTAACGATGTCATCCAGAAAGGTGATCAGGTGCGTGAACTCACATTCAACAAAAAGGCGGCGGCATGAAACTGGAATCAGCACTCAAATATTTCAATCCCAAGAGCCAGCAGTATGACGCCACCACACCCGCTACAGGCAGTGATTCGCTGACCGGAACGGATCTGATGGGCGCGGTGGGGTTTTGTCAGTCTAAGGCACCGTTTGGTATTTCGGCTGTGCTGGCCAAATCCACGGGCAACAACGAGGAAACTTACCGCACTGTTGAACAGCTTTTACAGTATGCCAACCGCACTGCACCAAAGCTGCTCAGGAAAGCCGCTGGCGCAAAGCTGGGGCGTTGTCTGATGGTTCTTTCAAAGCTGGCGTTTGATGAATATGCACGTTCGGCATCATCCACAGCACCATGCCAGCACTGCAACGGCACCGGGTTTAACCACGTCATGCGCAACGTAGTGAAGTATCCAGGCTATATCAGCGCTGTAGACGGCGAGGAAAAGATACCGCCCCGCATTGTTCAGGAAATGGTCAGGGAAAAATGCGATCATTGTGACGGCAAAGGGCGTGTATCTGCCCGTTGTCGCTGCAATGGTACAGGCCGGGTTAGGGATCTGGAAGCCTCAAAGCGCCAGGGTGTACCGGTTGAGAAAGAGTGTGAACGTTGTTCAAGCCGCGGCTATCGTCGTTTGCCGTCGAGCATGGCTTACCGTTCAGTCGCCCTACTGGTCCCGGAACTCACACAGTCATCCTGGTCACGCAACTGGAAGCCATTCTTCGAAATGCTGGTGAGCAAGTGCGAAATCGAAGAAGCGCACGCCGACGCAGTATTCAGGAAAGCCACGAAATAAATTGACATTGCATAAAACTGGCGTATTCTGGCCAGATAGTGGGATATTTATACGCATACACCACTAATCACATTCAAGACCTCGCTTCGGCGGGGTTTTTTTGTGCCTGTAATTCAGGGTGAGAAGCACAGCGGTTGTGCGTTCGGCTGTTAATCGATTGGTCGCAGGTTCGAATCCTGCCTTTCCCGCCAAAAATGCAAACTTAGCTGAGAAGGATTAGCGCTTGCCTGAAGAGCTTGAGAGGGTGGATCGTTACCATCAGTTTGCACCAAATTCGCTCTGGGCAGATATGCCAGGCAGTTAATCGCAGTTGCGTCAGAGCATGTATTCCCATTCAGGGACTTGAAGACCTGTAAATGATTGCGAATCGACAGGCCGCGCTGAGGAATGGCGCGTTGTTGTTTATGTGAATATCATGCCAAGATGGTGGCTGTGATTCGCGCAAGAAAAAAACCGCGTAAGGGAGGAATGTCCTTACGCGGCTGAAACACACTTACAAACACCAATGGTTATCTGGGCAAAACATCCTGTAACGCCCGCAGAGATAGGACCACTTTAAAGTAATATTTTTTTGATAATTAATGCTTAATTTTATTCATATATATGATTTTTAATACATTTACCTATAAATGGTTAGTTATTTTTATTAATTTTGATGATTAAAATGGTACTAATGCGGTGAATCTCCCTAAGCGGCGAGGCTGCCTCAGTGATACAAGATTACTCAGCGTCTTACTCTGCTGAGAGAGTTGGGCACCGGGAGGCACCCGGCACCGCAGACTTATAGCCACAATTTACAGCACTCCAAGGCTCACTCCGGTGGGCCTTTTGTTATGCAAAAAAACCGCTACCGAAGGTACGTGGTAGCGGCTGCTAAGTCAGTTACAGGGTCATCTTTGGATGGGTGGGTAACCCACTGAAGATTATATCCATGTAGTTTAAATGGTTATTAAACGTAGCGGCATCCTTAATTTTTTGCGTTCGCCAATCAACAAACCACTTACCCTTTGACGCTGTGGCGATGCGCAATCTCAACCTGACTGTGAAATTACAGTTTTCCATTCATTGGCTACCCAGCGGCAGGGCTGTGCTTTTTCATTCGACACGAAAAAGGCTAACCGGGCTTGTCCAGTTCAGAAAGTAGACAATTCCTAATTGGACAAGTCCCCGCTTCGGGGGTGGATATGATACGCATGAACCAACACGCAGACACTGCAATCAGCGGGGGCACCTGGATGGCAACTCTTTCAAGCCTCGCCGGAGTCGTGACACTCGACCGGGTGTACATGATCACCGCCGTGGCAGGTTTAGTGATAGCCATCTTTGGGTATCTGGATAAGCGGCGCACTGAAAAGCTGAAGCGTCAGGAAATTGAAGAGAGCATGCGCAGTGAGCGCGAGCGCCTGGAGTTAGACCGCGTTCGTGCTCAGGCGGTGCTTGATTATCTGCAAGGCTCGAAAGACTCCCCAGCGGTTCAGAAATCGCCGGAAGTTATTCAGGGCATAAACAAGGTGCTTGATGCTGCGAAGGAGTAGACATGGCTATTTCACCCGCTTTACGTAAAAGCCTCATCACAGCTGCTGGTGGTGGTGCGTTGGCCATCGCGGCTGTTCTGGTTCCAAGCCTCGAAGGCAATTCCTACACGCCATACCGTGATGCGGGTGGCGTCTGGACTGTATGCAACGGCATCACAGGCCCGGACGTAATTCATGGTAAAACTTATACCCAAAAAGAGTGCGACGCGCTTCTGCAAAAACACCTGCAGCCCTATGCCCGCTCTGTGGAAAGGTCCGTAAAGGTGCCGTCGAATGCATATCAGAAAGCCGCTCTTATCAGTTTTAGCTATAACGTCGGCGTTAATGCATTCGAGCACTCATCGGTACTGCGCAACCTTAATGCTGGCCGCTATCAGCAAGCCTGTGATGGCCTTCGCAGTTGGGTATACGTTGACCGCGTGAGGATTCAGGGGCTGGCTAATCGTCGCGATGTTGAGCGTGAGATCTGTAACTGGAGCCTGAATCCATGACCTGGCTACTGAGTAACTGGCGCGTTGTGCTGGCTTTCCTGCTGGTGGTGTTGATAGCTGCGTTATTGCTGACCGCTGCCCATTACCGTGATTCAACTCTGAGAGTGGAGAAACAGCGCGATGCGGCAATTCAGCAGACAAAATCAGCCGAGGCTGTCACCAACAATGTTATCTCTGCCGTTAGACTGTTTAACGACATTGCTGCCTCAACGCAGGCCCAGAAACAGCAGGCCAACACCGACAGCGAAAACCGCATTGTTGTTATCCGTAAGGCGGTGGAGACAGACAAGTGCGCTGCTCTGCCTGTTCCTGCTACCGCTGCTGACGAGCTGCGCACGCACAGAAACCAGATTCGTTAAGGTTCCACCAGTCCCGATCCCAGTGGAATTAACCGCTGATTGTCCGGTACCGGAAATTCCAGATCCACTTACGTGGGGCAGCAGCCTGGAATTAAACGAACGGCTGTTAACCGTGCTGGGCAACTGCAACAAGGACAAGGCAAGCATCCGCAAAATCGAATTATCCCGACAAGGTAAATAACAAAATGGCAATCAATATTAAATATCGAACCAGCAATCAGGCGGCATTCTACTTTTTTGCTTTTTTGATTATTACCTTTGCTATTGCATTTGGGATGGGTGTTGCCTGGCTTCTATTGTGGGCATGGAATTTACTCGCTGTTACGGCTGGCTGGGCTGCAATTGTGCCCATTTCATGGAAAACAGTAGCAGCAACAATGGTTATTCTCGCAATCGTCCGTTCCATTTCCTCCCGGTCAAAAAATTAAGGATCAGCATGTTTACCACTACCGCACTCATTACGTGGGCGCTGATTGCGCTCGTCACTGGCTTCGCAGCCGGCTGGCTGGTGGGCCTGTTCCGATGGAAGAACAGCCCGAATAAGCCAAAGGAGTTCGTAGCTGCCATCAAAGTCGACTGGCAGGACATTGAAAAGCACGTTGAAGACAAAATCATCGAGCTTAAACAGGAGTGGCTTGCTGAGCTAAAAGAACCCAAAACCGAAGAGGCGCAAAGTGATGCGTCAAAAAAGCCCTAACCGACACCCAGGAGAAACAAATGTCCGAACCACTGTATGACAACACCACTGCGACCACTGCGCAGCCGGTCACAACAGCAACCGATAAAACTGATGCCGTACTGACAAAGGTGAAAGAACTGCTGAAAGTGGCAGGCCATGACGTTGATACCGTATTCGACGATGTGGCTTCACTGGCTAAAAAGCTGGCGTAAGCAATACAGGGTGTTTTCACTGAGAGCACCCGATATTGCAGCATAAAGTTTATGTGCGCCCACGGGCGCTAACCTCACTTTGTAGCAGGATGTTCCGAATGGCCCGATTAACGGTAGAAATTGCTCACCCCAAAAACGCCCAAGTGAATGCTGTGCTGACTGAGATCGAGCGTAAATACGCATTTAAGCCTGCCACACCAGAAACGATTGCTGATATGGAGCGCGAAGCCGCCAGGCTGATTCGCCGCCTTATTACCACCAAAGTGACTTTTGTCAGGAGTTAGTATGGCAAAGCCGGATTGGGAGGCCATCGAATCGGCCTATCGCGCTGGCTTGCTGTCCCTCCGTGAAATTGCAGCACAGCACAGTATCAGTGAAGGCGCTATTCGTAAGCGTGCCAAGCGTGATGACTGGACGCGCGACCTCGCCGCAAAGATAAAAAGTCGTGCCGATGATTTGGTACGCAAACAGGAAGTACGCAGGCAGGTACGCACAGAGGGGAATTTGTCAGAGCGCGTACTCATCGAGGCAACGGCTGAGACAATCGCCCGCGTCAGAATGGAACACCGTGGTGATATCACCCGCGCCCGCCGCCTTGCGAACATGCTGTTTGACGAGCTGGAGGTAGAAACCTCATCTTTAGCTGACTTCGAAAAGCTGGGCGAGCTGATGCTCAGCCCGGATGAAAAAGGCCAGGACAAATTAAACGAGATTTACCACAAGGTGATCAGCCTGCCTTCTCGGGTAAAGTCAGTTAAAG
Source organism: Pantoea sp. JZ2 (assembly GCF_035191405.1). NCBI lineage: Bacteria > Pseudomonadati > Pseudomonadota > Gammaproteobacteria > Enterobacterales > Erwiniaceae > Pantoea > Pantoea sp. JZ2. Next base: position 4,432,007 of record NZ_CP045247.1, on the reverse strand, counting down.
AACTGATAGAGTCGCTTAAAAATCTCGTGGGTCTTGAGCGTCAGGCTTATAACATCGACGATGGCAAAGAGCCGGTGCCGTCACACGGTGAAAGTAACGGCACTGACCTGACAACAGACCAGGCCGCAGAGCTTTACCGCAAGATGATGGGATAAATGCCGGAAATAGCGGTTTCGTTATCTTTTCGGTCTATGCATTTTCGGGCCGCTTTTATGCACCGTTTATGCAGTGACATTTTGCTGTTTTCTCATAGATAACATGGGGAAACACGGCTCAGGCGGTGACATTTCAAACTGGCACGCTGGCAAAGTTCACATTACATCTATTATGTTAAATAGCGTTCAAATCGGAACAATTTCATGCCTGTACCTTTCCCCTTCGATTTCCGTAATCCGGATTACACGCAGGTGTTTGAATGGCGCATGGAGAGGTTGCAGCGTATCAGGCAAAACCCCGGCATGCTGCCCGCGATGAAAGCGTTCTATCGCGATAATCCTGCCCAGTTTATCATCGACTGGGGTATGACGGTTGATCCGCGCAACGTTGAGCGCGGGCTGCCAGCACGCATACCTTTTTTGCTATTCCCCAAACAGGAAGAGTGGATACAGTGGTTTGTCGAGCACTGGCGCACCTCAAAGCCCGGTATTACCGAAAAAACGCGTGATATGGGCATGTCCTGGCTGACCGTGGGCATGGCGGCATCGCTGTGCCTGTTCAACCGCGGCATCATTGCCGGGTTTGGTTCTCGCAAAGAGGAATACGTAGACAAAATTGGTTCGCCTAAGTCGCTCTTTGACAAGGCGCGTAATTTCATTGGCCTGCTGCCCGTAGAGTTTCGGGGAGGCTGGAATCCTAAAGCACACGCCCCGCACATGCGGATCCTGTTCCCTGAGAATGACTCAGCGATGACGGGTGAAGCCGGTGACGGCATCGGGCGTGGTGACCGTACATCATTCTATATCGTCGATGAATCCGCGTTCCTTGAGCGCCCGTACCTGGTGGACGCCTCGTTATCGGCAACGACGAACTGCCGTCAGGACATTTCAACGCCCAACGGTATGGCGAACTCGTTCGCTGAACGGCGTCACAGCGGCAAAATCGACGTATTCACCTTTCACTGGCGTGATGATCCACGCAAGGATGAAGCCTGGTACGACAAACAGGTTGCTGAACTCGACCCGGTGACCGTGGCGCAGGAGATCGACATTAACTACAGCGCGTCTGTGGAAGGTGTGCTGATCCCGTCTGCCTGGGTGCAGGCGGCTGTCGATGCTCACATTAAGCTGGGTATCCGGCCAACCGGGCAGCGAATCGGTGCCATGGACGTGGCCGACGAAGGCAAAGATAAAAACGCCTTTGCCACACGTCACGGTTTTCTGCTTGAAGATGCCGAGGAATGGTCAGGCAAGGGTGACGATATCTTTGGCTCCGTCCAGAAAGCTTTTACCCTCTGCGATGAAAAGAATCTGGAGTCCTTCCGTTTTGATGCGGACGGGCTGGGTGCCGGTGCACGCGGTGACGCAAGGGTTATCAACGAGCAGCGAACGGCACTAAGGCAACGCCATATCATTGCCACCCCGTTCAGGGGCAGCGGTGCCGTGTTCGATCCTGAGGCCGAAGCGGTCAGAGGGGATAACGGACAGCCTGCGCGACTCAACAAAGATTTCTTTGCGAACGCCAAAGCGCAGAGCTGGTGGCACCTTCGCACCCGCTTTCAGAAAACCTACCGCGCTGTCAAAGAGGGAATGGATTATGACCCTGACGAAATCATTTCGATCAGCAGCGCTATGGCGATGAAAGACAAGCTTCTGGTGGAACTGTCGCAGCCCACCTACTCCGTGAATGGGGTGGGTAAGATTGTTGTGGACAAAAAGCCTGACGGCACCAAATCGCCTAACCTGGCTGATTCCGTCATGATTATCTACGCCCCCATGAACACGGCGCTTGATGCCTGGATGCGACTGTAACGAGGAACTATGGCCCGAAAAACAAAATCGCCCGGTATAACGGCGGCCACAGCGGACAGCTACGATAACTTCATGGCCCGCGTGGGGATGCAGCAGCCCAACCAGCACGCTGCGTCAACGTACCGCGCCAATTTCACCAGCCGTAACCGCATGCAGATTGAGTGGGCCTACCGCTCATCGTCCATTATAGGTTCAGCGGTGGACGCTATCGCCGATGACATGACACGCAAGGGGTTGCGTATCACGTCTGAAATCGAGCCTAAAGCCCGCGGCGTGCTGGAATCGCTGTTTGACGATCTGGAAATCTGGGACAGGCTCAACGACATCATCAAGTGGTCGCGCCTCTACGGCGGTGCGGTCGGGTTCATCATGATCGAGGGGCAGGCACCCTTTACGCCATTACGGCTGGAAACCATTGGTAAGGGCAAGTTCAAAGGGATACTGCCGCTTGACCGCTGGATGATAAACCCAAACCTCCAGCTGCGTATCAAGGATATGGGTCCGCACCTGGGCAAGCCGGAGTTTTATGACGTGGTTGCCACGGCGTCCGGCATCCCGGCATGGAAAATACACCACAGCCGCCTGATCCGCTTCGACGGCGTGACGCTGCCTTACCAGCAGGCCCAGACCGAGAACGAGTGGGGCATGTCCATTGTAGAGCGCATCTGGGACAGGCTGACTGCATTTGACAGCGCATCAATGGGCGCGGCACAACTGGTCTATAAGGCGCATCTTCGTACCTATAAGGTGGGCCAGTTGCGTGAACTGATAGGGCTGGGTGGCCCCGGTCTGGATAAGCTTACCAAGCAGATGGACATGATCCGCCTGTTTCAGAGCAATGAAGGCCTGACGCTCATGGATAAAATGGACGAGTTCGAGACGCACCAGTACTCGTTTGCGGGCCTTGATGACATTATCAGCAAGTTCGCCGAACAGATAAGTGGCGCTGTTGGCATTCCGCTGGTGCGCCTGTTCGGCCAGTCGCCAAAGGGATTCTCTACGGGTGACGCTGACCTTGCCAACTATTACGACACCATCAGCACCCAGCAGGAGCGCCGGTTGCGACAGCCGCTGCGTAAGCTGTTCGACGTCATGTACCGTTCAGAGCTGGGCAGTGCGCTCCCTGACGATTTCACATTTGAGTTTAACCCGCTCTGGCAGATGTCGGACGTTGACCGTTCTACGGTTGCCACCAACACCGTTAACGCCATCGTGGCCGCCGTGGATGCGGGACTGATGACGGTCAAAGCCGGCATGACGGATTTGAGGGAAAACGCAGACGTTACGGGCGTGGGCGCATCCATCACCGATGAGGATATCGAGAATGCGGAAGACGAAGCGCCGCCAGGGTACAGCGAACGGACTGACGACCCGGATCCTGCCGAAACAGGCGGAGGCCCGGTACCGGACCAGCCTACGCAGGATAGCGCAGGCGGTGGGCGACATCGTAAATGGCCGCTACGATGGTTCAAATGATAGCGTGACCGACATCATGGACGCGCTTGAGCGTTACAGCGATATCATTGACGGCTGGGCAAACCGTGTGGCGACAGGCTTTGCTGATGATCTGGAGCGCCACAGCGAAAAAGAGTGGCGGCGTAACAGCCTGCTGATTGGTAATGAGCTTCGCCACGTCATCAGCAGCACGTCAGCGGGCCAGGTGATGCAGAGTATCGTCGCCGAACAGGTGAAGTACATCAAGTCTCTGCCGCTGGAAGCCGCTGATCGTATTTATAACATTCAGAACAAGGCGATTGAGGCTGTTGCATCAGGCCGCCGCGCTGACTCATTTGCGAAAGAAATAGCGGCATCCGGTGATGTGGCAATGTCACGGGCGAAACTCATTGCCCGCACCGAAACAGGTCGTGCAGTCACAGCCCTGACGCAGGCCAGAGCGCTGGCCAGTGGTTCGCAGGGTTATATCTGGCGAACGGCGGATGACGGTGACGTGAGGCATTCACATGAGCAGATGGAGGGTAAGTTCGTGAACTGGACTGACCCGCCCACGCTCGATGGCATGACGGGCCATGCGGGTGCGTTGCCCAACTGCCGCTGCTGGTGTGAGGTTGTTTTCGCTGAAACGCGGCCTCCAGCGGAATGAGTAAAGGCGGCAAAACGGGCCTTTGATAGCGGGTTTGCGGAGAACATCAGAAGTGGCGATTTGTTGCAAAAATGTTATCGTCGGAAAACACCTGAATAAGCGAAGTAAAGACGCTTTTTTACGTCTCTGACATGTCATTTCAAATGAGTGCCAAAAGCGATGTTATTGCAAGTTTAAAATGTCACGCAATCCCCCAAAATAGAAATGTCACTTTTGTAGGGAATGGCTTAAATTCCATTTGAAAAAAGATCTTCCTTCTGGCTATTATTTTTAATAATTCATCACTTCACACTCTGCTACGAGGTATGCCATGAACGTTAGTAAATCATCATCAACTCAGCATACTGCTGCCGATGGGCGCATCTATAATGATTCAAAAGGGAGGCCTGTCGGCCTTGCAGGTAAAGTAAACAGAGTTACAAATACCGTTGATGTACCGAAACAATATCCACCACAGACGCCTGAAGATAAAAGACATATGGATATGCTTTTTAACAAGTGCTTCAGTCATGCAGAAAAATACCTACAATCAAAAAAATAGATAACTGATTACTATCAATGGCTAATTAATTTTGTATTCAGTCTGGAGCATATCAGCCAACGCTATCTTTTAAGACTTGCTCTGAACTCTTCTGGATTGACCAGAACAGGATTGATGGCTTTGAGTTGTTCCTGAACACGGGCCTGTGCCCGGCGTTTCGGCATGCTTTTGCTTCGTTCGCGTTTGCCCTGACGGTCCAGCTCATCCATTTTATCCTGTGCCAGTTTCAGCACCGTACCGAGGCGTTTGTTGTCAACTATTTTTCCCTGGTCAATGCAGTCAAGTTTGTCGAACGCATGATATTTCAGTGAGCGGTGGGCATATTTAAAGGCTAAAGTGCCGTCTGGATAGTCATATACCATGATATTTTCGCCAGCAAGGCGTGAGTTTTCTTCTGTCGGTTCAACCAGGTAAATAATTTTGTCATAACGGAATGTCAGTGATTTGGTGAGTTTTCTTGTTTCCTGCCAGGCAAACATGTCATCAAGTTCCTCAACACTTTCAGTGATCGGCCGGTGCAGATTTTTAGGGAATCTGGGCACACGGGCAAAACGACCGTTAAAACTATCAATAAAGGTTTCTAACCAGGCATTGGCTTGCTCAATACTGCAGATCCCTGCCAGACGCATTTCTTTGATAAGCCGGTCCTGTAGCGTCTGATTAGCCCGTTCGACCCGGCCTTTTGCTTGAGGACTGTTGGCACAGATTAGATCCACACCGATATCATGAAGTAACCGTCCGAACTGCGTTGTTCCCGTCTTTGCCCCATTCGGGTGGTTAACACGGAAAACCCCGTGTTTATCGCTGTAAAAAACCAGGGGCTTACCGTGCTTGTCAATGTATTCGCGGGTGGCCAGCATATAATCAAACGCGGATTCGGTTTCCCCGAAACGCAGGTGCATCAGCTGGCCGGTTGCATCATCAACAAAGACGAGCAGACAGCATTTCGGAGCGCGTCCTTCAAACCAGTCATGAGGTGATCCGTCGATTTGGATTAGTTCTCCAAGGCAGTCACGCCGGTTGCGGGGCTGATATACACGAGGTTTACGCCTGACGTAAGGAACCCACAGGCCACTCGCGATCATCCATTTGCGTAGCGTTTCAACGGAAACAACAATCTCGTGCCGTTCTCTGAGCTTTTCTGCTGCCAGCGTTGGCCCGAAATCACTGTAATTTTCATGCAGCAGAGCCAGCACACGCAATCTGAACGACTCCGGCAGATTGTGGTTGCCCTGATTTCCCCGGTGCCCGTGAACCAGCCCCGCAGCACCAGACTCGCGGTAGCAGTTCATAAGGCGCTGAACTTGGCGTTCAGTAAGATCCAGCTGAATGGCTGCATCGCGACGGCGCAAACGTTTTTCAACAACGGCCTGAATGACGCTGGCCCGGTGTAATTCCTTATCTGACATAGTCACCAACATTCGAATGTCCTTTTTGTAGCATAAGATTCATCCCTTATGCCGCAAAAAGTGACATTTCTAAATGGTTAAAAAGTGACATTACTATATTGGTGTCACAAGCGAAGGGCGTGTAAGAATCATTATGTTAAATAAGCCATAAATTACGTCAATTTCCACCCTCATCAATGGTCGCCTCCGGGCGGCTTTTTTTATGCCTGAAATCCGCAGGTGAACTATGAAATACCTTTTCAATTCCCGTCTAGGTGACACGCGATACCGGCTGGCTGATGGCTCACTGCTGTGTAAGGACGTGCCGATCGCCCGGACGGGTAAACAGCTTTACGGCGAGGCGGACTTTCCCGAACTGGAACCGGACGAAGACGGCGAAATCGTCGTCACGCGCACTCCCGAGGAAGTGTTCAGCCCGGAGGCTATGGCTTCATTCGAGGGAATGTCCGTCACCCTCCTGCATCCCGAAGACGATCTCGGCAATCTGCTGTTCGTCGATCCGGAGAACTGGCGCGAACTCGCCGTTGGCCACGTTTCTGACGTGCGGCGCGGCGAGGGTGAACAGTCTGGGCTTCTTCTGGCTGACCTCATCATCAAGGACGAGGTGGCGATAGACGCCATCGAAAGCGGCCTGCGCGAAGTGTCATGCGGCTATGACGCGAAGTACCGCCAGAAAGGGCCGGGCAATGCAGATCAGCACCATATTACCGGCAATCACGTGGCTCTTGTCCCCAAAGGCAGGGCCGGAATTATCTGCTCTATCGGAGACAGCGACACAATGGCAACAGTATCACAGAGCTGGTTTAACCGGCTGAAACGCGCCGTCAAAACCGGCGACATGGATACCATTACCGAAATGACCCAGACCGCCCCACGATCCATTATTGGCGATTCTGACGACCTTCCGGGCGTGGTGAACATTAACCTTTCACCTCAGCAGCCTTTACCGGCTGACCCCAAACCCATCGTGGGCGCAACCGCCGATGAAGACGAGGAAGCGCCGCCTTGGGCGAAATCCATCCTGGCCCGTCTGGACAAGCTGGAAGGCCGTACTGGCGACAGCGATGAGGAAGACAAGGACAAAAACAAGGATAAAACCGGTGACGGTGAAGAAAAGGACGAGAAAGAGGAAAAAGCCACCGGCGATTCCGCTTACCGTGCTGAGCTCATCATGCCGGGCGTCAACCTTGACCGCAGCATGAAGCCCACCGCCTTCAAGCGTGACGTGCTGGCCGCTGCCGATCAGGCGCTGGTACGCCAGATTGTGGGCGATGCGGACGTGCGCAAAATGAACCGTGCATCCGTGAACATGGCGTTTAACGCCGTGGCCGAACTGGCAAAAAGTCGCAACACGTCCACCCGGACGGCTGATGCCAGCCGCACAGTGTCATCCACCATCGAATCCATCAACCAGCGCAACCGCGAATTCTGGGACAAACGGGGTAAATAATTCATGAAAAACGCACTGCTTTACCGCATGGGTGTGGGCTTTGCGGGTGCCGTGTCGCGTCCGCAGGATCTGACCACTGAACCTGCTGTACTGAAAACCGATGCGGCCAGCGCCTTCGTGGCCTACGGGCTGGCGGGCAAGTATGACGGGCCGAATTTTGTACCGCTGGCTGCGGGCGACACCGCTGACAAAATTCAGGGCATGTTTGTGCGTCCGTATCCGACGCAGAGCGTGCCTGACAAGAGCTACCTGCTTGGCGCGGGTTTTGGTTTTGTTGGCGACATCCTCAAACGCGGCTACATGGTGGTGAACGTGGGCGCTGATGCAAGCACGATTACTCGCGGCTCGCCGGTTTATATTCGCAACGCCAACCCGACGCAGACAAGCCCGCTGGGCGCAGTTCTGGCCGCAGCGGAGAACACCGGCACCGCCGACAAGCCACAGATTAATACCCTGGTCATGCCGTATGCCTTCTTCACCGGAGCCGGTGACGCAGACGGCAACGTTGAAATCTCCTACAAGATTTAAGGAACATCCATGCAGAACATGCAGACTTTTGACCGGGCTACGTATGACAGCACCGGCGTTTTCCTCGTCGGTGAGCTTGAGCGCCTGGATCAGACGCTGAACGAACCGCTGGTCCAGTACACCTGGTCGCGCGATATTGACCTGCGTACCGATGTGGCGATTTATGACCAGATTTCGAGCTGGACCAACACCCAGTTCGGCTCGGTCGGTACCGGCGCAAACCCCAACGGTAAAAACTGGATTTCTCAGGAATCCACCGCCTTGGCGGGCGTTAGCGTCAACATCGAGCGCAGCTTCCGCGCCCTGAACACCTGGGGCATGGAGCTGGGCTGGACGGTTGAAGAGCTGGCCGCCGCGCAGCACGTGGGTCGCCCGATCGACACCCAGAAGCACGCGGGCATGCAGCTTAAGTGGAACATGGACATCGATGAGCAGGTGTATATTGGTGACAAAACGCTGGGCGCTAACGGCGTGCCGGGTCTGGTGAATCAGCCGGGCCTCAACACGCAGGCCGCTGCGAAGGTGTGGGCGGGTGGTAAGCCGGATGACATTCGCAATGACATTAACACATTGCTAAACGCCGCCTGGGCGTCTACGGGCTATGCGGTTGTGCCGACTGACCTGCTGCTTCCACCTGAGCAGTTCGCGTACCTGGCAAGCGTCATCGTGTCGTCTGCCGGTAACCAGTCGCTGCTGTCTTACCTGTCCACCAACACCATCGCCTACCATCAGAACGGCGTGCCGCTGAACATCCGCGCGGTGAAATGGCTGAAAGGAGCCGGTGCGAACGGCGTCGATCGGGCCGTGGCTTACACCAAAGACCACAAGTTTGTTCGCTTCCCGATGGTGCCGCTGCAGAGCATTCCGGTGCAGTACCGTGGCCTGTGGCAGATTGTGACCTACTACGGCAAGCTGGGTGCGGTTGAGCCGGTTTACCCGGAAACCATCGCCTACCTTGACGGACTCTGACAGCCAGCCCCTTCGGGGGCTTTTTCATGGTGAGTTATGAGCAAAAACGTTTCGCTGCCCACGATTGCCGATTTCCGGCGTGATTTTCCCCAGTTTGCTGACGAGGCGAAATTCCCCGATACGCAGATCACCTTTCGCCTGACCCTTGCCGATCGCCTGCTTAACGAGAACGTGACGGGCCGAGAGCTTTTTCCGTATTTTGCTGAACTGTTCGTGGCGCATTACCTGGTGCTGTTTGCTGCCGATCGCCGTGCCTCACTAACGGGCGGTGCGGGTGGCTCGACCAACGGCGTGCAGGCGTCCAAGTCGGTGGACAAAGTAAGCGTGAGCTATGACACCGGCTCAACGCTGAATGCTGATGCCGGTTTCTGGAACAATTCACGCTACGGTGCGGAATTCTGGCAACTGATGATGATGTTCGGTGCCGGGGGGGTTCAGTTATGAAATCGGGTCTTGTTCTCCGTGCGGACAATGCTCAGGCGGTGCTCGATGCGCTCAAAACGCTGGGCAACCGCGATGTGCTGGTGGGCATTCCGTCTGACCGTGCCGAACGTTCAGACGGGATGGAAATCAACAACGCCGAACTGGGCTATCTGCACAGCTTTGGCGGCACTATCCGCGTGCCGGAGCACATGACCACCGTTTACCGCCAGATTGCTGACGATGGCAGTTTCAGACGCAACGGGCAGTTTGTGCAGCAGGCGAAAAGCAACTTTGCCACGCAGCACAAAGTCGCTGCCTACAGCGTTCAGCTGCCGCCGCGTCCGTTTCTGCATATGGGGGTGGCGCAGTCGCGCGAAAAGGTGGCTGCGCTGATGAAGCAGGCCGCTTTTGAAGTCCTGAGCGGTAATGCGTCGGCTGCCGAAGCCATGCTGAACCGCGCCGGAACGGAGGCGGTGAATGCTGCCAGAAACGTCATCACGGCCGGTGACCAGCTTACCCCGCTTGCCGAAGCCACGTTACGCGCCCGCCGTAGCCGGGGACGCAGCGGCACAAAACCGCTGTATGACACCGGGCAACTGCTCCGCTCGATCACCTACGTTGTGAGGGATAAAAATGCCGGATCTTGACGTAACAGACATCCTTTTCGATCCCGACTTCTGCGACACCACCTTAGTTGTAAAGCGCCGCAGCATGGCCGTTGATGATAACGGGTTCGGGAAAAATACCGTCACGAGCTCTCCGTTTGCGGGCGTGGTGACGGTAGATAAGTCGCTGGAAAGCCGCAGGCTTGAGGCGGGGCAGGTGGTGCACGGTGCAATCCTTATAGTGACCACCGAACGCCTGACGCAGGGCCAGACCGGACGGGATGCGGACATTGTGACGTATCAGGGGCGCGATTACCGCGTTTCGTTTGTCGATCCGTATACCGCTTACGGCGCGGGCTTTGTTCAGGCGCACTGCGAACTGTTGCCGTTTGACGGAGGAAACCCCGTTGAGCAGTAACACCACTGGGCAACCCGGCTGGCTCACCCCGCAGCAGGCCGCGACCGACTATGACACGCCGCTGGACGTGCATCTGAGCCAGTGGATCCGCAACGTCTCAGGGCTGGCAGCCGGACGCGTTATTGCCCGCTGGCAGCCCGATCAGCCCGCCATTCCCCCGGCTGATGTTAACTGGTGCGCGTTTGGCGTGACGGGCATTGCTGCTGATGCAGGTCCCGCGTTCGTTAATCAGACCGATGCTACTGCCGAACAGTGGCGACATGAGCTGGTGGAGTGCCTGGCGTCCTTTTACGGGCCATCTGGCCAGCAGGTCGCCGCGCAGTTTCGGGACGGGCTCGCCGTGAATCAGAACAACGACACGCTGGGCCAGTGGGGATTAACGCTGGCGGACTGCGACAGCATCCGGCCCGCGCCGGAACTCATCAATAACCAGTGGGTACGCCGTTACGATGTGATGGTTCGCCTGCGCCGCAAAGTGATCAGCACCTGGGGTATCCAGTCGCTGACCGACGTCCCTTTCAGTATTTCAGGAGATTAACCCATGCCGCAGGGCTTACCCGTTTCCAACATCGTTAACGTTGACATCATCATGTCACCGAAGGCGGCGGCGGGCCGAAACTTTGGCTCACTGCTTATTCTGGGAAGCGCAACCGTCATTCCGCTGACCGAACGTATCCGCCTGTATTCCTCGGCGGCCAGCATCGGCACCGACTTTGGCACCAACAGCGAAGAATATCTCGCTGCCGTGGCGTACTTCTCACAGTCACCCACGCCCACGCAGGTTTATGTCGGACGCTGGGCAAAAACGCTGGTGCAGGGCGAAGCCGGCAAGGTGGAAACGCTGGTAGATGGCGTCAACGCCTGCCTGGGCTTTACCAACTGGTACGGTCTCGGGGTGACGTATGACGCCGACCGCAAAGATGATGACCTGCTGCCGGTGTGTGCGGCTATTGAGGCGTCATCTGTAAGCCGCATTCTGGCTGTCACAACCAAAAACACTGATGCTTTGCTGTCTTCCGTAAACACTGATATCGCGTCAAAAGTGAAGGCAGCTAAGTACAGTCGCACGTTTGTACAGTATTCGTCCTCCAGCAACTACGCCGCTGTTTCAGCGTTCGGGCGTGCGTTTACGGTGGACTTCACCGGCAACAACACCACTATCACCCTGAAGTTCAAGCAGGAACCGGGCATTACCTACGAAACACTGAACACCACCCAGGCGGCTGCGCTGGATGCCAAAAACGGTAACGTTTACGTGTACTACGCCAACGACACCGCCATCCTGCAGCAGGGCGTCATGGGCAACGGCGATTTCTTCGACGAGCGCCACGGCCTTGACTGGCTGCAGAACTACGTCCAGACCAACCTGTTTAACCTGCTGTACACCAGCACCACGAAGGTGCCGCAGACCGATGCGGGCAACACCCGCATCATGGCGAACGTGGAAGCCTCGATGGCGCAGGCGGTGAACAACGGCCTGATTGCTCCGGGCATCTGGAACGGCGGCAAACTCGGACAGCTTTCGCCGGGTGACACCCTGACCAAAGGGTATTACGTCTACATGGCCGCGATTTCGTCTCAGGCACAGGCTGACCGCGAAGCGCGTAAGTCGGTACCGGTTCAGGTGGCCTGTAAGCTGGCGGGAGCAATCCACTACGCCAGCGTTCAGATTAACGTCATGCGCTGAGGAAAATAATCAATGAGTGGTGCATACAGTTTTATGGATATCTCGGCCTCGCTGACGGGGCCGACCGGCGTTATTGACCTTGGCTACGGTTCCGCAAACTCCGATGAAGGGATTGTGGTCACCATGTCGGAGGCAAAAAACACCATGACGATCGGCGCTGACGGCGAGGTAATGCACAGCCTGCATGCAGGCAAAGCCGGGACCGTCACCGTCAACCTGCAGAAAACGTCACCCGTAAACAAGAAGTTGTCTCTGATGTACAACGCACAATCGCAGTCTTCTGCACTATGGGGCAATAACGTCATCGTACTGCGCAACAGTGCATCCGGCGACATCGTTACCGCCCGTGCCTGTGCGTTCCAGAAACAGCCTGACTGGAACAATCCCAAAGTGGCCGGCAACGTATCCTGGGTGTTTGATGCGGGCAAAATCGACGAAATCTTAGGGGAGTTTTAACCGATGGAAAAGAAAACCCGCTTTATTGGTGGCGTTGAAGTGGATGCGGACATTGCCCGCACCATTTTGAATGACGTGCTGCCAGTGGTAGCCAGCGTGACGGAAAAAACAATCATGTCGGGTGCAAGCACCGCAACTGTTGTCTTTCGCGCAAAGCTGGCCGCAGAAACGGTGGTGTCGGTTATTGCCGATCTGCTGAAAGAGAAAGCAAAAGCATAACGGAGAAGCTATGAAATTCGAAATCAAAGGTATCCGCTACAGCGCGTCAAAGCTTAGTGTGTTCGACCAGCTTAAAGTGTCACGCAAGCTGCTGCCGTTGCTGGCCAGCTTGCTGGCAGAGTTCGGCAGCATTCAGGCTCTGTTGCCCAAATCTGAGCCGGTGCAGAGCGCAGACACGAAAAAGGTGAAGGGCGCAGACACAGAAAAGGTGAGTGATTTTACCCGCTATGCCCCGGTGTTCGAAAAGCTGCTGCCAGTGGTGGCGGACAAACTCGCGATGCTGAGTGAAGAAGACACCAACGCGATCATTTTTCCGTGCCTGGCTGTGGTACAGCGTGCGCACGGTAAAGACCGCTGGGTACCGGTTGCGCAGGGCAACGACCTGGCATTCGACGATATTGACCTGTTCAGCATGTTGCAGATTGTCGGTCGCGTGGTGGGCGACAGCCTGGGAAATTTTTTGCCCGCACCCCCAGAGAAAGGGACGGAGGGCCAGCAGCCACAGGGCTGACGCTCGACACGTTGCCGGACGGCACCGAAATGATCTGGAAGGTGGCAAAGGCTTTCCGGATCGACTTCAAAGACCTTGAATCGGGCGCCGTCGATTTGTGCCGTATTGCCGAGGGTGCTGATTATCTCGGACTTGAAGAAGACAACGAAGCCCGCATAGCCCGCTGGAGAGCCGCGAATGAACGCTGATGTTATCAAGGATTTTTTGATCTCCCTGGGCTTTCAGGTGGACGAGTCCGGCGCGAAAAAGTTTGACGCCACGATAGCGGCCACCACGCTGCAGGCGGTAAAGCTGGGTGCGGCAGTCGAGGCGGCGGCGCTGTCGGTAGTGGCGTTTACGGCCAAAATCGCCAGCGGCCTGGATAACCTCTACTGGATGTCGCAGCGCACCGGGGCAACGGTGGCGGGTATCCAGCAGATTGGTTTTGCCGTGTCGCAACTGGGCGGTACCGTTGACGGGGCGCGGTCATCGCTGGAAAGCCTCGCCCACTTCATGCGCAACAATCCCGGCGCTGAGGGCTTCCTCAACCGCCTGGGCGTGCAGACCCGCGACGCCAGCGGAAACATGCGCGATATGGCCAGCATTTTTACGGGTGTCGGCGATAAGCTGCGCAATATGCCGTATTACCGCGCCAACCAGTACGCGCAGATGCTGGGTATTGATGAAAATACGCTGATGGCAATGCGCCGTGGCGTAGGCCAGTTCTCCGCGCAGTATACGCAGATGGCAAAGGCCATTGGCTATAACGCCGATGCGGCCGCCGTGAGTTCTAACCGCTTTATGACCTCTTTGCGGTCGTTCGGTGAAATGGCGGGCATGGCGCGGGACAAAATCGGCTCAAACCTTGCGGGCGGTCTGGCGGGCTCCATCGACAGCCTGCGTAAACAGGTCATCGATAATTTCCCGAAAATCGAAGCGGCGCTGACGGGCGGGATAAAACTCATCCTCTGGCTTGCTGACACCATCGGGAAGGTGGTCTTCCGGCTCATCGAGGCGGCGGGCGATATTCGTGACTGGTGGGGAACTCTCGATAAAAGCACCCGCCAGCTTATTGAGATTTTCGGCGCGCTGATGGTTGCCTGGAAATTGCTGAACACAGCATTTCTGACATCGCCAGTTGGTATTGTCACCTCGCTAGGCCTGGCTATCTTTGCGCTGTATGACGATTACAAAGTCTGGAAGGAAGGCGGAAAAAGCCTTATCGACTGGAAAAAGTGGCAGCCGGATATTGACGCTGCCCTGAAAGCCATCAAAGAGCTGAAATCGTCGCTCAGGGACGCGGGCGATCAGGTTGCGCGCCTGCTGAATATCGACCTTAAAAACTGGACGCTGAAAAGTGACATTGCCAGCCTGACAAAACAGTTTGGCGAATTCGGTAAAATGCTGTCGATGATCGGCGACCTGCTCAGTGCCATTAACGAGGGCCGCTGGTCTGATGCCGCCCGCATTGGCAGTCAGATACTGCACCAGGGTAAAGAAAATCCCGATGCGCTGCCTGTCGTGTCATCCAGCGCAAACAATGCCGCCGACTGGTTTAAAGACAAAACCGGCTTTGATCCGCGCAGCATCGGCAAGACCGTTAACGGCTGGTTCGGTGACGGCAAGCGTCCGCAGCCGACAAAAGACGGTGCCGCGCTGCTGGGCTGGATGCAACCGGCGATGCAAAGGCTTGAACAGCTTTACCGGCTGCCGGAAGGTTTGCTGCGCAGTGTGGCAATAGCCGAATCATCCGGTAATCCCAACGCCGTTTCAGGTGCCGGTGCGCAGGGGCTTTTTCAGCTGATGCCGGGTACCGGCCGTGATATGGGGCTGGGCCGTGGTGAAGCGTTCGACCCGATTAAATCCGCGCAGGCGGCGGCAAAGTACCTTTCTCAGTTGCTGAAAGCCAATGGCGGCGACCTGACCAAAGCGCTGGCCTCGTATAACTGGGGCCTGGGCAACGTCCAGAAATATGGCATGGCACTGATGCCGCAGGAAACGCGCAACTACGTTCCCCGCGTGCTCAGCAATATGCCGGGTGGTGGCCACACCGTTAATCAGCAGAACACCTATAACATCTATGGTGGCAACGCTCGCGAGATTGGCGATCAGGTAGGCCGCTCAGTGAATGAGAAAGCGATAAATATTGGTAAAAATAAGGTGGGAGCGGGCTGATGGATATCCTTTCAACGCTTTTCCGGCTTCAGTCGCGCAAAATCGGCATTATCGTTCCCAGCGTCGTGGTGTCTGAGAAACACAGCGATCGCCTGGAGATAACCGAGCATCCTGTTGAGGTGGGCGCTTCCGTTTCTGACCATGCGTACAAGCGACCGTCTGAGGTGGTGATGCAGGTAGGCTTTGCCGGGGGCGGTTCGCTGCTGGATTTTGCCAGCAACCTGACCGCCACATCATTGCTGGGCATCAGCCCGCGCGAGGTGTACGAACAACTGCTTAAGCTGCAGTCTGACCGCATGCCGTTTGACGTAGTAACCGGCAAGCGACTGTACAGCAATATGCTGCTGCAGAATCTGGAGGTCACCACCGACCGCTTCACCGAAAATGTGCTCTCTGCCACGCTCACGCTGCGCGAAATCATCATCACCAGCACGCAAAACATTCAGGTTGCAGACAAATCAAACATGAAAAATGGCGCGTCCACATCGGCGGTAATCAACACCGGGGCTAAATCGCCTCAGCCCGTTAACGTGTCGATCCTCAAGTCATCAGGTGCGTTTGACTGGACGAAAGGCACGACCATTGGCAATGCAATAGGTATTCAGTAATGGCGATGAATGAAATAGGTCTAACCCCTGACAATCAGCAGTACGGCTACAGCGTTAAGGGCGTGACATATCAGTTCCGCATTCTCTGGCGCGATATCTGCTGGGTGTTGGATATTTCAGACATTACCGGCACGGCCATTATATCGGGCATACCGCTGGTCACCGGCACGGACCTGATGGATCCGTTTAATCACCTCGGGCTGGGATTTTCGCTACTGGTGGTCTGTGACGTGCCTGGTCAGGACTATCCAACAGAAACCGATCTCGGTACCCGCAGTCACCTTTACATCATCACGGAGTAATCATGTCACAGAACTGGATGCGTCATTTTGAGCTGCAGGTGGTGGACAAGGACGGCAAGGGCATTGACCTGGGCGACTTCAAGGTGACGTTTAATATCGACTGGTTCAACCTCAGCAGCCAGACGCGCGTCGGAACGTTCCGCATTTATAACCTTGCGCCGGATACCGTGCAGCGCATCATGGGAGAGGAATTCTCCCGCGTCCGGGCGATTGCCGGTTATGACGGTATAGCGCCGGATGTCAGTGCCGATCAGGTCGGCGTGGCGCGGTCTGTCGATGCCAACAAGGTGGGCCAGCAGGACGGGCGCAACTACGGTGTAATCTTCGACGGCGAAATCCGCTATTCGCTGACGGGCAAAGAAAACCCAGTTGATTCGTTTGTGCTCATTCAGGCGGTAGATGCGCACCAAGCGTATTCGACCAGCATCACCAGCATGACGCTGGCGGCAGGCTACACCACAGCCGATGTACAGAAAGCGCTGATGAAAGATTTTGCGGCCAAAGGCGCGGAGCAGGGCAATTTACCGGCAATGCCCTCGACCGTTTTCCCGCGTGGCCGCGTGCTGTTCGGCATGACGCGCGACCTGATGGACAACGTGGCGCAGCAATGCACCGCTACCTGGATGTTCGTTGACGGCAAAATGGAAATGGTGGGCGATAATGAAGTGGTGCACGAAGCGATTGAGCTGAACAGCGATACCGGCCTTATCGGTATGCCGCAGCAGACCATCGGTAACGGCATCAACGTGCGCAGCCTCATCAATCCCAACATCCGGGTTAATGGTCTGATAAGGCTGAATCAGGGTGATGTGGTGATTAACCGTGCCGCGTTGTCGGACAGCGACATCAGCATGTCGCAGGGAAGGATTATCGACCAAACCACCAACGGGAATACGACAACAAGCGGAACCATTTCAAATCCTGCCAGCATCGCTACAGACGGCGTTTATAAAGTAGTCGCTATTATGTACACTGGTGATACCAGAGGTCAGGCGTGGTACATGGACTTAATGTGTGAAGCGCGCGGGGCCCAAGATGTTGTCACCCAGTCTGCTATTCAAAAAGGTGCTTAGCACATGAAAAAATTGGCATTACTTTTGGCTGTTCTTTTACCTGCGATTTGTTATGCCGATAACATGGCTCTCCAATGTGGAGGGTTCAGATTAGATTTAATCCCTGACTCCCTTTTCAAGATCAACGGGCAGACAGTAACATCTCAGAAAATTAAAATGCTTGGTAAAGATGGCACAGGTATGAAAATCGACATGGGCCTGATGCCAGCACGTGATGGCAATAATTACGGTTTCCAGTATATCCATCGACCAGGTAGCGACTCACGTTTTCTCAACGTCCAGCTACTGCAAGCCAGCATGGACGCACCGCGTGTGATCGGCTCGTTCCCGTGCGTGAAAGTGGCGGATTGATCCTTCTCTACAACATGCGATACTCTGGCGCCATTAAAGTATGCATCAACAATAGGTGAGTTTATGATTGGCTTGAGTGCTGCGTTGGCGTTTACACCGCCGAATGCTCCAGCAGTCGATAAATTTATGGAATCCTTCTCCAGAAAGATTGAACGTTCTTTTGGGGAGTTTGACCGTGCTCACTCAGAATCCCTGTCAAAAAAACAAGTCAGGGACATAATGAAGATGGCTTACCAGCGTATCGACCTGGCTGCTTCTAAGGCAGAGGAAGGCAATGCTTATCTGCAAATATTACTGCATGGCTCTGCTGAAGAGATGCAGGAATTGCGTATTGATGATGTAGATCAGGAGCAATTAATCGATATTGCTCAAAGGCTTAATGTAGGAATAAAAAGGCTTAAGTATGCTTTTTTCATGGCCTCCGCCTCTCCTGCTTGGCGCCCACATATGGCTACCTTGAAACATCTTGAGATTAAGACTCTTAACGCATTTAGCGATTATTATAATGCAGTTAAGGGGTTAACGGAAATACTCCCTAATTTCATTGAATCTGATTATCCAGTTGGTATCCAGATTGATAAGATTGAGAATGCTCTATCTGAACCAATGGTGGAACACCCATCTTGGGTCAACTCGGGGGACGATTTTGTAAAATGGATTAAAGGAATGAAGGGGTAGGGATGCAGATCACTGTTTTATATTCAAAAAGTTTCCTTAAAGAAATGGCTTCACTCTCTGATGATGAGTTGAAATTAATTGGTGATTTTACTGTTTCTTTAAATAATACGGGTTTTGATGACTTACCAGGAAGGAATAAACCTTCTACCGGTGTGAGCAAAAGTCATGCGCAGCGTGAAAAGCTAATCCAATTTGCAATCAAAAACAGGCTTTGGCATTACCATATTGGTCATACTGAATACGACAAAAGTAGAAGTTTTGGGGACTGGACATCTAAATATGTAGTTCAATATCAAAACAAAATTAATGAAGTACGTTTTGTTAGTTACGATCCACACCCCCCATTTAAGTTACCACCATCAACCGCCCTTGATTGAACGATGACCATAACCCGCTTTGGCGGGTTTTTTTATGCCCGGAGAAAAGCAAATGACAGTATCCAGCCAGACACGCAGCGGTGAGCTCTCAGAGGTTCTGAAAACTGAGCGCAGCGTGATTAACAATCAACTGCGTGTGGCATTACCTGGAATCGTACAGTCCTTTGATCCCGATACTGTCACGGTGGTGGTGCAGCCTGCCATCCGGTATATCGAGAGGGACAGTGACGGTAATGAGTCTACGCATGATTACCCGCTACTCACGGATGTGCCGGTGTACTTCCAGCGCGGTGGCGGCTGCACAATCACTTTCCCGGTAAAAGCCGGAGACGAATGCCTGGTGGTGTTTTCCGATCGCTGTATCGATTTCTGGTGGCAGAATGGCGGCGTTCAGGAGCCTGTCGATCCGCGCCAGCATGATTTATCCGATGCCTTTGCTTTTGTTGGCCCACAATCACAGGCGCAGAAGATATCCGGCATCAGCACCACAACCCTACAGATGCGCACTGATGATGGTTCTGCTTATATCGAGCTGGACCCGAACAACAAAGCCGTAAACGTTGTGGCACCGGGAGGATTCAACGTTACGACTCCCCTGGCCACATTCAGCCAGGCAGTAACGATTTCAGGTTTGTTAACGTGGGCAGGCGGCATGGTGGGCAGCATAGCAGCAGGCACAGCCGCAAAAATCACGGGTGCTATTCAGTTCATTGGCTCGCTTACTTCTAACGGCAAAGACATCAGCAATGGACATACGCATAAGGGCGTTCAGCAAGGCAATGACAGTACAGGTGGGGTTAACTGATGCGATACCGGCGCGAAGATGATGATGGCGATTACACGTTTGGCCGTGGCGATGACACCTGGCTGATTAACTCACCCGACGCTGTGGCGCAGGCTGTGAAAACGCGCTTTCTGCTCTGGTACGGTCAGTGGTTTCTTGATACCACGGCGGGAACGCCATGGATACAGTCGGTACTGGGTAAGCAGAAGCCGGAAACGTACAGCCTCGCCATACGCCAGCGCATCCTTGAGACACAGGGCGTGAAATCCCTCATCTCTTTCGATACCAGCCTGAACACCACCAGTCGACGGGTAATCTTCACCGCGACGATTGACACCATCTACGGGACGACCACCGTTACAAGCGAGGCTTAATGGCTCTCAACCTAGACACGCTGGGGCTATCGGCAACGGTAACCGCCCAGGGCATCAGTGCGCCTGCTTATCAGACCATCCTAACCACCATTACCGGCTACTTTCAGCAGATTTACGGTACCGATGCCTATCTGGATCCGGACAGTAAAGACGGTCAGATGGTGGCGCTGGTGGCGCTGGCCATTCATGACGCCAACAACACCGCCATTGCGGTTTACAACTCGTTTTCGCCGTCAACAGGCATGACCGATGCACTTTCACGTAACGTTAAAATTAACGGTATCAGCCGCCGTGCGGCCACGAACTCAACCACTGACCTGACGCTGGCCGGTACGGCGGGTACCACGATTACCAACGGTTCAGTTAAGGACGCCAACGGTATTATCTGGAACCTGCCTGCGAGCGTGACCATCGGCCCGGGCGGTACCGTGATTGCCACATCAACATGTGCCGTGGCGGGTGCCGTCGCGGCGGTAGCGGGCTCTGTGAATAAAATCAACACGCCCACGCGCGGCTGGACGAGTGTCACTAACGCATCAGCGGCGACGGTAGGCAGTGCAGCAGAAAAGGACTCAGAGCTTCGCACCCGTCAGCGGCAGAGTGTTGCGCTTCCGTCCCTGACGCCTTTTGTAGCGCTGGACGGGGCAATCGCGAAAGTCACCGGCGTGACACGTCACAAACTCTATGAAAACGACACCGGAAGCCAGGACGCAAACGGGCTGCCTGCGCACTCCGTTGCGGCAATTGTGGACGGTGGAGACGTTAACTCCATTGCTCAGGTTATTCAGGGCAAAAAGGGGCAGGGCGTTGCCACGTTCGGTTCCACGGCCGTTTCTGTGCAGGACAAATGGGGAAATCCACACACCATCAGTTTTTCAAGGTCATCACCGGTGCCCGTGTTTGTGGCTATCACGCTTAAGGTCTTTCAGGGCTACACGACACAGGTCGGTAATGACATCAAAAAGGCGATTGCGGATTACGTTAACTCGCTGGATATCGGTGATGACCTGCTGCTGAGCCGCGTGTATTCCCCGGCAAATCTGGGCGTGGTGAGCGGAGGGGAAAGCCGGTATTACGACATCAACAGCCTGCAGATCGGGCGTTCGGCGGCGACGGTCGCACCGGCCAATATCGTGACGGCGTTTAACGAGGCGGTGACCTGTTCAGTGGATAACATCACTGTCACGGTGGCGTCATGAGTAAATACACCGACCTGATAACCAATTATCACAGTACAAAGCCACTTTTTACACAGCACGTGGATTTGTCCACCCGCCCCCTGGCGGATGTAGCCAGCGCCATGGATGGACTGTTGACGGCTTTTGACATCGATAAAGCCGTGGGCGTACAGCTGGACATCCTCGGGGAATGGATAGGCCGGAGCCGCACGGTGGCCGTGCCTATATCGGGCGTTTATTTTTCCTTCGATACGGATGGCCTGGGCTGGGATCAGGGTGTCTGGCAGGGACCGTATGACCCCGACAGCGGCTATACCCGCCTCAGTGATGAAACCTACCGGATTATACTCAAAGCCAAGATAGCTATTAACAACTGGGACGGCACCAACGGTTCGTTAAAAGCAATTCTGGATAACGCGCTGGCCGGTTCCGGCCTGACGATGCAGATCGTTGACGGGCAGGACATGACTGTCGGCCTGTGGGTGTTTCCTGAAAAAGATATCAGCCTGGTGTCGAGAGAGCTCATTGCGGCCATACGTCAGGGCTATCTGACAGTAAAAGCGGCGGGCGTTTATGCGGGCAGCATTCAAATCCCCTCGGTCATTACCCCGTCTGAGGGAAGTACATTTTTTGGGTTCGATATGGACAACCAGTTTATATCGGGCTTTGACAGTGGTTCATGGGAGAAACAACTCTGATGGCAGCAAATAATTTTAAACCGTTTGCGGTGGGCAACGGTGCGAACGTGACCAGCCAGACTGATTACGAGGCGCTGGTGGCGCTGGCCAGCGGTTTCCAGTCCGGTAAGGCCAGTTCCGCGCAGATCAACAAGGTATTAAGGCAGGCAAGCTTTATCGCGGCAGCGCTGGCGCAGTATGTTGCGAATAAATCAGGACAGGATGTGCTGGATGACGGTGATGTGAATGGTTTTATCGCAAAACTGGTCACAGGTCTGGGCAAGGATTTTATGGGTAACGGCGCTTTTGGCCTGGGGATCCGTAACGAAAAACTGCCCGGCACGATGGCGGCGGTTGACGTGTCGCGGTTCGATTACTTTGCGCCGAAGGACAATATCGGCCCGCTCCCTGGTCAGTGGGTGGGTGGAATTACGCATGCAATGGGTGACCAGATAGGCTGGCAGGTTGCCGGTCTGGGACAGGGCTCTGCTGGCGGTTCGCCCCGGGCATTTATTCGCATGCTGCTGTCAAACGGCAACTTTTCGAACTGGGGAGAGCTGTATCACACCCTGAATAAACCTTCAGCCAGTGATGTGGGCGCACTACCGGTAAACGGTACCGCTGCCAGTGCGACAAAACTGTCCACCGCCAGAAATATTGCGGGCGTTCCGTTCGACGGAAGTGCTGATATTAAATTAACTCCAGATAATGTTGGGGCTGTATCGGCAGGCGGGGGCGATTATAACCAGACTTTTCGGCTGGGTGCAGTAGGTACTCTTGGCAATGAGTCTAACCCTGTACAGCTGATTTCCGCCGCCGCTGGTCAGGCGACTGACAGCTTCGTCGCCTGGTCAAGTTACACCTGGTATAACGACTACGTTCGCACCGGTATTGTGCGGGCCGGGGACAATACCCTTAAAAGCTTTGCTGTGGAAATCAACGGCATCCGCTATCTGGAAATAGGACGAGACGGCACATTCCTGAACGGAAATATGGCTTCCGACCTTCGTCTGGGCCAGCAGGAGTCTATGAACGTGACTATTCCCGGCACAGGACAGTCAACAGACAGTGTTGTACCCAGCGGCTGTTACGTTACCGGGCTGACGTCAACATCAACGGGCAACTACATCGGCATAACTAAAATTTACTATCGCAGGTTACAACGCAAAGTCGGCGGTAACTGGGTCGATGCAACCTGGCTTTAAGGAGTGAAAATGAAAATTTATAAGAATTTCAAAAAGTACCCGCTGGAAGTACCGACGTTCATTGATTATGCGTTCAGGACGGATGACGGGCAGGACTGGTACGGAACAGTACTTAAAGAACTGGATAACGGGCTGCTAAAGATTGCTTTCGAATCAGACAACATCATCAGAACGTGCGGTTACGATGCCACCGGCTTGTATCCTGAAAACCGCTCTGTAACGTCTATCGAAGAAAAGGATATTCCGAAGGGATTTGCCGCAAACGGCGAATGGATGTTTGATGGTGAAAAAATTGTGCCGCGCGTCATTTCGCATGAGGAATCAGTCGCAAAAGCCACAGGGCTGAAAGCCTATTATCTTGGCGTAGCAACAGACGCGATCAACCCGCTGCAGGATGCAGTCGATTTGGGGGTGGCCACCGACGAGGAAAAACGCCTGTTGCCGCTCTGGAAAAAGTATCGCATTGATGTGAACAGGGTTGATCTGAGCAAAGCGCCAGACATCACATGGCCATCAAGCCCTGTGTAAACTGATTGCAAAAAAAAGCCCGACGACTGGGCAAAGATTTAGCCGCTCTCGCCTGAAGCAATAAAAAACCCGGCTCGGTGGCCGGGTCTTCTTTTTACCTACACAGCGCTGGCTAAGCTTGCTATCGCTTCCTGCCGCGCTGGCTGCAATGGTCGCACCTTAGAGCAGTCTCAAAAGCCTGTCGTCAGTATATCTACTGCCGCAGGATACGAAAAAATCATAACACACCTGGTGATAAATACAATATTGACTGTGACAAATTATCCGATGTGTTGATTCAAAAAACTCATACCCAACCCGCTTAGAACGCATTTATAAATCTCGTTCATTTGCTCTTTACCTAGTTGATCAGTATGGTAAATTCTTTTCCCGCATCTATCCTTTCCAATACAAACGGCATCCAGTCTGTGGAAGGCGACCGTATAAACCATGTCACCCTTCACCCATGTATTGCGGTCCCTGAAATGCTTAGTTTTAGGCATTGATTTAGCTGGCAGAAGATAATGATAATTTCTTACGGGGTCTGGCTCAACAGTGCTGCATGCAACCACGCTTACTAAGTTTGATCTTCCTGCCAAGGTACCCGATAAAACTATTACTGGACGAGACGATTTCACCATTTCTGGTTCGCGAAAGCCTTGGGAGAAGTCACACAATAGAATTTGCCCCGTCCGGGGGAAATAAGTAATAGGCATCAGGTAAGCCAGTTTAGTGGAAAATCAGAATACTACCCGATACCTTTAAATTTTTGAAGAACCTTAAGAATTACTTATAAAACCACTCGTCTGCAGATTCCCATGCCTCCTGCAAAACATTCTCTACGTGCGCTTTATCCCCTTCCTTATCCTGCGAACGCCGAACTGACAGACCTTCATTGCTGGCGGCCTTAACGATCACTTCTAAATCCTCATACCTCTTAGCCAGCCGTTTAATCAGTTCATCCCGTAACGCATCAACTGCACCCTTGGGCATAGCTTTAACTTTTTCTTTAGCAATGGTCACTTCAACAATCATGATCACCTCGCCTGTCTGCTGACTGAAAATGTACTGGATGGATTTACAGTGTATTTATATACTGTGTTTTTATCCAGTTCAACAAAAGAGATAGTTTATGGGTTTCCCTTCCCCGGCGCAGGACTACGCAGAAAGTCGCATCGACCTGAACAAACTGCTTGTCAGCCATCCGCACGCAACATTCTTTATCAAAGCCGATGCGCAGTACCCCGAACAGGGGATACTAAAAGGCGCAATGCTGGTGGTAGATTCCTCGCTAAAGCCCGTGCATGGCTCACTGGTAGTGGCATCGCCGGAAGACGAAATGAAACTGTGCCGGGTTCAGTTACGCCCGCTCCCTGCACTGATTGCAGTGAACAGTAACGAAGTGCTCTGGACGTTTTCGGAGCCAAATATTGATGAACGGGCGGAAATATTTGGCGTGGTGAGTTACGTGATTAACAGCACCACATCCATAAATTAACCGACATCCTGAGTTAGTTTATTGAATTTATCGTGAAGGGATTTGGGGTAAAGCTCTGTGTAAACTTGCCATAAGACATTCAGAGAGCGATGCCCGGTGACCTGCGCCACTTCCTCAATACTGAAACCTGCCTCAAAAAGGCGGCTGGCACCTTCTCTGCGTAAGTCATGATACCTCAAATCCTCAATTCCAAGGGCATTTCTGACGCGTTGAAAGCCGGCCGTTACGGAACGAGAATTATACGGGAAGATTAACTCACTTCCTCTGGGCTGACGTTGCACTATATTCCAGGCATCGCCCAGTAGCGGAACCAGCATGTGGTTTCCTGACTTTTTGCGGGGGTCTTTTCTGTCTCTGACCAGTACTGCCTTTTGTTTTTCGTCTATGTCATCCCAGCGGATTTTGCAGACTTCACCAATTCTCATGCAACTGAGAATTGAAAAATTCAGAATATCAACGAAGGGTATTTTTGCTGCAGCGTGATCGCTCCGGGCTTCAAGGGCAATAATCATTCTGTCTAGCTCATCACTTACAGGACGACGACTGCGCCGTTTGGATTTTCCAATTAGTCCCATCTTTAAAAGCATGGGCCTTGCATCAGTTGCAGGGTTTGTTGAGTAATCGATACCGTATACAGGTTTTGCTGATGCCAGAACGGAAGAAAGATAACTTACATCGTGGTTAACAGTTGAAGGGCCCGCACCCGCGCCACTTCTCTGGCGGCAGTGCTCAATAACGTGGCTGGTTGAGAGTTCTGTAAGAGTTTTAGCGGCTATGTCGCAGTCAATAAGCATATCCAGCACATAGCGCTTTGTGCGACCGGCTTTGCCGCCCAGGTTTGGATCGTTGATATAACGCCTTATAAGGTCACCAACAGTCATTTTGTCAGAACCATTGGCAGTCGGCACCCCATTTGCTTCAAGTTCAGCAACCCTTCCAGCACCCCACGTTTTGGCATGTGCCTGTTTGCTGAATGTCCGGTTCTCCCTGTAGAGATATTTGCCACCCTCTTTCACACCGACAGTGCAGCGGTAGCGCAGTGTTCCATCGGCGCGTTGACGTTTTTCTATGCTATAGTAGGCCATGATTTTCCTTTACCTTCGCGCAGCACCCCATAAATAAGGGGTGCTGTCGGGGGTGCTGATAAAGAAAAAATAAGACATAAAGACTAAAAATGCACGAAAATAAAGAACACCACAACCCGCACCAAACCAGCCTTGATAAAGGAGCAGCCCCAAATTACAGGGCTTCACGGTTTAGCATTGCCCCCATGCTCGACTGGACGGATCGTCACTGTCGCTATTTCCATCGTCTGCTGACCGGCGATACGCTTCTGTATACCGAAATGGTCACCACGGGTGCCATTATTCACGGTAAAGGCGATTATCTGGCCTTTAGTGAAGAGGAGCACCCGGTCGCGTTACAACTGGGCGGCAGCGATCCGGCTGCACTGGCGCAGTGTGCAGCGCTGGCTGAACAGCGCGGTTACGATGAAGTTAACCTCAATGTGGGTTGCCCGTCAGATCGTGTTCAGAATGGCCGCTTTGGTGCCTGCCTGATGGCGGAAGCCGGGCTGGTCGCTGACGGCATCAAAGCGATGCGTGATGTGGTGGATATTCCGGTCACGGTCAAAACCCGTATCGGTATCGATGAACAGGACAGCTATGCCTTCCTGACCGATTTTATCGGCACTGTGGCAGAGCGCGGTGGCTGCGACACCTTTATCATTCATGCGCGCAAGGCATGGCTTTCGGGTCTGAGTCCGAAAGAAAACCGCGAGATTCCACCGCTTGATTACCCCCGGGTTTATCAGTTAAAGCGTGATTTTCCACAACTGACGATTGCCATTAACGGCGGCGTGAAAACGCTGGAAGAGGCTAAAACGCATCTTCAGCACCTGGATGGTGTCATGATGGGCCGCGAGGCCTATCAAAACCCCGGCATCCTGGCGCATGTCGATCGGGAAGTGTTTGGCCGGGAACAGCCTGCCGCTGATCCGGTGGCGGTGGTGCGCGCCATGTACCCTTATATTGAAGCCGAGCTGGCAAAAGGCACGTACCTTGGCCATGTGACGCGCCATATGCTGGGGCTGTTCCAGGGGATCCCTGGCGCGCGCCAGTGGCGTCGTCACCTTAGCGAGAATGCCCATAAGCCCGGTGCCGATGTGCGGGTACTGGAGGCTGCATTAGCGCTGGTCGCCGATAAGATCCCTCAGGAAGCCTGATACAGTTAAACCAGCCAGCCGGCTGGTTTTTTTTCACCATAATCTGGTGAATCTCGCCAGGTTGATTTTGCATACTTCATACTTAACTCATCACTATCAACAGGTTACTTGTTGGCATGGTTCTTGTAATACGTAACGTATTCATCGTGAGGAGTGAACAAATGGACATTATTTTTGTATTCGGTTTCTTCCTGATGCTGTTGCTGACTGGCGTGTCCTTAATCGGCGTCATTGCTGCCCTGGTCGTGGCCACGATCGTGATGTTTGTCGGCGGTATGGTGATGCTGATTGTGAAGGTGCTGCCCTGGCTACTGCTGGCCGTGGCCGCAGTATGGCTGTATCGGCGCTTTTTCACTGACGAAGACACTCGCCAGCGCGTCCTGTACAGGCGCAGGATCCGCAGGCTGGAGCGGAATGGCAGGGGATAAATGTGTGCGTGATCACACAGTGAAAAATTGGTGCTCAGAATATTAACAACAATCATACTTTTTACTTATGTTTTCTGTCAGGATAGCTGTCGTTGATTCATAACATATTCATCGCTTCTGCCCCTACATCAGTGCGAATGAAAAATAAAAGAAGGGCTTCCTGCGGGAAGCCCTTTTTACATCAGGGAATCAGCAGGCTCGATCCCTGCGTCGCGCGGCTCTCCAGTAACTGGTGAGCGCGGCTGGCCTCTTTCAGTGCAAATTTTTGCTGCTCGGGCACATCGACCTTAATGGCGCCACTTGCCAGTAAAGAGAATAATTCTGCACTGGCCGTTTCCAGCTCCTGACGATTGGTGATGTAGCCGAACAGGGAAGGACGGGTAACAAACAGCGAGCCTTTCTTATTTAAAATGCTGAGATCAACATTGGTCACCGGCCCTGAAGCATTCCCGAAGCTCACCATCAGTCCCTGACGACGCAGGCAGTCCAGCGAGGCTTCCCAGGTCGCTTTCCCCACAGAGTCGTACACCACGCCAACCTTGTTGCCGCCGGTCAGCTCACTGACCCGTTGTGCAATGTCCTCTTGCTGATAATTAATGGTGGCCCAGGCTCCCGCGTTTTTGGCCAGTGTCGCCTTTTCGGCGGAGCCGACGGTGCCGATCAGATGGGCGCCGAGCGCTTTTGCCCACTGGCAGGCAATCAACCCCACGCCACCCGCCGCGGCATGAAACAGAAAAATTTCGTCGGCTTTGAGCTTATAGGTCTGTCGTAACAGGTACTGCGTCGTCAGGCCTTTCAAAAAACTGGCGGCAGCCTGCTCGAAACTGATGGCGTCGGGTAACAGCATCAGACGGTCTTCCGCCACGTTATGCAGCTCGCTGTAAGCCCCGAGTGCGGCCTGACAGTACACGACGCGATCGCCGGGTTTGAAACGCGTGACCGCCGATCCCACGCGGGTGACCACACCCGCCGCCTCGGTGCCCAGACCAGAGGGAAAATGACCTGTCGGATACAGCCCGCTGCGCACGTAAGTATCAATATAGTTAATGCCAATCGCGCGGTTTTCGACCTGGATTTCATCATCGGCGGGATCGGCAGGCTCAAAATCAACCCAAGCCAGGACATCCGGGCCACCGTGTGCGTTGAACTGAATACGCTTTGCCATGCTTACTCCTGTAATTGTTTCATCATGAAGGTGAGGCACGCCCCTTAACTGAGGTATACTTGCGCGTCCCCACAGAAGATCGGTAATGCATTCACTATGGCAGGAAATAAACCCACCAACAAATCGAACGAAACGCAGGATCGCCAGTTAGAAGGCGTGAAAATGCCCCCGCATTCGCTGGAAGCGGAGCAGTCGGTGCTGGGTGGGTTAATGCTGGATAACGAGCGCTGGGACAACGTGTCCGAACGCGTCGTGGCAAATGATTTTTTCAATCGCTCGCACCGTCTTATTTTCTCAGAGATGCAGCGCCTGCTGGAAAACAGCAAACCTATCGACCTGATTACGCTGTCAGAATCGCTGGAAACGCGCGGCGAACTGGAGATGGCCGGCGGATTTGCTTACCTGGCTGAGCTGGCGAAAAACACGCCCAGTGCGGCGAACATCGGCGCTTACGCGGATATTGTGCGTGAACGTGCGGTCGTGCGCGAAATGATCGCCGTGGCGAATCAGATAGCCGATGCCGGTTATGATCCCCAGGGGCGCAGCAGTGAAGACCTGCTGGATTTTGCCGAGTCGAACGTATTTAAAATCGCTGAGGCGCGGGCTAACAAAGACGATGGCCCCAAAAACATCGAACAAATTCTGGAAGCGACGGTTTCACGGATTGAGTCGCTGTTTCAGACGCCGCACGATGGCGTCACGGGCATCGATACCGGTTATCAGGATCTGAATAAGAAAACGGCCGGGCTGCAACGCTCAGACTTAATTATCGTGGCCGCACGTCCCTCAATGGGTAAAACCACGTTCGCCATGAACCTGTGTGAAAACGCGGCGATGCTGCAGGACAAACCGGTACTGATTTTCAGTCTGGAGATGCCCAGCGAACAGATCATGATGCGTATGCTGGCCTCCTTGTCGCGGGTTGACCAAACCCGTATTCGTACCGGTCAACTTGACGATGAAGACTGGGCGCGCATTTCCGGCACGATGGGCATTTTGCTGGAAAAGAAGAATATGTATATCGATGATTCTTCTGGCCTGACGCCGACCGAGGTCCGTTCCCGCGCGCGTCGCATCTATCGTGAAAACGGTGGCCTCAGTCTGATCATGATCGACTACCTGCAGTTGATGCGCGTGCCCGCATTGTCAGATAACCGTACGCTGGAGATTGCCGAGATTTCCCGTTCATTAAAAGCGCTGGCAAAAGAGCTTAACGTGCCCGTGGTGGCGTTATCTCAGCTGAACCGCTCACTGGAGCAACGTGCCGATAAACGTCCCGTAAACTCGGATCTGCGTGAATCGGGTTCGATCGAGCAGGATGCTGACCTGATCATGTTTATTTACCGTGACGAGGTTTATCACGAAAACAGCGACCTGAAAGGGATCGCAGAGATCATTCTGGGTAAGCAGCGTAACGGCCCGATCGGTACCGTACGCCTGACATTTAACGGTCAGTGGTCACGCTTTGATAACTATGCAGGCCCGCAGTACGACGACGAATAATCCGTCACTGGCCTGCCATGCACGATCTGTGCATGGCAGGCAGGACCGTGCAAAATAGTGTTGGACAACGTCGCAGTGAATCGGGTTATCTGTAGCAAAGCGACACTGACACGCGACGGAAACAGCATGACGCACGTAGACGATTACGATCTAAAAATCCTTACTCTGCTCCAATCTAATGGCCGTTTGACCAATCAGGAACTCAGCGATTTGGTCGGTCTTTCTGCTTCACAATGTTCACGTCGGCGTATCAATCTTGAACAGGCCAACCTGATTCTTGGCTATCACGCACGGCTGTCGCCGGACGCGGTGGGGCTGGGCATTGTCGGACTCATTGAAGTGCGGCTCATTAACCATACCGCTGACTATGTCGACAGCTTCCATCGCATGGTGGAACATGAAGACGCAATTATTGATGCCTATAAAACCACCGGTGATGCCGACTACCTGCTGAAAGTCGCCGTGGCCGATTTGGCCTCACTGAGCGCGGTAATCAGCCAGCTGTTAGCCGGTCACCAGAGCGTTTCCCATGTCAAAACATCGGTGGTACTGGGCAGACTCAAAGAGAACGGATTAATGATGGGCGAGCAGCAGGCTGTGCGCCAAAAAAGAGCATAATGCGCGCAGGTGGTGCATGATGTGGCGGAATGATGCGTTTTTTATGCGTATTTGAGTCGGGCAATGCACAATCGACCTCCCCGGCGGGGCAGTAAAATCCGGTAAGACGCTTATGCCTGAGCGCCTGCACAGGCTGGCGCAGTTATTGCATTGGTGCTGCATCATTCGCACTGAGACTGCTTTATGGACAACATTGTACAACCCGCCGATATTCCTCACTCTCGCCTTGAAGATGCGCTGGCTATCCTGCTCGGCACCTTAATGGTCTCGTTTGGTGTGCTCATGCTGAAGCAGGCAGGCGCATTGACCGGCAGCACGGCTGGACTGGCATTCCTCATCAGCTATCTGTCGCCCCTGTCATTTGGCAGCGTTTTCTTTGTAATCAACCTGCCGTTCTACTGGCTGGCCGTGAAGCGAATGGGCTGGGAATTTACGCTAAAAACCTTTTGTGCCGTGGGGCTGGTGTCGCTTTTTACCCATCTTCATCCCCTGTTTATGCATTTTTCCACACTGAATCCTTTTTATGCGGCATTGTTCGGTAACGTCATCATGGGGATTGGGTTTATAGTGTTGTTTCGCCATAAAGCCAGCCTGGGCGGGATCAATATCCTGGCGCTCTGGCTGCAAGACCGTTTCGGCATTCGCGCCGGTAAACTGCAAATGGCGGTCGATACCTGCGTGGTGCTGGCCTCGCTGTTTGTCGTCAGCCTGCCGATGTTGCTTGCGTCCATTGCGGGCGCGGTGATACTGAATATGATCATCGCAATGAACCATCGTCCCGGGCGGTACAGGGTTTAATCGCCCTTTTTTATTTCAAGAACAATCATGGAGATCTGCACCGTGTTCCAGAACGTTGATGCCTATGCTGGCGACCCGATTTTGTCGCTAATGGAAGCCTTTAAACAGGATCCGCGCGAGCATAAAGTGAACCTGAGTATTGGGCTTTATTACAACGAGCAAGGCATCATCCCTCAGCTGCAGGCGGTGGCTGATGCTGAAGAGCAGTTACGTGCCGAACCGCAGCAGGCTTCGCTCTATCTGCCTATGGAAGGATTAAATACCTACCGCAACGCGATAGCGCCACTGCTGTTCGGAGCCGATCATCCCGTATTAAAAGCGGGCCAGATCGCCTCGATTCAGACCCTGGGCGGCTCAGGTGCGTTGAAAGTCGGTGCGGATTTCCTGAAGCGTTATTTCCCGCAGTCCAACGTCTGGGTCAGCGATCCGACCTGGGAAAACCATATCGCCATCTTTAACGGTGCCGGTTTCGAGGTGAAGACCTATCCGTGGTATGACCCGGAAACCAACGGCGTACGTTTTGATGCCTTCCTGAGCACGCTTAAAACCCTGCCAAAGCAAAGCATCGTGCTGCTGCATCCGTGCTGTCATAACCCAACCGGGGCCGACCTGACCAATGCGCAGTGGGACGAAACTGTTGCCGTGCTGAAAGCACAGGAGCTGATCCCGTTCCTGGATATCGCTTATCAGGGCTTTGGTGCTGGCATGGAAGAGGATGCGTACGCGATGCGTGCGGTTGCTGCGGCAGGTCTGCCTGCGCTGGTCAGCAACTCCTTTTCAAAAATCTTCTCGCTGTATGGCGAGCGCGTCGGCGGCCTGTCTGTGGTATGTGACAGCGCTGAAGAGGCCAGCCGCGTATTAGGTCAGCTCAAAGCGACCGTCCGCCGTAACTATTCCAGCCCGCCAAACTTCGGCGCACAGGTTGTGGCCCGCGTGTTAAACGACGCTACGCTGAAAGCTAACTGGCTGGCCGAGGTCGAAGCCATGCGGTTGCGCATTATCGACATGCGCCAGGCGCTGGTACAGGTGATGAGTACGGCGCTACCCGGTAAGAACGTCGACTACCTGTTGAAGCAGCGCGGGATGTTCAGCTACACCGGCCTGAGTGCGCAGCAGGTGGACCGCCTGCGTGAAGAGTTTGGGATCTACCTCGTCGGCAGCGGCCGTATGTGTGTGGCAGGTCTGAACAGCAAAAACGTGCATCAGGTCGCGGAAGCCTTTGCGGCAGTAATGTAATTCCGCACACAATCTTCCCCGGGCCGCCAACCTTGTTGGCGGCTTTTTTATTTTTACGGATCGGGTTTACCTTTGCGCCACATTCTGCACACTTAACTGTGTCTCACAGATTCAGGAAAAAAGTATGTGGTATCAACAAACGTTGACCTTAAGCGCAAAATCGCGGGGTTTTCACCTCGTAACGGAAGAGATTGTGCAACAGTTGCCCGCACTCCGTGATATCCACACCGGATTACTCCATTTGCTGTTGCAGCATACGTCGGCTTCACTGACGCTGAATGAAAACTGCGATCCGACAGTGCGGAGCGACATGGAACAACACTTTATGCGCCATGTCCCGGAAGCGGCTCCTTATCAACACGATTACGAAGGCCGTGACGACATGCCCGCCCACATTAAGTCGTCCACGCTGGGCGTTTCACTGATGCTACCGGTGCAGCGTGGACAGCTGGTACTGGGCACCTGGCAGGGCATTTGGCTGGGGGAACATCGTATTCATGGCGGAGCCCGACGTATTGTGGCGACCTTACAAGGGGAATGAGTATGAATAATTCGGACTTACTGACGTACTGCATGAGCAAACCCGGCGCAGAGCAGAGCGTTCACAGCGACTGGAAAGCTACGCAGATCAAGAGCAACGGCGTGCTGTTTGCCATGGTGCATGAAGTCAAAGGGCGTCCGGCGGTGTCGCTCAAATCCTCGCCCGCGCTGGCTGAACTGATGCGGGATGAGCACAGCGATGTGTTTCCCAGTGAACATCTGAATAAATCACACTGGAACACGCTGTTTTTAGACGGCACGCTGAAAGATTCGCAAATTTACTATCTGGTGGATGCCTCTTTTCAGCAGGCAGATACCGGGCGGTAACGGCCCTTTCCCGGCGTGGGAAAGGGCACAGGACAGGATTACGCCGCCGCGTTTTTACGCAGCGTATCGATATCAATGACAAAGCGATATTTTACATCGCTCTTCAGCATACGTTCGTAAGCCTCGTTGATCTGATCCATGGCGATCAGCTCAATATCTGACGTGATGCCGTGTTTGCCACAGAAATCCAGCATCTCCTGGGTTTCAGCGATACCGCCAATCAGCGAGCCAGCGATGCTGCGGCGTTTAAAGATCAAATTGAAAACCTGTGGCGCGGGATGATCGTGTTCAGGCGCGCCGACCAGAGTCATATTGCCGTCACGCTTCAGCAAGGTGATAAACGGATTAAGGTCGTGTTGCGCCGCCACTGTGTTAAGAATGAAGTCAAAACTGTTGGCATGTTGCGCCATCTGGTCGGCATCTTTCGAAATGACCACTTCGTCTGCGCCCAGACGTTTTCCGTCTTCGATTTTTGACGGTGAGGTGGTGAATAACACGACATGCGCGCCCATCGCGTGAGCAATTTTTACGCCCATGTGCCCCAGTCCACCCAGCCCCACGATCCCGACTTTTTTACCCGGGCCGACATTCCAGTGACGCAGCGGTGAATAGGTGGTGATACCGGCACACAGCAGCGGTGCCACACCGGCCAGCTCCAGGTTTTCTGGAACACGCAGCACAAAGCTTTCATCCACTACCATAGAGGTGGAGTAACCACCGTAGGTGATAGCCCCTGTCTGGCGATCCTGACCGTTATACGTGCCGACAAAGCCATTTTCACAGTACTGCTCTAGGCCTTCCTGACAACTTGGACAGCTGCGGCAGGAATCAACCATACAGCCAACGCCGACCAGGTCGCCGACTTTGTACTTCTGCGTCTCGGGGCCGACTGCGGTCACGCGGCCAACAATCTCGTGTCCCGGAACCACAGGAAAAATGGTGTTTTTCCACTCATTGCGCGCCTGATGCAAGTCAGAATGACAAACGCCACAAAACAGCACGTCAAGCTGTACGTCATGAGCACGAAGCTCACGCGGTTTGAAATCAAACGGTGCCAGTTTGGACTTTGCATCCTGAGCAGCATACGCATGGGTAATGTTCATGGTGTCTCCAGTTAAAGTGTGTCGTGATTTTTCGATCAACGCCGCAGCATAACGCGCGCAGCAAGAAGGTGACGCCAGGGGCGTACCAAAGGGGAACGAATTAAGGATAGTCAGGGGAGAGAAAAGCGTATATGCCTATATGTGTCTGAATCTTGCCTGATCCTGCATTTTTCAGGGTAAATTGTGCAATCCCTGTAAGAAGGCCCGCGTGATGCGGGCCTGCAATTTTATTTTTTCAACAAGGGCTTAAGGAAGCGGGCCGTATGTGATTTTTCACATTCGGACACGGTTTCTGGCGTGCCTGCCACCAGAATTTCACCGCCGCCACTGCCGCCTTCCGGCCCCAGGTCGACGATCCAGTCCGCCGTTTTCACGACGTCGAGGTTGTGCTCAATGACCACGATGGTGTTGCCCTGATCGCGCAGTTGATGCAGCACTTCGAGCAGTTGCTGGATATCGGCAAAATGTAACCCGGTGGTGGGCTCATCCAGAATATACAACGTCTGTCCCGTGCCGCGCTTCGACAGCTCACGCGCCAGCTTGACGCGCTGCGCTTCACCACCGGACAGGGTGGTGGCCGACTGACCCAGGCGGATATAGGACAATCCAACGTCCATCAGCGTTTGCAGCTTACGCGCCAGGGCAGGAACGGCATCAAAGAACTCACGTGCTTCCTCAATCGTCATTTCCAGCACTTCGTGAATGCTTTTGCCTTTGTATTTAATCTCCAGCGTTTCACGGTTATAGCGTTTGCCTTTGCACTGATCGCACGGCACATAAATATCCGGCAGGAAGTGCATTTCCACTTTCAGCACGCCGTCGCCCTGACAGGCCTCACAACGTCCGCCACGCACGTTAAAGCTGAAACGGCCTGGGTTATAACCACGTGAACGTGATTCAGGCACGCCGGCAAACAGTTCACGAACCGGCGTAAAAATACCGGTGTAGGTGGCCGGGTTAGAGCGCGGCGTGCGGCCGATGGGGCTCTGGTCGATATCGATGACTTTATCGAAGTGCTCCAGACCGGCGACATCGCGATACGGTGCTGGCTCAGCAATGGTGGCCCCGTTCAGCGCGCGCTGGGCAATAGGGAACAGCGTATCGTTGATCAGCGTCGACTTCCCTGACCCGGAGACGCCGGTGATGCAGGTAAACAGGCCAACAGGCAGCGTTAAGGTGACGTCCTTCAGGTTGTTACCGCGCGCGCCCGTAATTTTCAGGACCTTCGAGGGATCGCCCTTCACGCGCGTTTCAGGCACGGCGATTGCGCGTTTGCCGCTGAGGAACTGGCCGGTCAGCGAAGCCTCTTCCGCCATAATCTGCTCAACCGTACCTTCCGCGACGATAGCGCCGCCGTGCACGCCCGCGCCGGGACCGATATCGATCACGTGGTCGGCGGCGCGAATCGCGTCTTCATCGTGCTCGACCACAATCACGGTATTACCCAGATCGCGCAGGTGAATCAGCGTGCCCAGCAGGCGCTCGTTATCGCGCTGGTGCAGGCCGATTGACGGTTCATCCAGTACGTACATCACGCCGACCAGACCGGCGCCAATCTGGCTTGCCAGACGGATGCGCTGGGCTTCACCGCCCGACAATGTTTCTGCAGAACGCGACATCGACAGGTAGTTCAGGCCAACATTGACCAGAAAACTCAGGCGATCGCCGATCTCTTTCAGCACTTTTTCCGCGATTTTAGCCCGCTGACCACTGAGTTTCAGATTTTCAAAAAACGCCATGGCATGACCGATGCTCATGTCTGAAATGGTCGGCAGCGTGGTGTTTTCGACATAGACGTGGCGCGCTTCACGACGCAGACGCGTGCCTTCACAGCTGGCGCAGGCGCGATTGCTGATAAATTTCGCCAGTTCTTCGCGTACCGCTGAGGATTCCGTCTCTTTATAACGGCGCTCCATATTGTTCAGCACGCCTTCGAACGGATGGCGGCGCACAGACGTGTCGCCACGGTCATTAATATATTTAAATTCAATCGTTTCTTTGCCGGAACCGTACAGAATGACTTTCTGCACGCTGTCCTTGAGGCTGTTAAACGGCGCTTCTATATCGAAGTCGAGATGATCGGCGAGTGAGCGCAGCATCTGGAAGTAATAGAAGTTACGACGGTCCCAGCCACGGATGGCGCCGCCTGCCAGCGACAGCTCTGCATTTTGCACTACGCGATCGGGATCGAAATATTGCTGCACACCCAGACCGTCACAGGTCGGGCAGGCACCGGCGGGGTTGTTAAACGAAAACAGGCGCGGTTCCAGCTCACTCATGCTGTATCCGCAAACCGGACAGGCAAAGTTCGCGGAGAAGAGCAACTCTTCTGCCGCGCTGTCGTCCATATCGGCCACAATCGCGGTACCGCCAGAGAGTTCCAGCGCCGTTTCAAAGGATTCCGCCAGGCGTGTCGCCAGATCATCGCGGACTTTAAAGCGATCGATAACCACTTCAATGGTGTGTTTTTTCTGCAGTTCCAGCTTAGGAGGATCGGAAAGATCGCACACTTCGCCGTCGATCCGGGCGCGGATGTAGCCCTGCGTCGCCAGGTTTTCCAGCGTTTTGGTATGTTCACCTTTGCGATCTTTCACGACCGGTGCCAGCAGCATCAGACGGCGACCTTCGGGCTGTTCAAGCACCTGATCGACCATCTGGCTCACTGTCTGAGCAGCCAGCGGGACATCATGATCCGGGCAGCGCGGTTCACCCACGCGGGCAAACAGCAGGCGCAGATAATCGTGAATCTCCGTAATCGTGCCTACCGTCGATCGCGGGTTATGCGAGGTCGACTTTTGCTCAATGGAGATGGCCGGCGACAAACCCTCAATATGATCGACGTCAGGCTTCTCCATCAAAGACAGAAACTGGCGCGCATAGGCAGAGAGCGACTCCACATAGCGGCGTTGACCTTCCGCATACAGCGTATCAAACGCCAAAGAGGATTTACCGGACCCGGAAAGGCCAGTAACCACAATGAGTTTGTCGCGAGGGATGGTCAGGTTGATGTTTTTCAAATTATGGGTGCGGGCACCACGAACTTCGATCTTATCCATTCACCTTTCCCGGATTAGCTGCACTCACCGCGCCCTGTGACACGGCCAGAATAAACGCATCATTATGGCACAAAAAATAGACTGAATAAATATCCAGTAGTTTTTTGCTTTTTTCCGGCAGATGATTAAAAATGGAACACCGCTCGAAAGTGGGAAACCAGGCGCGGGACGTGTTAGAATTGATTGTTTAGAGTTGACGTAATCATTCATCGGGAGACAGCAACATGGCCAGTCGTGGCGTTAACAAAGTGATTCTTGTCGGGAATCTGGGTCAGGATCCGGAAGTACGTTACATGCCAAATGGTGGCGCTGTCGCCAACATTACGCTGGCTACCTCTGAGAGCTGGCGCGACAAGCAGACCGGTGAGAACAAAGAGATTACCGAATGGCACCGTGTCGTGCTGTTTGGCAAACTGGCAGAAGTGGCGGGCGAATACCTGCGTAAAGGTTCTCAGGTGTATATTGAAGGCCAGCTGCGCACCCGTAAATGGCAGGATCAGGGCGGTCAGGAACGTTACACCACGGAGGTGGTTGTCAACGTGGGCGGCACCATGCAGATGCTGGGTGGACGTCAGCAGGGCGGTAACGCGCCAGCAGGCGGCGGTCAGGGCAACAACAACGGTTGGGGCCAGCCTCAGCAACCGCAGCAGGGCAATAACAACCAGTTCAGCGGCGGCGCACAGTCTCGTCCGCAGCAGCAGCCCAGCGCTCCGGCCAGCAACAATAACGAACCGCCGATGGATTTTGACGACGACATTCCGTTCTAAGCCGTCTGTCAGTCTCTGTTGCAGAAAGCCCCATTACCGGGGCTTTTTTGTTTTGTTGGGGATGTCTGGTTTAACTCTGCACCACTATCCCGCCTTTCACGCACACCCTGGCGTGGTTTATCCAGCGCCGACACTGGAGGCGCGATGACCCGGCGGGCATGACCTGGCCGAAATACATGGCCTGTATCCTGAAAGCCCGGGCAAGATCGGGCACGGGCGACAAAAAACATGTCATCACATCTCTGGACGACGCGTCCGCCGTTAACTTAAATCATGCAGTGCTTTATCCAGCGGCGGCGTCAGAAGCATGTCGCGGAAGGTGACCGCCAGGCCGGCACGCTCCGGCGTGCAACACATAGCACCTATCCTGAGCGGACCGGGTGGAAAATAGCTCAGACGTAATAAAGGCCACGTCTGTCCGTCTGCCGAATACTGCAGTCTCAGGCTGTCACCTTTGCGCGTCAGCCGGAGCCAGAACGCTCGCGGATCGCCAGGAAATATCCCCGTTGCCCAGTCGGAATGGCCGAGCGTCAGCACGCTGCCAATGGCGGGCGCACCATCGTTATATTCAATTCCTGCTTTTAGCCAGTGCTGTGCGTCGCGTATCAGCATCAGTCCGGCCTGATCGTACAGCGTGGTAAAGTCTGCGCAGATTTTGAGCTGAAAAGTCATGTCGCCGTCCACCTCCGTGGCAAAGACATGGCCGGAAAAGCGCTCAAACCCGTACCAGGTCTTGTGCCAGAAATCGGTCTTATCATCGGTGGTGACCTGTAGCGTACCGTTCTGGCACTGCCACGTTGCAGGCTCATTGATCCAGGCAAACGACTCAAACATAGCGCCTCCAAAATTGGCCATAACTGGCCGGGCTGATGCGACTCAGGATGAAGAAAGAGTCAGATGGTCTGATACGGATGAAAGCGTGATCGCTTAACGCCACCCGGCCAGCACGGTATCGGTATCGATCACGCGTGGTACGTTACCCGGAAGACTTAAGCCCGCCCAGACTTCATTATGCTGGCCAATTAACTGTTCCGCACTGGCACAGGTCCGGTCGGCGGTGGTATGGGCGTCAGCGGCGACGGTGATGCGATAGCCCAGTCCTGCGCCGACCTTGATGGTGGTGTCGACGCAGTAATCAGTGGCACACCCACAAATAACAAACTCATGAATAGCCAGTTCACTCAGCAGTGAGGCCAGGGACGTCCGCCAGAAACTGTCGCAGGCTGTCTTGGTAATAAAGTGCGCATTCCGGGATTGAGCCATCTCGGGTAACAGCGCAAAGGCCTGGCTGCCTGGCACCATGTCGCCTTCGCTGTGCTGAATAAACAGCGTAAGATCAGCCTGTTCGATGAGGCGGTTAATCTGCCTGACCCGGCCAGCCCGATCGAAACGCGGCGTGGTAAATACGCCATTTTGCATATCAACTACCATTACAACACGCTGCATGATGTTTCCTCGTCAATACACCTGTTACGCAGTGTCATGTATTCAACCGGGGATGACAATCTTTGCATTTCATCCCCTTTTAACGGCATGCTTGCAGATTCTGCCAACCGGATAAGGAGCGATAACGTGGAAGGCGTTCCAGCTGTTTTTCCTTGTGAAAAAGATCGTGCGCTGTTTCGGCAGTTGCCTGAACTGCCGGGCGTGGAACT
Source organism: Pantoea sp. JZ2 (assembly GCF_035191405.1). Classification (NCBI taxonomy): domain Bacteria; kingdom Pseudomonadati; phylum Pseudomonadota; class Gammaproteobacteria; order Enterobacterales; family Erwiniaceae; genus Pantoea; species Pantoea sp. JZ2. Next base: position 4,391,537 of record NZ_CP045247.1, on the reverse strand, counting down.
TTACCAGGCGCATATTTCCCGTTATGCCTTTGCTCCGCATACGCACGAAGCCTTTGGCATCGGCACCATCGAGGCCGGGGCACAGCGCTTCCGTTACCGCGGTACGCACTACACTGCCCCTGTCCATTCTCTGGTCATGATGAATCCTGATGAGCTGCACACTGGGGAATCGGCCTGCGAAACGGGCTGGCGTTATCAAATGATCTACATCCAGCCCGACTGTATGGATGAGCTGAGTGGCGACCGTGGCTGGTGGTTCGGGGATGCGCTGCGAACGGACGTGCGACTTGCGCAGCCTGTGTCGCAGTGTCTGGCGGCGCTGTGGCAGGCCGATACGGCCCTGGCGCGTTATAGTCTGCTGTCAGACCTGCTGGTGCGCATCCGTCCACAGGCCCGTATGGCCTCAGCGCGTAAAGTCGATGCCAGACACCGTTTTGATGATGTGCGCGACTACCTGCGCGCCCATCTTGGGGAGCCGGTCAGGCTGGACACGCTGGCGGCATTAGCGTCGTTATCACCGTGGCATTTTTTACGCGCCTTCCGCGATCATTTCCATGTCACGCCCCAGCAAATGTTAATGGCTTACCGGCTTTATGAAGCCAAACAGATGCTTGCCAGGGGTGAGGCCATAGCCAGCGTCGCGGCAGCGGTAGGCTTGACCGATCAGGCGCATCTGACCCGTGCGTTTACCCAACGTTACGGCATTACACCGGGCCGCTATCAAAAGCAGATCGCGCCACACAGGTCCTGACCGCAATTTGCTACAAGGCATGCTTACCTGTTTGGTTCACACTGAAGCAAAAAGACAGACAGGAAAAAGCCATGTTGACAGGAATAATGTTTGCCCTTGCCGCAGGCATGATGTGGGGGCTGATTTTTGTTGGACCGGTCATCGTCCCGGATTATCCGGGCGCGTTGCAGTCAGCCGGGCGCTATGTCGCGTTTGGCCTGGTTGCGTTGCCGCTTGCCTGGCACGATCGTTTCCGACTGCGCCAACTGAGCGCCGCCCACTGGCGGGAAGCATTAAAGCTGTCGCTGGTTGGCAATCTCTTCTATTACGCGTTTCTCGCCAATGCGATTCAGCGAACGGGGGCTCCGGTCTCCACGATGATCATTGGTACCTTACCGATCGTCATCGCTGTCACTGCAAACCTCTGTTATGGCCATCTTGAAGGACGGCTCTCATGGCGACGGCTTATCCCGGCACTGCTGGTGACGGGCGCAGGCCTGGTTTGCGTTAATGCGGCGGAATGGCAACTCCAGGGGGCAACGCTCAACGGCCAGCGTTATCTGACCGGCATTGCCCTGGCGGTGATGGCGGTGGTGTGCTGGACCTGGTATCCGTTGCGCAATGCGCGCTGGTTACGCAACCATCCTCAGCTTAAGGCCGCGACCTGGGCCACCGCGCAGGGCATTGTGACCTTACCGCTGGCACTTATCATGTATGCGCTGGTCAGCATACAGCTGGCGTGGCAACAGCCTGATTTTGCGCTGCCTTTCGGCCCCCGGCCTTTGGTGTTTATTGCATTAATGCTGACGATTGGCCTGCTGTGCTCATGGGCCGGAACGTTATGCTGGAATGCGGCCAGCCAGCGACTGCCTACCGTATTGATGGGGCCACTCATCGTCTTTGAGATTCTCTTTGGCTTGCTATGGACGTTTATCTGGTATCAACACTGGCCACCTGTTCTGACAATGATCGGTATTGTTTGCCTGATCGTTGGCGTGATTTGGGCGATGCGCATCAAGCCACAACCCCGCGTGACCGCCCTGAACAGGAAATCATCTGAACGTCCCGGATAATGAATAATTACTGGGAGTGATATTCACGCTTTTTCGGATTATACCGAGGTGTAAAACGGCGAAATAAAGCCGCCTCGGTAATCTGCCGGGTTTAAATCTTCCTCAAAACCGCCACTCAGCCATGCCGTATTTATCCACACAGGCGGCTTCCGCCCCATTAACAGCAAGATAATCGCACATATTGTTCAATAAATAGCCAGAAAACGGCCGGGTAAAGCGCGTTTATTCCTCAAAAAGCGGACAGATGAAGGTAAAGCGCTAACCCGCACCCAGCTTTTATGTTTAAAAAACGGTGAAAACATACCGTTTGGCTAAGAGAAATCCTTATCAGAAACCACCTTTTACTTCAGGCAGCCTTAATTTCAGCAGAATCAGACTGCGCTTCGCTTATATTTACTGTTTAACAGCAGACATCAATAGCAGGCAGAAATAGTTATCAATTGTGCGCTACCGGATGAAAGTGTTAAGTATCAATAAACTGTTAATCTGAGATTATTCTGGGCCATTTTTATCTTTTTATGCGATTACGCATAATCTGACGATCGGCAAAACATTTCTCAGGACCAGTCGGTGCTAAGGAAATGTACGGAGAAATCAAAATATGATTACTGGGATTAAACGAAAAAGTGGAACAGCGGCAGTTTCTTTTAGACGAGCTAATGAAAAAAAAGGAAGGTCCAGTCTCACCGAAATGAGACTGGGGGGATAAAAGTGGTGTAGATTGAGAGACTTTTGCTGTTGTAAATCAATTTTACCGCAAAAAAGGAAGCGTAACCGCAAATCCATTCATTAATTACGGACTGGGCGAGGCGCGCCATCCTAATGTCCTGTTAAATGCTCTTCATCTCTTCTGGTAAGAACAAATCTCAGCGAGGTAGCTATCAAAAGCAATGCTCTCAGTATTAACGGTTTTCTGATCCCGTTGGGTAATGGTAAACACTACGGCTAATATCCAGCAAACGGCAGCTGCGGCGCGTGCCGACATCGAATGTGTCCTGCAGGAAGTTGACGGCCTGACGCTTCTCGTGCGTAGTAAAGAAGTTCTTCAGAACGCTTTGCAGCATCTCCTTATCGGAATGAAGTGCATGCAGTTCGCGCGTCAGTAACTGTACCTTTTCTTCCAGCTCCTTGATTTTTCTACCTTCTTCCGAGGCTAACCCAGAAAACTTCTTCTTCCAGCTATAGAAGGTTGCCTCAGAGATGCCAAGCTCTTCACAAATCTCTTTAACCTTAACGCCCGATTCAGAAGCTTTAATGGCATTTGTGATTTGATCTTCGCTATATCGTGACTTTCTCATAAATGCTCTTACCTTTCTTATCAATTAATGGATGAGGATTACTTTATTAACCTTTGGTACTGTAAAAGTGTGTGGAATGCCGTGTTTAAATACGGACGTTAAATTACGTGGGTTAAATTAAGATATTTAGAATAAATATCATCATGGGATAAATCTTATTTTATTCTGATCGGGATGCCGCGCCTTCCTGGTATGGGTTTTTTGATATAAATTCATCGCACCCCAAAGATAAAAAATGACTGTAATTTGGCTGGTTGACGCCTCCGCATCCGTTTTATTCAGGAATGACGGTTTTTGTTAACATTAATGATTTCATTTTGAAATCGTTTCCAGTAGTCGGCATTCGTGCCAGATATAATCAGAATTCTCCTGAATTCTTTCATTAAAATATAATCGGATTCTCATTTTCGAGCCGGGTTGGCTTGATGATTATCATTTCGCTTTGAAATTTAAGCGCTTATTAATTCGCCCACGGATGGGCGTGCCGAAGCGGTAGATGTTGAGTATTACTAAGGAACAGTCGATGAAATTTAGCGTAATGTCTAATGCCGCCTGGATGATGTCTGAAAAGATTATCTCCGTCTTTGGCGTCATTTTCGTGACGTCTTACGTGGCTAAATCCTTTGGCCCAACCCTATTTGGGCAGATGGCGTTTTCAACATCGTTATTTGCCATGGTGCAAACCATAGCCCTATTTGGCACTGAAACTATTTTGTTTAAACGTGTCAGCAAAAATGCCACCAAAGGTTTGCGCTTAATGCGTATTGCACGTACTTTGCGTATGGTTTTATTACTTATTACCTCGGCACCAGTGTTAATTTGGGTCTGGTACAACATGCAGGAAAATTTCCTGGCATTTGCGCTGGCTTCATTTGTTGCCTCTGTTTTTGTCACGCAGGATACGTTTAGCGTTTATAACAATGCACGTCTGGCATCAAAGCTGAATACCGTGGCGAATGCCGTCGGCATGCTGGTGAGTTTTGCGTTGAGTTTCACTATTGCCTGGCTACGCCTGAATCCGCTGTGGCTGACATTGTCAGTTATCACGGTAACGCTGGTGCCGTATGTCATTAAACGCTACTGCTTTTACCAACAGCATCAGGAGCAATTTCCCCCGCGGGAAACACGCACCCTGTATTTGCGTTATCTGCTGTATGCGGGCTTGCCATTGGCCATTTCCAGCATTTTTATTTCTGTCCAGGTCAAAACCGCGCAGATGTTTTTGGCCGGCATCGCCTCGGCGCGCGAGCTGGGTTTATTCGCTGCTGCCAATACGATTGCCGCGTCCTGGATTTTTATTCCCGTGGCGCTGATTACCTCCTGTTTCAGCGAGATTTTTCGTGCGCGTGGAGACGAAGCCGTCAGGCTGACGGCCCGGCTCAATGGCTACGTGATGGCCGTGTCGCTGTTGATGTTGTTTATCGTCGCGTTGTGGGGTGAGCACATTATTGTGGCGTTATATGGCCCGGCCTACAGGCAGTCAGGCAACCTCATCACGCTGTTATCCCTGGCGACCAGTTTTTCGGCAATGGGAACCGTCGCGTACCGTTTTATGGTGAAAGAAGGGGGCTTTGATTATTTACTGAAGAAAATCATTTGTCTGGTGCTCATCAGCATCCCGCTTTCCTGGTGGCTAATTCAGGGCTACGGCATCATGGGGGCCGCCTGGAGCGTTTTTCTGTCTGAGCTCCTGTCCCTCACCGTCATGAATTACTTCTTTAAACGCGGCGTGATTCAAAAAATTCAGGTTTCCTCACTTAACTACAAAACCTACAAATGAGGTCAAATATGCTCAGGTTGAAGCAAGAGCTCAGAAGAAGTTTGCAGTACTTTATTAAGAAGATGCCCTGGACTTATCAGGATCGTATTTATTACTTCCGCAAGTTCAGAAAGCTCCCGAATCTGCGTGAGCCCAAGGTCTTCAACGAAAAAGTGCTGTATCGCAAGTTTATCCATGGTGATTACCAGCTGTATGCGCGCCTGTCCGATAAGTATTCGGTGCGCGACTATATTGCGGAAAAGATTGGTAATGACTATCTGATTCCGTTGCTCCACGACACCACCGATCCCACCACGTTGAATGATCTTACGCGCTGGCAGGGCACGGTTATCAAACCGAATCATGCTTCAAACATGGTAGAGATCGTGCTGGAAGAACCGGATGCGCTTCGTAAGCAGCAAATCATTCATAACTGCTATTCGTGGTTAAAAACCGATTTCGCCAACGAAGCGCGTGAGATCCACTATCGCTATATCAAGCCACGTATTCTGGTTGAGCAGTATATTGGTGACGGTAAAAGCGCGCCGGTTGATTACAAGTTTCATATGTTCAATAAGCGCGATGGCAATTTTGAGTATGTTCTTCAGGTCATCTACAACCGCTGTCAGCCTCAGCTTTCGATGAATTTTTACGTTAATAACCTCTCCGAGGCTTACCATAAAATTCGCGATACCGGCCTGGATGTTTCCCCGATCATGCCCTCACTGGAGCGGGCACTTGCCCTGAGCAAAACGCTGGCCAGTGACTTTGACTACGTGCGAGTCGACTGGTATATCCACGACCAGCACATCTATTTTGGTGAACTGACGTTTACGCCTGGCGCAGGCATGGTAACCGGACTGGATCGTGGCTTAGACAAGATGATGGGTGAAATGTGGATTCAGGAACGTCGCGGAACGCAGAGACCGGACGTTGACGTACAGGATGTCGCCATTCCTGTCATGTTGAAGAAAATTTGACTTTACACAGCAATATAAAAAACCCCGCTTTGCGGGGTTTTTTATTGGTCATTCAGGGCATTGGCCAGTTCGCAGGCGCACGGCACATCATGTCAATGAACACTTCTTTAGAGACGCTCAAAAAATGGTGCACGTTTTCCATGCTTAGCGTGATGCCCATTAAACCGGTCACAAACCAGCACGACAGACCAACGCCCACGCCGCCACAGAGAAAGGCCATGACATGATGGCTGTCCTGGCGAAGGCGGGTTTTCAGTGTACTGGCGAAAAACATCATTACAGCGCTCAGCAATTCCCAGCGCATAACAAGAAAACTGGTGGTTAGGGTAGCCATCAATTTTGACCTCAAAATCGGAAAGGACGCCTGACTGTCTGCGAACATCACGTCGGCGGAAAAGTCTGTCAGGTGGGGCTCTTTCGTCGGCAACAAACGTCATAATGTGATGTGGGTCACATTATATCATCTGGTTCTCAATTTTTGTACAGAATTTGTTTGATTTGTCAGCGCAGTGTCAAGCCAGCGGAAGGGTAAAAAAGAGGGATAAAGCCGTGCGCCCGATCGGGCGCACGCGGGCTGTTAATTAAGCGGACAACATTCACCCGTTGTACGCTGCGTAAAGCTGCTCATCGTTTCCCCACAGTCAAAGCTCAGCAGGCGTGGACGCTGAACCGCCTGGCGACGCATATAGTGACGATACGCCGTAGGCGTCTGGGAAAACTGGCGGCGAAAGACCCGTGAGAAGGTCTGCTGCGAATCGTAGCCATACTGCATCGCAATATCGAATACCGGACGCTGCGTCTGACGCAGCGCTTCTGCGGCCAGCGTCAGCCGGCGTTCGCGGATATAACCACCCAACGTCTGTTTCGTTACGCTACGGAACATACGTTGCAGGTGCCATTTCGAATAACCGGACTTCGCGGCCACCTCATCGATTGACAGGCTTTTATCCAGGTTCTGGTCAATCCAGTGGGTCAGTGAATGAATGATCTCTTCTTGTATCATGGCCTCATCCTTCTGGTGAATGTCCCCGTCACCGTGCATGCCGCAGTTTGTGAGGCTGATAATCAGCCTGCAGGGGGCGTGACGTCGTCAGGGCGGGTGTTGTTCTGATGGGAAAGGAGTATAATTCCTCAAGTTAACTTGAGGTAAAGTGCCAGATGAAAAAAGATCGCAATTATCCAAAACCGGTGCTGACACCGGGGGAAGTCGCGCGGCGAAGCGGCGTGGCCGTATCAGCGCTGCATTTTTATGAAAGCAAAGGGCTGATTTCCAGCACGCGCAATCCCGGCAATCAGCGGCGCTACAGCCGTGATGTCCTGCGCCGTGTGGCGATCATTAAAATCGCCCAGCGCATCGGCATTCCGCTCGCCAGCGTCAGCGACAGTCTGGAAAACATGCCTGCGGATAAACGCATGTCTGCGCAGGACTGGGGCAATCTGACGCAGCACTGGCGGGATGAACTGGATAAGCGCATCGAAACCCTGACGCGCCTGCGTAACGACCTGGATGGCTGCATTGGCTGCGGCTGTTTATCCATGCGTGACTGTCCGCTCCGTAACCCCGGCGATCGGCTGGGACAGCAGGGATCAGGTGCGGTCCTGCTGGATCCCGAGCAGGATGGTTCTCTGCACAAGGTGAAGTGACGTCTATACTGTCTGCATATTCATTCGCAGGGAATCATGATGATTACTGTTCACCATCTGGAACAATCTCGTTCGCACCGCGTGCTGTGGATGCTGGAAGAGCTGGAAGTGCCTTATCAGGTTAAACGTTATCAGCGTGAAGCCTCCATGCTGGCACCGGAAGCACTGAAAAAAGTGCATCCCTTAGGCAAATCGCCGGTTATCACAGATGGCAATCGGGTGGTGGCGGAGTCCGGGGCCATACTGGAATACCTCGAAGAAAAGTACGACAGCGAGAAGCGATTACAGCTTACCGACGAAGAGGCGCGCCTCCAGGCGCGTTACTGGTTACATTACGCTGAAGGTTCCCTGATGCCGCTGCTGGTCATGAAGCTGGTGTTTGGCCGGCTGGGCAGCGCGCCCGTGCCCTGGTTGCTGCGTCCCGTGGGTGCCGCGCTGGGGAAAGGCGTACAAAAAGCCTGGCTGGACAAACAGCTCCACGTCCACAGGCAAATGATCGAAGATCATCTCTCGGCCAATCCCTGGTTTGCCGGTCAACGATTCAGCATCGCCGATGTGCAAATGAGCTTTCCTGTTCTGGCGCTGAGCCAGCGCGCCGGCTTGCACAATGCGCCCGCCACGCAAAAATGGTTAACCACCGTTCAGCAGCGCGCCGCATGGCAACGGGCCATTCAACAGGGCGGTGAACTCACTCTGCCGGGCTGAGGCGATGCGCTCTGATGACGCCGTCCGGCGTCATCTCTCTTCCACCAACATCCTCCTTCATCGACCAGCCACGCTGCCAGCAAGAATGTTACTGGCAGGTTTCCAGCACGTTCCTGATGTTACTAACCTGATCTTTATACGCAGTAATTCCCTCTGAACGGTTGAAAAGCGGCGGTTAAAGACCGGATAATCTGCCCCCTTCAGTCTGGTGGTGCTTGTTACACCCGTTCTGCGTGGCGAAGTAAACGTTTGCCTTTTGTCGGTTGCCCGTGGGTAAAGACATATTCAGGGAATGCAGAACGGTGACCGCGTGAATTACACAATAAAAATTTTTGAGGCTTAACTATGTCAATTGAATCACGCCCGACCAGTGGAAGACTGGATGCCTGGTTCGCCATTTCGGCCCGTGGCAGCAGCGTGCGACAGGAAATCCTGGCCGGGCTGACGACCTTTCTTGCCATGGTCTATTCGGTGATCGTGGTCCCCGGTATGCTGGGTAAAGCGGGGTTCTCTCCTACGGCGGTGTTTGTTGCCACCTGCCTGGTGGCAAGCTTCGGGTCAATCCTGATAGGACTGTGGGCCAATTTACCCATGGCGATTGGCTGTGCAATCTCGTTGACGGCCTTTACAGCGTTCAGTCTTGTACTGGGTCAGCACATCAGCGTGCCGGTCGCGCTTGGCGCTGTGTTCCTCATGGGGCTGCTGTTTACGCTGATTTCCACCACCGGGATTCGGGCCTGGATCTTACGTAATTTGCCGATGGGCGTCGCACACGGTACGGGCATCGGGATTGGCCTGTTTTTACTGCTGATTGCCGCTGACAACGTGGGGCTGGTGGTCAGAAACCCTGGCTCAGGTTTACCGGTGGCGTTGGGGCACTTTACCTCCTTCCCCGTCCTCATGTCTTTGCTGGGGCTGGCGGCGATTTTTGGTCTGGAGAAGCGCCGGGTGCCTGGCGGTATTTTGCTGACGGTCATCGTGATCTCTGCTCTCGGCCTGGCCTTCGATCCCGCCGTCCGCTGGCAAGGGCTGTTTGCGCTGCCGAGCCTGCGTGATGCGCAGGGGACATCGCTGTTTTTCAGCCTCGACATTATGGGCGCGTTGCAGCCTGCCGTCTTGCCCACCGTACTGGCGTTAGTGATGACGGCGGTATTTGATGCGACCGGCACGATTCGCGCCGTGGCCGGGCAGGCCAATTTACTCGATAAAGACGGGCAGATTATTAACGGCGGACGGGCACTGACCACGGATTCGCTGAGCAGCCTGTTTGCCGGACTGGTGGGCGCATCGCCTGCCGCGGTATATATTGAATCGGCGGCCGGTACGGCGGCAGGCGGTAAAACCGGCCTGACGGCAATCGTCGTGGGTCTGCTGTTTCTGGTGATTCTGTTTATGTCTCCGCTGGCTTATCTGGTACCAACTTATGCGACGGCACCCGCCCTGATGTATGTCGGCCTGCTGATGCTGAGCAACGTCGCTAAAATTGACTTCGCCGACTTTGTCGATGCGATGTCGGGCCTGCTCACCGCAGTCATTATTGTCCTGACCTGTAACATTGTTACCGGCATCATGATCGGTTTTGCCACCCTTGTGGTTGGCCGACTGTTTGCCGGTGAATGGCGTAAGTTAAATATTGGCACGGTCGTGATTGCCGTTGCGCTGGTGGCTTTTTATGCCGGAGGCTGGGCGATCTGACTGTCTGACCGGACGTGCAGCCGCGCGTCCGGAATTTTCCGCTTTTTCCTCACCGAAGCACACGTAGCTTTTTCCGCGCTTGCCAGTTTGTTTTACACTTTATCTTCACGTTGATTCAAAGATAACAACCCGCCTAAGGAAAGCATGGAAATCTTTTTTACTATTTTGATCATGACGCTGGTGGTGTCGCTCTCTGGGGTCGCCGCGCGTATCTTGCCTTTTCAAATCCCGCTGCCGCTGGTGCAAATTGCCGTTGGTGCGCTGCTGGCCTGGCCCACGTTTGGGCTGCATGTGGATTTTGACCCGGAATTATTCCTCGTCCTGTTTATTCCGCCGCTGCTCTTTGCCGACGGCTGGAAAACACCGGTCAGCGAGTTTCTGCACTATGGCCGGGAAATCCTTGGCCTGGCGCTGGTACTGGTGTTGATCACCGTCGTCGGTATCGGCTACCTGATTTACTGGACCGTGCCGGGCATTCCGCTTATCCCTGCGTTTGCGCTGGCCGCCGTGCTCTCACCCACCGATGCCGTGGCCCTTTCTGGTATCGTCGGTGAAGGCCGCATTCCTAAGAAAATCATGGCGATTCTGCAGGGCGAAGCCTTGATGAACGATGCCTCTGGCCTGGTTTCACTGAAGTTCGCCGTCGCGGTCGCGATGGGCACCATGGTATTTAGCTGGGGCGGTGCCAGCGTAGAGTTCCTCAAGGTGGCGCTGGGCGGCCTGGTGGCTGGGGTTGCGGTCTGCTGGCTTTACGGGAAGTCGCTACGTGTGCTGAACCGCTGGAGCGGCAGTGATGACGCAGCCACACAAATTGTTCTGCTGTTACTGCTGCCTTTCGCCTCTTATCTGATTGCTGAGCACCTCGGCGTATCCGGGATCTTAGCCGCCGTCGCGGCCGGGATGACGATTACGCGCTCTGGCATTATTCGTCAGGCACCGCTGACGATGCGCCTGCGCGCCAACAGCGTCTGGCATATGCTGGAATTTGTGTTTAACGGCATGGTGTTCCTGATGCTGGGCCTGCAACTGCCCTCTATCCTGCAAAAATCCATCGCCGAAGCCAATGCGGATCCCAATGTGGATATCTGGATGATTTTTGCCGATATCGTGCTGGTCTATGCGGCGTTAATGGTGGTGCGCTTCGGCTGGTTGTGGATCATGCAGCGCTTCAGTAAACGGTTGCTGAAAAACAAGCCGTTAGTGTTCTCCTCGTACTCACTGCGTGAACTGTTAATCGCCTCCTTTGCGGGCGTGCGCGGTGCGATTACGCTGGCCGGTGTGCTGTCGATCCCGCTGTTTCTGAGCAACGGCAATCCTTTCCCGGCCCGTTACGAACTGGTGTTTATCGCGACCGGGGTGATTCTGTTCTCCCTGCTGGTCGGCGTCATTATTCTGCCCGTCCTGCTGCGCGGCGTCGAAACACTGGATAAAAATGCGCATCGCCATGAAATACAGCATGCGAAGGCGGTAATGGCGGGGGCGGCGATTGAGAGTCTGCAAAAAATGGAAGCCAGGCTCGAAAAAGAAACCGATGAAAACATCGATCCAGAGCTGTTAAAAGAGGTAAGCCTGCGCGTGACCGGGAATCTGCGCCGTCGCGCCGAGGGCAAAAATGACCTTGAACATGCCCTGTTTGCCGAAAATCTGGAGCGCCGCTTCCGTCTGACCGCGCTCCGTGCCGAGCGTGCGGAGGTCTATCACCTGCGTGCCACCAAGGCGATTTCGAACGAGACCATGCAAAAATTGCTGCACGATCTGGATCTGCTGGAAGCGCTGTTGATCGAGAAAGAGGCGTAACTCGCCGCCGCTTTCGGGCCCAGCCTGCTTCGCCGTGCGGCGGTGAGCAGGCGGGGCATCAGACAGACAGGCGGGGTGCATCATCGGGCCAGTGGGCCCGGCAACAGGCGATCCAGGCCTGCGCACTGCGCGACAGATAACTTCCTTCCCGCCAAATCAGCCCCAGATGCCACTGAAGTTCAGACGCCAGCGGCAGCCACAGTAACGACTGCTTATCTAAACGCTGACAAATAGGTTCCGGCAGAATGGCCAGGCCCATCTCTGCCTGAACCATGGCGGCCAGAAAATCCCACTGCCCGCTTCGGACGGCAATCGTGGGCGTTATTCCCTGACGCTGAAACGCCTGCATCAACTGCCGGTTCAGTGAAAATTCTTCGTTAAAGATAAGCAGCGGATGCGCCGCCAGCTCAGAGAGTGAAAGCCGGGTGCGACGTAGCCAGGGCGCCTTACGCGGCAGCAACACACAGAGCGGATGGCGCATAAGGGATAAGGTGGCGAGGGGCAGTTCGGGATCGACCGGGAGCGCCGTCAGGGCGATATCCAGTGTTCCGGCCAGCACGGCTTCCTGCACCGTCAGCCCGCCAAATTCAGCAATGTTGAGTTCCACGCCCGGATAGCGGCGGCGAAACGCGGAGACGGAACCGGCAATCTGCATGCCCACCATTGGGGGAATACCGAGGCGCAACTGGCCGGTTTTCAGATCGTTAATATCGCCTATCTCTGCCTCAAGCTGATGAAACTCTTGCAGAATCGCCAGACCGCGTTGGTAGACCGCCTGACCGCTGTCCGTCAGATGCAGGCGGCGACCATCACGCAGAAGTAAGGCACAGCCCAGTTCCTCTTCTAACTGGCGCACCATTTTGCTGATTGTCGGCTGCGTCACGAACAACGCCTGTGCAGCCCGGGTAAAGCTTTGTTGGCGGACGACCTCGGTAAAGTAACGCAGGGCGCGAACGTCCATAACTATTCCCTTTTGGCATGATTTGGATAATTTTAATTCATTTCTTTCACCCCATGCAGCAAATCTATACTGGACGCATTCATTCCAGAGGGGAAAGACAAATGGCACTGGCCTTGCGTCGCCTGAACGTCAGCCACATAAACCGGCTGAGCGTGCCGGTACAACTGGCGCTCTACATCTCGCTGTTTATCGCCAGCGAACAGTTGGTGAACTGGCTGCACTTGCCGCTGCCAGCCAACGTGGTAGGCATGCTCCTGCTGCTGTTGCTTATCGCGCTGCGTATTTTACCCCTGCGCTGGGTAAAGGCCGGGGCAAGCTGGTTGCTGGCAGAGATGCTACTGTTTTTTATCCCGGCGGTGGTTGCGGTCATCAACTACGCGGACCTGCTGCAGGTGGACGGCTGGCGAATTTTTCTGGTGATTGCGGTCAGTACCACGCTGGTGCTGGCGGCAACGGCGCTGGTTGTGGACTGGCTTTATCGGTTTGAAGTGGCGCGCGCGGCGCGTAAGAAGAACAACGATGCCTGATTTGCCGATCAGCCTCCTGTGCGCGGCCGCCACGTTAGTGATCTACTACGTGAATAAACGGCTGTATCGACGCTGGCCAACGCTGCTGCTGATGCCGTTGATCATGACGCCCATGATTCTGGTGCTGCTGTTGCTGGTCACCCATATCAGCTGGCAAAACTACATTGCCGAAAGTCACTGGTTGCTTTGGCTGTTGGGGCCCGCCACGCTGGCCTTTGCAGTGCCCGTGTACGAAAACATGGACGTGATAAAACGCCACTGGTTATCGCTCAGCGCCGGTGTGCTGACCGCCACCACGGTATCGGTGTGCAGCTCGGTGTGGCTGGCGCGTTTGCTGAGTTTGCCCGAAAGCCTGCAACGCAGCCTGGCGGTGCGCTCCATTACCACGCCTTTTGCCCTGGCGGCCGCCAAACCCATGGGCGCACAGCCCGATCTGGTGGCGCTGTTTGTGGTCATTACTGGCGTATTTGGCATGGCGGTCGGCGACGTCCTGTTTTTACGCATTGCTATCCAGCAAAGCGTGGCGAAAGGGGCTGGATTTGGGGCCGCCTCCCACGGTGCGGGCACCGCGCGGGCTTACCAGCTGGGCCAACAGGAAGGCGTCGTGTCCAGCCTGGTGATGATGTTATCCGGCGTGGTTACGGTGATTCTGGCACCGTTAATCGGGCACATTATGTGGGCACAGTAAGGCGGCAGACGGCACAACGGTGCCCGCCGTCACTGGCCAGCTGACAGACATGATTGTCATGAATGACATCACTTTTTACGTAAAGCTTTCCAAATAAAGTTGTCACCTCGTTTCAGACTGCTACCCTTGAGGCGGAATTATTGGACCCCTCATGGAGTAGAATCATGTTTAAACAACTTGTCACAGGAAGCGCGCTGAGCGTTATGTTGCTGAGCGGCGCTGCGCAGGCTATCGAAGGCAGCGTGGATGTGGGCGAGCACAGTACGAATCTCAATCTCGGACTGGGCACCACGTCACCGGGCCTGTTCCTGAATGGCAACTGGTTACGTAGCGATCATGACGGAAGCACCTACGGTGCAGGACTGGGTTACAACGTTGATGTTGGCGATTTGCGCCTGGCGCCAACCGCAAAGGCGATTTTTACCCATCCTGAAGACGGGAAAGACGGATTTGCGGTGGCGCTGGGCGGCAGCGCGCAGTACAACATCAATAGCATGTGGGGCTTATTCGGTCAGTACTATTACGCACCAGAAGGCCTGACTGACCACCTGGACAGCTACCAGGAGGCAAGCGGTGGTGTGAGCTTCACGCCTGTTTCTCTGCTTAACCTGCGCGTCGGTTATCAGTATATCGAGCTGAATAACAAAGGTGGCCGTAAAGATAACGTACTGGTCGACGGTCCGTACGTCGGCGCGTCACTGCGTTTCTGACAGCGGTCTGAGAAAAAGGGCAGCGACCTGGCGGTGGCTGCCCTTTTTTTATTGCAGGCACTACAGATTAGTGTGCTTTACCCTGCTCAATACCTGAACCCGTCTGGGAACGAATAAACTGTGCCCGGAAACGGGAGCGTTCTTCTGCGCCCTGCGGTGAATGGTCGGTAATGGAAAACAGCCAGGTGCCAATAAAGGCGATGGCAATGGAGAACAGCGCCGGATATTCATAAGGGTAAATGGGGGAAGCATGTCCCAGCACCTGTACCCAGACCGTGGGGCCCAGGATCATCAGCACCACTGCCGTGATCAGCCCCAGCCAGCCGCCCACCATAGCACCTCGTGTGGTGAGTTTTGACCAGTACATGGACAGCAGGATAATCGGGAAGTTACAGCTGGCCGCGATCGAGAAGGCCAGTCCCACCATAAACGCGATGTTCTGCTTCTCAAACAGAATGCCCAGCGCGATGGCTACTGCGCCAAGCACCAGCACCGTAATTTTCGATACCCGCAGTTCGTCGCGCTCGCTGGCCTGGCCTTTACGGTAAACGCTGGCGTACAAATCATGCGACACCGCCGACGCGCCAGCCAGGGTCAGGCCCGCCACCACCGCCAGAATCGTGGCGAAAGCGACGGCGGAAATAAAGCCCAGGAAGGTACTGCCGCCCACGGCGTTAGCCAGATGCACTGCCGCCATGTTGGTGCCGCCGATCAGCGCACCCGAAGCATCTTTAAAGGCCGGGTTAGCTCCGACCAGTAAAATGGCACCGAATCCGATGATAAAGGTCAGGAAATAGAAGTAACCCATAAAGCCGGTGGCCCAGAAAACGCTTTTACGCGCCTCTTTCGCATCGGCGACGGTAAAGAAACGCATCAGGATATGCGGTAAGCCCGCCGTTCCAAACATCAGCCCCAGCCCCAGCGACAGGGCAGATATCGGGTCTTTAACCAGCCCGCCAGGCTGCATAATGGCCGCCCCTTTCGGATGCACTGCCATCGCCTCAGTGAACAACGTATTAAAGCTGAAGCCGGTACTTTTCATCACCATAATCGCCATAAATGAGGCACCGAACAGCAGCAGAACGGCTTTGATGATCTGGACCCAGGTCGTCGCCAGCATCCCGCCAAACAGCACGTACAGCACCATCAAAATGCCCACCAGAATGACGGCGATATGATAGTTCAGACCAAACAGTAACTGAATCAGCTTACCGGCACCGACCATCTGCGCAATCAGGTAAAGCGCAACCACCACCAGTGAGCCGCAGGCGGACAGGGTGCGAATGGGCTTTTGTTTGAGGCGGTAAGAGGCAACATCGGCAAAGGTATACCGGCCCAGGTTACGCAGACGTTCAGCAATCAGGAACAGGATCATCGGCCAGCCGACCAGAAAACCGAGCGAATAGATTAAGCCGTCATAACCCGAGGTATAAACCAGCGCAGAAATCCCCAGAAAGGAGGCGGCAGACATAAAGTCACCGGCCATCGCCAGCCCATTCTGGAAGCCGGTAATATTGCCGCCCGCCGTATAATAATCGCTACGCGAGCGGGTTCGCTTTGACGCCCAGTAAGTAATACTCAGCGTCGCACCGACAAAAATGACAAACATCACAATGGCCTGATAATTAACGGCCTGCTTCTGTACCGCCCCGGTAATCGCATCGGTGGCCAGGGCGGAAAAGGGCAGGAGGGCGGCCAGCATCCACAGCATAAGACGCATCATGGTTTTACCTCGCGGAGGATAGCCTTTGTCAGGCGATCAAACTCGCCATTGGCGCGCCAGACATACACGCCGGTCAGTAAAAAGGAGATAACGATCAGGCCCACGCCAATCGGAATACCGCGCGTCACGTTGGTACCGGCATGCAGCGGCGTACCTAACCAGCCGGGAGCAAACGCAATCAGCAGAATAAAGCCGACATAGAGCACCAGCATGATTAGCGACAGCAGCAGGGCAAAGGACTGGCGCTTATGGACCAACTCCTGAAAGCGCGGATTTTTTTCAATTTGTTGGTAGATTCTTTCCTGTTCGGGCAGGGCATCGTTCATCACATTATCTCCAGAAGCTTGCAGGCGTGGACCTCACGCAACGGCGTGAATGCGTTATATTTTTTGTGACTACAGAAACACACTACGTAGGGAAGCGGTGGCGGAAAGCCTGATGCTTTCCGCCGGCGTGGTATTACGGCAGGGTGATGGATTGTTTCTCTTCAAGCAGTTTCTCAACGACGCCAGGATCGGCCAGCGTGGAGGTATCGCCTAAATTACTGGTATCGCCTGCGGCAATCTTGCGCAGAATACGGCGCATGATTTTGCCGGAACGGGTTTTTGGCAGCGAATCCGTCCAGTGCAGTACATCAGGCGTGGCAATCGGGCCAATCTCTTTACGCACCCAGTTACGGACCTCGGTATAAAGCTCCGGTGAGGGCTCTTCCCCGTGATTCAGGGTGATATAGGCATAAATAGCCTGGCCCTTAATGCTGTGCGGAATACCTACCACGGCCGCTTCGGCAATTTTCGGATGCGACACCAGCGCGGATTCGATCTCGGCGGTGCCCAGGCGGTGCCCAGACACGTTCAGTACGTCATCCACACGGCCAGTAATCCAGTAGTAGCCGTCCTCATCACGTCGCGCGCCATCGCCGCTGAAATAGGCATTTTTAAAGGTCGAAAAGTAGGTCTGCTCGAAACGTTCATGATCGCCAAACAGCGTACGCGCCTGACCTGGCCAGGAATCCGTGATCACCAGATTACCTTCACAGGCGCCGTCCTGAGGATTGCCTTCGTTATCCACCAGGGCAGGCTGGACGCCGAAGAACGGTGTGGTCGCCGAGCCGGGTTTCAGCACGGTGGCACCCGGCAACGGCGTAATCATGAAACCGCCGGTCTCTGTCTGCCACCAGGTATCGACAATCGGACACCGGCTGTTGCCGATTTTTTTGTGATACCACTCCCAGGCTTCCGGGTTAATGGGCTCGCCCACTGAACCCATGATACGCAGGCTGCTACGGTCGGTGCCCTCAATCGCTTTATCCCCTTCCGCCATCAGCGCGCGGATAGCGGTAGGCGCGGTATACAACAGGGTCACCTTATGCTTATCAATCACCTGGCCCATGCGCGCTGGCGTCGGCCAGTTTGGCACGCCTTCAAACATCAGCGTCGTGGCCCCACAGGCCAGGGGACCATAGAGCAGATAGCTGTGGCCGGTGACCCAGCCCACGTCCGCCGTACACCAGTAAACGTCATCCTGATGATAATCAAAGACAAATTTAAAGGTCGTGGCGGCGTAAACCAGATAGCCACCCGTGGTATGCAGTACGCCTTTAGGCTTACCGGTTGAACCGGAGGTGTAGAGAATAAACAGTGGATCTTCGGCCTGCATTTCGGCGGCAGAGTGGTTGGTGCTGGCGTTCTGCATCAGCTCATGCCAGTGCCGATCGCGTCCTTCAACCCAGCCGACATCTTTGCCGGTACGTTGAAAGACCACCACGTTTTTCACGCTGTTCACATTGGGATTTTTTAATGCATCATCCACATTTTTCTTCAGTGGAATCGTGCGGCCCGCACGTACGCCTTCGTCGGCTGTCACAATCAATGATGCGCTGGAGTCGATCACCCGGCCCGCGACGGCTTCCGGTGAGAAGCCGCCGAAAATGACGGAGTGCACCGCCCCGATGCGAGCACAGGCCAGCATCGCGACGGCGGCCTCGGGCACCATGGGCATATAAATCGCCACGACGTCGCCTTTTTTAACGCCAAGCAGTTCCAGCACATTGGCAAAGCGGCACACATCAGCATGCAGCTGACGGAAGGTCAGGATTTTGCTTTCACTGGCATCGTCGCCTTCCCAGATAATGGCGGGATGATCGCCCCGGGTAGCCAGATGGCGATCCAGGCAGTTGGCGGCCAGATTGAGCGTGCCGTCTTCATACCAACGAATTGAAATATTGCCTGGCGCAAATGAGGTGTTTTTGACTTTGCTGTAAGGTTTTATCCAGTCGAGGATTTTACCTTGTTCCCCCCAGAAGGTTTCTGGATCGGTAACAGACTGCTGGTACATCGCCTGATACTGTTCGGCCGTAATCAGCGCGGTTGCTGCGATATTTTCTGGAACAGGATAGTTATGATTTTGGCTCATGGCGATTCTCCTTGAAGATGTTAATCATATGTCAATCAATAGTTAAGTGAAGCAGAGCAACAAGATTTGTTTCTTTTTTGCGCCATAGATCACGCGTTAACCTTGTTGACATAAAAACGTCGCAAAAGAATGAAAAACGCGCTAACGCCATGCAAAGGATAGGGATTTAGATTGCAACATTTTGTGTCTTGCGCTGTTTAAAAAAGCAGCGAACGAACCGCGTAGCGTTTGCCCACAATCTGAATAGCTATGCGAAAACTTATCGAAAGTTTACTTTTCATAACAGCAGGTTAGGAATAAATAGCCGCATCAGCATTTTATGCTTAAGAGATGGTTAAGTTTTAATCGAAGCCACCAAGGGTTGCATTTACTGCAGCGAAAATGGTACTTATCTCGCCCCTGATAATCAGGTATCAACTCAGACCGCGTCTGAAATGGGTTTAGAAATCATCGCATCGCAATGCGGGACGCTGTCTAAAACACCCTCTACTTTACCGGGCTTTTTGCTCACTTCCCTGTGTGTATTGTCTTCTGCACCTTCGCAGTAGAGAGAAACGGGTTTTGACTGAGGAAATTACGCGTTATGAAAGGTTTTAAAATCAGCCTTGCGTGGCAGATTCTGATAGCACTGGTGCTCGGCATCATCGTGGGTGCCGTATTGCATAATCAGCCAGATGATCGTGAATGGTTAGTCAATAATATTCTCAGCCCGGCGGGCGATATCTTTATTCACCTGATAAAGATGATTGTCGTGCCTATCGTGATTTCATCCCTGATTGTCGGTATAGCCGGTGTTGGTGATGCGAAAAAGCTGGGTCGTATTGGTCTCAAAACCATTGTGTACTTTGAAGTGATTACCACCGTTGCCATTGTGGTCGGGATTACCCTGGCAAATGTGTTTAAGCCCGGCACTGGCATTGATATGTCTACGCTGGCAACGGTGGACATCTCTAAATATGAAGCCACGACGGCGCAGGTACAGGAAGGGACGCACAGTCTGGTTGCGACGATCCTTTCTTTGATCCCGCAGAACATCTTTGCCGCGATGGCGAAGGGTGAAATGCTGCCGATTATTTTCTTCTCAGTCCTGTTTGGTCTGGGGCTGTCGGCCCTGCCCTCCGAACAGCGCGATCCGCTGGTCAACCTGTTCCGCGGCGTGTCTGAAACCATGTTTAAAGTGACGCATATGATCATGCGCTACGCGCCAGTAGGCGTGTTTGCTTTGATCGCCGTGACGATTGCTAACTTTGGTTTTGCCTCGCTGTGGCCACTCGCGAAGCTGGTGTTGCTGGTCTATGTCGCTATCCTGTTCTTTGCGTTTGTGGTGCTGGGGGCGGTAGCACGCTTCTGCAAACTGCGCATTACTACGCTGATGCGCATTTTAAAAGACGAGCTGATCCTGTCCTACTCGACCTCCAGTTCTGAAACCGTGCTGCCACGCATCATGGAGAAGATGGAAGCTTACGGTGCGCCAAAAGCCATCACCAGCTTCGTCGTGCCCACCGGCTACTCGTTTAACCTGGATGGTTCAACGTTATACCAAAGTATCGCCGCGATTTTCATCGCGCAGCTGTACGGTATCGACCTGTCACTGACTGATGAAATCATCCTGGTGCTGACGCTGATGGTGACCTCTAAAGGGATTGCAGGCGTGCCAGGCGTTTCGTTTGTCGTCCTGCTGGCGACGCTTGGCAGCGTCGGTATTCCGCTGGAAGGACTGGCGTTTATTGCTGGCGTTGACCGCATCATGGATATGGCCCGTACCGCGCTGAATGTCGTGGGTAACGCCCTGGCGGTGCTGGTGATTGCCCGCTGGGAAAACCAGTTCGATGCAGAGCAGGCGAAAGCGTATGAATTGCAGTTACGGACGCAAACCGCGCCTTAATGCGGATTAGCAAATCAAAGGCTCAACGATGGTTGGGCCTTTTTTTTATTCTGTCTGGCTGCACCGCTCACGGCGCCACAAAAAAGCAGCTGGAAAGGATGAATTTTTCATTCGCTGTGTTAAAAATATCCAGAATAAATTATTCCTGTGGAGAACAAGCGTGAAAATCGATCTCAGTCAGATGGTCACGGAAGGGCGCAATCCGGCCAGCCTGAATATTGACGAAATGAGCACGGAAGCGATGCTTCGCGTCATTAATGATGAAGATAAAAAAGTTGCGCTGGCCGTTGAGGCTATTGTGCCGGCTATCGCCCGCGCTGTGGATATTATCTGCGCCGCCTTTCAGGCCGGTGGGCGACTGATATACGTGGGCGCGGGCACCTCCGGCCGCCTGGGGATCCTGGATGCAAGTGAATGCCCACCAACTTTTGGCACACCGCGTGAGCAGGTAACTGGCCTGATTGCCGGGGGCCATCAGGCCATTTTGCAGGCGGTGGAAAACGCTGAAGATAATGTGGCGCAAGGCGCGCAGGATCTGAAAGACATCCACTTCAGCCAGCAGGACGTGCTGGTGGGCATCGCCGCCAGTGGACGCACGCCTTATGTTCTGGGCGCGCTCGATTACGCCCGGCAATGTGGGGCGACGACGGTTGCGCTGACCTGTAATCCGCACAGCGAAATGGCCGACGTCGCCGATATTGCCCTGACGCCCGTGGTCGGGCCTGAAGTGGTGACGGGGTCATCACGCATGAAGGCGGGGACCGCACAGAAGCTGGTCCTGAATATGCTGACGACCGGCGCGATGATTCGTACAGGCAAAGTCTTCGGCAATCTGATGGTGGACGTTGAAGCCACGAACCAGAAGCTGGTACAGCGCCAGGTCAATATTGTGATGCAGGCTACTGATTGTGATGAAGCCTGCGCCAGTGCCGCCCTGGCGGCCTGCGGCGGGCACTGCAAAACCGCCATTCTCATGGTGCTGGCGGAACTGAGTGCTGATGAGGCAAAAACGTTGCTGACCCAACATCAGGGCTTTATTCGTCGGGCGCTACAGGCTGCGGGAGCACGCTGATGGCGGACGTGACCGATGCACTTCTGCACGCTATCGTGCAGGCAGCAGGCGGCGCAGACAATATTGCCGTTTGCGGCCATTGTATGACCCGTTTACGCCTGACGCTGAAGCAGAATCAGGCTGACATCGCCCGGCTGAAAGGTTTGCCTGGCGTGCTGGGTGTCATCAAGGGTGACGATCAACTGCAGATCGTGCTCGGTCCCGGCAAGGCGCAAACGGCGGCGGAACGGATGCATTTGCTGCTTTCACAGGGGGCATCGAATCTGCAACAGGTGGCTGCGCAACAAAAACAGCAGATAAAGGCCAGACAGACCCGCGCAGTGCATCAGTTTCTGGCACGTTTCGCCACCCTTTTCACACCGCTCATCCCCGGCTTTATCGCCGCAGGTTTACTGCTGGGATTCGCCACGCTGATTGAGCAAAGCCTGCACCTCAGCACGCCGGGCGCACATCCTGCAGGCTTACTGCACACCGTGGCCTATATGAAAGTGTTCAGTAAAGGGTTATTCACCTTTCTCAGCATCCTGATTGGCTATAACGCGCAAAAAGCCTTTGGCGGCACCGGCGTAAACGGGGCCATTATCGCCTCGCTGTTTCTTCTGGGCTATGTGCCCGATGCGAAGGTCGGCTATTACAGCGGCATGGACAGCTTTTTTGGTCTGGCTATCGATCCGCGTGGCAACATTATCGGTGTGCTGCTGGCCGCGATGTTTGGTGGCTGGCTGGAAAGGCAGTTGCGCAAGGTCATCCCGGATAACCTGGATATGATTCTTACCGCCCTGTTAACCTTATTAATCACGGGCGCGCTGACTTATCTGCTCATCATGCCGCTCGGCGGCGAGCTGTTTAAGGGAATGTCGTGGTTGTTTATCCACCTCAATAACAACCCCTTCGGCTGCGCCCTGCTGGCTGGGCTGTTTTTGATCGCCGTGATGTTTGGCATTCATCAGGGGTTTATTCCGGTCTATTTTGCGCTGATGGAAACCCAGGGATTTAATTCACTGTTCCCTGTTCTGGCTATGGCCGGTGCCGGTCAGGTGGGGGCCGCACTGGCGCTCTGGTGTAAAGCGGAAAAAGGCGCGTTGTTGCGCACCCAGATAAAAGGCGCCATCGTGCCCGGCTTGCTGGGCGTGGGTGAACCGCTGATTTATGGCGTCACGCTACCGCGGCTCAGACCCTTTATTACGGCCTGCGGCGGCGGGGCAGTGGGCGGATTTTTTATCGGTCTGGTGGCCTGGCTGGGGCTGCCGGTCGGCATGAATACGGTATTTGGTCCTTCGGGTCTGGTCACGCTTCCGTTAATGACCTCGCATCAGGGCATTTTTGCTGGCATGGCCGTGTACCTGGGCGGTTTGATCGTGGCCTGGGTCAGTGGCTTTGTACTGACGTGGTGGTTTGGCTTACGGGATGTCGATTTAAGCTGAATCCATAAGGAATGCGCTATTAACCCGTCAAGCGGTACGGTAAGACGTTAGTCTCACTGCGGATGTCACGCGCCGGGCGCGGGTGGGATGGTGCTGCGCGCTAATCAGTTGCGTTAAAGTAAATCGTTAAAATGTAATGGGTTAAAAATTCCCGTGAGTAAACGAAGCCGCTACTGAGCGGCTTTTTTAATGCAATAAATTAACGCGTAGCACTAAAGTGTAAATGCGCCACTGCCGAAAACATAAAAAAAGGTAAAGCTTACCTTTCACGTGCTTTCATCCATGCTTCTGGTGCAAGTCTGACTGGTACTATCAAGGACTCCTATGCGCAACAACCAACCTGTTTCTCAGCGTGAATATGTGTATGACGATCATGCCACACTGATGACAACGACCGATCTCAACAGCTATATCACCTATGCCAATGATGCATTCGTTGAAGCCAGTGGCTTTTCATCTGATGAGGTCAAAGGGCAGCCGCACAATATGGTGCGTCACCCGGATATGCCACCCGAAGCTTTTGCCGATATGTGGGCGACGTTAAAACAGGGCGAACCCTGGACAGCGCTGGTGAAAAACCGCCGCAAAAACGGGGATCACTACTGGGTGCGGGCGAACGCGATTCCGGTGGTGCGCAACGGTCAGGTGCAGGGTTATATGTCGGTGCGGACGAAGCCATCCGCACAGGACGTGAAAGCCAGTGAAGCGCTCTACCGTGATTTTCGTGAAGGTCGCGCGCAAGGCCGCCGTTTTCACAAAGGATTAATTGTCCGCAGCGGCTGGCGCCGCCTCGGCTCGATCTTAAAAACGCTGCCACTGCGCTGGCGCATCCGTACGGCGCTGCTGGCTTTACTGCCGCTGTCCGTCGCAGGCGTCTGGGCGCTGGGAATGGCACCGCTGGCGTTGAGCGGATTTGCGGGCGGCATGGCCGTTCTGTTGCTGCTTGCCAGCCTGTGGCTGGAGCAGCAAATTTCCCGTCCTGTTGAGCGCATGTGCAAACAGGCACTGCGCGTGGCCACCGGGGCCAGTCACCAGGTGGAGCAGATGGACCGCATTGACGAGGTGGGGCTGACGTTGCGCGCCATTGGACAGCTAGGGCTGATGTTCCGCTGGCTGGTGGACGATGTGAGTGGCCAGGCGATTAACGTGCTGAGCGCCAGTGACGCCATCGCCCGCAGTAACAATGAACTGAGCCGCCGGACCGAACAGGCCGCAGCGAACGTGCAGCAAACGGCCGCGACCATGAACGAAATGACCGCCACCGTGAAGAGTAATACGCAAACGGCCCAGGAGGTGAATTCGCTCTCCGTCAATACCAGCGATGCGGCAAGCAAAGGTGGCGAGGTGATGAAAGAGATGATGAGTATGATGGCGGATATCGCCGACAGCTCAGAACGCATTGCCAGCATCACCAGCGTAATCGACAGCATCGCGTTCCAGACCAATATTCTGGCGCTGAACGCCGCCGTTGAGGCGGCACGCGCGGGTGAGCAGGGTAAAGGCTTCGCCGTTGTGGCTGGCGAAGTACGCAGCCTTGCACAGCGCAGCGCAAAAGCCGCCAGCGAGATTAAAGCGCTGGTGGAAACCAGCGCCAGCCGGGTCAGTTCAGGCAACGAGCACGCCGGTGCTGCGGGACATACCATGCAGGATATTGTGCAGCAGGTGCAGAACGTCACTTCGCTCGTTGCCCAAATCAGCGCGGCCACGGCGGAACAGGCGACCGCGCTCAGTGAAGTCAGCACGGCGGTAGAAGATCTGGACGATATTACCCATCAAAACGCCGCCCGCGTTCAGGAAAGCGCAGAAGCGTCGGGCCGTATGACCCATCAGGCTAACCGTCTGGTGGAAGCGATCAGCGTGTTCCGCTAAGTTTTGACCGGCCTGCCACCGGATGGTGTTGTGCCATTCGGCGTGATCACGCTCTTCGCGCGCGCAGGGTGCGAACCGTGATCATGCCGTCTGGTACGGCATGATCGCTAAGAGGCTTTCCCGTCCTAATCGTCTCTTCTGCTGCCCAATTGCGTACCCTCAGCCAACATCCCATCACGGCCTGACTCGTCTCAGAGCATCACGGCGTAACGCCTGTCTTTGCCGTCTTGTGACATAACAGCATAGCGCTGGGCGAAAGTCGTCAGGCGCACAGGTAGTCATTAATACTGCCTGCTATGCAAGGTGTAGTCATTTAACCTTTCGTGTTTAAACAGCGCTAAACGTGCTTTTCATTTTCAGTTTTATTGAATGATATGAGCAAAACCCTCTGCTTTTTCTTGTGCGATATTCGTCCTATTATGCTTTCACACAAGGCATGTAGCCTTATCTAAACGAAAAAGACCGAGGAATTGACCATGAAAACTATCAAAACTTTTGCTGCATTAATCGCCCTGACTATTCTGCCTGTTGCGGCTTTTGCACAAACTGTGACGGCGACCGGCTCAACACTGGACAGCGCAGAAGCGAAAATTGCTGCTCAGGCGCAGGATGCTGGTGCTTCCTATAAGATCACCGAAGCGAACACCAACAACGGTGTGCACATGACGGCTGAGTTGTATAAATAAGCCTTGAACGTCTGTGCTGACAGGACGCCTGATGGCGTCCTGGCTCCGTTTTTAGCGCAACAGAACCTGTCACTTTACTGCCTCTACTCCGCTTTCCGGCATCATTCTGCCCCATCGGGCCTGTCTCTTTGACCAACAGATCGTTCGCTTAACCGTTCAGCCTTTGCCAGAAAAGCCCCTTGTATGCGCGCCATCATCCCTCAATGCTGCGCGTACCGGCGATAACCCGGGCGCGGATGTCGTCCTGAACGGACAACACCGCGGCATCATGCGCAATGAATGGCAGGAGAAGGAAAAGGAAAGTGGGGGAGACAATGCGGAATCGACCGCTGGTCGCCTGCGGCAACTACCCCAGGCGACCAGAAAGGTTATGACACCTCTTCAGAAGCGTCGTGCATCATTTCATCGTGCGGCACATCGTCCAGAATCTGTTCAAAACTGCGCAGACGTTTATAGATCGACATTAACTCGACCAGGGTGGACCACGAGGTAATGAGGTACTGGAACGATCCCCGAACCTGGTCAAACACGTTGGTGATCTGGTTCAGCAGGCCCAGCGTAATGGCACCGGCCACAATAGACGGGAACAACAGGAACAGCCCGAACACGTTATCCACCTGCAGATAAAGGATGCGGCTGATATTGAAGTAAAGATAGTGAAAATAGAGACGGAAATAGTTAATCCGCACATTGTGGAACAGCACTTTTACGGTCGGCGGCGTGGCGCGATCGGCGTGATCTTCGCCGTAAACCAGCTCTTTACGATAAGCCGCTTCAACGCGCTGGTTACGGAACTCTAGGCCGGGAAGCTTAATGCCCACCAGCGCCAGCAGCGCCGTACCAAAGAGTGACCACAACACCGCCGCGATCACCAGCGCATAGGGGATGCTGCCCAGAATCGGGATACTTTTTACATGATGTGAAAGCGCCACCAGAACGGGTAAAAACGCCACCAGGGTCATAATGGCCTGAATGAAACTCACGCCCCAGCCTTCCAGCGTGGTAGCAAAGCGCATGGTATCTTCCTGCACACGCTGTGCCGCGCCTTCAACGTGGCGCAGGCGCTGCCAGTGATGCATATAGTAATTATTCATCGCAGTGCGCCAGCGGAATACCCAGTGGCTGATGAAATAAGCATTCATCACGCCAATGACCACCGCAATCAACGCGATACCCAGGAAGGCGATGACCTGAGCATAAAATTCGGCAATCTGTACCGAACCGGCTTTCGTCAGCGCTTTTTGAATTAAATCGTAGAACGGGCCATACCAGGCATTGACGGCCACGCCAACCTGGACGCCAAACCAGGTCACAAAAATAATCAGCGCGGAGCCCCAGACCGACCAGCGCTGCCAGGGATGGTTATCAATGATGCGCCACGCAAGAGCGAACAGGGCAACCATCAGCCAGTAATAGCCATAGAACCATAACTCACCCGGCGCAATAAAGCGCATCACCGTCGTGGGCAGGGGCTGCCTGATGGCGGCCTGAAACGCAGGCCAGAAATGGGCCGGTAAATCGCTGGCAAAGCCAAACCAGGCAAAAATCGCCAGTAAACTCCAGATGGCGGCCGAACTGAAAAACGGCCCAGGTCGTGGAAAGAAAGACTTAAACATAGGTACTCCGCTGTTGTGTAATCGCTTTTATAACGTCTTAACGGCCATCTGTCTGTAGCCTGTTGTTTCTGAACATGACATTGACAACTTATATGTTAATGAAATTGTGCTTTTTTGTTTCCTTAAACTAAGTATTTGTCGGTAATGGTGTTACACTTAGCGCCACTGTTACCGGTAACAGCTTGTTGTACCCGAAATCCGCAAATAAAAACCACTACAACGCGCATTCACTTCTCTTTTCGTACCGCAGTTGATGCGGTGATGAGGCAATGTCATGTCAGACCAGAAAAAGGGTCATTCACGCAGGGATTTTTTGCTGAAGACCATCACCCTGGCGCCCGCAGTGGCGGTAGGCAGCAGCGCATTGGGTGCCTTTTCTGCACCCGCTCAGGCACAGGCCGCAACGCCTGCCGAAAGCCAGGTCGCCCGAGACTATCAACCCAGTTGGTTTACTGCCGAGGAATTTGCGTTTATCAACGCTGCCGTGGCGCGGCTGATCCCCGCCGATGAACGCGGTCCGGGCGCGCTGGAAGCGGGCGTGCCGGAGTTTATCGATCGCCAGATGAATACGCCTTATGCCACCGGGGCCAACTGGTATATGCAGGGCCCCTTTAACCCGGATCTCCCCAAAGAAATGGGCTATCAGCTGCCGCTGGTACCGCAGCAGATTTACCGTCTCGGCCTGGCCGACGCCGACCAGTATAGCCGGCAGCAGTACGGTAAGGTCTTTGCCCAACTGAACGCTGAACAGCAGGATGCGGCGCTTCAGGCGATGGAGAGCGGCAAGGCCCATTTCAGCCAGCTCCCCGCCAGCGTGTTTTTCTCTTATCTCCTGCAAAACACCCGTGAAGGCTTCTTTAGCGATCCGATCCACGGTGGCAATCAGGGCATGGTGGGCTGGAAGCTCATCAACTTCCCTGGCGCCCGCGCCGATTTTATGGACTGGGTAGAGCGCGGTGAACGGTATCCGTTCCCGTCAGTGTCGATTCGTGGAGAGAGAAGCTGAGCATGGCAAATGAATTAAAGAAAGTGGATGCCGTGATTGTCGGCTTTGGCTGGGCAGGTGCCATTATGGCCAAAGAGCTGACCGAGGCCGGTCTGAATGTGCTGGCACTGGAACGCGGTCCGCATCGTGATACCTATCCCGATGGATCCTATCCACAGTCGATTGATGAACTGACCTATAACATCCGAAAAAAGCTGTTCCAGGATCTGTCCAAAAGCACCGTCACTATCCGTCATGATGCGTCACAGACTGCCGTGCCGTATCGCCAGTTAGCAGCTTTCCTGCCGGGCACCGGCACCGGTGGCGCAGGGCTGCACTGGTCAGGTGTACATTTTCGGGTCGATCCGGTTGAGCTAAAACTTCGCAGCCACTATGAGGCGCGCTACGGTAAAAAGTTTATTCCTGAAGGGATGACCATTCAGGATTTCGGCGTGGACTATCAGGAGCTGGAGCCATTTTTTGATAAAGCAGAAAAAGTGTTTGGCACCTCCGGTAGTGCCTGGAGTATTCAGGGTAAGGTTGTCGGCAAAGACAAAGGCGGTAACCCGTTTGCGCCCGATCGCTCTGACAACTTTCCGTTGCCCGCGCAAAAGCGCACCTGGTCAGCACAGCTGTTTGCCCAGGCCGCCGAGTCAGTAGGCTATCATCCTTACGATCTGCCCTCGGCGAATACCTCAGGTCCTTATACCAACACCTATGGCGCGCAGATGGGACCGTGCAACTTCTGCGGCTACTGCAGCGGTTACGCCTGCTATATGTATTCCAAGGCCTCACCCAATGTGAATATCCTGCCTGCGCTGCGTCAGGAGCCAAAGTTTGAGCTGCGCAATAATGCTTATGTGCTGCGCGTCAACCTCACGGACGATAAGAAACGCGCTACCGGCGTCACCTATGTAGACGCGCAGGGGCGTGAACATGTGCAACCGGCAGATCTGGTCATCCTGTCAGCCTTCCAGTTCCACAATGTCCACCTAATGCTGCTGTCCGGCATTGGCCAGCCTTACAACCCGATCACTAACGAAGGCACGGTCGGACGCAACTTTGCCTACCAGAACCTGTCGACGCTGAAAGCGCTGTTCGATAAAAACACCACCACCAACCCGTTTATTGGCGCAGGCGGTGCCGGTGTCGGCGTGGATGATTTCAACGCCGATAACTTTGACCACGGGCCGCACGGTTTTGTCGGTGGATCGCCATTCTGGGTCAATCAGGCGGGCACTAAACCCATCTCGGGTCTGCCCACCCCGCCGGGAACACCTAACTGGGGTAGCCAGTGGAAGGCCGCCGTTGCCGATACGTACACGCATCACCTTTCTATGGATGCCCATGGTGCGCACCAGTCTTACCGCGTGAACTATCTGGATCTGGACCCGAATTATAAAGACGCCTACGGTCAGCCACTGCTGCGTATGACGTTTGACTGGCAGGAAAATGACATCAAGATGGCGCAGTTTATGGTGGGGAAAATGCATAAAATCGCCGAAGCCATGAACCCGAAAATGATCATTGGCGGGGCTAAAAAACCCGGCACACATTTCGACACCACCGTCTACCAGACCACCCACATCAGCGGCGGGGCGATTATGGGTGAGGATCCTAAAACCAGCGCGGTTAACCGCTATCTGCAAAGCTGGGATGTGCCTAACGTCTTTGTGCCTGGCGCATCGGCGTTTCCTCAGGGACTCGGCTATAACCCCACCGGCATGGTGGCGGCATTGACTTACTGGTCAGCGAAAGCGATTCGCGAGCAGTATCTGAAAAACCCAGGCCCTCTGGTGCAGGCATAAGGATGATGGCGATGAAAAACGGCATTTTAGCCCTGATTCTGGGCGGTATTTCCTTTGTTGCCCTGGCCGATGAGAGCACTAGCGATCTGATAAAACGCGGCGAGTATCTGGCCCGCGCGGGCGACTGTGTCGCCTGCCACAGCAGTGAAGGCGGCAAGCCCTTCGCAGGTGGCTTGCCGATGGCCACGCCGATTGGCACGATCTACTCAACGAACATCACGCCGGATAAATCGACCGGGATTGGTGATTACAGCTACGATGACTTTCAGAAAGCCGTGCGGCACGGTATTGCGAAAAATGGCGATACGCTCTATCCCGCCATGCCTTATCCCTCTTATGCGGTGGTCAGCGATGAGGACATGAAGGCGCTGTATGCCTACTTCATGCATGGCGTCGCCCCTGTCAGTCAGGCCAACAAAGCGAGCGATATCCCCTGGCCTCTGTCGATGCGCTGGCCGCTGGCGATCTGGCGCAACCTGTTCGCACCGGATGTAAAAGCGTTCCAGCCTGCCGCGCAGGAGGATCCGACGCTGGCGCGAGGCCGTTATCTGGTAGAAGGGCTGGGTCACTGCGGTGCCTGCCATACGCCGCGTAGCGTGACCATGCAGGAGAAAGCGTTAACCAACGCCGACAGTAACGATTATCTGGCGGGCAGCAGTGCGCCGATTGATGGCTGGACCGCCAGCAACCTGCGCGGGGACAACCGTGACGGCCTGGGCCGCTGGAGTGAGGATGACCTGCGCCAGTTCCTGCGCTATGGCCGTAACGATCACACCTCAGCCTTTGGCGGCATGGTGGATGTGGTTGATCACAGCCTGCAGCACCTGACGGATGACGACATCACGGCGATTGCCCGTTACCTGAAGTCGCTGGGTGCGAAAGATCCGCATCAGGTGGCTTTTAGCGTGGATGACGCGACCGCGAAGGCCTTATGGAAAGGCGATGACAGCCAGACAGGCGCTGCGGCCTATGTCGACAGCTGTGCGGCCTGCCATAAAACGGACGGCAGCGGTTATACACGCTTTTATCCCGCGCTGCGCGGCAACCCGGTGGTGATGGCGGACGATCCGACCTCGCTGATTCACATTGTGCTGGTCGGAGGCGAGCTGCGTGGGATGAAGGGCGCGCCGTCAACGATTACCATGCCTGCCTTTGGCTGGCGTCTGAACGATCAACAGGTCGCGGACGTGGTGAACTTCATCCGTCACAGCTGGGGCAATAACGTACCGGGAACGGTCACCGCGAAGCAGGTGGCTGACCTGCGCAAGGATGTGAAAGATCGTCAGGGCAGCTCAGATATCAAGGTGTTAGAAGGCAAGTAACACGTACGTTGCAGCCTTCCCCCACCGGGGAAGGCTGCACGATCAAATATTTTCCAGCGTCACACCGCGCGTCTTAGGACCAAAAACGCCCACCGACAGCATCACCATCAGCATGCTTAATACAATAAAGGCGATGACGCCATGCGTACCGGTGTGCTGCAAAATCACGCCGATCAGAAGACTGCTAAAGGCGGTCGATAACCGACTAAAGGAGTAGCAAAAACCTACTGCTCGGGCGCGGATAGCGGTCGGGAAAATCTCGGTCTGGTAAGCATGATAACTGCAGGTCAGCCAGGCATTAGAGAAGGTGATCAAAAATCCGCATATCACCAGCAACACCGGGTTCGTCTGCAGGGCAAACAGCGTACCAAACACCACTGTCATCAGCGAAGAAAGGACGATTTGCCATTTATTCTCAAGCTGGCTGGTAAAGCTGCCACAAATCAACGAGCCGATGGGATAGGCCAGCGTGATAAAAAAGGCATACAGCAGGCTATGGGTAATGGACGTACCCTGCCCGGACAGCAGCGCAGGCAACCAGTTACCAAAGCCGTAGAAGCCAATCGCCTGGAAGAAGTTCATTATCACCAGCATCAGGGTGCGGTTACGGTAGCGCGGAGCCCAGATGTCGCGGAAGCGGCTTTTCGTGTCAGAGGCTGCCGCAGGCTGTGAGTGCGTCAGGTGTTGGCCGGGCACGATGCCGCAGCGTTTTTCCATGGCCGACATCACGGCATGGGCGTCTTCATGCCGTCCCTGCTGAGCCAGCCAGCGGGCGGATTCCGGCAGGTTTTTACGCACCAGCCAGATAATCAGCGAGCAGACAGCGCCCGCGATGACCACCCAACGCCAGCCCTCCAGGCCCAGAATATGTTGCGGCATCAGCCACCATGACATGAGCGCCACTGTTGGCACCGATAAAAACTGAATAAAAAAGGAGAAGGCAAACGCCCGGTTACGCAGATGCGTGGGCACCCATTCGCTCAGGTAGGTGTCGATGGTTACCAGTTCTACGCCCAACCCAATACCGACCAAAAAGCGACACAGAATCACCATCTCTGCGCTGTGCTGAAACGCCATCAGTAACGAGAAAAATCCGTACCAGGCTAACGCACAGATAAAGGTCAGCCGACGGCCAAACCGATCGGCAAAAGGCGTAAGCAAACTGGCCCCCACAAATAAGCCCAGAAAGGTCGCCGACGCAAATGCGGCCTGATCGGTAATGCCCAGAATACCGGCGCTGCCCGCATGGAAAATGCCGGCGGCCAGTAACCCTGTGCTGATATAGCCGGTTTCAAACAGATCGTAGAGTTCAAAAAAGCCGCCTAACGCCAGTAGCGAGATGAATCGCCACAAACCGCCAGAAGAGGGCAGCGCGTCAATGCGCCCGGCTAAGCTGGTATGGGCAGTCGACGAGGCAGACGTCGGTGCCATCCCTGAAGTCAAGGCTGGTGTCATTTAGAGTAAACCTCATGTAAGGATGATGGCCATTCTCACTACAGGCAATAATCGCTTTGAAACAGGTGCCCGTTCGCGAGCAGGAAGCAGCAGAATAATCAATTCTCTGATTCTTGCCGATAGGAATAGTGGTGAATTTTTAACAGGGCAGAGTCCAGTTATGGCTGGATCGGATGGGCGGTCAGCGTTCAGACGCGGTGCAGAGAGAAATCAGGTCAAGTCAGATGCGATAACAGCCTGTCAGGTGGAGATATCACCTGACAGACTTCCCTGCCCGCCCCGCTTTTTTTCCGGGGCGGGCAGGCGATTAGGCGTCAGCCAGACGGAACGCCGACACGGAATGTGTCAGGTACTGCGCCTGCTCCTCCAGCGACGCGGCCGCGGCGGCCGATTCCTGCACCAGTGCGGCGTTTTGCTGGGTCACGCTGTCCATTTCGGTCACCGCCTTTTCAATCTGGCTGATACCATGATGCTGCTCATTGGAGGCCGTCGAAATGTGATCCATCAGAACGTTGACCCGGCCGACCGAGGCAATAATCGCATTCATCGCTTCACCGGTCTGGCTGACCTGATCGGAGCCGACCCGGATTGTCGCCACCGATTCCGCAATCAGTCCTTCAATTTCTTTTGCCGCCACCGCACTGCGCTGGGCGAGATTGCGTACTTCGCCCGCTACCACGGCAAATCCGCGACCTTGCTCACCGGCTCGCGCGGCTTCAACGGCCGCGTTCAACGCCAGAATATTGGTCTGGAACGCTATGCCGTTAATGACGTTGGTGATGTCTTCGATTTTTTTCGAACTCTCGTTAATTTTTGACATGGAAACGATGACCTGCTGGGACACGTGTTCGCCGCTCTCCGCATTCTTCACGGCTTCGCTGGCCAGACGGCAGGCTTCAAAGACATTGTCCGTATTCTGTTTCACGGTCGCGCCCAGCTGCTCCATACTGGCGGCCGTTTCGGTCAGGGCTGCGGCCTGCTGTTCCGTGCGCGAGGCCAGGTCAACGTTGCCGCTGGCAATTTCCTGCGAGGCGAAAGAGACCGCCTGGGTTGCCTGGCGGACGCGGGTAATAATGCCGGTCAGCGCGGTACGCATGCTTTCCATAGAGGTCATTAACTGCTGAATCTCGCTCTTTGAACCGGTATTGACCGGCACCGGTTTGTCCAGAATTCCTGCGGCAATCTGGCTGCAGTGGGCTTTGGCGTGATCAAGCGGCGATAAAATATAGCGTCTGACAAAGACCAGTATGGCCACGATAATGGCAAGAAACAGCACACCAAATACGACTAACAACAGGATCCCAGAGGAAAAGTTGCTCTGGGCATCCGTATTGAGCTTCTTCGCAAAGGCTTCATGTTGTGCCAGCACCTTGTCCAGGACAATTTCATACTGGCGATCCAGGCGCACGACGTTTGCGATCTGGTTTTTAAAGCGCTGCTGGTCCCCGGCCTCGGCCGCTGCGATTAAAGGCTGAATGCCCTGATCGCGGTAGGCCAGGTAAGCCTGACGATAGCGTTCTGCTTCCGCTTCTTCTCCCGGAATACGTGGCGCGTTCAGATAAGCCTGGAAAGCGGCATCGGCTTTAGCGGCAACGCTTTTTACGCTGTCCAGTGAAGCGGCGCCCTGCGGGCCACCATTCTCCGTCTCTTTCATGTACTCCATCAGACGGACGCGTAAGGTACGACTGTGGTTGATCGGGTCAATCACCGACAGCACCACACGAATTTCTTTATTCACGGCATTAAGTGACGCGTTGCTGCGGGCCAGTAACCAGATGCTGACGGAAATACTGATAAGAAAAAGAATTAACAGAAAAGACAACACCAACAGTGATGATTTTTTTAACGACATAACACAGTCCTGAACAGGGGGGATTATGGACAGATATATCGGCATCCTGGGGCTAAATATTTAGCTGGAACGCACCGAAATAAGCACAGAATTAAGTGCATAAAACATAAGCGAAATAATGGACCAACTGATTCACTATTATCAGGTTGACGTTTCGCTTGCCGCTTCGGTTATTTCATGCTTTAACGCCGGCGGTATGGTTTTCAGGTCCAGTAATAGGTTGAGTCAACGAGGAAGTGCAAAGCAGGAAAGTGCGGTTGTCAGCATTTGTCTGAACAGTTCATTTATTATTTATTTTAAGGCATTGTAATTTAAGGGTTAATTCTAATCCTTGCAGTAGTAAATAAAAGTGACTATTGCCTGTGAGATAATATGGTTATTAACACGTAAAACATTATTAGCGTACCAGGCATTGATTTAATTGAAAAAAAACGGGGGCGACGTCTCAGGCGATTGGGTAAATCCTCTGAAAGGAGATTCTTTGCGCCGTTATGAATCCTCTTCTCTGCGCTGTCGTCTACACTTATTACTTCTTTATAAGGAAGTTTCTACTCACCTGTATCGAGGTAATAATGCAAGTATGTCCTTATTTGTTTCTCTATGGTCGCTGTGAAGAGGCGATGGAATTCTATTTGCAGGCAACAGGTGGACAGCTGCTGCAAAAAATGACGTTTGGTGATATGCCGGAGCAGGGTGAACAGATTGGCGACCAGTCTGCACCCCCGTTGCCACCTGAAAAAATTATGCATGCGCATCTGCGTATCGGGCAGGGCGAACTGATGATGAGTGACGGCAATCCTGACCAGCCACCGGCGTCAGAGCACGCAGGCTATGCCGTCAGTCTGGCGACCACGGATGCAGAACAGGGTAAAGCCTGGTTTGAAAAGCTGTCGGCAGGCGGGAAAGTCACCACACCGTGGCAAAAAACTTTCTGGTCTGATGGCTTCGCCATGTTTATTGATAAATTCAATATTCCGTGGCGCATTAACGTTGTTAAATCAGACGAGTAAATTGTCGGTGATGCCGTTCAACGGCGTTGGATGGCGCATACAACAGCGGCCTTCCCAGGGGGAAGGCCGCCGTCAATTACCGTGCCTGTCTTGCAACAAACTGATCAGAAGTTATAGCCAGCCACCAGATAGTAACCCCAGCCCGTTGATTTAATTTCAGACGCGCTGCTGCCAAAACCTAACTCCTGACCGTCTCCCCACTGACCGCCGTTATGGAAGTAACGCGCCACAGCAGAGAAGTGCCAGTGCTCGTAGCCCAGTGACAGGATATGACTGGAGGCGATGGAATTACTGGTACGGATCGGCCCGGTCTTATCACGCAAGTCTGAGCCCCAGTCGAAGTTGGTAAAGCCTACATAGCCCAGGTTACCACCCCACAGTGTGGTGATTGGCACGAAATACTTCACCTTAAAGCGATAGCCGTCCCAGCTGTCTTCGTTCGTAGCACCGTAGTTTTCCCACTGGTACTTGGCATAGACGTTCAGTGACAGACCGATATCGCTGTGCGTATCGATGTCGGTGCCCAGGCCCATGTACCAGGTGTTCTGGCGGTTTGCGCTGTTACGGCCCATATCGTAGATATAGTTGTTGGCAAAATACCACTCTTTAAACGGACCGAAAGCCAGGCTGGTGCCGGTCAGTTTATCAATAGAGAAACGCGGTTCGATTTCCATGAACAGCGGTGAACCGTGGTCGAAAATACCGTTGGCGTTGTTGTTACCTACGCCAAAGAAGTTTGGCAGGTCAACGTAGCCGTAAAAATCAAACCAGTCTTTTTTGGCGAACGCTTCGTATTCCAGATAGACATCGTTATTGAACTGGGGCCCGAAGCGGGTGTGGTAACTGCCCACCACGTTGACGCTCTGATGCCACCAGTCGGAAAGGTACTGGGGATCGTTTTCTGCAGCCTGCACTGCACCGTTCAGGGAGCCTGCCAGCAGGGCACCTGCAACTAACGTTTTAAATTTCATTATATTTGACCACTGGTTTTCATACGCAAGACAATCGTTTGCGTGCTGTTTGGAAATCAATCCCAAAGGTTGGGCAGTAATGTACTCAGGCCGCCTGTTTTAGTTAGCGTAGCGTGCCTGTAACAGAGAGATAGAAAATAGCTTTTGATCACATTTGTCAAAATGTGTTGCATAACAATTCATCATAATTGTGATGATTGTCACAATATAGGGTTGTGGCTAACGGAACCAGGCAACCGTTTACGTTGTCGGGTTCCGAATCGATCGGCAGGAATCAGGGAAAGGTGACGCGTACCTGAAAACCGCAGTGCAGGCCTTGTGCGTCCCGACAGTTGGCAAGGGCAACGTCGATATGGTGTTTCTGGGCGACGCTGCGCACGATAGACAGACCTAAACCGCTGCCCTGCGCTTTAACGTCGGGTGAACGGGCAAAGCGATCGAATGCGCGTTCAAGAAAGGATTCCGGTACACCCGGACCGTTATCAACGATGTCGACAACGGTTTGTCCCGCTACACGATGCAGCAGCACATCGACCATGCTGCCTTCAGGCGTATGTAACATCGCGTTGCCAATCAGATTATCAAACAGGCTGCGAAGTTCGGAACGCCCGGCCTGCAGTCGATAGTGCGTGGTGCCGCTAAAGCCAATGTCGATACCGCGTTTATCCGCCACAACCATGAGCTGTTCAATACTCTCTTTCAGCACATCTTCCAGATCGATATTTTCGAGATGCGCGACGACTGACTGATCTTCCCAGCGCGACATATTCAGCAGTTGAGTGACCAGATGGCGCGTGCGGGTCACACCTGATTCCAGTTGAGCGAACTGACGGCTGGCCTCGCCGGGTTGAATGTGCTGACGCAGATTTTCCAGTTGCAGCGTGACGGCGGTGACTGGCGTCCGCAGTTCATGAGCGGCATCTTCCATAAACTGACGTTGTGAAGACCAGGCGGCACGCAGTTTATCCAGTAAGGAGTTGTAGGCCTCAACCAGGGGCTGAATTTCGTCGGGCAGCCGTTCCGGCGATACGCTGTGGGGATGGTGCGCATCCTGGGCGGCGATTTCTCGCGAGGCAACGCGCAAATCCCGGGTGATCTTGCGCACGACCAGCCAGATGACCAGCAGCGACAGCGGCATCATCAAAATCAGCGGAATAATCGCCGACAGCGCCCGTCGCACCATCATCTCTTTCATGTAGCTCAGGTTCAGCATGACCTGAATGGTTTTAATCTCACTGCCTGGCTGACCGGAACGGGTGTAAATGCGCCATTCACAGTCGCGGCAGTCACC
The DNA here is from genome assembly GCF_035191405.1 of Pantoea sp. JZ2. Lineage (NCBI taxonomy): Bacteria > Pseudomonadati > Pseudomonadota > Gammaproteobacteria > Enterobacterales > Erwiniaceae > Pantoea > Pantoea sp. JZ2. The sequence continues at coordinate 4,353,586 of NZ_CP045247.1, read as the reverse complement.
GATCTGCACGTCTTTGTAGCCATTTTCCGACTGTAACGGCGCATGCAGCTCTGGCCATGAGCTGGATCGTAACCGGCCCTGCGCATCCCACAGTTGAATGACAAAGGCACTTTTGATCTTATGCGCAGGCGCAATCACCGGCATCAACGGGGGGATTTCACGGTTAACGGACCACGCATCGGCCAGCTTGGCGAGCTGTTCGTCCTTAATGACGCCAACCATTTCGCCGTAGCAGTTAAAAAAATACCAGGCGACACCGCCAATCATCAGTAAATGAATCAACAGCAGGGTACTGAGTAATTTATTTCGTAATGAACGCATAAAGATTTTCATATTGCCGGTACTCGCCAGCCCAGCCCACGCACGTTGCGAATCACATCATTATCCAGCTTGCGCCGCATCCCGTGGATAAGAACGTCCACGGCATTGCTGCTGACTTCTTCGCCCCAGCCGTAGATACGGTTTTCCAGCTGTTCACGTGACAGAATGGCACCGGGCCGCTCCAGCAGAGCATAAAGCAGGGCATATTCCCGGGCGGTGAGCTGTTCACGCTGCCCTTTGTACAGGACTTCGCGGGTCAACATATCCAGTTGAACATCGCCGCTGCCCAGCACCGAATCGGCAGAACCATGGTGGCGTCGGGTGATCGCGCGCATACGGGCCATGACTTCCTGCAGATCAAAGGGTTTGAGCAAATAGTCATCTGCCCCGTAATCCAGGCCCTGTACCCGCTGAGCGACCGTGTCGCGTGCGGTCAGAATTAATACCGGTGTGGCATCACCGCGCCCACGTGCGCGTCTGAGCACCTGCAACCCGTCGTCGCGAGGCAGACCGAGGTCAAGCAGCACGCAACTGTAACCGCCTTCGCTCCAGGCATTGTGCGCATACACGCCATCGCGTACCCAGTCGACAGACCAGCCCGCGGCTTCCAGCGCCTGCTGTAAATTGGCACCGATCATTTCATCATCTTCAACCAGCAACACGCGCATGGATGACGTCCCCCAGAAAAATGACCCCAGTGTAGCGCTGGATTATTAGCGCAGAATTATTGCTGTTACCAGCCTCAGCACTCTTACCGCACTGGCCGGGAAGGCGACAAAACCTGGCGTCGGTGCAGGCATGGAGCGCTTTGCTAATTCTGCGCTAATTTTCCGCTAATTAAGGGATAAATTTAGCGCGCTAAAGTGTGTTCCTGCACATCTGCTTTAACCAGGAGAACACCATGAATCAGCGCGAGTTTATTCGTAGTTTGCTGGAATGGATAGAAAGCAATTTAGGACACGATCTGCATCTGGACGAAGTCGCCCGCCGGGCGGGCTATTCCCGTTGGCACTTACAGCGTTTGTTTCGCCAGCACACCGGTTTCTCACTTGCCGAGTACATCCGCCAGCGCCGCCTGACCGAATCGGCCCTGACGCTGCTCAACAGCAATGAAGCGATCCTGCAGGTGGCGATGAACTACGGCTTTGATACGCAACAGGCCTACACGCGCACCTTTAAAAACTATTTTATGATGACGCCCGGCCAGTTACGACGCCAGCGCCGTGTTGAACCGGAGCGCTTGTTGTTTCCTCTCGCCATGGCCAGTTAGTCTCTGTATGGACATTGCCATCCTGATCGCTTGTGGCAATGTCCATACATCGCCCGCGCGATGTTCTGCCTCCTTTCCGCCGTGATGTTGTCAGCTTTCCTGACGTTCCTTTATGCTTAACGCCTGATACATGGCGCGCCTGCCATGTTGCACCCGGCGGCAGCATGCCGCGATGTCCGCAGGAAGCCCATGAATAACAGCGATAACCTCATCGCCATGATGGTGTTTGCACGCGTGGTTGAATTAAAAAGCTTCACAGAAGCCGCGCGCGTACTCGGCGTGTCAAAATCCCACATCAGTCGGGAGATCGCCGGACTGGAACAACGGTTGGGGATCCGTTTACTGCAGCGCACCACCCGCAGGATGACCCTGACCGAATTAGGCCAGGCTTACTATCCCTACTGCGTGCGCATGCTGGATGAAATGCAGCGGGCAGAGGCGTTTGTTCAGGAGACGCATCAACATCCCGTTGGACATGTGCGCCTGCAGGCTCCCGTTACCTTTGGCTGTCAGTGCATCGTTCCCATCCTCAATCGCTTTCTGCGCGGTCATCTGCACATCAACGTCGACCTCAGCCTGACGGATAACAACGACGAGACGATGGGCGAAGGCGTGGATGTCGCGGTTATCATCCGCGCTCATGCGCCACGTCAGGGCAATTTCCGGGTACTGAACGATATCCACTGGGGGCTGTATGCCGCCCCGGCTTATCTGGCGCAGCATCCTGCTATCTCGCATCCTCGCCTGTTACCGCGCCATGATTTATTGATGTTCCACGGCCCGGCACACACGGCTGCGCTGCCTTTTCGCCGTGATAAACAGCGCCTGGCGGTGGATGTCCGCAGCCGCTTTCGCGCTAACAACAGTATGGCTTTGCTGAATGCCGCGCTGGCAGGCACGGGTATTGCCTATTTGCCTTCGTACATGGTGCAGGAAGCCTTGGCGCAGGGCACGATTGTGCAGGTGCTGTCAGAGTGGCAGATGGATCGCTTGCAGAGTTACCTGCTGGTGCATCAGGACAGTCTGGCGGTTTCCGCGGTCAATCTGCTCTGTGATGTGCTTATCAGCCAGCTCAGTGGTCGCTGATTGTTGCAATACAGCAACAAACTATGCCAGCAGACAAATATCCCGCCCTCACTGTTGTTGTCTCGTGACCATTGGTAGCCTGAATCCCTGAACATAAGGGGGATATCGCATGGCAACCGCGTCGGAAGCACCTGACTCTGAACACTGGCAACGCAACTTGTGGGTTTGCGTATTCGGCTCCTTTACCACACTGGTAGCGATGACGCTTCTGCTGCCGTTTTTGCCGTTGTATGTGCAGCAGCTTGGCGTCAACGCGCCTGCTGCAATTGCGCGATGGTCGGGCATCGCCTATGGTGCCACCTTCTTCAGTGCGGCCTTAACTGCACCGCTGTGGGGGAGACTGGCCGATCGCTACGGACGTAAGCTGATGCTCATCCGCGCCAGTCTGGGTATGGCAGTAGCCATGGCGCTGACGGGCATGGCGACGGCGGCCTGGCAACTGGTGGCGCTGCGTTTACTGGCGGGATTACTGGGCGGTTATGCCTCCGGTTCGACCATTTTGATTGCGGCACAAACGCCCAAAGCGCACACCGGATGGGCTCTGGGTGTGCTGGCATCCGGCATGATGGCCGGTAACATTGTTGGTCCGCTGCTGGGTGGCGTCCTGCCGCCGCTGATAGGGATTAGAGCGACCTTCTGGCTGATGGGGGCGATCATCTTTGTGGCCTTTCTGGCGACGACCTTTTTACTGAAAGCGCGGCCGCCGGTGCGAAAAACCGACCAGGGGCTGTCTCAGCCGGTTGACGACCCGTCGCCGCACAAGCTTGTTAACGTCAGGCTGATGTGGCTCTCAGGCATGCTGCTGATTTTTGCCAACATGTCGATTGAGCCGATCATTACCCTGTATATCGGCCAGTTTTTACATGAGCAGCATGCCATAACGCTGATGTCGGGTGTGGTCATGGCGGCAGCCGCGCTGGGCAGCATTCTTTCCGCGCCTTATGCCGGCAGGCTGGCCGACCGTATCGGCCACTGGCGCGTACTGAGTGGCGGATTGCTGAGCTGTGCGCTGTTACTCATTCCGCAGGCGTTTATTACCGACGCGTGGCAACTTCTGCCTCTGCGCTTTTTGATGGGGCTGGCGCTGGGCGGATTGATGCCCTGTATTACCGCCATTATTCGTCACACTGTTCCGGCCACGCAGGTGGGGCGGATGCTGGGCTATTCCACCTCGGCGCAGTATATCGGGCAGGTAACGGGGCCGGTGTTCGGCGGGTTTATTGGCGGCGCATGGGGCATGCGGCCCGTCTTTCTGGCGACCAGCCTCGTGGTGGGCGTGTGCGCCTGGCTAAACTGGCGGCAGGGCAGAAAGGGCGGAAGGTCGGCATAAAAAAGGCGGACCGGAGTCCGCCTTGTTTTTACAGGTTCAGGTTATTTCTGGTCCGGCAGTGCATAGGCAATGACATAATCGCCCAGTTTGGTACCAAATGAACCATGGCCACCGGCAGCAATCACGACGTACTGCTTACCGTTAACTTCATAAGTCATTGGTGTCGCCTGACCGCCTGCTGGCAGACGCGCCTGCCACAGCAGCTCACCGGTATCGGTGCTGTAAGCACGCAGGTAGTTATCGGCCGTTGCGCCAATAAAGAACACTTTGCCGGCTGTGGCGACTGGGCCACCCAGCATTGGCATACCCATTTTGAATGGCAGCGGCACTGGCGCACTGTCACGAACGGTACCAATACGTTGCTTCCAGACGACCTTATTGGTTTTCAGGTCAACCGCCGATACATAACCCCATGCAGGCTGTTTACAGGGCAGACCAAACGGTGACAGGAACGGATTCAGTTCCACGCCATACGGCACGCCGTACTGCGGCTGAATACCGGTTTCGGTACCGGAACCGCCTGTTGCGCCGGCTGGTGGCTCTTCCGGATTACCCGGTCCGCGCGGAATCAGCTTGGACACAAACGGCAGTGCCATTGGGTTGGCAATCGCAATCTGACGATGCGGATCGACCGAAATCCCGCCCCACTCAAACATGCCCAGGTTACCCGGGAACACCAGCGTACCTTGCTCAGAAGGCGGGGTGAACGGACCTTCATAGCGCAGGCGTTTGAAGATCACGCGGCACACCAGTTGGTCGTACATCGTGGCGCCCCACATGTCCTTGTCCGTCAGATTCTGTTTTGGACGGAAGGTCAGTTCAGAGTAAGGCTGAGTCGGAGAGACGTGGTCGCCTTTTGCGGCACCCTGCGGAACCGGGGTTTCGGGGGCCGGTACAACGGTTTTACCGGTACGGCGGTCCAGGACGAAAATGTTCCCGGTTTTCGCTGGCGCATAAATCACCGGCACGGTGTTACCGTCTTTATCGGTAATATCGGCCAGCGTCGGCTGCGACGGCAGATCCATGTCCCACAGATCGTGATGCACGGTCTGATAAGACCACACCAGCTTACCGGTGGTGGCATTCAGGGCCAGGACGCTGCTCGCATAACGCTCCTGCTCTGGGGTGCGGTTACCGCCCCAGATATCAGGCGTTGTCACGCCCATAGGCAGATAAACGATATCCAGTTTCGGATCGTAGACCGCAGGTGCCCAGGAGTTCGGCGAGTTCATGGTGAACGTGTGTTCATCCGCCGGTATCGCGTTAGGATCTTTCGCACCCGGATCAAATACCCACAGCAGTTTGCCGGTATTAACGTCAAAACCACGGATAACGCCGGATGGCTCACGGGTTGAGAAGTTATCGGTCACCGCACCCGCCATCACGATGGTGGTGTCGGTAATCACTGGCGGAGAGGTCGGCTCATACATGCCAGGCGTAGTGACCGGCTGTTTGTGCTGAAGATCCAGCTCACCGTTATTACCAAAGGCCGGGCAACGTTCACCGGTTTCCGCATCCAGTGCAAACAGGCGACCATCGTTCACAGGCAGGTAGATACGACGCGAGCACAGCGCAGGCTGCGTATTCGCGGCATCTTTAGCTGCCGGGAACTCGTGGTAGGACACACCACGGCAGGTAACATGCTGGAAGGTTGGGTCAGTTTTCAAACCGGGATCAAATTTCCATTTCTGCTTACCCGTTGCCGCATCCAGGGCGAACAAAATCTGGTGAGGTGAGCAGAGATACAGCGTGTCGCGGATTTTAATCGGCGTCACTTCATCGGTGATTTCACCGGGATCGCTCGGCTTTTTCATATCGCCGGTCTGGAACTGCCAGGCAACCTGCAGCTCTTTCACGTTATCGTGATTGATCTGCTTCAGCGGTGAATAGCGTGTACCTTGCTGATCGCGCGCATAAGCTGGCCAGTCAGCATCGGCAACATTGCTCAACGGCTGAGCCTGCGTCGCCGTATCTGCTGTGGCAGACACGGCGCCGTTAACAACCTGCGGATCGTTAAAGACGGCATAGGCTAATACGACTGCACTGGCCACCAGGGCAACCGCCATCGCACTCAATGGGCCTTTGCCTGGACGATAAAAGACCCGGTAAACAAAAGGCAACACCAGCCAGACGCCAAAAATGACCAGGACATCGGTGCGAGGTGCCAGCGCCCAGAAGTCAGTACCGACTTCCCAAACGCCCCATGCCAGGGTCGCCAGCAGCAGTAATGCATAGACCAGCAGCGCAGCACTGTTTCGACGCCAGAGCAGAAAAGCGGTAAGCAGCATAGCTGCACCACCAATGATGTAGTACCAGGAACCACCAATCGTGGCTAACCAGATACCACCAATTAACATGAACGCACCCGTTAGCACGGCGAACAGCACCGTTAAAAAACGGACCACGCTAAAGGATGAGGAGTTTTTCCCCATAATGTTGACCTCGTTTCGTTGCCATAAAACACAAGAAAACAATCAGATAGATTGTTTTCAGTCATAAAGTACAAAAGTTAAAGGCATTCTTAATTAGGCTCTTCCGTTAAGCTCGATGATCCAGATGTGTTAAATGTTATAGCAAAATTGGTATGAGTTTTGATTTTTTTGGCTTAAAACTCTTAACAACGCACCTAAGGCAACACTTTAGAAGGGGTTAATGGTTCATCTCGATATGATCCATTACTAATCGAACGCAGGAAAGGTTAAAGCGTAAAAGGAATGAGATCGCCCGATAAACGCTGTAATTGCCAGCCGCTGATGTTCACGGCTGCGAGTTGTTCTGCGCTTAACGTTGGATCATAACCGCGGACGAATATCTCGGCGCCTTTTTCCCTTAACGATTCAATTAAGAAAGGAAAACTAAATTTCCGATAGTTGTCATTAAAGAAGGTTTCACTCAGGACAATTGCGGAAAAGGGAAAAGATTCGACTAAATGCCACTCTGCGCCAGGCGGTGCGAAATCAAAAAGCCAGAAAGCATAGGTGTTAATTAATTCCAGTAATCTTTCCCGGTAAAGCAAAAGACTGTGATAATTAATACCAATACGCACCCGTGAATCCTGCAAAGGTAAATAACGCGCAGGCTGATTCATCCATTCCTTTAACTGGCGATCGCACAGCGGAATAATCATTAATGCTGCTTCAGTTGCAAGGTGATTGTGTAATGAAATAATGTTGTCGTCATTAAGTATCATTTTCTCAGGACGTGCAAAGTCCGCATTGGGAAGATGATAGCAAATACCGGCCACCTGGCTCGTGACGTGATGAATAGGCTCAGTAATATAAGGGTTATATAAGCTATTTTTCATTATCTCTTCGAAACGTTTTTTATGTTTGCTGTGCGTTATATTTTTTCATTAACAAAGTGAAGTACGGCAATGAATATACGCTATTCTGTTGGCAAACACATTATCTCACTCTTCTTATTAGGCATTCATTTAACTTTATATGACATCTAATTATAACGTTGAATGGTTTTTCCAGACGTGATTACTGCACGCATGTTAATTTAGCAACACGCGATAACTTTACGAAATCGGGAAAGTCCGCAGTTAAGATTCACAGAATAAACTGTCGTGTTTTTGCCTGACTTACCGCTTCGGTTATGGCTTTATTTTCTCCTGGCTAAAGTTAGCAGCAGAGTTATCGGTTTTTTTATCGTTCGCACGTAATTATGATTGTGATAATCGTGACAGAAAACGCGACCAGATTGCTAAATAGCGTGACGAATTGAGGGGCGTACGAAACGGTATGGCACGCCGGACAGGGCGGGTACAGGCATTGTCCTCAACGCCCGAAGAAACCGGGCTGTGGCTGACTGGTCCCTGACGCCGCAAGGCGCGTGCAGCGCCGAATGGCCTGACAGGAGCCACTCTGAATGTGGCTCCTGTACTCCTGTAAGCAGGCAGCCACACTGGCGCGCCTCAGCGTGAACCTGATAAAGGCGTCGCAGGTGCGGAGCGTCGTTCACGCACAGGCTGTCAGCAACCTTTCGTGTCGGCGGGCAGGCTGGTAAGAAACGGTACGTTTCCCTTTGCCCTAAAAAAAAACCGGCCCAGAGGGCCGGTTTGAGTGAGGTACCAGTCAGTGATGCTAGCGATCAACCTGATGCTCTCGGGGAAGAAAAGATCAGGAGGGAACTAAGGCGTTCCCGTTTTTCCCAGGTTGGCGTCAAAATTTTCCCAGCTTTCGGTCAGATCGATGACGCTGCGGGTTTTGCGCGCTTCGTCAATCTTAATGGCCGTCAGGCCCGCTTCCAGTGCATCGATCACAGAAACTTTTAGCGGCGTGCCCTGCTTAATATGTTTCACGATCTCTTCAGCCATCAAGGCATCGGCCCCGTAGTGGCCATCATAGGCATTACCGTTATAGATGGTTTCAACCTCTTTTTCGCCGGTACGTGCGTTGTGCACGCGGAAATAGTTACGGACAAAATCGCCCTCGGCCATGCCGTCAGTCCCGATCACGCAGAAGCGACGGAACTCGTCCGGGACATTCAGGTTGGCGTGAAAGGCGAGCGTCGCGCCACTGGCATATTCAATCAGGGCCGTCTGGTAATCGACGATGTCCGCATCGCTGTCAAAGACCGCGTCGGTACTCGCCCAGCCACTCGGTTTAGTATGGTAAATCTCAGACTGCGCATTCACTGCGCCCTGCGGCGCATGTTGCGGTGTAAAGGATTTACGTCCACCAAAGCTGGCAACCCGCACAGGACGTTCCTGCATTAATCCCTGATAGAGATCGATGTCGTGACAGCATTTTTCCAGAATATAGGGGCCGGCATATTTTTCCAGCCTGCGCCAGTCGCGCTGAAAGAACGCGCCATGGTAAGGCTTGATATGCTCAGTGGCTTCAATTGAGGTAATTTCACCCAGTCGACGATCGTCCCGTGCGGCCAACAGATCGTGGTACAGCGGCGAATAACGCAGCACCAGCCCAACCAGGATTCGGTCTTCACCGTACTGGCGCACCAGTCTTGCCATCGACATCGTCTGTTCTTCATTGATCACGACAGGCTTTTCCGTAAATACGGTATAACCTGCTGCCAGCGCCTGCGTGACATGCTCAAGATGCATAAAGTTTGGCGAGCCCACCAGCAACAAATCAAAGCCGCCGTGCTGCAGCAGCGCGTCAATGGAGTCAAACGCCTTGCCGGGATCGATACCAAAACTGTGCAGATTCGGCAGCCCGGCAGGTGCGGGATCGCAATAGCCTACCAGCGAAAATGCGGGATCGGCTTTGTGAAACTCTTTAACCACGTGAGAAAGACGAAAGCCGAGACCAATAATGCCTACTTTCATGGGAAACCCCTGATCCTGAGTTCTGACAACGGTAATCACGCCGCTGACCGGACGTTATGGTTGAGATGCTGACCACCAACTTATTACGATGGAAAAAGTAATGTCAATAACGGGTTGTGTGATTTGCGTACGTATTTTTTGTTATTTAACTGATTTTAAATAAAAAATAGTTTTTGTTTTTTCCCTATATTTATTTGTTATTGCGATTTAAGTTTTTTTCACCTATCGTTCGCAGATTACAGAATCGAGATGAGTTAAGGCGGGAGGAAGCGCGTGCAATCACACTATCTCCTTGGTATTGATGGCGGCGGCACCCAGTGTCGCGCACGGTTAACCGACAGCGAGGGCACGCTCCTGGCCCAGGCTGTGGGCGGTCCCGCTAACGTCTGGTCCCAGTTCGATGCCGCACTGAACAGCGTTGAACAGTTAATCGCGGCGGTGCTGTCTCAGGCCGGCCTGGCCCCCGAGGCGCTGTCTCACACGTCGCTGGTAGCCGGTTTAGCAGGGGCCAATGTGGCCTCCGTTCAGGCACGTCTGGCACAATGGCAGCCCGACTGCGCGGCCCTGCAGGTCGTCAGTGATGTGGAAATCGCCTGCGCCGGTGCGCATGCGGCGGCACCGGGCGCGGTCTTTATTACCGGCACCGGGAGCCAGGGCGCGGCATGGGATGGCGAACGCTTTACGCTGCTGGGCGGCTGGGGATTTGCGCTTTCCGACCAGGGATCGGGCGCTGAGCTTGGTCGACGGGCACTGCGACTGGCGCTGCTGGCGCATGAAGCCATTGTTGAACGTACCGCATTGACGCACAGCCTGATGGCGCGTTTTGATCACAGCCCGGAATCCATGCTGCTGTGGACGCGCGATGCCATGCCGGCCGACTGGGCGCGCGTGGTGCCCGAGGTTTTCGCCGCGGCACATGCAGACGATCCTCATGCGACCGTCTTACTGCGGCAAACCGCTCACGATATTGGTTTGATGGTGAATCGTCTTTCCGCCATCAGTCAGGGGCAGGTTGCGTTAATGGGCGGGCTGGCAACCCCGATTTTGCCCTGGCTGGCAAGCGATGTGCAGGCTCGCCTGGTCGCTGCGCAATACGATGCGCTGGACGGCGCATTAATGATGGCACGATCAAATCTGAGGACTTTATGATCGCTCCCAACGTCACCGCGCGCATTCTGCGACTGATTGTGGAACATGCGCCCATCAGTCAGTCTGACCTGAAGGTTCGCAGTGGACTCAGTATGTCGACCGTGTCTCAGGCGACCAACCGCCTGCTCGCCCAGGGCATTGTGCAGGAGCTTGGCCTGCGGCGGGTCTCAATGGGGCGGCCTAAAACGCTGCTGGGGCTGAATCCCGATCGCGCCAGCGTCATCGGAATCCAGCTGAATGCCGAACGTAACCTGATCGTCATGACGGATCTCAGCGGCAATTTGCTGGGGGAACAGCAGATGCCTGCGGGCGCGATCACGCCGCGTCAGTTAGGCGACGCACTGGCCAGGTTTTTACGCGGTGTTGAAGAAAAACACGTCGGTGCGATTGGCCTGGCCCTGTCCGGTTTAGTCGATGCCGAAAACGGCTACTGCATCCGGTCTAAAGTTCTCGACTGGGAAAATGTCCCCATTGCGCAGCTACTGGAAACGCGCTTTTCTCTGCCGGTCTTTATCGAAAACGATGCCAACGCGATGGCGATGGCAACGATGGTCTTTGGGCAACTGGGTCATGCACAGTCTGCCGTTATCGCCACGTACGGCAAAGGCATCGGTGCGGGCATCATTCTCAACCGGCGACTGTACCGTGGACGGCACGGCAAAGCGGGCGAAATTGGCAATGGCCTGGTCGGTGATGGCTCGATGCGCCTGCTGGAGGATGTGGCCTCGTCCCGCGCCATTCTGCAACGTGTGGCGCAGGATGAGGAGGGCGGTCCGTTAACGCTGCAGGCGCTTGATCAGCGTCCGACGGCCGATGTGCTGGCGGCGCTGGAAGAGGCCGGTCGTGAGCTGGGAATTTCACTGGCAAACCTGTCGGTCGCCTACGATCCGGATATCGTTTATCTGGCTATGGAGCCGCATATGGCCTCGCGTATTCTTTTAGACCATATCACCCAAAGCTTTCAGGCCTATCGTCTGAAGCTTACGCCTCATATGACACCGCTGCAGTTTCTGACCGAATCCAACCGGATGTGGGCCCTGGGCGCGGCGGGTTTCGCCGTGAACATGCTGCTCGACCTGCTGGCTGCACAGGCAGACGAAGAACCGGTGACCTGACGAGGGGCACGCAGGCCGCTGGTACGATGATGCGGTCTGCACTGGTGAAGCTGGAAAAGTCATCTGACGGCGCCGGGGCGCCATCCGGTTTAGCGCAGACGCTGCCCCTGCTCATCAAACAGCAGGCAGTGATCGGTCGACAGTCCCAGCCTGACCGCCGTCCCCAACTCACGTGGCTGAGCCTCACGTTCTTCTACCACCAACATCTGTTCAATGCCCACATCCAGATAAAGGTAGCTGGTATGGCCCAGCATTTCGGCAAAGGACAGCGTTCCGCTAAATTGCTGTGCAGATGGTGTGGCGGCAGCGGGCTGAATATGTTCAGGGCGAATGCCCAGCGTTACGCGCTGACCTTCATGGCAGGGCGCCTCAATCTTCAGTACCAGCTGCGTGATGGCCAGATCAGGGACGGTTAACTGCACTTCGCCCTGACGCGTCGCCGTAATCTCAGCCCGCAGGAAATTCATCTTCGGTGAGCCAATAAATCCGGCCACAAACAGGTTGTCGGGATCGCTGTACAGGCTCAGCGGCGCGCCCACCTGCTCAATCTTGCCTTTACGCAGCACGACGATGCGATCGGCCAGCGTCATTGCCTCAGACTGATCGTGAGTAACATAGATCATGGTATTGCCCAGTGAGGCATGCAGACGGGCGATTTCAATGCGCATCTGCAGACGCAGTTCGGCATCTAGGTTGGACAGCGGCTCATCAAACAGGAAAATGCGGGGATGACGAATGATGGCCCGGCCAATGGCGACGCGCTGGCGCTGACCACCGGACAGTGCGCGCGGCAGGCGGTCTAACAGTTCTGTCAGGTGTAAGCGCGCGGCGGTCTGTTCAATGGCCTGGGCAATCTCCGCTTTTGATTTCTTCATTACCTCTAACGGATACGCCAGATTGCCGCGCACGGTCATATTGGGATAGAGCGCGTAAGACTGAAAGACCATGGCAATGCCGCGTTCGGTGGCAGGCTGGCGGGTCATGTCTTTGTCGTCGATGAGCAGCTTTCCGTCAGTAATCTCTTCCAGTCCGGCGATCATGCGTAGCAGGGTGGATTTGCCACAGCCGGAAGGCCCGACAAACACAACAAACTCGCCGCTGTTTATGGTGAGATCGACCCCGTGAATCACCCCGATGTTGTCATAGGACTTCTTAACGTTCTGTAAGCGCAGGCTGGTCATAAGCTTCCCCTGATCAAAGTAACTGGCCCATATAGATGGCGTTGCTGCGCAGGATATGGCTGAATCCCAGGCGTTGATAAAACGCGCAAACCTGCTCATTTTGCAGGCTGACGCCAAGATGGACACCGCGCACACCCGCGTTGCGCAGGGCTGCCAGTTCATGTTCGATCATCCTGCGTCCCCAGCCGCCCGCCTGAACGGGCGGCAGAAGATTGATATGCAGATGGGCAGGCCACTGCGTCACCAGCGCCTGTGCGGCAGGCTCAGGCTGACGGATACTGTCAAGAATCTTGCTGTCGTAAGGGGCGACAGGTGTGCGATCGCGGTATTTCTCCTGCAGCCGGGGCCACCAGTCGCGTGCAAGCTGCGCTTCAAAGGCGACGGTATCCGGTGTGGCAACGACATATCCCATCACCTTACCCTCAACCTCCAGCACAAAGGCAAAATCCGGGGCAAAGCGTGCATAGGGCACGGCAAAGCGCTGCCCGGGATACTCAGGGTCGGAATAGCAGTGACTGGCATCTTTTCCAGCATTGGCCGTTTCCAGACAAATACGGTAGAGCGCGGGATAATCCGACGCGGTCGCCGGACGAATGACACCTTGATTCACCATCGTCATTTCTCACAGGTCAGTCATTGAACAATCTCACGTTAATGAAAGCTGACTTAGTTTTCAAGATGGAATAATTACCGTGCTGTCAGTGGGCTTCCCGTTATGCCCGCGCTCTGCCTGACCAGACCAGTCTCCGTGCGCCCTTGTGGCGTGCTACCGCAGGGCCTGCGCGGATTACCCGTTTAAATTAAAAGTTAAAAATGTGAGCGTCATAGGATTTTCATATTTTTTATCAGCAGGTTATTACGTCATTTTGGCGGTGGATTATTGTGCTGCTGCGGAAAAGATCAGCATGAATATTACGCTGCATTTCTTTTTATCACCCCGCGCTTATTCGGATAAGCGGGCTGCCAGGTTGATTTTTTGCGCAGGCTCACAACCTGGCAATTCCGCCGGCCCGGTGTTTGACTTTATTTTTTTATTAAAGTAACTATGGATGAGAAGGTGAGTTATGCGGCTTCAGTCTGCGGGAGTGCAGACCGTGTGAAGAAAGGATGCCCGTCCTCTATTGGAGAAAGTGAGCATGATGTCTGATTCCTCAGTTCGTTCGTTCCGTTTTCGCACGTCGGTTCGTAGCCTCCTGGCGGCGGGCTTGCTGATGGGCAGCGTTGCGCATGCCGACAGCAAAGTCACGCTGAATGAGTGGGATATCTATACGTATCCTCAGCAAACGGCGGCAGTCGATGAAGGCATTAAAGAATTCACTCAACAAAACCCCGGCATCGTCATTAATCGCTCCGTGCACTCTTTCGAAGATACCCGAATTCCACTGAAGCTGGCGTTAACCGCAGGTGAAGGGCCGCAGATCGCACAGGTGAACCAGGGCGGCGGCGATATGGGATCGCTGGTAAAAGACAAACTGCTGCTGCCGCTGGACAGCTATGCGGCCGAGTACGGCTGGACCAAACGCTTCCCGGACTCCATTCTGAAGCGTAACCGCTGGTCTGACAGTGGTCAGTTTGGCAGCGGTAAGCTGTACGGTGTTGCCAGCCTCGGTGAAATGGTCGGCCTGTATTACAACAAAGCGCTACTGGATAAAGCCGGTATTGCGGTGCCGAAAACCCTGAGCGAGCTGGAAGCCGCCATGGCAAAACTGAAGCAGCAGGGCACGCCGCCAATGATGTTAGGTCTGCTGGACGGCAATATGGGTCAGCAACTGCTCAGCACCTTGTGGGAAGCGCAGATTGAAAGTCACGATCGTAAAGCGCTGGATGACCTGATTTATGACGTGGGCGGCACGTTCAAAGATGAAAAGCTGATTAAGGCCGCCACGATGATGAAAGGCTGGGCCGATAAAGGTTACCTGTTCCCTGGCTATCAGGGCATTGGCCACGATGATGCCGCCACGCTGTTCCAGAACGGTCAGGCGGCTTTTCTGGTCAGCGGCACCTGGTATCTGGGCCAGTTTAAAGACAATAAAGATATTCACTTTGCCGCGATGCCGGCGGGTGAGGGTGTGAAGCAGCCGTTGATGGTCGGCGGGACTGACCTGGCCTTCTCGATGACCAGCATGGCAAAAACCAAAGCGCAGCAGGATGCCTCAGCCAAATTTATCAACTATATGGTGTCAGACAGCATGGCAAACCGCTGGCTGAGTGTGGGCTTCCTGCCCGCCAGCACCAGTAAAGACGCAAAAATCCCGGCCGACAATCCGCTCTTAGGCGAGGCCTATCAGGTCTGGCTGACGCTCAATGCCTATGACGGACTGGGTCACTATGTGGACTGGGCCACCCCGACGATGAACGCCGAACTCAATCAAAACGTACAGCTGCTGCTGGCGGGACGACTCACGGCGAATCAGACGGTCACTAACTTCGATAACAACTATCAGCGTTATATAAAAACCCTGAAACACTAAGCCGGGTGCCCGGCAGCATATCTGCCGGGCCTGAATGTCGATCTCACTACGACGAGTACGGTTATGTTGAATCAAAGCAGTTGGCGCAATTTTCTCTATCTTCTTCCAGCCGTGCTGGTTTATGGACTGTTTCTGTTATTGCCGCTGCTGGCGTCACTGGGAATCAGTTTTACCGAATGGGATGGCATATCCATGCCGGTTTTTGCCGGCGTCGCTAACTACCTGCGCATGTTCAGCGATCCGGTGTTCTGGATTGCGCTGGGCAACAACGCCATCCTGATGCTGTTTTATACGCTGCTGCCGATCAGCGTCGGACTCCTGCTATGCAGCTTTTTGTATGAAACCCGCAACAATACCGAGCGCAGCGTGCTGCGGATTCTGTTCTTCCTGCCCTATATCATGCCGATGGCGGTGCTGGGCGTGGTCTGGCGCTGGCTTTATAACCCGGCATTTGGCCCGATCGATCAGTTCCTGCGTGCTGTCGGTTTACCGCAGCTGGCAATGTCGTGGCTGGGGGATTTTACCTGGGCACTGCCTGCCGTGGGCATGGTGGCCACCTGGTACTTCTTTGGCTTCTGTCTGGTGCTGTTTATGGCGGGCCTGCAGCGTATGGACCCGTCCCTGCTGGAAGCGGCCGATCTGGATGGCTCGTCGCGGCGGCGTAAGTTTATGCGCATCACGCTGCCGGGCCTGCGCCCGGAGTTGCGTATCGCGCTGCTCCTGACAGTGATTGCCAGCTTAAAAGCCTTTGATCTGGTTTATGTGATGACCCAGGGCGGGCCGGGCACTTCCACGATGGTCACCAATATCTTTATGTATAAGCAGGGTTTTGATCTGCACTACTTCGGCTATGCCTCATCGGTCGCCGTATTCAGCATGGTGATTGTGCTAGGGATTAACTACCTGATTCATCTGGCCCTGAAGGAGCGTTACTGATGAAAAGCACTCCGGTTATTTCTCGTGCGCTCATCTGGGTCGTGGCGTTGCTGACCATCATGCCGTTTCTGATGGCGTTTATGACCTCATTTAAGACTCAGACAGAGCTGTTTCAGGGCGTGTTTACGCTGCCCGCGTCTCTGAATATCAAAAATTACGTGACCGCCTGGCAACAGGGGCATTTTAACGTTTACTTTATGAACTCCGTGCTGGTCGTGATTCCGGTGGTGCTGTGCAGTATTTTGCTGGGTATTCTGGCCGGATTTGGCTTTGCCATGCTGAAAATTCCCGGTAAAAAGCTGGTGGCGGCGATGCTGGCGCTGGGCATGGTATTACCAAGTGAAGCCTTTATCATTCCGCTGTATCACGAACTGCACTGGATGGGATTAACCAATACCACTCTGGCCCTGATCCTGCCGCAGATTGCGCTCTCGTTGCCCTTTACGACGCTGATGATTGCCAGCGCCTTCCAGCAGGTTCCGAAAGAGCTGGTTGAAGCGGCCGTGATGGATGGTGCGTCGCGCGTCAAAATCCTGTGGGGCATTTTAGTCCCGGCTATCTGGCCGACGATCTCCACGCTGGCCTTGCTGCTATTTATCTGGACGTGGAACGAATTTCTTATCCCGTTAATTCTGGTGAATAAAGACGAACTGCGTACCCTGCCGATTGGCATGATGTTTTTTCAGAATAAAAACACCATCGATATCCCGGTACTGATGGCAGGGGCGATGATCGTCATTATGCCGCTCATTCTGGTGTTCCTGTTCTTCCAGCGCAAATTCATCAGTGGCGTGACCGAAGGCGCGGTGAAATAACCCCACCAGGTCACACTTCACGACGGAGGCCGAAAAATGGATCTTTCTCTTGCTGATTTTCATCCGGCAGCGGACGGTGAAACGCCGGACACGCAGGCACTGCAACGCGCGATCGATCAGATTGCTGAAGCGGGCGGCGGTCGGCTGACGTTGCCACCGGGGCGTTATCGCAGTGGCAGCCTGAATCTGCCTTCCAATTTTGAGCTGCATCTGGCCGCCGGGGCGGTGCTGATTGCCAGCCGGCACCTGGCAGATTATCAGCAATGGAAGACGCTGAGCAGTGCTGAGAAATCGCATAACGTCCTGCTGTATGCGTTGGGGCAGCGCAATCTGACGATCAGTGGCAAAGGCCGTATAGAAGGCGACGCCGAAGCCTGGTTTGCGGCAGAGGCCGACGAACAGGGCTATCGCATGCCCAGGGCAGACAGACCGCGCATGATCGTCTTTGAGGACTGCGAGCAGGTGACGCTCAAGGACTTTACCCTGTTCCAGGCCCCAATGTGGACGGTGCACCTTGTCAGCTGCCGCCATGTACACATTGACCATCTGACCATTGATAACGCCATGACGCTGCCCAACACGGACGCGCTGGATATCGACAGCTGCGAGGCCGTGTTGATTAGCAACAGCTATTTCAGCGCCGCTGACGATGCGATTTGCATTAAAACGACCTTGAAGCCTGGCAGCCTGCGCCGTCCGGCCCGGCGCATCGCGATCAGCAACTGCCTGCTGCGCAGCGACAGCTGCGCGATTAAAATCGGCACGGAAACCTGGGATGACGTCGAAGATATTACCGTGACCGGCTGCAGCCTATTTGATTCCAACCGCGGCATTGGCATTGTCTCGCGGGACGGCGGTGCGATACGGCGCGTCCTGTTCAGTCACATCACCTTTCACTGTCACCATGTTGCCGCCTGCCACTGGGGCAAAGCCGATCCCCTGTTTATTTCTGTGCGCACGCGCGATCCGCAGGTGCCACCAGGGATCGTTGAACAGGTTCAGTTCAGCCATCTCAGCGGTGTGGCAGAAGGGGCGATCAACCTGCATGCGGCGCAGCCGGGTTGGATCCGCGACATCGTCATCAGCCAGCTACAGCTGCGTCAGACAGTCGCGCAGGGCGTACAGGGTCAGTTCGATGTTCGGCCGCCCTGTAATCCGGACTCACCGACCGGGATGGGGCTGGACAACGCGTACCGGGTCGATGTGACCACGGGCGAGGCGTACGGCGTGGAGCGCTATCCGGGCGGGCTGCCGGGCCTGTTCGCGCGCGGCGTTGAACATTTGCACCTGCATCACCTGGCGATTCAGCGGCCTGAGCCACTGCCGCCAGGCTGGCATCCGGACAGCGTAGTGCTGCTGGCGGAGTAACTTACAGCGCCGCTGCGATAGCGTCGCCCAGTTGCTGTGTATTGGCGCTGCCGCCCAGGTCGCGGGTTAAGTGCTCGCCTGCGGCCAGCGTGCGTTCGATGGCATCCAGCACGGCATCTCCTGCCGCCTTGTAGCCCAGATGCTCCAGCATCATCGCACCACACCAAATCTGACCAATCGGGTTCGCGATGTTTTTACCGGCGATATCGGGCGCGGAACCGTGTACCGGTTCAAACAGGCTGGGGAAGTTGCCTTCCGGGTTAATATTGGCGGACGGCGCGATGCCGATGGTGCCGGTACAGGCAGGGCCCAGATCTGACAAAATGTCGCCGAACAGATTGCTGGCCACCACGACATCAAACCAGTCGGGATGCAGAACAAAATTCGCGGTCAGAATATCAATATGATACTTGTCGACCTTAACGTCAGGATAATGCGCCTGCATTGCCTGAACGCGGTTGTCCCAGTAAGGCATGGTGATGGCGATGCCGTTTGATTTGGTGGCAGAGGTCAGGTGTTTTTTAGGCCGACGCTGCGCTAGGTCAAAGGCAAACTTCAGGATGCGGTCAACGCCCACCCGGGTCATCACGGTTTCCTGAATGACCACTTCTCGTTCTGTGCCGGGGAACATCGTGCCGCCGACGCTGGAGTACTCACCTTCCGTGTTTTCGCGCACGACGTAAAAGTCGATATCACCGGGATGCCGGTTGGCTAACGGCGCTTTCACGCCGGGCATCAGGCGGACCGGACGCAGGTTAACATACTGATCGAACTCACGACGGAACTGCAGTAACGACCCCCACAGAGAAACGTGATCCGGCACGATATCGGGCCAGCCGACCGCGCCAAAATAGATTGCATCAAAGGTTTTCAGCTCAGCAAACCAGTTATCAGGCAGCATTTTGCCATGCTGTTGCCAGTATTCCGCGCTGGCATAATCGAACCACGTCCACTGCAGCGGAATATTAAATTTCTCTGCTGCGGCATTCATCACGCGAATACCTTCTGGCATCACTTCCTTACCAATGCCGTCGCCGGGAATCACGGCGATACGATGAATTTTCTCTGTCACAGGGTACCTCTGAGGTTGATGTTGTAGGGGCCCGTCAGTGGGTGAAGGCTGTCGATATGCAGCTTGATTAATGATCGGGCATCGGCGCAGTATAACTCTCCACCTGAGGTAAATAATTAGCCTGGAAGTTAATCCCATGTTGAATCAAAGTAGAGAATCACGCACCTCCAGTGATGACTTAGTGTTCTTTCTGCGCGTCGCTTCTCTGGACAGCTTAACGGCGGCGGCGCGCGAGCTGGGATTATCGCTGGCGGCCGTCAGCAAACGATTAAGCCAGCTGGAGCAGCGGCTGGGCGTACAGTTACTGCGCCGCACCACGCGCAGGCTGGAGCTGACGCCGGAAGGGCGGCGCTATCTGGACGGTGCACGTCCGCTGCTGGAGCAACTGGCGGCACTGGAAGAGGCGGTCAGTGGTGAAACGACGCAGTTACGCGGCACGCTGAACATCAACGCCTCCTTCGGCTTTGGCCGTCGCCATATTGCACCCTGCGTGTCAGCTTTTGCCGCCCGCCATCCTCATCTGGCCCTCTCCCTGCAGCTCAGCAGCCAGCCGCTGAATTTTCTTGATGCGCATGTGGATATTGATATTCGCGTAGGCGAGCCGCCGGATTCGCGGCTGATCGCCCGTAAGCTGGTCCAGAATCCGCGTGTGCTGTGCTGCTCGCCAGGCTATGCGGCGAAGCACGGCCTGCCAGACAGTATCCGTGCGCTGGCGCAACATAACTGCATTTTACTCAGGCAACATGACAGCGACTTCGCTCTGTGGCGCTTAGTCAGCGGCGCTGAGAGCCTGAGCCAGAAGGTGCGCGGTAATCTGGTGACCAACGACGGGGAAGTGGCGATGCGCATGGCGCTGGATGGTCATGGTATTTTGCTGCGCTCATGGTGGGACGCAAAACACAGCATTGCGGCGGGGGAATTGCTGCATGTTCTGCCTGCCTGGCATGCGCCCGATGGCGATATTTTTGCCGTCTGGCAGGCGCAGCGGCAGCCGCCAGCACGCATCTCGGCGTTTGTGACTTTTCTGCAGGAAAATTTGCAGATGGATGCATCGTTAACGAATCTGTGAGGTTTTGAAAAATCGCCCTCAGTTATGCATTACCCGCCATAAAGTATTTACGGAACGCGTCGATACCAATCTTATGTGTCTGCGCCCGTTGCGCCGACCAACTCTGGGCACGCCTCAGGTCTGAGGCGCGGTGCAACCTCTGGTGGATGCGTACCTATGAATACAGATTTAACCCGCGTCGGGGAGGGGGTTTCCCCTCAGCGTATTGCGAAGCAGGCCGACAGGCTGATTGTTATGCTGTGCTGGGCCCTGGTAGTGATTTCCGCTATCGTCGGCAGTCTGTATCAGTCAACGTGGCTGGCCATAACCGTGGGTACCGCGCTGGCGCTGGTCGCCACGCTGGTGGGATGGCTGGCAAACGGAACGCTGTTTTCCCGACTCTGGCTGGCCTTCACGCTGATTGGGTTTGCGGGGCTGCTGATTCAGTTGGGCCGGGGCGAAACCGAGTTTCACTTTTCGGTGTTTGTTTTACTGTCGGTCTTGCTGGTTTACCGCGACAGCCGACCGCTTCTGATGGCAGCCGCGACGGGCGCGGTGCATCACCTGGTATTCAACTATCTGCAGGAGCACGATCGGTTTGGCATCGTGGTCTTTCACCATCCAGGTCTGGAGATGGTGCTGTTTCATTCACTGTTTGTGGTGGCGCAAACCGCGATGCTGGTGCTTATTGCCCGGCAGATGGCTGTGGATTTGCGCGCCTCCAGCGAAGTGGCGCAACTGGCTGCCCGCATTAACCGCGAGCCTGGTTGCCTGACGCTGTTTGCGGACAGTCATCAGAGCGAAACGCCCTTTGCCCGCACCTTTAGTCAGACGCTGGGGACGATGCGCGGTACGTTAAATCAGGTCAGCCACGGCGTTGCGGAACTGCTGCAGGAATCAGACAGTATGCTGTCTCGTAATGCCGCGCTGTCACAGCGCACTGACGAGCAGGCGCAGGCGCTGGATGTTGCGACCAGTGCAATGTCACAAATCAGCGTGGCGGCAAGTCTTGCGCGGGACAAAGCGCAAACGGCCTGCGATCTGGCCCGGGAAACCCGCCAGGTCGCCAGTAAAGGCCAGGAGAATATTCAGCAGGCCATGCACTCAATGGCCCAGATTAATGTCGAGTCGGGGCGGGTAAAAACCATTCTTGAACTGATTGACGGCATTGCCTTCCAGACCAACATCCTGTCGCTGAACGCCTCGGTGGAAGCCGCACGAGCCGGTCAGGAAGGACGCGGATTCGCAGTCGTTGCCAGTGAGGTGCGTACCCTGGCGTTACGCTGTGAGAATGCGGCACGGGAAATCCGGCAACTGATGGATGCCTCCAGCTCCAGCGCCGGTCAGGGCACCGTTCAGGTTGACCAGGCCGCGCAAACCATGCAGGCCATTCACGTAAGTATCGACAGCCTGTCACAGCTGGTAAGTGAACTCTCTGAGATGAGTGTCCAGCAGAATCAGAGCATTGCGCAGATTCAGCAAAGTATTAGCAGTATCGATCACAGCGTGCAGCATAACGTCAAACATGTGACCGAAACGCTTCAGGTTGCGCAGCAGCAACGGCAGCAGGCAGGCGCGTTGCAGCAGGCGATTTCGCTGTTTCGTTTTAGCTGATTAAAGACAGGGGAACCATCCCGGGATGAGGTTCACAAGGGCAGGGGTTACGTTGGCTGGCTAAGTGGGCAGCCGCCGGCCTGCGGGTCCGTCAGGATGACGTCGTGATCCGCAGGACGACAGCGGCCCCTGGCCGTTAGCTGTCCACGCCTTTCACTAACAGTACACGGTAGTTGGCGCCTTTCAGGCGATGCTGTTTCGCCGCCTGATATTCCGGACTGTCATACCAGGCATGCGCCGCCTCAGTCGTCGGGAACTCAATAATCACAACGCCTTCGGCTTCAGGCCCTTCCAGCGTTTCCAGTTCGCCATAGAACGCCAGCGGTTTGATGGGATGGTCACCCCGTGCTTTGCCCGCTTTTTCCGCGTAGGCAGCCATTTCATCCTGATTCAGGGTGTTATCACGAATAAATACGACATATGCACTCACTGTCTTTCTCCTCAGGCCTGCTTGTCTTGGGTTTGGGTATCAAAGTCCGATGCATCATGGCGTTCACGCAGCTGGTCGGCGGGATCGCCCATCACGCGGTTAACTTTGCGACCACGCATCACAGCCGGACGTTGGGCGATCTCTTTGGCCCAGCGCACCACATTTTTATAGGACTGAAGATCCAGGAATTCGGCCGCGTTGTACTGGTTGTACAGCACCATGCTGCCGTACCACGGCCAGGTGGCGATATCAGCTATGGTGTAGTCATCACCGGCCAGATAGCGGTTATTGGCCAACTGACGATCCAGAACGTCAAACTGACGTTTGGCTTCCAGTGAGAAGCGGTTAATGGCGTACTCAATTTTCTCTGGCGCGTAGTGATAGAAGTGACCAAAACCGCCGCCCAGATAAGGCGCAGAGCCTTGCAGCCAGAACAGCCAGTTCAGCGTCTCGGTGCGCTTCGCAATGTCTTTTGGCAGAAAATAACCGTATTTCTCTGCCAGATAGAGCAGGATATTACCGGATTCAAACACCCGAATCGGCGGCGTGGCAGAGTGGTCACTCAGGGCCGGGATTTTGGAATTCGGGTTGATATCAACAAAGCCGCTGGTGAACTGGTCGCCTTCGCCAATGTTAATCAGCCAGGCATCGTACTCCGCATCATTTACGTTCAGCGCCAGCAGCTCCTCCAGCAGAATGGTGACTTTCTGGCCGTTTGGCGTACCAAGGGAGTAAAGCTGCAAAGGATGTTTACCGACCGGCAGGGCTTTTTCATGCGTTGGGCCTGCGGTTGGGCGATTTGTTTTGGCGCCGTTACCTTTGGCTTCCGGGTCCCACTTCCAGACTTTAGCGGGCTGATAGTGTTGTTCAGACATGATGAGGTTCGCCTTTTTGTGTTTGGAGTGTCACGAGTGTAGCAGTTGCCAGCACGCCGGTTTAACCCTGGTGGCGGTGACTTTGTATCGCTTTACTACAATGCTTAAGGCAATTGACCGTCAGCCCTGTGTCTGTTTTCTCTGCCTAAATCACATTGATGACGGCTGAGCATTGCTATGCTAAAACGGTTTAGTAAAATTTAGCTATAGCTGAGCAGGAGATAACGATGACAGCGCGAGTCTGGTGTCTGGGTGACGCCGTGGTGGACCTGCTTCCGGACGGACCGGGGCATTTAATTCAGTGTGCAGGCGGCGCGCCCGCCAATGTGGCCGTCGGCATTGCCCGCTTGCAGGGCAAGAGCGGATTTATCGGCCGGGTCGGGGACGATCCCTTTGGCCATTTTATGCAGCAAACGCTGGCCAGTGAGCAGGTTGAGACGGCGTATATGACGCTGGACAGCGCGCATCGCACGTCAACGGTCGTGGTCGCGCTCGACCATGAGGGCGAACGCTCTTTTACCTTCATGGTCCGGCCCAGCGCAGACCTGTTTCTTGAACAAGGCGATCTGCCGCCGTTTCAGCCGGGCGAGTGGCTTCACTGCTGTTCCATTGCGCTGGCCGCCGAACCGTCCCGTTCCACGACCTTTACGGCGATGCAGCGGATAAGCGAAGCCGGGGGATATGTCAGCTTTGATCCCAACATTCGTCACGACCTGTGGCGCGATGACGCGCAGTTACGTGACTGTGTGAACCGCGCGCTGCAACAGGCAGATGTGGTCAAGCTGTCGGAGGAAGAGCTGGCCTTTCTGACCGAAGAGGCGCAGGGCGGTGACAGCCTGCAGATGCTGGCAGAACGCTATGCGATCAGTCTGCTGATGGTTACCCAGGGCAAAGCCGGCGTAAAAGTCTGGCACCAGGGCCAGCATTATCACTATCCCACGTTACCCGTGGTGAGCGTGGACACCACCGGTGCCGGTGACGCTTTTGTCGCGGGGTTATTGTGGGGACTGGCAGAAAAAGGCCTGCCCACCAATGAAACGGAGCTGGCGGCATGCCTAACCAGCGCTCAGCAATGTGGCGCGCTGGCGACGACCGCCAAAGGCGCGATGACGGCGCTGCCCTATCGTCATCAGATTGCGGGCTAATGCCCACTGTCGCCGCGCTCAGGCCCGCCCGGCGGGCAGCAGAACCCATACGGGGCAGGTGACCGTTGGCGGAACGCCCAGATGCGCGCGTTCCGTCACCCTGGCGACCACGACGGATTACGCACCCGAACCTGCCCCCTTCTCCTGCCGTATCATTTCACCGCGTTGCGCTGGCCTTATCAGTTTCCCGGCTGATTTCACTGACCTGTGACGGCTTCGACGTTGCCTGACCGCGCCCGCTTTGTCCTGCTTCGCCAGGCCCCCGACGCTACGTTATGCCCGAATGCGCTTTGCTGTGAGGCAGTTCACTCATTCGCCTTTCCCTGCTTTACAAGCGCTGACCTGGCTCGTAATGTCATTTTTATGTGAGCGGATAACAATTTTACGCAGGAGAGTAACATGGCCCTGGAGAGAGATTCACTGGCTGCCGTACTGGCCCGGCGCGACTGGGAAAACCCTGGCATCAGCGAACGTAACCGGCTTGAAGCCCATCCCCCTTTTTGCAGCTGGCGCAGTGCAGAAGCTGCGCGTGAGAAGCACCAGTCAGCGCACGTCCAGTGTCTGAATGGCGAGTGGCAATTTGCTTATTTCACCGCGCCCGAGGCCGTACCGGAGAGCTGGCGGACGCAGGATCTGGCCGAAGCCGCGCCGATAGCCGTGCCGTCGGTATGGCAGATGCAGGGTTATGATGTTCCCATCTATACCAATGTCACCTATCCCATCCCGGTAAATCCCCCCTTCGTTCCCGCTGAAAACCCCACAGGATGTTATTCGCTCACATTTAATGTGGATGCCGGGTGGCTGGTGTCAGGACAAACCCGAGTGGTATTCGACGGTGTGAATTCAGCGTTTAATGTGTGGTGCAACGGCCGCTGGGTTGGCTATGGTCAGGACAGTCGTCTGCCCTCGGAGTATGATCTGACGGAGTACCTGGTCAGGGGTGAAAACCGCCTTGCCGTCATGGTGTTACGCTGGAGCGATGGCAGCTACCTGGAAGATCAGGACATGTGGCGCATGAGCGGCATTTTCCGCGATGTCACCCTGCTGCACAAACCGGCCACCCATATCCGCGATCTGCGTATCCGCACACATTTCAATGACGATTTCAGCCGTGCCCGGCTGGACGCCGAGGTGCGCGTCGCCGGCAAGCTGGATGACGACTTACAGGTGAGCATACAGCTCTTTGCAGGCACTGAATTGGTGGGGGAAGCGACATCGCCACTGGGCAGTGCGATCGTTGACGAGCGCGGCGCCTGGAACGATCGGACAACGCTGTCCCTCCGCGTGAACAATCCTGCGCTCTGGAGCGCGGAAACGCCGCATCTCTATCGGGCGGTGGTGCAGTTGCACCGGGCGGACGGCACGCTGATTGAAGCGGAAGCCTGCGATGTGGGATTCCGCCACGTCAGTATTGAGAACGGCCTGTTGTTACTCAATGGCCAGCCACTGCTTATCCGCGGCACCAACCGTCATGAGCACCATCCTGTCCACGGCCAGGTGATGGATCGCGATACGATGGTGCAGGACATTCTGCTGATGAAGCAGAATAACTTTAATGCCGTGCGCTGCTCCCATTATCCCAATCATCCTCTGTGGTACAGCCTGTGTGATTATTACGGGCTGTATGTGGTGGATGAAGCCAATATCGAAACCCACGGCATGGTGCCGATGAATCGCCTGAGTGACGATCCGGCCTGGCTGCCCGCGATGAGCCAGCGCGTTACGCGCATGGTGCAGCGTGACCGCAATCACCCCTGCATTATTATATGGTCTCTGGGCAATGAATCAGGCCATGGGGCCAACCATGATGCGCTCTATCGCTGGCTGAAAAGCGAAGATCCGTCCCGTCCGGTGCAGTATGAGGGCGGCGGCGCCAACACGGCGGCCACTGACATTATTTGCCCGATGTATGCGCGCGTCGATCAGGACCAGCCGTTCCCGGCGGTGCCAAAATGGTCGATTAAGAAATGGCTGTCGATGCCGGGCGAGCAGCGGCCGCTGATTCTGTGTGAATACGCCCATGCGATGGGCAACAGCCTGGGCGGCTATGCGAAGTACTGGCAGGCCTTCCGTCAGTATCCCCGCCTGCAGGGCGGTTTTGTCTGGGACTGGGTCGATCAGTCTTTAATTCGGTACGATGAGAACGGCGAAGCCTGGTCCGCTTATGGCGGTGACTTTGGCGATACGCCCAACGACCGTCAGTTCTGCATGAACGGGCTGGTTTTTGCCGACCGGACGCCGCATCCGTCGCTGTATGAAGCGCGCCACGCACAGCAGTTCTTCCAGTTCAGCCTGCTGCCCGGCAGTGAGCGCACGCTGGAGGTCACCAGCGAATACCTGTTCCGCCATAGTGACAATGAAATTCTGCACTGGTCCGTGGCCCAGGACGGTAATCTGCTGGCGACAGGTGAGGTCACGCTCGACATCGCACCGCAGGGCCGTCAGCGCATCACACTGCCCGCCATGCCACTGCCAGAATCCGCAGGGCAACTGTGGTTAACGGTGCGCGTAGAGCAGCCGCAACCTACCGCCTGGTCCGAAGCCGGACACATCAGTGCCTGGCAGCAGTGGCCGCTGGAGACGATTCTTGATATCGCGCCTGCGCCTGTGGCCGCCAGCGCCCCCGCGCTTGAGCGCAGCGAAGACCGCTTTAGCGTGATGGTGAATAATCAGCGCTGGGCGTTCAGTCGGGAGCAGGGCGTCCTGACGCAGTACTGGATTGATGAAAAAGCACAATTACTGTCGCCGCTGACGGACCAGTTCACCCGCGCGCCACTGGATAACGATATCGGTGTCAGCGAGGCCACCCGTATCGATCCCAACGCCTGGGTTGAGCGCTGGAAAGCGGCGGGGCATTACCAGACGGACGTTATCACCCTGCAGTGCAGCGCGGAAACGCTCACCGATGCCGTACTGATTACCACCGCGCATGCCTGGCAGTTCCAGGGCAAGACCCTGTTTATCAGCCGCAAAACATACCGTATCGATGGCTTTGGTGAGATGCAGGTGACGGTCAATGTTGAGGTCGCCCGCGATACGCCGTATCCGGCCCGCATCGGGATGTGTTGCCAGTTAGCGGAGGTGGCTGATCGGGTGAACTGGTTAGGTCTGGGTCCCCATGAAAATTACCCGGATCGCCTGACCGCGGCCTGTTTTGATCGCTGGGATTTATCGCTGGACGACATGTACACGCCGTATGTCTTCCCCACCGAGAACGGCCTGCGCTGTGGCACGCGTGAACTGCGGTACGGTGTCCATCAGTGGCGCGGTGATTTTCAGTTCAACATCAGCCGCTACAGCCAGAAACAGCTGATGGATACCAGCCACCGTCACCTTTTGCAGCCTGAAGCAGGCACCTGGCTCAACATTGATGGCTTCCATATGGGCGTCGGCGGCGATGACTCCTGGAGTCCGTCGGTTTCCCCTGAATTCCTGCTTAGTGCCGGACGTTATGGCTACCAGTTTACCTGGGGGCAACAAAAGTAACTTAGCGGGCAGGCTCCGGCCTGCCTGACTCTCGCATAAGGAAGTCCGCTATGTACTATTTAAAAAATACTAACTTTTGGTTGTTTGGCCTTTTCTTCTTCTTTTACTTTTTCATCATGGGTGCCTATTTCCCGTTCTTCCCCATCTGGCTGCATGATATTAATCACATCAGCAAAGGGGACACCGGCATTATCTTCGCCAGTATTTCGTTGTTTTCTTTACTGTTCCAGCCGCTGTTTGGGCTGCTTTCCGACAAACTCGGGCTGCGCAAACACCTGTTATGGGTGATCACCGGCATGCTGGTGATGTTCGCCCCTTTCTTTATTTATGTATTTGGCCCGCTCCTGCAGGTGAATATTCTGGCGGGTTCGGTTGTGGGCGGTATTTATCTGGGCTTTATCTACAATGCGGGGGCACCTGCAATTGAAGCTTATATTGAGAAAGTCAGTCGCCGCAGCCATTTTGAATTTGGCCGGGCCCGTATGTTTGGCTGCGTTGGCTGGGCACTGTGCGCCTCTATCGTCGGCATCATGTTCACCATTAATAACCAGTTTGTTTTCTGGTTAGGCTCTGGCTGTGCCGTGATCCTGGCGCTGCTGCTGTTCTTTTCACGCACCAGCAATTCCTCATCTGCCACGGTGGCGCAGGCCGTGGGGGCGAACCAGTCCGCGTTCAGTTTGAAGCTGGCACTGGAGCTGTTTAAGCAACCCAAACTGTGGTTTTTGTCGCTATATGTTGTGGGCGTTTCCTGTACGTACGATGTATTTGATCAGCAGTTTGCCAACTTCTTTACCTCGTTTTTTACGTCGGGTGAGCAGGGCACGCGCGTCTTTGGTTACGTCACCACGCTGGGCGAATTGCTGAACGCCTGCATCATGTTTTTTGCGCCGCTCATCGTTAACCGTATCGGCGGCAAAAATGCCTTGTTGCTGGCGGGCATGATCATGTCTGTGCGCATTATGGGCTCCTCTTTTGCCACCACGGCGGTGGAGGTGGTGATCCTGAAAACATTACATATGTTTGAGATCCCTTTCCTGATCGTCGGCTGTTTTAAATACATCACCAGCCAGTTTGAGGTGCGCTTCTCCGCCACGATTTATCTGGTGTGCTTCTGCTTCTTTAAGCAGTTAGCAATGATTTTTATGTCGGTACTGGCGGGCAATATGTATGAAAGCATTGGCTTCCAGGGCGCGTATCTGGTGCTGGGCTGTATTGCACTGGCCTTCACGCTGCTTTCCGTCTTCACGCTCAGCGGGCCAGGGCCGCTGACAGCGTTACGTCGGCAGCCTGTCTGACGCACAATTATCCCCTTAACACTGGGCAGGAGACTGCCCATTGCTTTGTCCGCGCCCCCGCTTTTTGCCGCTTCCTTTCCCACCATATCGTGTCGTTTTGCGAACTGACTCACAATCATAAAAACGGTTTAGCAAATTGCTTTGCCTGGAAATACGGCGATCAATATTATCCAAAACCTAAACCGGTTTAGCAAAATGACAACACCACGACCTGGACCTTTCTGGAATGGCAAAACGATGAGAAAAAAGAGACTTGCTGCAACCGTTGGATTGTTGCTCTGCGCAGGCCCGGCTCTGGCTGCGGAACCGAGTATGAGCAGTATCGAAGCCCGGCTGGCCGCACTGGAAAAGCGCCTGCAGGCGGCTGAGCAGCGTGCTGACGCCGCCGAACGTCGCGCAAACACCGCAGAAAAACAGGCCGCTTCAGCGGAAAAACAGGCCCAGCAGCTTGCCAGCGCACAACAGCAAACCCAGGCCACTGCCACCCAGGTGGAACAGCGTACGGCGAAGCTGGAACAGAAGGCGAGTGATGACGGGGGCTTTGAATTTCACGGCTATGCGCGTTCTGGCTTATTAATGAACAGCTCGGCGGCCAAAACGCAGGGCGGCCCGACCGTGACGCCGGCAGGGGAAACCGGTGGGCATGTCGGGCGCTTAGGCAACGAACCGGATACCTATGTCGAACTGAATCTGGAACATAAGCAAACGCTGGAAAACGGGGCGACCACCCGCTTTAAAGCCATGCTGGCCGACGGTCAGCGGACCTATAACGACTGGACGGCCGCCAGTAGCGATCTCAACCTGCGGCAGGCGTTTGTGGAACTCGGTCAACTGCCCACCTTTACGGGCGCGTTCAAAGACACCACCGTCTGGGCGGGGAAACGCTTTGACCGCGACAATTTCGATATTCACTGGATCGACTCCGACGTCGTGTTCCTCGCCGGGACCGGTGCCGGTATTTACGACATGAAGTGGAGCGATCAGGCTCACAGCAACCTGTCGCTCTACGGGCGCACCTTTGGTGATATCGAAAACAACGATAACACCGCACAGAACTACATTCTGACAGCCAACAACTATTACGGCCCGTTCCAGCTGATGCTCAGCGGTATGCGCGCCAAAGACAATGACGATCGGCTGGACGTGAATGGCCTGAAAGTGAAAGGCGATGCTGCGAATACCGGTCTGCATGCCCTGGTGGGGCTGCACAACGACAGCTTTTATGGTCTGCGTGAAGGAACGGCGAAAACCGCGCTCTTGTATGGTCACGGCTTAGGTGCAGAGGTCAAAGCCATTGGGTCCGACGGCGCATTGCTGCCGGATGCGGATACCTGGCGTCTGGCCAGCTACGGGATCACCCCACTGGGCGGCGGCTGGCATATCGCTCCGGCGGTACTGGCGCAGAGCAGTAAAGATCGTTACGTCAAAGGCGACAGCTATCAGTGGGCGACCGCCAACATGCGCCTGATTCAGGGGCTGACGGAGAATTTCGAAATGCAGTACGAAGCCACCTATCAATATATGGATCTGCGTCCGGAAGGCTTCAATCAGCGTAGCGCAGTGAGTGGTAACTTCTACAAACTGACCGTTGCGCCTACGTTGAAAGCCAGCAACGTAGGGGAATTCCTGAAACGTCCGGAAATTCGCCTTTTCGCCACCTGGATGGACTGGGATCACCGACTGGACAACTATGCGCGCGGCGATGCGTTTGGCAGCAGCGGCTTTGAAGCCGGCGGTGAATGGAACTTCGGCGTACAAATGGAAACCTGGTTCTGACCGGGCGGCCCTGTAGGGCCGTTTCAACCGGGTTGACAACATTACACGACAACACAGAGGTTTTTTATGGATTTTGTACAAATCTCCCGCGCATTACTGCCGCTGCTGGGAGGCAAAGAAAATATTGCCAGCGCAGCCCATTGCGCAACCCGGCTCCGGCTGGTGCTGGTCGAGGATGCCAAAGCGGATACCGCCGCGATCGGTAAAATCGACGGTGTGAAGGGCTGTTTCCGCAACGCGGGCCAGCTGCAGGTCATTTTTGGGACTGGCGTGGTCAACAAAGTCTATGCGGCGTTTGTGGCGGAAGCGGGCATCAGCGAGTCCAGTAAATCGGAAGCGGCCGACATTGCGGCCCGTAAGCTCAATCCCTTCCAGCGTATCGCCCGGTTGCTGTCGAATATTTTTGTCCCAATTATTCCGGCGATCGTTGCCTCCGGCCTGCTGATGGGCCTGCTGGGCATGGTCAAAACCTATGGCTGGGTTAACCCGGAAAACGCCCTGTATATCATGCTGGATATGTGCAGTTCGGCGGCGTTTATCATTCTGCCGATTCTGATTGGCTTTACGGCGGCCCGTGAGTTTGGTGGCAACCCGTTCTTAGGCGCTACGCTGGGCGGTATTCTGACGCATCCTGCGCTGACTAATGCCTGGGGCGTGGCGGCCGGTTTCCATACCATGAACTTCTTTGGTATCGAAGTGGCGATGATTGGCTACCAGGGCACGGTCTTTCCGGTCCTGCTGGCCGTGTGGTTTATGAGTCTGCTGGAAAAACAGCTGCGCCGCATCATCCCGGATGCTCTCGATCTGATCCTGACGCCCTTCCTGACAGTGATCATCTCTGGCTTTGTGGCACTGCTCATCATTGGCCCGGCCGGGCGCGCATTGGGGGATGGTATCTCCTTTGTGCTCAGCACCCTGATTGCCCATGCAGGCTGGCTGGCCGGATTGCTGTTTGGCGGGCTGTATTCCGTTATCGTGATTACTGGTGTGCATCACAGTTTCCACGCGATTGAAGCTGGCTTGCTGGGTAACCCGTCTATCGGCGTCAATTTCCTGTTGCCGATATGGGCGATGGCTAACGTGGCACAGGGCGGCGCATGTCTGGCCGTGTGGTTCAAAACGCAGGATGCCAAAATCAAGGCGATTACTTTACCCTCTGCGTTTTCTGCCTTGCTGGGCATTACCGAAGCGGCCATCTTTGGTATTAACCTGCGCTTCATGAAGCCCTTCATCGCCGGCCTGATCGGGGGAGCCATCGGCGGTGCCTGGGTGGTGTCGATGAAAGTGTATATGACGGCGGTGGGCCTGACGGGCTTACCCGGTATGGCGATCGTTCAGGCCAGTTCGCTGCTGAATTATATTATTGGTATGGTTATCGCCTTTAGCGTCGCCTTTGTGATCGCCTTCCTGCTGAAATACAAAACGGACTCTGAATGATGGCTAACAACACTCTGCTGCCCGCCATGCTGAAGGCGGTAATGAAAGGCCAGCCTAAAGCACGCGAGGACAGCCACTATCCGGGCTGGCACCTGGCACCGGTCACCGGGCTGCTTAACGATCCCAATGGGTTTATCCATTTCGACGGGCACTATCACCTGTTCTACCAGTGGAACGCCCTGGGCTGTGAGCATAAGCATAAATGCTGGGGCCACTGGCGCTCTGCGGATTTGCTGCACTGGTCGCATGAACCTGTCGCCTTGCTGCCAGACGAAGAGTACGACCGGAGCGGCTGCTATTCAGGCAGCGCGGTAGACGATAATGGCACCTTAACCCTGTGTTATACCGGCAACGTTAAGTTTGCCGACGGCTCCCGTACCGCCTGGCAGTGCCTGGCGGTGCAGAACCCTGACGGGGGATTCGATAAGCTGGGGCCGGTGCTTCCCCTGCCGGCGGGCTACACCGGCCATGTTCGTGATCCGAAAGTCTGGCGTCATGGCGCACACTGGTACATGGTGCTGGGCGCGCAGGACAAGCAGCTCAAGGGCAAAGTCCTGCTACTGCGCGGAAGCGATCTGCGCCACTGGGAAAACCTCGGCGAAATTGCCGGTAGCGGTTTGGGTGGACTGGGCGAAGCCGGTTATATGTGGGAATGCCCGGACATGTTCACCCTGGGAGAATCGACGTTTTTGATCTGCTGTCCTCAGGGCATTGAACGGGAAGAGAAACGCTTTCTGAACAGCCATCCCTGCGCCTGTCTCAGCGGCACGCTGGATTATGAAAACGCCCGCTATACGCACGGGGGGTTCACTGAGCTGGATGCGGGGTTTGAATTCTATGCGCCGCAGACCACGCTGACCGAGGATGGCCGTCGGCTGCTGGTGGGCTGGATGGGCGTCCCGGACGGAGAGGAGATGCATCAGCCTACCGTGAAATTCGGCTGGATTCATCAAATGACCTGTATTCGGGAACTGAGCGCGCGCGACGGTAAACTGTACCAGCAACCGGTGGCGGAACTGCAGGCGTTGCGCGGCGAGACGCAGCGCTATCACGGCAACGCCAGTCAGGCTCCGTTACTCGCTGCACAACGGCTTGAGCTGATGCTGGAATCAGGCGGCGGGATCACGCTGGATTTCGCCGGTTCACTGCTGCTGACCTGGCATGCGGATGCATTGTGCCTGGCGCGCCGCAGTCTGGAAACCGGCGAATGGCTTTACCGCCACTGGAACGGGCGGGCGCACAAACTGCATATTTTGTGTGACCACTCCAGCGTAGAGATTTTTATCAATGACGGAGAAGGCGTGATGAGTAGCCGTTACTTTCCCACGCATCCGGCGGAGTTACGCCTGCGCGGTAGCGCAGAAGTCACGGCCTGCTACTGGTCGTTACGATCCTGCATGGTAGAATAAGCCCTTGTTTCCTTAACCGAAGCACCGTCGTGAAAAAAACAAAGCGCGTTACCATCAGTGATATCGCTGCGCTGGCCGGGGTGTCAAAAGCCACGGCCAGCCTGGTGCTTAACGGACGCGGTAAAGAACTGCGCGTGGCGCAGGAAACGCGTGAACGCGTCATGGCCCTTGCTCAGCAACATCACTATCAGCCCAGCATCCACGCGCGTCTGCTGCGTGAAAATCGCAGCCATACGTTGGGGCTGGTGGTGCCTGAAATCACCAACTATGGTTTCGCCGTGTTTTCTCACGCGCTGGAAAACCTGTGCCGTGAAGCGGGTCTGCAACTGCTGATCTCCTGCACCGATGAAAATGCCAGTCAGGAAACCCTGGTGGTCAACAATCTGGTCTCGCGTCAGGTGGATGGTTTGATCGTCGCCTCCAGTCAGCAGAGCGACAGCGACTACCTGAAGCTGAGCGAGCAACTGCCGGTCGTGCTGTTTGACCGCCACGTAAATAACAGCAGTTTGCCGCTGGTGATAACGGATTCACTAACGCCAACTGCCGAGCTGGTAGAACGTCTGGCGCGCGCGCATCCTGATGAGGTTTATTTTCTGGGTGGGCAGCCGCGCCTGTCACCGACGAAAGATCGGCTGGCTGGCTTTATGCAGGGCCTGGCGCGGGCGGGCGTCACGCCGCGACCGGAATGGATTATCCAGGGCAACTACCACCCCAGCAGCGGCTATGAGATGTTTGCCGCTCTCTGTGCGCGGTTAGGCAGGCCGCCGAAAGCCGTGTTTACCGCCGCCTGTGGCTTACTGGAAGGGGTTTTGCGCTACATGAGCCAGCACCATTTGCTGGAGAGTGATATCCATATCGCCAGTTTCGACGATCACTATTTATATGACTCGCTGTCACTGCATATCGATACCGTAGAGCAGGATGTGCCGCGCCTGGCGCAGGAGTGCTTTTCGGTCATCACGCAAATGATTCAGGGGCAGGACCTGGCGGAGCGGCAGATCGTTTTGCCCGCCAGGCTGCGCTACCGCTCCTCGCTGGCGGGGTGATCCGGTTCAGCGGCAGGCCACAAGCGTGGTTCAGGTAACCGATCCCGTGCTGCCGCCACTCCGTTTCTCCATCAGGGCAAGATTACGGACAGGGCTCACGAAACGGGGACGGTATCAGGCCGTGCTTCGCCATGTGGCCATCTGAACGTTTTCATGATGGCCAGTTGGGATTACTGACCACGCGATAACGTGCGGCTGTCGAGCCACTCAAAAAGCAGCATACCTGCCAGCATCGCCAGGACAAAGACAATGCCTTTGAGCACGCCGCCGCCGAGCAGGACCAGCGCCGGGCCGGGGCAGATGCCCGCCAGTCCCCAGCCGATGCCAAACAGGGCCGCGCCGCTGATGAGCCGTTTATCCAGTGTGCGGTTGCCAGGCAGATAAAACGTTTCCTCAAAGACGGGCCGCTTGCGTCGGGAAGCCAGCCAGAACGTTACCAGCCCGGCGATAACCGCGCCGCCCATCACCAGCGCCAGAGAGGGATCCCAGGCGCGGGTAATGTCCAGAAAACCCAAAACCTTCGCCGGATTCGCCATGCCGCTGACGAGCAAACCCGTGCCAAACAACAGTCCACTAAGCAGAGAAAATAAAACGACCATCGTGCCTCCTGATGTTTACCCGTGACCCATCATGCCGACGGTCAGCATGGCGGTTAACATAAAGACCAGTGTCGCCACCAGTGAGCGCGGCGACAGTCGCGATAAACCACAGACGCCGTGACCGCTGGTACAGCCCGAGCCCAGGCGCGCGCCCAGGCCCACCAGTAAGCCGGCCAGCACCAGGCGTCCCCATGAGGCGTCAATGTCGATAGCGGGCAGCGCGCTGAATAACTGAAACACCAGCGGTGACAACACCAGGCCCGCAATGAACGCGAACCGCCACGGCTTGTCAGCCGACTGACGTTTCAGCAGGCCGCCCAGAATGCCGCTGATACCGGCGATGCGGCCACAAAATAGCACTAACAGACCCGCCGCTGCGCCAATCAGCAGGCCACCTGCCAGACTCTGAATCGGCGTAAAATGGTCCAGATCGATATGCATTACCGTTGACTCCTTGTGCTCTGCCAATGCGTGCTTTAAACACGCCCTGTTCCAGCTAGCGTTCACCGTCGCTCTCAGGTGAACGACCGCGATTGCGCTTTACCTGCAACGCCATGCGCCTCAGCGCAAATAACGTGGTCGCGCTGCGGTGGCCGGGCAATATCTTCTGCTGACGACTGTCACAGGCTATTTTCACACAGCTGACGAACTGTGCTTACCGGCTTTTAAAGCAGGATGACGGCATCTGCCGTCTTTATCAATCGGCTTCGTGTGAGGCACATAAAAGTTCTGTGCACAGATCTGTTTTGCGCCAGGTGTACGGGGAGAGGGTACGGACAGAGGTGAATGTCCGGACAGGATAAAAGAGGCCTGATAAGGGAAAGGAACCGGTCAGGGATAACCGCCAGTAAAGATCAACCGGGCCGTTTTGCATTGGCGGAATCGTATTGCTGTGTGCGTCTTGGTGAACAAAAAGGGGCTTAGCCCCTTTCCTGCCTGGTGATTATTTTAAGTTTTCAGGGAAATTCGCCGGCAGCTCGCTTGCCGCGCAGGCAATCACGTCTTCGTTATTTTTTCCGGCATCCCGTACAAAGGTAATCGTGGCAAACTCATCGATCACTTCGATTGGGTAGGTTGGGCCCGCATCGCGGTATTTCGCCATTTCGTCCAGATGGTCGTTCTGGAAACAGACGGTACGTTCAGGATTATTGATGACCCAGCGTGGGAAGAAAATGGTGCCGTGGAACAGCTTGTCGCTCATGTTGGCAATCAGGCTGACGCTGGTGCCGGTAGGTTCGGTCCAGGACACTTTATAGCTATTTTCCGCGACTCTGACGATATAAACGTGTTGGTCTTTGACCCAACGATTGCCCACCATCCCGCTGTGGATACGATAATCAATGGTGTCTTCGTTTTTAATGTACAGCTCATAATTCCAGCCGTTGTCGTAGGTATAAACCAGATGTTTACCTGTGAAACCGTCAAGATTGTGTTTGTCGAAGCTGCTCATCTTTCGTTCTCCTCTGTTGGTGAACCCAGCTTAGTCATTCACTTTATGAATTAAAAACGCTAATTTATGATGAAAACCATTCAAAAAATGGATTAATGATGCATAAAACCACGCTGGAACAATGGAGCCTGCTGGATAAGGTTATGAAAGAAGGCAGCTTTGCAAAAGCCGCCAACCTGACCAACCGCAGCCAGTCCTCCGTCAGTTACAATCTTGCCATGCTGCAACAGCGTATTGGCATCACCTTACTGCACATTGAGGGGCGCAAAGCGGTACTTACGCCCGCCGGTGAATTGCTGCTGGCGCAGGTGCGGCCGCTTCTTAAGGCGTTTCATTCGCTGGAGGCGTATGCGGGCGCCATACGCAGCGGCGTCAGAACCAAACTGGATCTGGTGGTGGACAGCATCTTTCCGCGCCGCCGCCTGTTCGCTGTCCTGAAAACCTTTCAGCAACGCCACCCACACACGCAAATTAATCTCACCGAAGTGCTCGAAACCGATACCGATTATGCTGAGGCCGATGTGATGGTGGTAACCCAGCGTCAGGATATGGCCGGGCGGGGCGAATGGTTGATGAACGTGGATTTTGTCGCGGTGGCGCACCGCGATCACCCCTTGCATCAATGCGGCGTAGACCTGGATGAGGAACAACTGGCGCGGTATCCGCTGATTCGCATTGCGGATCGCGAACATTTTACAGTGCAGAATGAAAGCAGCAGTGGCGATTACTGGTCTTTCTCAACCATTGACGCGGCGGTAGAAGCGGTAATGCATCAGGTGGGCTATGGCTGGATTCCGCAGGCGCGCATCCGTCACGAACTGGCACAGGGCATCCTGAAGATATTGCCGCTTCGGCATGGGGTGCGCCGCGCCACCACGCTGCATCTGCTGATTAAAAAAGACATTATCATGCTGGATCCGCCCATCGCGACCTTACTTGACCTGCTGAAAACGGCACCGCAAACGGACGTACCGTAACGGGCGCCACGGGCCGGGCAGACGATCCGCCACGGCACAGCTTTCGTGAGCCAGTTACGCGGCGGACTGGATTTACGGTGTGACGTGCAGGGCGTGAAGCAGGGCATCCAGCGAGTCAGGAGCCTGCTGATGGCGGTTTTCAACCGGATGACCGCTCCACGACAGGGCATCGTCCAGGCAATAGTCGCCGGCGCAATGCAGATCAAGATCGTCATCCAGCAGGCCAATCGGCAGCCAGATCAGCGGCCGGTCACGTAAGTCGTTCGGCACGGTGGATCCACAGTTCCTGCAGAAGTCATTACGGTATCCCTGCGGGCGACGCCAGCTGGCGATAAAGGTTTCACCGGCCAACCAGCGAAAGTGGTCTGCATTAACGATCGTCGCCAGATTATGGCCCGTGCCGGTCTGGCGACGACACAGCGAACAGTGGCAGCGGTAAAAATGACTGGGCTTTTGTGTCAGCCTGAATACCACCGTTCCGCATAAACAACGTCCTGAAATCATGCTGGCTTCCCTGAATAAAATGCGCTTAAAAAGACGCTTAGTGTGCCCGCTTTTTGGCCCAGTACGCCATAAAGTTAATCGCTTCGCGATCAACGCCGCGCTCGCCAATCAGATGGCGACGCAGCAGTTTCACGACGGTCGATTCGGCGGCCACCCAGCCGTAAAATTCATTGTTGCGCGCCTGCGCACGATCCCACAGTAACTCACCGTCTTCCTCTTCCTGCACGGCCTGCTGCTGGCCGCCATCGGGTACGCTGACCTGGGACTGAATTGCCGCGATCAGGCATTCACCATGTGAAGCAAACGCAGGTTTGCGGGGCAACCACACAATGTCGGCAAACGCGTACGCCTGTAAATCGACGCAATCCTCAGCATCCGGCACCTCAAAAAAAGCCTGAACCCGGGGCGGATGGGGCTGGCGGGCCAGCGATTCCAGAATGCCTTTCGCGGCAGGCAAGGCGGTTTCATCGGCAATCAGCAGCGCATTGCGCAGGCCGTCTGGCGGCGTCCATTCATAGCCACCGCTGTCGGCCTCAAACGCCGCATTCGGCGCAACGATTACCAGGCTGTCGCCCGGTTTCGCGTTGATGGCCCAGGCCGAGGCCGGACCTTCTGTACCGTGGCTGACAAACTCAATGGTGAGCTCCTCACGTTGGGCATCCAGATGGCGCAGCGTATAGGTGCGCAGCAGCGGCCGCTGCGCTTTGGGCAGCGACAGAATCGTCTGGTACCACTCATCGTTATTGGGCAGGTCGGGCAGGCTGCCATCTTCGGCAGGCAGCAAAATCTTAATCCGCTGGTCGGGCGCATCCGATTTCATTTGTGCCACGTCGGGCCCGTTAAACACCAGGCTCAGCATCGAAGGTGAAAGGTGATGTTTGCGGGCCAGTTTGACCTCAAAAAGGCGGTAAGCAGGGACGTCAGCCATCGTCGTTCCTTGTGGTTAATGAGCCGATAAGGCTGATCGTGAACGCCAGATCAGCCCCGACAGGGCAATAAAGAGCATGGCGGCAGTGAGTGCGGCGGCAATCAGCGCGGCTTCGCCGTGCGAGTGCGTGATCACTGGCACCAAAAGGGCACACAAGCCATAGCCCAGCGTATGGCTGGTGGCGATCCAGCCAGCTCCGGCGCCGTCTGCC
Organism: Pantoea sp. JZ2; assembly: GCF_035191405.1. Taxonomy (NCBI): domain Bacteria; kingdom Pseudomonadati; phylum Pseudomonadota; class Gammaproteobacteria; order Enterobacterales; family Erwiniaceae; genus Pantoea; species Pantoea sp. JZ2. The sequence continues at coordinate 4,313,946 of NZ_CP045247.1, read as the reverse complement.
AGCGTGTCGTTGAGCAGCAACTGATAGGCGGGTGTGCCGAGCGCTGCACCGAACGACATCACGGCACAGCCGACATAAAACAGCCAGAGCGGCGTGGTCAGCATCATGCCCAGGCCCAGCGCCATCAGGATCCCGGCGCTGATTAGCAGTGAAAGCGGCGTCAGTAACTGCGGACGCAACACCAGAAACTGCGCACTCAGCGACGCGATGGCGGCAACGCTCAGCAGCCAGGCAACCTGATGGCTTATCGCCGCCGTCTGCCCGGCAAATTGTCGGGCCAGCGCCGGAGACAGCCCCAGTTGCATCAGGCTGACGGTGGCCGCCAGCAGCAGGGCGCATAACAGGTAGGGCAGGCAATGAGGGCGCAGGCGGGCGTTTTTACGCGTCACCGCTGGCTGCGGGGCCGAACGTTGTAACGGCAGCAACAGCGCCAGCGCCAGCAGCGGCGCCACCACCAACAGCGCCAGCGGGGCCAGCGGATGAATCACCAGCATTCCGGCTGCGCAGAGGGGGCCAAAAAGTCGGCCACAGCTCAGGCCGGAGCTGATGGTCGCCAGCGCCGTCATGCGCTTCTCTTCGCCCGCCCGGTGCAGCGCCCATACCTGACAGGCGGGCACCATGGCCGATACCATCAAACCATAAAAAACCCGGGCAATAATTAATATGCCTAATCCAATCGGTGCGCTGACGGCCTGCACAGACAGCAGCGCACAGCCCAGACCGAGCAGCAAAAAGCTGGTGCCGTAACCGGCCAGCGACCACAGGACCACTGGTTTACTTCCCTGACGGGCAATCTGCTTTCCCCACCACGGCGACGCGGGCAAAAACAACATGGAGCCGAGCGTTAACAGTCCTGCCCACACCGACAGGCTCAGGCTGGTCTGAGCAACCAGCACCGGAATCGCGACCAGCAGGCCATTTTGTCCCACACCCAGCAACCCGGCGCTGATGGCTAAAGGCCAGTTTGCTAACGCTTTTTTTTGCGTCATGGCCAGTTCAGGAGATGTCACGATGTTGCTAACCCGTATCTTTGTTGTATGTATTTGTAAAATTTATTCTGCCAATTCTAACAATTGTCGTTGATAATGAGAACTGTTATCGGCAGAATTCGCATTATCATAACGACTGGAAATTGTTTGATAATGATACAATCAACGCATGACGGGGCCTGGGACGTGGCGGCACAATGCTTCCTGAACGCCCTGATCCGTGAAACCAGGGACTGGCAGTTGAGCCAGGGTGACCCCGCCGAACTGACGATCCCGTTGGATGAACAGCAGACCTTACACTTTAAGGTGGCTTACTTTTCTCCGACGCAGCACCACCGTTTTGTCTTTCCGGCCCGGCTGGTGACGCAGCGTGGCAGCCAACCGGTGGCGTTTGAAACCGTCGCCAGGCTGATTGTCGATAAGTTACAACACCAGCACGCGCTGCCCGTCGCAGGCTGCGAGGCGTTTTACCAGCGCGTAATGCAAAGTCATGCCCACACCCGCGAAGCGGCGGCGTCCCGTCATGACTGGTGCGGCCTGCGCGAAAACGCACTCAATTTTGCCGAGGCCGAACAGGCGCTGCTGGTCGGGCACGCTTTCCATCCTGCCCCCAAATCGCACGAACCTTTCACGCCGCAGCAGGCCAGACGCTACCTGCCCGATTTTGCCCCGCATTTTCCGCTGCGCTGGTTCGCGGTGGATAAAGACTACCTGGCGGGCGACAGCCTGAAACTGAACTTACAGCAGCGCCTGACGCGTTTTGCGGCCGAGAATGCACCGCAGCTGCTGCATGCGCTGACGGACCAGCAGTGGTTATTCCCGCTGCATCCCTGGCAGGCGGACTATTTGCTGCAGCAGAGCTGGTGTCAGCAACTGATGGAGAAAGGATTGCTACAGGATCTGGGTGAGGCGGGAACATCCTGGCTGCCCACCACGTCATCACGCTCGCTCTATTGCGCGACCAGTCGTGACATGATCAAGTTCTCGCTGAGCGTGCGACTCACTAACTCCGTCCGCACTTTATCGGTGAAAGAAGTCAAACGCGGCATGCGGCTGGCGCGGCTGGCGCAGACCGCGCGCTGGCAGGCGATGCAGGCGCGTTTCCCGACGTTTCGTGTGATGCAGGAAGACGGCTGGGCCGGGCTGCGTGATATGCAGGGCACGATCAGGGAAGAGAGCCTGTTCGCACTGCGTGAAAACCTGATGGTCGACCAGCCGCAGAGTCAGACCAACGTGCTGGTCTCCCTGACGCAGTCCGCGCCGGACGGCGGCGACGCACTGCTGACGGCGGCGGTTAAGCGCCTGAGTCAGCGCCTGCGTATCAGCGAACAACAGGCCGCCCATGCCTGGGTGGACGCATACTGCCAGCAGGTGCTGAAACCGCTGTTTACGGCCGAAGCCGATTACGGACTGGTGCTGTTAGCGCATCAGCAAAATATCCTGGTGGAAATGGCACAAGATCTGCCGGTTGGCCTGATCTATCGCGATTGCCAGGGCAGCGCCTTTATGCCGCACGCCGCAGGCTGGCTGGATGAGATTAGCGAAGCGCAGGCAGAAAACGTCTTTAGCCGCGAACAGCTGCTGCGCTATTTCCCCTATTACCTGTTAGTGAATTCCACGTTCGCGGTCACGGCGGCACTGGGCGCGGCGGGCATGGACAGCGAAATGCACCTGATGGCGCGCGTACGTGATGCGCTGTCTGCGCTGCGCTGCGAGGTCACGCACACGGACTGTCTCGATTACGTGCTGGAAAGTCCGCACTGGAATGTGAAAGGCAACTTCTTCTGTTACCTGCACGATCACAACGAAAACACCATCGTCGATCCGTCGGTAATCTACTTCAACTTCACCAATCCCCTTCTGTCCCAGGAGCGCTAAATGTCTCAGGCAACGATTGTTCACAGCGGCCACGGTTTGCGCTGCGAGAAGTCTGGTAAGGCCCTGAATCTGGGCTGGGGACAGGACAACAGTGCGGTCCTGCATTATACCGGCCCGCTTGCCGAAGGCTGGTTGCGTGATGCGCTGGATCAGATGTTTATCGCGGCCCCGTCGCTTTCCGCCATTGTGTTGCCCTATGCCGAATGGCGGGAAGAGCCGCAGGCGCTGGCCCTGTTTGCCGCGCTGAAAAGCGATATCGTGCACCGCGAGGCGTTCTGGCAACTGCCGCTGTGGCTGTCCACGCCGCGTCAGCAGGCGTTCGGCGAGATGGTCTTTGATGCCGAACGTGAGATTTACTTCCCCCAGCGTCCGCCGCGCCCTCAAGGCGAAGTCTATCGCCGTTACGATCCGCGTGTGCGCAGGACGCTGAGTTTCCGCGTGGCCGAGCCTGCGCGGGATGCCGAGATGTTCACCCGCTGGATGAACGATCCGCGCGTGGATTATTTTTGGGAGCAGAGCGGATCGCTGGCGGTGCAGACCGCCTACCTGCAACGCCAGCTCACCAGCAGCTATGCCTTTCCGCTGATTGGCTGCTTTGATGATGCGCCTTTCAGCTACTTTGAAATCTACTGGGCCGCCGAAGATCGTATCGGACGCCACTATAGCTGGCAGCCGTATGACCGCGGCCTGCATCTGCTGGTGGGCGAATCGCAGTGGCGCGGACCGCACTATGTGCAGAGCTGGCTGCGCGGTATCAGCCACTACCTGTTCCTGGATAACCCGCACACCCAGCGCCTGGTGCTGGAGCCACGCGCTGATAATCAGCGCCTGTTCCGTCATCTGGCACCTGCGGGCTATGCCACCGTTAAAGAGTTCGACTTCCCTCACAAGCGCTCTCGCCTGGTGATGACCCGGCGTGCCCGCTTCTTCAGCGAGGTGGGCCTGTGATGAATCCGCACGCATGGGAAATCGTGAACCGTCAGCTGGTGGCGAAAATGCTGGCCGAGCTGGAGTACGAGCAGGTCTTTCAGGCCCAGGCGCAGGGCGATAACCGTTACTGCATCAGCCTGCCGGGCGCTGAGTGGCACTTCACCGCCGAGCGCGGCATCTGGGGCTGGCTATGGATCGATGCGCAAAGCCTGCGTTGTGCGGATACGCCGGTACTGGCCCAGACCCTGCTCTGCCAGTTACAGCCGGTGCTGTCGATGAGCGATGCCACGGTAGCGGAGCATATGCAGGATCTCTACGCCACCTTGCGCGGCGATCTTCAGCTTATGCAGGCGCGTCAGGGAATGAGCGCGGACGCGCTTATCGATCTGGATGCCGACCGCCTGCAGTGCCTGCTCAGCGGCCATCCCAAATTTGTCTTCAACAAAGGCCGACGCGGCTGGGGACTGGCGGCACTGGCGCGCTACGCCCCGGAATACCTGAACACGTTCCGCCTGCACTGGCTGGCGGTTCAGCGTGAGCATCTGGTCTGGCGCTGCGACAGCGCGCTGGACATCCAGCAACTGCTGCATGCCGCGATGGATGACGGCGAATATGCCCGGTTCACCGAGGCCTGGCAGGCACAGGGACTGGACGACAGCTGGCTGCCGTTACCGGTTCATCCCTGGCAATGGCAGCAAAAAATCGCACTCGATTTTGTCGCGGATCTGGCCACTGGCAAAATGGTCTCGCTGGGCGAGTTTGGCGATCGGTGGCTGGCACAGCAGTCACTGCGCACGCTGACCAACGCCAGCCGTCAGGGCGGACTGGATATCAAACTGCCGCTGACTATCTACAACACCTCCTGCTATCGCGGCATTCCTGGCAAATACATCGCGGCGGGCCCGCTGGCCTCGCGCTGGTTACAACATGTCTTTGCCACTGATGCAACGTTGCAGCAAAGCGGGGCGGTGATTTTGGGCGAACCGGCCGCAGGCTATGTCGCTCATCAAGGTTACGCCGCGCTGGCCGAAGCCCCCTATCGCTACCAGGAAATGCTGGGCGTGATCTGGCGCGAAAATCCTGCGCGCTGGCTGCATCAGGACGAAACGCCGATTCTGATGGCGACGTTGATGGAGTGCGATGAGCAGGGACAGCCGCTTATCGGTGCCTACATTGCCCGCTCGGGCCTGAGCGCCGAGGCCTGGCTCAGTCAGATGTTTCGCGTGGTCGTCGTGCCGCTGTATCACCTGCTGTGCCGTTACGGCGTGGCGCTGATCGCGCACGGACAAAATATTACCCTGGCGATGAAAGACAGTATTCCGCAGCGCGTCCTGCTGAAGGATTTTCAGGGCGACATGCGGCTGGTGAAGGACGATTTTCCCGAGATGGCCTCTCTGCCTCAGGCGGTCCGTGATGTCACGGCCCGCCTGAGCGCGGACTATTTGATTCATGACCTGCAAACCGGACATTTTGTCACGGTTCTGCGTTTTATTTCGCCGTTGATGGCGCGCCTTGGCGTACCCGAGCGGCGCTTTTACCAACTGCTTGCCGCAGTGTTGAGCGATTACATGCAGGCGCACCCGCAGCTGTCGGCGCGCTTTGCGCTTTTCTCCCTCTTCAAGCCACAAATCATTCGCGTCGTGCTGAACCCGGTAAAGCTCACCTGGCCCGATCAGGATGGCGGGAGCCGCATGTTGCCCACTTACCTGGAAAATCTGCAAAACCCGCTGTGGCTGGTCACCAAGGACTGAATCATGACAAACACTGTTGATTTTATTGGCATCGGTATTGGCCCGTTCAACCTGAGTATCGCGGCGCTGGCACACGAAGCCGAGGGTTTTACCAGTGCGTTTTTAGACAGTCGGCCGGATTTTGCCTGGCATCCCGGCATGCTGGTGCCGGACTGCCATATGCAGACCTCGTTCTTAAAAGATCTGGTCTCGGCAGTTGCGCCCACCAGCCCGTTCAGCTTTGTGAACTATCTTGTGAAGCGTAAGAAATTCTACCGCTTTATGACGGCAGAGCTGCGAACCGTATCGCGGGATGAGTTTTCTGACTATCTGCGCTGGGCCGCCGAGGGCATGGATAACCTGCACTTTAATCACACGGTGGAGCGCATCGAGTTTGACGACACGAAACAGCGTTTCGTGATTCACAGCCATGACGGTGAGCGCTACGCACGCAATATTTGTCTTGGTATTGGTAAACAGCCCTATCTGCCGCCGTGCGTCAACCGCATCAGTGCGACCTGTTTCCACGCCAGTGAGATGAGCCTGCGCAAGCCGGATCTGCGCGGCAAACGCGTTGCCGTGATTGGCGGAGGGCAGAGCGGTGCCGATCTGTTCCTGAACGCCTTCCGGGGAGAGTGGGGTGAACCGGCGAATGTCAGTTGGGTGTCGCGCCGCAATAACTTTAACGCGCTGGATGAAGCGGCCTTTGCCAATGAATATTTCACCCCTGAGTACGTATCCAGCTTTGTCGGCCTGAGTGAGAAGGCGCGCCAGACCATGCTGGATGAGCAAAAGATGACTTCGGATGGCATTACGGCAGCGTCGCTGCTGACGATTTATCGCGAGCTGTATCATCGCTTTGAGGTGCTGGGGCAGCCGCGCAATGCGCATCTGCTTCCCAGCCGCTCGGTGGTGGAACTGACCCGCCATCAGCAATGCTGGCAGTTGCAGTTACAGCATCAGCTCGATCAGGGTTATGACCTGATTGAGTGCGATGTGGTGATTTTTGCCACCGGTTATCGGCCGGCGTTGCCCGAGCTACTGTCACCGCTGATGAACCGCCTGACCATGAAAGACGAGTGCACGTTCAGCGTGCGCGAAGATTTCACGCTGGAGTGGAACGGACCCAGGGACACTAACATCTTTGCGGTCAACGCCAGTATGCAAACGCACGGCATCGCTGAACCGCAACTCAGCCTGATGGCCTGGCGTTCCGCCCGTATTCTGAATCGCGCGCTGGGGCGTGATTTGTTCGATCTCAGCACGCCGCCTGCCCTGATTCAGTGGCGCAGCGCGAGCCGGGAAAAACCGCAGCAGGGTGCTGCATCCACTCAAAACTATACCGAGTCCTTGGGGTAAACCTTAACCTCGCATGCAGGAACGACGATGAAGACTAAAAACAAAAATATCTGGCTGCTTAATCCGCTGTTATTAGCCATGATGGCACCGGCGGTGGCACAGCAAACCAGTGAGAATGAAATGGTTGTCTCCGCCAGCCGTACGCACCGCACCGTGGCGGAAATGGCACAGACCACCTGGGTGATTGAAGGGGCCGAACTGGAGCAACAGGTCCAGGGCGGAAAAGAGTTTAAAGATGCGCTGGCACAGCTGGTACCGGGCCTGGACGTCAGTAGCCAGGGCCGCACCAACTACGGTATGAACATGCGTGGTCGCGCTATTGTGGTGCTGGTAGATGGCGTACGCCTTAACTCCTCGCGTACCGACAGCCGTCAGCTGGATTCCATCGATCCGTTTAATATCGATCATATTGAAGTGATCTCCGGTTCCACCTCGCTATACGGCGGCGGCAGTACCGGTGGCCTGATCAATATCGTGACCAAAAAAGGCCAGCCAGGGACCCAGTTTGAGTTTGAAACCGGCACCAAAACCGGATTCAACAGTAGCAAAGACCATGATGAACGCGTGGCGGCTGCCCTCTCCGGCGGCACCGATCGTGCCTCCGGACGCCTGTCCGTTGCCTACCAAAAGTTTGGCGGCTGGTATGATGGCAAGGGCGATTCACTGCTGATGGACAATACCCAGACGGGCCTGCAGTATTCCGATCGTCTGGATATTATGGGCACCGGCACGCTGGAGATTGATGACCACCAGCAACTGCAGCTGGTCACGCAGTACTACAAAAGTCAGGGCGATGACGATTATGGCCTCTATCTTGGGCGTAACTTCTCCGCAGTAACGGGCGGAGGCACCGCGTACACCCGCAAAGGGCTGAACTCCGACCGCCTTCCCGGCACCGAACGCCATCTGGTCAGCCTGCAGTACTCCAATACTGATTTTCTTGGTCAGGAGCTGGTGGGGCAGGTTTACTACCGGGACGAGTCACTGGCGTTTTATCCGTTCCCCACGGTGTCCGGCGGACGCGTCACCAGTTTGTCCTCCTCAGAGCAGAACACCGATCAGTACGGCGGTAAGCTGGCGATCACCAGTAAGCCGGTCGATGGGCTGCAGCTGACCTACGGCGTAGACGCCGATCATGAGCGTTTCAGTTCCAACCAGATGTTCTTTGATCTGGGCCAGTCGGCCGCCTCGGGCGGGCTGAACAACCAGAGCATCTACACCACGGGCCGTTATCCGGGTTATGACATTACTAATCTGGCGACCTTCCTGCAGTCCAGCTACGACATCAATGAGACGTTTACGCTGAGTGGCGGTGTGCGCTATCAGTACACCGAAAACAAGGTGGATGATTTCGTCGGTTACGCTCAGCAGCAGGCGATTGCCAACGGTACCGCGCGCTCGGCCGATGCGATTCCAGGCGGGTCTACCGATTACGATAACTTCCTGTATAACGCCGGTATCCTGATGCATATCACGGCGCGGCAGCAGGCCTGGTTTAACTTCTCGCAGGGCGTTGAGCTGCCCGATCCAGGCAAATATTACGGGCGCGGCACCTATGGCCGGGCGGTTAACGGCAATCTCCCGCTGACCAACAGCGTTAATGTGGATGCCAGCAAGTTGCAGGGCATCAAAGTCGATTCATGGGAACTGGGCTGGCGCTATACCGGCGATAATCTGCGTACGCAACTCAGCGCCTATTACTCGCTGTCAGACAAGAATGTGCAGCAGAATCAGGACCTGACGATCAGCGTGGTTGACGATAAGCGCCGCATTTACGGGGTGGAAGGGGCCGTGGATTACTTTATCCCGGACACCGACTGGAGCACCGGAGCGAACTTCAACGTGCTCAAAACCGAGTCCAAAGTGGATGGCAGCTGGCGAAAATATGACGTGAAAGTGGCCAGCCCGTCGAAAGCGACCGCCTATGTTGGCTGGTCGCCGGATCCGTGGAGCCTGAAGGTGCAGAGCACTACCTCGTTTAATCTCAGCGACGACGCGGGCTACAACATCAACGGCTACACCACTGTTGATTTCATTGGCAGCTATGAACTGCCTGTCGGCAAGCTGAGCTTCAGCGTGGAAAACCTGCTGGATCGTGATTACACCACGGTATGGGGCCAGCGCGCGCCGCTGTACTACAGCCCGACCTATGGTTCACCGTCGCTGTATCAGTACAAAGGTCGGGGACGGACGTTTGGTCTGAACTACTCCGTGCTGTTCTGAGTCGGTATTTTTGCCCGGTGTTGCGCCGGGCAAGCCTCACGCCCGTTATCCTGGCAGCGTGTTGAGTACAACAAACACAGTGACCGGTTCAGGCCACTGTGTTTACCGGATTACGAACTGCGATGCAGCGTCAGCGGGGCAGACAACCAGCGGGCGACGCGCTTACCTGCTTTGATGGCGGGCTTTTCAATGTAGAAAAACATTACCGACGCCAGCGCCACGCTGGCGCTGACCGACAGTACGAAAATCATAAGGTTATCTGTCCAGGCTTTATCTGCCAGGCTGTTCATCAGCAGTACCATGAGCGGATAGTGGATGAGATACAGCGAATATGAGATATCCCCCAGGAAAATCAGCGTACGGTTGTGACCGGTGTCGGCACGGTAGCTCAGCATCACCGTCATGATCATGATGGCGGCGGCCAGCCAGAAACCGCCGTGCAGGCCAAAGGGCTGAGGTCCTGTAATCAGGGCGGTAATGACCGCCAGCACCAGCCCTGCCTGAAGCAGTCGGCGCATTCTGTTATCCAGTTCCGGTAGCTTACGCTTCACCAGCAATTCTGCCAGCAGCATCCCCAGGATGAACTCCATACAGATAGTGTTACTGATTAACTTAATCCACGCCTGCCACCAGTGCGTCACCGTCAGATGCGGCGAAACCTGTGAGGAAAAGTCAAAACTGCCGTTGTAGTAAAGCTGAAATCCCACACTGGAGACGATGAAAATCAGTGCACAAAGGTAGCTGCGATAGCGGTAGTTGATGCACATCGCTACGGTGAAAACGGCGTAAAACAGGATCTCGTAAGACAGCGTCCAGGGCGGCCCTAACGCGCTGAATCCAAACGTCGGTCCGGCGCTGCTGTAATCCTGCAGACAGAAATAGAGCGCACAGGACATATCATGAAGAGAGCGATCGTGATACACCACTGCGAAAGACAACAGCCAGACGACAAAGAAGACCGGCCAGATGCGGAAAAAGCGTTTCACCATGAATGAGGTCGGGGCTTCGTTAAACTGATGGGTAATGAAGGTCATGATGAAGCCGCTGATAATAAAGAACACGTCCACGCCCAGCGCGCCTGGAATGTGTCGGGTCCAGTGACCCTCTAACAGCGATGAGTTGTGCGCCAGTACCACAAGTAACGCAGCAAGGCCGCGCAGATACTGGATTGAGACGATTTTCATGAATGTTACAGCCTGTCGGTTGACTCATTAGCGGCAGTCGCGCGGGCGAGCCGATACGGTTAAGCGTAGGCCGTATTGTAAAAATGACTTAACAATGGTCAACCGCCGTTTATCGGGCAGAAAAATACATTTCCAAACGATAGCGTATTTTTGCTGAATAAAGCGCGGCGATCGAGGCTGTTGGGCGCACAAGGAGAAAAGTGCGCCATCAGGATTTCAGAGGGTTCTTAACCAAAATTGATAACTTACATGCGCAACAGACTCATGCAGCACGGCGCGGCGATACGTGTCCACCCAGGGCGCGCCGAAAGATTTCTATCGTCCACATCCACAGAATATGTCCCAGCGTTTCCGAGGCAATTTCCGCCAGCGGCAGGTGCCATAAGGGCGGTGCCCAGCCGTTTATGGGCAGGATCACGGCGTGAAATGCCACGGTAATGATCAGGGCGAACGCCACGCCCTGACCCAGCGTAATGATCGGGATAATCTCGGCCAGGGCGCAGTAGAGCAGGGCAAAGAAAATCGAGAACATATGATGAACACCGGCCACGCCCCAGTTCACCACATGACCGGAATAGTGATAGACCAGGTTGCTGACGTTGATTCCCATATCCTGGAGCATCTCGGCGGGGGGAATTGCCCTGTCCGGCGTTCTGGGCGGAAACGGATTCTCCGTGCCCCATTTGACAAAACTGGCGACGTTACCGCCCCAAAACCCTGCCCACAGCGCCGCACCGTAATGCCGATCGGCCGGGGACGTCAGATAAAACCCTGTTTTCATTTTTCACCGCTCCCGCTGAGTAAAAAGAAGAGAATTACTGGCCGTAATAGGCGTTTGCTCCATGCTTTCTGAGAAAGTGTTTATCCAGTAACGGCTGCTGCATTCGGATGATATCAGGCGTCAGCTGGCGGGAAAAAATCCCCATATAGGCGATTTCCTCCAGCACGACTGCGTTATGCACGGCATTATCTGCGTCTTTCCCCCAGGCAAACGGCCCGTGAGCATTAACCAGCACGGCGGGAATGGCCGTCGGGCTGATGCCGCGTGAGCGGAAGGTTTCGATAATCACTTCGCCGGTATTGTGCTCGTAATCGTGAGTAATTTCGGCCTCCGTCATCAGTCGGGTGCAGGGAATGGCACCATAGAAGTAGTCAGCGTGCGTGGTGCCCCAGGCTGGCAGGTCCTGGCCCGCCTGCGCCCAGATGGTGGCATGACGCGAATGCGTGTGCACAATGCCGCCGATGTCCTCAAAGGCCCGATAGAGCGCCAGATGGGTGGCCGTGTCCGATGAAGGCTTTTTCGTGCCCTCCACCACGCGGCCGCTTGCCAGTTCCAGTACCACAATATCGTCTACCGTCATGCCGTCGTATTCCACGCCGGAGGGCTTAATCGCCATCAGCCCTTGCGCACGATCGACGGCGCTGACGTTGCCCCAGGTAAACGTCACCAGATGGTGGCGCGGCAGCGCCAGGTTTGCCGCCAGCACCTGCTCTTTCATCATGGCAATGCTCATAGTAAGCCTCCTTCCTGCATTTTCTGTTCAATCCAGCGCCGTGCCTGTACGATCTCGGCAACCGGCTCCTCGGCTTTCTCGGTCCACATCTCAATCAGAAACGATCCGCGATAATTCAGCGCTTTGAGCGTGCGAAACACGCCAACGAAATCCACGCAGCCTTCACCAAAGGGCACATCGCGGAACTGCCCCGGCGAATGGGCGGTGACCGGTTGGGTATCTTTCAAATGAATGGCGGCGATGCGATCAATGCCCAGCGTCAGTTCGGCAGTCACGTCATTGCCCCAGGCGCTGAGATTGCCCACATCCGGATAAACGGAAAACCACGGAGAAGCCTGCTGCTGTTCCCAGGCTTTCCACTTGCTGATGGCGTTCATGAATTCGGTATCCATGATCTCCACCGCCAGCATCACCTGCGCCGCTGCTGCGCGCTGCACTGCGCGTGACAAGCCCTCGGCAAACCGCGCGACTGTGCCTGCATCATGCGGTTCGTAGTAGACGTCATAGCCCGCCAGTTGAATCGTGCGGATCCCCACATCTTTCGCCAGCTGGATGGCCTGATCGATCAGATCGTCTGCGCGCTGGCGGATCGCCGGATCGTGGCTGCCAAAGGGAAAGCGGCGATGGCCGGACAGGCACAGGGAAGGAATGGTGACGCCGGTTTCGATGGTCGCGTTGACCAGCGACAGGCGCTGCTCTTTGCTCCAGTTCAGCCGGTCCAGCCGTTCATCGGTTTCATCGACCGACATTTCCACAAAATCAAACCCGCAGGCTTTGGCCAGCGCGAGACGTTCTGGCCAGGTGAGATTCGCAGGCAGGGCTTTTTCGTAAATCCCTAACGGGTGCAGGCGTTTCATACTGTCCCCCAATGGCGGCCAATGGCCTGGTGAAATGCGGTGGCGCATGCAATGCCGTTCTCGCCATCGCTCAGGGCGCGGCCGGCAATAAACGCCTTCACATCGATATCGCGAAACTGAGAAAGGTCATCCGGGGTGATACCGCCCGTGACGGACAGGGCAAAACCCAGGTCTGATAAGGCTTTCATGGTATCCAGATCGTGCTGATTCCACTGTTGCCCGCTGGCCTGTGCGTCCCGTCCACGGTGATAAATAGCTTGGGTCAGACCCAGCTTTCGCCACTGCCGGGCATCATCCAGCGTCCAGTTGCCAAACAGTTCGATCTGAATATCCCCCTGGTACTGCTGCGCAACCGCCAGCGCGCTGGCAAAGGTTGCCAGCGGCGCGGCACAGATCACCGTCATCCAGTTAGCCCCTGCCGCAAAAGCCATCTCCGCCAGGGTGCCGCCGGCATCCGCCACTTTGTAATCCGCGACCAGCGTTTTTTCCGGGTGCTGCTGGCGCAGATGACGTACGGCTTCAACACCGCAGCTCAGGCACAAAAGCGTACCGGCTTCGATAATGTCGACATGCGGATGCAGTTGCCGGGCGGTACTGAGTGCGGCATCCAGCGTGGTGTGATCCAGCGCCAGCTGGAGTAAGGGCAGGCTCATGGCAGGTCTCCCTGGGCGTCGCGCAGGACGCGAATCAGATGTTGATAACGCTGATACTTTTGCTGGTAGCGGTCATAGCACGTGCTGTCCGGTTGCCAGCACACGATGTCAGGGGCCAGGGCCTGCTGGGCCGCCTGGAGTGAGGCATAAGCCCCGGTACCGGTTAATGCCACCAGCGCCGCGCCCAGACAGCCGCTCTCACTGATCTGCGGAACTTCAACCGTCAGGCCGCTGGCATCGGCAAACATCTGCATCCAGGGCGCAGAGCGCGTAGGCCCACCGCTCAGACGCAGGGCGGTAACCTGAGGAAAACGTTGCAGAATACGGTTGAGGTGCGTCAGATGTGAGAACACCACGCCTTCGTAGATGGCCTGAACCAGATGGGCGCGCGTGTGACCTGCCTGCAGGCCAAAAAAGCTGCCGTGCAGATCGGCGCCGGCATTGGTGCCATACAGGAAAGGCAGAAACAGCACACTGCTGCTGGCGGGGGCCAGCGCTGCTACCCACGCATTAAGCTGGCTGTAGTCCTTAATGCCCCACTGGTCACAAAACCATTCCAGATTGGCCGCCGACGTCGGGCTGGCCTCATGGATAAGGTACTGACCCTCAATGGCATAACGACCATAAACGTAGGGATAGTCTGCTTCATCGCTGATGCAGTCGGTAATGCCGCTGGTCACTGACCAGGTTCCCATCACCGCGTTCAGGCGCGTCGCATCATTCAGGCCCGCGCACAGCGCTGTTGACATCACATCGAACAGGCCGCCCACGACGGGCGTACCGGGCAGCAGACCGCATTCGGCAGCGGCCCCGGCGGTAACATAGCCCGCAATCTGCGTCGGGCCGATAATCGGCGGCAGTGCCGATATTATCTCCGGGATACCTGACATCTCTGCCAGTGCAGGCGACCAGTCGGCTGCCTGCATGTCATACAGATTGGACTCAGAGATATTGGTTTCTTCGCATGCCCGCTCGCCGGTCAGACAGAAACGCAGATAGTCATGGGCCATCATGACGCTGCCAATCGCCGCATAGCGCTGTGGCTGATGCTGCTTGATCCAGCGCAGCAGCGACACCGGGTGGCCGGTCCACAGCGTTTGTCGGGTCAGCGGATAGAGTTTCTGCGGCAAGCCTTCCCGTTGCCACTGTTGCACAAGGCTCAGGGCGCGGCGGTCGGAGGAGAGGATGCCGTTGCCCAGCGGGCGGTGCTGTTTGTCCAGCAGAAACAGCCCCTTACCCTGTGCGGAAATGCCCATACCGGCGACCGACGCCGCATCCTCGCCGCTGGTGGTCAGCACCTCACGGATGACGGCTGCCGCCTGGTGCCACAGCAGCGTCATATCGCGTTCGGCATAACCCGGTTCCGGTACAACAACCGGCAGGTTTTGCCGGGCGACGGCCAGCTCGCGGCCCTGTATATCGTACAGCCCGGCTTTAATAAAGGTGCCGCCACAGTCCAGTCCCAGCCAGCGTTTCATAATGCCTCCTGTTGAGGGGAATCGCAGCGTGCGGGCAACGTCATCGCCAGCAGGGCGGCAATCGCCAGTGAAATGGCAAGGCTGTAAACCCCGGCATCCCGGCTGTAAAACGCCATCAGAATGCCCACCATGTAGGGACCGCAGAAGCCGCCCAGGTTGCCCAGCGCGTTGATCAGGCCGCGCGCGCCGCCAGCCACCTCGGCATTAAACAGGCGCGGCGGAATACTCCAGAACACGCCCGCCGCAGACTGGATAAAGACGCCACAGCCCACCAGCGCCGCGTAGGACCACCAGATATGCGCTTTCAGTAACACCGACAGCGCCATGCACAGCGCAAAGCCGGCCAGCGGCAGCGCCACGAACAGCTTGCGCCGTCCGGTCGCGTCCGACAGAACAGAAAACAAAAACATGCCGACGATCGCCCCGACGTAGGGCAGAATGGCCAGAAAGCCCACCTGCTCCACATTACCGTGCGTCAGTCCTTTCAGGATGGTGGGCAGCCAGAGCGTGTAGCCGTAAATGCCGGTCTGATAGAAGAAATTGACCAGAATCAGCCGCCACATAACCGGTTCGCGCATCACGCGCATCAGCGAGGCGTTGCGCACGTTCTGCCCTTTGATCATCAGCTGTTCGTTATGCAGCGTGGTGATGAGATAGTGTTTTTCGGCTGGCGAAATCCATCTCGCTTCCTGCGGGCGGTTACTGATCGTGAAATGCCACAGGGCCATCACGACCAGAGATAACGCGCCTTCCACGTAGAACAGCATGCGCCAGTCCCAGCCGGTAATGATCCAGCCTGAGAGCGGAGCCGTGATGATCCCGGCGATCGGCACAAACATGATCACGATGGCATTTGCACGACCGCGCTCCGCATCCGGGAACCAGTTGCCGATCATCGTCAGCACCACCGGTAACATGCCGCCTTCGGCGATCCCCAGCGCAAAGCGCAGCGCCAGCAGCTGATACTGGCTGGTGGCCATGCCGGTCAGTATGGAAATCACCGCCCAGGCCAGCAGCGACCAGCCAATAAAGCGTTTACCGTTGCCGTAAACGGCCAGCCTGCCGCCGGGCACCTGCAGGAACAGGTAGCCAATGAAGAAAATGCCGCCTGCCAGCCCGGCCATCGAGGCGCTGATGCCCAGTTCAGCATCCATGCCGCCCGGCATCGCAAAGGCGATGTTGACCCGATCCATATACGAAATGATGCAGGTAATCAGAATCGGCGGAATGATCCGCAGCCAGCGCAGTGCAGGGACCTTTTCATGATTGACAGCGCTTGTGGTGATGCTCATCGTGCCTCCCTGCCTTACACCAGATCGCGCGTGGGGATCTTCACCACGACTTTGCGGATCGGACCGGGCTGACTGACCGCGCAGTTAGGACGATGAATATCCTGAGGAAAAAATACGGCGAACGTGCCGGGCTGCATCCGTACCAGGGTTTCATCGGGGGCATGTTGATAAAAAACGATGTCGCGTTCGCTGTCATAAGGCTGATGCACCGCCAGATCCAGCGGTTGTGTGGCGACGCCGATCACTTCTTCGCCTGCCACCAGATACTGCACGTCGATGTGATAGCGGTGCGCCTCCGGGTAATTCTCTGCGGCGGGAACCGTGTGCAGATCTAACACCTGTACGACCCAGCCGGTTTCTTCGTCCTGATAACGGCCGGCGGCCATGTTTGCCAGATCATGACCGGCGAGGTAGGCCAGGGCATGAGCAATCGCGGCGGGATAGTGACGGGGATCGGTATTGGCAAGGTGTCCGGTAATCATGATGCCTTCTCCTGTAGCGCCTGAATGCGCGCCCAGACGCGCTCATCAACCGGAATACCCAGGCGTTCGTTTTCTTCACGCAGTGGCGGAAATTTGTCACCCGGCAGGCGAATCGCCTGTATGCTGTCAGCCGGTTCCGCACCGGTGATGGATGCGCGAATACGATCGAGTTTTTGCTGGCGGGTTTCGCCCGGAATGAGCCGATCGACGTCGATGGCGATAAACACCTGAGAAATGCCAAATTCATCGCCGTTGTCGTGAGTGACTTCAGTCACGGAGGCGCCGTTAGAGAGCAGGGTGGCCAGCATATCCAGCACCACAGACAGCGCTGAGCCTTTCCAGTAACCCATTGGTAAAATGCGGCGGTTTTTTTCCAGCGTGGCCGGATCGCGGGTGTAGTTGCCCTCATCATCAAAGCCGCCATCGACCGGCAGGCTTTTCCCCGCCAGGCGATTCACTTCCAGCATGCCGTAGGAGAACATCGACATGGACATATCCACCATCGTAACCGGCTCGCCCGGTACCGCGATAATCAGCGGATTGGTGCCGATCGCGCAGCTTTTTGCGCCCCAGGGCGGCATTACGGCAATGGAGTTGGTCCAGCAGATGCCGACAAAGCCCTTTTCCGCCGCCTGCCAGCCATAGCTACCCCCGCGCATCCAGTGATTGGCATTGCGTAAGGCCACCAGCCCAATGCCGTGTTCCGTGGCCAGCGCCATCGCGCGCTCCATCATGCTATGGGCGGTGATATTGCCAATGGCGCGTTGCGCATCCCACTGCTCAATCGCACCCAGCGACAGGACTTTTTGCGCATCCGCATCGGGAATAATGTGGCCGGCATCCAGTTGCTGAATAAAACGCGGGAAGCGGTTAACGCCATGGGAATAGACGCCGTTAAGACTGGTTTCAGTAAACATGTGCGCGCAGGCCTCGGCTTTGGCCTGCGGCACGTTGCGGCTGAGGAGTACGCGAATAAACTCCTGATACAACTGCTGATAGCTGATTCTCATCTGACTGATACTCCCCGCGCCTTATTTCATAATGTGGAATGTAATTTCAACTAAATGCTATGGGGAAAAATGCAGCGAGTCAAAGAAATGACTCAAAAATTATTTCATTTAAATCAAAAGGATATAATTAATTCTGACTTCTGTGATCTTGGGCTTTTTTGCCCGATTCCGGCTACAGTCAGGCCGGTCAGCTGAGAGACAGCTGACCTGATTTGCTCTGCTTTTCGCCCTGCCTGTGCAGGGGCGTTAGCGTAGCGTTACCCGGTAGAGTGAAGTGTTGGCTGTGATATAAAGTTCATCATTATTCGGTCCGCCAAAGGTGCAGTTGGATACCGTTTCAGGAATCGGAATTTTGCCCTTACGGTTTCCGCTGCTGTCGAAAATAATCACGCCGTCAGCGCAGCTACAGTAAATATCGCCGTTGGCATCCACACAAAATCCGTCCGGGAAACCGGGTGAGACATTGGCAAAAAATTGCCCTGCAGACAACGTGCGACCGTCCACTTTATAGGTGCGCAGCTCATGGCGGCCGAGTGTCGGGAAATCCACCACCGACATGTCCGCCACGTACAGCACGCTTTCATCAGGCGAGAACGCTAGCCCGTTTGGCCGCTGCAGATCGCTGGCGGCAATACTGAGCTGCCCGCTTTCCGGATCAAAACAGTAGAGATAGCAGCCGATCACCTGGCTGGGAGCCAGGTAACCCTCATGATCGCTGACGATCCCGTAAGGCGGATCGGTAAACCAGATGGTGCCGTCGGAGCGGATCGCCAGATCGTTAGGCGAGTTAAACCGCTTGCCCTCGACTTTATCCACCAGCACGTTCACCGTACCGTCTGTTTCTGTCCGGCTGATAGCCCGGCGACCGTGTTCGCAACTGACCACGCGTCCCTGATGATCGCGGGCATTGCCATTGGCATAGTGAGAATGATGACGCCAGATACTCAGCTCGCCATTGCGCTGCCAGCAGTACATACGGTTGCCTTTGACATCGCTAAATACCACCCCATCCAGCGCCGGTAACCAGACTGGGCCTTCGGCCCAGGTGGCAGGGGAGCACAGTTTTTCTACCTGCATGATGCTGGCCTCCGTTACTTCACGCCCCAGATAGCTTTGTAATGGTCCTGATAGCCGTTTTCCGGATCGTAGTGGTTCTGCGGTCCGCCATCCCGGCTGATATTTTCCGGTGTAATCAGGTGCGCAGGCGTGACATAGCCTGACGGGGGCTGTCCGGCGAAGGCGCGGTTGAACTCATCCAGCAGTTGCCAGCCATGCAGTTTCAGCGGTTCAGCGACGGTCGCGACCTGGCTTTCACCATTGCGAATGCGCTGGAAGGCCGACACCGAGCCGTCGCCTGCCGAGATGTTATACGGTGCGTTTTTGCCGCCTTTCCCTGCGGTTTTCAGCGCGGGTGCCATAAAGTCAAAATAAAGGTCATTAATCGCCAGCGAGTACTGCCAGCGGTCACCGTACTTCTGTAACAGGCTAAAGGTCAGCGACGGCATACGGTTAGAGGTATCGGCCAGCGGCGTGTCAATAAAGTCGATGACTTTACACTCGCTGCACTTCTCAATTTCCTGCTTCATCGCATTGGCTTTATCCAGCGCGATTTTGTACAGCGAGTCGGTGAAGATAATCACCTGCGCTTTGCCGCCTGACTTCACAATGGCGTACTGCGCCGCCAGACGGGCAACCTCATTAGAATCGGACGTAATGTTATCGGTGATCCCGTACTGCTTAATCGGGCCCGGTTGAGGCTCTGCGTGCCAGGCCATCAGCACGATTTTTTGCTGCAGGGCTTTTTTCAGCGGCATTTTGGCGACGTTCGGGTTCCAGCCGCCGATAACGATACCGTCAGGGCGCTGGGCAATCGCCTGATTCAGCGCCGCCAGTTGATCTTTGACAGAGCCTGCGCCGTCCAGCGTATCCAGCGTCCAGCCAGCCACTTTCGCCGCTTCGCTCAGGCCTTGCTGAACGCCCTGCACACCGCCATTTTTCATATCCGAGGCGATAAAGATCAGTTTCTTTTTAGGCTGCAGCTTTGGCCCGGTCGTCGGACCGTCCCAGGTCGTGGCGCTGGCCGTCGCTTTGGCCACGGCCGCTGTCGCCTGATCGAGATAGCTGTCTGCATGGGCTGGTAAGGTGGCGACCAGCATGGCGATGAGAGAAAGACCAAATACCGGATTTTTCATAATGAGTTCCCTGGTGTGATGGTTTTTTGCTGTGAGTCAGGTGTGGTCGCCGGCGCGCTCTGACTGCGCACGACGGCTTTTTGATTCAACATACGGCGGCGCTGAGCGTAGCCGGCCAGCGTAATCGACAGCAGCAACGTGGCACCGTTAAACAGCGGTTCCACCCAGAACGCGCCGCCAAACTGCTGAATACCGGCAATACCGATAGCCAGGATAGCGATGCCGACCACGGTGCCCCAGACGTTTACCCGCCCCGGACGAATGGTGGTACTGCCCAGAAAAGCCCCGACCAGCGCAGGCAGCAGGTAATCCATCCCGACGCTGGCCTGGCCGACGCCCTGTTCCGCCGCAATCAGCACCCCGCTGAAGCCGGTGATCACACTGGAGGCGATAAACGCGCCGATCACGTATTTATTCACGGCAATACCGTTGAGGCGCGCGGCGACGGGGTTACCGCCCACGGCATACATGCACCTTCCCAGTGGCGTGTGCTCAGTGATCAGCCACAATACCAGCGCCAGGCCCAGCACATAGAAGGCACCAATCGGAATGCCAAATACTTCGGTACTGTGCAGCGCACTAAAGGCATCCGGTAAGTCACCAACAATTTGGCGACCGCCGGAGTGCCACAACGCAATGGCATACAGCACCGTGCCGGAACCGAGCGTGGCGACGAAGCTGTCGATATCCGCCAGCGCCACCAGAATGCCGTTCAGCAGGCCATACAGCGCCGACAAGACCAGCACTGTCAGCACCGCCATCTGCCAGGAAAAACCGTATTCCACCTGAAGCGTAATGGCCAGGATGTGCCACAGCACGATCCCGAAACCGACGTTCAGGTCGATTTTGCCCACAATCATCGGCAAGGTGGCGGCCAGCGCTAGCAGGGCGATTTTGGCCTTACTGGACAGAATGGCCTGCACGGTGAGCAGGGATGCGAAAGTCGGGGACAGTACCGAAAACAGTAACGCCAGCAGCACACATAACAACAGTAATCCGTAGCGGGTGACGACCTGCATCGACCACGGCGCAAAACCATGCTGAGCAAGGCTGACCCGTTGTTCAAGTGCAGTAGATTTCACCGAGGTTTTAGACATAGCGTTTCTCCTGACTGCCTTTTCAGACGGTAGCGAAGGGGGCAGCAGAGCTGGCTGAGGCCAGCTCCAGTAAATTAGCAAAAGTGACCTGTTCGTTTTTCAGTTCACCCACTACCTGGCCCCGGTTAAACACCAGCGCGCGGTTACAGATATGCGCGATTTCCTCCAGGTCATTCGAGATCACCAGCACTGCCACGCCGTCTGCCAGCGCTTTGTTGAGCAGGTGATAAATTTCTTCGCGCGCGCCCACGTCGACGCCCGCAGTGGGATCTTCAAGAATCAGCAACGGGGCATTGAGGTGCATCCAGCGGGCCATCACCACTTTTTGCTGGTTGCCACCGGACAGGGCGCTGATATCCAGATCCACGTTTTTAGGGCGCACGTCGAAAAGCTGCACTTTCCACCAGCTGGCACCCACCTCCGCGCGGCGACCATAATGGGACATCACCCGGTGCCCGCTCGCGCAGGGGTTGAGAAACAGGTTTTCACGCACGCTCATCGACATAACCAGACTTTCACCGGTGCGATCGCCTGCCACAAACGAGATGCCTGCCGCCATAGCCTCGCGAGGTGATCGGGAATGGCAGGGCTTGTCGCGAAAAATGACCTGGCCCTGGGTAGCCTGTTTCAGGCCAAACAGCATCCGGCCAATCTCTTCCTGACCGGCACCACGCAGGCCGGCCAGCGCCAGCATCTCGCCGGGTTGCAGACTGAACGAGACCGGGCCCACTTCATCGATGCAGAGCTGATCCAGTGACAGCACGGGCGGGCGCCCCTCAGGCAACACAAGGCGCTGATTGCTTTCCAGCGCTTCGCCGACAATCATTTCAACCAGATCGTGCAACCTGTAGTCTGCCGTGTTGCCCTCTGCGACGCGTTTACCGTCCCGCATCACACAAATGCGATCGGCAATTTCAATTACCTCATCCAGACGGTGAGTCACGTAAATCATGCCGACGTTGCGACTTTTCAGGCGTTCTATCACGCTAAACAGATGCCGTACGTCATTGGCGGGTAACGAGGCGGTCGGTTCGTCCAGTACCAGTACTTGCGCGTTGACGGCCACCGCGCGGGCAATGGCCAGCAGCGATTTCTCCGTGCGTGACAGTTCAAATACGCGGGCATCGGGATCGAGCTGAATACCGACGTCTTCCAGCGCTAAACGTGCCCGTTCACGCACGGCCCGCCAGTTAATCAGGCCCAGGCGACGGTTGAAGCCCATGATCAGCGCCATATTTTCCGCCACCGTCATCCACTCGATCAGCCCCAGATCCTGATGAATAAAGGCGACAGGCTGGCTGGTGGCGGTTTTTAGCGCGGCCGCTGAGGGGATGGGGTTACCATTAAAGGTTATCTGGCCTTCGTCGCTGGTATAAACGCCGGCCAGTACCTTGATCAGCGTCGATTTACCCGCACCGTTTTCACCTAACAGCGCGACCATTTCGCCCGGAAAGACATCCAGGCTTACGTCATTGACGGCAGGGTTTCCCCCGAAACGTTTGGTGATATGGCTTAGTGTCAGGACCGGTTTATCCGGGTTAGTTTGCATTCCAGCCTCCCGTGACGCCTGGTGAGTAGTGGCAGCAAGCGTGGTGACGCGCTTTTGCTGATTTCAACATGTGAAATACTATTCCAAAAAATACTATCCCTGAAAATGCGGAAAAGCAAAGAAGCGAGGCGACTATTTCCTCAGTAGAAACATGGAGTTAAAATATTGTTTTGAAATTGTGATGAACAGCGCAATTCCTGCCAGGCGGAATGCGATCGCCAGGCCACACTAAAAAAGCGAAAGATTCCCAGTTGTTATGCCATGAGTTAACATCATGCGATAGTGCGTTCAGGAAGTCAGAAACGGAGAGGATCGGCGGATGGTGGGTAAAGTGGATAAAGCTAAGGAAAATAAAAACGATAAGCCGTTGGGAACACAGAGTCTGTTTCGTGGCCTTCAGTTAATTGAGTTACTGAGCAATTTCCCGAACGGTTGCCCGCTGGCCCATCTCGCTGAGCTGTCCGGCATGAATAAAAGTACCGTCCACCGCCTGTTACAGGGGCTGCACAGCAGTGGCTATGTCACCCAGGCCCCGTCGCCTGGCAGCTATCGCCTGACGACCAAATTTATTTCGGTCGGTCAGAAAGCGCTGTCATCGCTCAATATCATCCACGTAGCCGGACCGCATCTGGAAAAGCTCAACCTGGACGTGGGCGAAACGGTTAACTTTTCCAGCCGTGAAGACGATCATGTTGTATTGATCAATAAACTGGAACCCACCACCGGCATGATGCGCACACGCGCCTATATTGGGCAGCATATGCCGCTCTATTGCTCGGCGATGGGCAAAATTTTTCTGGCCTGGGGCAGTGAAGAGTACCTGCTGCACTACTGGCAAAGCCATCAGGACAGCATTGAGCAACTGACAAAAAACACCATCACTACCTTGCCTGAGATGCAGCAGGAACTGAGAGATATTCTGCAGCAGCGCACCGCGATGGATCGCGAAGAGAACGAGCTGGGCGTGACCTGTATCGCCGCGCCGGTATTTGATATTCAGCAGCGCGTTCCCTATGCGGTGTCGGTCTCGCTGCCGACGGCCAAGCTGCAACAGATTGGGGCAAAAAACCTGATGGCGAAGGTGGTAGCGACCGCCCAGGCGATCTCACACGAGCTGGGCGCTTCCGCCTGAGCCCTGGGCAGCGGCCCGCCTGGGACGCATCCTGCGTTATCCGTTTTCAGGCGGGATACTGTCGCCCGCGCCAAGTGTCCGCTGCATCAATACCGTGTCCAGCCAGCGCCCGTGTTTGTAGCCTACGGAGGTTAACGTACCGGCCACGGTGAAGCCCGCCGATCGGTGCAGAGCGATGGAGGCCACGTTGGCGCTGTCGCCCACATTCCCGACCATCTGGCGAAAGCCCCGGCTTTCTGCCCAGTCAATCGCGTGCGCCAGCAGGCGTTTACCCACACCTTTCCCCTGAAAAGCCGGATGGATATAAAGGGAATCTTCCAGGGTAAAACGATAAGCCGGGCGCGGACGATAAAAGCCCAGATAACAGTAACCGCAAACCTGGCCGTCTTCGATGGCCACAAACCAGGGCAGCCCGGCGGCACGGATTTTTTCTAACCGGCTGGCGAGTTCGGCTTCATCAGGCGGATCCAGTTCAAAACTGCCCGTGCCATGCATAACATGGTGAGCATAAATCTGTTGCAGGGCGGGAATGTGGTCATCCTGCGCGAGCGTGATGTGCATTCTGCGATTCCGGAGTGAGCCAGTAAGGATCATGACAATACAAAAGACAGGCAGGAAAGGCTACCGGCCTGTTTTGCCGGGTAAGATCCCTGTCGCAGGACGGGGCGTCAGGCACCACTCCTGCCAGGCGCGGTTTATCGCTTTTGCACCTACCAGACGGCACCTGGGCAGGCTAAGTCCCTGATACAGGAGGTGATAGCGACGGCGATTGCCCGGCGTCACCCAGGTGATATGCCTGAGCATGGCGAGATTGATGTGATCGGTGCTGCCTTGCAGCGCCCCGGCACGCGGCGTGGTGGCACAGCAGCGCCGGATATAACGCAGCAAACTGACAGGCATCGCGAGATCCAGCAGGATATAGCCCGTTGCGCGCGCCAGTCTTTCGGGCATGCAGCGCGTATAATTGCCTTCGATAACCCAGCGTTCTGCACTGATTGCCTCGCGGTGAAGCTGTAAAAACACGGCGTGCTCTCTGGGCTGCCAGTCGGTATTGGGCTGGTGATAAAGCTGATCGAGATGAATAACGGGCAGCGACTGCTTTTCCGCAATCGCCACGGCCAGGGTAGATTTACCGCTGTTTGAGGGGCCCATGATACAAATGCGCGGACCCAGATGTGCAAGCGGCGGCAACGGTGTCATCAGGCGAAACCTCCGTCAAGGCTGTGTTTGCGCCTCAGTATACGCGGAAAATGTGCGCCAGCCATCGTGCCTCAGGGCTGGCCGGGGTCAGACCGATCCCGCTTTCTCGATCACCAGTACGCGCGCTTCGCCCTGTGGATGGGCAACATGTTCCGTGCCCACGCTGGCATAAAAAATATCCCCTGTCTGCAAGCGCACTGTCCTGATGTCTCCGTTTTCCTTGTAGTGCATCTCTACACAGCCATCCATCACCGCAAAAACTTCCTGACCGTCATTGATGTGCCACTTGTAGGGTTGATCCGTCCAGTGAAGCCGTACGGTTGTGCCATCAAAGTTAGCGATGTCGAGTGCACCCCAGGCCCGGTCGGCTGAGAACGCTTTGCTGATATAGGTTTTCATGGTTTTTCCGTTATGCGCAGTGGTAAGACATGGATGAGGTTATACCGCGTGAAGTGGGGCATGGCTTGCAAAAAATTGCGGAAAACTGAGGCGAATCAACAGAGCAGGTACGGGATGAAAGCGTCAGGGCAGGCGGGAAAGCAGACCTGCCCTGCGGGCAGGTCTGAAGGGCGGATCAGAAATTCACGTTAGCGCTGATTCCGCCGACAAAGGCATCTTTCACGTCGCTAACGGCACCCGGCGCAACAACGTATTGCAGGTTAGGACGCAGTTGCAGCCATTTGGTCAGCTGCGCGTTGTAATAGATTTCATAGTTGTACTCCGAACCGTCCTGAACAGGCAGATAGGTCGGGCTGTTAAAATCGGTCTGCCCGCTGGCGTCGTTCTGTTCACGCAGCGAACGCGTGTAGGCGCTGTTGACGTGAATACGCGCCGCGCCGATGCCAATCTCATCCTGCGGACGGGCATCGAACGGTCCTTTCCAGGTGAAGCTGACGGACTGATAATTATCGGTTTTCGAGGTTTTATGGTCGTTCATCACCGCCTGAACCGTCACGCCCAGACCCCGGCTGGCATCGCCGCCCTGCGCCGTCAACTGCTGCTGCAACAGGACATAGCCGCCGTAAGCATGATTTTTGCGCTGGTAAGCGCCGTCACGCCAGCTGCCATAGTTGTCGCCATTTGCGGACGAGTAGTAATAGCCGATACGATAGTTACCCGGCAACTTGTCGGGGCCTAACGTCGGTTTCCAGCCTAACTCGACCGGCACCAGATTCCCCTCTGAGTTGCTGGTATCCAGCCGGAAACCATCGCCACGGTCGTAATTCGCACGGTTTTGATTGTAGAAACCGACCTGGAAAAACACCTCAGGCGTAACGTTGACTTTTAGCCTGCCGCCCCACTGCGAAACCGGCCAGTTAAACCAGCGATCGCCGCGCCAGTTACCGGCCTGGCCGCTGCCAAACGCCAGGTTCTGGAACTTGCTGTCGAAGTTATCGAAATCTTCGCCGACGGTAACGCGTCCGGCTTTCAGATTGACCGTGTTATCGAACAGGCCTTTGCTTAACCAGAACTGCGTCAGGCGCCACGTCTGGCCACGACCGTACACCTCCTGGGTAGAAGAGAGCATCCCGGTGCGGCGATCGGCCACCTGATCGGAGATGTTGCGGCCATTGCGATCGGTAATGGTGACCTGGAACTGCGTATCCTGCCAGTCGAGGAGTTTTTGCAGATCGAAATTGGCACCAAACGCCCACTGGTCGCTGTAGCGCATCGAGGTATGGCTGTCAGCTCCGCCACCCAGATTGGCGGCACTTTCCATGGTGTAGTTAACATCTAACTTAATGCCGTCGTTTTCTAACTGCGTTCGGTTACCGCCCCAGTCGCCAAACAGGTAAGGTGAGTCATAGCTAAAGGCATCGGCGGCCAGCGCGGAGGCGCTCAGCATCGCAAACATCAGGCTGCCAGCGGCCAGGCGAGGCATAAACTGCACTGCTTTTTTTGTATTCATCAGCGTTATTCTTTATGAAATGACAGGAAAAGACAGGGCAGAGAATAATGCTGACTAAATGTCAATTTTTGCAAATCTGTGCGTATGTAACTGCAAAGTGGTAAGGAATTAACGCAATTGTGACAGTTATCGCTGAATGAATATTTTTATAGCTAAAAAGGCATTTATTGCGAGGCAAAGTAAAAGGGATGCCGCGGCATCCCCGGAGGTTTTATGGCCTGCTGGCCTGGGACAGCTCTTCAATTTCTTGCTTGCTCAGCGTCAACTCAGTGGCTTTGACCAGTTCATCAAGCTGCGACAAGGAGGTCGCACTGACGATAGGGGAGGTAATACTCGGGCGCGCGATGAGCCAGGCCAGCGCCACCTGCGTGGCTGACGCATCATGTGACGCCGCCACGTCTTCCAGCGCTTCAACAATGCGTTTACCGCGTTCATTCAGGTACTTATCTACAATACCCTGACCGCGCGCGCTCTTGCTGGCATCCTGCGGTTTTTTATATTTGCCGCTGAGAAAGCCGCTGGCCAGCGCGTAGTAGTTGATCACGCCAAGCTGATTCTCTCGCGCTACCTGCTCCAGCTCGCTTTCATATTCTTCACGGTCGTAAAGGTTGTAGAGCGGTTGCAGGGTTTCGTAACGCGCCAGCCCATGCTGTTTGCTGATGTCCAGCGCCTCCTGCAGTCGCGCGGCGCTGTAGTTGGAGGCCCCAATAGCCCGGACTTTGCCGGCTTTGATCAGAGCGTCAAAGGCGCTTAACGTGTCGGTCAGTGGCGTGGTTTCATCATCGCGATGCGCCTGATAGAGGTCGATCACGTCGGTTTGCAGACGGCGCAGCGAGTCCTCGACGGCCTGGCGAATATACCCAGGTTTCAGTCCCTGCTTCTCCGGTGACATTTCGATGCCGACTTTGGTCGCCAGCACTATTCTGTCGCGTTTACCGCTTTTCTTCAGCCATTTGCCGATGATGGTTTCGGATTCGCCCCCCTGATTGCCGGGCGCCCAGCGTGAATAGACATCGGCGGTATCGATAAAGAACAGGCCTTTTTCCACCAGCGCGTCGAGCAGAGAAAACGAGGTTTTCTCGTCTACCGTCCAGCCAAAGACATTGCCGCCAAAGGTCAGAAGCGGCACAGAGAGGCCGCTGTTGCCGAGGGGGCGGGTTTTAGGCTGCGTCATAGCATTCTCCTTTATTAAACGTATCAGGTGTACTTATCAGCTTAGCAAAGGTAAATCGACAGCTTTTCATTCGGTTTGTCAGCCAGTGCGGCATAACAAGGTAGCAAAGGTCACTTTTACCGCTGGCACGGCAGCGCCCGTCCTGAAACGTGCAGGCACACAGCCCCGCGAATGCCAGAAAACCCGATACCGTAAAGCGAGGGATTTTACATTCAGAAATCTGGCTTTACCGACGTGGACAAAATCGTAGCTGACGGGCCTTAGGGCTTGGGGTTATAAGAATACCGGGCTGGTGTGATGCGACCTTCACGATGATCGGGCAAAACGTCACAGGAGACGTGGCACTGATGAAACCTCATAATCTGTCTGGCTTCACATCCACGCCGCGACGTCGGTTCTTAAAACGCAGCGCGGCGCTGTTGCTGGGTTCCGCATTGCCGATACCGGCCTTCGCGGCCGAACCGGCTTTCCCCCCCTTAAAGCGCATAGCCGCGCAGCGTCATCTTCTGTTTGGGTTCGCGGTCCGGCCCGAGCGTTTGCGGTCCGATGCGCATTACCGGCAGTTTGTGGCCAGCCAGGCCAATATTATTGTTCCGGAAAACGCGCTGAAGTGGGTGGTCGTTCAGCCTGAGCAGAATCGCTACGATTTTTCTGGCCCGGATACGCTTGCCGCCTTTGCCAGAGCGCAGGGCCTGCTGCTACGCGGGCATACCTTTTGCTGGCACCGCGCGGTGCCGGACTGGCTGCTGGCGATTCGCGATGCCACGCTGCTGGAAAAAGTGTTGAGAGACCATATTCATACCGTCGCGGGGCGCTATCGGGGACAGATACAGAGCTGGGACGTGGCGAACGAGATTATCAACCTGTCTGACGGTTTGCCTGGCGGATGGCGCAACAGTTTCTGGTATCAACGTCTGGGGACGCGTTATCTGGATATCGCCTGTGACGCGCTGCATCAGACCGATCCTCACGCCGTCATTTGCTATAACGATTACGGGCTGGAAAGCGACCATGACAACGCGCAACGAAAACGCGACGCTGTGCTGGCGCTGCTACGCAATTTGCAGGACAGACAGATCCCCATTGGTGCGCTGGGCATTCAGTCTCATCTCAAGGCCGGTCCGCAGTATGCGTCTGGTCCGGGACTGGCGACATTTATTCGTGAAGTGAAAGCGCTGGGCCTGGCCGTGTATATCACCGAACTGGATGTTGATGACAGCCGCCTGCCGATGGCGCGCCGCGCCATGGCGGTCGCCAGCACCTATAAGCGCTATCTTTCGCTTGTGCTGGAAGCCGGTGTCGACGCAGTGCTCACGTGGGGTGTCTGGGACACGCCCCACCGGACGGCGGCGACGCCGAAGGCAAGCGATGAGCTGGCCACCGGACCGTTGCTGTTTGCTAAAGACGGCCAAATCAAAGACGCCAGTTGGGCAGCGCTGCATGCGCTACGCTGATTAACGCGTTGCGGGCGCCGCTCTGGCGGCAATCCACTGTCGATAACGCGCGGGTGTCATCGCCATCACCTGATTAAACGCTTTGCGAAAGCTGCTTTCGTCAGAATAGCCACAATCGGCGGCCACCTTACGGATGCTTACGGTGGGGTTCTCCAGGAGAAGACAGGCACCTTCAATGCGGACCCGGGTAATAAACGCCTTAGGACTTTCGCCGGTCAGCATTTTCATTTTACGGTGCAACGTACGTTCGCTGGTATGTAACGCAGAGGCCAGCCGTTCTGCCGTGATGCCTGGCTGTTGATAGCGAATAATCTCTTCCGCCCGCATCAGCAACGGGTGCTGAGTGTTAATAAACCCGGGCGGCGCATACAAACGTTGCGACACGGGCTGGGCATCGGCAACGGCCATATCAGCAACCTGTCTGGACACGTTCGCTCCCAGTATCCTGTGCAGCAAATGCAACGTGAGCGCGCTCCACGAGAGTGGGCCACCTGTAGTAATGATATTTTCCTGTTGTTCGAGCGTTTGTCCCCATACCGGACGCGCATCCGGATAGCGCTCCCGCAGGGTCGGAAACAGCCACCAGGTGGTGGTACAACGCCGACGACTGAGCAGCCCCGCTTCGCCCAGCACCAGACAGCCCGCGCAGGCGGCACCGACGATGGCACCCTGATGGTACATTTTTTTTATCCAGGTCCCCGCCTGTATGACCGCCTCCGGATGGTGCGGAAACCGATCGCGGCCCAACGCCATTCCCCCGACCAGGACGATATCTGACGCCTCTGCCTGGCTGAAATCAGCATCGACATGTAGCCATCGTCCCTGCGCATCGCGCACGGGCTGGCCATCAGCACTTACGATTTGGACCTCCAGCGGCGCGCGGGTCAGTTGCGCCGCAGTATCGGGGCGAGACGCAATCACCTGGCGCGCAATCCATAAGGTGTCACAAAAGCCGTTGACGGCAGAAGGCAGGCTGCCTTCCAGCGCCACAATCGCTATGCGCATAGCCAGTCACTCCTTATGGCGAGTTTTGCCTGTTAGTTGTCTTATTCGCCATCTTACACGCTCTTTTCGCCCGATCTACCATGGTCCGCATGAAAACAACCACAGGAACAGGCGAGATGCGGCGAAAGAGCAGTAAGGCGAAAAGATTAAAGCATGCGGTGCTGCTGGGGCTGACGTTATTGAATGTGCCGCTCGCTGCGCAGGCGACGGTGAAAAACATCGTCTTAGTCCACGGGGCGTTTACTGACGGCTCAGGCTGGCGGGCGGTGATTTCACGCCTTCAGCACAAAGGTTATCACGTCACCGCCGTTCAGAATCCATTGACCTCATTGCAGGATGATGTAAAGGCGACGGAGGCGGTCATTGCGCGTCAGCAAGGCCCGGTGCTGCTGGTTGGGCATTCCTGGGGCGGTGTGGTAGTGGCTGATGCTGGCAACGATTCGCGCGTAAGGGGCATGGTTTTTCTCTCTGCGCTGGTGCCCGACAGTAATGAATCTGCTGCCGGGCTGTTGCAACGACTTCATGCCCCGATGACGGAAATGAGGCCGGATAAACACGGGATGATCTGGCTGGATAATGCCCAACAGTTTGGTGAAATGCTGGCCGGCGACGTGCCTGGTGCGCGGGTGCGCGAACTGGCTGCGGTACAACAACCTGTTGCGGCGAGCGCTTTCACTGACAAGGTGACGCGAGCGGCATGGAAAAGCAAACCCACCTGGTATTTGTTGACCACGCAAGACCGGGCGCTGCCGCCCCGTGTCCAGTCTGACATTGCTGCGCATATTGGCGCACGCGTTCAGCGTCTCGCATCTAGTCATTTATCGCTGGTTTCACATCCTGAACAGGTGGCTGCGTTTATCGATCGCGCGGCCAGAACCCTTCCATCGTCATAGCACCATCACTCTCAGGGGAATCCCATGAACAGATTACTTCATATTGACGCCAGTATTTTCCAGACGCCGTCGGTTACCCGGCAGCTTACCGCGGACATCGTCAGAAAACTGTTGGCAAAGTACCCCGCTGCTCAGGCGACTTACCGTGATGTCGTGGCCGAGGAAATCCGTCCTCTTAACGCGGCCATCGCGGCAGGTTTCAGGGCGGGAAACGACGACAACGTCAGTGAGTACATAGCAAAAGAGCATCGCTTATCTGACCTGCTGGTGGCGGAGTTTCTTGCCAGTGATGTGATAGTCATCGGTGCGCCGATGTACAACTTTTCGGTGCCTGCCCAACTAAAATCCTGGCTGGACCGGATCGCGCAGGCAGGCAAAACATTCAGTTATACGGCACAAGGCCCGGTGGGATTGTCAGGTGGGCGAACCGTGATCGTGGCCTCGGCGCGAGGCGGCTTTTACCACGGCGGTTCCCTTGAAGAGTGGGATTTTCAGGAACGGTATCTGGCCGCATTTTTTCGGTTTTTAGGCGTTGAGCATATTCATGTTATCCGTGCAGAAGGGGCTTCAAAAGGGGAAGCCATTCAACAGCGTGAAATCGGCAACGCGTTTAATGCCGCCAGCACGCTCATCCAGTCACTTGCGTTGTAATCCACAGGAGAACCTTATGCTTTACATTGTTACGCTGAGTTATCGTGGTGCCACCGCCGAACGTGAAAAACACAGCGCGGGTCATAAAAGCTGGCTGGTGGAGCACATCAAGACGGGCGAGGTGGTGTTGGCCGGACCGCTGGAAAATCAGCAGGGCGGCGTTGTGTTGTTTCTCGCCTCTGATGAGCAGGCTGTTCGCGACAGGTTGACCGAGGATCCCTTTGTGGCGTTGGGACTGGTTGATGTGGCTGTTACGGGCGTTTATCCAGCCCTGGTTTCTTCTGTGTTTGACGCCGACTGGGGCAGTGAAACGAAGGTCGTTGATATGGCCCACCGCGCCTGAAGCCGTTTGCCGCGGAGCAGGGCATCGCTCCGCGGCAGGTCGATCAGAATGACTGCCAGTTATCCGCTGACGGTGCGGCAGGCACAGGCGTCATAACGGGTTTTTTCAAAGCTGTGCTGCGGGACGTCGCCAGACCTGTGGTCGGCTTTCTGCCCGTGTTAAACACGGAGACCGACTGACGTAACTGCGTAGCCTGATCTTCCAGTGAGGCTGCCGCACTGGCCGATTCCTCTACCAGCGCCGCGTTTTGTTGCGTGACGCCGTCCATTTCCGATACCGCTTTCGTCACCTGTTCAATACCGCGTGTCTGCTCGGCCGAGGCCGAGGCAATCTCAGCCATCAACTGGGTCACGCTGTTAACGGAATGCACAATGCTTCCCATGACATCACCCGCTTCTGAGGCATGAGTCGAACCGCTGTTGACACGCTGCGTCGATTGTTCAATCAGCGTGCGGATCTCCTGCGCCGCGCTTGCACTGCGTCCCGCCAGTGAACGCACCTCACCGGCGACCACAGCAAAACCGCGCCCCTGTTCGCCTGCGCGCGCGGCTTCGACCGCAGCGTTAAGCGCCAGGATATTCGTCTGGAACGCAATGCTGTCGATAATGCCGATGATGCTGGCAATCTGTTTGGAACTTTCACTGATCTGTTCAATATTGGAAATCACCTTCGCCACAATCTGGCCGCCCTGCGACGCCATCACCGCGGCATCATTCGCCATCGCGGTGGCCTGCTGTGCATTTTCCGCGTTCAGTTTTACTGTCGAGGTCAGTTGCTCCATGCTGGCTGCCGTCTCTTCCAGTGCGGCTGCCTGTTGCTCGGTGCGGGCAGAGAGGTCGATGCTGCCGGCCGATACTTCTGCTGCGCCGGTGAAAATGGACTGCGTCGCATCATCGACAGAACGAATCGTCACCACCAGCGCGCTGCGCATCTCTTCCAGTTGGCTGAGGAGCCGTCCTGTTTCATTGTGACTGTCGCTGGCGATCTCACGGGTCAGATCCCCGGCAGAAATCGCGCGCATGTAGTCGGTTGCCAGAGTCAGAGGTTTCAGCAGCAGTGTCCGCAGGCCAGCCCATACGCTGGCAACGGTCACCAGAGCAATAACTGCGATAATCAGCAAGGTCCACAGCATATTGGTGTAGTTGTGATCGTTTTCTGCGGCGATTTCCTTCATCAGCTGATAGTTAGCGCTCCGCCAGGCCTGATAAGCCTTATCCAGCTGATCCTGCGCTTCCTGTGCATCAAGATTGCCGTAAGCCTGATAGTTGTTATTTCGCAGGAACTCGACCGACGCGAGCATGGTATCGTGCATTTTGCTGTAAGCCGTCTGCACGTTTTGGGTCAGTTCCGCATGCTGTCCGGGTAAGGGCGGGGCGGCTTTGTAGGCTGAAAAATACTCATCGGCTTTTTCAGCAGATTGTTTCGCTGTGTCCAGCAGTGTGGCAATCGAGGCCAGAGATGCCGGATCCTTCTGGTTTTTCAGAAAACGAATAGCCACCCGGCTGACGGTGACACGCGTCTTTATCAGCGTCTGCACACTGTCGCTCAGTTGCTGTTGTTGTAGCGTCAGTTGTTCAGTGTGAGAAAAGTTGCGTCCCGCCTGGCTGACAGACGAATAAAAAAGCGACCCGGTAAGCATTAACAGCGCACTGAACAAAAACAATACGGCAATAATGCCCGTTGTAATTTTAAGGTTTTTAAACATGGCGGTGATACCTGATAAACGTGGATACAGGTATATCGGTATTTAACGGATTACCTTAATAGTGACGCCATAAATAATGTGATCTATAACGATTAGTTTAAAAATAAAATGACGCTTTCAGGAAAAGCGTGTTTTTTTAAGGGGTTGGCATAGTCACAAAAACGGGATGGTCAAGGGGCCGTTTATGCAGAAATGTACCAGGAGTTACGTTTTTTTCGCGCAATAATAAGATGAAGGCTTGTATGAGACATTTACGCGTTATTATTTTTCGCTGCCCTCATACGTGACCGCAATCTGACGTTGTGTCCGTCTTCGCTGTATAAGCCGTGCTTCACAGACAGGGGGCTGAAAATAGGTATGGCGTTATTTGCCCACCGCTGAGGCCGCTCAGCCTGTTTGCCGCTGAGGGACGTTTCTGACAATCTTCCGTAATGCTTCTTTCCGGATGGCCCTTAACCCGAGCGGGCCGTCAGGGTGAAATGGCATATCAGCGTGTTTTTGTCGCTATCCTGCGCATCACCCCCATCCAGATCAAGAAACAAGAATAGTTATCATTTGTATAATTCCTGCCTTAGTTGTTAACGGTTGGGATATATCTGTGAAAATCAAAACACACACCACCTATCGTGTCAGAGGCTACCAGCCTTCTGTTGATCCCGCCTGGCGGCAAAAATTACTAACCATGGGCGTGCTGCCCGGCACGCTGATTGACGTTATCCGTACTGCACCACTGGGTGATCCCGTTCATATCCGTACGCGTCGCCTCAGTCTGGCGGTGCGGCAACGCGATCTGGCTTCGGTTCTGCTGGAAGAAGTCCGCTGATGAGAACATTAACCCTGGGTCTGATCGGCAACCCGAATACCGGTAAAACCACGTTATTTAATCAGCTTACCGGGGCCCGCCAGCGCGTAGGGAACTGGGCGGGCGTGACGGTAGAACGCAAGGAAGGGCAGTTCTTTACGGCTGAAACGGATGTACGGCTGGTTGATCTGCCAGGCACGCGCTCGCTTACAACGCTTTCGGCGGACAGCGCCATCGATGAAAGTATCGCCTGTGGGTATCTGTTTGAGGATCACGCCGACCTGGTGATTAATGTGGTAGACAGCTCAAACCTGGAGAGTCATCTTTTCCTGACTTTTCAGCTACTGGAGCTGGGCATGCCCTGTATCGTGGCGTTAAACATGCAGGATATCGCGCTCAGCCAGAATATCATCATCGACAGGGCAGCGCTGTCAGCCCGGCTGGGGTGCCCGGTCGTGGCGCTGACGTCAACACGTGGCGAAGGCATCGCCTCGCTTAAACGCGCCATTGACGACTGGCAGGGAGAAAGACCGCCACAACCTCTGGTTTATCCTCGTGAAATTGAGACGGCCATCGCGCGCCTGCAAACGATGATGCCTGCGGACATCGCCAGGCAAAAGCAGCGCTGGCTGGCGCTACAGTTGCTGGCGGGTGACATTAACAGTCAGCGCATCTGTCCCACAGTCGTCCCCCAACTGCCGGCGATCAGGCAGGCGGCGGGCGGCGATCCGGCAATGCATGTGGTGAACTGTCGTTATCAGGCTATCAACGCGCTCTGCGCCGCGGTCTGTAACCTCAATAAAGCCGCACCCGCTGCGCTGACTGAGTGGCTGGACAACCTTGTGCTGAACCGGTTCCTGGGAATACCGGTTTTTCTGGGCGTGATGTATCTGATGTTTGTGCTGTCAATTAACATCGGTGCAGCCTTCCAGCCTTTGTTCGACAGCGGATCGGTGGCGCTGTTTATTCATGGCGCGCAGTGGCTGGGCTATACCTGCCACTTTCCCGACTGGGTAACGGTCTTCCTTGCGCAGGGCATAGGGGCCGGGATTAACACGGTGTTGCCGATTCTGCCCCAGATCGGCCTGATGTACCTGTTTCTGTCTTTTCTTGAAGACTCGGGGTATATGGCGCGTGCAGCGTTTGTAATTGATCGCCTGATGCAGTCGCTGGGCTTGCCGGGAAAATCCTTTGTACCGCTTATTGTCGGGTTTGGCTGCAACGTGCCTTCAGTAATGGGCACGCGTACGCTGGATACACCCCGTGAGCGCTTACTTACCGTGCTAATTGCGCCCTTTATGTCCTGCGGTGCGCGGCTGGCGATTTTTGCGGTTTTCGCCGCCACCTTTTTTGGCGCCTGGCGCGCCAGCCTGGTTTTCTCTCTGTACGTGCTGGGCATTATCGTGGCCATCGTCACTGGGCTTATCCTGAAAAATACGCTGCTGCGCGGCGAAGCGTCACCTTTTCTTATGGAGCTGCCGGTCTACCATCGCCCCCATGTGAAAAGCCTGCTGATCCAGACCTGGCAACGTTTAAAGATGTTTATCGTGCGCGCAGGTCGCGTCATTATTGTGGTCAGCATGGTGATCGGATTACTCAGCAACTTTTCGTTTAGTGGGGCAACCGTAGACCATATCAATGATTCTGCGCTGGCTACTGTGAGTAAAGTCGTCACGCCAGCCCTGCGACCTGTCGGCGTGACATCAGACAACTGGCAGGCCACGGTCGGGCTGGTGACAGGCATCATGGCGAAAGAAGTCGTGGTCGGTACGCTGAACAGCCTTTATGTCGGCGAAGATGTTCAAAGCGGCGCGTTTCGCCCGCAGGACTTTTCGCTGTCGGGTGAGTTAGGTGACGCGCTGAAAGAAACCGGTGACAGCCTGAAGAGCGCATTCAGCCTGCGTGCGCTGGCCAACCCTATTGAAGCGAGTAAAGGTGACAGTACAATCAATGCGACGCAAATGGGCGTGATGAGTGCGAAATTCGGCAACGGCTTCGCAGCGTACAGCTATTTGCTGTTTGTGTTGCTCTACGTTCCCTGCGTATCGGTGATGGGCGCAATAGCCCGGGAAGCCGGGAAAAACTGGATGCTGTTTTCCTTTTTCTGGGGCCTGAACGTTGCGTACTCCGTTGCTACGCTGTTTTATCAGAGTGTCAGTTTTCGCCTGCATCCGGGGTTTAGCGCGCTGTGCCTGATGAGTGTGGTCGTGCTTAACGGTCTGGTCATTAGCCTGCTGCGCCACGCAGGTGGACGTGCGCGCACGAAGCCGGTTTCCGCACCGCTCACCTCATCGCGTAAGACAGGATGTGGCGGCTGTGCGGGATGTGCTGAGCACCGGCACGCCAGCGACTGAGGACGACGGGGATGCGTGCGGCTGCCCATGATAACCGTGGGCAGACGGAGCCGCCGGAAAGCAATGACGATAAGGTTACCAGTCTGATCGCACGGCTTCCTCGGTCGCCGTTGAACGAAGAGGCAATGCCGGAAGCATATTTAGCGATTCTCTCCGCGACCCGGGCGGAATCAATCTCACCGCAGAAAGCCAGTCCATGCAGCCCCGGGGTGTGCCAGTCCACGCATATTTTCAGGCGCTGAGATTTTTTATATGCCCCAAAAAGTTAAACGTTAATTAAACACTTCTGTTTCTTCTGGCATATTTATTTATTTTTACTGGACACGCGTTGTTTTTTATTAATGTGTCATCTGAAATATGTCGATTTTTATAAGGAAGTTCTTATTAATTTTTTCCGGGAAAAGTGTCTTCCATTTTTCACTTCACTGGCTATTGTCTGAATGTTCTCTTTACGCTTTACATTGCGAAGGTGGCTTATTGCGGAAACGGTCCGCGCCTGAGTAGAGTATCACAGACAGGATCTCTGTATTTCCGCAGGGTTCAGTAACGCCATTTTTAAATTACAGAATACTCTTAGTTTTGATGTCATCTTCATGTTTATGCTGTCTTTTATTTTCTGGTTTCATGCTATACATATTTTGATACAAAAATTGGCGATGTGCATACAGATGACTGATTTAGAGTAGCGAAAAATTTTTACGAATAAAAATAGCTGGAACTAACCGACACTTTCCCTGCGCTACACTTTAATAAATATGTCACACCAGAGGTTATATGTTTAATGATCAACACGCCCCTTTAGTGTCATTTATCGTGCCTGTTTATAACGGCGCGATGTTTATTGAACGTTGCGTCGAGAGTATTCTTCAGCAACCTCATGCTGAGCATTGCCAGCTTATTTTAGTCAATGATGGTTCAAGTGATAATTCACTTGAGCTAATGAGAAAATACCAGAATTATCCTGGCGTAGAGATTATAGATAAGCCCAATGGCGGCGTTTCATCGGCACGTAACTGCGGTCTGGATGCTGCGCGTGGCACATTCCTCTCTTTCATCGATGCCGACGACTTTCTGCCTTCAGGTGTGCTGGATATCTGGCTGGGGCTGATGAATGAAGACGTCATTCTGGCCGTAGGCGAATCCCGCACCTTTTCTCATGACGGCGAGCCGCTGTCCGGGGAGCCTGAAGAGACCGCACTGCGCACTCTGCGCGCTGATAAGGCGATCGGTGAACTGCTCTACCACACGCCGAAACACGGTATCTGTGACAAGTTTTTCCGCCGGACGATCGTGCAACAGCAGCAGTTACGCTTTCGGGAAGATATCTTCAACTTTGAAGATCTGCTGTTTGTGATCAGCTACCTGTCCGGTGCCCCGCAGGGACAGGTCGTGTTCAGCCCTCGGGTCGTCTACCACTATGTTGAGTCACACGATTCGGCAACGCGCTCGGCGCTCAAAGAAAAACACTTCACTTACGTCCGGGCTTTTACAGGGATTAAACGCGTCTTGCTACGGCCGCAGGAACGCTATTACTACTTCTTATTTCTGAAGGTCACGGCCTCGCACATCTATAAAGCCCTGTATAGTGGGACGTTCAGCGCGGCATTCGTCAGGCAGTATATTGAACTTTACCGGCAAAACTATCGTGCCTATATTGCCGCGGGCGTACTCCCAGACGCCTGGAGCCTTTATTTTACGCTTTTCTACCTGTCTCCACGCCTGGTGTCGGGGCTGCGTCATGCCGTACAGACTCTGTTGAGGGCGCGTTCGTGAAACAAAAGCTGCAAAACTCGTTATGGATGATCATTGAGAAGCTGGTTGCGGTATTTGGCCTGATGTTTGTAACGTCCTTCGTCGCTAAGTACGTCGGGCCTGTCACGTTTGGTGTGATCGCCATTTCCATGCTGATATTTCAGTTTATCCAGTCTGTGGCGATGATGGGCTGCGACGTCATCCTGCTCAAGCGCATTGCCCAGAATCACCGTTCTGGCATCCGCCTTATGGTGCCGGCTGTCATTTTGGTGTTTAGCCTTTACTGTGTGCTCTCTACCATTGGCATTGTGGTGATGCGGGAAGAGATGAACTCGCAAGCGTTTGTCTTTATCTGCGCGGCGGCACTGGCTTGTCTGTTCTCGGCTATCGATCTGGTTAATATCTACAATGAAGCGGTGTTGAATGCGAAGCTGAACGTGATGGCTAACCTTACCGGTCTCCTGATCAGTCTGGCTATCCGTTATGGGATTTCCTGGTTCCAGCTCAAACCGGAATTGTTGGCCATTCCCATTGTGCTGGCTACCTTCATTCCTTTCCTGATCAAACTCTGTGTGTTTAGCTGGCACCAACGACGTACGCATGAGAAGCCGCCGCTTCCCCGACTCACTCATATCCGACGTTACAGCGGTTATATTTTGCAGGCCGGACGATCCCTGGTGCTGTCGGTGATTGCGATTACGATTTATACCCGGCTTAACCAGCTCAGCGTTTCATGGTTCTTAGGGTTAAAAGAGGCGGGCATCTTTTCTGTCGCGATGACGCTGTCGGTGGCCTGGGTCTTTTTACCCAACGCTTTACTTGCCTCGTTTTATCCCGCGTTGTTTGCCGAACGTGATCCTGATGTGGCGATTGTCCGCGCGCAGAAGTTACAGCTAATGGTCATTGCCGTGTCGGGGGCCGTTATCGGCGGTATTGCCCTGATCGGCCCCTGGTTTATCCGGCATTTTTACGGCGCAGCTTACACCGAAGCGATTGCTCCGATGGTGTTATTAAGCATCGGCGCCATGTTTGGTGTACTAAGCAGCGTCATGGATCGCTTCATTATTAAATACAATGGCTATCGCTACCTGATCAAAAAAACGTTCTGTGTGCTGGCGGTATGTCTGATCACGACGGTGACACTGGTGCCAGTCTTCGGCATTACTGGCGGTGCCATAAGTGTGGTGATTACTGAGTTTATGGCCTTTACGCTGTTAAACTATTTCTTCCGTGGGCAGCCGATGATGAAGATTCACAAAATATTCATTCAACCCGGAAAACTGTGGTTTCTTATTAATCGCTCGCTCTTTTCTGGGCGGTGATACAGATATTTCTTAAAGATATGCGTTGTAAGGCGTTTAAATAAAACGTCTTGAACGGCATCTTTAATATAACGCGTTTTTTATCTGCGCGTGAGTAACGTTAATATCCTGCCATGTGGCGGGAGGATGTACCCTGCCTGTTCGTTTTTTTTAATTATCGCTTAATAAAAATGAAAGCGTATCTTCATGATCCGAATAATGCCCGTTTACGGTCAGTTTAATTTCGCGCTTTTATAATCTTAGAGTGGGTTAATAAATAATTAGATGCTTATTTTCTTTTCGGTTATCAGGAAAAGGAAAGGCTTTTATTTTCATTATCTTTTTCGCCTTTTTAAGGGCGGCAGGCATTAGGGCTGGTTACGAGGTTTTGAAATGAATGATAAATATTTATTCAGTATAATAATACCTGTTTATAATGCTGAAAAGACGATTATGCGTACCCTGCAAAGTCTTCTCCTTCAGACATGCAAAGATTATGAAGTTATCCTGGTGAATGATGGCAGCAAAGATAACTGCGCCTCTGTTCTTGATGAATTTAAACACTATAAAAATTTTAATGTTATCTCGCAGAGTAATGCCGGCGTCAGCGCAGCGCGAAATGCAGGCCTGGAAGTGGCTAGGGGAGAATACGTTATTTTTGTTGATGCCGATGACTGGGTGGATGATGACTTTCTGGCTATGTTTCATCAGCACCTTTCTCCGAGCGTATCACAACCTGTTGATTTACTGGTGGGGAACCTCAGGTGCTCGCGCGTGGGTAGCCTTTCCACCTACGGCCATTTCGGCCATCAGTCTATTCCTGCTGTGCTGGATGAGCTTGAGTTAAGTGATAACATTGGCTATCTCCATAACAAGTGCTACAGAAGAAAGTTGCTTGAGGATCACCAGCTCCGCTTCACTAAAGGGATATCGATGAGTGAAGACCTGCTGTTTAATCTCAACTGTCTTTACTATGTCGATAACCTGTTTATTTTTGACAGTGCATCTTATCACTATGATGATGTGGAAAACTCGCTGTCGAAAAGACGCGTCCCGTATGAAGAATTGCTGGATCGTAAGCGTTACCTGACTGATCTGTATGAAAGGTTATTTGTTAAATATAAAAACGAGGATTTGTCGCTTTTCTCTACCGGTGTCACCAAACGTAAGCTCACCCTCGATATGCAAATCGTTACCGCCATGTATTACACCACGCTTAACATTAATGAAATCCGGAAAAGTATCAAACGCATCAAAGAGAAACGCTATCCGGCAAACGTACTGGCATTATTAAACAGAAGCGAGAAAGTGAAGTACCACGTCATGAATGTGAATGCCAGAGTGGCTTATCTGGTGTTGTATATGCTGTTCAGATTACGGTTTTTTTAACTTCCGGCTTTGTCATTCAGTGTCGGGCCCTCGACGGAAATGGCGCATATTTTGGCGAGGTGAATTTCCGTAGGGGGCTCTGTTATCGCGTCAGTATTTTGCTATTCCACGTTGGGTCAAATGTCGCAATTCTGAAAAGGGGCCGCGTTTTCACTGTCGCGCCGGTCCCCGATGCTTGGCAGGCATTGCATTCATTTCCGCAGCCTGATCGTGAACGTCATAACGAAGATGACCGCGTGCAAACGTAAGGCGAGGCTGGAGATGGCGTTATGCATTGACCTTCAGGCCCGGAATAGCCGACGCAACCTGCTGAGTCGCTGTCGTAAAAGCGCTTCCTTTAATGTGCACTATTCCCGACGCGTCACAGCACTGGCAGGCCCGGGTGTAACTTCTCAGCACGTCTGAGTGGAAGTTATGGCCACGCGCCCGAATCGTGCTGACGACCTCAGAAAATATCTGCTGTCCATAACGCTTATCCGTCTCGTCGGCCGCTCCGTTTCTGCCACGTATCAGATAACGCCAGCATACTGAAGATCACACCCAGGTGTCTTTGCATGTTCGCCATGAAAAAACGCATTTAGTTCAGCTCTGGATTGCCAGAGGGATCCGAAATGCTCGACGTAGAGACGCGCCTTCAACGTGCTGAGCAGCACGATGTCAGCCCGACATGCTTCTCTGAGTGTAAGTAACATGGGCATGTTCTTTTCATTCTTACCGATGCCCGTGCGTCACGAAGCGGTGAGCAGGGGGGAAATCAACGACATGCGGGTCAGGTGACAGGTGGCTTTCTGGTTGCGGCAGTGACAGCGTTTGTTGTCGCACAGTTGAAAGCCATCGCTTACGCCAATCGGTTATCACCCAGCCTGGCCGCCGCTTTTGTGTCGCCAGGCGTCTTTGCGGGGAACAGCAGCAGGCCGATGTTGATGCTGGTCGAAGCGTTCATGGCGAATCCTGAACAGTGAAAAATGTTTCATCGCTTTTTCTTGTTAAAAGGCAACGCCTCTGAATCCAATACAGGAAAGGGCGCATGACTACAGAGGAGGAGATGGCGAATGCAACCGCTATCACAGGCAGGCTGTCATGCAGAAAGGGCGACTGGTCATGATGAACGTAGAAAATTCACTTTCTTGCGGTGCTAAGGCGCATTATGAGTGCTAAAACGTAAAAACCCCCGCCGAAGCGAGGGTTTCAAATTTTGGTGCCCGAACCCGGAATCGAACCAGGGACACGGGGATTTTCAATCCCCTGCTCTACCGACTGAGCTATTCGGGCAACGGGGCGCATTAAACCGTAAAGGCCGCAGGCCGTCAACGGCTTTCATGAAAAAACCCTGCAAAACGTGACTGATTGCCTGAATTTCAGTCAAAGGCGTTGAAACTCACGCCAGTGCGCCATTTTTACGGCACAGGGCAATGCTTAATATATCTTCCGCCAGACGTTTAGCGACATCCACATCCTGCACATTGCGCTTGATCAGCAGCTTGCTTAAGCAGCCTTCCAGCACCAGCTCCATTTGATCAGC
Organism: Pantoea sp. JZ2; assembly: GCF_035191405.1. Classification (NCBI taxonomy): domain Bacteria; kingdom Pseudomonadati; phylum Pseudomonadota; class Gammaproteobacteria; order Enterobacterales; family Erwiniaceae; genus Pantoea; species Pantoea sp. JZ2. The sequence continues at coordinate 4,270,943 of NZ_CP045247.1, read as the reverse complement.
CACCATACTCGGGTTATCCAGACCCAGCGCATTTAAAATAGTGTGGGTAAATTCCCAGGAGGCGCGCTTCTGTTTTTCTGCCAGTTGATGAATGGGTTGATCGGGATGCGGATAGAAGCTGCAGGCGGCGATAAACAGGCAGCCGGGAAAGCGTCCCTTGGTGACATGCTCATTCAACCCTTCGTAGCGCGCCATTAACTTCTGTTCGGGTCGCAGTGCGCTGTTTTGTAATACCTCTTGTCGCCAGCTGTCGATTTGCTGGGCATGAAACTGCAATGCGTCGTAGAGCAGTGCGTCGCGGTCAGCCCAGAACTGCTCAAGTTGCTGCTCGCTGAGTCGCATCTCTTCGGCCAGGATTTTCAGCGACGAGGTGGACGCTAAGCCATTTTGTTCAAGCACATTTAATGCATGGTCAAGTATCTGTTCACGTTGCAAACCGTTCTCCTCTGCGATGCAGGCCCGTTCAGGTCAACGGGCTGTGTCCAGGTTCCAGTGTTGTTTACTCACGCAGTTTCTGCAAATGTTCGTCAAAATCCTTTGGCTTCAGGAAACCGGTGATACGTGAACCGGGAATTTCTTTTCCCTGAGCATCAAAGAATAAAATCGTGGGCAGCCCCAGCACGTGAAGATGCTGCAACAGCGCATTGTCGGTAGCCGTGTTCGCCGTGACGTTAGCCTGTAACAGCTGGACATCCTTAAGACTGGCACGTACCGCACTGTCGCTAAAGGTATACTTCTCAAACTCTTTACAGGCCACGCACCAGTCCGCGTACAAATCCACCATCGTCATGCGGCCCTGTGTGTGTTGCAGCGCCTGATCTAACTGGCTAACCGTTTGAACAGACTGAAAGGGAAGGTGCGCGACAGTTTGCTGTGGCGCGTCATTGCCAAACGCCCAGTCCTGCAAAGGGCGAGCGCTGATCAGGGCGGCGATCAGCATGAGCATTTGCACGATGCGCCATTTGCCGCCGCTGGCGCGCAGGCTGGCACTGAAGGCCCACGCAAAAAAGGCGACGCCCAGCAGGCTCCATAAGCGCACGCCCCACAGCTCACCCAGCACCCGTTCCAGCAGGAAAACCGGCAGCGCGAGAATAACGAACCCAAACCCTTCCTTGACGGTCTGCATCCAGGGGCCGCTTTTAGGCAGGAAGCGGCTACCGAACAGCGTCACGGCAATCAGCGGTAAGCCCATACCGATGGCATACAGCCACAATGTACCGGCACCCGCCAGCAGGTTACCGCTCTGTGCGATATAGAGCAGGATGGCACTGAGCGGCGCGGTGGTGCAGGGGGAACAAATTAAACCTGCCAGCGCGCCCATCAGGAAAACGCCGGGCAGTGAGCCGCCCTGCTGACGGTTGCTCCACAGCGTCAGACGGGTTTGTACGCTGGCGGGTAACTGTAGCGAAAACAGGCCAAACATCGACATGGCCAGCACTACAAACAGCACGGATAAACCGATCAGGACATAGGGATGCTGTAAGGCCGCCTGAAAACGCAGGCCAGCCGCGGCGACTGTCACGCCGAGCAAGGTATAGGTAAGCGCCATTCCTTGCACATAAACCAGGGCCAGCGCGAACAGGCGACCCAGCGAGTTGTTACGCTTACCGCCAAGGATAATGCCCGAAATCAGGGGATACATCGGTAAGACGCAGGGCGTAAATGCCACACCGATACCAATCAGCAACGCCCACAATGGCGAAAAGGGGAGCGGGCTGGCGGTGGCGGGCGGGCGCTCCCCTGAGTCTGCATCCGCGCTGGCGACAACGGGCGTGAGTGGAATGCTGCGCGTTTCAGGTGGATAACAGAAGCCAGCGGCAGCACAGCCCTGATACGTCACGCTCAGCGTACTGCCCCTGGCGGCCTGTTGCAGCGTGACGGGCACGTTCAGGTTCTGCGGATAAATCTCGCTCTTACCAAAAAATTCATCTTCGTGTGGCTGACCCGCTGGCAAGGCCACAGGCGCGATACGCGCATTGTTGGCGACGACCCTGATTTGCTGGCGGTAGAGATAGTAGCCGTCTTTAACCTTCCAGTGCAGATTGAGCTGTGCGCCCTGTTGGTCGAAATCAAAAGCAAAAGCCTGGTCGACGGGCAAAAAGCGGCTGGTGGTTTTGGGGGCAAACAGGTCTGCCTGCGCCTGCAGGCAGATAAACAGGGCCAGTATCAGGGTAATTAAGCGAGCGATGCGTGCAGCCATGACAAGTATTCACTGTCTCCATGTTGAACCGGAAGCACCAGCAGTTCTGGTACGTCATAAGGATGTGAGCGCTTAAGCAGATCGAGCAATGCCTGCTGATGAGCTGTATCGCATTTGAGTAACATCTGAACTTCGCTGGCCTGCTCCAGCTGGCCCTGCCAGACGTAGTACGAGGTGGCACCCGGTAAAAGGGTGACACAGGCGGCCAGTCTGGCCTTCAGCGCCTGGGTGGCAAGCTGCTGCGCGCACGCCTGGTCAGGGGCGGTGCAGAGGATGACAACGGCATTCATCATGAGGCTCCTGTTGAAAATCGCGTCGATGATAGCATGTTCACTGTGCGGTCGGGACTACAGCAGCAGCCCACCAAAAATAAAGCCGAACACGACAGACAGGGTGATGGCCAGCACGCCGGGAATGATAAAGGCATGGTTGAACACGAACTTACCGATTCGGGTCGAGCCAGTGTCATCCATCTCAACGGCGGCTAACAGTGTGGGATAGGTCGGTAACACAAACAGCGCTGACACGGCGGCAAAAGAAGCGATAGCTGTCAAAGGGGTGACGCCAAGGGCTAACGCCGCAGGCAGCAGGGCTTTCGCGGTTGATGCCTGAGAATAGAGCAGCATCGAAGAAAAGAACAATACCAGCGCCAGCATCCACGGATAGGTTTTTAAGGTATCCCCCGCCAGCATCTGGATATCAGCCAGATGGGCTTTGACGAAGGTATCGCCGAGCCAGGCTACGCCCATGACGCAGACGCAGGCACTCATACCGGATTTAAACGTACTGGCGCTCAGAATCGCGCCGCTGTCAATATTACAGGTCAGACTAATCAACGTGGCAATAGTGAGCATAAACACCACAATCGCTTCGTTGCGCGGCAGGGGCGGATTGACGATCAGGTTTACGCTTTCGCTGGTAATGGTCGCATAGATCACCACGGCAGCAATCCCGACCAGGAACAGCAGGACAGACTTTCTGGCGCCAGGTCTGGCGTGATAGACGGTTTCCCCACGCAGGGCCACGTCGCCTTTCGCCAGGCGAGCCTGATAAACGGCGTCATCTTTCAGCTCTTTTCCCAGGAAGTTAGTGACCAGCGCGGCAAGAAACAGCCCAACCATGGTAGCCGGAATGGCGATGGCCAGCAGCATGATATAGCTTACGCCGCGCGGTTCGAGCAGCGTGGCAAAGAAGACGACCGCCGCCGAGATTGGCGAGGCGGTAATGGCAACCTGAGATGCGACAACCGCCATCGACAGCGGACGAGAAGGACGCACGCCTTGCTCCTTCGCCACCTCGGCGATGACCGGCAGGGTAGAGAAGGCGGTATGACCGGTGCCCGCCAGCAGCGTCATCACATAGGTGACCAGCGGGGCAAGAAAGGTGACATAACGGGGATGACGACGCAGCAGGCGTTCGGCAAGGCTGACCAGGTAGTCCATGCCGCCAGCAACCTGCATGGCCGCAATCGCCGCGATGACCGCCATGATGATTTCAATCACATCAAACGGAATGGCGCCTGGCTTCATACCAAAGCCAAGCGTCAGGATGAGCACGCCCATGCCGCCCGCAAAGCCAATCCCGATCCCGCCAAGACGCGCGCCCAGCCAGATCGCCAGTACCACGATAAACAGTTCAACCAGGAACATGTGCCACTCCCGAAATGATGATGAGCCGAAAAGCAAACCCATCCTTTTAACAAACAAAAAGGCACATCGTTTTGATTACGATGTGCCTTTTACACCAGTAAGCGCAATTACGCCTTACTGTTCGTTTTCATCGGTATAGCGTTTCGCCTTGTAAACCGGATACATCAGGTTTTGCACAGAGAAAATATCATCCAGCTCGCTTTCGGTCAGCAGGCCGCGCTCCAGCACCACCTCGCGCACGCTTTTGCCGGTTTCGGCGCAAATTTTACCGACGATGTCACCATTATGGTGGCCGATATAGGGGTTCAGATAGGTCACAATCCCAATGGAGTTAAACACGTAGGCTTCGCAGACCGCTTTGTTCGCCGTGATACCGTTGACGCATTTTTCCAGCAGGTTATAGCAGGCGTTGGTCAGAATGCTGATCGATTCAAACAGCGCCTGACCGATGACCGGCTCCATGACGTTGAGCTGAAGCTGGCCGGCTTCCGACGCCATCGTGACCGTCGTATCGTTACCAATCACCTTGAAGCACACCTGATTGACGACTTCAGGCACCACCGGATTCACTTTGGCAGGCATGATGGAGGAACCGGCTTGCAGCTCCGGCAGGTTAATCTCGTTCAGGCCCGCGCGTGGGCCGGAAGAAAGCAGGCGCAGGTCATTACAGATCTTCGACAGTTTGACAGCCAGGCGTTTGAGCGATGAATGCACCATGACATAGGCACCGCAGTCTGAAGTGGCTTCGATCAGGTCTTCGGCGGGCACGACCGCGAGGTTGCTGACTTCCGCCAGTTTCTGCACCGCCAGCTGCTGGTAACCGTCCGGCGTGTTCAGGCGCGTACCGATAGCGGTTGCGCCCAGGTTCACTTCCAGCAGCAGTTCGCCAGTGCGCAAAATGCTTTTCGTCTCTTCATTCAGCAGAACGCTGTAGGCATGGAACTCCTGGCCCAGCGTCATCGGCACCGCATCCTGTAGCTGGGTACGACCCATTTTTAAAATGGTCTGGAATTCATCCGCTTTACGCTGAAACCCGTCCGCTAACTGACTGATACCGTCGAGCAGTTTCAGCAGTGAGCTGTAAACGGCAATACGAAAACCCGTCGGATAGGCATCGTTAGTGGACTGGCATTTATTTACGTGGTCGTTCGGGTTCAGGTACTGATATTCGCCTTTTTGATGCCCCATCAGCTCCAGACCAATATTCGCCAGTACCTCATTGGTATTCATATTCACCGAGGTGCCTGCGCCGCCCTGATAAACATCAACCGGAAACTGATCCATGCAGCGACCGTTGTTCAGCACTTCATCGCAGGCCTGAATAATGGTGTTGGCGATATCACGCGGTAAGGTTTGTAGCTCTTTGTTTGCCATCGCCGCGGCTTTTTTCACCATCACCATGCCGCGAACAAACTCAGGAATGTCACTGATTTTGCTGTTGCTGATGTAAAAGTTTTCAATCGCACGCAAAGTATGAACGCCATAGTAAGCATCCGCCGGAACTTCACGCATGCCTAACAGGTCTTCTTCGATACGAATGTTGTTCGCCATGATAACCTTCTTGTTGTCACTGCTAACCATCGCAGATGATGTGTTTGTTTTGTGGGGAAGCGCCAGAACCGCTATTTTATCCTTATTCAGGCAGGTGAGCACGATCCTATTCTGACAGAGACGCAAAGCGCGAACAGAGATCACCTGTCTGGCCGCGTTACGTTAACAATATGTGAAATCGCTCACAAAAATAACCCTTAAGCAAAAATTTGCCGGGTGCGGTTGAAATTGACGATCAGAATAACCATCTCTGTTTTTTACCTTTTTCACATTCATATTCCACGCTGTCGGGTTAACGACCGGGCAGCCTGACTCACAGGAGAATCCGGTGCGCTGGTTACCGTTAGTGATCTTTTTCGTACTGGCCTGGATTGAGATCTCACTTTTCATTCAGGTTGCACACGTCCTGGGCGTGCTGCTCACCATGCTGCTGGTGGTTTTCACCTCCTGCATTGGCGTGTCTTTAGTCAAAAATCAGGGCATGAAAAACTTTATGCTGATGCAGGAGAAGCTGGCACGTAATGAAAGCCCGGCACAGGAGATGCTCAAAAGCGTTTCGCTGATCATTGCCGGTTTCCTGCTGCTGCTGCCTGGTTTCTTTACCGATATGCTGGGGCTGCTGCTGCTGCTGCCACCGGTGCAAAAGCACCTCACGCTGAAGCTGATGCCGCATTTGCGCGTCTGGCGCGGGCCGGGAGCGGGCCCGGACAGTGGCTATACCATGGATGGCGAGTACGAACGTAAGGATACCGATCGTCTTGAACACCATGACGATCCTAAGGATCGTTAATCCCCACCCTGCGCGACGTCGGGTCGCGCTTTTTGTTTGTTCGCCCGCCTGTTTGCCACCTTTGTTCAAAAAGTCATCAGTCGCATCATCAGGCAAAAAAAATTTGTAGGTTCCCCCCTTGAAAGAGGGAAAGCGCGGCCCTATCTCTCTGGTCACGAGGCCGGAAGCCACACAGCCCGGTATTCAACCCAAAAATGAATGATTGGACTTCTCAAAGGAGAGCTATCAAATGAAAATTCGTCCATTACACGATCGCGTAATCGTGAAGCGTAAAGAAGTGGAAGCTAAGTCAGCGGGTGGCATCGTGCTGACCGGTTCTGCTGCAGGCAAATCCACGCGCGGTGAAGTGCTGGCTGTGGGTAAAGGCCGTATTCTTGAAAGTGGCGAAGTGAAGCCGCTGGATGTGAAAGTGGGTGACGTTGTGATTTTCAGCGAAGGCTACGGTGCCAAAACTGAGAAAATCGACAATGAAGAAGTCCTGATCATCTCTGAAAGCGACATTCTGGCGATTGTTGAAGCGTAAGTTTTACGCGTAATTCACTGAACGAAACGAATTTAAGGGAAATTTGAAATGGCAGCTAAAGACGTAAAATTCGGTAATGACGCACGCGTAAAAATGTTGCGTGGCGTAAACGTACTGGCAGATGCAGTAAAAGTTACCCTGGGTCCTAAAGGCCGTAACGTAGTTCTGGATAAATCTTTTGGTGCACCGACCATCACGAAAGATGGCGTTTCTGTTGCGCGTGAAATCGAGCTGGAAGACAAGTTCGAAAACATGGGTGCGCAGATGGTGAAAGAAGTTGCCTCTAAAGCCAACGATGCGGCGGGCGACGGTACCACCACGGCAACCGTACTGGCGCAGTCCATCATCACCGAAGGCCTGAAGGCCGTTGCGGCGGGCATGAACCCGATGGATCTGAAGCGCGGTATCGACCAGGCGGTTGTTGCTGCAGTTGAAGAACTGAAAAAACTGTCTGTGCCTTGCTCAGACTCTAAAGCGATTGCGCAGGTGGGTACCATCTCTGCAAACTCTGATGAAACCGTCGGTACCCTGATCGCGCAGGCGATGGAAAAAGTGGGTAAAGAAGGCGTTATCACCGTTGAAGAAGGCACCGGTCTGCAAGACGAGCTGGACGTGGTTGAAGGTATGCAGTTCGACCGCGGTTACCTGTCTCCGTACTTCATCAACAAGCCAGAAACAGGCGCAGTAGAACTGGAATCCCCGTTCATCCTGCTGGCTGACAAGAAAATTTCTAACATTCGCGAAATGCTGCCAGTGCTGGAAGCCGTTGCGAAAGCAGGCAAACCGCTGCTGATCATCGCGGAAGACGTAGAAGGCGAAGCGCTGGCTACCCTGGTGGTGAACACCATGCGTGGTATCGTGAAAGTGGCTGCGGTTAAAGCACCTGGCTTCGGCGATCGTCGTAAAGCGATGCTGCAGGATATCGCTATCCTGACTGGCGGTACCGTTATCTCTGAAGAGATCGGTATGGAGCTGGAAAAAGCTGCGCTGGAAGATCTGGGTCAGGCGAAGCGTGTGGTTATCAATAAAGACACCACCACTATCATCGATGGCGTGGGTGAAGAAAGCACCATCCAGGGCCGCGTTACCCAGATTCGTCAGCAGATCGAAGAAGCGACCTCTGACTACGACAAAGAAAAACTGCAGGAGCGTGTGGCTAAACTGGCAGGCGGCGTAGCCGTACTGAAAGTAGGCGCAGCGACTGAAGTTGAAATGAAAGAGAAGAAAGCGCGCGTTGAAGATGCCCTGCACGCAACCCGTGCTGCGGTTGAGGAAGGCGTGGTTGCAGGTGGTGGTGTGGCGCTGGTTCGTGTGGCAGCACAGCTGTCAGAACTGCGTGGTCAGAACGAAGACCAGAACGTGGGTATCAAAGTTGCGCTGCGCGCAATGGAAGCTCCGCTGCGTCAAATCGTTTCTAACGCCGGTGAAGAGCCTTCTGTTGTTGCCAACAACGTGAAAGCGGGTGACGGTAACTACGGTTACAACGCGCAGACTGAAGAATACGGCAACATGATCGACTTCGGTATTCTGGACCCAACCAAAGTGACCCGTTCTGCACTGCAGTACGCGGCGTCGGTTGCTGGCCTGATGATCACCACCGAATGTATGGTCACTGACCTGCCGAAAAGCGATGCGCCAGATTTAGGTGCAGGCGCTGGCGGTATGGGTGGCATGGGCGGAATGGGCGGCATGATGTAATTGCCCCCTGACCCTTGCGTCACAGGAACCCCCGATCGGAAACGGTCGGGGGTTTTTCTTTTGCTGAGGAAAAGGTATAAGTAGTGGCGCAACGGTTACGTTGGCACGGATTAGGGCAATGAATGTGCAGAAAAAATGCGTGTTTTTCTGCTACGCTGCCATCCGACTCTGATGATAATAAATGGGGATTATAATGCGGATTAACCTCTTGCTCGGTCTGACGGCTGGCGCGTTATTGCTTGCGGGCTGCAGCAGCTCAACCGAACTCTCTTCTGCAGGTCAGCGCGTCACCTTTACAGATCAGCAGCCTGGCAAACAGTGTCAGCTTCTGGGCACCCTGACCGGCTCACAAAGTAACTGGTTAAGCGGAGCCGGTGGTGAAACCAGCGCACTGCGTGGTGCGGCTAACGATCTGCGTAACCGTGCAGCAGAAATGGGCGGTAACGTGATTTACGGTGCGACCAGCCCGACACAAAACCTGCTTTCAGCGTTTGCACCACTCGACAGTAAAATGACCGGCCAGGTTTATAAGTGCCCTAACTGATCGGGCAATGAACTGGCAAGATTTCTGAGACGACCGGCCCGCGTGCCGGTCGTTTTTTTATGCGTGGATGAAATGTAAGAGGCTGTATTTGCTTGAAGTGCAACCGTTCCGCGAGGCTTTGCTTCAGTGCCGAAACAGGGCTTGTCGGGGCCGGATTATTCCTGCCGAAGTTGCAGATCCAGGGGGGTTTTACTGGGCTCACCCCCGATTTCGCGCGCCAGCTTCGGTACCAGATAACCGGAGACCAAAGGCAGCAGATCGCGCATCAGGGCACGCGCGTCCTGATCCGAAACATAGAAATGCGCCGCGCCCTGCACTTTATCCAGTACGTGCAGGTAGTAGGGCAGAATGCCCGCATCAAACAGTGCGTTGCTCAATGCCGCAAGGCATTGCGCCCGATCGTTCACGCCGCGCAGCAACACGCTCTGATTGAGTAGCGTTACGCCAGCGCGCTTAAGGCGCGTCATGGCGTCGCAGAGGGCGTCATCGATCTCGTTGGCATGATTGATGTGGGTGACCATCAGAACCTGCAGGCGCGTTTCCGCCAGCGTCTGACAGAGCGCCTGCGTAATGCGCGCAGGGATCACCACCGGCAGTCGGCTGTGAATGCGTAACCGTTTCAGATGGGGAATGGCAGCCAGCGCCTCAATCAGCCAGGCGAGTTCATGATCTTTCGCCATTAACGGATCGCCGCCAGAAAAGATGATCTCATCCAGTTCAGGGTGATCGGCAATATAATCAAGCGCTGCCTGCCAGTTACGCTTATTGCCCTGATTATCCTGATAAGGAAAATGACGGCGGAAGCAGTAACGGCAATTCACGGCGCAGCCACCTTTGACCAGCAGCAGGGCCCGGTTTTGGTATTTGTGCAGTAATCCCGGCACCACGCTGTTTTGCTCATCTAACGGATCGGTGCTATAACCTGGCGCTTCAATGAATTCCTGGCGGCTGGTCAATACCTGAAGCAAAAGGGGATCCTGCGCATCGCCTTTTTTCATCCGCTGGATAAATGCGCGCGGCACGCGCAGGGCAAAAAGCCGACGTGCATCGCTGCCAGCAGCCAGATCCGGAAGATGATCGAGCGCTAAAAGTTGCAGTAATTCATGAGGATCAGTGACAACATCAGCAAGTTGCTGCAACCAATCTTCTCTGGAAGGGGAATTTAGGGTTACAATGTGTGCCATTTTTTTGGCTATTACCAGTTAATATCTACAGAGGGCCTTTATGGCGACTTATCTTAGCAACGATTTCCGTACCGGTCTTAAAATCATGTTCGAAGGCGAGCCTTATGCCATCGAATCAAGCGAGTTTGTTAAGCCGGGTAAAGGTCAGGCGTTTGCACGTGTAAAAATGCGTCGTCTGCTGACCGGTTCACGCGTTGAGAAAACCTTCAAATCAACCGATTCTGCCGAAGGCGCAGACGTGAAGGATATGACGCTGCAGTACTCTTACAACGACGGCGATTTCTACTACTTCATGCACCCGGAAAGCTTTGAGCAGTACCAGGTTGAAGCTAAAGTGCTGGATGAAGTACAGAAGTGGTTGCAGGACAATGCGGAGTGTATCGTAACCTTGTGGAACGATAAACCGATTGCAGTTCAGCCACCGAACTTTATCGAAGCGGAAGTGATTGAAACTGACCCAGGCCTGAAAGGCGATACCGCGGGTACAGGCGGCAAGCCTGCCACGCTGTCTACCGGTGCCGTCATTAAAGTGCCTTTATTCGTTCAGATTGGCGAGGTGGTGAAAGTGGACACCCGCTCTGGCGAATACGTTTCACGCGTAAAATAATCCTGAGAGGCGCATCCTGTGATGCGCCTTTTTTATGTGAGTTTCAACAATGAAAAAACTGGCAAAACTTATCGCGCTGGCGTTGCTGGTCTCTTCTGGACTGAGCGCCTGTAATACCTTTCACGGTTTTGGCGAGGATGTCTCTCACCTGGGTGGGGCTATTTCTCGCGCCGCGAAGTAATACGGCAGAATTTCCTTTTTTCAGCGGGTTAGGCTCGCAGCGTGGCGTAATCGGTCTATGCTTTAAAAGCTGTACTTTTAATGCAACGTAAAAAAGGAACTGGCTTATGTTAAAGAAAAGTATTGTTGCGATTTTTTCTGTGGTGATGTTATCAGCATTGTTGTCAGGCTGTAATACCACGCGTGGCGTTGGCGAAGACGTTGAAGCAGGCGGTCAGGCGATTCAACGTAGCGCGCAGTAAGCTCCAAAAACCGGTACGAACGTCTTTCGTACCGGCTTTATTTTCTCTTCTATCCCTGTTTTACCCAAATCAACTCATCTACCGGGAAACCGGCCTGACGTGCCTGCTGTACCAGCTTTTGCTTCACGTCGTTGTCCAGCTGCGGCGTGCGGGACAGAATCCATAAATAGTGGCGGTTAGGTCCGCAGACCAGCGCATAGCGGTAGTCGGGATCCAGCGCAATAACGTTATAGCCACCATAAAAGGGGCCAAAGAAAGAAACTTTGAGCGCGGCGCGTTGTTTGTCGCCGGTAAAGTAAGCTTTGCCCACGCTCTCCTGCCAGCGCTGCTTTTTCGGGTTATAGCCGCGGTTAACCACCTTGAGGCCGCCGTCTTCCCGAGGACTGTAGTTTGCCGTCACCTGTTCAAGACCGCGTTCAAAGCCGTGATTCAGCCGGGCGATCTCATACCATTGACCGAGATAACGCTCACTGTCGAAGTGTTCAACGACGGTAACATTCTTCGGCGGTGTGGTTGAGCAGGCAACGGACAAGAAGGTACTCAGGCTGGCGACCAGTGTTTTCCATGGAGACATAAAAAGATTCCTTTGTTATTTAACCTGTTAATTATAGAACCCGGCCAGTTTATTGGACAGTTTTGCGCCATGATTGTCTGGCACCGCCATTGCGAGTAGACTTCCCACCCTTATTTGTATCAGGAGTCATCACCATGAGTGAAACGGCAAGCTGGCAACCGGGCGCGTCCATTGCCAATTTAATTAAACGCGCAGGCATTGTGGCTGAAGTGCGTCGTTTCTTTGCCGATCGTGGCGTACTGGAAGTGGATACGCCAGCCATGAGTCAGGCGACCGTCACCGATATCCATCTGGTGCCTTTCCAGACGCGGTTTGTCGGCCCCGGCATGTCCGACGGATGCGACCTCTGGCTGATGACCAGCCCGGAATACCATATGAAACGCCTGCTGGCAGCCGGTAGCGGGCCGATTTATCAGATGGGACGTTGTTTCCGCAATGAAGAGGCCGGACGGCACCACAATCCTGAATTCACCATGCTGGAGTGGTATCGCCCCCATTATGATATGTACCGGCTGATGAACGAAGTGGACGATTTGCTTCAGCAGGTGCTGGAGTGCGACAGCGCGGAATCCCTCTCATATCAGCAGGCGTTTATTCGTCATCTTGATCTGGACCCGCTTTCTGCGGATAAAACGCAATTGCGGGAGGCCGCAGAAAAGCTGGGTGAGGGCGAGCTGGCGAATCGGGAAGAGGATCGCGATACCTTGCTGATGCTGCTGTTTATGTTGGGCGTGGAACCCAAAATTGGTCAGGATAAGCCCTGTTTTGTCTATCACTTTCCGGCCAGCCAGGCGGCACTGGCGGAGATCAGCACAGAAGACCATCGCGTTGCCGAACGCTTTGAGGTTTATTACAAGGGCATTGAACTGGCGAACGGCTTCCGTGAACTGACGGACAGCCGTGAACAGCGTCAGCGTTTTGAACAGGATAATCGCCGCCGTGCAGCACGCGGGCTGCCGCAGCACCCGATTGATCATTACCTGCTGGCGGCGCTGGAACATGGCATGCCAGCCTGTTCAGGCGTAGCGCTGGGCATAGATCGGTTGATTATGCTGGCACTGAAGGCCGACTCGCTGAGTGAGGTTATCGCCTTTCCGGTAGACCGCTGCTAGTCAAGGCTTCGCGCCAGCTTACGCTGAGAAGCCTACTGACCTGAGCCAGAAACAGACAAGGCCGCGCAATGCGCGGCCTTGTCTGTTTTTTTCCGTGGGACGGGCGTTCCCGTCAAAATATTTTGCCTACTGACTGTTGTCCGGAAACTCCTGAATCGTCACCGGCAGGGTCAGCTTCTTATCATTACGCAGCACCTGGACATCAATCACTGAGCCGGGACGAATTTCGGCAACCTGGTCCATGGTTTCCTGTGCCGATATAGCCGGTTTTCCGTTTACGCTCAGCAACACATCGTTAGGCTCAATACCGGCTTTATCCGCCGGACCGCCGGGCGTAACGACGCTGACGATAATCCCCTGAACTCTGTCCAGACTGTTTCCCTGACCGTGCAGCGGGGGCACTTCGCGCCCTGTGATACCGATGTAGCCACGTATAACCCGGCCATCGCGAATCAGCTTATCCATGATTTTCGACGCGAGTGCGGTGGGAATGGCAAAACCGATTCCCTCGGGCGTTTCACCGTCGCTGCTTTTGTCGAAGGTCAGGGTGTTAATTCCCATCAGCTCGCCCAGCGAATTGATTAACGCGCCACCGGAGTTGCCCTGGTTAATGGAGGCATCGGTCTGCAGGAAATTCTGGCGGCCTGACGAGCTCAGCCCGACCCGACCCGTTGCGCTGATAATGCCCTGCGTGACCGTTTGCCCAAGGTTATAGGGGTTACCAATAGCCATCACGACATCGCCAATGTGTGCGACACGTTTGGGATTAATGGGGATCACCGGCAGATTCGGCGCGGTGATTTTCAGCACCGCTAAATCGGTCATCGCATCCGACCCAACCAGCGTCGCCTCGAAGAAGCGGCCATCCTGCAGAGCGACGATGATTTGATCGGCATTATTAATGACGTGCTTGTTGGTCAGAATATAGCCTTTGGCATTCATGATCACGCCGGAACCCAGCGTGGTGATACCACGGTTATTGTTCCCTTGCGTACTGCGGTTATAAACGTTGACCACGGCAGGCACAGCGCGGCGCACCCCTTGATTGAAGCCAAAGGGCGTTTCATCGTTACTGTCATTTTGACTATAGAGGGCAGCACCGCCCAAACGCAGTGCGGGCAACGCTGCGAGCAAGATGCCCGCAACAATCAGTCCCAACACCACTGAACGCAAAAGTTTAAGAAACATGGTGTTAAATCACGTCAGGGGAGAACGTTGGGGAGAATACCATGCGCGGGGCGGACACACACGTGCTTGTGTCCGCCATTATGCGTGGTTTATCTCAATAACAGATAGATGCTTTCCTGACCGCGCACGACATTCAGCGCCAGCACAGGTGGTTTGGCTTCCAGCACTTTGCGCATTTCGGCAATATTCTGGACGCGCGTGCGGTTAACGCCAATGATGACATCATCTTTTTGCAGGCCCACTTGTTCAGCCGGCGTGCCTTTTTCGATGCCGTCAATCTTCACGCCTTTATCACCGGTTTTCGTCTGACCATCGCTCAGCGTGGCACCCTGAAGAGCCGGTGACAGCAGTTGTGCGCTGGCGGTTGTCTGAGCACTCTGCTCAAGAGTGACCTCAACGCTGACGGGTTTGCCTTCACGCAGCAGGCCCAGCTTCACTTTCTCGCCGGGTGCCGTGGTGCCGATTTTTACGCGCAACTCAGCAAAACTGGTGATGGGTTTATCATTCACAGAAACAATGATATCTCCCGACTTAATACCGGCTTTCTGTGCCGCCGACTGCGGCAGCACTTCTGACACAAACGCGCCGCGTTGGGCATCGACGTTAAACGCCTTGGCCATATCCGCAGTCATTTCCGTGCCTTTAATGCCAAGCTGACCGCGTTTGACTTCGCCATACTTAATCAACTGATCGGCCAGGTTGATTGCCATATCGCTTGGAATCGCAAAGCCAATGCCGATATTACCGCCGCTGGAGGCGAGGATGGCGGTGTTAATACCAATCAGTTCGCCGTTTAAATTCACCAGCGCACCGCCGGAGTTACCGCGGTTGATGGCGGCATCCGTCTGGATAAAGTTCTCCAGCCCCTCAAGATTCAGTCCGCTGCGGCCCAGTGCCGAAATAATCCCGGACGTAGCCGTCTGGCCCAGCCCAAAGGGATTACCAATAGCGACGGCAAAATCGCCCACCTTAAGTTGGTCGGAATCCGCGACTTTAATCTGCGTCAGGTTCTTAGCGCCCTGGATCTGAATCAGGGCAATATCCGTTTGTTCATCGTGACCGATGAGTTTGGCGTCATATTCACTGCCGTCGCCCAACTGGACATTGATTTTATCGGCGCCGTTGACCACGTGGTTGTTCGTTAACACGTAGCCCTTCGCGGCGTCGATAATGACGCCGGAACCCAGGCCTTCAAACGGTTGTGGCTGAGACTGACCGCCGCCAGGCAGTTGGCCAAAGAAACGTTTTAAGGGTTCAGGAATATCCTGGGCCTGTGAATCCGACTGCGTGCCTTCAACATGCACACTGACCACGGCAGGTAACACTTTTTCCAGCATCGGTGCCAGGCTGGGCAGTGGCTGCCCCTGAATCTGTGCAGGTAGCGTCGCCATTGCGCCGGGCGCAGCGGCAAGACTCATTCCAATACTCAAGGCTAACGCGCTTAACAGTCGTGCTTGTTTTTTCATTGCTACAACGCTCTCGCTGCAAAAAGTGGGGGGAATAAATCAGTGAGACAGCCGTTTGCGGCCGGGGTTCGCAAAAACAGCGGGCACAGCGTGGCTGTGCCCGATGCGCTTAGTCGCGCACGGCGCGTTCACCGCGCAGTAAACCGGAAGCGCCTTCTGAGTAATCGCGTGGCATCTGAACCGGTGCCTGATCGTTATCGGCTTCCGCTTCGGTCAGTTGCCAGGCAAAGGGATTTTTGTCGCCAGGCATGTTTGGCAGCAGGTCATTAGATCCTTTCGCCATATGCTGGTAAAGCTGACGGTAATCGCGTGCCATGTTGTCAAGCAGCTCGGCGCTTTGCGCAAAGTGGTTGGTCAGCTCTTCACGATAATCAGCCAGTTCGGCTTTCGTTTTATCCAGCTCATACTGCATGCTGCGCTGCTCGCGCAGTTTCCTGTTGCCAAAACGCATGGCTACTGCGCCGACAATGATACCTACCACTAAACCAATTAGCCCGTATTCCCAGGTCATAATGACTCCCGTGTTATTTCCGTTGTTCCGTAGGGCGTTGCACCACTTAATAATAGTCACTATACCCGTTAATCTTATGGATGTGGAACTCTGGAGCGCCATGCCTTAGTGTAGAGCGGCCTTTTTTTCGACAAACGATGTGTGAATAAGACAACATTCAGGGACACTGAGCGAACCATGCAAACCTCATCTCCGCTTGCCCGCTATGAGCAGGCGCTATCGCAGGGCGATTTTAAGCCCGACGATGTACAACGTGAAGCGATCACCCGCTTAGATGCTATCCAGCAAGGGCTCATCGCCCGCCAGCAGACGACTGAACCTGCCTCGCAGGGGTTGTTTGGTCGTCTGTCGAAGCTGATGGGTAAAGAGAAGTCCCAGGTCAAAACGCCGGTACGTGGCTTGTATATGTGGGGCGGCGTGGGGCGCGGGAAAACCTGGGTCATGGATCTGTTTTTTCAGTCTATTCCTGGCAACCGCAAGCTGCGCTTACACTTTCACCGCTTTATGCTGCGCGTGCACGAAGAGCTGACCGAACTGCAGGGGCACAGCGATCCGCTGCTGATCATCGCCGATCGCTTCAAAGCCGAAACCGATATTTTGTGCTTTGACGAATTTTTTGTGTCCGATATTACGGATGCCATGTTGCTGGGCACGTTAATGGAAGCGTTGTTCGAACGGGGCATCAGCCTGGTCGCCACCTCGAATATTCCGCCCGATAACCTCTATAAAAACGGTTTACAGCGCGCGCGTTTCCTGCCGGCCATTGAGCAGATCAAGCAACATTGTGACGTCATGAACGTTGATGCGGGCATTGATTACCGTCTGCGCACGCTGACGTCGGCGCATCTGTGGAAGTCTCCTTTAGGGCCAGAAACCTACGCCGATATGGATCGCATGTTCCAGGCGCTGTCAGGGGAAAAACGCGACAGCGCACCGGTGCTGGAGATCAACCATCGCAAAATGCCCACGCTGGGTGTCAGTGAAGGCGTGGTGGCAATCGACTTCAAAACCCTGTGTGGGGAAGGGCGCAGCCAGCACGATTACATCGAACTATCGCGCCGCTTTCACAGCGTGCTGCTGTTTGATGTGCCGGTCATGATTTATAAAACGGAAGATCAGGCGCGGCGTTTTCTGGCGCTGGTGGATGAGTTTTACGAGCGCCATGTCAAACTGGTCGTCGCCGCGGAAACCTCGCTGTTCGAAATTTATCAGGGCACGCGCCTGAAATTTGAATACCAGCGCTGCCTGTCGCGTTTGCAGGAAATGCAGAGCGAAGAGTATCTGCGGCTGGCGCATTTACCCTGAGATTCCGGGTAATAAATGAAAATAGAGTTCGATTTTTGTAATCGACTTCTCTATAATCTTGCGACCCCACGTTACGGCACTGGATTTTTTTCCCAAATCCTCTGCGCGCCGGTAACGCTATCCGAAGGGGTGGCTTGCTGGTCAAAATGGTCGTGTGAGCCTCATTCGTTTACTTAAGCGTTTGGGATTTCACCAACGTGTAACTTAATTTGGGTAAGCTTTTCGATGAAAACTTTTACAGCTAAACCAGAAACCGTCCAACGTGACTGGTATGTTGTTGACGCAACTGGCAAAACCTTGGGTCGCCTGGCGACTGAACTGGCACGCCGTCTGCGTGGTAAGCATAAAGCGGAATACACTCCGCACGTTGATACAGGTGATTACATCATCGTTCTGAACGCTGAGAAAGTTGCTGTCACCGGCAACAAGCGTTCTGACAAGATTTACTATCACCACACTGGTCACATCGGTGGTATCAAACAGGCGACCTTTGAAGAGATGATTGCTCGCCGTCCTGAGCGCGTGATTGAGATCGCGGTTAAAGGCATGCTGCCGAAGGGCCCGCTGGGTCGTGCTATGTACCGTAAACTGAAAGTTTACGCAGGTAACGAGCACAACCATGCGGCACAGCAACCGCAAGTTCTTGACATTTAATCGGGATTAAAGGCAATGGCTGAAACTCAAAACTACGGCACTGGTCGCCGCAAAAGCTCATCCGCACGCGTCTTCATCAAGCCGGGTAGCGGTAACATCGTCATCAACCAACGCTCTCTGGAGCAGTATTTCGGTCGTGAGACTGCACGCATGGTCGTGCGTCAGCCTCTGGAACTGGTTGATATGGTTGGCAAACTGGACCTGTACATCACCGTTAAAGGTGGTGGTATCTCTGGTCAGGCAGGCGCGATCCGTCACGGTATCACCCGCGCTCTGATGGAGTATGATGAGTCACTGCGTGGCGAACTGCGTAAAGCAGGCTTCGTTACTCGCGATGCTCGTCAGGTTGAACGTAAGAAAGTCGGCCTGCGTAAAGCACGTCGTCGTCCTCAGTTCTCCAAACGTTAATTGTTGCTGCTTCGGCAGTCACAGTTGGCACAAAAAACCCGCTTCGGCGGGTTTTTTGCTTTTCATGCCAGGCGGCGCAGTCACAGAAAACAACAATGCTGTTCGCATTTTACCCGCAAAAATGCATTCCCCCGCCCACAAGCTGCCTAAAATCTGGTAAACTCCCTGTCACTTTGCGCCCGCAAGCTGGCGCGTTATGCGCCTGGCATCAGTCGGGAGTGGTTAGCGCGGATTGCGAGCGAGTTCTATGAGCAGGTGAGTCGCCGTGTGGTTGGCCATTCGCAGTAACTTTTTGTGAACAAACTGGGAGGTTTTCATGGCTGTCGCTGCCAACAAACGTTCGGTAATGACGCTGTTTTCTGGTCCTACTGACATTTTTAGCCATCAGGTGCGTATTGTGCTGGCCGAGAAAGGTGTCAGCGTAGAGATCGAGCAGGTCGAAATGGATAACCTGCCGCAGGATCTGATTGACCTCAATCCGTACCGTACTGTGCCGACGCTGGTTGATCGCGAACTGACACTGTATGAATCACGCATCATCATGGAATACCTTGATGAGCGTTTCCCACACCCGCCTTTGATGCCGGTTTATCCGGTTGCGCGTGGCGAAAGCCGTTTGATGATGCACCGTATCGAGCAAGACTGGTACAGCCTGATGAGAAAGGTCGAGAACAGCAGCGGTCAGGAAGCCGAAGCGGCGCGTAAGCAGCTGCGTGAAGAGTTACTGGCGATTGCCCCCCTGTTTGGACGTTCACCTTTCTTTATGAGCGACGAGTTCAGCCTGGTTGACTGCTACCTGGCACCGCTGCTGTGGCGCTTACCGTCAATGGGCATCGATCTGCTGGGATCGGGCTCAAAAGAGCTGAAAGGCTATATGAACCGCGTATTTGAACGTGACTCCTTCCTTGCTTCACTGACTGAAGCTGAACGTGAAATGCGCCTGCAAGCCCGGGGCTGATTTATGGAAATGTCGCAACTTACGGCCCGTCGCCCCTATTTGCTGCGGGCTTTTTATGACTGGCTCCTGGATAACCAGCTGACGCCGCATCTGGTGGTCGATATTAACCTGCCGGGCGTTCAGGTTCCGCTGGAATATGCACGGGACGGTCAGATCGTCCTCAACATTGCGCCGCGCGCTGTAGGCAATCTTGAGCTGGGTAACGAGGAAGTCTCGTTCAATGCCCGCTTTGGCGGCGTGCCGCGCCAGGTGAACGTGCCGATGGCGGCCATTCTGGCCATCTATGCGCGTGAAAACGGTGCGGGGACCATGTTTGAGCCTGAACCGGCTTATGAAGGGGCATCCCAGGCGTTCCCGGAAAATCAGGAAGAGACGGTCATGTCAGTGATTGATGGCGATCGCCCTGACGATGCCAGCGATGACGACAACTCACCTGATGACGATCCGCCACCGCGCGGCGGTCGTCCCGCACTGCGTGTGGTGAAATAACTCAGAATGCCTGTCAGCCGACAGGCATTTTTTTGATCGTCAGAATGATGAGCGAAAAAAAATCCGGGCGCACAGCGTACCCGGATTTTTGCTTTCTGCGGCTGAGATTAGTACACGTCGCGCAGGTAGCGTTTCTCTTTCTTCAACTGATCGATGTAGTCCGCCGCGCGCTCGCTGGACAGACCACCAAACTGGCGTACGATTTCATACAGCGCATTATCCACGTCTTTCGCCATGCGTGAGGCATCACCACAGACGTAGAAATACCCACCTTCCTGCAACCAGGCGTACAGTTCGGCGCCCTGTTCCAGCATGCGGTTTTGCACGTAGACCTTTTTGTCCTGGTCGCGTGAGAACGCCAGATCGAGACGCGTCAGCAAACCGCTCTCATGCCAGGCCGTCAGTTCTTCACGGTAAATGAAGTCATGCTCCTGATGCTGATCGCCAAAGAACAGCCAGTTTTTGCCTTGCGCACCGGTCACCTGACGTTCCTGCAGGAACGCACGGAAAGGGGCGATGCCGGTACCCGGGCCGACCATGATCATGGGCGCATTGCCGTTGGCCGGAACCCGGAAGGATTTATTCGGCGAAATAAAGATCGCCGGCTTTTCGCCACGACGCACGCGCTCGGCCAGGTAGGTTGAACAGACTCCGCTACGGTTGCGGCCGCCACTGTGATAGCGCACAGCCGCAATCGTCAGGTGAACCTGGTTAGGATGCGCTTTGGAACTGGACGAAATGGAGTAGGCACGGTGCTGCAGCGGACGCAGCAGGGCGACGAACTCAGGCACGCTCAGGCTGCGGGTCAGCTCAAGTTGCAGCAGGTCCAGCGTATCTTTGCCCCACAGCCAGACACCCAGGGCATCTTTATCATCGTGCTGAAGTACGTGACGCAGTTCCTGGTTCGTGGTGTTCTGTCCAACCCACTCAATCAGCTTGCGTGAAGGCTCAGAAATTTCAAACTGGTAGGTCAGCAGATCGCCAAGACTTCTGTCGAAGCCGGGGACGGGCGTCTGATAATCGGCGTTCAGTTGTGTCAGCAGCAGGCTGACCAGCGACGGTTCGTTCACCGGGATCACACCCAGCGCATCGCCCGCTTCGTACTTCAGACCGCTGTCAGTCAGATCAAATTCGAAATGGCGAATGTCTTTCGCAGACTGCTCACTCGACAGGCGCTTGTTGGTGATGAGGGCTGCGGCATAGGGATTGGATTTGTTGCTGCCGGGGATGACCGGGGCTTCCGGTGCACTTTCCAGAACCGTGCCGCTGCTGCCTGCGCTGCTGGCGAACTGTGGCATCGTGCTGTTCAGCCACGCATGCGAAGGCTCTTCATAATCAATATCGCAGTCAATACGATCAACAACACGTTTGGCACCGAGCTGTTCCAGGCGCATATCCAGGAATTTACCGGCCTGGCAGAAACCGTCATAGCCGGTGTCGCCGATAGCCAGAACGGCAAAGTGCATCTGCTCCAGACGCGGTGCGGTACTGGCGGAGATGGCGTCCCAGAATAACTGGGCATTGTCCGGCATTTCACCTTCACCGTAGGTCGAGGTGACGATCAGCACGTGGCGCATTGTGGCAAACACGTCGAGATCCACATCGCCCAGCGCCTGAACGACAGGCACCAGGCCTTTAGCACGGGCCGATTTGGCCGCAGACTGGGCCAGAGCTTCAGCGTTACCGGTCTGCGAACCATAAAGAATGTGCAGTTGGGTCGTTGCAGCGGCGGCGTTGCCCGCGGCAGGTTGCTGTTTGTCTTCTAACACCAGCAAACGGGAGTGCAGGCCAGCCAGAAAGCCCGCCAGCCAGTATTTCTGATCACCATTGAAAGGTGCATCTTCAGGAATGTATGGAATTTTCATGGATACCTTTACTCAATCCCGCTCTTAACCATCATGTTTCGCACCGCCGTGAGTATGGCGAAACCCGTCCTCTCAGCGGCCGTCTGCCACAGAGAGGCTCGGGATTGACCTCCGCCCGGTACCGCGAAACCCTCCGGGTAATCATGATTAAACACAGTTCAGTTTACAGACGCGGCTGTCAGGCCAGTTTCCCTACCGCCGCCGCAATTTCAGGTAATGCCGCACGTGCAAACAACTCTTCAAAATCAGGCAGACGACCAAGGATTTCACGGTTGCAGGCATCCTGATACATGATCCAGCCATAGGTGGCCAGGCTGTCCATGGAACGGATGTTGCGTTGCGTCAGTGCCGCTTTGTAATCGGACATGCGTTTTGAACCGATCAGGCTGGCTAATTCGCTGTCGCTGTAGTTCTCAATGGCTGCCCGCGCATGGCGCTGCAGTTTACTGACCAGCGAAAAGTCCTCTGTCATCAGTAAATTACGAACCGCTTTCTCGACCGCCGGATCCTCAACGTGGGTGCCTTTCGGTAACTTGCCGAGAGCCAGCTGCTGTGCGAAGCTCAATACGGTGTAGTTATTGAGCAATACAAACATCTCGACCGTATCTGTCGCACCATAAGCCGGTACGGCACCGTCTGCAATGGTTTTGCCCTCACGCCACGCGGCTTTGAATTTCGCCACCTGATGCGCTGCCAGCGCGGTTGAGAGTTCTTCCAGCAAATCCTTACGGGATTTCGCCTTCAGGATTTCACCGCCATCCTGATACAGCAGCAGAGAGCGCGGCATCACATACACGAAGTGCTGACATTCGGTTTCCCAGTGCTCCAGCAGCCAGGCCGCACGTGGTGACTGCGTGGCGTCCAGATGCCAGTTCAGCATGGTCAGCACGGCCTGCTTATGAATCTGTGCCAGCTCATCGGCATCGGCAATGGAACCAAACAGAACGGAATCGCCCGCTGCATGGTTAGCCAGGGAGCCGTACGGATCGTACTGGTAAGCAAAGCCGCCGCTCATGCCGTTACCGAAGCCTTTACCAAAGGTGCCCAGGTTCAACACGGCACCGTTGGTCATGTATTCGCAACAGAAGTCACCGACGCCTTCCACTACCGCAGTGGCGCCAGAGTTACGCACTGCGAAGCGGTCACCCGCCTGGCCCTGCACGAACAGGCGGCCGCCCGTTGCGCCAAACAGAGCAAAGTTACCGATCAGGACGTTGCCATCGCTGTCCTGTGCGCCGCCGCCCGGTGATAACACCACCAGCTCGCCGCCGCACTGGCCTTTGCCCACCCCATCGTTGCAGGTGCCACGATGTTGCATCAGCATGCCGTCATTGCAGAAGGCACCGAAGGACTGACCGGCTGAGCCGGTGGTCGTAATATGCACCGTGGCCGGCGCCAGATAGCGACGACCGCGATCGTCCTGCAGCACAGAGGGCATCGCCTGCAGTTGCTCTGCTGTCAGGGTATGATTCAGCATGCGCTCGATATCGATCGCCAACTGACCGCCCACGCTTTTATTGCGGTTGTTCAGGACGACGTCGTGACCTAACTGCAGCGATGTCTTGCCCGCTGTCACCAGTTGCTGGTTGAGTTCTTCCACCCAGCCATCATCCAGCTCAAAATCTTTTTCCAGATAAACCGGCTTGTCGATTTTCAGCTCTGGCACCACGGTGAGCATGGCGCGCAGATCCAGCTTGCCGACTTCCAGCGGGTGATCCATCAAATGGAGCAGGTCAGCGCGCCCGCGGGCCTCACGCAGCGAGCGCAGGCCCATACGCGCCAGGATTTCGCGGACTTCGTGTGCCACATTCAGGAAATACTGTGCGAGCTGACGCGGATCGCCATCAAAGGCTTCAGCATTCGTGGTTAACCCTGCCGGGCATTTGACGTTACAGTTCTTCGCCATCACGCA
This sequence comes from Pantoea sp. JZ2, assembly GCF_035191405.1. Lineage (NCBI taxonomy): Bacteria > Pseudomonadati > Pseudomonadota > Gammaproteobacteria > Enterobacterales > Erwiniaceae > Pantoea > Pantoea sp. JZ2. The sequence goes on along the minus strand of NZ_CP045247.1, from coordinate 4,247,333 downwards.
TTTCAGCATCATCAGCGCAGTCGTACCGAATTCAAAGCTGTCACCGCCCAGCAGCGCGGATTTCACCACGTCGCTGCCCGTCTGCTGTGCACCTGAACAGCGCAGCAGGACTTTGTCGCGCAGGCCGTTCGCACACAGCGCCTGATGGACTTCGGCAATGCCGATTTCCGCGACGCGACCGGTATATTTCAGACTGGTCACCGAGGCGGCGCCCGTACCGCCCGTGTTACCGGCGACGTTAATAACGTCAGCACCGGCTTTCGCTACGCCCACGGCAATGGTGCCAATCCCTTCAGAGGACACCAGCTTCACAATGACGCGAACACGCGCCGCTTTGCAGTCGTGAATCAACTGGGCCAAATCTTCGATAGAGTAGGTGTCGTGGTGCGGTGGTGGCGAGACCAGCTCAACGCCCGGTGTGCCGCCACGTGCCGCCGCGATTTCGACGGTGACTTTCGCCGCAGGCAACTGGCCACCTTCGCCAGGTTTTGCACCCTGACCAATTTTGATCTCCAGCTCTTCCAGCATCGGATCGGCCAGGTACGCCGCCCAGACGCCGAAACGACCTGACGCCAGCTGCTTGATACGGGACGCACGGATAGTGCCATGACGGGAATAGTGCTCGCCGCCTTCCCCGCAGTTGCTCATGCCGCCGACCATGTTGGTGCCATGTGCGACAGCTTCATGTGCCGGTGCCACCAGCGCGCCGTGACTCATCGCCCCGGAGGCAAAAGTACGAGTGATTTCACAGGCAGGCTGAATTTCGCTTAACGGCAGTGAGGGCAGCGCAGTAAAAATGCGCGACAGATAGTCGGCAGCTTTACCTACGGCGGTGATTTTCAGGCCGCCTGCGACCACGTCCGCCGATTCGATTTCGTCACTGAAGCGGGCTTTCAGAGCCCGTGACAGATTCAGCAGACGTTCGCTTTCCGGCTTCAGTCCGGCGATGGCATCGGTCAGCCGCAGCATAAAGGTGTTCGGGCTGCCTTCGATGGCCTCGCATTCCAGGCCGCGAGTAGCAAATCCGTTGTTGGTCAGCGAATAACGGCCCAGTTTACGGCGGAATTCCGCTTCGCTGTCGATATGCGTCAGATCGGCCGGGAAGGCCAGAATGTCACGCAGCGCAGCAGGGCGGCGTTTACGCTCTTCATACATCAGGCTGGAGAACTGACGGTAATCGGCTGTGATGGCAAAGTTATTCATCACGTCATCAGGAATGCGCTCAAAGCTGCTGTCCTTGAACGTGTCAGGCTTGATGCCAAACGCATTATCCAGACGGGCCAGCGTCATCAGACGAATGAAATTGTCCTCTTCGCGCGCTTTGTCCGCAAAGCGAATCGGCTCTTCCGTCATATCAATAAAGGTACGCACGGCAATGGTGCCGTAGGAGTGGCCTGCGCCCTCTGCGCGCTCTTTAAACAGCCCCAGTAATGGCACTTCTGATTCGCCCTGAATTTTCAGCGCGCTTTGATGCCAGTCCACTGCCATTTGCGCGATGGTGGCAAAGCCCGCGCCACCAACAGGCGTTTTGATATTCGGGAAATACTTCTTCAGCACCGGATCGTCAGTGTTAAGGAAGTTAGGTTCAAAGAACTCACCGCTACTGTAGCTTTCAACGGTACACAGGCCTACTTTACCCATGGTCTTCATCAGGGCCTTTTCGGCGGCTTTGGCATAGCGTTTAAAGGCTTTATTGCCTTCTTCACCTTCACCGAATTTCTCCTCGGCACGCATCTGTACGCCGAGCGGATAGACAGCAGAGGCACCAAAGCCCAGCGTCGCGGCAATGTGATGCGACGAGATAATCTGCCCACTCTCCACCACCAGGGACACGTCAAGACGTAATCCTTCCTGTACCAGGCGCTGGTTCACCGCAGAAACCACCAACAGCATGGGCAGGGCGGCATGGGTGGACGAGATGTGGCGGTCGGTCAGGACGGCTATCCCGCCCTGAGAACGCGCGAAATCCACGACCTGCTGAGCCAGATCGTCAATCGCCTTCTCCAGCGCAGTGGCGTTGGCCGTACGGCTGAGCAGGTCTTTGCCGGTGACAGGTTCGTACAGCATGTCAAAACGGGCATAAGGTGCGACGTTCTGTTCGCGCAGCTGTAGCATGTCCAGGTGCGTCAGAATAGGCGTCGGCACAATAATCTGACGGCCTTTACTGCGTCCCAGGTGCGGTTTGGCTCCCAGTGCCACGCGCAGCGTCATACCGTCCGCTTCACGGATGGAGTCCAGCGGTGGGTTAGTGACCTGTGCAAAACGCTGCGAAAAGTAGTGCGCCATGCCGCCTTCGTGATCGGACAGACCATTGATCGCGTTGCCGTAACCCATAGCAGAGATTTTCTCGGCCCCGGTGTTCAGCATCGGGTCCATCATGAATTTGAAGCTTTCCTGGTTATAGTAGTAAGCCACAAAGCGCTGATAGGTTTTCAGATCGCCGCGATAGCGCAGAGGCGACCCTTGTTTCTCAGCAGGGATGACAGGCAACTCCTTGAGATCGACGCGAGATTTGCCGAGCAGTGCAGCGTAATCTTTTTCCGCAGCCAGCTTTTCCAGCGCTTCATGCGTGGTATAGCTGCGTTTTTCGCGATGATCAAAATAGAGCATGCCGCCGGCTTCGATACGACCACGGCGCAGTACGCTTTCCGGGGGAAAGGCAATCTGGCCGGCTTCCGACATGGCACCAATATACTCGGCGGTTTCTACCGAACGCAGTGGACGAAGACCCAGACGGTCAAGACGTGCGCCAATCACTTCCCCATTACCAAAGATCAACGCCGCAGGGCCGTCGTTCTTCTCTTCATAAAGTGAGAAATATTCCAGCATGTCACGCACCGCCGGAGAGAGCGCGGTGTCATTTTCCCATGCAGGTGGCATCATCGACACCACGGCGGTAATTAAGTCGAGATCGTCTTCCATCAGGCGGCTGTGAATGCTCTGGTCAAGACGGGAACTGTCTGACTGACCTTTCGGGCGAACGATAGTTTTTCCACGCGCAGAGGCCAGCGCGGATTCAGCAATCCGGTTTTTACGATCGGTATTCAGCTCACCGTTATGGGCCATTAACCGGAAAGGTTGCGCCATAGTGGTGTGCGGATCGGTATTGGTTGAGAAGCGGGTATGGAAAAACAGCCCACGGACCTGATGATCGGGATCGGTCAGATCTTTGAAATAAGGAATGACCTCATTGGAATTCAGACGGGCTTTGAATACCTGGGTACGGGACGAAAGCGACAGCGGATACAAACCGCCAAACTCACTTTTCGTAAAGGCCTCTGCCTCAATCGCCAGCAGGGCGCGATAAATCCGTTTTTCAAAATCGTTCTGGTGGCTGACATCCTGAGGCGCAGCAAAAATCCATTGCACGATGGGCAACTGAAACTGGACAGCGGCCGGACGCGTCACGCTGTTATCCAGCGGCATTTCGCGTTTCATGATCACCGGCAGATTAAAATGACGCAGCGTCTCTTCTACCAGGCGCTCCGCATTGGCACGCAGTTCAGCATCTTTAGGAACGAAGAAGTTACCCACGCCAAAGCGACCGGCTTCCAGCGCCTGACCGGTAATTTTACGGAAAAAGTGCAGTGAAAGATCGACGTTGACACCCGCGCCATCACCCACGCCTTCAGCGGACATGCCACCACGGTGCGGAACCGTGCAGAGTGCACTGTGCGCCATACGCAGAATGTCGTGGGTCTGCTCGCCGTCCTTACGGGTAATGAAACCTACACCACAGCTGTCACTTCCTGCTGCTGGGTTATATAAGCCATAGGATTCAGGTTTTTTAGTGGACATTGAGGGTCTCCTTAAACTGCTTTTGACATTACCTGCATTGTTTCAGGCACTGAGCTTTGTTAAACACTCTTCCCAGCGCGCATTCTTTTATTCCCGCGCCTGACAGCCTGCGCGATTTCGTTTTACGCACTTTTCATCGGCAGGAGGATAAGTCCGTGGATGTGTAGCGCGTGGTGTTTCCGTTCTCGAAAGGAGATGACTCAAACCATGCGGGCGTCATGTTGCATAGATATGCCGTGACGCTTGCCCATCATGAAAGCTTTCAGCGGAATTCCAACTTATCGGGAAAGCGAATCAAGGTCAAATAGCGAGCCTGACACAGTTTAATCACGTCTTTATGTCGATAACCAAATGAATTTATTATGCTTTTGTGTCTAAAATGTGTCAGTTTTTCATTAAGCGGCAGAGAGGGAAATGTGAACTCTATCACTGTGCCAGTGGCGTGAAATCGCTGAAGTATGCTGGCGACAGGGTACTAAACAGCATCAAATGCTGCTACAGGCAGTGGAAGCGCAGGATGTATCTGTTTTTCTTATAGCAGCAAATTTGAATCAATAAGGGGCATGTGATTAGTAAAATTAATCAGGTCGCGCTGCTTAAAACTTCGAATAATGTGAATGGCTATGCATGAAAAACAGGGCGTCGTGACAATAAAGCCTTGTCAGACGGAAAAGAAGAGGTTGGATACGCGCGCCTGTTTAGCAGACGGCCCTACAGATTCATTGAGTTAGCACAATTAGTCAAGGGTTTTAGCAATAATGGGGCAAACGTCGGCGAAGCAACGGCGTTTTGCACCATATAAGTGCATGACGGTCGCGATCTCGCCGGATGCACTAAGACGACGGTGACGTAAATACGCTATCATGTGGCTGTTCTCACCCAGGGAGTGTTTATGAAACAGATTCGCCTGCTGGCGCAATATTATGTTGATTTAATGGTCAAGCTTGGCCTGATCCGTTTTTCGCTGCTGCTGGCGTCTGCACTGGTCGTGCTGGCCATGATTGTGCAGATGGCGGTGACCATGGTACTGCGTGGTCATGTCGAAAGTATTGATATGGTGCGATCGGTCTTTTTCGGTCTGTTGATCACGCCCTGGGCGGTTTATTTTCTTTCCGTGGTGGTCGATCAGCTGGAAGAGTCACGCCAGCGTCTTGCCAGGCTGGTGGATAAGCTGGAAGAAATGCGTACGCGCGATCTTGAGTTGAATCAGCAGATGAAAGAGACCATTTCCCGACTCAATCAGGAAATTGCCGATCGTAAAAAAGCGGAGCAGGCACGTGAGCAGGTCATGGCTAAGCTACGCGAAGAGGTGGCGCGGCGCGAGCAGGCGCAAATAGAGCTGGAACAACAGTCGTCTTTCCTGCGCTCTTTTCTGGATGCATCGCCAGATCTGGTCTTTTATCGCAATATCGACAAGCAGTTCTCAGGCTGTAACCGCGCCATGGAGCTGCTGACCGGTAAAAGTGAAAAACAGCTTATCGGGCTCACGCCACATGATATTTATGACAATGACACGGCGACTAAAGTGTTGGAAACCGATGAAAAAGTCTTTCGTCACAACGTCTCGCTCACCTATGAGCAGTGGCTGCAGTATCCCGATGGGCGGAAAGCCTGTTTTGAAATTCGTAAAGTGCCCTATTACGACCGGGTCGGTAAGCGCAGCGGCCTGATGGGCTTTGGCCGCGATATAACCGAACGTAAACGCTATCAGGACGCGCTGGAGAACGCGAGCCGGGAAAAGACCACCTTTATCTCTACGATCAGCCACGAGCTTCGTACGCCGCTTAACGGCATTGTCGGTCTGAGCCGCATTTTGCTGGATACCGATCTGAATCAGGAGCAGCTCAAGTACCTGAAAACCATCCATGTCTCTGCCATCACCCTGGGCAATATCTTTAACGACGTCATCGAAGTGGACAAAATCGAGCGACGCAAGGTACAGCTGGACAACCAGCCGCTGGATTTCACCAGTTTCCTGGCCGATCTGGAGAATCTCTCTGGCTTGCTGGCGCAGCCAAAAGGCCTGAAGTTTGTCATGGCCCCGCAGTTACCGCTGCCTCATAAAATCTCAACGGATGGTACACGACTACGGCAGATCCTGTGGAACCTGATCGGCAATGCCGTGAAGTTTACTCAGCAGGGTGAAATCATCGTGCGTATCGCCTATGAACAGGATGAAACGCTGCGCTTTGAGGTACAGGATTCCGGGCAGGGCATTCGCGAGGAAGAGCAGGACAAAATTTTTGCCATGTATTATCAGGTTACCGATCAGCATGGCGGCAAACCGGCAACCGGAACCGGTATCGGCCTGGCGGTCTCCCGCCGTCTGGCGCAGGCGATGGGCGGGGATATCAGCGTCAGTAGTGCACCGGGCCAGGGCTCCTGTTTTACCGTGGTGATTAAAGCGCCGCGTATTGCCGAGGAAGTAGAAGATGAAGGCGTTGACGATACGCTGCCGCTTCCGGCCCTGCACGTGCTGTTGGTGGAAGACATTGAGCTGAACGTCATTGTGGCACGCTCGGTTCTGGAAAAACTGGGATGCAGCGTTGACGTTGCCATGACGGGGCAAGCAGCGCTTGAGATGTTTGACCCGCTGGAGTTCGATTTGGTGCTACTGGATATTCAGTTACCGGATATGACCGGCATGGACGTGTCGCGTGCCATTCGTCAACGGTATCCTGATGCGCATTTGCCGCCGCTGGTTGCCTTAACCGCCAACGTATTGAAAGATAAAAAAGAGTATTTTGATGCGGGCATGGACGATGTGCTCAGTAAACCGCTTGCCGTACCTGCGTTAACGGCCATCATCAAAAAGTTTTGGGATGACCAACCCGGAAACGATGATCAGGCCGTTATGACGCCGGGCAGTCGTCAGTCCGATACCTTGCTGGACATTCCAATGCTTGAACAGTATCTGGAGCTGGTGGGACCCGGTCTGATTACGCAAAGCCTGACCATCTTCGAACAGATGATGCCGGGCTACCTCGATGTACTGGACTCCAACCTGATGGCACGCGACGAAAAAGGCATTGCTGAAGAGGGCCATAAAATCAAAGGTGCCGCAGGGTCCGTTGGCTTACAGCATCTGCAACAGATCGCGAAACAAATTCAAAGCCCAGAATTACCGGCCTGGTGGGATAACGTGGGCGAATGGGTGGAAGAGCTGAAGCGTGAATGGCGGCACGATGTGCAGATATTGCGCGAGTGGGTGGCTGAGAAACAGCGGTGATCCAAAAAAAATGACCCCAGCCGAGGCCGGGGTGCGCTAATACTGCGCCAACACCAGGGAAAAAGTCGCTGCTGCTATGCTTAGTGTTTTTCAAGGCAACAACGGGTATTGGTTAACACATGCAACACCTTATCAAATTCGAATTAGCTTGTGACAAGATTCATTAAAATTTGTGATGTTGAACAGCGTTTAAATACAGGAAACATTAATTTGCCAACATAGTCAAGAAAGGAATCAATTTTACCGTTACATTGATTGTTTTTTGAACAAAAGTTCTGTTTTTTGTACGGGTTTAACCCAAATTTGTTAACAAAGCCTGTGTTAAGCCTCTTAACACAAATGATTCGTCACTGATGCGAACTAAATTGGCTATAAGCTTATGATAATAAAGAATAATGAAAGGATCGGGTCAGGAAGGTCCAAAACGTTTCGGAAAACGTCATCCGCCCTGGCGCTTAAAAGGTTTTACCAATAGAAAAGTTTGTAATGTTTGGGGAAATGTATTAATAAAAAAACATGTATTGCGGTGAAGAAATGCCATAAGTACGTTAATGCCTGCCGCATTGCTGCAACCTGTGTTCAGGCGCGCCCGAAATAAAATATAAGTTTTATGAAACATTGATGGCTGCAATTATCACGAATTAGTCTCATCGCCCTGCAAGGAATGGTGTGAGACTTCGTAAATGGAACCGATTCCTTTTTAAGGGAACTTATTGAACTCATTCATACTATTGTTGCATCGCAGATGCATTTTCTTTGCCATATCATAAAGGTGACAGGCCCGGACGGCGAATTTTTCAGGAACGCTTTTTATCATCAGGGGTGATTACACCTGAAATTAATTAAAAAACGACATAATGATGAGACGATTGTATGAGTAAGCATAAAGGGAAGCTTTGGCAGGGTGTAAAGCGCATTGTGCTGCGCATTCTGCTGATTTGGGCAGGGCTGTGGCTGGCAGGTATTTTACTTTTTTCCTTTCTCCCGGTGCCTTTCTCTGCCGTGATGGCTGAACGCCAGATCGGTGCCTGGCTGCGTGGCGATTTCAGCTATGTCTCACATTCGGATTGGGTGGGGACACAGGCGATGTCGCCCTGGATAAGGCTGGCCGTTATCGCGTCGGAAGATCAAAACTTTCCTCACCACTGGGGCTTTGATGTGGCAGCCATTCAGTCTGTACTGGACAGCGATGATAACCGGATGCGCGGTGCGTCAACGCTGTCACAGCAAACGGCTAAAAATCTGTTTTTGTGGGATGGACGTAGCTGGATGCGTAAAGGACTGGAAGCGGGTCTGACGGTCGGCCTGGAAACCGTTTGGACTAAACGCCGTATCTTAACGGTTTACCTGAATATCGCGGAGTTTGGTAAAGGGACCTTTGGTGTTGAGGCGGCGTCCCGGCGTTTTTTCAACAAGCCTGCCAGTCGCTTAACCATGTCAGAAGCGGCGTTACTGGCGGCCGTTTTACCTAACCCGCTGCGCTTTCGTGCCGACGCGCCGTCAGGCTATGTGCGCCAGCGCCAGCAATGGATACTCCGACAGATGCGCCAACTGGGAGGAGAGGGCTTCCTGCAGCGCAATCATCTGGACTGACGTTACTCTTCGTCGAAACCGGCTTCGAAGAGTTCAATGACGGCGGCCAGCGCGTCAGTTTCCTGGGGGCCGCTGGCTTCGATCTCAATATGGCCGCCCTTGGCGGAATCCAGCATCAGCAACGCGATAACGCTGCTGGCTTCGGCTTCTGTGCCGGCCTCGTTGCGTAACAGCACTTCGGCATCGAAACTTTGCACCAGTTCAAACAGCTTCATGGCGGGGCGTGCATGCATGCCCAGCTTGTTTCTGATTTCCACGGTTTGCTTAACGGTCATGATTTACGTTTTTCCAGTGTGCGATGACGGGACTGTACATTTTTACCCCGGGAGCGGAAATAATCAGCGAGCTGTTCTGCAATATACACCGAGCGGTGTTTGCCACCGGTGCAACCAATCGCCACGGTGAGATAGCTGCGGTTGTTCGTTTCCAGCATGGGCAGCCAGAGTTCCAGATAACTGCGTGTCTGATAAATGAAGTTATGGACTTCGGTATGACGATCCAGAAAAGCCGCGACGGGACGATCCAGCCCCGTCATCGGGCGCAGTTTGGGATCCCAGTGTGGATTGGGCAGGAAACGCACGTCAAAGACGTAGTCCGCATCAATGGGAATACCATGTTTGAAGCCAAACGACTCAAACACCATAGTCAGCTCCCGCTCGCGTTTACCCAGTAAGCGGGTACGCAACATCTCAGCCAGTTCATGCACCGACATCTCTGACGTATCAATGATCAAATCGGCACGCGAGCGCAGCGGCTCGAGCAGGTCACTCTCTTCATCAATCGCGCTTTCCAGCGACAGATTTTTGCTGGACAGGGGATGGAGGCGACGCGTATCACTGTAACGGCGGATCAGCGTATTGCGGTCGGCATCAAGAAACAGCAACTGGGGCGAGAATCCGGAAGGCAAATTATTGAGCGCGGTTTCAAAAATTTCAGGCGACTCAGGCATGTTACGCACATCGATACTCACCGCCGCTGAGATATTGCGCTCAACCAGTGATTCTGCCAGCTGAGGCAACAACACGACCGGCAGGTTATCCACGCAGTAAAAACCCATGTCTTCCAGCGCGCGCAGCGCCACTGATTTTCCTGAGCCTGACCGACCGCTGACGATCATCAGCACCATGACCTTCTCTCCCGTTTTAAAGCCGGCTCACGCCGGTAAATCACGCGCTTTATTGCTCTGTTTGTTCTTCGGTAATGATGGCATACAGCTCTTCATCGCTCTGCGCAGCACGCAGACGGCGGCAAACCGTTTTATCCGCCAGCCGTTTGGCGACTAACGACAGTGTATGTAAGTGAGTTTTACACTGGTCCGCGGGCACGAGGAGCGCAAAAAGGAGATCGACAGGCTGATTATCCACGGCATCAAATGCGATGGGTTGCTCAAGGCTGATAAAGACGCCGACGGCACGTAACGTATCCTCCTCCAGCTTGCCATGCGGGATGGCAATACCGTTGCCAATACCGGTACTTCCCATGCGCTCGCGGGTCAGTATCGCTTCAAACAGCGTTTGATGCGGCAGGTTGAGCTGCTTAGCGGCCAGTTCACTGATAATTTCCAGCGCCCGTTTTTTGCTTTGGCAGTGTACGCTGCTGCGGGTGCAGTCTGGCGAAAGCACTGTGCTCAGTTCCAGTGTTAAATCATTGTTCATTTTCGTTTCACTTGCGAGTTCACTTAGCCAGTAAACCGGTACGCGGTAATCACGTAGCGGAATCATGGCGCTGGCACAGATGACAAAACGGGGCGGTTAATCCGCCCCATCCTTTCAGCTCTGCGCGCCCGGCGCGCCTGCCAGCGTGAAGGTTAGTGTTTTTTTAACTTGTCTTTATATTTGGTCAGTTGACGGGCCAGCTTGTCAATCAGCCCGTCAATTGCCGCATACATATCTTCCGCTTCCGATGTGGCGTGCAGCTCGCCCCCGTTAACGTGCAATGTGGCATCAGCAACCTGTGTCACCTTCTCAACGTTCAGGACAACATATACCTGGTTGATATGATCAAAGTAGTGTTCCAGTTTGGCAAATTTCGCCGTGACGAATTCACGCAGTGGCTCGGTGATTTCAACATTTTGCCCGGTAAGGTTCAGCTGCATAGGTCTTCCTTCTCTCTGTTAAACCAACTGCTTACGTTGGTTTGAAGGCGGTATGGACAAAGACTCTCGATATTTTGCAACGGTACGACGTGCCACTATAATCCCTTGATCAGATAACATGGAGGTCAGTTTACTGTCACTCAAGGGCTTAGCGGGATTTTCCGCCGAGATTAATTTTTTTACCAGTGCCCGTATCGCAGTAGATGAGGCTTCGCCTCCTCCTTCAGTATTAACATGACTGGAGAAAAAATACTTCAGTTCAAAAATGCCACGCGGGCTGTGAAGATATTTTTGCGTGGTGACGCGGGAAATCGTGGATTCATGCATATCCACCGCCTGGGCAATATCGGCCAGCACCATCGGACGCATAAACTCTTCGCCCTGCTCAAAAAAGGCCTGTTGCTGTTCAACAATGCAGCGTGAGACTTTTAACAGCGTCTCATTGCGACTTTCCAGACTTTTGATCAGCCAGCGCGCCTCCTGCAAATTACTGCGGATAAACTGACTGTCACTGTCATTACGCGCAGCACCGCCCATGGCGGCATAGTGCTGGTTGATTTTAAGCCGCGGCAGACTGTCGGTATTGAGTTCTACCGTCCAGCGCGTCGCAACTTTACGAACCAGCACATCAGGAATAACGTATTCAGGCTCGCCAGTATTGATCGACTGGCCCGGACGTGGATCGAGCGACTGAATCAGCAGCATTGCCTCTTTCAGTACGTCTTCCTTTAAACGCGTGACGCGCATCAGGCTGCGGAAATCATGGTTAGCCAGCAGATCAAGATGATGGCTGACGATCAGGCGGGCTTCAGAGAGCGTTGGCGTTTCAGGCGCATACTGCGACAACTGTACCAGCAGACAATCACGCAAATCACGTGCACCTACGCCGATCGGATCAAAATGTTGAATGCGCTTTAAAACGGCCTCAACTTCGTCCATTTCCAGCTCATCGTCGCCGATACTGTCGAGAATGTCTTCAAGCGAAACGGTAAGATAACCCGTATCGTCAATGGCATCGACGATAGACGTCGCGATCGCCCGATCGGTATCGCTAAACGGCGTCAGCTCAACCTGCCACATCAGATAATCTTGCAGCGACTGGGTGGTTTCGCCCTGGTAGATGGGCAGTTCATCATCCTGATAGTCCGTACCGGTTCCTGATGGCGTTCCCGCGGTATAGATTTCATCCCAGGTCGCATCGAGCGGCAACTCTTCGGGCATATCCTTTTGTTCCAGCGCTTCACGCGTATCAAGTCCCGCTTCGCCTTCCTGATACTCTTTTGCGTCTATTTCTTCATGCTGTTCAGTCTGTTCAAGCAGGGGATTACTTTCCAGGGCCAGCTGTAGCTCTTGCTGAAGTTCAAGCGTAGAAAGCTGCAACAGACGTATCGCCTGTTGCAGCTGTGGGGTCATCGCCAGTTGCTGGCTGAGCCGGAGTTGTAAACCTTGCTTCATAGACAGGATGAATATTCCCGGGTAACCATCAGTATTAACGACACCTTATCAGAGTCTGAACTCTTCACCCAAATAAACACGTTTAACCTGCTCATCTGCAAGGACTTCATTCGGCGTACCGTGAGCAATCAGGTTGCCCTGGCTGACAATATAGGCCCGTTCACAGACCGCCAGCGTTTCACGCACGTTGTGGTCAGTGATTAACACGCCAAGCCCACTGTCGCGCAGATGTTCAATAATCTTTTTGATATCAATAACGGAAATCGGGTCAACACCGGCAAAAGGCTCATCCAGCAGAATGAATTTGGGATTTGCGGCCAGCGCACGGGCAATTTCCACACGGCGACGTTCACCGCCCGACAGTGACTGTCCCATATTGTCGCGCAGATGTGCAATATGGAACTCATCCATGAGCTCATTCGCCCGATCCTGTCGCTGTTCTTCGGTTAAATCATCACGAATTTGCAGCACGGCCATCAGGTTGTCGTAAACGCTCAGACGCCGGAAGATTGACGCTTCCTGGGGCAGGTAGCCGATACCGCGGCGCGCACGCGCGTGGAGCGGCAGAATACTGATGTCTTCATCGTCGATGACAATGCGGCCCGCATCGCGCGGAACAATCCCGACCACCATATAGAAGGTGGTGGTTTTACCGGCACCGTTTGGGCCGAGCAGGCCGACGATTTCACCGGATTTTACCTGCAGACTGACGTCTTCAACCACGCGACGGCCTTTGTACGCCTTCGCCAGGTTCTCTGCGATTAATGTGGCCATAGTGATCAGTTACTCTTTTTTTCGCTATTGGTTGACGCGGGCTTGTCCTGTAACTGCGACGGCACCAGAACTGTGGTCACGCGCTTGCTCTGGCCCTGGCTGTAAGCCTGCATTTTTTGCTCTTTGACCAGGTAAGTAATGCGGTCGCCTTTAATATTGCTGTCCAACTGCTCAATGTACGCATTGCCCGTCAGCTCAACAAAGTCATTAGCAAGCTCGTAATGCAGTTTGGACGCGTGTCCCTGTACCGGTTTACCGTTGTCCTGCATCTGATAGAAGGTCGCCGGATTGCCGTAAGCATCAACGATAGTTTTTTTGCTGTCGCCGCCCGGACGGGTCACCACGACTTTATCTGCCGTAATCTTGATCGACCCTTGAGTTACGACCACATTACCGGTAAAGGTCGCGACGTTGCCTTGCAGATCCAGCGACTGATTTTCAGAGTCGATATTAACGGGTTTGTCCGAGTCACCGGTCAGCGCCAGCGCCGGCAGGCTGGCTGCAAGCAGCAGGCTGGCCAGTAAAAACTTAATGCTGTTTTTGTTCATTTTGAATTTCATAAGAGGTTTTGACCTTTTCGAGTAACTCGGCTTGCTTTGTCCGTAAATTTCCACGCATTTTCATGCCGGTAGAGTTAAAACTGCGGCCATATAACGTCACCTGATCGTCCGAGGCGACGTCCTGAGTGACAAGATTGACCTGAGCGTTATCCGTTTTGATGCGCTCCAGTTCAGAATCTGGCGCCAGCGCATTCAGCTCAACATGACCATATAAATACAGCATACGATCTTTAGTGAGCTTTGCTTTATCTGAACGTACCGTCCAGGTCGGCATTTTATTCTCGTCGTAGGTTGTCATGACCGGATTATCAAACCAGCTGGTTCCCGTATTTTCGAAATACGTAACTTTGTCCGAGATCAGCTTATAAGCCAGGCCACCCTGAGGGTTGTAAACTACGGTATGCGAATTGGCACTGGTGTAGGTTGGCGTTTGATCATTATTCATTACCGGTGCGCCATCGTCGCTGTCCCGGTTAGTGAAATTCCAGCCAATGAGCACCAGCGCAATCAAGGCCAGCCCCAACGTTATCCAACGCCTGCTTTTACTCATACTGATTGCCCTTTGGCATCCTCAAATTTATTTTGCGCCATCAAAATGAGATCGCACAGTTCACGCACTGCGCCGCGCCCACCGGCGATACGTGTGACGTAACGCGCTCGTGCTAACAGCAGCGGGTGCGCGTCGGCCACCGCTACGCTGAGCCCTACTTTTGCCATAACTGGCCAGTCGATCAGATCGTCACCAATATAAGCCACCTGCTCGTCAGAGAGCGACAGTGTATCCAGAAGTTCGCGATAGGCCAAAAGCTTATCTGATTGCCCCTGATAAAGATGGCGAATCCCCAGCGTTTTGCAGCGGTCTTCCAGTAACCGGGCCGTGCGGCCGGTAATAATAGCCACTTCAATGTCCGAGGTCAGCAGGCAACGAATGCCGTAACCGTCACGCACATTAAAGGTTTTCAGTTCTTCTCCACTGTTACCCATGTAGATCAGGCCATCAGACATCACGCCGTCCACATCGCAAATCAGCAGGCGAATGTGCCCGGCACGGGCCATAATGTCGGCACTGACCGGGCCGTAACATGTTTCTATAGCGGCAATCTCAGACTGCATTGTGTCTTCCTGTTTACACTACGCCTGCGCGCAGCATGTCATGCATATGTACCACACCCAGCAGATGGTCGTCATCGGCTACCAGCAGGGAGGTAATGTTTTTGGTTTGCATTAAATTCAGCGCATCGACGGCCAGCACGTTCGGACGTACGCGGATGCCGCCACGCGTCATGACTTCTGCAATGGTCGCTTTTTGAAAATCGATGCCCATGTCAAAGATGCGGCGCAGGTCACCATCGGTAAAAACGCCTTCAATCTTCATCAAATCGTCAACAATCACGGTCAGGCCCAGATTTTTACGGGTTATCTCCAGCAACGCATCCCGCAATGATGCATCCCGCGTGACGTGCGGTAACTCATCACCGCTGTGCATGATATCGCTCACGTGCAGCAGCAGTTTACGGCCCAGCGCACCGCCCGGATGCGACAGCGCGAAATCTTCAGGCGTGAAGCCGCGAGCCTCCAGCAGGGAGACCGCCAGTGCATCGCCCATCACCAGGGCTGCGGTGGTACTGGTTGTAGGTGCCAGGCCCATCGGACAGGCTTCCTGCGGCACCTTGACGCAAAGATGAATATCGGCGGCCCGAGCCATGGCGCTTTCAGGTCGACTGGTCAGGCAGATCAGTTTAATCTGCTGGCGTTTAACCACCGGAATCAGCGCCAGAATCTCGCTGGATTCACCGCTATTCGAAATGGCAAGCACCACGTCGTCTTTACCCACCATTCCCAGGTCGCCGTGGCTGGCTTCCGCTGGATGCACAAAGAAAGCCGGCGTGCCGGTGCTGGCAAAAGTCGCCGCCATTTTTTTACCAATATGACCTGACTTGCCCATGCCCATAACCACCACTTTGCCCTTACAGGCATAAATCATGGCGCAGGCGTCGGAAAAGGCCTCGTTGATATACTGGTCAAGCTGCTCAAGGCCTTCGCGCTCAATGCGCAGAACCGTTTTACCGGCTCGCTGAAAATCAAACTCTACCGTTGGTTGCTGATGTGACATGGCAAATCTGTCCTTTTTAGCCGCCCATAAACGCTGGCTGTAGCCACAGCAACGTTACCCAGACGAAGAAACCACAGAGTAAAAGCGTCCCCGCCGTACGGCCAATGCGGCGGTGACGCAACAGACAAAGCATGGCGAACAGTACGCTTACGCCAAGCATTATCCAGTAATCGCGTGCAAAAGCGTGATAATCGACGCTGCCGGGGTGAATCAGTGCCGGCAGGCCCAACACGATAGCGAGGTTATAAATATTGGCCCCAATCAGGTTGCCAATCGCAATATCATCTTCGCCTTTCAACGCACCGGCGATGACCGTGGCCAGCTCCGGCAGACTGGTGCCGACGGCGATAAGCGTCAGCCCCATAACCAGTTCACTCACGCCAAAGTAGTCGGCAAAGACCGTCGCATTATCAATCACCATGTGTGTCGACATGGGCAGGATAATCAGGGCGACAGCCAGCCAGAGAAAGGCCACGGTGTTACCCGTCTCTTCGCGTGGCAGCTCAGCCAGTTGTTCACGCGTCAGCGTATCGTTATTGTCATTTTCTGCTTTACGCGCGATGCGAATAGTCACAATCAGATAAATCGCGGCGATGGCAATCAGGGCGATACCGTCCAGTCGACTAAGATAGTTATCAAATAGCGTAATACCGCTCAGTAATGAGACCAGCACCATCAGCGGCAGTTCACGGCGAATTAAGTTGGAATGGATGCTGAGCGGATGTAACAGCGCCGCGCCGCCGAGAATCAAAAGTATATTGGTGATGTTCGAACCAAGCGCGGTGCCCACCGCCAGATCCATTTGGCCATACTGCGCAGCGGAGAAGGAAAGGATGATCTCCGGAAGCGAGGTACCGATACTGACGACGGTCATGCCGATGATTAACGGCGGGATCCCGAACGATCGGCAAAGTATTGCAGCACTAAACACCAGACGATCGGCACCATAAGCCAGTAAAAGCAGTCCGATAATCAGCAGTGCGGTTGCGACGAACATGAAAAATCCTTGCTTAAAACCCCTGTTGGCTTGCCTTCAGGTTCGATGTGACAAAACAGGCGCTGATTTTGACCGTCCGAGCGACAAAAGTAAATTTTATGACCGTTTTCGCCAAATCTTTGCATTAAGTTTCTGTAAAGCTATCGTGCGTTTAACCTTAACAGGCTACCATCGTACCCTATGTTTACGCCCGATCCGTAATAGAGGTGATAATGATCCAACAAAAAACGAACCTGGTTGAGGTTCGTGGCGTGAGTTTCTCACGTGGCGATCGCAAAATTTTCGACGATATTTCCCTTACGGTACCCAAAGGCAAAGTGACGGCGATCATGGGGCCGTCAGGGATCGGGAAAACAACGCTGCTGCGCTTGATTGGCGGGCAACTTCAGCCTGACAGCGGCGAGATCTGGTTCCGGGACGAGAACATTCCGACATTGTCGCGCACCCGATTGTATGAAGCGCGTAAAAAGATGAGCATGCTGTTTCAGTCCGGTGCACTTTTTACCGATTTAACCGTCTACGAAAATGTGGCCTGGCCGCTTCGTGAACACACACGGTTGCCGGCGGCGCTTCTGCACAGCACCGTCATGATGAAGCTGGAAGCCGTGGGGTTACGGGGTGCCGCGCAGTTGAAACCTGCGGAGCTTTCGGGCGGAATGGCGCGCAGGGTGGCCCTGGCTCGGGCTATTGCTCTGGAGCCTGAATTAATTATGTTCGATGAGCCGTTTGTAGGTCAGGATCCTATTACGATGGGCGTACTGGTTAAACTGATTGATGAGCTTAACCATGCACTGGGACTGACATGCATTGTGGTGTCGCATGACGTGCCTGAAGTGTTAAGTATTGCCGATTATGCTTATATCGTGGCGGGACAAAAAATTATCGCGCACGGGACCACGCCCGATTTGCGTGCCAACAATGACCCACGCGTGCGCCAGTTTATCGACGGCATCGCGGACGGGCCCGTACCGTTTCGTTTTCCGGCGGGCGATTATTTGGCCGATTTAACCGGGTCAGGGAGAAGCTAAGCTGATGTTGTTAAAAGCACTGGCGTCATTAGGACGTCGGGGGATTGGAACCTGCGCCAGCTTTGGGCGTGCCGGATTAATGCTTTTTCATGCGCTGGTCGGTAAACCCGCGTTTCGCAAACACTTCCCGCTGTTAGTCAAACAACTCTACAGCATTGGCGTCCTGTCTTTGGTGATCATTGTGGTCTCCGGGTTATTTATCGGCATGGTGCTGGGGTTGCAGGGCTATCTGGTATTAAACACCTATGGTGCAGAAACCAGCCTGGGCATGTTGGTGGCACTGTCATTGCTACGTGAACTGGGGCCGGTTGTCACAGCCTTGCTGTTTGCAGGTCGGGCAGGGTCGGCGTTAACGGCTGAGATTGGGCTGATGAAGGCCACGGAACAGCTGTCCAGCATGGAAATGATGGCGGTCGATCCTCTGCGCCGTGTTGTCTCACCACGTTTTTGGGCAGGCTTTATCAGCATGCCGCTGCTGGCACTCATCTTCACCGCCGTAGGGATTACCGGCGGCGCGCTGGTGGGCGTGAGCTGGAAAGGTATTGACCCTGGCTTCTTCTGGTCGGCGATGCAAAATGCCGTCGATTTTCGTAGCGATGTGGTTAACTGCATTATTAAAAGCGCCGTTTTTGCCGTCACGGTTACCTGGATCGCGCTGTTTAATGGTTACGATGCGATTCCGACCTCTGAAGGTATTAGTCGCGCCACGACGCGCACCGTGGTGCATGCATCACTGGCGGTCCTCGGTTTAGATTTTGTGCTGACAGCACTGATGTTTGGGAATTAATGCGATGCAAAGCAAAAAAAGCGAAATTTGGGTTGGCGTTTTTATGATCATGGCACTGTTAGCGGTGCTGTTCCTTTGCCTGCGCGTGGCGGATCTTAAATCGCTGGGGACAGAACCCACCTGGAAGCTGTATGCCACCTTCGATAATATCGGCGGCCTGAAAGTCAGTTCGCCTGTTAAAATTGGTGGTGTCGTGATTGGTCGGGTGACAGATATTTCACTTGAACCGAAAACATTACTGCCACGCGTCACGATGGATATCAGCGACAAGTATGCCAACCAGATTCCGGACACCAGTTCGCTTGCCATCCGCACTCAGGGCTTGCTGGGCGAGCAGTTTCTGTCGTTAAACGTTGGCTTTGACGATCCTGAGCTGGGCTCGGCGATGTTAAACGATGGTGGCACGATACGTGATACCAAGTCGGCGATGGTACTGGAGGACCTGATAGGCCAGTTCCTGTATAAAAGCGGCGACAACAAAGGTAACAAGCAAACCGGTGACAGTAAGGATGCGCAGGGTGGCGATACTGCCGCTCCCGCAGCCGCTCAACCTTAACAGAGGGATAACATGATGTTTAAACGTTTTCTGATGATTGCCATGCTGGCGATCGCGCCATTGGCGGCGACAGCAGCCGATCAAAGCAATCCTTATACGTTGATGAATGAAGCGGCTAACAAAACTTTTACCCGCCTGAAAAGCGAGCAGGCGAAAATCAAGCAGGATCCCAACTACCTGCGTGATATCGTCCGCCAGGAGCTGCTGCCTTATGTGCAGATTAAATATGCGGGGGCGTTAGTCCTGGGCCGTTTCTATCGGGAAGCCACACCGGCACAGCGCGAAGCCTATTTTAAGGCTTTTGGTGATTATCTGGCTCAGGCTTATGGCCAGGCGTTAGCGCTTTATCACGGTCAGACTTACCAGATCGAACCTGCGAAACCGCTGGGCAATGCCAATATTGTCGCCATCCGTGTGACGATCATCGATCCTCAGGGCCGTCCGCCAGTGCGCCTGGATTTCCAGTGGCGTAAAAACAGCCAGACCGGTAACTGGCAGGCGTTCGATATGATCGCAGAAGGGGTCAGCATGATCACCACGAAACAAAATGAGTGGGGCGATCTGTTACGTACGAAAGGGATTGATGCACTGACTGCGCAACTTGAAGCGTCAGCGAAACAGCCAATCACACTGGATCAAAACAAATAATGCAGCCCTCACTGCACTGGAGCCGCGAGGCGAACACGCTACGGCTGGAAGGTGAGCTGGATCGTGACACGCTGCTGGATCTCTGGGAGCAGCGTGAAACGTTGATTAGCGGGGCGACGCTGATCGACGTTTCAGCTCTGGAACGGGTGGATACCTCAGGCCTGGCGCTGTTGGTCCACCTGCGGGAAATCGTCTCGCAGCAGGGCGGCGCGCTGCAGTTTGTTGGCATCGGTGACAAACTGCGGTCGTTGATCACCCTTTACAACCTGCAACAAATTATTGTTTCTGCGGATTAAAGCGCCTGTATTCGCCTTCTCAGCCTTAGCCCCGGTCGCCGACAGGGGCTTTTGCGTATTTAAGAATCAGGCACTTTCCTCTACTATGTCAGCCTTATTATTATTAAGTGAAGTTAAGAGCGATGGAAAACAGTGAAATTCAGGCTGTGCTGATGGCAGCACTGCCTTTAGAAGAAGTTCATGTCATGAGCAACGATGGCAGCCATTTCCAGGTGATCGCCGTGGGCGAAATGTTTGGTGAGTTAAGCCGCGTTAAGAAACAGCAGGCTGTTTATGCGCCGCTGATGGAATTCATTGCGGATAACCGCATTCATGCGGTATCCATCAAAACCTACACGCCTGCAGAGTGGGCGCGTGACCGTAAACTGAACGGTTTCTGATCCCCGCAAGGGCTGCGCCACCTGCGCGACCGTTTAATAGCCAGTTAATTGAGAACCGTGTTAATGGATAAATTTCGTGTGCAAGGCCCCACCCGTTTAAGTGGTGAAGTCACCATTTCCGGGGCGAAGAACGCCGCACTGCCAATTCTGTTTGCAGCTTTACTGGCCGAAGAGCCGGTTGAGATTACGAATGTGCCGAAGCTGCGTGACATCGACACCACTATGAAGTTGTTAACCCAGTTAGGTGCGAAGGTTGAGCGCAACGGTTCCGTTCACGTCGATGCCAGCGGCGTAGACGTTTTTTGTGCACCCTATGACCTTGTGAAAACCATGCGTGCCTCTATTTGGGCGCTTGGTCCGTTAGTGGCCCGTTTCGGTCAGGGCGAAGTCTCACTGCCTGGTGGTTGCGCCATCGGTGCGCGCCCGGTAGACCTGCACATCTCGGGTCTTGAGCAGTTGGGTGCGGAGATTAAGCTGGAAGAAGGCTATGTAAAAGCCTCAGTTAACGGTCGCCTGAAAGGGGCGCTGATCGTGATGGATAAAGTCAGCGTAGGCGCGACGGTGACCATTATGAGTGCCGCGACGCTGGCAACCGGGACCACGGTGATTGAGAACGCGGCGCGTGAACCTGAAATCGTGGATACCGCCAATTTCCTTAATACGCTGGGTGCAAAAATTTCGGGCGCAGGCACGGATAAAATCACCATTGAAGGCGTTGAGCGTCTGGGCGGTGGGGTTTATCGCGTCCTGCCAGACCGTATTGAGACCGGCACCTTCCTGGTGGCGGCTGCTATTTCGGGGGGGAAAGTGCTGTGCCGCAATGCGCAGCCTGACACTCTGGACGCAGTGCTGGCGAAACTGCGTGATGCCGGTGCAGACATTGAAACCGGTGAAGACTGGATCAGCCTGGATATGCACGGTAAGCGCCCTAAAGCGGTCAACGTGCGTACCGCTCCTCATCCGGGTTTCCCGACCGATATGCAGGCGCAGTTCACCCTGCTGAATTTGGTCGCGGAAGGCACGGGGCTAATCACCGAAACCATTTTTGAAAACCGTTTTATGCACATCCCTGAACTGATTCGTATGGGTGCTCACGCAGAAATTGAGAGCAATACCGCAATCTGTCACGGTGTGGAAACCTTGTCGGGCGCGCAGGTGATGGCGACGGATCTCCGTGCATCGGCAAGCCTGGTGCTGGCAGGGTGTATAGCGGAAGGCACAACGCTGGTCGATCGCATTTACCACATCGATCGGGGTTACGAGCATATCGAAGATAAGCTAAAAGCGATGGGCGCAAACATCGAGCGCGTCAGCGGCGAATAATGTTTCGGACAGGCCTGTAAAAAACCAGCCTGGCATACGGGCTGGTTTTTTTTCGTCTGGCACTAACCCGATGTTAGTTTTTGGTCGTCTGATCGGACGATCGCACACGTTTTTTTCGATCCAGTAGGCTGTTCGTTTCAGGATCGTAATAGCGGCTTGGCCATATCTCTGATGGGTGGACATTGATCGCATCAGCAATCAGCCATTCCCCTTTTGGCCATGGCCGTGAAAGGGCGTTAGCCAGTGTTGATGAGCTTAATCCTGCCTGGCGGGACAATGCCGCCAGCGTTGTACCACGTTTGCGCAGTGCGGCAATAATATCGGCAGGATGCCAGTCCTCTGTCCTTTTTTGCATTACTGTTTTCTCCTTGTCAGTGCGAAGCGCGCGGGGGGATTCTGACGTGCTTTAAAATACATCTGGAAACTTATGGTGGTTTATATCAGAAAATTTCCATAAGGTTCCAGTAATATTTCCGTAAGCAGACAGAACTGCGCGGCCTGACGCAAAAGGATGGTAATGACTGCAACCGCGGCGGGGGAAAGAAAGAAGACGAGGCCGTCAGGCCCCGTCAGCGATTAGAAATCGCGTTGAACCGACATGTGAGCCAGAGATTCCAGCGCTGTGCGCCATGGGGTTTCAGGCAGGATTTGTAATGCCGCGATGGCCTTATCCGCTTCCTGCTCAGCACGCTTGCGCGTCCATTCCAGAGAGCCGCACTGGTTCATCGCTTCCAGAACGGGAGCCAGTAAATGGCGGCCGTTCCCCTGTTCAATCGCCTCACGGATCATTTTAGCCTGTTCAGGCGATCCGTTGTTCATGGCATGAAGCAGAGGCAGCGTGGGTTTACCTTCGCTGAGATCGTCACCGGTATTTTTGCCCAGGGTTTCACCATCGGCACTGTAGTCCAGTAAATCATCGATTAACTGGAAAGCCGTTCCCAAATAACGTCCGTAATCCTGCAGCGCTTTTTCCTGCGCTGGCGTCGCTTCCGCCAGAATCGCCGAGGCCTGAGAGGCGGCTTCAAATAAGCGCGCGGTTTTGCTGTATATCACCCGCATATAGCTCTCTTCGGTGATGTCGGGATCGTTGACGTTCATCAGCTGGAGCACTTCTCCTTCAGCGATCACGTTCACCGCCTCGGACATCAGCGCCAGAATGCGCAACGAGCCCATGCTGGTCATCATCTGGAAAGCGCGGGTATAAATAAAATCACCGACCAGTACGCTGGCCGCGTTACCAAATGCGGCGTTCGCGGTGGCTTTTCCACGGCGCATATCGGATTCATCCACGACATCGTCATGCAACAGCGTGGCGGTGTGGATAAATTCGATCAGCGCCGCGTTGGTCACGTGTAAATCCCCCTGGTAACCCATGGCGCGAGCAGACAGCACGGCAATCATGGGCCGGATGCGTTTACCGCCGCCACTGATGATGTAATAACCCAGCTGGTTGATGAGCGAGACATCTGAATTCAGCTGGTCGAGTATGGTCTGGTTAACGGCAGCCATGTCCTGTGCGGTTAATTCGTTAATCTGTTCTAAGTTCATTCGTCTTTTCAGCTATGACTCGTTTCTCTGCCATGGTAAGCGGTTTTACCCAGCCAGCGTTCAGTAATCTGTTACTGATTGTACTTGAATTTTCAGGTTGAGAAACGTTTGCATTGAGCCTGTGTTTTTTTTCTGCAAGAGTGTGCAAAGTGCTCTTGTCTTCTGTTTGAGTTTTGCGTAGAATTCGCGCCCTATTGTGAATATTTAGCGCGCCGCCTGATGAACTAAAAGGCAAGCGCAGAAGCGGAGTTTTATATGTACGCGGTTTTCCAAAGTGGTGGTAAACAACACCGAGTAAGCGAAGGTCAGACCGTTCGCCTGGAAAAGCTGGACATCGCAACCGGTGAAACCATCGAGTTTGACCAGGTTCTGATGATTGCAAATGGCGAAGACGTGAAAATCGGCGCGCCACTGGTTTCAGGCGGTGTGATCAAGGCAGAAGTTGTTGCTCATGGTCGTGGCGAGAAAGTTAAAATCGTTAAGTTTCGTCGTCGTAAGCACTACCGTAAGCAAGCTGGCCATCGCCAGTGGTTCACTGATGTGAAAATCACTGGTATCACGGCGTAAGAGGAGATCTGACAAATGGCACATAAAAAGGCTGGTGGTTCGACTCGAAATGGTCGTGACTCCAATGCAAAACGTCTGGGTGTAAAACGTTTCGGTGGCGAATCTGTTCTGGCAGGTAGCATCATCGTTCGTCAGCGTGGTACCAAATTCCACGCCGGTAACAACGTAGGTTGTGGTCGTGACCACACTCTGTTTGCTACCGCAGACGGCAAAGTAAAATTCGAAGTTAAAGGTCCGAACAACCGTAAATACATCAGCATCGTTGCTGAGTAAGGTTGTCGTGACGCAGACGGTTACCGTCTGAACGCACGAATTGAAGGCCCCGCAACTCTTGCGGGGCTTTTTACATTCTGCGACCTGTCGCCAGACAGGCGACATAGCCTGGCTGCGTGTTGTACACTTTATGTACATGCTGGCGAGAGCCAGTTTTGATTTATCCGCCGCTGGTCAGCGCAGAACGACCCTGGCGGACCCGTTTGCAGCCTGTTGCAGACGATTGTGTGACGGAGAAAGAAAATGAAGTTTGTTGATGAAGCGACAATTTTGGTCGTCGCAGGTGATGGCGGTAATGGCTGTGTCAGTTTCCGCCGTGAAAAATATATCCCAAAAGGCGGCCCGGACGGCGGTGATGGTGGTGACGGCGGTGACGTATATTTAGTCGCTGACGAAAACCTTAACACCCTGATCGATTATCGTTTCGAAAAATCTTTCCGCGCTGAGCGTGGTCAGAATGGTCAGAGTCGCGACTGTACGGGTAAACGCGGCAAAGATATTACGATTAAAGTCCCCGTCGGAACCCGCGTTATTGACCAGGGAACGGGCGAGACACTGGGCGATATGACGCGTCACCAGCAGACGCTGATGGTGGCAAAAGGCGGCTGGCACGGTCTGGGTAACACCCGTTTTAAATCCTCGGTCAACCGTACCCCACGGCAGAAAACCATGGGCACCGCAGGCGAGAAACGTGACCTGCAACTGGAGCTGATGCTGCTGGCTGACGTGGGCATGCTGGGCTTACCGAATGCCGGTAAATCCACCTTTATCCGTGCGGTTTCCGCTGCCAAGCCGAAAGTGGCTGATTATCCTTTTACCACCCTGGTACCCAGCCTGGGCGTTGTACGTATGGACAGCGAGCAGAGCTTCGTCGTCGCCGATATTCCGGGGCTGATTGAAGGTGCTGCAGAAGGCGCCGGTCTGGGGATTCGCTTCCTGAAACATCTGGAACGCTGCCGTGTTCTGTTGCACCTGATTGACATCGCCCCGATTGACGAGAGCGATCCGGTTGAGAACGCCCGTATTATTCTGGGTGAGCTGGAAAAATACAGCGATAAGTTGTTCAACAAGCCGCGCTGGCTGGTGTTTAACAAAGTCGATCTGATTGATGAAGAAGAAGCACAGGCTCGCGCAAAAGCCATTGCTGAGGCGCTGGGCTGGGAAGAGAAGTACTATCTTATCTCGGCGGCCAGCCGTCAGGGCGTGACCGACCTGTGCTGGGATGTGATGAGCTTTATCAACGCCAATCCGAAAGAAGCGGACGTTGAAGAAAAACAGCCTGAGAAAGTGGAATTCATGTGGGACGACTACCACAAAGAAGCCCTCGAGAACGCGGCTGTTGAAGACGATGAAGAGTGGGATGACGACTGGGATGAAGATGACGACGAAGGCGTCGAAATCATTTATCAGCGTTAACACACTTTGCTGCCCCCTTCTGCCGGAATGGGGGCAGTTTTCTTTCCGGCCTGTCTTTGCCCGCTATCACGCCTTGCCGTTGATAACTCAAATGCCGCAGGCAGTGGACAAACCTCCTGCTACCCGCTTCGACGTATACGCCGAAATCCAGCGGGCAGGCGCTGGGTTCACCCGCGCAGCCCTGGCGTATGTCTGCCAGTTTCTTCATACAGCCTACATTTCACCATGCTTTCCCTCCTTCGCATAAAAGCCTGAGGTTCGCTTATGTGGCTAACGTATCGCGGCTCACGGCGTGTTTAATGGCCCGTGGCGTCAGCCCGAGGAACGTCACTAACGCGATGGCAGTAAGAATAAAACAGTGAGGCAAAGGGGAAGGGCGAACGCCTGTCAGGCCAATAAAAAAGCGCAGCGGCGTTGATCCCACTGCGCTTTTATCGACATCAGTTAGTAGTTCTTGTTGATATCGCGATAGAGCCGACTTTCGAACCGCACCAGTGGAATACGGCGCGTGCGCTGATCTTCCGGCGGTACCGCATAGCCGGACAGGAACTGCACAAACGCGACGCGCGCCCCGCTGGACGTGGTGATAAAACCGGCAAGGTTGTAAACGCCCTGCAGTGAACCCGTTTTGGCAGAGACTTTGCCATCCAGACCGGCTTCATGCAGGCCGCCGCGATATTGCAGCGTGCCGTCATGACCCGCCAGGGGCAGCATGGAAATATAATCCAGCTTGCTGTCATTTTGCGCAATGTACTGCAGCACCTGCATCATGGTGGCAGGAGAGATGAGATCGTGGCGCGACAAGCCGGAACCATCAACCTGGATACTGTTACCCAAATCGATATTCGCTTTTTCACGCAGGATACGGCGCACCGCGTCTGACCCGGCGCGGAAGGTGCCCGGTACATTAAAGTAATGATGGCCAATGGTGCGGAACACCGTGTCGGCGATCATATTGTCGGACTTCTTCAGCATCATATGCAGCAGCGTATGCAGCGGCGCAGACTGGGTTGAGGCCAGCACGGTGCCCGGCTCAGTGACCTGTGTCTGGCGCAGCAGATGTCCGCTGTAATCAATACCGGCGGAACGCAGTTCAGATTTCAGAATCTCGCCGGCCCAGGCGGCACCATCCTGAACGGCAAAGGCCAGCGGAAGGGGATCGCTACGCTGACGCAGACAGCCGGTCAGGGTATAGCGGTTCAGCTCACCTGGCACCACATCCAGTTCGCAATACTGCCCCTCGCCACTGTTGCGCCCAATGGTGCGCACCTGGCTCAGCATGTGCGCCGGATAATAAGAGGCGATGCGCACGAAGGCGTTTTCGCCGGGCTTATCCGCACTGTAGAGCGACACGGAGAAACAGTTTTTATCGACGATAGCCGCAGCGGGCGGTGCGCTAAAGCACTGCGTCATATCGTTCCACGGCCAACCCGGCGCCGCATCATGGCTGGCAAACACCGAGGTATCAATGACCAGATTGCCTTTGATATGCGTGATGCCTTGTTTTTTTAAGGCTGCGACCATATTACGCAGATCCTGGCGGCCCAATGTAGGATCGCCAGCGAAACGGGCAACAAGATCGCCATTCAGTGTGCCATCGATCAGCGCACCTTTGGTCTCAAAGGTCGTTTGAAAACGATAATCACCGCCCAGTTCCAGTAATGCCGCCAGCGCGGTGATGACTTTCATGGTACTGGCGGGAAGCGCCATCTGTTTCCCGTGGTAATCAATGATCGGCGTAGTTGCGCCCACTTTTTGCACCAGTAAAGCCAGGTTGGCACCATCTGGCAGATACTGCATGTATTCATCAACGGGTGCTGCTTGTGCCTGCAGCATAAACGCACAGGTTAATCCGGTAACAAGTCGTGAAAATCGCATAATCTCGCGGCAACTGACAGGTGAAGGCGACAATACTACGTCCCTGGACGGTGCAAAGTAAACGATGACCCGCAGGGAACTCTGGGGTAAAATACGTATCAAATTGCAAAACCTTTTCTGGCCTGGAACATTTCCGGGTCAGTCTTCTTTTATTTGCAAAATGAGGCATGGCGCCGCAGAACGCTTTTTTCTGCAGTCACCGGTCAGGATGCACCGTGAAACAGGATTGATGACGAGGAGCTAAAATGAACCAGATTCCGATGACGTTAAGAGGCGCTGAAAGGCTGCGCGAAGAGCTGCATGAGCTGAAAACGGTGAAACGCCCGCGCATTATTGCCTCCATCGCGGAGGCCCGCGAGCACGGCGATTTGAAAGAGAATGCCGAATACCATGCTGCGCGTGAAGAACAGGGGTTCTGTGAGGGACGCATTCAGGAGATTGAGGCCAAACTCTCAAATGCGCAGGTTATCGACGTCACCCAAATGCCTAAAACCGGCCGCGTCATTTTTGGCGCGACGGTAACGGTCCTGAATGTGGATACGGATGAAGAGTTTACGTACCGCATCGTAGGTGACGATGAAGCAGACTTTAAGCAAAATCTGATTTCTGTTAACTCGCCAATGGCGCGTGGCCTGGTGGGGAAAGAAGCCGATGACGTGGCGATTATCAAAACGCCGGGCGGCGATGTGGAGTACGAAATCCTGAAGGTGGAATACATCTGACAGGTGGCAACCTTTTGTAACGGGTTGCAGTACAATGTAAAGAAAGGAAAAAGGCCGCGCTGCGGCCTTTTATCCCATGTAAGAGCATGGCACTTTCTTTGCCCACTTAACGTGGCAGAGAAATCTTGCTCTCATTAGCGGGGCGATACAGCACCAGCGTTTTACCTATCAACTGAACGTTGACGGCGCCAGTTTCACGTACGATAGCGTCGACGATCAGCTGCCGGGTCTCACGATCTTCAGAGGCGACTTTCACCTTGATTAACTCGTGGTGTCCCAGCGCGTGTTCGATCTCTGCCAGCACACCTTCGGTCAGGCCATTGCCTCCGAGCATGACGACTGGCTTGAGCGGATGGGCGAGGCTTTTCAGGTGCTGTTTTTGTTTGGTACTTAGATTCATCGTATTATTTACTTACTCGGGGATTGAAAACGGTTCATTCTACCGCCATCTCGGGTATATCGCCAAATCGACGCAACCTACTGCGTGCAGATTTATCGCTACGATGACGATTTAGTTGGAAATTTTATGACCGGTAAAAAGCGTTCAGCCAGCTCCAGCCGCTGGCTACAGGAACACTTTAGCGATAAATACGTGCTCCAGGCACAGAAAAAAGGGTTGCGTTCGCGCGCCTGGTTTAAACTTGATGAAATACAACAGGGTGACAAGCTTTTCAAACCCGGTATGACCGTGGTAGATCTGGGTGCTGCACCCGGTGGCTGGTCGCAATATGTGGTACAGCAAATTGGGTCCAAAGGGCGTGTCATTGCATGTGATATCCTGCCTATGGATCCTATTGTTGGTGTCGATTTTCTTCAAGGCGATTTTCGTGAAGAATCGGTGATTAACGCGTTGCTTGAGCGTGTGGGCGATCAGAAAGTCCAGGTCGTCATGTCTGATATGGCACCGAATATGAGTGGTACACCTGCCGTAGATATTCCCCGGTCGATGTATTTGGTTGAGCTGGCGTTAGAGATGTGTCGTGACATTTTGGCTCCCGGCGGGAGTTTTGTAGTGAAAGTGTTCCAGGGGGATGGCTTTGATGAATACCTGCGGGAAATTCGATCCCTGTTCACGAAAGTGAAAATACGTAAGCCTGACGCTTCACGTTCACGTTCACGTGAAGTTTATATTGTGGCGACTGGGCGCAAGCTGTAGCCAACGTGGTGGATCATCCAGCCTTCCCGCTGCGATTCCATGTACGAAGGATCTATAGTACCCTACGCTATCTGTTAACACCGTTGTAATATGAGGTTAATCCCTTGAGTGACATGGCGAAAAACCTGATTCTCTGGCTAGTCATCGCGGTTGTACTGATGTCAGTCTTCCAGAGCTTTGGGCCCAGCGAGTCAAATGGCCGTAGGGTTGATTATTCAACCTTCCTGTCGGAAGTGAACCAGGATCAGGTCCGCGAGGCACGTATTAACGGGCGTGAAATTAACGTAACCAAAAAAGACAGTAATAAATACACCACCTACATTCCTGTCAATGATCCCAAGTTACTCGATAACCTGTTGACCAAGAACGTTAAAGTGGTTGGTGAGCCGCCTGAAGAGCCAAGCCTGCTGGCGTCGATCTTCATTTCCTGGTTCCCAATGTTACTGCTGATTGGTGTGTGGATTTTCTTCATGCGGCAAATGCAGGGCGGTGGCGGCAAAGGCGCAATGTCCTTTGGTAAGAGCAAAGCCCGCATGCTAACGGAAGATCAGATTAAAACCACTTTTGCTGACGTAGCAGGCTGTGACGAAGCGAAAGAGGAAGTCGGTGAGCTGGTCGAATACCTGCGTGAACCGAGCCGTTTCCAGAAGCTGGGGGGTAAAATCCCGAAAGGCGTTCTGATGGTCGGCCCGCCGGGTACCGGTAAAACCCTGCTGGCGAAAGCCATTGCCGGTGAGGCGAAAGTACCGTTCTTTACCATTTCAGGTTCTGACTTTGTTGAAATGTTCGTTGGTGTGGGTGCGTCTCGCGTCCGTGACATGTTTGAACAGGCTAAGAAAGCGGCACCGTGCATTATCTTCATCGATGAGATCGATGCCGTTGGTCGCCAGCGTGGTGCCGGTTTAGGGGGAGGGCACGATGAGCGTGAACAAACCCTGAACCAGATGCTGGTTGAAATGGATGGCTTTGAAGGTAACGAAGGCATCATCGTGATTGCTGCGACCAACCGTCCAGACGTACTTGACCCTGCGCTGCTGCGTCCGGGCCGCTTTGACCGTCAGGTTGTCGTGGGCTTGCCAGACGTACGTGGTCGTGAGCAGATTCTGAAAGTGCATATGCGTCGTGTACCCCTGGCAACCGACATTGATGCGGCCATCATTGCGCGCGGTACGCCAGGCTTCTCCGGTGCCGATCTGGCGAACCTGGTGAACGAAGCGGCGCTGTTTGCTGCACGCAGCAATAAACGCGTTGTGTCGATGGTGGAATTCGAAAAAGCCAAAGACAAAATCATGATGGGTGCAGAGCGCCGTTCCATGGTGATGACCGAAGCACAGAAAGAGTCTACGGCTTACCATGAGGCCGGCCACGCGATTATTGGTCGTCTGGTACCGGAACACGATCCGGTGCACAAAGTGACCATTATTCCGCGCGGTCGTGCATTAGGTGTGACCTTCTTCCTGCCTGAAGGCGATGCGATTAGCGCAAGCCGTCAGAAGCTGGAAAGTCAGATTTCGACCCTGTACGGCGGTCGTCTGGCGGAAGAGATCATCTACGGTGCAGAACATGTCTCTACCGGTGCCTCTAACGATATCAAAGTGGCAACCAACCTGGCCCGTAACATGGTTACCCAGTGGGGCTTCTCTGAGAAACTGGGCCCGCTGCTGTATGCTGAAGAAGACGGTGAAGTGTTCCTGGGCCGTTCAGTGGCAAAAGCCAAGCATATGTCAGATGAAACTGCCCGTATTATCGACCAGGAAGTTAAACACCTGATTGATACGAACTATCAGCGCGCTCGCCAGATCCTGGGCGAAAACATGGACATTCTTCACGCGATGAAAGATGCGCTGATGAAGTATGAAACCATTGATGCACCGCAGATTGACGACCTGATGGCACGCCGTGAAGTGCGTCCGCCAGCAGGCTGGGAAGATCCGGGCAGCAGCAATTCAGACAGTAACGGTACGCCAAAGGCCCCGCGTCCGGTCGATGAACCGCGTACGCCGAATCCAGGCAATACCATGTCAGAACAGTTCGACAAATAAGACGTCAGGTCTTTTAATAAAACCCCGGCTGGTCCGGGGTTTTTTACATCTATACATTGAGCCACAAGGAGTTTTTCACCATGAAACTGTTCGCCCGTGATTCCCATCTCGATTTGTCATTTCCACATGTGATGGGCATTCTCAACGTCACGCCGGACTCTTTTTCCGATGGTGGTAAACACAATGCGCTGGTCGATGCGTTAACGCACACTAACGAGATGGTCAACGCTGGCGCAACAATTATTGACGTGGGGGGCGAGTCCACGCGTCCGGGCGCTGATGAAGTGAGCGTTGAGGAGGAGCTTGAACGGGTGATTCCGGTGGTCGAAGCTATCGCTCAACGCTTTGAGGTATGGATATCGGTCGATACGTCCAAAGCCGACGTGATTCGTGAAGCCGCCAGCGCAGGGGCTCACATTATCAATGATGTGCGCTCGCTGTCTGAGCCTGGCGCGTTGGCAGCGGCAGCGGCAGCGGGCTTACCGGTTTGTCTAATGCATATGCAGGGCGAACCGCGTACGATGCAGCAGGCACCAGCCTATAAGGATATTGTAAGCGAAGTGGACACTTACTTCGTTGAACAACTGGCCCGCTGCGAAGCCGCAGGCATAAAAAAAGAGAATCTGTTACTCGACCCGGGCTTCGGTTTCGGTAAGAATCTCAGCCACAATTATGAACTGCTGGCCCACCTCAGTAAATTTCACCGTTTTGCGCTGCCGCTGTTGGTTGGCATGTCACGCAAATCAATGATTGGACAACTGCTGAATGTGGGACCTTCCCAGCGCCTGACGGGCAGCCTGGCCTGTGCGGTTATTGCCGCCATGCAGGGCGCGCACATTATTCGCGCCCACGATGTAAAAGAAACCGTCGAAGCGATGCGGGTGGTTGAAGCGACACAAAGAGCGAAAGGATGAAGAGCATGAGCGAACGTAAATATTTCGGTACCGATGGGATTCGCGGCAAAGTCGGTGAGTCACCGATTACCCCTGACTTTGTATTAAAGCTCGGCTGGGCGGCGGGTAAAGTGCTGGCCCGTCACGGCTCCAAAAAAATTATCATTGGTAAAGACACGCGCATTTCAGGCTATATGCTGGAATCCGCGCTGGAAGCCGGTCTCGCAGCCGCAGGGCTGTCTGCGGCGTTTACCGGCCCAATGCCCACGCCCGCTATTGCCTATCTGACCCGCACGTTCCGTGCCGAAGCCGGCATCGTGATTTCCGCGTCGCACAATCCGTTTGATGATAACGGCATTAAGTTTTTCTCCGCCGAAGGGACGAAACTGCCCGATGACGTGGAAGAGGCGATCGAACTGGAAATGGAAAAACCGCTTACCTGCGTGGAATCCGCCCAGTTGGGGCGTGCCAGCCGTATTGTTGACGCGGCCGGGCGTTACATTGAATTTTGTAAAGGTACGTTCCCCAGCGAACTCAGCCTCAGTGGCCTGAAAATTGTCGTCGACTGTGCAAACGGTGCCACTTATCACATTGCGCCTAATGTCCTGCGTGAACTCGGTGCGACGGTGATTGCAGTTGGCGTCCAGCCTGATGGCATGAACATTAATAAAGCATGCGGCGCGACCGATCTCAGGATGCTGCAGGAACGCGTACTGGCTGAAAAAGCGGACATCGGTCTGGCCTATGACGGTGACGGCGATCGCATCATGATGGTCGACCACCTTGGCAAGAAAGTGGATGGGGACCAGATTCTGTATATCATCGCCCGCGAAGGTCTGCGTCAGGGACAGTTGCGCGGTGGTGTGGTCGGCACGCTGATGAGCAACATGGGGCTGGAGCTGGCGCTGAAACAGCTGGGTATTCCGTTTGTTCGTGCAAAAGTGGGCGACCGCTATGTACTGGAAAAAATGCAGGAAAAAGGCTGGCGCCTGGGAGCGGAAAACTCCGGTCATGTGATCCTGCTGGATAAGATCGCTACGGGTGACGGCATCGTTGCAAGTTTGCAAGTACTTACAGCTATGGTTCGTAACCATATGAGCCTGCACGATCTCTGCACCGGCATGAAAATGCTGCCTCAGGTGCTGGTAAATGTCCGCTTCGCCGGCGAGCACGATCCGCTGGAAAGCGATGCCGTTAAAGCGGTAGCCGAGGACGTGGAAAAAGCCCTGGCCGGAAAAGGACGCGTGCTGCTGCGTAAATCGGGCACGGAACCGCTAATCCGCGTAATGGTAGAGGGTGAGGATGAAACCCAGGTGACGGCGCTGGCGAATCGAATTGCCGATGCGGTTAAAGCTGTCTGAGGCAGCTGGCAGGCGGGGACATCGCAGTGGACCTGCCTGCAAAATCATCGCACTGGCGCTTTTTTCTGCAATCAGCGTGCCGCATGTAAATTGCACTTGCAGAGGTATGCGCCATTGGTTAGTATTCACACCCGCTTCTGATGGGTGATGAAGAAACTCCCCGTCAAATTGGTTGAAGCTTTAACTGTGCGGATTACGCGCAAGGAAACAGGTTGATTATGTACGAAGCTCTGTTAGTTGTTTTCCTTATTGTAGCAATTGGCCTGGTAGGTCTTATCATGCTGCAGCAAGGCAAAGGCGCTGATATGGGTGCATCATTCGGTGCAGGCGCGTCAGGTACGCTGTTCGGTTCAACCGGGTCAGGTAATTTCATGACTCGCATGACCGCCGTACTGGCTACGCTGTTTTTCGTCATCAGCTTGATTCTGGGTAACCTGAACAGTAATAAAACAGCCAAAGGAAGTGAGTGGGATAATCTCACTGCGCCAGCTCAGTCTCAACAGCAGACTCAGCCAGCTAAACCGGCTACGCCGGGCAACGATATCCCGCATTAATAGCGTTAAGCGTCATAAGCGGCAGTTCAGCGTCGCAGTCAGTGCAGTACCGAGGTGGTGAAATTGGTAGACACGCTACCTTGAGGTGGTAGTGCTCGAAAGGGCTTACGGGTTCAAGTCCCGTCCTCGGTACCAAATCATAGTTAGACTTGCATTTTATGCATGATCGGCGTAACATTCGCCACGTTTTCGGACGCGGGGTGGAGCAGCCTGGTAGCTCGTCGGGCTCATAACCCGAAGGTCGTCGGTTCAAATCCGGCCCCCGCAACCACTTTCCCTTAGAGTTCTTTTTCAAATATACTGTATGCATCGACGGGCGCATTAGCAGCGAATTTTGAAAAAAATTCTTTTGGATGGGCGTCCGGGCCGCAATGCGGCATACAGGGTCCAGTGATAAAAAGCCCCGACTATTCGGGGTTTTTTGTTATTAGCGAATCGTAATACTGGGCTATAGGCCCTTTTTTTATGTCTTGGGGGTGGGCTTGTCCACATTAGAGCAAAAATTGACAGAGTTGGTATCTGCTCCGGTAGAAGCGCTCGGCTACGAACTGGTCGGAATTGAATTCGTTCGTGGTCGCACATCAACCCTGCGCATCTATATTGACAGTGAAGATGGCATCAATGTTGACGATTGCGCGGACGTCAGCCACCAGGTGAGTGCCGTGATGGATGTGGAAGATCCCATCACCGTCCCTTACCACCTTGAAGTGTCCTCACCGGGGCTCGACCGTCCTCTGTTCACTGCAGAACATTATGCACGCTTTACCGGCGATGAGGTGAGCCTGGTGCTGCGTATGGCCGTTCAAAACCGCCGTAAATGGCAGGGAATCATCAAGTCTGTAGAAGGCGAGATGATAACGGTAAACGTTGAGGGTAATGACGAGGTGTTCGCGCTGAGTAATATTCAGAAAGCGAACCTGGTCCCCCACTTTTAAAAGTCCGGATTGAGGCTAACCAGGATGAACAAAGAGATCTTAGCTGTTGTAGAAGCCGTTTCTAACGAAAAAGCCCTGCCGCGTGAGAAAATCTTCGAAGCGCTGGAGAGCGCGCTGGCGACTGCGACCAAGAAAAAGTACGAGCAGGAAATTGACGTCCGCGTCAGCATCGACCGCAGAAGTGGCGACTTTGATACGTTCCGCCGTT
Source organism: Pantoea sp. JZ2 (assembly GCF_035191405.1). Classification (NCBI taxonomy): domain Bacteria; kingdom Pseudomonadati; phylum Pseudomonadota; class Gammaproteobacteria; order Enterobacterales; family Erwiniaceae; genus Pantoea; species Pantoea sp. JZ2. The sequence continues at coordinate 4,212,148 of NZ_CP045247.1, read as the reverse complement.
GGGAAATCGTAGAGCAGGTCACTCAGCCAACGCGTGAGATCACGCTGGATGCGGCTCGCTACGAAGATGAGTCCCTCAATCTGGGCGACTACGTTGAAGATCAGATTGAATCTGTCACCTTTGACCGCATTACTACCCAGACCGCAAAACAGGTTATCGTGCAAAAAGTACGTGAAGCCGAGCGCGCAATGGTCGTGGATCAGTTCCGTGAGCAGGAAGGCGAAATTATCACCGGCGTGGTGAAAAAAGTTAATCGTGACAATATTTCACTGGATCTGGGCAACAATGCTGAAGCGGTAATCCTGCGTGAGGATATGCTGCCGCGCGAAAACTTCCGCCCTGGTGACCGTATTCGTGGTGTTCTGTATGCCGTTCGCCCGGAAGCGCGTGGTGCACAGCTGTTTGTGACCCGCTCAAAGCCAGAAATGCTGATCGAACTGTTCCGCATTGAAGTACCAGAAATTGGCGAAGAAGTGCTTGAAATTAAAGCCGCAGCCCGCGATCCGGGTTCACGCGCTAAAATTGCAGTAAAAACGAACGACAAACGTATTGATCCGGTGGGTGCCTGCGTCGGTATGCGCGGTGCGCGTGTTCAGGCCGTGTCCAGTGAACTGGGCGGCGAGCGTATCGATATCGTGCTGTGGGACGACAACCCGGCACAGTTTGTTATTAACGCCATGGCTCCGGCTGATGTGGCGTCAATCGTGGTTGATGAAGACAACCACACGATGGATATCGCCGTTGAGGCTGGCAATCTGGCCCAGGCGATCGGCCGTAATGGCCAAAACGTGCGTCTGGCTTCACAGCTGAGTGGCTGGGAGCTGAACGTGATGACCGTCGATGATCTGCAGGCGAAGCATCAGGCTGAAGCCCATGCAGCGATCGATATGTTCACTAAACATCTCGACATCGACGAAGAGTTCGCCACCATTCTGGTGGAAGAGGGCTTCTCATCGTTGGAAGAACTGGCCTATGTGCCAATTAACGAGCTGTTGGAAATCGACGGCCTCGACGAAGAGACCATTGAAGCCCTGCGTGAACGAGCAAAAAATGCGTTAACCACCCTGGCACTGGCTAAAGAAGAGAGCCTGGGGAATCAGGAACCTGCAGAAGACCTCTTGAATCTTGAGGGTCTGGATCGTGCACTGGCTTTCCGCCTGGCATCCAAAGGCGTTTGCACGCTGGAAGACCTTGCTGAGCAAGGTGTTGACGATCTGACTGATATTGAAGGGCTGACTGATGAGCAAGCTGGCGCGCTGATTATGGCCGCACGCAATATCTGCTGGTTCGGCGATGACGCGTAATAACAGGAAGGAACAGCATGACAGATGTAACCGTAAAATCGCTGGCAGCAGAAATTCAGACTTCGGTCGATCGCCTGGTACAGCAGTTTGCTGATGCGGGGATCCCAAAGTCTGAAAATGATGCGGTGACCCAGCATGAGAAAGAAACCTTACTGTCTCACCTGAAGCATGGTCAGGCCGGTTCAGGCAAACTGACCCTGCAGCGCAAAACGCGTAGTACCTTGAATATTCCTGGCACCGGGGGTAAAAGTAAATCGGTGCAAATCGAAGTCCGCAAAAAGCGCACGTATGTAAAAGGTGATGCAGAGTCTGAGCAAGCTCAGGCAGAAGCAGAAGCCGAGGCGCAGCGTGAAGCGGAAGAGCAGGCGCAACGCGAGGCCGCTGAACAGGCGCGTCGTGAAGCGGAACAAAAAGCGCAACGTGAAGCCGAAGAGAAAGCCAGGCGCGAAGCCGCTGAAAAGGCTAAGCGTGCAGCAGCGGAAAATGAGAAAGTGACTAATCAACCTACCGACGAAGTGACCAAGGCCGCCCAGTCCGATAAAGCACGTCGTGAAGCTGAAGCCGCTGAACTGAAGCGTAAAGCGGAAGAAGAAGCGCGTCGTAAGCTGGAAGAGGCTGCCCGCCTCGCCGCGGAAGAAGCCCGCCGTTTAGCCGAAGAAAAAGCGGCTGAATGGGAAAAGCCTGAAGAAGAGGATAAGGGCGACTATCACGTCACCACCTCAACACATGCCCGTCAGGCCGAAGACGAGAATGATCGTCAGGTCGAAGCGGGTCGTGCCCGCACGCGCAGTGCTAAAGCCGCGCGTCCGGTGAAAAAAGGCAACAAGCATTCAGAAGCCAAAACCGACCGCGAAGAAGCCCGTGCGCAGGTTCGTGGTGGTAAAGGTGGTAAGCATCGTAAGCCAAGCGCTCTGCAGCAGGGCTTCAACAAGCCAGCACAGGCGGTTAACCGCGATGTGGTGATTGGCGAAACCATCACCGTTGCTGAACTGGCTAACAAAATGGCCGTTAAAGGTTCACTGGTCATCAAAGCGATGATGAAAATGGGCGCTATGGCGACCATCAACCAGGTTATCGACCAGGAAACCGCACAGCTGGTTGCCGAAGAAATGGGCCACAAGGTGACCCTTCGTCGTGAAAACGAGCTGGAAGAAGCGGTAATGGACGATCGTGATACCGATGCAGCGCAGGAAGCGCGTGCGCCGGTCGTGACCATTATGGGCCACGTTGACCACGGTAAAACCTCACTGCTGGATTATATCCGCTCGACCAAAATCGCCTCTGGCGAAGCGGGCGGGATTACACAGCACATCGGTGCATATCACGTCGAAACCGACAACGGTATGATCACCTTCCTGGATACCCCGGGCCACGCCGCGTTTACCGCGATGCGTGCACGTGGTGCGCAGGCAACGGATATCGTTATCCTCGTGGTGGCGGCAGATGATGGTGTGATGCCACAAACCATCGAAGCGATTCAGCACGCCAAAGCCGCGAAAGTGCCGGTTGTGGTTGCTGTCAACAAGTGCGATAAGCCAGAAGCCGATCCGGATCGTGTTAAAAATGAACTGACACAGTACGGCATCATTCCGGAAGAGTGGGGCGGCGAAAACATGTTCGTCAACGTCTCTGCGAAAGCGGGTACCGGTATTGACGATCTGCTGAACGCGATTCTGCTGCAGGCAGAAGTGCTTGAGCTGACGGCCATTCGTGCCGGTATGGCCAGCGGCGTTGTGATCGAATCGTTCCTCGACAAAGGTCGTGGTCCGGTTGCGACCGTTCTGGTACGCGAAGGTACGCTGAACAAAGGCGATATCGTTCTGTGTGGCTTCGAATACGGCCGTGTTCGTGCAATGCGTGACGAACTGGGACGTGAAGTCATGGAAGCGGGCCCGTCTATCCCGGTTGAGATCCTCGGCTTGTCCGGTGTTCCGGCGGCAGGTGATGAAGCGACCGTGGTGCGTGACGAGAAGAAAGCCCGTGAAGTGGCACTGTATCGTCAGGGCAAATTCCGTGAAGTGAAACTGGCACGTCAGCAGAAATCTAAGCTGGAAAACATGTTTGCTAACATGACCGAAGGCGAAGTATCTGAACTGAACATCGTGCTGAAAGCCGACGTTCAGGGCTCTGTGGAAGCGATCTCCGACTCCCTGCTCAAACTCTCCACCGACGAAGTGAAGGTGAAGATTGTGGGTTCAGGCGTAGGTGGTATCACCGAAACCGACGCGACGCTGGCAGCCGCATCTAACGCGATTATCCTTGGCTTTAACGTCCGTGCTGACGCATCTGCGCGTCGCGTCATCGACGCTGAAAGCCTGGATCTGCGTTACTACTCCGTCATCTATAACCTGATTGACGAAGTGAAAGCCGCAATGAGCGGTATGCTGGCACCAGAGTACAAACAGCAGATCATCGGTCTGGCTGAAGTGCGTGACGTGTTCAAATCACCGAAATTTGGTGCTATCGCAGGTTGTATGGTGACGGAAGGTAACATCAAGCGTCACAACCCAATCCGCGTCCTGCGCGATAACGTGGTGATCTACGAAGGTGAGCTTGAATCACTGCGTCGCTTTAAAGATGACGTTAACGAAGTGCGTAACGGCATGGAGTGCGGTATCGGCGTGAAGAACTATAATGACGTTCGTGTCGGCGATATGATCGAAGTCTTCGAAGTGATTGAAGTTAAACGCACCATCGCTTAAGTCCTGGCGTTGATGATGCAATTTGGGAGGCCGCTGGCCTCCCGAATTATTTGGGAGAAATAAAAATGGCGAAAGAATTTGGCCGTCCGCAGCGTGTATCACAGGAGCTGCAAAAAGAGATTGCGATGATTCTGCAGCGTGAGATTAAAGATCCACGCCTTGGCATGATGGTGACCGTTTCGGGTGTTGAGGTGTCACGTGACCTCGCTTACGCCAAAGTGTTTGTGACATTCCTCAACGATCAAGATGAAGAAGCCGTAAAAAATGGCCTGAAAGCGTTGAAAGAAGCCTCGGGTTATATCCGTACGCTGCTGGGTAAAGCCATGCGCCTGCGTATCGTGCCTGAACTGACCTTCTTCTACGATAACTCGTTGATTGAAGGGATGCGCATGTCTAACCTCGTGACTAACGTGGTGAAAAAAGACGTTGAGCGTCGTGGTCCAGAAACCACGGATGATGACGAGGAGGCGTAATGAGTCGTCCTCGTCGTCGCGGTCGCGACGTCCATGGCGTTTTGTTGCTGGATAAGCCACAAGGCATGTCGTCTAACGATGTTCTGCAGAAGGTGAAGCGCATTTTTAACGCTAACCGTGCAGGACACACCGGTGCACTTGATCCGCTGGCAACCGGCATGTTGCCGATCTGTCTGGGTGAAGCCACCAAGTTCTCGCAGTATCTGCTGGATTCCGATAAGCGTTATCGCGTGATTGCCCGGTTAGGTGAACGTACCGATACCTCCGATGCGGACGGGAACCGGGTACAAACCCGTCCCGTGACCTTTACCCAGGCCGATCTGAATACCGCACTGGACAGTTTTCGTGGTGACATTATGCAGGTGCCGTCGATGTTTTCAGCATTGAAACATCAGGGCCGGAAACTGTATGAATATGCCCGCGAAGGCATCACTATCGAACGTGAGCCCCGGCCGATCACCGTGTATGACTTGCAGTTTATTCGCTGGCAGGGCAATGAGCTTGAGCTGGAAATTCACTGCTCTAAAGGTACGTACATCCGTACCATTATTGACGATTTGGGTGAAAAGCTGGGCTGCGGTGCGCATGTCATCATGCTGCGTCGTTTGCAGGTAGCACGCTATCCCTTCGAAAGAATGGTCACGCTGGAGCAGCTTCAGGCGTTGCAGGCAGAGGCGAACGCCTCAGGCGACGATCTGGCGTTACAGCTCGATCCTCTGCTGCTGCCCATGGACAGTCCGGCTGCGGATTTTCCTGCGGTCAACCTGTCAGCGGATGTGGCGGCCTACTTTAAACAGGGCCAGCCGGTGCATGCAAGTCAGGCACCTGACCAGGGGCTGGTTCGGGTCACCGAAGGTGAAACACGCAAGTTTATCGGTATGGCAGAAGTGGCCGACGATGGCCGGATTGCTCCACGCCGTTTAGTGGTTGAGTATCAGAATTAAGTTGTGCGCTTTTCATTAAGGGCATTTGCGTTGCCTTCTGGCGAAGAGTAGAATAGCGCGGCTTTAAAGCGGGATGCTGAATTAGAGATCGGCGCCCATACATTCATTTAACTGGAGTTTATTATGTCTCTAAGCGTAGAAGCTAAAGCAGAGATCGTTGCTAAATATGGTCGTGGTGCTAACGACAGCGGTTCAACTGAAGTTCAGGTTGCACTGTTGACCGCGCAGATCAGCCATCTGCAGGGCCACTTCTCTGAGCACAAAAAAGACCACCACAGCCGCCGCGGTCTGCTGCGCATGGTATCTCAGCGTCGTAAGCTGCTGGACTACCTGAAGCGTAAAGACGTTGCACGCTACAGCAGCCTGATCGAAAGCCTCGGTCTGCGTCGCTAAGTCTTAAAATCGGATCGTCCGGGATGCCACAAATGTGTGCTAAAACCCCTTTGGCGATCAGATTTGTGCGAGTTTCATGAAAAGGGGGCCTTTATGGCCCCTTTTTTCGAGCAATGCGCAGCAATCCTGAGCAAACTCATGTATTGTTGTTGGGTGTGATCTTTGTTTGCAGAGGTTCGCGCGGCTAATGAGAGGCTTTACCGCAGGGGCGGTTAAGGGTTGTCATTAGTCGCGAGGATGCAACGGAGATCGGTAATTAATGGCAGGCTCAAGATAGCACTGCCCCGATGTTAAGGACTTTGATTTTGCTTAATCCGATCGTACGCAAATTCCAATATGGTCAACATACCGTCACGCTGGAAACCGGCATGATGGCTCGCCAGGCGACTGCCGCCGTTATGGTGAGCATGGATGACACCGCTGTTTTTGTCACCGTTGTTGGCCAGAAAAAAACCAAACCAGGCCAGGACTTCTTCCCACTGACCGTTAACTATCAGGAGCGTACTTACGCTGCTGGTCGTATCCCGGGCAGCTTCTTCCGTCGCGAAGGCCGTCCAAGCGAAGGTGAAACGCTGATTTCACGTCTGATTGACCGTCCGGTGCGTCCTCTGTTCCCGGAAGGGTTCGTTAACGAAGTTCAGGTGATTGCGACCGTTGTTTCGGTCAACCCACAGGTTCACCCAGACATCGTTGCGATGATCGGTGCCTCTGCCGCGCTGGCGCTGTCGGGTCTGCCTTTCAATGGCCCAATCGGTGCGGCGCGTGTGGGTTATATCAATGACCAGTACGTACTGAACCCAACGGCTGACGAACTGAAAACGTCACGTCTGGATCTGGTGGTTGCAGGTACGCAGAACGCCGTTCTGATGGTGGAATCTGAAGCAGAAATCCTGTCTGAAGAACAAATGCTGGGTGCTGTGGTGTTCGGCCACGATCAGCAGCAGGTGGTGATTGAAAACATTAATGCACTGGTCGCTGAAGCGGGCAAGCCGCGTTGGGACTGGCAGCCAGAAGCGGCCAATACTGCACTGATTTCACGTGTCGCGGCCCTGGCTGAAGCGCGTATCAGCGATGCGTACCGTATCACTGACAAGCAAGCGCGTTATGCCCAGGTTGATGCCATCAAAGACGAAACCATCGCGGCGCTGCTGGCGGAAGACGAATCCCTGGATGCGGCTGAAATCGGTGATATCGTGCACAGCCTGGAGAAGACGGTTGTTCGTACCCGTATTCTGAACGGCGAGCCGCGTATCGATGGCCGTGAAAAAGACATGATTCGTGGTCTGGACGTGCGGACCGGCGTACTGCCGCGTACCCATGGTTCAGCCCTGTTCACCCGTGGTGAAACACAGGCGCTGGTGACCGCAACGCTGGGTACCACCCGCGATGCGCAGAACCTGGATGAACTGATGGGTGAGCGTACCGACAGCTTCCTGTTCCACTACAACTTCCCTCCCTACTCAGTAGGTGAAACCGGTATGGTGGGCTCGCCTAAGCGTCGTGAAATTGGTCACGGTCGTCTGGCGAAGCGCGGCGTGTTGGCCGTAATGCCAAAAGTGGAAGATTTCCCTTACACCGTTCGTGTCGTGTCTGAAATCACTGAATCAAACGGTTCATCTTCTATGGCTTCCGTCTGTGGTGCTTCTCTGGCGCTGATGGACGCGGGCGTACCTATTAAAGCGTCTGTTGCCGGTATCGCGATGGGCCTGGTAAAAGAAGACGACAAATTTGTTGTTCTGTCTGACATTCTGGGTGATGAAGATCACCTGGGTGATATGGACTTCAAAGTGGCGGGTAGCCGTGACGGTATCACCGCGCTGCAGATGGACATCAAAATTGAAGGCATCACCCGCGAGATCATGCAGGTAGCGCTGAATCAGGCCAAAGGTGCACGTCTGCACATTCTGGGCGTGATGGAGCAGGCTATCAGCACGCCGCGTCAGGAAATCTCTGAGTTCGCACCGCGCATTTACACCATCAAGATCAGTTCAGATAAGATCAAAGATGTGATCGGTAAAGGCGGTTCTGTTATCCGTGCGCTGACCGAAGAAACCGGCACCACCATCGAAATCGAAGATGACGGTACGGTGAAAATCGCGGCAACTGATGGCCTGAAAGCGAAAGAAGCGATTCGTCGCATCGAAGAGATCACCGCTGAAATCGAAGTGGGCCGCATTTACAGCGGTAAAGTCACGCGCATTGTCGATTTCGGTGCTTTCGTTGCTATCGGCGGCGGTAAAGAAGGTCTGGTGCACATTTCACAAATCGCTGATAAGCGCGTTGAGAAAGTGACGGATTATCTGCAGATGGGTCAGGAAGTACCGGTGAAGGTGATGGAAGTGGATCGCCAGGGCCGTGTCCGTCTGAGCATCAAAGAAGCGACAGAAACCAAGCCTGAGGCTGTTGCAGCTGAGAGCGCACCTGACGCTGAATAAGTCTTTCCTGATTTGCCTCTCCTTGCCTGGCAGGGGGAGGCTTTTGTGTCATCGCGAGGGCAGGAATCCTTGTGCACAGCAGGCGGATAACAGGACGGTTGTCCCAATGTTTGTATTCGGGAGTGGGAAATGAAGCCTTTTTTGCGCTGGTGTTTTGTTGCGACAGCTTTGACGCTGGCAGGATGCAGCAACTCCAATTGGCGTAAGAACGAAGTTCTTGCAGTACCTTTACAGCCCACACTGCAGCAGGAAGTGATTCTGGCTCGCATGGAACAAATTCTTGCCAGTCGAGCCCTTACCGATGATGAACGCGCACAGCTGTTATATGAGCGCGGAGTGTTGTATGATAGTTTGGGTCTGAGGGCATTAGCGCGGAACGATTTTTCGCAAGCGCTGTCTATAAGACCTGATATGCCAGAAGTGTTTAACTATCTTGGTATATACTTAACGCAGGCGGGCAACTATGATGCCGCCTATGAAGCGTTTGATTCTGTACTTGAGCTTGATCCAACTTACAACTATGCGCATTTAAATCGTGGTATCGCCCTCTATTACGGTGGTCGATACAAGTTAGCGCAAGATGATCTGCTGGCGTTTTATCAAGACGATCCTAACGATCCTTTCCGTAGCTTGTGGCTCTATCTTGTTGAAAGCAAGATGGACGCAGCCAAAGCAAAAGTGGCGCTTAAACAGCGTTACGACAAAGCGGTTAAGGACCAATGGGGATGGAATATTGTCGAGTTCTACCTGGGCGACATCAGCGAAGCAACACTGATGGAACGTCTCAAGGCGGACGCAACGGATAACACCTCGCTCGCTGAACATCTCAGTGAAACCAACTTCTATTTAGGTAAGTATTACCTAAGTCTGGGGGAGAAGGACAACGCAGAAGCGTTGTTCAAACTGGCGGTCGCCAACAACGTGAATAACTTTGTTGAACACCGATACGCATTGTTGGAACTGGCGCTACTCGGCCAGGCACAAGACGATTTATCAGAATCTGACCAGCAATAGCTGACGAACTTTTTTGCCTGTAAACCTGTCAAGTCATCATCTTCAGGGATGAGGGCTTTTCTGTTCGTCAAAACTTCTAATTTGAGCCGGTTCACACTTTTTGATGAAAATGACTGAAAGTTTTCACGACGAGTTATGTAGACTGGCCGCCGCAATCAACGAGGCACGTGTACTACATGACTGATATTCAAACCACTTTTGCAGACCTTGGCCTGAACGCCGACATCCTTGAATCACTGAACGGCATGGGCTACGTAAAGCCATCCCCAATCCAGGCTGAGTGTATTCCTCACCTGTTGGCGGGCCGTGACGTGTTAGGCATGGCGCAGACCGGGAGTGGTAAAACGGCAGCGTTCTCTCTGCCGCTGTTAAACAACATTGATCCGACTATTAAAGCACCGCAAATTTTGGTGCTGGCTCCGACCCGCGAACTGGCGGTTCAGGTTGCTGAAGCGATGACCGAATTCTCTAAGCACATGCGCGGTCTGAACGTAGTTGCCCTTTACGGTGGCCAGCGTTATGACGTGCAGCTGCGTGCTCTGCGCCAGGGACCCCAGGTTGTTGTGGGAACCCCAGGTCGTCTGCTGGATCACCTGAAGCGTGGCACGTTAGATCTGTCTAATCTGCGTGGTCTGGTGCTGGACGAAGCAGATGAAATGTTACGTATGGGCTTCATCGAAGACGTTGAAACCATCATGGCGCAGATCCCGGAAGGTCATCAGACCGCGCTGTTCTCTGCCACCATGCCAGAAGCGATTCGTCGCATCACCAAGCGTTTCATGAAAGATCCGCAGGAAGTGCGTATTCAGTCGAGCCTGACAACGCGTCCTGACATCAGCCAGAGCTACTGGACGGCTTACGGCCGTAAAACCGATGCACTGGTTCGCTTCCTGGAAGCAGAAGATTTTGATGCGGCGATCATCTTTGTTCGTACCAAAAATGCCACTCTGGAAGTCGCTGAAGCGCTGGAGCGTAGCGGTTACAACAGCGCGGCCCTGAACGGTGATATGAACCAGGCCCTGCGTGAGCAGACGCTGGAGCGTTTGAAAGATGGTCGTCTGGACATCCTGATCGCGACTGACGTTGCGGCTCGTGGCCTGGACGTTGAGCGTATCAGCCTGGTTGTTAACTACGATATCCCGATGGACGCCGAATCTTACGTTCACCGTATTGGCCGTACGGGTCGTGCGGGTCGTGCGGGGCGCGCACTGCTGTTCGTTGAGAACCGCGAGCGTCGTCTGCTGCGCAACATCGAACGCACCATGAAGCTGACTATTCCGGAAGTTGAGCTGCCAAACGCAGAGCTGCTGGGTCAGCGTCGTCTGGCTAAGTTTGCCGCGAAAGTTCAGCAGCAACTGGAAAGCAGCGATCTGGAACAGTACCGTGCACTGCTGACCAAAATGCAGCCTGAAGAAGAGCTGGATATCGAAACGCTGGCTGCCGCCCTGCTGAAAATGGCACAGGGTGAGCGTCCGCTGATCGTACCTGCTGACGCACCGCGTCCTCCGCGCCGCGAATTCCGTGAGCGTGACGATCGTCGCGACAGCCGTGGTCCACGTGACAGCCGTGATGGCGATCGTCCACGTCGTGAGCGTCGCGATGTTGGCGACATGCAGCTGTATCGCATTGAAGTGGGCCGTGATGACGGTGTTGAAGTTCGTCACATCGTTGGCGCGATTGCTAACGAAGGCGACATCAGCAGCCGTTACATCGGTAACATCAAACTGTTTGGTACGCACTCGACGATCGAACTGCCGAAAGGCATGCCGGGCGATGTCCTGCAGCACTTTACCCGTACGCGTATTCTCAACAAGCCGATGAATATGCAACTGCTGGGTGATGCACAGCCGCATGAAGGTGGCCGTGGTGAGCGTCGTTCAGGTTCTGGCGAGCGTCGTGGTCCTCGTCCTGAAGGTCAGGGCCGTCGTTTCTCTTCTGAGCGCCGTGAAGGTGGTCGTGAAGGTGGACGCAGCTTTAACCGTGAAGGCGGTCGTGGTCCACGTCGTGAAGACGGTGCTGCTGCACCTCGTCGTCGTGACGCATAAGCGAGACGATTTCGCATGATAAAAAGGGAAGCCTGCGGGCTTCCCTTTTTTTTGCCCTTGCGGTAAATCCATGTCAGGGCAGACCGGCTGAGACAGCGGGGAAGCAAGATAAGTAAAGGGAAGCCAGCAGGCTTCCCTTTTTGTCTTTGTCTTTTACCTGGCGCGAAACAGAACGAGGCGTTTACAGCCCGCGTGCCGCCTCCATCGCCAGCTTAAAGGAGTGCAGACGTGCATCGGTATCGTAAATCTGACCGTTAACCATGATCTCATCGGCCTGCGTTTCACGCAGCAGCGAGGCCAGACCGTGACGCACTTTATCCACGTCCCCGACCAGCGACATGCTCAGAGCCTGCTGGACGCCATACTGTTCTGACGGCGACCAGAGACTGTCCATGTTCTGCACCGGGGCAGGTAACGGACCAGGCTTGCCGCGACGCAAATTAATAAACTGCTGCTGCATCGAGGTAAACAGAAAACGGGCGTCGCTTTCCGTGTCCGCCGCCACGATGTTAATGCAGACGGTAGCATAAGGTTCAGCAAGGCGGGCTGACGGTGTAAAGTTTTCACGATAAACATGCAGAGCCTGGAACAGCTGGTCCGGTGCGAAATGCGAGGCAAACGCAAACGGCAGCCCCATTTTGGCCGAGAGCTGGGCGCTGTACAGGCTGGAACCCAGTAACCAGACGGGAATTTTCATCCCTAAACCAGGTACCGGCTGAACAGGCGGCTGTGCGCCAGCTTCTGCATCAAACCAGTGAATCAGCTCGGCCACATCATCCGGAAACGTATCGGCCTGCATGCCTGACAGGTTGCGACGTAAAGCCAGCATCGTGCGCTGATCCGATCCTGGCGCACGGCCTAATCCCAGATCGATGCGATCGGGATACAGCGATGCCAGGGTGCCGAACTGTTCTGCGATCACCAGCGGCGCGTGATTGGGCAACATAATGCCGCCAGAGCCCAGACGCAGCGTCGTGGTGTTTGCGGCCAGATAGCCGATTAACACGGCTGTGGCGGCGCTGGCGATGCCGGTCATATTATGGTGCTCAGCTAACCAGTAACGTTCAAATCCCAGGGCTTCGGCCTGACGTGCCAGCGCAAGTGAATTCTGAAACGCATCACGTGGCGTAGCGCCCTGAGGAACAGGGGCAAGATCGAGTACAGAGAGGCGAACGTTTTTTTTCTCAGACATGGGTACTCCAGAGGTTATAGCGCAGGTTTCATACCCTGCACTATTAAGTATTGCGCAACATTCGCTATATTAAAACGCTTTACGCCCACTCTCTGTTGCCTGTATGTGCGTTTCAGTCGGTGGTCTGTAAAACCATCCCCGGCAGTTTACGCCAGTAGCCATTGCAGTCCCGGTTTTTCTCGATCGCTAACGGGGCCTGACCCGCTTCGTTGTCGCGAAAACGGTCAACAAGGCTTAAGGTTTCCTCGCTTTGTGGTGAAAGTCGCACGATATCGACACAGTTGTGCATGCTTACCAGATCGTTGCCCAGGTTGTAACAGTAGCCACTCAGCGTCTGAATACCGTTCAGAACGAAAACCTGTTGTTGCTCCTGCGAAAGCACCCTGCGTCCGTTCGGATAATGACGGCAGCAGGTTTCGCAGTCATCTTTAGCACGATTCTCCGAGCGGGCCGTAAAGCATCGCGCTGACAGGGCTAGCGGTAAATGCCCATAGCCCAGCACCTCCACTTCAAACTGTTCGCGAATACCGCGCGTTTCGCACTGCGCCAGCAGAGTTAACAACCAGTCTCGTGGCATTTCAACGGGCAGGCACCAGCGCGTCATACCTTCTTTCACCAGCAGATGTAAGGTGTCAGCGTTATAAACGTTCAGGGTAGGACCGGCGACAAAGGGCAGCTTGCGCTCCGCCGCCATATTGACCGCCCCCATGTCGTTGGCCTCGATAAGAAACTCGCCATTTTCGACATAACGCTGTAACTCTTTCAGTTCGGATGGGGATTGCAGCAGCGCCAGCGTGCTCACGACAACCTGCTTGCCGCTGGCAGCCAGCTCACGCGCTAAATCCATCCAGGCGGCAAACGAGGTTGCGCGGCGCTTGCTGCATACGGTTTCGCCCAGGTAAATGATGTCGGCACTGCTTTGGGCGGCGAGGTGGTAAAAGTGTTGCAGTGTGTCGCCAGGCCAGTACCACAGCACCGGGCCAAGGGAATATTTCATGCTGTCTCCTTATTGCCAGTCACGATGGTAAGCACCTAACGTGGTTTGCGTTCCTTCAGACAGCGCCCCTAATGTCTGCATCCATTTCTCGCTGACATCAAAGCTATCCGGCGCGGCCTGACAGCGATTGATCGCCTGACGCCAGACGCGCGCCACCTCAGAAATATAGGCGGGGCTGCGTTGACGGCCTTCAATCTTCACTGAGGCAATGCCCGCCCGCAGCAGCTCAGGCAGCAGTTCCAGGGTATTCAGGCTGGTGGGCTCTTCCAGCACGTGGTAGCGCTGTTCGTCAATCTCGTAACGCCCTTTACACAGGGTGGGATAACCCGCGCTTTCATCCGCACCGTAACGGTCAACCAATACGTCATTCAGGCGCACCTCCATCCCGGCAGGCGTTTGCTGCCAGCGCACAAACTTCGCCGGCGAGCAGGCGCCTTTGCTGTTTGGCGATTCCCCTGTGAGCCAGGAGGACAGGTAGCAGCGACCTTCGGCCATAATACACAGGCTGCCAAAGGCAAATACTTCCAGCGGGACTGGCGTACTGCGCGCCAGTTGTTTTACCTGATGAAGGGATAAAACACGGGGCAGCACTACGCGATGCAAAGTGAAATGACGGTGATAAAAACGGATGGCTTCCAGATTGGTTGCCGAGGCCTGAACGGACAAGTGTCGCGCTATGTGTGGATAGCGTTCGCGGGCATAGGCCAGCGTGGCGATATCGGCCAGTATCAGCGCATCCGCTCCACAGTCCGCCGCCACATCAATGGCCCGCTGCCAGCGATGCACGCTATCAGGGTGTGCAAAGGTATTAATGGCAACGTGCAGTTTGCGACGATGCTGATGTAAATAACAGGCTGCTTCACGTAATTTCTTATCCGTAAAGTTTAGCCCGGCAAAATGACGCGCATTGGTATCGTCTTTTAGCCCGACATAGACCGCATCGGCCCCATTCTCAACGGCGGCGCGCAGGGCTGGCAGGCTCCCGGCCGGACACAGCAACTCCATACCCAATCCTCTCGACATACAGATGGAGCCCGAGTCTAGTCATGCCGCGTTGCGCAAATCTTGATTTGGGGCAGTGAAAGCCGTTTTGATGCGTGAGGCTGGCGTATTTTTAATCGGTCAGCTGTTGGTTTTATTGATCTCACCGACGGCGATAACCGGTGTCTGTGGCAATATAGCTAAAATTTTTTTAACAGGAGTGACGAGCGTGCTTCAGCGGTTTTCAGCCAGTTTAGTGAAAAATGGCCCTAAAATTATTGGTTTACCGGCGAAGATTGCCCCGTTTACCTTGAAGAAGCCCCTCTTGCAGCAACTCTTAAACTGGCAATTTCGTCATGTTTTGGCTGAAGGTGAGTTAGACTTCCTTCAGGGACGCTTTTTAGGCATTGAGATCCTTGATATGCATCTCACCTGGATGACCACGCTAGAGGATGGCCGACTGAAGGTGTTGCAGCATGCCGAAGCAGATGTCTGGTTCCGGGGCAATGCCAATGATTTGTTGCTGGTAGCCGCGCGTAAAGCGGATCCTGATATGCTTTTCTTTCAGCGTCGATTGCTGATTGAAGGGGATACTGAACTGGGACTGGAGGTTAAGAACGTAATGGATGCAATAGAACTCGACACCATGCCCGTAGGGTTACGTACCGCCATTCAGCACATGGCTGCGATTGTGGAAACAATGATGCAACAGGACGCGAACGCCGCACAGGCACGCGCAGGTGTTTCATGTTAATACGAACGGAAATTGGCGTTGACGCCGCCGGAATCGATGCACTGCTCCGACGTTGTTTCCCTACATCGGACGAGGCGGAACTGACACAGGCACTGCGCGAAGATGGCCTGTTAACGCTTGGCGTCGTGGCAACCGATGATGAAGGACAAGTGCTGGGTTATGCTGCCTTTAGTCCGGTCACGATGCAGGGCGAGGATCGCGGCTGGGTCGGCCTTGCGCCGCTGGCCGTTGATGAACCTTTACGGGGGCAGGGCATTGCGAAACGCCTCATTTACGAAGGTCTGGATACGCTCAATGAGTTTGGTTACAGCGCGGTAGTCGTACTTGGCGAGCCTGCGCTGTTTCATCCGCTGGGATTTGAACCTGCGGCGCGCCGGGGATTGCACTGTCGCTGGCCGGACAGTGAAGCCGCTTTCCAGGTTTACCGTCTGGCCGATAATGCCTTCGACGACGCGGAAGGGCGCATTGAGTATTCAGCCCCCTTTAACGCACTGCGCTAAGCCAGGTTTCGAGACTCTGCGGTTGCTCGGCAACCAGTTGCAGTTTGCGTTGCCGGGGAAGTTGCTTGACCTGATATTCCAGCCTGGATGCCTGCGCGCGGTCACCTGCCGCGCAGGCATAAACCAGCGCCAGTGGGCCTTTTCCGCGCAGGGCCCGGGCTCCTCGACCACACTCATGTTGCGCAAGGCGGCGCGTGACGTCGGTTGTGATGCCGGTATATAACAGACCGGCGGCCGTTTTTATCAGGTAAAGTTGCCAGTGCTGACTCATAATCTGTCCCAGAAATGCCTGCCCGGCAGTGTAACGCGCTTCCCCATCGTGCGCTATCCGTTGCCCTTATCCGGAGTTGATTGTGTCTGATCTTTCCCATCTTATTCGCTACCTGAAGAAGCAACATGTCCTGTCACTGTGCTGCAGTGCCGGAAATGAACTGTGGTGTGCAAACTGTTACTACGTGTTTGATGAGGCACGTATGGCATTCTGGTTGATGACGGAACCGGATACACGTCATGGCCTTCTGGCCAGCAAAAATCCTCACGTGGCCGGAACGATCAATGGTCAGCCGAAAACGGTCTTACTGATAAAAGGGGTGCAGTATCGTGGACGCATCAGGCAACTGCGTGAGGAGGAGGCGGTTGAAGCTCGCCATGCCTATCAGCGACGTTTCCCGATGTCACGCAGCGTGTCTGCACCGCTGTGGGAAATCACGCTCGATGAGCTGAAAATGACCGATAACGCGCTGGGATTTGGCAAAAAGATTGCCTGGCTGCGGGAAGAGTAGTGCGCCCTGATCCCTGACGGAAAAGGGCGCCAACGCGTTACAGCGCTTCCAGAATGCGCAGGGACTCACGGTTAAAAGCAGGCAGGTCAGCCGGGGTGCGGCTGGTTACCAGCTTGTCACTGTCCACCACCACTTCTTCATCGCGGAAATCAGCCCCGGCATTAATCAGGTCGACCGCAATGGCTTTTACGCTGGTCATTTTTCGGCCGCGGACGCCATTGGCACTGATCAGCAACTGTGGCCCGTGGCAGATCGCAAACACCGGTTTGCCGCTTGCCACGAAATCTTTGGTGAAAGCGACGAAGCGGTCGTCGCCGCGCAGGGCGTCAGGTGAATGGCCGCCAGGCAGCAGTAGCGCGTCAAACTCAGCCGCACTGACATCGTCGATGCTGCGGTCAATCTTCACTTCCGCATCACCCTGTTTGCCTTTAACGGTTTTACCCGCCTGCTCCTCAATGGTCACCACCTCGTAGCCAGCGCGTTTATACACTTCCGCTGGCGAGGTAAACTCAGAGTCTTCAAATTCATCGGTGATCAATACCGCAATTTTGGTGCTCATCTTTACCCTCCTGTAGGCATGTTAGGCGCTTAATGCGCTATCCTGATACGCATTAAGCCTGGCTGCCGACATCAGGAAAGCAAGCCAGACGGCGCACATTGACCAGATTTTGCACGGCTGGTGATGAAACAGGGACAATTCTGAGATGAATCGTGTTTTAGTGACCGGCGCAACCGGGTTAGTCGGGTCATATCTGCTGCGTTTACTGGTTGATGATCCTCGCATCGATGAGATCATCGCCCCGACGCGCCGTGCGTTGCCTGTTATGAACAAGGTGATCAATCCGGTTGAGGACGTCTGACCGATGTGCTTCAGCCCCTGGATGGGCCACTGACCACGGTATTTTGCTGTCTGGGCACCACGCGCAAACAGGCAGGCAGTAAAGCGGCCTTTATCCATGTGGATTACACGCTGGTGGTGGACACCGCATTGAATGGCTTACGACTGGGTGCCACGCAGATGCTGGTGGTGAGTGCGCACGGCGCGCATCGCCATTCGCCCTTTTTATACAGCCGCGTAAAAGGTGAGATGGAGAATACGCTGCGCCACCAGAACTGGGCACGCCTGGTTTTCGTCCGGCCATCTTTATTGCTCGGTGAAAGAAAAGAGAAACGCCGCGGAGAAAGCCTGATGGCACCGTTGTTTTCCTGGTTGCCCGGCAACTGGCGTGCAGTGTCAGCACAGGATGTGGCCCGCTGTCTGCATCAGCAGGCCTTCATGGATAAAGCCGGCGTAACCCTCATTGAATCCGGGGCGATTCCCCGCTCTTCAGCGTAAATACCAGATGTGCTGATTACGACTGCCGCGCCATAAGAGGGTGGCGTCTTTTTCGGCCTCTTCAAAGCGCCCGTCGATCAGAACGTCAATCCAGGGCAGCACTTCACGCTGCGCGGACGTCAGTGACGCCATTTCATAGCCGGTCCATAGCCAGATATCTTTGCCCGGGCAGGTCTGTTTGACGCGTTTCACCAGACGACGAATATGCGGCACATTCTGTGGATGCAGGGGATCGCCGCCGCTTAACGATAAGCCCTGTCGTGGGATGCGCGTGTCGTTCAGATCGGCCAGCAGTTGTTCTTCCATCGCCAGGGTAAACGGCACCCCGGAATCCAGCCGCCAGGTACGTTGATTGTAACAGCCGCGGCACTGGTGCTCGCAGCCAGAGACAAACAGCGTACAGCGGGTGCCGGGGCCGTTCACGATATCGACATCGTAGTAACGATGGATGCGCATCATTCCAGCTGGCCGCTATTAAGATGTTTCACCCGACGCTGCACTTCCTGTTGTTTTCCCGCATTAAACGGGCGCGCGTCCGGACTGCCCAGATAGCCACAAACCCGCCGTGTGACCGAAACCCGTGCAGGATCGTGATTGTCGCAGTTCGGGCAGGTAAATCCGCGGCTGGTACAGGTGAATTCCCCGTTGAAGCCACAGTCGTAACATTCGTCAATTGGCGTGTTGGTGCCGTAGTAAGGCACGCGGTCGTAGCTGTAATCCCAGACGTCTTCCAGCGCCTTAAGGTTGTGCTGCACATTGGGATATTCGCCGTAACAGATAAAACCGCCATTGGAGAGTGGCGGATAGGGGGCTTCAAAATCGATTTTTTCGTAAGGATTCACCTTCTTCTCAACGTCCAGATGGAAGCTGTTGGTGTAATAACCTTTGTCGGTCACGCCTTTTATCACACCAAATTCAGCCGCATCCAGACGGCAGAAACGGTCACATAAGTTTTCGCTGGGGGTACTGTAGAGGCTAAAGCCATAGCCCGTTTCCGCTTTCCAGGCGTCGGTCGCCGCGCGCAGACGTGCCACGATGGCCACGCCTTTGGCGCGCAGGGTTGCATCATCAAAAGGATGGACTGAGGCGCCGCTCAATGCATTCAGTGTTTCGTGCAAGCCGATGAAACCGAGAGACAAGGAGGCGCGGCCATTGCGGAAAATCGACCCCACCTCATCGTCTGCCTGCAAACGCACGCCGCAGGCACCTTCCATATAAAGAATGGGCGCAACCCGGGCTTTGGTTTTTTCCAGCCGGGCAACACGCGTCATCAATGCCCGTTTCGCCAGCATCAGCCTGTCATCCAGTAACGCCCAGAAACGCGCCTCATCACCCCGTGCTTCCAGCGCGATACGTGGCAGATTCAGACTGATGACGCCGATATTGTTGCGCCCTTCATGAATCTGCTCGCCATTTTCTTCGTAAACGCCCAGAAAACTGCGACAGCCCATCGGCGTTTTAAAGGAGCCGGTAACCTTAACGACCTGATCATAATTGAGAATATCGGGATACATTCGTTTGCTGGCACAGGCCAGCGCCAGTTGCTTAATGTCATAGTTCACATCGCCGGGACGACGGTTAACGCCTTCCCGAATCGCAAACACCAGCTTCGGGAAGACGGCCGTTTTGCGATTTTTACCCAGTCCTGCCAGACGGTTACGCAAGATGGATGTCTGCACCAGACGGGCGGCCCAGCTTGTCCCCAACCCGAACCCAAACGTGACAAACGGTGTCTGGCCATTTGCCGTATGCAGCGTGTTCACCTCATATTCCAGCGACTGAAAGGCGTCATAACACTCTTTTTCGGTACGCTGGCGGGCATAGGCTTCCGCCTGCGGGATATCCCAGTGCTGCGCTACCTCTTTATGCCGGGCAAAACTTTTTTCAACATAGGGTGCCAGCACCTCGTCAATTCGATTCAGCGTGGTTCCGCCATAGATATGGCTGGCAACCTGGGCAATGATTTGCGCGGTCACCGCAGTGGCGGTAGCAATCGACCTGGGCGGCTCGATCTCCGCGTTACCCATTTTAAAACCGTTGGTCAGCATGCCTTTCAAATCGATCAGCATGCAGTTAAACATGGGGAAGAAAGGCGAGTAATCAAGATCGTGATAATGGATCTCGCCGCGCTCATGCGCCTGAACCACATCACGAGGCAGGATTTGCTGCTGGGCGTAATGTTTCGCCACAATTCCGGCCAGCAAATCGCGCTGGGTCGGGATCACTTTGCTGTCTTTATTGGCATTTTCATGAAGCAGGGCGGCATTGGTCTGATCGACCAGGCCACGGATGGCATGATGCAGCTGGCTGCGGCGTTCGCGCTCGACGTCACGATCGTGACGATAGGCAATATAAGCCCGTGCCAGTTGTGGATAAGGTCCGGCCATCAGCGTTTCTTCCACCGCACACTGAATATCCTGAATGTCGACGTCCTGACGATCCACCAGTTGTGCGCTAACCTGTCCGGCCACCGCGTCGCACCATGCGGCATCGTCGACGTTCGCTGCCCGCGCAGCCGCCATAACGGCCGCTGCGATACGTTGCGCATCAAAGCTTACGCGGCATCCGTCGCGCTTTATCACCACCGTTGCCATGCTCTCTCCGTTAACTACATATAGGTGTTGTTTCGGATTTTAGGCTCAACATGTAGTGACTGCAGCGAATTAATTCGTCTCGTTTTGACCTGAAACAAAGAAGCCGTAAACACGCGCAGAAAATCAGCACGACAAAAAAATCGCCCCGGGGGCGCCTTTTCGGACGGACTGATTTGATTAGCCACGCAAAATGACATTACTCTGGTGACCGACCTTTTTTGCCATCGACTTGCAGGGTACCGTGCCAATGTCGCTACGCCGAAATGTGCTTATCTGTTGTTGTGCTTTGTCCTTTTCTGCCGCAGCGGACACGTTGCCGTTAATGCCATGGCCACAGCAGGTAGAGCAACCTGCCAACGCAGGCTGGCTGACGTTGACGCCACAGCTCACCTTGCGCATTGAGGGAGACAGGTTACCCGGTGCCGAAACGCGCTGGTTGTCACGCATTGCCCGACAAACCGGCTGGCCTTTACTGCCCATCGATCAGGCCGTGACCCCGCCTACGATTCGCGTGCAGATTGCAACGGTCACCGATCCCATTCCGCAGCCAGACAGCGATGAAAGCTACCAGCTTAACGTCAACAGTGATGGCGTTTTGCTACGGGCCACTACCCGTTTTGGCGCGATGCGCGGCATGGAAACGCTGCTGCAACTAATTGAAAACACGCCCGAAGGTACCCGCATTCCCTGGGTGACGATCCAGGATAAACCGCGCTTTGCGTGGCGCGGCATCCTGATCGACAGTGCCCGCCATTTCATGCCGGTCAGAACGATTAAGCGGCAGATTGATGGCATTGCGGCGGCACGGATGAACGTGCTGCACTGGCATCTGACGGACGATCAGGGCTGGCGTTTCGCCTCCAGCCGCTATCCTCAGCTACAACAAAACGCCAGCGACGGCCTTTTCTATACCCAGGAAGAGATGCGCGACGTGGTGCAGTATGCGGCGGAACGTGGCGTGCGCGTAGTGCCGGAACTCGATTTTCCCGGACATGCCTCTGCGCTGGCAGTGGCGATGCCGGAACTGATCAGCGCCCCCGGTCCTTATCGGATGGAGCGCGGCTGGGGCGTCTTTAAGCCGCTACTGGATCCCAGTAATGAGCAGGTTTACCAGGTCATTGATGCGCTAATCGGGGAGGTCGCCGCCATTTTTCCCGATCCGTATGTGCATATTGGCGGCGATGAGGTCGATCCCAGCCAGTGGCAGGCATCATCCCGCATTCAGCAATTTATGCACGATCGTGGTCTTGCCGACAGTCACGCGCTTCAGGCGTACTTTAATCAGCGCCTTGAAAAAATTCTCGAAAAACACCAACGACACATGGTGGGCTGGGATGAGATCGCCCATCCGGATCTGCCCCACAGCATCCTGATCCAGTCCTGGCAGGGCCAGGATGCGCTGGGTACCGTCGCCAAAAATGGCTATCGCGGCATTCTCTCCACCGGTTTCTATCTGGATCAGCCTCAACCGGCCAGCTATCACTATCGCAATGAAATCTATCCCCAGGGGCTTGAGGGTAAAGATGTCATTCAGCCGGGTGACCAGGCGCAGAGCTGGTCGTTCTCTATGCCGCGGTTAAAAGGCAGTCCGGTGACGGGCAGCTTTACGCTGATTAAAGGTCGTGACGGCTGGCGCGGGTTTATTGATTTCGCGGGTAAGTCGCGCCGTCTGGTGAAAGGGATTGCGTGGCTGGCACCCGATCGTCTGACGTTCGAGGTCGATACGTGGATGGGACCGTTCCAGCCCGTGGTGACGCTGACCGGTAACCAGCTCAGCGGGTATATGCGGGTAGGGAACGTACGCTATGCCACCGAAGGCCGACGCCTTGATGCCGTGCCAGCCGGTATTCAGCCGGTGCTGCCCGATGCGCGGCAGAAGCAGCAAAACCTGCTGGGCGGCGAGGCCGCGCTGTGGGCTGAAAACGTCAACAGCACGATCATTGATACCAAACTCTGGCCGCGCGCTTTTGTGGTGGCCGAACGGTTATGGTCAGCGCAGAACGTCACCGACCCTGACAGCATGTATCAACGGCTGGCGGCGATGGATCGCTGGACAACGATCTCCGTCGGCCTGCAACAGCACGATCAGACGGAACGACAGATGATGCGGCTGGCCAACAGTACCCATATCGAGCCGCTGCGCGTGCTGGCCCAGGCGCTGGAACCGGCACAGTACTATACGCGTCAGCATCTCAAGTTTCAGGCCGGGCATTACAACTACTTTGAACCGCTGAATCGCCTGGCGGACGTCTTACCGGCTGAAAGTGATACCGTCCGGGCGCTGGATAAGCAGGTTGCCCTGCTGATTGAAGACCGGACCGATCCTGCCGCCGCGACGGCGATTCGTGCACAGTTACAACGCTGGCACGAAAATTATTCGCAGGTTCAGCCGCTACTGAATGCCACCCAGCCGCTCCATGCGCTGGCGGGCAGCGCCAGGCAGGTTGATGCACTGAGCGTGATGGGCATGGCGATGGTGGATGCCTATGTACGTAACCAGGCCTTTGGGGCGGGCGAGGTGGCGCAGATGCAGGCGAAGCTGGATGCAGCGGCACAGGTGCAGGATGAGACGGTCATTGCACTCGTACGGCCGCTTGAACGCCTCCTCCATGCTTTCAAATAAGCTGGCGACCTGCGCACAGCAGGCGCGTTGTCAGCGGTTCGCCATCACGGTCACTGACAACAGTAAGTTCCCGGGGATGACTCATCTTGCCGCCTTCCTGCAGCGCGAAGGCCCAGCTTATTTCGCAGAACAGGCAGAGAGAGAAAAGATGCAAAAAATGGTGGGTATCATCCTGCACCATCAACATATGCCGCGCCAAAGCAGGAACTCAGGACGAGGTGGCCGGGCCGCTGACCGAGTGGCGGCGGACTAACGTCGGGCTGAACATATTGGTCACTTCAGGAACGGGCTGGTGGTGAGCCAGCGCCAGCGCCAGTTCGGCGGCTTGCTGCGCCATAGTGACGATGGGATAACGCACCGTCGTCAGGCGCGGGCGAACGTAGCGGGAAACCAGCACGTCATCAAAACCGATCAGGGACATTGCTTCGGGAACCTGTACGCCATTATCGCTTAAGACCGCCAGCGCCCCGGCAGCCATAGAGTCGTTATAGCAGGCTACGGCAGTAAAGTTTCTGCCGCGTCCCAGTAATTCCGTCATCGCCTGCTCGCCGCCGACTTCATCCGGTTCGCCCCAGGCGACCAGCCTGTCATTGCAGGGCAGGCCGTGCTCTTCCAGGGCATCGTAATAGCCCTGCAGGCGGTCTTCCGCATCCGAAATGGTGTGAGTGGAACAGATAAACGCGATATTTTGATGGCCCAGTTGAATCAGATGGCGCGTGGCCAGCCAGGCACCGTAGCGGTCATCAAGCGCAATACAGCGTTGTTCAAACCCCTTTAGCAGGCGATTCACTAATACCATGCCGGGCATCTGCTTCATCAACACTTCCAGCTCGCTGTCGGGGATTTTCTTGGCGTGAACCACCAGCGCCGCGCAGCGATGACGCATCAGTTGTTCGATAGCCTGGCGCTCTTTTTGCTCATTATGGTAACCGTTACCAATCAGCAAAAAGTTGCCTGTCTGGCCTGCCACTTCATCTACTGCTTTCACCATCGCGCCAAAGAACGGGTCGGATACATCGCCCACCACCAGCCCCAGGGTTTCGGTTGACTGCTGTGCCAGCGCCCGTGCATTGGCGTTTGGATGGTACTGGAGCGATTCCATGGCCTGATTCACCGCCTGGCGCGAACTGTCACTGGCCTTAGGCGAATTGTTGATCACGCGGGAAACCGTGGCGACAGAAACACCCGCCAGCCGGGCAACATCCTTAATGGTAGCCATGGGTTTACCTGATTTTGGGGAAACGTTTACACATCGCTCCAGTGTTACGGAAAAGCGCACGTACATCAAGCCAACAGAATTCCAGCAAGGTCGCAAACAGGGCAAAATCAGACGATGGGTGATGCCTTCTGCTACGGTCACAGCCCGTGATATGCTGCTTATCCCAACACCTGCCGAAGCGATGACCATGAAAATAAAAGTGCCACATCTGGCGCACTGGGGCGCCTTTACCGCGGTAAGCGAAAACGACCGTCTCATCGGTTGCGAACCTTTTTTTGCCGACGCCGATCCGTCGCCCATGCTCAACACCATTCCTGAACTGGTCTACTCGGATAAACGCATCCGCCAACCTATGGTGCGGCGTTCGTGGTTAACCTCCCGCGAGAACAGCGATCGCACCTTGCGTGGACGTGAAGATTTTGTCGCCGTTGACTGGGATACGGCGCTGGATCTGGTGGCTGAGGAAAATCGCCGCATTCGTGAACGCTACGGTGCCTCCGGCATTTTTAATGGCTCTTACGGCTGGTCATCGGCAGGGCGCGTCAACCATGCGCGCACGCTGGTACGGCGTTTCTATTTTCAGGGCGGCGGCGGGGTCGATCAGCAAGGCAACTACAGCTGGGGCGCAGCGCAGTTTTTCCTCCCTTATGTCATGGGCACCTACATGCCGCTCACCGGGCGCGTCACCGACTGGCCGCAGGTGGTGGAACACGCCGAGATTTTTGTCGCCTTTGGCGGACTGGCGCTAAAAAATGCCCAGGTGGCTTCCGGCGGTGCAGGTCAGCACAGCCTGAAACCGGCGCTGGAACAGCTGGCCGCGAAAGGCACGCCCGTCATCAACATCAGCCCCATGCGCGACGACTGCCCTGAATTTGTTCGCGCCGACTGGATCCCGATCCGGCCGAATACCGATGTGGCGCTGATGCTGGCCCTCGGTTATGAAATTTATCAGCGCGGTGCGACCGACGAGGATTTCCTTGCCCGTCACTGCACCGGCTGGCCGCAGCTGCGTGCTTATCTGCTGGGCGAAAGCGATGGCATCGCCAAAACGGCGGGCTGGGCGAGCCGGATCACCGCGGTCCCGGCGGAGCGCATTGTGCAACTGGCGCAGCAGCTGATCGGCAAACGCAGTTTTATCACCTGCTCCTACTCTGTCCAGCGTGCTCATCGCGGCGAACAGCCCTACTGGATGATGATCGCGCTGTCCTCCATGCTCGGACAGCCAGGCCTGCCGGGCGCGGGCTTCTCATTTGGTCACGGCTCCATGAACAGCGTGGGCAATCCGCGCCAGGAAGGGCCCGCGCCGATGATGAGTACCGGGCCCAATCCGTCGGGCCTCTCTATTCCCGTGGCGCGCATCAGTGACATGTTGCTTAACCCCGGCCAGCCCTATAGCTTCCAGGGCGAAACCCTGCACTACCCGGACATTCACATGGTGCACTGGGCGGGCGGCAACCCGTTCCACCATCATCAGCAGTTGAACCGGCTGGTGGAAGGCTGGCAAAAGCCGGATACCGTCGTGGTGCAGGATATCGTCTGGACACCGGCCGCACAGATGGCCGATATCGTACTGCCGGCAACCACCACGCTGGAGCGCAATGATATCGGGGGCTCGTCGCGCGATCGCTTTGTGCTGGCGATGCATCAGGCGATTAAACCCCAGCATCAGGCACGTAACGACTTTGATATCTTTGCGGATCTGGCCGAGCGACTGGGCTATCGGGATACCTTCACGGAAGGGCGCAACGAGATGCAGTGGATCGCGCATCTTTACCAACAATGCGCCGTCGCCCATGGTCGTCGCGGCATTGCTTTCCCCGAATTTGAGGCGTTCTGGCAGCGCGGCTTCGTTGAAATCCCCGAAGGCGGTAAACCCTACGTCTTTATGGCGGACTTCCGCGCCGATCCCCTCGCGCATCCGATCCAGACCGCCAGCGGCAAAATTGAGCTGTTCTGCCAGACCATTGCGGATTATCAGCTGGAGGATATGGCCGGTCACCCGGAATGGCGTGAGCCGCGGGAATGGCTGGGAGCGCCGGCAAGTCAGGACTATCCACTGCATATGATCTCCATTCAGCCCTCGGATCGCTTGCACAGTCAGCTGGATGCCACTGCCACCGTGCAGGGCAATAAAATCGCCGGCCATGAAACGCTGTACATGCATCCTGAGGATGCGAACCCGCGCGGCATTGTCGATGGTGACGAGATTGAAGTCAGCAATGCGCGCGGCAGGATTCTGGCTGGGGTGCGTTTAACCGATGGCCTGAAGCAGGGCGTGGTGATCATCTCTACCGGTGCCTGGTTTGATCCCGGCTTTGGCAACGCCTGGCAGCCGTTTGATCGGGCGGGCAATCCGAATGTCTTAACGCTGGATATCGGCACCTCGTCACTGACCCAGGGGCCGAACGCCATGAGTTGCCTCGTGGACATCAAAAAACATGTCGTTTGCACAAATACGTAAGGATCACACGGCTGGTTACATTTTGCAGGTAACTGTTGCGTTTCTGTCGTGGCAGAACGGGATCGCCGCTTGCTACAGTCAGGATCCCAGAGGTATTGATGGGTGAACATCAACTGATTTTTTTGATTACACCAACCTGCGTAGATACGCAGGTTTTTTTTGCCCCGAGGAAAACGATCAATAACGAACTGATACACAGTTTTCCTGTGTTTTCACCCGCGCTTTGATTATAACTGCTGGATTGACCTCTTTTTTTTAAGCGCAGCGGATTGCTATGCCCCGGATAAAAAAATTACTGGGTAAAGACCAGATAAAAGCCCCGTTTAACCCGTTTCGTTTTCGCCTGATTTGTCTGGGCGTATTGGCCTGCATGGTCGTTTTGCTGGCGCGCGTGGCCGATTTGCAGTTCCTGAATCAGCCGATGCTGGAGCATGAGGCGGATCAGCGTTCCCTGCGTACCGTGACGCTGCCCACCAGCCGGGGCACCTTACTGGATCGCAATGGTGAGGCACTGGCACTCAGCGTGCCCTCGCGTGACGTGATCGCCGATCCGCAGCGCGTACTGGAAAGTAACCCCGACTTTACCAGCGCCAAATGGGCCTATCTGGCGGCGGCGCTGGGCATGCGGCCTGAAGAGGTCGCGTCACAGATCACTGCGAATCCTAAACGTCGTTTTCTCTATCTGGGACGTAAAGTGGAGCTGGGGATCGCCAAAGACATCAAAGATCTCAAGCTGAAAGGCATCAGTGAGGTCTATGACGACAGCCGCTTCTATCCGATGAGTGAAGCCTCGGCACCGCTTATCGGCATCGTTGGTGCTGACAACACCGGTCTGAACGGCCTGGAAAAAGGCTTCGATAAAGTGCTGCAGGGTCAGCCGGGCAAAGAAGTGTATCGCCAGGATGCGGCCGGCAATATCATTTCGATGATTAGCTATCAGCCGCCAACGCAGCCGCCGACGGTACAGCTCAGCATTGATAAATTCAGCCAGTACACGCTGTACAGCAAACTGCGTGACGGCGTGTTGCTCAACAAGGCCGACTCCGGTGCGGCGGTGCTGGTCAAAATTGATACCGGCGAGATTCTGGCGATGGCCTCTTATCCGTCGTTCAACCCCAACAACTACCAGGGTGCCACACCGGCACAGATGCGCAATACCGCCATCAACGACAGTTATGAACCGGGTTCGACAGTGAAACCGCTGGTAGTGATGGAAGGGCTGGAGCGCCACCTGGTGCGACCGGATTCTGTACTGGATACCACGCCTTATCGCGTGAACGGCCACCTGATCCGTGACGTCGGGCACTGGCCGCGTCTGACGATGACCGGCATCCTGCAAAAATCGAGCGATATCGGCGTCTCGCATATTGCCCTGGCAATGCCTGCGGAAGCCCTGGTGAACACCTACTATGCCTTTGGCCTCGGTAAACCCACCGGACTGGGCTTAACCGGCGAAAGCGTCGGCTACTTCCCGCTGCACCGCACGCGCTGGGCCGATATCGAACGCGCGACCTTCTCCTTCGGCTATGGTTTACGCGTGACGCCGCTACAGATTGCCCGGGAATATGCCACGCTGGGTTCCTATGGGGTTTATCGTCCGCTGTCGATCACCAAGGTCACGCCACCCGTGCTGGGCAAGCAGGTGGCCAATCCTGAAACGGTGAAAGAAGTGGTGCATATGCTGGAAAGTGACGTCTTACCGGGCGGGACCGGGGTGAAGGCGGCGGTACCCGGCTATCGTCTGGCTACCAAAACCGGGACAGCGGAGAAAATGGGCAGCAGCGGTAAATATGACGGCGGCTATGTGAACTACACCGCTGGTATTGCTCCCGCCAGCCATCCTGAAGTGGCGCTGGTCGTCATGATTAACCACCCGACCGCTGGCGATCACTTTGGTGGCTCCGTGGCCGCGCCGGTATTCGGCAACATCATGGGGCCGGTGCTGAAGCACATGAATATCGCCCCCGATGCTATCTACAGTAAGCCTGTGGATAACGGTTCAGATAAATCCTAATCAAATCAAACTGTAAGCGAGGTGTGGATGTTTTTACACCTCGTTTCATTTCGGCGAATTCATTTTCTTTTTTCATCTGTCTCTGACCGACTAAAGGGTGAGAGGATAGAAATCCCAGAGGTATTGATGGGTGTGAAAACGGGCACTGCTCCGGCAAGGCCAGTCGTTATTACACCGACCCACGCAGATGCGTGGGTTTTTTTTGCCTGAAATCTGGCCTGGTCTTGTCATGATCTGCGTCAGCTTTCTCCGGCGCATCCGCCAATAATCAGTTGTCGATTACCGCTAAATCCTGCATCGTGAGTGGCTGTTTTCACCATGCTAAGGAGCCGGCATGCTATTCACTTTTTTCCGTCTGCTTTTTCGCCTGCTGTGGCGGGTTGAACTGCGGGGCGATACCGCTGAGCTGCGCAAGCAGAAAGTGTTGATTACGCCCAATCACACTTCATTCCTGGATGGCGCGCTACTGGCGCTGTTTCTGCCCGTTAAGCCAGTATTTGCAATCTACTCGTCTATTAGCGAACACTGGTTTTTACGCCTGATAAAACCCTATGCGGATTTCGTGCCGCTCGATCCTATGAAGCCGATGGCGCTGAAGCAGCTGGTGCGGCTCATCGACAGCGGCCGCCCGGTGGTTATTTTCCCCGAAGGCCGCATTACCGTGACCGGATCGCTGATGAAGATTTACAGCGGCGCGGGCTTTGTCGCAGCCAAATCCGGCGCGACCGTGGTGCCGATGCGCATTGAAGGGGCAGAATTTACGCCGTTCGGTCGCCTGGCGGGCGTTTTCAAGCGTCGCCTGTTTCCCCGTATTACCCTGAGCATTTTACCCGGCACCCACATTCCGATGCCCGAGGCGAAGCGCGCCCGCGACCGTCGCGTGCTGGCCGGAGAGCACCTGCACCATATTATGATGGAAGCACGCATGGCGGTGCGACCCAGGGAAACCCTGTATGAGGCTTTTCTGAGTGCCCGTCAGCGCTATGGCGCGTTTAAGCGGTGCATCGAAGACGTGAATTTCAAACCCGACAGCTATACCGGCCTGCTGAAAAAAGCGCTGGGCGTTGGACGCATTCTGGAACGGTACAGCCAGCCTGGCGATTACGTCGGGTTGCTGCTGCCCAACGCCACGGTCACGGCGGCGGCGATCCTGGGCGCATCATTACGTGGGCGCGTGCCCGCCATGCTGAACTACTCTGCGGGCGTAACGGGCCTGCGTGCGGCGCTGACTGCGTCACAGGTAAAGACCGTGTTCACGTCGCGGCAGTTCCTGGATAAAGGCAACCTGTGGCATCTGCCGCAGGCGCTGACCGAGGTGCGGTGGATCTATCTGGAAGATCTGAAAGATACCGTCACGTTGCAGGATAAGCTCTGGATACTGGCGCATTTGCTGGTGCCGCGTCAGGCGCAGGTGACGCAACAGCCGGAAGATGCCGCGATGGTGCTGTTTACCTCTGGCTCCGAAGGGCATCCGAAAGGCGTGGTGCATTCTCATAAAAGCCTGCTGGCGAACGTTGAGCAGATTCGCACGGTAGCCGACTTTACGCCACGCGATCGCTTTATGTCAGCGTTGCCGCTGTTCCATGCCTTCGGCTTGACTGTGGGGCTGTTTACGCCGCTGATGACCGGGGCGCAGGTCTTTCTGTATCCCAGTCCGCTGCACTACCGCGTGGTGCCTGAGTTGGTGTACGACCGCAACTGTACCGTGCTGTTTGGCACTTCAACCTTCCTGGGGAATTACGCCCGTTTTGCGCAGCCTTATGACTTTGCCCGTCTGCGCTATGTGGTCGCGGGGGCAGAAAAACTGCAGGAGAACACGCGCCAGCTGTACATGGAAAAATACGGCATCCGGATTCTGGAAGGCTATGGCGTCACCGAATGCGCGCCTGTTGTCGCCATCAACGTGCCCATGGCCGCCAAAGCGCACACGGTAGGTCGTATTCTGCCGGGAATGGATTCGCGCCTGATGTCCGTGCCGGGCATTGAACAGGGCGGGCGGCTGCAACTGCGTGGTCCAAATATCATGAAAGGCTACCTGCGGGTGGAGAATCCCGGCGTACTGGAAACCCCGGCGGCGGACAACGGGGAAGGGCAGATGGAAGCGGGCTGGTACGATACCGGCGATATCGTCAGCTTTGATGACGGCGGATTCTGCCAGATCCAGGGCCGGGCGAAGCGCTTTGCCAAAATTGCCGGGGAAATGGTCTCGCTGGAAGTGGTCGAGCAGATCGCCCTGAGCGCGTCGCCGGATAAACAGCACGCGGCCTCGCTGCGGCCCGACGGTAATCGGGGTGAAGCATTAGTGCTGTTTACTACCGACAGCGCCTTAGCGCGTGAGGATTTGCAAAAGGCGGCCCGGTCGCTGGGTGCCGCGGATCTGGCCGTACCGCGCGATATCCGCGTGGTCAAACAGCTGCCGCTGCTGGGCAGTGGCAAACCTGACTATGTCACCCTGAAGAAAATGGCGGAAGAGGACCAGGCATGATCCCAGAACGTGATGCGCCGTTACTGTCGCGCGGCATGATAGCGGTAATCGTGGCGCAGTTTTTCTCCGCGTTCGGCGATAACGCCCTGCTGTTTGCCACGCTGGCGTTGCTGAAAAACCAGTTCTATCCCGACTGGAGCCAGCCGGTACTGCAGATGCTGTTTGTTGCCACTTATATTCTGCTTGCGCCCTTTGTCGGCCAGATGGCAGACAGCATTGCCAAAGGCCGGGCCATGATGTTTGCCAACAGCCTGAAGTTGCTCGGTGCGATGGTGATCTGCTTCGGTTTTAATCCTTTCCTGGGTTACACCCTGGTGGGAATCGGGGCTGCCGCGTACTCCCCGGCGAAGTACGGCATTCTGGTTGAAATTGCGCATGGCGAAAAGCTGGTTAAAGCCAACGGGCTGATGGAAGCCTCCACCATTGCAGCTATTCTGCTGGGCTCGGTGGCGGGCGGCATCCTGTCGGACTGGAATCTGGTTGCCGCACTGGCCGCCTGTGCTCTGACCTATGCGGTGGCGGTGGTGGCGAACCTGTTTATTCCCAGACTGCGCGCCGCGCGTCCGGGGCAGAGCTGGAATGTGGCGGCCATGCTGGGCCGTTTTCTCCGCGCGACGCGCCTGCTGTGGAACAATGCCGAAACCCGATTTTCTCTGCTCGGTACCAGTCTGTTTTGGGGCGCAGGTGTAACGCTGCGTTTTCTGCTGGTGCTGTGGGTACCCGTGGCGCTGGGCATCAGCGACAACAAAACGCCGACCATGCTGAATGCTATGGTCGCGGTAGGGATTGTGGTGGGCGCGGCACTGGCGGCAAAGCTGGTGACGCTGGAAACCGTGCGCCGCTGTATGCCCGCGGGCGTTCTGATCGGCGTGATGGTGGTGATTTTCGCCCTGCAACATACCCTGCTGAATGCTTACCTGCTGCTGATGATCATCGGCGTGCTGGGCGGTTTCTTTGTTGTACCCCTCAACGCGCTGCTTCAGGAACGCGGTCAACAGAGCGTCGGCGCGGGCAATGCGATTGCAGTGCAGAACCTGATTGAAAACACCGCCATGCTCATCATGTTGGCGCTGTATACGCTGGCTATTCGCGCCGGTGCGCCCGCCGTGGCGACCGGCATTGGCTTTGGCGCCTTGTTCGCGCTGGCGATTACCCTCCTGTGGCTGTGGCGTCCGTCTTCCCGCACCTGATGCAACAACCGCGGGGCGCGCTGTCCCCGCGGTTCCGCTTTTCTCCTTTATGCTGGCCCCGAGGGTATTACGCCTTTTTTTGATGTATCACCAAAAATTTACTATTCAAAAAAATATAGTTTATTTTGTTATTGTTTTTTTTCGGTCGTTTATTTAACTTCGATAATTTTTTGCAATGAATAATTAATTTAAACTTGAAATCGAATTCAGGTTTAAAAAAATTGAAATAAATTTTTATTTATTATTGCCGATTAATTTCTGGCTTCCTTCGGGAATAGGCTCGGAGGAAAGAAAGGAGCTCGGTTTAATGAATATGACGCAAAGACTTTCTCTGGCTTTTTCGCTTTTAGCAGGTTCGTTGATTATTCTGGGGATCGTAACGCTTTCACTTCTCGCCGGTTTTCAGGCGAGATTTGAATATGTGCAGGTAAACACGATTGATTCGCTCAAGGTATTAAACCGGCTGGTGGATGAAAGTAATCGCCTCTCTGTGGCGTTATATCGTCATCAGACAGAGGATGAGAGCGGCAAGCTGGCCAGTCTCGAAGCGGTTATTCAAAAACGCATTGAGGACATTTCGACACTGACGAAATATTATTTCGATAACGACATTACCAACGATGACGATCGGGTGATGACAGAAAAGTCATTCCGGTTAATCGATGCCGTTAAACAAAATCTTCCGGCATTTCTCACGGCTTCCCGGGCACATCAGAATGAACGCAGCCTGGCGCTGTTAAGTGATGATGAAGGTATTGGCGGCGCCATCACCCAGCTAAAAAACAGTTACCGCGATCAGTTTGAATTTAACAGCAAAATGGGTGAAGCGTTACGCCTGCAAAACCAACATATTTATCGGCTGACCAAATGGGGCATGGCCGCCGGTATTGCCCTGGCGATTACTGGCCTGGGGATGCTGACGATACTGACCATCTTGCGCGTCCGCCGCAGCCTGAATGCCATGGGCGGGCTGATGGAACGCGCCAGCAATACGCTTGATCTTTCCCTGAAGGCCGATGACAGCCGCCGTGATGAAGTCGGTATCATGGCACGCTCTTATAATCGTCTGATGACAAGCATTTCGTCCGCTATGCATGCGGTCAGCAGTGCCTCGCAGTCCGTCAGCAGTGCGTCGGCACAGATTGCGGCAGGGAATGAGGATTTGTCTGCCCGTACAGAAGAGCAGGCTGCCTCGCTGGAGCAAACGGCTGCCAGCATGACGCAAATAAGCGAAACCGTCAGACAGACCGCCGACAACACGCGCCAGGCGAGCAATCTGGCTGAAAACACGCGCAACCTCTCCGAAACCAGCTCTGCGGCGCTCACTACCATGCTGGATACCATGACGTCGATCCGTGACAGCGCGGGCAAGGTGGGCGACATTATCACCCTGATTGAAGGCATTGCGTTTCAGACCAATATTCTGGCGCTGAACGCGGCGGTTGAAGCGGCGCGAGCCGGCGAACACGGGCGCGGCTTTGCGGTCGTGGCAGGGGAAGTGCGCAATTTGTCGCAGCGTTCCACCACCGCCGCCCGTGAAATCAAAACGCTGATTCAGTCGTCGAATGCGTTGATTGAATCGGGAACGTCCCAGGCGGATAACGTGAATCAGAATATGGAGACGATGCGCGGTGCGGTCAGTCAGGTTACCGATCTGGTTAACGAAATCGCCGCTGCTGCCACAGAGCAGAGCCAGGGGATCGCGCAGGTGCATCAGGCGGTCAATCAGATGGACGACGTGACCCAGCAGAATGCGGCCCTGGTGGAAGAAGCCTCGGCCGCATCGCTCTCACTACAGGAGCAGGCCAACGGCCTGGCTGCGCTGGTGCGCAGGTTTACGCTCGCGGATCAGCAGGCGGCTGATGTGACGCCTCAGCGCCAACCCACAGCCGTTGTTGCGCCCAAACCCGTGATGGCTCTGGCGACAGGCGGACAGGATAACTGGCAAAGCTTTTAAGGCTGATCACACCGTGAACGGTCGGCGTTAAGCAGGGCAAATTCCGTGCTTAATGGCAGACCGAAAGCCGCGTGCGCACCCGGTGCGCACGCGTTTTATCAGCGACGCAGTGCAATCGCTTCGATTTCAATCTTCACATCTTTTGGCAGACGGGCGACTTCCACGCACGAGCGCGCCGGGAAGTTTGCCTTGTGCTCAGTAAAGAACGCCTCGTAGGTGGCGTTTACGGTCGCAAAGTCATTCAGATCTTTCACGAACACGGTGGTTTTAACGATATCGCCTACCGTCAGTCCCGCCGCTTCCACGATTGCCTTCACGTTTTCCAGCGACTGACGTGCCTGCGCAGACACATCATCGGCGACCTCACCGGTGGCCGGGTTCACGGGAATCTGGCCCGAGGTGATGATCATGTTGCCGAGATCAACGCCCTGTACGTAAGGGCCAATGGCCGCAGGGGCTTTTTCCGTACTGATTTCACGAGACATCATTTCTCCTTAAAGTAAGGCCGGGGCAGCAACGATGCCGCCCGCAACAGAACGCGTTCCATTATAGGCGCGCCCGGGACGATTAAAAGTGGCCCAGCACGACATGGCGGGCGAACTCTTTCTCACAGTATTTGCACTTCAGGTGCACTTCATCGGCGCGGTGCTTGACGGCGAAGCTGGAGAACACCGGCTCGCTGCGGCTGATGCAGTTGCTGTTCGGGCAGGTAAGCACCCGATCGATGTGATCCGGCAGCGCCGGGGCGATCTTGGCCACCACTTCATAGTCGTCGATGCGATTGACCGTCGCATGCGGCGCATAGAACGCCAGTTGATTGATCTGATCGTCGGTCAGGTAGGTGTTTTCGATCTTGATCAGGTCCTTACGGCCCATTTCACCTGACGGCAGGTTCAGACCAATAGTGATGCGCTGGTCAGTTTCGGTCAGGCGAAACAGCGACAGGAGCTTAAAGCCCACCTGCGCCGGGATATGATCGATAACCGTGCCGTTTTTGATGGCTTCGACCTGCAGTTTGTTATCGTGGCTCATTGTTCACTCCTTACAGGGCGATGTCGCTGTTCAGTACCAGCGCCAGCAGGGCCTGGCGCGCATAAATACCGTTACCTGCCTGCTGGAAATACCAGGCGTACGGCGTGGTGTCCACGTCAGGGGTAATTTCATCAATACGGGGCAGCGGATGCAGCACTTTCATGTTATCGCGGGCTCCGGCCAGATCGGCTGCCCGTAAAATAAACTGGGCTTTGACGTTGGCATATTCTGAGGGATCGAGCCGCTCTTTTTGCACGCGGGTCATATAGAGAATATCCAGCTCAGGCATCACCTCTTCAAAGCTGTCATGGCGCGACCAGGCAATATTCTGCTCGCCCAGCATATCGGTGATATAGGCAGGCATTGCCAGCGCATCCGGCGCGATAAAGAAGAAGCGGTTGCCGTCGAACTTGGCCAGCGCCTGGGTCAGCGAGTGAACGGTACGGCCATATTTGAGATCGCCCACCATGGCCACGTTCAGATTGCTGAGACGACCCTGGGTTTCGTGGAGAGTAAACAGGTCCAGCAGCGTTTGTGTCGGGTGCTGATTCGCGCCGTCGCCCGCGTTCAGAATGGGAATGCCGTTGGAGAACTCCGTGGCCAGTCGGGCTGCCCCTTCCTGCGGATGACGCATCACAATCGCGTCCACATAGGTGCTGATGACGGAAATGGTATCCGCCAGGGTTTCCCCCTTCTTGCCCAGCGAGGTGTTACTGCCATCGGCAAAGCCGACGGCGGAGGCACCCAGGCGATGAATGGCGGTTTCAAACGACAGCCGGGTGCGGGTGGAGGCTTCAAAGAAGCAACTGGCGATCACGTTGTGTTTCAGCAGTTCCGGCTGAGGGTTGGCTTTGAGCCGGGCGGCGGTATGCAGCACCAGCTCCAGCTCGTCGCGGCTGAGATCGTTAATTGAAATGATGTGCTTGCGATATAGCGGGTTAGCCATAGCTCTCTCCTCTGCGCGGCCGGATTGCGGACAAAAAAAAGCCCCTTAGAAAGGGGCTTTTTTGAGATCGGTTCGATGACGGAAAGAAACAGCGGTGCCGCCTGCGGTCAGGCGAGATAGCGCGTCACATTGTCCACGATGCTGTTGCATGTTTCCTCCGGCAAATTGTGGCGCATTATACGCCATCGCGGGTTGGCATCAAGGAAAAATCGCGTGACAGGTAACCGTTTGCGTCTGTCTGATTAGCGCTGTCCCAGCGTGGCGACCATTACCGCTTTGATAGTGTGCATCCGGTTTTCAGCCTGGTCAAACACGATGCTGTGTGCCGACTCAAAAACCTCATTGCTGACTTCCATGCCGTCTTTAAGGCCATACTGTTCTGCCATCTGGCGGCCCAGCGTGGTCTGATCGTCATGGAAAGCCGGTAAGCAGTGCAGGAATTTCACCGCCGGGTTGCCGGTCAGCGCCAGCATCGCACGGTTCACCTGATAGTCGCGCAGCAGGGCAATCCGTTCTTCCCACACCGCTTTGGCTTCGCCCATGGAAACCCAGACGTCGGTATAGATAAAATCGGCACCTTTTACGCCCTCGGCGATATCCGCCGTCAGGGTGATTTTACCGCCGGTCTTTTCGGCGACCTGACGGCATTCTGCGACCAGCCCGGCTTCCGGCCAGCAGCTTTGTGGCGCAACCATGCGCAGATCCAGCCCGACCAGCGCAGCGGCTTCCAGCATGCTGTTGCCCATGTTATTGCGGGCATCGCCAACGTATACCAGCGTCATCTTATTCAGCGGTGTAGCGGGCAGATGCTCCTGCATGGTCAGCAGGTCAGCCAGCAACTGGGTGGGGTGAAACTCGGTGGTCAGGCCGTTCCAGACCGGCACGCCCGCGTGCTCGGCCAGCGTTTCCACCAGTGCCTGACCGTAACCCCGATACTGAATGCCGTCGTACATGCGGCCCAGCACGCGCGCGGTGTCTTTCATCGACTCTTTATGGCCGATCTGGCTGCCGCTCGGGCCAAGATACGTGACGTTAGCTCCCTGATCGTAGGCGGCAACTTCGAAAGAGCATCGGGTACGGGTCGAGTCTTTTTCGAAGATGAGCGCGATGTTTTTGCCTTTCAGGTATTGGGTTTCGCTGGCGGTTTTTTTGGCGTGTTTTAATTCGGCAGACAGGGCAAGCAGGTAATCGATCTCGGCCGGGGTAAAATCCAGCAGCCTGAGAAAATGACGGTGATACAACTGACTCATACAGCACTCCGGTACGGGTTTCGTAATGAATTAAAATTCAATTTAACCGTATGAATATGCATTTTCAACCCTGGCGAGAATAATCTTTTCTGTTTTGTGTAGTGGCGCGACAGGCAGTATGGGAAAATAATGACTTATTGCCGAACTCAGAGAGGATATCGCCATGGCATTTGAAGCATTGTTGGAAGAGCAGCGTGAAGAGACGCGGCTGATCATCGAAGAACTGTTAGAGGATGGCAGCGATCCCGATGCGCTCTATACCATTGAGCACCATCTCTCCTGTAATAACTTTGACTCGCTGGAAAAAGCGGCGGTGGACGCGTTTAAGCTGGGCTATGAAGTCACCGAGCCGGAAGAGCTGGAGCTGGAAGACGGCACCACCGTCATGTGCGTGGACATTCTCAGCGAAGGCGCGTTGAAAGCGGAGCTGATCGACGCGCAGGTAGAGCAGCTGGTGAATCTGGTGGCAAAATATAACGTCGACTACGACGGCTGGGGCACCTACTTTGAAGATCCGAATGCCCAGGATGACGATGAAGACGATGGCGATGTCATCGACGAAGACGATAACGGCATTCGCCACTAATCTGACGAGGGCGGAGTCTGCTCCGCCTTTTCTGTTTTCCGGCCCTGTCTGACATTCATGAATTACGCACCCTTACTTGAACCGATACAGCAATTTTTACACTGCCGCACGCCGCAGGCCTGGATTGATGAAGCGCGCAAACCTGAAAATCTCACGCTGCTCCTGACCGACCACCTGGTGTGTGAACTGAAAGCCGCACAGACCGCCGTCTGGCTGATTCGCAAATATGTCGCCGACAAGCCAAGTGGAGACCGGATTCTGGCGTGGCTGCGGCCTTACGAGAATTTTATCTTTCGCGAAGACGGCGACAGCGATTTTATCAACGCCCATAAAAATCTGACTAAAACGATCATCGTACGTAATGCGCTACCGTGGGCGGATGATCTGGTAGAGAAAATGGTGCTGCTGATTAAAGAAGAGCTGCATCACTTTTATCAGGTGTGGGAAATTATGCAGTCGCGTGGTCTGGTGTACGAGAAAATCACCTCAAGTCGTTACGCCAAAGGGCTGCTGCGCGAAGTGACCACGCACGAACCCGATACGCTGGTGGATAAGCTGATTTGCGGTGCCTATATCGAAGCGCGCTCCTGCGAACGGTTTGCCAGCCTGGCGCCTTTCCTGGACAGTGAACTCGAGAAGTTTTATATCTCGCTGCTGCGTTCTGAAGCCCGCCATTACCAGGATTACCTGGCGCTGGCGGCACAGATATCACCCAAAGACATTACGGCGCGCGTACGGGCGATTGGTGAAGCGGAGGCCAGGCTGATTAGTGAGCCGGACACGGAGCTGCGCTTTCACAGCGGCGTCCCGGCTTTTTGACGGCGTTACAGCGTTTTCAGCATCCTGAACTCGCAGTCGCCATGGCCGGTGCAGCCCAGCGCATGGTCGATACGCGCAAAGCCCAGCGATTCATAAAGCTTAATGGCGCGCGTCAGGCTGCCGGTGGTTTCCAGATAGCAACGACGAAAGCCCCGCTGGCGCGCATGATCCATGGCTAACAGCGCCAGTTCGCGCGCCACGCCGAAGCCGCGGATAGCGGGCAGGAAATACATCTTTTGCAGTTCACAAATATCCGGCGCGCTGCAGGCGAGCGGGGCAATGCCGCCGCCGCCCATCACCTTCCCCTGATGTTCCACCACCCAGTAAGCGCTGTGTTCAGCGCTGTACAGCTCAAACAACTGGTCCAGATTAGGATCGGCAACGGTGTAGCCTTTATCCGCCGTCAGGCCAAATTCCGCAGAGACGTCGCGGATGACCCGGGCGATATGGAGATTGTCGGCGGCAGTAATGGGCCGCAGCTGAATATCGGCAGTGGTTCTCATCAGGATTCCGGTACAAAGTCAGCGCAATAAAAAAGCCGGGCAAAGCCCGGCTTCAGGTTCAAGCTATCGGACTACGACGCATTACAATGCCGCAATCACCGCCTGCTGTTCAATCAGTTTTGCTTTGGACTGTTCCATGTCGGCAACGCGTTCACGCTCTTTGGCGACGACCGCTTCCGGGGCACGGGACACAAAGCCTTCGTTGGCCAGCTTGGTCTGAATCTTCTCGATTTCAACATCAAGTTTCACCAGCTCTTTCGCCAGACGTTCCAGCTCGGCGGCTTTATCCACCAGATCCGCCATCGGGATCAGGAGCTCGGCGCCTTCGACAATTTTGGTCACCGAAACCGGCCCTTTCTCGCCCGCAGGCAGAATGGTCAGGCTTTCCAGACGCGCCAGGCGTGACAGGAAGTTACGGTTGGCCTCAACGCGGCGCTGGGCCGCCGGCGAGCAGTCACGCAGCAGCACATCCAGCAGCTTGCTCGGCGCGATGTTCATCTCCGCACGGATGTTACGCACCGCGATGATCGCCTGCTTCATCCACTCAATGTCGGCTTTGGCGTCGGCATCTTCTTTCGCCGCATCAAACTGCGGGAACGGCTGCAGCATGATGGTGTCATCGCTGATATTTTTCAGGCCTTTCACGCGCTGCCAGATGGTTTCCGTGATGAACGGAATGATCGGGTGCGCCAGGCGCAGCAGCGCTTCCAGTACATGAACCAGCGTATGGCGCGTACCGCGCAGTTCTGCTTCGCTGCCGCTGTTCATCACCGGCTTGGTCAGCTCCAGGTACCAGTCACAGAACTGGTTCCAGGTGAAGTCATACAGAATGTTGGCGGCGATATCGAAGCGATAGCTGTCCAGGGCTTCACGGTAAGCTTTCACCGTATGGTTGAACTCGGTCAGAATCCAGCGATCGGCCAGCGACAGCGTCATCTCGCCACCGTTCTGACCACAATCCTGATCTTCGGTGTTCATCAGCACAAAGCGGCTGGCGTTCCACAGCTTATTACAGAAGTTGCGATAACCTTCCAGGCGCTTCATGTCCCAGTTGATATCACGACCGGTTGATGCCAGCGCGGCCAGCGTAAAGCGCAGCGCATCGGTACCGGATGGCTCAATACCGTTCGGGAACTGTTTCTCGGTGCGCTTACGGATTTTCTCGGCCAGCTGCGGCTGCATCATGTTACCGGTGCGTTTTTCCAGCAGATCTTCCAGCGAAATGCCGTCAACCATATCCAGCGGGTCAATCACGTTGCCCTTGGATTTGGACATCTTCTGGCCTTCTTCGTCGCGGATCAAACCGGTCATATAGACGGTTTTAAACGGCACCTGCGGTTTGCCGTTTTCATCTTTGATGAAGTGCATGGTCAGCATGATCATGCGGGCAATCCAGAAGAAGATAATGTCAAAGCCACTGACCAGCACGCTGGTCGGGTGGAAGGTCCGCAAGGCCTCGGTGTTTTCCGGCCAGCCCAGCGTTGAGAACGTCCACAGACCTGAGGAGAACCAGGTATCCAGTACGTCGTCGTCCTGGCGCAGCGCCACATCGGCGGCCAGGTTGTTTTCACTACGCACTTCGTCTTCGGTGCGACCAACGTATACGTTGCCGTCGTTATCGTACCAGGCCGGAATGCGGTGACCCCACCACAGCTGACGGGAAATACACCAGTCCTGAATGTCACGCATCCAGGAGAAGTACATGTTCTCGTACTGTTTTGGTACAAACTGAATATCGCCGTTCTCAACGGCTTCAACGGCCACTTTTGCCAGCGGTGCCGTGCGGACGTACCATTGGTCGGTCAGCATCGGCTCGATGACAACACCGCCGCGGTCGCCGTAAGGAACGGTCAGATCGTGTGGTTTGATCTCTTCCAGCAGGCCCAGTTCGTCCACCGCGGCCACGATGGCTTTACGCGCCGCAAAACGTTCCATCTTCTGGAACGCAGCCGGGATCGCGTCACTGTAGACGGTGCTGGCTTCGCCGTTGGTATCGTAAACCTGCGCGCTTTCACGGATATCCCCGTCAAAGGTCAGGATGTTGATCATCGGCAGCTTATGACGACGGCCCACTTCATAGTCGTTGAAGTCGTGCGCCGGGGTGATTTTCACGCAGCCGGTGCCTTTTTCCATGTCCGCGTGCTCGTCACCCACGATCGGGATCAGGCGATCAACCAGCGGCAGCATGACAAACTTGCCGATCAGATCTTTATAACGCGGATCGTCCGGGTTCACGGCCACGCCGGTATCGCCCAGCAGCGTTTCCGGACGCGTGGTGGCGACAACCAGATAATCTTTCCCGTCGGCGGTTTTGGCGCCGTTGGCCAGCGGATAGCGGATGTGCCACATGGAGCCTTTGCTCTCACGGTTTTCCACTTCCAGGTCAGAGATCGCGGTGCGCAGTTTCGGATCCCAGTTCACCAGACGCTTGCCGCGGTAAATCAGGTTCTCTTTGTACAGGCGCACAAACACTTCTTTTACGGCATTGGACAGGCCTTCATCCATGGTGAAGCGTTCACGCTCCCAGTCCACAGAGTTGCCCAGGCGGCGCATCTGGCGGGTAATGGTGCCGCCGGATTCGGCTTTCCACTGCCAGATTTTGTCGATAAAGGCATCACGACCGTAATCCTGACGGGTTTTGCCTTCTTCTGCGGCGATCTTACGCTCAACCACCATCTGCGTGGCGATGCCCGCATGGTCGGTACCGGCCTGCCACAGGGTATTTTTGCCCTGCATGCGCTGGTAGCGAATCATGGTATCCATGATGGTTTGCTGGAAGGCGTGACCCATGTGCAAGCTACCGGTGACGTTCGGCGGCGGGATCATGATGCAAAAGCTTTCCTGGCTGGTGTCGCCATTCGGTTTGAAGTAGCCCTGCTTTTCCCAGTGCTCGTAAAGCGGCTGCTCGATATCTTGCGGGTTATATGTCTTATCCATTTCTGCTATGTCGTTTGCGGCTGTGGTGGCGTTGCCGTATTCAATTGGAAGCCAACGCTGCGATAGGCTTTATAGCGATCGCGCGCTAACTGTTTGAGCGATTCTTCATAAGGAACGAAGTCTATCACTTCATGGAAAGCAGTAGCAAAATCTGCAAACTGCGGCAGCAGGCTGATCAGCAGGTCGCGCGGTGAATTGCCCCGACGCTGCGGCCAGGCCAGCTCGACCGGTGCGCCGTAGCGCGGGCCTTCGCCAGCCAGGTTATGTGGCACAAAGGCATTGGCAGGGCGCTGCCAGAGCGCCTCATCCAGCCGAATGGCTTGCTGCTCATCTTCACAGGCGATGAGCACTCGCTTACCGGCCCGCCAGCGTGTTTCCGCCAGATCGCATACCAGCGCTTCCACAGCGGTTAAGCCGTCGCGGGATGCATCGGTTTCCAGCACGTAGAAGGTTGCGTTTTTCATCGAATTGCCTGCTAAAAGAAAAGCGGGGCGACATGGCGTCCACCCCGGTTGGTTCGGTTGCCCGGGCGTTTAGTCGTCGCCGTTCAGACCTGCACGGTTCAGCAGGAACTGTGACAGCATCGGCACCGGACGGCCGGTGGCCCCTTTGGCCTTGCCGGAGC
Source organism: Pantoea sp. JZ2 (assembly GCF_035191405.1). Taxonomy (NCBI): domain Bacteria; kingdom Pseudomonadati; phylum Pseudomonadota; class Gammaproteobacteria; order Enterobacterales; family Erwiniaceae; genus Pantoea; species Pantoea sp. JZ2. The sequence continues at coordinate 4,169,055 of NZ_CP045247.1, read as the reverse complement.
GCCACGCGGTGCCGGCGATGTCCAGGTGCGCCCAGTTATATTTGCGCGCAAAACGCGCCAGGAAGCAAGCGGCGGTAATCGCGCCGCCCGGACGGCCACCGATGTTGGCCATATCGGCAAAATTGGATTCCAGCTGTTCCTGGTACTCATCGGCCATCGGCAGGCGCCAGGCGCGGTCGCCCGACTGTTCTGACGCGCTGATTAGCTCATGGGCCAGCGGGTTGTGGTTCGACAGCAGGCCGCTGACGTGATGGCCCAGCGCGATCACGCAGGCGCCGGTCAGCGTCGCCACGTCGATGACCACTTCCGGATCAAAACGCTCGACGTAGGTCAGGGCATCGCACAGCACCAGGCGACCTTCGGCATCGGTATTCAGCACTTCAACGGTCTGGCCAGACATGGTGGTCAGCACATCGCCCGGGCGCATGGATTTGCCGTCCGGCATGTTTTCACAGCCGACCAGTACGCCCACGACGTTCAGCGGCAGGTTCAGCTCGGCGACCATGCGCATCACGCCATAAACGGATGCCGCACCGCACATGTCGTACTTCATTTCATCCATGCTGTCCGCAGGCTTAATAGAAATACCGCCGGAGTCGAAGGTCAGCCCTTTACCGACCAGCACGATGGGGCGTGCATCGGTATCCGGGTTGCCTTTGTACTCAATCACCGACATCAGGGATTCATTGTGCGAACCGGCCCCGACGGCAAGATAGGCGTTCATGCCCAGCTCTTTCATCTGCTGCTCGCCAATCACGCGGGTTGAGATGTGTTTGCTGTAGGCATCCGCCAACTGACGCGCCTGAGAAGCCAGGTAAGCCGGATTACAGATATTTGGCGGCATGTTGCCCAGATCTTTGGCCGCTTTCACGCCCGCCGCAACGGCCAGGCCGTGCTGAATCGCCCGTTCTCCGCTGGTTAACTCACGGCGGGTCGGCACGTTAAACACCAGCTTGCGCAAAGGACGGCGCGGTTCGGCTTTGTTGCTCTTCAACTGGTCGAAGTTATACAGCGCCTCTTTAGAGGTTTCGACAGCCTGACGCACTTTCCAGTAGGTGTTGCGCCCTTTGACGTGCAGTTCGGTCAGGAAGCACACGGCTTCCATCGAGCCGGTGTCATTCAGCGTGTTAATGGTTTTCTGAATCACCTGCTTGTACTGACGCTCATCCAGCTCGCGCTCTTTGCCGCAGCCAATCAGCAAAATACGTTCTGACAGGATATTCGGCACATGATGCAGCAGCAGCGTCTGACCCACTTTACCTTCCAGCTCACCGCGGCGCAGCAGGGCGCTGATATAGCCATCGCTGATTTTATCCAGCTGCTCGGCAATCGGTGACAGACGGCGCGGTTCGAAAACACCAACTACAATGCATGCACTGCGCTGTTTTTCCGGACTACCGCTTTTTACACTGAACTCCATGCACTCTCCTGAATCTTAAAGACAACAGCCGTAGCTGCCGCTAGAATGTAGCGCATTCATGACTCATTTATTAATCGGTGCAACATGCTAGCATGCTGTCGACGGTCGTAATGAATCAGGGTGACAACGTGTTGTTTTTTCACCACCCACATGCAATTCGTATACATTTTTAGCGCTGGCTTCGGCCATTTATGAAGAAAAATGGCTAATAAGCGTTGAAATTAGCGATTTTCCTGCAAAAAGACAAGTTTTCACAGGCGTATTAAGCGTGATCATTATTAGATATCTGGTTCGGGAAACGCTCAAAAGCCAGCTGGCTATCCTGTTTATCCTGTTGTTGATCTTCTTCTGCCAGAAGTTGGTCAGGATTTTAGGGGCTGCGGTGGATGGCGAAGTGCCGACAAACCTTGTTCTGACGCTGTTAGGACTCGGTGTGCCTGAAATGGCGCAACTTATTCTGCCCCTTAGCCTGTTTCTGGCGATTTTAATGACGCTGGGAAGGCTGTATACGGAAAGTGAAATCACCGTGATGCACGCCTGCGGGCTGAGCAAAGCGGTGCTGGTCAAAGCGGCGATGATTCTGATGCTGTTCACGTCGATTGTGGCCGCGATTAACGTCATCTGGCTCGGCCCCTGGTCGTCACGTTATCAGGATCAGGTTACGCAAAACGCCAAGGCCAACCCCGGCGCAGCGGCCATGGCGGCCGGGCAGTTCCAGACCTCCAGCGACGGCAATAATGTGCTGTTCGTGGAAGACGTAAAAGGCAACCATTTCGGCCATGTCTTTCTGGCGCAGCTACGGCCAAAAGGCAATGCCCGCCCGTCCGTCGTACTGGCCGACAGCGGCCATATGCAACAGGAAAAAGACGGTTCGCAGATCGTCACCCTGGACAAAGGTACTCGCTTTGAGGGCACAGCGTTGTTACGTGATTTCCGCATTACGGATTTCACCAACTACCAGGCCTATATAGGCTATAAGCAGGCGACGCTGGATCCTAACGATGTGGATCAGGCTCCCCTGAGCACGCTCTACGCCAACAACACGCCGGAATTTAAGGCCGAGTTTCACTGGCGTCTGACGCTGGTGTTCTCTGTGCTGGTGATGGCCCTGATGGTGGTACCACTCAGCGTGGTCAATCCACGTCAGGGGCGCGTACTGTCCATGCTGCCCGCCATGCTGCTGTACCTGATTTTCTTCCTGCTGCAGAGTTCTTTGCGTTCAAGTGGAGCCAAAGGCCGCCTGGATCCGGCCATCTGGATGTGGGTGGTTAACCTGAGCTACCTGGCGTTAGCGATTGTGCTCAACCTGTGGGATACGGTGCCTGCGCGCCGGATTCGCGCGCGCTTTTCACGCGGAGGATCGATCTGATGTTTCGCGTTCTTGATCGCTACATTGGTAAAACCATCTTTAATACCATTCTGCTCACGCTGTTTATGCTGGTCTCGCTGTCCGGCATCATCAAGTTCGTCGATCAATTGCGTAAGACCGGCCAGGGTGCATACAGCGCGCTGGATGCGGGCTATTACACCTTGCTGAGCGTACCAAAAGATATCGAAATCTTCTTCCCGATGGCCGCCCTGTTAGGCGCATTGCTGGGACTGGGAACGCTGGCGCAGCGCAGTGAGCTGGTCGTGATGCAGGCGGCGGGTTTTACCCGCATGCAGGTGGCGCTGTCGGTGATGAAAACGGCGATTCCGCTGGTCCTGTTGACCATGGCTATCGGCGAGTTCGTTGCCCCGCAGGGCGAGCAGATGGCGCGTAATTTCCGCGCGCAGCAGCTCTACGGCGGTGCGCTGGTTTCAACACAAAACGGCCTGTGGGCAAAAGACGGCAACAGCTTTATCTACATTGAGCGCATTAAAGGCGACGATGAGATCGATGGCGTCAGTATTTATAACTTCAACGACGCGCGCCGCTTAGAGAATGTTCGCTACGCGGCCTCGGCCAAATGGGATAAAGACAAAAAGCTGTGGGTGCTGTCGCAGGTGGATGAATCGAACCTCACCGATCCCAAACAAATTACCGGCTCACAAAGCCTGGGCGGCGAATGGAAAACAAATCTGACGCCTGACAAGCTGGGCGTGGTGGCGCTGGATCCGGATGCGCTCTCGATTACCGGCCTTTACGATTACAGTAAATACCTGAAGCAGAGCGGCCAGGAATCCGGTCGTTACCGCCTGAACATGTGGAGCAAGATCTTCCAGCCGCTGTCGGTTGCGGTGATGATGTTGATGGCGCTGTCGTTTATCTTCGGCCCCCTGCGCAGCGTTTCAATGGGCGTTCGCGTGGTGACCGGCATCAGCTTCGGCTTTCTGTTTTATGTGCTGGACCAGATTTTCGGCCCGCTCAGCCTGGTCTACGGCCTGCCGCCGATTTTCGGCGCGATACTGCCAAGCTTCGTCTTCTTTGCCATCAGTCTGTTTATGCTGGTGAAACGGCGTTAAGCGTCTGCCGTCAAAAAGGCCGCCTTTCGGGGAGTGACCCCGAGCCCATAGACAAATCTGCTCTATATGTTGAGCACAGGAGGAGTCTATGGGCACAACATGATTTACCCTGCGTTTAAAGAAGCTGTCCGCCAGATCACCTTGTGGTGCTATTCCGTCGCCGACATTTCTGAACTACTGGGCTCTCGCCACAGCCTCTAAAAGTGGGTCCGCTCCATAAAACCTGATGCTAACGGGCACCAGGTGCAGGATCAGATGGATGCCTGGACGGAGATCCTCCGACTGAAAACGCAGCTCAAACGAACCGAGGACAACGAATGTCCACGGGAAAGGAGGCACTACAATTCCGTCAGCTTCTCCTGTGCCAGTTATAAGCAAGCAGAACGCATTACAGGGGTTCGATACGAAAGGAACTGAAGCCAGATGGACAGTCAGAGAATCATGTTCATCGACTTGCTTCGTAACCGACTAATAAAATTGGCAAATTTATCCACTGGTCAATAAACATCAAACCAGCCCCTTTAAGCACGCAACCATAAAGTGCTAATCATCCGGATGTTATAAAAGCAGGAAGTCCTGTAGACGATTAAATATTGGAAAGGATCACATAGAGATCATTTTTATAAACGTTGATATTCTGGACCGGCCTCATGGATTGGAGACGTTATACATGCCTGAATATACCTTGCAGGACTGCAACATTACGGTGCCTGACGTATTTCGCGATCGCACCATGAACCTCTTTACCCTCAGCCATACGAATGCCAATGAATTCACCTTTGTGATTTCACGTGCAACTGCTGCTGCAGAAGACACGCTTCAGTCAGTATCCCAGAGACTGTCATCCGAACTGCAGGCGACTTTGCAGGATCTCTAACTCAATCATGCCCGGCTCACTGAACTGAATGGCAGGCAGGCCCTGGAACTGTTTTACAGTTTCAAATCTGGCGAAAGAATCATCTTTCAGAAGCAGAGGGTGGTACTGACATCTGAAAATAGTACGGGAAAAAAGCTGCTCTGTTTCATTGGCACCTGCCCGGATACGTTTGACGATTACCATGGCCGGATCTATGACAACATCACGGACAGCATTACCTTTCCGGACGATGCACCAGATTCTCCCGCAAGGGGTAGCCAGATCCCCGCCGACAGCCAGGAACTCTTCTTCAGCTTTGACCGTGACAGCCGCGAACTGAATGTGTTCCCTTCAATTTCTGACCTCTACTCGTCGATTGATCTTAGTCGGGCCAGGAACGGCAGCTATCTGTTCTTTGACGCTGCCGGCGAACCGCTAATACTGTCTCCGATACCTGATGGCGAGCATGCTGGCCGCTTTGCGCTGTGGGAGATAACAGATGCCAGGATACCTGGACTGATATCAAGTTTGCTTCTGGCCAGAAGTGTCCGGGGCATTGACGGCCTGGATACCTGTGAAGCCGTTGAGGCTTACCTTAGCCAGCGGATAAATGAAAAATGAGTGGTGCCGCTGAAGCTTTTTCCGCTGCAAGCGTGGGGGACGGCATAGAACACTCTGCCTCTAAAGGCTGGCTGGTGCTCGGTCTGATAGGCGGGGCCATTGCCGGTGCGGCGTTCACGCTGGCCACGGGGGGCGTCGGAACAGTAGTCCTGGCCGCGACGGTCGCAGGCGCAGCTGGCGGCGGCGGACTGGGAGAAGTTCTGGGCAGTATGTCATGGGCACCCCACCACGAAACCGGCCATCTGGTTACTGGTTCATCAAACGTATTCATCAACGGAAGACCGGCGGTGATGTCGCATATGTCTGTAGGTGACTGTGACGAGCACGGCCCGGCCCTACAGCGGGTGGCAGAAGGATCTTCACGCGTCTATATCAACGGACTGCCCGCTGCCAGGATGGGGGACCGCCTGACTTGTAGTGGTGTCATCAGCGGCGGATCTCCTAACGTCATTATTGGTGGCAGTAAAGAGCAGACTGATGTAATCAGCCCTGAAATTCCGGACTGGGTGGACAGAGTACTGCTGGGCGTAGGCCTTGCGGCTACGACCGTTCTGGCAGGACCGGCGATAGCCCTGCTGGGTTTTGCGGGAGGTCTTGGTGGGGGTTATGGCGGCGCTTACATAGGCGGGAAATTATGGGGAGAAGGCTCTGACGGTCAGAAGTGGCTTTCATTAGGCGGTGCGTTTGCAGGCGGCCTTGCCGGTGCAAAAGGAGGCGCAGCCTTTAATGCGTGGCGCAACACGCCTAAGAGCCTCATCAACCAAGAAATAGAACCCCAACTGGCCACTGATCCGGACAGTGCCTTTTTCTGGTCAGGACGCACTGAAGGTGTCGGCGGTCCTGACGTCGCAGAAGCCATCGCGAAGTCCCGAGGCGGTGTCACGCTCGAATCCACAATCAAAGATAAAAATATTAAAATGCCTGAATGGGATTTCGATAACCCGCAGAGCATCAAGGCTTGGGAGGATGTCTCCGCGTCTTATGCAAAACAGGTATCTGGAGAAGTCAGAGCCGTAGTGGGGCAGTCGCTGCGTGAAGGTAATATATGGGAAAACGTTGAGTTACCGCGCCTGATGGGCAATGATAATGTCACGAAAATCACCACAATCGATCCGGTATCACAGACGGAAAAAGTCATTTTTGTAAGGGATAACTGATATGAAAATTACAGGCACAAGTTCGTATGTGATGCTTGATATCGACGGCAAAAAAATCAGGGCAGAAGGTGAAATGGTCGTGGGTGGTTTTGTGGCTGAAAAAAGCACCATGAAACAGTTTGAACCCCCCTATGAAAGTGAACCTGTGACTGATGCCGTTCGCCAGCATTATATTGATGAAGCAGTCAAAAAAACCCAAGGATCTCATATGATCCTGAAATTCGTTTAAATCTGTACCCTGTAGGTAACCTGCTCATTACCTTCACCTCACACCAGGACTGACCGTCAGTTCCTGCGCACTGTAGGTTTGCCGACAGATAACCTGATTTGGACTACGTAGCGAAAAGTATTGCTGAGGTGCCCAGCCTGCTTTTCCACCGGGCAAAATTATCCACAGCCAGCCTCGCCATGCCAGATCACAGTTGCTGACCACCGCAACGTCGCCTGCCTCCACGAAAAGGGGATCAGGATATGCAGACACATAACGCTTTATCACGCATGCTCGCCGTCTCATCATGTTCTCTCTGGCCTGAAACACCGCAATCATTATAGAGGGGAAATCCCTGATGGCTTTTACGTCCATATCAGACCGTGTCGGCGCAGCGTAAAGGCGGAAAGGTTTGAAGTGAAAAAGCCCGCCGTGCAGGAAAAGATTAAGCCTCAGGAAAGCGGGGCTGACGCCGCTCCGCGCATGCATCATCTCTTCATCACGTCATCCAGTCGTGAATCAACGCACCATACAGCACCTCCGCTTCCGCTAACCGGCTCAGCAGACAGTATTCATCGGTCTGGTGCGCCATCGACGGCTCGCCGGGGCCGAGGATAATACAGGGCGGATTGCCCAGCGCGGGCAGCAGCAAGGACGCATCGGTGAAGTAGGGCACAATGCGCGGTGTCAGCGGTGCATCATGTAACGGCTGGCAGTGCTGATAAACCGACTGAATCCAGGCCTGATTGTCTTGGCTCAGCACCGCGGGCAGATCCACCAGCGTGGTCACCGTTACGCTGTCGCCCAGTAACGTCGTGAGCTGCTGACGAATGGTGGCGTGCTGCAGATTGGGGGCGCTGCGGATATCCACGTCAAACTGCGTGTGATCGGGCACGGAGTTAATGTTCAGGCCGCCCACGATGCGGCCGACGTTGAGGGTCGGCTGCTTCATCAGCGGATGCGGCGCGCCGGGTGAGAAATGCTGAATTTTGCCCAGCGCGTCCGCCGCCAGATAAATGGCATTGATACCCAGCTCCGGCATCGCGCCGTGGGCCGTTTTGCCCCGGGTTTCACAGCGCAGCCAGAGTGCGCCTTTATGGCCGATAACCGGATAGTTGGCGGTGGGCTCGCCGACGATCAACGCGCCCACTTCGGGCAGGTCAGCGCTGTCGATCAGCGCCCGCGCACCATCGCAGCCTGTTTCTTCGCCGCCGGTAATTAACATCACCACGCCGGAACCCTGTCGAATCGCCTGCTGGTGCGTAACGCAGGCGACGGCAAAGGCCGCAACGGCGGCCTTCATATCACTCGAACCGCGCCCATACAGTTTATCCCCGACGATTTCACCGAACGGATCGTGCTGCCAGTCGGCATTGCCGAGCGGAACCGTATCCAGATGGCCGGTAAATCCCAGCTGCGGTCCGGGCTGCCGGCCAGGCAGGCTGGCCATCAGGTTCAGGCGGTTTTCGCCGAAGGTGGACAGGGTGACGTCAAAGCCCCGTTCCGCCAGCCAGTCCGCCAGAAAGTGCATGCAGGCTGCTTCGTTGCCCGGCGGATTAATGGTGTCAAAGCGCAACAGCTGCTGCGCCAGTGTCTGGCTCTCGCTCATCAGCCGCGCACCGTTAACCAGTCCAGGCAGTTGATCCACAGCTGGCGATAACCCGGCCACTGAGCAAATTCCTGCGGCAGCCAGTGGGCAGACATATCGCTGGTCCAGACCAGCGAGCGGCCCTGTTGATATTCGCGCACCGCCAGCAGCGGATGTGACGTTCCGGCAATGGTCGCCAGCAGTTTACCTTCCGGGTGCATTTCCACTTCGTTATAGCCCAGTAACCATGGCCAGTCGCCCGGCATATCGGTAAACAGCGCGTGAGATTCGGTCACGCTGGGATAGGCCCCTTCGGGCGTTTCGATGCGGTCATCCCAGGCCAGGCAGCGCACCGGCAGCACCTTCTCGACCGCCGTGTTGCGATAGCGCGCGCCGCCGTTGATGCCCTGAAAACTGAAGTAGCCGCCAATCATCATCAGCGCGCCGCCCGCCGCCACGTAGTCGTGGATCAGCGTCAGGCGGTTTGCCGTGCGCTGGCTCTTCAGCCAGGTATCCGGGTGCAGCAGCAACGTATTGGCACCGATGTCGGACAGAATAATCGCATCCCACTGCTGAAGCCCGGCAGGCGTCAGCGGAAACTCGGTCGCGGCGGCATGGGCGGGCATGTAGGTAATGGCATAATCACTGTCGGCCAGCGCCGCCATAAAGTCGGTTGCGCCATTGTGCCAGGTGGCGGTGGCAAACTGATCGAAGCCTTTGACGTGAACGGATGTGCTTGTCCAGGATTCCCCGACCAGTAAAATTTTCTTCTGCATTACGCTTCTCCCTTACCCACCAAAAACGCGCTGTGGGTTAGCAATCAGTAAGGTTTCAAGTTGTTCGCCGCTGACGCCGTGGCGTTTCAGGCGCGGGACAAAATGTTTAAGGATGTAGCCATAGCCGTGACCGCCGTAGCGGGTCAGCATGGTTTTCAGGAACACGTCCTGCGATAACAAAATCTGTTCGATAAAGCCGTCATCGATCAGCTCGCGAATGGCGCGGGCATTCTCTTCATCGGATGGTGACTGCGCGGACTCATCGGCATAGTAATAGCTCATGCCGATCATGTCGTATTCCAGAAAGGCCCCGCGCTGCGCCAGGTCGCGCTGGTAGCGCTTATCGGCAAAGCTGGGATTCATATGGCACAGCACCACGTGACGCAGGTCAGCGCCTTCTTCTTCCAGAATATCCAGCACCCGATGGCCTAATCGCTCCCAGCCGGGCAGATGCACCTCAACCGGCACCCGTGTCGCGGCACTGGCGCGGCCCGCCGCTCGCAGGGATTTCTCCTCGTTAGGAGTAAAGCGGCTGGAGACGCCGATTTCGCCGATCAAACCGGCCAGCACCTCGGGTTTCTCTTCCCGGCCGCCCAGGTCGTAAATCAGCTTGTCAGCAAGCGCTTCGATGCTGATCGTTTTGACCCAGTCCGGATGAGATGGCTCCAGATACAGCCCGGTGCTCATAATGATGTTCAGCCCGGTCAGGCGCGCGATGCGCTGCAGCGCTTTCGGGTCACGGCCAATGCCGATATTGGTGGGATCCACCACCGTCTCGCCGCCCAGTGCCCGAAACTTCATCAGCTCTTCAATCGCCAAATCCACATCAAACAGCTGACAGTTATCGCGGCTGATCAGCGGGTTAAGCGACAGCTCGCCCAGGTTTTCGATGCTGACCGGCATTTCCGCCAGGTGACGATCGCCACAGCAGCAGGGCGGCACCCACTTGCCGGAGGCATCCAGCAGAATATGTTCGTGCATCAGCGTCACGCCCATTTCACTCACCGGCAGCGGACCGAGTACGGTCATCACATAGCCGCTGTTGATGCCCAGCGGCAGCGGATCGGGATGGCGAAAAATAGAATGTTTCATCAGCTATCCTTTCGCCGCCGATCGCGTCGGGTTGAGAATGCGGGTGTTCAGCCAGATGGCCAGCAAAATAATCGTACCGGTGGCGATCTGCGTATAAAACGGGGAGATGTGCGACAAAATCAGGCCGTTCTGGATGATGGCAATCGACAGCGCGCCGAGCAGCGTGCCGATAACGGTACCGAAACCACCGAACAGGCTGGTACTGCCCAGCACCACCGCAGCGATAACCTGTAACTCGAAGCCTTCGCCCTGGTTGGAGGAGCCGCTGCCCAGACGCGCGGTGATGATCATGCCCGCCAGCGCCGCCGCCATGCCGCTGATGATGTAAACCTTCATGGTCACGGCTTTGGTGTTAATCCCGCTCCGGCGCGCGCCTTCCGCATTCGCGCCGATCGCCGTGACATAGCGACCAAAGCGCATATGATTCAGCACGATATGGCCGACGATCAGCACTACGATGCCGATCAGCGCGGGCATCGGCACGCCCAGTACCCAGGCGCGGCCCATAAAAGCGAACGGGCTGTCGGCAGGGATGGGAATGGAATAGCCCTGCGTAATCAGCAGCGCCACGCCGCGCACTACCGCCAGCGTCGCCAGCGTGACGATAAAGGCCGGAATGCCTTCATAGGCGATAAAGAAGCCGTTGATGGCTCCTACCAGCGCGCCCAGCAGCAGGCCACCCAGCAATACCACCGGCCAGGGCAGGCCCCAGTTATTCAGCGCGATAGCCGACAACGCGCCGACCAGCGCCAGCGTCGATCCTACGGAAAGATCGATGCCGCCCGTGGTGATCACCAGCGTCATCGCCGTGGCGACGATCAGCAGCGGCGCGCTCTGGCGAATGATATTCAGCCAGTTAGCACTGCTGAGAAAGTTGCCGGTGATCAGGGAGAACACCACGCAGCAGAACACAAAAAACAGCGCGATGCTCACCACGCCAGAGTGGTTGTGCAGCAGGCGGCGCGGCAACGAGTGTTGCGCCATACGGGAACTGCTCAGATTCATAATAGTCATCCTGTTACCTCGCTCAGTGCGCGGCGGCCGAGCGGGCGACAAACTTCTCACCCACGATCAAATTAACGATCTCGGTCAGATCCGTGTCGGCCACGCGACGTTCCGCTACGTTGGTGCCCTCGTACATCACCATGATGCGATCGCACACCAGGAACAGATCCTGTAAGCGATGGGTGATCAGGATGACGCTCACGCCACGCGCCGAGACCCGACGGATCAACTCCAGCACCGCCTCGACTTCGGCGACGGCCAGCGCGGCGGTGGGTTCATCCATAATCAGCACTTTGGGATCGAAGGCGGCGGCGCGCGCAATGGCAATCGCCTGGCGCTGACCGCCGGAGAGATTTCGCACCAGTAAGCGCGTGTCGGGGATTGAAATGCCCAGGCCTTTCAGCATTTCCCGCGCGTCAGCGTGCATTTTTTCTTCGTCCAGAAACGGAATGCCGAGAATCGACTTCATCGGCTCACGTCCCATAAACAGGTTGCCCGCCACATCGACGGTGTCGCACAGCGACAGGTCCTGATACACCATCTCGATATGGCAGCGGCGGGAATCCGCCGGGTTACTGAAATGCTGGTCTTCACCATCGATACGAATCGTGCCGCTGGTGGGCACGACTGCGCCAGACAGCACTTTGGTCAGCGTGGATTTACCCGCGCCGTTATCGCCCACCAGGCCCAGCACTTCGCCCGGGGCCAGTTGCAGATTGACGCCGCGCAGGGACCGTATCGCGCCGTAAGTCTTGGTAATATTTACCATTTCTACCCGTGCCGGGGCAGGTTGTATTTGCTGCATGTGATCACTCCCATCACCGCTAACGGGAAAGTTGTTCTGCGGGTAAAAAGAGGTTATCCGGCACGGTTTACGCCCTTGTAAACCGGTTTACCTGCAAGATAAACCCTTTGTCATTACATACAGAACAACGCGCTACAACGATATTTGTTTGCCGGGTACGACATTGCAGCTTCCGTGCCAGCCTGGGAACAGGCGCGACATTCACGGTCTAACCTTTTGTAATGCAAAACATTTAAATGTTAATTTCAGGTAAACCGGTTTACTCACTATAACGCTGTGAAATTAAAAAGCGCGTTATTTGCGCTAAAATTGTGCGCTTTTGCGCCATTTTGGGACGTTGTTAACACATTTGTATTGAATCGCGCGCCACCCATTCCACCGGCAGGCGGGTTTCGGCGGGCACGGCGAGGTCATCATTCAGAATGCGCAACATGATGTGAACCGCCGTGCGGCCCAGTTCCCGCGCGGGCTGGCGGATGGTAGAAATGCGCGGTTGGGTAAAGTCGGCATAGGTCGCGTCATCAAAGCCCACCAGCGACAGCGCCTCAGGGGCTGTGAGTCCGCGTGCGCGCAGGCCATCCAGCAGTCCCAGCACCAGATAATCACTGGCGGCAAAGACAGCGGTAGGGCGCTCATCGCGGCTGAACAGCCTTTCCAGCGCCTGCTCACCGAATTCACGCTGGTATTCGCCGTACATCACCCATTCGGGCGGCACGTGCAGGCCCGCCTGCGTCATCGCGGTGCAAAAGCCCTGATAGCGTTCGCGCACACTCATCAGCTCATCCGGCCCGCCGACAAAGGCGATATGGCGGTGACCGGCGGCGATCAGGTTTTCGGTGGCAATCCGGCCGCCCTGTACGTTATCGGCAAAGACCTTGGGCACCATGCTGCCGGGAATGTCTTCATCCAGCAGTACGATGCGCTGGTGGCGGTTAATTTCTTTGCGTAACAGGCCGTTATCAGGATGATTAGTGGTAAACAGCAGGCCATCCACCTGGCAGGTATCCAGCCAGCGAATAAACTGGCTCTCTTTGTCAGGATGGTTGCGGGTGAGGCACAGTACCAGGCTGTAGCCGTGGGCCGAGGCGGCTTCTTCGGCGGCATCGGCCAGTTCGGCAAAGAAGGGGTTGGTAATATCGGGCAAGACCAGCCCTAAGGTTTCGCTGCCGCCCTTGCTCAGACGGCGTGCCAGGCTGTTGCCGCGATAATCCAGTTGACGAATCGCCGCTTCAATCCGGTCGATGGTTTCCTGCGGCAGCATAATGCTTTGATTCATATAGCGGGATACGGTCGCTTTTGACAGCCCGGCCAGCGCTGCGACGTCGGATAACAACACCCGTTTTTTACTCATATCATCTGCCATCTTGCCCGCAATCGGCTATCAGTAACACAGTTACGCGCAGCGAATACAGTATTTTCCCTGACCGCTGACGATAAAATAATCGCTTGACAAAATTTTGCCGGAAGCGAATGGTAGAGACAGTTTACCGCATGACCCGGGAGTCACTCCCAAACCCGATTAATCCCTTTCACAAGTTCACCATAATGGACGGCGAACAGAAAGTCGGTTATTCAGGTCCTGGCTGAATCAGCCATTCAGACGATATTTGCCCGCCAACAATAATCCCTCTGCATTACGATGCGGAGATCGACTGGTTATCGCACATTCCCGACGAGGAATTTTATGATGATGGCATTTAACACCAGAAAACTGCGCGCGGTTGCGCTGGCTACCGGCTTACTGTCTGCGGGTTCGTTATTTTCACTGGCGCACGCCGCCACGACGTATGCGCTGGTTCAGATTAATCAGCAGGCCCTGTTTTTTAATCAGATGAATCAGGGCGCACAGGAAGCCGCGAAAGCCAGCGGTAAAAATTTAGTGATCTTTAACGCCAACGATAATCCCGTATCGCAAAACGACGCGATCGAAAATTATATTCAGCAGGGCGTGAAGGGCATTATGGTGGACGCGATTGACGTCAACGGCATTATGCCGGCCATTAAAGAAGCGGCCGCCGCCAAAATACCGGTCATTGCGATTGATGCGGTATTACCGGCGGGCCCACAGGCGGCACAGGTGGGCGTGGATAACCTGGAAGGCGGCAAAATTATTGGTAAATATTTTGTCGACTACGTGGCGAAAAATATGGGCGGCAAAGCGCGACTGGGCATTGTGGGCGCGCTGAATTCAGCCGTGCAGAACCAGCGTCAAAAAGGGTTTGAAGAAACCATTAAAAGTCATCCAGGCATCACCGTCGCGGATGTGGTTGATGGCCAGAACGTGCAGGATACGGCGATGACGGCGGCAGAAAACCTGATCACCGGCAACCCGGATTTAACCGCCATCTACGCGACCGGCGAACCGGCCCTGCTGGGCGCGATTGCGGCGGTAGAAAACCAGGGCCGCCAGAAAGACATCAAAGTCTTTGGCTGGGATCTGACCTCCAAAGCTATCAGCGGCATTGATGGCGGGTATGTCACGGCTGTCCTGCAACAGGACCCGAAAAAGATGGGTGAAGAGGCGGTGAAGGCTCTGAACGCGATTACCGCAGGCAAAACCGTGTCGAAAACCATTCTGGTGCCGGCCACGGTGGTGACCAAAGCCAACGTGGACAGCTATCGCGCGATGTTTAAATAACCGCTGACTCGCCGCCTGCCTGGAGCAGCGCGGCGAGTTCCTCTGCGGTGGGAAAGGCCTGACGTGTGCCATGCCTACTGACGGTCAGCGCAGCAGCCTTGCTGGCGTGTGTAAGTGCTAACTTATCAATCTCGCCCCCACGGAGGAGTGCGGATGCCAGCATCACGGCAAGAAAGGTATCGCCTGCACCGGTGGTATCCACGGGATGAGCGGGCTTCGCCGGGCAAAACGTCCGCTGCTCGCCCTGAATCAGCCAGGCCCCGGCGCTGCCGTGAGTAACCACTAACGTTTTAACGGCACCGGGCGCGAACTGTTGGGCTTCATGCTGATTCACTACCGCAATATCTACCTGCGGCCAGCAGGCGCGAAAACCGGCGTGCACCGGCGAAGGGTTAAAGACGGTGATCAGACCAAGG
This sequence comes from Pantoea sp. JZ2, assembly GCF_035191405.1. Taxonomy (NCBI): domain Bacteria; kingdom Pseudomonadati; phylum Pseudomonadota; class Gammaproteobacteria; order Enterobacterales; family Erwiniaceae; genus Pantoea; species Pantoea sp. JZ2. The sequence continues at coordinate 4,154,028 of NZ_CP045247.1, read as the reverse complement.
GATTTCGCCAGGCTGAACAGCGCGTGGGTTTTCCCGGGCGAGAAATTACCCTGCTGGACCAGCAGATCGCCCGGACGCGCGCCGGCAAGATGGTGACTGAGCGTCGTGATATCCAGCGCCTCAGCCGCCGCTGTACTGGTAATAATGGCGTTATCGCCGTCGGCGCTGTTTAAAATAAGTGAGGTATCACTCAGGGCCGCAACAGGCTGTGCAGGCAGTAACGTCACCGGCTCGTGTATAAGCTGCTGACGGATCCAGTTTCCTTTGCTGTCATGACCGGTCGCGGCAAGTAAAACCGTCTCGATGCCGCAGCGGGATAATACGATCGCCTGATTCGCACCTTTACCGCCGATATCCTGCGAACGGTGATAACCATGCACAGAGGCGCCCTTAGCCGGAATATCCGTGACAGACCAGGTTTCATCGACAGTAATATTACCAGCCACATAAACACGCATAGTGTTTTCCTGAACAGGATAAAGACGCGATGGTTGCTATATCAGCAGAAAAAAATGACGCAATACAAGCGATATTTTCCCGCCCCAAAGCCGTTATTGGCGTGATTCACTGTGACCCGTTTCCGGGATCGCCAAAATATCGCGGCAAATCCGTCAGCGCGATCATTGAGCGCGCCTTACGCGATGCCGAAAACTATATTCTCGGCGGTATTCACGGCCTGATCGTGGAAAACCATGGCGATATTCCCTTTTCAAAACCCGAGGATATTGGCCCGGAAACCCCGGCATTAATGGCGGTAATTACGGAAAAAGTGCGCGAACGTTTTGGCGTACCGCTGGGTATTAACGTGCTGGCGAATGCCGCGCTGCCTGCCTTTGCCACCGCGCTGGCGGGCGGGGCGGATTTTATCCGCGTCAACCAGTGGGCGAATGCCTACATCGCCAACGAAGGCTTTATTGAAGGGGCCGCCGCCAAAGCGCTGCGCTACCGCAGCCAGCTACGTGCCGAACATATTCGGGTGTTTGCCGACAGCCACGTTAAACACGGCAGCCATGCGATAGTCGCCGACCGCTCCATTCAGGAACTGACCCGCGACGTTGATTTCTTTGAAGCCGATGCGGTTATCGCCACCGGACAGCGTACCGGCGACAGCGCCACGCTGGACGAAATCGACGAGATCCGCGCCGCCACCGCCTTACCGCTGCTGGTGGGTTCGGGCGTCACGCCCGCCAATGTCTGCCAGATTCTGGGACGCACCCAGGGCGTGATTGTGGCCAGCGCGCTCAAGGTGGACGGCGTCTGGTGGAACGATGTGGACCGGGACAGGGTAAAACAGTTTATGGCCGTGGCGCAGTCGGCGCTGGATCAGGCATAACCGCCGTTTATTCTCTGGCGCAGACAACAAAAAACCCCGCGGGTGAGGCGAGGTTTTTTGTTTACGTCAGCACGATTGCGTGCGGTGCACATCATGCATTATCAACGTTTTGAACTATACGAATTAATCCGGCATGGTGCAAGCAGGTGATGCTTTATTGTACGCTCTGACTGGATTGGTTTGAGGCTTCGCTCGCAATCATTGTATTTTTCTGTTTATTTATACAGTGTTTTTATTATGCTTTTCCAGGTTGATGTTGATGTGCTCTGAGGCCGCACCGTGCTGTGAAAGATGCGTTTCATGACTGACAAGTCCTGGCTGCAACGGGTGGTGCCGTCAGTGCCTTAACCTCCAGGGGCACATCATGCATTATCAACCTAATCAGCCTGTTACAGGCAGCGGAAAGGTACGCAGGCTGTAAGTGCTCCTGACCACAGGAGCCAGCGTATGAGATGGATAGAAATCGCTCGCGTATTTCTGAAGCTCATGGTTGCACTACTGCAACTGCTTGAAATTATCGTGAAGTCCTTCAGGTAAATCACGTTCAGGCCGCATCTAAGGGAGGTGATGTTTACCTCCCTTTAATCATGTAGTTGAATTAAGCAGAACAGGGCAGTGTTAAATCAGGCCAGCCAGCCTTTCACCACCGGCAGCAGCGCCGGAATCTGCGACAGCAGATACAGCACCAGTCCGATGGTGCCGCCTACCAGCGTGCCGTTGATGCGGATAAACTGCAGATCCTTACCGATATTCAGCTCGATCTGCTGCGACATCTCCCGCGCATCCCAGCTTTTCACCGTGTCGCTGATATGGCGCGTCAGGAACGCTGCGAACTCCGGCGCGACGCTGCGGGCGGCGTCTTCCAGATGCTGATTCATCGAGCTGCGCAGCCCTTCATCGGCGGCGAGGGTTTCGCCCAGCCACGGCGCCGCCTGACGGACCTTGTCCTGCACTTTTGACGCCTCGCTGTTGAGATCCGCTTTCAGCCAGTCGCGCAGATCGCCCCACAGCTCGCCGATATAGCGGTTCAGCGTAGGATCGTCTTTCAGCCAGCCTTTAATTACCTCGGCGCGTTCCGCCATTTCCGGATCGTTTTTCAGCTTCTCAATCAGGCGATCCACCGCGCGGTTAAAGCCCAGCCGCAGTTCATGGCCCTGATCCAGCGCCACATCATCCAGCAGCGAATCCACCGCATTCGCCACCAGTTCTGCGCTGTGCTCGCCCAGCCACTCAGTCGGTAACATTTTGGCCTTGATGGGATGCTCGCGCTTCAGCCAGCGCACCAGCTGATTGGCGATAAATTCCCGGGTACTGGGTTTATCCAGCAGCCGCAGCAGCTGATCGACCGCGGCATCCAGCAGCTCCTGATGGCGGTTATTTTTGGTCAGGCTTTCCAGCATCAGCGCGCCGGTCTGGCTGAGATCCACCTTGTCGATTGCCTTGTGCACCGCCCGGCGCATAAAGTGCTGGATGCGTGCGTCATCCGTCAGATCGAGAAGGCCGCGCATCACCTGCAACAGATGACGACCGACCCGATCGGCATTACCGGGCGCGCTCAGCCATGTCGCCAGCATGTGCGACGGATCGTGGCGGCGGATCAGATTCAGCAGCGAATCGGTATCCAGAAATTTTTCCTGCACAAAGCGGCCCAGATTCTCACCGATGCGATCTTTATTACGCGGAATGATGGCCGTATGACGGGCAATAAACGGCACCGGCACGCGGCGAAACAGCGCCACCACCGCAAACCAGTCGGCCAGCGCCCCGACCATCGCCGCTTCGGCAATGGCTTTAATACCGCTGACGTAGAAGTTGGGCGGCAGAAACAGCGTGACAACAAAAGTGATGGCGGCCAGCAGCAGCAGCGAGAGCGCCAGGTGTTTGGTCCGTTTTAGTTCGCGTTGTTTATCCATATCCTGATCTTAGCAGCTTGCCTGCTGAGTAAGTCAACGTTGCCCGATCCAGGCCGAAAAGCGCAGTTAAGTCTGGTACTAAACCGCTCTGTCTTAACATGTCGGGCGATGTGCTAATCAGACTGTTCCTAAAAACTAATAACATTAAAAATTACCACTCTTATAAACAGTTACAGCAGTGTACATTTCGGAAGCAGTCTCCGTACGTTGACGCACCCTATCCATGGAACCAGACCAGGAGAATTCACGTGAAAGCAATCGCAACGGCAACCGCAAGTCTGTTGATGTTAATGAGTGGCATCGGCGCGCACGCAGAAGGGCTGACCACCTCTGCCGATGGAAAAAATCTGACCGTCAGCTTCGGAAAGCCCACCATTAAGCAGGTCCTGCATTACCGTAAAATGTACGACAAAAAACCCTTCCCCGATGCCGAAATTTATTATTACGACAACGGCACCTATAAAATCATCTCGCAGGGGGAAAACCATTACGGCGTTTACGTGATGCAGGGCAAGTTCGATGATGAGACCTTCACGGTGCGCTTTATCTCGCTGCCGTCCACCGACTGGGGCAACAAGACCGCCTTCCATCAGCTGACCTTTGTGCGCGGCGATAAGCAGAACGTGTTTATCCAGAACGCGATTGTCGATACCGGCGAGGCGATTGCCCAGCAGAACGGCACCTACACGCAGGAAAAGAACACCGTCACCAACCCGGTGTCTACCAGCTGGAAACACAAGTAGCGTTAAGGTGGCAGCCAGGCTGCCACCGACCTTTAGCGACGGCGACCGCCAAACAGGCTGCCCAGCACGCCGCGAATAATCTGGTTAGTAATCTGTCGTCCCGCGCTTTTTGCCATGGTTTGCACCACGCCATCCCGCTTGCCGCCACGCGGACCGGTGCTGCCAAACAGGATCTCTTTTAATCCCCCCAGAATACCGTCATCGACCGCCACCGTGTTGCCTTTGGCTTCGGGCGCATTGGCTTTCTCACTGGCGGCCTGCACGCCCTGTTGCAGACGTTCGTAAGCCGATTCCCGATCGATTTCCGTGTCGTATTTGCCCGACAGCGGAGAATGGTTGATCAGCCCGTTGCGCTCGTCCGTATTCACCGGCCCCATGCGTGAGCCGGGAGCGATCACCATCGCCCGTTCCACCACCGACGGGCTGCCTTTGGCATCCAGAAAGGAGATCAGCGCTTCGCCGGTGCCCAGCGCCTGGATCGCCTCTACGGTCGTAAAGGCCGGATTGGCGCGCAGGGTTTCGGCGGCGGTTTTCACCGCTTTCTGATCGCGCGGCGTAAAAGCGCGCAGCGCATGCTGCACCCGGTTGCCTAACTGGCCCAGCACCGTATCCGGAATGTCCGCCGGATTCTGCGTCACGAACCAGATCCCTACGCCTTTGGATCGGATCAGGCGGATCACCTGCTCGATCTTCTCCAGCAGCACCGGCGGCGCATCGTTAAACAGCAGGTGAGCCTCGTCAAAGAAGAACACCAGCTTCGGTTTGTCCAGATCGCCCGCTTCCGGCAGGTGTTCATACAGCTCTGACAGCATCCACAGCAGGCTGGTCGCATATAGCTTTGGCATCTGATACAGCTTCTCGGCCGACAGGATGTTAATGATGCCCTTGCCGTCGCTGTCGACGCGCATCCAGTCGCTAATTTCCAGCATCGGCTCGCCAAAGAAGTGCTCCGCGCCTTGTTCTTCCAGCGCCAGCAGCCCGCGCTGGATCGCGCCCACCGAGGCGCTGTTGATATTGCCGTACTGCGTCTGAAAGCTTTTCGCGTTATCGCCGATGTACTGCGTCATGGCGCGCAGGTCTTTAAAATCCAGCAGCAGCAGGCCCTGATCGTCGGCAATGCGGAAGATGATCTGCAGCACGCCGCTCTGTACCTCGTTCAGGTTCAGCAGTCGTGCCAGCATCAGCGGGCCCAGATCCGACACGGTCGCGCGCACCGGATGGCCTTTCTCCGCGAAAATGTCCCACAGCACCACCGGGTTGCGCTGCGGTTGCCAGTCGGTCACGCCGATGTTGGCCAGCCGCGCCTGCAGCTTCTCGCTGCTCTGGCCTGCCATCGCCACACCGGTTAGATCGCCTTTCACATCCGCCATAAATACCGGCACGCCAATCGACGAAAAGGATTCCGCCAGCTTTTGCAGCGTCACGGTTTTTCCCGTGCCGGTCGCACCGGTGATCAGGCCGTGGCGGTTTGCCATCTGCGGCAGCAAATGCAGTTGAACGTCAGGGGTTTGGGCGATAAGCAGGGGAGCGGTCATAGCGCAGTACTCACAAATAGTCAGTCATGCGTCAAGCATAGCCAGCGGGGCGGCAGCCGTCAGTAAAGATTGCGTGTTGCCGCCCGGAAATTTACTTCTGCACCTCTTCAAAATTCAGCAGCGTCACGCCAATGCCCTGCTGGGCGTGCGTCACGTTCTTGCGCAGCGCGACCTGCACCTCGCCCTGCAGCATCACCACGTAAGGCGAGTTCTGCTGAAGCTGCTGTTGCAGCGAGACGTAATCGGCCCGGCGCTTCGCGGCATCGCTTTCTCCGGCGGCTTTGCGGGTCAGGGCGCTCAGCTCCGGAATATCCCAGCCCACGCGCCAGGCCAGCGTTTTGCTGCCGTTTGGCACGTTATAGGCGAAGGTACTGGCGTTAGTGTTCGGATCGATATAGTCCGCGCCCCAGTAGGTAAAGATGGATTCGAACTGACGGCTGCGCATCTTGCTCCACAGCTCGGATTCCGCCACCGGCTGGATATCCAGATTCACGTCCGCCTTGGCAAAGCTCGACTGCAGCGCCTGGGCAATATCGATATACGGCGGCTGATTCACCACCGACAGCGCGATATGCGCGCCAGGCTTAATGCCGCCTTTGGCTAAAATCGCTTTGGCCTTCTCGACATCGTAGTGGAACGGTTTGGTCTCCAGCGCGCCGTCAAAGCCCTGCGGCAGGAAGCTCTGGTGCACGCGATATTGCCCCTTCAGCAGCTGATTCGCCAGGCTGTCGTAGTCCACCAGCCAGCGCGCTGCCTGCCATAAGGCCGGATTACCCAGCGCAGGCTGCTGCGTGCTTTTGGTGTTAAAGCCCAGGTAGTAGATCAGGCTGGAAGGAAAGGCCGCGATGTGCACATTGGGATCGCTTTTCAGCGAGGCCAGCTGATCCGGCCCCAACTGGTACGCCGCATCCACATCGCCCTGCTGGATCAAGAGCCGACGGGTGCCCGGATCGGCCACGCCTTTCAGCAGCACCCGTTTCAGGTGCGCTTTCTGGGTGCTGTTGGGATTGGCCTCCAGCACCAGCGCCTGCAGGGGCACGAACTGTTTGATCGCATAGGCCGCACTGCCCGCTGAGTGCGTTTTCAGCCAGCTGTTGCCGTAGTCATTACTGACGGCATGCGACTGCGCCAGCTTGCTGTCGACAATGGAGGAGACCGGCGCGGTCAACAGGCGCAAGGCCAGATCCTGCCCGATTTGTGCCGGCCAGCGCAGTTCCAGTTGATGATCGTTGATCACGGTGAACTGCTGGTCGATGTTCTCCGGTGTCCAGCCAAATTCACTCAGGATAAATGAGGGCGCTTTGTTCAGCTTCACCGCGCGGGTAAAGGAGAACACCACGTCCTTCGCCGTCAACGGGTTACCGCTGGCAAAACGCGCCTGCGGATTCAGGTCAAACACCAGACTGTGTGGGGTTTTACCCGGCTGCCAGCGCAGCGCCGCCAGCGGGGACAGCTTCTGCGGATCCTGATGGTCCGGCTCCAGTAACGTCTGGTAGATGTTGCGCAGGCTGCTGTTGCTGACGGTTTCAAAGCTTTCCGCCGGGTCAAAACTGATAATGCCGTCCAGCGGCACGGCGACCACGAACGTATCTTTTGGCGTTGCCGCGTGGGCGGCAGAGGAGAGAGCAAGGGCGGTAAGCAGGAGCAGCGGTTTGCGCATGGCGGTTATCCTTAATGATTGATAACCCTACTGTAACCCGCGCCAGAGCAGGTCAAAATGCCGGTTTGTTCTGAGCTATGCCAGTTTCGCCTTAGCTGATAAGCCGCCCGTTAAGGGCGGCTCAGATCGTCAGTGAAAGTTGTGAATCACTTCCAGCACGCCGTTGATAATGAACTGCACGCCCATGCACACCAGCAGAAAGCCCATCAGACGCGAGATCGCCTCGATGCCGCCTTTGCCCACCAGGCGCATAATCGCCCCTGAACTGCGCAGGGAAATCCATAAAATCACGCTCACCACCAGGAACGTCAGCACCGGCGCGACGTTAATGACCCAGGCCGGAAAATCCACCCCGCTGCGCACGGTAGACGCCGAGGAGATGATCATCGCGATCGTCCCCGGCCCGGCGGTGCTGGGCATCGCCAGCGGCACAAAGGCGATGTTCACCGGCTCCTGCGCGGTTTCCAGCTCATCGTGCTTGTGTTTGGCTTCGACCGAATGGCCCACCGGCTTCGCCGGAAACAGCATCCGAAAACCAATAAACGCCACGATCAGCCCGCCCGCGATGCGCAGCCCCGGAATGGAGATGCCGAACGTATGCAGCACCGCGCTGCCCGCATACCAGGCCACCATCATGATGGCGAACACGTAGATGCTCGCCTGCAGGGCCTGACGGTTGCGCTCCCGAAAATTCATTTCACCGGCCAGGCCCAAAAATAGTGCCACGGTGGTGAGCGGGTTGGCGAGCGGCAGGATCACCACCAGCCCCAACCCGATTGCTTTGATTAGCTCCAGCATGCCTTATTCCGCTTAGTGTTTAGGCCGTTCCAGCGCTTCCAGCAGCTCCGGGAAGAAGTCTTGCAGAATTTCCGGCGTCATCAGCTCCGGGTACTGCATCAGGTGCTCGCGGATGCGTTCGTTCACGTCCGGGATCAGGCGCTGTGCCGCATCGCTGGCGCTGATTTTATGCTTCTTCATGCTGCGCAGCAGGTCGGCGGGCAGGTTGTCTTCGTCTTCGTTGTCTTCCACCATCTCCAGCGCATCCAGCTCGTCGAACATCTCCATTAACGCTTCGGTTTGCGGCGTGCGGGATTCATATTCGCGCGGATGCTCTTCGGCCATGTAGCGCAGCATCAGCCGCATCGGTGTGCCATCCGGGGATTTAGGTGGTTCGGCGGCGAACCAGGTCAGCAGCTGGTGGATGGTGACCTGATGGACGTGATAACCGTTATCCACCAGTTCGTCGGCCAGCAGCTCAGCGCTTTCGTTTTCAATCAGGCAGATATGCGTGCGGTTGGGATCGTACTCTTCGAGCCACTGGTAGATCTCTTCGATCACCCCGTCGTCGTACTCGAACTTTTTGTTTACATAGCTCCCTTCTGACGCATTTACGCAGGCTGTGATCAGGTCTGGATCGAAGTAAATTGCGATGTTGATACCTTTCATGCGTGCCGTCCTGTTCAAATCCAAAACATCACTATAACGCTCAACGCATTAGGAAGGAAAACTTATGACTTAACGTGTTGCGATACAAGATGATACAGACAGCGGGCGGGGTGCTGACAGGCGGTAAACAGGCGGAAGGGAAGGGCGATAAACCTGCCAGCGCGGGGCTGGCAGGCGACGGTCAGGAGATAAAGTTTTTACCCTGCTTCAGCACCACGTCACAGGCTTTGGTTTTGAGCTTCTCGCCCATCGGCGAGTTGCTGAGGCTTTGCAGGTTCAGCTGCTGGCCATTGCCGGTGTTCAGCAGCCCGGCGACGCCCTGGGTGTAATCCGGTTTTTGCTCCTGCGCAGCGGTGGTATTCAGGCCCAGTTTGCTCAGCACCTGGTCTTTCACCGACTGCACGTTGTTTTTCACCACGTTGTGCTCCACGCAGTACTGCATCACGCCGGCGGCATTGGTCATGCTGTTGGCGCTCATGGCTTTGTCGTTGCTGTTCAGCAGGCTGGTAATGGAGGACATCGACAGCCCGCCGTTCTGCTGACCTGCTGCACCGTTGTTTTGCTGGCTGAGCTGGTTGGCGGCACTGCTCAGTTGATCCTGCCAGTTTGCGGCTGACGCATTGCCCGCCAGCAGCAGGGCTGCCAGGGCGCAGGCGATATGGCGCTTTTTCATTTCGACCTCGGTTGGGTTTAGTGCTTCGTGTTGCTAAGAGGCGGTGCGGATGAGAAAGTTCCGACGGAAAGGTGAGGGGAAGGCGGTTTGGGAGGATTCTGGGGGCGGCGCAGGGCCGGTTTACCGGGTTCCGTGTGTTTTTTCGCCGCTTAGCGCACATCACAGCGGAATAGAGTTGCGCGCCGGGCACGTAACGGTATAATCGCCAACGTTTTCCGCATCCTCTTCAGTGCCGAAGTGGCGAAATCGGTAGACGCAGTTGATTCAAAATCAACCATCGAAAGATGTGCCGGTTCGAGTCCGGCCTTCGGCACCAGTACCTTGTCCATCCTCGTCCGAGGAATTCCTAAAAATACTTTAAAATCAACATCCAGACTGATTTTATCATCCGACATCGTCCGAGCACATCCGTTGCAATCTAGACCTCGCTGGGGGCATAATTGGGGGCATCCCCACTTCGATAAGAAATGTGCCCCCAAAATGAAGCTGAATGCCCGCCAGGTCGACACTGCAAAGCCTAAAGAAAAAACTTATAAAATGGCTGATGGTGGCGGTTTGTACCTTGAGGTCACGACCAAAGGATCAAAGTACTGGCGTATGAAGTACCGACGGCCAGCCGACAAAAAAGAAGACCGGCTTGCCTTTGGTGTCTGGCCGACAGTAACGCTTGCTGAGGCACGTGCTAAGCGTGACGAAGCTAAAAAGATGTTAGGGCAGGGGATTGACCCCAAAGCTGAACAGAAAGAAGCCCAGGCTGAAAATGCGGGGGCTTATACTTTTGAAACGATCGCCCGCGAATGGCACGCCAGTAACAAGCGATGGAGTGACGATCACCGCTCACGCATCCTTCGCTATCTTGAGCTGTATATTTTTCCTCATATTGGTTTGGCAGATGTTCGTAAGCTGAAAACCAGCCAACTGTTAGCACCCATTAAGGCCGTTGATGCCAGTGGCAAGCATGACGTCGCTCAGCGCCTTCAGCAGCGTGTTACGGCGATAATGCGCTATGCCGTGCAGAACGATTACATTGAATCCAACCCTGCTATTGATATGGCCGGGGCACTTTCTACCGTCAAGGCTCGCCATTACCCCGCATTACCCTTCAGCCGTTTCCCTGAATTTCTTGAGCGCCTAGCCGCATACCGTGGGCGTATCATGACCCGTATTGCTGTAGAGCTTTCATTACTAACTTTCGTCCGTTCCAGTGAGCTGCGTTTTGCTCGTTGGGATGAGTTCGATTTCAAAAGGGCTTTATGGAAAATTCCTGCTCAGCGTAAAGAGATAGAAGGAGTTCGTTACTCCCATCGTGGCATGAAGATGAAAGAGGAGCATCTTGTACCCCTAAGCCGTCAGGTTTTAGCCTTGCTGGAAAAGTTGAAACAATTAAGCGGTGACAACGAAAGGCTCTTTCCCGGCGATCACGATCCTAAAAAAGTCATGAGCGAAAACACGGTTAACAATGCTCTGCGCGCTATGGGGTACGACACGAAGACCGAGGTCTGCGGACATGGGTTCAGAACAATGGCGCGTGGTGCTTTAGGTGAATCTGGGTTATGGACTGAGGACGCCATAGAACGACAGATGAGTCATTCAGAGCGTAATAGTGTTCGTGCTGCATATATTCATACATCAGAGCATCTTGATGAGCGGAGATTAATGGTGCAATGGTGGGCAGATTTTCTTGAGGCTAATGGCGATAATTCTATATCACCCTACGATTTTGCCAGAACAAATGCGTAGAAATTGGTAGGAGAAACCCTGTATTTAATTTTGAAAAGTATGACAGGGTTATTAAATGATTTTACCAAGATATTGGACGCCCAACATAACCTTTTTTAGGGTGATTTAGGAGCCAATGAGACATGTTGTTTATAAGTGGCTGACTAAAGTTTACTCTATAACCTCTGCCCGTAGGATACGCATTTTCATTTACCCCTTCAAAAGTTGGGGAGGGGATGCTATCGCAACCAAAATAAATAAAATTTTGGCTAATCAAAACATTCAGACTGGAGGTGTCTCTTTCTAAATTATCTTGGTTCAAAACTCCATCTTCAAAACTATGATGCGAATCTACCTGTATCCAGTTATTAAATTCATCTTGGTGATATATATTATCTCCAAAAGCGTTAGCTTTATTACTGTAAAGGTTAGGTTTTTTTTTATAAAATCGGACGTCATCCCAATACTGTTGATATGTTATTTTTTCATCAACTTGCATAATGTAAATTAACTCTTCATTATGCCCCATACCTTTACTGCCGTAACCTAATATTAAATCTCCAGTCTTTGCATGCTTGCGGATCTGTGGCTTGCACGTGGCTAATGTACAATATCCATGGAATGGATTAGGTGCAAAACCATAATCTCGTACTATTTTGTACGAAAACATTCTTATTGTCATTGGCATTTTACTCGGTCAATTTGTCTTCTTGGTAGTTTATTTCCATCTGAGTCCTCCCATATGCTTTCACCTTTCACCGCATTTTGAAATTTTCCACTTTGAAGAGAAATTACTGAATTTGCTTTTTCATCAATGATTGCAGGTAATTTTACTTTTTTTTCTGTAACTCCAATTATGTTTTTCCCACCCGCCACCGCACATCCAACAGCTCCGCCAAATGATGGGTATTCATTACATTTATCATCTAATAGGAATATGCAAACTTCAGCATTACTCTGACAATCTGCTACCGCTGGAGTTGATTTTTCTTCACTCCATGACTCTTCTAATTTGACAGAATATATACTAAAACCATTATCCTGTAGTTTCTTCTCAGTCTCAGGCAGCATATGTTCAGTCTCTTCAATATAAATTACGCATGCTTTTTTCATTAGTGATCTCCACTTGAGTGAAATATAATTATCTATTGATAAGTCTCAATATTGTTAAGAAAGAATATCTTTTTCCTAAACTCCCCTTGACCTCCATAACTTGGATGTCTAATTTTTTCGTGAATGATTCCTAAATCAGTTAACCTCTTAGATGCATCATTTCCAAGCGCGAGTATTTTTTCGAAATCGTAGATTTTCAATAAGTTTCGAATGAGAAATGCAGAAGTAATAAATTCTTTATTAGTATGGCACCTGTTGGACATTTGATTTCCTGTTTCATACGGGTGAAAAGGGAATATGTTCCATAGAAAAGGGATATGTTCAATATTACTTATGACATTCCATATTTCTGTTGCCGTTCTTTCTTTTACGCTCAAGGTGTAAGTACTTTTATTAAAAGATTTTGGACCGATGATCTCAGATGCAAGTTGTAGATGATGTTCATCAGTTAGGGCCAAACCAGTCCTTCTGCCGCCTCTATAGCCGAGGTCCCTACCAACCCATAATTGTTTAGTTTTAAGGCTGGTATGAGCCAATAAATATAATTCAAGATTAAGTAATCTTAACATCGGTGATTCTGGAGTATCGTGATTCGGACATATATCTTTGTATGGGTTGAAAACATTTTCAGATGAGAAGTTTCTAATTGAATTTATGAAACTTTTAATTCTTTCTGATTTATCGTTATCTTTCACTTTAAAGCTCTTCAAAGGTTACTGTATGAGAGACGAAATCGGCTACTATTTTTCCTTTTCTTGATTTTTTCATCTGGCGAAATACTTTATAGCCATCAATAATGGCCTTTTCCCATTGCCAGAGATTGCATTTCTCAACCTCATATCCTTTGACAAATTCTTGAATAAATTTTAACAGGTCGTAATCAAGTCTTTCAACATTCTCAAAAAGAGACTGATTTAAAGCTCTACTAAAAACAAAAGTTGATACACCTTCTTCAATTATAATTGCTCTTGCGCCATCTTGATTTTCATCTGTAGATGAAATGTTTTTTCTTTTTAAGCGTAACAGTGCTCTTAACACAGGTGACCAACCTAGATGTACCGCAAAGCAAATGTGAAAAACATCATGGAATCTATAATCATCTTTATCTTTTTTGTTGTCTGTTAATCGATCACCAATGTTGACACCTTGGCATTGCTGTATCACAAATTTTTTCTCACCAAGATCAATTTCTTTAAAAATGAAATTGATTCTATCAGGGAATCGCTCATATTCTTCATGAGACTTATCAAATGGTTCTGGATATACCTCTTTTTGAGGCCATCTGCTTTCGATTTTTTTTAGATTGCAGTTAATCGCTTTTGAAATAACTAATCTTTTAGATAGGCTAAAGATTATGAGCTTACTGAGGAATTTTGAAATTACACTGGATTTATCTTGATGCGTATCAACTTGTCTGCCTGAATAAAGAGTTAAAAGTAAAGATAAAGAAGTAGCGACTTCTAATGAACTTTCTAAAATGTCCAGATCAAGATTATGAGTTGCTGACAAAATGTCTAAATCATTAAGACTTTTCAAGGATAATGGATCTAATTCTGAATGTTCATCTTTTATTATTATAAATGAATTTCTAACAATTTCTCTAATATCATACCTCTCTCTGTTAATGAGGGATGTGACATACCAAAGTACATCACCTAACTCTTCGTGTAAGTGTTCTTCGAGAGAACCAATTACGAAAAGGTCTCTTTGCTCTTTTTTTATTAAACTGAGTAAATCACCGACTTCACCAACTAAACCTAATGCAATAAAACCAGAACTTTTAGAAGTCAATATATCAGTTTCGGCTACTTTTTTTTGGTATTCATCATAAGTAATCATCTGATCATCCATAATCTAAATTTGATAATGTTTAGATATATATGTTGTGTGTTTGATTTGCAATAGATCCACAACTTCAATATAACCTTTTGAAATTAAAGTGTTTTGCTTTATTTCTTGGTGTGTGTGACTATTTTTATAGATTAAGTTAGATTTATGTTTTCCTTTCTGCAACTGAAGGTGAGCTATATGATCGAAACTTTTTTAGTTAGGATTACAGTCTTTTCATCACTCGTTTCTTAATGTGAATTCTTTTTTTTAGCGAGATGAAATTTTCCTGCCGACTCACTTTTTTAATTTTGCAGTAGGATTGAACATTTATCCCGTTGCGCGCTCTCGTAGCCCCGCCACGCCTGCGCACTTCATGTAGCGTTTTTCATGCACCTGCATGAGTGGCTCCGGGGCGCACCGCTGCTGGCCTTTGCTGCCGTTCTCAGGTGCCGGAAATTCATGCGTTTTCATGCAGCATAGTCATGCACTCACGCAACAGACATAAAAAAGCCCGGCAGGTGCCGGGCATTAGATGTTTCTGGCCGTCTTTTTTCTTTCAGGGTTGTGCGTGCCGGTCCCTGCGGGAACAGGCTGAGCCGTACCGGCCAAGCGTCTGCGGCTGACGTACCGTGCCGCTCTTTACCTCTGCCTCTGTGGCAACAGGCCTGCCGGGCTTCATAATGATTCTCTCAACGCTCTCCAGTGCGGTGAACGTGCAGGAGCAGTCAAGGTTCCGGCACTGGTACCAGGTGCGCTTAACGGACGGTGCTTCATAAGAACTGGTCCGGGTATGAGCCACCTGACCGCATTCGGGACATTTCAGGGCCATTTCGTTTTCCTGTCTGGTCGTTTTCAGTCAGTCAATTGTGCCGGGGCTGGCACAGGCGGTGCCACCGGATGACATTGTGTGACGGCTCAGACAAAAGGCCCTTCTTCTGGCCAGCCAGGGAAAGGTCTCACGAAACCCACATTCCGCTTTTAGTTTTATATAAATCCTTCACCTTTCTTCACCAGAAAGAAAAAAATAAGTAATACAGTAAATTAAAGGGTGAACAGTTGAAAAAACATCCTTCACCCACTGTTCACCATCCTTCATCCTCTCAAAAAGCCTGCCGGACACTTATCCGCGTTATTTCCTTTTAATTTTTCACTTTCAATAGCCAGAAACTAAGCCCTGGTTTTACCTCATCTCTATACGTTTCTGTTCGTTCCTCTTCGTTTTACATGAGCAGAAAACGACCATTTTGTAAGGGTGGTGACACAATCCCGCCCTGTTGATTCCGGCAGAAATATGCCCAGAATACAGAGCTGCCCGATGCCGGACGTATCCGCCCGGCTCCGTATGGAATCAACGAGAGGTAGCCCATGCACACTGCTTTAACCGCACCATCTTCCGCCCCATCAGCCCCTTACGCGCCGCAGTTTCAGGAGCGCTTCATACGCCTGCCGGAGGTCATTCACGTCTGCGGCCTGTCCCGCTCGACGATTTACGACCTCATCAGCCGCGACGCCTTTCCCGCGCAGATTTCGCTGGGCGGTAAGAACGTCGCGTGGGCGGCCAGCGAGGTGAACGCCTGGATGAACGAACGCATCGCCGCCCGCGGTCAGGGGCGTGCGGCATGACCTTCACCCACCGCTGAGACTCTCCGTCATGCTGCATTTCTTTGCTTTCCCCGGCTTGCGCGCCGGGGGCCTTCCCTGGTACAGTGTTTCTGCTGTCGCAAAATCGGCAGCCGGGCGTAGGAACCCGAGCGAAACAAAGGCGACACCAGACGCGCCATGCGTCTTTTTTTGTGTCTGTGCCCATGTGCACCCATTTTTCGGGCGGCGGTTTTGTTTCCGCTGCGCCGTCTGCGTAATGGTGGCCCGGGCGGGGCAGCCTTCGGGCTGGCCGGTTTCCTTTGTTGCCGGTATTCCTACCCCCGTCCGGGCTACCACCCCTGAGCGTAGGAACTCTGGTGGTAGCTGTAAAAAGCTAACAAAGGAGTTTGCCCCTGTGACTACCGTCCCGACTTCCCCGCATTCAGAATTTGTCTTTGTGTTTGCCGCCGTGCGCCGCTGTGAGCGTCACGCCCGCGTGCAGATGCTGCGCGCCACCGCAGCCACCGGACGCGCCGCCCGCCGGCTGCTGGCCCGCGACTACGTACTGTCCTTTGCTGCCCGCCTGCCGGTCACGGAGGTGCGCGCATGAATCACGCCACCATTACCCTTGACGACCTTGCCCGCCTGGAGCACCTGCGCAACGCCGGACGTCTGGCCTGTGAGGCGGCGGCCCTGCGCGACTGCTGCACCCCGCCGGAGCCTGCCGACAGCGCACAGCTGGCCTCGATGCTGTTTCTCATCACCGGCCAGCTGGATGACGTGGTGACCCGCTGCCGCGACGGCTGGATGAACGGGGAGGTGAGCGCATGAGCGCACGCACCCTGTCTCCTGAGCTGCGCGCCGCGCTGTCACGCCGCGCCGTGGCCTGCGCCTGGCTCACCCTGTGCCGTGAGCAGAAGCGCCACTGCGGCCTGACACTGGCCCGCCTGGAGCGCGCCATTGAGGCCGAACTTGAGGGCTTTTACCTGCGTCAGCACGGCCGCGTGCGCGGGCTGGAGATAGCCTGCGCGCTGCTCGACGACCTGCTGACCGCCGGGCCGCTCAAGGCCGCCCCGTGCCTGAGCTTTTTAGGCCAGGTGGTGATGGACGAACTCTGCGGGCGCATCCACGACGCGCCGCCGCTGCACTGAGGGAAAACACAATGAAAATGACCGTATCAGACGCGGCCAGCGCCGCGCGGGGCCAGTGGCCCCGCATCCTGCCCGCGCTGGGCGTGAAGGTGGTGAAGAACCGGCACACGGCGTGCCCGGTGTGCGGGGGCAAAGACCGCTTCCGCTTTGACGATAAAGAGGGGCGCGGGACGTGGTTCTGCAACCAGTGCGGGGCCGGTGACGGCATGGACCTGGTGCAGAAGGCGCTGGGCGTCAGCCTGACCGGGGCCGCCGCGCGCGTGAACGACCTGACCGGCAACCTGCCGCCGGTCACGGAAGCCGCACCGCCAGAGCCTGACGACGAGGCCGCCCGCACGGCGGCGGCCGCGCTGGCGCAGCAGATGGTCAGCAGCGCAAAAGCGGTCACCGGCAACGCCTACCTGTCCCGTAAGGGGCTGCCGGAGCAGACCTGTCTGACGCTCACAAAGCCGCACAAGGTGGCGCTGACCGCTTACCGTCCCGGCGACCTGGTGGTGCCGCTGCACGACGCGGACGGCGCGCTGGTTAACGTCCAGCTGATTAACGCCGCCGGTGACAAGCGCACGCTTAAGGGCGGCCAGGTGAAAGGCGCCTGCCACGTCCTGAGCGGTAAGGGCACCCCGAAACGCATCTGGCTCACCGAGGGCTACGCCACCGGGCTGACGGTGCACGCGCTGACCGGGGATGCGGTGTGGGTTGCCCTGTCGTCCGTGAACCTTCTTTCCCTGGCCGGCCTCGTCCGTGAAAAGCACCCGACGCTGCCGCTGGTGATTGCCGCCGACCGCGACCTGAACGGCGACGGCCAGCGTAAGGCGAAGCACGCCGCCGCAGCCTGCAACGCCAGTATGGCCCTGCCGCCGGTGTTCGGCGACTGGAACGACGCCTTTACCGCGCACGGGGAGGACGCCACCCGGCAGGCGCTGCGGGAAGCCTCAGCCCCGCCCGCCGCCAGCCCGTTCGGCACCATGAGCGAGGCCGAGTTTACGGCCATGAGCGCCAGCGAGAAGGCGGAGCGCGTCGCGGAGCACTACGGGCGCAATCTGGCCGTGGACGCCAGCGGCGAAATCCTCTGCCGCTATGAGGCCGGGGCGTGGAAGGTGATTTCCGGCAACCAGTTCGGGCGCGACGTGGCAAAGCTGTTCCAGCGCCTGCGCGCGCCGTTCTCGGCGGGCAAGGTGGCGGGCGTGGTGGACACGCTGAAGCTGATGCTGCCCCAGCAGGCCGCGCCGCAGCGACAGCTCATCGGCTTTCGCAACGGCGTGCTCGACACACGCAGCGGCACCTTCAGCCCGCACCGGCGTGAGAACTGGCTGCGCACGGTCAGCGACGTGGACTACACCCGCCCGGTGGCGGGCGAAACGCTGGAGCGCCACGCGCCGCACTTCTGGCAGTGGCTTGACCGCGCCGCCGGGCGCAGCGCAGAGAAGCGGGACGTGATTCTGGCCGCGCTGTTCATGGTGCTGGCAAACCGCTACGACTGGCAGCTGTTTCTGGAGGTCACCGGCCCCGGCGGCAGCGGCAAGAGCATCATGGCGGAAATCGCCACCATGCTCGCCGGAACGGACAACGCCGTGTCGGCCACCATCGAGACGCTGGAGTCGTCGCGCGAGCGCGCCTCGGTCATCGGCTATTCGCTTATCCGCCTGCCCGACCAGGAGAAGTGGAGCGGCGACGGCGCGGGCATCAAGGCGATTACCGGCGGCGATGCGGTGTCCGTTGACCCCAAGTACCGCGACGCCTACTCCACGCACATCCCGGCGGTGATTCTGGCCGTAAACAACAACCCCATGCGCTTCACCGACCGCAGCGGGGGCGTGTCGCGCCGCCGCGTCATCCTGCATTTCGCGGAAATCATCCCGGCAAACGAGCGCGACCCGCAGCTGAAGGAGAAGATACAGGCGGAGCTGGCCGTCATCGTGCGCCAGCTGATGCAGCGCTTCAGCAACCCGCAGGACGCCCGCGCGCTGCTTCAGCAGCAGCAGAACTCCGGCGAGGCCATGCGCATCAAGCGCGACGCCGACCCAATGGTGGACTTCTGCGGCTACCTGTTTGCCACCGCCGAGCCGAACGGCCTGCACATGGGCAACGCCAGCATCCGGCCACTGCAACCGCGCCGCTACCTCTATCACGCCTACCTGGCGTACATGGAGGCCAACGGCTACCGCACCCCGCTCAGCATGAAGACCTTCAGCCAGGCGCTGGAGAGCATCCTGCGCGAGTACGGCAAAAGCTACCTGAAGCGGCGCACGAAAACCGGCATGCAGACCAACCTCGGGCTGACGGACGAAAGCAGCGCCGACTGGCTGCCGAAGTGCGACGATCCGAACGCAGCATGACAACCTGAACCGGCAAAAGCCGGTTTTTTTATATCCGCCGGTCATCTGTGTTGAACGATGTGCTCTGACATTCTCTGCTCACCATAAAGTCAGCGACTGATAAAAATGTTAGTCCGCTATGTGCCAGAAGCGGACGTTCTTAGGTCAGCGTTTAACACTAAAATCGCACCGATTAGTATTCTTCCGACATATAGTTATACCGCATTCTCATAACTTGTTTCAGAAGGCTATATGCTTTAAACCCTGCATCCAGAACCGGCTAAGTTCTGCTGCGGAATTAATGGATGCGGGTAAGAGTGGCTCAGGCTGCTCAGAGAATATTTTCTGCGCGAATTGTCTTCCAGCCATCTGCGCTGCTAAGGTTTTGCTATGTCGCTGATGGTAAAAGTTTTGCAGAGCAATGTTCAGATCATCTGTCTCTTTAATTAAACAAGTAAGACTCCATGCATCTTCAAGCGCCTGACATGCTCCCTGCCCGGATGTAGGCAGGGAAGCATGAGCCGCGTCTCCGATGAGTAAGACATTGTCTTTATGCCAAAAAGGAAGAGGATCAATGTCATGCACAAAAATTCCCCGCACAGATGCACTATCACATGACAGCAGCGCATTCCGCACAGGAGCAGGCCAGTCTCGAAAACGCTGATGCAGCTCATCGTACCAATTTGCCTGATGACGTCCATTGTCAACAGGAGCGTTCCACGCCCCTACCCAATAGCACCACCCATCCTTCACCGGGACGATTCCAAAACGCTCACCTTGACCGCGAAAGTCATCAATAGCGTTGTTCAGGATGTACTCTTGTTGTCTCCCCACACCGATTATGTTCACAAAGCCATGATAACGAGGTGTGACTTTATCCACATACAGAGCCTGCCGTACGACCGAATTCATACGCCCGTCAGCTCCAACTACCAGATCAAACTCCTGGCTCAACTTCATCACGTCCGCTGCACCGATTGCACAATTGAATGTGATCCCTCCGCCCAGACTCTCTAATGTACTGGTCAGTAAGCCCATCAGTTCACGCCGTAATATTGTCACACTTGGAAAACCGCAAATTGAATTCACTGCTGAAATATCGAACTGCGTTTGAAGGTCACCATTCCGATCAAACTGGCGCATCATACTCGGTGTCCCCCCTACGTGCCGGATCTTTTCGCCCAGCCCCATCTTCTGCATGACGAACATGGCATTAGGCCATAAAGTCACGCCAGCTCCCATGCATGAGACGTTGCGGTCACGCTCAAACAGTCTGACTTGATGGCCCTGTCTGGTCGCGAGTATTCCAAATGCTATTCCAGCAACGCCGGCACCGACGATGGCAATTTTCTTAGGCCTGGTCATCATTATTTTCCTTATACGAAACGTAATAAAAAATTGTAATGACCACCTTATTATTGATAAATACAGAGTTATAAATTTGTTAATCTCATTTTTTGGGATAATTGATGATTGAGAAATGTGAATTGCAGTGGCTGATCAGCTTTCGGGTTGTTTATGAAAAACTGAGTTTTAAGTTCGCGTCAGAGCAGCTTCAGTTGCCATCTTCCAACGTCAGTAGGCATGTCGCTTTACTTGAAAAACAGCTCCATGTGCGGCTACTGGAGCGTACGACGCGCAGGATAATGCCAACCGCAGCCGGCAGAATGCTATATCAATCTATTACGCCGCTTACGCACGCTTTGGATTATGCTCTGCAAGAAGTCGCACTGTTTGGTGATTCGCTTTCAGGTCACCTTAAGATCATTACACCAGACCTTCCATTCATGGCAGATATCCTCGCTGACTTCTGCATCAGACATCCCCAAATACAGCTCAGTTGTGACACACAACTGGATCCAACAGAGGGCTTGCTGGATGGATTCGATCTGATATTACGCTTTGGACGTGGACCACTGGAGGATTCCTGCTGGGTGGCGAGGGAAATTTTTCGTTGGCCGAGCTGCGTGGTCGCAGCACCATCACTTCTGGAACGTTATCCTTTACCACAATCTGTTGATGAGCTGACTAAACTCCCCTGCATTACCAGTATGTCAGTGCTTCAGGGAATGCCCTGGAGATTTAAACCAAACCAAAGCATCCAGGTGCAGTCAGGCTACAAGGTGAACAGCGGACAGATGGCTAAGGCCGCGGCACTGAAAGGCCTTGGTTTCGCCATTTTGCCTATCCATGCATGTGAATCAGAAATCAATAATGGCTCCTTTGTTAAAATTAACTGTAACCGCGACCCCGAAGATTTGGTGCTATACGCGCTCTATTCCGGCAGAAAATACTTACAGGTAAAAGTGAAAACGTTTCTGGAGCATCTCCAAAATGCGATTGCTCAATTAGCTATATGCAGTAAGGAAGAAACATGATTTATTAAGCAACCAGTACATTGTTTTAGATAAAAAGCTGGCGATATTTTACAGGTGAAGCTTTTTTCATATAGCTGTCCCAGGCTGACTTACGCCTTTTGTTGAAAACATCCCGGTCTGAATTGCCATTTGAACGTCCGCTTCTCGCTCACAGCTGCCTAAGTTCTTTCCAGCATGCGACTTCGTGCCAGAAGCGGACATTGCTACCCTGGCGGTGTATTAATCGTAGGGGGCAGGTCAGTCATGTTGAATTTGACAGTCGCCGTCATATTGACGCCCACTTTTCGCTCATAGCGACCGTTGTGGCGCAAAAGTCCACTATATGCCATAAGCCAACGTTGCTAACATCGGAATGTACTAACTACTACTGTTTTTAGGGAATATAGCGCATCGAGTGATAGGACCATTTTCATATCCCTGAATAGTGAAGTTCGGAAAATCAGTTACTGACACCATGCTATCAGATTGATAACTTTCAGAGGCATTGCGAAGCTGAGATTCATTTTTATGGGCCAACTCAACAGAGTATGGACTGGTTACGTTGACACTGTTCGGATCGATTTTATGTGTTTGGCCTGTTTCGTCTGTTGTAACGGTAAGATGATAGCGTTGTGTGATAACAGGTGTAGTTGTGCCATAGGGTACAAACGTTGCAATGACCTGATACGTTCTAATTTTTCCTTGGTTTGAAATCACGGTCATACTGTTTTTAAAATCCAGTGTGACGGGCTTCTGGTCCACAATAATATTCAGTGGGACATGACAAATAACCTCGGTACCGATTTTTTGTTCTGCATTTAAAAGCATTACCTGTTCATGTGAGGCCGCGAAGCAAATTGTTTGGGACAGCAGAAGTGGAGCTAAAGCGAGGGTTCTGAACATAGTCATATTTTCCATTTTTATCATGCCATTCCAATATACTTGCCTCGTTACATCTTTGAAAAGCCCCCCTATATTATCAGGGGATGCTTATTTACGATATACATCACGCTAGCTTTCATGCCCGCATGCATACCCTTTGAGGAAGGCTATGATTCGCAGCTTTTTAATGTCAATATCTCGCTCATAGCGAACTTTCAGTTCAGTCAGCAAGTCCGCTCTGTGCCAGGAGCGGACGTTCATTTCCATAGAGTGGTGTACCAGCAGTGGCAGGTTTGATACAACACACTCTGTTGAGTGAGGGTCTATTGTTGCTGGGTAAGGTCTAGGCTTTGGCATACTCAAAATCGGCAGAAATTCATGACATGATCCTTGATACGTTTATCGAGCATGGGCAGTATGTACTGTAATGCCATTCACCATATTGAATACACGACTAAAACGATTACTCCATTCCCCAGAGGCGAACGGGATCATGCAAAAGTATGGAACAGTTGTTTTATACAATTAATACCAAAATTATCATTTTTTCCGACTCCATGCGGACATCGGAACCGACCTTGGGATCAGAATGGTACTATGTGAAAATGCAAAAAAGTATGGATACTCTCATGGTTAGTGAATTAGTAAAAATATTGAGCAGAATTAGAGCCTTGGCGGGTGATGAATTTACTGGCGCAGGCGTGATTGTCTGCCAACTGGACGCCGAACTTCCCACGGCCCCGCTTAGGCTAGGGATCTCGATACCTCAAGAAGAAGACGTTGCTACATACTTAGCTAAAATTTCTAAAGCAACAAACGACCTTCACGATGGATTTCATGTGCTGGCGCCAGACCTTAGTTTGATATCACTATCGCAATATTTTTCACCTCCTTTATCGAAAACTGCGATTATCAATAGAAGTCGGAAATTTGGCGGCCGTTACATGGCAGCACTATTTGGTTCAACCATTTCAGGCGTTCTTTTAAGTGGTATTGCTACCAAATCTTTAGGTATTATCCTCTTCAAAGATGGCCGAGAGATTTTTTTTGAGAGGACATAAATGTTTTTATTAATATATCCGCTGCGCGTAATTGGGGTACTAGCCGTTGCATATTGCGTGTGTGTAATTGGCATCTACGAGATACTTATTAAATATAAATTTGAGCATGATCAAGAATTACTTAGTATGGCACTAAGCGGTGGTGCCTTACTCAATATAATAGTGCTGGTTTTTGTCTACTGGGGATGGAGAAAAATTTGGAGTATTTTACCATGCCTAAATAGTTGGCTATTCCCTGACCTCAACGGTGAATGGGACATGACCATCCACTACCGGAACGGTGTTAAAAACGGTGAGGTTAAAGCTAAAGCCATAATTAAGCAAAACTGGTTGAGCATGAGCATGGAGGTATTGTCGCAAGACTCAGATTCACAGACACTGGCGATGGTACCCAAAAAAGACCCTGAGTCCGGCCGTGCTCAGCTCTTCTATTTCTATAGGGTAACACCGAATAAGATCAGTATTGGTACAAGAGAAGCTTACGAAGGGTCTGCCAACTTAAAATTCTTTGAGGCAGGCGAGTTTCAACTTTCAGGAAATTACTATACTAGTGCGGCAACTGATGGATATTTCAAACTGGAAAAACCGTCACCTAATAGTTAATAACTGTACGTGCCCCCCATATCACCAAAGAAAGAGCCCGGGATTTACGGGCTTCTTTTTATATTTTGCTATCACGTGCCAATTAAAATTAATCGCAAGCCAATGACATTCTATTATTATGTCGTGTATTCAATATGGTGAGTGACATTAAATTACATAATGCTTACGCTCGATAAACGTGCCATTGATTTTATCGAAATTTTTAATGTGCACACAAAGCATTAATGCTGATATGTAGCGAACGTGCGTTGTCAGCTGCCCCTATGACTAACCCAATTCCCAACTTAATTTATCTGCAACTTCCGCTCCTCGCTCAAAGCTGACCTATAGCCCTACCAATGGCAGTTTCGTGCCAGAAGCAGACATTACTAATATCATGCTATATCGATTTATGGGAAACAGATCATTAGTTTGAACTTAGCCGTTTATTAGCTTAGTTCAGCATTTATGATATATACAGGAATGCGTTTTAAATTAAACATATCCCTACCTACTGGATATGTGTTACAAATAAATTGTCTACTTAAAAACTTCAAAGTCGCTCCGGAGTTAAAGAGAACTTCTTTCTCATGTTTTTTTTGACCGCGGAATGGATTGAAAACAAACGCCTTGGTTTTTACATTCTTCAACTTTATAACCACCAAATCCACTCTTCCCTGAGCCTCTGCCTTGCCATTATGGTTTGAATTACTTATCGCTATTTCAGGACACAGAGTTGTTGAAAGAACTCTTGTTGTTTTAATTGTGGATTCATCGAATCCACAATTATTAATTGGCCAAATTCCACCATGAAAAACGATTTGATCATCAGGAAGAATAACACCATGTTGACTCACCTCATGTGAAGCAAGATTTATATCAGTAGGCGGGTAAGAATTTTGGTAGTTAATCAAATTTTGAGGCGTTTTTCCTGGCATAGAATTTCGCCATATTTTGAAGTTAAAGTCTGTTTTGAGAGCTTCTGTTATATGGTTAGAAACTTCAACGCTAACATGATTCAAAGCAATATAATTTGCAGCCTGATACATATCACTAATTGTTCCTACTAACCGATCTGGTACATTTTGTATTATATAGCCATGTTTCTGAAACAAACTCACTTGCTCCTGCTGAGTGGTTTGCCTGTACGTCCATAAATGAAGTGGGTGTAAGAATGGGTTGACAACATTAAGAGTCATTTTATTCTTTTCCGGCTTAAGGG
This sequence comes from Pantoea sp. JZ2, assembly GCF_035191405.1. Taxonomy (NCBI): domain Bacteria; kingdom Pseudomonadati; phylum Pseudomonadota; class Gammaproteobacteria; order Enterobacterales; family Erwiniaceae; genus Pantoea; species Pantoea sp. JZ2. The sequence continues at coordinate 4,128,912 of NZ_CP045247.1, read as the reverse complement.
TAGAAGCCTAAAAATACTCCTACTTGGTCTTGTAATCAACGAGATATCGGAAAATTTACGGTGAGACATTGTATTGACTTAATAAGGTTATTTAAATAGCAGGGCAGTATATCAGAGGTTGAAAATCCATACCGATAGCGACATTCTGAATAGCAAACCAGCAACAGCTTAGACAGTCATTGTCAGTGCGTAAATCACTGGCACAGATCAGGTAACCTGTTCCATATTGGTTAACATATTGAGATATGGGTAATGTCTTTATTAGTTACAAGAATAACTGTTAACTTCCGCTCTTCGCTCAGAGCGGACGGCCTTCATGGAAGTTAGTCTTGTTGTGGTGGCTCTTTCCAGCGCCATTGCAAAACATTCTCTTCGCTGAGAATAAACAGTCCTGACCAAATTGCCGTCCAAAACTGGACATTCAGACACCATGGGCGTGTCATAACCCAGCGTAAAGGTTTTGCTTCAAACAGATGAATACCTTTTCGCGATGGTGAATATAACGGGGGGCGTCCCACTAACGGCAGACAAAAGCCCCATTTCCAATATTCAGCAATACGCCTTCGGGCACATTCAATTGCATTACAGTTCCAGATGGTACCCCAACGCCGTTTCCATGTATCATTGAGACACCAGTTTTGCATTAGCGAATATTTGGGCGAATTGTCAATAGATATACTTTCACCAGTCATCAATTTGATTGTGCAATATTTTAACTGGTACTGTTCAAGCGTAAATGCGAATCCATCCTCTAGAATAAGTACATCAAGTGTAGGAATATTTGAAAGCGTTAATATTATCGGCGAGTTATTTACATCCTGAATACATAGTGTTTCCTGGTAGCGTAAGCCACTGCCAATGGCTTCAAAAACAAGTTCAACTTGTTGCAGTCGTTCCTCTTTGCTTCTGAAAGCAATACGTGAACAACGAGGTTCTTTATCTGTCAACTGAGCAAATCGTAGACTGTACTCCAAATAATTCCCCAAGGAATGCCAGCTCGCCCCTAGCCTGTGTCTGACTGCCCAGCGCTCATGTGAGAGTTGATAAGTTTTTATCAGCATGATCTGGGTAAGAGTAGACCAGCATTTCTTCACTACTGTAACAATTGCACCAAAAGGAACAGGAAGTGACATTACTAAACCCCTTAAAATATCAGGTAATTAGGTTTTATATCATTTCAGTCAGTGTAATCAAATGATAATCAGGATTGGGGCTAATCTTGAACGCCACTAAAGATCGGCAACAATGGGGACCCAATGTTTCGTTAGTGATTTTTCGCATTAGCAGGCACATGCTTACTTCCGCTCCTCGCTCATAGCTGACTGAAACCAACCCCAATACTTCACGACGAGCCCGCATTTTGATGTGAGGATGATAAGAGCTATTTTCTGAAGCGTCGATTATAGTTCGGGATGCAGACCAACTTGGGGCTGACGGACTAAAGCAGCGCCGACTGGCTGCCGAAGTGCGACGATCCGAACGCAGCATGACAACCTGAACCGGCGAAAGCCGGTTTTTTTATACCCATTATACACCCGTGGTGAAGGATATGCGTCACCCTTCACCCATTCATCACCACCTAACCTTATGATATGAATGCATAAAAACAAAAGGTGAACAGTGTGAAGGATTATTCATAAAATCTTTTTTTATGGGGAATCACGACATCATATTGAGTCGTTATTAACCAACGTCGATTCTGGACGAACATCAATTCGACAGATATGGTATTCAGAGAGCCACAAACGAGGTGCGAAATGGATACAGTTGAAGAGCTGGGTGGAACGTATTTTTACAAAGGAATGTTCAATCTCACCGCTGGAGAGCTTTTTTTCTTCGTGTTTCTGGATGAGGCTCAAAAACAGCTTGGTGTCGAGGATATAGCTACTTTGGCACTTATAATTTTAGGACAACCAACTCAAACGACGCGGGGAAAACCGGCTGGGGCCACTAAGGGGACGTCGATCTTGAGTGCAAACCTCCGCGTTTGGTTGAACATAAGAGTGAACCGCTGGCCAACTCTTACAACTGAAAGTATCAAACGACTTAAATTTAGTTACGTTAATAATCTGGGGGCGTTTGCTGGACGCTGGATACCAATACTAGGTATTGGCTTTATATTAAATGACGTGACAAAAATCGCATGGAAAGCAACCCATACCTATAACCTGATTGCAAAGAATGGTGACAAGCTATGGTAAAGGACACGATAGAAAGCGCTATTTTTGAGTGGTACGACAATAATTATAATTCTAAACCCCTTTTCTCAAGAGATAAGCCTGAATTAACGCTCGAAACCAGCCTCTCAACAGGTAAGTATCCTTGGGCCAGAGAGACTGGTGATGAAATAATGAATGACTATTTCCAAAGATTTAACGTTGATAGTAGCGAATTTGACTTTCTTGCATATTGGCCTTATGAAAAAGGCTTTCTGCCCAATTTCTTAAGGCCTAAGTCGCAAAGAGTCCCCGATGTTGAACCAAAGCCCCTTACGATTTTTATGCTTGTTGAGTCGGCAAAAGCTGGACGATGGCTTTTTAACTGAACAGTTTAAGTGCACCCAGATCCATCAGAAAGGCATAGAGCGTGGTTAGGTTCCGTCTTTCGGAACCTAACCAATGGGTTAGATAGTTTTCCACACGACCAGTTTTTAACCGTATTGAGAACCCTGCAAGTTGAAATCGCTAAAAAAAATCAGGGGGCACAAATGGGGGCACTTTGGGTTTTTAATTTCAAAATAAATAATAAAAACAAATAGTTGAATTATTATTTGAGTCCGGCCTTCGAATCAGCCATTTTTGAAGTTTTTCTAATTTTTTAAAACTCAACTCTTATGATGAATTTTATATCCTCTTTAATCCACTAAAACCTGCTAAAATCCTAGGGTAAATTAATCTGGGTTTATGGTAATTAAAAAAATTAAGAAAGAAAAAGTTTTAGGTCGAAAATTTTGAAGAGAAATTATAAAAAAATGAAGTTTTTTAGTGAGTAAGTTTATATTTATTTTGTGGTGGTCTTAAGTGCTGAGCAATAAATACAACCTTCTTTTAAAGGAATATAAGCGCTAAGTTCGTTATGCTTTTGTTATTGCATATAAAATTTAAAAAAAGATAAAAATAAATAAAAGGTTTTCGTTCAAATCATAATGCATCATGCTCTGGAGAGTTAAGTCAGGTGTACAGTATGTTTTTGGACAAATAAGTTTTATATGTGGATAACACAAACAAATCATTGCACTCGCGCTCACATCGTGGACAATGCTTAATCATAAGGTGCGTTTATATCTATCAAATCAATAATTTGACTTAAGTTGCGGGATGCGGGATGCGGGATGGACAGTAACACTAAAGGATTCACTTCATACTGGCGTAACTCTCTGGCTGATGCAGAGTCGGGCAAAGGTGCTTTTGCGAGTAAGGATGTAGAGCCATTCACCAGATGGACGAACATTAACTCAGCAAGGCTGAAGGATGAAACAGTCCGTGCGTTTTTTGAGGATGAAGATGAAGACGTTAAAACCGTTGAGGTGCTGTTACGGCCTCGGGTATTTATCCGGCTGTTGAAGCATGGCAAAGAGCGGACTGTAGGCGCACCAGAGTTCGTCACGCCACTGGTCACTTCTGCTCTCCTGAACCGCGAAGGTTTTTTGTTTCCCAACGCGCCGACGACCATTCCGCGAGACCTGCTTGAGCCACTTCCCAAAGGTACATTTTCTATCGGTGAGATGGCGCAATATGACAAATACAGAACAACACATGACTCAACCACCTTTGGTGTGGATGATGAGCATGAGCACTACGCGGAAACGGATGAGCAGCGTGAAAAGCGATATGAACGATACAAGAACCTATGGGAAAAATATCGTAAAGAGTCAGAAGAGCTTCTTCAAAACGTTGCTAAAGAATGGATTGAATCCCACGAGCAATATGAACTGGCTGAATATGGCTATATAATCAAAGCTAACCGGTTTGGCGGGGCAAGCATACATATACTGCCTATGTATGACCATCTGCTGGTGAGCAAAAAAGAAGTGCCGTTGTTATCGCGCTTTGCCTCTAATGCAATGCCCCCATTAGAATCACTTCTGCCTGACAACGCCATGTTTAGCGAGCGTCTTGGGCATTCTGGCGATACATTTCCGCTGGCTTTGGCGCAGCGTGATGCTTTGAGTCATTACCTGACTCAGCAACCGGGCGATATGCTCGCTGTGAACGGTCCTCCGGGAACCGGTAAGACTACGCTGGTGCTTTCCATTATTGCGACCGAATGGGCCAGGGCTGCACTTAATAAGTGTGAACCGCCTGTAGTTATTGCTACGTCGACCAATAACCAGGCTGTAACCAACATCATTGAAGCGTTCGGTAAAGATTTTGGTTCTGGTACCGGGGTAATGGCGGGGCGTTGGTTACCCGACGTGACCAGTTTTGGCGCGTTTTATCCGTCTTCCACTCAAAAAGCCGACGCTGTAAAAAAATACCAGACGGAAGATTTTTTTAATCGTATCGAATCCCTCGAATATGTTGAAGACGCCAGAGTTTTTTATCTGGAGAAGGCAAAGGCGGCGTTTCCGAACGAAGACTGTAGCTCTCCAGAGCTGGTTATAGAGCTTTTACATAATCGTTTAACTGAGATGTCTTTTCAGCTTAAGCAAATCGAGCCGGCATGGAACAGGCTGAATGCGGTTCGCCGTGAGCGGGATGCCATCAGCGAAGATCTCGACCAGTACATTGAAGATAAAAATGCGTTACTGCTTAACAGTACGAATGACATCACGCTTTTGAATCAAGGTAAAAAGCAGTGGCAGCAATATCGTGCGAATGAGTCCGTGGTATATGCGCTTTTCTCCTGGCTGCCTGTCGTTCGCACTAAACGTCACTATCAAATGAACTTCTTTTTAGAAGAGACGTTTGGCGCAAAAATGGTGGAGTTTAAGGGATCACTGCCTGAAGATATTGACGCATTTATAGAAGGTTTAATTTCCCAAGCGTCTAAAGAACAGGTGGGTTACCAAAAGGAGATCAAACTAGCCCAGGACATCTCCAGACGCGAAAACGAAGCATCTCAGCGCTGGCGCGAGCTGACATATTCACTAGGGCACACAGATGAATATGAAGTGACCCTGTCCAGAGCGGATGAGCTTGCAGATACAGGGCTCCGTTTCCCTGCGTTCTTGTTGGCAACCCATTACTGGGAAGGCCGTTGGCTGATGGATATGGCTGGGATTGATAATCTTCAAAAAGAAAAAGATCGCAGAGGGGCGAAGGCAATTAAAGCCCGCTGGTTGCGTAGAATGAAACTCACCCCTTGTGTCGTGATGACCTGCTTTATGCTCCCTCACCATATGCTCATCAGGGAACATGTTGGCAGCAAGAAGTTTGATGATGGATATTTATATAACTTCGCCGACTTGCTGATTGTCGATGAAGCGGGGCAGGTCCTCCCTGAGGTTGCCGCAGCGTCTTTCGCACTGGCGAATAAAGCCTTGGTAATTGGCGATACGGAACAAATCGCCCCTATCTGGAACAGCCTACCAAGCATCGATATAGGTAACATGATGGAGGAGAATATCCTTCACGGCAGTACGCAAAAGGAGATTATTGAAGCCTATATCTTGATGAGTGAGTCAGGAAAAAGTGCTGCATCAGGCAGTGTTATGAAAGTGGCTCAGTTTAATTCACGCTATAAGTACGATCCTGACTTTGCCCGCGGAATGTACCTATATGAGCATCGCCGTTGCTTCGACAATATTATTGGCTACTGTAACGCTCTTTGTTATCACGGTAAGTTACAGCCAAAACGAGGCGAGGAAAAAGAAACGATTTTTCCTGCGATGGGCTATCTCCACATTGATGGCAAAGGTGTAAAGGGAAATGGCGGAAGTCGCTATAACGCCTTTGAGGCTGAAACGATAGCGGCCTGGCTTGCGATTCATAAAGTCGAAATCGAGGCGCATTACGGAAAACCGTTACATAAAGTGGTGGGTGTGGTGACGCCATTTTCTGCACAGGTTAATGCCATAAAGTCATCATTACGCAACCAGGATATTAATTGTAGTGGTGATGAAAATTCCCTGACGGTAGGAACTGTGCACGCTTTGCAAGGGGCAGAACGATCCATCGTGCTTTTCTCACCCGTATATTCGAAGCACGAAGATGGCGGATTTATTGATAGTGACAGCAGCATGCTGAACGTTGCCGTTTCCCGGGCTAAGGACAGTTTTCTGGTCTTCGGAGATATGGACCTCTTCGAGATCCAGCCGGGCTCTTCGCCCAGAGGATTACTGGCGAAATACCTGTTTGCTTCCGCAAATAATGCGCTGCAGTTTGAGTTCAAAAAACGCCCGGATTTAAGTACTGCTCAAACACAGATTTCTACCCTACACGGGGCAGAAGAGCATGATGCCTTTCTCAACCAGACGTTTGACTCAATCGGGAAGAGCATCATGATTGTCTCTCCCTGGTTAATCTGGCATAAGCTGGAAGAAACCGGATTTCTGGCATCAATGAAACGTGCTCTTTCCCGCGGAATTGATATCACAGTCGTGACAGACAAGAGTTTCAATACCCAGGCTTCCAGTTATGATCAGCGGATAGAAAAACGGCAGCGCCTTGATGAAGCTCTTGGAAAGCTAGAAGAACTCGGTATATCAACCAGAGTTGTTGACCGCATACACAATAAAGTAGTCATTGGTGACGGAGGCCTCTTGTGTGTCGGTTCATTCAACTGGTTTAGTGCATCACGTGATGAGAATTTCAAGCGTTACGACATATCGATGGTGTATGTCGGTGATGCTTTAAAAAATGAAATTAAGATCATTTATTCCAATCTGGAGCAACGCTTACTGGAATAAAAGTTGAGCCATTTCATGTCATTTTGGTGAATGATAACGTTACTCTATGGATTGATGATGTTTGAGTTTTATCATAAAGTCTCACTAGTTTCAGGCGGATGGAGGATATGGAAATGGCTCGTAATATTGCACCTGGATATTGTGTAGTAGATCTGCCGGGTTCCCTGGATTTTCAGGCACGATCACTTTTCAACAATGTCCATTCTCCGGCCGCTCAGATGTTTATGCAGATGAATGCTGACACGCCCTGGTTAAAGCCAGGGCAAATTTTGATTGTTGCAGACCCTGATACACCGGCACCTTTAACACTTAACGCTCTGGCTGCATTGAGACAGGCTAAGTCAAAAACGAATGAAGCTTTGATGGGCACCAGGACTGATGAAGCTGAGTATCTTCACAAATATTATGGACTTATCGCAGGCATTACAAGCGCAGGTGACAAAATCTTCGGCATAACCAGTGACGTTGGAGAAAAGTATTTTGCTTCAATTGAGCAAATACTGAAAAAGATTGAGGCAAGTTATCAAAATCAATTTCGTACACAAGGAACGCTGATTAGTCAGCAGTTTTTTACAGAGCGTAATCAACTCTTTAATCAATTAAAAGAATTGGTTAACAAGCCATTATTGAAATCTCTTATCCGCTATTCGGTTAAATTCAAACCATATGAAGACATCCGTAGAGCATTAAACCTCTCTAGCCGTTCAATAGTTCACGAGTGGTCTACCGTTGGTATTGGTGCAATACCGGGTTATTCCACATTCGTGGGGAATGCTGCCAAAGCTGCACGTTTTCTTAAAAGCGGCGGCTACATTGGTATTGGTTTTTCATTTGCGAACAGCACGAATGAAGTGGTCAAAAGCTGCACGACGGGCCGAGAGAACGAATGTGAAAGAACTGCTTTTAAAGAATATGGAAAGTTTATTGGCACTACAGCTGTTGGCTATGGTGGCGGGGCCTTAGGTACGTTTGCTGGCTTGGGTGTATGTGCGGCTATTGGTATTGCAACTGCAGGTGTTGGTGGCGTGGCTTGCGCAGCGGTTGGCTCAGTTGCTGGTGGTATGGCTGGTGGTTACGCAGCTGACTTGGGAATGGATGCTTTATATAAACATTTTGGCCTTTAACAAATGAAGAATCTTGTTGTTCTAATTATCCTTTTTGCCTGTTCATGCTTCGTCCTGTCAGTCCTTCTGTACGCAATAAACAGAAGGAAATATTATGAGATTATTGGTCTTTATCAGAAAAAACATACGCTTCCTGCTCCATATCTTTACAGCAGTATGATTGGCTTCTTTGGTGCTGCCACGATGGCATATTTCTTTATCAGACTAAAAAAAAATAAAAGTATATTTTTCCTGGATAAAAACAGCGAGGCATATCATTTTGTTGATGAGAGTAATGCCGAATTGATGCGATGGATGATTCCTTTCTTTGGTATTTTTTTATTGAGCTTTGGATGTTTTGTGTTCCTAATTTCTTTTGGCGGTATTCTGATCTTAATCGACAAGTTAAATGTTTGATATTAAATGGATTCTTTCTTATCATGTGTTGAGAATTTTTGTAGAACCGTACGCAGGGTCGAGCAGGATGATTAACTAATGAGAATCTGCTTTATTTCATTCTTTTTTCTTGTGGCCCACTCAGGCTTGACTGAAAGCATCAGATAAAATTGCTTTCGAAAATATAAGATTCTGAATTCTTCATTCGAATTTTTGTTTGATGCAGCATACTCAGAAGCCAAAGCCCTAACGCCATCGTCAGTGAACCAGTAAAGAACGTCTTCATAATCAAGAGTCGATTTTCGATTAAACTCGATCCCTCTTTCACTAGCCACAAAATGGTATACTTCCCCGCCTATCTCCAGATAGGGGGTGCCTACACCATCGGATTGGTCTGGGATAGTGAAGTAATAATTTGGCCTGATGCCGCCGCCAAGTTGTTCACCAATTTTAAGAAGGCTTGCCCTTAATTCCTCGATAGTTTTCATTGTGTGATGTTACTTTTAAACGCTTGCCGGGCATTCCAGACATCTTCTGGCTCCATGTCATTATACCCTCGACTTTCCACCATACTGAATGCGATATCTTCAGGCAACGTGATTGCAGTGGCATTATCATGAATGGCTTCAACTCCATTTCTCGTCAATGCCAGCCCTTTTTCTTTCTCTTTTGATACGAGTAAGGTAACTAATGCAGGAATGAATACGAAAGCCATTTTATGTTCATCTCTATATCACTCATTCAATATGTTATACGTTGAATCTCTTACGAGTGAAACAGAATTAATGCAAAGACCTTTGTGGCATCAGCTAACACGTACAGTGCCAACCCTGCGTTCTTCAGTTTGCTTAAGATATGGCTAGCTGTCTAATCTCGATGATGCCAACCACTCAGGCAGCACCTCCCCGTACCATCCCAAATACTTCGCCAGTTCCGGCTTTCTCCGCTCACTCAATATCAGCACCACCTCATTCACAATCCACGCTTTAGCAAGGACGATCTCTTTCGCCAGCACATCCGCATTAAACCTGCTATTCAACTGACAATAGCGTCGGGCTATGGCCCGATAGTCTTCTTCTCCTCCCATCCCTTTGATCAAAGGCGCTAAATCTATAGCCGGGCTACCCAGGCCAAAGCGTTCCCAGTCGAACAGCACCAGTTCGCCATTCTCTCTCTTTCCCCAGTTACCTGCATTGGTATCACCGGAGATCATGCAATACGGTTCAAAAAGCACATTGCTGTGCTTCTGCATTGCCCGAAGCTGCCGTTCCGCCTCAGCAGGCAGGCGAAGCAGATCGAGGCAGCTTTCCAGTGCTGCCTCGTCCCACCGATGTGTGCTGAACGTCCATGAGGGATCAGGCGGTACAGAATGTAATAGTGCAAGAACGGAAAGGAATGCATCGCCTGTAACAGCGTCTTGTTGGATGGGTTCAGGAATATATTCGAGTATGAGCTTTCGTTGTTCGTAGCAGACTGATTTCACAACGGGCGTCAGAATGCCATGCTGAGCCAGAAGAGGAGCGGCATCGCAGTAGAAAGCATATTCCACCTCGCTTACCGGCGCTTTTTCAATGGCGCAGGGCTTACCATCTTCATCCGCAAGGCGTTTTACGCAGGCACTACCCATTTTCGCTAAATCGGCGTCAGTCATAGTAATTCTGCATTTACTCTAAGCGTAACGCATACAGCCTGCCCCCACCTCCGCAGGAGCAAGCCCCCTCAACCTCTTACCACTCAGTCAGCCCAATCGCCTTCATCACCCGCTTTCTCTGCTGCACGGACAGCGAAGCCAGATCCTTAATCGATCCCACCCGCGTCCCGTTTATCACGTCCCTGGGTTTAAAACTGATAATAATCTGGCACCAGGTAACCTTAACATCCAGTTGCACACCAATCGGAAAACCCGCTTCTTTTAGCCAGCAGCCCTTCAGCGTAATCGCTGGAACGCGGCGATAATTTGGAGTGCGGGTCACATAACCCACGGTCGCATAGCGCTGGGTATAGTTTGATGCTTTAGGTTCAGTGTGGCCTAAAATACAATCGAAAGCAGTCATGATTACTATTCTCAGTAAATAGTGATTGTGATCAGCGATGCGGATGTGTTGCCCCACATCCGTATCGCGCTAAATGACCGGAATATTTAATCAGGCAGGCGAAAATGCAGCGATAGAGAAAATAGCAAACTGCGAAAGCGTACGCAGAAATTAAGTGCAAATATCATCAGAATTCATCGCTTTTCGTCGCAGATCGGCGTTTTGAATTTGATTGAACCCGCTGAAAACATCAACCTATTTGACCCATCCTTATCGTCAATCCGCTGTCCTTTTTCTTAACTCAAATCGCCTCCATGCGTTACCAAAAGAACTCACTCAGCATGCTGGCTATTGGACAATTTTTCGGTAAATCAAGTGATGCTTACATTACAGAAAGGCCATCCAGGTGAGGCACCGTGCATGGGCAGAAAAACTAAAATTCGAAAGAAAGTCCTCAGTAATCGTTTCACGCCGCAGAATTACAGAGCCTTTAAAACTAACATGAAGATTGTCAAAAAGCGCTAGCATCCAGACTTAACAGCCGATCTCGATCTCACCGAATCCATCACACAAATGGCCGAAGATAGCAGCAGCCTGAAAGAGCTGGCTTTTATGTTGGTGAACATGCTGCTCTTCTTTCTGCATGAACTGGCGCGGCGCGGGGTGCTATTCAGTATCGGTGTGATGATTTTTGTTATCGCCTTCTCCATCTGGATGAATGCCAGAAATCGCAACCTGCCATTTATGACAGAGCTACGTCTGATGAAGCTGGCATGGCGCTTGAGCGCTATCCTCAAAGCACGTTCCCGCGAACAAAAAGCCACGTTCAAGGCAGAACAACGGCGCTGGCGCGCGAAAATTATAGCTTTCACCTCTTAACTTAGAGGGGTGCTAGCAAGTTTGAATTATGAAAGGCATTGTTACCCAATACATGTAGGGCTATCACCAATGCTGATAACTGAATCAAAAAATACAAATATCCATTTAAAAAATACGAAGGCATATTTTATGGCGAACATAACATGACAGCAGGGAATGAATATGAACGCCAGAGTAATAAATATGACCGGATCTACCCCTGTATTAAACAGACTTAAATATTTACGAGAGAGAAAATTCTTTTCTTTTCATGCACTGCCTAAATCAAGTTACGGAAACAGTGATATCATAGGTGAATCGAATGATGAATTAACAGAGCACTTTGAATGCTCAGTAACAGGAGAGCTTTTTGATAGTTTCTTTTTCCCATCTGGAATTATTTCAGAATCGCAAAATCTGACAGCAAAACTATACAACTCTGATTATTCTTTCTATATCACCGGTGGAACCAGTACAGCTAACCAAATTGCAATTTCTGCTCTTTATAAAAAAGGAGATAGAGTTCTTGTTGACAAAAACTGTCACCAGTCGGTGCATTTCCATACCAGAGCAATCGGTGCCGAAGTACATTATATCTGTCCAGATTTGCGTACTGAATATGAGGAAATTAGTGCGTGGTCATACGAAAATCTGGAAAAGACTCTTCTGACACTACAGGGGAATGGTAAAATCTGTGATATGGTTATCCTCACTGCACAGTCGTATGAAGGCGTAATCTATGATATTCCTGGTGTTTTGGCACGGCTTCTGGCGGCCGGAATCACTACGCGTAAATTCTTTATTGATGAAGCTTGGGGAAGTCTGAATTATTTCAGCGAAGATATTCGTCCCTTGACAGTAATGAATATCGATTCATTATTAGAGCAATATCCAGACCTTGAAATCATCTGTACCCACTCCGCACACAAATCTCTTTTTTGTCTGCGCCAGGCATCTCTTATCCATTGTCGTGGCACTGATAACCTCGCGGAAAGAATTGAAACTGCTAAATACAGCATTCACACCACTTCACCGAGTTATCCGATCATCGCTTCACTCGATAACGCACAGGCAGTAATGAGTGAACACGGCAATGCCCTCGCTACGCACTCTCGCAGTCTGGTAGATAAATTTGTTAAAGGCATTTCTTCTCTAAAAAAACTCGGTTCTGAAGCTGTCAGTCGGCAAATTTTGAATTCACATTGGCATGTGCATTATGATCCTACAAAAGTGATACTTGATGTTTCATCAATTGGAACAGGTGTTGAGATAAAGCAACGGTTGTGCGAAGAAAACATTTACGTAAAAAGAGTAATCAATAATTTTCTTCTCTTCAATTTCCATATCGGCATCAATGAGCAAGCGGTTTCTGCACTCATCTCTGCACTAGATAAGATATGTCAGGACAAAGATATTCAACGCTATTCAGAAAATGAAATATCAGACAAGTTTATTATTCCTTACCCACCAGGTGTTCCACTTGTTTTTCCTGGGGAAGTTATCGATGAAGTTATAAAAAGTAAAATAGAAAGTCATCGTAAAAGTGGATTTATTATCATCGCAGCATGAATTTTAAAACTTAAATCTATCGAGAATTTAAAATGATTACACTTAGCCGAATGAATGAGATCGCTGCTTTACGCGGTGATCAAACTTGTATCTCTGACAATAAAAATAATTATACATGGAATGATATTATACGACAGACTCAATCCCGCGTAATTTTTCTTAGGCGCTGTTTCAGTGAAGATCAACTCCGCTCGGTTTGCTACCTGTCAAAAAATAATGCGGAACTCATTAGCTGGCTTGCCGCATTCGCCACGTTAGGTATTCCGACTAACGGATTGGATTATTCGCTTCCGATAGAGACTCTCAGCACACTGATTAAAAAAATTAGCCCTGGTTTGTTGCTGGTTTCGTTTAGCCTCTACACACCCGAAGAACTCAGTAATCTAAATATTGCCGGGACAAGCATGCTAGGTGTTAATTCCCCAATTGATCCAGTGATAGAAAGTATTGGCGAATTGCATCATCCTGAACTCAATAGCTTACTTACCGTACCTATCCTATCATCGTTTCGCGCAGTTGCACTGACTTCTGGGACGAGCGCAATACCTAAGGTAGCTCTGCGCTATCGCTCTTTTGATGCCCGACGCTTCGCGTGGTTTACCGAACGATTTAGCTTCAGTGACACAGATGGATTCATGCTCATTCTGCCTCTTTATCACGCTGCGGGTAACGGATGGGCGCGTATGTTTATGGGGCTTGGTGCACCTCTGTATTTGGTCGACCAGGATGATGAGCGGGCGCTCATGCAAACACTCTCTCGAGAGGAAGTTCGGGCAACCGTAATGACACCTAATTTGGTTACCAAGATGATAACTATCTATAAAGATACCGCGATACAACATCACCTGCGCTGGGTACTGGTTGGAGGCTGCTATTTTCCGGTGAAAACCAAACTTGCCGCACGTGCTGTCTTTGGCGATATTTTTTGTGAGTATTACGGATGTACTGAGACGGGAGTGAATGTGCTGTCAGATCCTACTGACATGCTGGTCTGCCCTGCAAGTGTGGGACGCCCTTATGATGGCAATCAGGTAAGGATTCTCGATAGAAACAATAACCCACTTGGTACGGGAGAAACAGGAAGAGTGGCTATATCTAGCTATATGCTTATGGATGAGTACCACGATGGAATTAAACCGTTCATCGTGCTTGAGGGGGAACGCTACTTTTTGATGGCTGATTACGGTTATTTGGATGATAGCGGGAGGCTATTCCTTATGAATCGTAACGGTGAAACCCATAACAAACATGATGTTTACCGCATTGAGGAAACAATTCGTGCTCTGCCATGTATTAAAGATGTCGCCCTAATCGCGATTCAACTGGAGGGAGTTAATCATATGAAATGTATTTTTAGCACTGACCAGCATGGTAAAGAGAAAATTTTTCGATTGTTTGAAAAAATCAAAGAGGAGGCAGGAAAAACTGGGGCTATTAATTTTTCGGCGCACCGTGTTGATGAAATTCCTTACAGCCCAAGCGGAAAAGTTCGCTTTAGTGAAATCATACGTATTCTCGATGCGGCATAAATGAGTAGTATCATAATTTCTGATACCTGAATAAAAACTTGCGAATAGTCAATACGTAGCGATTATGCAAATATAAAAAGTAACTCCTGCCGAATATTTTTAATAAATGATAAAGGTGAATAAATGAATATTTATATAAAAGGGCTCTTCTGCTGCCTTCTGGCCACGGTTTCATGGGGCGCTATGTTTCCCGTAATGACGCAAGCTCTGACCAGAATCGATCCGTTTAATTTTACCACACTCCGTTATGGCATCGCGGGTATTGCTTTCGCGTTACTGCTGCTAATTCGTGAAGGGCGTTCAGCTTTCACTCTGAAGGACGAAAAATGGGGACTGGCTTGGCTCTTTGGAACACTTGGTTTTGCTGGATTCGGTTTTCTGGTATTCCTGGGACAGCATCTCGCAGGGCCAACCGGTGCGCTGACTGCATCTATTATGATGGCGACGATGCCAATGCTTGGGCTCCTCACTATTTGGGCACTGAAAAAGGTTCGTCCTCAGGCCAGTACCTTTGGATTTATTCTACTGTCCTTTAGCGGCGTGATACTGGTCATCACCAATGGTAATCTCTCTGCGGTCCTGAATTCACCAATGAGCCTGACAGCTAATCTTCTGCTGATTGCGGGTGCACTGTGCTGGGTCTTGTATACCATCGGTGGAAGCTACTTTCCGGGCTGGAGCCCGCTGCGTTATACAACGATAACAACGCTGCTGGGGATGACAAGTGTCATCGGTACTGATGTGCTGCTGATGGCCACGGGTAAGATTGCTGTACCGAATTCTTCGGCAATCATCTTCGTCATTCCGCACCTGCTGTATATGGCACTCGTTGCAGGTCTTATTGCGGTTCTTTGCTGGAACATAGGCAACCGGATTATCACCCCCACCAATGGCGTACTTTTTATGGATGTCGTTCCCGTCACCGCTTTTCTTGTATCAGCCCTGAATGGCGTGCTGCCAACGCACATGCAGATTATCGGTGCCGCTATCACGGCCACGGCGTTGGTGCTCAACAACCTGAACCAGCGCAAAATTGCACGGCAGACCGTAAACAAGACAATTCTAAAAACGTCTACCGCCCAGCGTTAAGGCTCATTAGGCTCCCCTCCTTGGAAGAGGGGAGTTTTCCTGCATTAGGATTCTATCTGCCAAATATCTCTTACCGTCTCGATCAGCGCGGCTACCACAGGGGACGTTTCTTTTTCTCGGTCCCAGACAAAACATAGTTGGCTCACAGTTTTCTCTCTAGGCCAGATATATAACTCACCACTATCCTGAAGCGCCAGAGCGATATCCTCCCGCATAAGCGTGATCCCGACTTCCATACCGACCAGCTCCGCTAGTGTTTTTTCCTGGTCGGCGATGATGGAAGGCCGTATCTCAATGCCATGTTTTTTGAGAAAATCCCTTGCTATTGAACTGAAAGAACATTTTTCAGGCGTGGCAATCCAGGGAAACTGCCGGAGCTCATCCCAGCCAGCAGTCTCAAGTTGTTTTTTCCATGCGTGAGGGCCAACAATACATAGCGTAATTGGAGAAACCACGATGGTACCCAATCGCTCTTCGTAAACTTTACCGATGATAAAACCCGCATCCAACTCGCCGGCGATCAGGCTATCAATGATAATACCGGAGATATTCTGACGGATTGTCAGACTGACGTTTTGATGTCGTTGACGCAGCTGGGACAGAACCTGCGGTAGATTAAGGATAACCGGAACTGAAATCGTTCCGAGCGCACAAGTACCAATAGTATTGAGTGAGCGGGCCTTGCTTACAAATTTACTTGCGGCGTCAAGTGCGAGGCGAGCTTCATCGCGCATTATTAAACCTGGTGCGGTTAACTCCATACCACGAGGAGTGCGTTTGAACAGTCGAACGTTAAATTCTGTTTCAAGTGATTTTATATGCGCGCTTATTGCTGGCTGACTAAGAAAAAGTAGACTTGCTGCCTTAGTTAGGCTGGCTGTTTCAGCGACGGTTACAAAGGTCCTGAGCTGGTTTAAATCCATTCCGCTTTCCGCCTGTTATGTGAGGTGATAGATCAGTTTATTCGACTGGTCTAATTTACATTAGAAATTGTTACTTTACGTTAAAAAGTCAACAATTACGCGTCGCCATACCGATGATAAGTAGAATGGTCATTACAAGTTTTTCGGAGGCAAAATTAATAAGATGCTAATACAAGTATCAATAGTGAAAAATACTTGTTATTTGCATTCGTCAGAAACAGTTATCTGGTTTTGGATGAAAAATTTATTCAGACCAATAACATAAATTTTCATGAAAAGTCAGTGTATGTTGACTGGCAGGGAAAAACTCGCTAGCCCCTTTTCTAAAGGGTAAGTCTTAATAATGTCGCTTTGTTTTATGGCCGCGTGACAGACAACAATACCAGAAAGCAATCTGTGCGCATTTGTCTGGTTTAACCACTCGGGGAAACATAAGACAGCAATAAAGCATAGCCATCGTCGAGCTGACCAGAGGCCTGCCCCACTTTGGCGTGAGCATCATTTTTACAATTTCAAGGATTTAATCAACCCTGTGAGATACGTGCTAGAAAATAACGTATTCGAGTATTCTCATGGGACTGAATATGTCACTTATGCTCGAAAAACCTCTCTTGAATGCCAGTCCACAAAACTGTCTGATGGATAATGCTGACTAACCTGCAGCAATTTAATCTGCTTACCTGAGAAATCCCAGAACAGGCGATCAACAATGCCTCCGCCGTTTACGCCCTCGGAAATCACAACGCGCATATGGTCATCCAGCCCAATCGATCCTTTATCAAACGCTTTATGATGAATAGCGCACAGTGCCAGCCCATTAGTGATGTCACAGGGGCCACCGTACTGTTTCCATTTTATGTGCGCGGCTTCCACCGCGACCAGGGCGTTGTCGTGGCGCATATTGAATCCACATATCGCACATTGATAGTGATAAGCGCGCAGCACCAACTGTCGAAAATGGGGATCGCGTTGCTTTAGCATCTCGCTGATGCCAAAACCCAGTTCGTCCGCCAGCTCTTCCTGAATGCTTTCGGGGAAATGTGCTTCAAGGATTTGCTGTGCCAGGTTATCAATTAATTTGCTGTCGCTTTTGACAAGTTCAAAGTGCTCAACATCAAAGCCGCCTGCGACCTGATAACGTTCGAGTTCACCCGCAGGAGGCTGCCTGCTACCTGTTGATGAGCAGTGCTCTGCATTGAGTAGCTCCCAAAAACCGTCACCTTTTAAACGCCAAAAAGGCATATCGGGACGATATTCACGACGATGAGGACCATAACGTTCTAGCAGTGTGTGCATTACAGGCTGAACTTCTGATGCGTAGTCAAATAATCGGGCGTGGCCATTGCGATACTGCGACAGCGTATAGAGCACGAGCAAGGGTTTATGAGGCGCGCGCTGTTCGCCTTTACGCCAGACAGTGATTTCAGAGAGCAGTTTTTGCAGGCTTTTAGCTAATGTCATGACGCAGATTGATAGGAAATAATTGCGATATTGCTCGCAAATTCAATAATGATCAATCGATTAGCAATCAGAAATGCAATTGAGGTGAAAGGTATTCCTTAATCGCAAGAATAAAACCGCCAAGATGTGATGGTCTATGGCTTAAATGGAATCTGTGGGAACGTTCAGTGAAGTCAATAAAGCCCTTATCAAAGCTTAACTTAATACAGCGACATCAAAAACCCCACCGCCACCAATGTATAAAACCCCCCACAGATTACATCAAAACTGCGCCGCGCCCGATTGAGATACGTCTCCGCCGTTTGCGAAGCAAAAATCAGCGCATACAGCCCAAATATCATCACGCCGGTTAGCGCGCAGATAGCAACCAGAACATAGCCCTGCCACTGTGGGGCCCGCGGGTCAGGCCTACGCTGGTGACGGTGAACCGGGTCAGGGCGGCTTTGGGATTCGTAAGGCGCAATCCCAGCCCTTGCAGATAGTAGCCGCGTAAACACGTGTGAGAACGGGCGGGACGTGCCGCCAGGTCGCCAGGGCGAAAGACGCTGCGCAGGGCTTTTGACGCCAGCCAGAGTAAACAGGCCGCGCCGGGCAGTTTTAGCCAGAAAATAAAACCGTGGAAAGAAACCAAAATCGCAGAGATGCCAAAGGCAGTAAGCAAACCCCGGCACTGGGAACCTGAGATGACGCCGGTTGCCAGCACCAGCCCGGCCTGACGGCCGCAGTAGCGATGGGCAGATTGCCCGGTCCGGGCGAGGCGGTGCCAATGGTGTAAACCAGTGAGGTAGCTAAAAACTTAGCGGGGTTGCACAGGGGCAACCCCATTGAACCGCTAATGGCTCTGCTTACTCTCTTCGTCTTTATGCTTCTTCGCCAGGTAATGTCCTGCCGCGCAGCCCGCCACGGCACCGGCAACCGCATGGTGTTTAAGGTGCCCGGCTACGCCGCCGACCAACGCGCCTTTCAGGCAGCCTTCTGCCTGTGCCTGAGAGGCAACCGACATTAACAGGCCAAGCGTGACCACAAAAAGGGGAAGTTTACGCATCGTTTCTTAATCCTTATCGGGAGTGCTGTGTTTACGCTGCGACAATAACCGTAATGAAGCATGAGTGGGCAAAAAAGTGCAGGGCTGTTGCACGACGGTTGTAAAAAAAGTGGTCAGGCCCGATGGCAAAGGTCTGGCACAACGTGTGCCTGCGATAACTGGGGTTTGCGCAGGCAACACCGGGTTCAGGGCTTGCGCATAATCCGTTGGCCATATTCATCAGTGCCCGCCGCGCGCCAGCCGTGTTTTTCATAAAAACGTTCAGCAGGGGAACCTGTATCGGTGGTCAACATCATCGACCGGGCCTGTTGTTGTCTGAACCAGTCGGTGATGTTTTCAAGCAGTTGGCTACCTATCCCGAGCCGCTGAAACGCGGGCTTGATAAACAGGCCACCGATTAACGGATCGGGCGCATAAATACCCAGCCCGTAACCGACATACTCGTCATCGACGTTGGCGATCCAGCCACCGCCCTGGCGGATATCGTCAAGCGCCTGCTCACGCTGCAGGTAGCGGATCTGGTGAGCATGCAGCCGGTTTTCCGTCACCGAGAAGCGGATTTCATACATCTCTTTCAGATGCCGATCGGCCAGTTTTTCGTAGGTAATATGCATAGTGCCTCGCAAATCATCATCGAACCGTTGATGTCATGACCTTACCGGTTTGCGCCTGAACAGCATCTCAACGCGCCGGGGCGATCGCGCGCCGGTGAGGCTGACGGCAGGTTAACGCCATTCTTTGACGTTCATCACAGCCTGTGCTTTTTGCGACGCTATCACCTCGCTTCCCGGAGAAAAAATGTAATAAATACCGCGTGATCAATTCAATTATCGGGACGCAAAATGAAGAAAAAATTAACCTGTTTATCCCTGGTGGCCGGAAGCCTGCTGATGGGATATGGACCCGCACTGCTTGCCGCACCGTTACCGCAAACCCCGGATACTCACATCCCCGTGAGCCGCTATATCACCGCGCTGAATCCCGATCACTCCATTACCTTTCGCCTGTTTGCGCCCGCCGCGAAGCAGGTTGCTGTGGTCACGGGGGCCACGCCGCTGAGCCAGCAGTCCCATGATATGAAAAAGGACAGTGCCGGTATCTGGTCGTGGACCAGCGAGCCGATGAAGCCCGATTTATATGAGTACTATTTTGATGTGGATGGTTTCCGCACGCCGGATACCGGCAGCCGCTTTACCAAACCGCAGCGCCAGGTGAACACCAGTATGATTCTGGTGCCGGGCAGCATTCTGGATGAGCGTAACGTGGCGCACGGCGATGTGCTGACGCTGACGTATCATTCCACCGCACTGAAATCCGAACGTCAGGTCTTTGTCTGGGCACCGCCGGGCTATAAGGCAGACGGTAAACCGTTACCGGTGCTCTACTTCTATCACGGTTTTGGCGATACCGGGCTGTCCGCCATCTCGCAGCTCCGCCTGCCGCAGATCATGGACAACCTGCTGGCCGAAGGCAAAATCACGCCGATGCTGGTTGTGGTGCCCGATACCGAAACGGACATCGTGCAGGCCATTCCTGAAAACTTTCCCCCAGCCGACCGTCGCAAAGACTTTTATCCCCTCAATGCCGCCGCCGCCGATAAGGAACTGATGCAGGACATTATCCCGCTGGTGGAAAAGCGCTTTACCGTCAGTCGCAAACCGGCAGACCGGGCGATAGCCGGACTGTCTCAGGGCGGCTATCAGGCGCTGGTGTCAGGCATGACGCACCTGAACGAATTTGGCTGGCTGGCCAGCTTTAGCGGCGTGACCACCAGTACGGTGCCGAATGAGGCTGTGACACGCCAGCTGAGTCAGGCGCAGGCGGTGAATAAGCAGCTGAAAAACGTTACGCTGGCGGTGGGCGATAAAGATATCGTGACCGGCAAAGACATTGCCGGACTCAAAGCCGAGCTGGAAAAGCAGGGCGTAAACTTCCATTACACTCAATATCCGGGGTTGGGGCATGAGATGGATGTCTGGCGACCTGCGTATATCGAATTTGTGCAGCAGGTATTTAAACCGCAGCAGCCATAGTCAGGCCCGATCCCTTCCTGTGACGGTGATTCAGGGCAGCATTTACGGAATCACCGTTATTAACAGCATTCTTCCCCGGCTACGCTAAACAACGTCGCTGAAATACCCTGCACGTCCTTTAAAAAGCGTTTTTATTTATTTCTTCAGCCTGCCGTGTCAGGTAAGTAAAAAATCACTACCCTTGTCGATAGTAAATGCTGCAAACGCCGTGTGGGAAAAACCTGCGTCAGCCATTTTTCAAAATGACCGGTATTGATGTATTTAAGTTACCCGTTAACCGGATGCGGCAATATTATCCTTTTTAGTTTTTCTCTCTCTCTCCATTTTTCACTGGTCTGCAATGCTTAATTCGTAGCACGCGAAGGATACAGGCGCGTTGAGCTGCGGGCAGGAAATGGGGTCAATACCTTGTGCAGCAGGCGTTGTAAAAGGCTTCGCAATCCGGACCAGCATAAAATAAAGATTTTAATTCCTGAAACCTTATTAAATAACAAGGGATTAACGATCAATCTTTTAATTTTGATAGGTTAAATCATAGCTTAACCCGATAAATAACATTTGATTGATAGTCTGTAGCGATCAATAATCAGGCTACTTCATCGCGTTGAATCAGAGCATGGGAATGGAAATCCACAATCTCGATAATAACAACCGTGCCTGGTGGTTCATTGCTGAACCTGTCGTTAACAACGCGTCGACATTAATTGCTGTAGAAGTTCTGACGCGATTCGCCGCACCGGGAACCCCCTGTTTTCATATTGCGAAATTAAATAAACAACAGAAAATAAAGCTGTTACGAGAACAACTTTCTTTAATCGATAAGAAGCGTCATTTTTTTGAAGAAAACCAGTTGCTGTGTTCTGTAAATGTCGATCTGGAAATGGCTTTTGCGCTGCTGGAAGAACGGGATATTGTTGAGCTCGCCACAGCGCACTCTTTTCTTCGCATTGAAGTCGCGGAACACTTTCCCGATCTTGCGCAGGGATTAAATAATCCCTTACTCCGGGAACTACATAATAAATACACGTTATGGCTGGATGATTTTGGCAGTGCGGCTTCCCACTTTCCCTGTTTACAGCGTGGAATGTATGAAGCCGTGAAAATGGATAAGCATTTTTTCTGGCGGCATCAAAACAGCCCCGTCTGGCAAGCCACGCTGGCGGAAATTAAACACTATTGTGAATTTATTATTGTAGAAGGCGTCGAAACGGCGCAACACTTCGAATTCGCCAGACCGCACGCTGCGGCATTTCAGGGCTATTTGTTTGAGGCGTTTTTATTCGATACGCTCGCGTAACCGCTCAGCGATAATTCATACCGGGCTTTCTTTCTTCAGTAAGAAAGGCCCGCATAATGCGTTGGCCAGACAGCCTGATGCTGTCAAAGAAAAACCGTGCCCTGCGATTTACGGCAGTCGCGTGGGCTACAACCGAACCAGCGGCGAAAGGCGCGTGAGAAGGCGCTGACTTCAGAATAGCCCAACAGCAAGGCCATTTCAGAGACCGACAGATGGTGTTGTTTCAGGTAATGCGTCGCCATCTCTTTGCGGACGCTGTCGACCAGGGCGGAAAAACTGGTTTGCTCATCGCGCAGTCGCCGCTGTAACGACCAGGCAGACAGTCCCTGTTTTTCGGCGATAATGTCCAGTGAGGGTTCGCCATTGAGTAGCTGAAGGTGAATGTCGGTGCGGGTTTGATTAACGGTATCCTGAATGATGACGGGCGGGCTGAGCCGACGGATCGCATCCTGCATCACCAGCAGCAGCATGGGATCGTGATCCGGCATTTTGCGGCCCAGATCCGTTTTGGCGATGATCATCGAGTTAAAGGGCTGATCGAAATAGACCGGCGCATCAAAGACTTTACAGTGTTCGTGCCAGTGCTCAGGGCGCGGATGCTCGAAATGCACTTCACGCGGTGCCCAGTGGCGTCCTGCCGCGTGGCGAATCAGGTTAAGAAACATGCCTAACGTCAGTTCTGCATCCTGACGGCGCTGCAGAATCGCGCCGTGACGCACCTGATAATCCAGCTGCCAGCAGTCGCTGCGCTCCGTCAGACGAATACAGGTGTTGTGTTGATGGTAGGGAAAAGCATTGACCACGTTTTGCAGCGCCTGTTCCAGCGTGGCCGAGCACAGACCAATATAGCCAATCAGACCCAGAGACTGTGGCCGGAACTGATGACCATACTGTAAACCGAAGTTGTCCACGCCCGCCTGGCTGGCCGCTTCTTCCAGCACCCGACAGTAATTGACCAGGTCCAGGCTCAGCGTCGGGCAGGCGAGCGTATCCGGATCGATCCCGCTGATGCCGAAAATACGATCCACATCGCCGCCCTGGGCGTTAATGAAATCACCCAGTCCCGTCGCGGCGGCCGACAGGACGCCACGGTGACTGCTACCCGCGCTGGACATGGCCGTTATGGCGGCCTCTGGAAATCTGCTGGTCATGATGTTTTCCGCCTGCAACTGAACATCGTTAGCTTCTGCAAGAAACATACCAGCCGTCAGGCACCAGTTAACAGGCACTTAGCATCGCCCCCGTGAAGATTGCACCGCGATCTGTCATTCAGGCACCGCCAGAGTGCGCTAGACGCCAATCGGCAATCGGGCCCCTTCGAGATAGCGGTGGCACAGGCGTACCGTGTCGTTCGCCCACCCGTCGCCCAGGCTGCGCGCCATTTCTGTTTCGCGATGGGAAGCGACCCAGGCGGTCAGCTGTATACGGCGCTGAATCAGCATGGACGGGATCATCGCCAGCTCCTCATCGCTGACGTGTGCCACCTGTTCGTAGCCGTTTAGCCAGTTTTCCACCCACTGTGGGGCGCTGGGATGGTGTTCAACAAAGCTGATCGCGGCGGCAAGATCGTGCAAATACCAGCCCATTCCGCAGTCATCAAAATCAATGACCCGCGTTTCGCCTTTGTGTACCAGCAGATTGGTCAGGCGAAGGTCGGCGTGAATCAGACCATAGCGGTCGGGCGACTGGCCAAACGCTGCCATCTCACGGCCGACATGCGACAGCGTTTCTTCGATCACGCCATGTTGTGATGGCGCTAAACCGGCCACATCGCGCCAGTCACCCCAGTGACCTGTGGGGGAAACCATCGTGTGATGATCCCAGACGATACGGCGAAAGGTTTGTGGCTTTTGCCAGCGCCGACTGTGGTGGTGGAGCTGCGCGGTGATGCGGCCTAACTGGCGAAAGGCGGCCGGATCGACCGCATCGGTGAGCATCTCGCCCTCGATCCAGTGAAACAGCACAGCATAGCGTTCACTGCCGTCCGGCAGCGGCAGCGTCTGAATGCGGTTATCGTGCCCGTCGCGCACCGCCACCGGCACGCAGATGTCTGCGGCCTGAAGCGCATCCAGCCAGTGCAGCTCGCTTTCAATATCCTGCTTAGCGTGGTAATCGCCGCGGTGAATACGTAACGCGTACCGGCCCTGCGGCGTGCTGACAGACAGGGTGGCGTTCTCGGAACGGCACAGAAGTTTGACCTCTGCATGCAAACAGGCCGGATACGCCTGCAACGCCTGGTGGGCAAGCTGAAGAATGCTGTCGTTCGTTAAGGTGTCATATTGCTTAATGCTCATGTCTGTCTCCCTTTCTCTGCGTGTGGAGGCAGCATGGCGCTGAACCGGCCTGGCGCGCTTGACCTGAGAGCAGGCAAAAATTGACTTCGGCAGAGGCGTCACAACCCGACCCGGGTCAACTTGACCCCAGCCGACGTGTTTCTGTTTTCTGCGGTCAAGTTTTTCTGTTGCGGCTGTGTCCATCATCTACCCGTCAGCTTTTTAGGCATCGCCTTTTCACTTTACACAGACGGGGAACGCAGTGATGAAAGAGAAACTGAAACCCACCCTTGGTACCCTGCAACTCTGGGGCATCGCTGTGGGACTGGTTATATCGGGAGAATATTTCGGCTGGAGCTATGGCTGGGGAGCCGCGGGTACGCTGGGCTTTCTGGTCACGACGTTTTTTGTCGCCGCCATGTACACCTGTTTTATCTTCAGCTTTACCGAACTGACGACCGCCATTCCGCAGGCCGGAGGACCGTTTGCCTACAGTCGCCGTGCTTTCGGTGATACCGGCGGGCTGATTGCGGGCATTGCCACCTTAATCGAGTTTGTGTTTGCGCCCCCGGCCATTGCTATGGCGATAGGCGCCTACCTCAATGTGCAGTTTCCGGAAGTGAATCCTAAGCTCATTGCGGTCTGTGCCTACCTGATCTTTATGGGACTGAACATCATCGGCGTCAGCATTGCGGCAACCTTTGAGTTGCTGGTGACGCTGCTGGCGGTGATTGAACTGCTGGTGTTTATGGGCGTGGTCGCGCCGGGCTTCAGCCTGACGAATTTTGTCGCCCATGGCTGGGCAGGGCAGGATACGTTCTCTCTGGCCTCGGTATCCGGGATGTTTGCCGCCATTCCTTTTGCCATCTGGTTTTTCCTTGCCATTGAAGGCGTTGCCATGGCAGCCGAAGAGGCAAAAGACCCACGCCGGACCATTCCCCGCGCCTACATCAGCGGTATTTTAACGCTGGTGGTGCTGGCGATGGGCGTCATGGTGTTTGCCGGAGGGGCAGGTGACTGGCGCACGCTGTCAGGCATTAACGATCCGCTGCCGCAGGCCATGAAAATGCTGGTCGGTAACGATTCACGCTGGATGCACATGCTGGTGTGGATTGGCCTGTTCGGCCTGATTGCCAGTTTCCACGGCATTATCATGGGCTATTCGCGTCAGTTCTTTGCGCTGGCGCGGGAAGGTTATCTACCGCCTTCACTGGCAAAACTGTCGCGCTTTAATACACCGCACCGGGCGATCCTGGCGGGCGGTGTGGTCGGCATTGTTGCCATTTTCTCTGACGGCATCAGCTTTCAGGGAATGAGTCTGACCGCCGCGATGATCACCATGTCGGTGTTTGGGGCGATCGTCATGTACATCATGAGTATGCTGAGCCTGTTTAAACTGCGTCGCACGGATCCGACACTGGCACGTAGCTACCGTGCACCGGGTTATCCGGTGATCCCCGCCATCGCCCTGTGTGGCTCGGTGATCTGCCTGATCGCGATGCTGTGGTTTAACCCGCAGATCGGCGCGCTGTTCGTGGGCTTTATGGTGGCAGGCTATCTCTACTTCCTGACCACGCACTCCCGCCGCGGTGCTGTCGCGCAGCGCTCTGTTGCCGCAGAAACCGATTAACGTTTATACCCGCCTGGCGGTGCGTAACGTGCCGCCGGGCAGCACAAAGACCAAGGAGTCACGATGACGGTACGTTCAACCATAATGGATACCAACAGCTTTCGTGCTGAAAACGCGGAAACGCTGGCACCGGACATTCGACAACTGACCGATAAGCGCAGTCAGGTACTGGGCGAGTCCTATCGGCTGTTTTACCGCAATCCGGTGCATCTGGTGCGCGGAAAGGGCCAGTATCTGTGGGATAAGGCGGGCAATCAGTATCTGGATATGTATAACAACGTTGCCAGTATTGGTCACTGTCATCCGGCGGTCGTGGATGCCGTACATAAACAGATGATGCAGTTAAACACCCATACGCGCTATCTGCATGAGTCGATCCTTGCGTACAGCGATCGCATTCTGGCCACGATGCCGGCTGAGATCGATCGGGCCATGTATATGTGTACCGGATCTGAGGCAAACGATCTGGCGATCCGCATTGCCCAGTGCTGGAGCGGTGGTACGGGCATCATCGTGTCCAAAGAAGCCTATCACGGCACCAGTGCGCTTACCTCCGGCGTTTCGCCCGCGCTGGGCAGCGGTCAGCCGTTATCACCGCATACACGGCTGGTGGCCCCGCCTGACTTTTATCGCATTCAGACGGCGGATCAGGGTGCCTGGTTTGCGCAGGAAATTCAGAAGCAAATCGATGATATGGCTGCGCACGGCATTAAATTTGCGGGGTTCCTGGCCGACTCGATTTTCTCGTCAGACGGCGTTTTACCCGGTCAGCCCGGCTTTTTAAAACCGGCGATTGATGTGGTGCATCAGAATGGCGGCATTTTTATTGCCGATGAAGTGCAGCCTGGCTTTGCCCGCACCGGCGAGGCGTTCTGGGGCTTTGCCCGACACGGCGTGGTTCCGGATGTCGTAACTACCGGCAAACCGATGGGGAACGGCATTCCGGTCTCGGGGCTGATGGCGAAAGCGCCAGTCATGGCGGCGTTTAGCGATGCGCTACCTTACTTTAATACCTTTGGTGGTAACCCGGTCTCCATGGCGGCGGCGCACGCGGTGATGGATGTCATTGAACAGGAAGAACTTCAGGCGCACAGCCTGAAAACCGGTGCTGCACTGCTGGCGGCGCTGCAATCCCTGCAGGCAACGTATCCGTGCATCGGTGAAGTCCGTGGGGCAGGGCTGTTTATCGGCTTTGAGCTGGTGAAGGACAGAGAAAGCAAAGCGCCTGACAAACGTCTGGCACTCGATCTGGTGGAGGCGTTACGTGAGGCCTTTGTACTGACCTCCGTTGCCGGGCCATACGGTAACGTGCTGAAAATCCGCCCACCGCTCTGTTTCCAGACGCACGATATCGACTGGGTGGTCAGTGCCATGGATCGCTGCCTGAGGAAATTACAGAGCTGAACGCCATCCCAAAAAACAGGGACCACGCAGACGGAACGCAACCTGTCTGCGGCATACAGGCCCATCCGTTTGCAGCGCCAGAGAAAAATCTTCTGGCGCTGAGCTTCCTGTCCTTTACGTGGCCGCGCAGGCCTGGCAGCCGCCGGGCCTGCGCATTCTCAGCTTAAGCGTGGGCGCCCGAAGGCAGCTCCAGTTCATGGCTTTCTCCCGCAAGGGTCCAGCTGTCAGGATCCAGCAACCGGCCCTGGCCAAAGACACAACCATTCGGCTGGAAGAACACGTCGCCGTAAAGGGGATCGTTCACGCAAATCGTGCCGTCCTCACGCTGTTCGACACTAATCTGGGCGAAGCGCGAGTCAAATTCTTCCAACGTGCTGAGTTGCGGATCGTCATTCAGACGAATCAGCCAGCAGGTCTCTTTTCCCGCTAAGCGGGCTTCACAGTGCTGCGCGGGACCGCGGGTTGTCAGCCGGAAAGGCTGGTTGCCCGAAATCTGCACCATGCCGTTACCGCTGCGGAGCAAAATGCGTTGCTCACAGACGCGCATCTCATCGAAATAGCGCTGCGGCAGCCAGGCATGGGTAAAATCGGGCTGATCGTCATGAACGTTGAACATCACGATGGCCAGGCCACGATATTGCTGAACGCGCGGCAATGTGCCACATCCTCCCCAGTACGAAGGGCGTCCAAAACCGCCGTGCAGCTTTTCGCCCGGATGATTGATCCAGATTTGCGCCTCAGGCACGTCGCCAATCCTTAAATGAATCGGGGTTTCCTGATAACCCCACTCGCCCCAGCGGTAACCGGCAAGCGAACCCATAGCCGCGTGGCGGGTTTTATAGTGATAAAGGCGGGCAATGCGGTTTTTCCCCTGAGCAAAATACCATTCCTGCGCGGTGTCACCCTGCCAGCAGGCGACCTTTGCCTGGCCGGGCGGAAGGGGTAATTTTTTCTGCTGCAACAGCAGGGCCAGCTGCGGCAGGGCATGGAAGCGGCAGCCGTAGTAACCTTTTCCCCATAGCAGGCGAGAGATCGCCGACAGCTCCAGCGAGCGGCCTGCGCACAGCGTGTGCTCATAGGAACGTCCCTGCGAGGCGGTCAGCATGCCCTGATGTGATGAGCGGGCGAGCTGCTCCAGCAGGCGCAATATGGCCCGCTGGCTGCGCGTCATGATGTCCGCATCTTCTGCCAGGGCGGCAAGGGCGCTCAGACCTTTCAGGTCTATCGGGAAGTACGGTGCCGAATTCCACTCGGCCATCTCGCACTGCTCGAAATGATCGAGCCAGGCCCGCACGCGCGCCAGACCGGCTGCGGCCTGCTCACGGCCCGTTCGACCAGATCGGATAAACGTCGCGTCAGGAAAGGCGCTGCCTGCCAGGTATGCGGCGGTATGAAACAGCAGGGCATGATTTTCTGAGAAGTACCACTGCACGTCATTACCCGGTTCATCCATCCAGTAGCGGAAGCCTAAAATGGCCCGATCGATTTTTTCCCGTGTGGCGCTGGCCAGGCGATCGGCCCACTGGATCCGGCACCAGAGCAGCGGCACCAGGGTAAAGTCGGCGCAGTCGTGACAGGCTTCAACGGAAGGCAGAACGCCTTCCAGCATCGACTGGGTTTCCGCGTCATCCATCCCGCAGGCTAAGCGTGCCAGCGCTTTTACACTGCTGTACTCGCCGTGCAGCGCAACGTGCCTCAGGGCTTCTTCTGCCCTGGCTGCCAAAGTGTCAGGCACCTGCGCCTGGCGTTCAGCGTGGCAGATTTCGACGCCCAGCGTGCGGGTGATGTGGAAAGCGCCTTTTTTCAGGCTGACAGCAAAACGGCGAAAATCGGCGGGCAATGTGTCGCTCTCGGCGAGCGTGACGGCCCCTTCGCCTTTCTCCAGAACGGTACGAAGCCGCACCGGCTCATCCAGCGAAATAAAATCGCCGGAAACCAAAACGTTCAGGTCGTAAGTGTCTGGCGCAGGGGACGGGAAACACAGGCGAACCGGCCCCTGCGTATAAGTCGGTTGTTCAAATGCCATCCCTTCCAGCATCGACTCCATATGCCGCACCTGTTCTGCCTCCGCCGGCACCGCCAGCGCAACCTGCAGCGGATCCCCCTCTACGTAATCCAGCTGGAAAAAGAAGCGGACATCGCGTTCGGCCAGATCGTCAAACCAGATGCGAAGCGTATTTAACCCGGCCTGAAGGTTAAGCGTAAATTCAACCTGGCTTTCCAGGTTGCGCTGATAATCGGCCAGCCAGGCAACCTCCTCGCCGTTCAGGGTGACCAGTGCTGCGCCACAGGTGGTCAGGCGAAAACGACGGCTGCCGGGCGCGGCTGCGACCAGAGCGGTTTCGGCCTGTGCGCCAATGCGGGTGGCGCGAAACCAAAACCCCGACAAATCGACCCGATCGGACCCAAAAGGAAACCACCAGTTTGTCAGCGTACGGTCGCCAAACGGACAGGGTTTTTTGCCAGCGAACTGTTTTTGAAATTCAGTACGGCAGGGATAGGTATGCGGAATAAAGTTTTTATGTTTGCTCAGAAAGAAAAAAGGATCCATCTCGCCCGACATGGGAACATCGTCCACGTCATAGGGTTGTGAAGCCACTGCCGAGAGCTGCCAGTAGCGCACAGCATCTCGTTGTTGCAGCGGAAAGTGACAATAGGTTGTCTGCGTCATAATTCGATTCTCCTGGTGTCAGCGTTATTATTATTTTTGGGTGTGCCTTAACCCTTCGGTCAGGCATAAGATGGCCAGCGCCTGACCGTAGCCGGTCGGCTGAAGCGGAATGTCTTTATAAAATTGCAGGGTTCTTCCCATGCGGGTGCCATAAGACACATTGTGCACGGTGCCCTCGTCATCAATGTTTCGCTGCACGGCTTCCAGCGCGCGCAACCCTGCCTGTAACCAACGGTCATCGCCATAGCCCAGACGCGCGCCTTTTAACAGCCCATAGCCAAACCCGGCCGTGGCCGAGATTTCTTCGTAGCTGTCGGGATGATCGAGTAGGGTGTGCCACGCGCCCTGCGGGGATTGCAGATCGATGAGGGTATTCACCTGCGTTTTCAGGCACGCCAGCAGATAGTCACGTACGCCACCGCGAAGCGCGGTCAGTTCCAGAAATTCAATAATGCCAACGGTGATCCAGGCATTGCCGCGCGCCCAGCGGGCGTGAGCAAAATTATTCTTCTCGGCGAAGCTCCAGCCGTGAAACCATAAACCGGTTTGCGGATCGTTAAGATAGCGGGCATGCAGTAAAAACTGACGCACGGCTTCATCCACCAGTTCCTGCCGCCCGGCGACCATGCCGTAGTGGCCAAGAAACAGCACCACCATAAACAGCGTATCATCCCAGATTTCCATGGGATTAATGCCGTCGGATACGACGTGCTGAAACCCGTCCTCCGGCGTACGCGGCAGCGCGGTCATTACCCTGTTGGCCCAGTGATCCAGCACCGCTTGATACTGAGGATCACGATTGTGAGCCCACAGCAGCGACAGCGGCAGCATCGGTGCCGTGGTATTAATATTTAAGGGCGGCAGGCCTTTCTGAATATTATTCTGGAACCAGGTCTCAATAAGCTGGTAAATATCTTTGCGTTGCGTGAGTTCCCATAACCGGACGAGGCCAAATAATCCCACGCCCTGCGGCCATTCCCAGTTGGCGAAGGAAATATAATCTCCCGCGGTGCCATCAATATTGGGTTCGTTAAATCGTCCTTCGTCTTTTAGCTGTGTAAAGCCCGTCAGTAACAGATTGAGTTGATGCTCAATAGATTGCGTAGTCATTGTTATTCCTGTGTTTTATCATTATTCCATGGTGATTATTTTTCATGCCTGGCCCTCGCGGTTTACGCGATAATCGTCAGCTTCAAATGGCCGTGTTTAATGCTGCCCGCCCAAAAGGCGTAAACGTTTCAGGTAAAAAACAGCGTCCTCTTTTATTGATGCCATTATTACGTGGTGCGAACCTTACCCGTTTTTACGCGCGACGATTTAACACCGATATAAACTGTGTTGTTTAATCCTTGACATTTAAATAACGCGTAACAAGGGCCCGAATATAATTTCCGCGCTGAGTATCAGTGATGCGTAATAACACCGCCACACAGATGGCGATGAGCGTATGCTGGTTAACGTGCCAGCCAGCCGCCATCCACGGCCAGGGTATAACCATTGATATAGTCGGATGCTGGCGAGGCGAGAAACACCACTGGCCCCATGACATCGTCCGGCTGTCCCCAGCGCCCGGCCGGAATGCGATTCAGAATGTCAGCATTACGCTGTGCATCGGCCCGGAGTTGCTGCGTGTTATCGGTAGCCATATAGCCTGGTGCGATAGCATTCACGTTAATCCGGTATTTGGCCCACTCGTTTGCCAGTAACCGCGTGATACCCATGACGCCGCTCTTTGATGCCGTATAGGACGGAACACGGATCCCACCCTGAAACGACAACATCGAGGCAATATTGATGATTTTGCCGCCGCTGCCCTGTGCGATAAAGTGTCGGGCCACGGCCTGAGACATAAAGAACAGACTCTTAATATTCAGGTCCATCACATCATCCCAGTCTTGTTCACTGAAGTTGATGGCATCCTCACGGCGAATCAGTCCGGCGTTGTTGACCAGGATATCGATACGACCAAAGTGGGCAACCGCGCTGTCCAGCAAGGCAGGGATCGCGTCAATCTTGCGCAGGTCGGCTTTCAGGCTCAGGAAACGTCGCCCCAGTGCGGTAACACGCGCCTGGGTTTCATCCGGCTCAACCTGGTTAATGCCTACGATGTCGCAGCCTGCCTCCGCCAGACCTATCGCCATTCCCTGGCCCAGGCCGGTGTTGCAACCCGTGACCACCGCGACGTTACCGTGTAGAGAAAATGTGTTCAGTATCATAATGATTCCTTTCAGGCGTATCGCCTTGTGCTTACTGCATCATGCCGCCATGGGTTAGCGCAGATCGTTGACTGCGACGTGGTCCATGTCATCAAACACCTGATTTTCACCAACGGTGCCCCAGATAAAGCTGTAAGCACGCGTCCCCACACCTGAGTGAACAGACCAGCTGGGTGAGATCACCGCCTGTTCGTTATGGATCACGATATGACGCGTTTCCTGGGGTTCTCCCATCATATGGAACACGCAGGCGTCATCGGCTATAGCAAAGTAGAGGTAGACTTCCATGCGGCGCGCATGGGTATGACAGGGCATGGTGTTCCAGAGATTGCCGGGTTCAAGCTGGGTCAGCCCCATGCTGAGCTGGCAGGTTTCCACTACCTCGGGGACAAGGTACTTATGGATAGTTCGGCGATTGCTGGACAGCGGATCGCCCAGCGTGACCGAGGCCGCATCCGCTGCCGTGACTTTACGAATGGGTAAGGTTTTATGGGCTGGCGCGCAGTTAAAATAAAACTTTGCAGGCTGGTGTGGATCCAGACTGGCGTACACGACCGTTTTGCTGCCTTTGCCGATATACAGCGCCTCGCGATGACCAATCTCATAGTCGTCGCCATCCACGGTAACTTTACCGGGACCGCCAATATTAATCATGCCCAGTTCACGGCGTTCCAGGAAGTCACTGACGCCCAGTTGCTTCGCCACCTCATTGTTAATCGCGACAGTCCGTGTGACAGGCATAATCCCGCCGACAATAATGCGATCGATATGACTGTAAGTCAGAGTGTAATCATCCGGGACAAAGATTTTCTCGATTAAGAACTCATCGCGAAGGCCTTGTGTATCCAGCGTGTTGGCGTGCGCGCTGTGAATGCTTTGTCTGATATCCACGTTTATCTCCCGTTAAATAGAATAGTAAATGCAATACGTAATAAATGGCTTATTGATTCCAGTTGCACGCATCCTATTCGGCACACCAATGACTTTCAATTAAAAATGAAACGTTGTTTTGATTTTTTATTTTAAAGGGTGAGGTATGTCTTATTTTTATGCGTGTCCGGGCTTGTATGAGCAACATTAATTACGAGTTCTGTTACAAAAAAACGGGCCTGTTGCGATGAGTTGTATAAAACAGGCTTGAGAATTTCTGTCTGATGTAAAATGGGCATTATCGTTAAAAGCGTGTGCGAAAGGATTTAGTGGCTCAATTAAATAAAATAAATAACTTTCTTTATCTTCTACAAGGAAACGTCATTCAAACGATGTGGAGGTGACAGTTTTGTCAGAACCGTCTGGATAATCGCTGTGGGAAATTCTGTAAGATGATAAAACTCATGGTTACCACGGGTTTTTATTGAGGTTTTAAAAGACTATTTTGAATGCGTTTTATTTCTGAGATTGAGTTGCTTTCGCCAGACGCGGTTGTGCAAATAAAACGCATTACTTTTGAAAAAAAGATGACTGTTAAGGCACGATAACGCAACAAGAACAAATACCATGCCGATACAGGATGAAATTAAAGTAAAGGTTGTAACAGAACCGCTGAATAGCGCGGAAATTAGCGTTTTTAAGAAATAGGTTGCCACTACCGCTAATGCGAAATATATGAGGTTAATGTATGTTTTTAGGGCGGTATGGTTTCCACGAGCGATTAATGTTAATGAGGGGAACATGACTAAGCAATAGATAAAACCAGTAACAATGACGCCTCCTGACAACGCTTTATCAGGCCATGCCATAAGAGAAAAAACAGTTTCCCATATAGAGGTTTGAGGGACAGTAAAAGCCAGAAGAGAGAGAACAAAACTGATCAGCAATGGGATGCCCATAGTATGCCATCCTATAGGCGAGACCATCAAATCCTTCATGTTATCTTTGAGCTGTTCGAGTTCATCGGCGTCATCCGTAGACATTTTTTCATTAACCATTTTACTAAGTTCAAGCGTTCTTTTAAGTTGCATTAGCATGATTTAATTAACTAATTAATTTACTGAAAAAGACTGAACGACCCCAGTCAAATACTTCCCGGACTGCGGGATAGTGTGAGGGTTCCTTATTGTACCTGTAAGCGCACTCCCCATAAACGCAGAGCTGTTAACAAAGGCTGTGGCCAACTCCCGCTGAAGTGATTTTTGCAAGGCATCAGAAGGATATCGTTTAGGATAATTCCCTGCTTTTATAGCCGCTTTAATACCGCCGTTTGAGATGCCAGGATTTTGTTGCCGTATTGTTTCCTCAGTAATACGTCTGCGTTCAGCTCTACTTGGTGTTTTAAGCCAGTTAATCAGGTTTTCAGAAGACGTCGTTGCCTTCAGAACCTTATGCGTTTTATCAACGCTTTTTAAACCCGCTCCTGAACCAGATGATATCAAGTGCGGCGATTGTAGTGGTGCACCGACCTTATGAGCCGAACCAGGCCACTTTTTTAGTCTATTTAAAAGAGGTTGTTTTCCTTTTTAGTTCCAGTTGCTTTCGCCAGGCTCGATTATGAAGCATAAAAGCGCAGGACTTATAAAACATTTGACTGTTAAGGTACTTGAGAGCGGTCAGACTTAACGCAGTGCTTAATAATGCACCTGCAAAAGATAGCGAATAATTATTATTGCCACTCATTGATGAAACCATGGTGAGAAAGAGAAACACTAAAGCAGTCATTAATACCAAAAACAGGATGGAAATATAAGCTCTTAGTGCCAAATATATTCCGCGTGAAACCAGCATCATTGTTGTAAACAAGACCAGGACATAGATAAATGCTGCGGCAATTATACCGATAAAGACAGCGTGTTTTTGCCACCCCATCAGGTCATAGATGAATAACCATAATGAAAACTGAGGCAGGGAGAAGCTGATCAACGTCAGCACCATACTGATGACTAAGGGGGCGCCAAAAGTATGTAATCCGATTGGCATACCCATTTTTTCTTTCATGTCATCTTTAATATGCTCCAGCTCATCAACGCCACTAATATTTATTTCTTTGTTCGTTTTTTCGCTGAGCTTGATTGTTTTATTAATGTATTTAATTTTGACAACTTATGTAGAGGGAAGTGACTGAATGACGCCGATGATATACTTCCCGGACTGGACAATGTTTTGTGGATTTTTTAACGTGCCTGTCAATGCGCTACCAGCAAACGCCGATGAATTCACCAGTGCAGACGTTAATTCACGCTGAAGAGATTTTTGTATAGCCTCGGCCGGATAACGTTTAGGGTACACACCTGCTTTCATGGCTGCCCTGATACCGCCATTTGAAATACCGGGGTTTTGCGCGCGGATGATTTCCTCTGTAATTCTTTTTCGCTCAGCGCGACTTAACGTTTTAAGCCAGTTGATGGCCTTTGCAGAAGAGGACGCTTTTATCACCTTATACGTTTCGATCGCGCTTTTTAGACCGGCACCCGCTCCGGCAAGCGATATAACATCCAGCGCGGTCGTTGTTGCAACATACCATGACTGTGAATCAATCCACGCGACATAGTCTTCCTGACCTTCGTAGATAGCATATAATCGTGCGCTACCGATGGCGCACTGCATACCTGTCGCTAAACCCCCTGCGATAATCATGCCTGCTACAATACCCGATGCTCCTGCTGTCAAAGGTACGGCAACGGCATAACCTATCGCAAGAAATCCCGTAATAATTAAGCACCACATGAAAATATTGTCGATATCATCTCGCCAGCCAGCGAAGGCTTACTAAGTGTTTCCGTCAGCGCCTTAATGGCAACCTGAGGATTTATAGCATTGACCTTCGTTATTACTACATGGCTAACACGACTTTTGCTGGCTTGAGCGTCATAACGCGAAGGCCGGACCAGCCATTGCTGTGGGCCGTCAGAATAGATGATACCGACCTGGCTAAAGTCCCGCAGGCAATCCAGACGATTCGCCAGTGCGTTAAAATCAATGTCATCAGCTGACACCAGCCCCATCCGTCGGCCCACGCCGTAATCCGGAAGAGAATTTGAATACGGTTGTGGTAAGGCCATTCGATCACTCCTTGATAATGAAAGGCAGGTTAGTGCCGTTAAAGAGTAAAGCGCAGCGAAAGGTGAGAGATTAAGAACAGTCTTAATAATCGATTCGTTAAGTAAATGGATTATCAAGACAGAGATGGCTTGCTGCCAGAACCTGTCGCATGCGCCTGTACAAAAAATATTAAAAAGGTTTATATTTTAAACCCTCAGTCTCAGCAACCACTGGCATCAAAAAACAGAGCAAACTGTGATTATGTCGTGGGTTTTACGCGCGCAGGATGCCTTTGTCGTGTAAGGCGTGGGCGTACATTGTTGGGGCCTTTGCCACATCATTCAGTCTGTTTTTATTAAGAAAAGGACAGCATTGCGCGTGCCAGCAAAAACCGGGACTGGGCTTTCATAAAAAATTAATAAAAACCCCGCTATCAGGTGAGCATACGTTTAATAATCCTGACTGATAATCCCTCACCTGAAATACTTCAGTCGCTCCGTGATGAAAAGAAGAGAGGGCTCATGAACTTCCGATTCACCATGCTGGCGGCTAACAGACGGTTGCTGCCAAACGTCTGGGATGCCGTGGCATTTCCCCTGATTATTTGCCTGATTGCAATGGTGGCGGTGGGCTTTCATCAAACGCTGATGCCGATTGACAGCCTGAAAACCCAGGCCATCTCCCTTGATCCGACTAATCTGCCGGAATATGCCATGCGCACCACGCTGCGGATGTTGGTGGCGATGCTGGCTTCACTGGTGTTCAGCCTAATCTACGGCACGCTGGCGGCCAAAAGTCGCCGGGCAGAAAAGGTGTTAGTGCCCATTCTGGATATCCTGCAGTCCGTGCCGGTGCTGGGTTATATCTCTTTTACCGTAACCTTTTTTATTGCCCTGTTTCCCGGGCAGGTGCTGGGCGTAGAACTGGCGGCGATATTTGCCCTGTTTACCAGTCAGGCCTGGAACATGACCTTTAGCTTTTACCAGTCGCTACGTACCGTACCGGCCGATTTGGTGGAAGTCTCACGTGGCTTTCATCTGACCGGCTGGCAACGTTTCTGGAAGCTGGATGCGCCTTTCGCCGTGCCGGGACTGGTGTGGAATATGATGATGTCGATGTCGGGGGGCTGGTTCTTTATTGTCGCCTCAGAGGCGATCACGGTGGGTAACAACACCTTTACCTTACCCGGCGTGGGCGGCTATCTGGCACAGGCGATTCTGCATAAAGATATCCATGCGGTGGGCTGGGTGCTGCTTACCATGGTGATCGTGATTCTGGCTTATGATCAGCTGTTGTTCAGGCCGCTGGTGGCCTGGGCGGATAAGTTCCGCATGGAAAACACACGTTCGGGGAGTGCGCCGACCTCATGGGTGCGTGATCTGATGCGCCGTACGCGCCTGATTCACCAGATCTTTACGCCGCTGCGCCTGCTGCTGTCTGCGCTGGCACGTATCTCGTGGCGCTGGCCTGCCTCCAGGTCGGTCCGGGCCGAAAGCAGCACGGAATCCCGCTCGCGTCTGGGTGACTTTATCTGGGGCGCCTTCGTCATTTTACTGACCCTGTATGTGGTCTGGCGGGTTATTACCTATGTGCAAATCGGTGTCACGCTGGCGGACGTGAAACATGTCTTCGGCCTGGGGCTGATTACGCTTCTGCGCGTCACCGTGTTGATTCTGATTTCATCGCTGATTTGGGTGCCGCTGGGCGTGATGATTGGCCTGCGTCCTGCACTGGCCGGAAAAATTCAGCCGGTTGCCCAGTTCCTGGCGGCGTTCCCGGCCAACCTGATGTTTCCGGTGTTCGTCATTATGATTGTGCACTTCAGGCTGAATCCGGATATCTGGCTGTCTCCGCTTATTGTGCTTGGTACGCAGTGGTACATCCTGTTTAACGTCGTGGCGGGCACCACCGCCTTTCCCAATGATTACAAAGAGGCTGCCGCAAACTTTCATATTCGCGGCTGGCAGTGGTGGCGTCAGGTGATGCTGCCCGGCATTTTCCCCTACTACATTACCGGTGCCATTACCGCTTCCGGCGGAGCCTGGAACGCCAGCATCGTGTCCGAATTTGTACAATGGGGAAATACGCAGGTCACCGCCCACGGCCTGGGGGCGTATATCGCGCAAACCACGGCCGCTGGGGACTTCCCGAGGATCATTCTTGGTATCGCCGTGATGTCGTTGTTTGTCACCTTGTTCAACCGTCTGCTGTGGCGGCCGCTGTACGTCTACGCTGAATCAAAATTCCGTGCTAATTAAGGGACCCGAGATGTTAAACAATCAACCCACACACCATGCAGACATGTCGACCAAAAAAACGGACGGTCGCCAGGCGGTCCTGACGGTAAAAGACATTAAGCACGGTTACGATAAAGCGCACGGTGAAGTGCTGATTCTGGATGACGTCAATCTGACTCTGCAGGAAGGCGAGATAGTGGGGCTGCTGGGCCGCTCTGGTTCGGGAAAATCGACACTGCTGCGCATTATTTCTGGTCTGATTACGCCCGGCTCGGGTTCCGTTGACTACCTGGGCGCACCGCTGAACGGCCCCGCCAAAGGCGTGGCGATGGTGTTCCAGACCTTTGCGCTGTTTCCCTGGTTAACGGTGCTACAGAACGTAGAAGCCGGGCTTGAAGCGCTGGGCGTGGAAAAAGCGGAACGCAGAAAGCGTGCGCTGGCGGCCATTGACCTTATCGGCCTGGACGGTTTCGAAAACGCCTATCCGCGTGAATTATCGGGCGGCATGCGTCAGCGTGTGGGTTTTGCACGCGCTCTGGTCGTCGATCCCACCTTGTTGTTAATGGATGAGCCGTTTTCCGCGCTGGATGTGTTAACCGCCGAAACGCTGCGTACCGATTTACTCGATCTGTGGAATGAGGGACAGATGCCGATGAAATCGGTGCTTATCGTCACCCACAATATCGAAGAAGCCGTCTTTAT
Organism: Pantoea sp. JZ2; assembly: GCF_035191405.1. Lineage (NCBI taxonomy): Bacteria > Pseudomonadati > Pseudomonadota > Gammaproteobacteria > Enterobacterales > Erwiniaceae > Pantoea > Pantoea sp. JZ2. The sequence goes on along the minus strand of NZ_CP045247.1, from coordinate 4,089,618 downwards.
GTGTGACCGCATTCTGGTGCTGTCCTCTAACCCCGGGCGCGTAGTGGCAGAAATCAAAGTGCCCTTTGGCCATCCGCGTAACCGGTTGGATCCGGCTTTTCGTCGGCTGGTCGATGATGTTTATACCCAAATGACCGCACGGCCTACCAGCGATAATGTGAAAAAGAGCCTCAGACTGGGAACGCGGCTGCCGCATGTGTCAACCAACCTGATGGCCGGGTTGATCGAAACCCTGGCAGCAGCACCGTACCACGGCCGCGCCGACATGCCAGAGGTGGCCCGTTCGCTGCATCTGGAAGTCGATGAACTGTTCCCGATAGCCGAAGTGCTTCAGTCGCTGGGCTTTGCGGACGTGCGGGAAGGGGACATCTTCCTGACGCCGCCCGCCCGGGTGTTTGCCGAGTCAGACACGCAGCAGCGTAAGGTGATGTTTGCCGATCATCTGCTGCGTTACGTGCCGCTGGCCGCCCTGATCAAAACGGTACTGGACGAGCGTCCGGGACATCGTGCACCGCGCGTGCGTTTTGAACAGGAACTGGAAGATTCGCTTTCCGACAGTGCGGCTAAAGAGACGCTGGATAGTGTGATTAACTGGGGCCGTTATGCGGAGATCTTCTCTTATAACGACCAGACCGAGTACTTTAGCCTGGAAGACGTCGAATTCTGATTGGGGGGGATGAACCGGTAGCGACTCGGGGGCACTGACCCGGCCCCTGGTCAGAACGCGAGTACGTTTCGTTTACAGGACCGGGAAGAATAAAGCAAAGGCACCCTGTTGCGCCTTTGCTTCCCGTTAACGGATTCAGGGGCGCCAGACCGTGCCATCGGGCGTACGGGCCATCGTCCAGGTGGGGTTACCGCCTTCGCAGGGGAATTTCGCCGCCAGCGTTTCATTAATGTCGATACCCAATCCCGGCCTGTCATTAACGTACGCATAGCCTTGCTCGACGTCCGGGCAGCCGGGAAACACTTCACGCAGGGCATCGTTCATCGGCGTGTATTCCTGAACGCCAAAATTTGGTGAGCTCAGGTCCAGATGCATATTCGCACACACGCCGACCGGTGAAATATCGCCGGGGCTGTGCCAGGCCGTGCGGACACCGTTTAATTCACTGTAAACAGCAATTTTCTTCGCCGGCGTAATTCCGCCAATGGAACTGATATGGCAGCGAATATAGTCAATCAGCTTATTGTCGATCAGCGGCTTCCATTCGTTCACATTCACGAACAGCTCGCCCATTGAGATGGGCGTAGAGGACTGCTGGCGCAGCATCTTCAGCCACTCCGTGTTCTCTGGCGCAACCGGATCTTCCAGGAAAAACAGCTGGTACGGCTCCAGGGCTTTAGCCATATGAATGGCGTTAATCGGCGTAATGCGCTCATGCGCATCGTGCAGAAGCTCTACGCCAAAACCCAGCTTGTTGCGCAGATGATCAAACAGGCGTGGAATGCTTTTCGCATAGGCTTCCGGATCAAAGTACATGCCCGCTGTTTTGCTGCGCGGTGAACGCTTAGGCTGGATATTTTTCGCTTTGACCATGCGGTTCGCGATGAGCCTGAGATCGTCGGTACCGGCACCGCCATACATGCCCATCTGGCAGCGGATATACTGATAACCTTCCTCCATTTTGGCGCGGGCACTGTCTTCCACTTCGACTTCGTCTGCGCCATCGGTGTGCACATAGAGCGCAATACCATCGCGACACTTGCCGCCCAGCAGCTCATAAACCGGCAATCCGGCCAGTTTGCCTTTAATGTCCCACAGCGCCATATCGACACCGGACAGGGCGTTATTCATGACCGGACCATTGCGCCAGTAGCCACTGACGGCGGCAGACTGCCAGATATCTTCGATTCTTGCCGGATCCTTGCCCGTCAGAAAAGGCGCCAGGTAATCATCAATGGCGCTTTGTACCGCATAGATGCGTTGGGTAAAGGTGGCGCAGCCCAGGCCGTACAGACCCGGCTCGTTGGTTTCGATTTTAACCACGACCAGATCGATGCCGCCGGGCGCAGTCAGAATGGTTTTAACATTCGTGATGGACAGATTACTCACAATCGCTCCTCTTTTATCAGGCCACTTACCGCCACCGTCGTGCTCGTTGCTGCTCATGGCTAACAGGTATGTTGTCATACAACATGACTGTTTTATCACAAAGCCGGGTCGTTGCCCTTATTAGCTTTCGATTCTGTGATGGGGATCTAATGACTGAACTTTATGCACGTAGTTAAGATTTATTTTCTTAAAATACAGCATCCTAATCAATTTCAGGGTGAGGGCTTTGTGATAGACGCCTCATAACGCATCATTACGTATTGATTTAATCTGCGCGTAAATTCACCTTAATAAGATAGTTGTCATACATATTTAAGGGTGGAATATGACTGCACTGTTCGATCTGACCGGGAAAACGGCATTAATCACCGGTTCATCTCGTGGGCTGGGTTATGCCTATGCTGAAGCCCTGGCGGCGGCCGGGGCACAGGTGATTTTGAACGGCACGCGTAAAGCGGGGCTGGATGAGGCGGTTGAACAACTCGTGGCAAAAGGCTATCACGCCACGGGGCGGGTATTCGATGTGACAGATGAAGGCGAAATTGAACAGGCCTTTGCCGCGCTGGATGAGCAGGCGATTGCGGTGGATATCCTTATCAATAATGCCGGCATTCAGTACCGTAAACCGATGCTGGAACTGGCGCTTGAACAGTGGCAAAAAGTCATTGATACCAACCTGACCAGCGCCTTCCTGGTTTCACGCGCGGCGGCAAAGCGCATGATCGCCCGTCACCAGGGCGGGAAAATCATCAACGTCGGTTCGTTAACCAGTCAGGCCGCGCGCCCGACGGTTGCGCCTTATACGGCGGCCAAGGGCGGAATCAAGATGTTGACCTGCTCAATGGCGGCCGAATGGGCGCAGTTTAATATCCAGACCAACGCGATTGGGCCGGGTTATATCTTAACCGACATGAACCGTGCGCTGGTGGACGACGCCCGGTTTGATAGCTGGGTGAAAAGCAGCAATCCCTCTCAACGTTGGGGCCGGCCAGACGAAGTGGCCGGTACCGCCGTTTTCCTCGCTTCGCGCGCGTCAGATTATATCAACGGGCAGATGATTTACGTTGATGGCGGCTGGCTGGCCGTGTTGTGAGCCTTACTGACCTGCAAAGGGGAACCCATCGTGCATAGCTTAATGACCCAGGCCTGTGTGGCAAAGGGTAAAAAAGACATTGTGGTAGAAGAGCGCGAGCTGCATTACGCAGAGGATGACGTCGTGATAAAAGTGGAGTGCGGCGGCATTTGCGGATCCGATATTCATTATTATCACGAAGGGCGGGCCGGGTTATCCGTCATTCAGCATCCTTTTATTATCGGACACGAATTTGTGGGGCGGATTTATCATGCGCCGGAATCTTCTGCCCTCAAACCCGGACAGAAAGTGGCGGTTAACCCGTCGCAGCCCTGCGGGCGATGTGAATATTGTCAGGCCGGGAAACAAAATGCCTGCCCAACCATGCGCTTCATGGGCAGTGCGCAGTTCACGCCGCATGTGGAAGGCGGGTTTGCACAGTATGTCGTGGTGTCCGCGCAGCAGTGTGTGCCCTACGACGAGCAGGTTCCGGCCAGCGTGATGGCGGTTGCCGAACCCACCGCGGTCGTCATTCACGCGCTTAATGTGGCAGGCAGTATCGTGGGCAAAAAGGTGCTGGTAATGGGCGCAGGCCCCATAGGCGCGTTAGCCATTGCCGCAGCAAAAGCATCGGGCGCAGCGGAAATTGTGGCCTGTGATCTCAGCGAGCGGTGTCGTCGTATTGCGTGTGAAATGGGTGCCGATGTCGCCGTGGACGCGGCCGATACGGCGGCCATGGCCCGCTATTGTGAACACCGGGGCTACTTTGACGTCACACTGGAGGCCAGCGGGGCAGAGGCAGCCATCAGCACCAGTATCCTGGCGACGCGGCCAGGTGGCACGGTGGTTCAAATTGGCATGGGAAAAAGCCCGCTTCATTTTCCTGTCGCGCAGATGCTGGTAAAAGAAATTAGCTGGAAAGGTTCCTTTCGTTTTATTGATGAATTTGCGGTTGCAGTGAAATGGCTGGAAAAAGGCATTATTGATCCGCGACCGATCCTGTCTGGTCAGTATGCGCATCAGGATATTGAAGTGGCTTTGCAGGCCGCCAGTGATAAAACGCAGCATTCAAAAGTATTAGTCGTCTTTTAAGTTCATTCACAACAGCGCTGTTATTCAGCGTGCAAATAACCTTAATGATCAGGGCGAGTGAAATGCTCTCACGTCTCGCGTGGACTGCGCTCGCCTGTCTTTTATTCACCTGTCAACGCCGGGTTGGCCTCGGGGTAAAACATGAGTCATTCACATACGCGTACAAAAGAACGTAATACGTCTGATCTTGTCAGGGCCTCTGTTTCAGGATGGCTGGGTACCACGCTGGAGTTTATGGATTTCCAGTTATATTCCCTCGGTGCGGCTCTGGTTTTTCATGAAGTCTTTTTTCCCGGACAATCAGGCGCAATGGCGTTAATTCTGGCCATGGGCACCTACGGCGCAGGTTATATCGCGCGTATTGTGGGCGCCGTCTTTTTTGGCAAAATGGGCGACCGCGTGGGCCGAAAAAAAGTGCTGTTTATGACCATCGCATTAATGGGCATATGCACCACATTAATTGGTGTGTTACCGACCTATCAGCAGGTCGGTATTCTGGCGCCTTTATTGCTGGTCGCGTTGCGCGTAATACAGGGATTAGGGGCAGGGGCAGAAATCGCCGGAGCCAGTACGATGCTGGCGGAATATGCACCCAAAGGGAAAAAAGGCCTTATCGCTTCCCTGGTTGCCATGGGCACTAACTGCGGCACCTTGAGTGCCACCGCTATCTGGGCCGTCATGTTCTTGTTTTTCACTAACGAAGAGGTCGTCGCCTGGGCGTGGCGTATTCCTTTTCTGGCCAGTTTTGTTGTGATGGGGTTTGCGCTCTGGCTGCGCTTTAATTTGAAAGAAAGCCCGGTGTTTGAAAATGTGGCAGCGTCCGCCACCGTTACGCTCCGGTCGAAGAAAAGTCAGTCCATTTTTCAGTTAATTCAGGGGAAAGCGTTCTGGATAGCAACCGGCCTGCGGTTTGGCCAGGCCGGAAATTCGGGGATTATTCAGACCTTCCTGGCAGGCTATATGGTGCAAACGCTGTTATTTAATAAAGCGATTCCCACCGATGCCATCATGGTCAGTTCCGTGATTGGTTTTCTGACGATTCCCCTGCTCGGCTGGCTCTCAGACAGGGTCGGGCGGCGCATTCCCTATCGCATACTGACCGTCGGCTCGATCCTCCTGGCCTACCCGATGATTTCACTGATCGTCGACAAGTCCCAGGCTGTCAGCACCATTATGGTGTGCCTGATCGTGATTCATAACATCGCGGTGCTGGGCCAGGCCGCTATTGAAGGGATCACCATGGCAGAGATGTTTGGTTCGCAAAACCGCTTCGCACAAATGGCGATTTCAAAAGAAATTGGCGGGTTGTTTGCCACCGGATTAGGTCCTCTGCTGGCGGGGATATTTTGTCAACTTACCGGCTCCTGGCACCCGATTGCGGTGATGTTAATCTGTTATTCCTGCATCGGTCTGCTGGCGTCACTGATCATGCCTGAGGTGGCCGATCGCGATCTGACCGCAGAAGCCGATGCGGTGGAGGCACAGTCTGTCATCAGTCAGCACAGGGTGTCCGCGCTCAGCCCGCGTCGCGGCGAATAATGACCTGTTTTCGAACGGCGTGCTTTACAGTGTCAACACAGGACTTTGTCTGAAAGGATGAGATAGAATGGCATCATGTAGGACATCATATGAGAAGGTGTTGTGAGCATAAAATCCATTCAGAAACAGAACGTTGTTAACGAAGTGTTCGAGCAAATCAAGGCCCGGCTACTGGACGGTAGCTGGCCCGCTGGCGCTCGCTTGCCTTCTGAAGCGGAGCTGACACACTCTTTCAATGTCAGCCGGGTGAGTGTGCGCAGTGCGGTGCAGCGGTTGCGTGATCTTGGCATTATCATCACCCGTCAGGGCAGCGGCAGCTATGTGTGCGAAGATTTCACGCCGCAGATGCTGAACAGCAGTGCCAGACCGCTGATGCACCTGAGTCGGGAAGCGTTTAATGACATGATGGTGTTTCGTCAGACCGTCGAGTTTAAATGTGTCGAGCTGGCAGTTGAACACGCGACGGAAGACGACATTACCCTGCTTGAGCAGGCCCTGAATAACATGCTCATCAACAAAGGGGATTACAAGAAATACTCGGAGGCCGATTATGAATTTCATCTGGCGATTATCCGGGCTTCCCATAACAGCGTGTTTTACAACGTGATGAAGTCAATTAAGGACATTTACTACTATTACCTGGAAGAGCTGAATCGCTCGCTGGGTATCACCCTTGAGAGCGTGGAAGCGCATATTAAGGTGTTTATGGCGATTAAAAACCGCGATGCGTCCTCGGCAGTACAGGTGCTGAACGACGCGATGAAGCACAACGTGGTGGCTATCGACAGGATTAAGAACGGCGAAGGTCTGTCACCTGCGCAGCCCGTTCCCGCGCCGCGTTAATGTCATGTACCTGTAACAATGAATGGGGCCGGTTACCGGCCCCGAGTGGCTTAGTGCAGACAGCACTGCTTGTATTTTTTACCGCTGCCACACGGGCAGGGATCGTTGCGACCAGGCTGCTTTGCTGCCGTGACAGGCTGTTGAACCTGAGGAATCGCCTCAGGCTGCGCAATCCAGTAATCGTGCAGCGCAAGAGCGGCAGGACGTATGGCATCCATGCTGCTTTCCATCTCTTCCGGCGTTAACGCATCGACTTTTTCGAGGTTTTCTTCCTTGCCATGCAGCGCGATGACGTCCAGTGATTCGTGCAGTTCGGCAGGCAGCGCAGACCAGTCCGTCAGCGCTACGCCGCGCATATAGCCATAGCACCACTCTTCCACCACGGTGAATTCCAGACCTTCCATTTCACGCACGCCAAACAACGGCTCAAATTGCTCCGGAAACTCGGACAGGCGGTCAGCGATATCATTCATATGCTGAAAGCAGAGCTCCATAAAGCGCGTCATTTCGCGCTCATTGCTCCATTTAGGGATGTGCTTTTCGCCGCCCCAGAGCGCAACCAGCCAGCGGCTGGGTTCAACCGTTGTCGGGCCTGACAGTACGGCGGTGAGCAGGCCATCCAGTTCGGACACATCAAGAATAGATGCTTCGCTACCGTATTTTTCCAGCATATCATCAAGCCACTGCAGCTCTTTCTCGCTTAATGGACCTTCTTTCATGGTTCTCTCCGGGCGTTTCTGGTTCAGCAGAAAATTGACTGCGTGTAAAAGCGCGCAGTGTACACGCTTATGCATCTGATGGCAGCGCCATCAGATGCACAACGTAATAAGGGACACAACAGAGGCATTCTCTCTGTCGCTATGTTACTCTCCCGGCCCCGCAAGGCCTGATGCCAGAGGGAACGACAGGCGGAACGCCGCCTGGCAACCGGATAAAGATTTAGCTGACTGTGCCGATATAAGCACAGCGGTATCATCTTGCAGGATCGCGATGAAGCTTTTCGTCAGCGCCCTGATACGACAATAAGACGGGCGCGAGGACGTGACCAGAAAAAAGACGCTCATCCGGACGTTATCCGGCCTGCTGACCGGATGCTGCGGTATGTTGACACGGTTCGGCATAGTGACGATCGGTGCGGTAGGGTTAACCGCCTGCGGCACACTGTCGCAAACGTCCGCCCCCACGGGCGACAGGCTTTATCTGACTCACAGCGCCTTCCACGATAATCTGGATGACCTGGTGCGCCATTACATGCAGCGCAAACAGGTCTCCGGCATCAGCATTGCCATTATCCACAAAAATGCGCCCACGTTGTTCTACAGCGCCGGCGTGACGGACGATGTCCATCGTTATCCGATTACGCCTGATACCTTGTTTGCGCTGGGCTCCTTGAGTAAAGGCGTAACCGCAGAGGTGATCACGCAACAAGTCGATGAGGGGCAACTGCGCTGGGAAGATACGCTGGCAACCCTGCTACCCGCAACGGTGGCATTGAGCCCGGATGCCCGTCGTATCACGCTGTTACAACTGGTGACGCACACGTCAGGATTGCCGCGCCAGGACATGGACCTGGCGATGTTTATGCAGTTCATGACTTATCTTCGCACGGGGCAGAATTTTTACGGCAATCTCGACGATGACCGGGTGCTCAGCTATCTGGTCGACTTTAGGGCACCCCGTCACCGCGTTCCTCAGTATTCAAATCTGGGTTATGCGCTGTTGGGCTATATCTTACGCACCCGATGCCACAGTGATATTGACAGCCTGGCCCGTCAGCGAATCTTTCGTCCACTGGGAATGACGCAAACGAGTTTTGTGCCTGAGCGCCTCAGCGGTTTCCCCATGCGGGCGCTGGGCCATGCTGGCGATCAGCCAAAGTTTATTCCGCGCGGCGATATTACGCCGGACTGGCGCTTCAGACGTAATATGATGGCTGCAGGCAGTCTGTACAGCAATGCCCGCGATCTCAGCGTCTATCTGCGGGCACATTTGACGCCCGGTCCGTATCCTGAAATCAATCGCGCGTTCGCCGGGGTGAATAAACGCGTATACCAACAGGGCAACCAGACGCAGAACATCGCCTGGGTAACGGACCGGCTGGAAGGTCGAAACATCACTTATCAGGTAGGCTATATTGGTGGTTATTCGGCATTTATCGGTTTTGACAGAGAGGCTGGCAATGCGATTGTGGTGCTGCAAAACGCGTTTAACTGGAGTAACTACCTGGGTATCACATTGCTGCTTAACCTGGCAGAAAAAGACAGGTAAGGTGTAAGCAGGAGCCGGAATACGTTGCGATTCCTTACACTTACCTTTATGAGTGATGGAACGGTAATCCTGTTCAGATTGTCTTCAGAGTGGTCTACTGTTATTAAAATCAATTCAATGTGGAAATTATTATGCGCAGGACTCAAATTGCTTTAATTTCAGCGGGTTTACTGTTCGGCTCGCTGAGCCTTATCCCTGCTGTTCAGGCCGCAGGCGAAACCACCGACAACGTGCCGCCGCCGCCGCAGGTTCAACCTGCTGCGCCTGCCAGCCCGTCTGGCGAGTCGAATGTACAGCCAGGCAGTAATGCGGCTCAACCCGAAACGGCACCCGTTCAGTCCCAGGCACCTGCGAGTTCTGACTCTAACGACGGTATTACGCCAACCACGCCATCGCATGCGGAGGGTAATCCCGGTAAGCCGAACTACGATCTCAGCACCATCATCATCGATTACAAAGAGCATAAAATCGGTGATACCGTGCCAGATAAATACCGCAGCAAGACCTATACCATCACGGAGTGGCAGAAACGTAACCTGCCTGCGCCTCAGCCCGGTACGCACTGGGCTTATATCAATGCCAATTACATCCTGATCACCGATGACACCGGTAAAATCGTCATGGGTAAATCAGGCGATATCTTCTTCCGCGGATAAGCCCGTCGCCGGACGCCGGCACGACGCAACCGGAGAATGTGAAATAACGGCCTCGTCACGGGGCCGTTTTTTTTGGTTTTATCAGGGTAAGACTTCTCAACCTCTGCGTAACGTGGCAACGTGTTTTGATTAACCGAAACGCAGGAGGCACGATGGCACAGCACCTCAATCAGTATGGTCAACCGGTAGGGCAATCAATGCCCGACTGGCAGTCACGCCCTTTACCACAACGCGAGATTTTTCAGGGACAGGTCTGTCGGCTTGAACCCTTTAGCGTTGCTGCGCATGGGGCGGCACTCTGGCAGGCCTGGTCACTGGCGGAAGATGGTCGTGACTGGACTTACCTTTCAGATGGTCCTTTTGATGATGAGGCCGCATGGTTAGCTCATGCCAGAACCATGGAGGCGAGTCGGGATCCGCTGCATTTCAGTGTGGTTGATCGAAAAACCGACAGGGCTGTGGGGACGCTATCGCTGATGCGTATTGACGCGGCGAATGGTGTGATGGAGGTGGGATTCGTCACCTTCTCCCGCTTACTTCGGCAGACAAGAATGGCGACAGAGGCACATTTTCTGCTAATGCGTTACGCCTTTGAACAGCTTGGCTACCGACGTTATGAATGGAAATGCGACAGCTGCAATCTGCCTTCTCGCCGGGCCGCGTTACGTCTGGGGTTCCAGTTTGAAGGGGATTTTCGCCAGGCCCGCATCTATAAAGGTCGCACGCGCGATACCAGTTGGTTTTCGATCATTGACAGCGAATGGCCGCAGGTGAAAGCGGGTTTTGAACGCTGGCTGGCAGAGACCAACTTCACCCGTGAAGGCCAGCAACGAGAAAAGCTGGAAACGCTTCGGGGCTGAGATCTGCCCCTGCCTGGTCGTTCAGACAAGCATGTATTTCATGGCCGCCATAAGCAGAGTGGTGGTCATGACCATAAGCAGACGTTTAACCCAGCACATATCGTTTTTTAACCCGCCGACATCCGTCCTGATTTCATCCACATCGGTTCTCAGCGTACTGACATCCATAGTCAGCCTGTTCACATCGGTTTTCAGGCTATTAACGTCTGTTCTCAGCACGCTGACATCACTCTTCAGGCTGTCAACGTCCGTTCTCAGTACGCTGACATCACTCTTCAGGCTGTCAACGTCTGTTCTCAGCACGCTGACATCACTCTTCAGGCTGTCAACGTCTGTTCTCAGCACGCTGACATCACTCTTCAGGGTGTCGACGTCCGTTCTCAGTATGCTGACATCACTCTTCAGGGTGTCGACGTCCGTTCTCAGTACGCTGACATCACTCTTCAGGCTATCGAAGTCCGTTCTCAGTATGCTGACATCACTCTTCAGGCTATCGAAGTCCGTTCTCAGTATGCTGACATCACTCTTCAGGCTACCGAAGTCGGTTCTTAACACGCTGAGATCGGTCTCCATATTCTCAGACTGCTTACTCAGCCTGAGAATATGCTGGTTATGACGCGTAAAAGCCTGCATGACATCAGCGCGCGAGAGTGCGTTGTCCTGCTGTATCTGCGCAAAAATATCGACCATCACTTCTGCCTGACGGTCATTGATGCCTGCCCGTTGCAGACGTTTAAACGCTTTATGTGTATTCATCATTGCGGTCGCCATTCATGCCTCTTCCCGTTTCATCACACCGTGATGGCATCATGACAGGCAAGCCGAAACAGTCACAGTACAGAGGCAATATCTTGCGGATTAAATCCAAAAATATCAATTAGTTAAACAGGTAATAATCATTTTTTTGCGTGGCGCTTCGCAAAAAGATGAGCGCTTTGCTGCTGCCGACATCGCCATTTCAATGCCGGCAGCCAACGTCAGTGGCATGACCACTCAGGGAAGGGGAACGACCTTGAGCTCGACCAGACCAATACCGAGTTTGCGCGGATCTTGTCCGGCGATATTGTTGAGGTTACTGAGTTGCGGCTCGGGCGGCGAGAGCGTTAACCGGTGGCTTCCTTCAGGATTGTCAAAACGTAGCGTATGGGTAGAGGGAATCTCCCCCAGCGTCAGCAACTGCTCAGTATCGCCCACCCTGACCGGTATTGGCCGGTGGATGTTCGGACCGTAGGCACGAGCGGTGATCACCAGATCAAAGTGCGCGGGCAACGGATCGACAAACTCAATCGTCACGTCGGGGGCAAGACGGGCATTCGACCAGCGTCCCCAGCTTTCCTGGCGCGAAATGCCGCTAAACTGCTTCACACTGGCTGGCGCGCCGGGGATCGCAAACAGAAAGCTTTCAGCGTCATAACGAATCGCATTATCTTCGATGCGCAGCTGTGCCACAGCAAGTTGGTAGCGGGCATTGCTGAGAGTGTCTGCCGGGAACCGGGCTTGACCTTCCCACTGAGGCGTATCAACGCGTGTGACGGTGGGCTGACCCGCAGGTTGCCCCATCGCAACGCACCAGTCACCGGACAGTGCCAGAGAAGGTTGCCAGATGCGGCCCATTTTGAAACAGCGATCGACCCAGATAAACTTCTCATCTGCTTTGAAATCGGCCAGCTGGAAACGCAACGGCGCGGAGTATTCCCCTTCCGGCAGCGGCTCTATATGTTTATCTGTTACGCGCAACAGAATCGGCAATTTAAAGCTGGTTCCGGAAAAGCTGAAAGTATTTTTGGCCTGATTGATAATAAAACTGTCGATTTTGCTGGGAAAATTCCAGAGCTGAATAATATCGGGCTTCCAGCTTAAAACTTTGGTTTTCATGTCCTCAAACTGACTGGATAACGACACCGCTGACAGACTGCTGCGGCCCAGGCCAATCGCATTATCCCCGCCCAGGATATCCAGCAACGTGGCGCCGTTATCCAGCGTACTGCGTTTCATATCAATCACGTCGGTCTCAGGCCGATCGCCGCGAATCACCATAAACAAATCGTGGCGGGGATGCGTTATCAGAAAAGGGTGCGCGGTATTGTTCATCGCCAGATGATCGGAGGCAACCACAATCACCGTGTCAGCGAACCACGGGGACGCTTTGATACGGGCGATCAGTCGGGCGATATGTTCCTGTGAGCAGGATACCGCGCTGAACGACTGGTTGGATTTGCCCGCATAGCTGTAGCTTTTGCGCTGGCAACCGCGAGAAATAAAACCGTCGGGATGGTGCGTGTCGACGGTGAGCGCAAACAGCGCAAACCGTTTTTGCTGGCGTGACAGCGAGGCATAAGTGTCGTAAACCTTATCCAGCACCGTGTCGTCATAATATCCCCAGTTATTGCGGTACGTGGGATCGCGCACCTGATCTTTTAGCTCCTGTGCACCGTACATATGTGCGGCATCGAAACCGTGGGAATGCAAAAAGACATCTTTGCCTGCAAAGCGTAAATCGGCCCCCTGAATAAACCAGTTCTCATAGCCCGAGTTCTTCAGGATATCGCCCAGGCAGATATTTTGTGGATAAAAGCTGGAAAGAGAAGCGGAGGCATTGCCGTCGAAAGGGGCAAAAAGGGGAATGCCGCATTGCGATGCGACCATACCGGCAATGGTGTAATCCGTGCCGGGCAGTTGTTCGGTCTGACTGAAGTCCAGGCTTTGCTCTTTCTCGCGATTCAATTCGGGGGCCAGACCCGGAAAGGCCATCTGGTCGAAATAGGTGCGCTCCAGGCTTTCAGCGTAGATATACACGACATTAAGCGCAGGCCGCTCAATGCGGTTCTTCGGCACCTTATAAACGGTGTCGAAGTCAGAGTCGTCCCGCAGTGAGTAAGAGGTGATCAGTGTGCTGACCTGATGAAAAGCCGGCGTGGTCTGCACCGCACCGGCGGCGCAGATAAATGCGACCAGGCTCCAGCCAGGGTGAAAAGGGCGCTTACGGCGTCGGAGCAGCCATGATAAGGCGCAAAAGAGTAAAAACAGCACGATGAGCAGGCCAAGACCGGGCACAACATATTTGCTCAGGCCCGCACCGGTCAGGCTGTTTGTCAGTGTATACACCACGGCATCGGTAATGCCCTCGCCCGTAAAATAATTGCTGGCAAACAGCGTGGCATTCAGCACGACAAACAGCATGAGCAACACCAGGACGAGGCAAAACCAGATTCTGTTTCGGCCTGCTTTACAGGAATAAACAGCAATCGCGGTCAGAAAAAGGAGCACTGACACGAATTCGGGCAACGTCACATCCTCTTATTATGTGAACCTGTCTCTTCTGAGGGGGACATTTTCATTAAATTGCGGCTCAATCTAGCTTGGCTGTCATCGGGCTGCAACCTGTCTGCCGCCATTTTGGCGGCAGATTCACATTGCCAACAGATAAAAACACGCCATCGCGAATGCTGAAGAACCCGTGACGGATTACGCGCGCTGCTCCTGGGGGGCCAGCAGTCTGGCGGGCGACGACAGAGTTTGATGCATGACTTCACCTATCAGGCTGGAGCGATTGTAAAAGCGCAGCTTAAGGTTGAAATCAAGATGTGTGCGTTCGCGGGCACTCAGTTTGATCACCGGAGGAGGCGTAAGAGGACGTTGCTGGAATAAAACACAGCGGACAAACGCCGTGCTGTTACCGGCATCAACCCTGTGATAATACCCGGCGCTCGCTTCGGCTTTACGCAAAAGGAAATTGACCCGACGATGTTCGTCCATCGCCAACTGGTGGGCCAGCGACGGCAGCTCACTGTCAGGATGGCTGAGGTTTTGTCTCAGCGCAGGGAAGTCACTGCGTTTCTTTAACTCCAGCAGATAGTTATGCATACCGACATATTTTACCGGTGCCAGTTGTTTGAGCCATTCCCGGATAAACGGGTTTTGGACGGGCGCGGCGAGAACGCTGGTATCAATCACCGGTCTGAGTGAATGACAGGTGGATTCCTGGCGGTAATAGCCGATCAAATCCCTGGGGCTGAGGCTGTGGGCCTGATGTATCCACGTCAGATCTTCAAACAGTAAGGTATGACAATCAATGCTGATGCCGCCATAACGGAGCAGCAGTTCCAGCCGGATGATGTCGTTTTTTAGCGCCTGCGTCAGATCTGAAGAGATGAACTGCAACTCAGGCAGCCAATGACTCAGCGTTTGCGGAGTCACCAGATGAACATCATGATCCGGATTATCGCGACGAAGTTTGCGAATTGTTAAGGCGACAGAGGCAGGTAACCGTTCGCCAGGCCAATAGAGCCAGACCGTTCTGGCAATGGCAGGCAGTGACTTAGGCACCGCGGTCAGTTCCACATCGTGTTCAAGGCCAGGATCATATTCTGGCGCACTGAGGGCACGGTGCTGTTTCATCGTCAGCAGCATACGGCTGGTGAAGGCGAGTTTTTCCCAATGGCGCCAGAGCGGAAGCAAAGAACGGCGATGCGAAGTCATATTTCACCTGTTATTTTGGTTATTGTGTTTTATGCCGGTCGTCAAAATAACGTGCTTAACTGCCAGCCTGTATCTGAACCGCTATAAAAGCAGGCATCGCTGTACTGCAATGCTTATTCGTCTTGCCGGGTGATGTGACGATGGCATGTGGCAACGACGTTTTGAACAGGCGAAATCAACCACGCCAGATTATTTAATAGAACACAATGTAGTCATTCGCTATGCCTGATAAACACTTTAGGATAAAACGGAAATAACGCTCAGCCGGAAACAAAAATAAATATTTATTCACGCTAATGGTTTATTTGTTTATGACAAACTGAGTCTGTCAGCCATGCTGAACATTTAACTTCAAAAAAAACCGATACACTGTGAAGCTGTCAAAGGGATACAGGCTAAATCGGGATAAAAAAATTATTTAGCATATTTTATCAATTCTCAGGTGTACGCAGCCCGATAACCCTTGTCTACGCTTTAAGCTTACCGATGATAAAGGAGATGCCATGTCGTTTGACTCTCGAGGATTACTGGCGATCGACAGACAAACCCGCCGTGCGCTGTTTCTCGATCCCGACACGTTTGCCGTCAGCCAGGCCGTGGACGTGATTCCGACGCGGCTGCATGAACTGCTGATGCTTGCGCCCTGGGGAAAAGCTTTTTTGCCCTTGTACGGCGATGCGATGCGAAGTGAACTCCCGCATCCCGGGCACAAAGTCGCCGTAATTGATCTTCGACGGCGGGAAATTACCGACTACATTGATCTGTCGCCGTCTAAAGCGCCCCACAGCGGTCAGTTAGGGCGGGATGGCAAAGTCTATTTGTGTTGCGAGAATCCAACGGCCGTCGTGGTGATCGACCCGCAGACGCATCGTGTTGAAAAGACCATTCCCATTCCGCTGGATAATACCCATCGCCTGACGCTCTCTCCGAGCGGCCGCAAATTATTTACCGACAACGAGCAGGACGCCACTATCACCGTGGTGGATCTCTGTGAGGCGGAAGGGCGCGTCATTGATACGGTGCTTATGCCGGGCCCCGTTTCGGGTCTGACAGCTTCACCCAAACATCCCTACCTGATCGCCAGCGCCGCCGATGCGCCCTTGCTGTATGTGGTGGATCGCCAGAGTCATCGTATCCGCCAGCGGCTGGCTTTGCCCGATCATCAGCATCCCTGCCAGAAAGTGCGCTTTAGTCCGGATGGGGACTACCTTATGGCAATGGGTGATCAGGAGCCGACTGTGACACTGTTTGACGAGTTGCTTAATCCGCTGGGGCGAATCACGCTGGCTGGACAACCGCTCGATGGCTGTTTCAGCCCGGACAAAAAAAAGCTGCTGATCACGCATGATGACAATAAGACGTTAAGCGTGATTGATTTGATGCGCCAGACCGTGGTGATGACCGCAGAAGTGGGCGCGGGTTATGAAACGCTGAGTTACTTCCAGATCGATTAAATAAACGGGCGATGATAAATCGCGGAACTCCAGTGACGGCTGCTGGCATGCTTTTCGGCCTGCCAGCCACGCTTACGCAGTTCGCGGGCAATCATTTTGTTCATAATGCCGTGACCCAGCAATAAAACCGTGCCTTTCTCCGATAAGGCGATCAGCCTTTCTGCGGCGCGCGACGCCCGTGCGCGCGCATGTTGCAGTGATTCGGTCTCGCCCGCGTAACCACACAACCACATCGCACGCAGAATGGCCTGCCAGACAAAGGTGGGTAACTGAAGGCGATCGGCCCGCAGCAGCGGAATGCCGACTTCACTGAACAGCGCATCGACATGATGGGGGCGCAACCCCAGGTGCGCCAGCGATGAGTGGGCGCGGGGTAACGGACTGCAGACGACAACCGCGGCGTTGCGCGCGATATTGATGCTGCGTTCAGGCGGCCCATCGCTGACCAGCGCAAGATCATAGGCTTCGCACCAGTCCGCCATGCCCTGCGCACTCAAACGGCGGGCAAAAGGGTGGGCGGGTTTGCCGTGTCGCATCAGGATAATGGTCATAACGTCTAAACAGCGTCCTCCAGGTCAGGTGCGGACAGGGCTCTGCGCGACTGTACGCGATACAAACGTGGTGCGTTGTCATTTTGCAGTCACACCAGTATGCGACAACAGCATCTGATGAAAGGTTCTGACGGCCAGTTTGGCTTAATGATAAAAGAAAAGTGAACCGGGTCTAGCGTTATGCTGTTTTTTTGCGCGTCAGGTTACAATTAACCCTCTGATTTTGCGTTAAAAATAGCATCCGATGCAGCTTGATACTAAAGAAAATCTAACAAATTTTCTCAAGTGCTATTGATTTATCTACGCGCGTAGATAAACTAGCTTCCAGTGATTGCTCTCGGTGCCCGATGCACGGTAGGCCGATCGAGGAACAAGTTACATTCGCCAGACTTATACGACCGCTGAAAAATACAGCGGCGAAGCTCGCGATACTGCGGATTCCAACACCAGGGAATCTTTTAACTTTCCTTTCATCATGGTTAGCCAACTGAATGTCGCCACCAGAGCGATTCTTCTGCTTACAGTCAGGGAATTGTCTCTCGGAATGGCATTTATCTATCTGCATATTTTCAAGGGACAGCGTTTATGACGGCACAGCACTCCGTTACGACACAGGCATCACTGCCTTCTACCTCCGCCGCAGATGAGCGGTTTAACACCTCAGCCGGCCGCAAAGATTTTTGGCGCGCTACGGTTTCCTGTTGGTTAGGCACGGCAATGGAGTATGCAGATTTTGCGCTCTATGGCCTGGCTGCGGGCATCATTTTTGGTGATGTCTTTTTCCCCGAACAAACGCCCGCGATGGCACTGCTTGCCAGTTTTGCCACCTGGTCCGTTGGGTTTATTGCCCGTCCGATCGGTGCCCTGTTTTTCGGCTGGCTGGGCGATCGTAAAGGCCGCAAGGTCGTCATGGTCACCACCATTATCCTGATGGGCGCCTCCACCACGTTGATTGGGCTGATTCCCAGCTATGCTTCGATTGGCATCTGGGCGCCGGCCTGCCTGGTGCTGTTACGCTTCAGTCAGGGCTTTGGAGCGGGCGCCGAACTCTCAGGCGGAACCGTTATGCTGGGTGAATATGCACCGGTCAGGCGCCGTGGCCTGGTGTCATCGGTCATTGCACTCGGCTCTAACAGCGGCACGTTGCTGGCCTCGCTGGTCTGGCTGCTGGTGGTGCAAATGGACAAGCAGAGTCTGCTGGAGTGGGGATGGCGCATTCCGTTCCTGAGCAGTGCGGTGATCGCTCTGGTGGCCTTGTGGATCCGTCGTAATCTGCGTGAAACACCGGTATTCGAGCGTAAGAAAGCAGAGCTTGCCGAAACGCGCGCCCAGGTGATTGCCGCGCATCGTTCTGAAGCGGATACACGCCCGTTCTTTCAGCGCACACGTGCCTTCTGGACAATGGTCGGGCTGCGCATCGGTGAAAACGGCCCCTCTTATCTGGCCCAGGGCTTTATTGTGGGCTATGTCGCCAAGGTGCTGATGGTAGATAAATCCGTGCCCACCACGGCGGTGTTTATCGCCTCATTGCTGGGGTTCCTGATTATTCCGTTTGCAGGCTGGCTGTCTGACCGTTTTGGTCGCCGTGTGGTCTATCGCATGTTCTGCCTGCTGCTGATGATCTATGCCTGGCCTGCTTTTACCCTGCTGGATACGCGTGAACCGGCCATCGTGATTCCGGTGATTGTGGTCGGCATGGCGCTGGCTTCTCTGGGCATCTTTGGCGTACAGGCGGCCTGGGGCGTGGAGATGTTTGGCGTGAATCACCGTTATACCAAGATGGCGGTCGCGAAAGAGCTGGGTTCTATTATTTCAGGCGGCACCGCCCCGTTAGTTGCGGCGGCCATGCTCTCTTATACCGGACACTGGTGGTCTATCGCCGTCTATTTTTCCGTGATGGCCACGATTGGTTTCCTGACTACGTTTGTGGCACCGGAAACACGTGGGCGCGACCTTAACCTGCCAGAGGACGCTATCTGAAACAGGCTATGCTAAAGGCAGTGCACGTTAAGTGAGGAAGGGGAAGTGGCGAAACAGGTGAAAACCGCCGTGACGCGGAGTGACGTTGCTAAAGCTGCCGGGACCTCCGTCGCTGTGGTGAGTTATGTCATCAATAATGGCCCGCGTCCGGTCGCGGACGCGACCCGGCAACGGGTACTGGCGGCAATAGAGCAGACCGGCTATCGCCCGAATGCCGCCGCGCGTGCCCTGGCGTCAGGGAATACCAAAACGTTTGGGCTGGTGGTGCCCAATATCAGTAATCCCTTCGTCGCCTCCATGGCGCATATGCTGCTTCAGGAGTCGCTCAACCACGGCCATGTGATGCTGTTGGGTGATGCCGGCGACGATCGCAAGCGTGAACTGGAGCTGATTCAGGGGCTGCTGAACCGTCAGGTCGACGGTCTGTTTTACACCAGTGTCGATCGCCATCCTTTCATCGATATCATCAAAGCCAGCGGGACACCGCTGGTCATGCTGGATCGGGTCGACCCACAACCCGGTGTCAGCATGCTGCGGGTAGATGAGCGTGACGCGGCGTTTCAGGTGACGTCGCATTTACTCAGCCATGGCTATCAGCAGGTCGGGATGATCAGCGGTCCCCGGGACATGCTGAATGCGCAGGATCGTATTCAGGGCTGGCGCGATGCGCTGCGGGCGTATGGTTTGCCAGCCGATGATGCCAATATTTTCCCCGCAACCTATACACGTGAGGGCGGCTATCAGGCTGCTTTACGTATGATTGCCAGTAAACGGGTGCCGCGCGCCCTGTTTGCCAGCAACGAAGGTCAGGCGATTGGCTGCATTCGCGCCTTCAGCCAGCATGGCCTTCGTGTGCCGGACGATGTGGCCCTGGTCTGTTTTAACGGAACCGATCAATCCGCCTACCATGTTCCGGCATTAACCACCGTGCGCCAGCCGGTTAAAGAGATGGCACGCTGTGCGATTCATATGCTGAAAGCGTGGAATGGCGAGGCACGGATTGAAGCATTCCCACACCAACTTGAGATTGGTGAATCTTGTGGCTGTCGGCCATCAGAACAAAACAAATAAAGCGACCTAATGAAAAGACTGATTATTGATTGCGATCCGGGGAACGGGATTGCCGGGGCCAATACTGATGATGGCCTGGCCCTTTCCCTGGCGTTAGCCTCACCAGGGCTCTCGCTGGAGTTAATTACGACGGTCGCCGGGAATACCCCGAGTGATGTCGGTGCACGAGTCGCTAAAGACTTAATGGCGCGGCTGGGCTGTGCGGTTCCTGTCGTACAGGGGGCAACGCGGGCGTTGTGCGAAGATCCTGCGCCCTGGCGCGCGCTGCTGGATAAGCGGGTCGAACAACTCGACCTGATGGCGTTATGGCAGGGCGTTCCTCAGCCTGCGGCATTACCGGCTGACGGAAACGATGCTGCTGAGGCGATGGGGCAGCTCATCTGTGATAATCCCGGCGAGATCACCCTGATTGCGATTGGCCCGTTGACCAATGTGGCGCTGGCCATGCAGCGTTTTCCCGCAATGGCCGAAGCGGTAGCCGAGATTGTGATTATGGGGGGTGTCTTTGCGCTGGAAGACTACATCAAAGACACGAATTTCGGTGTGGATCCCGAGGCGGCTCATCAGGTGTTGCACAGCGGTGCTGCCATTACCCTGGTGCCGATGGATGTGACAACACAAACCATGCTGACCCAGGCCGATCTCAAACGTCTTACCCGGCACGCTCATCCGCTGACCCGTTTCGTGCGGGAGACGTTGCAGCCCTGGATAGATTATTCAATGCAGACCCGGCATCTGCCAGGTTGCTGGATTCATGATGCGCTGGTTGTCGCCTGGTTGCTTAATCAGCGTGTCGCCTGGGGCACGGATTACCGGGTCGATATTGAGCTTCGTGCGGGAGCCACACGCGGGAAAAGCTGGCGTTATCGTCAACCCCTGCGGCTGGATGTCGGTATCCCACCGGACAGCGGTGCGCTGGTACATGTGCTGCACAGTGTGGATAACGCTCTTTTGCTGTCCATCATTGAGTCGGCATTTCAACACCTTCCTGAATAACGTACAGGCGATTCGTCGCCTGACCTGCTGGCAGGAAGTCAGACACGCTTTCTTACAGCCTGATCCACTGCCTCACAATTACGCAATACGCTCTCCTCCTAAACATGATGTATACATTTGATTAACAATCACATCACTCTTCGTTAGCCACCAGAAAATTTTTGGGCGGAGCGCCAGAGTGTCTCAGAGAGGAGACTTGTATGCTTGACTGGACATCGACCCAGCGCAATGTGGCTTTCGCCTGTTTTGCCAGTTGGACGCTGGACGCTTTCGACTTTTTTATTCTGGTGTTTGTCCTGAGTAATCTTGCTCAGTACTTCCATAATTCCGTCACCGACGTGTCGGTCGCTATCATGCTGACGCTGGCGGTGCGCCCATTGGGTGCCTTACTGTTTGGCCGGATGGCGGAAAAATATGGCCGCAAGCCTATCCTGATGCTGAATATCGTCTTTTTCTCGGCGTTTGAGCTGTTGTCCGCCTGGTCACCCACCTTCACCGCATTTCTGGCCTTTCGTGTTTTCTACGGTATTGCCATGGGCGGAATCTGGGGCGTGGCATCCTCGCTGGCGATGGAGACGATACCCGATCGTTCACGCGGTCTGATGTCGGGCCTGTTCCAGGCGGGTTATCCCTGTGGCTATTTGCTGGCGTCCATTGTGTTCGGTCTGGTTTTCGACATGGTAGGCTGGCGCGGCATGTTTCTTATCGGCGCTGTCCCGATTCTGTTGTTGCCGTTCATCTACTTTAAAGTCCCGGAATCCCCGGTCTGGCTGGCCGCGCGTGAACGTAAAGAAAGCAGTGCCCTGATGCCCGTCCTGCGCCAGCACTGGAAAATATGTATTTACATGGTGCTGCTGATGGCCTGTTTTAACTTTTTCAGCCACGGCACGCAGGATCTGTATCCGACTTTCCTCAAAGTGCAGCATCAGTTTGATGCGCACACGGTCAGTATTATTGCTATCGCCTACAATATTGCTGCGATGCTGGGGGGCATTTTCTTCGGTACGCTGTCAGAACGCATTGGGCGCAAGCGAGCCATTATTATCGCGGCGCTGCTGACGCTGCCTGTGTTGCCGTTGTGGGCCTTTTCCAGCGGTTCCTGGACGATTGGTCTCGGTGCCTTCCTGATGCAGTTTATGGTGCAGGGCGCCTGGGGCGTGATCCCGACTTATCTGAACGAACTGGTTCCGGGAAACGCAAGAGCAGTGTTGCCCGGCTTTGTTTATCAGTTGGGGAATCTCATTGCGTCCGTCAACGCGACGCTGCAGTCGCGCATTGCTGAAGCGCATGGCGGCAATTACGGTCTCGGTATGGCCATTGTAGCCGGGACGGTGGCAATATTGATTTGCCTGTTTGTCGCCTTTGGCCGGGAAACGCGCGGCATGACAATTTCGGGAACGGTGGCAAAGCAGACGCACTAGCGCGTTTCACAGACATCTACCCATTTTGCCGCAGTGAGTTCAGCCATTTGCTGCGGCGAAATGCGGACAGCGCTGTGAATCGATCCTGCGGCAGGCAACACTTCATCAAAGCTTTTTAACGAGATATCGCAATACACGGTCACCGGGTTTTCCAGGCCAAAAGGGCAGACGCCGCCCACAGGATGCCCGGTCCAGTTAATCACTTCGTCCACACTAAGCATGCGCGCTTTCGCACCCATCACCGCTTTCAGCTTACGATTATCTAACCGTGCATCACCGCGTGTGACCACCAGGATCACCTCATTTTTCACTTTGAGTGACAGCGTTTTCGCAATTTGTCCCGGTTCAACACCGTGAACACGTGCCGCCATTTCTACCGTTGCCGTACTGTATGGCATCTCAATGATGTCTATTTCCGGCGCACGCTCGGCAAAAAACTGGCGTACAGACTCCAGGCTCATTTTTTACTCCCGACTAATCGAAGGCGTAGAAATTGCCATAAGCCCGCGGTGGTGTAAACGGCAGAGAGAAAGAATAGGTAACAGAATGCATAACGGTACGTTAACAGAGAGCTATGGCCGTCAGGCCGGGGACAGACAGCCCCCGGTGATGTACGTGCCGACGGCTGGTGGTCCTGCGACCCGGCACGGCGGTTAGCCGATCTCGCTGACGGTGTTGTGAAGTACGGGGAGATCTTCCCAGGCGAGGATGGTATTGCGCCCCTGATTTTTTGCCACGTAAAGCGCACGGTCGGCGTTCGCAACCGCCTGATCAAATTCATCATCGTAAATAGGGGCAATGCCTGCGCTGATAGTCACATGCGTAGAAACGCGCTCATTAAACATATGCGGTATTTCCAGGTTGACGACATATTGCCGAATACGTTCAGCCAGTTTCATGGCAATCGAGGCATTCACATTGGTCATCAGCACAAGAAATTCTTCGCCGCCATAACGGGTTACCACATCACGTGACCGAACGGCGTCACGAATAGCGACGGAAACGCGGGCCAGCGCCTGATCGCCCATCGCGTGGCCGTAATTATCGTTGTAGGCCTTAAAATGGTCGATATCAAGCAATAACACATAATGGCTACCCGCATGATTATCCAGAATGTTATCAAGGCGGTTCTTCAGTCCGCGGCGGTTATATAAACCGGTTAACGGATCGAGCATACTGAGATCGCTAAACGATTCTTTCTCTTCATATAATTGATACATTAAGCGCAGTGTAAAATCTTCCGAACGTCGGCGCATTAAATGTTGTAAAGAAAACCCGATCAGCGGCAGGGCAATGGTCAATAAAATCAAGGGCAAATGCTGTCCGTGATCCAGCATCAGCACGGTGAGCATTGCGGGCGTGATGTGCAAACAAAACGCCACTAAATAATCGCTTAAGGCAATCGCACTGATAAAAAAAACGCACAGCAGACTGACAATCAGAAATCCACCATCCGTCAAAGAAACAAACTGGTAGCGGTGCTGAATATGCCACGCCCATAACCCGCCTAAAATCAACGCCACAGGATTTAACAGGGGTAATTTTAGTTTTGCCTTTATTAAACACGTGGCCAGCATCGTCATACTGAAGAAAGCCACCATAATCACCGGTACAGTAACTTGTGTTTCATTGTTTTCTGCTAAAGGGAGCAGACAAAATAGTGAAACTGCAGCGTTTAAAAACAAAAAGAGCATGAAAGAAAGGCGGTATTTGCTGTGTTTCAATTCATCATAAGATTCTATTTTCATTATTAATACTCGTGACGGCCCTGAAATAACAAAGCAAAAGCCGGCAAATGATTTCAGCCGATCGACAGATTTAATATTGCTGTTATAAATTGTGTAATCAGCCGCAATTTAGCATTTTCTTGTTTCTCTGTCATCTTCCCGCCGGGCCACAAAAACAAGCTGCGCATTGAGAATAGTTATCATATGATAATGGGAATGGTTATCATCCATGTAATCAGGTACTGTCCTGACAGCGATGACAGATGAGGAGACAATGATGCGCGGGATAAAACTGGACAGTGCATGGGCGGGCGTACTGGCCTGTGCGGTAATACCAGCCATGACGCTGTGGCAACCCAGCTTCGGGCAGTGGCGTATGATGATGTTGGTGGCGTTACTGCTGACAGTGCTGATGCTGTTTAATCAGCGGATGCGGCATTATGTGTTACTGCCTTCCTGTCTGGCGCTGGCGAGCGTGCTGGCCGCGATTAGCGTGAGATTAACCGGATAGTAACAGTAAAAAGGGAGCAGAAGAAAAAGAGAGGGAGGACAACGTTGGTGCGAAGAGAGGGACTTGAACCCTCACGTCCGTTAAGACACTAACACCTGAAGCTAGCGCGTCTACCAATTCCGCCACCTTCGCATCCTGTTGTCTTTTCATATCACCGCATTGGTGCGAAGAGAGGGACTTGAACCCTCACGTCCGTTAAGACACTAACACCTGAAGCTAGCGCGTCTACCAATTCCGCCACCTTCGCGCAGTGCTCGCGATATGAAATCTGTGATTTTGGTGCGAAGAGAGGGACTTGAACCCTCACGTCCGTTAAGACACTAACACCTGAAGCTAGCGCGTCTACCAATTCCGCCACCTTCGCATACCCGTAATACGTTACCGTATTACAACCACGGAGGCGCATTTTAGAGATTTTACTCAATGCGTCAACACATATTTCGCCAGACGGAAACGATCGCTGCAAAAAGCAACGTTTTCAGCCTGGCAACACGCAAAAAGGGCGAAAAAGGCAGAAAAAAGATTAACGGGCTTTCGCACCGCGACCGTAAACGGCACGGTAAACTTTGAAGCGACCGGTCTGCGCCAGCACTTCATGATTGCCAAAGGTTTCGTCCAGCACCTGTGGATAAGGCAGGAAGGCATTCGCCACAATGCGCAGTTCTCCGCCGCTGTTAAGGTGCTTAACGGCACCACGAATCAGCGTTTGTGCTGCATCCAGGCTGGTCTGGGTGCCTTCATGAAACGGCGGGTTGGAGATAATCATGTCAAAGCGCCCGGTGACATCGGAAAAGACGTTACTGGCAAATACTTCGCCTTCCAGACCGTTAGCGGCCAGGGTGGCTTTGCTGGCCTCGATTGCGGCGGCATGGACATCGCATAACCACAGGCGCACTTTGGGCGAATGCGCCGGTAACGACGCCGCAATCACGCCTGCACCACAGCCGATATCCAGCACTTTGCCTTTGGTATGGGGCGTGAATGTTGAAAGCAGTAACGCGCTGCCGGCATCCAGGCCGTCGCGGCTGAAAACGCCAGGTAAGGTATGGATGGTCAGGTCATCCAGCTGATAGCGGTTGCCAAAGGCCGAAGCATCAAAGGCGGGCTGCTTCTCCAGACGTCCGTGATAAAGACCGCAACGCCGCGCACTGTCGATTTTTTCCAGGGTCACCCACTGCTCCAGCATGCCTTCTGCGCTGCGCACGCCGCTGCGGTTCTCACCGACGACAAACACATCACAGCCGACGGGCAGTAACGACAGCAGGTTCTGCAACTGAAACTGCACTTCAGGTTTGTTTTTGGTCCAGAAGTAAACCAGCGTATCGCAACCCTGCACATCGTCGGCCTGCGCAACCAGTCCATAACGCGCCTGGTCGCCCAGGCGGCGGCTCAGGTTTTGCCAGTGATGATATTGTTGGGTATGCACACGGGAAGCGGCGGTCTCCAGCTGTGCGGGCAGGTCATCCTGCAGGTCGCCAGCAAATAAAACGTGGCGGGTGGAAAATTCATCACTGTGGCGCAGAATGACTTCACTGGCCGGGGTAAAAGCAGACATGTCGGGCTCCTGTAAGATCTGAGCGGAGATTATAGTGGTTTGTTGGCGCATGTTCGATGGGTTTGCTAGCATAGCGTCGCATTCCGCGAGCAAAGCAGGTATACCATGACGTCCAGGCGCGACTGGCTTTTACAGCAAATGGGGATAACGCAGTATCAACTGCGCCGCCCGCGCGTGCTCCAGGGCGAAATCGCCGTGCGGCTTTTGCCGGATACCCAACTGATTATCGTGGCGGAAAATCCGCCCGGTTTGCAGGAGCCTTTCCTGCGTGATGTTCTGCACACGCTCGGTCTGAAACCCACGCAGGTCATGACCGTTACGCCGGATCAGCTGCAAATGCTGCCGGAAACGTTGAACTGTGCAGGGTGGTTGCTGGGCGTTGAGAGCGAGCAATCCTTTAACGGCGTGGCGTTATCGAGCGCCTCTTTCAATGAACTCCTGAGTAGCGGTGCCGCCCGGCGCGCGCTCTGGCAACAAATGTGTGAACATGACAGCCATTTCTTTTCTCACGCCTGACGCGATTCCCCAGGCTTTCGCGATTGAGTGCCGTAGCCATGCGTTTCCATGGCGCGAAGAGACCTTTATCAGCAACCAGGGCGAGCGGTTTCTCAACCTGCGGCTGGATGTCGAGGGCCAGATGGCCGCCTTTGCCATTACCCAGGTGGTGCTGGATGAAGCTTCGCTGTTTAATATCGCTGTCGATCCGGCGTATCAACGGCGCGGCTTCGGGCGGGCGCTGCTGCTGCATTTAATCGATCAACTGCTTGCACGCGATGTGATGACGCTGTGGCTGGAGGTGCGTGCGTCCAATGCACCGGCCATCGCGCTGTACGAACAGCTGGATTTCAACCAGGTCAGCCGCCGTCCCAACTATTACCCTTGCGCCAGTGGCCGTGAAGATGCCCTGATCATGGCGCTGACGCTGTAGCCGCTTGTAAGGAATGTCGATGTTAGATAACTGGGATTGCATTCTGTTTGATGCAGATGACACGCTGTTTCACTTTGATTCGTATGCCGGCCTGCAACGCCTGTTTGCCGGGTACGATGTCCGGTTTACCGACCAGGATTTTGCAGATTACCAGGCGGTCAACAAGCCGTTATGGGTGGAATACCAGAATGGCCAGTTATCCGCACTGGAGCTTCAGACTCGCCGCTTTGCCGGCTGGGGGCAAAAACTGAGCGTGGCGCCGGCCATTCTTAACGATGGCTTTCTGTCAGCGATGGCGGAAATTTGCCTGCCGCTGGAGGGCGCAGACAGCCTGATGACGCTGCTACACGGCCGCGTCAAAATGGGCATCATTACCAACGGCTTTACCGCCCTGCAGCAGCGCCGTCTGGAGCGTACCGGCTTTCTTGATTACTTCTCTGCGCTGGTGGTGTCAGAAGAAGTGGGCGTGCCTAAGCCTGACGCCAGAATCTTTGACTATGCGCTCGCGCAGCTGGGAAACCCACCGCGCGATCGGGTGCTGATGGTCGGCGATACGCCGGAATCCGATATCCTTGGCGGCATGAATGCCGGTATTAAAACCTGTTGGGTTGACCATGGGACGCGCCCCTTGCCTGACGCAATTAAACCCGACTGGCGGGTGAACACGTTATCAGAGCTGGAAGCGCTGCTCAGAGGCTGACTCTCGCCCGAAGTGCAACGTCAGTAAGGCCCCGTGAAACGGGCCTTTTACATTGGGCTAAGCGTTAAGCAAGGCAGGAGAGGGCTGTCAGACGTTGACCTGTAAACCCTTCCGTCACGCGGAGGGTTTCGCGGCGTCGTCTTTTTTCTCGTCCTCTTCGTCATCCTCTTTCACAGGCGTACTGGCCGTGAGCAGAAACGGAGACTGCTGCCAGCGCGTGCGACGGTCGCGCAGTAACGTGCGACTCAGGATGATGCCAATGGCCAGCGCCAGCAGCATCATCAGGCGCAGAATATTGGTGGTGTTATCCACCTGGCGTGATTCGGTGACCAGCACGTGCGTATCCAGCGTAACGCGCAGAAAGCCAGCAGGGCCATTGCTGCCGCTGAGCGGCTGGACAATTTGATGATTAAAGTAACTGCCCGCGCGCTTGCCATCCAGCGCCAGCCGATCGCGCACGTTGATATTTTCGCCGCTGTGCGCCACCAGGCTGCCATCGCCTGCATAGACGGACGCATCCAGAATACGGCTGTTGTCGGTCATCTGACTGATGATGGCCTCAATCTGGCTACGATTGTCTTCGCTGTTATCCATCAAGGGTTTCAGACTGAAAGCCACTTGCCGGGTCAGCGTCTGGGCCAGCTCTTCTGCCTGTTCAGAACGGGCCATTTGATGGCCAAGGCTAAACCAGGATGCGCCTTGCATAAGCACCACTAACAGCGCCAGTGAAATCAAAACAATCACCGTGCGATGTAAGCGAAATTTCAGTGCGGTTTTAGCCATTAATTATCCGAATCACGTGACGACAGAAAGCCTGGATATTATGTTGCCAGAAGCAGCGCAGACAAGGTAGCCTCTTGCGTGGTTTTGTTGTTCCTACAGGAGCCCTGATGTCAAATCATCTTACCTGGTGCGATCTGCCTGCTGATGTCTCTCTCTGGCCGGGGTTGCCCCTTTCACTGAGCGGTGATGAAGTCATGCCGCTGGATTACCGTGCTGGCCGAACCGGCTGGTTACTCTATGGTCGCGGTCTGGATAAACAGCGTCTGACCGATTACCAGCATCAGCTTGGGGCCGCCATGGTGATCGTCAGCGCCTGGAACGTTGACGACTATCAGGTCATCCGCCTGGCGGGCTCCCTGACGCCGTTTGCCAGCAAACTGGCGCACGAGCTGGCGCTGGACGTAGCGCCGCTGGGGAAAATCCCCCACCTGAAAACGCCGGGCCTGCTGGTTATGGACATGGATTCTACCGCCATCCAAATCGAATGTATTGATGAGATAGCCAAACTGGCGGGCTGCGGCGAGCAGGTGGCAGAAGTCACCGAGCGGGCGATGCGCGGCGAGCTGGATTTTACCGCCAGCCTGCGCCAGCGCGTGGCGACGCTGAAAGGGGCGGATGCCAATATTCTTAAGCAGGTGCGCGACGAACTGCCCTTAATGCCGGGTCTGACCACGCTGACCAAAAAATTACAGGCGCTGGGCTGGCAGGTCGCGATTGCCTCAGGTGGCTTCACCTATTTTGCCGAGTTCCTGCGCGATAAGCTGCATCTGGCGGCAATAGCCGCTAATGAACTGGAAATCCGGGACGGAAAACTCACCGGCGAGGTGCTGGGTCCTGTCGTTGACGCACAGTACAAAGCAGAGACGTTGAAAAAGCTGGCGAAGCGTTTTGAGATTGCGCCAGAGCAGACCGTGGCGATCGGCGATGGTGCCAATGATTTGCTGATGATAAAAGCGTCGGCGCTGGGCATTGCTTACCATGCCAAACCGAAAGTCAATGAGCAAACCGCCGTCACGATTCGCCATGCCGATTTGATGGGCGTGTTTTGCATCCTGACCGGTAGCCTGATTCACGAAGAGCGTTAACTGAGGAGTTGTTTTGGCCAAAGCGGCAAAACGCGCATTTGTCTGTAACGAGTGCGGCGCAGATTATCCACGCTGGCAGGGGCAGTGCAGCGCCTGTCACGCCTGGAACACGATTACCGAGGTCCGTATTGCGGCCTCACCGGCGGCGGCGCGCAATGAGCGCCTCAGCGGTTATGCAGGCAATGCCGGAACCAGTCGGGTGCAAAAGCTGTCCGAAATCAGTCTGGAAGCCTTGCCCCGTTTTTCGACCAGTTTTAAAGAGTTTGACCGCGTACTGGGTGGCGGTGTGGTACCGGGCAGTGCCATTCTGATTGGCGGTAACCCCGGCGCCGGGAAATCGACGCTGCTGTTGCAGGTGATGTGCCGTTTAGCCGAGAGCATGAAAACCCTCTACGTCACCGGGGAGGAGTCATTACAGCAGGTCGCTATGCGCGCCCATCGTCTGGGGTTGCCGAGTGACAATCTGAACATGCTGTCGGAAACCAGCATTGAGCAGATCTGCCTGATTGCGGAGCAGGAGCAGCCGCAAATCATGGTGATCGACTCGATTCAGGTGATGCATATGGCGGATATCCAGTCGTCGCCGGGCAGCGTGGCGCAGGTGCGTGAAACGGCCGCCTATCTGACGCGTTTCGCTAAAACCCGTGGCGTGGCAATTATCATGGTGGGCCATGTGACCAAAGACGGATCGCTGGCCGGGCCAAAAGTTCTGGAGCACTGCATTGACTGCTCCGTCCTGCTGGACGGCGATGCCGATTCCCGCTTCCGGACGTTACGTAGCCATAAAAACCGCTTTGGTGCCGTCAATGAACTTGGCGTATTTGCCATGACCGAGCAGGGCATGCGTGAGGTGAGCAACCCGTCCGCCATTTTCCTGTCGCGTGGTGAAGAGATCACGTCCGGCAGTTCGGTCATGGTGTTATGGGAAGGCACCCGTCCTTTACTGGTGGAGATTCAGGCGCTGGTGGATCATTCGATGATGGGCAATCCGCGTCGGGTTGCGGTCGGTCTGGAACAGAACCGCCTGGCCATTCTGCTGGCAGTGCTGCATCGTCATGGCGGTTTGCAAATGGCGGATCAGGATGTGTTCGTCAACGTGGTCGGCGGCGTGAAAGTCACGGAAACCAGTGCTGACCTGGCCCTGATGCTGTCGATGGTGTCCAGCCTGCGCGATCGCCCTTTGCCGCAGGATCTGGTTATCTTTGGCGAGGTCGGACTGGCCGGAGAGATTCGTCCGGTGCCCAGCGGACAGGAGCGCATTGCTGAAGCGGCTAAACATGGCTTTAAGCGGGCGATCGTGCCGGCGGGTAACGCACCGAAAAAGCCGATTGAGGGCATGCGCGTATACAGCGCGAAGAAGCTGGCGGATGCGTTGGCTATCCTTGATGATCTCTAAGCGAGTCCGTTTGTCCGGTGGCCGTATGGTCACCGGGCAGACGACAGGCTACGCTCTTCCCCTCGTTGAACATTGCTTGCAGGAGGCACCACATGTCGGCGTTTGATTATTTAAAAACGGCGATTCGCCAGCAGGGCCACACGCTTCAACAGGTGGCCGATGCCAGTGGCATGACCAAAGGGTATTTAAGCCAACTGCTTAACGCGAAAATTAAAAGCCCCAGCGCGCAAAAGCTGGAGGCTCTGCACCGTTTTCTCGGCCTGGAATTCCCCCGTCGCGATAAAAAAATAGGGGTGATTTTTGGCAAGTTTTATCCGCTCCATACTGGCCATATCTATCTGATTCAGCGCGCCTGTAGTCAGGTCGATGAGCTGCATATCATCATGGGCTACGACGAGCCGCGCGATCTGAGCCTGTTTGAAAACAGCGCCATGTCGCAGCAGCCCACCGTCAGTGATCGTCTGCGCTGGTTACTGCAAACCTTTAAGTACCAGAAAAATATTCGCATTCACGCCTTCGATGAAGAGGGGATTGAGCCCTATCCTCATGGCTGGGATGTGTGGAGCGCAGGGGTAAAGATCTTTCTGGAAGAGCAGGGGATTGCGGCAGACTGCGTCTATACCAGTGAGGCACCTGATGCTGAGATGTATCAACAGCATCTGGGCATTCAAACCATACTGATCGATCCGAACCGATCGTTTA
The DNA here is from genome assembly GCF_035191405.1 of Pantoea sp. JZ2. NCBI lineage: Bacteria > Pseudomonadati > Pseudomonadota > Gammaproteobacteria > Enterobacterales > Erwiniaceae > Pantoea > Pantoea sp. JZ2. The sequence goes on along the minus strand of NZ_CP045247.1, from coordinate 4,057,893 downwards.
TGAATATCAGCGGCGCGCAGATTCGTCAGGATCCTTTCCGCTTCTGGGATTACATCCCCACCGAAGTGAAGCCCTTCTTTGTGCGCACCGTGGCCATTCTGGGCGGTGAATCGAGTGGGAAATCGATGCTGGTGAATAAGCTGGCGAACATCTTTAACACGTCCAGCGCCTGGGAATATGGCCGCGACTATGTCTTTTCACATCTGGGCGGCGATGAGATGGCGCTTCAGTATTCAGACTACGACAAGATCGCGCTGGGCCATGCACAGTACATCGATTTTGCGGTGAAATATGCCAATAAAGTGGCATTTATTGATACCGATTTCGTCACGACCCAGGCATTTTGTAAAAAGTATGAAGGCCGTGAGCATCCGTTTGTTCAGGCCATGATTGACGAGTATCGCTTCGATCTGGTGATCCTGCTGGAAAACAACGTACCCTGGGTAGCGGACGGGTTACGCAGCCTGGGCAGCTCTGTCGATCGCCGCGAGTTCCAGAGCATGTTGATAGCGATGTTAGGTGAAAACAACATCGACTTCGTTCATGTGCAGGAAGAAGATTATGACGCGCGCTTCCTGCGCTGTATTGAACTGGTGAAAGGTATGCTGGGCGAACAAAGCGCCCTTTGAGATTTTTGCCTGCACGCCGGGGCGGTGAGGGGACACCCTGCCGCTCCTCACGTCCTGTTTTCTGCGCCTGTTATTTTCCCGCCTTTTTGATTACAAAAAATAATGCTTTGCGAAATACCGCGCCCTCCAAATAACGTACGTAACATACACAAACAAAATAAAGAATTTTGAATTCCTGAGTAACATTATTTCGTATTTAAAGTCTGAAGTTATTTTATTTCTTCTGTTTGTTTATGTTAAATGTAAGTTCAATATTATTTACTGGCTTATATTAAGGGAGCATTCATAAGACAGAAATAAGGATATATCCGGATTTAATAATATGAAAAAGATAAGTATTGGTAATGAAGTGGTTTTTTATCCTGGGAAAAGGGAAATTGTTGGTAATAATCAGACGCTGAAGCTGCATTCTTCAGTCTCATATTGTTTTGAATTGCTGATCGCGCGGCAGGGCGAAATTGTCGATCATGAGGCGTTTTATCAGTATGCCTGGCGACGGTTTGGGATGGAGGTCAGTGCCAATGCGTTATATCAAAGTATTTCGCTCATCAGAAAAGCGCTGTTGGCATGCAATATCCGTCAGGATGTGATCAGGACCATTCCACGCCGTGGCTTCATGCTGGCAAATGCGATTCTTATTGAGGAGTCGACAATTGCGCCTGCTGATGAGGACGCTGGGGCAGGAAAAAACGACCAGAAAGACGAACAGAATATTCCGCCCTTCGCTACGTCCGGTGAAGAGGCGAGTGCGTGCGATACAACGGAATCCGTTATTCAGGATGATGAGGATATTTCAGAAAACCTTATTAAGAACGCACCGTATTCTGAACCAGAATCTCAACAGCCCATCAGCCGTCCTGAGCCTGCTGAATTCACTGTCAGCAAAGGCGCTTATCGCTATGCTATTTCGACACGGCATCTTTTTATCACGGGACTGGCGGTGATGACGATACTGGTTTGTGGTTTTGCCATCATGACCTTTTCACTTCACCGCCACGAGATGATTTTTATTAAACGGTTTGATATGAATGGATGTGAAATATACGCCAATGAAAAAGCCGGTAATGGCCTGGTCGCGCGCATCGCCGTTGACAGTAAAGTCAGTTGTACAGAACGACGAAAGATTTATATCACGGCATTTACCAATGGTGAACGCATTTCGGTACTGCAATGTAAAAATGCACTCTCGTTTTTCGGCTCCCCCGACTGTATTTCGTATTATTATATAAGGAGTAAGTAGTGAAGTTAACCTTTCTGTTGGCTGTAATCGTGATGACAGCAGCAGGCATTGTCGTGTTTTTATTCAGACAGGATTCTGTCCATTGTATTGCAAACAGTAATTACATCAGAAATGGTGAGACATTTTCCGTCATCACCTCTCATGATATGCGAGAGGGGCACGGTGTTATCGCCATCACCGGCCGACTCACCGATCACGATAATAACGTTACTCGTCTGAGCAAAATTATCCGGTTTACTTATCAGCGCGAGGGCGATCTGTACCTTGCCCGGTCAACATTAATTGAATCGTCCCCGGATAATCAAATGTCCCAGCAGGAACAGCAAAAGTGGCTGCCGGCATTTTTTATTAACGTGGGGGCGACGTTTCCCTTTGTCATCAAAAGGACGGGTATTGACACCTGGACATTTTATTCGGGCCCTGTTCCGCTTTACCTCTGCGAAAAATAAGCCATAAAACGTGGCGATCGTTAATGTTCTTTGTGGGTTCCCGGTCTGTGGTTATCTTAAGGGGACTCTCATTTCAGTAACAGAGGATTAACACCATCTAATTGAATTTAAATATCTTTCTATTTGATGGTGCATTCCTTCACATAAGCTCAGAACACTTCACACACCGTTCCCCTGCCGTGCGCCTTATGATCCTCGCCGCCAATGCGCATCTTTATTCATCAAAAATCATAAGAGGGAATCAATGAAAGCCAGCTCTTTTTCACGCTGCATGACGCTTGTTGTATGGAGTGCGAGTTTAATGTCTTGCCATGTTTTTGCAGCCTCAGAAAATACAATTCGCTTTCAGGGTGAGGTCAATGCACAAACCTGTAACGTCAATGTTAATGATGCAACCGGCAGCCCGATTATTTTGCTGCCGACCGTTTCAACGGCCGAGTTGAGTACAGCAAAATCAACCGCCGGTAAAACACCTTTTACGATTAACTTAACCGGTTGCGTCGCACCGGACGCCGGATCAACACAGGCAATGGCAATTAATCTGGCTGGCAATAATATTTCGCCCACCGGCGATTTACTCAATACCGGCACCGCCGAAAACGTGGCGCTGCGTTTACTGGACAGTAACGACAACGCGATAGATTTGTCGGGTGGGACGGCCAGGGTCACCGGTATGACGCTGGAAAGCGGAAGCACCAGCGCATCGCAAAACTTTTCAGTCGTCTATTACAGCGACTCTGGAAAGGCGGGCGCCGGTACGGTTTTAAGTAGCGTTCAATATTCTGTCAGCTATCCCTAATCATCAGGCCCCCTTATTTTAAGGGGGCAGGAGAACCCTGTGTTGAAGTCTCTAGTTCTTCTTTTTCTGGCCTTTTCAGCCATGTTTTGTCAGGCAAGCGTCGTATTAAATGGCACGCGCGTCATTGTAGACGGTGCGAAAAAAGAAAAAACGCTTCAGTTTACGAATACTGGCGATCAGCCAGCGCTGATTCAGATTCAGGCGATCAATCTCAATAATCATTCTGTCCCCCCTTTTGTGGCGTTGCCGCAAATATTCAGGATTGCTCCTGAAGCCGGCCAAACGGTAAAGCTCAACGTGACGGAGAATAATCTTCCTCAGGACAGAGAGTCACTGTTTTATATGGATTACACCGAGATCCCCTCGTTAAAAAAAGGGCTGGAGGATAAGAATAAACTCTATTTGATTATTAAGAACAGAGTAAAGGTTATCGTTCGCCCAAATGGACTGAATTTTTCCATGGATAACCTGAAGAATGCGCTCTCATACCATATTCAGGGACATGACATCGTTTTCCGCAATGCCTCGCCCTTTTACGCCAATATTCGATCTTTTGCGTTGGTTAAAGGAAATAACCGTGTTCCCTGGCATGAAGCCGTGACGCTGGCACCGTTTAGTGAGCAGCGTATTACGTTAAAAGGCCAGTCATCCCTTCAGGGATATACGCTTAACGCCGTTCTTATTAATGATTTTGGTGCCGACGAAAGAATAAACGTGAACGAAAAGTAGCAGAAATGAATATAGTCTCATTATTCTTATTGTTCGCTTTGAGTCTGCTTTTCCTCCGGGGCGGTCAGGCGGCTGAAGGTCAGGATGACTATCTGTTTGATCCTGCTTTAGTGCGCGAAATGCTGCCTGGACAGATTGCGATGCCTGACAATGTGCAGGACGCCTGGTTCCAGCCCGGCCGCTATGATGTCGATCTTTATCTCAACGGTAAATTTCAACAGTCCACGTCGGTTGATATCGTTCGTGCGGGCAGAGCGCTTTCGGTATGCCTGCCGTTGTCCTTTTATCAGGCCTTCGGCGTCAAAGCCCACTATCTCACTGCGCTCAAGGCGAAAGACTGTGCCAGGCCCGATGCGCTTTTGACGGGCGCGTCAGTTAACGTGAATACGGGCAGCCTGCGTGTAGACGTTACCGTCCCACAGGCGATGCGGGTTCAGCGGCCCGTCGGCTATATCGCGCCCGAAAACCTGACGGCGGGCACGACCATGGGGTTCGTGAATTACAATCTGAACCAGTTCTATTCCGATTATAAAAATGCGCAGCGTTTCGAATCCACGTATCTGGGTATTAACAGTGGCATCAATGTCGGCATGTGGCGTTTTCGTCAACAGGGAAACTTTACGCATGACGAGGTCGGCAATCGCTGGCAAAGCGCCAGGGCCTGGGTACAACGTGCGCTGCCGTCATTACGAAGTGAGGCGGGCATAGGCGAGCTTTTCAGTAACGGCGATCTGTTTACGGCGGTCAGTTTCAACGGGGTCAGTCTGGACTCTGATGACCGTATGCTGCCGGATTCTGTTCGGGGTTATGCACCGCTGGTGCGCGGCGTGGCAAACAGCAATGCCCGCGTGACGGTCTGGCAGGGCAAGCAACGGATATATCAGACAACCGTGCCGCCAGGGCCGTTTACGATCAATGACCTGAGCCCGGTGAGCTATGGCGGCGATCTCAGCGTGGAGGTTCAGGAGTCTGACGGCAGCCTGCATCGTTTTAGTGTGCCGTATGCGGTCTTACCGCAGTCGCTGCGTCCAGGCCGGACAGACTACAACTTTGCCGCCGGTAAAGTCAGGGATTACAGCAAAGCCAACACCTTTACTGAGTTAACCGCCAGGCACGGCCTGAGCAATGCCATTACGCTGAACGGCGGCGTCAGGCTGGGTGAACGCTATCATGCCGTGCTGGCTGGCGGCGTCTGGGCTTCAGACATAGGGGCCGTGGGATTTAACAGCGCGTATTCCAGCGCGGTTCTGAACGGCGGTGAGTCGACCCAGGGATGGCGTTACGCACTGAGTTACAGCCGGACCTTTCAGCCCACGAATACCACTCTGACGTTTGCGGGCTACCAGTATTCCACCCAGGGTTACCGCGATCTCAACGACGTGATTGCACTGAATAATGCGGAAACGCCGGGCCGCAACAGTATTACCAGCGAATATATGCAGCGTACCCGCCTGCAGATGACCCTGAATCAGACGCTGGGGCAGTGGGGCAACATCTATCTCTCCGGCTCGAAGCAAAATTACTATGACGGTCGCTCACGGACGACACAGTTTCAGGTCGGTTATGGCACGGTGCTGCCCAAAAACATCGCACTGAATATTTCCCTGTCCCGCCAGTATTCGCGCAGAGCCTATGCCACCGATCCGCGCAGAGCTGTCATGGCTCAGTACGCAGACGAGACGTTTTATAAAGATACCCAGTTACAGGTCAGTGTCTCTGTGCCGCTGGGCACGGACGCCACTTCACCTTACCTGGCTCTGGGGGGATCCCGTGGAAGCCAGAACGGCAGTAATTACACAGCGTCGCTCAGCGGGCTGAGTGGTGAGAGCGGCACCAGCTACAGCCTGAATGTGAATCGCGATCAGCAGCAGCGTGACACGACAGTAAGCGGCAGCCTGGGCAAAACCTTTTCTGAGGCCAGCGTGACCGGTACTGCCTCGACCTCTTCACGTTTTAATCAGATGTCCGTTAACGCCATGGGGGCGGCGGTGATCCACAGCGGTGGTGTGACGTTAGGCCATTATCTGGGCGATACCTTCGCCCTCGTCGAGGCGAAAGGGGCCAGGGGCGCACGCATCCTGAACAGCCAGGGCAGTGAAATCGATCGCTTTGGCTATGCGCTGGTTCCTTCGCTCAACCCGTATCACTACAACACCATTACGCTGGGTGCCAGCGGCAGCGACGGTCATGTGGAAATTCAGGACAGCGAAAAAAGTGTCGCGCCTTATGCCGGTGCGATGGTGAAGGTGTCGTTCAGAACCTTACGCGGTTATCCCCTGATGCTGAAAACCCGCACGAATCACGATGCTATGGTGCCTGTGGGCGCGGATCTGCTGGATGAGACGGGCAAGCGCGTGGGCACGTTTGGCCAGGGCGGCAATGCCTGGTTACGTGTGGCGAAAACCCAGGGCCGACTGAAAGCCGTCTGGGGTGACGATGCGCAATCGTCCTGCGTGATGGATTACCACATACCTCAACCTGAACCTGACGCGGTGATGACCTACGCGGATGCCGTCTGTCGTTTTTAGATTCTAAGGTGTTAATGATGAAACGCGTTTTAGCGGTAATGACATTCTTTTTTTTGACCGCATGGCTCCCGGCTTACGCGACCTGCACCCGGGTCAACCCGGTCGATCAGGGCTGTGATGCCTGCGGTGCGCCACTTAACTTCGGCAATATCGCATTAATGAATCTGCGTTATCAGCCGGCCGGCACGGTGCTGGCCCGCTCGGTGTTTCGGGTCGTACCGGCTGTCAATAACAGCAATCCCGACCGTGTGTTGTACCAGTGTGATCTTGCCGATAAAGATCAGCTGTATGAGGTCTTCGCCACCAATGGCGACAGTAACGTTGGCGGCGCCTGGGACATGGGGGACAGTTATTTCCAGACCTACTTTCCCTATACCGCGTTAAAACTGGTTCACGTGCGCAGTGGTAAGCCTTTTACCCGTATCTGGCAAAAAGTGCCGCTCACGCAGTATGAGATAGACGGGAACAAAATCAAGATCAGGGGGCGCGATTTCAGCCCCATCAGCGCGGAGCTCATTCGTACCGACAGCAACAACCGTACGCCGGGTTACGCGTCATGGGGCTGCCTCTGGGCGGCGGCTGATAATTACACTGGCTCCTACAGTTGCAACCAGCCCAATGGCTATGTGGTGTTTATGGGGCCGGGGATGAATGTGCCCGAAGCGGGTCAGGACAGCTGGAACCATTTTGAAACCTGGGGAACCGGACGTTACATGGCCTTTGGGATGAATACCGCGCCGGTCGCCACTCTGACGCAAAATATGACCCAGGGCTGCCGGGTGGAGAATTATACCGCAAACGTCCTTTTCCCCGGCATCAGCATCAATGCGCTCAATGAAGGCCAGGCGGTGACGGCGCCGCTCAGCATTACGCTGGCCTGTGCGGACGGAACCGAAAACCTCTCTGGCGTTCAGTCGGGTCAGCTGTCTCTGGGCTTTCAACCGAGCTACGCCGCGTGGCTGCAGGCGCAGCAGTTGGGACTGACGACGGGAGACGGTCTTTCGCGCTACCTGGTGTCCGATCATTACGACAGTTTACCGTCGCTGGCGAAAGGCGTGGGCATTCAACTGGAAACGTCAGGTGGCCAGCCCGTCTCCTTTTTAAGCTGGAGCAGCTTCAGCGGGAGTGCGGGCTGGCGACCGGTGCTGGAGGACGCGCAGGTGATCAGCGGCAGCCAGCAGAATGACGAGAAACTGTATCAGCGAACTTTCAACGCCCGTCTGGCAAAGCTCCCGGGTAAAACGGTGACGGCGGGCCATGTTGATGCAACCGCATCTATCCTCATTCGGCTGCAATAAGATGAAAACGTTTCTTTGGTTATGGATGTGTATCGTGATTAACGCTCAGGCCGCGGTCATTCCGCAGCAAAGCCGACTGATCTTCCATCCCGGCGAGGTGCAAACCCCGTTACTGCTGGTTAACAGCGGCGACGCACCCGTGCTGATCCAGACCTGGGTCGACAGCGGCGCTCCGGAAAAATCGCCGGGCAGTAAAGCCTTTCCTTTTGTCGCGCTTCCCGGCGTTTTTACGCTGAACAAAGATGAAAAAAAACAGATTACCGTTTTACGCACTGAGCTGGCCGCAACGCTGCCACAGGATCGGGAATCCCTTTACTGGCTCAATCTGTACGAAATCAGCGCCGTAAAAAAAGGAACGATACAGCCGGGCAGCGATAAGATCAGCATGGCGCTGAATACCCAACTTAAAGTGATCAACAGACCGTTTAAGAAGGCGATACCGTTTACGGCACGGGTGAACGCCGTCACCTTTCAGGTCAGGAAAATGCAGGGGCAGGTTTTCATTCGTGCCACCAACCGTAGTGGCTACTTTTTCACGCCGGGCAAAATGACCGTGCGGGCAGGCGGAAAAGGCTACACCGTTTATCTGGACGGGGATAAAACGCTCGCGCCTTTTTCCAGCAAAGAGTATCCCCTGATGGGAAACGCGTCGCCTTCCGCGGCGAGCCAGATCCTTGTTGATTACACGGCGCTGGACGATGAGGGGAACCCGCAGGCTTTTACCGCGCCTGTGGCTCCCTCCGAGGAAGCCCCGTGAAACGGGCCGAGCGGATGCCGCACGGACCGGCATCCGCAGGTGATCAGTAAACCATGACCACTTTGCCGCGCATATGGCCTTCCAGTACACGCTGGTGGGCCGCTTCCAGGGTTTCCACACTTAACCCGTGCAGGGTTTCACTCAGGGTGGTTTGCAGCTTTCCGTCATCTAACAGGCGGGCAACGCTGTTCAGAATCTCACCCTGTTGCGCCATATCCGGCGTGGTGAACATGCTGCGAGTGTACATAAACTCAAAGTGCAGCGAGGCGCTCTTAAGCTTCAGTTGATCCATTGACAGCGGATGTTCGTTCTCGACGATGGTGCAGATATGACCCTGGGGCGCGATGAGCTGGCTCATGGTTTCCCAGTGGCCGTCAGTGTCGTTAAGGCAGAAAATGTAGTCGACCTGCTTAATGCCGTGCTTTTCCAGCTCAGCGGGCATGTCTTTATAGTTGATCACCAGGTCGGCCCCGCGATCGCGGCACCACTGGGCAGAGTCTTCCCGTGACGCGGTGGCAATCACTTTCGCCTTGCTGCGCATTTTCGCCAGCGGAATCGCCAGAGAGCCTACACCGCCTGCGCCGCCAACGATCAACAGCGTTTGATCGTCACGCGCGGCTGCCATATCCAGTCGCTCGAACAAACCTTCCCAGGCGGTAAGCGCCGTTAAAGGAATCGCCGCAGAGGCCGCCCAGTCGAGCGTTTTCGGCTTATGGCCAGTGATACGGGAATCGACTAACTGTTCGGTGCTGTTACTGCCTGGGCGGGTAATATCGCCTGCATAGTACACTTCATCCCCGGGCTTGAAGCCCGTGACTTTGCTGCCGGTTTCCAGCACCACGCCGCTGGCATCCCAGCCGAGGATACGCGGCACCTGCAAACCATTTTTGATCGCGCCTTTATGCACCTTGGTATCCACCGGGTTGACCGAGGCGGCTTTTACCTGGACACGCAGGTCATACTCGCCGGGTACAGGCGTTTCCGGGAAAATTTCGGTGAAGTTTTTTGGGTTTTCGGGATCAACAGCAATCGCGCGGACAGACATAATTTATTCTCCTGTAGTGTTTCTTCAAGTGTAGAACCCCACCGCCAGGCTGATAAGATGGACAATAGTTATTAGAGTGTTCGTCTGAGGTGAACAATGGCGTTTCGTGAGTGGCAGGATATGGCGCTGTTTGCGCTGGTGGCGGAGTGCGGCAGCTTTACCGCTGCGGCAGAGCGGGCAGGTTTGCCCAAATCCAGCGTCAGTCAACGTATCAGCCAGCTTGAGCAGCGGCTGGGCATCCGGCTGTTAAACCGAACGACGCGCCAGCTTAACCTGACCTTTGCCGGGGAGCGTTATCTGCTGCACTGTCAGGAGATGATGCAGGCCAGCGAACGTGCCGAACAGGCGATTGCCAACCTGCGGGAAAATCCCAGCGGTCGCCTGCGCATCACCAGCCCGGCAGGCATTGGGGCAACCTTACTGGCGCGCTGTAACGCCGCGTTTTTACGGCGTTATCCTGATGTCACGCTGGACATTTCCGTTTCAGACGAGATTCGCGACCTGGTACAGGATGGCTTTGATCTTGCCTTACGCACCGGCCAGCCACAGGAATCGTCTCTGATTGGGCGACGTGTCGGGTACTGCGAGCGATTGCTGGTGGCCTCGCAGACTTATCTCGATCAGCATCCGCCGGTTACTCATCCGCAGCAGCTGGCTGAACATCGCTGTATCGCGCACCGCGCCTGGAACGAGTGGGTGCTTAAACGCGACAGTCAGTATCATCGCTGGCTGCTGCCGCCCGCGCACCTGACCGACAATTTGCTCTATGCCCGCGAATCGGCGCTGGGGCATGCCGGCATTACGCTACTGCCGCGTTTCTTAACGGACGGGGAGATGCGCGATGCGCGCCTGGTGCAGGTGTTACCCGAATGGACGGTTGAGGGAAACGAGCTGTGGCTGGTCTATCCCAGTCGTAAACTGAATTCGCCCGCGCTGATGAGGTTTATTGAATTTGCGTTGCAGTCGCCGGTGTTTCGCGACTTTTACCGCTGAGGAAAAGAAAAGGGCGGCATTGCTGCCGCCCCTGAATCATTTGGCAATACGCTTGTACTTGATGCGCTTCGGCTCCAGCGCATCCGCGCCCAGCGTGCGTTTCTTGTACTCTTCGTATTCGGTAAAGTTACCTTCGAAGAACTCGATCTTCCCTTCATCCTGGTAGTCCAGAATGTGCGTCGCGATGCGGTCAAGGAACCAACGGTCATGCGAGATCACCATGGCACAGCCAGGGAATTCAAGCAGGGCGTTTTCCAGCGCGCGCAGGGTTTCAATGTCCAGGTCGTTGGTCGGTTCATCGAGCAGCAGCATGTTGCCGCCAACCTGCAGCAGTTTTGCCAGATGCAGACGGCCCCGCTCACCACCGGATAACTCACCGACGCGTTTGCCCTGATCAACGCCTTTAAAGTTAAAGCGTCCGACATAGGCGCGGCTTGGCATTTCCGTGTTGCCGATACGCATGATGTCCTGACCACCGGAGACTTCTTCCCACACGGTTTTGGCGTTATCCATGCTGTCACGGAACTGATCGACAGAGGCCAGCTTCACGGTTTCACCCAGCACGATCTCACCGGAATCCGGTTGTTCCTGACCGGACATCATGCGGAAAAGCGTGGATTTACCGGCCCCGTTCGGACCGATGATGCCGACGATGGCACCTTTCGGTACCGAGAAGGACAGATCGTCAATCAGCACGCGGTCACCGTAGGATTTACGCAGGTGGCTGACTTCCAGCACCTTATCACCCAGCCGGGCACCCGGCGGAATAAACAGTTCGTTGGTTTCGTTACGTTTCTGGTAGTCGGTATTGTTCAGCTCTTCAAAGCGTGCCAGACGGGCTTTGCCTTTAGACTGCTGGCCTTTTGGCCCTTTACGTACCCACTCCAGCTCTTTCTCGATAGATTTACGACGGGCCGCTTCAGTTGAAGCTTCCTGTGCCAGACGGGCATCTTTCTGCTCCAGCCATGAAGAGTAGTTACCTTCCCACGGAATCCCCTCACCACGGTCGAGTTCCAGGATCCAGCCGGCAACGTTATCCAGGAAGTAACGGTCGTGGGTAATCGCGACCACGGTGCCTTCGAAGTCATGCAGGAAGCGCTCCAGCCAGGCGACCGATTCGGCGTCCAGGTGGTTCGTCGGTTCGTCCAGCAGCAGCATGTCTGGCTTTTCCAGCAGCAGGCGGCACAGCGCAACACGGCGGCGTTCACCACCGGACAGGTTCGCGATTTTGGCGTCCCAGTCTGGCAGGCGCAGCGCATCGGCGGCACGTTCCAGCTGTGTGTTCAGGTTATGGCCGTCGTGTGCCTGAATGATCTCTTCCAGACGTCCCTGCTCAGCTGCCAGCTTGTCAAAATCCGCATCTTCTTCGGCGTAAAGCGCATAAACCTCATCAAGGCGTTTCAGCGCGCCAACCACTTCCGACAGCGCTTCTTCAACGGATTCACGCACGGTGTGCTCAAGGTTGAGCTGCGGTTCCTGCGGCAGGTAACCAATTTTGATACCGGGCTGTGGACGGGCTTCCCCTTCGATGTCTTTATCGATGCCTGCCATGATGCGCAGCAGCGTCGATTTACCGGCACCGTTCAGGCCGAGTACGCCAATTTTCGCACCGGGGAAGAAGCTGAGGGAGATGTTTTTCAGAATATGACGCTTTGGCGGTACCACTTTGCCAACGCGATGCATGCTATAGACGAATTGAGCCACGTTGTATTGAGCCTCTGGGTCTGTTTGTCGTTTGGATGATGTCGAAGTTTAGCCTTTTTCGCCGCCTAATCACAGCCGAGGGGACGGGATTATTCGATGGCGGCCGCGGGTTCAGAATAACTGTTTGATTTATGTCCGTTGTCAGACCGACCCGGCACAGGGCTACGCGCATCAGAACGCCGGTGGACAGGCTGAAGTCAGGGCAGCCGCACGGGAATAGACTGTTGCGCTAACCACTGACTCAGCGTGGCATCTGGCGCGCTGTCGCTGACCAGCAGGTCGAAGCGTGAAAGCGCGCCAATGCGGGCCGGTAACACTTTCCCGTATTTACTGCTGTCCGCCACCAGAATCCGCTGGCGGGCGCGCCGCATGGCGTGGTGTTTCATGGGCAGTTCATTGAGGTTATAGCAGGTCGCGCCCTGATCGTGGCTGACGCCTGCCGCAGAAATAAAGGCCAGGTCAGGGCACAGGTCATCCAGAATGCACTGTCCGCCCACCGGCGTGAATAAGGCGTTATCCGCATGGAATTCACCGCCGCTCAGGATGACATGGCAGGCGGGCTTTTCTTTTAACGCCAGAAAAGTATTCATGGCACAGCAGATGGCGGTGAAGGGCAGGGCATCCGGAATGGCATCCACCACATAGGGCAAGGTCGTCCCGCAGTCGAAAAAGACGGTATCGTTCTCCCCGATCAGACCTGCCGCCGCCTGCGCCAGCTGCTGTTTGCGGGTGGCGTTTTGGCCGTGCTGATCGGAGACAAAATAGTGACCGGGTTGGCTTCTGGGATCGCTGACGATATAGCCGCCGAGCAGGACGACGCTGGATGTCGGTTCGCTCAGATCCCGGCGAATCGTCATCTCTGAGACGTCCAGCAACCGGGCGGCATCCTTCAGGTGAAGTTTATCGGTGCGCTTCAGTGCCAGAGCGAGTTTGCGCAGACGTTCGTCGCGGCGGGTTTCCATTGTCATCTCTGAACCTGTATTCCTTGAGGAGGACGTCATATGTCTGTTACACCGCGAAGGTGGCCGGTAACGGGGGCGTTCAACTCGCCCGTTTTCACTTCGTGACCTTTGATAAAGGCAAAAAAGAAGGCGTTGCATGCTCGACGCATCCGTTTTTTATCTTACCTGCAAAGCGATTATCCCGTAAATCGCTGGCATGCCACCCGGGGAACCGTACTGTAACCTGCAATAAGCCGATGTGTGATGTTGAAATTTTAACAATGTCTTTGCGCGATATCGGACGGTTTGTACCGCAGCGCAATATGCCAGTGCGCAGGTCGCACCGGTAATGCCCGCTGAGCAACCTCCGTTACAGGTCAAAGCGCACAGGCTGTGAAAGCGCAAGGCAAGATATTATGGGTAAAAATGTCGCTATTTGGGGGCTTTCTGTCACAAAAGTGTCACGTTATTTCCTCAACCGGCTCCATAAAGGTTGCTACCCGCCAGGACGATAATCAATGTGACGAAAGTCACGTTTGTTCTCCTATTTATTCATCAGGTAACAGTTTTTATGAAGCTCAATCGATTTAAAATTGGTCAAAGACTCGGTTTTCTTGCCACGTTGCTGCTGCTTGCAACCCTGTTGATGGGGGTGAACGGATTACGTGTTAACGGACAGGCTTTAGAGAACAGTCAGGCCGTTATGGCAAAGGAGATGCTCATTGCAGAAAGTATTGATACTGCGCGCAGCGCGCAGGTGCAGTTCAAAATACAAGTGCAGGAGTGGAAGAATATTCTGCTGCGTGGGACACAAGGACAAAATACATTTGATAAATATAAAACGGCCTTTTTGAATGAAAGCCAGAAAACGCAGCAATTATTGACCCGGCTCAGTCAGATTCAGGCCAAGCTGAACCTGCCAGTTGCCCCGGTTGAGCAGGCGCGCGCGGCGCATGCCGGGCTGGAACGCCAGTACCTGACGGCGCTGAACAGCTATGTTATCAACGACATCAGCAGCCCCGCGCGGGTCGATCATCAGGTAACGGGCATTGATCGTGCGCCCACCCAGCAAATCGATGCGCTGGTCACGTCGACCTTAGCGCGTGCGCAGGAAATGCATCGGGACATTGATGCGAGTAACCTTGCGCATTACCAACAAACGCGCCTGCTGTTGCTGATCGCAATGGGATGCATCCTGTTAGTAGGCGCGGGAATTACATGGTGGCTTATCCAGAGCATTACGCAACCGTTGAAACAGGCAATCACGATAGCCAAAACGGTAGCAGCGGGTGACCTGCGCGCCCGTATTAGCGTCAGCGGACATGATGAAACGGCACAATTGATGGCCGCACTGCGCGATATGAATACGAGCCTGACACGCATTGTGATCGGTGTTCGCGGTGGAACAGAAGCCATTGCGGCCACGACAGATCAGGTGGCACATGGCAGCCGTGAGCTTTCTTCACGTAATGAAGCGCAAGCCAGTGCGCTGGAAGAAACGGCGGCGTCAATGGAACAACTGACCTCTGTTGTAAAAATCAATGCAGAAAATGCCCATCATGCCAGCATCATTGCACGTGATACGCGCCAGCGCGCCGATGATGGCGGTGAGGTGGTCGAAAAAGTGGTCATTGCCATGGAAGATATCCATCAGTTTTCACGCGAAATTAATGACATCGTTACGGTAATTGACGGCATTGCTTTCCAGACGAATATTTTGGCCCTTAACGCGGCGGTAGAAGCCGCCCGTGCTGGTAACGACGGACGCGGTTTTGCCGTTGTCGCTTCAGAGGTCCGTGCACTGGCGCAGCGTTCCGCTACGGCGGCCCGCGAGATTCGGGGACTCACGGATCGATCGGTGACGCTGGTTGCGCAAGGCAATTCACTTGTAAAAGGCGCGGGGGCATCCATGCAGGCGATCGTTGAGAGCGTAAAACAGCTGTGTACGCTCATGGAGAATATCTCTGCTGCCAGCGCTGAACAGAGTGCAGGTATTGAACAAGTCAATTTGGCGGTGACGCATATGGATGCCGCGACGCAGCAAAACGCAACCTTATCACAGCAGTCAGCCCAGTCCGCACGGGCATTAGACCAGCAGGTCAGCGCGCTGGTTGAGAACGTCAGTGTATTCAGGCTTGATGCCCAGACCGCAATGTAGAACCGTGCCGGGGCTGAGCCTCTGCATCCCGTCATCTGTATTCACATCTTGAAAACAGCACTTCCCTACGGCATCAGGGCCGTGGGGAAGCCTGTTTTGTTAGCCTGGCGGCTCCTTTCGCCTACTTTTTGTGATCAAGATCACGTAAATAGATATTAGTCATACTTATGAGAATGGTTACACTTCCATAAATTGAATGATAATGATTATTATTTATGTTGTCATTTTCGTTAACAATCACTCAGTAAATACAAATAAACCACACAAAATGTAGTTTTTTGGATTTTTGCGAACATAAATTCTCAATTTTTCAGGGCTGATGGGTTAGCTGTACCGGCTAAAGATTACCGAATCTGAACTGACACGTGCGGTCTGGCACGATCTGCTGCCCTTTTACCGGGGCGGCCAGGCGACTTACGTCTTAAACAAAGGAACAGGATATGGTGTTACGTAAGCAAACTCTGTCGGTCCCGCGCCGACATCTGTCTGAAGATATTCCTGCGGCTCAGGACGTCATCTTTAACGAGGCGCAGATTACGGCGTGGCAGCAGCAAACGCACGCGGCGCTGGCGCTGATCAGCAGCACGGTGCAGCGCGTGGAGAAGCCGTTCAGCGGAATCCTGCCCCATGAGCTGGCCCCGGCGTTCAGCGCCGTCGACCTTGATCAGCCTCTGGGCAGCAGCGAAGCCGCGTTGGAAGAGCTGCGGTCACTTTACCTGCGCGATGCCGTCTGGTTCCACCACCCCAAATATGTCGCCCATCTTAACTGCCCGGTTGTGCTGCCCTCGCTGCTGGCAGAGCAGATCATGGCGGCGGTAAACAGCTCCGTCGATACCTGGGATCAAAGCGCGGGCGGCACGCTGATTGAGCAGAAGGTCATTGACTGGACGCTGGGCCGCATCGGCCTGCCTGCGAGCGCAGACGGCATCTTTACCAGTGGCGGTACGCAGTCCAACCTGATGGCGATGCTGCTGGCGCGGGACAGTTGGTGCGCCACGCACCATCCGGGTCACCTGATCAAGCATAAGGGGTTGCCGGCGGAGGCCGCGAAATGGCGCGTGCTGACCTCCCGACTGAGTCATTTCAGTATTCAGAAGTCGATGGCGATTCTTGGCCTGGGCTACGATGCGGTGATTTCCGTGGATTACGACGAACACTACCGCATGGACAGCGTACAACTTGAGCGCGAAATTGAGCACTGCCATGCGCAGGGCCTGATTCCCATCGCCGTCGTGGCCACCAGTGGCACCACCGATTTTGGCAGTATCGATCCGCTGAACGCTATCGCGGATCTGTGTCAGCAGTACGGCATCTGGATGCACGTCGATGCGGCTTACGGCTGTGGCCTGCTGGTATCTGAAACGCAGCGGCAGCGCCTCAGTGGTATCGAAAAAGCGGACTCGGTGACGGTGGATTACCACAAGTCATTCTTCCAGACCGTCAGCTGCGGGGCGTTTTTCGTGCGCGATAAACAGCACCTCAGCCATGTGACGCACCATGCCGATTACCTCAATCCGCTCAGCGCCCAGCAGGAAGGGACGCCAAACCTGGTCAACAAAAGTATTCAGACGACGCGCCGGTTTGACGCGCTGAAAATGTGGCTGACGTTGCGCATCATGGGCCCGGCGGCGCTGGGGGAAGCATTCGATACCATCCTGACGTTGACCGAGGCAACCCATCAGTTGCTGAAAGCCCATCCGTCCATTGAGGTGCTGCATGCGCCTGAACTGACCACACAAATCTTCCGTTTCGTACCCCGGCCTGACATGCGGGCCGCACAGCTGGATGCCATCAATGCCGGTATCCGCAAGGCGCTGTTCCGCTCGGGTAACGCGGTGATCGCCGGTACGAAAGTCGAGGGTCACCAGTACCTCAAATTTACCCTGCTGAATCCCACCACTACGGTGGCCGACATGGAAGACGTCATTGCCCTGATTGTCCATTATGGCCGGGAGCAGGCACGTGACCTGACTTTGCAAGCCGCTAACCAGTGAGAACGGTACGATGAACGACAACATTTATGACTTTATCGGAATTGGCATCGGTCCTTTCAATCTCAGCCTGGCCTGTCTGAGTGAACCTGTTGAAGGGCTGAATGGCCTCTTTCTGGATCAGAATCCGGGCTTTGACTGGCATACCGGCATGATGCTGGAAAGTGCGCATCTGCAAACGCCGTTTATGGCCGATTTGGTGACGCTGGCCGATCCCACCAGTCCTTACAGTCTGCTGAACTATATGAAGCAGAAAGGAAAACTGTATTCGTTCTATATCCGCGAAGACTTTTTCCTGATGCGTAAAGAGTACAACCAGTACTGTCAGTGGGCCTGTTCAAAGCTGAGTAACCTGCGCTGGAACACGCGCGTGGACTATGTGAGCTACGACGAAGCGTTGCAGTGCTACCGCGTACGGGCAGTCGATACGGTCAGTGGGCAGCAGCAGGACTGGCTGACCCGCAGGCTGGTGTTAGGCACCGGTCCTGAAGCCTGGCTGCCTGCCTGCAGCCATCCATTCCGGTCGCGTTTTACGCACTCCAGTCAGTATCTGGCGAATAAGGCGGATTTGCAGAAAAAACCGTCCATTACCGTACTGGGTAGCGGGCAGAGCGCGGCAGAGATCTATTACGATCTGCTTACGGAGATCGATCGGTTTGGCTATCAGCTGAACTGGATAACCCGTGCGCCACGCTTTTATCCGCTGGAATATACCAAACTGACGCTGGAGATGACCTCGCCAGAATGGGTGGACTATTTCCACGCGCTGCCGGGTGAGAAACGCGATGCGCTGAATGCGCGTCACAAAAATCTCTATAAAGGCATCAACAGCACGCTGATCAACGCTATCTACGATCTGATGTACGTTAAGCAACTGGATGGCGCGCTGAACGTTAACCTGTTCACCCATTCAGAACTGACCGGAATGCGCGCATTACCCAACGGAGAGTTCGAGCTCGCGCTGCATCAGCAGGAGCAGGATTGTGCCTTTACCCGCCGTACGCACGGTCTGGTGATGGCAACGGGCTATCAGTATCGTCCGCCGATGTTTATTGAAGGCATCAGCCAGCGTCTGCGCTGGGACGAGAAGGGCCGTTACGACGTTCAGCGTAACTACAGCATTGATCGCCACAACCAGATCTTCGTGCAGAACGCGGAGCTGCACACGCACGGCTTCGTTACACCGGATCTGGGCATGGCCTGCTATCGCAATTCGGTGCTGCTGCGTGAAATCACCGGCAAAGAGATCTATCCCGTCGAACGGCAGATTGCCTTCCAGACTTTCCCGGCTCAATCGGAATCGTAATATGTCACAGTTAACGCTTTTCACTGCCGCCCGCCCGGCAGGCCAGTTTACCCTCCGCCCTATGCAGGCCGCTGACGCCACGCTGATTCATCGCTGGGTGACGCGCGACTATGCCCGCTTCTGGGGAATGCAGAATGACACACCAGAGCAGGTCGCCGACTTTTACCACCAGCTGACGGCCAGGGATCCGCATGCGGCGTTGATCGGCTGCTGCAATGGTGAACCGGCCTTCCTTGTCGAATGCTATCGCGCCCGCGAGGATGAAGTAGGTAAATACTATCCCGCTCAGCCGGACGACTACGGCATGCATATTCTGATCGCGCCCGCGGAAACCCCGGTCAGGGAATTTAGCTGGCAGGTCTTCAGCACCGTTATGGACTACCTGTTCAGCCGCCCCGAGGTCAGTCGCGTGGTGGTCGAACCGGATGTGCGCAACGACAAAATCCATCGCCTGAACAAACGTGCGGGTTTTCGCTACCAGCACACCATTGATATGGGCCACAAAACCGCCTGGCTCGCCTTCTGTCAGCGCGACGATTATCAACAGGCATTACTGCAGGACTCACGAATGAATCACGCCACCTCACTGTTAACCGGTGCCCATCTCACCGGACCTCACTGGCTGCAGGCTAACCGTTTACTGATTCGTAAAGCGATTGCCGAATTCGCGCATGAAAAGCTGATCGTCCCCGACGAAATGCACCCAGGACGTTATCGCCTGGCCGTGCCGGGTGCCGAGGCAGAGTACCATTTTTCCGCTCAGCGTCTGGCGCTGGACCACTGGGATATCGACGTTGCCTCACTGGAAAAGCAGGAGAATGGTCGGGCGTTACCGCTGGATGCGCTGCAGTTTATTGAGGAGTTTAATGCGCAGATCGGCATTCCTCAGGCGCTGTTAGCCACCTATATGGAAGAGATCAGCAGCACCTTATGCAGCAGCGTATTTAAGTTGCAGAAGCAGAATCCAGACAGCCAGGCGCTGGTAAAAGCGGACTTCCAGACCGTGGAATCCTCTATGACGGAAGGGCATCCCTGCTTCGTCGCCAATAACGGCCGCATCGGCTTCGATGCGCGGGATTACCTGGCTTATGCTCCAGAGGCCGCCGCGCCGGTAAATCTCATCTGGGTAGCCGTGCACCGTCGTCATGCCCATTTCTCCAGCCTCAGCGCGCTGAGCTATACGCAGTTGCTGCAGGAGGAGCTAGGGCAGTCCATTCTGGATCGGTTCGCGGCTCAGCTGACAAGCCACGGGGTGGAACCCGAGGACTATATCTTTATGCCCGTGCATCCGTGGCAGTGGCAGAACAAGCTGCTGACGGTGTTTGCGGCGGATATTGCCAGTCGGGACATTATTTATCTGGGCATCGGTGATGACCAGTATCAGGCGCAGCAGTCGATTCGTACCTTCTTTAACCGCAGCCAGCCTCATAAGCGTTATGTGAAAACTGCCCTGTCGGTGCTCAACATGGGCTTTATGCGCGGCTTGTCGCCGTACTATATGGCGACCACGCCTGCGATTAATGAATGGCTGGAAACGCTGGTGGCAAACGACAGCTGGCTTCAGCGCTGCAACTTCCGCATCCTGCGCGAGGTGGCCGCCGTGGGCTATCACAACCGCCATTACGAACGTGCCATTAAGGGCGATTCCGCCTATAAGAAAATGTTTGCGGCCCTGTGGCGCGATAATCCGGTTCCTGATCTGCAGCCCGGCCAGCGCTTGATGACCATGGCGGCGTTCCTGCATGTTGATCATCATCAGCAGCCGTTACTGCCCGCACTGATCGCCGACTCAGGCCTGCCCGCGGCACAGTGGGTTGAACGTTACCTTAACTGTTACCTCAGTCCGCTGCTGCACTGCTTCTATCAACACGATCTGGTGTTTATGCCCCACGGCGAAAATCTGATCCTGCTGCTGGAAAACAATGTGCCGGTCAGCGCCTACATGAAAGACATTGGCGAAGAAATCGCCGTCATGAACCCGGAGGCGGTACTGCCGGAGAACGTCCAGCGTCTGGCGGTAGACGTGCCTGAAGAACTGAAGCTGTTGTCGATTTTTACCGACGTCTTTGACTGTATCTTCCGCTTTATCAGCGCGATTTTGCACCAGTCAGGTACGCTGCCCGAGAGTCAGTTCTGGCAGTTGGTGGCACAGTGCGTGAAGGATTATCAGCAGGCGCATCCGCAGCTGGCCAGTAAATTTGCCCGCTACGATATGTTTGCGCCCACCTTTACCCGCTCCTGTCTGAACCGCCTGCAGCTGGCCAATAATCAGCAGATGATCAACCTGTCCGATCCTGCCGAAAACCTCAAGTTTGCCGGCACGCTGGAGAATCCTGTCGCCCGGTGGCGTTAACGGGATTATCACCGCCTTCCCATCAGCGCGGTCGCCCTGGCGGCCGCGTTTTTCTCGTTTTACTGGATAATACTGACGATGGCTCGTTTTCAACCTGTCTCGCGCCTGACGCGACGACATCTGTTATTTCCTTTATCGCTGGTGCTGTTTGAGTTTGCCACCTATCTCGCGCATGACATGATTCAGCCCGGCATGCTGCGGGTCACACAGGCGTTTCACGTGGGCCCGGAGTGGGTGGCCACCTCGCTGACCGCCTATCTGATGGGCGGGATGCTGTTACAGTGGCTCCTGGGGCCGCTGTCCGACAAGCTGGGCCGCCGTCCGGTCCTGCTGACCGGTGTTGCGTTTTTTATGCTGACCTGTCTGGCGACGCACTGGGTGCAGGGCATCGGGCCCTTTATCCTGCTGCGCTTTCTGCAGGGCATCAGCCTGTGCTTTATCGGTGCGGTGGGCTATGCCGCCATTCAGGAGGCTTTTGACGAGGCACTCAGCGTAAAGATGATGGCGCTGATGGCGAACGTTGCGCTGCTGGCTCCGCTGGCCGGGCCGCTGGCGGGTACGGCGTTTCTGGCCGTCGCAGACTGGCGCACACTGTTTCTGTTTTTCGCTGCTCTGGCCGCGCTGTCGCTCATTGGTCTGGGCCTGTCGATGCCGGAAACCGCAGGTGACAGACGCACCTCCGTATCGCTGCCGTCGCTGGCGGCGGGCTATTATGCGTTGCTAAAAGACCGCCAGGTGATGTGCGGTTCGCTGGCTATTGGCCTGGTGACGATTCCCTGCCTGACATGGGTCGCGCTTTCGCCTGTTATCCTGATTCACGGTCTGGGCCTGAGCCGACTGGATTACGCACTGCTTCAACTGCCGGTCTTTATGGCAATGATTGCCGGGAATCTCACGCTGGGACGACTGGCCAGCCGTCTCTCCGTCGAGCAGCCGTTACGGTTGGGGGCCTGGCCTGTGGTTACAGGGCTTTTGATCGCTGTGCTGAGCACGTTATGGCAGGCGGACAGCTACATTGGGCTCACGGCTGGCCTCAGCCTTTACGGCTTCGGCAGCGGAATGGTCAATGCCGGACTGTACCGACTGACGTTATTTTCCAGTCAGGCAGGGAAGGGCAGCGTGGCAGCGATGCTGGGCATGGTCAGTATGGTGGTCTTTGCTTTTGGGATTGAGGCAGGCAAAGCGGCCTATTTTCATGGCGGTACCGCAGGCTTCAGCCTGTTGAACCTGATCTGTGGTGTGCTGTGGCTGTGGCTGGTTCGTGTTTTTCTGCGAGAAAAACAGCGGCGACATTGCGCCGCTGTGGCATAAGCGGTGACAGGCGGCACGGATTGCCGCCCTGGGAGGGATCAGAAATCGTAGCCGACGGTCGCCACCACGGTGCGCTCTGCGCCCCAGTAGCAGAGGCCCGTGCCGTAGCAGGCAGAAACGTAGTCGCGATCGGTCAGGTTATTGGCATTAAGCTGCACAAACGCGCCTTTGAGGCTGCTGTTCCAGGCACCTAAATCAGCGCGGACCGAGGCGTCAAACAGCGTAGCGGAAGGCAGACGTGTGGTGTTCTCATTGTCTGCCCACTGCCGACCAATGTAACGCACGCCAGCACCGACGCTGATTCCCGCATCAAACTGGTATTTCGCCCAGGCAGACGCCATCGAGTCAGGCGTCACGTAAGGCGTGTGGCCGTTATTGCCGTCGATGGAATCTTTGAAGCGCACATGGTTCACCGTCACGCTCGCCAGCGTGCTCAGTCGCGGGGTGAGCTGATTATGCGCTTCCAGTTCGAGGCCCTGAGAGTGCACTTTGCCAGCCGGTTCATAATAGGAGCCCACTACCACGCGGTTACCGACATCATTCTGTGTCAGGTCGTAGATCGCGGCGGAGTAGAGATCGGACGTGCCCACGGGCTGGTACTTAATGCCGGTCTCATACTGCTCCGAGGTCGTTGGCTTCAGCAGGTTGCCATCCCGTCCGGAAAGGGATTGTGGCGTAATCGCCTGGCTATAGCTGACGTAGGGCGAAATCCCGTTATCGAAGGCATACAGCAGCGCCGCCCGGCCACTGACGTGATCATCCTGACGACGATATTGGGTATCGGTGCTGTACTGGCGGTTTTCAGACACGATGCGATCGTAGCGGCCTGAGAGATCCAGATGCCATTTGTCCCATTTCAGCTCATCCTGCAGGTACACGCCGGTTTGATAGTAACGACGCTGTGAATTTGTAAACACGTAAGCCGGATTCACGCCCATGGCCTGACCTGTCAGCGCATTGAGTGAACTGGCCGGGCCGCTGGCACCCCGTAAATCGTTCGTGTACTGATGGTATTCCGCACCGAGCACCACCTTGTGATCCACCGGACCGGTATCAAAGTCGGCTTCCAGCTGGTTATCAATCGCGTACGCCTGCAGCGACGAACGCGAGCCGGAATAGTAGCGATTGAGCAGTTCTGACTGCGGTGATGCCCAGCCAATCTGATAAACCTGATCCAGATCGACATTGGAATGGGAGTAGCTGGCATTCGAGCGAAACGCCCAGGTTTCATTAAAGCGGTGAGCGAATTCCGCGCTGTAAATCTGCTCTCGCCGCTTGAACTGATCCAGCGCGCTGTCGCCATCATAGAAACCGGTGCTGAGCTTACGCCCGTTATGTTCGGTGATGCTGCCGTCCCCTGGCACGGCACTGTGATAGCCGCCGGACGGATCTTTTTGCAGATAAGCGCGCAGCAGGAGTGACGTATCCTCATCAGGTTGCCACAGCAGTGAAGGCGAAATCGCATATTTTTCTTCGCGTGTGTGATCGTACTGCGTATCACTGTTGCGCGTTATGCCGGTCAGACGAAACGCCCACTGATCGTTGATGGCATTGGTGTAATCAAACGCAGCGCTGTTGGTGTTATGGTTGCCGGTAGACAAACGGAAATGTCCCTCAGGCGCATACTGCGGACGTCTGGAGCTTTCCATCACTAAGCCACCCGGCACCGTCTGTCCATAGAGGGCAGAAGAGGGGCCTTTGATCACATCAATACGGTCGAGGAACCAGGGATCGACCTGCAGCACGTTATAGCTGCCGGGATCGCTCATCAGGCGCAGACCGTCCAGGAAAATGTTATCGACATCGCCGCCGTGGAAGCCGCGCAGAGAGACCGTGTCGTAGCGGGTGGCTGCGCCAGCGAAGTTCGTGAAGGCACCGGCGGTGTAGTTAAGCGCCTGATTCACATCCATTGCGCCCTGATCGGCCATTTGCTGGCGCGTCACGACCGAAACGGACTGACCGGTGGTGATCAAAGGACGATCGGTTTTGGTTGCCCCTTTACTGACGGTCGCCGTGTAGCCTTCAGTGGGCGTGGTCGATGTTTCTTCAGGCTTTGCTGTCACCACCAGCGTATCGGCGGCAAAGGAGACCGCAGGGGCGGCAATGGCGATGGAACACAGTAGCGCTAACCGTTTCGGGCCAAAAGGCATTCTCATTGTTTATCCCTTACAAAGGCAAATACAACGCGCCCGGCAGAAGAAAGGCGCAGAAAGTCATGTGACAAAGGTGTTATGCACATTGAATGCAAATGAGAATTATTATACTTACTGTTATTTATTACAAGATGTCTTGTGCGTTATTACACAAGAATTTAACGACGGAAAAGAAACGGGCCGGTCACGGATGCGTACCGTGGGCGTGCATGGCTCAGGTGGGAAGAAAGCGCAGGGTGCCGCGTTCCAGGCAGGTCAGCCTGCGCGCCGACCTGCCTGACAGGAGGAGAATCAGATGGTGACCAGGCTCCGCACGTTATCCGTTTCCATCTCTTCACCGCGCCCGCGCTGGATAATTTCACCGCGCGACATGACCAGATAGCGGTCGGCCAGGTCCGCGGCAAAATCATAAAACTGCTCGACCAGCAGAATCGCCATGTCGCCGCGCTGTGCCAGTTGGCGGATCACCAGGCCAATCTCTTTGATCACTGAAGGCTGAATCCCTTCGGTAGGCTCGTCGAGGATCAGCAACTGTGGACGGCTGGCCAGCGCCCGGCCAATGGCCAACTGCTGTTGCTGGCCGCCGGACAGATCGCCGCCCCGGCGGGATTTCATATCGAACAATACCGGAAACAGCTGGTAAATCTCTTCAGGCACCTGCTTTGCCTGCGAGGATGAAAAGCGTGACAGGCCCATCCGCAGATTCTCTTCAACCGTCAGACGCGGAAAAATCTCCCGCCCCTGCGGCACGTAAGCCATGCCGGCCTGCACGCGCTGGTGGGGCTTTCGCCCGTTGATGATATTGTCCTGCCAGCGCACCTCGCCCGATTTAGCCGGTATTAAGCCCATCAGGCATTTCAGCAGCGTGGTTTTCCCCACACCGTTGCGGCCGAGCAGGCAGGTGACTTCACCCTGTTTAACCTCAAAAGACAGGCCACGCAGAATGTGGCTGCCGCCATAATACTGATGCAGTTCAGATACCTGTAACATTTAGCGCCCCAAATAAACGTCAATGACCTGCTCGTTGGCCTGTACCTCGCGCAGGGAACCTTCTGCCAGTACGGCTC
The DNA here is from genome assembly GCF_035191405.1 of Pantoea sp. JZ2. Taxonomy (NCBI): domain Bacteria; kingdom Pseudomonadati; phylum Pseudomonadota; class Gammaproteobacteria; order Enterobacterales; family Erwiniaceae; genus Pantoea; species Pantoea sp. JZ2. The sequence continues at coordinate 4,032,442 of NZ_CP045247.1, read as the reverse complement.
CCTGATGCAAAACGGTGACGTGATCGGCAATGGTTTCCACGAAGCCCATATCGTGCTCAACCACCATAAGTGAATGCTTGCCCGCCAGACTGCGAAACAGTTCTGCGGTGTAGTCAGTTTCCGCATCGGTCATGCCCGCAGCGGGCTCATCAAGCAGCAGCAGGTGCGGTTCCTGCACCAGCAGCATGCCGATTTCAAGAAATTGCTTTTGGCCATGCGACAGCAGACCTGCCGGTCGCTGGCGGGCGGCGCTAAGCCGCAGCAGCGTCAGGATCTCATCGATCCGATCCCGTTGCGCGCTGTCAAGGCGCGCACGCAGGCTGGCCCAGACGGTTTTGGTGGTTTTCAGGGCAATCTCCAGATTCTCAAATACCGTCAGCGCTTCAAACACTGTCGGCTTCTGAAATTTGCGCCCAATTCCGCTACGGGCAATCTCGACCGGCGACAGGGCGATGAGGTTTTTATCCTGATCGTAAATGGCCTGCCCTGTGTCGGGACGCGTTTTGCCGGTAATAACGTCCATCAGCGTGGTTTTACCTGCGCCATTAGGACCAATGATGCAGCGCAGTTCACCGACGCCAATCTGTAAAGAGAGATTGTTAAGCGCACGAAACCCCTCAAAGGTTACGGTGATGTTAGCCAACTGCAGGACCGGATCGCGCCGGGCACGATAACGATCGGCTGGCAGAGTTTGGGTGAACAGGGTCTCAGTCATCTTTTCTCCGGCGCAGTAAACCCATCACGCCACGCGGCAGAAACAGCGTGACCAAAATAAACATCATCCCCAGGAAAAACAGCCAGTACTCCGGAAAAGCCACGGTGAAGAAGCTTTTCGCGCCGTTGACGATGGCGGCCCCGAGCAGCGGACCGATAAGCGTACCGCGCCCGCCAAGTGCGACCCAGATAGCGGCTTCAATGGAGTTGGTCGGGGACATTTCACTGGGGTTAATAATGCCAACCTGGGGTACATAGAGCGCGCCTGCCAGGCCACATAACATGGCCGAGAGGGTCCAGACGAACAGCTTAAAACCCCGGGGATCGTAACCGCAGAACATCAGGCGGTTTTCGGCATCCCGAACAGCGGTCAGCACCCGGCCAAATTTACTGCGGGCCAGCGCGAAGCCCAGCACCAGGCTTGCTAACAGCAGCATGACGGTAGCAATAAACAAGCCGATGCGCGTGTTGGTTGAGGTCACACTAAAGCCCAGCAGGGTCGTAAAACCGGTAAAGCCGTTGTTACCGCCAAAACCGGTTTCGTTGCGAAAGAACAGCAGCATGCCGGCATAGGTCAGCGCCTGGGTCATGATGGAGAAATACACGCCTTTGATTTTCGAGCGGAAGGCAAAGAAACCAAACACCAGCGCCAGCAGGCCCGGCACGAGGACAATCAGACACAGCGCCCAGGCGAAATGCTGCGTGCCTGCCCAAAACCACGGCAGCCGATCCCAGGACAGGAAGGTCATAAACGCGGGCAGGCTGTCCCCGGAGGCCTGGCGCATCAGGTACATGCCCATCGCATAGCCGCCCAGCGCAAAAAACAGGCCATGCCCCAGAGAAAGTAAGCCCGCATAACCCCACACCAGATCCAGCGCCACCGCGACCACGGCGTAGCACAGAATTTTACCGACCAGCGTTAAGGTATAGGTGGAGATCGCCAGCGGATGCGAGGCGGGCAGCAGTGCCAGGAACGGCATGATCAGCAGCAGCAGCGTAACGACTGCGCCAATGCCCAGCGTCAGGCGCGGTGCCTGACGCGTCAGACGTAAGGTGAGAGGTTGCGTCATCAGTCAGTCACCCTTCCTTTCACGGCAAACAGTCCCTGCGGACGTTTTTGAATAAACAGCACGATCAACACCAGAATAAGGATTTTCCCCAATACGGCCCCCATCTGCGGCTCCAGCACTTTGTTGAGAATGCCCAGTCCCAGTGCGGCGACCACGGTTCCGGCAAGCTGGCCGACGCCGCCCAGCACCACCACCAGGAAAGAGTCGATGATGTAGCCCTGGCCCAGTTCTGGCCCGACATTGCCTAACTGCGACAGGGCGACGCCGCCCAGCCCCGCGATACCGGAACCCAGACCAAATGCCAGCATGTCCACGCGGCCCGTCGGCACGCCACAGCAGTCGGCCATGGCCCGGTTTTGGGTGACGGCGCGCACGTTCATCCCCAGCCGCGTACGGTTGAGGAGCAGCCAGGTTAGTATCAGCACAAACACCACGAACAGGATGACTGCAATGCGGTTCCAGGGCAGAACCAGATTGGGCAGCACCTGCAATCCGCCCGACAGCCAGGCGGGATTGGCGACCTCCAGGTTCTGCGCACCAAACAGCATACGCACCAGCTGAATCAGCATCAGGCTGATGCCCCAGGTCGCGAGCAGGGTTTCCAGCGGGCGGCCATACAAATGGCGAATGATAGTGCGCTCCAGCGCCATTCCAATGACTGCCGTCATCAGAAACGCGACCGGCAGCGCCAGCAGCGGATACCAGGCGATATACTGCGGTGCAAACTGCTGAAACAGGTTTTGTACCAGCCAGGTGGCGTACGCGCCCAGCATCAGCATTTCACCGTGCGCCATATTGATCACCCCCAGCAGACCGTAGGTGATGGCCAGGCCCAGCGCGGCCAGCAGCAGGATCGATCCCAGCGAGAGCCCGCTGAATGCCTGTCCCAGCAGATCGCCCCACATCAGGCGACTTTTCATCTGCTTCAGGCTGTCTGCCGCTGCCTCGCGTACCGTTTCATCGGGCTCGGCTGCGGGCTGCGTCAGGCGCTGCAGGCTGGCCTGAGTATTAGGATCGCTGGATTCGCCCAGCAGTTTGACCGCTCTAAGCCGCACCATCGGCTGCGTGCTGGTCAGCTGCAGACTGGCCGCCGTCATGGCCAGCGCAGCATGAACCTGAGGATCCGTTTCAACACTGAGGCGTTTCTCTATGAGCGGAAGCAGGTCAGCGGCCGCGTCGTTTTGTAACTGTTGCGCCGCGCGCAGGCGCACGCCGGCATCAGGGCTTACCAGCTGATGGGCGGCGAGAGCACTGGCGACCAGTACACGCAGGCGGTTGTTCATAAACAACTTTTTAACGTCGCCGTTGGGCTGTGCGGCGTCATCCAGTGGCTGAAGCGTATTCCCGGTTTTACTAAAGGGATGGTGGTCCTGATCCGTTACGACGGTTTCCGCTTTTAACGCTTCCAGCAAGGGTAAACGGCGGGCATCTGGCGCAGCGGCCCACTGTTGCAGCAGATCGGCCTGCTGAGTTCGGCTGGCGGCGGCAAAGTCCGTAGCGGGTCCGGCGCTGGCAAACAGCGGCAGAAGCAGCAATAACGCTAAAAAATTCAGGCGAAGCATCATGGTGAGCCTCATCAAAAGGGCGAGCATAGGATGTCCTGACGGCCGCCCTCACAGCCAGCGCGAGGGCGGTCTGAGTTTTACTGCGTCGTTTTCACGGGATGATCCGGTTTTTTATCATTGCCGGGAATATACGGGCTCCAGGGCTGGGCACGTACCGGTTTGTCCGTCTGCCAGACCACGTTAAACTGACCGTTTTCTTCAACTTCGCCAATCATCACGGGTTTGTGCAGATGGTGGTTGGTCTGATCCATCGTCAGGGTAAACCCGTCCGGGGCCTTAAAGGTCTGACCGGCCATGGCCGCACGCACTTTATCCACATTGGTCGTACCGGCTTTCTCGACGGCCTGCGCCCACATATGAATGCCTACGTAGGTGGCTTCCATCGGGTCATTGGTTACCACGGTGCTGGCATTCGGCAGATTGTGCGCTTTTGCATAAGCCCGATAGTCGGCAACAAATTTCGCGTTGGTCGGGTTATCTAAGGATTCAAAATAGTTCCAGGCTGCCAGTTGACCGACCAGCGGTTTGGTATCAATCCCACGAAGTTCCTCTTCACCCACCGAGAAGGCTACGACCGGGATATCGGTGGCTTTAATGCCCTGGTTAGCCAGTTCCTTGTAGAACGGAACGTTGGAATCGCCATTGATGGTGGAGACCACCGCGGTTTTGCCGCCAGCGGCGAACGTCTTGATATTAGAGACGATGGTCTGGTAATCGCTGTAGCCAAACGGGGTGTATACTTCTTCGATATCTTTATCCTGCACGCCTTTTGAATGCAGGAAGGCGCGTAAGATCTTGTTGGTGGTGCGGGGATAAACATAATCTGTTCCCAGCAGGAAGAAACGTTTGGCCCCGCCGCCATCCTGGCTCATCAGGTATTCCACCGCCGGAATCGCCTGCTGGTTTGGTGCTGCACCGGTATAAAAGACGTTCGGCGACATCTCTTCACCTTCGTACTGCACCGGATAGAAGAGCAGACCATTCAGTTCTTCAAAAACTGGCAGCACGGATTTGCGCGATACCGAGGTCCAGCAACCAAACACCACAGCCACTTTGTCCTGGGTCAGCAGTTGCCGGGCTTTCTCGGCGAACAGCGGCCAGTTTGAGGCCGGATCCACCACTACGGGCTCCAGTTTTTTCCCCAGCACGCCGCCTTTGGCGTTAATTTCATCGATGGTCATCAGGGCGACATCTTTAAGTGGCGTTTCAGAAATGGCCATGGTGCCGGAAAGGGAGTGCATGATGCCTACTTTGATGGTGTCAGCCGCCTGAGCGCTCCAGGCGAACCCCATGCCCGCGACGGTAGCTGAGAGAGCAAAAGCTTTAAGCAATGAACGTCTTTTCATCGATGATAAACCCCTAATGGTATGGATACGTTATTCAATGGGTTGAAGCCGGGCCTGCTGGAGCATGTGTAGCGTGATTTTTCTGACCTCCGCTTTACTGACGGCAATGTGCCCGGTCAGGATCTGGCGGGCGTCGCCGGTCTCTTGCAATAAAATGGCCCGCAAAATCTGTGCGTGTTCGCGATAGGTCGCCGCGATACGATCTTCCCGGGTAAAATCAAGCCGCCGGATAATGCGGATTTTCTCTGTCAGCTCGGCATGGATCCGCGCCATTTCCGCATTGCCCGCAGCGGCGACCAGCGTCATATGAAACGCCTCATCATGCTGTGAAACCCGCTTGCCATCTTCCACCTGCGCGGCTTCGCACCAGAACTGATACAGCTCGCGTAGCCGGTCGGCGCACTGGGTCGGCGGCAACGCACACAGGCGCGTGACCGCCTCGCACTCCAGGACGGTACGCAAATCGTACAGCTCTTCGAAGTAGGCAAAATCAAAGGCTTTCACCTGCCAGCCGCTGCGAAACCACACGTCGACATAGCCTTCACGCTCCAGCCAGAACAGGGCCTGGCGAACCGGGGTGCGGCTGACTGCCATGCGCTCTGCAATCTCACTTTCGCTGAAGCGGTCGCCGGGCATCAGGCGGAACTCAAAAATGTCGTTTTTCAGTGCCTGGTAAACCCGTTCTGCCAGTGCTTCCGGGCGGGCTTTGCTTCGTGGTGATCGGGTCGTCATCGGCGCTCCTTATTCCAGCCACAGCAGCGTGTCGCCAGGGCTGACAGGGCGGCCGGCCTGGCAGGCCACGCGTTTCACCCGACCCGCGCAGGGAGCCGTAATGGCCAGTTCCATTTTCATTGCCTCAACAATCACCAGCGTTTGTCCGGCGCTCACCGTCTCGCCCGCCTGCACCAGCACTTTCCAGATATTGCCGTTCATATCTGCCTGTACAGCCTGCGCGCTGTTATCCTCAGCGGGCGCGTCTGACTCGGCCTCAGTGGAAGTGGGGGCTTCCGGCTCCTCCTGCGACCAGAGCCGGACCTCCTGCTCAAATGCCGCGGCCTGGCGCTGGCGAAACGCCGCAATGTCGTCGGCGTTCGCCACCAGAAACGCCTGGTGAGCGGCAAAATCGAATTCAGTTTCTTCGATACGCAGCGCAGCACGGCCCTCGCGGAAATCATCACGAAGTTGCGCCAGTTCCTCTTCGCTCACCGGATAGAAGCGCACCTGATCGAAGAAGCGCAGGAGCCAGGGCTCACCGGCACCGAACTGCGGGTTTTTCAGGAAGGTGTTCCAGATGGGTAACGTACGGCCGACCAGCTGGTAACCGCCGGGAGAGTCCATGCCGTAAATGCACATGTACATGCCGCCGATGCCGACGGTGCCCTCTGCGGTAAAGGTACGGGCCGGACTGTACTTGGAGCTGAGCAGGCGATGACGGGGATCAATCGGCACCGCGCAGGGTGCACCCAGATAAACATCGCCCAGGCCCAAAATCAGGTAGCTGGCATTGAACAGCGTATCGTGGACCTGTTCACGATCGGATAATCCATTGATACGTTGAATAAAATCGACATTATTGGGTAGCCAGGGCGCGCTGGCGCGCACGGTTTCTTTATAACGTCCGACGGCACCGATCGTAGCGCTGTCTTCAAACGCCATCGGCATCCAGACAATGCGAGAGGGCACTTTCAGCGTGCTGACATCACCGAGCATGGCTTCCCGGGCCAGCAGCTCGGACATTAACTGGGACTGCGACAGGGTAAGGCTGTCATAGCGAATTTGCAGTGAACGCACGCCGGGGGAGAGCTCTTCGATGCCGTCAACCGGTCGCTCACGCAGCGACGCCATCAGCAGATGAACACGGAGGCGGAGCGCCAGATCCAGCACGTTGTCGCCATATTCGATCAGAATGTATTTATCGCCGGCCTGACGATATACCGCCTGCGGTGTGGTGTCGGTGGCGGCAACGGCGGCGAGCACGGTAGCGGAGCCAAAGCGGTTGTCGGCCAGCGACGGCACGTCAAACGTCTGCGCCGTGTGCGGACGCAACGTGGCGATGACCTGCAACCGGGCATTTTCCAGCGCGACGGCTTCTTCGACGCTGATGGGATGGAAGCGAATTTTATCGCCCGGTTTGACCTGGCCGACCTTCCACAGTTCGGCTTTGGCTATCGTCACCGGGCAGACAAAGCCGCCGAGGCTGGGACCGTCGTGGGTCAGGATGACCGGAAAGTCACCGGTGAAGTTGATTGCGCCAATCGCGTATTCACAGTCGTGCACGTTGGACGGATGCAGGCCCGCTTCACCGCCGTTAGCGCGCGTCCAGGCCGGTTTAGGCCCGACCAGACGTACACCAAGGCGGTTGGAGTTGTAGTGAACCTGCCAGTCGCTGGCAAAGAATTCATCGATGGCGGCCTGGGTGAAAAAGTCAGGTGCGCCGTGCGGTCCGTACAGGACACCAATGTGCCATTCGCTGGTGTACGTTGGGATCAGCGCCGGGCTGAGTGCCTGCGGAGCGCTGACCGGCGCGGGCGTGGTGCAGGCTGCCAGTGACGGTTGCGAGACAGGCAGCATATCGGCAACCCGAAGCGTGCGACCGGCGTGCCCGCCAAACTGGCCCAGAGAAAAGGTGGAACGACTGCCAAGGTATTCCGGGACATCAAAGCCGTTACGGATAGCCAGATAACAGCGGCAACCGCGCTGGGCGCGACCCAGTGTCAGCGTTTGGCCAGCATTGACCGTTATCGGCTGCCAGTTGCTGACAGGGATGCCATCCAGCGTGGCACCGCAGTCTGCCCCTGTGAGAGCAAGGGTCGCCGCGCAATGAAAGCGCAGCGTTGGGCCCTGCAGGGTAAATTCCAGCCCGGCCGCCGACTCGTGATTTCCGACGATGCGGTTGGCAAGGCGGAAGGCATAATCATCCATCGGACCTGACGGCGGTACGCCGATATTCCAGTAACCCAGACGGCCCGGCACGTCCTGGATGGAGCTGAACGTGCCCGCCTGCAGCACTTCGACTACGGCTGCCGCGGGCGTAAAGCTGTCCAGAAAACGTGTCCAGACCTTGCCGCTACGGAACGCCTCGGTGGCCACGACCTGCCGCAGATAATCAAGATTGGTGGCGATACCGTGCAGTTGTGTGGCGTTCAGTGCGCATTGCAGTTTTTTCAGCGCCGCCTCTCGCGTGTCCGCATGGACGATGAGCTTGGCGATCATCGGATCGTAATAGCTGGAAACCTCGCTGCCGGTCGTCACCCAACTGTCCACACGGACATCGTCAGGAAAACTGACATGCGTGAGCACGCCGGGGCTGGGCTGGAAGTTTTTTAAAGGATCTTCGGCGTACAAACGGACTTCAATCGACGCGCCCTGCGGTGCCTGCTGCAGGCGCGGCCAGTCGATCGCTTCGTCAGCGGCGACGCGCAACATGCATTCCACCAGGTCGAGGCCGGTGACGCATTCGGTGACCGGATGCTCAACCTGCAGGCGGGTATTCACTTCCAGGAAATAGAAGGCGTCCTGCTGTGCATCATAAATGTATTCTACGGTCCCCGCGCTGCGGTAATTGACTACCTCACCCAGCCGAACGGCCGAGGCGAGCAACGCCGCGCGCGTGGCCGTGGGCAGGCAGGGCGCGGGGGTTTCCTCCACCACTTTCTGGTTGCGGCGTTGCAGCGAACAGTCGCGCTCGCCCAGCGCCACCACGGTGCCCTTGCCATCACCGAAGATCTGCACTTCCACGTGGCGGGCATGATCGATACAGCGTTCGAGGAAAACGCCGGCGTCACTAAAGAATTGTTCGCCCAGTCGACGGACGCTCTCCCAGGCATTGCGCAGTGCCCCGGCGTCGGCACAGCGCGTCAGCCCAATGCCTCCGCCGCCTGCCGTGCTTTTTAACATCACCGGATAACCGATGGATTCGGCTGCGCTTAGGGCGTCATCAAGTGTGTTGAGCAGCGGCGTGCCTGGCGTCATCGGTACTCCGGCCTGCGCGGCTAACTCACGGGCGCGATGTTTCAGCCCAAACTCGCCAATTTGCGCAGCCGTGGGACCGACAAACACGATACCGGCCTGTTCACAGGCGGCAGCAAAGGGCAGACTCTCTGACAGAAAACCATAGCCGGGCCAGACCGCCTGGGCGCCCGTTTCCTGCGCCGCCGCCAGAATTTTGTCGACGCGCAGATAGCTGTCACTGGCTTTGTCGTCGCCCAGACCCACGGCGATATCCGCCTCTTTCACATGCTGCGCGTTGCGGTCGGCATCGGAAAACACGGCCACGCTTTCAATGCCCAGACGTTTCAGCGTGCGGATGGCGCGACAGGCAATTTCACCCCGGTTAGCAATCAGGACTGTGCTGAACATAATTAGTTACTCCCAGGCGAGGCAAGCCAGTTACGCCAGCCGCCAAATTCAGTGATTTCCAGCGCGCCGGTTAGCGCGGCACCTTCACAAATAAAGCCTTTCACCACACGTCCATCGGCAAGCGTCAGATTGCCAATGCCCAGTGGGGCAGGAATTTCCGCCACAAACTCACCGAAGCGCGCCAGCGGGATATCCCAAAGTTCAACGGTAATGGCCGTCCCCTGTTCTGTGCGCATCAGGCCGGGTTTCTTAATCGGACCCTCTAATAAGGCAAACAGGCGATACTGGCTGGCGGTCTGCGTCTCTTCCACCAGAACGGCCTGGCGCGTGGTGAGCTGGAAATTAAGGGGCATCCCGGTGAGGTGTGCGCCGACGACGGCCACCCGAACATGATCGTGGGATAGAGGAAGCGCCGCCGGGGAGGACGGCAGTGGCAGGCCGGTTGCGCCGAGAGGCAGGGCCAGAGCCTGCTGCCAGCGCAGTCCAAACTGCGCCAGCGCGCGGTCATGCCAGGCGGGAGCGATGAGCGTAATGCCCGCCGGCAGGTCGTCGTTTCTGAACGGGGCGGGCAGGGCCAGTGCAGCAAGATCGGCCAGATTAGTGAAGTTGGTATAAGTGCCAAAATGCGCGTTATACAGTACCGGCTCCTGCTGCATTTCGTCCAGCGTGTAAATGGTGGGCGAGGTGGGCACCACCAGCGCATCAAACGAGGCCAGAACCTGCTGAATGTGCCGGGCCAGTTCGGCACGCTGGTATTCGGCCTGCCAGGCATCCACGGCGCTGTACTTCAGGCCATTCGCCACAATGCCGTGGACCACCGGATCCATGTTCTCTGGCTGGTTAAGCATCTCGCCTACGGCGACGGTGCGCTCGGCGACCCACGGACCCTGATAAAGCTGCTCGGCGAGCTGGCGGAAAGGGGTAAAGTCAATGGGATGCAACGTCGCGCCGGTCGCCTTCAGTGCGCTGAGCGCGGCATCCCAGGCGGCTTCGGCGGCGGCATCATCGTAAAATTCCGGTGTAGCCGGAATGGCGAAATCAGGACGGGCTTTCATGCCTGCTGGGGCCGTACGGGGATTCACGCGCGAATAGGCGTCTTTCTCGTCGTAGCCACCGGCCAGGCTGGCCACGGTAAAGGCGTCTTCAACCGTCAGCGCAAACACCGAAATCGTATCGTTCAGGCGACAGGCCGGGACCACACCACGGGCAGAGAACCAGCCCTTTGTCGGTTTCAGGCCGACAATATTGTTAAACCCTGCCGGCACCCGACCTGACCCGGCGGTGTCAGTACCGAGTGAGAAAGCCACCAGGCCACGCGCCAGTACTGAGGCCGATCCGGAACTGGATCCGCCACTGACAAAATCCGGATCAAAGGTATTACACACCGCGCCATAAGGTGAGCGTGTGCCCACCAGGCCGGTTGCAAACTGATCAAGGTTGGTTTTGCCGATGACCACCGCACCTGCTGCTTTCAGGCGCGCCACCACAAAGGCATCCTCTTCAGCGGTGTAGCTAAACGCCGGGCAGGCGGCGGTGGTCGGCCAGCCTGCGACATCAATATTGTCTTTGACCGCGAACGGCACACCGAACAAAGGAAGCGCGTCGGGATCCTGCTGATAGCGTGCCAGAAGCGGCGTGATTTGTGCTTCGAGCTGCGCCGGACTGGCAAGACAGATCCAGGCATTATCACTGGGTTCCTGTTCCGCCAGGTGGGTTGCCAGCAACGTCTGAAGCTGCTGTGGGTGCTGCCGGGCGCGTTGCTGCCATTCGCTAAGGGTCAAGCCAGATGTTGAAGCCATGCAATAAATTCCAACTGGTATACAAGATGGCATTCAACAGAGCAAAGGCTGTGCCAGATTTTTAACTTGATGAATCAAAGAGATAAAGCGGCATGCCATAAGTTTATGTGATGATAAAATGCACAGCCGTAGCGCAGAACGTGTGACATTGCGGTGCGCCACGCCTGCGCAAAGGTAAATTTTGTGAAGAACATGGCAAGAGTGGCTTCCCCTGGTTAGCATGAATAACGTCTGGCACCCTGCCAGGGCCCAGCAACAGAGGAGATTTACGTGGAGAAGTGGCGTAACGGGATGATAGGGTTCTGCCTGGTGAGCATGGCCGGCAGCGCATGGGCTGATTCGCTTGATCAACAACGGCAACGATATCAACAGATTAAACAGGCGTGGGACAGTAACCAGATGGCGACAGTCGATCAACTGTTACCGACGCTGCAGGATTATCCGCTTTATCCCTACTTAGAATACCGTTTGCTGGCGCAGGATCTGGATCAGGAAACCAGCCTGGCGGTGCAGAACTTCATTCAAAAGTACCCCACCTTGCCCCCGGCACGGTCGCTGAAAACACGGTTTGTGAACGTGCTGGCCCATCGTCAGGACTGGCAAGGCGTACTGAATTTCAGTCCGGATGAACCGACGCCGGTGCAGGCGCGCTGCAACTGGTATTACGCAAAATGGTCTACCGGTCAGCAGCAGGCGGCCTTTGCGGGCGCAAAAGCGATTTGGCTGCGCGGCACCGCCTTGCCGAATGACTGTGACAAGCTGTTTTCAGTCTGGCAGGCCTCAGGGCAGCTCTCGCCTATTACGGTGCTGGAACGCATTCGTCTGGCGATGAAAGCGGGCAATGACAGCCTTGTCAGCTATCTGGCGAAGATGCTGCCCGCTGATTATAAGACGATGTCGGATGCCTTACTGACGCTGCAGAAAGATCCCCAGTCCGTAACGACTTTTGCCAACAGCGTTGGTGCCACCGACTTTACGCGCCAGGCCACTATCTTTGCCTTCGCCCGTGTGGCGCGTGCCGATATGGAAAATGCCCGCAGCATGATTCCCGAACTGGTCCGGGCGCAAAAAATGGGGCCGGAGGATGAACAGGCGCTGAAGGAGATTGTGGTCTGGCGCATGATGGGCAGCGATCTGACTTCTGAGCAAGCGCGCTGGCGCGATGCGGTGGTGATGAACAGCGAATCAACTGCCTTGCTGGAGCGGCGCGTCCGCCTGGCGCTGAGTGAAAATGACCGTCGTGGCCTGAATACCTGGATTGCCCGTCTGCCGGTAGAAGCGAAAGAGAAAGACGAATGGCAATACTGGCAGGCCGATCTGCTTTATTCCAAAGATCGCAAAGAAGAAGCCGATGAGATTCTGCGCAAACTGATGACGTCACGCGGCTTTTACCCGATGGTGGCTGCACAGCGTCTGGGCGTGAATTATCCTCTGCAGGTAGATGCCGCACCGAAACCCGACAGCGCCACGATACAGGGGCCCGAGCTGGCCCGGGTACGCGAGCTGATGTACTGGGGGCTGGATAATCTGGCGCGAAGCGAATGGGCCAACCTGATTAACAGCAAAACCCATGTCCAGCAGCAGATGCTGGCGCGTTACGCAAGCGAGCAGGACTGGTGGGATCTCAGCGTACAGGCCACCATCACCGCAAAAATGTGGGACAGCCTGAAAGAACGCTTCCCGCTGGCATGGCAGAATCTTTATAAGCAGAACACACAGGGGAAAACCATTCCGCAGAGCTATGCGATGGCGATTTCCCGTCAGGAAAGTGCGTGGAACCCGAAAGCGCGTTCCCCGGTCGGTGCGAGTGGCCTGATGCAAATTATGCCCGCCACCGCCACGCATACCGTGAAGATGTTTAGCATTCCTGGCTATGTGAATCCGTCTCAGCTGTTCGATCCGCAAACCAATATCCAGATTGGCACGCAGTATCTGGATTATGTCTATCAGCAGTTTGATAAGAACCGGATCTTCGCCTCGGCGGCCTACAACGCCGGGCCCGGTCGCGTACGGACCTGGCAAAACAGCACCGCGGGCAATCTGAGTGCCGTCGCCTTCATCGAAACCATTCCGTTTTCCGAAACGCGGGGTTACGTGAAGAATGTGCTGGCTTATGATGCCTACTATCGCTACTTCCTGGGCCAGCCTGACAAGATCCTGTCAGATGCTGAGTGGAATCGCCGTTACTAGCTGTGTTAAGCTTCCGTACTCTTTAGTGAGTACGGAAGCCCTCTCATGAACCAACCTGCTGTGCCACCCGAAACTGAACAGGCTGCGGAGTCGAACTGGCTACGTTTTGTTGATCTGATTCAGCAGGCGTTTGCCGACCAGCATGCATTACCGCTCCTGCAACTCATGATGACGCCCGATGAGCGGGAAGCCTTTGGCACACGTCTGCGTATCATCGAATCGCTGCTGAACGGCGACATGAGCCAGCGTGAGTTGAAAAATGAGCTTGGCGTCGGCATCGCGACCATCACCCGGGGATCGAACAGCCTGAAAGAGGCGCCTCCCGCACTCAAGCGCTGGCTGGAGGCCCAACTGCGCCACCCTGAGTCGATTACGCGTAATAAGGATGTGTAAACGGGCAGAGCGCCAGAATTAACGCCTGATGATACACACTGGAGCGGCTGAGCAGACCATGGGTTAACGTGCCTATCGCACCGCCTTTGTGTTTAATGTTTTCTATGCCGGTCAGGCGCGCCATCTCGTCGCCCAGTTCACGGCCTTCACGTAAACCCGCCATCACGGGCGGCGGCAGCGTAAAGCTGGCTGAACGTGATTCACCCCGCTGCTTGTGGTTTTCCACCACTATCCAGGCAAACGCGCTCTCTTCTTCAATGCCTGCTTCAATCGCGACCCAAAAATCGGCTTCCGGGCGAACCTGACGGGCATTCATGACGCGCTGACGTGCGCCGGTGCGGGTTTCAAGGTTAGAGAGGGGCTGTGCTGCCACGCCGCTCTCGACCTCCACCCCTTCTGTATGGCAGGATCCCTCGCCGAAAACGTCGTTGAATGCCTGAGCAATCGCACGAATCTTCGCTGGATTGGTGGTAGCTGCGACGACATGGTACATAATTAATTGAACCCTCAGGTAATAAAGGCGATTTTGGTCGCAGTATAACGGAAACTACGCATGCTACAGGTCTATCTTGTTCGTCACGGTGAAACGGTATGGAATGCAGAACGCCGCATTCAAGGGCACTCCGACAGTCCGCTGACGGCAAAAGGCGAGCACCAGGCCCGTCAGGTCGGTGAACGGATTAAACACGCAGGTATCACCCATATCATTTCCAGCGACTTAGGACGTACCCGACGTACGGCAGAAATCATTGCCGATGCCTGCGGCTGCGATGTCACCTTTGACGCCCGCCTGCGCGAACTGAATATGGGCGTGCTGGAAAAACGCCTGCTGGACGAGTTGAGTGCGGAAGAAGAGGGCTGGCGCGCGTCGCTGGTTAACGGCACTGAGGGTGGCCGTATTCCGCAGGGCGAATCTATGACAGAACTGGCGCAGCGTATGCAGGATGCCCTGAATGCCTGCCTGGCGTTACCGGCTGGCAGCCGCCCCTTGATTGTCAGCCATGGTATGGCGCTGGGCGTGCTGGTGAGCACCATTCTGGGATTGCCTGCGTATGCGGAACGTCGTCTTCGTCTGCGTAACTGTTCGATTTCCCGCGTTGATCATCAACAAAGCGCCTGGCTGGCAGCGGGCTGGGTGGTCGAAACGGCGGGAGATATTTCGCATCTTGACGAGCCCGCGCTGGACGAACTTCAGCGGTAAGTTGACAGATCATGCCGTCATCGCGACGGCATAATCACAAACGCGATTAACGGCGAATCGGGATCAGATACTCGCACTTAATATCTGCTGGGGGTTCGGTCCGTTTCTTTCCGCCATGGGTAATAAAACGTTCAATATCCTGGCCCTGACGGCGAGTCAGTCCCAGTGTCGGCATGCAGGTGCCATACAGTAACAGGATAAATTCCTGCAAATCTACGCGGGGACCTGCATAGTTGAACTGCACATAGTCGCCTGCTTCCAGGCTGACGTTCTGCCCGGAGTGCATATTCGTTGCGCTGTCCACAGGCACCGCCGTGGTATACAGAATCTCCTGCTCATCATCCTTTTCATGACTGGCACGGACCTGGTGCAGACCGTAAAGCACTGGCGGCACCGTATCCGTTTCCAGCAGAAACTGCCGCCAGAAGTGGAGGCGCATTTCATCACGATATTTGGAAATTTGTTCCAGCGTGCAGGTGTAGCTCTGTGTCTGACCAAACAGTACGGTTTCCGGCAGCGTAACGAACTGGTGTTCCGGCAGTGTGTCATTGCCCAGGCGAATCGGTGGGCGAATGCCGAAGGAGTTCCAGTCAGATGAACGGCGATACCATGCAGGGGTTTGATTAAACTGCTTTTTAAAGGCACGCGTAAAGGTCTGCTGGGAATCGAACCGATACTGTAAGGCGATATCAAGAATCGGGCGACTGGTCAGGCGAAGCGCGACGGCGGCTTTAGAAAGACGCCGTGCCCGGATGTAAGCGCCGATGGCGTGCCCGGTGACATCTTTGAACATCCGTTGTAGATGCCATTTAGAATAACCTGCCTTAATGGAAACGTTATCCAGTGAAAGGGGTTGATCCAAATGGCTCTCCAGCCAGGCAAGCAAATCGCGAATGATACCGGCTTGGTCCATAAAACATCCTCATACTCTGGTGGCGCAGCTAAATGAAGTCGACGAATAATAGTACTTATAGCGTAAAGACGTGATCGGCTTTGATTGGGGTAGTTGTACTATTCACTAACGCGGGAGTTTATACCCTTTTTGCATTGGTTATTGTATCAATTGACAGTACATTACATGCTCATCTATTACATTTGCAATGGTAACTCATGACAATAACTCGTCTTGCGATCGCCACCTTCGCCGGTCTGCTATTTTCCAGTTCGCTGCTGGCCGAAGAGATCGGCTCGGTCGATACCGTATTTAAGATGTTTGGGCCGGACCACAAAATTGTGGTGGAAGCGTTCGATGATCCTGATGTTAAAAATGTAACCTGCTATATCAGTCGGGCGAAAACGGGCGGGATTAAGGGCGGACTGGGACTCGCAGAGGACACGTCTGACGCCGCTATTTCCTGTCAGCAAACCGGACCGATTGAGTTAAGTGATAAGATCGCCAAAGGAAAAGCGCAGGGTGACGTTGTGTTTCGCCAGCGTACTTCCCTGATTTTTAAGAAGTTGCAGGTTGTTCGCTTCTTTGACAGCAAGCGCAATGCGCTGGTCTACCTGGCGTATTCGGATAAGGTGGTGGATGGTTCGCCGAAAAATGCGCTGAGTGCCGTGCCGATTATGCCCTGGCATTAACGCATAAAAAAACGCCCGAAAGGGCGTTTTTCTGAAGCAGTTACTCTTGCAGGTCACCGCAGAAACGATAGCCTTCACCGTGAATGGTAGCGATGATTTCTGGCGTATCCGGTGTGGATTCGAAATGTTTACGAATACGGCGGATGGTGACGTCAACGGTACGATCGTGAGGTTTCAGATCGCGTCCGGTCATTTTTTTCAGCAAATCAGCACGGGTCTGAATTTTGCCGGGATTTTCGCAGAAGTGCAGCATGGCGCGGAACTCACTGCGCGGCAGTTTGTACTGCTCACCGTTGGGATTGATCAATGAACGGCTGTTGATATCCAGTTCCCAGCCGTTGAACTTATAGCTCTCGACCTGACGACGCTCTTCATTAGGCAGCGGTAAGTTCATGGTGCGTAACAGCAGATTACGTGCACGAATAGTTAACTCACGCGGATTAAATGGCTTCGTGATGTAGTCGTCTGCGCCAATTTCCAGTCCAAGGATCTTATCAACTTCGTTATCGCGTCCTGTCAGGAACATTAATGCCACATTAGCTTGCTCACGCAGTTCACGCGCCAGTAACAGGCCGTTTTTGCCCGGCAGGTTGATGTCCATGATGACCAGGTTGACATCATTGTCGGTCAATACCTGATGCATTTCTGCACCATCGGTCGCTTCATACACGACATAACCTTCCGCCTCAAAAATACTTTTGAGGGTATTACGCGTGACCAGTTCGTCTTCAACGATGAGAATGTGCGGGGTCTGCATGTTTAGCTACCTAATTTTGCCAACTAAATTGAAAACAGGGCGTACAGCGGTTAGGTGCTCTCCAGTGCGGAGAACGGCAAGCTTTGCTGAACCGTTGTACGAAAGTCATTGTGATAAGCTTTTATCAAGGTCAACAACCGTGTTCGCTCAGCCAGCCGTAACGACAATTCCATGCCCTGCGGAATAATAAATTGAAACATATACTAACTGTCTTAACAGCAACCTAACAGCAATAACAACAACTGCTAAGCATAAAAACAACGCTTCGTTGACTTATATCAAATGCAATTGTAGCACGTTAACATTTCTGTGAAAAACATCCCGAAAAATTGACGCAGAAGGCGATTACACGTCGTTTTTGTACCGACAGGCACAGCACAGCACAAAACGGGATGTTAGAAACTTACTATCACAGGGGGCTGAATTGAAAGGCTTTTATTTTGAAGTTTCTGATAATGTGCACTTTATGGTAAAAAAGGACGCAATGGCTTTTTTTTACGTGTTTTAACATGTATTTCAGGGTGTTAACCTCAAAGCTTATACCTCTTAATATCACGCTACATGTTACACTGCACCGTCTACATTTACTGATGGAATGATCATGCTTTTTCCTCTTATCCTCGTCTCGCCCGCCCGGCCGGAAAATATCGGCGCAGCGGCCCGTGCCATGAAAACCATGGGTTTTAGTGAACTGCGCATTGTCGCCAGCGATGCCTGGCAGGACCCGGCTGCACGGCGTGTGGCGCACGGCGCGGGGGACATCCTGGATAACGTGAAAACATTTGCTACGCTGGCTGATGCGCTGGCGGATATCGATTTTTCCGTCGCCACCACCGCGCGCAGTCGCGCCAGGTTCCGTTACTACGCCACGCCCCAGCAGGTTGAAGCCCGGTTGCTTGAAAAGCGGCAGTGGGTAAACAGCATGGCGCTGGTGTTTGGTCGCGAAGACAGTGGGCTGACCAACGAGGAACTGGATCAGGTTGACCTGCTCACCGGGATCCCTATGGCGCAGGACTATCCTTCATTAAATCTCGGGCAGGCGGTGATGGTGTACTGTTATCAGTTAGCGGCCCTTAACCAGGTCACAGCGCCCGTTACGCCGCTTGCCGATGCGCAGCAATTGCATGCGTTGCGCCAGCGTCTGACGCAGCTACTCCAGCAACTGGATGTCAGCGACGACATCAAAATGTCAGACTGGATTAATCAGCGTATTGGTTTGCTGGAACAGCGCGACAGTGCAATGCTGCATCGCCTGTTACATGATGTGGAAAAAAAGCTCGCAGAGAAATCCTCGGGGAATGCGTAACTATTTAGTGACAGATGTTAATTAAGCGCACGATACCAAACGATTCGCCAGGTTTTTTTCCTGCAATCACACGCTAAGCATGGCGAGTTTTTTTTGCACAAAGGATAAAACCGTTGACTTGATGTGCGCTTTGATTTACTTCTTAGAACCAGACGGACAATCAATGACAGACAGAAAATAAATCTGAATGCGTAATCACAGCCTGAACACCACAATTATTACCACCACCATTACCATGGGTAACGGGGCGGGCTGACGCATCCAGGAAAAACAAAAAAAGAAGCCCGCACCTCACGAGTGCGGGTTTTTTTTTGACTCAAAATCAGGAGAGTTGACATCATGCGAGTGCTGAAATTCGGTGGGACCTCGGTGGCCAATGCAGAGCGTTTTCTGCGCGTCGCCGATATTCTGGAAAGTAATGCGCAACAGGGACAGGTTGCTACCGTGCTTTCTGCACCTGCAAAGATTACCAACCACCTGGTTGCGATGATTGAAAAAACCATCAGCGGTCAAGATGCGTTGCCCAATTTGAGTGATGCGACGCGCATCTTCGCAGAACTGCTGCAGGGGCTGGCCGAGGCACAACCCGGTTTCGACTATGAGGGGCTGAAAAGCCGTGTTGACAGCGAATTTGCGCAACTTAAACAGGTTCTGCACGGCATCAGCCTGTTAGGACAGTGCCCTGACAGCGTCAATGCGGCCATTATCTGTCGGGGCGAGAAGCTCTCCATTGCCATTATGGAAAAGCTGTTAGAAGCCCGTGGCTATGGCGTCAGCGTGATCGACCCGGTCGAAAAACTGCTGGCCATCGGTCATTATCTGGAATCAACCGTGGATATCGCCGAGTCAACCCGCCGCATTGAAGCCAGTCAGATCCCAACAGAAAACATGATCCTGATGGCTGGTTTCACCGCCGGTAACGAACGGGGTGAACTGGTGGTGCTGGGCCGCAACGGTTCTGACTATTCAGCGGCGGTGCTGGCGGCCTGCCTGCGGGCCGATTGCTGTGAGATCTGGACCGATGTGGACGGGGTTTATACCTGCGATCCGCGCCAGGTTCCGGACGCGCGCCTGCTCAAATCCATGTCTTACCAGGAAGCAATGGAGCTGTCCTATTTCGGGGCCAAAGTTCTGCATCCTCGCACTATCGCACCTATCGCGCAGTTTCAAATCCCTTGCCTGATCAAAAACACGGCCAATCCCCAGGCGCCAGGTACGCTGATTAGCGGCAACGGCGAGCAGGATGAGTATCCGGTCAAAGGCATCACCAACCTGAACAATATGGCGATGTTTAACGTCTCCGGCCCGGGCATGAAAGGGATGGTGGGCATGGCGGCCCGCGTCTTTGCCACCATGTCGCGCACCGGCATTTCTGTGGTGCTCATTACCCAGTCTTCGTCTGAATACAGCATCAGCTTCTGCGTTCCTCAGAGCGAGCAGGCCCGCGCCCGTCGCGTGCTGGAGGACGAATTCTATCTTGAACTGAAAGATGGTCTGCTGGATGCGCTGGACGTTATCGAAAATCTGGCGGTGATCTCGGTCGTGGGTGACGGAATGCGTACCCTGCGCGGGATTTCAGCCAAGTTCTTCTCTGCGCTGGCGCGGGCCAATATCAATATCATTGCGATTGCTCAGGGCTCGTCTGAACGATCAATTTCCGTCGTGGTAAACAATGACGACGCCACCACCGGTGTTCGCGTGGTGCACCAGATGCTGTTTGCCACCGATCAGGTGATTGAAGTCTTCGTGGTGGGCGTTGGCGGTGTGGGCGGCGCGCTGCTGGATCAGTTGCATCGCCAGCAGGCCTGGCTCAAACAGAAGCATATCGACTTGCGCGTATGCGGTATCGCCAATTCCCGTGCGCTGTTAACCAATGTACACGGTATTGATCTCAGTAACTGGAAAGGCGAGATGGAGCAGGCCAAAGAGCCGTTCAATCTGGGACGCTTAATTCGTCTGGTAAAAGAGTATCATTTGCTCAATCCGGTCATTGTGGACTGCACATCAAGTCAGGCGGTTGCCGACCAGTACGCGGATTTCCTGGCTGAGGGCTTCCACGTAGTGACGCCGAATAAAAAGGCGAATACCGCGTCATGGGAATATTACCAAAAGATGCGCGCCGCCGCTGCCGGATCGCGCCGTAAGTTCCTGTACGACACTAACGTGGGCGCCGGTTTGCCCGTTATTGAAAATTTGCAAAATTTGCTGAATGCAGGCGATGAATTGATCCGCTTCTCCGGTATTCTGTCGGGATCGCTGTCGTATATTTTTGGCAAACTGGATGAAGGTGTCTCGCTGTCGGAGGCCACGCGCATGGCGCGCGAAATGGGATTCACTGAGCCGGATCCGCGTGACGATTTATCCGGCACGGATGTCGCGCGTAAGCTGCTCATTCTGGCCCGCGAAGCCGGCTATCAACACGAAATGCACGACATTGAGATTGAGCCGTTGCTGCCAGCGCACCTGACCGCTATCGCCGATGTCGAGCAGTTTATGCAGCAACTGCCCGACGTCGATGCGGCGATTGCCGCCCGAGTGGCGCAGGCGCGTGAGGCGGGCAAAGTGTTGCGTCTGGTCGGCGTGATCGAAGAAGGCGGGGCGTGCAAAGTCAAGATCGAGGCAGTAGACAGTAACGATCCGCTTTTTAAAGTGAAAAACGGTGAGAATGCACTGGCTTTCTACAGCCGCTATTATCAGCCCATTCCGTTGGTGTTGCGCGGATACGGTGCAGGAAATGACGTGACAGCAGCGGGCGTGTTCGCCGATCTGCTGCGCACACTGTCGTGGAAGTTGGGAGTGTAATGATGGTAAAAATTCATGCGCCGGCCTCAATAGGCAATGTCAGCGTGGGCTTTGATGTGCTGGGCGCGGCGGTCTCGCCAGTGGATGGTTCATTGCTGGGAGATTGCGTCTCGGTCGAGGCGGCCGACAGCTTTAGCCTGAGCAATACTGGCCGCTTTGTCAGTAAACTGCCCAGCGATCCTAAAGAGAATATCGTTTATCAGTGCTGGGAGCGGTTCTGCGAAGCCATTGGCAAAAGCGTGCCGGTGGCGATCACGCTGGAAAAAAACATGCCTATAGGCTCGGGGCTGGGCTCCAGCGCCTGTTCCGTGGTTGCGGGTCTGATGGCCATGAACGAATTTTGTGGCAAACCGCTGGATGACAACCAGCTCCTGACGTTAATGGGGGAGCTGGAAGGGCGCATTTCCGGTAGCGTACATTACGATAATGTCGCGCCGTGCTTCCTTGGCGGTATTCAACTGATGATCGAGGAAAATGGGATCATTACCCAGGCGGTGCCAGGCTTTGACGACTGGCTGTGGGTGATGGCCTATCCGGGCATCAAAGTGTCAACAGCGGAGGCGCGGGCGATTTTACCGGCGCAGTACGCGAAGCAGGACTGCATCAAGCACGGCCGACTGCTGGCCGGATTCATTCATGCCTGCCATACGCGCCAACCCGCGCTGGCGGCTAAACTGATGCAGGATGTGATTGCTGAGCCGTACCGGACTCAGCTGTTACCGGGCTTTGCCCAGGCACGTCAGGCTGCTCAGGATATCGGGGCGCTGGCCTGCGGTATTTCGGGCTCTGGCCCCACGCTCTTTGCCATTTGCAACCAGATGGAAACGGCACAGCAGATGGCCGACTGGCTGAGCCAGCACTATCTGCAGAACGATGAAGGCTTCGTCCATATCTGCCGTCTTGATACGGCTGGCGCACGTAAACTGGGATAACGCATGAAACTCTACAATCTTAAGGATCATAACGAGCAGGTCAGCTTCGCCCAGGCGGTGAAACAAGGTCTGGGTTCACAGCAAGGGCTGTTTTTCCCGCTTGAGCTGCCTGAATTTGAACTGACCGACATCGATGCCATGCTGGAGATGGATTTTGTTACACGCAGCAGCAAAATCCTCTCTGCCTATATTGGCGACGAAGTGCCGGCGGCGCACCTGACCGAACGCCTGAAAACGGCCTTTACCTTTCCGGCACCGATCAAAGCGGTGACCGATGATGTCGCCTGTCTTGAACTGTTCCACGGCCCAACCCTGGCGTTCAAAGACTTTGGCGGCCGTTTTATGGCGCAGATGCTGTCCTATGTAAGTGGTTCAGATGAGCAGATCACGATTCTGACGGCAACCTCTGGCGATACCGGTGCCGCCGTCGCCCATGCGTTTTACGGCATGGAAAATGTGCGCGTCGTGATCCTGTATCCGCAGGGCAAAATCAGCCCGTTGCAGGAGAAATTGTTCTGTACGCTGGGCGGCAACATCGAAACCATTGCGATTGACGGCGATTTTGATGCCTGCCAGGCATTGGTCAAACAGGCCTTTGATGATCAGGAACTGAAGAAAGCTATCGGCCTGAACTCAGCCAACTCCATCAACATCAGCCGTCTGCTGGCGCAGATTTGTTATTACTTTGAAGCCGTCGCGCAGCTGCCGCAGGAAAAACGTAATCAACTGGTCGTCTCTGTACCAAGTGGCAACTTTGGTGATTTGACGGCAGGTCTGCTGGCGAAGTCACTTGGGCTGCCGATCAAGCGGTTTATTGCGGCAACGAATGCCAATGACACGGTGCCGCGCTTTCTTGGCAACGGCGAATGGCAGCCTAACGCGACCGTCGCGACATTGTCGAACGCCATGGATGTGAGCCAGCCGAATAACTGGCCGCGCGTTGAGGAGCTGTTCCGTCGCAAAACCTGGCGCCTGAGTGATTTAGCCTACGGCGCGGTATCCGACGCGGTGACGCGCGAAGCGATGCGTGATCTGGCGAAACTGGGTTACGTATCAGAGCCGCACGCGGCGATTGCCTGGCGCTTGCTGCGTGACCAGTTACAGGACGGCGAGTACGGCTTATTCCTTGGCACGGCGCACCCGGCGAAGTTCCTGGAGAGCGTGGAAAGTATTCTGGAGCAGAAGCTGGCGCTGCCGACTGAACTGGCAGAGCGTGCCGATCTGCCGTTGCTGTCGCATACCATGAAGGCAGATTTTGCCTCACTGCGTGCCTTTTTGCTGAAATAAAAGAAAGGTGGCTCGTGCCACCTTCCTGCATTCCGTCGCGCGTCGGGCAGGTTTACTGTTCGGCGCGTTTAAACACCAGTTCGTTGTCTCTGCTTTCCTCTGCTGCAAACCGATAACCCTCAAGGTCAAACCGGGTTAACTGCTCAGGTTGGGTCAGGCGCTGCTGAATAATAAAGCGGCTCATCAATCCCCGGGCCTTCTTCGCATAGAAACTGATGACTTTATATTTGCCGTTTTTCTCATCCAGAAACACCGGCTTGATCAGGCGCGCCTGCAGCTTTTTCGGTTTGATCGCTTTGAAGTATTCGTCTGACGCCAGATTAATCAATACGTCATCGCCCTGGCGGGCAAGGGCTTCATTCAGTTTTTCAGTGAGCAGGTCGCCCCAGAAGCTGTAAAGATCCTGGCCTGCCGGATTCGCCAGCTTGATGCCCATCTCCAGGCGATACGGCTGCATCAGATCCAGCGGACGCAGTAAACCGTATAAGCCCGACAGCATCCGCAGATGTTGCTGCGCAAAGTCGAAATCGTGTTCGCTAAAGGTTTCAGCCTGCAAACCGGTGTAGACATCGCCTTTGAACGCCAGAATAGCCTGACGGGCATTGTCCAGGCTGAAATCGGGATGCCAGCTATTGAAACGTTCGGCGTTCAGATGGGCCAGTTTATCGCTGATACTCATTAATGACGCGATCTGCGCAGGCGACAGCGTACGCGCAATCTGAATCAACTGTTGTGACTTTTCTAACAGGGCAGGTTGGGTAAAGTGCTGCGTGGCCAGGGGGCTTTCATAATCCAGCGTTTTGGCGGGCGAGATCACCATCAACATCGTCGCGTCCTCAGTAAGTCCCTTTCAGAAAGGGGAGAGCCAGTCATTGTTGCTGCGAGTGTAGCAAAAAAGCCGCAAGGATCGGCAAATCACTCCCATTCGTTCGCGCTATCGTAAACGGCATTCCCCGACCTTGCACCGCCGTTGCCGCGTGATATTATCCCAACAGCCTTTTATCACCCTGACAGTTAACTAAGAGAAAAGAACATGACGGACAAACTGACCTCCCTGCGTCAACTGACCACCGTAGTGGCCGACACCGGTGATATCGCAGCGATGAAGCTGTATCAACCCCAGGATGCCACCACCAACCCTTCTCTGATTCTTAACGCTGCTCAAATCCCTGAATACCGTAAACTGATTGATGAAGCGATCGCGTGGGCACGTCAGCAGAGCAACGATAAAGAGCAACAACTGCAACTGGTCTCTGACAAACTGGCCGTAAACATTGGTCTGGAAATCCTTAAACTGGTCCCGGGCCGCATTTCGACCGAAGTGGATGCGCGTCTTTCTTACGACACAGAAGCCAGCATTGCCAAGGCACGCAGCCTGATCAAACTCTATAACGATGCCGGTATCAGCAACGATCGTATCCTGATCAAACTGGCGTCAACCTGGCAGGGTATTCGTGCAGCAGAACAGCTGGAAAAAGAAGGCATCAACTGTAACCTGACGCTGCTGTTCTCCTTCGCCCAGGCGCGTGCCTGTGCGGAAGCGGGCGTGTATCTGATTTCGCCTTTTGTAGGCCGTATCCTCGACTGGTACAAAGCGAACACCGATAAAAAAGAGTACGCGCCACACGAAGATCCAGGCGTGGTATCCGTCTCTGAAATCTATAACTACTACAAGCAACACGGTTATGAAACGGTGGTTATGGGGGCAAGCTTCCGTAACGTCGGTGAAATCATTGAGCTGGCTGGCTGTGACCGTCTGACCATTTCACCTGCGCTGCTGAAGGAGCTGGCTGAAAGCGAGGGCTCGCTGGAGCGTAAGCTGAGCTACAGCGGTGAAGTGAAAGCGCGTCCGGAGAAAATGACCGAGTCAGAGTTCCTGTGGCAGCACAACCAGGATCCGATGGCGGTGACCAAGCTGGCGGAAGGTATCCGCAACTTTGCCATCGACCAGGGCAAACTTGAGAAGATGCTGGCAGAAATGCTGTAATCGTTCACCGTGGCGGCACCGTCGCCACGGTTTTCCCTTTCCGTCACGGTTTGTTATTCTTTTCACTACGTCCTTTCCTTATCACCGCACTGCGGTAAACCACAGCGAACAACATCATGAACACATTACGTATCGGATTGATCTCGGTTTCCGATCGCGCAGCGAACGGCATTTATCAGGATCAGGGCATTCCGGCTCTGGAAGCCTGGCTGAGCGGTGCGATCAGCACGCCTTTTGAACTGGAAACGCGACTGGTCCCGGATGAGCAGCCCATGATTGAGCAGGCCATTTGCGAGCTGGTGGACGAACGCTTCTGTCATCTGGTGCTGACCACCGGTGGAACCGGCCCGGCCCGTCGTGATGTGACGCCGGATGCGACGTTAGCGGTGGCCGATCGCGAGATGCCAGGATTTGGCGAGCAGATGCGGCAAATCAGCCTGAAGTTTGTGCCGACCGCGATTTTATCGCGCCAGGTGGGCGTGATTCGTAAACAATCCCTGATCCTTAACCTGCCCGGTCAGCCGAAATCCATTAAAGAAACGCTGGAGGGGCTGAAAGACGCGCAGGGCAACGTCCTGGTCCCAGGAATTTTTGCAGCTGTACCTTATTGTTTACAGTTGCTCGACGGACCTTATGTCGAAACCCACGCGGAATGCGTAGCAGCTTTTCGCCCAAAAAGCGCCATACGTGAGATAAATAACTAAATATTCTGCTTTTCAGGAATAAGCTACAGCCTGGCTGGTGTGGTGATAAATTGACGGTATAGTAAGCACAGCTTTACAACCGTTCTCTTTATCTCTGGACGCCTATGACCACACTTGAGACGCCGCGCCTGAAACCTCAGGACTATAAAACGCTGGCACTGGCTGCGCTGGGTGGCGCGCTGGAATTTTACGACTTTATCATCTTCGTTTTTTTCGCCGCCGTTATCGGTGAACTCTTCTTTCCCGCCGATATCCCCGACTGGCTTCGCCAGTTACAGACGTTCGCCATTTTTGCCGCGGGTTATCTGGCGCGTCCGCTTGGTGGCATCATCATGGCGCACTTTGGCGACAAAGTGGGCCGTAAAAAAATGTTCAGCCTGAGCATATTGCTGATGGCCTTACCCACCCTGGCAATGGGCGCGTTGCCCACCTGGTCGTCGATTGGTCTTGCCGCGCCGCTGTTGATGCTGCTTCTGCGCATGCTGCAGGGGGCGGCTATCGGTGGTGAAGTGCCTGGTGCATGGGTGTTTGTGGCGGAGCATGTACCTTACAAACGCATTGGTATTGCCTGCGGCACGCTGACCGCCGGCCTGACGATTGGCATCCTGTTGGGATCGGTGGTGGCAACCTTAATTAATACAACGCTGACGCAGCAGGCGATTCACGATGGTGGCTGGCGCATTCCTTTCTTTCTGGGCGGGGCGTTTGGCTTAGGCGCCATGTATTTACGCCGCTGGCTGCATGAAACGCCGGTTTTCGTGGAGATGCAGCAGCGCAAAACGCTGGCGCAGGAACTGCCGCTGAAAACCGTGGTCATGAAACATCGAAAATCGGTAGCGATTTCAATTCTGCTGACCTGGATGCTGTCGGCCTGTATCGTTGTGGTGATTTTGATGGCACCGGTCTGGTTGCAGAAACAGCATGGAATGGTGCCGGCGCTGACCTTAAAAGCCAACAGCATTGCGATTATTATGCTGTGTGTGGGCTGTATCTTATCCGGACTGCTGGTGGACCGCTTCGGTACCAGCCGGACATTAAGCACAGGAAGCGTATTGCTCGCACTGTGCAGCGGGCTGTTCTATTCGCTGGCACCGCAGCATCCCGATTACCTGTTTTTGCTTTACGGGCTGGCAGGTCTTAGCGTGGGTGTTGTCGGGATTGTGCCCTTTGTCATGGTGCGCGCGTTCCCCGCCGAGGTTCGCTTCACCGGCCTGTCTTTTTCCTACAACCTTTCCTATGCGGTGTTTGGCGGGCTGACGCCGATTTGCGTAACATTGCTAATGAATGTGTCTCCCCTGGCGCCTGGCTGGTATGTCATGGCGCTGGCGCTGGTGGGACTGATCGTCAGCGTCTGGCTGAGACAGGATATCAGCCACGAGCCTTGCCTGAGTGAAGGCATCAATCAGGCCTGAACCCTGTACGCGGAGCCCGGCTCCGCGCTTTCTTTTTCTCTGCCAGCCGCGGCGTGCAGTCTGATGCTCGCCGCCGCGCCCTGCGCCAGATAAAAGCGTACCGTACCCGGACTGCCCATTGTATGGATGAACAGAACCGAAACGTGGACTGTTTCGAGGCGGCATTTTGCCGCACTCTCGTCAGGGAGCGCGTCAGTTTATTATCTTGGTTAAGGTAGCCTGAGCGGCCGTTGAAAATTTTTTTTCATTTAACCCTTGATGCGCTTCTAAGCGACCCCATTTATTTGTCATCGAGCGTTGTGGACGTTGGAAAAAAAGCATGTGAGGTCGGGTTGAATGTCATCAACCTGCCCACATAAAAGGTTCACAACCCAAACTGGCAACGAATTTAAGTGGGAGATGTTTAGATGGGTAAGATTATTGGTATTGACCTGGGTACAACCAACTCTTGTGTTGCGGTCATGGACGGCACCAAAGCGCGTGTGCTTGAGAACGCCGAAGGCGATCGCACCACGCCTTCGATCATCGCTTATACACAGGATGGTGAAACTCTGGTCGGACAACCGGCTAAACGTCAGGCTGTGACCAACCCGCAGAATACCCTGTTTGCGATCAAGCGTCTGATTGGCCGTCGCTTCCAGGACGAAGAAGTACAGCGTGATATCAAAATCATGCCTTACAAAATTGTGGGTGCTGATAACGGCGACGCATGGCTGGAAGTGAAAGGCCAGAAAATGGCACCGCCGCAGATTTCTGCGGAAGTGCTGAAAAAAATGAAGAAAACGGCTGAAGATTTCCTGGGTGAGCCCGTAACTGAAGCGGTTATCACCGTTCCGGCTTACTTCAACGATGCTCAGCGTCAGGCAACCAAAGATGCTGGCCGTATCGCAGGTCTGGAAGTCAAACGTATCATCAACGAACCGACGGCAGCAGCGCTGGCGTACGGCCTGGATAAAGGCCAGGGCAACCGCACCATCGCAGTTTATGACCTGGGTGGCGGTACCTTCGATATCTCTATCATCGAAATCGACGACGTTGATGGCGAAAAGACCTTTGAAGTTCTGGCAACCAACGGTGATACGCACCTGGGTGGTGAAGACTTCGACAGCCGCCTGATCAACTATCTGGTGGCAGAATTTAAGAAAGACCAGGGCATCGATCTGCACA
The DNA here is from genome assembly GCF_035191405.1 of Pantoea sp. JZ2. Lineage (NCBI taxonomy): Bacteria > Pseudomonadati > Pseudomonadota > Gammaproteobacteria > Enterobacterales > Erwiniaceae > Pantoea > Pantoea sp. JZ2. The sequence continues at coordinate 4,003,867 of NZ_CP045247.1, read as the reverse complement.
ACGATCCACTGGCGATGCAGCGCCTGAAAGAAGCGGCCGAGAAAGCCAAGATCGAGCTGTCTTCTGCGCAGCAGACCGATGTTAACCTGCCGTACATTACGGCGGATGCTACCGGTCCTAAGCACCTGAACATCAAAGTGACCCGTTCTAAACTGGAGTCGCTGGTTGAAGATCTGGTTGCGCGCTCTATCGAGCCGCTGAAAGTCGCACTGCAGGATGCGGGCCTGTCCGTTTCGGACATCAACGACGTTATCCTGGTGGGTGGTCAGACACGTATGCCACTGGTTCAGGCTAAAGTGACTGAGTTCTTTGGCAAAGAGCCACGTAAAGACGTGAACCCGGATGAAGCGGTTGCGGTCGGTGCTGCGGTACAGGGCGGTGTGTTAGGTGGCGACGTGAAAGACGTTCTGCTGCTGGACGTAACTCCGCTGTCACTGGGTATCGAAACCATGGGCGGCGTGATGACTTCGCTGATCAGCAAGAACACCACCATCCCAACCAAGCACAGCCAGGTGTTCTCGACGGCAGAAGACAACCAGTCTGCGGTAACGATTCACGTGCTGCAGGGTGAGCGTAAGCGTGCCAGCGACAACAAGTCACTGGGCCAGTTTAACCTGGACGGCATTCAGCCTGCGCCACGCGGTATGCCGCAGATCGAAGTGACCTTCGACATCGATGCGGATGGTATCCTGCACGTATCAGCGAAGGACAAAAACAGCGGTAAAGAGCAGAAGATCACCATTAAAGCGTCTTCCGGCCTGAACGAGGACGAGATTGCGAAAATGGTGCGTGATGCTGAAGCGAACGCGGAATCTGACCGTAAGTTCGAAGAGCTGGTGCAGACCCGCAACCAGGGTGACCAGATCGCTCACAGCACACGTAAGCAGCTGGATGAAGCGGGCGACAAACTGTCAGCGGATGACAAAGCCCCAATCGAAGCGGCGCTGAGCGCGCTGGAAACGGCGCTGAAAGGCGAAGATAAAGCAGAGATCGATGCCAAAATGCAGGCGCTGATGGAAGTTTCCAGCAAACTGATGGAAGCCGCACAGCAGTCTCAGGCGGGTGCAGCGGATGCCCACGATGCGTCAGCGAAGAAAGATGACGATGTGGTCGATGCTGAATTCGAAGAAGTAAAAGACAATAAGAAATAATTGCCCCTGACCGGGCGCGACGGTTGCCCTGACAGCCGTTGAAACCAGCACGGGCGTAGGAGTTTTCTCCACGCCCGTGCGATCATGTTAAGGGCTAAATAAATGGCGAAGAGTGATTACTACGAGATTTTAGGCGTCGCCAAATCTGCAGACGAGCGTGAAATCAAAAAGGCGTACAAACGCCTGGCGATGAAATATCACCCGGACCGTAATCCAGGCGATAAAGACGCCGAAACCAAGTTTAAAGAAGCAAAAGAAGCCTACGAAATCTTAACGGACGCCCAGAAGCGCGCGGCCTACGATCAGTACGGTCATGCCGCCTTTGAACAAGGCGGTATGGGCGGAGGGGGATTCGGCGGCGGCTTTGGCGGCGGCGGTGCAGATTTCAGCGATATCTTTGGCGACGTTTTCGGTGACATCTTTGGTGGTGGCCGCCGTCAGCGCGCAGCCCGTGGTTCAGATTTGCGCTACAACATGGAGCTGACGCTGGAAGAAGCGGTTCGCGGCGTGACCAAAGAGATCCGTATTCCGACGTTAGAAGAGTGCGATGTCTGCCACGGCAGCGGTGCCAAAGCGGGGACCAAACCGCAAACCTGTTCGACCTGTCATGGTGCAGGCCAGGTGCAAATGCGTCAGGGCTTCTTCACCGTGCAGCAGGCCTGTCCAACCTGTCATGGCCGGGGGTCGGTGATCAAAGATCCGTGCAACGCCTGTCATGGTCATGGCCGCGTCGAGAAATCCAAAACGCTGTCGGTGAAAATTCCGGCGGGCGTCGACACGGGTGACCGTATTCGGTTGAGCGGTGAAGGTGAAGCCGGTGAGCAGGGCGCACCCGCGGGCGATCTGTACGTTCAGGTGACGGTGAAAAAACACCCAATCTTTGAACGTGAAGAGAACAACCTCTACTGCGAAGTGCCGATCAACTTTGCCATGGCGGCGCTGGGCGGTGAGATTGAAGTGCCTACCCTGGACGGACGCGTGAAGCTGAAGGTACCGGCAGAAACCCAGACCGGTAAGCTGTTCCGTATGCGCGGTCGCGGTGTGAAATCGGTGCGCGGTGGTGCGGTAGGTGACCTGCTGTGCCGTGTTGTGGTGGAAACCCCAGTCAGCCTGAATGACAAGCAAAAAGCGCTGCTGCGTGAGCTGGAAGAGAGCTTTGGTGGACCCAGCGGCGAGCACAACAGCCCGCGTTCCAAAAGCTTCTTTGACGGCGTGAAAAAGTTTTTTGACGATTTAACCCGCTAATCGCACGGACGTATGTCACTAAAGCGGAGAGAACATTCTCCGCTTTTTTTATGCCAGCATCAGGGCGGAGGTACGCCGTTACTTAGGGCCCTGTCTTATCTTGCCTGTTTTCCTTCTTCTCTTTGCTGTCGCCAAAATGTCGACATTACGTAAAAGCGGATAAATTAGCTTTTTATCAGGTTCAGTGAATCGTTACACTGCTCAGCATTGTGTTTTCCGCTCAGGAGGAGTGCATTTTGTCAAAACCTCGTCGTATCAGGCATTTAATTAAAAGTTTTATTGAGAGTGATGCCAGCAACGGTATGGTGTTAATTCTGGCTGCCGTGGTGGCGATGGTTCTCGCGAACAGTGCGTCAACCGCTCAGGGCTACCAGGCGCTACTGGAGACACCGGTGCAGATTCGCTTCGGTGAGCTGGATATCAGCAAAAATCTGTTGTTATGGATCAATGACGCCCTGATGGCGCTGTTCTTCCTGCTGATTGGTCTGGAGGTGAAGCGTGAACTCATCTCGGGTGAACTGGCCAGCCGCGATCGGGCCGTCTTCCCGGTTATTGCCGCCTTAGGGGGAATGGCGGCACCTGCCATCCTGTTTTTACTGTTTAATCACGGTGATGAGATCGCCCGCAATGGCTGGGCCATTCCCACCGCGACGGATATCGCTTTTGCGCTGGGCGTGCTGGCCCTGCTGGGCAGCCGTGTCCCGACGGCCCTGAAAGTTTTTTTGATGGCGCTGGCAATTATCGATGACCTGGGGGCGATTATCATTATCGCGCTGTTCTATACCAGCGATCTCTCAGTCACGTCCCTCAGCGTGGCGGTAGGAGCCATTGTCGTGCTGGCCATCCTGAACCGGTGTAATGTGCGTAATATCGCCGTTTATGTGCTGGTCGGGCTGGTGCTGTGGACTGCGGTACTGAAGTCCGGCGTCCATGCAACGCTTGCGGGCGTCGTCGTCGGCTTCTTTGTCCCGCTGGAAGAGAAAGACGGTCACTCGCCGGCTGAACATCTGGCGCATGGCTTGATGCCCTGGGTGAACTGGCTGATTCTGCCGCTGTTTGCCTTCGCCAACGCCGGGATTTCCCTGACAGGGATTACCTTTGGCGATGTGCTGTCACCCGAGCCGCTGGGCATCATCCTTGGCCTGCTGATCGGTAAGCCATTAGGGATTACCCTGTTCTGTTGGCTGGCGGTGACGCTGAGGCTGGCGGTGCTGCCCAATGGCACGACGCTGCGCGATATCATGGCGATTGGCGTACTGTGCGGCATTGGTTTTACGATGTCGATCTTTATCAGCTCGCTGGCTTTTGATGCGGCTCATGAACAGCTGGTGACATTCTCGAAGCTGGGGATTCTGAGCGGTTCACTGCTCTCGGCTGTGCTGGGTTACACGTTATTGCGATATAAACTGCGGTAAACGAAAGGAGGCGCACGCCTCCTTTTGCCTTCCCCGACGCGGTTATGCAGCCAGGGCGAACATAACAGATTACGTTTTTGCGTACGGGGATAACGCGAAAAGGGCAGATATCGGATCGGGGCGGCACAGGCTGAATCATGGGCACCTACCGCTTATGCCTGATAGCGTTTTCCCGTCGTCCGTGGGCTATCCGTTGTCACAGAAAGGCGAGCTTTGAAGCGGTTCGCCATCTGCGCGGGCTGTCTGGCAAGGAAGCGGGAAAGAGGAAGGTCGGCAGTGAATCGCAGACATAAAAAAACCGGCTCAGAGCCGGTTCTTTCAACAAAGCGATAAACAAAAGGCGATTAAGCCAGTTTGTTGATCTGTGCAGTCAGGTTTGCTTTATAACGTGCAGCTTTGTTTTTGTGGATCAGACCTTTAGCAGCCTGACGGTCCACGATTGGTTGCATTTCATTAAATGCATTCTGCGCAGCAGCTTTGTCGCCTGAAGCGATCGCCGCGTATACTTTCTTAACGAAGGTACGCATCATAGAGCGACGGCTTGCGTTATGCTTGCGACGTTTCTCAGATGTTACGGCACGTTTCTTAGCTGATTTGATATTAGCCAAGGTCCAACTCCCAAATATGTTCGATAGAGACAAATCAAAGGCCGAGGACTATGCCTTTTGGACCTTCTGTTGTCAATGGATTTGTGCAAATAAGCGTCGTTCACAAGTGATAACCTGCACGACACTCGGTTACGTATTTGATGGCGCAAGATTCTACCAGCTTCTGTGTCCTGAATACAGTATTTCGCAACAAAATTCTCTTTGTGGCTCTGCGTGCCGGTAAATACGGCCTGTTACGCATGAAAGGCGTGTTCACGGGTTAACCTCGGCGGCTTTCGAGGGTATAATCCGCCGATTTCCACCGGTTTGAGTCAGCCATGAAGTTTATCCGCGGTATTCATAATCTTAATGCGCAGCATCACGGCTGCGTTCTGACCATTGGTAATTTCGATGGTGTGCACCGCGGCCATCAGGCGCTGATGGGGCGGTTGATGGAAGAAGGCCGGAAGCGTCAATTGCCGGTCATGGTGATGGTATTTGAACCTCAGCCGCTGGAACTGTTTGCCGGTGGCAATGCCCCTGCCAGACTGACCCGCCTGCGCGAAAAACTCAGGTACCTGGCAGAAATCGGCGTGGATTATGTGCTGTGCGTGCGGTTCGATCATCGCTTCGCCGCACTCTCGGCGCAAAGTTTTATCAGCGAATTGCTGGTGAGCAAACTGGGCGTGAACTACCTGGCCGTTGGGGATGATTTCCGCTTTGGCGCTGGTCGGCAGGGGGATTTCCTGCTATTACAGAAAGCCGGAGTAGAATACGGTTTCGACGTCGTCAGCACAGAAACGTTTTGCGACGGCGGTAAACGCATCAGCAGCACGGCGGTGCGTCAGGCGCTGGCTGAGGACAATCTGGCGCTGGCGCAGTCGCTGTTGGGCCATCCTTTCAGTATCTCAGGGCGCGTGGTGCACGGTGATGCACTGGGACGCACGCTGGGATTCCCTACTGCCAATCTCCCTTTACGCCGCTGCGTCTCGCCGGTCAAAGGCGTGTATGCGGTAGAAGTCGAGGGCCTGGGGCCGAAACCCCTGCCCGGCGTCGCCAACATTGGCACGCGCCCGACAGTAAAAGGTTTACGCCAACAGCTTGAAGTTCACCTGTTGGACATCAATATGGATCTCTATGGTCGCCACATTGATGTGGTATTGAAGCAGAAAATACGAAACGAGCAGCGCTTTGCTTCACTGGACGCGTTGAAAGAGCAAATTGCGAAAGACACGGTAACGGCCCGACAATTTTTTGGCCTGTAACCTGAGCAAAAAACGGAATCGAGAATCTGATGAGTGACTATAAATCTACCCTGAATTTGCCGGAAACGGGGTTCCCCATGCGTGGCGATCTGGCCAAACGCGAACCGGGAATGCTGCAGCGTTGGTATGATGACAATCTTTACGGCATCATCCGCGAAGCCAAAAAAGGGAAAAAAACCTTTATCCTGCATGATGGCCCTCCTTATGCGAACGGCAGCATTCATATTGGTCACTCTGTTAACAAGATTCTGAAAGACATTATCGTCAAGTCGAAAGGCATGGCGGGCTACGATTCACCGTATGTGCCGGGCTGGGACTGTCACGGTTTGCCTATCGAGCACAAAGTTGAGCAGATGATCGGTAAGCCGGGCGAGAAAGTCACCGCCGCCGAATTCCGCGAAGCCTGCCGTAAATACGCGGCCGAACAGGTTGAAGGACAGAAAGCCGACTTCATTCGTCTGGGCGTGCTGGGCGACTGGGATCGTCCTTACCTGACGATGGATTTCACGACCGAAGCGAATATCATTCGTGCGCTGGGCAAAATCATCGGTAATAGCCACCTGCACAAAGGCGCCAAGCCGGTGCACTGGTGCATGGATTGCCGCTCTGCGCTGGCGGAAGCGGAAGTTGAGTATTATGACAAAACGTCGCCTTCCATCGATGTCATGTTTAATGCCGTGGATGCGGATGCCGTGCGTGCGGCATTTGGGGTAACGGCCTCAGAAGGCCCCGTTTCGCTGGTCATCTGGACAACCACGCCGTGGACCATGCCTGCTAACCGCGGCATCTCTCTGCACCCCGAATTTGACTATCAGCTGTTGCAGATTGAGGGCCGCACCCTAATCCTGGCGAAGGATCTGGTTGAGAGCGTCATGAAACGCGCGGGCGTCAGCGACTGGACTGTGCTGAGCACCTGCCAGGGCGCAGCACTGGAGCTTCAACTGTTCCAGCACCCTTTCCTGGCGCAGATCCAGTCGAAGGTGGTTCTGGGCGATCACGTGACGCTGGATGCCGGTACCGGTGCGGTTCACACAGCACCGGGTCACGGTCCGGATGACTATGTGATCGGTCAGAAATACGGTCTGGAAACGGCGAATCCGGTTGGGCCTGATGGCGCTTACCTGCCCGGTACCTATCCCGGGCTTGACGGCATTAACGTCTTTAAAGCTAACGAGTTGATCGTTGAACTGCTGAAAGAGAAGGGCGCGTTGCTGCATGTTGAAAAACTGCTGCACAGCTACCCGCACTGCTGGCGCCATAAAACCCCGATCATCTTCCGTGCTACCCCGCAGTGGTTTATCAGCATGGATCAGAAAGGCCTGCGCGCGCAGTCCCTGAAAGAGATTAAAGGCGTTCAGTGGATCCCGGACTGGGGTCAGGCGCGTATTGAATCCATGGTCGCCAACCGTCCTGACTGGTGTATTTCCCGTCAGCGTACCTGGGGCGTCCCAATGGCGCTTTTCGTCCATAAAGAGACCGAAGAACTGCACCCGGACACCCTGTCGTTGATGGAAAAAGTGGCGCAGCGCGTTGAGCAGGACGGTATTCAGGCATGGTGGGATCTCGATCCCCGCGATCTGATGGGCGATGATGCCGACAACTATGTGAAGGTGCCGGATACGCTGGACGTCTGGTTCGATTCAGGATCGACCAGCTATTCCGTCGTGGATGCGCGCCCGGAATTTGGCGGTAATACGCCGGATATGTATCTGGAAGGATCGGATCAGCACCGTGGCTGGTTTATGTCCTCGCTCATGATCTCGACAGCGATGAAAGGCAAAGCGCCTTATCGTCAGGTGCTGACGCATGGCTTTACCGTTGATGGTCAGGGCCGCAAGATGTCCAAATCCATTGGTAATACCGTTGCGCCGCAGGATGTGATGGATAAGCTCGGGGCAGACATTCTGCGCCTGTGGGTTGCTTCGACCGATTACTCGGGCGAAATGGCCGTTTCTGACGAAATCCTGAAGCGCTCTGCCGATGCCTATCGTCGTATCCGTAACACGGCGCGTTTCCTGTTAGCGAACCTGAGCGGCTTTAATCCGGCCACCGATCTGGTTAAACCGGAAGAGATGGTGGTGGTCGATCGCTGGGCGGTAGGACGTGCGCAGGCGGCGCAGGCGGATATCGTGGCTTCCTACGAGCACTACGATTTTCACGAAGTGATTCAGCGCCTGATGCAGTTCTGCTCCATTGAGATGGGCTCCTTCTATCTGGATATCATCAAAGACCGTCAGTACACCGCGAAAGGTGACAGCCTGGCGCGCCGTAGCTGTCAGTCTGCGCTGTGGCACATTGTGGAAGCGCTGGTGCGCTGGATGGCGCCGATCATGTCTTTCACAGCTGATGAGATCTGGGGCTATTTGCCGGGCGAGCGCGCGAAGTATGTGTTCACTGAAGAGTGGTACACCGGCCTGTTTGGTCTGCCTGAAAACGAAGCGCTGAACGATGCGTACTGGGCTGAACTGCTTAAAGTGCGCGGTGAAGTGAACAAGGTGATTGAGCAGGCACGTAGCGATAAACGCATTGGTGGCGCGCTGGAAGCCTCTGTCACGCTGTATGCTGATGCCGAGCTGGCGGCGAAGCTGAAGGCGCTGGGTAATGAGCTGCGCTTTGTGCTGCTGACCTCCGGTGCTGAGGTTGCCGACTACGCTCAGGCTGACGCTGATGCGCAGCAAAGTGAACTGGTAAAAGGTCTGAAAATCGGCCTGCACAAAGCCGAAGGCGAGAAATGTCCGCGCTGCTGGCACTACACTACTGACGTCGGTCAGAACCCTGAGCACGCTGCGGTGTGCGGTCGCTGTTACACTAACGTAGCCGGAAACGGTGAAGAGCGTAAGTTTGCCTGATGAGTAGACCTGTTTTCTCCACCGGATTGCGCTGGCTGTGGCTGGTGCTGGTTGTTATCGTTGTTGATTTTGTCAGCAAGCAGTGGGTAATGAACAACATGATGCTGCATGAAACGCAGCCGCTGATGCCGTTCCTTAACCTGTTTTACGCGCACAATTACGGCGCGGCGTTCAGTTTCCTCGCGGATAAAGGCGGCTGGCAGCGCTGGTTCTTCGCCGGTATTGCGCTGGCGATTGTGGTGTCGCTGCTGGTGATGATGTATCGCAACAGCGCCCAACAGAAGATCGCCAACAGTGCTTATGCGCTCATTATCGGCGGCGCTGTCGGTAATCTGTTTGATCGTGCGTATCATGGCTTCGTGGTGGATTTTATCGATTTCTATATCGGTAACTGGCACTTTGCTACATTTAATATCGCTGACTGCGGCATCTGTATCGGTGCGGCGTTGGTGGTGCTGGAGGGGTTTTTTAATCCGTCCAGCAAGCAGGTTAAAAAAGGGTAAACCATGTCTGAGTCTGTACAGCGCGACAGCGCGGTGTTGTTGCATTTCGTTCTGAAGCTGGAAGATGGCTCAGTGGCGGAATCCACCCGCGCCAGCGGTAAACCTGCGCTGTTTCGTCTGGGTGACGGTAGCCTGTCCGGCGCGCTGGAACAGGCACTGCTGGGCTTAAAAGCCGGGGATAAACATCAGTTCTCACTGGCACCGGAAGAGGCGTTTGGCGGTGTCAGTCCTGATCTGATCCAGTACTTTTCGCGTCGCGACTTTAATGAAGCGGGCGAGCCTGAGATTGGGGCTATTATGCTGTTTACCGGCATGGGCGGCAGTGAAATGCCGGGCGTGATTCGCGAAATCAATGGTGATTCGATCACCGTTGATTTTAACCATCCGCTGGCAGGCCATCGCGTTCAGTTTGACATTGAGGTGCTGGAAATCGATCCGGTACTGGAGGCGAACCATGCAAATTCTGCTGGCTAATCCACGTGGTTTTTGTGCTGGCGTCGATCGCGCCATCAGCATTGTTGAAAACGCACTGACGCTGTTTGGTGCGCCGGTCTATGTGCGTCATGAAGTGGTACATAACCGCTACGTGGTGGACAGCCTGCGTCAGCGCGGCGCAATTTTTATTGAGCAAATCAGCGAAGTGCCGGATGGTGCTATCCTGATTTTCTCTGCCCATGGCGTTTCTCAGGCGGTACGTAACGAAGCGAAAAGCCGTGATCTCACGGTCTTTGATGCGACCTGCCCCCTGGTGACCAAGGTGCACATGGAAGTCGCGCGCGCCAGCCGCCGGGGCGAAGAGTCGGTGCTGATTGGTCACGCCGGGCACCCGGAAGTCGAAGGCACCATGGGGCAGTACAATAACCCCAAGGGCGGCATGTATCTGGTGGAGTCCCCGGATGACGTCTGGAAACTGGACGTTAAAGATGATGACCGGCTGTCTTTCATGACGCAAACCACGCTGTCGATCGATGATACCTCTGAAGTGATTGATGCGTTGCGTGCCCGTTTCCCGAAAATTGTCGGCCCACGTAAAGATGATATCTGCTATGCCACGACAAACCGGCAGGAAGCGGTAAGGGCACTCGCTGAAGAGGCGGATGTCGTGCTGGTAGTCGGATCTAAAAACTCGTCAAACTCTAACCGTCTGGCCGAACTGGCGCAGCGCATGGGTAAAGCGGCTTATCTGATCGACGATGCAGAGGATATCCAGCCCGAATGGATCGCCACGGCCCGCTGTGTTGGCGTCACCGCGGGTGCATCGGCACCGGATATTCTGGTGCAGAATGTCATCAGCCGTCTGCAGGCGTTAGGTGGCGGCGAAGCCAGAGTCCTGGAAGGGCGGGAAGAAAATATCGTGTTTGAAGTCCCCAAAGAGTTGCGGGTTGATGTCCGCAACGTGCAGTGACAACAAACCTGTAGTAGCAAAAAGGCCGACTCTGTTCGGCCTTTTTGCTATCCGCCGCCCGGCCAACGACGAGGTGAAATTGCTTTTACTGATAATCGCCTTCGCCTGGCATAAAAATTCTTATTATCCCCGAGAAAAAGTGGCGCAGTTGTTATCTCATGGTTAACCTGATTGCGCTTGCATGCATAGTTTTGTTTTAGGAATGAATAAATATGAAGAATATCCGCATTGCCATCGTGGGTGCGCCGGGACGCATGGGCCGTAACCTGATTCAGGCAGTCGTTCACGCCAACGGCGTGGATCTGGGCGCGGCACTGGCACGTCCGGGCTCGTCATTAATCGGCACCGATGCTGGTGAACTGGCGGGCGTGGGCAAACTGGACGTTCCCGTTGTCGATGATCTGCGTGCTGTGATGGATGATTTTGACGTCTTAATCGATTTCACCCGTCCCGAAGGGACGCTGGCCTACCTGGCACTGTGCCGTGAACACCGCAAGGCAATGATTATTGGTACGACCGGATTTGACGAAGCCGGTAAGGCGGCGATTCGTGATGCGGCAACAGAGACGGGGATTGTCTTTGCGGCGAACTTCAGCGTTGGCGTCAATCTGGTTCTGAAGCTGCTGGAGAAAGCCGCTACCGTGATGGGCGATTATGCGGATATTGAGATTATCGAAGCGCATCATCGTCACAAAGTGGACGCTCCTTCAGGAACGGCGCTGGCCATGGGGGAAGCCATTGCCGACGCCATGGACTGGAAACTGGCTGATCATGCCGTTTACAGTCGCGAAGGGCACACCGGCGAACGTAAGGCTCAAACCATTGGTTTTGCAACAGTGCGAGCCGGTGACATTGTCGGCGAACACACGGCCATGTTTGCAGACGAGGGAGAGCGTGTAGAGATTACTCATAAGGCGTCAAGCCGTATGACGTTTGCTAATGGCGCGGTTAAAGCGGCATTATGGGTAAGTGCGAAGAAAAAAGGGCTTTATGATATGCGTGATGTCCTTGATTTAGCCAGTTTGTAATGGGTTTTACCTGTGTGATGTGGTGATTTCAATCGCTAATTCATTGATTGAAAAAGGGCAATAATATTATTGCCCTTAATTTTGTAAAAAAATAAGCCTCTTGTTTATTTTTTCTGTATAAATGCTCATAAACTTATTTCTTCTCTCTTCATCTTAACGGTAAACCTGTTAATTTTGACCATTTGGTCAAAATTCATAGCCTTCTCAGGCAGAATAATGCTTCTCCACGATGAGCAAACGATTATTCGATGATGTTTGTCCCTGTTTTTGTCCCTTATCCTCTTTTTTTCCGCTCTGAGCCTGAAAAGATGTTAAAAAAGTGGCTTCAGGGTGGACAAGTAGCAGAGCGATCATTAGAATGCGCGCAATTTGCCAAAAATTGACCACTCAGGCCGTTTTTGCATTGATTCAGATCATCATTATGAATTAATATGCAGATATTGTGACTGTTTATTCCCTGGAGGATGTTTTGATTAAGTCAGCGCTCTTGGTTCTGGAAGACGGAACCCAATTCCACGGTCGGGCCATCGGGGCTACAGGGTCGGCAGTGGGGGAAGTCGTTTTCAATACGTCAATGACTGGTTATCAAGAAATCCTCACTGATCCTTCCTATTCTCGTCAAATCGTTACTCTCACTTATCCCCATATCGGCAACGTTGGTGCCAACCCCGCCGATGAAGAATCCAGTCAGATTCACGCTCAGGGGCTTGTCATTCGCGACCTGCCACTTATTGCCAGCAACTACCGCAGCGAAGAGAGCCTGTCAGCCTATCTGCAGCGCAATAACATTGTTGCTATTGCCGATATTGATACACGTAAGCTGACACGTCTGCTGCGCGAGAAAGGCGCACAGAATGGCTGCATTATCGCGGGCGACAATCCGGATGCCGCTCTGGCCTTACAGAAAGCGCAGGCGTTTCCGGGGTTGAAAGGGATGGATCTGGCGAAGGAAGTGACAACGGCAGAAACCTATACCTGGCTGCAGGGGAGCTGGACGCTGGAAGGGGATTTACCTGCGCAGACGTCAGCAGAAGCGCTGCCCTACCATGTTGTGGCTTACGATTATGGTGCTAAGCGCAATATTCTGCGCATGCTGGTCGACCGCGGCTGCCGTCTGACGGTTGTCCCGGCTAAAACGCCCGCCGAAACCGTTCTGGCGATGAATCCGGATGGCATCTTCCTGTCAAACGGTCCGGGTGATCCGGAGCCCTGCGATTACGCCATTGAGGCGATTGAAGCCTTTCTGAAAACCGACATTCCGGTGTTTGGCATTTGCCTTGGCCACCAGTTGCTGGCACTGGCCAGCGGCGCAAAAACCGTAAAAATGAAGCTGGGTCACCACGGTGGTAACCACCCGGTGAAAGATCTCGATAACAATCGCGTCATGATTACGGCACAGAACCACGGCTTTGCGGTGGATGAAACCCATCTGCCCGCCAATCTGCGGGTAACGCATATTTCGCTGTTTGATAAAACCGTGCAGGGTATCCATCGCACCGACAAGCCTGCGTTCAGCTTCCAGGGCCATCCTGAAGCCAGTCCGGGGCCGGGTGATGCCGCACCGTTATTTGACCACTTTATCGAGTTGATTGACGCATTCCGTTCGAAAGCAAAGTAATCAGGAGCTAATCATGCCAAAACGTACAGATATAAAATCCATCCTGATTCTTGGTGCCGGTCCGATTGTGATCGGTCAGGCCTGCGAATTCGACTATTCCGGTGCCCAGGCCTGTAAAGCCCTGCGCGAAGAGGGTTACCGCGTCATTCTGGTGAACTCGAACCCGGCGACCATTATGACCGACCCGGAAATGGCCGATGCAACCTACATCGAGCCGATTCACTGGGAAGTGGTACGTAAGATTATTGAGAAAGAGCGCCCGGATGCGGTGTTGCCAACCATGGGCGGCCAGACGGCGCTGAACTGTGCGCTGGAGCTGGAACGTCAGGGCGTTCTTGACGAGTTTGGCGTAACCATGATCGGTGCCACGGCCGATGCGATCGATAAAGCGGAAGACCGCCGCCGCTTCGACGTGGCGATGAAAAGCATTGGTCTGGATACGGCGCGCTCCGGTATCGCACATACGATGGAAGAAGCGCTGGCGGTGGCTGCCGATGTCGGCTTCCCCTGCATTATTCGTCCGTCGTTCACTATGGGCGGCACCGGTGGCGGTATCGCGTATAACCGCGAAGAGTTTGAAGAGATCTGCGAACGCGGACTCGATCTTTCGCCTACCAACGAGCTGTTAATCGACGAATCGCTGATTGGCTGGAAAGAGTATGAGATGGAAGTTGTGCGTGACAAAAACGACAACTGCATCATTGTCTGCTCTATCGAAAACTTTGACGCCATGGGCATTCACACCGGTGACTCCATTACGGTGGCGCCCGCACAGACGCTGACCGACAAAGAGTACCAGATCATGCGTAACGCCTCGCTGGCGGTACTGCGTGAGATCGGCGTGGAAACCGGTGGCTCCAACGTCCAGTTCGCGGTGAACCCGAAAAATGGCCGTCTGATCGTCATCGAGATGAACCCGCGTGTGTCACGCTCTTCAGCGCTGGCATCGAAGGCCACCGGATTCCCGATTGCCAAAGTGGCCGCGAAACTGGCGGTAGGCTTTACGCTGGATGAACTGATGAACGATATCACTGGGGGACGCACACCAGCCTCGTTCGAGCCGTCTATCGATTATGTCGTGACAAAAATTCCTCGCTTCAACTTTGAAAAATTTGCCGGTGCGAATGACCGTCTGACCACCCAGATGAAATCGGTGGGTGAAGTCATGGCGATTGGCCGTACTTTCCAGGAGTCGGTGCAGAAAGCACTGCGTGGTCTGGAAGTGGGAGCTAATGGTTTTGACCCGAAAGTGCATCTGGATGATGCGGAAGCGTTGACCCGCATTCGTCGTGAGCTGAAAGATGCCGGTTCGGATCGTATCTGGTACATCGCGGACGCGTTCCGTGCAGGCATGTCGGTCGATGGCGTATTTAATCTTACCAATATTGATCGCTGGTTCCTGGTGCAGATTGAAGAGCTGGTTCGCCTGGAAGAGCAGGTAGCGCGTGAAGGTATCAATGGCCTTAACGCGGATTTCCTGCGCGCGCTGAAGCGCAAAGGTTTTGCCGACGCACGTCTGGCAGCCCTGGCGGGCGTCGCGGAAGGCGAGATTCGTAAACTGCGTCAGCAGCATCATCTTCACCCAGTCTATAAGCGCGTGGATACCTGTGCGGCGGAATTTGCAACAGACACCGCTTATATGTACTCCACCTATGAAGAAGAGTGCGAAGCTCATCCTAATCAGGATCGCGACAAGATTATGGTGCTGGGTGGCGGACCAAACCGTATTGGTCAGGGCATTGAGTTTGACTACTGCTGTGTCCACGCAGCACTGGCGCTGCGTGAAGATGGCTATGAAACCATCATGGTCAACTGTAACCCGGAAACCGTGTCCACCGATTACGACACTTCTGACCGCCTCTACTTTGAACCTGTCACGCTGGAAGACGTGCTGGAAATCGTGCGCATCGAAAAACCGAAAGGCGTTATCGTGCAGTACGGTGGACAAACGCCACTGAAACTGGCTCGCGCGCTGGAAGCGGCAGGTGTGCCGGTCATTGGCACCAGCCCGGATGCCATCGATCGCGCAGAAGACCGTGAACGTTTTCAGCAGGCGGTTGACCGTCTGAGTCTGAAGCAGCCAGCTAACGCCACCGTTACCACGCTGGAGCAGGCGGTTGAAAAAGCGGCGGGCATTGGTTATCCGCTGGTGGTCCGCCCGTCTTATGTCCTGGGCGGACGCGCCATGGAAATTGTCTACGACGAAATCGACCTGAAACGCTATTTCCAGACGGCGGTGTCAGTGTCCAACGATGCGCCGGTCTTGCTGGATCGCTTTCTGGATGATGCCGTCGAAGTCGATGTGGATGCTATCTGCGACGGTGAGCGCGTGCTGATCGGCGGTATAATGGAACATATCGAGCAGGCTGGCGTTCACTCGGGTGACTCGGCCTGTTCTCTGCCGGCCTACACTTTGAGTCAGGATATTCAGAATGTCATGCGTCAGCAGGTTGAAAAACTGGCGTTTGAGCTGAATGTGCGTGGCCTGATGAACGTACAGTTTGCGGTCAAAGACAACGAAGTTTACCTGATTGAAGTTAACCCGCGTGCGGCGCGTACCGTCCCGTTCGTGTCAAAAGCAACCGGCGTTCCGCTGGCAAAAGTGGCAGCCCGCGTAATGGCAGGCAAAACGCTGGCGGAGCAGGGCGTCACCAAAGAGGTGATTCCACCTTACTACTCTGTCAAAGAAGTGGTGCTGCCGTTTAACAAATTCCAGGGCGTTGATCCAATTCTGGGACCTGAAATGCGTTCAACCGGGGAAGTCATGGGCGTGGGCCGTACCTTTGCCGAGGCGTTTGCCAAGGCGATGCTGGGTGCGCAAAGCAACATGAAGAAAACCGGACGTGCGCTGCTGTCCGTTCGTGAAGGCGACAAGAAACGTATCGTTGATCTCGCGGCGAAGTTGCAGAAGTTTGGTTTTGAACTGGATGCGACGCACGGTACGGCTGTGGTACTGGGCGAGGCCGGTATTAACCCGCGCCTGGTGAATAAGGTTCACGAAGGCCGCCCGCACATTCAGGACCGCCTGAAAAACGGTGAGTACGCCTATATCGTAAATACCACAGCAGGTCGTCAGGCGATTGAAGACTCCAAGCTGATTCGTCGCAGCGCACTGCAATATAAGGTGCATTACGACACGACGCTGAACGGTGGCTTCGCAACGGCAATGGCGCTAAATGCCGATCCAACCGAAAAAGTCATTTCGGTGCAGGAGATGCATGCGCAAATCCTTGCGCATAAATAGCGCAGACTGAGCGCTCAGGCCCCTGTCTGGAGCATCTGCCATAAGCAGAGCGCTTCTGGCAGGGGCTTTTTTTGCAGTACGTCCAGTTCACATCGCATGTGTTTACACGATGTGCCTGTAAAGCTGATGCAGAGAGTGTTGTATTGCAACAGCCTGACCAGCGTGCCTTTTCTGTCTTACGCCACCATTCGCACCCCGTCTAAATGCGGCTGTGGCTCTCGGCCATGCGTCATCACTGGCCAGGGCCGCCCCACAGCCCGCAGGTTTAAACGGCGCTGTAATATTCCAGATATGCTCTGAATCAGATGAAAAGTTTATTCTATAAAAAATAAGAATGCTGTGTTGCCAATGGATCATCCGTTTAAAAAAGATTAATTATAAGTTAATTTGTTTTTCATATTTAATTGGTTTTATCTAGCTATTCATCAAATTGTTTATTTTTCTCGTTACTCTTGTTTTTAATATTACTCGTCAGGTTTCGCCCTGTTATTTTAAACCATTGCCAAAAAATCAACGAAATCTAAACGGGAGGCCATTATTATATAAAGTCGCGAATAACAAACTGTTCTGTTGTTGTGCTTAACTTTACAATGCGGAATTGGTTAAGGCCATGCTGTTCCGGAGTGCCGACAGGTACTGTAAACCTTTTTCGCTAATATAAGTGCGTATTTACCATGTTGATCCCCAGGTTTTTCAGATGGGAGCAGTGCTCTTTTAACGACTATAAAAAAGCGTGTGATGATTTTGGGTACAACTGTGAGTCAGCGCCGGAATTTATCGCTTTCCGGATGCGCCATCAGCAGCCTTTCACGTTTTATGCCTATAAGGTGAAAGGGGCTATGGTAGGGAGCGTTTGCGTTGAAAAAGGCTGGCTCGCCAACGATGGTAAAAACCCTCAGCGTTCGCTTCCTGCGCTACTGACCCCATCAACATCCGTTTATATACCCTTTTGTCGCGACACCAAAACAAAGGTCCTTTTGCCCTTTCGTTGTAAGTCGTTGCATCATCTGCACGGTAATACGTTTCTTAATGCGTCTTATCGTTTGTTGAGCAAGAATAAAGCAGCATTGACGAAAAATCCTGCTGTCGACTTCTCACGAAAAACTGTCTCAACCCGCGAACGCGAATTAAGAAAATTCCTCGCTGATGGCGGAAGTTTGCTTAATGTAAATCATCTTGAGGGTGAGCATATTTTTGAGGTTTTCGAAGCGTTATATCGCGCGAGACGGGAGCAGCCAATTGCTGAAAGAGACATCAATAAAGCCTTTTTCCGTGAGTTCCAGCACTGCTTCAAAGGGCATATGATGTTCCTGAACAATGAGCCAATCGGGCTGCAATTACTGGTCTCTGTAAATAGCCAGGTTGGCATGTTTGTGGACTTTATCAATATTGGCTACCGGATGGACAGCAATGCGGGCGCAGTGGGGACGATGCTGATGTGGAAGAATCTTACCTCTTTGCATCAGGAGGCGTCTGATAAACAGGTTCCTCTCTATTATTCCTATGGTTCGATGTCAGGAGAGTACAAAAACAGATGGTGCCATGCTGTGCCTAATGGACGCGTCATTATCTGAAGTCAGTGCGTTGTGAGAACGCGTCTTATCTTCAATAACAGTTACCAGGCGGGCCTGTTTCTCTTACCGTTTTTCAGGAAATGACTGAGGCAAAAAAGCCGCACGATGTCTGATACGATTCCGGCAAAAGAGAGAGGTGGGTAAACAATTTAAGAAATTTGATTTAATTATTATCAAATCATGCCTGATTCGCTTTTTCGCACGAATTTATAATACAAAGTACTACCAACTCATGCATGGCCAATGTAATATCCTGCCCGCTCATGAAGAGAGCGTAAACAGGATATTTATAACAATGAAAGCGCGTAATTTTGCACTGAGTGCAGTGGCTGCACTGTTGGCTCTGGTCACGTTTTCCAGCCAGGCTGAAATCACTCTTCTTAAACAAGACCCACAAGCAGGCGATCCCCTTAGCCGTCTCGATTTCAAATTTGGTGGCAGCATTCGCCCCCAGTTTAATCATCAAACCGGCGTCAACGATAAATCTTACAAGCGTAATGGCTTTGACGGCGGATCCCGTTTCCGTTTCAGCGCCGACTACTACCTGTTCGATGATATTAGCTGGACCAGCTACTATGAACTGGGCGTTAACATTCCGGCCGTGTTCAACTGGGATAATCACTACGCTGAAGGTGCGCACGAGACTACTCGCCGCCAGCTTTATACCGGCCTGAAAAGTAAAACCTGGGGCCAGTTAACCTTTGGTCAGCAGAACAGCGTTTATTACGATGTTGTGGGTGCCAAGACGGATATCTGGGATTACGACATGCTGGCCCAGGCACCGGGCAACGGCATTAACGGTGATTACGATGGTTCCTACCGTTCTCGTAAGCAGCTGAAATACAAAAACAGTTATGGGGCGGTCGATCTTTACGCCTCTTACCTGTTTAGCGATAACGAGTATCTGCCGGGCAACGGGCTGCGCTATAAGCGCCAGGGCGGTGGCTCGCTGGGTGTGAATTACAATATTACGCCTACCCTGGCATGGGGTACGGCCTGGAACTACACCCGCGCCAGCATGCGTAATCCTGCTACTGGCAACAGTAAAGATTACGACCAAAACATTTTTGGAACAGCATTGAGCTGGACGCCAGGTAACTGGACCCTGTCAGCAGGGGGTGGCTGGTACCAAAACTTCCTGACCACCAAACAGCGCAACGTGAATAACTATTTTGCGGATGATGCCTGGGGCATCGAATATTACGCCGGATATAAAATCCCGGTGGCGCAATATGGTGTCAAAGCCGTTCAGCCTTATGTCATGGGTGACCGTTTAGAATATGCGAATGGCCGTAACTACCAGCGCATCGACAATGGTCTGGGCGTAACGCTGTTCCTTGACTATGGTTTCCGTGTGGATTACGAACATGTCTTCACGTCCAGCACGGATAATCAGGGCGACATGAATCTGGTTCGCTTCCGCTACGATTTCTGATAATCCCAACGGCTCCGTCTGGAGCCGTTTTATTCTCTGTGTTTATCACGCACTCACGTCATTATCTGGCGATTTAAGGGTTATAACCGCGATTTTTGCGGAGTAAAACCCTGTACAAACTCTGAAAGGCGGTGTCTATGCCGCTTTATTTAAGAAGCCCGTTCCTGCTATCGACGAAGGTTTAACCTTTACGTATCATGGCGCCTGTTTTTTTTCAGCGAGCTTTTTAACATGATTAGTCTTATCGCGGCATTAGCAGCAGATCGCATTATTGGAATGGAAAACGCCATGCCGTGGGACCTGCCTGCAGATCTGGCGTGGTTTAAGCGCAACACACTGAAAAAGCCCGTCATTATGGGCAGGCTGACTTTTGAATCGATCGGCCGGCCTTTACCGGGCCGGTTGAATATTGTGGTCAGCAGTAAACCCGGTCACGCAGAAGGCGTTACCTGGGTAACGTCGCTGGATGACGCAGTAAATGCTGCGGGCGAAGCTGAAGAGATCATGGTCATTGGCGGCGGCCGCATTTATGAACAGATGTTAGCCCGCGCTGACCGCCTTTATCTGACGCATATTGATGCTGAAGTAGAAGGGGATACCCAGTTCCCGGACTACGAACCGGATGAATGGCATTCTACCTTTAGCGAATTCCATGACGCTGACGAGCAGAATTCGCACAGCTACTGCTTCGAGATCCTCGAACGACGTCGTTAATGGAGATCGAAAAACGCCTTGTTGTTGGGACAAGGCGTTTTTATGGCGGTGGATCAGCTGGCTGAGACTGTTGGGGTGACAGATCGTCTGGTACAGAAAGCTGGCGGTTGGAAGGCTGAACATAATAACGCTGCGTTTCCCAATGCAGCAGGGTCAGATTCCCACCCCAGCAGCAACCGGTATCCAGACCGATAATGCCCTCTGGTGTCCCTTTGCCTTCCAGTGATGCCCAGTGCCCAAACACAATGGTGTGATCGCGGGCAACGGGCCCTTCAATCGTAAACCAGGGTTTAAGCGGTGGCGGCGCTGATTCAGGCGCATCCTTACAAATCATATCGAGCTGTCCGTTTGGGAAGCAAAAACGCATACGGGTCAGCGCGTTAGTAGAGAAACGTAGCCGCGCCAGGCCGGACAGGGATTCGCTCCAGTTATTCGGCATGTCGCCATACATGGCATCAAGGAACAGCGGATAGCTGTCACTGGCCAGGACGGCTTCGACTTCACGCGCGCAGCGTTGCGCCGTCTCCAGATCCCACTGCGGCGTAATGCCCGCATGGCCCATCACCAGCTTCTTTTCTTCATCAACCTGCAGCAGAGGCTGCCGACGTAGCCAGTTGATCAATTCATCTGCGTCTTCCGCTTCCAGCAGTGGCGTCAGGCGATCTTTAGGTTTATTGCGGCTGATGCCGGCATAAACGGCCAGCAAATGCAGATCGTGATTGCCCAGAACCAGGCGAACGCTGTCTCCCAGCGATTTGACATAGCGTAGTACCTCCAGCGAGCCGGGCCCACGTGCGACCAGATCACCTGTCAGCCACAAGGTATCCTGACCAGGATCATAGTTCACCTGGTTTAGCAGAGCACGTAATTCATCATAACAACCGTGAACGTCGCCAATCAGGTAAGTATTCATTGTGAATTATCCAACTAAAAACAGTCGCCCGTTAGTCGGGCGAAAGGCATCAGGTTCAGTGAATATGGCTTTCAACAGCCAGGCGGAAAACGGGGATGTCGACGTGAAACGTATCGCCTTGCTCATCCACCATCACATAGTGGCCCTGCATCGTGCCCATAGGCGTTTCAAGCACCGCGCCACTGGTATATTGGTATTCACTACCGGACGCAATGTGTGGTTGTTCACCGATTACGCCTTCACCCTGAACTTCTGTTTCACGTCCATTGCCGTTGGTGATCAACCAGTAGCGCCCGAGCAGTTGCACAGAGGAGCGGCCTAAATTGCGGATCGTAACGGTATAAGCAAAAACATAACGCTCTTCTTCCGGTGAGGATTGCGAGGCGACATAAAGGCTTTGGACGTGGATCGATACGCGGGCCGGTTCACTCATAGGTTACTCCTGCGGTTTATCCAGATGGTCTGCCAACCAGTTTGCTAACTGACAGTATTGCGCAACCGACACGTTTTCTGCACGCAGGCCCGTATCGATCGACAAGTCTTCCAGCGCGCCCGCAGTCACCATATGGCTCAGGCTGTTACGCAGCGTTTTACGACGTTGGCCGAACGCTTCCGTGGTAATACGGCTTAAAATACGCACGTCTTTTACCGGATGCGGTGGCGTCATAAAAGGCACCAAACGTACTACCGCTGAATCCACCTTAGGAGGCGGCGTAAAAGCGTGCGGTGGCACTTCCAGCACCGGGATGACCTGGCAGTAATACTGCGCCATGACGCTCAGGCGACCATATGCTTTGCTGCCCGGACCGGCCACCAGGCGATTAACCACTTCTTTCTGCAGCATGAAGTGCATATCTTTAATCGAACCAGTATAGCTGAACAGATGAAACATCAGCGGGGTCGAAATGTTGTAGGGCAGATTACCAAAGACGCGTAGCGGCTGGCCTTTCTCTTTAGCCAGCGCGGCAAAATCAAAGGTCATGGCATCCTGCTGATAAATCGTCAGCTTAGGACCTAAAAACGGATGTGTCTGCAGGCGGGCTGCCAGATCGCGGTCAAGCTCCACAACCGTTAAGCTGTCGAGACGTTCGCCGACCGGTTCTGTCAGGGCACCGAGGCCCGGCCCAATCTCGACTAACGCTTCGTCGCGTTGCGGATGAATGGCGGAGACAATGCTGTCGATAATGTATTGATCGTTCAGGAAGTTCTGCCCGAAACGTTTACGGGCGTAGTGCCCCTGATGGACGCGATTATTCATTACTGCTCTTGATCATAGTGATGGCGAGATTAAGCGCCGTGATAAAGCTGCCCGCGTCAGCCTGACCCAGCCCGGCTAGTTCAAGCGCGGTGCCGTGATCGACTGAGGTACGGATAAACGGCAGGCCGAGGGTAATATTCACCGCGCGACCAAATCCCTGAAATTTGAGAACCGGTAAGCCCTGATCGTGATACATCGCCAGCACCGCATCGGCATGTTGCAGATATTTGGGCTGGAAAAGTGTGTCCGCGGGCAATGGGCCAGTCAGCTGAATACCCTGTTGGCGGAGTTCATTCAGGGCCGGGATAATCGTGTCTATCTCTTCCCGACCCATGTGGCCGCCTTCACCCGCATGAGGATTCAGCCCACAAACAAAAATATGCGGCTGGGCGATCGCGAATTTCTCTTTGAGATCCTGATGCAGGATCGTGATCACTTCATGCAGGCAATCCCGGGTGACGGCGTCAGCGACCGCTTTTAACGGCAGGTGCGTGGTCGCAAGCGCGACGCGTAACTGCTCTGTTGCCAGCATCATGACCACGCGGTGCGCGCCTGCACGCTCGGCAAAGAATTCGGTATGGCCTGTAAACGGTATCCCCGCGTCATTGATCACGCCCTTATGCACAGGGCCGGTAATCAATGCAGCAAACTCACCGGACAAGCAGCCGTCGCAGGCGCGAGCCAGCGTTTCCAGTACATAGTGACCGTTGTCGACACAAAGCGTACCGGGTGTGACGGGCTGCGGGAGTTCAACGGGAAGGACGGTGAGTGTACCGGCCTGCTGGGGCACTGGAGGCTCGGCAGAATCGTAAAGACGAAGGGTCAGAGGCAAACCCAGCAATGCGGCGCGCTGCAGCAAGAGCTGGGGAGACGCACAAACGACCAGCTCAACAGGCCAGGCCTGTTGAGCCAGTTGCACAGCCAGATCGGGACCAATCCCGGCGGGTTCGCCGGGCGTAATCACCACACGACAATCACTGCGCATTGTTATCCAGAATTTTCACGTAAGCCCCTGCACGTTGCTCCTGCATCCAGGTCTGCGCTTCTTCCGCGAACTTGCGGTTGAACAGCATGCGGTAAGCACGCTCTTTCTGGGCTGCATCCGTTTTATCAACCTGACGCGTGTCCAGCAACTGAATCAAATGCCAGCCGAAAGAGGAATGAACGGGCTGGCTAATTTCCCCTTTTTTCAGGCGTAGCAGCGCATCGCGGAACGCCGGGTCAAAGACTTCAGGCGAGGTCCATCCCAGATCGCCGCCCTGGTTAGCCGAGCCCGGATCGTCAGAGAATTGTTTTGCGGCGGCTGCAAAGATGGTTTTACCGCTGCGGATATCGGCGGCAATTTGTTCCAGCTTCGCGCGGGCCTGATCGTCAGTCATGATCGGTGACGGCTTCAGCAGAATATGGCGTGCATGCACCTCGGTGACAGAGATGTTTTTGCTTTCGCCACGCAAATCGTTCACTTTCAGAATATGGAAGCCCACACCGGAACGAATCGGACCAACGATATCGCCTTTTTTCGCCGTGGCCAGAGCCTGAGCAAACAGCGTCGGCAGCTCTTCAATTTTTGACCAGCCCATATTGCCGCCTTTCAGGGCCTGAGAGTCAGCGGAGTAGGTAACAGCCAGTTTGCCGAAATCAGCACCGCCCTTCAGTTCGCTCACCAGCTGTTTTGCCAGTTTTTCCTGGTCGTCAACCTGCTGTTGTGTCGGGTTTTCAGGCAGCGGCAGAAGAATGGTACTGATATTCATCTCAGTCCCTTGAGTATTCTGCGCACCCACCTGTTTTGCCAGCGTATCCACTTCCTGCGGCAGGATGGTGACGCGACGGCGGACTTCGTTATTACGGACTTCAGAGATCAGCATCTCTTTACGAATCTGCGACCGATACGTGTTGTAGTCCATACCGTCATAGGCCAGACGACTGCGCAGTTGATCGAGGGTCATGTGGTTTTGAGCGGCAATATTCTGAATGGCCTGATCCAGCTGCTGATCGCTGATTTGCAAACCGGCTTTATCGCCTAACTGCAGAATGATCGCGTCCATAATCTCACGCTCAAGGATCTGATGGCGTAAGGTTTTATCGTCCGGTAGCTGCTGGCCGGCCTGTTTCGCCTGAGATTTAACGGTGTTCATCATGCTGTCCACGTCACTCTCAAGGACCACGCCGTTATTAACCACAGCTGCAACTTTATCAACCACTTGTGGTGCTGCGAACACGGTGTTGGCAGTGATCGCCACACCAAGAATCAGCATTCTCCAGTTCTTCATACTTTATCCATTATTGGTTCCGCACTGCGGGATTGCCTGTCAAACATCACAACATCAGAATGCACGCTGGTAAGGGATGATCCCCTGACTCAGCATCTGGCCAGTGCCCAGGCCATAATTCGAGCTCAGGCCACGTAACTCAATGTTGAATGAGATTTGGTTGTCGTACTTACTGTCGTTGTTTTCCCAACCGTTGATTTTACGTTCATATCCCAGACGAATCGCGTAGCAACACGAGCTGTACTGCAAGCCAACCAGCTGTGATGCCGGGCGATTATTGCGCGTATCGTAGTAATACGCGCCAACCACCGACCAGGCATCATGAATTGGCCAACTTGCCGTGGTGCCAACCTGTGAAATCCCGTTTTTATAAATCGGGTTATTCACCAGTGAGCTGTCGTTAAGCGCAGAAGCAACATACTCCGGGCTGCTGTAACGGTAGCTCAACTGCACCATACGGTCAGCATCACGACGGTATTCCAGCACGGTATTGCCCTGCGCCACGTTATTCAGGCGGGTATCGTATTGCAGCCCGCCACGCACGCCCCAGCGTTCGCTGATCTTCCAGTACGTATCCCCGGCCCAAAGAAGACTGCCGGTATCGTCATCTTTATTGGTCTGGTTAACGCCTGTACGCGAAGGCGTGAACGAATAGATTTGACCCACAGAAACGTTAAAACGTTCAACCAGATCATTATCATAAATTCGTGTAGTCACACCGGTCGCGACCTGGTTCGCTGAGGCGATGCGATCCAGACCGCTGTAAGAGCGATCGCGGAACAGGCCGGTGTAGTCCGTTTGCAGCAGCGTGGAGTCGTAGGGATAGATGTCGCTCTGGTCCCGATACGGGATATACAGGTACTGAACCCTTGGCTCCAGCGTTTGGGTGTAACCCTGTGCCCAGTCCATATCACGATCAAATACCATGCGCCCATCAACTTTAAACTGCGGTAATGTGCGGTTGACGGAGTCTTTCAGGACACCGCTGGTAGTGCTGGTGGGGGCAAAGTTAGCGTTGTAGTAATCAACATCTTTTTGCTGATAGTGCGTGGCCAGAAATTTGGCTTCAGTATCCAGGCTGGCCCAGCTGTTTGATAACGGCAGATCGAGCGTAGGTTCAACATGTAAACGCGTGGTTTCAGGGAACTTGCTGTTTACATTGACAAATTTCACAGCCTGAGCATAGACCCGCGTGTCGAACGGACCGACATCGTTCTGGTACCAGTTCAGGTCAAGTTGCGGGAAGGCACGATAGACATTGCTGTTACTGGTATTACCAAAAATCTGGAAATCTTTGGTCGACAGGGTTGCGTCCCAGTTAGTATCCGCATAACCGACGCTGAATTTCTGTGAGGCATAGCCGTCGGTGGACGTGTAATAGGGTGACGTCAAATCGTTGAAATAGAATGGATCGCTGACTTTGGTATAGTCGGCGTTAAAGCGCCAGTGCTGGTCATATACACCGGCATGACGCCAGTAAAACAACCAGCGATCAGAACTGTCGTTCTGCGCGATTTGACGTAACGCTTTATCATTGTCGTACTGCTTATCCGACGCCAGGTAATCAAATTCGACCAGACCTGCGCCCGCTTCTGTGAGGTAACGGAATTCGTTCTGCAATTGCAGACCACGTTTACTCATATAGTGCGGCGTAATGGTGGCATCGGCCTGAGGCGCGATGTTCCAGTAGTAAGGCAGAATAAACTCGAAACCATTATTGCTGCCGTATTTGGCATTAGGGATCAGGAAGCCTGAGCGGCGACGGTCGCCCAGCGGCAACTGCAGATACGGGCTGTAGAATACCGGGACGGAACCGAGTTTAAAGCGCGCATTCCAAATCTCTGCCACTTCTTCCTGGCGATCCTGAATGATTTCGGACCCCGCCACGCTCCAGCTGTTACTGCCGGGCAGACAGGACGTGAAGGTGCCGTTTTCCATGATGGTGTAACGGTTTTGTCCACGCAGCTTCATTTGATCGCCCGTACCCCGCCCCTGGCGGCCGACCATCTGATAATCACCGTCCCAGACGTTAGTATCTTTGGTGTTAAGATTCGACCAGGCTTTCGGACCTTTCAGGATGACCTGATTATCGTCGTAGTGCACATTACCTAGCGCATCGACGGTCCGGACGGGCGTCGTCTGACCTTCTGGCTGGCGTTGATGAAGTTGCACCTCATCAGCCAGCATGCGGCTGTTGCCCTGGCTGACGTCTACATCACCTCTGAAAATGGCATCATCAGGATAGTTGCCTTTCACGGAATCCGAGTGAATAGTAACGGGCAACTGATTGGGATCGCCATTGACCAGAGGGCGATTATAACTCGGCACGCCTAACATACACTGCGACATTAAATCGTCGGCGAAGGCTTGCTGGCTAATGGCTGCGCCGATCAGGGTGGCCAGCAGAGTAGGTATACGTTTTTTCATACGCGGTATCGAGAATTCCATGAAAACTGGCATCATGCCGACAATCGGGTCAGAGACTAACGCACTGCCTGGCGTTGCGCCAGTGTTAATCCTTTTCTGTCCGCGCTGCCGTTAGGCGCTGAGATAAATGACAGGTATGATAATGCAATTTTCAGCCGTAAGCATGGCGAATTGAGGAGTTTATGCGCTACTGGGGAAAAGTTATAGGTCTGGTGCTGGGATTATTGTCTGGCGCGGGCTTTTGGGGAATTGTAATCGGCCTGATCATTGGGCATGGATTTGACAAGGTTCGCGGCGCACAAAGCAAGGCGTACTTTTCAAACACCCAGACCCGACAGTCACTGTTTTTCAGCACCACGTTTCAGGTGATGGGGCATTTAACCAAATCGAAAGGGCGCGTAACGGAAGCGGACATCCAGATTGCGTCTCTGTTTATGGACCGCATGCAGCTTCACGGTGAGGCGCGTACTGCCGCACAACGTGCTTTTCGTGAGGGCAAACAGGGTGAATATCCGTTGCGGACCAAACTGCGCGAATTACGCAGTGCCTGCTTTGGTCGTTTTGACCTGATTCGGATGTTTCTGGAAATTCAGATTCAGGCCGCGTTTGCCGACGGCACACTGCATCCCAACGAACGTCAGGTCCTGTACGTTATTGGTGAAGAGTTGGGCATTTCACACAGCCAGTTCGATCAGTTTCTGCGCATGATGGAAGGCGGCCAGCAGTTTGGCGGCGGCCGCAGTTATTCTCAAGGCGGTTTCCAGCAGGCACAACGCGGTCCTACGCTGGACGATGCCTGTAATGTACTGGGCGTGAAAAGCAGTGATGATGCCACTACCATCAAGCGAGCCTATCGCAAACTGATGAGTGAGCACCATCCCGATAAGCTGGTGGCAAAAGGGTTACCGCCAGAAATGATGGAAATGGCCAAACAGAAAGCGCAGGACATTCAGTCGGCTTACGATCTGATTCGCAAAGAAAAAGGCTTTAAGTAAGCGGCGTGCGCCCCGGGGATTCATCCGCGGGGCGCGCGAGTCATAAACGGGCCGGTCAGAAATCGGCGGGCTGCTTGAAGGTCATCGCACTGCCAAAGGCAGGATGCGTGATGGTCAGCGATTCGGCATGCAGCAGAAGCCGGCTTGCCATTGCCCTGGCTTCCGGGTGAGCATAAAACCCGTCCCCAAGTATCGGATGGCCCAGCGCCAGCATATGCACGCGCAACTGGTGCGAACGGCCGGTAATAGGCTTCAACGTGACGCGTGCGCTGTTATCGTCCCGATATTCCACCACCTGATACTCGGTTTGTGCCGACTTACCCGTCTCAAAACACACTTTCTGTTTTGGCCGGTTTGGCCAGTCACAAATCAAGGGCAAATCCACCAGGCCTTTTTCCTCTGCCGGATGTCCCCAGACCTGAGCGACATAGGTTTTGGCGGGCTCGCGCTCGCGAAACTGACGTTTTAGTTCACGCTCAGCGGCTTTCGTCAGTGCGACGACAATCACGCCGCTGGTGGCCATATCCAGCCGATGCACCGATTCGGCTTCAGGATAATCCCGCTGGATCCGCGTCATCACGCTGTCTTTGTGCGCCTCAAGTCGACCCGGCACGGAAAGCAGGCCACTGGGCTTATTCACCACCATGATGTGCGCATCCTGATAGAGAATGTGCAGCCAGGGCTCAAGCGGCGGATTATAGGGTTCCATACATTATTCCAAAAAAGAGGGCCTTGCGGCCCTGAACTTACTGATGCGTAACCACAATCAGACGCAGCGCATCCAGGCGCCAGGTGGCTTCATCCAGACTTTCCAGCACCTGCTCGCGATTGCTTTCCAGCGCGTCAACTTCATCGTCACGAATATTGGGGTTGACGGCTTTCAGGGCTTCCAGACGCGATAACTCGGCCCCCAGCTTTTCACTCGCTTCGCGCCGTGCCGTATCGATTATGGCACGTGCTTCGCTGACGACTTCTTTTTCCGCCAGGGTAAGAATAGCGTGAACATCCTGCTGAACGGCGTTCACCAGCTTACTGCCTGTATGGCGGTTGACCGCATTCAACTGACGGTTGAAGCTCTCGAACTCCACTTTACCTGCCAGGTTAGTGCCCTTGCGATCTAACAGCAAACGCACAGGCGTTGGCGGCAGGAAACGGGTTAACTGCAGATGCTTAGGTGCCTGAGATTCCACCACGTAAATCAGTTCTACCAGCAGCGTGCCGACAGGCAATGCCTTATTCTTCAGCAGCGACAGCGCACAACTGCCCGTGTCGCCCGACAGGATCAGATCCAGGCCGTTACGGATCAGCGGATGTTCCCAGGTAATAAACTGGGTATCTTCACGCGACAGGGCCTGATCGCGGTTGAACGTGATGGTGCAACCGTCTTCAGGTAAGCCCGGGAAATCCGGGACTAACATATGATCTGACGGCGTCAGCACAATCAGGTTATCGCTACGATCTTCCTGATTGATGCCCACGATATCAAACAGATTCAGGGCAAAGTTGACCAGCTCGGTGTCGTTATCCTGCTCGGCAATGGTATTCGCCAGCATCTGCGCGGCGTCGCCGCCGTTCGAGTTCAACTCCAGTAACCGATCCCGACCTTGTTCAAGCTGAGATTTCAGCGCGTCATGCTGTTTACGGCAGGCGTCGATAAAGTCATCAAAGCCTTCACTGTTTTCCGGCGCAGCCAGATAATTAATCAGTTCAGCGTGCACGCTGTCATAGAGGGTTCTGCCGGTCGGACAGGTGTGCTCAAAGGCATCCAGCCCTTCGTGATACCAGCGCAGCAGGACCGCCTGAGCGGTTTTTTCCAGCCATGGCACCAGAATCTGAATGTCATGCGCCTGACCGATACGATCCAGACGACCGATGCGCTGCTCCAGCAGGTCCGGGTTAAACGGCAGATCGAACATGACCAGGCGGCTGGCGAACTGGAAGTTACGGCCTTCAGAGCCGATTTCTGAACACAGCAGAACCTGTGCGCCGTTTTCTTCTGAGGCAAACCAGGCCGCAGCCCGATCGCGTTCAATAATCGACAGCCCTTCGTGGAACACGGCGGCACGGATACCTTCACGCTCGCGTAATACCTGCTCCAGTTGCAGAGCGGTTGCGGCCTGCGCGCAAATCACCAGCACCTTCTCTTTACGGTTGCTGGTCAGATAGCCCATAAGCCATTCTACACGTGGATCGAAGTTCCACCAGGTGCCGGTGTCGCCTTCAAACTCTTGATAAATCTGCTCCGGATAGAGCAGGTCGCGCGCGCGTTCTTCGGCGCTTTTACGCGCGCCCATGATGCTGGAAACTTTGATGGCCGTCTGGTACTGAGCCGGCAACGGCAGGCGAATGGTATGCAATTCCCGTTTCGGGAAGCCCTTCACGCCGTTACGGGTGTTACGGAACAACACGCGGCTGGTGCCGTGGCGATCCATCAGCATGGAAATGAGTTCCTGGCGCGCCTCTTGTTTGCCCTCGCGGTCACTGTTGGCGACCTGTAGCAGCGGTTCGATATCCTGCTCGCCAGCCAGCTCATTAATCATATTCATCTCGTCTTGCGAGATGGGATTATCCGCCAGCAGGGAGGTGACCGCATCGGCAATCGGACGGAAATGCTGTTGCTCTTCGACGAAGGCGGCGAAGTCGTGGAAACGATCGGGATCGAGCAGGCGCAGGCGTGCGAAGTGGCTTTCCATGCCCAGTTGTTCTGGCGTGGCGGTCAGTAGCAGGACGCCTGGTGTGTTTTCGGCCAGCTTTTCAATGACCTGATATTCACGACTTGGCTCACCTTCAGACCAGGCCAGGTGATGCGCTTCATCGACCACCAGGAGATCCCAGTCCGCGTCGGCCAGCTTATCAAGACGCAGCTTATTGCGACGGACAAAGTCCAGCGAACAGATAATCAGTTGTTCCGTGTCGAAGGCATTGTCGCTGTCGTGCTGGGCTTCAGCGTAACGATCGTCATCGAACAGCGCAAAGCGCAGGTTGAAGCGGCGCAGCATTTCAACCAGCCACTGATGTTGCAGCGTTTCTGGTACCACAATCAGTACGCGCTCAGCGCGGCCAGCCAACAGCTGCTGCTGAATGATCATACCGGCTTCGATGGTTTTACCCAGACCCACTTCATCCGCCAGCAGAACGCGCGGTGCATGGCGACGGCCCACATCATGGGCGATATGCAACTGGTGGGGAATCAGGTTGGTACGCATCCCACGCAGGCCACTGACGGGCAGGCGGTACTGTTCACTTTGATATTTACGCGCACGAAAACGCAGGGCGAAGCGATCCATGCGATCGAGCTGGCCAGCGAACAGACGATCCTGGGGCTTGCTGAACACCAGTTTGCTGTCGAGCATGACTTCACGCAGCATCACGTTGGTTTCTTCAGTATCCAGGCGCGTACCGATATAGGTTATCAGGTCATTGTCATTACGGACTTCATCCACCCGCATTTGCCAGCCCTCATGGCTGGTCACGGTATCGCCCGGGTTAAAAATCACGCGGGTGACGGGCGAGTCGCTGCGAGCGTAGAGGCGATTTTCCCCTGTGGCCGGGAAGAGCAGCGTGATCATGCGAGTATCGATCGCCACCACGGTACCTAATCCCAGTTCACTTTCTGTATCACTAATCCAACGCTGACCTAATGTAAAAACCATATAATTTTTGCTCGAATTTTTAACGTTTTTGAAGGTGTTCCCCATTCTCAGGCAATAGCATGTCAACCAGGCAAAAGGGGCCTGGTGCGTATGTCAGAGCGGTGAGTTTTGAGGAAGGGCGTTATGGTACTGGATGGCAGGGCATTCGTCACCTGTCAAAAAAGCCCCAGTTGCCCGGTAATCAGTGTAGCAAAGTCACCCTCGACGAAAGGCAAAATGCCTTCGGCAACAGGTTGCAGCTGTTTCGTGACGTAGTGATCGTAGTCGAGCGGCGTGGTCCGGGCTTCAACGGGTTCGGGGCCACCCGTCGCTATCACATAGCGAATACGGCCACCGGTCTGATATTGCAGCGGCCGACCCAGTTTACGGTTGTGTTCATCCGCCAGACGGGCGGCGCGCACGTGAGGCGGCACATTGCGTTCATACTCCTTCAGCGGACGACGCAGGCGTTTCTTATAAATGAGCTGATCGTCCAGTTCGCCCGCCAGCAGCTGTGTTACGGTTGTGCGGACGTACTCTTCCCAGGGCTGACGATGAAATATCCGGCTGTAGAGTTCCTGCTGAAACTGCTGCGCCAGTGGCGTCCAGTCGGTCCGGACGGACTCCAGCCCTTTAAATACCATACGTTCACTGTCGCCTTCACGAATTAATCCCGCGTAGCGTTTCTTACTGCCCTGTTCGGCACCGCGAATGGTCGGCATCAGGAAACGGCAAAAGTGATTTTCATATTCCAGTTCGAGTGCGCTTGTCAGGCCATATTGCTGCTGGAGATGTTCACGCCACCAGTCATTGACCTTCGCGGCCAGTGCGCGGCCTGTTGCTTCCGCCTCGGCTTCATCCCGGGCGGACTTGAGCCAGACAAAGGTAGAATCCGTATCGCCATAGATCACATCATAGCCTTCGGCTTCAATAAGCTCGCGGGTTTGCTGCATGATGGCATGACCGCGCAGCGTAATCGACGAGGCCAGGCGAGGATCAAAAAAGCGGCAGGCGCTGGTGCCCAGCACGCCATAAAACGCATTCATAATGATTTTCAGGGCCTGCGACAGGGGCTTATTGCCCTGTTTTTTCGCGGTTTCGCGCCCCTGCCAAATCTGTTCCACAATCGCGGGCAGGCAATGCGTTTCGCGTGAGAAGCGCGCCTCACGAAAGCCGGGCACCGAATCCGCATCCGTTGGGTGCGCCAGCCCTTCGATGAGGCCGACGGGATCGATCAGAAAGGTGCGGATAATCGAGGGATAAAGACTTTTGTAATCCAGCACCAATACGGAATCATACAGGCCTGGCCGGGAATCCATCACATAGCCGCCGGGGCTGGCTTCCGGCGCAACATCGCCGAGATTGGGGGCGACAAAACCAACCCGATGCATGCGGGGGATATACAGATGGCTGAAGGCCGCCACAGAGCCGCCGTGGCGATCGACCGCCAGCCCGTTAACGGCGGCGCGCTCCAGCAAAAACGGCATGATCTCGGTTTTATGGAAGATGCGTGTGACCAGCTCGCAGTCCTTCAGGTTATAGCGTGCCAGCGCCGGTTTATCGTTGGCAAAACGCCAGTTTATCTCTTCCATGCGCTGCCACGGGTTATCAATAGCTTTGCCTTCGCCGAGCAGTTGTTGTGAAACCGACTCCAGACTAAAAGAGGGGAAATCCCAGAAGGCGGATTTCAGCGCATCAATACCATCAATGATCAGCCGACCTGGCGCCTGGGCAAAAAACACGCCGGGTTTAAAACCGTGCTCACGCCATTCCAGTACAGCCTGCTGGCGGCCCAGGCGTAACGGAATGCCATAGCGGTCGGCATGTTTCTGCAGAACGCGCAGGTCAAACTGCACCACGTTCCAGCCGATCACCACATCGGGGTCGTGGTCGGCAAACCAGCGATTGAGCGCCTCCAGCAGTTGAGGGCGGGTTTCCAGGTAAATGAGTTCGAAATCCAGTGCGCTGGCATCGCCGTTAGGCGGTCCCAGCATGTAAACCTGACGCTGGCCGCAGCCTTCAAGGCCGATGCAGTAAAGCTCGCCATGCTGGGTGGTTTCGATATCCAGTGAGACCCATTTCAGCGGTGGGCGGTAGTCAGGATGCGGTTTGAGCCGGGCGTTAACCAGCGCATCGCCCTGCGCGTCACCATCGAACCACACGGGCGCGGTGATAAACCGTTCCATCAGATAGCGTTCAGGCGGACGAATATCGGATTCGTAAAGGGGAATGCCGTTTTCGCGCAGTTTCTTTTCAATCCACTGAAGCTGGCGATGCTGGCGGCAGTAAAGGCCAAATACCGGCCGGCGGCGAAAATCGGTTAACTGGAGAGGCTGCATGCGCACCTGGCGCTCGTCCTGTAGCAGCGTTTCGACCTGCGCCTGGTACTCGCAGGGAATAAACGTCACCGATTCCTGCACAGGCAGCACGACGCGCTGAGCACCGTCATTGGTGGCCAGCCAGAGCGTAATTTCGGTGCCTTGCGGCGTATCGCGCCAGTGACGGCTCAGCAGAAACCCTGCGCGGGGCTTATTCACGTATTCTCCAGGCTGATAGCGAATCGGACATGCGGTTAAAAAGTATAACATGGATATTTATACAGTGTCTCCCGGTGCGTTTTGTCAATATTGGCCTACAATTCTTGCCTTGACGCTGTGATGTCTGCTCTGGACAATCCAGCCTTCTGCTTTTTCTGAGGATTGATATGGAAGCCTGGGTTCAACACCTGATTACACAGTCGCTGGAGTGGGCGCTGTTTGCCGTGGCGCTGGTGACGTTTCTGGAGTCACTGGCGTTTGTGGGGCTGCTGCTCCCCGGCACCGTGATGATGGCGAGCCTTGGCGCGCTGGTGGGCAGTGGGCAGATCGGTTTGTATCCCGCCTGGGCCGCTGGCTTCGTCGGTTGTCTGCTTGGCGACTGGGTTTCTTACGGGATTGGCTGGAAATTTCAGGGGCCGCTTCATCGCTGGAAATACCTGCAAAAATACAAAGGGCTGCTGGATAAAACCGAACATGCGCTGTATCAGCACAGCATGTTTACCATTCTGGTCGGCCGTTTTGTGGGCCCCACTCGCCCGCTGATCCCGCTGGCGGCAGGTATGCTGGAATTGCCGGTACGCAAGTTTCTGCCCCCCAATCTGATCGGCTGTATTTTATGGCCCCCGCTTTATCTGTTGCCGGGGATTCTGGCAGGCGTGGCGATTGATGTCCCGAAAGAAGCCCAGGGCGGTCACTTTATCTGGCTGCTGGTTGCCGTTGCCCTTGTGGTGTGGCTGGGATGCTGGCTGTGCTGGCGCTGGTGGCGCGGTGAAAAGACCCGCGACTGGGCCACCGCGTATTTGCCGCCTGAACGACTGCGCTGGCTCGCGCCACTGGGCCTGGTCGTGGCCGTTGCGGCCTTCGTCGGTATTCAGTTTCACCCGATGATGCCAGTTTTCCGCCACCTGCTGTGGCAGGTCTTTATCGGTTAACGACGTGGGATGCCGAGCACATCGGCTTCCCGCACGTCCCCTGACAGCAGCCGGTCCGTTGCGCCATCCCAGTAAACCCGTCCATCTACCACCACCACGCTGCGTGGCGCAATCTGCTGCGCATCTTCAAGACTGTGCGACACCATAAGTAATGTGATTTCACGGGCTTCGCAGACGGTACGCACCAGGTTGAGCATCTCGCCACGCAGTGCCGGATCAAGCGCCGAGAAAGGTTCATCCAGCAGTAATACCGGCCGCTCGCGCAGCAGGCAGCGTGCCAGCGCTACGCGCTGACGTTGTCCACCTGAGAGCTGGCCTGGCAGGCGCGACAGCATCTCACTGAGCCCGACCTGCTGTGCAATGGTGGCGACCTGCTGACGCTGATCCGCAGTCAGCCTGAGCCCGGGGTGTAAGCCCAGCCCCAGATTCTGTTCCACGCTGAGATGCGGAAACAGGTTGTTTTCCTGAAACAGCATCGATACCGGGCGCTGAGCGGGCACGCTGTGGGTATGATCGACGCCATCCATTATCAGACTGCCCTGGCTGACGGGCAGAAAGCCGGCAATCAGATTTAACAACGTACTCTTACCCGCGCCGCTTGGACCAAGAATCGCCAGCCGTTCGCCGCGCCCGGCGTGAAGGGAAAAACGCATCGGCAAATGCTGATAAAGGTAAGTCAGATTATTCAGTGTCAGCATGGCGCCCCGGTAATTTTTCCATCAGAGTAAACAGAGACAGGCAGAGCACCAGCAACAGTAATGCGGTAACGGCTCCGTCGGCCCCGCGATAGGCACCAATCTGCTGATAGAGGTAGAACGGCAGCGTACGGAAATCGGCGTTACCGAACAGCGCCACGACGCCAAAGTCTCCAATTGACAGTACGCAGGCAAACGCCAGCGCCTGTGCCAGTGGCCGCTTCAGTGCACGGAGTTCTATCAGCGTCAGGCGGTTCCATCCGCTGATCCCTAATGCGCCGCACAGGTGGTTGTAGCGTTCTGCGATATCCCGCATCGGGTTTTCCAGCACTTTCAGGGCATAGGGAATGGCGATCAGTGCATTGGCGAACATCACTACGCCATCCGCCGCATCGGGCAGCCCTGTTGTGGCATTCAGCAGCAGGAAAAAGCCGGTTGCCAGCACGATACCCGGCATGGCCAGAATCAGCATGCCGCTGGTGTCCATAAATTGTGCGGCGAGTTTACGCTGGCGCAGGCGCAGTTCGCGGCTGCTCCAGAGCAGCATGGTCGTCAGTAACACGCACAGCACGCCAGCGCCCAGGGCGATGCGCAGTGAGGTGAATGTTGCCTGCCACAACGCCGGTTGTTGCAAGGCGCCGCGCAGTCCGCCGTCCAGGCCATTAATAATCACTGCGATCAGGGGCGGTAGCAGTAACAGCAAGGCTAAACCGATGAGAGCAATGTCACTGATGCGCGCCAGCACGGAATCCTGCGGATCGCGCCAGCCCTGGCGCTGCGTGTTGCCAGCGGGAATGGCGTGACTGAAGCGCTGACTGAGAAGCACCAATACCAGGCAGCAGCAAAGCTGAATCAACGCGAGGAGTGCGGCGCGTCCCGGATAGTAGTCGTAACTTAAAGCCTGAAAAATGGCCAGTTCGATAGTGGTGGCCCGCGGCCCGCCACCCAGTGAAAGAACCGTGGCAAAACTGGCGAAGCAGAGCATGAAAATCAACGCACCGGTAGGCAGTAACTGGCGACGTAGCCACGGCCATTCAAGGAGCCGAAAGTGATGCCAGCCACGGATATTCAGCTGTGCAGCAAGCTGACGCTGTTCGGCCGGAATGCTTTCCAGCGCCTGCAGCATCAGGCGCGTGGCCAGCGGCAGGTTGAAAAAAACATGGGCCAGCAAAATGCCCTGAAGCCCGTAAGGCGAGAAGTGATAGTCCACGCCAAGCCAGGCGCAAAGCCGGGCCAGCCAGCCCATCCGACCATAGACAGTGAGCAGACCAAATACCGCGACCAGCACCGGCAAGACCAGCGTCATGGCGCACAGGCGTAATAATCCCTGACGGCCAGGAAAACGGCGTCGATAGAGAGCCCGGGACAGCGGAATGGCCGGCAGCAAAGAGAGCAGGGCGGAGAGCAGCGCCTGCGTAAATGAAAAGCCAATCACATGATGCAGATAGGTATCCTGCAGAACCGCGCGCCAGTCGGTCGCCGGGGCCGCCATCCACAGTGCAGCAAAAGCTGACAACGCCACGCTGCAAAGCAGCAACGTGGCGAGTGAACCCGGAATCAGCCAGAAGGGGATCAGCGACTCACGGCGCGTTGCCATTGGCTGACCCATTGTGAACGGTGGCTGGCGACGGCTTCAGGCGAAAACTGTAATGCCGTTTTCGGCACGCTGAGTGAAGCAAAGCCTGCAGGCAGGTCGGTTTTGATCACCGGGTACATCCAGTTGCCGGTTGGAATCGTATTCTGGAAAGCGGGCGTGACCATGAACTGCATAAACTGCTCTGCCAGTTTTGGTTGTTTGCTGTTAGCCAGGCGGGCTGCCACTTCCACCTGCAGATAGTTGCCTTCGGCAAACGGTGCCGCGGCATAGTTATCCTTCTTCTCTTCAATAATGTGATAAGCCGGCGACGTGGTATAGCTCAACACCAGATCGCTCTCGCCTTTCAGAAACAGACCGTAGGCTTCACTCCACCCTTTGGTCACCGTGACGGTTTTCTTTGCCAGCTTTTGCCAGGCTTCAGGCGCCTTGTCTCCGTAGACTTTTTGCATCCACAGCAGCAGGCCAAGGCCCGGCGTGCTGGTGCGGGGATCTTCATAAATCACGCGCCATTTTTCGGGGCTTTCGACCAGTTCTTTCAGGCTCTTTGGTGGATTTTTCAGCGTGTTTTTGTTATAGACGAACGCGAAGTAGCCGTAATCGAAGGGCACAAAGGTGGTGTCCTTCCAGCCGCCGGGAACCTGCAATTTACCGGTATCAACGTCGCTTTTGGCAAACAGCCCGGTTTGTTGCGCGGCCTGCAGGAGGTTGTTATCCAGCCCTAAGACCACATCGGCCTTGCTGTTCTTGCCTTCCAGACGGACGCGATTCAGCAGCGAAACCCCGTCTTCCAGGGCCACATATTTCAGTTCGCAACCGCACTGGGTTTCAAAGGCTTTTTTAACGGCCGGACCGGGTCCCCAGTCAGCGGAAAACGAATCATAGGTGTAAACCGTCAGGACAGGTTTGGCCGCGAAGACCGGGGCAGAGAGTAACAGCAGCACGGGCAGGACGTTTTTTAACACTTTGCGCTCCTATAGCGGCAGGGTTGAGTCGCAAAGGATCTGAGCAAAGTTGCCTCTCAAATCCCTACGTCGGCATTAACCGATTCAGGTTCGACGGGTATATCTCAGCGCTCTGACATGATGGAAAGAGGCACCCCGTTGAGAACGTCACATTCTAGTCATTTAATGCCCGCCGGGAAAGGATCACAGCGTGGGCGGTGCAAACCAGGCGGATTTAAAGTCAAACCACCCCAGCGTATTCATCCGTACCCCGCGCATACTGCGCTGGCCTTCCAGCAGCAGCCAGTGATGAAACAACGGATGAAGCCAGTTGCTTTCAACCAGCTGTTTCGCCCATTCAGCAAGGGGGAGCGTTTTCTTACGCCAGCGCGCAGCATCCTGCTGCCAGTTCACCGGCAGGCAGTGCTGCAACAACGGGACTTCGTATAACAGCGCAAACAGAGAATAGTCCAGGGGCAGGGTAAAGTTGACGCTGCCGAGCCAGATATCGCTTTCACCTGTGCCCTGATGCCAGGATTCATAACTGACCTCACGCACGTCCAGCGTCACGTCGTGTTGCGCCAGTAGTGGACGCAAGGCATCGGTGATACTGACGTGCTCAATGTGCTGGTTATAAACGGTCAGCGTCAGGTGTGTCAGGCCTGCGGGTTTTTCTACCGGTGTCAAATCACGCCGGTGGTGCCAGCGGGGCAGCAGGCCGTAAGCAGGAAACCAGTAACGCTGGTAGCCCAGATCCGCATTGTTCAGTAAGGCAATGGGGTTAAGCAGGAAGCTAAGCCAGCGTCGAATGCCCGGTTCGCCTGCCTTCGCGGAGCGCTGGTCAAACAGTAAAAAGTAGCAGCCCTCTTCAAGCCGACTCTCTTCCTGTTTCTCATCGGCCTGTTCGCCCTGCAGGCGAACACCGGCATAAACCACTTCGTCACTGATCTCGGGCAGCACCCATACCGACACGTCATCGATCAAGGCGCGATAGCCAAAGTAGTCGTCGAAGGCTTCGATCTTCAGCTGACTTTGCTGATTGCGGATGACCCGATAGGGCCCTGTCCCTATGGGCTGACGGGCAAAATCGCGCATATCGGGCCACTCGCGCGGCAGAATCATGGCGCTGACGCTGCCCAACAGCCAGGGTAGCCAGCTGTCGGGCTGATCTAAATAGATATCCAGCGTCCAGGGGGCAGGGGAGTCAAGTCGCTGAAGATGGCAAAACAGCGGATGCTGGCGCAGGCGCTCAAGGCTGGCAATCACATCGTCCATGTCGAGTTCCCGGCCATGATGGAAACGGATAGCCGGACGTAAATAAAAGCGCCAGTGTCGATCCGAATGTTGCTGCCAGTGATGAGCGATATCGGCTTCGATTTCCCCCTTTTCCTCATTTATGCGTGTCAGACCGCTAAAAATCTGGCGAGCGATATGGGTTTCTGACCGACGCAGGGGCGATCCAGGCAGCAGATTGAGCAGAGGGCGGTAGTAGAGGACGCGAAGAATATGTTTTCCCTGCCGGAAACTGCGGCCCAGATGCGCGCTGATCATCTGTCTGACCTGATCTTTATCGCCGACAAGCTGCACCAGTTGATCAATACGATCCTGTTCCAGCAGGTCTTCAGCGCGCTGCTGCTGCAGGGTTAGTCCGGTGTAGCAGAAGGTGAGCACGGATCGCTTGCCCCGTCCGGCCTCCGCCTGCCAGGTGAGCCAGCCGGCTTCCTGCATCCTGTTAAGCAGGTTCCGCATATGGCGACGTGAACAGTGCAGGGCGTCGGCCAGCTCACCCAGGGTGGTTTCCTGCGATTGCCCCTGACAGCTCTGCCACAGACGAATGAACTGCTGCTTCAGACGTGATGACGACATAAAAGAGGAACTCCCTCTGAAACCTGCTCTGTTTTTCCTGCCCTATTTTAGAGGCAAACTTTCTCGCATTGGAAGAGCGGGAGGCATTCAGCGATGGATGGCGCTCTGACATGGACGGCAGCGATGCCCGTCCCTTCTGAGTAGTGTGCTACGATTTTGCCAGCAGAGTTATTCTGCTGGTTTTTTTTACGTTGCAGGTTATGGTCGGGGGACACGCTTCCCGTTTCTATTGTTGTTCTGTCAGGGATAAGGCATGAAATCTTTGTTAGCATTCTCGCGCCGTTTCAATCCAGTGTTTTTCGCTTTTATGGTGACCGCCTTTATCCTCGGCGTAGCGGGCGCGCTTCAGGCACCGACGCTGAGCCTGTTTTTATCGCGAGAAGTGCAGGTGCCGCCGCTGTGGGTTGGGCTGTTTTTTACCCTCAATGCCGTTGCCGGGATTGTGGTGAGCATGATGATCGCAAAACGTTCCGACCGGGTCGGCGATCGCCGCAATATCATCTTGCTGTGCTGCATGCTGGCATTGGCAAACGCGCTCCTGTTCGCCTTTACCCGCCATTATCTGACGCTGATAACGCTGGGCGTACTGCTGTCGTCGCTGGCGAATGTCGCCATGCCGCAGCTTTTTGCCCTGGCGCGTGAATATGCCGACAGTGCTTCGCGCGAAGTGGTGATGTTCAGCTCTGTCATGCGTGCTCAGGTCTCGCTGGCCTGGGTGATTGGCCCGCCATTGTCATTTGCGCTGGCGCTGAATTTTGGCTTTGTCACGTTGTTCAGCGTGGCCGCCGGGCTGTTTTTTCTCTGTTTTCTGCTG
This sequence comes from Pantoea sp. JZ2, assembly GCF_035191405.1. Taxonomy (NCBI): domain Bacteria; kingdom Pseudomonadati; phylum Pseudomonadota; class Gammaproteobacteria; order Enterobacterales; family Erwiniaceae; genus Pantoea; species Pantoea sp. JZ2. The sequence goes on along the minus strand of NZ_CP045247.1, from coordinate 3,962,957 downwards.
ATCTGGTTCACGGTGCCCTCGGTGCCGCGCACCGCGTCCCTGATGCAGTCAGGCGGAATTCCGCTGAGTGGCTGGCGTATTCGTGATGTGCGTATTTTGTTTGCCGCATCGACGCTGATGTGGACCTGCAACACCATGTATATCATCGACATGCCGTTATGGATCAGTACGGATCTGGGCTTACCTGAAAATCTGGCCGGAATCTTAATGGGTACGGCTGCCGGGCTGGAGATCCCGGTCATGATCGTGGCGGGCTTTTACGCCAAACGATGGGGCAAGCGGAATATGATGGCCGCCGCCGTGGCTGCTGCCGTCGTGTTCTACAGCGGCCTTATCCTGTTTCACAGCCATCTGGCGCTGCTGATCCTGCAGGTGTTTAACGCCCTGTTTATCGGCGTGGTCGCAGGCATTGGCATGTTGTGGTTTCAGGATCTGATGCCTGGACGGGCGGGCGCGGCCACCACCCTGTTTACTAACAGCATTTCGACCGGGATTATCCTGGCGGGGCTATGTCAGGGTGCGCTGGTTGAACATTTTGGGCACGGCAGTGTGTACTGGGTGATTGCAGCGATTTCGCTGGTTACGTTGGTGATGATCAGAAGAGTCAAAGAGGCGTGATCCGCGCCTGTGAGATGCGCAGGGCAAAAAAAAAGCCCGGTCAGCAGACCGGGCCGTACGGTGATAACGAAGCTTAGCGCATAAAGGCGGGCTGGTTATTTTCGTAAGCTGAAATCGCGCTTTCGTGCTGCAGCGTCAGGCCGATGCTGTCCAGCCCGTTCAGCATGCAGTGGCGACGGAAATCATCAATCTTAAAGCTGTAGGTCTTGTCGCAGGCTTTAACCACCTGCGCTTCCAGATCCACTTCGAAGCGGATGCCCGGACGGGCTTTTACCAGGGTAAACAATTCGTCTACCTGCTCCTCAGTCAACGTGACCGGCAGCAGTTGGTTATTAAAGCTGTTGCCATAAAAAATATCGGCAAAGCTCGGCGCGATGACGACTTTAAAACCGTAATCGGTCAGTGCCCATGGCGCATGCTCACGTGACGAACCACAGCCAAAGTTTTCACGTGCCAGCAGGATGGATGCCCCTTTGTACTCCGGGAAGTTGAGCACGAAATCCGGATTAGGCTCCAGGCCGTGATCGTCCAGGAAACGCCAGTCGTTAAACAGATGCGCACCGAAACCAACACGCGTCACTTTCTGCAAAAACTGCTTTGGAATGATGGCGTCGGTGTCGACGTTAGCGGCATCCAGTGGCACCACCAAACCCGTATGTTGCGTAAATTTTTCTGCCATGATGGAGTCCTTATGTCAGGCTGCGAATATCAGCGAAATGGCCATTAACGGCAGCAGCAGCGGCCATCGCCGGGCTGACCAAATGTGTCCGTCCGCCACGGCCCTGGCGGCCTTCGAAGTTACGGTTACTGGTTGAAGCACAACGCTCGCCGGGATTCAGGCGGTCGTTATTCATCGCCAGACACATGGAGCAGCCAGGCAGGCGCCATTCAAATCCGGCCTCAATAAAGATCTTATCCAGCCCTTCGGCTTCGGCCTGGGCTTTAACCGGGCCTGAACCTGGCACCACCAGAGCCTGAACGCCCGGCGCAACTTTACGCCCTTTGGCAATCGCGGCGGCGGCGCGCAGATCTTCGATGCGCGAGTTAGTGCAGGAACCAATAAAGACTTTATCGATGCTGACGTCGGTCAGTTTGATACCGGGTTGCAGGTTCATATAAGCCAGCGCCTTCTCTGCGGATGCCCGCTCCACGGGATCCGCAAACGAGGCCGGGTCGGGAATCTGCGCATCCACCGCGATAACCTGCCCAGGGTTCGTTCCCCAGGTAACCTGCGGGGCGATCTCTTCTGCACGCAGCGTCACGACGCGGTCAAATTTCGCGTCCGGATCGGACTTCAGCGTGCGCCAGTATTCAACGGCCTGCGCCCATTTCTCACCTTCCGGTGAAAACTGACGTCCTTTCAGGTAGGCGAAGGTGGTTTCATCGGGGGCTACCAGACCGGCTTTTGCGCCCATCTCGATAGCCATGTTACACAGCGTCATGCGGCCTTCCATGCTCAGCGCTTCGATCGCGGAACCACAGAATTCGACAACATGGCCGGTACCGCCCGCGCTGCCGGTTTTGCCGATAATGGCCAGCACGATATCTTTCGCCGTAATGCCCGGGGCAACCGTACCTGTCACTTCAATCTTCATGGTTTTAGCACGGCCCTGTTTCAGGGTTTGGGTGGCAAAAACATGCTCGACTTCAGAGGTACCGATACCGAAGGCCAGCGAGCCAAAAGCGCCGTGTGTAGCCGTGTGCGAGTCACCGCAGACAATGGTCATGCCCGGTAAGGTCATGCCTTGTTCCGGACCGATGACGTGCACGATGCCCTGGAACGGGTGATTCAGGTCATATAACTGCACGCCAAATTCCGCACAGTTCTTGATCAGCTCCTGCATCTGAATACGGGCCATTTCACCCGAGGCATGAATATCTTTGGTCTGGGTAGAAACGTTGTGATCCATGGTGGCGAAGGTTTTCGACGGCTGGCGCACTTTACGACCGTGCGCCCGCAAGCCATCAAACGCCTGCGGTGAGGTCACCTCATGAATCAGGTGACGGTCAATATAGAGCAGCGGCGTTTCATTCGGCGCTTCGTGAACGACATGTGCATCAAATAACTTCTGGTATAAAGTTTTCATTTTATTATTTTTCCTCGGCGACAAAGCGAGCAATGATGCTGCCCATCTCATCGGTGCTAATCGCAGGGCCATCACCGGCTAAATCTTTGGTGCGGTAACCTTCGGCTAACGCACGGCTGATGGCGCGTTCAATACTGGCAGCGGCCTCATCGGCGTTCAGGCTGTAGCGCAGCAGCAGTGACAGCGACAAAATCTGAGCAATCGGGTTGGCAATGTTCTGCCCGGCGATATCCGGTGCGGAGCCGCCAGCCGGTTCGTAGAGGCCAAAGCCGTCTTCGCTCAGGCTGGCTGAGGGCAGCATGCCCATAGAACCGGTGATCATCGCGCACTCGTCTGACAGAATGTCGCCAAACAGGTTTGAGCACAGCAGCACGTCGAACTGAGAAGGATCTTTAATCAGCTGCATGGTGGCATTGTCGATGTACATATGGCTCAACTGCACATCGGGATAATCTTTCGCAATCTCGTTGACGATCTCGCGCCACATGACCGAGGTTTGCAGTACGTTGGCTTTATCCACGGAGGTCACTTTGTTGCGGCGCTTGCGGGCGGACTCGAAAGCCTGACGTGCAATACGTTCGATTTCAAAGCGATGGTAGACTTCGGTATCAAACGCGCGTTCATGCGGACCGCTGCCTTCACGTCCTTTCGGCTGACCAAAATAGATGCCGCCGGTCAGTTCACGGACACACAGAATGTCGAAACCGCGTGCCGCGATATCGCTGCGCAGTGGACAAAACGCTTCGAGACCGCTGTACAGCGCCGCCGGGCGCAGGTTACTGAACAGTTTAAAATGCTTACGCAGGGGAAGCAGCGCGCCACGTTCGGGCTGGGAAGCCGGGGGCAGGTGTTCCCATTTTGGCCCGCCCACGGAACCGAAAAGAATCGCATTAGCCTGCTCACAACCGGCTACAGTGGCCGGGGGGAGCGGTTCACCATGGCGGTCAATCGCGATGCCGCCCACATCGTATTCGCTGGTGGTAATACGCAGATTAAAGCGCTGACGAACGGCATCTAATACCTTGATAGCCTGCGCCATCACTTCCGGGCCGATACCGTCGCCCGCCAGTACTGCGATATGTGAAGAGTTTGACATGATTACACCGTTTCCTTCTGATCTTTAGACTTGCGCTGTAACTCTTTCTCGACCTGTTTGGCTCGCCAGATGTTGTTTAAGGCGTTCACCATCGCTTTGGCAGACGATTCGACGATATCTGTTGCCAGACCAACGCCGTGGAATTTGCGGTTGTTGTAGCTCACCACAATATCGACCTGGCCCAGGGCATTTTCGCCGTGGCCTTTTGCCGTCAGCTTGTAATTAACCAGCTCGGCATTGAACTGGGTAATTCGGTTAATGGCCTGATAAACCGCATCAACCGGACCGTTCCCGGTCGCCGCTTCTGATTTCGTCTGTTCGCCACAACCCAGATTGACCGACGCGGTCGCCGTAATACTGGAGCCTGACTGCACAGTGAAATCATTCAGTTGGAAAAATTCAGGCTCTTCGTTTTGTTTGTCGATGAAAGCCAGCGCTTCCAGGTCGTAGTCAAAAACCTGACCTTTCTTGTCCGCCAGTTTCAGGAAAGCGTCATACAGGGAATCCAGATTGTATTCGCTCTCTGTGTAGCCCATCTCTTCCATGCGATGTTTTACCGCTGCACGACCGGAACGGGATGTCAGATTAAGCTGAATTTTATGCAGGCCAATGGATTCTGGCGTCAGGATTTCATAGTTTTCACGATTCTTAATCACGCCGTCCTGATGAATGCCCGACGAGTGGGCAAACGCGTTCGATCCGACAACCGCTTTGTTGGCCGGAATCGGCATATTGCAGATCTGGCTTATCATCTGGCTGGTACGATAAATTTCATGATGGTGAATGTTGGTATGGACATTCATGATCTGCTGGCGGGTTTTAATCGCCATGATCACTTCTTCCAGCGCACAGTTACCGGCACGTTCGCCCAGGCCGTTCAATGTCCCTTCCACCTGACGCGCCCCGGCCTGCACCGCTGCAATCGCATTGCCGGTGGCCATGCCTAAATCGTCGTGTGTGTGCACAGACAGAATCGCTTTGTCGATATTCGGTACGCGGTTGATTAACTGGCTGATAATGTTGGCGTATTCATTCGGCAGGGTATAGCCAACGGTATCAGGGATATTGATGGTGGTTGCGCCCGCATTTATGGCGGCTTCGACCATGCGGCACAGGTCGTCAATGGGCGTACGACCACCGTCTTCACAGGAGAATTCAACATCGTCCGTATAGTTACGGGCACGTTTTACCATGCGCACCGCCCGCTCAATTACCTCGGGTAAGGTGCTGCGCAGTTTCGTGGCGATATGCATCGGCGAGGTGGCAATAAAGGTATGGATTCGGAAGGCCTCGGCAACCCGCAATGATTCGTAGGCGGCATCAATGTCCTGCTCAACGCAGCGCGCCAGGCCGCAAACCCGACTGTTTTTAATAGTACGCGCAATGGTTTGTACGGATTCAAAATCACCTGGTGACGAGACGGGGAAGCCGACTTCCATCACATCAACGCCCATACGTTCCAGCGCTAACGCAATCTGCAGTTTTTCTTTCACACTCAGGCTGGCCTGTAAGGCCTGTTCACCATCACGCAGAGTGGTATCGAAAATAATAACTTGCTGGCTCATCGTGTTCATCCTTTTGCGTTTCTTGCCTTGCAACGAGCATAAAAAAACCCGCGACAGGCGCGGGTTTTTTACTTTTAGCAGGTTCGAATCAGTGTTTGATTTCGCCCACAAGTCTACCGCGCAGAGAATTTGCGATAAGTAGTAGACCTGATAGACGAAAAGAACGTGACATGTTTCAAACCCCGTGAATTTTTTGCTGCATCTATTGGTACTGGAATCAACAATCGATGTCAACCATAAGCGAAGGGTTATTTTCAGCCGCCACAAAGAAAAATGTTCTGACATTTTTGACGCTCACAGAGTATTAAACGAGGCGGACAGAACCCATGACGTTCATTACTGCTGATACGGGGTTACAGAAGAAAGGCTGCTTTTTAAGGTGATGAAATATAATGACAAATTAATATTCCAGTATCGCTTTATCCATAATCAGGCCATCTCAGGCAGCATAATCTCATGCGCTTTAAATTTTTATAAGATAATTACGCCATAAAAACGCATGAGGAAAAGATGGCTGGCTGAGTCCGTTCGTCATAGGTTTTTTTTATTTCTTAGATATGGCTACAAAAAATATCATTCACAGCATTTTCCTCTGCCATTATTGAACGTATTTAGTTTAATAATCGCAGGCAAAAGTTGGCGGGCAGAGGCTTTGAATCCCGCCGCCTTTCATCAAATGCGTTTGGCGTTTGCCAGCCCGTTTTTCTACGGTTATGGTAATCGACCTACTCTTAGAAAAATTAACCCAGCAGAATTCTCTGTATCTGGATCGCAGAAATGAGTTCTGCGGTCTTAGCAAAAACATAAGGTTTTGATTTTAATTGGCGAAACAGGGCAGGATACATATGGCTAGCGGAAAAGCCGTCGCCAGTGGATTCAGTTCCTCAAGCCGGGAGGCAGAAAATGGAGATGTTGTCAGGAGCCGAAATGGTCGTCCGGTCGTTGATCGACCAGGGCGTGAAGCAAGTGTTCGGTTATCCGGGTGGCGCAGTACTCGATATCTATGATGCACTGCAAACTGTGGGGGGCATCGACCATGTTCTGGTCCGCCACGAGCAGGGTGCGGTCCACATGGCCGATGGTCTGGCACGCGCAACCGGTGAAGTCGGTGTGGTGCTGGTGACGTCCGGGCCGGGTGCAACCAATGCGATCACCGGTATCGCGACCGCCTATATGGATTCTATTCCGTTAGTCATTCTGTCGGGTCAGGTGCCGTCTTCGCTGATTGGTTATGATGCCTTCCAGGAATGTGACATGGTGGGGATTTCCCGCCCGGTGGTGAAACACAGTTTTCTGGTGAAAAACACCGAAGAGATCCCGACGGTACTGAAAAAAGCGTTCTGGCTGGCATCCAGCGGTCGCCCGGGACCGGTGGTTATCGATCTGCCAAAAGATATCCTTAATCCTGCGAATAAGCTGCCTTATCACTATCCGCAGGAAGTGAGCATGCGCTCGTATAATCCGACAATTCAGGGCCATAAAGGCCAGATTAAGCGTGCGTTACAAACCTTACTGGCGGCGCATAAGCCGGTTATCTATGCCGGCGGCGGTGCCATTACGTCGTCGTGTGAAGCCGAGCTGTTGCAGCTGGCTGAGCGTCTGAATATTCCGGTCACGACTTCACTGATGGGGCTGGGCGCGTTCCCTGGCAGCCATCGCCAGTGCGTAGGTATGCTCGGTATGCACGGCACCTACGAAGCGAATATGACGATGCACAATGCCGATTTGATCTTCGGCGTTGGTGTACGTTTTGACGATCGCACCACCAACAATCTGGCAAAATACTGCCCGAACGCCACCGTGATGCATATTGATATCGATCCGACGTCGATTTCCAAAACGGTCTCCGCGGATATTCCGATTGTGGGCGATGCAAAACAGACGTTACAGCAGATGCTGGAACTGCTTGATCACACGGAGGCGAAGCAGCAGTTAGACAGTCTGCGTGACTGGTGGCAGTCGATTGAGACCTGGCGCGGACGTCAGTGCCTTGCCTACGATCGTACCAGTGACAAAATCAAACCCCAGGCCGTGATCGAAACCATCTGCCGTCTTACTAATGGTGATGCTTACGTGACATCGGACGTAGGGCAGCATCAGATGTTTGCCGCGCTCTACTACACCTTTGATAAACCCCGTCGCTGGATTAACTCTGGTGGCCTCGGCACCATGGGCTTCGGCCTGCCTGCCGCGCTGGGTGTCAAAATGGCGCTGCCTGACGAAACGGTGATTTGCGTGACGGGCGATGGCAGTATTCAGATGAACATTCAGGAGCTTTCGACCGCGCTCCAGTATGATCTGCCGGTATTAGTGCTGAACCTGAACAACCGTTTCCTGGGCATGGTGAAACAGTGGCAGGACATGATTTACTCTGGCCGCCATTCTCAGTCTTATATGGAATCATTGCCTGATTTCGTTCGCCTGGCGGAGGCCTATGGTCACGTAGGCATTGCCATCAGTCATCCTGCGGAGCTGGAAGAGAAGCTGACGCTGGCACTGGAAACTCTGGCAAAAGGACGACTGGTGTTTGTTGATGTTAACGTTGACGGCAGTGAGCATGTTTACCCGATGCAGATTCGCGGTGGCAGTATGGATGAGATGTGGTTGAGCAAAACGGAGAGGACTTAATTATGCGTCGCATTTTATCGGTTTTGCTGGAAAACGAATCCGGCGCATTGTCTCGTGTTGTTGGCCTGTTTTCACAGCGTGGCTACAACATTGAGAGCCTGACGGTTGCACCCACGGACGATCCTACGCTGTCACGCATGACGATTCAGACTGTTGGCGACCAGAAAGTCCTGGAGCAGATTGAGAAACAGCTGCACAAGCTGGTCGATGTTTTGCGTGTGACCGAGTTAGGGCAGGGCGCTTACGTCGAACGTGAAATTATGCTGGTGAAAATTCAGGCGACAGGTTATGGCCGCGAAGAGGTAAAGCGCAGCGCAGAAATTTTCCGGGGCCAGATTATTGATGTGACGCCTTCGCTTTACACGGTTCAGCTGGCAGGCACCAGTGATAAGCTGGATGCATTCTTAAGCACGGTACGCGAAGTGGCTGAAATTGTAGAAGTCGCGCGCTCCGGCATCGTCGGTGTTTCACGTGGCGAACGGATAATGCGTTAATCACGCGCCGTAACGATCTAAAACGAATGTAACCCGGCGAAATGCCGGGTTTTTTCTTTTTTGTGCAGAACAAGGTTCACCATCAGAAAAGCGGTTGCTCCGCGCACTTTTCTGCTGTTAGATGTGATAAAAGAATGTCCATAGCTTATCTGCGGGTTATCAGACCCGCTTAACGGTGGGGTTACAGTGAAACTGGATGAAATTGCGCGCCTGGCGGGTGTATCGCGCACCACGGCCAGTTACGTCATTAATGGAAAGGCACGGCAGTATCGTGTCAGCGATAAAACCGTTGAGAAAGTCATGGCGGTGGTCCGCGAGCATAACTATCATCCTAATGCTGTGGCGGCAGGGCTGCGCGCCGGGCGCACGCGCTCGATCGGTCTGGTGATTCCCGATCTGGAAAACACCAGTTATACACGTATTGCTAACTATCTTGAGCGTCAGGCCCGCCAGCGTGGCTACCAGTTATTGATCGCCTGTTCTGAAGATCAGCCTGACAATGAAATGCGCTGTATTGAGCATCTGCTGCAACGCCAGGTGGACGCCATTATCGTATCCACTTCACTTCCTCCTGAGCATCCTTTTTATCAGCGCTGGATTAACAATCCCCTGCCCATCATCGCACTGGACCGCGCGCTGGATCGTGAACACTTTACCAGCGTGGTCGGTGCTGACCAGGACGATGCTTATGCCCTGGCGGCTGAACTGCGTCAGCTTAAGGTCAGCAACGTTCTGTTCATGGGCGCGTTACCAGAATTATCGGTCAGCTTTCTGCGTGAACTGGGATTCAGAGAAGCCTGGAAAGGGGATGAGCGTCCCATCGACTTCCTCTATTGCAATAGTTTTGAGCGCACGGCGTCGGCCGCCGTGTTCGAAAAGTATTTGCAGGATCACTCAATGCCAGACGCGCTGTTCACCACGTCATTCGGCCTGTTACAGGGCGTGATGGATGTGACTCTGAAGCGTAACGGCCGCCTGCCGTCCAATCTGGCGATCGCCACCTTTGGCGATCATGAGCTGCTGGACTTCCTGGAGTGCCCGGTGTTATCGGTAGGCCAGCGTCATCGTGATGTAGCCGAACGGGTACTGGAATTGGTATTAGCGTCTCTCGATGAACCGCGTAAACCCAAGCCTGGATTAACGCGTATTCGCCGCAATTTATTACGTCGCGGACAATTAAGCAGAATTTCTAATTAATAATACGGGCAGCGATTTGTCTGCCCCGATGTTTAAATGCTGTTTTTAAACTCTTTCTTATCCAAAGTAAAAAAGCGTAAGCTTTTAACATTCATTCTAACAAATTAAGTTAACAGACCATTCTTGTTTACTTACAACTTAACGCTGGTTTAGCCCCTTAACATCAGGCGAGTGGCTAGGCTTCCGTTAAGAAATCCCCTAAAATGCGTCCCCTGTCTCAAAACGGCATCGGATTATTCAACCGTAATAAACGTGTTAATTTTCGCCGTTTTTTTTCAGAGCTGAATTTTTTATTCAATTATTCATTAGTTTAATTTTGATTAATCATCTTCCGGCGTTTTGAAACCTTTTCAGTGTTAATTCCCGCCTCGGTAAATAATCATATTCTACTGCCGCTCCGGCTTGACAATGATTTCCTACGATCCTTAAACTCGTTTTGTGGTAAAAAGTGGGATAAAGTGGTGCAAATGGGTAACTGAGGGGTGAGACTGACATGTTCCGTGGAGCAACGTTAGTCAATCTCGACAGCAAAGGACGACTGGCGGTACCAACCCGTTACCGTAATTTGCTGAACGAGGAATCGCAGGGGCAGATGGTTTGTACCATCGACCTCCATCAGCCATGCCTGTTGCTTTACACCTTACCCGCATGGGAAATCATTGAGAAAAAACTGGCGAGTCTGTCCAGCATGAATCCGATGGAGCGCCGCGTGCAGCGTTTACTGTTGGGACATGCCAGTGAGTGTCAGATGGATAATGCGGGCCGCTTATTGCTGGCGAATACCCTTCGCCAGCATGCAAATTTAAGCAAAGAAGTGATGCTGGTTGGGCAGTTCAACAAGTTTGAACTGTGGGATGAACAGACTTGGTATCAACAAGTCAGGGATGATATTGACGCAGAACAGTCAGCTCAGTCGCCTTTATCTGAGCGGTTGCAGGATTTATCGCTATAGCTATGCAGGAAAATTATAAACACACCACCGTGCTGTTGGATGAGGCAGTGAATGGCCTCAACATCAAGGAAGACGGAATCTATATTGACGGCACCTTTGGTCGTGGCGGTCACTCACGCTTGATTCTGGCGCAGCTTGGCGCCAACGGAAAGCTCATCGCCATTGACCGTGATCCGCAAGCTATCGCCGCGGCCGCTGAAATAACGGATCCGCGTTTTTCCATTGTTCATGGCCCCTTTTCCGCGCTGGCGGAGTATGTGGTAGAGCGTGAACTGGCAGGTCAGATTGACGGCATATTACTGGATCTGGGAGTGTCATCCCCGCAGTTGGATGATGCCGAACGCGGGTTTTCATTTATGCGCGACGGGCCGCTGGATATGCGCATGGATCCCACGCGCGGCCACTCTGCCGCCGAATGGTTGATGCAGGCAGAAGAGGCCGATATCGCCTTTGTGCTGAAAACCTATGGTGAAGAACGATTTGCGAAGCGGATTGCGCGGGCGATTGTGGAACGCAACCGGGATGAACCGATGACGCGCACGAAAGAACTGGCAGAGGTGATTGCCGCAGCAACACCGGTTAAAGACAAGTTCAAACACCCGGCGACCCGTAGTTTCCAGGCCATTCGCATCTGGATCAACAGCGAACTGGAAGAGATCGACACCGCATTAAAAGGTGCAGTCGATGTGCTGGCTCCGCAAGGGCGTTTATCTGTCATCAGCTTCCATTCGCTGGAAGACCGGTTAGTGAAGCGGTTTATGCGCGATCAGAGCCGCGGGCCGCAGGTGCCCCATGGCTTACCCATGACCGAGCAGCAACTGAATGCACTGGGTGGGCGTCAGTTGAAGCTGCTGGGCAAAATGGTACCTGGCGACACGGAGGTGAAAGAGAACCCCCGTGCGCGCAGTTCCGTTTTACGAATTGCGGAGCGAACTGACGCATGATTGGCAACGAACGGCACAGCTTACCCGCGGTCATCGCGGGCGACATTATGCGTAAAGGGAAACTCCCTTTTCTGTTGCTGATTGCTGTGCTGGTTTCTGCCGTGCTGGTCGTGACAACGACGCACAAAACACGCTTGCTGACTGCCCAGCGAGAGCAACTGGTGCTTGAGCGTGATGCGCTGGACATTGAGTGGCGCAACTTAATTCTGGAAGAGAATGCCCTTGGCGATCACAGCCGCGTTGAGCGGATCGCCACCGAGAAGCTGCAGATGCAGCACGTTGATCCTTCGCAGGAAAACATCGTGGTGCAAAAATAAGGACCTGTTACTGCTAATGAGCGGCGTAAAAAGAACGCTGAAGTTAAAAAAACCAGAAGATAAAGCCAGCTTTGTAAGCTGGCGTTTTGCGTTGTTATGCGGTTGCATTTTACTGGCCTTAGGTGGGCTGTTATCACGCGTGGCCTGGCTGCAGGTGATTAATCCGGACAAACTGGTTAAAGAGGGCGATTTACGTTCACTGCGCGTTCAGGCCGTGCCCACCTCGCGGGGGATGATCAGCGACCGCGGCGGGCGTCCGCTGGCGGTCAGCGTGCCGGTTAACGCCATCTGGGCCGATCCCAAAGAGCTGCATGATGCGGGCGGTGTCACGCTCGACAGTCGCTGGCGTGCGCTCTCAGATGCGCTTTCTGTTCCCATTGATCAACTGGCCGCCCGCGTGAATGCCAATCCTAAAGGCCGGTTCATCTATCTGGCCCGCCAGGTCAATCCCGCCATTGGTGAATACGTCAAAAAACTCAAGCTGCCCGGTATCCATCTGCGCGAAGAATCACGTCGTTATTACCCTGCCGGACAGGTCACCTCACATCTGATTGGCTTCACCAATATCGATGGTCAGGGAATCGAAGGCATCGAAAAGAGCTTTGACAAATGGCTGACGGGTGAGCCCGGCGAGCGTACCGTGCGTAAAGATCGCTATGGGCGCGTTATCGAAGACATTTCATCGGTGGACAGTCGTGCGGCACATAACCTCACGCTGAGCATTGACGAGCGTTTACAGGCGCTGGTGTACCGTGAGCTGAATAATGCGGTCGCCTTTAACAAAGCCGAATCGGGAACGGCGGTTCTGGTGGATGTGAATACCGGTGAGGTCCTGGCGATGGCGAACAGCCCTGCCTATAACCCCAATAACCTCAGCGACACGCCAAAAGATCTGATGCGCAACCGGGCCATCACCGACATTTTCGAACCCGGCTCGACGGTAAAACCGATGGTGGTGATGACCGCGCTGCAACGCGGCGTGGTGAAAGAGAACAGCGTTTTGAACACCGTGCCGTATCGCGTAAATGGTCATGAGATTAAAGACGTAGCGCGCTATAACGAACTCACGCTGACTGGCGTACTACAGAAATCGAGTAACGTCGGTGTTTCCCGACTGGCGTTAGCGATGCCCTCCTCAGCGCTGGTAGAAACTTACTCGCGCTTTGGTCTGGGTAAACCGACCAATTTGGGGCTGGTCGGGGAAAGCAGTGGCTTATACCCTAAAAAACAACGGTGGTCTGACATAGAGAGGGCCACCTTCTCTTTCGGCTACGGGCTAATGGTAACGCCGTTACAGTTAGCGCGAGTCTACGCAACGATTGGCAGCTTTGGTATCGCCCGCCCGCTCTCAATCACCAAAGTGGATCCGCCGGTGGGCGGTGAGCGCGTATTTCCTGAAGCTCTGGTGAAAACCGTGGTGCATATGATGGAAAGCGTTGCATTGCCGGGCGGGGGCGGCGTGAAAGCCGCCATTAAAGGTTATCGCGTCGCCATTAAAACCGGTACGGCGAAAAAAGTCGGACCGGACGGGCGTTATGTGAACAAATACATCGCCTATACCGCAGGCGTGGCACCTGCCAGCCGTCCTCGTTTTGCGCTTGTTGTGGTCATCAACGATCCTCAGGCCGGTAAATATTATGGTGGTGCGGTTTCTGCACCGGTGTTTGGTGCCATCATGGGCGGCGTACTGCGCACCATGAACATCGAGCCGGATGCGCTGCCGACCAATGACAAGAACGAGTTGGTGACAAACAGAAGTGAGGAAACAAGTGACAGATCGTAACCTGCGCGACTTACTCGGACCGTGGGTGCCCGGTGCACCTGCGCGCCCGTTGCGTGACATGACGCTGGACAGTCGGGTGGCGGCTGCGGGTGATCTGTTTGTCGCTATCGCCGGCCATCAGGTTGATGGACGCCGCTTCATTCCTCAGGCCATTGCCCAGGGCGTGGCCGCCGTGATTGCGGAAGCCGAAGGGGAAGCGAGCGACGGTGAAATACGCGAAATGCACGGCGTGCCGGTTATCTATCTTGCACAGTTACCCCAGCGTCTTTCCGCTCTGGCGGGGCGTTTTTACCAACAGCCGGGCGAAAGACAAAAACTGATTGGCATCACCGGCACTAATGGCAAAACGACCACGAGTCAGCTGCTGGCCCAGTGGGCTGAGCTGATGGGTGAAACCAGCGCGGTGATGGGGACGGTGGGAAATGGTCTGGTCGGCCAGCTCGTGCCTGCCGAAAACACCACCGGCTCCGCTGTGGACGTCCAGCATACTCTGGATGAACTGGCCAGGAAGGGCGCGTCGCTGACCGCCATGGAAATCTCCTCCCACGGTCTGGTGCAGCATCGTGTTGCAGCCTTGCCGTTCGCTGCCGCTGTCTTTACCAACCTCAGTCGTGATCACCTGGATTATCACGGCGATATGCAACAGTACGAGTCAGCTAAATGGCTGCTCTTCTCTGAACATCAGGTGGGCGTGGCCATCCTGAATGCCGACGATGAAGTCGGACGCCGCTGGCTGGCAAACCTGCCTGATGCGGTTGCTGTCTCGATGGAAAATAACCTGCAGCCTGGCTGCCACGGTCGCTGGCTTCGCGCAACCGAGGTGAACTATCACGACAATGGTGCCCACATTCGTTTCCGCTCCAGTTGGGGCGATGGTGAACTGGACAGTCGTCTGATGGGGGCTTTTAACGTCAGTAACGTGTTGCTGGCGCTGGCCACACTGCTGGCGCTGGGTTATGCACTGGATGATTTACTGCGCGTTGCCGCAAAACTGCAGCCGGTTACCGGGCGTATGGAAGTCTTCTCCGCGCCGGGCAAACCCACTGTCGTGGTGGATTATGCCCACACGCCCGACGCATTAGAGAAAGCACTGGCCGCCGCCCGCCTGCATTGTAAAGGTAAACTATGGTGTCTGTTCGGCTGTGGCGGCGATCGCGATAAAGGTAAGCGCCCACTTATGGGTGCCATTGCGGAACAGTTTGCCGATGTGGTCGTGATTACTGACGATAATCCGCGCAGCGAAGATCCTGCGGCAATTGTGCAGGACATTCTGAGCGGCCTCCTTGATCCGGGCCGCGCTCGCGTTGTCGCGGGCCGTGCACAGGCAGTCACCAGCACTATTATGCAGGCTCAGCCCGACGACATTGTGTTAGTCGCCGGTAAAGGCCATGAAGATTATCAAATTATTGGTCATCAGCGGCTGGACTACTCCGATCGTGCTACGGTCGCCACGCTGTTAGGAGGCATTGCATGATTCCGGTTTCATTACGCACCTTAGCGCAGGTCACCAGCGGTACGCTGCACGGCGACGATTTGACGTTCAACACCGTCACGACAGACACCCGCAAGGTCACCGCAGACAGTCTGTTTGTTGCCATTGTGGGTGAGCGCTTCGATGCACATGACTTTGCCGAGGATGCGATTGCCAAGGGCGCGAAAGCCTTGCTGGTAAGTAAGCATTTACCTGTGTCGGTGCCGCAGGTCGTTGTCAAAGACACGCGCATCGCCTTTGGTAAGCTGGCGTCCTGGGTGCGTCAGCAGGTCAGTGCCCGCGTTGTTGCGCTGACCGGCTCATCCGGTAAAACGTCAGTGAAAGAAATGACCGCGGCGATTTTACGCCAGTGCGGCGAAACGCTGCATACCGCCGGTAACCTGAATAACGATTTTGGCGTGCCCATGACCCTGCTGCGTCTCACGCCAGAACATCAGTATGCCGTGATTGAGCTTGGCGCTAATCATCAGGGTGAAATCGCCTATACCACCGACCTGGTTCGTCCGGAAGCGGCGCTGGTCAATAATCTGGCTGCCGCGCACCTTGAGGGTTTCGGATCGCTTGAAGGTGTCGCAAAAGCGAAGGGTGAAATTTTTTACGGCCTGCCCGCAAAGGGAACGGCGATTTTAAATGCTGACAGCAATGACTGGCCACGCTGGCAGGAGAACCTGCACGGTAAAACGGTATGGCGCTTCTCGCCGCAGGCCGCAGACTGCGACTTTGGTGCGCGCGATATCCGTATTCGCCAGGATGGCACCCATTTTGTCATGCATACGCCCCGTGGTGACATCGACATCATTCTGCCTCTGCCCGGTCGGCACAATATCGCCAATGCTCTGGCGGCGGCGGCGCTTGCGTTGTCAGTCGATGCACCGCTTAGCGCGGTGCAGACCGGGCTGAAAAGCCTGCAGTCCGTTCCTGGTCGCTTATTTCCTGTCCGGCTCTCAGATCATCAACTGCTCCTGGATGACAGCTATAACGCCAATGTAGGATCGATGGTTGCGGCGGCACAGGTGCTGTCTGAAATGCCTGGCTACCGTGTGATGGTGGTGGGCGATATGGCTGAATTAGGGGATGAAAGTGAACAACTTCATCGCGAAGTTGGTCTGGCGGCCAAAGCTGCGGGCGTTGACCGGGTATTAAGCACCGGGCAGTTCAGCCACTTTATGAGTGAAAGTAGCGAAGTTGGCGAACATTTCAGCGATAAAACGGCGCTGACTGAACGATTACGCCAGTTGCTGTCCGAACACAAAGAAATGACCGTATTGATTAAAGGTTCGCGTAGTGCCGCCATGGAGCAGGTAGTACAGAGCTTACAGGAGAAAGGAACATGTTAGTTTGGCTGGCCGAGCATCTGGTCGCATTTTATTCCGGTTTTAACGTCTTTTCGTATTTGACGTTTCGCGCCATTGTCAGCCTGCTGACCGCACTGTTTATTTCGCTGTGGATGGGGCCGCGTCTGATTGCCTGGCTGCAAAAGCTGCAGATCGGGCAGGTTGTCCGTAATGATGGTCCCGAATCGCACTTCAGCAAGCGGGGAACGCCGACGATGGGCGGCATCATGATTCTGACGTCGATTACGTTGTCGGTGCTGATGTGGGCTTATCCTTCTAATCCCTACGTCTGGTGCGTGCTGGTGGTGCTGGTGGGCTTTGGCGTCATTGGCTTTGTTGATGATTACCGTAAAGTGGTTCGCAAGGATACCAGGGGGCTGATTGCCCGCTGGAAATACTTCTGGATGTCGGTGATTTCGCTCGGTGTCGCCTTTGCGCTCTATCTGGCTGGTAAAGATACGCCTGCGACGGAACTCGTGGTGCCGTTTTTCAAAGATGTGATGCCACAGCTTGGCCTGTTTTACATTGTGCTGGCCTATTTCGTCATCGTCGGTACCGGCAATGCCGTCAACCTGACTGATGGGCTGGATGGTCTGGCCATTATGCCGACAGTGTTTGTTGCGGCCGGTTTCGCCCTGGTCGCCTGGGCGACCGGTAACGTGAAGTTTGCCGATTACCTGCACATTCCTTATCTGCGTCACGCAGGTGAGCTGGTTATCGTCTGTACGGCGATTGTTGGGGCAGGATTGGGCTTCCTCTGGTTTAACACTTATCCGGCTCAGGTCTTTATGGGCGATGTCGGCTCGCTGGCACTGGGCGGCGCGCTCGGTACCATCGCTGTCCTGCTGCGCCAGGAATTTTTATTAGTGATTATGGGCGGCGTGTTTGTGGTTGAAACGCTGTCGGTGATCCTGCAGGTGGGATCGTTCAAGCTGCGTGGCCAGCGTATTTTCCGCATGGCACCGATCCATCACCATTACGAACTGAAAGGCTGGCCAGAGCCGCGCGTGATTGTGCGCTTCTGGATTATTTCGCTCATGCTGGTGCTGATTGGCCTGGCGACGCTGAAGGTACGTTAATCATGGCTGATTACCGCGGGAGAAAAGTCGTCATCATTGGATTAGGCCTGACCGGCCTGTCCTGTGTTGATTTCTTTATAGCGCAGGGCGTAACGCCCCGCGTGATGGATACCCGTGTATCACCGCCCGGGCTGGATAAACTGCCTGAGCAGGTGGAACGTTATGTGGGCGGTCTCAATCGCGACTGGCTGCTGGCTGCGGATCTCATCGTGGCCAGCCCCGGCATTGCCCTGGCCCATCCCGCATTGTGTGAAGCGGCAGACGCGGGCATTGAAATCGTCGGCGACATTGAGCTGTTTTGCCGGGAAGCACAGGCACCGATCGTGGCGATCACCGGTTCAAACGGAAAGAGTACGGTCACTACGTTAGTCGGCGAAATGGCGAAAGCCGCCGGTTGGCAGGTAGGCGTCGGCGGTAACATTGGGTTGCCCGCGCTGAGCCTGCTGAAAGCGCCCGCTCAGCTCTATGTTCTGGAGCTTTCCAGCTTCCAGTTAGAAACCACCTACAGCCTGAAGGCCGCAGCGGCCACGATCCTGAACGTGACCGAAGATCATATGGATCGCTATCCGTTAGGTATGCAGCAGTATCGCGCGGCAAAACTGCGGATTTACGAGAACGCTCAGGTTTGCGTGGTGAATGCCGACGATGGCATGACCATGCCGGTACGCGGCGCCGACGCACGCTGTGTCAGTTTCGGTATTGATATCGGCGATTATCACCTGAACAAACAGCAGGGCAGTGTCTGGCTGCGGGCGAAAGGCGAAAAAGTCTTGAACACAGACGAGATGACGCTGGTCGGACAGCATAACTACACCAATGCGCTCGCCGCGCTGGCGCTGGCCGATGCGGTTGGTCTGCCACGCTCGACCAGTCTGTCCGCACTGGCGGCTTATTCAGGTCTGGCGCACCGTTTCCAACTGGTTCATGAAAGCCGCGGTGTGCGCTGGATCAATGATTCAAAAGCAACCAATGTGGGCAGTACGGAAGCGGCTCTGAAGGGATTACAGGTTGACGGTACGCTCTGGTTACTGCTGGGAGGCGATGGCAAATCTGCGGATTTCTCTCCACTGCAACCGTATCTGCAGGGCGATCGTATCCGGCTGTTTTGCTTTGGGCGCGATGGTGATGCACTGGCCGCGCTCCGCCCTGACGTGGCGGTCAGGACCGAAACGTTACAGGAGGCAATGACGCAGATTGCAAAACAGGTACAGCCAGGCGACATGGTCCTGCTTTCCCCGGCCTGCGCCAGCCTTGACCAGTTCCGCAATTTTGAACAGCGCGGCGATGTCTTCGCGCAACTGGCCAGGGAGTTAAGCTGATGCGTATTCCTGGAGCGGGCATTGTGAATTATCTGTCAGGTCGCCTGAGTAACTGGGTGATGGGCGCGCGTGAGAGCGACGATACCTCGCAGGTGCTCTATGACCGGACTTTGCTCTGGCTGACCCTGGGGCTGGCTGCAATCGGGTTTGTGATGGTCACATCGGCTTCAATGCCGGTGGGACAGCGTCTGAATGACGATCCGTTCTACTTTGCCAAGCGTGATGCGTTCTATATTGCGCTGGCGTTTGGTATTGCCCTGGTCACGCTGCGCGTACCCATGGATTTCTGGCAGCGCTACAGCAACGTGATGTTGATGGCGTCGGTCGTCATGCTGCTGATTGTGCTGGTCGTAGGAAGCTCCGTAAACGGGGCATCACGCTGGATTGCACTGGGTCCACTGCGTATTCAGCCAGCGGAACTGTCTAAGCTCACGCTCTTCTGTTATCTCGCCAGTTATCTGGTGCGTAAGGTTGAGGAAGTCCGAAATAACTTCTGGGGCTTCTGTAAGCCGATGGGGGTGATGGTCGTGCTGGCGGTGCTGCTGCTCGCTCAGCCCGATCTGGGTACGGTGGTGGTGCTGTTTGTCACGACGCTCGCGATGCTCTTCCTGGCGGGGGCGAAGCTGTGGCAGTTCCTGGCGATTATCGGTTCCGGCATCTTCGCGGTGGTGTTGTTAATCATCGCCGAGCCTTATCGTATGCGCCGTGTGACCTCTTTCTGGAATCCGTGGGAAGATCCGTTCGGCAGCGGCTACCAGCTTACTCAGTCACTGATGGCGTTTGGCCGCGGCGAATTCTGGGGCCAGGGACTGGGCAATTCGGTACAGAAACTGGAATACCTGCCGGAAGCACATACCGACTTTATTTTCTCGATTATCGGAGAAGAACTGGGTTACATCGGTGTGGTTTTAGCCCTGTTAATGGTATTCTTCGTGGCTTTTCGCGCCATGTCGATTGGCCGCCGCGCACTTGAACTTGACCAACGTTTCTCCGGCTTTCTGGCCTGCTCAATCGGCGTCTGGTTCAGCTTTCAGGCGCTGGTCAACGTGGGTGCGGCGGCGGGGATGTTGCCGACAAAAGGTCTGACATTACCGCTGATTAGTTACGGTGGCTCGAGCCTGCTCATTATGTCGACGGCCATCGTATTTTTGTTACGTATTGATTATGAAACGCGTCTGGCTAAAGCGCAGGCGTTTACCCGGGGTGGTCGATGAGCGGTAAACGATTGATGGTCATGGCAGGAGGAACCGGTGGGCATGTTTTCCCGGGGCTGGCTGTGGCCCATCATCTTGAGGCGCAGGGCTGGCAGGTGCGCTGGTTAGGCACGGCCGATCGTATGGAAGCCGACCTGGTACCGAAGCACGGTATCGACATTGATTTTATCCGCATCAGTGGATTACGCGGTAAAGGCAGTAAAGCGCTGTTGTTAGCGCCGGTACGCATCTTCAACGCCTGGCGTCAGGCGCGCAAGATTATCAAAGCCTGGAAGCCCGATGTGGTGCTGGGCATGGGCGGTTATGTATCGGGGCCCGGTGGTCTGGCCGCCTGGAGTTGCGGGGTGCCAGTGGTACTCCATGAGCAGAACGGTATTGCCGGGCTCACCAATAAATGGCTGGCTAAAATTGCCACCAAGGTCATGCAGGCCTTTCCGGGTGCCTTTCCGCACGCGGAAGTTGTGGGTAATCCGGTGCGTACTGATGTGCTGGCGCTGCCGTCACCGGCTCAACGGCTGGCTGGCCGCAGTGGACCGATTCGTATTCTGGTTATCGGGGGCAGTCAGGGCGCGCGCATTCTGAACCAGACGTTGCCTCAGATTGCCGCCAGGCTGGGCGAGACCATTACCCTCTGGCATCAGACGGGTAAGGGCGCCTTGCAAGAAGTCCAACAGGCCTATCACCAAGCCGGTCAGCCGCAGCATAAAGTGACCGAGTTTATTGATGATATGGCCGCTGCGTATGCCTGGGCCGACGTGGTGATTTGCCGCTCTGGCGCATTAACGGTAAGCGAAATCGCTGCCGCAGGCTTACCGGCGATTTTCGTGCCGTTTCAGCACAAAGATCGCCAGCAGTACTGGAATGCCCTGCCGCTTGAAGGCGCAGGGGCAGCCAAAATTTTTGAGCAGCCGCAGTTTACTGCGGAGGCGGTAGCGGAAACGTTGCGTCACTGGGACCGTCCAACATTACTCGCGATGGCAGAAAAGGCCCACGCGGTAGCGGTACCTGATGCCACCGAACGGGTTGCACAGGAAGTGGCTCGCGCCGCACGTTAAAGAATCAGGTCAGCCTGGCTGGCCCGTGCTCAACAACCTGAGCACAAACTGAATGAGTAGGTATAAGAAAGCGTAATGAATACACAACAACTGGCAAAACTGCGTTCAATCGTGCCCGAGATGCGTCGCGTCCGGCACATTCACTTTGTCGGCATCGGCGGTGCTGGCATGGGCGGTATTGCCGAAGTGTTAGCGAATGAAGGCTACCATATTAGCGGTTCTGATCTGGCGCCTAACCCGGTAACCCAAAATCTGATCAATCTGGGCGCAACGATTTACTTCAACCACCGCCCGGAAAACGTGACGGATGCCAGTGTCGTCGTGGTCTCCAGTGCGGTTTCTCAGGATAACCCTGAGCTGGTTGCGGCACGCGAGCAACGTATCCCGGTGATTCGTCGCGCTGAGATGCTGGCAGAACTGATGCGCTTTCGTCATGGCATTGCGATCGCCGGAACGCACGGCAAAACCACGACAACGGCGATGGTCTCCAGCATTTATGCCGAAGGTGGCCTGGATCCGACCTTCGTTAACGGTGGATTGGTGAAAGCGGCGGGCACGCATGCGCGTCTGGGCAGCAGCCGTTATCTGATCGCCGAGGCGGATGAGAGCGATGCGTCCTTCCTGCATCTGCAGCCGATGGTTGCCGTCGTGACCAATATCGAAGCCGATCATATGGACACGTATCAGGGTGATTTCGAAAACCTGAAGCAGACGTTTATCAATTTTCTGCACAACCTGCCCTTCTATGGCCGTGCGGTGATGTGCGTTGATGATGCGGTGATTCGCGACTTGTTACCGCGTGTAGGACGTCAGATTACGACCTATGGTTTCAGCGAGGATGCGGACTTCCGCATTGAAGATTTTGAACAGCGTGGCGCTCAGGTGCATTTCAACCTGATTCGTCAGGACAAGGCACCACTCGCGATCACGCTGAATGCGCCGGGACGGCATAACGCGTTGAATGCGGCGGCAGCGGTTGCGGTTGCCAGCGAAGAAGGCATTGAAGACAGCGCGATTCTGGCTGCGCTGGAGAGCTTCCAGGGAACCGGCCGTCGTTTCGATCAGTTGGGCGAGTTTGCTACCGAACCGGTCAACGGCACACCTGGCACGGCTATGCTGGTTGATGATTATGGCCATCACCCAACGGAAGTGGATGCCACCATTAAAGCGGCGCGCGCAGGCTGGCCGGATAAAAAACTGGCGATGGTCTTTCAGCCGCACCGGTATACCCGCACGCGCGACCTGTTTGACGATTTTGCTAACGTGCTGTCACAGGTCGACGTTTTACTGATGCTGGATGTGTATGCCGCCGGCGAAACGCCGATTCCGGGTGCTGACAGCCGTGCGCTGTGTCGTGCAATCCGCAACCGCGGTAAAGTCGACCCCATTCTGGTGCCGGAGCATGATGCGTTAGTCGAGATGCTGGCGCCGTTATTATCAGGTAACGATCTGATTCTGGTTCAGGGCGCAGGCAACGTCGGGAAAGTGGCGCGTAAACTGGCGGAATGCAAACTGCAGCCAGAGCGCAAAGTGGAGGGCCGTCATGTCTAAAGTGGCTGTTTTGATGGGTGGCACCTCAGCCGAACGCGAGGTCTCCCTGATGTCCGGGGCTGCCGTACTGGCCGGTTTACGTGAAGCGGGCATTGATGCGCACGGTATTGATACACGCGAGCAGTCTGTACTGGATCTGAAAGCGCAGGGCTTCGACAAAGCCTTTATCGCGCTGCATGGTCGCGGTGGCGAAGACGGCACGCTTCAGGCCGTGCTTGAATTCCTGCAACTGCCTTATACCGGCAGCGGGGTCATGGCGTCGGCGGTGACCATGGATAAGCTGCGTACCAAATTACTGTGGCAGGGCAGGGGACTGCCGGCAGGTAAGTTTGTCTGGATGACCCGTGCACAGATGCAGTCGGGTCTGGACGCCGCGACAGCGGCGGCGATTGCCGCACTGGGCTTCCCTCTGTTTGTTAAACCGAGCAGTGAAGGATCCAGCGTTGGCATCAGCCGGGTTAATCAGCAGGGTGATCTGCTGGCCGCGCTGGAAGAGGCATTTCGTCACGACGATAACGTGCTTATCGAGGCGTTTCTGAGTGGTGAAGAATATACCGTGGGCATTCTGGGCGATCAGATTCTGCCAGCGATAAAAATAAAGACTGCCAGCGAGTTCTATGACTATGAAGCTAAATACATTTCTGACGATACTCAGTACTTCTGTCCCGCAGGGCTGAGTGCAGAGCGTGAAGCAGAATTACAACAGCTGGTGTGGTCTGCCTGGCAGGCGCTGGGATGTCAGGGTTGGGGTCGTGTCGATGTGATGACCGATGGTGAGGGCCGCTTTCAGTTACTGGAAGCCAATACTTCCCCGGGCATGACCAGCCACAGCTTAGTGCCGATGGCAGCAAAGCAGGCGGGACTGACCTTTTCTCAACTGGTCGTACGCATTCTGGAACTGGCCGACTGATATGTCACAGGCGGCGATGAATGTACGCAATCGTGAGGCGCAGGAGCGGGCACGCACCGGCCGCAGTAACGGTGCCCGGCTGTTTGGCATCGTCTTTCTGCTGATGGTAATGGGCATAATGATTGCGGGTGGATTAGTGGTGCTGAAGTGGATGAATGATGCATCCCGCTTACCCCTGTCGAAACTGGTGGTCACCGGTGAGTTGCATTACACCACCCACGACGACATCCGCCAGGCGATTTTATCCCTGGGGCCACCCGGCACCTTTATGTCGCAGGATGTGAACATTATCCAGCAGCAGATTGAACGGTTGCCGTGGATTAAACAGGTCAGTGTGCGCAAACAGTGGCCTGATGAACTGAAGATTCATCTGGTTGAGTACACGCCGGTGGCACGCTGGAACGACGCGCATATGGTGGACAGCGACGGCGTGTCATTTAGCGTACCGGCCAATCATATGGGCAAAGAAACGTTGCCCATGTTGTATGGGCCAGAAGGCAGTGAAAAAGAGGTCCTGGCAGGCTATCACAGTATGGATGATGTGCTGAAGGCCAGGAAGTTTACCCTGAAGGTGGCGTCGATGACGGCACGACGTTCATGGCAGCTGGTGACCAGTGACGATGTACGTATCGAACTGGGCCGTACCGATACCATGAAGCGTCTGAATCGTTTTATTGAGCTTTATCCGGTGTTGCAGCAACAAGGCGAGAATGAACACAAGCGCATCAACTCCGTTGATTTACGCTATGACTCTGGCGCCTCCGTTGGCTGGACACCGATAGTGATGGAGCCACAGGACAGTAATCAGCAACAAAACCAGGCACAGGCTAAACAACAATGATCAAGGCAACGGACAGAAAACTGGTAGTTGGACTCGAAATCGGCACTGCGAAAGTCGCCGCCCTGGTTGGGGAAATTCTGCCCGATGGTATGGTCAATATTATTGGGGTCGGCAGTTGTCCGTCCCGCGGTATGGATAAAGGTGGCGTTAACGATCTTGAGTCGGTGGTGAAATGCGTACAGCGCGCCATTGATCAGGCTGAGTTGATGGCGGATTGCCAGATTTCCTCCGTCTACCTTGCATTATCGGGCAAACATATCAGCTGCCAGAACGAAATCGGGATGGTTCCGATTTCAGAAGAGGAAGTGACTCAGGATGATGTAGAGAATGTGGTGCACACGGCAAAGTCTGTGCGCGTTCGTGACGAGCATCGCATTCTGCACGTTATTCCTCAGGAATATGCCATCGATTACCAGGAAGGCATTAAGAACCCGGTCGGCCTTTCCGGTGTACGTATGCAGGCGAAAGTCCATTTGATCACCTGTCACAATGATATGGCGAAAAATATTGTTAAAGCCGTTGAACGTTGTGGCCTCAAAGTTGACCAACTGATTTTTGCCGGTCTGGCGTCCAGCTTTGCTGTACTGACCGAAGACGAACGCGAACTGGGTGTTTGCGTGGTGGATATCGGGGGCGGCACAATGGATATCGCCGTCTATACTGGCGGTGCACTGCGCCACACGAAGGTCATTCCCTATGCGGGCAATGTAGTTACCAGCGATATTGCGTACGCCTTTGGCACGCCGCCTACCGATGCGGAAGCGATTAAAGTCCGGCATGGTTGCGCGCTGGGATCGATTGTTGGAAAAGATGAGAACGTTGAAGTGCCGAGCGTTGGCGGACGTCCGCCACGGAGCTTACAGCGTCAGACGCTGGCTGAGGTAATTGAGCCGCGTTACACCGAACTTTTAAATCTGGTCAATGACGAGATTTTGCAGCTGCAAGAGCAGCTTCGCCAGCAGGGAGTGAAACACCATCTTGCTGCGGGGATTGTATTAACCGGCGGCGCGGCGCAGATTGAAGGTCTGGCCGCCTGCGCGCAGCGCGTATTCCATACGCAGGTGCGCATTGGACAGCCGCTGAACATTACTGGCCTGACGGACTACGCGCAGGAGTCTTACTATTCCACGGCGGTAGGGCTGTTGCATTACGGCAAAGAGTCACACATGAACGGTGACGCAGAGGCGGAAAAGCGGGTTTCAGTCGGCAACTGGTTTAAACGAATCAATAGTTGGTTAAAAAAAGAGTTTTAATTTTTGTAAAAGGGGATCATGCTGTTTTCTTTTGTGATCTCCAGGCGACAGGCACATAACGGAGAGAAATCATGTTTGAACCTATGGAATTAACCAATGACGCGGTGATTAAAGTCATCGGCGTCGGCGGTGGCGGCGGCAACGCCGTAGAGCACATGGTACGCGAGCGTATCGAAGGTGTGGAATTCTTCGCTGTTAACACCGACGCCCAGGCGTTGCGTAAAACAGCGGTCGGCCAGACCATCCAGATTGGTAATAACATTACCAAAGGGCTGGGTGCGGGTGCGAACCCGGAAGTGGGCCGTAACTCTGCAGAGGAAGATCGCGAAGCACTGCGTTCTGCGCTGGAAGGGGCAGACATGGTGTTCATCGCAGCGGGAATGGGTGGCGGTACCGGTACCGGTGCAGCGCCTGTTGTAGCTGAAGTGGCGAAAGATTTAGGTATTCTGACCGTTGCGGTCGTGACCAAGCCTTTCAACTTCGAAGGCAAGAAGCGCATGGCGTTTGCCGAGCAGGGGATCGCAGAGCTGTCTAAGCACGTCGATTCACTGATCACCATTCCTAACGACAAGCTGTTAAAAGTGCTTGGGCGCGGCATTTCGCTGCTCGACGCTTTTGGCGCAGCCAACGACGTACTGAAAGGCGCAGTGCAGGGTATCGCTGAACTGATTACCCGCCCTGGCCTGATGAACGTCGACTTTGCTGACGTGCGTACCGTCATGTCAGAAATGGGTTATGCCATGATGGGCTCTGGCGTGGCATGCGGTGAAGATCGTGCGGAAGAAGCTGCTGAGATGGCGATTTCCAGCCCACTGCTGGAAGATATCGACCTGTCTGGTGCGCGTGGCGTGCTGGTCAACATCACGGCGGGCTTTGACCTGCGTCTGGATGAGTTCGAAACCGTGGGTAATACCATCCGCGCCTTCGCCTCAGACAACGCCACCGTGGTTATCGGTACCTCTCTGGATCCAGAAATGAACGATGAACTGCGCGTCACCGTGGTGGCAACCGGTATTGGTATGGACAAGCGTCCTGAAATCACGCTGGTCACCAACAAACCGGCCAGCCAGCCAGTGATGGATCACCGTTACCAGCAGCACGGTATGTCGCCGCTGCCGCAGGAGCAGAAACCTGCAGCGAAAGTGGTGAACGATCAGAATGCGCAATCGAACAAAGAGCCAGATTACCTTGATATCCCGGCGTTTTTGCGTAAGCAGGCCGACTAGGAATAACCTTATAATTGGGTTTTCCCGCTCTTTGTGCTAAAGTGTTCGCCCGCTGGTAACGTATACTGGCGGTCGGAAAGTAATATTGCGAGATAATTACGATGATCAAACAAAGGACATTAAAACGTATTGTTCAGGCGACAGGTGTCGGTTTACATACCGGCAAGAAAGTCAGCCTGACGTTGCGCCCTGCACCGGCTAATACCGGGGTCATCTATCGTCGCACCGACTTGAATCCCCCGGTTGATTTTCCGGCTGATGCAAAATACGTGCGCGACACCATGCTGAGTACCTGCCTGGTGAATGATGAAGGCGTGCGTATTTCGACAGTTGAACACTTAAATGCCGCACTGGCGGGCCTGGGCATCGACAACATTATTGTGGAAGTCGATGCACCTGAAATCCCGATTATGGATGGCAGCGCAGCGCCTTTTATCTATCTGCTGATGGATGCAGGTATCGAGCAGCTCAGTAGCGCCAAGAAGTTTGTGCGCGTTAAGCAAACCGTGCGTGTTGAAGATGGTGATAAATGGGCGGAAATTAAACCGTATAACGGTTTTTCGCTTGATTTCACTATTGATTTCAAACACCCGGCTATCGATGCCAGCTCTCAGCGTTACCAGATGAAATTTTCTGCCGAAGCGTTTGTTCGTCAGATTAGCCGTGCACGCACCTTTGGCTTCATGCATGAAATCGAATATCTGCAGTCTAAAGGCCTGTGCCTGGGCGGTAGTTTAGATTGTGCGATAGGCCTTGATGATTTCCGCGTGCTTAATGAAGAAGGTCTGCGTTTTGAAGACGAGTTTGTCCGTCACAAAATGCTGGACGCTATCGGCGATCTGTTTATGTGTGGCCATAACATTATCGGCGCGTTTACCGCGTACAAATCGGGCCATGCATTGAACAACAAACTGCTGCAGGCCGTTTTGGCTAAGCAGGAAGCCTGGGAATGGGCGACCTTCGAAGACGAAGCTGAATTGCCACTGGCGTTTAAAGCACCAAATCTGGTTCTGGCTTAATTCCTGATCAGAACGTAAAAACGGCTGGTTGCGCTGACACTCTCTCCGGTCAGTCGCTCCGGCCGTTTTTTATTGCCCCGCCCTCGCTCTCTGTGTGTTGCGACACTCTTCACATGCTAAAGCAAACAATTGCTGAATTGCTGCACAATCAGGTGCGATTTCTTCCGTTGTCGCTTTAAACGCAGGTGTCGGCACGCCACATTAGTGTTACTATCTCTGGCGCTTTTACAGGCTGCATGCTGCTGAAAACAGCAGTGAATAATGAAATTGTTATGCGCAATGGAACAATTGTGATCGGAATCCTTCTACGCTGGCGACAAATAGGTAGACGCTATTTCTGGCCTCATTTCCTGCTAGGAATGGTGGCGGCCAGTCTCGGCTTGCCGGCGTGTGCGCAAACAGCGGAACTTAACACCGGATCCGAATCCTCAGCCAGCAGCCTGTTCATCGGCAATGCCGTTCGTTTCGATCATCTTATTCGTCTTCAGGAAGCCTCGCGACGTCCCAGTTTTACGGTTGACTACTGGCACCAGCATGCCATTCGCACGGTTATCCGCCACCTCTCTTTCACGCTGACGCCGCAGTCTCAGGCGGAAGAGCAGGTACATCCGCTGGCCGCGCAAAAGCTGGCGTTAATCGATTCACTTCATGCCTTATTGACCTCCCAGACAGCACAGACATACGACGCCTTTGGTTTGTCTCTGCTGCCTGTGTCTGACGCGCCTGCCCTGACGCGAGCAGCCTGGCATGGCAAAGTGCACGGTATCCGTGCTGGCCCCGCTTCATTGTTCTGCTAATCACTTTCATTACACCCTTTTAGATTTCGCAGTCCGACGATTCGGCTGAATTGAGAATATATTTATTATGTTAATCAAAATGTTAACCAAGGTTTTTGGTAGCAGCAATGATCGTACTTTGCGCCGCATGCGTAAAACCGTTGATATCATCAACAAGATGGAACCGGATTTTGAAAAGCTCTCTGATGAAGAACTGAAAGCGAAAACGGAACTGTTCCGTGAGCGCCTGAAAAAAGGCGAGTCGCTGGAGAGTTTACTTCCGGAAGCCTTTGCAACCGTGCGTGAAGCCAGTAAACGCGTCTTTGGCATGCGTCACTTTGATGTCCAGCTGATTGGCGGTATGGTACTCAACAACCGCTGTATTGCTGAGATGCGTACCGGTGAAGGTAAAACGCTTACGGCAACGCTGCCAGCCTACCTGAATGCCCTGACCGGTAAAGGCGTTCATGTTGTTACCGTCAACGATTACCTGGCCCAGCGTGATGCGGAAAATAACCGCCCGTTGTTTGAATTTCTTGGTCTGAGTGTCGGTATCAACATGTCAGGTCTGCCTTCCGTTGCCAAACGTGAAGCCTATGCAGCGGACATCACTTACGGTACGAACAACGAATATGGCTTCGACTATCTGCGCGACAACATGGCGTTCAGCCCTGAAGAGCGCGTACAGCGTAAACTGCACTATGCGCTGGTGGATGAGGTCGACTCCATCCTCATTGACGAAGCGCGAACGCCACTGATCATCTCAGGTCCGGCAGAAGACAGCTCTGAACTCTATACCAAAGTGAACAAAATCATTCCTCACCTGATCCGTCAGGAAAAAGAAGATTCTGACCACTTCCAGGGTGAAGGCGATTTCTGGGTTGACGAGAAAGCGCGTCAGGCGCACATGACCGAGCGCGGCCTGGTGAAAGTCGAAGAGCTGCTGGTGAGCCAGGGCATTATGGTGGAAGGTGAATCCCTCTATTCACCGACGAATATCATGCTGATGCATCACGTGACGGCTGCGCTGCGTGCACATGCGCTGTTCACGCGCGATGTTGATTACATCGTTAAAGATGGCGAAGTCATCATTGTCGATGAGCATACCGGTCGTACCATGCAAGGACGTCGCTGGTCTGATGGTCTGCATCAGGCCGTTGAAGCCAAAGAAGGCGTTGAAATCCAGAACGAAAACCAGACGCTGGCATCGATCACCTTCCAGAACTACTTCCGCCTCTATGAAAAGCTGGCCGGTATGACGGGTACGGCTGATACAGAAGCGTTTGAGTTCAGCTCCATCTACAAGCTCGATACCATCGTTGTGCCAACCAACCGTCCGATGGTGCGTAAAGATCTGGCCGATCTGGTCTACATGACAGAGAAAGAGAAGATCGATGCCATTATTGAGGATATTCGCGAACGTACCGCGAAAGGGCAACCGGTACTGGTAGGTACGATTTCGATCGAGAAGTCAGAAGTTGTATCAAACGAGCTGACACGCGCAGGCATTAAGCACAATGTTCTGAACGCCAAATTCCACGCCCGCGAAGCGGATATTGTTGCTCAGGCTGGTCAGCCGGGTGCCGTGACCATCGCCACCAACATGGCGGGCCGTGGTACCGATATTATGCTGGGCGGTAGCTGGCATGCCGAAGTCGCTGAGCTGCAGGATCCGACTGAAGAGCAGATCGAGGCGATTAAAGCGGCCTGGCAGGTTCGTCACGATGCCGTGCTGGCGTCAGGTGGCTTACATATCGTCGGTACGGAACGCCATGAATCGCGTCGTATTGACAACCAGCTGCGCGGTCGTGCGGGTCGTCAGGGGGACGCGGGTTCTTCACGTTTCTACCTGTCAATGGAAGATGCGCTGATGCGTATTTTTGCCTCTGATCGTGTTTCTAACATGATGCGCAAGCTGGGAATGAAGCCGGGCGAGGCCATTGAGCACCCGTGGGTAACCAAAGCGATTGCCAACGCACAGCGTAAAGTGGAAAGCCGTAACTTCGATATTCGTAAGCAACTGCTGGAATACGATGATGTGGCGAATGACCAACGCCGCGCGATCTATAGCCAGCGTAATGAGCTGCTGGATGTTTCTGATGTCTCCGATACCATCAACAGTATTCGCGAAGACGTCTATAAATCGATTATCGACAGCTACATTCCACCGCAGTCACTGGAAGAAATGTGGGATGTACCGGGACTGGAAGAGCGCCTGCGTAACGATTTCGATCTGGATCTGCCAATCAGTGAATGGCTGGATAAAGAACCGGACCTGCATGAAGAGACGCTGCGTGAGCGCATTATGAAACACGCTGCCGATAGCTATGCGGCGAAAGAAGAGATCGTGGGCGCGGAGATGATGCGTAACTTTGAGAAAGGCGTGATGCTGCAAACGCTGGACTCCCTGTGGAAAGAGCACCTGGCGGCAATGGATTATCTGCGTCAGGGCATCCACTTACGTGGCTACGCGCAGAAAGATCCGAAGCAGGAATATAAACGTGAATCGTTTGCCATGTTTGCCGCCATGCTTGAAACGCTGAAGTATGAAGTCATCAGCACACTGAGCAAGGTGCAGGTGCGAATGCCAGAAGAAGTGGAAGCGATGGAGCAGCAACGTCGCGAAGAGGCAGAGCGTCTGGCGCAGCAGCAGCATCTCAGCCATGTCAGCGAAGATGTGCTGGCGGCCGAGTCGCTTGCCCAGCAGGGCGGCGAGCGTAAAGTCGGACGTAACGATCCTTGCCCATGCGGTTCAGGTAAGAAATACAAACAGTGTCATGGTCGCCTGGCCTGATAACGTATTGACTGAAAAGGAGCCTCTGGCTCCTTTTTTTTGGCTTTTTGTCCGCTGAACGATGGCGCGGTTAACAACCCGCTTAACATGTTTTAGAATCAGCGCTCATTCACCCACTCTTCAGGATACCTTCATGAAGCACCTGCAGGTTGCCGTCGGCATTATCCGCAATGCCGATAAACACATTTTTCTTGCCCAGCGTGCGGCTTCCTCCTACATGGCCAATAAGTGGGAATTTCCCGGCGGTAAAATTGAAGCGGGTGAAAGCCCTGAGCAGGGTTTAGTGCGCGAACTGCTCGAAGAAACCGGCATTGAGGTGACTGATGCCCGCGCCATTAGCATCAAAGATCATACCTATGACGATCTGCGTGTGACGCTGCATTTTTTCCTGGTCGAAGGCTGGAAAGGTGAACCCTGGGGCAAAGAGGGGCAGCCACAGCGTTGGGTCGAACAGCGGGCGCTGATCGCTGAAGAATTTCCGGCGGCAAATCATGAACTGATAGCGCGTCTGGTGGCGGGCGAACTGTAACAGGGTGGGGCATTATGCCCCACCGCGTGACTTAGCGTTCTTCTTCACTCCAGTTGTCACTGTCGTTCAACTCATCGCTGCTGGGTATGCGCTTTTCTTCCGCAGCCCATTCGCCAAGGTCAATTAACTGACAACGTTTGCTGCAAAACGGCCGCCACGGGCTCAGTTCATCCCAGATAACCGTTTTACCGCACTGCGGACAGTTAACGGTCATAATTTCTTCCTGCATGTTCACCTCTAACAACAGGCCAGTTGGAAGTTGAGGCGCGCAGGGACTTCACCGCGCTCACTGTCCAGTGGCATAAAACGTATCGCAAAACGGCTCTTATGACCGGATACCTGAGGATAAAGTGCGTCCTCTATGTCCAGTTGCAGACGCAGAAGATCGGCGCCTTCGGCATTATCCTGATAAAAACCGTTCAGACTGGTTTGTAAACGGTAAGTGCCCGACTGACGGATTAAATCGAGCAACATGGCCAGTGTGCTGTGCAGCGGTATCAGGGTTTCCATCCAGCTTGTCACCTGCGCATCACGTGTTGTCTGCGGCAGATGCAGCCAGATGTGCAGACCAGGCAGATCGAAACTGCAGCACCCGCCCGGAATACTGAGCCGCTGACGAACCAGAGCAATCAGACGATCTTCCCTCAGTTGCTGCCCCATACGTGGCGCACTGTTAAGCAGAACAGATTGTGCTTTTAGTTTGTCGCGCAATGCATCCACCACGGACATATCGACGCCGGGCACATCTGCCCACGCGCGCAGTTTGGTTTGCTGACGCTCAAGCTCTTTCAGCAATTCGGTGCGCATGTCGCCGCGTTCAAAGATATCCAGCAGTTCGCCGATCAGACGAAAAAAAGTCAGTGCCGTGGCGGTATTTTCCAATGGCGTAACCTGATGCAACTGATCGATCAGGAATTCGACACGCAGCCAGGTGCGCATTTTTTCATTCAGTGGATGTTCAAACAGAACGACTGTACTCATGGATTAATCCTGTTTCGCTGCCGCAAGCTTCAGATAACGCTGATGAAGTCTGGCAACCTGGGGTAGCGCATTTTCAGGCGCGCCACTGTTATCAATAATATCATCGGCACAGGCGAGGCGCTGTTGGCGCGTCGCCTGTGCCGCAAGAATGCGTTTAGCCTGCTCAGGAGAAACGTTGTCGCGTGCGAGCGTACGTTTCAGCTGTGTTTCTTCATCGGTGTCGATAACCAAAACCCGATCGGCCTGATGCTGGAGCTGGTTTTCAACCAGCAACGGCACGACCCACAGGACATAAGGTGAGGTCGCCTGCGCTTTAAGCTGCTGTGTGCGGGCGTTAATCAGGGGATGAAGCAGCGCGTTTAGCCAGTTTTTTTCATCAGGTGCCGCAAAAATAATCTCTCTTAATCGCGCACGTTGCAGTGTTCCCTGATCGGTCAGAATACTGTCACCATAGCGTGCAACAATCGCCTGCAGAGCAGGCGTGCCCGGCTCGACGACCTCGCGGGCAATGACATCAGCGTCAATGATCGTCACGCCTTCTGCAGCAAAGTACGCGGCAATAGTGCTCTTGCCGCTGCCAATGCCACCGGTCAGCGCCACCGTGTAGGGCGTATCTCTCACTCTCACTCTCATAGTCGTTCAGTCACAGGTAAGCCAAAGCGTTACGACACGATCATGTTGCGCGTCCGATTTCGTTAGAAAGACGCCGTCGAATCTGATGGATTGTAGCGTAAATAAAGTGAAATTCGCACTCTTGTTGCGGTGCAAATGGCGCGTATCATGAGGTGACTGGCTTTGTGATAACGCCCTTCATGGCGATGAATAACCTCTTACCAGGACACTATGTATGCGCATTGAAGAAGATTTGAAACTGGGCTTTAAAGACGTACTGATTCGTCCAAAGCGCTCCACGCTGAAAAGCCGATCTCAGGTCGAACTGGATCGCAGCTTTACGTTCAAACACTCCGGCCTGGACTGGCGCGGCGTACCTGTTATCGCGGCCAACATGGATACGGTGGGGACTTTTTCAATGGCCGAGGCGCTGGCCAGTTTCAATGTCTTAACAGCCGTACACAAACACTACAGTGTGGAAGACTGGCGGGCGTTTGTTCAACGCGTACCGGCATCAGTACTGAAATATGTGATGGTATCTACCGGCACCTCAGACGCCGATCTCACCAAACTTATCGCGGTCATGGCCATTTGCGATGACCTGCAGTTCATCTGTATTGACGTTGCCAATGGTTATTCTGAGCACTTTGTCGATTTCCTGAAGCGTGCGCGTGAGATCTTCCCGGGCAAAACGATTTGTGCGGGTAACGTCGTCACGGGGGAAATGGTCGAAGAGCTAATCCTGTCCGGAGCCGATATCGTGAAGGTGGGGATTGGACCGGGCTCAGTCTGCACCACGCGCGTCAAAACCGGCGTGGGATATCCGCAGCTCTCTGCCGTGATTGAGTGCGCCGATGCGGCGCACGGCCTGAGTGGGCAAATCGTCAGCGATGGCGGATGCGCTGTGCCGGGTGATATCGCCAAAGCGTTTGGTGGCGGCGCGGATTTTGTCATGCTGGGCGGTATGCTGGCGGCACATGATGAGTGCGAAGGCCGAATTACAGAAGAAAACGGCGAGCGGTTTATGCTGTTTTACGGCATGAGCTCAGAATCCGCAATGAAACGTCATGCGGGAAGCGTGGCGGAATATCGTGCGGCAGAAGGGAAAACAGTGAAACTCCCCTTGCGCGGGCCGGTAGAAGAAACCCTTCGCGATATTCTCGGCGGGCTTCGTTCTGCCTGCACCTATGTGGGAGCTGAGCGGCTAAAAGAGTTAACCAAGCGCACCACGTTTATTCGGGTGGCCGAGCAGGAAAACCGCATCTTTTCCCGTTAACCCCGCCTGCTCAGCATGCAGTAAAGGAACGGAGCACCTTTACTGCATGGCCTCACCTAGCCCAAACACAGGCAGATACATGGCGATCACCAGTGTGCCGACAATGCCGCCAATCACCACCATCATCACGGGCTCCAGCGAGGCGGCCAGATTATCAGCCCGCGTCAGCGTTTCTCTTTCATGCCATTCAGCCAGACGCGCCAGCATCACATCCAGTGCGCCTGACTCTTCGCCCACACGAATCAACTGACGACAAAGTGGCGTAAACAGGGGATGCGCGTGCAACGCCTGATGCAGAGGATTGCCTTGCGCAATGTGCTGCTGAATAGCCTTGATGGCATCCTGCCACAGCCGCGATGACAACGTGACACAGGCCGCATCAAGACCCTGGAGCAGGGTTAATCCTGCCTGCTGGGTCAGTTGCAACACACTGTAGATTTGCGTCAGTTGACTGCCCTGCCATAGCCCGGCGATAACCGGCACACGCAGCAGGGCGCGTTGCTCACAGCGCTGCCAGTTTTCAGAGCACCGCCGCGCGTGGTACCAGCCCGTCGCCAGCAGGGCAATGCCCCCGATTAACGGCAATCCGCCCGCCTGTAATGCGTCGGACAGGGTGATAACGGCGGCGGTGAAGGCGGGTAAAGGCGCGTCAAACGAGGCATAGACGGAAACAAACTCCGGCAACACAAACAGCAACATACCGCAGGTGACTGCCAACGCCACGAACAGAATAAACAGGGGATAACGCAGGGCTTTCAGAACCTTAGCGCGCAAATGCTGCTGACGTGTTTGTTGCTGCGCCAGTTGTTCGCAGCAGATATCCAACTGACCGGTCAGCTCGCCGACCGCCATCAGCGCAGCAAAAAGTGGCGGAAAAACCTCTGGCCACT
The DNA here is from genome assembly GCF_035191405.1 of Pantoea sp. JZ2. Taxonomy (NCBI): domain Bacteria; kingdom Pseudomonadati; phylum Pseudomonadota; class Gammaproteobacteria; order Enterobacterales; family Erwiniaceae; genus Pantoea; species Pantoea sp. JZ2. The sequence continues at coordinate 3,927,125 of NZ_CP045247.1, read as the reverse complement.
GGCGTAATGCCTGCGAAAATGGCTCGCCACGCAAGACGTGATGCTGTAAGGCCTGCATCAACGCCCGCCAGGCGGCATGCGGGTGACCTGATGCCAGCAGATCAAGGCTTTGCGACAAAGGAAGGCCCGCCTTTAGCAGGGTGGCGAGCTGGCGAATGAAATCAATTTTATGCTGTGACCGCCAGTCACGTCGGCGCATCATTTTTTCCCGCTTCTCGCTCACCGGCACTAAGTGCCGGCGCGAAAGGTCGTCAGACAGCGTCTCACTGTCGGGGGCCAGATGATAACCCGTTTGCAGTCTGCCCTGTGTATCTACAGCATACCAGCGATAAAGAAAAAGGTGCGTCATGATTCGAGCCCAATAACGCGCTGCATCTCCTCCAGAGAGGTTTCGCCGCGGCTGACAGCGTCCAGCCCCGAAGCCTGTAGCGTGCGCATCCCTTGCTGTTTTGCCAGCGCCAATACCTCCTCCAGAGGCATTTCGGCGGCGATAGCATTTTGCAGTTTGGCTGTAACGGGCAGGAGTTCGAATAAAGCCAGACGGCCAAAATAACCCGAAAAGCAGTGATCGCAACCCGGTGCCCGCCAGGTTTGTAACGTGCCTGGCCAGACTGACGTCGGGAGATGTGCCACGGCCTGTGCAGGTTCACGACAGTGCGGACACAGGCGTCTGACCAGGCGCTGAGCAATAATCAGGCGCAACGCTGAGCCCAGTAAATAACCAGGAATGCCCATCTGGCGTAAGCGCGTTAGCGTTTCAGCCGTTGAGTTAGTGTGCAAAGTCGAGAGGACAAGATGACCGGTTTGCGCGGCTTTTACGGCAATTTCAGCGGTCTCGCCGTCACGTATTTCGCCTATCATGATGACATCCGGATCCTGGCGAAGCAGCGCGCGTAACACACGATTAAAATCGAGCCCATACTTTGGATTAATTTGCGTCTGATTGATGCCCGGCAAAGGGATCTCAATGGGATCTTCCACACTGCAAATGTTCTTTCCGGGCTGATTAATCGCGCTCAGTCCGCTGTAAAGGGTAAACGTTTTTCCACTGCCGGTTGGGCCCGTGACCAGAATCAGGCCCTGGGGCTGTGCCAGCGCAGCCTTGAGCAGGCGCAGCGGTGCCGCGGGTAAGCCCAGCGAGTCCAGGGACAGTGTAGCGCCTTCCCGCTGCAGCAAACGTACGACGGCTTTCTCTCCGCCCTGCGTCAGCAACGTTGAGAGCCGAAAGGAAGCGACCTGACCGTCAATCTCATGGCTGAACTGACCGTCCTGTGGCAGACGACGTTCGGCAATATCCAGCCCGGCCAAAATTTTAAGCCGCGCCAGCAGAGCCGCTGGCTGTATGTCCCGTTGCAGGGGCAGGGGATGCAACACGCCGTCAATGCGCAGACGAATACGCAGGCTGTGCTGATAAGGCTCAATATGGATGTCTGAGGCCCGCCGCTGTGCTGCCTGATGCAGAAGCTGGCTGGCGGTATCGATTGCCGATTCTGTGGCGGCACCCTCTTTAGCACACAAGGGGCTATGCATCGCTTCAGCCTGTTCGAGCCGGGCCTGCGGCCAGCACTCAATAGCGATCTGACACGGGCTGGCAAATTGCAGGGCTTCGGCCAGTCCTGGCGGAACCTGCTCAGCGACAGCAAGACGTAAATGCGTCGCGTTGTGGTCGAGGATGATGGCGCGATAGCGCTGACAGATCAGCGCTATCGCATCGTCGGGTTTACTCATTTGTGCCCCCACGACTGTCAAAGCGGAATTGTTCCTGACAGTTGTCACGTAACGTGGTGTTAGTGCTGGTACAGGTACGCTGCCAGACGAGCGTGCCTTCGTTACTGTCCCAGACGGGCAGCATTTCTACGCTTAATCCATTCAGGCTCTCCTGCCCGGTCAGGGTAATCATGCCGTTGACCACGGTGATCGCCGACACGTAACGTGATGTTGTGCCCTGCGGAATACCGCGTTGCCCGGCCTGACACTGTTCAGGCCCGCCGCGTTCAATCGCGCAAAGCTCAACGGCCGTCTTAAAGGGCACCATGGTTTGCAGCATGTCGGTCAGCGCGGCGCGCTGCAGATAATTTTGATAGGCAGGCAGCCCGATAGCGCTGAGGATCGCCACGATGCCGACCACAATCATTAATTCAACTAACGTGAATCCTTGTTGATAGTGCATATTTGCCTCCTGAGTAAGAAGGCCGCAGTCTAGGAAGACGCTGTGGGTAATAACAGCAGGAAACCCGGAGAGTGGAAAAGGGCAGGCAATAAATCTGGAGGGTTACAGGAACAGGACTACGTCACTGGATGCTGGTGCACAAAACAGGCCGTGCCGGCGGCACGGCAACAGAGATTATTGCGCCTGAAAGCGCATCGACAGATCCAGAGCACGCACATGCTTAGTCAGCGCGCCGACAGAGACATAATCCACACCGGTCTCGGCGATGTCCCGAATCGTCGTTTCGGTGACGTTGCCTGACACCTCCAGTAGCGCACGACCAGCCGTGATCTTCACCGCCTCGCGCATCGCCTGAAGGGAAAAATTATCCAGCATGATGATGTCGGCCGCCGCAGCCAGTGCCTCTTCCAACTCTTTCAGCGATTCAACTTCGACTTCCACAGGGACATCCGGATAAAGCCAAAAGGCTTTTTCGACGGCCTGACGAATTGAGCCGCTGGCAATAATATGGTTTTCTTTAATCAGAAACGCATCGGACAGGCCGAGGCGATGATTACTGCCGCCACCGCACAGCACGGCGTATTTCAGCGCTGTTCGCAGGCCTGGCAATGTTTTGCGTGTATCCAGAAGCTGTGTCTGTGTGCCTTCCAGCAGCGCGACATAGCGGCTGACTTCCGTGGCGACGCCGGACAAGGTTTGCACAAAATTCAATGCGGTGCGTTCGGCCGTCAGCAACAGGCGGGCTGGCCCGTCAACCTCAAACAGGGGTTGATCCGGGATAACATGTTGTCCATCTTCCACATGCCATGTCAGGGCGGTGTGCGCGCCTAGCTGGTTAAACACCTCTTCGACCCAGCGTTTACCACAAAAAACACCGGCTTCACGGGTAATAACCTGAGCATGTGCCCGACTGTCGGCTGGCAGGAGCTGCGCGGTAATGTCGCGGTCGCTCTCTGTCTCACCGCCGAGATCTTCCTTTAATGAGCGTTCAACGGCCTCGGGGATATCATTTTCAATACGTTCAAGCAGCGCCTGATGGCGACTGTCAGGATCATAGCGACGCACAGACATACGCGTTCCGCTCCAGTAAATGTCAGGTAACAGAGGCGATTACCATAGCCTGAATAGCGCGAAGGCACCAGTCCTTAGTCACTTTTTGTTTAGTATACTTAACATGTGCGTTTATCAGCCCGATAGTGCAACGCATTTTGACGCAATAATCCCTTAAAATTCATGCTATTCTCAAACCGGTCCTGCGAAGAGAATCCAGCATGAAAGTAGAAAAAGGTTGGCTGTCCGGTGTGCGACAGGTGCCGTCCCCCCATTGTAATGATCGGCCGCATAATGAAGCGCCATCCCTTCTGGTCATTCACAATATCAGCCTGCCGCCCGGCGAATTCGGCGGCCCGTGGATTGATAAACTGTTCACCGGCACGCTGCCTGCCGACGCGCATCCCTACTTTGCTGAGATTGCTCATCTGCGCGTTGCGGCGCACTGCCTTATCCGACGTGATGGCGAAATCGTGCAATATGTTCCCTTTGATAAACGTGCCTGGCACGCTGGCATCTCGCAGTTTGAGGGGCGGGAAAACTGCAACGACTTTTCAATTGGCATTGAACTGGAGGGCACGGATATTGAACCTTATACCGAGGCACAATACGCCGCTCTGCATCAGGTCACGCAGACGTTGTTAGCCCATTATCCGTTAACGCCTGCGCGCATTACCGGCCACAGTGATATTGCACCGGGACGGAAAACCGATCCCGGCCCGGCGTTTGACTGGGACGATTTTAAACAGCGGTTACAGCAACAAAAATTGGAGTAACTATGACGTTATTTACCTTGTTACTGGTTTTAGGTTGGGAACGGCTGTTTAAGCTGGGGGAGCACTGGCAACTGGATCACCGGCTGGAGCCTGTGTTTCGTCGCCGTCAGCACTTTTCGGTGATGCGCACACTGCTGATGCTGATTATCGCGATGGGCCTGACCGCGCTGGTGGTCGGGAGCCTGAAAGGCATTTTGTTCGGTGTTCCTCAGCTTCTGTTCTGGATCGTGGTGGGGTTACTGTGCATCGGAGCGGGTGTGGTGCGTCAGCACTATCATACGTATTTGCAGGCGGCGAGTCGTGATGACGCCGCGGCACATCAGGCCATGGCGGCAGAGTTAACCCTGATCCACGGTGTGCCTGTTGAGTGCAGCGAACGCGAATTCCTTCGTGAGCTTCAGAATGCGCTCATCTGGATTAACTTCCGTTTCTATCTGGCACCGATGTTTTGGTTCGTGGTGGGCGGTGCCTGGGGACCGGTGTTACTCGTGGGGTATGCGTTTTTACGCGCCTGGCAAAGCTGGCTGGCAAAACACTGCACGCCCATGGCCCGCTCTCAGTCTGGCGTGGACAGCATTCTGCATGTGGTTGACTGGCTCCCGGTGCGGCTGGCGGGCGTTGCCTATGCGCTGCTGGGGCACGGTGAGAAAGCCTTGCCTGCCTGGTTTGCCTCGCTGACGGACAGGCACCACTCGCAGTACCAGGTTTTAACCACGCTGGCGCAGTTTTCGCTGGCTCGCGATCCGCACAGCGATAAGGTCGCAACGCCACGTGTCGCAGTGGCGCTGGCGAAGCGCATTTCGCTGGTGCTGGTGGTGGTTGTGGCGTTGCTGACCATTTACGGCACGTTGGTGTAGTCGGCAGGGGGAACCCCGAAGTCGGGTATGCCATCCTCACGCCAGTGAAAATATTTCAGACGCGTATGGCGATTACCGTCCCAAAGGGGATCGCCCTCAATTTCTGTATAATTGCGTGCGTGATAGACCAGCAGATCGCGCCCGTCCTCATCCTGAGTAAAACAACTGTGTCCCGGTCCATACTGGCGGTTTTCCCAACTGGTTGCAAAGACCGGACGCGCTGATTTCTGCCAGGCCATCGCGTTCAGCGGATCGGCATCACGCGGAATGGAAAGCAGGCCCATGCAGTAGTTTTCATCCGTTGCGCTGGCAGAATAGGTAATAAACAGCCAGTCACCATGCACTATCGCTGCCGCGCCTTCGTTGACGCTAAACCCCGCGCACTCCCATTCATATTCCGGACGGCTCAGCATCACCGGTTTGCCTTTGAGCGTCCATGGATTACGCAATTCAGCCAGATAGAGGTTGGAATTCCCTGGAATTGCAGGATCTTTCTGCGCCCATAAGTACCAGTTTTTCCCCTGGTGAACAAAGTGGGTGGCATCCAGCGCAAAACTGTCGAGATGACTTAACACCTGGCGCGGGGGCTGCCAGTGGCCACTGAGCGGGTCGTCATCGTTGCACACCAGCGCGTACATCCGGTGCTGAAACAAGCCATCTTTGATATCGCGCGAAGGCGCTGCGGCAAAATAGATAACCCAGTGTTCTCCAATACGATGCAACTCCGGTGCCCAGATCAGCTCACTGAACGGCCCAATATCGGGTTTACGCCAGACCACGACGGGTGTCGCGGTGCGTAAGGCCGTTAGCGTGCTGGCACGACGTAGCTCAAGACGATCATATTCCGGTACGGAAGCAATAAAGTAATAGTGTTCTCCGTAGCGCAGGATAAACGGATCGGCGCGCCGTTCAATAAAGGGGTTGGGCCAGTTTTCGCTCATTTCAACTCTCCAGTCGGAAGCTCGGTAGGGTGTTTTTCGTGCGCCTGAATCTGGCGGAGGGCAAGATCGCGTTGAATGGTTTGCATTAATGTGCGATCCACTTTCATCAGTCGCACCACGCCCGCGGTAATCAAATAGCCAGCCCCGGGGATAACGGTAAACAGCAGGACAATGCCGTTAAGCACGTGAGCCGATTGCTGTTTCGCACCTGCATCATAACCGTAAGCCGAGAGCAGAAAACCGACCATCGCCCCCGCGACGGCCAGTCCGACCTTGAGAAAGAACAGATTGCCTGAAAAGCTGATGCCGGTAATACGCTTACCGGTTTTCCATTCACCGTAATCGTCCACATCCGCCATCAAAGACCAGTGTAAAGGGGAGGGAATTTGATGAAGGACATTCAGCAGAAAGTAAGCGATAACGACTGTCACGGTGGCGTGGGGATCAAGCCAGTAGAAACCGCAGGAGAACAGGGCAAGGGCGATATTGGTCCAGAAAAAGACTTTCAACTTACACCAGCGCTCGGTGAGGACTTTTGCCAGCGTGCTACCCAGCATCATGCCAACCACGCCCAGGCTGATAAACAGCGTGGCAAAGTGCGCCGTTTGTCCCATGACCCAGGTCACGTAATACAGGGTTGCTGCCATACGAATAAAACCCGGGCAGACATTGCAAAGTGTCAACAGCAAGATGCGCACCCACTGATCGTTCTTCCACACATCACGCAAATCGTTTTTCAGCTCATCATGAGTAGGGACGGCAGGCTGAATACGTTCCCGCACGGTGGCGAAGCAGAACAGAAACATTGCCAGTCCCACCAGGGCCAGCACAGCCATCGCCATCTGATAACCCCGCGCCTTGTTCTCACCGCCAAACCATTCCGCCATCGGCAGCAACGACAGTGACAGAATCAGGGTGGCAATGCCGACCATGACAAACCGGTACGACTGGCAGGAGACACGCTCACCGGGATCGTTAGTCATGACGCCACCCAGCGAGCAGTAGGGGATATTAATGGCGGTATAGGCCAGGGACATGAAAAAGTAGGTGGTAAAGGCCCAGACGACCTTGCTGGGATAGCTCCAGTCTGGCGTGGTAAACATCAGTACACTGAATATAACGTAGGGCACTGACACCCACAGTAACCAGGGACGGAAACGTCCCCAGCGGCTTTTGGTACGGTCAGCTATCGCGCCCATTATCGGGTCGGTGATGGCATCCAGAATGCGCACCGAGAGTAACAGCACGCCCACTAAGGCCGGTGCTAAGCCAAAAACGTCGGTATAGAAATAGCTGAGGAACAGCATGACAGCGCCACCGATCATGTTGCACCCCGCATCACCCATGCCATAGCCCAGCTTTTCTCTGAATGAGAGGGGGTTATCTGTCATTGTTGTAACCTGCAGAGGAATTAAACATAAAAGGATTATTAATGTTTAATCCACAGACGACGCGGCAAGAAATTGTTGGGATGATGGACAAAACAGCCGTGCAAGGAGAAGTGTGAGCAGGGTCGGGTTTACCGAGCCAGCCCGCCGCTTTCTGTCGGCGGGCTGGCAATGCCGTCAGGCTTTTTGCGTCTTATTCTTGATGAAATAGCCAATAGCCAGGATGATCAGCCAGACAGGAATGAGCCATACGGAAATGGCCATGCCTGGCGTCATCGCCATCAGGACCAGGATGCCAGCCAGGAAGATCAGGCAAACCCAGTTACCCAGAGGGTACAGTACCGCTTTGAAACGGGTGGTAACGCCCTGCTGGTTTTTCTTTTTACGGAATTTCAGGTGCGCCAGGCTAATCATCGCCCAGTTGATGACCAGCGCAGACACGACCAGCGACATCAGCAGACCAAACGCCTCACCCGGCATCAGGAAGTTCAGCAGCACGCACAACGCGGTGGCGACGGCTGACACCAGAATACTCATCACGGGCACACCGCGGCGGTCCACGCTCAGCAGCGCTTTTGGCGCATTGCCCTGCTGTGCCAGACCAAACAACATGCGGCTGTTACAGTAAACGCAGCTGTTATAGACCGACAGTGCGGCGGTGAGGATCACCACGTTCAGCGCATTGGCAACCATGGCATCGCCCAGTTCGTGGAAGATAAACACAAAGGGGCTGGTATCTTCAGTCACGCGCGTCCACGGCATTAATGACAGCAGCACTGCCAGCGAGCCGATATAGAAAATCAGGATACGCCACAGCACCTGGTTGGTGGCTTTTGGAATCGTGGTTTCAGGATTGTCCGCTTCTGCCGCCGTAATCCCGACCAGCTCCAGACCGCCAAAGGAGAACATGATAATCGCCATAACCATCACCAGCCCACCGAGGCCATTCGGCATAAAGCCGCCGTGTTCCCACAGGTTACGCACGGTTGCCTGCGGCCCACCGGTACCACTGAACAGTAACCAGCCGCCAAACAGGATCATCGCAATCACCGCGATAACTTTAATAATGGCAAACCAGAACTCCATTTCACCAAACACCTTAACGTTCGTCAGGTTAATGGCATTAATCAGCACGAAGAAGATAGCGGCTGATGCCCAGGTGGGAAAATCGGGCGCCCAGAACTGAATGTATTTACCGACGGCACTCAGCTCCGCCATGGCGACCAGCACATACAGCACCCAGTAGTTCCAGCCAGAGGCGAAACCGGCAAAATTTCCCCAGTATTTATAGGCAAAGTGGCTGAAGCTCCCGGCAACGGGCTCCTCGACCACCATTTCACCCAGCTGACGCATGATAAGAAAGGCGATAAACCCGGCAATCGCATAGCCTAAAATAACGGCGGGACCTGCGGATTTGATGACCGACGCGCTGCCCAGAAACAGGCCGGTTCCCACTGCACCGCCCAAGGCGATCAACTGTATATGGCGATTTTTTAAACCGCGCTTCAGCGACTCACCGTGCTGTTGTTCCATACACACCTCATGATGTTGTTATTCTTCGCTTCAGAATGTGCTGACTGTAAAGAATTAAATACACTTAAGACTGATGTTTTTAAGGTGTCAGACTTGCGTAATGCCGCCAGCTGTAACCTGACCAACAGAATAGTGATAAGCGCAGGGCTTTGCACCTGCTTTCGCCAGCCCCGGTACGAGTTGGCTTAAAAAGAATCAAACGGTCTGCCGTCTTATCAACCCCCGATGAGAAAAACGGCAGCAAACCGCGCTGACCAGGCGCTGATGGCTAAATCGGTTTAGTCATACATGCTGTGTAATTTTTGGTAAAGGTTAAAAAAATTAACGTCCAGGTATGGCCTGATTCTCCACTTTTATCTCTGGATTTAACGCGCGCATCCCGCATTCCTTCACTGAAGTGTCACAGATGCCGTATAGACACAAGGTGAATACTTTGTTACTTTACGGGCACCTTTTTTGAATTGGTATTACCAATTTACTTTGTTTGACCGGCATACTTTAAGAAGGGAAGATGGCTTATAGCAAGATTCGTCAACCCAAACTCTCCGATGCGATTGAGCAGCAACTGGAATCCCTCATTATGGAAGGGACGCTGCAGCCGGGAGAGAAGTTGCTCCCCGAGCGCGAACTCGCCAAACAATTCGATGTTTCACGTCCGTCTCTCCGTGAGGCAATCCAGCGATTAGAAGCGAAAGGATTGTTACTACGCCGTCAGGGCGGCGGAACATTCGTACAAAAACATCTCTGGCAGAGCATGAGCGATCCACTCGTAGAGCTACTCGCCGAACATCCGGAATCTCAGTTTGATCTGCTGGAAACGCGCCACGCTTTAGAAGGCATTGCGGCTTACTATGCGGCATTGCGTGGCACAGAAGAAGATTTGCAGCGTATTCGCGACTGTCATCTTCATATCCAACAGGCGCAGGACAGCGGCGATCTCGACGCTGAAGCAGACGCAGTGATGAAGTATCAGATCGCTGTCACAGAAGCGGCCCATAATGTCGTGCTTTTGCATTTGCTACGATCAATGGGCCCTATGCTGGAACAGAATGTCCGACAGAATTTTGAATTGCTCTACTCTCGCCGGGAAATGCTGGCGAAAGTGAGCGGTCACCGCGCCAGAATTTTTGAGGCGATTGTGGCTCGTGAGCCAGAACAAGCACGCGAGGCATCACACCGTCACCTGGCGTTCATTGAGGAAATCTTGCTGGACAGAAGTCGGGAGCAGAGCCGTCGAGAACGCTCCCTACGTCGTTTACAGCAACGTAAGGAATAACGCGCGGCAAAGATCGTGCGGACATGTGCGACGAGCCTGTCTCCCTGACGTTAACAGGCTCCCGATTTTTCAACGTATTAGACACAGATAAGGAATACCCCCATGTCAGAACGTTTACACAATGACGTGGATCCGATTGAAACTCGTGACTGGCTACAGGCGATCGAATCGGTCATCCGTGAAGAAGGTGTTGAACGTGCACAGTATCTGATTGATCAGGTGCTGAGTGCAGCCCGTAAAGGCGGTGTGAAAGTTGCTGGCGGTGCTGCCGCTATCAGTAACTATATCAACTCTATTGCCGTTGAAGATGAACCGGAATATCCGGGCAACACCTCACTTGAACGTCGTATCCGATCCGCTATCCGCTGGAATGCCATCATGTCGGTGTTGCGCGCATCGAAGAAAGATCTGGAGCTTGGCGGCCACATGTCCTCCTTCCAGTCTTCTGCCACTATCTATGAAGTGTGTTTTAACCACTTCTTCCGCGCGCGCAGTGAGAAAGATGGCGGCGATCTGGTGTACTTCCAGGGCCACATTTCTCCGGGTATCTATGCCCGTGCTTTCCTGGAAGGCCGTCTGACCGAAGAGCAGATGAATAACTTCCGTCAGGAAGTCGATGGCAAAGGCCTGTCTTCTTATCCGCATCCAAAACTGATGCCGGAGTTCTGGCAGTTCCCGACCGTTTCAATGGGCCTGGGCCCACTCAACGCTATCTATCAGGCTAAGTTCCTGAAGTACCTGGAACACCGTGGTCTGAAAGACACCTCTGGCCAGACCGTTTACGCGTTCCTGGGCGACGGCGAGATGGATGAACCAGAATCCAAAGGTGCGATCACTATCGCGACCCGTGAAAAACTGGATAACCTGGTCTTTATCATCAACTGTAACCTGCAGCGTCTGGATGGACCGGTCACCGGTAACGGTAAGATCATCAACGAGCTGGAAGGCATTTTTGCCGGTGCTGGCTGGGAAGTGATCAAGGTTATCTGGGGCGGTCGTTGGGATGAACTGCTGCGCAATGACACCAGCGGTAAACTGATCCAGCTGATGAACGAAACCGTCGACGGCGACTACCAGACGTTTAAATCGCGTGATGGTGCCTACGTGCGTGAGCACTTCTTCGGTAAATATCCGGAAACCGCTGCGCTGGTGAAAGACTGGTCAGACGATGAGATTTGGTCACTGAACCGTGGTGGTCACGATCCGAAGAAAATTTACGCGGCACTGAAAAAAGCGCAGGACACCAAAGGCAAGCCGGTTCTGATTCTGGCTCATACCATCAAAGGTTACGGTATGGGTGACACCGCAGAAGGCAAGAACATCGCGCACCAGGTGAAGAAGATGAACATGGATGGCGTACGCTATATCCGTGATCGTTTCAACGTGCCGGTCGAAGACGACAAAATTGAGTCGCTGCCTTACATCACCTTTGAGAAAGGCTCCGAAGAGTACAACTACCTGCATGGTCAGCGCGAGAAGTTAGGCGGTTACCTGCCTTCACGTCAGCCTAACTTCACGGAAAAGCTGGAAATGCCGGCGCTGGAAGAGTTCAGTGCGCTGCTGGAAGAGCAGAACAAAGAGATCTCTACCACCATCGCGTTTGTGCGTGCGCTGAATGTGATGCTGAAGAACAAGTCGATTAAAGATCGTCTGGTGCCGATTCTTGCCGATGAAGCCCGTACCTTTGGTATGGAGGGCCTGTTCCGTCAGATTGGTATCTACAGCCCGAACGGTCAGCAGTACACGCCGCAGGACCGCGAGCAGGTGGCTTACTATAAAGAAGACGAGAAAGGTCAGATTCTGCAGGAAGGGATCAACGAGCTGGGCGCAGGATCGTCCTGGCTGGCGGCGGCGACCTCTTACAGCACTAACAACCTGCCGATGATTCCGTTCTACATCTATTATTCGATGTTTGGCTTCCAGCGCATTGGTGATTTGATGTGGCTGGCGGGTGACCAGCAGGCGCGCGGCTTCCTGGTCGGCGGTACCTCAGGCCGTACTACGCTAAATGGTGAAGGTCTGCAGCATGAAGATGGTCACAGCCATATCCAGTCACTGACCATTCCAAACTGTATCTCCTACGATCCAGCGTATGCCTACGAAGTGGCTGTCATCATGCACGACGGTCTGGTACGCATGTACGGTGAAGCGCAGGAAAACATTTATTACTACATCACTACGCTGAACGAAAACTACCACATGCCAGCGATGCCGAAAGGTGCCGAAGAAGGTATCCGTAAAGGTATCTACAAGCTGGAAACCGTAGACGGTAGCAAAGGTAAAGTTCAGCTGTTGGGTTCAGGTTCTATCCTGCGCCATGTGCGTGAAGCCGCGCAGATCCTGTCGGCTGATTACGGCATCGGTTCGGACGTTTACAGCGTCACCTCGTTCACCGAACTGGCCCGCGATGGTCAGGATTGTGAGCGCTGGAACATGCTGCATCCGACAGAAGCGCCGCGTGTGCCTTACATCGCTCAGGTGATGAACGAAGCACCCGCTGTCGCATCAACTGACTACATGAAGCTGTTTGCTGAGCAGGTTCGCAGCTACGTGCCTTCAAGCGATTACCGTGTGCTGGGCACCGACGGCTTTGGCCGCTCTGACAGCCGTGAAAATCTGCGTCACCACTTTGAAGTGGATGCAGCATACGTTGTGGTAGCCGCGCTGGGTGAACTGGCTAAACGTGGCGAAATCGATAAGAAAGTCGTGGCGGATGCGATCGTGAAGTTCAAGATCGATGCCGATAAAGTTAACCCGCGTCTGGCTTAAGAGGTAACAGAGTAATGGCTATTGAAATCAAGGTACCGGATATCGGGTCAGACGAAGTTGAAGTCACCGAAATTCTGGTCAAGGTTGGCGATAAGGTGGAAGCCGAGCAGTCGCTGATCACTGTAGAAGGCGATAAAGCTTCTATGGAAGTGCCTTCGCCGCAGGCCGGCGTAGTAAAAGAGATCAAAATCGCAACCGGTGACAAAGTGGAAACCGGCTCGCTGATCATGATGTTTGACGCAGAAGGTGCTGCTGAAGCGGCACCGGCGCCAGCTCAAGAGAAAAAAGCTGAGGCCGCCCCTGCCGCCGCTGCGTCTGCCAGCGCCAGCAAAGACGTTAACGTACCGGATATCGGTGGTGACGAAGTCGAAGTCACCGAAATTCTGGTGAAAGTGGGCGACAAAGTTGAAGCTGAACAATCGCTGATCGTCGTTGAAGGCGACAAAGCCTCAATGGAAGTCCCGGCACCGTTCGCGGGCGTGGTGAAAGCGATTAAAATCGCCACCGGCGATAAAGTGAATACCGGCTCTCACATCATGGTCTTTGAAACAGAGGGTGCTGCACCGGCTGCTGATGCGAAGCCAGAAGTGAAAGAAGAGGCTGCGACGGCACCCGCTGCGGCCGCAGGGGCAAAAGACGTTAACGTACCTGACATCGGCGGCGACGAAGTTGAAGTCACCGAAGTGCTGGTGAAGGTCGGCGATAAAGTCGAGGCTGAGCAGTCACTGATTGTAGTGGAAGGCGATAAGGCGTCGATGGAAGTTCCGGCACCGTTCGCGGGCACCGTCAAAGAACTGAAAGTCGCGACGGGCGATAAAGTCAGCACCGGTTCGCTGATCATGGTGTTTGAAGTGGAAGGCGCTGCCCCTGCCGCGGCACCGGCGGCTAAGAAAGAGTCGGCCCCTGCACCTGCGGCGGCGGAATCTAAGCCTGCCGCTGCCCCTGCACCAAAAGCAGACAGCAAAGGCGAGTTTGCTGAGAATGAAGCCTATGTGCACGCCACGCCGGTGATTCGTCGCCTGGCGCGTGAATTTGGCGTTAACCTGGCGAAGGTGAAAGGCACAGGACGCAAAGGCCGTATCCTGAAAGAAGACGTTCAGGCTTACGTGAAAGATGCAGTGAAACGCGCAGAGGCTGCGCCAGCCGCAGCCAGCGGTGGCGGATTGCCGGGCATGCTGCCATGGCCGAAAGTTGACTTCAGTAAGTTCGGTGAAGTTGAAGAAGTGGAACTGGGCCGTATCCAGAAAATCTCGGGTGCCAACCTGAGCCGTAACTGGGTGATGATCCCACACGTAACCCACTTTGATAAAACCGATATTACCGATCTGGAAGCTTTCCGAAAGCAGCAGAACGCCGAAGCCGAGAAGCGCAAACTGGACGTGAAATACACGCCAGTGGTTTTCATCATGAAAGCTGTCGCTGCAGCGCTTGAGCAGATGCCACGTTTCAACAGCTCCCTGTCTGAAGACGCGCAGAAGCTGACGTTGAAAAAATACATCAACATCGGCGTGGCGGTCGATACGCCAAATGGTCTGGTCGTTCCGGTCTTTAAAGACGTGAACAAGAAGGGCATCACCGAGCTGTCTCGTGAGCTGATGGCGGTCTCTAAAAAGGCGCGCGATGGCAAACTGACCGCAGGCGATATGCAGGGCGGTTGTTTCACCATCTCCAGCCTGGGCGGCCTGGGCACCACGCACTTTGCGCCTATTGTTAACGCGCCGGAAGTGGCCATCCTTGGCGTGTCCAAATCCGCAATGGAGCCTGTATGGAACGGTAAAGAGTTTGCACCACGTCTGATGATGCCGATCTCTCTGTCCTTCGATCACCGTGTTATCGACGGTGCGGATGGTGCACGTTTCATTACTATTATTGGCAATATGCTGTCAGACATTCGTCGTCTGGTTATGTAAAAAGCGCAAAAGGCCGGCAAATGCCGGCCTTTTTGTAACATTCAGGGCACCGCTGTTGGCAGTTTATTAACAATTCTGTAAACTCTTGCGGTGAACATGTCCCGGTGGAATAAGGACATTATGAGCCTATTCCATTAGGCATAATTGGCGCAGTCAGATTGAGTCACGGCAGGCAAATCCGATAGGGGAATGTTTGCAGCAGCAGACGCAATATGGCCAGTTAACTAGCCTAATGGGATAGGCTCAGCGTCTGACCCGCCGGAAATCCAATAAGAGGTCATGATGAGTACAGAGATTAAAACTCAGGTCGTGGTACTTGGGGCAGGTCCTGCAGGTTACTCTGCAGCTTTTCGTTGCGCTGACTTAGGTCTGGAAACCGTACTGGTTGAGCGCTACAGCACCCTCGGTGGTGTCTGTCTTAACGTAGGCTGTATCCCGTCTAAAGCGCTGCTGCACGTTGCTAAAGTGATTGAAGAAGCGAAAGCGCTCGAAGAACACGGCATTGTGTTTGGTCAGCCGCAAACGGATATCAACAAAATCCGTAGCTGGAAAGAGAAGGTGATTAACCAACTGACCGGTGGCCTGTCTGGCATGGCGAAAGGGCGTAAAGTGAAAGTGGTTAATGGCCTGGGCAAATTTACCGGTGCCAATACGCTGGTGGTCGAAGGTGAAGGTGGCGCAACCACTATTAACTTCGATAACGCCATTATCGCTGCAGGTTCACGTCCTATCGAACTGCCATTCATTCCTCATGAAGATCCTCGTGTATGGGATTCCACTGACGCACTGGAACTGAAAGAAGTGCCTAAGCGTCTGCTGGTTATGGGTGGCGGAATCATCGGTCTGGAAATGGCTACCGTTTACCATGCACTGGGTTCAGAGATCGACGTGGTCGAGATGTTTGACCAGGTTATCCCGGCGGCCGATAAAGACGTGGTTAAAGTCTTTACCAAACGTATCAGCAAGAAATTTAACCTGATGCTGGAAACCAAGGTGACCGCCGTAGAAGCCAAGGACGACGGTATCTATGTTTCGATGGAAGGCAAAAAAGCGCCGGGCGAAGCTCAGCGTTATGATGCGGTTCTGGTTGCGATTGGTCGTGTACCGAACGGTAAAGGCCTGGATGCTGACAAAGCCGGTGTCGAAGTTGACGATCGCGGCTTCATCCGCGTTGACAAGCAGATGCGCACCAATGTGCCACACATTTATGCGATCGGCGACATTGTAGGTCAGCCAATGCTGGCACACAAAGGCGTGCATGAAGGCCATGTTGCGGCAGAAGTCATTTCAGGTCTGAAACACTACTTCGATCCGAAAGTGATTCCTTCCATTGCCTATACTGAGCCAGAAGTTGCCTGGGTCGGTCTGACTGAGAAAGAAGCGAAAGAGAAAGGCATCAGCTATGAAACCGCCACGTTCCCGTGGGCGGCATCAGGCCGTGCGATTGCTTCTGACTGTGCAGATGGCATCACCAAACTGATTTTCGACAAAGAGACCCATCGTGTTATCGGTGGTGCCATTGTCGGAACGAACGGCGGTGAACTGCTGGGTGAAATCGGTCTGGCCATTGAAATGGGCTGTGACGCAGAAGATATTGCGCTGACCATTCATGCGCACCCAACCCTGCATGAATCCGTAGGACTGGCGGCTGAAATTTTTGAAGGCAGCATCACCGATCTGCCTAACGCGAAAGCGAAGAAGAAATAAGTCTCAGGACAGTCATAGCGGCCCCTTATGGGGCCGTTTTTTTATGCTGATTATTATGGAATAAGAAAATCAATAAAGGAAAGGGCGCCTGCGCTAACACATTTACACTGGCATATAGGGCGGAGTAAACTCCGCCACTAACGAAGTTTTACTGCCTGGTTTCGTAATTGAAGACAGCCGAAAGTTCAGCACTCATTATTCTGAGGCGAAGCTCACATAATGAACCTCGGTTTGATAAACTCAATCCTAAGAGAATTAACCCGCTAATAACAAGTAAACCGTATTTCGACTTCATGGTGGCACCTCTCTTGATTTTCATCGAGCGAGGAGCTACCCTGACAGTGTTGAGGTGTTAGGGTAGTGACCTCCGCTCGCATTAGTTGACTGATTAATGTGAGCGGTTCCTTCCTCTTTCCACCTCAGGTTCTTACCCAAAGCAGAAAGCTTCAGGCGCCCAACCGCAGTCTACGCATTTATTATTTTACTGTCCCCTGGTTTTTTATTTTTTCATAATGCTAATTAATAAAAATTTCTGTCTTTTATATTTTAAATGTTATTTATGCTGATTCTTTCATGACTATTTTAAAATAATTATTTCTCGGTTCTTATGTTGCTGTTAATTTTGATGGTTGATCACTTCGTTATTATTAACACGTAACCAGTCAATAAAATGACGTAATGGTGCAGAGACATAACGCCTGCCGGGATAGTAGAGCCAGAAGCCATCGGCATTCTCCGTATAGTGACTTAACAGCTCAACGAGTGAGCCACTTCGCAGACTGGCACTGACCACGGCCTCCTGCAGAAAAGCAATCCCTGCTCCCGCAAGGGCGGCCTGCAATATTCGTTCGTTGTTGTCCAGCACCAGAGAGCCACTGACGGCGACTTCCCGCTTTTTCCCTGCGTGCATGAATTCCCAGCGATAGCGTTGCCCGCTCGGGAAACGCCGCTCAATGCAGGGAAACTGCAGCAGATCGTCCGGTGTTTGCGGGGCACCATGACGTTCGATAAACGCCGGGCTTGCGACAACCAGTGTACGCATTGCCGGGCCAAAGGGCAGGGCGATCATATCCTGCGCCAGCACATCACCGTAGCGAATGCCTGCATCAAAACCGGCTTCAAGGATATCCACCAGCGCATCGTTGCTGTCAATTTCCAGCGTAATGTCCGGATAGCGCTGGAGGAATGGCAGGATCAGGCTGTCAAAAAACAGCGCTTCTGCAGAGCGGGGCATATTGAGTTTCAGCGTACCGTGAGGCCGGGCTCGCCAGTCGTTAAGTTCATCCACGGCCTGCGATAAATCGAGTAAGGCAGGCTGAATGCGCTGCAGAAAATGTTGTCCAGCCTGGGTCAGTGAGACACTGCGCGTCGTGCGGTTGAGTAATCTCACCCCTAGCCGTTGTTCGAAATGACGCATGGCGTGGCTCAGCGCAGACGGCGTCACGTTGCGTGCCTGTGCGGCTTTGCGGAAGCTCCGGTGGTGCGCAATGGCGCTGAACATTTCCAGTTCCTGCAGGGTGGCCCGCGAAAGTGTCATTGATGAATTTTCCTCACTGAATGGGCAAGAATAGCGCAATTGTTGTTGGTATTGATGAGGATTATAACAATAACACCGCAACAAAGAGGAAAACATCATGCAACAACGTCAATTGGGTAATCAGGGATTACGCGTTTCAGCACTGGGACTCGGCTGTATGGGCATGACCTTCGCCTATGGCAATCATGATGAGCAGCAGGCATTAAATACGCTGTCGCGCGCGTTTGAACTGGGCATCAACTTTCTGGATACCGCCGAAATCTACGGTCCCTTTACCAACGAGGTGCTCATCGCTAAAGCCCTTAAAGGCCGCCGCGACAATATCACGGTGGCCACAAAATTTGGTTTTGCGATTACTGGCGAAGGTCAGGGCTGGGAAAAGATGACGGGCGTTAACAGCCAGCCTCAGCATATTCGCCGCGCAGTCGAAGGATCGTTAACCCGTTTGGGGACCGATCATATCGATCTGCTTTACCAGCACCGTTTTGATCCGAGCGTACCGATTGAAGACGTGATTGGCACGATGGCGGATCTGATTAAAGAGGGAAAAGCCCGCTATATTGGGTTGTCTGAAGTCTCATCTGCTACGCTGCGGCGCGCCTGTGCCGTCCATCCCGTCTCTGCCTTACAAAGCGAATACTCACTCTGGACCCGCGATCCCGAGCAGGACATTCTGGCGACCTGTCGTGAACTGAATGTCGGTTTTGTGCCTTACAGTCCGTTGGGCCGGGGCTTCCTGACGGGCAAACTGACGTCCGTGGACGCGCTGGATCCGCATGACTTCCGCCGCAGTTTGCCCCGTTTTCAGGAGCAGGCACAGGAACATAACCAAAAGTTAGTCGCGCAGCTCACTGAGATAGCACAGAGTTATGGTATTACTGCGGCACAACTGGCGCTGGCATGGGTCATGGCGAAGGGGGAAGATATTGTGCCGATTCCGGGAGCGAGCAAGGTCCATCATCTGGAAGAAAACTGTGCCGCAGCGAATGTCGTCCTGACAGGGGCGGACAGTGACACGCTGGACAGGCTCTTTGCGCCGCAAAACGTGCGGGGTGAACGCTATGCGGGTGCAGAATATGGCATGATCGATCGTTAAGCTTACAGCGAAATGACTGGGTTAACCGGCAGGGCATTAAGCCCTGCGTTTTTTTCGTTTATCTCTGTTCAGGTAGCGCATTCTGCTGCAGAAAACCGCAATGTTGCTTTTTTGTAAACAGATTAACAAGCTGTTGAAATCCTGCTATGCTGCCCCACGCGGAACCGGGCACCTTACCCTACTCATGGAATGCGTTGTCATCAGGGTGCACCGGAAACCCATACAATGAGAGCGAGGAGAACGTCGTGCTAGAAGAATACCGTAAGCACGTTGCCGAGCGTGCTGCCCAAGGGATCGTACCTAAGCCATTAGATGCTTCCCAGATGGCCGCGCTGGTTGAACTGCTAAAAAATCCACCTGCGGGTGAAGAAGAATTTTTGACCGATTTGTTGGTCAACCGCGTACCACCCGGCGTCGATGAAGCGGCGTATGTCAAAGCAGGTTTCCTGGCTGCTGTCGCCAAAGGCGAAACAACCTCTCCTCTGGTATCTCCTGAAAAAGCCGTTGAACTGCTCGGTACCATGCAGGGCGGTTACAACATCCATCCTCTGATTGAAGCATTAGATGATGCGAAACTCGCGCCGATTGCGGCAAAAGCGCTTTCCCACACGTTGCTGATGTTTGACAGCTTTTACGACGTTGAAGAAAAAGCCAAAGCAGGCAACGCGCATGCGAAACAGGTGATGCAGTCATGGGCGGATGCCGAATGGTATCTGTCACGTCCAGAGCTGGCTGAAAAAATTACCGTAACGGTTTTCAAAGTCACTGGCGAAACCAATACAGACGATCTGTCTCCGGCACCGGATGCCTGGTCACGTCCTGATATCCCTCTGCATGCGCTGGCAATGCTGAAAAATGCCCGCGAAGGCATTGAGCCAGATGAGCCAGGCAACATCGGACCGATCAAACAAATTGAAGCGCTGCAGGCCAAAGGTTTCCCGCTGGCCTACGTCGGTGACGTTGTAGGCACCGGTTCATCACGTAAATCGGCGACCAACTCGGTGCTGTGGTTTATGGGCGATGACATTCCGAACGTGCCAAACAAAAAAGGCGGTGGCGTTGTGCTGGGTGGCAAGATTGCCCCTATCTTCTTCAACACCATGGAAGATGCAGGCGCGCTGCCGATTGAAGTGGATGTGAACAACCTGAATATGGGCGATGTCATTGATATCTACCCCTTCAAAGGTGAAGTCCGCAACCACGAAACCGGCGACCTGCTGGCCAGTTTTGAACTGAAAACCGACGTCCTGATCGATGAAGTCCGTGCTGGTGGTCGTATTCCCCTGATCATTGGCCGTGGCCTGACGACCAAAGCGCGCGAATCGCTGGGGCTGCCTGCCAGTACCGTGTTCCGTATCGCGAAAGACGTGGCTGAAAGCACACGTGGCTACTCGCTGGCACAGAAAATGGTGGGCCGTGCCTGTGGTGTTGACGGCATCCGTCCCGGTGCGTACTGCGAACCTAAGATGACCTCTGTGGGCTCACAGGATACTACCGGTCCAATGACCCGAGACGAACTGAAAGACCTGGCCTGCCTGGGCTTTTCGGCTGACCTGGTCATGCAGTCGTTCTGTCACACGGCGGCTTATCCTAAGCCGGTGGATGTGAACACGCACCATACGTTACCTGACTTCATCATGAACCGCGGCGGGGTTTCTCTGCGTCCGGGTGACGGGGTTATTCACTCCTGGCTGAACCGTATGCTGCTGCCGGATACCGTCGGAACAGGTGGCGATTCTCATACGCGTTTCCCTATCGGGATTTCGTTCCCGGCAGGCTCGGGCCTGGTCGCCTTTGCTGCGGCAACGGGCGTTATGCCGCTCGATATGCCGGAATCGGTGCTGGTACGTTTCAAAGGTAAAATGCAGCCTGGCATTACGCTGCGCGATCTGGTTCACGCCATTCCGCTGTATGCCATTAAGCAGGGCCTGCTGACCGTCGAGAAGAAAGGCAAGAAGAACATCTTCTCTGGCCGCATCCTTGAAATTGAAGGTCTGCCCGATCTGAAAGTTGAGCAGGCGTTCGAACTGACCGATGCGTCTGCAGAACGTTCTGCTGCGGGCTGTACCATTAAGCTGGATCAGGCGCCGATCAAAGAGTACCTGACCTCTAACATTGTCCTCTTGAAATGGATGATCTCTGAAGGCTACGGCGATCGTCGTACGCTGGAGCGCCGTATCGAAGGCATGGAGAAATGGCTGGCGGATCCACAGTTGCTTGAAGCCGACGCCGATGCGGAATATGCCGCGGTGATTGACATCGATCTGGCTGAGATCAAAGAGCCGATTCTGTGTGCGCCAAACGATCCGGACGATGCGCGTCTGCTGTCTGATGTGCAGGGCGAGAAGATTGATGAAGTCTTTATCGGCTCGTGCATGACCAATATCGGTCACTTCCGTGCGGCAGGTAAGTTGCTGGACAGCCATAAAGGCCAGTTACCAACCCGTCTGTGGGTTGCACCACCGACCAAAATGGACGCGGCTCAGCTGACAGAAGAAGGTTACTACAGCGTATTTGGTAAGAGCGGTGCGCGTATTGAGATCCCGGGCTGTTCACTGTGCATGGGTAACCAGGCACGTGTGGCTGACGGCGCAACGGTGGTCTCGACGTCAACCCGTAACTTCCCGAACCGTCTGGGTACAGGGGCTAATGTCTATCTGGCCTCTGCGGAGCTGGCTGCCGTCTCATCGCTGTTAGGTAAACTGCCTACGCCAGATGAGTATCAGCAGTTCATGGCACAGGTTGATAAAACAGCCACTGACACCTATCGCTATCTCAACTTTGACCAGTTGAGTCAGTACACGGAAAAAGCAGACGGCGTGATTTTCCAGACTGCCGTCTGACAGGTGACGATCGTTCTGTTTGAGAGGAGCGCCCCGGCGCTCCTCTTTTTTTATGCCTGAAAAGGGGCGTCCAGGGAATCTGGATAGGCGCGCTAAGCAGGTGCACGGCAATAAAAATAGCGGTATAACAGCGCGAGTAACTGACAAAGAGATAAGATCATGGAGTATGAATTTTTACGCGACATCACGGGCAAGGTAAAAGTGCGCATGTCGATGGGCCATGAAGCATTAGGCCACTGGTTTAATGAAGAAGTCGGGCATGACGCCAGCGTGCTGGATGAGGTTGAAGCCGAAGCCCAAAAACTTACAGGCAGTGAGCGCCAGTGGCAGCGCATCGGGCGCGAATATACGCTCTGGATGGATGATGAAGAGGTCATTGTCCGCGCGAATACATTGAATTTCGAAGGCGATGAGATGGAAGAGGGCATGAATTACTACGATGAAGAAAGCCTGTGCTTCTGCGGTAAGGAAGATTTCCTGGCCGTGATTGCCGCCTGGCGGCGATTTATGTCGGGCAAATGATTGAAAGCTTGCACACCGATCGCCATCTACCTCCTTTATTGATTGATAATGCTCAATTATCAGCGTTTTAATCTGAGATTCTCGCCGCATATTTTATTCTTGTGATTTAATATCATCATTGTGATTACAATTAATCATAAAGGTGGTGGTATGAAGATTAAGGAAACAATCGAAAAAGTGCCTGGCGGAATGATGATTATCCCGTTGGTGCAGGGGGCCGCCGCTAACACGCTGGCTCCCGACGCCTCAGGGACAGGGGGCTTTACGCCGGCACCGTTTAAAGAGGACGTGCCTGCGCTTATCGGTGTTTTTTTGTTATGCATGAGATCGGTTAAAGCGCTGCCCCAGGCGCGGGTTACGGGCGGCGGTATCACCGTGACGAAGTGTCTTGCTGCTGTCGCGCTGGGTCTGTCTGTCGATACGTTGTCTGGCCCTGAAGGCCGGTGGGGATTGTCATCCGTTGCGGTCATTGCGGCGATGGAGAACAGCAACGGCGGTCTTCATACGGTCCCGGCAGGGGCCGCGGCCAGGACAACTGCCGTCACGCCGGCTGCGCTGGCGCAGGCCGATCCGGCTCTGTCTTGTGTGGTCGCCGCGGCAACGCCGCTGATTGCGACATCGGTGATTGTCACCGCCCTTTTAACGCCGATGCTGACCTTCCTGGGTGGCAAAAGGTAATCAGCGACGGGTTGTCGCTTCATCTACGGAAAAATCACGATGAAAATGATCGTTATTGCCGACGACTTTACCGGTGCGAATGATACGGGCGTGCAACTGGCTAAAAAAGGGGCACGTACGGAAGTGATGCTGACGTCACAGCAAAAGCCCTCACGTCGCGCTGATGTGCTGGTGATTAACACAGACAGCCGGGCACTCAACGCTGAGCAGGCGGCGGTTGCGGTGAAACAGGCGCTGTCTCCCTGGGTGCGCCCTGGGCAAAACAGCGTGCTGATCTATAAAAAAATCGACTCTACCTTTCGTGGCAATCCCGGCGCAGAGATTGCTGCAGCTATGGCCGCCAGCGGAACCACGCTGGCGATTGTCGCCGCAGCCATTCCGTCTGCGGGGCGCATGACGCGCAATGGTGAATGCTGGGTTCACCAGCGCCCGCTGCTGGAAACCGAGTTTGCCAGCGATCCGCGCACACCGATTATCTCCTCGCGTATCCGCACGCTGATCGGCTTACAGACCGATCTGCCTGTCAGGGAGATGACGCTGGACGACGTCAGGCGTGGCGACCTCGCAGGCCGGCTTGAAAACCTGCGCCAACAGCCCGCCAGCATCGTCATTATTGATGCAGAAAGCGATAACGATCTGGTCCTGATTGCCCGGGCTGCTCTCTCAATGGCTGCGCGCCCTTTGCTGGTTGGGGCGGCGGGACTGGCCAACGCGCTTCCGACCGACAGCTATATGGACAGCGATCAAACGCTTCCGGTTCTGGTGGTGGCGGGCTCGATGAGTGAAATGACCCGGCGTCAGGTAGCCCAGGCACAACGTCTGGGGCGGGTTGACGTGGTCAGAATCGTGGTTGAAACCCTGCTTGCTCCTGAGAAAGAGCAAAAAGAGATCGTAGAGCAGGCGTGCCAGATCCTTGCACAGAACAGGCACTGTGTTCTGCAGACCAGCAGCCACGGGGACGACCGTAACCAGATTGCAGCGCTGACCGGAAAATATGCATTGAGTCGCGAGGCGTTGGGCGAAACGCTGAGTCGGCGAATGGGGGATATCACCTTAGCGATCCTGGATCGTGCCCGTACGGGTGGGCTGTTCCTGACGGGCGGTGACATCGCGATCGCGGTGGCGAATGCTCTCGGCGCAGAAGGTTACCGCATCCACGGTGAAGTGGCGCCCTGTATCCCGTGTGGCACCTTCGTAAACAGTGACATCGATGATTTGCCCATTATCACTAAAGCAGGGGGATTCGGGACGGATGATACGCTCTGTGATGCGCTGCATTATATTGAGGAGCTGTATCTGAATGCGTAAATCTGAGCCTGCAGATGTGCAGGCCAGAATTGCGTTTCGACAGGATAAGTCAGGGGAAATTTGGAGGAATGATGAGAATAGCTGTGCCCTGTTTAATAAAGGGCGCGATATTCTCCATTATTAAAATATAATAAATCCTTACGCTCCCTGTTCGATGTGTAATGCTGTACTCCCCAATGGTGCTGTTACATTTCGTTACCTGAATGCAACTGCTCGCTTAAGTCAAATTTACTGTTCGGTAAAACGAAACAGGCTTCACTGTCCTTTTTGAATGCTTAATCTGTTTGATTTTTCAGTTATTTATGACCACGCTCACCGTGAAAACAGGGCGATAACAGGAATTATCCTCCTCCCTGTTTTATCATTATTTCCGCTAACGCTAATTTAAATTGTAACGCAGTGGAAATTTCCGCGAGAGCGCTAATAATCAACTTAACATTGATGCGTTCACTTCTACGTCACTCACCGATCGGTTGAGTGGTCAGGCTTTTCATTAAATTTATATGCCTGATTTATTAATGTGCCTTGCCATTATTCTCGTGAATTAATGGAATTTAATTATTCTCTTTCCACTCGCGGAGATATTATGTTCAGCAATACATCTATCAGAACCCGCCTTTATATGGCGTTTGGTGCCATGACGCTTGTTATGATTGTGGTATGCAGTCTGTTTTATATGGGGTTTAATCGCGTCACGCAGGCCAGCAAACTTAACGTTCATACCTATCAGGTGGTTGAAGGCCTGAATAAGGTGACTGAGAGTCTGCTGAATATGGAAACCGGCCTTCGGGGTTATGCACTTAGCGGTCAGACACAAATGCTGGCACCCTTTAATCAGGGTAAACAGGCCTTTAGCGACTACACCGCGAGTACACACCAGCTGACGCAGGACAATCCGGTGCAGCAGCAACGCTTAGTCGATCTGGAAAGCAGACAGAAGAACTGGCTGGAAAGCTATGCCCGTAACGTAATGGCGGCGCGTGAGCGTCTGAATCAGGGGAACCTCGACCAGCAACACTTTTTAGACATCTTTGCGACTGATGAAGGTAAAGTGCAAATGGATGCGATGCGTAACGTGATTGAATCCATGATTGTCACGGAGAAATCGTTACTCAAATCGCGTGAAGATGAACTGACTAGCGAGCGGACCAAAACGCGCGTGATCCTGGTGGCCGGACTGCTACTGTCAGCGGGAATATCCCTGATTCTGGGCCTGCTGATTTCCCGCAGTATTTCTCGTCCTCTGGCTGTCGCGGTGCACACGGCCGATACCATTGCCCGGGGCGATCTGACCTCTGTGATTACCGTAAACCGTCAGGATGAAACCGGAAAGCTGCTGACGGCCCTGTCGAACATGCAAAATCATTTGCGGAACCTGGTGACCCAGATCAAAGATTCTGCGGCATCGGTTGAACTGGCGGCCAGTGAAATTGCGCAGGGCAATACCGAGCTGTCCTCCCGTACGGAAGAGCAGGCTGCGGCATTGCAACAGACGGCGGCAAGCATGGAACAAATTACTGCGACGGTTCGCAATAACACCTCTGTCGCTGAATCTACAGCGTCTTCGGCCCGGGAGACGGAATCACTGACGCGCGCCAGCGAAAAAGCCGTCAATGACATGAGCCACACGATGCACAGCATTTCGGTGAGCGCGGCGAAAGTGAAAGAGATTACTGCGGTTATTCAAAGTATCGCTTTTCAGACCAACATTCTGGCGCTGAATGCGGCGGTAGAAGCGGCAAGAGCGGGTGAGCACGGTCGTGGCTTTGCCGTTGTCGCAACGGAAGTCCGTACGCTGGCACAGCGCAGCGCATCATCGTCGCGTGAAATCGGTAACCTGATTGAAGAAGCGGTCACCGGCGTGGCGAAAGGCGTACAGGCGGCCGATCATACCGCCCAGAGTATTCTTAAAGCGGCAAGTGAAGTCGCGTCACTGGCACAGTATATGGATGGTCTGGCGCTGGCATCAGTGGAACAAATGCAGGGCGTTTCGCAGGTCAGCATTGCCGTCACGCAGATGGACAGCGTCACACAAAGCAATGCCGCGCTGGTGGAGCAGTCGGCTTCGGCATCGCAATCCTTAACTGAACAGGCGCGCAGTCTGCGCATGTTAACCGCGGCGTTCCAGGTCTGATGCCTTCAGGCCAGGCATGCACCCCGATGCCTGGCCTGAAGACGCGTTTAACGGGTCAGAAAGCGTTCCAGCTCAAGACCTCTGTGGGTTTGATTAGCCAGTTGCACAGCATAAAAGTCGCAGTTGTGTTTCTTCTGACGTGCAAGAGCCGCCATTTTTCTGATTTCCCTGATCCCTTTTCCCTTGAGGCCGCAGGCCAGTCGTTCAAGGGCGCGGGCATTTTCAAACTGATCAAATGCGCACGGATAAATCAGTTGAGGCACCCCGTTCTTGAGCAACTGCGCGGTGGTGCCAATACCGCCATGATGAATGGCAAATAAGCAGGTTTCAGTCAGGGCAATATTGAGATGCGGCAGCGTCATCACATCATCGTATACCGCTAACGCGGCTGCGGTTGGCGTAACAAGCACGCACTTCAGTCCTTCTGTTTTTAAGTCCTGTAAAACGCGTGTCACGGATGATTGTTCAGCCAGGGCCCAACTGGTAAAAAAGACCACCGTACGGGAGTCAATAAAATCGGTAATACGATCGTCATCCAGCGACGCCCGGCTCTTGTTCAGTAAAAAACCGGCATAAAATCCCTCGCGCGCTTTCTTTTGATAAAACCAGGGTTCGTATAATACAATCGACTGCGGTTCGTTATTGACCCAGTCAGCGTAAATATTGCGAGAGGCGGGCAGATTATGGTCGCGTCGCAGCGTGTCGATGGTACGCTGGAGTGCAGGCGAAACCAGGGCCCGTTGAAATAAAGCCAGTTTCCAGTTCAGACTGACACGCAGGCTTTTTTCCAGCGCATGGATAACACGCCCGGGCTGCAATTTTAAATTTGAATTGGTCAGGCTGATAGCATATTTCTTTAACCGGTATTTCTCGCTGACGGCTTTCGCCGCAAAACACCATAAAGAGTGAATGATGATGGCGTCATCTTCGGCAAGAGCGCTCATGGCATCGAACATCGCCTCCTGCTGTTCCGCCATATAATGTGAAATCCGTTTCAGGGCGTGCTTTTTGTCCCATAACGCCCGATCCTGGACGGCTTTCACATAAGTCTCTTTGTCGCCGACCGCCACAAAGGACAGGCCGCGATCTACTGCCTCAGATCTGAAATAGTCGTTAGCGAGCAGGTAAACATCATGATTCTTTTCTTTTAACAGCGAGCCAATCTCAATACAGGGAAAGACATCGCCTGCTGAGCCCAGTGCGCCAATAATCACTTTCATCTCAGACACCAATCTGACTAAAAATAGTATTGAAGGCGGCTGCGGTCCTTTCCCGGCTGCGCTTGCCTTCCAGATCCAGAAAATGTCCCGCATCCCTGATTTGATAAAAGCGCGTTTTATCCGACTCGCCGCATATCTCTTCGATGTTTTTTTGCGGCGTATGAATATCCAGGTCGCCGTTGATAAAGTGAAACTGGCAGGCCGAGTTATCAATAATGTTTTTGTAGTCGTGGTTGCGCAGCGTGGCAATCTGCTCAAGATGGAAACGCCCCTGACGGTATTCAATCTCATCCAGCGACGTCAGATGCCTGAAGTTGCAGAACTTCATTTTATTCGGCAGATATGCACCCACTTCGTCATTCATCAAATGCGCAAGCTCGACAAAGTTCTTCTCTTTTGAAAACAGATTGGCTTGCTTCACGTAAGTCCGCATACGGTCATTAAATTCAAAGGAATAGGACGCGATGATGGCATGTTCCAGGCCCTCTTCACCGTGATTCAAGAGCTTGAGAGTCGATGCACCGCCCCAGGAGGCTGAGGCAATAATATTGGGCTTATAAATTGAAATCAGCTCGCGAATAATCGTGACTTCATCATCAAGCGTGACGATATGGCAGCCCTGTTCGTTGAAGGGTTTTGATTTGCCTGAGAACGGAAGATCAAACGTAATGACATCTGATTTATCCGCCAGGAAGCGTTTCCAGTTGCGGAAAGAAGACGAGGTTGCCAGTGCACCGTTAATCAGGATGGTCCTGTTACGGGTCGGGACACTGCATTTTGTTAACTCCACATAAATGTTAAGTTCATTTATGTTTACTACAGAATAACCGTGACTCATATCACTCTCCCCACCAAGAAACATCATCAAATATTAAAGTTTTCTAATGTATATCACAGCAAATGGTAATCATTAAGTTATTTTTATGTTTTATCGCTGTTTTTAATCCGCAATCTTTCATCTTATTGATTTAAAGGTGTTTATAAATTAAATGCTCCTGGTTTTTCTCCATCATCTTAGTTTTCATGGAAAATTAAGTAACTTAGCAGGTCGTTAAAGTGTGATTTTCCTCATAAAATCCAGGCGAGGAAAGGGAGGCTGGTCTTTTTTATAGTGTCATAAAACTTTATTATCCTTACTGTATTCATGGTAAATTTAATTAATGTTTTATCATGGGACGAACGGCTCGGCAGGGATTACTGTGGTGAGTTTGTGTTAGTGCCACACTGTGGCCTGTTACTGGCAGGCGTTACGGGACGATCTCAGAAATAGCGTCTGCACAACAGAACGCAGGGGGCGGCTGATTTATTTCACGGAAGAACGTCGTAACGGGTCTGCCAGTCTCACCATCGCAAGACCACATGCCGCGAAAGAAAGGCAGTCGGGGCTACCCTGGTTCGCAGGGCGCAATAAGTGGCCCTGAACGGGCTGTGACAGATAACAGGCAGACGAAAGAGAGAATGCCCCGCAAAGGGGGCATAACTTAGTAGGTTTTTAATCCCACAGACGGAATATTGCGACCGTAATAAATCTCACGCATCTCTTTCCACAGCAGGTCAGTAATGCGTTTGTGCTCCTGCGGTGTCAGATCTTCCGGGCGGGTATTAAAGAGATAATGTTTTAAATCGAATTCTTTCAGCAACATCTTGGTATGGAAGATGTTTTCCTGGTAAACATTCACATCAACCATATCGTACATCCGCTTCATATCGTCGGACATGAAGTTTTGGATGGAGTTAATTTCATGGTCGATAAAGTGTTTAACGCCGTTCACATCACGTGTAAAACCCCGTACGCGGTAATCCACAGTGACAATGTCAGATTCCAGCTGGTGAATCAGGTAATTGAGCGCCTTAAGCGGTGAGATCACGCCGCAGGTTGAGACCTCAATGTCTGCACGGAAGGTACAGAGGCCGCCTTCAGGATGGCTTTCCGGATACGTGTGCACACAAATATGGCTTTTATCAAGATGCGCGACCACGGAATTAGGCAACGGGCCGGGATGCTCAGACGTATCAATATCTTTAGGATCAACAGGTTCTTCACTGACCAAAATCGTGACGCTGGCACCCTGTGGCTCATAATCCTGGCGCGCAATGTTCAGCACATTCGCACCAATAATCGAACAGGTTTCGGTCAAAATTTCCGTCAGGCGATTGGCATTGTATTGCTCATCGATATAAGCAATATAACCATCGCGCTCGGCTTCGGTATTCGCATAGCAAATATCGTAGATACAAAAACTCAGGCTTTTGGTCAGATTATTGAAGCCATGCAGTTTTAGCTTTTGCAATTTTATTCACCCCCTTATAAATGATCGATCAGCGCGTCTCTGACAGAGCATTCAACAGATATTGTGGCAGAGCAAAGCTGCCCGTGTGGATCGCCGGTGTGTAGTAACGGCAGTTCAGGCCCGAGGCCGCAAAGCGCGCCTGCAGAAGGGCGGGATCAAGCTGGCGCAGGGCCGGATTATCGCTTGCCCAGGCAAAGGTCATGATGCCGCCGTAGTAGGTTGGGATGGCCGCCTGATAAAAACTGACATCGGCAAAGTAATGGCTGAGTTTACGATGGCTGTTAACCGCTTCATCCTGCTGCAGGAAGCAAACGCCGTTCTGGGCAACAAAGATCCCATTTTCATTCAGCGCATTTTTACAGCCCGCATAAAAGTCGGACGTAAACAGGCTTTCGCCAGGCCCAATGGGATCGGTACAGTCAGAGATGATAACGTCAAACTTTTCGGTGGTGCGGTTGACGAAATTCACACCATCATCGATGACCAGATTAAAACGCGGATCGTCGTACGCACCGGCGCTGTGGTTCGGCAGATACTGACGACAGAAGGTCACCACGCCGGCGTCGATCTCGACCATGGTGATTTTCTCAATGCCGGTATGGCGGGACACTTCGCGCAACATCGCGCCATCGCCCCCTCCAATAATCAGTACGCTTTTGGCGGCACCATGCGCCAGCAACGGCACATGCGTCATCATTTCGTGATAGATAAATTCATCACGTTCGGTCGTTTGCACCACGCCATCCAGCGCCATAACGCGGCCCATCGCCGCATTTTCAAAGATGATTAAATCCTGGTGGGCCGTTTTATCACGATAAAGCTCTTTATCGACGGTAAAATACTGGCCAAAGCCGGTATGAAGTGTTTCATACCACATCTCGTTTTGGGCCATGATGGGGCTCTCCTTCGTGACATTGCCATAAAAATCGGCGAAACATCATAGCTAACTATGATAGTCGTTGCACGGTCAAATGTCTGACGGGAGAGCGGGCTGGGGCGCTACTTTACATAGGCAAGCAAGCTGAGAGAATCTCTGGCCAGCGACTTACATTTTTTGTCGTTGGCAATCGCGATACCGCTTAAATCACGGTAACTGTCTTCACCCAGGGCTTTCATGTTGTAGTTGTTGTAATTGCTTAAATCCCAGCGGTTTTGCTGGGCAAAAAACACCAACGCCTTGCGGATCTGCGCATCGGGCAAATCCTGATAGCCACAGTCGTTCTTGAGATAAACGAATACCGCAGTCAGATCGGCAAGATCTTCTGCTTCGGATTCGCTCAGGGCAAAGCTGGTGGAGGAGAAGCCGAAGAGTCCTGCCAGTAGCAGGATCCTGATGCTCTTCTTCATAGATATTCTCATGTAATAGTCGTCTGAAAGACGTTAGCACAGTTGTGTAAAGATTTTCGATCAATTTACGATTTTTGGGGCATTCTGCCTGCTGATGCTTG
This sequence comes from Pantoea sp. JZ2, assembly GCF_035191405.1. NCBI lineage: Bacteria > Pseudomonadati > Pseudomonadota > Gammaproteobacteria > Enterobacterales > Erwiniaceae > Pantoea > Pantoea sp. JZ2. The sequence continues at coordinate 3,895,671 of NZ_CP045247.1, read as the reverse complement.
ACCTTGCCATAAGGGCAGGGTTTAGGCTTGAGGTCATTTCGTTACAAGGATGCGGATTATGCAACGTCGTCACTTTCTGAAACTGAGCGCGGCACTGGGTGCTGCAGGGGCGCTGCCGCTCTGGAGCCGATCCCTGATGGCGGCCAGTCGGCCACTGCTGCCGGTTCCTTCCCTGCTGGACGCGGATGCGAAAGGAGAGTACAGCCTGACGGCGATGCCGGGCATCAGCCAGTGGCAGGGCAAAGACGTACCCACCTGGGGCTACAATGGCAGCCTGTTGGGGCCCGCAATTCGGCTCCAGCGTGGCAAGGCGGCCACCATCAATATTCATAACCGGCTTAGTGAAGCGACGACCCTGCACTGGCACGGTCTGGAAATCCCCGGCGAGGTGGACGGTGGACCGCAGGGAATCATTGCGCCGGGCGCCACGCGTCAGGTGACGTTTACGCCGGACCAGCCTGCCGCCACCTGCTGGTATCATCCTCATCTGCATGGCAAAACGGGTCATCAGGTTGCCCAGGGGCTGGCCGGCATGATTGTGTTAGAGGATCAGCCGTCAGGGACGCTTCGTCTGCCTAATCAATGGGGCACCGACGATGTTCCACTGATTTTTCAGGACAAACAGCTCACCTCATCCGGTGACCGCATCGATTATGAGCTTGATATTATGCGGGCCGCAGTGGGCTGGTTCGGCGACATGATGCTGACCAACGGTGCACAGTATCCTCAGCATGCCGTACCGCGTGGATGGTTACGTCTGCGTTTGCTTAATGGCTGCAATGCCCGTTCGCTGCATCTGGCTGCCAGCGATAAACGCCCACTGTATGTGATTGCCAGTGACGGCGGTCTGCTGCCTGAGCCGGTAAAGGTCGATTCCCTTCCGCTCCTGCCGGGCGAGCGCTTTGAAGTCATGGTCGATACGTCCGATGGCAAGGCTTTTGATATCGTGACGCTACCTGTTTCGCAAATGGGCATGACGCTGGCTCCCTTTGATCGGCCCCTGCCGCTGGTCAATATCATTCCGCTGCGGATCATGGCCAGCGCGACTTTACCGGATCAGCTAGCCACATTACCGGCCATACCGAAAACGGACGGTCTGTCATCGCGCTGGTTACAACTCAGTATGGATCCCCAACTGGATCAGCAAGGTATGCAGGCGCTGATGGCACGCTATGGCGCAAAAGCGATGGGGAACGGTGCGCACCATGATATGGCTATGGGCGGTAACGATCATGCGATGCAGCACGACAGCGCGTCCCAGGGAATGGATCATCAGAAGATGGACCATGACGGGATGGCCGCGACTGCCTACGATTTTCACAATGGCAATAAAATCAATGGCCAGCCATTTAATATGACGCGGCCAGCCTTTGATGTGAAGCAGGGCACCGTTGAAAAATGGACCATTTCCGGTGAAGGCGACAGCATGCTGCATCCTTTCCATATTCACGGCACCCAGTTCCGTATTCTTTCTGAAAATGGCAAGCCACCTGCGCCACACCGTCAGGGCTGGAAAGACATGGTCAATGTCGACGGCTGGCGTAGCGAAGTGCTGGTGCGCTTCAACCACCTTGCCGCCGCCGATCATGCGTATATGGCGCATTGCCATTTACTGGAGCATGAAGACACCGGCATGATGCTGGGCTTCACCGTGACCTGATATCAGGCCTGCGCCAGCGCCAGACGGATATCCTCCACCAGATCCCCGGCGTTCTCGATACCGATGGATAAGCGTATCGTCGCGTCGGTGATCCCGATGCGCTGACGCACTGTATCCGGCACGCCAGAATGGGTGGTGGTGGCAGGATGGCTGGCAAGCGATTCTGTCCCGCCCAGACTGACGGCCTGTTTAAACAGCGTCAGGGCATTCAGGAAACGAAACGCTGCAGGTTGTCCGCCGACAATGTCAAAAGAGAAGGTTGAACCGGCCCCGGTGCATTGTTCCCGATAGGTTCTGCCTGCCGGGCTGTCTGCATCCAGATACGGTAACCAGTGCAGGGCGGCGACATCAGGATGTGTACGTAAAAAGGCGGCGACGGTTTCAGCGTTGTGGCAGGCTTTTTCCATGCGCAGCGACAGCGTTTCCAGCGAACGGCCAATCATCCAGCTTGAATGCGGATCAAGCTGAGTGCCAATAGCGCTACGCAGAGCGCGGATCGGCGACATAAGTGTTTTGTTTCCCATCACCGCACCCGCAATCAGGTCAGAGTGACCGCCCACATATTTCGTCAGGGAATACAGCGATAAATCCGCGCCCAACGTGAGCGGTTGCTGAAAAATCGGCCCCAGTAAGGTGTTATCACAGGCGACGACCGGGCGTGAACCCTGCTGACGATCGATGTCGTCCGCAATACGGGCCATCAGCGCGATATTCACAAGGCTGTTCGTCGGGTTTGCCGGCGTTTCCACCAGGATCATGGCGACGCGTCCCTGCGCCATTGCACGCTGGGCGGCCTCGCGCACTTTGGCTTCATCATGCCCGTCAGTGAAACCCACCGCACGAATATCAAGGTTGTGCAGGGTTTTACTGAGCAGCGTTTCCGTACCGCCGTACAGGGGCTGGGAATGCAAAATCACTTCCCCTGGTCGCGTAAAGGTCAGCAACGCCGTCGAAATGGCCGCCATGCCGGAGGCAAACAGCGCGCAACTTTCGGCCTGTTCGTAGAGAGCGAGGCGGTCCTCAACAATCTCACTGTTGGGATGATTAAAGCGGGAATACACCAGTCCGCCACTTTTACCTTCGGGAGGCTGACGGCGGCCGGAAACATAATCAAAAAAATCGCGGCCTTCTTCTGCACTGTCAAACACAAAGGTGGAGGTCAAAAAGACGGGCGGTTTCACGGCCCCTTCAGACAGGCGCGGATCATAACCGTAGTTCAGCATTTGTGTTTCGGGATGCAGTGGGCGGTCGCCGACGTGCGTTTTTTTACTTGAGGGTGAAGTCATTGAGATCTCCCAATAAGGTCGCTAACTGCATAACGATATGTCGATAAAATCGTATCATGCAGCTATTAATGCGGCTAAATGCCGGGTTGTTCTAAGGTAATGCTGTTTGTGCAACTGCCTGCGCACAGGTGAAGATTTTTAGTGCACGTAAACGTTTGCGTTCTCTGCGCGGCGTCAGTAGGGACTTCTGTTATGGTAGACTGCGTGGCTTTGTGAGAGACCGGGCTGAAGGCAATGAAACACACTGTTGACGTAATGATCCCTGAGCAGGCAATCGCCGCGCGCATCGCGGAACTGGGCAAAGAAATTACCGACCACTACCGCGACAGCGGCAGCGATATGGTGCTGGTAGGGCTACTTCGTGGCTCATTTATGTTTATGGCGGATTTATGCCGCGTGATTGACGTTCCGCACGAAGTGGATTTTATGACCGCCTCCAGTTACGGCAGCGGGATGTCCAGCAGTCGCGATGTCAAAATTCTCAAAGATCTGGATGAGGATATCCGCGGTAAAGACGTGTTAATCGTTGAAGACATCATTGATTCAGGCAATACGCTCAGCAAAGTGCGGGAAATCCTGCGTCTGCGGGAGCCAAAATCTCTGGCCATCTGTACGCTGCTGGATAAGCCTGAACGCCGTGAAGTCGACGTTCAGGTTGAATTCGTGGGCTTTGCTATCCCTGATGAATTCGTGGTGGGCTTTGGCATCGATTATGCGCAGCGTTATCGCCATCTGTCTTACATTGGCAAAGTGGTTCCCCTCGAATCCTCAGGCGAGTGACCGCACATTCTTCCAAGGCTCTGACCTCTGGATTCGTGTAGGCTTGTCGCGCGCGTGCGTCAGGGGCGGTGAAAATCGCCACTGACTAACAGGTTAGCCATGCCGTGACGATAGCGTTGCTCCAGATTTTCGCGGCTGTTCGCGGTAACATTCAGGTTACGCAGGCAGCCATCCTGAATACCGTAGACCCAGCCATGTAGCGAGACTTTACGTCCACGCTTCCAGGCCGATTGCAAGATGGTGGAATGCCCCAGATTGTAGACCTGCTCAACAACGTTGATTTCGCAGAGTTTATCCAGACGTTTATCGGGCGGCAGTTCACCCAGCAACACGCTATGCTTGTACCAGAGATCGCGAATGTGCAGCAGCCAGTTATCAATGAGCCCTAACTCCGGGTTATCCATGGCAGCCTGCACGCCACCGCAGCCATAGTGGCCGCACACGATGATGTGTTCAACTTCCAGCACTTCAACCGCGTACTGCACCACAGAAAGGCAGTTAAGATCGGTATGGATAACCAGATTGGCAACGTTACGGTGGACAAACAGTTCACCTGGCTCAAGACCGGTCAGACGTTCTGCGGGGACGCGACTGTCTGAACAGCCAATCCAAAGGAAACGTGGTTTTTGCGCCTGAGCCAGTCGCTCAAAAAAACCAGGATCTTCTTTGACCAGTAATCTGGACCACTCGCGGTTATTACTGATCAGGGTATCAATGTCTGTCATGGCGTTAAGCAACCTGTTACTGCGCATTTGCGTGCGCGTACTATAGGCGAAGGCTTCCTAAATTCAAACGGCATTACAATGCCATAAAACAGGGTATGTATTCAGAATGACCTATGCACTGGAACTTTCCCGGCTGACCAAGACCTATCCCGGCGGCGTACAGGCGCTCAAGGGCATCGATCTTAACGTTGAAGCCGGTGATTTTTATGCGCTACTGGGACCCAACGGCGCGGGCAAATCGACCACCATCGGGATTATCAGTTCGCTGGTGAATAAGTCGGAAGGCAGTGTCCGCGTCTTTGGTTACGATCTGGAAAAAGATGTCGTCAATGCCAAACGCCAGCTGGGCCTGGTGCCGCAGGAGTTCAATTTCAACCCGTTCGAGACGGTCATGCAGATCGTGGTGAACCAGGCCGGTTACTATGGTGTCGAGCGCCGTGAGGCCCTTCAGCGGGCCGAAAAGTACCTTAAACAGCTCGACCTGTGGGAGAAACGTCACGAAAGGGCGCGTATGTTGTCTGGCGGGATGAAGCGCCGTCTGATGATCGCCCGTGCTCTGATGCACGCGCCCAAACTGTTGATTCTGGATGAACCTACCGCCGGGGTGGATATTGAACTGCGTCGGTCGATGTGGGTTTTCCTGAAAGATTTGAATGCGCAGGGGACGACCATCATTTTGACGACTCACTATCTTGAAGAAGCGGAAATGCTGTGCCGCAATATCGGCATTATTCAAAATGGTGAACTGGTTGAAAACACCTCAATGAAATCCCTGCTGTCGAAGCTCAAATCCGAAACCTTCATTCTGGATCTGGCCCCGCGCAGCCCGTTACCGTCGCTGGAAGGTTTCCAGTACCGGTTAGTGGATACCTCGACGCTCGAAGTTGAAGTCCTGCGTGAGCAGGGGCTGAACAGCGTGTTTAGCCAGCTCAGCGCACAGGGCGTTCAGGTTCTCAGTATGCGTAATAAAGCGAATCGTCTGGAAGAGCTGTTCGTCGGCCTGACGCAAGGAAAAACAGGAGCAAAAGCATGACACATTTGTACTGGGTGGCGTTAAAAAGCATCTGGGCCAAAGAGGTGAACCGGTTCGCCCGCATCTGGATCCAGACGCTGGTGCCGCCCGTGATCACCATGACGCTGTATTTTATCATCTTCGGTAACCTCATCGGTGCGCGCATCGGCGATATGAACGGCTTCAGCTATATGCAGTTCATTGTGCCAGGGCTCATTATGATGTCGGTGATCACCAATGCGTATGCCAACGTGGCATCGTCGTTCTTTAGCGCCAAGTTTCAGCGCAATATTGAAGAGTTGCTGGTGGCACCGGTACCGACGCACATTATTATCGCTGGCTATGTCGGCGGCGGCGTTGCGCGCGGGATCTGTGTCGGTGTGCTGGTGACCGCCGTTTCGCTGTTCTTTGTGCCGTTTCATGTGCATTCATGGCTGATGGTGGCCATTACGCTGCTGCTAACCGCGGTACTGTTCTCGCTGGCGGGACTGATTAATGCGGTGTTTGCCCGCACGTTTGACGATATCAGCCTGATCCCCACGTTTGTGCTGACGCCGCTAACGTATCTGGGCGGCGTGTTTTATTCGCTGACGCTGTTACCGCCCTTCTGGCAGGCAGTATCAAAACTTAATCCGGTGGTTTATATGATCAGCGGTTTCCGCTTTGGCTTTCTGGGCATTCACGATGTTCCTCTGACCTTGACCATGTCGGTACTGATTGCCTTTATCGTGGTGTTTTATATCGCCGTGTATTTTCTGATTCAGCGGGGCCGCGGATTGCGGACCTGATACCGGCGAAAAAAAAGCAGCGTTAGCGCTGCTTTTTTTTATGCGACCAGACTCAGGCCAGCTGCACCGGCAGCGCTTTCGCCAGACGCTTCATCTGGTTATCACCTTCAAAGTAGGCCACTTTAGGCTGCCACTGGCGCGCTTCTGCATCATCGACCTGGACATACGAGCAGATAATCAGGATGTCGCCTTCACAGGCACAGCGCGCGGCCGCACCGTTGACCGAAATGATTTTCGATCCGCGTTCAGCGGCAATGGCATAAGTAGAGAAACGCTGACCGTTGGTCACGTTATAAATATCGATAGCTTCATATTGCAGGATGCCAGAAGCATCAAGGAAATCCTGATCGATGGCGCAGGAGCCTTCATAGTTGAGGTCCGCCTGCGTGACTTTAACGCGATGCAGTTTGCCTTGTAAAACCGTGCGAATCATAGTCAGAAACCTTGTTATACAGCCAAAAAGAGTGACCCTCAGCCTGCAAGACTACTGCGTGAGGTCTACCTGTTGATTATCGATCAGCCGTGCATTCCCCAGCCAGGCGGCCATTAACACGACGGCTCGCTGACTGTCCACCGTCAGAGGCTGCAGCGTTTCCGCATCACAGATGGCCAGGCCATCCGGACGCAATCCTTTTTCCTGCAGCGACCGCGTTGCGTCTTCAATAATATCGTCAATCTGCCGTTCACCATTAGCCAGTCGGGCGGCCATCGCATTCATCACCTGGCTCAGGCCAGGTGCCAGCTTACGCTCATCTTCAGTGAGGTAGCCGTTACGTGAACTCAGGGCCAGACCGTCCCTGGCTCGCACCGTAGGCACGCCGACAATCTCGATATCGAACCCCATGTCTGCCACCATTTTACGAATGATGGCTAACTGCTGGAAATCTTTCTCGCCGAAGCAGGCGATATCGGGCTGAACCAGATTAAACAACTTGCTGACGATGGTCGCCACGCCGCGAAAATGGCCGGGACGACTGGCGCCTTCCAGTAAAGATGAAAGCACCGGCACTTCGACAAAGGTCTGATTAGCCAGCCCGTGTGGATACACCTCAGCAGGCGAGGGCGCAAAGACGACATCCACCGCATGGCGGTTCAGTTTCTCACAGTCTTCCTGCAGCGTGCGCGGGTAGCGCGCCAGATCGTCAGGCCGATCAAACTGCATCGGGTTAACGAAAACCGACACGATCACAATATCGGCCCGCTCACGCGCTTCATCTACCAGCGTTAAATGCCCTTCGTGCAGATTGCCCATCGTGGGCACTAACGCAATACGTTTACCTTGCTGACGCCAGCGGCGCACTTCACGGCGCAGCATGGGCAGAGTGTCGATGATCAGCACTGCCATTCTCCTGAATTACTGGAAACTGTGTTCCGCTGCGGGGTAGCTTCCTGCTTCAACCTCAGCAATATAGCGGCGAATGGCGGCACGGATGTCGCCTGTCTCCGCCAGGAAATTTTTTGCAAATTTAGGGATATGTCCACCGGTAATGCCAAACGCATCGTGCATCACCAGAATTTGTCCATCGGTCACGTTGCCTGCGCCAATACCAATCACCGGAATCGCCAGTGCCTGCGTTACGCGCTGGGCCAGGGCAACCGGTACGCATTCCAGCACCATCAACTGTGCGCCTGCGGCCTCAAGCGCCAGCGCGTCAGCCATAAGCTGCTCTGCACCGGCTTCATCACGTCCCTGCACTTTATAGCCGCCAAAAATATTTACGGACTGTGGCGTTAAGCCCAGATGACCACACACGGGCACGGCGCGTTCGGTCAGCATGCGCACGCTGTCGGCCAGCCATGCGCCGCCTTCCAGCTTCACCATATTGGCCCCGGCGCGCATGAGCTGCGCCGCGTTATCAAAAGTTTGCTGTGGTGTGGCATAACTCATGAAAGGCAAATCGGCTAACAGGAGCGAGTGAGGCGCACCACGACGGACGGCGGCGGTATGGTAAGCAATATCACTTACCGTGACGGGCAGCGTGGAATCATGACCCTGCACCGTCATGCCAAGCGAGTCACCAACCAGCAGAACCTGAATGCCTTCGTCAGCAAACAGGCGGGCAAAACTAAAATCGTAAGCGGTCAGCGTCGCGAATTTTTTACCGCTCGCTTTGCACTGACGCAGATGAGAAAGGGTGGTGGGTTTCATGACGATCTCAGCTCAGAAATTCAGATGAACGCATTTTACTGTATCGCGTTGCTGAGCGGAATCTGTGACGCGCGAATAGATGGTCAGCTGTGCCAGGGACGGATGCTGGCGCAGTCAAGCGTTGCCATAATCGGCTGGAGCGGACGGCCATCAGGCAGGCGCAGATCGGGCGCAATTTCCAGCAGCGGCACCAGCATAAACGCACGGTTCAGCATATCGTAATGGGGGACGATCAGGCGTTCGCTGTGAATCTGCTCTGAACCAAACAGCATAATATCAATATCCAGCGTGCGTGGCCCCCAGCGCTCGGCTTTGCGCACCCGGCCATGTTCCCGCTCGATGCGCTGCGTCTCATCCAGTAAGGCCTCAGCCGACAAGGTGGTCTCGAGGGCCACCGCCGCATTGAGATAGTCGGGTTGATCGGGTGGGCCATAAGGTGGCGTGCGGTAAAAGGACGAGGTGGCGATGCGCTGAACACCGGTGAGCGCATCCAGCGCTGACAACGCTGCATCAATCTGATGCAGCGGATCGGCAAGGTTACTGCCTAATGCCAGATAAACGCGCGTCATGACGCGTTAGAGTTATCACGACGGGGCGCGGAAGAACGACGACGCGGGCGGCGCGTACGGCTGCGCGGTGCCGGATCGTCTCCCAGCGTGTTGAGCATGGTTTTCTGCTGCGGCGGCGCAGCGACCTGGAACTCTCCCCACCACTTACTCAGGCGCAGCAGCTCCGGGTTATTTTCCACTTCAGCCCGCAGGGCCAGCAGATCATAAGCCGCACGGAACTTCGGATGCTCCATCAGCTTCCAGGCGCGTTTACCGTGACGACGGGACATGCGTAACTGCAACTGCCAGATATCACGAATCAGCGACGTAATGCGCTTAGGAATGGCCAGCGCGCGGCAGGCTTCATCCAGCGTATCATTCATCGCCAGGGCAAACGCATCGTAATAAGTCAGGCCGCTTTCCTGCGCAATGCGCTCGGCGGCTTCAAGCTGCGGATACCAGAACATGGCCGCGAACAGAAACGCCGGATTGACGCGCATATCATTTTGAATGCGGTTGTCCGTATTCTTCAGCACCTGGGCGAGCATGCGCTCCATATGGCTGTCGCCCTGTTCGGTAAAGTTGCGTGCCAGCGTAGGGAACAGCGGCTGGAATAACTGATATTCACACAGTTTTAGCCAGGTGCTGTAGCCATAACCGGCCTGAAGCAGCTTTAGCGACTCTTCAAACAGGCGCGCAGCAGGTACATCGCGTAACAGCGATGCCAGGCGGGGAATGGGCTCTGCCGTTTCAGGAGCAATGCGCATATTCAGTTTGGCCGCGAAGCGCGCGACGCGCAGCATGCGCACCGGATCTTCGCGATAGCGTGTTTCCGGATCGCCGATCAACCGAATGATGCCTTGTTGCAGATCGTTCAGGCCGCCAACATAATCCCGCACCGAAAAATCGGCCACGCTGTAATACAGGCTGTTAATGGTTAAATCACGCCGTTGGGCATCATCTTCAATACTGCCGAAAATATTGTCCCGTAGCAGCATACCGCTCTGGGCACGCTGGGAATTGTTGTGATCTTCGCTGTTCTCTTCAATCTGATGATGACCGCGGAACGTAGCCACTTCGATCACTTCCGGACCAAACATCACATGTGCCAGACGAAAACGGCGGCCAACCAGACGGCAGTTGCGGAACAGTTTACGCATCTGCTCCGGCGTGGCGTTTGTGGTCACGTCGAAGTCTTTAGGCTTCTGCCCCAGCAGTAAATCGCGAACGCCACCGCCCACCAGGTAGGCCTCATAACCGGCTTTATTCAGACGATACAGCACCTTGAGGGCATTTTCGCTGATGTCTTTACGTGAGATGGTGTGGCTTTCACGAGGAATGATGGTCATATGACTCTCAGGTTCAACCTCTGCTGGTGCTTCCTCGTCATCACGCTTCAGGACTTTCCGGCAAAAATTAGCGACTCGGGTAAAAATGGGACACCTCGACAGTGACAATTAGGGTGTAGGTAAAATCAGCGGCTAATCATAGCCTGTTGTGAATCATTTGAGAATGCTGTTGTCTATGCATCCGCTCTCAGGGCGTTATCATGCGGTATCAAAGCGATATTCCACTGCTTCACAGCATCAGACAGCAGTTTCTCCTGAGAATCGTCCTGCCAGCCTTCGCTGACCGGCTGTCCCAGAAACCGTAAGGCCTGCACCAGGCACGGGCGCGGATCGCCATCCGGCAGCGCGGGCGCATGATTTTGCTTAGAAAGTTTGTGTCCGTCAGCAGTGATGGCCAACGGCAAATGCAGATAATCCGGAACGGCCCAGCCAAACTGTCGATAAAGGGCAATCTGCCGCACCGTCGGCTCGATTAAGTCTGCGCCACGCACGATCTCGGTGACGCCCTGATGATGGTCATCAACCACCACGGCCAGATTGTAGGCAAACAGGCCGTCGCGACGATGAATAATAAAATCCTCTTCAGCCAGCCGCCGATCGGCCACAAGCGTGCCCCGTAACCGGTCTTCAAACTGGAAAACTGGCGCATGCTGACGCAACCGCAGTGCCGCATTCTCCGGACCTGAACCTGCATCCCGACAGTGCCCGTCGTAAAAACCACCCAGCTGCTGAATGCGGCTTCGGCTGCAGGTGCAGTAATAACTCTGCCGGTGCGCTCTTAACCACTGCAGGGCGTCCCGATAAGCGTCATGGCGCTGTGACTGCCACATGACTTCACCGTCCCAGTGCAAACCGTACTGTTCTAACTGGTGCAGAATACGCGTGGCGGCCCCTGCGACTTCACGGGGAGGATCAATATCCTCAATGCGCACCAGCCAGCGGCCATGCTGCGCGCGTGCGCTAAGGTAACTGCCTAAGGCAGCGATCAGCGATCCAAAGTGGAGTTCACCAGAGGGAGACGGCGCAAAGCGCCCGATACAGGATGAGAATGCCATAGGTTTCATGAACCAGACGGCGGAAAAAGAGGGCCTTTTCCCGCCGCATGGCTGCAGTCAGACGGCAACATTAGCCCGCCATTTGCTTCTCACGAATTTCTGCCAGTGTCTTACAGTCGATGCACAGATCGGCCGTCGGACGCGCTTCAAGACGGCGGATACCGATCTCAACGCCACAGGAATCGCAATAGCCAAAGTCGTCATCTTCAACTTTCTTCAGCGTTTTTTCGATCTTTTTAATGAGCTTGCGCTCGCGATCGCGGTTACGCAGTTCCAGGCTGAATTCCTCTTCCTGAGCGGCACGGTCAACCGGGTCCGGAAAGTTAGCGGCTTCATCCTGCATGTGTGTAACGGTGCGATCAACTTCGTCCCGCAATTGATTACGCCAGGCTTCCAGAATCTTGCGAAAATGGTCCAGTTGCGCGTCATTCATATACTCTTCGCCCGGCTTCTCCTGATAAGGCTCCACCCCAGCGATGGCGAGAATACTCAGGGACGATGTTTTACGGTTTTGCCCTTCTTGCATGTTGTTTCTCCTGGATAACACGCACTATACCCTTCGATTGCCATCGGCCAGTATATTCACACTAACCTTCATTGATGACGCACTCTTGGGTACATCGATCCCCCAACGGGGAAAAACAGGCCGCTATAAATAACAGAAGCTGTCAAGGTTGGCAATTATTCCTGCGCCCATCTTGACAAGCCTGTGAGGAACAGCGTAGTTGGCCCCTGACAGAAGATAGTCCTATCACAGAAGGATGCCACTGATATTACAACGTTACGTCAACAGCCGTTGTAATAAACATGCCTTCTGATGACAGTTCTGCCCGGTACGCCAAAATTTCCACGCCACTCAGCCGCGCCTGTACCAGTTGTTCTGCGTAAGCCGCATCGATGTGACGCGCCGGGGAAACGTCCTCAATCCCCGAGTGCAGAACGGCAAACAACAAAACGGCCCGATGACCTTCTGCCGCAGCCTGACTCAGCTCGCGCAGGTGTTTTTGTCCTCGAATCGTCACCGCATCCGGAAAATAGCCTTTACCTTCCTGTAAAAGCGTTACGGATTTCACCTCAATATAGCACTCAGGTCGGTCCTGTGCTGTAAGCAGGAAATCAATTCGACTTTTTTCGCTGCCGTATTTTACTTCAGCCCGACACGCTTCGTAGCCCGACAGCGGCAGAATTCGGTTTTCGCTTAACGCCTCCTTTACCAGTTGATTCGCGCGCAACGTATTCACGCAAATCCAGTGGCCTTGCTGCGTCTCGGTCATCTCCCAACTGTGCGGGTACTTGCGTGTCAGGCTGTCGGACGTGGAGTACCACACGGTATCACCCGGCGTAGCACAACCGGTCATGGCGCCGGTGTTGGCACAATGGATGGTGAGCGTCTCGCCTTCCGGCGTAATGACATCCGCCAGAAAGCGTTTGTAACGGGTAATCAGACGTGCCGGTTTGAGGGCGGGAGAAAAAAGCATAGGGCTCCTGATTATGACTGTAACGGCCAGGTGGCCAGTGTCCGGTAGCGCGTCCGCCCTTTTACGTACTCTGAGGCAAAAAGCGAAAACTGACTGGCCGTAAAGCGCCAGAGAAAGCCGCGAGGGGGCAGGGCAACGGGTTGCGTCGCCGAGCGCAGCAGGGTGATGTGTGGATGAAAAGGCTGAGCGGGCTGCTCACAGCCGTGCCGGGCGGCCTGGGCACGCAGCAGACTTGCCAGCTGCAGCAATCCCCGGGGTGGGCGCTGACAGCCCAGCCAGACCACGCCGGGGCGCGGCCAGTGCCCCGCATCATCTAACGTCACATCAAAAGCAGGCTGATGGATGCGCGAGGCCAGGGTTTGCAGCTGTTTTGAGGTCTCCGCTGAGACCTCGCCCAAAAAAGCCAGCGTCAGATGAAGGTTCGCGGCCGCAATCGGGCGACCTGCCTCCTCACTGAAGGTATCAGCTCGCCACTGCACCAGTTGCTGTTGCAGGTCTTCGGGTGGGGCAATAGCAAAAAATAAGCGCTGTAACGCCATGGCGGTCTCCGGTAATCCTCACGGATGAGTGCTACAATGCGCGCCATCTTAACACAGCCATTAGCGGAGTTTTTGGTGAGTGATCTCCCCATCAGCGCGGTGTTGCCTGACCTACTGAGCGCCCTTGATCAGGCCTCGAACGTCCTGCTGGCTGCGCCTACCGGCGCAGGTAAATCCACCTGGTTACCCCTTCAGCTGTTACAGCACAAGGCGCTGTCAGGGCGCATTATCATGCTGGAGCCACGCCGACTGGCCGCACGCAACGTGGCGCAACGGCTGGCTGAGCTACTGGGCGAACAGCCCGGCGCCACGGTGGGTTACCGCATGCGCGGCGAAAACTGCAGCGGACCCATGACCCGGCTTGAGGTAGTGACCGAAGGTATTCTGACGCGCATGTTGCAGCAGGATCCGATGCTGGATGGCGTGTCGCTGGTGATTCTGGATGAATTTCATGAGCGCAGCCTGCAGGCGGATCTGGCGCTGGCGCTGTTACTGGATGTTCAGCAGGGATTGCGTGACGATCTGAAAATTTTGCTGATGTCAGCCACGCTCGATAATACTCGCCTGGCGACGCTGCTACCGGACGCGCCGCTGATTGCCTCAGAAGGGCGTAGCTATCCGGTCGAACGGCGTTATGCTCCGTTGAGTCCGAGCCTGCGTTTTGACGAGGCGGTAGCGCGTGAAGTCGCGCAGTTGCTTCGACAGGAAAGCGGCTCGCTGCTGCTTTTTCTGCCCGGCGTGGCAGAGATAGCGCGCGTAAAACGCGAGCTGGAAACCCGTGTCGATGAGGATGTCGATTTAACGCCGCTTTATGGCGCGCTTCCGCTGGCCGCTCAGCAGCAGGCTATTTTGCCTGCCGCCCCCGGACGCCGCAAAGTGGTGCTGGCGACCAATATTGCCGAAACCAGCTTAACGATCGAAGGTATTCGTCTGGTCGTGGACAGTGCCCAGGAGCGGCGCGCGCTGTTTGATGCACGCAGCGGCGTGACGCGGTTGCAGACTCAGCGCATCAGCCAGGCGTCGATGACGCAGCGCGCCGGACGTGCCGGACGACTGATGCCGGGCATCTGCCTGCACCTGACTTCACAGGAGCAGGCGGAACGGGCGCCTGCACAGGGCGAAGCCGAAATCCTGCACAGCGATCTCGCGTCATTGTGGCTGGAACTGCTGCAGTGGGGCTGTACAGACATCGACCAGCTACAGTGGATCGATCGCCCTCCCGAAAAGCACTTACGGGCAGCGCAGCAGCAGCTGATGCGCCTTGGAGCGCTGGATGAATCAGGACGACTGAACACACAGGGCAGACGCATGGCGCAGCTCGGCAGTGATGCCAGGCTGAGCGCTATGTTATGTGCCGCAGGGCGTGATGCCGATGCGGTGGCCAGCGCGGCACTACTCGTCGCCGTGCTGGAGGATCCGCCCCGCGCGGGCAGTGTTGATCTACGTGATGTTCTCTGTCGGCCTTTACCGCACTGGTTGCGGCGCGCGCAGCACTGGCAAAAACGCCTTGGCCTCACAGGCGGACGGGTCGATGACGCGCATTTTCCCGCGTTGTTAACGGCGGGATTTCGCGATCGTCTGGCGCGCCGACGCGATAACAGCGGACGCTATCAGTTAGCCAACGGACTGGGGGCAGTGCTGGACGAACAGCAGGCGCTCACGCGTTACGAATGGCTCATTGCGCCTGTCTTATTACAGGGCAGCAGCGCCCCCGATGCACGTATCCTGCTGGCCCTTCCCGTCGAGCTTGCGGCATTGACGCAGGCCTGTCCACAGCTTGTCGAACAGCGTACCGACGTGGAATGGGATGACGAGAAGGGCACGTTGCGCACCTTACGCCGTGAGCAGATCGGCGAACTGATACTGAAGACTCAGCCGCTTGCCCGACCGGATGCCGAGGCGTTACAGGCCGCGCTGCTACGCTGGGTCGCTAAAAAGGGGTTATCGGTACTGGGATGGACGCCGGAGGCTGAGCAACTGCGGTTACGTATCCAGTGTGCTGCCCAGTGGCTGCCCGAAGAGAACTGGCCCGCCGTCGATGAGGCCAGCCTGCTTGACTCGCTGGATCGCTGGCTGCAACCGCAGATGAGCGCCGTGCGGGATCTGAAGAGTCTGCAGTCGGTCAATCTGGTCACTGCGCTCTTACATTTGCTCACATGGTCACAACGTCAGCGGCTGGATACTGTGCTGCCAACTCATTACACTGTGCCCACCGGAAGTCGGCTGCCGATTCGCTATGATGCAGATAAACCGCCTGCGCTGGCGGTGCGTATTCAGGAAATGTTTGGCGAAGCCAGTAATCCTGCCGTCGCAGAAGGTCGCGTGCCGCTGGTGCTGGAACTGTTATCGCCCGCCCAGCGTCCCTTACAGATCACCCGCGATCTGGCGGCGTTCTGGCGCGGTGCCTATAAAGATGTGCAAAAAGAAATGAAAGGGCGTTATCCCAAACATCCCTGGCCCGACGATCCGGCCTCCGCAATACCGACCCGGCGGACGAAAAAGAATACGTCACAGGGCGGGCCCGCTGTTTAATTCAGAGGGTTCTGCCATGCGACAGTGAAGAAAGCAGTTAGAGTAGCGGCGCAGCCGTAAGCTATGCCTGGAGAATGAAACCAATGTCTGGGAACGATCGCGAACCTATTGGGCGCAAAGGAAAACCGTTGCCACCGCGCAACAGCGCCCGCCGTGGGCGGCGCAGAGACATCGATAGTGATGTCTCTCAGGACGATTTTGATGATGATTACGAGGAGGAAGCGCCGGTGCCACGTAAAGGTAAAGGTGGAAAACCGCCGCGCGGCAAACGCCGTTGGCTGGGATGGTTTATTAAGCTGTTCCTGGTATTTGTAGTGGTCATGGCCGCGTGGGGCGTATACCTCGATTCGGAAATTCGCAGCCGCATTGACGGTAAAGTGTGGCAACTGCCCGCTGCTGTCTACGGTCGTATGGTCAGCCTCGAACCTGGCATGGCCTACAATAAAAGCGAAATGATTGCCCTGCTGGAAGGCACGCAGTACCGCGAAGTCTCGCGCATTACGCGTCCGGGAGAATTCTCGGTCAAAGGCAACACCATTGAACTGCTGCGTCGCCCGTTTGATTTCCCGGACAGCAAAGAAGGGCAGATTCATGCCCGAATGACATTCAGCAAAGATGAGCTGAGTGAGATTAAGAACGTCGAAACCGGGCGTGATTTTGGTTTCTTCCGGCTTGATCCTCGTCTGATTACGATGCTGCAGTCACCTAATGGTGAACAGCGCTTGTTCGTTCCCCGTGCCGGTTTCCCTGATCTGTTGGTGGATACCTTAATCGCAACGGAAGATCGCCACTTTTATGAGCACGACGGCATCAGCCCGTACTCCATTGGCCGTGCCTTCCTGGCGAACATCACCGCCGGAAAAGCGGTGCAGGGCGGCAGTACGCTTACCCAGCAACTGGTCAAAAACCTGTTCCTGACTAATGAGCGTTCGCTGTGGCGTAAAGCCCGTGAAGCCTATATGGCCGTGATCATGGATGCCCGTTACAGCAAAGATCGTATTCTGGAGCTTTACCTGAACGAGGTGTATCTCGGTCAGGCAGGTAACGATCAGATCCGCGGTTTCCCTCTGGCCAGCCTCTACTATTTTGGCCGCCCGGTTGACGAGCTGAGTCTCGATCAGCAGGCGATGCTGGTGGGCATGGTGAAAGGGGCGTCGCTCTATAACCCATGGCGTAACCCGAAACTGGCCCTGGAACGACGTAATCTGGTGCTGCGCCTGCTGCAGCAGCAGAAAGTGATCGATCAGGAACTGTACGACATGCTGTCGGCCCGTCCGTTGGGCGTGCAGCCGAAAGGCGGTGTGATTACGCCACAGCCTGCCTTTATGCAGATGGTGCGTAATGAGCTTCAGGCAAAACTGGGCGACAAAGTCAAAGATCTGTCGGGCGTGAAAATTTTCACCACCCTGGATCCGGTTTCTCAGGATGCGGCCGAAAAAGCCGTTGTAGACGGTATTCCCACCCTGAAAAAACAGCGCGGTCTGAAAGATCTGGAAACCGCAATGGTGGTCGTTGACCGCTTTACGGGTGAAGTTCGCGCGATGGTCGGTGGGGCCGATCCGCAGTTTGCCGGGTATAACCGCGCGTTGCAGGCGCGCCGATCCATCGGCTCGCTGGCGAAACCGGCCACCTATCTGACCGCGCTGAGCCAACCCAACACTTACCGCCTGAACAGCTGGATTGCGGATGAGCCTATTGCGCTGAAACAGCCGAATGGCAGCATCTGGAAACCCATGAACGACGACCGGCGCTTTAGTGGCAAAGTGATGCTGGTCGATGCGCTGACGAACTCCATGAACGTGCCAACGGTTAACCTGGGCATGACGCTGGGACTGAATGCGGTGGTGGACACCTGGACGAAGCTGGGTGTGCCTAAAGATCAGCTGAATCCGGTTCCGGCGATGTTACTGGGCGCACTCAACCTGACGCCTGTGGAAGTGGCTCAGGCCTTCCAGTCCATTTCCAGCGGCGGGAATCATGCAGAGCTGTCAGCCGTGCGTTCGGTCATCGCGGAAGACGGTACCGTGCTGTACCAGAGCTTCCCGCAGGCTCAGCGCGTTGAACCGGCACAGGCGGCTTATTTAACGCTGTATACCATGCAACAGGTCGTCGATCGCGGTACCGCCCGGGCGCTGGGGGCACGTTTCCCGAATGCGCACCTGGCAGGGAAAACCGGCACCACGAACGATCTGGTCGACAGCTGGTTTGCCGGGATTGATGGTAAAGAAGTGGCGATCACCTGGGTTGGCCGTGATAACAACCAGCCGACCAAACTCTACGGTGCCAGCGGGGCGATGCAGATTTACCGCCGCTACCTGGACAATCAGGCTCCGATGCCGCTGCAGCTTACGCCGCCGGAAGATGTGACGATGATGAACATTGATACTGCGGGTAACTTTGTTTGCGGTTCAGGAAGCAGCACATGGCGCACGCTGCCTGTCTGGACGCTGGATCCGAATGCGCTCTGCCAGCAACAGCAACAGCAGGTTCAGCAAATGCAGCAACAGCAGCAGATGCAGGACCAGCAACAACAGCAGTTACAGCAGCAGCAACAGCAGGAACAAAAAGACAGCAACGGCGTTGCCGGCTGGATAAAAGATATGTTCGGCAAATAACCCGTCAAACGCGGATGAAAAAGGCACTTCGGTGCCTTTTTTTATTCCACATCAAAACCCCTTGCCATCGTCCGTGACACGACGCCACGCCGGGGAATTCTGCTTGCAGAAATTGCGAGACTTCGCATATTATCCAATCGTTATAATAATCATTATCGTTTCGATTCGCTTAATCATCCCCATTTGAGAGACACCTTCATGACAGCGCGTTCTATCCCTTTTGCTTCTCCATCCGGCGTATTTACGCGTCGGCCTCTGGCTTTGATCATTGCCCTGGTGACCAGCGGCGCAAGCGTAATGGCTTACGCTGAACAAACGGTGGTGGTATCTGCAAATGGCGGTGGTGCGGTGGCGCAGGAAAACGCGTGGGGCCCGGCGCCCACCATCGCCGCAAAACACAGCGCCACCGGCACCAAAACGGACACGCCGATTGAAAAGAATCCGCAGTCGGTTTCTGTGGTGACGCGAGAAGAGATGGAGATGCGCAGCGTCACCAGCGTGAAGCAGGCCTTTAATTACACGCCGGGTGTGCTTACCGGTAACCGCGGCAGTTCAGGCGTCTATGATGCGTTGTCAATTCGCGGTTTTAGCGAAACCAACACCAACCAGTATCTCGATGGGTTGAAGCTGCAGGGCGACAACTACTCGGAATTCGCTATTGATCCCTATTTCCTGGAGCGGGCTGAGCTGCTGCGCGGGCCGGTGTCGGTGCTGTACGGTAAGAGCAACCCGGGCGGTGTGGTCGCGCTGGTCAGTAAACGTCCCACCCAGGAAACGCTGCGTGAAGTGCAGTTTCAGATGGGCAATCACAATCTTTACTCCACCGGCTTTGATTTTGGCGGTGCGATCGATGACGCAGGCGTTTACAGCTACCGTCTGACAGGCCTGGCGAGCAGCCAGGATGCCCAGCAGGCGAACAACAAGCAAAAGCGCTACACCATCGCGCCGTCCTTCAGCTGGCGACCAGACGAAAACACCCGTCTGGATCTGCTGACCTACTTCCAGAATGAACCGGACACGGGTTATTACGGCTGGTTACCGCGTGAAGGCACTGTCGTGCCCATTACGCGTCCTGATGGCAGTCAGTACAAACTGCCCACCAACTTTGATGAAGGGGAGAAGAGCAATCGCATCTCCCGTAACACCAAAATGGTCGGCTACAGCTTTGAACACCGTTTTGATGAGACCTGGACGGTACGCCAGAACCTGCGTTATGCCGAGTTAACGACGGATTACCGCAGCATTTATGGCAATGGATTTAACGCCGCCACCCAGGAAATCACGCGAGGTTATGCCACTTCAGACGAAAAACTGAATGAGTTCGCCGTCGATAACCAGGCACAGGCAAAATTTGCAACCGGTCAACTCGACCATACGCTTTTGCTTGGTGTGGATTATCAACGCATGCGTAATGATATCAACGCAGCGTTTGGTTCAGCATTTCCTTTGAATGCGGTTGCTCCTCAGTACGGTAATGATTCGCTTAACGGCACGCCTTTCCCCTATCGTTATCTGAACAAACAGGAACAAACCGGCCTTTACGCGCAGGATCAAATGGCGTGGGATCGTTGGGTGCTGACGTTAGGCAGCCGTTATGATTACGCGATGACATCTGCGTTAAATCGCGACACCAATACCGAAGTCAAAAATCATGATCAGGCCTTCACCTGGCGTGGCGGCGTAAACTACGTTTTCGATAACGGTATCGCGCCTTATTTCAGTTATAGCGAATCCTTTATCCCAACGGCCGGGACGACAGTGAGCGGGCAACCTTTCGACCCATCGCGCGCTAAGCAGTACGAAACGGGGGTGAAATATGTGCCGAAAGATCGTCCTGTCGTGGTTACGGCTGCGATGTATGAACTGACTAAGTCCAAAAATTTAACAGCCGATCCTGACCATACCCTTTTCCGCATCCAGAGCGGCGAAATCCGTTCTCGCGGTGTCGAACTGGAAGCCAAGGCGGCCCTCAATGCCAACGTCAACCTGACCGCGTCTTATACCTACACCGATGCTGAATATACGGAAGATACACAGCTCAAAGGCAAAACCCCGGTGCAGGTGCCTAAGCACATGGCCTCGCTGTGGAGCGACTATACCTTCCATGAAACGGCGCTGTCCGGCGTAACGTTGGGCGCGGGCATCCGTTATGTGGGCGAAACACAGGGATTATACAGTGCGGGTCCCGACGTGAACCAAAACTTCACCGTCGCGGGTTACACTACCGTCGATGCCGCGTTGAAATATGATTTAGGCCGTTTTGGTTTGCCTGGCTCAACGGTTGGCGTTAACGTTAACAACCTGTTTAACCGTGACTACGTTGCCAGTTGCTACCGTGAATACGCGTGCTACTGGGGCGCAGAGCGACAAATTGTCGGCACCGCCACGTTCCGGTTCTGATCGATGAGGGCGCTTCGGCGCCCGTTTACAGGGATAACCATGCAGCTTCCGCAGTACCAACAGACCGCCTTCCGACTGGATAACGCCAGCTTTCGCGTACCGGGCCGTACGCTCCTTCATCCCGTTTCTCTCGCTTTTACGCCAGGTAAAGTCACCGCGCTGATTGGGCACAATGGTTCAGGGAAATCCACGCTGTTAAAAATGCTGGGGCGGCATCACGCGGCCAGTGAAGGGCGGGTTCTGCTCAACGAACAGCCTGTTGATCGCTGGAGTAGCAAAGCGTTTGCCCGTGAGGTCGCCTATTTGCCGCAGCAGTTACCGGCTGCGGAAGGCATGACGGTACGTGAGTTGGTGGCCATTGGGCGTTATCCCTGGCATGGTGCGCTGGGGCGCTTTACGCAGGACGATCGCGAGCGGGTCGCGCAGGCAATCGCGCGGGTTGGACTAACGCCATTCGCCTCGCGGCTGGTCGACAGCCTCTCTGGTGGTGAGCGCCAGCGTGCATGGCTGGCAATGATGGTCGCTCAGAACAGCCGCTGCCTGTTGCTGGATGAACCTACCTCTGCGCTGGATATTGCCCACCAGGTGGATGTGCTGGCGCTGATTCAGACGCTGAGCCATGAACATGGCTTAACGGTCATTACCGTCTTACACGATATTAATATGGCGGCTCGCTATTGTGACCATCTGGTCGCCTTGCGCGGCGGCAAACTGATTGCAGAAGGTGGACCAGAACACATTATGCAGGCAGATGTGTTGCAGGCGATTTACGGTATCCCAATGGGCATCTTCCCCCATCCTGGCGGCGGCGCGCCGGTGAGTTTTGTGTGTTAAGGATACGATAATGCCGGATTTATATCGCCGTCGCCTGCTGATGGCAATGGCGTTGTCGCCTCTCATCCCGTCTTTCCCATCGCCTGCGGCACAGCCTGACAGCGACCGCGTTATTGCGCTGGAGTGGCTGCCCACCGAGTTACTCCTGGCGCTGGGCGTGAACCCGTTGGGTGTGGCGGACGTGCATAACTACAACGTCTGGGTCGGACAGCCGCCATTGCCTGCGGGCGTGGTGGATGTCGGGTTACGTACCGAGCCAAATCTTGAGCTGATGACCCAGATGCATCCCTCGCTGATTCTCTGCTCGAACGGTTACGGTCCACCGAAAGATAAGCTGCGGCGCATTGCGCCGATCATGGGGTTTGACCTGCACAATGGCGATGGCAAACCGCTGAGTCGCGCACGGGCCTCATTGCGGGCGTTGGCGGCCCGACTGGGACGTGAGGCGCAGGCTGAGGCGCATCTGCAACAGGTGGATGCGGAGATTGCGGCGGCGCGTCAGCGTCTGGCGCCGCACGCCGGTCGGGCCATTTTGCTGATGTCGCTACTCGACAGCCGCCACGCTATTACCTTCGGTAAAAACAGCTTATTCCTGGAAGTGATGGCGCTTTTGAATCTGAAAAATGCCTGGCAGGGCGAAACCAGTTTTTGGGGCAGCGCCGTGATTGGACTGGAACGGCTGGCCGTTTTCCATGACGTAGAGGCGATCTGCTTCGATCATGACAATGATGCTGTGATGCAGCAACTGTCGCGAAGTCCGTTATGGCAGTCCATGCCGTTTGTTCACAGCGGCCATTTCCAGCGCGTTCCGGCGGTGTGGTACTACGGTGCGACCTTGTCAGCCCTGAACTTTATTCGCGTGCTGGAACGTGCGCTGGAGAAATCGTAATGCGTCATCGTTTTTTCCCGTTAGCCGTGACAGGTACGCTGTTCTTCCTGGCGTTGATGTTAACCGCGATCAATCTGCAACAGGCGCTGCCCACGAACCAGTGGTTGCAGGCGCTGTGGACACCGGACAGCAGCAACATTGAGCAAATGGTCTTTCACTACAGCTTACTGCCGCGCTGGTCACTGGCGCTGCTGGTGGGGGCAGGGCTGGGGTTAGCCGGATTACTGTTTCAGCAGGTGTTGCGCAATCCGCTGGCCGAACCGGGCACGTTAGGCGTTTCATCCGGCGCGCAGTTAGGAATGACCGTCGCGACCTTATGGCACCTGCCGGGTGGGGCGCTGGCTCATCAGTTCGCCGCGTCGGGTGGCGCGCTGTTGGTCGGTGCGCTGGTGTTCAGCGTGGCCTGGCGCAAACGTCTGTCGCCCGTTACGCTGATTCTGGCAGGGCTGGTTCTCAGCCTGTACAGCGGCGCAGTGAACCAAATATTTGCCATCTTTAACCACGATCAACTGCAGAATATGTTCCTGTGGAGCACCGGCACGTTGAATCAGATGAGCTGGGACAGCGTTACCCAACTCTGGCCACGTCTGGTGCTGGCGCTGGTGCTGTCTCTGGCACTACTGAGACCGCTTACGCTGATGGGGCTGGACGATGGCGTCGCCAAAAATCTTGGGTTAGCGCTGTCTGCTATGCGGCTGGCCGTCCTGGTTCTGGCCATCTTGCTGAGCGCTCAGTTGGTGAGCGTAGCGGGGATCATTGGCTTTATTGGTTTATTTGCACCGCTGCTGGCAAGGCTGCTGGGTGGACGGCGGTTACTGAGCCGCATGCTGCTGGCACCCCTGATTGGTGCACTGCTGCTCTGGCTGGCGGATGCCTGCGTACTCTGGCTCACGGCGCACTGGCGCGAGATCTCCACCGGAACCGTGACGGCGCTGCTGGGCGTGCCCATTCTGTTGGCGCTGTTACCTCGCCTGCGAACCGGATCCGTTCCGCCTGCGCTGGATCAGGGGGACAACGTGCCGGTCGAGCGATACCGTTACGGGCGCTGGACGCTGGTGGGATTGCTGATGCTGGGCGGACTGACATGGCTTTGCCTGGCCTTTGGGCGTGATGCGCATGGCTGGATTTGGACGTCTGGCGACATGCTGCAACAGTTGTTACCCTGGCGCGCGCCGCGTGTGCTGGCGGCACTGGAGGTCGGCCTGATGCTCGGTGTGGCGGGCAGCCTGATCCAGCGCCTCACCGGTAATCCCATGGCCAGTCCTGAAGTGCTGGGCATCAGTTCCGGCGCGGCCTGCGGTGTGGTCGTGATGCTGTTCTTTGTTCCCGGCAACGCGCTGGCATTTCTGTTGCCGGCAGGTGCGCTGGGGGCGGCGATAACGCTGGCGGTTATTATGCTGGTCGCCAGTCGTGGTGGTTTCTCACCGGAACGTATGCTACTGGCGGGTATGGCACTCAACAGCGCCTTTGTCACCATTCTGATGCTGTTGATGGCAAGTGGCGATCCGCGCATGGCGGGGTTACTGACCTGGATATCCGGATCAACTTACAACATCAGTGCTACGCAGGCGCTGCAAAGTGCAGGCTTTGCGGCTGTTTTAGTGGCATTAGCGCCACTGGCCAGCCGCTGGTTAACCATTCTGCCACTTGGCAGCATGACCGCACGGTCTGTCGGTATGGCACTGACGGGTTCACGACTCGCCCTGTTGCTGTTAGCGGCGGCCTTAACGGCTTGCGCCACGCTGACGATTGGGCCGCTGAGCTTTGTCGGCTTAATGGCACCCCATATGGCCCGTATGTTGGGCTTTCGCCGCGCGCTGCCACAGGTGTTACTGTCTGGCGTGCTGGGGGCCGGGTTAATGGTGGCCGCAGACTGGTGCGGGCGCATGCTGGCCTTTCCCAGTCAGATTCCGGCGGGCCTGATGGCGACCTTTTTGGGCGCACCTTATTTTATCTGGCTACTGCGCCGTTCACGTTAAAAAAAAAGACCGGCTCAGCCGGTCTTTTCTCATCAGAGCTTCGCGAAACAGCGCCGGGCCGCCTCGATGGTGTGCTGAATATCCTCATCAGTATGTGCCAGCGACATAAACCCGGCCTCAAAGGCGGACGGCGCAAAATACACGCCTTCTTCGAGCATCAGGTGGAAGAAGCGCTTGAAGCGTTCCACGTCGCACTGTGTCACGTCCTGATAGCAGGTGACGCTGTCGGCATCGGTAAAAAACAGGCCAAACATGCCGCCAACCTGATTCACCACCACGGGAATATTTTCCTGTCTGGCTGCCTCAACCAGCCCCTGAGCCAGTTGTTCAGTCAGACGGTTCAGCCTGTCATGCATACCTGGCTGCGCAATCTGCGTCAGGCAGGCATAACCGGCGGCCATGGCTACGGGATTACCGGACAACGTACCGGCCTGGTAAACCGGCCCGGTCGGTGCCAGCGCGGACATGACCTCGCGACGGCCACCGAACGCACCCACTGGCATGCCACCGCCGATGATTTTGCCCAGGCAGGTGAGATCCGGCTTCACGTTATAGTGTGCCTGTGCGCCGCCCAGCGCCACACGGAAGCCTGTCATCACTTCATCAATAATCAGCAGTGCACCGAACTCATCGCACAGGGCACGCAGGCCCGGCAGGAAGTCAGGCTGCGGAGGGATACAGTTCATATTGCCGGCAACAGGCTCAACGATAATGGCAGCGACAGCCGCGGGATACTGTTCAAAGGCCGCACGAACAGAGTCCAGATCGTTATAGGTGCAGGTCAGCGTATGCTTAGCAAAATCGGCGGGTACGCCCGGCGAGTTGGGTTGGCCCAGCGTCAGCGCACCTGATCCGGCTTTCACCAGCAGGTGGTCGGCATGGCCGTGATAGCACCCTTCGAACTTGATGATCTTATCGCGTCCGGTAAACCCGCGCGCCAGACGAATCGCACTCATGGTCGCTTCGGTGCCGGAGTTGACCATGCGCACCATTTCCATACTCGGTACCAGGTCACATACCAGCTGCGCCATGGTGACTTCCATCTCGGTCGGCGCACCAAAGCTCAGGCCGCGCTGGGCTGCCTCAATCACAGCCTGACGAATGCCTTCGTTGTTATGTCCCAGTACCATTGGCCCCCATGAGCCAACATAGTCGATATAGGCTTTGCCATCGGCGTCATACAGACAGGCGCCATCAGCATGCTCAATGAACAGCGGAACGCCGCCGACACCGGTAAACGCACGGACCGGCGAGTTCACACCGCCGGGGATCAGGCGTTGTGCTTCGGCGAACAGTTTTTCAGACTTACTCATTTTCGGCTCCAGCAGTTCATATAATTTCGGGCTATTCTACGGAAGAGGGGCGGCCGACGAAAGCCAGATATCCCTGCGTACGACTTCTCCGCGTCAATCCGGCACAGAGTGCGAAGCTGAGCGCTTGATTGCGGCGGGTCGCTGGCAGATAATAGCAACATTGAGGTCGTTTTCTGACCCGGACGTTTACGGAGTAACTCATGAGTGATGAAGTAGTAGCACTGCCGTTGCAGTTTACCGACGCAGCAGCCAACAAAGTGAAAAATCTGATTGCTGACGAAGATAACCCGGCGCTGAAGCTGCGTGTGTATATCACTGGTGGTGGTTGCAGCGGCTTTCAGTATGGTTTCACCTTCGACGATCAAATGAACGACGGTGATATGACCATTGAAAAGCAGGGCGTTTCGCTGGTGGTTGATCCAATGAGTCTGCAGTATCTGGTAGGCGGTTCGGTGGATTACACCGAAGGTCTGGAAGGGTCGCGCTTTATCGTAACCAACCCGAACGCCAAAACCACCTGCGGTTGCGGGTCTTCCTTCAGCATCTGATCATCAGGCCGCTCTCTCCGGGCGGCCGCTTACCATTCTATTGTCACCAGTCTGTCGTTCGTTGTGCGGCTTCCCTGACGCTTCAGCACCGTTTGCGTCACGCGCGGCTGTGCGCTGCTCTGGCGACCGCAGTCAACCTGTGGCGAAGACGGGCTTCGCACGCTGTTGACTTCGCAACGTGAATAGATAACAAGTCTGGCATTGATAGAGCCGGTCGTGGATCCCGCGAACGCCTGCTGCGCGATCACAAGCCCTATGGCCAGAAGCAGGGCTTTAGTCATAGTGAATTCCTGGTGTAGTCAAAAGCGCATCGCGCAGAAGGACGGCGGGCTTACATGGCACGCGTCTCTTAAATAACGTTAACGGCAGTGAAAATGATTACTTTAATTGGCAGGGCAATATTCAGTAGCCTGAAGATGCCTTTGGGGCGGGATGCAGTGCCTCACAGAGCTGCTCTGCGGCTAACAGGATACGCGGGCCCGGACGGCTGAGCCAGTCCTCGTTAATGGCAATGATGCGTACGTTGAGCTGCGGCCGCCAGAACTGCGCAAGCGTTTCAGCCTGTTGCGAACCGCCCGTTGTCACAATGACCTGAGGGTGGCGCATCAGGACCTGCTCCCGGCTCACCTGAGGCCAGCTCACCGGACTTGCGGCAAAAATATTTTGCCCGCCACACAGGCCGATAATGTCATTTTGCAGCGTCGCTTTAGCCGCCGTATACAGGGGGGAAAGACCAAACTGCACAAAAACGCGTACGGGGGGTTGCGGACGGTAGCGTTGGCGCAAGGCTGCGACCTGCTGGCGTAGTTGCGTAGCGGCCTGTGTAGCACGCTGGGGGGACGGGCTCCATCGGGCTAATCCAGCTAGCGAATGAATCATGTCATCCAGTGTCGAGGTGGCGACCCATTCCACATGAATCCCTGAGTGCACTAACTGCGCCACCTGACGGGATGAGGTGCCGCCGGGCCATGCCAGCACAACATCGGGCTTAAGCTGTAAAATGCGCTCAAGGTTCATCCCCTGCCAGGTCGCGACCTGCTCAATCTTTTGTGCTTCAGCGGGATAACCCGACCAGGCACTGACCGCAACCGGCGTGATGCCGGCGGCAAAAGCCAGTTCAGTCAGGTGAGGAGCCAGGGTGATGACGCGGGGCGGTGCAGCAGGCAGGCTGCTGCAAAACAGCAGCAGCCAGCAAAACAGCAGGGATTTAGCCATGTGCCAGGCGGGCCAGCAGATTTTCCACCATCAGGGAGGACTGCTTAGCGGCAACGCTCAGGAACTCATCGAAACTCAGGTGCGATTCCTGATCGGCCACATCGGAGATCGCGCGGACGACCACAAACGGCACGTTAAACTGGTGGCAGACATGGCCGATAGCGGTGGCTTCCATCTCAACGGCAATCGCCTGTGGGAACGTCGCGCGAATGCGGGCCAGAGGGGCTGCGCCATTGATAAACGCGTCACCGCTGACCACCAGGCCGCGAACCGCGTTGAGATTCAACTGCTGAATACAGGCTTCTGCGGCGGCGATCAGCTTACTGTCTGCGGTAAAGGCCGCGGGGCAGCCCGCCATCTGGCCCGGTTCATAACCAAAGGCTGTGACATCGGCATCGTGATAGCGCACTTCATCGGACACCACAATATCGCCTACCTTTAACGAAGAGGCTAAGCCGCCCGCTGAGCCGGTGTTAATCACCAAATCGGGTTTGCACAATTGCAGTAACAATGTGGTGCCCATAGCGGCCGAGGTCTTACCAATGCCGGATTTCAGCAACGCAACGTCCACACCATTCAGTGTGCCAGTGTAAATTTCACAACCAGCCAGAGACAGGGTCTGGCGATTTTCAATTTTGTCTCGCAGCAGGGTAACTTCCTGCTCCATTGCGCCAATGATGCCTGCTTTCATTTTACGTCTCGCTAATGTAATGGATGTCAATATCAGGCATAGTCTATCATGGCAGTGACGGGATTATTTCACGAAAAAATAAGGGGACAGCTATGGCGACGATCAATTTCAGGAAGAAGATCAGCTTCACTCGCCCTTATAGCAACCGTAAAGATCCACAGGGGGAATATTTTATTACCCGCCATTTCGAAAGCGATCGTGGGCGGATCATTAATTCAGCGGCAATTCGTCGACTGCAACAAAAAACCCAGGTATTCCCGCTTGAGCGCAACGCCGCCGTACGTTCCCGTCTGACGCATTCGCTTGAAGTGCAACAAACTGGCCGGTATATCAGCAAAGAAATTCTGCAGACGCTAAAGATGCAGGGTGGACTGGCAAAATATGGTCTGGATGACATGGAAGGGGCGTTCGAAAGCCTCGTCGAAATGGCCTGCCTGTTACATGACGTAGGTAACCCACCGTTTGGGCATTTTGGCGAAGCCGCCATTAATGACTGGTTTGAAGATAACCTGCCCGCTGAACTGGTCGATCCGCTGGTTGCGGGTGTTGAAAACGAGGCGCAGCGCGCGGACTTTGATCGCATGAACGCCATGATTCGTCAGGATTTGTGCCACTTCGAAGGGAATGCTCAGGCTATTCGCATGGTGCATTCGCTGCTGCAACTCAACCTGAGCTATTCTCAGGTAGCCTGCATCCTGAAATATACCGCGCCCGCCTGGTGGCAGGGGGAAAAACCGGCTCAGTTTAGCGTATTAATGAAAAAGCCGGGCTTCTATTTATCTGAGCGGGAATATATCGATGAGCTCCGCACCGCCACAAATTTGACGGAACACCATCGCTTTCCGCTGACCTATATCATGGAAGCCGCTGACGACATCTCCTATTGTATTGCCGATTTAGACGATGCCGTTGAAAAAGCCATATTTAACGTGGACAGTCTGTATGAATATCTCAGCAAGGCCTGGGGAACAATAAATAATAACGATGCCTTCAGTCGTACAGTGGGGGAAGCGTGGCGCGAAGCGGGCAGTAAAAAACGCCGTAGCCGTAGCGATCAGTTTTTTATGTCGCTGCGGGTCAATGTTCAGAATGTTTTGGTCACCTACGCGGTGAAACGTTTTATTGATAATCTGCCTGCCATATTCGAGGGACACTTCAACCATGCTTTATTAGAAGACGAAGGTGAAGAGGGCCGTTTATTACAGATTTTTAAAACCGTGGCGCGCCAGCAGGTGTTTAATCATTCCGAAGTTGAGCAACTGGAACTGCAGGGTTATCGGGTAATTAAAGGCTTGCTGGAAATATATCAGCCGCTGATGTCGCTCAATTATGAAGCGTTTACCACACTGATAAATGAAGACTTTTTACGCCATCATCCCATAGAGACCCGACTGTTCCATAAACTGTCTGGAAAACACCGAAAAGCCTATTTGTATAAAATGCGTACATTGGTTGTTGAGCATAAATATGAGCGTTTGTTATGGGAACGTTATTATCGTTTTCGCCTGATTCAGGATTACATTAGTGGCATGACGGATCTCTATGCCTGGGATGAGTATCGTCGCTTAATGGCGGTGGAATAACCCGAGAATTGTAAAGAGCGCGAATAAATTTTTACTTTTGCCTAAAACTTTTAGAGGAACTTCGCGCTAAAACATTTATCTCAACATTCGACCACAGCAATGGTCAGTATATCCATCATTGTGAGATACCAAAATGAAAAAAACCTCGTTAATGTTAAGCGCCCTGGCGCTTAGTCTTGGCATGGCACTGACCCCTGTGAGTGCTTTCGCTGCGGAAACATCCTCTTCCGTGTCATCCACCAACAGCCAGCAGTTGCCGAGCCTTGCGCCAATGCTGGAAAAGGTTATGCCTTCAGTCGTGAGTATCAGCGTTGAAGGAAGTACGACTGTCAAAACGCCACGGATGCCGCAGCAGTTTCAGCAATTTTTTGGCGATAATTCGCCTTTCTGCCAGGACGGTTCGCCGTTCATGGGCTCACCGCTTTGCCAGGGCGGTGACGGTGGCGGTGCCCCTGCCGCGCCAGATACGCAGCAGCAAAAATTTAGAGCGCTGGGCTCTGGTGTCATCATTAACGCTGAAAAAGGCTATGTGGTCACCAATAACCATGTGGTAAACGACGCGACGAAAATTCAGGTAAAACTGAGCGATGGTCGCAGTTACGATGCCAAAGTGATTGGTAAAGATCCCAGCTCGGATATCGCATTAATTCAGCTGGAAGGTGCTAAAAATCTTACCGCGATTAAGATGGCCGACTCTGACAATTTACGGGTGGGCGATTACGCCGTGGCGATTGGTAACCCGTATGGTCTGGGTGAAACCGTTACGTCTGGTATCGTGTCCGCGCTGGGACGCAGTGGCCTGAATGTTGAAAACTATGAGAACTTTATTCAAACCGATGCGGCCATCAACCGGGGTAACTCGGGTGGCGCTCTGGTAAATCTCAACGGCGAGCTGATTGGCATCAACACCGCTATCCTGGCACCGGACGGCGGCAATATTGGTATTGGCTTCGCCATCCCGAGCAACATGGTGAAAAACCTGACGGCACAAATGGTGGAATACGGTCAGGTTAAACGCGGCGAGCTGGGCATTATGGGGACCGAGCTTAACTCTGAGCTGGCGAAGGCGATGAAAGTCGATGCGCAACGCGGTGCATTCGTCAGTCAGGTCGTACCGAACTCCGCGGCGGCGAAGGGCGGTATTAAAGCGGGTGACGTCATTGTGTCGATGAACGGTAAGCCGTTAACCAGCTTTGCTTCACTGCGTGCCGAAGTCGGCTCGTTGCCGGTAGGAACCACGCTGAAACTTGGCATACTGCGTGACGGTAAACCGCTGGATGTGACGGTTCAGCTGCAGCAGAGCACGCAGGACAAGGTGCAGTCCGCCACCATTTACACCGGTATTGAAGGCGCGGATCTGAGCAATAATTCAGGTAAAGAGAAAGGCGTTCGGGTTGACAGCGTGAAAGGGGGCAGCGCGGCGGCCAGAATTGGCCTGAAAAAAGGCGACCTGATTCTTGGCGTCAACCAGCAGGCCGTCAGCAATCTGGGCGAACTGCGTAAAATCCTCGATACCAAGCCACCGGTACTGGCGTTGAACGTGCAGCGCGGAGACAGTTCACTGTATCTGCTGGCGCAGTAATCACAGGCAGCGGTTTATCAGGCGGACTTCGGTCCGCCTTTTTTATGGCGACGCGCACAAATGTGATGGTCGCCGCATTTCTGTTAATGCCTGCCGGGCCTTGTGCAGATGCACAATGTTCTCCCGGTATCGCGCGTCTATGCTGTTTTTCCCCTTTTTATGACTCAGGAGTACAGGATGGCAACCTGTCATCTCGACGCACGACTGGCGCAGGAAATTGTCGCGCGCACTATGAAAATCATTGATGGCAATGTCAACGTTATGGATGCAAGAGGACGGATTATTGGAAGCGGTGACCGGGAGCGCATCGGCGAATTACATGAGGGTGCATTGTTAGTGCTGTCTCAGGGACGTATTGTGGATATTGACGATGCGGTGGCCCGGCATCTGCATGGAGTCAGGCCGGGAATTAATCTGCCGTTGCGTATCGACGGGATGATTGTTGGAGTGATTGGTCTGACGGGCGAGCCGGGTGCGCTGCGTCACTATGGTGAATTAGTCTGTATGGCCGCAGAGATGATGCTGGAGCAGGCGCGGCTGTTGCACATGCTGGCGCAGGACAGCCGTCTGCGGGAAGAGTTGGTGCTCAATCTCATTCGCAGTGACGCGATCTCCCCGCAACTCACCGAATGGGCGCAGCGCCTCGGCATCGATCTTAATCAGCCCCGAATCGTGGCGGTGATCGAAGTGGACAGTGGGCAGCTTGGCGTTGACAGCGCGATGTCAGAATTACAGCAGTTGCAGACGTTATTGACGACACCGGCGCGGGATAACCTGATTGCCATCGTCTCACTAACCGAAATGGTCGTGCTGAAACCGGCATTAAATGCACACGGACGTTATGATCAACACGATCACCGCAGGCGGATCGAACAGCTCATGCAGCGCATGAAGGAAAGTGGTCATCTGCGCATGCGTATCGCGCTGGGCAATTTCTTTACGGGCATGGGCAGCATTGCACGTTCATATCGTACTGCGCGAACAACGATGGCGGTGGGAAAGCAGCGTATGCCCGAGGTTCGCAGCTATTTTTATCAGGATTTGATGCTGCCGGTCCTGCTCGACAGCTTACGGGGTGGCTGGCAGTCAAATGAACTGGCGCGTCCGCTGGAAAAGCTAAAAAGCATGGACAGCAACGGTTTGCTGCGACGCACGCTGAGTGCCTGGTTCAGCAACAACGTGCAGCCCGGCGCGACGTCGCGTGCGCTTTTTATTCATCGAAATACCCTGGAATACCGTTTAAATCGTATTGCTGAATTGACGGGACTCAACCTGGGCAAGGTCGACGATCGCCTGCTGTTGTACATCGCGATCCAACTGGATGAGCAGGGCTGACAGGGCCCGAAAAAACGAAGAGGACAGACTGATGCGCGCACTGAGTTGGGGATGTGGCTTACTGATACTTGCGTTCACCTGCCAGGCGGCGGCGGCGGACACACTGATTTTTCTCTCGACAAAGACTTTGCTCACTACACGGCAGACCATCCAGAATCAGCAGGCAAGCCCACGTACGCAGCAAGCCTGGCAACAGCTGAAACAGCAGGCGGATAAGGCGCTTAAGCAGCCCGATCCCAGCGTCATGGACAAAGGTCTGGTGCCCCCCAGCGGCTCGCGACACGATTATCTCAGCCTGAGCGCGTACTGGTGGCCGGACGCCCGGCAGAAAACGGGGCTTCCGTGGAGCCGTCGGGATGGCGAGGTGAATCCCGACACAAAAAACAACCAAACAGACGGGCTGCGTTTTGCGCGTTTTAGTGCCGATGTGCAGGCACTGACGCTGGCCTGGTTCTTTTCGGGCGATGTACGCTATGCCAGTAAAGCCCAATCGATGATCCGTCACTGGTTTATCGATCCTGCCAGCCGCATGAACCCCAACCTTAACTTTGCGCAAGGCGTGCCGGGCATCAGCACGGGTCGGCATGATGGCGTACTGGATGGGCGTTATTTTGCCACCCGCATTGTTGATGCGTTGATATTGCTGCGTCAGTCACCTGGCTGGCGTGCAGGCGACGAGGCCGCGCTACAGCGCTGGTTCCACGACTACCTTACCTGGCTGCAAACCAGTAAGCTGGCGCGCCAGGAGCGGCATGCGGCCAACAATCACGGTAGCTGGTATTGTGTTCAGGTGGCCGGGATTGCCGCTTACCTGCATAACGACGCCGTTATGAGGGACATGATGGCGCTGGCTAAAACGAAGATCGGTGGGCAGATAGCGCGTGATGGCACGCAGCCGCTTGAACTGGCCCGCACCCGCTCTTTTCACTACAGTTTTTTTAATTTACAGGCGCTGACTGCGATAGCGGCCTTGTCGTCTCAGCGCGGTGAGGACGATCTCTGGCACTACTCTGACAAACAGGGCGGCTCGCTGCTGGCTGCGTTGGATTATATGGCACCGTTTAGTGATTCTGCGCGCCGCTGGCCGTGGAAGACGCGCGACCGTAACAGCGGGCGCGTCATTCCCCTGCTTATGCTGGCGGATAATGCGCTGGGTTCTGCACGCTATCAATCCTGGATTGACCGGTTTGACTGGCGTGAGGCGACTGAAGATGTCTTGCGTGAAGGGGCGTTGCTGCGGCAGGAGTAGCAGGGCATAAAAAAGGCCCGCCGCACAAAGTGACGCTCACTCAGGACGGCAGGCCGTAGTACGTTTGAAGGGATTAACGGCCGCTGCGGGTCAGTTTTTCCAGATCGGATTCAATTTCCGCGATCTTGTGTGACACCACGCCTTCCAGATGACGCAGATCGTCCAGAATTTTACGTTTCAGATCGACTTCAACCTGATCGCGCTGGCAAATTTGATCCAACTCATCGATGACATAGCGCAGGTTAGGGCTGATTTCCTGCACTTCACGGTAGCCCTGCGACGCATTATCGGCGACGACCGTTTTACGCTGACGAGGGTATTTAAATTTCACGCTTTTAGCGAAAAATTCGCCTTTATCTTTGCGGAAATAAATTTTCAAAATATCGTTATTCGCTTCCTGACGCAGGCTGTAGCGATCGATATCGTCGGGGTTACTAATGCCTAAGCTCTTAATATTGTCATACATAACGTTTTTTCCACCAAATGATAAGCGCGCAGAATTGTTCATGACTTAATGACTGTAGACATAAATAACATGAATCAGTGCGCAACAGGATTTAACTGGCGCGAATTATGACCTGGATGAAAAGTAAACGCACCCGTTGGTTCGCGTTGAAAAACAACATTACCCGTAACAGCTGTAAACAAAAGATGACGGGCTGTCAGGCAGCCCGTCCACAAGCTTAGTCGATCGTGCGCAGCAATTCATTAATGCCGGTTTTGGCCAGTGTTTTGGCATCCACTTTTTTCACGATAACCGCGCAATACAGGCTGTAGCTGCCATCTTTTGACGGCAGATTACCCGAGACGACGACCGATCCGGCAGGTACGCGTCCGTAATGAATTTCACCGGTTTCGCGGTCATAAATTTTGGTGCTTTGACCAATATAAACGCCCATTGAAATAACGGAACCTTCTTCAACAATCACGCCTTCAACAATTTCAGAACGTGCGCCGATGAAGCAGTTATCTTCAATAATGGTCGGATTAGCCTGCAGTGGCTCAAGCACCCCACCGATGCCTACGCCACCAGATAAGTGGACATTTTTACCAATTTGCGCACAGGAGCCCACGGTGGCCCAGGTGTCCACCATCGTTCCTTCGTCAACAAAGGCACCGATGTTCACATAGGAAGGCATCAGCACGGTATTACGTGCAATAAAGGCACCTTTACGCACGGCGGCAGGCGGTACGACGCGGAAACCGGCGGCCTTAAAGCGCGCATCGTCCCAGTCAGCGAATTTCATTGGCACTT
This sequence comes from Pantoea sp. JZ2, assembly GCF_035191405.1. Lineage (NCBI taxonomy): Bacteria > Pseudomonadati > Pseudomonadota > Gammaproteobacteria > Enterobacterales > Erwiniaceae > Pantoea > Pantoea sp. JZ2. The sequence continues at coordinate 3,860,282 of NZ_CP045247.1, read as the reverse complement.
TGTCGTAAAAGCGTGTTTCTGCGCCTTCCATGACCTGATTGTCATTGATGCGGAAAGAGAGCAGAACGGCTTTTTTCAGCCACTGATGCGTTACCCATTCACCGTCGATTTTTTCAGAAACGCGCAGCTCACCGCTGTCCAGTTTGGCGATAACCTGATTAATCGCGTCGCGGGTTTCAGTATCCACACTGGTCGGGGTGATATCAACGCGACGTTCGAAGGCAGATTCAATAACACTCTGTAACTGTTGCATATTTTTTCCTGATCTGTCATTTGTGGTGCCGGTCAGCGACCAGCACAGGTAAAAAGTGAAAGTTCACAAATTGAAGCGGGTCACACTTTATCGTTTGGATTAAGGGCCTCTGTCAACCGTTGTTGCAGGGTCTGGCGCATTTCCTCATCCAGTGCCCGGCGTTCGCTATTGGCCAGAATAAACAAATCTTCGACACGTTCTCCAATGGTACTGATGCGCGCGCCATGCAGTGATACGCCGAGATCGGCAAACACCTCGCCGACGCGCGCCAGCAAGCCCGGCTGATCGAGCGCCACCAGTTCCAGATAACTCCGGCGATCGGTATGCGTCGGCAGAAAGTTTACTTCGGTATCCACGCTGAAATGGCGGAGTCGGGCAGCCTGACGGCGGGTACGTGGCGGCACCCAGTCTGACTGCGTAATCGCCTGTTCCAGCGCCTGAATGATCAGCGCATGACGATCGGGAGCCAGCGGGCTGCCATCCGGCTCCAGCACGATAAACGTATCCATCGCCATACCATCGCGGCTGGTAAAAATCTGCGCATCATGCACGCTGAGATTGCGGCGATCCAGCTCACCGGCCACGGCGGCAAACAGGTGGGGCCGGTCCGGGCTCCAGATAAAAATTTCTGTACCGCCTCGTGTAGCCTGTGGGCTTACCAGCACCAATGGTTTACGCAGATCGTGTTCCAGTAAATGGCGCGCATGCCAGGCGATCTGATTCGGCGTGTGACGCAGGAAATAGTCGGCACGGCACCGGTTCCAGATGTGGTGCAGGCGGGCTTCATCGATGTTGTCCATGCGCAACAGTGCCAGCGCCTGTAAACGGTGATGACGGACACGCTCACGGAGATCCGGGCTGTTCTCCATGCCGCGGCGCAGCTGTTTTTCAGTGGCAAAGAACAGTTCTCGCAGCAGGCTTTGCTTCCAGCTGTTCCACAAGCTTTCATTAGTGGCGCAGATGTCGGCAACGGTCAGGCAAACCAGATAACGCAGCCGGTTCTCGTTCTGCATGACTTCGGCGAACTGTTGAATGACCGTAGGATCCTGAATGTCGCGGCGCTGCGCGGTAACTGACATCAGCAGATGATGACGAACCAGCCAGGCCACTAACTGGGTTTCACGTGAGTTAAGACCGTGCATCTCCGCAAACGCCAGCGCGTCCTGCGCACCCAGCACGGAGTGATCGCCGTTACGCCCTTTCGCGATGTCGTGTAACAGCGCAGCCATTAACAGTAATTCCTGTTGTGGCAGGCGAGGCCAGAGTTCAACGCACAACGGATGTTGCGGGCGCGTTGCTTCATTGGCAAAGCTCTCCAGTTTCTGCAACACCCGGATAGTGTGCTCATCGACGGTATAAGCATGAAATAAATCAAACTGCATCTGCCCGACAATGTGGCCCCAGAGCGGCGTATAAGCCCAGAGCACGCTGTGGCGATGCATCGGGACCAGCGCGCGACTGACCGCACCGGGATGACGCAGAATCGACATAAACAGGCGACGCGCTTCAGGCAACTGGCATAAGGGTTGCTCAAGATGACGTCGTGTATGACGCAGGCGGCGCAGTGTAGTGGAGTAGATCCCTTTGATGTTTTCATTGCGTACCATGACATAGAACATACGCAAGATCGCCTGGGGTTCCCGATCAAACAGGGTTTCATCACGCAGATCGATCAGGTTACCGCGCAGCTGGAAATCGTCATCAATGGCATAGGGTTTTTCATTGGTGGAGAGCGCCAGAATGGCCTCATCGAACAGTTGCAACAGCATCTGGTTAAGCTCACCGATGCGCCGCGTGACGCGGTAAAAATCTTTCATCATGCGTTCGACCGGTTCGTTGCCTTCTCCCTCATAATTCAGGCGCCGGGCAACGCTGAGCTGGCGGTCAAACAGCAGGCGGTTATCGTACCGTGGCAGAGACAGGTGCAGGGCAAAGCGAATGCGCCAGAGAAACGCCTGGCACTCATTCAGCTCGCTGCGCTCTGCGTCCGTCAGGAAACCAAAGCCTGACATCTCATCCAGCGTGGTCGCGCCAAAGTGGCGACGGGCAACCCATTGTAAGGTATGAATGTCACGTAACCCGCCGGGGCTGCTTTTGATATCCGGTTCCAGGTTATAGCTGGTACCGTGATAACGTGTATGGCGTTCCTGCTGCTCGTCGATTTTGGCGGCAAAAAAGCGGGATGATGGCCAGAAGCCATCGCTGAAGACATTTTTTTGTAATTCCAGAAACAGCGCGACATCGCCGGTCAGCATTCGGGCTTCAATCAGATTGGTTGCCACGGTCAGATCGGACAGCCCTTCCAGCAGGCACTCTTCGAGGCTACGTACACTGTGGCCGACCTCCAGCTTGAGATCCCACATCAGCGTCAGTAGCGCGCTGGCGCTCTGCGCCGCCTGCTCATCCAGCGGCTGACGGCTGAGAATTAAGATATCGATATCGGAAAGGGGATGCAGTTCACCGCGACCGTAACCGCCGACGGCGACAAGCGTGATGGCTTTCATGCTGTCGAAGCCAAAAAAACGCCACAAACGGCGCAGCAGGCGATCGATAAACAGCGTTCGGGTGTGAATCAGATCTTCGACAGGCTCACCGGCATCAAACGCCGCCGCCAGGTGCTGCTGGAAGCCCTCCAGACGTTGCTTTAAGACGTCGCGTGTCAGCGTATCGTCTTGCCACTCGCCAGGGGAATCATTCAGGCCGTTTTTCACTGCTTGCGACAGGCTCATGCAACGCTCTCATCATTAACCATAAAAAAACCGGCAGAGCGCCGGCTTTTTTATTCGTGGTGGAATTACTCCTGGTTAACTAACACCGCAGGCAGGGTGTCGTCTTTTCGCAGGGTTAAAATCTCACAGCCGTTATCCGTCACCACAATAGTATGCTCGTACTGCGCCGACAAGCTGCGATCTTTGGTTTTCACCGTCCAGCCGTCTTTCATGGTACGAATGCGGTAATCACCGGCGTTCACCATCGGTTCAACGGTAAAGGTCATTCCTGCCTGCAGGACCACTCCGCCGTCATCCGCGTCGTAATGCAGCACCTGAGGCTCTTCATGGAAACCTTTGCCAATGCCGTGACCGCAGTATTCCCGCACGACAGAGAAGTCATTCGCTTCGACGTATTTTTGAATCGCGCGGCCCAGCTCGCGCAGCCGAATGCCCGGCTTAACTAAACGCAGTGACAGATAAAGGCTTTCCTGCGTCACGCGGCACAGACGTTCGCCCTGAATGGTGGGTTTACCCACGATAAACATTTTGGACGTATCGCCATGGTAATCGTCTTTAATCACGGTCACGTCAATGTTAACGATATCCCCGTCTTTTAACGGGCGATCGTCACTGGGAATGCCATGGCAAACCACTTCATTCACTGAGATACAGACAGATTTAGGGAAACCGTGGTAACCCAGGCAGGCAGACACCGCCTGCTGCTTCTCGGTAATGTGCGCATGACAAAGGCGATCCAGTTCGCCCGTCGTCACGCCAGGCTGCACGTGCGGTTCGATCATTTCAAGCACTTCCGCAGCCAGCCGACCTGCGACGCGCATTTTTTCGATTTCTTCGGGAGTTTTTATTGAGATTGCCATTAAATTATTCCGCTGTTGCTGAAATTTTCAGCAATAATGAACGCTGTGCTGTCATGTTAACAGCAAGCCAAAAGGGCTGCCAAACGGAGAACGCATCGCGCGCCATAAGCGAACAATTATTGGCGTCCAGAGCCTGGTTGTGGTATAAAGCGCGCCGACGATTCTCTGTGGGCTGCAAGGTCAACGGGAACCGCAATAATCTCACTATGTGTACTAAAACACACATGTATCGACACATACGCCGGGGTGCCTTGAAAGAGGTCGGTTGTATGGGATACATGGAGGCCCAACCCCAATTAAACTAGAGGTAGTAATCATGGCAACTGTTTCCATGCGCGATATGCTCAAGGCTGGTGTTCACTTCGGTCACCAGACCCGTTACTGGTGCCCAAAAATGAAGCCATTCATTTTCGGTGCGCGTAACAAAGTTCACATCATCAACCTTGAGAAAACCGTACCAATGTTCAACGAAGCTCTGGCTGAGTTGACCAAAATCTCTTCCCGTAAAGGTAAGATTCTGTTCGTTGGTACCAAGCGCGCTGCTGCCGAAGCGGTAAAAGAGTCTGCACTGAGCTGCGACCAGTTCTTCGTAAACCACCGCTGGTTGGGTGGTATGCTGACTAACTGGAAAACCGTTCGTCAGTCTATCAAACGTCTGAAAGAGCTTGAGACCCAGTCTCAGGACGGCACTTTCGACAAACTGACCAAGAAAGAAGCGCTGATGCGCGCTCGTGAGCTGGCCAAGCTGGAAAACAGCCTGGGCGGTATCAAAGACATGGGCGGTTTGCCGGATGCACTGTTTGTTGTCGATGCTGACCACGAACACATCGCAATCAAAGAAGCAAACAACCTGGGCATCCCAGTATTTGCTATCGTTGATACTAACTCTGATCCGGATGGCGTTGATTACGTTATCCCAGGTAACGACGATGCGATCCGTGCTATCAACCTGTACCTGACTGCCGTTGCGACTACCGTTCGCGAAGGCCGTTCTCAGGATCTGGCTGAGCAGGCTGAAGAAGCGTCTTTAGAAAACGCTTAATTAAGGTTTGCTCTGTAGAAGAGCCCTTAGCATTCAGATGTGATCTGTAAGGGGCCAAACATGGCCCCTTTATTTTATCCAAGTCTGTAACGCCCCTGTTCAGGCTGGCGGGACAGAGTAAATTTTCCGCAAATAAGTACCTGTTGATGCACCCGTGCTCAGGTACGAACCGAGGATTCTGGAATGGCTGAAATTACCGCTGCACTGGTAAAAGAACTGCGTGAGCGTACTGGCGCAGGCATGATGGACTGCAAAAAAGCGCTGACTGAAGCGAGCGGCGACATCGAGCTGGCGATTGAAAACATGCGTAAGTCTGGCGCAATCAAAGCAGCGAAAAAAGCAGGTAACGTTGCTGCTGACGGCGTGATCAAAACCAAAATCGTTGGTAACTACGGTGTGATTCTGGAAGTAAACTGCCAGACTGACTTCGTTGCAAAAGATGGTGGCTTCCAGGCATTTGCTGACAAAGTGCTGGACGCGGCTGCGGCTAACCGCATCACCGACGTTGAAGCGCTGAAAGCACAGTTTGAAGAAGAGCGCGTTGCACTGGTTGCCAAAATCGGTGAAAACATCAACATTCGTCGCGTTGCAGTGCTGGAAGGCGAAGAGCTGGGCAGCTACCTGCACGGCGCACGTATCGGCGTTCTGGTTTCAGCGAAAGGCGCTAACGAAGATCTGATCAAACAGATCGCGATGCACGTTGCGGCAAGCAAGCCTGAGTTTGTTAAGCCAGAAGACGTTTCTGCCGAAGTGGTTGAGAAAGAGTACCAGGTTCAGCTGGATATCGCGATGCAGTCTGGCAAGCCAAAAGAAATCGCAGAGAAAATGGTTGAAGGCCGCATGAAGAAATTCACCGGTGAAGTTTCTCTGACCGGTCAGGCATTCGTTATCGATCCAGCCAAAACCGTTGGCCAGGCGCTGAAAGAGCAGGGCGCTGACGTGATCAACTTCATCCGCTTCGAAGTGGGCGAAGGCATCGAGAAAGTTGAGACTGATTTTGCTGCTGAAGTTGCAGCGATGTCCAAACAGTCTTAATGATCTGAAAGAACCGCCAGATGGCGGTTCTTTTTTGTCTGCCACAGGCAAAAGATACGTTTTCAGTTTCATCCCAATAGCAATTCTTTTGCTGTAAGCGGATGATTGATCGGAATTACTTCTCACTCATCATATCTTCCAGGAAGAACTGACCATGGCGACCAACGCAAAACCTGTTTATCAACGTATCCTGCTAAAACTCAGCGGTGAAGCACTGCAAGGTGCAGAAGGTTTTGGTATCGACGCGAGTGTGCTTGACCGCATGGCTCAGGAAGTTAAAGAGCTGGTCGAACTGGGTATCCAGGTGGGCGTTGTGATTGGCGGGGGCAACCTGTTCCGTGGAGCGGGTCTGGCACAGGCGGGCATGAACCGCGTTGTCGGCGACCACATGGGGATGCTGGCCACCGTAATGAATGGCCTGGCAATGCGTGATGCGCTGCATCGTGCCTATGTTAACGCCCGTCTGATGTCGGCCATTCCCCTGAACGGCGTGTGCGACAACTACAGCTGGGCAGAAGCCATCAGCCTGTTACGCAATAACCGCGTTGTCATCTTCTCCGCAGGTACCGGTAACCCCTTCTTTACGACGGATTCTGCCGCCTGTCTGCGCGGTATCGAAATCGAAGCCGATGTGGTGTTGAAAGCCACCAAAGTTGACGGCGTTTATTCTGCGGACCCCGTGAAGCACCCCGATGCAACACTGTACGAAAAACTGACCTATGCGGAAGTGCTGGATCAAGAGCTAAAAGTGATGGATCTCGCCGCGTTTACGCTGGCGCGCGATCACAAACTGCCTATCCGCGTTTTCAACATGAACAAGCCTGGCGCATTGCGTCGCGTAGTGATGGGTGAAAAAGAAGGCACCCTGATTACGCATTAATACCCGAGGCGAGATAAAATAGGGTATATTCTGTCAGTGCGGCGCGGTATTGCCGCACGCCATTCAGGATTATCGATGCTTATCGATCCCGCTTCCGGTAATGCCGGAACTGGCCAGGTCAAACCGAATCCAAGGGTTTTAACGTGATTAACGACATTAAAAAAGATGCTGATACGCGCATGGATAAATGCGTGGAAGCATTCAAAACCACTATCAGCAAGGTGCGCACAGGTCGTGCTTCACCTTCACTGCTCGACGGCATCATCGTTGAATATTACGGCACGCCGACGCCACTGCGTCAGCTGGCTTCCGTCACTGTTGAAGATTCCCGCACGCTGAAAATCAACGTGTTTGATCGCTCTCTCGGCCCGGCCGTTGAAAAAGCGATTATGGCGTCTGATCTTGGGCTGAATCCCAGCTCTGCCGGTTCGGACATTCGTGTTCCGCTGCCTGCACTGACCGAAGAACGTCGTAAAGACCTGATTAAAATCGTGCGCGGCGAAGCCGAGCAGGGCCGTGTGTCGGTACGTAACGTCCGTCGCGATGCCAACGATAAGATCAAAGCGCTGCTGAAAGATAAAGAGATCAGCGAAGACGACGAACGTCGCGCGCAGGATGAAATCCAGAAAATGACCGATGCGCACATCAAGAAAGTCGATGCAGCATTGGCCGAAAAAGAAACGGAGCTGATGGATTTCTAATTCCATCTTCGCCGACGAAAACGCCGTACAGGGAGGCCTTCTGACTGAATGCCATCTCTGGCGGCGTTTTACGTTGTGCCCCACGCTTTTACCGATACAGGGACAGCATTATGAAGCGATTAACTCTGCTGGGTTCGACCGGATCAATCGGCACCAGCACGCTGGCCGTTGTTAAAGCCAATCCGGCGCTTTACCAGGTCACGGCGCTGGTGGCGGGCAAAAATGTAGCCCTGATGGCAGAACAGTGTGCACAGTTTCAACCGCGCTACGCCGCCATGGCAGATGAAGACGCTGCCGCCGCGCTACGTGAGCGACTGAGAGCATTGAAGATCAGGACTGAAGTGCTCTCCGGCGTTCAGGCAGCCTGTGAACTGGCCGCGCTGGATGAGGTTGACCAGGTGATGGCCGCAATTGTGGGTGCATCGGGGTTATTACCCACGCTGGCCGCCATTCGCGCCGGCAAAACGGTCTTGCTGGCGAACAAAGAATCGCTGGTCACCTGCGGCCGTTTATTTATGGAGGCGGTACGTCAACATAACGCGCAGTTGTTGCCGGTCGATAGCGAGCACAATGCCATTTTTCAGAGTTTGCCCGCTTCCATCCAGCATCAGTTAGGTTACGCTGACCTGCAGAATAACGGCATTGAGTCGATTATTCTTACGGGATCGGGTGGCCCTTTTCGTGACACAAATTTAGCGGATCTGAGCAATATGTCGCCAGATCAGGCTTGTGCACATCCGAACTGGACAATGGGGCGTAAAATCTCTGTTGATTCGGCCACCATGATGAATAAAGGTCTTGAATACATTGAAGCGCGCTGGCTGTTTAATGCCAGCGCAGCGCAGATGGAAGTGATTTTGCACCCACAATCGGTGATCCACTCCATGGTGCGGTATTGCGATGGCAGCGTGCTGGCCCAGTTAGGTTCGCCTGACATGCGGACACCAATCGCCCACAGTATGGCCTGGCCCGCACGTATTGAGGCTGGGGTCACACCGCTGGACTTTACCCGCATGTCGGCACTGACCTTCTCGGCACCTGATTTTGGTCGTTACCCCTGTCTCAAACTCGCGATTGATGCCTGCGAAGCCGGACAGGCAGCGACCACCACGCTCAATGCGGCCAATGAGATTGCCGTGGCGGCTTTCCTGGATAAGCAGATCCGTTTTACGGATATTGCCGCGTTGAACAGCGCAGTGCTGTCGGCGCATCACTGTCAGGAGCCGGACTCCGTGGATGCGGTCATTGACATTGACCGAAGCGCACGCGCGGCGGCAACAGAAATGTTGTCCCATTTCACGTCGTAATAACGATTACGCTGAGGCTATTTGTTCGCTTCGGGTGAAAATGTTATAGTCGCTGGCTCGCGTTTAACGGTCTGTCACCGAATTCGGTGTGGCCCGGCAGGCAATGTCGGGATTTGTACCGGGCGCAATGTATTCAGAAACCACAGCATTTCTGATGAAAGGAATTGATTACGCGTTATGTCGTCTGAAAATCACAACAACACCGATGACCAACAGGGTACCGGTCCGCGCCACGTCGCTATCATCATGGATGGCAATGGCCGCTGGGCTAAAAACCAGGGAAAACTGCGTATTTCCGGCCATAAAGCGGGCGTGAAATCAGTACGCCGCGCCGTTAGCTTTGCTGTCAATAATAATCTGGAAGCGTTAACGCTTTACGCCTTTAGCAGCGAAAACTGGAGCCGTCCTGCGCAGGAAGTGACAGCCTTAATGGAACTGTTTGTCTGGGCGCTGGATAGCGAAGTGAAGAGCCTGCATAAACACAATGTCCGCTTACGCATTATTGGCGATATCAGTCGATTCAGCCCGCGTATTCAGGAACGTGTCCGTCGGGCCGAGGCGCTGACGGAAAATAACGATCGCCTGACGTTAAACATCGCCGCTAACTACGGCGGACGTTGGGATATCATCGAAGGTGTTAAAAAGTTGGCTGAACAGGTACAGGAAGGCTTGTTACGCCCTGATCAGATAACCGAAGAGAGTCTGACGTCGCAGCTGTGTATGAACCAGCTGGCGCCAGTGGATTTAGTGATAAGGACCGGGGGAGAGCATCGGATTAGCAACTTCCTGTTGTGGCAGATTGCCTATGCGGAATTCTATTTTACTGATGTGCTCTGGCCGGATTTTGATGAACACGTTTTTGAAGGTGCACTGAATGCATTCTCTCTGCGGGAGCGACGCTTTGGCGGCGCTGCACCAGGCGGCGCCTGAGCAATCTGGGGGTAACCTTTGCTGAAGTCTCGTCTGATCACCGCGCTGATCCTTATTCCGCTGGTGATCGCTGCATTGTTCTGGTTACCGCCTGTTGGCTTTGCAATTGTTACGATTATCATCTGTATGCTTGCCGCCTGGGAATGGGGGCAGCTGTCCGGTATGGCATCGCGTCAGCAACGTATCTGGCTGGCCGTGATCTGTGGCCTTGTGCTGACGCTTATGCTCCTTACCCTCCCCCCTTACGAACATAACGCCTATCTGCCGCAGGTTACAGGCTGGCTGTGGGCTTCGCTGGCCTGGTGGACGGGCGCGCTGCTGTTGGTTCTGTTTTATCCGGCCTCTGCGACACTCTGGCGTCATTCCCGGCTTCTCCGCCTGCTGTTCGGTGTCTTAACCATTATTCCTTTCTTCTGGGGCATGATGGCGCTCCGCCAGTATCACTACGAATCTGATCATTTTGCCGGTGCATGGTGGCTGTTGTTTGTCATGTTTCTGGTCTGGGGGGCCGATTCAGGTGCCTATATGTTCGGTAAGCTGTTTGGCAGGCATAAGCTGGCCCCCAAAGTGTCACCCGGTAAAACCTGGGAAGGATTTTTGGGCGGACTGGTCTCTTCCGCGCTTATTGCTGTGCTGTTTGCCAGCTTTGCGCCGCTGACCATCCCGACGGGCACGCTGGTCATGTGTGCGGTGATGTCGACGCTCGCATCAGTCCTGGGCGATCTCACGGAAAGCATGTTTAAACGTGAAGCCGGTATCAAAGACAGCGGTAACCTGATCCCGGGACATGGCGGCATCCTCGACCGCATTGACAGCCTGACAGCAGCCGTACCGGTCTTTGCCTGCCTGTTACTGTTGGTGTTTCAGACACTCTAAGGGCAAACGACGATGTTAAGCGTAATCTGGAGTTTTGCCGCATTCATCATTGCACTGGGCATATTAATTACGGTGCATGAATTTGGCCATTTTTGGGTGGCGCGGCGTTGCGGGGTCAGAGTCGAACGTTTTTCAATCGGTTTTGGTAAAGCGTTATGGCAACGCCGTGACCGACATGGGACCGAATTTGTTCTTGCCCTCATTCCACTTGGCGGTTACGTCAAAATGCTGGATGAGCGGGTCGAAAGCGTCCCTGCGGAACTCCGGCACCAGGCGTTTAACAATAAAGCCATCTGGCAGCGCGCCTCCATTATCGCTGCTGGTCCTGTCGCCAATTTCCTGTTCGCCATCTTTGCCTACTGGGTCGTCTTCATTCATGGCGTGCCGGGTGTGAAACCTGTGGTTGGTGAAATTCTGAACGGTTCGGTAGCGGCGGAAGCGCAAATTACACCCGGAACGGAACTTAAGGCCGTCGACGGTATCGAAACGCCTGACTGGGAAGCTGTGCGCATGGCGCTGGTCGGTAAAATCGGTGACAGCAGCACGACGCTGACAGTGGGTCGCTTTGGCGAACAAGGGACGCAGCAAAAGCACGTTGATTTGCGGAACTGGCAGTTTGAGCCTGATAAGCAGGATCCGGTGGTGGCGCTGGGGATACGTCCTCGCGGTCCACAGATCGAAACGACACTGGCTGAAGTGCAAAAGAATTCACCCGCCAGTGAAGCCGGTTTGCAAGCGGGCGACAGGATCGTTAAAGTCGATGGTCAGTTATTAACGCAATGGCAGCTTTTTGCGACTCAGGTTCGGGATAACCCCGGAAAAAGTATGGCCCTTGAGGTCGATCGCAACGGTGAAGCGGTGAAGTTGACCCTGACGCCGGAAGCGAAACCTGGAAATAAAGCGGAAGGGTTTGCGGGCGTCATTCCGCGAGTTGTTCCTCTGCCAGACGAGTACAAAACGGTAAGACAATATGGCGCGTTCCCGGCCATTGGTGAGGCCAGTGTAAAAACCTGGCAACTGATGAAGCTGACCGTCTCCATGTTGGGCAAGTTAATAACCGGTGATGTGAAGTTGAACAACCTGAGCGGCCCAATCTCGATTGCGCAAGGTGCAGGTTTGTCAGCCGAGTACGGAATGATTTACTACCTGATGTTCCTGGCGTTGATTAGCGTCAACTTAGGAATCATCAATCTGTTCCCGCTGCCGGTTTTAGATGGTGGGCACTTGCTCTTCCTGGCGATCGAAAAGATCAAAGGGGGACCGGTGTCCGATCGAGTTCAAGACTTTAGTTATCGCATCGGCTCAATACTGCTGGTGATGTTAATGGGGCTTGCACTTTTCAATGATTTCTCACGCCTGTAACCGCTGGAACGCGAGCTTGCGTGGGATGTGTTAGGAAAACGCATAATAACGATGGCGATGAAAAAGTTGCTCATAGCGTCGCTGCTGTTTAGCAGCGCCACCGTTTACGGTGCAGACGATTTCGTGGTGAAGGACATTCATTTCGAAGGGCTGCAGCGAGTCGCCGTCGGCGCGGCTCTGCTGAGCATGCCAGTTCGGGTTGGCGATACGGTGAATGACGATGACGTCAGAAATACCATTCGCTCCCTGTTCGCGACTGGCAACTTTGAGGATGTTCAGGTCCTGCGAGATGGTAATACGCTGATTGTTCAGGTTAAAGAACGTCCTACCATCGCCAGCATTACCTTCAGCGGTAACAAAGCGGTTAAGGACGATCAGCTCAAACAGAACCTTGAAGCCTCAGGTGTGCGCGTCGGCGAAGCGCTGGACCGCACCACAATCTCTTCAATCGAGAAGGGACTGGAAGACTTCTACTACAGCGTGGGTAAATATACCGCCAGCGTAAAAGCCGTTGTCACACCGCTGCCGCGTAACCGCGTCGATCTGAAACTGGTCTTTACCGAAGGTGTTTCTGCCAAAATTCAGCAGATCAACATTGTAGGTAATAAAGCCTTCAGCTCAGACGAACTCATTTCCCGTTTCCAGCTGCGTGACGAAGTGCCGTGGTGGAACGTGGTGGCTGACCGTAAATACCAGAAACAGAAACTGGCGGGTGACCTTGAAACCCTGCGCAGCTTCTATCTGGATCGCGGTTATGCCCGTTTCAATATTGATTCGACGCAGGTGAGCCTGACGCCGGATAAGAAAGGCATCTACATCACCGTTAACATCACCGAAGGCGATCAGTACAAGATTGCCGGCGTTATTGTTAACGGCAGCATGGCCGGCCATTCGGCGGAAATCGAACACCTGACCAAAATCCCGGCGGGCGAGCTGTATAACGGCGCAAAAGTCACGTCGATGGAAGATGATATCAAGAAGCTGTTAGGCCGCTACGGTTATGCCTATCCGCGCGTCGTGACGCAGCCTGAAATTAACGATGCCGATAAAACCGTTAAGTTGCATATCAACGTGGATGCGGGCAACCGCTACTACGTGCGTAAAGTGCGCTTTGAAGGTAACGACACCTCGAAAGATGCCGTACTGCGTCGCGAAATGCGCCAGATGGAAGGTGCCTGGCTGGGCAGCGATCTGGTCGATCAGGGTAAAGAGCGCCTGAATCGTACAGGTTACTTCGAAACCGTTGACGTGGATACGCAGCGTGTACCGGGCTCACCGGACCAGGTTGACGTGGTTTACAAAGTTAAAGAGCGTAACACCGGTACCTTTAACTTCGGCGTCGGCTACGGTACGGAAAGTGGCGTCAGCTTCCAGGTCGGCGTGACCCAGGATAACTGGCTGGGTACCGGGAATACCGTCGGTATCAGCGGAACCAAAAACGACTACCAGACCTATGCAGAGTTCTCCCTGACCGATCCTTACTTTACCGTTGATGGTGTGAGTCTGGGCGGCCGGGTGTTCTACAACAACTTTAAGGCCAGCGACGCCGATCTCTCCGGCTATACCAACAGAAGTTACGGTACAGACGGGACATTGGGCTTCCCAATCAATGAGAACAACTCGCTGCGCGTCGGTCTGGGTTATGTACACAACGACCTGTCGGATATGCGTCCTCAGGTTGCGATGTGGCGCTATCTGGACTCGGTTGGTAAGCCACAGCAGTTAAACCGCAATGGCGATTTCTCGGCTGACGACTTCACCTTTAACTATGGCTGGACGTATAACACGCTGGACCGCGGTTTCTTCGCGACTTCGGGTAACCGTACCAACCTGAACGGTAAGGTGACGATCCCGGGTTCCGATAATGAGTTCTACAAAGTCACCCTGGACAGCCAACAGTATGTGCCGATCAATAAAGATCACACCTGGGTTGTGCTGGGCCGTGGCCGTGTCGGCTATGGTGACGGGCTGGGCGGTAAAGAGATGCCGTTCTATGAGAACTTCTACGCCGGTGGTTCCAGTACCGTGCGTGGCTTCCAGTCCAACACCATCGGTCCGAAAGCGGCCTACCTGAATGATGGCTCGTCGTACTGTAACCTGAGCGATCCTAACGGTATCTGTAAATCGAGTGATGCGGTGGGCGGTAACGCGATGGCGATTGCCAGCCTTGAGCTGATTACGCCCACGCCGTTCCTGAGTGAGAAATATTCGAACTCGGTGCGTACATCGCTGTTTGTCGACGCCGGTACCGTCTGGGATACTAAATGGCAGAACACCGCTGAAACGCGCGCTGCCGGTATTCCTGACTACAGCGATCCAAACAACATTCGCGTCTCGACCGGTGTGTCTTTACAGTGGATGTCACCGCTGGGGCCGTTAGTGTTCTCCTACGCCCAGCCAGTTAAGAAAGTGGATGGAGATAAGTCAGAGCAGTTCCAGTTTAACATTGGTAAAACCTGGTAACGTTCTGTACAGGGATGTGAAAAAAATAGCTTGCAGCTGTGGAGTATTGTTATGCTCCGCACTGCAAACATACATGTTGAGGGTAAGGAGTTTATAGTGAAAAAGTTGTTATGTGCAGTTACTCTGGGTGTTGCATTGGCTGCTTCTGCTGGCGCACAGGCGGCCGATAAAGTCGCAACTGTTGATCTGAGCCAGGTTTTCCAGAAATCACCTCAGCGCGCTGCTATCTCCAAACAGCTTGAGAGTGAGTTCCAGGGCCGCGCCACTGAACTCCGTTCTCAGCACGACAAAATTCAGCAGGAAATGCAGGATCTGCAGCGCAATGCGCCGACCATGAAGGCGAGCGAGCGCAACAAGAAAGAGAAGCAGATCGAATCTGAGCGCAATGCCTTCCAGGCGAAAGCAGACGCGTTTGAGAAAGACAACCAGACTCGTCAGGTTCAGGAACGTAACAAGCTGCTGGAAAAAATCCAGACTGCCGTTCAGTCAGTTGCCAAAAGCGGCGGATATGACCTGGTCCTGAATTCTCAGGCTGTGCTTTATTCTGGTTCTGATGTGAAAGACATCACTGATGAAGTTGCGAAGCAGGTTAAATAATCGATGTCATCAATTCGACTGGCTGATTTAGCCCAGCAGTTGGATGCAGAATTGCACGGAGATGGCGATATCGCCATCTCCGGCATTGCTTCTATGCAATCCGCCACAACTGGTCAAATCACATTTCTTGCCAACAGCCGCTACCGCGAGCAGCTCGCGCTGGTCCAGGCATCAGCCGTGGTGCTGACGGAAGCGGATCTGGAATGGTGTAAAACCGCCGCGCTGGTGGTGAAAAATCCTTATCTCACCTATGCGAGAATGGCGCAGCTGCTCGACACTACGCCACAGCCCGCGCAGGATATTGCGCCAAGTGCTGTGATTGATCCCAGCGCGAGACTCGGTGCCAATGTCTCTGTCGGGGCCAATGCGGTTATTGAATCTGACGTTGAGCTCGGTGATAACGTTGTCATTGGCGCAGGCTGTTTTGTGGGTAAAAAAACCCGTATCGGCAGCGGTACGCGTTTGTGGGCTAACGTCTCGGTTTACCATGAAGTAGTCATTGGTCAGCATTGCCTGATTCAGTCCGGCACCGTCATCGGTTCTGATGGCTTCGGCTACGCGAACGATCGGGGTAACTGGGTGAAAATACCGCAGTTGGGCTCGGTGATTATTGGCGATCGGGTAGAAATTGGTGCCTGTACGACCATTGATCGTGGTGCGCTGGATAACACTCTGATCGGCAATGGTGTTATCATAGATAACCAATGTCAGATTGCCCACAACGTAGTGATTGGCGACAATACTGCGGTTGCTGGCGGTGTGATCATGGCGGGTAGTTTAAAAATTGGTCGTTATTGTATGATTGGCGGTGCCAGCGTCATCAACGGCCATATGGAAATCTGTGACAAAGTAACCGTAACCGGTATGGGCATGGTTATGCGTCCGATAACAGAACCTGGTGTATACTCCTCAGGAATTCCATTACAGCCCAACAAAACCTGGCGCAAAACTGCAGCGTTGGTGATGAATATCGACGACATGAGCAAACGCTTAAAAGCAATCGAGCGCAAAGTCGGCAAAGACGACTAAACGCCATCCCATGACTGACCGGCTTTCATAATAACAGTGTAAGCAGGGAAGCCAGGCGCCACGGAAACTATTTGCGGCCTGCCAACGATCATGATGATCGGTGCAGGCCGTGTTATTGATGTCATCAGATTTTTAGGACAGGAAGAGTATTTTGACTACTGAAACTCATACTCTGCAAATTGAAGAGATTTTAGAGCTGCTGCCGCACCGTTATCCGTTTCTGCTGGTAGACCGCGTGCTGGATTTTGAAGAAAACAAATATCTGCGCGCGGTAAAGAACGTCTCCTTTAACGAACCGTTTTTCCAGGGGCATTTCCCTGGTAAACCGATTTTTCCCGGCGTTCTGATTCTGGAAGCGATGGCGCAGGCCACCGGTATTCTGGCATTCAAAAGCGTGGGTAAACTGGAGCCAGGCGAGCTCTATTATTTTGCAGGCATTGATAATGCCCGTTTCAAGCGTCCGGTCGTACCGGGCGATCAAATGATTATGGAAGTGACTTTCGAGAAAACCCGCCGTGGTCTGACGCGCTTTAACGGCGTAGCGACCGTGGACGGTAAAATCGTTTGTGAAGCGACCATGATGTGTGCCCGTAGCCGGGAGGCATAATTCGTGATTGATCCAACCGCCAACATCCATCCCAGTTCTGTCATTGAAGACGGGGCCATCATCGGCCCTGGCGTTCATATCGGCCCGTTCTGCTTTATCGGGGCGAATGTTGAAATTGGTGAAGGAACCGTACTCAAGTCACACGTTGTGGTGAATGGCCATACACGTATCGGTAAAGACAATCAGATCTATCAGTTCGCCTCCATTGGTGAAGTGAATCAGGATTTAAAATACGCGGGCGAACCTACCCGGGTTGAGATTGGCGATCGTAACCGAATCCGTGAAAGCGTCACCATTCATCGCGGCACGACGCAGGGCACGAATGTCACGGTTGTCGGCAGCGACAACCTGCTGATGGTTAACGTCCACATTGCCCATGACTGTGTGATCGGCAACCGCTGCATCATGGCCAACAACGCCACGCTGGGCGGCCATGTCACGGTGGATGATTTCGCCATCATTGGCGGCATGACCGCTGTGCACCAGTGGTGCACCATTGGCGCGCATGTGATGGTTGGCGGGTGTTCAGGCGTTGCTCAGGATGTGCCGCCCTATGTTATTGCACAGGGGAATCACGCGACGCCATTCGGAATCAATATTGAAGGCCTGAAGCGTCGCGGCTTCAGCAAAGAGTCGCTGCATGCGATTCGTAATGCCTATAAGTTGCTTTACCGCAGCGGCAGAACGCTGGATGAGGTTAAGCCAGAAATCGAAGCGATTGCTCAGCAACACAGTGAAGTGCAGCCTTTCTATGACTTTTTTGCCCGTTCAACTCGTGGATTAATTCGCTAATTCATGTCAGCGCGTCCCCTTACGATAGCCGTCGTCGCCGGAGAAACCTCTGGCGACATCCTTGGTGCAGGCCTGATTCGTGCCTTAAAAGCGCGTCATCCTGATGCCCGGTTTGTTGGCGTCGCAGGCCCATTGATGCAGGCCGAAGGCTGTGAAGCCTGGTACGAAATGGAAGAACTGGCGGTGATGGGCATTGTGGAAGTGCTGGGACGATTGCGCCGCTTGCTGGCTATTCGTCGCGATCTGACACAGCGCTTTATCTCGCTGAAACCCGATGTGTTCGTCGGTATTGACGCACCGGATTTCAATATCACGCTGGAAGGTAATCTTAAGCGCGCAGGCATTCGCACGATTCATTACGTCAGTCCCTCTGTCTGGGCCTGGCGGCAAAAACGGGTGTTCAAAATCGGTCGCAACACCGATCTGGTGCTGGCATTTCTGCCGTTTGAAAAAGCCTTTTACGACCGTTTCGGTGTCCCGTGCCGTTTTATCGGCCACACCATGGCGGATGCTATGCCGCTACAGCCCGACAAAGCCGCCGCCCGTCGCCATCTGGGCATTGACGACAATGCCCAGTGTCTGGCGTTATTGCCCGGCAGTCGCGGTGCCGAAGTTGACATGCTGAGTGCTGACTTTCTTAAAACGGCGCAGATACTGCGTAAGCGCTATCCGGCGCTGGAAATTGTGGTACCGCTGGTTAACCCGAAGCGCCGCGAGCAGTTTGAGCAAATCAAAGCGCAGGTTGCGCCGGAGCTGCCCGTGCATCTGCTGGACGGGCAGGGCCGTGAAGCGATGGTGGCCAGTGATGCTGCGCTGCTGGCGTCCGGCACCGCGGCGCTTGAATGCATGCTGGCGAAATGCCCCATGGTCGTGGGCTACCGCATGAAGCCGTTTACCTTCTGGCTGGCAAAACGCCTGGTCAAAACCGACTACGTTTCGTTGCCAAACCTGCTGGCCGGGCGAGAGCTGGTCAAAGAACTGCTGCAGGATGAGTGCCAACCTGAAGCGCTGGCTGCGGCGCTGGATCCGCTGTTACATGCCAGTCATGAACGCGAAACGTTATTGCAGACCTTCCACGAACTGCACCAGCAGATTCGCTGGAATGCGGACGAACAAGCCGCAAATGCGGTACTGGAGCTCGCCAATGGCTGATTTTATCTATCCCAACGCCCGACTGATTGCCGGTGTGGATGAAGTGGGGCGCGGCCCGCTGGTTGGTGCGGTGGTGACTGCGGCGGTAATTCTCGATCCGGCGAAACCCATTCCGGGCCTGGCCGATTCGAAAAAGCTCTCAGAGAAACGTCGCCTGGCGCTGTTTGATCAGATTAAAGAGCATGCGCTGGCCTGGAGTCTGGGCCGTGCCGAACCGGAAGAGATCGACAGCCTGAATATTCTGCATGCCACGATGCTGGCGATGCAGCGCGCGGTGGCCGGCCTGGCGATCACGCCTGATTATGTGCTGATTGACGGCAATCGCTGTCCGGCCTTGCCTGTGCCATCACTGGCCGTAGTAAAAGGCGACAGCCTGGTTGCTGAAATCAGTGCGGCCTCGATCATCGCCAAAGTCACGCGCGATCGTGAAATGGCAGAGCTGGATTTGTTGTTTCCGCAGTATGGTTTTGCGCAACATAAAGGTTATCCTACGGCGTTACATATGGAAAAGTTAACGCAGTATGGCGCAACACCACATCACCGCCGCAGCTTTGCGCCGGTGCGTAATGCGCTCATCGATGCCGAAGTGCTGGCGAGCAGCGCCTCCACGCTGCGCTAATCCGCCCCTGTTTTAACCGGAAACTGATATGGCCGAACCCCGTTTTATACATCTGCATGTTCACAGCGACTATTCCATGATCGACGGCCTGGCGAAAACCGGCCCGCTGATTAAGAAAGCGGCTGCGTTAGGCATGCCAGCCATGGCGATTACCGACTTCACCAACCTGTGTGGTCTGGTGAAATTTTACGGTGGTGCGCATGGGGCGGGGATCAAACCGATTATCGGGGCGGATTTTAACGTTGCCAGTGAGCTGATGGGGGATGAACTGACCCAGATTACGGTGCTGGCGGCCAACAACACCGGCTATCAAAACCTCACGTTACTCATTTCCCGCGCGTATCAACGCGGTTACGGTGTGGCCGGTCCGATAATCGATCGTGACTGGCTGGCTGAATTACAGGAAGGCCTGATCCTGTTGTCAGGTGGCCGTCGTGGAGATGTGGGGCGCAGCCTGCTGCGCGGTAACAGCGCACTGGTTTCAGAGTGCCTGGCATTTTATCAGCAACATTTTGCCGATCGCTATTACCTGGAACTGGTACGTACCGGACGACCCGACGAAGAGACCTATCTGCACGCCGCCGTTGAGCTGGCGATTGCCGAAGGGATCCCGGTTGTGGCCACGAACGAGGTCTGCTTCCTGAATGAAGAGGACTTTGATGCGCATGAAATTCGCGTCGCCATTCATGATGGTTATACGCTGGACGATCCTAAACGGCCCCGTAATTACAGTCCTCAGCAATATATGCGCAGCGAAGACGAGATGTGCGAGTTGTTCGCAGACATCCCTGAAGCGCTCGAAAACAGCGTAGAGATTGCTAAGCGTTGTAACGTCACCGTCAGACTGGGTGAGTACTTTCTGCCGCAGTTCCCGACGGGCGACATGACCACCGAGGATTTCCTGGTAATGAAATCCCGTGAGGGGCTGGAAGAACGTCTGGCGATGCTGTTCCCGGATGAAGCCGTGCGGGCGGAAAAACGGCCGGAATACGATGAACGTCTGGACGTTGAACTGAACGTAATCAACCAGATGGGATTCCCCGGCTACTTCCTGATCGTAATGGAGTTTATACAGTGGTCGAAAGATAACGGCGTACCGGTAGGGCCGGGACGCGGTTCGGGGGCCGGTTCGCTGGTGGCCTATGCGCTCAAAATTACCGATCTCGATCCCCTTGAGTTCGACCTGCTGTTCGAACGTTTTCTTAACCCTGAACGCGTTTCCATGCCCGATTTCGACGTCGATTTCTGTATGGAAAAACGTGACCAGGTGATTGAACACGTGGCCGATATGTACGGCCGCGAAGCGGTATCCCAGATTATTACCTTCGGTACGATGGCGGCCAAGGCGGTCATTCGTGACGTGGGCCGCGTGCTGGGCCATCCCTATGGTTTTGTCGATCGTATTTCAAAACTGGTGCCGCCCGATCCGGGCATGACGCTGGACAAAGCCTTTGCCGCGGAACCGCAGCTGCCTGAAATTTATGAGGCGGATGAAGAGGTTAAAGCGCTTATCGATATGGCGCGGAAGCTGGAAGGGGTAACCCGAAACGCCGGTAAACATGCGGGTGGCGTGGTGATCGCGCCAACCAAGATCACCGATTTTGCACCGCTGTATTGTGATGAAAACGGTCAGTATCCGGTAACCCAGTTCGATAAAAATGATGTGGAATATGCGGGCCTGGTGAAGTTTGACTTCCTGGGGTTGCGAACGCTCACCATCATTGACTGGGCGCTGAAAATGATTAACCCGCGCCGCGAAAAGCAGGGCTTACCGCCGATCGATATCGCAACCATTCCGCTTGAAGACAAAAAGAGCTTCGACATGCTGCAGCGCGCGGAAACCACCGCGGTTTTCCAGCTTGAATCGCGCGGCATGAAAGATCTGATTAAGCGCCTGAAGCCTGACTGTTTTGAAGATATGATCGCGCTTGTGGCCCTGTTCCGTCCGGGGCCCTTACAGTCGGGCATGGTTGATAACTTCATTGACCGTAAGCACGGTCGGGAAGCCATCTCTTACCCGGATATTCAGTGGCAACACGAAAGCCTGAAGCCGGTACTGGAGCCGACCTACGGCATTATCCTCTACCAGGAACAGGTCATGCAGATTGCCCAGGTCCTGTCCGGCTATACGCTGGGCGGGGCGGACATGCTGCGTCGCGCCATGGGTAAGAAGAAGCCTGAAGAGATGGCCAAACAGCGCTCTGTTTTTAAAGAGGGCGCGGAAAAGATGGGCATCGATGGCGAACTGTCGATGAAAATCTTCGATCTGGTAGAGAAATTCGCGGGTTATGGCTTTAACAAGTCGCACTCCGCCGCTTACGCGCTGGTGTCTTATCAGACCTTATGGCTGAAAGCGCACTATCCAGCGGAATTCATGGCGGCTGTGATGACGGCGGATATGGACAACACAGAAAAAGTGGTGGGTCTGGTAGATGAATGCTGGCGCATGGGGCTGAAAGTCCTGCCGCCGGACATTAACTCGGGTCTGTATCAGTTCCACGTTAATGATGAGGGCGAGATCGTTTACGGTATCGGCGCCATCAAAGGTGTGGGTGAAGGGCCGATCGAGGCGATCATCGATGCGCGTAACGAAGGCGGTTACTTCCGCGAACTGTTCGATCTCTGCGCGCGAACGGATACCAAAAAGATCAATCGCCGCGTGATGGAAAAGTTGATCATGTCCGGTGCCTTTGATCGTCTGGGCCCACATCGTGCCGCCCTGATGAGCGCACTGAACGATGCGCTGAAAGCGGCAGATCAGCATGCTAAAGCGGAAGCGATCGGTCAGGCTGACATGTTTGGCGTGCTGGCCGATGAGCCTGAGCAGGTCGAACAGTCTTACGCCAGCGTCACGCCATGGCCGGAACAGGTGCAACTGGACGGTGAACGGGAAACCCTGGGTTTGTATCTGACCGGCCACCCGATTAACCAGTATCTGAAAGAAATTGAGCGTTACGTGGGTGGGATGCGTTTGAAAGATATGCATCCGACCGATCGTGGTAAGATTACCGTCGCGGCAGGCCTGGTGATTGCTGCGCGTGTAATGGTGACCAAACGCGGCAACCGAATTGGTATTTGTACACTGGACGACCGCTCTGGCCGTCTTGAAGTCATGTTATTTACCGATGCGTTAGATAAATACCAGCAACTGCTGGAGAAAGACCGTATCCTGATCGTCAGCGGACAGGTCAGCTTTGATGACTTTAGTGGTGGCCTTAAAATGACCGCCCGTGAAGTCATGGACATAGATGAAGCGCGTGAAAAATACGCGCGCGGACTTGCTATCTCGCTGACAGACAGGCAAATTGATGACCAGCTATTAAACCGACTCCGTCAGTCCCTTGAGCCTCATCGTTCAGGGACAATTCCGGTGCATCTCTACTATCAGAGAGCCGACGCGCGAGCGAAGCTACGCTTTGGTGCAGCGTGGCGAATATCGCCCAGCGATCGTTTACTCAACGATTTGCGGTCGTTAATTGGATCGGAGCAGGTAGAACTGGAGTTTGACTAAAACAGGAACATTATGAGTCTTAATTACCTGGATTTTGAACAGCCAATCGCAGAACTGGAAGCAAAAATTGATTCGCTTACCTCGATTGGTCGTCAGGACGATAAACACGTCAATCTCGACGAAGAAGTTAAGCGTCTGCGCGAGAAAAGCGTTGAGCTGACACGTAAAATCTTCGCCGATTTGGGCGCATGGCAAATCGCCCAACTGGCGCGACATCCATTACGTCCTTATACCTTTGATTATGTGCGCAATGCGTTTGACGATTTCGATGAGCTTGCGGGTGACCGCGCTTATGCGGATGACAAAGCGATTGTCGGCGGGATTGCCCGCCTCGACGGCCGTCCTGTGATGATCATCGGTCACCAGAAAGGGCGCGAAACTAAAGAGAAGATTCGCCGTAATTTTGGTATGCCGGCACCGGAAGGCTATCGCAAAGCGTTGCGCCTGATGGAAATGGCCGAACGCTTTAAAATGCCTATCATCACCTTTATCGACACGCCGGGTGCGTATCCGGGCGTGGGCGCGGAAGAGCGCGGTCAGTCTGAAGCTATCGCACGCAACCTGCGCGAAATGTCAGGCCTGAAAGTACCGGTTATCTGTACCGTTATCGGTGAGGGCGGTTCGGGTGGCGCACTGGCTATCGGCGTGGGCGACAAAGTGAACATGCTGCAGTACAGCACCTATTCGGTCATTTCACCAGAAGGCTGTGCCTCTATTCTGTGGAAAAGCGCCGATAAAGCGCCGCTGGCCGCAGAAGCGATGGGCATTACCGCGCCGCGTCTGAAAGAGCTTAAGCTGATTGATTCGGTCATCCCTGAGCCACTGGGCGGCGCGCATCGCCATCCGGTAGAAATGGCGCAGACGCTAAAACAGCAATTGCTGGCCGATCTGGCTGACCTGGAAGGGTTAAGCACCGAAGAATTATTAGATCGCCGTTATCAGCGTCTGATGAGTTATGGCTACGCCTGATTCAGTGCTGTGACGTAAAAGCGGACTCCGGTCCGCTTTTTTTATGCCACGAATCTGACTGCGGTTTCGTGGCGTAATTCGCTATGCTTACTTAATGCCTCAACAATCAGGGAGATGTGCATTGAATATTCTGGCGATCATGGGCGCGCATGGCGTGTTTTACAAAGATGAACCGTTACGCGAGTTGGATGTAGCACTGAGTCAGCAAGGTTTTCAGCTCATACGGCCTAAAAACACAGATGATCTTCTCAAACTGATTGAACACAATCCCCGTATCAGCGGTGTGATTTTTGACTGGGATGAGCACAACAGCCCTGAGCTGTGCGGTGAAATTAATCAGCTCAATGAATACCTGCCCCTGTATGCCTTTATTAATACCCACTCGCAAATGGATATCAGCATCAATGAGATGCGGCTACCGCTGCATTTTTTTGAGTACGCGCTGAATGCGGCCGACGATATCGCCTTACATATCCGCCAGTACACGGATGATTACCTCGACCACATTACACCACCGTTAACCAAAGCATTGTTCACCTATGTGAAAGAGGGAAAGTACACGTTCTGCACTCCGGGCCATATGGCCGGGACGGCCTTCCAGAAAAGTCCGGTGGGCTGTTTGTTCTATGACTTCTTTGGCGCGAATACGCTTAAGTCGGATATTTCGATTTCGGTGACTGAGCTGGGCTCGCTGCTGGATCATACCGGACCACATCTTGAGGCCGAAGAGTACATCGCCCGCACGTTCGGTGCGGAACAGAGCTATATGGTGACTAACGGCACCTCGACTTCGAACAAGATCGTGGGCATGTATGCCGCGCCGGCAGGCAGCACGATTCTGGTTGACCGCAACTGCCACAAGTCGCTTACCCACTTGCTGATGATGAGCGATCTGATTCCTGTCTGGCTAAAACCCACACGCAATGCCTTAGGCATTCTGGGCGGCATTCCGCAAAAAGAATTTACCCGTGCCAGCATTGAACAGAAAGTGGCTGCCACGCCGCGCGCCAGCTGGCCCGTTCATGCAGTAATTACTAACTCGACCTACGACGGTTTGCTTTATAACACGCAGTACATCAAGCAAACGCTCGACGTCCCTTCGATTCACTTTGATTCGGCCTGGGTGCCTTACACCAATTTTCACCCTATCTATGAGGGGAAAAGCGGCATGAGCGGTGAGCGGATACCAGGCAAGGTGATTTATGAAACCCAGTCCACGCATAAACTGCTGGCTGCCTTTTCGCAGGCCTCATTAATTCACATCAAAGGCGAGTACGACGAACAAACCTTTAATGAAGCCTACATGATGCACACCACCACATCGCCCAATTACGCGATTGTTTCCTCTATTGAAACAGCCGCCGCCATGCTGCGGGGGAATCCGGGGAAAAGGCTCATCAATCGGTCAGTCGAGCGCGCGTTACATTTTCGTCGTGAAATACAGCGGTTGCGCGAAGAGTCGGACAGCTGGTTCTTTGATATCTGGCAACCAGAGCATGTGGATGAAGCGCAGTGCTGGCCGATCCAGCCGGGAGACGAAGCGTGGCATGGTTTCACCCAGGCCGATCGCGATCATATGTATCTCGATCCGATCAAAGTCACCATTCTTACACCGGGCATGAGCGAGTTAGGTGAAATGGCCGAAGAGGGGATCCCCGCTGCGCTGGTGGCGAAATTCCTTGATGAGCGTGGGATTGTGGTGGAAAAGACCGGTCCGTATAACCTGTTGTTCCTGTTCAGTATTGGCATCGACAAGACCAAGGCGATGAGCGTGCTGCGTGGATTAACCGAATTTAAGCGCGCCTACGACCTGAATCTGCGCGTAAAAAACATGCTGCCGGATCTGTATGCGGAAGATCCCGACTTTTACCGCACGATGCGCATCCAGACGCTGGCGCAGGGGATTCATCGCCTGATTCAGCAACATGACCTGCCGCGTCTGATGCTGAAAGCCTTTGATGTCTTACCTGAGATGAAAATGACGCCGCATCAGGCGTTTCAGCAGCAGGTGAAAGGCAATATTGAGACCGTAAACATGAATGAGCTGGTGGGGCGTATCTCTGCCAACATGATATTGCCTTATCCTCCCGGTGTACCGCTGGTGATGCCTGGCGAAATGATCACAGAACAAAGCCGCGCCGTGCTCGACTTCCTGCTCATGCTGTGTAGCATTGGGCGCCACTATCCTGGCTTTGAGACAGATATTCACGGCGCGACGCTAACCGATGAAGGTGAATATCGGGTACGTGTACTGAAACAGAGCGGGGAACAGGAATGAAGGACCAACAGGGAGCAAACATGCTACAGCTAACGCACATTCACCATATCGCCATCATTGCGTCAGATTATCATCGCAGTAAAGCCTTTTACTGCGACATACTGGGATTTGAACTGCAAAGTGAGCACTACCGCGAAGCGCGCGATTCGTGGAAAGGCGATCTGGCGTTAAACGGTCAGTACACCATTGAGCTGTTTTCCTTTCCACACCCGCCCGCCCGGGTCAGTCAGCCGGAAGCCTGTGGCCTTCGCCATCTGGCTTTCAGCGTGCCGGACGTGGAAGCCGCGGTGCGCTATCTGGACACGCAGGGCGTGACATGTGAACCCATTCGCATTGACGCGCTTACCGGGAAACCCTGTACCTTTTTTGCTGACCCGGATGGTTTGCCGCTTGAGTTGTATCAGGCGTAAACTGGCGGCTTTATGGCTCGTCCCACAGCCTGAGTTATGGAATTATCATGTCTGATTTTGACGCACTGCTGAATGAAAACGACGCGCTGGTAGTGGCGTTTAGCGGTGGCCTGGATTCTACCGTCCTGCTGCATAAGCTGAGGGACTGGCAACAGCACCATCCGGCCTCGCGGTTGCGTGCGCTGCATGTCCATCATGGCCTCAGTGCTAATGCCGACCACTGGGCGGTGCACTGCCAGACCCTGTGCGCAACATGGCAGATCCCCTGCGAGATCCTGCGCGTGCAGGTTACCGATCAGGGCGACGGCATTGAAGCGGCGGCGCGGCAGGCGCGTTATCGGGCATTGCACCAGGCGCTCCATGCGGATGAGAAACTCCTTACCGCACAGCACCTGGACGATCAGTGTGAAACCGTCCTGCTGGCCCTGAAACGCGGCAGTGGCCCGGCCGGTCTGGCGGCCATGCCGGTGACGGGCTCTCTGGGTAAAAACCCTCTGCTTCGCCCGCTGTTAAGCTGTTCCCGGCAGTCATTAGAGCTGTATGCCCAAACGCATCAGTTGCAATGGGTTGAAGATGAGAGCAATCAGGATGTGCGTTACGACCGCAATTTTCTTCGTCAGCAACTCTTACCGGCCGTCGTGGCACGCTGGCCTCATTTCGCCAGTGCGACGGCGCGCAGTGCGGCACTCTGTGCTGAGCAGGAGCAACTGCTGGATGAGTTGCTGGCGGAACAACTCGCTGCGCTCATTCAGCCGGACGGTAGCCTGTGTTTCTCCGCGTTACTGACGATGAGTGAAGTGCGCAGCAATGCTTTGCTGCGTCGCTGGCTGGCCGGACAGGGCGCGCAAATGCCCTCGCGCGATGCGTTGCGCCGCATTCGTCAGGAAGTGATGCTGAGTCGTGAAGATGCCCAGCCACGGCTACGGTTAGGCCACAGCGAAATTCGCCGTTATCGCCAGCGGCTTTATATTTTGCCGATCAGAGAATCGTTACGCGACTGCGAAATCGTCTGGAAGAATCTCAACCAGACATTGCCCCTTCCGCAGCATATCGGCACGCTGCAGCCCGATTATACAATGCCTTCACTACGACGACCGACGCCGGAGGAACAGGTATTTGTGCGTTTTCACGCGACAGGGTACGTGCATATTGTGGATCGCGCGGGCGGGCGCGAGATGAAGAAAATCTGGCAGGGGTTGAATATCCCGTCATGGCAGCGGGAACGTATTCCGCTCATTTATTACAATCAAACGCTTATTTGCGCGCCCGGCCTGTTCGTGACCCGTGAAGGCGCAGCAGGGGAGGCACAGGGCTGGCAGATTCACTGGCACAAACCTACAGGAGTATCGTTGTGAAACAATGGATAGTGGCATTAACGTTTTTTACGTTGTTTCCGGCCTGTGCCGCAGGCGATATTCACGCGGGCGAACAGCGTTCGGCGGCCTGTACGGCGTGCCATGGTCCGAAAGGCATTGCGACGGTTCCCCTTTATCCCAGCCTGGCGGGCCAAAACGCCGCTTATCTCGCGCACGCGCTACAGGCCTATAAGAAGGGAGAGCGCAACGGTGGTCAGGCAGAGGTGATGAAAGCGTTTGTTGCGGGGCTCAGCGATGAGGAGATAACAGATTTAGCGGCGTACTACAGTTCGTTAAAGCCCTGATGAGATGGGCGGGAATTCATCCCGCCCGACGGGAAGTGAATTACTCTTCGCTGACCACGACGGTGCCGAGTTCAGGATGGCTAAAACTGGCAATATGATCGAGACGTAACTCGCGTGTTTCACCGGACAGTTCAATGGCCAGATACTCCACGTTTTTACGTGAAAGGATGTCCCTGGCCTTTGCCTTTAGCTGCTCGCCATCTTTTAACGCCAGCGACAGCATCCAGTTTTTTTGGCAGGCGAGTTCCAGATTATCGTAGTCATCGCAATTGATGGGTTTATAAGCTTCATTCATCAACATAGTCGCTCACCAATAAGTTTGCGGCGGCATAAGCCGCCTGTTCCCTGAGAGAAGAGTTTAGCGCAGCATTCGCGGCAATAGCATCAAGCGCGTTAAGCGCGCAGCCGATGGCATCGGGAATATAGCCCAGATCTCCGCTGCCAATTTCGGCATATTTTTGGCGAACTAACTCACAATATTTTTGCACGGGCACCTCCTCAGCAGAGCATAAATACTCTGGTTGATTTGCGACTATATCACAGGCATTTCAAGAAAATCAGCCAGGCGAAAGCAGGAACAGCGAGCAAATCACTGCTAAAGTAGCGGACTACGCCGTATCAGACGTTTCAGGATAAAGCACGAAAGGTTAAGTTGATGAACAGATCAGAGCGAAAAAACGGGAACCGGACAAAGGCGGGTGGATGATGATTGCGCTGTCACGGAATGTCGAGCTGCCAGACAATGAAATTGAACTGACGGCCATTCGGGCGCAGGGGGCAGGGGGCCAGCACGTCAACAAAACCAGCACCGCTATTCATCTGCGTTTTGATATCGCCGCGTCTTCCCTGCCGCCATTTTATAAAGAGCGGTTGCTCAGTGCCAGCCATCATTTAATTACGGGCGACGGGACGATTATCATCAAGGCGCAGGAATACCGCAGCCAGGAGATGAACCGCGAAGCGGCGCTGCAACGGCTGGTGAATTTGATTCAGGAGCTCACGAAGGTAGAGAAAGTACGGCGCTCAACACGACCGACACGCGCGTCGAAAGCGCGCAGGCTGGAAGGGAAATCACGGCGCAGCCAGACCAAAGCATTGCGCGGTAAAGTGCTGTAAGACGTGGCCAGAGAATTACCTGTGGTCGTCAGGAGAACGGAGTCGACCATGCGTAAAAAAAACGCCCCATGAAGGGGCGTTATGGCAGGCTTACTTGTTCAGTGCCTTGAGCAGGAAATCGACAATCTCATCCTGCTTAATCATCTGCTTTTCACCGGCACGACGGGCTTTGTATTCGATCTCCTGGTTATCAAGATTGCGATCGCCAATCACGATGGTATGCGGGACGCCAATCAGTTCCATATCGGCGAACATAACGCCTGGACGTTCTTTACGGTCATCCAGAATCACCTCGACGCCTTTCGCGCGCAGCGTGTTATACAGTTCTTCCGCTAACTCTTTTACGCGGAATGATTTCTGCATGTTCATTGGCAGAATCGCTACATCGAACGGGGCAAGTGCCGCAGGCCAGATGATACCGCGATCGTCATGGTTCTGCTCGATCGCCGCCGCCACTACACGGGTAATACCGATGCCGTAGCACCCCATCGTCATGACCTGATTACGACCATCTTCACCCTGAACGGCCGCTTTCATCGCTTCGGAGTATTTGGTGCCCAACTGGAAAATATGGCCTACTTCGATACCACGTTTGATCTGCAATGTGCCTTTGCCGTCCGGGCTCAGATCGCCTTCTACCACATTACGGATATCAGCAACCTCGGCCATGGGCAGATCGCGTTCCCAGTTAATGCCAACGTAGTGTTTACCGTCCACATTTGCACCGGCGCAGAAATCACTCATCTTCGCCACGGTACGGTCTGCGATAATCGGCATCGTCAACCCGACCGGCCCCAGCGAACCAAAGCCAGCACCCACCACGGCACGAATCTCTTCTTCGGTCGCGAAAACCAGCGGTGACGCAACCAGCGGCGATTTTTCAGCCTTAATTTCGTTCAGTTCGTGATCGCCGCGGACCAGGAAGGCAACCAGAGCATGACCGCTTCCCTCTGCACCCTTGACCATCAGCGTCTTCACGGTTTTCTCAATTGGCATCTGGAACTGATTCACCAGATCGGCGATGGTTTTGGCATTCGGTGTATCGATCTGACGCATCGTTTCCTGAGGCGCAGGGCGTTCGCCCGCCGGTGCCACGGCTTCGGCCAGTTCAATGTTCGCCGCATAGTCAGAGTCGGTTGAGAAGATCACATCATCTTCGCCGCTCTGTGCCAGCACCTGGAACTCATGTGAGGCACTGCCACCAATCGAGCCGGTGTCCGCCTGCACGGCACGGAAATCCAGACCCATACGGCTGAAGATCTGACTATAAGCGCGGTACATCGCGTCATAGGTTTCCTGCAGTGATTCCTGCGTGGTATGGAAGGAGTAGGCGTCTTTCATGATGAACTCGCGCGAACGCATCACGCCAAAACGTGGGCGCACTTCATCACGGAATTTGGTCTGAATTTGATACAGATTCAGCGGCAGCTGTTTATAAGAGCTCAGCTCATTACGAATCAGATCGGTAATCACTTCTTCATGCGTTGGGCCGAGCACAAACGGACGTTCATGACGATCGGCAACACGCAGTAATTCTGGACCGTACTGCTCCCAGCGGCCGCTCTCCTGCCACAGGTCTGCGGGTTGGACCACAGGCATTGAAATCTCAATGGCACCGGCGTTGTTCATTTCTTCGCGAACGATGTTTTCGACTTTTTTTAATACGCGCAGTCCGGTTGGCAGCCAGGTATATAACCCTGAGGCCAGTTTACGGATCATGCCAGCACGCAGCATCAGCTGATGGCTGATCACTTCCGCGTCAGACGGTGTCTCTTTCTGAGTAGAGAGCAGATATTGAGTAGTACGCATTGATTACAATTCCAGTTGATTGGAAATTCACGGACAAAAATAGGCTGGCGGCTAGTGTACCAGTGAGATCACCGGCTAAAAAGCGGGTTTTAACGCGGATCGATGGCCACGACTTCCGTGCCTGCGTGATCAACGCGCCAGCGCACAGTAAACTCAAGCAGCGAGGCGGCATAAATGCGATCCTTTTCCTCACCTTTACGGTAAGCGGGGCGCGGATCCTGCGCAAGAACCTCACGGATAAAGCGGGCAAGATAGGGATAGCGCGCATACTGCTGCAACTGCTGCCCGGCCAGCGGCGAAAACCGCACAGGCATGCTGCTTTCCGGCGCGGACTGCGCAAAACCCGCTCTCGCCTCAGGCAGGGCTTCGGCGAAAGGCAGATAGGGCTTGATATCGACCACCGGCGTGCCGTCCACCAGATCCAGACTGCCCAGCTCCAGAATCACCTGTTGCTTCGCGCAGCGGATGCCTTTGAGCTCAATCAGCGACATCCCAATCGGATTAGGGCGAAAGGTTGATCGCGTAGCAAAAACGCCCATGCGCGCGTTACCGCCCAGGCGGGGTGGGCGAACGGTCGGACGCCAGCCGCCTTCCAGGGTCTGATGAAAAACAAACAGCACCCAGAGATGGCTGAAGTCTTCCAGGCCGCGCACGGCCTCTGCCTGATTATAAGGCGGCAAAAGATGCAGTTCGCCACCGCCGTCCTGAACCAGACCAGGCTGACGCGGGACAGCGAACTTCTCTTTCCACGGCGAACGGATTACGCCGATCTGCGCAAAGGCAAAATCACTCATTGACTGGTGACTTTCAGCGCCGAACCCTGGCAGACAGCCTGACGGTAGCAGCCCGGGGTGCTGCTCACGATTTCACATTTGTGAAGCAGTACCGCATTAGCTTTCATCTGCGCGGCTTTAATCTGCATACGTTTACGCGCGGTAGCGATGTTGGGCGGTGAACTCTGATTGCTCATCTGGCAATCCTCTGCGGAGACTTCACCCAGATCGCGGAAGGGCTTGCTCACCAGATCGGCAGCATCGGTGTACACCTTAACGGGGGCGGGACGATACGTTGGCTTACGTGTCGGTTCGCTGGATTGCTGCGGATGAGAAGGTGCGCTGCTTATTGGGTGATACTCCCGAACACACCCTGTCAGCATCAATGCTAACAAGCAGAGCGGTAAAAAACGCATAGCAACATCCTCAAGTGTCAAAAAGTGGCGTTATTGAAACAAGGACACGGATAAATAACAAGTCAGCAAATGGCAATAACAGAAAGGGCGGCTAAAAGCCGCCCTGAGGGAAGAGATCAGACGACCTTACCAGCCTTTAACGGCACCACCGTTAAACACTTTATTGGCCGCGTCAGCCACTTCGTCAGACTGATAAGCCTGCACGAATTTCTTCACATTTTCCGCGTCTTTGTTGTCTTCACGCGCCACAATCAGGTTCACGTAAGGGGAGTCTTTATCTTCCACAAAGATGCCATCTTTCGCCGGCGTCAGGCCAATCTGGCTGGCGTAAGTGGTGTTGATCACGGCCAGGGCGATTTGCTGATCGTCCAGTGAACGTGGCAGCTGTGGCGCCTCCAGCTCAACAATCTTCAGGTGTTTTGGATTCTCAACGATATCCAGCGAGGTTGGCAGCAGGCCCACACCGTCTTTCAGCTTGATCAGGCCCACTTTCTGCAGCAGCAGCAGCGAACGGCCCAGGTTGGTTGGGTCGTTAGGAATGGCAACCTGTGCGCCATCCTGCAGTTGATCCAGCGATTTGATTTTTTTCGAATAGCCCGCAATCGGATAAACAAAAGAGTTACCTACAGAAACCAGCTTGTAACCGCGATCTTTGATCTGTTGATCCAGATACGGTTTGTGCTGGAACGCATTCACATCGATATCGCCTTTGCTCAGTGCTTCGTTCGGCAGCACATAGTCATTAAAGGTCACCAGCTCAACATCCAGACCGTACTTATCTTTCGCCACTTTGGCCGCCGCTTCGGCAACCTGCTGTTCAGCGCCGACGATCACGCCCACTTTGATATGGTTGGGATCTTTGGCTTTTTGATCGCATCCTGCCAGCGCAATCGCGCCAATTAATGCACCCACAGCGGCAATGTTTTTAAATTTGAAAGACATATCCTTTCCTTAATAGTGATATTGCTTGCTTATTTATGGGACACAGCACGCACGATGCGGTCGCCACAGAATTGTATGAGATACACCAAAACGACTAATAACACTAATACCGTATTCATCACCGTCGCGTTATATCCGATATAACCATACTGGTAGCCAATTTGTCCGAGGCCGCCCGCGCCGACTGCGCCGCCCATCGCCGAGTAACCTACCAGGGTAATCAACGTAATGGTGGCCGCGTTAACAAGACCGGGCAGGGCTTCAGGCAGCAGGACTTTGCGTACGATTTGCATCGGCGTGGCACCCATCGCGCGTGATGCTTCAATTAACCCGGTCGGGAGTTCCAGCAGGGCATTTTCAACCATGCGGGCAATAAACGGTGCCGCACCGACAGTCAGGGGCACGATGGCCGCCTGTAAGCCAATAGAGGTTCCAACGATGACGCGGGTAAACGGAATCATCCACACAAGGAGGATAATGAAAGGGATCGAGCGGAAAATGTTAACCAGGGCGGACAGCACACGGTACAGCCCTTTGTTTTCAAGAATCTGTCCCGGACGGGTGACATACAGCAGTACGCCGACCGGTAAACCCAGAACGAAGCCGAAAAAGCCAGAGACAAAGGTCATCATCAACGTTTCCCAGACGCCGCGCCCCAGCAGCGCAATCATCGCTTCAGACATAACCTAATACCTCGACTTTGACATGATGTTCCTGCAGCCACTGAATGGCGGCTTGTGTATCGCTTTCGCTACCGTGAATTTCCGCCAGCATGATGCCAAACTTCACACCGCCGGCGTAATCCATCTGCGCACTGATAATGTTGTTATTGATAGTGAAACGCCGCGCTGCTTCAGACAGCAATGGAGCATCGACGGACTGGCCGGTAAATTCCATACGCAGTAATGGCATGCTGTCAGGGCCCGCTTCGGGCGACAGGCGCTGCTGGTAGTCGTCTGGAATATCCAGATGCAGGGTTGACTGGATGAACTGTTGCGCCAGCGGGGTTTTGGGGTGCGAGAAGACTTCACTTACGCTGTCTTTCTCGATCAGCTCACCCTGGCTGATGACCGCAACCTGATCGCAGATGCGTTTCACCACATCCATCTCATGGGTAATTAACAGAATAGTCAGGCCCAGACGGCGGTTAATATCTTTCAGTAATTCCAGAATTGAGCGCGTGGTCGCTGGATCTAAAGCGCTGGTGGCTTCATCACACAGCAGAACTTTCGGGTTACTGGCCAGAGCGCGGGCAATGGCAACACGCTGTTTTTGCCCGCCGGAGAGATTGGCAGGCCAGGCATCGTGCTTATCCGCCAGGCCGACCAGCTCCAGGAGCTCAGAGACGCGCTTTTTAATTTCATCACGAGAAAGGCTACCCAACTCTAATGGCAGCGCAACATTGCCGGCGACGGTGCGGGAGTTCATCAGGTTGAAGTGCTGAAAAATCATACCAATCTGACGGCGGGCCTGCGTCAGCTGTCGTTCGCTCAGCGCCGTTAAATCCGCGCCATCAACCAACACGCGGCCTGAAGAAGGGCGTTCGAGCAGATTCACGCAACGAATCAGCGTACTTTTTCCGGCACCGGATGCGCCGATGACGCCATAGATCTGTCCGGCCGGGACATGCAGGCTGACGTTAGATAACGCCTTTATCGTTCGCGAACCTTGCTGGAACACTTTGGTTATATTTTCTAATTTAATCATTACGTTATTTATTGCCGTCTTGCATTATCCGTGGTCTGGTGTGCTGCCATAAAGGACAGCATGCATAAGCTGGATGGATGTTAAGGCATCCAGACGTCTAAATCAATCGAAGTCATGTAAACGGGCATTCTCCCTTTTATGACAATCGTGCGATACTGAGCGGCAATTTTTATAGCAGGAGTTTCTACGTGGCGAATAAAGTCCCGGCCATTTTTCTCGATCGCGATGGCACCCTCAATGTTGATCACGGCTATGTCCACGAAATCGATCATTTCCAGTTTATCGATGGTGTAATTGAAGCGTTGCAGCAACTCAAAAAGATGGGCTTTGCGCTGGTTATCGTGACAAACCAGTCTGGCATCGCACGTGGCATGTTTAGTGAAGATCAGTTTATGCAGCTTACCGAGTGGATGGACTGGTCGCTGGCCGATCGCGATGTCGACCTTGATGGGATCTATTTCTGTCCACATCACCCGGATGCAACGGTAGAAGCGTATCGCCAGCAGTGCGACTGCCGTAAACCGCAACCCGGCATGCTGCTGGCGGCGCAAGAAGAGCTGCATATCGATATGGCTGCGTCTTATATGGTAGGGGATAAGCTGGAAGATATGCAGGCCGCCCAGGCCGCCGGTGTCGGTAAGAAAGTGTTAGTGCGCAGTGGTAAGCCGGTTACGCCGGAAGGCGAGGCATTGGCTGACTGGGTAATAGAGAGTCTTGCGGCGCTCCCTTCCCGTATTAAAAAGGGTTAAAACAGCGCTTTTGTGCAAATTTCAGACGAACAGCAAAAAAGTTTAAATTTGCACTTGCGCTCTGCGAAAGCTTCCCTATAATGCGCCTCCACTGACACGGTACAACGGCTTACGTAACGCGGTGTTCAGCAGAGAGCTCCCCGGAGTTTTCGCCGGAGAAAAACTTCTGAAAAAGAAGTTGACTCTGAAGGAGGAAAGCGTAATATACGCCACCTCGCAACAGACGGTTAACCCGCTGGTTGCACTGCTCTTTAACAATTTATCAGACAATCTGTGTGGGCACTCGCAGGATTGATATCCGCGTCTCCGGACGTAAAAATATCAAGTCTTAAGAGTGAACACGTATTGAAATTCATTACGACGTTTTCCTTGAGCATCGCTGCACTGGTTGCAGCAAATCAAACTTTAAATTGAAGAGTTTGATCATGGCTCAGATTGAACGCTGGCGGCAGGCCTAACACATGCAAGTCGGACGGTAGCACAGAGGAGCTTGCTCCTCGGGTGACGAGTGGCGGACGGGTGAGTAATGTCTGGGAAACTGCCCGATGGAGGGGGATAACTACTGGAAACGGTAGCTAATACCGCATAACGTCGCAAGACCAAAGTGGGGGACCTCCGGGCCTCACACCATCGGATGTGCCCAGATGGGATTAGCTGGTAGGCGGGGTAACGGCCCACCTAGGCGACGATCCCTAGCTGGTCTGAGAGGATGACCAGCCACACTGGAACTGAGACACGGTCCAGACTCCTACGGGAGGCAGCAGTGGGGAATATTGCACAATGGGCGCAAGCCTGATGCAGCCATGCCGCGTGTATGAAGAAGGCCTTCGGGTTGTAAAGTACTTTCAGCGGGGAGGAAGGTGGTGAGGTTAATAACCTCATCAATTGACGTTACCCGCAGAAGAAGCACCGGCTAACTCCGTGCCAGCAGCCGCGGTAATACGGAGGGTGCAAGCGTTAATCGGAATTACTGGGCGTAAAGCGCACGCAGGCGGTCTGTTAAGTCAGATGTGAAATCCCCGGGCTTAACCTGGGAACTGCATTTGAAACTGGCAGGCTTGAGTCTCGTAGAGGGGGGTAGAATTCCAGGTGTAGCGGTGAAATGCGTAGAGATCTGGAGGAATACCGGTGGCGAAGGCGGCCCCCTGGACGAAGACTGACGCTCAGGTGCGAAAGCGTGGGGAGCAAACAGGATTAGATACCCTGGTAGTCCACGCCGTAAACGATGTCGACTTGGAGGTTGTTCCCTTGAGGAGTGGCTTCCGGAGCTAACGCGTTAAGTCGACCGCCTGGGGAGTACGGCCGCAAGGTTAAAACTCAAATGAATTGACGGGGGCCCGCACAAGCGGTGGAGCATGTGGTTTAATTCGATGCAACGCGAAGAACCTTACCTACTCTTGACATCCAGCGAACTTGGCAGAGATGCCTTGGTGCCTTCGGGAACGCTGAGACAGGTGCTGCATGGCTGTCGTCAGCTCGTGTTGTGAAATGTTGGGTTAAGTCCCGCAACGAGCGCAACCCTTATCCTTTGTTGCCAGCGATTCGGTCGGGAACTCAAAGGAGACTGCCGGTGATAAACCGGAGGAAGGTGGGGATGACGTCAAGTCATCATGGCCCTTACGAGTAGGGCTACACACGTGCTACAATGGCGCATACAAAGAGAAGCGACCTCGCGAGAGCAAGCGGACCTCATAAAGTGCGTCGTAGTCCGGATCGGAGTCTGCAACTCGACTCCGTGAAGTCGGAATCGCTAGTAATCGTGGATCAGAATGCCACGGTGAATACGTTCCCGGGCCTTGTACACACCGCCCGTCACACCATGGGAGTGGGTTGCAAAAGAAGTAGGTAGCTTAACCCTCGGGAGGGCGCTTACCACTTTGTGATTCATGACTGGGGTGAAGTCGTAACAAGGTAACCGTAGGGGAACCTGCGGTTGGATCACCTCCTTACCTGAAGATACCTTCGTGCGAAGTGCTCACACAGATTGTCTGATAGAAAGCTGAAGAAGCAAGACGGCTGCGAAGCCGAGACACACGTACGTGTCCCCTTCGTCTAGCGGTTAGGACTCCGCCCTTTCACGGCGGCAACAGGGGTTCGAATCCCCTAGGGGACGCCACTTGCTTGGTGACAGGTGAAAGGTGTCTCCACGAAGTATCTCAAAACTGGCCTCAGGGTCACGTTTGAGATATTTGCTCTTTAACAATCCGGAACAAGCTGAAAATTTGAAACGACGCACGTCGTGTTCCTCCGTAATAAGGAACACAGCACGATGCGTTCGGGTCTCTCAAAAGCTCACGACACGCAAGCGCAAAACGCCTGTGGGTTGTGAGGTTAAGCGACCAAGCGTACACGGTGGATGCCCTGGCAGTCAGAGGCGATGAAGGGCGTGCTAATCTGCGATAAGCGCCGGTAAGGTGATATGAACCGCTACAACCGGCGATACCCGAATGGGGAAACCCAGTGTGACTCGTCACACTATCATGCAGTGAATCCATAGCGGCATGAGGCGAACCGGGGGAACTGAAACATCTAAGTACCCCGAGGAAAAGAAATCAACCGAGATTCCCCCAGTAGCGGCGAGCGAACGGGGAGGAGCCCAGAACCTGCATCAGCTTGTGCATCAGTGGAAGCGTCTGGAAAGTCGCAGGGTACAGGGTGATACTCCCGTACACAAAGGTGCACAGGTTGTGAGTTCGATGAGTAAGGCGGGACACGTGGTATCCTGTCTGAATATGGGGGGACCATCCTCCAAGGCTAAATACTCCTGACTGACCGATAGTGAACCAGTACCGTGAGGGAAAGGCGAAAAGAACCCCGGCGAGGGGAGTGAAACAGAACCTGAAACCGTGTACGTACAAGCAGTGGGAGCACCTTCGTGGTGTGACTGCGTACCTTTTGTATAATGGGTCAGCGACTTATATTCTGTAGCAAGGTTAACCGTATAGGGGAGCCGCAGGGAAACCGAGTCTTAACTGGGCGTTAAGTTGCAGGGTATAGACCCGAAACCCGGTGATCTAGCCATGGGCAGGTTGAAGGTTGGGTAACACTAACTGGAGGACCGAACCGACTAATGTTGAAAAATTAGCGGATGACCTGTGGCTGGGGGTGAAAGGCCAATCAAACCGGGAGATAGCTGGTTCTCCCCGAAAGCTATTTAGGTAGCGCCTCGTGAACTCATCTCCGGGGGTAGAGCACTGTTTCGGCTAGGGGGCCATCCCGGCTTACCAACCCGATGCAAACTGCGAATACCGGAGAATGTTATCACGGGAGACACACGGCGGGTGCTAACGTCCGTCGTGAAGAGGGAAACAACCCAGACCGCCAGCTAAGGTCCCAAAGTCATGGTTAAGTGGGAAACGATGTGGGAAGGCACAGACAGCCAGGATGTTGGCTTAGAAGCAGCCATCATTTAAAGAAAGCGTAATAGCTCACTGGTCGAGTCGGCCTGCGCGGAAGATGTAACGGGGCTAAACCATGCACCGAAGCTGCGGCAGCGACGCGTAAGCGTTGTTGGGTAGGGGAGCGTTCTGTAAGCCGTTGAAGGTGTGCTGTGAGGCATGCTGGAGGTATCAGAAGTGCGAATGCTGACATAAGTAACGATAAACAAGGTGAAAAACCTTGTCGCCGGAAGACCAAGGGTTCCTGTTCAACGTTAATCGGAGCAGGGTGAGTCGACCCCTAAGGCGAGGCCGAAAGGCGTAGTCGATGGGAAACAGGTTAATATTCCTGTACTTGGTGTTACTGCGAAGGGGGGACGGAGAAGGCTATATCGGCCGGGCGACGGTTGTCCCGGTTTAAGCGTGTAGGTGTGTGCGCCAGGCAAATCCGGTGCACTTTACACTGAGGCGTGACGACGAGGCACTACGGTGCTGAAGTGATAAATGCCCTGCTTCCAGGAAAAGCCTCTAAGCATCAGGTAACACGAAATCGTACCCCAAACCGACACAGGTGGTCAGGTAGAGAATACCCAGGCGCTTGAGAGAACTCGGGTGAAGGAACTAGGCAAAATGGTGCCGTAACTTCGGGAGAAGGCACGCTGGCGCGTAGGTGAAGGGACTTGCTCCCGGAGCCGAGGCCAGTCGAAGATACCAGCTGGCTGCAACTGTTTATTAAAAACACAGCACTGTGCAAACACGAAAGTGGACGTATACGGTGTGACGCCTGCCCGGTGCCGGAAGGTTAATTGATGGGGTTATCCGTAAGGAGAAGCTCTTGATCGAAGCCCCGGTAAACGGCGGCCGTAACTATAACGGTCCTAAGGTAGCGAAATTCCTTGTCGGGTAAGTTCCGACCTGCACGAATGGCGTAATGATGGCCAGGCTGTCTCCACCCGAGACTCAGTGAAATTGAAATCGCTGTGAAGATGCAGTGTACCCGCGGCAAGACGGAAAGACCCCGTGAACCTTTACTACAGCTTGACACTGAACACTGAGCCTTGATGTGTAGGATAGGTGGGAGGCTTTGAAGCGTGGACGCCAGTCTGCGTGGAGCCGTCCTTGAAATACCACCCTTTAATGTTTGGTGTTCTAACGTGGGCCCGTGATCCGGGCTGCGGACAGTGTCTGGTGGGTAGTTTGACTGGGGCGGTCTCCTCCCAAAGCGTAACGGAGGAGCACGAAGGTTGGCTAATCCTGGTCGGACATCAGGAGGTTAGTGCAATGGCATAAGCCAGCTTGACTGCGAGAGTGACGGCTCGAGCAGGTGCGAAAGCAGGTCATAGTGATCCGGTGGTTCTGAATGGAAGGGCCATCGCTCAACGGATAAAAGGTACTCCGGGGATAACAGGCTGATACCGCCCAAGAGTTCATATCGACGGCGGTGTTTGGCACCTCGATGTCGGCTCATCACATCCTGGGGCTGAAGTAGGTCCCAAGGGTACGGCTGTTCGCCGTTTAAAGTGGTACGCGAGCTGGGTTTAGAACGTCGTGAGACAGTTCGGTCCCTATCTGCCGTGGGCGCTGGAGAATTGAGGGGGGTTGCTCCTAGTACGAGAGGACCGGAGTGAACGCACCGCTGGTGTCCGGGTTGTCACGCCAGTGGCACTGCCCGGTAGCTAAGTGCGGAAAAGATAAGTGCTGAAAGCATCTAAGCACGAAACTTGCCCCGAGATGAGTTCTCCCTGAGGCTCCGAGCCTCCTGAAGGGACGTTGAAGACGACGACGTTGATAGGCCGGGTGTGTAAGCGCAGCGATGCGTTGAGCTTACCGGTACTAATGACCCGTGAGGCTTAACCTTACAACGCCAGAGGCGTTTTGGTTGAGAGACAGAAAGAATTTTCAGCCTTGTTTACCGGATAACGCCGTGCGGCCCGAGAGGGCGGTGCG
This sequence comes from Pantoea sp. JZ2, assembly GCF_035191405.1. Taxonomy (NCBI): domain Bacteria; kingdom Pseudomonadati; phylum Pseudomonadota; class Gammaproteobacteria; order Enterobacterales; family Erwiniaceae; genus Pantoea; species Pantoea sp. JZ2. The sequence continues at coordinate 3,819,384 of NZ_CP045247.1, read as the reverse complement.
GCAGACAGAATCTGCCTGGCGGCTGTAGCGCGGTGGTCCCACCTGACCCCATGCCGAACTCAGAAGTGAAACGCCGTAGCGCCGATGGTAGTGTGGGGTCTCCCCATGCGAGAGTAGGGAACTGCCAGGCATTAAATTAAAAAACCTGCACGTAACTTCGGGCAGTTCGCTACTCGACAGAGAGTAGGACAAAAGCGAACGCTTTTGAACGCTGCAACGCAGCGGCACGAAGGGTGAATCACAGCGTGATTCATAAACTGCCAGGCATTAATTTAAGACCAGCACGCTGGTCATGACCTTACCGGTGACGCGGAAGGGCGAAACACCTGACAGCAGAACGTTTTTCTGCGATCAGTACAGAATCGGTGGAGCGGTAGTTCAGTTGGTTAGAATACCTGCCTGTCACGCAGGGGGTCGCGGGTTCGAGCCCCGTCCGTTCCGCCACTTAATTGGAAAGCCCTGACTTAACGGTCAGGGCTTTTTCCATTTCTACGGCAACCAGCCCAGGGCAATCACTTCACAGCTTATTGATCGCGCATTGGCGTGCTACTCAGTCCTTTCCTTAATATAAAAGACATTACCTCCGCGCACTCTCCCGGCTGCATAATCTTCCTGCTGACATTCCGGTCTGTCCTCGACTAACGCTCAAAACAGGCGTATTGAAGGTCCGGCTTCACCTCACCCTCTTTGCACTACACCATCAGGCGGTCATTCTCACGACGCCGTATTCGCTTACGCCCTCCTGCGCTTTCAGGGACGCAGAACGGCTGCAAACGCGGCTGGATTTGCGCTGTAAACGTCATCAGAAGATGATGTTTAAACAGTCTGGGGGAGGGAAGTTACTGCTTTCAGGTGTGGGTGTACGGCTGTAACTGAGCCTGTATATGCCAGGGTTGCTCTACTACCCATTCGCTTAAAAAATCAATAAAGGCACGCACGCGCTGGCTTACGCCAAGATCGCTGTAATAGACAGCATTGAACGGCATCTCTACCGGTAAACGTTGATCGGCCAGGATCTCAACCAGACTTCCGTCAGCGATCTCTTTATGCACCATATAATCAGAAAGGCAGGCAATCCCATTACCGTCCAGACAAAGCTGCTTGATGGTTTCTCCGCTGTTAGAATCCAGTTCCGAACGGATGGTATAAAGTTCCCCATCGTCACAGGCGATTGGCCAGCGGTTAAGACGTGGCGCATCAATAAAACCGAGACACTGATGATTATCCAGATCGGCTGTGCACACAGGAATACCATATTTCTCCAGATACCCGGGAGAGGCAATAAAGCGGCGATAGCTGGTGAACAGCAGTCGTGCCCGCAGGCCTGAATCGGTAAGGCTGCCTGCCCGAATCGCCACATCGACTTTACGCTCGATGAGATTAATGAAGTTTTCAGATGAAATCAGTGAAAGGGCAATCTCGGGATAGCGCTCCCGAAAAGCTTTTATCATGGGCATCAGGAGATGCAGTATGACCGGAGTGGCGGCATCAATACGTAACAATCCCTTGGGCGCATAACGGCTCTCTATCAACGCGTCTTCTGCGGCCGTCATCACCTGAAGAAAATGCTGAACCTGCTGGAAATAACGTTCTCCTTCCTGCGTTAACGCAAGATTGCGTGTGGTGCGCGTCAGTAAAGCCAGTCCGAGTTTATTTTCCAGTTTTTTGATCGTGCGGCTGACGGCGGAATTGGCCATCTGCAAGGCGTCCGCCGCGCGGCTGAAGCTCCCGTTTTCAACCACGCTGACAAATACTTTGAGTTCTTCAGAAGATGCCTTCATTGTTTCCTTCACGTGAAATAGCGCCTGAGGCCATATACCGCTAATTAAAGCACAGCCTGCCGTTTACCCCCTTGGCGCGGATGGCTTTTTGGTAAAGCGAGCTAAAGAAGACGAAAGCGCCTTTCCGTCAGGCCGGTTATCTTTTTAGTGGAAGAAACGGTCTGCACAGGCCGGATTACGCCATTCGTGACGACAATAAAGTGGGAGGGCGGTCTCGAACAATCGTCGGCATCGATTGAAACTGCGTACTAAAATCCCTATAACAGATAAGTGACATGAATTTCTGAATGATTAGCCAGGCGGGACAGTGCGCAAAAAAACCTATGCGATGAGATATGTAGCCGGACAGCCAGCGGAAAGGATCTTTCCTCCGGGTGCCATGTTTCATCTCGGCCAGGCACTGCCACCGGGTGAGCCACTCCCCGCCGATCCCACTTTGAAAGTATTAGTATGGAATATCTTTAAGCAGCAGCGCGCTGACTGGATGTCCGTGCTGGAAGGGTTTGGTAAGGATGCCCATCTGGTTCTGCTTCAGGAAGCGCAGACGACGCCCGAGCTAATCCGCTTTGCGACCAGTAACTATCTGGCGGCCGATCAGGTTCCGGCTTTAGTGCTGCCTCAGCACCCCTCTGGCGTCATGACGTTAGCTTCTGCTCACCCTGTTTATTGTTGCCCCCTGCGCGAGCGAGAACCCCTGTTAAGGCTCTCAAAATCCGCCTTAGTCACGGCGTATCCGCTTCCCACGGGCGAGATGCTGATGGTGGTGAACATCCACGCGGTAAATTTTAGCCTGGGCGTGGATGTTTACAGCAAGCAGCTCGGCCCCATTGGCGAACAGATTATCCATCATCGCGGGCCTGTCATTATGGCGGGCGACTTCAATGCCTGGAGCCGCCAGCGCATTAACGCCCTCTATCGCTTTGCGCATCAGATGAAACTGGAAGAGGTGATGTTTACCGCCGATCACCGGCGTAAAGCCTTTGGCAGACCTTTAGATTTCGTTTTTTATCGCGATATACACGTCAGTGAAGCCTCGGTTCTGGTGACGCAGGCATCCGACCATAACCCGCTTTTGGTTGAGTTCAGTACCAGACGATAAAGGTGACATCAGGCAGGAAAGGGCAGAGAGAACGTGGTCACGGGCAGGATGTAGAATCAAACAAGAAAAAAGGCTGACAAATGTCAGCCTTTTCAACGTATCAGGTATCTGGTGTTGCATTATTCTTAACGAACAACGTGAGCTCGTCACCAGGCTGAATATCTTTTGCGTTACTCACAACACTGTTCCAGCGCATCACGTCTTTGATGTTAACGCCGTGACGACGGGCGATACTGTCAAGAGAATCACCCTTACGAACGCGATAGGTGATGCTGTTGCTATTATCCGCCAGGCTCGTGCCATTCGAACCCACAGTCAGTAACTGACCGGGACGAATACTGGCACTGCGCAGGTTATTTTGCTGCTTCAGTGTGGCCACGCTGACGCCTAACTTATTCGCAATACCGGATAAGGTATCGCCGCTTCGCACTTTGTAGCCCCCCTCATTGCTGGCTTTCGCCAGTTGTGTGGGCTGCACGGCAGAGATATCACCGGAAGCCAGTGAATCACGCAGCTTTGCGACGTTAGACTTCGGCACCAGAATGTAATGTGGCCCATTGGGTGCTGTTGCGCCGCCTTTATAACCGGTATTGAAGCTCTTTAACTTGGTGAGCGACATCCCCGCCATTTCTGCGGCCTGCGTCAGTTTTATCTGCTGACCCACTTCAACGCGTGCCAGAGCACGGTTTTCGTCAGGCGTCGGCAGTTTGATACCGTAACGCTTGTTGTGCTTAAGCAACTCGCTCAAGGCCAACATTTTTGGTACATAAACCGTGGTTTCACGTGGAAGCGAAAGATGCCAGAAGTCGGTAGGCTTACCGCGCGCCTTGTTCTGTTTAATCGCTTTGAGTACCCGTCCTTCTCCGCTGTTGTAAGCCGCCACTGTCAAAAGCCAGTCACCACCAAACATCGTATTAAGACGCTGCATCATATCCAGTGCTACTTTCGTTGAGGCGACAACATCGCGACGACCATCGTAGTAACGGTTCTGTTTTAAACCATAGTTTCGACCCGTACTCCCAACGATCTGCCAGATGCCAGCGGCATTTGCAGATGACGTTGCGTGAGGATCAAAAGCGCTCTCCACTATGGGTAGCAGTACCAGTTCCATCGGCATATTACGTTTCTTAATCTGCTCGACTATCCAGTACATGTACGGCTCTGCCCGTAATGTTACATCGTGGAGATAGCTCTTATTTTTTAAAAACTTTAATTTCTGTTCGCGGATCCGGGCGTTTTCCGGAATCCCCATCTTCAACTCGTCACTAATGAAACGCCAGAGATCATTATCTTCTGCGAGGCCAGTTCCATCTTCCTGCCATCGCGGCGATAAAAGTCGATCACCGTATTTTCCATTTTCACTTTGACCAGCTGAAGACAGACTCTGGGCATGCTGTTCGGGGATATTGGCGTCATTCCGTGATGCCTGACATCCTACCAGCAAGACCGAGGCGAATAATATCGCTTTAGCCTTCATGTGTGTGTCAATAGTTCGCTTAAAAGACGAGCAACTATACGTGACGGTCCTTCACAACACAACCCGAAAAATCAAAAAGCGTCTTTCTTCTCGCGTAGAACAGCAAATGTTTGCCATACGGGCCCAACCCCAGTATCAACGTTTAAAGCGCGTTGTAAATCAGCATCTTGCGTTCGGAGAAATAAATTTATCACACGCTCATGGGCCAGTTTTGTAGGTAAAGTAATGCGGTTTTCGGCCCGTAAGTCCTTAATTTTATGGTATTCAGCCGTTATTTGCGGATCGTGGGGTAAAATTGCGGCAGCAAACTTCAAATTGGATAAAGTATATTCATGCGCACAGCACACCAATGTGTCTTCCGGGAGCGAGTTAAGCTTTTGAAAGGATTGGTACATTTGCTCAGGGGTGCCTTCGAAAAGCCGTCCGCAACCACCTGAGAACATCGTATCTCCACAAAAAAGATAAGGTGCACTGTAATATGAGATATGTCCTAAAGTGTGCCCCGGCGTAGCGATGACCGCGAATGACAGGCCCAAAACGTCAACGTTATCTCCTTCACGCACGCATGTTTTTGCCCCTTTATCTGCCGTTTCCTGCGGACCGTAAACGGCAATCTCGGGAAAATGTTCACAGAGCGTTTTCACGCCACCGACATGATCGTTGTGATGATGCGTCAGCAAAATGGCGACAGGCTGCCAGCCATTGGCCTGAATTTTCTCCAGAACCGGCTGGGCTTCACCCGGGTCAACAATCAGGCATTTTCCTTCGTCATCTGTTAACGTCCAGATGTAGTTATCTTGCAGTGCAGGAATGCTGGTAAGATTCATAAATACCTCTCGCTGGTCGTTAAAAGGAAAATGGTAAAGCATGAAGCCCGCCAAGACACGCCAAATCCTGAACGCCCCACGCTCATGGCACGATATGCCATGGGGCATTTACTTTCGCGATGCCCTGACGCAGCAACTTCAGCCTTACCTCGGAAAGCTTTATGGCTTTCATATGCTTAAGCTTGGCAACCTCAGCGCAGAAATCAATACGGAACAGTGCGCGATTTCCCATCAGGTCAGCGTAGGTGTCGAAGGTGAAGGCTTACAGGTCCTGGCGCATCCCACCCAGCTCCCGTTCGAAGCCAAATCTGTCGATGCCTGTTTACTGGCCCATACGTTATCCTGGAGTCAGGATCCCCACCGGGTATTGCGGGAAGTGGACCGGGTATTGATCGATGATGGCTGGATGATAATCAGCGGCTTCAATCCGTTCAGTCTGCTGGGTATCAGTAAAATACTACCCGGAATACAGCGTAAAGCGCCCTGGAGCGGGCGCATGTTCAGCCAGATGCGATTACTGGACTGGCTGGGATTGCTGAATTATGAAGTGGTCTTTCGTACGCGTTTTCAGGTGTTGCCCTGGCACCGGCAGGGCGGCAGAATGATCAGCGCTCACTTACCTGCTTTGGGGTGCCTGAATATCGTCGTTGCGCGTAAGCGCAGTTTCCCCCTCACGCCGACCAAGGCAAGAATGAGTCTGAGCAAAAGGCCCCTGCCGCAGCCTGTGAATGCGACACGGCAGTTCAGACACGTCAACGATCAGGATTCTGGTTGATAGCCGATATCATCAAAAGCCGGATGGTTTGCGGCATGGCGTGCCAGTTCATCGCAGCGTTCATTCTCCGGGTGGCCCGCATGGCCTTTAACCCACTCCCATTGAATCTGATGGGTGCTGAGCGCAGTATCAAGCCGTTGCCACAGATCGACGTTCTTAACCGGCTTCTTATCAGCTGTTTTCCAGCCGCGTTTTTTCCAGTTATGAATCCATTGCGTAATGCCCTGGCGCACATACTGACTGTCGGTACTCAATACCACGTCACAGGGTTGTTTCAGGGCTTCCAGCGAGACGATAGCCGCCATCAGTTCCATGCGATTATTGGTCGTCAGGCGGTAACCGGCGCTAAATGTTTTTTCATGTTGCCCATAACGCAAAATTGCGCCATACCCCCCCGGGCCCGGGTTGCCGAGGCAGGAACCATCGGTATAAATTTCTACCTGTTTGCGCATCTCTGGTAGACTTCCTTCTGACAAAACGCCAAGTCTGACATAAAACGAGCCCTATGAGCACTGCAAATAACCGCCAAATCGTTCTCGATACTGAAACCACCGGTATGAATATGATCGGGGTGCATTATGAAGGTCACCGCATCATTGAGATCGGTGCCGTTGAAGTGGTGAACCGTCGCCTGACAGGGAACAACTTCCACATGTATCTCAAGCCCGATCGGCTGGTCGACCCGGAAGCGTTTGGCGTTCACGGTATTGCCGATGAGTTTCTGCTGGATAAACCGACCTTCAGTGAGATTGCCGATGAGTTTCTTGACTACATCCGTGGTGCAGAACTTGTTATTCATAATGCCTCGTTTGATATCGGCTTTATGGATTATGAGTTCAGCAAGCTTGAGCGCGGCATCGAAAAAACGGAAACCTTCTGCAAGATTACTGACAGCCTGGCGATGGCGCGCCGTATGTTCCCCGGTAAGCGCAACAGCCTCGACGCGCTGTGTTCACGTTATGAGATAGACAACAGTAAGCGTACGTTGCACGGCGCACTGCTCGATGCCGAGATCCTGGCCGAAGTCTTTTTAACCATGACGGGCGGACAAACGTCCTTGTCTTTCTCGTCGGAAGAGGATCGCTCGCGTCAGCAGCAGAGCGAAGGCATTCAGCGCATCGTTCGGCCCACATCAGGATTGCGCGTGGTCACCGCCAGTGATGAGGAAATCAGTCATCACGAATCACGGCTGGATCTGATCATGAAGAAGGGGGGCAGTTGCCTCTGGCGCGCCTGAGTCGCAAAGATTTGTGTGTAAAATCAACATCGGGGCGAAAATAGCAGCAAACGGAAGCGGGCAGGGGGAAAACCGTTGACGGCGAGTAATGATGTGATTAATATGCGCCTCGTTCCCGACGGGGAACAAAGCGCGGAGCGGTAGTTCAGTTGGTTAGAATACCTGCCTGTCACGCAGGGGGTCGCGGGTTCGAGCCCCGTCCGTTCCGCCAAATTTTGACGCCATGCTGGTTATCAGCATGGCGTTTTTGCTTTCTGGCTCTGGACGTTTCTCGTCTTCCTCTCAACAGCCGGTTTGCCCGTCACGCTCAGTGCTATCCCGTATTTTCGACCTGATGCCCGTCGCACCCAATAAATGCCCCATAAAGGCAGGGTAAGAACGACGTTCCCACAGCCAGTCCTCACAGAAACGGACTGACTGACAGTAAGGGTGAATCAGTCTTTCTGCATCGCGACGGCACCCGACGGGATTGTCGTATGTTTTTCTGCAACCTGTTTTTCCCGCGCCACCAGCCAGTAGCAGCTCGCCGCCAGCGCCACGCCGATAAACCAGCTAAAGTTGGCGACCTGATGCAGAGAAGGGATAAAGCTAATCACCAGACAAATAGCGACCGAGGGCAGCAGGGCAACAATGGCTTTCGGGTTAAATCCACCGCGATACCAGTAGCGCCCCTGCGGTGTGGCATCGAACAGATCGTCCACAGAAATACGGCCGCCTTTGATCAGGTAAAAATCGGCTAACAGGATGCCAAACAAAGGCCCGATAAACGAACCCAGTACGTCCAGCGTATAGTGAATCAGTTCAGGCGACTGGAACAAATTCCACGGCGTGAGCAGGACCGAACCCACCGCTGCAATCATCCCCCCGGTACGAAAACTGATTTTCTGAGGCGAGCAGTTAGAAAAATCGAAAGCAGGAGACACGAAGTTCGCCACGATGTTGATGCCAATCGTCGCGGTGATCATGGTCAGTAAGCCAATTGCCACGGCTAAATCGCTGCCAACCATGCTCACGGTTTCGATAGGATCGGTGATCATTTTACCAAACAAGGACTGCGTACCCGATACAATCACAACGGTCACGATGGAGAACAGCAGGAAATTGAACGGCAGTCCCCAGCGGTTACCCCGGCGAACCTCACTCATGCTTTTGCCGTAGCGAGAAAAGTCACCAAAGTTCAGCAGCGGGCCTGAGAAGTAAGACACGACCAGTGCCGTTGCCGTAATCATCTGCCAGGTTTGTTCACCGACGGACAGCGATTTGCTGGCCAGCGTAAACGAAATACCGTCGAATCCGGTTTTGTATACAATCCAGCCCGCCAGTGCCAGCATGACGACGTAAACGGCGGGACCAGCGATATCAATAAAGCGCTTAATCGCACTCATGCCGTGCCAGAACACCATCGCCTGCAGAACCCACATCACGCCAAAGCAGTACCAGCCCAGTTGCGATAAGCCAAGCCAGTGGCTGTGCGTCAGGCTTTCCAGCGACGGATAAAACTTCAGCAGCACCAGCATCAGCGCATTCGCCGCCAGCCAGGTCTGAATACCGTACCAGGCAAACGCAATCAGGCCGCGGATCACCGCCGGAATATTGGCGCCAAAGACACCGAATGCCTGGCGGCAAATGACCGCATAAGGCACGCCGGCCATCTGGCTGGGTTTAGCGACCAGGTTGGCGCAGAGCTGAACAATACAGATCCCTGCCAGCAAACACAGCAGCACCTGCCAGCTGGCCAGCCCTAATGTGAAGAAGCTTGCCGCGACCACGTAGCCGCCCATGCTGTGCACATCCGACATCCAGAAGGAAAAGATGTTGTACCACGACCAGTTTTGATGGCGGGTAGGCGCCAGGTCAGCATTACATAGCTTCGGACTGTATGCTTTTCCGGCTTCAGAGGCCGATGTGTTACCCACCGTTGAATGATTTGGCATGAAACCTGCTCCTCTCAAAGACATGAATAAAATAACCTTGTGAAATCACATTGCAGGATCCAGGCCAGATTTGTTTTTTGTATACAAAATTTATTTTTCACGTATACGATAAGTGATGCAATGATGTTTACCGGAGCGGGTGATGAAGAGTGAAACAGGCCAGAGAACGGCGGCCGAGCTGCATGATAAAGATGAACCTATCTATCAGGCGTTAATGAACGCCATTGTCGAACATCAACTGCCGCCCGGCAGCAAATTGCCGGAAGAAGCGCTTTCAGAGGTCTTTGGCGTGAGCCGCACGGGCATCCGTAAGGTCTTGCAGCGCCTTGCTGCGGTGCAAATGATCACGCTCACGCCCAAACGTGGTGCACATGTCGCCACACCGGGCGTGGAGGAAGCGCGGGATATTTTCCGCACCCGAAGCCTGCTTGAGTGCGGCAATCTTTCTGCGGTGCTGGAACATCTGCAGGCACCGCACCTGGCCGGGCTCACGGCCCTGGTTGAGCAGGAAAAAGAGGCGATTGCCCGGCATGACGGTCCGGCGGCGATTCGTCTGTCCGCGGCCTTTCATATCCAGTTGCAGGCGATTTCGGGCAATCAGGTATTAACGGATTTGGTGACGCAACTGGCCCAGCGATCGTCGCTGGTGATTGCCACCTGGGGCGCGCCCTGGCAGCGCGGTTGTCGCTGTGACGATCACGGCCAGTTACTCCAGCGACTCCGGGAAAAAGACCTGGTGTCACTGACCGCCTCGCTGCAGCATCATTTTGAACACATCGTTGCCAGCCTCCATTTTGAGCGCGGAGGCGAAACACTACCGGATTTTTCCCGACTGTTTGCCGGGCATAAAGGAGCCGTATCATGAGCCTGATTCAGGTTATCAATCCCAATACCAGCCAGGCGATGACCGAAACCATCGGTCAGGCGGCCCGCGCGGTGGCCGCACCTGGAACGGACATTATTGCCGTTTGCCCTTCGCAGGGCGTGCCGTCGATTGAAGGGCATTTTGATGAGGCGATAGCGGCGATCGGCGTGCTGGAACAGGTGAAGCTCGGCAAAGCGCAGGGCGTCAGTGGCCATGTGATTGCCTGTTTTGGCGATCCTGGCTTGCTGGCGGCACGCGAACTGGCCAGCGGGCCGGTCATCGGTATCGCGGAGGCGGCCATGCATACCGCCACATTGGTGGCAACGCGTTTTTCAATTGTCACGACGTTGCCCCGCACGCTGGTCATCGCACGCCATTTACTTCAGCAGTACGGTTTTACGCACCATTGTGCCGCTTTACATGCTATTGATTTACCCGTGCTGGCGCTGGAAGACGGCAGCGGCGTGGCGCAGGAGAAAGTGCGCCAGCGCTGTATCCAGGCAAAGCGGGAAGATGGCTGTGGCGCCATTGTTTTAGGCTGTGGGGGCATGGCAACGCTGGCCGCGTCGCTGACAAAAGAGCTGGAGATGCCGGTGATTGATGGCGTCAGCGCCGCCGTCAAGATGGTGGAATCGCTGGTGGCGCTGGGTTTTGGCACCAGTAAACAAGGCGATTTAGCTTATCCGCTACATAAACCGCTCTCAGGTGTCTTTCAGCACCTAAACTAAGCAGATGTTCCCGTTCAACGACAGGATGCAAGTGATGACTGAAAGCCAGGATAAAAAAACCTACAGCTTCAATAAGAATTACCCGCGTGACCTGATCGGTTACGGTGGAAAGCCTCCACATGCGCGCTGGCCAAAGAAAGCGCGCGTCGCGGTGCAGTTTGTACTCAACTATGAGGAAGGGGCAGAAAACAACGTTTTGCACGGCGACACGGGTTCAGAACAGTTCCTGTCTGACATCATTGGGGCGGCCAGTTATCCGGATCGGCATATGTCGATGGAATCCCTGTACGAGTATGGATCCCGCGCCGGTTTCTGGCGCATTCACAATGAGTTTCAGAAGCGCGGACTGCCCCTGACCGTGTTTGGCGTCGCGATGGCGTTGGCGCGCCACCCGGACATCGTGGACGCCATCAAACAGGCGCAGTATGACGTGGTCAGCCACGGCTGGCGCTGGATTCACTATCAGGGCATTGATGCTAAAACCGAACGTCAGCACATGCAGCAGGCGGTGGATGTGTTAACGGACCTGTTTGGCAAAGCGCCCACAGGCTGGTACACCGGACGCGACAGCCCCAATACGCGGCGGCTGGTGGTGGAACAGGGCGGCTTCAGTTATGACAGCGACTATTATGGTGATGATTTGCCATTCTGGACTCAGGTCACCTGTCAGGACGGTACGGTAAAACCCCATCTGATCATTCCTTACACGCTGGAATGCAACGATATGCGCTTTGCCTCGCCCCAGGGTTTCAATACCGCAGAGCAGTTCTTTACCTATCTGCGCGATACGTTCGACGTGCTGTATGAAGAAGGCGAAGCCGCGCCCAAAATGATGTCGGTGGGGATGCACTGCCGCCTGTTAGGTCGCCCGGGAAAATTCCGCGCCTTGCAAAATTTCCTCGACCACATTCAGCAGCATAAAGATGTGTGGATTTGCACCCGGCAGCAGATTGCCGATCACTGGATAAAAACTTACCCCGCGCCAGAGGCGTAATCTCCCGGCGGCAAGCGCGTGACGGCAAAAGGATGTCGCCACGCGCTGCCCCGGTTTCCGGCATTGTCGTCCGCACGGCCCCACTCAGTCACATAACGTGGGATCGGCCTCAATCATCAACTGCTTCATCTCTTCGAAATGCCGCAGAGAGAAGTCGGGGATGCCTTCCCAGTCACGGGCCGTTTTTTCCGCGACCTCGTCGCTCAGCACCTTCAACGGTTGCCCGGTAGACCAGGCGGTGACCAGAATCTGGCAGGCCCGCTCCAGTGTCCAGATATCATCATAGGCCTCGCCCACCGTCTGGGCGGTAACCATAACGCCGTGATTACCCATCAACAGACGACGCTTATCGGTCAGCAGGCTGGCCAGTCGGGCGCCTTCCTCCTGAGTGTCTGCCATGCCCCCGTACAGGGTATCCACCGCGATACGGTTGAAGTAGCGCGCACTGTTTTGATCGCCAGGCGGAATGTGTGGCTGTGCCAGACAGGCGACGCTGGTGGTATAAACCGGATGCAGATGCATCACGACCCGGGTTTCTGGCAGCCGCTGATGAAGTTGCCCATGGATCGACCAGGCGGTGGCGTCTACATCGTCCCGCTCTCCACAGGCGGTATCGTCTGCATTGAGCAGCAGCAGGTCGCTGGCGCGAAGCCGTGAAAAGTGTTTCCACTTTGGGTTCATCAGAAACTGCTTACCATCCGGTGAAACTGCGGCACTGAAATGGTTCGCTACCGCCTCATGCATGCCCAGGTGGGCAATAATGCGAAAGGCCGCCGCCAGATCGATACGGGTCTGCTCTTCAAAAGAAAGCGCCATATTCCCTCCTGAAAATGAACGCGTGACGGGCACGCGTTTGAGATTAAGGTTTTGGCATCAGGGTGTTGAGATCGTCGGCTGTTGGCGCTTCAAAATGGTATTTTTTGAGCAGCGCGGCATATTCGGGCGTTTTACTGAAGGTAGCCAGCGCAGCGACCAGGGCTTTTTTCACCTCCGTATTGTCCTTCTTCACGCCAAAACCGTTTAACACCGGATAGATAAGTGTCGTGGAGGAAATCTGAATACGGTCGCCCAGCTTTTGCACCACGCCACGCGCCACGGCGGCATCGGTAATCTGTGCTTCGACCGCATGGGAGAGCATCGCCTGCGTTGTCTGCGGATCGGTCGAATATTCGCTAATCGCGATGGGGGGTTTACCGTTTTTCACACAGTAGTCGTCAGACAGTTTGTGTAACTGCTGCAACCACGACGTGGCGCCCATCGAACCGATTTTATGGCCGCAGAAATCTTCAGGCGTTTTGGGTTGGTAATCGCTTCCCTTCAACGACAGGATAGCTTCGCCGCTTTTCAGATAGGGAATCATGTCGATCACTTTCATGCGATCGGCGGTGATGTACATCGACGAATTAGTCATATCAAACCGGTTACTCTGCAAGCCGGTAATCAGGTTAGGGAAACGGGTATCAATGTTAACGGCCTGACGGCCCATCACTTTGGCCAGACCATCAAGAAACTCAATGTCAAAGCCGGCGGGTTTATTATCCTTCATGTACTCATACGGAAAGAAGGTCATATCCGATCCGGCGATAATTTTGCCGGGTTGTAAAAAGGCTGAGGCGTTAAAGGACGCCAGTACAGCGCCTGCGGCAAGCAGACTTAACACGTAGGTTTTCATCATTATTCTCTCTCTGAAAAATGCCATCAGACGTTGGCAAGATCTTTACCGGCCTGTTGAACAAAAAACGAAGCACCGCGCGGTTTCTGCGGCAGGCGGAAGGCGTTTGCGGTGCTGCGGATCATGCCGCTCTCCTCACCGTAAACCAGCGTGCCCGCATCCGGGCTGGGTAACGGGTTTTCACCGAACGGCAGTGCATCTTCAGCGGCGTACACGGCGATAAACAGTGTGCGCGGCCATTCGGTTTCATTGGGACTGGAGGCGTGCAGCAGTCGGGTATGCATAAAGCACACAGAACCCGAGGGACCAAAACAGGCGGTAGGTTGCTGGCACTGTTCTTTCACCACTGCGGGATCAACGGCACCGGTAAAGCGGCCACCCTGCCAGTGTGAATAAAGCGGCCCCTGATGGCTGCCCGGCACCACGTTCAGCGGACCATTTTCCGGTGTGACCTCACTGACCATCAGCAGCGCGGTCACGATATCGTCGTTGCTGTGCGGGGTGAACAGGAAATCCTGGTGCCACTCCACTTTCGTTGCGGTATGGGGCAGTTTCGAGTTGATCTTACTGTGATGATAGCGTGCACCGCTGCCCCCGATTAACTGTCCGGCAATCTGCGCCATACGTGAATGCAGTGCCGCATGGCGATAGGCGGCAGAGATATCGTTCGGTGAGCTGACGCGGCGCAAAGAAGGATGATCGGCACGGTGATCGCTCTCAATATCGAAACGCGGACGCCCATCCTGCGTATCGCCCCAGGGCGCATTCTGGCTGCGGCTTTCCTCAACCCACTGGTCAAAGTCGTGTTGTAGCGCTGCGATTTCATCGCTTGTCAGGACATTTTCAACTACCAGAAATCCCTGCTGGTGATACTGATCTACCTGCCACTGTTCAATCATGGTCGTGCCCTCGTGATTAATACATCGTTACGCCAGCGAGACATCCTTCAGAAAAGCTTCCACGCGCGGATGCTGGCCATCGCGTAGAGCCTGCGGCGCGTCGTCACAGACCACGCGTCCTTTTTCCATAAAGACAATCCGGTCAGACACCTTGAAGGCAAAGTTCATCTCATGGGTCACGATCACCATGGTGATGCCCTCGCTTGCCAGTGCTTCAATGACCTGAAGCACTTCATTCACTTTTTCGGGATCCAGTGCAGAGGTGGGTTCATCGAACAGCATGATTTGCGGACGCATCATCAAGGCACGTGCGATAGCCACGCGTTGCTGCTGACCGCCGGAGAGCTGATGAGGGTACTTCCACGCATGGTCGAGCATGCCGACTTTAAAAAGCAGCGCAGCAGCCTGCTGTTTTAATACCGCGGCAGGCGCGAGCTTGTGATAGCGAGGCGCCAGCAACAGGTTGTCCATAACGCTGAGATGACTGAACAAATTAAAGCTCTGAAAGACCATCCCGATATTGAGACGATGCTCTGAATACTCAACGAAGCGTGGCTTGCGTTGCTCTCCCTGCTGACTGAGATGAATAAAGGGCTTTCCGTTAATACGAATTTCACCGTTATCGATCTGCTCCAGACCATTAAGCAGGCGAATCAGCGTAGTTTTTCCTGAACCTGAAGGCCCGATTACGGAAACCACTTCGCCAGGATGGATCTGCAGGTTAACGGCACCCAGCACTTCAACATTGTTGTAAGCCTTGTGCAGACGCAGGGCCTGCAACGCTGGTCCGCTGGCGTGAAACGCCTGACGGACAGGATTCACCGCTGCGCGTTGTGCGAGTTCGAAAAGATGTGCATCAGGTTTGCCGGACGGTTGGCGTTGTGTCACGTCCAGATAGCGCTCCAGCTGTTTCAGCAGGAAGTCAAAGACGGTAACGATCAGCACGTAATAGAAGGCGACCGCCGCCATGGTTTCCATGACCAGAAAGTTTTGCGAGTAGAGTCGCTGGCCGACCATCAAAATTTCGGTAAGCGAGATAACAGAGACCAGTGACGTCAGCTTCACGATCGCGATGTATTCATTCGCCAGTGCCGGTAAGGCCACACGCAGTGCCTGCGGGATAATGATGCGCCACTGAATGCCTGCATAGCGTAATCCCAGTGCCCGGGCAGCCTCGCTCTGGCCTTTGGGAATCGCCAGCAGCCCGCCACGGTGAATCTCTGCGATATAGGCGCTTTCACACATGGTCAGCGCAATAAATCCTGCCCAGAATGGATCGCTCAGTACCGTCGACGTGGCGGGCAATGCCTGAGGCAGGTTATAAACAAAGATCAGCAGCACCAGCAAAGGCAGGCTACGAAAGAGCCAGATATAAAACCGGGCCGGCAGCGTCAATAAGGGATGGCGCGACTGCTTGGCCAGCGCCAGGATAAATCCCGCAATAATGCTCGTTCCCCAGGTCAGCAGGCTCAGTTTGATGACAGTCCATGTCGCCAGCCAAAAATTAGCGTCGCTAAACAGACTGAACATATAGTTCCAGTTAAATGTCATGGGCTTGCTCACATTAAACAGAAGGGGTGAATAATTCTGTAATTCACTATGGCGGCAGGACGGGAACGATAGCAATTAGTAATTTGCTGGCTTCTGATTTTAAAAAAACTATCCAACTGTTATATCCCTTTTTAAACGGTGTCTTTTTAACAGTGCAGGGCAATAATTAACGTATTCTTTCCCTTTTTGCGCTTATTTAGGGCAGCACGCTGATCATTGCGACGCAGGGTGAGAGTTATTGGTGCAATTTCTTTTTGATGATTACGTTTCTGCCAGACGTAAAAAAACAGGTGGAATGGCGTTAATACATAAACGGCGTTCAGGTGGAACGGGCAGGTAAGTGGCACAGCATTTGCAGTGCTGCTTAGGCCGGAACGAAGCAAGGTGTCTTGCTGACTATAAAAAACAGAGGTAACGCCATGAGTCGCTTTACACTTAAACAGCTCAGATATTTCGTCGCCGTGGTGGAGACGGAAAGCATTGCGGAAGCCTCGCGTCAGTTGCATATCGCCCAGCCCTCCATTTCCGTTTCCATCAAAAACCTGGAGGACGCCTTCGATCAGCAACTGCTCATCCGCCATCACGCACAGGGTGTTTCGCTGACGCCTGGCGGCCGCCGTTTTTACGAAAAGGCGCAGGAGCTGCTACGTCTGACACACGAGTTTGAGCAAAACTCACGTGCAGATAACACCCTGATTTCAGGCACGATTGCGGTGGGATGTTTTGAATCTGCGGCGCCGCTGTATATGCCCAAACTGATAGCCGGGTTTAAAAAACACTATCCGGATATTACCATTGAACTGTACGACGGCGAGCAGCATGAACTGATGCATGGACTCCATCGCGGACGTTTTGATCTGGCTTTTCTCTACGATCTCGAGCTGGATAACACCATTCAAAAAACCACGTTAAACGCCCCGCATAAACCTTACGCGCTCCTGCCGGTAAACCATCCACTGGCACAAAAATCCCTGGTCACGCTGCGTGAGCTGAGTCAGGAACCTATGATTTTGCTGGATGCGGTACCCAGCAGGAATTACTTCATCAATATTTTCAAAAGCAAAGGGTACCACCCGCAGGTAGCCTACAGTTCGCCCTCCATTGAAATGGTGCGTTGCATGGTAGGACAGGGGCTGGGGTTTTCAGTTCTGGTCACCCGCCCCTGTACTGATGTGACTTATGACGGTGAAAAGCTGGCGCAGATTGATATTGAAGATGATATGGAAGCCTCGACGTTAATCATGGCCTGGTTAAGTCATAATGAACCAACGCGACCGACAAAACTTTTTATGGACTATTGCCAGAATAGTGCGTTGGGGCCCACCGTGTAAAAAGTGCCGCGCAATTACCGTGCTGTTTGGTAAGAAAAAGAAATGTATTTGCGGTAAATCACATCGGCTAATTTCGCGCTTTATTCGCTGAGTGGCTTTAATAACCGGGCACGTATCTTCTGCTTATTAATTTCTTATTCAGATATTAGCTTTATAATATTTTACCCATTCATCTGCCTCAAATAATCTTGGCGCTGGCGCGTGTCAGGAACACGTCATTAAAACGTCGGGCTTGAGGATGATGGAATGACAATATCAGAGCAAGAAACAGATACCCTGGTGATTGGGGCAGGGCAGGCCGGCATCGCCATGAGCGAGCATCTGGGGCGGCTCGGCATTCCGCATTGCGTGCTGGAAAAAAATCGTATTGCCGAAGCGTGGCGGACCCGGCGCTGGGACTCGCTGGTCGCCAACGGCCCGGCCTGGCACGATCGGTTTCCCGGCATGACTTTTCCGGGGCAGGATCCTGACAGCTTTGTGCCTAAAGAACAGATTGCTGACTATTTTGAAGCGTATGTGCAGCAGATCGAGGCGCCTGTCAAAACGGGCGTCGAAGTCATCAGCGTGGTACCGCGTGTCGGGCGCAGCGGGTTCGACGTCTCAACCTCCGCTGGTCCGATCGTTGCCCGGCGCGTAGTCGTCGCCACAGGGCCTTTTCAGAAGCCTGTGATTCCGGCCATTGCGCCCACGGATACACGGTTCACCCAGTTACATTCGGCGGACTACCGTAACCCGCAACAACTGCCTGAAGGTGGTGTGCTGGTTATCGGCGCGGGCTCGTCAGGGGTGCAGATTGCCGATGAGCTTCAGCGTGCAGGAAAAGACGTGTGGCTCTCCGTTGGTCCCCACGATCGTCCGCCTCGCCGCTATCGCAACCGGGACTTTTGCTGGTGGTTAGGGGTCCTTGGCCTGTGGGATGCGGCAGCCAGCCAACCGGGGAAAGAACACGTCACCATCGCGGTCAGCGGCGCGCGCGGCGGGCATACCGTCGACTTTCGCAAACTGGCGGAGCAGGGCATCAACCTGGTCGGATTGACGGAGCGCTTTTCCGGCGAGGTCGTGACCTTTAAGCCCGATCTGGCGCAAAACATTGCCGCAGGCGATGAAAACTATTTATCCCTGCTGGATGCGGCCGATGCCTGGGTTGAACGCCATGGCCTGAATTTACCCGAGGATCCGGCCGCACGCGCCTTTCTGTCCGATCCGGAAAGCGTCTCGCATCCTGTGCAGTCGCTCAATCTGGTCCGCGCAGGGATCACGACGCTCATCTGGGCGACAGGCTATGCCACGGATTATACCTGGCTGAAGGTTAACGCCTTTGACGAGAAAAACAGACCTCTCCATCAACGCGGCGTCTCCCCGGAGTCCGGACTCTATTTCCTCGGGCTGCCCTGGCAGTCGCGCCGCGGCTCCTCGTTTATCTGGGGCGTGTGGCATGACGCAAAGTATGTTGCCGACCATATTGCTATCCAGCGCCAGTATCAGGATTACCGTGCCGCGTCAGAAAACTGAACCAGGAGACTGCTGTTATGCCAACCCATACTCGTATTCGGATGTTTAACACCAAAGAAACGTACCCTAATCAAACGCTGGACAACGATCTCTGCCAGGCCGTACGTGCAGGTAACACAGTGTACCTGCGCGGCCAGGTCGGCACTGACTTCGACGGTAATCTGATTGGCCTGGGCGATCCGGCCGCGCAGGCGGCGCAGGCGATGAAAAATGTGAAGCAACTGCTGGAAGAGGCGGGGAGCGATCTGTCGCATATTGTCAAAACCACCACGTATATAGTCGACCCGCGTTATCGCGAACCGGTTTACCGTGAAGTCGGAAAGTGGCTAAAAGGTGTTTTCCCCGTCTCAACAGGGCTGGTGATTTCGGCTCTGGCACAGCCGCAATGGCTGATGGAAATTGATGTCATTGCGGTGATTCCGGATGACTGGAAACGTGGAGCAGACCAATGACCTTATCAGTGACGGCACGGTGTGAAGAAACCGGTCAGCTCGGCATCGCTATCAGTTCATCCAGCATTGCGGTAGGCGCGCGCTGTCCCTGGCTCCAGGCCGGCGTGGGTGCCATATCCAGCCAGAATATTACGTTGCCCTCTCTGGGGCAGCAGATTCTGTTGCATCTGGATCAGGGCAGCGATCTGAACGTGGCGCTAAAGCGGGCGCTGGCTGGCGACAGATTCAGTGATTACCGCCAGGTCGCCGCGATTGATATTCAGGGTAACACGGCGTTTTTCAGTGGCAGCAAGACGCTGGGTATCTGGAGCATGGCCGAAGGAAAAAACTGTATCGCCGCAGGCAATATGCTGGCGAACAAGGGCGTAACGGCATCCATGTGCGCGGCCTTTGAAGCGGCCTCCGGTGAACTGGCCAGTCGGCTGCTTGCCGCCCTTCAGGCCGGCGTGGCGGCAGGCGGAGAAGCGGGGCCGTTACATTCAGCTGCGCTCAAACTTGTGGATGATTATCCCTGGCCGCTGGTGGATCTGCGCATCGACTGGACCGTGCACGACCCTGTCGGGCAGTTGACACAACTGTGGCTTGCCTATGAACCCCAGATGGAAGCCTATGTCACGCGCGCGCTGGATCCGCGTGAGGCACCGGCCTATGGTGTGCCCGGCGATGAATGAGACGTTACGGGCGCTTCTGGCCTCCCTGCTGGCCTTTGACACAACCAGTCGGGTGTCAAACCTGGCCCTGATCCAGTTTATTGACGACTACCTGACTGACAGAGGCATAACGACGCAGTGGCTGTATGACGACAGCGGTAAAAAAGCCAATCTGTATGCGCGTCTGGGGCCGGAGGGCGAAGGCGGCGTTATGCTGTCAGGGCATACGGACGTGGTGCCGGTTGAGGGGCAAAACTGGTCCGTGCCGCCTTTCGCCCTGACGGAACGTGACGGACGATATTACGGTCGGGGAAGCGCCGATATGAAAGGCTTTATTGCCTGCGTGCTGGCCATGCTGGATGCGTTTCTTCAGCAGCCTCTGCGCATGCCTTTGCATCTGGCGTTTTCCTGTGACGAAGAGGTGGGGTGCCTGGGCGTGCGCTCGCTGGTGGCGATGCTCAATGCCTCACCGGCAAAACCGGCGATGTGTATTGTGGGTGAGCCGACCGCCATGCAGCCGGTTTACGGACATAAGGGAAAACGGGCGGTGCGCTGTCGGGTGCAGGGCCACGCCTGCCACTCTGCCTATACGCATCAGGGCGTGAATGCGGTTCACTACGCCGCCCGGTTAATTGCGCATCTTTTGCAGCAGGAAGAAGCGTTAAAGCAGCAACGTGACGAAGGTTTGAACCGCCTTACAGCACGCTGCAGATTGGCACGATTCAGGGCGGGACAGCACTGAATATTGTTCCTGAGACCTGCCAGTTTGATATGGAGTGGCGAACGCTGCCTGGTACGGATGCTCAGGCGCTGTATGACAGCGTACGCCACTTCGCCGAAGCAGAACTGGTGCCTGAAATGCAGCGCACTGAACCGTTGTGCAACATTACCTTTCAACCACTGAGCGGCTACCCCGGTTTATTGACCGATCCGCAGACCGACTTTGCCCGCTGGCTGGCGCAGTGGAGCGGGCATAACGAGTTCGCCACGGTCGTCTTTGGCACCGAAGGGGGATTATTTGACGAAATTGGGGTAGCCACGTTGGTCTGCGGGCCGGGAAGCATGGAACAGGGACACAAAGCAGATGAGTTTGTCAGTCTTGAACAGCTTGAACGCTGTATGGCAATGCTACAAAACCTGCGTCAGTGGATGGCGGTAACGTCCACCAATAAAGCCACGCAGGGTGGAGCGTGCCGCGCGGCCAGATGATCGGCAAAAACGTTTGCGGGTGCGGTTTACAACCGGCCGTAAAACGTCAGGCGGGCCGTTTCCGACAGGGCGATGCCGGGCGCGGTATTGTAGGCCAGCACCGCCAGCATGCGCGTGATGTCGCCTTCTGTGGGCGTCACGCGATGCAGTGAATTTCGCCCACGAAACAGTACCAGGTCACCGGCATCCATAGCCAGTTCATCGACGGCGTGCTGTTCATCGAGCACGGCGGCCACGCCCGCGTAATTCATTTCGCCTGCATCAGCATCCCGCAGGTCTTTCACATACTGAAACCGTCCACCGCCCAGCGGTTTCTGCACCAGCAACGTGATGGCAAACGAGGAGTTGTCAAAATGCCATCCCAGCTCTTTACCCTGTGGCGCATAGTGCAGGTTAATCGAAGACAACGGGTCGGCGTAGGGATACAGCGCCTCTTCGTCCAGCACTTCGCATAAGAAAGACTGAAACAGCGCATCGTCATACAGCTGACGCAGCGGGGAATCCGCTGCAATCATATCGTCCGTAATGCACCCTTTGGTGCTGTTTACTTCGCGGTTGCGTGGATGGCTGTCGCTGAAGCCGGCATCCGTTTTCATCAGGTAAACGTTGTGCTGACTGACAGTGTAATAAGCCCGATCGCGCTGCGCATTGCCTTCTGCGACGATGGCCTGCAGGGCGGCAGGCTGCAAAAAATGCCGCAACACCAGCGCGCCGTGTTGATTAAGTTGCCTGCGACAGTCTTGACGCCAGGCGTGGTCGGTCAGAGGATGTAAGTCAGTACGTACCAGGGCTTTGGGCATCGTCGCGGTCTCATAATGAATGAATTGTCACACTAGCCTGCCCGGCATCAGCTGAATACCAATAAATCGTTAATACCCTGATAAGGAATGCTTAATGCCCAACCCGTCATCGCGCTTGCCTAAAATCAACGTGATTCAGTCATTTAAAGTGGCTGCGGAAACCGGCAGCCTGACCAGGGCCGCGGCACAGCTGGCCTTAACCCCTGCGGCGGTGAGCCAGCAAATTCGCCAGCTTGAAGATCATCTTGGCTGCGTCCTGTTTTTACGTACGCAACAGGGCGTGATGCTGACGGAGACGGGCAAGCAGTATCTTCGCTATGTCACGGAAGCCTTTGCGGTTCTCCAGCTTGGTCAGCGTAACATAGGACGCACTGAGACCGCCGCACAGCTTACGCTTTACACGCTGCCGGCGCTGGCGTCGAAATGGCTGTTGCCGCATCTGTGCCGCTGGCGTGAACGCTGTCCGGATATCAGTCTTTCCTTACATGGCACGCACGCGGAGGTGGATTTTGCTCAAACGCCGGCCGACTTTGTGATGTGCTTCGGCGAGGAAGCGTATCCCAGACTGAATAAAGCGTATCTGTTTCATGATGAGGTG
The DNA here is from genome assembly GCF_035191405.1 of Pantoea sp. JZ2. NCBI lineage: Bacteria > Pseudomonadati > Pseudomonadota > Gammaproteobacteria > Enterobacterales > Erwiniaceae > Pantoea > Pantoea sp. JZ2. The sequence continues at coordinate 3,796,993 of NZ_CP045247.1, read as the reverse complement.
CTCCCGGTCGCCAGCCCGCGGCTGATCGACGCCTTTTCCCGCGAGGATCTGTTACGGCATGCGCCGCTGATTCATCTCGACTGGGGCAAAGAAGGGCGCTTTTTGCCAGACTGGTCGGGCTGGTTTGAGGCGAAAGGAATGGCTGTGCCAGCAGCTCGTCCAGCCATGACCTTTAACCTGACCTCGCTGGCGATTGATGCCGCCGTGGCCGGCGCTGGTGTGCTGCTGGGACAGCGCCGGATGATCGCCCAGGCGCTGGACCGGGACGAACTGGTCATTGTAGATGCACTCGCGTTGCCGCTCAGCAAGCCCTATTATCTGGCCTGGCCGAATCGCACGCTGAACCAGCCTGGCGCAGAGGCAATGATCGCCTGGTTAGGCGAGCTCGCCGCCCTGTAGGGCGGCGTAGGGGTTGCAGTTGAGCGCTTTCGCGGCGTGAAGCGTTAGACTCAGGCCTCCCGGCCTTAACATATGACTGCTCCGCCGGGCTTAGCTCATCAGACTGACCTGCGCTGCTACGATGCGCCAGCCCTGCGGAAACTTCACCCAGGTCTGTTGCTGACGGCCAATTTTCTCCGTGCCCGCCCGGGTAAATTCGGTGCTGCACACCGCATACGCGTCACCAAACGTGGTGATCACCGTATTGCGCAGCGTGCGGTCCAGCCCCGCCGACGGTCTTGCCGCGCGAAACGCGCGGATTTCATCAATGCCGTACAGGTTCTCGCCAGCGCCTAAGCGCACGGTCCGCGGATCGTGCCAGAACAGCTCATCCAGGACGGCAATGTCGTTGCCCGTCAGCGCCTTTTCATAACGGTAGAACGCGGCGGTAACGGCGTTCAGCACCTCGGGAAGATTAATCGCGTCAGTATTCATTGTGCTCCTGCCCTGCGGGTGGGCGAAAATGTCAGTCCTTGTTGTTCAAGGGCACAGGCTGCGCGTAAGACAGCCTGTTCGTTAAAGGGGGCGCCAATTAACTGTACGCCAATCGGTAAACCGCTCGCCGTCGTCATCGGCACAGTACAGACGGGAAGTCCAAGGAAGGATATCGGCTGCGTCAGCATGCCCATGCTGGCCTTCGTCGGCAGATTCTGCCCGTTAATGGCAATCGTTTCCTGACCAATTAACGGCGCGCTACATGGCGTGGCAGGGGCGATAAGCACATCGTACTGCGCAAACAGCGGGACGACCTGCTGCTGAAAGTGGCGGCGGAAGCGCTGGGCCTGAACATACCATGCCGCGGGCAGCATCGCACCAGCCAGCAGGCGTTCACGCGAATGGGGCTCAAACAGGTCGGGCTGCTGACGCAGCGCAGGCAGGTAATGATTGCCGCCTTCAGAGGCGGTCATAATAAAGGCGGCCGAGCGCGCTAACTCAGCCTCCGCGATTACCACGTCGTCCTGAGCCTGTAACGCCTGCGCCACCTGTAATTGCGCCGCGCGGGCATCATCATTACACCAGGTCGAAAAGAAGCCGCACAGTACGGCGCAGCGCAAATCCTGTGCACCGTTTTTCAGCTGCGGTAAGGTGGCTGCCAGCGGGCGATCGGCCTGGAAGGCATCCGTGCTGTCGTGCCCTTGCAGCAGATCGTAAACCAGAGCCAGATCGTCCACCCGACGGGCAAAGGGACCGATATGATCCAGACTGGCGACAAACGGATGGCTGCCGCTGCGGGATAAGCGGCCAAAAGTCGGTTTCAGGCCAAAAATCCCACACAGGGAAGCCGGGACGCGGATTGAGCCGTTGGTGTCCGTCCCCAGCGAGAAAGGCACCAGTCCCGCTGCCACGGCGGCGGCCGAACCGCCGGATGAGCCGCCAGCAATGCGCGCCAGATCATGCGGGTTGTGCGTCGCCCCGTAGTGGGTATTTTCGGTGGTAAAACCGTAGGCATAGGCATCCATGTTGACCATGCCGGAAAGCAGGGCACCGGCCTGCTGAAGTTGGGTGATGGCAAAGGCATCCCGGGTTGCGGCCGGACGCTGACGAAACAGTCTGGCCCCCGCCAGGGTAGTGTACCCCTGCACGTCAAACAGGTTTTTTACCGCATAGGGAATGCCCGCCAGCGGCGGCAAGGTCTCGCCGCGCAGGCGTTGCTTGTCTATCGCATCCGCTTCCTGCACCATCCGCGTTGCGGTGATATCCGTCCAGGCATTAAGCTGCGGATTCTGTTTCTCAATCGCGGTCAGTGTCTGCTCCGCCACTTCACGGGCGCTGATATCACCGTGCTGAATCGCCTGCTGAAGTGCCTGAATGGAAACCTCGTCTGGTCTCATGCTTTGTACACTCCTGCGACTTCGAGCCGGTCGTCCAGCGGATAAGCCATCAACGGGGCCGCCATATCGGCAATGCGCGTCATCTGTTGTAGCAGGGCGACACGGCGATCCTCGTCCAGTTCCACGTTCAGGATTTGCTCCATTTGGGCAATATAGGCTGCCCAGTCACTCTGATTCATGATTTACTCCTGTCAGAAACCGGCGGCGCTGCCGTTGCTGCGCGGATCGCTTGCGCCTTCAAACATACCGTTATTGTGACGAACAATGGCACCTGCATGGCCGACGGCCTCACTGTAGGCCGGCAGCGACTCCACGTCATGTCCTAACGCACGTAGCGCCTCCAGGGTGTCGGGCGCGAAGCGACTTTCCAGTTTGAGCGAGTCCGACAGCTGGCCCCAGGTCCGCCCCAGCAGCCAGCGAGGTGCGCTAACGGCCTGCTGCAGCGGCAGGCGCTGAATAACATGGCGGGTAAAAATGGCTGCCTGAGTTTGCGGCTGGCCATCGCCGCCCATGGAGCCGTATACCATGGTGCGACCATCCTTCAGGCGTGCGGCGGCAGGATTCAGCGTATGGAAGGGTTGTTTACCGGGCGCCAGCGCCAGCATATGGTCGGGATCGAGGCTAAAAGCCGCGCCCCGGTTTTGCCAGACAAGTCCGGTGCCGGGCACCACTACACCGCTGCCAAACTCATGATAAATACTTTGGATAAAGGAAACGGAAAGCCCGCTGCTGTCCATCACGCCCATCCAGACGGTATCGCCAGGCCCGCGACCGGTTCCCCAGGGCGCGGCGCGATCATCCTGAATCTGGCTGGCGAGGGTGGCGAGGGTTTCGCCGTCAAGCAGTGCCTGCAGATCCTCAACCACATGGCGGGGATCGGTAATATGCTGATCCCGAAGGGCAAACGCTTTTTTGGTGGCTTCGACGATACGGTGGATCGTTTGCACCTCATCTGCGTTCGCCATGTCCAGATGATCCGTGATGCCCAGTATGGCCAGCGACACCATACCTTGTGTCGGTGGCGTGATATTCCAGATATCGCCTTCGCTGTGGCGAATATGGAGCGGCGTGACGCGGCGAGCCCGTTGCTGCTGTAAATCCGCCAGGGTGATGGGAATGCCCAGATTGACCATTTCTTCCGCAAGGTGCTGTGCCAGCGTGCCGCGATAAAAACTGTCCAGACCTTCTTCGCTCAGCAGGCTCAATGTACGGGCTAAATCAGGCTGGGTGAAACGGCTGCCTTCCGCTGGCACATCGCCGTCCGGTAAAAACGTGGCGGCAAAGCCAGGCAGATGCTGTAGCTCGTCGCGCTTCGTCCGCGTCGCAGCGGCTTGTGAGGCGGTGACGGGAATGCCATCGGCAGCATAGCGAACAGCATCGCGGAGTAAGCGCGGTAAAGGCAGGGTGGTTCCCCCCTGTTCTGCGGACAGGTCCAGGGCCGCCTGCCAGCCGCTCACCGTGCCCGCCACCGTCAGGGCCGCTTTAGGCCCACGATGAGGGATATGGGTTTCCCCCTTATAGAAGTCAAAATTTGCCAGCGAACCCGCTCTGCCACTGCCATCAATGCCAACCGGATCGCCTTTGCCTGGCATGATCAGCCAGAATCCGTCACCGCCCAGCCCATTCATGTGCGGATAGACCACCGCAATCGTCGCCGCGGCGGCCACCATGGCCTCAATCGCGTTCCCCCCTTCCCGCAGTACCGCCAGCGCACTTTCACTGGCCAGATGATGCGGCGTCACGGCCATGCCTAACGGGGCCAAATTGCTCTGAATCATGCTCTTCTCATTCTGTTTTTCAGGGTACAAAGCAAAAGGTTAAGCAAGAGCCGTTCCAGTTTTTAAGAAGACAACGTCTCTGGACAGGTTTATCTGGCCCAAATTATGCTAGCTTCTGTGGCAATCCCGCGATTGAAACAAAAGTTACAGGACCTGAATGAAACAGCTTGATGAGCGACTCAGAACGCATTACCCCCAGCTTTCGCCGCAGGAGCAGCGTATAGCCGACTTTATTTTTGACCACTTTGATGACCTGATTAGCTATAACAGTGCCGAGCTGGCACGCCTGAGCGGTGTCTCAAAAGCCACGGTGAGCCGACTGTTTAAGCGCCTGGGCTATGACAAATATAAAGACATGCGCGATGAGCTTCGTACCCTGCGCCAGAGCGGTATGCCGTTAACGGATAACCGGGATGCGGTACAGGGAAATACCCTGCTGTCGCGGCATTACAAGCAGGAAATGGCCAATCTGACACAATGGGTTAACAGCATTGATCCCCAGCAATTCGCCGATGTGATCGCCCAACTGGCGCAGGCAAAGCGTATCTATATTGTTGGCATGCGTAATGCCTATCCGGTGGCGCTGCATCTGCGTCAGCAACTCATTCAGACGCGTGCTCAGGTGCATATTCTGCCCCAGCCGGGCCAGACGCTGGCAGAGGATTTGGTGGACATCACGCCGGAGGACATGGTGGTCGTGATTGCGTTTCGCCGCCGCACCCGCATTATTCAGCCGTTAATGCAGCAGCTGCAAAGCGCAAGGATTCCGGTACTGGCGCTGTGTGAGCCTCAGGCGCAGAGCGTGATTTCACTGGCGCGCTGGCAGTTTTGCGCCCCGCTGGACAGCGTCTCCGCCTTCGACAGCTACGCTTCGGCCATGAGCCTGGTGAACCTGCTCGCCAACGCCCTGCTGCATGAATTACTGGCGCTGGGGCGGCCGCGTATTCATCAGATTGCCGATCTTTATCAGCACCTTGATGAGCTGGAGCACCGTTAGCAGGCACTATTTTGGTGCTTTGCCCCTTTTTGGACCGTCTCCCGGGGTGACTCGGGAATCGCATCACGCTTAGTAAAAGCCGCCATTTCAGCGTTAATCCGCATTTGTCCCCCACCCGTTGCGTTGGCACATTAGTTGCAGAATGCCAATCATAAGAATCTTTTGTTTCACATAATCTCACCGGGGTGCATAATGAAAAAAGTATTAATGGCCGTTGTCGCGGCAGCCGTACTGATGGCACAGGCAGGCAGCGTGCTGGCGGATCAACTGCAGGACATCCAGAAACGCGGCGTACTGCGGGTGGCAGTGCCGCAGGATTTCCCACCGTTTGGCTCCGTGGGGACCGATCTGCAACCGCAGGGCTATGACATCGACATGGCAAAGTATCTGGCCAAACAGATGAAAATTAAGTTGCAACTGGTGCCGGTCAGCAGTGCCAACCGTGTGCCTTATCTGCAGACGGACAAGGTGGATCTGGTGATCTCCAGCATGGGGAAAAATCCTGAGCGTGAAAAGGTAATTGATTTCAGCCGGGCTTACGCGCCGTTCTTTCTGGGCGTTTTTGGACCTAAAGGCGATCATCTGAAAGATCCCGCGGCGCTGAGCGGCAAGTCGGTGGGTGTCACCCGTGGTGCGGTGGAAGATATGGTGCTGAGCGAGGTGGCGCCGAAAGACGCGCAGGTGAAACGTTATGAAGATAACAACACCACGTTATCAGCCTACCTCTCCGGACAGGTGCAGTATGTCGCTACCGGCAACCTGGTCGTCGCAGCCATTACGCGTCAGAACCCGGCTAAAGCCCCTGTTGCGCAGTTCATGCTGAAAGACTCGCCGTGCTATATCGGACTGAAAAAAGACGAGCCGGCACTGAAAGAGAAAGTGAATGCGCTGATCGACCAGGGCATTAAAGACGGCACGCTGAACAAAATGTCCGAAGAGTGGCTGAAAGCGCCGCTGCCAGCCAACCTGGGCGCATAAGGACGGGGCAATGACCGGGCAACTTAATTTCCCTGCATTATTGCCGTACTGGCCGGAGTTGCTCTCCGGCCTGTGGGTAACGATCCAGTTAACGGTGCTGGCGACGGTCGGCGGCGTCAGTATCGGCATTATCGGCGCGGCGCTGCGCAGCGGTAAACCCAGTTGGTTAAGCCGCCTGTGGGGCATCTATGTCGAACTGATTCGTAATACGCCGTTTGTGGTGCAGCTGTTCTTTATTGTGTTCGGTTTACCCAACCTGGGGCTGAAACTCACCGCAGGGGAAGCCGCACTGCTGGCGATGCTGGTTAATCTGGGTGCCTACAGCACGGAAATTATCCGGGCGGGCATTCAGGTCACGCCAAAAGGGCAGTGGGAAGCCGGTCGGGTGCTGGGATTAACGCGCAGCCAGACCTTTCTGCGCGTGGTGTTGCCACCGTCGCTGCAACGGATTTATCCGGCGCTGGTGAGTCAGTGCATCATTGTGATGCTGGGATCGTCGGTCGTCTCGCAGGTCTCCTACGAGGAGCTGACCTTTGCCGCCAACCTGATTCAGTCACGCACGTTTTTGAGTTTCGAAGTCTACTCGGTGACCACGTTGATCTACCTGGCGTTGTCGATAGTAATGCGTCAGCTGCTGCTGGCGATTGGCCGCAAGTGGCTGGGGGTGCAGGCATGATGACAACCTTTACCGACTGGGACATCGTGCGCAACCTGCTGCTGGCCGCGCGCTGGACGATTGCCCTGTCGCTGGTGGCCTTTTTAGGCGGTACGCTCGTGACGTTACCTCTGCTGTTTTTACGTCTGTTAAAGCGTAAATGGCTGACGCGAATCATTCGCGCGTACACCGAGCTGTTCCAGGGCACACCGCTGCTGATGCAGCTGTTTCTGGCTTTCTTTGGCGTCGGGCTGTTTGGCATCGACGTTGCGCCCTGGACCGCTGCGTCGCTGGCGCTGACCTTTTATACCAGCGCCTATTTGCTGGATATCTGGCACGGCAGTATTCAGGCGCTGCCAAAAGGGCAGTGGGAAGCGTCACGCTGCCTCGGCCTGAACTTTGGTCAGACGCTCACGCGGGTGATTGCGCCTCAGGCGATCCGCATTGCGATTGCCCCGACAGTGGGGTTTGCCGTGCAGGTGATTAAAGGCACCGCGCTGGCCTCCATTATCGGATTTGTCGAGCTGACCAAAGCCGGCACCATTTTGAATAACGTGACCTACCAGCCGTTTAAAGTCTTTGGGCTGGTGGCACTGGGCTACTTCCTGATGTGTTATCCGCTGTCGCGTTACAGCCAGTATCTGGAGAAAAAATTCAATGCCGCTCATCACCATTAATCAGGTCCAGAAGTATTACGGCACCAACCATGTTTTGAAGGGCGTGGATCTGGATATCGATATGGGAGAAGTGATCTCGATTATCGGTCGCAGCGGTTCCGGCAAAAGTACACTGTTGCGCTGCATGAACGGGCTGGAAGGCTATCAGGATGGAAGCATTAAACTCGGCGGCATGACCATCACCGACCGCGACTCACAGGCGCGCGAAATCAGCCGCTCCGTAGGGATGGTATTTCAGAACTTCAACCTGTTCCCACATATGACGGCGCTGGAAAACGTCATGCTGGCACCGCGTCGGGTTCTGAAAAAAAGTCAGGCCGAGTGCCGCGAACTGGCAGCCCGTATGCTGGAAAAAGTGGGGCTGGGCGAGCGGCTGGATTATTACCCGTCCAGCCTGTCAGGCGGACAGCAACAGCGCGTAGCCATTGCCCGCGCACTGGCCATGGAACCCCGGGTATTACTGTGTGATGAGATCACCTCAGCCCTGGACCCGGAGCTGGTCGGCGAAGTGCTGAAAGTGCTGGAGCAACTTGCCGCCGAAGGCATGACGTTAATTCTCGTCACCCATGAAATGAACTTCGCCCGCGATGTGGGCGATCGTGTGGTCTTTATGCATCAGGGGCGCGTCTGGGAACAGGGGGACAGCAAAACACTGTTTGCCCATCCGCAGACGGCGGAGCTAAAGCAGTTTATTTCCTCTGTGCGTCTGTGAGTGCTTAACAAGGAATTCACTATGGATATCTCTCAATTTTCGCAAATTAATCCGCCTCAGCGCCTGTTAATGGGCCCCGGTCCGATCAATGCCGATCCGCGTGTGCTGCGCGCGATGTCGAGCCAGTTGCTCGGACAATATGATCCGGCGATGACCCATTACATGAATGAAGTGATGGCGCTCTATCGCGGCGTGTTCCGCACCGAAAACCGCTGGACGCTGCTGATCGACGGTACCTCACGCGCCGGTATTGAAGCGATCCTGCTGTCGGCGATTCGCCCTGGCGATAAGGTGCTGGTGCCAGTCTATGGCCGTTTTGGTCATCTGCTGTGTGAAATCGCCCGTCGCTGCCGGGCCGATGTGCACACCATTGCGGTGCCGTGGGGAGAGGTGTTTACGCCCGATCAGATCGAAGATGCGATTAAAAAAGTAAAACCGCGTTTGCTGTTGACCGTACAGGGCGATACCTCAACCACTATGCTGCAGCCGCTGGCGGAGCTGGGGGCGATCTGCAAAAAATATGGTGTGCTGTTTTACACCGATGCCACGGCATCGCTGGCGGGCAATGCGCTGGAAACCGATGCATGGGGCCTGGACGCGGTGTCCGCCGGCATGCAGAAATGCCTGGGTGGCCCGTCCGGAACTTCGCCGATCACGCTGAGCGATGAGATGGCAGCGGTGATCCGCCAGCGCAAATGCGTAGAGCAGGGGATCCGCACGGATGCGCACCAGGATGGCGATGACGAGATGATCTACTCCAACTATTTCGATCTCGGCATGATCATGGATTACTGGGGCCCGGAACGCCTCAATCACCACACTGAAGCGACCAGCGCCCTGTTCGGCGCGCGTGAATGCGCGCGTCTGATTCTGCAGGAAGGGCTGGATAACGGGATTGCGCGCCACAAGCTGCACGGCGAAGCGATGTTAAAAGGCATTCAGGGGATGGGGCTGGAAACCTTTGGCGATCTCAGCAACAAAATGAGTAACGTGCTGGGCGTAGTGATCCCTCAGGGCGTCAATGGCGATGAGGTCCGTAAGCTGATGCTGGAAGATTTCGGCATTGAAATCGGCACGTCGTTTGGTCCGCTGCATGGCAAAGTCTGGCGCATCGGCACGATGGGTTACAACGCGCGCAAAGACTGCGTGATGCAAACCCTGGCCGCGCTGGAAATGGTGTTGTCGCATGTCGGTTACCGCACGCCACAGGGCGCGGGCTCGCAGGCGGCATGGAACCACTACGGGAGCCATGCATGATGATGAATGCCAGCGAGGCTCAGGTTGCCGCCCGGCGCGTGATGGCGCGCTGTGATGCGCTGGCTGAGATCAGTGAAAGCGAACAAGGGCTGACACGGGTTTATCTGTCGCCGGAACACCTTCGTGCCAACGCGCGCGTCGGTGAGTGGATGCAGGCCGCCGGTATGACGGTCTGGCAGGATGAAGTCGGCAATATCTGCGGCCGCTACGACGCGGCCCAGCCTGGCGCACCTGCGCTGCTGCTGGGCTCGCATCTGGACACGGTTCGTAATGCGGGCCGCTATGACGGCATGCTGGGCGTGCTGAGCGCGATTGAAACCGTGCAGTGGCTCCACGATCGCCAGCGTCGCCTGCCCCTGGCCATTGAAATCATCGGCTTTGGTGATGAAGAAGGCACGCGTTTTGGCATTACCCTGCTGGGCAGTCGCGGCATTACCGGCACCTGGCCTGACAGCTGGCCGACCCATCCTGACGGCAATGGCATTACGGTGGCACAGGCGATGCAGGATGTCGGCCTGGACGCCAGCCAGATCTCACGCGCCGCTCGTAACGTCAGCGACATCGTGGCCTATCTTGAACTGCACATAGAGCAGGGGCCTTGCCTGGAGCAGGAAGATCTCGCGTTGGGTGTGGTTACCGCGATCAACGGTGCCCGTCGCCTCAATTGCTGTTTCACCGGTGAGGCCGGTCATGCCGGAACCGTACCGATGGCGCATCGTAAAGACGCGCTGGCCGCTGCCGCAGAGTGGATGGTATTCATCGAGCATACCACGCGCGAGCAGACTTCACCGCTTGTCGCTACGGTGGGCACGCTGAACTGCGCGCCGGGCGCGGTGAACGTCATTCCGGGGGAGGTGCATCTGTCTCTGGATGTGCGTGGACCCGAGGACGCGCCGCTTGAATCGTTGCTGTCCTCGTTGCTGACCCAGGCGGAAGCCATTGCACTGCGTCGCGGTTTAACCTTTAGCGCGCAGGAGTATTACCGTATCGCGGCAACGGCCTGCGATGCCGGATTGCAACAGGCGCTGAGCCACGCGGTAGAAACCGTTCAGGGACGCTGCCTGGCGCTGCCCAGCGGGGCGGGTCATGATGCTATTGCCATTGCAGAGCGCTGGCCGGTGGGGATGCTGTTCGTGCGTAACCACCGCGGCATCAGCCACCATCCGGCAGAATCGGTGAATGAAGCCGATGTCGCGCCAGCGGTTCAGGCCTATTTGCAGACGATTTGCCTCCTTGCGGAGCAGCATTAATATGGATCTGGATACCTTTAACCAGTTACCGGAAGCCGCTGCACAGCTTGCCCTGTCCCACTGCGTTGCGCTGCCGCACTGGCAGCTGGCGCTGGTGGCGGCCCGCCCGTTTCACAGTCTTGATGCCCTGCTGACTGAAGCACAACGGCTGACACAGGACTGGCAGGAGGACGATCTGAATCAGGCGCTCTCCGCTCATCCACGTATCGGGGAAAAGGCGCAGGGCAATGAGAAGGAAAAACAGTTGTCGCGTAGCGAACAGGTGGCCATGCAACACGCAGACGACGCGTTACATCAGGCCATGGTGCGGGGCAATCAGGCATATGAGGCGCGCTTTAACCGGGTATTTTTGATTCGGGCCAAAGGACGCAGCGCACAGACGCTGCTTGATGAACTCACGCGGCGGCTGGACAACAGCCCGGAAACCGAGCAACAGGAAGCCCTGGCGCAGTTGCGGGAAATCACCCTGCTGCGCTTAAAGGAGAGTTTTTCATGAGCACCATCAGCACTCACATTCTGGATACGGCGCTGGGAAAACCCGCGCCGGGCGTTGCCATGTTGCTGGAACAGCACACGGCACAAGGCTGGACTCCCTGTGCACAAGGCGTCACAGATAACGATGGTCGTCTGAAGGATCTGACACCTGAGCCACTTGCGTCTGGGCAGTATCGCCTCACGGCAGATATTGGCGCCTACTTTCGCGCGGACGGACGGGAAACCTTATACGTCAGCGCACAAATTGATTTTGTCCTCACGGAAAGCGGCAGCCATTACCACTTGCCCTTTTTGATATCCCCCTGGAGCTGGTCCACCTATCGCGGCAGCTGACGGGTCTATCGGGCGCAGCTTTTTTTTCGCTGCGCTTGAAAGCTAATGGCTATCAATACCTTCGGCCCATCCGACTATATTCCTGCTAACGCCAGGGTTATCTTAGCGATGACAATGTGAAGGCAACGGAGCCGATAATGAGCACGCCAAAAGATAATGATGTAGCCGCTTCAGGTAAATGTCCCTTTCATCACGGTAAATCGGAAGAAGAAAGCGTTCTGGCTCGTGGAGCCGGTAGTGGTACCAGCAATCGCGACTGGTGGCCAAATATGCTGCGCGTGGATCTGCTGAACCAGCACTCCAACCGCTCTAATCCCCTCGGCGAGAACTTCAACTACCGCGAAGAGTTCAGCAAACTGGACTATTCCGCACTGAAAGCCGATATCCGGGCGTTGCTCACCGACTCCCAGTCATGGTGGCCTGCCGACTGGGGCAGCTACATTGGTCTGTTCATCCGCATGGCGTGGCACAGTGCCGGCACATACCGCACTATCGATGGCCGTGGCGGCTCCGGTCGTGGTCAGCAGCGTTTCGCGCCGCTGAACTCCTGGCCTGACAACGTCAGCCTGGACAAAGCCCGTCGCCTGCTGTGGCCGGTCAAACAGAAATACGGCCAGAAAATTTCCTGGGCCGACCTCTATATTCTCGCGGGTAACGTTTCGCTGGAAAACTCAGGTTTCCGTACCTTTGGTTTTGGTGCCGGTCGTGAAGACGTCTGGGAACCGGATATGGACGTGGACTGGGGTAACGAAACCGAGTGGCTGGCCCACCGTCATCCCGAAAGTCTGGCTAACGCCCCACTGGGCGCAACCGAAATGGGGCTGATCTACGTGAACCCAGAGGGGCCTGAAGCCAGCGGCGATCCGGCATCTGCCGCGCCAGCGATTCGCGCCACCTTTGGCAACATGGGCATGAACGATGAAGAGATCGTCGCGTTGATCGCAGGCGGGCATACGCTGGGTAAAACCCACGGTGCGGCGGCGGCCAGCCATGTTGGCGTCGATCCGGAAGCGTCACCCATCGAAGCTCAGGGCTTTGGCTGGAACAACAGCTACGGCAGCGGTGTCGGTGCCGATGCGATTACGTCGGGTCTGGAAGTCGTCTGGACGCAGACGCCAACTCAGTGGAGTAACTACTTCTTTGAGAACCTGTTTAAATATGAGTGGGTGAAAACCCATAGCCCGGCAGGGGCCATTCAGTATGAAGCCGTTAACGCAGAAGCCATTATTCCGGACCCGTTCGATCCTGAGAAAAAGCGTAAACCCACCATGCTGGTTACGGACCTGACGCTGCGTTTTGATCCGGAGTTCGAGAAAATCTCTCGCCGTTTCCTTAACGATCCGCAGGCCTTTAACGAAGCCTTCGCCCGCGCCTGGTTTAAACTGACGCACCGCGATATGGGGCCAAAAGCACGTTACATCGGGCCAGAAGTACCGAAAGAAGATTTACTGTGGCAGGATCCGTTACCGCAGCCGACTCATCAGCCCACGCCAGCGGATATCAGTGAGCTGAAGGCGAAAATCGCGGCGTCAGGTCTGAGCGTGAGCCAGCTGGTTTCAGCGGCCTGGGCGTCGGCATCAACCTTCCGGGGTGGCGACAAACGTGGCGGAGCGAACGGTGCCCGTCTGGCCCTGGCACCGCAGAATAGCTGGGCTGTGAACGCCAGCGTGATTAACGACGTGTTACCGAAACTGCAGCAGATTCAGCAGGAATCCGGCAAGGCCTCGCTGGCTGACGTCATCGTCCTTGCGGGCAGCGTCGGTATCGAAATGGCCGCCGCCGCTGCGGGCGTGGCCGCGCAGGTCCCCTTTACGCCAGGTCGTGTGGATGCTCGTCAGGATCAAACCGATGTCGAATCCTTTAACGTGCTTCAGCCGCTGGCGGACGGGTTCCGTAACTACCGTCGCGTGAAAGGCGGCTCGTCAACCGAAACCCTGCTGCTGGACAAAGCACAGCAGCTGACGCTGAGCGCGCCGGAACTGACGGTGTTACTGGGTGGTCTGCGTGTGCTGGGGACCAACTTTGACGGCAGCCATCATGGCGTCTTTACTGACCGCGTCGGCGTCCTGAGTAACGACTTCTTCGTAAACTTGCTGGATATGCGCACCGCCTGGCGTGCGACCGACAGCAGTGAAGAGATCTTTGAAGGCCGTGACCGTCAGAGTGGCGAAGTCAGGTTCAGCGCCACGCGTGCCGATCTGGTGTTCGGTTCCAACGCCATCCTGCGCGCCCTGGCGGAAGTCTATGCCAGCAGCGATGCGAAACAGAAGTTTGTTACTGACTTCGTGGCGGCCTGGACAAAAGTAATGAATCTGGACCGTTTCGACCTGCAATAACTGACTGAAGCGCCCCGGCCTGGCCGGGGCGCTTTTATTCTGCCAGCGTAAAGCCATCCGCATCCCGCCACGCCGGAAACCGCTCGCGATAAGCCTGCAGATCGGCAAGCGACAGCGACGTCTCAACCTTACCTGCCGTAAAGGGCTCACCTGCAGCCAGCACCTCGCCTTGCGGTGAAATAATTCGGCTGTCCCCACTGTACTGATGTTGGTTGCCATCGCTGCCCACGCGATTGCAGCCCGCGACAAACGCCTGATTCTCAATCGCCCGGGCCAGCAGTAGCGCCTGCCAGTGCAGCGCGCGCGGCGCAGGCCAGTTGGCCACATACAACGCCAGATCGTAGTCATTTTGGTTGCGCGAAAAGACCGGAAAGCGCAGGTCGTAACAGATTTGCGGCAAAATGCGCCAGCCGCGCCACTGAATCACCGTGCGCGCCGTGCCCGCGACGTAATGCTGCTGTTCATCCGCCATGCGAAACAGGTGTCGCTTGTCATAGTGATGCAGCGTGCCATTCGGCTCAACCAGCAAAAAACGGTTCACGGCACCCGCTGGCGTTTGTATCGCGGCACTGCCGCCCACCAGCGCATTCGTGCGCTTCGCATGACGGTGTAGCCATGTCACGACCTGCTGTTGCGGCAGGGCCTGCTGTGCAGCCTCCATCGCAAAACCGGTGGTGAACATCTCCGGCAGAATAATCACATCCCGGTCTGTCATGTCAGCCAGCAGATTATCGAAATGGCGCAGGTTAGCCTCGCCATCCATCCACGTCAGCGGCGCTTGCAACAACGTAATGGCTAAAGACGACATAAGCGCTCCGCTGCGGCGTCGAGCGTCGCTTCCTGTTTTGCAAAGCACAGCCGGATCAGTTTGTGTGGGAAAGGCGCTTCACAGAAGACCGACAGCGGGATCGCGGCCACGCCCACTTCGCGCGTCAGCCACTGGCAAAACTGCACGTCATCCAGCGCCGATATAGCGCTGTAGTCCGCCAGCAGGAAGTAGGTGCCTTCGCACGGTAAAATGCGGAAACGGCTACGGCTCAGTGCCTGTATCAGTCGGTCACGGCGCGCGCGATAGAAGTCGGGCAGCTCACGATAATGTTCAGGATGCTGGCGCAGCATATCGGCAATCGCCAGCTGAGCGGGTGTGTTGACGGAAAAAGTGAGGTACTGATGGATCTTGCGGATTTCTGCGCTGATCGCCGCGGGGGCGACGCAGTAACCCACTTTCCAGCCGGTCATGTGAAAGGTTTTGCCAAACGAGGAAACCGCCACCGCACGTTGACGCAGTTCGGGGTGCGCCAGCACGCTGGCATGACCGTCTTGGGCAAAACAGATGTGCTCATAAACCTCATCGCTCAGCACATAGATTTCCCGGTCAGCAATCGACTGCCATAAGGCCGCATAGTCCGCCTGGTGCCAGACGCTGGCCGAGGGATTATGTGGCGTATTTAAGATAACCAGTCGGGTTTTATCGCTTAACAGCGCGGAGAACGCCGGCCAGTCAACTGCAAACGTGGGCGGCTGCAGGGTGAGGCGTTTCAGTACGCCGCCCGCCAGTTGCACCGCGGGCGCATAGCTGTCGTAACTGGGATCGAAGCAGATCACCTCGTCACCCGGGCGAACCAGGGCAGTGATCGCGGCATACAGCGCTTCGGTTGCGCCTGCGGTCACGGTGATATCGCTGTTCACATCGGGACGATAGTCGTACAACGCAGCGGTCTTTTCGGCAATGGCTTCGCGTAACGGTTGTGCGCCGGTCATGGGGGCATACTGATTGGCACCCTGACTGACATGATAAGCCAGCCTGTCCTGCAGGTAGCGCGGACCATCAAAATCCGGAAAACCCTGGGAAAGATTGATGGCGTTATGCTGCTGTGCCAGCGCGCTCATCTGCGTGAATATCGTGGTGCCGAGGGCGGGTAACTTGCTCTCAGGCGTGAGGATGGATTGCGTCATGATTAGGTTGCCTTACGCGCAAAAACGGTTACGGAGAAACGCTGAGTTGCTGCCACTATAAACAGGATGCTAGTATTTGGCAATCAAGACGCTTAGACGGCTAAAAGGAAGAGTAATGTCCGATTCTCATGCTTTAGATCAGCTGGTTGCCGCCTGTCACTGGATAGGTGCGAAGGGCTGGGCGCCCGCCACCGGCGGCAATATGTCGGTGCGCCAGGATGCGCATTTCTGCCTGCTCAGCGAGTCAGGCAAAGATAAAGGCAGCCTGACGCGGGATGACTTTATTCAGGTCGACATTGCCACCAGCCAGGCCCCCTCGGGTCGCAGGCCTTCTGCCGAGACCGCACTGCACACGCTGATCTACCGCCTGTTTCCGGAGGCGGGCGCAGTACTGCATACGCACACGGTCAATTCCACCGTTCTGTCGCGCGTAGAGCAGGGCGCGGCGCTACTGCTGTACGGCTATGAGATGCAAAAGTCGCTGAGCGGTCAGTCCACGCATGAGGATACCGTGGCGATTCCGGTGTTTGATAACCGCCAGGATGTTGCCGAGCTGGCGTCAGAAATTGAAGATTATGCAGCCCGTTTTCCGCTGCGTTACGGCTTTCTGCTGCGTGGTCATGGCCTGACCTGCTGGGGCAACGATGTGGCAGAAGCGCGCCGCCATCTGGAAGGGCTGGAGTTTTTATTTGAATGCGAACGTCAACGTCGCTTGCTGGAGAAGGCATGATTAAGGCCATTGTTACCGATATTGAAGGCACCACCAGCGATATCCGTTTTGTACATAACGTCCTGTTTCCCTATGCCCGTGCCCATCTGGCCGACTATGTGCGCCAGCATAAGGCGCAGCCCACCGTTCAGGACGCGCTCCATGCCGTGCGTGCGGAGGCCGGAAAGCCCGATGCCGACGTCGACAGCGTGATCGCCATCCTGTTTTCTTATATGGATGAGGACCGCAAATCGACCGGCCTGAAAGCGCTGCAGGGGATGATTTGGCGCGAGGGCTATCTGAGCGGGCGTTTTACAGGGCACCTTTATCCGGATGTCCTGCCTGCGCTCACGGCCTGGCACGCGCAAGGCATTAAACTTTATATATATTCCTCTGGCTCGGTCGCCGCGCAGAAATTGTTATTTGGCTACAGCGACGAAGGTGATATTACTGGTTTGTTTAGCGGTTACTTTGATACCCACGTGGGCGCCAAGCGCGAGGTAACGTCGTATCAAAACATCGCGGCGCAAACGGGCTTGCCGGCCGGACAATTGCTGTTCCTCTCTGATATTCATCAGGAGCTGGACGCCGCCAGACAGGCTGGCTGGCACACGTTGCAGCTGATTCGTGACGCGGCGGATGATGACAGCCATCATCGTCAGGTCGCTGATTTTTCTCAGATTAACCCGGAGTCGATTTGAAATGAGTGCACTGACCATTTTTAGCGATAGCGATCCGAGCCAGCCGTTGTGGCACAGCACCGATCCCGAGGCGATCCGTGAGCGTCTGAACGCCAAAGACGTTCGCTTCGAGCGCTGGCAGGCAGACCGCGATCTGGGCGAGAATCCCGATGCGGAAACGGTGATCAACGCCTATCAGCACGCCATTGACCGCCTGGTCGCCGAAAAAGGCTATCAGAGCTGGGACGTCATCAGTATGCGGGCAGACAATCCGCAAAAAGACGTGCTGCGCCAGAAATTCCTCTCAGAACATACGCACGGTGAAGACGAAGTGCGGTTCTTTGTCGAAGGCGCCGGGCTGTTCTGCCTGCATCTGGACGGTGAAATTCTGCAGATCCTGTGCGAAAAGAACGATCTGATTTCGGTGCCCGCAGGCACGCCGCACTGGTTTGATATGGGATCATCCCCGCATTTCACGGCGATTCGTATTTTTGATAATCAGGAAGGCTGGATCGCCAACTTCACAGGCGACAGGATCGCCGATGCCTACCCGCGCCTGGCGTAATTATGACGGTGCCTTCTGCGGGCGGCTGACTCAGCCGCCCGTTTTGTTTACTGTGGCTGAAAAACGCCAGCAGCCACCTGTGCCGGTGTGATCACGCCGGTATCCAGTACCCAACCACTGATGAGCGCCGCAGGCGTGACATCAAAGGCCGGATTAGAAACCTGCGCATCCGCGGGCGCCCACTGCACGCTGCCGAAGCTTCCCGACACACCGGTAACTTCACTGGCGGCACGCTGCTCAATCGGGATGGCATCCCCCGTCGGGCATTGACGATCCAGCGTGGTATGCGGCGCGGCAACATAAAACGGAATACCATGATAGTGCGCCAGTACCGCCAGGCTGTAGGTGCCGATTTTATTCGCCACGTCACCATTGGCGGCAATGCGATCCGCGCCGACCCAGACAGCATCAACCTTGCCCGCCGCCATCAGGCTGGCGGCCATCGAATCCGTGATCAACTGGTAAGGCACACCCAGCTCGCCCAGTTCCCAGGCGGTTAAGCGTCCCCCCTGCAACAGCGGGCGCGTTTCATCAACCCAGACATTGTGAACGTGGCCTTGTTGATGCGCACGCGCGATAACGCCCAGTGCCGTACCCACACCCGCAGTCGCCAGACCGCCGGTGTTGCAGTGGGTTAACAACTGACTGCCGGGTTTGACCAGCGCGCTGCCGGCATCGGCGATGCGATCGCACAGCTGTTTATCTTCATGCACCAGACGCAACGCTTCTTCCATCAGGCTCGTTGCCATTTCTGGCTGCGCCAGCGCCTGTTTCATACGATCAAGGTTATTCATCAGGTTTACGGCAGTAGGGCGGGCGGCCCGCAGGGTGTCCAGCGATTGCGCCAGTTGCTCGCGTGATTCCCCCTGTTCTGCCAGCAGGGCCAGCAGCAGTGATGCAGATAAACCAATTAACGGCGCGCCGCGCACCCGCAGGGCATGAATATGGTCAACCAACTGCGCCACAGTATGGGCGGGCAGCCAGTTCTTTTGCTGAGGCAGGGCCTGCTGATCCAGTATCCAGAGCTGGTTGTTGAGAACCTGTAAGCTTGTGGTTTGGAATGTCTGCATTGTCGGTGAAATCCATGTTGCGTTGATGACGGATATTGTGCCAACATGCGTAACGGATGTATAGACGTCTGAACGGCTTGTTACGAAAGATTAATCAGCTCCGGCGCACACCGGCGTTTGTTGATGAGGAAAGGTCAATGTCGCAATACCGTACGTTCACCGCTGCTGATGCGGTTGAATATGCCAAACAGTTTGGTGGGCTGGAAGATCCCTCGGTTTTACGCAGTGCGGAAGAGATTGGTGATGGTAACCTCAACCTGGTGTTCAAAATTTACGACGACCAGGGCAACAGCCGCATTGTGGTCAAGCAGGCGTTGCCCTATGTGCGCTGTGTGGGCGAATCCTGGCCGTTAACTCTTGATCGTGCGCGTATTGAAGCGCAGACGCTGGTCGAGCATTACAAATATTGCCCGCAGCACACGGTCAACGTCACGCATTACGATGCAGACCTGGCGGTGATGATCATGGAAGATCTGTCCAGTCACCGTATCTGGCGCAGCGAGCTGGTGAAGGGCGCTTACTATCCGGAGGCGCCGCGTCAGCTTGGCGAATATCTGGCCCAGACGTTGTTCCATACCTCAGATTTCATTCTGCATCCGCATGTGAAAAAAGCCGAAGTGGCGCGCTTTATCAATCCTGAACTGTGTGAAATCACAGAAGATCTTTTTTTCAACGATCCCTATACCGACCATGTGCGTAACAGCTATCCCGAGGCGCTGGAACCCCTGGTGGCATCGCTTCGTACCGATGAGGCGCTGCGCATTGCTGTCGCCGGGCTGAAGCACCGTTTCTTCAGTCATGCAGAAGCCTTACTGCATGGCGATATCCACAGCGGCTCCATTTTTGTGGCTGACGGTAGCTTAAAAGCGATCGACGCAGAGTTTGGCTATTTTGGACCGATGGGATTTGATGTCGGTACGGCACTGGGCAATCTGCTGATTAACTACTGTGGCTTACCAGGCCTGCTGCCGCCCCGTGAAGCCGCGGATGCGCGCGAGCAGCGCCTGAGCGACGTGCATGATGTCTGGCAGACCTTTGAAACGCGTTTTCTGGCGCTGGCGGAGAGCAAGACGCAGGATGTGGCCATGGCTTATCCCGGCTATGCGCAGGCGTTTCTGCGTAAAGTGTGGGCAGATACCATTGGCTATTGTGGCACCGAACTGATTCGCAGAACCGTTGGCATGTCGCATGTGGCGGACATGAAACTGATTCGGGATGAGGAGATGCGGACTGACTGCATTCGCAATGCGATTACCCTGGGCCGCACCCTGATTCTGGCGGCCGGGCATGTGGACGATGTGGATGCACTGATTGCCCGCATCCGCCAGGCGGGATAAAAAGGCCGACGTGATGTCGGCCTGATGGGTTATGCCGCCTCGCTGGGGCGCGCGGGCTTAGTCACATCCTGTCTGACCGGCACGGCCAGCGCATCGGCCTCAAACTCGTCCACGTTGATTGAACGCAGACGGCTCTCTTCGGCACGCTTCAGCACCTCTGCCTCTTTCTGATCGATCCAGCCCTGTTCCAGCGCCTGTTTAGCCAGCGCATCCAGGCGCGTAAACGAGAGGTGTTTTTTCTGCTGTTTGCACAGGCGATCGTGAATCACCTCAGCCGCCATCACATCCTGTAGCGCCTGTTCTAACTGGCCCGCCGGATTATGCTGGCTGGGAGCCAGATACTGACCACGACCTAAGCGCGTACGCGTCGCCGACGGCACCTGCAGCATTTTTGCCAGCTTGTGATCCAGGCGATCGGACGGTGCCGGGCAGTGCTGACCACCGGCAAAGACCACCAGGCGCATGACGCCAGCGACCAGACGGTTCGGGAAGTTGCTCAGCAGATCGTCCATAGCTTTCTCGGCTTTGTGCAAGGCATCCTGCACGCCCCAGTGCACCAGCGGCAGATCGGCTTCATGACGGCCTTCATCCTCATAACGTTTCAGCGTCGCCGAGGCCAGATACAGCTGGCTCAGCACATCGCCCAGGCGGGCTGACATACGTTCGCGACGTTTCAGGCTACCGCCTAACGCCGCCATGGACACGTCCGACAGTAACGCCAGATTGGCACTGATACGGTTCAGGTGCTGATAATAGCGACGGGTGGCATCACGCGTTGGCGCGGCGCTGGTGCGTCCGCCCAGAAGGCCCAGCCACAGGCTGCGCATCGCATTGCTGCCAACGTGGCCAATATGGCTAAACAGCGCCTTATCAAAGCCCGCCACATCATTGCTGGCGGCGGCCACCATTTCCTGCAACACATACGGATGGCAGCGGATAGCACCCTGGCCAAAGATGATCATACTGCGGGTCAGGATATTCGCGCCTTCCACGGTAATGGCGATAGGCGCGCCCTGATAAGCCCGGGCCAGGAAGTTGCTGTCGCCCAGCATGATACCTTTACCCCCGGCAATATCCATTGCATCGATAATTGACTGTTGGGCGCGGTGGGTACAGTGATATTTCACAATCGCAGACAGCACCGCAGGTTTCTCCCCCTGCATAATGCCGGTGGTAATCAGCGTCGCGGCAGCGTCCATCACGTAGGCATTACCGGCAATGCGCGCCAGAGGTTCTTCAATCCCTTCCATTTTACCGATAGACAGTTTGAACTGACGGCGGATATGCGCATAGGCGCCTGTGGCCAGCGCTACGCTTTTCAGGCTGCCGGTTGAGTTAGACGGCAGGGTGATTCCACGGCCCACCGACAGACATTCCACCAGCATCCGCCAGCCCTGTCCGGCCATTTCCGGGCCACCGATAATGAAATCGATCGGCACGAAAATATCTTTACCGCGGGTTGGGCCATTCTGGAACGGTACGTTAAGCGGGAAATGGCGATGGCCGATTTCCACGCCCGGTGTGCTGGTGGGGATCAGGGCGCAGGTAATGCCCAGTTCGTCTTTGTCGCCCAGCAGATGGTCGGGATCGGAAAGTTTAAACGCCAGGCCCAGCACAGTGGCAATCGGGGCCAGCGTAATATAGCGCTTGTTCCAGGTAAGGCGCATGCCCAGCACCTGCTGGCCCTGCCACTCGCCCATGCACACAACGCCCGTATCCGGAATCGCACCCGCATCTGAACCGGCTTCCGGGCTCGTCAGGGCGAAACAGGGGATTTCATCGCCACGCGCCAGACGCGGCAGATAGTGGTCTTTCTGTTTTTCCGTTCCGTAATGTTGCAGCAGTTCGCCAGGGCCCAGTGAGTTAGGCACGCCCACGGTAATCGCCAGAATGCCTGAGACGCCGGCCAGTTTCTGCAACACGCGCGCCTGTGCATAGGCAGAGAACTCCAGGCCGCCGTACTCTTTCTTGATGATCATGGCAAAGAAGCGATGGGCTTTCAGATGCGCCCACAGTTCTGGCGGCATATCGGCCAGTTCATGGGTAATCTGGAAATCATTTGCCAGACGACAGGCTTCTTCTACCGGCCCGTCAAGAAACGCCTGTTCTTCCGGCGTCAGTCGCGGTTGCGGGTAGTTATGCAGTTTCTGCCAGTCGGGTTTGCCCTGAAACAGGTCGCCTTCCCACCAGGTAGTGCCCGCATCGATCGCCTCTTTTTCCGTACGAGACATCGGCGGCATCACCTGCTGAAAGCGGTGCAGCATTGGTTTGGAAAACAGGCTGCGGCGCAGGCTGGTGAGATTCAGCGGTAACAGGATAATCGCCAGCGGCACAAGCAGCCACGGCGTCCAGAGATGGACCACCGCCATTGCTGCGGTCCACAGCAACAGGATGACGCTGCTGAGCAGCAGCGAGATGCGGTGATAGAACAGTGCGCCAGTCAGCAGCACTGTCGCAAGAATCGAGACAACCATCATAATGAAGTGCTCCGTAAGTAGTAAGAGGTCTGACCTGTTATGATGAAGGTGTAATTCAGATGAGGGCATTTATCAATTTGTTTACATCGCAATTACAACCTGACTCACAAAATCAGCGAAAGCGCGAGCAACGCCCAGGCTGTGGTCGCGAAAAAGCGCGGCGCGAAAAGGATCCGGCGGCGTGATGCTATGCGTGCGTCAGCCATTCCGTTAAACTTGCTGCGATTACCCTCTCCTACAAAGGACAAGTCTATGTATCAGGACATTATTCGTTCAGAGCTCAACGAAGCTGCAGAAACGTTGAATAACTTTCTGAGTGACGACGCGAACATTCATACCATCCAGCGTGCTGCGGTGATGTTGGCGGACAGCTTCAAAGCGGGCGGCAAAGTGCTCTCCTGTGGCAACGGCGGATCACACTGTGATGCGATGCATTTTGCGGAGGAACTGACGGGCCGTTACCGTGAAAATCGTCCGGGCTACCCGGCGATTGCCATTTCAGACGTCAGCCACCTTTCCTGTGTGAGTAATGATTTTGGTTATGACCATGTCTTTTCCCGTTATGTAGAAGCGGTAGGGCGCCCGGGCGACGTGTTGCTGGGGATTTCAACCTCAGGTAACTCGGCTAATATCATCAAAGCCGTTGAAGCGGCGCGCGCCCAGGGGATGAAAGTGATCACGCTGACCGGTAAAGATGGCGGTAAAATGGCCGGCAGCGCGGACATTGAAATTCGTGTGCCCCATTTCGGTTATGCTGACCGTATTCAGGAGATCCACATCAAAGTGATTCATATCCTGATGCTGCTGATTGAAAAAGAGATGGTCAGGTAACAGCGTGTGTCGCCTCCTGACCGACAGGAGGCTTTTACTCTAAGGCGGTTGCTATGTGCGAATTGCTCGGGATGAGCGCTAACGTCCCCACCGATATTTGTTTTAGTTTCACCGGACTGGTGCAGCGCGGCGGCGGAACAGGGCCGCATAAAGACGGCTGGGGCATTACGTTTTATGAAGATAAAGGGTGCCGCACCTTTAAAGATCCCTTGCCGAGTTTTAATTCCCCCATTGCGCGCCTGGTGCAGGAATATCCCATCAAATCCCATTCCGTCGTGGCGCACATTCGCCAGGCGAATCGCGGCCCGGTTTCGCTGGAAAATACGCACCCGTTTACCCGGGAGTTATGGGGACGCAACTGGACCTATGCCCACAACGGACAACTGAAAGGTTACCGGCAACTGGAAACCGGCACGTTTCGGCCAGTGGGCGAAACCGACAGCGAAAAGGCCTTTTGCTGGATTCTGCATAAGCTGGCCACGCGCTATCCGCGCACGCCGGGAAACTGGCCTGCGGTTTTCCGCTACATCGGCGAGCTGGCGAGCGAGCTGCGGCAAAAGGGCGTGTTCAACATGTTGCTGTCGGACGGGCGCTATCTGATGGCCTTCTGCTCGACCAATCTGTTCTGGATCACCCGCCGTGCCCCTTTTGGCCGGGCGCAGTTGCTCGATCAGGATGTGGAAATTGATTTCCAGAAACATACCGGGGCGAACGACGTGGTCACGGTCATTGCCACACAGCCGCTGACGGGGAATGAAACCTGGCACCGGATCGTGCCAGGCGAGTGGGCCTTATTTTACCTTGGAGAGCGCCAGGAACGACTGTGATGCCGCTTCGGGTTGGGTGATGACCGGGCTGCTGTTCATCACATATCTGCCGCTGGCAACATTGACTGTCGGCGGTTGATGATACTTCGCAAAGTAGACGTAACCCGGCTGAAGCTGCTTCCAGAAATCCGCGTAGGTCGAATAACGATGGCGCTGCATGTTGCTGTCCGTCATGCGGAACGGATAAATTGCAATGTTCACTTCCTGCTGACCATTACGCAATGCCGCGTTCACATACGTGAAAATCTGATCCATATAGGCATTGGTCATGGCGTAGCAGCCAATCGACTTACAGTCGCCGTGAATCATCAGGTAGTTGCCGCTGTAGCCCTGGTCACGGTCGTATTGATTCGGAAAGCCAATATTAATCGCGCGATAGAAACGGCTGTCCGGTTTAAGCTGATTCAGTTTTACGCTGTAGAAACCTTCCGGGCTTTTAAAATCGCCTTCACGGCGTTTTGGACCCAGACCGCCCGAAAAATTGCAGATGCGGTAAGTATCCAGCAAGCGGTATTCGTTACCAATCTTGCCGTACAGCTCAAGTGTCCGCTCTTCCTTAAAGATCTGAATATAAACCGGCGTGCCGATTAGCTGTTTCTTTAACTCTTTACTCACAGGGGCCAGTTGCTGAACCGGCTCGGGAGTCATTGCCATGCTGAGGGCTGGCAGTAAAAGCATCGCAAACAGAAGTGCGATTTTGCCCATGCTGTGTATACCTTGAAGTGAAGAAGAACAATGGCGCGTTATGTGCGCCTCTGTTTGCATTATCGGAACTTTCCGCTACCGCAGCGCAACATTAAACATTGTCTGTTTTTTTAGCAATACAGCACGGCGCAAAATGTCCATTTCTTTAGCGGAATGACGCCAAAAATTTGTAAACTTTGTTTGTTATTGCAAGAAATATTGCACAAGCCTTTCCGAACTGTATACTTATCCAGTACTGGAGGGGCGATGCGTAAGATCATTCATGTTGATATGGACTGCTTTTTTGCGGCGGTGGAAATGCGTGACGATCCCTCATTACGCGATATTCCCATGGCCATCGGCGGCAGCCGCGATCGACGTGGCGTTATCAGTACCGCTAA
Organism: Pantoea sp. JZ2; assembly: GCF_035191405.1. NCBI lineage: Bacteria > Pseudomonadati > Pseudomonadota > Gammaproteobacteria > Enterobacterales > Erwiniaceae > Pantoea > Pantoea sp. JZ2. Next base: position 3,771,718 of record NZ_CP045247.1, on the reverse strand, counting down.
TTATCCGGCCCGCAAATATGGCGTACGCAGCGCGATGCCGACCGGTATGGCCTTAAAGCTTTGTCCGCATCTGCGTCTACTGCCCGGACGGTATGACGTCTATAAAGAAGCCTCCAGTCAGATCCGCGCCATCTTTTCGCGTTATACCTCGCTCATTGAGCCACTCTCACTGGACGAAGCCTATCTGGATGTTACCGACAGCCAGCACTGTCAGGGATCGGCCACGCTTATCGCGCAGGACATCCGCGCCACCATTTTTCGCGAAACGCAGCTCACCGCCTCTGCGGGCATCGCGCCCATAAAATTCCTTGCCAAGATCGCCTCCGATTTAAACAAGCCTGATGGTCAGTATGTGATTACACCGGCCCAGATGTCCGATTTCTTGCTGGCCTTACCGCTGGCAAAAATTCCCGGTGTAGGAAAAGTTTCAGCAAAAAAGCTCGAAGAGCTGGGTCTGCACACCTGCGCGGACGTGCAAAAAGCCGATTTGGCGCTGCTGCTTAAGCGTTTTGGCAAGTTCGGCAGAGTGTTATGGGAGCGCAGTCACGGCATTGACGAACGGGGCGTGGTGGTTGAACGCGAACGGAAATCGCTGGGTGTGGAGCGGACGCTGGCTGACGATATCGACAGTTGGGAGCGCTGTCTGGAAATTATTGATTACCTCTATGCCGAGCTTGATCGTCGCCTGACGCAGATTCGACCCGATAAGCACATTGCGCGCCAGGGCGTGAAGCTGAAGTTTAGTGATTTCCAGCAGACCACTCAGGAACATGTCTGGCCCGTGCTCAATAAAGAGGACATGATTGCCGTGGCCCGTAAGACCTGGGACGAGCGCCGCGCCGGACGTGGCGTCCGGCTGGTGGGGTTGCATGTGACGCTGGTGGATCCGCAGCTGGAGAGACAGTTGCTGCTGGGATTATAGAGGGGGCGCTTTCGCGTTGAGTGGGGTGATTACGGTCGTACACCGGGAGTTTTCCGCCCGCCAGGCGACAGGGAGTTTCAGCCTGTCCGTGCAGGCGGCCGGGTTAAGGGGCTTGCGCCAGCCCCTTAACAATCCCGGCGGCCGGCAGCCGTCGCTGTTCCTTCGTCACTCACTGCGGCCTGACGGACCGTCCGGATGCGCCGTCCCTGGCGCAGCCGTCCTCTGCGCGGCATCCCTGCCGCTCCGTCCTGGCCTCCGTTCCCTCCTCAGCGCGCCGGATGCCGGCAGAAAACCCCCCGCCTGTCAGTCCTGTTTTTTTAAAAAAAGCGGGTGTTGTCTGTTTGAATGTGTTCAGTGAGGCTTAAAAAGATAAAACTTGATAAACAGGCATTGATTCAAAACCAGCAGACGGTAGGACTTTCCGGTCACCTACAGCGACAATGGAAGTGGCTTTAACACAGAGATAGTGAAGCGGGGGGTTAGGGGCGGCCTTCCCACCCGCTGAGCGGATGAGGGATTTCCGGATGAGCCGACAGGACGTCGGCGAGAGCCGGGCCGCGCCATGGATGGCGCGTCCTGGCGGTCCGCAGAAATCCTGAAGGAGCGAAGGCACCGCGCAGCGGCGGGTGGGCAGGACGGGAGCCCGGGGTCAAGGGGTCGCGGCGGCTGGCGGCCCCTTGTCGGTCGCCCGCACCGGGCTGGCTGAAACTCCAGGCCGCCTGGCGAGCGAAACCCTCTCAGCGTTTCATAAGCCGTCAGCGACTCAAACCTTCTCAACGCCTGCTCGCGCAAGCATCACTGCAACTCATTATCGGTATCCAAAGCAATAAAAACGCCTGAACAGACGCAAATCTCAAAGTGGGGGAGTTGGGCAGGACGGGAGCCCTTGTTGGTCGCCCGCACCGGGCAGACTGAAACTCCCGGCCGCCTGGCGGGCGAAACCCTCTCAGCGCTTCACAAGCCGTCAGCGACACAAACCAGCCACCTCGCGCAGCGAATTAACCGCCCCGCGTAATCGCCACCAACACCCCATTATTTCTTATATTTCGCTTCCAGTGTCGCAAACCACGGCTGGACAAAATCGTTATTGCTGCCCCAGCCCGGAATGATCTTGTTAAGCGACGCGACATTCACAGCGCCAGGATGACTGTCGAGCGCCTGTTGTGAAATCGACGACGCTTTAAATTCATACGTCGCAGGCGTGGTTTCCCCGGCGATCTTGTTCGCCACCAGGCGCATATTCACGGCACCGATAGTTTTCGGATCGACCGCGACGGTTTGCACCCACGGGCTGCCTTTCTGGCGCATCAGCTGCAAATCCTGATTGGAAACATCAATGCTGTACAGCTTGATCTCGGTGCGGCCATTTTCCTGCAACGCTTTATACGCGCCCTGGCTGAAGGCATCCCATGCGCCCCAGATGGCGTCAATCTTGCCTTTCGGGTATTTCGCCAGAATCGCGCCCACTTTGTTGGCCGTGTCGCCCTGGACATCCGTTGATACGGCACCAATGGACTCTAGCTGATGAATGCCTGGGTTTTCTTTTAATAATTTTTCATACACCACCTGACGGCGTTCCATCGGCGGGAAACCGGCGACCCATAACTTCACGATGTTAGCTTTGCCGTTGAAGTCTTTGATCAACTGCCCCAGGGAGAGCTGCGCCAGCGAGGCGTCATCCTGGGCGGTCACCGTCACGCCGGGAATCGGGTTGTCTACCGGTGTGTCAAATACCGACACTTTAATGCCCGCGTCAGCGATGCGTTTTACCAACGCACTGGCATAGGGCGCTTTGCCGTGTGACAGCACAATACCGTCGTATTTTTGGCTGATCGCCTGATTAACAAAATCCTGAAAACGCGCGTCATCACCGTTGCTGAGGAAGGTGCTGACTTTGAAGCCCAACTGGCGACCCTGCTGAATCGCGCCTGCCACAAACTGGGTCGTGTTGTCGTCGGAACCGAGGTTACGGATGACGGCAATACGAATCGGCCCTTCATGATTGGCGATGGCGGCAGGGACAGGTGTTATGGTGTCGGCAAACGCGGCACTGGCGTTTAACAGGCTCAGGGCCAGCAGCGAGAGTGTTATCTTTTTCATTATTCTTAACTCCAGTAGAAGAACGCGTCTTAACGACGCTGTACATAAGTGATGGCCAGCGCTAAGGCCAGCACTAATCCTTTGATAATGTCCATGGCGTAATAGGGCACGGATAACATTACCAGGCCGTTTTGCAGAACCCCTAAAATGACGGCCCCGACCAGCGTACCCAGCGCATTTGGCTTACCGGAGCCGGCCAGTGAAAAGCCGATCCAGGCGGCAGCCACGGCGTCCATCAGATAACCGCTACCGGCGTTAACCTGGGACGATCCAATGCGTGAGGCCAGCAGAATACCGCCCAGTCCGGCCAGTAGTGAGGCAATCACATAGGCCAGAACGCGATAACGCGTGGTGCGAATACCGGAAAGTCGGGCGGCTTCGGGGTTTCCGCCCAGCGCATACATGCGGCGGCCGTGTTTGGTCAGCGATAGCGCCAGCTGTGCCACCACGGTCACCACCAGCATGATAATCACGATCGTGGGTACCTGACCCAACAGGTTAAAGGCAGCAGGAATGGTGCCTTCCGCCATATCGCCGCTGGGCAGCACCATGTTTTCCGTAATCGAGCCGCCAAAGCTGTAGGTCATGGCAACGCCCTGAATCACAAACAGGGTGGCCAGCGTGGCCAGCATGTCGGGAATGCGCAGCACGACGATCAGAAAGGCGTTAAACAGTCCCACCAGCGTGCACAGCGCCAGAGTGATGGCGATCGCCGCCGTGGTGTCGAAGCCGTACCAGACAAACAGCGAAATGACCAGGGCGTTTGCCAGTGACGCGGTAGAGCCCACCGAAAGATCGAAGCCGCCAACGGTGAGGGATACTGAAACGCCCACGGCAATCACGGTTACGATGGCGATAGACCGCAAAATATTGACGATATTGTTCGGCTCCAGAAAGCTGTCGGAAGCCAGGCCAAAGGCAGCGATCAATATCACCACTGTCAGCAACATGCCCCACTTATAGAGGAAATCGAACAGCTGATGGCGCAGCGATGGCGATGCGGAATTCAGGGCTAACTCTTTACTGCTCACGCAGGGGTTCCTCCGGTGGAATAGAGCAAAAGTGTCTCTTCCGTGGCGCGTTGTCCGTCTAATTCCGCCACAATACGTCCGTCCCAGAGCACACAAATACGGTCGCATAAGCCGACCAGTTCAGAAAATTCGCCAGAGGCGTAAATAATCCCTTTGCCTTCATGGGCAAGGTTGCTGATTAGCGTGAACAGTTCCGTTTTGGCTTTTACGTCCACGCCTTTGGTCGGTTCGTCGAAAATCAGGACATCGGCGTTATTGCGTAACCATTTGCCAATCGCCACCTTTTGTTGATTGCCGCCGGAAAGCCGACGTAACGGTTGGGCGGGGCCAGTCGTACGCACGTTAAGACGACGGATCACCGCTTCCGCCCAGCGCCAGGCCTGACGATGGCCGAACAGGCTCCAGCGGGAAAAACTGTCGTCTGCGCTGATACTGAGGTTCATCGCCACCGATTCGTCAATGAAGATGCCCTCTTTGCGGCGCTCTTCCGGCACCAGTGCCATGCGCTGACTCACGGAATCGTGTGGCGATCGCGGTTTCCAGCGTTTACCGTGCAGTTCACCGCGGGCAACCCGGCTTTTACTGGCACCAAATAACGCTTTGCAGAGTTCGGTTTTGCCAGCCCCGGCCAGCCCGGCAATACCCAGAATCTCGCCCTTGTGTAAACGCAGTGAGATATCCTGAAGCAGGTGTTCATCATGTAATCCTTCCACCGCCATGAGTACGGATGAGGACTGCAATGGCCGGCGCGGAGGATAGATATCGGTCAACGGATGACCCAGCATTTTTTCAACGATTTGCTCACCGCTCAGGGAAGCCATTGGGCTACTTTCCACCAGGCGGCCATCGCGCAGTACCGTCAGGCGATCGCAGATGGCTTTCAGTTCGTGAATACGGTGAGAGATAAATATCACGCCAATACCGCTGGTCTGCAGGCGACGAACTACGGCGAACAGGCGCTCGCTTTCGTGTTGGTCGAGTGGGGCAGTGGGTTCATCAAGAATCAGAAAGCGGCAATGGTGCGACAGGGCTCTGGCCAGCAGGATTTGCTGCTTTTCCGCCAGCGAACAACGTTCGACCGGACGTTTGACATCAATCGTGGCATCCAGCTGCGCCAGCAGGTCTCGCGCCTGACGACGCATATCGCCCCAGCGAAAGCCATGGCCCGGTTCGGCCAGCTGATCCAGCAGAATGTTCTCGGCCACGCTTAACTGGGGCACCAGCGCAACATCCACTTCCTGCTGCACCAGGTGAATGCCGAGCTTTTTGGCGTCACGCGGGCTGCGAATCGACACAGGCTGGCCGTCCAGCAGAATCTCACCGTGATAGTGACTGTGGGCACCGGAGAGTACCGCCATCAGGGTGGATTTACCCGCGCCATTGGCCCCGGTCAGGGCATGAACCGAGTGACCTTCCGTCAGAAAATCCACTGAGGTTAACGCGGCAAATCCGCCGAAATCGATAGAGATGTTACGCATCTCAAGGCGATTGACTGCACGCATCACGGAGCTCTCCATTAAAGTCACTGATCGCATTTTTTCCCGAAGCTACCGGTGCGGCAACTAACGAAAGCGCATAAGTTAGCACAGAAATTTATTAGCCATCCAGACATCTGGACATAATGGCGGCTAAAGCTGACTAAGCGCAGCAAGTTGGTGATTTAACGGTAAGAAGTCGCCTTAACCCAGCGGATTATGCTGCGCCTGGGCGTCAGTCTTTTTTAAACGGATGCGCTTTTATCTCAGGATAGGAAAATGCGACGTGGTTTTGTCGCAGACTTCACCACGTGCAAGAACGTATCGCATCCGTCGCGTTTACTTCACGGCGTAGACCTCGGCGAGGTCAGCCAGATCCCAGTTACCGCCTGTTAACAGTACGCAGACTTTCTCAGCGGGCTTCAGGCTGACCGATCCCGCCAGCAACGCGCCAAGGCCGATGGAGGCCGCGGGCTCGGCAATCAATTTTGCCTCACTGGCCAGCACCCGCATGCCCTGAGTAATATGCTCGTCGTCAACCAGCACAATCTCATCTACGTACTTTTCAATAATCGGGTAGGGATTGCGGCCCGGCACGCTGAGTCTTAAGCCATCCGCAATAGTATTGAGCAGCGGCAGTGACGTTGGCTGTTTGTTGATCCGACTTTGGTAATATTTCGGGGTCAGAGCGGGTTCCGCGCCAATCACTCTGACGGCAGGGCGGCTTTCTTTGATTGCGATCGCCACACCGGAGAGAAGTCCGCCACCGCCCAGCGGCACAATCACGGTATCCACATCCGGCAAATCATGCAGGATTTCGCAGCCGATCGTTCCCTGGCCCGCCATGACCATCGGATCTTCAAAGCCATGCACCACCGCATAATTGTTGAGCTCGGCAATTTCATACACCTTCTTCCAGCGGGACGCATTGTCGCCATCGAAGAGAATCACCTCTGCGCCCAGGGCGCGCGTATTGTCGATTTTGATTTGCGGCGTTGTGACCGGCAGCACCAGAATGACCTTTACGCCCAGCATTCTGCCTGCATAAGACAGGCCCTGGGCATGATTGCCTGATGAACTGGAAATCATGCCGTTGGCAAACGCCTCAACGGGCAGAGAAAGGACCTTATTCAGTGCGCCCCGTATTTTAAACGCGCCGGTAATCTGCAACGTCTCCGGCTTGAGATAAAGCTCACAGCCGACCCGTTTTTCAATTTTTTCAGCGCGGAGTAACGGCGTATGGCGAATGTGGGCAGCGATGCGCTGCTGCGCGTCATGAATGTCCTGCAGGGTGGGGTACGAACGCGTCATATACATTACCTTCGTCTGAACGAAACGTTATTCAAAAAATGCAAATCCGGTTCCGTAGCCTTTTTCAAGGGCCTTGCGGTAAATGCGCCCGGCTGTCGTGTTGTCCTGAATGGCAAGCCCGGTGGAGTCAAAGAAGGTAATTTCCCGATCGTTTTCCCGGCCCGGTTTTGTCCCGGACAAAACTTCCCCGATTTCGGCATGAATCGCGTTTTCACTGATGATATTTCTGTCCAGCGCATGCCAGGTTTCTCCTTTCTGCGTGCACTGGGGCAGGGAATCCACGATCACTTTTGCCCGACTAAAAATCTGCGGGTCAAACTCCTGTTTACCGCGCTGATCGGTGCCAATGGCGATGATATGCGTGCCGGGCGGAATCCAGTCGGCCTCAATCAGCGGTCCTTTGCCCCGGGTGGTGGTGATAAGAATATCGGCTTGCCCGACCGCCGCCTGACAGCTGTCCGCGATAATGACCGGAATACCTGTGGTGCTTTCAATGTCCGCTTTGAAAGCCTGACGGGTGGCTGGCGTTCGGCTCCAGGCATGGATTTCCTCAATATCCATTACCCGGGCGATCGCCTGGATTTGCATTCTCGCCTGATTGCCAGTGCCAATCGCGGCGATTTTTTTGGCATTTTTACGTGCCAGTGCTCTGACGGAAACAGCGCCCGACGCACCGGTTCGCAGACCGGTAATCAGGCTACCGTCCATCACACAGCACAGGGCGCCGCTTTGGGCATCAAACAGGATGATCGTGCCCATACCGCCCGGCAGACCAGGACGGGACGGGTTTTCTGAAAAACCGCCGGAGGAGGCTTTCATCGAAATCAGTTCGTTGGTGCGGTAATAGCAGGTTTTAAAATCAATCTCGCCACGGGGGGCGGGCAGGTGCAGGCCGATATAGTCAGGCTGTTCCACCAGGCCGCCGTTAAAGGCCCTGTAGGCTTCGTCGACGGCTTCAATGACATCATCAATGCTGATGAGCTGTCGGACATCTTCTTTGGTGAGTAATAAGGTCTTCATGCGTCCTCGGGTCGTGTCAGACGAACGATTCCCGACTAGCGCAATGGTGTTAAAACGCGGTCGGGAAAAGAGGGATTCCCGACATTATTACACTGGTGTTGCAACAGAAAATGCCAATCTGCACCCCGGAGAAACGCTTTAAACTGTTTTAGCGACGGGTGACGAAAGCTAATGCTCGGGTAAGTGTGACGGCGGAAAGGCGAGCGAGGCGCAAAAAAAGGGCTTATGCAGAACATAAGCCCTTAATCTTATGGTGTACGGATTTTATTTCTCCGGCACCACATTCAGCAGTGTAGTCAGCAGCTTCCAGTACAGGCCAACGCTTTCGATATGGACCTGCTCATCGGGGGAGTGCGGACCTGTGATGGTTGGGCCGATCGAAACCATATCCATGTTGGGATAGGGCTTTTTAAACAAGCCACATTCCAGACCCGCGTGGATCACCTGAATATTGGGTGTTTTGCCAAACAGGGCGACATAGGTTTCACGCGTCAGGGCCATGATGGGCGAGTCGGCATCGGGCTGCCAGCCAGGATAGCCGCCTTTTGGTTTGGTCTGCGCGCCCGCCAACTGGCCGAGTGAGGTCAGCATCTGCACCACATAATCACGTCCCGTGTCGATCAGCGAACGAATCAGACAGTTAATTTCCGCTTTGTCGGCATCCATCGTCACAACGCCCACATTAAGTGAGGTTTCCACAACGCCTTTGGCGACATCAGAGTTGCGGATCACGCCGTTCGGAGTGCTGTTTAACAAATTCAGGAAGCGATCGCGGCTTTCACGGCTCAGCGCCTCGCCCTGATGGGCAACCGGTTCGCTGACAAAAGCAATATTCTTCTCTTTCACGCCGTGCTCATTCTGTACCGCGGCCAGGAAGCTGGCGGCGGCCGATTTGAGGTTATCCACTTTGCTGCTGTCGACAGAAACGGTTGCAAAGGCTTCGCGAGGAATCGCGTTGCGCAGTGTACCGCCGGTGAACGCAATCAGGCGAAGATCCAGCTCTGCCGCATGCGCGGTCAGGAAACGGGCCAGCAACTTATTGGCATTCCCCAGGCCCATATGAATATCCGCACCTGAGTGACCGCCACGCAGTCCTTTCAGGGTGAACTTCAGGGTTTCAAAACCGGCAGGAACCGCTTCGCGCGTCAGGGGCAGGGTTGTGATGAAATCGATGCCGCCTGCGCAACCCATGTAGATCTCACCTTCTTCTTCCGAATCGGTGTTGATCAAAATGTCAGCCTGCAGCCAGCCTGGCTGTAAACCAAAAGCACCGTCCATACCGGTTTCTTCGGTCATGGTGAGCAGGACTTCCAGCGGGCCATGGGTCAGGCTGTTGTCCGCCAGTACCGCAAGGGCCGAGGCCATACCAATCCCGTTGTCGGCGCCCAGCGTCGTCCCGCGCGCTTTCACCCATTCGCCATCGACATACGGCTGAATAGGATCTTTGGTGAAGTCGTGAACGGTATCGTTATTTTTCTGCGGCACCATATCAAGGTGTGCCTGCAGGGCCACGGGCGTGCGTTTTTCCATACCGGCGGTCGCAGGTTTACGAATCAGGATATTGCCGACCTGATCGCGCTCACACCAGAAGCCTTGTTCTTTGGCCCATTTAACAATGTAGTTAGCCAGCGCTTCTTCATGAAAAGAGGGATGAGGAATCGAGCAGATTTTGGCGAAAAAATCCCACAGCGGCTGTGGATAGAGTTGAGACAATTCAGACACGACAAGTCTCCTGTGTCAGTGCGCCGGCTTTGCCGGACAGTGCGAAGTTCCAGTGAAAGATCGCCGTCAGTGAACTGACGAGATAGGGCGAGAATATCACTGTTTTTCGTTCTGTGTGTCATTCACCGCGCTAAAAAACCGCAACCAGCCGCCAGGTGCTGGTTTTTAGCGCGTCATGTCCTTATAATCTCGCGCAACCTTTTCCCCGTTGCACATTTTTTAAGCCACACTGACTGGCTGGGATTCCTATTTATGAGCGAAAAATACGTCGTTACCTGGGACATGCTGCAGATTCATGCCCGTAAACTGGCTCAACGCCTGCTGCCTGTTGAACAGTGGAAAGGCATTATTGCAGTGAGTCGCGGCGGTCTGGTACCGGCTTCGCTGCTGGCACGTGAACTGGGTATTCGCTATGTCGATACCGTGTGTATTTCCAGCTATGACCACGATCATCAGCGTGAAATGAAAGTCCTGAAACGCGCCGAAGGCGATGGTGAAGGCTTTATCGTGATTGACGACCTGGTGGATACCGGCGGTACCGCACAAGCCATCCGTGAGATGTATCCCAAAGCGCGCTTCTGCACCATCTTTGCAAAGCCTGCCGGGCGGGCGCTGGTTGACGACTATATCGTTGATATTCCGCAGAACACCTGGATCGAACAGCCATGGGACATGGGCGTGGTTTATATTCCACCGATTGTCAAAGGCTGATTGACGCAACACAAACAACGCCCGGTTTTCCGGGCGTTGTGCTTTCTGCGCCTCGCGACTTGCCGTGCAGTACAGTAAACTTAACTGCTGCTGTCTGTGTTGTTAGAGAGGTGATATGTCTGGCAAAAACCTGAGCGTTGAGCTGTTTAAACCTCGCTTTAAACATCCCGAAACGTCGTCGCTGGTACGCCTGCGTCGGCATGCCACGCATGAAGTGCATTCTGCCCTGGATGGCGACAGTCGGCGTGGCTGGTATCGGATGCTTAATAAGCTGATGTGGACATGGCGGGGCGTGCCTGCGCAGGAGATCAGCGAGGTACTGGCGCGTATTGCAATCAGCGATGTTGAGCACACCAACCCTGCGCTACTGGATACGGTAATAGGTTATCGCAACGGTAACTGGAATTACGAGTGGAGCAGACAGGCAGGTCGCTGGCAACAACGTGCGCTGGACGCGAAAGAGGACGCCCACGACCAGGCCGGGCATGACTGGCTGCACGCGTCTCATCTCTACAGTGTGGCCGCGTACCCCTATATTAAAGGCGATGAACTGGCGGATCAGGCGCAGGCTCTGGCCAGCCGCGCTTATGAAGAAGCGACCCGCCGCTTACCCGGGGAACTCAAAACGCTGACCTTCCACATTGAAGAAGGCAGCCCCGTCAGCGGCTTTTTGCATATGCCGCCTGGCGTGGAAGCCCCTTATCCGACCGTGATGTTTTGCGGTGCGCTGGACTCGCTGCAAACTGACCACTATCGTCTCTTCCACGATTATCTTGCGCCGCGCGGCATCGCTATGCTGACGCTGGATATGCCGTCCGTCGGGAACGCCATCAAGTGGAAGCTCAGCCAGGATACCAGCTTTCTGCATCAGCAGGTGCTGCGCGATCTGGCTTCTGTTCCGTGGATCGATCACACGCGCGTAGCGGCGCTGGGTTTTCGCTTCGGTGCCAATGTCGCCGTTCGTCTGGCCTATCTGGAAGTGCCGCGTCTGCGAGCCGTAGCCTGTCTCGGGCCCATTGTACACAGCCTGCTGACACAAAATACCTTGCAAAACAAAGTACCGGATATGTATATGGACATGCTGGCCAGCCGACTTGGCATGGCAGGCAGTACAGACAGCGCCTTGCGGGCGGAACTGCTCAGCTACTCGCTGAAAAATCAGGGGCTACTGGGACGTCGAACTGCCACGCCCATGCTGTCAGCATACTGGTCCAACGATCTCTTCAGCCCTGAGGAGGAAAGCAAACTGATTGCCAGCTCTTCACCACAAGGTAAAGCGTTGTTAATTCCGGTAAAACCGGTAGCGGCCAGTTTCGATAGCGCCCTGAATGAAATCTGCGACTGGCTGGCACAACGTTTAAAAAGATAGCTGGCAAAATTGACAGTGTTTGCTACAACTACTAGCTGGAATCATTCGGATCGTTGCAAGACAATGCAGCATGGCTGCTGCGGTTCGAGATATAAAGCCTGTCCTAATGGAGAATTAGCATGACGTTACCGAGTGGTCATCCCCGCAGTCGCCTGCTTAAACGCTTCACGGAACTGGGACCTTACATACGCGATGGAAAATGTAGTGAAAATCGCTTCTTCTTCGACTGCCTGGCTGCCTGCGTAAATGTTAAACCTGCGCCTGAGCTGCGAGAGTTCTGGGGCTGGTGGATGGAGCTGGAAGCGCAAGCCGATCACGTTACCTATGTGTATCATATTGGCCTGTTTGATAAAGAGGGCGACTGGTCTGTCGCCACGATCAAGGGCAAAGATAATTCAGCCCGCGTGGAAGAAACGCTGCGTAATTTCCATGGCCGTTTAAAAGAGACGTTGAAAGAGTTTGAACTGGATCTGGTGCCCGCCAGTGACTTCGATGAAAAACCGATAAAACTCAGCGCCTGAAACTGAAGCCCCTGCGGGGGCTTTGTTGTCAGGATCGATCCCGCTCAGATTGCCCTACAGGAAAGGGCGAGTGATGGTCACTCGCCCTTTTAACAGACACATTCACATTGAGGGTAAAGCACTAAACCTCTCCATCACGCGGGCCGTCATTCCTTCGACAGCCTCTCTCGTCAGGCGAAGCTCAGATTCATCAGAACTGGTAGGTCAGGCCGACAGCAACGATGTCATCGTTGTTAAGCGCCAGCTTGTTGTCTTTATCCAGTTGGTTAATTTTGTAATCAACAAACGTCGACATGTTTTTGTTGAAGTAGTAGGTGGCGCCCACGTCGATATATTTAACCAGGTCTTCGTTGCCGATACCGTTTTCGATATCTTTGCCCTTGGTCTGCACGTAGCCAATAGAAGGACGCAGGCCGAAGTCAAACTGATACTGCGCAACCAGCTCCAGGTTTTCTGCTTTGTTGGCTGAGCCCGAAACGGAGCCGCCAGCGACACGGTTTGTTCCACTGACAGGCGTCATGTTGCGGGTTTCGGTATAAATCGCGGCCAGATAAATACTGTTGGCATCATATTTCAGGCCCGTGCCCCATGATGTCGCTTTATCGCCATGACCATAGGCACCCGCCTGTTGTGAATTGGTACGGTCAGAAGAAGTGATTGCACCCAGTACGCTCACACCAGAGTCAGCAATCGCATAACCCAGTGAGGCACCATAGCCATCACCATTCTGGCGTGTAATATCGGTACGGCTGTTTGCGGAAGTCGAGTCATTTTTACCCTGATACTGCAGGGCAAACTTCAGACCATCGACCAGACCAAAAAAGTTGGTGTTACGGTAAGTGGCGACGCCAGAAGCGCGCTGCGCCATAAAGTTATCCGTACGGGCTGTACCGTCACCACCAAATTCCGGGAAGACGTCAGTCAGCGATTCAACGTCATACAGTACGCCGTAGTTACGGCCATAGTCGAATGAACCGTACTGAGAGAATTTCAGACCGGCAAAGCCCAGACGAGTTTTATTGCCTGAATTAGCATCGCTGCCTTCAGAGTTGTTAGCATTGTACTGATATTCCCACTGGCCATAACCGGTCATCATATCGTTAATCTGCGTCTGGCCTTTGAAACCGATACGCACATAAGATTTGTCGCCATTTTGACCAGCATTATCGCTCATGTAATGCTCGGCTTTTACCTTACCGTAGAAATCCAGCTTGTTACCGTCTTTGTTATAAACTTCAGCGGCCTGAGCGGCAGAGGTCAGCGCCAGAGCAGAGACAACGATTGCCAGTGTACTTTTCTTCATTTGCTATCAATCCCAATGAGTAAAATGCTTATATCCTCACTATTTTCTTGCTGCAGGCAGGGCTGCCTTATTCTCCGGTCGCTCAGTGAACGCACCAGGGGGCATTCATTTGCCGCCTTGTTACATCAAGAAAACTTTTGAGGCATTAGTGAAAATATTTGTAAAACACCGACTTTTTACCGATGAATGATGAAGTTTTTATGACAACTTTTATGTTTTGTTGTTAAAGGGGAACTTTTGGTCTACTCCGCACTCTGCAAAATTTGCAGCTTTTCCCTTACTGGCTGTTGGCTTCCCTCACCGCACCTGTTAAAAAGTCGGTTCACAGAAATTTTTTACGGCAGGACAACATGAGTGGCAGTCAGACCCTTGTGGTCAAATTGGGTACCAGCGTGCTTACCGGCGGTTCGCGTCGGTTAAACCGGGCACATATGGTGGAATTAGTGCGTCAGTGCGCGCAGCAGCACGCCGCCGGCCATCGTATTGTGATTGTGACCTCCGGCGCGATGGCGGCCGGTCGTGAACATCTGGGTTACCCCGAACTGCCGCCTACCATCGCCTCAAAGCAGCTGTTAGCTGCGGTGGGGCAAAGTCGTCTGATCCAGTTGTGGGAACAGCTGTTTTCCATTTACGGTATTCATATCGGGCAGATGTTACTGACCCGTGCTGATATGGAAGATCGCGAACGCTTCCTCAATGCCCGCGATACCTTACGGGCCTTGCTGGACAACCACATTGTGCCGGTCATCAATGAAAATGACGCCGTTGCCACGGCGGAAATTAAAGTGGGCGATAATGACAATCTCTCTGCGCTGGCGGCAATGCTGGGCGGGGCAGACAAACTGTTGCTACTGACCGATCAGCAGGGATTGTTTACCGCCGATCCGCGCAGTAATCCGGATGCCCAGTTAATCAGCGATGTGCATATCATTGACGACGCACTGCGCGCACTGGCGGGCGGAAGCGTATCCGGGTTGGGCACGGGCGGCATGTCGACGAAGCTGCAGGCTGCCGATGTCGCCTGCCGGGCCGGTATTGATGTCATTATTGCGGCCGGAAGTCGTCATGGCGTGATCAACGATGTGATTGAGGGCAAGCCCGTCGGTACACTGTTTCATGCTCAGCAGACGCCGCTGGAAAACCGTAAACGCTGGATTTTCGGTGCGCCGCCCGCCGGAGAGATCACCGTGGATGACGGTGCGCTTGCTGCGATTGTTGCGCGCGGCAGTTCGCTGCTGCCAAAAGGGATCCGCGAGATTCAGGGGAATTTTTCCCGTGGTGAAGTGATCCGTATCCGCAGTTTGCAGGGGCGCGATATTGCGCACGGCGTCTCGCGCTATAACAGTGATGCGATGCGCATGATTGCGGGTCACCATAGTCAACAGATAAGCGAGATTCTGGGCTACGAATACGGGCCGGTTGCCGTGCATCGCGACGACATGATCGTCAGTTAAGGAGTACACATGCTTGAAGAAATGGGAAAGGCGGCGCGCGCCGCGGCCTGGAAACTGGCGGATCTGTCTGCGGCAGAAAAAAATCAGGTTTTGCTGACTATCGCCGATCGGCTTGAGGCAGAAAGCGAGGGGATCCTGGCGGCAAACGAGCAGGATCTGGCTGAGGCGAGGCAGAACGGCATGAGCGCCGCATTGCTCGATCGCCTGACGTTGACGCCCGCGCGCCTCAGTGCGATTGCCCACGATGTTCGCCAGGTTTGTCGGCTCGCCGATCCGGTAGGGCAGGTGATCGATGGTGGTTTACTGGACAGCGGCTTGCGCATTGAGCGCCGCCGGGTGCCGTTAGGGGTGATCGGCGTCATTTATGAAGCGCGTCCGAACGTCACGGTGGATGTGGCGAGCCTGTGCCTGAAAACCGGCAATGCGGCCATCCTGCGTGGAGGGAAAGAGACATGGCGGACGAACGCGGCTACCGTCCGGGTAATACAAAACGCTTTGCAGCAGCACGGCTTGCCATCAGCTGCCATTCAGGCGATTGAGAATCCGGATCGGGAACTGGTCAATCAACTGCTAAAACTGGACCGCTATGTGGATATGTTGATTCCGCGAGGGGGCGCCGGACTACACAAACTCTGTCGCGAACACTCCACTATTCCGGTGATTACTGGCGGCATTGGCGTTTGCCATATGTATATCGACGACACGATGGATATCGACGCCGCGCTGGATATCATCGTGAATGCCAAGAAGCAGCGTCCGAGTGCCTGTAACTCCCTCGAAACGCTGCTGATCGACGCGGCCATGGCGGCGCGCTTTCTGCCCGCTTTTATGGCCCGCATGGCAGAGGAGAACATTCCGCTGCATGCTGATGCCAGTATCCTGAGTGAACTGCAGCAGGGACCGGCCAGCGTTACCGCCATCCAACAGGGCGATTACGACGATGAATGGCTGTCGCTTGATCTCAACGTTAAACGGGTTGCCGATATGGATGAAGCTATCGCGCATATTCGCGAGCACGGCACGCAGCACTCAGACGCTATCCTGACACGCAGCACACAAAATGCCGCGCGCTTTGTTAAGCAGGTTGACTCGTCTGCTGTTTACGTCAACGCCAGCACGCGCTTTACCGACGGGGCACAGTTTGGTCTGGGCGCGGAAGTCGCGGTCAGTACGCAAAAACTGCATGCCCGTGGTCCAATGGGCCTGGAGGCGCTGACGACCTATAAATGGATTGGCTGGGGAGACGACAGCCTGCGTGCATAACCACATTTTAGTGAATAAAACGGGAGCCTGTGCAGGCTCCCGTTTTTTTTAGATGGCTTTTTTCGCACCACTCAATGGTAGAGTTTTTCGCCCGTTGGCCGCTTTTTAGTCAGTAAGAGGGAGGTTGTTCATCAGAAACGATGAAGGTAGGGCGCAATTTTTTACACAAGATTACTGAAAGGTGAGGTCAGACGCGGCTTAGCGCCTGATTTTATGCTTCGCTTGGCATAATAACGGTTAACAATAATCAAAAATGCCTGGCAATGCCGTTAGGTAGTCAACGGGCGGTAATATAAAATGAACTGGTAGCAATAACGAAAATAACATTCAGCACCTCTTTCATGGTTGATTATTAACTGATGGTTAAAAAAGAGAGTATCAAACAAGCGTTCACTGCCAGGCTGATCGCCGCGTGTGAAAGTGCGGGCATCACCGGTCATGGCCGAAATAAGCAGATCGCCTGTGCGCTGCAACAGCAGGGTTGTCAGATTTCCGCACCCGGCGTGTGGAAATGGTTTAACGCGCAGTCCGTGCCCGATAACGGCAATCTTCTGGCGCTCAGCCAGTTACTGGGTGTCAGAGTAGAATGGTTGCAATATGGCATGGAGCAGACACCGGAACCGTATTTACTGCAGGATATGCCGTGCCAAAAAAGCACGTTTCGCGTTAACAGTTTTGACCTGGGGCAAACGTCAGCAATGGGGGTTCCCGTCGGGGATGACTTCGTTGAAACGATTAAGGCTATCGAATACGGGCAGGAGGAAGCCCGCATCTTGTTCAGCGGCCGCCCGGCCGATCATATTCGGTTAATCGCAATGAACAGCGATGCCATGTCAGACACATTTGCCCCACGGGATCAGCTGTTTGTGGACATTAGCGTGCAGACATTCGACGGAGATGGCATCTACATCTTTACGCTGGACGACAGACTTTACCTCAAACGCCTGCAACTGCAGCATAAAAGAATTGCTGTTATCTCAGATAATAAACGTTACGAGACCTGGTATCTGGACCGGAATGATGCGGGCAGTTTAACCGTTCTTGCAAAGGTGATCATGAGCCAGGCCAGGCAGTATCATATTCTGGGTTAGGCAATTCAGTCAGACTGATGATCCTTAAGTGAAAAAATAATCGGTCTAAATTCAAAAAGTTAACTTATGGTAAAAAATAAATTAACCAGTGGTGTTTGATAAAGCATAAGAACTTGTTAATAATTTGAGCAGGGACGAAAAAAGTTGTTACCTCCAGGATGAAACGCTCTTAAACAATTGAGGCGCTGCACAAGCGCGAATCAACCCCCCAACGCTAATGAGCTTTGGGATGGGGTGGATGCGTACCGTGCAGTGTCATCAGATGCCGCCCGAACCCTTTGCTTACCCTTCCACCTGACTGATTATTCAGCCGGGAGGAGTGCCTGTGAACAGCATTCCGCGACGTTCAGGCGTGTTCAACGGAGCGAAAATGCTTGCCTGCCACCCTATCGCCAAAGACTCATTCACAGGAGGAGTTATGGCGATAATCCAGTATGGCAAAAGCGTTTTTACAGGCAATGCACGAACTCGCCGTCATCAGCGGCGTCAACCTCTTAACCGTCTCAAACACAGTATTGACGAAGCACTTAACTGTCCACCCGAAACCCGCACGCTTCGCCGCGCAGAGCAAATCTGTCAGCGGCAAGTGATATCGGCTGTTGATCGCGCGATTGCCGCACCGCGCCTGAGAAGCCAGGAGATATCAGGATTTGATAATTGCTGCCTGCCCCATGTTCATCTCTATGCGGTCCGTTGAACGAATTTTTCGTCACTGATTTTACGCCTGTCGCAGACATCTCCATCCTTTCTGACCTTTTGTAAATGCTTCAATGCTGCTGCATGTTCACCCGACATCGCCGCTGCGTTTATCCCTGCACTAATCAGTTTGTTTTATGTTTTGTCAGTCCGGTCGGTTATGTCTGCATCGTCTATGAGGAGTTTTTATGAGCCAGATTATTGCAATTCTGAATTTTGAAGAGGGTTACGCAGAAATGCCCTATCTCGATACGCTGGGGTTTCCTACCGTTGCAGGCGGCATCCGTATTGGCCCGAAAGGCGCATCGCTAAGTAACTATGTCATGCGGGTTCCCCGGCGGGTCGGGGATGTCTGGAAGCAATGCATTCTGGAAAACAAGATCACAGATATGCAAAGCCGTGCGCCCATTAAGCTGGCGCTGGAGAAATGTAATGAGGCGCGTACCGATGTTCTGATGAGTATGGCCTATCAGCTTGGCGTAGATGGCATTTTGCAGTTTAAAAACATGCTCAACGCGATTGCCCAGGAAAACTTTGTTGAGGCCGGTGAGGCCATGCTCAACAGCCTGTGGGCGCGGCAGACACCGGGCCGTGTCCGGCGTCATGCCGAAGTGATGCGCAGCGGAAACTATGACGTCTACCGGGGGTTACTATGAGATGGTTACTTTTCATTATCGCGGTGTTAAGCGTCATTATCATTTTGCTGTTAATGCAGCGCTTCACCACGCTTCAGTTTGTTTCTCACGCCAAATTGTTGTTTAAAACCTGGTCTGTATGGCTTGCCTCGCTGGGATCGATGCTCAGTGCCTGGGTTCAGTCGTTTCCGTCTTCTGCGCTCAATGCCTGGCAAACACTGCCGGAGGACGTAAAAAGCATTCTTCCCCACAACTATCTGGGTCTTATCGGTGCCTTCATGGTGGCGATGGGCGTGATTGCGCAGTTTGTTCGCCAGAAAACCCTGCTCAATGAAAAACGGCAAAGTAAGGAGATGGAGTCATGACGTTTTTTTCTCTGTTAACCAACGGTGGCTGGCACTGGTTGGCTGCGCTGGGTGCGCTGATGGCGGCTTTGGGAGCCAGTTACTTCGGTGGCAAAAAAATTGGCAAGGTGCAACAGCAGGCGCAGTCAGAAGCCGAGGGGGCCAGGCAAGAGGCAGACCGCCTGACGAAGATTACTCATCAACAGCAACACAATAGTGAGGAGGCGAAGCGTGTGGCGACTGATAACCTCAATCTTGATGATGCTGCTGCTCGCGACAAGTTGCAGCAGTCCAAATATAACCAGCCCTGAACCCATCATCTCTAACGATTCAGCCTGCATTCTCTTTTCCCCTATTTACACCCATGGCGATGACGCGCAGAAGGCAGACATTCGCACTGTGCGCGCCATCAATGCCCATAACGATCTCTGGGATGCCCTCTGTGGACATCCCTCATCGTCAAAATAGTTAACTAAATGATTTATAAACCCTTATCCTGAGGAGGATATCATGATTGAAGTCAACTCATTTGCTGAGCTGCGTACTACCGTGCCGTCAAAAGCAGGTGAAATTGCCATGTTAAAACGCTACTACGACAAAGACTCCAGTTTCCGGGGCGGCGGTGATTTTGTGGGATTCACCGGCACCACCACGTTAAAAGACGATGGCGGTACAGTCGCCGTTGGCAATAACTTTTACTGGAAGCGTTCGATTAACGATCCACGTGAAGTTAACATCCTGCATTTTGGCGCGAAAGGCGATGGCGTAACCGATGACACCGATGCGTTTAAACGTATTCTTGGCTGGTCACAAACTTACAGCCAAAATATGAAAGGTTTACCGGTCCGTTTTCCCGGCGGACGTTTCCTGATCATGCCAATGGACCTGAGTGATACAGAAATGCCGTTCTTTGGTCTGGCCGGCGATGACCTGGCGCTGGGTTCTCTGCCTGGCACAACCCTTATCTCCGACAAAAGCGCCAATACGCTGTTTAAGGTTAAAGCCCGTAGGACGACGATCCGTGGTATCACCTGGGACGGGCAAGCCAGCGCGGATATTGTTGCCAATAAAGCCACCATCACCCCCGAGATGTGCAGCAACACTCAGCCTTTCTTTGAAAATATTTGTGTGGAAGGGCAAATCGTCAATATTAGCTGTTTTCGCGGCCAGCGCAGTGGCGGCACGATTTTTAAACTGCAGGACACGCTCGACAGTAAGTTTGAGCAAATCTACACCAATACCACCTACTCACGGGTGTTTGATATTGGCTGGTCAAATTCGCCCAATGGCGTGTGGGATCACTCCACGGCGGTTGAATTGTGCAACGCGAATTTCCAGACAGGCTATGGCGATGCCACGCTTTACATGCCGCGCATGACACAGGCGATTATGCGCAACGTGTGGATTGAACATACGCGTAATCCCGGCGATCTGTCTGATGGCGGCTGGACAATTGATACGCTCAACGTCGAAGACTGTAGTGCACCTTTAATCCTCAATAATGCGCGCGTGGTAATGCGCCATATTAACCTGCAGGCGGGCGCAAAGCTCAGTCAGGATCTGGTCACGGGCAAATGGCTTTCTACTTTCGAGTATGGCTATCGCCGCGACGAGAACTACGGCACGTTTATGAGTGGATCGCTACGGGCAGGGTACTTCAGTGGCTATAAAGTCGTGAATAATACTGCGACGGATAACTGGTATCGCCTGGGCCAGGTGTTTTTCCCTTCACCCAATCAGCAATGGGTTATTGAGTTGATTGGCAAAGCGGATAACACCACGCCTTCGGGAACTGCTACGTCACCCGTTAACATGCCGGGTACAGGGAAAACGTGGATCAACCTACAACGGCTGGATACCGTCTGGGCGGATGCCTGCCACATGGGTCAACCTGCTGTTATGGATATTCGCTACAACCGGGTGGGCACCACCTATGCTGGCGTGTGGGTCAAGCTGCGCGCTAACAGCGGTGAGACCATGTTTAACCTGAAAACGACCGGGCCGACGCGCTTTGACACCGGATCCTGCTCACTTTTCCAGAGTGATATGTCTCAGGTTGATGACGTCACAAAAGTCGGGACGCTAAAACCCGCTGCGCGCTTTGGTCTTCACAATGGTGTAGCGGGGCTGGGCGCCAATGAAAAAGGGGTGGTAACCCTGGCGACCGCAGAAGGCTCGCCGACAAATAAAACAACGCCGACCGGATTTGTGCTGATGAATATAAACGGCGTCGATCGGAAGGTGGCGTATTACGATTAGCATGCATACACATTCGCGAGGCTTCGGCCTCGCGACGTTTATTTACATGCTGGCAGATGTTGAAGTGTTATTGCGATGATCTGACGCGCTGTGCGGACAGATCGCTTCCGTTTTATAAACCTTTACTAAACAACCTGCCGTTATTCGCCATGAGTGATAACGCAAAGCGCACTGCATGACAAAAATTTTTACGTTTCAATACTAAAAATTAAAGTCCCAATAACTCTTCGCAAGAAACACTCCATTCTTGCAACACAAGGAACACGTTGTATGGTGGCTGCCATTATCATTGGTATTTTTATTATTAGCGTTATCTATGCGCACTCACGCGGTGTAGAAAAGCAAAAGTTTTCACGTCAGTTATTTGATCACTCGACCTTTATGGCGCCCATCAATATGTTTATGACGGGCTTCTCCAGGTTGCCGGCAAAACAGCCTTATTTCCCGACGGATGATTTTCCTGAACTTCGTCAGCTTACCGATAACTGGGAGGTTATCCGTGAGGAGGCGATACGGCTTCAGGATCACATCAAAGCGGCACAAAGCCATAATGATGCAGGTTTTAACACCTTCTTTAAACGTGGCTGGAAACGTTTTTACCTTAAGTGGTATAGCGATGTGCACCCTTCAGCACAGCAGCTGTGTCCTGTGACCACGGCACTGGTGAGTCAGATCCCGTCCATCAAAGCAGCCATGTTTGCAGAACTGCCTGCAGGCAGTCATTTAGGTAAACACCGCGATCCCTACGCGGGATCGGTGCGTTATCACCTTGGCCTGGTGACGCCCAATGACGACCGTTGTTTCATCGAAGTGGATCGCCAGCGCCATAGCTGGCGCGATGGTCAGGCGGTGATTTTTGACGAAACGTATGTGCACTGGGCGCAGAATGAAAGCGAGCAAACGCGCATTATTCTGTTCTGCGATATTGAGCGGCCGATGAAATGGCGCTGGGCACAGGCGGTTAATCACTGGGTTGGCAATACATTAATGTCGGCAGCCGCCTCGCCCAATGATGAGAATGACAAAACGGGATTCATTAACCGGATTTTTAAATACGTTAATGCTGTTCGCGATGCCGGACAGAAGCTGAAAAAGCGTAACCGGACCCTTTATTACTGGGTAAAACATAGCTTAATTGCCCTGATCTTTTTGGCGATCATTGTCCCGGGTATGATGTAGCAAAATAACAAGGCGGTCAGGCGCAGACTGACCGCCTCATTGGCTGGCGAATATAACCGACAGCCCTTACTTTAGTTTGAACTCACTGGCATCAATCGCATAGTGTTTCATTTTTCGCCATAAGGTGGTGCGTCCAATATTCAGCATCGCCGACATAGCCTGTACCTTGCCGTGCGTCATTCGGGCTGCCTGAAGAATCGCTTCTTTTTCAATGGCGCGAAAAGACAAATCATCCGGCAACAACGCCGTGCCGGCAGTATTATCAGCCTGTTCAGAAAACAGTGATTCAGGCAGGTTGCTTAGCCGGATATGGCCATTTTCACTGCGGATCGCAATATTCTCGATTACGCTGTTGAGCTCAAAGTCATTGCCTGGCCATCCATACTGCATTAACTGCGTGATAACCTCGTCATCCACTTTAAAACGTGATGAAAACCGCTTTTCCAGCCTGCGCAACCGGGTGTTAATGAGACAGGGAATGCTGTGACGGCGCGCCCGCAGAGGCGGTATGGCAATTTCAAAGGAATGTAAGGCGTAATAAAGCTGACGGCTAAAACGATTCTGTTCCACAAGATGGGCCAGATTAGTGGTCGTTGTGGCAATCACTTTGATATCAACAGGAATAAGCCGCCGGGCATCCAGCCGGGTCAGTACGCCCTGTTTGATGACCTGAAGCAGCACAGACTGCTGAGCCGGAGTCAGATATTCAATCTTTTCCAAAAACAACGTGCCGCCGCTGGCCAGCGCCAGTCGGCTTAACCGGCCATCTTCATCCTCGCCGGGCGCACTGCCTGTAAAATCCTCTCCCAGAGAATTGTCGGCATAAAGTTGACAGTTAACCGCAATGTAGGGGCCACTCGCCCGGTCGCTTTCATTATGAATCGCCTGGCTGAGTAGCTCTTTCCCCACGCCTTCTTCCCCACACAGTAAGACCGGAAAGCGGCCTTTTGCGGCCTGACGGCCGAAACAAACCAAACGTCGTGTTTCCGCATCTTCTTCAGGCATTTGTTCAAACGTATGGCTGACTTTGCCTAACTGACTGGTCATCAACTGGCGCATCTGCTCAACCGGATGAAGCAGCAAAATAAAACTGTTGCCCTGGGGTTCAACAATCGGTTTCAACGTAATGACGGCATCCACAAACTGGTGCTGGCTTTCAAACGTGACTTCTACATGCTTCAGCGCCTGAACCTGGGTGATGGCCCGACGCAACAGGGCAGGCAGGGTCACCAAATCCGCCAGCATTTTTCCCTGACTGGTCAACGCATTCAGATGCAACATCCGTGCGGCCCGGGCGTTGAGAAACTGCAACACGCCTTGCTCGTTCCAGGCCATCACGCCGTCATCCATGCTTTCCAGCAGGCCATTGAGTTGATTCAGATGGCGGTTGGACTCGGTAAGCAAAGTGTCCGTCAGTAACGAGTTGCCCACTTCACGGGCAATGACTAACGTCAGAGAAAGATCTGACGATGCCTGCGTCTTGTCCTGGCAGGCCAGAGAAATGGAGCCAAATAAGCGACCATGATTATCAAATATTGGGGTTGAGCAGAAAAACCAGGGATGAAGGGCCCGTTTGAAGTGCTGTTCGCCGTGGGTCTTAATGGGCTGACCTTCAAGCGCCGCCAGCGATAAGGCACAGGTACCGATAATGCTTTCCGCACAATAGCTGCCATCCCGCATGCCTAATGCGTCAAGCTGCATCAGCGTTTCAGGCGCGCCGCAGCGGGTCAGAATACAGGCTGATTCGTCCAGAATGAGCAGCGCACAGGCACGGTTTTCCATGTATTCCCATGCATCCTCCAGCGTCGCCTGACCGAGGGTTATCAACGCGGCTTTACGTCGACATATGGATTCATAGGTCAGGCCCTGCGCCTGGTGTGGCGTCTGCCAGTTATCGCGTTGCATATATTTACTGCAGCGCTGCCATGACTGCGTAATCACCACTGAACCGTCATTATTGCTATGGGGAGGTAAACCCGTCATCACGTTTTCCGCCAGAAAACCATAGAAAATCCCTCTGACAGATCCGGTCAGAGGGACGCCTGGTGCCCGTGATACCCGGGCCAGCGGTTACCGGCAGTCGGCTAACGTGACAGCCACTGCTGCCCCAGCAGATCCGCAGTCACAATGGCTGCGTACACGCTGTCCGGTGTAACCGGGAACGGCATATTGTGGATGGTTTCGCCTTCCACGCAGGCCGCATGGGCAACCGCGCTTATTTTCTCTTCAATGCCGTGTTTCACTCCCATCTGTGCCAGCGTGACAGGCAGGCCCACTTTCTGGCAGAAGTTCAGCACGGTTTCGATCTCATCTGTCGGGCTGTTTTGCAGTACCAACTGCGCGAGCGTACCAAACGCCACTTTTTCGCCATGATAAAGATGATGGCACTCTTCCAGCACGGTAAATGCGTTGTGAATCGCATGAGCGGCAGCCAGACCGCTGCTCTCAAAACCAATACCACTCAGATAGG
Source organism: Pantoea sp. JZ2 (assembly GCF_035191405.1). NCBI lineage: Bacteria > Pseudomonadati > Pseudomonadota > Gammaproteobacteria > Enterobacterales > Erwiniaceae > Pantoea > Pantoea sp. JZ2. The sequence goes on along the minus strand of NZ_CP045247.1, from coordinate 3,746,842 downwards.
TGTTGGCTTCCACAATACGTTCCAGGGCTTCCGTGACGACGCCCGCCTGGGCGGCACAGCGCGCTTTTTCGCCCTCAGCCAGAAGCGTCTCGTAGCACAGACGCGCCAGGCTTAACGCGGCCGCGGTCGATTTCCCTCCCGCCATACTGGTTGCGCCCGAGTCATAACAGGCTTTTGCTTCAAACCAGGTCGACAGGGCATCACCCATACCGGCGACCAGTAAGCGAACCGGGGCTTTGGCAATGATTGTAGTATCCATGACCACCATGTCAGGGTTTTTGGGATAGATCAGGTACTCAGCAAACTCACCGGATTCGGTATAAATGACCGACAGCGCGCTGGTGGGCGCATCCGTCGACGCGATGGTCGGGATCACCACCACCGGCAGTTTCAGATACCAGGCGACGGCTTTAGCGGTGTCCAGCGTTTTCCCCCCACCCAGTCCGATCACGCCCCGGCAGCCATGCTGTTCGACAAGGGCCATCAGGCGTTCTATTTCCGTCCGGCAACACTCCCCGTTAAAGCGTTCGGCATGGCAGGTCACACTGTGGCTGGCAAGGCCGGACAGGACCTGATCGCCCGCCAGTTTCATCACAACGTCATCGGCAATCACAAAAAAATGATTTGCCAGGTTTTTGGCATATTCCCCAAAGGACAACAAGGCATCGGGGCCCTGAATATATTTCGCTGGAGACTGAATAATTTTTGGCATTCCTTTCACCCTCAAGTAAGAACATGTTCGCAAGATGAACGCGCGCATCTTTCTGGCTCAGTTGGCGATGTGAGCCGGATGATGACCGGCGTACGCGACTCACTTTACGATCAACGGTGAGGGGAAATATTTTTGACGCCAACGTTCTTATATGGAACGCCATACGGCCAGTTATGTTCCATCCTGAAACAATAAACGCGCTCGAAAAGCCATGTTGCGATCGCGATCGCCTCTTAGCGGTTAAGAGACTACCCGGAACCCATGTGAGAGGAAGGACGCGACTGCGCGCCAGCCTGAGGGGATAAAACGCTTATCGCTCAGACAGATTGATCACGTGCAACGATCCCGATTTCTTGCTTTGCCTCTCATTTTTCGCCGTAAGTGCGATAAAACGTTTCATAACGAAACATAATAACGCAGCAAAACGTTCCCTTATGGAACGCTGAAGAGGGGCATTTTTTTTCCTGTCGACTCCGTAAGAATCACTCCACCGACGCGCTGCTTTTCGCCGTCTCGCTCTCCTGATAATGCTGTCCCTTTTGCTAAGGCAAGAGCGGCGGCAAACCGATGCTAACGGAGCATACCCATGAAAAAGCTGATTAATCGTGTGGAAGATGTATTGAGTGAACAACTTGCAGGCTTCGCTCGTGCCCATCCTGAACTGACGCTGCATCAGGATCCAGTTTGTATGACGCGCGCCGATGCGCCTGTCGCCGGAAAGGTTGCCTTACTGTCGGGCGGCGGAAGCGGCCATGAACCGATGCACTGCGGATTTATTGGTCCGGGCATGCTTTCGGGTGCCTGCCCGGGTGAGATTTTCACCTCGCCAACGCCGGATAAAATGTATGAATGCGCCATGAAAATTGACGGTGGTGAAGGCGTACTGATGATAATCAAAAATTACACCGGTGATATTCTCAACTTCGAAACCGCCACCGAGCTGCTGCACGAAAGCGGTGTAAAAGTCACCACAGTGGTGGTTGACGATGACGTGGCCGTAAAAGACAGTCTCTACACGACAGGACGACGTGGTGTGGCGAATACGGTACTGATTGAAAAACTGCTTGGCGCCGCAGCGGAGCGGGGCGATTCACTGGAAGCCTGTGCGGCGCTGGGACGTAAACTCAATAACCTGGGCCACTCGATCGGTATTGCGTTAGGCGCCTGTACCGTGCCCGCCGCCGGCAAACGCTCGTTCGAACTTCAGGACAACGAAATGGAGTTCGGTGTAGGGATTCATGGCGAACCCGGCATCGACCGCCGTACTTTTACCTCGCTGGACAAGACGGCCGATGAGATGTTCGACACGCTGCTGGAGAATGGCAACTACAGCCGTACCCTACGTCACTGGGATCAAAACAGCGGAAGCTGGCAAGAGGTTAAACACAGTAAGCAGGCATTAACCCGCGGCGATCGTGTGATTGCGCTGGTTAATAATCTGGGCGCTACGCCACTGTCAGAACTGTATGGTGTTTATAACCGCCTGGCTCAGCGTTGCGACGAAAGCGGCATCACTATCGCGCGAAATCTGGTGGGCAGCTACTGCACATCGCTGGATATGGTGGGCTTTTCCATCACGCTGTTAAGCGTGGATGATGAGGCCCTGTCACTGTGGGATGCCCCGGTACACACACCTGCCCTGAACTGGGGCTGTTAAGGAGTTCGACATGTCACTTACCCGCGCCCAAATTGTGAACTGGCTTTACCGCTGTGGTGAAGTTTTTACCCGTGAAAGTGATTTTCTCACCGGCCTGGATCGCGAAATTGGCGATGCCGATCACGGCTTAAATATGCACCGGGGTTTCAGTAAGGTGGTCGAGAAGCTGCCCGCGATTGCCGATAAGGATATTGGCTTTATCCTCAAAAATACCGGCATGACGCTGCTTTCCAATGTGGGCGGTGCCAGCGGGCCGTTGTTTGGCACTTTCTTTATCCGGGCGGCGCAGGTCACACAGGCACATCAGAGCCTGACGCTGGAAGAGCTGTATCAAATGATACGCGAAGGGGCCGAAGGCGTGGTGAATCGAGGAAAAGCGGAACCCGGCGATAAAACGATGTGTGATGTCTGGCTTGCGGTGGTGGCGTCACTGCGGCACGCCAGTGAGCAAAATATGTCGGTCATCGCCGCGCTGGATGCCGCCTGCGAGCAGGCAGAAACGGCCGCTCACGCCACCATTACAATGCAGGCTCGCAAAGGCCGCGCCAGTTACCTGGGAGAGCGCAGTATTGGTCATCAGGATCCGGGGGCAACATCGGTGATGTTTATGATGCAGATGCTGGCTGCCGCCGCCAAAGCTTAAGGAGAAGCACATGGTAAATTTGGTGATCGTGTCACACAGTGCGTTGCTGGGTAACGGCGTGGAGATGCTGGCGCGACAAATGTTAACCGGCGATCGCTGCAAGCTGGCGGTCGCTGCCGGCATTGACGATCCTGATCATCCCATTGGCACGGATCCCGTGAAAGTGATGGCGGCGATCGAATCGGTGGCAGATGCGGATCATGTTCTGGTCATGATGGATATGGGAAGTGCGCTGTTAAGTGCAGAAACGGCGCTTGAGCTGCTTGATCCTGCCATTGCGGCCAAAGTGCGTTTGTGTGCCGCACCGCTGGTGGAAGGTACGCTGGCGGCAACCGTCAGTGCGGCGGCGGGTGCCGATATCGAAAAGGTGATGACGGTGGCCATGAAGGCGCTGGAGGCGAAGCAGGCACAACTGGGTATTGCACCTGATAGTGCCGTTGCCAGCGTCGCCACCGTTAACCCACACGAGGACGCACAATCGGTCACGGTGACCGTAAAAAATCACCATGGCCTGCACGTCCGTCCTGCTTCACGGCTTGTGGCCACGCTGGCTGGCTTTGATGCGGAGTTGGTACTGAAAAAAGATAACCAGTGTGTCACGCCAGACAGTCTCAACCAGATTGCTCTGCTGCAGGTGCGCTGTAACGATCAGATTACCTTGTCGGCACGTGGCCCCGAAGCGGGCGCTGCGCTGGAAGCGTTCACCTCTCTGGCAGCGGAAAATTTTGGCGAGCAACCTGAAACGATGTCGCTCAGGACAACGGTACCGGACACGGGACAGGTGCAGGGTAAAGCGGTGTTTTATCCCTTGCCGCTGGCGCAGCCTGACCGGCGTCCATGTGCCGATGAGCAGCAGGAATGCCGACGGCTGAAGCAGGCAATCGCTGACACTCTCTGTGATCTGGATGCGCTGCATAAACGGGCAGAAGCGAATTATGGCGAGGCGGTAGCCGCTATTTTCGCCGGGCATCACACGTTGCTGGATGATGCAGATATGTTTGATGAAGCCTGCGAGAAGATTCGTGCGGCGCGGTGCTGTGCCGAATCCGCCTGGTATGAGGTACTCATGGCGCTGAGTCAGCAATACCGGCAACTGGATGATGCTTACCTGCAGGCGAGATTTATCGATATTCAAGACATCCTGCACCGCACCCTGTGTCACCTTAGCGGTCGTGAGATTACGCTTCCAACACCGGATGTCCCCGCGATTCTGATTGCCGATGACATCTTTCCCTCTGCGGTCGCCAGTCTGGATGTGAAGCAGATAAAAGGCATTTGCCTGCGGGAGGGCAGTGCGCTCTCTCACGCTGCCATTATTGCCCGCGAAGCCGGTGTTGCCTTTCTCTGTCAGCAGGGTGATATGCTGGATATCATTCAGCCAGAGGACAGGCTGATGATAGATGTCGCCGGGCAACAGATCAGAAGTCTTTAGCGCTTTTCATTCGCCCCTGATGAGGTCTTCGGGGGCTTTATTTCCCTTAAAAGACCGCAATTGTACGTTGATTTTAATATCAATTTCTTATTAACAGGGCGGTGGTTGCGGCTCAGTAGGTCAGTCAAAGGGGCAATAGGAGTTTGGCTGCCAATCAGGTGATGAACGCCGTTTTAACTGGTGTACAGATCTGTCAGCCAGTGAGGGACAGGATGATCCAGCCAACGTCGTTGGCATCAGCATTTCATTCTCAATACAGCAACACAACTCAGAACCAACTTTGCAATCTCATTTAGTCAGCGGCTCAATTAATAACTGAGGCCGGAATCGGATTATCAACGCCACCTGAAAAAGTCATGGGCCCTGCCAACGGAGGCTTAGTTAATTACGGCAGTCAGCTGAAAGGGCGTGGCGATTTAGCATTACCTACGGTAAATAAAATCGCTCTGTCAGGCGCGACATGAAAGAGTCCAGTTATGGCTCATGCGGCAGCTTCACTTTTGTCTCTATAACAAGGTCCGGTTAAATCTCAGGCCGGGGCGGATAAAAACCGTCTGGATACGGGAACGCTGGGTTTTACCGATCTGCATAACGTGGCCGACTACAAAACGGAACATCAGGGCATCGGTATGAGCTCGGGTGCCAGCATGGCGGGCCAGTTCGCCGGGAATATGGCTAACACCATGCTGGCAGGCGCTGACGGAAAAGGGCATGCTGAAGGAACTACCCGGTCAGCGGGTTGTTGGTGTAGCTGCATCTTTAGTCTGCGCTAAATAACGTCTTCTACCCTTCTTTAACCGCCTTCCTTGCAAAGTTCCAGCGGCGGTACTGATACTTACTAATCAGGCTCTCCAGCACTTCACGTACTATCGCCTGCACAGCCTCGACGTGCAAACAGAAGAAAATATGGCACAGGCTTCATAATGCAGATTGCTGCGCAGGCAGTCAGCGGCGTATTCTCAGCGCTTGCAGGTGGAAATGCCAGCGGTGCAGTCGCTGCAGGTGCGGCACCGCTACTTGCTCAAATGTTTAAGCAGGCATCCGGTGACAATGATGCCATGCGCATCCTGCTTCGTACACTGGCCTCCGGTCTTATCGCAGGGCTCAGGGCGGTAGCGTGGCTGGCGCAGCGGCGGGGGGATTCACCGCTGCCGCTCTCTGGGCACCAAGATGTGCTAAGCAGGCTGTTTTTCGGTAAAGAAGCCGCTCTCCTTACAGCCGATGAAAAACATCTGATTGCCAATATCGCTACGCTGGCACGTGCTGAAGTGGGCGGGGCTGTGAGCGGTGGCATGGGGGCAGCAAGCGGTGGCTCGGCGGCGCGGACTGAGGTTGAGAATAACTCGCTGAGTCCTGATCAGTCACTGACGTTCGATAAAGAGCTGTCGAACTGTCGAAAATCCGGTGGTGACTGCCAGGCTGTTATCGAGAAGTGGAAACAGATTAGCGATAAACAGAGTACTGAAACTGAGCAGAAGCTGAAAGATAATCCGCTGGAAGCCCAAGTTGTTGATAAGGAAATCGCTTAGGGCGGCTATGATATGGCAGATCGTCCCGGCTGGTTGAGTGGTGTCGGTGCCGATGTCATGACCAGTGAGGAAGCCAAAGCTTACGTCCACCAGTGGAATGGTCAGGATCTGGCGAAGATAGATCAAAGTAGCCCTGCCTGGACAAAGTTTGCGGCGTTTGTATCTGATCCAGAAAATCAGGCAGCACTAGCTTCCTTCGCGAACACGGGGAAAGACGTAATTCAATTAGCAAAAGCTGCGATAACTTCTCAGTTTTATCCTGTTACGATTAAAAGTTTACAGGTAGGGTTGAGGAACCCTGATTATGTCGATAAGCGCAAAAAAGATATGTTAAATGGTGATTTTAAATTCTCTGCTCCTAAAGGGAAAATAGCTGGTTACATTGATAGTCAGGGACGTTCTTATATAACTGAAGGAAACCATTGAATGGTAGCTGCTCAAGATATATATATACAGACGGGTGATGAAAAATATATTGATCAGTTATTAAAAAATGGTGTTTGGACTCAAGTTAAAAGTGCTCCTGCCGGAACAGTATCTATGCCTAAGCGCTGATAAGGTTGATCATAATGACAAAAACAGAAATATACATCCAGATGCTTAATCTTGTCTTACCTTATGTAAGAAGTATTCAGTCAAAAAATGCTTGGGTAAAGGCAAGAGATATCTCCTGCTATTTTGAAACTGAACTTATACATAACTTACCTAAAAGTATTGCGGAGCGAGATATGATAGAGCATGATGTATGGTTCCTGAATAATCAGGCTAAAAGTTATTTTGAAAAATGTAGCGAAGATATATCACCTAATTATAATCAGCACACCGAATATATTAAGTTATTGTTTAAAATGGTGCCTGATAATTTAAAGCCTAAACTACAATGGCAAGGTCCTTGATAGGATCCCGGCCCCCTGAGTCGGGATCGTTTTACGTTTTAACAGTTCTTACGCAAAATGCCCGTTTCCGCGTCTGTACATTGGCAGATCGCCGGTATCATTAATCGCCCCCGGAAACCCTTCCAGCCAAAGTTTCATCTTAAAATAATTGAGGCAGACTGTATTGGTAGTGGATTAAAACCAGATCCAACTCATAGAGGTGCCAGTTATCTGAGCCGCGAGCAATTAATGGAAGGAAAGGTTTTTACCATTAAGGGTGGTGATGGTATAGAAAGGAAATTGCTACAAGCCGAAGGTTCATTTAATGATAAGACAGGTATATTTGAATATACATGTGATAATACAGGCCGGGAAGGTTACGGTTGAGAATAATTACCTGAGCAGCACGGAGAAGAGCCGCCAGACGGATTTGAACCACAAGCAGAGCCTGACGCCGCAGGAGCAGAAAGAGAAAGACATGCTTAACCGCAAGGATGCGGAAACCAGTAAGGCGGTGGTTGATGCTTGTATGAGTGGCAGCGCAGAGGCCTGTAGCGCCGCCCGGCAGGATATGCTGGAGAAGCAGGGCACCTATCAGAATCTGGGTCACCAGAATCAGAAGGAAGCGCAGGAAGGCTATCAGTAGATACAGCAGTTGCTGAATGGCATCAGTGCGGAGGCGAAGCAGACGCAGGCGCTATTTAACGGCATGGTGGCGGCGTACATACGCACTGGTATGAGTGAAGAGGCGGCCCGGGCTGCGGTGGGCTACCAGCTTGGAGCCATGTATATTGCCTGAGGGATAGCGGGTATTGGTGTTGGTAAAGCTGTTGATGAAGGGCTAACGCCGGGAGTGAAACCCTCGACAACGTCGGCGAAGCCCGGAGCCGGTGGTACCCAGGCAGAAAGTAAGCCATCAAGTGGAGCAGAGAACGCCGCGTCTTCCCCGAAACTAAAAGTCGACCTGGTACAACAGAATCTGACTAATATAGCGAAGCAGGATCCGAGGCTGGAAATAGCTATTAAAGGTGATGGGTCTGGTAAAAAAGATTTTTCAATGGGCTATGGTACTCGTACCGAAGCCGATAGGTTAGGGATGATCTGGGTTGGTGATGGAGCAAGGCAAACCAGTAAAGGCGGATGGATTAGTGCTGATAGTACTAGGGGGGGACAGACCTGCATCTGAAAAACCTAATAGTCCTTATGCAACGACTGGTACTCAATCTAATTTTGAAACATATCCCATTAATTCAAAAGGCGAATCTTTGAAAATCGGAAACGGTCATTTGAATATCACAGATTAGGATGGTGATGGTGAAAGCGATATTAAAAGGTATTGATTGTATGCATAAAGATCCTCGTACCTATGCAGGCGAAGATGATGGAACCATTGCAATTACACTTTCCTTATCTATCGGCTCTGAGCAAGAAAAAGGGAGTGATTATTTTGATGTGTTTATCTGCACCCCGGAATGGCTCTGTAAGCACCACTGGCTGCCAGAGCTGATGCGGCATACGCTTCTGGTACGTAAATACGATCTGGATGAGATCAAAAAGACCATCACCGATTATATCAATCAGTGCGAAGGTAAAGACTGGATGGAGATAGCGCAAAAACTCTCCCGCGTTTTTGCCTGGGAATTTGAAGACTACCAGCCATAAGCGATAAACCCCGTCTTTTATGGGGTCAGTTCAAGCTGTCGGGATCTTTACCCTGATTTCTTCACAACCAGGCAGACAAGATGTGTTTTTGGAGTACCGCCTTACGGCAGGCCTCTAAAACACCCAAGTCAGGGCGATGCCCCGACACCCCAGGGAAGGGATTAGCAGTAAACTATGATTTTTCGTGCGCACGAAAAAAATGCTCCGTAATGTGTTGCTGTAAAAGTTCCAGTCAGGGCAACCACTGACAGAAGGCCAGAAGCAAGAGCGGGCTGGATTACTTAACCAGTATGGTTATGAACTTCAGTCTCTGTACGGATACATCCTGCAACGAGCGGCTGACGCTATTCAGTCTCTGCCTGTAGGCAAGGCGTTTGTTGCCTCAACAGGAGATAGCAAAGCATAAAACGAGGCGCTGAGTTATCTGAAAGGGTATAGCGTGCAATCCGGCCCGGCTGGACTAGGAACCGATGCTTTACTCGCTTTGCCGGGTGCTCCGGGGATTAATTATTGCACCTTCAACGCTGGCAGTTGGTGGGGGCTGTCAAGCCGGTACTGGGGTCGGCCAGGTCATTGATGGTAATTATAGCAACGGGGCATTAAACATAGGTCTCGGTACTGCTGCTATATTTGGTGGTATGGTTGCGCAAAGTGCCATATCTAAGCCGGGCGGAACAATTTTTACTTCTGATGATACGAGATTATCGCGGAAAAGCACTATTGGTAATGCTGAAGCTGATGTTGATAATGTTGGAAATGCTACAACCGGTTCTTTAAGTGGTCAGCCAACTAAGCTACCGCCGAATGCATCAGCAGAAAATATACGTTCACTCCAACGAGAAAACGAGGGAGCTGTGATCCTGTCTCAAAATGGTTATCATGTTGAGCAGAATCCCGTAACTGCAGGGGTTAAAAACCCAGACTATAAAGTTAATGGTGAGGTGTTCGATAATATCGTCCCTAAAACTAACTCGGTTCGCAATATCTATGACCGGGTTTTAGAAAAAGTGAACAGTGGTCAAACAAACAATGTTGTTATCAACTTGGCCGATACAAAAGCAAGCGTTAGTGATTTGCAAAAAAAATTAGTGATTGGCTAATAAAAGGGTTGGATAAGGTTATTGTGATCGACCAGTCAGGAAATCCAATACGAATTAAGTAAGGCGGGTATATGTCAATTGATATAGCGTGTTACACATCAATAAGTATTGATGAGCTGAGGGAAAGATTAAGTGTGGTGAAGGAAAAGTACGACCATCTCTTTGATGGCCCATATCTTCTTTTTGAACCACATATAATCTTAAGTGGCCAGCAGCTTGCGTTGCTTGATGATCGTGTTAAGAAGTACAATCATGAGACTAAGTTATCAATTGCTAAAGAGTTTGGACTAAAAGAGCCAAAATCTTATTTTATGATTGCAGTGAATGACAAATCCTTTCCTGAGTTGAATACTTCTGGAATAGCAGACGTGTTCAGGCAAGAGTTAGGGCAAGGAAATATCATTGTGCTTTTAAATGGTGAAGATCTAATCTAGACCTTGTTGTAAGCACAGCCGTTTTAGCTCCAGGTGCTTTTTGAGGTTTTCGGGGAATGACCTTTCCCCAAAATCAATGCAGTGATAAATCAGAGCTCTTCGCCATTCTGACCCAAAGAAAATGGTTTTATTATAGTAGCGGTAGGCAAACCCGGCTTTGAGAGAGGCACTAAAATTCCGCCAACCCAAGTGATTATTATTAGGCCGGAAAGTAAAAGGGAGTAACTATGTCAATTGAAGAAGTAAATAAGGTCGATTTTATCAATGCATCGGATGAAGATGATGAGCTTGTACTTTTGGGTATTACAGATCATTTATCATGGGAGGATGATATTAATGGGCATTTGCTTTTGCTTCAAGATAAAGTAAATGCTTACTTAAACTTCATTCTTAGTGATCAAATGAGAGAGTTATCTCCCGCTTTATGTGGGAAAAGTAAATTCTGCATTCAGGTTTTTTTTAAATTTTTACCGCCGAAAGAAGTTGATGATTTTGTTTCTAAATTTCAAGTGGCATTAAAAGAGTACAATATTGATTTGATTAGTCACCATGTTGGTTGATTTTTAAAAAAAGATTTTTATAAAATTGCATGCTATAGTTTTTATTTGAAGCTATGGGGTATTAAACCATCTTATAATTTTTTTTGATGCTTAAGTTGAGTTTTTTGATGGAAATGATTAAGAGATTAAAGAGACTTGCTTGCTTTTTAGAATGTTTGTCTGCTTGGCGAATTGATAGCTTTCAGATGTTTTGGATGAAAATATACATAATTATATTTTTTGAATGTTGATTTTGTTATGAATATAATTGTACAGAAGATTTTATATATTTAAGTTGAAATTTTTAGCGACAGAGCAATCTGTTACGTCTTTTATATGCGCCTTTACGAAAGAATGGCAAAGCGGCTTTTTTTAAAGTTCAACACTATATAGGTTCAGCATTATTGCATAACCTCACCATTCCAACGCCCATCCTGAAACCTCCCCACCACCCGCTCCCTTAACCACCTGTGCCCCAAATCCCGGTGCGATCGCGCATGCCACAGCATCACCAGCTCAAAGCCTGGAATCGCCATCGGCGGTAGCACGGTCATTAATCCCGGCATCATCGCCGCCACTCTCTCCGGCATCAACGCCACTAAATCGCTGGTGCTCAGCACGCTGCCCATCAGCAAAAAGTGGGGTACAGAGAGTACCACTTTCCGGCTCAATCCTCTGGCTTCCAGCACCGTATCCGTCACCCCACGAAAGCCGCCGCCGTCTGGCGACACCACCACATGCTCCAGCGCGCAGAGCGCTTCGGCGGTGATAGCAGAATGCAGGGCGGGATGACCCTGACGGCCTGCTACCACATAGCGCTCCTGAAACAGTGGGCGGACATGCAGCCCGTCAGGCACGCCGTCACGCAGATGAAGCACCAGATCGACCGTGCCTTTTTCTAACTGCTGTGCAATCAACGCAGGTTTCATATCCAGAATGGCAAGCCGGGTGCCCGGTGCTTCCTGACGTAAGGTATTCATCAACGGCATCAGCGCGGTCTGCGCACCATAATCCGTGGCGGCAATACGCCAGGTGATGTCTGCCTCGGCGGGCACAAAGGGGCCCGGCTCGGCTACGACTTCATCGATCCTGGCAACCAGTTCTTCAAGCGAAAGACGTAATCCTTCGGCCCGCGCCGTGGGACGCATACCATGGGAAACCGGAATCAGTAGCGGATCGTTAAATAAAGTACGCAGGCGTTCCAGCCGGGCACTGACGGAAGGCTGGGAAAGGTTTAACCGTTCAGCGGCACGGCTGACGCTGTTTTCCTGTAGCAGGACGTTTAACGTGATCAACAAATTCAGATCGGGCTTCATGGTATCAGTCCTGTCTATAGCGACTATCCGTTCCTTTACTTTTACTGATAGCACAATCAGGCGCAGGCTACCTGTCTCTTTTATCAACACGGGATAGTTTATGAATGTGTTAATCGTTGTTGCTCACCCTGAACCCCGCTCGCTTAACGGTGCGCTGGCGCGTTTTTCCGTCAGTCATCTGGAACGGCTGGGCCATCAGGTGCGCGTTTCCGATCTCTATGCCATGAACTGGGAGGCACGCGTATCGCCTGCCGACACACAACATCGCCAACATGTCGAACGGTTTACTCCCTCACTGGAGTCCACTCAGGCTTTTGAAGGCGGTTTTCAAAGCGAAGACATCCAGCAGGAACAGGAAAAACTACGGTGGGCCGATGCGGTGATTTTGCAGTTCCCGTTATGGTGGTTTTCGATGCCCGCCATCTTGAAAGGCTGGATCGATCGTGTTTATGCCTGCGGGTTTGCCTACGGCGTAGGCGAACATTCAGATACGCACTGGGGCGATCGCTACGGTGAAGGTACGCTGGCAGGGAAGCGCGCCATGCTGGTGGTCACGATGGGCGGATGGGCGTCGCATTACGGTCCTCGCGGCATCAATGGGCATATTGATGACATTTTGTTTCCCATTCAGCATGGCATTCTGTTTTACCCCGGCTTTGACGTGCTGCCGCCGTTCACGGTTTACCGTACCGGCCGGATCGATAGCGTACGTTTTGATGCGCTGTGTCAGGAACTGAGTAAGCGGCTCGATAACCTGTTTATTACTTCACCTGTTGGCTATTATCGGCAAAACGGCGGGGATTACGCGATCCCCGAGTTAACCTTGCGTGACGATCTGGCAGCCGGTGAGCAGGGCCACAGAATCCACATTCGCCAAGGCTGAAGGCAGAACAGGGCAGAGGCACGTCGTCTGGCTTATCTGCCCTGTTTGCATCGATTTCAAAATAACCCTTGCATGCAACGCGAGGATGTGACCTAATGAATCGTCGGTTTGATTAACAGACGCTATCAAAGTAAGTATCTACAGCAGTTCTCATCTCTAAGCCTGTCGCGAGACATTCCTTCTTTTTGAGTCTTCTCTTACGTTCTGATTGAAATCTGTTCTCAGGCCATTACGCCGGAAGGCTCAATTATTTAAGGAATTAAACATGTCTAACAAAATCCGCGGTACCGTTAAATGGTTCAACGCTGAGAAAGGCTTCGGTTTCATCTCTCCTCAGGACGGCAGCAAAGATGTATTCGTACACTTCTCTGCAATCCAGGGTACTGATTTCCGTACTTTAGATGAAGGTCAACAAGTTGAATTTACAGTAGAAAATGGTGCTAAAGGCCCAGCTGCTGCAAACGTTGTTGGTCTCTAAGGACTGAAAATTACGCGTTTCAAGTGTCCTCACTGTAATGGCTCGCAGTACCGTACATCACATTTCGATGTGACAAGAGCCAACCCGCATGGAGCAAAATGCATTTTTTGCAAAACGGTCGTTGTTCAGATTAACGCGACAAGGATTGCAACTCAGAGTCAGCCACAGGCGCTCTGAAAAGGCTAAAGAGCGTTATAGCGTTGTGCATTTACCGTAATCAAAAAGGCTGCCAGTGGCAGCCTTTTTTCATTCCCTTTTCGCGAAATGTAGAAGCCGGTTTCCAGGCTGCGCTTATACCATCAGCACAAGAACGCCGGCCCAGAACGCCAGACAGGCTATCACCATTGCAATCCAGCTCAGCTGACGTAAACGCCCGCGGAACAGGGGTTTACGTACGACAGGAAGCGCTTCACTCTGCATTTTCATAGTCTCATGTATTGAACGTTAGGTGACAGCAGGGCAGGGTTGTGCTGCCCGCTACGTTTTAGCTTGCGGCTTCCAGCGCTTTGAAAATGACATCCGACAGTTCGTTTAATTCGAACTTGGCAACATAGCCATCAGCCCCGACTTTGCGAACGTGATCTTCGTTAGCACTGCCCGAAAGTGAGGAGTGGATCACGACGGGAATATGACGCAACGTGGTGTCGCGCTTGATATTGCGCGTGAGCGTAAAGCCGTCCATTTCCGGCATTTCCAGGTCGGTTAACACCAGCGCGATCTTGTCGTGAATGGATTCACCCTGCGACTGAGCCTGCTGGTGGATCGCTTTGATTTTTTCCCACGCTTCCAGGCCGGTGTTACACATGACGGCAGGAATGCCCATGCTCTTCAGGCCCTGCTCCAGCAACTGGCGGGCAACTTTGGAGTCTTCAGCCACAATCGCGACGGAACCGGGCTTCATTTTATACTGACGCTCTTTCGGCGCTTCAGGCTCCACGCCACGAACGGACGGGATGATGTCATAGAGAATCTGTTCGACATCCAGCACCATGGCCAGATTGCTTTTTTGTTCGTCGTCATCCAGGCACGCGATACTGGTGATGTTACGTCCACCGATACCAGCTTCAGCGGTATGAACCTGGCTCCAGTTAAGACGCACGATGTTTTCAACGGATTCGACGGCAAACGCCTGCGTGTTACGCGCGTATTCGGTCACCAGCAGCAGGTTCAGTCCCGTTTCAGGCACGCAACCGGCTACCGCAGGCAGGTCAATAACAGGAATGAACTGTCCGCGAATGCTCGCCATGCCCAGCAACGGCGAACGCATACCCGCAGCTTTCGTAATCGGCGGCATCGGAACAATTTCACGCAGTTTAAATACGTTTATCCCAAACAGCTCTGATTTACCTTTTAACTGGTCAGAGCCAAGGCGAAACAGCAGCAGCTCAAACTTATTCGATAAGGCGAGATTCGCTCTCTCATCGATCTCTTTCTGAAAATTATCCATCGTTGCCTCAGCGTCAGCGCAGCAGGTGAAAAAGGGTGTGATGAAGTTATCGGCAGCCTTCGGAAAAAGGTGAGAGGGGAAAACGCACGTTAAGAGATTATTGTGCCAGGCTTAACAGTGAGAACGCAGCATGGATACTTTTCCCTATAAAGGAGTAAGCGATGAAAAAATTAGTACTGGCGACCTTACTGGCGGTAGCGACCACAGGGGCTTACGCGGAAGAAGGTGGCTTCAAGGCAGGTGATACGCCGCCGCCACAGCATAAACAGGATGCAGGCTACAAAGGGTCAGAAGACACAGGACAGACGCACATCGATCAGATTCGTGACTTTCGGCAGGGCGGTTACGTCACGCTGGAAGGTTATATCGTAAAAAAAGTCGCGGACAATAATTATCAGTTTCGTGACAGCACCGGCACTTTAACCATTATTGCGCCGAAGAAAACGTTCGATGGCAAAACCTATTCCGCTGACGACAAAGTTCGCGTCAGCGGTAAAGTGCACGGGAAAGGTGACAAAACCACGCTGCACGTTATGCGGATCGATGAGCCATAATCGGCAGGGCGAGAATGACTCTCGCCCTTTCTTTTAGTCTTTCAGCAGTACAGCCCGGCAGGTTTTGCCTTTGATTTTGCCCTGCTTAAGTTTGACCAGCGCAGATTTTGCCTGAGCCGCTTCAATCGCTACATAAGCGTGCGTCGGGGTGAGATCAATCTTACCGATCTGATCGGCGCGATAGCCTGCTTCTCCTGTCAGCGCACCCAGAATATCGCCGGGCCGAATCTTGGCCTTACGCCCACCATCAATGCAAATCGTCATCATGGCTGCCGGCAACGGCTTACTACTTTTCCTGAGCGCACTGGCGGCAACCCATGGCAGCTTCTGCTGAAGGAAATCTTCTAACGCATGCGCGCGCGCCATTTCATCGGCCGCGACAAAACTCACGGCAGCGCCTTCTTCGCCCGCCCGCGCGGTACGGCCGATACGATGCAGATGCACTTCGGGATCCCACGCCAGCTGGTAGTTCACCACCAGCGACAGCGACTTGATGTCCAGGCCGCGGGCCGCGACGTCCGTCGCCACCAGCACGCGACCACTGCCGTTAGCAAACCGGATCAGCACGCGTTCGCGATCGCGTTGTTCCAGATCGCCATGCAAGGGCAGGGCGCTGATATCGCGGGCGTTAAGCGCGGCGGCAATATCATCACATTCGCGTTTGGTGTTGCAGAACACCACACAGGACGATGGCTGGCGTTCGCTGAGCAGGCTAATCAGCAGCGACAATTTTTCGCTGTGCGCCGCTTCAATAAATTGTTGTTCGATTGCCGGCAGTTCGCTGACCTCTTCCGTCACGACGCTCAGCGCATCACGTTGAAAGCGCTGGCTCAGTGTTGCAATGCCGTCTGGCCAGGTGGCAGAGAACAGCAGCGTCTGACGCGCGGCGGGCGTGGCGGCGATAATGGTTTCCATATCGTCACGAAAGCCCATTTCCAGCATCCGATCGGCTTCGTCCAGCACCAGCGTGCGCAGACTGTCGAGCTGCAGCGTTTCGCGCTTGAGATGGTCAAGAATACGGCCCGGCGTACCGACCACAATCTGCGGCGGATGCACCAGCGAATCGCGCTGCGCACTCATGGGCTGGCCGCCGCATAAGGTCAGGATTTTGATATTGCGCGTGAAGCGCGCTAACTGCCGCAGAACGTTGCTGACCTGATCGGCCAGTTCTCGCGTCGGACATAAAATCAGCGCCTGAGTCTGAAAACGCGCACTGTCGATATGATGCAACAGGCCAATACCAAATGCGGCCGTTTTGCCGCTGCCGGTTTTTGCCTGCGCACGAACGTCGCGTCCGGCTAAGATAGCGGGCAGCGAAGCGGCCTGGACCGGCGTCATGCGGGTATAGCCCATCTCGCGCAGGTTATCGAGCTGACTATCGGGAAGAGAATTAAGCGAGGAAAAAGCGGTCACGGGTGCGGCCTCTGCGGCTGTAAGTTGGGGCATCATTGCGAGCGCAAGTCTGTCAGAAAGCGTACACAACAGCAATGTTAACCTGCAAACCCTGCGCCGGGCGGCGCTTTTATCTAAGAATAAACTGAAGATGAAAAAGATTAGTTGGGAAATTTTAATCAATTAAAACGTCAGATGTGAAACCGCTTACATGGACTAAGCCATTAAGATTAAGAATGTTTTTTCTAATATTTTCTTTGTAATACACAATTTAAAGTTAATCAGATTATTCCGCATTTGCGACGGAATTAACGCATTAATAATGCAAAAGTATCGCCAGAAGAGAAGATGAAAACGACTTGTAAACGCCTTTATATTGAGGAGGATACATCGATATCACTACTGGCAGAGGATTTTTTCATTGAATAATATCCCGCAGATCTTGCATGAAGACGTACTTAAAATCGTAGGTCGTGCAGTCCTGACATTGCATCTCTATGGGGAAAGCTTATCGGCAGATAAAGTGGCCTCTATGATTGGATGTTATGCCGAAGACGATCCGGTGGCTTCTGATGGCGCCCATCTCTATACGCTTGCGATGGCGTTAATGTCACAGACGAGGGAGGCTCGGGTTTAGCGTCGCCTTCATTCGGCTGTCCGCGCCCCATGCCAGCTCTCTGACAGGGGGCGCGTCCGCATCTGCACGCGGTTTCTGGTTTTACAGAGTCCTTTACCACTGCCTGTCAGTGAAAAACTCACTGCCAGTGCAGATCGGCAAATGTCACCAGTGCCTCTGCCAGCTGGCGCTGAAGCTCCTCATCCGGCTGGCGACAAAACAGCGCCAGCTCAAAAGTGTCAATCACCGGCAAGCCCTGCTGGTCGCCCAGCACACGATGTGCAGGCAGACGACAGCTGGCAGGCAACAGCGTAACGCCCAGGCCCTGGGCACTGGCGGCAGACAGGGCCACAAGGCTGGCACTGCTGTAACCGATGCGCCAGCTGCGGCCCAGCCCATCCAGCGTCTGACAGATCTCCTCGCGATAAAGTCCCTGTTGAGGAAACAGGACCAGCGGCACCGGCGAATGCTCAAAGCAGGGATATGCGGCGCTGTCCAGCCATAACAGCGGCTCGGGTCGGGAAGCCAGCGGGCGTTCACCGTAAGGTTGCTTAATCAGCATGATATCCAGTTCCTCCCGCTGCCAGGCCCGACGTAGTTCTACCTGCATCCCGCTCATCACATCCAGCCGCATATGGGGATGTTCGCGACTGAACTGCGCCAGCAGGGCAGCCGTGGGGGCCGCAAAATCTTCCGGAACGCCAAGCCGCAGCACACCATCGCGCCACTTATCGCTCAACACATCGAGTGCTTCGCCATTCAGGGCAATGATACGGCGGGCATAACCCAGCAGCTTCTCGCCTTCCTCCGTGACGGTTACCTGATGTGATGAGCGGGCCAGCAGTGCTTTTCCCACCCTCTCTTCCAGTCGCCGCACCTGCTGGCTCACTGTTGATTGCGACAGGTGCACGCGATCGGCGGCACGGGTGAAGCTGGCGGTTTCGCAGACCGCAACAAAGCTCAGAAGCTGCTGGGGCGTGAACATAGGCTGGCGATTCATTTTTCCACTGCCTGTCATGATGATATTCCATTTCCAAATAGTAACCACAGCTGTCAGGCTGACAAGGTTTACTTCCAGGATGGCCCATGAAAAAAGAGAATATTGTGATCGTTACCGCCCTGGTGCTGGCGGGACTGAATATGCGTCCACTGATGACCTCCGTCAGTCCGTTGCTGGATCAGTTACGCGAAAGCATTGGACTCTCCGCCTTGGCAGCGTCACTGCTGCCTGCGATTCCCATGATAATGATGGGAGCGATAGCGTTAATCAGCGCACCACTTATGCAGCGTGTTCAACTGCGCGGACTGCTGTGTGGCGGACTGGCGCTGTTAGTGTTGGCGCTCCTCAGCCGCCTTTTTGTGGCGCAAGGCGAATCGCTGGTAGGGAGCACGCTACCGGGCGGCATTGGTATCGGGATAGTGCAAATGGCGATGCCGGGCTTTATCCGCCAACGCTTTCCACAACGCAGTGCGATGATGACCGGGCTGTGGTCTGCGGCCCTGGTGGGCGGGGGCGGACTGGGTGCTGCATTAACACCGTGGTTAAGTGCTCACCTGAGCTGGCAGATGGCCCTCAGCAGCTGGGCCGTGCCTGCGCTGCTGGCCATCCTGCTTTGGGCATGGATGCCCGGGGTGACGTCGCCAGCGCGCGCGTCGGTCGTGATGCCTTCACTATGGCGCAACGCGCGCGCCTGGATGCTGGCGCTCAGCTTTGGTTTAGTGAATGGCGGTTATGCCATTTGCGTGGCCTGGTTGCCTGATTTCTACCATCAGCTCGGCTGGAGCGCGCAAGCGGGTGGAAGCCTGTTGGGCGTGATGATTACCTGCCAGGTCGCCGGAGCGATGGTGTTTCCGCTGTTGACGCGCGGCCCGGATCGACGGCCGCTGTTGCTGTTAACGCTGATTTTTCAGCTAAGCGGTATGCTTGGCCTCCTGTTTGCACCGCTTTACCATCCATGGCTGTGGGTGGGAATGGCGGGCGTGGGGCTGGGTGGTGCCTTTCCCCTGGCGCTGGTGCTGGCGCTGGACCATCTGGCGCATCCGCAGGCGGGCGGACGACTGGTGGCGTTCATGCAAGGGATTGGCTTTATTATTGCCGGCAGTATGCCGTTTATCGCCGGTCAGTTGCATGCACTGACCGGGGATTTCTCCACGATCTGGTGGCTCCAGTGCGGCGTTATGATTGGGCTGGTCGGGTTAAATCTGCGTTTTCATCCGCAAAGTTACAAATATGCCTTTCCACAACCGTGATTGGTCCGACCAAAATAGCTAAACCTTTTCAGTGGTTCACATAACGTTAAAATTAAAGCCGTAACTGTTGCCTTAGGTTAACAGCGGGTTAAGTATCTGTAACGGATAAGCCCTAACTGGCAAAATTGGTAGGACCAATAAGCAGAGCGGGCGTGACAGATGCGCCCTGTGTTTATGCCCGTCGCGCATCGCTCTCATCACCTTTCTGGAGATAACGGCATGCAGGTCTGGCAGCAAAATTATGATCCGCTCAATAACATCTGGCTCTCCAGCCTGATTGCGTTACTGCCTGTTCTGTTTTTCTTTTTTGCGTTGATTAAGCTAAAGATGAAAGGCCATCAGGCTGCCACCATCACTGTCATGCTGGCGCTGGGAGTTGCGCTGCTGCTGTATCATATGCCGTGGCAGCAGGCGCTGGCCTCAGCGGCCTACGGCTTCCTGTACGGTCTGTGGCCCATTGCCTGGATTATCGTGGCCGCGGTCTTTGTCTATAAAATCTCGGTCAGGACCGGGCAGTTCGATATCATTCGCGCGTCCATCTTGTCGATCACGCCGGATCAGCGCTTACAAATGCTGATTGTCGGTTTTTCCTTTGGTGCCTTTTTAGAGGGCGCGGCAGGCTTTGGTGCGCCGGTGGCGATCACGGCTGCGTTGCTGGTAGGGCTGGGTTTTAATCCGCTTTATGCCGCAGGGTTATGCCTGATCGTGAATACTGCGCCGGTGGCGTTTGGTGCGATGGGTATTCCCATTATTGTGGCGGGGCAGGTTACCGGTCTGGACAGCTTTGCCATCGGTCAGATGGCCGGACGCCAGCTGCCTTTTTTAACCGTCATCGTGCTGTTCTGGATCATGGCGATCATGGATGGCTGGCGCGGGGTGAAAGAAACCTGGCCGGCGGTGATGGTTGCGGGTGGGTCGTTCGCGATAGCCCAATTCCTGAGTTCAAATTTCCTGGGCCCGGCGTTACCCGATATTATCTCTTCGCTGGCGTCACTCGTTTCCCTGACTCTGTTTCTGCGCGTCTGGCAGCCGGTTCGCATCTTTCGCTTCAGCGATGCCGAAAATCAGACGGCGACGCAACCCGCACGTCAGCAGACGTATACGACAAAGCAGGTCATTCGCGCCTGGATGCCCTTCCTGTTTCTCACCGCAACGGTAACGCTGTGGAGTATCCCGCCCTTTAAAGCGCTGTTTGCCAAAGGGGGTGCACTGGCCAACTGGGTGATGAGCATTCACGTCCCTGGCCTGCATGACTGGATTACCCGGATACCGCCGGTTGTGGCACAGCCCAGCGCCTGGCCCGCCATTTTTAAACTGGATCTGCTGTCTGCAACCGGCACTGCCATTCTGATTGCGGCAATTGTGGCGATTATCTTTCTGAAAATGAAACCCAGAGCGGCAGTCGGGACATTTGTCGAAACACTGAAATCCCTGATGTTGCCCATCTACTCCATTGGTATGGTGCTGGCCTTTGCCTTTATCTCGAACTACTCGGGTTTATCAGCCACGCTGGCGCTGGCCTTAGCGCACACGGGCCATGCCTTTACCTTTTTCTCCCCCTTTCTGGGCTGGCTTGGCGTGTTTCTTACCGGTTCGGATACCTCCTCCAACGCGCTGTTTGCCGCGTTGCAGGCCACCACGGCGCAGCAGATTGGCGTTTCCGATATCCTGCTGGTGGCAGCGAATACCACGGGTGGCGTCACCGGTAAAATGATCTCTCCCCAGTCGATCGCTATTGCCTGTGCAGCGGTCGGTCTGGTCGGCAAAGAGTCCGATCTGTTCCGCTTCACCGTAAAGCACAGCCTGATCTTTACCGGCCTGGTTGGGGTGATGACCACGCTGCAGGCTTACGTTTTTCCCTGGATGATCCCATGACACCAAACGATCCCTTACCGATGCGGCTTAAGCACTATATCCGCGATCATCAGCTTGAGCCGGGCATGCGTTTGCCCGCCGAGCGTCAGCTGGCGGCCGCGCTGGGCGTTTCCCGTTCGTCGCTGCGTGAAGCTATTCAGCAACTGATCAGCAGCGGCGTTTTGATGAGTCGGCGCGGTGACGGTACCTGGCTGCGTCAGCCGCAGGAGCCCTGGTCTGAGCAGCGCATCGTCGAGCCCATTCGTCAGCTTCTCGCCAACGATCCGGACTACCGTTACGACATTCTTGAAGCGCGCCATGCGATAGAGGGAAGCACGGCCTGGCATGCGGCGCTACGGGCTACCGAGTCAGATAAAGAGCGTCTGCGGTACGCCTTTGATGCCACGCTGGCGATGAAAGAGAGTGACGATCCCCATCTGGCCGGGCAGGCCGATCTGCGCTTTCATCTGGCCATCGCAGAAGCCTCACATAACATCGTGCTGCTGCAAACCATGCGGGGATTATTCGATTTACTGCATTCGTCCATGCTGCACAGTCGTAAGCTGATGTATATCAGACCCGTGATTTTTGACCGCCTGACCGATCAGCACCGGGCGATGCTCGACGCGATTTTACTGGGCGATGCCGAGGCTGCCCGGTCAGCCGCCATGGATCATCTGGGTTTTGTTCACACCACGATGAAAACACTTGATGAAGACGAAGCCAGGCAGGCGCGAATTACGCGTTTGCCGGGTCATGACCTGCACAATCACAAGGAAAACCGCTGATGATCATCTCTGCCGCCAGTGACTATCGCGCCGCCGCGCAGCGCATTTTACCGCCTTTTCTGTTTCATTATCTGGATGGCGGTGCCTATGCAGAGCATACGCTACGGCGGAATGTTGCCGATCTGTCAGACGTGGCGCTGCGCCAGCGCATTCTCCGGAATATGTCGGCGCTCAGCCTGGAAACCACGCTGTTCAGTGAAACGCTGTCCATGCCCGTCGCGCTGGCACCGGTTGGGCTGTGTGGCATGTACGCGCGTCGGGGGGAAGTGCAGGCCGCGCGCGCTGCGGCGGGCAAAGGGATTCCGTTTACCTTATCGACCGTCTCCGTTTGCCCGATTGAGGAAGTGGCACCGCAAATCAGTCGGCCCATGTGGTTTCAGCTGTATGTGCTGCGCGATCGCGGCTTTATGCGTAACGTCCTTGAGCGGGCGAAAGCGGCGGGCTGCACCACGTTAGTGTTTACCGTTGATATGCCAACGCCGGGCGCACGCTATCGCGATGCGCACTCGGGCATGAGCGGCAAGCACGCGGCCCTGCGCCGCTACTGGCAGGCTGTCACGCACCCACGCTGGGCACTGGATGTTGGGCTACAGGGCCGACCACACGATCTGGGCAATATTTCCACCTATCTGGGCAAACCGACCGGGCTGGAAGACTATATTGGCTGGCTGGCAAAGAATTTCGATCCGTCGATTTCCTGGAAAGATCTGGAATGGATCCGTGAGTTCTGGGACGGGCCAATGGTGATTAAAGGCATTCTGGATCCGGAAGATGCCCGCGATGCGGTGCGGTTTGGTGCCGATGGCATTGTGGTCTCAAACCATGGCGGACGCCAGCTGGACGGCGTGTTGTCTTCGGCTCGTGCCTTACCGGCCATCGCGGATGCGGTGAAGGGGGATATGACGATACTTGCCGACAGTGGCATCCGTAATGGGCTTGATGTGGTGCGCATGATTGCGTTGGGCGCAGATACTGTTCTGCTGGGACGGGCCTTTGTTTACGCGCTGGCCACACATGGCCAACGTGGCGTCGAACATCTGCTGACGCTGATTGAAAACGAAATGAAAGTCGCGATGACCTTAACAGGCGCGAAGTGTATAGCCGATATCAACCAGACGTCGCTGGTGCAGGCGAATGCGTTGCTGGGCGAAGTGGCACTGCATCCGGCCTCATGCCCGGCAAACTGAGCGACGTTGTCTATACTTACCTTCTTTACCAACAGGAGGAATGATATGACCATTCATAAGAAAGGTTCGGCGCATTGGGAAGGCGATATCAAAGGCAAAGGCACAGTCAGCACAGAAAGTGGTGTACTGAACCAGCAACCTTACGGCTTTAACACCCGTTTCGAAGGGCAGAAAGGCACCAATCCGGAAGAGCTTATCGGCGCAGCACATGCCGCCTGTTTTTCAATGGCACTGTCGCTCATGTTAGGTAACGCAGGCCATAAACCTGAAAGCATTGATACCAGTGCCGATGTGTCGCTGGACAAAAAAGGTGAAGGCTTCGCGATTACGAAAGTGGCGCTGACCAGCACCATCTCGCTGCCGGGCATTGATAACGACACCTTTGATGAAATCATCAATAAAGCTAAAGCCGGCTGTCCGGTTTCGCAGGTGCTTAATGCAGAAATCACACTCGATTACACGCTGAATAACTGATTGCGTACCTGAGTCGCCTTCTGGCGGCTCCCGCAGCAATCTTGCAGCATCCGGATGCGCCTCAGGGCGCATTTTCGCTTTCTTCAGAGGGACACTGAAATGGCAAAAAAGACGGAAAAGGGGTGCGGGTTTTGCTGAGCATGGGTGGCGGACTGCTGCTGATCCACAGGGCCGCAATGTTATGGGGCTGAAAACCTGGATGTCGCGCCACAAACCCGGCGTGTTGCTGATGGTGGTACTGCTGCTGGAGGTAATCTGTTTCCTTCTTACCGCCTCGTGGCTGCCATGGAATGCATGACAGCAATCAGGCGTAAATCTCTTCACTCCGCTTCACACGTACATCCGTGCGCGCAATACGGTACGCCTTGCCGGGATCGCCCGCGACAAACTCAAACGTAGGTGAGTAGTAAAACGGCAGCCAGCCACCGTATCCGCTTTCCCATTCCCAGCGAACCGGACAGGGCCACAGAATGCCTTCATACAAAATGTAATAAACCCAACGCCCGGTAGGACGGCGGGGACGACTACTTTTCATGGGATTCACGACTGTGTTGGTGTAGAACAGCTTATATTTTGAACGTTAAGCGGCAACCTTGCAATGTCATCGGCTACTTTTTGTGCCATTCGCCCTGTACCGCTTTCTTAACGATGCACTTCGCCACATATCAGCACGACGTTAGGACGCACTTTATGGATACGATTTGCCATGACTTCACAGGCGGTTTTCGTCGGATAAATGCGTTCTGACACCGGTAAAGCTTCACAGGCATCGTGTCCACACGCGCTGACCAATAACACAAAACCAATTAACATAACCGACTCCTTATCCCGGTCCGCCTACTGCGAGAAGGGTGAGTGTTCCTTTATATATCACCAGTATAGCTAATTGCCGCCGGACGCCCGTGTTACGGCAGTCGGTATCGGATTGCTCTGAGCAATTATACGCGTTACCCGCTTATCAGGCAGTGAATTCTTACCCATCACTGCGATGGACAGCGCCGACGATATGGCTGAGTGAACCGCCGTTTTATTGCCTCAGCATGACGAGAAACGGGCTTCCTGATAAGGCTTATTCAGGTGTTTATTCGCCCTCAATCTCTTTAATGCTCGCGTTTTGATACTTCTCACACTTCTGATACGCAAATCTGAAACCGGTTGCAGAAAATTTTCACCCTGTGTATTCGTTAATCATTCACCACAAAGAGGAATACACCATGACGAAGATTTTACTGTGCTGTGCTGCGGGCATGTCCACCAGTATGGTGGTGCAGAAAATGGAAAAGGCGGCGCAACAGCAAGGGCTGGACGTCGAGATAAAAGCTGTGGGGATTGAAGAGTTTAGAGACGATATCGCCGATTACGACTGCTGCCTGCTCGGGCCACAAATCAAATACAAGCTGGCCGATTTTCAACCGATCGCCCAGCAATACAGCAAGCCGGTTGCGGTCATCAACAGTATGGATTACGGCATGATGAATGGTGAAAAAATATTAAGCGACGCACTAAAGCTTATTCATACCTGACACCAGGGAGGTCCGGGATATATCACGCGAAACCCGCACTGCGTCAGGCAGGTTATTCTCTTTTGCCTCAGCAAGGAGTCAGGCAATGAGCCACTTCAGTGAATCTCTATTCGGCGTCATCGAAAACCGTATTAGCCCACTGGCGGGCCGTCTTTCCAGCCAGCGTCATGTCATCGCTATCCGGGACGGATTTATTGCCTCCATGCCGTTTCTGATCGTGGGCTCGTTTATGCTGTTGTTTGCTCATCCGCCTTTTTCGGCAGACAGCAGTTGGGCGTTCGCACAGTGGTGGCTGGGCATGGTAAAGGCGCATGAAGAACAAATCATGATGCCGTACAACATGACGATGGGCATTATGGCGCTCTATATCGCCAGTGCCATCGCCTATAACCTCGCAAACAGTTATAAGATGAATGGCTTTATGGCGGCCAGTCTGTCGCTGATGGCGTTTCTGGTGGTGGCGGCACCGCAGAGCGGCAAAACGTTGCCGGTTGGTTCGCTGGGCGGGGAGGGCATTTTTACCGCCATTCTGGTCGCGCTCTTTGCGACGGAGCTGATGCACGTTCTGCAGAAATACAACATCGGTTTCAAACTGCCCGAGCAGGTGCCGCCGAAGATCCGTCAGTCGTTCGATCTGCTCATCCCGATTATCACGATTTTTATTACGCTGTTTCCCCTGAGCCTGTGGGTACAGGCGCAGTTCGGCATGTTGCTGCCTCAGGCTATCATGGCCATTTTCTCGCCGATCATCTCTGCCTCTGATTCACTGCCTGCCGTGCTGGTGGCGGTACTGCTGTGCCATCTGCTGTGGTTTGCAGGCATTCATGGGGCGGTGATTGTCGGGGGCATATTGCAGGCTTTCTGGCTGACCAATCTCGGTCTGAATCAGCAGGCGCTGAACGCGGGAGAACCCGTCAGCCACGTGTTTATTGAACCCTTCTGGCAGTTTTTTATTGTTATCGGTGGCTCCGGTTCGACGATGGGGTTGGTGTTGCTTTACTTACGCAGTCAGTCAGCACATCTGCGATCGATTGGAAAACTGAGTGTGGTGCCCAGCATGTTCAACATCAACGAACCGGTCATTTTTGGTTCACCGGTCGTGATGAACCCCATTCTGTTTATCCCTTTTATTCTTGCCCCGTTAGTCAACGCCGTCATTGCCTGGATCGCCACCAAAACGAACCTGATTAATCACGTGATCTCACTGGCTCCGTGGACGACGCCCGCCCCCATTGGGGCCGCCTGGTCAACCGGCTGGGACTGGCGCGTCATTGTGTTGATTGCCGTGCTGGTCACTATTGCCACGCTGATCTACTACCCGTTTTTCAAAATGTACGAGCGTCAACTGCTGCAGCAAGAGCAACCCTCTGCCGCAGCGCAACCGGTTAAGGAGTAACCCATGGAAATTGATGAAAGCACGGTAATCGAACTGATTATCCAGGCAGGCGAAGCTCGCTCCTGTTCAATGGAGGCGTTGCGGGCGGCGCGGCAGCAAAACTGGGCGCAGGCGGACAGTATGCTCAGTGCCGCAACCGCGGCGGCCAAAGCAGCCCATCAAACGCAGACGCAGCTCATTGGCGCTGATGAGGGCAGCGGAAAGATTCCGGTCAGTCTGATTATGGTCCATGCTCAGGACCACCTGATGAACGCAATGCTCTGTCGCGAACTGGCTGAGGAGATCATTCAACTGCGCCGGGAGTTAGCCGCACGTTAAACAGGAGGTTATATGCAACATTCGACATTGCCCGCGTTTCCCAGGGACTTTCTCTGGGGCGCGTCCACCTCAGCTTATCAGGTTGAAGGGGCCTGGAATGAAGAGGGCAAAGGGCCTTCCGTCATTGACCAGGCAACCTTCCATCAGGACCTTACCGATTTTACCGTTTGCAGCGATCACTATCATCGTTTCAGAGAGGACATCGCGCTGCTGGCGGAGATGGGATTAAAAACCTACCGCTTTTCCATTGCCTGGAGCCGTCTTTATCCCGAGGGCGATGGTGCGTTGAACCCGGCGGGCGTGGCTTTTTATCAGCAGGTGATCGATGAACTCTGTCGGTACGGCATTACGCCGCTGGTCACCCTTTATCATTTTGATTTGCCCTGGGCGTTGCAGCAGGCGGGCGGCTGGTCTTCACGGCGTACAGTGGCGGCCTTTGAGCGTTTTGCCATCACCTGCTTTGAGCACTATGGTCGTCAGGTTAAGTACTGGCTGACCATCAACGAACAGAACATGATGATCCTCAAGGGCGATGTGATTGGTACGTTGCCACCCGGCACCGCCGATCCGCAGAAAACGCTGTATCAGCAGAATCATCATATGATGCTGGCACAGGCGAAAGCGATGATCGCCTGCCATGAACGGTTGCCGGATGCCAAAATTGGCCCGGCACCCAATATCTCCTGCGTCTATGCCGCCAGTGCGCGGCCGGAAGATGTGCTGGCAGCCGATAATTTCTCTGCAATTCGCAACTGGCTCTATCTGGATCTGGCGGTCCATGGTCGCTATAACGCCGTGGTCTGGGCTTTCCTGAAACAGCGCGGCTGGTTACCGACGATCGAAGACGATGACATGGCTATCATCGCCGCAGGCAAGCCGGATTTTATCGCCTTTAATTATTATGCGTCCGCGACGGTGGGAGCCGAAGGCGAGGGTGAGCAAAGCGAAAATAAACCTCGGCCCGATCAGCAAATGGCGGGCATTGATCGGTCGGTTTATGTGGGATGTGATAATCCGCATCTGCGGCAAAATCAGTTCGGCTGGTATATCGATCCGGTGGGTTTTCGCATTACGGCGCGCCAGATTTATGCCCGCTATGCTTTGCCGCTTATCGTGACCGAAAACGGGTTGGGTGCCTTTGATCGGCTGGAGGCCGATAATAAGGTACATGATGATTACCGTATTGCGTATCTGCGTGAACACATTGCGCAACTGCAGCTGGCACTTGCCGATGGTGTGAAACTGTTTGGCTATTGTCCCTGGTCGGCAATAGATCTGGTAAGTACGCATCAGGGCATCAACAAGCGTTACGGCTTTATTTACGTCAACCGCGATGAAAAAGATTTAAAGGATCTGGCACGTTACCGTAAGAAGAGTTTTTTCTGGTACCAGAAACTGATTCGCAGTAATGGGGCAACGCTGAACGATTCAGTCGACTACTGATGGTGCGCGGCAGGGATGCCGCGCCTTACTGTTTATAAGGCCCGTCAGTGACCGAGGCCCGTTCGATCAGGTGACCGCTAAACGGCGGCAAGGCCGTGACCGCTTCCCCTTCCAGCATCGCCACCAGCTGCGCCAGCGTGTGCTGAATCATCTCTGCGACCGGCACATGTACCGTGGTGAGCGGCGGCAGAAAAAATTCCGCCATACGAATATCATCAAAGCCCAGCAGGGAGACATCCTCCGGCAGCCTTTTGCCCGCAGCGTTTAGCGCCAGCGCGGCCCCAATAGCCATATCGTCATTACTGGCCATCAGTGCACTAAATGGCATGTCCGATTCAAGCAGCGTTTTTGCCGCCGCCATGCCGCTGGCGGGCGTCCATGCACCCTGCACGATCAGCGCACGGTCCGCTAAGCCATGCTCGTCAAGCGCCTGCTGATAACCGGCCAGGCGGGCCGCAGCGGTCGGCGAGCCTGCCAGACCCGTAATGAAAGCGATGTCGTAATGGCCGCGCGTAATCAAATAGCGGGTGGCCTGAAAGGTATTCTGCTGATGGGTGGCCCAGACGCAGTGTGCCGGATGACGCTGCAGCTGACGATTCACCACCATAACGGGAATGGCGTGCTGCTCAATAATGGCATCCAGCGCCGCGGTATCCAGAAAACGGGGATAGATAATGATGGCGTCACAGCGCAGGTCGAGCAGAAACTCAATGGCGGCACGTTCATCGTCAGCGCTGGTTTTACCATCCGCCAGAATAAGCTGCCGGCCATAGTTATTCGTCAACGTAGCAGCCTGAAACAGCAATTCGCTGAAGTAAGGCCCATTGAATAAAGAATGGGTAACGATAAGCCCGATATTCTGGGATTTCTGCGTCGCCAGGCTACGCGCCAGCAGGTTAGGGCGATAACCGGTTTCCGCCACAGCCTGAAAGACCTTCTGTTGCGTACTCTTACTGACGTAGCGATTTCCCGCCAGCACGCGCGAGACGGTGGCTTTAGAGACGCCGGCCTTGCGGGCCACATCCAGCATGGTAATCATGGGCTTTCTGACCATCCTTCCCTGTTAGTAAAAGATACACGCTGATTTTACGCAGGTTAGTGATGACCCGGTAACAAAAGGTCAGCGGGATCAGGCGAAATACCAGGCAGGCAGAATCGCAATCAGATTATTCAGCGTATGCAGAAAGACCGGCAGGGCCAGCGTATTGCTGCGCAGACGGGCGTAGCAAAGCAGCATAGAAAACAGCGTCAGCGCCACCACCGTTTCCCAGTGGACATATTGCGTATGCATGAGCGCGAACAGTAACGAGGTCAGTAATACACAGGCAAAACGGCTGTTAGGTGCCCACAACAGAAATCCCTGTAATAAAAAGCCGCGAAACAACACTTCCTCAAACACAGGAGCCAGTAAGACGGCGGTCAACAGCAGGATAAGCATCGAACTGGGCCCCTGCTGAGTTTGTGCGACCAGCCAGCCTTCCGGCTGCAAATACTGCGTTTGTGCCACCATTAAAATAAACAGCGCGCCAATAAACAGTAAAGTCTGACCGGAACGCAAAAAGCCCAGAGGAATATCGGTACGACGCTGGCAATAAAAGCGATACAGCGGATAGATAACGGCAAATTCAAACAGGCAAAGCACAGGCACCAGTAAACCGTCATTACGCAGAATACCGTAATTAGGAAACAGGGTAATCAACATGGTAACGAGGTAATAAACAACAAAGCTGCCGACATAAAACAGTGTCAACGTCACTCTGTCGGAATTGGTGTTCATAGGCGACCCAGCCAGCGAAGATAAGCGCATAGTAGCAATGCCTCAAATCGCTGTCGAGAGAGCCGATCACACAATGTTAGCTGTTTATTACCTTACGTAAATGAGTCTGGGTTAATCAATTAAAAATCAGTGCCTTGCCTACGATACACTCTGTCGCCTGTCAGGTCGCCCAGCCTGTCAGGCGTGAAACCGCACCCGCGAACGGGTCGCTTATCGCACCCGAACCGCAATCAGTGTCATCACGACGGCAAAGCAGATAAAAATAACAAGTTCCATAGTAGCCTCCTAAGATAATTCTTAGTAAGGTTAGCGCCTTGTATTTGAAATTCTGAACGGTAAGTGCCTTTACACTGGTTATCTGGCAATAAGGCAGCATTTAATGCTTAATAATGTGTGAATCGCTTGATTTTAACGATTCAACCCGGTGGTGGGGCTTGTTACGCTTCAGGTCAGGGTTTAACACGATAACAGGAGAACATACGTGAATCATTACGGAAAAGTGATGGTGGCAACCGGCTTCTTACTGCTGACGGCCTGTCAGTCCACCACGCAGCCTGATACGGCAGCCGTCCCGCCCGGCAAGGAAGCGGACAGCTGCGGTGCCTCTCATTACCAAAACTTTGTCGGCAAACCGCTGTCCGCCCTTGAGCAACAGCGTTTCAGTCAGAAGGTGCGCGCTATTCCGTGGAATTCTGCCGTCACGATGGATTTTAATTTCGCCCGCCTGAACTTTCTGGCAGACAAAAGCGGTACTATCACCCAGGTCTATTGTGGTTAAGCGTTAAATAAACCGCGCATTGTCATTGAGGTGTCATGGGAACAGGGGAAGATAAGGCCGGTATTCTGCTGTCTTCAGCCTGTGGTCGTCTGGTCGCACTGAGCCAGCAGGATCGGGATTTCCTCGTCACATCAATTTGCAATGCTCGTCTTGTTTATTCCCGCTCTGGCGGGAATTTTTTTCTGGCTCAGTCTGGAAGGAGCAACGCATGTACTCTCGTCCACGCCTCTCACTGTCATTACTGTTGCTGATCAGTCCGGTCGCACTGGCTTCCAGCCCGACGGCATGGCAGGAAAACCAGCAGGTCATGCGGCAGGCCTGTATTAATGCCAGTACGCTAAGTAAGGTAAAAATCGTGGGGCAGCCCATCGACTATGATGACAGCGTGGGTTACAGCGCCTTGTTACTTGAGGGGCATTACCCACAGAAGCAAATGAAAAACCGGCGTGGGCGTGAACTCTGCCTGTTTCAACGCAGCAGCGGCCGTGCCAGTGTAAGTGAAGCCCGTCAGCTCCGTTGGGTGAAATAGCATAAAGGCGGCCTACTCACGTGGCCGCGCTTCCATCAACTGGGCCAGTAAACCCCGGTAACGCTGTAGGCGCTGCTCATCCCCTTCAAACTCCAGTTTATTAATGACGCGTGCGATTATTGCCTTATTCGTTGTCGGCTGGCCTGCTTCCATCAGTTCACGCAGGATAACGGCCAGCAGATCGGACTCCGGCAGCACGTTCCAGTCCGGGCTGTTGAAGTAATCAGTGATAGCACGACTGGCACTATTAGATTGGACGCTCATTCCCCGTCTCCGCAAACAGACCCTTTGCCCGGTGCGCAACGGCGCAGCAGGCAGAAGCTACTGAATGATGGGCTCCCGGAAAGAACGGCAAGGGTTTTATCGGGAGCGTTTCGTTGGTCAGAACAGCCAACGTCCCGCCCGTACCTGGCGGTTTTTTAAACATAGGTGGGCCAGAGAGAATTGTCAGTAACAGCCTGAAATATTTTTCAGATGTGATGAGTGAAAATCGAATAGTGCCAATATGCAATAAGGCATTTTTTCAGATTATCTTGATGAAAGACAAGCTGTTGCACTGAATCAGGTGCGTTTTTGGCGCAGCCAAAGGGCTGAGTAGCCCGTCATTATCGGGCCGGGAGGCATCCTGTTGTCCAGGTGGAAGGTTAAGGAACAGGGGGACCGACTGCCCGCAATCGCGGGGAGATTTTTCTCACGTTAACGGGAATGAAAACGGCCGTTATCGCTTGTAAGAAAAGAATCTCTGCTAAAAAAAGCCAGCCGGGAATCTTTATTTTATTTCGACTGAGTGAGTCAGCGTGTTATTTCATTGCGATAACAACGTTTCGTTTTCCGGCAAAATAAATGCAATAAAACCGTAGCGACAAAATGGCCTGAGTCGGGCGCAAAGCGGGCTGAAAAATCACTTTGTTTTTTAATCTGACGAATGCTAATTTTTATTTGTCTTACACGAAGGGGCCCCGGCATGAAAAACCTGATTGCTGAGTTGCTAATCACCCTGGCAGAAAAAGAAGAGGCGTCAAAAGAGCAGGTTGCACAGATCGAAGCGCTGGAAATCGTGGTTACCGCGATGCTGCGTTTGCTTCCACCCGAGCAGCATCACGCTATCGTCAGCAGTATTGAAACCGCCATGATGAATGCCGGTGTAGATCATAATGATAAAAATACGGTCCTGCTAAAACGTTATGTCACGCGCTTACTTAATCGTCCGCGTATCTGAAAGTGCCACCGACAATTCAGATTTGCGATCTCTGCCTTATTCCCTGATAAACGTATTCCGTATAGCGTGTAACGTGCCAGAATTAATCTGTTTTCATCAAGAGGGAGTGAATACAATGAAACGCGGTTTAATGACGCTAGTGTTAGCAGGCTTACTGGTGGGCGGCAGCGCCAGTGCGGCTGAAAAAACGCCACAACAGCAAAAAATGGCCATGTGTAATGAACATGCCACGTCACAAGCGTTGAAAGGCGATGTGCGAAAGAAATTTATGAGCGATTGCCTGAAAAAGGAC
This sequence comes from Pantoea sp. JZ2, assembly GCF_035191405.1. NCBI lineage: Bacteria > Pseudomonadati > Pseudomonadota > Gammaproteobacteria > Enterobacterales > Erwiniaceae > Pantoea > Pantoea sp. JZ2. The sequence goes on along the minus strand of NZ_CP045247.1, from coordinate 3,713,745 downwards.
AGTAAGGTCGCCGACATGTCGCCGCAGCAGGTAAAAATGAAAACCTGTAATCTGCAGGCCGGTGATAAAAAGCTGACGGGGGAAGCACGCAAAACCTTCATGAGTCAGTGTCTGAAGAAAAGTTAACGTTCGGTCGGCCATTTCGGTGGCCGCTTTAGTTTTCTCCTGCCTGCGCTGTCACATCCTAACGTATTTTTAATTTCCGCTTAAACAAACAGTTAGCAAAAAATCCTGACGTTAAAACCGGAGTCTGGCCGATCCTTTGCCACACTTACTGTTTACAGGCATTTGCGCAGAAGCCCTGTTGATCTGCGTGTTCAGCCGTGACAGTCGGAGAAGGAGCTATGTCGTGAACTATCAATTTGTGGTCGCTCTGAAGGATTTACCGCACCGCCAGCCGGTTAAAAAAAAGCTCGGGGAAACAGAGCTGCTGTTAATTCGTGATGGCGACAACGTACACGCTTACCAGGCGAAGTGTCCCCATGCCGGCGCACCCCTTGAGCAGGGTGCCATTTGTGAAAACCGGCTGATCTGTCCCTGGCATAAAGCCACTTTTGAACTGGACAGTGGCAAAATGTGTGAGCCGCTCGCGCTGGCCGATCTCAAACAGTATCCCGTGCGCATTGAAAACGAGGCGGTTCTGGTGAATCCCAAAGCCATGTCGCCTGCGACTGCGATAGGCAGTGGAGCCGCTGCGCCGGTCTTTGTCGTGCTGGGTGGTGGCGCAGCCGGGAGTGCGGCGCTATGGCGGTTACGTCACGAGGGGTTTAAAGGGCGGCTGATCCTGATTGAGCAGGAGCCTGATGCACCCTATGATCGCACGGCGTTAACCAAATTTGTCCCCTCGGGCAAAATGGACATCGATGAGGTGCCCTCACTGCTGGGTGAGGACATCATGGCGCACGTTGAACGCCTGCAAAAGCGCGTGGAGCGGATTGATAACCATCAGCACCGGATAATATTTGCTGACGGTACGACGCTGCAATTCGATAAGCTCCTGATTGCCACAGGTGGCGCGCCCGTCAAACCTGCGCTGGCCGGGCGCGATCTTGCTGGCGTTCATATCCTGCGCAGTAAACAGCACACCGCAGACTTACTGCAGGCGGTCGATGACACTCAACAGATTGTCATTATCGGCAACAGCTTTATCGGCATGGAACTGGCCTCCTCACTGCGTAATCGCGACATTGATGTCACCGTCATTGCGCGTCATCCGCTGCCGTTTGCGAAACAGTTTGGCGAAGCCGTTGGTCGCTATTTTTATCAGCTCCATCAGGCGAACGGCGTAAAGTTTATCGAAGGCGAGATCGATGCCCTGCTGGGCGAAGACCATGTTAACGCGGTACGACTAAAAACGGGCAAGCATATTGCCGCCGATGTGGTGCTGTTTGCGACCGGCGTTAAACCCGCCACACACTTTATTCATGATTTGCCGCTGCTGGAGGATGGCAGTCTGCAAACGGACGAACAACTCCGGGTGGCCGAGAATGTCTGGGTGGCAGGCGATATCGCCACGTATCCTTCTCCCCAGGGGCCGTTGCGAATCGAGCACTTTCGTGTTGCCGAACAACAGGGACAGACAGCGGCCATCAATATGCTGGGCAATATCCGTCACTTTGATCGGGTGCCGTTTTTCTGGACCGCGCACTATGGTACGCGCTATGAATATCTTGGCCATGCGGCGGGCTGGGATGACTACCAGTCGGCGGGCTCGCTGGAAGAAAAGGAATTCATGGCGTTTTATGGCAAAGAAGGGCAACTGGCGGCGATTTTCTCCTGTGGCCTTTACACTCTGACCGCCGCGCTGGTTGACAACATGCAGCAACCCATGACGGTGAAGCAGGCGCTGGCGCTTTATCATGACTACCGTTCCGCCGGCTAGTGGGGAGGCGCCTGGCAACGCGCACTGCCGTTGCCAGACGCCGCGGGTTAACTGCGGCTCAGCTTCTCTGATTTCGCCATGCACTGCTGCATCGCCTCAATCACGGCGGAGCGAAAACCTTTTTCTTCCAGAACTTTGACCGCTTCTATCGTGGTGCCGCCCGGCGAGCAGACCATATCTTTTAACTCGCCCGGGTGTTTGCCGGTCTCCAGTACCATCTGTGCCGAACCTTTTACGGCCTGTGCCGCAAACTGGTAGGCCTGCGCCCGCGGCATGCCACCTGCCACCGCAGCATCGGCCATGGCTTCAATGAACATAAACACGTAAGCCGGTGCCGAACCACTCACGCCCACCACGGAATGAATCAGGTATTCATCCACTACCGCCGCCTGGCCAAAGCTTTTAAACATTGCAACGACCTCATCGAGTTCGCTCTGTTCAACCAGCGCATTGGGCGTGACCGAGGTCATCCCTTCTCCCACCAGAGACGGGGTATTCGGCATGGCCCGAATGATTTTTCGATCGTGTCCCAGTACGGAGGCCAGATTGTCCAGGGTAACGCCTGCTGCAATGGAGACAACCAGCGTCTCTTTTTTCATGCAGGTGGCGAGATCATTCAGAACTCTGAGGATGACATTCGGTTTTACCGCACCAAACAGGACATCAACATGCTGCGCCAGCGCTTCTGCGCTCTCAGCCGCATGGATACCGTATTGTTCGGCCATTTCCTGATTAGTGCTGGCTTTACGGTCATAAATCCAGATCGCTGACGGTGCAACTTGCCCGCTGTTTATCAGGCCGCCAATGATGGCTTTGGCCATGTTGCCTCCGCCAATAAATCCGATTTTCTTTTCCTGCATCACCGTCTCCTTCGCTGTTTACACATATCAACGATGTAGCTTACTGCAGACAGGATTAATAACAAGTTAGCCCTGTGCTGAACGGCCTGCTGTCCCCCCGCTGACCGGAGGCGTTTAACCGTGCCAGGGCATGGCGCGGTGCGCTGCGCATTAAGGCGCATGGGCGGTGCAGCCAGGTCGACTAAAGCAGGTTCTGCGTTAAAGAGGGCTGTGTTTTTCACTCAACCCGATCAGCAAAACAGGTTACCATCGTCACTCTTTTGCAGAACAAGGAATAACGATGGCTATCTGGGTTGATGCTGATGCCTGTCCTAACGTGATTAAGGACGTGCTGTACCGGGCAGCGGACAGAACGCAAACCGTGGTGACCTTTGTGGCTAACCAGTCCCTGCGGGTGCCACCTTCGCCCTGGCTGCGAACACTGCAGGTGCCTGCGGGATTTGATGTGGCGGACAATGAGATTGTTAAGCGCGTAAACGTCGGCGATCTGGTGATTACGGCCGATATTCCGTTGGCCGCGGAAGTGATTGAGAAGGGCGCGGCAGCCTTGAATCCACGCGGGGAACGCTATTCACCAGCAACCATTCGCGAACGACTGACCATGCGCGATTTTATGGACACCATGCGCGCCAGCGGTGTTCAGACAGGCGGCCCCGCCGCATTAAGCCCACGGGACCGCCAGCAGTTTGCCAATGAATTAGACAGCTGGCTCCGACAACGCCAGCGCTAAATCAGACGAAGTTGTCGTCGTCGTCGAAGTCATTGCCGCCAAAATCATTCAGGTCGCCGTTGTCGGCGTAGGAATCACTCCAGCCGTTACTTTGATCCAGGAACGACTGATTATCCGCCCCGTTCTGGTCAAGGAACGACTGATCGTTGCCACCGTTGAAGGTATTCAGACTGTCGTCCACCTGCGGCAACGGCTGCTCGTTGATGATGTTAACGATCTCCTGCGGCTGAGAATGATGGAACATGCTGGTCAGCATATCGGCCATGACCACACCACCTGCCACCCCAACGGCGGTTTGCAGGGCGCCGCCCAGGAAGCCGCTGCCACGTGGCGCCGGGGCGCTGGCATAAGGTTGCTGCGGTTGCGGTGCCTGTTGCGGCGCACTGTTCCACTGCGGCTGAGCTGGCTGCGGTTGGGCGCTGCCGCCGCCAAACAGGCTGGATAAAAATCCACCGCTGCTCTTCGGCTGCTGCTGCGCCTGTTGTTGCGCCAGCTGGTTTTCCAGTTCCTTAATACGTTCATTAAGTTTTTTAAGGGCCGCTTCCTGAATCAGAATGGCCTGCGCCATGTAGTAGGGCGCGCCTGGTTGTTCCTGCAGGTGTTGTTTGATGAGTTGTTCGGCAGCAGCATCGCGCGCCGCTGTCTGACTTTCCGCTTGTTTCAAACGGCTGAACAGATTTTCAATCAGTTGTTGTTCTTCGCGTTGCATGATTACTCTCCCGTTGCGACTGTAAACAGTATATGGGGGCGATGAGCAGCAATGTAAATTCGTGGCGGTAAGCAAATGTTGCAGAGACAAAAATACGGTGTTCATGCACAAAATGTGCATGGTTAATTCATTGTTTATAAAAAGCTTAATGCAATGGGTTGTCTGACTGTGCGTAAAATACGCTCAATGGGTAGAGGCCGCCATCATTTCCCGCTATGATGCGCGTATTATTTAAGCCAGACCTGCAGCTGTTATGGGCTGTACGGCGGAGGAAGTGCCCAGATGTCCTTGTCCATTTTTTTGATTGGTGCGCGCGGCTGCGGAAAAACCACCATCGGTGAAGCCCTGTCTCATGCGCTGGGTTATGCCTTCCGCGATACCGATCACCACCTGCAATTCACGACCCAGCGTACCGTGGCTGAAATTGTCGCGGCGGAAGGCTGGGAAAGCTTTCGTGCGCGGGAGACCGAGTCGCTGAAAGCCGTGACGGCGCCCTCAACCATCATCGCGACCGGTGGTGGCATGGTGCTGGCAGAGGTCAACCGCCGCTATATGCGCGAGCATGGTCAGGTTATCTGGTTAAGTGCGCCTTCTGAGGTGCTTGCCCGACGTCTGGAAAGCCAGCCTGAAGCTGCGCAGCGCCCGACGCTGACCGGACGGCCCATTGCAGAAGAGATGACAGAGGTCCTGCGCGCCCGTGCCCACCTTTATCGTATGGCCGCTCACCATGAAGTGGACGCGATGCAGCCGCCGGAACGCGTTGTTGAGCAAATTCTGCAGTCGTTATCGCTGGCACGCGCCAGCTAACCGTCAGATTTATCTCCTTCCCGCCGCGATTTACGCCTTTTTGACTATACTTATTCCATGACGGGCAACCGCCTGTCGTGTGGAATGTCATTCAGCCAAGAGGGACAAATGATGCCGTCAAGACCTCCTTACCCCAGAGAAGCGCGCGTTGTGACCGTGGAAAAAGGCCCCGAAGGTAAAAAAGTCACGTCCTGGCAACTGCGAGCCGATCATCCGAAGCCGGATTCACTCATCAGTGAGCACGATTCAGAGCAGGAAGCGCATGATGCGAAACAACGTTACGAAGATGTAGAAAAAGAGTAAGCCGTCGCGCTGGCAAGGATGCCGTCGATGCGCGCCCGTCTTATCCCCGCCCCTTGTCACCGCCAGCGATCACATTCGCTCATTATTTCGCGTGACAGATCAGCAAGTTCGCTTCTACACTGCCAGTCACCCTAATGTGCTGTGAGGAAGATTTATGCTCAACGTAAGTGAGTATTTTGACGGAAAAGTTAAATCCATCGGTTTTGACAGTGCGAGCACCGGTCGTGCCAGCGTTGGTGTGATGGCAGAAGGCGAATACACCTTTGGCACTGCCCAGCCGGAAGAGATGACCGTGGTCAGTGGATCAATGAAAGTGTTGCTGCCGGGGGAAACAGAGTGGAAATGGTTCGAGGCGGGATCGGTATTTAACGTGCCGGGTCACAGCGAGTTTCATCTGCAGGTAGGCGAGCCCAGCTCTTATCTTTGCCGCTATCTGAAAGACTGAAAAAAACGGCCGCATCTTTTGCGGCCGCCTGTTTTACCGCTGAGCCTCACCACCCAACGCTTCAATCAGATTACTGGTCAGGGCGGCCAGTTCGCTGGTCATCAGGATAAAGTCGGCATCGAAGCGCTGAGCAAAATCCTCCCGATCGATATCGTCGTTCTGATCACGCAGCGTATCGCTGAATTTCAGGCGCTTCACGGAACCATCATCCGACAGGACGAACTGAATCCGTTCCTGCCAGTCGAGCGCCAGTTTTGTCACCAGCTTGCCAGCCTCGATATGGTTGGCGATTTCGTCGCATACCAGATCCTGTTTTTTACAGCGAATCACGCCGCCGTCTTCCAGAATCGCTTTCAGCTCGGCTTCATCCATCAGGGCAAAGCCTGCGGGCAGATCGCCGGAACGTACCCACTCGGTCAGCGTCAGTTCAATCGGGCTTTCCAGCGTCAGAGGTACGACCGGCAGTGAACCCAGGCTTTTACGCAGCAGGGCCAGCGTATCTTCGGCTTTTTTCGCGCTGGCGCAGTCCATCATGATCAGATTATTAACGGTATCGATCCACATAAACGTCTGGCTGAAACGGCTGAAGGCACGCGGCAACAGGCTGTGCAGCACTTCATCCTTAAGCGAATCTTTCTCGGTTTTTTTCAGCTTACGGCTCTGTTCTGCCTCAAGCTTGTCAATTTTGGCTTCCAGCGCCTGCTTCACCACCGGTGAAGGCAAAATTTTCTCTTCTTTGCGCGCGCAGATGACAATCTGACCGTTATTCACATGGGTCAGCGCATCGCTGCGGTTTCCCATCGGTGACACCCAACCGGTCTTGCTCATGTCCTGGCTGCCACAAGGCGAGAAGGTGAATGCCTCAAGCTGTTTTTCCATGTCGTCTGCGGACAACGGAATGTCACGATTCAGACGATAAACCATCATATTTTTAAACCACAACATCAGGATTCCTTACCGTGGCGCGATCGGGCGCACAAATCTCACTAAGTGTGCGCATGATAGCGAAACATCGATGCGGTTTCATTGCCTTTAAAGGCATCGCCTTTTAGTGTAAGAATCCCCTAACGAATAATGAGGAATAAACCGTGCGCATCGGCATTGATTTGGGCGGCACCAAAACAGAAGTGATTGCGTTGTCCAGCGAGGGAAGCGAGCTGTTTCGCCATCGTGTTTCCACGCCCCGAAACGACTATGCCGCTACGGTACAGGCTATTGTCGATCTGGTGCGTCTGGCGGAAGAAAAGACCGGACAGACGGGCACGGTAGGCCTCGGTATTCCCGGCACGCTTTCGCCCTACACGCAGCGGGTAAAAAACGCGAACTCAACCTGGCTTAACGGACAGCCGCTGGACAAGGATCTGGCGCACGCGCTGAATCGTGACGTCCGCATTGCCAACGACGCGAACTGTCTGGCCGTATCCGAAGCCGTTGACGGCGCGGGTGCCGGTAAGCCGCTGGTCTTTGGAGTGATTATTGGCACCGGTTCGGGGGCGGGCGTGGCGATAAACGGCGAATCCCGTATCGGTGGCAATGGTAATGCGGGCGAATGGGGCCACAATCCGCTGCCGTGGATGGACGAAGATGAACTGCGCTATCGCGCTGAAGTGCCCTGTTATTGCGGGCTACAGGGCTGTATTGAAACCTTTGTCTCGGGCACCGGCTTTGCCACTGATTATCAGCGTTTGAGCGGCGTTGCACGCAAAGGTGCCGAGATTGTTCACCTGCTGGCACAGCAGGATCCGGTGGCGGAACTGGCTATGAGCCGCTACGAAATGCGCCTGGCCAAATCGCTGGCCCAGGTGGTTAACCTGATCGATCCGGATGTGATTGTTCTGGGCGGCGGCATGAGCAACGTGGATCGTCTGTACCAGACCGTCCCCACACTGATGAAAAAATGGGTATTTGGCGGCGAATGTGAAACGCCGGTACTGAAAGCCGTACACGGGGATTCGAGCGGTGTTCGCGGAGCCGCCTGGCTCTGGCCTGAGTAATCCGTTGTGGACGGTGAACCGCCAGTTTTCAGGCTTGATCACCGTCAGGCTGCACCGCCGGTTCAGGACTTTCCGAAAGGGCGCATCTGCATTTACGTTCAGGCCGCGATGGCGCGAGCTGCCGCGTTATGGTTACGGGGCAAAAGCAAATACCCATTGCCGGGGCGCGCCCTGAGGCGGAAGGGGCATATCACGCGCGCTACTCACGCTCTGCCAGGCGCTCAGGCATAACGATTCATTTCCTTCTGTGCGCATGACGTTATAGCGGCCGTCCGCGCGGCGTTGTGCCGTCACCAGGCAGCGCTGGCCTGCGTAACGTTGCGCGTGATGAAAATTGCGCATCACCACGGCATTCACCTGCGCGATATAGTGGTCGACGGCCTGGCACTGAGTCTGCGTCATGTTCGGCGCGCAGTGCCTGGCATCAGCGCCGTGCGGCTGGCTGCAGCCTGCTAAAAGCAGCAGGGCAACCGCGAAAATACCGGTCCATCTCAACATGGTTAACCTCTTACTGGCCGGGGATGTCAAGGGTGCTGTAACCCAGGCCATTCATTTTGCGTACCTTAATCTGAACGGGAATGCGCTCTTTCATGGCTTCAACATGGCTGATGACGCCAATGGTTTTGCCACTGGCGTTAAGCGCATCCAGGGCATCCAGAGCGGTGTCCAGCGTTTCGGCATCCAGCGTACCAAAGCCCTCATCCAGAAATAACGACTCAATGCGGGTTTTATGGCTGACGAGGTCAGACAGTGCCAGCGCCAGCGCCAGGCTCACCAGGAAACTTTCTCCGCCGGACAGCGTGCGCGTATCGCGGGCGCTGTCGGCCTGCCAGGTATCCACCACATCCAGTTCCAGCACATCGCTGGCACGTCGCTGTAAAAGGTAGCGACCGTGCAGGCGATCTAACTGACGGTTGGCCAGGGCCACCAGGTGATCGAGCGTAAGTCCCTGGGCAAAGCGCCGGAATTTATCGCCCGTTGCCGAGCCAATAAGATCGTTAAGCAAGGTCCATTGCGCTAACGCCGTCTCATCCTGCGCAATACGCGCCAGCAGCGTTTGCTGCTGGTTTCGCAGGCTGGCATCGCTGTCTAACTGCTGCTGTACCTGGCCCTGCTGGTTTGCATTTTCACGCAGGGACTGCTGTAAGCGCGCCAGTTCTGCCGCCAGCACGTCCGGTGAATCCGGCATCAAAGCCGGTTTTTGCTGCTGATGTGCCGCCAGCCGCTGCTGCAGTTCTGCCAGGCGTGCCTGCTGGTGCAGACGGTGCTGGTCAATCTGCTGAAGCTGCTGACGCAGTTGCTGCGCCGCCTGTTCATCCAGCAATGCCGCGCGCAGGTGCGTTTCATCAGCGAATTCGGCCGCCGCCAGCGCGGCGCTGAAGCGTTGTTCTGCTTCCGTGACGCGCCCGGACAGGCTCTGCAGTTGGCTTTCCAGCAGCGTCAACTGGCCATTAAGACGGCTGACCTCTGCCTGTGACTGATGCAGTGCGTTGCGCTGCTGCGTAAGTTGCGCCTCGTGCTGATCGACGAGCGCCTGCATCTGCTGGCGCGCCTGAGCCACATCGCGATCGCCAAACAGGGCCTGACGCTGCTGCTGTTTTTCACGCGCCTGCTGCTGTAACGCGGTGAGCTGCTGCCGCTGCTGATCCAGGCGTTGCTGCTCAAGCTGTAACTGCTGTTGCAGCGCGTCAGCCTGTGTTTCCGCCCGTGCAAGTTGCGGCTGCAGCTTAGCAAGCAACCGCTCACTCTCTTGCCAGCGCTGCCAGCGCTCTTGTTGGGTTGCCAGCCAGCTGTCGCGCGCCGTACGTTCAGGTAAAGATAACGCCACGTCGCTGAACTGCTGTGCCAGCGCGGCTTCAAGCTGCTGGCCGTTTTCTGCGGCCTGACGCTGCTGTTGCTGTAACGCCTGAAGCGCCTGGTGCTGGCTTTCCAGTTGCTGCTGAGTCAACAGTAGCGTTTGCTGATGCTGTTGTAATGTCTGGTGCTGCCGCAGGTGGTGATCTTTGGCCGCCAGCACCGCGCGCTCGGCTTGCTCCAGTGCGTCAAGCCGGGCCGTAAGCGTCTGCTCGTGGCGATTTTGCGCCTGCTGCCACGCGATTCTTGCATCCGTATCTGTCAGCGGGAAGGTGAGCGCCAGCTCACTGCTCAGTTCCTGCCATTGTTGAGAAAGGGCATCAAGTTGTTGGGTCAGACCCGTGATTTCTTCACGCAGGGATTGCTGTTGAGCCTGTAGCTGCTTTATCTGCTCCTTCTTTGCCGTCCCGGTTTCACTCAACGCGTCTACCTGTTTTTGCAGCTCGGCTTTACGTTGTTGGTTAGCACTAACTTCCAGAGCACGATAGGTTTCGACCGCAGGATGCTCGCAGGCACCGCACAACGGGCAGGGCTGCCCGGCTTCAAGCCGGGCGCGGTACTGTTCCAGGTCAGCAATCTGGCTTTCGAGCTGGCAAATTTTCTCTACGTCGCTGAGCTGCTGTTTTTCCCGTCGCCAGGCTTCTCTTAACGTCAGCAGTGCGCTTTCAGCCTGCTGCTGAGCCGTCTCAAGTTCATGCAGGCGTTTTTCGTACTGCGTGCGCTGCTGATGCAGGGGTTGCCACTGCGCGGCCACTATCGTCAGCGCATGGCGCGCCTCGCGCTGTTGCTGATGCTGGCTCAGTGCCTGACGTAAGGCTTCAGGTGGATGCGCGTTCTGAAGGGAAGTTAGTGCTTGCTCAGCCTGAGATAAGGACTGCTGCGCCTGCTGTGCGGCCTGATCCAGTGGCGTGAGTTGCTGTGCCAGCTGCTCAATATCCCCCTGGCGCTGATGAATGTGGCGCTGTTGCTGCTGTATCTGCTGATCCAGCTCAGCCTGTGCCGCTTCATAGCGGGTCAGTTGGGCAAAACGCTCTTTCCAGATCGGAAGGTGTTCACCCCATTGCGGCATGTCAGCTAACTGCTCACGTAGGGCATGCTGTTGGGCAATCGTCTCTTGCAGGTGGCGCACCTGGCGGGCTTCGCTGTGTAACGCGGCTTCGCGCTGAGCGCAGTGTTGCTGTTGCCGTTCGGCATTCTGCTGTAGCTGCTGAATGTGCTCGTATAAGGCAGAGAGAGACTGATCAAGCGGAATGACCTGCCCGGTCAACAGCGTTTCCTGCTGCTGCTGTTGCTGTCGGCACTGTTCGTGCGCCGTGTCCGTTTCCGCATAGCGTTGTTGCAACACATGATGCGCCTGTGTGGCCGTGTGCATCTGTTGGCTGAGCTGCTGCTGACGTTCCCGCATCGCGTTGCGTTCGGCCAGCAGACTGTCACGTTGCTGCAACGGACCGCGCAGTTTCTCCGCCGGTTCACTGCGCGCCAGATGTTGACGATCCGGCTCTGCAGCCTGACTGGTGTGCTCTGCCGCAGCGAGGGCCGCGGTTGCCTGCTCTGTATCCGCAATAGCCTGCTGATGCTGTTGCTGCCACTGTTGCTGCGCCTGCGCCACGGCAAGCGCGGCAGTCAGCTGTTGTTCAGCGTCGCTGAGGGCCTTTTTTTGCTGGTGCAGTGCAGTACGGGTTGCCTCATCAAGCAGCGCCATGCCGCCTGCCCGACTGCGTAACAGTTCCAGCGCCGTTTTGGCCGCTTTGTGGCGTTCGAACACGGCCATGGACAGACGACCATAAATTTCGGTTCCGGTCAGTTCTTCCAGCAGTTCTGCCCGCTCATTGGCTTTGGCGTTAAGAAACGCCGCAAACTGGCCTTGCGACAGCATCATTGAGCGGGTGAAGCGCGCAAAATCCAGCCCGCTCAGCGTTTCCGTAAGTTTGAGCTTATCGCTCACTTTATCTGCCACAATCTGATTATCGGCGCAGCGTGCCAGCTCAACGCGGGGAGCCTGCAGTTTACCGTCAGCGGTGCCGCGCGCGCGGTTCTGACTCCAGAATGCCCGCCAGGCCTCTCCTTTAATTTCAAACTCGACCTCCGCCAGGCACTCGGCACAGTCGCGTGTCATCAGGGGGTTATGCCCCTGAGAGATGCCGCCCAGGCGCGGCGTCTGGTGATACAGTGCCAGACAGATGGCGTCCAGCAGCGTGGTTTTACCGGCGCCCGTCGCGCCGGTAATCGCAAACAGCCCGTTGCTGGCAAACGGCTCGGTGCGGAAATCGATAAACCACTCACCTTTGAGCGCGTTAAGATTTTTGAAGCGCAGCGTCAGAATTTTCATGGCTGTTCCTCCAGATCCGCCAGCGTCTGTTTAAACCGCAGGGTGGTCTGGGCAATCTGATCTGCGTCCAGCGCGTCATCCAGCGCCAGTCGTCGGGCAAACACTTCTTCCACATTCAGTTCGCTCAGGGTTTCTTTATCCAGCTGTGCCAGACTGTGCTGGCGCTGTTCACGGCTGCGGCGCAGCAGCAAAACGTCTACGGGCAGGGAAGCTGTCAGCGCTTCTACCTGACGCTGCAAATCACTTAAATATTCCTGCGTGGTCACTTCAATATCCAGCCAGACAGGTTTGGTCCCGTCGGGCGCAGAAAACTGGCTGAGCTGCCGGGTGATTTGCGCCAGCGAGCCTTTCAGGACCTGCATCGGCTGGAACAGGGGAATGGTCAGGGGCGTGACCGCCAGGCCCGTCGGGCTGAAATCCAGCAGGAACACACTTTTTTCGCTACCCAGTTCATCGAAGCTGAGCGGAATCGGCGAACCGCTGTAGCGAATATGATCGCTGTCGGCCACGCGCTGCGCACGATGAATATGCCCCAGCGCGATATAATCCGCAGGCGGAAAGGCCGAGGCCGGAAAGGCATCCAGTGTACCAATATAGATATCGCGCACTGAGTCGCTTTTGCTGACGCCGAGGGCGGTGAGGTGGCCGGTCGCGACGATGGGAAGCGCCAGATTCAGCGCCTGCGCGGCAGCAAAACTGCGCTGATAATGGGCGGTAATGGCCTCCAGCAGGCTGCGCTGTTTATCGCGTCCTGACTGGCCGGCCTGGCTGCGCACAATATCGCGTGGCCGCAGATAAGGAATGGCGCACAGCAGCGCGCCCGGTTCGCCCTGACGCGTCGTTAACATCAGCACATCGTCCCCGTCCTGCGGCGTGGTAATCACGCGGGTATTCAGGCAGGCGAGCAGTTCACGCGACTCGTTCAGCGTCGCCACCGAATCGTGATTCCCGGCCAGCACCACCAGCTGACAGCCGCTGGGTTGTAACGCCACCACAAAGCGGTTGAACATTTCACGTGCATAGCTGGGCGGTGTGCCGGTATCAAATAAATCACCCGCCACAATCAGCGCATCCACCTGATGCTCTTCAATCCGGGCCAGCAGCCAGTCCAGAAAGGCCTGATGCTCAGCGGCCCGGCTTTTGTTGTAAAAGAACTGCCCCAGGTGCCAGTCCGCGGTATGGATAATGCGCATAACACTCCCTGCCATAACAAATCGCCCGGCGATTATACTGGCTCCATCACTAAAGCCACAAAACATGTCGTCATGTTGTCATAAATGGTTGTTGCAGGCCGGTTTTTATGGCTAACTTTTTCATAAAAGTGTCACAAAACTGACGCATAATGGCGCCGCAAATATCAGTGAAAGCCGTCCTACCTGCAGGAGTCATAATGGCTAAGCGCATTTTAGTTGTGGAAGATGAAGCTCCAATCCGTGAGATGTTATGTTTCGTTCTGGAACAAAATGATTATCAGCCGATTGAGGCAGAAGATTATGACAGCGCCGTCAGTAAGCTGATTGAACCCTGGCCTGATCTTATCCTGCTGGACTGGATGTTACCTGGCGGCAGCGGCATTCAGTTTATCAAACACCTTAAACGTGAAGCGATGACGCGTGATATTCCGGTCATGATGCTGACCGCACGTGGCGAAGAGGAAGATCGCGTGCGTGGACTGGAAGTCGGGGCCGACGACTACATTACCAAACCGTTTTCCCCGAAAGAGCTGATGGCCCGTATCAAAGCTGTGATGCGTCGCATTTCGCCGATGGCGGTCGAAGATGTAATTGAAATGCAGGGCCTGAGCCTGGATCCCTCCTCGCACCGGGTGATGTCGGAAACCACGCCGCTGGAGATGGGGCCGACAGAGTACAAGCTGCTCCACTTCTTTATGACCCATCCTGAACGTGTTTACAGCCGTGAACAGCTACTGAATCACGTCTGGGGCACCAACGTCTATGTTGAAGATCGTACAGTTGACGTGCATATTCGCCGTCTGCGCAAAGCGCTGGAACTGACCGGTCACGATCGCATGGTACAAACCGTCCGCGGAACAGGTTATCGTTTCTCTGCCCGCTTTTAAACGGAGCTTTAACCGTGCTGGAGCGCCTCTCCTGGAAGCGATTATTGTCCGAACTGGTGCTGGCGTGTTTGCCTGCGCTGGTACTCGGCCTGTTGTTCGGCTATCTGCCGTGGCTGTTGTTACTCAGCGTAGTCGGTATTTTACTGTGGCATTTTTATAACCTGATGCGGCTGTCGCACTGGCTGTGGCTGGATCGCACGATGACCCCGCCTTCCGGTCAGGCAAGCTGGGAACCGCTGTTTTACGGTCTGTATCAAATGCAGCTGCGCAACCGACGTCGGCGGCGTGAGCTGGGTCATCTGATCAAACGGTTTCGCAGTGGTGCAGAGTCGCTGCCGGATGCCGTTATCCTGACAACGGAAGAGGGCACCATCTTCTGGTGCAATGGCCTGGCACAGCAGCACCTCGGGCTGCGCTGGCCCGAAGATAACGGGCAAAATATCCTTAATCTGCTGCGCTATCCTGAATTTTCACGTTATCTGCGCCAGCGCGATTTCGACAAGCCGCTGACGCTGGTGCTGAATAACCAGCATCACATGGAATTTCGTGTTATGCCCTACAGCGAAGGCCAGTGGTTGATGGTGGCCCGCGACGTAACGCAAATGCACCAGCTGGAAGGTGCACGACGCAACTTCTTCGCCAACGTCAGTCACGAACTTCGCACGCCGCTGACGGTGCTTCAGGGTTATCTGGAGATGATGAATGACTCGGTCATGAATCAACGTTCGCGTGACAAAGCGTTGCACACCATGTCAGAACAAACCCGCCGAATGGACAGCCTGGTGAAGCAGCTTCTGACGCTGTCGCGTATTGAGGCGGCCCCGGTCATCAATATGAAAGAAAAAGTTGATGTGCCGGTCATGTTGAAACTGCTGCAACATGAAGCGGAAACGCTGAGCGGCGGGCGACATCAAATCCATTTTCACACCGATCCGCATCTGAAAGTGTTTGGCAATGACGAGCAATTGCGCAGTGCCATCTCCAACCTGGTCTACAACGCGGTCAACCATACGCCAGACGGCACACGAATTGATATCAGTTGGTTACGCAGCAAGCAGGGCGCGGTATTTAAGGTCTGCGATAACGGTCCCGGTATTCCCGCTGAGCATATTCCGCGCCTGACCGAACGCTTTTATCGTGTAGACAAAGCACGTTCACGTGCGACCGGCGGCAGCGGGCTGGGGCTGGCTATCGTCAAACATGCGTTGAGTCACCATAATGCCCGGCTGGAGATCACCAGCATCCCGCATCAGGAAACCTGTTTTACATTTACCCTGGCGCCAAGGTTGATTGTCAGTAACGGGATGCAGGAGAATGCCGTTCATCAATCGTGAACGGACCGGAACGATGCGCGCTTTTCTCTTGGTGTTCTTTTCGCTGTTGCCAGCCCTCGGGCAGGCGCAGCCCGTCATGCTGTCCGGAAATCTCAGTAGCGCCGGCTCCGACACGCTCGGCTACCTGATGACGTTATGGGGAGATGACTTTAGCCGTCAGGCGCCTGGCGTGAACGTTCAGGTTCAGGCTTCGGGGTCGTCTACTGCGCCCACTGCGTTGACCGCCGGGGCCGTTCAACTGGGCGCGATGAGTCGTCCGATGCAGGCTGATGAGCGCCAGGCCTTTGAGGCGCGCTATGGCTATCCGCCGCTGGCCGTGCCGGTGGCAATGGATGCGCTGGTCGTGGTGGTCAATCAACGTAACCCGCTGCGTGAAATCGATCCGCGTCAGCTCGATGCGGTTTTTTCCATCACCCGGCTTTGCGGCGCGCATCAGGTTCCACAACGCTGGGGTGACCTGGGACTGCGCCAGACAGAATGGCAGCAGCGTCCCATCCTGCGCTATGGCCGTAACTCCGCCTCGGGAACATGGGGCTTTTTCAAACAGCAGGCGCTGTGTCAGGGCGATTTCCGCAATGACGTGGCCGAGTTTCCCGGTTCTGCCGCCGTGGTACAGGCCGTAGCCGGTAATC
Source organism: Pantoea sp. JZ2 (assembly GCF_035191405.1). NCBI lineage: Bacteria > Pseudomonadati > Pseudomonadota > Gammaproteobacteria > Enterobacterales > Erwiniaceae > Pantoea > Pantoea sp. JZ2. The sequence goes on along the minus strand of NZ_CP045247.1, from coordinate 3,697,786 downwards.
CCCGCAGCATCGGCTATGCCAGTTTTGGTTTCCATCTGAGCGGCGTCAGGTTGCTGCCTGTGGTGACCAAAAACGGCGACGCGGTGGCACCGGATCCAGAGACTATCCGTACCGGCCGCTATCCATGGTCGCGTCCGCTTTATCTCTATGTGAATAAAGCGCCAGGTAAACCTTTACCGCCACTGGTCGATGCCTTTTTACGACAGGTGCTTTCCAGTCAGGGTCAACAGCGCGTCAGCGAGGCCGGGTATTTGCCGCTCTCTGCGGCGCAGATTGCTCAGGCTCGCGCTTCGCTCGAATAACGTCCACCTGCCCGTCAACAGACGCCGGTAGCGTCACCGTGAAACAGCCTGCCTCCGGACCCGTAAGCCCGATCAGGCTGTCTGTCCTGCGGCCGCTGACAGAAAAGCCGACGGCGAAAATGCAACATGAATTTTTTTCAGGCGACGTGAATTTTATTCGTTTGCCGCTGAGAGAACAGCATGTCACTCTGCATTTAGACGTTTAGCCATCCAGAAGGCTAAAATAACATTATGTAACTATTCCCGGCCGAAATTATCTGGCCGTGACAAGGAGTGATCATGCAAAGACAAACCGTCCCGTTTCGTGCCGACACCGTTGGCAGCTTTCTTCGTCCTGCCGCGATCAAACAGGCTCGCGAAAAATACCAGGCGGGGGAAATGAGCGCTGACGAGTTGCGTGAGGTTGAAAACGAAGCCATCCGTGATGTGGTGGCAAAACAGCGTGAAAACGGCCTCAAAGTGGTCACGGATGGGGAATTCCGTCGCGGCTGGTGGCATTTTGACTTTTTCTACGGCCTGAAAGGCGTGGAACATTTTGAAGCCGATCAGGGCATTCAGTTCAACGGCGTACAGACCAAAGCGCACGGTGTCAAAGTGACCGGCAAACTGGGGTTTGACGGGCATCCGATGCTGGATCATTTCCGCTTTTTGCAAGGCATTGCAGGGGATGCCGTGGCGAAAATGACGATTCCCAGTCCCAGCGTGCTGCATTTCCGTGGCGGACGTAAAGTGATCGACGCGGAGGTGTATCCCGATCTAGATGTGTACTTTGACGATCTGGCACAGACTTACAAAGACGCAATCGCCGCCTTTTATGCGGCAGGCTGCCGCTATCTGCAACTGGATGATACGGTGTGGGCGTACCTGTGCTCGGACGAGCAAAAGCGTGAGATCCGCGAGCGCGGTGACGATCCCGAGCAGCTGGCCCGAACCTACGCCCGCGTGCTGAATAAAGCGCTGGAGGATAAACCGGCCGATCTGACCGTCGGTCTGCATGTCTGCCGCGGCAATTTCCGTTCGACCTGGATTTCAGAAGGCGGCTATGAACCTGTGGCCGAAATCCTGTTTGGCACTGTTAATGTCGATGCGTTTTTCCTGGAATATGATAACCACCGTTCCGGCGGTTTCGAACCGCTGCGTTTTATCCGGCCGGGTCATCAGCAGGCGGTGCTTGGTTTAATTACCACCAAGGTCGGCGAACTCGAAGACGTGGATCAGGTAAAAGCACGTTTACAGGAGGCGACGCAGTACCTCAGCCTTGACCAGATCTGCCTTAGTCCACAGTGTGGCTTTGCCTCAACGGAAGAGGGGAACAGCCTGACCGAAGCGGAACAGTGGCAGAAGATTCGTCTGGTTGTGGATGTGGCGAATCAGGTCTGGTAAGCGTCAAAAGTGCGCAGTGTGGCGCAATGTATGCGCCACTTGTGCATAAAAAGACGTCAGCATGCTGGTATTTCCCATGGCCTGTTTATTATTAAGGCACATCATCTGATGTGCTTGCTGCTAATATTGATGTGATCCACTAATTTTGACTTAAATCACGAAATAAGCCTCTGGTTTTCCGATCTCGTATTGCCTTTCTTCGCTATAAACGTTTTACTTACGGCCGTTGTCGATTTATCCCTCTGTGAACAGAAAAAAAGCAGCTCAAATCACCTGCGCTAAACCGGACGCTGCGCATAATGCGCTGCTGTCGTCTGATCAGCCGTTGTCATAGCGCAGCGAGGGGGCAACGCAAACTTATCTTTCATCGCAACATCAGTGACAGGCCGTATGACACATCGTTTAACCGTTAAAGACATTCTCGCGCTGGGCTTTATGACGTTTGCCCTGTTTGTTGGTGCGGGTAACATTATCTTTCCTCCTATGGTCGGTATTCAGTCAGGCGAACATGTCTGGGTGGCCGCTTTAGGGTTTCTGCTTACCGCTGTGGGATTACCCGTCATCACCGTCATTGCGCTGGCGCGCGTCGGCGGCGGGATTGACGCGCTGAGCACACCGATTGGTAAAATTGCCGGGGTGGTTCTGGCCACTGTCTGCTATCTGGCGGTGGGGCCACTCTTTGCCACGCCGCGCACCGCCACGGTGTCGTTTGAAGTCGGGATCGCGCCGATCACCGGCGACGGTGCATTGCCGTTGTTTATCTACAGCCTGATCTACTTTGTGCTGGTGATGGGCATTTCGCTCTATCCCGGCAAACTGCTGGATACGGTCGGGCATATTCTGGCACCGCTGAAAATTGCCGCCCTGACGCTGCTCGGCGTTGCCGCCCTGCTGTGGCCCGCAGGCGGCACCATTCCGGCCACCGCCGACTACCAGCGCGCTGCGTTTTCCAGCGGTTTCGTGAACGGCTATCTCACGATGGATACGCTGGGTGCCCTGGTATTCGGGATTGTGATTGTGAATGCGGCCCGTTCACGCGGTATTGATAACGCGGCACTGTTAACCCGTTATACGGTACTGGCGGGGATTATCGCGGGTGTAGGGCTGACGCTGGTCTACCTGAGCCTGTTTAAACTGGGCGCAGGAAGCGGGGCGCTGGTCGATCAAAATGCTAACGGCGCCGCGATTCTGCATGCCTACGTACAGCACACCTTTGGCGATATGGGCAGCTTCTTCCTTGCCGCGCTGATTTTTATTGCCTGTATGGTGACAGCCGTGGGCCTGACCTGTGCCTGCGCCGAGTTTTTTGCCCAGTATCTGCCGTTGTCATACAAAACGCTGGTGTTTGTGCTGGGGCTGTTCTCCATGGTGGTTTCCAACCTGGGGCTGAGTCATCTGATCCAGATCTCGATTCCGGTGCTGACCGCCATTTATCCGCCGTGCATCGTACTGGTTGTGCTGAGTTTTACCCAGAATATCTGGAACAAAAGCAGCCGAATCATTGCTCCGACTATGCTTGTCAGCCTGCTGTTTGGTATCCTTGACGCAATCAAAACCACCGGGTTTAAAGAGGCGTTACCCGCATTCAGCCAGCATCTGCCATTAGCCGACCAGGGGCTTGCCTGGTTGCCGCCCTCACTGGTGATGTTGCTGCTTGTGGCGTTGGTTGATCGGTTAAAAGGGCCGGAACAGGTGACAGTTCACTCGTAACGGCTAAGATTGATTCTTCTTTAACCACGGGCTTGCCCGTGGTTTTTTCATTTCACAGGTACAGGTTGTTATGCAAAAAACCAACAAGCTCAAACGCGGACTGAGCACGCGCCACATCCGTTTTATGGCGCTGGGATCGGCGATTGGCACCGGGCTGTTTTATGGCTCGGCGGACGCCATCAGGATGGCAGGACCGAGCGTTCTGCTCGCCTATATTATCGGCGGCGCGGTGGCGTACATTATCATGCGCGCGCTGGGAGAAATGTCCGTTAATAATCCCCAGGCCAGCTCGTTTTCTCGTTACGCGCAGGATTATCTTGGACCAATGGCTGGGTATATCACCGGCTGGACGTACTGCTTTGAAATTCTGATTGTGGCCATCGCCGACGTCACGGCATTTGGTATTTATATGGGTGTCTGGTTCCCGGAGGTGCCGCACTGGATCTGGGTACTGAGCGTCGTGCTGATCATCGGTGCGGTCAATCTGATGAGCGTGAAGGTGTTCGGCGAAGTGGAGTTCTGGTTCTCCTTCTTCAAAGTCGCCACCATTATTGTGATGATTCTGGCCGGATTTGGCATGATCATCTGGGGCATCGGTAACGGTGGCCAGCCGACCGGCATTCACAACCTGTGGACCAACGGCGGCTTTTTTGCCCACGGGATCGTTGGCATGCTGCTGTCACTTCAGATGGTGATGTTTGCTTACGGCGGGATAGAAATTATTGGCATCACGGCCGGTGAAGCTAAGGATCCGGCGACCTCTATCCCACGCGCCATTAATTCCGTGCCGATGCGTATTCTGGTGTTTTACGTTGGTACGCTGTTTGTCATCATGTCCCTCTATCCATGGAATCAGGTGGGCACCAACGGTAGCCCGTTTGTGCTGACCTTCCAGCATCTGGGTATTGCCGCTGCCGCTTCTATCCTCAACTTTGTGGTACTGACGGCCTCCCTGTCCGCGATTAACAGCGATGTGTTCGGTGTCGGGCGTATGCTGCACGGTATGGCGCAGCAGGGCCATGCGCCTAAAGTGTTTACGAAGGTGTCAGCACGCGGGATTCCGTGGGTCACGGTGGTAGTTATGATGTTTGCCATGCTGATTGCGGTCTGGCTCAACTACCTGATGCCCGAGAAAGTGTTCCTGGTCATTGCCTCTCTGGCCACCTTTGCCACCGTCTGGGTCTGGATTATGATTCTGCTGTCCCAGATTGCGTTTCGCCGCAAAATTGGTAAAGCGGCAGCCCGTCAGCTGACATTTGCCCTCCCGGGCGGAAGCTGGACAGCCGGTTTCGGCGTAGCCTTTTTATGCTTTATCATCGGCCTGATCGGCTACTTTCCGGATACGCGCATCTCACTTTACGTGGGCATGGTGTGGATTGTGCTGTTGCTGCTGGGTTATAAGCTGGTGCGCAAGCCGTCCTGATTCCCGGCCGCGAAGGCGACTGACACGACGAAATAAAATCGGCGAAAGGATTCGCCGAAAACGTCACATAGCAAATGAAACAAACAGAGGGATGATTGACGAAACGATGCTAATGCAAAAGCGTACGTCGTTAAATAAGTTGCCGAAAAATAAGAGAAAGCCCACCGTTAACCCGACACGGGCGCTAATGCGTTCTGCGCGGGTAATATAAGGGATTCCGGAACGATCGCGCTGCGGTCCAGCTGTTGACCCAACGCGGCAATCGCATCCTGTAACGGGCACAGTGTACCCACGTCGGTGATATGGCAGCCGGCTTGCTGCCACTCCTGACGCAACAAAGGATGACGGTCATTAATGGGTTGTAACTGACGTAGCCCGTCCAGACTTTGTGCCTGAAAATAGACGCGCAGGTAGCGCTGATTGCTTTCCGTATCCCGCCAGCGCTCCATCACCAGGCTGCTTCCCGGCGGAATATTACCGCGCGTATAACCCGGCAGTTGCCATTCAAATCCCATCAGGCGGCGAACCATCGCGATATTCGTGTCATGGGCCACCAGCAGTACCCATCGTACATCGGGATCGTTCCCCTGAATGGCGTCGAGCACCCGCTGTAACAGAAGCGAGCCACGACGTTGCGCCATATAGAGCACATCATTGCTGAGATCATAACTGGCCGTCAGCAGGGGGAGCAGGGCGGTGATCTGTTGAGCGGAAGTGATGTGGCCCCACGCCAGCCTCGCGAACGGTAAGTTTTCGCTGTAGCCCAGGCGCAACGTCTCGACCATGGCGGCCAGCGTGCTTAAGCCTTCAACATAGACGCTGCCGCTTTTAGTCTGCTTTAACTGCCAGGGGCGATCAAAAAACGGGCACGCGCGGTTAGCCGGACAGACCGCCTGTTTAAGCGCCTGAATGGCGGGCTGGAGCTGCTGCTGTCGCTGTGCTAAATCGCCCGCCACACGCCGCTTTTCTTCCATCTCTCGCTGCGGATCGATGCGGGCAAAGGGCAGTTTTTCCGTCTGAAAAAGCGGATCGACGTCGCCCGTGACGGTATGCACCGCCACGCCGCAGCCGGGAAATGCGCCATCCACCAACGCTTCGGCAGTGGCGCGCGTTCGCTGAAGAGGGCTGGCGCGTACGTAGAGTGCTGTCGCGTCCGGACAACCCGCGGGAAGTAATCCCAACTGGCGATAGTGATCGCCTTCCCAGCGCGCTTTATTCACCACCGCACTGTAGCCATGGCCCGTCAGCTCGCCGTCCGCTGTACTCCACCGGGGCCAGGGCTGTCCGGTTGCTGCCTCGGTCTCCTGGCGGTTGCCCGGCGTCGGCGGGCGCACCCCGTGTCGGCTGAGTTCGACCACTTTCTCTAACTGGTATTCTGGCGCCGCGTAAAGCGACCCCGCCGCGAACCATAACGCACAGAGCGCGACTACGCGCAGGGGGCTACAGGCAGACATTATTCATCCTCCAGTTCCTGGGGCGCGAGAAGGGCTTTAATCTGTGGATAGATTACGGCATTCGCCAGCAAAACGGGATTGCCGTTTTTCAGGCCATCATTGCGCATGTAATCATTAGTGACGCCGCCCGCTTCCCGCATTAACACGATGCCCGGCAGGCTGTCCCAGGGATGCATATGGGCTTCGTAATAGCCAATCAGGCGACCGGCAGCGGCCCAGGCGCTGGTTAAGGCACCGGAGCCGATGCGAATGAACATCCCGCCTTGTTTGAGTAGCCCATCGATAAGCTGCGTAACCTTTTCTCCCGGCACCCGGCTGGAATTACTGATGCCCAACAGCCCTTCGTTGAGGTGACGGGCCTGATGAACCTCAAGCCGGGTCTCATTAAGCCAGGCGCCCTGGCCTTTGCGGGCGTGAAACAGCTCCTGATGATTGGGATCGCAAACCACGCCCACCACCGGTTCACCTTCGCAGACGATGGCCAGCGAAACGCACCAGTTATGCAGACCATTGACGAAGCAGGCGGTGCCATCAATCGGATCGATGACCCATAAAATGCGGGCCTCGCCTGTTTCTCCACCGCTCTCTTCACCTAATACCGCATCCTCGGGATAGCGTTCTGCAATCAGTGATTTAATTAATTCTTCAACGTTACGGTCAGCTTCACTGACCACGTCCTGAAGGTCCCTTTTATGTTCCACCACCAGTTTTTGACGCTGTTGATACCATGACAAGGCGCGGCTTGCGGCGGCACGGGCGATTTCGCAGGCGTAGCGATAGCGCGCGTCAATTTCAGAATGCGAAGCGGATGACATGTTTCCCTCTTATGATTTTAAAACACATCGAATACAGGAAGCGCCTGAACAGGCGGTCTGACAGTGAGAGTAGCGCAAAGCATAGTTAAGCAAGGCTTATTAAGCCGTAGTGCGCCAGTAATGGCAATATCGTCGGTGTACTGTTTGCGTGCTTTTTCAGCGTTATCAGGTAAGCCGCGTCTTACCTGATAAAGAGGGTGAATCACAGCTGCCGGCTGGCGGCCAACTGCATCAGGCGGGGATAAAACTGAAAGAAACAGGCTTCAAAGACCGGATAATGGGCGGTGAAGTCCTGGTAAGAGTCGCTGAGTGCCGCCAGCCTTGGCCGACGTCGGGCCATGCCATTCAGCACGCGTTCAAGGCGCAGGGGATCGGCGTAGTGTTCGAACCAGCGTTCTCGCCACATCACCGCGTTCAGTTCTTTAAATTCCTCGGGCGTGGCGGCCAGTTGCGGAACGATTTCACGCTCGGCACGGGCCGTAAACGCTTGCAGCGTTTGTGACGGATGAACGCGATCCCAGTGGCGCGCCAGAAAATGGTCCCAGATGACATCCAGCGTGATGGGGGCGACGCGATAGGTCTCTGCCCGGAAAAGCTGGCGTGCCGCGCGCACTTCCGGCAGGGCATCGGTCATTACGTCCAGGCGACGATGCATCAGAATGCCGTCGGCCACCGGTTCAGGCCAGTGTTGGTGCGGCGCGCCGCGAACGAAATCTGCCATCAGATTGCCCAGCAAAGAGCTGTTGGCAAGATGGGCTAAGTGAAGATGCGCAAGAAAATTCATGCGGCATTATAAGCGCAACTCCGTTTACGCAGCCAGTTGTTCAGAATTGTTCGGTTTTCCGCTAAACTGTGCCGCCTGTTTTTCTGAGTAAGAAGTCTGTCATGCGTGTCGCCGATTTTGCTTTTGATTTGCCTGAATCTCTTATCGCCCATTATCCCCAGGCGCAACGAAGTGGTTGCCGCCTGCTGTCGCTGGATGGCCCAACCGGCGCGCTCACTCACGGCGTGTTTACGGATGTGCTGGATAAGCTCCAGCCCGGAGATCTGCTGGTGTTTAACAACACGCGCGTTATCCCGGCCAGGGTGTTCGGACGTAAGGCAAGCGGCGGCAAAATTGAGATGCTGGTCGAGCGCATGCTTGATGACAAGCGCGTGCTGGCGCATGTTCGCGCATCGAAAGCGCCGAAGCCTGGCGCAGCGCTGCTGCTGGGTGACGACGAGAGCGTGAAAGCCACTATGGTGGCGCGGCACGATGCGTTGTTCGAGATCGCCTTTGATGATGACCGTGACGTACTGGACATTCTTAACCGCGTCGGCCATATGCCGCTGCCGCCGTACATTGACCGCCCGGATGAAGAGGCGGATCGTGAGCTTTATCAAACGGTTTACAGCGCCCGACCCGGTGCCGTCGCCGCGCCCACGGCGGGGCTGCATTTTGATGAGCCGCTGTTGCAGGCGCTCAAAGATAAAGGCGTGGAAATGGCCTTTGTCACGTTGCACGTTGGGGCGGGCACCTTCCAACCGGTGCGCGTCGAGACGATTGAAGATCACCACATGCACGCGGAGTACGCGGAAGTCCCGCAGGATGTGGTAGACGCGGTGCTGGCCTGTAAGGCGCGGGGGAATAAAGTGGTCGCCGTTGGCACCACCTCGGTACGTTCGCTGGAAAGCGCCGCCAAAGCCAGTCAGGATGCCCTGATTGCGCCGTTCTTCGACGATACCCAAATTTTTATCTATCCGGGCTACGAGTACCAGGTGATCGATGCATTAATCACCAACTTCCATTTGCCGGAATCAACCCTGATTATGCTGGTCTCGGCCTTCGCCGGTTACCAGCACACCATGGCTGCTTATCGCGCTGCGGTGGCAGAAGAATACCGTTTCTTCAGCTACGGCGACGCGATGTTTATCAGCAAAAACCCCCAGGCGCCGCTGGAAAAAGTGGGCGCCTGATCTGTTTACTTTGAACATCGGACTGTTTCTCCGATGGAGGTCTTGTGAAATTTGAGCTTGATACCACAGACGGTCGCGCGCGTCGCGGGCGTCTGATTTTTGATCGTGGCGTGGTCGAAACCCCGGCGTTTATGCCCGTGGGCACCTATGGCACCGTAAAAGGCATGACGCCGGAAGAAGTGCAGGATACCGGCGCGCAAATTATTCTGGGCAATACTTTCCACCTCTGGCTTCGTCCCGGTCAGGAAATCATGAAGCTGCATGGCGATCTGCATGATTTTATGCAGTGGAAAGGCCCTATCCTGACGGACTCCGGCGGTTTCCAGGTCTTCAGCCTGGGCGACATTCGTAAAATCACCGAAGCGGGCGTTCACTTCCGTAACCCGATCAATGGCGATCAGATTTTCCTCGATCCAGAAAAATCCATGGAAATTCAGTACGATCTGGGCTCCGATATCGTCATGATCTTCGATGAGTGCACGCCGTACCCGGCCGACTGGGATTATGCGAAACGCTCAATGGAGATGTCGTTACGCTGGGCGCAGCGCAGCCGTGACCGCTTTGACAGCCTGGGCAACAAGAACGCGCTGTTCGGTATTATTCAGGGCTCGGTTTACGAAGATTTACGTGATGTGTCTGTGAAAGGTCTGGTAGAGATTGGCTTTGATGGGTACGCTGTGGGCGGCCTGGCGGTCGGTGAGCCGAAAGAGGACATGCACCGCATCCTGGAGCATGTTTGTCCACAGATCCCTGAGGACAAACCGCGTTATTTAATGGGCGTGGGCAAACCAGAAGATCTGGTCGAAGGCGTGCGTCGCGGCGTGGACATGTTTGACTGTGTGATGCCAACGCGTAATGCACGTAATGGTCACTTATTTGTGACGGACGGCGTGGTAAAAATCCGCAATGCGAAGCATAAAGACGATGTGTCGCCGCTGGATGCCGAGTGTGATTGTTACACCTGTCGCAATTACAGCCGTGCTTACTTGCATCATCTTGATCGCTGTAACGAAATACTGGGCGCGCGTCTGAACACGATTCATAACCTGCGCTACTACCAGCGCCTGATGGCAGGTTTACGCCAGGCTATTGAAGAGGGTAAATTAGAGCGCTTTGTTACCGAGTTCTACCAACGGACGGGCAAAGCGGTTCCGCCTTTAACGTCTGATAATTCATCAATGAGGGAAATTTAATGAGTTTTTTCATTTCTGACGCTGTGGCTGCAGCAGGCGCACCGTCTCAGGGAAGTCCGTATTCTCTGGTGATCATGCTGGTCGTCTTTGGCCTGATTTTTTACTTCATGATCCTGCGCCCTCAGCAGAAACGCGCAAAAGAGCACAAGAAGCTGATGGATTCTATCTCCAAAGGTGATGAAGTGCTGACGAATGGTGGCCTGGTGGGGCGCGTAACCAAAGTGGCAGAAACCGGCTACATTGCGATTGCGCTAAACGACACTACCGAAGTGGTTATTAAACGTGATTTCGTGGCTGCCGTCCTGCCGAAAGGTTCTATGAAGGCGCTGTAATTTTTACTTCCCTAAGGGAACTGCCGTGTTAAATCGTTATCCTTTGTGGAAGTACATAATGCTGGTCGTGGTGCTTGTCATTGGCCTGGTATATGCACTTCCCAACCTTTATGGTGAGGATCCGGCTGTTCAAATCACTGGCGCGCGCGGAAGCGCCGCCAGTGAGCAAACGTTGGATCAAATTCAGAACGTATTAAAACAAGATAATATTCAGGCGAAGTCTGTTGCCCTGGAAAACGGGGCGATTACGGCGCGTTTTTCTAACACGGATGTGCAGTTGCGCGCCCGTGAAGCGATCATGAAAGCGCTGGGCGAAAACTATGTTGTGGCGCTGAATCTGGCTCCCGCAACGCCGCGCTGGCTTACCCTGCTGGCGGCGCAGCCAATGAAACTTGGCCTCGATCTGCGCGGTGGCGTGCACTTCCTGATGGAAGTGGATATGGACACTGCCCTGAGCAAACTGCAAGAGCAGAATGCGGACAGCCTGCGCAGCGACCTGCGCGAAAAGAATATCCCTTATACCAACGTCAGCAAGATTGCTAACTACGGCGTGGAAATCCGTTTCCGTGACGCAGCCAGCCGTGACGCTGCCGTGAAGTGGCTGTCATCCCGTCATCAGGATCTGGTGATCAGCAACAGCGGTAACGATGCTCTGCGAGCCACCATGACCGATGCTCGCCTCAGCGAAGCGCGCGAATATGCCGTTCAGCAGAACATCACTATCCTGCGTAATCGTGTGAACCAACTGGGTGTCGCGGAGCCGCTGGTGCAACGTCAGGGTTCTGACCGCATCGTGGTAGAACTGCCAGGTATTCAGGACACGGCGCGCGCCAAAGAAATTCTGGGCGCAACCGCGACGCTGGAGTTCCGTCTGGTCAATACCAGCGTTGATCCGACCGCCGCCGCCAATGGTCGCGTGCCGGGGGATTCCGAGGTCAAAGACATGCGTGACGGCCAGCCTGTCGTGCTGTACAAACGCGTGATTCTGACCGGTGACCACATTACCGATTCGACCTCCAGCATGGACGAATACAACCAGCCTCAGGTGAATATTTCACTCGATGGCGCGGGCGGTAATATCATGTCGAACTTCACCAAGGACAACATCGGTAAACCGATGGCGACCCTGTTTGTGGAGTACAAAGACAGCGGTAAGAAAGATGCGAATGGTCGCGCCATTCTGGTGAAACAGGAAGAGGTGATTAACGTCGCCAACATCCAGTCACGCCTGGGCAACAGCTTCCGCATCACCGGTATCAGCAACCCGAACGAAGCACGTCAGCTGTCACTGCTGCTGCGCGCCGGGGCCTTGATTGCGCCTATCCAGATTGTGGAAGAGCGGACAATCGGTCCGACAATGGGTCAGCAGAACATTACTCAGGGGCTGGAAGCCTGCCTGTGGGGCCTGGTCGCCTCCATCCTGTTTATGGTGCTGTACTACAAGAAAGTGGGCCTGATTGCGACCAGCGCACTGCTGGCAAACCTGGTGCTGATTGTCGGCATTATGTCGCTGTTACCGGGGGCCACGCTGACCATGCCAGGCATCGCCGGTATTGTGCTGACGCTGGCGGTGGCAGTCGATGCAAACGTCCTGATCAATGAACGTATCAAAGAAGAACTGCGCAACGGGCGTTCCGTACAGCAGGCAATTCATGAGGGCTACAAAGGTGCCTTCTCCAGTATTGTCGATGCGAACGTGACGACCCTGATTAAGGTGGTGATTCTGTATGCAATTGGTACGGGCTCCATTAAGGGCTTTGCGATTACAACGGCTATCGGTATTGCGACCTCCATGTTCACATCGATCGTCGGAACCCGCGCCATTATCAACCTGATGTACGGTGGCAAGCGCGTTAAGAAGCTGTCTATCTGAGGAGTGCGTTGTGGCACAGGAATATAACATTGAGCAGTTAAACCACGGCCGTAAAGTCGTTGACTTTATGCGCTGGGATACGCTGGCATTCATCATTTCGGGACTGTTAATCATCATCTCGATTGCCATTGTTGGCGTACGCGGTTTTAACTGGGGGCTCGATTTCACCGGCGGTACGGTCATTGAGATCAATCTGGAGAAACCGGCCGATCTCGACGCCATCCGCGGTGCGCTGGTGAAGTCCGGGTTCCAGGAACCGTTGATCCAGAATTTCGGTAGCAGCCGCGATGTGATGGTGCGCATGCCGCCGGTCACCGGGCCTGCGGGAACCGAGCTGGGTAATAAAGTGGTAACGGTTATCAACCAGACGACGCAGCAAAACGCGACGGTCAAACGTATCGAGTTTGTCGGACCGAGCGTGGGCAGCGATCTGGCGCAGGCCGGGGCGTTAGCCCTGCTGTCGGCACTGATTGCGATTCTGATTTATATCGGTATTCGCTTTGAGTGGCGTCTGGCACTGGGTACGGTTTTGGCGCTGGCGCATGACGTCATTATCACCTGTGGACTGCTGTCGCTGTTCCGGGTCGAGATTGACCTTACGATTGTGGCCTCGCTGATGTCGGTCATCGGTTACTCGCTGAACGATAAAATCGTGGTCTCGGACCGTATTCGTGAGAACTTCCGCAAGATCCGTCGCGGCTCCTCTTATGACATTACGAACGTGTCCCTGACGCAGACGTTAAGCCGTACCCTGATCACCTCGCTGACTACGCTGGCGATGATCCTGATCCTCTTCATCTTTGGTGGTGCGCTGCTGAAAGGCTTCTCACTGACCATGCTGATTGGTGTCACCATCGGTACCGTTTCGTCGATCTACGTTTCTTCAGCGCTGGCGCTGAAGCTGGGCATGAAACGCGAACATATGCTGGTACAGAAAGTGGAGAAAGAGGGCGCCGATCAGCCTTCGATCCTGCCGTAGTATTGGTACGATAAAAAAAGCCGCCAGCGTAATCTGGCGGCTTTTTTGTTTTCAGGGCCTGGACGTATCCGCGATCACCTGGTGAATTCGAACATAACCCAGTTGCTCCGGCGTCACATCCTTTAACCGTAATGGTACGGTGACCGAACTGCGTGGCGTCAGTGAAGCGGGAACGCTGAGGGTTTGCGTCAGGCTGTCGGCCTCAAGTGGCTTACCGGTTGCGGGATCGAGCTGGCCCCAGACTACTGTCACATGCAGTCCGGGCAGCGGTGAATTGTCTTGTGTGCGAAGCGTCAGGTCAGCATGCGTACCGCCGGCCTCGGCCTCAATGCGTGCGAGCGACAGGCGCAGCGTGCCAACCTGCGTTTGAAGTGCCACGGGCGTGTTTGCCTGCGGCAACAGCCATGCGCCCTGCTGTGAATGGGCGTTCAGCTGTCCCTGAATTTCAACCGCACTTGCCTGGCTGGTGAGTTGCTGCATCTGCTGATTAAGCTGACTGACTTCCCGGTGCAGTTGTTTCACCTGCGGCTGGGCTGGGGTGCTGCAACCACTTAGCAGAACCAGTGACAGGGCCGCGGGTGCCCAAACCATCCTGTTCATCATGTTTTTTTATCCTTTATTCAAATGACGTAATAATTGCCCCTTGTCGCGGGACCCATCAGCATCCGCTTATGGCGTTGAAGCCTGAACTGAAATCACGCCGATTACCTTAAGTGTGCTCTGAAATTGCCTTTCCCTGAGCGATAAAATGCCGTAGCCGCTGGCGTGCCGATTTCACCTCGCGTTACGCGTAATGATGCAAGGTGAAACAGGTTGATATCGGGCATCCGGCCAGCGCGGTGGCGCAGGTATCCGGTGATGCAGTACCCCGGATCGGCACGAACGTGGCTACGTTCTCCGCTTTTTGCCCTGAGCGCTTTAAGCGTAGCGGGTTTTACGCGGGCGGGCATTTCCCATCCGGTCTGTGAAGCGGATGGGGTAAAACACGGGAATCGATTTTGTTGACTTGCAGTTCGCGCTACACTGTACGGCCCATTTATCTCGTGTCAGGAAACGTCATGCATTGCCCATTCTGCTCCGCTGTAGACACAAAAGTGATTGATTCTCGTCTGGTCAGTGAGGGTTCGTCAGTGCGGCGCCGTCGTCAGTGTCTGGTGTGCCATGAGCGATTTACTACGTTTGAAGTCGCTGAGCTGGTCATGCCACGCGTGGTGAAAAGCAACGATGTGCGTGAACCTTTCAATGAAGACAAACTTGCCAGCGGCATGATGAAAGCGCTGGAGAAACGTCCGGTCAGTGCGGATGCCGTAGAGAGTGCGGTAAGCCATATCAAAACACAGTTGCGTGCGACGGGTGAACGTGAAATTCCCAGCAAGCTGATCGGTAACCTGGTCATGGACGAGCTAAAAAAACTCGATAAAGTGGCCTATATTCGCTTTGCATCTGTTTATCGCAGCTTTGAGGACGTGCGTGATTTTGGCGAAGAGATTGCCAGATTACAGGATTAAATCATGACCGATGAACGTTATATGGCGCGCGCGCTGGAACTGGCGCGGCGCGGACGTTTTACTACCATGCCAAACCCCAATGTCGGTTGCGTCATTGTACGCGATGGTGACATTGTTGGCGAAGGCTGGCACCAGCGCGCCGGAGAACCGCATGCGGAAGTGCATGCCCTGCGCATGGCCGGTGCGCGTGCGCGTGGGGCGACAGCCTATGTGACGCTGGAGCCATGCAGTCATCACGGGCGCACGCCGCCGTGTTGCGACGCGCTTATTGAGGCCGGTGTAAAACGCGTCGTGGCCGCGATGCAGGACCCCAATCCGCAGGTCGCCGGACGAGGATTACATCGACTGCAGCAGGCGGGCATTGAAGTCAGCCACGGACTGATGATGCAGGAAGCGGAAGCCCTGAACAGGGGATTCCTGAAACGCATGCGGACCGGCTTCCCCTGGATACAGCTTAAACTGGGGGCATCACTGGATGGCCGCACCGCCATGGCGAGTGGCGAAAGCCAGTGGATCACCTCGCCGGCTGCCCGACGCGATGTCCAGCGTTTGCGAGCGCAGAGCGCCGCCATTCTCAGCAGCAGCGCAACGGTGCTGGCCGACGATCCTTCCCTGACCGTACGCTGGGCTGAACTGGACAGCGACAGTCAGCGCCTGGTTGATGCGCAGACCTTACGCCAGCCGGTACGCGTCATCGTCGACAGCCAGAATCGCGTAACACCGCAGCACAAACTTATAGAACAATTGGGCGAAACCTGGCTGATGCGACAGCAGGCCGACACTCAGCGCTGGCCTGACTCGGTGACGCAAATTCCGGTTCCTTTACGCGACACCCAACTGGATTTAGTGGCGCTGATGATGGTGCTGGGCCAGCGCCAGATTAACAGCGTCTGGGTTGAAGCCGGTGCCACGCTGGCAGGGGCACTGCTTCAGGCCGGTCTGGTTGACGAACTCATTGTGTATGTGGCACCGAAATTACTGGGTAATGACGCGCGCGGTTTGTGTCAGCTTACGGGTCTGACGCAGTTGGCTGACGCGCCGGTTTTTGCCTTCAGCGACGTGCGTCAGGTCGGCAGCGATCTCCGTCTGACCCTGATACCGCAATAACAGAGGCGGAAAAGCGAGAGCACGCCGCCAAAGAGTATGTTAGAATTCGCCCCCCTGCGCGGGGCTAAACAAACCCCTGAAAGGATATGTATGAAAGTTATCGAAGCTGCCGTTGCAACGCCAGAGGCAAAAATTGCCATCGTTATCGCGCGTTTTAACAACTTTATCAACGAGAGCCTGTTAGACGGCGCTGTGGATGCCCTGAAGCGTATCGGCCAGGTCAACGATGACAATATCACTGTCGTCTGGGTACCGGGTGCTTACGAACTGCCGCTGGCCGCGCGTGCGCTGGCTAAAACCGGCAAGCACGATGCCGTGATTGCGCTGGGTACCGTGATTCGTGGTGGCACGGCGCACTTCGAATACGTCGCGGGTGAAGCCAGCTCGGGCATTGCCAGTGTTGCCATGGACAGCGATATTCCTGTGGCATTCGGCGTACTGACAACCGAAAATATCGAGCAGGCCATTGAGCGTGCTGGAACCAAAGCGGGTAACAAAGGTGCCGAAGCGGCCCTGACCGCACTTGAAATGATCAACGTATTGAAAGCCATTAAAGCCTGATTTTTGTAAGGGGAATTTTGTGAAACCTGCTGCTCGTCGTCGCGCCCGTGAGTGCGCTGTCCAGGCGCTTTACTCCTGGCAGTTGTCTAACAACGACATTGCCGATGTGGAATACCAGTTTCTGGCGGAACAGGACGTTAAAGACGTCGATATTACTTATTTCCGCGAACTGCTGGCCGGTGTGGCGACCAACAGCGCGTACCTGGATGGATTGATGCAACCCTATCTGTCGCGCCAGTTAGAAGAACTGGGGCAGGTGGAAAAAGCCATTCTGCGTGTGTCGCTGTATGAACTGAGCAAGCGTTCTGATGTGCCTTATAAAGTGGCCATCAACGAAGGTATCGAACTGGCGAAAGTATTTGGCGCTGAAGACAGCCATAAATTTGTCAACGGTGTGCTGGATAAAGCCGGTCCGCAAATTCGACCCCAACGCAAATAATCAATAAGGCCGGCTTGCCGGCCTTTTTCATTAATGGTTAAGCGGAACGCAATTATGTCATGTGGTGAATTTGAACTCATCGCACGCTACTTCAATCGCAGAACGCGTAGCCGCCGTGATGTCGAACTCGGCATCGGCGACGATTGCGCGCTGCTGAGCGTGCCCGAAAAGCAAACGCTGGCGGTCAGCACCGATACGCTGGTTTCCGGTATCCACTTCCTGCCCACGATCCATCCTGCAGATTTAGCCTATAAATCACTGGCGGTGAATCTGAGCGACTTGGCCGCGATGGGTGCCGATCCTGCCTGGCTAACCCTGGCGCTGACCTTGCCGGATGTGAATGAAAGCTGGTTGAGCAGCTTCAGCGAAAGCCTGTTTGACCTGCTGGAATATTACGATATGCAGCTGGTGGGGGGAGACACGACGCGGGGGCCTCTCAGCCTGACGCTGGGTATTCATGGGCTGATTCCTCACGGCAAAGCGTTAAAGCGTTCGGGCGCAAAACCCGGCGACTGGATCTATGTCACCGGTACATTGGGCGACAGCGCGGCCGGGCTGGCGTTGCTGCAGCATCACTGCCGCATTGACGATCCGGCCATTCATGAAGCCCTGATTAAACGTCACCTGCGGCCCATGCCGCGCGTGTTACAGGGGCAGTCACTGCGTTCGCTGGCCTCTTCCGCTATCGATATCTCAGACGGGCTGATTTCTGATATATGTCATGTGCTGAAAGCCAGCGGCTGCGGGGCACGTATCAACCTTGACGCGCTTCCGCTGTCCCCGGCACTGCGTGACAATTTTGATGCGTCACAGGTGCTGCGCTGGGCGCTCAGCGGCGGCGAAGACTATGAACTGTGCTTCAGTGTGCCGGAAGTGAATCGGGGTGCACTGGACGTGGCGCTGGGACATCTTGGCGTGCCTTATACCTGTATTGGGCAGATGGCGCCCGAGTCAGAAGGACTGTCACTGCTCGAAAACGGCAAACCGACAGATATGCGTTTTAAAGGATTCGACCATTTTGACATCAGATAAACATATCGCCAAAGGTCGTCTGCGGATGCGTAATCCCTGGCATTTACTGGCGACCGGTTTTGGCAGTGGGCTCAGCCCGGTTATGCCCGGTACAGTGGGATCGCTGGCCGCCATTCCTTTTTGGTGTCTGCTGACCTTGCTTCCGCACGATCTGTATTCGCTGGTCGTGCTGCTAGGCATCAGCGTGGGCGTGTACCTTTGCCATCGCACCGCCAAAGACATGGGCGTTCACGATCACGGCAGCATTGTCTGGGATGAGTTTATCGGGATGTGGATTACGCTGATGGCCATTCCGGTGAACAGCTGGCAGTGGGTGGTGGCCGGTTTTGTGCTGTTCCGCGTGCTGGATATCTGGAAGCCCTGGCCGATTCGCTGGTTCGACCGTAACGTGCATGGCGGCATGGGCATTATGGTCGATGACATTATTGCGGGCATTATTGCTGCAGCCATCCTTTATGGTGCCGGGGTTTATCTCGCCGGTTAAGCGTTCGTACTGCGGCCCTTATCATCACCGTTTTGCAACCGTAGCCGAAATACGGCGTACGGTTGTCTCATCCTTATCTCTCTCCCGGCCGGGCCGAATGAGCGCGTCACGCCTGTGAACACGCTGCGTTGGTATCACTGATAGCCGGTTGCCGGGTGAGGCTGATATTCACTTTCCAGGGCCGCAATATCCTGCGTTGTCAGGTCAACGTTCACGGCTTCCACCAGCTCAGCAAACTGCTCTGCACGGGAGGCGCCAATGATGGGCGCTGTCACCACCGGTTTGCTCAGTAACCACGCCAGTGCGACCTGCGCTCGCGTTACGCCTTTGTCAGCTGCAACCTGCGCCAGGCGCGCCGCAATCGCCGCATCGTTTTCCTCCGTTGAAGCATAGAGCGTGCTCATCACCTCATCAGAAACGGAGCGGGCGGTGGTTTCGCCCCATGGCCGGGTGAGCTTACCGCGTGCCAGTGGACTCCATGGCAGGACCGCAACATTTTCACGCTGGCACAGCGGGTGCATCTCACGTTCTTCTTCGCGCTGAATCAGGTTGTACTGATCCTGCATGCTGACGAAGCGTGCCCAGCCCTGTTCTGCCTGCATGGTTAAGGCCTGTGCAAACTGACTGGCGTGCATGGATGAGGCGCCGATATAACGTGCTTTGCCGGATTTCACCACCTCATCAAGTGCCGACAGGGTTTCTTCGAGCGGCGTGTCATAGTCCCAGCGGTGAATCTGCAGCAGATCGACATACTCCATGCCCAGCCGTTGCAGGCTGTCGTCAATGGATTGCAGAATGTTTTTACGGGACAGGCCTTGTGACAGATTACTCAGCGGGAAATAGACTTTGGTGGCGACCACGACCTCCTCGCGGCGGGCGAAATCCCTGAGCGCTCGCCCCAGAATCTCTTCACTACTGCCGTCTGAATAGCTGTTAGCGGTGTCGAAGAAATTAATCCCGGCCTCCAGCGCCTGCCTGATAAGCGGTCGGCTGCTCTCTTCGGGCAGTGTCCAGGCATGTTTACCGCGGGTGGGCTCACCAAATGTCATACAGCCCAGGCAGAGCTGGGAAACTTTTAAATCAGTATTCGCGAGTGGAACGGTTTTCATCATGACTCCTGCTATGTCCTTCCAGGGGAATTAAGCATAGCAGGAATACCGCTCTCCGCAGAGAGCGGGGGAGGGGAACTACTGCGCCAGCCAGTGACTGATTTGCTGCTGAATACCGTCTGCGTCCAGGTGGTAGTCGTGACGCATCTCTTCCTGCGTGCCCGGGGGAATGAACTCATCAGGCAGGCCAATATTGAGAACGGGAATGCCCAGACGTTTCGCCATCACGAACTCGTTGACGCCGCTGCCTGCGCCGCCCTTAATCGCGCCTTCTTCCAGCGTAATCAACGACTCATGCTGTGCGGCCAGTTCGGTAATTAACGCTTCATCCAGCGGTTTAACAAAACGCATATCCACCAGGGTGGCGTTCAGCGCTTCGGCAACGTGGCTGGCTTCAGGCAGCAGTGTACCGAAGTTAAGGATCGCCAGCTTTTCGCCCCGACGTTTAACCACACCTTTGCCCAGCGGCAGGCTTTGCAGTGGCGTCAGAGCAACGCCAGTGCCGGTTCCGCGTGGATAACGCACGGCAGCCGGACCCGCCTGATAGTGATAGCCGGTATAAAGCATCTGGCGGCATTCGTCCTCATCGCTCGGCGTCATGATGACCATATCCGGAATGCAGCGCAGATAGGCGAGATCAAAGGCCCCCTGATGCGTCTGGCCGTCGGCCCCAACGATGCCGCCACGGTCAATCGCGAACAGGACCGGAAGCTTCTGAATCGCGACATCGTGAATAACCTGATCGTAGGCGCGCTGCAGGAAGGTCGAGTAAATCGCAACAACCGGTTTATAGCCCCCAATGGCCAGGCCCGCCGCAAAGGTCACGGCGTGCTGTTCGGCAATGGCAACGTCAAAATACTGGTTGGGATACTTGCGGGAGAATCCTACCATACCCGACCCTTCGCGCATGGCGGGCGTAATCGCCATCAGCTTCGCGTCGTCAGCCGCCGTTTCGCACAGCCAGTTACCGAATATCTTCGAATAACTCGGCAATCCTTCGGCGCTCTTAGGCAGTTCGCCGCTGGCGACATCAAATTTGGGCACCGCATGCCAGGCGATCGGATCCTGCTCTGCCGGGGCATAACCTTTACCCTTTTTCGTCATAATATGCAGGAACTGCGGGCCTTTCAGGCTACGCATATTCGTCAGCGTATTCACCAGCGTCAGGACATCATGACCATCGACCGGCCCGATATAATTGAACCCCAGTTCTTCAAACAGGGTGCCCGGCACCACCATGCCTTTCAGGTGTTCTTCGGTGCGTTTTACCAACTCTTTAATCGGCGGCAGGCCGGTCAGTACGCGCTTGCCTCCTTCGCGCAGACGCGCGTAGGTCTTACCCGATAAAATCTGTGCCAGGCGGTTATTCAGCGCCCCGACGTTTTCAGAAATCGACATTTCGTTGTCGTTCAGGATAACCAGCATATCAGGTTTAATATCGCCCGCGTGGTTCATGGCCTCAAAGGCCATGCCTGCGGTGATGGCACCGTCGCCGATAATACAGGCGGTACGGCGCCCTTTACCTTCCCGTTCGGCCGCAGCAGCCATGCCCAGCCCGGCACTGATGGAGGTTGAGGAGTGACCGACGCTCAGGACGTCGTATTCACTTTCTCCCCGCCACGGAAAGGGGTGCACGCCATTCTTTTGCCGAATCGATCCAATGCGATCGCGGCGGCCGGTTAAAATTTTATGCGGATAAGCCTGATGACCGACGTCCCACACGAGGTGGTCGAACGGTGTGTTATAGACGTAATGCAGCGCCACCGTCAGCTCGACCACGCCCAGGCCCGACGCAAAATGGCCGCTTGAGCGGCTCACGCTGTCTAATAAATACTGGCGCAGCTCATTGCAGAGCGCAGGCAATTTTTCTTTAGGCAGGGCACGCAGTGCCTGTACCGTTTCTGCCTGCGCCAGTGTCGGGTATTTTGTAGTATCAAAACTCATCAGTGACTCATCATGGAAGTTATTTATCGCGTTCAATTACGAAGCTCGCCAGCGCCTTCAGGGCAGAGGTATCATAGGATTTTGCAGAGAGCATGTGCAAAGCATCCACGGCTTCCTGGTATAAATCCAGTGCCTTAATCCGGGCATTATCCAGACCCATCAATGAAGGATAGGTGCTTTTTCCAAGATCTTGATCGGCACCTTGACGTTTTCCGATAACGGCTGTGTCGCCCGTCACATCCAGGATGTCATCCTGCACCTGAAAGGCCAGGCCGATGGCATCCGCATAGCGGTCAAGATACGGCAGCGCTTCACGGCCCGCGTCGCCGGCAGCAAAGGCACCGAGTCGCACGGCTGAGCGAATCAACGCCCCCGTTTTGTGACGATGGATCTGTTCCAGTTGATGAAGATCGACAGACTGACCTTCTGCCGCCAGATCCAGCGCCTGCCCGCCGCACATACCCGCTACGCCGCTGGCCCTGGCCAGCTCTGACAGCATAGCGAGGCGGTATTCCGCACTCACGCCCGGCATGGGCTGGTCGGCCAGAATAGAAAAGGCCAGCGTTTGTAGCGCATCACCGGCAAGAATGGCGGTATCTTCACCATATTTGATGTGGCAGGTCGGTTGCCCACGACGTAACGCATCATCGTCCATTGCCGGCAAATCGTCATGAATCAGTGAATAGGCGTGAATACATTCGACAGCCGCTGCAGGCACATCGAGACTGGCTTTATTCGCATTGAGCATGGTGCCGGTTGCGTAAACCAGAAACGGGCGCATGCGTTTGCCACCTAATAGTGCCCCATACTGCATGGCATTCACCAGAGGAGAACTCTGAAAAGGGAGG
Organism: Pantoea sp. JZ2; assembly: GCF_035191405.1. Taxonomy (NCBI): domain Bacteria; kingdom Pseudomonadati; phylum Pseudomonadota; class Gammaproteobacteria; order Enterobacterales; family Erwiniaceae; genus Pantoea; species Pantoea sp. JZ2. The sequence continues at coordinate 3,675,334 of NZ_CP045247.1, read as the reverse complement.
GCATCCAGGTAGCCCATCAACGCGTGGTTCACCTGCTGGTGATACGCATTGAGCAGTTCAGGAAAATCCATTAGCTGTTTTCCGGCGTGAAAGAGGAGAGATCGGCATCGTTATCGTCGCTGAGGAGAATGCGCACGCGCTGCTCGGCTTGCTGCAACGTTTGCTGGCCATTGCGCGCTAACTGCACGCCGCGCTCAAATTCATTCAGGGCGTCTTCCAACGGCAGTTCACCACTTTCCAGACGATTAACAATCTGCTCCAGCTGCTGCAATGACGTTTCAAAGCTGGCTGGCTGTTCGGCTTTTTTCGGCATATTTCGTGTCGACTCACGGTTGGAACGTTATCTTGCAATCGGTCATGGTAGCTGAGAGAGAATGATTAGCAAAATAATCAATGTGCATGCTGTTGCAGAAGCAGTCACCGGGTAAAGGTGATATACTCTCGCGCCTCGGATGCGGATGCGCCTGTCACCCCGCAATTTTATGATCTTACCAGCTAAGTGCAGCCTGTTTTAGCACTTATTTGCCCAACGAAGCTGTATTGCCATGAAGTTTATCGTCAAGTTATTTCCTGAAATCACCATCAAGAGTCAGTCGGTGCGTCTGCGCTTTATTAAGATTCTTGCCAGTAATATCCGCAACGTGCTCAAAACGGTCAGCGATGAGATCGCGGTGGTGCGTTTTTGGGATCATATTGAAGTGCGCTGCAAAGATGAAGCCATGCGGCAGATTATTCCCGATGAGCTGATGCGCATCCCGGGTATTCATCATGTCCTTGCGGTTGAAGAGCGCGAATATACCGACATCCACGATATTTTCGAACAGACGCTGGCACAGTATCGCGACAGCCTGGAAAACAAAACCTTTTGCGTGCGGGTTAAGCGCCGTGGCAAACACAGCTTCAGTTCGCAGGACGTCGAGCGCTATGTTGGCGGCGGGCTAAATCAGCACATCGCCAGCGCCACCGTTCAGCTTAAGAAACCTGAGGTGACGGTTAACCTCGAAGTGGAAGAAAACCGCTTAACGCTGGTCACCGCACGCTATGAAGGGCTGGGCGGCTTCCCGATTGGTACCCAGGAAGATGTGCTGTCGCTGATCTCAGGTGGATTTGACTCCGGCGTTTCCAGCTACATGCTGATGCGTCGTGGCAGCCGCGTTCACTACTGCTTCTTTAACCTGGGCGGCGCGGCACATGAAATCGGCGTACGTCAGGTCGCCCATTATCTGTGGAACCGCTTTGGCCGTTCGCACCGTGTACGTTTTGTGGCAATCAACTTTGAGCCAGTTGTCGGCGAAATTTTAGAAAAAATCGACGACGGTCAAATGGGCGTGGTGCTGAAACGTATGATGGTCCGTGCAGCCTCAATGGTGGCGGAACGTTATGGCGTACAGGCCCTGGTCACAGGCGAAGCGGTGGGGCAGGTCTCCAGCCAGACGCTGACCAATCTGCGACTGATCGACAATGCCTCCGATACGTTGATTTTGCGTCCGCTGATTTCTCACGACAAAGAGCACATTATTAAAGTGGCGCGTGAAATCGGCACCGAAGACTTTGCCAGCACCATGCCGGAATATTGTGGCGTGATTTCGAAAAGCCCGACGGTCAAAGCGGTAAAAGGCAAAATCGAAGCCGAAGAAAGCCAGTTTGATTTCGCGATTCTGGAACGTATGGTGGCCGAGGCGACCAATGTGGATATTCGCGAAATCGCGGAGCAGACGCAGGAAGAGGTGGTTGAGGTTGAGACGGTCGGCTTGCTGAACGAAAACGACAGTGTGCTGGATATCCGCTCGGTGGATGAGCAGGAAGACAAACCGCTACAGCTGGCGGGAACGGAGGTGAAGTCGATGCCTTTCTACAAACTCAGTACGCAGTTTGGCGACCTTGATCAGAACAAAACCTGGCTGTTGTACTGCGATCGCGGTGTGATGAGTAAATTACAGGCGCTCTATCTGCATGAGCAGGGATTTAAAAACGTGAAGGTATATCGTCCGTAATCCGCATAGCGGTCACTGACCGCTTCTCCCTGTGCTCGCCTTGCATACCAGGGCAAGACGAGCACAGAGCGTCCGGCAGGCGTCTGAACCGGCGACTTAACTGGCCTGATAGTCGTAAATACCCGGCGCCAGCACCAGTTGTGCCGCGACCTCACGTGCTTTATCACTGCCTGCTAGCAAATCAATTAATTTCAGCGCAAAATCCATCGCCGTGCCCGGTCCCTGACTGGTGAGCAAATTGACTCGCGGATCCCAGACGACACGACGTTCCATCCATTTCTCTTCCGGTATGGTGGACTTTAAACCGGGGAACCCTGTCATATTGCCGACCGGAAACAGGTTATGCGGCACCAGTACCGTGCCAGCGGCTGCGCAGATGGCCGCAACAATACGTCCTGACAAATGAAACTGGCGTACGGTTTCAACCAACAGCGGACTGTCACGAAATGTCTCGGCTCCTTTTAGTCCGCCGGGCAGGACAATGGCATCGTAGGCGTTGTCCGCCACCTCGACCAGCGGGACGTCGGCCAGCAGGCGAACGCCGCGCGAACAGACGATTTCACGGCAGCCATCGCTTTCCACGCTGGCGGTCACCGTCTTTATCCCGCCACGGACCAGCAGATCGAGTGTGGTAACGGCTTCCGTCTCTTCACTGCCATGAGCCAGACAGACCAGTACCGAGGCGTTCGCGCCCATAATAAGACTCCTTGCGTTTAATCATGTCGTACAGCCGGGTGTTTTCAGGTAACACTAAGCCGTGAGTGCGTGCGCGACGCAGCAGAAAGCCGGTGATGTATTCAATTTCCGTCAGTCGCTGAGCGCGTATATCCTGCAGCATTGATGAAGTGTTGGCGGCGGTCGTCTCAATCACATTCAGCACCTGATCCTGCAGGCTCTGGCTGGCCACGGACTGGCCTTCACGCTCCATAACCCAACTGATTTCGTCACATAAGGTGATGATGTCGGCCTGATGCTGACGCAGTGCGCCATTCTGACAGTCGTAAACCACGCTGAGTGGGTTGATCACACAGTTTACCGCCAGCTTACGCCAGCAGGCCGCCCGGATATTGTCATGCCAGGCGACATCGGGCAGCGCTTCGTGCAGCACATCGGCGACCTCACTCCAGTGCTCGCTTTTACGGTTGCCGGGACCAATATGGGTGACGCCCGTGGCGACGTGCTTAATGACCGTGCCATCCCGCATTGCGGCGTGCGTGGTGATACCGCGTAACAGCGGCTGCGTCAGACCTTTTAATTCGCCAAGCGTGCCCATGCCATTGTGCAACAACAAAACCGGGCAGTTTTCTGACATCACGCTTTCCAGATTTTTTACGGCCGTTGATACCTGCGGGGCTTTCAGCGTCACCAACAGCAGCTGGCTCTGCGCCAAAAACAGCGGATCGTTGGCAATGAAGGTCCGGTTCGTCACGCGCCCCAGCGGATCGATTACATTTGCTGAGCAGTAGGGCTGAGGTACGCGTAACCAGCCCTGGACATCGTGCCCGCAATGGGCAAGAGCGGTGAGCCACACCTGGCCCAATGCGCCACATCCTAATACGGTTATTTTCATGCTGCCTCCCGCTCGCGGGCTTATTATTTATGCGCTGTGGCAATGAGTTAAGTATAGCGCTACACAGTGCGATTTTATTTAGTGCCGTAAGACGCGTATTATGCATGCCAGTTTAGCCTCAGGAGAAGAAGAGATGCCATCTTTCGATATCGTTTCAGAAGTCGACATGCAGGAAGTTCGCAACGCAGTAGAGAATGCTAACCGTGAACTGTCGACACGTTTTGATTTTCGCAACGTCACTGCCAGTTACGAACTCAATGAAAAAAATGAAACCATTAAGGTCATCAGTGAATCGGATTTTCAGGTAAAGCAGCTGGTGGATATCCTGCGCGAGAAAATGCTCAAGCGCGGTATTGAAGGCGCGGCGCTGGAAGTACCAGAAGAGATTGAACACAGCGGCAAAAGCTGGAGCGTGGATGCCAAAATGAAAAAAGGCATTGAAAGCGACGTCGCGAAAAAGCTGGTGAAGCTGATTAAAGACAGCAAGCTGAAAGTGCAGACGCAGATTCAGGGCGAATCTCTGCGCGTAACGGGTAAGTCTCGTGATGATTTACAGGGCGCAATGGCGCTGGTGCGTAATGGCAACCTGGGCCAGCCTTTCCAGTTCAAAAACTTCCGCGATTAATCCCTCCACTCAGCACGTGAGCACAGGATGCCCTCTGAGGCATCCTGTCGGGTTGGCAGCCTGACTGTGACACAGTCTGGCTGTCACTGATCCCCTTCCGCGACAGCAACGCTTTTGCCCTGCAAGGTGCTGATGTCCGTGACGTAAATTGCGTGACCAGAGGGACGCATTTTGCGCGGGGATAAACGGGAGGAACCGGGTTTGTCAAAGACAACAAACCCGGTGAGGGCAGGGGATTAGCCACCGCCGATAAGGGCTTCAAGCTCCGGTCGGCTGGTGATCTTACTGTCGATCTTAATGTAAGCGCTTTTTTCTTCCGGTACGATCAGCACCGCGTTCACTCCAGGCTGGGCCTTCAGGCGCTTCTCCAGATTCGGTACTGCCAGCGCCGCATCACTCAGCACAATGCGCAGACTGCTGACGTAGGGCGGTTCCTGCATGGTCATACTGACGAACAGCCAGATTGCCGCCACAATCGCTCCCACCATAAACACAGTTTGCGCATCAAAATGACCTAACACCCAACCGCCCAGGCTTCCGCCGATCGCAACGCCCAGAAACTGGCTGGTGGAGTAAAGCCCCATTGCTGTCCCTTTGTAACCGGCAGGCGATTCCTTACTGACCAGGGAAGGCAGGATGGCTTCCATCAGGTTAAAGGCGAGGAAGAAGAGCTGTACGCCGAGCACCAGCGTCCAGAAATGGCCCTGCGCTCCCCATAAAACAATTTCTGCGATGACCATCATGCCGACACAGCCGACAAAGACGCGCTTCATTTTGCGCTTCACTTCCGCATAAATGATAAAAGGCACGACGCCCGCAAAGGCGATCAGCATGGTCGTTAAATAGACCTTCCAGTGTTCTGATGGCGGTAAGCCCGCCTGTTCAAACTGGTCGGGCAGCGCAACAAAGCTCGACATCAACAGGATATGCAAAAAGAAGATGCCAAGATTCAGTTTTACCAGGCGCGGGTTGGCCAGCACTTTTTTAAAGCTGCCGCGCACCATGCCCGACTCACGGTTCAGGACATGCTGAGTGGAGGAGGGGACCACCCAAAGCGTAATGAGAATACCCAGCGTCGCCAGCGTTGCGATCATCCAGAACAGCGCATGCAGGCCCAGCGCGTGGGTCACAATCGGTCCCACCACCATCGCAATCGCAAAGGTAACGCCAAAACTGATGCCAATAAACGCCATCGCTTTGGTGCGGTTCTGTTCACGCGTTAAATCCGACAGCAGCGCCATCACGGCGGCCGCAATCGCGCCCGAACCCTGCAACGCCCGGCCAAGGATGATGCCCCAAATGGATTCCGTGCTGGCGGCAATCACGCTGCCAAGGACAAACAGCAGCAGGCCGCCCACAATCAGAGGCTTGCGTCCAATACGATCGGACAGCAGGCCAAAGGGGATCTGGAAAATGGCCTGAGCCAGGCCATAAATGCCAATGGCCAGACCGATTAAGGTTTCACTCGCTCCCTGGAGCGCCATGCCATAGGTGGTCAATACCGGCAGGACCATAAACATTCCCAGCATACGCAGGGAAAAGACCGTGCCAAGGCCCCATGTGGCGCGCAGCTCCACCGGAGTCATTTTGTTATCGTTCATTCCTACCTCTGTTGATGTGCTGCATTTATTTTAGGGAGGGAGAGTGGAAGGGTAAAACAATAGTTCTTAAGCAGTCGTAACAAAAAGAAAGGGCGCGAAAATCGCGCCCGTTTCATGCTGTTTTGGTACACATCAGCGCACGTAAGTCAGCAAATCTTTTGACGCAGGCGTCATGAAATCCACTGACATCATCACGCTCAGCGCGGTGATGGCGACGATGGAGAAGACAAACAGCTTACGTGCCCAAACCCGATCGTTTGAGGTTTTATAACCTGACAGCGCCATGCCCAGCCACCAGACGCTGACGGCAGCGGCAACGACCAGATACTTATAGCCTGCATAGCCACCCAGCGTCAGCATCAGCGTGGCAATCATAAACGCCAGGATATAAAGCGTAATATGATTTTTTGCTACGGAGATGCCTTTCACAACCGGTAAGACCGGGATGTTGGCAGCCTGGTAATCCTTAAAGCGGAAGATAGCAATCGCATAGGAGTGCGGCATCTGCCACAGGCTAAAAATCGCCAGCAGGATCAGGGCGCCCGCATCAAACTCATTGGTCACGGCACAGTAGCCAATCACCGGCGGCGCAGCGCCAGACAAGCTACCAATCAGCGTACCGTAAACCGAATGACGCTTCATATACAGGCTGTAAACGCCAACGTATACCACGAAGCCCATCACCGCCAGCCACATGGCCAGCGGGTTAGCACCGAAATACAGCAGTGCAAAGCCAGCAATACCCAACACAGTGGCATACACCAGGCTTACTTTCGCGGAGATAAGGCCTTTAACCAGCACCCGATTCCTGGTTCTCTCCATCTTGATGTCGATATCGCGGTCAATCACGTTGTTGAAGACACAACCTGACGCAACCACCAGCGACACGCCAACCAGTGAGGTGAGAAACAGGGCGTAATCAATGCTGCCCTTAGAGGCCAGCAAAAATCCGCCAATCACAGAAATTAAATTCCCGAAAATAATTCCTGGCTTTGTAACTTGCAGGTATTGCTTAAACATTACACAGACTCTTTAGTGGGGCATCATGTTGTAGTTGAGGTTCCACATGATCCACAGTGAGCCAACCACAACAATCAGGATAATGATTGCTGAGAAGACAATGGCCACCATGTTCCAGCCGCCCTCAGATTTGCTGTCCAGATGCAGGAAGTAAACCAGGTGAACCAGCACCTGAACGACTGCACAGACCAGCACAACGCCGAGGATGGTTCCATGAGAAGCACTACCATCCATTACCATCCAGAACGGGATTGCCGTCAGGATGATAGAGAGGATGAAGCCGATCATGTAAGACTTCACGCTACCGTGTGATGCACCATGTTCGTTAACAGAATGACTCATTACATGGCTCCCATCAGATAAACAACGGTAAACACGCAGATCCAAACCACGTCCAGGAAGTGCCAGAACAGGCTCAGACACATGATACGGGTACGGTTAGTGGCGTTCAGACCGCGTTTCGCGATCTGGAACATCAGCACGGCCATCCAGATCAGACCCGAGGTCACGTGCAGACCGTGCGTACCGACCAGTGTAAAGAAGCCGGACAGGAAGCCACTACGGTTTGGACCGAAGCCTTCAGCAATCAGGTGATGGAATTCATAGATTTCCATCCCGATAAAGCCCGCACCAAACAGGAAGGTCAACGCCAGCCAGCCGATAACGGCGCCTTTGTTTTCCTTGTTCATGGCGATAACAGCCATGCCGTAGGTGATGGAGCTTAATAACAGCAGGGCGGTTTCAACCAGCACGAACGGCAGTTCAAAGATATCTTTGCCTGCCGGGCCGCCGGCGGTGTTGTTAACCATAACTGCATAGGTCGCAAACAGGGTTGCAAAGATAATGCAGTCACTCATCAGGTAGATCCAGAAGCCAAAGACTTTATTGGCTCCTGCATCGTGATGCCCATGCTCCGCATGGGCGTCGTGGTGGTGTTTTACGGTAGTTGACATTATTTCAGACCTGCTTTGCTGATTTCGTCAAAGTGCTGCTTTTCAATCTTCTCTACTTCGGCAACAGGGACGTAGTAGTCCACGTCTTCGTCGAAGCTCTTCACGATCCAGCTTACGATCATGCCGAGGAAAGTAAGACCTGCCAGCCACCAGATATGCCAGATCATCGCAAAACCGAAGATGGTCGCAAACGCGGCAATAACAATCGCAGCACCGCTGTTTTTCGGCATATGAATTTCTTCATATTTAGCCGGCTGCTTGTACGCTTCGCCTTTCTCTTTCATTTCCCAGAAAGCGTCACGCTCATGCACATGCGGGATAACAGCAAAGTTATAGAACGGCGGTGGTGAAGAGGTTGCCCACTCCAGCGTACGGCCACCCCACGGATCGCCAGTCAGGTCACGGTTCTGGTCGCGGTCACGTACAGACACGTAGAACATGATCAGCTGACAAATAATACCGCAGGCAATCAGACCCGCACCTACCGCTGCAACAACCAGCAGAGAGTGGAACTGAGGATCGATATCCTGGCTCAGACGACGGGTCATTCCCATGAAGCCCAGTGCGTACAGCGGCATAAAGGCAACGAAGAAGCCGATGATCCAGAACCAGAAAGCACGTTTGCCCCAGGTTTCGTTCAGGGTAAAGCCGAAGGCTTTCGGGAACCAGTAGGTCACACCCGCCATACAACCGAATACCACACCACCGATAATCACGTTATGGAAGTGCGCAATCAGGAACAGACTGTTGTGCAGGACAAAGTCAGCGCCCGGAACGGCCAGCAGAACACCGGTCATACCACCCACAGAGAAGGTGACCAGGAAGCCTACGGTCCACAGCATCGCAGAGTGCATCTGAATGCGACCCTGATACATGGTGAACAGCCAGTTAAAGATTTTAACCCCGGTCGGAATCGCGATGATCATCGTCATGATACCGAAGAAGGCGTTAACGTTGGCACCGGCACCCATGGTGAAGAAGTGGTGCAGCCAGACGATGAACGACAACACGGTAATGGCGATGGTCGCCCAGACCAGTGAGGTATAACCAAACAGACGTTTTTTCGAGAAGGTGGCCGTAACTTCAGAGAAGACACCAAACACCGGCAGAACAAGAATGTACACCTCTGGGTGACCCCAGACCCAGATCAGGTTGACGTACATCATCATGTTACCGCCCATATCATTAGTAAAGAAATGGAAGTCGAGGTAACGATCAAGTGTCAACAGCGCCAGAGTCACGGTCAGAACCGGGAACGCAGCGATGATCAGGACGTTGGTGCACAGCGCAGCCCAGGTAAAGACGGGCATTTTGAACAGGTCCATGCCCGGCGCACGCATCTTCAGAATGGTCACGAAGAAGTTAATACCGGTCAGGGTTGTACCAATACCGGAAAGCTGGAGACTCCAGATCCAGTAATCCACCCCCACGCCGGGACTGTATTCTGCCCCCGACAGCGGTGGATAGGCCAGCCAGCCAGTTTGCGCGAATTCGCCGACACCCAGAGACAGGTTAACCAGAATTACACCGATTGCGGTAAACCAGAAGCTCAGGTTGTTCAGGAACGGGAAGGCAACGTCACGCGCACCGATTTGCAACGGTACGGCAATGTTCATCAGGCCCACCACGAATGGCATCGCCACGAAGAAGATCATGATTACGCCGTGAGCGGTAAAGATCTGGTCGTAGTGATGAGGGGGCAATATGCCTGCTTCCCCGGAGGAAGCCAGAACCTGTTGGGTACGCATCATCACGGCGTCAGCAAAGCCGCGCAGCAGCATGACGAACGCCATGATGATATACATGATACCCAGTTTTTTATGGTCGATTGACGTCAGCCATTCAGACCACAGATATTTCCACTTACCAAAGTAGGTGATGGCAGAGACGATCGCCAGACCTGCAATGATGATGCCGGCAACCGTAACCATGATAATCGGTTCATGGTAGGGCACTGCATCCAGAGTTAATTTTCCGAACATCGTATTATTCCTCGGCTCCCGCGGTAGCGGTGTGACTCATGTCCATGCCTTTGTGTTCAGACATGTCCATTTTCCCGTGGCTATTCATGAACTTGTTAATGACCTGCAAGAACAGTTCAGGATTAGCTGAAGAGAAATATTCCACCGGGTGATTTTCGCTTGGCACAGCCACTTTCTCGAAATCATCCATCGTCATCAGCGTGTTAGGTGCCGCTTTTACTTTGGCAACCCACTGCTGGAACTCCGCATCGTCTTTGGTTGCAATGGCTTTGAACTTCATGCCAGAGAAACCGCGACCACTGAAGTTGGCGGAAATACCGTCGAAAGTTCCTGGCTCGTTGGCAATCAGGTGCAGTTTGGTCTGCATGCCCGCCATCGCGTAGATCTGGCTACCGAGCGTAGGAATAAAGAAGGAGTTCATGACGGAGTTGGAGGTGATTTTGAAGTTAACCGGAGTGTTTGCCGGGAAGGCAATCTGGTTAACTGTCGCAATACCTTGTTCTGGATAAATGAATAACCATTTCCAGTCCAGAGCAACGACGTCAATTTCAACCGGTTTCACGTCAGAGGCCAGGGGTTTGCTTGGCTCCAGCGCATGGGTTGATTTCCAGGTCAGTACACCAAGGAAAACGATGATCAGGATCGGAATGGTCCAGACCACAGCTTCCACTTTATTGGAGTGTGACCAGTTAGGACTGTACTTAGCATTCGTGTTCGACGCCCGATATTTCCAGGCAAACACGACGGCCATTAAGACTGCAGGAATCACGACGATCATCATCAGACCAAAAGCGGTCAGTATCAGCGAACGTTGCTCCAGCGCAATCTGTCCTTTGGGATTTAACAATGCATTATCGCAGCCACTCATTAATAAAGTGCCTGCGATTAATGACAAAATCCCCAAACTTTTATTGTATTTACTGAGTCTCATTTAACGACCTCAATGACAAAGGGCTCTATTGTCGTTTAAGTGTGCGCGCATTTTACGGGAAGGTTTATGCAGTGTAAACCAGCTTAAGGATGTGTCAGAACCATGTTGACACCTTTTGCTAAGGGTGTCACAGATGTTGTTCTCGGTGACAAATTATTAACGTGGACAAGCAGTTGGCAGTAATATAACAAAAAGAGATGGATGCGGGGTTAAACAAAAGTAGGAAAGGAATAACCCTGACTTTTAATACTCAATTATTTAACAATATTGCATCATTTTTTCTCTAATTTTTAACTTAATTAATTGCGTACCGGATTTAAATATCTTGCCCGAAGCGCGCACATGATAAAAATATTTTTTGTAAATTGACACGCAAAGACAAATTAGGTGCGCTTAACCAATTGGCTGAAATGGCACCTGCGACTGGGCGATTATGAGGCAAAAGGTCAATTCCCGGCCTTTCTCAATGCGCGATAATCCAGCACCACACCGGACAGCACACCGCAAAGCGCCAGCGCCATACCGGCTTCAAACAGCGGAGCCAGCCACGCCGAAAGCGTGAGCATACCCGTTGCATTCAGCGCCAGCGACAGAAGCCATAGCGCCAGTAACCCGCATCCGCCTGCAAACAGCCGTTTCGTCCAGCGGTAGCCTGCGGAAAAATGGCGGCGCGGCAAAAACTGGCCAGTTTTTTGGGTAAAGTCCAGTATACCGCGACAAAAAGCCAGCAGGGCCAGGCCCGGCAGACCGGCGAAAACGGTAAAGGCGTAGAACGTTGGCCAGCCCCAGATCTCGACCAGATAACCGGCTGCAGGTCCCACGTAAACCCGGCCTACCGCTGAAAGCGCAGACAGCAGGGCGAACTGCGTCGCCGAGAAGGACTTATTACACAGCGTCATCAGCAGCGCGACAAACGCAGCGGTTCCCATTCCGCCACACAGGTTCTCAATAAAGACCGCGCTCGCCATGCTCCAGAGGTGTTTGTCGGTGACCGCCAGCAGCCAGTAGCCGAAATTCGACACCGCCTGGAGCAGGCCAAAAATCATTAACGCGCGAAACAGGCTCAGACGCTGCATCAGCATGCCGCCATAAAGCGCGCCAATGATGGTTGCCAGCAAGCCCAGCGTTTTGTTTACCAGCCCGACGTCGCCCGGATTAAATCCCACGCCGCGAATCAAAAAGGTGGTGGTGAGAGAGGCGGCAAATGCATCGCCGAGCTTGTAAAGAATGATGAGCGTGATCAGCAGCCAGGCGTTGTTGCGATTAAAAAAATCGTGCAGAGGATCGACAACCGCCTGACGTAGCGTACGCGGCGCGGCCTGCGCGTTGTCCGGCTCTTTGGCAAGACAGGTTGCGATAAGGCAGGGCAGCAGGAGCAGGGCCATGAGCCAGTAAGTCGCCTCCCAGCCGAGATAGCGATCGGCCAGCCACAGCGCCAGACCGCCCGATATCAACATTGCCAGGCGATAGCCTAACACCGTGATGGCAGCGCCACTTCCGCGTTCTTCCGGCGGCAACACATCCGTTTTCCAGGCATCGAAGACGATATCCTGTGACGCAGAACAGAATGCAATCAGTACCGCCAGTGCCGCCATCAGGGTTAAATCCCGGCTGGGCTGCAAAAAGCCCATTGCCACAATGCTGGCCACCAGTGCCAGTTGCGTAATGAGCAACCAGCCTCTGCGCCGACCGAGAAGCGGCGGCGTGAAGCGATCCATCATGGGGGACCAGAGAAACTTAAACACATAGGCCTGGCCCACCAGTGAAAAGAATCCGATGGTTTTCAAATCGATATTATCAACCGTCATCCACGCCTGCAGCGTCCCGCTGGTTAAGGCCAGAGGCAAACCTGATGCGAATCCCAGAAGGAGTAAAATGGCTGCATTTTTTTGGCGGAAGACACGGAAGTAGTGATTCATACTGACCTTGAAAAGTGCCCGGCCGGGTGCCGGGCAAAAGACCTGATTAACGGGCGTTTTGTTTGATGAAGTCGTTGACGCTGGTGTCCTGCGCCATATCGGCGATCACGTCGCTCAGCGTAGAATTCACCGCATTGGTGATTTTCTGATTGGTGGCGCTGAAAGCCCCTTCTACGCTGTAGGTCTGGCGGTAATTTTTAATCTGTTTATTGCCATTTTTCGCGGTCGCCACGATAGAGATATCCGCCTTGGTGGTAATGCTGTAACGCACATCACCCTGGGTGACGTCGGCATACAGATTATTGACGATGATTTGCAGATCAACCGCGCCATAAGGACCGACCATATAGCCGCGCGCTGTCATTTGTTTCTCCAGCACTTCCTGAAGTAAGAAACGCAGATCGCGCGACGGGGTCAGGCTGACCAGTTGTCCATCGCGATTAACTTTTGCCAGCGCCTGATCGCGACGCTGATCGGCGCCGTTGATACTCACCGTAATGCCCATCAGGCTCGGATCGCGCTGTGGCAGCTGAATCTTAGGTTGAATGGTCAATGTGTTGTTGCTGGAAGCGCAACCGGCCAGGATAAAAGCAGCCAGCAGCGGGAATAACAGTTTTTTCAACATACGCTTTCTCGTTAGTGTCATGGGTTGGTGTGCAAAAACTGCGGCCATCATAGCAAAGCGGTGCAGTGAATAAAGCCCTTTGCCACAAGGTAAACCACGCAAGGCGCTTTTTCTTGCTCTCTACCTTTTCATATTCCCCGCCTGACAAGGCACAAGCGAAGAGGGCGACGGAGTGATAATATTGCGTCCGCTGTCGCGTTGCGCAGCCAAAAACGGACTAATATTTAAACAGATGGGGCACAGCGCTCGCCATTGAGGGTAAAACCATGATTCGAGAACAGATAGAAGAGAAGCTGCGCCTGGCTTTTGAGCCGGCTCATCTGGAAGTGCATGATGAAAGCTACCGACACAATGTGCCTGCCGGTTCCGAAAGCCATTTCAAAGTGGTGATTGTCAGCGACGTTTTTACCGGTCAGCGTTTTCTCGCCCGTCATCGCGCAATTTATGGTGAACTCAGTGCTGAGCTGGCGGGAAGTGTTCACGCACTGGCCTTGCATACTTATACCCTGAAAGAGTGGGAAGGATTGCAGGATACGGTACTCGCTTCGCCGAACTGTCGCGGTGCGGGCACACTCGCATAACACCCTCTCTTTTTAAACGGCCTGCGGGCCGTTTTTGTGTTTTATCCTTGCTAAACGCGTTACCTGGCTCAAAAAAGCAGCAAACTCCCTGAAAAGTGGTGACTTAGCGTCCTCGACTCATCTCAGTGATGCCGCTATAATGCTGCGTCTATTTTTCCGGAATGTCTTCGGGACGCTTCTGGTAACAGGGATCAGGTTCTCTTCACGGAAGCCGTCCCGGTTGTTAGATACGGCGCATTAATTAATGTGTGGTGTCTGAAGTTGACCGAGCACGTGATTTTTTGAGGTAACAAGATGCAAGTTTCTGTAGAAACCACTCAGGGCCTGGGCCGTCGCATTACGATTACTGTCGCAGCTGACAGCATCGAAAGCGCCGTTAAAAAAGAACTGGTGGATGTGGCGAAGAAAGTCCGTATCGATGGTTTCCGTAAAGGCAAAGTGCCCATGAACATCGTCGCGCAGCGCTACGGTGCTTCTGTGCGCCAGGACGTGCTGGGCGATCTGATGACGCGTAACTTTGTTGACGCCATCATCAAAGAGAAGATCAATCCGGCTGGCGCGCCTAACTATGTGCCAGGCGAATACAAAGAAGGTCAGGACTTCACCTATGCGGTTGAGTTCGAAGTGTATCCAGAAGTTGAGCTGAAAGGCCTGGAAAACATCGAAGTTGAAAAGCCTCAGGTCGAAGTGACCGATGCCGATGTCGATACCATGCTGGAAACGCTGCGCAAGCAGCAGGCTAACTGGATTGAAACCGACGCTGCAGCGGGTGCTGAAGACCGCGCTACCCTCGATTTCACCGGTTCTGTTGACGGCGAAGAATTCGAAGGCGGTAAAGCATCTGACTTCGTTCTGGCCATGGGCCAGGGCCGTATGATCCCAGGCTTTGAAGAAGGCGTTGTGGGTCACAAAGCAGGCGAAACCTTCACTATCGACGTGAAATTCCCTGACGACTACCACGCGGAAAACCTGAAAGGGAAAGACGCGAAGTTCGAGATCGTGCTGAAGAAAGTGGAAACGCGCGAACTGCCAGAACTGACCGAAGAATTCATCAAGCGTTTCGGCGTGGAAGATGGTTCGGTTGCGGGCCTGCGTGCGGAAGTGCGTAAGAACATGGAACGTGAGCTGAAAGGCGCGATTCGTAACCGCGTGAAGACACAGGCTATCGACGGTCTGGTTGAAGCGAACCCTATTGATGTGCCTGCTGCGCTGATCGACAGCGAAATCGACGTTCTGCGTCGTCAGGCTGCACAACGCTTTGGTGGTAACGAGAAGCAAGCGCTGGAACTGCCACGCGAACTGTTCGAAGAGCAGGCGAAGCGTCGCGTTGTGGTCGGTCTGCTGCTGGGCGAAGTGATTCGCACGCACGAGCTGAAAGCCGATGAAGATCGCGTTAAAGTGCTGATCGAAGAAATGGCGTCTGCTTACGAAGATCCGCAGGAAGTGATCGAGTTCTACAGCAAAAATAACGAGCTGATGAACAACATGCGCAATGTGGCGCTGGAAGAGCAGGCGGTTGAAGCTGTGCTGGCGAAAGCCAAAGTTTCTGAAAAAGAAACTAACTTCCAGGAACTGATGAATCAGACCGCTCAGGCCTGATCGTCCGTTTAACCCCTTGTGCTAAAGCCCGCGCCTGAAAAGTCGCGGGCTTTTTTCTGTAATACGCTTTCTGACAACGGGCCTGTCGCTATTTGATTAATTTTTAGGCGAATTGTTCACGCATCGCTTTTTCCGGGTTAGCGATTGATGAAAAGGTTGTTATGCTTGAAACAACTGAGCACTATCCCAAGATAGAGGGAGTATGCAAAAAACAGTTCGGCTGACTGATTAACCGTCCTGATGTTGTCGGTAAGAGGCAGAGCATAGTTTTTGTTGCTCGTCTTACGTAAAATCGGTACAGAATGTTGCCAATGAAATTTATCCAGGAGACGGTAATGTCATACAGTGGCGATCGTGAGTTTACTGCACCGCACAATGCGTTGGTGCCAATGGTGGTCGAGCAAACCTCGCGCGGCGAGCGTTCATACGATATCTATTCCCGTCTGCTTAAAGAGCGCGTTATCTTCTTAACCGGCCAGGTAGAAGATCACATGGCTAACCTGATTGTGGCCCAGATGCTGTTTCTGGAAGCGGAGAACCCGGAAAAAGATATTTACCTTTATATCAACTCACCGGGTGGCGTCATTACGGCTGGCATGTCAATTTATGACACCATGAAGTTTATCAAGCCTGACGTCAGCACCATTTGTATGGGCCAGGCCTGCTCAATGGGGGCTTTCCTGCTGACAGCCGGGACGAAAGGCAAGCGTTTCTGCCTGCCAAACTCACGCGTGATGATTCACCAACCGCTGGGTGGCTATCAGGGACAGGCGACCGACATTGAGATTCATGCGCGTGAAATTTTGAAAGTGAAGCAGCGCATGAACGAGCTGATGGCGGAACATACCGGTAAGTCACTGGAAGAAATTGAGCGTGACACTGAGCGTGACCGTTTCCTCTCCGCCAGCGAAGCGGTAGAGTATGGATTGGTCGATTCAATCCTGACGCATCGCCAATAAGCCCTAACTTCACCTTGTCTCTGGTCTATAGTTAACAGGACAAGATAATGACGGGTTGAATGAACATCGGCCGTGTACCCACGGCCAGTGCTGTACGGCTGGTACGGCCTGAGAACAAGAAGAGGTTAACTGATGACAGATAAGCGCAAAGACGGTTCAGGAAAGTTGCTGTACTGCTCTTTTTGCGGCAAAAGCCAGCATGAAGTGCGTAAGCTGATTGCCGGGCCGTCAGTGTATATCTGCGATGAGTGCGTTGATCTGTGTAACGACATTATTCGCGAAGAGATTAAAGAGGTTGCCCCGCATCGCGAACGTAGTGCGCTGCCTACGCCGCATGAGATCCGCCATCACCTCGACGATTACGTTATTGGTCAGGAACGGGCCAAAAAAGTCCTGGCCGTGGCGGTGTACAACCACTACAAACGTTTACGCAACGGGGATACCAGCAACGGTATCGAACTGGGCAAAAGTAACATTCTGCTGATCGGTCCGACCGGTAGCGGTAAAACGTTGCTGGCTGAAACCCTGGCCCGTTTACTGGATGTGCCTTTTACCATGGCGGATGCAACCACGCTGACCGAAGCCGGTTATGTGGGGGAAGACGTCGAAAATATCATCCAGAAGCTACTGCAAAAATGTGACTACGATGTGCAGAAAGCCCAACGTGGTATCGTCTATATCGATGAAATCGATAAAATTTCACGTAAATCAGACAACCCATCGATCACCCGCGACGTATCGGGTGAGGGTGTGCAGCAGGCGTTACTGAAGTTGATTGAAGGCACCGTCGCCGCCGTGCCGCCGCAGGGTGGCCGTAAGCATCCGCAGCAGGAGTTTTTGCAGGTCGATACCTCTAAGATTCTGTTTATCTGTGGTGGCGCCTTCGCCGGTCTGGATAAGGTTATCTCGCAGCGCGTTGAAACCGGTTCAGGCATTGGCTTTGGCGCAACGGTGAAAGGTAAATCACAGAAGGCAACAGAAGGCGAGTTACTGGCGCAATGTGAGCCGGAAGATCTGATCAAATTTGGCCTGATCCCAGAATTCATTGGCCGTCTGCCTGTGGTAGCCACGCTCAATGAACTGAGTGAGGAAGCGCTGATTCAGATTCTGCGTGAGCCGAAAAACGCACTCACCAAGCAGTATCAGGCGTTGTTTAACCTGGAAGGCGTTGAGCTGGAGTTCCGTGACGAAGCCCTGACGGCGATTGCTAAAAAGGCGATGTCACGTAAAACCGGTGCGCGCGGTCTGCGTTCTATCGTGGAAGGCGCGCTGCTCGAAACCATGTACGATCTGCCGTCCATGGAAGATGTCGAGAAAGTGGTGATTGATGAGTCGGTGATTGAAGGTCAGTCTGAACCCATGCTGATTTATGGCAAGCACGAAGCTCAGGCTTCTGGCGAATAAATAAACAAATCGTCCACATTGTGCCATCTATAAAGGGGAAAATCTTTCCCCTTTTGCATTTCTCACCGTTGTGACATTGAATGTCTGACAATCATCCCCATATACTCAGACACCTGTGGGTTTGACCGCACACCTGCCTGATGCGGTACCCATCACCTTGCGGACACTAAACTAAGAGAGAGCTCTATGAATCCTGAGCGTTCTGAACGCATTGAAATCCCCGTCCTGCCGTTGCGCGACGTGGTAGTTTATCCGCACATGGTAATTCCGTTGTTTGTTGGCCGGGAAAAATCAATTCGGTGCCTCGAAGCCGCAATGGATCATGATAAAAAGATCATGCTGGTCGCACAGAAAGAGGCTTCAACGGATGAACCTGGCATAAACGATCTTTTTTCAGTGGGTACCATTGCCTCCGTACTGCAGATGTTAAAACTGCCAGACGGAACGGTAAAAGTGCTGGTTGAAGGTTTACAGCGTGCCAATATCACTACGCTGGCTGACAACGGTGACCATTTTGTCGCCCAGGCGGAATATCTGGTCTCTCCGGAGATTGAAGAGCGCGAGCAGGAAGTGCTGGTGCGCACGGCGATCAATCAGTTTGAAGGCTATATCAAACTGAATAAAAAGATCCCGCCTGAGGTCTTAACGTCACTGAACAATATTGATGATGCGGCGCGCCTGGCGGATACGGTGGCGGCGCACATGCCATTAAAACTCGCGGATAAACAGTCAGTGCTGGAGATGTCAGACGTCAATGAACGTCTGGAATATCTGATGGCCATGATGGAATCTGAAATCGATCTGCTGCAGGTTGAGAAACGCATTCGCAATCGCGTCAAAAAGCAGATGGAAAAGAGCCAGCGTGAGTACTACCTGAATGAGCAGATGAAGGCCATTCAGAAAGAGCTGGGCGAGATGGATGATACGCCTGACGAGTACGAAGCGTTAAAACGTAAAATCGATGCGGCCAAAATGCCGCAGGAAGCGCGTGAGAAAGCTGAAGCAGAACTGCAGAAGCTGAAAATGATGTCGCCGATGTCTGCCGAGGCGACCGTGGTGCGCGGCTATATCGACTGGATGGTTCAGGTTCCGTGGAATGCGCGCAGCAAAGTGAAGAAAGATCTGCGCAAAGCCCAGGAAACGCTGGATACCGACCATTATGGCCTGGAACGCGTCAAAGACCGCATCCTTGAGTACCTTGCGGTGCAAAGTCGCGTCAGCAAAATTAAAGGGCCGATTCTGTGTCTGGTGGGACCGCCGGGCGTGGGTAAAACCTCGCTGGGTCAGTCTATTGCGAAAGCAACCGGGCGTAAGTATGTACGCATGGCCCTCGGCGGCGTGCGGGATGAAGCGGAAATTCGCGGTCATCGCCGTACCTATATTGGCTCTATGCCGGGCAAGTTGATTCAGAAGATGGCGAAAGTCGGCGTGAAAAACCCGCTGTTCCTGTTGGATGAAATCGACAAAATGTCGTCGGATATGCGCGGCGATCCGGCCTCAGCGCTGCTGGAAGTGCTGGATCCTGAACAGAACATCGCCTTTAACGATCACTATCTGGAAGTCGATTACGATCTGTCTGATGTGATGTTTGTGGCGACGTCGAACTCCATGAACATTCCGGCTCCACTGCTGGATCGTATGGAAGTGATTCGTCTTTCTGGCTATACCGAGGACGAAAAACTCAATATCGCCAAGCAGCATCTCCTGCCGAAGCAGATTGAGCGTAACGCCCTGAAGTCGTCTGAGATCACCGTCGAAGACAGCGCTATCATCGGCATCATCCGTTACTACACGCGTGAAGCTGGTGTGCGTAGCCTGGAACGTGAACTGTCCAAGCTGTGCCGTAAAGCAGTGAAAACGCTGCTGATGGACAAAACCAAAAAGCACATCACCATTAATGGTGAAAACCTGAAGGATTTCCTTGGGGTGCAGCGTTTTGACTATGGCCGCGCCGACAGCGAAAACCGCGTGGGTCAGGTAACAGGTCTGGCATGGACGGAAGTGGGTGGCGATTTGCTGACCATTGAAACCGCCTGTGTACCGGGCAAAGGCAAGCTGACTTATACCGGTTCGCTGGGCGAAGTCATGCAGGAATCCATTCAGGCCGCGCTGACTGTCGTCCGCGCCCGGGCGGAAAAACTGGGTATCAATGGCGATTTCTATGAAAAACGCGATATCCATGTGCACGTACCGGAAGGCGCGACGCCGAAAGATGGTCCCAGTGCCGGTATTGCCATGTGTACTGCCCTGGTGTCCTGCCTGACCGGTAACCCGGTGCGTTCAAACGTCGCGATGACCGGCGAGATCACCCTGCGTGGTCAGGTCCTGCCTATCGGCGGGCTGAAAGAGAAGCTGCTGGCGGCACACCGCGGTGGTATTAAAGTGGTGCTGATCCCGGACGAAAACAAACGCGATCTGGAAGAAATTCCTCAGAACGTGATTGCCGATCTGGAAATTCATCCGGTCAAGCGTATTGAGGAAGTGCTGAACCTGGCACTGGAAAACGCGCCTTACGGTATGCAGGTAGCAACCGCAAAATAGTGATTAATGGCATAAAGCGTTAAAAAGCCGCGCTGGCAACACCAATTGGTGCTTGCCAGCTTTTTTTTGTCCCGCTAATTTAGGTGGCTGCTGAAGCGATGTTATAAGAGGATTACCGTTGTTTCGGCATATAAGGCTTGATATAACTTGCTGCGCGTTCGTGCCCGACAGGAAGCGTGGGTACGATGTGAAATAATAAAGAGGGGATGAATAGAGTGAATAAGTCACAACTGATCGATAAAATTGCTGCCGATGCCGACATTTCTAAAGCAGCAGCAGGACGTGTTTTAGATGCATTTATGGGCTCTGTTTCTGACGCGCTGAAAAGCGGAGATGAAGTGGCGCTGGTAGGTTTCGGCACTTTCTCAGTACGTGAGCGTGCAGCGCGCACCGGCCGTAACCCACAAACCGGTAAAGAGATTACTATCCCGGCAGGTAAAGTACCGGGTTTCCGTGCAGGTAAGGCACTGAAAGACGCTGTCAACTAATGACAACGCCACCACTCAATAACACATTTTCTTGAGTGGATTAGAGGACGGTTAACGCGTTCTCATGTAACATACGGGCACATCAATAAGATGTGCCTTTTTTACATCCGGAGAGGCGGTTTAAGGTTGCGAGACTTGTCTCAACAGGATGCATGCTGCCAGCCAGACTTGCAGCGGAGTAATGCGTCGGGAAGATGGCGTTATTGCGGCAGGGCTTTACATTCACACTACAGCGGAGTGTTGTCATACCATGATGGACAATTTACGCGCGGCGTCGAACCATGTCGTGCTCAAGATTATTTTGGGGTTGATCATTCTCTCCTTTGTGCTGACCGGCGTTGGCAACTATCTGATTGGCGGTAACAACGATTATGCGGCCAAAGTTAATGGCCAGGAGATCAGCCGTGCGCAGTTAGAGCAGGCGTTCAACAACGAGCGCAATCGTCAGCAGCAGATGCTGGGTGATCAGTTCTCGCAGCTTGCGGGCAACGAAGGTTACATGCAGCAGATGCGCCAGCAGGCGCTGTCTCAGCTGATTGACCAGGCATTACTGGATACCTACATAAAAGATCTGCATATTGCCATCAGTGACGATCAGGTCAAACAGGCTATCTTCAGCCAGTCTGCGTTTCAGACCAACGGCAAGTTCGATAATGCTAAATACAATGCGATGATCCGCAATATGGGATTCACGCCGGATCAGTATGCCGAAGCGTTGCGTAAACAACTGGCCACCCAACAGCTGATCAATGCGGTCGCGAATACCGATTTTATGCTGAAAAATGAAACCACTAAGCTGGTGGATTTGGTGGCGCAAAAGCGTGATATTCAGACGGCTACCCTCGATGTGAATGCTCTGGCTGCAAAGCAAACCGTCAATGACGACGAAATCAACCAGTATTATCAGCAGCATAAAAGCAGCTTTATGGCCCCTGAGCAGTTCCGCGTAAGCTATATCAAACTGGATGCCGCCAGCATGCAGGAAAATGCCAGCGATGCGGATATTCAGGCCTGGTACGATCAACATAAAGCGGACTACACGCAGCCCCAGCGCGATCGTTACAGCGTGATTCAGACCAAAACCGAAGCCGATGCCGACGCTATTCTGGCGCAGCTGAAAGGCGGCGCGGATTTCGCGGAACTGGCAAAAACCAAATCCATTGACCCAATCTCTTCCCGTAAAGGCGGCGATATGGGCTGGCTTGAGCCGTCAACGACGCCAGACGAGCTGAAAAATGCGGGACTGAAAGAAAAGGGTCAGCTTTCCGGTGTAATCAAGTCTTCTGTGGGTTTCCTGATTGCCCGTCTTGACGACATCAAGCCTGAGCAGGTTAAACCGCTGGCGGAAGTACGTGATGAGATCGCGGACGCGGTCAAACAGGATAAAGCACAGGCGGAATTCTACAAACTGCAGCAGAAAGTCAGTGAAGCCGCGAGCAATGATAATGAGTCGCTGGCTGGTGCAGAGCAGGCGTCAGGTATGAAGGCCACAGAAACAGGCTGGTTCAGCCGTGACGATGTGCCTAAAGATCTCGACTTTGATGCCGTTAAGCAGGCCATCTTCAATGGTGGGTTAGTGGGACAAAACGGTGCGCCCGGAAATAACTCTGACATCATCAATGTCGATGGCGATCGTGCCTTTGTGCTGCGTATCAGTGCGCATAAACCCGAAGCGGTGGAACCCCTCGACAAGGTAAAAGCGCAAATCACCGAGACGATCAAGCATGATAAAGCGACGCAACAGGCAAAAGCCCAGGCTGATAAACTGTTAGCCGAGCTGAAAGCCGGTAAACCGGATGTGCTGAAAGCCGCAGGTCTGACGTTAAGCGCCAGCAAAACGGTTGACCGTAACACGCAGGATCCCGTTGCTCAGGCTGCCTTCAACCTGCCAGAGCCAGCGGATAACAAACCGTCATGGGGCGTGGGTGAGGACATGCAAGGCAATGTGGTGCTGATCGCGGTGAATAAGGTTACGACCGGTAGCCTGCCTCAGGCGCAGATTGACGAGATGGTCAAAGGCGTCACGCAAAACAACGCGCAACTGACCTTTGAAGCCTTACTGCAAAACCTGCGTAAAGCGGCCAAAATCAAATACGGTGCCGCTGCTCAAATGCAGTAATCCTCGCAAATTTCAGGTAACAGCTGAAATGACTAAAGGCCGCTTATGCGGCCTTTTCCATTTTAGAACGTTGCCCTTTGAGTCTGTTTAGCGGACATGACACGCTGAGCCTGCTGTTTAACACAAGGAGAAACACAGCATGGCTAAAACCCACTTACATGCTTTTTATCTTTCCCTCGCCCTGTGTGGCGCCCTCGTTCAAACGCCACTGGCAGCGGCGGAAACCCCCAGTGAGACACAGGCTGCACAGGTTTCAATGCCGCATCAGGAGCAGGTCAGTATCAATGAAGCCACGGCGGAGCAACTCTCGGCGGTGATGAATGGCGTTGGTCTGAAAAAGGCGCAGTCTATCGTCAGCTATCGTGAAGAATACGGGCCGTTCACGGCGGTGGATCAACTGAAAGACGTGCCTGGCTTTGGTCACGCGCTGGTGGAGCGAAATGCCTCACGGTTAAAATTGTGAAGTGAAGCGCAACTCTGATGCTTAACCTGCTGTCAGGGCGGGACTCTGCTAGAGTGAACAGGTCCAACCAGTCAATAAGCAGCAGGAGAAGGATCATGCAGACCAAGATAAAAGTGCGCGGCTATCATCTGGATGTTTACCAGCATGTTAACAATGCGCGTTATCTGGAGTTTTTAGAGGAAGCGCGCTGGCAATGGCTGGAAGAAGCAGAGGCCTTTACCTGGCTGCTTGAGCAAAAACTGGCTTTTGTGGTGGTAAACATCAATATCAATTATCGTCGCCCGGCCGTATTGGGCGACGTACTGGAGGTCAGCAGTGATATTAAGCAACTCAATGGGAAAAGTGGCATCATCACTCAACACATTTTGTTAGCGGGCAGTGAAACGGTGGTCGCGGATGCTGCACTGACGTTTGTGTGCATTGATCTTCGCACGCAAAAAGCCGTTTTGCTCGAAGGAGAACTGCGGCAGCGACTGGAAAGATTAATGAAGCCGGCCTGATTGAGGCGGCGACACGCCATCGTCGCCGCAAAAGTATTATTCCAGACCGGTTTTGGCCTTCATGGCGGCCATAATACCAGCGCGATCCTGCTGATAGGCCTTCAGGCCATTGGCCCGCAGATGGCAGGCGGCACAGTCGCCGCAACCATCGCCTTTAATGCCGTTGTAGCAGGTGAGGGTGTCTTCGCGGATTAAGGTGAGCTGCTGCCAGTAATCGGCCAGCGCCCAGGTTTCGGCTTTATTAAGCCACATCAGCGGTGTTTCAAAACGAATGTTACGCGCCATGCCCAGGCTGACGGCATGGTTGAGCGCCTTGACAAACTCATCGCGGCAGTCGGGGTAGCCCGAGAAGTCGGTCTCGCAAACGCCTGTGATGACCGCTTCCGCTTCAACCTGATAGGCATAAACTGATGCCAGGGTCAGAAACAGGATATTGCGGCCGGGGACAAAGGTGCTGGGCAGGCCGGTTGCAGTCGGGTCATACGATGGCACCGGGATGCTGTCACGCGTCAGGCTGCTCACCGCCAGCGCATTCAGCATCGTCACATCCAGCACTTTATGAGCACGGGCACCCAGCTTCAGGGCCAGGTCGCGGGCAACGTCAATCTCTTCACGATGACGCTGACCGTAATCAAAGGTCACACAGTGCACTTCATCATAACGTTGCAAAGCCTGAACCAGACAGGTGGTGGAGTCTTGCCCACCGCTAAACACCACAACAGCGCGTTTCATGAGATATCCCAGTTTAAACATTTGCGCTTATGGTAATACCTGAGTGCGCCGCTGAACAGCTGCAGGCGGCGATCACATCAGGTTATATCTGCCTGGCGGGGTGAAATATTATTCCAGTTCGCGCTGCCAGGGCGTGATATCACCAATATGTTGTGCGACCCAGTCAGGCTGGTAGTAAGTGTCAGGATAGCGCTCGCCGCTGTCGCACAGCAGGGTAACCAGTGAACCCTGTTGATCATTGTCGCGCAGGCGTTTGGCCACCTGCATCATGCCCCAGAAGTTTGTGCCGGTAGACGGGCCCGGTTTACGCCCCAGCAGGGTTTCCAGCTTAAGCATGGCGGCAATCGAGGCTGCATCCGGGACTTTGATCATTTCATCAATAACGTCGGGCATAAACGACGGCTCCACGCGCGGACGTCCAATGCCTTCAATCATGCTGCCGCGCTGACCGGTGAGCGAGGCATCACGGTTTCGCCAGTAGTCGTAAAACACGGAATGCTCCGGATCAACAACCAGCAAACGGGTATCGCATCCCTGATAGCGAATGTAGCGGCCAAGCGTGGCGGAGGTCCCACCGGTTCCCGCACTCATAATCAGCGTATGAGGAACAGGAAAAGGCTCATTCGCCATCTGGCGGAAAATACTCTCGGCAATGTTGTTATTGCCGCGCCAGTCAGTTGCCCGCTCTGCATAGGTGAACTGATCCATGAAGTGGCCATTCAGTTCCCGCGCCAGCCGTTCTGATTCGGCATAAAGCTGACAGGGATCGCTCACAAAATGACACTGTCCACCATAGAACGTGATTTGTTCGATTTTACGTCGGGCGGTACTGGTTGGCATCACGGCGATAAAGGGCAGGCCCAGCAGGCGGGCAAAATACGCCTCTGAGACGGCGGTGCTGCCCGATGACGCTTCAATCACGGGTGTACCCTGTTTGATCCAGCCATTAGCGAGAGCATAAAGAAACAATGACCGCGCCAGACGATGTTTCAGGCTGCCGCTGGGATGCGTACTTTCGTCTTTCAGATAGAACCCGATTCCCGGGAAATCGGGCAATGCAAAGCGGATCAGATGCGTATCCGCAGAGCGTTGAAAGTCAGCATTGATTTCGTTTATCGCGTGGCGTATCCAGCATGAAGACATAAGGGTTATTTCTGACCGGGTGAAAGCCCCTATTTTAAGGCACGTGCAGGAAAAAGAGCTTGCAGCTTTTGCAGTAAGATCGGCGTAATGGAGAAAAAATTTCTACCGGAGTGCGCATGTTAGATAAAATCGACCTTAAACTGCTGGCGATGCTGCAGCAGGATTGCACAGTTTCGCTCCAGGTACTGGCGGATGCGGTTAACCTCACCACCACGCCCTGCTGGAAGCGCCTGAAAAAGCTGGAAGAAGATGGCTTCATCCGCGCACGCGTTGCCCTACTTGATAATGAAAAACTCGGCCTGTCACTTACCGCCTTTATGTTTGTGAAAACCACCCAGCACAGCAAAGACTGGTATCAGGAATTTGTGTCGGTAGTGCAAAGCATGCCTGAAGTGATGGGCTTCTATCGCATGGCCGGGGAGTATGATTATCTGCTGCGTATTCAGGTTGCCGACATGAAAAGTTATGATGCCTTCTATAAGCGTTTAGTTAATGGTGTAACAGGCCTGATCGATGTGACCTCCAGCTTTGCGATGGAAGAGATCAAATACACTACAGCCCTGCCGGTTGCCCCCTGATTACCTGAGATTGAGAGCTGCCTTGTGCGATTATTCAGCCAGTTAAGTTGGTATTTTATCCGTGAGTGGCGGCGTTATCTGGGCGCCGTCACTTTATTAATCATCATTGCCGTGCTGCAACTTCTGCCGCCGTGGGTGGTTGGCGTGGTGGTTGACGGCGTAACGCATCACAGCATGAGCGCCAGCCGCATTATGATGTGGATTGGGGTGATGCTGCTGACTGCCGTCGTGGTTTATCTGCTGCGTTATGTCTGGCGCGTGCTGTTGTTTGGCGCGTCCTATCAACTCGCCGTCGAATTACGCGAGGACTTTTACCGTCAGCTCAGCCGACAGCAGCCCGCCTTTTACCTGCGCCATCGCACCGGCGATCTCATTGCCCGTGCCACGAACGATGTGGATCGCGTGGTTTTTGCTGCCGGGGAAGGCGTGCTCACGCTGGTGGATTCGCTGGTGATGGGATGTGTTGTGCTGATTGCCATGAGTACCCAAATCAGCTGGCAGTTAACGCTGATTTCGCTTATTCCGATGCCGTTTATGGCACTGGTGATTCACCGCTATGGCGAGCAACTCCATAACCGTTTCAAACTGGCTCAGGCTGCCTTTTCCAGCCTGAACGATCAAACGCAGGAGAGCCTGACCAGTATCCGTATGATCAAAGCATTTGGACTTGAGCAGCATCAGTCCCAGCAGTTTGCCGATATTGCACGCGATACCGGCGAAAAAAATCTGCGCGTCGCCCGGGTGGATGCGCGTTTCGATCCCACCATCTATATTGCCATTGGTTTTGCCAACCTGCTGGCGATAGGCGGCGGAAGCTGGCTGGTGTGGCACGGAGACATGACGCTGGGCCAGCTCACCAGCTTTGTAATGTATCTTGGCCTGATGATTTGGCCGATGCTGGCGCTGGCATGGATGTTTAACATCGTTGAACGAGGCAGCGCAGCCTGGAGCCGCATCCGCGCATTATTATCCGAAGCGCCAGTGGTGGAAGACGGTGATCACACCTTGCCTGAGCCAGCGGGAACGCTGCAGGTGGCTATCCGCGAGTTTCATTATCCCGCCAGTGCCGGTGCGGTATTAAGCAATGTCACGTTCCAGTTAAAACCGGGCGATATGCTGGGGCTGTGTGGCCCGACCGGCAGTGGTAAAACCACGTTACTGAGTCTGATTCAGCGTCATTTCGACATTCAGCAAGGTGATATTCGCTACCATGCCATCCCGCTGCCGTCGCTGCGTCTGGACAGCTGGCGCAGTCGCCTGGCCGTGGTGAGCCAAACTCCGTTCCTGTTCTCGGACAGCGTGGCCCGTAATATTGCGTTGGGTAAGCCCAACGCCACGCAGGACGAAATTGAGCAGGCGGCGAAAATGGCCTGCGTGCACGAGGATATTCTGCGTCTGCCGCAGGGCTATGAAACCGAGGTGGGCGAGCGCGGCGTCATGCTGTCGGGTGGTCAAAAACAACGTATTTCCATCGCCCGTGCCTTGCTGATGAATGCGGAAATTTTGGTGCTTGATGATGCACTCTCGGCGGTTGATGGTCGCACTGAACACGACATCCTGCATAATCTGCGGCAGTGGGGCAGAGGGCGAACGATCATTATCAGTGCGCATCGTTTGTCGGCGCTGACAGAGGCCAGCGAAATTCTGGTGCTGCAAAAAGGCACGGTGGCACAGCGTGGCGATCATGCCGGGCTGGCGAATATGCCTGGCTGGTATCGCGATATGTACCGTTACCAACAGCTGGAAGCGGCACTGGACGACGATGAGAGGTAAGAAGAGGTGGCACATGGTTAAATCACAACGTATGTGGCCAACGCTCAAACGCCTGCTCAGTTATGGCAGCCCGTGGCGCAAGTCATTGTCTCTGGCCGTGTTGATGCTGTGGATTGCGGCCGCGGCAGAAGTGACCGGTCCGGTTCTGGTGAGCTATTTTATTGATAATCTGGTCGCGAAGCATCAGATGCCGTGGGGCACGGTAGCGGGACTGGTCGTAAGTTTTATCCTGTTGCAGCTTCTGGCTGCCGCTTTGCATTACTGGCAGGCCTTACTGTTTAACCGGGCCGCCATTGGTGTGGTACAGCGCCTGCGTACCGACGCCATGAATGCGGCACTGCGCCAGCCGCTCGGCGCCTTTGATACGCAGCCGGTCGGGCAAATTATTTCCCGGGTCACGAATGATACCGAAGTTGTTCGGGATCTGTACGTCACGGTGGTGGCAACGGTGCTGCGTAGCGCCGCGCTGGTCGGTGCCATGATGGTGGCGATGTTTAGTCTGGACTGGCGCATGGCGCTGGTGGCGATGTTAATTTTCCCGATGGTGCTCATTGTGATGCTGATTTATCAGCGCTACAGCACGCCGATAGCCCGTCGTGTACGCAGCTACCTGGCAGACATTAATAATGGCTTCAATGAAGTCATCAGCGGAATGAGCGTGATACAACAGTTTCGCCAGCAGGCGCGCTTTGGTGAACGCATGCTGGAGGCCAGCCGTTCACATTATCTGGCGCGCATGGAAACGCTCAGGCTGGATGGTTTCCTGCTACGACCGCTGCTGAGCCTGTTCTCCGCGCTGATACTCTGCGGATTACTGTTGCTGTTCAGCTTTTCGGTGCCGGGTGTGTTTGAAGTTGGGGTACTTTACGCCTTTATTACCTATCTGGGGCGCCTCAATGAACCGCTGATCGAACTGACCACCCAGCAGTCGATGCTGCAACAGGCGGTCGTGGCGGGCGAACGTATTTTTGAACTCATGGATGCGCCACAGCAGCATTACGGTCATGACGATCGGCCTCTGCAATCGGGACGCATTACGCTGGAGAACCTGAGCTTTGCCTACCGGGACGATCGTGAGGTGCTGAGTAATATTGATCTCGACGTGCCTTCGCGGGGCTTTGTCGCCCTGGTGGGACATACCGGCAGCGGCAAGAGCACCCTGGCAAATTTGCTGATGGGCTATTACCCCGCCACGCGCGGCGAGGTGCGCCTGGACGATCGTCCGCTTAACCAGTATTCCCATGAGGCACTGCGTCGCGGTATCGCGATGGTACAGCAGGATCCGGTGGTGCTGGCCGACACGCTGTTAGCGAATGTACGGCTGGGTCGGGATATCAGTGAAGAGGCGGTCTGGTCGGTACTTGAACAGGTACAGCTGGCCCCGCTGGCGCGCGCCTTGCCTGACGGTATCCATACCCGACTGGGAGAGCAGGGTAATAATCTCTCGGTAGGGCAGAAACAGTTACTGGCCCTGGCTCGGGTGCTGGTGCAACTGCCGCAGATTTTAATACTGGATGAAGCTACCGCGAATATTGACTCCGGCACGGAGCAGGCGATCCAACACACGCTGCGCACCTTACGTCAATATACGACCCTGGTAGTGATTGCTCACCGCCTTTCCACTATCACCGAGGCCGATACGATTCTGGTTTTGCACCGTGGCCGCGTTGTCGAGCAGGGGAATCATCAGCAGCTGCTGGCCTTGCAGGGCCGTTACTGGCAAATGTACCAGCTGCAGCAGGCAGGTGATCGGCTCGAATCGGATGAGGTGCTGACCAGTGCCGGATGATTTGCACCTTTTTTGCGCATTTTTTCCTTGTTGACCCGTTTGGATGCACGTCTTTGTGCTTAACAGCACCAAAAGCGTGCATCCGCTTCGCTTAGTCATCCCATCACTGCGCCCTGCTTATTTATTCTGCGTTTCCTAACCCTGATTCCATCGCAGCCTGAAAAGTGATTTTGCCCATTAATTATATCTGGCACAGGCTTTGCTTAACTCTCTCCGTGTCCATGAGACCGACCTATTTTAATCCTTAAGGAGAGGCTATGAAGCTGGTTACCGTCGTGATTAAGCCGTTCAAGCTGGAAGATGTGCGAGAAGCATTGTCTTCAATTGGTATTCAGGGACTGACCGTCTCCGAAGTTAAAGGTTTTGGGCGTCAGAAAGGACATGCTGAACTCTATCGCGGGGCGGAATACAGCGTAAATTTTCTGCCGAAAGTAAAAATTGATATCGCCATTGCCGATGACCAACTGGACGAAGTAGTGGACGTAATCAGTAAAGCGGCTTACACCGGAAAAATTGGCGACGGCAAGATTTTCGTTGCTGAACTGCAGCGCGTGATTCGCATACGTACCGGCGAAACCGACGAAGCCGCACTGTAAACAAGACTCAGTAATGTGATGGGATGGAAAAAAATGAATAAAATGCTGACCAAGTTGGGCCTGACCAGCCTGGCACTGTTACCGTCGCTGGCGATGGCGGCACCTGCCGTAGCGGACAAAGCCGACAACGCCTTTATGATGATTTGCACCGCACTGGTGCTGTTTATGTCAATTCCTGGGATTGCACTGTTTTACGGCGGCCTGATCCGCAGTAAAAACGTGCTGTCGATGCTCACACAGGTTGCGGTGACCTTCTCGCTGGTGTGCGTACTGTGGGTGGTTTATGGCTATTCACTGGCCTTCAGCGAAGGCAATGCCTTCTTTGGCAGCTTCAACTGGGCCATGCTGAAAAACATTGCACTGACCGCCGTCATGGGCACCTTTTATCAGTATATTCACGTCGCGTTCCAGGCATCCTTTGCCTGTATCACGGTCGGTCTGGTCGTCGGTGCGCTGGCGGAACGTATCCGTTTCTCCGCGGTGCTGATTTTTGTCGGTGTCTGGCTGACCCTGGCTTATCTTCCCATTGCGCATATGGTCTGGGCGGGCGGCTTACTGGCTCAGGATGGCGCCCTGGACTTCGCAGGCGGCACGGTGGTGCACATTAACGCTGCGGTAGCCGGTCTGGTTGGTGCTTACCTGGTGGGCAAACGTGCCGGTTTTGGCAAAGAAGCATTCAAACCACACAACCTGCCGATGGTATTCACCGGTACTGCGATTCTGTATGTTGGCTGGTTTGGTTTTAACGCCGGTTCAGCTTCCGCTGCGAATGAAATTGCTGCTCTGGCCTTCCTGAATACCGTGGTTGCGACGGCGGGTGCGGTGCTGGCCTGGACTTTTGGCGAGTGGGCGCTGCGTGGTAAACCGTCTTTGTTAGGTGCCTGTTCTGGATTTATTGCTGGTCTGGTTGCCATCACGCCGGCTTGTGGTTATGTCGGTGTTGGCGGCGCGCTGATCATCGGTATCGTGGGTGGTCTGGCAGGTATCTGGGGCGTGACAACGCTGAAAAAATGGCTGCGCGTTGACGATCCCTGCGATGTGTTTGGTGTCCACGGTGTCTGTGGCATCATCGGTTGTATCCTGACCGGCGTGTTTGCTTCATCTTCACTGGGCGGCGTGGGTTATGCGCCTGGCGTGACCATGGGCCATCAGGTTGCGATTCAGTTGCTGAGCGTGGGCGTTACCATTGTCTGGTCTGCCGTCGTTGCCTTTATTGGCTTTAAACTGGCCGATATGATCGTCGGTCTGCGCGTACCGGAAGAGCAGGAGCGCGAAGGTCTGGACGTCAACAGCCATGGCGAGAACGCTTACAACCAGTAACTTGTCAGTCTGAATAAATAAAAAGGGGCGATGATTCGCCCCTTTTTGCTATTCGCTGCGCTGACGCATAACGCCTTCCTGCACAGTAGACGCGACCAGCTCACCCTGTTGATTGTAAAACTCCCCGCGAACAAAGCCGCGTGCACCCGATGCTGAGGTGCTTTCAACGCTGTAAAGCAGCCAGTCATTGAAGTTCAGTGGCCGATGGAACCACATAGAGTGATCAATGGTCGCCACCTGCATATCGGCTTCAAGAAAACCTTTACCATGCGGTTGTAAGGCCACAGGCAGAAAGTTGAGATCGGACGCATAGCCAAGGAGGTACTGATGGATACGCACATCGTCGGGCAGGGTGCCATTGGCCCGAATCCACACCTGACGCTGCGGTTTATCGACATGGCCTCTTAACGGGTTGTGGATCTGTACCGGGCGGATTTCCAGCGGGCGTTCAGCGACAAATTTTTCGCGTAATTTTTCCGGCAGCATATGCGCCATTTTTTGCGCCATTTGCTGCTCATTGGCCAGGTTTTCCGGTCCTTTAACCTGCGGCATCGGTTTTTGATGTTCAAACCCGCTTTCCGGAGACTGGAAGGATGCCGTCATATAAAAGATCGGCTGACCATTTTGGATGGCACTGACGCGGCGCGCGCTGAAACTTTTGCCGTCGCGCAGACTTTCAACATCGTAAATAATCGCCTTTTGGCTGTCGCCGGGGCGAAGAAAATAGCTGTGAAAGGAGTGAACGCCCCGATCCTCGGGAACGGTCTGTTTGGCCGCAAAGAGAGCCTGTCCAACGACCTGACCACCAAATACCTGACGCAGGCCCAAATCTTCGCTCTGGCCGCGAAATAACCCCTCGTCGAGTTTTTCCAGATGAATAAGATTAAGCAGATTTTCGAGTGCCTGACTCATGGCGCTATCCTGAGAAAATGTATTTTGTTAAGTGTGAAAGATCCGACCAGTTTCCGTCAACCACACTTTTGGACTTTCATCCAACCAGGCAAACTTTTGATTTTGTGCCAACATTAAAGCTATACGGCGAGTGAAAC
The DNA here is from genome assembly GCF_035191405.1 of Pantoea sp. JZ2. Classification (NCBI taxonomy): domain Bacteria; kingdom Pseudomonadati; phylum Pseudomonadota; class Gammaproteobacteria; order Enterobacterales; family Erwiniaceae; genus Pantoea; species Pantoea sp. JZ2. The sequence continues at coordinate 3,642,480 of NZ_CP045247.1, read as the reverse complement.
GCTGTAATAAAGATTCACTGCTAAAAATCATTCTGATCAAAAGGAGACGACATCGATGAAATTCTGGCATGTGTTAAGTGGCGTCGCGATGGCAATGGCTCTCGCAGGTTGTGCCCATAAAGGAAAACCGGTACCGACACCGACATTGGGTTCTGCGGTCGCAGGACAAACGGCGACCATCGCTCAGCCTAATGTAAGCGGGGCGGTTTATATTCGTCAGCGTATCGCGTTACCGCCTGATGCAGCCCTGACAGTGACCCTGTCTGATGCATCGGTGGCAGATGCACCGTCCAAAGTGTTGGCACAGCGCGTGGTTCGCACCGACGGGAAACAGGCGCCGTTCCATTTCATACTGCCGTTTAACCCAGCGGATGTTCAGCCAAATGCACGCATTCTGTTGAGCGCAGCTATTACGGTTAATGGCAAGCTGGCCTTTGTCACGGAAGAAGTGAAACCGGTCGTGAATCAGGGCGGCACCAAAGCCGATCTGGTGCTAGTGCCCGTGCCTTCTGTACCGATGAAGACTCAGCCTGGCGCCGTCACCACTGTGCCACCGACATCGCCCACGCAGGTTACGCCGTCCGCCGCCGTGCCGGCACCGACAACGATGTAAGGCTCTGAGGCAGGGCGGCGCGCTGTGCCGCCCTGCAGTATTAAAAACTGCCAGCGAAACTTAGCCAGATCGATCTGACCTGCCTCCGTAACTTCCACGCCTTCCGCTTCCAGCGCTTCACGCTGACGAAAAAAACGTTCGCCCTGGAGCGAAAGCGTACCGTGACGGTTAATCACCCGATGCCAGGGAAGCGTACTGCCTTCCGGTAAGCGGCTCAGAACGCCGCCCACCTGGCGCGCCGCGCGGGGCGAGCCTGCCAGTAATGCCACATCGCCATAGGTGGTAACCTTGCCGGGCGGAATGGCGGCCACAATTTGCCAGATACGTTGTTTAAAGCCGTCAGTGGTTGAGTTCATAGGCTTACCTGCCAGTAAAAGAACCATAATGCTAACATAAAGGGGGTAATTTACAGGGATCGTACAAGAAACCAACGGTCATCCGTGCCAGGCTTGCAATTGCCATAGGCTTCCCCGATAATGCCTGCGCTCTCGATATGAGGGCTTGTCAATGGGGGCCCTGTTGGTTCTCCCGCAATGCTAGCTTGTGAACTCGGTCAGGTCCGGAAGGAAGCAGCCGCAGCAGGTGACGCGTGTGCCGGGATGTAGCTGGCAGGGCCTCCACCATTTTGTCTCCACCCGATTCCTCTCTTGTCACTCGCTTTTTTTGACACGCCTCTTTCTTCGCAGGCAGGCAAAGCTCGCCTGGGCCGATCCATTGCCGGCAGGCGAGTCGAACAGAAACGGGCGGGTTAAATCAGATTAAACGTAACGCAAAAATTAACTTAGCGTACAAATTTCCATACTGACACGGGGACTTTGTCATACAGTTTGTTCATCGTCAGTTCAGCCAGGCGGTGATCGGCTGCGGAGTAAAATACGGCTAATTCATCATCGGACAATTCATACTTATTTTTCTCAATCACTCTTTCGAGCGTGTCAATTGAGCGACAACGTCTCAGTCGCATCAAATAATCAGTTTTAGTCAGGGTTTTGTTCATAAATAAACCGTTCTCACGTCAGTACTATAATGAATGGCTTGGCTGTTGAAGATAAGCGCACTCTTCTTGAAACAGATTAAATAAACGTTTTGCTGAACGTTGCCAGCGCTGCAGATCCTGAGTGTTAACGCTATAGTTGCTAAATAGCATAAAAGTATCATCAAGATATTCATCGATTTGGGTAATCAGCGCTTCGTCTTCTGCATGCTTAATTTTGTAATTCATGGTGAAAGAGGCGATATGCTCTATCAGATCGTTCAGCTGTAAATTACCATCGGCAGTAGGGTCATTTACCCAGCCATGATGGCTGTCGGTTAATGTTGCCATACTGGCGTCAAACAAACTCTCACACACGTATTTAAGCTGGGCAATATCATGCCGTTTCGGTGAGTATTCGTCCATCTTTTTCCCCTCCGTAGCTAGCAAAGTTACCGCAATGCGGCCAGGTTCGGTGAAGCGGCCAGGAAGTGGTGGTTGGGCTTATAATTAACGGACTGCATTAAGGATAGTGTAAAATCATTAGTTCTGCTCACCTCCATTACTAAATATTACAATTCATCTCCGGGTGAGGGGCGGTGATTCTCAATGGGCTCAAACACAAGCGCGGCAGGGCCGATATGAAAACTGACTTGTTCATTTTGCGTAATGGTTTCATTTAAATCCAGACAAGGATTAAATAAATTCCACTGGAAATCGTAAAGTAACTTAAATCTATTCGGTCCGGTCATCTGAACATCAATAACTTTTAAACTGTCTGGTACTAACTGAGCGTTTGCGGAATACCATTGCAAATCGCCAAACAGAGATTCTGTTATTTTGAGAATATTCCGTTCAATGATTGTAGCTAATTTTACGCAATCCGTTTCATTCTGCGCAACATCACATTCAATGCTTACTGACATAGCGTACTCATAATAAATGTCTTCAGACCCATCATTGATGTTCTTTTGTCGCTTTGCAAGTCCCCCTCTTCAGCAATATTGCGCTGTGATGCTCTCATTTAAGCAAGTGATTGATTCACTGCTGCTTCTTATTGGGCCTTATACGGGCAATTTGTGCCCTGGTTTATTTTTTGAAACACATTGCCGTGCCAGCGGGCGGACAACATCGGGTATGATGGTTGTTATGTTATAACATTTTTGGTGTAGTGATGAATCAAAGTGGACTGTTGATGTCACTCGGTGGACGGCTGTTGGTGGCATTGATGTTAATCGCCGTACTGGCGCTGGCGATGTGGTGGGGAATGCAGCCGTGATAACGTTCAGGCATTTGCAGGCAGGTTATCAGGGACGCGCGGTCACGCCCGTTGTGACAACAGAACTGGCGCAGGGCAGTATGACCGCCTTAATCGGTGCCAACGGCAGCGGTAAATCTACCCTGATAAAGACGATCGCCGGATTATTACCCCCGGTAAGCGGGCAGTGTGATGTGCGGATCTCGCGCCGTGAAGTGGGCTGGTTGCCGCAACGTAGCGAACTGGAAACGCGTTTCCCTCTCACCGTGTTTGAGCTGGTTTCTATTGGCTGCTGGCCGCGCTGTGGCTGGTTTGGCGGCATTAACCGGGCACTGCGCAATGAGATAAACGCCGCGCTGGATGCGGTGCAGATGCGTGATTATGCGGATGCTCAGCCCGCGACATTGTCTGGCGGCCAGCTACAGCGTGTCCTGTTTGCCCGGCTCATGCTGCAACGTAGTCGCTTGTGGCTGCTGGATGAGCCTTTTAACGGCATTGACAGCAAAACGGTGGCGTTACTGATGTCAATTTTGCAGCAGCAGCAGCAGGCGGGCACGACGCTGCTGGTCGTGTTGCATGACCGTCCGTTAGTTGAACGTTATTTTACGGATGTGCTGTCAATGGATGAGGGATCGCATCAGCGCAGTGCGGTTGCTATGACGCCGTTACGGAGCATTGCCCCGTGACGCTTATTCAACCTTTTATTGAATTCAGCTTTATGCGCAGGGCGCTGGTGGCCTGTATTGCTCTGGCATTCAGTGCCACCCCGCTGGGCGTCTTTCTCTCCTTACGGCGTATGAGCCTGATCGGTGATGCGTTATCCCATGCCGTACTGCCCGGTGCCGCCATTGGCTATTTAATCTCAGGCTTATCCCTTGTTGCGATGGGCGTGGGTGGGCTGATAGCGGGGCTGGCGGTGGCGTTATTGTCCGGTGCGGTCAGCCGTTATACGCCACTGAAAGAAGATGCGAGTTTTGCCGGCTTCTATCTGGGTTCGCTGGCGCTGGGCGTGACGTTAGTGTCACTGCGTGGCTCCAGCGTGGATCTGCTTCACGTCCTGTTCGGTTCATTGCTGGCGGTGGACAACCCGGCCCTGATCGTGGTGGGCAGCATCGCCGCGTTTACCCTCTTGATGCTGGCGGTAATCTATCGCCCTCTGGTCATTGACGCTTTTGATGCGGATTTCCTGCGTGCGCAAGGTAAATGGAGCGCACCGCTGGTGCACGGTATTTTCCTGACGCTGGTGGTGCTTAACCTGGTGGCGGGTTTTCAGGTGCTGGGCACGCTGATGTCGGTCGGGCTGATGATGTTGCCTGCCGCCAGCGCGCGATTCTGGAGCCGTCATCTGGTACTGATGCTGGGCGCGGCCATGTTGATGGCTGTCCTGTCGGCATTTACGGGGTTAATCCTTTCCTGGCACTTTTCACTGCCGGCCGGACCGGCGGTGGTGTTGAGTGCCGCAATGTTGTTTTTTCTCTCCATCTTAACAGGGCCGTGCGGTGGCATTCTGCGCCGCCATTAATCAGAGGTAGCGATGAAGATATTACCCATTAGTCTGGCAATCGGTGCATTAGTCGTCAGCCCCTTCACCATGGCGAAAACGATCGATGCGGTGGCGAGTTTTACCGTGCTGGCCGATATCGTCAAACAAATTGGCGGCGATCATGTTCATGTTAAAAGCCTGGTCGGGCCCAATGGCGATCCCCATACTTTTGAACCGACGCCGCAGGACAGCGAAGCGCTGGCAAAAGCCGATGTGGTGTTTGTCAGCGGACTTGGTCTGGAGGGCTGGATGAACCGTCTGGTGACGGCCTCAGGTTATAAAGGGGAGCCGGTAGTGGCCTCGACAGGGATTGAAACCCGCACGATGGAAGAGGATGGCAAAACCATTACCGATCCCCATGCGTGGAACAGCATGTATAACGGCACCATTTATGCCAAAAACGTAATGAATGCGTTAATCAAGGCCGATCCCCAGGACGCTGAAGATATCCGTCAGCGCGGCGAAAAGTATATTCAGCAACTGCAAAAGCTGGACGCCTGGGCCAAAACCTCTTTTGCCGCCATTCCGCAGCAAAAACGTAAGGTGCTGACCAGCCATGATGCTTTCGGTTACTTTGGGCAACGCTATGGCGTCACGTTCCTTGCGCCGGTTGGTTTCTCCACCGAAGCGGAAGCCAGCGCCAGCGATGTAGCCAGTTTGATCACCCAACTTAAGCAGGAGCATATCAAAACCTACTTTATGGAAAATCAGACCGATCCCCGTCTGGTGAAACAGATTGCCAGCGCGACAGGCGCGAAGCCGGGTGGTGAGCTTTATCCGGAAGCGCTGTCCACCGCGTCCGGCCCGGCGCCGACCTATGAAGCCGCGTTTAAACACAACGTTGACGTGATGCTCAAGAGCATGCGCTAAGCATAAAAAAAGCCGGAATGGCTCGAAAGAGACAGTCCGGCTAAGGTTCACGACACATCAACGTTTTTTCTTTCTTCCCTGCACGGCTTTAAAGCGCGGATTCGTTTTGCAGATGACATAGATACGGCCTTTACGCCGAACGACTTTGCAATCCCGATGGCGACGCTTTGCGCAACGGAGTGAGCTGAGTACCTGCATGTTGCCCTCGCTTATTTCCGACCCAGAAAACGCCCAAAACGCTGATTAAAGCGCGCGGTACTGCCTTCTTTGGCAAAGTCTTTCTGCTTACCGGTGTAAAACACATGAGAGGCCGAGGAGACATCAAGCGTCACATACGGCAGGGTTTCGCCTTCAAACTCAACGGTACGGTCGGTTTTGATTGTTGAACCGATTTTGAAAAAGACATCAGCCGAGGTGTCATGGAACACCACGGCACGATAGGAGGGATGAATATTCGCTTTCATACTTCTCACCAATGTAATGTTATAATATAACAATATTATGCGCCGTGGCCGATATGAATGCAACCCTGTAAAACCCAGGGGAAACAGCGGGGCGGCGATGGCGGGCAAACCGTGCAACGGATAGCACGCTGTCGCTGACTGAGAACAGGCGCACGGCAGACCGTGCTTCAGGCAGACAGGAAAGAACAGATTTGCGCTGCCACAAAGACAAAGTGGCTTCAGACACGCTTGTCAGCCGCGTGACACGTCAGCGCAGTCTGACGAGAGGGTAAGAAGCCGGGCAGAGACAAGAGAAAGAAGCGGGTGTGAAATCAGCGTGAACCGGTTAAGACCGAAAAGAAACAAAGTGACTCGTCAGGTCATCCGGGAGCGCGCCGGGCGTGACCAACCTGAATGTAAAAGAGGGTGAGGAAGGCAGCGTTCACCCCGAGTGAACAGGAAGTTATCGCGATAATACAAGCCAGCGTCATCATGGCAGCGGTTAATCCCTGCGGCTGTCAAAAAAGAGACGGCGTGAGGCATTAAAAAAGGCCGCTGATGCGGCCTTTTAGTTTACAGATTAATGCGAGTGGTCAGGATGATCGACGGGATGACCCTTTTCGATCTCGGCTTTGTTTTTACCAAAGCGACGACGCACCACCACAAAGAATACCGGTACGAAGAAGATGGCCAGCGCGGTCGCGGTCACCATCCCGCCCATGACGCCCGTACCGACCGCATTCTGTGCACCAGAGCCGGCACCGGTACTGATGGCCAGCGGCAGTACGCCCAGAATAAACGCCAGTGAGGTCATCAGGATAGGACGCAGACGCATACGGCAGGCTTCAAGCGTGGCTTCCACCAGCCCTTTGCCTTCTTTCTCCATCAGGTCCTTCGCAAATTCCACGATCAGGATGGCGTTCTTCGCCGAGAGGCCAATAGTGGTCAGTAACCCCACGACAAAGTAAACGTCATTGCTCAGTCCGCGCAAGGTCGTAAAGATCAATGCACCGACCACGCCCAGCGGAACCACCAGCATGACCGAGAACGGAATGGACCAGCTCTCATACAGGGCCGCGAGGCACAGGAACACGACGATCAGTGAAATGGCATACAAGGCAGGTGCCTGGTTACCCGACAGACGTTCCTGATAGGACATCCCGGTCCAGTCAAAGCCAATGCCCGACGGCAGTTTCGAAGCCAGTTCTTCCATCAGGTTCATGGCATCACCGGAGCTCTTGCCAGGGGCTGCCTGCCCCAGGATTTCCATAGACGGTAAACCGTTGTAACGTTCCAGACGCGGTGAACCATACTGCCAGCGTGCTGATGAGAAGGCAGAGAAGGGCACCATCTCGCCGTTGCTGTTTCGGACATACCACTTATTGATGTCGTCAGGCAGCATACGCGCATCAGCTTTACCCATCACGTAGACTTTCTTCACACGACCGCGGTCAATGAAGTCATTAACGTAAGAGCCGCCCCAGGATGCGCCCAGCGTGGTATTGATATCACTGAGTGAGACACCCAGTGCCTGGGCTTTCTCCTGATCGATATCCAGTTTGAACTGCGGCGTATCTTCCAGACCGTTGGGACGCACACCGACCAGCGTATCCGGATGTTGTGCGATCATGCCAAACAGCTGGTTACGCGCCTGCGTCAGCTTTTCATGCCCCAGGTTACCCTGATCGATAAGTTCAAAGTCAAAGCCGGTCGCGTTACCTAACTCGATAATGGCCGGCAGGTTAAACGCAAAGACCATACCGTCTTTAATTTGCGCCAGCGCTTGCATTGCACGTCCCTGGATCGCAGGCACTTTCATGTCGCTGCTGGTACGCTCATCCCACGGCTTGAGGCTGACGAAGGCAATACCGGTATTCTGTCCACGGCCCGCAAAGCCAAAGCCCGCAACGGTAAAGACAGATTTCACCGAGTCTTTTTCTTTCGTCAGGAAGTAATCAGAAACCTGATCCAGCACTTTCTGCGTGCGCTCTTGTGTAGCACCGGCAGGGAGCTGAGCCTGAGCCAGTAACAGGCCCTGATCTTCTTCCGGCAGGAACGATGAAGGCAGACGCAGGAACAGAAACGCCATTCCCAGCACAATCAGCAGATAAAGCAGCAGATAGCGACCCGTACCGCGAACGATGTGACCTACGCTGTCAACATAGTGATGCGTACTCTTGTCAAACAGGCGGTTGAACCAGCCAAAGAAGCCTTTGGTGGCACCGTGATCGCCTTTTTTCACCGGCTTGAGCATAGTGGCGCAGAGTGCGGGCGTCAGAATCAACGCAACCAGTACTGACAGCGCCATGGCCGACACGATGGTGATGGAGAACTGACGATAAATCACGCCGGTCGATCCACCAAAGAAAGCCATGGGAATAAAGACCGCTGACAGCACCAGGGCAATACCGACCAGTGCGCCCTGAATCTGCTCCATCGAGCGCTTGGTCGCTTCTTTCGGTGGCAGTCCTTCCTCCACCATGACGCGCTCGACGTTCTCGACCACCACGATGGCGTCATCCACCAACAGGCCGATGGCCAGCACCATCCCGAACATCGTCAGGGTGTTTATCGAGTAACCAAAGGCGCCGATTATGGCGAAGGTCCCCAGCAACACAACCGGGACGGCAATAGTCGGAATCAGCGTGGCTCGGAAGTTTTGCAGGAACAGATACATCACCAGGAACACCAACAGAATCGCTTCCATCAGTGTTTTCACCACTTCGAAAATAGAAATTTTAACGAACGGTGTGGTGTCGTAAGGATAAACGACCTTCATTCCCGCCGGGAACGTAGGCTGCAGCTTAGCCAGCTCGGCTTTAACGGCTTCGGCGGTATTCAGGGCGTTAGCGCCGGTCGCCAGTTTGATACCGATACCGGACGCAGGCTTACCGTTATAGCGCGCAATGATCTCGTAGTTTTCACCACCCAGTTCGATCTGTGCCACATCGCGCAGACGCACCTGAGAGCCATCGTTATTCACTTTCAGCAGAATGTTGCCGAACTCTTTGGTGGAGGTCAGACGCGTTTGCGCAATAATTGAGGCGTTCAGCTGCTGTCCCGGTACCGGCGGTGTTCCGCCTAACTGACCGGCAGCCACCTGGGCGTTCTGGGTTTTAAGCGCATTGATCACATCAACCGGCGTCAGCTGATAGTTATTTAACTTACTCGGATCCATCCAGATGCGCATCGCGTACTGCGCACCAAAGACCTGGGTATCACCCACGCCAGGCGTACGGCTGATAGGATCTTTGATGTTAGAGGCAACATAGTCAGCAATATCGTTCTGCGTCATGCTGCCATCATCGCTGATGAAACCCGCTACCATCAGGAAGCTACTGGAGGATTTTTTAACCTGAATCCCCTGTTGTTGCACTTCCTGAGGCAGCAGTGGCATTGCCAGCTGCAGTTTGTTCTGCACCTGAACCTGCGCAATATCCGCATCAGTCCCTGACTGGAAGGAGATAGTCAGCGTCAGCGCACCCGAGGAATCACTGCTTGATGACATATACATCAGGCCATCAATGCCGTTCATGTTTTGTTCGATGACCTGCGTCACCGAGTCTTGCAACGTTTTCGCGTCAGCACCAGGGTAGTTGGCCTGAATCTCAATGGCCGGTGGCGCAACATTGGGATATTGCTCAATCGGTAATTTAATAATCGATAACGCGCCCGCCAGCATGACGATAATAGCCAGCACCCACGCAAAGATTGGGCGATCGATAAAGAACTTAGCCATGTATCAACGGCTCCTGTTAGGACGATGTTTTAGCAGACTGGGCCTGAGAGGGATCACCTTTTGCGGCTTTTGCATCGTCTGTGACTTCTTTAGGTGTAACTTGTGCACCCGGTTTTGCACGCTGCAGACCTGTAAAGATCACACGCTCGCCCGCTTTCAGACCTTCTGTTACCAGCCATTTATCGCCAATAGCCTGGGCTGCTTTGATCTTACGTGCTTCAACTTTATTGTCCGCGCCGACCACCATGACAGAGGCGTCACCGGTTGGTGTGCGCGTTACCGCCTGCTGAGGAACGAGCAGGGCGTTTGGATTGGTGCCTTCATCCAGACGGGCACGTACAAACATCCCTGGCAGCAAGGCTTTATCAGGGTTAGGGAAGATCGCGCGCAGGGTGATCGAGCCGGTGGTTTGATCAACGGTCACATCCGAGAACTCCAGCGTACCCGGCTGAGCATAGTTTTTACCATTCTGCATCAGCAGGGTAACGTTGGCTTTGCCATCGTTCTGTTTCAGCTGACCGGACTCCAGTTCTGAACGCAGACGCAGGAAATCTTCACTCGACTGGGTAACATCGACATACATCGGATCCAACTGCTGCACCGTGGCCAGCGCTGTGGTTTGCCCGCTTTGTACCAGCGCACCTTCTGTAACGGATGACTTACCAATGCGGCCACTGATAGGCGAAGAGACTTTTGTGTACGCCAGGTTAATGCGTGCGGTTTCTACGTTAGCCTTCGCGGCCTGAACGGCCGCATTGTTTTGTGCCGCGGTGGCGACGGCATTATCGTAGTCCTGCTGACTGATATATTTGGTGCCAAGCAGCGGCTTATAACGATTGACCGTCAGTTGCGCTATACGTGCATTGGCCTCTGCTTTCGCTAAATCGGCTTTGGCGCTGTCATAGGACGCCTGATAGGTCGCGGGATCGATCTGATAGAGCGATTCACCGGCTTTAATCTCACTGCCTTCAATAAAGTTACGCTTCAGAATGATACCGGAAACCTGCGGACGCACTTCGGCAATACGGTAAGCCAGGGTACGGCCAGGCAGTTCGGTCGAAATTTTTAGGGGTTCACTTTTAACGGTGACAACACCGACTTCCGGCGGCTGTTGTTGGGCGGCCTGGTCGGATTTATTTCCGTCACATCCTGTTAACACAAAGCTGCCTGAGAGCATCAGGACGGCCGCCAGAGGCGTTAACCCTCTGAATTTGTTCATAAATAAACCTCTAGAGTCCGATATCAAATGATCAATGGATCACAAAGCCATGAACCCATTGCTGCGTATTATTTTAGCTCGTGCTATGGTACATACATTCACAAATGTATGTAAACTTACCTGTTTGTAAAAAAAGTCCCCTATGGCACGAAAAACCAAAGCGCAAGCTCTTGAAACCCGGCATCAAATTCTGGACGCCGCCCTTGCTCTGTTTTCGAAAGAGGGGGTTTCAGCCACCTCCCTGGCGGACATCGCTTCTGCAGCCAGCGTAACCCGTGGCGCTATCTACTGGCATTTCAAAAACAAAGCCGATTTGTTGAACGAAATATGGCTTCGCTGCGATGCCGGGCTTAATGAAGTGAAACTTGAGTATCAAACAAAATACCCTGGTGATCCACTCTCCATTTTACGGGCGATGCTGGTCTATATCTTTCAGGCGACTGCGCGCGATCCGCAGCGCCGTGCGTTGATGGAAATCATCTTTCATAAATGCGAATTTGTCGGGGAAATGGCTGCCGTAAAAAGTATCCAGCAAAGTCTGTTGCTTGAGCGTTACAACGAAATTGAAGACGTACTGCGTCAGTGCATTGATGCCGGGCAACTTCCAGAAACGTTCCAGACCCGACAGGCGGCGTTAATCATGCGCAGCTATGTCAATGGCATGATGGAAAGCTGGCTTTTTACGCCTGGCAAATTCGATCTGGTTGCCGATGCGCCCGAACTGGTGGATGCCCTGATTGATATGTTGCGCTTAAGTCCGACGCTGGCAAAAAAGGCTTAGTCTTTGCGCTGTTCGTCGCGTTTCTTTTCGTAATCGCGCTGAACAATGGCCAGGGCGGACAACACCGTTTCCACCGACAGTTGGTGTTCTTCAAACAGCTGAATCAAATCTACCGCCAGTTTGACCTCTTCGGGGGCCGTTTCCAGGGACATCATTCCTCCTGCGACGTTGTATCATGGGCCTGATAAGCGTGCCATCCTGCGATGGCGGTCTTGCAAAGATAGCGCATTAACTGCTAAACGGGCTGTCTGACAGTGACATTGCCCACTCCACCGAGCGGATCGCCTGCCGGCAGCGTGCCATACGGCCTTCCAGTACCTCCAGGTCTTTTTTCAACTGCTGCTGAACGGCAAAGGTTTCTGCCAGCGCCAGCCGTTGCTCCCGCTGGTCGATCATCGCCTGTAGTCGACGCTCATATTCCCGGTATTCCAGATATTTTTGCTGACGGGCGGAAGGCCGGGCACGTTCTGCGCGGCTACGAAGTTGCTGGGTACTGGCTTCACGCTGCAGGGCGGCGATTTGGTCCACCAGATGACCCGCCAGCCACTGGCTACGTTCCACATCCTCGCCGGCCTGACAAAGGCGCTGATAGTTGTGCTCAATTTCCTGCAGATAATCGGCCAGTCGGGTCCCTTTCGTCGTAAAGAGTTGGTTGTCAAAACGCGGCGAGCGACACTCGCCGTCGGGATGGCTGTGGATGGCCTGGCGCAAGGTGAGAAGGCAGTGATGCAGCCTTTGCCGCGTCGGATGCTTACTCATTGCGCCCAACGCAGGTATGCTAAAGTCATGCAACGGAAAACGCACTGGGTGGCAGGTATGCAACGCATTGTCTTATTAACCCTGGGTTGGCTGGCGATAGTGCTTGGCATACTGGGCATTGTATTACCTTTATTACCTACAACGCCATTCATGCTGCTGGCAGCATGGTGTTTTGCCCGTTCTTCACCACGTTTTCATCACTGGCTGCTCTGGAAATCGCCCTTTGGTCGCTATATTCGTCACTGGCAACAGCATCGTGGCATGCCGCCAGGGGCAAAAAGCCGCGCCATCGTACTGATTGTGGCGACATTTGCGTTATCCTTGTGGCTGGTGCCTGTGCTGTGGGTACGGATCATGCTGGGCATCATGTTGTGCCTTCTGTTGCTGTTTATGTGGCGGATGCCGGTGGTGGCAGAAACACCAGACGACAGTTTACCTCCGCGATAAAGTTGCAATTAGCCGGCCATTTGCTTAGATTTGGGCCTCTTCGTGTGCGGCTTCCCATTATGAATGTATTTCCGCTGAACCTTTAATCAGGTATTGGCGCTATTGAAGCTGCGCAAAACAGAATTTTTTTACCAGGCTTAAGATTATGACCGACACTGCGCAGCAGCTTGAACTGATTAAAAACAGTATCAAAAGTATTCCTGATTACCCGAAGCCGGGTATTCTTTTCCGTGACGTCACCAGCCTGTTGGAAGACCCGAACGCCTATGCAGCGTCTATCGCCCTGCTGGTTGAGCGCTACCGTAATAAAGGCATCACCAAAGTTGTCGGCACAGAAGCGCGTGGCTTCCTCTTTGGTGCGCCGGTTGCCCTGGGGCTGGGGCTGGGTTTTGTCCCGGTGCGTAAACCGGGCAAACTGCCACGTGAAACTTACAGCGAATCCTACGAGCTGGAATACGGTACCGACCAACTGGAATTGCACAAAGATGCGATCCAGCCGGGCGACGTCGTGCTGGTGGTCGACGATCTGCTGGCGACCGGCGGAACGCTGGAAGCCACGATCAAACTGATCCGTCGTGCAGGCGGTGAAGTGAAAGATGCTGCTTTTATTATTAACCTGTTCGATTTGGCAGGGGAAGCCCGCCTCAAGGCGCTGGGCGTTGACAGCTACAGCCTGGTCAATTTCCCCGGCCACTAAGCCTCGCTTCTGGCCTCGCGCACCTGTGGGGCCATTCCGCTTTACCGCTTCAAGATAACGAGTGATAGGTGAAAGCGTAGCTGTTAGACTACTGCAATCATATACAGGGGTTGCAGTGCGTCTGCGCTCACATTTCCATCCAAATTCGTCGAAACCACATGAGCTATCAGGTACTTGCCCGAAAATGGCGTCCACAGGCGTTTGCTGATGTTGTCGGTCAGGAACATGTTCTGACGGCGCTGGCGAATGGATTGTCTCTGGGACGCATCCATCATGCTTATCTCTTCTCCGGCACACGGGGCGTAGGGAAAACCACGATTGCCCGTCTGCTGGCAAAAGGCCTTAACTGCGAAACCGGGATCACCGCCACGCCCTGTGGTCAGTGCGATAACTGCCGTGAGATCGAACACGGCCGTTTTGTCGATCTCATCGAAATTGATGCCGCCTCGCGCACCAAAGTGGAAGACACGCGCGATCTGCTTGATAACGTGCAGTATGCGCCCGCCCGCGGCCGCTTTAAAGTTTACCTTATTGATGAAGTGCACATGCTGTCGCGTCACAGCTTCAATGCGCTGCTGAAAACGCTTGAAGAACCGCCTTCACACGTTAAATTCCTGCTGGCGACGACCGATCCGCAGAAGCTGCCGGTGACAATCCTGTCCCGTTGTCTGCAGTTTCACCTTAAAGCGCTGGATGTTGACCAGATCCGTCAGCAGCTTGACAACGTATTAGAACAGGAGCAGATCGCCCGGGAACCGCGGGCGCTGCAACTGCTGGCCCGTGCTGCCGATGGCAGTATGCGCGATGCGCTGAGCCTTACCGATCAGGCCATTGCGATGGGCGAGGGCAGCGTGACCAGCGCGACCGTCGGGGCGATGCTCGGGACGCTTGACGATGAGCAACCCCTGGGGCTGCTTGAAGCCGTAGTCGACGGCAACGGAGAACAGGTGATGGCGTTGCTGGCGCAGGCAGCTTCGCGCGGGGTTGACTGGGAGGCATTGCTCGTTGAGATGCTGCGCCTGCTGCACCGCATTGCCATGGTACAGTTACTGCCTGCCTCTCTTAACGACGATGAAGAAAGCAATGCGTTGCGCCTGCGGGAACTGGCGCGCGTCGTGCCGCCTGCCGATCTGCAGCTTTATTATCAAACCCTGCTGATGGGGCGCAAAGATTTACCCCTTGCGCCCGATCGTCGTATGGGCATTGAGATGGCCTTATTGCGCGCGCTGGCGTTTCATCCCAAAGCGGCCGTCGCGGAGCCGATCGCGCGGCCCACGCTGACCGCGCAGTCAGCGCCGGTGCCGGTACAGAACGTACCGCCGTCGCCAACCGAATCGGCGCCCGCTGCCCGGCCACAAATGGCGGCACCCGAACCCGCTTCGGCACCAACCGCGCAGTCTGTCTCGCCTGCGGCACCCGAACCGTCACTGTCCAGTTCAACCAGCCAGCTCCTGCAGGCGCGCACCCAACTGCTGCGCCAGGGAGCAAACAAAGCAAAAAAGAGTGAGCCGGCAGCGCCAGGTGCGCGGCCGGCCAGTTCTGCCCTTGAGCGACTGGCCTCGGTGACCGAGCGCAGTCAGCAGCGTGTGCGTGAGCGCGCCCCTGAAGCGCCGGTAAAAAAAGAGGCGTACCGCTGGAAAGCGCTGACGCCCGTAACCGAAGCGGCCGCGCCCGTCGCCACGCCAAAAGCCTTGCGTTCTGCGCTGGAGCATGAGAAAAATCCTGAGCTGGCCGCACGGCTGGCTGAAGAAGCCCAGCAGCGTGATGCCTGGGCGGCTGAAGTGGCCGGTTTGCCGCTGCCTAAACTGGTTCAACAGCTGGCGTTGAATGCCTGGAAAGAGACCACCGATCAGGGTATTTGCCTGCATTTACGTTCCAGCAAGCGCCACCTGAATTCGGCCTCCGCGCAGCAGGCCCTGACCGCCGCATTGAGTCAGGTTGCCGGACATCAGGTTGAACTGTCGGTTATTGAAGACGATAATCCTACGGTATTGACGCCACTGGAGTGGCGTCAGGCCATTTATGAAGAGAAGCTGGCGCAGGCGCGTCAGTCCATCTTGAGTGACAGCCACATTCAAACCCTTCGTCGCTTTTTCGATGCCGATTTGGATGAGGAAAGCATTCGACCCGTTTGAACACGCTGCAACGTTATGAATAAACCGCGTTGTAGCCTCAGCAGAGAGAGAAAACTATGTTTGGTAAAGGCGGATTGGGCAACCTGATGAAACAGGCCCAGCAGATGCAAGACAAAATGGCCCAGGTTCAGGAAGAAATTGCCGCCCTGGAAGTCACGGGTGAATCAGGCGCAGGCATGGTCAAAGTGACCATCAATGGTGCCCACAACTGCCGCCGTGTGGAAGTCGATCCCAGCCTGCTGGAAGATGACAAAGACATGCTGGAAGATTTGATCGCTGCCGCCTTCAACGACGCGGCGCGTCGCATTGATGAAGCGCAGAAAGAGAAAATGGCGTCTGTCTCTTCAGGCATGCAGTTGCCACCAGGCTTCAAGATGCCGTTCTGATGCAAACCAGCCCACTGCTAGAATCCTTAATGGAATCATTGCGCTGTTTGCCGGGCGTTGGGCCGAAGTCGGCGCAACGGATGGCGTTCCAACTGCTACAGCGCGATCGTAGTGGGGGAATGCGGCTGGCACAGGCGCTGACCCGGGCAATGTCGGAAATCGGTCACTGTGCCGATTGCCGCACCTTCACCGAGCAGGAAATCTGCACTATCTGCGCCAATCCCCGGCGTCAGCAAAACGGTCAGATCTGCGTGGTGGAAAGTCCGGCAGATATCCATGCTATTGAGCAAACCGGGCAATTTGCCGGCCGTTATTTCGTTCTGATGGGCCATCTTTCACCCCTGGATGGCATTGGCCCGGCAGATATCGGTCTCGATCGGCTGGAACAGCGTCTGGAGAAGGAAGCGATTCAGGAAGTGATCCTGGCGACCAACCCCACCGTGGAAGGCGAAGCGACCGCGAACTACATTGCAGAATTATGTGGCCAGTATGGCGTTGAAGCCAGCCGCATTGCGCATGGCGTTCCGATGGGCGGCGAACTGGAAATGGTGGATGGCACCACGCTATCCCACTCACTGGCAGGCCGCCAGAAGATTAAATTTTAAACGCTTGCCGGCGTTGTGAAAAACGCCGGCTTGAAAATCCTGCATGTACCCCCACATCCTCCTCAACGTTCGTTAAATCTGATTCTGTTGAGGTAGCAATGACCATGAAAGGACAAGAGACTCGTGGCTTTCAGTCAGAGGTAAAACAACTTCTGCACCTGATGATCCATTCTCTCTATTCAAACAAAGAGATTTTCCTGCGTGAACTGATTTCCAACGCCTCGGATGCGGCGGATAAACTGCGCTTCCGCGCGCTGTCTGATGCCAGCCTGTACGAAGGCGATGGTGACCTGCGCGTGCGTCTCTCTGTCGATAAGGATAACCGCACCATCACGCTGAGCGATAACGGTATCGGCATGCGCCGTGATGAAGTGATTGAAAACCTTGGCACTATTGCGAAATCCGGCACCAAAGCCTTTCTGGAATCCCTGGGCTCCGATCAGGCCAAAGACAGTCAGCTGATCGGTCAGTTCGGTGTGGGTTTCTACTCGGCCTTTATCGTTGCCGACAAAGTCTCGGTGCGCACGCGCGCAGCGGGTGCCGCCGAAGACGAAGGCGTGTTCTGGGAATCGGCAGGTGAAGGTGAGTATACCATCGCTGACATCAGCAAAGCCGATCGCGGTACGGAAATCACCTTGCACCTGCGTGAAGGCGAAGATGAATTCCTCGACAGCTGGCGCGTCCGCAACATCATTGGTAAATACTCCGATCACATTGCGTTGCCGGTTGAAATCGAAACCAAAGATGAAGAAAGCGGCACTACGACCTGGGAGAAAATCAACAAAGCTCAGGCGCTGTGGACCCGCAGCAAGTCAGAGATCAGCGACGAAGAGTACAAAGAGTTCTACAAACATATTGCCCATGATTTCAGCGATCCGGCGACATGGAGCCACAACCGCGTAGAAGGGAAACAGGAGTACACCAGCCTGCTATATATCCCGGCTCGCGCACCGTTCGACATGTGGAACCGCGACCATAAACATGGTCTGAAGCTCTACGTGCAGCGCGTGTTTATCATGGATGACGCCGAGCAGTTTATGCCGAACTACCTGCGCTTTGTGCGCGGCCTGATTGACTCTAACGATCTGCCGCTCAACGTATCGCGTGAGATTCTGCAGGACAGCCGTGTTACCCAGAATCTACGCGGCGCGTTGACCAAACGTGTTCTGCAGATGCTGGAGAAGCTGGCGAAAGAGGACAGCGAAAAGTACCAGACCTTCTGGAAAGAGTTTGGTCTGGTCCTGAAAGAGGGCCCCGCTGAAGATCACGCCAACAAAGAGACGATTGCCAAACTGCTGCGTTTTGCCACCACACAAAGCGAGAGCGCGGCGCAAACCGTGTCGCTGGAAGATTACGTCAGCCGTATGGTCGAGGGTCAGGAGAAGATCTACTACATTACCGCCGACAGCTATGCTGCAGCGAAAAGCAGTCCGCATCTGGAGCTGTTCCGTAAAAAAGGCATTGAGGTCCTGCTGCTGTCCGATCGTATCGATGAATGGATGATGAGCTATCTGACCGAGTTCGACGGTAAGGCCTTCCAGTCCGTCAGCAAAGCGGATGAAGCGCTGGATAAGCTGGCTGACGAAGAAACGGAAGCGCAGAAAGAAGCGGAAAAAGCGCTGGAACCTTTTGTTGAGCGCGTGAAAACGCTGCTGGGCGAACGTGTGAAAGAAGTCCGTCTGACGCACCGTCTGACCGATACGCCTGCGATTGTGACCACCGATGCAAACGAGATGACCACGCAAATGGCCAAACTGTTCGCGGCGGCAGGACAGGACGTACCGGAAGTGAAATATATCTTCGAGATCAACCCCGATCACCAACTGGTGAAGCGCGTGGCAGATACCCAGGATGAAGCCCGCTTCGGTGAGTGGATTGAGCTGTTACTGGATCAGGCCCTGCTGGCAGAGCGCGGCACGCTGGACGATCCTAACCAGTTTATCCGTCGGATGAACCAACTGCTGACGGCGTAAGACGACGAAACCGGTGAGATCCTCACCGGTTTTTTTGGCTGCAGCCTTCCTGCCTGCTTTCCGGCACCCATATTTGTTGCGCAACCGCCTTAAAAGCCGCATTGTACCCGCCACCAGTCCGAAAATGCCTTTTCACTGACATCGCGCACTGCGATCGCTGGCTAAAGTCAGTACACTGATCTGCGTTGATCCGCCCCTTCCTTGTGGTGCGCGGATCATAATGGTATGTTCTTCCGCTTCTCAGATTCATCAATGCGATTCGCAAGGGGATTTACGCAATGCGTATTATTCTGCTCGGAGCTCCGGGCGCAGGTAAGGGGACTCAAGCCCAATTCATCATGGAGAAATACGGCATTCCGCAGATCTCCACTGGCGACATGTTGCGTGCAGCGGTTAAAGCGGGCACCGAACTGGGCAACCAGGCGAAAGCCATTATGGATGCCGGCAAGCTGGTTACTGATGAGCTGGTGATTGCGCTGGTTAAAGAGCGCATCGCCCAGGAAGATTGCAAAAACGGTTTCCTGCTTGATGGTTTCCCACGCACCATTCCTCAGGCTGACGCAATGAAAGAAGCCGGTATCAAAGTGGACTATGTGCTGGAGTTCGCTGTGCCGGATGAACTGATCGTTGAACGCATCGTCGGTCGCCGTGTTCATGCGCCATCAGGCCGTGTTTACCATGTCAAATTCAATCCACCGAAGGTGGAAGGCAAGGATGACGTGACCGGTGAAGAGCTGACCACGCGTAAAGACGATCAGGAAGAAACGGTGCGCAAACGTCTGGTGGAATACCACCAGCTAACCGCACCGCTGATTGCTTACTACAGCAAAGAAGCCGAAGCGGGTAACACTGAGTACCACAAAATCGACGGCACACGTAACGTGTCCGACGTGAGTGCAGAGCTGGCTAAAATTCTGGGCTAAGCAGAGAGGGGCCGGCACGACTGGCCCCTTTTGCTGTAGTGAATCTACCCATACTTTCCTGCGTTTTCCTTCTTCGTTGTCCTCTGAACGCCAGCCGCGCTTGTCGCAGACCATTTTCTGGCCCTTGCTGCCTGACAGGTACGGAACCGCATTGCTGTCGTGCTGCATCCTCCTACAGGCTGTCATGAACCTGCAGGCGCCACGTCCCGGCGTTCATCAGATGGCCTGCCAGGAATATACGCTGATACGTCAGATGCGGGCGGGATGGGCGAGCTACGGATTCGCGCGCAGCGTTAAAGTCGTCGCAGAGAATATGATATGCTTCTCTGCCTGTTTTTCCTCACGGCAGTCACCATGAAATTTCCCGGCAAACGTAAATCCAAACACTATTTTCCCGTCAGCGCGCGCGATCCCCTTCTCCAGTCCTCGTCATTCGATAATGAAGACGGCAGTTGGGTAGTAGGCATCGATCAGACGTTGGTCGATATCGAAGCGAAAGTCGATGACGCCTTTCTGGTCCGCTATGGTCTGAGTGCCGGCCATTCGCTGGTCATTGACGATGCCGTGGCAGAAGCGCTGTACGCTGAACTGATGCGTGACGAACTGATTACTCACCAGTTCGCAGGCGGCACGATTGGCAACACGCTGCACAATTTCTCCGTGCTGGCGGACGACCGTTCCGTATTGCTGGGCGTGATGTGCAATAACATTCAGATTGGCGGTTATGCGTATCGTTACCTTTGTAATACTTCGAGCCGCATGGATCTTAACTATCTTCAGGGTGTGGACGGAGCGATTGGCCGCTGTTTCACCCTGATCGGCGATCAGGGCGATCGGACCTTTGCGATTAGCCCTGGCCAGATGAACCAGCTCAAAGCGGAAAGTGTGCCTGAGGACGTAATTGCGGGCGCTTCCGCGCTGGTTCTGACCTCGTATCTGGTGCGTTGCAAAGACGGTGAACCGATGCCACAGGCGACGCTGCAGGCTATCGAGTATGCAAAGCGCCACAACGTGCCGGTGGTGCTGACGTTAGGCACGAAACACGTGATAGGTGACAATCCTCAGTTCTGGCGTGATTTCCTGCGTGACCACGTGTCGATTGTGGCGATGAACGAAGAAGAGGCGCTGGCGCTGACGGGCGAGGCCGACCCGCTACTGGCCTCGGACAGGGCGCTGGAGTGGGTGGATCTGGTGCTGTGCACGGCAGGGCCGACCGGTTTATATATGGCGGGCTATACCGAAGACGAATTTAAGCGTAAAACCAACCATCCTTTGTTACCGGGCGCGATTGCTGAATTCAACCAGTACGAATTCAGTCGCGCAATGCGTAAACAGGATTGTCAGCAGCCGTTACGCATTTTCTCGCACATCGCGCCCTACATGGGCGGCCCGGAGAAGATCATGAATACCAATGGAGCAGGGGACGGCGCGCTGGCAGCGTTGCTGCATGACATTACGGCGAATAACTACCATCGCCGCAACGTACCTAACTCCAGTAAACATGCGCGTGCTTATCTGACCTATTCGTCGCTGGCGCAGGTCTGCAAATATGCTAACCGGGTCAGCTATCAGGTCCTGAATCAGCATTCGCCCCGACTGACGCGCGGTTTGCCTGAGCGTGAAGACAGCCTGGAAGAGTCCTACTGGGATCGTTAAGGCCGACAAGTCAGACGCCCCGCTGAATCTCTGAGAGTTCAGCGGGGCGACAGCCGTTTGGGATGGATTAGTGCTGACCTTCGCTGACGGTTTTTTCTTCCTGCAGCGTTAGCTTTTCCTGTAACTTCTGAATAATACTGGCGGCAATTTCCCGCTCACCCATAACGACGTGGTTTGCACCGCGCTCCAGAATATACTCCACTTCATCGTCATAATGGGCATGCACGATAATATCGATATCAGCCTGCTTCTGTCGTGCTGCCGTCACAATTTCGCCTACCTCGTAGCCGTTAGGGATAGTGACTAACAGCCAGCTGGCACAGTCCACCCGGGCCAGCGCCAGGGTATTGGCGCGGGCGGCATTCGCCAGCACCGCTCTGATCCCCTGATCCCGTAAGGCTTTTACGCGCGGGATGGAGCTTTCTACCACCACCACCGGAATATTCAGTTTGATCAGTTGCTCACACAGCAGGTTGCCGACGCGACCATAGCCAACGATGACGGCATGGTTGCAGACATCCACAGGAATCTCTTGTTCTTCTTCCAGCGCTTCTTCCAGCGTCTGCTGCTCCATCGTTTCATTTTTGGCGAGGTAACGCCCCAGCAGCGTAAACAGAACCGGATTGAGCATGATAGAAAGGATAGCGGCCGCCAGGACCAGATTTCGGCCTTCTTCATCAAGCAGGCCAAGTGAAATGCCCAGACCGGCAAGAATAAAGGCAAACTCGCCGATTTGCGCCAGACTCACCGAGATGGTCATCGCTGTCCGACGCGAATGACCCAGCAGCGAAACCAACAGCCAAGCGGCGGCGGATTTGCCGATGACGACAATCACCAACGCACCCAGCACGGCCAGCGGCTCTTTCACCAGGATCATGGGATCAAATAACATGCCGACAGAGACAAAGAACAGCACTGCAAAAGCATCCCGTAACGGCAACGTGTCACGGGCAGCGCGCTGACTTAACTCCGATTCATTCAGCACCATTCCGGCAAAGAACGCACCCAGCGCAAAAGACACGTCGAAGAACTCGACGGCGCCAAATGCGATGCCCAGCGCCAGCGCCAGGACAGACAGCGTAAACAGCTCGCGTGAACCCGTGGCCGCACTTTTCGCCAGAATCCAGGGGACCGCACGGCGGCCTACCACCATCATCAGCACCATAAAGGCGGCAACTTTGCCGATGGTCCAGAGCAGATCCCAGATCACCAGGCTGGCGCTGGCGTTGCCCTGTTCCATCATGCCCGCAATGGCGGGCAGCAAGACCAGCGTAAGCACCATCACCAGGTCTTCGACAATTAACCAGCCGATAGCAATTTGACCGCGCTGGCTTTCAATCAGCTGCCGTTCTTCTAACGCACGCAGCAACACCACGGTACTGGCGGTAGAAAGACACAAGCCAAACACCAGGCCGGTCATCCACGACCAACCCATCGCCCACGACATCAGCATTCCCAGCAATGTGGCTACCGCGATCTGTGCAATCGCGCCGGGAATGGCTATCCGCTTTACCGACATCAGGTCCTTCAGTGAAAAGTGCAGACCGACGCCAAACATCAACAGAATCACGCCCAGTTCGGCCAGTTCCGGTGCCAGATTCGTGTCTGCCACAAAGCCGGGTGTAAAAGGGCCGGCCATAACGCCAGCAACAAGGTAACCCACCAGCGGAGAAATTCGTAACCGGTTAGCCAGCATACCAAGGAGGAAAGCCAGAACCAGTGCCCCGACAATAGTGGTGATCAGCGGTGTGGTGTGATGCATGCCTGTCTCCTTGGATGTAAATGTATCCGGTTGTAACAAATGAGTTTAATGCATATCAGGCGGCATCGCTGAATAATTTGTGGGATTATCAAAAGAAATTAGGGAAATACGCGAAAAGTGCAAGATGAAGGCTGTTTTTCTCACTTATCGCAGTTATGGGTCGATACAACGGTCTGTTGCGTACGGTCAGGAAGGAGTTTATTCATTCTAAATGACACAAGCGTGACGATAATGAGGTGAAAATGTGTTGGTAACAGCCTACAACCGCACTCAGGCAGCGATTTGCCTGCTCCCTTTGCTTCGTTGGCCTCTGTGTGTCGGGGCGGCCGGATAGGCGGCTGACCTGATGGCATGAAAGCGGATGATAAAACAGCAAACAAAACAGGCTGTTATTTAGCATTGGCTCAGCCAGCCTTGTTTGCGCGCGCGAAGGCCGTCTTGACGAAATGCACTGTTAAAAACAGAGTAATATATAAATTTAACACAGGGCGAATCACACCAGCGAAAGTATCTAAAAATTAACAAGCTGATCGTTCCTTCTGCTTAACATTGCGCCTTCATGCATAACAATGATGACAAAATCAGACCCTGTCCTGCGCTGAACAACCTGCGATAATGACCGGACGACGCGCGGTAAACTTGAGTTAGCACAGGGAATGTGCGACACAGAAGGGCGCTGACGATCGGCAAGAATCATTATTCAAAGGAGAGAGGCTGTGGTGTTATCTCGATGGGCGGGGGCGGGTCTGACCGGAGCGATGTTGCTCTCATCACTGTTTACTCAGGCCGCCGTGCCTGACCGGAGTTACCGTTTCAGCATTTTGCACACCAACGATCTGCACGGCCATTTCTGGTTTGATGAGCAGGGCGAGTACGGTCTGGCGGCACAAAAAACATTAATAGATACCGCACGCTACGATATTCAGGCCAAAGGCGGTGGTGCACTGATTTTGTCGGCCGGAGATGTCAACACTGGCGTGCCGGAATCGGATGCCCTGGATGCCGAACCTGATATTCGTGGCATGAACCTGATTGGTTACGATGCCATGACGCTGGGCAACCATGAATTCGATAAACCCCTCGCCGTGCTGCGGAAACAGGAAAAATGGGCCAAATTCCCTTTTCTGGCCGCGAATGTTTATCAAAAAAGCACAGGTAAACGTCTGTTTAAGCCCTGGGCGATGTTCCGGCGCATGGGGCTGAAGATTGCGGTTATCGGGTTAATCACGCCGGATACCGCCCGCCTGACCAACCCTGAACAGTTAACGGATATCGAATTCCGTGACCCGGTAGCCGAAGCCGTAAAGGTTGTGTCTGAACTACGCGCCAAAGAAAAACCGGATGTGATCGTGGCGCTGAC
This sequence comes from Pantoea sp. JZ2, assembly GCF_035191405.1. Lineage (NCBI taxonomy): Bacteria > Pseudomonadati > Pseudomonadota > Gammaproteobacteria > Enterobacterales > Erwiniaceae > Pantoea > Pantoea sp. JZ2. Next base: position 3,618,338 of record NZ_CP045247.1, on the reverse strand, counting down.
CCATCTTGGTCATTATGACGACGGCAAACACGGCAGTAACGGGATTGATGATGTGACGCTGGCGCGCAGGTTGCCTGCGGGCACCCTCAATATGATCGTAGGGGGGCATTCGCATGACGCGGTCTGTATGGAAAAAGAGAATGTGAGCCGCAAAGATTACCAGCCGGGTCAGCCCTGTCAGCCTGACCGGCAAAATGGCGTCTGGATTATGCAGGCGGAAAAGTGGGGAAAATATGTCGGACGTGGCGATTTTACCTACCGCAATGGCGAGGTTACCCTGGCGTCGTATCAGCTCATCCCGGTTAACCTCAAACATAAAATCAAAAATCTCGATGGCAGCGAATCCTGGCTGACCTGGCAGGAAGAGATCCCCAAAAACACGGCTATGATGAAATTACTGACGCCGTTTCAAAAACGCGCTGAAGCGACGTTGCAGGTGAATGTCGGGCGCGTCAACGGGGTGTTTTCCGGCGAAAAAGAAACCGTGCGCGTTCAGCAAAGCAGCCTCGGGCAGCTTATCCTGCGGGCGCAGATGGCCGCGACCCAGGCCGACTTCGCCGTGATGAGCGGCGGCGGAATTCGGGCCTCGCTCAAACCAGGGCCCGTGGCATGGCGCGATTTGCTCCAGGTCCAACCCTTTGCCAATCAGGTCGTTTCCGTCACGCTGAGTGGGGCGGAAATTAAACGCTATCTGGCGGTGGTGGCGAATATCGAACCGGGTTCAGGCGGTTATGCCCAGTTTGCAAATGTCAGTCTGACCGCGAATGGCAGCGGCGTGAGTAAAGTCACGATCAACGGACAGCCGCTGGATGACACCAAAACTTATCGGATGGCGACTAACAGCTTCAATGCGGCGGGCGGCGATGGCTATCCCCGTATTGATTCACATCCGGGTTATGTCAACAGTGGCAACGTTGACGCCGTGGTGCTGCGTGACTGGGTCAGTAAACATTCGCCGCTGAATGCCAGCGACTACGTGCCTCGCGATAAGGTGATTTACCAGACGGCAACGGCCCAGGATACATTGAAAGACGCGAAAGAAACGGTGCCCGCGCGTCGTTATCCCAAAATGATTTTGGCATGGATACAACACTGGAACGGGGAACGTGCAGCACCGCGTTAAATCACCGGGGAGGCGCTTCGTCTCCCCGGTGCCTTGTCAGGCGCGGCAGGCCTTACGGTTGAACCAGTGCGACCGCAGTTTATCCCACACCAGGTTATAGACGAAGGTGTAGGGCAGAAAGAACAGAAAAAACGCCACTTCGATCATAAAGGCCTGCCATAACGAAATCTCCAGCATCCAGGCGGCCAGCGGAAGCCCTATCAGGATAAAGCCGCCCTCAAATCCCAGAGCATGCAGCACACGAACCCATGCACTGCGTTTCTGACGAGGCGGATACCAGCGATCAAACACGCTGTTGTACATCATATTCCAGAGCATCGCGACCGTGGACAACATGATGGCCAGTGCGCCCATCTGAAACAGCGGTTTATCCATCATCCAGGCTGCCAGCGGGGCAATGGTGAGGATGGCCAGACCTTCAAACAGGCTGGCATGTAAGATGCGCTCGGTGAGTGAACGGGTTTGCATGTCAGTCTCCTTAGTTCAGGTGCCTATTTTCCCATGGCATCATGCTAAGATAAAATGATCATCTATCGATAAAAGCGATGGTTAACATGCGTTACTCTCCTGAATCCCTGGAAGCCTTTGTGCAAACGGTAGCCAGTGGCTCGTTTTCTGCCGCCGCGCGCGCCTTAAACAAAAGCCAGTCCACCATCAGCGTGGCTGTGGTTAACCTGGAAGACGATCTGGGTTTTGCCTTATTTGACCGGCGCGGTCGTCAGCCGCAACTGACCGAACAAGGGCGACGCGTCTTACCGCAGGTTCAGCAGATTCTTGCCGCCAGTGAGCGACTGGATGCGCTGGCAACGCGCCTGTCCGAGGGAATCGAACCACGGCTCAGCGTGGCGGTATCTGACTTCTGGCAAACGCACTACCATCAGCGCCTGCTCAGGCAATTTGACAGGCGCTATCCGGAGGTGGAGCTGGAAGGCATTGCCGCAGAAGATGACGATGTCGTCGAACTGTTGCAAACCGGGCGCGCGCAGATCGGCGTGATTCGTGCCCAGCCGACGCTCCCGGCTGACATCGCGGTCGCCCGCCTGCAGGTCGATGCTGAGTTAGGGATTTACCTGCACCGGGATCATCCTCTGGCGCAGGAAGCGACGGTGAATGAAAGCCAGCTTGAACCCCTTCGTCACCTTCGTCTCAATACCTGGACCGAACGCCGCGCCCCCACTTTTCAGGGCAGGGCCTGGTCTGCTCAGACATATTATGTGCTGCTTGAGATGGCGGAACAGGGCTTTGGCTGGAGCATTTTGCCGCGCTGGCTGGTGAAACAGTTTGGACATGGTGTCTTAAAGGAATTGCCTGTTGCCGGGTGGCCGCAGCGCATCGCCGTAGAAGTGGTCTGGTCGCGCCGCCATCCGCCCGGCCCGGCCGGACGCTGGATGATTGATGAACTCTGCGCTCTGCAACCGGCTTAATCGCGTCGGGCAATGTCTGCCAGCGGGGCATTCAGAAGACGGGACAAATCCTGCGGGCTGAGTTCAATATCCAGTCCGCGTTTACCGCCAGAAATGAACAGCGTGGCAAAGTCGTTGGCTGAGTGGTCAATCACCGTCGGCAGACGCTTTTTTTGCCCCAGCGGACTGATGCCGCCGATCAGATAACCCGTAATCCGCTGCGCCAGCAGGGGATCGGCCATCTCCGCTTTTTTTACCCCGAGAGCCTTAGCCACCTTTTTGAGATCAAGCTGCGTTGCCACGGGCGTCACCGCCACGGCCAGCTGCTTTGCATCGCCGTTCAGCGCTACAAGCAACGTTTTATAGACCTGGCGGGCGTCCAGGTTAAGCTTACGCACCGCTTCATCGCCAAAATGCGTTTCGCTTGCGTCATGCTCATAAGGGTGCAGTGTGAAGCTGACTTTTTGTTTTTCCAACAGTTTTACCGCAGGCGTCATAATGGCCTCTGATTCAGAAAAATCTTATTACGTTTTATTGAAAGATAAATGTGGCGAAATAATGTGCTTTAGGCGAGAATTGCCACGCGCCAGCAACTGGGTTGTTGAGCGATAACTAAAATCATTAACACATTCCTCTTTGAAGAGCCGATATGACTGTCGGCTCTCTTTTTTTTATCCCTGATTACTCCGCCCGTAGCAGGGCTGGCAGATTGTTCTCACCATATAAATGCAGTGCGCCGACGGCCACCACATAACGTCCCGCGGGCAACGTTTGTAATCGCCCGCGCCACTCACGGTTGCGCTGGCTAATCAGCGTGTCATTGAGCGTCTGACTGAACGTCGCCGGTAAGGCGATTTGCGGTTCGCGGGGCGGGCTTTCCAGCCACCAGCTCACCATCGTCTGCAACATGCGCGCGTTGGTGTGCCAGTGCGTCAGCGTATCCTGCAGCAGCGCCATACCGTTATCGGGCAGCGACTTTAACAGGGTGATTTGCGCGTCTGCGCCCTCCAGCTCAATCACGGGTTTTTGCAGTGAACGTGCCGCCTGAAGCAACTGATAATCAATGCCGTAATCCGGGCGCAATCCCAGCCGCTGGGCCTGACGGGCCTGCAGCATCAACGCAATTTGCCAGGCTGGTGACGTATCAAACTGCGTCAGGGACAAACCGGTCTCATTGCATAACGCGTCCAGCTTCGCCAGCGTGCCTTCATCCATACGCACCGGCAGCGGCGGGCATACTTCGGTGTCATCAAATGGCGAACCGCCCTGAGTAATATCCGCTTCCACTACCAGGGCATCGGCATTTTGCAACTGTTGTAGCAGCCGCACTGGCAGAGGCTGCATATCGCGCGTGCCCATATGAATGCTTCCCACCAGATGAAACTGGCATGCTCCCGACCGGATATCGACGGCCGGCCACCGGTAGCTGGTGGGAAAAAGGGGCGCCATCCAGTTACGCAAACGTTGCCAAAGGCTCGCAGTCATTCCCTGTCCTTACTGTGTTAAAGACACCATGCTAGCGGGATCCGGCGGCGAAAAACAGAGGCGGCCGTTAAGGCTTCTTGCGCGGTGTGAAGCGCAGTAGCCGGTTAGCATTGCTGACGACGGTAATCGATGAGAGTGCCATCGCCGCGCCGGCAACAATCGGGCTGAGTAACAACCCCGTGAAGGGATAGAGCACGCCCGCAGCCAGCGGAATACCGATAATGTTGTAGATAAAGGCACCAAACAGGTTCTGACGGATATTCCTGAGTGTGGCGGATGCAATCGCTAAGGCATCTGCCACGCCATGCAGGTCGTCACGTAGCAACGTTATCGATGCGCTTTCCACCGCCACATCACTGCCGCCGCCCATGGCTATGCCGACATCCGCCTGGGCCAGCGCGGGTGCATCATTAATCCCATCGCCGATCATGGCGACCTGACGGCCTTGCTGCTGCAACTGGCTGATCGCATCGGCTTTACCTTCCGGCAAAACACCCGCAATCACTTCATCCATGCCCACGTCATCAGCAATAGCGCGGGCGGTATTCTCATGGTCCCCGGTCAGCATAATCAACCGGTAACCTGCCTGATGCAGCCGTTGCAGCGCTTCACCCGCCTCCGGCCGCAGAGTATCACGCAGGCTAATCAGGCCAGTAAGCTTCCCGTCTTCAGCCAGTAAAACCGGCGTTGCGCCCTGGCGGGTTAGTCTCTCCGTTTCTTCCTGTGCCGCCTGGCAATCCACACCGTGCTCGCTTAACAGGCTGACATTACCCAGGACAAGTTGTCTGCCGTTAAGAATGCCACTCACCCCTTTGCCGCGTATTGTACGAAATTGCGAAATATCAGGCTTCTCGCCAGCGCCGGCCTCTGCCACGATAGCTTTCGCCAGTGGATGCCCTGACGCCTGTTCCAGTGCCGCAGCGGCAGAGAGCACGGCATCGCGGGTGCTGCCCTGCCAGGTGATAACCTCGGTGACCTGCGGGGCACCTTGGGTAAGCGTGCCCGTTTTATCAAACACCAGCGTGTCGATATGACTTGCGCGTTGCAATGCATCGGCATCCCGCACCAGCACACCGTATTCAGCAGCGCGTCCGGTGCCCGCGATAATCGACATCGGTGTTGCCAGACCCAGCGCACAGGGACAGGCAATGATCATGACGGTGGTGGCCACAACCAGCGCATAGGCCAGTTGGGGCTGTGGACCCACCAGGTACCAAATCAGCGCACTCAGCAAGGCAATAATCACGACCACCGGTACGAAGACCGCAGAGATACGATCCGCCAGACGGCCAACCTCAGGTTTGCTGCTCTGCGCTTTACGTACCAGCTGAATAATTCGTGCCAGCGCGGTATTGCCGCCAGTCGCCTGCGCAATAAAGCGAACGGTCCCGTCCTGCACCAGCGTACCGGCAAACAGGCGATCGCCCTGTGTTTTGGATTGGGGAACCGCTTCGCCAGTCAGCATTGCTTCGTCACACCAGGCTTCGCCTGACTGTACCTCGCCGTCTACGGGGATACGATCGCCTGCGACCAGTCGCAGGATCATACCGGGCTCTACCGCGCTGACGGGCATAAGCGTCTCACCTTGTTCCGTGATGACATTGGCCTGTGCGGGCGTAAGATCCAGCAGCCGCTCCAGGGCGCGTGAGGCACGCTGGCGCGCGCGTTGTTCAAGCGCATGGCCCAGATTGATCAGGCCCAGAATCATCACGCTGGCTTCAAAATAGAGATGACGCGCCTGCGGCGGGAAAAAGTCAGGCCAGACGACCACGCTGAAGGAGTAACTCCAGGCGGCCGCTGTTCCCAGCGCCACCAGCGTATCCATGGTGGCGCTGCGGTTAAGGAGACTGCGCCAGGCGCTGCGGTAGAAATGGCCACCCGCCCCGATCATTACCAGCAGGGTGAGCATCCCGAGGACCAGCCAGGTGGTTCTGTTCGCGGCAGTGAGCATCATATTGTCGCCCATCATGCCCCATACCATCAGCGGCACGCCCAGCAGCAGCGCGACGCCCGCCTGCCAGCTAAAGCGACGCAGGGCGCGACGGGCGCTGATTTGCTGCTTTTCACGCCGTTGCTGCTCGTCGTCAACCACTTCCGCACCGTAACCGGCCGCATCCACGGCAGCGACCAGCTGCTGTGGCTCAACATGGCCCATGACCAGCGCGCTTCGCTCGGCAAGATTAACGCGTGCCTGCTGTACACCGGCAACCTGTTCAAGGGCTTTTTCAACCCGGCTGACGCAACTGGCACAGCTCATGCCGTCAATAAGCAGGACGTGAGCAGGCAATGCTTCGGTTGCCGGCAGAGAAGAGGACTCCGTTGTCAGCGCCTCCGGCGGCGGCTCTGATGCTGTCAACGGCTCAGGCTTTGGGCGCGCGCCTTCAGGTTTCAGCGTTGCATGATAGCCCGCCTGTTCGACAGTGGCGATGAGCGAAGTGACCTCGGCGCTGCCAGAAATGCTGGCTTCCTGTTGGGTGACCTCGGCCTGTTCAACATCGTCGCGCTGCTCAAGCGCCTCTTTTACGCGTTTAACGCAATGGCCGCAGGATAATCCTTCCAGTGCCAGGATAACCGTATTTGACATCGTTGACTCCTTGGTTGGTGTGGCGGAGTGAGTAGTCAGAAGTGACTGTGACTAAGGATAAACCTTCCATCAAGGGGAAGGTCAAGTGTTTAACTAGCTGATAAAAATGGATTTTTAAAATCAGCGTCCACATAGCGTCCACACTTCGAATAAAGTGTGAAAAATCTAAAGAAAAAAGCCCCGCGACTGAGCGGGGCTTTGTTTAATCTTGTGATTAAAATCATCCATACTTTCGTGCAAAATCTTCGTCTGATGTGCAGAGGTAAATTATAAATTCAATGAAAGCCACAACAGATGGAATGAAAGTCCAGCAAAAAATCAGATAAAGGAAACCTTGCCCAACCTTACCCAAGTAAAATTTATGTGCGCCAAAACCACCCAAAAAGAAAGCAAGCAGTGCAGCAGCAATTTTACTTTTAGAGCCAGTAGTTCTTTGTGGCGCTCCACAATTAGGACAGGCTGCAGCTTCTTTGTGTATTTCCTTTCCGCAGCCGCGGCAAAATGCCATGTCACTCATTATATCTCCTGTATTTATTCTATTAACTAAACGTGAGTATTTTATAGCGAATCACATTTTAGGGGAAACGAATAATGCTTCTTAGACTATTGCAGTGAAGCCTTTGCACAATTTTATGGACCTGTTTTTATATCTCCAGATTCAATTGATTTCTTCCGTAATGGGACGCCGGGAAGGCATCGCGGGGGATGAAATCAGGCGGTAACGGTGCAACGCCTGCACGCTTTGTAACCTCCCTTTCCACGCTGTTAAGCGTGGTGAATGATCGGCTACATTCCAGATTCTGACACTGGTGATATTGCCGGATTGTCATATCAGTTATTTTACGGCTGGTACGGGTGCGGGCCATAGCGCCGCAAAATGGACATCTGAACATAATGATGGCTCCCCTGTGGGAGTTGAACTCCATTTCATTTTATTCAGTTTCCGCGATCCAGTCAGGTATTTTTGCTTCCAGCTCCAGCCTGGTGGTAAAACCGCTGTCGTCTATAACGTGCTCAGCACGCGCAATGATCCAGTCCTGATTATCTATTTCATCCTTAAAACCGCTAACCGTGACGTGCATTTCAGGGTATAGCTCGGCACGGCCACGCGCCAGGGTGATCGTGAACTCTGCCGCACCACGCTGAAGCTGTTGCCACTTTGCCGCCGCTGCACGTTTCGCCGTATCTTCATTCTGGTAGGTCTTGCGCAGCACATAGACGTTACCGTCTGCGCCCTCCATGTAATCGCCCTCACGGCTGCTGCTCTTCTCTTTTTTGGGCTTTGCAGGCTTGCGACGCTTAACGCTGACCTTTTTCTTTTTGCCAAAATTAAGATCCAGCCAGTAAGCCCTGACGCCGGTATACGCATCCCGATCGGCAATACGAAAGCGGTGACGGTCGCCGCTCGTGCGGTCAATGCTGGCAGAAGGAAGCGCCTTCCCGTTAGCGGTAACACCACCACCCGGCAGGATAAACAGCAGACTGCCGTTCTTAACGGTGGCAATTGCGCCCAGCATGTCCGCCATGCGGGTAAGGAACGACATATCGCTTTCCTGCGTCTGGTCGGCATGATCAATCTCAATGTCCATGAGCATTCGACTTATCTGCGCCTTCAGTCCGTAGCGGTGCGCAATTGCCGACACAACGCGCTCAACGGTCACGTCATGCCATGAGACTTCGCGCTTTACGTTAAACTCTTCACGAAAATCAGCGCTGCGGGCAGTAACGCCAATGGTATCTGCCGGGCCTTCGTGGGAAACCTCGTCAACCGTATACAGCCCCTTGTAAATAAGCGGTTCACCCAGCCACCCAAATGATACGGCAAGCTCAGCCCCGCGCGGCGGCAGTGCAACCATACCGTCACTGTCATCAATGGAAATTGATAACTGGTCGGCATCAAAGCCCCGGTTGTCCGTCAGTGACAACGACATGATCCGATCATCAAGCTGCGTCAGTACCTTGCCGCCCATCGTAATGCTGAATCCCGGACTTTTTACCACCTCGGTCAGTGAATCGTTATAACTGTTGACGGCGTCATTAAGTGATTTGGTCAGGTCTGTAAGTGCCATGCTTTCCCCCTTCTTCCGGCGAAGGATCCCACGCGCGCGGGAGACGCCAAACCGGTTTTTGTTGTCGCCGTCCGGCCAGACCTGCAATAGCGTGAGTGGCGGTCAGACATGGGGGATTATCACTGCGAACTCAATAACGTAATGGTGGAAACTATGGCGGAATCTCGCTTTCATGGTGCCCGCATCCGGGAGAATACCGACCTTGTGGCGGCTATCAATGACATTGAATCCAGTGTCATTGGGGTTGTCACTGTTGCGGATGATGCCGATTCGGAAACCTTTCCCCTGAATACCCCCGTGTTACTGACACGGGTTAACAACGTGCTGGGTAAGGCGGGTAAAACCGGCTCCCTGTACAAAACGCTCAAAGCCATCGCTGACCAGACCAGCCCGAAGGTGATCGTTGTGCGCGTGGCAGAGGCCACTGAAGAGGAAGGAGGTAAAACGCAGGCACAGCTTATCATGGGCGGCACGGCAGAAGACGGCGGCTATACCGGTATGTACGCATTTCTGACGGCAGAACAGAGGGTCGGCTATCGTCCGCGCATTCTGGCTGTGCCTGGGTACGACACGGAAGAAGTGACCTCCGCGTTGTGCGTCATTGCACAAAACCTGCGCGCGTTTGTCTATGCCAGTTGTTACGGCTGTAAGACGATGGCAGAAGCCATCACCTACCGCGCAACCTTCGCCTACCGCGAACTTATGCTTATCTGGCCTGATTTCATCGCCTACAACCCGCTGACCGGAGAGAACGAAACCTTTCCGGCCCCGGCGTATGCCTGCGGCCTGCGTGCGCTGACTGACAACAATCAGGGCTGGCACAAATCGCTTTCCAACGTGTCGGTCAAGAACGTGCTGGGTATTTCGCAGGATGTTTTCTGGTCGCTACAGGCCGAAGACAGCGACGCGAACGAACTCAACAACAAGGAGATTACGACGCTTATCAAGCGTAACGGTTTCCGGTTCTGGGGCAACCGCGTCACGGATACCAAAGATTACATCTTTGAGGTTTATACCCGTACCGCCCAGATTCTGGCTGACAGCATTGCAGAAGCGCAGTTTGAGGTCATTGACGAACCGCTTACCCCGGCCAACGTCAAGGATGTGGTCAGCGGTATCAGCGGAAAACTCAGCTCGCTGGTGACGCAGGGGCGGCTAATCGGCGCTGAATGCTGGTTTGATATCCTGGATAACCCGACAACCGGTCTCCGTCAGGGGCAGGTGCGCATTCGCTATAAATATACGCCCGTTCCACCGATGGAGGATCTGACGATGTACCAGACCTTCACCGATGAATACTTTGAATCGGCGTTCTCTTCGCTGGGAGGTGCATAAATGGCCGTTCCTCACAAACTGCGCCTGTTCACCTGCTTTGTGAACGGCAGCAACTGCATTGGCAAAGTCTCGTCCGTGACGTTGCCAAAACTGACCCGTAAGACTGAAGATTTTCAGGGCGGCGGAATGATTGGCTCCGCTGCGGTAGATCTCGGTCTGGACAGTGGCGCACTGGATACCACGATGGTGGTGGGCGGTCTGGTTCAGTCGCTTCTGCTGAACTACTGCGGCGATATCGACGAAACCCGCTTCCGCTTCGCCGGTGAGTATTACACCGATGGCGAAAGCCTGCTGGTTGAGGTCGAACTGCGTGGCCGTATCACCGAAATGGACGGCGGCGAAAGCAAGCAGGGAGAAGACACCTCCGTCAGTTACACGATGAAGAACACCTATTACAGGCTCACCATCGACGACAAGCCGCTGTTTGAGTTTGATCTGCTGAACTTCATCTACAGGAAAGACGGCAAGAATATCTACCCTGACCGCATCACGTCTGCGCTGGGAATGGGTAACTGATTAACCTGATAAGTGGCGGTACCCCCGTGCCGCCCGGAGTATTCAACGATGAGCAAGAAAACCGATAACGCCATTACGCTGGCTAAGCCCGTTGTACGCGGCGATGAGAAAATCACTCAGGTAGCAATCACGGATGAGATCAAACAGGCTGGCTCCCTGCGTGGGCTGAAGCTGGTTAACGTGATGAATATGGATGTGGATTCAGTGGCGGTACTGCTGACCCGCGTCACGTCACCGCGCCTCAAACAGACTGAGATTAACGAAATGGATACCCGCGATTTCGTCAGCCTGTCAGAAGCGCTCGTCCCTTTTTTGACACCTGCGGGGTCTGGAGCATCGAGCGAGGTGGAGACGGAGAATCAGTAACACTTCTGCGGTTCGACCTGATCGACGATCTGGTTGCTGATATCGCGGTTGTTTTCAACTGGCCGCCCTCTGAAGTCTTCACGATGGAACTGGGTGAAGTCATAGCCTGGCGTGAGCGGGCGGCTGTCCGAAGTGGAGCCAGTGACAGTGAAAAGCCTTAGTATCCGCGTCGCGCTCAGCGCGATCGATAAACTTACCCGCCCGGTCAATGCCGCCCGCCAGAGTGCGGGCGGTTTGTCTGAATCCCTCAAAAGAACACAGTCCCGCATTAAAGAACTGGACAGGCAGTCACGCACGTTCAACCGCCTGCGCGACAGCGTACAAACGACCTCCCGCAAAATCGACGACGCCAGCCGGACGCTTCAAGGGCTGAATCAGGCGCAGCGGGAAGGTACACAACTCACAGACAAGCAAAAAGCCCATATGGCAGCGCTGGCCGCAAAGCTGGAGCGGCTTAACTCTGCACGCACCCAGGAAATGGTTAAGCTGCGCGCCGCCTCACAGGCACTGCGCAGCCACGGCGTTTCACTGGTCGGCAGCGATCGCACCATTCAGAGCGCCATACGCCGAACCGAACAATATAACCAGACGCTTGAGCGGGAACGGCGACAGCTTGCCGCTGTCACGCAGGCTCGTGCGCGCTACGACCAGATGCAGCTAACGGCGGGCAAACTTCGCGGTCATGGCACAATGGCCGTTGCCGGGGCCACTGCTGCCGGTTACGCAGCGGGACGCTTCTTGTCCCCCGCCGTTGGGTTTGACCGTGAAATGTCGCGCGTGCAGGCGCTGACCCGCATAGATAAAAGCTCAGCGGACTTTTCAGCACTGCGCGAGCAGGCCAAAAAGCTGGGCGCTGAAACACAGTTCACCACGACTGACGCCGCCAGCGGGCAGGCTTTTCTGGCTATGGCCGGTTTCACTCCGCATGCCATTCAGGCCGCACTGCCCGGCGTGCTCAATATGGCGCTGGCCGGTGGCATGGATTTAGGCGAAAGCGCTGATATCAGCTCAAACATCCTGTCTCAGTTTCGCCTCGATCCCAAAGAAATGGATCGCGTCAGTGACGTATTAACGGGGGCATTCACCCGCACCAATACCGATTTGCAAAATATCGGTGAGGCGATGAAGTACGCCGGGACGGGCCTTTCCAGCCTGGGCGTCAGCGTCGAACAGACCACGGCCATGATTGGCGTGATGGCGAATGTAGGCCTGCGCGGGAGTATCGCCGGTACGGGCTTGCAGGCCACATTTTCACGTCTCGCCGCGCCAACCGGCAGGGCGAAAGATGCCCTTAAAGAACTGGGCGTGCAGGTCGCTGATGCAACGGGGAAAATGCGCCCTGCTGAAGCGGTTCTCACCGACCTCTATAAAAAGATCAGCAAATACGGCGACACCGATAAGCTCTCTTTCTTTAAAGACATCGCAGGTGAGGAAGCGTCAAAGTCATTCCAGGCGCTGGTTATGTCAGCCGGGAGCGGCGAACTTCAGAAGCTGCTGGGTGAACTGAAAAACGCCAAAGGTGAAGCACAGAAAGCCGCAAAAATAATGGCGGATAACCTTGATGGCGATCTCAGGAATCTGGACAGCGCATGGGAAGGCTTCCGCATCCAGATTAACGATCTCGTCGATAATCAGCTACGCGGCCTGACTCAGGGACTGAGTGACGTTGTGGGGAATATGACGCAGTGGGCGAAGGAAAGCCCGAAGCTCGCTCAATCCCTGCTGGTTGTTGGTGGTAGCATTTTGGCACTCACCGCCGCCATTGGTGGCCTATCGCTGGCGGTCGGCCTGCTGATGGGGCCGCTGGCTAAACTCCGGTTAGGTTTTACTCTGCTGACAGGGGACAGGGGCATAGCCGGAGCGGTTGCCGCTCTGCGAACACTCGGCACGGCTTCCGGCCCGGCAATGGCCGGCTTGCGCGGATGGGCGCCGGTTCTCGGCTCATTAGCAGGGAAAATGCGGGGTGTTTCAGCCATCATACCCGCAGTGCGTGGCGCACTTATGGGAGTATTTCTTGCACCTGGTGCCGCGCTGGGCGCACTGACCAGAAACCTCGGAATGCTTGCTCTTCGCCTCACGGGTTTTACGACCATATGGACCATTATCACAACTGCTGTCTCTGTGCTGGGTACTGCGCTGTCACTGCTGTTGAGTCCGATTGGCCTGATAGTAGGGGCGTTTATTGCTGCCGGTGTGCTTATCTGGCGTTACTGGGAGCCTCTCAAGGTGGTTTTTTCGGGCGTATTTACCGGCATCATGGAAAAGCTGGCCCCGTTACGCGAGACCTTCGCGCAATTCAGCCCCATCTTTGACGCGATGGGCAACGCCATCAGCAAAGCCTTTAACTGGTTTAAATCTCTGCTTTCCCCGATTGATGCAAGCAAAGATACCCTGGATAAATGCACCAGCGCGGGGCAGGTGTTCGGCAGGGTGCTGGGCGGTGCACTTAATCTGGTTCTGGCACCCGCAAAAATGCTGCTGGACACGCTCTCATGGACGCTTGAAAAGCTGGGCGCCTTGCCGGATGAGGCCGAGAAAGCACGTAAAAAGATAGAAGAGGCGCAGGCGATGACACTTCTCCGTGGCAAAGTCGCGCTTCTTCAGGGCGATATCGCTGAAGTTGCACCGAAAAAAGTTGAGGTGAAAAACGTTCCGCCTGGCGCACCGCAACCCTCTTCACCGCTGACCGGCGATAACGGCACTATGCGCCGGTTGCAGAATATCGACAGCAACACCAAAGCAACAGCCGATAACACGAAGAAGATCGGCCCCGGCGATATCGTTTTTAAAAACCTGCCGCGTGCGCTGGCCGTTCGTGGGGAATGGAAGGAGTCGCAGCTTGCCACCACCACCACGGCAGGCCGGTTGAGTGCACGCCCCGCAGTAGTGGCGGCATCGCTTCCCGTCAGGCAGGCGGAACTTCCGCCAGTCAGCCGCAGCACCAGCAATATACCGGTTGCCCCGGGCGGCTTTACGGGGGAAATTCACGTTCATCTGCACGGCGTTGACCGGCAGGACGCGCGAGAAATTGGCCGGATTGTCGCCGATCAAGTAAATGCCGAACTGGCCCGGCGTGAACGGCTCAATCGTGGCAGCTTCAAAGACAGAGATTAAGGGACGCAACATTATGATGATGATATACGGGATGTTCGTTTTTGAACTGAAGACGTTGCCCTACCAGCAGTTACGCCATTCGCTTAACTGGCGGCATGTGAAAAATGACCGCATCAACCGATCGGCAAAATGGCAGTACATTGGCGCTGGTGAAACGCAGATCAACCTTGACGGGGTGCTGTACCCTGAAATTACGGGCGGTGACGTGTCTCTTACCGTTCTGGCCACGCAGGCATACACCGGGCGTCCCTGGCCTTTAATCAGCGGTGCTGGGCAGATTTACGGCATGTATGTGCTGAGCGGACTACAGGCTACACATACGGCATTTGATCGCTACGGAAAGGCGAAAAAGATTGAGTTTTCAATCAGCTTTCAGCGCTGTGATGAAGACCTGCGCGAGCGCCTGCAAGCGTCATCTGTTGGCGATTTACTTTCGGGGCTGAAGGATAAGGCCATGTCCGCCTGTAACTCTGCCAGTAGTACGCTGTCTGGCCTGTTTTAGGTTGAGGTACTTGCAGTACCCTGAAAAGCATTAAAAGATGAGGGGTGAGGGGTTTTTAAGAGTTTTCTGAGCGACGATGCTACGCTTAAGAATCAATATAATCACGACGCAAATAGTTGCGTTGGTAAATTGCTATATCGGCCTTGCCCGCTTCCAGGCGGGCTTTTTTCTCTTTTCTGTCGCCTTAATACCTTCAGGCTGGCGCTTCCGGCCAGACCGGCTTATTAGTGTCCACTCGGTTGAGCATGACGCGGTATTTTTTCCAGTCAGTCAGTTGCGCTTTTTCCTCATCCGTTGCGATGTCTAAATCCTGCGCATCCTGAAGTGGCGCAATAATATTAGATGCAACAGCAAGTTTCCGTTTTTTTTCAGCGTCTGCTAAGGCTGTAAGTTCCTGTTGGGTGTATACGCGCTCAGTTATCCCTTTACCATCAAAGACCCAGCCGCCGGTAATATCGGCGCGACGGTTCTCCTCCGTGGCCTCAACCTCTGCCACGCTCATGCCGTCAGGGAACAGTGACGACACGTCAGTAAAGTTCGTCGCAATCGCGGCAATCACGCCGCTTTCCCGGTACGCAATTTTCATCGTATCCGGCGCAAACAGCGCCTGGCTCTCATACCATTCGTTACCGTCTTCATCAAACAGCAGCCACGCGCCGGACTGCGCCAGTTCTTTCTGCTGCTCTGTCTGCGGTTCACCGCGTCTGAAGTTTTTCAGATTTACCATTATGAACGTCCCACCGTTATCCATTGACCACTTCTGTAATACTGGATATAGCTCCAGAAAAGCCCCTCTGCGGAATAATCCCCGTCGCCGTTGGTGAAGCCGGTCAGAACGGTATTCCCGTTGCGGTAGTCATATATGCCGACAGCACCCACCTGGTGCTCCGCCGTAAAGCGAATGTCTGATACTTTTAAGTTAATCTGCGTATTCAGCCAGTCCCAGAGAGTCCCGCCCCATGCGCTGCCGTAAATATTGCCGTCCGTCTGCATGAACGCGTCCTGGGCGTAAACGTTGCCCTCAATGCGCGTGTTTGCCCCCAGATAAAGCCGCCCGTCTCCGGCATTAATACGCAGCGGACGCGCACCATCCCAGCTACCGTCCGGGTCACCTGCCGCCGTTTTCAGGATGTAAAAATCACTGCCGTCAAAACGCAGGAAAAACGCCCGGTCTCCGGCTTTTATCCGGTAACTGTCCATATTTGTTGTACTGAGTTCGCCCGACATAACATCGCCTGATTTCTTAACAGCGTTGTTAACTGCCATGGTAATACCTTCAAGGCCGAGATAATCCAGTAATGCCGCCACTGACTTACCAGAAAGCGCGGTCAGCGTGTCGTCAAGGGGCTGCTTTCCACCCAGCGCGCTCTCCACCTTTTCGGCAAAATCTGGATCGTTTCCCAAAGCCGCTGCCAGCCTCTCAAGCGTGTTAAGCGCTTCTGGTGTGGACGCCACAAGTGCAGCAAGAGCGGATTTGAGTGATTTCGTGGTGGCATACTGGGAATGGGGATTTGCAGATTTGATGTGTTCTTCTAATAACGTGTCAGCGTAGCCTCTGACCTCCACTGCTACACCATCCACATACTGGCGTGTTGACAGCACCACAGACGGATCGATTTTCAGCGTTACCGCATCAGTGCTGCTTACAATGAGGATTACGCGAATCACCTGCACTCGTCCGCTACCTTCCTGCAACTGCGGTTTATAGGTCTCTGCGCAGTTGGCAACCGCAATCATATCGCCGTCTTTATCAAACAGACCGATCTCACGGATCCACCATCCGCCCACTTCTTCCGGTATGACCTGTTCCGCAATGATCTGGTTGGTGTTTACCGGGTCGATGGTCAGCTTGTTCAGTTGCGCGCGGCGCAGTTCATGCGTAAGTTCAGTCTGTGCCGGGTTAGGTGTCGGCAGTGCACCATTGCCATCGCCTACGGCCATCTGGGTGATCTTAACCTGCGCACCCAATGCCGTCGCGTTTGCCAGTTTAGCCGCACCGATGTTGGTCAACAGTGCAAAATATTTAGTCGTCAAATGCTACCTCCACGGTATCAGTTAAATGGATTGCCGCGCCGGTGTAGCCGCTACCGCCCACGGATAGAGTTTCAGGAAAATAGGGGGAAACGGTCAGCGTATCGCCGGTATAACATCCCGCCACGGCTTCAATATAACCCTGCGACTGAAGCGAAAGAGACAAGCCAGTAAGATGGCGACTTCTCGGTTTCGCATCGTCAATAAGGCGCTCAAGCTCAAGATAGGTTTCCTCCGTAATCCCCTGCTCCTGAATGCCGATTTCAAGCCTGAAGGTTCCCGGCTCTTCACCGCTCTGCCACCACTCAATCACGCGCAGCAGAAAGCCGAAAGGTTCAACAATTCGGCGCAAAGCGGAAATTGTGCCTTTCTGGCGGTGAACCAGCCAGGAGGCTTTAATTACCTGCCGTTTGGTCTGTTCTGACCAGTTCTTATCCCAGCGGTCAACTGACAGCGCCCAGGCGAGATAAGGCAGAAGATCAGCCGGGCATTCGTCCGGGTTCCACAGCCTGCGCAGGTCAACAGGAATATCGGTAAGCCGTTCCGTCACCTTCTCTGTATTGCGCATAAAACCACTGGCCGAAGGCGGCAGCATGTTCTTATTCATCGGTGCCCCCGGTCTCGATCGTGAAGGATTCACACCGCGCAGCCTGCGTATCAGCGATCACAATATCGCTGGCTGGCTCCAGCAGTTCCACCCTCTGCACGCCCTGAACATGCAGCGCAGCCATAATGGCTGAGCGGGCAACGTCACGGCCAATCTTTCCCTGTTGATTCAGCCAGGACTGAAGCGCGTCCTGCGCGGCAATATGGATTGGTTCAGACTCCGGGCCGGGGTAGAAATACAGCAGCGCATTGATCTGATAATTCACGATCTCTGCCGCCTGAACGGTCAGGCGATCGGCAACGGGGCGCTTATCGTCAGCAGACAGCGCTTTATCCACCGTCGCCAGCAGTTCCGCACTGGCAGTGCCGTCGCCTTCGGTGGACAGCACAGAGACCACCACCACGGCAGGCGACGGGCTGATCGCTTTGGCGTCCGCCACTTTGCCGCTGGCACTTTTGGCAAAATATTCATAGGCGCCGGTTGGCCCCGCCACGCTCAGCCCTTCAAACGCAGCCTGCGCCCGCAAACGCAGTGCGGTATCACCTTCCGTTACCGCGTCAGTGGTTGTCGTCTCCGGGGTGATGATCAGACGTTCGGTGTTCAGGTTGCCCGCAAGATTATCAAGATCGGACGATACGGCATGGCTCAACATACACGCCGCCGCACCGTCATTAATCCGCTGCTTGAGCATCATTTCACGGTAGGCAACTACCTGGGCGATCACGTTCAGCGGTTCGGATTCCAGCGCCAGCGCGGCGGCAACGGATGCCTGCTGTTCCTGCGGGAATGCCGCAAGCATGACGGCTTTGACCTCGCTGAGAATGACCTCAAAGTCCGGGACGTCGATAATTTGCGGCTGCGGTAGCTGTGATAAATCAACGGTTGCCATTGCTGCCACTCCTCAGCGTCAGCGCAGTGCCTGCCGTCTGCATGGTTTCGGTGATAATGCCGACCAGCTCAGCGGTGACAGCGCCACTCTTTGAAAAACTGATACTGATGCCGTTCAGGGCAATACGCGGCTCCCACATCGTCAGGGCGATTACCGCCGCACTCATACATTGCAGGCGCGTCACGTCGTTCTGTGGTGCATCCAGCAGCTCGGGGATCATGCTGCCGTAATCCCGCCGCATCACCCGGCTTGCCAGCGGCGTGGTCAGTATGTCGCGTACTGAATTCCACAGCTGATCGGTGTCTGTAAGCTGTCCCGTGCCGTCCGGGTTCATGCCGGTATAGCGGACTGTCATTTCGGCCCCCCGGTGTTGCTGCTGCCACCCTGCACACCACCATGCACGTGCGAATGAACCGTTACCCCGTTAGATGAAAGCGATCCGCCAGAATGGGTTACATTGCCCGTCATCGTGCCGCCTTCCGTCAATTCGAACGTCCGCGCTTTCAGATGGCCGGTGCATTCCACCACCGGCGTTTCAAGCGTGACGCTGGCAGAGGCTTTGATATGTGCGGTTTTCATGCCCTGGGCTTCCAGCGCGCTGGTCTCCGCGTCATAGCGGAAAGAGGCACCGTCTGGCGCTGTCAGCACAATCTCTTTCAGGCTGCTGCCCGGCGCAGGGTTGTCACTGCTGTAGAGACTGGCGATAATGACCGCCGTTTCAGGGTTGCCACCGATACAGCCCAGCCAGACCTGCTCACCCACGGAAGGCGGCACCCAGATACTGAATGCCCCGGCGCGCGTGGTGTTCCAGCGCAGCCAGTCGGTCTGAAGTTCGCCGCTTTGCACGCGCACGCGCCAGCTCTCTTCATCAACGGCAATAACGACGCCGACGCGGAGGATATTCTCCAGCAGGCGAATCAGTTCAGCGCTCATCGTGCGGCACTCCCCAGGCTGTTAATCACCTGTTCCGTAATCATCTGCTCATCGCCAGCGGTAAAGCCCAGCAGCTCACGCACCGGATATTTAGCAAAGGCACCCGGCCCGACCTGATCACGCTGGCCGTACTGGTGCACGCGCGCAATGCGTGCCGCCACACCGTCATAACCCACGGATGTGCCGCCTGCATCAGCGCGCATTTTGAGAAAGCGATAGCTGCGCAACCGCTGAAACATCGGCACTTTCTTCGCAGTGCTGCGGCGCACTGAGCGTGTATTGATCTCGATGTAACGCTCAATATCGCTGCGGTAAAACGTGCGAATATCGTTGCGCTCTTCGTCAAAGCCGGTGATGGTGCGCCCGTATTTTCCCCGGCCACCGTGCCAGTTTTTCAGGCGACGAATCTCACCCTGCCAGACAAAAACAATACCCTGCTGAGAACGCAGCACCCTGCGGCGTCGGGCCGGATATGGCGATCCTTCAGGGCTTTGCTGCGCTTTGATGCGCTGTTGCTGGCTCTTTCTCAGTGCCTGGCCAATAGAGCGGGCGGTACGAACACGTCCGGCCTGCGAGGTGCCCGACAGTATGTCGCTGAATACCTGATCCAGCTCACGGAAGAGATCGTTACTCATGGACGTCAGCCTCCCACGTTACATCCTCAAAGATGGTGCTCCAGTCGCCGTCCGATGACGGAATGCGCGGTTTAGGTTCCGGCAAATGCTCCGCGCAGGGAATGCCGTTTTCGTCCAGAGTGACCTTCACGCGCTCGCGCAACGGCATTTCAAACAAAATATCGGCGGTATCGTCGTTGTTGATAAGGGTCGTAAACTTAATGTCCCGGTTCTTTTCCGGGTTCAGCAGCAGATCGGGCTGGTTGTGCCAGAGCCATGCCATTAGCGGCAACGTGAAATCATCAATATCACCGGCGAAATTCATCACAAACAGCACCAGGGTATAGCGATACATAAACGACGGGGTTTCGCCGGTCGTCTCGATATTCCCTTCTTCCACAAAAACGGTGAAGGCTTCGGGATTGGCTCTGCACCATTTGTTTGCTCGGGTCAGGGTCTCGCGGAGTGAATCAGCTTTCAGCATGGTGATACCTTCTCAGCGCCCGAAACGTTCAATCGCGCCCGCAATGATCAGCAGATAAATAAGCGTCCAGTAAGGGTGAGCGCTCAGGTAGTCGAATAAGGTCATTGTGTGGCCCTCGCGTGGTCAGTCGGTCTTTTCAGGCGGCGCAGATCGAGATCGGCTATCGCCGCCTTATCGGCGTTGCAGGTATCCAGCGCATCGCGCAGGCGATCACTCCAGATAGCTATCGCGCCCCACGTTACCGGGGCGACCAGTTGCGGCGCTGGCGTTGCTGCCGTCAGACTTTCCGGCACCGGTTCGTGCACGATTTTCATTTGTGGCTGCGGCGGTACGGTGTTGCAGGCTGTTACTGACAGAAGCAGGCACAACAGTACTGGCACACGTATCGTCTTTGATGGCATCGCGCATGTTTTCACGTCGCTTTTCTCCCTCGGCGTTTCTTTGCTGTTCGGTTGCACGCAACTGTGCAAGGACTTCGCGGGCGTCAGCAGTCAGTGCCCGCAGCTCATCCAGCACCTCACCATTACTTTTCAGCTCGCGGGAAAGCGCTTCATTGCGAACGGAGTCTTTACCGCGTTGATGTGTCTGCCAGAGCAGGCCACCAGAGGCCAGCGCCAGCAACGCGCATAAAATGGCTGTAATCTTCACTTTTCAGCCTTCACGTCACGCAGGCACCATGCCTTGAAATCCGTTCTCCGGTTAACCAGCCCCTGGCTGCGCTTACCACTGCTGTTGACAAAGTCCGTCAGCCGGTTACACATCGCCTGCCACTCATGCGCCTGCGCCTTCTTCCAGATGGTCGTGCGCTGTTTTCGCTTCTGGCTGTCCGTGAACCACATCAGGCCAGTACACCCCACATTAAGACCGGCATCCGTCATGGCTTCAAAGGCGGACTGTGGCATATGCCTGCCTTCAAAATTCTGGTTAATACAGTTTTCAGCGTGCCGCATATCGTTAATCCAGCGACCGGCGATCTCGCTGTCGCTGTACTCCCGCTTTTCAACACGTCCCGTCGAACCAATTCCAACCGTCAGCACGCCAGCCGTGCAGTAGTAGGGCGTATTTCGGCAGTCCTCCCAGCCAGCAATCTTCTGCTGGCCTTCAGGCGTTGTGCGCAACGCGCCCGGACTCAGCGTGATACCCAGCGCAACAATGGCCGCAATGGAGCATTTTTTAATAAGCTGTTTCATCTTCCGGCTCATTCTGTTGCAGAAGTTCAAGCGCCCGGCGCTCTGACTCACTCATCTGCCTGTGTTCTGCCTGCTCAAGGATCTTGTTAATCAGTTCGTTTCGACGCTGCTGCCCCCGTTCGATGCGGGCGCGATAGAGCCATCCTCGGGCACCAAAAACCATCCCGACGAGAAGACCGGCCAGCGCAATCTTTTCGCTCAGTGTCATGACGCCGATACTCGTGACCATCGCTGACATCGTGAATGTCAGCCAGTCATTCAGGCGTTGAAAGAAACTTAATCCCATAGCTGCACCCTCTCCTGTGTCGCTTTGTGCGCGATTTCCGGCAGTTCAATCTCCTGACCGGCATCAAGAAAAACCTGCTGGCTCAGTCCGGGATTGGCAGATAACACTTTTTCGGTCACGCCCTGCGTGGTGCCGTAGTGACGCCAGCAAAGCAAATCCACCGTATCCCCCTGCAATGCCTTTACTTTCATCAGCAAAGCTCCGCATAGAGTCGCGGCGTGTCGCGAATGTCAGCGAGACTCCAGCGGGCATCCCGCCAGAGATCATCCCGTTGCAGGTCAAGCGCGGTGGCGTCTTTGTCGCCTTTCGCCGTGGTATCGACGTCGCGATAGCCTTCAAGTACCAGCGCCCTGGCAATCGAATAAACCGCACGCCGGAAGCGGCAGACCTTCACGTTTTCACCGTTGATCATCAGCTTTTCCATCTCACCTGATGGCAGGGCTGAAGGCACATCTTCCAGCGCCTGAAAACCTGCTTTAAGCTGACTGGCGCGCCAGTCCAGCAACTGCGCGGTGACATGGGCTACCGCCTCCGTGGTGACGTGCATCAGCCTGGACGTGGTGATACCACCTGTAATGCGCGCGGCCAGACGGAGATCGGCCAGTTTAATCACCGGCCAGAAGTCCCCGGCGCTGACGGTGGCATCACCATCATCAACATCGGGGGTATCACTGTCGGCAGGCAAAATGCGCTTATTTGCCACAAGGCTGCTCATGCACTTATCTCCCATAAATCAGGCGGTGGGCGGGTGGTTAAAAGACCGTAAACGGGCAGATATCCACCCGCGCCGCCTGTCGGACGGGGCCGAAGTCATTAATTCTTTTTCTGGCTGGCAGACTTGCGCTTTGTCGATTTGCCTGTTGCCGTCTTAGTCGTGGTTTTACGCGCCGTCGCTTTACCTGCTGCGCTGACGGTGGCGGTCTTTTCAGGGGCAGGTTCTGCAATATCGTCAGTTTTGTCGATACTGGCCGCGTAGCCTTCACCCGTGCCGCCATCCGCAGACAGCTTCTTAACTTCACGGGCAAGCGTGGCGATCTCTTTTTTTACCCCGGCGTTAGGGTTGCGCGTCAGCGCCTCACGGAACAGCGCCAGCGCTTCCGCTTTGGTCGTGATATCAGTCGCACCACGGCGGGCAAGCGCACGGGCCTTGCACAACTTGGCGCGCACTACATCCGGCATATCACTGTCGGCGACAATGTCCGCCACTTCGTCAAGCACTGCGATACCGGACGATAAATCAGCGTCAGCATCAGCAGCCGCGAGCGTCAACAGTGGTTTGCTCATTTCTTCGGTCAGGAATGTTGCTGCCGTGCGGTTGAAGTTATCCGGCAGTGTCAGACCGTGGCGCACCACATAACGCCCCAGCTTCATCACAAGCACATAATCACGACAGTCAATCGCCCAGACCATCAGCCGGGTAATGACTTCATCCTGCCGCCCGCTGTCGCCGTCGAGCGTGCCTTCAATCCATCCCTCGTATTCAGGCAGCATGGATTTTTTCATTTCGGCTTTGGTTTCTTCGGACTGCACGCCGCTGAGGCGGGACAAGTCCATGCGCAGGCGATGCAGAATTTGCTCATGCGCGGTGCGCTGAATATCGGATTCTTCATCCGCCTGGCCCCGGCGTTCTGCCATGACCTTCTGAAAATGTCGTTGTGCCGGTGTTAACATCGTCACTTCTCCCCGTCATGGCGGGGCAATGCCCCGCCGCTTCTGTCACTCGCCTGCCGGTTCGGCCTGAGCGAACTGAATGCCGTCAATGAACGCAACATTGCCGTAGTCTTCAATGACGAAGTCATCGTTTGAAGACTGATACGTTGCGATACGGTTGTATTCCGGCTCTTCTTTGATCGTCCGGCGCAGACCGCCGCGCAGGTAGTACACCGACAGGTTTTTGAACGGCGTGATCAGCACACCATTCGCCGGAAAGTAAGGTGCGATAAAGGTCGGCATGTTGCCTACGCGCTCCTGCGCGACAATCAACTGACCGGCCAGCATTTCGGTGTTCGGGTTGGTCTGGCTCAGGGCATTGATGGCTGAGAAATTGCTGGTCGTCAGCAGGTCACCCGCCAGAATCACCACGTTATCCGGGTTACGTTTGTGCCACTCATCCATCAGGGTGTTTTTGGCGTCGTACACCGCAGCGCCAATGTTTCCGTAGGTGCCTTTGGCCACAACCTTGTTATCTTCATCGCGCGATGTGATCGTCACATTTGAAATGACGCGGTGCGGCGCTTCCTTACGGATTTTTTCCAGCCAGCCAGTGCCACAGTCCTGCAACAGCGGGTTAGCGGCACGGTCAGACGGGTCGCTGTACTTCACGCCGTTAAAGCCAATCATGATGCGGTCAAGCGACATCTGACGGGCCATTGCCTTGCTGATCAGCGGCTGGAACTCCGGCATGTGCGCCCACGCATCAAGCTGTTCATAGCTGATGCCGTAGTCATAGTTGACCTTGCGGCACATGTAGTCGAAGGGCTCCATTGAATGATTAGAGCCAGGATTGCGACGACTGGTGACGCTGTTGTTTACGCCAGCCATCGGGCCTTTACTGCCGATAAGGACTTTCTGACCGATCTGCTGGTTGACGCCAAACACGTTAATTTTGCTCAGGAAAGAATCATCCTGCTGTGCGGCCTGCTCCAGGCGCTGCTGACGCGTCGGATCTACGGCAAATTTTGCAGCAACAGCGGCGGTGGAAACGCCGTTGAGCTGTGCCTGCCGGGCGATGTACTGATCAAACAGCTTGCGGGTAGTGTTATCCATGTTCTCTGCTCTCTTTGTGAATATCAGTAGTCGGCCAGTTGCGCGTCAGCGCCACCGCTCGCGGGTGCCCGCTGGCTGAAACTGGCGTCTGTGCTTCCCAGCTTGCTGGTCAGCGCGGCAAGGTCGGAAGTCAGCCTCTGGATTGCCTGGTTGTCCTGTTCGCGGGCGCGGCTCAGGTCGTTGAAGCTGTCCAGCAGATCGGCATGGGACTGGGCGACGTTCTCCACGGCGTCACGCACCTGGCTGAACTGCTCGCCGTCAGATTTCCGGCCTTTACCGATGATCCCCATGACGCGCCCTAACCACTGCTTACCTTCATCGCTGCGCTGCTCAGCCAGTTCGATGATTTCAGCCTCAATGGCATCGGTGAACAGCGGGGCTTCACCCTGCTGATTGTTGAAGGACATAACCTGCTGACGCTGCTGCGCGGCAAACTTCAGGCGTTCGGTGCCGAGGCTCGCCGGGGTATCGGTCATCGCCAGCCCCATGACATACGCCTTGCCGTTAAGCGCAAACTGCGGCTGCAGCTCAATGCTGGAGTATATTTTCTTGCCTTCTTCCGTCAGCTTCTTCATGCGCTCAGAAGGTTCAATTTCGGCGTAAAGCGCGGTGCGTCCGGCGAGTGGGCCTTCGCTGATATCTTCCGCACTTAGCGCCGTCACATCCCCCATCGCGCCGAAATCACTGCCGGGAAACGGCGAAAGGTAGTGCTCCACGTTGACGCGTGCGCCGTACACGTCCGGGCTGTAGTTTGCTGCTGCATCACGAAGGTGCTCAGGGCGAATCTCACGCCCGTCAACGGTGGCACCGGAGACAGCAACGCGGAATTTCTTACGGGCTAGTTTAGCTGCGCTGGCCATGTCGATAATCCTGTTGAGTGGTTTCTGTACAGCCATGATGGCAGAGCGTAACTTGCTGTCTCAACGAGGTTTTGTTGTAGGAGAAAGGTCAGACCCTAAAGGGGGCGATAGCGGGATCGCGCGCGGGGTAATCTTCACTCCGTAAACGGTGGAGGGCCGATGATACAGGACGCTTTTGTACGTCAGAGGGCAAAACAACTTTACTGGCAGGGCTACCCGCCAGCGGAGATCGCGCGCCTGATGGGGATTAATCAGAACACAATTTACGCCTGGAAGAAACGCGATGAATGGGATGAAACGCCGCCCGTCCAGCGCGTCAGCCAGTCTATGGATGCCCGCCTCATCCAGCTTACGGACAAGAAAGACAAGACCGGGGGAGACTTCAAGGAGATTGATCTGCTTACCCGGCAACTGAAAAAGCTGTCTGACGGACAACCGGCAGGGGCCGGCACGGGCAAAAAGCCGCGCAGGCGCAAGCTGAAAAATCACTTCACCGAAGAACAGATCGTCGCGCTGCGGGAGAAAATACTTGATTCCCTTTCGTGGCATCAGCGCGGCTGGTATGAACAACGCCACCACCGAAACCGCATGATACTGAAGTCACGCCAGATTGGCGCAACCTGGTACTTTGCACGCGAGGCGCTCCTTGATGCGCTGCGCGATGATGTGAAATACCCGTACCAGCGCAATCAGATATTTCTGTCTGCATCCCGCCGTCAGGCACACCAGTTCAGGGGATTCATTCAGAAGATGGCGGAAGAGGTGGACGTTGAGCTTAAGGGCGGTGACAAAATCGTACTGAGTAACGGCGCAGAGCTGCATTTTCTCGGCACATCTGCGGCGACGGCGCAGTCATATACGGGCAACCTTAAGTTTGACGAATTTTTCTGGGTCAGCAACTTCACCAACCTGCGAAAGGTTGCAGGTGCGATGGCTACGCTGAAGGGGCTGACGCGTACCTACTTTTCCACGCCGTCAGGCGAGACCCATGAGGCTTACCCGTTCTGGACGGGCGATCGCTGGAATGAAAAACGCCCTAAGGCACAGCGCAAAGCGTTTGATGTGGGCTGGAAGACGCTGAACAGCGGGCTGTTATGCCCGGATAAAACCTGGCGTCAGATTGTCACTCTGAAGGACGTGATAGACCACGGCTGGGAGTACACCGATCTTGAAGAAATTCAGGATGAAAACAGTGAGGATGAATTCCGCAACCTGTACATGTGCGAATTCGTTCGCGATGGTGAGTCCGCCTTCAACCTTAACGCCCTGATTGGCTGCGGCGCAGATGGTTACGACGAATGGCCGGACTGGAAGCCTTTTGCGTCCAGGCCGATGGGTAATCGCCCGGTCTGGATCGGCTATGACGCCAACGGCAGCAGCGGCAACGGTGACAGCGGCGCGATTTGCGTTGTGGTGCCGCCACTGGTGCCAGGCGGTAAATTCCGCACGGTGGAAACGGAACAGGTGCGCGGCCTTGAGTTTGAAGAGCAGGCGAAAGTTATCGAAAACTTTACCTTCAAATACGACGTGCAGCATGTCGGCATCGACGTGACGGGCGGTAACGGTGAGGCCGTTTACCAGATAGTGAAGAAGTTTTTCCCGATTGCGATGCCTTACACCATGTCAATGACGTCAAAGCGTGCCCTGGTGCTGAAAATGCTACAGCTGATCCGCGCTGGTCGCTGGGAATATGACCGCAGCGAGCGCGCCCTGATCAACGCCTTTAACTCTGTTCGTAAGGTAAAGACGCCTGGCGGATTCATCACCTATGACACTGACCGCTCGCGCGGCGTCAGCCACGGTGATTTAGCCTGGGCGAATATGCTCGCCATTATTAACGAACCGCTGGGCCAAGAGAGTGGCAGCGGCGGGTTTGCTATGGAGTTCTGATGAAGAAGCGCACCTACAAAAACAATCCCACTGCCAGCAGAGGCAGTGCCGGACAGCCTGATATCTCTGACGCGCTCAGAAGCGATCCGGCGCTCAGCGCCTTCACATTTGACGGGCCATATTCAGTAACAGACGGCTATGATCTGCTGGACAGCATGTGCTGCGTCGATAATGGCCGGTACTATGAAACGCCAATAGACTGGAAAGGGTTAACCCGTGCGTTCGCACAATCTCCGCTGCATCAGTCGGCGCTTTACTTCAAGCGCAATGTGCTGACCGGGTGCTATATCCCTCACCCCTTACTGTCACGTCAGGCCTTCTCTGCATTTGCACTGGACTGGTTTGTCTTCGGCAATGCCTATCTTGAGCGCCGGTCTAATCGCCTGGGAGAGCCACTAAAACTTAAGCATGTTCCGGCGCTGAACACGCGAAGGGGTAGCGACCTTGATACCTACTGGTTTATCCGGCAGTGGAAAGATGAATACGAGTTTAAGCCTGGTCAGGTCTGCCACATCATGAACCCGGACATTCATCAGGAAATCTACGGTATGCCGGAATACATGGGGGCGCTTCTGTCCGCCAGCCTGTCACATTCCGCTGATAAGTTCCGCAAACTCTATTACGACAACGGCTCCCATGCCGGATGTATTCTCTATGTCGGTTCGGAGAAGGTGGATCAGGAAAGCATAAAGGTGGTGCAAAAGACGCTGTCACAGGCCAGAGGGAAAGGCTCCTTCAAAAACGTGCTGATCCACGCGCCGGGCGGCGGCAAAGACGGCGTGCAGCTGTTGCCGTTCAGCCAGATATCGGCAAAGGATGAGTTTCTTAACATCAAATCAGCCACGCGCAACGATTTGCGCGACGCTCACCGCATCCCACCGCAGCTGATGGGCGCAATGCCCGAAGGCAACGGCTCGCTTGGTGATGTTGAGAAGGCCGCGCGCGTCTTCGCCATCAACGAAATGTTACCCGTGATGGAAGCAATGAAGGGCGTCAATGACTGGCTCGGCCAGGAAGTGATCCGCTTTAATCCCTACGCTCTGCTCAAAGACGAGTAAGCCGCTCCACCCGCCGCACATCCTGCGGCGGTTCTCCTTCAGTAATTTTCAATCCCAGCATGACCGGCCACCACCTGGGCACCACTTGGCACGACATTAAATGCCCCTCACTCAGAGCGCATGAGCGCCATTCTGGCGGGCGCAAATTGCAATCGACCCCACACGCACCCAGAAGTAAGAAATGGGGCTGAGAAGGGGAAATAGGCCGAAGAATGCCAACTAAAGTCATCACCTCCCGACCCTCCGTCGCGTGGGCTGTTCCCCCGTCACCTGCGCGCAACGTTTGCTTCATTTTTTGTGCATTTGCTGATCCTGAGCGAGAGCGCGCCATCACAGGGCGGAAAGGGCATAAACAGCATCAAAAAAATTGTGCAAAATTGTGCACTATTGTGCGTAATTATTCCGGCTGTGCCTCATCGATAAGCTGTAGCATTCGCTCGCCAGTTGAAGCATTAGACAAAAGATCATTCAAAGCCCTTTCAAGAGTTTCTTTGCTTCGACAGTTAACATCTTTACCGTTATAAGAAATCACACAAGGATAACCGTCACTCTCATTAATTTTCCATTCGGCAATTACTTCTTTCCTATTCATCCCTTTATTTAATTTTAATGATAGGGCATTATATTTAATTGAGGAATTGATGCCCACTAATGCTACTAAACCGGTCGCTAAGGGATTAACGTTTTTATTAACCTTTTGCTCATTGGTTACCTCCAGAGAAACTAATCCATTGCTGAACTCTTGTATTTGATGGTTTAAATCTTCAATTAGCTTTTGAATTTCCTCTTTGTTTTTTCTTGCAGCTTTGGCTGCATCAAGACCAACAATTAGTGATTTTTTAAAATCCATTACTTATACCCTCTTGACAGATGCTACAACAGGAAGATGATCAAACTTATTTTCACCATTTAGTATTAAGTTAGAAATATTATCATCGTTGACGATTCTTACAGTATCTTCCAACAATGACCATTTACCACCTTTTAAAAATGAAGAGGAAAACATAATCTGATCAAAAGTGTGCCACTTTGTAACTTTCCCTGACTTATAATAATATGTCCCGTAAGTTTTGCTCTGATTTTCATCATTTGAATAACTTACTTTAGCACCCAGATGACGCCAGAAAGGATTATAAAAAAAGCCTATATCTTTTAAAACGATGCCTATATCTCTTGTGGCATATAGAGCATGCGTTAATGAATAATTGAAAGGTTCATCGTTATAATCACCAACAAGTATAAAATATTCACCGTTCATTTCTTCTTTGCAGCGGTCGATAGCCTGTCTAAGGGACTTCCCTAAATCATTTCGTTGCGGCATACCTTCAGCATTATCATAATTTCTACTGGGCCAATGTGATATATATAGAAAAAAACTGTCTTGGCTATTAACATGCATTAAGTGCAACTCTTGACCTGCCCTTATTGAACCAAGCAAAGATTGCTCTGTGATGCTTTTTGTTGAGATGAGTATAAATTTCTCAGTTTTAATCAATGCACATAGATCGTGCTTTATTCTCCCTTCATTGTATGTACCATCATATACAGAGTAACCTATTTCATAGAAGCAGGATTTTAATTTTTCTATTTCTTTAGGTGAAATTTCTCCGAGGCATATGATATCTAAGTTATAATCAGAAATCATTTTTGCAATAATTAATACTGCCAACTCAAAACTTCCATCAGAGGCTCTGTCTCTATTAACTGCTGGTGATAATCCCGTATTCCACCATGCGACAGAAATTAAATCATCCATTAGCACCTCAGAATAAATTATACATGCTTTATGCGTTCGTTCAGTGTTTCAATAATAAAACTATTAACTGAGGTTTCATTTTCTGCGGCGGCTTGGTTCAGACGCTCCCCAAATGACTCTGGATAGCGTAGAGTAAATGTTTTGACTCTTTCCTGCGGAGAAAAAGGCTCAACTCCCGCATTTTTACAATCCTCAACATATTCGTGCAATGAGATTTCTCCCTCCTGTTTCAGTCCCTGGATACTATCCGAGACAAAATCACAATATCCAGTTAGCCCCAGAAACTTACCGCGAAACGCATTTAGTTCAGGCACAAAATTTATAACAGCAGGTTGTCCGGAAATAATAATAGTATTAGGTTTCAAGTGCTTAGTCATAGCTTAACTCCTGTGCTCTCAAGCCATTCGCGCAGATTAACTACTGCGCCTTTATCCGTATCTGGTGAAGGGTGAGGACGATGAAAGTTAGCGATGCTGCCGTTGAGGATAAACTTGCAGCGGGAACCGCGCCCCTCTTTGACTTCCCCTCCCAATGCCTTAATCAGTGACTCGATATCAGCCCACTTGATGCCAGACTGAACTGGCGTTTTAAATATCTGCTCAAGCGTGCTTTTTTGCTTCTTCCGTAGTGACGAAACCTGCTCTTTCATTCCTTGCCCCACGAAGTCACTCTATGAAGTCATTATCTCGCGCATCGGTTATGAAGTCAAACTATGAAGTCATTCAGCTAGAGGCCTTACATTGGTTGCCCAACATGTGATACAAAGCAGATATTCCACGTTTCACCTGAACGTGAGAAACGCTCAGTATCATATTTACATAAAAATTGCGTGAAATAGCTGTCCAAATTGATAAGGTCAATTGATAGCAAAAATTCTGCTATATCTGCCACCTACATGGTTCAAACAAGTCAGGGATTAAGGCTATGTTAGTAAGTGAAGAGAGGTTATTACGTTCTGGCTTCAGTTCTTTAGAGCTACAGACGGTAAAAAAAACTGTCGAAAAATATGGCGGTACACTGGAACAGGCAATCCTTGATCTGGCAAGGCGATTCCGCACTCTCACATGGATCATCGCCGCGTGCACAGTCGTTTTTTTATTGCTGTTGCTGTTTAGTACCGGAATAAAAATTATTGCAGGTGGCGTAGCATTTCTGTTCGGCATTGCAGTTATGATGATCGGCCAGCCCCCCGTGCTCTGCTACAAGTCATGGCGCTACTGGCGGGCAAACCGGCATTAGTGTGATGAATTATCCATTGTCAGCAGGTCAAAAACTACTTTTGCTTTCAGACCATAGCCTACAATCTTCATTGTGAGTTTTGGCCTGCTCATACTGTCAACTTTGCGGTAAAAATCTGTCGGCATCGACCTGAAAAGACGCCACGCACCGGCCTTTCTCGCTACACCAAAAACGCTATAAACACTGGCTGTAAGTGTGACTGCATTATAGAGAGCGAGTCCCTTCTCAGGCTTGAAACCCAGGAACTGAGCACCTTCCATAGCGGCGTCACCAAAAATCCCTTCTGAATGAGCACTGCCAGCAGGAGAGAAATTATTGATAACTTCCTGTGATACTCCGTTAAACCCGTCAGTGACGAGCACAGCCCCAGCGAGCATACCAACAGGCGTCATCGTTGATATCATCATGAAGCCAGTAAAAAGAGCAATGCCCGATATGACAACATGAACAGCAGACAGTGTGTAACCGACAATTTTGTTATTCTGCCTGACAAATTCGACCTTCGCGTATAGCTGCGCAGCCTTTGCTTTCAGTAACCTGTCTTGCTCAATCAGATTATCTGTCTCTTCACGAAGATTCTTTACGCAGATAATGCATTCTTCATCGGTCTTTGCCCGCCTGGCAATCATGAACTGATTTTCAATAACATGTCTTATTTCCTCCACAAACTTCAGTCGGGTAAGCCCATCTTGTATGTGGAAGCTTCCTAAACGGTTTGCTGTTTCAATCAGCTTGCGGGCTTCAAGATTTACCATCGTTTCTGCCCAGGCCTTATTGCGACCATTGGAGCGCATCATAGAGAGCAGTACTTCATCCATTTCACAAATCCTTTGTAGGTGTAATGAACCGATATTACTCAATCAGCTCTATCTGTAAAATGAGAAATTGAAGCGATGTAGGCCTAAAGTGCCCCCTAGCGTTTCCCAGAAAATGCAGCCTTCATCCTGTTCACGAGGTCGCTTGTCTTAATCTTAGTCGCCATTATTTGCGATGGCAGCTTATCTATTCCCGACGCGACGCGGTTGCGCGATATCAGCCGCCCGTCCTGCACTGTTATAACAAGATCACCGCACGCCAGTGACGCACCGCCCATCATCGATCTGACTATTTCGACGCTGACATCAACCCCTCGCAGCGCCAGGAGTTCACTGATCTGCTGCTCTTTAATGGACAGCCCATCCCTTTCTTCCCGTCGCGGTGGCGGTTTTTTACGCTTACTCAGCAGTTCTTTACTGAGCCGCTGCGCCAGTTCACGCTTTTCCTGTCGGGAAAGCGCATCAAAATTCACCGTCACACCCTCAGTTTGCACAGTCATTTCCGACTGTCCTGCACCTTCGCGGGCGGCATGTTCAACACTGTCAACACCTGTTGCGGGATCCCGCGTACAGTTATTGACAGAACTCCGAGGGGCGGCGCTGCCGCCTGAAAAACCAACGTCAACGGCCAAACCGTCAGCGCTCTGGCGCTTCGGCAAGATTTTGTATTGAGTGGTGCGGGTGAAGATCAAAGAGTCATTGCCCGTAATCGGGCAGTAAATACCAGTGATTCGCTGGACGTTATCGCCGTATGCGTTGCCGTTTTCAGTGGTTTCATAATTCAGACGGATGTGCAGCTTATCGCGCTCAACCAACGGGCCACCCTGGGCTAATACGTAGTTATCCCATTCGCCACTGTTAGCGGCCTGCCGGGCGGTTTCCAGTTCAGGGTGTAACACCAGTTCGCGATCGCCTAGGCGGCGAAGTTCGCGATATACCGTGACCGGCGCACCGCCGATCTGCTGAAACTGGCGAATAGCCCAGCGCGATGCCCACGCGCTAACGCGTAGTGACATTTCTTTCAGGTCTTCCCCGGTTTCGTCGTCCTTCTCACCATCCAGCGCGAAGCCGTCGATATTCTTCGAAATGTATTTCGCTATATAGCCGGTTGCGCTGCCGTGGGCATCGTCGATCGGTACAACCTGAAAGCGGTTTTCCTGCGCTCCCGGTTCGTTGCCGTCTTCTTTCAGGGCATATTTACGGAAGATTTCGCGCGCCTGCTCGACGCATTCCGGGCGCATAAAAAGAAGTAAATGCCAGTGTGGCGTTGCATCGTGGTGCGGTTCGACCACGCGGAAACCAAAGACGCGTATCCCTTTTCTCTTCCATGCGGCGCGGGTTCTCGCCCAGACTTTGCAAAGATATTGCTGTGTTTCACGCGGCGACGCGCCACAGTATTTGTTATTACGGCGCCCGTTATGCTGCATAGCGTGATAGCGGGAAGGCGCTGTCAGCGTGTAGAAGTCACCGGCCAGCCCTTCCAGCTTCGCCAAATCTTCAAATCCGCGCATTCTCGTCATGAGTTCGCGGCGGCGGTTGGCCGGATTGGCAACACTTCCAGTAACTTTGTCGATCAGTGAAATGCGCTCGCCCGTGTCCTGGTCTTCCAGTTCCATAGCCTTGAGGTATTCGCGGTTAGCCTTTTTCTGGGCAAGCCATTCCGTAAGGCACGGGGCGCTACTGTATGGGGAAGATTTTTTCTGGACGTATCCCGCTGCGATCATCAAATGCTCACGCCAACGGGCATGGATACGGCGCAGGCGGTTTAACCACCACTGCGGTGACTCAAGACGAAGAACCGCGCGTAACGCGTCCTCCGCTTCTAGTTCTTCATTGCAATACGCTGTCCAACCGGGGATAGGCGTTTTCAGATGCACCGCCAGCGACGCAATGCGACCATAGCCAGAAAGCGCCGCGAACTCAGGATCGCCCGTGCGCGCCAACTGGTGATCGGACTCGCGTATAAACTCGCTCGTAAAGATATCGGCAAGCGTATAAGCCAGTCTTTTTAACTCTTTCTTCCCTGCCCAAAGCATACGGAAAAGCTGTTCGCGGACTGGCAGCAGAATGCCGGGCATTATAGTGTCAGGCTGGTAAACACTGTTAACGCTATCAATACGCGTTAATACGTGGCGCTCAAAGGTATTAACCAGCCAGTGATCTGCCGCTTTACGGTCTTTCGCGTCCAGTGCATCCAGCTTCGCGGCAAAGTGGCGGCGGATATACCGCGGAAGAGAAGCCAGACGGCGGCGCATCAGCTTGCTGCGCTCCGGCTTTTCTTCTTCCGCTACCAGTTCACTGAACGCAATATGCTTCCGCGTGCCGTCCGGTGTGAGATAGTCGAAACCATCCAGCCCCGGCGCTACATCAACGCTAATCGGCTGGTATGGTTTGTTCCCGCCATAAGCGTAAGGGATAGCATTGTCAGTGCTACCCGGATACGGTGGAGGTGGAGAAGGGGCGCGACGGCCACGGGGTGCCGTGGTCATTGCACGATATCCATGTAGGCTTTTAAGAAGGTTGCTGCTGCATAGATATTTACGGCGTTTCCGCTGGCGCGTAATTTTCCCACTCTGGAGGGAACCCCATTAACCAGAGGCTTAAGGCCGGGTTTAACTGGCCTCCACTTTCCATCTCTGCAAAAGAGCCAGTCAGCAGATCCCCAGAAGCTGTTAACCGGGCCGGGCCTGCTATCTGCGCTGTCACATCCAGCGTATCCGTTGACAGCTTCCCGTGCCGCATCCTTCCCCCCTGATACCCGCCCTTTCCATCCCTCGCCGCAGGGGTGGGCCAGCCCGCAAGACAAGCAAAGTCCTGTAAGTTCGACTGCCGACCAGCCAGCTTCCTGGCGATCACCTTCTCGGCATCTTGATAAGCGTTCTTCGTATTGCTCGCGGTTGGAGTCGGCCAGCCAGTAAGTACGCTCCCGGATGTGCGGCGCACCGACGCCCGCAGAAGGAAACGCCGACGCCCCGAAGGCATAGCCCAAACTTTCCATGTCAGTTTGTACAAGGTCGATCCAGACATCTGCATCTTTGCTTGAAGACTGTTCGCCAAATATAACGACAGGGCGTTGCTGGCCTGCAAGCCAATGAACGGCGGGCCATAAGTGCCGCTCATCATCAAATTGCTTTCCTTCGCCTGCCTGGCTGAAAGGTTGGCATGGGCAACTTGCTGTCCATACGGGGCGATCGTCCGGCCATCCGGCGACGCGCAAGGCGCGGGGCCAGCCTCCAAAACCTGCGAACAGGTGGACTTGTGAGAATCCTTTAAGGTCATTTGGGGTTACATCCTCAACAGAACGGGAATCAACAACGCCGGAAGCGATAAGCCCGGCATCAATGAGGTTGCGAAGGTAGTGCGCGGCGAAGGGATCGATTTCGTTGTAGTAGGCGGCCATAGAGGGCGTCTCACAGTGGAATCGGTTTTTCTTCTGATTTCCAATAGCCGGGGATCACATCGCTATCGGATTCATCTCCGCATCCGGCTGAATACCCAGTGCATGGGCCGCAGTCCGGGCAATAGCCACCACCATGACGCCCGCAGCAGTCGCAGACAGGCAGCACGCCGATCACTTCTTTGGCCTTCTGGCGGTTGTCTTTGTCAGTGCTGACGGAACGTTGCACGCTGATTTCGTGCATCTTGTAGGGCTGATAAATCTCGCGGGTGGCTTCGGTGTCGCTGTTGGATATGACAACCTTCACGCCATGCTTACGGTTAACTTCCAGCAGTGCCTGGACTAACTGGCGGTGGTTGTCTTCCGTGAATGGTTCGGTGTGGTATTGGGTAAAATCGGCTGTTTTGCTTTCAGGCAGGTAAGGCGGATCGCAATAAACGAGAACATCGCCACCCGTGACTACCTGTAGAGAACGCTGGAACGGCGCGCAAAGAAATATTGCCTTTGTATCGTTGGCCTTTTCGGCAAACAGGCGGATTTCATTTTCAGGAAAATAGACGCTTTTATACTTGCCAAACGGCACGTTAAAGCCGGTCTTCCTGCTGTAACGGCATAAGCCGTTATAACCGTGGCGGTTCAGATACAGGAATTGAGCAGCACGCATGATGCACGCCATTTCAACGCCATAACGCAACCCTCCGCTTTTTACCGTACCCACATGCTTATTGAACGCGGCACGGACTTCGTTGTACCCCTGCGGGGTGTTCTTACTGATGAATAGCTCGCGGGCCGCATCGATCACTAAGTCCGGGTAACGGGTGACTTCCCGATACAGGTTAATAAGATCCGGATTGATATCAGCCAACACATAGCGGCGGTACTCAGTAGCCAGAAATACCGATGCACCGCCTACGAACGGTTCGATCAGGCAGTCGGCTGTAGGAAGGTGTGGCAGCAGGTCAGGAAGGACACGGGTTTTGCCCCCTGCCCATTTGATGAACGGGCGGATCATTTTACAGGACTCCGTAATGGGAAGCTGGAATAGAAGGGCGCTGCAATTCTTCAATGCAGTGCTGGCGGAGATTGCTTACAAAATTGGTGGCTACTGACCCACTGGCAGAAAGGGTTAACTCACCATAACGGCGGGTTTTAATGGTTAATCCTTCGTTTTCGATAGCAGGTAAAAGAACATGCAAAATGAAGCTATATTGCTCACGTCTGGTCATAATCTCTTCCTCATAAAAAGAATGAGTTGAACCGCCGCCACTTAATAAAGAGGCGGAGAAAACAGAGTTGATTTTTTAAAACCGAATTACTTAATTAGCGTTTTAAATAACTCAGCTAGTGTAAACAGGAAAACTTTATTTATTTTTTTGGTATAAATAAACGGTTTATTTTTACCTTTGATAAATTGAACTTTCGCCGGTTCTGGCTTAAAAAATCTTCCGTCCGGCGTTTCCAGCCAGCCGCGTGAGTTCTTGAAGTGCGTGACCTGACAACCGTGCTTTAACAGGCTGGCAAGTGATGGGGCGTTATCGTTCATATCGTGTACCTGCTACAGTTGCCTACGGGCTTTTAGCTCAACTTCTTCACGGCGGGCTTGATATTCAGCAAGCGCCTTAATTCTTTTCTGCTTAGCGTTTTCTATTCGCTGTCTGATCAGGAATTGAATTAGATACAAACCGAGCACAGCAAAAATAGAAAGGCCGATAATTACTTCAACCTTCATGATCCCTTCCGCTATTCAGTCGCTCAATTGTTCGCATTGCTTCAGCTAATGCAAAATCACGCCCATAATAATTATCTACATTGCCGTTATCATCCCGCTTATTAATCAGGTATGAATTACTCCTGTTAAAAGCATTGCGCGGTGATTTACGGATAGTGAAGCCGTTAAAGACATAAACGTTTTTGCTTAACTGAACCAAACCCGGAATGCTTCCAGCATGTGATCCATGTTGTGAATAGCGTTTTTTCATTTCTGCTTTTCCCTATGCCCGGCCATGAGATAGCGCATTGCGGCTATTTCGCTTCAATACATTGTGTTTGTTTCCAGTGGTGCGTCGATAAGTGGCTTTGTCGTGCATCAGTCTGTCGATGTAATGCCTTTCTTCTGGGGTGATCAGAGCGCGGCAATGTGCAACGGCATCCCAATACTCTTGCAGCATGATGAAACGTTTGGGACGCTTTGAACCTGGCATACCTTCGCGATGAACGGGAAGTTGCGAGCGGTCCATCAGGTTGCGAACACTCTTTAGTGTGCGGCCAGTGAGATAAGCAAACTCGACCGGTGTAACGAAAATCTGCTTTTGCAGT
Source organism: Pantoea sp. JZ2 (assembly GCF_035191405.1). NCBI lineage: Bacteria > Pseudomonadati > Pseudomonadota > Gammaproteobacteria > Enterobacterales > Erwiniaceae > Pantoea > Pantoea sp. JZ2. The sequence goes on along the minus strand of NZ_CP045247.1, from coordinate 3,580,710 downwards.
TCTTCGGTATTCATATCCCGGATGCCTTCAGCCTGCGCAGTGGTCATTTTGCAAGTGCGGGCAATGCGGGCGTTGTCCAGCGGGAATTGGCGTAAATGTTGAGATCCCGCGTTTAATTCGATTTCTCGTGATTGTGTCATTTGTTAGACTCCCTAATTAGCCATTACTGAGGCTTGTTTAGTCCAGTTTTGGTAATGTCAACACAATCGTTAGATGAGTAAATTGTGTTGAGTTTGGTTGATTATGTTGAGAACTCTATATTATGTCAATGACTCAAGGTGAGAAGTTAGCGCTCATTCGTGATTCGGAAAGGCTAACAAAAAGACAACTAACTGATTTAGTTGAAATAAATTACGGTACTTATCACGGGTATGAGAGTGATAAATCAAAAATGACTTTAGAGTCGGCAGTGAAAATCTTTGGGCACCCCCGATTTAACAAGTATCAAGACTGGTTTATGTATGACCGGATCGACCCAAGCCGGGGCCAGATCGCACCGGCTCTCGCACACTATGGGCAAGAAACAACACAATCAGACCTATCCGGGAAACAGATTGGATAACTTTATATAAACATTACATTTTCACTATTTGTTACCAAGATAGTGAACTGACGATCGGAGGGTCTTCTTATGTCCGTTAAGAAACTCGAAGATGGTCGCTATGAAGTGGATGTAAGGCCGCGCGGGCGTGATGGAAAACGCATTCGGCGGAAGTTTGACAGAAAGGCAGAAGCGCACGCATTTGAACGCAGTATCATTGCCAAATTTCAGAATCATGACTACCTGAACAAACCGGCAGATAAACGAAAGCTAAGCGAGTTCATTGCGCTTTGGTGGCAGTTAATCGGACGAAACAAAAACTATGCGAACCGCAGATTGAGCGCGGTTAACTGTATTTGCCAGGATATGGGTGACCCTATGCTTTACCAGCTTGATGCACGATGCATTATTGATTACCGGGCATACCGGCTGGAGCAGGGGATTAAGGCTTCAACGATAAATCATGACCTTTTCGCCTTGAGTGGTATTTTCAAGTCAATGGCAGAGATCGACGAGTTCCACGGAGAAAACCCCGTGGCGTCTGTTGCAGCCTTGAAGGAACCCAAAACCGAAATGTCATACCTGACCCAGACAGAGGTTGATCGGCTCTTGTCGCTATGCTCCGGGGATTACTACCGCATTGCGATTTTACTGTTGGCTACCGGTGCTAGGTGGGGAGAGGCGTACAATCTGAAAGCGGAAAATATTGTCGGTAACAGGGTTATGTTTACCCTGACAAAGAACGGTGAAAGGCGCGTTGTTCCGATATCAGATGATATCGCCAGGATAATCAAAGACAGGGAGTCAGGGCGGCTTTTCCGGGTAAGTTATAAAACGTTCCGCTTGAGGATGAAAGAAGCAAAACCCAATTTGCCAGATGGACAGGCGGCCCATGCTTTGCGGCACACGTTCGCAACGCACTTCATGATGAAGGGGGGAAATATCATTGCTTTACAGCGGATATTGGGCCATGCGGATATTTCTCAAACGATGGTTTATGCGCACTTCGCACCAGACTATTTACTGGATGCTGTGAGCTATAATCCTCTCAGCGGAATGTCCACATTGTGTCCACACTCTGGAGGCAAAGCGGGGGATTTGCGGGTAAGTTAAGTCTGTAAAATACTGATTCGGCGCAGTACATTACGGGGCTGCGCCTGTCAGAATCCCACCATCAAGGGGAAGGTCAAATACAGGCTGTTAAAAGGGACAGAATGCCAGAATGGGTGGATAAAAAATGTGCAGCCCGTGTCGCGGGTGGGGGTGGAAAAGCAAAAGCCCCGGGTTATCCGCGGGGCTTTTATGCATCGTTTCGGCGTCAGACGAGCTGTGTGACAACTAACCCGAATCGGATTATCTGAGCGGCGAGCCTTAGCCGGAATTACGCAGCAGGGCGCCTTCAGGGCCTGTCCGCTTCACTGTCAGACTTAATCGTTAATGATGGTCACGATACAGGGTTTTTTACGCGTTATCGCGGGGTGACGCACTGGCGCATTTAACGCAAAAATACTCTACAACACCGCTGTGACGTCCATCATCCCTTCGGTCTTGTGAAGAGGACCAGTATGCCCAGAATAATGTCGCCAATCACCCAAATGCCGCCAATAGCCATGACACCTAAACCGGCACCGATCGCAGCACCCGCTCTTTCCGCATCAGAAGCCGCGTTGTTGACCACCTCGCCGCTTCCACTTAATCCGGCAACAAGGCAGTAGATCATGAGAATGTTGAACAGGATGAAAGCCCATTTGATGACTTTGCCAAAGAACGAACGGCGTGGTTTTCTGAGCTGTTTGGCACATGACGGACAACGTAATGCTGAATCACTTACTTCCTTATGACACTCCGGGCAGCTGACTAAAGCCATAATCACTCCTTAATTTATGTGATTAACAGTTACAAATGGGCGGAATTTTATAAGATTTTTACGCATTGACAAGATTTATGTAGCTGTTTTTTATGGCGTTGCTTTGAGTGCCGTGCTTGTGCACGGGCGGCCTGGGGCAGAGGAAGAGCTGCCAACGTAAGCAACATAAGGGAAACAGGAATCAACGCGCGGTCTCTGAAGCCTGATGATGAGCAGGCTCAGACCTCAGAAACGGAGTGATGTGCGCTATAGTTTCTCAGGAAAGCGGGTCAACATAGTGAAATGAAACCAGGGTGATAAGGCAGAGGCTAAACAGGTAAACTGAGCATTAAGCCAGCAGCGTGCGAACGTTGTTTTCATCATCCCGCTAACTGTTAAGGGGAAGGGCAGGGAATCCATTATGAATATTAGTGCCGTAGCGAAAAAGACCGGACTGACCAGCAAGGCTATTCGTTTTTATGAGGAGAAGGGCGTCGTGACGCCCCCGTTGCGCGGGGATAATGGTTACCGGCATTACAATACGCATCATCTTGATGAGCTGAATCTGCTGCGCCAGGCGCGCCAGGTTGGCTTTACGCTGGATGAATGCCGCGAACTGGTTGCGCTGTTTAACGATCCTGAACGTCACAGCGCCGATGTGAAGGCACGTACGCTGCAAAAAGCCGATGAGATTGCTGCGCATATTGAAGAGTTGCACGCCATGCGCGCACGTTTGCTGGCGCTGGCGGCAGCCTGTCCGGGCAACGACAGTGCAGACTGCCCCATCATTAATGACCTGGCAGGTTGCTGCCGTCAGGCTGACGGCAAACGTGGCTGAATACGTAGCGTGATGCCTTCAACGGCCACGATGACCACTTCGGTTCCGGCAGGCAAATTGTGTTCGGCCTGAACGCGCCAGCTGCTGTCACCGATGCGCACATGTCCGATACCGTTTTGCAGCGTCTGTTCCAGCGTCAGGTGTAAACCAATCATCTGACTGCCGCGCTGATTCAGTGAACTGGGCTGCTGCTGACGTTCGCGGTAGCGCAGCCAGCGAGACCATAAAAATACGCTGACCAGTGTGAACAGGGCAAACAGCATCCCTTGTGCGGCCCAGTTCATGGGGAGAAACCAGACTACAAGGCCAACCAGCATCGCGGCCAGCCCGCTCCAGAGCAGATAACCACTGGTACCCAGCATCTCAGCCGCCAGCAGTAAGCCGCCCAGCGTCAGCCAGAATCCGTGCGGATGCGCCACAATTTCGCTGAGCATCAGCGCGTTGACTCGCTACGGGTTTCTTTTAACAACTCACTGATACCGCCAACGGCGCCCATCAGGCTGCTGGCATCCAGCGGCATCATCACCACTTTACTGTTGCTGGATTCGCCAATTTTTTGCAGCGCGTCGGTATATTTCTGCGCCACAAAGTAGTTCACGGCCTGGATATTGCCTGAGGCAATGGCGTCCGACACCATTTTTGTCGCACGGGCTTCCGCTTCGGCCTGGCGCTCACGCGCTTCTGCCTGAAGGAAAGCTGACGTTCTTTCCCCTTCCGCTTTCAAAATCTGGGCCTGTTTCTCTCCCTCCGCGCGCAAAATCTCTGCCTGACGCACGCCCTCCGCCGTTAAAATATCGGCACGTTTGGTGCGTTCGGCCTTCATTTGCGCATTCATAGCACCGATCAGCTCCTGCGGCGGCCGGACATCGCGGATTTCGATACGGGTGATTTTTACGCCCCAGGGATTGGTGGCTTCGTCCAGAATATGCAGCAGGCGCGTATTAATGCTGTCACGCTGGGACAGCATCTCGTCAAGTTCCATGCTGCCCAGTACGGTGCGCATATTGGTCATAGTGAGATTGAGGATAGCCAGTTCAAGATTACTGACTTCATAGGCAGCCCGTGCCGGATCGATAGCCTGAACAAAACAGACGGCGTCGATGGTCACGTTCGCATTATCTTTGGAGATGATCTCCTGGGAGGGAATATCCAGCACCCGTTCCATCATGTTGATCTTATGCCCGATACGATCCATGAAAGGCACGACCAGACTCAGGCCGGGCTGCAGTGTACGGGTATAACGACCAAAGCGTTCAACTGTCCACTGGTAACCTTGCGGCACAATTTTCACGCCGGACCAGACAATGACCAGTGCGACCAGAATAAGAACGGGAATAACCGTGAACATATAACCTCCGGGTTGTCAGCGTGACGGGCCAAGTCGTTCGGCCCGTTTTCTGCTTACCTCAGTAAAGCAGGGAGTAAAGCTGGCGGCGGTAGCGTGCAGCGAGGGCGTCGCCGGTGCCTAATGCAGCCAGAATCTCCTGCAACATTTTACGCGCCTGGCCATCTGCAGCATTCAGATCGCGCTTAATAAAGCTGAAGAGCAGTTCCAGCGCTTCTTCATTGCGTCCGACCTGATGCAGCTGAAGCGACAGTTTGGTTGCCAGTTCGGCGTTGTCCGGATCACTTTCCAGCTGCGACTGCAACTGCTGAATTTCTGGCGTGTCAGCGGCCTGTTTCAGCAGGTCGATCTGCGCGACCAGGCTTTGATAACGGGTGTCCTGATCCTGGAGGGGAACGGCCTTTAATACGGTTTCAGCTTCGTCGCTACGATTTAACGTAATCAGCACTTCTGCCAGCAGAAAGCCGATTTCGCTGTCTTTATTACTGAGCTGCCAGGCGTCTTTCAGCAGCGGCAGCGCGTCCAGCGGTTTGCCTTCCTGCATCAGCGCCATCGCCTGTTGGGCTTTTAGCTCTTCTTCGCGCGGCAGCACTTTTTCCAGCAGGGCGCGCACGGCCTCTTCTGGCTGCGGCCCCTGGAAGCCATCGACGGGCTGGCCATTCTGGAACAGGTAAACCGTGGGAATGGAGCGTAACCCAAACTGTGAGGCAACCCGTTGTTCCTTGTCACAATCCAGTCTGGCAAGAATAAACTGGCCTGCATATTCCTGCGCCAGGCGTTCCAGCAGTGGCGTCAGTTCCTGACAGTGTTGGCTGCGATCCGACCAAAAGTAGAACAGCACCGGAATCTGCATTGACTGCTCAAGGGTCTGATGCAGGTTGGATTCGTTAATGTCGATAATCGAAGCGTGTGGTGACATGACTAAGTCTCTTTGCAGAAAATGTTTAAAGAATATGGGGCCGACCGACCCGGCTTCAAGTTGTATTCGCGGATTCGCCTCACTGACTGCGAATTATGCGATCCAGTATCCAGCCAGGCAGCAGACGTTTCAACAGGCTCATGATATGCGCGACCAGCGTCACCGGATAACGCAGGCGAGGATGGTTGCTCTCCAGTGCGTGGCGCAGTTTGGGTAAAATGGCCTCAGGTGGTAATGTAAAACGTGCCGCAAGGCCCGGATTTTGCACCGGATTATCCTGCTCACCCTGAGTAACATTATCCGTGAAGCGGGTATGAATGGGGCCCGGTTCGATTAAACTGACACGCACGCCACTGGTATGCAGTTCCATACGTAACGCGTCGCTCCAGGCTTCCAGCGCGTATTTACTGGCCGCATAAGCGCCGCGGCCCGGCGTCGAAATAATGCCCAGCACCGAGCTGGTATTAATGATTCGGGCATTGCCCCAGGCCTTTAAGGCCGGGAGCAGGCGCAGGGTGAGCTGATGAGTGCCGAACACATTGCTGGAAAACTGCTTTTCCAGTTGCTGGCGCGTCAGGGTATTTAAGGGACCATAGGTGCCAAATCCCGCATTGTTAAACAGCGCAAACAGTCGGCCATGCGTCAGCGCCAGTACCCTGTCGGCAGCGCGATCAACGCTGTCAGGATCGTCCAGATCCAGTTGCAGCCCTGTGAATCCCAGGCTGTCCATCCGTGCAACATCGTCGGCTTTACGACAGGCTGCGATGACGTGATAGCCGCGTGCCAGCAGATCTTTGGCGGCGACCAGACCAATCCCGCTGGAGCAGCCCGTTATCAAAATGGTTTTTTGCATGCGTTACCTTTTTTGCACAACTACTGCTTAACTAAGGGAGCCAGCTCTTTTGCCATCAGGTCGGCGATAAACGGTTGGGCATCAGGATTGGGGTGAATCCCATCCTGCTGCATCCATTCCGGTTTCAAATAAACCTGCTCCATAAAAAAGGGCACTAAAGCAATGTCGTACTGTTTTGCCAGTTGCGGATAAATATCGCGGAAGGCATCAGTATAACGGCGGCCATAGTTCGCGGGTAAACGTATCTGCATCAGAATCGGTTTTGCCTTTGCGGCTTTCACCTGATCGATGATGGTGCCCAGCGTTTGCGCCACGTCTTTGGGAGGAAAGCCGCGCAGACCGTCATTACCGCCCAGTTCGATTAACACCCACTGCGGCTGATGTTGTTTTAATAGGGCAGGTAAGCGTGCCAGCCCTTGTGCGGCGGTATCGCCACTGATACTGGCATTCACGACGCTGGGCTGCTGCTGCCACTGTTTATTCAGCAGGCTGGGCCAGGCCTGACTGGCTGACATTTGATAGCCTGCGCTCAGGCTGTCACCCAGCACCAGCAACGTATCGGCCGCAGCAAGACGGGACACCAACAGACAGCACAATAACAGGAAAGGATAATGCCAGCGGAAAACATTCTTGAAGTTCATCATCTTACTAAGTCCGTGGGTCAGGGAGAGCATCAGTTAACCATCCTTACCGGAGTTGAGTTAGTTGTCAAACCAGCAGAAACGATAGCCCTGATTGGCGAGTCAGGATCCGGTAAATCTACCTTGCTGGGCATTCTGGCCGGGCTGGATGACGGCAGCGAAGGTGAAGTGCATCTGTTGGGGCAGCCGTTACATCACATGAACGAAGAACAGCGTGCCGCGTTGCGCGCGAAGCAGGTCGGGTTCGTGTTCCAGTCATTTATGCTGGTGCCCACGCTCAACGCGCTGGAAAACGTCCAGTTACCTGCACTGCTGCGCGGTGAGAGCGATCGGCAGAGTCGCGATCAGGCGCGCGATCTCCTGACGCAGTTAGGCCTGGCCGGGCGTTTACAGCATCTGCCTGCGCAGTTATCCGGCGGCGAACAACAACGCGTTGCGCTGGCGCGGGCGTTCAGCGGCCGTCCGGGGCTGCTGTTTGCCGATGAACCCACAGGCAATCTGGATCGCCACACCGGCGATCGCATTGCCGACCTGTTATTTTCCCTCAATCGCGATTTTGCCACGACGTTAATTCTGGTTACCCACGATGCGCAGCTGGCGGCGCGTTGTGACCGCCGTTTGCGTCTGCGCGAGGGAAAATTATGGGAGGAAAAATGATCTGGCGGTGGTTCTGGCGTGAGTGGCGCTCGCCCTCATTATTGATCGTCTGGCTGGCGTTAACGCTGGCTGTCGCCTGTGTGCTGGCGCTGGGATCGATTAGCGATCGCATGGAAAAGGGGCTGAGCCAGCAGAGCCGGGATTTTATGGCAGGCGATCGCACGTTGCGCAGCAGCACGGCTGCGCCGACGGCATGGCTGGATAAAGCCCGCGAAACGGGGTTGTCAGTCAGTCGACAGTTAAGCTTTATGACCATGACTTTTGCCGGTCAGACACCGCAGTTGGCTGCGGTGAAAGCCGTAGAAAACACTTATCCGATGTTTGGTGAGCTGAAAACGCAGCCGCCAGGCCTGAAGCCCCAGCCCGGTACCGCGCTGGCCGCGCCGCGTTTAATGGCACTGCTTAATCTGCACGTCGGCGATGAACTGGATGTGGGCGATACCACGCTACGTATTACGGGTGAGATTATCCAGGAGCCAGATGGCGGTTTTAATCCGTTTGAGATGGCCCCGCGTTTACTGATTAACCTGGCTGACGCGGATAAAACCGGCGCCATCCAGCCCGGCAGTCGCCTCACCTGGCGCTATAAATTCGCAGGCAAGCCTCAGCAACTGGACAGGTATGACCGCTGGATAACGCCACAGATTAAAACCGGGCAGCGCTGGATCAGTATTGAAAATTCGGAAGACGCGCTGGGCCGCTCCATGCAGCGTGCCCAGCAGTTTTTGCTGTTATCTGCTCTGTTAACGCTGATGCTCGCCATTGCCGCGGTGGCGGTCGCCATGAGTCACTACTGCCGCAGCCGCTACGATCTGGTGGCCGTGCTGAAAACGCTGGGTGCCACGCGCGGCGCGTTACAACGATTGATCATCGGTCAGTGGCTGGCGGTGTTGCTGCTGGCCGCCCTGGCCGGTGGCGCAGTCGGTCAGGTGGTTGAAGCCATCCTGATGGCGATGTTGAAACCGGTGCTGCCGGCGTCTCTGCCAGCGGCCAGCCTGTGGCCGTGGGTGTGGGCAATCGGTTCGCTGTTTATGATTTCCCTGCTGGTGGGATTACGTCCTTACCGCTTGCTGCTGGCGACACAGCCGTTACGCGTGTTGCGACGCGATGCCGTTGCCGCCGTCTGGCCGCTGAAAATCTATCTGCCCGCGATGGGCTTACTGGTGGTGGCGCTGCTGGCGGTACTGGTCGGCGGCAGCAAAATGCTCTGGGCACTGCTGGCGGGCGTGATGGTGCTGGCAGGGCTGCTGGCCCTGCTCGGCTGGGGCACATTACTGCTTCTGCGTCGTTTGTCCGTACGTAATCTGGCGCTGCGGCTTGCCATTAATCGTTTACTGCGTCAGCCTGCTATGACGCTGAGCCAGCTTGCCGCCTTTTCCCTGTCGTTTATGTTACTGGCGTTGCTGCTGGTGATGCGGGGTGATCTGCTGGATCGCTGGCAGCAGCAGTTGCCCGCAGACAGCCCGAACTTTTTCCTGCTCAACATCACGGCGGAGCAGATTCCGCAGGTGCGTGAGTTTCTGCAGTCGCATCAGGTTAAACCTGAAACCTTTTACCCGATTGCGCGCATGCGCCTGAGTGAGATTAACGGTCAGCCTGCCGATCCCGCACGGGACAACGCGCTGAACCGCGAACTGAATCTGACTGCGCTGGCAACGCTTCCCGATCATAATCCGCTTGTCGCGGGGAGCTGGCCGCCGAAAGCCGGAGAAGTGTCCATGGAGGTGGCGCTGGCCGATCGCCTGGGGGTAAAACCGGGCGACAGTTTGACCTTTGAGGGCGATACGCAGCGGTTCAGCGCCAAAATCACCAGTCTGCGAAAAGTGGACTGGGAAAGCCTGCGCCCCAATTTCTTCTTTATTTTTCCCCCCGGCGCGCTGGACAGCCAGCCGCTGACCTGGCTGACCAGTTTCCGTCTGGACAACCGTGCCGCATTACTGGCGCAGCTTAACCGCACATTTCCCACGCTGAGTCTGCTGGATATCGGCAGTATCCTGCGTCAGATTGGACAGGTTCTGACCCAGGTCAGCCAGGCACTGGAAATCATGGTGGTGCTGGTCACGGCCTGCGGTGTATTACTGCTCATGGCGCAGATTCAGGTGGGGATGCGCCAGCGCCGACAGGAGCTGGTCGTCTATCGCACGCTGGGCGCGGGCAAACGTCTGCTGCGCACTACGTTGTGGTGTGAATTTGCGCTGATTGGCGTCGTCTCGGGCATTGCGGCGGCGCTCGGTGCTGAGGCCGCACTCTGGGCATTGCAGCGTAAAATCTTTGATTTTCCGTGGCAACCCGACTGGACATTGTGGCTGGCCTTACCGCTGGGCGGCGCGCTCTTACTGTCGCTCTGTGGTGGCTGGCTGGGCGTGCGTTTGTTGAAAGGCAATGCGTTGTTCAGGACGTTTGACGCGACGTAAAACCGACCGGGCGCGATGATACTGCGCCCGGTCGTGAACAGATTTACAGCTTGGCTGCTGCCCAGCGAATACCGCTGGCATACCCGGCAGGTAACAGCGGCAACAAGGCCTGCAAGGCGGCAGCGAGACGGCTCTGGTCGCTGTCGGTCAGGTTGAGGTGACCGACTTTGCGTCCTTCACGCACCGCTTTGTCGTACCAGTGCAAATGCACCAGCGGCTGCTGGAGCCAGTCAGTATTTAACGCTGTGCCAATCAGGTTAACCATCACTGAGGGCGCAATGACCACGGGCTGTGGCAGAGCCAGACCCAGAATAGCGCGCAGGTGAAGTTCAAACTGACTGATTGAGGCCCCGTTCTGAGTCCAGTGCCCGCTGTTGTGAACGCGAGGCGCCAGTTCGTTAATCAGCAATCCCTGCGGCGTGACAAAGCATTCCATGGCCATGACGCCGACGTAGTTCAGCTCGTGCAGGATGGCGCTTAACATCGCCTCAGCCTGCTGTTGCTGCGCGGCATCTGCCTGCGGGAACGCAACGCTGGTACGCAGAATGCCTTCTTCATGCAGATTATGTGTCAGCGGATAAAATACGGTGCTGCCATCATGGCCGCGCGCGCCGACCAGCGACACTTCCCCCGAGAAGTTAATGCCTTGTTCGACAATGCATTCACCATAACAGTCGTCGGGTAACGTATCGGTTTCACCGGCACGTAACCGCCATTGACCACGACCGTCATAACCGCCCGTGCGGCGCTTAACAATAGCCAGTTCGCCCAACGTTTTGAAAACGTGCGGCCATTCACCTTTATCCGCCAGCAGTTGCCAGGGGGCAGTCGCCAGACTGAGCTGATCCAGCAGCTGTTTTTGCGTCAGACGGTCGGCCAGCCGCGGGAAGATATCGCGATTCACAAAGGCCGGGTGGCTCGCGAGTTCGCGCGTCAGTGCCGTCTCGGGCCAGCGTTCGATCTCAGCCGTAATCATGCTCCCGGCGATAGGCAGGGCAGCAGGGTCGGCATCCAGGCCAACCGGATGCACGGCAATGCCCATAGGCTCGCCCGCCTGACGTAACATACGGCCAAGCTGTCCGTTACCCAGTACGCAAACCGGCTTCATGCTTCCTCCCGCGGGTCCGGATTGTCCAGTACCTCATCGGTCTGTGACTGACGCCAGGCGGCCAGACGTGACGCCAGCGCGCTGTCATGAATCGCCAGAATCTGCGCCGCCAGCAGGGCTGCGTTAGCGGCGCCCGCTTTGCCAATGGCCAGCGTGCCGACCGGAATGCCGCGTGGCATTTGCACAATCGAGTAGAGGCTGTCGACGCCGCTCAGCGCGGCGCTCTGTACCGGCACACCGAGTACCGGCAGCAGGGTCTTGGCAGCCAGCATCCCTGGCAAATGCGCCGCGCCACCGGCACCGGCAATAATCACCTGAAAACCGTTGTCCGCTGCGGTTTCCGCAAAGCTAAACAGTTTATCCGGGGTACGGTGCGCTGACACCACTTCCACATGGAAGGGCACGTCCAGGCTGGTAAGGATTTCCGCAGCGAACTGCATGGTGGACCAGTCACTTTTGGAACCCATAACAACTGCGATGCGGGCCGGGGCGGCATTCGACGACATGCGGTCAACTCCTGTGAATAAAAACACACCTGACCAGGCGGACAGGTTTTGAAGGGCACAGAGAATACCATGAGAAAGGCGCAAGGAAAACGGTTGCGTCGGGCGGGTTAGCGTCAGACGATAAGCTTATCGCATCAGGAATGAATGCGGCCTGAGTGAGTCAACTCAGCTCACTGCAGAGCGGGGAAGGCAGGCGGCAGGGCGTGAACGCGTTTCACTATGCTGACCTGCCGTCCGTTCGCACAGTCCCCGGGTACCTTGCGCCGCTCGACGGGCCTCAGCGCAGATGTGCAACGCGATGTCACCGGACGACTAAAAATCGAAGTCGATGAGCTGGATGCCGTTTGCATCCAGTTGGATCATTGATCCCCGGCTGTGCCAGGCACCCAATACCGCGCGCTGTGCGGGGGCTCCGTTCAGCGACACATCATGGATGGCGGGGCGGTGCGTATGACCATGAATCAGTAAAGGCACCTGCTGACGTACCATCGCATCGACCACGGCCTGTTGATTGACATCCATAATCTCCAGCGACTTATGCTGGTTGGCCTGTTTACTGTTGGCGCGCATCCGTGCCGCAATCCGTTTACGAATAAACAGCGGCAGCGTCAGGAACAGACGTTGAATCCAGGGATTATGCACTTTCGCCCGGAACTGCAGATAACCCGCATCGTCGGTGCACAACGTATCGCCATGCATGATCAGAAGTCGGTGACCATAAAGCGTCAGAACCTGCTCCTCGGGCAATAAGGTCATGCCGCTGGTGCGGGCAAAGCGTTTGCCGATCAGAAAATCGCGGTTGCCGTGAATAAAAAAGACCGGCACGGGCAGGGCATGAAGGGCGCTGGCAACCTGTTGATGCAGCGGATTCGGATCGTCATCACCGATCCAGGCTTCGAACAGATCGCCCAGAATATAAAGCGCGTCGCAGTGAGGCGCTTCGCGCTGCAAAAAATGCAGAAAACCGGCGGTAATCGCCGGTTCTTCCTGACACAGATGGAGATCTGCGATAAACAGCGTGCGCGACATTACTCGCTAACGGTCACTTTCTGAATGATGACGTCATCTTTCGGTACGTCCTGATGCATACCGCTGCGACCAGTTGAAACCGCTTTGATTTTCTCTACCACGTCCATCCCTTCAACTACTTCAGCAAATACACAGTAACCCCAGCCCTGCAGGCTTTCGTCACGGAAGTTCAGGAAATCGTTGTCCGCCACGTTGATGAAGAACTGTGCGGTCGCAGAGTGCGGCGCAGAGGTACGGGCCATGGCCAGCGTGCCTTTGGTGTTTTTCAGACCGTTGTTGGCTTCGTTACGGATCTCTTCTTTGGTGGCTTTCTGCTTCATGCCAGGCTCAAAACCGCCGCCCTGAATCATAAAGCCGTTAATCACACGGTGGAAAATGGTGTTGTCGTAGAAACCTTCACGGCAGTAATCCAGGAAGTTCTTTACGGTTGCGGGCGCTTTGTCATCGAAGGTCTTGATCACGATATCGCCATGGTTAGTCTGGAAAGTTACCATTTTTTTCGTCCTGTAAAGGTTGTCGTCAGTAGCATAGGGTGTGCTTTTAAGCGCACACGCCTTTTTCTCGAACGTTCTTATATCATAATTTCCGATAATACGTCAGCCAGGCAGCGCAGTTGGCTTGCTTTGCGTCGCGTGACAGATAAAAATACGGCACAATAACAGGATACTCAAAACGGTGCGTTACGCACGCCTCACTACGGAAACCCCCAATGCTGAAGATTTACAACACCCTGAGTCGACAAAAAGAGGAATTCACCCCTATTCATGCTGGCAAAATCGGCATGTATGTCTGCGGCATCACGGTGTATGACCTCTGTCACATTGGGCACGGGCGCACGTTTGTGGCCTTCGACGTGGTCTCGCGCTATCTGCGCTACGTCGGTTATGACGTCAATTATGTGCGCAACATTACCGACATTGATGACAAAATCATCAAACGAGCCAACGAGAACGGCGAGAGCATCGAAACGCTGACCAACCGTATGATCGGCGAAATGCACAGCGACTTCGATGCGCTGGGGATTTTACCGCCGGATGTGGAGCCGCGTGCCACGCGCCATATTCCTGACATCATTGCGCTGGTAGAAACGCTGATTGCCCGCGGTCACGCCTATGTCGCGGATAACGGCGATGTCATGTTTGATGTCCTGAGCGATGTTAATTATGGCGCACTGTCGCGTCAGGATCTGGAGCAGCTACAGGCAGGTGCGCGTGTAGAGGTTGCCGACGTGAAACGTAACCCGATGGATTTCGTGCTGTGGAAAATGTCCAAAGCGGACGAACCTTCATGGCCATCGCCGTGGGGCAACGGTCGTCCGGGCTGGCACATTGAATGTTCGGCGATGAACTGCAAACAGCTGGGTGCGCACTTTGATATTCACGGTGGCGGTTCTGATCTGATGTTTCCCCATCATGAAAACGAAATCGCCCAGTCGACCTGTGCCCACGATGGTCCGTATGTGAATTACTGGATGCATTCCGGCATGGTGATGATTGACCGTGAAAAGATGTCGAAGTCACTGAACAACTTTTTCACCGTGCGCGATGTGCTACAGCATTATGATGCCGAAACCGTGCGTTACTTTCTGATGTCGGGCCACTATCGCAGCCAGCTAAATTATGGTGAAGATAACCTGAACCAGGCACGCGCCGCGCTGGAACGCCTTTACACCGCGCTGCGTCATACTGACCGCACCGTAGCGGCCAGCGGTGGCGAGGCGTTCGAAGCCCGTTTCCGCGAAGCAATGAACGACGATTTCAACACGCCAGAAGCCTATTCGGTGCTGTTTGATATGGCGCGTGAAGTGAATCGTCTGAAAGGTGAAGACATGACGGCCGCCAGTGCGCTGGCAGCAAAACTGCGTGAAATCGCCAATGTATTGGGGATTCTGCAACAGGAGCCGGAAGTGTTTTTGCAAAGCAGTGCCCAAGGCAATGACGATGAAGTGGCTGAAATTGAACACTGGGTCAAAGCCCGCGCCGATGCGCGTGCGGCGAAAGACTGGGCGCAGGCGGATGTGGCACGCGATAAGCTCAATGCGCTGGGCGTGATTGTGGAAGACGGCCCGCAGGGTTCCACCTGGCGACGTAAATAACACGCAACACAGGAGAGGGCGAGCAATCGCCCTTTTTTGTCGATGACGATAAAGCAGATTCACATTCGCGGTTTCCGTTCGGTACGCGATCTCACGCTTCCGCTGCACCCGCTCAACGTGGTGAGCGGTCCCAACGGCTGTGGTAAATCCAATCTTTATAAAGCGGTGCGGCTGCTGCACGAGGCGGCTAACGGACGGCTTGCGCTGGCGCTGGCCGAAGAGGGCGGGGGGCAAAAAGTGATGTGGGCGGGCGGATTGCGCCGTGGCGACCGCCGACATGATCCTAAGCGGCTCATCCTGGCCGTGACGATGGATGATATGGATTACCAGCTGGAAACCGGTTTTCCTGAACCGCTATCAACCAGCCTGTTTAACCTGGATCCGCTGGTTAAAGAAGAACGCATCTGGCTGAGTGGCCAGCAGCGCCGACCGTCTTCCTGCATTATGCAGCGCACTAATCAGACCGCCTTTCTGCATAACATCGACGGAGAGCGCGTCAGTTATGCTGGCGTACTGCATCCTGAAGAATCCCTGTTTGGACAACTGGGGGAGCCGCACCGCTATCCCGAACTTTCCCGGATGCGTGAACGCCTGAAAGCATGGCGCTTTTATCATGAGTTTGCCGTCTGGCCAGGTTCACCGATTCGTTCGCCGCAGATTGGCGTGCGCGCACCCGTTCTGGCCCATGATGGCAGTAATCTCGCCGCAGCATGGGCAACGATAGTGGAACGTGGGCATCATGAACTGTTGTATAAAGTGATGAAAACAGCCTTCCCGGACACTGAGTTTCAGGTGGATGTGCAGAACGGACGTTTTCAGATGCTGATGCAGCGCCAGGGCATTTTGCGCCCGCTGGAAAGCGCCGAATTTTCCGATGGTACGCTGCGCTTCCTGTGCCTGGTCGTGGCGCTGCTCAGCCCGCGCCCGCCTGCCTTTATGGCGCTGAACGAGCCTGAAAACAGCCTGCATGAGGATTTACTGCCTGCCCTTGCCGCCCTGATTGCCGAGGCCAGTCAGTTCAGTCAGTTATGGATCACCAGCCATTCGCCCCGGCTGGCGACGCTGATTGCACAACATGCAGAGGTCAGTCACATTGCGCTGGAGCAGGTTAACGGTGAGACGCGGATAGTGGGAGAGGCGCGGATTTAAGGTGCCCCACCTGGGGCACCAGCGGATCAGGCAACAACGGTAACGCGCTGCCCGGCAAACTCGACCGTTTGCCCCTGAAAGATTTTGCAGCGCTTACGGGTTTCGACTTCGCCGTCGACCCGCACCTCGCCGTCACCGATCGCCACTTTAGCCTGTGCACCGCTTTCTACCCAGCCTTCAAGTTTCAGCAGATCGCAGAGATCAACGTGGGGAAATTTGCCCAAAGAAAACGTAGCCATTATGCCTGCTCCCCATCATGAAACGCTTCGCATGCCTGCAAGGTATTTTGAATAAGTGTCGCCACGGTCATTGGCCCTACGCCACCCGGAACCGGGGTGATATAAGAAGCACGTTCAAAGGCAGCCTCATAATCCACATCCCCGACCACTTTGCCGCTTTCAAGACGGTTAATACCGACATCGATGACGATTGCGCCCGGTTTAATCCAGTCGCCCGGAATAAAATGGGGTTTACCGACCGCGACAATCAGCAGATCGGCGTGTTCAACATGGTGGCGCAGATCGCGGGTAAAACGGTGCGTGACGGTGGTTGTGCAGCCGGCTAACAGCAGTTCCATGCTCATGGGACGGCCCACAATGTTTGATGCACCGACAACCACCGCATTGAGCCCGTAAGCATCAATGTTGTAGCGCTCCAGCAGTGTCACAATGCCGCGCGGGGTGCACGGGCGCAGTTTTGGCGCACGCTGGCACAGGCGACCAACGTTATAGGGATGGAAACCATCAACATCTTTATCGGGCGTGATGCGCTCAAGCACTTTGACGTTATCAATGCCGGCTGGCAAAGGCAGTTGCACCAGAATGCCATCGATCGTGTTGTCGCTGTTCAGAGTATCAATCAGCTGCAGCAATTCCGCTTCACTGGTGGTGTCGGGCAGATCGTAAGAGCGGGAGATAAAGCCGACTTCTTCACAGGCGCGGCGTTTGCTGCCGACATAAATCTGTGAGGCAGGGTTCTCACCTACCAAAACTACGGCCAGACCCGGTGCACGTTTACCGGCGGCCAGGCGTTGTTTCACTTTTTCTGCAACCTCAAGCCGTACCTGCTGCGCAATCGTTTTACCGTCAATAATTTTTGCTGCCATCAGAGCGTAAATCCACTGTGTTGAGTTTGAATCGGGAATGGCGCCTATTTTGTCAGAAGCACGTCCGGCTGTCAGGTAGAGATTCTGACCACAGTGTGGTTACCGACATTTCGCCGTGACGAAAGTATGGGTTAACGCTTATGATGCCAGACAGAGAAATGAAGGGAAGACGTAATGATTTGGTTAATAATCGCCACTTTAGTTGTCGTGTTTGTTATAGGCTTCCAGCTGCTGACCGCCGGTTCACGCCATGCCGCGCAGGCGCTCAGTAAGCGTCTACAACTCCCGCCGGTTCACATCGAATCCATGCTTTCCCTGATGGGAAAGGAGGCGGCAAAAGAGTTTACCGACTACATCAGCGGTGATAATGAAGCACATCTGAATAATGGTGCGGCAGTGCTGGTAATCTGGCAGGTGATGATTGTCGATGGCAGCGATGAAAATCTCTGGCGCTGGCACGGCGCACTCAGCCGGGCAGGCTTTACCGCGACGATTTCCCGCCAGCAGTTGTTGCTGGCGTTGGGCTTTTTGCGCCAGCTGGAACCGGATAGTCATGAGCTCAATGCGCTACGCGAGCAATATAATACGCGCGTGACTCAGCAAGGCGTTGAGCTGGAAGGTGAAACTGCCGAGGTGAGTAACCTGGTGTCGCTGAGCGCCTGGCGAGACAAACATTAGCGAAAATTGGTCATTACCTGGGCACTCACCGCGTCGGCGCGGCAAAAACGTTGACGTAACAGCGTTCAACCGTATAATTCGACCCAACCTCTCCGCGCCCTTAGCTCAGCTGGATAGAGCACCGGCCTTCTAAGCCGTAGGTCACAGGTTCGAATCCTGTAGGGCGCGCCACTTTCTCTTCTTTTAACGTCTACCGAAGTCCATAAAATCCCAGCACTCAAGCCATTTTCCAATAATCCGGTTATCTCAACGTCTACAGCTATCTCTTGAAATCTACGCTCCTGTGGGGGTACATTTGGGGGTAACTTGCCGTTCAATGAAAAGAGATACCCCCAAATTGAAACTAAACGCCCGTACAGTGGACACTTCTAAGCCTAGAGAGAAGGCATATAAGCTTTCAGATGGCGGTGGCCTCTACCTCCTGGTGAACACTAACGGTGCGCGTTACTGGCGTATGAAATATCGTGTAGCTGGCAAAGAAAAGCTGCTGGCTATCGGAGTTTATCCGGACGTGTCTCTGGCTGAAGCCCGAATGAAAAGGGATGAGGCGAAAAAGATTCTGGCCTCTGGAGGAGATCCGGGAGAGGTCAAGCAGGCTGAGAAGCAGGCGAGAATCGAGGCCGTCAATAACAACTTTGAGGCTCTCGCTATCGAATGGCATGAGCATAAGCGTCCTGGTTGGTCCAAAGGGTACGCCGATGACATCTACGAATACCTCAGGAAGGATGTCTTCCCTTATATTGGAAAAAGAGCTGTAGCTGAGATTAAGCCAGCCGAAATGCTGGCCGTGCTTAAAAAGATGGAGCAGCGGGGCGTCCTTGATAAGCTGAAAAAGACCCGACAGGCTTGCCGCCAGATATTCACATACGCTGTGATAACGGGCAGAGCAGAGCATAACCCAGTTGTAGACCTGGCTGGTGCGCTCAAATCACCAAAGCAAAAACACTTCCCCCACCTTCTCTCGGATCAGATTGGCGGTTTTCTCCGTGCTCTCAACAATTATCCCGGCAGTACTGTCACGAGAAATGCCACCAAGCTATTGATGCTGTCAGGGACGCGCACCATTGAGCTTCGTGCTGCTGAATGGGATGAGATTGATTTAGAGAAAGGTGTCTGGCAGATCCCCGGAATAAGAATGAAAATGCGTCGCCCACACGTTGTTCCACTTTCCACTCAGGCTCAAGACTTGTTTAAAGAAATCCAGCAAATCACCGGTCGCGGGCGCTTTGTTTTTCCGGGCAGAAATGATGCTGGTAAGACAATGAGCGAGGCCAGTATCAATCAGGTCATAAAAAGGATTGGTTATGATGGCAAAGCGACGGGCCATGGCTTCCGCCACACTATGAGTACCATTCTTCATGAGCAGGGTTTTAACACTGCTTGGATTGAAGCACAATTGGCTCACGCTGATAAAAACTCAATTCGCGGCACCTATAACCATGCTCAGTATCTGGATGGTCGCAAGGAAATGCTTCAGTGGTATGCCGACTACATTGATGCGTTGGAGAAAGGTGAGAATTTAGTTCGTGATTTCATTGGAAAACGTTCTTAACTGGATGAATAGACAGTATTAGGTGAAGGTAGTAGACTTCAACAAAAGAACAAAGAATAGCCTATATCTAGGCTGATCCCTAAAAATCCGTACTCCTCTACGGGCTGGCATAGCCGCCAAATCAAGAGGGCGTGAGGTGGCGTATGATTAGAGCAACAAAAAAAGATTTAGCATGGTTCGACATAGACAGTTACGAATTTATTAATGAGATAACCCTTCTCAATTTTGTTGAAGAGTTAGAGTGGCGTGATTTCTTATATCGTAATGTCAGTGATGACTCATTGATTTTCCAAGAAGAGTACGACATAAAATATAATAGAATATTCAATGGTGATCCAAATCTTACTACGCTTAATAAAGATGAAAAGGAAATAGATGATTTTGTGAACAAGGTAAATAGTGAGTCACCTTCCTTATTAAATGATTACGGATGTTTACCACAGATTGATTCTAGCGAGGGAGTGAGCCCAATTTCCTTTTCGGAGCTTTCTATGTACTCCTATGCAGCAGAAAAACAAGGGTTTATCAAGAATGACGAAGACAATACTTATCTTAGAACTGACGCAATGCTGGCAAGCGTCGCAGGAAATTTAGATGATTGCTTTAGTGGAAGCGTCTTAGCTTCGATTAACCTGGATGACGCTACTGATGAGGAGATTCTCGCCAGCTTAAGACGGCTTTTGCCCTTATGGCGGCATCAACTATCACTTCCAGAACGTGAACATTTAGCTCAAAAAAAGATTGGGCTAAAAACACTTCAAAAGCTGATATCTAATAGAGTAATACCTATTCTCGACTTGATTATTTGGGGGAGTAGGTTTGGAAAAGAAGTATCCAATCCAATGATTTCAGCATTGGTATTCAGTGATGATCCGAAAGATACCCAAGCTATCAAAGAGTCTATAAGACCTTTTGCTATAGAAGCTATGTCCGAACAATACACTCGATTACTACGACTATACATCAACAAGGACAGAGAGATGGAAACCACCAGAATCACTGACTTGATGGGTAGAGTTCTGTAGTAACTAAAAGTCTACGAAATTACTTATCCCAATTTTATAGATTTCCGCTTTGGGAATTCCCCCAAGATTTTCGAAGCGGTAAAAAATTCTAGAAAACTTACTTATGTTATCCTCTATTGCCCGCAATTTATTTATCTAAACTCTGTTCCTGTCTACAGATGTCTATTTAAGAATATGGCAGTATATAGGAGTAAACATGTCTCAATCATTTATCCGCCTTCCAGAAGTTCAGCGACGTACTGGTTATAGCAAGGCATGGATTTACCGGCTATTAAAAGAACAGCGCTTTCCTCAATCTGTAAAGATTGGCAGCCGAGCAATCGCCTTTGTTGAAAGTGAAATCGATGAATGGATCGATCAGCGCATTGCCGAATCTCGCGTGAGCAGCGCTTAGATTTTACTCAATAAAGAACTTGCGTTTGTTTGCGTATTGATTGGTGAATAATGATCAATGTGTACCAATCGTATCAATCAATATTGATAGAGAGCATAAAAGTGAAATCGAATATTCCCTGCTCAGATAGCTATGGATTTACCCCAGAAGTTGAAAATGCACTAGCATATGTTAAACAGGCTGATGCTATTTTGTGCATCTGGTTGGATGGATTGAGCAATCATAATGAAGATGAAAGCTGCCGAGTGTCAGCAGTACAGACGCTCATCCACGAAGCGAAAACACAGTTGAATAATCTACTGACATTTAAGGATGAATGTTGAAACTTTTAAAATGCCAGTAGAATTATAACTCACCAGTTTATACAGCACCTATTGCCTGCTGAACAACTTTATAGCCGCATTTACGCGGCTTTCTTTTCTTCTGTATGGTTGCCGGCACAACTTGAGGTGCATCTGGTTTTGGAGCCACCACGCCGTTTCGCATGTGTCGCTTCTGATTCATTTGCCACACAATGCGCTGTGAGTAGTCGCGGCCATCATCGACTTTTACGCCGGTGTTAGTCAGTGCCTCCTGAGTTTCAGCTTTATCGATATCACGCATTCTCGTTGCCCTCCACAGTCGCGCCCATGTCCGAAACCATGCTTTCCCAAAATGAAATCCCTTTCGGGGTTAAAGATCCCTCGTCACTTAAACACTTGCCAAGCGTTGCCAGGCCGATAGCTTCCCAACCCCGATAGTTAACTTTGAGCGCCTCAAGGAAATAGCTGTCAATAAGCTGACGCATGCCAACAATGCCTCCGATGATATCCACTCTCAAAGGCTCGTCGTGAGCCATGGTATAGAAGTGATCCCCGCCGTTCTGCGCTTTGACGTGATGATAGAGTGCAGTGGCATAGCTGTTAGCCAGGGCATTGAGTCGGTAGTTTTTAGTCAACACTTTCATTTGGTCGCCTCCGGCGTGTAAGTGGCTTTATCGTGGCTGTACTCACCATTCCATGACTTTTTCATTGGCAGTTCGCCTTTCATGTAAAGTTGATAGAGTCGGTGACAGCCTTTTTCCAACAGCACAGGGGAGTAACGAGTAAAGGTTTCCATGCCGTGCGGAGTGACCTGCGTCTGATCTTCCGTCAGATATTTATCCCTGGCGTAACTAGCGACACGCCAGCGCGGGTCTTTTTCCGGATCACGCTGCTCGTTGAAAACCCAGTCACGCTCGAAAGCCCACCACATTATTTTGCTGATGTTGACGCCGTTCAGCCCTTTGCAGAAGGCCGGGATAGTCATTCCTTTGGTGAAATGCTTTTCAAGGCTCTCAACCGTTGCATTAAGGGTTTTGTTGGCAAGCTCCGCAGCTTCTGCTCGATCTTCTGCATCGATTACCATCAGGGCCAGTTCTTTTCGGCTGACCGGCGCAGCTATCGCCGATCGCTTAGTGAAATAAAAATCAACCAGGTCTTCGTGGTAGCCCCACGCCTGTTCTGTTTCGAGCATTTTGGCGTGATTAGCCGCGCCGCGTTCGGTCCAGAGGATAAGCTGACTTGCATATTTACTAACCAACCCTCTTAAAGAGGGGAGGCTTTTTAGCTCCTGCAGGTCGGGCCCATCAACTTTGAAGAAGTGCTTACCCT
Organism: Pantoea sp. JZ2; assembly: GCF_035191405.1. NCBI lineage: Bacteria > Pseudomonadati > Pseudomonadota > Gammaproteobacteria > Enterobacterales > Erwiniaceae > Pantoea > Pantoea sp. JZ2. Next base: position 3,558,384 of record NZ_CP045247.1, on the reverse strand, counting down.
CTACGAAACGTGATTCATTGCGAGAAAAATTGTTATTGATCATCTTATCGGTAGCACCGTATCCAGCCGCCATTTGCTCAGTGGTTATTACGCGATGCCCGCGATACTCGACGACCTGCAGATCGCGAGCAGCCAGGGTTGTAAGTTCATTAGTCATTTTTGCTCTCCTGAAAAACGGCGGCATGCTGGTGTATTGCCTTTTTGAGTTTCTTCCCGTTGCACACCGAGCAGTAAAGCTCAGCGAGTTTAGGGGATATCCAGATATTTCCGGTTTCCTCGTCAACGCAATATTGTGCTGGCCCGTCTTTGATTATTTCCTGCACCATCTGCAGGGCGATAAATTCCTCAGGGGAGTAGATGCAGCTTTTCATCCGCTGATGTTTGGTCACAGGCACCTTGTGCCGCGACTCCGCCGAAAACACATTGACGTTATTCTGGTTTGCCATAATCAGCCCTCAGTGAATTACAGGGTTATCCTCATTTGCCGAATGGCTGTCTTTTAGCTTTCTAATAATTTCAATAAACATGTCGTCGAAAAAATCACTAAACCAGCAATAACCCTTAGCTTCTTTCTCCGCTTCGTTGCGGGCGTAAAACTGGTAAACAGAAATATATTTATCTTCGCTTTCTTCCAGAAAAGTTTTCTCAACGTGAACCTTTAACGCGCTCTCAAGAATGTTCTGATTAATGACAAATTTATAAATGCCACTTTTGAATATGTGCATATCGTTAACCTTGCCCCACCTTTCAGCGCATTCAATTAAATAGCGAAGGGCAACATTCGCCCTCATAGCTCCGCATACGCATTCAGACCATTCCTGCATTTCTTCTTTAGAAAGAGAACCCTCCCCATAGCGGTTCTTATCCAGCATCCACGCAGGAGGATTAAACGTACCGTTTGAGCGCTTAACCAAACTCTCCAGACGCTCAACCAATCTTGCTACGTTAGCTTTTTCGATGTCGTTCATTTCCTATCCTTCGCGCCGTATACGTTTCATGCGTCATTAACTGCCAGTCTTTGCCGCTATTCCGCGACAGCAGACGCCAACGCGGATTAACTGCCAGACTCAGGAAGCCGGTACTGCGAATGCGACAGGCGAATATCCGGCGCTTCCTGTATTGCGTTAATTTCTTCGTTGCCTGAACGATTACCCATTCAGGTGCTTTAAAGGTGGTCAGGCTCATTTATCTACCCGCTGATGAAAAGCCTGCTCTACAAGGTTCTCCAGCAGACCAGATATAAACTGGCTGCCAATCGTGGTTAACTTTTCATAACTGCGAGTCAGGCAGCGGCTGTAGTGAGAGCTGATCGTTATCTCTGCCTCATCGAGTGACGCACTGGCAAACGCTGGCTTTTCGAACGTTTTGATAAGCGCCTTTTTAAGGATTTCGGCGTCCAGTTCGAGAGTGGTCATGGAGCCATCAGGCAACTTCACAGGCTCCATATTTCCACGCGCCGACACCTCAGCCATCTTTGCGACAATTAAACGGTTACGGTTACGCTCAAGGATGTTGGTCATTTAGTTTCTGACTCCGATTCAAACTTGCTAAGAAGAATTGAAACCTTTCCGCTGAGGTCATAAGCCAGTCCGACTAACTCGTCATCCTTCGCACAACCTTCCGTGCCGTTTTCAAACATGGTTTGAAGAAGGGCGGTTAACTGACGGGCGCGAGATGCCGCGTTTAATACCTCTGAAATATCAACAGCGCTGGCTTTCATTTCTCCGACACCTCGGTCAGCAATGCGTTAATTTCGTTTTCAAGCACTTCAAAGGCGTACATTCCAGAGTTAGTTGCAACGCCTATAATTGAAACGATATCCGATGCATCTTTCTCGCTACTGTAATTACGATATGCAAATTCAAGAGCAGAGAAAGCATCGCAAATTTGACCGAGGCGTAATTTAATTTTTCTTGCTGATTCGTCTTTCATTTCTAAATCTCCGGGTTTAGATTGAGAGAGTCCCTAGCGGATTCGCTACGAATTAAGATTGTTTTTATTATTTTTTCTTTGATGGTGATTCTTTTTCTGCGCTCTGATAACCAGCCCAATAATTTGCAGTGTTACTAATTTTTGAAGTTGCTATGGCAAGGCCAGTAAGATCATTAATGATGCAAGCCAAGTTATTTATAGATTCTTGGGGGCTTTCAGTTTCATTCACTTCTAAAATTTTGAATGACAGAATTTCAATTGCTTCAATTATAGAAGCGGTTTTAGTTTCACAATCTGTAGCTACAGAACCGTAATCAATGCCGTTAGCATCACCCGTTGAAGGCTCATAGTTGGGAATGTCTACTACCTGATAAATCTTTTTGCTGGTCATCTCACTGGCTCCGTTGTTTGCCGATGAGTTGATAATAGAATATGCTATCAATTGATTCAATAGCATATTCTATTGATTGTGCTGATTTTGGAATAAGTAACTGATTTTTACAGTTTTATTTTTTTGTTTCGCTATTTTTATAGATAAAAAATGCAAAAAAACCGCCAGAAGGCGGTTTTTGCTAGTGCTTGGGCATTAAGTATTCTATTGGTTTTTCATAGCAGTTCGGATGTCCAGAACACTCTTCCTATGATTTCAACATCGCCAAGATTCCTTGTTTCGTCGGGATAATCTCGCTTGTTGTAACTGCGTATGCTTACGGTGTCTGGGCCAATCTGATACAGCATTTTTATTCGTTTCCAGCCGTTTTCGTTAATTGCATAAATTTTCCCATCAATGATTTTCTTGTCATCTACGTTTACTGCAACAGTTGCGCCGTCAAATATTCTTGGTTCCATACTGTCCCCCCTGACCGGGAAGCAAAGTACGCCACTGCCGTCAGTTCTGGCACCAACTCTAAGAAGAGTGGCTTTTGGGAATCTCAGTTTATAACCGTTATAATCTTCTTCTGACACGCTGCCATCCCCGCTGGCGAATTCAATATCCTTAAGAAATGGCACTTCAACTTCATCATTGCCTAATGCGGTTGAGGAGTTCCAAGTCCTAGTCTCCATCCACTCACTGTCAGGTGGCATATCAGAACGAGGGTCATGATGTTCTTTAAGGTTCACCCTCATCGAACCTTTACCGCTGGCTAACCATTCTGGGCTAACGTTCAACGCCATCGCAATATCAATTACTTTTGACGATCCGTTACCCTTTCCATTAGCAAGCCTCCATATCGTAGGTTGTGCCAAGCCTGATGCTTTAGCTAAAGCACCCTGACTAAGTCCCGCTTCCTGCATAGCAAGATTCAAGCGGTCTGCGAACGTAGTTTCATTTTTCATGCCCATAATATATAGACCCCGCTATCGCCTTTCAATACGCAAATAATAAGTCTCTCTATTGCTGGCTTCAATAGCATATGCTATTATAGTTTCAATCTGAGCATGGAGATAAGCATGAAAAATAAAACCGCCATTGAAACAGCTATCGAGGCAGCAGGTGGTGTTAATGCACTGGCCCGAGCTGTAGGGGTGAAGCAGCCATCGGTTTCACGCTGGAAGAAAGTAGGTGTTGTTGGCGTGGATTACGTCCTTGATGTTGCTGATTTTACAGGTGTGCCAGCGCATGAACTGCGCCCTGACAAGCCGAAATTGTTTCCTAAGCCTACTAATTAAAAATTTCATGAGGGTTTCAGAATGAGCATGGAATTGATGGTTAAAGCCATGAAAACAAAAGTGGGTAATCCTCTCCGAAAGCTGGTGCTCATTAAGTTAGCTGATAACGCCAGTGATAAAGGCGAGTGCTGGCCTTCATATCAGCACATCGCTGATCAGTGTGAAATTAGTAAGCGTTCTGTGATGAACCATATCGAAGATTTATGCGTTATGGGTCTTATAAGAAAAGAGTCCAGAACTGGACCAAAAGGTAATTCCAGCAACGTTTATTTCCTCTCTTTAGATGGTGCAGGAGATTCACTACCTAGTGCAGCAAATTCACTAGGTGGTGCAGGAGATGCACTAGGGGGTAGTGCAGGAGCTGCACCCAGAATCAGTCACTCTTCTGAACCAGTCAATGAATCAGTCAATGAACCTAAATTAAATGGCACACAGGCTAATGCCAGTGAGCCGAAGAGGGTTTTAAAAACTCAGTATTCAGATGATTTTGAATTTGTCTGGCAAGGATATCCAAAGCGTGCCGGCGGCAACAACAAACAAACTGCCTGGAAAGCATGGTCGGCACGTATACGTGAAGGCGTAAGCATTGCTGACATGCAGTCAGGCGTTCAGCGCTATGCAGCCTTCATCGCTGCAACTGGCAAGACGGGTACAGAGTACGTCAAGCAGGCAGCTACGTTCTTCGGCCCGGATCGCCATTTCTCTGATAGCTGGACAGTGCCAGCGCCGCAACCAACCCGAAATACCGCCATGAGTAATCACCACGGCTTTGACCATCGCGACTATGGGCAGACACAAACACCAGATTGGTATGATGGAGATCAGGAATGAACCCACGACAGAACCAGATTTATAACCTCAAGCTGAAAATTGATGACCTCAACGTAGAACAGGCATTTACCCGGGGTGAAATATCTTACGCTGACCGCATTTTTGACCAGAAAGAAACCCTGACGACCATCTGTGATGTGCATGGAGAGTTCACACAACACCGTATCTGGATGAATTCATTTGGTGGCCGCATCGCTGAAAAGCGTTCACGCTGCCCAGCTTGTATTGCAGCAACCCTGGAAGAGACTCACACCAGCCGAAAAGCTCTGCAGGTTGAGCACCTCACGGAGAAGGCAAACATCGCTGAGCGCTTCGAGGGCTGCACACTGGAAAATTATGAGGCCGTGAACGATAAAGCCAGTCGTAACCTCGGTATGTTGAAATCCTACGCCAGGCGCTGGCCGGAAATGTATGCTGCTGGAACAAGTCTTATCCTGAGTGGCAAACCTGGAACCGGGAAAAACCATCTGGCGGTAGGCCTGGCTAAAGCGCTTATCGCTGAGCACCAGGCATCTGTATTGCTGACTTCTGTTCTGAAAATCATCCGTGCCGTTCGCCGTAGCTGGGATAAAAACGCTGAGTACAGCGAGGAAGAAGTTATCGCCATGTACACAGACAGAGACCTGCTGATTATCGATGAGGTGGGCGTTCAGTACAGCTCAGACTCGGAAAAAATCACCCTTTTTGAAATCCTCAACACCCGTTATGAGCGCATGCTGCCTACAGTGATGATTAGCAACCTGACGCCTGACGAAATATCACAGGCAATCGGCGAGCGTCTTACTGACCGGATGGTTGAGGGTAAGGGGACGACATTGATTTTTGACTGGGAGAGTTACCGCAGCCGCAAAGGAGTTACAGCCGTATGAGCAAGGTATTGTGGCGGGATCAGGATATTGAAGCTGCGGTGCTCGGCGCTATGTTCTTGCGTGGAGCTGATACAGAGGTGATGGAAGTCATCGCCTCTGTGCCTGACTCTGCGTTTAATTTTTTCCAGTATCGTGAGATTTATGGTGCCGCCTGTGCTCAGGCGAGAGGAAAGGGCGTCATTGACCCGATTTTGATTGCTGAACAATTGCCTCAGCACCAAGTGATTATCAGTGAAACAGGTCGTCAGGCTTGGGCGAAGTCGTCACTCAGATCCTATTCCCAGCAGCTTTTGCGTAATGCGGCGTTGCGTGACGCGCAGCAGGTTCTGTCAAATGCGCTTAGAAACCTGGAGGCAGCACACAATAGCGATACAGGGATTAGCATCATAGAACAGGCCAAAGCCGCTTTCAGCGCAATTCAGGTGGATTCTGATGTTGTGCGCCCCGTGTCCATTGACGAACTGCTGCCTACCATCATCAACAGGATTGATGAGCGCATGGCGTCAGACAGCACAGGTCGCACAGTGATGACCGGGATCGACGATTTGGACAGAGTTACGGGTGGATTTGACCAGACGGATCTGGTCCTACTGGCTGCCCGGCCATCTATGGGTAAAACCGAAACGATTCTAGATATAACTGATCACATCACAGCTGGCGGTGCCGGAGTGCTGTTTTTCAGTATGGAAATGAGCGACATCCAGATTGCGGAACGTCATGTTGCCGCTGCTGGTGGCATGTCTGCCTCGACGCTGAAATATCCTGAAAAACTCAAAGATGAAGACTGGGCAAGAATTTCCAACGGCATCGGAAGAATGACTGGTCGCAAAATTTGGATAGTGGATGCCAATAACCTGACCGTTGAGCAGATTGCGCAGATCGCAACCCGGCATAAGCAGGCACATCCAGAAACGGCGCTATTGGCCATCGATTATCTGAGACTGATTAAAATTCAGAGCACTATCCGTCACGATCTGGCCGTTGGTGAGGTTTCCAAAGGCTTAAAGTCACTGGCAAAGGCAATTCGAACGCCTGTAGTGGCGTTGAGCCAGCTTTCGCGCAGTGTGGAGCAAAGAGCGAACAAGAGGCCGGTAAACGCTGATCTGAAAGACTCAGGTGAAATTGAGGCCGACGCAGACATTATCATGATGCTTTATCGTGACGACGTTTATGACCCTGAATCACCAGCCGCGGGTATCGCAGAAATCAACATTACTAAAAGCCGAAACGGCCCGCTGGGTACCGTCTACCGCCGCTTCTACAACGGACATTTCCACGACATTGACCAGGCAGAGGCAAAGCTCCGCAGCACTGAGACTGCAGAGCCGCAATTCAGCCATAAACGATACTCAAAGAAAGGGGCAGCATGATGCGTGACATTCAGATGGTCTTATCTCGTTGGGGAGCATGGGCGGCGAGCGGAGAAAGCAATATCGGCTATCCTCGTATCGCTGCCGGCCTTTCAAGGCTTCTTCCTGCAAGCCGCCAGGGGCGAGTTTCTTGCTGTGATGATGACGGGATGTTTATCAATGAGGCTATGATCCGCCTGAGTAAGCACGATGAATATCTTTGTGCGCTGCTTGAATGGCATTACATCGAAAATATGACTCTGAGAGCAATGGCAGCCAAGCTGGGTATTTCCCACAATCACGTTGCAGTGCGCCTACAGTCGGCGGAAAGCTTTATTCAGGGGAGCTTGTGCGCCCTTGATATTGAGCTGGAAATGGACCGGGAATGCATGAAAGGAAATATTTTTCCGGTGAAGTTTAAAAGGGTTGTGTAATTACAAAACTGCTATTATTCTGCTATGAGTTGACACAACGCACTGACACATAACATTCAAGACCTCGCCTCGGCGGGGTTTCTTTATGCACGTAATACGTCCTTTGAGGATTACTTCCCGGCAGGGAGCTATATTCTATGTAACTAATCAGTAAAAAAACCAGAATAGAATTTGTAAATAACCGGTTGAAAAATCTCATTTAAAATTAAGGTGTCTTCTCTCGGATTGAGTGATGAAGATCCATGATTCACTAATATTCCTTTTTGACAGAGAGAAACTGAGCGTGAGTCGCCGCGAACAAGGTAAACATAGTTGTTTCCTTGCTCAACCATCATTGAAAGAAGCAAATCATCATCGCTATCAAGTTCACTTAATAGTTGAATAAAAGCCTTATGAGCGTTTTCTTTATTTTTTTCTTCTACTTGTATCTGAAAATCTTTACGCCAGCAATTAATCGAATTCTTAATCGATTTCCCTATTCGGTGGGTAATATCTACTAGGGTGAAGGCCAAACAGAACACGACAATCTGGTACGCATAAACCAAGCCAGATCTGAGCTGAATTTTTTCAGCAATCCAGTCCGGTATTAAAACGATTAAACATACCCACACAATTATGGAATACATAATTTTCACCACTGGTTCGTTGCCTAGCAGTCTGGCAACCCATGAGCTTAACCATTCGGGCATGTTACATCTCTTGAAATGTAGGGGTTATTGCATTTTACACAGAATCTCGTTGTAGGGGTATGACGGGCAGCACGCGCCGGGCGTGGCTAAACATTCCCGGCACTTATTCGCTCTGGGTAGATATGCTAGGCAGTTAATCGCAGTAGTACTAGATAAAAAAATCCCCGCCAGCTACAGGCACGCGACTGGCGGGAAATGGACTATATAGAGGTTGCTTATATTTTTCATAGAGTTGTCTTAACTACGCACTGGAATCGTAGATTAATTCAGCAGGTTTTAATCAAGTAAGTATATTGATTATCCGAGTGATAATTACTCGTTTGACGTTTTTATTACAGCCTGATTCGTGTTTATACTGGTACTAATGCGGTGAATCCCCCTGTGCGGCGGGGCAAAACCAGTAAACACTAAATGCTGCGGGTCAGGTTCTGGTTTTTCTGACTCACCGGGAGGCACCCAGCACCGCAGATGGTACCTGGCGAAGTTATCACCGTAAGAGTTCATTTAAAAAATCCCGCCGGTAACCATGGATTACGGTGGGCAAGTACATAAATGAATTACTTCCTGGACTCAACCAGTAAAGTAATATTAACCTTTTCGGGTTAGGTTGATGGGAAGAAAAGTGATGGTTGAGTTAGCTATTTCTTTAGACTGAAGACTTTTGGTCGAATCACATCGTTAACAAGTCACGATTTTTTAATAAAAAAATTCCCTCAAGTCATCAACGGTCTCGGCAACCTGGGAGGGATGGCTTGAGGGAGGCCAAAACGGCCAACTCCAGGGAAAATCCTTGTTTATAATAATATAGTTTTGTGGGGTTATTAATTGACCCTCATCAAATACTAAGTTGTTCTCGGTCACGTATGGTTCTAATAATTCTTATTGGTTAAATTTTCTAATGAAGGTGCTATGTAGATACCACTTCTTAGGGTTGTACATGCAATGTATTGTTTGGCAAATTTTTTCTGAGTGGTAATAGAACTTTGTTATGAAAAAAACAGAACTTATGATGATCGGATTTGTCTTAATCACTCCTTTCACATGATAAGGACGTGGTTTTGAAAGTCTCTAGAAGAGTTACATGGATACTGGTTATTCTGTTTTGTGTCGTTGTATGGAGCATTGTCGTTGCTATTGCTTTCGCTGGAAACAATGAAAAAGTTGCTCCTAAGATTCAGCCAGGTGAGTCTAGCCATCAGGTCGATATCAAGAAAATCCATAAACTCAATCTAAATCAGCAGCAAAAAAAATTCATCGAGTCGTTAATTGAATCACCGTCAACAAAGCTTAACGGTAACTAAAGAGTCGAAGACTTTTTTCACATAAAGCAAACATAAAGGCCGCCATTGAGCGGCCTTTTCTAGTTTTTGCGCTCGCCAATCAGCAACCACTCATATTTTGACGCCGTGGCGATGCGCAATCTTTTCCTCAACGACAAGCCGCCATCATTCAGGTGGCGGGAACTAAGCGCATGCCTCCAGAAAAAGACCCGGGCTTTTGGGCCACAGTGCTGCTGTGGCTGTACGCCCATAAAACAGAATGGGGATATGCCGGGGTAGCAGGCATGTTTTCACTATTACGCAGTGCCTATGCAAAAAGCCCGTGGAGCAAGCGGGTTCTCGACGCTGTTTCCTGTAGTGCGCTGGCGTTTTTCGCCGCGCCAACCCTTCAGGTTGCAGGCTCAGTATTCAACTGGACTATCCCTGATGCCGCTGCACAGGTTCTGGCGGTTTATATCGGGTATGTCGGAAATGATTTCATCAGCGCCAGATTGCGCGGATGGATAGACAAAAAGACTGGGGGCACCAATGAAGGTCAGCAATAACGGCATCAACCTTATCAAGCGCTTCGAAAGTCTGAAACTTGAGGCATATCGTGACAGTGTAAACATACCGACTATCGGCTACGGCCATACTCACGGCGTAAAGATGGGCGATATCATTACCGGAGAACAGGCCGATGCATTTCTTCGTGAGGATTTGCAGGTAGCAGAACTGACCATCAACACCAACGTAAAGGTGAAGCTGACTCAGAACCAGTTCGACGCCCTGGCGTCATTTGTGTTCAACCTTGGTTCAGGTAACTTCGTTAAATCAACACTGCTCAAAAAACTCAACCTTGGCAATTATGCAGGTGCAGCCGATGAGTTTGGAAAGTGGGTTAACGCTGGTGGTAAGAAACTGAACGGGCTTGTTAAACGACGTGCCGCAGAGCGTGAGGTATTTCTCTCATGAATCCACTTCAGACCATCAAAAACTTCGCGCCAGTAATCGTCATAGGGCTCATATGCGTGGCCCTTTGGGGGTTAAATGCCCGCAACTCGCAGTTATCAGCAACCAATGACCGTCTTGAGAAGCTGGCAAACAGCAAAGACGAGCAGATTAACGACCTGCGTTCTAAAAATGACGGCCTAGCTACCAGCGTTAACGAGCTTGTGACAGCCGTTAAGCACCAGAATGAAGTAATGGGGCAGGTCACCGAACAACGCGCCGTAACAGCCCAGCAGAACCGGAAACTACAGAATGAAATCAAGCAATATCTTGCAGCGGATAAGTGCGCTGTTGCTCCTGTTCCCGCTGATGCTGCTGACAGGTTGCGGAGTGCAGCAAAGGCCGCAGGTGGAGTACCGGACAATCAGCCAGCCACGTCTAAACCTGCCAGCGGAACTGACAAGCCCCATTAGTGTACCTTTGCCGCCCGATAATATGACCTACGGCAACAGCGTTGGCCTCAACGTTGAACTCTATGGCGTTATTGAGCAATGCAACACGGACCGCGCCGCAATCCGTACCCTTGAGGCTAAGCAACAATGAAAGCACTCATCACTTGGCTGAAAAGCCTTTTAGCCAAGCTTAAGCAAGGAAAAACGCAAATGTCTGAACCATTAAATGACGGTGCAGTGGCAGTAGAGCAGGACCAGCCAGCGCAGCTGGCAACCGACCACACTGATGCAGTACTGGTGAAACTGAAAGAACTGCTGAAGGTAGCAGGCCATGACATTGAAGCAGTATTTGACGATGTGGTAGCCTTGGCTAAAAAGCTGGTGTAGTCATCACAGGGCGTATTTACGAGTGCGCCCGATGATGGTTGCTTAAAAAAAAGGCCCCTTGAGGGCCGAACTTGCGGAAAACAATTTCTTATTGTGCCTTTCATGTTAACAGCCGGTATCTGTATCACAAGCACAAGCGGCAAATCTTTACGAATCTCTCCGACAAGGGATAACGGTTAGCGACGCTGTGAATCGTTGCGACGCTGGCCTATCAGCTACTCTGCAAATTTGCGAGCGCGCGAGGTGATGAAAGGTTGAAAGGTAATATTACAAATATTAAGATTATTCCTCTTTTAATCAGGATGATTATTTAATGTTTGGATTCGATAAGTTAATTACGCCAAAAATTATCACTGCTCTTTACCTTGTAACAGTCGTGTTACTCGCGATTGCTGCTGTGATTACTTTCTTCACAAAAGGCGTCAATGGGGTAGGTTTGATACTTATACTAATGGCTTTATTTGCGAGAGTTTTTTTCGAGAGCATCATGGTATCGTTCAAAAATAACGAATATCTGCGTCGAATAGCTGAATCGCTAGAAAAAAAATGACAACAGTCAAGCCGCCTACGGGCGGTTTTTTATTGGAGTAAATATGGCAACACCAGATTGGGAGGCCATCGAGCCGGCTTACCGTGCTGGTTCTGATTGATGGGAAGGAGTGCCAGGTTCCATTCCACATTGAAGAAGAGTCTGGAGGTAGGATAATCAAAGTGCCAGACCTATGCGGTGATTTTGCTGAGGTAAAGGCGCTTGGAGATACGGTTCCATCGTTTGTTAGTTTGCGTTGATGTCACATTCACTCAAATGTTCTTTTTATTTTGTGCTGAAAACTGCATTCATTGAGTTCACTTTTCAGCATAAACACAATGATTCATCGGCTGGTGGTATCACCATCGCCGGGGGTTATATCTATCTGACCAGCAGGAAACTCTGAATGGAAGTCGTGATTGATGGCATTGCCTATGCGCCAGTGAATGAACGGGCATCTAATATCGGTATAGCCATCAGCACACACAACCGCCATGACGTTTTATCCCGTGCCCTGGAGCATCAACTTAAGTTCCTTCCTACTGGTGCGCTGGTGGTTGTGATAGATGACGGGTCAAATACTCCTGTATCTGTTCCATCTGGAGTCAGGGTTATTCGCCGTGACGTGTCACGAGGCATAGTGGCATCAAAGAACGCCAGTTTACAGGCGCTGATGGATGCTGGCTGTGAGCATCTTTTCCTTTGGGATGATGACGCATGGCCTTTAGCTGGTGGATGGGAACAGCCTTATATCGATTCACCGGAACCGCATCTTGCCTATCAGTTTCAGGATTTCGCCACGGGCCAAAAGCTCAACGACATAGCCGTGTTGTACCGCGACGATAAGCACGTTGCCTATACGGGCCAGCGCGGCGTGATGCTTTACTACCATCGCAGCGTGATTGAAAAGGTGGGTGGCTTTGACCCCATCTATCAGCGCGGCATGTACGAGCATTCAGATTTAGCGTTGCGCATTCACAACGCCGGCCTCACTTCATGGGCGTTCGCGGACGTTGTAGGTTCGGAAAAACTTATTTACTCGCTTGATGAGCATCAGGCCGTTGAGCGTTCCGTACCTAAGCCAGACCGAGAAGCACAGGTTAAGCGCAATGTGACTATTCACAATGAGCGCCGTAACAGTGGCTACACCGGATATGCAGAGTACCGCGACAAGCGCAATGTGGTTATCACCACGTTACTGACCAGCCAGCCGGACCCACAGCGCGGCACAAAGATAACACCTTCACCTGACCTGCTGGCTAAGTGGGCGTCATCGCTAAGTGATTGTGGCCGCATCGTCCTGGCTGATGAGCTGGACACTGTTCCGGCAGATGCCGAGTTATTCCGTGTGCCTGATGTGAAGATGAACGTTTACTTCCGGCGCTGGCTGCATATCTGGCATCACTTACGCGATCACCCTGAATATCACCTTGTCTGGTGTACCGATGGTACTGATGTAGAAATGCTTCAGCAGCCCTGGCAGGGAATGGAAGAGGGCAAGATTTACGTTGGCTCTGAGCCTAAGACTTACGCCGACACCTGGGCTAAGCAGAATCACCCCGAAGCCATCTGTCAGGCATTCATTGAAGAGCATCGCAACGATGTGATGCTTAACGCTGGCCTGCTGGGTGGCACCCGCGATGATGTGATGGCAATAGCGCATGGGATTGTCCGGCTGTATTACCACATCGAATCGTTGCGCTTCTGGAGCCAAGAACACTCAGCGGCATCAGTAGGCGACATGATCGCTTTCGGCATAGTCGCTCATCGTTACCGTGACCGCCTGGTGACAGGCCCGCGTATACATACCGTGTTTAAGTCTGATGGCCTTGGTAAGGAGTTTGCCTGGTGGAAGCACAAGTAAAGTTTGCCATTGTGGCGCATCACTCACGATTAGAAGCAGTGATGAATCTGAAGCGCGTGCTTAATGCTCACTTCCTGCTTGATGATAAAGATGGTGGTGCCAATGCCAATCACCGCCGCGCTATCGAGTGGGCCAGCATGCAGGACTGTCGCGTGGTGATACTGGAAGATGACGCCGTTCTGGTTGATGGCTTCATTAATAAGGTGTCTGCCTGGCTGAGTCGGTTCCCTGATGACCTTTTGTCATTTTATCTTGGGACCGGCAGACCGCCTCAATACCAGCATGAAATTGCGGGCATGCTGGTGGATGCCGACCGCACTCGAGCCGATTATCTGGTCATGAGCAGACTGATTCACGGCGTCTGTTACAGCCTGCCACAGCATAAGATTCCTCAGATACTTGAACGATGGGACAGGACGCTGGCCGCTGATTACGCTGTCGGTGATGCTTATGGTGGCCGCGTTATCTATCCGTGTTATTCGCTGGTGGATCATGCAGACCTGCCCACGGTGGAGCGCCACCCGGACAATGAGCCTCGAACAGAGCGCCGCAGAGCCTGGAGGCTGGCATGAGTAAAGAGCCTCGCATTTACGGAAGCCGATGGGATAAGGCGAGACTGAGATTCCTTCAGCAGTATCCGCTGTGTGTGATGTGTGAAGAGCAGGGGCGAATCACAGCGGCCACAGTTGTTGACCACATCGAACCCCACAAACTTAAAGATGCGCTCAAGTCCGGCAATCCGCTGGCTATATCGAAAGCACAGCACCTGTTCTGGAGTAAAGAGAACTGGCAACCACTGTGCAAAGCACATCACGACTCAACCAAACAGAGAATGGAAAAGAGCGGGATAGCGATAGGTTGTGATGCTAATGGCTACCCTCTGGACCCCGCGTCTCACTGGAGTAAGTAATGACACAAGACCAACAGACAATCCTAATGTTCAAAGGGCTCATTGCTTCATTGCCTGAAGAGAGTCAGGCGAAAGTGAAGAAAGCTGAGCAGGCCATGCGTGAAGTGCTGTCAGCCTATCCTGATGGCGAAGCAACCATTGCGATGGGATTGATTGGTGCAGAGCTACAGTGTGACGCACCAGAAATGATTACCAATTGAAATCATTCACCCTGAAATCAATACAAATGAGAATGAATATCATCAGGGCAGGGGGGGAGGTCAAAACTTCAGGATGAAGTCCCCAAATGACCGCCGCCAAAGTTTGATTTTAACGCTAACCCGATTTTTTCAGTTTTAAGGGTGTTGACATATGGCAGAAAAAAGAACCCGCTCCGACAGTTCGGCGGCGGCAGTTCGGGCCATGCAAAACGCAACCGTGGACACCATCCAGCCCCCGGTTCATGCGGGTCTGGAGAAAAAAGCCGAACCATTCTGGCACGACAATATCAGATCAAAAGCTCTGGACAGTTGGACGCCTGCTGACCTTCTGGCTGCTGCGGAACTGGCAAATAATCAGCTCTATATCACCGTTTTACGAAAAGATTTGCGCAAAGAAGAGCGCGTGCGAGGTGAGGCACGTAACGAAGCGTTGATAAAAGACCTTCGCAAACAAATCACCGAATTGCAGCGAACCATTCTGGCGCAGCGGCGCGATTTGCAGATTCACTCACACGCCACCAACGGCGAGAGTCGTGACCAGCAGAAGCGCAATCAGAATGATCGTGATGCGCGTAATACCAGAGATGAACATGAAGATCAGGACGACAACCTGATAGCCTTTCCCCAACACGGATAAAATTCTATGACGCGAGGTGAGCGTGTAATAGCGTTCATTGAGCGCTTTTGTATCGTGCCGGAAGGCAAGCTTATAGGTAAGCCAATGCGGCTTGACCCGTTTCAAAAAGATTTCATCCGGGCGATTTACGATAATCCTGTCGGTACCGATATGGCGATCCTCAGCATCGCCCGTAAAAATGGGAAGACAGGATTGATAGCCGGAATTCTTCTGGCGCACCTGGTTGGTCCAGAGGCGGTACAGAACTCACAAATTGTCAGTGGCGCACTCAGTCGTGAGCAGGCGGCAATCGTTTTTAACCTGGCTGTAAAGATGGTTAACCTGAATCCAAAACTTCAGGACATTGTGCATATTACCCCCAGTGGTAAAAAGCTTATCGGGCTTCCCTGCAACGTCGAGTATAAAGCCCTGTCGGCTGAGGGAAAAACTACCCACGGTCTTTCCCCGATACTCGCAATCCTGGATGAAACCGGACAGGTGCGCGGGTCGCAGGACGATTTCATTGATGCGATCACCACTGCGCAGGGCGCACATGAAAACCCACTGCTTATTGTCATCAGCACGCAGGCGGCAAATGACGCTGATCTGCTGAGCATCTGGATAGACGATGCGGTCAAATCGAAAGACCCGCACATTGTCTGTCATGTTTACGAGGCACCGAAAGAGGCGGATATCAGCAGGCGGGAATCCTGGCTGGCTGCTAATCCCGCTCTGGGTACCTTCAGGTCAGAGAAAGACATGGCCCGCCAGGCTGAAAAAGCAGGGCGCATGCCAAGCTTTGAAAACACCTTCCGTAATCTCAACCTGAATCAGCGCGTGTCTACCGTGTCGCCGTTTATTTCCCGAAGCATCTGGGAGCTGTGCGGTGCTGAGGCGGTAAATACGCCGCGCAAATGGTATGCCGGACTGGACCTGTCGGCGCGGAACGACTTAACCGCGCTGGTGATAGCCGGTGAGGCCGAAGACGGTATATGGGATGTATTCGCTTTCTTCTGGACTCCAGAAAAAACGCTGGCCGAGCGGGCCAAAACTGACCGCGTCCCTTATGACGTATGGGTAAGGCAGGGGCTGTTACGCACAACGCCCGGTGCTTCTGTTGACTACTCATTTGTGGTGAGCGACATAGCCGAAATCATCAGCGATTTCGATATCAGCTCAATGGCCTTCGACCGATGGCGTATAGACCAGTTCAGGAAAGAAGCCGACGACATTGGGCTGACACTTCCTCTTATTGAGTTTGGTCAGGGATTTAAAGACATGGGGCCAGCAGTAGACACGCTTGAATCGCTCATGCTTAACGGGCGGGTAAGGCACGGCATGAACCCGGTGCTGACGATGTGCGCCGTTAATGCCGTGATCGTCAAAGACGCAGCGGGCAACAGAAAGCTGGATAAATCCAAAGCAACAGGCCGCATTGACGGCATGGTCGCAATGACCATGTCCATTGGCGCGGCAAATGGTGAGGTCGCCGATCCTCAGGGCGACTTTGACGACTTCTTAAACAGACCGCTGAGCATGTGATGGATGAACCCAAATATTCTATTGACCTGAGAACCAACAACGGACTCTGGGCGCGTCTTCAGTCGTGGTTTGTAGGCGGCCAGCTTATAACGCCTGGGCAGGGCTCACAGGGTGGTCCCGTGTCAGCCTCTGGTCACCTCGGTAATTCAGCCGTGACCGACGAGCGTATTCTCCAGATTTCCACGGTCTGGCGCTGCGTGAGCCTGATTTCTACGCTGACCGCGTGCCTTCCACTGGACGTTTTCGAAACTGACCGCGACGACAACCGCAGCAAGGTCGGCATGGATAACCCGCTGGCCCGCCTGCTGCGTTATGCACCTAATCAGTACATGACCGCACAGGAATTCCGCGAGTCTATGACCATGCAGCTCTGCTTCTATGGCAACGCTTATGCTCTCATCGACCGCAACGGTGCAGGTGACCCGGTCAGCCTGCTTCCGCTTCAGTCTGCCAGCATGGACCCGCGCATGGTCGGGAAATCACTGGTTTACCGCTATCAGAAGGACGGAAGCTACGCAGATTTCAGCCATTCTGAGATTTTACACCTCAAAGGGTTTGGATTTAATGGTCTGGTGGGGCTGTCACCCATCGCGTTTGCCTGTAAATCGGCGGGCGTAGCGGTGGCTATGGAGGACAATCAGCGGGACTTCTTCGCCAACGGTGCAAAATCACCTCAGATTCTTTACTCCGACAGAGTGTTGACCAAAGAACAGCGCGACCAGTTAGAGGGAAATTTCCGTGAAATAGCGGGTGGTCCGGTTGAAAAGCGCCTGTGGATACTGGAATCAAACCTTAAAAACTCGCCGATAGGAGTTACGCCACAGGATGCTGAAATGATGGCGTCCCGCAAGTTTCAGGTCAGCGAACTGGCGCGTTTCTTTGGCGTGCCGCCGCACCTTGTCGGCGATGTTGAGAAGTCAACAAGCTGGGGAACCGGCATTGAACAGCAGAATCTGGGATTTCTTCAGTACACGCTTCAGCCCTATATCTCCCGCTGGGAAAACGCTATTCAGCGCTGGCTTATCCGGCCCGATCAGGTCGGACGCTATCACGCTGAGCACAATCTTGACGGTCTTCTGCGCGGCGATTCGGCTTCCCGTGCTGCATTCATGAAGGCCATGGGTGAAGCGGGACTGCGCACGATCAACGAAATGCGGCGCACTGACAACATGCCGCCGTTACCTGGCGGCGATGTGGCCATGAGACAGGCACAGTATGTGCCAATCACGGAATTAGGTACCAACAAAGAGCCCCGCACTGACGGGGCTTAATTTTTATGGGGGCCGTAATGGCTGAGATCGTAAAAACGCTGGCGTTTGAAGAAACCGAAATCAAGTTTTCCGGTGACGGAAAGCAGGGAATTTTTGAAGGCTACGCCTCCGTGTTCAACAACACGGACTCAGACGGCGACATTATCCTGCCCGGGGCATTCAAAAACGCCCTGGCAAACCAGAGCCGCAAGGTTGCCATGTTTTTCAATCATAAAACGTGGGATTTGCCGGTGGGCAAGTGGGACAGCCTGGCAGAAGACGATAAAGGGCTTTACGTGCGCGGCCAGTTGACGCCAGGACACAGTGGCGCGACAGACCTCAAGGCGGCGATGCAGCACGGCACCGTTGATGGAATGTCGGTTGGCTTTTCCGTCAATAAAGATGATTACTCGCTGGGTACCAGCGGGCGAATCTTCAAAAACATTGCGGCGCTACGAGAAATCAGCGTCTGCACCTTTCCGGCCAACGAGCTTGCGGGCGTCTCTGCCATGAAGAGCGTGGTCGGGATCGAAACCATCCGTGACGTTGAGAACTGGCTGAGGGATTCAGTCGGACTCAGTAAGTCACAGGCAGTCGGGTTAATCGCCCGGTTTAAGTCAGCAGTTCGGAGCGAGTCCGGGAGCGGCGAAAACGAAGCGCAAATTAACGCTCTGTTAGAGAGCATCAAATCTTTTCCCTCTAATTTAGGTAAATAACATGTCCGAACTCGTACAGATTCAGAAGGCCATCGAAGAGTCACAGTCTAAAATGACCCAGCTTTTCGAGGCGCAGAAGTCCGAAATTGAAAGCACCGGTAAAGTGTCAAAGAAGCTTCAGGATGACCTGGGCAAGGTTCAGGAAGAACTGAGTAAATCCGGTGCCCGCCTGTTTGATCTGGAACAGAAGCTGGCAACCGGCGCACAGAACCCGTCTCAGGAGAAATCATTCTCTGAACGGGCTGCTGAAGAGCTGAAGAAGTCCTGGAACGGCAGCAAAGGTGAGTTTCAGGCGCAGACCTTCAACAAGTCGCTGGGCAGCGATTCCGCATCAGCCGGCAGCCTGATCCAGCCAATGCAGGTGCCGGGCATCGTGACGCCGGGCCTGCGCCGTCTGGTAATCCGTGACCTGCTGGCGCAGGGTCGCATTTCCAGCAATTCTCTGGAATACGTGCGCGAAGAGAAGTTCACCAACTCTGCTGCATCGGTGAAAGAGAAGGCAATGAAGCCTGAATCCGACATCACCTTCAGCAAACAGACGGCGAACGTCAAAACCATCGCCCACTGGGTGCAGGCGTCACGGCAGGTCATGGACGATGCACCAATGCTTCAGTCCTACGTCAACAACCGTCTGATGTACGGGCTGGCGCTGGTGGAAGAGGGGCAACTGCTGAACGGTGACGGTCAGGAAGACAACCTGACGGGCATCAACACCGTGGCAACCGCCTACGACACCACACTGAATGCCCGTGGTGATACCCGTGCTGACATGATCGCTCACGCCATCTATCAGGTGACCGAGTCAGAGTTCAGCGCATCAGGCATCATTCTTAACCCGCGTGACTGGCACAACATCGCGCTGCTGAAAGACGGTGAAGGCCGTTACATTTTCGGCGGTCCGCAGGCTTTCACCAGTAACATCATGTGGGGTCTTCCGGTTGTTCCTACCCGCGCTCAGGCACAGGGTACCTTCACGGTAGGCGGCTTCGATCTGGCGTCTCAGGTCTGGGACCGTATGGATGCGACCATTGAAATCAGCCGTGAAGACCGCGACAACTTTGTCAAAAACATGCTGACCATTCTGTGCGAAGAACGCCTGGCGCTGGCGCACTATCGCCCGACCGCCATCATTAAAGGCACCTTCGAATCTGGCTCATAACCGGGAGGGGCGGGGAAACCCGCCCTTGATGCCATGGCAATAAATGTTCTTGATGTGGTACCGATTACTGAGCTTCGTCAGCACATCGAGATGGATTCAGATGACCGTGACGCCGTATTAACCCGTTACGCTCAGGGCTCCCTCGACTACTGCATCCGCTTTTGTGACGATCCTCGCTGGAAAACGGCCTCCGACCTTCCCTCACAGGTAGTGAACGCGATGCTGCTTTTTTTCTGTGACGCTTTCGAGCACAGAGGGGCGCAGACTGACGTTCAGCTCTACAGCAATGCCCGAGCAAATGACCTGCTTTTACAGGTTAGAAACTTTCGCGGCGTTATTGACCCGCCCGACGAAAGGGGTAGCTGATGGAGCCAGGACGACTCAGATACCGTGTTACGGTGCAAAATGCTGTTCAGGTCAAACTCCCGTCCGGCCAGCCAAAGGATGAGTGGCACGCCGTTGCAACAGGCGTTCCCGCTGAGGTTAAAGGCATCAGCGGTCGTGAAATCGTCGCCTCTGGTGCAGAAAAAGCAGAGGCCACCATTCGCGTGTGGATGCGATACCGTAACGACATCACCGCAGCTACCCGTCTCGTCTGTGAAACGGGTCCCTACCGTGGGTATATCCTTGACGTGATCGGGATACCCATTGCAGATAACCGGATGACGAGGCTGGAAATTCTCTGTAAGCAGGGGGTGAAGACATGATCGAAACGCGACTGGACTTTTCCGGCCTTATGGACCTGTCAGAAGACCTGAATACTCTCAGCAAAGCCGAAAATCGTAAAGTACTTCGTGACGCGACCCGCGCCGCGGCTACGGTGGTCCGTGACGAAGCCAAAAAGCGTGCCCCACGTAAAACCGGTCGGCTGGCCCGTAATATCGTTGTGGCCACGCTCCGGGAGCGCGATGGCGGCATTGCTTCCGGTGTGCATGTGCGTGGCACCAACCCGGTTACGGGTAAAAGTGACGGTAAAATGAAAACGGGCGACCGCAATAATGCTTATTACTGGCGCTTTCTGGAACTGGGCACATCAAAGATGCCGCCGGTGCCGTTTCTGCGCCCTGCCTATGACGCCCGACAGGAAGATGCTGCGAAAGCGGCCTTTGAGGTGGCGAACCGGTCAATCGATAAGGTGCTGGCAAAATGACAGAGGCAGACGTTTACCCGCTGCTGACTGGTATAGCAGGTGGCAGGGTTTATCCCTACGTTGTGCCACTTAATCCGCAGGGCGAACCGGCAGTCACCGCGCCGTGGGTGGTGTTTTCCATCATCACTGAAGTCTCAGCGGATGTACTGTGTGGTCCGGCAGAGAAAACCGCTTCGCTTCAGGTGGATGTTTACGCCAGCAGTATCGATGAGGCCAGGCTGATTCGTGAAGAGGTCCGCAGTGCGCTTGAGCCGCTCGGTTACAGCGACATGAGCGACACTAACGGCTTCGAGCCGGACACGGCACTTTACCGCGCCATGCTAGACGTGCGCATTATCAACTGATCCACACCAAATCACCATGCCACCTTCGGGTGGCTTTTTTATTTTGGAGAAAAGCATGTCCAGTAAGTATGAAAAAACGAAGGGGATGACCTTTGGCGTGTCATCTGGCCCGGTGACGGTTGCCAATCCTGACAATGTTCAGTGGCTTGAAGCCGCCTGTGCGACGAAGGAGATCACCTACACGGGCGGCCAGAAGTCAGATATTGACGTGACCACGCTCTGCTCGACCGAGCAGGAGCAGACTAACGGCCTGGCTGCACCGGCTGAAATGTCCATTTCCCGTAACTGGGTGGGCGATGAAGAGGCGCAGATATCGCTCCAGACCGCCTATGAAAACGATGAACTCCGCGCCCTGCGGATTCTGTTCCCGTCCGGTAACGGCTTTTACGTACTGGTTGAGGTCCGTCAGAGTTCCTGGACGGCGGGCACATCGGCGGTGGTCAGTGCGACCTATTCCCTGCGTGTGAAAGGCAAGCCGGTTCCGATCAAGGCCAGTCAGCCCGGTTCTTAATTTCAACTGATGCGCCTGCGGGCGCTTTTCCTCTTTTATATATGGCATTGACGCCAGCAGGAATTATGAAATGTCCAAAACAGCACAGAACAAAGCATCACCGGCTTCACTTCGCGCTCTGGCGCTTGCTCCATCGTCCGGTTTCCGTACTGCCTGCGTCACCGTGCCAGAATGGCAGGGCGTGCGCGTAAATATCCGCGAACCCTCGTCACAGGCGTGGCTTGAGTGGGAATCCGTCATTCGCCCTGCGCTTAAAGAAGGCGAGGAAGAAGACGTGCTGACTCCGGCGCAGATCGCGCACCGCAACATTAAAGCCGATGTGATGCTGTTTATTGACGTGGTTCTGGATGAAGACATGATGCCGGTATTCCTGCCTGAAGACCGTGAGCAGGTTCAGGGCATCTACGGGCCCGTTCATGCCCGCCTTCTGAAGCAGGCTCTTCAGCTCAGCACGTCACAGGCAGACGCAGAGGCAAAGTAAAATCGCCCGGCATGTTCTTCCTGATGACGCTTGCGCTCCGTCTGGGGCGCACGCTGCACGAACTCAAGACTTCACTGACGGCTTCAGAACTCAGAATGTGGATCGAGTTTGACCGCATCAGCCCGATTGGTGACAGGCGCGGCGATATTCAGGCGGCACAGGTTGCCGCTGCCACGCTCAACGCTCAGGGCGGTAAGTTCAGTATTGACGATCTTCTGCTCAGGTGGGGCCAAAGCGAACAGCAGCAGGAAGAATCTGACGGGCTGGAAAACTTTCTCGGCGAACTCAGCGCGTAACCGGACATAAAGGGTAAAAAATGGCTACGCTCCGCGAACTCATTATCAAAATTTCCGCAAACTCATCCTCGTTTCAGTCTGAGATTTCGCGCGCTTCACGTATGGGTGCCGATTATTACAAGACGATGGAGCAGGGCGGGCGCAGGGCAGCGGCGGCCTCGCGTGAATCACAGCGGGCGCTGACAGAACTCAATTCACAGCTTGCTTCAGTGCGGGCCACGGCAACCGGCATGGCGGGGGCGTTTGCGGGTGCGTTTGCAACCGGCCAGCTTATCCATTACGCCGATACCTGGAATCAGCTCAGCGGTCGCCTTAAGCTGGCCTCTACCTCTACAGAGGATTTTACCAGCGCACAGAAAACGCTGATGGACGTCAGTCAGCGCACCGGCACGTCTTTTGAGGCCAACGCCAACCTTTACAGCCGTATCGCGTCATCACTGCGTGATGCGGGCTATGCATCACAGGACGTGGCGAAAGTCACCGAAACCGTAGCCACCTCGCTTAAGCTTTCCGGTGCCAGTACGGAGGAAGCCAGTTCCGTTATTACCCAACTCAGTCAGGCGCTGGGTTCCGGCGTCCTGCGCGGCGAAGAGTTTAACGCCATCATGGAAAACGGCGGCAGGCTGGCAAAGCTGCTGGCTACCGGGCTGAACACCACGATTGGCGGTCTGCGCAACATGGCGAATAACGGCCAGTTGACGACCGACAAGCTTATTCCGATCCTGACCAACGTCGAACTGTTGCGCAAAGAGTTTGATACCCTGCCTGCGTCCGTCAGCGGCTCCGCTCAGAAGGTGGAAAACGCCTTTATGGCGTGGGTGGGCGGCACCAACGAGACAACCGGCGCATCAGCCGCGCTGGCGCATACTCTGGACGGTCTTGCGGGTAACATCAATAACGTGGCAACCGCCGCAGGCGTGCTGGTGGCCGTGGGCGTCGCCCGCTATTTTGGCGGCGTGACGTCCGGTGTTGCCAGTGCTACCGCAGCGCTGCTCGAAAACCGCAGAAACCAGATAGCGCTTGCCGATGCACAGGCGGTTGCCGCCGTCCAGGCTCAGCGTAAAGCGCTGGCGAACGCCGAAGCCGCACGCTCTGATTACAACCTTGCCCTGGCTGAAGCGAATGTAGCCAAAAACACCAACGCCTCCGCACTGGCGACGCAGAACCTGACGCAAAAGCGCAGTGCCATGATAGCGGCCAACGCGAATCTGGTCCTTTCAAACCGCGCCGTCACCACGTCACAGGAATCGCTTAACACCGCCACATCGGCAGTGGGCCTGATGAAAACGGCGGGTGCAGGTCTGCTCTCTCTGGTTGGCGGCATTCCGGGGCTGGTGCTGCTCGGTGCCGGTGCCTGGTATACGATGTATCAGAATCAGGAGCAGGCCAGAAAGTCAGCGCAGGAATACGGCAGCACGATTGATGAGGTAAGGAAAAAGGCACAGTCGCTGGCGCTGCCACAGGTTGATGAAAATCGTGGCAAAACCATTGAAGCGCTGAACGAGCAGAACCGACTGATTGATGAGCAGAAGGCCAAGGTTGCCGAAGTTAAGCAGCAGATGGCAGACCTCAGCAGCGCACGGGGCAGCACCGGACTCAGCAGCGAAAATGAGGCCAATATCACCCGTGCAATGGCGATCCTCACGGGCAATCTCAGGGTTGAAGAGGAACGGCTGTATCAGCTTCGCGGCCGCTCTGCAGACATTCAGCAGGCACTGGAGGCGATTGAGCGCCGACGCAATGATCTCATCCGTGAACAGGCATGGCGTCAGAACGCCGCTTACCAGTCGCTGGTGAGCATGAACGGCGAAAACACCGAGTTTAACCGTCTGCTTTCGCTGGGTAACCAGCTTCTGGCTTCACGTAACGGCCTGGTCAGGTCACCAATGGCGGTTCCGCAGGCGGCAGTCAGTGCGCCGGATCAGCAGACACTTCAGCAGAAGCAACAGGCCGCTGAGCTGGCCGGATTAATCGGGCTTGCGAAAGTCAGGAAACAGGCTCAGTTTGACCTGGAAAAAATGGGCCGGACTGGCGTTGAAAATGCCAAGTACTCCATGCAGTACGTCAAGGCGCTGGAGGATGAATACAACAATACGCAGAAAGTATCAGCAGCCAAAAAAGCTGACACTTCCGCGACCAACGCAAAAAACAAGGCAGAGCGTGAAGCGGCCACAACCGCAGAACAGTACAGCCGTAAAATTGCCGATCTGAGCGTAGCCATTGAGGTGCAGAAGGTCAGGGCAACACAGGGGGAAAAAGCCTCAGAGCTTTATGCTGCTTCTCATCAGGCAGGTACCAAATGGACAGAAGATCAGCGCAAAAGCATCCGTAACAATGCGACAGAGCTTGAGCGCTGGACGCAGAAGGCCGATGCAAACGTTAAAAAGCAAAAAGAACAGGCTGAAGCGTTAAAGGATTTAACGCAGGCCGCCAGAAAGCTTCGCGATGAAGCGACGCTCACGACTGAAACCCGTGGGCTGAGCGACAGGCAGCGTTCCCGTTTTGATGAAACCCAGCAGATTAACCGGGTATTCGACAAAACCGACAAAGGGACACAGGCGGTTGCCGCTCAGAAAGCCGCACTGGATGAGCTGGACGCCAAATATAAAGCCATCGCGGCATCTGATGCAGACTGGCGCTCAGGTATCAGTAAAGGTTACGAAAACTGGCTTGAGAGCGTCAGTAATGTGTCCGGCACGGTTTCTCAGGGCATCACCAGTACCATGAGCAGTGCGCTTGATAACATGTCTTCCATGCTGGTTGGCAGTAAAGCCGACTGGAAGTCGTGGGGCCTGTCTGTGCTTCAGATGATATCGAAGGTCGCGCTTCAGATTGCGGTTGTCAATGCAGTCGGCAGCAGCGGTTCGTCGCTGGGCAGTATTCTTGGCTCGGTAGCGGGAAGCTTCGGCGGCGTGGCGACTGGCTCAGCAGGGGCAGCATCTACCGGGGCCATGGGGCTTGCAACCAGTTATACCGGCTATGACGGTGGCGGCTTTACCGGATGGGGTGGAAAACATGAGCCTGCTGGCGTGGTGCATAAAGGCGAGTTCGTATTTACCAAAGAAGCCACTGAACGCATTGGCGTTTCCAACCTTTACTCCATGATGAAAGGCTACGCCGATGGCGGCGTGGTGGGTAATGGCACACCTGCATTCTCATCAGGCGTTGATCGCGCTGGCGGTAATGGCGGCGGTATTGTTGTGAATGCATCGGTGAGTGTCGTCCAGGGCGAGGCTTCGGGTGATGCATTATCCAGCGGTACCCTGAGTGCGGCGAAACAGCTTAAAGGCATCGTTGAAACCACGCTGACTGAACGGATTAAAAAAGAAATATCACCGGGTGGCCTGCTCTACAGGCCCGCTTAAGGGGAATTTATGGCTACAGATACATTTACCTGGTGTGCTCGGGTAGAAGCCAGTGAGCAGGTCGCTGTCTCAGTCATACAGGCACAGTTCGGAGACGGCTACAAACAGGTGGCAGGCCGGGGTATTAACGATCAGTCAGAGTCATGGTCGCTGACGTGTAACGGTAACAAAACAGTAATGGCAGAAGTCCGGGCTTTTCTCCGCAGCCACGTTACAGCGTCATTCTGGTGGACTAACCCCTGGGGAGAGCGAAAGCTGTACCGCGTTAAGGCTGACTCCATCAATCCGAAATTTGTTAACGGCAGCTTTGCGGAGATCGCCTTCACGTTTGAGCAGTCTTTCGCGCCGTGACATGTCACGCATCAACAGGACGCTACGGCGTCCTTTTTTTATGGGTGAAAAATGAGTTTTAATCAGGATGTACAGACCCTTGAGCCTGGCAGTCTGGTGCAGTTGATTGAAATTGACGGCACCAGTTTTGGGCTTGATACCGTTCTTCGCTTTCACGCCTACAACATTGCATCAGAAGGGTGGAAATCCTTTGCGGCTGAAAACCTGCCCTCCATCATCTGGCAGGGAAAAGAGTACGATCCGCACCCCTATGAGCTGAGCGGGGTTGAAATGACCAGTTCAGGGACGCAGCCAACCCCAAAACTTTCGGTTGGAAACGTGGGTAACTACGTCACCGCGCTTTGCCTTCAGTTCGATGACATGGTTAAGGCCAAAGTCAAAATACACACCACGATGGTGAAGTATCTGGATGCGGCCAACTGGACGGCGGGTAACCCTAACGCTAACCCACAGGAAGAGCGGCTTCAGGTTTTCTACGTCAATGCCAAGACCGCCGAAAACCGTAATCAGGTCGATTTTGAGCTGTGCTCTCCCTTTGATATTCAGAGCCTGCAACTTCCTTCCCGTCAGATTACGCCCGTCTGTACCTGGTGTATGCGAGGCTGGTACCGGACCGGAACCGGCTGCGATTATGCCGGTTCCCGTTATTTTGCTAAAGACGGTTCAGCGACTTCTGACCCGTCAAAGGATGTGTGCGGTGGTCGCCTGGCTGACTGTAAGGCGCGGTTTGGTGACAGCGAGCCGCTGCCATTCGGGGGCTTCCCCGCTGCCAACCTTCAGGGGAAATAGCGATGCGCGAAAAGCTGATGACGGCAATACGCGAACACGTAGCCGCAGAATACCCAAAAGAAGCCTGCGGGCTGGTGGTTCAGTCAGGCAGGGCGCAGATATATATTCCCTGTAAAAACATTTCAGAGAATCCGACCGAGCATTTTGCAATTTCGCCAGAGGAAAAACGCCAGGCTGAGCAGCAGGGCTCAGTTCTGATGGTTATTCACTCTCACCCTGATGTGCCTCAGCTTATCCCGTCTGAGCGTGACCGGGTGCAGTGTGATTATTCCGGCGTGGAGTGGGGGATCATGTCCTGGCCGGACGGCGATTTCTGCACCATCAGCCCGCGGGGTGAACGTGAGCTGGTCGGGCGTCAGTGGGTGCTGGGGTTTGCTGACTGCTGGACGCTCATCATGGATTACTACCGTCAGGAACACGGCATCACGCTGAATAACTGGTCGGTGGATTATGAATGGTGGGTAGATGGCAAAGAAAACCGTTATGACGATAACTGGCAGGCTGAGGGCTTTACCGAAGTGTCACTTCAGGACGTGCGCGAAGGCGACATGATCATGATGCGCATTCAGTCGCCTGTCACCAACCATGCAGCAATTTATCTGGGTAACAACCTCATTCTTCATCATAACTCGGGCAATTTATCCACGCGCGTTCCCTATGGGGATTACTGGCGTAACCGTACCGTGCGTGTCGTGCGCCGAAAGGAGCTGGCTGATGCTTAAAATGATGCGTTTAAAAGGGATCATGGCAAAAAAGTTTGGAAAGGTTCACAGGTTTCACGTTGCAGACCTGCGCGAGCTTATCCGCGCTATGTGTTCACAGGTGCCTGGCTTCAAAAAGTACGTATCTAACGCGCATCTTAACGGTATACGTTTCGCGTTCTTCAGTGGCAGAGACAATATCTCGCTACAGGAGTTTGATATGTGCTCAGCGTCTGCTGAGTTTGAAATGGAACCGGTTACTGAAGGTTCCAAGCGCGGCGGCACGCTGCAAATTATTATTGGTGCTGTTGCTATTGTGGCCGCATTTTTTACAGCGGGTGCGTCTCTGGCTGCATACGGCGCAGCCCTTGGCACCGCGACGGCAGCAGGGTTAGCGACATCAGCACTGACCAGCCTGGGTATCAGTATGTTGCTGGGTGGTGTGGTTCAGATGCTGACCCCACAGCCTAAATTTAACGTTGGGGCTTCATCAAGCACGGATAACAAACCCAACTATGCCTTCGGTGCGCCGGTCAATACCGTTGCAATGGGATATCCGGTGCCGGTGCTTTACGGCCAGCGGGAAATTGGCGGTGCGATCATCAGCGCGGGCAGTTTTACCAGCGACCAGCAATAAAATTCAGAATCAGACAGGCCACCTACGGGTGGCTTTTTTTATGGGTGAAATATGCGGCTTCTTGACGGCGAAATCATTTACCAGGGTAACAAGGGCGGCGGCGGCGGTGAGGCGCATACGCCCGTTGAGCAGCCAGACGACCTGCTTTCCGTCGCCAAATTAAAACTGCTGGTTGCAATCTCTGAAGGCGAAATTCAGGGAGACTTAACGGCGCAGCATATTTACCTGAACGACACGCAGCTTGCCAATGATGACGGCACCTATAATTTCACTGGCGTGGTGTGGGACTGGAGGAAGGGCACGCAGGACCAGACCTATATTCCGGGCATGCCTGAAGTGGATAATGAGCTGTCCGTTGGTGTGACCGTCACGCAGTCTGTACCCTGGACACGCCAGTATACTAACCTGTCGCTGGATGCCGTGCGCATCAAACTCAGCCTGCCCGTTCAGTATCAGTATAAAGACAACGGCGATATGGTCGGCACCGAGACGCAGTATGCTATCGACCTGTCAACCGATGGTGGTTCATGGGTGCAGGTTGTGGACGGTCGTTTCAGCGGCAAAACCACGTCCGAATACCAGCGCGATCACCGCATCACACTTCCGCGTGCAACAAGCGGCTGGTCAGTGCGCGTGCGCCGGATCACCGCAGATTCGAATTCCTCAAAGCTCATTAACGCCTTTAAAGTTTTTTCGTTCGCTGAGGTCATCGACAGCAAACTACGCTATCCCAATACCGCATTGCTTTACATTGAAGTCAACGCGCAGCAGTTCAACGGTCAGGCTCCGAAAATCACCTGTAAACCTAAAGGCAAGCTGGTGCGCGTGCCGACCACGTATGACCCGGTAAGCCGCACTTACAGTGGTAGCTGGTCCGGTGATTTCAAATACGCCTATACCAACAACCCTGCGTGGATTTTTTACGACCTGGTGCTGGATAAGATTTACGGGATGGGAAACCGCGTTGATGCGTCCATGATTGATAAATGGGAGCTTTACAGCATCGCGCAGTACTGCGATGAGCCGGTTTCAAATGGCGCGGGCGGCACTGAGCCGCGCTTTACCTGCAACGTATTCATCCAGAGCCAGCAGGACGCCTACACCGTTCTGAAGGACATTGCCGCAATTTTCCGTGGTATCACTTTCTGGGGCAACAACCAGATATTCATCAACGCAGACGTGCCGCAGGTGGACTCCGGCGGCAATGTTGATGTGGACTTTGTTTATCACGCTGCAAACGTCATCGACGGCATGTTCAGCTACGCCGGGGGCAGTTACAAAAACCGCTATTCATCCTGTCAGGTGAGCTGGTCAGACCCGGTAAACCATTATTCCGATACGGTTGAGGGTGTGTACGATTCAGAGCTGGTGCAACGCTATGATGTGCGTGAGATGAGCCTGACGGCGATTGGCTGTACGTCACAGAGTGAGGCGCACCGCCGTGGCCGCTGGGCTATTCTGTCGAATGCCAAAGACGGCACTGTATCATTTGGTGTAGGCCTTGACGGTTATATTCCGGTTCCGGCTGAAATCATCGGCGTTGCTGATCCGTTCCGAAGTGGCAGACAAAACGGCGGTCGGCTGAGTTCGGTTAACGGGCGCAACTTCGGACTGGACCGCGCCATTGATTACGCCGCGGGCGACAGACTTGTGGTGAATCTGCCAGACGGAACGGCACAGACACGCACCATATCCGCCGTCAGTGACGATAAAAAAACAGTAACGGTTGCTACCGCATTCAGAACGCAGCCTGTTGCCGGTGCAGTCTGGGCGATAGACAGTGACAATCTGGCTATCCAGTATTTTCGCGTCACTTCAATCTCCGGCAATGACGATGGCACCTTTACTGTCGCGGGCGTCCAGCATGACCCGAACAAGTATCGCTACATTGATGATGGTGTGCGCATTGAGCCTGCGCCGATCACCGTTACTCCCATAAATGTTCTCAAGGCCCCGTCCAGTATCAAACTGGCAGAGGTCAGCTATGTTGAGCAGGGGCTGTCTGTTGCTTCGATGCAGGCCACATGGGACAGTGTTGAAGGTGCAATCAGCTACGTGGCTCAGTGGCGCAAGGACAAGGGCGACTGGGTTAACGTCAGCCAGACCAGTGCACAGAGCTTCAGTATCCGGGGCGTTTACAGTGGTGTTTACGACGTGCGTGTCAGGGCGGTGAATGCCGCTGAAGTCTCTTCACCCTGGGGATTTTCCGACAGCACGACAATAACAGGCAAGGCGGGCAAACCCGGAACGCCTGTTAACCTGATGGCCACGGACAATGTGGTGTGGGCTATCGATGTCACATGGGGTTTCCCTGATGGCTCTGGTGATACGGCGTACACCGAGATTCAGGTGGCTACAACCGCAGACGGTCAGAATCCGCAGTTCCTGGCTTACGTACCCTATCCGGGGGTGAGCTATCAGCATGGCCCGATGCCCGCTGGCGTTCGTCGCTGGTACCGCGCGCGGCTGGTGGACAAAATCGGTAATACCGGTGACTGGACAGACTTTAAAGCGGGTATGTCCAACGTCAATGCCGATGATCTGATAGGCAGCGTGGTTGAAGAATACCTTCAGTCTGAAGACGGCAAGGCGCTTCTTACGCCGCTGATTACTGACCCGGGTGCACTGGCCGAAAGCATTCTCGCCAATTATGACGATGTGCAGCAGCAGTGGGCCAACTTTGGAGAGAACCGTGCCGGAATCATTGAGGCCAGAAAGGTTGCAGCAGACGCCCAGAGTTCAGTTGCTGAGCTGAACACAGCCGTTACAGCCGGATTCAAAGCAACCAATCAGGCTATTGCGGATAACTCCGCCGCAATTCAGCAGAAAATGACCGCTTATGCTGATGCTAACGGCGGTTCGGCCATTTACACACTGAAAGCCGGTATCAGCTACGGTGGGGTGAACTACGATGCGGGTATGTCCGTCGCCGTGACTATCAACGGCTCTCAGGTCAACACGCGCTTTGCAGTCAATGCTAACCAGTTCGTCGTTATCAATGGCAGCGGAAATAACGTGTATTCACCTTTCGTTATAAAAGACGGGCAGGTTTTAATCAGCCAGGCTTTTATTGGTCAGGCATGGATTGGCAGGGGGAATATCACTGATGTGCTCCAGTCTGATAATTACGTGCAGAATCAGGTGGGTCTGAGCATTAACTTTAAAACCGGCGTTATTGAAAACTACGGCTCTGTATCTGGTGAAGGAAAGTATAAACAGACCAACACCGGAATATCAGTATTGTCTGCCGATGGTTCGCTGGTTCAGGTGGGCCGTTTAACTGGAGAGTTCTGATGGCTAACTGGGGGTTTGGTACCTGGGATGCTCAGAAGCGAGATACCAATACCGGGATAGTAAGAATTCTGGTTGCCGGAACCCTCGAAGTGGCAAATGGTCAGCAGAACGGATCATTTTCCTTTCAGGTTCCGGCTGGTTATCGCCTTGACTATACCTTTCAGGCCAATATGGGGGCATCACCTTCAGCAAGGCGAAGGGTAAGTATCTCAGGTAATAATTTCAGCATCAGTGCCGCAGGCGATTCTGATTACTCAACAGGAACGCTTCAGGCCTATGCAGGAACATTTCTTTTTTTCGTCAGGAAATAGAATATGGATTTTGGGGTTGCTCTTTCTGATAATTCAGGTAATCCCTTTTACATAAAAGGGACCATGCCATTAACCTTGATGGGAAAACAAACTTTTTCAGTACCTTCTGGTGGGTTAGCATCGTCGGTTGTGCATGAGAATGATAATGTTTTAAGGTTGTTTTACTACTATGCATCTGGAGGTGATGGTTATGCGTTCTATTCCAGAGACGCTCAAAATCGCGGGGTGCTTACATACGGGGGCAATAACACTGCATGCGTAATTACGCTTTACACATTCGGATATCAGTATCAAAATCCGCCTAAGTTCGGTATAGCTATTTTTGATAACGCCTCTCCGCGCCGGTGCATTATTCATAATCAGTCTAAGGTGCTCAGTAATGTTCAGAACCTCGGAACGGAAGGGGATTCTAACGCTGGCTACAACATTTCAGTCAATCTGTCGGGGAGATGGGCCATAAGCCCGGTAATGACAGGCGTCATTAATGGTGTTATCAATCAGGGAGGGCAACCCTATCCTTTTCAGTCAATATTTTATGCCAGGTCATTTTATGATGGAAATAATTCAGCGATTGCCTCAGTATTAGATAAAGGGTTGCCGGGAGGTGGTACAGGCAACGTCACATATTCAAACTTCCGAAACAGAATTTTTGCTGTCGATATGTCAAGGTATTAAAAATTAGATCTTTAAGATCGAATATTCGGTTTGAAATAATACACATGATGAAATAAAAAAACTGGAAACCACTTTAAGGAAGAAAAAATGAAAGCAATTGCTGTTTTATTTCCGTTATTTTTGATCTCTGGGTGTCAGACTTTGCCGCCTGTACAGTGCACCGCAACAGCGAGAATCGGTGGTCAGGATACCACTGTTCAGATATACGGCGTCAGGAAGCAGTCTAACCAGACACAGTATTACGCCGGAAACCCCTTCGGGTGGAAGTGGGTATCAAAAAATAACTTCACGCAGTCTACTTGCGAAAAATAAGCAACAAACCAATCACAAATAACCCGGCCATTGAGCCGGGTTTTTTATTGCCCGGAGATCGCCATGGCAGCAGGCACTATCGCATTAACCAATAACTCAACCACAGTAAACGGGAGCGGTACCAGCTTTACTACAGAGCTGAAGACGGGCGATTTCGTTTACGTCACGGTAGGTGGCGCGCCCTATACGCTGGTGGCTGCTAACATCACGTCGGATACTCAACTTACCCTTGCCGTAGCTTTCGACGGCCCGACAACCAGCGGATTAGCCTGGAATGCTGTACCCGCATCTTTGCAGGTTGCTATAACGCAAAAAATCCTCAATGACTTTGCAAGCGTGGCGCGTGGCCGCATTCTGGACTTCCAGAACTGGCAGAAGATTTACAGTGATGCTCAGTCAGTAGATGTAGTCCGCCCGGACAGGACCACGTTCACCGGCCCTTCATGGGGATACATGGCGAACCAGTACAAAAACAAGATGGATAAAAACCAGAACCTGAACGACCTGGCAGATAAAGGGACGGCATGGAATAACCTTGCACGATACGGAAGTGAAGCTAGCACTGCCGCTCAGGGTAATGACTCCAGGCTTAATACTGTCAATGGTAAGTCGGGTGGGACCATTTCCAGCGCGGTGACGATTAACAGTTCTTTAACTGCGGGTCAGGCGGCGGGGCTTGCTGTTGCAGCAGGTGAAAACAACCGTGTTGAGCTAAATAATACTTCATCAGGTGGTAATACCGGCAATCCCGTAGGCTGGACAGTTTACCGCTGGTATAACGAACTTGTGCAGACCGGCATCCGTCGAGCAGGCGACACAACCATTCAGTCGTATTTTATAGCGATGTCCGCCGTGGGCTCATTTGAGTTTCAGCGCTCAGGCAATGCTTCTGCTCCTGGCTCATGGGTTAACGGATCGGATGAACGTCACAAGACGAAAATTAAGACTGTCAGCGACCCCTTGTCTGCTGTTCTGTCCTGGAGGGGAGCGACATACGATAAAAAAGATGGTCTGTCTGAGGTAGGTCTGATTGCTCAGGATGTGGAGAAGTGCTGTGCAGAAGCCGTAACGACTAATGGTGACAGGAAGTTTATGGACGGGACTGTCATTCCAGACTTCAAATATCTGAACACGGCGGGCGCGGCGGCGGCGTATCACACTGAAGCCATCAAGACTATTTTTGAAATTCTTTACCAGCTTGCAGAATCACCCGAAGAAGCACTGAAAACGCTGGAAGTTATCCGCAAAAGAGCTGAGGAAATCAAAAATATCAGTATTGAACAGGAGTCTCCCCGTAAAGAGAAGCCACCTGTATTTGATGTCCCTACCAATGAAGAACCGGTCAACAACGAAGAGACAGGATCGTAAAAAAGCCCGGCGACCGGGCAATGGCTCAGACGCTCCTGTCTCAGCAGGTCTACGGGGTGGGTGATTAAAGCTTAGTCATTCATCCTTATCCTTCTAGCTTCTTTGCCACTTTGGACCCTTTTACCCCTCCTATAAGACTTCCAGTTGAAAACCACCTCACGTTATGGCCAGTATATACTGGCTGCTGCTGTGCATTTCCCTTAACCTATTTTCTACCGAAGCCAGCAATCTGGCTTAATTATCACAAAACAACCGATTTTACGTCGTCTGTCATTCTTCTTAGTTATAAGAGGCGGTCATGGATAAAGTTGTTATCGAAAAGGTGACCCTTACCAAAAAGGAAGCTACTGCTTTTCTAGGCATATCTCAGAGAATACTTATGGAGTGGATTATGGAAGGGAGACTCACTGCCTACAGACTAAGCAGCAAACCGAAATCGCCATATCTTTTTCTTCGTGAAGATTGTTTAGATGCATTGACGAAACTCAAGTACGAGCCTGTATGTCCGACTGATTTTAAAGGTAAAAATTACCAGAGTGTTGATTGCACGTCACCTTGGTATAGGGCAAAGGTAAAAGAGGAACTTGACGAGCTTTTAAAACCAAGACCCAAGCGGCAGAAAAAAACTGAAGCAGGCGAGGATAAGCGCTCAAAGGAGTGACCGCTATGCTAACTCGACGTAATGAGAAGGGAGTTTACCGGGATGTGGCGGGGATGGTCAGAATGGTGAAGTAGCGGCAAAAAAAGCCTGCACGGAGACGGGCTCTTAGCTTTGAGGTATCAGCTTGAGTATCTGACGGAGTTCATTGCTGGCTTTCCAAATGTCGTCCTGAGTGTCGCCATCCCATTCGGGCGTCATTGCTCTCTCTGCCTCAAGATACTTTAGCCTGATGTGTATCTCAGCGATTTCGTCCCGCCCGCATCTGGCGGCTATTCGGTGAAGGCTCTCAATGGGTGTCGGCTCCCATGGCTTCAGGTTTAATCGTTCCTGTTTAAATAGTACTGCTAGTTTTTTGCTCATAAGGTAAATTTAAAGACCCCACTCGGTGGCGCGCTATCGATGTTACAGGCATAAAAAACCCGGCGCGGCGGCCGGGTTAATCACAAAGCGTGTTTGGCAAATTCAATAATCGATTTTTCATCATCATGCTTGAAATGAGCAAGGTCATATTTGTCGAATGTTTTTCTGATCTCACTCATGGCCTTAGACTCGGAAGCTGAGGGAGAGGTATGGCCATCGATTGTAAAAAGTACCTTAGCAAGATTGAGTAAATTTTCATTAGCAGCTCTTGTTACACGAGCAACCCAATGGTCACAATGCTCCATCATTTTACCTGGTTCTTTCTGATTGAACGCTAAAGGCTTAATTGCGCACAATATTTTTCCATCATCTTTGGCAACAAATGGCATCTTAAACCGGGTTAGCTCTCCGCCGAGAGTTTCCTCTTTGAACGCACCCTTAAGTTCAGAATATGAGTTAATCCGTGACCTCAATTCCTTAGTTAATATCTGTTCCCTGCGTTCCTTGCTGTATTCAGAGTGATTAATGAACTTATCATAAAGGATGTTAAGTTCCTTCTCTGGGTTTTGGGCCATGACTACACGGGTAGAGCTGAATTGAAAGATTGATTCCTTTTTTGCCGTTAAGTGGCTGAAGAATGTGGCAAAATCAGAAGGTGTTTTAAATGAATGAGTATGTGCTTGCGCAAGTTGCAACTCACGAGCAACAGCATCTTTCGCAAGAGGAAAAATAGTATCATCTCGGAAGAAAGCGCTAACCCTGGCATCGTTACTATTTGTAAGCTTGAACTGAAGGATTCTTTTTTTTGGCGCGCACAAGACTACCCCTATGTTTGCAAACTCTTCAGTTTCTGCATAAGGTGCATATCTTACGATGCTGTAAAGACATGGCGTAGTCACTTGATATTGCTCCAAAATTTATCTTCCAATATCCGATCTAAAGTTGAACCTATAAAATCAACATAGTTGTCATGCTCTTGTTCATCTTCAATTTTCCATTCTTCAGGTATTTCTGAAATCGAATTAGGAAGAACCCCCCTCACTCTTTTGGTTTCTTCTTCATAAGATTCTCTATCAACCAGATCGAAAATCCATGAACGGTGCCTTTCACTATAGACATGGTAGTCAAACTCACCAGGAACCTCATCATGATCGAACGCGAGGTTGTGGTCAATTAGGTAATGTCTATTGTTTCTGTAATCAAAAATAATATTTACGTTACCGCCCGCTGGAGACAATGATCTGTCTGAATTATTTATCCATTTATCAAATAGATAGATCTTTTTCTGGTTAGTGGTATCGATGTTGTGGTGAGCTTGAGGGAAGGTAATCGGAGAAACGCCAGTGATAAACTTGGTGGCAAAAGCGTAGCCCTCATTTAACTCATTTTTCCATTCAGGCACAAATTCAGTCAGCGACTTGTCAACGTAGACGATTTTGAAGTCTGGCAACGATAGTCCTAACTCTTTTGCTAGGCATGCAGAAACCCACTCTGCTATCAACTGTTTTTTTGGTAAGCATGGCATGCCTTTAACAACATAGAGCTCATCGTCATCACACCTACATAGAAATGGCAGGGTGGCACAGTCCGGTATGCGCCTAACTATTTCTATAACATTAAGATTATTTGCATTCATTATCTTAAATTACGTCCATGAATGTATAAACACTATGCTGTCGCAGTTATCATTTAAGAAACATACGTGAAATCTTCAACCAAACGCCTTTGTCGGCCACTGAGCCTTAAATCCCTTCGCCATCCACTCGCGGAACATTCTAATGATTAGCATTAGCGGGAGGTGAGTAAAGGTATCATGCTAGACGCTGATATGATCAGCTAAACATTGAAGCAGAAAAGCCTTGGTGCTCAAAACTACTATAGCTGAGGATGAGCGCGCCTTAAAGTCAGCTATAGGAGTAATTAACCGGAGCAAATCATACCTGTTTTGAAGTTTTTTCTTCTCAGTCATGTCAGTCTGCTAACCAAATTGAAATCTAGCAAATAGAACTTGGGGGTATTTTTGGGGGTATCCTGCTTTATGTAAACAGCATGTTTTGATAAATATCAATCGCTTGAATGTTAATATTTAATCCTGTAGGGCACTATATTTCAATGATTTAAGCAAGCTTCAAACCTACCTGATTTACTCCTTGTGTCGTATTTGTGTCGTTATCACCTAAAAGCGAGTCAATTTTGCGCGCATGTTCATTCAGGTGGTTGGGTGCCAGGTGTGCATACCTGCGTACCATTTCGATGCTTTCCCATCCTCCCATTTCCTGCAATGCCGAAAGTGGAACACCTGCCTGTATCAGCCAGCTTGCCCAGGTATGCCGTAAGTCGTGAAAACGGAAATCCTCAATACCTGCCCGCTTGAGTCCTATCCGCCACGCCGTGTTATCATCACAGCGCATTTTTCTGACTGATGGCGTCTTGGTGCCGTCTGGTCTGGTTGCCTCTTTGGTGTGAACGAAAACCCATCGTGAATGTTTTCCTATTTGCTCCTTCAGTACCCGGCATGCGGTATCATTCAGCGCTACGCCAATAGCCTTGCCCGCTTTGGCGTTCACCGACATGATCCGGCAGGGCGTCGCCAACCTTGAGGCGGAGCGAAACGCAGCCATGCTTGAGTTTATGAAAGAGAAAGATGTGGCGAGCATGTCAGGCCGATTGCTGAACCGTTGGGGAAGGGTAAAGAAACCACAGTTGCTGGCACGAATAGAGCGAATCGACCAGCACGGGCAAATCACCATCCCTGGACTGTCAAAGTGATCATCACAAGGCGCATTTGCGAGGACGCCTGACAATTTACATAAAGATTTTTTACCGATTGCCGATTAACAAATGCAAATCTCAATCGGAAGGTCATTATGAAAAACTCATTGATAGCGGCAATAATTGGATGCGCCTCACTAGTAAGCTTTAGCGCTAATGCTGAATGGGTAACTAAGGTCGAAGATGACCTTTTCTCAGGCGGCAAGCAAGCCATGATGTACGGCACCATTTCACCAATGAATGGGATTATTTTTGACTGCACAAAAGATGAGCTTTCATTATCTTATGTTGAAAAGGGGCCATTTAATGCTAAAGAGCTGATTCCTGTAACGATAATTGTGAAAGTGGATGGCAATGACCCTCAAAGGTTAGAAGGCAACTTCAAAAAACGTAACGATGAGTACATGCAGGGCACAACCAATCAAGCTGGTATTATTCAAGTTCTAACTCAATTGAAGCAGGCAAAGTCAAAAATGCTTATTGGCTTGAACGTTCAAGCTGTGAATAAAAAAATGAGCTTTAGTGCCGATGTCGTGGGTTCAACCAAGGCTGTGAATGAATTTGCTGAAGCTTGTGAAATCAAGATTTAACGCCGCATAAACTTTATCAAAAAATTGTATTAAACCGCCTACGTGCGGTTTTATCGCTATCACAAATTGGATCCGGAAATATTCACTCCCATAGGAATGATGTTTTTTCTTGATTGAACACAATACTGGCTCTATGCCATTCCTTGCCATCAAGCAGCATTTCTACGCACTGCGTAGGATAAAGGTCATCAGCAGGTTCAAACCGTTCATACCCTGATTCAGCACTAAGCATCACATCGTGATTCACGCTGACTATCCAACCATCTGGATTGGTAGGATTGGGCTCCCTGAGACACAAAAGCCTGGCCTGAAAAAAATTATCAGGAAGGCCATTGAGCATACAGCCTGTTGCCCATTGAAGAAGCTCTTCTGTTGAATATTCTGGCTTAGAGTCTTGTTGTTTTTGCTGGTCAGTGATTAGTCGCTTGAATGTGGTGAGAAAAGAAAACATACCGCCTCCTTGGTTGTCCCAAAGATAACATATTATTGCCATCACCACTGGCTCTCTAATTTTGATGGCAATATATTCGGGGGATAGAGAGGCTCTCAATGTCCTACACCTACCGCATCACCGTCACGACGACATATGGTGAGACGCATGTTGGCCTGATGAACCGATCACAGCCGGAGATAGTTAACGGCTTCATCGGCATTGCTCAGGAAGATGGCGCTTGGGTGTACCTCGCGCCGGATGACGTACTCAAGATGGATTTTAAGCCTGAACCAAAATAGTTGTCTAGACTAAAGAAAGGACATCATGAATCGCCACGGATAATCCAGACACTTCCGAGCCGTTGATAATATTGGTTTTTGTATTCTGCCGGTGGTATCTGATTGCTCGAACCATGCCGACGCCCACAGTTATAAAACATTTCGATGTAATCAAAAATATCGCTGCGGGCATCTTCCCGTGTTCCGTAGATCTTTTTCTTAACCCGTTCGCGTTTCAGTAGCTGGAAAAACTTTCCGCAACCGCGTTATCATGGCAGTTACCGCGACGACTCGTGCTGCCTTCCAGACTGTGTGATTTCAGGAAAGATTGCCACTCATGGCTCGTGTATTGACTGCCCAGATCAGAGTGAACCAGTATCTGTTTTTGAGGATTACGCCTCCGCACTGCCATAAGTAATGCGTTCAGGACAATATCTTTTGTCATGCGGCGTTGCATTGACCAGCCGATAACTTTACGGAAACGTCAACCACCACGGCCAGATAAAGCCAGCCTTCGTGGGTTCGGATGTAGGTTATGTCCGCCATCCAACGCTCATCCGGTGAGCCCGGATTAACCTGCCGCTGGAGCCTGTTGGGTACCACGACACTGGCTTCGCCTTTACATGCCCTTAGGCTACGGTACCCAACCTGAGTTTTATTCCGGCACGATTCATCAGCCGCCAGACCCGGTTCACTCCATACTGCTGCCCGGTATCACGCAGATCGAGATGGATCTTGCGATAACCATACACGCACCCAGACTCAAACCAGAACTGTTTGATCTGCCCGGTTATCATCTGGTCTGCCTGGTGACGCTGTGAATGTGGCTGCTAAAGCCAGAAATAAAATCCACTCGGATGGACGTCCAGAACCCGACAGAGCAAACGAACAGGCCAGCAACGGCTGTTGTCGCGGATAAAGGCGTACCTCAGTCAGACAGTTTTGCGAAGTACGCCGCGGCTTTTTTTTTATAATTTGCGTTCGTCTGTAACCCGCTTCAATTCTTTCTGAAGACGGCGGATCTCGGCCTGAGCATCTGTCTGTTCATTATTAATGGAAGAATCAGGACCGTACTTTTTTAACCAGGCATAGAGACTGTGGTGATATCAAGTCTGCTGGCGACGCTTGCGATGGAGTGACCACGTTCATCGACCTGTTTAACCGCTTCAATTTTGAACTCGTCGGGAAACGTTTACCGCTCATGGGTACCTCTCTTTTAAGTCATCTTAAATGACTTTCAGGAGTCTGTTAAACCTGTGGCGATTCACAGCGATGATCTTGTTTAGCCTTTAATGAGTAAAATTTATCAGCTTAACGAATGAATTAGACATCGATATATATAAGACGCTGATTAACTCTGTTTAGGAAATTTATATATGTTTAATTTCATAAAAGCCTCAATCGTTGCATTTTCTGTTGTCACATCATTTTCTGCCATGGCGGGCTGGCAACCTTATAAAACCGTCACTTTGGATGGATATAACAATACCATTCCCGGTGGGAGTTTTTACAATGAAACTAATGTGGCTTCTGGAGTGTATCGTTTTCGTATTGACCCGGAATCAGCCGGCGTCGATTACGCAACGGGGCAGGCAGGAAACACACGTTCTAAATCTGCTGCTTTAATGATCTACGATCGCACTACTACTTCTGATAAATCAGCCGCTGTAAGTTTTTATGGCTTGAATGATGATGGGCTTGAGGCTTCATCGCTTATGCATGCTTTTCCACAAGGTGGTGGATTTGATTTGTATCTACAGGACTGGCAACGTGCAGATAATTCTGGCTCTGTAAGCGTAATTATCGAAAAGTGGCAAAATTAACGTTGCTCTGAAGCGTAAATAGCATCAGGCGCTCTGTATCCAGAGCGCTAATTTATTTGTCGTCTTTTATATCTCTTTGGTTAAATTATAAATATTTCATGTGGTTATAAAAGTGAATTATGAAGATCGCGACCTGGTCTACCAAAGATTACCACTAAAACAGGTCATTAATAGCAGGATGTTACATTAAAGCGGACCATGCTTATCTTTAAATGGAAATTAATAATTTAACCTAACTCTTATACAATTAATGGGTTGATAAATTTATGCCGGGTTTTCCGTCTGTTGATGTGCTAAGGATAATCCACTCAGGCTGATGAGCACGGAGAATGCGCCACTATCAAGATTCACCTCACTTTGAATGAATCAGATTTGTGACAGGAGTTAAATAACATTATGGTGCCGTTAGTGCGATTTACTCTGTTAGTGCTGTTATCGCCATCGTATTGTCATATGGCCATGCTCATACTCATCCGTACAGGGAACATCATAATGCTACGGCAGTGCACATAGTTGCATGCTGCTCATGATGAACTGTTCGATGCTGGTCTTAGCAAAAAATGTTGAGAAATGAACAGGCGGACAGGTAATTTTTCTGCTCATAAGTATAAACCCGTTATCAGGTTTTAACGATTGTCACATCGTTATTATCCGTAGTCGATGCGGAAAGTTTTTATCACCTACAATTACTATTGTAGGGTCAGTACTAAGGACCAGTGCTTTTAGCTAATGACTGAAGGTAAGGGTAAAAAAAATATGTACTGTTTCTGGGCGCAGTTCACCTGAAAGATTTCGAAAATGGATGTGTCTTTCTGACCGTTCGGTTATGCGGTTTCTGTGGGGCAGAGATATAGCGACTTTTGTCATCAGGTCTTTCATCGCCGAACGTATTTCAACGGTGCCAGGCCTTAGGTATGGAGAAAAACATAATGCAGCCATTAAAGAGTGAGAACCGGCCAAAGCTGACCCCCGCAATGCTGTTACTGCCATTCGACATTTTAATGCTGTCTCAGCGTTTCGCTAAAACGGGTCACAATAAGCACGTATCAAAAGACCGTAATTTACTCGCTTCAATCAGAATGTCTCCGCGAGTGATAAACGTGGTGCTTTGTGTCGTTCTGCTACTGCTTACGGGCTGTACCGGCACGCTGAACTGAGATGTATAAGGATTTTGACGGGTCAGGCAGCACTATACCCGGTTTTACTGGAGGGATTTCCAGCGCTATTCAAAAAGCAAGCCGTGAAAAAACACCTACTGACTGTCGTTGCGTGTATAAAAACGCGGTTAGCGTCTCGATCGTTAAGACCGCAGTCAGCAGGCAAAGAACAGAATTACTCTGGGTCGGAGACCGAAGCGGAAGGCTTCAGTTTAACGACAAAGTGTTCTTTTTTTAGAATTTTTGCCCCTTTATCACACCAGTGATCGGTGAATCTGAAAAACTCATCCGTGGTCAATTCAAAACACAACTCAACATTCTTAGCCAGTCCTTTGGACAGTAATTCATTAGCCTGTTCTAAAGAGTGGGCTTTTGTCGTTTTCATGTAACAACTCCAGTGCGTTTAAGAAGAGCGTGTATAACCCCTCAGAGAACCTATCACAGGATGATGACAATTATACGACGATGTAAAACATACGTGGGTCCGGCGGAAGAGAATTCAGTGAAACCAGGAGAAGGGGTGAACTGGCACCAGGTGCTGTACGTGGAAGGGCAGATCGGCTCAGCTTGCAGCGCAGCATACTCGGTTAGTATCAATTTTTCTGATGGTTTTATTCTTTCCGGGGGCAGGGAATCAGTCTGAAGGCGTTTGGAAACGACGTGCTTGCAGAGCATAATGCTGCTCAGGTGTTTGTGTGGTTAATTAAAGGTGATGAACAAAAAACTCAAGCGCAATCCGAAGTTAGCTTGAGAGGGTTCTCGCTTATGCATCTGATTACAAAGTGATAAAGCTCACTTTGCTATCCTTTAGTATAGTTTTTTTTGATCTAAAGTCTAGTTGTTATGAAGCGGGTTAAGGTTCAATATAATTTATGATTTAAAAAAGAAACCCCCACACCACCAGTGGCCTCGGAAACCTCAAGGGTTGATGTGAGGGTGGCTAACACAGCCAACACCAGGGAATACTCCGCGCTCATCATACACTTTTTATAAGAAATAGATAAATTTTTTTGAATGGTTATCAGCCCTGCTCGTTACAGGGCTTTTTTTCGTTTAAGCGTCTCATAATGCTTCTTAGTCAATGGGCGACTTGCCTCGCTCTGGCTCATATCTGCACCTTTTCAGAAAGGCGTTAGATCCTGTGATCGTATTGCGGCACAGGGCACTTAGAGACGTTCGTCCTTAGGTCCGAATAATAGGTGATTTAATGGTGCCTCAGCTGACTTATTGAGGGGAACATTTCGTGCATTTCGTGCTTTCTTTAAACGGAAACACTATGCCAGATGCTTCTGCTTTAGTGACGCGTTTAACACATCTATCATGATCAGATCCCGTAATTGAACCGGACCCATAAGTCATTATTCCGTTCTTTACATTCATCTTTTTAGATTTGGTGGTGGCTCCTCATCAGTTCTTATCCTCAATGTCAGTCTGGGCTAAGCGTTTAAACTCAAAGCGCAGAATGTTTATTTCTCGTTTACTTCCGCTTCTTTATCTTATTAACAGTGAATTTTTTGTAAGCTCGGAGCTCCGGATGTTCAAATCCTCGCACTAATAAGCGCTTATAAACTTCAAAAAGTGCTGAGCGGATAAAGGGATTCAGCATTTTGCTTAAGAAGCACATTTTGCATCTTTATTGGGCCGTTTCTGTAAAGATTTTTGCGAACAGACATAGAGCTTATACACCGTATTTTTACTCTAAAAGTCGGTAAGACAAGCGAGTAACGCGTGAACACAAAACATTTTCAGGTTATTTTTCCTGCAACACGGGCCGCTGCCCCGGATGCATTTATACCTCTGACATCCACAGACAGCAGCGATACTCGCACGCAGCGTATTACGACTCTCTTTCCTCTTGCGCAGCAAATTCCCTTATTTTTATGCTTTATTTTTTTTAGCTGCTGGTTATTACCAGGATTGGTAGGACATGAACCCTGGAAGCCTGACGAAGCTTATACATTTGGGTTAATTCGCCACATCGCGCAGACCGGTGACTGGGTAGTGCCTACGCTGGCAGGTGAGCCTTTTATGGAAAAGCCGCCGCTCTATTTTGTGGTGGCGTCGTTTTTCCTTCGGTTGTTCAGTCCGTTATTAGGCGAGCCGGATGCAGCGCGTCTGACTACGGGCTTCTTCATCCTGATCGCCTGTTACGCTATTGCACTATCTGCCAGAGAGTTACTGGGTAAGGGCGCCGGACGCTGGGCTGTTCTTATTCTCTTTGCCTGCGTCGGTTTTCCCATTCGGGCGCACCAGATGATTACCGATACGGCTTTGCTGGCGGGCGGTGCCATCGGCATTTATGGTTTCGTGTTGGGGATTCGACGCCATGTTGCTGGCGGCATTGTACTGGGCGTGGGCGCTGCCGTTATGTTTCTCTCAAAGGGGCTACTGGGTCCCGGGATTCTGGGAGTAACGGCGATGGGGTTACCGTTGCTCAATACTGAATTTCGCAACAGGCGCTACGTCATCTTTTGTGCCATTGCTTTTTTGGTTTTTTGCCCGCTGGTCGCGCCCTGGCTTTACGCGCTCTGGATGCGTTCAGAAAAACTGTTTTCAACCTGGCTTATGGTGAATAACTTTGGCCGATTTGACGGTACCGCCAGACTGGGTCCGAAAGCGAAG
Source organism: Pantoea sp. JZ2 (assembly GCF_035191405.1). Lineage (NCBI taxonomy): Bacteria > Pseudomonadati > Pseudomonadota > Gammaproteobacteria > Enterobacterales > Erwiniaceae > Pantoea > Pantoea sp. JZ2. The sequence goes on along the minus strand of NZ_CP045247.1, from coordinate 3,513,493 downwards.
CCGTTCTTTTATCTTAAATTGCTTCCGTGGTATGCATTTCCAGCGCTTCCTATGGCGGTATGGTGGTTATGGCGCAGCGGGGCAAACGGCATTAGCCCGGCAGTCAAAGTCCTGTTGACGTTTTTTGTGGCAGGTTTTGCTACATTGTCTGCCGCCGCAGATGCACGCGAACTCTATGCCATGCCGTTGTTGCTGCCACTGGCAATATTAGCGGCGGGGGCGTGTCAACGAAAAGCGGAGTGGGCTGAAAAATTGCGGCCCTGGTCTCTGGGCCTGTTTTGTCTGCTTCCTGCGGTGATGTGGGGCGCGGGGATTATACTGATAACCGGTTGGCCTGTCCCGTTATGGAATAAGTGGGTGGCGCCAGGCGCACCTGGATTTATGCCTGAGTTCCATCCGCTTATGTTTAGCGTGGCACTGCTGGTTACCCTGATGATGAGTGGCATCGTATTTTTCCATCGGGCAGCGCGACAAAGCCCCTTATATATCTTCACCAGTTGTATAACCCTGTGCTGGGTGTTGGCCATGACGCTTGGCATGCCTTATCTGGATTATACGAAGCGTTATTCAGACGTCTTTATCCCGATGCGAGCCTGGCTGCCTAAAGATGAGTGCGTAGCCAGTCGGCACCTTGGCGAGCCACAGCGCGCGTTACTGGAGTATTACGACGGCTTAGTCACGCTAAGGGAAGGAAAGCACAGAGGTGCCTTTCGCTGTCACTGGCTTCTGGTACAGCACGATAAAAAGCATCCGCAGGAATTTGTGGATGGCACGCTTGTCTGGCAGGGAGAAAGACCAGCAGATAAAGAAGAAAGCTATCAACTTTATCGGCTTGATGGCCAGGACATTTTTTCTTTAGCGCCAACGGTGCCTGGGATAGTCTCACAGGCACAGTGATATCACCTACGGCATCCTGTTACGTTTGTCTCAGGGAAGGGACAGATGTACCTCGTTTTCCTTAGGTGCCCAGTCTCTGTCTGAAAACTCATCAAGGGGATAAGAGACATTTCGCAGTCCCTGCGTGCCCAGAAAGTTTCTGACGCCTTCCTGTAGATTGCCATCGCGAAACAGTTCTGCGATAACAAAAAGTGCATCAGAAAGTGAAAGGGTTCTGATTTGTGCCGGTAACCAGTTCGTGCGCGTAAAGATCAAATGATAAAGCGCTTCTTCGCCGGATAACGGGAAATAACGCGTGCCAAATTGTTTACGATGTTTATCCAAAATGATTTCAAGAATAAATATCTGCGCGGTGCGTTGTTTCACCTGGTTAACCATCAGATTATCGGAATGGCTCATATCCAGCGTTGAGGCATCATTGTTCTGCTTAACGCGCGTTTCGATAGCATTCCAGAGGTTGTCATACTGATTCATAGCTTGCCTTGTCTGAAGTTAACGTTTTCATAACAAAGTTAGCAGAAGTCAGACGCAGGGCAAAGATCGCTGACCTGAACATCGCAGGCCTTCCGTTAAAATTTTCAGGTCGTTGCACGTTCAGATACTGCTTAGCGCTGTGACTCTGCAACGAAGAGATAAGGCAGAGCCGGTAGAGGGCGTTATGATATTGACCAAAATGGCCACGAATGGCCATATCGTGGATTTCCCGCGCAGCTAATGGATGACACCGGATGTCGTCAGGCAAAGGGCACAAAAAGCAACGCTGAATGCAGCAAAACCAACCAGACCTATTACGACGAAACCGAAATTTCTCATATCGACCTCCACCGTGTCCACATGGCACCTTACAATCATAAGTCTGGTGGGAAAATAAGTATATACTGTAAAAAAAGACATAGAAAATGGCATTGAGAGGGAGTAGATTTCATTCTTAACAGCTTAATGATTTATTGTTAATCATCTATTTTACTGATTTCGGCACGTGTTTTTTGTCCCGGGTGTGATATTAACTTTTATTTTGTAATGCGGTTGTTTTATTAGTGAGGGGGCTTTATTTTAATTAGTGCTGGTTTTATCTTTTTTTAGTTGATAATTTTAATTGAAATGGATGTCAGGGATGGATTTTATGATGAAGTAAACGATTACTCTGCAGGCTTCAGCTTACCTGCTAAAAAAGTCAGGCATTTTATTTATACTTTTAAAAATAGCAAACCCAGCCTGGTGGCTGGCTTTGTTTTTTAATCACACATTTCATCTGTAGAATATATAATTTCAATTTTCAGGAGATTTTCTTTGAAATAAAAAATCAAGATTATCATGCTTTATTACTCTTCACAGAAATACAGATGGATTTCTCTGAGGAGCAAAAAAACAACCCAATTCAGGCTCACCGTGATGTAAGGTGCGTCTGCCCGGGCGGTCGTCATGCCGTACATTCTCACGCACTTCCTGACTGTGGCAGATTTCCCGAGGCAGGCGATAACGGGTAAATTCACTGACCAGTTACTGATTAAAGCGAATGGTGTTGACGTGGCGGGAGCTGTGATGCAGCCACGTGAGCTGCTGTTCTCCTGGCAGGGTAAGGTGAATGAGGTTGCCGGGTGGATCCCGTCATAGCAGATTAGCGCGCGTATTAAAATGTCCGCGCCGCGTACGGCCAAGGCGATCGGTCAGGATGATCAGTAAGCCCAGCGTGTTATCGGCCGGCGCACTTCGTCTGCCAGCGGATCGTGTCATACGCTGAGTTGTCAATTTAAGTTCCAGTGCAGTATTTCGCAGTTGTCGCGCGCATCTGGCAACACAGGTGTGAATGCCAGAATGATTTTGATTAGGGAAGCAGGACGGCTTCATGAAGAGACCGTCCTGGGTTCTTTAGCCGTGCGGGCCACCGCCCGGACCACCACCGGGTCCGCCGCCCGGTCCCATATGCCCTGGGCCGCCACCGCCCGGTCCCCAGAACGGCCAGACACAGCCCGACAGCGCCGAGACGCTGGCTAACGCAATCACTAACAGGATGACTTTTTTCATACAGGCTCCAGATTGATATCCCATTACTCTATCAATTTGGCTGTGCCGAGGTGTGAAGCGGGTGAAAAAGGGTTGCTGGCATAGCGTAAAAGTTCTGTTAATCGCAACGGGGCAAACGGCACAGCCCGTTTGTCGTTTTGCATCAAAACTGTGCAGTGATAACGCTTTTTACCACCTGACCTTTGGCAGACTGGCGCAGTACAGCGCCTCGCCTCTGGCCCATAAATTGCAACATTGCTGGCGCGAAGTCACATAATAATTTATCCAACAGGAGTCAGACGAATGCCAGTAAGCCGTTCATATGCTATCCGTTTATGTGGGCCGGTTATTTTTACAGGGCTGCTATCTTCCTTTCCCGCCATAGGGGCAAATGTGCCAGCGGGAGTAACGCTGGCTCCCTTACAGGAAATCGTGCGCGGTAATGGTGCTGAACCTGCCACACTGGACGTCGAAAAAGCGGAAACGAATGATGCTTTTTCAATTCTTAACGATCTGTTTGAGGGGCTGGTGCAGACCACGCCCGACGGTAAGGTGGTGCCCGGGCTGGCAGCCTCATGGGAAACGGCGGATAACAAAGTCTGGACCTTTCACCTTCGCCCGGATCTGACCTGGTCCGATGGATCGCCGTTGACCGCACAGGACGTTGTATTTAGCTGGCGTCGTCTCACCGATCCCAAAACGGCTTCGCCTTATGCCTCTTTTGCCAGCTATGCCCACATCCTCAATGCGGATGCGGTAACGGGCGGAAAAAGCCCGACTGACAGTTTGGGGGTTAAGGCACTGGACGACCATACTGTTCAGGTCACGCTCGATCAGCCGGTATCGTATTTTTTGCAGTTTGTCGCTCATCCTTCCCTGTTCCCGATTAGCGAAAATAATGTCAAAAAGTTTGGAGAAACCTGGACACGGCCCGGCAATATGGTCAGCAGCGGAGCGTTCAAACTGGACCAGTGGGTGGTAAATGAAAAAATTACGCTCGTCCGTAACGATCGCTATTGGGATAACGCACATACGGTAATCAACAAGGTCACTTTTTTACCGATCAACGATGTATCCGCAGAGCTTAATCGCTATCTTGCGGGCGGCATTACCATCACGGATAACATCCCTGCCGTTGACTTTCCTCGTATGAAAAAAGAGCGGCCAAAAGAGGTGCGCAGCACACCGATATACAGCGTGTTCTATTTTCAAATTAATAACCGCAAGCCGCCCTTTACGGATGTGCGTGTGCGGCAGGCGCTCAACCTGGCGCTGGATAAAACCATTATTGCTGATAAAGTCATCGGTATGGGCCAGCGACCGGCCTGGGCTATGCTGCCCTTATCTATGGGGGAGGTGACGCTCAAGGCACCAGCATGGGCGGGCTGGACGCAGGAACAACGGGTGAAAAAAGCCCAATCGCTGCTCAGTGAAGCCGGTTATTCCGCCAGCCATCCTTTAACTTTTACTCTGCTCTACAACACCAATCAGGATAATCAACGTATCGCGATCGCTGCCGCGTCGATGTGGGGGAAAGTGCTGGGCGCCCGGGTCACCCTGCAAAACCAGGAGTGGAAAACCATGGTGGATAATATGCATCAGGGGCAGTTTGATCTGGTGCGCTATACCTGGGTCGCCGATTACAGCGAACCGTCCACCTTCCTTAACACCTATCGTACCGGCGACAGTCAAAATACGGCGGGTTATGCCAGCCCGGCCTTTGATGCCGCTGTAAAAGCCGCAGGCATGGATACCAGCCTGGATGCCGTGACCCGGGATTATCAAAAAGCCAGCGATATTATTGCTAATGATACGCCAGTCATTCCGGTCTTTTACGGCGCTCTGAATCAGATGGTCAGTCCAAAAGTAGGCGGCTACGCGCCGTCGCATCTGCGTTTCTACTATACCAAAGACCTGTATCTGGTTAAGTAACGTAGTCTTTGTGTCTGATGTTCTCAGCACGACGAAAATGTCCGGGGTCGCTCATCGACCCCGGCGAATGTAAGCGACATGAAGATAGCGAAGGTGGCAGCCCGGTCCCGCACATACTGAAAACCATAACAGCATGTCCGATATTCACTGTTGGTCAGTGCGATTTTTATACAAATGAAAAAAGCCCGGCATCCGGGCTGGTGGTGATACGATAAAGAGGGCGGATTGCTGCCCTCAGGCGAAAAACCGTCTCGCCGCGCCATGATAATCAGACCCGGAAGGTTTCCACCATGCCCCGAAGCGCATGGGCCTGAACTGACAGGGACTGTGACGCGGAAGAAGACTCTTCTACCAGTGCTGCGTTATTCTGCGTCACGCTGTCCATCTGGCTGACCGCCACGCTGACCTGAGAAATACCCTGCATTTGTTCTGAAGAGGCCAGCGACAGGTTGTCCATTGCGCTGGCAAGCTCTCCGACCATGCCGACAATCTTCATGATGCTTTCGCCCGTGCCTGACGCCACTGCAACACCGCTTTCAACCTGGCTTACGGCCTGTTCAATTAACGTTTTGATATCGCGGGCTGCGGTAGCGCTGCGCTGCGCCAGCGTTCGGACTTCGCCCGCCACCACGACAAAACCGCGTCCGCCTTCTCCGGCGCGTGCCGCTTCCACTGCCGCGTTGAGCGCCAGAATATTGGTCTGAAAAGCGATGCTTTCGATTACCGCAGTGATGTCCCGCACTTTGGTCGCGCTGATAGCAATCGCGTTCATGGTATCCGACATGCGATTCATATCCGTTTCGCCGGAACGGGCAAGTCGGGCGGTTTCGCGCGCGGATTCAGCCGTCTGCTGCGCACCAGCGCTGTTGCTTTTCACCGTGGCTGTGAGTTGCTCCATGCTGGCGGCAGTTTCCTGCAGCGCGGCGGCCTGCTGCTCGGTGCGTGAGGACAGTTCGGTATTGCCCTGGGAAATTTCATCGGCGGCCTGAGCAACAGTAGTAGAGGCATGTTTAATCTGCGACACCAGGCCGCGCAGATTTGCCTGCATGGTATCCAGAGAAGCGAGCAGACTGCTCCTGTCGTGGCGGCGTAACGTAACGGACGTAGTCAGATCACCCGCCGCAATCGCGGCGGCCAGCTGCTGGGCCTGAGCCGGCTCTCCACCCAACTGCGCCATCAGTTTCCTGCTCATTAATACACAGATCACGGCGCCAGAAATCAGGGACGCCAGAACCAGAAAAATAAAGATCTTAATGATGCGGCTGACAGAGTCATTGCTCTTCTCTGCCGTTTGCTCTGCAAAGGCCCGCTGCATCTCGGTCAGTTCATTAAGGCTGCCAATAAGGATTTGCTGGGGCGGGCGGACAACATTGGTCAGATAGTCCGCCAGTCCGGTCAGTTGCCGCTGTCTGCCCATTGTGGCCGCTGTCGCCAGGGTGGTAAGCGCGGCGTTTTCATTTTCCTGCACTTTTTTAAGCAGACCGAGCTCTTCGGGGTTTTTGTTGATTTCAATCAGCGAGGCCAGTTCAGCGCGCTTTTGTGTATAAACGGCCTTCTGGCCCTCGAAACGGCCCCATTCATTCTCGATGGCTTTGGGATCAGAAAACAGGGCCATGTTCCTGACTTCGACCAGCATATTTCGCAGAGCCGTTCCCGCATCATTCGCCAGCGTGACTTTTTTCAGATTAGTGTTGACGATTTCGTTGATATTTTTTCGGGCTTCAAGCAGATGATTCAGTGCAACCCCAGAGCTAATGACAAAAAACAACATTAAAAAAGCAAATCCAGCAGATAATCGCGTCGATACTTTCATTTTTCACCCCAGTTAAGATTTTATATGGCCCATGATGTTTTCGGCAAAAGCCTTCCGGGCATAAGCGGTAAATGGCGTGAAATTTGTTGCAGAATGAAACTTCATCGCACGCGCGTGCGACGTGGGTAGCCAGCACAGGAATACAACGTCTGTCCGGCGCAGCAGGGTAAAGAGACATAAAATTTTAACAGTCTTTGCGCGCCCCTTTCCGCTGCTGATATGCAGCCACCTTGCATGACGGCGTTCGTTGCCTGCTTCGTGCAGCGCAATAAAAACGGTCATGTTTCGGCATTATTGTCATAAGCCCGTGAGGCCACACTTTTCAGGCGTGGACGATCATGTTGTGCGGCGCTGTCTTTTGTTGTGCGAAGCACGCGCGCCTCAAACGCAGGCATTTATCCATTGATTAGGGCAGAAGCTATGTCAGAAGTGCTTGAGTACGACGGCTGGAAAGAGAATGCTATCGGTGAAAAATTTGCGGCTGATGGTGCATATTTGCCTTTCAGAGGTAACACGCTCATTTGCCAGTTGGATCAGGGAAGCGAAATCGTTAGCGTGATCTCTGAGATGGTGGAGGCCATGAAGGCGGAAGGACTGGCACGGTGTTATACCTTTCTGCCGTCGGCGAGCTACCACATGACCGTCTTTAATGGTGCGAATGACAGGGCGCGTTATTTGCCGGCCTGGCCCGCAGACCTGAGCCTCGATGCGCCCATGTCGGCGTGCGATCGGTTATTTGCCCAAAAGCTGACCGACTTTAGCGTAACTGAATTTCCCGTAAAAATGCGGATTGGGGCTGTTGTATTAAAGTGCGGCGTCTCGATCTCGTTGGCACCAATGAATCAGGCGGAAGAAACAAAAATTCGCGGGCTGAGAGATCGTCTCAGTCATGTCCTGCGCTGCAGACGACATAATCATGATGTTTACGAGTTTCATATCAGTGTGTCATATCTGATTAACCCGCCGGTCGCCGAGGAGTGCCGCCTCCTTCAGAGGTTAAGAGCGGTTTATCTGGAAAAGCTTATGCGGGTTTCTCCGATCATTGAACTGAATGCACCGGCGTTTTGCGTGTTTGAGGATATGACGGAATACAGACCGGTTTTCCGGCTGTCGTCGTCCATTCAGTAGGGCAGGAGAGGTTGACGTTAAAGCGGACTGCCATGGGGGTTGTCAGTTCGTTGCGCGTTACTGAAATAATCATGTATTGAGATACCGTGTTCGCGCCAGGTCTTATATTGCCTGAAAATGCTTTCGTTATCGTGTGCCACAGATATGACGGGGATTATATCCCGTATCCGGTGTGACGATACCTTTAAACGCGGTGTGAACCCACATTGTGCAATTGTTACAGCACGCAGCAATATGACCATTGCCGTTAAATACTACGCAGGAGTAATGTCGCGGATGATGGTTACGTGCATAAAGTTCAAGCCACAGGTGGGCTTCTGCGCAGACATAAAAAAAACCGGCACATGGCCGGATTTTTTATGCCTGCGGCTGACCAACCGGCCCTTTGCCCAGTGGACCGCCAGGCACTGACTGACCGCTTGGCGCATGCGGGCGACCATCGTTGCCGACGGCGCTGCTGTCCTGCTGACAACCCGACATCATTAAAAGACTGGAAACAATTAACAGACCGCTCAAAATGCTTTTCATCTCTTTCCCTCGTGATTAACACACTTAAAAAACAGCTCGCCTGATAAGTCTGGTCGGTATTTTCGCTAAGTCAATGTAGCGAAAAAAAAGTGCGTGATATCAATGCTTTTGTGAAAGCGGATACGTGCAGCGCCATCCCACGAGGGGAAGCCGCTGTGCTTACCCGCTTTTTGTGAGCCAGACTTAGTGTTCGGTTTGCTAACCAGAGAGGCCTGTATGACAGAAAGACCAGTAGAGGGTGATCATCCGGATTATCAACCGGGGAAAAAAAGCCCGTCACAAGGCGGCACCGACGGCGCGGAAGATGATGTAACCCACGCGCCTGAATCCGGCGATAAACAGCCAGATTAAGTCTGCCGGCCCACCTGCGTGAAGTGGGCCGGAATATATCCGCTGTAGAAAGTGCTGTATTTCCCCGCTCGTCTGGCTATGCTGTGGACACCTCGTTCAGGGACATTCAGGAGAGAAGGTGAAAAAGGCGGCTTATTTTGACGCTCTCTATGCAGACCGAAACAGTGAAACCCTGCGGCTGTGGCAACAGGAAAACAGGCAAGCGCATCACCATGCTGAAAAATTCTTTTACCCTGACGGGCTTAAAGCGCTGAGCTGTGGCATTTTGCCTGACCTGAATCCCGACATCCTTGCTCTTCTTGACGACATCCGCCGTTTAACCCGCGATGACCCACTTGCAGAGGTTATGCAGGCAAAAAACTTTCATGTCACCTTCCTGCCGCTTACACCTGCCCGTTATCACGAGCGCCAGCAAATCCCGATGATAAGCGAAGTGACTGGCACCTTCCGCCAGTGCGTAACGGATTCATCACTCAGGGTAGAGGGATTGCGTTTGGTCGCGCTTCCCGATCAGCTGTTGCTGGCAGGTTTTCCTGACGGCAGCGCAGTCGCGCAGAGAGCTGCGTTCTGGAATGCGTTGATGTCATCAGCGACGTGGCGGGATTTACTGCTCGAAAGGCACAGTGGAAAAACGACCCCGCCTGAATTCTGGCATACGACAATACTTCGCTATCGCGCTGCCAGCTTGCCCGACTCGCTTAAATCGTATTTTATTGACAATATGCACCGTAGGTATGGGAGCGTAGCTGGCGATATCCGGCTGGTCTTTGCGGTTTATAACTGGGCTGATCCAGAAACGATAACGGTGTAAACAGGTCGGGTGGTCATGAACGATTATAAGCGTTCAGGTTGAAAGCCATGACAGAAATACGAAAATTTAATCGTAATCCTTACTTTCATAATGAGGTGAATAACGCTCATCAAGCACTTCCTGAATCAGAAGCAAGATGAGAATGAGCAGTAATAATAAAATGATGCCGGTCATGACTAATTTCCTGTGTTCACTTTTCTCCGTAACTGAAGCACGTATTCACGGCAGCCTGTTCTGGCAACGGTTTAAACGATCATTCAGTAGATCAGGTTATGCTCAGAGCTCAAACAGGACAGTCATTAAAACAGGTTGAACCAAAACGGCGCACACCATTTCCTTCGTCCTGTCCTATCCTGATAAACGTTATGCATTGTGCTGAGCAGTATTGTATTTCCGTAGTGCGGCGAATAAACCCTCGACAACGAAATAAGCCTGGAACGAGATTCAAGCGGGCGAGTCGTGGCTGGCTTTCATTATAAAGGGGGATTCTGTTATGAAGGGTGTCTGGGCGATACATCATATCGTCAGACCGGTTGCGGCCAGGGCAGATTTTTAGCGATGTTGACAGCGCTTTAATTCATATACTGCGTCAGTGGTGAAGTATTGCAGAGTGTCTGCCGGACCTGAACATTCCGCCGCATTAAGCGGCCCATCAATGGGTTGTTTTACACATTATCGCCAGAAAAGACGTGTAGCAATATTACGTCATAAAACGAAAAACAGACGCTCACTCTGTCGATGAGATCTCCATCACACTTAGAGTGAGATCAGTAAAATCGTCCATATCCAGACCTTATTTGCCCTCATCGCCCGCTGTCTCTGCTTTATATGCTGCATGGACACTACATGTTGTGTGAGCGGAGCTTAATGATGTCTCATGTAAATACTTTCAATCTTCAAAGCGAACATAAGCAAAAAGTTCGCCGTATGAACCTGTTTATCTCTGTTTCCGCTGCGTTAGCAGGACTGCTGTTTGGACTGGATATTGGCGTGATTTCAGGGGCACTGCCGTTTCTCACCCATCACTTTAATCTGAGCAGCCATGAGCAGGAATGGGTGGTGAGTATCATGATGCTGGGTGCCGCAATAGGGGCAGTATGTAATGGCTGGGTATCACATCGTCTTGGCCGCAAATACAGTCTGATGGCGGGCGCAGTGCTGTTTGCTATTGGATCGCTGGGTTCAGCCGGTGCAACCAGCGTTGAAATGCTCTTGATCTTTCGCCTCTTGCTGGGCCTGGCTGTGGGCGTAGCCTCCTATACCGCACCGCTTTATCTGTCTGAAATGGCAACCGAAAACGTCCGTGGCAAAATGATCAGTCTGTATCAACTGATGATTACATTGGGCATTGTACTGGCCTTTGTATCGGATACGGCTTTTAGCTACAGCGGTAACTGGCGAGCCATGCTGGGCGTCCTGGCTATCCCCGCCGTCGTACTGTTTGTCATGGTTATTTTCTTGCCGAACAGCCCGCGCTGGCTGGCTGCAAAAGGCATGCATGTTGAAGCAGAAGATGTCTTGCGGATGCTGCGCGATACGTCTGAAAAAGCCCGTCAGGAACTGAACGAGATTCGGGAAAGTCTGCGCATGAAGCAGGGGGGTTTTTCGCTGTTTAAAAGTAACAGGAACGTCAGGCGTGCGGTCTTTCTGGGCATGTTATTACAGGGCATGCAGCAGTTTACCGGGATGAACATCATTATGTATTACGCGCCGCAGATTTTTAAAATGGCGGGTTTTAAAAGCACACAGGAGCAGATGATCGCCACGGTCATTGTTGGCCTGACCTTTATGTTTGCCACTTTTATTGCTGTTTTTACCGTAGATAAAGCGGGCAGAAAACCGATTCTGAAAATTGGTTTCTCAGTCATGGCGTTTGCTACGCTGGTGCTGGGCTATTGCCTGATGAAAGCGGGACAGGGAGAGATCAGCCATGGGTTATCCTGGGTTTCTGTGGGCATGACCATGTTGTGTATCGGTGGATATGCGATGAGCGCAGCGCCTGTCGTCTGGATCCTGTGCTCTGAGATTCAGCCGCTTAAATGCCGCGACTTTGGTATCACCTGTTCGACGACCACTAACTGGGTGGCAAACATGATTATCGGTGCCACCTTCCTGTCCCTGCTGGGCAGCATTGGCGCGGCGGGCACGTTCTGGCTTTATACCGGCTTTAATCTGGTGTTTATCGTAATAACGGTTTATCTGGTGCCGGAAACCAAGAATGTCACGCTGGAGCGGATTGAGAAGAATTTGATGGCGGGTGAGAAGTTGCGGGATTTGGGGCGCTAGCACTTGTGTAATTGACGATTTATCCTCAGCATCAAAAAAGCCAGCGTTAGCCTGTAACGCTGGCTTTTTTTCCTGTCTTTTACCGTAATTAACAATCCTGTGTTTTATTACTGTTATTAATAACTATTATTTATCTCATCAATGCCATTGATATTACCTCTCGCAATAACATTAAAGTTTTTATAGCGTGCTTAAGTGTTGAGATGCAGTTGCATAAGGCATTATTTTAATAATAAATTAATGGGTGCATGAAATTACCCTTTGCCGGGAGTTTGTGTAAGTTTTAAAGAAAAAGTGGGTTCCGTCTCTTTTGTATTTTTTTCACTAATAAATAAGTCGATAACTATGCCGCGATTGTCTTTTGATTGGTTTTTTGAGCTATTTTAAAAGGTTTTTAACTTAATAAGACGCTATTAATGTAACCATGTGCGATATTTTGTACTTCTTATATGCTTTTGTTTGGTTTTATTATATTTATTTTTATTTGGGCGTGGAGCAAGATGAGTAAATATCTCGTTGTTATAGTTTGCATGATTTTTTCTGGCTGATTAATTCAGGTCGGTATTATTATTTATTCCGTTCAGAAGCACATAGGTTCTCTTCTGCAACCATGCTTTTCATTAAGCGTATGAGCGATGAATGCGTATTTCGCATTATAAAAAATCTAAGTTTAAGGGATTGTTGTAATGAAATTGAATAAAGCGGTTAAATCAATCGGACTGTGTGCAATGATGGTTGCATTTGGCGCTACTGCAGCTGACCAGGGGCATGGCGAAATCAACTTCAAAGGTTCAATTGTTGATGCACCTTGTTCGATCACTGCAGAGTCTGCAAATCAGACTGTGGATTTAGGTGAAGTGACCAATGCTGCGCTGAAAAATGGCGGAAAATCAGCACCTAAAGCATTTAGCATCAAGCTTGAACAGTGCGATACAGCAACCTCTAACAGCGTAACGGCAACATTTACCGGTGCAGCTTCTGCAGGTAATAAAGATCTGTTAGGTATTACAGGTACGGCCAGTGGTGCATCAATTGCTATCACCAATGGTGCCGGTCAGATCATCAAACTGGGTGAGGCTTCACCTGCACATGATATTCAGGATGGGACTAACACCCTGGCATTTTCTGCATACCTGCAGGGCGACGGTGCTTCCGCAACTATTGTCCCAGGTGATTTCACCTCTGTAGCAAACTTTACTCTGGCTTATAAATAAGACAGAAAGCGAACGTTAATATTATACATTAGCCTTCGATTGCATGAGCAGCGTGATCTGCTCATGCCTTTTCAGGAAAGGCATCTTTTATGGAAATAATATTGAAAAAATTTTTATGGATGCTGCCTTTCATACTGACATTATGCGTGCCTGAATCTGGAATTTGCCACTCGCAGGAACATGGACAGGGTGTTGTCGGTATGCAAGGCAGCATTCTTGATGCTCCCTGTGCCATAGAAGTCAATGACAGAGAGCAGCTTATTGACATACCAGCGTTAACGACAGGTGAACTCATTCATGATGGCGCAGGCTTCACCAGAAATTTTTCTATTCATCTTATTCATTGCTCGCTTTTTGATTCCAATACCACTGGCGGAGATAAAACCCACTTCCAGGTGACTTTTGATGGAATCCCCGATGGAAAATTATTTGGTGTCAGTGGTGCCAGCGGTATAGGCATCGAAATTAAAGACATGGCTGGTAATTATGCTTTTCCAGGTAAACCGATGCCATTTGGTCAGCTCACGCAAGGCAGACAAACACTCGATTATCAAATGAGGATTGTTGGAGATGCGCACCATATGCATTCGGGGAAATTCCGTGCTGTTGTGCGTTTCAAAGTTGATTATTACTAATTTTTCCCTGACATAAAATATTATGAGAAATCAGAATTATAAAAATCGCAATCTCACGTTATCCATTTGTCCTGTCGCCTTTGCCGTATTCATCGCATGTTTTATGTCTGAAAGTGTTATCGCGGCCAGCGATGAGGTGGAATTTAATATTGACGTGCTCGACGTTAAAGAACGTAATGAAGTCGATATTAATCGATTCTCACGCGCGGGTTATTTGATGCCGGGTGAATATCTATTCAATGTTGTTGTTAATAAATCTGAATTTCCAGAGGAAAAAGTTAGCTACTTATCCCCTCAAGATAAACCTGATGATTCTTTAGCGTGCCTTTCTCCTGATTTAGTCAGCCGCTTTGGTTTTAAAGAAAATGAAATAAGAAAAGCAGGCTGGTGGCAGGATGGCCAGTGTCTGGATGTAAATTCATTGCCGGGCATGACAGTCACGCCTGATTTGGGGTCGGGTATATTAAAAATTAATATACCGCAGTCTTTGCTGGAATATACCTCTGAAAACTGGGAGCCACCTTCTCGCTGGGATGACGGCATACCGGGATTTATTCTGGATTACTACTTGAATGCGAGACACACTCAGTCGAAATCTAGTTCGGATGCACAGTCATTAAGCGGTAATGGGGTGGCAGGATTTAACATAGGCCCCTGGCGCTTACGCGCAAACTGGCAGGGCGATTATGAACGTGAATCTGGTAAAGATGGTACTTTAAGGAAAAATTTCAAATGGGACCGGTTTTATATTTTTCGCGCCATCAAATCGCTCAAGTCTGAACTGACAGTAGGGGAATCTTATTTACCCTCAACGATATTTGACTCATTTCGTTTTACAGGTGCCAGTTTAACGTCGGATGATGCGCAACTTGCTCCAAACTTACGGGGCTATGCGCCAGAAGTTGTGGGCGTGGCCAAAAGCAACGCTAAAGTAACAGTAAGTCAGCAGGGCAGCGTTATTTATGAAACGACAGTAGCATCCGGGCCATTCCGCATTCAGGATCTCAATAATGCGGTAATGGGCAAACTGGATGTCACTATTCAGGAACAGGATGGCACCAGACGTACATTTCAGGTCGATACTGCGACGATTCCCTACCTGACCAGGCCAGGGAGTGTGCGTTATAAACTGGCAATAGGTAAGCCATCGGATTACGAACACCACACACAAAATATTCATTTTGCTACGGGTGAACTGTCGTGGGGGATCTCAAATGGCTGGTCAGTCTATGGTGGTGGGCTTTTTGCCAATGATTACCTGACCGTTGCGGCAGGTATGGGACGAGACTTATTAGCATTAGGCGCCCTTTCTCTGGATGTCACCTCAGCGCGGGCTAAATTAAATGAGCATGTTACCCGAAAAGGAAACTCTTACCGTTTAAGTTATTCCAAACGGTTTGATGATTATGATAGTCAAATTACCTTTGCAGGCTATCGGTTTTCTGACCGCAACTATATGACGATGTCACAGTTTTTAAGCTCAAGAACGTCGGCTTACAGTAATCCGGGAAAGGGTAAAGAGTTATATACCATTACCATTGCAAAACAACTCAGAAAGCTTAATGCAGGAATATACCTGAGTTATAACCACCAAACTTATTGGGAGCGTGCTGCGAGTGATACATGGAATCTTTCACTTTCCAGCAATTTTGATATGGGTCGCTTCAAAAATGCCAGTCTGAGTCTTACCGGCTATCGAACACAATATGATCACACTAATGACGATGGTGTTTATTTAAGTCTGTCTCTACCTTTTGGCGAAGGTACCTTGTCCTACAGTGGTCAAACTTCAGGCGGGACGCAAAGCCAAAACGTGGGTTGGCGTGACAACCTTGGCGATAACAGTGATTACAACGTCGATATTGGCACGTCTTCGGATGGTGAACATTCGATTAATGGCTATCTCGACTACACGGGCAGTATAGCTGAAATGACTGCCTCCGCCGGATTTGAAAATAATGGATATCGTACACTGGGTCTGTCTGTAGAAGGGGGAATGACAGCAACAGCACAAGGCGCAGCACTCCACCGCTCATCCGGTGTTGATGGCACCCGACTGATGGTAGATACGGCAGGGATCAGTGATGTTGCTGTCTCCGGGGGCGGAAACGATGTCAAAACCAATTACTTTGGTAAGGCCGTGGTAACAGACATAAATAGTTACTATCGCAGCAACGTTAATATCGATCTGGATGAATTACCAGATGATGTTGAAGCGACGCGTTCTGTTGTTGAAGATACCCTGACTAAGGGCGCTATCGGCTATCGCAAATTTGGTATTTTAGCCGGACAAAAAGGAATGGCTATCGTCAAACTCGAAGATGGTTCTGTTCCGCCTTTTGGTGCGATGGTAAAAAATGAAGATAAAATCCAGACGGGTATCATTGCTGAAAACGGAAGAGTCTGGCTATCTGGTATGAAACCGGGTGGAAAAATGGATGTAAGCTGGAACGGCAAAGAACGATGTATCTTTATTCTTCCTGAAAAACCAGACGAAAAGACTGCTAGCTTATTACTGCCTTGTATTAATGAGTAATGTTTATTATTGGCTTGCGTTAACGCAAAACCACTATTTTTAAACGCCTTTAAACATTACTTCCTGTGAATTGCTAAATTAGAGGTTTATATGCTTACGAACAACAGAAAGTTTCTATTGCGTTTTATAACGTCAATCATGGTGATGACTATTCCTGCAGCAAATGCTGCTGTAGGACTCGATCGCACGCGTCTGATTATTAACGGCGATAAAAAATCTGAGACATTAACGATTACTAATCACAATAAAGAAGCCCCTTATCTGGCACAGTCATGGGTTGAAGATGATTCGGGCAAAAAACTTGAAAACGAGTTTATTGCGCTCCCCCCTTTGCAACGGATTGAACCCAATTCAAAAGGTCAAATCAAAGTACAGACCATGGCGGGAAGTTCACATCCTCAAGACAGAGAGTCACTTTACTATTTTAATGTCCGGGAAATCCCTCCTAAAAGCAAAAAACCGAATACGCTGCAGATTGCATTGCAAACACGTATAAAAATGTTTTACCGACCAGAGGCACTTAAGTTAGCAAGTGGAGATGTACCTCAGACAGCATTAACATTGCGTCGTGAAGGCGACCGTTACCGTATTATCAATCCAACGGGATACTATATTACGATAGTCAACATGAGTGCTAATAACGCTGCCAGTAACAATTATTTTAAATCGGTAATGATTGCACCGAAAAGTAGCGAAATAGTTGAAATGAGTGCGGCAAA
The DNA here is from genome assembly GCF_035191405.1 of Pantoea sp. JZ2. NCBI lineage: Bacteria > Pseudomonadati > Pseudomonadota > Gammaproteobacteria > Enterobacterales > Erwiniaceae > Pantoea > Pantoea sp. JZ2. Next base: position 3,496,639 of record NZ_CP045247.1, on the reverse strand, counting down.
ATTAGGAGCCCAACCCGTATTGACTTACATAAACGACTGGGGGGGAAGACCAAAATTAATTTTTAGTTGCTCAGGTAATGCTTGTAAGGTCACCGAGCAGAAAGCAGGTTAAATATTTTGTTCAACGTTCTCCTGAGACATCTAAAAAGTAGACTAGTACCCGGGTGTTATGCTGGTTGTCTTATTCTTTCTTCATTTTTTGTAAGTGCCACATCGAAAGTAGATGATACCTGGCAGGTGGAGGGAGAGCATGGCCAAATTGTTGTGAACGGTTTACTAAGCGAAGGCGCGTGCCGTCTGGATCTTAATTCGGTTTTACAACAAATTGATTTAGGTGTATTAAATGTGGCTGAGCTTGAAGAGCCAGGAAGTGAGACGACACCAGTAACGTTTAGTATCCGGCTGACTGATTGTTATCGTTCATTTAAAGATCAATCAGAGATGCCTGGGAAAAAAAATCTGTTTTCATATATAGAACCATTAGCCACGATTACATTTTCAGGATTAGCTGATGACGACTTCACTTCGTTGCTGAAAGTACAGGGGACCAAAGGGATTGCGTTAAAAATAAGCGACAAAGATATGAATATGGTCTCATTAAATCAGCGGGTCGGTAAGTACTTTATCTCTCATAAAACAGAGCGGTTTGTTTTTTTTGTATCGGTCGTTAAAACGAAATCACAAGTTTTATTTGGTGATTTTTGGGCGGTAGCCAATTTCAAGGTCGATTATGAATAACATGTTTATTTATCGTCACTTAAAAATTATTGCAATTATCATTCTTTTTACTGCGGGTTTTTTATTATCTGTAAAGACTTCTGCAAGTGATGAATTTGTTGACATTGATAATATCAATGTTTCAGGAAAACTTGTTATATCGACCTGTGAAGTTATTGATGCTAGTGAAGATCATCTGGTTGATTTTTCAGAGGTGAACGTAAAAGACATTTATTCATACTCGCCTGATTTAGCGAAGGAATTTACTATCATTGCGAAAAATTGCCAGCCGGGGAATTAATTGACCATAGATTTCAGTGGAGTAGAAAGTGAAACACTTCCTGGTTTTCTTCATATATCCGGGCAGGCCGAAGGCATTGCAATAGGTTTAAAGTCCGGAGGTGTTAATGGTTCCCCCGTTTTAATTAACAGTCATTCGCCTGTTCGGGGCTCTGTCAATAATGATGATGTTTTTTTCGTATTGGGTGCTTATATACAAGGTGAACCTCAGGCGGTAAAAAATAAAACTGTAATGCTTGGTGATTTCACAGCAACAGCAAACTTCACTTTGAGGTATGAATGATGTTAAACACCTCTCTAAAGAAAATGAATTCGACTTTGATGATGGCTGCGTTATGTGTCTTTTTTTATGCTTTTGATGCTATTGCTGGTGAAACGTTTAAAACTAATATTTATTTTGATGGCAATATCGTTACCGATCCCGGCATGTGCTATTTTAACGTTGAAGGACTTAATCCCGGACCTGGTGATGCACTAAGCGGTCTTATCGAAAATGATAACGTCTATAATTATAATTTTGGTGAAGTGGTATTTAGATCATACAATGGCCGCTATATATTAGACAGAAAATATCGTAAAAATTTCAACGTCGAATTTACCTGCACTGGCGAACTGGCACTGGAAAGTTACATGCTGGTTCAGGTGTATCCTGTCTACGGTACCGTCAAGGGACAAAAAAACAGTGTAATGAGTCTACTGTCTCTCCCTCTATTCAAGTATGTAAAATCTTTAGGTTTACAACTTTTGTTTAATGGAAATCCTGTGACCACTCAGCGGCCTCATTGGATGCGTGTAGGAAAAAATACAGGTATGGCGTTTCAGTTAATTCAGTTGGATCCGTATGGTGCTGACTTAGAGGATAATATGTCATTATTTGCCGTCGTCAATGTGATTGTCCAACCTAATTAATGTGTTCAATAATATGAAAAAAAACAGGATATTCTTTTCAATTGCCATACTCATAGTATGCATATCCTCTCATTTTGCGTTAGCCTTTTACGACGGTAGTAATGATGGTTGTCAGAGCGAGGTAGATGATAATGGTGAAGTAACGGGATCTTGTGGTTTTTCCGCATTTGTATTAATGCAGACCAGACTCGATACTTCTCCCTGGTGCATCATTAATAACAACGAATCTATGGATGTTGTATTTGATGCGGTAGATCCCAATAAAATCTCATCCGGGAAATATAAAAAATCGTTGCAGTATGAATTTATTTGCTCGGATGCTACGCCGGGCTATAACGTTTTTTTTAAATTAGAAGGTAATAAAGCTGCCGGATTCGATGATGAAAAAACGATTGAAACCAGCATTAATGGCTTAGGAATGAAAATTCTGATGGACGGTGCACCAATGACGATTCATGAGAAAAAAAGGGTTAATTTGGCTTCACCGCCTCAACTCGAAGTAATATTAGTTAAACAGTTAACCAAAACACTGGAAGGCGATGACTTTTCCGGTTCTGCCAGCATGACGGTGGTATATGATTAAGCATTACTATTTAAAATACCTTTCAGGAATAATTTTTCTTTTACTCATTGGGCTTCCTGTTACTTCCCTGGCGAATGTTAAAGGCATTCCTTTACCCAAAAGTTGTCCTAAGGGATCAAAACATATGACGGATGGTTTGCTGGGTTTTGGCGACTGCCATCCAACTCAGGAAGGGCTTGAATCCGGATTTTTGATAGGTGAAGGATGGTCTATGCCCACAGGGACTAACCATGTCACTGAATTAGACGGCTACAAAGTTTATCCACAGTATAGTGGAAACTATAATGCAGTGTTGTTTTTTTGTCAGAGCAAAAAGGCAGTAAAATGTACAATTTCAACAGCTAATTTTCAATTGCATACACGGACAACTAACACTCTCAATACAACTAAAACGATATCCAAATCGAAGCCTAACTTTGGTGGGGCTGCCAGTGCATTACAAAATCAGCCATCAGCATCATTTTGTGTTGCGTTGCAAAATATGGATGGCACGGATAATGCTTATTATGTCGATCCCAATGAATCTTATTCATGCAGTGACGGTGTACCACTACCGGTCGAAGCAGCGACCTGTTACATTAACCGGGGCAGAGATATTCATGTTCGTTTCGGGAATGTTACAAGAACAGATCTAACTACCAGCCCAGAAGATCCTGCCGCAATTTATAAAGAGATTAATATCCCTGTTACCTGTACGCGTGACGCGGGTATCTCTTTAAAAATGGAGGTTCTGCATAATTCAATGGTAGGGAAATATCGTACTATCTATACATCCTCCAGCGGCGTCGAAATTGTTCCTTATATTGATGGACACTTTGCGCAGGAGGACGCACAGAGCATAAGTACTGTTTATCAAAATGGTATTCATGAAAAAACCGTGAGGTTTTATCTTTTCCGCAATCCAGACGTAAAGGTCAAGGATATTCGATTAGGTGCTTTTAGTGCCAGTTCTGTGGTTGTTATGTCAGAAGATTGATTTTATAAATTTATTTTTCTTATAAGAACGCATCCTGCGATAAATACTATGAAAGTTTTAACTAATAAAAAGATGATGCCTAAAATACATATGTATATATCAGGTGTTATCATGTGTTGGTTGTGTGGTGGATTCTTATATGTTTTGCCTAATAGCGGCGGTTCAGGACTTTCACTGCCGCAAAATTTATTGACATGGCTTGTTATCGCTCTTGTTTTATTGTTTTGTGCTTTTTCTAAACAATTTGAAGGGGTCAAAATATCCTCGCTTTCAGGCGGAGAGAGAGTGATTTTATTGGGCGTGATTTTATGGTGTTTCCCCCTTTTTCTTACCCGAGATCTTAATTGGTTTCAAAATGCTTTGCCACGAGTTGTTGCTCTGATTGTATTAATTTTTCTCTATTTAACCCTTAACCACACGTTATCCTACCGATTAAAATCTCGTTACTTATTTTTGCATGTCATTGTGAATGCGTGTTTACTCCAGGCTGGTTACGTCATTCTACAATTGATTTTTTCGCCGGGTGAAAGGCCTTACGGAAGTTTTCAGCAAGTTAATGTGCTTTCTTCTTTTTTGGCAACAGGTCTGGTATGTCTGTTATTCGTTTTTAACAGGAATAAAACAGAACAGAAAACGATATTACGTTATTATTATGGTTTTAGTATCGCATTACTGGCGGGCATAATCGTCGTGCTTCAATCCCGAGCCGCTTTTATTGGTGTCATTGGCGGTGCAGGTATTGTTCTGTGGAAGGGGTTCACAGAAAAACGTACCAGATCTTATACTGCTCTTATACTGTTGCTGACAGGCACTGGATGCGGGCTTTTCATCCTGTATGTTTTACCCATTTTTTTCCCTGGCCCGCTTCTGCCCGTTATCGTTAAAACCTCATCGAATAGCGCCCGTTTTTATATGATGCGGTTGACAACAGAATTAATCATGCAGTCACCTATTACAGGGCAGGGTTATGGCAGCTTTGAGGCGGTTTTTGGTCAACTGGCCTCGACTGTCTGGCCCGGTCTTGAAGCCGCTACGGTAACGCATCCTCACAACGAATTACTTTTTGCCTGGGTAGAAGGTGGAGTCATCGCTCTGTGTGGGGGAGTGCTAATCGTTGCTGGTGTCATCAGGCAACTATGGGAACGAGGGGCACTAAAGTGGTATGGTGTGGCGTTTTTATTGCCTGTAGCAGTACATATGAATCTGGAATATCCTCTTTATCAGTCGGCAGCTTATGCTCTGGTAATAGTGCTATTACTGCTCGCTGCTGGCGTGGCTGCATCACCTGTTAAAGAAGAAATAATGAAGAATGGAGTGCAAATAAAACCGACATTTTTACGGGCAAGAATTTTTTGGGGATCAGTGTCCCTTTTTATGATTTATTTTTCGTTCACCGGTTTGATAACGCAGCAAAAGTTGACACAAATTGAAAAAAATGGCCTGCAGGCATTTGTGGTAGAGCCCGAAAAAACGATGTCGGCCTTTCCAAATCGCTATAGCCAGCGAGCACGCGTTGATTTTGATTATCATGTGGCTCTGCTTTTAAGATTTAATAAAGATCGCGATCTCACACTGCTGTATGCTTTTCAAAAATGGGCAGACGATTTCTTAAAAACTCATAATGATCCAAATATTTATAACAGCATGATTAGAATAGCGCTTCTTCAGCAGCCTTCGCAGTACCGTTATCTCTGTAATGAGGCTCATGGACGCTGGCCGAAAGATAAAAGATTTATTTGTGATCATTCGGGTGGGAAATGAAAAAATCTCTTTCATAATTAATTTATCAAAAACTATGGGCCTTAAATGCTTAGTGATGTTGAGGGAATCAGATTCCAACCTCTTGTTGCTCTCAAAACTGGAGAGATTATTGCTTGTTAAGTATTGTCAAGCATCAAAAACAGTAACCCTGAAAAATGGTTCTCACAACTGTCTTCTGGTAAGGTTTTTTCTTTATTTATATGGCAGATGGAATATTTAGCAAAATTTCCTGGTGAGTACTGGCTTAATTTACCCGTGAAGATATTTTGTAATACCCATAAGATTAAGCAACTTGTAAACATAAATCATGATAATCGTATTATTTTGGAGGTTCAGGATCCCGAAAACCTGCCCCACCTTTCCTGGGATGAGCTTACCGCTTTTAAAAAAGGCGTTGATGTTCTCAGACAGGCAGGATGGCGTATCTGGTTGGATGATGTCACTTCTACGCTTATCCCTTTAATCAGCAGGATGCCTTTACAAGTAAATGGGATAAAAATTGACCGAAATGAAATTAAAGATTCAGGCAGAATCGTTGCCCTCATCTCAAAAGCTTCTGTAATTTACCCACAGATTCTGGTTGAAGGTATTGAAACGCAGCAAGAAAGACAACGTATTCTGCTTACACATGCGCAGTACGGGCAAGGTTTCCTGTGGCCGGAAAGAAAGGTATTACTCAATGCGCCCAAAAAAATGTATTAATTCAAAATCAGAAAATGTGCCGATGACTTCGTTAACTGTTTTCATTCATGTATTGCAATGTCTGGCATACTTCGGACAGGTCTTAAGCTGTCTTCAGACATGTTTAATACTCAGTAAACTTGCATGAACAGTTTTGACTGGCAGCCGGTGGACCTGGCATCTCCCCCTTTTATCCATCGACGAATCTACACGTTACCCTCTTTTGTCGTTTATCTGAAAACTCAACGTAACAGACGTGTAGCGGCGTTTAGGTAGTAATCAGTCAGTAAGTGTTAATAAAAAAAGCTTTATTAAACTGCTACAAAAACTTACGATTGATAAGAATTTTTTAGGATAAAACCCATATGAAAAAAGCAATCGCAGTCGTTTTGTTAGCATTCGTCCTCACTGGATGTGGAGAGCCTAAGATCGATGGTTCTTCCGAAGAGGCTTTTCAGACATCGCTTCAAAAAGTTCGGGAGTCACTTGCAGAGGATAAGCGCGCCGCGTTTAACGATGCTATTCAGGTTGTCGCCTTCAGCCAGGTCAGCATGAAAGAGCTGATGCAGGCGGGCAGCGGTGATGAAGGTGGACGCGCGCTGATTGATAAAAAGATCAAAGGCGCACTGGCCGGTAAGACCGGCGAAGAAGTTATTGAGTACGCAGATAAGATTAAAAAAGAGCGCGCAGCCAACTAATCTCAGCGTGTTTGTTTCTCAGCCCGGCTTATTTACGGTCTGATTAACCTGTTACTACACTATGAGGCATACTTAGTATGCCTCTTTTTTACGCCATCTTTACAGGAATCTTGATGCCGACGGTCTACAGGCGTTTTGTTGGCATTGAACTGCCAACCGCGTCGGGCAAAAAGCGGTAAGTATTCGGGTAAGGGCAATCCGCACCAATAAGATGACGGGCTGCACTAACTGGAAGCCTTGTGGCACACAAGCGTTGCATGATCCCACCACGAATTCTGATTAACTGAAAAATAACGGATGTTAAAACCGGCTGCTGTGATTTCTGCGGTCAGGTCGTCCAGCGGTTTCAGCGTGCGCCAGGGAATGCCGTCTTTCAGTAACAGGTGCTGTCCAGGGTCATAACGCAGAGATTCGCTTATTTGTTTAGGCGAACCACACATGCTGCTGATAATTAACGCGCCGTCACAGGCCAGTACACGGCACACGGCTTTAAGGCAATGTGTACGTTGTGTTCCCACCAGACAATGAAAGCAGCTGCCGTCAACGATGACATCGAACTGAGCATCGTTATAGAGAGAAAGGTCGCATACGTTGCCTTGGTTAAAATGACCGACCAGACCTGCTTCCCTGAAGCGTTCCCGGGCCCAGCAAATCGCCACGTCTGAGATATCGACCCCGTAAACGACGAATGATTGTCGGGCAAAATAATGTGATGCCATGGCACCATTGCCACATCCGAGCTCAAGAACAGTCCCTTTGTCAGGAAGCCATGCTGCTTCTTCAAGCTCATAAAGCACCTCGCTGAGCCGCTGACGGGCTCGCGAAAAGCCGCTTCCTGTCCAGGATTCATAGCCCTCATTTTTGAGGCGCCGATAGATATCGTCATAGCTTTCCACGACCGCCCATCTCCTCCTGCCGTCACTGAATCCTCTTCTGACGCATTTTATACAGGCTATGCGTGATCCGTATCTGACTTTTCGGTCCTTGTGTCGTTTCTCACATGATGAAATGCCGCCATGGCCAGGTGCGGATTAAACGGGTTTCATTTCTCAGCAGGAATAATCGAAATCTGCCCGTTACTTTCCAGAATGGCATAGCGAATTTCATCGAGTTCGCACAGCCCATGATTTTGTCGCGCGACCAGCAAAATATCATCCTCGCTGACGTTCACTTTTTTCATCTTATCGGGAAAAGGCTGGCCGTTTTCAACCAGGATGGCCGGGCTGCCATCAATCAGTTGTTCAAACCCTTTGTGTTTCCTCTTGATGTAACCAAACAGCATATCCATCACTATCAGTGTGATAATGGTGATCATTGCGCCGGTGACGGAGAAATCGCTTCCCAGCAGCGCCTGTTGGGTTGCCTCACTGATGATGAGGAGCAGGATCAGATCAAAACTGGTCATCTGAAGCAGGGCTCTTCGCCCGGCTATTTTGAACACAAGGAGGAGGATCAGGTATATCGCAGCGGCTCTGAGGACCATTTCCATAAAGGTTACCTACGGATAAATAAACTGGCTGAAATGGATTTCGGGTTCATTGTTGACCTGCAGGGTATTACTAAAAGCGCCCGGCTTCCTTGGGGTAAGGGCCAGCCAGACTGAGAAGGTCGGCTGTTTGTCGGCGTGGTTATAGACCAGGTAGACATAACCCTTTTCGCTGTACATCCGGTCAGGCTGAGGTTTAATGCTGCCAATCTGAAATTCGTCCAGAAACGTTTTTCCAAAGCTGAGAATATAGTCCGGTGCGTTGAGCTCTTTGATGGAGACTTTGATTTCGTTTTCGCTGGTCAGGCGGCCAAACCGATCGTAATCGAGACGTAAGGTGTGCGTTTTATTCTGCAAGTGCTGCTCGCTAAACAGGCCGTTAGAAAATAACCCCAGCACTGCCGCCACAACAATACTTGTCAGTAAAATAAACCCTGCACGACTAAACTGATATTCAAAATTAAGGTTTTTTATATTTTCCTTAATACGGGGTTTTCTGAGCATCATGCATCAATACCTCAGCGTTTAATGGCCGCCCGGCCTCGCGAAGGCTGCCAAAAAATCAGTCGGTTATATGACAAGAAGCGTAGCACTGGCCCTGGTGCTGTCAAACCCATCCCTTGGGCGAATAAAGGTCAAAATCCGCTGTATCCAGGCTGCGGACGGCGGCATTTCAAAGGGGAAAACGAAGCCATCCCGCTTTTATTTCGCTGACCCCTGCGCATCAATTTAACATTTTGACCACTTCCGGCGACGGACTCATTTTTCTGCTTTACCTGCCAGGAAGGACTTGCGTATTGTGAAGGCCTGTCCCTCTGTCGCCCCTTTCACTATGACTGACCCGATTGTGACGATGTATCGCTCTCCCTTTGTTCTGTTAGCCATGATTGTTGGCCTGGCGATCAGTTTTACCGCTCAGGCACAAATGGGCGATCGACGAACGGTAACACAACCGGTTTATCCGCCGGTCTGCCAGCGTATCCCGGCCATGGATCAATACACTGTCAGTCAGACTATTCAACAGGCGCTGGATAGCTGCCCGCCCGGCAAAATGGTGCTGTTAGTACCCTCAACCCGTGCGAAGGTATTTTATAGCGGGCCACTGTCTTTACCTTCGGGTGTCAGTCTGGGCATTGATAAGGGAGCGGTGTTGCGCGCGCTTCCGGATCCACGATTGTATGATAACGGGCGCGGAAGCTGTGGCACGCTGGATTCGCAGGGCAACGGTTGCAGGGCGTTTATTACTCTCAGTCATGTCCGCGGTAGCGGAATATACGGGCAGGGCATGATCGACGGGCAGGGTGGAGCCTCTGTCACCGGTAAGACGCAAACCTGGTGGCAACTGGCGGCCAGCGCCAAAAGTGATGACGCAAAGCAAAATGCGCCGCGGCTGATCCAGGTTGATCACGCCCGGGATATCACGCTGTATCAGATCACCCTGAAGAATGCGCCAAACTTTCACGTGGCTGTCAGTGACAGTGAGGGCATTACGCTATGGGGCATCACCATCGACACGCCCGCGACCGCACGAAACACCGACGGTGTGGATCCCATGGGGTCCAGCGATGTTACGTTAATCAACAGTCGGATCAGTACCGGTGATGACAATGTGGCGATTAAAGCCGGAAACGCACCGGCCTCGCATATTTCCATCGTGAATAACCAGTTTGGCTCTGGTCATGGTATGTCGATTGGCAGTGAAATAAACCGAGGCGTCAGCGATGTGCTGGTGAACGGGCTGACGTTAACCGGCACGACCAATGGCCTGCGCATCAAAAGCGACCGCTCGCGCGGTGGGCAGGTGCGGGCGGTTCGCTACCAAAACATTTGTATGCAGGATGTGGACAATCCCGTGGTCATTGATACGCATTATGATCCGCACGCCAGCGGCACGATGATCCCCGATTACCGGGATATCACCTTCGACAACGTCAGGACAGGCAACGGAAAAATTACGCTGGACGGGTACAGCGAGACGTTTCCGCTTGAGATGACGATAAAAAATGTCTCTATCGCTGAGCAGGCCACGGTAGTACAACGCTTTGCCATTATTCATGGTCAATTTACGCGGGCGCCTCAGACTGCGTGCCGTTAAACAGGTCGAGGGTTGCGCTATTCCCTGAGCGCTTTTTTCTCTGCCGCAGTGCCAGCATCGCTGCTATCCGGCTCACCGTACAACTGGTTTGCCGTATCATTCGGCCAGGACTCAATGGCACCGCAGGAATAGGTGTAACTGCCTAACGCCAGTGTATAGCGCAGCACGTTCTTATCGTCTTTTGCTGCGCCCCAGATCACCTCCAGCACAGCGTTATGCGTTTCGATAAAGTGCTTCGACAACTGATCGAACTTCACGGGCACGAAGCGGGAATAGCTATTGTCTGCAGTAAACGGGCTGCTGGACATGAACAGATCGGCTTCGCCACTTTCCCGGTTTTTCAGGCCCATAAGCATGATGTTATCGGTCGTTTTCAGCAGTTGCAGTGTGATGTCCTGTCCACAGCGCTGGTGCGCGCTGGCCTGCAAATTTCCCAGCAGCGGTGCGCGTAACGGCTGAGCGAGCACATTGCCAGCCAGCCATCCTGTCGCTGTTAACGTCAGTAATGCTTTAGAAATCGGTTTCATACTCTTAATAAATGAGTCGGTGGACAAAGCGCAAAGCATGAAGCGTTGCGCAGCGTGGTACCTTGATCTGCCACAGAGTAGGGTGCAACGGGCTGAAAAGTGAGGCGCTTACTGTTTTAGCGAGGGGTTTTATCGCGGCGTTCGGATCTGACGAGATAACATATGCTCTCCTGACGATGTGCCCTGATGCTGTTGCTATGAACAGCGTGAAGCGGGGCAGCAGAGGCCAACACAACAGACGCGAACACAGCCTGATAAGGTGCGGCATTGTTGCCGAAACAGTCTCTCTATGGCGGTAAGTAGCAGAACAGGGGGAGACCGGCCACGCCAGCCGAAAAGGCCATCCGGCTTCGCGCCGAATGACACAGTAATAGCTTCTACCCTCGCGTGAAACAGAGTCAGGCAGACGGAGGTCTACGTCGCTGAATTAGCGCTTGTTTCCTTAACGAACTCAGCGAATGATAGAGCCAATCGCATCGTATCTGAGTGAACATTATGTTGATCAGCACGGAAACCGAACGGACGCATATCGCGGACAGCCGTCTTGCCTGCACGCTTGCCGCTGTCGCCGGCGCGTTAAACACGGCTGCCTTTGAGATAGTCGGTTTCTTCTCGGCCAATATGACAGGCAACGTATCCTCACTGTCGGATTATCTGGCCAAAGCCAATGTGCATCAGGGCATCTTTTTCCTGCTGATTGTCTTCATGTTTATTTTTGGCGCGATGGTATCGACGCTGATTATTAATGCCGGACGCCGACGGCAGATTCGCACAATCTACGCTGTGAATATTCTGCTGGAAGGTGCGGCGTTGGTGGCGCTGGGCATAACCGAAGCCCATTACACGCTGGCGTCGTCCGGCGCGCTGTTGATTCTGAGCCTGAGTTTTTTGATGGGCCTGCAAAATGCGGTGGTGACCCGCATCTCCAATGCGCGCGTCAGAACGACACATGTCTCCGGGACCTCCACCGACATTGGAATCGAGCTGGCGATGCTGTTTGATGTGCTTCGACGTAAGGCGTCGCCAAAAGACGCGCCGCTGTATGTTGAGCGCCTGCGGCTGCATACCTACACGATCCTCTCTTTCCTGGCGGGCGGGATCGCCGGCATCGGGCTCTGGCATTTACTCAATTACTACTTCCTGGTGCTGATTGGGCTGGGGCTGGTCATCCTGGCGCTGAGCGCTATGCGCAAGCGCCCCGCACTACCTGTAAGCTCTTAAGGCTTTTCCCTGCCGGAGGGAGCGGGAGCCAGCACCCTCAACGCATCATTAAGCAGGCGGAAATGGGCTGGCGTTTGCCCGATGATCTCACCATCTGCATTAATAAAGTGTGGCCGACGCGTTTGCAGTGTCAGGGCGGTCGTGCTGAACGTGCGGACATTGCGCCAGCGGCCATGAGTGCCGCGTCGCAGCGAAGGAAACAGCAACAGCAGTTGCCAGCTGCGTTTGATTTCGAGGCTGTAGACGTCCAGCAAGCCATCGTCAGGCGCGGCGCTTTGCTGTACGGTCATTCCGCCACCATAAAAGCGCCCATTGCCAACCGACACCTGCACGGTTTTAATGGCGGTTGCCTTGCCGCCATGAATCAGCGTGGCGCGGAAAGGCCGACTTTGCCGCAGAATGCGCAACGCGGCAAAGGCATAACCCAGCACGCCCCAGCGCTTTTTCGCCTGTGCCGTAAGATTACGAGCCAGCTCAGCCGAGAAACCAATACTGGAGACGTTGAGAAACAGGTGACCATTGACCTCACCGAGATCCACAGAGCGCGTATGGCCCTGGCAAATGACACTGACCGCCTGTTCCAGTTGAGTGGGAATCCCCAGCGTTCGCGCAAAATCATTGGCGGTGCCCAGCGGAAGAATCCCCAGCGGCAGCCCGGTGCGCATCAGTCCCGGCGCTGCCGCATTGAGCGTGCCGTCGCCGCCGCCCACAATCACCCAATCGATTTGGCCGGCGTAAGCAGAAATAAGATCGGGGTAACTACGTCGATCGCCCGGGGCGGGCAGGATCAGATCAATGCCCGCCTGCTGCAGCAGTTGTGTGGCGCGGGCGGCATCAATGCGGCCCTTGCGTGAACGTTGATTGATCAATAACAGCGCAGTCTTTACCCTGTGCGGCATGCTTAATCCGTGTAAGAGATGACGTGTTAACGAGACGATTAGCAGAAAGTACACATGCGGGATTCTCTGTTACAACCTTGCTTGCGCTATTTTACGTAACGGCAAAAAAGCACGCGAGTGACTACACTGCCAGTAAACCCAATGACAGACGAGGATGCCGATGACAGAACATCAATTCAGAACGCTGCTGGCTGAGAAAGGCTTTGCAGAACCGGTCATTGTCGAACGTGAAGCCCACAGTGAACTGGACCAGCACGATCATCCTTTTGAGGCGATGGCGCTGATTCTTGAAGGGGATATCACCCTGTTTACCGAAGACGGTGTCCGTACCTACCAGGTAGGCGACATTTTTCATTTGCAGGCCGGGCAACCGCACCGCGAGACGTTTGGCGCGCAGGGCGTACGTTATCTGGCAGGAAGAAAGTTGTCGTGATCGTTGAGACAGAGAAGAACAATGTTTGAGGACCTGTTTGCGCGTCTGTCGCGCTTGCCTTTTCGCCAGCGTTTTCGTCTGGGTCGTAAAGAATACGATTACTGTCTTGCGAAAGGGCAGGCCGGGGTGCAACAGCACGCCGCCGGGTTTATCCACCAGCGTCTGTCCGCCGCCCATCCGGTGAATGACGGCAAGCAAACGCCGATGCGCGGTCATCCGGTCTTTATTGCTCAGCATGCGACGGCGACCTGCTGTCGCGGATGCCTGGCAAAGTGGCACGGTATTGCGCAACATCAGACGCTGACTGATAACCAGCAGGCTTATGTGGTAGCAGTGATCATGGACTGGATTCACCAGGCTATGCAGCAACCCCCTCCTCCACGTCGCGTTCGCAAGCCTGCGGCACCGGACCCGTCGCCTCAGCAACTCGATTTGTTATAGGCAACGATTATACCTCTGGTGTCCTTTTAACCAGTCAGGTTCGCTATATTTCATTTCAGGTCTATTCTTAAATCGTTCTTTGGTCTCCTGTGCCAGGATAATTACGCAAGACGACAAATTTCACACAAGAGGGAATTACGATGAAGAAAGCAATTATTGCACTGTCTGCTGTTTTACTGGCCTCGCCAGTTTTCGCTGCTACCACAACGGATGAAACTGTCGCTGAAGCGCATAAAGGCGCAGATACCGCTAAAGAAAAATTGCATCAGACGCAGCACAAAGGCCAGGAGCTGAAGCTGAAGTCTGAGCATGCAGCGGAAGGTAAGAGCAACGCCACCTCAAGCAAAATCTCTGAAGGTGCGCAGAAAGGCTGGCACAAAACCAAAGAAGGCACCGAGAAAGGCTGGGATAAAACCAAGCAGGGTGCCGAAGACCTGAAAAACAAAGCGACCAACTAAGCCGCTTTTGTGTAGAAAAAACCCACCGCTGGTGGGTTTTTTTATTCCCTATTTCTGTTCGGGGTCGGCCGGAACGGTCTTAGCCTGTAAGGCTTCGGCCTTTGCCGCCTCTGCTTCTGCGGCATCCTGCTGCGCCGTATCAGACTGTTTTTTCCCCTCTTCGATAAACTCTTCATCGATTTCCTCGATGTTTTCGCGGTTATCGCGTCCGGACAGTAAATTCCAGCAGGCAATGAACAGGGCAGCAATCACCGGGCCGATGACGAAACCGTTGATGCCGTAGATTTCCATTCCGCCCAGGGTGGCGATCAGGATCAGGTAATCAGGCATTTTGGTGTCTTTGCCGACCAGCAGTGGGCGCAGGATGTTATCCACCAGCCCGACGATGACCACAAAGAAGCCCACAAGAAACAGCCCTTTCCACAACGCCCCGGTTGCGAAGAAGAAAATCGCAGCGGGCACCCAGATAATAGCGGAGCCGACGGCAGGAATAAGCGACAGGAAACCCATCAAGGCCCCCCAGAGCAGGCTGCCATCAATATCGGTAATCCAGAAGGCGAGCCCACCTAAAATCCCCTGTACCACACCGACCACGACCGTGCCTTTTACCGTCGCGCGCGACACGGCGGCAAACTTCTTAAACAGATGGTGTTTTACATAGGTAGACAGCGGCAGCGCTTCCAGAATCAGATGGACCAGGTACGATCCATCTTTCAACAGGAAGAACAGCAGATAGAGCATGATGCCGAAGCCGACGGTGAAGCTGAATGTCCCCTTACCGATGATAAAGGCGCTACCGGCCAGGTACTGGCCGCCTTTGAGGGCAAAGGCCGATAGCTTTTGCTGAATCTGCGTAGCATTGTCCAGGTTGTTTTCTGCAAGGTAATGTTTGGCCCAGCCTGGCAGATGTTGCAGCAGATCGGCGAAAACGACCGGGAACTGGGCCGAGTTGGTTTGCAGCTTGTGGTAAACCGTATTTACTTCGACCACCAGCGATGACGCAATAATCGCTAAAGGCGTAAAGACGATCAGACAGATGCACAACAGCGTCAGCAGGGCGGCAAGCCCGTTACGATCGCCCAGCTTGCCTCGCAAATACGTTTTCAGCGGATGGAAGATCACGGCCAGCACGGCAGCCCAGAGAATCGGCGAGAAGTAGGGCGCTAATACCTCGAAAAAAGCCACCGTCGCGATGGCCAGTATCAGCAGGAAAAACCCGATAGTAAGTCCTTTAAAGCGCATAGGATAACCTCATGTAAACATCCCTTGATAAGCACGTATGCCGATGCGGGCATTGGCCACCCGAAAGTGTATGAATGTGGCATCGGGAATCAACGATCAATTCTGTTTTTATTTTCTCCTCACGCTGCGTTCGCCAGCGCATTCTTCAGTCGCAGACAACCGACGAGAGACAGGCCATGTCGCGCCCCCGGCCGCGGCCGCGAACGATGCCTACCTTAGCGTAGCGGGTTCGGGCGGTTTTGCTGGCGCAGCGCGACAGATTTCTGAGATAAGCCTGCCACTGACGGCTGACGCGCGGCCCAGGCTTGCGAAATAAAACTGTCATACAGCAATGCTAGCGTGACAACCGGCAAGGTCAGAGAAAAAAGGAATAATAATGAAAATGCACATTACCCTGATTGCGGCGGCGCTGTTCGTGACGCAACAGGCGCAGGCAATCCCGTTGTCTGAAGCCAGTGCGCTGGCGAACAAAACGTCTCAGGGCTCATCCAGTCCGGTATTCAATGCGCTTGAACTGCAGGCGCTGGCGGCAGAGCGCACGGCCATCCAGAACGGTGCACCTACGCTCAGCCGTGACCAGCTAAAACAGGCGAAACAAAGTGACAAACTCGCCGACTATCGCTGGCTGAAAGCCAGTGGCTACAATTTCCAGACCCAACCCCTGCATCAGGCGGGCATTGCGCTGTTATCGGGATTCAGTACGCTGCCGGATAACGTGATGAACGCTAACCGGGCCACAGTGACATCAATTAATCTTAATGCCACGCAGGGCGAACGCCGTCAGGCGCTGGCGGACGCCGAAGGGATTAGCTATCTGTATTTCCTTGCCGATGCCCTGGGACCGCGCTTAGGTAAAGCTTTTCTTGCGGCCTATGAAAAAGGCGAGCTGAGTAAAGCTGCCGCGCTGATAAAAGCCAGTGAAGTCAGCACCAGCGCGGCAAAAAAACACTTCGACTATCCACGTCCTTTCCTGCACAAAGGCAATACGATTCATCTGGTGCCGGATGACACGGTGATCA
This sequence comes from Pantoea sp. JZ2, assembly GCF_035191405.1. Taxonomy (NCBI): domain Bacteria; kingdom Pseudomonadati; phylum Pseudomonadota; class Gammaproteobacteria; order Enterobacterales; family Erwiniaceae; genus Pantoea; species Pantoea sp. JZ2. The sequence continues at coordinate 3,480,193 of NZ_CP045247.1, read as the reverse complement.
AAGATAACCAGCCTTATACGGCCGATGGGGGGTCTTTTCCCAGCGGACATACCAATACCGGCTACACCGATGCGTTATTGCTGGCTGAGATGATCCCGGAACGTTTTGATGCGTTGCTGCAACGGGGCGCGCGTTACGGGTATTCGCGTCTGGTTCTGGGCGTACATTATCCGCTGGACGTGATGGGATCGCGCATGGTGGCCCAATATAACGTCGCACATTATCTGAATGATGCTGCTTACCGGACATTATTCGCAGAGGCTCGCCAGCAACTACGCAGTGCGCTGGAAAAAGAGTGTGGTACCACATTAGCGGTGTGCGCAAAACCCGCAGGACAGGATGATCCCTATGGCACTGGCAGCATGAAGCCGTTTTACCGTTTCACCATGAGCTATAACCTGCCGAAGGTGGCAGGCAATAAGGCCAGGTTAACGGTTCCCGACGGCGCAGAGGTGTTGCTGGAAACTGCCTTGCCTCAACTGTCGGCGAAGCAGCGCCGTGCGCTGATGGTGAAAAGCGCGTTACCCGCCGGTTACCCACTGGGTGGGCCGGGCGCGGATCAGGCATTCTGGCAGCGGCTGGATTTAGATGCGGCCTACGCTCAGGCGAAGCACCGTTAACCTGTAACGGGCGGGACACCCCGCCCGTGTTTGCTACAGCGTCGCCTGGGTTGGCGTCATGCCCGGCACCAGAATCACTTTTCGGCACGCTTCTTCCCGTTTTTCAAAGATGGCATAGCCCCGTGCCGCATCCTCCAGCGGCATATGGTGTGTCACAATCTCTTCCGGGGTTAAATGCCCTTTTTCGATGAGGCTGAGCAGGTCGGGCAGATAAGCATGAACATGCGTCTGGCCCATTTTGAAGGTCAGGCCCTTGTCAAACGCATCGCCGAACAGGAAGCCGTGAATAAAGCCGGCGTACACACCGGGCACGCTGACAATCCCGCCCCGGCGAACGGCCGCAATACACTGACGTAACGCTTTCCCGCTGCTGCCTTCCAGTTTCAGGTTAGTTAATACCGTTTCTGTCAGGCTGCCCTTGGCTTCAAAACCAACGGCGTCAATGACCGCATCCACGCCGCGATGGCCCGCACTGTGCTCAATGATCCAGGCGGCGGGATCGTCAGTTTTATCGAAATTAATCGGAATCACACCATAACGTTCCCTGGCAAAGTCCAGCCGGTAGTCATTATGATCGATCATATAGATCTGTTCTGCGCCCTCCAGGCGGGCGCAGGCGGCGCTGAGTAAGCCGACGGGGCCAGCACCAAAGATCGCGACGCTTGAACCCGGCTTGATTTCAGCGTTTTTGACCGCCTGCCAGGCGGTCGGCAGGATATCAGACAGAAACAGCACTTTCTCGTCCGGGAGCGTTGCAGGCACTTTAAACGGACCGGTATTCGCTTTGGGAACTCGGACATATTCCGCCTGACCGCCGGGGATACCGCCGTACAGTTTGCTGTAGCCAAACAGGGCCGCAGGTGGCGTAATTTTTTTGCGGTTTAAGATCGCGCCTCTTCCGCTGTTGGTGTTTTCGCACGCGGCGTACTGATGCAGATGACAAAAAAAGCAGTCGCCGCAGGCAATCACAAACGGAATCACCACCCGATCACCTTTTGCCACGGCGGTCACTGCGCGACCTGCTTCCACCACTTCGCCCATGAACTCGTGGCCAAAAATGTCGCCATGATCCGTACCCGGGATTTTTCCCCGGTACAGGTGCAGATCTGAGCCACAAATAGCCGTGGCGGTAACGCGAAGAATAATATCATCGGCCGCTTCCAGACCGGGATCGGCAACATTATCAACGCTGACTTTATGCGGACCATGCCAGGTTAAGGCTTTCATGTAGTTGACTCCTGTAAACCGGTGAAGGACAGCAACGGCGCGGTCGGCGATACCAGCCCGACAACAGTCGTCGCCAAAATTTGTAAGGGTGCTTGAAGTGTAGTGAGGGAAAAACGGGTAAGCAGAGCGGTGGGGTGAACCAGGAAACAACCACGGCCTGTAAAGCCTTTTCTGTAGGGGATGATGCGCATAACCCGCCCGGAATCTGCACGATATGACGCATTACTTGAACTCAGGTCGTCAGATAGTGTAAAAAAACGCACGCGCAATCGATTACGCAGCGGCAGCCTGAGGCATTCCTGTCGCCCGCGTTTACCTGTTCCCTCTGAGAACGGCCACACTTTTACCCGCAACTGGCCGCCTTTGCGGCTGATGCATACTCTGGAAAAGCTAATGAAAACCTCGCACACCCGCCCCCTGGAATCTGCCCGCATTACAGAAGAAACGGGCTGGCGTAAAACGGATACCGTCTGGATGCTGGGGCTTTACGGCACCGCAATCGGCGCAGGCGTCCTGTTTCTGCCCATCAATGCGGGGATGGGCGGTCTGTTGCCGCTGATAATTATGGCGCTGCTGGCTTTTCCGCTGACATTTTTTGCCCATCGCGCCTTAACGCGTTTCGTGCTGTCAGGCAGTCATCCGGCGGGCGACATCACGGATGTGGTGGAGGAGCATTTTGGGGCTGGCGCAGGCAGGTTGATCACGCTGCTCTATTTCTTTGCTATCTACCCCATTTTGCTGATGTACAGCGTGGCGATGACGAATACGGTCGAAAGCCTGATGGTCAATCAACTTGGGTTGACTGCGCCCCCGCGCGCCTTACTGGCGCTGCTGTTAATTGTGGGCATGATGACGGTGGTGCGCTTCGGCCAGACCATGATTGTCAAGGCGATGAGCGTGCTGGTTTATCCCTTCGTCGCGGTGCTGATGTTGATGGCCGTCTGCCTGATTCCTCACTGGCACGGCGCCGCACTACAAACGTTGCACAGCGGCGGCGGCAACCTGTGGAGCACGTTGTGGCTGGCCCTGCCGGTGATGGTCTTTTCTTTTAATCACTCGCCGATTATCTCATCATTTGCGGTGGCCAAACGTCAGGAATACGGCGCGCAGGCTGAGCAAAAATGCTCACGGATTCTGGCCTGCGCGCACCTGTTAATGGTGCTGACCGTCATGTTCTTTGTGTTCAGCTGTGTGCTGAGCCTGTCCCCTGATGACCTGCGGTCAGCGAAAGCTCAGAACATTACGATATTGTCCTATCTGGCGAACCATTTTAATGCGCCGCTGATCGCCTGGACGGGGCCGGTAATCGCCATGGTCGCAATCGCTAAATCCTTTCTCGGGCACTACTTAGGGGCACGCGAAGGGTTTAACGGCATCGTTAACAAAGCGCTGCGTAGCCGGGGCAAGACGATTGCGCCTCAGCGGCTGAATCGCCTGACGGCAGGCTTTATGCTGCTGACGACCTGGTTGGTGGCGACGCTCGATCCTAATATTCTGAGCATGATTGAAACCCTGGGCGGCCCGGTGATTGCGGTCATTCTGTTTTTAATGCCGATGTACGCTATTCATCGTGTTCCTGCCATGCGCCAATACAGCGGCAAGCTCAGTAATGTCTTTGTGGTGGCCAGTGGGCTGATTGCCATTTCCGCTATTTTCTATTCGCTTTTGCAGGCGTGACTGACGGGCGGCTGGCAACGCCGCCCTGTGTTTCTGCCGGACAGCGATCCTCCGTTCACGGCTTCAGACGTATTCGTTAAAAAAAGTTTTAAATTTTTTACGAATTTGCATGTTAAAGTTAACGAGAATAATTCTTATTCCTTAACAGGGTTACTAAACATGAAATTCGGTATTTTTGCAGCAACATTGTTGGCCTCAACCGTCTGTTCGGCAACGACGTATCCTGTCACCGTCACCGACATGGATGGCCAGCGTATCACGCTGCAGAAAGAGCCCCGGCACATCATTTTGCAGGACGGGCGCGACATTATGGCGCTGGCGTTGCTGGATCGTGATAATCCGTTCAAACGCGTCGTGGCCTGGAACAATCTGCCCAAAAAGCAGGACACGCAAACGTGGGCGCTGCTGGAGAAAACCTGGCCGCAGGCTGCCAGTATTGTGGATATGGGATTCAACGATCAGGGACAGGTGAACCTTGAAAGCGTGCTGGCGCAGAAGCCGGATCTGATGATTGCGCAACTGCGTGCCAAACCGGCGCTGATGCAATCTGGGGTACTGACCACGTTGAAAAGCCTGAATATCCCGGTCGTGTTTGTCGATGACGAACTGCATCCTAAGCAAAACACGGTGCCAGGGATAACGTTGCTGGGCAGCGTGCTGAACCGTGAAGCGGAGGCGAAAGCCTATACAGATTTTTATCAACAGCGCTGGCATGCGCTGCAAACGAAAATCGATCAGGTCAAAAACAAGCCTACCGTCTTTATTGAACCTATCGCCGGTAACAGCGACAGCTGCTGTTTTACCCACGCTCACAGCGGCTGGGGCGGGCTGGTTGAGGCGGTCGGCGGCAAAAATATTGGCTCGTCACTGCTGCCCGGTAATGCCGGTTTTGTGTCGCTGGAGAAGATCATCGCCATGAAGCCGGACGTTTACATCATGACCGGCTCGAAACGGTCCAACAGCAACGTGTTGCCGCTGGGCTACGGGGCGAATAAACAGGATGTCGCCACCACTTTTACCACATTACTAAAACGCACAGGGCTGGCGCAGATTGAGCCGGTGAAACAGGGAAAGACCTACGGGATTTATCACCACTTTTATAACCATCCCTACAACATTATTGGTATGGAAATTCTGGCAAAAGATCTTTATCCAAAGCAGTTTAGTGACCTGGATCCTACCGCGGATTACCACAACATTATCCGCCAGTTTACTAAATTACCGGATGCGCCCGTCATGCTGAGTTATCCCTGATACCTTTCCCTGAGGCGCGAACCTGTTGACCGCCGCGTGCAGGCTGAATTATGTGTTGAGTCAGCCTGCATAACGCGCTGCGGTTGAGGCTGATCCGCTTATCGGAAAGGATTCCGTTACGTTGCCGATGACCGCGCGCCTCTGGCTGACGCGCTTTCGTGCCGTTTAACATCATGGTCGGGCTGACCCTGCTCGCCTGATTACGCGTGAGTCTCTGCTGTCACCCTGTTGTTCTTCCACCTGCGGCGTCGTTCAGCGCGTCCTGAGACACGGCGCTTTCATCTGCTGACTTTTAAGAGTTTTGGCGATACTTATTGTGACGCCTCATGCCGATAGTAGTCATAACGGCGCGTCGTCGCCGTTACACTGGAGGCAGTACCATGAAAAAAATAAAATCAGTTTTAGTGAGTGTCCTTTTAGCATACAGCACCCTGTACAGCCTGCCGGGACTGGCGGATGGCCCCGGTGGTCCTGGTGGCCCATGGCATCATCCGGGACGCGGTCCTGATGGTTTCGGCCCGCCGGGCCTGCGACGCGAAGGACCGCCGGGACCGGGTGGACCGCCACCGCCTGATGCGCGTCGTGACTACGACCACGATCGGTTTGCGTGGGAAGGGCATGAATTCCGGCGCGGCCGACCCGTTCCACGGGAATATTGCGGCGACAGATACCGGATCGATGACTGGCGTGAGCGCGGGTTGAGAGAGCCACCGGAAGGGCAGCACTGGGCGGATATCGATGGTAACTATGTGCTGATTGCAGCGGCCACCGGCATTATCACCTCACTCATCCTCAACAACGCGTTTCATTGATCACCATACAGGGATGGCAGATGCCATCCCTTTTTTATGCCACATGCGCTGCATTATCAGGCTATTCTGACAGTGAATCCTGAACGTTTCCCTGCTAAGGAGTTCTGATGACCACGGTAAAAATGGTTGCCGTTGATATGGACGGCACCTTTCTGGATGACAAAAAGCAGTACAACCGCGCCCGTTTTCTTGCCTGTTACCACCAGCTCAGCCAGCGAAACATCAGGTTTGTGGTCGCCAGTGGCAATCAATACCACCAACTGCGGTCGTTTTTTCCTGAGATCGCCAGCGAGATCGCGTTCGTCGCTGAAAATGGCGCACTGATTATCGACAGGGATGAAGAGCTGTTCTGTGGCGCGTTCTCACGCAGCGACATTGATGCCGTGCTCGATACGTTGAAAAACGGACACTATCCCGACCTGCGTTATCTGCTTTGTGGACGAAACAGCGCCTATTATTTTGAGGGAATGGATGAAACGTGGCTGGTGAAGATGCGTCACTACTGTCACCGGCTTAAGCCAATACGTACGCTTGATGAGGTGGCTGACGATCGGATACTGAAATTTGCGCTGAATCTGTCAGACGATTACGTCGAGCCTTTAATGGCGGATATTGGTCGCCTGCACGCAGGATCGGCAGCAGCCACATCCAGCGGTCACGGCTCGGTAGATTTAATCGTGCCCGGTCAGCATAAAGCCAATGGCCTGAACCTGCTGGCACAGCGCTGGGACATTTCCCACGATCAGGTGCTGGCCTTTGGTGATGGCGGTAACGATCTGGAAATGCTCCAGCAGTCCGGGTACAGCTTCGCCATGCGCAATGCGCCGCAACGGGTAAAGCAAACGGCGCGTTTTTTGGCTCCCGGAAACAATGAGGAAGGTGTCCTGCAGGTGATTGAACAGATGCTGGCAGGGGAAGCGCCGTTCAATACAGCAGCGGCGTAGCAGAGGTAGTGGCCTGATGCGGGCGGGCAAAACGCCCGCCCGTGGGCTACGTGGTGACGGTCCAGGCACGAACAAGCATGTCGTGCATCTCATCTTTACTGTAGCTGATCAGACTGTTTTTACTGTTCGCGCGGGCCAGAATCCAGGCCACGTCCGCTTCGCTCAGCGTCGGGCCATCCAGCCAGAATGCGGTAATCGCGGTACGTTGCAGCCAGGCTTTCAGGTCACGTGCCGGAGAGTCCGTGTGCGTGCCAAACAGCTGCTGATGCATGTCGGCCATCAACTGACGTTGTTCAGGATGCTGGCTCACGGCCAGGTGGTCCAGAAACGTGAATAACAGCCTGCCGCAGACTTCGCCATGATGGAAAGGCTTTATCGCCCCCAACTCGCCCGCAATACCGTGAATCACGCCCAGACCGGCAGTGCTCAGGCTGACACCGCCCAGCCAGGAAGCCATCATCATCGCCTCACGCGCCCGATCGCCTGTTTCATCCAACTGGTTCAAGGCCGGCCAGGCCTGGATAAACTGACGCAGCCCACTCAAGGCTATCTGACGGGTAAAGTGGTTGCCCTTGCCAGACAGGTAGGCTTCAAACAGATGTGTGAAGGCATCGATCCCGCAGGTCGCCAGCACAGTATCGGGGGCGCCTTTGAGTAAGTCGGGATCCAGGATGGCGACCTGCGGCACAAATACCGGATGACGCAGCGACGCTTTGATCTGGATATCCTGCTGGTCGGTCACCACCGCGTTTTGGGTAACTTCGCTGCCGGTGCCCGCCGTGGTCGGAACGGCGATGAGGGGAAGGGTAACCGGGTTGACCGCCGTATCGCCGACTTTTTCCAGATAACGTGCCGTGGAGAGTGGATGCTGAATCATGGCGCTAAAGGCTTTAGCCGCATCCAGTACGCTTCCGCCGCCTATCGCGACGACCCGATCAACATGCCCTCGCCAGCGGGTGACCCAGCCATCAATATCCGCCGGGGAAGCCTCATGGCTGACAATTTCATAACCCACAATATGATCGTTCAGGGTGGTTTTGATACGTGCATAAGCTTCCCCCTGCAAAAATGACCGGCCGCAAAAGAGCAGAGTGGCCTGGGGTTGGGCAGCCAGCAGAGGAATCAGCTTGCTGAGGCTTCCCCGGCCAAAAAGGGTATGTTGATTGCTGTACAGCTCACTCAGATTGTCACTCACCCGCGCATCCTTTTGTCTCTTCGCTAAGCTTTGAGTGTAACGAAAACCCAACGTCAGGCCTCAAGAAACTTTCTGATAGCGGTCGGTTAAAAAGTTGATCATCTTCGCAAAACGTAAATTCATCCACGGCGGGGTGGTGCGCGAGTCGGGATGTTACCCTTAACATGTTATCGGTAACAGGGTGTGTCAAAACATAAATGTCACGACATTTCCCTGATTTTAAGCGTCCTCCGGGACCACGATAACCAAGCGGCACTGACATCATTCAGGGCATCAGGTGGAGAAAAATTATGCCATTACTCTATGTGGCGATTGGCGTGGCATTACTGTTACTGCTGATGATTCGCTTTAAACTTAATGGTTTTATCGCGTTGATTCTGGTTGCGCTGGCGGTGGGCGTGATGCAGGGCATGCCGGTCAACAAAGTGATTATTTCAATTAAAAATGGCGTGGGCGGCACGCTGGGCGGTCTGGCGCTGATTATGGGTTTTGGCGCGATGCTCGGTAAACTGCTGGCCGACTGCGGCGGTGCGCAGCGTATTGCCACCACGTTGATTGCGAAGTTTGGCACGCGGCATATTCAGTGGGCGCTCGTGCTGACCGGCTTCATCGTGGGGTTTGCGCTGTTTTATGAAGTCGGTTTTGTCTTAATGCTGCCGCTGGTGTTTAGCGTCGCCGCATCAGCACGTGTCCCGCTGCTGTTTGTGGGCGTGCCGATGGCCGCGGCACTGTCCGTAACCCACGGTTTTCTGCCTCCCCATCCGGGCCCGACCGCCATTGCGACGCTGTTCAACGCAGATATGGGGAAAACGCTGCTGTTTGGCACCTTACTGGGCATTCCAACGGTGATCCTTGCGGGGCCGGTTTATGCCCGTTTCCTGAAAGGCATTGATAAACCGATTCCGGAAGGCCTGTACAACCCCAAAACATTCACTGAAGCGGAAATGCCGGGCTTTGGGGTCAGCGTCTGGACATCGCTTGTGCCTGTAATACTGATGGCGCTGCGCGCGGTGGCCGAAATGGTTCTGCCTAAAGGGCATGCCTTGCTCCCTTATGCTGAGTTCTTTGGCGATCCCATCATGGCGACACTGATTGCTGTGCTGATTGCTATCTTCACCTTCGGTCTGAATCGTGGTCGCAGTATGGAACAGGTCATGGATACCCTGAGCGACTCCATCAAGATTATCGCCATGATGCTGCTCATCATTGGCGGCGGCGGTGCCTTTAAACAGGTCCTGGTGGACAGCGGCGTGGATAAATACATCGCCGGTATGATGCATGCAACCAGTCTGTCGCCTCTCTTCATGGCATGGTCAATCGCTGCTGTGTTACGTATTGCACTCGGATCCGCTACCGTTGCGGCCATTACGGCAGGCGGCATTGTGGCACCACTGATTGCGACCAGCGGTGCCAGCCCTGAACTGATGGTCATTGCGGTGGGCTCGGGCAGTGTGATTTTTTCACACGTTAACGATCCGGGGTTCTGGTTATTTAAAGAGTATTTTAACCTGACGATAGGCGAGACGCTTCGCTCCTGGTCTGCGCTGGAAACCATTATTTCGGTGTGTGGGCTGGTGGGCTGTTTGTTGCTCTCTTACGTGGTATAGAAATCAGAGCGTAGAAAACAAAAGGGCCGCACAGAACGGGCGGCCCAAAAGGTTAATCTGCATCTTCAAAACCCGCTTTCACCATTTCTTCTCGCAGTGCGCGGGCAATCTCACGGTTACCGCCCGTAACCGGATAAATCACATTGTTGACCACATCATCAAGGTAATGCTCCGCAAACTCTTGTCGGGTCAGTTGCGTGCCGCCTTCATCATTGATGGCGAAAAAACCTTTGATTTTGTCGCCGCTGTACTTTGCCTTAAGGCTGTAGCGGCCCATACTGGTATTAATACTGCTCATAAGGTCTCTCCCTGCTCTGCATTTGGACTGTCAACATTCTCGGGCTTTCCTGTCGGCATAAATTTTAGCCAGGAATAATCTGCAAAACGAAACGGCAGGCCGCACTAAAGCCACGCGATGCGATACTTCTCACAGAAAGAAACCGCTAAAACCGATTATTGCCTTCCGGGATGCGATCACGGCTGGCAAAAAGCAAACGGCAAAATCTCGCCTATACTGTCAGGGGATTGTTTTATTAGGTAAGGGATATGAAATGAAAATAATTTTGTGGATCATCGCCATCATTTTTATCGTCGGACTGCTGACGCTGACAGGCGTGTTTAAGCTCATCTTCTGATCGTGTTTTTACGGGCATCCAGACGGGTGCCCGATGCCTAAAATTTTCCTGTGTGTTGTTTCTTTCCCCTTCGTATTTCAGCCTGCATCTCTGCGTCATCCCGACCGGCTGTGCCATCCCCAGGTATGTTGTGGCCGCAATCGCTGTTCTTCTCATCAAGGCCCTTGTACGCCCGCACAAGCAGGATCAACGCCCGGTTTCATAGAGGAGTAGGACAGGGACACACCATATTTTAGCGGGCTTCTCAGTAAGCCCGGTTGCCTGTAAGTTGCTGTTTCGCTAGCTGAAGGGCAGGTAAGCGGCTATTTGCCCTTGCCGTTTGGGATGTGTTCAGATTTTTTACGTTAAAATTTCCCCACTTTTCCGTAACATGAATGATAATTACATGCTGAAAATACCCGGAGAGGGACACGTATCCGGGATCGAGGCGTTTTTCCGTTACTGAGTTTCAGTGTGGAATACTGAATTTAATCGAAACGATACAGGTAGCATTGACGTGAATAAATCTCTTTTTTCAGGCCCCTTTTTGGCCCTGTTTGTCTCTTTTTCCCTCCAGGCCGCCACATTTACCCAGCAAATCAAATCCGGCTGGAACACCTTTAGCGATAATGTTCAGCAAACCTGGGAACAACCGCAGAGCATCGATCTTTATGTGCCTGCCATCACCTGGCACAACCGTTGGACCTATGACAGAGAGCATATTGATCGCTACAACGAACGTCCCTGGGGAGCGGGCGGTGGCGTTTCCCGTTACGACGAGAAAGGGAACTGGCATGGCCTTTATGCGATGGCGTTCAAAGACTCCTTTAATCATTGGGAACCCTTTACAGGCTATGGCTGGGAAGCGACCTGGCGCCCGCTCACTAATCAGGCATTTCATTATGGACTGGGCTATACGGTTGGGGTAACGGCAAGGGATAACTGGGGATATTATCCCATCCCGGCTATATTACCTCTGGCATCAGTAGGTTACGGCCCGGTGAACTTTCAAATGACTTATATTCCAGGGACTTATAACAACGGGAACGTGTATTTTGCCTGGGTGCGCTGGCAGTTTTAACTGTCCGCGCCAGTGAATAAGTCACCGAAGGGTAAATAAAATGGATATTTATCACTTTTTCATCAAATCAGGCTGGACAAAACCTTCAGCAATTGCTGTACTAGATGACGACACAGTTTAGTGTCCATTTTTCATGTAAAGGTAATATAGATGTCTAAGATTAAAGGTAACGTTAAGTGGTTTAATGAATCTAAAGGATTCGGTTTCATTACTCCTGAAGATGGCAGCAAAGATGTATTCGTACACTTCTCTGCGATCCAGAGCAATGGCTTCAAAACTCTGGCTGAAGGTCAGCGTGTAGAGTTTGAAATCACTGACGGCGCAAAAGGCCCATCTGCTGCTAACGTTATCAGTCTGTAAGTTAACAGTCAGAATTCTAAAAACCCGCCTTCTGGCGGGTTTTTTTATGCCTGCGTTAATCTGATTTTTGCGGCGGCGAGAACCCTACTTGCGGTGCTGCTCACTTTAACCTCACGAACGGCTGCTTTCCTGCTACCTTTCTTAATCCAGCCAGCCGCTTATCCGCCGTTAGGACGGTATTTCAGCGCATAAATTGCGCTACCAGTCACAGATAGCTCCTGTAACATAATTATAACAACCTCCCGAGGCAGCATTTTCGGGCTGATCGGGTTATAACTACCTTTCTACATCGCAGAGGAAGAGGTGACAGGATGAATATTCGCCCCGCCCAGGCCAGGGACAGTTTCGTGTTGAGCGCGCTGTTAAGTGAATTAGGTTATGGCGGCACAGAGTCGTTTATTGAACAGCGCCTTGCCCAGTTGATAACCGATCCCAGTGAAACGCTGCTGGTGGCCGAACACGGTAATCAGGTGCTGGGTTTTCTCTCTATGCACTTCATCCCACAACTGGCCCTGGCCGGTGATTTTGCCCGTATTAGCTATTTTTGTATTGCCGATGGTGAGCGCAGCAAAGGGGTGGGACAGACGCTGCTTAAGCAGGCTGAAGCGCTGGCGGCGCACCATGGCTGTGATCGCATGGAAGTACATTGTCATGCGTCACGCCTTAAAGCCAACCAGTTTTATGGCCGCGAAGGGTATGTTGAATCACCACGCTACCATGTGAAAGCCTTACAGCCATTATAAGCGCCACAGCAGGGCTGCTGTCGGCAGGGAGGATGACGAATGAAAGTCGCGCTGGGTCAGTTTGTCGTTAAACGGGAATGGCAGGAGAATGCGCAAGCCTGTATAAACATGATGGCACAAGCCCGGGAAGCCAGCGCCGATCTGCTGGTGCTACCGGAGGCCGTGCTGGCCACAGATATGACCAACCCTGACTGGATACGGGAAGCGGCCCAACCGCTGAACGGCCCGTTTCTGACCCAGTTACTGACCGCCAGCCAGGGGCAGACGCTGACGACCGTGTTCGGGATGCATGTGCCGGGCGACAGCCATAAAGTCTTTAACGTTCTGGTAGTCATTCGCGACGGCAAGATTCTGGCGGAATACCGCAAGCTGCATCTGTACGACGCCTTTTCAATGCAGGAATCGGCGCGGGTTGAGGCCGGTCAGGACGTGCCGCCGTTGGTGCCCGTGGCGGGCATGAACGTTGGGCTGATGACCTGCTATGACGTGCGGTTTCCGGAAATGGCACGACGTCTGGTGCTGGATGGTGCTGACGTGCTGGTCGTGCCATCAGCGTGGGTCAGAGGACCGCTAAAAGAGATGCACTGGGATTTACTCACCCGAACGCGAGCGCTGGAAAATACCTGTTATGTATTGGCGGTGGGCGAGTGCGGCGCACGTAATATTGGCAACAGTATGGTGATCGATCCGCTGGGCGTACCCATAAGTCGCGCCGCGGAGTCGCCTGCTTTGATCGTTGCCGATCTGGACCCACAGCGCATTGCGGCGGCGCGGGCTCAGCTGCCGGTGCTGGAGAACCGTCGCTTTGCCCGGCCAGAGCTGGATCCGGCGCGTTGATCCCCAAGGCGCAGGAGAACGGGCAAGGCGTAGCGCATAAAATGCGTCGGGCGTTTTCTTACTCTGTTACAGATTCCGCTTGAGGTTGCCCCTAAACTGCGCCTAAATAGTCATTACCGTTATTCGTCAGATTATAAGGTTAAATATGGAAGGTATCAGTATTGCCAAGCTGCTGATTATCGGTGCGCTTATCGTACTGCTTTTTGGCACCAACAAGTTACGCTCTCTGGGTGGCGATCTGGGCTCCGCAATCAAAGGCTTTAAAAAGGCTATGAAAGACGAAGATTCCAGTGCAGCACGTACCTCAGCGGAAGAAACCCCTGCAGAACGCGTTTCTCATAAAGAGTAAGACCGCGTCAGAATGACAGAAGTGTTACTTTTTATTTCTGACTGCAGAAAAAAACCAGATTGCGGACAATCTGGTTTTTGTTTTTTCTGCACCTGACACAACGGCGAATGCTTATTTCACTTCCAGCCCTTTTGCCTGCATATCCGCGTGATAAGAAGAACGCACAAAGGGTCCACAGGCTGCGTGGGTAAAGCCCATCGCCAGCGCTTCTTCTTTCATTTCATCGAACTCCGCCGGGCTGACATAACGCTGAACAGGTAAATGGTGACGGCTGGGCTGCAAGTACTGTCCCAGAGTAAGCATTGTCACACCGTGACGACGCAGATCGCGCATGACCTCAATGATTTCAGCATTGGTTTCACCCAGACCAACCATTAAACCGGATTTCGTCGGTACATCAGGATGCGCCTCTTTAAAACGCTCCAGCAGCTTCAGCGACCATTCATAGTTGGCACCCGGACGCACCTGACGGTATACACGCGGCACGTTCTCAAGGTTGTGGTTAAACACATCCGGTGGGGTGGCGGTCAGAATCTCGAGCGCACGATCCATGCGACCACGGAAGTCGGGTACCAGCGTTTCGATCTTGATATTAGGGCTTTTTTCGCGGATGGCGGTAATACAGTCCGCAAAGTGCTGAGCACCGCCGTCGCGCAGATCGTCGCGGTCCACGGATGTGATTACCACATAGCGCAATGCCATGTCGGCAATGGTCTGTGCCAGCTTACCGGGTTCATTCGCGTCGGGCGCGTTGGGGCGACCGTGTGCCACATCGCAGAACGGGCAACGTCGGGTACAAATTGCACCCAGAATCATAAAGGTGGCGGTACCGTGGTTAAAGCATTCGGCAAGGTTAGGGCAGGAGGCTTCTTCACAAACAGAGTGCAGACCGTTTTTACGCATCGCCGCTTTAATGCCCTGAATACGACTGGAGTCCGCAGGCAGTTTGATTTTCATCCACTCCGGCTTGCGTAAGATTTCTTGCCGGTCAACGGCCACGGTTTTCACCGGGATCAGCGCCATTTTGTCTGCGTCACGGTATTTGACGCCGCGTTCCATCTGAATTGGTTTACTCATAAATCAGCAGGTTCCGGTCGGATTGCGATTTGAAAGCTGTCTCACTCAACCCGAGAAGGCGGCTTTCAACTTTATTTGAAAAAAGTGCAAAAATTATATCATCTCAGCGGCCAGGAAGCAGCCACAGACGTGCGTGATAAGTTACATATTTGTAAATACGCACGCACCGTCAAGGTAAGGCCGGTTCCGTCTCATGCCATTCCACCTGCTGATAACCTAACTGGCGGGCGAAGGTCTCGGCAAGCCGTGGGCGGACATCCGCCAGCGTGACCTCCGGGCAAAAATGTTTTAACTGCGTCATGTGCATGCCCGCGTAACCGCAGGGGTTGATACGCAAAAACGGGCTGAGATCCATATCGACATTGAGAGCCAGCCCATGAAACGAGCATCCTTTGCGAATGCGCAGGCCCAGCGAGCAGATTTTTTCTTCTCCGACATAAACGCCGGGTGCATCGGCGCGCGCCCGAGCCGCCACACCAAAGCTGTCCAGTACGGCGATCACCGTTTCTTCTAACGCGGTGACAAGCTGACGCACGCCGGTTTTGCGACGTTTAACATCGATCAGCACATACATGATCTGCTGGCCCGGACCGTGATAGGTCACCTGGCCGCCGCGATCGCTCTGTACCACCGGAATCGAGCCGGGCATCAACAGGTGCTCGGCTTTGCCTGCCTGGCCCTGGGTAAAGACCGGCGGGTGTTCAACCAGCCAGACTTCATCACGGCTTTCGGCGTCGCGCTGGTCGGTGTAGCGATGCATCGCGTCTGAGGTTAACTGCCAGTCACATAAACCAGGCTGGCGAATAAGGAGCGTTTCAGCTGACAAAACGAATATCCGTTAAGAGGGCAGAGGCTGAGTATAACGCCGGCCGCGCGGAAGTGAAATGATGAGCGTAAAAGGAAGGCTGAGACGTTTTCCGCCGCACCGGCGCGGTCAGCAAACAAAAACGGGCCAGCCGGTAACACCGACATGGCCCGTTGGCAGTATGACTGACAGTGTTACAACACCATGCGCACGATTTCAATTTTGCCCAGTTCTTCATACAGGGTTTCAACCTGTTCGATATGTGTCGCATTAATGGTGACGTTGACCGAGTGATAGTTACCCTTGCTGCTCGGTTTCACTTCAGGGCTGTAATCGCCGGGAGCATGGCGCTGCACCACTTCAAGCACCAAATCAACCAGCTCCGGTTGTGCCAGCCCCATCACTTTATAGGTAAACGGGGTCGGGAATTCGAGCAGTTCATTCAGTTTGGTTTTCATAATCACTCCGGTACTTAAAAAACAGGCTCCCGCCGAAGCGGGAGCATCATATTAACCTGTAATGGGGGCGAGGTGGCGGTTTTTCAACCGCCGCCATGCACCTTTAACCAAACCAGTGATGGAACATCAGTTTGATGTAGTCAACGATACGGCTAAAGAAGCCGCCTTCAGAGACTTCGTTCAGCACCACCAGAGGGCGTTGATCGATGGTTTTGCCATCTAACTGGAAGTTGATGCTGCCCACAACCTGGTTTTTCTTCAACGGTGCATGCAGTTCAGTATTGCTCAGCACATAGCTGGCTTTCATGTCTTTCATACGGCCACGAGGAATGGTCAGATACGCATCTTTTTCCACGCCCAGCTGTACGCGATCGCTGTTACCAAACCACACGGGCTCAGAGGCAAACTCTTTGCCGGCTTTCAACGGTGCAACCGTTTCAAAGAAGCGGAAGCCCCAGGTCAGCAGCTTTTTGCTTTCGGTTTCACGGCCCTTAAAGGTATGTCCACCCATTACGGCGGAAATCAGGCGCATCTGACCTTCTGTCGCAGAGGCAACCAGGTTATAGCCCGCCGCTGCGGTGTGGCCGGTTTTGATCCCGTCGACCGACAGACTGGTATCCCACAGCAGACCATTACGGTTCATCTGGCGAATGTTGTTGAAGGTAAACTCTTTTTCTTTGTAAACCGCATACTCTTCCGGCACGTCACGGATAAGCGCCTGACCAATCAACGCCATATCACGGGCGGAGCTGTATTGGCCTTCGGCGTCCAGGCCATGGACGGTCTGGAAGTGCGTGTTCTGCAGACCCAGCGCTTTCACGTAGTTGTTCATCAGCCCTACGAAAGCATCCTGGCTGCCGGCAACATAGTCCGCCATCGCGACGCAGGCATCATTGCCGGACTGCAGGACGATACCGCGCGTTAACTGAGAAACCGGTACGCGATCGCCGGGTTTCAGGAACATCAGTGATGATCCTTTAAAGACCGGATTGCCCGTTGCCCAGGCATCCTGACCAACAGTCACCATGTCGTCCTGATGAATTTTCCCGGCTTTCACTGCCTGACCAATCACGTAGCTGGTCATCATCTTCGTCAGACTGGCGGGATCGCGGCGTGCATCGGCGTTCTTTTCAGCCAGCACTTTGCCTGAGTTGTAGTCGATTAGAACGTAGGCTTCCGCATCAATATCCGGAACGCCCGGAATCATGGTCTTAAGATTGACATCATCAGCAATGGCGGCATGGCTGAGAGAGAAAGCGATCAGTGATCCCACTGTCAGGCGTTTTAACAAACGAGAAGGTTTCAGCGTGTTCATGTGTGGGACGACAACATCCATGGGTTTAGGGTTAAAAAAAGTCATTCATCATAACAAATGCCTGATTAACAGGCATCCGGCTTGATAACTGGGTTGTTAACAGACGTTACCAGTCATGAGTAAAGCTGTTGTTTAACGACCTGCGGTGGTCACAAAAGCCGCGCTCTGGCCCTCACGGCTCAGGCGCTGCTGTAGCGCCACAGCTTCGGCACGGGTTTTGTAACCGCCGAGCTGTACGCGATAGACGTTGTTCCCCGCGTTTTCCACTGCGCCGGGTACGCCGAAGCGCTGGCGCAGACTGCTGAGCAGCTGGCGCGCACGTGCAGCATCATTGATAGCGCTGACCTGGACGACATAGCCGGACAGCGAAGCGCTGCTGCTCTGGCTGGCTGAAGCGGCGTGAGGCGCGGCGGCGCTGGCAACCACCGGTGCGGCAGCGGCGGGGGCCGCCTCTGGCTCACTGCCTTCCAGAACACCGCTCGGTAAGGGCTGAGGGGCCCCCAGGAAACCACTGCTCTGAACGGGCGCGCCCATGGCATTGTCCGTTTTCAGCGTCGCATTACTGATAGGCGACACGTCCTGTGCGGCAGGTGCCGTTTCCATTGCCGGTGCCGTTTGCGTCTGACCGCCGCCGTTCATGACGGAGGGCGAACTCATGACGGGGCCGTTCAGATCGGGACGCGCGGGCAGGGCGTAACTCTGTTTTGCCACAACAGTGCCGATAGTACCCGGACCCGAGAGCGTGCCATCTGGCGCGACGCTGATGTAATCCACGCGGACGCGGGTGTTATTGGAGATGTTCAGACGATCGCCGGCCGCACGCGACAGATCGATAATGCGTCCTGGCGTGTAAGGGCCACGATCGTTAACGCGCACGACAATCTGACGTCCGTTGGCCAGATTCGTGACGCGCACATAACTTGGCAGCGGCAGTGTCGGATGCGCGGCGGTCAGGGCATCCGGATCAAAAGCCTCGCCGATGGCGGTACGGCTGCCCTGGGCTTCGTCGCCATACCAGGCTGCTAATCCGACTTCACTGTAGTTAGCCGGATTTTTGATGATGTGATAAGTCTTGCCATTGACGCTGTAGTCCTGACTGGTCGACGGATTGACCGGCTCATAACGCGGCTCAACGCCAGGAATTTCCACCACCGGGCCATTGTAGGCGGGCTGGGGTGGAGCACTCTGCTGTTGCGGTTCCTGGGTAGAACATGCAGCCAACACCATTGAAGCCAATACAACGCCAAGCCAGTCCTTACGCATCTGCGACCTCTTAAACACTTTTAGATAACATTT
Source organism: Pantoea sp. JZ2 (assembly GCF_035191405.1). Lineage (NCBI taxonomy): Bacteria > Pseudomonadati > Pseudomonadota > Gammaproteobacteria > Enterobacterales > Erwiniaceae > Pantoea > Pantoea sp. JZ2. The sequence continues at coordinate 3,461,922 of NZ_CP045247.1, read as the reverse complement.
TTCGGTGTGTGTGGATCGACATTACGATGCCAAATCCCGCCATAAGCACAATAAGCGCCGAGCCGCCATAGCTGACCAGCGGCAGCGGAACGCCAACCACCGGTAAGATACCACTAACCATGCCAATGTTAACGAAAACATAGACGAATAAAATCAACATTAATCCGCCCGCCATGACGCGCCCAAAGGTGGTCTGTGCCCGGGCGGCGACGATCAGGCCGCGCATGATTAACAGCAGGTAGAGCACCAGCAGTAACAACACGCCGACCAGACCCAGCTCTTCGGCCAGCACGGCAAAAATAAAGTCCGTATGACGTTCCGGCAAGAATTCCAGCTGTGACTGAGTACCGTGCAGCCAGCCTTTACCGCGCAAGCCGCCGGAGCCAATGGCGATTTTTGACTGAATGATGTGATAGCCCGCGCCCAATGGGTCGCTTTCCGGATCAAGCAGCATCATCACGCGGTCTCGCTGATAATCATGCATCAGGAAGAACCACAGGATAGGAATAAAGGCTGCGACCAGCAGGACGGCAATGCCAATCAGTTTCCAGCTCATGCCCGACAGAAACAACACAAACAGCCCGGACGCGGCGATGAGAATCGAGGTGCCGAGGTCAGGCTGTGCGGCCACCAGCAGTGTGGGAAGAAAAATCAGCACCAGCGCAATTGCGGTATTCTTCAGGGTAGGTGGACAGACATCGCGGTTAATAAAACGCGCCACCATTAACGGCACCGCAATTTTGGCGATCTCGGAAGGCTGAAAGCGGACAAACCCCAAATCCAGCCAGCGCTGTGCGCCTTTACTGATTTGCCCAAAAGCATCCACCGCGATCAGCAGAATGACGCAGATAATATACAGATAAGGTGCCCAGCCTTCATACACTCGCGGCGGGACCTGCGCCAGCACCAGCATCACCACTAATCCCATGGCGATCTGGCCCAGTTTACGTTCCATCATGCCGGGATCCTGGCCGCTGGCACTCCAGATAACAATGGCGCTGTAGGTCAGTAGCGCAAGGATGATCAGCATAAACAGCGGATCAATGTGCATGCGCATCCAGATCGTCCGCTTCTGCGGGCTGTCATTCATCGACATGATTATTCACCTTCATAGCCAGGTGGTGTAGGCGCAGCATCCGGCAGGACAGTATTGTTATCGCCTAACATAATGTGATCCAGAATCTGGCGCATGACCGTGCCCACTGCCGGACCGGCCCCGCCGTTTTCCAGAATCATGGTGACGGCAACGCGTGGTTTATCGTAAGGCGCGAAAGCGGTCATCAGCTTATGGTCACGTAAGCGTTCAGCGATTTTATGCGCATTATACGTTTCGTTCTCTTTCAGACCGAAGACCTGTGCGGTACCGGACTTCGCGGCAATTTTGTAAGGCGCATCGGCAAAGCTTTTGTGGGCCGTGCCGTTTGGCCGGTTGGCGACGCCGTACATGCCGTCTTTGGCAATTTCCCAGTAGCCAGAGTGGATATCGCCAATCGGCTGGGAAGGCGGCTGACGATAAGGCACCAGCGTGCGGCCTTCGCGGGTCGCGCGCAGCAAATGCGGCACTTTGATGATGCCGTCGTTGATAAGAATCATCATCGCTTTGTTCATCTGCAACGGTGTCGCTGTCCAGTAACCCTGACCGATGCCGACTGGAATGGTATCGCCTTGATACCAGGGCTTTTTAAAGCGACGCATTTTCCAGTCACGCGTCGGCATGTTGCCAGCGCTTTCCTGAGGCAGGTCAACGCCGGTGCGCATGCCATAGCCAAATTTCGTCATCCACTCCGACAGGCGATCGATGCCCATATCATAGGCAACCTGATAAAAGAAGGTATCAGCGGACTCTTCCAGCGATTTGGTGACATTCAGGCGACCATGTCCCCATTTTTTCCAGTCACGGTAGCGTTTCTCGGAGCCGGGGAGTTGCCACCAGCCAGGATCGAACAGGCTGGTATTACGGTTAATCACCCCCGCACTCAGGGCGGAGACGGCAACATAGGGTTTAACGGTAGAAGCAGGCGGATAAGCGGCCTGAATCGCACGGTTATAGAGTGGGCGATTTTCATCGTTCAGCAAGCCGCGATAGTCTTTGCTGGAAATGCCGTCAACGAACAGGTTGGGATCGTAGCTGGGGGTCGACACCATCGCCAGAATCTCACCGGTGCGCGGATCGCTGACCACGACCGCTGCACGACTACCGGCCAGCAGCGTTTCAATATACTGCTGCAGCTTGAGATCGATAGTCAGATAAATATCACGACCGGCCTGGGGCGACTGCTCATGCAACTGCCGTATGACCCGACCACGGTTGTTAACTTCGACCTCTTCATAGCCGGTTTTGCCATGCAGCAGGTCTTCGTAATAGGCTTCGATACCGAGTTTGCCGATATCATGCGTCGCCGCATAGTTGGGCCATTTTCCCTCTTTATCCAGACGGGCTACGTCGCGGTCGTTAATTTTCGACACATAGCCCACAACATGAGTCAGTGTCTGGCCATAGGGATAGTAGCGGCGCTGGTAGCCTTTCACTTCTACGCCAGGAAAGCGATACTGATTTACCGCAAAGCGCGCCACCTGCACCTCATTCAACCCGGTTTTAACCGGAATCGACGTGAAGCGGCGTGAACGTTTACGCTCTTTTTCAAACGCCTCGATATCCTCATCGGTGAGTTCGAGGACCGGACGCAAATTTTGCAGGGTTTGTTTCAGGTCATCGACCTTTTCCGGCACCAGTTCTGCCTGGTAAATGGTCCGGTTCAGGGCCAGCGGCGTACCCGTGCGGTCATAGATGATGCCGCGGCTGGGCGCGACCGGCACCAGTTTGATTCGGTTTTCGTTGGAGCGGGTACTGTAATCGTCGAAACGTAAAATCTGCAGGTGATAGAGATTAACCACCAGCACGGAGGAGAGCAGTAAGACGCCGACAAAAGCAATAAAAGCCCTGCGGACAAAGACTTTTTGTTCGGCGCTGTAATCGCGAAAGGCGTTGCTTTGTAATTTCATCCGCTACTTGTAATGTCTGGAGTGAGCTTATCGGTTATTCACGATGATAAGGATGATTTGTCGTAATGCTCCATGCGCGATAGAGGCTTTCGGCAACCAGCACGCGCACCAGCGGATGAGGCAACGTTAAGGCCGAAAGCGACCAGCTCTGTTCCGCCGCCGCTTTGCAGGCTGGCGCTAACCCTTCCGGGCCGCCAATCAGCAGGCTGACATCGCGGCCATCCTGTTTCCAGCGTTCCAGCTGTTGGGCCAACTGTGGGGTTTCCCAGGGCTGTCCGGGAATATCCAGCGTGACAATCCGGTTGCCTTTACCTGTGGCGGCCAGCATCGCTTCACCTTCCTTTTCCAGGATGCGTTTGATGTCGGCATTTTTACCCCGTTTGCCCGCCGGAACTTCCGTCAGTTCAAACGGCATGTCTTTGGGAAAACGACGCAGGTATTCCATAAAACCGGTCTGCACCCAGTCAGGCATTTTGGTGCCGACGGCAACAAGCTGCAATTTCACCGCTTAACCCCAGAGCTTTTCCAGTTCATATAACTGACGGCTCTCTTCCTGCATCACATGCACGATGACTTCACCGAGGTCGACCACAACCCAGTCAGCGGCCGTCTTGCCTTCAACGCCAAGCGGCATCAGGCCGGCGGCGCGGGATTCCTGCTCAACGTGTTCAGCGATTGAGGTAACGTGGCGCGTCGAGGTGCCGGTGCAGATGATCATGAAATCAGTAATGCTTGATTTACCCTGAACGTCGAGGGTGACGATGTTCTGACCTTTCAAATCATCAATCTTATCAACAACGAACTCTTGGAGTGCTTTACCTTGCAAAAGGTTCCCCTTTAAAAACTGGTGAGAGCGGGCTGGCTGACGCCCGGGATACAGCCGAAAAATTTAGCGGCGTAGTATATCACGCCCATATCAGTCGCGATATAAGCCGGCGCGGTCGATATAGTCGATTACCGAGGCGGGCAGTAAATCGTCACAGGCGAGATGCTGATGACGACGCTTGCGAATTTCGGTAGCTGAAATGGCATAGCGCGGGGTTTCTGCCAGCCAGATGCCGCCGGCCGGACGCTGCTGCAGTTCCTGAGGATCGTGGATCACGTGTCTGTCCAGCCAGTCCTGCATGTCCGGCGTCGCCATCTCAGTCGGATAGCCTGGTCGCTGGCACACCAGCAGATGACACAGGCTCAGTAAATCCTGCCAGCGATGCCATTTTGCAAGCGTCAGTAATGAGTCCTGACCGATAATAAACCCTAACGGCTGATCGCCACGTTCAGCCCGTATGGCTTCTAACGTATCGACAGTCCATGAGGGCGTGTCCCGTTGCAGTTCGCGCGTATCGATATCAAAAAGCGGCAGATCGCGAATAGCGCACCGCAGCATCGCCAGGCGCTGTTGCGGACTGGCTTCCGGCTGCGGCCGGTGCGGCGGCACATTGTTGGGCAACAGGGTAACCCGTGCCAGGCCAGTTTGCTGCGCCAGCGCTTCTGCCGGGCGTAAATGGCCGAAATGGATCGGGTCGAAGGTGCCGCCAAACAGGGCGTGTAAATCAGACATGGGCAAAACTCGCGGGAAAAGCACGGTTGGCAATCAGCATCGACAGCGTTTGCAACTGTGGCCAGACCGATTGTCCATAATCCTGTTTCAGCGTAATTTCGATTTGCGTCAACAGATGGATTGCCTGTTGTAAGCGCGCTGCATCAAGGCGCTGCAACGCCTCAGTAAAGAGAGGACGGCGATTTTGCCAGATGCGTTGTTGATCCATCAGTGTACGCAGAGGTTGCTGTGTCTGATGACGTTGCAGGTGCAGCAGGGTCATCAGATCGCGCTGCAGCGTCCGCAGCAATATCGTCACTTCGCTGTCTTCACTTTCCAACTGTTGCAGGATATGCAGTGCGCGACGGCTCTTGCCTGCCAGTAGCGCGTCGACCCAGTGATAAGGCGTAAAGTGCGCGGCATCACTGACTGCGGCTTCAACGCGCGGTAGCGTGAGCTTGCCATCGGGCCACTGAAGAGACAGGCGTTCAAGTGCCTGCGCCAGCGCCAGCAGGTTACCTTCGTAGCAGTAACAGAGTAGCTGGACCGCCGCATCGTCGATCGCGAGCTTCATCGCTTTGGCCCGGCTGGTGACCCAGCGCGGCAGTTGCGCCTGCTCCGGCGTCTGGCAGGGAACCAGCACCGCATGGGCTGACAGCGCTTTAAACCAGGCGCTGTTTTCCTGCGCTTTGCTGAGTTTCGCCATCCGGCAAATTAGCAAAATATCCTCATGAAGCAGCGAGGCGAGCGTGATCAGATGTTCGGCGATGGCGGCATTGGGACCATTTTCAGGAAACTGCAATGTAAGCGTCTGTCGCTGAGTAAACAGGCTCATTGACTGGCAACTGACAAACAGGCTGTCCCAGTCTGTTTGTGCATCCAGGGTAAAACTCACATGTTCTTCAAAGCCCTGCGCCACGGCGCTGGCGCGAATGGCATCCGCACTTTCCTGCAACAACAGAGGTTCATTGCCGGTTAATAAATAACAGGCGCGCAGCCCCTCACGGAGCTGCGCGCTGAGTTGTTCCGGATAAATCCTGATCATTGCGTCAGGGGTGCCGCGGAAGAGGCCGTTCCCGCAGCAGAGTGAACCGGTTTTGCCACCGTTGACGAAGAGGATGTCTGCGGGCTGTCCATCTGGGCCGCATGTACCGCCAACAACTTACGAACCAGTTGTTCGGCTGCACGTTGACGCATCTCCTGGGTGATCATGTCCTGTTCCGCATCTTTCGCCAGGGCCGCGTTCGGGTTATCAAAGAACGAGCGATAAACGGTCGTGCTGATAGGGTAGATCCCTTTGTTGGGAATCAAGACCTGAGCCGTAACCACCATCGCCATCTGATATTCAGCGGTGGTGCCGCTGATGAAGACGGATGCGGTGCTTCGACCCTGAGATTCCCCGCCCAGACGCAGGGTCGGTACGACCATGCTGTTTTTCTGCGTCGCTTCAACGATGTTAACGTTGTTGATTCGCAACTGCTGACGCACCACACGCGTCAGCGGCCCGTAAGGATCGCCCGTTTCTAAGACCAGCGTTCGCAGTTCCGTCGGCACCTGAGTGGTGCCGCGCGGGTGAAAACCACAGCCAGCGGTGATCACCGCCGCCAGCATGACAAACAACCTGATAATCGGATGTCGCACAGTTCCTCCTGAACTTAACCCACAACCAGGTTAAGCAGTTTGCCCGGTACATAAATGACTTTACGAATGCTCACACCATCAAGGTATTTCGCCACCAGGGGCTCCTCAGCAGCGCGCGCCTGAACCTGCTCCTGTGTAGCCTCGGCTGCCACAGTAATTTTACCCCGCACTTTACCGTTGACCTGCACCACGACCAGCAGAGAATCTTCGACCATTGCGGCGTCATCTGCCACTGGCCATTCCGCATTGTCGATAGTGCCTTCGCCGCCCAGCGTCTGCCACAGCACGTAGCTGGCATGCGGGGTGAACGGATACAGCAAACGCGTCACGGCCAGTAAGGCCTCCTGCATCAACGCACGATCCTGCTCGCTGTCCTGCGGCGCACGCGCCAGCTTGTTCATCAGCTCCATGACCGCCGCAATCGCGGTGTTAAAGGTCTGGCGACGACCAATATCATCCGACACTTTGGCAATGGTTTTGTGCAGGTCGCGGCGCAACGCTTTCTGATCGTCATTCAGGCTGGCGACGTCCAGGGCAACCGTTGCACCTTTCTGTGAATGATCGTAGACCAGTTTCCAGACACGTTTCAGGAAGCGGTTTGCTCCTTCCACACCGGATTCCTGCCACTCCAGCGTCATATCCGCAGGCGAGGCAAACATCATGAACAGACGGACGGTATCGGCACCATAGCGCTCAACCATCAGCTGGGGATCGATGCCGTTGTTTTTTGACTTGGACATTTTGCTCATGCCCGCGTAAATCACCTCGCGGCCCTGAGTATCTACGGCTTTAACAATGCGGCCTTTCTCATCGCGCTCGACGGTCACGTCAACCGGCGAAACCCAGTTACGTTCGCCGTTAACGCCCAGATAATAGAACGCATCCGCTAACACCATGCCCTGGCACAGCAGACGTTTGGCTGGCTCATTCGAATTCACCAGGCCTGCATCACGCAGCAGTTTATGGAAGAAGCGGAAATACATCAGGTGCATGATGGCGTGTTCGATGCCGCCGACATACTGATCTACCGGCAGCCAGTAGTTTGCTGCAGCCGGGTCCAGCATACCGTCCTTATAGTCTGCACAGGTATAACGCGCGTAGTACCACGACGATTCCATAAAGGTATCAAAGGTATCGGTTTCGCGCAGCGCAGGCTGACCGTTCACGGTGGTTTTTGCCCAGTCCGGATCGGCTTTAATCGGACTGGTAATGCCGTCCATGACCACGTCTTCCGGCAGAATCACCGGTAACTGGTCTTCTGGTGTCGGCATGACGGTGCCATCTTCCAGGGTTACCATCGGAATCGGCGCGCCCCAGTAACGCTGACGAGAAACGCCCCAGTCGCGCAGGCGATAGTTGACTTTACGCTCGCCAACGCCTTTTGCCGCCAGCGCATCTGCAATGGCGTTAAAACCGGCACTGTGATCCAGGCCGCTGCACTCGGCAGAGTTAAACAGCGTACCTTTGTCGGTCATCGCGGCGGCGCTGACGTCAGGCTCGCTGCCGTCCAGATTGAGGATAACCGGTTTGATCGGCAGATCGTATTTGGTCGCAAATTCCCAGTCGCGCTGGTCATGCGCCGGCACGGCCATGACCGCACCCGTACCGTATTCCATCAGGACGAAGTTCGCGACCCACACAGGAAGACGTTCACCCGTTAACGGATGCACGACAGACAGGCCTGTCGCCATGCCTTTCTTTTCCATGGTGGCCATATCGGCTTCGGCTACCTTGGTATTGCGGCATTCTGCGATAAAATCAGCCAGAGCAGGGTTGCTGGCCGCCGCCTGTGCCGCCAGCGGATGACCGGCGGCGACAGCGACATAGGTCGCGCCGTAGAAGGTGTCCGGACGCGTGGTATAAACCGTCACTTTTTCGCTGCTGTCTGCCACGTCAAAGGTGATTTCCACCCCTTCAGAACGGCCGATCCAGTTACGCTGCATGGTTTTGACCTGCTCAGGCCACTCTTCCAGCGTATCCAGATCGTTTAACAGCTCTTCGGCGTAATCAGTGATTTTAATGAACCACTGTGGGATCTCTTTGCGCTCGACTTTGGTGTCACAGCGCCAGCAGCAGCCATCGATAACCTGCTCGTTAGCCAGTACGGTCTGATCGTTCGGGCACCAATTCACCGCCGAGGTTTTTTTGTACACCAGGCCTTTTTCATACAGTTTGGTGAAGAACCACTGTTCCCAGCGGTAATACTCCGGTTGACAGGTCGCCAGCTCGCGGCTCCAGTCATAGCCAAATCCCAGCAGCTTAAGCTGGTTTTTCATGTACGCGATGTTGTCATAAGTCCAGGGCGCCGGCGCGGTATTGTTTTTGACCGCCGCGCCTTCCGCAGGCAGACCGAAGGCGTCCCAGCCAATTGGCTGCAGCACGTTTTTGCCGAGCATGCGCTGATAACGCGCAATGACGTCGCCGATGGTGTAGTTACGAACGTGGCCCATGTGCAGGCGGCCAGAAGGATAGGGCAGCATAGACAGGCAGTAGTACTTCTCTTTGCCTTCCTGCTCAGTCACTTTAAACGTTTCGTTTTCATCCCACTGCTGCTGAACGCGGGATTCAATCTCTTCCGGGCGGTATTGCTCTTGCATGGCTGCCTGTGGTCCTTAATAGATGACACTTTGCTGACTTTACGATCCGCATAGCATACCCATAAGGCCGCACATCAACAACACTTCCCACTTTTACGGGGGCGATTTATCGTCAACGCATCCCTGCTTTCACTCTTTTACGCTTCCTTACCCAGCGAGCCGGGCAAATGTGACAAAGTAGCTAAACTTAGTACAGGTACTGAGCGCAAAAAGGAGAATAAAATGAATAAAGTGGCCCAGGAATATCACGCCTCACTGGCGGTATTAACCGAACGTCTTCGCCACGGCGATCGCGATCTGGATACGTTAGTCGACGATCGGCGCCGTCATTTACAAGCGCACTCCGATCTGACGCCGGACGAAATCGATCGGGCGCTGACGTCGGTGCGTCGCGATCTGGCAGAGTTTGGCCGTAACTATGCAGAGGCGGAAGAGCCGGTCGCCGACTCCGTTTTTATGCGCGTGATTCGGGAAAGCATCTGGAAGGAGCTGGCAGATATTACGGATAAAAGCCAGTTAGAGTGGCGTGAGGTTTTTCAGGATTTGCAACATCATGGTGTGTACCAAAGTGGTGAGGTGGTGGGCCTGGGCAATCTGGTCTGCGAAAAATGCCACTTCACTCGCGCCATTTATACGCCGGAAACGCTGTCACGTTGCCCCGAATGCAATCACGATCAGTTTTATCGTCAGCCTTTTGAGCCGTAGAAGAAACAGGCGGGCTTTGTGCCCGCCTGACGTTTAGTGCAGAATTTTTGCCAGGAAATCCTTTGCCCGCTCAGACTGTGGATTATTAAAGAAGTCATCTTTATGGGTGTCTTCGATAATTTTCCCTTCGTCCATAAAGATCACCCGATTGGCCACCTTTCGGGCGAAGCCCATTTCATGTGTCACGACCATCATGGTCATGCCTTCCTGGGCCAGTTCGACCATAACGTCCAGCACTTCATTGATCATTTCGGGATCGAGTGCGGAGGTCGGCTCATCAAACAGCATGGCAATCGGATCCATACAGAGTGCCCGCGCAATCGCGACACGCTGCTGCTGACCGCCCGAGAGCTGGCCGGGAAATTTATCTGCATGCGCTGACAGGCCCACGCGAGTCAGCAATTTGAGGCCTTTCTCGCGGGCGGCGATTTTGTCGCGCTTTAAGACTTTGACCTGCGCCAGCACCAGGTTATCAATAATGCTCAGGTGAGGGAACAGTTCGAAGTGCTGAAACACCATGCCGACCTTACTGCGCAGTTTGGCCAGATTGGTTTTTTTATTGTTCACTTCAGTACCGTTTACCGTAATGCTGCCCTGTTGCACAGGTTCCAGGCCATTCACGGTTTTGATCAGGGTCGATTTGCCCGAGCCTGACGGCCCGCATACCACAACCACTTCACCGGTCTTGACTTCGGTAGAGCAGTCGGTCAGCACCTGAAATTGACCATACCACTTAGAAACGTTTTTCAGGCTAATCATTTAAACCGTCCTTTTTCTTTTTAGATAGCTGACCAACAGTGACGCGCTCAGGCTGATCACGAAGTAGACCAGACCGGCAAACAACACCATCTCAACCTGGGTACCGTCACGCTCACCGATGGTGGAGGCGGTGCGGAAGAAGTCCGCCAGGCTCAGCACATACACTAACGAGGTATCCTGGAACAGGACGATGCCCTGGGTCAGTAACAGCGGAACCATGGCACGAAACGCCTGAGGCAGAATCACCAGGCGCATGGACTGCCACTGCGTCATGCCCAGCGCCAGCGCCGCGCTGGATTGCCCACGCGCAATACTGATGATGCCGGCGCGAATGATTTCCGAATAATACGCCGCTTCGAACAGCGAAAAGGCGACCATTGCCGAAATCAAACGAATGTCGGTTTTAGGGGAAATACCCAGCACCTGCTGCAGGAAACTCGGCACCACCAGATAAAACCACAACAGCACCATAACCAGCGGTACCGAACGGAACAGGTTAACGTACAGTTTGGCAAACCAGCTGATGGGCCTGAAGGTCGACAAACGCATCACCGCCAGCAGCGTGCCCCACAGGATGCCGAAGACCACCGCCGTAAGCGTGATTTTAAAGGTAATGACCAGACCATTAAGCAGGTAAGGCAGGCTGGGAGGAATGGAACTCCAGTCAAACGCGTACATCACTTGCCTCCCATATTGCCGGGCAGACGCACTTTGCGCTCAACCAGGCTCATCAAAAACATAATCACCAGGTTGATGGCAATGTAGGCCAGCGTAATGGCCGTAAACGATTCATAGGCGTGTGCGGAATAGTCCAGCAGCTTGCCCGCCTGTGCAGCCATGTCCACTAGGCCGATCGTCGACGCGATCGCCGAGTTTTTAACCAGGTTAAGCATTTCTGACGTCATTGGCGGCACAATCACGCGGTAAGCATTAGGAAGCAACACATAGCGATAGGTTTGCGGCAGCGTCAGGCCCATTGCCAGCCCGGCATTCTTTTGTCCCCGCGGCAAAGACTGAATCGCCGCGCGCACCTGTTCGCAGACGCGTGCGGCGGTAAACAGGCCCAGACAGATCACCGACGAGATAAAGAACTGCAGGTTGGGATCCAACTCCGACTTAAACCACATGCCAAGCTTCTGACCAACCAGCTCTGGCGCCACCAGATACCAGAAGAAGAACTGCACGATCAGGGGGATGTTACGAAACAATTCCACATAGCAGGTGCCAATCGTTGCCAGCAGCCGATTAGGCACGGTACGCAGAATGCCAAAGAATGAACCTACGCAGAAAGCGATAATCCAGGCACAGCAGGAGACAGCAATTGTCACCTGAAAACCGGACCACAACCAGCCGAGATAGGTGGTATTTCCGAACGGGGCCTGTTCGAGAAAAATGCCCCAGTTCCAATCGATACCCATAACGAACTCCGGTAAAAAAGGGTAGCAGAGCTACCCTGAAGATTGATGAACGGCTTAATGCGCCTGAGTCAGGGGAACGACCCGATCAGGCGGTCTGTCCACGCCGCGGTTTCAGCAATCGAGAGGGCGACAGCGCCGCCCTTGTTATCGTTGTTAATTCAGCGCTTTATCATTCGGCGTTTTGAACAGGGCTTTCATGTCATCAGACAATTCAAAGTTCATGTTCAGGTTTTTAGGAGGAATAGGCTGTTTAAACCAGGTGTCGAACCATTTTTCTGCCTGGCCGGAGGTCTGGGCTTTTGCAATGGTGTCATCAACCAGCTTTTTGAACTGCGGATCGTCTTTGCGCAGCATACAGCCATAAGCTTCTTTAGACTGTGGCGTACCGATAATGACCCAGTCATCCGGTTTTTTCGCTTTAGCGCGTTCGCCAGCCAGTAGGGCGTCATCCATCATAAAGGCCACGGCACGACCGGTTTCCAGCGTACGGAACGAATCACCATGGTCTTTGGCACTGATGATGCGCATATCCATCTTTTTCTCGTCGTTCAGTTTATGCAGCAGCACTTCTGACGTCGTACCTGAGGTCACCACGACAGTTTTGCCTTTCAGATCGTCAAAATCCTTAATTGGGCTGCCTTTTTTAACCAGCAAGCGGGTACCGATAACAAAAATGGTGTCGGAAAAGGCCGCCTGTTTCTGGCGCTCAAGGTTGTTGGTCGTTGAGCCACATTCGTAGTCATAGGTGCCGTTTTGCAGCAGCGGAATACGGTTCTGTGAAGTAATCGGGATCATTTTGATCTGCAGATCAGGTTTATTCAGCTTCGCTTTAATGGCATCAGCAATCGCGTTTGAATAAGCCTGTGAATAGCCAACGACTTTCTGTTGGTTGTCGTAATATGAAAAGGGAACTGACGATTCGCGATGCCCGATAACAATGACGCCACTGTCATTAATTTTTTTCAGGGTACCGCTGAGATCTTCCGCCTGGGCCGCTCCCGCTGCTGCGCTCAACAGCAAAAGAGATAATGCCACTTTGCGTAATTGCATGTTCCAACTCCTTCGTGTGGAAATTGCACAGGATCAACCCTGTACTGAGTGTGATGTTGTGTGTATTTTGCACTGCTTTTCTTATTATTCCCTCGCGCGTCTGCGCTTAAGAATATTCACTAACATAGCGGATTGTTAACCTAATGAAACAAAAAAGTTTCTTTTTTGCGATGGCATTCGCACCAAAAAAAGGCAATCGCGCGTCCATGCACGCGGAAGGTGCGCAGATTGAGCGTTAATGGTGCATTACGCCCATGCCATCGTGGGTAACAAGCCCCGCATTGCAGGAATACAGAAACATTTAGCAATCATCGTGCCAGAATAAAATGACAGTGGGGTGAACGGGCGGTTTGACTGAAGAAGCAGAAGCAGAAGCAGAAGCAGAAGCAGAAGCAGAAGCAGAAACAAAAGCAGTAAAAGGGGGAAGGGAAACAGCGTGCGGATTAAGACACCGCGAAAGGCTGTGGCGAAGCAGCGCTTCACCACAGCGTGTCAGCGCTGACGTCGGATGAAGGCCAGTAACCCGGCCAGCACTGTCGCTATCCATACCGGCCAGAGCCCGGCTTTCGAGTATGGCGTTTCGCCGCGGGTAGGCGTTACCTTATCCACGAGTACGCCGCGCGTGAATTGCGGCAGAACCTTTTCCACATCGCCATTGGCATTCACCACGGCGGTTACGCCATTATTGGTGCCGCGCAGCAGCGGTCTGCCCAGCTCAAGTGCGCGCATACGCGCCATCTGGAAGTGTTGCCAGGGACCAATCGAGTGACCAAACCAGGCATCATTAGAGACGGTCAGCAGAAAGTCGGTGTCCGGACGGAAGTTCGCCCGCACCTGCTCACCCAACACGATCTCGTAGCAAATCGCCGTCGTAAGGTGATAATTCGCCACATTGAGCTGAGGCTGCAAATAGGCACCGCGGCTGAAGGCAGACATCGGCAAATCGAAGAAGGGGGCAAGCGGGCGCAGCAAATCCGCCATGGGAACAAACTCACCAAATGGCACCAGATGGTTTTTCTGATAGCGGTTAGTGCTGAAGTAGTTGTAGGGCTTCGGCCCGCCCAGCACAATAACCGTGTTGTAATCATGATAACGATTCTGCTCCAGGCGCGAATCCACGATACCGGTCACCAGTGCGCTACCGCGCGCGCGGAGTTCGGCATCCAGCGAACGCAGGAACGGTTGCTGGTTACTTTCCAGATCGGTAATTGCCGACTCCGGCCAGATAATAATGGGGGCTTTCCCCATCAGCGGCTGGCTTAAATCATTATAAATGCGCAGCGTGTTCAGCAACTGCTGCGGGTCCCACTTCATCGACTGGGGAATATCGCCCTGCACCAGCGCGACATCGACCGCCTGCTGGGGTAAAGGTTGATACCAGTGCAGATAACGCAACGGCCAGCATATTGCCAGTACCGCGAGCGCGCCCACCAGGCTTTTCACCTGACGTCGCTGCTGCGCATAAACCAGCAAACCCGCAATGACCATCAGCAGGAAGGTAATACTTTCCACGCCAGCCAGCGGCGCAATCCCCTTTAGCGGGCCATCAATCTGACTGTAGCCAAACTGCAACCACGGAAAGCCGGTTAAAATCCAGCCGCGCAAAAACTCCGTCACCTGCCATAACGCGGGAGCGGCCAGCGCCAGTCGCCACAGTGTGGGACGTGGCCAAATCCGGTTCAGGATGCCGGTAAACAGCGCCGGATAAACCGCCAGGTAAGCCGCCAGCAGGACCACCAGAAAAACGTTCACCGGGCCAGGCATGCCGCCAAAAGTGGCAATGCTGACATAAACCCAGTTAATACCGCTGCCAAACAGGCCAAATCCCCAACTGAAACCAATGGCGCTGGCCTGAGGACTGGTGCGGTTCAACGTCAGAAGTTGCAGGCCGAACAGCGAAAGCAGGGCGGCAGGCCAGAAATCATAAGGGGAAAAGGCGAGCGTGCCACAGGCGCCGCTCAGTAAAGCCAGCAGCAGACGGACCCGCTGCTGCTGGTAAAAGGAGGCTAATGCCATAGCGTTATTCGTCATCCAGTTGAGGTAGCGCCGAATTTTCCGGGATTTTTACGTGAACCTGAATGATACGGCGGCTGTCGGCCATGGCAACTTTGAACTGGTAACCATCAATGTCGATGCTTTCACCGCGCGCCGGCAGATGACCAAAGCCCTGCATTACCAGTCCACCAATGGTATCCACTTCGTCATCGCTGAACTGGGTGCCGAACACCTCATTGAAATCCTCAATGGGGGTTAACGCACGCACCGTGTAGGTCTGGCGGTTGAGCTGGCGGATATCCCGATCTTCCTCATCGTCATATTCGTCTTCAATTTCGCCAACAATCAGTTCGAGAATATCTTCAATCGTGACCAGTCCGGACACGCCACCAAACTCATCGATCACAATCGCCATATGATAGCGCTGGGAACGAAACTCTTTCAGCATACGGTCAACGCGCTTGCTCTCAGGCACAACCACCGCAGGACGCAGCACTTTTTCGACGCTGAAGGCTTCTGATTCGCTGCTCATAAACGGCAGCAGATCTTTCGCCATCAGGATGCCTTCAACATGGTCCTTGTCTTCGCTGATCACCGGAAAGCGGGAGTGTGCGGAGTCAATGATCACATCCAGGCACTCTTCGAGGTTCTGGTTGCGTTTCAGGGTGATCATCTGAGAGCGCGGAATCATGATGTCGCGTACGCGCTGTTCTGCAATATCCAGCACGCCTTCCAGCATGTCGCGGGTATCCTGATCAATCAGGTCCTTTTGATTGGAATCACGGATAAGGTTCAGGAGCTCGTCACGGTTTTTGGGTTCACCGTGAAACAGTTGGTTGAGCAGTAGGGAAAAAAATCCCTTTTTACTACTGGGTGCATCGCTGTTTTGAGAATGGTCGTCGCTCATGGCGGTTTTTAAAGATCTCTCTGGTCAGTAAGTGATGCTGCCGGTCGGGTTACCGGCAGCAGGATGGCCTGAGTCCAAAACTCAGGCGTTTTCTTTCTCCGAAATGTACGGATCAGGATAACCAAGAGCAAGCATTATCTCGGTCTCCAGACCTTCCATCTCTTCGGCTTCGCTGTCTTCAATGTGATCATAACCCAACAGATGCAGCGTACCGTGAACCACCATGTGCGCCCAGTGGGCTTCAACGCTTTTCCCTTGTTCCTGCGCTTCCTGTTCCACGACCTGACGACAGATGATCAAATCGCCCAGCAGGGGCAATTCAATACCGGGTGGCGCTTCAAAAGGAAATGACAACACATTGGTGGGTTTATCTTTACCACGGTAGGTCAGGTTAAGCTCATGGCTTTCCTGTTCATCCACCAGACGAATAGTCACTTCGCTTTCCGGCTGAAACGGCGTCACCGCAGCTTCCAGCCAGCGCTGAAACTGGCTTTCCGTGGGGAGATTTTCTGTTTGTTCACAGGCCAGTTGCAGGTCGAGAATCACGTCGCTCATGGTTTCTCCTGAACGCTATGTTGGGCGGCAAGGGCTTCACGCTTACGCTCTTCAGCCTGCTGATCGCGACGTTTCTGATCGGCTTCTTCCCAGGCTTCATAAGCGGTCACGATGCGTGCCACGACCGGATGACGCACAACGTCTTCACTGTGAAAGAAGTTAAAGCTGATTTCTTCCACCTCAGACAGGACCTCAATCGCGTGACGTAAACCCGATTTTGTGTGGCGCGGCAGGTCGATCTGCGTGACGTCGCCGGTGATCACCGCTTTTGAGTTAAAGCCGATACGGGTCAGAAACATCTTCATCTGCTCGATAGTGGTGTTCTGGCTTTCATCAAGAATGATAAACGCGTCATTCAGCGTACGGCCGCGCATATAGGCCAGCGGCGCGACTTCGATGACGTTGCGTTCCATCAGCTTCTCGACTTTTTCAAAGCCCAGCATCTCAAACAGGGCGTCGTAAAGCGGACGCAGGTAGGGGTCCACTTTCTGGCTCAAATCGCCCGGCAGGAAGCCCAGTTTTTCACCGGCCTCGACGGCGGGGCGCGTGAGCAGGATGCGACGAATCTCCTGGCGTTCGAGCGCATCGACCGCGGCAGCGACAGCCAGGTAGGTTTTACCGGTACCCGCCGGGCCCACGCCAAAGGTGATGTCGTGGTCGAGGATATTGGCAATATACTGTGCCTGATTTGGGGTGCGCGGCTTGATGACGCCACGCTTGGTCTTGATATTGACCGCTTTACCGTAGTCGGGCACGCTTTCTGCCGTTTGTTCCAGCACCCGGCTTTCTTTGATCGCCAGATGAATCTGCTCGGGTTCGATATCCGGAATTTCGCCGCGCACGGGCGCGGTATCGACATAAAGTGTTTTCAGGATCTCGACCGCGGCATTCACGCACAGCACCCGACCAACCAGTTTAAACTGATTGTCCCGGCGGTTTATCTCAATGCCAAGACGACGTTCCAGCTGTTTTACATTGTCATCAAATGGACCGCACAGGCTCATCAGACGGCGGTTATCAGCCGGTTCAAGGGCGATTTCACGGGTTTCAATATTCAAACGAATCCTTTGGGTCACTCAGGGCCAGTTGAAAGGGATTGCGGGTGCATCAGATGTGTTAAGCGGATGCATCATAACGAAATTATTTATGCGGTCACGCCGGGGCGCAAGCTTACGAGGTGATATTTGGGCGGCACCGGCAGAAACCAAGTGCAAAACAGCAGAATGTGCGGCAGCCGACGGTTAGCTGCCGCACATAACGGAAGATCAGGGCTGGAAGACGCCAACGCCGATATCATTTTCTTTGCGGGTACGGGCGATAACGGAGGCCGGGCTTTCAACCACACGTAAGCCCATTTCCTCTTCAGTCCGCACCAGCTTGCCGCGCAAGGAGTTGGTATACACATCGACAATTTCAACGTCGACAAACTTACCGATCATCTCTACCGGACCTTCGAAATTCACCACTCGGTTGTTTTCGGTCCGGCCGGTCAGCTCCATCACATTTTTACGTGAAATGCCTTCTACCAGAATCCGCTGCACGCTGCCCAGCATACGGCGGCTGATCGCCATGGCCTGCTGGTTGATGCGATCCTGCAGAATATACAGACGCTGTTTTTTCTCTTCGTCGCTGACGTCGTCAGGCAAGTCTGCCGCAGGTGTGCCCGGCCGCGCTGAGTAGATAAAGCTGTAGCTCATATCAAAGTTAATATCACCAATCAGCTTCATCGTTTGCTCAAAGTCCTGCTGTGTTTCACCCGGGAAACCTACGATAAAGTCAGAACTGATCTCAATGTCAGGGCGTGCAGCGCGCAGTTTGCGAATGATAGCCTTGTACTCCAGCGCAGTGTGCGCACGCTTCATCAGCGTCAGAATTCGGTCGGCGCCGCTCTGCACAGGCAGGTGGAGGAAGCTCACCAGCTCTGGCGTATCGCGATAGACATCAATGATGTCATCGGTGAACTCAATCGGATGGCTGGTGGTGAAGCGAATACGGTCAATGCCGTCAATCGCCGCCACCAGACGCAGCAGTTCAGCAAAGGTGCACACGTCGCCGTCAAAGGTTTCGCCGCGATAGGCGTTCACGTTCTGCCCTAACAGGTTCACTTCGCGTACGCCCTGCGCAGCCAACTGCGCGATCTCCAGTAGAATATCGTCTGACGGACGGCTGACTTCTTCACCGCGCGTATAAGGCACCACGCAGAACGTACAATATTTGTTGCAGCCTTCCATGATGGAGACAAACGCGGTGGGGCCTTCGGCCCGCGGTTCAGGCAGGCGGTCGAATTTTTCGATTTCCGGGAAGCTGATGTCCACAACCGGACTTTTGCTGCCGCGCACGGTATTAATCATTTCAGGCAGGCGATGCAGGGTTTGCGGACCAAAGACAATGTCCACGCAAGGCGCACGCTGGCGAATATGATCCCCTTCCTGCGACGCGACGCAGCCGCCAACACCGATGATCAAATCCGGGTTGCGCTCTTTGAGTTTTTTCCAGCGCCCCAACTGGTGGAAAACCTTCTCCTGCGCTTTCTCGCGGATTGAGCAGGTGTTGAGCAGCAGAATATCCGCCTCTTCGGCTTCCTCTGTCAGGGTATAGCCGTGCGTGCTGTTCAGCAGGTCAGACATCTTAGATGAATCGTACTCATTCATCTGACATCCCCAGGTTTTGATATGCAGTTTTTTTGTCATCGAGCTAGCCATTAAATCAGTGCAGTGAAGTGCTGGGCGCGTATTGTAATGCTTTGCTGCGGATGTGACCAGCCTGAGGGCTTTTCTGATCGTGCCTCATTTTTCCGGTACACTTTGCAGGAATACCACCGCGCTGAAAAGTGGCGGCCTAAGAGAGGGATACAAGTGATGCAGGATAACCAGTTTGATGTGGTGATTGTCGGCGGCGGCATGGTCGGAGCGGCGCTGGCCTGTGGTTTAGCGCAGCACCGCTTCCGGGTGGCGGTGATTGAGCGGGCAACCCCGCCACCTTTCGATCCCGACAGCCTGCCGGACGTGCGCATTTCCGCTGTCGGCTCCTCGTCGGTGGCGCTCCTGAAACAACTGAACGTCTGGCAACGCGTAGAGGCGATGCGCTGTGCGCCTTACCGCAAACTGGAAACCTGGGAGTGGCAGACGGCGCAGGTCAGTTTCGATGCGGAGTCGCTGGGTTTGCCTGAACTGGGTTATATGGTGGAGAACACGGTGCTGCAACGTGCGCTGTGGGAAGAGATGACGCAGCGAGGGATCACCTTGCTGTGCCCGGCGACGATGGAGGATCTTCAGCCCTGTAATGCGGGCTGGACGCTGTCATTAAGCAATGGCACGACCGTAACCGCAAAATTAGTGGTGGGGGCAGACGGCGCAAATTCACAGGTGCGACAGATGGCGGGTATTGGGATTCACGGCTGGAGTTACGCACAGTCCTGCTTACTGATCAGCGTCACCTGCGAGCATCCGGCTGGCGATGCGACCTGGCAGCACTTTACGCCCGACGGTCCACGCGCTTTCCTGCCGCTGTTCGGTCATCATGCCTCGCTGGTATGGTATGACGCCGCCGCCCGTATCCGACAGTTACAGGCCATGCCTGTCGCGCAGCTGGAGAAAGAGATCGCCCATCACTTTCCGGCCCGACTGGGCCGTTTTCATGTGCATGCAGCCGGTGGCTTTCCCCTGGTGCGTCGTCATGCCGCGCGTTATGTCCTGCCGGGGCTGGCGCTGGTCGGCGATGCGGCGCACACCATTAATCCTCTGGCAGGGCAGGGCGTGAATCTGGGATATCGTGACATCGATGCGTTAATGGATGTATTAATTGCTGCGCGTGACAATGCTGAAACCTGGTCGTCGGAACGGGTGCTGTTACGTTACCAGCGCCAGCGCCGCCACGATAATCTGCTGATGCAGAGCGGGATGGATCTGTTCTATTTTACGTTTAGCAACCGCGTCGGCCCGTTAAAGCTGGTACGCAATCTGGGATTGATCGCCGCTGAGCATTCCGGCGTGCTGAAACGTCAGGTCTTGCGCTATGCGTTAGGCTTGTAAGCCTCAGCCACGCGTCGCACGGATGTGACGCGTGGTCATGAGCCGGAAGCCAGAAACAAAAAAGCCCGCTATTGCGGGCTTTTTTGCTTAATTTGGCTGGGGTGCAGGGATTCGAACCCCGGAATGCTGGTATCAGAAACCAGTGCCTTACCGCTTGGCGACACCCCAATGGTGTCAAATCAAATTGTCTAAAATGGCTGGGGTGCAGGGATTCGAACCCCGGAATGCTGGTATCAGAAACCAGTGCCTTACCGCTTGGCGACACCCCAAGAAAATGGTGGCTACGACGGGAATCGAACCTGTGACCCCAGCATTATGAGTGCTGTGCTCTAACCAGCTGAGCTACGTAGCCAAATTGTATTGCCTTTCGATGATGGCTGGGATACCTGGATTCGAACCAGGGAATGCCGGTATCAAAAACCGGTGCCTTACCGCTTGGCGATATCCCATTCGTCCACTCGCAGCCGCGAGATACATCGAAATTGGCTGGGGTACCTGGATTCGAACCAGGGAATGCCGGTATCAAAAACCGGTGCCTTACCGCTTGGCGATACCCCATCCACGCTGCCGACTCGTGAAATGGTGCGGGAGGCGAGACTTGAACTCGCACACCTTGCGGCGCCAGAACCTAAATCTGGTGCGTCTACCAATTTCGCCACTCCCGCAAAAAAAAGATGGTGGCTACGACGGGAATCGAACCTGTGACCCCAGCATTATGAGTGCTGTGCTCTAACCAGCTGAGCTACGTAGCCATCTTTTTTCGCGCAACCTTCATCGGCGTTGCGGGGCGCATTATGCGGAGTTGACTACACAGCGTCAACAAGTTTTTTGCCGTTTTTTGCCTTCAAACGCCTGTTTGTCTGGCTTATAACCAGGGTGGTGCTTTATTCGGCAATTTTTCAGTGAATACAACGGCAACTCCACAAAAAATGGGCCATTACTGGCCCATCTGTTCACTCAGTATAGCACTTATTTGTAAGCGGACTGGTGCACGCCCACGGCACGTCCTGAAGGATCGTCCATGTTTTTGAAGGCTTCATCCCACTCAATCGCTTTTGCCGACGAACAGGCAACAGACGGCCCACCTGGCACGCACTCGGCAGCACTTGGGAGTGGGAACAGTTCTTCGAAAATTTCGCGATAGAGATACGCTTCTTTCGAACCCGGCGTGTTATACGGGAAGCGGAAATGCGCCGTCGCCAGTTGCTGATCGCTAATCTGCTTAGCCGCCACTTCTTTCAGCGTGTCAATCCAGCTGTAACCTACGCCGTCAGAGAACTGCTCTTTCTGACGCCAGGCAACGCTTTCAGGCAGATAGGAAGAGAAACATTCGCGCAGGATGTGTTTTTCCATTTTACCGTTGCTGCCGCACATCTTGTCCTGTGGGTTGATACGCATGGCGACATCCAAAAATTTCTTATCCAGGAACGGCACGCGCGCTTCTACGCCCCAGGCGGACATCGCTTTGTTGGCGCGAGCACAGTCAAACATGTGCAGAGCCAGCAGCTTACGCACGTTCTCTTCATGGAATTCTTTGGCATCAGGCGCTTTATGGAAATAGAGGTAGCCACCGAAGACTTCATCTGCGCCTTCGCCTGACAGCACCATTTTAATGCCCATCGCTTTGATCTTACGCGACATCAGGTACATCGGCGTGGAGGCACGAATGGTGGTCACATCGTAGGTCTCGATGTGGTAGATCACGTCACGGATAGCATCCAGACCTTCCTGCACCGTGAAGTGGATTTCATGGTGAACCGTACCCAGGTGCTCGGCAACCAGTTTGGCTGCTTTCAGATCCGGTGAGCCTTCCAGACCGACGGCGAAAGAGTGCAGCTGTGGCCACCAGGCATCGCTTTTGTCCTGATCTTCAACGCGCTTAGCGGCAAAACGCTTGGTCACGGCTGAGATAATAGAAGAATCCAGACCGCCAGACAGCAGCACGCCATAAGGAACGTCTGACATCAGATGACTTTTTACCGACTCTTCCAGCGCATGTTTCAGGCCAGCCGCGTCAGTCACGTTGTTTTCAACGTTTTTGTATTCCATCCAGTCACGCTGCCAGTAACGACGAATTTCACCGTCAGTACTGGAGGAAAGGTAGCTTCCCGGTGGGAATTCTTTAATGGTGCGGCAAACCGGCACCAGCGCCTTCATTTCAGACGCCACAAACAGGTTGCCGTGCTCATCGTTGCCCATATACAGCGGAATGATACCGATATGGTCGCGACCAATCAGATACGTTTGCTTCACGGTGTCGTACAGGATAAAGGCAAACATGCCCTGCAACTCGTCCAGGAAATCGACGCCTTTTTCCTGATACAGCGCCAGAATGACTTCGCAGTCCGAACCGGTCTGGAAACTATAACGATCGCTTAACTCTGCGCGCAGGGCCTGATGGTTGTAGATTTCACCGTTGACGGCCAGAACGTGAGTGTGATCGGCGTTATACAGTGGCTGTGCACCGTTGTTGACGTCGACAATTGAGAGACGTTCGTGAGCAAGGATCGCGTGGTCGTCAGCATACACACCTGACCAGTCCGGCCCACGGTGACGCATTAAGCGTGAGCTTTCCAATGCTTTTTTACGTAACTCAACGGGATCGCTTTTCAGATCCAGCACACCAAAAATAGAACACATATCTGACTCCTGAACTCACCTGCGGCGATGTAATTTTACGTTTGTCCGGCAGCCGTTCGCTGCGTGATGTATAAGAAAATGCGTTATTTCAGGTACACAATGCAAGAGGAATCGTGTTTCACTGATAAAAAGGTTGTTGAATAACCCTGGATATTGAATTTTATCTAATGAAATTGTCTTTTTATTGATGAATCGGCAATAAAAAGTGATTTTGGGGTGTTTTTTGAACGATCTCAAGCCAGCAGAGAGGGGCAAGGAAGGGGAATGCACTGCCTGAGGCGGCAGTGCGTCATAAGCTGAACGTTTAGAAGAGATCGATATCGGCCACGGAAGGAAAAATCCAGTCAGGACGGAAAGGCATCGCGTCAATATCGCTCAGGGTTGACACCCCAGACAGGACAAGAATGGTTTCCAGTCCGGCCTGAAAACCGGCCAGAATATCGGTGCGAAGGTTGTCACCCACGATCACCGTGTCCTCTGAGTGCGCCTGCATTTTATTCAGCGCGGCACGCATGATATACGGGCTGGGTTTGCCGACATAAAACGGCCTGCGACCGGAGATCTTTTCAATACCGGCACACAAGGCACCGCAGGCGGGCACGAATCCCCTGGCGTGCGTGTCGGGGTTGGTGGCAATGAAACGCGCCCCGTTTGCCACAAAGAAAGCCGCCTTATGCATCATGTCCCAGTTAAACGACCGGGTTTCGCCCACGATGACAAAGTCCGGGTTAACGTCAGTGATGGTAAAGCCCGCTTTGTAGAGTTCGTGCACCAGCGCACCCTCACCAATGACATAGGCCTTTTTGCCTTCCTGACGACGCAGAAAGTCAGCGGTCGCCATGGCTGAGGTGTAAAACACCGAATCCGGTATGTCGATGCCCGCGGAGGAGAAGCGATTGGCTAAGTCCCGCGCCGTCTGGGAAGGGTAGTTGGTCAGCACCACTAATGGCATATCTTTAGCCAGAATGCGCTGCAAAAACTCTTTTGCACCGGGCACCGCGGTATTGTCGTGCATCAGCACGCCATCAATGTCACAAATTACATTTTTAATCGTCATAAATGTGTTCCGATGCGCGCTGTCAGAAAACAGGCTGCGCTTAGTCTTCCAAAAGATGTTGCAGCAGGATGCCGTTTAACATCGCTCGTTTCGCCAGCGCAAAGGCGCCGATCGCCGAGCGATGATCGAGTTGTGAACGCACCACAGGCAGATTTTTACGAAAGGCCGCCAGTGTCTGCGTATTAATGCAACTTTCAATCGCGGGTAGCAAGACACGTTCTGCTTCGGTGATCTCGCCTGCCAGCACGATTTTTTGCGGGTTAAACAGGTTGATCGCAATCGCAATCGCCTTACCCAGATAACGCCCCACATGCTCGACAACTTCGCAGGCTAACGCATCGCCCTGATTGGCGGCCTGGCAGATATGCTGCATCTGGCACGCCGCCTGAGTCAGGATGCTCGGGTAGCCTTTATTCAGTAGCTCGCTTACACGATGTTCAATGGCGCTGTTTGCCGCAATGGTTTCAAGACAGCCAAAGTTGCCACAGTGGCAGCGTTCCCCCAGGGGATCGACCTGAATATGACCGATTTCACCGACATTGCCATTACTGCCCAAAAAAATCTGCCCGTTGGCGATAATGCCTGCGCCGGTTCCCCGATGCAGGCGCACTAATATCGAGTCGGCACAATCGCGCGTTGCGCCAAAATAGTGCTCAGCCAGCGCCAGGCTGCGAATATCATGGCCCACAAAACTGGTGACGTTAAACCGGTGCTTTAGATTAGCAACCAGCGGCCACTGATTCACATGAATATGCGGCATGTAGCGGATTACGCCATTAAGCGGATCAACGAGGCCGGGCAAAATCACGGAAATCGCGATCAGCTCGCGAATTTTCGCTTCACTCTGCTGGATAAAATGCGCAATGGCATCGAACAAGGCCTGTTCGAGTGCTTCCTGCGTGCGTTGGGGCAGGGGATAATCCTGCTGAGCCAGGGATTTACCGCTTAAATCGAACAGGGTTAGCGTGGCATCATTGCGGCCAAGGCGCACACCGATGGTGTGAAAGTGGCGGGTTTCCGTCACGATAGAAATGGCGCGGCGACCGCCAGTGGACGCCTGCTGGTCCACTTCTTTAATCAAACCGCGCTCAATAAGCTGACGTGTAATTTTGGTGACACTGGCGGGAGCAAGTTGGCTTAAATCCGCAATCTGAATACGTGAAATCGGCCCTTGCTGGTCGATTAACCGGTAGACGGCCGCGCTATTCAGTTGTTTGACAAGATCGACATTTCCAATTTGAGTCTGGCCGCCAGTGGTCATTCAGTGCTTACTCGCTCAGGACGTTATCTCCATTGACTAACGTCTTAATAATTTTAAAGTCGCGTGTAAAAACCGTCAGGTTGGCGAGTTTCCCTGCCTGAATCGTACCTGACTGTTTTTCAACGCCCATTGCCTGTGCGGGATAAAGTGATGCCATGCGCAGGGCTTCATCCAACGCAATGCCCGCATGCTCAACGCAGTTTTGTACGGCTTCAATCATTGTCAGTGCTGAACCGCTTAGCGTGCCCTGCTCATCCACGCACAGCCCGTTACGATAATAGATTGTTTTACCAGCAAAAATAAACTTATCGATAGCAGCGCCCGCCGGTGCTGTCGCGTCGGTGACCAACACCAGTTTGTCACCTTTGATGCGTTTAGCATTGCGGACGTTAGCGTAATGGACATGTAAACCATCTGCAATAATGCCGCAGTATACATCAGGCGCATCAAACAGCGCACCGATGAGGCCGGGCTCACGTCCGGCAAAGGCAGGCATCGCATTATAGAGATGCGTGGCGAACGTAATGCCCGCCGCAAACCCCGCTTTTGCCTCTTCATAAGTGGCACTGGAATGCCCGGCTGAGACCATGATACCCGCTTCGCTCAGTTGGCGAATCACCGCGCTGCCCACCACTTCAGGTGCCAGCGTAACTTTGCTGATCACGTCTGCGTTGTCGCAAAGGAATTGCACCATCTGCGCATCGGGCTCACGGATCAGGGCAGGGTTATGTGTGCCCTTTTTCGCCACACTCAGCCAGGGGCCTTCCAGATGTAAGCCCAGCATAACGTGAGGATACTTCTGCAAAAAGGCGCGCATTGTTTCCACCGCGCGCACCATCAGCGCGTCACTGCTGGTAATCAGCGTAGGCAAAAAGCTGGTGCAGCCCGATTTCACATTGGCGCGATGCATGGTTTCCAGCGTTTCCACGCTGATGGCGTCTATATCGTCATTAAACTGGACGCCGCCACAGCCGTTAAGCTGCAGGTCGATAAAGCCGGGCGCGATAATGGCGCCGCTTACGTCCTGCTGTTCAATGCCTGACGGCAAGGCAGTAACAGGGCAAACCCGTTCAATGCGTCCGTCAGCGATCACCACGGCATGGTGATCCAGAATTTCGTAGCCGCTGTAGATTCGGCCATTGACTAATGCGTACATCTTCTTCTCCCGGCTTACCTGCCGCTCGTGCATCTGACAGCAGGTGACGTAATAACGGTATTAAACGCCCTGCATATTTTCCGCTTCCATTTCACGGAAGTACTTCACCGTTTTAACTTTCAACTCCATGGTCGCGGGCTCGTCGCAGACCACCACGGATTTAGGATGGAGTTGCAGGCAACTGATTGTCCACATGTGGTTCACGTTTCCTTCCACGGCAGCCTGCAACGCCTGTGCTTTAACGTGACCAGTAACCAGAATCATCACTTCTTCAGCGTCCAGCAGCGTGCCCACGCCAACGGTCAGGGCATATTTCGGCACCTGATCAACATCACCGTTAAAAAAGCGTGAATTTGCCACACGTGTGTCGTGAGTCAGCGTTTTGATACGAGTGCGTGAAGATAATGACGACGCGGGTTCGTTAAAGGCGATATGGCCATCATTACCGACGCCGCCCATGAACAGGTGGATTTTGCCCAGAGACCGAATTTTATCTTCATAACGGCGACATTCTGCGTCAATATCGGGCGCATTACCATTCAGCAAATTGATGTTTTCGGGTTGAATATCAACGTGGTCAAAGAAATTACGATGCATAAAGCTGTAGTAGCTTTCCGGATGCTCTTTCGGCAGCCCGACATATTCATCCATGTTGAAGGTAATGACATGTCTGAAGCTAACCTGGCCCGCTTTGTGCATATCGATCAAGTGCTTGTACGCTTCCAGAGGCGTACCGCCCGTAGGCAGTCCCAGAATAAAGGGCTTGTCAGCGCTGGGATTAAACGCATTAATACGGTTCACAATATGGCGCGCTGCCCATTTGCCGACCTGAGTGGGAGTAGATAAAGGAATCAGTCTCATGTTGCACCTCAAATGTGAGTGAAGGATTCGACGCGCAGCAAAGCCATGTTGCCGGTGAGGACAGGCGAATGGGAAGGAAACGCGCGTCTTGATATTTCGCATCATAAAATAAGTGGGCGTTCATAGCCAGTCATGTCGATGTTAAAAATCAATTTTTGGTGATTTTTGTCACAAATGGCTGCTATTAATTTGTAGAGCGAATTAATTTGTTATTACACTCCTCAGCACTGAGTGTAATGCCGTCAGAAGCGGGCTGCTGACATAACAACATTAAGCGGCAGCCATGCAATAAGTCAGTTTCAATGGGGGAAAAGGTCAATGTTAAGTTACTTACAACGTGTGGGGCGGGCCCTGATGGTGCCGGTCGCTACGCTGCCCGCAGCAGCAATTTTAATGGGAATAGGGTACTGGATCGATCCTGACAGCTGGGGTGCAGGCAATGCCTTTGCCGCGTTGTTAATTAAATCCGGTGGCGCGATCATCGAAAATATGTCGGTGCTGTTCGCCATTGGCGTTGCATACGGCATGTCAAAAGATAAAGACGGTGCGGCTGCACTGACCGGCTTTGTGGGTTTCCTGGTCGTCACTACGCTGTGTTCACCGGCTGCTGTAGCCATGATCCAGAAAATCCCGGTGGCGGACGTGCCGGCGGCGTTTGGAAAAATCAGCAACCAGTTTGTCGGTATTCTGGTAGGCGTGCTGTCCGCAGAAGTCTATAACCGTTTTAGCCATGTAGAACTGCCCAAAGCGTTCTCATTCTTTAGCGGGCGTCGGCTGGTGCCTATTCTGGTGTCCTTCCTGATGATTCTGGTGGCATTTATCCTGATGTACATTTGGCCTGTCATCTTTAATGGTCTGGTGAGCTTCGGTGAGCATATACAAAAACTGGGATCGGTTGGTGCGGGTGTTTACGCCTTCTTTAACCGTTTGCTTATTCCGGTTGGCTTACATCATGCGCTGAACTCCGTTTTCTGGTTCGACGTAGCAGGCATTAACGATATCCCTAAATTCCTCGGCGGTGCGCAGTCACTGGCAAATGGCACTGCTATCCCGGGCATCACTGGCCGCTATCAGGCGGGTTTCTTCCCAATTATGATGTTCGGTTTGCCGGGCGCGGCGCTGGCAATTTACCATTGCGCTCGCCCTGAAAACCGGGCAAAAGTGGGCGGTATCATGCTGGCGGCCGCTTTCGCAGCATTCTTTACCGGTATCACCGAACCGCTGGAATTCTCCTTTATGTTCGTGGCACCGGTACTGTATGTCATCCATGCTGTACTGACCGGCATCTCGGTCTTTATCGCTGCCAGCATGCACTGGATTGCCGGTTTTGGCTTCAGTGCGGGATTAGTGGATATGGTGCTCTCTACCCGTAATCCCCTGGCGACGCAATGGTACATGCTGATTCCGCAGGGCCTGGTGTTCTTCGTGATTTATTATCTGGTCTTCCGCTTTACCATCAAAAAATTCAACCTGATGACCCCAGGTCGTGAACTGGCGGTAGCGGGGGATGAAGCGGACGGTTATGACGTGAACGTTGATACCACTGATAATGGTGAAAGCGCCACGGAATCACTGGCACGCCGCTACATCGGCGCGGTGGGCGGTTCAGACAACCTTACCGCCATTGATGCCTGTATTACCCGTTTACGTCTGAACGTGAAAGATGCGGGCCAGGTTAACGAAGGTGTGGCAAAACGGCTGGGTGCGTCGGGTGTGATTCGCCTCAACAAGCAAAGTGTCCAGATTATCGTGGGTACCCAGGCGGAAAGTATCGCCACGGCTATGAAAAAAGTGCTGGTGAAAGGCCCGGTTGCTGGCGCAGCCAGCAGTGGCAGTGCGCCAGCCCCCGCTAACGAGGCCAAACCCCAGGCCGTCCTGAACAGTGAAAAACGCGTTATCGCAACGCTGGTGGCCCCGGTGAGCGGTGAGGTTATCGCACTGGATGCGGTGCCGGATGAGGCTTTCGCCAGTAAAGCCGTGGGTGATGGCGTGGCGATTAAGCCGAGCGACAAGCGCGTCGTTGCGCCTGTTGCCGGTACGGTGGTGAAAATTTTCAACACGAACCATGCTTTCTGTCTGGAAAGTGAAAACGGGGTAGAGATCGTCGTGCACATGGGGCTGGATACCGTGGCGCTGGACGGTCAGGGCTTTACCCGTTTAGTGGAAGAGGGTGCACAGGTCACAGCAGGCCAGCCGGTGCTGGAGATGGATCTGGACTATCTTAACGCCCATGCCCGCTCAATGATCAGTCCGGTGGTGGTGAGCAATATTGAAGACTTCGCCGGTTTAACGCTGCTGACGCAGGGCCAGGTCATCGCCGGTGAAACCCCGCTGTATGAAGTAAAAGGCTAATTCCCTGTATCCTCAACAAAAGGCAGGAAGCGATTCCTGCCTTTTTTATTTTAATCGCCCAACAAACGGTTGTTTCTCTGCAACGCTTTGTGGATCATACCCGGATATTACGTGGTATAAACCACCCATTCTATGCGTTGAGGATTTTGAGATGAGTGAGGCTGAAGCCCGCCCAACGAACTTTATTCGTCAGATTATTGACGAGGATTTGGCGAGCGGTAAGCACAGCAGTGTGCATACCCGTTTTCCGCCAGAGCCAAATGGTTATCTGCATATCGGCCATGCTAAATCAATCTGCCTGAATTTCGGTATTGCACAAGATTATCAGGGCGAGTGCAATCTGCGTTTTGACGATACCAATCCGGTCAAAGAAGATATGGAGTTCGTCGAATCCATTAAGCGTGACGTGCAGTGGCTGGGTTTTACCTGGAGCGGCGAGGTTCGTTATTCATCTGACTATTTCGACCAGCTTTATCACTATGCCGTTGAACTGATCAACAAAGGCCTGGCCTACGTTGATGAACTGACGCCAGACGAAATTCGTGAATACCGCGGTACCTTAACGGCACCGGGTAAAAACAGCCCTTACCGTGACCGCAGTGTGGAAGAGAACCTCGCGCTGTTTGAAAAAATGCGCAATGGCGAGTTCGCAGAGGGCAAAGCCTGTCTGCGCGCGAAAATCGACATGGCTTCCAGCTTTATCGTCATGCGCGATCCGGTGCTGTACCGCATCAAGTTTGCCGAGCATCATCAAACCGGCAATAAGTGGTGCATCTACCCGATGTACGATTTCACCCACTGCATTTCGGATGCGCTGGAAGGCATTACGCACTCCCTTTGCACGCTGGAATTCCAGGACAACCGCCGCCTGTATGACTGGGTGCTGGATAACATTACTATTCCTGTTCATCCGCGTCAGTATGAGTTTTCGCGCCTGAATCTGGAGTATGCGGTGATGTCAAAACGCAAACTGACGCAGCTGGTCAGCGAGAAGCATGTTGAAGGCTGGGACGATCCGCGCATGTTAACCGTGTCGGGTTTGCGTCGTCGTGGTTACACCGCGGCCTCCATTCGTGAGTTCTGCCGCCGCATTGGTATCACGAAGCAGGACAACATCGTTGAAATGGCTTCGCTGGAATCCTGTATCCGCGACGATCTCAACGAAAATGCGCCGCGGGCGATGGCGGTGCTGGATCCGGTGAAAATTGTGCTGGAAAACCTGCCTGCCGGGCACAATGAAGTGCTCAGCATGCCAAATCATCCTAACAAACCGGAAATGGGCACACGCGATGTTCCCTTTAGCCGCGAGATCTGGATCGATCGTGCCGACTTCCGCGAAGAGGCGAATAAGCACTATAAGCGCCTGGTGCTGGGTAAAGAAGTGCGTCTGCGTAATGCCTATGTCATCCGTGCGGAACGGACCGCGAAAGATGAAGAAGGCAATATCACCTGCATCTACTGCACCTGTGACGTCGATACGCTGAGCAAAGATCCTGCTGATGGCCGTAAAGTCAAAGGGGTTATCCACTGGGTCTCAGCTGAACATGCACTACCGGCAGAATTCCGTCTGTATGACCGTCTGTTCAGCGTTCCGAATCCGGGTGCGGCGGATGATTTTCTGACGACAATCAATCCGGATTCGCTGGCGATTAAACACGGCTTCGTTGAACCCGGTCTGCGTGACGCAGAAGCCAGTGCGCCTTATCAGTTCGAACGTGAAGGCTATTTCTGCGCTGACAGTGTGTATTCAACACCGTCGCAGTTAGTGTTTAACCGTACTGTTGGTCTGCGCGATACCTGGGCGAAAAACGGCGAATAATTTACGCCGCATGGTCATCAGATGATCGGTAAAGGGCGAGCAATCGCCCTTTTTTATTGGGTGGATTTTTTTTAGCGCCGACATTTGTCCTGAACCCGTTTAATTCGATTAATTTTACTTCTGTGGAATCGCTCTCAGTTTAATTTTTTTAATAACTTTCCCGGTGTGAATTATTTTTTTTCAGGTACGCTAACCCTCTGTAGTCTTTGTTTGCGGGTTAAAAAGGAAAAAAATGACAGTTTTCGCACAGGAAGCCAAACACAGCGTTGTCGTCTTACATCAACTCATTGAACATATTTTTAACCACAGCCGTGACAGTGGTGACAGCTTTCATCTGCTGCTTTCTCATTTTCATCCTGACTTCCAGATGGTCACGCCACAGGGCAAGATGCTGAACCTCAATGAGGTTGAAGAACTCTTTCGCCGCTTACAAGGCGCACGGGAAGGGATGCGCATCGCGACCAGCGAACATGTGATCCTGTCAGAGCACGCTAACGAGGTTACCATTCAGTATCGGGAAGTGCAGATGATGAATGGGGAAAACAAAAGCCGCATTTCCGTTGCGATTCTGGACTGCTCCACCTCGGTGCCCCGCTGGCGCTACCTGCAGGAAACGCTGGTGGCGTGACTGACAGGCACAAAAAAGCCGATGCAGGCATCGGCTTTTTCTTTACCGTCTGACAAACGTTACTTGTCGTGCAGTGTTTCGTCTTCGCGGCAATCGCCCAGGGCACAGTGACCATACAGGTACAGGCTGTGGTTGGTGAGCTTAATACCGTGACGGGTCGCGATATCACGCTGACGCGTTTCAATAGACTCATCACTAAATTCAATGACTTTACCGCAATCCAGACAGATCAGGTGATCGTGATGGTGCTGCTGCGTCAGCTCAAACACCGATTTACCGCCTTCAAAGTTGTGGCGGGTCACAATGCCGGCATCGTCGAACTGGTTCAGTACACGGTAAACCGTGGCCAGTCCAATCTCTTCGCCCATATCAATCAGGCGTTTATACAGATCTTCCGCGCTGACGTGATGGCATGCAGGTTCCTGAAGCACTTCCAGAATTTTGAGTCTGGGCAGGGTGACTTTCAGGCCAGCCTTCTTTAATGCGGTGTTGTTGTCAGTCATGCGGATATTGTCCTGTTACTTTGGTCACTCTTGTGGCATGTAGCCTGTATGTCGATCGACCGCCATTCTCATTTGCGTCTCATTATAGAACTGATGCGCTGAAATGAAAACCGATGCTGCCTGCGATGAAACCGTGGCGATGTTCGCGGTACAAAGCATGGAGGGCGGGCTGGCTACCATTTCGCGTTGTGTCATCTCAATTCCAGGGAAATAAGCAGATGATCGATGCGGGTATTCTACAGACTAAATGCGGAAAGTTACAAAAATGTAGCTATTATTTTTATAGGAAAAGCCATTGATGCAGTGTGGACCAGCGCCCACACTGCGCTCACGGCTATCAGGCTTCGATAATTTCTTTGAGTTGCAGTTCATCGAAGATCTGCTTAACCCACTTGTCGACGCGTTCGTTCGTCAGTTCTGGCTGGCGATCTTCATCAATCGCCAGGCCCAGGAAGTGGCTATCGTCTGCCAGACCTTTTGAGGCCTCGAAATGGTAGCCCTCGGTTGGCCAGTGGCCCACGATAATGGCACCGTTAGGTTCGATAATGTCACGAATGGTGCCCATCGCGTCACAGAAGTACTCGGCGTAGTCTTCCTGATCGCCACAACCGAACAGCGCCACCAGCTTACCGTTGAAGTCGATCTCTTCCAGCGTCGGGAAAAAGTCATCCCAGTCGCACTGTGCTTCACCATAGTACCAGGTCGGAATACCCAGCAGCAGGATGTCAAAGGCTTCCAGATCTTCTTTAGTGCTTTTCGCGATGTCGTGAACCTCTGCAACGTCTTTGCCCAGTTGTTTCTGGATCATTTTTGCAATGTTTTCGGTGTTACCGGTATCGCTGCCAAAGAAGATGCCTACGATTGCCATGGGTAAAATAACCTCTTAAATCCTGATGATAGAATGAATGCCTGAGCATATTCAGCAAATGATAGCAGACCACGAAAAAGGGCGGAACTTGTAAAGCCGCGACATTTGTTTCTGTGTGCGGTTTGCGTGCGTTAGTCCAGTTTGAGTTGCGCCAGCAGCATTTGTTCAATTAATTCACTGCGGCTGAGATTACGCTGTTCAGCCAGCGTATTAAGCGCTTCTACCGCCTGGCTGTTCATTTTGAGTTCGACACGGCGAAGCCCGCGCCCTTTGTCACGTTTCAGTTGATTGCGTTTATTGATACGCAGTTGTTCATCACGCGTAAGCGGACTGGTTTTAGGGCGACCAGGGCGACGCTCGTTAGCGAACAGATCGAGCGTCGTGCGGTCAGTGTTTTCTTTTGCCATGGCTTAGTACAACTGAATGGGCGCAAACGGATCGTGCCGCTGCGCAGATTAAATTACTGGCTTTTACCGTGGATACGCGCCCACGGCAAAAATTTAGCGCGCCATCATACTCCAGGCTAACCATGGACGCCAATCCTAAACTTTTACAGCCAGTTAAGCGGATTTATCGTGCAAAAAAGCGGCGAATGCTGCGTAAGACAGCATCAGGTTTTTCGGCGTGGACCCAGTGACCTGCACCGCCAATCACGTGCGCCTGCGCGGCGGGAAACTGTTGCAGTATCGCGTCACGGTACTGATTGTCCAGATAAGGGGAGTCACCACCGCGAATGAACAACGCCGGGTGCGGCCACGCGGGCACCGTTTCCCAACCCGTGATATACGCATAGTTGTCCCAGAGCGCTGGAACGTTAAAGCGCCATTCACCGCTACTGAACGATTTCAGGATGAACTGAATCACACCTTCTTCGTTAAGATGCTGACGCATAATCCCGGCCGCCTCACTGCGCAGCGTCACGCCCGCGTCGGTGACGGCTCGGATCGCGGCAAAAATTTCGTCGTGGCGGCGCGTCTGATAGTCGACGGGCGCAATGTCAATCATCACCATCTGTTCTATCCGCTCAGGGGCCAGGGCGCTCATCGTCATGGCAATTTTACCGCCCATGGAGTGACCAATGACGGAAAGGCGCTCAATGCCCTGCGCATCAAGCGTGTCCAGCATATCCTGGGCCATAACCTGGTAGGTCATCTCGTCAGCGCGCGGAGATAAGCCATGATTACGCACATCAACCTGGATAAGCGGATGGTCATCTTTCAGACCGCGCGCCAGAACGCCGAGGTTATCAAGACTGCCAAACAAACCGTGAATGAGCAGAACGGGTGTGGAATCAGCAGAAGATTGTTCAGTTTGCAGACGGGCATTCAAAATCATAGCAAAGTTCTTAAGTGTGAGACCTGCGCTTAGGTTATCATGGTTTCACCTTTTCAGGTGCGCTGCTTCCGGTGGCATTAGGACATATTCTGACTTTTGCCCCTAAACCGTTTGAATGCTATCAGCCTGTCTGAATTTAACTTTATAATCTTCATGTTAGAACCTGCACACGGCCTGAAACCCCGGTGTTTACCTCTGGATTTTCAGAAAATCGCGGGTTCTGTCGTGAGTCAAAACCGTACGGAATAAGATGAAAACGATCGAAGTTGACGAAGAGCTCTACCGTTATATTGCCAGCCACACGCAACATATTGGCGAAAGCGCATCCGATATTCTGCGCCGTATGCTGAAGTTTACTGCGGGTCAGACAGCCACCGCGACCGAAACACAGCCTGTTGCCGCCTCGCAGCCGTCTAAAACGGCACAGTCGGCAGGGAATGAGTCACGCCCTCAGGATCGTGTTCGTGCGGTGCGCGAGTTGCTGCTTTCTGATGAATATGCAGAGCAGAAGCGGGCGGTAAATCGCTTTATGCTAATCTTGTCAACGCTCTATCGTCTGGATACGGCCGCGTTTGCTGAGGCGACCACCTCCATGCAGGGCCGTACGCGCATCTATTTTGCAGGCGATGAGCACACGCTGCTGCAAAGCGGCACCCATACCAAGCCGAAGCATGTGCCCGGCACGCCGTACTGGGTCATTACGAATACCAATACCGGTCGTAAACGCAGCATGATCGAACACATTATGCTGTCGATGCAGTTCCCATCGGAACTGGCTGAGAAAGTTTGCGGCACCATTTAAACTGAAGCGTCAGGGAGAAGCGCCAATGGCCAATCACCCCCGTGCCGGGCAGCCTGCCCAGCAGAGCGATTTGATTAACGTTGCACAATTAACTTCACAATATTATGTCCTGCAGCCCGATGTGGCGAATCCAGAACATGCGGTGAAATTTGGCACATCAGGCCATCGCGGTAGCGCAGGACGTCACAGCTTTAACGAAAAGCACATTCTGGCGATTGCGCAGGCGATTGCGGAAGAGCGTAAAAAGAACGGTATTACCGGCCCGTGCTATGTGGGTAAAGATACGCACGCGCTGTCTGAGCCCGCGCTACTGTCCGTGCTGTCCGTGCTGACCGCAAACGGGGTTGATGTGATCGTTCAGCAGGATAACGGTTATACGCCAACGCCTGCGATTTCGAACGCTATCCTTGAACACAACAAATCCGGCGGCCCACTGGCGGATGGCATTGTGATTACGCCGTCGCACAATCCCCCGGAAGATGGCGGCATTAAATACAATCCGCCAAACGGTGGTCCGGCAGATACCAACGTTACCAAAGTGGTGGAAGACCGCGCGAATCAGCTGTTGAAAGACGGCCTTAAAGACGTTAAACGTCTGTCACTGGATCAGGCCTGGGCCAGCGGCCACATCCATGAAAAAGATCTGATTCAGCCTTACGTGGAAGGTCTGTCACAGATCATCGACATTCCTGCGATTCAGAAAGCGGGCCTGAAGATTGGTGTCGATCCGCTTGGCGGTTCCGGGATCGCTTACTGGCAGCGTATCGCTGAGCACTACAAGCTGGATCTGACGCTGGTGAATGACGCTGTCGACCAGACTTTCCGCTTTATGCACCTGGATAAAGATGGTGTGGTGCGCATGGACTGTTCGTCCGAATGCGCCATGGCGGGGCTGCTGGCCTACAAAGACAAATTCGATCTGGCCTTCGGAAACGATCCAGATTATGACCGTCACGGCATTGTTACCCCTGCCGGGCTCATGAATCCAAACCATTATCTGGCCGTTGCGATCAACTATTTGTTCCAGCACCGTCCGCAGTGGGGTCAGGATGTTGCCGTGGGTAAAACCCTCGTGTCCAGTGCGATGATTGACCGGGTCGTGGACGATATTGGCCGCAAGCTGGTAGAAGTTCCGGTGGGCTTTAAATGGTTCGTGGATGGCCTGTTTGATGGCAGCTTTGGTTTTGGCGGCGAAGAAAGTGCGGGCGCGTCATTCCTGCGCTTCGACGGCACACCCTGGTCAACCGACAAAGACGGGATCATCCTGTGTCTGCTGGCGGCAGAAATTACGGCCGTAACGGGTAAGAACCCGCAGCAACACTATGATGAACTGGCTGCACGCTTCGGTGCGCCAAGCTACAACCGTCTGCAGGCACCGGCAACATCAGCGCAGAAAGCCGCATTGTCGAAGCTGTCACCTGAAATGGTCAGTGCAGATACGCTGGCGGGCGATCCGATTACCGCGCGCTTAACGGCCGCTCCCGGTAACGGCGCGTCTATCGGTGGACTGAAAGTCATGACGGAAAACGGCTGGTTCGCTGCGCGTCCATCGGGCACCGAAGACGCGTATAAGATCTACTGTGAAAGCTTCCTGGGCGCAGAGCACCGTGCGCAGATCGAGAAAGAAGCCGTCGAGATTGTCAGTGAAGTGCTGAAAAACGCCTGATAAATCTGTTAAATAAAAAAAGCGCCGCTGGCGCTTTTTTTATGGCATGAACCGGTAGCCGATACCGGTTTCCGTCAGCAGGTGAACGGGTTGTGTCGGATTGGCTTCAAGCTTTTGACGCAGATGGCCCATATAAATGCGCAGATAATGGCTGTGTTCGACAGCATTGGGTCCCCAGACCTGATTCAGCAGCTGACGCTGCGTCAGAACTTTCCCCGCGTTATTCAGTAATGTGGTCAGCAAACGAAACTCGATGGGCGTAAGGTGAACTTCTTCGCCCGCGCGCAGCACACGCCGTGCGGCAATATCGACGACCACGTCGGCGAAGCTGACCTTCGGATCGGGGTGCTTCCCGGCATGACGCCGCAGGGCGACCCGAACACGCGCCAGCAGTTCACCAATCCCAAAAGGTTTAGTCAGGTAATCATCGGCACCAGCATCCAGTGCGTCAATTTTGTCCTGCTCGTCAGTACGGGCAGAGAGAACAATAACCGGCAGCGTGCTCCACTGGCGGAGTTCACCAATAAACGTCTTGCCGTCGCCATCAGGTAAACCCAGATCAAGGATGACTAAATCGGGCTTTCGCGTGGCGGCTTCGATCAGCCCACGTTGCAGCGTCTCAGCATCGAAAACCTTCAGGCCTTCACTTTCCAGCGCGAGGCGCACGAAGCGGCGAATTTCTTTCTCATCTTCAATGATTAAAACCGTGGTCACACCAATCCTGCCATTGCCTGAAAAGGGGAAACACACTGTATCAACTTTTCTGGCGTTCGTCCGTGTTGCCATGAAATCCGTTGAAGGATCACCTCTGTAACTCATAATTAACCTGGGTATAACGGCCAGGTAAACTTACCCGTGCAGAACAAAAAAGACGCAAATTTAGTGGTCAGATGAGTAGTAAAATCATCCAACCCGGCGTAATATTAGACACAGATCACATTTATGACGTTTTTTTACTCAGGAGGCTGCTATGTACCGCACCTATCCACTTCACAAAATTATTTTGCGCCGAACGCTGGTCATCCTCTCAGGTCTGCTCGCTCTGCCGGTTATGCTGTTTCGTCAGGATCGGGCGCGCTTCTACAGCTACCTGCATCGGATGTGGTGCAAAACCAGCGCCAAACCGGTCTGGCTGGCGCAGTCTGAAGCAGCGGCGGGTATTTTCTGGTAAGTCCCTGCTGTGCGGTTGATTTTACGCCGCGCAGGCAGGGGGACACATCCCTACAGCGGGGATTGCCAGCGTTTTCTCAGACGTGCTTATCTGTTTTTCACCTACAGTGTGCTGTGGCACGGTGTTAAGGGCGACACAGCGCCTCTTTTTTCCCTGTTCGTTCCGTCACGCAGCTTAGTTGCGCCTTAGCTTTGCGCCAGTGAAGCAGGAAACCTTCTCAGTGTCCGGGCAAACCGCCCCGTCCGCCAGTGCCCGTTCACGGGCAACCCTTCCTTATTATCTGACCGGCGGCCCCGACGGGCACCGCACTTTACGCGCTTCAGAACCCGCTGCAATATCGCCCACAGGCAGAAGCACTGATGACGGCAGACCGCTAGCGTTTAGGCACCGGCGGGGCAAACTGCAGCGCGCCTGCGATACGGTTCCAGGCATTGATCGCGGCAACAGCCGAGGTAAGAAACGCGATCTCCTGTTTATCGAAGACGCGGCTGACCTCAGCATACACCGCATCAGAAACCGGCTGCTGCGCCATTAAGGTCAGGGCCTCTGTCCAGGCCAGCGCCGCACATTCCCGCTCCGAATAGATACCGGCTTCGCGCCATACGGCGACCAGATCCATTTTTACCGGACTCAAATCGGTCTTACGCGCCAGATTGAGATGGTACTGGAGGCAAAAAGCGCACGCATTCAGCTGTGAAGCGCGCAGTTTGATCAGCTCAGTGAGCGATTTTTCCAGCCCGGAATCGTCAACGGCTTTGCCCAGCATCGCTAAGGCTGCCACCACATCGGGTGCGGTATGTTCGAACGAAGACCAGTCGCTGCGACGGTGATTAAGCGATGTCACGATATACCTCATCTGCTAATATAAGAGTTCGAATAACAATATACGAACTCTTATATTATGCGCAAGTCAGATCTGCAGAGCACCACCATCCCCGAACCCGGTGAAGGGAAACGCGGTGAGTCAGGCCATATTGGTTATCTGCTGCGGCAGGCCCATGCGGCTCATAAAATCAGAATGGAAAATGCGCTGAAGGATAAAGGCGTCACGTTGCCGCAATTTTCGGTGCTGACCATGCTTGCGGCCTATCCCGGCGCATCGGGTGCCGACCTTGCGCGTCTGTCGCTGCTGACGCCACAGACGATGAGCGTCATTGTGGCGAATCTGGAGCGGGCCGGAATGATTCGTCGTCGTCCGCACGCGGTGCACGGCAGAATTCAGGTGATTGAGATTGCTGACGCCGGGCGTGACGTTCTCGCGCAGTGCAAAGTAGCGGTTCAGACGGTTGAGGCCAGCCTGCTTTCGGGTGTCACGCCTGAGGATGAAAAGGTGATTCGGCGCTGGCTGGTCAGCGTGGCAGTGGGAGAATAAACCGTTAAAAAAGATCACGGGCTGGTCATCTGAAAGGCTTCGCGGCGTTCACTTTTGCTACGCAGAATCTGTACCATCCCGGTCGTTTTACGCTACACTTAAACCTCTACAAGTTTTCGGAGGTTGTACAAGTATGAGCGAAAAAATTCCCGTTGGGATCAGCGCTTGCCTGCTTGGTGAGAGCGTCAGATTTGATGGCGGCCACAAGCGGCTTGCGTTCGCCACTGAGCAACTGACGCCTTTTGTTCGTTTCGAACCCGTTTGCCCTGAAATGGCGATTGGGCTGCCCACGCCGCGCCCGGCGCTGCGCTTAGTTAAGCAGAGCGACGACGATGAACTGCATCTTTGCTTCAGCAAAGAGGGCGGCGATGACATCACCGATAAGATGCGCGACTGGTCCGAAAAACGCGTGAAATCGCTGCATCACCTGTGCGGCTACATACTGTGTGCAAAATCACCCAGTTGTGGGATGGAGCGCGTGCGTATCTACGAGCCCGCCACCAATAATAACCGTAAAGCGGGAACCGGTATATTTACCCGTTTTCTGCAACGTGAAATGCCCTGGTTACCGCTCGAAGAAGACGGGCGTATGAACGATCCGACATTACGTGAAAACTTTATCGGCCGGATTTGCGCGCTGCACGAGTTTCATGAAATGTGGAAAAAGGGGCTGACCCGTCATGGCCTGATTGCCTTCCACAGCCAGTATAAATTGTTACTGCTGGCGCATTCGCAAAAAAAATACCGTGAACTGGGCCCCTTTGTTGCCTCGATGAACCAGTGGGAGTCACTGGAGGCGTTTGCCTTCGAGTACCGCAACCGCCTTATGGATCTGATGTCACAACCGGCCTCGCGCACTAACCACACCAATGTGTTGATGCATGTTCAGGGTTATTTCCGCAGTCAACTGAGTTCGCCGCAACGCAGAGAACTGACGTCACTGATTGATTGTTACCGTCAGGGCACGCAACCGTTACTGGCACCGATTACGATTCTTAAGCATTACATGGCTGAATATCCTCATCCGTGGCTGACGCAGCAGCGCTACTTCGATCCTTACCCGGAAGCGCTGCGCCTGCGCTACGGACAATGAGTCGGGAGCATGATGACGACCCATCTTGTCTGGTTCCGTAATGACCTGCGCATCAATGATAACCTTGCGCTGCATGCCGCCTGCAGCAAGTCAGATGCCCGTGTCATAGCACTGTTTATTGCCACGCCGGGACAGTGGCAGCAACACGATATGGCCCCCCGGCAGGCCGCGTTTATTCACCAGAATCTCTGCAGCCTGCAGGCATCACTGGCCGAAAAAGGCATCCCGCTGCATGTTCATCAGTGTGATGATTTCGCTGCCAGCGTGGATTTTCTCGTCACGTTTTGTGAACAGCAAAACGTTGATCAACTGTTTTATAACTACCAGTACGAATTTAACGAACGTCAGCGCGATGCGCAGGCGGAAAAGCGGTTAGATGAAGCGGACGTGATCTGTCAGGGGTTTGATGACAGCGTACTTTTGTCGCCCGGCAGTATCCAGACCGGCGATGGTGAGATGTACAAAGTGTTTACCCCGTTCAGCAAAGCCTTTATTCGTCGCCTGCAGCAGGGGTTGCCTGAGTGTGTCCCGGCGCCTAAAGCCCGGGATGGCGCCCCCCTGAACACACCAAAAGCGATTTCGCCATTTGATTACGACCATGCTGAGGTTGATGATGCGCTGTTTCCGGCCGGTGAACAGGCGGCGATTAAGCGGCTACGTGCGTTTGCGCAGCATGCCGTGCTGGATTATCCAAAGCAGCGTGACCTGCCTGCGCGCGACAGCACCAGCCGGTTATCGGCTTACCTGACCATCGGCGTGCTTTCACCGCGCCAGTGTCTGCATCGGGTGTTGCATGAACATCCCGGGGCGCTGGAAGACAGCCCGGCGGCCGTCTGGATCAATGAACTCATCTGGCGTGAGTTCTATCGCCATCTCATCGTTGCGTTTCCCCGACTGTGTAAGCATCAGCCTTTTGTCCACTGGACGCGTCATGTCGCGTGGCAACGAAACGAGGCGCATTTTGACGCCTGGAAAGCCGGGAAAACCGGTTATCCCATCGTCGATGCGGCCATGCGACAGATGTTGCAGACCGGCTGGATGCATAACCGGCTTCGCATGATCACGGCCAGTTTTCTGGTAAAGGATCTGTTAATCGACTGGCGCCAAGGCGAGCGCTATTTCATGCAGCAGCTTATCGATGGCGACCTGGCCGCCAATAACGGCGGCTGGCAGTGGGCGGCGTCCACGGGGACCGATGCCGCACCGTATTTCCGCATTTTTAACCCTACGACGCAAAGTGAGCGTTTCGATGAACAGGGTGATTTTAT
Organism: Pantoea sp. JZ2; assembly: GCF_035191405.1. Lineage (NCBI taxonomy): Bacteria > Pseudomonadati > Pseudomonadota > Gammaproteobacteria > Enterobacterales > Erwiniaceae > Pantoea > Pantoea sp. JZ2. Next base: position 3,419,872 of record NZ_CP045247.1, on the reverse strand, counting down.
TCGTCACTACCTGCCCGAACTGAAAGACGTGCCGGACAGTGCGATTCATCAGCCGCACGAATGGGCGCGGAAAAACAACAAGACACTCGATTATCCAACACCGATCGTGGAACATAAGGATGCACGTAAAAAGACACTCGACGCCTTCGAGCGCGCAAAAAATGCGGCCTGAGGTGGCAAGGAGCAGAAATGAATCACTATGCGTTAGAAAAAATCGTTAACGATCAGCTGGCAACCCATACCTTCAGCGATTATGCGCCAAACGGGCTACAGGTCGAAGGCCGACCTGAAGTGAAAACGATCGTTACCGGCGTGACCGCCTGCCAGGCGCTGCTGGATGAAGCGGTGGCGCGCAAAGCCGATGCGGTGCTGGTACATCACGGTTATTTCTGGAAAAGTGAACCGGCGGTGATTAAAGGCATGAAACGCCAGCGTCTGCGCACGCTACTGGCAAACGATATTAACCTCTACGGCTGGCACCTGCCGCTGGATGCGCACCCTCAGCTGGGCAATAACGCGCAGTTGGCTAAGCTGCTGGGTATTAACGTGATGGGCGAGATTATGCCGCTGGTGCCCTGGGGCGAACTGACTCAGCCTGTGAGCGGCCATGCGTTGGCACAGCGTATTACTGAGGTGCTGGGACGGGAGCCGCTTCACTGTGGTGATAATGCGCCGGCAGCGATCCGTCGTGTTGCCTGGTGCAGTGGCGGCGGTCAGGGATTTATTGATAATGCGGCCGCCTTTGGCGTAGATGCCTTTATTACGGGCGAGGTCTCTGAGCAAACCATTCACAGCGCCCGTGAACAAGGCCTGCACTTTTTCGCCGCAGGCCACCATGCCACCGAACGCGCGGGTATTCGGGCGTTGGGTGAATGGCTGGCGGAGCATCATGGCCTGGATGTCACGTTTATTGATATTCCCAATCCCGCCTGATCCCCCTGGGTTCTGCCATCTGCGCAGAACCCAAACCTGTTGACACATTACCGTCACTTTCGCATAACTACCTTCCTGGGTTGTAAAACACATTTGGCTTTTGCGCGCCAGAATCCTGTCTGAGCGCCGCAAAGCTGTTTACCAGGAGGTACGTGTTGCAAAAAACACGATGTTATATGCTGGGCGAGCGCGCGGTGGTACTGGAGTTGTCTCCGCCCGTTTCGCTGGCCAGTCAGCAGCGAATCTGGCATCTGTGCCAGCGTTTGCAGTCACACGACGCGACCCGGGAAGTGATTCCCGGCATGAACAACCTGACGCTGCTGTTACGGGAGCCGCCCAGAGATACCCGACAGGCGACGGCGCAACTTGAACAGTGGTGGCAGGAAAGTGAGGCGCAGGACACAGAGTCGCGCCTTGTGACCATACCGGTCATCTATGGGGGCGAGGCGGGGCCGGATTTGCGTCAGGTGGCCGACCACGCCGGCATGACGGAAAAGCAGGTCGTCGCGTTACACAGCAGCACGGATTACGCGGTTTTCTTTATTGGTTTTCAGCCCGGCTTTCCTTACCTGGCCGGCCTGGATGCGCGCCTGCATATGCCGCGCCGCGCCGAACCGCGCGTTGCGGTTCCGGCTGGATCGGTGGGCATCGGCGGCAGCCAGACCGGTGTTTATCCGCTGGTCTCACCAGGCGGCTGGCAGTTGATTGGCAGGACGCAGGTCGCGCTTTTCACACCCAGCCAGCAGTCGCCAACCTTACTTCGTCCGGGTGACAATGTCCGGTTTGTGCCGCAAAAGGAAGGGATATGTTAAACATTCTTCGCGCGGGTCTGGCAACCAGCATTCAGGATTTCGGACGCTATCACTGGCGACAGTATGGCATCGGCGTCAGTGGTGTTCTGGATCAACCCGCCATGATCACAGCCAATCTGCTGGCAGGCAATCCGCCGGGCAGCGCCGTGCTGGAGATTGTCCTCGGACAGTTTAAAGCGGAATTCCGTCGGGATGGGTGGTTTGCACTAACGGGAGCGGGTTGTCAGGCCGAACTGGATGGCAAGCCTGTCTGGACAGGCTGGCGTTTACCGGTAAAAAAAGGGCAGGTCCTGGTGTTGAAGAAACCGATTCACGGCATGCGCAGCTACCTGGCTGTGCACGGTGGATTCGCTATTCCGCCAGTGCTGGGCTCATGCAGCACCGACATTAAGGCCGGTTTTGGCGGCTTTGAGGGGCGGACGCTGCAGGACGGCGACGTCATTCCGCTAGGCAAACCGCAACAGCACTTCACGAGCAAAAAAGGCGTGCGCCAGTTGCTCTGGGGTAACCGTATTCGGGCGTTACCCGGACCGGAATACCATGAATTCAGCGAAGCGTCACAACAGGCGTTCTGGCGAGCAGCCTGGAAGCTGAACCCTCAAAGTAATCGCATGGGCTACCGTTTGCAGGGGCTTGCTTTGCAACGCGACGTGCCGCGCGAGTTGTTATCGCATGGTCTGGTGCCCGGCGTCATTCAGGTGCCTGGAAACGGTCAGCCTATCGTCCTGCTGGCGGATGCACAGACCACCGGCGGCTATCCACGTATCGCCTGCGTCATTGAATGCGATCTTTATCATCTGGCGCAGATTCGTCTGGGCGAGCCGATTCATTTTATGCCCTGTACGCCCGAAGAGGCGCTGGCGGCAACGCGACAGCAGCAGCACGTATTGGGGCAAATGGCCTGGGGACTGGCAAATGAAAATTGATTTAAACGCCGATCTGGGCGAGGGGAGCAGCAGCGATCGTGCACTGTTGCAACTGGTGAGTTCCGCCAACATCGCCTGCGGCTTTCACGCAGGCGACGCGCAGATGATGTTGCAGGCCATTCGCTGGGCCAGCGAATTTGGCGTGGCGATTGGCGCGCATCCCAGCTTTCCCGATCGTGAAAACTTTGGCCGCAGTGCGATGCAACTGCCGCCGGAAACCGTCTATGCGCAAATCATCTATCAGGTTGGTGCGCTCAAAAGTCTGGCGGAGAGCGAAGGGCAGTCGCTTGTTCACGTTAAACCTCACGGTATGTTGTATAACCAGGCGGCGGCGGATGCCACGCTGGCCGAGGCGATTGCGCGAGCCGTCAAAGCCGTCGATGCCCGGCTGATCATGGTGGGGCTGGCTAACAGTGAGTTGATTCGCGCGGCGGCCCATCACGGCCTGAAAACCCGGGAGGAGGTGTTTGCCGATCGCGGCTATCTCAGCAGCGGCGCGCTGGTGCCCCGTGGCCAGCCCGGCGCATTGATTGAAGAGGAAGACCAGGCGATTCAGCAAACCCTGATGATGGTGCGACAGGGGCAGGTCATCAGTGTGACCGGTGAGGCGGTTCAGGTGAACGCAGAAACCGTCTGCCTGCATGGTGACGGGGCGCATGCACTGACGTTTGTGCAACGTCTGCGTGCCAGCTTTGCCAGCCATGCTATCACCGTCACCAGTCAATAAAAAAACGGCATAACCAGCCTGAACGTCTCGGGCTTACTATTTCACGAGGGGAAAAGTATGGACAGCGTAGTAAATCTCTGGCCGCTGCTGGGCATTGCTGCCATCGTCGTTGGCTTCGTTTTGCGTTTTAATCCGGTGCTGGTGGTCATTGTTTCAGGCTTCGTCACCGGGATCGCTGCCCTGATGCCGCTGGGCGATATTTTACAAAAGCTGGGTGAGGGATTTCTGAATACCCGCAACCTGCCGTTGATCCTGCTGCTGCCGCTGGCGGTTATTGGCTTACTGGAACGCCATGGTCTGAAACAGCGCGCGCAGGCGTGGATTGCCCAGATCAAAACGGCGACGGCGGGACGGTTGCTCATTGTCTATCTGTTTGTGCGTGAGGTGACTGCGGCCCTCGGGCTGACCAGTCTCGGCGGTCATCCGCAAATGGTGCGACCGCTACTTGCGCCGATGGCCGAGGGGGCCAGCGAAAACCGCTACGGGGCCCTACCGCCCGAGGTCCGTCATCGCCTGCGTGCCATGTCCGCTGCCACCGACAACGTCGGGCTGTTCTTTGGCGAGGATATCTTTGTCGCCTTTGGCGCCATTATTTTTATGCATAATTTTATGCAGGAGTCCGCCGGTATCCAGACTGAGCCACTGCATATTGCCCTGTGGGGCATTCCCACGGCGCTCTCAGCCTTTCTGATTCATTCCGCCCGCCTGATCAGGCTGGACCGCCAGCTGGCACGAGAACTGCGCGTCATCAACAGCGAGGCCATGAAAGCCAAAGGAGAGCCGTCATGATTCAGCAACAGTATCTGATGTGGCTGGCTGGCCTGATTCTGCTGGTTGTCGCGGTTTTATCCTGGCGCGACAGCGCAAATCCGCGCCGTTTCACCACTGGCTTATTTTGGGGACTCTATGGCCTGATTTTTCTGGTGGGTGACTGGACAACCGCTCTGATGACCCAAATGATGGGCTCTGCCGAAAGCGGCACACGTACGTTGCAAATTAGCGTGGGCGTAGCGGTGGTTATCATGGGGATCCTTGCCGGTTGTGGTGGGGTAAAAATGGGCCGCTATCACCAGCGCAGTGAGGCGGAAAAACAGGCCAGTGCCCAGCGTCTGGGCAACAAACTTTTCCTGCCAGCCCTGGCGATCCCCGTCGTGACAGTGATCGGTGTGTTAGCGTTTAATAACCTTCCCGGTCTGCAAACGTGGGTGTTCGGCGCGGGCAACCATTCCACCCTGATTACGCTGTTCTCCATGGCCACAGGCTGTCTGCTGGGCTGGCTGATCGCCATGAAAATGACGCGTGAAACCCCAGTGCAGTCGATGCAGGAAACCCGACGTTTGCTGGACTGCATCGGCTGGGCGTTTCTCCTGCCGCAAATCCTGGCAACCCTGGGGCTACTGTTTACGGCCGCGGGCGTCGGTGGCGCGATCTCCCATCTCACCGAACATTATCTTGCCGTGGATAACCGCTTCATTGCGGTCACGGTTTACGCGGCAGGGATGGCACTGCTCACCATGGTGATGGGGAATGCGTTCGCGGCGTTCCCGATTATTACCGCGGGCATCGGCATTCCCATTCTGGTGTTACAGCATGGCGGTAACCCGGCGGTCATGGCGGCAATCGGGATGTTTTCCGGCTACTGCGGTACGTTAATGACGCCGATGGCAGCAAACTTCAACATTGTGCCTGCTGCCTTGCTGGAGTTACCGGATCGCAACGCGGTCATCAAAGCTCAGGTGCCAACCGGTGTGCTACTGTTAATTGTTAACATTTTCTTACTCTACTTCCTGATGTTTTTGTGAGGCAGCATGAAAACGGTATTAATGACGGCATTTGAGCCCTTTGGCGGCGAATCCATTAATCCCTCCTGGCAGGCGGTCAGTGCCCTTGAAGGCCAGACTATTGCCGGCGCACGCATCGTGACGCGCCAGTTGCCCGTCGTATTCAGCGAGGTGCTGGATGTGCTGTATCAGGCGCTGGAAACGATCAGGCCCGATGCCGTTATCGCTGTCGGGCAGGCAGGCGGTCGCAGCGATATCACGGTAGAGCGAATTGGTATTAATGTGGATGATGCGCGCATCCCGGATAATGCGGGCAGGCAACCCGTGGACGAACCCATCGTTCAGGATGGCCCGGCCGGATATTTTTCACGACTGCCGATCAAAGCCATTGTGGCCGCGGTGCGGGAAGCGGGCATTCCGGCATCGGTGTCGCAAACCGCAGGAACCTTTACCTGTAACCGGGTGATGTATGGTCTGTTGCACTGGCTTGAAAGCAACGGCAGCCCGGCATGGGGCGGTTTCATTCATATTCCCTACCTGCCTGAACAGGCGGTGCATCACCCGGGTGCACCCAGTATGCCCGCCGCAACCGTTATTGAGGCGCTGAAAATTGCCGTACAAACGACCCTGACCACCGCTCAGGATGTGAAGGAAGTGGGTGGCGCAACGCATTAAGAGGACGAGTGATGCCTGAAGGACCGGAGATTCGCCGCGTGGCGGATCAGCTTGAAGTGGCCATCGTCGGCCAGCCCCTGACCGACGTCTGGTTTGCGTTTCCCGAATTAAAAACCTATGAGCCCGCATTGCTGGGAGAACAGGTGGCGTCGATAGAGACGCGCGGTAAAGCGTTGCTGACCCATTTCAGTAACGGCCTGACGCTGTATTCGCACAATCAGCTGTACGGCGTCTGGCGCATCGTCCCGCCAGACATGCAGCCCGAGACAAAACGGCAGTTACGTGTGCGTCTCGCGACGGCTAATCAGGCGATATTGCTTTACAGCGCGTCGGATATTGAACTCCTGAATGCGGAAACGCTTGCCCGTCATCCGTTTCTCAATCGCATCGGGCCGGATGTACTGAATGCGGAGTTGACCGTAGAGGCGGTCAGGGAACGGCTGTGCTCGCCGCGTTTCTGTCGTCGCCGGTTCAGCGGACTGTTACTGGATCAGGCTTTTCTGGCCGGACTGGGCAACTATTTACGTGCTGAGATCCTCTGGCTGGCCCAGTTGCTTCCCCGGCATAACGCACAGTCGCTGAGTGAGGCGCAACTGACGGCTTTCTGCGAAGCGCTGTTGTCCGTGCCGCGTCATGCCTATCGCATGCGCGGCACCATGAAAAAATACCACAGCGAAGCGGCATTTCGGTTTGAAGTGTTCCACCGCCAGGGCAAGACATGTCGCCGCTGCGGCGAAGTGATCGAAAAGGGCCTCCTGTCCGCCCGACCGTTTTACTGGTGCCCTGGCTGTCAGAGATAAAAACGCTGGCCTGTCCCGCCGTTGCACGCGGGCAATGTCACTCGTCAGCGAAGGATATCGTCACCCGGTTTTCTTCACAGCATAAGGAATCATCATGACACCTGAGATTGTGACGGAAAGGCTGCGCTTAAAACCCCTGTCGCTGGAGGATGCCGATGCCATGCAGATCGCGTTTCCGCGCTGGGAAATTGTACGCTACCTGATCGATTCGGTGCCCTGGCCTTATCCCGAGGGCGGGGCACGAGACTATATTGCCAATGTCGCCTTACCGGCGGTCGCGGCCGGGACGGGCTGGTACTGGACATTGCGGCCTAAAACGGCGGAACAGCAACTGATTGGCGTTATTTGCCTGATGGAGACGCCGGATAATAACCGGGGCTTCTGGTTGGTACCGGAGTGGCAGGGGCAGGGCTATATGACAGAAGCCTGCCTGGCCGTGACGGATTACTGGTTTACCGATCTGAAAAAACCGCTGCTGAGAACGCCAAAAGCGGCACTGAATCAGCGATCTGTGAACATTTCTGTCAACAGTGGTATGCGCTGTATCCGCACAGAGAAAAAACAGTACGTTTCAGGCACACATGACTCGCAATTATGGGAAGTGACGCGAGAAGAATGGCAGGCCTTTCGGGCATCTCAAACGTCCGCCGTTCATCCTCTCACTAAGATTCGCTCACGCTGACCGGCGGCGTCAGTAAAAAAAAGCGGCGGTGCCCGTAAGGACACCACCGCTTTTCGCCTTACCGCCCGTTGCCGGACAGCTTATTTATCCAGCTTCGAGCTGAACTCGCGTTCGGTGTAACCGGTATACAGCTGACGCGGACGGGCAATTTTCATGCCTTCGTCGTGCATTTCTTTCCAGTGCGCGATCCAGCCAACGGTACGCGCCATGGCGAAAATCACGGTAAACATGGACGAAGGGATGCCCATGGCTTTCAGGATGATACCGGAGTAGAAATCCACGTTTGGATAGAGTTTGCGCTCGATGAAGTACGGGTCGTTCAGCGCAATGTGTTCCAGTTCCAGCGCCACTTCCAGCAGATCGTCTTTCATGCCCAGTTCGTTCAGCACTTCATGGCAGGTTTCACGCATAACGGTCGCGCGCGGGTCATAGTTTTTATAAACACGGTGACCAAAGCCCATCAGGCGGAAAGAGTCATTTTTGTCTTTGGCACGGCGCACAAACTCAGGAATGTGCTCGACGGTGCTGATCTCTTCAAGCATACGCAGACAGGCTTCGTTCGCGCCGCCGTGTGCGGGTCCCCACAGGGAGGCAATACCGGCCGCGATACAGGCAAACGGGTTAGCGCCTGACGAGCCAGCGGTACGTACGGTAGAGGTCGAGGCGTTCTGTTCATGATCGGCGTGCAGAATCAGAATGCGATCCATGGCGCGTTCAAGCACAGGGTTAACCTTGTATTCTTCACACGGTGTTGCAAACATCATGTGCAGGAAGTTACCGGCATAGGAGAGGTCGTTACGGGGATAGACGAACGGCTGACCGATTGAATACTTGTAACACATCGCTGCCATGGTAGGCATTTTCGACAGCAGACGGAAAGCGGCGATTTCACGGTGGCGCTCGATGTTTACATCCAGCGAATCGTGATAAAACGCAGCCAGTGCGCCGGTCACGCCGCACATCACCGCCATCGGGTGTGAATCACGACGGAAACCGTGGAACAGACGGGTAATCTGCTCATGAATCATCGTGTGGCGCGTAACCGTTTGTTTAAACTCTTCAAACTGGGCTTTCGTGGGGGCTTCACCATTTAACAGGATGTAGCACACTTCCAGGTAGTTAGAGTGGGTAGCCAGTTGGTCAATAGGGAAGCCGCGGTGAAGCAGAATGCCTTCATCACCATCGATAAAGGTGATTTTTGATTCGCAGGACGCTGTAGACGTGAAACCAGGATCGAAGGTAAACAGGCCGTTGGAACCCAGTTGACGGACATCGACGACATCCTGGCCCAGCGTGCCTTGCAGTACACCCAGTTCAATGGACGTTTCATCTGATAGGGTTAGCGTCACTTTTTTATCTGTCATTTTCGTCTCCATAGCGCCTTAGGCAGGTAAGGATCTTTCGACACCTGAAACGCGTGCATGTTGCAATTTGGCAGTACTTCACGGTGTCACTCTGCATTATAAGCAGTGAAGGGTACAGAGTGAGAGGCGCGTTCCACTGGAAATGTAAAGCCGTGACATGTGCATATCGCGGTTGTTAAAGATCCGGTCAGGACATAACTTCTTTGTAACCAATAACCTGATGGTATTTAAAGCGGTTACCGACAATGTTACATAACTTCAGCTTAGGAGAAAGTGTATCCCCATAACTTTTGTGCATCATAGGATTTTATCGGACTAGTTTGTAACTGAATTGTTGAACTATTGTCAAATCAGATAATTAAATTTGTATGAATTGTGAAAAACGTGAGTGGGATCACTGTTCCATCGAAAATTCTCCAAAGAGTTTGTAGGGGAATTGTAATCAGAATGTGATCGTCCTATACTTCCGGCCAGGTCTCCGGAACACCCTGACACCAGGAGCCACCCAGCGTTTGTACCACGTCATTTAACACTGGATGTTGCTATTTTGGTGACGGATTAAGACTGAACCTTTTTTTCGGGTTTGGGCCTGTCTTCCGGAGGAAGCAAAATAAAAAAGAGCTGTGTGGGCAAAACCGTGAAAAAACAAAGACCTGTCAACTTGGATCTCTCGACGATCCGGTTTCCCGTTACTGCAATATCGTCCATTCTCCACCGTGTCTCCGGCGTCATCACTCTGGTTGCTCTCGGCATCCTGTTGTGGCTTCTCGGTCTTTCTCTCTCCTCTCCTGAAGGTTTTCAGCACGCGGCATCTATCATGAGCGGCTTCTTTGTGAAGTTTATCATGTGGGGCATTCTGACCGCGTTGGCCTATCATACGGTGGGCGGGATACGTCATATGTTAATGGATTTTGGTTATCTGGCGGAAACGCTCGAAGCAGGTAAGCGTTCTGCGCAGGTGACATTTGGTATTACTGTCGTGCTTTCAATCTTAGCAGGAGTCCTCGTATGGTAAGCAATGCATCCGCGTTGGGTCGCAATGGCATTCAGGACTGGCTGTTGCTGCGCGCGTCGGCAATCCTTATTACGCTTTACATCATCTACATGCTCGGTTTCGTGGTGATGACAGACACGCTGACGTATGACATCTGGCGTGGCTTCTTTGCCTCAGCATTTACAAAAGTGTTCACGCTCCTGACGCTGTTTTCCATCCTGATCCACGGCTGGATTGGTATGTGGCAGGTCTTAACGGACTACGTGAAATCGCTGGCGGCGCGTTTGCTGTTACAGCTGGTTATCGTGGTGGCACTGTTGTCATATGCAATTTATGGGTTTGTTGTGGTGTGGGGTGTGTAAATGAAGTTACCAGTCAGAGAATTTGATGCCGTGGTGATCGGCGCAGGTGGCGCGGGTATGCGCGCGGCACTGCAAATCTCCCAGTCGGGCCAGACGTGCGCCCTGCTGTCCAAAGTGTTCCCAACCCGTTCTCATACGGTATCCGCGCAGGGCGGTATTACCGTTGCGCTAGGCAATACCCATGACGATAACTGGGAATGGCATATGTATGACACCGTCAAAGGCTCCGACTATATCGGCGACCAGGACGCGATTGAATACATGTGCCACGTCGGTCCGGAAGCGATTCTGGAACTGGAACACATGGGCTTACCTTTCTCCCGTCTTGATGACGGCCGCGTTTATCAGCGTCCGTTTGGTGGTCAGTCAAAAAACTTCGGTGGTGAGCAGGCGGCGCGTACTGCCGCGGCAGCTGACCGTACTGGCCACGCCCTGCTGCATACGCTGTATCAGCAGAACCTGAAAAACAAAACCACCATCTTCTCCGAATGGTATGCACTGGATCTGGTCAAGAATGACGACGATGCGATTGTGGGTTGTACTGCTATCTGCATGGAAACCGGTGAAACCGTCTACTTCAAAGCCAAGGCGACCATTCTGGCGACCGGTGGTGCAGGACGTATCTATCAGTCGACGACCAATGCCCACATTAACACTGGCGACGGTGTTGGCATGGCGCTGCGCGCAGGTGTACCGGTGCAGGACATGGAAATGTGGCAGTTCCACCCAACCGGTATCGCAGGTGCGGGTGTGCTGGTCACCGAGGGCTGCCGCGGTGAAGGCGGCTATCTGCTGAACAAACACGGTGAGCGCTTCATGGAGCGCTATGCGCCAAACGCCAAAGACCTGGCAGGTCGTGACGTGGTGGCCCGTTCTATGATGGTGGAAATTCGTGAAGGCCGGGGCTGTGATGGTCCATGGGGCCCGCACATCAAGTTGAAACTTGACCATCTGGGTGCCGAAGTGCTGGAGTCACGTCTGCCGGGAATCCTGGAACTGTCCCGTACCTTTGCGCACGTTGACCCGATTAAAGAGCCGATTCCTGTTATCCCAACCTGTCACTACATGATGGGCGGCGTACCGACCAAAGTGACCGGCCAGGCGCTGCGCGTCAATGCGCAGGGCGAAGATGAAGTGATTCCGGGCCTGTTCGCTGTGGGTGAAATCGCCTGCGTATCTGTTCACGGCGCGAACCGTCTGGGCGGAAACTCACTGCTGGACCTGGTGGTCTTTGGTCGCGCGGCGGGTGTTCATCTGCTTGAATGTCTGGAAGAGCAGGGCGAACTGCGCGAAGCCAGTCAGGAAAACATCGATGCTGCCATGGCGCGCTTCAATCGCTGGGAGAACAACACCACGGGTGAAGATCCGGTTGAAATCCGTAAAGCGTTGCAACGCTGCATGCAGAACAACTTCTCGGTTTTCCGCGAAGGTGATGCCATGCGTGAAGGTCTTGAAGAGCTGAAAGTGATTCGTGAGCGCCTGAAGTCTGCGCGTCTGGATGACCGTTCACCCGACTTCAATACACAGCGTATCGAGTGCCTTGAGCTGGATAACCTGATGGAAACCGCCTATGCCACAGCGGTTGCGGCTAACTTCCGTACAGAAAGCCGTGGTGCACACAGCCGCTTCGACTATCCGGAACGTGATGATGCGAACTGGCTGTGCCATAGCCTCTATGTTCCGCAAACGGAAAGCATGACGCGCCGTGAGGTGAACATGCAACCGAAACTGCGTGCGGCCTTCCCGCCAAAAGCGCGTACCTACTAATTGCGGAGATCATCATGAGACTAGAATTTTCGATCTATCGTTATAACCCGGACGTCGATGATAAACCTCGCATGCAGGATTACAGCCTGGAAGCGGAAGATGGCCGTGACATGATGCTGCTGGACGCGTTGATCCGTTTAAAAGAAAAGGATCCTACGCTGGCTTTCCGTCGCTCGTGCCGTGAAGGCGTGTGCGGATCAGATGGCCTGAACATGAACGGTAAAAACGGCCTGGCCTGCATTACGCCGGTTTCCGCCTTAGGCAACGGTAAGCAGAAGATTGTGATTCGTCCTCTGCCTGGCCTGCCTGTGGTGCGCGACCTCGTGGTAGACATGAGTCAGTTTTATACTCAGTATGAGAAAATTAAGCCTTTCTTGTTGAACAACGGTGAAAACCCACCTGCGCGTGAGCATCTGCAGACGCCGGGCGAGCGTGAGCATCTGGACGGCCTGTATGAGTGTATTCTCTGCGCCTGTTGCTCAACCTCATGCCCGTCGTTCTGGTGGAATCCCGATAAATTCATCGGGCCTGCGGGTCTGCTGGCGGCATACCGCTTCATTATTGACAGTCGCGACACCGAAACCGATGCGCGTCTGGATAATCTGAGCGATGCATTCAGCGTGTTCCGCTGCCACAGCATCATGAACTGTGTCAGCGTGTGTCCTAAAGGTCTTAACCCCACGCGCGCCATCGGCCATATCAAGTCGATGCTGCTGCAACGCGGGGCATAGTGATACAGCCGGGAACCTCAGGTTCCCGGTGTTTTACGGAAGCCTCTTTAAACGCGGTTTCGACCACGTTTACAAAGGTTCCCTTACGGGCCGGGCGCGCGCTGCGCACAGTGCTCGTATCGCTGAACTCACTACGGCAAACCGCGAAAGCGGCAACAAATGAAACCTCAATAAAGCATAACATTGCTTAAGGGATCACAATGCAGAACAGCGCGATGAAGCCCTGGCTGGACTCCTCCTGGCTGGCCGGCGCGAATCAGTCTTACATAGAGCAACTCTATGAGGATTTCCTGACCGATCCTGACTCTGTGGATGCAGTGTGGCGCTCGATGTTCCAACAGTTACCAGGCACGGGAGTGAAACCTGAGCAGTTCCACTCCGCGACCCGCGAATATTTCCGTCGCCTGGCGAAAGACGCATCTCGTTACACCTCCTCAGTCACCGATCCGGCAACCAACTCCAAGCAAGTGAAAGTGCTGCAACTGATCAACGCGTTTCGTTTTCGCGGCCATCAGGAAGCAAACCTGGATCCGCTTGGCCTGTGGAAACAGGACCGTGTTGCCGATCTCGACCCTGCTTTTCACGATCTGACCGACGCCGATTTTCAGGAAAGCTTTAACGTAGGTTCTTTTGCTATTGGCAAAGAAACCATGAAGCTGGCCGATCTGTTCGAGGCGCTGAAGCAGACTTACTGTGGTTCGATTGGTGCAGAGTACATGCACATCAACAACACCGAAGAGAAACGCTGGATTCAGCAGCGTCTCGAATCCGGTGCTGGCCACTGTTCGTTCAGCGGTGAAGAGAAAAAAGGTTTCCTGAAAGAGCTGACTGCGGCAGAAGGCCTTGAAAAATATCTGGGCGCAAAATTCCCGGGTGCCAAACGCTTCTCGCTGGAAGGCGGTGATGCACTGGTGCCTATGCTGCGTGAGATGATTCGTCATGCAGGTAAAAGCGGCACCCGCGAAGTGGTGCTGGGGATGGCGCACCGTGGCCGTCTCAACGTCCTGATTAACGTGCTGGGTAAAAAGCCACAGGATCTGTTCGACGAGTTCTCAGGCAAACATAAAGAACACCTGGGCACCGGTGATGTGAAATATCACATGGGCTTCTCATCGGATATCGAAACCGAAGGCGGTCTGGTGCACCTGGCGCTGGCCTTTAACCCGTCTCACCTGGAAATTGTCAGCCCGGTGGTCATGGGATCGGTGCGTGCCCGTCTGGATCGTCTGGCTGAGCCGGTCAGCAACAAAGTGCTGCCCATCACTATTCACGGTGATGCGGCGGTCATTGGTCAGGGCGTGGTGCAGGAAACCCTGAACATGTCTCAGGCCCGCGGCTATGAAGTCGGTGGCACCGTGCGTATCGTGATCAACAACCAGGTGGGTTTCACCACCTCGAATCCGAAAGATGCGCGTTCTACACCGTACTGTACTGACATTGGTAAAATGGTGCTGGCACCGATTTTCCACGTCAATGCGGACGATCCGGAAGCGGTGGCCTTTGTGACCCGACTGGCGCTGGACTATCGCAATACCTTTAAACGCGATGTGTTTATCGATTTGGTGTGCTATCGCCGCCATGGTCACAACGAAGCGGATGAGCCAAGCGCCACGCAGCCGTTGATGTACCAGAAAATCAAAAAGCATCCCACACCGCGTAAAATCTACGCCGATCGTCTGGAAAGCGAAGGTGTCGCGTCGCAGGAAGATGCCACCGAGATGGTCAATCTGTACCGTGATGCGCTGGATGCCGGCGAATGCGTGGTGCCAGAATGGCGTCCGATGAGCCTGCACTCCTTCACGTGGTCACCGTATCTGAATCACGAGTGGGATGAACCCTATCCGGCTCAGGTGGACATGAAGCGTCTGAAGGAGCTGGCGCTGCGTATCAGCCAGATCCCTGAAGAGATTGAAGTCCAGTCTCGCGTCGCCAAGATCTATAATGATCGTAAGCTGATGGCCGAAGGCGAGAAAGCGTTTGACTGGGGCGGGGCTGAAAATCTGGCGTACGCCACGCTGGTCGATGAAGGCATTCCGGTACGTTTGTCGGGTGAAGACTCCGGCCGTGGCACCTTCTTCCACCGTCATGCCGTAATCCACAATCAGACCAACGGTTCAACCTACACGCCACTACATCATATTCATAACAGTCAGGGTGAATTCAAAGTCTGGGACTCCGTCCTGTCTGAAGAAGCCGTGCTGGCCTTTGAATACGGTTATGCCACCGCAGAGCCGCGCGTGCTGACCATTTGGGAAGCGCAGTTCGGCGATTTTGCTAACGGTGCGCAGGTGGTGATTGACCAGTTCATCAGCTCCGGCGAGCAAAAATGGGGCCGTATGTGTGGCCTGGTGATGCTGCTGCCACACGGCTATGAAGGTCAGGGCCCTGAGCACTCCTCCGCCCGTCTGGAACGTTATCTGCAGCTCTGCGCTGAGCAGAACATGCAGGTCTGCGTACCCTCAACACCGGCTCAGGTTTACCACATGCTGCGTCGTCAGGCGCTGCGCGGTATGCGCCGTCCGCTGGTGGTGATGTCACCGAAGTCGCTGTTGCGTCATCCTCTGGCGATTTCCTCGCTGGATGAACTGGCAAACGGCAGCTTCCAGCCAGCGATTGGCGAAATTGACGATCTGGATCCGCAAGGCATCAAGCGCGTCGTGCTGTGCTCCGGTAAGGTCTACTACGATCTGCTGGAACAGCGTCGTAAAGACGAAAAAACCGATGTCGCTATCGTGCGTATCGAACAACTTTACCCGTTCCCGCATCAGGCGGTACAGGAAGCGTTAAAAGCGTATTCCCACGTACAGGATTTTGTCTGGTGTCAGGAAGAGCCACTGAACCAGGGTGCCTGGTACTGTAGCCAGCACCATTTCCGTGATGTGGTACCGTTTGGTGCAACGCTGCGTTATGCAGGTCGCCCGGCATCGGCTTCACCGGCCGTGGGTTATATGTCCGTACATCAACAACAGCAGCAAGACCTGGTTAATGACGCACTGAACGTCAATTAATTAAAAGGAAAGATAATGAGTAGCGTAGATATTCTCGTTCCCGACCTGCCTGAATCGGTTGCAGATGCCACAGTAGCAACCTGGCACAAGAAACCAGGCGATGCAGTCAGTCGCGATGAAGTCATCGTCGAAATTGAAACCGACAAAGTGGTTCTGGAAGTGCCGGCGTCTGCGGACGGCGTGCTGGAAGCCGTACTGGAAGAGGAAGGGGCAACCGTTACCTCTCGTCAGATTCTCGGCCGCCTGAAAGAAGGCAACAGCGCTGGCAAAGAAAGCAGTGCGAAAGTCGACAGCAACGAATCCACACCAGCCCAGCGTCAGACCGCTTCTCTGGAAGAAGAGAGCAACGATGCGCTGAGCCCGGCGATTCGTCGTCTGATTGCCGAACACAACCTTGATGCCTCACAGATCAAAGGCACCGGCGTGGGTGGACGTTTAACGCGCGAAGATGTTGAAAAACATCTGGCGAACAAACCGCAGGCAGACAAAGCCGCGGCACCGGCATCTGACGCGCAGCCTGCCCAGCAGCCTGTGGCTAACCGCAGCGAAAAACGTGTGCCAATGACGCGCCTGCGTAAGCGCGTCGCGGAACGTCTGCTGGAAGCCAAGAACAGCACCGCCATGTTGACAACCTTCAACGAAATCAACATGAAGCCGATTATGGATCTGCGTAAGCAGTACGGCGAAGCGTTCGAGAAGCGTCACGGTGTGCGTCTGGGCTTTATGTCGTTCTACATTAAAGCCGTGGTGGAAGCGCTGAAGCGTTACCCTGAAGTCAACGCCTCAATTGATGGCGAAGACGTGGTTTACCACAACTACTTTGATGTCAGCATCGCCGTTTCTACCCCACGCGGCCTGGTGACCCCTGTTCTGCGTGATGTGGATGCGCTGAGCATGGCTGACATCGAGAAGAAAATTAAAGAACTGGCAGTAAAAGGCCGTGACGGCAAGCTGACGGTTGACGACCTGACGGGCGGTAACTTCACCATCACCAACGGTGGTGTGTTTGGTTCACTGATGTCAACGCCAATCATCAACCCGCCACAGAGCGCAATCCTGGGCATGCACGCCATTAAAGATCGTCCTATGGCGGTGAATGGTCAGGTTGTGATCCTGCCAATGATGTACCTGGCGCTCTCTTATGATCACCGTTTGATCGATGGTCGTGAATCTGTCGGCTATCTGGTCGCAGTGAAAGAGATGCTGGAAGATCCGGCGCGTCTGCTGCTGGATGTCTGATTCATCACTGGGCACGCGTTGCGTGCCCAACCTCAATACTCTTTTCAGATCTGAATGGATAGAACATCATGAACTTACACGAATACCAGGCTAAACAGCTGTTTGCACGGTATGGCATGCCAGCACCGACCGGCTACGCCTGTACTACACCACGTGAAGCAGAAGAAGCGGCATCGAAAATCGGTGCAGGCCCGTGGGTAGTTAAATGTCAGGTTCATGCCGGTGGCCGCGGTAAAGCGGGCGGTGTGAAGGTAGTTAACAGTAAAGAAGACATCCGTGCTTTCGCTGAAAACTGGCTGGGTAAACGTCTGGTGACCTACCAAACTGACGCCAATGGCCAGCCGGTAAACCAGATTCTGGTTGAAGCGGCGACCGACATCGATCAGGAGCTGTATCTGGGGGCCGTGGTCGACCGTGCAACGCGTCGCGTGATCTTCATGGCGTCAACCGAAGGTGGCGTGGAAATCGAGAAAGTGGCGGAAGAAACCCCGCACCTGATCCACAAAATGGCGCTTGATCCGCTGACCGGTCCTCAGCCTTATCAGGGCCGTGAGTTGGCGTTCAAACTGGGCCTGACCGGCAAGCAAGTCAGCCAGTTCACCAAAATTTTCATGGGTCTGGCGACCATGTTCCTGGAACGTGACCTGGCGATGGTTGAGATCAACCCGCTGGTCATCACCAAACAGGGCGACCTGATCTGTCTGGATGGCAAACTGGGTGCCGATGGCAATGCCCTGTTCCGTCAGCCAGAGCTGCGTGAAATGCGCGATCCAAGCCAGGAAGACCCACGTGAAGCACACGCAACGCAGTGGGAACTGAACTATGTTGCGCTGGAAGGCAACATCGGTTGTATGGTTAACGGCGCAGGCCTGGCGATGGGCACCATGGACATCGTTAAGCACCACGGCGGTCAGCCAGCAAACTTCCTGGATGTCGGCGGCGGCGCGACCAAAGAGCGCGTAACGGAAGCCTTCAAAATCATCCTGTCTGACGACGCCGTGAAAGCGGTTTTCGTTAACATCTTCGGCGGCATCGTGCGTTGCGACCTGATCGCAGACGGCATCATCGGTGCAGTGGCAGAAGTGGGTGTGAACGTACCGGTTGTGGTACGTCTGGAAGGTAACAACGCTGAGCTGGGCGCTAAGAAACTGGCGGACAGTGGTCTGAACATCATTGCAGCAACCAGTCTGACAGACGCGGCACAGCGTGTTGTTGCTGCTGCGGAGGGTAAATAATGTCCATTTTGATCGACAAAAACACCAAAGTCATTTGCCAGGGTTTCACCGGCGGACAAGGGACGTTCCACTCTGAGCAGGCGCTGGCTTACGGCACGCAGCTGGTCGGCGGTGTGACGCCAGGCAAAGGCGGCACCACTCATCTGGGGCTGCCGGTGTTTAACACCGTGCGTGAAGCGGTTGAAGCCACTGGCGCAACGGCTACCGTCATCTACGTTCCGGCTCCGTTCTGTAAAGACGGTATCCTGGAAGCGATCGATGCCGGCATCAAGCTGATCATCACCATCACCGAAGGCATCCCGACGCTGGATATGCTGACCGTGAAAATGAAGCTGGATGAAGCGGGCGTTCGCATGATCGGGCCAAACTGCCCGGGTGTGATCACCCCAGGCGAATGTAAGATCGGTATCATGCCGGGCCACATTCATCAGCCAGGCCGCGTCGGTATCGTATCGCGTTCAGGTACGCTGACGTATGAAGCCGTTAAGCAGACTACCGATATCGGTTACGGCCAGTCTACCTGTGTCGGTATTGGTGGTGACCCGATCCCGGGTTCTAACTTCATCGACATCCTGAAAATGTTCCAGGACGATCCACAGACTGAAGCGATCGTTATGATCGGTGAAATCGGGGGCAGCGCGGAAGAAGAAGCGGCTGCCTTTATCAAAGATCACGTGACCAAGCCGGTTGTGGGCTACATCGCAGGCGTGACCGCGCCGAAAGGCAAACGTATGGGCCATGCAGGCGCCATCATCGCCGGCGGTAAAGGTACGGCAGACGAGAAGTTTGCTGCACTGGAAGCGGCGGGCGTGAAAACCGTACGCAGCCTGGCTGACATCGGTGATGCTGTTAAAGCCGTTCTGCCAGCGAAGTAATCGCATCCACTGAAAAAGCCACCTTCGGGTGGCTTTTTTTATGGCTGGCAAAACATTGCCACACAGCCACAAGGCCGGTCACGAACGTGGGTAGTGAAAAAAGGGCGCTGGCCGGACGGGCAGGGCGGATTGCAGGCAGGATGATTGCCTGTCACTCACTTAAAAAATACGCTGCCCTCAGGCCCGTTTTTAGATATTGAATAAGAACGTGAAATAACCATTAAATTAATTTAAGTATTGCCCCGTTTATTTGCTATGATGAATTCAGCCCACCGCATCGTCGTCGCGGATCGTTAAGTTATTAAAAAGGGATCAAAGTTAAATTTCTTTATAATTAAAAATTAATAAGAGACAATTTCTTAACAAAGAACGCTTAAGAACATATTTCTATCTTTGCTTCATTATTCCAGATCAACTTCCCCTTATATATAACAAACTTTACCGCTAGCAAAGCCTACCGTTAAGCGCTTAAATTGCGCTGCATCAATCCAGCCTTTTAAAAAAATAAACAAACGTTTGTTCAAATACGGGAAAGCATCAATTTTTATTTATCCCCCGTTAAGCGTTTGAACCACGCCGCTGCGTTGATGTTTAACCAGGTTAGATTAACCGCTACTCCCTCATCTCAGGCCGCACAGCGTTATGACCTGCCGATGATAAAACTGGAATCAATAATCAGTCGTTCCTGACGCTTATTCGGCCCACACGGCTCAGGCGTTCATGCGAGGAGCAAGGAGTTTTTATGCTAGATATCGTCGAACTGTCGCGTTTACAGTTTGCCTTGACGGCGATGTACCATTTTCTGTTTGTGCCATTAACGCTCGGTATGGCGTTTTTACTGGCCATCATGGAAACGGTATACGTCCTGAGTGGTAAACAAATCTATAAAGATATGACCAAGTTCTGGGGCAAGTTGTTTGGTATTAACTTTGCCTTGGGCGTGGCCACCGGACTGACAATGGAATTTCAGTTCGGCACCAACTGGTCTTATTATTCTCATTATGTTGGCGATATTTTTGGTGCGCCGCTCGCGATTGAAGGCTTAATGGCTTTCTTCCTGGAATCCACCTTTGTGGGCCTGTTCTTTTTCGGCTGGGATCGCCTGGGTAAAGTGCAGCATCTGGCGGTGACCTGGCTGGTCGCAATCGGTTCGAATATGTCGGCACTGTGGATTCTGGTAGCGAATGGCTGGATGCAAAACCCCATCGCCTCTGAGTTTAACTTTGAAACCATGCGCATGGAGATGGTGAGCTTCTCTGAGCTGGTATTAAACCCGGTTGCGCAGGTGAAATTCGTGCATACCGTGGCGGCAGGCTATACCACAGGAGCCATGTTTATTTTAGGCATCAGCGCCTGGTATTTACTGAAAGGCCGTGACATGGCGTTTGCAAAACGCTCTTTTGCCATCGCGGCCAGTTTCGGCATGGCGGCGGTGCTGTCGGTGATTGTGCTGGGTGACGAATCCGGTTACGAGATGGGCGACGTACAGAAAACCAAGCTGGCCGCTATTGAAGCGGAATGGGAAACCCAACCGGCACCGGCCGCCTTTACGCTCTTTGGCGTGCCCGATCAGTCAGCACAGCACAACAAGTATGCGATCCAGATCCCTTATCTCCTAGGGCTCATTGCCACGCGGTCGACCGATACGCCGGTGACCGGACTAAAAGAACTGCTGGCGCAACACGAAGTGCGAATTCGTAACGGTATGAAGGCTTACGCGCTGCTGGATGAACTGCGACAGGGCAATACCGATCCGGCCGTCCGCGATGCCTTTAACCACAGCAAAAAAGACCTGGGTTATGGTCTGCTGTTAAAACGCTATACCGCGAACGTGTCGGATGCCAGTGAAGCGCAGATTAAACAGGCCACGCAGGATTCGATTCCTCGCGTCGCACCGCTCTACTTTGCGTTCCGTATCATGGTGCTTTGCGGCGTGCTGCTGCTCGGCGTCATTGCACTGTCATTCTGGAGTGTGATTCGAAATCGCATTGGTCAACAGCGCTGGTTACTCAAAGCCGCACTGTACGGCATTCCGCTGCCGTGGATTGCGGTAGAAGCGGGCTGGTTTGTGGCGGAGTATGGTCGTCAGCCCTGGGCGATTGGGGAAGTCCTGCCCACCGCGATTGCGAACTCCACGCTGACCGTGGGCGATGTCCTGTTCTCAATGATACTGATCTGCGGACTGTATACCCTGTTTCTGGTGGCCGAGATGTACCTGATGTTTAAGTTCGCGCGTCTGGGGCCCAGCAGCCTGAAAACAGGGCGCTATCACCATGAACAGATCGTTAAAAACGCTCAGCCGGTGCGTGGATAAGGAGAAGCCCCATGTTTGATTATGAAGTTCTGCGCTTTGTCTGGTGGCTGCTAATCGGCATTCTGCTGGTGGGCTTTGCCGTCACCGATGGTTTCGATATGGGCGTCGGGATGCTGACGCGCGTATTAGGCCGGACCGATACCGAGCGTCGTGTGATGATCAATTCTATCGCGCCGCACTGGGACGGCAATCAGGTCTGGTTGATCACCGCCGGTGGCGCACTGTTTGCCGCCTGGCCGATGGTGTACGCCGCCGCGTTTTCCGGCTTCTACGTGGCGATGATTCTGGTGCTGGCCTCGTTGTACTTCCGTCCGGTAGGCTTTGACTATCGCTCAAAAATCGAAGATGCACGCTGGCGCGGTGCCTGGGACTGGGGCATTTTTATCGGCAGCTTTGTCCCGCCGCTGGTGATCGGCGTCGCCTTTGGCAATCTGCTGCAGGGCGTGCCTTTTCATGCCGACGAGTACATGCGGCTGTATTACACCGGAAACTTTTTCCAGTTGCTGAACCCCTTTGCGCTGCTGGCCGGTGTGGTGAGCGTTGCCATGATACTGACGCAGGGTGCGACCTATCTGCAAATGCGCACCACGGGCGAACTGCACCTGCGTTCACGCATCACGGCGCAGATTGCCGCGCTGGTGATGATGGCGTGTTTCGCGCTGGCTGGCGTCTGGGTAAGGTACGGTATTGACGGCTATGTGGTGACCAGCACGCTTGATCACTTCGCTGCTTCTAATCCCCTGGGGAAAACCGTGGTGCGCGAAGCGGGGGCCTGGATGGTGAATTTCCAGCAGCATCCTGTGTTGTGGTTATTCCCGCTTCTGGGCGTGGTGTTGCCCTTACTGACCGTAATGTGTTCGCGCGGAGAGAAGGGCGGCTGGGCGTTTCTCTGCTCATCGCTGACGCTGGCCTGCGTCATCATGACCGCCGGCATCGCGATGTTTCCGTTCATTATGCCGTCCAGTACCGTTCCCGGCACCAGCCTGACCATGTGGGACGCCACCTCCAGTTTGCTGACGCTGGAAATAATGACCTTCGCGGCGATAATTTTTGTGCCGGTTATTCTGCTCTATACCAGTTGGTGTTACTGGAAAATGTTTGGTCGTATCACTAAAGAACATGTTGAGCGCAACAGTAACGCACTCTGTTAATAAAGGAGACGACATATGTGGTATTTTGCCTGGATTCTCGGCACCCTGCTGGCCTGTGCCTTTGGCATCATCACCGCGCTGGCGATAGAACATATCGAAGACAGCGCCGACGCGGAACGCCAGTCGTAATGCGCACAGGCATTCAGACAGGTTATCGCCTGATGGATAAGGGCCCGCTCCGGGCCCTTTCTCTGATACTCGCCTTATGGCTGGCCGGCTGCCTGTTATGGGACCCCGCGCGCTATGCAACCCGCCCGGAAGGCATCCTGCTATGGCAGGGCATCGTACTGATTTGGGCGGTCTGCACGGGGGTTATTCACGGCAGCGGATTCCGTCCGCGCCGTTTACGCTGGCGTGCGTTCTTTGCGCCATTGCCCGCCTTACTGGTACTCTTCTGGGCGCTGAGTCATTTTTATCGCTGACGACCTGTCACCCTTCACCCCAGGCGCGTGAGTTTACTTCAGCGTCTGGTCAAGAAACCTCCATTAATGACGTCCGGTTGTAACCAACTGATAATTATTTTCTCCTGGCTCTGACAGCCCATTCCCAACCCTAATTGTCTTGCGTATAGTAGCAACGTTTAAAACGAGGCCGGGATGTAGAGTGAGTACAACGCTGTTTCGCTGGCCGGTTCGGGTCTACTATGAAGATACCGATGCCGGTGGTGTGGTTTATCACGCCAGCTATATCGCTTTTTATGAACGAGCACGTACCGAAATGCTGCGTCAGCACCATTTCAATCAGCAGGCGCTGTTAGAACAGCAGGTTGCTTTTGTGGTACGGCGCATGACGGTGGACTATCTTTCGGCGGCACGTCTTGATGACCTTCTGGAGATCCAGAGCGAAGTGACATCAATGACGCGGGCGACGATGACATTCTCCCAGCGTATCGTGAACGCAGAAGGCAAAGTGCTCAATGAGGCAGAGGTCCTGATTGCCTGCATCAACCCACACCTAATGAAGCCGATTGCGCTTCCCAAGTCTATTGTCGCGGAGTTCAAGCAGTGACTGACATGAACGTTCTTGATTTGTTCCTGAAGGCGAGCCTTCTGGTCAAACTTATCATGTTGATTTTGATCGGCTTTTCGATTGCCTCCTGGGCAATCATCATCCAGCGCACGCGAATTCTGAATGCGGCGGGAAGGGAAGCTGAAGCCTTTGAAGACAAATTCTGGTCCGGCGTTGAACTGTCTCGCCTCTATCAGGAAAGTCAGGGACGTCGTGAAGAGCTGGCGGGTGCCGAGCAAATCTTCTACGCCGGCTTCAAAGAGTTTGCCCGTTTACATCGCGCGAATAATCATGCGCCTGAAGCGGCTGTTGAAGGCGCGAGCAGGGCCATGCGCATTTCCATGAATCGCGAACTCGAAGCGCTGGAAACCCACATTCCTTTCCTGGGCACGGTTGGCTCAATCAGTCCTTATATCGGTCTGTTTGGTACGGTCTGGGGGATTATGCATGCGTTTATTGCCCTGGGGGCGGTCAAACAGGCCACCCTGCAGATGGTGGCACCGGGGATTGCAGAAGCATTGATCGCCACCGCGATCGGTCTGTTTGCTGCGATTCCTGCCGTAATGGCGTACAACCGACTGAACCAGCGCGTCAATAAACTGGAGCAGGGCTACGACAACTTTATGGAAGAGTTTACGGCTATCCTGCATCGTCAGGCTTTCTCCAGCGACAGCGCTAAGTAAACAGAGGTAAATGATGGCCCGAGTGCGTGGTCGCGGTCGCCGCGAGCTAAAGTCGGAAATTAACATCGTTCCACTGCTGGACGTTTTGCTGGTGCTGCTGCTGATCTTTATGGCAACGGCCCCCATCATCACGCAAAGCGTGGAAGTGGATTTGCCCGATGCAACAGATTCTAAGACGGTTTCCAGTGATGATAACCCACCCGTGATTGTTGAAGTGTCCGGCGTGGGACAATACAGCATGGTCGTCGATCACGATCGTTTGCCGCAGTTGCCGCCAGAACAGGTGATTAGCGAAGCGCAACGTCGTCTGGAAGCCAATCCGAAAACCGTCTTTTTGATCGGTGGTGCCAAAGAGGTACCTTATGATGAAATCATCAAGGCGCTGAACCTGCTGCATCAGGCAGGGGTTAAATCTGTCGGTTTGATGACGCAGCCGATTTAAAGTCGAACCGTTTTTGGGAACCGAGTGTGTCGAAGGCAACCGAGCAAAACGAAAAGTTAAAGCGCGCGATAATCATTTCGGTGATTCTGCATATCGTGCTGATCGCCCTGCTGATATGGAGCTCGTTTAATGAGCACATTGAGGCCAGCGGCGGCGGTGGCGGTAGCGATATAGAAGCGGTCATGGTCGATCCCGGTGCGGTGGTTGAACAGTATAACCGTCAGCAGAATCAGCAAAGCGACAGTCAGCGTGCGGAGCAGCAGCGCCAGAAACAGGCCCAGCAGCAGGCCGAAGAGCTTCAGCAGAAACAAGCGGCTGAACAGCAGCGGCTGAAAGAGCTGGAAAAAGAGCGACTGCAGGCACAGGAAGACGCGAAACAGCAGGCGAAAGCGCAGGCTGAACAGCAGAAGGCCGCCGAAGCCGCAGCGAAACAGGCCGAGGCGCAACAGAAAGCCGCCGAAGCGGCCGCGGCGAAAGCCAAAGCCGATGCGAAAGCGGAAGCGGATGCACAGGCGAAAGCCGCGGCAGACGCAAAGATGAAGGCGCAGGAAGAGGCGAAGAAGGCCGCAGCAGAGGCGAAGAAGAAGGCTGAGCAAGAGGCGAAAGCCGCAGCCGCAGAAGCGAAGAAGCAGGCCGAGCAGCAGGCGAAAGCTGAGGCTGCCGAAGCCGCAAAACAAGCTAAGGCCGAAGCGGCGAAACAGGCTAAAGCGGAAGCCGCGAAAGAAGCGAAAGCGGCTGAAGCCAAAGCCGCAGCGGAAGCGAAAGCCGCAGCCGCCCAGGAAGCGAAAGAGAAAGCAGCCGCCGCAGCGAAAGAAAAGGCCGCCAAAGAAAAAGCGGATGCCGCCGCCAAAGCGAAAGCTGCTGCCAAAGCAAAAGCGGATGCGAAGGCAAAAGCCGAGGCGAAAGCGAAAGCGGCCGCTGATGCCGCCAATGACAGCGACGTCGATGACCTGCTGGGCGGCTTAGCGTCCGGTAAGAATGCACCGAAAAGCGGCGCGTCGGGTGGAGCAGCAGGGCAGGGTAATCAGAAGAAGGCGGGTGCTTCTGGCGCAGATGTGAATGCGTATCTTGGGCAGATCACCAGCGCAATTCAGAGCCGTTTCTACGATGCGGACCTGTATAGCGGCAAAAGCTGTGACTTACGTATTAAACTTGCTCCTGATGGCATGCTGATTGATGTTAAATCAGAAGGCGGCGATCCGGCGCTGTGCCAGGCCGCTATCGCGGCGGCGAAGCAGGCACATATTCCGAAACCGCCTTCACAAGCGGTGTACGAAGTGTTTAAAAACGCCCCGATGCGTTTCAGACCGCAATAATGCAGTAACCTGCGGCAGGTTGATCTATGGTTAGCTTGCCGTACTCTAGTTGTACTCGTGGTTTTCAGGAACAGTGCCAATTATCGCGGACTCAGGTTCAGATAAGGGAGATAAAATGAAGCAAGCTCTTCGCGTAACGTTAGGCTTTTTTATCCTGCTGTGGGCAGCGGTGCTGCATGCAGAGGTTCGCATTGAAATCACCCAGGGCGTCAACAGCGCGCGCCCTATCGGTGTGGTTCCGTTTAAATGGTCTGGCCCAGGCGCGGCACCGGAAGATATCGGTGGTATCGTCGCAGCTGACCTGCGTAACAGCGGGAAATTTAACCCGCTTGATCGTTCACGTCTGCCGCAGCAGCCGACCAGTGCTCAGGAAGTGCAGCCTGCTGCATGGAGCGCACTGGGTATTGATGCCGTGGTTGTTGGACAGATTCAGCCGAATGCTGATGGCAGCTATCAGGTGTCCTATCAGCTGGTGGATACCGCAGGTGCACCAGGCACCGTGCTGGCGCAAAACTCCTATAAAATTACGAAACAGTGGCTGCGCTATGCGGCGCACACCGTCAGTGATGAGGCGTTCCAGAAACTGACCGGCATTAAAGGGGCGTTCCGTACCCGTATCGCCTATGTGGTACAGACCAACGGCGGTCAGTTCCCGTATGAACTGCGCGTTGCCGATTACGACGGTTACAACCAGTTTGTCGTGCACCGTTCACCGCAACCGCTGATGTCGCCTGCCTGGTCGCCCGATGGCAGCAAACTGGCGTATGTAACCTTTGAAAGCGGCAAGTCAGCGCTGGTGATTCAGACCTTGTCTAACGGCTCTGTCCGTCAGGTCGCTTCATTCCCGCGTCACAATGGTGCGCCAGCTTTCTCACCGGACGGCACCAAGCTGGCCTTCGCCCTGTCTAAAACCGGTAGTCTGAATCTCTATGTTATGGACCTGGCCTCCGGGCAGATTCGTCAGATTACAGATGGTCGTTATAACAGCACTGAACCAACCTGGTTCCCGGACAGCCAGACGCTGGCGTATACCTCTGACCAGGCCGGTGCGCCGCAGATCTACAAAATCAGCATCAATGGTGGTGCATCACAGCGCATTACCTGGGAAGGCGCTCAGAACCAGGATGCGGATGTAGCCAGTGATGGAAAATCAATGGTGATGATTAGCACCAGTGGCGGTGCTCAACACGTCGCCAAACAGGATCTGGTAACGGGAGCCGTTCAAACGTTAACGGACACGTTCCTGGATGAAACGCCGAGCCTGGCTCCAAACGGCACCATGGTAATCTACAGCTCGACTCAGGGCATGGGTTCTGTGTTGCAGTTGGTTTCAACCGACGGTCGTTTCAAAGCGCGTCTTCCGGCAACTGATGGACAGGTCAAATTTCCTGCCTGGTCGCCGTACCTGTAATGTCTGAGCTTTCTGACATTACAAAAAAATAAACAATAATGGGAATTTTCAAATGCAACTGAACAAAGTACTGAAGGGTTTAATGCTGGCTCTGCCAATCATGGCAGTTGCGGCGTGTAGCTCACACAAAAATAACAACAACGACCAGTCTGGCGCAGGTGCTGACGGCGCTTACGGTGCTAACTCTGGTATGAACAACGGCAACATGTCTTCTGATGAGCAGGCGCGTCTGCAGATGCAACAGCTGCAACAGAACAACATCGTTTACTTCGGTCTGGACAAATACGATGTTCAGCCTGACTACGCTCAGATGCTGGATCAGCACGCTAACTTCCTGCGTAGCAACCCGTCTTACAAAGTGACCATTGAAGGTCATGCGGATGAGCGCGGTACGCCAGAGTACAACATCGCCCTGGGCGAGCGTCGTGCTAACGCCGTTAAGATGTACCTGCAAGGTAAAGGCGTGTCTGCGGATCAGATGTCTATCGTATCTTACGGTAAAGAGAAACCAGCTGTTCTGGGCCACGACGAAGCGGCTTACGCTAAAAACCGTCGTGCCGTACTGGTCTACTAAGAGAATCACATGGTTAGTAACTTCAGACATCACCTGTTGAGTCTGTCGTTACTGATTGGCGTAGCGGCCCCCTGGGCCGCTCATGCCCAAGCGTCAATCAGTAGCGTTGGCTCCGGCTCGGTCGAAGACCGTGTCACCAGTCTCGAAAGAATCTCCAATGCCCAGGCACAGCTGATGCAGCAACTGCAGCAGCAGATGAGTGATAACCAGCGGGATATCGACTCATTGCGTGGGGAAATCCAGCAAAATACCTATCAGCTGAATCAGGTTATTGAGCGCCAGAAG
The DNA here is from genome assembly GCF_035191405.1 of Pantoea sp. JZ2. Lineage (NCBI taxonomy): Bacteria > Pseudomonadati > Pseudomonadota > Gammaproteobacteria > Enterobacterales > Erwiniaceae > Pantoea > Pantoea sp. JZ2. The sequence goes on along the minus strand of NZ_CP045247.1, from coordinate 3,391,777 downwards.
CAGATCTATCAACAGATCGACAGTCTGAGCAGCAATAACAGCAGCAATGCCAGTCAGCCTGCCGCGGGTGCCGGTGACAATGCGGCTGCGGGCGCTGCGACAGCGGGCAACGATGCAGGTGCGGCCGCAGCCGGCAGCAGTGCGCCTGTTCAGAGTGGCGATGCTAACAGCGATTACAATGCTGCTGTTGCGCTCATTCTGGAGAAAAAACAGTACGATCAGGCCATCACTGCGCTGCAGGCGTGGGTGAAGCGTTACCCGGACTCGACGTATCAGCCGAATGCCAATTACTGGCTGGGGCAGCTGTTTTATAACAAAGGTAAAAAAGACGACGCAGCGTATTATTACGCCACGGTGGTGAAGCAGTATCCAAAATCCCCCAAGGCGGCTGAAGCGTTGTTTAAGGTTGGCGTGATCATGCAAGAGAAAAACGACACGGCAAAAGCCAAAGCCGTTTATCAGCAGGTGATCAAACTTTACCCGAACACCGAATCTGCTAAGCAGGCACAAAAACGCTTGTCTGGTATGTAATTTGTGCAGGTTTGACCGGATATCGATGGATTTCTGGTCTTGCCGCATGAAAGGTAGGCAATTGAACCCCTTAACAGAAAATAAGGGTTGCGCTACCTCGGTAAATCAGTAATATATGCCGCCGTTGCCGGGACACATTGCAAATGTGTCTGGCAAGCCTGAAGATGGGTCGTTAGCTCAGTTGGTAGAGCAGTTGACTTTTAATCAATTGGTCGCAGGTTCGAATCCTGCACGACCCACCATCTCCCGCAGGACGCTGTTCCCCAAGAGAACCTTCAGTATTGCTTCACAACCATTAAGATGGGTCGTTAGCTCAGTTGGTAGAGCAGTTGACTTTTAATCAATTGGTCGCAGGTTCGAATCCTGCACGACCCACCATCTTATTCTCAGGCAGCATGCAGGCATGTGTTTGAGCGGTTGTCAGCCCCGAGCGGGTCGTTAGCTCAGTTGGTAGAGCAGTTGACTTTTAATCAATTGGTCGCAGGTTCGAATCCTGCACGACCCACCAATACAGAAAAGCGCGCCCACGGGCGCGCTTTTCGTTTATGGGGCATTACAGTCAAACGTGCATGATGAGAACCTGCAGCAGGTTCGACTGAATCGCGTTGCGATTCAGGCTGATGCGTCAGCATCCACCCGCAGGGCGAGGCCTACGGGCCCGCAAAATCTGTCGTACTCCCGTCAGGGCCCAACACCCTGCGTCCGCACTGTTCCTGTCCGGCAGCGTGCCGTCGAACGGGCGTCACGCAGGCGGATCTAATCATCTGCCATAAAAAAAGCGCCCGACAGGCGCTTATAGGGCGTAATACGTCAGCCGGATTAGCGTGCGGCTGTCTGACCGGGTTCCAGGCTAAACTGTTTGACCAGCGTTTCAAGCCGGCGCGCCTGATCTTCCAGCGCGGTGGCTGAAAGGGCAGAGGCAGAGACCAGCGAGGCGTTTTGCTGGGTGGTGCTGTCCAGTTCTGAGACCGCACGCGCAATCTGCTCAATGCCACGGCTTTGCTCATCCGAGGCGGAAGAGATCTCACCCACGATGTCATTCACACGGGAAATCGCCTGAACTACCTGTCCCATTCTCTCGCCCGCGCGCGCAACGCGGTTATTGCCTTCCGCGATTTGACTGACCGATGCGCTGATCAGCTGATCGATATCCTTCGCCGCCTGCGCACTGCGCTGCGAAAGGTTACGTACTTCGCTGGCGACGACCGCAAACCCCCGGCCATGCTCGCCAGCGCGTGCCGCTTCCACGGCGGCATTCAGAGCCAGGATATTGGTCTGGAAAGCAATACTGTCGATAACGGCCGTGATCTCGGCGATTTTCTTCGAGCTGGCAGAAATATCGCCCATGGTTTGCACGACTTCCGTGACGGCGGCACCGCCTTGCTCCGCCGTTTTAGACGCTTCAGCAGCAATCTGGCTGGCGTGGCGCGCGTTATCTGCGTTGTGCTTCACCGTAACGGTTAACTGTTCCATGCTGGCAGCCGTCTGCACCACGGCGGCGGACTGCTGTTCTGTGCGTGACGAGAGCGTGTGGTTGTCGCTGTTAATACTGCTCGCCGCCTGCGACAGCGTGAGCACGCTGTCGCGGACCTCCAGAATCATTGTCCGCAGACGCTGATTCATCGCGCCCATCGCGCCAGCCAGTTTGCCCAGCTCATCACGGCCCGCCGGTTTGATATCGGCGCTTAAATCGCCCTTAGCAATGCGCTCCGCCAGCCATAAATTCTTTCTGACGGGATGAGTAATCTGTCGGCCAATCAGCCAGGCAATCAACATGCCCAGCAGCACAGTAAGGCCAACCGTCAACAGCGTCAGGTTAACAGAACTCCTGGTCAGGTCGCTGTTTTCTACCTTCATCTGCTGCAGAAGCGTTTTGAGGATAGCACTGCTCTTATCGCCATCGACCTTCACCGCGTTCTCCGCCTGACTGAGGGCCAGAAAGCCTGCCGCGTAACGTTCACTGAGTTGCTTAACCTCAAGGGTTGCATTCCACAGCGCGTTGAGCTGCGTCTGAGCATCGGGAGGTAATTGCGGTAGCAGGGTGGTGAGGGCGGTCTGGATGGCGTTGACCTGCGGGGTGAGCTGAGACTGAATCGCGCTGGCATGAGCGGGATCATAACGGAGTAACTGAAGCTGATCGCGCAACTGGCTGATTGCAAGCAGTTGCTGAAACAGTGCACTGGCATCGGTCATCTGGGTTTTAATCAACGCTTCGTACAGCGTTGACTGGCTCTGCATGTTGCGCTGATCGAGCTGCTTACCCGTTTCTGCCAGAGACTGCATGGCCTGGGTCATTGCGCTGATGCTGGCCTGAAAGTGGCTGAGCTGGCTGGCGATATCCTGGAGCTGTGTTTCCTCCTCGGGCAGCCATCGGTACTGTTGGGCATCATGTGTCAGCTGAGCGGCATGGGCGATATAATCCGCCATCACTTTCCCCGCTTTCTCATCGCCATACAGCAGTTTCAGCCGGTTAACCTTAGCCTGAAACACGTCAATATTAATGTCGTAAATCAGGTTGCTCTGTTCATAAACGTCATGGATAGTTTTAAAACGCGCGATGCTTACCGCGCCCGATCCCACCACCAACAGCAAAACGAGTCCAAATCCTAAACTGAGTTTGTGCGAAATTTTTGTATTTTCTAACCGCAACCCCATGACCTCTGCCTCCTGCCCATGTCAACGATGTTAAGCCAAATTGGTTATCGGTTGAGCAGGCCAGGAGTTTAGAGGCGAGGCGTGATATTTCTTTTCAGGACAACGGGCTGCTTACTTCGCACTGGCCGGTGACAGGCTTTTCCAGATATGCATCACGGCGTAGCTGCGCCAGGGACGCCATACCTGTGAGCGCGCGTCTGCCGCTTTGGGTGTTAATCCCCCCAGATTATTGCGCACGGCGATATCCTCTTTCGGGAAGGCGTCCGGCCAGCGCAGCGCTCGCATGGCAATGTAGTGGGCGGTCCAGGGGCCAATGCCCGGTAAGGCCACCAGGCGCGCCATGATGTCGTCAGGCGAAAGCGTCGCATTGAAACGCAGGCTGCCCTCGTTACAGGCGGCCGCAAAGGCCAGAATCGCTCTGGCGCGCGCACTGACAATGCCCAGGCGGGCAATCTCATCGACCGTAGCCTGGGCAATGCGCTGGGGTTGCGCAGAATAGCGCGACAGATCAGGGAACGGCGTGGTGCAGGGTTCACCAAATGCCTGAGCAAAGCGGCTGCTGAGCGTCGTGGCGGCTTTAACGGTGACCTGCTGGCCCAGGATGGCGCGTACGCCAATTTCGACACTGTCAAATGCTCCGGGGACACGCAGGCCGGGATAATCCTGAATACTTTGCGCCAGCAGGGGATCCTGTTGCAGGTGTTCGGCAATGCGCTGCGGCTGTGCATTCAGGTCAAACAGGTCACGCAGCCGACGCAGCAGGGCAGGCAGCACAGGCGTGAGAGAGCGGGTGAATTCCACCTGGAGCGCCTGCTTTGCCGGAAGATGCGAAATGCTGACCCAACCCCGGTATTCGCCCAGCGCCACCGTCCGGCGGTAGGTTTCACCATCAACGGCTTCAATGTCGTTCATTAACCGCAGGCGTAAAAAGTCCAGCATCGCCTGCCAGTCGTAAGGCGGACGATAGCTGAGGCGTAACCGCATTGTGTCCGTTGCAGGTTGCGGCGACAGGTTGCCGCTTTTGCGCAGTGCGCCCGGCGTCATGCGATAGCGCGCCTGAAACACGTCATTGAAGCGCCGTAAGCTGCCAAATCCACTGGCGTAAGCGATCTCGGTTACCGGCAGCGTGGTTTCGGTCAGAAGCTGCTTAGCCAGCAACATACGACGTGTCTGTTTAAGCTCCAGTGGCGTGACGCCCAGCTCCTGCTGCACAATGCGCCGCAGCTGACGGGCGCTGATGCCAAACTCTGCAGCAATCGCATCCAGGCCGCTGTGGGCTTCCAGCAAGCCCTCTTCAATGCGCTGCACCAGTCGGTCGGCCACGCGGTGGGCGTTGTCCACGGGGGCGTTGCCGGGTGCCAGCTCCGGACGACAGCGCAGACAAGGGCGAAAATGCGCTTTCTCTGCCGCCTCAGCGCTGTTGAAGAACAGACAGTTTTTCTGCATTGGCGCTTTCACCGGGCAAATCGGGCGACAGTAAATGCCGGTTGAGGTCACGCCGACAAAAAACACGCCATCGAAGCGCGTATCACGCGAGGTCAGTGCCTGGTAAGCGGTATCTGAATCAAACATGGTTTTTCTCCGGCAAAGAGCGACAGCGTAGCGCGGGCATTGGATATTGACTGGCTGTTTTCGGACAGCACAACAGTTTATTGTAATGACCGAAAACAGCCAGTTTCGCGTGGCGAAAATGCGATAATGCCAGACAGCAATGTGATGGAGGGAACAGCATGTATTACTGCAAACCTGTGATAACGCCGGTGGGCGAACTGACCCTGATCGCCAGCGATCGCGGTCTGGCGGCCATTTTATGGCAGGACGAAGTGCGCAGACATCCCCGGTTGTCGCCGCGTGAGCGCGACGATAATCATCCTGTTTTACGCGAAACCGAAACGCAGTTACGTGAGTACTTTGCCGGCACTCGCCGCGTTTTTGACTTACCGCTGGATATGGACGGCACAGCATTTCAGAAAAAAGTCTGGCAGGCGCTACTTTCTATTCCGTTTGGCGAAACCCGCAGTTACCGCCAGATCGCCGAGCAGATTGGGCATCCGGCAGCGGTACGTGCCGTCGGTGCTGCTAACGGCAAAAATCCGTTGTCCATTGTGGCACCGTGTCATCGGGTCATTGGGGCCAATGGAAAACTGACGGGATTTGCCGGTGGCCTGACGGTCAAAGCCTTTTTGCTTCAACTGGAAGCCCCTCAGCCCGGTCTGGTGGGGCTTTCTGCATCGTCATGACCAAATAAAACGCGACAGGCTGCTGCTTTTTCGCTATCGTGTTTAGCATATAAAACACGATGGCGGTATTTACGTCCTGTTAAGCCAGAAACGGCTATTTTCGTTAATTTTACAGAACGAGAGCGGTGTCATGAGCGCAATCTTTGATCCTGAACATGCGGTGTATCCTTTTCCTCCTAAACCCGCCCGGCTGAGTGACGAGCAAAAAACGCTTTACCGGGAAAAAATTAAAGCCCTGCTGAAAGCCCGTAACGCCGTGATGGTGGCGCACTATTACACGGATCCGGACATCCAGGCCTTAGCCGAAGAAACCGGCGGTTGCGTCTCTGACTCGCTCGAAATGGCGCGTTTTGGCAGCCAGCATCCCGCCACTACGCTGCTGGTGGCCGGCGTGCGCTTTATGGGCGAAACCGCCAAAATTCTCAGCCCGGAGAAAACCGTGTTGATGCCGACGCTGGAGGCCGAATGCTCGCTGGATCTGGGCTGCCCGATTGAGGCGTTTACGGCCTTCTGTGATGCGCATCCTGACCGGACGGTAGTGGTATACGCCAATACTTCTGCGGCGGTAAAAGCGCGCGCCGACTGGGTTGTCACCTCCAGCATTGCCGTCGAACTGATTGAACATCTGGACAGCCTGGGGGAAAAAATCATCTGGGCACCGGATCGGCATCTCGGGCGCTATGTTACGCAAAAAAGCGGGGCCGACGTGTTATGCTGGCAGGGCGCCTGCATCGTCCACGACGAATTCAAAACTCAGGCGCTGCAGCGGATGAAAGCGCTGTATCCGGATGCGGCAGTGCTGGTTCATCCCGAGTCGCCGCAGGCGATTGTGGATCTGGCCGATGCGGTAGGTTCAACCAGCCAGCTAATTCAGGCGGCAAAAACCTTGCCACATCCGCAGATGATCGTTGCCACCGATCGCGGCATCTTTTACAAGATGCAGCAGGCGGTTCCTGACAAAATATTGCTGGAAGCGCCTACCGCCGGTGAGGGCGCAACCTGCCGAAGCTGTGCGCACTGTCCCTGGATGGCGATGAACGGACTGCAGGCCATTGCCGAGGCGCTGACGTCGGGTGGGCGGGCTCATGAGATCCACGTAGACGCGGCGCTGCGCGAGGCCGCGCTGGTGCCGCTAAACCGTATGCTATCCTTTGCAGCAGACCTCAAACATAACGTGAAAGGAAACGCGTAATCCGCGTCGTTGACAGGTGCCTGATATGGATTTTTTTAGCACGCAAAACATTTTAGTTCACATCCCGTTGGGCGCGACCGGGTACGATCTGTCCTGGATTGAAGCCGTTGGCACCCTGGCGGGCCTGTTATGTATCTGGCTGGCCAGCCTGGAGAAAATCGCTAACTACGCGTTCGGCCTGATAAACGTGACGCTGTTTGCGGTGATATTTTTTCAGATTCAGCTCTATGCCAGCCTGCTGTTACAGCTGTTCTTTTTTGTGGCCAACGTTTATGGCTGGTACGCCTGGAGCCGACAAACCATTGATAACCAGGCGGCGTTAACGATTCGCTGGCTCCCGCTGCCCAAGGCCATTGGCTGGGCGGCGGTTTGCGTTATAGCGGTGGGGCTGATGACGATCTACATCGATCCGGTGTTTGCCTTTCTCACCCGTACCGCGGTGGCCCTGATGAATGCACTGGGTTTTACGGTGGCGATGCCGACGTTGCAGCCGGACGCCTTCCCTTTCTGGGATGCCTGCCTGATGGTGCTGTCGATTGTGGCAATGGTGCTGATGACGCGGAAGTATGTTGAAAACTGGCTTTTGTGGGTGGTCATCAACGTGATCAGTGTGATGGTGTTTGCCCGTCAGGGGGTGTATGCGATGTCGCTGGAGTACGCCATTCTGACGTTAATTGCGCTGAACGGCTCACGCATGTGGATCATCAGCGCACGCAAACAGGGTTCGCGTGCGCTCTCGGCTCAGTGATGATGGCTGTGATGATGAACGTGGTCACTGTGGTGAGGTGAATGATCACTGTGCTGATGGGACGTTTCAGCAGCATGATCCGAATGCCCGCCATGATGATGGCCCTCTTCAATGACCTGTCCGTTCAGCTCACAGTCAGGGCCCACGCAGGGCTGAAACTCCATCTGTACCGTAGCATGCTCAATCTGATAATGGTCATGCAGGTACGTGTGGATGCGGCGCAGCAGGCCATCATGATCGCGCGGTGGAATGACCTGGACGTGCAGCGTTAAGATCGGTTGCTCGCCCACCTGCCAGACATGTACATGATGGACATCGCGCACCTCGGGAATGTTCCGCTTCAGATCGCGCCGCAGTTTCTTCACATCCAGCGACGCAGGCGCGCCTTCCAGCAACTCATGTAAACTTTCCCGCAGCAGCGACCAGGCGCTACGCAGCACCAGCATCGACACGACGATGGATAAGATGGGGTCAATGGGCGTCCAGTTGGTAAACAGAATAATCACCGCGGCGACAATCGCGCCCACCGAACCAAGCAAATCCCCCATGACGTGCAGCGCAGCCGCCCGCACATTCAGGTTCTTTTCTTCACTGCCGTGATGCAGCAACCAGAAAGACAGAATATTCGCCAGCAAGCCGGCAATCGCAATGCCGAGCATCAGGCCGCCTGTGACGGGTTGCGGATGGGTAAACCGTTCCACCGCTTCCCAGACAATCAAAATGGTGATGCCGATTAAGGCGAGGGCGTTTACAAACGCGGCCAGCGTGGTCAGACGTAGCAGGCCAAAGGTATGACGTTCATTGGGTTTGCGTTTGGCAAACTGAACCGCCAGTAAGGCCATTAACAGGGCGGCGGTATCGGTCAGCATGTGACCGGCATCGGCCAGCAGCGCCAGCGAGCCCGACAGCCAGCCGCCAATCACTTCTGCCACCATAAAGAGTGCCGTCACGGCAAACGCGGCCATCAGCCGCGTACGGTTAGTGTCCTGACCGCTATGAGAGTGGGTGTGTGCCATACGTGTCCAGTTTATGTAGTAATCTTTCGGTCAATGATATCAGCAATTGCCACTCTGCTGAGATGTTGTGATGCTGTCTGGCGCGATCGGTCAACTTCTGACAAAGCGCTACGCCCTCATCAATGCCAATCAGCAGCCAGCTTCCTTTCAGGCGATGCGCGGACTCGGCTAACTGTCTTTCGTCACCGCTGGCAATGGCCGCGCGCAGTTGTGCCATGTCTTTCTCCACGGTATCACGTAAGGTTTTGCCCAGTCGGCTAAGATAGTTCTCGTTTTGCTGCGCCAGTGTCCACAGGTTGTTATCCAGCGCGGCCAGCGGATCGTCATGGAAGGCGGTCAGCAGGTCGCTGATATCCTGTAGCTGTACCGGTTTAATCAGCACCCGTTCATGCGGCTCAGTCTGTACATTCAGTAACTGCGCATCAGCAGAGCACAGCACCCGCAACGGCCTTCCGCCTCGCTGACGCTGGCGACGACGCAACACGCGCAGCAGGAGCATACCGTCCGGGCGCGGCATCATCTGATCGATAAACAGCAGGTCGTAAGGGCGCCGGGCATCGGCCAGCAACAGGTCGCGGCCCTGCTCAAAACAGTCCGCCTGAATCGCAAAGCGCGCCAGCTGCTGCTGCATCACGATCAGGTTTGTCGGATGATCATCCACTACGGCCACGCGCAGTTGCGGAAAACCTGGCAGCGTGGCCGGATCGCCCTCAGGGACGCTATCGCAGGGAATCAGCGGCAGGATAAGTGTGACCTCGGTGCCTTTGCCGGGCTGAGAATGCAGGTGAATCTCACCGCCCATGCGCTGCACCATTTCCCGACAAATAAACAGCCCCAGGCCACTGCCCTGAACGGAAAGCGCTTTGCCCGACGGGGCCTGGTACCAGGGATCGAACAGTCTGAGCTGTTCTTCAGGGGGAATCCCGCTGCCGTTGTCGCTGACGGTTAACTGCAATTTGTCCGTAGCCGACAGCGTCAGGCGGATCAGGCCGTGCCGGGTGAATTTAAAGGCATTGGTTACTAAGTTGTTGACGATCTGCTGCAGGCGGTCCGCATCCAGCATCACCGCGTCAGGCAGCGGCGTCAGGGCCTCTACCTGTAAATGCGGGCCATCCGGCCGCATCAGCGGATGATAGAAATGGCGCTGCTGCGCCAGCCAGGGTGCCAGTGCCAGCGGGCGGGGCGACAGGGTGAAACTGTTGTTTTCAATGCGCGCGTGATCCTGCAAATCATTCAGCAACGTCATCAGGGACTGCGCGCTCTGGTACAGAAGCTGCAGGTTTTCACGGCTGCTTTGCTGTTTTTCCAGCTCCAGTAGCCCCAGGATCGCCTGCATCGGCGTTCGCAGCTCATGGCTGACCGTCGCTAAAAACTGGCTCTTCATGGCATTCGCGTGTTCCGCCTGTTCGCGCTGTTGGCGATCCCGCCGTTGCTGCCAGTAACGCCGGGCCAGTAACAGCAGTAACACGACAATAGCAACGCCTGCCGCCGCCAACACCGCGACGGGCAGCACGCGCATCGCGCCCACGCTGCCGGGCTGGGGCGGCATTGACCAGCGATCGCGCATCTGGTTTTGCGTATCGACGGGAATCTGCTGTAACGCGCGATCCAGCAGCCCACGCAGAACAGGCTCATCAGGTGCCACTCCGATGGCCACAGGCCAGGCGATATCGCTGGCCGCGAAAGCCAGATGAATGTGGGGATCGTTACGGCTGGCAATGCGCCAGCGCGCAGACAGGACGTTATCGACCAGCGCGTCAATCTGACCGGTAGCCAGCGCGTCGTACAGGCTGTTGCGATCCGCAAAGCGTTGAACCGGGATGGTGTCAGGGACGAGGCGCTGGGCCAGATCATCCTGCAGGATACCAATACGTTTGCCTGCCAGATCGCTCCAGTGAGAGCCGGCTGCGGGCTGGCGGCTGTAAATACCCCAGAGTGCCCGCCAGACGGGCAGGCTGGTGCTTTGAGTTTCACCGTTGAGCGGTTGCATCAGCTGTAACATCACCTGATGCTGTGCCAGCAGCGTGGTCGCCTGTTGCGGATTACTGACCCAGTGCGGGGTAAAACGTAAACCGGTGCTCTGTGCGACCGCATTGAGCAGATCGATACCGTAACCGCGGGGCGTGCCGTTGCTGTCGCGATAGCTCCAGGGATAGTTATCGGCTTCAGCGGCGTAGGTAACCTGGGGATGGGCTGCTATCCATTGCCGCTCGCTGGCGCTCAGCATCAGCGTTTGTGTGTCCTGATACCGCGGCAGGCTGCTGCTCCAGCGCGCCTGTAACGTGCTCATCAACTCTGCGGGTAACTGGCGCAGGCTCTGATTCAGCCACGCAATCAGCGCGGGATCGCGGGAAACCGCGCGCAAAGTCAGTTGCCCGGCATCAATCCCCGACGCGATTTGGTAAATTTGTCCCTGCTGTAGCTGACTCAGCAAAAATCCCGCGCTGGTTTCATCGGCGACCACATAGTCGTTTTGCTGATTGAGCAGCGTGTAGAGCGCCTGAAGATCGCTGCCGTAGGTGCGCCAGTGGTGGCGGGCAGCCAGCGCAGGCGGAAGCTGTGCCAGGGTTTGCTCGCTGATCGCCAGTTGTGCATTATCACTGTTAAACATGACGGCACGCTGGTTCTGCTGATTACGGTAAATACGTAACGGGCTGCTAAACCAGCTGTCGCTGGCAACGGCGCCCGCGGGAAAGGGCGGGGCCAGCATGCCTAACGCAAAATCAATCTGCCCCGCCTGCAGGGCGCTCAGCAGAGCCGGCTGGGTGGCATAGAGGTGAAGGGAGAACTGCGCCCCGGTTAACTGGTGCAGCGCCGCCAGATAATCGGCGTCAATCCCGTACAGATCGTTGCCCACATGCATGGCCCAGGGCGCCGTATTCTCATCCAGCAGGCCCACACGCACCACTTTGCCCTGCATCAGCTCTGCGCCTTTTACCGGCATCATCATAGGCAGATTGATACTGCTGACCGGACGCACGTCGGCCTGGGCCAGCGGCGCCAGCAGGAGCAGGAGAAGTAACCAGCGTATCACTGCTGTGCTTTCCACAGATCGGCCAGCTCGACAACAGAACGCGCGCCGGTTTTTTCCAGAATATTCTTTTTATGCGTACTGACGGTTTTATTACTGATATGCAACTGTTCGGCAATTTGCAGGTTGGACAGGCCGCTGGCCAGCAACGCCAGCACCTGGCGCTCTTTACTGGTTAACGGTAATTCGGGTTCGCTGCTGTGGCCTTCAGGAAAGGCTGACTGGCCGCCCAGTACGGCAAGAATGGCACTGAGTAAATGCGCCATCCGCTGGCTTTTCACCACATAACCCGCCGCCCCCAGCGCCTGCGCACGCCGGATGTAGTGGCTGCTTTGCTGGGCAGAATAGATCAGTACAGGACAATCGGGTAAGTGCACTTTCAGGCGGCGCAGAATCTCCAGTCCGTCGCCATCGGGCAGGCCGATATCCAGCACAATGATATCCGGAGGAAGCTGGAGATAAGGGCGAGCGGCGTGCTCGCTGCTGGCCGAAATAAGCTGAATGGGGACAGGCGATTGCGAGAGTGCCGCGTCCAGCGCCACTTCAACCAGTGGATGATCGTCAATCAGAAGCAGTGAGGCCATGAACATTTCCCTGTAAATTTCACAGGCTCAGCATAGCGGAAGTCGCAGCGGGATAAAATAAAGGAGAGCCGCGGCTCTCCTCATAATGCACACAGTATACTTTACTGCGTCGTGCCGTCAGTTTTGGTATTGACGTGGCCGCCACCTTTTTTGGTGTGCACTTTTTTGTTGATATCAGGACATTTGCCATCTTTACACTGGCTATTCTGATCAATTTCGTTCGCGGTCATATGCTTGCTGCTGGAGGTGCTGTCTCGGGTTGGAGACGACATCTCAGTACCGGTATTATTAATTTTGCTGTTATCGACTTTATTCGGTGGCAGGTTCTCATTCGCCCCGCCCGCAACGGCACCTGCTGCTGCAGCCTGGTTAGAGTTTCCGTTGGCAGCCATTGCTGCGCCGCTGCCCAGAGTCATCGCTGCCGTCAGAAAAATTAGTGCAAACTTATTCATCATTATGCTCCCGTTAATCAATGATATTTGCTGTCTCTAACCCGCTGTCAGGTTTCAGACAAAAAGCGACCTGAGCAAAATAAAATTCCGCTGGTTAGCTTAAAGACAGGTATTAATAAACGTAAGCCACCGATCCTCAGTAGTTACCCTTAAAAGTCTAGACGCATAACCCATTTATGCAAATTTTACACATGCATTTTACATGGATTCAGAATTTACACCCTGTGCGCTTCCGGCTACATTGGCTGGGTTGAGCCCGGCGCGCGCCGGGCCAGAAATTATATGGAATCAGTATGAATTACCAGAATGATGATTTACGCATTAAAGAGATAAAAGAGCTGTTGCCCCCCGTTGCCCTGCTGGAAAAATTTCCTGCAACCGAACGTGCCGCGCAAACCGTTTCTCAGGCGCGTCAGGCCATTCACAAGATCCTGAACGGGGCCGATGATCGGCTGCTGGTGGTAATTGGACCCTGCTCTATCCACGATACCGAGGCCGCAAAAGAGTATGCCGCACGTCTGTTAAACCTGCGTGAGCAGCTGAAGGGCGAGCTGGAAGTGGTAATGCGCGTTTACTTTGAAAAACCGCGTACCACCGTTGGCTGGAAAGGGCTGATCAACGATCCCTATATGGATGGCACCTTCCAGTTAAATGATGGCCTGCGCCTGGCGCGTAAGCTGCTGCTGGAGATTAACGATTCTGGCCTGCCTGCGGCGGGTGAGTTCCTGGACATGATTACGCCGCAGTATGTCGCTGACCTGATGAGCTGGGGCGCTATTGGTGCCAGGACGACAGAGTCGCAGGTGCACCGTGAACTGGCTTCCGGTCTTTCCTGCCCGGTCGGTTTTAAAAACGGGACCGATGGCACCATTAAAGTGGCGATTGATGCGATCAACGCAGCCGGTTCACCGCACTGTTTCTTGTCCGTGACCAAATATGGCCACTCTGCAATTGTGGAAACGCGCGGCAACAGCGACTGTCACATCATCCTGCGCGGCGGAAAAGAACCTAACTACAGCGCCAGCCACGTCAGTGCCGTGAAGGCCGGACTGGAGAAGGCTGGCTTACCGCAGCAGGTGATGATCGATTTCAGTCACGCAAACAGCAGCAAGCAGTTCCAGAAGCAGATGCAGGTGGCTGATGATGTGGCACAGCAGATGATCAATGGCGAGCGCGGCATCATTGGCGTGATGATTGAAAGCCATCTGGTGGAAGGCAATCAGAGCCTGGAAAGCGGTGAACCGCTGGTTTACGGTAAGAGCGTGACTGATGCCTGTATCGGCTGGGAAGATACCGAAAAGGTATTACGTCAGCTGGCCGATGCGGTCAAACAGCGTCGCGGTTAACCGTGAGGCCATAAAAAAGGGCCAGACATCGCAGTCTGGCCCTTTTTACAGGTCAGTACATTACTTCGCTTTACCCTGGTTTGCCACGGCCGCCGCTTTCGCTGCGATCTCATCGGCGTCACCCAGGTAGTAGTGTTTGACGGGCTTGAAGTTCTCGTCGAATTCGTAAACCAGCGGAACGCCGGTAGGGATATTCAGCTCAAGAATCTCGTCTTCGCTCATGTTATCCAGGTATTTCACCAGCGCGCGCAGTGAGTTGCCGTGTGCGGCGATAATCACTTTCTCACCACTTTTAATACGTGGCAGGATACTTTCGTTCCAGTAAGGAATAACGCGATCGATGGTCAGTGCCAGACTTTCCGTGGTGGGCAGTTGCTCAGGGGACAATGACGCATAACGCGGATCGTGTCCCGGGAAACGCTCATCACTGCGATCCAGCTCCGGCGGGGTCACGGCGAAGCCACGACGCCACTGTTTGACCTGCTCGTCACCATATTTAGCGGCGGTTTCAGCTTTATCGAGCCCCTGTAACGCACCATAGTGACGCTCGTTCAGACGCCAGGATTTTTCAACGGGCAGCCAGGCCTGATCCAGCTCATCCAGAATATTCCACAGGGTATGGATGGCGCGTTTCAGCACGGAGGTGTAGGCGAAATCGAACACGAAACCTTCTTTCTTCAGCAGCTGTCCGGCTGCTTTAGCTTCGGTACGGCCTTTGTCAGAAAGGTCTACATCATACCATCCGGTGAAGCGGTTTTCGTTGTTCCACTGGCTTTCGCCGTGTCGCACCAGAACCAGCTTAGTTACAGCCATAGCTTAACTCCTTAATACTTGATGTTTCTGAGATAATGGAAACCTGTTGTCGCCAGCCCGCTGGCCGACCATTGCGCTCTACCATAGCGGAAAACAGCGCACTGCGTAAGTCTGTCTGTGACGCACTGCGCGTTTTTCACCCGGCGGCTCAGTGTGAGGTAAAACGATAGCGCGTAACGGATTCCCAACGATCCCCCGGCTGCAGCCAGCAATCATCCTGTGGCCACTCGGGATGATTGGGCGAATCGGGTAAAAACTCACTCTCCAGCGCAATCCCCTGGTAAGCAGTATAGCTTTCCTGCTCCCGGGCGCGCGTGCCAGCCAGATAGTTGCCGCTGTACAACTGCAGGGCAGGGGCCGACGTCGTTACACTTAACTGCAGCTTGCCGTCCTGCGACCATAACGCTGCTGCGGGCTGGCTTGCATCGCCCGCGCTGTTAAGTAGAAAGGCATGATCGTAGCCTTTAACCGCCTGTTGATCGGCATCGGCAAGGAAATCCTGCGCCAGGCTTTTGGCCTGACGGAAGTCAAAGCTGGTGCCGTCCACGGCTTTCAGCGGGCCGTTGGGAATACCCTCGCTATCGACGGGCAGATAACGATCGGCGTGCAGTTGTAAGCGATGCTGGCGCGCATCGCCATGATGCGCATCAAGATTAAAGTAAGCATGGTTAGTGAGATTCACCGGACAGGGTTGATCGCATCGGGCTTCATAGTGGATGGACAGGCAGTTATCGTCATCCAGCACATAGCGCAAATCCGCGATCAGATTTCCCGGATAGCCCTGATCGCCGTCAGGCGAATCCAGACGATAATGCACTTCGTTTTCTGACTGGCTGATAATCTGCCAGCGGCGTTTATCGAACCCGTCCGGACCACCGTGTAACTGATGCTCACCCTGGTTGGCGAGCAGTTGTCGGTTAAGGGTATTGAGTTTTGCCCCGGCGATACGGTTAGCGTAACGGCCAACGGTCGCCCCCAAATAGGCATCCTGATGCAGATAATCGGACGGCGTGGCACAGCCTAAGAGGGCCTCGCGCACGCTGCCGTCCTGAAGTGGCACGCGCGCCGACAGCCAGGTTGCTCCCCAGTCCATAAAGGTGGCCACCATTCCGTGCGCATTACGCAGCACGGTGATGCGCCATGGTTGACCATCCGGCGCATGGGAATTGACATCGCTTAACATTGACCTGCTCCTTCTGAAGCTTTACACACGTAGAAGGTCTCCTTGATGCCCGTTTTAGCTTCGTACTGGCTGGCGACGGCGGCCTGCACCTGATCAACCAGCTCAAGCGGCATCAGCGCAACGATACAGCCCCCGAAGCCGCCACCGGTCATACGGACACCACCACGATTGCCGATCTCGGCTTTAACAATTTCAACCAGCGTGTCGACAGGCGGCACGGTGATTTCAAAGTCATCACGCATTGAGGCATGCGATTCCGCCATCAGTTCCCCCATGCGCGTTAAATCGCCACGCGAAAGCACCTCTGCGGCTTCCAGCGTACGGGCATTTTCGGTAATGACATGGCGCACGCGCTTCGCGACGTCAGGATCTAACTGCGCGACCGCCGCCTCAAATTCCGCCAGGCCGACATCGCGTAGTGCTTTCTTATTAAAGAAGCGCGCACCGGTTTCACACTGCTGGCGGCGGGTATTGTATTCGCTGCCCACCAGGTTTCGGCGGAAATTAGAGTTAATGATCACCACGGCCACGTCTTCCGGCAGGGAAACCGGTTTGGTGCCGAGTGAGCGGCAATCCAGCAGCATGGCATGATCTTTTTGCCCCAGCGCGGAAATCAGCTGATCCATAATGCCGCAGTTACAGCCCACGAACTGGTTCTCCGCCTCCTGACCGTTTACCGCAATGGCGGCGCCATCCAGCGGCAGGTTGAACAACTGCTGAAAAACGGTCCCGACGGCCACTTCCAGCGAGGCAGAGGAGCTGAGGCCCGCGCCCTGAGGCACGTTACCGCTAATCACCATATCCACGCCGTTAAAATCAGGCGCGCGCTTCTGTAAATGCTTCACCACGCCGCGCACATAGTTTGCCCACATCGGCTCGCTCACGCTGGTAATGGGATCGTCCAGTGAGAAGCTGTCCTGCGCCTGATCGTAATCCACGGCCACAACGCGTACCTGACGATCGTCGCGTCTGGCACAGGCGATAACGGTTTGGTAGTCAATGGCACAAGGCAAAACGAAACCATCGTTATAATCCGTATGCTCGCCAATCAGGTTGACGCGGCCGGGTGCCTGAATCGTGTGAGTGGGCGCATAGCCAAAGGTGTCGGTAAAGACCTGCTGCGTGATGGTTTTTAAGCTCATTGTTGTGCCTCACGGAAATGAATGTCACTCACGGCGCGCAGACGTTCTGCTGCCTGCTCCGCGGTTAAATCGCGTTGGGTTTCAGCCAGCATCTCGTAGCCGACCATAAATTTGCGCACCGTGGCTGAACGCAGCAGCGGCGGATAAAAATGGGCATGAAGTTGCCAGTGGGCGTTTTCCTCGCCGTTAAACGGCGCACCGTGCCAGCCCATGGAGTAAGGGAAGGCGCACTGGAACAGGTTGTCATAGCGGCTTGTCAGCAGCTTAAGGGCTTTCGCCAGATCGTTGCGTTGCGCCTCGCTCAAATCGGTCATGCGTTTCACGTGCGCTTTGGGCAGTAGCAGGGTTTCAAAGGGCCAGGCGGCCCACCACGGCACCACGGCGATCCAGTGCTCGGTTTCCACTACGGTGCGGCTGCCGTCTTGTTGTTCACGCGCACAGTAATCCACCAGCAGCGGCGAGCCGGTTTTTGCAAAGTACTGACGTTGATGGTCATCTTCGCGCTGGGCCTCGTTAGGCAGGAAGCTGTTGGCCCAGACCTGGCCATGCGGATGCGGATTCGAACAGCCCATGGCGGCGCCTTTGTTCTCAAACACCTGCACCCACGGATAATGCTGACCCAGCTCTGCGGTCTGTTCCTGCCAGGTGCGCACGACCTCTTCCAGCGCGCTCAGGGACATTTCAGGCAACGTTTTACTGTGATCGGGCGAAAAGCAAATCACGCGGCTGGTGCCGCGCGCGCTTTCGCAACGCATCAGGAGATCATCGCTTTCGGGCGCATCCGGCGTATCCGTCATCAGCGCAGCAAAGTCATTGGTGAAAACGTACGTACCTTTGTAATCCGGGTTCACATCGCCGGTAATGCGCGTATTTCCTGCACACAGAAAACAGTCTGGATCGTGTGACGGCAGGGCATTTACCGCGGGCGTTTCCTGCGCACCCTGCCAGGGACGTTTGGCCCGGTGAGGTGAAACCAGAATCCATTGGTCGGTCAGGGGATTGTAACGGCGATGGGGATGATCGGCCGGGTTGAATTTTTGCATGTCGCATCCTGGTCAGCGTCAAAATAAAAAAATCATCGCTAAAAAATAGCACATCAAACGGCATGAAAGCGTGATCGAGTCTGAATAAATGGTATCGTTTACACAAGATGACTATTCTTATTTAAAGGCGAAAAGGCACATTATAGTCATGGAATGGGGTTTTAAATGGTAACGTTTACATTGCGGATAATATCCCCGCCGTTTGCACGGCAGGGTTGTGTCAGATCACATCTTGCTGATAACGGTAGCCGCCTGTGCCATCAGGGAGAAAATGCAGGCGATGCGTAATACAGTGCGGGGCATCTTCGGCATGATGCGAAACAAACAGCAGCTGGGTCCGGCCTTCCCCAATCAGAATATCCACAAAGCGGCGCACCAGTTGCCGGTTAAGCGGATCCAGCCCCTGCAAGGGCTCGTCAAGGATCAATAACGTGGGATGCTTAACCAGCGCGCGGGCGATTAAGACCAGCCGTTGTTGCCCCCAGGACAAACTGTGGAACGGCGCATTCGCCATCGCATTATCCATCCCTGTCAGCGCCAGCCACTGTTGCGCCAGCGCCATCTGGCGGTCAGATACAGCCTGATAGAGACCAATCGAATCGAAAAAGCCCGATAAAATCACGGTGCGCACATTCACGCTGACCCGGTAGTCCAGATGCAGGCTGCTGCTGACATAGCCGATATGCTGCTTGATGTCCCAGATGGTCTCGCCGCTGCCGCGGCGAATGCCGAACAGGGTCAAATCATTGCTGTAACCCTGCGGATGATCCCCCGTCACCAGGCTCAGTAAGGTGGATTTACCCGCGCCGTTGGGGCCAATGATGTGCCAGTGCTCACCGGGATTCACCTGCCAGTTCAGGCCGTTGATCACGGGCTGATCGTTATAGGACACCACCGCGTTGCGCAGGATCACGCGCGGCGCATCATCCGCCAACGCGGGCAACTGATCGGGCACATCGGCCTCCGGCAACGCCATACCGTCCAGCTGTTCACTGCGAGCCAGCTGGGCGACCAGGGTCTGGGCCAGAATGGTCTCGCGTGGCCCGACCTGCGTCAGGCTGCATTCGGCCAGAACGCCCACCTGATCGACATAATCCGGAATATCGTCAAAGCGGTTCAGCACCAGCACCAGCGTGACGTCAGCCTCATGCAGCGTTGCTAAGGTGGCCGTCAGATTCGCGCGGGAATCCACATCCAGGCCGTCAAAAGGTTCATCCAGAATCAGCAGATCAGGCTGTGCCATCAGCGCCTGGCACAGCAGCGTTTTTCGCGTCTCGCCTGTCGACAGGTATTTAAAGCGGCGACTGAGCAGACTACTGATGCCAAACTGCGCCGCCAGACGTTCACAGCGTGCGGCATCTTTCACCGCATCCTGAATAATTTCCGCCGTGGTGCGGCCGCTGTCGTCCTCACCTTCGCTGAGTAAATCGGTATTGTTACGTTGCCATTCCTCGGCGACCAGCTTCTGTAGCTGCTCCAGCGACAGGCGCCACGGGCGCTGAAAATCGTGCGTCACCTTACCCGATAACGCGTGAAGCTCACCTGAAAGCGCGCGTGCCAGCGAGGACTTGCCGCTGCCGTTTGCGCCAACAAACGCCCAGCGCTCACCCCGGCGAAGATGCACATCGGCCAGGGACAGCACCCGGGTATCATTAAGGTGAAATATGCCTTGCGAAATTTGCAATGAAGCCATGATTTGTTCCATTTTATGCAGCGTTAACTGACGTTTTAGCGACTGCAAACAGGGATGTCAAACCGGCCGGTGAAAATCACCGCAGTGAGGCAACAATCGCATGACTGGCGCTGAAGCTGGCGATAACATTCATGCCGATGTGAAGCTGACGCTGTTCCGTTTCACGGTTATCCAGCGTGGCACACAACGTTTCGCCACTGGGTAAGGTCATCAGCACTTCACTCACCTGCTGGCCTTTTTCGATAGCGGTCAGCGTTGCGGCAAGCTGATTCTCGGCATCAGTGGGCGCGGTATGCACACTGACCCACGGGGCCTTGATTAATACCAGCACCTCTTTTCCGGCGTGCAAATTCAGCCGTTCTGCGCTGCGCTCGGTCAGGGCAATGTTGAGCCGCGTCACGCCATCGGCAAGCAGAATCGTCAGATGCTGTATCACCTGCTGAGCATCATTGTGCACGACGGTACCAAACAGTTGATTACGTGCACTGGTTTGCAGGGAGGAGCGGGCGATAGCCGCGAGTAAGCTGTCGAGCGGCAGGGTATCCTGCTGCAGCGCATCGAAGGCATGTTGCTGAATCTTTTCCATCAGGCCAAACAGCTGTACCAGTCGTTCACCGTAGCGGGTTAACTGCGCGCCGCCACCGCCTTTGCCCCCGGTCGCGCGTGCCACGACTTCCTGCCCGGCCAGGTGGTTCATGTCGCTGATGGCATCCCAGGCGCTTTTGTAACTGATGCCCGCCAGTTTAGCGCCCTGACTGATGGAGCCGGTTTGCTGCACGCGTTGCAGCAAGGCAATGCGGCGGGGATCGGCAAACAGTTTCTGCTGCAGGCGAATATGAAGGGTGAGGTCGGCTTGCATGGTGGCTCCTGCAAAAGGTAAGTCGCGTGATCGGGCTGATGATAACGAGCTTTGCGCCTCAAAGTAAAAGCACGAAAAGGTCTGCGCAAATTTTTACTGAGCCGTTACAATCTCTTTTTTATCCGCAAAGTGGGACTTTCCATGCTGGAACTCATTAAAAGCCTCGCCGTGGCAGTGATTATGGTACCTGTGGTTATGGCGATTATGTTAGGCCTGATTTACGGTCTGGGTGAAGTGTTTAACCTCATCTCTAAAACGGGTCGCCGCGACAACACTAACGCCCGCTCTCAGCATTAATCCTCCAGCAACGTCCGTCTCAGCACGGACGTTGCTGTTTTACGTCCACGCTTTTCTTCCTCTTTTAATCATTTTGTCTGGCTGTCAGGCCGTTCGCTGTATTATTTTATATATAACGATCACTGGAGAAAAATCATGCGTTTAACCTTACTACGTTCCGCAACTGCCGCCGTAATGGCCCTGTCACTGGCCGTTCCGGCGCTGGCAGCCGATAAAATTACCGTCTTTGCGGCGGCCTCACTGACAAATGCGCTTAACGAGATTGCGGCACACTATAAGAAAACACATGGGACAGAGGTGGTGTCGTCATTTGCCTCGTCGTCAGTCCTGGCCCGTCAGATTGAGCAGGGCGCGCCCGCCGATCTGTTTATCTCAGCCGATCAGCAGTGGATGGATGATGCGGTCGCGAAAAAAAGCATGATCGACACAACCCGCTATACCCTGTTGGGCAACGATCTGGTTCTGATAGCGCCACGCAGTGAGAACGCCAGGCCGGTAACGATTAACGATAAAACCGACTGGAAACGTCTGTTGAAAGGCGAACGTCTGGCGGTCGGCGATCCCGATCATGTGCCGGCGGGCATCTATGCCAAAGAGGCACTTGAGAAGCTGGGTGCCTGGTCTTCACTGTCACCTGTGGTGGCGCGCGCCAACAATGTGCGTGCCGCCCTGGCGCTGGTGGAACGTAATGAAACGCCTTACGGCATTGTGTACGGCTCTGATGCGGTCGCCAGCCAAAAAGTCCAGGTGGTCGGCACCTTTCCGGAAGACAGCCATAAACCGGTCGAATATCCTGTCGCGATTGTTAAAGATCACGACAACGCGGCCGTTAAGGCTTTTTATAACTACCTGAAAGGGCCGGAAGCGGCCGCAGTGTTTACCCAATACGGATTCACGCCTAAAAAATGATACTCAGTGATGTTGAATGGCAGGCCGTGATGCTCAGCCTGCAGGTCTCCGGCATTGCCGTCCTGTGCAGTCTGCCCTTCGGCATCCTTATGGCATGGGTTCTGGTCCGCTGCCAGTTTCCGGGTAAAGCGCTTCTGGACGGTGTGATTCACCTGCCGCTGGTGCTGCCGCCTGTGGTGGTCGGTTATCTGTTACTGATTGGCTTGGGCCGACGCGGCTTTATTGGTGAAAAGCTGTATGAATGGTTCGGCTTTAGCTTCGCGTTTAGCTGGCGCGGTGCGGCGCTGGCGTCGGCGGTGATTGCCTTTCCGCTCATGGTGCGGGCCATTCGCCTGGCGCTGGACGCCGTGGATATCCGGCTGGAACAGGCGGCCCGGACGCTGGGCGCGGGCCGCTGGCGGGTCTTTTTTACCATTACGCTGCCGTTAACGCTGCCCGGTATTATCGTCGGTACGGTGCTGGCCTTTGCCCGCTCGCTGGGGGAATTCGGTGCCACTATTACATTTGTTTCCAACATTCCTGGTGAAACGCGCACGCTGCCGCTGGCGATGTATACGCTGATTGAAACGCCCGGGGCAGAAGGGGCCGCTGCGCGTTTGTGCATTATCGCGGTGGTGCTGGCACTGGCCTCCTTGCTGGTGTCTGAATGGCTGGCGCAATGGGGCCGGAAACGGATGGGGGCCGGATGCTGACGCTCGATTTCACACAACGGCTGGGCGAACACGAGCTGAAGATCAACGTGACGGTTCCCGCCAACGGCATCACGGCAATATTTGGCGTGTCGGGTGCGGGTAAAACCTCGTTAATCAACGCGATTGGCGGGCTGACCCGGCCGCAGCGCGGGCGCATTCAGCTGCATGACCGTGTGTTGTTTGACGCCGAACAGCAGATTGCCTTGCCGCCTGAAAAGCGCAACGTGGGTTACGTTTTCCAGGAGGCGCGACTGTTTCCGCACTATCGTGTCCGGGGTAACTTACGCTATGGCCTGGCAGCCAGTATGAAAGGGCAGTTTGACACGCTGGTGGACTTACTGGGACTCGAACCCTTACTGGACCGTTTTCCGCTCTCGCTCTCGGGCGGCGAAAAGCAGCGGGTGGCCATTGGGCGGGCGTTGCTCAGCGCCCCTGATATCCTGTTAATGGATGAACCCCTGGCCTCGCTGGATTTGCCGCGCAAGCGTGAGCTGATGCCTTATCTGCAAAAACTGGCAAAGCAGGTAGATATCCCGGTGCTGTACGTTTCTCACAGCCTCGACGAAATTCTGCAACTGGCTGAGACGGTGCTGGTTCTGGATCACGGTAAGGTGAAGGCCTTTGGCCCGCTGGAGCGGGTCTGGAGCAGCAGTGCGATGCGCCCCTGGCTGCCGGTCAGCGACCTGACCAGCGTACTGCGCGTTCAGGTGCTTGAGCATCATCCAGATTACCCGATGACGGCGTTATCGTTGGGCGATCAGCATATCTGGGTCAGTCGGGTAAATCAGCCGGTCAAAACGCCGTTACGGATACGGATTGCGTCGGCCGATGTTTCGCTGACGCTGCAACCGGCAAAACACAGCTCTGTTCGCAATGTGCTGCCGGCACAGGTGGTGGAGTTAATTGAGGTGGGCGATCAGGTGGAGGTTAAGCTGCGCATCGGTATCAGCGAACTCTGGGCGCGCATTTCTCCCTGGGCCCGGGACGAACTTAACATTCGCCCCGAGCAGTGGCTGTACGCACAGATTAAAAGCGTCTCTGTCACACCGGAATGACCCGCTGAAACCGTACTCACCGGGTCAGTGAAACTTACAGAACGAGCTGATAAAGCGTCTCGGCAATGCCGGTTTCCAGATTCGTACCGATGACCCTCTTCGCGCGGGCTTTAATGGCGTCATCCGCATTGCCCATGGCCACGCCCAGCCCCACCGTTTCCAGCATGCTCAGATCGTTGTAGTTGTCGCCGAAGGCAATGACGTCCTGCATTGTCAGCCCGACAGATTCGACCCACTGCGCCAGGCGCTTGCCTTTGCTGTTGCCGCCGCGGGCAACGTCGACCTGATCGTGCCAGGACCATTCGCAGGCCAGACCCAGCTCGTCTTGCGTACGCTGCGCAAACTGCTGCAACGCTGCTGTGTTGTCGTGAGACAGGGCAAACTTCCAGATCGACTGCGCCTCTCTGGCGGCCTGCGCCAGGCTGTCCACCTGTCTGAACACCGGACGCTGATGTGGAGGTAATGACTCACTCCATTTCAGCGTACGAATCACATGGCCGGTCGGCGTTTGATAGAGCATCGCATCGTCCACATACAGCAGACCGTGAATATGATGTTCATCCAGCATCTCGATCACACGTACCGCAACGTCGGTATCGAGCGGATCGGCAGCCAGGACTTTTTTCGCCGGATAATCGTACAGGTAGGTCCCGTTACAGCAGATGGCGGGCGTATCCAGATTGAGCGTCTGGTAGAAAGGATGAATGGCACAGTGATGGCGTCCGGTCACGATAATCACCTTGATGCCCGCTTTGCGCGCCTGGGTAATCGCTTCTGTGGATTGGGGCAGAATGGTTTTTGTCGGGGTCAACAGCGTGCCGTCAAGGTCGAGGGCGATTACACGATAGCTCATTAATCCTCTCATCTGGATAGGTTAGCGAAACAGCAAGTCTACACCTGACTGTGGCCCGGAAACAAAAATCAGGGCACAAATCATTCCAGCGAGACAGAAAAAAACGCGCTACAGTGACCTGCAGAACAACATGAGTCAGCGAAAAAGGAGAATACATGAAGCAGGTTGTCTACACCGCCAGTCCCGAGAGTCAACAAATCCATGTCTGGCAGTTGAACGATGAGGGCACCTTGACGCTACTGCAGGTAACGGATATCGCCGGTCAGGTTCAGCCTATGGTGGTCAGTCCGAAAAAAGATTTCTTGTATGTGGGCGTGCGTCCGGATTTCCGCGTGCTGGCCTTTCGTATTGCGCAGGATGGCACCTTAACGGAAGCGGGGCAGGCGCCGTTGCCGGGCAGCCCCACCCACATCTCCACCGATCACGCTGGCCGTTTCCTGTTTTGTGGCTCCTACAATGATGCCTGCGTCAGCATCAGCCCCATCGGCGCTGACGGTGTGCCCCAGGCTCCGAGCCAGGTGATCGACGGTCTGGCAGGTTGCCACTCTGCGAACATCGATAATGCCGACAGCACGTTATATGTGCCCGCGCTCAAACAGGATCGCATCTGCCTGTTTAACCTCGGGGCGGACGGTCAGTTAACGCCGCATTCCCAGCAACAGGTCACTACGGCAGAGGGCGCGGGCCCGCGTCATATGGCGTTTCATGCCAACGGCCAGTACGCCTACAGCGTTAATGAACTTAACAGCACGGTCGAAGTCTGGTCACTGAAGAATGCACACGGCAAAATGGAATCGGTGCAAACGCTCGATATGATGCCGCCTGATTTTACCGGTACGCGCTGGGCCGCCGATATTCACCTGACGCCGGACGGACGTTTCCTGTACGCCTGCGATCGCACCAGCAGCACCATTACGGTGTTCAGCGTGAGTGAAGATGGCGCGCTACTGACGGTGGAGGGGTTCCAGCCGACCGAAACGCAGCCGCGGGGCTTCAATATCGACCACACGGGCCAGTATCTGGTGGCGGCAGGACAGAAGTCGCATCACATTGAGGTATACCGCATTACTCAACCGCAAGGGCAACTTGAACCTGTCGGCCGTTATGCCGTTGGACAGGGCCCAATGTGGGTTGTGGTACATCAGCTGGCTTAACGTTCAGCGTTGCCGCTCCCGGGCGGGAGCGGCAGAAGAGCACGCGCAATCAGACGTAATGAACGGTCAATGACGCGCTGGCTAATACGTGAAAATGCACGTTGAAGCCCACCATCGCGCCGCTGGCACCTGCATCGACCTCAATGCTCTCCACATCCAGCGCATGGACGCTAAAAATGTAGCGGTGCGTTTCACCCGCCGGTGGCGCGGCCCCGCCGTACCCGGCCTGGCCGAAATCTGTGCGGGTTTGCACGGCACCTGCAGGTAAGGCGGCTTTACCGGAACCCGCACCCTGCGGCAGCGATGTGGTATCGGCCGGAAGATTGGCGACCACCCAGTGCCACCAGCCTGAGCCGGTCGGGGCATCAGGATCGAAACAGGTCACGACAAAACTTTTTGTGCCTTCCGGCGCGTCTTCCCAGGCAAGATGCGGTGACACATTTTCGCCCTGATAGCCCATCCCGTTGAAAACATGCTTTTCCGGCATTTTGTCGCCGTCGTGTAAATCCTGACTATAAACTCGCATCACATCTCCTTGGGTTTATGGTGACTGCGTCTTCATCTTAACCAAAACCGCCTGGACGTCCAGCCTTCAGGGCTCAACGCAGAAAATGGCCGGGGTTCGCCAGGGCTGCGGCCATGGCCTGGATCAGCGTATCCAGTGCTTCAGGCGCGATGATATAGGGCGGCATCAGGTAGATCAGACGACCAAAGGGCCGAATCCAGACGCCCTGACTGACGAAAAACTGCTGCAGGGCGGCCATATTCACTGGACGGTGAGTTTCTACCACGCCAATCGCGCCCAGCACACGAACATCGGCTACCGCTGGCGACTGGCGCAGTGGCGTCAGTCCCGCCTGAAGCTGACGCTCGATAGCGCTGACCTGCCCGCGCCAGTGGCCTTCCTGTACCATTTTCAGGCTCTCCGCCGCCACGGCGCACGCCAGCGGATTGCCCATAAAGGTTGGGCCATGCATAAAGCAGCCCGCCGGACTGCGGCTGATGGTATCGGCGACATCACGTGTGGTCAGCGTGGCGGCCAGGCTCATCGTGCCGCCGGTCAGGGCTTTGCCGACGCACAGGATGTCCGGTGTGATCGCCGCATGTTCGCAGGCAAACAGCGTGCCGGTGCGGCCAAAGCCCGTGGCGATTTCATCAGCGATCAGCAGGATGCCGTAACGATCACACCACTCGCGCACCTTCTGCAGGTAGCGCGGATGGTAAAAACGCATGCCGCCCGCGCCCTGTACGATGGGCTCCAGAATCACCGCGGCCAACTGATGCTGATGCTGTTCGATCAGCCGGGCGAAATCCTGAAAATCTTCTTCATTCCAGGCCGCGTCAAAACCACATTGCGGCGCCTCGGCAAAGTGGTGCTCGGGCAGATAGCCGCGCCACAGGCTGTGCATGGAATTATCCGGATCGCACACCGACATCGCCGCAAATGTATCACCGTGATAGCCACGCTTGAGGGTTAAGAACTGCTGACGCGTTTCTCCCCGACCCAGCCAGTACTGCAACGCCATCTTCATTGCCACTTCGACGGCAACGGAGCCGGAGTCTGCAAGGAATACGCACGCCAGCGCGTCAGGTGTCATCGCCACTAACTGACGACACAGCGCCACCGCGGCGGGATGCGTAATCCCGCCGAACATCACGTGGGACATCTGGGCCATCTGCTGCTGCAGGGCCTGGTTCAGGCGTGGATGGTTGTAACCATGAATCGCCGCCCACCAGGAGGACATCCCGTCTACCAGTGTGCGCCCATCCGCCAGCTGCAGCGTGTAACCCTGCGCCGCCACGACCGGGTAACAGGGCAACGGTTGCTGCATGGAGGTGTAAGGATGCCAGATATGCTGGCGATCGAATTCGGCGTCCTGAAGCGTAAACATCGTAGTTGTAAACCAAAATAAAAAGATTTAGTTTACAAGTATAACCACGTTAACTGTCGGGATGACACCTTTTTTGGAGTACGTAATGTCACAACGTTGGACGCTAGCCCAGGCACAGGCCCTGTTTGAACGCCCGTTTCTTGAACTGATGTTTGAAGCACAGCAGGTACATCGCCAGCACTTCGATCCGCGTCAGGTTCAGGTCAGCACGCTGCTGTCGATTAAAACGGGTGCCTGCCCGGAAGACTGCAAATACTGTCCGCAAAGTGCCCGCTACAAGACCGGGCTGGAATCAGAGCGCCTGATGGAGGTGGATGAGGTCCTGCGTTCGGCGCAAAAAGCGAAAGCGGCCGGATCCAGCCGCTTCTGCATGGGCGCGGCGTGGAAAAACCCCAGCGATCGCGATATGCCTTATCTGGAAAAAATGGTCGAAGGCGTGAAAGCGATGGGCATGGAAACCTGCATGACGCTTGGGACGCTGAGCGACAGCCAGGCCCAGCGTTTAGGTCGCGCCGGGCTGGACTTTTATAACCACAATCTGGATACCTCGCCGGAGTTTTACGGCAACATCATTACCACGCGCAGCTATCAGGAACGACTGGATACGCTGGGCAAGGTGCGCGAGGCTGGTATCAAGGTCTGCTCGGGCGGGATTGTTGGCCTGGGCGAAACGGTTAATGATCGCGCCGGGTTGCTGGTGCAGCTGGCCAACTTACCGACGCCGCCGGAAAGCGTGCCGATCAACATGCTGGTCAAGGTGAAAGGCACCCCGCTGGCAGACAATGACGATGTCGAACCTTTCGATTTTATCCGCACGATAGCCGTCGCCCGCATCATGATGCCTACCTCGCACGTGCGTCTGTCGGCGGGCCGCGAACAGATGAATGAACAAACCCAGGCGATGTGTTTTATGGCCGGGGCTAACTCGATTTTTTACGGCTGCAAGCTGCTGACCACGCCAAATCCGGAAGAAGACAAAGATATGCTGCTGTTCCGCAAGCTCGGACTGAATCCGGAACATACCCAGACCGCCCATGGCGATAATGCGCAACAGCAGCAGCTCAGTGAGCAACTGCTCAATGCCGACACAGAAAAATTCTATAACGCGGCGCTGTAATGGGCTGGCCGCAACGCATACAGCAGGCGCTCGCGCAGCGCCGTGCTGAAGAGGACTGGCGCGAACGGCGCGTGGTTGACGCCAGTCAGACGCGCCTGATCCGCTATGCAGGCCGGGATTATCGTCACTTTTCCAGTAATGATTATCTTGGGTTAAGCCAGCATCCGGCGGTGATTGCCGGATGGCAACAGGGCGCGGCACTGGCCGGGGCGGGGGCAGGCGCATCCAGCCATGTCACCGGTTTCCAGGCTCTTCATGCCACCCTGGAAGCGCAACTGGCCGGGTGGCTGGGTTATCCCCGGGCATTACTGTTTATTTCCGGCTTTGCCGCCAACCAGGCGGTCATTCACCTGCTCGCCGGGAAAAACGATCGCATTCTTGCTGACAAGCTGAGCCATGCCTCGTTGCTGGATGCTGCAAGTCACAGCCCTGCGCAACTGCGTCGTTTCGCCCATAACGATCCGGACAGTCTGGCTGTGCGGCTGAGTGCGCCCTGTGAAGGGCAAACGCTGGTGGTCACGGAAGGGATCTTCAGCATGGATGGTGACAGCGCGCCGTTACAGACGCTGGCGGCGCAGTCGCGTGAGGCAGGGGCCTGGTTACTGGTTGACGATGCGCACGGCATTGGCGTCACAGGTGAGCAGGGGCGCGGCAGCTGTTGGCAACAGGGCATTAAGCCCGAACTGCTGGTGGTCACCTTCGGTAAAGCCTTTGGCGTCAGCGGCGCGGCATTGCTGTGTGATGACGCGACGGCCGACTATTTTGTGCAGTTTTCGCGCCACCTCATCTACTCAACCGCCATGCCGCCAGCACAGGCCAGCGCGTTACTGGCCGCCCTGAAACAGGTGCAGGCAGGCGATGGACTGCGCCAGCGCCTGAGCCGCAACATTGCCCATTTCCGCCGGGGCGCCTCCTCCTTGCCCTGGTCGCTTATGCCGTCATCCAGCGCCATCCAACCGTTACTTGTTGGCGATAACGCCCAGGCGATGGCCTTGTCGGCCCGTTTAGCCGAAGCCGGTTGCTGGGTCAGCGCGATTCGTCCGCCTACCGTACCGCCGGGCACGGCACGTTTGCGCATCACGCTGACCGCCGCACATCAGCCAGACGATATTGATGTCCTGCTGGAGGCACTTCATGACGCTGCACATTGATAAACGTGCCGTAGCCAGAGCCTTTGGGCGCGCGGCGTCGTGTTACGACAGGCATGCCGAACTGCAACGGATCAGCGGGGATACGCTGCTGGCATGGGTGCCTGCTCAAACCGGTCCACAGGTGCTGGATGCGGGCTGTGGCACCGGCTGGTACAGCCGGCTATGGCGCGACCGGGGGAAACAGGTCATGGCGCTGGATCTGTCGCCGCAGATGTTGCATCAGGCCCGGCAAAACGCGGTGGCGCATCATTATCTGGCGGGCGACATCGACGCACTGCCGTTAGCCGATCAGAGCATTGACCTGTTATGGAGCAATCTGGTGGTGCAATGGAGCGACGATTTACCGGCCGCGCTCAGGCAGTTTACGCGGGTACTAAAACCCGGCGGCTGTATGCTGTTTTCAACGCTGAGCGCGGGATCGCTGCATGAGGTTCACGAGGCCTGGTCGCATCTTGACGCGCATGTGCACGCCAATCGCTTTCTGCCGGCGCAGGCGATCGCCGCAGCCTGTGCCGCACAACGGCTGCGCTGTCACGCGCAAACCGTCACCCTGCATTTTCCCGATGCGCTCAGCGCCATGCGCTCTCTGAAGGGCATTGGCGCAACGCATCTGCATGCCGGACGGGCCGATTATGTGCTGACGCGTCGCCGTCTGGCACAGCTTGAAGCCCACTGGCCACGGGACGAACAGGGTTTCCGCCTCAGTTATCATTTGATGTATGGAGTAAGTGAATCATGACACGCTGGTTTATCACCGGTACCGATACTGAAGTCGGTAAAACCGTTGCCAGTAGCGCCCTGCTGCAGGCGGCGAGCGCAGCAGGCTACCGCTGTGCGGGCTACAAACCGGTGGCCTCGGGCTGTACGTTAACCGCAGAAGGCATCCGTAACAGCGATGCGCTGGCGCTGCAACGTTACAGCAGTGTGCCGCTCTGCTATGAGCAGGTGAATCCACTGGCCTTTATGGAGCCGACATCGCCGCATATCGTCAGCGCAGAGGAAGGCAGGCCAATTACCTTTTCAACGCTATCGGCAGGGCTTCGCGAGCTGGAGCCGCTGGCTGACTGGATTCTGATTGAAGGCGCGGGCGGCTGGTATACGCCGCTGTCTGAGACGCAAACCTATGCCGACTGGGTTGAGACTGAACGGCTACCGGTGATTTTGGTGGTGGGTGTAAAACTGGGCTGTATTAATCATGCCATGCTGACCGCCGAGGCGATAAGGGCGCGTGGACTGCGACTGGCTGGCTGGATTGCCAATACGGTTCAGCCGCCCGGCCAGCGCTATCAGGCATACCTTACGGCCCTGAAGGAGCGACTGCCCGCGCCTTGTCTGGGTGTCATTCCCTGGTTAGCGGATGACAGCCAGCAGGCGGACTGTGGTCACTATCTGACGCTACCGGATTAATCACGCCATCGTCAGCCATTTATCGAGCGTACCGTCATCCAGCAGGGTGACGTTACCCTGCGCCACATTACGCCCGCGATGCAACAGCAAAAAGCTGTCAGCGACGCGCCGAATCAGGGAAACCCGCTGCTCCAGCAGCAGAATCGTCAGGCCGTAATCCCGGTTAAGACGCCGAATCAGGTTACCCATCTCTTCTTCCAGCCAGGGCGCCATGCCATCGGCGGGCTCATCCAGAATCAGCAGGCGTGGCTGTAATACCAGCGCGCGGGCAAGGGCCAGTTGCTGCTGCTGGTAAACCGGCAAATCCCCGCTGCGCTGTTGACGCAGTGAATAGAGAGCCGGCAGAAGATCAAAAATCATTTCCGGAATAGGCCGGTGATTTTCGCGCGATTCAGCGCCTGCCAGCAGGGCAATCAGTAAGTTATCTTCTACGCTCATCTGTGTGAAAATATGTCGTCCCTGTGGCACGTAACCAATGCCCTGACGTGCACGTTGATCGGCAGGCTGCGACAGCAGGTCCTCTGGCGGCGAGCCATCCTGCTGCCAGCTAATCGTGCCGCTGTTGATGGGAAGCTTACCCATGATGCAGTTCACCAGCGTGGTTTTTCCCATGCCGGGACGTCCCAGTATGCCGGTACAGGTGCCGGGGGGCAGGTCAAGGTCCACATTCCAGAGAATATGATTTTTTCCGTAAAACTGATTCACCGACCGTAAACTTAGCATCTGACGCGCTCCTTCCAGATAATTAACCTGAATGTTTTGCTGCTCATAACGGGTAAATCGCACTACCAGAATAGCAGGGCTATGGCTGCTGCTGTGGCGCATGACATCCTGATCACAGAGCATGCAATTACCGGGCCAGAGTCGGAGTGAACGAAGTTTGCGCGCTTAACATGCGGAATTTTGACGGTTTAAATATAAGTAAAAGTGAACAATTGACGGGCGGGACGACTGCGTAGCGCGATGAGGGTGCAGGAAAAATGAGCGTCAGGTGCAGTTGCCCATAAATGGCGCAGGCAGTCTGCTGTAAAAAACAGCAACCTGAAAAGCCAGACGATCAACGTTGAATGCGCGCCATGCATCGCGCTAAAACAACGCTATTGGCGTTAAAAATTTCGCTAAAAAAAATTTTTTTTCATCAAAACGCGGCGGCAGAAAAAATTATGCACAGCCGATATTCCAAGGCCTCTCATCAGTTATCCACTATTCCTGTGGATAACCTTGTGCATTAGATAATGAAAACAGGTTAGAAGCGAGGAAATACGCGGCCTGGTCACGTAATGATGACAATCTGGGCTTTTTTTACTTACTATTAAAAATCAGTGTGTTAGTAAAAAACAAGCCTGCCGGATTGGACGCGATTCATCAAACTGCAATTTTATGACACAGGCTTGACAAATGTTAAATCAATACGTGGCTTGGGGATAACCTTGCGCAACAAAAACGGGTGTTTGCCTGGGCAAAAGTGCCAGAGTCAAGTAAAACCTGGCGACAATACTGTGTATCATCACTGGTATTATATCCAGTATTTTTTTCTGGCAAAATTGCCATAGCAGAGTAAAATAATGGGCTGCCCGCCGTCTTTCTTCTGCAGGAACCGCATTCATGAGTAAAGATTTTAAACTGAACTCCGCTTTCAAGCCTTCTGGCGATCAGCCGGAAGCGATCCGCCGTCTGGAAGCCGGACTGGAAGACGGCCTGGCGCACCAGACGCTGTTAGGCGTAACCGGATCGGGTAAAACCTTTACCGTTGCTAACGTTATTGCCGACCTGAATCGTCCTACCATGGTGCTGGCTCCTAATAAGACGCTGGCGGCGCAACTGTATGGCGAGATGAAGGAGTTCTTTCCCGAAAACGCCGTAGAGTTTTTTGTCTCGTACTATGACTACTACCAGCCCGAAGCTTACGTGCCCAGTTCGGATACCTTTATTGAAAAGGATGCGTCGGTGAACGAACATATCGAGCAAATGCGCCTCTCCGCGACGAAAGCGTTGCTGGAACGGCGCGACGTGATTGTCGTGGCCTCCGTGTCTGCCATCTACGGCCTGGGCGATCCCGATCTGTATCTGAAAATGATGCTGCACTTAACGCGCGGCATGATTATCGATCAGCGCAGCATCCTGCGTCGCCTGTCGGAGTTACAGTACACGCGTAACGATCAGGCGTTTCAGCGCGGGACGTTCCGGGTCCGGGGCGAAGTCATTGATATCTTCCCGGCCGAATCTGACGATATGGCCCTGCGGGTTGAATTATTCGATGAAGAGGTGGAGCGGCTGTCCCTGTTTGACCCGCTTACCGGTCAGGTCGAATCGGTGGTGCCGCGCTTTACCATTTACCCTAAAACGCACTACGTTACGCCACGTGAGCGTATCCTGCAGGCCATGGAAGACATCAAGGTTGAACTGGCCGAACGGCGCAAGATCCTGCTGGAAAACAACAAACTGCTGGAAGAGCAGCGTATTACCCAACGGACGCAGTTTGACCTCGAAATGATGGGGGAGCTGGGATACTGCTCTGGTATCGAAAACTACTCCCGCTATCTGTCTGGCCGCGGACCGGGGGAAGCACCGCCGACCTTATTTGACTATCTGCCGGCGGATGGCCTGCTGGTCGTCGATGAGTCGCACGTAACCATTCCGCAGATTGGCGGCATGTACCGCGGGGACAGGGCGCGTAAAGAGACGTTAGTCGAATATGGCTTCCGCCTGCCTTCGGCGCTGGACAACCGCCCCATGAAGTTTGAAGAGTTCGAGGCGCTGGCCCCTCAGACCATTTATGTCTCCGCCACGCCAGGCAAATACGAGCTGGAAAAATCGGGCGATGAGGTGATCGATCAGGTGGTGCGTCCGACGGGGCTGCTGGATCCGATCCTTGAGGTGCGGCCCGTGGCGACTCAGGTGGACGATTTGTTGTCAGAGATCCGCCAGCGCGTTAACGTCAATGAACGCGTACTGGTCACGGTGCTCACCAAACGTATGGCCGAAGACCTGACGGAGTACCTGGAAGAACACGGTGAAAAGGTGCGCTATCTGCACTCTGACATCGATACCGTCGAGCGCATGGAAATTATTCGCGACCTGCGCCTGGGCAAATTTGATGTGCTGGTGGGCATCAACCTGCTGCGTGAAGGGCTGGATATGCCGGAAGTCTCGCTGGTGGCCATTCTGGATGCCGATAAAGAGGGCTTCCTGCGTTCCGAGCGCTCCCTGATCCAGACCATCGGGCGCGCTGCACGTAACATCAATGGTAAAGCGATCCTCTACGGCGATAAGATCACGCCTTCCATGGCGCGCGCCATTGAAGAAACCGAGCGCCGTCGTGAGAAGCAGCAGCGCTACAACGAAGAGAATGGCATCGTACCGCAGGGCCTGAATAAGAAAATCACCGATATTCTGGAACTGGGCAATAACGTGGTGAAAACGCGGGGTAAAGCCAAACCCGGCAAGCGCAACGCCGCCGAGACAGAGACGGATTACCTGGCGTTGTCACCGCAGGCGTTGCAGAAAAAGATTCACGAACTGGAAGGGCAGATGCAGCAGCATGCGCAAAACCTGGAGTTCGAACAGGCTGCTGGCCTGCGCGATCAGCTCCAGGAACTGCGCACCTTGTTTATCGCGGTGTCCTGAGTCAGTTAAACCGCTGGATGGCGTGCTCCAGCGCGCCGCGCAGCAGCTGGCGGTCGTGACGATATTTAATATCTGCGGCCTCCAGTGGCTCCTGGATGATCAGGCGGTTGTCGATCAGACTGACGTCCGTGGCCGGTCCGACAACCACGGCGTCGATGACCCGTTTACCAATCGCCTCTTCCATTATTCTCAGCTTATCCGCCACGGTCAGCGCCGCCGCCGCCGGACTGAGTTCACGGCCCAGGTTGCCGATAAACACCATGTTCGCGGGCGTGCGGCGCAGCGCCTGCGCCATCTCTTTCATTAACAGAATGGGCATCAGGCTGGTGTAGAAGCTGCCTGGCCCAATCAGAATCAAATCGGCTTCTGCAACGGCATCGAGCGCTTCGCGCGTCGGTTGCACCACAGGATGCAGCATTAACGCCTGTGGTGGTGCGCGCATCTCATCGATGGCGGTTTCACCATAAACGGCATTGCCTTCGTCATCCGTTGCCATCAAATCCACCGGATGTTCAGACATCGGGATTAAAAACGCGTCAACTTTTAGCAGATTTCGGATGATATTGACCACTTCCAGCGGACGCACGCTCAGATGATCCAGCGCTTTCAGTATTAGATTGCCCAGATTGTGCCCGGCCAGTTCGCCATTGCCGGTAAAGCGGTATTCGAACATCGCGGACGCGACGCTGGGCTCGGTAATCAACTGGTTAATGCAGTTGCGCAAATCGCCCCAGGCAATACCGCCTTCAGCCCGACGGATGCGGCCGGTGGAGCCACCGTTATCAGTGGTGGTAACGATGCCGGTCAGGCGCGAACCCAGTGGTGACAAGGCCGACATCACGCGACCTAATCCATGTCCGCCGCCCAGTGCCACGACGCGATCCAGGTCCGCCAGTGTTCGATTCATATTTCTCCTTTTTCGCGTCTGCAGAGGCGTGAAACGCGCAGGGTGCAGACGAGGATGATGTGTGTCAGTTTATGACCGGCAGTTTACCGTATCCCGGGCGCGAAATACGGTGAAAGTTAACGTTACTGCGCACACAGAGTAAAAGCCGTGGATGGCGCATTTACCCTAATCGCGCTACCATCTGTATACCGCGTTAATCAGCCGGTTAACGTACACTCAAGCCTGAATGCCTACGTCTGCGGATAGGGGATTCAGGCCGTAGCCTCCGCGCTGCCAGGGTGCAGGAAGAAATGACTGCATCTCCCGAACTGGAAAGGTGTTCTCTGGTGTCACAATTTACTGATGCATTTGCGCGTAAGTTTTATTACTTGCGCCTCTCGGTCACGGATGTCTGTAATTTCCGTTGTACCTATTGCCTGCCGGAGGGTTATCAGCCAAACGGTATCCGCAATAAAAGCTTTCTCTCACTGGATGAAATTCGCCGTGTCACGCGCGCCTTTGCGGCGGCGGGCACTGAAAAAGTGCGTCTGACCGGCGGTGAGCCCTCTTTACGTCGTGATTTCACCGACATTATCGCCGCGGTTAACGAAAATGCTGCGATTCGCCAGATTGCGGTCACCACCAACGGCTACCGACTGGCGCGCGATGTTAAGCAGTGGCGCGACGCGGGACTGACCGCGCTGAACGTCAGCGTGGACAGCCTTGATGCACGTCAGTTTCATGCGATTACCGGTCAGGACAAGTTCCACCAGGTGATGGCCGGGATTGACGCGGCTTTTGAGGCGGGTTTTAGCCAGGTCAAAGTCAACAGCGTGCTGATGCGCGATGTCAACAGCCACCATCTGGCGACCTTTCTTGACTGGATCCGTACGCGTCCCATCCAGCTGCGTTTTATCGAACTGATGGAAACCGGCGAGGGCGGTGCGCTGTTTCGCCAGCAGCATGTCTCGGGCGAAGTTATCCGCGATCAGCTGATTGCTCAGGGCTGGCAGCGTCGTATCAGCGGCCGCAGTGATGGCCCGGCCCAGGTGTTTTATCATCCGGATTACGTTGGTGAAATCGGGCTGATCATGCCGTATTCCAAAGATTTCTGCGCCAGCTGCAACCGTCTGCGGGTTTCCGCACAGGGAAATTTGCATCTCTGCCTGTTTGGCGATGGCGGGATTCCTTTACGCGATCTGCTGGCCTCTGACGACCAGCAAGATGAACTTCAGGCACGCATTGCCAGCAGCCTGGGCCAGAAGAAGCAGACGCATTTCCTGTTACAGGGAAATACCGGTATTACACAAAATCTTTCTTATATTGGCGGTTAACTGCAGGAGCAGACATGGGCAAATCAGCCAGCACGTTTCAACCGTTACAGCTCGCTATGCTGACGGTCTCTGACAGCCGTGATGCCAGCAGCGATACCTCCGGCGATTATCTGCGTGAAGCGGCAGCCGAGGCGGGCCACAGCGTGATCGATCACGCCATTGTTCCCGACAATGTTTACCGTATTCGCGCGATTGTGTCGCGCTGGATCGCCAGTGAAGATGTCCAGGTGGTCATTATTAATGGCGGCACCGGCTTCAATGCGAAAAACAGCACGCCTGAGGCGCTGCTGCCGTTGTTCGATCGGGAGATTGACGGCTTTGGCGAGCTGTTCCGCATGGTGTCTTACGAAGACATTGGCGGCTCGACATTGCAGTCCCGTGCGGTGGCCGGTCTGGCTAACCAGACGTTGATCTTTGCGGTCCCGGGCTCAACGTCAGCCTGTACCACCGCGTGGGAACGCATCATCGCTGACCAACTGGATGCGCGTACGCGTCCCTGCAATTTTGTCACTCATTTAAAGAAGCTTTAAGCATGTCACAACTTACCCACATCAACGCCGCGGGCGAAGCCCACATGGTGGATGTTTCCACCAAAGACGATACGGTACGCGAAGCGCAGGCCGACGTGCTGGTACTGATGAAGCCAGAAACGTTACAGATGATCATGGAAGGCCGTCACCACAAGGGTGATGTGTTCGCCACAGCGCGCATTGCCGGTATTCAGGCGGCAAAACGCACCTGGGAACTGATCCCACTCTGTCATCCGCTTATGCTGAGCAAAGTGGAGATCAACCTGGTCGCGGAACCCGAATTGAATCGGGTTCGCATCACCTCGCTGTGTCGGCTGACGGGGAAAACCGGGGTAGAAATGGAAGCCCTGACGGCGGCTTCCGTGGCGGCGCTGACCATCTATGACATGTGCAAAGCCGTCCAGAAAGATATCGTGATTGATCGGCTGCGCCTGCTGCATAAAAGCGGCGGCAAAAGCGGCGATTTTCAGGCGGCAGCCCATGATTAAGGTGCTGTTTTTTGCGCAGGTGCGGGAGCTGGTGGGCACGGACTCGCTGACGCTGGCCGCCGACTATCCCGACGTCGCGGCGCTGCGGACAGCGTTGTCTCAGCAGGGCGAACGCTGGGCGCTGGCGCTCGACAGCGAACGATTACTGGCGGCGGTTAACCAGACGCTACGCCCCATGACGCACCCTTTACAGGACGGCGATGAAGTCGCCTTTTTCCCACCCGTTACCGGAGGATAAATGGACACGCAAATTCGGGTCGGTCCCGCGCCCTTTGCGATGGCGCAGGAATACCAGTGGCTGGCAGGGTGCGACGAAGACGGCGCGGTTGTCACGTTCACGGGCAAAGTGCGCAATCACAACCTGGGCGATGATGTTGCGGCCCTGACGCTGGAACATTATCCCGGTATGACCGAGAAGGCGCTGCAGGAAATTACTGACGAGGCGCGCCAGCGCTGGCCGCTTCAGCGCGTCTCTGTCATCCACCGCATTGGTGAACTGTTTCCCGGCGATGAGATTGTCTTTGTCGGCGTCACCAGTGCGCACCGCAGCAGCGCCTTTGCCGCTGCGGAATTCATCATGGATTACCTGAAAACCCGCGCCCCGTTCTGGAAACGGGAAACCACCGGGCAGGGCGATCGCTGGGTCGATGCACGCAGCAGCGATCACGAGGCTGCGCAGCGCTGGGATTAAGGCGTACCACGCTGTTCGGCGGGAGCAAACTGCGTGTTGCCGTGCGCGTGTTCACCGCCGCCTTGTCCTCGCCGAAGCTGAATAACGTCACCGTCCTGCCAGGCATTGGCGCCGGGCACCACGGGATGTGCGACGATATCCGCCCGTTCAGCACGAATTTTTTGACTGTCGATGTCAAAACGGCGGTCGCGATCGGCCAGCAAGCGCGCATCCATTTGCCCGTCGGCGGTAAAGCCCATCATCAGCGCCGGAATGCCAATGGGCAGTTGCTTGTCGCGGTCGGTGTGCCAGGTATGCCAGGTTTTCCCGTACGTGTTGACGATGCGCGTCATCAGCGCTTTTTCTGCGACGGCCGGCAGGCCGGGCGCGACCAGTGAACCGGATTTCACCTCGTACTGATGACTGTGCCACAGTTTTTTCTCTTCGGCGGGCAGGGTGCGGTACAGGCGCTCACTGATAATATATTCCACGCCCATCAGGCGCGCATCGCGCGTATTACCGTCATAAATCACCGCCTGCATCACATCATCATTCAGGACCGTCACATAGTGATGGGCTTCCATCTGGCCGTTCTTGTCGCCGTTATAGAAATGAAAACCATCCAGATAGGCATTGATTGCATCAATGGGCGGGCGGGACTGCAGCACGGCCGCGCCGCTGTCCAGCGCTTTTAGCGTCGGTGAAGTGGGGGCGCCCGGCGAACTGACCTGAGCCGGTGTGTTATTGCCGCCGCAGCCGGCCAGCAGCAGGCTCAGTGCGATAAGTGTCCAGCGTTTTGACATAAAACATCCCTTTTTCGTGAAAAGAGATAACCTTAGTTCATATCATCGCATCTGCCCTGCGAAGCGGCGCAGTGTTAAGCTACTCTTTTTGCCTCAGAGGACAGGTATGTCATTCATTTCATTCCCCAAACGCCTGACGTTGCTCGCTATCCTGATACTGGCGGGCTGTAGCAGCAAAAAAACACCAGAAGCGCCCGCCAGGCAACCTGAGGATGTCAAAGCGCAGATTCAGCGCCTGCTGCCCGCCGGTGTCAGCGATAAATCAGGCTGGGCTGACGATATCTATACGTCGTTCCTTACCCAGGGCCTGACCGCCAGCGACAGTAATTTGTGCGCGGTTATTGCGGTGGCGGGCCAGGAGTCAGGATTTGACGCCAACGGCACCGTACCCGGTATGGCAAAAATCGCCTGGGAGGAGATCGACCGCCGGGCGGCGAAGGTGCATGTTCCGGCGTTTTTAGTGCGCACCGCGCTGTTAATCAAGTCCAGTAATGGCGAAAGCTACGCTGCGCGGCTGGATAAGGCGAAAAGTGAAAAAGATCTGAGCGCCATTTTCGACGACTTTATTGAGATGGTGCCCATGGGGCAGAAGCTGTTTGGCAACCTCAACCCTGTTCATACCGGCGGACCGATGCAGGTGAGTATTGCGTTTGCAGAAGCCCATGCCAAAGGCTATCCATGGCCGGTTGACGGTTCCATTCGCCGTGAAGTTTTCACGCGTCATGGCGGCGTCTATTTCGGCACAATGCACCTGCTGGGCTATCCGGCTGACTACAGCAAGCCGCTTTACCGGTTCGCGGACTACAATGCGGGCTGGTACGCCAGCCGCAATGCGGCGTTCCAGGCGGCGGTAGCCCGCGCGACAGGGATGAAGCTGGCGCTGGATGGCGATCTGATTCAGTATGGTTCGGACACGCCAGGATCGACGGAGCTGGCGGTGCGGACGCTGGCGAAACGCATTGATATGAGCAACAGCGAAATCCGCCACGATCTGGAGCGGGGCGAAAAGGCGGACTTCAGCGACAGCGATCTGTGGAAGCAGGTTTTTACGCTGGCAGACAAGATGGCCGGAAAGCCTTTGCCACGGGAAATGTTGCCGGGCATCAGACTTGAAAGTCCTAAAATTACCCGCAATTTAACTACGGCATGGTTTGCTCAACGCGTCGACAGTCGTTATCAGCAGTGCCTGTCACGTCGATAAGTACGGCGTTGTGGCACAGTTGAACAGAGCTGTGCCACACTTACTCAGACAGCCCGTTTTGGGGCACAACATATTTGTTTAACAAGAGGTGCATCATGGACCGATATCCACAGAATGATTCAATAGTTCAGCCTGCATCTCGTGGGTTGCAGGCTTATATGGCACAGGTTTATGGCTGGATGACCTGTAGTTTGTTACTCACTGCCTTCGTCTCCTGGTTTGCCGCGCGCACACCGGCGGTGATGGAGCTGGTGTTTGCAAATCGCATCACCTTCTTCGGCCTGATCATTGTGCAACTGGCGCTGGTGTTCTTCCTCTCAGGTATGGTGCATCGCCTGAGCGGGGCCGTGGCAACGGGGTTATTTATGCTCTATTCGGCCCTGACCGGGCTGACCATGGCCAGTATCTTTCTGGTGTACACCTATTCGTCCATTGCCAGCACGTTCTTCGTCACGGCCGGGATGTTTGGTGCCATGACGTTCTACGGCTACACCACAAAACGTGATTTAAGCCGCCTGGGCAGTCTGCTGTTTATGGCGCTGATTGGTATTCTGCTGGCCTCGCTGGTGAACTTCTGGCTGAAAAGCCCGGCATTGATGTGGGCCATTACCTACATCGGTGTGGTGGTGTTTGTTGGCCTGACCGCGTATGACACGCAGAAACTGAAAAATATCGGTGAGCAGATTGATGCGCGTGACACGGAAAACCTGCGCCGCTACTCAATCATGGGCGCGCTGACGCTCTATCTTGATTTTATCAACCTGTTCCTGATGCTGCTGCGTATTTTTGGCAACCGCCGTTAAAAAACAGGCTGCTCTGGTGAACCAGAGCAGCCTGTTTACTACGATTTTTGTAGCTTCTGCTCGTTCTTATGGCGCATATGTTTCGCACGGCTCTCCAGTCCCAGATACAGCACCAGTGCCAGGAGCAACGGCAAAATAAAGTACAGCACGCGGTAAGCCAGCAGCGCGGCGATGATGGTCCCGTGTGAAAGGTTCTCGCCGCCCAGCAGCGCCACGAATACCGCTTCAAGCACCCCAATCCCCGCCGGAATATGAATAATTACGCCTGCGATACTACTGATTAACAGTACGCCCAGCACCATGGGATAACCGGCATCCCGGCCCAGCAGCAGCCAGATAATCGTGCCCATAACCAGCCAGTTGGCGCAGGAGACGGCAAACTGAAACAGCGCCATGCGCAGGGAAGGCAACTGCAGGGTTTGCCCTTTCACTTTCCAGCGACGACGTTTAGAAAACGCGCACGCCCAGAGATAAAACGCGACGAGCACCAGCAGCGCGGCACCAATAAGCCGTAGTGTGGTTTCGCCGATAAACCAGCCGCCGGGAATGGGAACCAGGCCTGCACTGAAGATCACGCCCGCCAGCAGGATGTAGCCCAGCCAGTTAGTGGCGATGCTGAGGGAGAAAATGCGCGTAATCGTCGCACTGTCCAGGCCGAGCCGCGAATAGAGCCGGTAGCGCATAGCGACACCGCCAACCCAGGTACTGAGCGTCAGATTAAAGGCGTAGCAGATAAATGACACCAGCATTACCTGACGTTTGGCCAGCTTATGACCACAGTAGGCCCGACCAATCAGGTCGTAGCAGCCGTAAACCAGATAACTGACGATAACCAGTGCCGCCGCGGTCAGCACCACAAAGCGGTTGTAGTTAACAATGACCTTATAGACGTCATCCCAGTTCACTTTGCGTGCATAGATCACCAGCAACACAATGACGGCGACGAAGAAGAGCCCGGTCAGGATTTTTTTTGCCAGTTTCCAGCGTGGATGCGTGTTTGCCATCAGGAATTGGCTCCTTCATTGTTGGCTTCGACGCGATCTTGCGTCTCCATTTCGGGCTGAACCGGCGGATCCACCTGAGCCAGCTTTGGCGTATGCGCCGGTAACCAGCCGGCGATAGCCGGGAAGTGACGCAGAAAGTGGAACACGACAACGCCTTTCGTCAGCTGCCACCAGGTGCGTGGTGGTAACTTATCCTCTTCGACGCGCTGACAGTCTTCAGCCAGTAAATGCTCAAGATTATCGCGTAATGTCTGGTTAAAGTTGCGATCGTGAATGATCAAGTTGGCTTCAAGATTGAGGGACAAACTCAAGGGATCGAGGTTGCTTGAGCCAACGGTAGCCCACTGCTGATCTTTCACCGCCACTTTGCCATGCAGCGGTCGGCGGCAATATTCATAGACTTCCACGCCCGCATCCACCAGATAGTTATAAAGCAGCTCAGCGCCCACTTTCACAATCGGCATATCCGGCTCACCCTGCACAATCAATCGCACGCGTACGCCGCGCTGTGCCGCATTGCGCATCTCCTTAAGCAAACGGTAGCCAGGGAAAAAGTAGGCGTTGGCGATAATGACGTCCTGTTTGGCGGTGCGCAGCATGTCCAGATAATGCTGCTCAATATCATCCCGGTGCTGATCGTTGTCGCGATAGACAAACAGGACCTGCGCGTCGCCGGGCAGGGTGTTTTTGGCCGGACGATGTGAACGCTGTCCCCACCAGCGGCGAGTGGTGGCCTGACTGCCAATCGCCTCTTGCAGGTAGCGGGTAATGTCGGCGACCACCGGACCTTTGACCTCCACGGTATAATCCTGTTTGGCTTCCGGGCCAAAATCCGTGTAGTGCTCGGCGGAAAAGTTGATGCCGCCGACAAAGGCGATAACGCCGTCCACGACCACAGTTTTACGGTGCAGACGGCGAAAGACGTTAGTTCGCATGCCCATGATCAGCGGACGCGGATCGTAATAGATAAAGCGCACGCCCGCCTGCGTCAGACTGTTGACATAACTCTGGGACAGCTCGGAGGAGCCGTAGCCATCGACCATCATTTCGACCTTGACGCCGCGCTGCGCCGCCGCCAGCAGCACCTTGTGCAGGGCGTTGCCCACATCGTCTTCGAACAGGATAAAGGTTTCCAGCAGTACGCTGTGTTCGGCACGTGCAATCGCGCCAAATACCCGGGGGAAAAATGCGTCCCCGTTTTCCAGCAGGCGCAGTTTGTTGCCGTCTTGCCACTCAAAATTCATAGATGGATCTCCACCGCCAGCGGCGCGTGATCGGAAAGGTGTGACCAGGGTTTACGCGGCAATGCCCAGGGTTGACTGATCGTCGCATTGCGCACGTAAATACGATCCAGTCGCAGAAGGGGAAAGCGTGCCGGAAACGTCCGCGCAGGTCGTCCGCTTTTCAGGCTAAAGACCTCTTTTAGTCCCGCCCCTTTTTGCAGTATGTTGTTGGCTCGCCCCTGCCAGTCGTTAAAGTCACCGGCGGCGACGACAGGTGCGTCAGCGGGTAACGCCATCACCATGTCGTTTAACATCGCCAACTGGGCACGACGGTGTGCCTCTTTTAGCCCCAGGTGCACACAGATGACATGCAGCGTGCCCCGGCCATCGGGCAGGGTAAGCTGGCAATGCAACATGCCGCGATTTTCGCTCCCGGCAATTGAAACATCGCGATTGTCGTACTCAGCAATGGGAAAACGCGACAGCACGGCGTTGCCATGATGTCCCTCCGGGTAAACCGCATTGCGCCCATAGGCAAAATCGTTCCACATCGTGTCGGCCAGAAACTCGTAGTGGGAGGTATCAGGCCAGTTTTCATGTTGCAGAGGGTGAATGTCATGGGTTCCCATCACCTCCTGCAAAAAGACGATATCTGCTGACGTTGCGCGCACCGCTTCACGCAATTCGGGCAAGATGAAGCGTCGGTTAAACGGGGCAAAACCTTTATGGGTATTAATCGTCAGGACTTTAAATGAAAATCCTTGCTTGATTTGTGGCATACTCGCGACGCGCTCCTTTTCATCTTCATCAACAACAAAGTGTAGTCTTTGTCACAAATGGAGGGTGAAGAAGAGGAATAATTAGGGCGTTATCTGAAATTTGCTTTACATTGAGAAACC
The DNA here is from genome assembly GCF_035191405.1 of Pantoea sp. JZ2. NCBI lineage: Bacteria > Pseudomonadati > Pseudomonadota > Gammaproteobacteria > Enterobacterales > Erwiniaceae > Pantoea > Pantoea sp. JZ2. Next base: position 3,347,254 of record NZ_CP045247.1, on the reverse strand, counting down.
GTCCCTGGCCGGTTACGGTTGCATATGTGCAACGTGCCAGGTCTGCAGGAGAGAGAAATGAAATTGTCGAATCGCTTTCAAATTATTACCGGTCAAACCTGGGCCCACATCGCGATGCACCTGCTGGTGATTGCCGCACTGGTCTGGGGCTGGAAACATAAAGCACTGGTCGAAGTGTGCAGTACCCTGGTGGTGGCCTATGCAGCGGTGTTTATCGCCATGCTGATCACGCAGCGTAGTGCCCGTTTACGTACCCTGGGTGATTACCTGGAAGAAGCGACCACCACGTACTATTTCGGTGCCGCGATGATGACGCTGTTCCTGGTGTCGCGCATTTTCCACAACAACTTACTGTTAGCCAGCCTTGGCGTGGTGATGTTGTTGGGGCCCGCGCTGGTGTCGTTGCTGGCGAAAGAGCCGGCAGGACGCATTGAGAAAAAACGCAGCTGAATCAGGCTGTCGCGCTAAAAAAGCCACCGCAAGGTGGCTTTTGTCGTTGGGAGATATGTAATCAATTGTGAGCTATCTCGCACAGGGGCGGTAAAGCTGTTACACTCCGCCGCTTATGCATCGTAGTTTGCACCCTTTTCACGCGTCAGCCTCAGCTGGCGTCACTATCCCTCTGAAAACTACACCGCCAAACGCGGTCAGAGTGGACCGGAGTAATACTCGTCATGTCTTTTGACTCTCTCGGCCTGAGTGCCGATATTCTGCGTGCGGTAGCTGAGCAGGGCTACAGCGAACCGACGCCTGTTCAGCGCCAGGCGATTCCTGTTGTGCTGTCCGGCCGCGATCTGCTGGCAAGCGCGCAGACCGGCACCGGCAAAACCGCCGGGTTTACCTTACCTTTATTACAGAAACTGTCCGCGAATACCGGAACAGTGCGCGGCCGTCGTCCGGTGCGCGCGCTGATTCTGACACCGACCCGTGAACTGGCCGCTCAGGTCGGTGAAAACGTCAGCGACTACAGCAAATATCTTCCGCTGCGTTCGCTGGTGGTGTTTGGCGGCGTCAGCATCAACCCACAGATGATGAAGCTGCGCGGCGGCGTCGATATTCTGGTGGCCACGCCGGGCCGTCTACTGGATCTGGCTCATCAAAACGCCGTTGACCTGTCTCAGGTTGAAGTGCTGGTACTGGATGAAGCGGATCGCATGCTCGATATGGGCTTTATCCACGATATCCGCCGCGTACTGGCCAAACTGCCAGCTAAACGTCAGAACCTGCTGTTCTCGGCGACGTTCTCAGATGAGATCAAAACCCTGGCAGAAAAACTGCTGCACAACCCGGAGCAGGTTGAAGTCGCGCGCCGCAATACCGCGTCTGAGCAGGTTTCTCAGCAGGTGCATTTTGTTGACAAAAAGCGCAAGCGGGAACTGCTGTCTCAGCTGATTGGCGAAGGTAACTGGCAGCAGGTGCTGGTCTTTACCCGCACCAAGCACGGTGCCAATCACCTTGCCGAACAACTGGGTAAAGACGGCATTACGGCCGCCGCAATCCACGGTAACAAGAGTCAGGGCGCACGTACCCGTGCACTGGCCGACTTCAAATCCGGCGCGATTCGTGTGCTGGTTGCGACGGATATCGCGGCCCGCGGTCTGGATATTGAAGAACTGCCGCACGTCGTGAACTATGAATTGCCAAACGTGCCTGAAGACTACGTACACCGCATTGGGCGTACCGGTCGTGCCGCCGCAACGGGTGCAGCGCTGTCGCTGGTTTGCGTCGACGAACACAAACTGTTGCGTGATATTGAGCGCTTGCTGAAGCGTGAAATTCCACGACTGGCTGTGCCGGGCTATGAGCCGGATCCCAGCATCAAAGCGGAACCGATTGTGAACGGCCGCCAGTCACCGTCTTCACGCGGCCGTGGTCGGGGGCAGGGCGGACAAGGTGCCGGCGCGGCGCGTCCTCAAGGGGACAAGCGCGCACAGCCGCGTCGTCAGGGACCCGCAGCGGGCCAGTCTGACAAGCCTGCGTCTCGTCCACGTCGGCCCGCGCCTAAACGCAGCGGAAACGTCTGATCATGCGGGTTTTACTGGCACCCATGGAGGGCGTACTGGATTCTCTGGTGCGCCAGCTGTTGACGGACGTCAACGACTACGATTTGTGCATCACGGAATTTTTGCGCGTCGTCGACCAACTGCTGCCGGTAAAATCCTTCTATCGCCTTTGTCCCGAACTGCATCATGCCAGCCGGACGCCGTCGGGTACGCTGGTTCGTCTGCAACTGCTGGGGCAGCATCCCGAGTGGCTGGCGGAAAACGCGGCCCGCGCGGTTGAGCTGGGCTCGTGGGGCGTGGATCTGAACTGCGGTTGCCCGTCGAAGCTGGTCAACGGCAGCGGCGGCGGGGCGACGCTGTTAAAAGATCCCGACTTAATCTACCGCGCGGCCAAAGCCATGCGGGCAGCTGTACCTGACTCCTTGCCCGTTACGGTTAAGGTGCGCCTGGGCTGGGATTCCAGCGCCCGCAGCATGGAAATTGCGGATGCGGTAGCGCAGGCCGGTGCCAGCGAACTGGTCGTCCACGGCCGTACCAAAGAAGACGGCTACCGTGCTGAGGCTATTAACTGGCAGGCGATTGGCGAGATTCGTCGGCGACTGTCTATTCCGGTTATCGCGAATGGCGAAATCTGGGACTGGCAAAGCGCCCAGGATTGTCTGCGAATCACAGGCTGTGATGCGGTGATGATTGGGCGTGGTGCGCTTAACGTGCCTAACCTGAGCCGGGTCGTCAAATACAATGATGCGCCCATGGCCTGGCCGGAGGTGGTGGTGCTCCTGCAACAATATACCCGGCTTGAAAAACAGGGTGATACGGGCATGTACCATGTCGCACGTATCAAACAGTGGCTGGGCTATTTGCGTAAAGCCTACGTCGAAGCGGGTGAGCTGTTCGCTGAGATTCGCGCCTTAAAAACCTCAGCCGATATTGCTACGGCGATTGACCGCTATGCGGCATTACAGCGGCAGACCTGTCAGTTCTCTTCAGCCTCACCGGAAGTGAGAGCGGGACAGCGCGGCGCTTAGCCGCGCACGCGATCAATACTTTTCTGGCACGATCATATTTTCCGGCACCTCGTTGCGGTGGTAGTCCTGTGAGCGTTCACGCGGCGGCAGAATGATTTCGTCGTGTGGGGCGGCTTCATAAGGCACCTGCTGCAAAAGGTGGCTGATGCAGTTAAGGCGCGCCCGTTTCTTGTCTACGCCCTGAACAACCCACCAGGGGGCTTCCTGAATATGGGTGCGGCTCAGCATCTCTTCTTTTGCTTCCGTGTAATCTTCCCAACGGCGGCGGCTTTCCAGATCCATTGGGCTGAGCTTCCACTGCTTGAGGGGATCGTGGATACGGCTCATGAAGCGCAGCTCCTGCTCCTCGTCCGTGATCGAAAACCAGTACTTAATGATTTGAATCCCGCTGCGGGTCAGCATTTTTTCAAACTCGGGCACGCTGCGATAAAACTCCGCCACGTCGGCATCACTGCAAAATCCCATGACGCGCTCCACGCCTGCCCGGTTGTACCAGCTGCGGTCAAACAGCACCATCTCGCCCGCGGCGGGCAGATGCGCGATATAACGCTGAAAGTACCACTGGGTTTTTTCACGATCGTTGGGCGCGGGCAGCGCAGCCACCCGGCAGGTGCGCGGATTAAGGCGTTGCGTAATGCGCTTAATCACGCCTCCTTTACCGGCCGCATCGCGGCCCTCAAACAGAATGACCAGCCGATGGCCGGTGCGCATTACCCAGTCCTGTAGCTTCACCAGCTCACCCTGCAACTGCAGCAGCTCGCGAAAATAACGACGGCGCCAGGCTTTTTCATCGCTGCCCGTGGGCGCGGCCTCGCTAAAGCGCAGATCGTCGAGCTCCAGCTCCAGCTCTTCGTCGTAGCTGTCATAGAACTCCTGCATTAAACGCTGATTAAAAGCGTCGCGATTGAAACTGTTGTCGTGTGTTGCCATGACAATTCACCTGGTCAGATATGAATGAACAGCCCGTAGAGCAGGGCAGAAAGTAAAATCGAGACCGGCAGCGTCAATATCCAGGCGACGGCAAGATTGCGCAGGGTGGACATCTGCAGGCCAGAGCGGTTCGCCGCCATGGTGCCCGCCACGCCTGATGAGAGCACATGCGTCGTGGAGACCGGCAGACCAAAGGCATCGGCCGCGCCGATGGTCGCCATCGCCACCAGTTCGGCGCTGGCCCCCTGCGCATAGGTCAGATGGGTTTTGCCGATGCGCTCACCCACGGTGACCACAATACGTCGCCAGCCCACCATGGTGCCCAGCCCCAACGCGATTGCCACCACCACCTTCACCCACATCGGAATAAAGCGTGTGGCGCTGTCCAGCTCTGTTTTCACCGCCTTCAGGTTACGTGCCGTCTCGTCGGGGAGCGAGACATGGGCGGTTTGCAGGTGCTTGATCGATTCTGCGGCCAGGTACATTTGATTGCGGGTATTGGTCACGGACTGGGCCGGAATATTGTCCATCGAGCCGTAGCGGCGAATCTGGTCGCTGATATCCCGTAACGTCATGCCAAGCGCGGGCAAGACGTTCGGATTGACCGTGTCAGTGCTGACAAAGGCCGTCAACACATTGCGTGAATCCGGGGCGGGCGTGGCGGCCGGTTGAATATGCAGTAACTGGCGCGCCGTCACGTCACTCAGTGCGGCAACGCGCGGGATTTGCTCGGGCGGAAGTGAACGGTTCAGTGCATAGGCGATGGGCATGGTGCCGACCAGGATCAGCATGATGAGTCCCATCCCTTTCTGCCCGTCATTCGACCCGTGAGCAAAGGAGACGCCGGTGCAGGTCAGAATCAGCAGGCCACGAATCCAGACCGGCGGCGGCTCGTTGCTGTGCGGGGCTTCGTACAACTGGCGGTTACGAATCAACAGCTTCATGGCCCACAGCAGCAGGGCGGCGCAGACGAAGCCCACGACGGGCGAGAGCAGTAAGGCATAGCCGACCTTCAGCGCCTGATCCCAGTCAACGCCACTCAGGCCACTGCGACCATGCAACATCGCATTCGCCACACCCACGCCAATAATCGAGCCAATTAAAGTATGTGACGACGACGAGGGCAGGCCAAAGTACCAGGTGCCCAGATTCCAGATAATCGCCGAGAACAGCAGGGCGTAAATCATGGCAAAGCCGTTGCCGCTGCTGGCCTGCAGGATGAGTTCGACGGGCAGAAGCGAAATAATGCCAAACGCGACCACGCCGCTGGAAAGCATCACGCCAAGAAAGTTGCACAGCCCTGACCAGACGACGGCCGCACCGGGCGTCAGCGAATGCGTGTAGATCACCGTAGCGACCGCGTTGGCGGTATCGTGAAACCCGTTAACGAATTCAAAGCCCAGCGCAATCAGCAGCGCCAGGCCGAGCAGAAAGAAAGGCACATAACTGGTGACGGGCGTGTTAGTTTTTTCCACATCGTGAAACAGATTAAATCCGGCAAAGGCCAGACCGGCTATTAACAGGACATAAAAAGCCGTTTTGGTTGCGCGGCTGCCTTTGCCGTTGAAATCGGGACGTCCCTGCGTCGTGCCTGAAGAGGATAAACTGTTTTCGCTCATGCCGTACCTCTTAGCGGATGCAGATGCGGAGTTACATCTGGTTAACGCTGTGTGATACCCGCTTTTTATGACAAAAAAATGATCCAGGCGGCACAGGTCATTTTGCTGTAACAAAACTTCAGCAGGCTGTGGATCTTAATTGATGATGCTGACAGGATTGCCATGGCGACAGACGTTGTTCTCACCCCACAAAAACGTGATTTTGATGATGATGTGGCCGGACTCATCCATGGTTATCGCTTTTCTCCTGATGCCCTCCCTCAACGCCTGAATGCCCGTGAAGCGGTAAAACTCGGTGAACACCCTCCTGAAGAAGGCTTTCTCTGGTTACATATCAATCTGAATCACGCGCGGGCACAGCACTGGGTGCAGGGCCACTTTCAGGTTGATGATGATTTTTTTGACGAGATTCATTCCGCCTCGCCGCGCACCCGGTTAGCGGAACAAAGCAATGCCCTGCTGGCGGTACTGAACGACGTCACGCTGAGCCAGGAAAATCGCAGTACGCAAAATGCGACCCTGTGGATCTGGTGCCGTCATAATCTGGTCGTGAGCGCACGTTATCGCTCGTCAGTGATGATCGAAAAGATGCAGCAGGGGCTGGCGAAGCATAATTTTCCCAGTGCGGAGGCCCTGTTACTTTACCTGCTCGGTGAACAGGAGTTGCAGCTGGAACTGGTGGTGCGTCGCATCAGCCAGGTAGTCGATAACATTGAAGAGCGTTTATTAAGTCCGGCAATCAAGGCCAACCGCAGTGAGCTGGGGCATTACCGGCGCATGCTGCTGCGCATTCAGCGCCTGCTGGCACCCGAACCGGCGGCGCTGTTCCGGTTGCTTAACCGCCCACCCGCCTGGCTCAACCGCGACACGCTCCGCGAGCTGCGGGCGTTCACGGAAGAATTTAGCGTGGTGCTGAACGACCTGGCCAGCCTGATGGAGCGCATCCGTCTGCTGCAGGAAGAAATTGCAGCACGGTTGATGGAGCAGAGTAACCGGACACTTTATCTGCTGACCGTGATTACGGTGCTTGCACTGCCGATTAACATTGTGGCGGGATTTTTTGGTATGAACGTGGGCGGCATTCCGCTGGCGTCGAACCCGCACGGGTTTTTACTGCTGGTTCTGATCGTCCTGGCCTTCACGCTGCTGGCCGGCTGGCTGAGTTTTCGCCGTCCATCCAGATAGTGGTGTTGACAGTGGAGCCCGTGACCAATAAAAAAGCCAGCGTGGCTATCGCCAACGCTGGCTTTTCACTGACCTGACGACCGGGCCTGAATGGCTGGCCCGTAACAGGCGAATGTTACTGCGCCGGCTGTGGCTGGGCAGGTTGCGACTGCTGTGGTTGCTCTGGCTGCGGCTGCGAAGGCTGCACAGGTTGAGCCTGTTGCGGCGCGGGCTCTGACTGGACTGCGACCGGGTTAGCAGGCTGCGACATCACTGGCGTCATGGGCTCTTCTTTCGGCTCAGCATCTTCACCTTCATTGAAGGGAACAGGCGCAGGGGCCACGCTGTTTTCTGGCGCATTAACCTGTACAGGCATACCAGAGCGGTTCTGGATGGCCTTATCAACCTGAGACTGATTCACGCTACCGTCTACCAGTACTTTGCCAACCGCCTGAGTCAGCGTAATCGGCACCAGTTCACGAGAGTTAAACTGCTCTTCCGTGGTCGACAGCGGATTATGCACTTCCATCCAGCGTGAACCGTCTGGCTCAACAGACGCTTTCACCGGCTGGTTGATAAACTGCACGCGCGTGCCAACTGGCACGTGATCGAACAGCCATTTGATATCATCGGCACGCAGGCGGACACAGCCGTGGCTGACGCGCAGGCCGATACCAAAGTTGGCGTTGGTGCCGTGAATGGCGTACAGACGCCCGATGTAGAGTGCATACAGCCCCATTGGGTTATCCGGGCCTGCCGGGAACACGGCCGGCAGATTTTCGCCACGTGATGCATATTCAGCGTGCATCGCTTTGGTGGGCGTCCAGGTCGGGCCATCTTTTTTACGTTGAACGGTTGTGGTCCAGTTCAGCGGCGTATCTTTACCCAGCTCACCAATACCGATAGGCAGAACGACCACGGTTTTCGTACCTTTCGGGTAGTAATAAAGACGCATTTCAGCACTGTTAATCACGATGCCTTCACGCGGGGCGTCAGGCAGGAGTAACTGCTGAGGGATAATCAGTTTGCTGCCAGGCTTAGGCAGATAAACGTCAACACCCGGATTGGCTTCCAGCATATTGCTGAGGCCCATCTGGAACTGTGCTGCAAAAGCTTCCAGAGGCAGTTTACTGTCCTGAGGAATCGTAATCTCAATGTTTTGCCCGGTCAGACGGCTGTTCGCCGGCGGTAAGGGATAAACAACCGCAAGGGCTGACTGACTGAATGCCGCCAAAGCCAATGCAAGTGAAGCGAACGCGCGAATGCTTTTTTTCATATTTTACAAGTCTTTATCGCCATGTTTCAGGCTTGTCAATGTATCGAACCCATGCTGGTCACTATGACCTGCTGCGCATTATATGTTCATTAAACTGATGTTGTGAATCAGGATTTTTACCGCATCGAAATACTTTACCTGACTTACCTGCGTTATCCGCCTTTGTTCATTAACATTTTGGGCGAAAAACGCCCTCTACGGCTGCCATAACGTGACATCTCCGTTTAGCTTGCGGTTCAGGAAAAAGGCGGCGCTAATCAGGGCGAGATGCGTCAGCGCCTGCGGCATATTGCCTAGTGCCTGGCCGTGGCTGTCGAACTCTTCGGCATATAACCCCAACGGATTAGCGTAGCTCAGTAATTTCTCGAACTCAAAATGGGCTTCGCGTACGCGTCCGGCACGTGCCAGACATTCGACGTACCAGAACGAGCAGGCACCAAATGAACCTTCTCCGCCAGTGAGCCCGTCCGCCGGGGTTTCATGGATGTTATAGCGGCGCACCATCCCATCGCTGACCAGATTCGCCTTGATGGCATCCAGCGTGGCAATCCAGTCAGGGTCGGTTGCGCCGACAAAACGCACCAGCGGCATCAGCAGCATGGAGGCATCCAGGTAATCGCCATGGCGGGTCGAAACAAAATGGCCGCGTTCGCTGTTCCAGAAGTTTTTCCAGATATCGTCGCGAATCTCGCGCCGGGTACGGTCCCACCGCTCATAAGGCATCGGCAGGGAACGTTTCATGCCAAGACGCAGCCCGCGATCCATGGCCACCCAGCACATCAAACGGGAGTGCAGGAAGTGCTCCGGTTCACCGCGCATTTCCCAGATGCCAGCATCCGGCTGATGCCAGTTATCACAGAGCCAGTCCAGCATCTCTGAGACATGGTTCCAGCCCCGTTGAGAGATGGCTTCACCATATTTATTGGCAAGGTAAATGGCATCCATCAGTTCGCCATAGATATCCAGTTGTTTCTGTTGCCAGGCATCGTTGCCTATCCTGACCGGGCAGGAATCGGCATAGCCGGACAGGTTGAGCAGCGACATTTCCTGCAGTTCCGTGCTGCTGTCCAGGCGATACATCACCTGTAAACGCATCTCGTCATGATGGCTGTTCTCCACACAGCGACCAACCCATTCGGTGAAGTGCTTGGCCTCATCCACGTAGCCCAGGCGCATCAGCGCGTACATGCTGAAGGACGCATCGCGTATCCAGGAGGCACGGTAATCCCAGTTACGTTCGCCCCCCAGCTCCTCCGGCAGGCCAAAGGTTGCGGCGGCGGCAATGGAGCCGTGCTGCCAGGAGGTCAGTAGCTTCAGCACCAACGCTGAGCGCTGGACCATTTCCTGCCAGCGGCCACGATAGGTACTGTGGCAACTCCACTCACGCCAGTAGCTCAGCGTCTCTTCGAAACAGTTCGCGGTCGCCAGTTTTTCAACGTGTGCGTCATTTACGCTGCCGAATTCAAATTCGGCGTGTTCACCCGCTTTTAACTCGAAACTGGCGGTGGCGTTATTACCTTCCAGGGTCATCACGACCGTGGCGGCCAGCCGAAGCGAGGGCTGATCCGTCGCATGAAAATCGATACAACCGCGCTGAATCTCGGCGCGGGTTTCCGCGCGGGCGTAATCATGGCGAGGCGAACAGACCATGTTAAACCGGGCCTGGCCCCGCACCATTTTCACCCGGCGGATAATGCGTGGCAGTTTGTCCTGACGGTCGCAGATGGGCATGTAGTCAGTAATTTCGGCCACGCCTTCTTCGGCCAGCCAGCGCGTTTGCAGAATATTGGTATCCGGCAGGTAAATTTGTTGCCGACGGGCGTTTTGCCACTCGGGTGCGATTGAAAACAGGCCCGCTTCGTCACTGTCCAGTAAGGCCGAAAACACCGACGGGCTGTCCAGCTCCGGCCAGCAGAGATAGTCGATCGTGCCATCGTTTGCGACCAGTGCACAGGTGCGGAGATCACCTATGACACCATGATCGTCAATCTTGCGTTTAACCTTACTCATCGCGTTCTCCCTGTCAGTGTCTGACTTAACTATAGCCAGGTACCTGCATACCGCTTCGTTCGGGCACAGATCGTTAACCTGGCGAGCCCGTTGTCCGCGTCCGGCACAATTTTCAGCCCGGTATATACTTTTCATACACTTCCAGAGGAGACCGTTATGACAGCACCCCAACGAAAAGTGGCCATTGTGACCGCATCGGATTCGGGCATCGGCAGCCGTTGTGCTGAGATGTTAGCCGAACAGGGCTTTGATATTGGCATCACCTGGCGTTCAGACGAGGAAGGCGCACAGCGGACCGCCCGTCGGGTAGAAGAGACCGGACAACGGGCAGAGACGATTCAGCTCGATCTGGCCGATCCGCCAGAAGGCGGCAAGGTGTTGCAGCAGTTGATCGACAAACTGGGCCGTATCGATGTGCTGGTCAACAATGCCGGGGCAAATTTTAAAGCCGACTTTATGGACGTGACCTGGGAAGACTGGCGTAAAACCTTCAGCGTGGATGCCGATGGCGTCTTTATCTGTGGGCAGGTGGCGGCACGTAACATGATCAAACAAGGGCAGGGCGGACGCATCATCAACATCACCTCTGTGCACGAGCATACGCCCCTGCCGGGCTCAGTGGCCTACACCGCGGCAAAACATGCGGCAGGCGGCCTGACCAAATCGATGGCGCTGAGTCTGCTGCCCCACAATATTCTGGTCAATGCGGTCGCCCCGGGGGCGATTGCGACGCCGATGAACAAGATGTCCGACGCGGATGCGCATAACGTAAAAATGCCGGAAATTCCTGCCGGCCGCCCTGGCGATACGCACGAAATTGCCAGTATGGTAGCCTGGCTGAGTTCCGAGTGGGCGACCTATACCACCGGTCAGTCGTTTATTATCGACGGCGGCTTTATGCTGGCCAACCCGCAGTTTAAAGGCTACTGATCGGCCCGGTGATGATTCCAGCGGCGAATCGCCCAGCGCAGCACAAACGCAAAGACCACCGCCGCGCCCAGCCATAGCAGGTGTTTAAAGTGTTGGTCGAGTTTGTGCAGCCAGGGGGCGATAATGCCGCCTGCAAAATAGCCGAGCGTAACAAACAGCAGTGCCCAGACAGCCGCCCCGGTGACGTTGAGGAGAAAAAACTTCAGCGGCTTCAGGCGGCTTGCGCCAATAATGATCGGCCCAATAATACGAAAGCCATACATAAAACGTGCGCCAATCACGAACAGGCTGGGACGACGCTTAATCAGGCGGTTCGCCTTCACCACTTTATCCTGATGTTTTTTAAAGCGTCGCAAAATGCGGGTACCAAAACGCCGCCCAATCCAGTAGAGCATCTGATCGCCCACCACGCCGCCCGCCATCGCCGCCAGTACGACGCCACTGTAGTGCAGTAGCCCTTCGTGAGCGGCAACCCCGCCCAGCAGCAAAAACGTTTCGCCCTCGGCAATACAGCCAATAAACAGCGCAAGATAGCCGTACTGCGTAATTAACCCATTGATATCCAAATGCAAGGCTGAACTCCCTGTGTGAAGATTTTTCTTTCAGTCTATACCCGATTTGCCAGGACAGCGGATTAAGACCCCGTAAGCGATCTTTTTCGCCGTTTTTTTGCGCAGAGGCCCCAGAAATTATCCTGCCGATTATACTCAAATGACTGCTGCCCCCTTGTGGAAATGTTAACAGATCGGGTGGCCCAATCGGTCAGAGGAGTAAGCGTATGAACCATGTCTGGGGTTTGTTAGCGCATCCGAACCAGGAAATGCGCACTATCAAGCAAGAGAACGAAACGGTTTCGCACCATTACACTCACCATGTGCTGCTGATGGCCGCTGTGCCGGTGATCTGCGCCATGATTGGCACCACTCAGTCAGGCTGGAACCTGGGAGAAGGGCAATATGTGCAGCTTAATTTGCTGACGGCGTTGGGCCTGGGGATTCTGTTCTATCTGGTGATCCTGGGCGGCGTCGCCGTTATGGGGCGGGTGATTCACTGGATGGCGCGTGACTATCCCCATCGTCCCAGCATGGGGCGCTGCACCGTATTTGCGGGCTATGTCGCTACGCCCCTGTTTTTGAGCGGCCTTGTCGCGCTTTATCCGCTGGTCTGGCTATGTGTGCTGGCGGCAGCGCTGGCGCTCCTGTATACCGGGTATCTGCTGTATGTCGGCATTCCGCTGTTTCTGAATATTGACCGTGACGAAAGTCTGCGTTTTTCCAGTTCAACACTCGCTATTGGTGTGCTGGTCTTCGAAGTGCTACTGGCTCTGACCGTGGTGTTATGGGGCTATGGCCCGCGTCTGTTTTAACCTGCCGTTGCCGCCTACAGGGCGGCAACCTTTTTTTAACGCTCAGAAACAATCTCACCAGGAAAATTCCCTGACTTCAGCGTATGATGCTGCGGCCAGCCCGCGCTCTGCCTGTTCAGGCGTTGGCGGCCTGTGTTTACACAGCGCACAATCTTAACCGGGTCTTTTTTCCACGATGCCTGCAAAAATTCGCTTTTCACTGTTGTCGCTGGCGCTGCTCGTTTCCGGGCAGGTTTTTACCCTTTCAGCACAGGCGACCACCACGTTGTCGCAGATGGCCCCGATTGCTCAGCCGCAAATCGCCTCAGGGAGCGCCCTGATTGTCGATCTGACCAATGGTAAAGTCCTGTTCTCCAGTCACCCGGATCGGGTGCGCCCCATCGCGTCCATCACGAAGTTAATGACGGCCATGGTGGTACTGGATGCGCACCAGCCGATGAACGAGATGGTGAAGGTCGATATCAGCCAGACCCCCGAGATGCGTGGTGTGTTTTCGCGCGTCAAACTGAACAGCGAAATTAGTCGCCGCAGTATGCTGATGCTGGCGCTGATGTCCTCGGAAAACCGCGCGGCAGCCAGTCTGGCTCACGCTTATCCGGGCGGGTACGATGCTTTTATCCGGGCAATGAATGCCAAGGCGCGCGCGCTCGGCATGATGCACACGCATTACGTTGAACCCACGGGCCTCTCTATCAAAAACGTGTCCAGTGCCCAGGATCTGGTGAAGCTGCTGAAAGCGACGCGTGAATATCCGCTTCTGGGTGAGCTCAGCACGACCAAAGAAGAAACCGCCGTGTTTGCCCATCCGAGTTATGCGCTACCGTTCCGCAATACCAATCACCTGGTGTATAAAAATGGCTGGCATATCCAGTTAACGAAAACGGGTTACACCGATCAGGCGGGGCACTGTCTGGTCATGCGGACGATGATTAAGAACCGCCCGGTCGCGCTGGTGGTACTCGATGCGTTTGGCAAATATACCCATTTCGCCGATGCGAATCGTCTGCGCGACTGGCTGGAAACCGGCAAGGCTGCGCCGGTTCCGGCGGCTGCACTGGCCTATAAAAAACAAAAAGCGGATGAGGTTGCCAGCAACGCAGCCAGTGGGGCCGCTGTAGAATAATCCTCAGCCGGGGCGCTACGTTTCCCCGGCTGAGATTGACCTGTATTCCTATAGTTTCATGGCAGACGAAAATCTAAACTACCCGCAAATGGCGAGGGTGATTCGCCTGATTACTGTGCCGGAATCTCATTGATATGCTCAAGTTACGTTCATTTAGTGTTCTGATTTTTTTCGCGTTGATGACGCTCGCACCCGCGCTGAGTTTTGCCGACGATGCGACGCAAGCCACGCAGCAAACCGACGACAAACCCAAGGTGGATGCCTCTGTCGAGCTGCCGAAAATGCAGAAGATCCTCGATAAAATTAAAAGCCAGGTCTCCGTTGAAAGCGACGAAAATAAGCTCAGTCGTCTGAATGAGATGGCGCTGGAGCTATCAGGCAATACGGATACGCTTGCGCAGGCGTTACAGCCCGATCGTCAACAACTGGAAGCGCAGCTGGCCGTGCTCGGTCCGGCACCCAAACCGGAAAGCGGCGTCAAAGAGACACCGGACGTGACGCGCAAACGCAGCGCGCTGGAAAGTCAGAAGAGCAAGCTTGACGATCAAATCAAGCAGGCGGAAGGCATTAAAAACAGTGCACTGATGCTCTCCTCACAAATCGTCAATCTGCGCCGCGACCAGCTAAAAAATAAACTCGCCCTGAATTCAGGCAGTATTCTGGGGCCGCGCTTCTGGGCGCCCGTGTTAAGTAGTCAGGATCTGGATGCGGAAAAAATTGGCGATTTTCTCAATGAGCTGAAAGACACGGCCGCACTCTCCTGGGAGCCAGGCTGGCGCATTGGCACGGTTGGCTGGTTGCTGGCCGCGGTGCTGGTGATGACGCTCGGCCGTCGCTATGGTGAAGAGTTCCTGGCCTGGGTCAGTATCAATAAATTGCCTGAAGGGCGTTTGCGCCGTAGTTTTCTGGCAACTGCCGTGGCGCTGACCAGCCTGGCGGCCGTTGTCCTGACCTTCGTCTTTATTTCGCAGGCCTTTACGCGCCGCGATGAAGTCTCCAGCGATGTGCAGGACTTTATTTACCGTCTGGTCGAACTCAGCGTCTACTGCGGCCTGATTGCCGGGCTGGGTCGTGCCTTTTTATCTACGCGTCGTCCCAGCTGGCGTCTGCCGACGATTTCGAACGAAGTCGCCATCGCGCTTAAACCGTTCCCGCCGATTACGGCCCTGCTGGTGTTTATCTTTCAGATGGTCGAGTCCTTTAACTACACCGTCGGCACCAGCCTGAATACCAGTATTTTTGCCAACGGCCTGACGGCATTACTTATCGGCACTACGGCACTGGCGATCAGCATGCGCACCAAGCGCGTTCGTCGTCGCCTGGCGCAGTCGGGTACGCCGCCGGAAGCGCGTTCTACCCTGGTTGGATTGATTCAGATGGCGCTGACGATCACCGCGCTGACCATCCTGGCCTCGCTGGTGATCGGCTACGTCACGCTGGCGCGTTTTCTCAGCTATGAGCTGGTGTGGTGCGGCATTTTGTTTGGCTCATTTTATATTCTCAGTCATCTGGTCAACGACGGCTGTGAGAGTCTGTTCTCGATCAGTAACACGACAGGTAAACGCATCCAGAGTTCACTGAACATTGATGAACGTCATCTGCAGCAGGTGGCTACCATTCTGGCGGCGATAGGTAAAACGTTCCTGGTGCTGTTTGTGGCGCTGGCGCTGCTCAACGGCACCTTTGCCTCGTCCACGCCGATTGAGTTGTTGCAGAAAGCCATCGAATTCTGGGGCGGTAAAGGCCTGGAGTCGCTGAATATCGTTCCGGCGCACCTGGTTAATGCATTGCTGTGCCTGATTGTCGGGATTTACGTCTTGCGTTCAGTGCGGCGCTGGCTGGACAACGACTTCCTGCCCAAAACCACCATGGACAGCGGGATGCGGGTGTCCCTGGTGACGCTGTTCAGTAACGTGGGCTATGTGCTGATTATCCTGCTGACCCTGTCGATTATGGGGCTGCAATGGAACAAGCTGGCCTGGATCGTCAGTGCATTATCCGTCGGTATCGGTTTCGGCTTACAGGAGATCGTTAAGAACTTTATTTCGGGTCTGATTCTGCTGACTGAGCGCCCGGTGAAAGTGGGCGATCTGGTGACGATCAGCGGCGTGGAAGGGGATATTCGTCGCATCAATGTGCGTGCGACGGAAATTCAGCTGGGCGATAAATCTACGGTGATCGTGCCTAACTCGCAGTTTATTTCTCAGAACGTCCGTAACGCGACCATGGGTAACGCGCAGGGCGTGGTGACGATTACCCTGACGTTCCCGCTCAATATTGACCCCGTGCAGGTACGTGAAATTCTGCTTAAGGTGTATGAAGAGAATGAGCGCATTCTGGAGACGCCGGAACCGTCAGTGTCGTTTAAAGATCTTACCGCGCAGGGCATAGTACTCAGCGTAACCGGTAACGTGGCCAGCCAGCGCCAGATTGCAGGCGCAAAAAGCGATCTGCTGTTTGATATTCTGACGCGATTACGTAAAGAAGGGATCGTCCTGTCGACGCCGCAGACCATGATTATCGAACGTCGCCAGCTGCTGGCCTCGGATGTCAGCGATGACGTAACGGTCACAGAGCAACCGCGTTAATGAAACAGGCAGCCCTATGGCTGCCTGTTTTTTCATGGCCTTTTGAGGCGTCAGGGCTGCCTGACCGCCCAGCCTTTCAGCTTACTGGTTTTGCCAATACCGGGGTTAAAGCTGTTGGTCGGATCGAGCTGACGATAGAACGCGGCCAACTGCGGCTGGGCCTGATAGAGATGGCCGACGTTATGCTCTGCCGGATACTCCGCGCCGCGCGTCTTCAGAATCGCCAGCATTTGCGCTTTCAGGGCATGGACATCCACCCCTTTTTTAACGATGTAGTCCTGATGGAAGACATGGCAGAAAAAATGGCCGTAATACAGCTGATGACTGAGTGACTGCGTTATCCCGGCAGGCAGGGTTTCGAACCAGTCTCTGTCATTGCGGCGCAGCGCAATATCCAGCGCCAGAATATCTTCCACCTCTGTGGCGTGAACGGCGTGATAACGCACTGCCGCACCGGCAGCGGCAAAGCGGTGCAGGAAAGCGTGCGCGCCTTCTTTGCCTTCGCACTCAAAAAACTCTCCGCCACCTTCACGGAAAAACTCCCGCAGGTAGTTGCGCGCCTCTTCGACGCCGTCACCCGACATTTTCAGCATTAAATGATGCTGGTATTTATCGCGATACTGTTTCATGCGTTTCGGCAGATGCGCCGGAAACAGGCGACTCAGCCGTTGCAGCAGCCGGTCAGTCAGATGCGGTTTTATGAAAGACAGTTTATTAAGCCAGCCGTCAACCCGACCTTTAAGCGTAAAAAACAGGGGAATCTTGTCGGTGCCCAGCTTGTCAATCATCAGGAATGTATCTTTGCCGTACACTTCGGCGATATCGTAGATATCCCGGTGCATATATTCCGCGGCAACGGGCAGGTTTTTAAAATGGGCCAGCATATGGCAGCGCAGGTCGCTGAGCACGGCGGCATCGTTAGTGCCAATATAGAACACCTGCTGCTGCGGTTCCTGCTCAAATGTGTCCAGGCGTACCGCGAAAACCGCCAGCTTGCCTGCGCAGCCGGACGCTTCAAACAGACGACGGGCATCCGCGTTAAAACGGGCGGGCGTATCGGCATTCACATCGCGCACGCGGTCAGCATAATCATGATCGGACGCGTGACGGCCATCATGCAGGACATCGTCCGGCTGCCAGCGATCGTCATCCAGACGTCCCAGAATCTCTTCCGGCGAGGTGCCCAGGTCAATGCCCAGATGATTGACCAGCTTCAGTCGCCCCTGGGCATCAATCTGAGCAAACAGCGCCATTTCACTGTAGGCCGGGCCGCGTTTGATCAGCGAGCCGCCAGAGTTATTACAGATGCCACCCAGCACCGACGCACCAATACAGGAAGATCCAATCACCGAGTGCGGCTCACGGCCCAGCGGCTTCAGGATCTTTTCCAGTTGATACAGGGTACTGCCCGGAAAGGCCAGGACCTGTCGGCCCTTATCAATGAGCTGTAGCTTATCCAGCTTCAGTGTGCTGATAATCACCAACGGACGATCGTAGTCGTCGCCCTGCGGCGTCGAGCCTTCGGTCAGGCCGGTATTGGCCGCCTGCATCAAAATGATTGCATCCGCAGCGACCAGCGTTTGTAGTACGCGCCACAGCTCCAGCAGCGTAGCCGGAAACACCACGGCCAGCGCCTCGCCTTCACCAGAACGAAAGCCTTTACGATAGCGAGCCGTGTGCGCGGCCTCAGTCAGAATGTTACTTGTGCCAACCAGACGGCGCAGATCGGCAATCAGGACAGACGATGTCATCATGGGCAATTCCCTTGTCGTATGCATGCGTCCTTACTGTAGCACGTCAGTTGCGTCGGGCGCAGTGTGATAGCCGCAGGCGACATGCTATGCTCTGATGATGCCATCCTGCATTTAGTCGATATTGCGCAGTTACTTAAGAGAACCCAACCCGATGAAATGGATTTGCGCTGTTAGCCTCGCTGTTTCCCTTGCGCTGCAACCTGCACTGGCCGGGGAGCCCACCGTTCAGCATCCGATGACCGAAAAGGCGCGTGATGCCTACGTCAATAATCTGCTTAAAAAGATGACGCTGGATGAGAAAATTGGCCAGTTGCGTTTAATTAGCGTGGGACCGGATACGCCAAAAGAAGCCGTGCGTGAGATGATCCACAAGGGGCAGGTGGGCGCGATTTTTAATACAGTTACGCGCCCGGATATCCGGGCGATGCAGGATCAGGTGATGCAGCTCAGCCGGCTGAAAATTCCGCTGTTTTTCGCCTATGACGTCGTGCACGGTCAGCGGACGATTTTCCCGATTCCGCTGGCGTTAGCCTCCAGCTGGGATCTGGATGCCGTTAAAGAGGTTGGGCGCATTTCAGCTTATGAAGCGGCAGACGATGGGTTAAATATGACCTGGGCGCCGATGGTTGACGTCAGCCGGGAGCCGCGCTGGGGACGCGTGTCCGAAGGCTTCGGCGAGGACACCTATTTAACGTCCGAAATGGGACGCACCATGGTGAAAGCGATGCAGGGCAAAAGCCCGGCAGACCGCTACAACATTATGACCAGCGTTAAGCACTTTGCGCTGTACGGCGCGGTTGAAGGCGGACGGGATTACAACACCGTGGACATGAGTCCGCAACGCATGTTCCAGGACTATCTGCCGCCGTATAAAGCCTCTCTGGATGCCGGCAGCGGCGGCGTCATGGTGGCACTCAACTCCATTAATGGTGTGCCCGCCACGGCCGACAGCTGGCTGCTGAAAGATCTGCTGCGTCGTGACTGGAAATTTAAAGGGATCACCATCAGCGACCACGGTGCGATCAAAGAGTTGATTAAACATGGCGTGGCGAGCGATCCTCAGGATGCGGTGCGTATTGCCCTCAAATCCGGTGTCGATATGAGTATGAGCGATGAATATTACAGCAAATACTTACCGGACCTGGTGAAACGCGGCATCGTCAGTCGGGCGGAAATCGACGATGCGGCGCGCCACGTGCTTAACGTGAAATACGACATGGGGCTGTTTAACGATCCCTATAGTCATCTGGGGCCGAAAGAGAGCGATCCCCAGGACACCAATGCGGAAAGCCGCCTGCATCGTCCCGAAGCCCGGGATGTGGCACGCAAAAGTATGGTGCTGCTGAAAAACCGCCTGAATACGTTACCGCTGAAAAAATCCGGCACCATTGCCTTGATCGGGCCGCTGGCAGACAGCCAGCGCGATATCATGGGCAGCTGGTCAGCGGCAGGTGTCGCGAAACAGTCTGTTTCGCTGTTGCAGGGGATGCAAAATGCGACGCAGGGTAAAGCGACGCTGCTGTATGCCAAAGGATCCAACGTGTCAGACAACAAAGGTATTCAGGACTTCCTGAATATGTATGAACCTGCCATCGTCGTCGATCCGCGCTCCGCACAGGCCATGATCGATGAGGCGGTAGAGAAGGCAAAACAGGCAGATGTCGTCGTGGCCGCCGTGGGGGAAGCGCAGGGCATGGCGCACGAAGCGTCCAGCCGTAGCGATCTGATGATTCCACCTGCGCAGCAAAAATTACTGGCTGCGCTGAAGGCAACAGGCAAGCCGCTGGTCATCGTACTGATGAACGGTCGTCCATTGGCGCTGGTCAACGAAGATCGTATGGCCGATGCCATGCTGGAAACCTGGTTCAGCGGGACAGAAGGGGGCAATGCCATTGCGGATGTGCTGTTTGGCGATTACAACCCGTCCGGCAAGCTGCCGATGTCCTTCCCGCGTTCCGTGGGACAAATTCCCATCTATTACAACCATCTGCCGACCGGCCGGCCTTATAACTTTGCCAAGCCAAACAAGTACACGTCCCATTATTACGATGCGGAAAATGGCCCGCTCTATCCGTTTGGTTACGGCCTGAGCTATACCACGTTTACCGTGTCGCCGGTGACGCTGTCCGCTGAAACCATGCCGCACAACGGCAGTGTTGAAGCCAGCGTGACCGTAACAAACAGCGGTAAAGTTGACGGGGCCACGGTCGTCCAGCTGTACCTGAACGATCCGGTAGCCAGCATGAGCCGGCCGGTAAAAGAGCTGCACGGGTTCAAACGGATCATGCTTAAAGCCGGGGAGTCGCAGAAAGTGACCTTCAGGATTGACGTTGATGCACTGAAATTCTGGAATCAGCAGATGAAACACGTTGCTGAACCGGGCAAATTTAACGTCATGATTGGTCTGGACTCAGTACGCACCCAGAACGCCCAGTTTACCTATCAGTAAGCCCCGGCACGAACCGCGCGTCCGGTTCGTGCTGATTAACGCTTCCCCGTTCCGGGGAAGCGCATCCCGTTTCTGCTTCAGCCATCCTGCCCGGACCTCCCCACTTTGAGAGTTTTACCCTTGTCTGACATGGCGACAGGCATGATCCTGCTCTATCCTCGGGGAAAATGGATTCCTCAAGCACGAATGAGGCGCTATGACGTACCAAACACTGATTGCCGAAGCCCACAATCAGCAGCGCACCCTGACGGCCATTGTCGAACAGGATGCGCGTACTGCTTATTTCTATATCTGGCCCACTGACCTGTTTCGTAGCCAGTTTGCGGTGCGGGGCTGCTGGTTACGTAACCTCCTGCCCGCGCCGGTTGAGGACGATCACCAGGCGATGGCGCAGGGCATTGCCCCCCTGTTAAGTGCCGAATACTGTCGTAACCTGGAAGCGGAGCCGCCGCTGGATCCGGCCGGGCTGCAAATACTCTGGGAACCGGGCGACGCGGGCGCAGCACTCTGGTACTACGGTCAGCTTCTTGCCGTGATCCCGGGCTGGAGTCTTTATCAGGATAAGCAGGTCAGTTTTTCTGCAGGCTGTATTAAAAAGAACCGGCTGACCGCACCCCTGGGTTCGGCGTCCACTAACCATTATTACGCCCTGGCCGAACAGCAACGGCAGTTCTGGCGTGAATGGCATGACGGCAGCGAATGGGACAAGGTACAGCAGGATCTGATGACCTGTTATCAGGCACAGTTTGGCGAGTCGGTAAAATACTACGCGATCGATCAAGGCAACTGGCCGCCAATGGCGCTGTCGCAGCATTATCACAACGGCATCTGGTATTTTCTGACGCTGGGGATGAGTATTCGTCCCATGCCGCAGGTGGATTTTCTGTTTGATGAACTGGCACCGCACTATCGCCGGGCAGAGCTGGGGATGGCTGTTGATGGCGAGGTGATGACGGAGAGCAATGCGGTGCAAATGGCCAGTGCGCTGGCAGAATTTGTGCATTTACCATGGGCGCGCCTCACCTGGCTCGGCGAAGGCCATACGCTGGCTTCGGAAGTGGCTCCTGTGGGATTTGAAAGCTATCTGTTAGCCAACGAGCTGGCACCGGAAAGCGCGCAGTTTGTCCTGCCGAGGCGCGATGGCGACAGGCCAACGTTACTGTGGGCCACGCCGGTAACCGAAGCGGAGCGTCAGTTTGCTCAGGCTGAACCCCAGGGCGGGCAACAACTGCGTGAACGCCTTTCCGCTGGCGGAAATACCCATATTTTCCGGCCACGCGAGCAGGTCGTCGAGGCGGGATAAGCCGCGCAATCGGGTGCCGCCTGCCGCCAGGGGTAAGAAAGTTACGCACCTGGCGCAATTAAATATCTTTATTGTTAAATGACTTGTTAAATTTGTGATCTAGTCTACTCAAGTTCCCCTTTGCTGTGCCGTTAACCCGGATCAGGCAATGGCGCCACAAAAGGTCAGGGGAACAATGATGTTAAAGACCACGCAATCCCGCTTCACCGCAACACTTATCGGCTTCTTTGTTGCGTTAATGTTGGTCACTATCTGGGTAATTAATCAGTTTGTTGCGCCTCAACTGGTGGAAAATGAAAGCCGCCTGATTCGTTATCAGGTGGATTCACTGGCTACCGGCATTGTTGAGCAAATGAACCGTGTGCAGGCGCAGCAACGCGCCATCACCGAGGCTGCGGCCGTCATCGACAGCGCGGCGATCGACACCTTATTACCGGCGCTGGTCAACCAGTATCAGGACAGCAACGTCTTTGGCGGCGGTATCTGGCCCTTACCTAATCGTCGCGAAGCCGGAAAAGAGAGAGACAGCAGCTTTTTCGCGCGTGATGCCAGCAATAAGCTGCAGGTGAATACCTACTGGAACTCTGAGGCGGCTGACAAGTACTGGGAGCAGCCCTGGTACAAAGACGGGATGGCTGCACCAAAAGGGCAGTGCGCCTGGGCTAAGGCTTATCAGGATGCCGCCAGCCCACAGCCGCGTACCAACTGTGCGATGGCCATCTACCGCGACGGTTCCATCTGGGGCGTCTCAACCATCGACGTTACGTTGGGTTTTTTCAACCAACTGGCTAAAAAAATGGGCGAGGCGATTCATGGAGACGTACTGATCGTTGAGTCTGACGGCAAAGTGGTCGGCAACGCAGCGCTGGCGAACGGTACGCCGAAACTTGAGAACCTGAGCGATCTGCAGAATCCAATGGCTGGGCCATTGAAAACCCTGCTGGCTCACGCAGGCACCCAGCCGACAGAAACCACTTACAATAGTCATGACGGTGAACAGACGCTGTTTTTACAGGCTATTCCGGGCAGCCCGTGGTATCTGGCCAGTAGCGTTCCGAGCAGCCTCCTGAAAGCACAGTCCCACAACATGCTGATGCGTCTGGGCCTGGTACAGATCCCGCTGGCAGTTATTCTGTTACTGGTGCTGTTAGGCTTTGTCCGCGCGATGATGAAGCGTCTGAGAATGCTGAATCAAAATATTGAAGCCTTGTCGACAGGCGGTGCGGATTTGACCCAGCGCCTGCCGGCCAGCAACAGCCCGGAATTCAACGCGGTGGCACAGAGCTTCAATAATTTTATCAGCTACCTGCAAGGGTTAATGCAGCAGGTTGGCAGCAGCGCACTGGCCATTTCAGCCGCATCACGTGAAATTGCCAGCGGTAATACGAATCTGTCGTCACGGACGGAAGATCAGGCCAGCTCGATTGTTGAGACCGCGGCCTCAATGGAACAGCTGACCGGCACCGTGCGTCAGAACGCCGATAACGCCACACATGCGAACCAGCTGGCCGGTGAGGCGTCACAGGTGGCGGCACGTGGCACAGAGGTGGTTCGGCAGGTCGTCAGCACCATGGGTGAAATCCATCACTCTTCACGTAAAGTCGTGGATATCATTAGCGTGATCGACAGCATTGCCTTCCAGACCAATATCCTGGCGCTGAACGCCGCCGTTGAAGCGGCGCGTGCCGGAGAACAGGGCCGGGGCTTTGCCGTGGTGGCATCAGAAGTCCGTAACCTGGCGCAACGTTCCGCTAACTCCGCCCGTGAGATCAAAAAACTCATCGAAGAGTCCGTAGCCAATATCGATGCGGGTAGCCAGTTGGTCGAGCAGGCCGGGCAGACGATGGACGAACTGGTGCAGGGCGTCAGCAGCGTGACCACGCTGATGAGCGAGATTATGGCGGCCAGCCGTGAGCAGAGCATGGGCATTGAGCAGGTCAACGTGGCCATCAACCAGCTAGACAGCACCACGCAGCAAAACGCCGTGCTGGTTGAAGAAGTCTCCTCAGCCGCCCAGGCGATGGAAGCGCAAAGTCTGCAACTGGAACAGGTTGTGAAAAGCTTTAAACTGTAACGCCCATCGGGCCAGCCTCCGCTGGCCCGACATTTTTGCCGATCGGCTTCACCCTCTGACAGATTTGTGCATAAACAGCACAATTTTATCCCCTCAACCTCGCCGATCTTGTGCCAGAATGATGAGGAACACATTCAAGGAATCCTCATGTCTGCTATTGAAGTCATCCTCGTCGACCATCTTGATCGCCCCACTGGCAAAATGGAAAAGCTGGAAGTACATGAAAAAGGATTACTGCACCGTGCCGTGACGGTGTATGTTTTTAACGCCCGTCAGGAATTGCTGCTTCAGCGTCGCGCCAGCGATAAATACCATTGCGGCGGCCTCTGGAGTAATACCTGCTGCGGCCATCCTTATCCTCATGAGTCGACTAAAGACGCGGCTGAACGTCGGTTACGTGAAGAAATGGGCATGACCTTGTCGCTGACGCCGATCTTCGAACTGAGCTACAACCTGCCCCTGAGTAATGGTCTGACAGAGCATGAATACGGCCATGTGTTTTTTGCGCTCAGCGATGAGCTGCCCCAGCTTAATCCGCAGGAGGCCGACGCTTTCGACTACCGTTCGATGCAGGATATCGCCCGGCAAATGCAGCAGCAGCCGCAGCAGTTTACGCCCTGGTTTCTTCATACGTTCCCGCGTATTCCTGCCTACCTTGAGCATTTCACTTTCCCGGCATAACGATCTCGCCCTGGCTGATGTGGTCAGGGCCGGTTTCGTCACAAAACCCATCGCGCAACGCTGTTGCCAGGCTACGCTTTTATTGCAATGAATAAAAACGGTGGGGTGCCCGTGCGCGTTTCGCAGTGCTGACAACCAACGGCGACTCCAGGTGAATAACGTGATAAGGAAAGCAACATGGCAACTATTCGCGGTTGGGCGGGCATCGGTGCAGTAGTGTTTAGTCTCGGGATGGCGCATGCGGCCGAACCGGTTCGTGTCGGTTCCAAGATTGATACCGAAGGCTCACTGTTGGGAAATGTGATTCTGCTGGTGCTGGAAAAGCATGGTGTCAAAACCGTGAATAAAATCCAGTTGGGCGCCACCCAAGTGGTACGCGGTGCCATTACGGCGGGGGAACTGGATATCTACCCGGAATACACCGGTAATGGCGCGTTCTTTTTTAACGACGAAAAAGACAGTGCCTGGAAGAATGCCCGTCAGGGTTATGAGAAGGTCAAAAAGCTGGATGCAGAGAAAAATCACCTGATCTGGCTGACGCCCGCGCCCGCCAATAACACCTGGACCATTGCGGTGCGCAATGATGTGGCCGAAAAAAATCAGCTTAATTCACTACAGGACCTGAGCGCTTATCTCAAAAAAGGCGGTACGTTTAAGCTGGCTGCCTCGGCGGAATTTATTGAACGCAGCGATGCGTTGCCGGCCTTTGAAAAAGCCTATGACTTTACGCTTAAGCAGGATCAACTGTTATCGCTGGCAGGCGGCGATACGGCGGTGACTATCGGTGCGGCCGCCCAGCAAACCTCCGGGGTAAATGCGGCCATGGCCTACGGCACGGATGGCCCGGTTGCCGCGCTGGGCCTGAAAACCCTGAGCGATCCCAAAGGCGTGCAGCCCATCTATGCGCCCACACCCGTTGTACGTGAAGCAGTGCTCAAAGCCTATCCGCAAATGGATGCCTGGCTAAAACCGGCGTTCAGTGCACTTGACGAAAAGACATTGCAACAGCTCAACGCCAAAATTGCTGTGGAAGGGCAGGATGCCAGCAGTGTGGCAAAAGCGTGGCTGCAACAGCAAAAGCTGCTGTAACGGTGTCGCTTACGCGGTCGGTCATCAACTGGCCCTGGCGACAGCCTGTGGCTCTGGTCCTTGTTTTGCTCCTGAGTCTGGTGCTGGGCGGGCTGCCGTTTGTCATTGTGGCGGCCAACCGGCTGGTCAGCGGCCAGTCCCTGATGCTCTGGCAAACCGCACACGGCAGCCTGGTGCTCCCGCTGTGGCTGATGCTGGTGGCACTGTTATGGATACGATCGTCTTCCCTGCGCAGCGCCCTGCAATTCCTCACCGCCGCCCTGCTGTTGGCGGCGCTGACTGGCGTGTGCGGCGATCAGGCAACATGGGTGGCGGAGCAGGGTAGCCGGCTCGCGCGTACCCGGTTTGCCAGCGGCATGTGGTGTGCAAGTGCCATTACGCTACTGCTCATCACGGATACGGTGCGTCAGTTAACCAAACATAAGCGCTGGCAGCTCGTGCTGAATCTGTCGGTCTGGATCATCCCTCTGTTTCTGCTGTTCAGCGGTCAACTTTCACAGCTGTCTCTGCTTAAAGAATATGCCAGTCGTGAGGCGGTGTTCGATGCCGCTTTACTGCGCCATCTGACGTTATTAGTCGGCACCGTTCTGCCTGCCTTACTCATCGCGTTGCCGCTTGGCATAGCGCTCTACCGACGGCCTGGCTGGCAAAGCAGTGTGTTTGGCGTACTGAATGTCGTTCAGACAGTGCCCTCAGTGGCGTTGTTTGGTTTACTGATTGCCCCGCTGGCGGCGCTGGCAAAACGTGTTCCCCTGGCAGGTGAATGGGGCATCAGCGGCATTGGGATGGCGCCCGCGATCATCGCCCTGGTGCTCTATGCGCTGTTGCCGCTTGTGCGCAATGTGGTGACCGGTCTGCAACAGGTGCCTCCGGACGTGCGCGAAACTGCGCGCGGCATGGGACTGAGCCGCCGCCAGCAGTTCCTTGCCGTTGACGTCCCCCTGGCGTTGCCAGTGTGGCTGGCAGGATTACGTGTGGTGGTGGTGCAGACGCTGGGCATGGCGGTGATCGCGGCGCTGATTGGCGCAGGCGGATTCGGCGCCATTATTTTCCAGGGATTGCTGAGCAATGCGCTGGATCTGGTGCTGTTAGGCGTGATCCCGGTCATTGCGCTGGCGGTCGTGCTGGATGCGTTATTTCGGGTAGTGATAGCCCTGCTGGAGCGAAGCGATGATTGAGTTTGAGCGCGTCACAAAATACTTTGCGGGCCAGGCGGCGGTGAAAAATCTTTCTCTGACGCTTGCCGAGGGAAGCTTTAGCGTTCTGTTGGGTACGTCGGGTTCCGGCAAGTCGACCACGCTGAAAATGATTAACCGGCTGGTGGAGTACGATCAGGGCGATATTCGCTTTCGGGGGACGTCGATTCGTCAGCTGGATGCGCAGGCCCTGCGCCGACAAATGGGCTATGCGATTCAGTCGACGGGGTTATTTCCCCACTGGACGATCGAAAAGAATATTGCCACGGTGCCCGCCTTGCTTGGCTGGCCGAATGCACGCCGCCAGGCACGAATTGCGGAACTCATCACGCTACTGAATTTGGATCCGGCCTTATTGCGTCGCTATCCGCATCAGCTTTCCGGCGGGCAGCAGCAGCGCGTCGGGGTTGCCCGGGCGCTGGCAGCCGATCCCCAGGTGTTACTGATGGATGAACCGTTTGGTGCATTGGATCCGGTAACGCGCAGCGCGCTACAACAGGAAATGTTACGTATCCATCAGGTCTCCGGCTGCACGATTGTGTTGGTGACGCATGATATTGATGAAGCCCTGACGCTGGCCGACAACATCGTGCTGCTCCATGACGGTGAGATCGTTCAGCAGGGGAAACCGCTGACGTTGCTGACCCGGCCAGGCAACGATTTTGTCCGGGATTTTTTTGGCCGCAGTGAAAGAGGACTGCGGCTACTGGCGCTCGGACAGGTCGGCAGCGTGGTGCGTCATGGCGAATGGCTGGAAGCAGAACCGCTCAGGGCAGATCTGACGTTACGTGAGGCGCTGTCGCAGTTTATCAGTCGCGGCACCGATAAATTGCCGGTAGTCGATGGCGATCGCCGCCCGCTTGGTGTGCTTCACTTCGCTGACCTGCTGCATCATGCGGAGACGGGCCGATGCGACGGTTAGCCGATCCGCTGCTGTGGCTGGTGCTGCTCTATCTGGGTCTGCTCTGGGCGATGCCCTACAGTGGCCCGCTGTTTGCCGCCTGGTTTCCTGAACTTGCGCGCCCACTCTACCAGCAGGACAGTTTCTGGCAACTCACCCTGGCGCACCTGTTTTTAGTGGTCGTAGCCAGTCTGCTGGCAACCGTTATCGGCGTCGGCTGTGGCGTGCTGGCGACGCGTCGCAGTGGTCGCGCTTTCCGCCCTCTGCTGGAAACCATTGCGGCAGCCGGTCAGACCATCCCGCCTGTGGCCGTGCTGGCCATTGCGATCCCGGTGATGGGATTTGGCGCCTGGCCCGCGATCGTGGCATTACTGCTCTATGGTTTGCTGCCCATCCTTCAGGGCACCTTAGCAGGGCTGGACAACGTGCCTGCCAGCAGCCGGGAGATTGCCGTAGGGGTGGGAATGAGCCGTTGGCAGCGCTTATGGCAGGTGGAGCTCGCCCTGGCCGCGCCGGTGATTATTGCGGGAATGCGCACGTCGGTGATTATCAATATCGGTACGGCAGCCATCGCCTCTACCGTAGGGGCAAAAAGCTTGGGATCGCCCATCATTATTGGATTAAGCGGCTTTAATACCGCCTATGTGCTGCAGGGCGCTTTACTGGTCGCACTGTTGGCGATTGTCTGTGATCGCCTGTTTGAACGGCTACAGCGCAGATTTAGCGTGAATGGACGATGAGCGAATAGCCAACCAGCATCAGCCCACTGGTTCCGCCAAGCGCCAGAATAGCAAACAGCGTGGCGAAAAAGGTTTTTTTCCAATTCATAAATAACCTGAAGGTGTTGATGTGAAGGCGGGGATGATAGCGCGCGCAAGGCAGCCGTCATAGTGCCGAGCGTGCGTTTTTGTGTCAGTGAGCCTCATGCAAAAGAACAGAGAATCCCTGCTCCTGCCAGTGCGACAGTTGTTCCTGCTGACGACGCGTCAGTTTTTTCCCCGTAAAAACAAACATATTCAGCCCGGGAAACAGCTCCGGTCGCGGAACATCCAGCGGTTCTGACAGCACATCAATCCGCCAGCCATGCTGGGATAACCGCCAGCCTTCCAGCCAGATGCGGGTTCGATCCTCAATGCCCCAGCCAATGATCAGCGCTTCCTTGCCTGCCTTTTTGCGATTACTGGCAAGACAGAACGCCACATAGTCGATCAGAATGCCGTCCAGCAGGCTGCACATCGTGCGGGCCGTATTCTGATCAAGGCTGAGTTTTTGCCTTACGGGCATAAAAACATGATCGATCAACGAATCGACTGCATATTCGCGACCAATTAAGGCGATTTTATTGCGTAGCTTTGCCGGTCTTACATGGCGCAGTATGCTGATAAGCTCGTCCTGCATGGCCGTCCAGCCATCATGCGTATCAACATCGCCGCCTTCCAGTAGGGCTTTTACCTTGCCTACCGGGACTCCACTCTCAATCCAGCGCATAATTTCCTGGATGCGCTGAACATCTTCTTCATCGAACTGTCGATGACCGCCTTCAGTACGTTGTGGTTTCAATAATCCATAACGTCGTTGCCAGGCGCGTAAGGTAACCGGATTTATGCCACAGCGCTCGGCGACGTCGCCGATACTGTATAAGGTCATATTTACCTCTTTCACTGACCTGAATGAAACCACCATAGCGAAGCCTGTTAAGTTGTACAACCAATTTTTAAATGTACAACTTGACGGCTGCGCTTAAATGGTGTCCTATCTCATTTATGAGAATTAAATTTCATAATAGAGATAAAAATGGCTGCTGATAATACTGAACAACGCCTCGCGGCTCGCCTGGCAGAACTGCGCATAAAACAGGGCTGGTCACTGGATGAGTTATCCACCGCAACAGGCATTAGCCGGGCAACATTATCGCGTATTGAGCGCGCTGAAACCAGTCCAACCGCTGCTCTCCTGAACCGCTTATGCGTCGCTTACAGTTTAACAATGTCACGCCTGTTGAGCGAAGTTGAAGAAGGTAACGATCTGCTGATTCCGCGCGATCGCCAACCGGTCTGGCAGGACGAAGCCAGCGGTTTTATTCGCCGTAACGTATCGCCGCCTGCGGCCACCTTCCGATGTGAGCTTATTGAGGGAACGCTGCGACCGGGTGCCCGTATTGATTATAATGCGCCGCCCGTGCAGGGCATGGAGCAGCACATCTGGCTGCGACAAGGGCAACTGACGGTAACGATGGGCGCGCAGAGCTGGACACTCGGTGCGGGCGACAGCCTGCGTTTCCATCTTACGGGCGCATCCGGCTTTCAGGCGCATCTGACTGAGGGTGCGCGTTACCTGCTGGTGGTATGTAAACCATGACACTCTATGAATCACTCAGCGCCGGTGCGGCGCACCAGGCGTTAAGCGAGCTGGTCGAGGTTTTACAGGCCTGTGTCGCCGACGGGGCCAGCGTCGGGTTTATCGATCCCGATGACCGGGCGGCCATTCATCAGTTCTGGCAACGTCAGCTTGCCGGACTGGAACAGGGCCAAAGTGAGCTGCTGGTCGCCCGTCAGCATGGCATGGTTGTCGCGACGGTTATGCTGAACGCGAGCGCAATGCCGAATGGCCGACACCGGGCCGAGATCAGTAAATTATTAGTGCATCCCCGCGCGCGGCGGCAGGGCATTGCACGCCAGTTAATGCAGCAGGCAGAGCAGCGGGCACGCCAGCAGGGGAAACGCTTACTGGTGCTGGACACGCGGCGTGGCGATGTCGCCAGCGAGCTTTACCTGGCGCTGAACTGGCAGGTGGCCGGATTTATTCCTCTCTATGCGGAATCCATTCACGGTGAGATGGACGCGACCACGGTGATGTTTAAGCTGCTGACGTAGCGGATGTGCTGCGAGAGTGCGCCGGGTCAACGGGATCGGCAATCAGACATGCACTGCGCCGCGCGGTTTGTCCGGTGCTCAGCCCGCTCGCCTCGCCGCCCGTTTCTGAAGCGGGCACGAAAAAACAGACCTGAAAGCTGACGACACCGCAATACTGTGTAAAAATACAGGCCAATGAGTAACACGGTAATCTAAACATGGCCCTGACAGCAGCAATAAAAAGCCAGATAGCACAGTGGTACAAAGCGCTGCAGCAACAGGTGCCCGATTTTATTCCTCGCCCGGCCCAGCGTCAGATGATTGCTGAGGTGGCAAAATGCCTGTCGGGTGATGACGGTCGTCACCTGGCCGTGGAAGCGCCTACGGGCGTGGGCAAAACCCTTTCTTATCTGATCCCCGGTATCGCCGTCAGCCGTGCCGAAGAGAAACGGCTGGTGATCAGCACGGCCAACGTGGCCTTGCAGGATCAAATCTTCAGCAAAGACTTGCCGTTGCTGAAAAAAATCATTCCGGATTTAACCTTTACAGCGGCCTTTGGGCGGGGACGTTACATCTGCCCGCGTAACCTGGCTGCGCTGGTGGCGGATGATCATCAGCAGGCTGATTTGCTGTTCTACCTGGATGATGACGCGGTCAGCAGCACCAAAGACGAGCAGATCCTGTGCGGACGGCTGCAAAAGTCACTCGATCGCCATCAGTGGGATGGCCTGCGCGATCACAGCGATGAAAACGTCAGCGACAGCCTGTGGCAGCGCCTGTCGACGGATAAAGCCAGTTGTCTGGGCGTGCATTGTCGCTGGTATCGGGAGTGTCCGTTTTTTATCGCGCGACGTGAAATCGAGCAGGTCGATGTGGTGGTCGCCAACCACGCGCTGGTGATGGCGGCAATGGAAAATGAATCGGTATTGCCGCCCGCCAAAAACCTGATGCTGGTGGTGGATGAAGGCCACCATCTGCCTGACGTGGCGCGGGATGCGCTGGAGATGAGCGCGGATATTACGCCGGGCTGGACCAGCCTGCAGCTCGATCTGTTTGTCAAACTGGTCGAGGCGATAATGAGTCAGATGCGGCCCAAGTCGCCGCCTCCGCTGGCCAGTTCTGAACGCCTGAAAGCGCACTGTGATGAACTGCGCGAGTTACTGACCGTGATAAGCGATGCATTAAGTCCGCTGTTACCCGCGCATAATCAGCCCGGCGAGTTTCGCTTTGTACTGGGCGCGTTGCCGGAGGATGTGCTGGCGCTGTGCGCGCGTCTGTTTAAGCTGAGCGATGCGCTGCGCGGGCTGGCAGAGGGACTGATCAACGCGCTGAGTGAACAAACCGGCAGCGTTGATCTGGTCCGTCTGCATCGCAATTTATTGCAGCTTAACCGCCACTTTGGCTGGTTTGAATCGGTCAGCAAACTGTGGCGGCTGGCCGCGATGGAGAAAGCCTCTGGCGCACCCGTCTCCAAATGGATTACCCGCGAGCTGCGTGAGGGGCAGGCACATCTCTTGTTTCACTGCGCAGGCATTCGCGTCTGCGATCAACTGGAAAAAATGCTGTGGCGGAAAATCCCGCATGTGGTGGTGACCTCTGCGACACTGCGCTCATTAAACAGTTTTACCCGCCTGCAGGAGATGTCCGGGCTGAATGAAAAGGCCGGGGACCGCTTCGTGGCGCTGGACTCGCCGTTCAGCCACGTCGACCAGGGTAAGCTCGTTATCCCGCAGATGCGCTACGAGCCGCTGATGGCGAATGAAGCAGCCCATATCGCCGAGATGGCGGCCTTTTTTCGCCAGCAAATGCAGACCGATAAACACAAAGGCATTCTGGTCCTCTTTGCCAGCGGTCGGGCCATGCAGCAATTTGTCGAGGCGTTGCCCGAGTTGCGCCTGATGATGCTGGTGCAGGGCGATCAACCGCGTAGCCGGCTGATCGCCCTGCACCGTAAGCGGATAGAACAGGGCGAAACCAGCATTCTGATTGGTTTGCAGTCCTTTGCCGAGGGGCTGGATTTAAAAGGCGAGCTGCTCAGCCAGGTGCACATTCATAAAATCGCTTTCCCGCCCATAGACAGTCCGGTAATTTTAACCGAGGGAGAGTGGCTAAAAAGTCTCAAACGCTATCCGTTTGAAGTGCAAAGCCTGCCCAGCGCCTCCTTTACGTTAATTCAGCAGGTCGGGCGCTTAATTCGCAGCCACCAGTGCTATGGCGAAATCGTGATTTACGATCGCCGTCTGCTGAGCAAAGCTTACGGTGCCCGGCTGTTAGCCGCGTTGCCCGTGTTCGCCATTGAACAACCGGTGACGCCTGAGCCTGAAGCCCTGAAGGCCCGATCCAAACCTGGCGCGCGCAAACCGCGTGCGACGCGGCGTTAAGTCGGTACCACTGAACGGAAACGAGTGATGGAACTGAATAAAATTATCAAAGAAGTCGGGCGTGGTAAGAACCATGCACGTGATATTGATTTCGACAGTGCCGTTGCACTTTACGGCGCTATGCTGGACGGCAGCGTACCGGATCTTGAAATGGGCAGTATTTTAATTGCCCTGCGTATCAAGGGCGAGGGCGAGGCGGAGATGCGCGGATTTTATCAGGCGATGCAGGCGCGTATGCTGCGCCTGCAGGCACCCGCAGGCCGTCCGATGCCCGTGGTCATTCCCAGCTATAACGGTGCGCGTCGTCAGGGCAATCTGACGCCCCTGCTGGCGCTGGTGCTGAACCGGCTGGGTTTGCCGGTGCTGGTTCACGGCGTCAGCGACGATGCGACGCGCATCACCAGCGAAGCGGTGTTTGCGGCGCTGGGCATCATGCCGGTCACCACTGCAGAGCAGGCACAGACGTTGCTCGACAAGGGCGAACTGGTGTTTATCACCATCGATCACCTCTGTCCGCCAATGGCAAAACAGCTGTCGCTGCGCTGGCGCATGGGCGTCCGCAACAGCGCCCATACGCTGGCAAAACTGGCCACCCCGTTTGGCGAACGCGAGGCGCTACGCCTGTCGAGCGTCTCGCATCCCGAATACGTGCCGCGGGTGGCAACGTTTTTTAATGATATCGATGCCCCGGCTATTTTGCTGAATGGCACAGAGGGCGAGGTTTACGCCAATCCGCAGCGCTGCCCGTCCATCAGCTACGTGGGCGGTGCTGGACAGCAGGCCGAGGTCTGGGTGGAGAGGCAGCCGGAAATCAGTGTAGCGCTGCCCGCGGACAAATCGGCAGAGGAGACCGCGCGCTGGACGCAGGAGGTGCTGAATCAGCAACGTCCACTGCCCGCCTCGCTGCGTCTGCAGATTGCCTGCTGCCTGCGTGCCAGCGGTGAGGCGGCGACGCTGCAGGCCGGTCTGGACAGGCTCGCGGCAGCGGGTTTTTAAGCGCGCGTCTGTGGCAGAGCCTGTTCCACCAGGTTCTGCCAGAACTGGATTCCGGTCGGAATCAGCGCATCGTTGAAGTCATAATGGGCATTGTGCAGCGGTGCGGAGGGCGTTGCGCCATCGGCACCCAGCCAGAAGTAGGCGCCAGGGCAGGCTTCCAGCATACAGGCAAAGTCTTCCGAGGCCATGGACGGATTCACCTGCCAGCGCACCTGGCCTTCGCCGAAGGTACTAACGGCAACGTCATGCACCTGCTGAGCCGGGCCAGCATGATTCGCCGTTACCGGATAGCCGGGCAGCCAGTGAATGGCCCCACACACGCCAAAAGGTTTCGGCAGCGTCGTCACAAAATCATCAACAAGGGCATGAACCCGTTTGCGCACGTCGTCCTGCAGACAGCGCACCGTTCCGCGCAGAACAATCTGTTCCGGAATCACGTTAATCGCCTCACCGCCCTGAATCTGGGTGACGCTGACAACCGCAGATGACAGCGGCGACAGGCGACGTGAGGGAATAGTTTGCAGCGCCAGGATCAGTTCGGCGGCGACCACCATCGGATCGGCACCGCTCTCCGGCATGGCCGCATGGCAACTCTTACCGCTCAGGGTGATTTCAAAGGCGTCCAGCGAGGCCATCATTGCGCCGGGATTGACGGCCAGCGATCCCAGCGGTAAGCCCGGCCAGTTATGCATCGCGTAAACGGCATCCATCGGGAAGCGCGTAAATAAGCCCTCTTCGACCATTTTGCGTGCACCGCCCAGATTCTCTTCCGCCGGCTGAAAAATGAAATGCACAGTGCCGCTGAAGCGACGCGTAGCCGCCAGATGTTTTGCTGCCGCCAGCAAAATTGCCGTGTGACCATCATGGCCGCAGGCATGCATCACGCCGGGCGTGGCAGAGCGCCAGGCCGCATCACCTTTCTCGTTGATCGGCAGCGCATCCATATCCGCGCGCAGGCCGATAACCGGTCCGGCGCCATTTTCCAGCGTGCCCACCACGCCGGTGCCAGCCAGACCGCGAAACACCTGCAGGCCTGCAAGTTCCAGCTCCTGCGCGACCTTATCGCTGGTCTGATGTTCCTGATAACCCAGTTCAGGTTCGCGATGAAACTGATGGCGCCAGCGCAGCGCTTCGTCAAGCAGGGCAGGGGAAAGAGTCATGCAGTATCGCGCTCCATATCATTCAGGAAGCTTCACTTTAGAGATCTGACAGCGGTACGTCTATTACCGAAAAGGCGAAATAGGATGACAGGCTAAATCAAAATGGAATAAGTAATAAGCAAGTGTACAAAAATGCAGTCGTTTATGCCGGTTCTCGTTTCACGCACAGAAAGCCAATACCGATAAGGCTGTCTTAGCAGGACGGATCGGCCAGCAGGGGCACGGCACAGGCTCCCGGTAAGATCCATCGTACTCTGGCATTCGATGACGCCGTGGGTTCAACACGGTTTATGGGCGTATCATCCGGATTGTCCTAGGTTCATTACCGTCTGACGTGGCTCGATGTGACAGCAGGCTGGGGCTGTGCGGTTCCGGCATGGTGCTCGCCGGAACCGCGCGTTTTGATACCGTTATTGCATCGGTAAGTTCAGTCCGTGCTTTTGGGCACAGGTCTGCGCCAGTTCATAGCCGGCATCGGCATGGCGCATCACGCCAGTGGCGGGATCGTTCCACAGCACGCGGCCCAGACGCGCATCTGCTGCTTCACTGCCGTCACACACAATCACCACGCCGGCGTGCTGAGAGAAGCCCATGCCCACACCGCCGCCGTGGTGCAGACTGACCCAGGTCGCACCGCCCGCCGTGTTAAGCAGGGCGTTCAGTAATGGCCAGTCAGAGACCGCGTCCGAACCGTCTTTCATCGCTTCGGTTTCACGGTTGGGCGAAGCGACGGAACCGCAGTCGAGATGATCGCGGCCAATGACTATCGGCGCTTTCAACTCGCCGGTGCGCACCATGTCATTAAAGGCCAGCGCCGCAAGATGGCGTTCGCCCAGCCCCAGCCAGCAGATACGTGCCGGTAACCCCTGGAAAGCGATGCGTTCCTGCGCCATATCCAGCCAGCGATGCAGCGTTTTATGTTCAGGGAAGAGCGCTTTGAGTTTAGCGTCCGTTTTATAGATATCCTCCGGATCGCCAGACAGGGCCACCCAGCGAAACGGTCCTTTGCCCTCGCAAAACAGGGGACGGATATAGGCGGGCACAAAACCGGGGAAATCAAACGCGTTGCTGACACCTTCATCCAGCGCGACCTGGCGGATATTGTTGCCATAATCCACAGTAGGGATGCCCATGTGACAAAAGTCGAGCATCGCCTGCACATGCACCGCCATGGAGGCGCGGGCGGCTTTTTCTACGGCTTTAGGATTCGCCTTACGTTCCTGCTCCCAGCGCGACACATCCCAGTCAATCGGCAGATAGCCGTTGACGGGATCGTGCGCCGAGGTTTGATCGGTCACGATGTCCGGCTTCGGCCCACCGGCTTTGGCGCGTTTCACCAGCTCCGGCAGGATTTCTGCCGCGTTGCCTAACAGACCCACGGAGATTGCCTTTTTCGCCTGCGTGGCCGCGTGGATTAACGTCAGGGCTTCATCCAGCGAGGTGGCTTTGTGATCGACATAGCGGGTGCGTAAACGGAAATCGATACGCGATTCCTGACATTCAATGGCCAGCACGCAGGCCCCGGCCAGCACGCCGGCCAGCGGTTGGGCACCGCCCATGCCGCCTAATCCGGCCGTCAGGATCCAGCGTCCACTTAAATCATTGTTGTAATGCTGACGTCCGGCCTCGACAAACGTCTCGTAGGTGCCCTGTACAATCCCCTGCGCACCGATGTAAATCCAGGAACCGGCGGTCATCTGGCCGTACATCATCAGCCCGGCCTTATCGAGTTCATGGAAGTGATCCCAGTTGGCCCAGTGCGGCACCAGATTGGAATTAGCCAGCAGTACGCGTGGCGCATCCGCATGGGTGCGAAACACGCCAACCGGCTTGCCCGACTGGATCAGCAGGGTTTCGTCGGGTTGCAGCACTTGTAGCGAACGTAAAATTTGCTCAAAGCATGCCCAGTTACGCGCGGCTTTACCAATCCCGCCATAGACCACCAGATCCTCCGGGCGCTCTGCCACATCGGGATCGAGGTTGTTCTGAATCATGCGGTAGGCCGCTTCAATCAACCAGTTTGCGCAGTGCAGTGTATTTCCACGCGGCGCACGAATCTCGCGTGCTACCACTTTTGCCAGGGTTTCGCTCATGACGGATTCCTTATTCAACTGAATGGGTGCCCATGCTGGGTAACAATGCGGTGAGTGCCTGCGGCCAGTCGCAGCGGCTTGCCCACTGGCGCATCGCTTCGATGTCCGGTGCCAGCAGGCGGTCTTCCTCAAGGAAGGCGACGCGTTCGCGGATCGTGCCAATGGCCTGTTCTATCAGTGCAGAACTTTGCAGGGGACGATGAAACTCAATGCCCTGGGCCGCTGCCATGGCTTCAATGCCGACTACCGCCGCGCTGTTAAAGCACATGTCGCCCAGTCGGCGGGCGGCATAGGTGGCCATCGACACGTGATCTTCCTGATTAGCCGAGGTAGGCAAACTGTCGACGCTGCCGGGATGCGCCAGCGATTTATTTTCGGAGGCGAGCGCCGCCGCGGTGACCTGAGCAATCATAAAACCGGAGTTCACGCCGCCGTCGCGGACCAGGAAAGGGGGCAGACCGGACAAACCGGTATCCAGCAGCAGGGCCAGTCGACGTTCAGAGATGGCGCCCACTTCGGCGACGGCCAGGGCAATAATGTCTGCGGCAAAAGCCACGGGTTCAGCATGGAAGTTGCCACCGGAGATCACATCACCGGTTTCGGTGAACACCAGCGGGTTATCGGACGCGGCGTTGGCTTCAATCTGCAGGATGCGGGCGGCATGGCTGAGGTTATCCAGGCACGCTCCCATGACCTGGGGGACGCAGCGGACGGAGTAGGGATCCTGCACGCGCCCACAATGGGTATGAGAACCCAGGATCTCGCTGCCTTCAATCAGGGCGGTGACGGCGGCCGCCACGGCAATCTGGCCATGCTGGCCACGCGCCTGATGAATACGCGCGTCGAACGGTTTTAATGAGCCTTTAATCGCTTCCAGCGACAGCGCGCCCGCCATTAAGCCTGCGGCAAACAGATTTTCCGCTTCGAACAGGCCGCGCAGGGCCAGCGCAGTCGATACCTGGGTACCGTTGAGTAAGGCCAGCCCTTCTTTGGGACCCAGCACAAACGGCGTCAGGCCCACTTTTGCCAGACCTTCCGTCGCCGGAATGTGTTTACCGTTGACCCGTACTTCACCTTCACCTAGCAGCATCAGCGACATGTGCGCCAGTGGGGCCAGATCGCCAGAGGCCCCCACCGATCCTTTGGCGGGAATGCACGGCATCACGCCCGCATTGAACAGGGCCAGCAACGCCTCCACCAGTTCAATCCGCACGCCAGAATGACCACGGGAAAGGCTGATGATTTTGCTGGCGACCACCAGGCGCGTCACGTTATCGGGCAGAAGTTCCCCCAGGCCGACGCTGTGAGACAGCACCAGGTTTCGCTGCAGATCGGCAAGACGGCTGGCGGGGATTTGAGTCTGCGCCAGTTTACCGAAACCGGTATTGATGCCGTACACCACGCTACCGGAGGCCACAATCGCTTCAACGGTTTGTTGCGCTTCAGTGATGGCGCGGCGAGCGCCGTCATCAAGGCTGAGTGTGACGTTGCCTTGATATATTGCGCGCAACATCGCGAGATCGACCTTGCCTGGCACCAGACGTAATCCCTGAGACGAACCTGACATACTTTGCTCCTGTCTATACAAGGGTTGGCTTATTCTCTGGCCGTT
The DNA here is from genome assembly GCF_035191405.1 of Pantoea sp. JZ2. Lineage (NCBI taxonomy): Bacteria > Pseudomonadati > Pseudomonadota > Gammaproteobacteria > Enterobacterales > Erwiniaceae > Pantoea > Pantoea sp. JZ2. The sequence continues at coordinate 3,308,676 of NZ_CP045247.1, read as the reverse complement.
CTGTTGACCCGAATAGCGGAATAACGCGAGTGAAACATAACTGTCTATTCTTGTCTATACAAGTTGCAATCGGCATGCCAGACCGATCACAAAATTGATCAGGCATTAACAGAGGGCTAACGTGGGCAGCAGGCGGGTTTCCTGCACCGCTGTAAGGCAACAGGTGCACGGTTTACGTGCCGATCTCGGGCTGGAATGTATATACATCCAGCCCGTCAGGCAGTAAACTTTGGGCATTATCAGCTTAAGGAATACGATATGGCCGAGCACACGGCAATTGCACAACTGGCAGCGGCCATGAGTGACGAACCCGCACCCATCTATCAACGGGTTAAACAGGCGATCATCAGCCAGATTCGTGAAGGCCACTGGAAAGCTAACCAACGGGTGCCTTCAGAAAGCGAGCTGGTGAATGAGCTTGGCGTAAGTCGTATGACGATTAACCGGGCATTGCGGGAATTAACCAGCGAAGGATTTCTGGTACGTATGCAAGGCGTTGGTACGTTTGTCGCGGAGATGAAAGGCTATACAGCCATGCTTGAGGTGCACAACATCGCGGATGAAATTGCGCAGCGGGGTCATCAGCACAGCTGCAAAATTCTCACCATTGGTCAGAATAAAGCCGATCCGGAGCAGGCTTCCGTTCTGGGCCTGACAACCGGACAAACGCTGTTTCATTCTCTGATTGTGCATTATGAAAATGACATGCCGGTGCAGCTGGAAGATCGGCTGGTGAATCCACAACTGGCCCCGGATTACCTGGCCCAGGATTACCACACGCTCACGCCTTATACGTACCTGATGCGCGCGGCACCGTTGACGGCGGGTGAACATATCGTTGAGGCGGTGATGCCGGATGCGCGACAGCGTAAATATCTGGCGATTGATGAGCACGAGCCTTGTCTGCTCATCCGTCGCCAGACCTGGAGCGATAACAAGATTGTGACCTATGCGCGTTTACTCTATCCCGGCTCGCGTTACAAGCTGCTGGGGCGCTTTAAAGGGCACGGGTAAGACGAATAAACAGTAACCTCGCATCCTGGCTGTCCGGCTGCAGTCGGGTGGGATGATCGACCCACCAGACGCCCTGCTGCTCCGCTAATGGCGCATCGTTCACGATGCGCCATTCTCCTGCCAGCACCCAGGCCACACCGTGCTCGCTGCTGACGGAGTCGGTGACGACGTCAGCCTGTGCCCGCCATTCGCCTCGTCGTGTCATGATGTTAAAATCCTGACTGGGCGCTTTACCCTGCAACTGAGCCTCAAGTGCCTGCTCCCCCGCAAAAGCCCAGGGCCTTTCCGGCAACAGGCGATGCGCGACGTTCTCGCCACGCAGCAGAACAGGGCTGCCGTTTAGCAGAGTGATAATGCGATCGACACCGGTAAACGCCGAGAAGGGCCCGTCGCTGGCGATGGTGGCAATACTGGCGCGCCAGGCGAAGTCGCTTGCCCCGGGCGGATAGCCGATAATTTCACGTGTTTCGCCACCGCCGTTGCGCCAGCGACTGACGGGTAAGCTGTCTAAAGAAAAAACGCTTCTCATCGCAACGCTGCCATTGCCTGCGCGAAACGGGCTGCACAGGCTTCTTCTTCTGCATGATGGCCATCGCTGATCACCCGGTTACCCGCCACATACACGTCGCGAATCTGCTCGCGCTGGCCAGCAAACAGCCAGCGATTGAGCAGGGCAGACTCATCCACACTGCCCAGCCAGGCGTCATCGCGTAATACCAGCCAGTCGGCGCGTTGCCCGACGGCCAGCGCCCCACTCTTTATTCCGCAGGCCTGGGCACCGCCCGCCGCGGCCTGTTGCCACAGCAGATCGCCGACTGAGGGCTGGTCGGGCAGCGTGATGCGATTGCGACGATGGTCGCGCAGGCGTTGGGCATATTCAAGCCAGCGCAACTCCTCCTGAACACTGAGCGAAACATGACTGTCGGAGCCAATGCCCCAGCGTCCGCCCTGGGCGATATAGTCCACGGCGGGAAAAATACCGTCACCGAGGTTGGCTTCCGTAGTCGGGCAGAGCCCGGCAACCGCTCCGCTGGCGGCAAGGCGCGTCACTTCGCTGTCATCAAGATGCGTTGCATGAATCAGGCACCAGCGTGCATCGACATCGAAACGCGTCATCAGCCAGCTCACCGGACGCTCGCCGCTCCAGGCCAGACTGTCATTGACCTCCTTCTCCTGCTCGGCGATGTGAATATGGATGGGTAACGTGGTCTCGCTGGCGCTGAGCACGGCATGCATTTGCGCTTCACTGACTGCGCGCAGTGAGTGAAAGCAGAGGCCTGCGTTGTGCAGGGGTTTATCTTTTATCCATGTCTGAAGACGTACCTGCTGTTGCAGATAGCTGTCGGTCTGCTGAATAAAGCGCTTTTGTCCCGGCACCGGCGGCTGAGCGCCAAAACCGCTGTAGCTGTAAAGCACCGGTAGCAACGTCTGACCTATGCCTGCCGTCTCTGCCGCCGCAATAAGCTGTCGCAGCATGGCATCGTCCGCATAAGGTTTACCGTCAATATCGTGATGCAGATAATGAAATTCTGCGACCTGGCAATAGCCGCCTTTTAGCATATCGATATACAGCAGGGCGGCGATATCACCTACCTGCCCGGGCGTCAGACGCTGCACCATGCGATACATCCGATCGCGCCAGGTCCAGAAGCTGTCCTGCGGATCGCCCGCCACTTCAGCCAGACCGGCCATGGCACGTTGAAAAGCATGTGAATGCAAATTCGCAATAGCGGGAATCACGTTACCGGCTAAACGTGTCGCTTCCCTGTCATCACCGTCGGGCGTAATCGCATCAATCATGCCCGCCGCGTTGACGCTGATACGCACCTGTTTATGCCAGCCTCCGGCCAGCCATGCGCGTGGCGCAAAAAAAGTTGCCATGGTTGATCCTCAAGGGATGTGGTTGTATATACATATACATACTTTAAAGTTTGCTGTAAACGGCAAGCGCATTGTGAGGCGGGAATGGCAGAAAAACTCCAGGTAGACAGCGTGTGGAGCGGGGCAGATGTGGTAACCATGCAAAGCGGCCACTATCATCTTATCGAACAGGGTGCGCTGGCAGTAAAGGCGGGCAGGCTGGTATGGGTTGGGCCCGCCGCCGCGATGCCGGCTTTTGAGGCGCGTGAACATCATCGTCTGCCGGGCGGGATCATCACGCCGGGTTTAGTGGACTGCCACACGCATCTGGTTTTTGGTGGCGATCGCAGTCAGGAGTTTGAGCAGCGCCTCAACGGCGTGAGCTATGCCGATATTGCGGCCCAGGGCGGCGGCATCCTTTCTACCGTTCGGGCCACCCGTGACGCCAGTGAACAAACGTTAGTGGCGACAGCCCGCTGGCGGTTGAATCGCTTGCTGGCCGAGGGCGTGACCACCGTCGAGATTAAATCCGGCTACGGTCTGGATGAAGAAAGTGAATTACGTATGCTGCGTGCCATTCGACAGCTCAGTCAGGAGGTGGCTGCGGATGTGCAGGCCACCTGCCTGGCCGCTCATGCGGTTCCGCCCGAATTTAAACAGGATCCCGATGGCTGGATCACGATCATCTGTGACCGCCTGTTACCTCAGATCAGCGCCGAAGGCCTGGCGGATGCGGTGGATGCATTTTGCGAACATCTGGCGTTTACCCCGCAGCAGGTCGCCCGGGTATTTGACCGGGCAACGGCGCTGGGCATGCCGGTGAAACTGCATGCCGAGCAGCTTTCCTCTTTGGGCGGTGCGGCGCTGGCCGCCCGTTATGGCGCGCTGTCCGCCGATCATCTGGAATATGCAACGGAAACGGATGTTCAGGCAATGGCAGAACAGGGTACGGTAGCCGTGTTATTGCCCGGCGCGTTTTATCTGCTGCGGGAAACGCAGCGCCCGCCGGTAGCGTTGTTCCGACGCTATGGTGTGCCCATGGCACTGGCGAGTGATGCCAACCCCGGCACATCGCCCGCGCTGTCGCTGCGCCTGATGCTGAATATGGGCTGCACCCTGTTCGGCATGACACCGGAAGAAGCGCTGGCAGGCGTGACCCTGTGGGGGGCAAAGGCGCTGGGGCTGGAGGCAAGTCATGGTTCGCTGGAGGCGGGAAAAGTGGCCAGTTTTGTTCACTGGCCGCTGGCCCGCCCGGCGGAACTGGTTTACTGGCTGGGCGGTGAACTGCCCTGTACCGTTATCTACCGCGGAGAAGTACAATGACACCTTTTCATTTTACCCAAGGGACTATCCCGCTGCTGGTCAGTATTCCCCATGCCGGCACGATGTTAACACCGGAAGTTGAAGCCGGGCTCAGCGATGCCGCCCGTGACTTACCTGATACGGACTGGCACATTCCACAACTTTATGATTTTGTGCGTGATATGGGAGCCAGTCTGGTCATTGGCCGCTACTCACGCTTTGTTGTCGATCTCAATCGTCCCTCAGACAATCAACCGCTTTATACGACCGCCACCACCGGCCTGTTTCCGGAAACCCTGTTTGACGGCACGCCGACATTTGTTGCGGGCAAAGCCCCCACGGATGCACAGCGACAGGGATATATTCAGACAATCTGGCAGCCTTATCATCAGCAGATCCAGCAGACGCTGGCGCAGATGAAAGCGGAATTTGGCTATGCGCTGCTGTTTGACGCTCATTCGATTGCCAGTGAAATTCCACGACTGTTTGACGGTCGCCTGCCGGATCTCAATATTGGTACCAATGACGGGGCCAGTTGCAGCAAACGCGTCATCGACGGGCTGACATCGGTATGCAGCGCGCAGGATCGCTATAGCTGGGTCGTCAATGGCCGTTTCAAAGGCGGCTACATTACGCGCGCTTACGGTCAACCCGATCGGCAGATCCAGGCGGTGCAACTGGAGCTGTCGCAAATCAATTATATGGACGAGACACCGCCCTTTACCTGGCATGAAGCCCGCGCGGCAGAACTGAAAAAAGTCCTGAAGCCGCTGTTACACAGCTTTGTGGCGCAGGGCAAGGGCTGACGGCGACGTTCGTGATGCGTAGCGCCCGCCTGTCAGACGCAGGAATGCCACAGTAAAGCGCACTGGTCCGCGACGCGCCTGGCGGCAACGGCGCGAAGTCGTTACCCGCTGGCAGGACGATCACTGGCTGGCACCTGAGATCGCCCGTGCGGTCAAAACGTTACGAACGCATTCGGCAGAACTGCTCTGACTTAGCTGCGGCGCGCATCGGGCCGCACCAGGTCAAAGCGCTGTGCTTCACTGATGCCATAATACGCGCTGGGCCCACCGGCGCGTAAAATCGGTTCCGCTTTCGCCGTCTGATAAATACCGTTTTCCAGCAGGCTTTCGTCAATATGGATGGCAACGGCTTCGCCCAGCACCAGCCAGCTGTCGATGGCGCGCCCGCCGGCATCCTGTAACTGAATCAGTTGTGTCAGCCTGCATTCAAAATTCACCGGACTTTCCTGTACCAGACAGGCCTTGACCTGCGAGGCGGCCAGAGGGGTTAAGCCTGCCAGGGCAAACTCGTCCTGATCGGCTGGGGCAGAAATTGAGCTTTCATTCATGGCCTCCGCCAGCGGTCGGGTCGCCAGATTCCAGACAAATTCTTTTGTTTCAGCAATGTTTTGCACACTGTCTTTCCAGCCGCTGCTGGCGAAGCCAATAATGGGCGGCTGGTAATTGAAACAGTTAAAAAAACTGTAGGGCGCAAGGTTGCGCACGCCTTTGGCGCTGGTGCTGCTGATCCAGCCTATTGGACGTGGGCCAATGATGGCATTCAGTGGATCGTGAGGCAAACCGTGTCCGGCGCGGGGCTGATAGGAATAGCGTTTATGCATCGTCATCTCCTGGATAAAAACAGAGTCTAGCCTGGCCTGTCCGCCATGCGTTAAACCGTCAGAGCCGCACCGCTTTTTTGCGCATTGTTAACCAGATTAGTCTGGTTCAGCGACAGGAGGGAATGTTCTGTACTACAGCGTTAATAACGTTAAATATCAATATATTAATTATTTATTTGATGAGAAATCCGCGAAAAGATGTGTTTAAAAAGTAAACGAAAGTTAAACGGAATCATTTTATACATTTTGTGCTAATGAAAGTTTCGTATTTGTTTAACGAAACTGAGGCATTATGCAATCTCATCAATTGTTCTCGTGGTCGAATATGAAAAAAATTCTTGTTACAGGATCTTCTGGATTCGTTGGTGGTGCAGTCGTGGCAGAATTGCTGATGCGCCAGGATGTTGAGTTATTGCTGCTCGTCAGAGCCAGCGATGCTAACCAGGGACTGGAGAGGGTTAAAGATAATTTAACCAAGTTTTCATGTTCGGCGCAGGCGATTGCGCGCCTGACAGCAGATCAGATTCTGGTCGGCGATTTGCTGGCCCCGGAGCTTTTCCTGGATGATGCGCGCATCGATCAGATCAGCCACGTTATCAACTGCGCAGCGATTGCGTCATTTGGTGAGAATAACGATATCTGGCGCGTCAACGTGGAAGGGACGTTTAAACTGGCCGCCAGAATGGCAGCCTTGCCTGAATTTGTTAAATTCGTCCACGTCGGCACGGCGATGTCGTCTGCCCCGGATCACGGTGAGATTGTAAAAGAAGATCTGGTGCTGTCTTCACGCGAAGATCACATTGTCGATTACACCTATTCCAAGTCGTATATCGAAAATAAGATCAAACAGGAATTGCCGCATCTGCCACTGGTCATCGCGCGTCCGTCCATTGTGGTGGGCCACTCTCAGGAAGGGTGCACGCCGTCAGGCAGCATCTTCTGGGTGTTTAAAATGGTCATGAAGCTGGAGAAATTCCTCTGCTCACTTGATGACCGTGTTGATGTCATCCCGGTAGACTACTGTGCCAAATCGCTGGTGTTCCTGATGGATCATGGCTGCACCAAGGAGATGGTTTATCACATCTCTGCCGGCGAGCGCAGCAGTAATACCTTCTCTGAAATTGATTCGGCTTTTGCCAGTGCAGAAAAAAGTGCCCCGTTGGCATCGAATTATCTGCAGGTTGATTTCAGCGAAATCGTTAAAGAGCGTAAGAACTTTAAAAAGATCTACGGACCCTGCAACGAACGTCTGATGTTGCGCGCAATGCGTCTTTACGGCGAGTTCGCCCGTCTGAATGTAGTGTTCTCTAACGACAAATTACTGCGTCTGGGCATGAGCTCACCGCCAGGATTCACCAGCTATATTGACCGCTGTGTTGAAACCACCCGGGGCATGCCGATTCAGGATTTAATGCGCGTCGATTTTAAATAATCCCGCAGACTTAACGCCCCGCCAGCATTGTTGCTGGCGGGGCGCATTTTGCTTTTTTGCTCACCTCGCTTTCCTGCAACGACGCCGTACCCTCGCGATTTCGCACGTCCGCAACGTCGGCCTGCTGGCCGCTCTGTCCGAGAATGCGGTTTATTTTCTGCCCGCCACAGCGTATTGTACGCGCGCCTGAAAATATGAGAGAACGTATGAAAAAGTCTGCCAGCCCGTCCCCTTTCCATGCCCGTAACCGCCACCAGGGTGAATATGATTTTGCCGCGCTGACGGCAGCGCACCCGCCGCTGGCAGAAAAAGTCCGGCCCAACGGCTATGGCGTCATGTCGGTGGACTTTGCCGATCCTGAAGCGGTCATGCTGTTGAATCAGGCGCTGCTTAAACGGTTCTACGGCCTTGACTGGCAACTGGCGCCTGGTTCGTTGTGCCCGCCCGTGCCGGGGCGCGCTGACTATCTTCACTACCTGGCCGATTTACTGGCACTGGACAACCAGGGCAGGATCCCGCCGGCGGACATCCTGGATATTGGCTGCGGGGCGAACTGTATTTATCCCCTGATCGGCGCGGCGGAATATGGCTGGCGTTTTACCGGCACGGATATTGATGACGAGGCACTAAAAACGGCGACAAAAATTGTCGCGGCGAACCCGGGCATGCAACGCCTGATCCGCCTGCGTCGGCAAAAAAATCCCGCCGTGGTGCTGAATGGCGTGGTGAACAAGAATGAAAACTTCCATGCGGTCATCTGCAATCCGCCTTTTCACGCTTCTGCGGCAGAGGCGGCGGCCGGTTCACAGCGCAAAACGCGCAACCTGGGACTGGCACCGGCTGCACCGCTGAACTTTGGCGGCCAGCACAATGAATTGTGGTGCGAAGGGGGAGAAAAGGGCTTTGTCGGGAAAATGATCGCTGAAAGCGCCAGTCTGGCTCAGCAGGTCGTCTGGTTTACATCGCTGGTATCGCGCAAAGAGCATTTACCCGCGCTGGAGAAACAGCTGAAGGCGCTGGATACCCAGGTGGTACGTGTGGTCAATATGGCGCAGGGGCAGAAGCAGAGCCGGTTCCTGGCATGGAGCTTTATGTCCGCCGCCCAACGCGCGCAGCGATTGTCCCGCTAACGCAGGCGCTTACGTCAGTTCGCCGCATCATCGTGTGGCGTCGCCAGAGAAAAACGGGCCGCCTGACGGCCCGTTCGCACTCAGGAAACGTGCTGTAAAAATTCGCGCAGACGCTCGCTGGGCGGATCACTGATCAGACGGTCCGGATCGCCGTCTTCGGCAATACGGCCTTTATCAATAAAGATCAGGCGCGACGCCACTTTCCGGGCAAAACCCACTTCGTGTGTGACGATAACCATTGTCATACCTTCTTCAGCCAGATCCTGCATGACTTTCAGCACTTCGTGACGCAGTTCTGGGTCCAGCGCGGAGGTGGGCTCATCAAACAGCATCATTTTGGGTTTCACCGCCAGTGCCCGGGCAATCGCCACGCGCTGTTGCTGCCCACCCGAAAGCTCAGAAGGGAAATGGTTGGCGCGCTCGGCCAGGCCCACTTTCGCCAGCAGGCTATGGGCCAGTTTTCGTGCGTCTTCTTTGCTGGCACCGCGAACGCGAATCGGGCCAAAAGCCACGTTATCCAGCGCACTCATCTGCGGGAAAAGGTGGAACTGCTGAAACACCATGCCGGCTTCCTGACGAATAAGGCGATCGTCTACTTTGGGATCGTTAACGTTCAGGCCATCGACGATCAGTTCGCCGCTGGTGATCTCTTCCAGCTTGTTGATGCAACGCAGCAGCGTCGATTTACCCGAACCGGAGGGGCCGATAATCACGACGACTTCACCCTGATTAATCTTCAGGTCGATATTGTGCAGCACCTGGGTTTGGCCAAAATGCTTTGAGACGTTTTTAAATTCAATCACAGGATTTTCACCCTTTTCTCAATACGGCGCAGCACAAAGCTCAACACCAACGTAATCACAAGATAAATAACGGCCACTGCGCTCCAGATTTCCAGCGCGCGGAAGTTACCGGCAATAATTTCCTGTCCCTGGCGGGTCAGTTCGGCCACACCGATCACAATAAACAGCGAGGTGTCCTTAATGCTGACAATCCACTGATTGCCCAGCGGGGGCAGCATACGACGCAGCGCCAGCGGCATGATGACGTAGCGCAGGGTTTCGCGGCCTGACAGGCCCAAAGCCAGCCCGGCCTCGCGAAAGCCTTTGTTAATGGACAGGACCGCACCGCGGGTAATTTCCGCAATATAGGCACCCGAGTTAATCATAATGGTTACCACCGCGGCGGTGAACGGATCGATGCGTAAATCCGGGAACGCCATAGGCAGGGCAAAATAGATGAACATAACCTGCACGACGATGGGCGTACCGCGAATGATTTCAATAAAAACCAGGGCGATATTATTGCTCAGCCAGCCACCGTATGCGCGGGCAAAACCCGCGACCAGGCCGATGATCAATCCACCGACCAGGCCAATAATGGAAATAATTAAGGTCAGTTTTGCGCCTTCGAGTAGCGCGGGCATGGCTGGCCAGATGACGCTCCAGTCAAAATCCATGGTGAAACTCCGCTGTTGTTGCGATGGAAAAAAGCAGGGACAGGGTCCCTGCTGAAAAATAAAAAAACGGGCTCAGTGATTATTTCGGTTCAGTTCCGAACCACTTTTTATAGAGTTGATTGTAGGTACCGTTCTCTTTAAGCGTTTTCAGCGCCCCGTTCACTTTTTCACGCAGTTCATCACTGCCTTTCGGGAACGCAATGCCGTACTGCTGGGCTTCAATAGAATCACCTACAGCTTTGAAACGGCCTTTACCTGCGGTGTTGATGAAATAGAGGATATTGGGCGTATCGTGCAGCACTGCGTCAGCGCGGTTGGTGCCCAGTTCCATGTAAGCGTTATCGATATTCGGGAACTGACGCAGATCTTTCGTTTTGATGTGCGTCTTCGCATAATCTACGGAACCTGTGCCGCTCTTCACCGCCACCACTTTGCCGTTCAGATCGTCAATGCCTTTGATGTCTTTCTCGTTGTTACGCACCATGACCAGCAGACCGCTTTTGTAGTAGCCATCAGAGAACTCAATGGCTTTCTTGCGCTCGTCAGTAATGGTAATGCCAGCCAGTGCCACATCGACGTTGTGCGTCTGAAGGGCAGGGATGATGCCGCTGAAGTCCATCGGCTTCAGGGTGTAATCCAGTTTCAGTTCCTTCGCAATGGCATCCCATAAATCCACGTCAAAGCCGACATATTTGTCACCTTGTTTGAATTCAAACGGGACAAAAGCCGTATCGGTGGCGACGATCAGTTTCTTTTCTGCTGCGGTAGTGGAGAGAGAGAAGGCCAGCGCCAACGCGGCCACAGAGATGTTAAATAGCGATTTCATCATTTTTCCTTATTGCGACCAGGCACAGGGCCCGGGTTTGCGAGCTATCATTTGCGGGCTATCATATGAAAAAAGTATGCCAACTTTTCAAAATGTAAAAAATATAATGATCAGGAGATCATCGCTGACACGATTCTGCAACCTGTCGCGCCGATGCACTATTATGGTGATCCATCATAGTGCGAAGCGCTAAAGTGGTGCAGGAGTAGTGTGCATCAGAAGGCGAAAACGGGAAGGGCGCAGCGTCAGAAATTTTAACAAAGTCATAAATTATAGTAACGCAGACGTAAAAAAGGCGGGTTTCCCCGCCTGGTAATAGCCTGTAAGACCGTTATTCGATATTAGACTCAATGAACCACAGGAATTTATCCAGGTCACGAGAAGCCGCGGTAAAGATATCGGCGGTATCTTCATCTTTCACTTCAGAAATCGCTTTGCGCGTATCGTTAGCCACCACAGCATAACGGTCGGCCAGCGCTTTCAGATGATCCTGTACGCTGTGGATATTAAGCGGATAGCTTTTCAGTGGCGTTTTATCGTTGACGACCTGAGTGGTACCCAGTGCTACACCACCCAGTTGCACCACGCGTTCCGCGATAGTGTCCTGATGATCGGTGATGGTGGTACGGAAACCGTCCAGCATTTCGTGCACACCGATGAAGTTCGCGCCGCGCATGTTCCAGTGCGCTTGCTTAGTGATCAGGGACAGATCGATGAACTCCACGACCAGGCGATTGAGCACCTCAATGGTGGCGCGCTTTTCGTCATCTGCCACGTCATTACGGGTATAAAGTAGATCAGAAGATTTTGTTTTAACCAGTTTAGCGGTACTCATTGTTTCAGTCCTCTCTTTCAATGGTTGTCCTAATCAAGTACGAAACTAAGTATAGCAGCGATTTGTCGCCTTGCAGGATTGGCTTAATCAATGGATGAAATAGCATTCACCTTAGCGTGCGTGGGTGCGCGGGTGAAATAGTTAATAAATTGTTAAAATTAAAATTTCATAAAGCACTTTAAATACATAAGGTTAAATAAAAATTCAATCGAATGATTTTTACCTGTATTAAATATTAACTTTCTATTACACATTAACTGAAATAATTATCAGCATGAGAGTTATTGTTATTTAGCCTGCCTTTCAGCAGGCGGAAACCTGTTATTTCTTTTTATTATCAGATAATTCTATTGCATTTAACTGGCGCTTTCTGGGACGCATGGTCAGAGTAGCGCCGGACGAGGCCAGGATAATCGCCAGCAGCGCCAGACACTGTACGCCAGAAAGGCTCTCATTCAGATAAAGCATGCCAGACAGTGCCGCCACCGCAGGCTCAAGGCTCATCAGCGTACCAAAAATGCGCGCAGGTAAACGGGTCAGTGCCATCATTTCCAGTGAATAGGGAAGCGCCGTTGAAAGAAAGGCCACTAAAATGGCAACCGGCACGATGCTCCATTGCCAGATGCCGCTTGCGGCAAACGTCAGCCCTACGGGAACAAAAATCAGCGAAGCGATCAGGGAGCCGATGGCGACCGTTGCCGCGCCGTGCTCTGCGCCCGCGCGCTGCCCTGACAGAATATAGACTGCCCAACAGACACCGGCACCGAGCGCAAATAGTGCACCTATCGGATCGACGGAGGTAATACCGGTACTGAACGGCAGTAAAAACCACAGCCCAATGACCGCCAGTATGACCCAAAGAAAATCGAGTGGCCGACGTGAGCCGAGCAGCGCAAGCGTAAGCGGGCCAACAAACTCCAGCCCGACCGCGATGCCAAGCGGTACCGTCCCAATAGACAGGTAAAATAAAAAGTTCATTGTACCCAATGCTAAGCCATAAATAATCAGCGGCATGCGCTGTTCAGGACGAAAACGCAGTCGCCAGGGCTTGAAGATAAGGCAAAGGATGACGGTGCCAAAGCCCAGGCGCAATGCGGTGATGCCGGTGGCACCCACGGTGGGAAAAAGTGTTTTTGCCAGTGAGGCGCCGCCCTGAAGCGACAACATCGAGATAAGTAACACGACGACAGGGAGTAAAGCTGGCGTGAGCGATTTGAGTGGCGAAACTGACATCCTGTTGATACTTCCCAATCAATGAGCTAACAAGATGACCAGTGTAAAGGAAATGTTGGTCAAAAAGGGGACGTAAACTGATTTTAATTTTGTCTGTTTGCCTGCTTTTTAAGCAGTTTTTCCGGCTGGAAAGTAAATTAATGTCAGGTTTTTTTAGGAATTTACTTAAAGAATGAAAATTTGTTTGGGGTCATTATTGCAAGGGTATGACGGTTTTTATAAGAAAAATGAATGACATAGGAAACTCCATTAACTTTCTGTTACACCAAACACTGTGTTAGACAACAAAATGCGGGCAGAGTTTCTCGCTATTTTTTGTTATATTTTTAGCGTTGTCAGGAGAGAAGTACTTTCACATTTGAGGTGGTTATGAAAAAAATTGCATGTCTTTCAGCATTAGCCTGTGTGTTAGCAGTCGCAACAGGTTCCGCCATGGCACAGAGCACCGTAACCGGTGGCTACGCACAGAGCGACTACCAGGGCGTTGCTAACAAAGCAAACGGCTTCAACCTGAAATATCGCTATGAAGACGGTTCTAACCCACTGGGTTGGATCGGCTCATTCACTTACACCGAGAAAGATCGTACCGAAGACGGCATTTACAATAAAGGCCAGTACTACGGTATCACCGGTGGTCCAGCATTCCGTCTGAATGACTGGGCAAGCATCTATGGTGTGGTTGGTGTTGGCTACGGCAAATACCAGGCTAACGACACCACTTCACGCGACAAAGCTGACACCAGCGACTACGGTTTCTCTTACGGCGCAGGTATGCAGTTCAACCCAATGGAAAACGTTGCACTGGACGTTGGCTATGAGCAGAGCCGCATCCGTAGCGTTGACGTTGGCACCTGGATTGCTGGCGTAGGCTACAGCTTCTAAGCGAGCTTAGTCGAGATTAAAAAAACGGCCCTCTTCAGGGCCGTTTTTATTGGTAACAAAAACCCGCGCTAATAACCTGCCTTTGTCTTTGTCTTTGTCTTTGTCTTTGTCTTTGTCTTTGTCTTTGTCTTTGTCTTTGCCACCGCGACTGTCCCTGTATCTGTCTTCTCCGCGCCGCATTACGTTCTGACATTAACCCGCGCCCCGGACTTCCCTGGCAGGAAGCCTTTTTTCCAGGCCCGCACAGAACAAAAGAAGGGCGCCTTACACAGCGGCTGTATTTTGACGCTTACCTTTACAGGAACAGCGCTAAGCGCAGGGCACAGAAGCGTGGATCAATGCAGGCGCGCGGCGAGGAAAGGAAAACAGGCCGCGCGTGGGTAATGAATCTGAATGTGAAAACGGATTCAGCCGCGCCAGATCAGTTTTTGGCAGTAGCGCGTTTCCGGCTGCTGGCCCAGCAGACGCTCAATAAGCATGAGGCGCAGCGTAAAAGGGGAGCGCGTCAGCAGGCACCACCAGGATTTTCCTGATGTTGTTTTTTCGGCCTGGAAGCATTTGCTGCAGTCGATACAGCTTTTCAGAGTGCTCATAGCATCACCTCCCATAAAATTTAACGCAACGGTAAGCAGAGATCGTGCTTTAATGCATCACTCTGTTTACATTATCGACAAATATAGCACTGGCTATACCGTTTAGCCAAGGCTAACGACGAAAAATTTGAGCTTATTTGCGCCTGGTTTACAATGAGCGCAGCTAAATCCACACGGAAGGGCTGGTGTGGAAAAAATAAAGAGGAAGCTGAATGAGTCGTCGTGCCAAAAGCGTGGTTTCTGCCCCGCAAGGACCACTAAAAGATATTGAAGAGCATGTCGAAGGTTTTCGGCAGGTGCGCGAAGCGCATCGTCGTGAACTGATTGATGACTATGTTGAGCTAATCTCTGATTTGATTGGTGAGTTTGGCGAGGCGCGCCAGGTCGACATGGCCGCGCGTTTGGGGGTTTCGCAACCGACCGTCGCCAAAATGTTAAAGCGGTTAGGAACTGCCGGCCTGGTCGAGCAGGTGCCTTATCGCGGCGTCTTTTTGACGCGTGAAGGGGAAAAGCTGGCTGAAGAGAGCCGCGCCCGCCATCACATCGTTGAAACCTTCCTGTTAGCGCTTGGCATTAGTCCGGAAACGGCACGCCGCGATTCTGAAGGCATCGAACATCACGTCAGTGATGAAACCCTGGCCGTATTCCAGAAATTTTACCAAAACAATTAATCCTCAGTTAAGGCGCCGGACATCATGCCCATTGTGCTTCGCTCATTTCTGCATGACTATATATTGCACTTGTTAGTCGTTGTTGGGGTTGTTCTGCTGTTTCTTGCTCATTACCACTGGGCGGATCTGCCTGCCGCAGTGGACTGGCACACCATCATCACCCTGAGTGGACTGCTTATCCTCACCAAGGGGTTAGAAACCAGTGGGTATTTTGATGTTCTGGGCGGTCGGTTAATTGCGGGGTTTAAGCATGAGCGCACGCTGGCCCTGTTTATGGTGCTGGCGGCGGCGGTGCTCTCGACCTTCTTAACCAACGATGTGGCCCTGTTTATTCTGGTGCCGCTGACGCTGACATTGCGCAAGTTTTCCCATTTACCGATTTCCCGCTTAATCATCTTCGAAGCGCTGGCCGTAAATGCCGGTTCGTTGCTGACGCCGGTGGGCAATCCGCAGAATATTTTGCTGTGGAGCCACGGCTCGCTGAGTGTAGTCGGTTTTATCTGGCAAATGACGCCGCTGGCCGTCTGGCTGCTGTTAAGCCTGCTGGTCGTCACTTGGTTTAGTTTTGCCAAACGCGCGATTGAAAAACATGAGAACGCAGAACAGCACAGCTGGCAGAAGCCACTGTTTGCCGTCAGTCTGGCGCTTTACGTCTTGTTTATCGCCGCGCTGGAGTGGCACCTGACCGGCTGGGCGCTACTGCTGATTCTTGTCTGCTTTTTTATTATGGCGCGCCAGGTATTGCTGAATATCGACTGGAGCCTGCTGGTGGTCTTCATCGTCATGTTCCTGGACGTGTTCTTGCTGACACGCTTGCCTGTTGTGCAGGCCCATTTTGATGCGATTGCCCATCTTGCCAAAGGGGAGCTTTACCTGTTGGCGATTGGCTTGTCACAGGTAATCAGTAATGTGCCTGCCACGATCCTGCTTTTGCAGAAAGTGCCGCCTTCAGACGTCCTTGCCTGGGCGGTCAATATCGGTGGGTTTGGCCTGCTACCGGGTTCGCTTGCCAACCTGATTGCGCTGCGCATGGCGAAAGATCGTGCCATCTGGTGGCGCTTCCATCTGTTCTCCGTTCCCTTACTCGCATGGTCAATGCTGACCGGCTGGCTGTTGCTCAAACTGGTTGCCTGACGCGAACCTGTCCTGCCCTCGTGGCAGGACGTGCGGACTTTCTCAAGTTAAGTAAAGTTGTACTGGATTTTGTCAGTTTTCGATCTAATGTTTAGTTGACTTTCTACGCCCAGGACTGAGGGCCTTAGCCAGCGACGGACACTATGAGCGAGAACAACAACAACCGTGACCCACACCAGAAAGATACAGAAAACGCGCCCGATAAAAACAGCCCAGAACACGATAGCCAAAGCGATAACGACGAGAAACCGCGTAAGCGTCCCGGCAAAAAGCCGTTAATTATTTTGGCGGTCGTCGTCGTGGTGATGTTGATCGTGGCGTTCTTTTTCTGGTTTACCACCCGTAATGAAGAAACGACTGACGATGCGTTTACCGAAGGCAACGCAGTGACTATCGCAGCGAAAGCCTCGGGTTACGTCGTAAAATTGCTGGTGAAAGACAACCAGCGCGTGAAGAAGGGCGATCTGCTGGTGGAAATCGATCCCAGCGATAACGAAGCCCAGCGCGCGCAGGCAAAAGCACAGCTTGGCCTGGCCATGGCACAGTTGCACCAGGCTCAGGCGCAACTGGCACTGTCGCGCGTTCAGTACCCGGCGCAACGCGACCAGGCGCTGGCCGATCAGGCCAAAGCCGAGGCCAACTACCTGAATGCGCAGGCGGATTACCGTCGTCAGCGCGGCGTCGATCCCCGCGCCACCAGTCAACGCAATATTGATTCAGCCTCGGCGCAGTTACGCTCCGCGCAGGCACAACTGCAAAGCGCCAAAGCTCAGTTGGAAGTCGCCTCGCAGGTGGCCCTGCAAATCCGTCAGCAGGAAACCAATGTTGAAGCGCGTCAGGAACAGGTCGAGCAGGCAAAAGCCCAACTGAATGTGGCCGAGCTGAATCTGTCTTACACCCAGGTTCGTGCTCCTTACGACGGGTTTGTGACTAAGCGAAATGTCCAGTTGGGAACGTTGGTTCAGGCGGGCAGCGCCTTGTTCTCACTGGTTTCCCCGGATATCTGGATCACCGCCAACTTTAAAGAGTCACAGCTGGAGCGAATGAATCCCGGCGACAAGGTAACCATCAGCGTGGATGCCTGGCCTGACATGAAACTTGAAGGCCACGTCGACAGTATCCAGATGGGCACCGGTTCGCGCTTTTCGACCTTCCCGGCGGAGAATGCCACGGGCAACTACGTGAAAATCGTTCAGCGCGTGCCGGTCAAAATTGTGATTGATAAAGGACTGGATCCTAACCGTCCACTGCCACTGGGCTTATCGGTTGAACCGAAGGTAACCGTGGAATGAGTGAATCGCAGAGCTGGAAACCCGCCAGTAATCCGTGGCTCGTGGCCATTACGGTAACGCTGGCGGTATTTATGGAAATCCTGGATACCACCATCGTGAACGTGGCCCTGCCACATATCGCCGGTTCGCTCTCATCCAGTTACGATGAATCCACCTGGGTGCTGACCTCGTACCTCGTGGCGAACGGCATTGTGCTGCCCATCTCTGCCTTCTTCAGTCGTTTATTTGGCCGTAAACAGTTTTTCTTAATCTGTATCGTCATGTTCACGATCTGCTCATTCCTGTGTGGTATTGCCACCGAACTCTGGCAGATCATTCTGTTCCGCGTCCTGCAAGGGTTTTTCGGCGGCGGCCTGCAGCCTGTGCAGCAGTCGGTGCTGCTCGACTACTTTAAACCTGAGGATCGGGGCAAAGCGTTTGGCCTTTCCTCGATTGCGATTATCGTGGCGCCTGTTATCGGCCCGACGCTGGGCGGCTGGATTACGGATAACTACAGCTGGCGCTGGGTGTTCTTTATCAATATCCCGGTCGGTATCCTGACGATCATGGCCATTTTGCCGCTGCTGGAAGATCCGCCATGGGAGCGCAAGTGGGCCAAGGGCAAACTGAAAATTGACTACATCGGTATCGGTTTAATTACGCTGGGCCTGGGCTGCCTGCAGGTGATGCTGGATCGGGGTGAAGATGAGGACTGGTTTGCGTCGCACTTTATTGTGTTATTCGCGGTACTGGCGCTGGTCGGCATTGTCGGAGCCGTCTACTGGCTAATGTATGCCCGCAAACCGGTAGTCGACATTCTGGTAATGAAAGACCGTAACTTCTGGGTTGCGGGCCTGCTCATGGCCGGGATGGCGATGATTCTGTATGGTAGTTCCGTCGTGCTGCCTCAACTGGCCCAGCAGGATCTGGGTTATACGGCGACCTGGTCAGGGCTGGTGCTTTCACCCGGAGCCGTGCTGATTGTGCTGACGATTCCGCTGGTGCTTAAGCTGATGCCGGTCGTGCAAACCCGCTATATCATCGCATTTGGTTTTAGCTGCCTGGCCCTGGCGTTTTTCTACTCGTCCACGTTAACGCCCAATGTCGATTTCTCCACGCTGGTCATGATGCGCAGTGCGCAGTCTATTGGCCTGGGCTTCCTGTTTGTGCCGCTGACCACCATTGCCTTCATTACCATCCCACAACGCCTGAACGCGGATGCATCAGCATTATTTACGATGTTCCGTAACGTTGCGGGTTCGATTGGCATCTCGTTATCCACGGCGGCAATTACGGAGCGGGAGCAGGCGCGTTCGGCCCACATGGTGCACAACATGACGCCGTTAAATGAACAATTTAACATTACCGTTCAGCACTGGGCGCAGGCGATTCGCGACTTTACGTCGGCGGTGGGCGATCCCGTGACGCTGGCAACCGGCCAGCTCTATAAAGAGATGATTGTCCAGTCACGCATTCTGGCTTATATCGACGTCTTTTCAGGCTTAAGTATTGTCGCCCTGATTTTGATTCCATTTTGTTGGCTGCTGTCGCCCGTCAAAAGCGAAGGCAGTGCAGGAGCACACTGATATGAAGGTTATGACTACGTATAGCCTGAATCCCTTTACCTTGTTGCTGACGTTATCGCTGGCAGGTTGCAGCGTGGGCCCGGACTACCAGGCGCCAAAACCTCAGCTGCCGGGCAGCTACCACGCGCTGGATTCTCAGGAGCGCTCGAAACCGCAGACGTCGGCAGTGGATACGCGCTGGTGGCGTAACTTCAACGATCCCCAACTGGACAGCCTGATTGCCCGCGCAATCGCGGGTAATCTGTCGTTACAGCAGACCGTCCTGCGCATTGCGGGCGCGCGCGAGCAGTTATCTCAGGCGCAGGGCGGCTTGTTTCCCAGCCTGAACGGTTCGGCAAAAGTCACGCGTCAGCAACTGGGGCTGGAAGGTTTGCTGAAAGCGAATGGGGTCAATGACCAGGTGGACAGCACTGTCGCCAGCCAGTTGAACGGGCTGACGCAGCCCGTCACCTTATATCAGGGCAGCTTCGATGCCAGTTGGGAACTGGATCTGTGGGGCAAGGTACGACGTCAGATCGAATCAGCCAATGCACAGCAACAGGCGGCCATTGAGCAACGTAACGATGCGCTGGTGTCGCTGGAAGCAGAAGTTGTCCGTGCCTGGTTACAACTGCGTGGGGCGCAGGCAACCGTCAACACGCTGCAACAGCAAATCGCGGTGGCGGATCAGACCTGGCAACTGACACAAAGCCAGCAGCGCAATGGCCTGGCACCCTTAACCGATGTGGAAAATGCCCGGGCGCAGTTGAGCAGTTTACGGGCGCAGCTACCGCAGTATCAGGCGCAAACGCGTCAGGCGATGAACGGTCTGGCTGTGCTTATCGGTAAAACCCCCGGTGCGCTGGATGCAGAACTGCAGACGCCGAAAGCGCTGCCAGCCTTGCCGAATGCGGTCGCGGTCGGCATTCCCTCAACCTTAGCGCGTCGACGCCCGGATATTCGCCAGGCAGAGGCGAAACTCCATGCGCAAACCGCCGGGATCGGCGTTTCTGTCGCACAGCTGTTCCCCAGCCTCTCTCTTACCGGACAGTTGGGCGTGCGCAATACCGATGCCAGTTATCTGGACGACTGGAGCAGCCACTTCTATAGCGTGGGGCCTTCGCTGTCGATTCCCCTTTTTCAGGGAGGCCGGCTGGTTTCCAGCGTGAAGCTTGCACGTGCTCAGCAGGCCAGCGCGGCGCTGGATTATCGCCAGACGGTGCTGACGGCTTTGCAGGATGTCGAAAACGCCCTTGTGAGTTACCGGGCCGATCAGCAGCGCGTCACGGCGCTGGACGAAACGACCGGTGCACTGCAACGGACCTTTGATTTGGCGAGCGACAGCTATCGCCAGGGATTATCGACCTTCCTTGAGGTGCTTGATGCGCAGCGCCAGCTCGCCCAGGCCGAGGAGCAGGCAACACAGGCGCGCATGCAAAGCGGGCTGGATCTGGTGGCGCTCTACAAAGCGCTGGGCGGCGGCTGGGAAACCTATCAAAACGTTCAGCTCCCTCAGTATGACGTGTTTGGACCTGCGACCCAGGTAAATTAATCCTTCAGGCCGTGGCCTTTCGGCAGACCACGGCCTGTTATCAGACAGTGTAATACCTGCGCTTTATTATTTATCTGTTATATCGTTCAGTAAACTCATTTAATCACCCTTAAAGCTGGTGGTTTAAAAGGGTTGCTGGCTATTTAGCCGGCGCACTTACTGTGAAGCATAAATTGTCTGTAAATGTATTCAACCTTATAACGGCTATGAAACGCCGTCGCCTTGCCTGTGCCGATGCAGCATTTTTGTCGGGGAGTGAAGGGGGACAAAGGCAATATCCCCACATTTTATTCGCCATAAAGCCGATATTATTGTGGCAAAGCGCGATAAACCTCGTACCCGACGTCAGCTATTTTGTTCACAGACCGCGTGTTCCGGGCGGAGAACGTCTGAGTCAGGACAGGCAAATTAATCCAAATTCTTCACCGGTGTTAAAAAATATTCAGCGTTAAAATTTAAAAGCGCATAGCGAATTCATACAGTAAGTGTAATCAATGAAATCGTTTACATTGTGCAAGGATAGCAGGCATTTAGTGTTAATTTGAGGTTAATTATCTCTCCACATAAGCATTCTGAATACTTCACTGACATTTAAAAAACCTATCGGAATTATCTGTAGTAATAAATTAATTTATTTTTTTATTTGAATTAGGTAATCTTGACGCTACAGTTTAATTAAACCCCTTAATCAAGGATATTGTGATGAGTGACGCATTTAAAGTTCTAAACAACATTCGCACATTACGTGCCCAGGCTCGTGAACTGCCACTGAGCGATCTGGAAGAAATTCTTGAGAAATTGACCGTTGTAGTAACGGAACGTCGTGAAGAAGCGCACGCTGAAGAACAACAGAATCGTGAAAAAGAAGAGAAGTTATCGAAATATCGCGAAATGCTGTTGGCTGATGGCATCGATCCTAATGAATTATTAGGTGCGCTGGAGCAGGGTAAAAAACGCACTAAGCGTGCGCCACGTCCGGCTAAATATTCTTACACCGACGAAAATGGCGAGAAAAAATCATGGACCGGCCAGGGCCGCACGCCAGCAGCAATTAAAAAAGCGCTGGACGAAGGTAAAAGCCTGGACAGCTTCCTGATCGATTAATCGACACAATCCTTGTAAGTGGTAGCCGGCGACATTTATGTCGCCGGCTTTTTTTATTTAAAAAACCCTGCTCTTTGCTTTATTACTCTCGCTGTCATGCACCCGGTGTGGCGTGCGCAGGTAGGGCTTCCCCTCTGCGCAGCGTCCGGTACGTTTAGCCAGCGGCTGGGTTAAGCGGCAAACGTACGGGCAGTGAAAATAAAAAGTCATGCGTTTTCAACAGACACTCATGCAAGGGTAGCCGGAGACTGGCGTGCGCTACGTCACATCTGGCATAATAGCCGCCGTTTTCCATCCACTCTCTTCACTAAGGTCAATGCCGTGTTAGTTAGCAGCAATATCACCATGCAGTTTGGCAGCAAGCCACTGTTCGAAAATATCTCCGTTAAATTTGGCGGCGGTAATCGGTACGGTTTAATCGGTGCGAACGGCAGCGGAAAATCCACCTTCATGAAGATTTTGGGTGGCGATTTGGTGCCGTCGGGCGGCAATGTTTCCTACGATCCCAATGAACGTATTGGTAAATTACGCCAGGACCAGTTCGCTTTTGAACAATATAGTGTGATTGATACGGTAATCATGGGGCACCATGAATTATGGGAAGTGAAACAGGAACGTGACCGTATTTATTCCCTGCCCGAAATGAGCGAAGAGGAAGGCTACAAAGTCGCAGACCTGGAAGTACAGTATGGCGAAATGGATGGTTACAGCGCGGAATCGCGCGCCGGTGAATTATTACTTGGCGTGGGCATCCCGGTTGAACAGCATTACGGGCCGATGAGCGAAATTGCGCCAGGCTTTAAATTACGCGTTCTTTTAGCCCAGGCCTTGTTTTCTAATCCGGATATTTTGCTGCTGGACGAACCGACCAACAACCTGGATATCGACACCATCCGTTGGCTGGAGCAGGTGTTAAACGAACGCGACAGCACCATGATTATCATTTCGCACGACCGTCACTTCCTCAATATGGTCTGCACGCACATGGCCGATCTGGACTATGGCGAGCTGCGCGTTTATTCCGGTAATTATGATGAATATATGACCGCGGCCACCCAGGCGCGTGAACGTCTGTTAGCGGATAACGCCAAGAAAAAAGCGCAAATTGCCGATCTGCAGTCGTTTGTCAGCCGCTTTAGTGCCAACGCTTCTAAATCGCGTCAGGCCACCTCGCGCGCTAAACAAATGGATAAAATAAAACTGGAAGAAGTGAAAGCCTCCAGCCGTCAGAATCCATATATCCGTTTTGAACAGGATAAGAAACTGTTCCGTAATGCGCTGGAAGTGGAAGGCCTGACGAAAGGCTTTGATAACGGTCCTCTGTTCAAAAATCTTAATCTGCTGCTGGAAGTCGGTGAAAAACTGGCGATATTAGGGGCTAACGGTATCGGTAAATCCACGCTGTTAAAAACCCTGGTCGGCGAACTGACGCCAGAAAGCGGCAGCGTTAAATGGTCCGAGAATGCCAAAATTGGCTATTACGCGCAGGACCACGCAGACGATTTTGCTGACGATCTGACGGTTTTTGACTGGATGAGTCAGTGGAAGCAGCCGGGCGATGATGAGCAGGCCGTACGCGGTATTCTTGGCCGCCTGTTGTTTTCTCAGGACGACATTAAAAAGCCCGCCAAGGTGCTGTCGGGTGGTGAGAAAGGGCGCATGCTGTTCGGCAAGCTGATGATGCAGAAGCCTAACATTCTGATTATGGATGAACCCACCAACCACCTGGATATGGAATCCATCGAGTCATTAAACATGGCGCTGGAAATGTATGAAGGCACGCTGATTTTCGTTTCCCATGACCGTGAATTCGTCAGCTCACTGGCGACGCGTGTTATGGAAATCAAGGCGGATCGCATCGTCGATTTCACCGGGAATTACGAAGACTACCTGCGCAGTCAGGGCATCGTTTAAGACCTGCGGGGTAGCGCTGACTACCCCGTTTTCTTTCGTGCATTGACCCGCCTTTTGTAATCGCTCACGCTCAGCGTTCAATCAGACCGGCCTTTAGCCTGTGCACTCAGAATGGCCACAGACTTCACAATTCGGATCCTGTGCGACATGCATCGTGCGAAACTCTGCGCGCATGGCATCATACATGAGCAAACGTGAGCGCGCGGGCGTGCCAAACCGGGTCAGCAGCTTTATTGCTTCCATCGCCTGCATGGCACCGACAACGCCCACCAGCGGCGCCATTACACCGGCTTCCACGCAGCTGAGCACCTGAGCGCCAAACAAACGGCTGATACAGCGGTAGCAGGGCGCACCAGGCTGCCAGTCAAACACACTCAACTGACCTTCCATGCGAATCGCCGCGCCCGAAACCAGAGGCACCTTCAGTTCATAACAAAGCCGGTTAAGCTGTTCACGCACGCTGACATTATCCGTGCAGTCGACCACAACCTGCTGCCTGGCGATGAGCGCCCGCAACGCGTTATCGTCCAACTGGCCGTGGACAGAATATAACTGACAGTGGGGATTGATCTCCGCCAGGCGTGCCCGGGCGGATTCGACCTTGGCCCGACCAATATCCGCATCATGATGCAGAATCTGTCGCTGCAGGTTTGAGAGCGAAACCGTATCAAAATCCAGCAGAGACAGGTGACCGACGCCTGCTGCCGCCAGATAAGGTGCGGCTGCACAGCCTAAACCGCCCAGGCCCACGACCAACACATGGCTGGCCTTCAGGGCTTCCTGTCCGTCAAAGTCAAACCCCCGCAGGACAATTTGCCGGTTATAGCGCAGCATTTCCTCGTGGCTGAGTTCGGGTAGCATTTATCCCTCCAGCAGGGCGTTGAAGGGCTCAACATCTACCCATTCTCCCGCCTCGACATAGCCGCGCTCACGCTCCAGTACGATAAAGCAGTTAGCCTGTGAAAACGAGCTGTACACATGCGAACCCTGGGCACCCGTGCTGATGACTTCTGTTTCACCCTCAGCATTTCGCCGCAGCACACCGCGCTGAAAATCCAGACGGCCTGGCGATTTTTTCAGTGCGCTTGCTGTACGCACGCGCTGACGTGGCGGTAAAGCCGAAGCTGACTGTCCGGTCAGACGGGCCAGCAGGGGCTGCACCAGTTGATAAAAGGTCACGACGGCCGAGACCGGATTGCCGGGCAGGCCGCAGAACCAGCTGTTTGCCAGGCGGCCAAAGGCGAAAGGTTTGCCCGGTTTAATGGCCAGCTTCCAGAAGCGAATACTGCCCAGTTCCTCCAGCATCGCCTTAGTAAAGTCGGCTTCACCAACAGAGACACCGCCGGTGCTGATGACCACATCGGCCTGGCGATCGGCGTCCATAAAGGCAGCCCGCAGGGCGACCGGATCGTCGCGAACAATGCCAAGATCGATTACCTCGCAGCCCAGCTTATGCAGCATGAGGGAGATGGCAAACCGGTTGGTGTCATAGATTTGCCCGTCAGACAGCGGCTGGCCCACGGGTTGCAGCTCATCCCCGGTGGAGAAAATTGCCACGCGCAGTTTGCGCAGCACCTTCACCGTGGCGATGCCTAATGAGGCCAGCAACGGCAGTTCCGCAGCGCCCAGGCGCACGCCAGGCGCAAGGACCTGATGGCCTGCCCGGATATCATCGCCGATCAGGCGGATGTTTTGTCCGGCTTTTACGGGCGCATCAATAACAATCTGTTCGCCCTGCAGGTGGGTTTGCTCCTGCATGACGACGGCATCGCAGCCGTCCGGTACCGGCGCGCCCGTCATGATTCTGATAACACTGCCCGCAGGCCAGTCACCCGAAAACGGCGCACCGGCAAAGGCTTTACCGGCAACCGTTAAGGGCTGACTCTCTTGCACATCAGCAAGCCTGACGGCATAACCGTCCATGGCTGAGTTGTTAAAAGGCGGTACATCAATGGGGGAGGTCACGCTGCAGGCGGTGATGCGCCCGGCCGCGTCGGTCAGGGGCACATCCAGGGATTCGGTGATGGGCGTCAGTTGCGCCAGCATCTTCTGTTGCGCGTCTTCAAGGGAAATCAGTCCGGCAGTAAAGCTTTCCATTATTGTCTCAGTCTGTCTGTTGCAATTGCTGACTATTATGGTGGCTTTTATCCTCAGAGTCACATCGGTATAAGCCACAACGAAAGGTTATTAGCGCGGGACCAGTTTCCGCTTTACAAGCTATGGCGGGCTTTCTATATTCAAAAATACGCTAACAAGACGTAAAACCATTCAAAATCAGTGTTTTTCCTTCTGATGCAACCACAGGGTAACGCAGTATGGCTAAAGCAGTGATCGCCATTCATGGCGGCGCAGGCGCAATTACGCGTGCTGCCATGAGCGCAGAGAAAGAACAGGCTTATCGTCAGGCGCTTCACGATATTGTGACACATGGCCAAACCCTGCTGGCGCAGGGCGCATCCGCGCTGGATGTGGTGACTGAAGCGGTGCGCAGGCTGGAAGAGTGCCCGCTGTTTAATGCGGGTAAAGGGGCTGTGTTTACCCATCAGGGCACACATGAGCTGGATGCCAGCATCATGGATGGCAGAACGCTGCAGGCTGGGGCAGTGGCGGGCGTCTCCCGGCTGCGCAACCCGGTACTGGCAGCGCGTGCGCTGTTAGACCACAGCCCGCATGTCCTGTTGATCGGGGAAGGGGCCGAAGCCTTTGCGTTTGCGCAGGGGCTTGAGCAGGTTGAACCGGATTTCTTTTCCACGCCTGAACGCCTGGAGCAACTGCAACGGGCGCTGCGCAGCGATGCCGCTGTGCTTGACCACGATGGCGCCGCCCAGGGCGGCGATCCTCTTGACCCGGATCGTAAGTTTGGCACGGTCGGTGCCGTGGCGCTGGATTTGGCGGGAAACCTGGCGGCGGCGACATCGACCGGCGGCATGACCAATAAACAGCAGGGGCGCGTAGGCGACTCACCGTTGCCTGGCGCAGGCTGCTATGCCAGTAACGACAGCGCGGCGGTGTCCTGCACCGGCACTGGCGAAGTGTTTATCCGCACCCTGGCGGCCTACGATGTGGCGGCACAAATGCGTTACGCCGGGCGGACATTACAACAGGCCAGCGTCAATGTGATTCATGACAGCGTGCTGGAGCTGGGCGGCAGCGGTGGGCTGATTGCGGTTGATCGGGAGGGCAATGTGGCACTGCCGTTCAACAGCGAAGGCATGTACCGGGCTGTTGCCCGGGTGGATGACGTCGCAGAGGTCGCAATTTACCGTGAAAGCTAACAGCCAGCCTGACAGGCTCCCTCTGTCTCCCGAACAGGTGTTGGCGGTGCGCGACCTGAACGTACGTTTTCACCATGACGGCCAGGTGACCGAAGCCGTGCGTCATCTTTCACTTGATGTGTTTCGCGGCGAAACGCTGGCTTTAGTGGGCGAGTCCGGCTCGGGCAAATCCGTCACCTCACTGGCGATCATGCGCCTGTTGGCGCAGGACAGCGCAGAGGTCAGTGGCGAGATACGGCTGCGTCGACGCAGTGGTGAGGCACTGGATCTGATGCGGATGCCGCGCGGTCAGATGCGCAGGGTGCGCGGCGCGGATATGGCCATGATTTTCCAGGAACCGATGACCTCGCTGAATCCGGTGTTTACGGTAGGCGATCAGATCGCAGAATCCATTCGACTGCATCAGGGTAAAAGCCAGTCCGAAGCCCTGACGGAAGCGCGTCGTATGCTGGATCGGGTACGCATTCCTGACGCACAAAGTATGCTGCGCCGTTATCCTCACCAGCTTTCCGGCGGTATGCGGCAGCGCGTGATGATTGCGATGGCCCTGTCGTGTAAGCCTGCGCTGCTGATTGCCGACGAGCCGACCACTGCTCTGGACGTGACGATTCAGGCCCAGATCCTGCAACTGATCCGCGAGCTGCAGAAAGAGATGCAGATGGGCGTGATTTTTATCACTCACGATATGGGCGTGGTGGCGGAAATGGCGGACCGCGTCCAGGTGATGTATCGCGGTGAGGTGCTGGAAAACGCCCCTACCGCCGAGCTGTTCAGCGCACCGCAGCAGCCTTACACCCGGGCGTTGCTGGCCGTTGTCCCGACCCTGGGTGCGATGCAGGACCAGCCGCTGCCCGCGAAATTTCCTCTCCTGCTCAACGATGCGGCACCCGACGTACCGCAAAACACCGTACGTCACGATCGCCCGCCCATCCTGCAGGTGCGCAATCTGGTCACGCGCTTCGATATTCGCTCAGGATTACTGAATCGCGTAACGAGCCGGGTGCATGCGGTCGAGAACATCAGCTTTGATCTGTATGCAGGCGAAACGCTGGCGCTGGTAGGGGAGTCCGGGTGCGGTAAATCGACCACCGGACGTTCACTGCTGAAACTAGTCGCCAGTCAGGGAGGCAGCATTACCTTTGACGGGCAGCGTATTAACGATCTTTCGGGAGCGGCGCTGGCGCATCTGCGGCGCGATATTCAGTTTATCTTCCAGGACCCTTATGCATCGCTCGATCCGCGCCTGACGGTGGGATTTTCGATTATGGAGCCGCTGCTGGTTCACAAGGTGATGCCACGACGCGAAGCGGAACAGCGCGTGGCCTGGTTACTGGAAAAGGTTGGCTTACTGCCGGAACACGCAAAGCGTTATCCGCATGAGTTTTCGGGTGGCCAGCGTCAGCGTATCTGCATCGCGCGGGCACTGGCGCTGAACCCCAAAGTGGTGATTGCCGATGAGTCGGTGTCCGCGCTTGATGTCTCCATTCAGGCACAAATCATCAACCTGATGCTCGACCTTCAGCGTGAATTTGGTATCGCCTTTTTGTTTATTTCCCATGATATGGCGGTGGTTGAGCGCATCAGCCACCGCGTAGCGGTGATGTATCTTGGACAGATTGTGGAAATCGGCCCACGTCAGTCGGTATTCGGGCAGCCACATCATCCGTATACCCAAAAATTAATGGCCGCCGTGCCGGTTGCCGACCCGACACGTCGGCAACGCGAGCGCAGTCTGCTGGTCGATGAGATCCCCAGCCCGATTCGTGCACTGGGCGATGAACCCGAACGGGTTTCGCTGATGGAAGTGGCCCCCGGTCATTTTGTGGCTCGCTCTGCCACCAGCGCGATCTGAAATAATACGCTATCGCCACGGCGATAAATCAGACAGGGATTACAGGAGAAAACAATGCAGATAACGATGCGTAGAAGCTTACTGGCAGCAGGGATATTAAGTAGCGTCATGACGCTGCCCGCCTGGGCCGCGGGTGATGCGGTGATCGCCGTCGCCTCTAATTTCACCACGCTTGATCCCTATGACGCTAACGACACCTTGTCCCAGGCGGTCGCGAAATCATTTTATCAGGGGCTGTTTGGCTTTGATAAAGATATGAAACTGACCAATGTGCTGGCGGACAGTTACACGGTGAGCGGCGATGGCCTGACCTATACCATCAAGCTGCACTCAGGCGTGAAGTTTCAGGATGGCACCGACTTTAATGCCGAGGCGGTCAAGGTCAACCTGGATCGGGCCAGTAATCCCGACAACCATCTCAAACGTTATAACCTGTTTAAATACATCGCCAGCACGGAAGCGGTCGATCCCACGACGGTGAAAATTACGCTGAAGCAGCCGTTCTCGGCCTTTATTAATATTCTGGCGCACCCTGCGGCGGTGATGATTTCCCCTGCCGCCCTGAAAAAATACGGTAAGGACATCGGTTTTCATCCGGTGGGCACCGGGCCGTTCGAATTTGTGACCTGGAATCAGACCGATTTTGTGAAGGTGAAGAAATGGGACGGCTACTGGAAAAAAGGCTATCCCAAACTCGACAGCATTACGTGGCGCCCGGTCGTGGATAACAATACGCGTGCGGCCATGCTGCAGACCGGTGAAGCGAACTTTGCCTTCCCGGTGCCTTATGAGCAGGCCAAATTGCTGGAGAAGGACAGCAAGCTGGACGTGGTGGTATCGCCCTCCATCATGCAGCGCTACATCAGCCTGAATGTGACACAAAAACCGTTTGATAATCCGAAAGTGCGTGAGGCGCTGGAGTACGCGATCAACCGCCAGGCACTGGTTAAAGTTGCGTTCGCCGGTTATGCCACACCTGCCACCGGCATAGTGCCTCCCTCTATTGCCTATGCGCAAACGTATCCGCCCATTCCTTACGATCCCGCTAAAGCAAAAGCGTTGCTGAAAGAAGCGGGTTATCCGAACGGTTTCGACACCACGCTCTGGTCGTCGCATAACCACAGCACGGCACAGAAAGTGTTGCAGTTTGTTCAGCAGCAACTGGCACAGGTCGGCGTGAAGGTGAAAGTGACCGCGATGGATGCGGGACAGCGCGCAGCGGAAGTGGAAGGCAAGGGCCAGAAAGAGAGCGGCGTGCGCATGTTCTACACTGGCTGGTCAGCCTCAACGGGGGAAGCCGACTGGGCGCTGACGCCGCTGTTCGCAACCGCAGCCTGGCCACCGGCGATCTTCAACACGGCGTTTTACAGCAATCCGAAGGTGGATAAAGACCTGGCCGACGCGCTGAAAACGACCGATCAGGCGGAAAAAGCCAAACTGTATAAAGATGCGCAGGACACCATCTGGAACGATCATCCGTGGATCCCGCTGGTGGTGGAGCAACTGGTGTCCGCACACAGCAAAAACCTGAGCGGTTTTTACATGATGCCGGACACGTCATTCAGTTTTGATGACGCCGAGATGAAGTAAGTCGCCGGACCTGTTCTGTCCTGAACAGGATGTGTGATGCCCGGTGCCTCGTCAGCAATGAGGCACCGGGCAGGTCAGCTGCGCTGCTGACTGTTGTGTGGGATGTCACATGGTTAACTATTTTCTTAAACGCCTGCTGGGCCTGATTCCCACGCTGTTTATCGTGGCAGTGCTGGTGTTTCTGTTTGTCCATCTGCTGCCGGGCGATCCGGCGCGGCTGATTGCCGGACAGGAAGCCGATGCGTCTGTGGTGGCATTGGTCCGTCAGGAGCTGGGCCTGGATAAACCGCTGCCGGTGCAGTTCGTGCACTTTATCGTCAATGCGCTGCAGGGGGATTTTGGTCAGTCGCTGGTTTCCCGGCGTCCGGTTTCGGCGGAAATCGCTACGCGTTTTATGCCAACCCTGTGGCTGACGCTCACCAGCATGGTGTGGGCGGTGATCCTGGGCATGGCGATCGGCATTGTTTCGGCCGTATGGCGCAATCGCTGGCCGGATCGCCTCGGCATGACGCTCGCGGTTTCGGGTATCTCTTTTCCGGCTTTTGCCCTGGGCATGTTACTGATGGACGTGTTTTCCGTCCAGTTGGGCTGGTTGCCTACGGTGGGCGCAGACAGCTGGCAGCACTATATTTTGCCCTCTCTCACGCTGGGCGCGGCGGTAGCGGCTGTGATGGCCCGTTTCACCCGGGCATCCTTTGTGGAGGTGATGCAGGAAGATTACATGCGCACCGCGCGTGCCAAAGGCGTCAGTGAGTACCGCGTGGTGATTAAGCACGGTCTGCGGAATGCCATGATACCGGTGGTCACCATGATGGGCCTGCAGTTTGGTTTCCTGCTGGGTGGCTCGATTGTGGTTGAGGTCGTGTTCAACTGGCCGGGGCTGGGACGCCTGCTGGTGGATTCGGTACAGATGCGTGACTATCCGGTGATTCAGGCAGAGGTATTGCTGTTTTCGCTGGAGTTTATTTTGATCAATCTGATTGTCGATATGCTGTATGCCGTCATTAACCCGGCGATTCGCTTTAAGGACACCTGATGAAAAACTGGCGACGGGAAGCGGCACTCAAACACATGCCACTGCTGGACAGCAACCGGGTAAGAACGCCCTGGCGGGAATTCTGGCGACGCTTTCGTCGTCAGCCGGTCGCTCTGCTGGCGGGCCTGTTTGTCCTGGTGCTGATCGTACTGGCGTTTACGGCACCGTATGTTGCGCCATTCGATGCAGAAAATTACTTTGATTACGACCGACTCAACGACGGCCCCTCACTGGTGCACTGGTTTGGCGTGGATTCACTGGGACGCGATATCTTTAGCCGCGTGCTGGTGGGAACCCGAATTTCGCTTCTCGCCGGCTTCGTTTCCGTCGCGATAGGGGCGATAGTGGGGACGCTGGCAGGACTGCTGGCGGGCTACTATGAAGGCTGGTGGGACAGGATCACCATGCGCATCTGCGACGTGCTGTTTGCGTTTCCCGGCATTTTGCTGGCCATTGCCGTCGTGGCCATCATGGGCAGTGGCATCAGTAACGTCATTATCGCCGTGGCGATATTCAGTATTCCTGCCTTTGCCCGCCTGGTGCGCGGCAATACGCTGGTACTGAAACGGCAAACCTACATCGAGTCAGCCCGCAGTATCGGAGCGTCAGACTGGACGATCATGATACGTCACCTGCTGCCCGGCACGGTATCCTCTATTGTGGTGTACTTCACCATGCGCATCGGGACCTCGATTATCACCGCCGCAAGCCTGTCATTTCTGGGGCTGGGCGCGCAGCCACCGACGCCAGAGTGGGGCGCGATGCTCAACGAAGCGCGCGCGGATATGGTTATCGCGCCGCACGTGGCGATTTTTCCGGCACTGGCTATTTTTTTCACGGTTTTAGCCTTTAATTTGCTTGGCGACGGGCTACGTGACGCACTTGATCCTAAACTGAAGACATGAAACCTTTTGACTATGAACAAGACTTCAGCACTATCGACTTCCGCAAACATCCTGAACGTTATCAGGTCGGGCGCGGTGAGCAGGGCGTGCTGATGGTCCAGCCCTATAAAGGCGAAATCCTGCCGCACTGGCGTTTTCGTACCGTTGAGGTTGCGAAAGCCTCGGCAGAAGAAATCATGCGGCTGTTCGAAGCCTATCGCCAGCAGGATGACTTTGTGGGCATGGACATGGCGCGCAAATTTATTCAAATGGGCTACACCCGCGCGCGCCGCTACAGCAACCATAAGGGCGGACGAAAATACGATGCGGAGGGCAAGGAGTTGCCCCGGGGCAGGGACGAAGAAAAGGCCGCTGCGGCGGCCATTTTCAAAGCGTACTGGGATAAGCTACGGGCAGATGACGACTATCTGGCGCGCAAAAAAGCGCACCAGCAGAAGTATGGTTAGACGCGGCTCGCCCACAAATCGTATTCGTCAGCATGTTCCACTTTGACACGCAGAACATCGCCCGGCTTAACGTTGCTCTCGCCATTCAGATAGACGGCACCATCGATCTCTGGCGCGTCAGCCATGCTGCGACCAATCGCGCCTTCTTCATCGACTTCATCGATGATGACCATAATTTCACGGCCGATTTTTTCCTGCAGGCGCTCGGCAGAGATCTGCTGCTGCAACTGCATAAAGCGGTCATAACGTTCCTGTTTCACTGCGTCATCGACCGGATCGGGTAACTGGTTTGCCGTTGCGCCTTCAACCGGGCTGTACTGGAAGCAACCCACACGATCCAGACGCGCTTCTTTAATAAAGTCGAGCAGCATCTGGAAGTCTTCTTCGGTTTCGCCGGGGAAGCCTACAATAAACGTTGAGCGCAGCGTCAGCGTCGGGCAGATCTCACGCCAGCGCTTAATGCGCTCCAGCGTGCGTTCCACGGCACCCGGACGCTTCATCAGCTTCAGAATGCGTGGGCTGGCGTGCTGAAGCGGGATATCCAGATACGGCAGAATCTTGCCTTCTGCCATCAGTGGAATCACGTCGTCCACGTGAGGATAAGGATAAACATAATGCAGGCGAACCCACACGCCGAGTTTCGCTAACTGCTCGCACAGGCTCACCATGCTGGTTTTCACCGGCGCGCCGTTCCAGAACCCTGTGCGGTGTTTCACGTCCACGCCGTAAGCCGAGGTATCCTGCGAAATGACCAGCAACTCTTTCACGCCCGCTTCAACCAGCCGTTTTGCTTCGTCCAGCACTTCGCCAATGGCACGACTGTCGAGATCGCCGCGCATAGACGGGATGATACAGAAGGTGCAGCGATGGTTGCAGCCTTCAGAAATTTTCAGGTAAGCGTAATGACGCGGCGTCAGCTTCACGCCCTGTTGCGGCACCAGGCTCAGGAACGGATTATGTTGGGGCTTCGGCACGTAGCGGTGCACGTGCGACAGCACTTGTTCATAGCTGTGCGGACCGGTGATTTCCAGTACCTTCGGGTGCACTTCGCGAATCTGGTCGACTTTCGCTCCCAGGCAGCCGGTCACAATCACCTTGCCGTTTTCGTTCAGGGCTTCACCGATCGCTTCCAGCGATTCCTGGACGGCGCTGTCGATGAATCCGCAGGTGTTGACGATAACGATTTCCGCATCGTCATAGCGTGGGACCACCTCATAGCCCTCGGTGCGCAGTTCCGTCAGAATGCGCTCAGAGTCGACAAGGTTTTTGGGGCAGCCAAGCGAGACAAATCCCACGCGCGGCGGCAGTGTAGTAGTAGTGGACATAAGGTGGTTTCCGGTTCAGCACAGCAATGGCGCGCGATTTTACCTGTGTTGCGATGAAAATTGTAGCGTTATCTGACCTCAGGCATAACAGTGTAAAGTCACGCAAAAAACCGTAAAGGGTTCCCGAGAGTGACAGGCGTTTAAGCCGATGATCGGAAAGGAAGAAAACCGCAGTAACCCGCCGTTTTGCAAAAGGATTTCTAATAAATAGCTAAAAATTAATTCGTTAATTTTCTTATCAACGCAGGTGATAACGCCATTTGACGGTCATATTGTTGGTTGATATTTGCTTGTTTTCATTAATAATGATTCGCTTAACAAGTGCTGAGAGCCTGGCCTTTCAGACAATGACGTGGATAATGTGAGAGCAAAATAATGAAAGAGATCATTAACGGGTTTCTGAGTTTTCAGCAGACTGTCTTTCCTGAAAGAGAGGCGCTGTTTAAAAGTCTGGCCTCAAATCAGAACCCGAAAGCCCTGTTTATCTCTTGCTCAGACAGCCGTCTGGTGCCGGAGCTGGTCACGCAGCAGGAACCCGGGCAGCTATTCGTTATCCGTAATGCGGGCAACATTGTGCCGTCTTTTGGGCCGGAGCCGGGTGGCGTGTCAGCCACCATTGAGTATGCGGTGATGGTGCTGGGCGTTTCTGACATCATCATCTGTGGTCACTCTAACTGCGGTGCGATGAACGCGATTTCGTCCTGTGCCTGCATGGACAGCATGCCAGCCGTCGAGCACTGGCTGCGCTTTGCCGATGCGGCCAAAGCGGTGGTGGAGCAGCGTGACTATGAATCACCCGAGAAAAAGCTCAACGCTATGGTGCAGGAGAACGTGATTGCGCAGCTAAACAACATGAAAACCCATCCTTCGGTGTCGGTAGGGTTACGTCAGGGCAAGCTGCGTCTGCATGGCTGGGTTTACGACATTGAGTCGGGCACCATTCTGGCGCTCACGCCCGGCGGTAAAGAGTTCATCTCGCTGGCGGATAATCCCGAGACCTTTTTCGAGTAAGTTCCGTTTGCCCGCGCCGTTCAGGTCGCGGGCCCCTTACCGCCTGTTTTTTCATCCCGTCTTTATCACGCCCACGCTGTTTAATCTTTTGTAAATCCTCAACATCATGCCGGACAGGCTGACTACGCTTAAACACACTGCCTCTGTCTGGAGAATGCTATGACCCGTGTTTCCACCCTACTGTTACTGAATGGCGCGTTACTCGTTTCCAGCCCGTTATGGGCGGATGATCTGACGGTGAAGGTGCTTCAGGATAAGCTGGACCATCCCTGGTCGGTGGCCTTTTTACCGGATAACCAGACGTTACTCATCACTGAACGCGCCGGCCAGTTGCGTAGCTGGCGACCTGATACCGGTTTATCTGAGCCGATTAAGGGCGTGCCCGCGGTGTGGGCGCAGCGACAGAGCGGCCTGCTGGATGTGGTGCTGGCCCCGGATTTTGCCCAGAGCCGTCGGGTGTGGCTCAGCTATACCAAAGCGGACAGCGACGGCAAGGCGGGGGCCGTCGTTGGTTATGGCACACTCAGCGACGATCATCGCCAGCTGACCGATTTTCATGAAGTCATCAGCCAAACGCCCCGGCTCTCAAGCGGCAACAATATTGGAACCCGGCTGGCCTTTGACCGTCAGGGGTTTGTGTGGATTGCCTTCGGGGATAATTTTGTCAGCAGCGCCGCCCAGGATCTCGACAAGCTGCAGGGAAAACTGCTGCGCCTGAACGGCGACGGTAGCGTTCCCAGGGATAATCCTTTCGTGGGCAGGCAGGGTGCCCGGCCTGAAATCTGGGCCTACGGTTTACGTAACCCACAAGGCCTGGCGCTTAATCCCTGGACACAGGTCATGTGGGAAAGCGAGCACGGCCCACGCGGTGGCGATGAGGTCAACGTGATCGAAAAAGGGAAAAATTATGGTTGGCCGCTGGCGACCTACGGCATTGATTACAACGGCAGCAAGGTTCCTGAATCGAAAGGCACGCACGTGGCGGGCACGGAACAGCCGGTATTTTACTGGAAAGTTTCACCAGCGCTAAGCGGCATGGCCTTTTATAACAGTGCCCGTTTCCCCCAATGGAAAAATTCACTCTTTATCGGGGCGCTGAAAGAGAAGCAACTGATTCGACTGCGTGTCAACGGTGAAAAAGTCGTTGAGGCGCAACGCCTGCTGGGTGAGCGAAACGAACGTATTCGCGATGTTCGCCAGGGGCCGGATGGGTATCTGTATGTGTTGACGGATGAAGCTAACGGCAAGCTCCTGAAGGTAGGGCTGGCGCAGGACGCCAGCGCCTCCCGCGGTTAACTTAACGCGCCCAGTGGTAAACCGGCCAGCCGCGTTTTTCGGCTTCCTGGCGTAACGGTTCCGCAGGGTTAATCACGTGAGCATAATCGGCCTGCACCAGCATCGGCAGGTCGTTCAGAGAATCACTGTAAGCCCAGGTATGTGAGTAGTGTTCATCCGGCCGCTGGGCTTTCCATTCTTCCACCCGCGTCACTTTGCCCTGCTGAAAGGTCATCGTTCCGTAGGTGTTGCCGCTGTAGCGCTCATCCACCACTTCCACACCGATGGCGAGGGCACCGCAGGCCCCTAACTGGCGGGCAATCGGCGTCACCAGATGTTCACCGCTGGCGGAGATAACAATGATTCTGTCGCCACGTGACTGATGCCATTTGAGACGTTCCCGGGCTTCAGGATAGACGCGCGGCATAATGTCGCGATGAATAAAGCGGCGGATCCAGCCCTCAACCGTCAGGGTCGCCATGCCGCTTAACGGGGACAGCGTTTTATGCATATAGTCTTCAATGGACAGCGTCCCGGCGTAATACTGACGCATAAGCGCCTGCTCTTCCTCAATCAGCTCACTGGACGCAAAGCCTTGTGAAACCAGCCAGCGCAGCCACAGGCCGGTGCTGTCTTCACTAATCAGCGTTTCATCCAGATCAAACAGTGCCAGGTCCATACGGGTTCTCCTCGAGTGAATAGCGTCAGGTTAACCCAGTTTTGTGACGGCCTTAACTTTCTGATGAAAATTTCGGAATTTAACGCATTTTTATGGACGACACTGTTGCCGGAAAATGGCACGCGCGCGGCGGTCATGCCAGGGTTAATCTACTAAAATCTATAAAACTTTACGATTAAGCGGTTTTTTTCAGTCACGCCAGCGGGTAGCGTTCTGACAGAGGGTTTCACGCCTTTGACTTTCCGTTTTAACAAGGACAATCCGGTCAAGCTCATGACAAAAACTAGCTTCTCATCTCACCTGCGGCGCGTCGCTGCCACCTCTTTGCTACTGATTGCACCGATGACTGTATTGGCAGTACAGGCACCGGATGCTCCTCAAATTGATGCCAAAGCCTGGATCTTAATCGACTATGCCAGCGGCAAGGTCCTGACCGAGTCCAATGCGGACCAGCGGCTTGATCCAGCCAGCCTGACCAAAATGATGACCAGCTATGTGGTTGGGCAGGCAATTAAAGCCGGCAAAATTAAGCCAGATGACATGGTGACCGTAGGACAGGATGCCTGGGCGACCGGCAACCCCAAACTGCGCGGATCGTCGCTGATGTTTCTTAAACCGGGCGATCGTATTCCGGTGCATGAGCTGAATAAAGGCATTGTGATCCAGTCAGGCAATGATGCCTGTATCGCGCTGGCCGACTATGTGGCAGGCAGTCAGGACGCGTTTATCGGGCTGATGAATAACTACGTTAAAGCGCTGGGGCTGACCAATACACATTTCATGACGGTACACGGTCTGGATGCGGAAGGGCAGTACAGTACCGCACGGGATATGGCGCTGCTTGGTCAGGCGTTGATCCGCGACGTGCCGGAAGAGTACGCACTGAATAAAGAGAAAGAGTTCACCTTCAATCATATTCGCCAGATGAACCGCAACCGTCTGCTCTGGAGCACCAACCTTCACGTTGACGGCATCAAGACGGGCCATACGTCAGGCGCAGGTAATAATCTGGTCGCCTCGGCAACCGAGGGCGATATGCGACTGATTTCGGTGGTGCTGGGCACCGCCAGCGATGCCATTCGCTTCCGTGAAAGCGAAAAGCTACTGACCTGGGGTTTCCGCTTCTTTGAAACGGTTACGCCAGTAAAAGCGGATGCCCCGTTCGCCCAGCAGCGCGTCTGGTTTGGTGATCAGAGTCAGGTCAGTCTGGGCGTGGCGAAAGATGCCGCGCTGACCATTCCAAAAGGTCAGATGAAAAACCTGAAAGCCAGCTATACGCTGTCATCGCCCCAGTTAGAAGCGCCGCTGAAAAAGAATCAGGTCGTCGGCACCATTAATTTCCAGCTGGATGGCAAAACCATTGAACAGCGGCCACTGGTCGTGCTGCAGGATGTGCAGGAGGGCGGCTTCTTCAGCCGGATGATCGATTTTGTGATGATGAAGTTCAACGGCTGGTTCGGGAAGTGGTTCAGCTAACAATCAGGGACGCAATGGCGTCCCTTTTTTACGGCAGGCGGCCCGTTCGGCCCTGAAATCCACGTACGTTTGCGCCGACATCAGCAAAAGATTAACTCTGCGTCCAGCCTTTACGAATCGGTAGCGCAAACAGCAGTCGGTAAGCGGGGTTAAGAACATTCAACAGGCGTTCACCATAAAGCTGCCAGGCAAGATGCGACGCCAGACAACCCAGCATACCTACCAGCAAGCCGCCCAGCATATCCATTGGCCAGTGCACGCCCAAATAAATACGTGACCAGGCGATTGCGGTACCTACGACCATCAGGATGACGCCTGACCAGAGGCGGTGCCAGAAGAGAAAGGCCAGCGCAAAAGTAAAAATGGTGGTGCCATGATCGCTCGGATACGAGTCGTCAGGTGCGTGATGAAGAAACTGATAACCGAAACCAATGGCGAAAGGCCGCGGATGCGGTAACAGTTGACCAACGCACCAGGATATCGCCAGTGCGTAAAGCAGCGCGATGCCGGTTTTCAGCACCAGCACACGCTGTGACGCAACCTGATCGCGCGGGCCCCATAACCACAACGCCACAATCAAAAGTGGCACGATGGCAATGACGTCTCTGGCAATAAACGTGGCAAGCTGCAGTAACCAATGAGGTGAGTCGGGCGTCGCGTTAATCGCCGTGAACAGGGTACGGTTTAATTCTTCCATTACGTGAACGGTTCCTCGTTTTACTGATGTTCAGATTTTCTCGATCCAAAAAAAGCCTGACAAGCAGGTCAAACCGGATGGAGTCTGTCGCATCTGCCAGCACACATTGCTAACAAATTAAGTCAGCTATCCTGAATCCAGATGCCCGGCGAGTCCATCACAAGGTTCTTAATCTGCACAGAGGTTGCAACGCGGTTTAACTTTTATGACTTTTTTGTGTTAAATAGGACGGGAGAAAAGCAGGCATAAAAAAACCCGCCGGGAAAAAGACCAGCGGGCTCCACAATTTGGGGATTTCAAAGAAAAGCAGTGGCACTTATTCAGACTGTGATCAAAATAAAAAGTTCTGGACGTCAGTAAAAAATTTTATAAGGGCAATAACGGCCAGATAATGACGATTAGCGTGCCGGCCAGCGTCAGCAGGACGTTGGCAATAGCATAGGTGCCGGCATAGCCTAAAGCCGGAATATTGCTGCGCGCGGTATCACTGATAATTTCCATGGCTGGCGCGCAGGTGCGGGCACCCATAATCGCCCCAAACAGCAGTGCCCGGTTCATGCGCAGTATATAGGCACCAAACAGGTAGCAAATCACCACCGGCAGCAGGCTGACCAGCAGGCCGCACAACAGCATCAGCGCCCCGTTACTGGAAATACCGTGATCGATTCCACTGCCTGCACTCAGGCCAACCCCTGCCATAAAAACCATCAGACCAAACTCTTTGACCATCGTCAGCGCACCCTGCGGAATATAGCCAAAGGTAGGATGGTTAGCCCGCAGGAAGCCCAGCATGATACCGGCAAATAACAGCCCGGCCGCGTTACCGATGCCAAAACTGAAGTTGCTGAACTGGAACGTGATCAGTCCTGTCATCAGGCCGATGATAAAAAAGGCGCAGAAAGCCAGTAAGTCGGTCATCTGGCTGTGAATAGCAATAAAGCCGATGCGATCGGCGACGCTTTTCACCCGGCGGGCTTCCCCGCTGACCTGCAACACATCGCCTTTGTTCAGCATAATATTGTCGTCGATAGGCATTTCTATCTGACTGCGAATGACGCGGTTTAAAAAGCAGCCGTGATCGGTCAGGTTAAGTTTGCTCAGCCGCTTGTTCACGGCATTGTGATTTTTAACCACAATCTCCTCGGTCACGATTCGCATGTCGAGCAAATCGCGATCAAAGACTTCTTTCCCGTTGCGGAAACTGGGATCCAGGCGCGCGTGCGCATCCGGGTAGCCCACCAGCGAAATGTCATCGCCCAGCTGGAGCACAGCATCGCCATCGGGGCTGGCGAGAATACCGTTGCGTCGGATACGTTCGATATAGCAGCCCGTCTGGCGATAGATGCCCAGCTCGCGCAGATTTTTACCGCCGCTCCATTCCACCAGCTCCGGGCCCACGCGATAGGCGCGAATAACGGGCAGAAAAACCTTACGCTGACTGTCGGCATCAAGACCGCGCTCACGCGCAATCTGTTGAGCACAGGTGGACAGATCCTGATGCTGCAGACGTGGTAGGTAACGTGCACCGAAAATCAGGCTGACCAGCCCCACCAGATAGGTAACCGCATAGCCCAGACTGAGTTGATCCTGCATGATGCCTAACTGCCTGGGGTCGCTAATGCTCTGACGCAGCGTATCGCCCGCGCCCACCAGGACTGGCGTCGACGTCATCGAACCCGCCAGAACACCGGCGGTGAGACCGATGTCCCAGCCGAAAAGCTTGCCAAAGCCCAGCGCCAGCAGCAGAGCACTGGCGACCATGACAATGGCCAGCATGAAATAATTTTTCCCGTCCCGAAAGAAAATAGAGAAAAAGTTAGGGCCGGCTTCAATGCCGACACAAAAAATAAACAGCATAAAGCCCAGGCTCAGGGCATCGGTATTCATCGAGAAGTGTTGCTGGCCTAATAATAACGAAACGACTAATACGCCAATGGAATTTCCGAGCTGGACGGAGCCAAAACGTAATTTTCCTAAGCATAGTCCCAACGCCAGTACGAAAAATAATAACAAAATGTCATTACTTCTTAACAATTCTGCGATGTTAACATTCAACATTTTAACTTCTTGTTTACGTGTAACGTATTGAAGAGTGGTCTGTTTTTCGCTATCTTGTCCAGACCGTAAGCGTGCCGTTACGTCATCCATAATGACTGCGCGGATAACGCGGGTAATATTCTAATCAGAAAATACTTTCTCAGCCATTGGCAACTTTCATTCGTACACAAAACGACTGTTTATTTTTATTTCCACCAGGCTCATCAAGGTCAAAAGCGATGTTTTGGCGTGTTTTAAATGAGTGGGGAGTTATGCCGCAGCGTTATTATTTTTGGGCGACCTGTCTGTCAGGAGGTCTGCTTTATTGTCTGGTGTTTATTTTTGCCCAGGATTTTTGTGCCCTGGATAAACATGCGTTGCACAGTCAGCCTGCATTGTTGCTTTTTTTACTGCCGGGTGGATTGATGGCGTTTATGCAGCACTCGGCACCGCTGAAAAGTACGTTGATCATGGCCTCTGTTGGCACCTTGCTGGCGGCGCTCTTGCTGCACGGTATTTTCGCTGTGCCGGCACGCTGGGACTATATTATGGTCTGGAGCCTGAGCGGGATGTTCTGGGCAGGATGCGGCGCATTGCTGGTCAGACTGATGAAGCTGATTGTGGCAATCAGACAGTAAGGCCGGAACGGCCTGCATCAGAGACCCGGCACTCTGCCAAC
This sequence comes from Pantoea sp. JZ2, assembly GCF_035191405.1. Taxonomy (NCBI): domain Bacteria; kingdom Pseudomonadati; phylum Pseudomonadota; class Gammaproteobacteria; order Enterobacterales; family Erwiniaceae; genus Pantoea; species Pantoea sp. JZ2. The sequence goes on along the minus strand of NZ_CP045247.1, from coordinate 3,266,989 downwards.
GGCATCTGATGCAGGCAACGAAGAACTCACCCGTGAGGTCAGCGCGCTGACCGGGTGAGCGAAATCAGGCCACGAAGCCCAGATTCTCTTTCGTCCATGCGGCAAACTCGGTATAACCACCAATATGCTGCTCATCCAGGAAAATTTGCGGCACGGTGCTGACCGGTTTCCCCGCACTGGCCTCTAAATCCGCTTTAGTAATGCCTTCCGCCTGAATATCTACGTATTGATAGTTGAAATCATCACGCTCAGCTTGCAGTTTATCAGCCAGTTCTTTTGCGCGAACGCAGTACGGGCAGCCGGGACGACCAAAAATAACAGCAATCATCGAAAACTCCTTGCAAGGGACGTCGTGTGAGTGACACGGAATCACGTCAGAAAAGCGGCCTATGATGCCCGCTCGTTGCGCTTAAAGAAAGCAGGAATTACCTGTTAGTCTAATGCCCGTCCTCGATGAATCCGTCGCACGTCGGCAGAGCGGAACAATCCCGACACCTCTGATGTGCAAATTTGCGGATGTTAACCATAATTGGGGGGCGATTGGCCTTGAGGCAGGAGAAACGCATGCAAAACGTCGCTAAATTGCCGAAAGCACTGCTGGTGATGGAAGCGCTGGGTGGGTTACTGATTGCCAGTGCATTGCTGGTTGTGAATCACTGGTTCCCTGGCCTGCCGGGCCGCCTGGCTACACCCGGGCTGGCTACCGCGCTGTTTATCATCGGCATTCTGCTAATGTTGCCTGCCGCCTGGCTCCTGATGTGGCGCAGTGCGAAAGCGCTTGCGCCGCAGTTGTTCAACCTTTCCGACAAAAAAAGATAAATCAGCTGGAGACTTTATGACACCGACAATCGATTTACTGTGCAGCCACCGTTCAATTCGCGCGTTCACTGACCAGCCGGTAAGCGCTGAACAGCGCGAAGCGATTATTGCTGCGGCGCAATCGGCGTCCACGTCCAGCTTTTTGCAGTGCTCATCCATCATCCGTATCACCGATCCGGCCATGCGTGAGCAGCTGGTGACATTGACAGGCGGACAGACATGGGTAGGGGAAGCCGCTGAGTTTTGGGTATTTTGTGCTGACTTTAATCGTCATCTGCAAATTTGCCCCGATGCGCAGCTGGGCCGCGCAGAACAACTGCTGCTGGGCTGTGTCGATACGGCGCTGATGGCGCAAAATGCCATGGTTGCAGCAGAGTCGCTGGGGCTGGGCGGCGTTTTTATTGGTGGCATCCGTAACAATATCGCTCAGGTAACAGAACTGCTGGGGCTGCCAAAATTTGTCCTGCCGCTGTTTGGTTTTTGTCTGGGCTATCCCGAATCGGTGCCGGATGTGAAGCCGCGTATTCCCCAGGCCATGTTAGTGCATGAAAATCGCTATCAACCAGTGGATCCGGCCGTGCTGGCTGATTACGATAACCGGACGGCGATCTATTACGAACAACGCGACAGCAACCAGCGCAGCGAAACCTGGAGTCAGTTGATTCAGCGCCTGATTATTAAAGAAACGCGCCCGTTTATGCTGGACTACCTGCATCAGCAGGGCTGGGCAACACGCTAATACAACCCAAGGATTTTAATTGATGAAAATGGCTATTCTGTCGCGCGATGGATCGCTCTATTCCTGCCGCCGTTTACGTGAAGTCGCCGAACAGCGTGGTCATTTTGTACAAATCATTGATCCTCTTTCCTGCTACATGAACATCAATTCTGCCTCGCCCGGTATCCATTACCGTGGCGAGTTGCTGGGTCACTTCGATGCCGTGATTCCCCGTATCGGTACCGGAATCACCTTCTATGGCACGGCGGTGCTGCGCCAGTTTGAGATGTGCGGCAGCTATCCACTCAATGAGTCCGCTGCGGTCACGCGTGCCCGGGACAAACTGCGTTCCCTGCAACTGCTCGCCCGTGATGGCATCGACATGCCGGTGACCGGGTTCGCCTCGTCGCCCGATGATACACAGGACCTGATCGCCATGGTGGGCGGTGCGCCGCTGGTGGTAAAGCTCGTCGAGGGCACGCAGGGCATCGGCGTGGTTCTGGCGGAAACCCGCCAGGCGGCTGAAAGTGTCATCGATGCGTTTCGTGGACTGAATGCGCATATTTTGGTGCAGGAGTTTATTCAGGAAGCGCGCGGATGCGATGTACGCTGTCTGGTGATTGGCGACCGGGTCGTGGCGGCGATTGAGCGTCAGGCAAAAGAGGGCGATTTTCGTTCGAATTTGCACCGGGGCGGTAAAGCCCGCATCGTTGACATCAGTGAGCAGGAACGTCTGATGGCCGTTAAAGCGGCGGCGGTGTTGGGGCTGGATGTCGCGGGTGTAGATATTCTGCGTTCAAATCGCGGTCCACTGGTGATGGAAGTGAATGCCTCACCCGGTCTGGAAGGTATTGAAACTACAAGTGGTCTTAACATTGCAGGTATGATGATCGATCATATTGAGCGGTACGCTACCCCCGGGCACCGTCCTAAAACCGCAGGTTGACCCGCGCTTTTCAGTGGTTTTCATGGAAACTCACCACATTTTTCCGTAAGCTAAGTCGCTTATTTATCACCCCATGGGATTTTACAATGGATTCTCTTGTCGTTCCGGATATCGACCTGCTGCGTCGTTGGCTGGATCAGCAAAATATCACTTGGTTTGAATGTGATGCTTGTCAGGCGCTGCATTTGCCGCATATGCAAAACTTCGACGGGGTGTTTGACGCTAAAATCGACCTGGTAGACAACGTCATTCTGTTTTCAGCACTGGCGGAAGTGAAGCCGACGGCGTTAATTCCGCTGGTGGGTGACCTGTCGCAAATTAACGCCAGTTCGTTAACGGTGAAAGCGTTTATCGATATTCAGGATGACAATCTGCCGAAGCTGATTGTGTGCCAGTCGATGATGATCACAGCCGGATTAACCTTCGGCCAGTTTTCGCATTTCATGAAGCAGAGCGAAGAAGAAATTTCCATGGTCATCATGGAAGCCTTCGCCAACAACCTGCTGATGATGGGTGAAGATGAAGAGCATGTTGCCACCAGCAGCATGCATTCCGTTCTTCACTGATCCTCACCGCCGTGATTAAGCCGTCTGCCAGGACGGCTTTTTTATGCCTGTCACGCTGCCTGTCCCTGGCACAGGCTTTCCTGCTGCACGCGTCATAATCGTTTTTTTCCTTCAGCGTCAAATATTCTCAATGTTATCAATTGTGAAGGAGGTAGATTATTTTGTAACCGTAATGTTTTATTCTGCATTAAGCCCTTAATTGCCAGATTTATGACGTTCTTTATGCCGTAAAAGCCGAACCTCATAGCTTAAACATGCATAAAATATTACGTTCAGGCGTTTTTTACGCTGAGGTATGGTTAACCCCGAACGGGGCGGCTATGCTTGCGGTGCGGCACTAACCGCAGGAATACCGTGCTGGTATAGGTTTTTACTATTAAACGTCCACTGAATAATGATTCATTGTGTCACTGATTTTTAAATCATAAAAACGCAATGTCGGATCACTGATGTGCAGCGTTGTTATAACCCGCTCAGGAGGATTAAAAACATGTTCAACCAACGTAAAAAATGGTTGTCAGGTGTGGTTGCTGGGGTGCTGATGGCTGCTTCAGCCAGTACCATGGCGGAAGATAAAACGCTGCACGTTTATAACTGGTCGGATTATATTTCGCCCGATACCGTGCCGAACTTTGAAAAGCAGACCGGCATTAAAGTGGTTTATGACGTGTTTGATTCCAACGAAGTGCTGGAAGGCAAACTGATGGCCGGCAGCACCGGCTACGATGTGGTGGTGCCTTCGTCCAGCTTCCTGGCGCGTCAGCTGCAGTCTGGCGTGTTCCAGCCGCTGGATAAAAGCAAACTGCCCAACTATAAAAATCTTGATCCGGCGTTGATGGAGAAGGTTGCCCAGCACGATCCGGGTAATAAATATGCCATTCCGTATTTGTGGGGCACCACCGGCATCGGCTACAACGTTGAAAAAGTCAAAGCCGCACTGGGTGCGGATGCGCCGGTCAACAGCTGGGATCTGGTGCTGAAACCTGAGAACCTGGAAAAACTGAAAAGCTGTGGCGTCTCGTTCCTGGATGCACCTGAAGAAATTTTCGCGACCGTGCTGAACTACCTCGGCAAAGATCCGAACAGCAGCGATCCTAAGGATTATTCCGGTGCCGCGACCGATCTGCTGCTGAAGCTGCGTCCAAATATTCGTTACTTCCACTCGTCGCAATACATTAACGATCTGGCCAACGGCAACATCTGTGTGGCGATCGGCTGGTCCGGCGATATTCTTCAGGCAAAAAATCGCGCGGAAAAAGCGAAGAACGGCGTCAATATCGGCTACAGCGTACCGAAAGAGGGCGCGCTTGCGTTCTTCGATATGATGGCGATTCCTAAAGATGCCAAAGATGTGGATGCGGCTTACACCTGGCTGAACTACATCATGGACCCGAAAGTCATCGCTGATATCTCCAACAAAATGAATTATGCCAACGGCAATAAAGCGTCTCTGCCGCTGATTAATGCTGATATCCGCAACAATCCGGGCATTTACCCTACGCCGGATGCCATGGCCAAATTGTTCGTACTGAAGGTACAGGATCCGAAACTGGATCGTGTGCGCACGCGTGCATGGACTAAGGTTAAAAGCGGTAAGTAACGAAACGGCATGTCCTGCTACAGCAACAGAGGCGCAGTCCCGGCCTCTGTTGTGCCATTTTTAGCGGCACTGTTTGCCGCGTTGTTCCGCCTGGCTCCGGAGAGATATGAGTGAACGATGCCATCCCACGCCCGCAGACTAAAACGGCAAAAGCGTTAACGCCGTTACTGGAAATTCGTAATCTGACAAAATCCTTTGACGGCCAGCATGCCGTGGATGATGTCAGCCTGACTATTTATAAAGGCGAAATTTTTGCCCTGCTCGGCGCCTCCGGCTGCGGTAAATCGACCTTACTCCGCATGCTGGCAGGCTTTGAACAGCCCACCAGCGGGCAGATTGTACTGGATGGACACGATCTGTCGCATGTCGCGCCCTATCAGCGTCCCATTAATATGATGTTTCAGAGTTACGCGCTGTTTCCCCACATGACGGTGGAGCAGAACATTGCGTTCGGGCTGAAACAGGACAAGCTGGCTAAAGGCGAAATTACCAGCCGTGTCGAAGAAATGTTATCGCTGGTACATATGCAGGAGTTTGCTAAGCGCAAACCCCATCAACTTTCGGGCGGTCAGCGTCAGCGCGTGGCGCTGGCGCGCAGCCTGGCAAAACGGCCAAAACTGCTGCTGCTGGATGAGCCAATGGGCGCGCTCGATAAAAAGCTGCGCGATCGGATGCAACTGGAAGTGGTGGATATCCTGGAACGGGTGGGGGCAACCTGCGTGATGGTGACGCATGATCAGGAAGAAGCCATGACGATGGCGGGGCGCATCGCCATTATGAACCGGGGCAAATTTGTGCAGATCGGCGAGCCAGAGGAAATTTATGAGCATCCGACCAGCCGCTACAGCGCGGAATTTATCGGTTCGGTCAATGTGTTTGAAGGTCTGCTGCGTGAGCGTCAGGCGGATGGCCTGGTGATTGACAGCCCGGGCCTGAAACATCCGCTTAAAGTCGATTCGGATGTGTCGGTGGTCGATAACGTGCCGGTACATGTTGCGCTGCGCCCGGAAAAAGTGATGCTGTGCGAAACGGTGCCGGCGGATGGCTGTAACTTTGCCGTCGGTGAAGTGGTCCATATTGCCTACCTGGGCGATCTGTCCATTTATCATGTGCGCCTGCACAGCGGTCAGATGCTGAGCGCCCAGTTGCAAAATGAACATCGCTACCGCAAAGGGCTACCGACATGGGGCGATGAAGTCCGCCTGTGCTGGGACAGCGACAGCTGCGTGGTGTTGACGGTTTAAGGAGGCGGGATGAGCCAGATTTTTCAACGCACTAAAGCCCCTGCCAAACTGCTGGGCACGCCGCTGCAGCGCTGGGCAACGCGCGTCAAAATGCAGCACGGGCGCAAGCTGGTCATTGCCTTACCTTACATATGGCTGACGCTGTTCTTTCTGCTGCCTTTCCTGATCGTACTTAAGATCAGTTTTGCCGACATTGCGCGCGCCATTCCGCCCTATACCGAACTGGTTAACTGGGCTGACGATCAGCTGAGCCTGGTGCTCAATCTGGGCAACTATGTCACGCTCAGCGACGATCCGCTCTACATTGACGCCTATCTGCAGTCATTAAAAGTGGCCGCTATCTCGACAGTGATTTGCCTGCTGATAGGTTATCCGCTGGCGTGGGCGGTCGCGCACAGTAAGCCTTCAATGCGATCCATCCTGCTGCTGCTGGTGATTCTGCCCTCATGGACATCGTTTCTGGTGCGGGTTTATGCGTGGATGGGGCTGCTGAACAATAACGGTATTCTTAATCGTTTCCTGCTGTGGCTGGGGGTGATCGATCATCCGCTGATCATCCTGTATACCAACACGGCGGTGTACATTGGCATCGTCTACTGCTATCTGCCGTTTATGGTGCTGCCGATCTATACCGCGCTGACGCGCATTGATTATTCGCTGGTGGAAGCTTCGCTGGACCTGGGCGCGCGTCCGCTGAAAACCTTCTTTAGCGTGATTGTGCCGCTGACCAAAGGCGGCATCATTGCCGGATCCATGCTGGTGTTTATTCCGGCGGTCGGCGAGTACGTGATCCCTGAGCTGCTGGGCGGCCCGGACAGTATCATGATTGGCCGCATTCTGTGGCAGGAGTTCTTTAACAACCGTGACTGGCCGGTGGCGTCGGCACTGGCGGTGATCATCTTACTGATTTTGATTTTGCCGATTATCTGGTTCCACAAACACCAAAACCGCGAAATGGGAGAGAAGGGATGAACAATCTGCCAACGATCCGCTCTCCCTGGCGCACAGTCATCCTGGCCTGCTGCTTTTTATTTCTCTACGCGCCGATGCTGCTGCTGGTGATTTACTCCTTCAACAGCTCGCAGCTGGTGACGGTGTGGGAAGGTTTCTCCTTCCACTGGTATCAGGTGTTGTTCCAGGACGATGCCATGATCGATGCGGTGGTGCTGAGCCTGACCATCGCCGCGCTTTCTGCCACCATGGCGGTGGTGCTGGGCACCATGGCGGCGGTAATTATCGTGCGCTTTGGGCGTTTTCGTGGGCATAACGGCTTTGCCTTTATGCTGACCGCACCGCTGGTGATGCCGGATGTGATTACCGGTCTGTCGCTGTTACTGCTCTTTGTGGGGCTCGGTAATGCGCTGGGCTGGCCAACCGAACGCGGCACGCTGACCATCTGGCTGGCGCACGTGACCTTCTGTACAGCCTACGTGGCGGTGGTGATTAACTCGCGCCTGCGTGAGCTGGACCGTTCCATTGAAGAGGCGGCGATGGATCTGGGCGCGACGCCGTTGAAGGTGTTTTTCGTGATTACGGTGCCGATGATTGCACCCGCTATCGTCACCGGCTGGCTGCTGGCCTTTACCTTATCGCTGGACGATCTGGTGATTGCCAGCTTTGTCACCGGGCCGGGCGCGACAACGTTGCCGATGGCGATTTTTGCCACGGTGCGTCGTGGGGTCAATCCGGAGATTAACGCCCTGGCGTCACTCATCCTGTTTGTCGTGGGCATTGTCGGTTTTATCGCCTGGCGCGTGATGGCGCATGAAGAAAAACAGCGTTTAAGCGATATTCAGAAAGCTAAACGTGGCTGAAATGCCTGACGTTTGCCAATATAGATAAAGGCTGGTTTATCCAGCCTTTTTATCGCGTGGCGGAGTCGAGGACATGTCGGAAACCCTGAAGCACAGTTCTGTTTTACCGGATGCGCCGGTGCCCGTTACGGTGGCCGGCATCGCCATTATTGCCACGCGCTGCCTCAGCGTGCTGATGCTGGTGAACGCGCTGGGCTATACCGAAATCATCAACTTTCTCCATCGCAGTGCGCAGTCCTGGGATTCCACGTTGATTTTCATTGCCAGTCAGATCATTTTTTTATTTGAGCTGCGCTGTGCCTTTACCCTGATGCGCGGGAGCAATCGCGGGCGCTGGGGATTTGTCGTGGTGCAGATTGTGGTGTTGTGCTACATGCTGATGGCCTCCACGGGCGGGATCTATCCGGAAATTTTCAGTATTGACGGCGAAAGTAATCTGCAGATCATTCACCACACCTTGCAGCAAAAACTGCCCGACCTGGCGGTATTCCTGCTGTTGTTTCTGCCCGCCAGTAGCCGCGCATTTTTTCGCAAGCGGTGATACAATCGCGCTCCGCTCACCCTCCCGACAGGCAATACAGGCTTTACCATGCAATGCGCGCTCTATGACGCTAACCGCTGCCGCTCATGCCAGTGGCTCGAAAAACCCTATTCACAGCAGCTTGATGAAAAACAGTCTCTGCTGGCCCAACTGCTGGCTGATGTTCCGGTTGCAACCTGGCTGCCGCCGGTCGCCTCGGCCCAGGAAGGGTTTCGTAATAAAGCGAAGATGGTGGTCAGTGGAAGTGTAGAGCGGCCTGTTTTTGGCATCGTGCAGCGCAACGGCGAGGCCGTCGATCTGTCGGACTGTCCGCTTTACCCTGACCGTTTTTCACCAGTGCTGGCAACCTTAAAACCGTTTATCGCGCGCGCGGGGTTAACGCCATACAACATTGAACGCCAGCGCGGTGAGCTGAAGTATCTGCTGCTGACGGAAAGCACGCAGGGCGGCATGATGCTGCGCTTTGTTCTGCGCTCGCACACGAAGCTGGCACAACTGCGAGCTGCGCTGCCCTGGCTTCAGCAACAGCTGCCGCAACTGACGGTGATCTCCGCCAATATCCAGCCGGTTCATATGGCCATTCTGGAAGGGGAGGAGGAGATTGCGTTAACGCCGACCCAGTCGCTGGCAGAAACGTTCAATGGGGTGCCCTTGTGGATCCGCCCTCAGAGTTTTTTCCAGACCAATCCTCAGGTCGCCAGTGCGCTGTATGCCACGGCGCGCGACTGGGTCCGTGCGCTCCCGGTAACCAGCATGTGGGATCTGTTCTGCGGGGTGGGCGGATTTGGCCTGCATTGTGCGTCGCCGTCCCTGCAGCTTACCGGGATTGAAATCAGCGCCGAAGCGATTCGCTGTGCAGAACGCTCTGCCGCTATGCTGGGCCTGGATAATGTCAGTTTTGCCGCGCTGGATTCCACCGCGTTTGCATTGGGACGCGAAGCGGTGCCGCAGCTGGTGCTGGTCAATCCACCGCGTCGGGGGATTGGCCGTGAGTTGTGTGAGTATCTCCGTGCGATGGCACCGGATTATGTACTTTATTCAAGCTGTAATGCACAGACCATGGCGCAGGATATCGCCCGGCTCAGTGACTACAGGGTAACGCAGGTCCAGCTGTTTGATATGTTCCCGCACACCGCGCATTATGAGGTGCTGACGCTGTTGACGCATCAACGTCAGGGCGGGCCAGCCAGGTAAGCTGCTGAACTGAGGACAGTGCAGAACCGGTCAGCAGAGCACGCGGCTGGCCCATAAACCTTATTCAGGAAACCATTGCTGGTTGATTTTCTGCCAGGTGCCGTTGGCTTTAAGTGCCGCCAGTGCCTGGTTAAGTTTCTCACGCAGGCCGTCGTTACCTTTGCGTACCGCAATGCCTAAGCCGGTCCCAAAATAATCGGCGTCCGTCACATGCTCACCCACACTGGCCAGATCGCTGTTGGTTTTTAACCACTGATTGACCACCGCGCTGTCGCCAAACACGCCGTCAAGACGGCCGCTTTTCATATCCAGAATGGCATTCTGATAGCTGTCATAAGCCACCACCTTGATGTCCGGATGTTTGTCCTGCAGGTATTTCTGATGTGTGGTGCCGTTTTCGACGCCTACACGTTTACCGTTCAGATCACTTATCGCGCTGAATGTGCCTTTCGGAGCAATCACAATCGCCGAGTTGGCATAATAAGGCTGGGTGAAATCGACCTGTTTGCTGCGCTCGGCCGTGATGTCCATGCCGGCAATGACGGCATCATATCGGCGAAACTTCAGCGAGGGGATCAGGCTGTCAAATGCCGTATTGGTAAACGAGCATTCCGTTTTCATCTGCTGGCAAAGGGCCTTTGCCAGATCAATATCAAAGCCGACAATCTGGTTGTCGCTGTTCAGCGATTCAAAAGGGGGATAGGTAGCAGAGGTGGCGAAACGAATTTTCTCAGCGGCCTGCGCGCTTACCGCCAGGCTTACCAGTACTGCAGCAATCATCCATTTTTTCATTACAGGCTCCCTGGCCATCAGTCACATAACATACAGGGGAGTAAGATGCCAGATAATGAATTTTTATGCAATAAATGTGACTGAAAATTACTCAGGCAGGTTTCCCTGCCTGAAGATCAGTCGCGACGCTCGAAGGCCAGAGCGCGTTTTTCGATCAGGCGCATCAGAAGGGTAAGCAGGCCGTTAACGCACAGGTAAATCAGCCCCGCAGCCGCATAAACCGTGACATCGTAGGTCCGGCCATACAGTAACTGACCGTGTCCCATGACTTCCATCAGCGTAATCGTAAACGCCAGCGAGGTGCCCTTAAAGACCAACACGACTTCATTGGAGTAAGAGGAGAGTGCACGCTTAAACGCATAAGGCAGCAAAATGCGCAGGCTTTGTCTGGGCGTCATGCCCAGCGCCTCGCAGGACTGCCACTGACCGGAAGGTATCGCCCGCACCGCACCGTAAAACAGCTGCGTGGTATAGGCAGCACTGTTCAGCGACAACGCCAGCATGGCACACAACCAGGGTTGTGACAGCAGATGCCACAGCCACGGCAGTTTTTGCAGGCTGGGAAACTGACCGGGCCCGTAGTAGATCAGGAAAATCTGCACCAGCAGCGGGGTGCCGGTAAACAGGGTGATAAATCCTTTAATCAGGGGCGAAAACAGCGGTGTTTTCAGGGTCAGTGCGATGGTAAACATCAGCGACAGACACAGCGCGACCACCAGCGATGCCGCAGTCAGTGTCAGGCTGGTATGAAGCCCTTTCAACAGTTCGGGTAAATATTGCAGCATCAGCTGTTCCCCCGTTCAAAACGGGTCGTACGGTGTTCAATACGACGCAGCACTGCCTGGCTAAACAGCGTAATCACCAGGTAAATGGCCGCCGCAATCAGGAACCAGGTAAAGGGTTCCTGCGTACGCGTAGCGATGCTTTTGGTTTGCAACATCAGGTCGTTAACGCTGATAAGCGACACCAGCGCAGTGTCCTTCAGCAAGACCAGCCACTGGTTACCCAGACCGGGCAGCGCATGACGCCACATCTGCGGCATGATGAGACGGAAAAAGATCGCCGACCTCCTCATGCCCAGCGCCTGGCCCGATTCCCATTGACCGACCGGCACGGCTTTTAACGCACCGCGCAGCGTTTGTGACGCATAGGCGGCGTAAAGCATAGCCAGTGCAATCACGCCACACAGGAACGGGCTGACATCAAAATTTTCGATCTGCATCTTAACCGGTACGCTGAACAGACCGAAATGTAGCGTAAAACCGTCAGACAGCGTCAAAAGCAGTTGCGAGGCACCAAAGTAGATAAACAGCACCACCAGAATCTCTGGCAGGCCGCGAATCAGGGTGACCAGTGCGGTGCCTGCCCAAGCGAGCGGACGCAGCCGCATTGACTCCCAGCCAGCAAAAATCATCGCCAGCACAAGGCCAGCGATGAGGGCACAAACAGCAAGGCCGACGGTCATGCCGGCGGCGCTTGCAAGCGGAATTATTTCATTCATCAGAGATTACTGCTGAAACCATTTGTTGTAGATGGTTTTGTAAGTACCATTGGCCTTGATTTTATCAAGCGCGGTGTTGAACTTGCCTTGCAGCTCGGTATTGCCCTGACGAACGGCGATGCCCAGGCCGGTGCCAAAGTAGGCTTTATCCGTGACTTTCTCACCCACCGGGGCCAGATTCGCGTTTTGTTTCAGCCACTCGTTCACCACGGCGCTGTCGCCAAAGACCGCATCAATACGGCCATTTTTCAGGTCAAGCACGGCATTCTGATAGCTGTCATAAGGGACAACGGTGATGTCACTGTGTTTGTCGGCCAGGTATTTCTGATGTGTGGTGCCGTTTTGCACGCCTACACGTTTACCTTTCAGCGCATCAACACTGGCCACTTTGCCTTTCTGCGCCACGAAAATCGCGGAGTTATCGTAGTAAGGCTTGCTGAACAGCACCTGCTTTTCGCGCTCAGGCGTAATGTCCATACCGGCCATAACGGCATCGAAACGGCGGAATTTCAGGCTTGGGATCAGGCTGTCAAAAGACTGGTTGGTAAAGGTACAGGTTGCATCCATCTCTTTACACAGCGCATTCGCCAGATCGACGTCGAAGCCCTGAATTTTGTTGTTGGCATCGACAAATTCAAACGGAGGATAGGAGGCCTCGGTGGCAATACGAATAGTTTCAGCGGCGGAGGCGCTTAAACTCAATCCGGCAAGCAGTGCAGCAAGTACGACTTTTTTCATTTTTAGCATCCTGACTTAGTGCGAAAGATAATGTGCAAACGCCTCGGTTTGCGGCTGTGTAAAGCGGCTGGCATCACCCTGTTCCACGATATGCCCGTTTTCCATATAAACCACACGGCTGGCCGTTTTACGGGCCACGTCCACTTCGTGCGTCACGATAACCTGTGTAATCTGCGTCTGAGCCAGTTCGCGGATAATACTGACGATCTGGGCGGTGATTTCAGGGTCGAGCGCGGCAGTGGGTTCATCAAATAACAGCACCTGCGGCTCCATCATCAGCGCACGGGCAATGGCTACGCGTTGCTGTTGCCCGCCAGAAAGGTGCAGGGGGAAACGGTCGCTATAGCTGGTCAGGCGCAGACGATCGAGGAGCTTGTCGGCTCTGGCGCGTGCGTCGGCCTTGCTCAGGCCCAGTACACGGCAGGGGGCTTCCATCAGGTTTTGCAGCACCGTCAGGTGCGGCCAGAGATTATATTGCTGGAAGACCATCCCGACATTTTGACGAAGCTCGCGTATCGCGGCCTCTGAAGGGGTTTTGCTGAAGTCGAAATCATTACCTGCAATGTGCAACTGGCCTGAGCGTGGGCGCTCAAGCAGATTCAGCACGCGCAACAGCGAACTTTTCCCTGCGCCGCTTGGGCCAAGCAGCACCAGCGTTTCGCCCTGCGGACATTCCAGGTTAATGTCAAACAGCGCCTGGTGAGCACCGTAGAAACAATTAATCGCGTTTAGTTGAATACTCATGCGCCAATTTTGAATAGCTATTAGTTTTGCGGATTTTAACGTCACCAAAATAGTTATGCAATTAAGGTGGCTTAAAATTTACGAATAAGCGGTAAACACACAAAAGATTAGCACAAGATATCGCGAGACAAGGCGGTGAGAAGACGGGGAACCGGAGGTGGCGCGGGATAAAAACGCACGGCCTGGCAGCCGGCGTTTTTATCTGCAGATGTCAAAAAGCGTTTATTTCTTTGTTTTTTCAAGCAGCTGGCTAAGCGATCCTCCGCCAGGATGCGGGACATCTGCCACATAGCGGACATCATCGACGACCCAGCAACTGCCCTGATGAATCATCAGCACTTCGTCCTGCCACTGTTTGTCACCGCGGCTCATTTTCACGCGCAGGGGAATGTTACGGGCATCCCGGTTAGGAATCGTGGAAGCATCGGCAACGTCAACCCCGGTCGGCCCCTGAGCCAGGCTGGAGAAGAGATCGCCGTTGCGCCACGTCGCCGCATCCGGACGTTGACTGGCTTGCAGCAGCGCCTGATAAAGTCCATCGCTCAGGTAAGGGCGATACTGTGCCAGCGTCGCGGTATCAGGCAGGCCGGATGAAGGATGCTCAATACGCATGTCGTAAAAACGCTGGGCGACGGTGTCCGGGCCACCTTCCACGCAGGGGGCCATGCGCGGGCCATTATCCTTGATTACCGGCTCGACCGTCGTACAGGCACTCAGCAGCAGCGCAGCCGGGAGCAAAAGCGCAAAACCTTTGTTTCTCATCTCGATTTCCTTATTGTTCTCTGGCAAGGTGCTTTTTTAACATAGAGTATAGCCCTGCTTTTAGGTGAAAGAGCCTTTGACCCGTTTCGGTAACAGGAGAGTACGATGAAATTGTCAACAACCCCGACGCTGGAAGGACACAGCATCACGGAATACTGCGGCGTAGTCACCGGTGAAGCGATTCTGGGGGCCAATATATTCCGCGATTTTTTCGCCGGGATTCGCGATATTGTGGGCGGCCGCTCGGGCGCTTATGAGAAAGAACTGCGTAAAGCGCGCGAGATCGCGTTTAAAGAGCTGGAAGAGCAGGCCAGAGCGCTAGGGGCGAACGCGGTGGTGGGCATTGATATTGACTATGAAACCGTAGGGAAAGACAGCAGCATGCTGATGGTTAGCGTCAGCGGCACGGCGGTTGTTATTCGTTGAAACGCCTCCTGTGCTGTCTGATGGCGCTGCTGCTGGCGGGTTGCCACTCAGGCATTGAATCACGATCGGGCTACTGGGTTGATTTGCGCCATCCCGCACAGGGCGCGCGTCCGCGCGTGAAGGTGGTGGTGATTCACTATACCGCTGAGGATTTCTCCTCCTCGCTGACTACGCTGACTGACCGTGACGTCAGCGTGCATTATCTTATTCCCCGCCAGCCACCGCAGCGCAACGGTAAAGGCATTATCTGGCAACTGGTACCGGAGCAGGATCTGGCCTGGCATGCCGGCGCCAGCTTCTGGCGCGGCGCAACCCGTATTAACGACACCTCGGTGGGCATCGAACTGGTGAACAACGGCTATCGCCGGACGCCGGCCGGAGTGACGTGGCAACCGTTTCCCCCTGCGCAGATTCGCACCCTGGCGGCGCTGGTACGCGATATAACGCAGCGCTATGGCATCGCACCGGAAAATATTGTGGGCCACAGCGATATCGCGCCGCAGCGTAAGCAGGATCCCGGCCCGCTGTTTCCCTGGCAGCAACTGGCCGCTGAAGGCATTGGCGCGTGGCCCGATCCACAACGCGTGGCGTTTTATCTGGCCGGACGCGATCGTTACGCCGCTGTGCCAGCCGTAACCCTGCTGGAGTGCTTGCAGCGTTATGGTTATCAGGTAACGGAAGGAATGAGCGCGGACGAGCAACAGAAACTGATTGCCGCCTTTCAGATGCATTTTCGTTCTGCAAATATTCAGGGCTTCGCGGATGCCGAAACCCTGGCGATAGCGCAGGCCCTGCTGGAGAAATACGGCACAGCGCAATAATCCCTCGATCACGGCGCTGTGGCGAGGTCAGCGGCCTGCGTAAGGCGAGGCGGGCAGGTTCACCGCATCCGTTGCCGCATCAGGACGGTGCTGTGCCAGGAAGGCCCGCCAGTGACCGAGCACCGTTTCAAGCGCGGGACGCTCAGCATCCAGATGGGTCACAATCCGTGTTACCGGGCCCACACTCATCAGGACGTTGTGCGCATGCATCCACTGGCCCAGCGCCGTAACCTGATCGACCGGGATGCGCACGAACAGCATATTCGTCTGCTGCTCAGCGACGTCAATCCCCATCTTTCGCAGTTCCTGTCCCAGCCAGGCGGCGTTGTCGTGGTCCGTTTGCAAACGCGTAACGTTGTGTTGCAGCGCATACAGGCCCGCCGCCGCCAGAATACCGGCCTGGCGCATGCCTCCGCCCGCCATTTTGCGCCAGCGGCGTGCACGTTCGATATAGGCTGCCTCGCCGCAAAGTAGCGAGCCTACCGGCGCGCCCAGGCCCTTCGACAGACAAATGGTCAAGGTATCGCAATAGCGGGCAATGTTTTCCAGCGTGGTTTGCTGTGCGACGACCGCATTGAAAATGCGAGCACCGTCGATATGCAGCGCCAGTTTATGTGCTCGGGTAAAATGCCAGGCCTGCTCCAGGTAGGCAGCGGGTAACACTTTACCATGATGGGTATTTTCCAGGCTCAGCAGCCGGGTGCGGGCAAAATGGATGTCGTCGGGTTTAATAACGTCTGCCACGACATCCAGCGGCAAACTGCCGTCTGCTGCTGCGAGAATGGGTTGGGGCTGGATACTGCCCATCACCGCCGCGCCGCCGGCTTCATATTTATAATTGTGCGCCTGCTGGCCCACAATATACTCTTCGCCGCGTTCGCAGTGGCTGAGCAGGGCCACCAGGTTCGCCTGCGTGCCGGTAGGGAAAAACAGCGCTGCCGCTTTACCACTCAGACGTGCGGCTTCGGCTTCCAGTGCATTGACGGTGGGATCATCGCGATAGACGTCATCGCCGGTTTCAGCGGCCATCATCGCCTGTAACATCGCGCTGCCGGGACGGGTGACGGTATCACTGCGTAAATCGATCATCGGGCGCTCCTGGTCTGCGGAAAACAGGCGGGCAGAGAACCCGCCCGCAAGAGCACTCTGTTTTACCGTAGCCAGTTGGTTTTTGCCAGCTCCAGCACTTCGTCACCCCGCCCATTGATGATGGCACGAAGCATATAGAGGCTGAATCCTTTGGCCTGTTCCAGCTTGATCTCCGGCGGCATAGCCAGCTCTTCCTTCGCGGTGATGACATCCACCAGCACCGGGCCGTCATGGGCAAAGGCCTGTTCCAGTGCGCCATTGAGTTCTGACGCTTTTTCAACCCGAATACCTTTCACGCCGCAGGCCTCGGCAATGGCCGCAAAGTCAGGATTATGCAGATCCGTCCCGTCAGTCAGGTAGCCGCCCGCTTTCATTTCCATGGCGACAAACCCCAACGAACTGTTGTTAAAAATGACCAGTTTGACAGGCAATTTCAGCTGTGCGACGGTCAGAAAATCACCCATCAGCATGCTGAATCCACCATCGCCACAGAGCGCCACGACCTGACGGTCCCGGTTAAGCGACTGTGCACCCATCGCCTGTGGCATGGCGTTCGCCATCGAACCGTGATTAAACGATCCGAGCAGGCGACGCTTGCCGTTCATCTTCAGATAACGCGCCGCCCACACGGTCGGCGTGCCCACATCGCAGGTAAAAATAGCATCTTCGTCAGCCAGTTCACTGATTTGCTGAGCCAGATACTGCGGGTGAATGGGCTGCCTGTCGTTCGCGGTGGCCAGCGCATCCAAATCCTTACGCGCTTCCGCGTAGTGTTTCAGCGCACTGTCGAGATGATGCTGATCGGTTTTCACCTGCAGCTTCGGCAGCAACGCGCGCAGCGTCGTTTTGACATCACCGACGTACGCCTGGTCGACATGACAGTGCGATCCCAGACTGCCGGGATTAATATCGATTTGAATGATGTTGGCTTTCTCAGGATAGAAGGCGCGATAGGGGAACTGAGTACCTAACAGCACCAGCGTATCCGCATTCATCATGGCATGATAACCCGAGGAGAAACCGATTAGCCCGGTCATGCCCACATCGTACGGGTTGTCATATTCGATATGCTCTTTGCCGCGCAACGCATGCACAACAGGGGCTTTCAGCGTTGCCGCCAGTTGCACCACTTCCTCATGCGCACCGGCACAGCCGCTGCCGCACATCAGCGTAATATTGCGGGCGTCATTCAGTGTTTGTGTCAGGGTCGCCAGTTCATCGGCAGACGGCAACACGACGGGTAGCTGCGGTGGATACCACTCTGCACGCGCAGCATCGGGAGCGGGTTGCAGCGCCACATCGCCCGGCAGCACCACCACGGAAACCCCACGGTTCAGAATCGCTTTGCGCATGGCAATGCCCAATACCTGGGGCAACTGCTCGGGATTGGAGACCAGTTCGCAATAGTGACTGCACTCGCGAAACAACTCTTGTGGATGCGTTTCCTGGAAGTAACCGCTGCCGATCTCACTGGACGGGATGTGGGCGGCAATGGCCAGTACCGGAACGCGATTGCGGTGGCAGTCGAACAGCCCGTTAATCAGATGCAGGTTACCTGGCCCACAGGAACCCGCGCAGACCGCAAGCGTGCCACTGGCATGCGCTTCCGCACCCGCAGCAAAAGCTGCCACTTCTTCATGGCGGGTAGGCATCCACTCAATGGTGCCCATTTTGTTCAGACTGTCAGTGAGTCCGTTTAACGAGTCACCTGTGACGCCCCAAATACGTTTTACACCGGCGTTTTCCAGCGTTTTGGCCACCAGCGCCGCGACGGTTTGTTTCATCTTCATCTCCTTGGTCATTCGTTGCCATCCCGGGGAGGGCAGAATTAAACAGCTACCAAGAAGCGTAGACGAGAGTCATTCAACTCTACCGTAAAAAATTGCATCAAAAGTTGAATTTCGCGCTCAGGCTGCGAACAGCGCAATAAGCACGGGCGCGGCCAGGCTCATAATAAATCCATGCACGATCGCCGCCGGCACAATATCGGTACCGCCTGCACGTTGTAAAACGGGCAGGGTAAAATCCATCGACGTCGCGCCGCACAAGCCCAGCGCGCTGCTGCGGTGGCGGGCGATCAGCGCGGGAATCAGCATAATGGCGATAAGCTCTCGCAGCAGGTCATTAAAAAACGCGGCACTGCCGATCACTGGCCCAAAGGCTTCTGTCATCAGAATGCCGGAAAGGGAATACCAGCCAAAGCCACTGGCGAGTGCCAGGCCGGTTTTAAGGGGGAGCCCCAGTATCAGCGCCGCTATAATGCCGCCCAGTAAGCCACTCAGCAGGACGACACAGGCAACCGTCATCCCCCGGCGATTCAGGATAATCTGACGCAGCGTCATGCCGCTGCCGCGCAGTTGAATACCGACCAGCAAGAGCAGGAAGATCAAGGCATATTCACTGGCTGCGGATGCATGGTGCAGCCAGGGCCATTGCGTAAGGCCCAGCGCAAAGCCGAGGACTACGACGCCGCACAACGTCAGCGATTCCAGCGCCATATGTAAACGTGACGGCAGTTTTTGCTGTTTATGATGATGTTGCCAGGGCATCCGCTGTTCCAGCCAGCGCAATGCCAGCAGGTTGCACAGTAAAATACAGCCCGCAGCGACGGATGCCGTATAAAAAACGGTGATCAGATTGCTGCTAAGGTTGTCCAGAAAAGCCAGGCTGATGCCCATAAAAAACAGAATGACGTAGACCATCCAGCCCAGCAGACGATTTACCGCCTTAAGAAACCTGGCCTGCCGGACGGGTAACAGCCAGCCAGCGAAGAGCGGGAGTAGAATCAGTAACAGTCCTGAATACATAATGAAAAGATCGTCCATGTTAAAATTGACGCTACGCTAACGAAAAAGCACAGGGGAGTAAACCCTGACGGTAAAGTCACCTGACCGCCAGAGCAACGCGTTCCCTTCTTCGGTCAGCTCAGAGGATAAAGCGCTATGAATCTGGAACATATCGATATCCGGGGATTTCGCGGCATTAATCAGCTTTCTCTTCCGTTAACGCGCATTAACCTGTTGATCGGCGAAAATGCCTGGGGGAAATCCAGTCTGCTGGATGCACTGAGTCTGCTGCTGTCACCGCACACGCGCGAGTATGTTTTTACGTCTGACGATTTTCATTTTACGCCAGGTGACAGGGACGACCAGGTGCATCGCCTGTCTGTGGTTTTTCATTTTCGTGAGGATGAGGCAGAAACCAGCGGACCACTTGCGCCTTTCTGGCGAGGCGCGATACCCGGACAACGCTATCTGCGTTACAGCATCCAGGCCAGACGACACGCTGGCCAGATTCGATCCTCGCGACGCTTTATCGACAGCGAGGGCCAGGTGTTGCCAGAAGCGGGAACGGCTGAGGCGATCGATGTTCTTCTGCGTATGAATCCGGTATTACGCCTGCGCGATGCGCGTTTTAGCCGCCGCCTGCGTCCCGTTGCCAGCCGGGTGGATGAACGTCTGACGACATTAAATCAGCTGACGCAGGAGCTGGATAACCTGACGCGCGATCTGGACCGTCATCCCCAACAGTTGAGCGATGCGGTCCTGCGTCAGGGCGTGCAAACGCTACAGCAGCTGATGGAGCACTATTTTCTGGTGCAGCATCCGGATCACGGGAGCCAGGCGTTCCGCGTCGATCCACAGTCACGGGATGGCGTTGAGGGCTGGCGTTCGCTGGATCAGCTTAATCATCTGATTGCTGCGACCGATGTGCGCAGCCGTCAGCTGATTTTGCTGCGGATGTTTAGCTTACTGATGCAGGCAAGGGGCAATGAGCCGTTGCTCCCGGGTGCGCGACCGCTGTTGTTAATTGAAGATCCGGAAACACGACTGCACCCCATCATGCTTTCGGTGGCCTGGAACTTGCTTGCGCTGCTGCCGTTGCAGAAGATTGCCACGACCAACTCGGGCGAGTTATTGTCGCAGGTGGCGGTAGAGGATGTGTGTCGACTGGTACGCGAACCCACGCGCGTGGCGGCGTGGCGCATCGGCCCTGAAGGATTGAGTGCAGAAGACAGCCGTCGCATCGGCTTTCATATTCGTGTTAACCGCCCCTCAGCGTTGTTTGCCCGTTGCTGGTTGCTGGTGGAAGGTGAAACCGAAGTCTGGATTATCAATCAGATGGCACGACAATGCGGTTATCACTTCGCGGCAGAAGGGATAAAAGTCATTGAATATGCGCAGTCAGGTCTGAAGCCGTTGCTGAAATTTGCCCGACGCATGGGCATCGCCTGGCATGTCCTGACGGATGGCGACATGGCAGGAAAAAAATATGCCGCCACGGCGCGCAGCCAGCTTCAGCCGCATGATAATGAAAAGCATCATCTGACCCAGCTTCCGGCGGCCGATATGGAACAGTTCCTCTACAACAACGGCTTTAGCGAGGTTTACCATGCGGCAGCGCATCTGCCGTTAAACGTGCCTGTTAATTCCAGGCGTATTATTACCAAAGCGATTCATCGCGCATCAAAACCGGAACTGGCCATCACGGTCGCTATGGCGGCCGCAGAACGCGGAACCGCGTCTGTTCCGACCTGTCTGCAAGAGATGTTTGTTCGCGTCATCCAACTGTCGCAGGGGAAGGCGGGTTAAGGCATAAAGTAAAAATGCCAGCGCATCAGGCTGGCATTTTTGACGGAGCGGTCCAACGTTGGGGATGTCAGGCCACGGCCTGCTGCGCTTCTACGGGTACAATAAGACTGGCATGGTTGCCCTTCGGGCCTTGATGAACGTCGAAATGGACCTGCTGGCCCGCTTTTAACGTCCTGTAACCATCCATCTGTATTGTTGAGTAGTGTGCGAAGATATCTTCGCCGCCCCCGATTGGACAGATAAAGCCGAAACCTTTGGCGTTATTGAACCATTTAACGGTACCTGTCTCCATGCTTTTACTTCCCTCGCAAGACATTTTATAAGTAGGTGAGGTGACGTAAGCTGTGAGTCGGGTTTGATTAAAACTCAATCAGCTTGTGAAGCTAGAATGTAGAAAAATCGCCGCGATCGTCAAGCAAACCACCGGGCCAGGTGGGGAGAAAATCATCAAAATTTGAGGTAGTTAACGCTATTTGAAATTTTGTGATACAGGTCGCGTAACGAATTTTTGACTGACCGATTCATTAGCGGCAGTGCACTTGACACACGTGTTAAACTCTACAGATGACACCGGGTTTGATGATGACGTACTGACTCACAACGGAACACTATGGCAAACACTAAAGACTGGCTAAATTTCGAACACTTAGCCGAAGGTAAAGTACGCGAAGAGTTAAAGCCACCTTCGATGTATAAAGTCATTCTGAATAATGACGATTATACACCTATGGAATTTGTTATTGACGTTCTGCAAAAGTTCTTTTCTTATGATATTGAACGTGCAACGCAACTGATGCTGAAAGTTCACTACCACGGTAAAGCCATCTGTGGTGTATTTACCGCAGAAGTCGCTGAGACGAAAGCGGCACAGGTGAACAATTACGCGCGGGACAATCATCATCCGTTGCTGTGTACGCTTGAAAAAGCCTGAGCCTCTCTCCATACAGGAAGCAGGTCAGAGCGATTAACTGGAGGAGGTGCCTAATGCTCAATCAAGAACTGGAACTCAGTTTAAACATGGCTTTCGCCAGAGCGCGTGAGCACCGTCATGAGTTTATGACCGTCGAGCATTTGTTACTGGCATTGCTCAGTAACCCGTCGGCAAGAGAGGCACTGGAAGCCTGTACGGTGGACATTGTGGCTCTGCGGCAGGAGCTTGAAGCCTTCATTGAACAAACCACGCCTGTGCTGCCCGCCAGTGAAGAGGAGCGCGATACGCAACCGACGCTCAGCTTCCAGCGCGTGTTGCAACGCGCCGTGTTCCACGTTCAGTCATCCGGACGCAGCGAAGTCAATGGCGCGAATGTTTTGGTCGCCATCTTCAGCGAACAAGAATCCCAGGCAGCGTATCTGCTGCGCAAACACGAAGTCAGCCGCCTCGATGTGGTGAACTTCATCTCTCACGGTACGCGCAAAGACGAACCGGGCCAGGCACCTGGTGCTGAAAATCCGGTTAACGAAGAGCAAGCAGGCGGGGAGGAACGTATGGAAAACTTCACCACCAATCTTAATCAGCTTGCTCGCGTTGGCGGCATTGATCCGCTGATTGGCCGCGACAAAGAGCTGGAACGTACGATTCAGGTTCTGTGTCGTCGCCGTAAAAATAACCCCCTGCTGGTGGGTGAGTCGGGCGTCGGTAAAACCGCGATTGCGGAAGGATTAGCCTGGCGAATCGTTCAGGGCGACGTGCCAGAGGTGATGAAGGACTGCACCATTTACTCGCTGGACATTGGTTCGCTGCTGGCGGGCACCAAGTACCGTGGTGATTTTGAGAAACGTTTTAAAGCGTTGCTGAAACAGCTTGAGCAAGATAACTCCAGCATCCTGTTTATTGATGAAATTCACACCATTATCGGTGCGGGCGCCGCATCGGGTGGACAGGTGGATGCCGCTAACCTGATTAAGCCGCTGCTCTCCAGTGGCAAAATCCGCGTGATGGGATCAACCACGTATCAGGAATTCAGCAATATTTTTGAGAAAGATCGTGCCCTGGCGCGTCGTTTCCAGAAAATTGACATTACCGAGCCCTCTGTTGAAGAGACGGTGCAGATTCTTAATGGTCTGAAAACCAAATACGAAGCGCACCATGATGTACGTTACACCGCGAAAGCCGTGCGCGCGGCGGTGGAGCTGGCGGTGAAATACATCAACGATCGTCATTTGCCGGATAAGGCTATCGACGTCATTGATGAAGCCGGTGCCCGTGCGCGCCTGATGCCTGCCAGCAAACGTAAGAAAACGGTGAATGTGGCGGACATTGAAACGGTGGTGGCGCGTATTGCCCGTATTCCGGAGCAAAGTGTGTCAGCAACCGATCGCGATACGCTGAAAAATCTGGGCGACCGTCTGAAAATGCTGGTATTCGGTCAGGATAATGCCATTGAGGCATTGACTGAAGCCATCAAGATGAGCCGCGCAGGTCTGGGTCAGGATCGCAAGCCGGTAGGGTCGTTCCTGTTTGCCGGTCCTACCGGTGTGGGTAAAACCGAAGTGACCGTCCAGTTAGCTAAAGCGCTGGGCATCGAACTGCTGCGCTTCGACATGTCCGAATATATGGAACGTCACACCGTCAGCCGTCTGATTGGTGCGCCTCCCGGCTATGTCGGTTTCGATCAGGGCGGCTTGCTGACCGATGCGGTGATCAAACATCCTCACGCCGTTGTGCTGCTGGATGAAATTGAGAAAGCGCATCCGGACGTGTTCAACCTGTTGTTGCAGGTCATGGACAACGGCATGCTGACTGATAACAACGGTCGCAAAGCGGACTTCCGTAACGTGGTGCTGGTGATGACCACCAACGCCGGCGTGCGTGAAACTGAGCGTAAATCTATTGGCCTGATTCATCAGGACAACAGTACGGATGCAATGGAAGAGATTAAGAAAATCTTTACGCCTGAATTCCGTAACCGTCTGGACAACATTATCTGGTTCAGCCACCTGTCAACGGACGTCATTCACCAGGTGGTCGACAAGTTTATTGTTGAACTGCAGGCGCAGCTGGATGCGAAAGGCGTTTCGCTGGAAGTCAGTGACGAAGCGCGTGACTGGCTGGCAGAGAAGGGCTATGACAAAGCGATGGGTGCCCGTCCAATGGCACGTACCGTGCAGGAAAGCCTGAAGAAACCGCTGGCGAACGAACTGCTGTTTGGTTCTCTGGTCGACGGGGGATCGGTTTCCGTTGCGCTGGATAAAGAGAAGGGGCAACTGACCTACCACTTCCTCAGCGCGCAAAAACGCAAAACGGAAGGGACGGTGCACTAAGCACCGTTTCACAGAACGAGAAAAGGCCGGATAAAATCCGGCCTTTTTTTTGTCCGCCTGCGCGCACGCAGGCAGCAGCATCAACGCAACTCAGCGACTACGGAAGACAATGCGGCCTTTGCTCAGGTCGTACGGGGTCAGCTCGACAGTCACTTTGTCGCCCGTCAGGATGCGGATGTAGTTTTTACGCATTTTACCGGAGATATGAGCGGTAACCACGTGTCCGTTCTCAAGTTCTACGCGGAACATGGTGTTAGGTAACGTATCCAGTACGGTACCTTGCATTTCAATATTGTCTTCTTTGGCCATCGAATCCTCTGGGTGTACTACCTTTCAGTTGAATCGGCAAGATAATGCCCAATTCAACAAGTTATGTAAAGAACCGTCGGCAATAAAGCCAACGCATCGCCGTGCTTCGCGTGTCAACGCGAGCATGTCGGTTAAATTCGGGTGTTTATGTGACGTCTGCGGGGGATTAGCGGGCTAAGAATCTGAATCAACCGGTAACACGCGCACGATTGAAACAGTTCCGAGAGTGCGATGAGATTCCCAGCCTGGCAATTCCGGCTTGAAAACCAAGCGCGGACGACATACCAAACCTGGCTATTATATCACTTAACCGACTTTATGTGTGCAAAACATCTACGCAACTTTTAAAAAAGGGTTTGATTACGCCAGCAGCCGCTGTCAACGGCCAGGGATGCCAGGTTTTTTACCTGCTCAAGATAATGATCGCGTGCAATCTCAACCGCTCCCAGCGAAGCGGTATGGGGGTTAAGTATCTGACAATCCACTAACTGGCCCCCGTGCTTAATAAAATGCTGACAGAATACCAGTAAGGCCGTTTTTGACGCATTGGGTTGCAGGCTGAACATCGATTCGCCGCAAAAGATTTGTCCCAACGCCAGACCGTACATGCCACCTGCAAGGGTTTGATCGCGCCAGACTTCAATCGAGTGCGCGTGGCCCAGTTCATAGAGCTTCTGCCAGGCGCGTTTCACTTCAAACGTAATCCATGTACCTTCTTCGCGGCCCAGGGCACAGCCGTCAACGACATCGCCAAAGGCCTCATTCATCGTCACCCGATAAGGTGACTGCTGATGAAACCGCTTCATACTGCGACTGAGATGGAACTGCGTCGGGAATAACACCGCTCGCGGATCGGGTGACCACCACAAAATCGGATCGCCGGGCGAGAACCAGGGAAAAATACCCTGCTGATAGGCACTCAGCAGGCGTGCAGGGGAGAGATCGCCGCCCATCGCCAGCAGGCCGTTCGGCTCGCGCAGCGCGGTTTCCGGTGGCGGAAAGCGCAACGACTCTTGTGACAGTTGAACCAGTCTCATCGCGGTAATGTACCCCTCAGCGTTTGCTCAGCACTATAGCGCAAAGCGCTGCTGGAAACGCCAGTAACGTCCACCTTTTGCGACTAATTCAGAATGATTTCCCTGCTCGACGATCTTACCGCTGTCCATAAGGCAAATTCGGTCCATTTGCGCCAGGCCGCGCAGACGATGCGTTACCATAATGACCGTTTTACCCGTGGTGATCTGCTGCAGAAGGGCGAGAATCTGCTGCTCGGTGGTGGCATCAAGTCCTTCAGTCGGCTCGTCCAGAAGCCATAAGTCGCCGTTGTGTAACATCGCCCGGGCGATGGCCAGGCGGCGTAGCTCTCCACCCGACAGCGGACGGCCGCCTTCACCCAGCCAGGCATTAAGCCCTTCTTCATTTTCCAGCAGGCACTGAAGCCCGGTTTGCACCAGTGCATTTTCAAGCATTGCATCACTGGCGGTGGGGCAGGCCAGCAACAAATTGTCCCGTAGCGTCTGACTAAACACATGGACGCGCTGGGTGACTACGCTGATGCGCTGGCGAAGTTGGGCTTCATCCCAGTCCGCAAGCGGTACGCTGTTCAATACGATTTCGCCCTGTTGCGCCTCCCAGGCGCGGGTGAGCAGCCCAAGCAAGGTGGACTTGCCGCAGCCTGTGGGGCCGAGAAGGGCAATACGTTCACCGGCTTTCATCGTCAGTGAAAACTGATCCAACACCTTTTCAGGTCGTCCCGGATAACGGAAATCCAGCGCGTCAATCCTGAGTTGCAGCGCACCGGCGGGAACCGTGCTTGTGGATGGAAAGAGGATGGCAGGCGACTGATCGATAACGTCATTGACGCGTTGTGCTGCTGTGATTACCTGAGACAGGGGCAAAAAGGCGCTCGCGATCGGCGCCAGTGCTTCAAAAGCTGCCAGGGCACAAAACACCACCAGGGCAATGAGCGGTCCGGGCAGTTGCTGCTGCGCAATGCTTGTTGCGCTCAGCCAGAGCAGGGCAGTAACAGTGAGGCCACTGCATAACAGCAGCAGACTTTGCGCCAGCGCCTGTAAACGCTCCTGCTGACGTTGTGCGTCCTGCCACTGCTGCTCATCTTCGTCCAGCCTGGCCCGCCAGCGGGTAGCGTTACCATACAGTGTCAGTTCTGCCTGTCCCGCCAGCCAGTGCATTAACTGCTCTCGCCAGCGCGATCGCTGCCGGGCAATCGCGATGCCGGTGGGCGCGCCCAGACGGTAGAACAGCGGGGGAAAAAGGCAGAGCAGCGTAAGCAGAATGCCGCCCAGCACCAGCGCCAGGTGCAGATCAATCAGGCTGAGGCCGGCTGTTACCACGACGATAACGATAAACGTGCCCAGCAGCGGCGAGAGGACCCGCAAATAGAGATGATCCAGCGTATCCACATCACCAACAAAACGATTAAGCAGATCGGCCTGACGAAAGAGCGCGAGCTGGCCGGGAGAAAGCGCAATCAGGCGGCTAAACGTGAAGACACGCAGATGCTGTAAAACCCGAAACGTTGCGTCGTGACTTACTAACCGCTCAAAATACCGGGCGGCGGTACGGGTAATCGCTGCGCCGCGCACGCCAGCGGCGGGAAGCATATAGTTGAAACTGTACAGACCAGCCACACCGGCTACAGAAGAGGCGGCCAGAAACCAGCCCGACAACGTAAGCAAGCCGATACTGGCTAACAGCGTGACAATCGCCAGCACGATCCCTGACGTCAGACGGAAGGGATGACGCAGCCATAGCCGCAGAAAGGGACGCAGAGCCGTCATCAGAAAATCTCCTGTTGCCGGTGTTGTAATAAATCACTGAACGGACCG
The DNA here is from genome assembly GCF_035191405.1 of Pantoea sp. JZ2. Classification (NCBI taxonomy): domain Bacteria; kingdom Pseudomonadati; phylum Pseudomonadota; class Gammaproteobacteria; order Enterobacterales; family Erwiniaceae; genus Pantoea; species Pantoea sp. JZ2. The sequence continues at coordinate 3,239,663 of NZ_CP045247.1, read as the reverse complement.
GACGCAGTCAGCGTCTGCCAGTCGCCCTGCTGCACGATCTGACCGGCCTGCATTACCCAGATCGCATCCCATGTCTGAAGCAGATCAATTTGGTGGGTGATCATCAGTGTCGTCTGGCGCGTGGCCGCCTGATTTAATGCCTGCATCACATGATGTTCACTTTGACTGTCCAGGCTGGCAGCGGGCTCATCCAGTAACAATAACTGGGCGGGTTTATACAGCGCGCGGGCTACGGCAATGCGCTGTGCCTGACCGACCGATAAGTGATGACTGGCATCCCCCGGTTCGGTATCCAGTCCGGCAGGCAGTCGGGAAAGAAATTCATCGATCCCACATGATGCGGTTAAAGCACTTAGCCGTGCGGGATCGTGCGGCGCATCCATGATGATATTGTCCCGTAACGTTGCGGCGGGTAGCTGGGGATTCTGGCCGACCCAGGCAAGATGCCGATGCCAGTCATGGCGTGCGATACGGTGAAGTTCAATGCCGTTAACTTTCAGCGATCCCTGATAGGGTAAAAAGCCCAGCAGGGCATTTAACAGTGCGGTTTTGCCTGCACCGCTTTTGCCCACCAGCGCGACGCGTGTGCCTGCGCGCAGGGTGAAGGTGAGCGGGCCGCAGAGCCGATGGCCATTGGGCGCGTGCACCGTCAGATTTTCTGCCACCAGCTCTACTGGCGCCGTTGCGCTAAAGGCGTCGCTGGCGGATGTGTTTTCGGCCTCTGGCGTTTCCTGCATAAAGCGTTCAAGCGCATCGGCACCGCCGATTGCCTGCGCTTTAGCATGGTAGAACGTGCCCAGATCGCGCAGAGGCTGAAAAAATTCCGGGGCCAGAATCAGTACCAGGAAGCCGGCAAACAGCGTCACGCCGCGGCCATAATCACCAAAGTGCAGTTCGCCCAAATAGGAAAAGCCAAAATAAACGGCGACAACGGCGATGGACAGCGACGCAAAAAATTCCAGTACTGACGAAGAAAGAAAGGCCAGACGCAGAACCTCCATCGTCCGTTGACGGAAATCCGTCGTGGCGTCAGCAATCGCCTGTTTTTCGGCGTCTGCCCGATGAAACAGACGCAGGGTTTCCCGGCCACGCAAGCGATCCAGAAAGTTGCCACTCAGGCGTGCGAGCGCCACAAAGTTACGGCGATTAGCCTCGGCCGCGCCCATGCCGACCAGGGCCATAAAAAGCGGGATCAACGGCGCGGTCGCGAACAGGATCAGACCTGCCGCCCAGTTTAACGGAAACAGGGTGAGCAATATGCAACAGGGAATGACCGCCGCCAGCGTCATCTGCGGCAAATAACGCGCGTAATAGGCCTGCATATCCTCGGTTTGCTCAAGCAGTAACGTTGCCCAGCTGCCGGCGGGCTTGCCCTGTATCCAGGCCGGACCCAACGCTGCCAGACGATCCAGCACCTGTTTACGCAAAGCCTGACGGATGGCCTGCCCGGCACGAAATCCAGCCTGCTCCCGGGCATAATTCAGCGCGGCGCGCAGAACAAAGCACAGGATCAGAAGTGAAAATGAGGACAAAAGGGAGGCTGGAGAATGCCTGTCAATAATCAGCGCCTGCAGTAGCGACGCTAAAAGCCATGCCTGTATGATAATCAGAAGCGCGCCAGCGCAGCCCAGCAACGACGTAACGCGCAACCAGGGGCCAGCATGATGACACTGTTGACGAAGCCAACGAGTAAGATGCTGCTGACGCGATTTATTCATGCGAAACCCAATGTGGCAAAGACAAATGAAATGAGGCTGGTCCTCACACCCGGCGCCTGAATTTAGCATGGTGATAATAAAAAAGGCGACTGAAAAACAGTCGCCTCAAACAATTAAGATCAGGTTATTAACAACTTACTTATCGTTCTTAACCAATCCGTCAAGATAACGCTCTGCATCTAACGCAGCCATACAACCGGTACCGGCAGAGGTAATGGCCTGACGGTAGATATGGTCCATGACGTCACCCGCGGCAAACACGCCAGGGATACTGGTTTGCGTGGCATTACCATGCAGGCCGGACTGTACCTTGATGTAGCCGTTTTCCAGCGCCAGCTGACCATCGAAAATCGCCGTATTCGGGCTGTGTCCGATAGCAACAAACAGGCCGGCAACGTCCAGCGTTTCGGTCTCTTCGGTATTCAGCGTTGAACGTAGCGTCAGCCCCGTCACGCCCATCTGATCGCCGACCACTTCTTCCAGCGTTCTGTGTGTATGCAACACGATATTGCCGTTGCTGACTTTTTCCATCAGGCGGTCAATAAGGATTTTCTCTGCGCGGAAGCTGTCGCGGCGGTGAATTAAATGCACTTCAGAGGCGATATTCGCCAGATAAAGTGCTTCTTCAACCGCGGTATTTCCGCCACCGATAACGGCGACTTTTTGGTTGCGGTAGAAGAAACCATCACAGGTCGCACAGGCCGAAACGCCTTTGCCTTTAAAAGCGTCTTCCGACGGTAAGCCCAGATAGCGTGCTGATGCACCCGTGGCAATAATCAGCGCATCGGCAGTATATTCGCCACTGTCACCGGTCAGACGGAAGGGACGGTTCTGCAGATCGACCGTATGAATATGATCGAAAATAATTTCCGTGTTAAATTTCTCGGCATGCTCATGCATACGTTCCATCAGCGAGGGACCTGTCAGATCATGCGGGTCGCCCGGCCAGTTTTCCACTTCCGTCGTGGTGGTCAGCTGACCGCCTTTTTCCAGCCCGGTAATCAGTACTGGATTCAAATTGGCGCGTGCAGCATAGACGGCCGCGGTATAACCTGCCGGACCAGAGCCCAAAATGAGCAACTTACTGTGTTTAGCCGTACCCATGCGTTCCTCAGTTTTATTCACCTGACATAACCTGCGATTGTAGGGAATATGCCGTAGCAATGACAACACTTGCGCACTTTTGTTAGCGATTGCTGCAAACGGCGTAGACGATGAATGGCTTTTTCGCCTGCTTCCTGTGCCAAAAGGGGGCAAAAATTCAGTTTACAGACCACCATCGCACGAAAATACTCATTTAAAAACAGTGACCCAGCGAAGTGTCTGGCATCTTGTCCTGAATTTAGACATTTTACTTTGACAATCGCCTGCGCATTTGCGAAAACAGTGTGAGAAGCGAATAACTTAGTCTGAACAAAACGGGTGTTGCCGCCGGGTTTTGGGCAGAGTACCGAACGAATTTTATCGTCTGATATTGGTCATGACGCATGCGGTGGACAGACAGCATGCGTCATACAAATAGGTACGAATGCGCTCAGACGCCGTTATTTCACTTCAAAAATGCCCCGAACAATGACCGTTTTCAGGGGATGGCAGGTAAAGGGAAGGAATGAAGAGAGACAATAATAATGGTAGATAATAAGAAACGCCCCGGTAAGGATCTCGACAGGATCGACAGAAACATTCTCAATGAATTGCAGAAAGACGGTCGCATCTCAAACGTGGAACTTTCCAAACGTGTAGGATTATCTCCTACACCTTGTCTTGAGCGTGTACGCCGTCTTGAACGCCAGGGATTCATCCTTGGCTATACTGCGCAACTCAACCCTCACTACCTGGATGCTTCATTACTGGTATTTGTTGAGATTACTCTGAATCGTGGCGCACCTGATGTGTTTGAGCAATTTAACGCCGCTGTGCAAAAACTTGAGGAAACTCAAGAGTGTCACCTGGTTTCTGGTGATTTCGACTACCTGCTTAAAACGCGCGTGCCTGATATGTCCGCTTACCGCAAGCTGCTGGGTGAAACCTTGCTGCGCCTGCCAGGCGTAAACGACACGCGTACTTATGTGGTGATGGAAGAGGTCAAACAGAGCAATCGTCTGGTGATCAAAACGCGCTGATGCGTGGCAGGTGCAAAGCCTGGGAAATTTCGGTACACTCCTGTGAATACATACAGGACCAGCGTCGGGTGAGCCCGACGCTGTCGTTTCTTACTTTACAGGCACCTGGAGAGATCTCTTGAGCCAGGAATACACAGAAGATAAAGACGTTTCGTTACAGTCGCTGAGCAGCGGACGCCGTCTGCTGGAAGCGTTACTTATTTTGGTGGCATTGTTCGCCATCTACCTGATGGTTTCCCTGGTCAGCTTTAATCCTTCCGATCCGAGCTGGTCGCAAACGGCCTGGCATGAACCTATCCATAACATGGGTGGCACAGTCGGCGCATGGCTGGCTGATACGTTGCTTTTCATCTTTGGTGTGATGGCCTATGCCATTCCGCCGGTCATACTGGGGCTGTGCTGGATAGCGTTTCGCCAGCGGGATAACCAGGATTATGTGGACTACTTTGCCATTGGTTTACGCTTAATCGGTGTCCTGGCCCTGGTCGTCACCACCTGTGGGATGGCCGCGCTCAACGCGGACGACATCTGGTATTTCGCTTCCGGAGGCGTCATTGGCAGCCTCGTCAGTAATGCCATTTCACCCTGGTTCAGTCCGGCAGGTGGCACACTGACTTTGCTCTGCATCTGGGCCGCAGGGATCACGCTATATACGGGCTGGTCATGGTTAACCATTGCGGAAAGAATCGGTGGCGTGGTCATGGGCGTGCTGACATTCGCCAGCAACCGCTCACGTCATGATGAACCCTGGCATGAAGAGGACGAAGCAGACGATTATCACGAGAGCGCACCCGTCCTTCATGCTCAGACGGACGACGACGATGACGTATTGCTAACCGCGCCGCGTAAGGCGCAGCCCGATCTGGATGCGCATGATCCACTGTTAGCCAGGGCCGCCACCGCCACCCGCGCCGCTGTTGCGGCCACAGCCGAAGTATCTGCGACCACGACACCGACGGCAAGCGCTCAGGCTACTGCCACAGCACCTGCGCAGCCTGCTGCCGCAACAATGGCGGCAACGCCTGTCAGTGCGCCATCAGCTTCACCTGAGCCTGAACAGGTTGCAGCGACGCCTGAACCTGTTTCGCCTGTTGCGGCATCGCCTCATCCTTCCCCGGTGACGCACACTGCACCGCGCGAGCCGATGCCACAGGAGAAGCCTCTCACTGAACCGCCGCGCTACCGCTTTGAGTTACCGGACGATGCACCGGCGGCTGCCCCGCACTTTACCGCTTATGAGGATGACGAACCCAAAATGGGTAACTGGCGTGAAGCCACGTCAGCAGCCTCGCTGAACAGCGCTGCTGTCGCCGGTGCTGCGGCAACCGCAGCATCGTCAGCATCCTCACCGCTGTTTGAGCCTGTCCCTGAAACGGTGTCGAATCCACAGGTGAAACAGGGGATTGGTCCGGCGCTGCCGCGGCCTAATCCGGTTAAACTGCCTACCCGACGTGAGCTGGCCTCGTACGGCATTAAACTGCCTTCACAGCGTATGGCGGAAGAAAAAGCCAAACGTGCTGAACTGCCGTCATCACAACCTACGAAAGAAGATGCGTCACTCACTGACTGGTCAGCAGAGGAGCAGGATGCGCTGCAACAGGCAGAGTTGCGTCAGGCGTTCCAGTCAGAGCAGCAGCAACGCTATGGCGAAAGCTGGCAGCAGGACGACGCGCACGAGGACGATGAGCTGGCATTGCAGCAGGCCTCGCTGGCGCGTCAGTTCGCACAGCAACAGCAACAGCGCTATGAAACGGTGCCTGAAGACAATGCACCCGTTTTCAATCTGGATACGTCAGCGGCCTTCGATTTCTCCCCAATGAAGGACCTGGTCGACGATGGCCCTGTCGAGCCGCTGTTCACCATTGCAGCATCGCCGGACGTCAGCGAGGTCGCGCCACAACATGAGCCCTGGCAGCACGTTCAGGCGGCACCAGAACAGCCCGCGGCTCAGCGTGTAGAATCAGCCCAGACCTTTGCGGCCGATCACTTTGCCGCGCCTGCGCAGCAGCCGGAGCCGGTCACGGAGGCGAAGCCATCCGTGCATGACAGCCTGATTCACCCCTTCCTGATGCGTCACGAGCAGCCACTGGAAAAACCTTCTACACCCTTACCGTCACTCGATCTCCTGACCGCGCCGCCGGAAGAGGAAGAACCGGTTGATATGTCCGCCCTTGAGCAGACAGCAAGACTGGTTGAAGCGCGTCTGGGTGACTACCGCGTCAAGGCCGAGGTGGTGGGCATTTCGCCAGGACCTGTGATTACCCGTTTTGAACTGGATCTCGCGCCGGGCGTGAAAGCGGCGCGTATCTCTAACCTGTCACGCGATTTGGCCCGCTCCCTGTCGACTACGGCAGTGCGTGTGGTTGAAGTGATCCCTGGCAAACCCTATGTTGGACTGGAATTACCCAACCGACATCGCCAGACCGTTTACCTGCGTGAAGTGCTGGATTGTCCAAAATTCCGTGACAACCCCTCGCCGCTGTCTGTGGTGCTGGGTAAAGATATTGCCGGCCAGCCGGTCGTTGCCGATCTGGCTAAAATGCCACACTTACTGGTAGCCGGTACAACCGGTTCCGGTAAGTCCGTCGGCGTGAATGCGATGATCCTCAGCATGCTGTATAAAGCCACGCCGGAAGATGTGCGCTTTATTATGATTGACCCCAAGATGCTCGAGCTTTCCGTTTACGAAGGCATTCCGCATCTGCTTACCGAAGTCGTGACCGATATGAAAGATGCGGCGAACGCGCTGCGCTGGAGTGTCGGTGAGATGGAGCGTCGCTATAAGCTGATGTCGGCGCTGGGTGTACGTAATCTGGCCGGCTACAACGAAAAAGTGGCGCAGGCGGATGCAATGGGGCGGCCGATTCCCGATCCGTTCTGGAAGCCAGGCGACAGCATGGATATGACGCCGCCAGTGCTGGAAAAACTGCCTTACATCGTGGTGATGGTGGATGAGTTCGCCGATCTGATGATGGCTGTCGGTAAGAAAGTGGAAGAACTGATTGCACGTCTTGCACAGAAAGCGCGCGCGGCTGGAATCCACCTTGTTCTGGCAACCCAGCGTCCGTCAGTTGACGTCATTACCGGCCTCATCAAAGCCAACATACCTACCCGTATCGCGTTTACTGTCTCAAGTAAAATTGACTCGCGAACCATCCTTGATCAGGGCGGTGCAGAATCGTTACTGGGGATGGGCGATATGCTTTACATGCCGCCCAACTCATCAATGCCGGTGCGTGTTCACGGTGCCTTTGTGCGCGATCAGGAAGTACATGCTGTCGTGCAGGACTGGAAAGCGCGCGGGCGTCCGCAATATATTGAAAGCATTACGGCGGGCGAAGAAAGTGAAGGCGGGGGCGGCATTGACAGCGATGAAGAACTCGATCCGTTGTTCGATCAGGCTGTTGCCTTTGTGGTGGATAAGCGACGCGCCTCGATTTCGGGCGTACAGCGTCAGTTCCGTATCGGTTATAACCGTGCTGCGCGCATCATTGAACAGATGGAAGCACAGGGCATCGTCTCGTCACCGGGCCACAACGGTAACCGTGAAGTGCTCTCTCCACCACCCCATGATATGTAAAGCCTGAACGATAAGCTTTGAAACACAAAACAATGAGCCAGTTTCCACTGGCTCATTGTTTTTTAGCGGTTAACCCCCATAGTTGATTAGTGTTTCGGTTTTTTCTCCTGTATTAAACGCAGGACAGCGACCAGGCTTAGTCACGTGATCAACGGGAAACGATTTAATAAGGATTTAAGCAGATGAAATTACGCGTAATCGCCTTAGGCCTGCTGGCCGCTTTGGGGTCAGCCAACGTTCTCGCCGATGCGTCGAGCGACCTGCAACAGCGCCTTAATAAAGTTAACAGCTTCCACGCCAGCTTTACTCAAAAGGTGACCGATGGAAGCGGTGCCAACGTGCAGGAGGGTGAAGGCGAGCTCTGGGTTAAGCGCCCCAGCCTGTTCAACTGGCATATGACCGCACCCGACGAGAGCATCATTATTTCTGACGGGAAATCGTTATGGTTCTATAACCCGTTTGTTGAACAAGCTACGGTCAGCCTGTTAAAGAATGCGACCAGCAATACACCGTTTATGTTGATTGCCCGTAACCAGGCCAGTGACTGGCAGCAATACAACGTAAAACAGCAGGGTGACAAATTTGAACTGACGCCGAAGAAAAGCGATGGCAACCTCAAGCAGTTCACGATTGATGTGACGCCAGATGGCACCATTAATCAGTTTAGCGCCGTCGAGCAGGATGGGCAGCGCAGTAACTACCAGCTAAAGAGCCAGAAAAACGGCCCGATTAGCCCGGATAAATTCACATTCACCCCGCCAAAAGGCGTCACGGTGGATGACCAACGTCAGTGAGGTGGTAGTGGGTAACCTGTCCCTGGATTTTTCCAGTGAAGATTTTAAACCGCTGGCCGCGCGTATGCGGCCAGCAACCCTGAAGCAATACATTGGACAGCAGCACCTGCTGGCTGCGGGTAAACCGTTGCCGCGCGCGATCGAAGCGGGGCACCTGCACTCCATGATTCTCTGGGGACCGCCAGGGACAGGAAAAACAACGCTGGCCGAGATTATCGCTCACTATGGCAATGCGGACGTTGAGCGTATTTCTGCGGTCACCTCTGGTGTCAAAGAGATTCGTGAAGCCATTGAACGCGCAAGGCTGAGCAAGCAGGCGGGCCGCCGCACTATCCTGTTTGTAGATGAAGTCCATCGCTTCAACAAAAGTCAGCAGGATGCGTTTCTTCCCCATATTGAAGACGGCACTATCACGTTTATCGGTGCCACGACAGAAAATCCCAGCTTTGAGCTGAACTCCGCACTGCTGTCACGTGCTCGTGTCTATTTACTTAAATCCCTGACCACAGAAGATATTGAGCAGGTGCTTGACCAGGCGATGCAGGATGCCAGTCGGGGTTATGGCAACAGCGATATCCTGTTACCTGACAATACGCGGCGTATGATTGCGGAACTGGTCAACGGCGATGCACGTCGTGCCCTGAATACGCTGGAAATGATGGCCGATATGGCCGAAACCAACGGCACAGGCAAACGCGAGCTGACGCCCCAGTTGCTGACCGAAGTGGCGGGGGAACGGTCTGCCCGGTTCGATAATAAAGGCGATCGCTTTTATGACCTGATTTCTGCCTTGCATAAATCCGTCCGGGGATCGGCGCCGGATGCCGCCCTGTACTGGTACGCCCGTATTATTACCGCCGGTGGCGATCCGCTGTATGTCGCGCGTCGGCTACTGGCCATTGCGTCTGAAGACGTCGGCAATGCCGATCCACGAGGCATGCAGGTGGCTATCGCGGCCTGGGACTGTTTCACCCGCGTTGGCCCGGCAGAAGGGGAGCGCGCGATTGCGCAGGCCATTGTCTATCTCGCCTGTGCGCCAAAAAGTAACGCCGTCTATAACGCGTTTAAGGCGGCGATGCGTGATGCACGCGACCATCCAGATTTTGATGTTCCCGATCATTTGCGCAATGCCCCCACGAAGCTGATGAAAGAGATGGGGTTGGGCGAAAGCTATCGCTATGCGCATGACGAAGCCAATGCCTATGCTGCGGGTGAAGTCTATTTCCCACCCGAAATGGCGCAAACGCGTTACTATCATCCCACTCAACGCGGTCTTGAAGGCAAAATTGGCGAAAAGCTGGCCTGGCTGGCTGAACTCGATCAAAATAGCCCGACAAAACGCTACCGCTGAAACAGACGTTGCGGTAATGTGGTCAATGTTTTCAATGCATTCCAGCGGGAGTGCGTCCCCTTCTTTTAACTCATAAATACACAGGATAAGCATGCTCGATCCCAATCTGCTGCGTAATGAGCCAGACGCAGTCGCAGAAAAACTGGCACGCCGAGGATTTAAACTGGATGTGGAAATGCTGCGTTCGCTCGAAGAGCGTCGCAAAGTCTTGCAGGTTGAAACGGAAAACCTGCAGGCTGAGCGCAACTCCCGCTCCAAATCCATCGGTCAGGCCAAAGCACGTGGGGAAGACATCGAGCCACTGCGTCAGGAAGTGAACAGCCTGGGCGAACGCCTGGATGCGGCTAAAGCAGAACTGGACGCGCTGCAAAATCAGATCCGCGATTTCAGCCTGGCGCTGCCGAATCTTCCTGCGGATGAAGTGCCGCTGGGGAAAGACGACACGGAAAACCTGGAAATCAGTCGCTGGGGTGAACCCCGCCAGTTTGATTTTGAGGTGAAAGATCACGTTGAGCTGGGTGAAGCGGCTAAAGGGCTGGACTTTGCTGCGGCAGTGAAACTCACCGGCTCACGCTTCGTGGTTATGCAAGGCCAGGTTGCTCGCCTGCACCGTGCGCTCAGCCAGTTCATGATTGACCTGCACACGGAACAACATGGTTATCTGGAAACTTACGTCCCTTACCTGGTCAACCATGCGACCTTATACGGTACAGGCCAGTTACCTAAGTTTGGTGAAGATCTGTTCCATACCCGCCCGCTGGAAGAAGAATCCGAAAGCAGCCATTACGCGCTCATTCCGACCGCTGAAGTGCCGCTGACTAACCTTGTGCGGGATGAAATTGTTGAAGAAGAGAGCCTGCCGCTGAAGCTTACGGCACATACACCCTGCTTCCGCTCTGAAGCAGGCTCCTATGGCCGTGATACGCGTGGGCTCATCCGTATGCACCAGTTCGACAAAGTTGAAATGGTGCAAATCGTCGCGCCTGAAACCTCTATGGATGCGCTGGAAGAGCTGGTTGGCCATGCTGAAAAAGTGTTGCAACTGCTGAACCTGCCGTATCGCAAGGTCTTGCTGTGCAGCGGTGATATGGGCTTTGGTGCGACAAAAACCTACGATTTAGAAGTATGGTTACCGGCGCAAAATACCTACCGTGAAATCTCTTCTTGCTCAAACATGGGGGATTTCCAGGCTCGCCGTATGCAGGCGCGCACCCGCAATAAGCAGGATAAAAAACCGCGTCTGGTGCATACCCTGAATGGCTCGGGCCTGGCCGTAGGACGTACGCTGGTTGCCGTGCTGGAAAATTACCAGCAGCAGGACGGCCGCATCGCCGTGCCAGAGGTATTACGTCCTTATATGAACGGCCTGGAATTTATTGGCTAAGCGTTCACCCTGTGTAAAATAACCCAGCTCAGGCTGGGTTTTTTTATCTTTACCGCGAGGCATCCTCAACACGTTTAAAATTTATCACAAATAAACATTATCGATGACGACGCGGGCAGAAAGCGTAAAAATCCAGATTATCATAGAGATAGCGCAAAGTTATCTGATGCCTGACAGATGGCTAACTTACTGAAGATAAATAATTTAAATGGTCACGCAGCAAAATGTGCTGCACCCTCATTCCTCCCGTTGACTTTACAACGCGCGATGGCAAACTGCGCGCAATTTCCTTCATTTCTTTTGGTTTTTATCCCCTATGTCGACCTGGTCACGTCCTGTGATATTGCTGCTCTGCGGCCTGTTATTAGTGACAGTTTCCATTGCGGTACTGAATACGTTAGTGCCCCTTTGGCTGACGCATGATGCGCTGGCAACATGGCAGGTAGGCGTGGTGAGTTCGTCGTATTACACCGGTAACCTGCTGGGCACTTTAGTGGCTGGCTGGCTGATCAAGCGATACGGTTTTAACCGAAGCTATTATCTGGCGACCGGCCTTTTTGCGCTGTCGACACTGTGCATGCTGGCGCTGGAAGGATTCTGGGCATGGACATTGCTGCGCTTCACGGCCGGTATCGGCTGCGCGTTAGTCTGGGTCGTGGTGGAAAGCGCATTGTTATGCAGTGGAACAGTACGTAACCGTGGGCAGTTGCTCGCTGCCTATATGATCGTCTATTACCTGGGTACGGTTGCCGGACAACTGCTGGTGAGCAAACTGTCTACCGAATTACTGAGTGTGATTCCCTGGGTAACCGCCACGGTCATCAGCGCCATCTTACCGTTAATCTTCACACAGGTTTCCGCCAACAGCGATACCGTAGAAGCTACGCCAGGCGGACGAATTTTACCTATGCTGCGTCGTCGCAGTTCTCGTCTCGGCATTAACGGCTGTATTATTTCTGGCATTGTTCTGGGATCGCTGTACGGCTTAATGCCGCTCTATCTTTCTCATCAGGGTATGAGTGATGCCAACGTGGGTTACTGGATGGCCTTGCTGGTGAGTGCCGGCATTGTCGGGCAGTGGCCGATTGGTCGGCTTGCTGACCGCTTTGGCCGCATGATGGTACTGCGAGTGCAGGTATTTGTGGTGATCCTCGGCGCGATTGCGATGCTGACAAATGCCGCGATGGCCCCCGCCCTGTTTGTGCTGGGGCTGGCAGGTTTTACGCTTTATCCGGTCGCCATGTCATGGGCCTGCGAAACCGTGGCGCACCATGAACTGGTGGCAATGAACCAGGCGCTGTTACTGAGCTACACCGTGGGCAGCCTGGCCGGACCAAGCATGACGGCCATGCTGATGCAAAGTTATTCCGACCGTCTGCTGTTCGTTATGATCGCGGCGGTAGCGCTGGTTTACTTAGTCATGTTACTGCGTAAGGCCGATCATCATGCCACGCCAGTGGCACATGCCTGATCATAACGATAACCAGGCGGTGACACTTAACCTTCGCCGTCTGGCTGCGCTGACTGTCAGACGGTTATCGTTTACTGACTGCGGTGACGTGGCCTGTCAATACATCACGTCATGTCCGTAGCTGGCAAGAATATGCTTGACCCGTTCCATGGTCGCTTTACTGGGCGGTTTTACACCGTCGAGCTTGTACTCTTCACCCATCGCAATCCATTTATGCTTACCCAGCTCGTGATAAGGCAGAAGCTCAATCTTCTCCACATTTGCCATGTCCTGCGTAAATTCACCTAAGCGATGGACACTGTCATCATCATCAGAATAGCCGGGCACGACGACGAAACGAATCCACGTCCGTTTTCCTTTCTTCTGAAGATAGCGCGCAAAATCGAGTGTGCGATGATTCGACACACCGACAAGAATCTGGTGGATGTCATCGTTCATCTGCTTGAGGTCAAGCATTACCAAATCTGTTGCATCCAGTAATTCATCAATAACGGGATCGTAGCGGCGGACAAAGCCGTTGGTGTCAAGGCAGGTATGAATGCCCTCAGCTTGGCACGCGCGAAACCAGTCACGCACAAACTCCGCCTGCAAAATGGCTTCGCCGCCTGAAGCCGTCACCCCGCCACCGGACGCATTCATGAAATGGCGATAAGACAGAACGTCCGCCATGAGCGCGTCGACGGTAATTTCTTTGCCGCAATGCGTGTCCCATGTATCACGGTTGTGGCAGTACAGGCAGCGCATCAGGCAGCCCTGAAAAAAGGTGATAAAACGGATGCCGGGACCGTCTACGGTTCCGCATGATTCAAATGAGTGGATGCGACCAATGGCAGACATTGCGATGTATTCTCCTGATGAGCCTGCGAAGCAGGTGGCGCACTCTCCGGTGCGCTCTGAACGGGAAATCAATTTTGGTGGTTATCCGTCATACAGACAGCGACCAAACCTGACTCGAAAGAAGAGGCTCCATGAAGGAGCCTCAAGGGCGAACTAGAGTGACTGGGTAAAGGTACGGGTAATCACGTCCTGCTGCTGCTCTTTAGTGAGCGAGTTAAAGCGAACGGCATAGCCCGAAACGCGGATGGTTAACTGAGGATATTTCTCAGGGTTATCCATCGCGTCCATCAACATTTCCCGGTTCATCACGTTAACATTCAGGTGCTGGCCGCCTTCAATACTGGCCTCATGATGGAAGTAACCATCCATTAGTCCTGCCAGATTGGTTTTACGTACATTATCATCTTTGCCAAGCGCATTAGGCACGATGGAGAAAGTATAAGAGATACCGTCTTTAGCGTACGCAAAGGGTAATTTCGCTACCGAGGTCAGCGATGCTACCGCTCCTTTCTGGTCGCGACCGTGCATGGGGTTAGCGCCAGGGCCAAAGGGGGCGCCTGCACGGCGGCCGTCTGGCGTATTACCGGTTTTCTTGCCATAAACGACGTTAGAGGTAATGGTCAGAACGGACTGCGTTGGCACCGCGTTGCGATACGTTTCCAGTTTCTGAATTTTCTTCATAAACCGTTCAACCAGGTCGCATGCCAGGTCGTCCACGCGCGGATCGTTGTTACCGAACTGGGGATAGTCGCCTTCGATGTCGAAATCAATTGCCAGGCCATCTTCATCACGCACGGGTTTCACTTTGGCATATTTAATGGCTGAGAGTGAATCCGCAGCCACAGACAGTCCGGCGATACCGCAGGCCATGGTGCGGTAAACATCACGATCGTGCAGCGCCATGAGTGACGCTTCATAGCTGTATTTATCATGCATGAAGTGGATGATGTTCAGTGCGGTGACATACTGTTTTGCCAGCCAGTCCATGAAGTGATCCAGACGGGCCATCACGACGTCGAAATCGAGCACTTCATCCATGATTTTGGCTTCTTTCGGCCCCACCTGCATTTTCAGTTTTTCGTCCATGCCGCCGTTGATCGCGTACAGCAAGGTTTTTGCCAGGTTGGCGCGGGCACCAAAGAACTGCATTTGCTTGCCGACGATCATAGGGCTGACACAGCAGGCAATGGCGTAATCATCGTTGTTAAAGTCAGGACGCATCAGGTCGTCATTTTCATACTGCAGTGACGAGGTGTCGATTGAAACTTTAGCCGCATATTTTTTGAAGTTAACGGGCAGTTTTTCAGACCACAGAATGGTCATGTTTGGTTCAGGGGAGGGGCCCATGGTGTAAAGCGTGTTCAGGAAACGGAACGTGGTTTTACTGACCAGCGTGCGACCATCAACGCCCATCCCTGCCAGCGATTCGGTGGCCCAGATAGGGTCGCCAGAAAAGAGCTCATCGTATTCCGGTGTACGCAGGAAGCGGACCATGCGCAGTTTCATGACCAGATGGTCAATCAGTTCCTGTGCCTGCTCTTCGTTCAGTTTACCTGCCTGGAGGTCGCGTTCGATGTAGATATCGAGGAAAGTCGACACCCGGCCAAAAGACATGGCCGCGCCGTTCTGTGATTTAACTGCAGCCAGATAGCCATAATAGGTCCACTGAACGGCTTCAGCCGCGTTGGTGGCCGGGCCAGAAATATCATGACCGTATTTGGCTGCCATCGCTTTAATTTGTTCAAGCGCACGATGCTGATCAGCAATTTCTTCCCGCAGGCGAATCGTGGCTTCCAGGTTTACGCCGTTTTCAAGATCGTTTTGCAGTGAGGTGAACTGAGCAAACTTATCCGCCATCAGATAATCAATGCCGTATAGGGCAACACGACGATAATCACCAATGATGCGTCCACGACCATAAGCATCAGGCAGGCCGGTCAATACGCCAGATTTACGGCAGCGTAAAATGTCAGGTGTATAAACATCAAAAACACCCTGGTTATGCGTTTTGCGGTATTCCGTGAAAATCTTTTTCAGAGACGCGTCGAGTTCACGACCATAGACCTTGCATGAGCCTTCAACCATTTTGATACCGCCAAAAGGAATAATGGCGCGTTTCAACGGGGCTTCGGTTTGCAGGCCAACAATTTTTTCCAGTGATTTATTGATGTAACCGGCATCGTGGGAAGTGATGGTTGAGGCAAGATCGGTATCAAAATCGACTGGTGCATGGGTGCGGTTTTCAATTTTGATGCCTTCCAGCACGCTCTCCCACAGTGTTGTGGTGGCCTCGGTGGCACCGGCCAGAAAGGACTCGTCGCCTTCATAAGGCGTATAGTTTTTCTGAATAAAGTCGCGTACGTTGACGCTGTTCTGCCATTCGCCTTCAGTAAATCCCTGCCAGGCTGAAGCGAGTTTTGCATTACGTTCGGTCATAATATACCTGCCTTATTTAAGGAGACTTTTGCTCTCGGGCGTACCAGGCTGCGATATGCCGTTGAGACAGGATTAGTGCGTTTCTTTACCACCGCGTAAGTAAATTACCCAGTAGGTCAATCCGACTAGCAGGCCGCCGCCAATGATGTTACCGAGCGTGACCGGAATCAGATTGTCGAAAATAAAGTTTTTAACGGTGAGGGCCGGGAACTGTGCTGCTGTGGCCCCTGCGGCCTGCCAAAACTCAGGCCCGGAAAAGTCGCGTATCACGATCGCGAAAGGAATCAAAAACATATTGGCGATACTGTGTTCAAAACCACAGGCGACAAACATGGCCACCGGCAAAATCATAATCAGGCTTTTATCGGTCAATGTCCGTCCTGAATAGCTCATCCAGACCGCCAGGCAGACCATCAAATTGGCCAATGTGCCGAGGCAAACGGCTTCGATAAAAGTATGATGCATTTTATGGTCGGCTGTTTGCAGGACGTTTAATCCCCACGCGCCGTTTGCCACCATCTGTTCACCGGAGAACCACATGAGCGTGACGAAAAATAACGCGCCAGCCAGGTTACCGATATAAACGGTTATCCAGTTTCGTGCCAGTTGCCCCCAGGTGATGCGTCCACTGGCTTTGGCGACCACAATGAGGACGGTAGATGTGAAAAGATCGGCACCGCATACCACGACCAGTATGAGTCCCAGTGAAAAACAGATGCCGCCGATCAGTTTTGCCAGGCCATAAGGCACAGCACCGCTGCCCGTGGTAGCCGTGATGTAAAACACGAAAGCAATCGAGATGAACATGCCCGCAGTAAAGGCCAGAAAGGTCGTGGTGAGGGGATGTTTAGTGGCTTTATAAACGCCAGCATCTTCAGCCACTTTCGCCATCGCGGCGGGTAATAACAGATTAAAAGGATTGTCAGCTTTCACACTAACTCACTCCAAAAGTTGTCTGAAAAAATGATAACAAAGGCAACAGTTACAGAAGTTGATTTGGATCATGATCAGCCATGCAAGGACGGAGCGTGTTTCACTGAAAGACGGGATTTTTGCGGTTAATTTATTGAAATATAATGATTAAAAATATTTTAAATTATGCATTTTTTGTTTAATAGATGGCGGTGTGCCGTTTGGACGATCTCTGCAGAGTTAACGAAATGCATCTGTTATGTTGCTTTAAATAATGATGATAAAAACGCTGAACAATACATCCCTTAAATACTTATTCTCAAAAAAGAAAGGCACCCATTAAATAAGGTGCCTGTGAGATTATTATCGCTTTATCCTGAAACAGAGCCGCGAAAGATTAGGCGTTTTTCCAGTAAAGACGTTTCGCCTTTTGCAGCTTTTCATAGGCAGCAAGCAAAGCCTGATGAGCAGGGAAAGCCTTAAGATCGCTGTCTACCGGCTGGAGGCCATTGAAGGCCGCCTCACCGCTGATTGCCGCCGAGGCGGCGTCGACAGCGTCAGCACCATACATACGCACAAAGGCTGCGTGATACTCAAGCGGATTCCGCTCATCTTCCATCGCCAGCAGCAGCAGAGTTTGCAGACAGCGGTAATAATTTGCACGCTCCGGGCTGAATACGGAGCCATTAAATTCCATTGTCCATTCCGTCCAGATCAGCGCCTGATCGAGATCACCGCCAGCCAGGGCCAGCATGGCTTTGAGTTCACCAATGCGCAGCGTGTACCAGCCGTTATCTTTGCCTGTCGCCAGTCCCAGCAACTCGCGGACACGCGTGAAGTCATCAAAACCTTCTTCGTCCAGCTGAGAAATTAAATCCAGGTACTCTTCCGGATTCCAGTTGCTGCCGGGCAGGGCCAGAAGCGTTTCACGAATACCTGCACCCATGCTGTTATTCGCCAGCAACAAGTCTTCAGCCGGATAAATATCTGACATACCGGGCACAATAATGCGGCAGGCATACACACCGAGGTGCTCATAATCAGCGATGTAAACGTCCTGACCTTCGGCTTTGAAAATCGCCATGAGCGTACTGAATTCCTGCTCGGTGGTGCCATCAAATTTCCAGTCAACGAAGGGATAATCCGCTGTTTCTTTAAACAGATCCCAGGAGATCAGGCCGCTTGAATCGATAAAGTGGGTTTCCAGGTTGGCGTGCTCTGCCACTTCTTCATCATCAAACGTGGGCGGCGTGAACACATCCAGATCTTTCAGGCTGCGGCCCTGAAGCAGTTCGGTAACGGTACGCTCCAGCGCGACACCAAAATCAGGGTGCGCGCCAAAAGAGGCGAAACAGGTGCCGTTGGCAGGATTAAACAGCACAACGCAGATAACCGGATATTTCCCACCCAGTGACGCGTCATAGGCAAAAATCGGGAACCCTTCGTCTTCCAGACGGGCGATGGCCTCAACCACATCGGGGTAACGCGCCATCACGGATTCAGGAATGGCAGGCAGGCTGATGGACTCGGCGATGATACGATTTTTAATATAGCGCTCGAAAACTTCTGACAGCCCCTGTACCCGTGCCTCGTTGGCCGTGTTGCCGGCGGACATGCCGTTCGACACATACAGGTTACCGATAATATTCATCGGAATATAAACGGTCTGCTGATCGGACTGACGGGTAAAGGGCAGGGCGCAGATGCCGCGTGCGCTGTTACCCGACTGGAGATCGATTAAATCTGAAGCGGAGAGGGCGTTTTCAGGATCGTAAAAGGCGCGCAGGCGCGCATCCAGAATGCCTTCAGGCAGGCTGTCGTCTTCAGGCAGAGCAAACCATTTTTCATTGGGATAGTGAACAAAATCCCCTTGGGCGATACTGTTGCCAAGCCAGAAATCAGCAAAAAAGTAATTCGTGGACAGGCGTTCAAAATATTCCCCCAGCGCCGAGGCCAGAGCGGCTTTTTTGCTGGCGCCCTTACCATTGGTGAAGCAGAGGGGGCAGTCGCGATCACGAATGTGGACAGACCAGACGTGTGGCACAGGATTCAGCCAGGAGGCTTCTTCAATATTAAAACCCAGATCCTGTAATTTGGTCTGGAAGCGTGAAATGGAGTCTTCCAGGGCGGCATCTTTGCCAGGGATAAAAGTTTGCGTCATGGTGCCGCTCTCTCTGTAAATGCTGTAAATGGGGAGACATAAAGCGCGCAATGATACGTTTTTTACCGTCTGTTCGCTATCAAGACGCCGCAATTTTACCGTCGTTTTTCTCATGCTTTGTCATCTGAGCCAAAGCCGGGATTGCATGAAAGGAAGCCGCCTCACAATATTTCGTGCCGGATTACATTGGTAATATAACCTTCGGTGCGTCATGCCGAAAAAATGTGACCACAGTTCGATTTATGATTGCAGCCACCAGAAGGCAGTGATAAAACCGAATCGTTATTCATAACCGTTCGATATGACAGTGGTGAGGGAAATGACGCAAATTTATAATTTTAGCTCTGGGCCAGCGATGCTGCCGAGCGAAGTACTCCGCCGTGCAGAACAAGAACTGACAAACTGGCATGGTCTGGGAACTTCAGTAATGGAGATCAGCCACCGCAGTAAAGAATTTATTCAGGTGGCAGAAGAGGCTGAAGCGGACTTCCGCGATCTGCTGAAAATTCCTTCCAATTACAAAGTATTATTCTGTCATGGCGGCGCACGTGCGCAGTTTGCTGCTGTACCGGGCAATTTACTCGGCAGTGCGACCAGTGCGGACTATGCAGATGGAGGCTACTGGGCTCACAGTGCCATTAAAGAAGCGGAAAAATATTGCTCACCGCGGACGCTGGATGTCAAAACGACCCAAGAGGGTAAGCGCGCCATCCTGCCGATGCGCGAATGGGATGTCAGCGACACGGCCGCCTATTTGCATTTTTGCCCAAATGAAACCATTGACGGTCTGGCTATTGACGAAGAGCCTGACTTTGGTGACAAGGTTGTGGTCGCCGATCTTTCCTCCACGATTCTGTCACGCCCAATTGATATCAAGCGCTATGGTGTGATTTACGCAGGTGCGCAGAAAAATATTGGTCCGGCTGGCCTTACTCTGGTTATCGTACGGGACGATCTTCTCGGCAACGCGCATCAAAGCGTGCCTTCCATCCTTGACTACACCGTTCTGGCTGAAAATGATTCCATGTTTAACACGCCACCTACGTTTGCCTGGTATCTGAGTGGCCTGGTCTTTAAGTGGCTGAAGCAGAAGGGTGGTGTCGCTGAGATGGAAAAAATTAATCAGGCAAAAGCCGGATTACTCTATGGTCTCATCGATAACAGCGATTTTTACCGTAACGATGTGGCACTGCAAAACCGCTCCCGGATGAACATTCCTTTCCAACTGGCTGATGCCTCGCTGGACAGCCTTTTCCTGGAAGAGTCATTTAAGGCAGGTCTCCACGCATTAAAAGGTCACCGTGTTGTGGGCGGCATGCGTGCCTCAATCTACAATGCGATGCCATTGGAAGGCGTTAAAGCGCTGACCGATTTCATGATTGATTTCGAACGCCGCCACGGCTAAGTCTTTCACTGTCAGTGGAATGACTGACACCCGACTCCGCCCTCTGGCGGAGTCATCGTTTTTTAAGGATTACGTTTCACATGCAAGATTCCCTGACCCTTCAGCCCATCGCTCGCGTTAATGGTACGGTTAATTTGCCCGGTTCCAAAAGCGTGTCAAACCGTGCGCTTCTGCTTGCTGCACTGGCGAAAGGTAAAACCCGATTAACTAATCTGCTGGACAGCGACGATGTTAAGCACATGCTTAATGCGCTTGATGCACTGGGTGTTGAGTTCACGCTTTCCAGCGATCGTACGGTGTGCGAGGTGACAGGAAAGGGTGGGCCGCTGCATGCATCACAGCCCACAGAGCTGTTTCTGGGCAACGCCGGCACTGCCATGCGGCCGCTTGCGGCAGCGCTTTGCCTGGGTGTGCAGGATGTCGTCCTGACGGGCGAACCACGCATGAAAGAACGCCCTATCGGGCACCTGGTCGATGCACTACGGCAAGGTGGGGCTACTATAGACTATCTCGAAAATACAGATTATCCCCCAGTCCGCCTGCGGGGTGGGTTTACTGGCGGCGACGTTACAGTAGATGGCAGCGTATCCAGCCAGTTTTTGACCGCGCTTCTGATGATGGCTCCGTTAGCTGAAAATCCTACCCGTATCAGCATTAAAGGTGAGCTGGTTTCCAAACCTTACATCGATATTACTCTGCACCTGATGCGCTGCTTTGGTGTCGAGGTTGAGAATCAGCAGTATCAACACTTCCTGATTAAGGGTAAACAGCACTACAAGTCACCAGGTGAATATCTGGTGGAGGGGGATGCGTCTTCTGCCTCCTATTTTCTTGCCGCAGCCGCAATCAAAGGCGGTACCGTGCGTGTCACCGGCATTGGTCGCAACAGCGTACAAGGCGATATTCGCTTCGCGGATGTACTCGAAAAGATGGGTGCATCAATTGAGTGGGGCGATGACTATATTGCCTGCACGGCCGGGACATTACGCGCCATTGATATGGATATGAACCATATTCCTGATGCTGCCATGACCATTGCCACTGCGGCATTGTTTGCAGAAGGTACGACGCAACTGCGCAATATTTATAACTGGCGAGTTAAAGAAACGGATCGTCTGACGGCTATGGCAACCGAGTTGCGTAAAGTCGGTGCCGAGGTGGAAGAAGGGCACGATTTTATTCGCATCACGCCGCCTGAGACGTTGAAGCATGCCGACATCGGCACGTATAACGATCACCGTATGGCGATGTGTTTCTCGCTGGTTGCGCTGTCCGATACGCCCGTTACCATTCTTGATCCAGGCTGTACGGCAAAAACCTTCCCTGATTATTTTGAACAGCTGCAAAAAATTAGCGAAAACGCCTAATCCCCTCGCCCGATGTCGTGCATCGGGCTCATCATCTTCAGGACGCTTTTCCACGCCAGAGGCCTTTTTCCTGGCTAAATTTCTCATTGCCTCTTCTCAAAAGGTAACTAAGCGTCACCGGGCAGCGTATAATGCCCGACATTTGTGACGGCCAACCGGCCAAAATGCGCGCAGCAACAGGAGGGAATGATGACAGCAACTGCCCCGGTCATAACAATTGATGGGCCAAGTGGCGCGGGAAAGGGCACCCTGTGCAAGGCGATGGCGGAAGCATTACAGTGGCATTTACTGGATTCCGGCGCAATTTATCGTGTACTGGCCTTAGCCGCATTACATCATCAGGTCGATATTGAGTCTGAAGAGGCGTTAGTGCCTATCGCCGCCCATCTGGATGTGCGTTTCCTTTCTCATCATGGCGAAATGCAGGTCATCCTGGAAGGGGAAGACGTCACCAGCGAAATTCGTACCCAGGAAGTCAGTAATACCGCCTCACGCGTCGCGGCTTTTCCTCGCGTTCGGGAAGCGCTGTTACGTCGTCAACGCGCGTTTCGCGAGGAACCCGGTTTGATTGCAGACGGGCGGGATATGGGCACCGTCGTTTTCCCCGATGCGCCTGTAAAGATTTTCCTTGATGCCAGCCCGGAAGAACGTGCTCAGCGACGTATGCTACAGTTGCAGGAGAATGGCTTTAATGTTAACTTTGATCGCCTTTTAGCCGAGATAAAAGAACGCGACGACCGCGATCGCAACCGCGCTATCGCACCGTTAGTCCCTGCCGCTGATGCTTTGGTGTTGGATTCAACCCAGATGTCCATCGAGCAGGTTATTGATAACGCGTTAAATTATGCCCGCAAAACGCTTGGTGTGTAATCTTCCGGCTTAAACGAATGTATTAACCCTGTGCCACGGATCCGGTGCAGGGCATGTGAAACAACCCCATCCGACATGATGTCAGATGGACGTTAAATTGAAGAATCCTAAGATTATCAATATGACTGAATCTTTTGCTCAACTATTTGAAGAATCCCTGAAAGAAATCGAAACCCGCCCGGGTTCCATCGTTCGTGGCGTTGTTGTCTCTATCGACAAAGACGTTGTTCTGGTTGATGCGGGCCTGAAATCTGAATCTGCAATCCCTGCAGAGCAGTTCAAAAACGCAGCCGGCGAACTGGAAATCCAGGTTGGTGACGAAGTTGACGTTGCTCTGGACGCAGTGGAAGATGGCTTCGGTGAAACTCTGCTGTCACGTGAGAAAGCTAAGCGTCACGAAGCTTGGATCACGCTGGAAAAAGCTTACGAAGAAGCTGAAACTGTTACCGGTATTATCAACGGCAAAGTCAAAGGTGGCTTCACAGTTGAGCTGAACGGTATCCGTGCGTTCCTGCCAGGTTCACTGGTTGATGTGCGTCCAGTACGCGACACACTGCACCTGGAAGGCAAAGAGCTTGAATTCAAAGTGATCAAGCTTGATCAGAAACGCAACAACGTCGTGGTTTCACGTCGTGCGGTTATCGAATCTGAGAACAGCGCAGAGCGCGATCAGCTGCTGGAAAACCTGCAGGAAGGCATGGAAGTTAAAGGTATCGTTAAGAACCTCACTGACTACGGCGCATTCGTTGATCTGGGCGGTGTTGACGGCCTGCTGCACATCACTGACATGGCCTGGAAGCGCGTTAAGCATCCAAGCGAGATCGTGAATGTTGGCGATGAAATCAACGTTAAAGTCCTGAAATTCGACCGCGAGCGTACCCGTGTATCTCTGGGTCTGAAGCAGCTGGGCGAAGATCCATGGGTGGCTATCGCTAAGCGCTATCCAGAAGGCACCAAGCTGACTGGGCGTGTAACCAACCTGACTGACTACGGCTGCTTCGTTGAAATCGAAGAAGGCGTTGAAGGCCTGGTACACGTTTCAGAAATGGACTGGACCAACAAAAACATCCATCCGTCTAAAGTTGTAAACGTAGGCGATGTGGTTGAAGTGATGGTTCTGGACATCGATGAAGAGCGTCGTCGTATCTCCCTGGGTCTGAAGCAGTGCAAATCTAACCCATGGCAGCAGTTCGCTGAGACCCACAACAAAGGCGATCGCGTTGAAGGTAAAATCAAGTCAATCACTGACTTCGGTATCTTCATCGGCCTGGACGGTGGCATCGACGGTCTGGTTCACCTGTCTGACATCTCCTGGAACGCGACTGGCGAAGAAGCCGTTCGTGAGTACAAAAAAGGCGACGAAATCGCTGCCGTTGTACTGCAGGTTGATGCAGAGCGCGAGCGTATCTCTCTGGGCGTGAAACAGCTGGCAGAAGATCCGTTCAACAACTACATCACTTTGAACAAGAAAGGTGCTATCGTCACCGGTAAAGTGACTGCAGTTGATGCGAAAGGTGCTACAGTTGAATTGGCAGACGGCGTTGAGGGTTACCTGCGCGCTTCTGAGGCTTCAATGGACCGTATCGAAGACGCTACACTGGTTCTGAACGTCGGTGACGACGTTGAAGCTAAATTTACCGGCGTTGACCGTAAAAACCGCGTAGTGAGCCTGTCTGTTCGTGCGAAAGACCAGGCTGACGAGAAAGAAGCTATCAACACTGTTAACACCAAACAGGAAGAAGGCAACTTCTCAAGCGCAATGGCTGAAGCGTTCAAAGCGGCTAAAGGCGAGTAATCGACCTTGCACCGGGCGGATTCATCCGCCCGGTTTCGGTAAAGGCTGTCATACATTCCTGTAGGGATTAACCGGAGGTTACATGACCAAGTCAGAATTGATTGAAAGGCTGGCGGGACAGCATACTCATATACCGGCGAAAGTCGTTGAGGATGCAGTCAAAGAGATGCTTGAGCACATGGCCACAACGCTGGCACAGGGCGAACGCATTGAAATCCGGGGATTCGGCAGCTTTTCGTTGCACTATCGCGCACCGCGCACTGGCCGTAACCCGAAAACGGGTGACAAAGTGGATCTGGAAGGTAAATACGTTCCCCACTTCAAGCCGGGCAAAGAACTGCGTGACCGTGCTAACATCTACGGCTAAGCCGATACCGAAACGCCTAAACGACATCTCCGGATGTCGTTTTTTTTGCCCGCGTGATTATGTTCGCTCTCCCGCAAAAAAATGCGTCTGCGCTGCAACGAATTATCCTCTCTGGAAACCCTTTCTTAATTCACTCTTTACGCGCTTTACCCTGAAAGTCTGAAGGACATACTTACGCCAGTTCATCAGCGGGATACGGTATGTTGACATGGATTGGACTGGCGAGACTGGCCTCGCTGACCGCGTTACCCTTACTGATCGTGCCTCAGCTCCCTTCGCGAACGTTTATTGTCGTGATGCTGCTGTGTGGCACTTGTCTGGTAGGGATGTCCGTACGTTATGTCAGCATCGCAGGCTATACGCTTTTGCTGGCCGCCTGGGGGCTGGTTAATGCGCAATCCCTGGTCAACGACACGGAATGGATGAGTACCCGACCCGCCTGGTTTGTCGTGCAAATTGAAGAGGTAAAACAAGACGCGTCACGTATTCGGGTCAGAATGTTGAAAGCGGGAAACCGGATTTTCTTTCCTCCCCGTTTTGCCTGGCTGTCACTGCAGGATAACGCTACAGCCTATTGTCCGGGGCAGCGCTGGCAAATGCGGCTCAGGTTACGCGCTGTTCATGCCAGACTCAATGAGGGAGAATTCGACGCACAACGCTTTGCCATGGCGAATCATACCCCGGTGCAGGGGCGCATTATCAAGCAACATCCTGTGCAGTCTGAATGCAGCTGGCGTTGGCAGCATATTCGTGGCCACAGGCAACATTACGAACATTTACCCGCTTCGGCTACGCTGGAGGCACTGGCTTTTGGCATTCGCGACAATCTGAGTGAGGCAACCCGTCAGCTGTTACGTGATACCGGAACGGCGCATCTTATGGCCATTTCAGGTATGCACATTGGCCTGGCCGCGGGCACCGGATGGCTACTGGCGCGGGGCAGCCAGTTTTTGTTACCGGCACGCTGCATTAGCTATCTGTATCCGCTCATTGTCAGTTGGCTCTGTGCCGCACTCTATACGTGGCTTTCAGGGGCCCAGGCGCCAGCGCAGCGGGCATTACTGGCACTGACGCTATGGGCAATAACACGTATAACAGGTATACAGCTCAGCCCCTGGCAAATCTGGACGCTCTGCGTAGGGTTGTTGCTGGCACTGGATCCGCTTACCGTCCTCTCGGACAGCTTCTGGCTGTCGGTGCTGGCGGTGGGGATGTTGCTGACCTGGTATCGCTGGTTTCCTCTGGCCGAGCGCTTTCGTGACAGGCGGCGCTGGTTTTTACTGCAACTCCTTCATCTGCAACTGGGTATGATGATCCTGATGGTGCCGCTTCAGGCCGCATTATTTAATGGCATCAGCCTGACCGCGCTGTTCGCTAATCTGTTTGCGATTCCTGTCGTGTCGTTTATTACGGTGCCATTGATACTCATCACCCTGTTGCTACCTTTCCCGGCATTATCAGTGTGGGGGTGGCAGGCGGCCGATCTGTCCCTGCGGTTTCTGTTCTCCGGCCTTGCCCTGCTACCGGCAGGCTGGTGGCCGCTGCAAGGCGCACCTTTCCTGATAATAGTCATATGGGGAGGGCTACTCCTGTGGCGTTCCGGCGTACTGTTCTCCATGCCGTTCAGTTGTAGCGCTGTCGCACTGGCAATCCTGTTTTCCCGCCATGCTAAGCCGGAAGCGCTATGGCGCATTGATATGCTGGACGTGGGGCATGGATTGAGCGTCGTCATCAGCCAGGGCGATGAAGCGGTGCTCTACGATACCGGTCCACGCTGGAAATACAGCGATGCAGGGAGCCGCGTTATTCTGCCCTGGCTTGAACGTAAAGGACTCAGACTGCGGGAGGTTATTCTCAGCCACCGGCATCTTGACCATACCGGCGGGCTGTCGGCTATTCTGCAACATGTCCCTACTGTACGGTTGCGCAGCGGACTTACAGAAAGCGGGCATTTACCCTGTGTACGCGGTACCACATGGCGCTGGAAACGGCTACATTTCCGGGTGCTCTGGCCAGCAACGTCTCCCAACCAGGGGAAAAACAACGATTCATGCGTGGTGAGTGTGGATGATGGAAGCGTCCGTTTGTTACTCACGGGCGATCTGGAAACCGAGGCGGAGCGGCAGTTAGTGCGGCTGGAAAAGCAGCAGTTAAAGGCGGATATTCTGCAGGTACCTCATCATGGCAGCCGGACATCCTCATCGCGCTTACTGCTGCGCAGCATCGCCGGCCATACCGCCATCACCTCTGTAGCACGCTATAATGCGTGGCGAATGCCCGCGAAGTCCGTGCTGCGAAATTACCGTGAACACGCTTATGACTGGCGTGATACCGGTCAGTCCGGACAAATTAGTATCAAAATAGAGGCAAACACCGTGCAGGTTTTTTCCTTCAGAGAACAATTAGTGCCCCGTTGGTATCATCAGTGGTTTGGCGTCAAACGCGAATCTAGGTAGAATGACCGGCTATTTCCAACAACGTGAATAAATAATGCATCAAGATAAAGATCTCTCAACGTGGCAGACATTCCGTCGACTCTGGCCGATGATCGCACCCAACAAAGCTGGCTTAATTGTGGCGGCTACTGCCCTGATTATTAATGCCGCAGGCGATACGTTAATGCTCTCCCTGTTGAAGCCTTTGCTGGATGACGGCTTTGGTAAAGCGGACAGATCCGTGATGCTGTGGATGCCGTTGGCAGTCATCGGCTTGATGCTGGTTCGTGGCGTAAGCAGCTATATCTCCAGCTACTGCATCTCATGGGTGTCAGGCAATGTGGTGATGAATATGCGCCGTCGTCTGTTCAGCCATATGATGGGCATGCCGGTTGCGTTCTTCGATCAGCAATCCACGGGTACGTTACTCTCTCGCATCACCTATGATTCGGAACAGGTCGCCTCGTCGTCATCGGGGGCGCTGGTCACCGTGGTGCGTGAAGGCGCTTCGATAATTGGCCTGTTTATCATGATGTTTTATTACAGCTGGCAGCTGTCGTTGATTCTGATTGTTCTGGCTCCAATCGTATCCTTCGCGATTCGTACCGTATCAAAGCGCTTCCGCAACATCAGCAAATCGATGCAAAACACCATGGGACAGGTGACGACCAGTGCCGAGCAGATGCTGAAAGGGCACAAAGAAGTGCTGATTTTTGGTGGCCAGGACATTGAATCCGAGCGTTTTGCCAAGGTCAGTAACCGCATGCGTCAGCAGGGGATGAAGCTGGTTTCAGCCTCTTCAATCTCCGATCCGGTTATTCAGCTCATTGCTTCTCTGGCTCTGGCATTCGTTCTGTACGCCGCCAGTTTCCCCAGCGTGATGGATACGCTGACTGCGGGGACCATTACGGTGGTCTTCTCATCTATGATCGCTCTGATGCGTCCGCTGAAATCGCTGACAAATGTGAATGCGCAGTTTCAGCGTGGTATGGCGGCCTGTCAGACGCTGTTCTCCATTCTCGACAGTGAGCAGGAGAACGACACCGGTACGCGTGAAATCACGCGCGCAAAAGGTGATGTCGAATTCCGTGGGGTGACCTTCACCTATCCCGGCCGTGAAACACCTGCGTTGAAAAACATTAACCTGATGCTGCCTGCCGGAAAAACCGTTGCCTTAGTCGGGCGCTCCGGCTCAGGTAAATCGACTATCGCCAGTTTGCTGACGCGTTTTTATGATATTCAGCAGGGCGAGATTTTACTGGATGGCCATGACCTGCGTGAATACACCTTAGCGTCGTTGCGTAATCAGGTCGCACTTGTGTCGCAAAATGTGCATCTGTTCAACGATACCGTTGCCAATAACATTGCCTATGCGCGCAGTGAACAGTATAGCCGCGAGGAAATCGAAAAGGCGGCGACGATGGCACACGCGATGGACTTTATTAATAAAATGGACAAGGGGCTGGATACCGTCATCGGGGAAAATGGTGTGCTGCTATCAGGCGGTCAACGCCAGCGTATCGCCATCGCCCGCGCTCTGCTGCGTGACTGTCCTATCCTGATTCTCGATGAAGCCACCTCTGCGCTGGACACCGAGTCCGAGCGTGCTATCCAGTCTGCCCTGGATGAGCTGCAGAAAAACCGCACCTCACTGGTGATTGCGCATCGCCTTTCTACTATTGAAAAAGCGGATGAAATTGTGGTGGTGGAAGAGGGCAATATCATCGAACGCGGTACGCACGCCGACCTGCTGGCGGAAAAAGGTGCTTATGCCCAACTCCATAAAATGCAGTTCGGCCAATGATTGAGCGCATCTGGAGTGGCCGATCGCCATTATGGTTAGTCCTGTGGCCACTCAGTGTGCTTTATGGCGCCATTACGGCGCTGATCCGCCTCAGTTTCCGGCGTGGCTGGCGTAAAAGCTGGCGTGCGCCCTTGCCTGTTGTCGTGGTGGGGAATCTGACCGCGGGCGGGAATGGTAAAACACCCGTGGTCATCTGGCTGGTTGACGCCCTGCAGCAGCGAGGATTACGGGTAGGTGTGATTTCCCGCGGCTACGGGGGGAAAGCAGACCGCTATCCGCTGCGTGTCACTGCGGAAACCGCCACCGATCAGGCGGGTGACGAGCCGGTGCTGATTGCACAGCGCACAGCTGCACCCGTTGCAGTGGCACCGCGACGCCGTGAGGCGATTGAAGCCCTTCTGCAACATCATTCACTGGATCTCATCGTGACTGATGATGGCCTGCAACATTATGCGCTCCAGCGCGATCGGGAAATTGTGGTGGTGGATGGCGTGCGACGTTTCGGCAACGGCTGGTGGTTACCTGCCGGACCCATGCGGGAACGGGCATCCCGCATTAAGACGGTAGACGCGGTGATCGTTAACGGTGGTGAAGCGCAGCAGGGCGAAATTGCCATGCAACTGCAGGCGGGGATGGCAACCCATCTGCTCAGCGGTGAACAACGACCGCTCAACACGTTGCACGATGTCGTCGCCATGGCCGGCATTGGTCATCCGCCGCGCTTTTTTCATACCTTAAAACAGCACGGTCTGACGCCCGTTGCGGAGATCGCCTTTGCCGATCATCATGCTTACAGCGAAGAGGAACTGTCGCGTCTGGTCACGCCCGGCCAAACGCTGTTGATGACGGAGAAAGATGCCGTTAAATGCCGCGCATTCGCGCAATCCTCATGGTGGTATCTTCCCGTCGATGCCCATCTGCAGGCTGAGGCAGCGAAGCTACTGTTAGACGATATACAACGCCTGTGTGGCACGTATTCATCACGGGAGCCGCACTAATTCCCACTGAGAAGGAAGAGAATGGGCACGCATTCACTTTCACGACAGCAGGCACGTAATATTCAGCTCGCGGCGCAGGGGTTATTGCGTCCGGTGAAACGTCGGGCACGTTTTCAGGATATTTCAGCCTGCATTAGCCGCATGTCGCTGTTGCAAATCGACACCATCAATGTGGTGGCCCGCAGTCCGTATCTTGTCTTATTCAGTCGCTTAGGCGACTACCCGCCCGTCTGGCTGGACGAGTCGCTGGCGCAGGGGGAGATTTTCGAATACTGGGCGCATGAAGCCTGTTTTATTCCCCGCGCAGATTACCGGTTACTGCGGCACCGCATGCTGTCGCCGGAGCGCCTGGGCTGGAAATACAGTGCAGACTGGGCAACGGAACATCAGCAGGAAATCGCTGATCTACTTACCTATATACGCGACAACGGGCCCGTCAGATCGGCTGATTTCGCCAGTGGTAAAAATCATAAGTCAGGATGGTGGGCATGGAAACCCCACAAGCGGCATCTCGAAAACCTGTTCAGTTCAGGGGAGCTAATGGTGTCGGCGCGCCATAATTTTCAGCGCGTCTATGATTTACGCTCACGTGTCATGCATGACTGGCAGGATGCGCTGCATGCTATCAGTGAGGATGACGCTGTCCGCCTGATGTTAGTGAACAGCGCACGCAGCCTGGGCATTTTTCGCCGTGAGTGGCTGGCAGACTATTACCGGCTAAAGCGCGCGCCCGTTAAAGACTTTGTCTTATGGGCACAGGCGGCCGGCGAAATCATGCCGGTTGAGGTCGACGGCATGGGAGAGATGTGGCTGCATCGGGACGCTCAGGCCGCATTAGCCACGCCGTTGATCGCAACACATACCACGCTGTTATCCCCTTTCGATCCGCTGGTATGGGACAGGAAACGTGCGCTTGCGTTGTTTGACTTTGACTACCGCATTGAATGTTACACGCCTGCGGCCAAACGTAAATATGGCTATTTTGTCTTACCGGTGCTGCATCGGGGCCAACTCAAAGCCCGTCTGGATGCACGGATGGTGCGCTCAACAGCCTTGCTGGAAATTAACAACATCTGGCTGGAACCTGACGTCGCGGTAACCGTTCCCTTTCTCAATGACGTGCAACGTGCTATTGAACGCTTCGCCCGTTGGCAGGGGGCCGAAACGGTCTTGCTAAAGAATGCGCCTTCGGCGTTACTGACACACTGGCCAACGCGCTGGCAGCTTAACAATTCCTGATGCAGCGCGGGTGTGATTTACCCGCTCTCATCAGCGCTGTGATATGCTTTAGTCCTTACGCTCTCGGTCCGAGATGGAGGACATATGGATCACCGTTTACTCGAAATCGTTGCCTGCCCGGTTTGTAATGGCAAATTGTACTTTAACAAAGAACAGCAAGAGCTGATCTGCAAGCCCGACGCGCTGGCTTTCCCTGTGCGTGACGGTATTCCGGTACTGCTGGAAAACGAAGCCCGTACGTTATCGGTTGAAGAGATCCATCCATGAGTTTTATTGCCATCATTCCTGCGCGTTATGCTTCCACCCGTTTACCGGGTAAACCCCTGGTTGATATTCATGGCAAGCCAATGGTGGTGCATGTGATGGAGCGCGCCCGGGAATCGGGTGCCAGCCGTGTGATTGTCGCGACCGATCATCCTGAGGTGGCCCGCGCTGTCGAGGCTGCCGGTGGCGAGGTGTGTATGACACGCGCCGACCATCATTCCGGTACGGAACGCCTTGCAGAAGTGATTGAAAAATATCAGTTCGCGGATGACCAGATCATCGTCAATGTTCAGGGCGACGAACCCATGATCCCCGCTGATATCGTCCATCAGGTGGCGACCAACCTGGCTCAGGCTGACGCCGGCATGGCGACGCTGGCGGTGCCGATTACGGATGCGGAAGAGGCGTTCAATCCCAACGCCGTCAAGGTGGTCATGGATGCCAGAGGCTACGCGTTGTATTTTTCACGCGCGACGATTCCCTGGGATCGTGAACGTTATGCGCAGTCCCGGGAACAGATCGGTGACACGCTGCTGCGCCATATCGGCATTTATGCTTATCGTGCCGGGTTTATTCGTCGCTATATCAGCTGGGAACCCTGTCCGCTTGAGCAGATCGAACTGCTGGAGCAGTTGCGCGTGCTGTGGTACGGCGAAAAGATCCACGTTGCGGTGGCAAAAACGATTCCGGGCGTTGGCGTGGATACGCCAGAGGATCTCACCCGGGTCCGCGCCGCGATGCTTCGCTGACCTGTTCCGCTTCTTGTGCGATGACCGTCTGCGTACGCGGCTGAGGCGCCGGGTTACGGTCGCACTCAGCCTGCGCCATGACGGATGTGCGCCTTTGCGTCTATCCATCAGAGGGTGGGGCGGATGAGAAGCGTTGCAATGCGCTCCCCAGCGTTTCATAGATCGCGCGTTCGCTGTGACTCATCCACAGCGGGGAAGGATAAAAACGCTCCCACCAGTTAAGTGGTGAAGTAATCGCCAGCTGATTGGCGGGCGCTGCAATCGGCTTGAGGCCTGCCTGATTGAAAAACCGCATCGCGCGCGGCATATGATTAGCTGAGGTAACCAGCAGGAAAGGGTGGTGCCCGATGAGCGTGCTGACAGCCTGCGCCTCCTGTGCGGTATCTTTTGGCTGATCCAGCAGACGAATGTGCGATGAAGGTACGCCCAGGCTTTCGGCAACCTGTGCGGCGACCCAGGCATTACTTTTGGGATTTTGCCCTGCCGCAGCACCGGTAAAGACCAGGGTAGCATCCGGATGGCGCTGCCACTGACGCACACCTTCTGTCACGCGAGGCAAACTGTTGTTCAGCAGGTTCGAGCTGGGCGCCCAGGCCGGGTTATAGGTATAGCCGCCCCCTAACACCACGATGTAATCGACTTTTTCAGTCCCATTCCACGTCGGGTAATGCGATTCGACGGGCAACAGTAAGCGATCGGCGACCGGCTGTAGGCTTATCAGTAATAACATCAGCCAACTCACTGAGATAAAGATTTTACCGCTTTTCTGCCAGCGGCTGAACCAAAGCAGCAAAATGCCGACAGCCATTAAAAGAAGCAGAAAAGGCAGGGGCAGTAACAGGTTGCCAAATGCCTTTTTCAGCATAAAAAACATGTAAAATCCCTCTTGTTGTCCGAAAAAACAGCAGCCAGAGCAGAAGAAGAGCATGAAAGCTTCATTCTTACGGCACCTGTGACAAAATAGCATACGTTTTACCGCAGCATACCGGAGTCCATGCCATGCAGGATCGTAACTTTGACGATCTCGCGGATAAATTTTCGCAAAATATTTACGGCACCACCAAAGGCCGGGTGCGTCAGGCAATCGTCTGGGATGAGCTTGAAGCCTTGCTTCCCAGCCTGACGTCCTCGTCTCCCTCACTGAACGTGCTGGATGCGGGCGGTGGCATTGGGCAAATTTCCAGTGGACTGGCCGCGCGGGGCCATCAGATTCTGCTGTGCGACCTCTCAGGTGAAATGTTGCGGCGTGCCCAGGAAAATGCGGATGCGCTGGGTGTGAGCCATAACATGCAATTCAAACAAATTAGCGCGCAGCAGGTCGGTGAACATTTGGATAAGCCGGTGGATCTGGTATTGTTTCACGCTGTGCTTGAATGGGTCGCTGAACCGGAAACCGTGCTGAAAGCCCTGTTTGATACATTGCGGCCGGGAGGCGTGCTGTCATTGATGTTTTATAACCTGCATGGGTTAACATTACGCACCCTGACGCTGGGCAATTTTGGTTACCTTCGTACCAACTTAACCAAGCGTAAGAAGCGCACGCTGTCACCGGACTTTCCGCGCGATCCTGACGATGTGTCACGCTGGTTACAGGCCTGCGGTTTCCAGATTGAACAGCGTGCCGGGATTCGGGTGTTCAGCGACTATATGAAGCCGCCTAAAGGCGAGCCAAAAAGCGACGACGAAATCATTGAGATGGAGCGGCGTTTTTGCCGTCAGGAACCTTTTTTAAGCTTAGGGCGTTACATCCACGTGACCGCGCGCAAACCCGGGCAGAAGGACGAATTATGAGTGAATTTTCCCAGACGGTACCGGAGCTGGTATCCTGGGCGCGCAAGAACGACTTCTCCCTTGCGCTGCCCGTTGAACGTCTGGCTTTTTTGCTGGCCATCGCCACGCTGAATGGCGAGCGCATGGACGGAGAAATGAGTGAAGGTGACCTGGTCGATGCGTTTCGTCATGTCAGCAAAGCGTTTGAACAAACCAGCGAAACCGTACTGGTGCGGGCCAACAACGCCATCAATGATATGGTGCGTCAGCGCCTGTTGAACCGTTTCACCAGTGAATTAACTGAAGGCAATGCAATTTATCGTCTGACGCCGCTGGCCATCGGCATCACGGATTACTATATCCGCCAGCGCGAGTTCTCCACGCTGCGGCTTTCCATGCAGCTTTCCATCGTTGCCGCTGAACTTAAGCGTGCCGCCGACGCGGCGCAGGAGAATGGCGATGAATTTCACTGGCATCGTAACGTATTCGCGCCGCTGAAATACTCCGTAGCCGAAATCTTCGACAGCATTGATATGACGCAACGCCTGATGGATGAGCAGCAGCAGGCGGTGAAAGCGGATATTGCGGAGCTACTGAATAAAGACTGGCGCGCCGCGATTTCAAGCTGTGAAATGTTACTGTCGGAAACTTCCGGTACGCTGCGTGAATTGCAGGATACGCTGGAAGCGGCTGGTGACAAACTCCAGGAAAATCTGCTGCGTATTCAGGATGCGACGCTGGACAGCCCGGATTTGGGCTTCGTCGATAAACTGGTGTTCGATCTGCAAAGTAAACTCGACCGCATCACCAGTTGGGGACAGCAGGCCATTGACCTGTGGATTGGTTATGACCGCCACGTGCATAAATTTATCCGCACCGCTATCGACATGGACAAAAACCGTGTTTTTGCCCAGCGCCTGCGCGTATCCGTACAGAACTATTTTGACTCACCCTGGGCGCTGACTTATGCCAATGCCGAACGTCTTTACGATATGCGTGACGATGAGCTGACGCTGCGTAATGACGAAGTGATGGGCGAATTACCTGCTGAACTGGAGTTCGAAGAATTTAATGAAATTCGCGAGCAGCTGGCGGCCATGATCGAAGAAGCCTTAACGATTTATAAAACGCAGCAAAAACCGCTTAACCTCGCCGCCGTCATGCGCGACTATCTGGCCCAGTACCCGCGCGCGCGTCACTTCGACCTTGCGCGCATTGTCGTGGACCAGGCGGTGCGATTAGGTGTAGCGGAAGCCGATTTAGCCGGTTTGCCTGTGGAATGGCAAGCCATTAATGATTACGGAGCCAAGGTGCAGGCACATGTCATCGACAAATATTGAACAAGTGATGCCGGTTAAGCTGGCACAGGCACTGGCAAATCCGATTTTTCCGGCGCTGGACAGCCAGTTACGTGCCGGTCGCCATATTGGCATTGAAGAGCTGGATAACCACGCTTTTCTGATGGATTACCAGCAGTATCTGGAAGAGTTTTACACGCGCTACAACGTTGAGCTGATTCGTGCTCCAGAGGGCTTTTTCTATCTGCGTCCACGCTCAACCACGCTGATTCCCCGTTCCGTGCTTTCCGAACTGGACATGATGGTCGGGAAAATCCTCTGCTATCTGTATCTCAGCCCGGAACGCCTGGCGAATGAAGGCATTTTCACGCAACAGGAACTCTATGATGAACTGCTGTCCCTGGCGGACGAAAGCAAGCTGCTGAAGCTGGTTAACCAGCGTTCAACCGGGTCGGATCTCGATCGGGCTAAGTTACAGGAAAAAATGCGTGCGTCCTTAAGCCGCCTGCGCCGTCTGGGCATGGTGTGGTTTTTTGGCAACGACAGCAGCAAGTTTCGTATTACCGAGTCTGTCTTCCGCTTTGGTGCCGATGTCCGTAGCGGTGATGATGCGCGTGAAGCGCAACTGCGCCTGATCCGCGATGGCGAAGCGATGTTGCTGGACAACACGACGGCAGCCACAGAGGCTGATGACAGTGAAGAGAATGACAGCGATGCGGGTGATATCGCGGAGGAAGAGCAGGCATGATTGAACGCGGCAAATTTCGTTCGCTAACCCTGATCAACTGGAACGGGTTTTTTGCCCGAACCTTTGATCTGGATGAACTGGTCACCACGCTGTCGGGCGGGAACGGGGCAGGTAAGTCCACCACAATGGCAGCCTTTGTCACGGCGCTGATTCCTGACTTAACCCTGCTGCATTTCCGTAACACCACCGAAGCGGGCGCAACCTCAGGCTCACGCGATAAAGGCCTGCACGGTAAACTGCGGGCAGGCGTCTGCTACGCGATGCTGGACGTAGTGAACTCACGCCATCAACGTGTGGTGGTCGGGGTCCGGTTACAGCAGGTGGCAGGACGTGACAAAAAGGTTGATATCAAGCCCTTTAGTATCCATGGCCTGCCCACGGATACGCTGCCCACAGACATGCTCACGGAAATTCTGAACAGCCGTCAGGCGCGCGTGTTACCGCTTAATGAGGTCAAAGAACGCGTCGAGGCGCTGGAAGGTGTCCAGTATCGGCAGTACAGCTCGGTAACGGACTATCACGCGATGATGTTTGATCTGGGGATTGTGCCGCGTCGTCTGCGTACCGCCAGCGACCGCAGTAAGTTTTATCGCCTGATTGAAGCCTCTCTGTACGGCGGTATCTCTAGCGCCATCACCCGTTCTCTGCGCGATTATCTGTTGCCTGAAAACAGTGGCGTGCGTAAAGCGTTCCAGGACATGGAAGCTGCGCTGCGCGAAAACCGTATGACGCTGGAAGCGATCCGCGTAACCCAGTCTGATCGCGATCTGTTTAAGCACCTGATTTCTGAAGCCACCAGCTATGTATCGGCCGACTATATGCGTCATGCCAACGAACGACGCATCCACCTGGATAGCGCACTACAGCTGCGCAATGAACTGTTCACCAGCCGCAAGCAGCTGGCGTCGGAGCAGTATCGCCACGTGGAAATGGCACGAGAGCTGGCTGAACACAGCGGGGCAGAGAACGATCTTGAAATTGATTATCAGGCGGCCAGCGATCACCTGAATCTGGTGCAGACGGCAATGCGCCAGCAGGAAAAAATTACCCGTTATGACAGTGATATCGAGGATCTGACACTTCGCCTGGAAGAACAGAGTGAAGTCGTGGCCGAAGCGCGTGAAATCCAGGAAGAAAATGAAGCCCGTGCTGAAGCGGCCGAACTGGAAGTGGATGAGCTGAAAAGTCAGCTGGCCGATTTTCAGCAGGCGCTGGACGTGCAGCAAACCCGTGCCATTCAGTATCAGCAGGCGTTACAGGCTCTGGAACGTGCGCGTTCGCTGTGTGAATTGCCTGAGCTGAACATTGACAACGCGGCGGAATGGCAGGCCAGCTTCCAGGCCAAAGAAGAAGAAGCAACCGGGCAGTTGTTGCGCCTGGAGCAGAAACTGAGTGTGGCCGAAGCGGCGCACAGTCAGTTTGAACAGGCCTTATCGCTGGTGACCAGCATTGCCGGTGAGGTCAGCCGTAAAGAGGCCTGGCAAGTCGGGCGCGATCTCCTGCGTGATGCCAGCAATCAGCGTCACCACGCCGATCAGCTTGCTTCACTGCGCCTGCGTCTGAGCGAACTTGAACAGCGCCTGCGCGAGCAGCAGGAGGCAGAACGTCTGATGGCGGAATTCTGCAAGCGTCAGGGGCAGCAATATGAGCCCGATGCGCTGGAAGGATTGCAGCGTGAACTGGAAGCCCAAATCGAGCAGCTGAACAGCAGCGTTGCCGATGCGGGCGAACAGCGTATGTTGATGCGTCAGGAGCTGGAACAGCTCCGTCAGCGCATCGCGACGTTGACCGCGCGTGCGCCGCACTGGCTGGCTGCGCAAGAAATCCTGACGCAGCTCAGCGAGCAAACCGGTCAGGCGTTGACCAGCAGCCAGGACGTTACGGAATACATGCAGCAGCTGCTGGAGCGGGAACGTGAAACCACTGTTGAACGTGATGAAGTGGCCGCAAGGAAACGTGAAATTGAGCAGCAGATTGAGCGCTTGAGCCAGCCGGGCGGTGCGGAAGATCCGCGACTGAACCAGCTGGCCGAACGCTTTGGCGGTGTGCTGCTGTCTGAGATTTATGACGATGTCACGCTCGACGATGCGCCTTACTTCTCCGCCCTGTACGGCCCGTCACGTAACGCCATTGTGGTGCCCGATCTTTCGCTGGTGCGTGAGCAACTGGATGGCCTGGAAGAGTGCCCGGAAGATCTCTATTTGATCGAGGGCGATCCGCAATCCTTTGATGACAGCGTGTTCAGCGTCGACGAGTTACAAAATGCCGTCGTGGTCAAGGTGGCCGAGCGCCAGTGGCGCTATTCCCGCTTCCCTAAAATCCCGCTTTTCGGCCGGGCGGCACGCGAAAACCAGCTGGAGTTGCTCAATAACGAACGCGATCGTCTGGCGGAACGGTATGCCACCCTGTCGTTTGACGTTCAAAAGACGCAGCGGCTTCATCAGTCATTCAGCCGTTTTATCGGTAGCCATCTGGCGGTCGCCTTTGATGACGATCCCGAAGCGCAGATTCGTCAGCTCGGCGCCCGTCGGGGTGAGCTGGAACGTGCGCTCAACCAGCATGAAAGCAACAATCAGCAGCAACGTCAGCAGTTTGACCTGGCCAAAGAGGGCGTTGCGCAGCTTAACCGCCTGTTGCCGCGCGTTAATCTGTTACTGGACGACACGCTGGCAGACCGTTGCGAAGAGATCCGTGAGCAGGTGGAAGACGCGCAGGAAGCCGCACGCTTCCTCCATCAGCATGGGGCGAAGCTGGCCAAACTTGAACCGATGCTGGCGGTGCTGCAGAGCGATCCGGAACAGCACGACCAGTTGCAGGCAGATTACCAGCATGCACAGCAGCAGCAGCAACGCGCGCGTCAGCAGGCTTTTGCGCTGACCGAGGTGGTACAGCGTCGCGCTCACTTCAGCTATGACGACTCGGCCAGTATGCTCGGTGGCAACACCGATCTGAGTGATAAGCTGCGCCAGCGTCTGGAGCAGGCGGAAGCGGAGCGCAGCCGCTGCCGTGAGCGCCTGCGCGCCCATCAGTCGCAGCTGACCCAGTATTCTCAGGTGCTGGCATCGCTGAAAAGCGCTTATGACGCCAAACGCGACATGCTGAAAGAGTTGCAGCAGGAGATGCAGGATATCGGTGTGCAGGCCGATGCCAGCGCGGAAGAACGCGCCCGTATCCGCCGTGACGAGCTGTATACCGCGCTCAGTCACAATCGTGCCCGTCGTAACCAGCTGGAGAAACAGCTCACCTTCTGCGAAGCCGAGATGGACAATCTGCAGAAGAAACTGCGCCAGCTTGAGCGCAACTATCATCAGATCCGCGAACAGGTGGTCAGTGCCAAAGCAGGCTGGTGCATGGTGCTGCGTCTGGTGAAGGACAATGGCGTGGAGCGGCGTCTGCATCGTCGGGAGCTGGCTTACCTGAGCGCGGATGAGCTGCGTTCAATGTCGGATAAGGCACTCGGTGCGCTGCGCCTGGCGGTGGCGGATAACGAACACCTGCGCGATGTGCTGCGCCTGTCGGAAGATCCCAAACGGCCAGAGCGTAAAATTCAGTTCTTTATCGCCGTGTATCAGCATCTGCGCGAACGTATCCGTCAGGACATTATCCGTACCGACGATCCGGTTGAAGCCATCGAACAGATGGAAATCGAGCTGAACCGTCTGACGGAAGAGCTGACTGCCCGCGAGCAAACGCTGGCCATCAGTTCACGCAGCGTGGCGAACATTATTCGCAAAACGATTCAGCGTGAACAGAACCGTATTCGCCAGCTGAACCAGGGGTTACAGACCGTCAGCTTTGGACAGGTACGCAGCGTGCGGCTCAACGTGAACGTGCGGGAAACACACGCGATGCTGCTCGATACCTTGTCCGAAGAGCATGAACAGCATCAGGATCTGTTTAACAGCAACCGACTGACCTTCTCGGAAGCGCTGGCAAAACTGTATCAACGCCTCAATCCACAGATCGATATGGGACAGCGCACGCCACAGACAATTGGTGAAGAACTGCTGGATTACCGTAACTACCTGGAGATGGAAGTCGAGGTGAATCGTGGCTCCGATGGCTGGCTGCGTGCAGAAAGTGGTGCGCTCTCTACCGGTGAAGCGATTGGTACCGGTATGTCGATCCTGGTCATGGTCGTGCAGAGCTGGGAAGAGGAATCACGCCGTCTGCGTGGGAAAGATATCTCACCCTGCCGCTTGCTGTTCCTGGATGAAGCCGCCCGTCTGGATGCGCGTTCAATCGCCACGCTGTTTGAACTCTGTGAGCGCCTGGAGATGCAACTGGTCATCGCTGCACCTGAGAACATCAGTCCTGAGAAGGGCACGACCTACAAACTGATGCGTAAAGTGTTTAACAACACCGAACACGTTCATGTCGTGGGATTACGGGGTTTCGCCGCCGATCCGCTGCCTGCCAAACGCGGCAGTGAAGCCGATTCGGCCAGTGAAACGACGACATAATATTCGTGCGGCAAGGATAGTCAAAAACAGCGCCATTGGTTAATCTGGTAACGGCATTTGTCGCAGGAGGCAAATGCCGTTTTTGTTTGTATACTCAGTCATATGAGTAACAGCCCGATTGCAGCTTTTTCCTCTCAGGCTGCGCGGTAGATTAATGAAGGGGGCAGGGATGTTACTGAATAAAGGCTTAACAATTCATCAGGTTAGTTCATGGCTGGTGCTGGCACTTGCCCTGAGTCCGTGCGTGCCGTCCCAGGCGGCTATCATCGCGGCCATGCCCGGTGTCCATTCGACCCAGGCCACCACCTCTGTTTCTGCCAGTCAGCAAAAAATTCGCCAGGCGTTTGCCAGTGACAGTCAGCCTTTTTACGGTGCTTCACTGGCCGCCCTGTATGCCGCGCGAAATATGCAACCGATCTGGCAGGATCATGACGCCGTGCAGAAGTTTCAGCAGCAGCTGGCTGAGGTAGCGTTATCCGGCGTCCAGCCACAATTTACCCGGTGGGTGGAGCGTCTGACCGATCCATCCATTACCGGATTCGCCCGCGATGTGACACTGTCCGATGCCATGCTGGGTTATCTGCAGTTTGTCTCATCGGTTCCCGCACAGGGGGAAACGTGGCTCTACAGTACGGTGCCCTATAAGTTGGCGGTGCCGTCGGTGTCCGTCATTAATGCCTGGCAGAACGCCGTGAATGCGGGGCGGGCAGCGGCCTTTGTGAATTCGCTGGAACCGCAACATCCGCAGTATCCCTTAATGCACAAAGCGTTAATAAACCTGCTTAACGATAAACAGCCGTGGCCGCAAATCAAAAATCGCGACACGGTAAGGCCGGGTCAGGTCAGTGATGATGTACCGGCACTGCGGGAAATCCTGCGGCGCAGCGGTATGTTAAGTGCACAGGCGACGGCACCTGCGCCGAATGACGATGCGGTTCCTACTGCGCCAGTTACGGTCAGCCACAGTGAACCTGTCGCGGTCAGCCCGTCTGCCGTTGCCGTGAACGCTATTCCGCCGCCACCGCTAGGCGCGCCGGACAACGTACAAGTGGCACCTACGGCGACAAGTGGCGTCAATGTCTATGACGATAATCTGGTCGCAGCGGTAAAACGCTTTCAACAGTGGCAGGGGCTGGACGCGGATGGAGCCATTGGTCCGCGTACACGTGAATGGCTGAATGTGTCACCTCAGCAACGTGCCGCCCTGCTGGCGCTGAACATTCAACGCCTGCGTTTGCTGCCGGATGATATGCACAACGGCATTATGGTCAACATTCCCAATTACTCGTTGAATTATTACAACAACGGCACCAGGGTGCTGACATCGCGGGTGATTGTGGGCCGGCCAGACCGTAAAACGCCACTGATGCGCAGCGCGCTCAACAACGTGGTGCTGAATCCGCCCTGGAATGTGCCTACCACGCTGGTGCGCCAGGACATCATTCCAAAAGTGAAACAGGACCCGACGTACCTGTATAAGCATGGATATACCCTGCTGTCGGGCTGGAGTGCGGATGCGGAGGTGATCGATCCCACCATGATCGACTGGAGCATGGTGTCAGCCTCGTCGTTCCCGTACCGAATTCGTCAGGCGCCGGGGCAGACCAATTCACTGGGCCGTTTCAAATTTAATATGCCCAGTTCAGATGCTATCTATTTGCACGACACGCCCAATCATAATCTGTTCCAGCGTGATATTCGCGCACTCAGCTCGGGCTGCGTGCGGGTCAACAAAGCGTCAGAACTGGCGGGCATTCTGCTGCAGGATGTAGGCTGGAATGATGCCCGTATCTCAGGGACGTTAAAACAGGGTGATACGCGCTATGTGCCTATTCGCCATCGGATACCGGTTAACCTGTATTATTTAACCGCCTGGGTCGCGGATGATGGTAAAACGCAGTTTCGTACAGATATTTACAATTATGATAATACTGCCCGTTCCGGGAGTCTGGTGCTGAGTCGCGCGCAGCAGTTGCTCCTCTAACGGTTGATTTTTAACCGTAAGTGCGCATTGCGCGTGGGAAGATGACCTGAAAAAGGCGGTGTCTCCGATGAGGCGCCGTCTTCCAAACTTGCCAGACATGGGTTGACGTGCTATCGCGAGAAAGTTATGGTTCCGCCAGTGCGTTTTTGCACGTGTCATTGGCTCTGTTCTCAGGTAAAACGCTTCATGTCTACAATTGATTCTGTCCGTCGCAAACTGTTGTTTTGCGGAAGTGCCGCTGCGGGACTGGCTTTGTTGCCGACGTCAGCGATGGCTTCACTCTCTACGTCACGACCGCGCGTCTTAACGCTGAATAACCTTCACACGGGTGAAACCCTCAAAACAGAATTCTTCAACGGTAAAAGTTACGACAAGAGCGAGTTATCGCGTCTTAACCATTTTTTCCGTGACTACCGCGCCAATAAAATCAAAAGTATCGATCCCCACCTTTTCGATCAGCTCTACCGCCTCCAGGCGCTGCTGGAAACGCGTAAGCCCGTTCAGCTGATCTCGGGCTACCGCACTCTGGCCACCAAT
Source organism: Pantoea sp. JZ2 (assembly GCF_035191405.1). Classification (NCBI taxonomy): domain Bacteria; kingdom Pseudomonadati; phylum Pseudomonadota; class Gammaproteobacteria; order Enterobacterales; family Erwiniaceae; genus Pantoea; species Pantoea sp. JZ2. The sequence continues at coordinate 3,196,803 of NZ_CP045247.1, read as the reverse complement.
AATATGCTGCGCGAATCTGGTCCTGGTGTCGCAAAACACAGCTACCACACCAAAGGTCAGGCGATGGATTTCCATATTGAGGGGATTAGTCTGGCGAATGTCCGGAAAGCTGCGTTAAAAATGCGGGCGGGTGGTGTAGGATATTACCCCAGCAGCAACTTTGTACATATTGATACCGGTCCGGTCAGGCACTGGTCGTAACGTCGGCAACGCTGCGGGTGCCGACCATGGAGCGTTATGAATTATCACATTATCCCCGTTACCGCCTTCGCGCAGAACTGTTCGGTTATCTGGTGCGACACCACACGTGAATCTGCGATAGTGGATCCGGGTGGTGACGCCGATACAATCAGGCAAACGCTGAAACAGCTTGATTTAACGCCTGGCCAGATCCTGCTGACGCATGGTCATCTTGATCATGTCGGGGCCGCGGCGGAACTGGCGGCCTGCTGGAACATACCACTGGTAGGCCCGCACAAACAGGATGCGTTCTGGCTTGAGGCATTGCCCACGCAGAGCCAGATGTTTGGACTTGAGTACTGCGCGCCGCTTACGCCCGATCGCTGGCTGGAAGAGGGGGACACTGTTCAGGTTGGTCAGGTTAATCTTGAGGTTCTGCACTGTCCTGGTCATACGCCAGGTCATATCGTGTTTTTTGACCGACAGGGGCGTTTACTGGTTTCCGGTGATGTGATCTTTAACGGTGGTGTAGGACGCACCGACTTTCCGCAGGGTAACCATCAGCATCTGATTGATGCCATCAAAAACAAAGTGTTGCCGCTGGGAGATGATGTGACGTTTTTGCCCGGTCACGGTCCGCTATCCACTTTAGGTCGTGAACGTCTGACGAATCCTTTTCTGCAATAAAAAATGGGCCAGTCAGGCCCATTTTTTTCATAAGGACAGGATTACAGCACGGCGACAATCGCTTCACACAGGGCAGACATATTATCGGGCGTCATCCCGGCCACGTTCACCCGGCCTGAGTTCACCGCATATACGCCAAACTCTTCACGCAGACGAATGACCTGATCTTTGGTCAGCCCGCTGAACGAGAACATACCGTTCTGCTTAATGATAAAGCTGAAATCCTGCTGCGCCCCTTTTTCCGCCAGCGTATTCACAAACAGCTGACGCATGCGCTGGATACGCTGACGCATATCGGACAACTCCTGCTGCCAGATGGTACGGAGCGCGTCATTTCCCAGGATGGTTGCCACCACTGCCGCACCGTGTGACGGTGGGTTAGAGTAGTTCGCGCGAATCGTGTACTTCACCTGACTGAAGGCGGTATCGGCCGTGGCTGCATCGCTCGCCACCAGCGTAATCGCACCCACGCGTTCATTATACAGACCAAAGTTTTTGGAATAGGAACTGGCCACAATCAGCTCCTGATGGCTGGCCGCAAACAGGCGCAGACCTGCTGCATCTTCTTCCAGCCCACGGGCAAAGCCCTGATAGGCGAAGTCAAACAGCGGCAACCAGCCATTGGCTTTGGAAAGCGCAGCCAGCTGTTGCCACTGCTCTGCTGTCGGATCGATACCGGTTGGGTTATGGCAGCAGCCGTGGAACAGCACCACATCACCGGCTTTAACCTCTTTCAGCGAGGCCAGCATGCTGTCAAAGTCCAGCGTATGGTTGACCGCATCATAATACGAGTATTCACACACCTCGAGACCCGCGGCGTTAAACACGTTTTTATGGTTCGGCCAGCTCGGGTTGCTGACCCATACGCGCTTCACCGACGTCTGCGTGGCCAGAAAATCCGCAGCGACACGCAGTGCACCTGTCCCGCCTGGCGTCTGCGCGGAACGTACGCGGCCCGCCGAAATCAGGGCGTTGCCTTTACCAAATAACAATTCCTGAGTGCAGTGTGCGAAATCCGGCAGACCGTCAATGCTCAGGTAATTTTTGCTGGTCTCGTTTTCCAGCAGATATTGCTCTGCTTTTTTAACGCTGGTGAGCACCGGGGTTTTCCCGGTTTCATCTTTATAAACGCCAATACCGAGATTAATTTTATTCGGGCGGTCATCGGCACGAAACAGATCGGCCAGGCCAAGGATAGGATCGGCAGGTGCAGCAGAGATCGATTCAAACATGAGTCGGGTCCAGTAGCGTGAACTTTAGCAAATGAAGCATCAGGTTAACGTCAGCACGGCGAAATGCCAACCGTTTGCGATAAAATTCATTGTCCGGTCGGCAGAATTACCGGTACTTATAGGGAGAAGGGGGCCACGTATCGGCTGCGCTGAATAAAGGCAATAAAAAACGGAGCCGAAGCTCCGTTTTTTGTACTGCATCAACAAACTTAGAACTGGTAAACCACACCCAGGCCGACTACGTCGTCGTTAGGAATGCCCAGTGGGTTGTTTTTGTCCAGCTGGTTGATTTTATAATCAACGTAGGTGGCCATGTTTTTGTTGAAGTAGTAGGTTGCGCCCACATCGAAGTATTTGTAGATATCCGCATCGCCGATACCTTCAATGTCTTTGCCTTTAGACTGAACGTAAGCCAGTGAAGGACGCAGACCGAAGTCAAACTGGTACTGTGCAACCAGCTCGATTTCTTGAGTTTTGTTAGCGAATGCATCACCGCTAAATGTCTGGCCGTTTACGTTGAACACACCGCTGATTGGTGTAGAGTTGCGGGTTTCACCGTACATCGCTGCCAGGTATACATTGTTAGCGTCATATTTCAGCGCAGTTGCCCAGTTTTCTGCATGCTTACCAGCACCAACGCCAGCGCCACGAGCGGTTACTGCGTTGTTGTTACTTACGGAACCGTCAGACTGGGTATTGGTACGATCGCTGCTGCTATAGGCACCTACGATACCCACGCCGATCGGAGAGGTGTACGAGGTTGAAATACCGTAGCCGTCGCCATTAGCACGACGAGGATCGGTACGATCGTTTTTGCCTTGATACTGAAGCGCAAAATTCCAGCCATCTACCAGACCAAAGAAATTGGTGTTGCGGTAGGTCAGCAGACCGCCGTTACGACCGTTCATGAAATTATCTGTGTAGCCTGAGTCGCCACCAAATACTGGCAGCATATCGGTCCAGCCGATTGCATCATAAACCACACCGTAATTACGGCCGTAGTCGATTGAGCCGGCATCGCCGAATTTCAGACCCGCAAAGCCCAGACGGGTTTTGTTACCGCTCTGCGCGTCAGAACCTTCAGAGTTATTACCCTGGATGTTGTATTCCCACTGACCGTAACCAGTCATCTGGTCATTGATCTTGGTTTCGCCTTTGAAGCCGAAGCGAATATAAGTCTGATCGCCGTCATCACCTGAGTTATCAGAGAACTGGTGACGTGCATCCACTTTACCGTACAGGTCCAGCTTATTGCCGTCTTTGTTATAAACTTCTGCTGCATTGGCTGCGCCAGCGGCGAGCAGAGCAGGGATAACCACTGCCAGAATGTTGCGCTTCATCATTATTTATTACCCTCATTGGAGTTATTTGGACACCTGCCACTGCCGTCAAGAAATCTTTACATGAACCTTGAAAGAAGTTTGGTGTCTCCTGTGTCTGCACGCATCTTTCCATCCCCCATCGGGTAATTCTACTGCGAAAATGCTACAAAAGTCGTAATCTTGTTTCAAAGATAAAAAATATATTTCTAAATGTAAAAATAACGGAACTTTGTGAGTCATATCAAAATTTACAAAAATAAAAAAAGGCCGGCGAAGCCGACCTCTTTATATATATGAATTTCTTATATTAAATGCTGAAAATCAGAAGCTCGCATTACGTGGCGTACGTGGGAATGGAATAACATCTCTTACATTTTGTACGCCTGTGACATAGGCGATTAAACGTTCGAAACCTAATCCGAATCCGGAATGGGGAACGGTGCCATAGCGACGCAGATCACGATACCACCAGTAATCCTCTTTTTTCAGCCCCATCTCTTCCAGACGCGCATCCAGTACATCCAGACGCTCTTCACGCTGTGAACCGCCGATAATTTCACCAATGCCAGGCGCTAACACATCCATCGCGGCCACGGTTTTACCGTCTTCGTTAAGGCGCATGTAGAACGCTTTGATGTCTTTCGGGTAGTTTTTCACAACGACAGGCGCTTTAAAGTGTTTCTCCGCCAGGTAACGCTCATGCTCAGAAGACAAATCAATGCCCCAGGAGACAGGGTTCTCAAACGTCTGGCCGCAGTTCATCAGAATCTCGACGGCATCGGTATAGTCGACCTGCGCAAAGTCTGTGGTAACAAAGCGCTCCAGACGAGCGATGGCGTCGTTATCAACGCGCTCGGCAAAGAACGCCATGTCGTCTGCACGTTCTTCCAGGACGGCTTTAAATACATACTTCAGCATGGCTTCCGCCAGATCGGCCGCATCATCCAGGGAGGCGAAGGCTATTTCCGGCTCCAGCATCCAGAATTCGGCGAGATGACGGCTGGTGTTGGAGTTTTCGGCCCGGAAGGTGGGGCCAAAGGTATAAATTTTTGACAGCGCACTGGCGTAGGTTTCGCCGTTGAGCTGGCCGGATACCGTCAGGAAAGCTTCCTTACCAAAGAAGTCTTCTGAAAAGTCGACTTTGCCCTGATCGTCACGCGGCAGGTTTTCCAGATCCAGCGTTGATACGCGGAACATTTCACCCGCACCTTCGGTATCGGAAGCGGTAATCAGCGGCGTAGAAACCCAGAAATAGCCGTTCTCATGGAAGAAACGGTGCAGCGCCTGCGCCAGCGTGTGACGAACACGGGCTACGGCACCAATCAGGTTCGTGCGTGGACGCAGGTGGGCCACTTCACGCAAATACTCAATGCTGTGACGTTTAGCCGCCATAGGATAGCTGTCGGGATCTTCCACCCAGCCTACCACCTCCAGCTTTGTCGCCTGGATTTCAAACGCCTGCCCCTGGCCCGGAGATGCCACAACGGTACCCGTGACAATGACGGAGCAGCCGGTAGTCAGGCGCAGCACTTCGTCCTGGTAATTATTCAGAGAATTATTGACGACGGCCTGAACGGGATTAAAGCAGGAGCCGTCATACACGGCGATAAAGGACAGACCGGCTTTTGAATCTCTTCGGGTACGTACCCAACCACGTACGGTGACTTCACTGTCAACCGCGACGCGACCGTGCAGTACATCCGCTACAGGCACTACGCTCATAAATATCTCTCTATATAGAAGAAGTGTGTGAATGAATTCCCCAGACTGGGGTGTTGCTATGTTACTTGCGAGTCAACAGGAAACAAGCAAAATTCAGGGGGAAGGGCAGATTTATTGCCAGGAAAGCGGGGCGCAGCGCGCCCCAGTCACATAGCGCTTAGCTGGCTTTTTTTACCAGTGGCAGGTCAAAGGCTTTTCTCAAGGCTCTGACGAAGGCTTTATCCTGACAAATGGTTTTGCCCGGACTGTCTGACAGCTTGGCAACTGGCTTCCCGTTACACTGCACCAGCTTAATGACAATATTGAGTGGCGTCACGCCGGGAATATCGCAGGTCAGTCGGGTGCCAATGCCAAACACCACGTGAGTACGCTGACCAAAGTGGCGATAGAGCGCCAGCGCTTTATCCAGATTCAGGTTGTCGGAGAACACCAGGGTTTTACTCTGTGGATCTATGCCCAGTTGCTGATAATGCGCCAGGGCTTTTTCACCCCATTCAACCGGGTCGCCCGAATCATGGCGTAAACCCTGGTAACGGCGGGCGAAGACCGGGCCGAAGTCGCGCAGGAAGGCGTCCATAGCGATGCAGTCCGTTAACGCAATACCCAGTTTGTCATCATATTCATCCAGCCAGGCCTGTAACGCGGCCCGCTGGCTGTTCGCCAGCACCGGACTGATTTGCTGAAAAGCCTGAAACCATTCGTGCGCCTGCGTGCCGACAGGCGTCAGTTCAAGACGGCGGGCCAGATCATAGTTGCTGGTGCCCATCAGCCAGGGAAAGTCCTGCTTCAGCGTACTGACAATGGCTTCCTGCACCGACCGGGAATAGCGGCGACGGGTACCAAAATCCATCAACCGAAAACGTGACATATCGGTATCCGCAATTTGCGTTTTAAACGTCGCCAGTTTCTGGTGCAGAAAGTCCACGGCCTGCTGACTGCCGGTGTGTGGTGTACGATGGCGATGCACCACTTCGCTGATCAAGGCCAACAGGGGAACTTCCCACATGATGACCTCACGCCAGGGCCCCTGAATTCGGATGGCCAGCTTGCCGTTGTGATTTTGCACGTCGACCTGCTGGGGGTCATAGCGAAAATTGCGCAGCCAGTTAAGGTAGTCGTCAGCAAAGAAGGGGAGGTCAGATAACCAGGCATATTCGGCGTCGGTCAGCGCCAGCGTCTGCATGGCACTGATCGCTGCACGGATTTCGTCAGCATAAAAACCCAGTAACTCATCGCTGCGGCAGCGAAACTCCGCCGCTACCGTAACATCATAGTAGCGGTGGAAGACGGCTTGCTGCATATGAAGCTTATACGCGTCAGTATCCAGCAGCGAAGTCAGTATCGGGGAAGCATGTCCTGTCATGGCGCGTTTCGGCATCCTGTTCGGTGGCGCAGAGCCCGGTGTATTAAACGTCACAAAGACGCAAAAGTATAAATCACTAACAGACGGCGATCACAGCATATTTCAGGATAGCGAGTCGAGGCCGAATTGTGTCATTGTTAAGAAAGTGTAGCCATTTTGCCCACGACATGCATTACGCATGGCAAGCTTAACGCATCAGGCTTAGACTTTGACGGGTAAACTATTCATTGCGAGACGAAATATGACGCAGCAGCCAAAAATAAAATATCGCCACGATTACCGGGCTCCCGATTATACCATCACCGATATTGATTTAACCTTTGAACTGGATGAGTCGACCACGCGCGTCACGGCCATCAGTCAGGTTAAACGCCAGGGTGATAACGGGGCTGAATTGCGTCTGGACGGTGAAGATCTGACCCTGATCTCGCTGGAAGTTAATGGCCAGGCCTGGACGGCTTATAAAGAGGAAGAAGGCGCACTGGTACTCAGCCAGTTGCCAGACAGTTTCACGCTGAAAATCGTGAATGACATCCATCCTGACCGCAACAGCGCGCTTGAAGGATTGTACAAGTCCGGTGAGGCACTTTGTACGCAATGTGAAGCCGAAGGCTTCCGCCATATTACCTGGTATCTGGATCGGCCGGATGTGCTGGCGCGTTTCACGACCACCATCATTGCCGATGGCAACCGCTATCCTTTCCTGTTGTCGAACGGCAACCGTATCGACAGTGGTCATGACGAGCAGGGACGTCACTGGGTTAAATGGCAGGATCCGTTCCCGAAGCCCTGCTATCTGTTTGCGCTGGTGGCAGGTGATTTTGACGTGCTGCGCGACAGCTTTACCACGCGTTCGGGGCGTGATGTCGCACTGGAGATCTTTGTTGACAGAGGCAATCTGGACCGCGCCGACTGGGCAATGACCTCGCTGAAAAACAGCATGAAGTGGGATGAAGAGCGCTTTGGCCTGGAGTATGACCTCGACATCTTTATGATTGTCGCGGTGGACTTCTTTAATATGGGCGCGATGGAGAATAAAGGGCTTAACATCTTTAACTCCAAATATGTGCTGGCAAAAGCCGAAACCGCAACCGATAAGGATTACCTGGGGATTGAGGCCGTGATAGGCCATGAATATTTCCACAACTGGACCGGCAACCGCGTCACCTGTCGTGACTGGTTCCAGTTGAGCCTCAAAGAGGGCCTGACCGTCTTCCGCGATCAGGAGTTCAGTTCAGACCTGGGATCGCGCGCCGTTAATCGTATCGATAATGTCCGTATCATGCGCGGCGCGCAGTTTGCTGAGGATGCCAGTCCGATGGCGCACCCGATCCGGCCGGATCAGGTGATCGAAATGAATAATTTCTACACCTTAACCGTGTATGAAAAAGGATCGGAAGTGATCCGCATGATGCATACCTTGCTGGGAGAGGAGAACTTTCAGAAAGGGATGCAACTGTACTTCAAACGGCATGACGGCAGCGCCGCCACCTGCGATGATTTTGTTCAGGCGATGGAAGACGCGTCTGGCGTTGATCTGTCTCAGTTCCGCCGCTGGTACAGCCAGTCAGGTACACCAACCGTCACGGTACGCGACGACTACAATCCGGAACTGGAGCAGTACACGTTGCACGTTACGCAACACACGCCACCGACAGCCGATCAGAAAGAAAAGCTGCCGCTACACATCCCGCTGGATATCGAACTGTATGACGGCCAGGGCAAGGTGATTCCGTTGCAGCGCGATGGCCATCCTGTGCATCACGTCCTGAACGTGACGGAAGAGTTCCAGACGTTTACGTTTGATAACGTCTATTTCCAGCCGGTGCCGTCACTGCTGCGTGAATTCTCCGCACCTGTGAAACTTGATTATAAGTGGAGCGATGCCCAGCTCACCTTCCTGATGCGCCATGCCAGTAACGATTTTTCCCGCTGGGATGCGGCGCAAAGTCTGCTGGCAACCTATTTACGTCTCAATGTTGCGCGTCATCAGCAGGGGCAGCATTTGTCACTGCCGCTGCACGTTGCCGATGCTTTCCGCACCGTGCTGCTTGACGCAGACAGCGACCCGGCATTGACGGCGCTGATTTTGACGTTGCCGAGTGAGAACGAAATTGCCGAGCTGTTTGAGATTATCGATCCGCAGGCCATTGCGCTGGTGCGCGAAGCGTTGGCCCGTACGCTGGCGCGTGAACTGGCGGATGAATTCTTTGCCGTGTATAACGCCAATCAGCAGGCGGACTATCACGTTGATCATGCGGAAACAGGCAAACGGTCACTGAAAAACATCTGCCTGTACTATCTGGCGTTTGGTGACATGGATCTGGCCGATAAACTGGTTCAGGCACAGTATCAGCGCGCGAATAATATGACCGATTCCCTGGCGGCACTCTCGGCCGCCGTGGCGGCGCAGTTGCCGTGCCGTGACGCTTTACTGGCTGACTATGACGATCGCTGGCATCGCGATGGCCTGGTGATGGACAAATGGTTTATGTTGCAGGCCACCAGCCCGGCGCAGAATGCGTTACTTAACGTGCGCCGGTTGCTGTCGCACCGTTCGTTCAGCATGGGGAACCCCAACCGTATTCGTTCATTGATCGGTGCCTTCGCATCGGGGAACCCCTCGGCCTTCCATGCCGAAGATGGCAGCGGCTATCGCTTCCTGGTCGAGATGTTGACGGATTTAAATACCCGAAATCCGCAGGTTGCGTCGCGCATGATTGAGCCATTGATTCGTCTGAAACGTTACGATACTCGCCGTCAGGCGCTGATGCGCCAGGCGCTGGAGCAGCTACAGGGTCTGGAGAAACTGTCGGGCGATCTGTACGAGAAAATTACCAAGGCGCTTAACGCCTGATAAAAAACGGCGGGCCATGGCCCGCCGTTTCATCAGCGCTGTTGCGCATAGCGCGGCGGTTTATCTGCCGCACTGCGACGCATCACCCGATCCAGCACCTCCGCTTCCAGCTCGGCCAGACGGGCGGAACCCCGCCGCCGGGGACGCGGCAAATCAACCTGCAAATCCAGCCCAATCCGACCTTCCTCAATCAGCAGAACCCGATCCGCCATTGCAACCGCCTCACTGACATCATGAGTGACCAACAGCACCGTAAAATTGTGTTGCTGCCACAGTGATTCAATCAGCTCCTGCATCTCAATTCGGGTTAACGCATCGAGCGCGCCGAGCGGCTCATCCAGGAGTAGCAGACCGGGACGATGAATCAGGGCGCGAGCCAGCGCCACGCGCTGTTTCTGACCGCCAGACAGGGCGGCAGGCCAGTCACTGGCGCGATCGGCCAGCCCAACGGCCGCCAGCGCCTCGTGTGCGGCTTCCCGCCAGGCATTGCCCCGCAGACCAAGTGCCACGTTATCAATCACTTTTTTCCAGGGCAGCAGTCGCGCATCCTGGAACATCAGACGGGTTTCGTCGCGCGCCGTGTGCAATGGCGCAGTGCCGGCCAGTAGCTGACCCTCAGTGCTGTTTTCCAGCCCGGCCAGCAAACGCAGTAGGGTACTTTTGCCGCAGCCGCTGCGGCCCACGACGGCCACAAATTGTCCAGACGGTATGTGCAGGTCAATGTTATTAAGAATCGTACGCTCGCCATATTTTTTGCTGACGCCCTTTACACCAACCGGCGTACCGGCCGTCAGACGCGCCGGGATAGCGGAGTTAATCATGCTGCTTCCTCCTTATGTTGATAAGCCGGATGCCAGCGTAACCAGACACGTTCCAGCAGTAGCGCACTGACATCGGCCAGTTTCCCCAGCAGGGCATAAAGAATAATGGCGACCATCACCACATCGGTTTGCAGAAACTCACGGGCATTCATGGCCAGGTAGCCAATCCCGGCGTTAGCGGAAATGGTTTCAGCCACAATCAGCGTGAGCCACATTAATCCCAGACCAAAACGCACGCCGACCATGATGCTCGGTAACGCACCCGGCAATATCACCTGCACAAACAGGCTCCAGCCTGATAAGCCATAGCTGCGTGCCATTTCAACCAGCCCCCGATCCACGTTGCGAATGCCGTGATACGTATTCAGATAAATCGGGAACAGTGTGCCCAGCGCCACCAGAAAAATTTTGGCGGTTTCATCGATACCAAACCACAGGATGACCAGCGGGATAAGCGCCAGATGAGGCACGTTACGTAACATTTGTACCGAGGTATCCAGCAGGCGCTCGCCCAGACGTGAGGTGCCGGTAATCAATCCCAGCACTAACCCGATCGAACCGCCGATGCTAAAGCCCAGCAGCGCGCGCCAGCTGCTGATAGCCAGATTCCGCCACAGCTCGCCGCTGGCGGCCAGTTGCCAGAAGGTGGTGACGATCTTCTCCGGTGCCGGCAGGATACGGCTGGAGAGCCAGCCGGTCTGCGACGCAATCTGCCAGACCACGACCAGTAACACCGGTAACAGCCAGGGCACAAGCGCCGCTGAGAAGGATTGACGTAATCGGATCATGGCGATCTCCTCAGGCCCGTGCGGCTTTTTTCTCGGGGGTAAAATCGTTTGCAACTGCTTCACCGTGCGCCTGAACGACCCGAGGTTGAGGCACTTCAGGTATCTTCAGATCCAGGTGGGGAAACAGCAGCTCGCCCACGCGATAGGCTTCTTCCAGGTGCGGATAGCCGGAAAGAATAAAGGTTTCAATACCCAGCGCTTCGTACTCTTTCATTCGCGCCGCTACGGTTGGAGCATCGCCCACCAGCGCGGTACCGGCACCGCTGCGAACCAGCCCAACGCCAGCCCAGAGATTGGGGCTAATCTCCAGTTTGTCACGGCGACCTCCGTGCAGGGCGGCCATGCGTTGCTGCCCAACGGAATCGGTACGCTGGAAGGCGCTTTGCGCTCTGGCAATGGTGGCGTCATCGACGTTAGCAATGAGTTTGTCGGCGGCCTGCCAGGCTTCTTCATTGGTTTCACGGACGATGACATGCAGGCGGATACCAAAACGAACCTGGCGGCCCTGAGCAGCGGCTTTCGCGCGCACCTGTTCAATTTTTTCTTTTACCAGTTCAGGCGGCTCGCCCCAGGTGAGGTACACATCAACCTGTTCAGCGGCCAGATCCTGAGCGGGCTCTGATGACCCGCCAAACCACAGCGGTGGACGAGGCTGCTGCACCGGCTTAAACATCAGGCGCGCCCCGCGCACATGCACATGCTTGCCCTCGTAGTCTACTGTTTCACCTTCCAGCACCCGGCGCCAGACGCGGGTGAACTCGGCCGATTCGGCATAGCGTTCACGATGGTCGAGGAAAACGCCATCACCTGCCAGCTCTTCGGGATCGCCGCCCGTTACCAGATTAAACAGTGCACGTCCGTTAGACAGGCGATCGAGCGTCGCGGCCTGGCGGGCGGCCTGAGTCGGTGAAATCACGCCAGGGCGCAGGGCAACCAGAAAACGCAGGCGCTGAGTGACCGGAATTAATGAGGCGGCCACCAGCCAGGCATCTTCACACGAGCGGCCGGTCGGGATCAGCACGCCACCAAAACCCAGGCGATCGGCTGCCTGCGCGACCTGCTGCAGATACGCATGATCGACCGGGCGCGCACCTTTGGCCGTGCCAAGGTAGTGACCGTCACCATGGGTGGGCAGGAACCAGAATACGGAAACACTCATTTTTCTCTCCTTATTGCGTCACGCTACGGGGATGCCAGATGCGATCGGCAATTGATACTTTCACGGGAATCAGGTGATTGGCATAAAACAGATCGGCGGTTTTCTGTTGTAACGCAACAGTGTGCGCGCTGACCGGACTGACCGGGCTAGGGGGACGATGATCCAGATTACTGGCAATGACCGCCTCAGGCAGGCCAATGGAGGTGGCAAGCAGATGAATGCTCTGGTCACGTTCGCTGCGCGTCAGCGCTTCCGCATCGCTAAAGGTTTTGAGCGTTGCTAAGACAAAGTCATTATGGTTCTGGGCGAATGCGCGCGTCGCAAGGTAGAACGGACCGGTCTGATTGAGTGTGGTACCGTCTTTTAAAACGCGAACGTGCCCCTGAAGCAGCACTGCGGAATAATAGGGATCCCATATCGCCCAGGCATCAACGTTACCCTGCTGAAAGGCCGCGCGGGCATCGGCAGGCGTAAGATAAACCGGCTGTATATCTTTGATTGACAGGCCGGCCTCCTCCAGTGCGCGCAGTAACAGGTTGTGCGAGCTGGAGCCTTTCTGAAAGGCCACTTTTTTGCCCTTCAGGTCGGCCACCGATTTCAGCGGGCTGTCCTGGCTGACCAGAATCACCTCGGCTTTGGGCTTAGGCGGCTCCGAGCCGATATAGAGTAAATCTGCCCCCGCCGCCTGGGCAAAAATGGGTGGAATATCGCCGGTACTGGCAATATCAATACTGTTAACGTTCAGGGCTTCCAGCATTTGCGGCCCGGCTGGAAATTCAACCCACTGTATTTTGGTCTGAGGGAAACGCGTTTCCAGTAACCGGTGAGCTTTTGCCAGCACCATACTGACCGATCCTTTCTGGTAGCCGATACGCACCTGTTCGGGGGCTGGCTCAGCAGCATAAACCTGAGTTCCCGTTATCAACATCCCTGCCAGTAACCACGCGCTTACTATCCGTTTCATGCTTAATCCTTATACTGCCCAGGCAACCGGTTGATGACGGCGTGACAACGCCAGTGAGAAAGAATCCACCGCCTCATCCAGGCGGGTGGCCAGAAGGGGATCCAGTTCTGGCTGACGATCGTAATGCGTGATCTGTTTATCTTCGGCATAAACCCCATGAAGCACTTCTTCCGCTTTCAGCGCGTTTAAAACGGGCTTGAGCGCGTAATCCAGCGCCAGCATGTGGCCTGCGCTGCCACCACTGGCAAGCGGCAGCACGACTTTGTGGGCCAGTGCGCGTTCGGGCAACAGATCCAGCACCGTTTTCAGCGCACCCGAGAAAGACGCCTTGTAAACGGGCGTAGCAATCACCAGACCATCGGCGGCAGATAAATCCTCACTCAGCGCCAGAATCGCCGGGGAATCAAAGCGGGCGTTAATAAGGTCTTCCGGCTGAAAGTTATGAATATTCCACGGAATAACTTCCACACCGCGCGCTTCCAGTTTGTGCTGGCACAGCGCCAGTAACGAGGTGGACCGTGAAGGAAACCGTGGACTGCCTGCCAGGGTAAGCACTCGCATTCACTACTCCTTATAACTGAAAGTTATTGATTATCTGTTGTTGAGAACTCAGGCTTTCATCCTGGCAGAGGCCACGGCAGGGCTTAAATGATTTTTCTGACAATCTAAAGGTGAAAACCGCAAAAGGAAGATAAGGCTTGGCATCTGGAATCCAGGAGAAAACCGCTACGACAAATCTTAAAAACGGCCTGGTACGCAACGGGATACATTAATCCGGATGAATGAATTCTCTGTCGCAGATGGATTTCGTACATTTGGTTACTTGAATATCGCAAGATTGAAATAAATCCATGAAAGAAAAGAATGGTCTTCTCTGACTGTGGGTTATCAAAATGGACAAAGCGAAAAAGATTCGATGTTTCAACGGGGTTTTGTGATGCAGTAAGCCTGGGTTTAAGACGGGTTCCACAAAAGTGTCAGATAAACAGGGCCAGCATTTATAAAAATTTTAATGGAATTTCACAACTGGTTACAGGCGGCAGGGCGAAAGTGAAAAGGGGACTGATGTATTTATTAAATGATTTCTCAACAAAGTGACGAAAGGTAAGTGATTAAACTTTAGTTTTTCTTACGATGGTTTTTGCCTGTGCTGCCTCCGCACGATATTGAGGCAGGCATTTTGCGGCATCAGGCATTAAAATAACGCTGCTCAATGTAAGCGCCTGTTATTTTAAATATAACTATTCGCCCTTAGTCAGTGCCTGTCTCAGGCTGGTGGATTTTATTTTTCATTTTCTAACAGCAGAGAAATCATGTATGTCTGACATCCTGTTATCGGTCATTATTCCAACGTACAACGTTGAGAAATATATTGTTGAATGCGTTGACTCCCTGGTAAGTCAAATTCGCGCGCCGAATGAAATTATCATTGTTAACGACAGTTCGACTGACGGGACAGTGGCGTTAATTGAACAGCATTATGCGCACCTGCCCCATGTCAAGGTGATCACGATTCCGAATGGAGGAGCAGGCAATGCGCGTGACAAAGGCGTAGAGGCCGCTAAAGGACAGTTTGTTTTTTTCTGCGATCCTGATGATGTGGTGGTGGACGGCCTTGTCAGCGAACTGGCTCAGGTCATTGAGCATTATCCGGATACGGATTTGTTTTGTTTTAATTCCAGTGCTTACCGTGAAGACAAACCGGAAATTACGTGGCCGAAAGTCAGGCACGGCCTGTTTGGCATTCAGCGCCCGCAGGATGTCCTGTTGGGATTGTTACAAAACGGTTCGTATACTTCCGCCGCCTGGAATTATGTCGTGAAAAAAAGCGTCATCCAGCAGCATCAGTTACGTTTTATCGATCGTGTTCATGAAGACCATAATTTTACGTTATCGGTGTTTATGAAATGCAATCAGGTCTGGGTAAGCCGTCAAACCTATTACAAACAGCGCATCCGTGGCGGCTCACTGACCAACAGTAGCAAAAACCCGACCTTTTTTATTCAACGCTACAATGCATTTATTACAACCTTCAACACATTGTGCCGTTCACTGCATAAAAGTGAATTGAAAAAGGATTTAGAAAAAGCCTACCTGTTTCATTCCTTCCGGTTGATGATTTATTTGTCGCTCTACAACCGGACGCCCGTTCCTGACTATGTGCTTAATGCGATTCGTTATTTCGGGCGCAGAGTTAAAGCCAGTAGTCTGAAAGAGTGGCTGCTGTTCAACAGTCCGGAAACCTTCATTTTATTGCAAAGCCATAAAGTGAAAAAAGAACTCAAACGCGTTCCGTAATTCCGAAAAATGGCAAGTGATATTGTTTGCACCTGAGCGAAATGAGAAGGTGAGGCATGCAATGTGTATAAGGTTGTTGCGACATGGCAAAAGTGCTCGATAAAAGTTTAGTAGTCAATATCTTATCTTTGCTGGCGTACCGGGGAGCTTCTTTCCTGTTTCCGCTGGCGACCTTACCCTACCTGGCGCGCGTGCTGGGTGTCGATCATATGGGGATTCTGGCGTTGGCCATCGCCTGCGTACTTTACTGCAGTACGATTTCTGACTGGGGGTTCAATGTTTTTACGACTAAAGACATTGCCCACCACCGTGATGACAAGGCGCGCGTGACGCAACTCTTCTGGTCAACATTCAATGCCAAACTGATGCTGCTGCTGCTGACCAGCGGCACATTGCTCACGGCGACCTGGTTTAATCCGTCCTGGCATTCATTGTTTTTTATTATTCTGGCTAACTGCACCACATTAGTCGGTTCACTGTTTTCCTTTGGCTGGCTGATGCAGGGTTTTGAGAAGCTGGGTAAAACGGCGATGATCGCCACCTTTGGCAACTTTTGTGCCATCCCGCTGACGTTTTTACTGGTGAAAACACCAGACGATACCTGGCTGGCGGCGCTGATACCGGGCGCGGTATCCATTATTAACGCCATTATTACGCTGAAGTTTGTGCTGGAAATGAAGGTGATTGGCGCGTATCGCTTCGAACCGAAAGAGATCAAACAGCGCATTACCGACAGTGCAGATGTGTTTATCGCCATTGCCGGTGCTAACCTGTTTAACAGCGTAAACGTCGTGATTCTCGCCAGCTTTACCTCCCACTACATGGTGGGGATCTACAACGGTGCGGACAGGCTGCGCAAAGCCGCGAATTCTGTACCGGAGCAGATTGGCAGCGCGTTTTTCCCGCGCGTCAGCCATCTGTTTGGTCGCGATAAAGCGGCTGCGGTTGCTGCCACACGTAAAAGCCTGATGCTGTCTTTTGGCCTCAGTCTGTCTATTGTGATCTTTACCTGGCTGTTTGCCGATCAGGTGGTGTCATTGCTGTTAGGCAAAGACTTCCTGCCGTCAGCCGATGTTCTCCGCGTCTTTGTGCTGTGCTTCCTGTTCGGCAATATCGCCTATCCCGCCGGACTGCAGATTCTGATTCCGCACGGGCTGGCGCGTCAGCGCATGATGGTGATGATGGTCGCGGGCGTCGTCAACGTACCTGT
Organism: Pantoea sp. JZ2; assembly: GCF_035191405.1. Lineage (NCBI taxonomy): Bacteria > Pseudomonadati > Pseudomonadota > Gammaproteobacteria > Enterobacterales > Erwiniaceae > Pantoea > Pantoea sp. JZ2. The sequence continues at coordinate 3,180,200 of NZ_CP045247.1, read as the reverse complement.
TTGCTGTTTGCTGGCGTGGAAATTTGGCGCGATCGGCGCAGCATGGTCAATGGTGCTGGCGGAAGTGCTGGTCTGTATCGGTATTTTTGGCATTATGGTTCGCCACAATATCTGGCGTGACTATGCGTTTCCGGACAGGATGAATTCGCGCACGGCAAACGATTCCGTTGTGTAAGATCAAATCTGCGTCAAACAGTTTCCTCGCTTAACGCCCCACGATTTACTTTTGCGCCAGAGCACCTTACCATTCTGGCGCACAATTTCCTGTGCACTGATTTCCACCGTCGCTTCCGTCTTCCAGGAGAGTGCATGTTTTACTCAATCGTCCGACCGGCGTTATTCAGGCTCGATCCTGAGCGCGCGCACCATCTCACCTTTCAGCAGTTACGCTTTATGAGCGGCACGCCGCTGGAAGCCCTTATCCGCCAGCGTTTACCCTCGCGCCCCGTGACCTGTATGGGGCTGACGTTTGATAATGCGCTGGGCCTTGCGGCCGGGCTGGATAAAAATGCCGAGTGCATTGATGCGTTTGGCGCAATGGGATTTGGTTTTGTTGAAGTGGGAACGGTCACGCCACGGGCTCAACCAGGTAACGATAAGCCGCGCATGTTTCGCTTAGTTGAAGCCGAAGGGATTATTAACCGCATGGGATTCAATAATCTCGGCGTGGATAATCTGGTGGAAAATGTCAAAAAATCCCGATTCAAGGGCGTGCTGGGCATCAATATTGGCAAAAATAAAGATACGCCAGTGGAGCAGGGCAAAGACGATTATCTGCTGTGCATGGAGAAAATTTATGCCCATGCCGGTTATATTGCCATCAATATTTCGTCACCGAATACGCCAGGTTTACGTTCTCTGCAATATGGTGAGGCGCTTGACGATCTGCTCAGTTCCATCAAAGCAAAACAAAAAGAACTGGAAAAGCGGCATCTCAAATATGTGCCTGTCGCTGTAAAGATCGCGCCGGATCTTTCTGAAGACGAGTTGATCCAGGTGGCTGACAGTTTAGTTCGCCACCAAATTGATGGCGTCATTGCCACAAATACCACACTGGATCGTACCCTGGTGAATGGACTGAAATATAGCGAGGAAGCCGGGGGATTAAGTGGACGTCCGGTTCAGTCGCGCAGCACCGCCGTCATTCAGCGTCTGTCACAAGAGCTGCAGGGGCGTTTGCCCATTATTGGCGTGGGCGGAATTGATTCACTGACCGCGGCACGAGAAAAAATCGCTGCCGGCGCCACGCTCGTTCAAATTTATTCTGGTTTTATTTATAAAGGTCCGGGCTTAATTAAAGATATCGTGACCCACATCTAAGAGAATCGCTCTATTAATGCGCCGGGGGGTTTATTTCTCTCTCCGGCTCGTTTATATTTTGTCCTGTTGCACGATTTTTCAGCATTCATTATTCTTCGACAGATATTTTGCCTTTAGCACAGCGGTAAATACAGGGCACACGATGAAAATTAAACCCGATGACAACTGGCGTTGGTATTATGACGCCGAGCACGACCGTATGATGCTCGATCTGGCTGACGGTATGCTTTTTCGTTCCCGCTATGCACGCAAAATGCTGACACCGGATGCTTTCACGGAATCCGGATTTTGTGTTGATGACGCCGCGCTCTATTTCACCTTTGAAGAGAAGTGCCGCCAGAGCCCGTTAAGCAGTAATCAGCGCGCCGAACTGGTGTTAAATGCGCTGGTGGCCGCCCGCTTTCTAAAACCCCTGATGCCCAAAAGCTGGCATTTCTCCGCACATCGCCAGCCAATGCAACCTGCGGTCGGCGAGATGGTTGAGGTCACGCTGGCCGAGAATGGCGAGCAGGCACGTTTGCTGGTGGTTGAAAATGGCGATAACGCCGCGCTCTGCCTGCTGGCGCAGCCCGCGTTAACGCTGGCGGGCAAAGGAATGGTGTTAGGGGATGCGATTAAAGTGATGAACGACCGTCTTCAACCGCATCAGCAGGAAAAAACCACGCGTTATGCACGCGCGGTGTAACTTACTTCACATCAATATCGCCGGCAGGAATACAACTGCAACTCAGTATTGTGCCATCATCACGGATGGCACTCTGTTTTAAGGGCTTCACTTTTCCCGCCACCAGGGTGATTTTGCAACTGCCACACAAACCTGCCCGACACGAGTAGGGAATGCGGAACCCCTGGGCTTCGAGCTGCTCAAGCAAAATTTGCTGGTTATCGCCGCTGAATGTCTGGCCCTGATACGAAATCGTCACCGCATTGGGGGATTGCTGCTGCGGCTTGAGGGTTTCCACAACCTCTCCCGCACCATAGGCGCGTGGCGGCTGGCGTTTGACGACCTTGACGTCATCACCGACACGAATAATCCCACTGTTTAGCGCAATAAGGTTCAGGCCAAAATCAATGTCACCACTGCCGTCCTGTGCGGTGCGAAAGCCCTGAAGTGTGGCGAGAGGTTGTCCGTCAGGATGTTTCTGGCCATTTTCAACGCTAACCGTAGTAAACACGCAACGACTGCAGGGCTTAGGGACGGCAAAATGTACCTGACCTACCGTAATCTCCGCCCAGTTGTCTTCATCCCAGGCAGGCGCACCGCTGACCACCAGGTTAGGACGAAATTGCTCAACGCGCACGCTGGCCGGACAGCGCTGCTGCAGATCCCGCAGAGAGGCATTATTCACTAACAGATAAGGATAGCCATCGGCAAACCCCAGCGGCACCTCGGTGAAGCGCTTCACGCGGCGTGACGGCTGTGGTCCAGTCCAGCGCAGTTGGACCGGTCTTGGGAAAAAGGCACTCAGCCACTGGTTGATCGCCTCGGGCGCGATACGGGCGGTAAAGGTGTTTCCCCATACCTCTGTTGGCGCTTCCGTTTGCGTAAAATCGGCGAAGCGAATCAGCGACTGACTGCCGTCGGGCGCCTGTAAAAATAATCCCTCAGGGGTGACGGCGGGCGTAAACTGCACCATTTCCGGGAACTGGCGCGCAGTAATAAAAGTGCCATCGGGTTCGGTCACCATAAAAATGCGATCGAAGGTCAATCCGCTGTTGGCAGCCCAGGCATGGGAAACCTGCAGCCCCCGCATTGATTTAACAGGATGAATAAACAAGCGGGAAAGCGTAATCATGACAGTCTCCTGAAGCAGGCGCGCAAGACAAAAGAAGCTAACTTTATGACATAGGTCTGCGATTCGCTATAATGCGCAACAATTTTCTCAAGAGTAAAAAGTGACGATATGAATTCTCTGTTTGCCAGCACGGCGCGTGGGCTCGAAGAGCTGTTAAAAAATGAGCTGGACGCGCTGGGCGCGCAGGACCTGCAAGTGGTACAGGGAGGCGTTCACTTCAAAGCTGACGATCGCGTCATGTATCAAAGCCTGATGTGGAGCCGTCTGGCGTCGCGCATTCTGCTTCCGCTGACGGAGGTGGGCGTGTACAGCGATCTCGATCTTTATCTTGGTGTGCAGGGCATTGACTGGCCTGCTACCTTTGGCAGCGATAAAACCTTTGTGGTGCATTTTAACGGGACTAACGAGGCGATCCGTAACAGTCAGTTTGGCGCGTTGCGTGTCAAAGACGCGATTGTTGACAGCTTTACCCGCCGCAATCTGCCACGACCAGACGTGGATCGTGAACAGGCGGATATCCGCATTAACGTCTGGCTCGACGACGATCGCGCCAGCATTGCACTGGACCTCAGCGGCAGCGCGTTACACCAGCGTGGTTATCGCCAGCAAACCGGTCAGGCGCCGTTGAAAGAGAACCTGGCCGCAGCCATTGTGATGCGTTCAGGCTGGCAAACGACTACGCCGCTCATCGACCCGATGTGTGGTTCCGGTACGCTGCTGATTGAAGCGGCACTGATGGCCTGCGATCGTGCGCCAGGTTTACTCCGGAGCCAGTGGGGCTTTACGGCCTGGGCCGGCTTTAACGAAAGCCTGTGGCTGGACGTTAAACGCGATGCGCAGGCGCGGGCCCGTGCGGGCACGGCGGCCTGTCAGGCACGTTTTTATGGTTTCGATAATAATGGCCGGGTGCTGGAATGGGCGAAAGCCAACGCCCGCCGCGCAGGCGTTTTCGAGTTGTTCACCTTTGGGCAACAGGACCTGCTGAAGCTGAACAATCCGCTTGAGAACGGCGTAACGGGCACGGTACTGAGTAACCCACCGTACGGTGAGCGTCTGGAAAGCGAGCCTGCGCTTATTGCCCTGCACAGTCAGTTGGGGCGGCTGATGAAGCAGCATTTTGCGGGCTGGAACTTATCGCTGTTCAGCGCCTCACCCGAGCTGCTCAGTTGCCTGCAACTGCGCGCCGATCGACAGTTCAAGGCGAAAAACGGACCACTGGACTGCGTACAGAAGAATTATCAGTTATCTGCCGCCAGTGGTGAGCGCGCCAACCAGATTGCCGAAGATTACGCTAACCGCTTGCGTAAAAACCTGAAGAAGCTCGATAAATGGGCGCGCCAGGAAGGGATTGAGTGCTATCGCATTTATGATGCCGATCTGCCTGACTACAACGTGGCGGTGGATCGCTATGCGGACTGGGTAGTGGTACAGGAATATGCGCCACCGAAAACTATCGACGCAAATAAAGCCCGTCAGCGCCTGTTCGATGTTATCAGCGCGACGCTCAGCGTGCTGGAGCTGCCGTCCAGCCGCCTCATCCTGAAAACCCGCGAACGCCAAAAGGGCAAAGCGCAGTATCAGAAACTGAGCGAGAAGGGCGATTATTTCGAGGTGCAGGAATTCAATGCCCGCTTCCTGGTGAATCTGACCGATTACCTGGACACCGGGTTGTTCCTCGATCACCGTATCGCGCGCAAAATGCTGGGCCAGATGAGCCAGGGCAAAGATTTCCTGAATTTGTTTGCCTACACCGGCACCGCCAGCGTCCATGCGGGGCTGGGCGGCGCGCGTTCTACGACCACAGTGGATATGTCGCGCACCTATCTGGAATGGGCGGAACGGAACCTGCGGCTGAATGGCCTGACAGGCCGTCAGCATCGCTTATTGCATGCGGACTGCCTGAGCTGGCTGAATGAAACTGATGAAAATTTCGATCTGATCTTTATCGATCCGCCTACGTTCTCAAACTCTAAACGTATGGAAGAGAGTTTCGATGTGCAGCGCGACCATATGATGCTGATGCGCAATCTGAAGCGTCTGCTGCGCAAAGGCGGCACCATCATGTTCTCGAATAACAAACGTGGTTTCAAAATGGATCTGGACGGCCTTAAGGCATTAGGCCTTCAGGCGCAGGACATCACACAGAAAACCCTGTCACAGGATTTTGCGCGTAATCGCCAAATTCACAACTGCTGGCTGATTACACATGCCGGTAAGGAATAAGCTACATGTCATTAATTAGTATCCACGGCGCTTATCTCTCCTTCAGCGATGCGCCGCTGTTAGATAACACCGAGCTGCACATCGAAGAGAATGAGCGCGTGTGTCTGGTTGGTCGTAACGGTGCGGGTAAATCCACATTGATGAAAATCATCAACGGCGAGCAACCGCTGGATGATGGTCGCATCATTTATGAGACCGATCTGGTCGTCGCACGTCTGCAACAGGATCCGCCGCGAAATATTACCGGCTCGGTTTACGACTTTGTGGCAGAAGGCGTACAGGAACAGGCGGAGCATCTGAAAGCCTACCACGCGATTTCCCATCAGGTCATGGAGGATCCGAGCGACAGGAACCTCAATGAGATGGCACGCTTGCAGGGCATTCTGGATCACCACAATCTGTGGCAACTGGAAAGTCGCATCAATGATGTGTTGCAGCAGATTGGCCTGTCGCCGGATACGGAGCTGTCGTCGTTATCGGGCGGCTGGTTACGTAAAGCCGCGCTCGGACGCGCGCTGGTCAGTAATCCACGCGTACTGATGCTGGATGAGCCAACGAACCATTTGGATATTGAAACGATTGACTGGCTGGAAACCTTCCTGAAAAGTTTCAGCGGCAGCATCGTGTTTATCTCTCATGACCGTTCGTTTATTCGCAATATGGCCACCCGTATCGTGGATCTGGATCGTGGCAAACTGGTTTCGTGGCCGGGTAACTACGACGCCTATCTGGAAGGCAAAGAAGAAGCCTTGCGCGTTGAAGAAATGCAAAACGCCGAGTTTGATCGCAAGCTGGCACAGGAAGAAGTGTGGATACGTCAGGGGATTAAGGCGCGCCGTACCCGTAATGAAGGCCGCGTCCGCGCGTTAAAAGCCCTGCGTCGCGAGCGCTCAGAGCGCCGTGAGGTGATGGGTAAAGCCAATATGCAGGTCGGCGAAGCGTCCCGTTCCGGCAAAATTGTCTTTGAGCTGGAGAATGTCGATTACGCGGTAGACGGCAAGCAACTGGTCAACGATTTCTCGGCGCAGGTTCAGCGCGGCGACAAGATTGCCCTGATTGGCCCAAATGGCTGTGGCAAAACCACCTTACTGCGCCTGATGCTGCAACAGCTTAAGGCCGACCATGGCCGCGTGCATTCAGGCACCAAGCTTGAAGTGGCCTATTTCGATCAGCATCGTGCAGAACTCGATCCCGACAAAACGGTGATGGATAACCTCGCCGAAGGGAAGCAGGAAGTGCTGGTGAACGGTAAGCCCCGCCATGTGCTGGGTTATCTGCAGGACTTCCTGTTCCATCCCAAGCGGGCGATGACACCTGTCAGAGCGCTGTCCGGTGGGGAACGTAACCGCCTGCTGCTGGCGCGTTTGTTTCTGCGCCCAAGTAACCTGATGATCCTCGATGAACCGACCAACGACCTTGATGTGGAAACACTGGAACTGTTGGAAGAGCTTATCGACGGCTATCAGGGCACCGTGCTGCTGGTCAGCCACGATCGCCAGTTTGTGGATAACACCGTGACGGAGTGCTGGATCTTTGAAGGCAATGGTGAGATTGGCACCTTCGTCGGGGGTTATCACGATGCCCAACAGCAGCGTGCGGCCTATAAGCAGCAAAAAACGCAGGTGACCGCGAAAGCGAAAGAGGCAAATCGTGCCGCTCAGTCTGCTGAACCGAAAAATGAATCTGCCAAACGCAGCGCGAACAAACTAAGCTATAACCTGACGCGTGAGCTGGAGCAGTTACCGCAAAAACTGGAACAGTTAGAGGCGCGTATCGGCGAACTGCAGGCAAGCATGAGCCACCCGGATTTCTTCAGCCAGCCGCACGATAAAACGCAGCCGGTGCTGGATGAACTGGCTCAGGTGGAAGCGCAGCTGGAAACCGCGTTTGCGCGTTGGGAAGAACTGGAATCAATGAAAAACGGCGGCTAGCGATAAGGGTCAGGGAATGTGTTCTGCAGACAAAACCAGTGCGTGGATGCTTTGTCCACAATGCGACCTGATGGTCAAACTGCCGGATATCCCTGTTGGCAGCCGCGCGTCATGCCCGCGCTGCCACACGTCCCTGACAGTCAACTGGTCAGAGCCACGCAAACGTCCCACCGGCTATGCGCTGGCGGCACTGTTTATGTTAGTCCTGGCCAATCTGTTCCCGTTTATCACTATGAAAGTGGCCGGGCTCTCCAGCCAGATTAGCCTGATGCAAATTCCTGGTGTCATGGTGGCCGATGACTATGCCAGCCTGGCCACCCTGTTTCTGCTGTTTGTTCAGGCGATTCCGGCGTTTTGCATGGTCACGCTGGTCCTGCTGGTGAACCAGGTCAAGATGCCTCTTAGCCTGAAACTGGGGCTGGCGCGTATTCTGTTTCATATGCGGAGCTGGGGCATGGCCGAAATTTTTATGGCCGGTGTGCTGGTAAGTTTTGTGAAGCTCATGGCCTATGGCGAAATCAGCCTTGAAACCAGTTTCTGGCCCTGGTGTCTGTTTTGTCTTTTACAACTGCGGGCGTTTCAGTGCCTGGACCGTCGCTGGCTCTGGCTGCAAATTGAGCCACCGCCGCCTTTGCCGCATGCGCCACAGCCCGGCATTAGCGGACTCAGGCAGGGGCTGCGCTCCTGTCCTTGCTGTACGGCGATCTTGCCCGTGGCGCAGCAGGAATGCCCCCGTTGTGGCGTAGTTGCCCATGCCCGACGTAAGCACAGCCTGCAGTGGACCATGGCACTGCTGATCACCTCCGTTATGCTCTACGTGCCGGCCAATCTGCTGCCCATCATGATTACGGAAACCCTGGGCTCCGCGATGCCGTCCAACATCATGGCTGGCGTCATTTTGCTGTGGGGCGATGGCTCTTATCCGGTCGCGCTGGTGATTTTCATCGCCAGTATTATGGTGCCGTCTCTGAAAATGCTGGCGATTGGCTGGCTGTGCTGGGATGCCAGTGGGCGAGGGCAGCGCGACAGCCACAAAATGCACCGGATTTATGAAGTCGTTGAGTTTGTGGGGCGCTGGTCAATGATTGACGTCTTTGTGATTGCCGTGCTCTCTGCGCTGGTGCGCATGGGGCAATTAATGAAAATTTATCCGGCATGGGGAGCGGTGTTGTTTGCGTTGGTGGTGATTCTGACCATGATTGCGGCAATGACGTTTGACCCGCGCTTAACTTGGGATCGTGCTGGTGAGAAAAACATGAAGGAGCCGCATCTTGACGGAAAATAATCACGGTTATGCCAAAGTGGACCAGATCAAGCGCTGGTCACCGGTATGGATCGTCCCTATTGTCACGTTATTAATAGGCGGCTGGATTCTGTTTTATCACTTCAGCCATCAGGGGCCCGAAGTGACCCTGATCACCGAGAGTGCAGAAGGGATCGAAGCGGGCAAAACCACGATTAAAAGTCGCAGCGTGAACGTTGGCGTGGTGGAAAGTGCGGTGCTGACGGACGATCTTCATCATGTGGAAATTAAAGCCCGACTGAATGCCGGTATGGAAAAACTGTTGCACAGCGACAGCGTCTTCTGGGTAGTTAAACCGCAGGTGGGCCGTGAAGGGATCACCGGTCTGGGCACGTTACTTTCCGGGGCCTATATTGAGCTGCAGCCCGGCACCAAAAAAGCGCCTCTGGAGCAGTACACCCTGATGGATTCACCGCCGCTTGCCCCGCCGGATGCCAAAGGTATCCGGATTACGCTCGACAGTAATAAAGCAGGCCAACTGAATCCGGGCGATCCGGTTCTGTTCCGCGGTTTCCGTGTCGGCACCGTTGAAACCAGCACGTTCGACACGGATAAACGCCTGATGACCTATCAGCTGTTTATCGCCGCGCCTTACGATCGCCTGGTAACGACCAATGTGCGCTTCTGGAAAGACAGCGGCATCGCGGTCGATATGTCGGCCTCAGGGATGCGCGTCGAAATGGGATCGCTGACCACGCTGTTTAGCGGCGGAGTGAGTTTTGACGTCCCGGACGGGTGGGATTTAGGCAAAGCGGCGCAGAATCAGGCTGAATATCATTTGTTCGACGATCAACGCAGTATTCAGGATTCGCTGTACACCAATCATATCGACTATCTGATGTTCTTCTCGGATTCGATTCGTGGCTTGCAGGTGGGCGCGCCGGTTGAATTCCGCGGCATTCGTCTGGGTACCGTTGCGGAAGTGCCGTTCATGAATGCGGGCACCGCTCAGGCGTTAAATAATGATTATCGCGTGCCGGTGTTGATTCGTATTGAACCCGATCGCTTTATTAACCGTTTAGGGCAAAACTTTGATCTTGAGCAGCATTTGCAGGATGGTAAGAAACGTGGCCTGCGCGCAACGTTGAAAACGGGCAATTTGCTATCCGGTGCGCTGTATGTGGATATCGACTTCTATAATAACGCACCGCCGTATACCGGTCCGGATAAAGTCGCGGGATACGAAGTGATTCCAACAGTAAGCGGCGGCCTCAGTCAGATCCAGCAAAAACTGATGGCGGCGCTGGATAAGATTAACAGTTTACCGCTGAACAACATGGTGACGGAAGCCACGGGCACACTGAAAGAGAGCCAGAAGACGCTCAGGGATCTGCAGCGTACTATTGATAACATCAATGTGGTGACCAGCAGTCCGGCGATGAAAACCTTGCCAGAAGAAACGCAGCAGACGCTTCGTGAGCTGAACCGAAGCATGAAAGGGTTACAGCCAGGCTCCCCGGCTTACAGCAAGCTGGTGGGCGATATGCAACGGCTTGATCAGGTGCTGCGTGAACTTCAGCCCGTGTTAAAAACGTTAAATGCGAAAAGTAATGCGTTAGTGTTTGAGGCCAAACCGGGACAGGATCCCCAGCCAAAGAGGGCGAAACAATGAAAAAAGGATTAATGCTTTTTGCCGCTCTCGCACTGAGTGCCTGTAGCAGTACGGTCAATACCACCTATTATCAGCTGCCCTCGGGGGCAGCCTCAATGCAGGTGATAAGCAGCGAGGCGAATGCGCAGCCGACATTATGGGTGCAGCAAATTACGGTCCCCGACTATCTGGCGGGCAATGGGCTGGTCTATCAGACCAGCGACGTAAAATATGTCATTGCCGCTAATAATCTGTGGGCCAGCCCGCTCGATCAGCAATTGCAACAAACGTTGATCACTAATCTGACGAAAGCGTTACCCGGCCGTCTGGTTACCCAGACGCTTATCGGTCAGGAGCACGATACGCTGAGCGTAACGGTGAATGATTTCCAGGGCCGTTATGATGGCAAGGCGGTTATCAGCGGTCAGTGGACACTGGAACATCAGGGGCGCTTCACAAAGCAGGCTTTTAATCTGGTGCTACCGCAGCGGGAAGATGGCTATGATTCGCTGGTTAAAACGCTGGCACAGGGCTGGCAGCAAATCGCACAGCAGATTGCACGCGGTGCAACCACGGCAGAGTCAACCGCAACAGGGCTTTAGTTAACGTGTTGTTTCAGCACATATAATTTTTCTGACGTTTTCCAGGCTTTCTTTATAAATCATACGGATATCGTCACAGTTTCATAGGTTGAAACAGAAAGTATATGTCTGGAGCAGGTCATATTTGTGACACTGGCGTGAATATTGCGCATTGATCTTTTCATACAGAGCGAGTAAAACAAAAGGGTGGCTGAACATTAATTCACCACCTTTTTCTTTCCACCAGATTCCACAGACCTTACATGAGGGACACGGAGTATGAAGAGACAGAAACGAGACCGCCTTGAGCGCGCCCATTCACGTGGTTATCAAGCTGGCATTACAGGACGCTCTAAAGAGATGTGTCCGTATCAAATGATAGACGCTAAGTCTCACTGGTTGGGAGGTTGGCGACAAGCCATGGAGGACAGGTCGGCTGCGGCTTAGCCGGATGTCACTGAAAAGGGATATAACCTCCGCACTGTGCGGAGGTTTTCGTTTCTGTGGAATGAAACGTCAGAATGCAGCAGTATCTTTGAACAGGCCAACTTTCAGATCGCTGGCTGTATAGATCAAATTCCCGTCAACAAACACTTCACCATCTGCCACGCCCATAACCAGTTTACGGTTAATCACGCGTTTAAAGTGAATGCGGTAGGTGACTTTTTTCGCGTCTGGCAGAACCTGACCGGTGAATTTAACTTCACCCACGCCCAGCGCGCGGCCTTTTCCTTCGCCACCCAGCCAGCCGAGATAGAAGCCAACCAGTTGCCACATCGCATCCAGGCCCAGACAGCCAGGCATCACCGGATCACCAATGAAATGGCAGCCAAAGAACCACAGATCTGGATTGATATCCAGTTCAGCTTCCACGAAGCCTTTATCATATTTCCCGCCGTCCTCGGTCATTTTGACCACGCGGTCCATCATCAGCATATTGCCGGAAGGGAGTGGCGGACCATTTTCGCCGAACAGTTCACCGCGACCAGACAGGATCAGGTCTTCTTTGGTATAGGATTCGCGTTTATCTACCATGTTCTTATTAAGCCTTCTTTTAGTGAATCACGAATATTAGCGAACAGTTGTACACTGAGCAAATGAGATTAACGGTGGTTGAACCAGTTAAGCCATCTCAACGGCCATGCCCGAGGGGTGGGCTCAGGCTGATTCATCTGACTGATGCGCTCCTGAATCGTACGCAGCAGGCATTCGCCTTCGCCGTCTTCCGTGTTCCAGACTTTTCCGGTCAGTAAGGGCAACGCTTCATCAGCCGTATCGATTGCCCAGATATGGAAACGACCGGCTTCGACCGCACTCACAACCTGCTGATTCAGACTCAGGTGGCGCACATTGCAGGCAGGAATAATCACACCTTGCTGACCCGTGAGCTCACGCTGATGGCAGATGTCGAAGAAGCCTTCAATTTTCTCATTCAGGCCACCGACCGGCTGGACGTTACCAAACTGATCGACCGAGCCCGTGACCGCAATTTGCTGATTTAGCGGTGTATCGGCAAGGGCACTGATCAGAGCACACAGTTCTGCCAGCGACGCGCTGTCGCCGTCAACTTCCGAATAGGATTGTTCAAACACCAGCGAAGCAGAAAAAGGCAATTGCTGATCTAACTCCAGCTCCGCAATAAGATAGGCCTGCATAATCATCATGCCTTTAGCATGAATATTGCCGCCCAGCTCCGCTTTGCGTTCGACGTCGGTAAATTCTCCGTCGCCAGGATGAACCACGCAGGTGATACGGCAGGGATCGCCCCAGGCCCGCGGGTGACCGGGATATTCCACGACGGAAAGACCGTTGATCTGGCCCACCACTTCGCCTTCCGTTTCGACCAAAATCTGGCGCAGCAAAATCTCATCACGCATGCGTTCATTCAGATAATTTTCGCGCCACAGACGTGCTTCCAGCGCGTCACGCAAGGCTTCAGCGTTTAGTGTTTCACCCATCAACGCGGTCTCACGCAGCTGACGCAGCAGCCAACGTGGACAAAGGGGATAGGTTTCCTGATCGCCACTATAGCGAACGCCTTCTTTGATGAGCTCAGGCCAAAAGTCCTCATCTGGCGCAGCGATATCAGCCTGTGCGGCCAAATCTACTGTCCAGCGGCACCATGCCAGCACATCATCTTCATCCACAATTTGAAGGTTTTCTTCAAATTCAGTGTAAATCGCCATCTCATGCGCTTCGGCATCCAGCTCCTGAAAATCAGCGAGCGTATCGCGTTCGCCACAGAGCACCAGATTTAACTTCAGCGGAAGCGGCGGGACAGAGACAGGCAAAGGGCGGCGCTCATCCTGCGACAGCCATTCGAGGTAGCCTTGCTCAATGCTCCTTTTCAGCCGCAGCCAGAGCAGGGGCTGAGCGAGGAGCGCACGGAGTGAAAGCACCAGCGTTCCGCCATTGGCACGATGGATCAGACCAGGTTCCAGCTGAATACGATCTTTATGTACCCGGACACAGCCAAACAGCTGCTCCTGCTCAATCCAGTCGGCAAAATGCACACCACCCTGGCTGGTAAAAGGACGCTGACTGTCAGTGGGCGGCTGCAACGTGACGTTGTCGGCCAGGATATGATAATCCCCGCCCGCCAGGGACGAAGCGGTGCCCATTACGCGCTGTGCCGCACTGGCGATCAGCGAGAGATAATCGCGGTTTTCCTGGCTGCGAACCAGCAGCAAAGGAAAACCCTGACTCTGATGGTGCAAGTGGGCCAGCGCATTCAGCAATCGGGGCTGCACCGTTGCTAAAGCATCGGTTTCTTCATCAGCAATTCGGGAGAAAACGGATTGATATTGCGCGCTATCCGGCTGTAAGGTTTGCCACGTGAGTTGAGTGCTGGTCAAAATAATCGCATTTGTCTGTTTTGAGAAAAGCAAGATTATACAGGATTCACTGTGCTTAAGCACTGCGGAGTTCAATCAGAAGTTGTGACACTGACGACATGTTTTTCGTTGCTGCATCCAGTAAAAAAGCTGTTATTCTTAGTTCGTTACGTGATCACGATGAGATTCCGATGAAATACCAGCAGCTCGAAAATCTTGAATGTGGATGGAAGTGGAAATACCTGGTGAAAAAACATCGGGAAGGTGAACTGATCACGCGTCACCTTGAACTCAGCGCGGCACAGGCGGCAGTCGATAAGCTGTTAATGATGGAGAATAATCCCGTCGACGTTAACGACTGGATTAGTCAACACATTCATCCCGAACTGGACAACCGGCTTAAACAAACGATCCGTGCGCGGCGAAAACGGCATTTCAATGCCGAGCATCAGCACACACGAAAAAAATCCATCGATCTGGAATATCTGGTCTGGCAGCGGCTGGCCGGCCTGGCGCAACGGCGCAACTGCACCCTGTCTGAAACGATTGTGCAGCTAATTGAAGATGCCGAACGCAAAGAAAAGTACGCCAGCCAGATGTCGACGCTGAAGCAGGATTTGCAGGCTATACTGGGCAAGTCGGATACTGACAACGGGTAGTTTACGGAGCAATATTCAGGCCTGCTCCGGATTAAAGGACAAAAAAAACCCCGCATGCGCGGGGTTTTTTATCACGTATAACTTAAGCCTGAGGCTGAGTTACCACGTCTTTGATACCTTTAACGTCGATTTCTACACGACGATCTGGCGCCAGGCAGTCGATCAGGGCTTTACGGCCTTTCACGCTGTCACAGGTGTTGCCAGTCACTGGGTTAGATTCACCCATGCCGCGAGCAGAGATCTTGTTAGCAGGGATACCTTTAGATACCAGGTAATCTACTACAGACTGAGCACGTTTCTCAGACAGTTTCTGGTTGTACTGCTCTGAACCGATGCGATCGGTGAAGCCCAGAACAACGACTGAACCGTCTTTAGGATCCATTGAGCTCAGCTGGCTGTACAGCTGATCCAGAGCCTGCTGACCTTCTGGCTTCAGCGTTGACTTGTTGAAGGTGAACAGAACGTCTGATTTCAGAGTAAAGCGCTTAGTCTGAACAACTGGCGCTGGTGCTGGTGCTGGAGCCGGAGCTGGCGCAGCAACATCATCCTGACCGAAACGGTAAGAAACACCCAGGCTCAGCATGCCGTTGTCTGGACGAGCACCAACGGTCTGTGCGTCACCGATGTTGTTCACCCACTGGTAATCCAGACGGGTTGCCCAGTTTTTGGTCAGAGCATACTCAACACCAACCGCTGCCAGTGGAGAAACACCGGTGTCGTGGTCGCTGATGCGGTTGCCGCCAACTACTTGCTGGGTAGAATCTGCACGCCATACCATACCACCCAGGCGGGTATAAACGTCGAGATCGTCAGCGATTGGGTAGCTCAGTTTAGCAGCCAGTTGGATGCCCTGTGCTTTGAAAGCGCCGTTAACCTGGTTGCCTTTGTTAGGCATACGGCCTAACCAGTCATAACCCAGCTCGAAACCCAGGTATGGGTTAGCCTGGTAACCGGCGAATGCGCCAGCACCCAGTTGGCTTTCGTGAGTTGGGCCGTCGTTATTTTGGTAACCGTGACCGTAGTAGCCAGTGTCGTGATACTGAGACCAGCCCAGTTTAGCACCGGTGTACCAGGTGTTATCTTTAGGGGCGGCCTGCGCTACGGTAGCGAAGCCAGCCAGTGCCACTGCAATTGCGATAGCTGTCTTTTTCATTTTGCGCCTCGTTATCATCCAAATAGGCAATGAGCATAAAGGTTGCTCTTGGTTTAATCCTTCGCCGGGTCAAAACGCTCGCTTATGACTCTACCGCAAAAAACGGAGGTTATTGAGCACCCTGGCGAGATAAAGTCTACAACGAGATTGGAAACTTACAAGTGTGATGTGAGGCACTTATGTAAAAAAACAGTGTTTTATACATAAATTCTAACAATTTAGGGTGAACTTCTGTGATGGGGGTAACCCGCAAAATGGGGGCTAAGCCATTGTCATTACTGGCAGGAGCAGAATCAGTGTCTTAGCCCAACGCGAGAGAAAAAATTTCTTGAGATAAATCTCATTTTTTACTTAATGAAACAAATCAGACTGAATTTTTAGCCGACTTTCTGGTCTGACTGGCGTTTTAGAGGACTCACCCGAGCGCAGGATGAGTCCTAACGCTTCACCTTCAGCCGCAGCGAGCTCCAGTTCCCGACGCTCATCTTCATCCAGATCGTAGGGAATCCAGGCTAAAACGACACTGTAATTTCCCGTACGCAGGGCCTTAATCATGGCCTCGACGGCGTTGTAACGTTCAGCGTCGGCGATATGCATACTTTTCTCCAGGGGCAAGCCTGCTTCCTGCATCCAGACCCGACTCAACTTATGCGCAGGTGTTAACCAAAGCTGCCAGCGGGATTGCTGGCTCAGTTGCTGAAGCAACGGTAACAGCAGCATCTGCATCATTCCCGGTTTTTCGCTATAGCGCAATTCAGTAATCCAGCCGCTCTGAGAAGCGGGGTCAGAAGGCGAAGCGTAACGGTGAGTCGGGCATACATTACGGGGATGTTGGGTGCGCATAAATTAATCACTCAGCAGTTGACTGTATGGATATACAGTAATGACATCCTGGATAAAGATCAACCTGAATTTCTGAAAATGCCTCGCAAAATTCGCATAATGTTGACGCCAAAGTGATTTATTCATTGAACCTGCAACTGAATTTTCTTATCTTCTAACCGACTGAATAGTAACGTTTTTAACAGGTTTTTGTTACAAGGAGGTGATGATATGAAGAAAGAACAGCGGGTCGTTTTGCGATCAAAACAACAACTGGCGCCTTTAGGTAATGTCGAATCCCGTACTCAGTTTGGCGGTTACGCCTTAGCTGTTGAGCGCGTCGTGTTTGCCTTGATAAAAGACGATCAGCTTTATCTGCGCGCCAGCGAAGCCCTGCGGGAATATGTGGCTAAACGCCCCTTGGAGCCGCTTATTTTTCGCAAACGCGGTATGCCGGTCAGCCTGAATTATTTCAGGGTCGATGAAAATTTATGGTGTGACCCGGAGCATCTGGTTGCGCTCTCAGCGGCCTCACTACAGACCGCCCGTCGGGAACAGGATGACCGACAAGGCCGGGTGCGTTTAAAAGATCTGCCTAATGTCAGCTTACGGCTGGAAATGATGTTGCATGAGATAGGCATTTGCAGCGTTAAACACCTGCACGAGGTCGGAGCCAGGGCGTGCTGGTTAAAACTAAAACGTTATAACCAGCACCTCGGTTTCAAAACCTTGCTGGCGCTTCAGGGTGCTATTTCGGGCCATCATGAAGCCGCTCTCCCGCCAAGGGTTAAAGCGGAGCTGGGTGAATGGTACCAGGCTGCGCTCAAAACAGTGGAAGAGGCGAAGAAAGGGCCTTAGTGAGAACCTAAAGCACGCCGCAGGCGAGCGATTTCCGGCAGCAAGGCAACCAGTAACCCCAGTTGCTGCAGTACCAGCGGCGTAGGCGAATCAGACCCGGCGGTAAACCGGGTAAGGCGTTGTTCCAGTTCCCGACGCATTTCCTCAGCCCGGCTGTCACTGACGATGTCGGTTTGCAGCACATCTTCGACATAGCACACCGTGTCGTCGAGAAGTGCCAGCAGCGCTGGATCAGTGACTTTATCGCGGTGCGCCCCCAGCGCGGAGATATAGCTGAGCAACGAGTGGTTCAGGCAAAGTAGCTGAAAGGCCGATTCCCGCAGCTTAGGGTTGGTACGGGTTTCACTGCTCATATTCGACACGACGGAGGCCAGTTCCGCGTCAGCATTGTGTGCATCGCGGCGGGCAATACGGTAAGCGAGGCGATTATCTTTGCCCTGATGGTATTGTTCCATAATGGCATCCAGATAACGGCAATTGGCATTGAGTGTGCGCGTCGCCACCGCCGGAAGCTGGCGAAAACGCCAGTCTGGCCAGATAAAGGTGACGGCCAGCCAGGCCAGCGCACAGCCCAGTAACGTGTCCACTACCCGGGGCAGGGCCACCTCAAAGCCTTCGCCTAACAAATTAAAACAGAACAACACCAGCAGAGTAATGAACAAGGTTGCATGAGCATACTGCACCTGACGAAACGCAAAGAACATGACGCCCGTGACCACAATCAAGACCAGTTGGCCTTCAATGGAAGGGACCAGCCAGAGCAGGGGCAGTCCAAGCGCAATGCCCGCGAGCGTGCCGCCAATGCGTAGCGCCAGTCGGCGTTGGGTTGCGCTATAGTTAGGCTGGCAAACAAACAGACTGGTCAGCAGGATCCAGTAGCCGCGCTCCAGCCCGGTAATCTGGATAAATCCGTATCCCACACACATCACAATCGACATGCGTACGGCGTGGCGAAACAGGGCAGAGGCCGGACTCAGGTGAAGGCTGAGGCGCAGTTTAATATCACTCCAGCCACTCAGTTCTTCGCGTGACAGCAGGTTGTCGCTGTGCTGCGGATCAACTGCCTGCGCCTGCTCGGTTTCGATTGAGGCCAGTTGTGCATCGATGGCCTGCAGGTTGCGAAGCAGCCAAAGCAGTGCACCGGTATGGGCGGCATCCGGCTCGCTCTGTGCCAGCCGGTGAATCGCATTTTCCAGACGTTCAAAAACACGCTCAAAGCGGCCATCATGTTCCCAGCGTTCGCGCAGCAGAATCGCCCGGGCAAGCTGGCGACAGGCCTGTGCCTGCATATTCAGTAAACGCTGAAAGCGAAACAGGATCTCGTTGTAACGCCAGTCGCCACGCAGAAGATGGTACTGCAGATGCGAAGAGCTGGCGCGTTCATGGATATCCTGAGCCACGAAGTAATAGTGCAGGCTGCGTCGGGTACCGCGTGAGCCTCTGTCACCTCGTAAACGGCTTTGCAAGGTGGTCTTGGTCAGATTGAGCTGTGCAACAAGCTGGCTGTTTACCATCGCGGCTTTAACAAATGCAGCATCATCCTGTTCACCCGCGTCAGGATCAAAAAGATTGGCTTTGGCATCCAGATAGTGGGCCAGCTGTGAAAAACTGGCTGCCAGTTGTTCCTGCACCGGACGAATCGGAAACATTAAATGGCCCAGCAGCGTCAGCAGGTTATACCACAGTGCCCCAACCAACAGCAGCATGGGCTGCATATACCATTGTGAGAACAACCCAATGCCCAGCATGGTGTAAACGGCAATCAGTAAGGCGCCAAATGCAATGGTGGCATAGCGCTGTCCCAGCGCGCCTAACAGAATGAATCCCCATGTTGAACCTGCCAGGCCGATAATAAATACCAACGGATGCGGGAACAGCAGCTCTACTGAAACCGAAGCGATGCAAAAACAAAGTAAGGTAATCAGCAGGTTTTTAAGCCGCCCGGCCAGCCTGTCATCCAGATCGGCCAGCGCGGCGGCAACCACGCCGAGGGTTAACGGAATCGTCCACTCAATTTGCTGCAGTATCCAGGGCACAGCCGCACATCCTGATAAGGCAAACAGAATGCGCAGCAGATAACGCCAGGTGCTGTTAAAAAGATACTTTCGCCACCCGGACAGCATACTAATAGCGGCGGCGGGCATTGGCATCACGCGCGGCACGCGCCTCTTCCACAGAGACGACCCGACGTCCTACCGGCCAGAGTGCAATGGCGGCAATCTTGAAATTGGCGAGGCCCACCGGAATACCAATAATGCTGATGCACTGCACGATGCCGACAGAAATGTGCGACAGGCATAACCACCAACCGAAAAAGATAAACCAGAAAATGTTCAGAAACGTGCCGCCGGTGTTCATGATAGAGCTTTTATTCTCCGGGCGCAGAACGTCAACATGGACCGCTTCATTGCCAAACGGCAGAAATGACAGCTTAGTGATCTCCCAGCAGGAGCGCGTTAAGGGCAGGGTAAAGATCAGGACGATACTGATGAGCGTGGCGAATAACCAACTCAGCGTGGTGAAAAATCCACCCAGGACAAAATTAAGAATATTTAAAACAGTACGCATAACAGGCTTTTCCTTTTGCACTCCGCAATCTGTGCCGCCAAGTTTAGCGTGTTTTAAGGCTGGAGCGTCAAGAGTCTGACAGGTAAACTCCGATTACTCTCTATCTCGGTCGTTGGTGTCGGCGTGGAACTTAAAGCAACATCCATGGGCAAACGGCTTGCCCAGCATCCTTATCATCGTGTTCGCCTGTTATCCGCGGGCGTTGAGGTCAGCGGCGACAAACACGAATATTTGATCCCCTTCAATCAGTTGTCCGACATCACCTGTAAACGGGGAATGGTGTGGGGTGAACTGGAATTCTTACTGGCGGACAACAAGGTTGTGCGTTTGCACGGTACGGAATGGCAGGAGACGCAGCGTTTTTTCCACTACCTCATGCAGTCGTGGCAAAGCTGGAGTCAGGAAATGAGTGAAGTATGCGCCGCGGTTTTACAGGCGCTGCGCGACGACATTCAGGGATTCAGCGAACAGGAGCGTTGGCTGAAGCGCAGCGAACTTCAGGCGATCAAAGATAAGATCCGCAAACAGTTTGACGCGTTACCTTTGCCGCTTTCCCGCATTGAGCAGTTTGATTCCTGCCGTGAAAACTGGGCATTTTGCCAATACTGGCTGCAGCAGGGCGAGACGGCGATGACGCAGCGCAATCGTGACTGGACGGCGGCCATGTTGACCCGCTACCGGGATTTTTTCGCCACGGTGGAATCCACCCCGCTGAACGAGTCACAGGCAGAAGCGGTGGTTAACGGCGAAGACGCTGTGCTGGTGCTGGCGGGCGCTGGCAGCGGCAAAACGTCAGTATTAGTGGCCCGCGCGGGGTGGCTGTTACAGCGCAGACTGGCCGCAGCCGATCAGATTTTGTTGCTGGCATTTGGTCGTCATGCGGCGGAAGAGATGAATGACCGTATTCAACGCCGCTTAGGGGCCGGGGATATCCAGGCGCGTACGTTTCATGCGCTGGCCCTGCATATCATTCGGGAAGGAAGTCATAAACAGCCGGTCATCAGTAAACTCGAAAGCGATCCCGACGCGCGTCGGACATGGCTGATCGACCACTGGCGTCAGCAGTGTAATGAAAAAAAAGCTCAGGCGAATGGCTGGCGGCAATGGTTGCGTGATGAACTGGAGTGGGAGGTCAGCGAAGGCCCTTTCTGGCAGGATGATCGTTTAGCACAGCGCCTGGCGTCTCGTCTTGAACGCTGGCTTGGCCTGATGCGGATGCATGGCGGCGCACAGGCCGCCATAATTGAGGATGTACCTGACGCGCTGCGCGACGTATTCAGTAAGCGGATTAAATTGATGGCACCCCTTCTGAAGGCCTGGAAAAGTGCGCTTAAGGACGAGGGCGCAGTCGACTTCTCCGGGCTGATTCATCAGGCCATCGCGATCCTCGAAAAGGGCCGCTTTGTCAGCCCCTGGAAGCATATTCTGGTTGACGAATTTCAGGATATCTCGCCACAACGCGCGGCTTTACTCAGCGCGCTGCGTCAGCAAAACACACGCACGACATTGTTTGCGGTGGGCGATGACTGGCAGGCAATTTACCGGTTCAGCGGCGCAGAGATGAGTCTGACAACGGCATTCCATCACTATTTTGGTGAGGGCGATCGTTGTGTGCTGGATACGACCTATCGTTTCAATGATCGTATTGGTGAAGTGGCGAATCGGTTTATCCAGCAAAATCCGCATCAACTGCGTAAGCCCTTAAACAGTCTGACGAAAGGGAATAAAAAGTCGATTGCTTTGCTCCCGCACGATCAGCTTGAGGCACTTCTTAACAAGCTAAGCGGTTATGTTAAAGCGGATGAGCGCGTACTGCTGTTGGCCCGCTATCACTATTTGCGTCCTGAACTGCTGGATAAGGCAAAAACCCGCTGGCCAAAAATGCGTATCGATTTTATGACCATTCATGCCAGTAAAGGTCAGCAGGCCGATTACGTCATTGTGCTGGGTCTGCAGCAAGGCAAAGAAGGGTTTCCCGCGCCGCAGCGTGAGTCCATTATGGAGCAGGGGCTGCTGCCGCAGCCCGAAGACTTCCCTGATGCAGAAGAGCGCCGGCTGGCGTATGTTGCCCTGACGCGCGCGCGGCAACAGGTCTGGTTGCTGTTCGATAAACAGCAACCCTCAGTCTTTGTCGATGCGTTCCGGGCACTGGATGTACCCGTATTACGTAAAGCCTGAATCAGTTCAGGCGTTCGGCAAGGTAGCGCGCGTAATCCGGGATTCGTACGTCCACTGTCTGCGAAAAAAGCGGTGACTGAATAATAAAATCGGCCGTTGCCCGATTGGTGGCGACCGGAATATTCCACACTGTCGCCAGACGAAGCAGGGCCTTAACGTCAGGATCGTGGGGCACGGCATTAAGCGGATCCCAGAAAAACATCAGCGCATCTATTTTGCCTTCGGCAATGAGCGCACCAACCTGTTGATCGCCGCCCATTGGGCCACTGAGCATCGCGTTCACGTTCAGACCGGTGTGACGGTTGATGAGATTACCGGTCGTCCCGGTTGCGTAAAGAATATGGGGTTCAAGTGCGGATTGGTTACGTGTAACCCAGTCCAGCAGAGAAGCTTTGCAATGGTCATGGGCGACCAGCGCGATATGTTTTTGTTGACCAAGCGTTCGTACGGTGTAGTCCATAACAGCATCCTGATGCCAGTGAGCCCAACAGCCCGTTGCCGCAGTTTACCTTGTACGCTTTCTGTCTATCAACTTGCCCGCAGCATTTTGACCAGATTGATAAATTGCTGGCGGGTTGCTTCATCAAAACGTTCAAACCAGCGCTGAATTGTAGGCGTTGTGCTCTGAACGGACCAGGCGAGGTCCGCCGTCAGTTGGGCGGAAGGAGAGGGCGCGGTAAGATTCGCGAATTGCGGCACAGAGGCCGCCAGGCCCATGCGATTATACTTAACCATGGCTTTTTCGATGTCCACGCCCGGGCTGGTGGGCAGCCGATCGCGCACGCTGAATATTTCTTTGCCCTTCTCGTCCACCAGCCTGAAGGCCAGCGTTCGGTCGAAGTTATGTCGCTCGCGCGCACTGGTCAGCGGTGGCAGGCGAATCGTGATGGTTTTTGCCGCCGCAGTGAATGCCACGATCATGGGCACGGACTGGTAGCCCGGTAGCGCCGTCTTACGCGGATCTGCCGGTTGTTCTACCCGAAATAAAAATTGATGTTGACCCCGTTCAAGCTCCAGGCTGTCGGCCCCTTTCAAGAGAGAGCCTGATATCTTACGCCCGTCCAGTACCATTAGCGTAATCTGCGGATCAAGTTTTAACGTAATTGCAGAACAGGACGCCGAAACGAGGAGGGCAATAAACCCCGTTACAGCCATTGACAGCTTCATTTCGACTCCGGTCAAAAGTGGGTGGATGTAGCAATTTTTTACATTATGGCATTAAGTTTACAATTATACATATATATTCGAGCGAAGCGGCACAATATGTCTTTACGCCAGGGGCGAACTCTGTAACGCCTCATCTACACTAAAGATTAAAGTGAAAGGAGATGGACATGAATGATCAGACTATTCGTGATGTACTGACCCGGACAAAACGCATCGCGTTGGTGGGGGCGAGTGATCGTCCGGAACGCCCCAGTTATGGCGTAATGAAGTATCTGCTTGATCAAGGCTATGAGGTTATTCCGGTGAGTCCGAAGCTGGCAGGCAAAACCCTGTTAGGGCAGACAGCCTATGGATCGCTGGCAGAGGTGCCGGGAAAAATCGATATGGTGGATGTGTTCCGTAATTCAGAGGCGGCATGGGAAGTGGCTCAGGAAGCCATCGCTGCCGGAGCCGATTCGCTCTGGTTACAAATTGGGGTAATCAATGAGCAGGCCGCCGTGCTGGCCCAGGATGCGGGAATGACGGTGATTATGGATCGTTGCCCCAAAATCGAGATCCCGAGACTGGGGCTGGGACACTAATATCAGGCGCGGCAACACCGTTGCCGCCCGCTGTTAATGGCGCAGATGAGGAGCCTGAAGCTGTTTACGTACCGAGGCGGCCAGTTCATCCATTGAGGGCTGTTCAGGATGTTCCGGGCTGGTTTCACCGGCCAGCTGAATTTCGGCCACATAGGTATGAACCTGACTGCCTTGTTCATCTTCCATCACCACATGATACCAGGGCGCACTGCGCATGGTATCGGCGGCACCAATTTCATCCAGGTGCGGCTCATCTAACGCGTATTCAGGATCGACATCGACAATGACACCCAGCACGCCGGAGAGGCGATGACGAACCTGCTGACCAATACCAAATTTACTGGCAATCATGATGACCTCCGAAAAAAACTGTCCTGCCTGTTATATGGGGGCAGGGACAGTCATTTCAAGTCACATGACGCGGCAGGCGAAGCCTTTCAGGTAAAGTCCTTCAGGATAGGTTGCAATCACGGGATGATCGGCCGCCTGGCGGAACTGTTCAACAAACTGCACGTCACGGCCGGCATCCAGTGCGGCATCTGCGATGATTTTCTGGAAAAGGTCGGTAGCCATTAAGCCCGAACAGGAGAAGGTCATCAATATTCCGCCGGGATTCAGTAACTGAATGGCCAGCATGTTAATGTCTTTATAGCCACGGCAGGCTCCCATGAGCTGGCTTTTATTCTCCACGAACTTAGGCGGATCCATAATGATGAGATCAAATTTTTCACCCTCATCACGGTAGCGGCGCAGCAGTTTAAAGACATCATCGCGCTGAAATTTAGCACGCGCGAGATCCAGCTTATTCAGCTCAACGTTTTGTCGTGCAACATCCAGCGCGTCCTGAGACGTATCTACGCTGATAACTTCCTGACAACCGCCGATTAGCGCTGATACGGCAAAGCCACCGGTGTAGGAGAAACAGTTAAGCACGCGAGCATCTTTGGCATAGCGCCGTGTGGCATAACGGCTGTCGCGCTGGTCAAGGTAATAGCCTGTTTTATGCCCACCCTGAATATCCACCAGCAGTTTCATATCGTGTTCGGTGATCGGCAAGAGTGCGGGAGGATACTCACCGGTAACGGTGCCCTGCGCCAGTTCCAGCCCTTCTTTTTTACGGACAGCGACATCAGATCGATCGTAGATCGCACAATCCGGAAAGCACTGCTGCAGCGCTGAAATGATAGCCGGGCGTTGGTATTCTGCGCCGGCGGATAATAACTGCAGCACCAGAAAGCGTCCGAAACGGTCAATAGTCACGCCAGGCAGACCATCCGACTCGCCAGCGATCAGGCGATAGCTGTCCAGCCCATCGCGCTCAGCCAGCCATTCACGCCAGACCAGCGCGTGCTGAAAACGCCGCACGAAAAAGGCGATATCGATGGATTCGTCCTGCTGCCAGCTCCAGACGCGGGCGCGAATCTGTGACTGCGGTGAATAGGCGGCGCGAGCCAGCCATTTGCCATTACTGTCACAGACATCAATGGTTTCACCTTGTTGCGCTTTGCCTTCCAGACGAGCAACGGCCCCAGAGAAAACCCAGGGATGGCGACGGAGCAGGGACTTTTCACGTCCCTTCGCGAGAATCAATCGAACGGTCATATTTGCTATGCTTACCTGAAAAAATGAGGCGCTATTGTCCAGTGGATAATGGCAAATTGCAACGAAAGGCAGGAGAAGGCCATGGCGAAGGTCTGTTACAAAGCCTGGGTACAGGGCACGGTGCAGGGCGTGGGTTTCCGTTACAGCACCCAGGCGAAAGCAAATAAACTTAACGTGCAGGGTTACGCACGGAACCTTGAAGATGGTCGTGTGGAAGTCCTGGCCTGCGGCGATACCGAACAGGTCAATGCATTACTCGACTGGTTAAAAGCGGGCGGGCCGCGCACAGCCCGTGTAGAAAAGGTCCTGGTGGAGCCGCATCATGCCGCTGACATGCCGCACGGCTTCACCACGGGTTGATTACAGGCATTTTGCCGGTTTTGGCAGACCGGCAATTTTGGTTGCCTGCTTAGCAGGGCCCTCGGGGAAAAGGCGAAACAGGTAACGGCTGTTTCCTTTTTCTTCGCCATACTTTTTTGCCATCGCCTTCACCAGCATTCTTACGGCGGGGGAAGTATTAAATTCCAGATAAAAGTCGCGTACGAAGCGCACGACTTCCCAATGGGCATCTGTCATGGTGATGGCTTCTTCTGCCGCAATCTGGAGCGCCAGGCCTTCGCTCCAGTCCTGATGGTTTTTCAGATAACCTTCGGCATCGACAGCAATTTCGTCACCGTTGTAATTCATAGTGCATCCTCAGATTCGTTCGGGCTGCAGTTTACCAAACTGGCCTCACAGAAAAAGCAAAAACCCCGCCTGAGCGGGGTTTTCAGTTTACATGCAGTGCGTTAGTTACTGCGTGAGAAACCTAAAATGCTTAACAGGCTCACGAAGATGTTATAGAGGGAAACATACAGGCTGACCGTTGCACGAATATAGTTGGTTTCGCCGCCATGAATGATGTTGCTGGTTTCCCACAAAATAGCCCCCGCCGAGAACAGAATGAACAGGGCGCTAATCGCCAGTTGCAGCGCTGGCAAGTGCAGGAACAGGTTCGCCACAACGGCGACCAGTAACACGACAAAGCCCGCCATCATCATGCCGCCAAGGAAGGACATATCCCGTCCTGTCGTCAGCACATAGGCAGAGCAGCAGAAAAACACCAGTGCCGTTCCGCCGAGCGCCAGGGCGATCACGTCACCCATCCCTGCGGCCAGATAGGTGCTCAGGATAGGACCCAGACAGTAGCCCAGGAAGCCCGTAAATGCGAAAGCAGCTAAAATTCCCGTCGGGCTGTCAGCCAGACGGTAGGTCAGGAACATCAGACCATAGAAGCCCACCAGCATCAGGATCAAACCCGGGGCGGGCAGGGCCAGCAGTGTACTCGCTGTTGCGGTCAGCGCGGAAAAGGCGAGGGTCAGGCCCAGCAGAAAATAGGTGTTACGCAGGACCTTGTGCGTACTCAGTAATGACTGTCGCGATGATGATGAAACTATTCTGTCCATGTTGCGCTCCTGTAAGGCAGAACACCAAATATGCGTTGAGATTACGCAGCGCGATAAAGCGGGAAAAGAGGTTTTACCCTTCTTTACGCGAAAAAAACGCTAATTCTTTGAGCACACTGGCGATTTTGACAACGAATAACGCTTTTTTGACTGTTTTTCAGGCGAACGGATTATTACAGGCTTTACATCTCCATAGGGGATGTTTATAGTGCGCGTCATTGCGGAGGGGTGGCCGAGCGGCTTAAGGCAGCGGTCTTGAAAACCGCCGATGGGAAACCATCCGAGAGTTCGAATCTCTCCTCCTCCGCCACTTCATCTCTTAAAGAGTGAAGTGGCAAGACAGCGTTATCGCATCTTGCCTTTGCAGTAGTATGACAACCCGGAGGGATGGCCGAGCGGCTTAAGGCAGCGGTCTTGAAAACCGCCGATGGGAAACCATCCGAGAGTTCGAATCTCTCTTCCTCCGCCACATTCACAGGCCAGCACAGCGTGCTGGCCTGTTTCGTTTTACGTGCCTGACACATTTCTTCATTATTATCCCTGCCTTTTCAGTAAACTGGACTGTTTTTACCCGCGTCCGGTATCTCTGCTATAGTCCAGTAATTGTTTTTACTGTCACCTGGCGCTTTTCAGGGGCAAGCTGAGTTACACTATCCGTCACGTCGCTCTATGGCGAGCTAATCGGTTGATAGCCAGAGTGTTTTTTTACTGAATGAATGGAATAGGCACAATGATCAAGAAACTGAGTCTTTGCGCATTGTCGGTACTCGCTGCATTACCGATCGGGACGCTGGCCCACGCCGCGGATAACGAGATGCAGCTCCAGCAGGTACTGATGTTTAGCCGCCATAATCTGCGTGCGCCGCTTGCGGATAACGGTAGCGTACTGGCACAGTCCACCAAAAAAAGCTGGCCAGAGTGGGAGGTGCCCGGCGGGCAACTGACCACCAAAGGTGGCGTGCTGGAAGTCTATATGGGTAACTACACGCGCCAGTGGCTTGCGCAGCAGGGCCTGGTGAAGAACGGCGCCTGTCCGGACAGCAACAGTGTGTTTGTCTACGCAAACAGCCTGCAACGTACCGTAGCGACGGCCCAGTTTTTTGTAAATGGTGCCTTCCCGGGCTGTGATATTGCGGTGACCCATCAGGATGAAATGGGCAGCATGGATCCGGTATTTAATCCCGTGATCACCGACGGCAATGAAGAATTCATCAAAAAAGCGCTGGCGGACATGACCGCCGCTAATGAGAAGCTGGCCCTGAAGCCAGCGTATCAGCGTCTGGACAAAATTGTCGACTACAAGTCTTCTCCGGCCTGTAATAACAAAAAGCAGTGCGATCTGAGCAGTGGGCAAAATACCTTTATTGTTGAAAACGGCAAAGAGCCTGGCGTGAACGGACCGCTGAAAGTGGGGAATTCCCTTATGGATGCCTTTACGCTGCAATATTACGAAGGCTTCCCGCTGGATCAGGTTGCCTGGGGGCAAATTAAAACCCCTGAGCAGTGGCAGTCACTGTCAGCGATCAAAAACGGTTATCAGGACACGCTGTTTACCACACCAGATGTGGCACGCAACGTCGCGGCTCCGCTGGTGGACTATATCCGCAGCCAGCTCATCGATCAGGATAAAGCTGACTCACCCAAAGTGACCCTGATGGTAGGGCATGACTCCAACATAGCGTCATTGTTGAGCGCCTTACAGGTCAAACCTTATGATCTGCCAGAGACTTATGAGAAAACGCCCATCGGTGGACAGGTGGTGTTTGAACGCTGGCATGATGCCAAAAACAACAAAGACCTGCTGAAGATGGAATACGTGTATCAGACCGCCGATCAGTTGCGCGATGCCCAGGTGTTAAGTCTGAAAACGCCACCGAAGCGCGTCACCCTGCAACTGGCGGGTTGCCCGACTGACGCGAACGGTTACTGCAGCTGGGAGCAGTTTACCCAGGTGCTGAACAGCGCGCTGCAGGGGACTGCGTTGCAACCGGCGGCGGCAGAGCAGCCAGCGGCCAGTGCCAACGCGGGCGCGGCGAATCCTGCGGCGTCAAAAGCTGACGATAAAGCCAGCGCCGATAAGGCGACGGCTGATAACGCTGCTGCCCAGAAAGCGGCTGACGATAAGGTAAAGGCGGACAAAGCGGCTGACGAGAAAGCGAAAGCTGATAAAGCCGCCGCGGATAAAGCCGCTGTGCAAAAGGCGGCGGATGAGAAGGCCAGCGCTGATAAAGCTGCTGCCCAGAAAGCGGCGGATGACAAAGCCAAAGCGGAAAACGCCGCCAACGCGCAAAATAAAACGGATAACAGTCCTGCGAAGCAGCCCGCTGCAGCCAACTAATAGCTTTCGGTCACTGAAAACAAAAAACCCCGTTAAGACGGGGTTTTTTTTACGCTTCAGGCTGCGCTTATCCGGCCACAACCACCAGTTTCTGGTTCGCAAACTCTTTGATACCCAGATCGGAAAGTTCGCGTCCGTAGCCAGAACGCTTCACACCGCCGAAAGGCAGCTCCGCAGAGGTGTCGCTCTGCGAGTTGATGAACACCATGCCCGTTTCAATGGCGGAGGCCAGTTTACGGCCACGCGCAATATCGCGTGTCCACACGGAACCGCCCAGCCCATAGTGTGAATCATTGGCCAGGGCCACCGCCTCGTCATCACTGGCGACCACATAAACCTGCGCCACCGGGCCAAAAAACTCCTGAAAATAGGCAGGGTTATCGCGGGTGATATGGGTAAGCAGCGTGGGCTGGTAATAGCACCCTACGCCCGCCACCGCTTTACCACCTGTGACCAGCTTAGCGCCGTTTGCGACGGCTTCATCAACCTGTTTAACCAGACGATCGCGCGCATCAGCCGACGAAAGCGGTCCCAGAGTGGTTTTCTCATCCAGCGGATCGCCCAACACCGCTGCGTTAAGCGCCGCACTGAATTTATCGATAAAGGTATCCGCAATCTTCTCGTTCAGAATAAAACGCTTGGCTGCTGTACAGACCTGACCGCAGTTGCTCAGTCGCGCCTGCACGCCCTGACGAACGGCTTCATCCAGATCGGCATCCTCCGTGACCACAAAGACGTCATTGCCGCCCAACTCCAGCGTGGATTTTTTCAAATGCTTACCGGCCTGTTCAGCAACGGCGCTTCCCGCCCGTTCGGATCCTGTCAGAGCCACGCCCTGTACCCGGTCATCGGCAATCAGTTCCGCAACCTGATCGGTAGAGATAAACAGGTTGGTCCAGGCACCCTCAGGCGCGCCCGCTTCCTTCACCAGCTTTTCGAAGACATCGGCACAATGCGGCACGATGTTGGCGTGTTTAGCCAGTACCGGATTACCCAGTGCCAGATTTGGTGCCAGCACGCGCATCAGTTGGTAGTAGGGGAAGTTCCACGGTTCGACCGCAACCAGCACACCAATGGGATGATACTCAACCCAGGCGTCGCCCAACTCACTTTCATAAGGTTGTGGCTTCAGGATGCGTTCTGCATGCTCAGCGTAATAGCGGGCGATTTGCGCGCAGATTTTGACTTCGCCACGGCTTTGGCCAATCAGCTTGCCCATCTCTTTACTGGCAATAGTCGCCAGTTCTTCCGCACGGTCATCAATCAGATCAGCCAGTTTTTTCAATACCTGAAGTCGTGGCTGAATAGCGCCTTTACTCCAGTCAGAGTGGAACAGCCGATCCGCCGTTTCCAGCGCTTGCGTCACGGCCGCGCTGTCATGGGAAGGCCAGCTTTTCATTAACTGATTGTTTGCCGGGTTGATGCTTTGATAGGAAGACATAGAATTCTCCGTGGTCAACGATAAAAAAAAGGGCGGGGCCAGGCCCGCCATGCCGTCAGACGTTCTTTCGCTCAACCGTTTTGTCGTCCCACGTGAGGACGTCCTGATCGGTTTTTTCAAACGCGCGGATTAATACGTCATCGCTTCCCTGTTGACGCCAGATCTCTTCCGCCAGGCGCTCGTCATAGTTTGCGACTTCAAAAATGGCCTCGGCAATTTCGGGCGAGGTGTGACGCAAAGTGGCCCATTCACCTACGTGATGTGCTTTTGACTGATTCGTCGACATACTGATCTCCTTCTGGAAGGTTAGTCCTTAAGTTTTGCTGCCAGCCCGGCAACGTGTTCGCCCTGGAAACGGGCAATAATCAATTCTTCCTGGGTTGGCTGACGTGAACCGTCACCACCGGCCAGCGTAGTGGCACCATAAGGCGTACCGCCGCGGACCTCAGAAATGTCAAACATCTCTTTGGTACCATAGCCGATAGGCACGATGACCATGCCGTGGTGGGCGAGGGTGGTCCAGACAGACGTAATGGTTTGTTCCTGTCCTCCTCCGGTACCGGTGGAGGTAAAGACGCTGGCAATTTTGCCGTAAAGCGCGCCAGAGGCCCACAGGCCGCCTGTCCGGTCCCAGAATGTTCGCATCTGCCCTGACATGTTGCCGAAACGGGTAGGGGTGCCCACGATGATGGCATCATAGTCAGGCAGTATCTCTGGCGTCGCTTCAGGCGCGGATTGCTGAGTTTTACCGCCAACTTCCGCAAAGCGTTGTGCATCCATGGTTTCGGGGACGCGCATCACATCTACCTGGGCGCCAGGTACCTTGCGTGCGCCTTCCGCGACAGCGTTCGCCATGGTTTCAACGTGTCCATACATTGAATAGTAAAGCACCAGAATCTTAGCCATTGATCTCTCCGGGAGTTAGTCAACACATCGAAAAGTATAGAAGAGCTTTACCTGACTGTGAGAAATCACCGGTCAGACAGTCAGCGTAACGACACTGAAAATGCTGAGAATGGGTTTTTTTAAGGATTAATCGTCGTCTTTTAAGTCAATTCTTAGCGTAGAGTCTGTTTCTAAATGTAATTTTCAGCGATCCAGAGACCTAAAAGGTGGAATGTCACACAGGCTTCCACGCACATGTCCTTCGATGAACATCAAGCCGCCTCACGTGAAGCGATGTGGCACTGAACGTTCATGCATCAGAAGATCGCAAACAGGTGCAGGTATGTTCACCTGTTATCGCTCCAGCCCAGACCGTGTCAGGCGACAGGGTGCCGCCTGATGCGAGGCGACAGTCACGCGGCAGCAAACGGAATTGCATTCGCCCGGAGCACTGATCACAATAGCGCCTGAAAACAGATACAGGTGAATTATGTCGGATACGACTCGCAAACTGACTGTCGGTATTACGCGTCAGGAACTGGTCCTTATTTTTATTACGGTAATCTGGGGGGGAACGTTTCTGGTCGTGCATCAGGCGATGCATTATTCAGGTCCGTTCTACTTTGTCGGTTTACGCTTTGCTACCGCTGCGCTGTTACTGGCGTTTTTTTTCCGCCGCTATCTTGCTGCCGTCTGTTGGCGCGAAGTCAAAGCGGGCACGATGATCGGCCTCACGATTGCGGTGGGCTACGGCTTACAAACCTGGGGCATGCAGACGATATCCAGCAGTCAGTCAGCGTTTCTCACCGCGCTTTATGTTCCCGTGGTGCCGCTGTTGCAGTGGCTGTTTCTGCGCCGTCCGCCAAAACTGATGGCGTGGTTGGGTATTTCACTGGCGTTCTGCGGATTGATTCTGGTCGCGGGGCCGCAGGATGGCCGAATTGCGCTGAATCAAGGGGAAGCCGCGACGTTACTCAGCACGCTGGCTATTGCCGGAGAAATCATTCTTATCAGTCGTTATGCCGGTCAGGTTGATGTGCGTCGGGTGACCTTCATTCAACTGACTGTCGCTTCACTGTGTGCCTTCTGCTTTATGATCCCGAATGGTGAATCCGTGCCTGCGTTATCGGCCCCGCTGTTAGTCAGCGCGGTCGGGCTCGGCGCAGCCAGTGCGCTGATACAGGTAACAATGAACTGGGCTCAACGCAGCGTATCACCGACACGCGCCACGGTCATTTATGCCGGTGAACCGGTCTGGGCGGGTGTGGTGGGGCGTTTAGCAGGCGAGCGTCTGCCGGCCGCTGCCATTCTTGGCGGTATCCTGATTGTCTGCGGGGTCATTGTCAGCGAGTTGCGCTGGAAACGTAGCATGCCATCGGCCTCTTCCGATGAATAGTGGCGCGAGAATAAGTGCTTATGGCCCTGTCAGTGTGGCCCTTTCCCTGCGCCGTATATCACAGCTGTCGGCACGTTACCGCCTGAAAACAGTCTGTTGCCGTGATGCGTAACGGTAACGTGAAGGAGATACGTATGAAAAAGGCTACGCCCGGGCCAACGCGTCGTGCGGTCGCCGTTGCAGCGAAACGTGCGGCAATTCTGCAGGCTGCCCTGACCTGTTTTTCCCAGTTTGGTATTCACGGGACGCGGCTGGAGAAAGTCGCGGAGCAGGCTGGCGTCTCCAAAACCAATTTGCTGTACTACTATCCCTCTAAAGAAGCGCTTTATATTGCCGTATTAAAAGAGATCCTGGATGTCTGGCTGGCACCGCTACGTGCCCTGACTTACGAGCAGGAGCCGTTGCGCGCCGTGCGTCAGTATATTCGCCTTAAGCTGGAGGTTTCTCGCGATTATCCACAGGCATCAAAGTTGTTTTGCCTGGAAATGCTGCAGGGTGCGCCCTTGCTGAAAGGTGAACTGGCCGGCGATCTGAAGACGTTGATGGACGACAAAACAGCGATAATTGAGCGCTGGATAGCTGAAGGACGGCTGGCGGCAATTGCGCCTCAGCATCTGATCTTTATGCTGTGGGCGACGACACAGCATTATGCTGACTTTGCCAGCCAGGTCGAAGCGATCACGGGGAATCAGCTCAGCAATCCTGTTTTCTTCGAGGAAACGGTGGAGAACGTTCAGCGCATTATTATTGAAGGCATTCGCGTTCGTTAATAAAACGCGATCAAACTCAGCCCTGTAACAGACAAGGGAGTGGCGTGATGGATTCTGTTTCACAATGTGTTCTGGGCGCATCCGTGGCGCTGGCTGTGATGGGGCGGCGCGTACCTGCCTGGCAAGCCGCGGCGGTAGGCGCAATCAGTGGCACATTGCCCGATCTGGATGTGTTTATCGACCACGGTGATGCTATCCGCAACATGACGCTGCACCGGACTGAAAGTCATGCCTTACTCTATCTGACGTTGTGTTCACCGTTGCTCGCCGCGCTGGTCGCGCGGCTGTTCAAATCCGGCGTGACATGGATCGCCTGGTGGCCTGCTATTTGGCTGGCGCTGATCACGCATCCCCTTCTTGATTTGATGACAGTCTATGGCACTCAGCTTGGGCTGCCTCTCACCGATCATCCTTATGCGATTGGCAGCATGTACATCGTCGATCCGCTTTATACATTGCCGCTTATCATCGGGCTCTGTGTCGCTTTGTGGCGGCGTAACAGACGGGGATTACGCTGGAATCACGCGGGGCTGGCACTCAGTACCGGCTACCTTGCCTGGAGTATGGTCATTCAGCAGGTGGCTGATGAACACATTAAACACTCACTCGAACAGCAGGGGGTGGCGACTGACAAGGTGTTGGTCACCCCAACGGCATTCAATACGCTGGTCTGGCGCAGCGTCATCATCACGCCTGACCGCTATGGCGAGGCTTACTGGTCTTTGCTGTCGCCTGCTCGTCCTGTCACGGTAACGTGGCGGCCGCGTCATCCTGAGCTATTCGTCCCGTTTAAAGGAAACTGGCTGGCAGAACGTGTTGCCTGGTTCAGCCATGGCTTTTATGCCATGGATGAGCGTGACGGGCAGGTCACCATTGCAGATTTGCGTATGGGAGAAGGGAGCCATTACACGTTTACGTTTGGTTTGGGCACGGCGGAAAGCCCTGATTTGCAGCCACAGCGCCTGCCGTCTGGTGAACGGGCCCTGCGCCGCGGCGTCAGTCGTATACTTGAGCGGTTATAAAAAAGCCCGACGTGCGTCGGGCTTTTTTCAGTCTCTATATCAACGACGCGTGCGTCGACGCAGTTGCCAGCCTGCGGCGAGCAGGATAAACCACAACGGCGTGACCATGAGTGCCTGTCGCGTGTCTTCCTGCAGTGTTAGCAGCACCAGTATAAAGACAAAAAACGCCATACATGCCCAGCACATGAATTTGCCTAAAGGCATTTTAAATGTCGAGGCGGCATGACGTTCCGGAAATTTTTTGCGATATGCAAGGTAACTGCACAGGATAATGGTCCACACAAACATAAACAGAATGGCAGACACGGTGGTCACCAGCGTAAAGACCGTCATCACATTCGGGATCAGGTAAATCAGAGCCACACCACACAGCAGGCAGAAGCAGGAAAAGAACAAGCCGGTCGTGGGCACCGCGCGTGACGATAAACGACCAAAAGCACGGCTGGCAACGCCCTGCTGCGACAGACCATACAGCATGCGGCTGGTGGAGAAAATACCGCTGTTGGCTGAGGATGCCGCCGACGTCAGGACCACGAAGTTAACAATGCTGGCCGCAGCTGGCAGGCCAATGAGCACGAACATTTCCACAAACGGACTGCGATCGGCCATCACTTCGGTCCACGGTGTAACGGACATAATCACCAGCAGCGCCAGAACATAGAACATAATGACGCGCAGCGGAATGGCATTAATGGCCCGCGGTAAAACCCTGTGCGGGTCATGCGTTTCGGCCGCCGCTGTACCCACCAGCTCTATACCGACAAACGCAAAGACGGCTATCTGGAATCCGGCAAAGAATCCGCTCAGTCCTTTCGGGAAAAGCCCCCCGTGATCCCAGATATTACTCAGTGCAGCGGTGCCACCACCCGGCGACGGGTAATGAATGGACACCAACACAATGCCGGTAATGATCAGCGCGACAATCGCCACGATCTTGATGATGGCAAACCAGAACTCCATCTCGCCAAATAATTTCACCGTGGCAATGTTTAAGGCCAGGAAAACAAAAACACATAGCAGTGCGCTCATCCAGATCGAAAAGCCGGGAAACCAGAGCTGGAAGTAGGCGCTTATAGCCACCACGTCGGCAATGCCGGTAACAACCCAACAGAACCAGTATGTCCAGCCGGTGAAGTAGCCGGCCCAGGGACCCAGTAAGTCAGCCGCAAAGTCGCTAAAGGATTTATACTCAAGATTCGACAGCAGTAATTCGCCCATTGCCCGCATGACAAAAAACAGCATGAAGCCGATGATCATGTAAACGAAAATGATCGAAGGCCCTGCCAGACTAATTGTTTTACCCGAGCCCATGAACAAACCGGTGCCAATCGCACCGCCAATAGCGATGAGCTGGATGTGTCGGTTATGAAGATTAC
This sequence comes from Pantoea sp. JZ2, assembly GCF_035191405.1. Classification (NCBI taxonomy): domain Bacteria; kingdom Pseudomonadati; phylum Pseudomonadota; class Gammaproteobacteria; order Enterobacterales; family Erwiniaceae; genus Pantoea; species Pantoea sp. JZ2. The sequence goes on along the minus strand of NZ_CP045247.1, from coordinate 3,144,360 downwards.
GTCGCAGCGTGTCATCGCCCTGTGAGCTCGCCTGCGTTTGAGTAGATTGATCAACCATGAAAGTGTCTTTCCTGTCTTGATGTTGTGTCAGCTCTGGTGGCTGTTGAGAATACCGGATTGCCGGGAGCAATTTGGCATAAGATAGTGGAAGTGTTAATGAAAACGGTAATTGTTTTTTAACAATATCGGACAACGCTGGCATTAAAACGGCGCTTTCACTTAACGTTGGCGATTTTTACGTCAGATTAGGTAATATTTCATCACCCTGTGTCATCTTTTAAGCGTATCCTGCCGTGTGCTTTTACACTACATCCGTACAGCTTCTTTCAGCTACAGAGGTTCTATGCGCACACTTGTTCTGCTTATCATCATGACCGGAGTGGGGTGGATGAGTTTGCCATGGTTAAAACAGCACCTTCCTGCGCAATTTAATCCCTTTACGCCACTCTCTGTAACGGATCCGCCGGGCTGGATGACGCGATTAAAACTCAAAAGACTGCAAACTGATCCCGCCGCCTGTCTTGACGTGATGCAGCGTGCACAGCAGGCCGGCGTTGTACGTTTCAGTCAACGGCCGGCGGTGACAGGGGCCTGTCCGTTGTCCGGCCCCCTCAGGCTGCAAAATTTTGGGCCCGTCTCGCTCAGCAGCAGTTTCCTCGCCAGTTGCCCAATGGCCGTTGCGGCTACAATGTACGTGGCTTACAGCCGCGAGCAAATGTTACATCTGTCTGGCAGTGATCTGACCCGAATTGAACATGTCGGAAGTTATGCCTGCCGCAACATCTATCATCAGGCCACCGGACGCCTGAGTGAACATGCCAGCGCGGATGCCTGGGATATTACCGCCTACCAGCTTGCTAACGGCGAGCGGTTGGTGCCAGGAAAAAACTGGCAACAACCTGGCCAGAAATCACTATTACTTCATGCATTATGGCGATCGGGTTGTAACTTTTTTGGTAATGCGCTTGGGCCTGATTATAATCGCGCGCATGCTACACATTTTCATCTGGGCATGCGGGGGGCGGGTTATTGCAGGTGAGATTAACCTTTACTTTCACCGTAAAACTGTGTCGTGGGTTTAATATTATTTTCTTCTGTTCTGCTTTTTTACTGTTTTAAAAAGGGTGTCACATCTGCTTATTTTTTCTCATGGCGTCAGTGTTATTTAAATCATTCACCCGGTGTTATCACCGTTCATTGCCTGCTAAATGACCAAATTGAGAGAGTATACTGCATTATTATTACCTGACTGGGTGAATGATGCCGTTTTAACAGGGCGATAAATTTGAGTTATCTGTACATAAATAAAGGAGGATGACAGTGTCGTTAAATAATTATTTTTCTCTTTTCAGATGCGTTATTTATTAAATAAGTTATCTGTACAAGCCCGCACCAGGCCAAAATGACAGCGGTCACAGGTCTGCGCCATCCGCCAGGCGTCTTGCCTGTAAAGACGGGCAGTGCCGTTATGCAGGCCGTTCAACAGGCCTTGTACGGCCGTCTGCCCTACGACGCAGAGCCATAAGCCATCTTTTGTAGGACCAAAAGATCCGGGTAAAACGCGTACCAGAAAAGGGGTACTTTCCCTGCCTGACTGCAGAAAACATGCGGTGGTGATTGCCTGAAAAAGACATCGTGTTTTACAAGATATGATCTGCGTTTTTTTTCAGCATAATACGTTGCCGGGCGCAACTTATCGAGTGAGATTTGTTGATCATGGCTATGTTAAATGATTGAAAAAATATAAGAAAAATCTTATTATTTCCTCTATTGCACTCGCCTGAGTTATCCCGAAGCGTTTGCTTACCCTGTATTTTTATCCTTTTCTCTGCAGGTCGTTGTCGCCAGAATGAAAATAATGCTTTTTATGACGTCGCAACAAAGAGTAAATTAATTACATAACGTGTTAATCAGAAATACCCGGCAAGTTGTTGAATTTGAGGCAATATGATAGGTGAAGATTATTTTTCCTGGCGTGAAAATGTCGAACAGCACTTTCAGGTATTAACGGCAGCTCCGCAATTAAAGGGGCTTTTACAGGATTATATCCAGTCACTGGGCTTCGATTTTTTCGCTTTTTTTATCCAGCATCGCGTTCCTTTTACGCGTCCGCGAGTTTATTTGCATGATACTTACCCCGAAGCGTGGATTAAACGTTATAAGGAACGGAATTATTATGCCATTGACCCCGTGTTGCAGCGCTGCCTGCGTGCTGGAAAGGGGGTGGAATGGACACCTGAACTCTTTTGCTCGGCGAAGGAAATGTGGCAAGAAGCGGGTAATTTTGGGCTGCTGAGCGGATTTTCTTGTTCTGCAATGGCGTCAAATCGAGCCGTTGGTATATTATCTATAGGTTCGCATCGTCCCTTTATTACTGACTGTCGGCAAGTGGAGCTGGAGGTAAAGTTGCACTTCCTCGCCGAGCAAAGCTTGTGCTTACTTGAACGCCTCAATGATGAAGCGCTGATGGTTCAGGGAAATGATTTCAGCCAGCGTGAGCTGGAAATTTTGAAATGGACCGCAGAGGGAAAAACCTCTCAGGAAATTTCACTTATTTTGTCGATTTCTGAACACACCGTAAATTTTTACCAAAAAAATATGAAAAAACGTTTTAATGTTTCCAATAAAACGCAGATTGCCTGCTATGCCGCAGCAATTGGTGTGATTTAAAAGAAAAGCAACTGCCAACTTTAGTAGTTCCTTACCTGAAGGGACTTCTCTACCCTGCGCGGGTGCGCTTTTGGCAGGCGCATAGAAATCATTGCAAACATGGGGATGTCAGAGGCGCATGATGAAAATAGTTCAAACGCAGTTAAAGGATATGCCATCCTCTTTGCTTGCCGAACTTGGCAGCTACCGTTACAGCGTGTTTGCGCGGGGTGAAGGCTGGTCGATTCCACCGCGTCTGAGTACACCAGGGCAAGAATATGACCGGTATGACCGCTCTGATGTGACCTGGTTAATCGCCTGGAGCGTGCGAAGCGGCATTAGCGGCTGCGCCCGCCTGATGCCCTGGACGGAACCCGAGCAAACGGAAGGCATTGTTTTGCCGTTCGATCATGAAAAGGTCTGGGAAATGTCCCGCTTCTCTGCACGACTGGAAGTGGATCCTGAGCTACCGCTCAATATTCTGTGGCATGCGGTACAGCTGGCGGAGCTGAACGGCATTGAATGCATTATCAGTTCGGCTACGCCGATGCTGGAAAAAATGTTTGAAGAACATCAGGTCGTCTATGAACCTCTGACGCCGGGTTTAATTCTGTCAGAGGATAATCTCTTTGCCATCCGTATCCCCGTCAGTCAACCTGCGCTGGCAGAGAAATACCGTGGTACGCGGCGTTTCAGCCCGGAAGAGGTGCTGCCTTCACTCGGCGTGTCCGTTAACTGGCATTCGAACGGTTAGCGCGCTGCCCCCGGGCGGGGGCAGCACAAGCCATTACTGGCGATAAGCCGCTTTGATTTGTTTAATGGTGTTACTGAACACGTCTGCCTGCGGCTTTTCGCCCAGGGTTTTCACATAACGTTCCATATTAATGATTACTTTTCCGGCATCAGCCTGGCCCATCCCTTTCAGGATCAAAGTAATCATCATCTTAAGGCAAGCCACTTCATCAGATAATTTTTGCGTTTCCTGCGAGGTAGCGAAATCTTCATCGCTCATGAATTTCTCCTTGGTGATTAACATCGTCTCTACAATCTTTACGCGCAGCAATCGGTGAGTATATCACACGAAAGACCACTTGCTGTTAGCGTGGGCAACGCAGGCTGTTTAACTATGTCAGTTCAGTCATATTAATTAATCACGGATGTGAATAGTAGCTGACGAGAGCGTCGCAGTTTGGTAAAAATCTCATAAATACAATATCGTCTGATTGTTGTAACTGTTTGATAAAACATTTTTTTTACATTATACAGGCTGTCATGTCTGTTCCTGCAGGCGTAAACAAGAACAGAGCCAGGTTGCATGAAGATAAAACACTGACGCGATCTGACCTGCCACTTTGTATCTGTGCTTTTAATGCAAAAACAGGTATGATTGCCGCTTGCAATCGTTAAATGCTACCTCTTTATTAGCTGCGGAGTGCTTCGCGTTGATCACTGTCCTTCTTGTCGATGACCATGAGCTGGTACGTGCCGGCATCCGCCGTATTCTTGAAGATATCAAAGGTCTGGTGATCGCTGGCGAAGCGTGTTGTGGCGAAGATGCAGTTAAGTGGTGTCGGGCTAATCAGGTTGACGTCATCTTAATGGACATGAATATGCCGGGTATCGGTGGGCTGGAAGCCACGCGCAAAATCGTGCGCTACAACCCGGATATCAAAATTATTATGCTGACGATTCACACTGAAAACCCGCTGCCTGCCAAAGTGATGCAGGCCGGTGCGGCAGGTTATCTGAGTAAAGGTGCCGCGCCGCAGGAAGTGGTGAACGCCATTCGTTCGGTTAAGGCCGGCCAACGCTACATTGCCTCGGACATTGCTCAGCAAATGGCGTTAAGCCAGATTGAGCCGCAAAAAGCCGAATCTCCCTTCAGCTGTTTGTCGGAAAGGGAATTGCAGATTATGCTGATGATCACCAAAGGACAAAAGGTGACGGAAATTTCCGAGCAGCTGAATCTCAGTCCTAAAACCGTTAACAGCTACCGCTACAGAATGTTCAGTAAGCTGAATATCAGTGGCGACGTAGAGTTAACGCATCTGGCCATCAGACATGGCCTGTTCAATGCGGAGCCGTTAATCAGTAGTGAGTGACCTCTTTAATCCCAAAAATTTTCTCAGTACGGTCACCAGCGAGCCAGGTGTTTACCGGATGTACGATCTGTCCGGAACGGTTATCTATGTCGGCAAAGCGAAAGATCTGAAAAAGCGACTGACAAGCTACTTTCGCACCCAGGTGGGTAGCCGAAAAACCGAAGCGCTGGTAAGTAACATCCATCACATTGATGTCACCGTAACCCACACTGAAACCGAAGCGTTGTTGCTTGAGCATAATTACATCAAGCTTTATCAACCGCGCTATAACGTTCTGTTGCGTGACGATAAATCCTACCCCTACATTTTTCTGAGTGGCGACACACACCCGCGTCTGGCAATGCACCGGGGCGCTAAGCACGCCAAAGGGGAGTATTTCGGTCCGTTTCCTAATGGTTATGCGGTAAGAGAGACGCTGGCGTTGCTGCAAAAGGTCTTTCCGATACGGCAATGTGAAAACAGCGTTTACCGCAACCGCACGCGCCCCTGTTTGCAGTACCAGATTGGCCGCTGTCTTGGCCCTTGCGTGGCAGGGTTGGTCAGTGAGGAGGAATACGCCCAGCAGACAGATTACGTCAGACTGTTTTTAGCGGGCAAAGACGATCAGGTGCTGAATCTGCTGGTGACGCGCATGGAAGAGGCCAGTCAGTCACTGCGCTTCGAAGACGCGGCCCGGCTGCGCGATCAGATTCAGGCCGTCAGACGCATTACCGAGAAGCAGTTTGTCTCTAATCAGGGCGACGATCTGGATGTGATTGGCGTTGCCTATGACGCCGGAATGGCGTGTTTGCACGTCCTGTTTATCCGCCAGGGGAAAGTACTGGGAAGCCGAAGCTATTTTCCCAAAGTGCCCGCGGATACGGACCTGGCTGAAGTCGTCCAGACCTTCGTCGGACAGTTCTATTTGCAGGGTAGCGAAATGCGCACCTTGCCCAGCGAGATTTTACTCGATTTCACTTTGCCCGAACGTGAGTTGCTAGCAGACTCATTGACAGAATTAGCCGGTCGACGGGTAAACATTCAAAGTAAACCCCGCGGCGATCGCGCGCGTTACCTCAAGCTGGCTCGGACCAATGCCGGTTCGGCATTAAAAACGCGTCTGTCGCAGCATTCCACGATTCATCAGCGCCTCACCGCGTTGGCCGAATTTCTCAAACTGGAGAAGATTGGCCGCATGGAGTGTTTTGACATCAGTCATACCATGGGTGAACAAACCATCGCTTCCTGCGTCGTGTTTGATCAAAACGGCCCGCTTCGCGCTGACTACCGCCGTTATAACATTACCGGCATCACACCCGGCGATGACTATGCGGCTATGAATCAGGTGCTACGCCGCCGTTATGGCAAAGCGATTGAGGAAGAAAAAATTCCCGATGTGATCCTGATAGATGGGGGCAAAGGTCAGCTGGCACAGGCAAAACAGGTGTTTGCAGAGCTGGACGTGCCCTGGGATAAATCCCGCCCCATTTTGCTGGGCGTTGCAAAGGGCACCGATCGTAAAGCCGGTCTGGAAACCTTATTTTTCGAGCCAGAAGGCGAGGGCGTTTCTCTGTCACCCGATGCGCCAGCGCTTCATGTCATTCAGCATATTCGTGATGACGCTCACAATCATGCAATTTCAGGGCACCGTAAAAAACGGGCCAAAGTCAAAAACACCAGCGCACTGGAAAGTATCGAGGGCGTGGGACCAAAACGGCGACAGCAGTTGCTCAAGTACATGGGCGGCCTGCAACCGTTGATGAATGCGTCGGTCGAGGAGATCGCCAATGTGCCCGGTATATCGCATGCGCTGGCGGAAAAAATCTACTACTCGTTGAAACACTAGCATTGAAACAGGGGGGGCAATGTAGGAACATACGTTAAACACCACCCAATCCAGACAGTTACCAGCATATGCAATTTAACATTCCGACCTGTCTTACCCTGTTTCGCGTCGTTCTTATTCCGTTCTTTGTGCTGGCTTTCTATCTGCCTTTTCACTGGGCGCCCTTTGTTACCGCGTTGATTTTCGTTGTTGCCGCCGTGACCGACTGGTTCGATGGCTTCCTGGCTCGCCGCTGGAAGCAGACAACCCGCTTTGGTGCGTTTCTCGATCCGGTGGCGGATAAGGTGATGGTGGCCATTGCTTTGGTACTGGTTGCGGAATATTTCCATGCCTGGTGGATCACGCTGCCCGCTGCCACGATGATCGCCCGTGAAATTATTATTTCAGCCCTGCGCGAGTGGATGGCAGAGATAGGTAAACGGAGCAGCGTTGCGGTTTCCTGGATCGGTAAAGTGAAAACCACCGCGCAGATGTTTTCGCTTTTTGCTCTGCTGTGGCGTCCGGACAGTATGGTGGTCGGTGTTGGCGTGGTCGCGCTGTACATTGCCGCGGTGCTGACGTTCTGGTCCATGTTCCAGTATTTAAGCGCTGCCAGAGGCGATTTGCTCGAACCGTGATCGATGCGATTCAAAAAGCAGCAAACGGACGCAATGTGGGGATAATTTTATTGACTCACCGCGTCATCTCAGTAGAATGCATCGCATCGAACGGCAGCACAGCTGCAGAAGCTAAGAAAAATCAGTAAGTTCGATAAAACGTAGTAAAGTCTGACCCTTCAGCAGCGAGTTATCTGAACAGTAGGATTATGCGGGAATAGCTCAGTTGGTAGAGCACGACCTTGCCAAGGTCGGGGTCGCGAGTTCGAGTCTCGTTTCCCGCTCCAAATTCGCAGGCCAGGCAATCCTGGCGGCAAATCGGTTTTAGGCGCGTTGGCAGAGTGGCTATGCAGCGGATTGCAAATCCGTGTACCTCGGTTCGACTCCGGGACGCGCCTCCAGTTATACCTCGCCCGGGTGGTGAAATCGGTAGACACAAGGGATTTAAAATCCCTCGATCGTAAGGTCGTGCGGGTTCAAGTCCCGCCCCGGGCACCATATTGAAACACCAATAAAATCAAGTCGTAGCAATGTCGTTTAAGCCGCCTCTTTGGGCGGTTTTTTGTTTTTATAAGCCCTTCCTGCTATGTCATTTCTGATTCTGGTCTCAGGCTCCTGTTAAACCCCTTTCTCCCTTTGCCGTTTGTCTCCTCCTGTGCTGACCTGACGCTGTTTTTTATAACATGCCACGTCTGGCAATCCAGCAATCCAGCAATCCAGCAAAGGCATCAAGATGACGTCTGCACGATGAGTGGAAACAAGCCCGGTAGACTCAGAAAGAGAGGCTTTACGGGTACAGGCAGCATGATATCGATTACCGAAAACGCTCGTCCTGAATGTGGGTGACAGTATCAAAACCAGTAACAGTTTTGACTATGCTCTCTATCCCCGTTTTGACAGACATGACGGTGACAGACGGCATTGCCTGGTATTTTCGCCTTTTGCTACGGGCAGTCCTGTCACGCATCATTGCCGTTTCTCAATCAAAACGGAATGGATTACCTTTGATCAATACATTCAGGGCCAAAATAAACGCGAGGAAAAGTGGGCAGATTGAGAAGGCTGCGGATTTTAAATGGCTCAATCCGTTCATTAAAAAAGCCTGCGTTACACAGGCAGAAATCGTTACAAGGGAAAATCCAGTTGTCAGCATGCGCTGACCCGGCAAGCATACTGTGAATGGGGTTTTTAGATACAGGTGAATAACTTTTGATCAGTAAAAGGCACGATGTGTATGTTGCAGGCATAAAAAAGCCCACTCGGATGTGGGCATAGCAAAATTGGCTATTAATGTAAGGTTCTAACAATTACTTCCTTACTATCGGCAATCCCGCGCCAGGCTTTAGCCGCCGTAAAAAATAAACCTTCATATTGCCGACAGCCTTCGGTGCGAAAGGCGGGCAACGTGCTCTGTTCTTATCCCGTGACTGACTTTTACAGCGTGTCGCTATTCTTTTGCAAGATTAATCGTGCTGGCAGAAGCGGCAGAGTCAGATTCAGAGCAGGTGTCCCTAAGACTTAATGGTGCCGTTAAGCGCTTATCCGTCGTTTGAGCAATGGCAGTGTGTTCCCTGACAATCAACATAAAAATGGCGTGGAGATGTTTTGGCAGGCGTTAAACGATATGTTCTTACGCTCGGATACGACTTTTTTCCCGCGCGGCGGGGTTACTGTGGCGGACAGGCTGAGGCCAGCAGGTTACCTTTCTTCTCTGTGTACTAATCTTGTCTGCAGTCATTTCATTATTCAGAGAAGGGCAAGCCGTGCCGGGAAACAAAGCAGAAATCACTGTGGGTTCAGATCATATCATCATCGCTCGACGTTACCGCGCTCTTGGCGCGCTCAACGATCTCTTTATCGCAGTATGGTTCCTGACGGGCAGCATCCTGTTTTTCTTCGACTCGCTGATGACAGGTGGAACATGGTTATTTGTCGTGGGGAGCCTTCAGTTATTACTTCGCCCGGCAATCACCCTGGCAGAACTGGTACACGTAAAGCGCATCGATCAACATCCACAAAAACCTCAGTAGTCCTTTACCCCTGTATCACGGACAGATAAACGCATTCAGCCTGCCTGATATATGAACGACTCAGGCAGGCTAAATGAAAGGTGAGGCGATTTCAGGAGATCACCAGGTGCGGGCGGGCGGTGGTGGCGGTTGCTGCCCGGTTGCAGGCGGCGGTGGTGCAACGGTGCCTGCCGGTGGTGGGGGCAGTGCCTGACCCGGTGGTGGTGGCGGAGGCGGAGGCGGGCGATGATCGTGTGGCGGTGGGGGTGGCGCACAGCCGGGGCCCGGTGGTGGCGGTGCGCACGCGGTCAATGTTGAGGCAGCGACAACAGCAGCGAAAAAAGTCAGACGACGATTCATGCTATTTCCCTTGTGAAATTAACAGTAAGCTAATTGTAGTTAGCTGTTACTAAACATAACGGGGGTAAAGCAGAAAAGCGAAGCGATTCCGCCCTCTATCCGTTTTTTGAGATACTTCTCATCTCGCGCGTTTAATCCGGTTTTTTGTTTCAACGCCAGCTAAAGTAGCGCATCACAAAAGAGGAGTGGCGTTTATGAATGGCATTTTGAAATTCGTCCGCGGCTGGCTGATTTTTTCAGTGTTATGGGGCGTCTTCATGTGGTTTATGTCATGGCAGGCGCAGGGCAAAGAAATTGGCCTGGCTGTTTTGATGAGTCTTTATGCTGGCCTGTTATACCAGGCATTAATTACGATGGTCGCGCGCTATCGGGCACGGCGACAGCAGGCGTAAGAGGGGCCTGCTGCGTGCCGCAGCAGGCCAGTGTCTCACCTCAGATTACCGCTCAGGCGGCGATGAAAATCGCTGCTGCGCATATCCAGACCTTCAATGGTGACGCTGGCACCATGACGCTGATAACGGTATTCGATACCATCCAGTGCAGCGACGGTGGAGGCATCCCATATCTGTGCGTGCGTTAAATCAATGGTGACAGATTTAGGGTCATGTGCGTAATCGAAGTGCTCAAACAAATCGTTACTGCTGGCAAAAAACAGCGGTCCGCGAACATCGTAGCGCACAGACTGTCCGTCCTCACTCAACGTTCTTTCCGCATGAATCACATGCGCGACGCGCCGGGCAAACAACATCATTGCCACCACTACCCCCGCCAGCACCCCCAGCGCCAGATTACTGGTTAATACGGTAATACCTACCGTTAACAGCATGACCAGCGTTTCTGACCAGGGCATCCGTTTCAGCGTCGCGGGCTGCAAACTGTGCCAGTTGACCGTCTTGACGGCGACAATCATCATGATGCCGGCCAGCACCACCATCGGGATCTGCGCCATGATGTGGCTCAGGCCCGTCACCAGCAGTAACAGCACGAGGGCGGCGGCAACCGTTGAAACCCGGCTGCGTGCTTTACCCAGTTCCACGTTGACAATGGTCTGTCCAATCATGGCGCATCCGGCGATACCGCCATAAAAACCGGCCAAAATATTACCTATACCCAGCCCCCAGGATTCGCGACGTTTGCTGGACGGTGTATCTGTAAGGTCATCCACCAGCTTGGCGGTCAGCAGCGATTCCATTAGTCCTACAAACGCCACGCTCAGCGCGGTGGGCCAGACGATGGATAAGGTCTGCCAGTTGAGCGGAACGGTCAGTGCCGTAAAGTCTGGCAGACCTGCGCTCATGGGGCCTTCATCACCCACCGTCGGGACGCGATAGCCCATCGCCAGCGCCACGGCGGTCACGACCACGATGGCCACTAAGGGAGAGGGCACACTTTTCAGCACGCGGGGCAGGAGCAGCACGATGGCCAGCGTCACGGCGAAGAGTGCCCACACCAGCGGCGATTGCCCCCAGACATGCGGGACCTGAGCAAAGAAAATTAAAACGCCAAGCGCATTCACAAAGCCGATCATGACCGAACGGGGAATATAACGCATCGCACGTGACATACCTGTCACGCCGAACAGAATCTGAATGATCCCGGCCATCACAACGGCAGGAAGAATATAGGCCACGCCATGCACATGGACCATAGGCCCAATCACCAGCGCAACCGAACCCGCTGCGGCGGTTACCATGGCAGGGCGGCCGCCAAGCAAAGACAGCGTCAGGCAGAGTACGACAGAGGCCACCAGGCTGACCTTCGGATCGACACCGGCGATAACCGAAAACGAGATCACTTCCGGAATAAGCGCCAGCGCCGTGATCACGCCGGCCAGGCATTCTCGCGTCAGCAGTGCAGGCGAGCGTAAGACGCGGCCGACACTGACATCGTTTTCCACAACGGCTGTTGTGGCGACATCATGTTGTTGATTCATAGTGTAAACAGGCTCTTTTATTTTAAGCTTGCGCGAAAGGCAAGGAAGACAGGATTTGGTGAAGGGCGAATGTTACCGACAGCTCAGAGAAGAAGCCAGAAAAAGCGAAATGACTCCATCCATGGAGAAAGGATTATACCGTCAGGTCGTCTGGCGTTTTATACACCACCATCTCAAGCAGATGACGATAAACGTCCAGTGAGACTTCGTCGCGCTCCAGCTCGAGGCGATGAATCAGTTTCGAAATAATGGCTTTATTATTGACGGCCATACCTGACTGTAAGATTTCCGCGACAACGAGACCAAGAATCTCCATATCGCTGTCGGGTTTATTCGCCGCAGCGGTGAAGTAATCCGCGATCTCTTTATCCGTTTGGGGCAGTGTGTTTTGCATGTGTCAGCCTTTGAAAAAGTCGGCTACCCGGTAGGGTGCGCGACAAACAGACCTAAAAGCCATCGCATAAAAATACAATGGCGCCAAACTCAACAAGCAGGTCATCAAAATCAAAAAAGAAACCTCTGAGGGTGGAAATCCATTACACCTTCAGAGGCGACGCAGATGCATCATTCGTTACAGAGTCGTGATCACAACTCGTTGTATGTAAAGTTATACAATTAAAGTTTATTTGTACAAGTAGATTATTAAGCATAAAATGCTAATCCTTAACAATTAGGATGTTAAGAATTTTGTTTGTCGCTTTCCTGTACAGGAAATGTGTACAAGCGGGCCAGGCCGACGGGAAAGCAGCGTGCTTTCCCGGGAGGGTTAACTAAACAGGTTGAGTTTTGCAGTGAGTTTGCGAACCGCTTTTTTGTCGCCCACTATCGCCATCCCAAGCAGGCGCCATTCCGGGGCGGGCAGCGTCTTCATCGTGTCACTGAAGGCCTGGTAGTCGGTGGTTGACTGACCCTGCTCGGGAAAGACCACAATGTCACAGTCTGTCTGTTCACTCTGACGCCACACGGTGCTGAGTTGCGCACTATCGGCCCCCAGGACAGGAATGCCAACGGGGATGAGTCCCGGATAGCGCTGCGTTGTCGCATCTTCCAGATCTTCACCGACCAGACTGGGATGACGTTGTCCCAGCGTCAGAGCGATAACGGCGGCAGCATTGGTGGCTTTGCCGGCCGGTAACGCACTGTTCAAAATCATGACACATCGTAAGTCGCTCATTATCTTCTCCTGACACAAAATGCCATTGTGGCAAGGCTAGTGATCAGCGTCTGGAAGATTTGTGCACAGTTGCTGGTAACGTGCAGGCGTCAGCTGGCAGGCGCGTTTAAACCAGCGCCCCAGATGACTCTGGTCTGCAAAGCCAAGATCGGCAGCCACCTCAGCGGGTAAATGGCCCATAGCCAGCCGTCGGCGTGCCTGACTGAGCCGCCACTGTACCAACCAGGCGTGGGGCGGCAGGCCCCACTGCTGCTGGAACAGGCGGGAAAGCCGAAAACGATCCACGTTCAGCGCCTGTGCCATCTGGGCAATGCCGGGGTTATCGACGTGGTAAGCAATAAGCCAGTCTCGTGCCTGATGGGCCAGTGTCGGTGCCACATCCGGCCGCGTATTGCGCCAGACAGGCAAGTGACGAAGATGGCGGAATAGCCGCTCCAGCGCCGCATCTTTGATTAACTGCGGGTGATTGTGCCAGAGCGCGTCGAAGGCGTGCCAGACCGCCCAGGAGAGCCATTTCTCATCCTGAAGCGTGGTGGCAAAACGCAGTTCACTGCCGGGCGCACTGTCCAGACAGCCAGGTGCAAACCGCTGGTGCAGATGATGAGGTGACAGATAGAGCATGCGGTAGGTAAAGCCCTGTGCATCAATGGCATCGCCATCGTGAAGCTCTTCAGGTTCCAACATAAAGACCGTGCCCGGTCGGCTCCGATGGCGTTTCTGACGGGAGTGGAACTGCTGCACGCCTTGCTCCGTCACGCCAATTAAGTAACTGTCATGCCAGTGAGGATCGTAAGCATGTCCGGTAAAATGTGCCCGTATCGCTTCGATGCCGCTACGCGCGTCGCGGCGCAGATCGACCCAGTTATGGGTGGAGGTGTTCACGCTTTTGTCCTCCCCGAGGTGTTGACAGCAGGATCATGACTGGACATTTTGACGTTGTTATCCAGTATTTAACAGTACAGATGCTTTTCTTTCGCATTTTGCTTTGCGTATAATAACTTAATCAATTAATTAGAACTCTAATCATTAGGCAACTACTTATAAATGTCATCTAACCGTACCTTTACCCACCTGCTGCACCTGACCGCCCATGCCTGGCGCCTGGCCGTTGACCGCCATCTTAAAGACAGCGGTCTGAGCACCAGTAGCTGGATGGCGATAGGGCTTATCGCCAGTGAACCTCAACGCCTCACGCAAACCGAACTGGCGCAGTTAATGGGCCTGGAAGATGCGAGTATGGTGCCGTTGGTGGATCGCCTGGTGAAACAGGACCTGTTATCCCGGGTCCAGCCCGCCGAAGATCGGCGCAAGCGTCATCTGGTGCTGACCGAGAAGGGCAATGAAGCGTTCGCAAAAGTAAAGACGCAGGCCGATGCGCTGCGCACGCAACTGCTGGCGGATATTGATCCTCAGGAAATCGCCCTGGTAGAGCGCGTTTTACAGACGCTGCTGACCCGAATGGGAAGTATGTAAGTATGGCCCGGCGCAATCCCTACGCTGCGCGTGAATGGTTGCCTCATGAAAAACCCATGCTGCCGGGCTCGCCTTCGACGCCAATCCATTCCCCACCCAAGCGTGTTGCCTTTGGGCTGATAGGGTTGCTGATCTCGCTGACCGGCGCGTTAAGTAATGCGCTGGTTACGGCTAATCTGACCAATCTGCAAGGCACCTTCGCGGCTTATTCCAACGAAATTGCCTGGCTGCCCGCGGTGTATGTGATGGGGAACATCTCCATCAACCTGCTGTTGGTAAAATTTCGCCAGCAGTTTGGTTTACGCGTATTTACCGAAGCGTTTTTGGTGCTGTACGTCCTGGTCGCCTTTTTCCATCTGTTTGCCAACGATCTGAGTTCAGCGATTATCGTGCGCACGGCCCATGGCATGGTCGGTGCGGCACTAAGCTCGCTGGGCATTTATTACCAGGTTCAGGCCTGGCCTGCCAGGCATCGCTTAAAAGCGCTGGTCATTGGTCTCACCGCCTCACAGCTCGCTATTCCGCTGGCGCGCCTGTTCTCCAGTGAGTTGCTACAACTGGACGAGTGGCGAGGGCTGTATCTGTTTGAGCTGGGGTTAGCGCTGATTGCATTAGGAGCGGTGCTGGTGGTTAAGCTGCCGCCGGGCGATCGTATTAAAGCTTTTGAAAAGATGGATTTCCTGACGTTTATCCTGCTGGCTCCGGGCATGGCGTTGCTGTGTGGCGTGCTGTCGCTGGGCCGTATTGAGTGGTGGTTCAGTACGCCCTGGCTGGGGATCTGTTCAGCCCTGGCGCTGGTGCTGATCGTCAGTGCCTTTGTGATTGAGCACAATCGCCGCAATCCACTCATTAACACGCGCTGGCTCAGCAGTGGAATGATCGTGCGTTTAGGCATTGTGATGATCATGATTCGCATTGTACTGGCAGAGCAGAATACGGGGGCAGTTGGCTTCCTGCAGCAGATTGGATTACAGAATGATCAAATGCACGGCCTGGCGCTTGTCATCATGGCCGGTGTGGTGGCGGGCATTGCCGCCAGCGCGCTGACTATCAAGCCTACCCATCTTAACTGGCCGATCGTTGCATCGCTGGTCGTCATGATTATCGCCTCACTGATGGATGCGCAATCCAGCCCGGTCACACGCGCGAACAATATGTACCTGAGTCAGTTTCTGCTGGGGTTCGGCAGTGCCTTTTTCATGGCGCCGGCCATGCTGATGGGGATTGGCAGCGTCGTCACGCAGCCTAAAAATCTGGTCAGTTTCGTGGTCCTGTTCGGCATGAGCCAAAACCTGGGCGGTTTAATCGGATCCGCGATTCTGGGGACCTTTCAGGTCTGGCGTGAAAAATACCACTCCAGCCTGCTCGGCGATCAATTATCGTTACTGAATCCCAACGTCAGCGACCGGCTTACACAATATGGTGGGCTCTTTAGCAGCCAGATTGGCGATAGCGCGTTATTGAGTGCCCAAAGCACCAGCCAGCTTCAGTCCGTCGCCACCTTGCAGGCGAACGTCCTGGCCTACAACGACACCTATCTGCTGACCGCAACCCTGGCGCTGGTTACGCTGATGTGGGTGTTGTGGCGTTTAACACGTCGACGCTACCTTGACTGGCGACAGGCCAAATTTCATCTGGCAGAGCAGCGTCAGCTCGCCGCCGCACAAGAACGAACGGAGTAAGTATGAGTCAGCAGGATGAACTTCAGGCAGCAGAACGCGATCGGGCCAATCGTCGTCGTATTCTCTCCATCGCCCTGGGGAGCGGCATTGCGGTCATTGGTGTGCTGGTTATTCTGTATGCCTGGCAGCTATGGCCTTTTACCAGTCCGGTCCAGAGCACGGAAAACGCCTATGTACGCGGCCAGGTCACCTTTATCAGCCCGCAGGTGAGCGGATATCTGACTGCTGTGAACGTGGCCGATTTGCAGCCGGTCAAAAAAGGTCAGGTGCTGATGACGATTGACGATCGTATTTATCGCCAGCGAGTGCATCAGGCGCAGGCACAACTGGCCATGAAGCAGGCCGCTCTGAGCAACAACCAACAGCAGCGTCTCAGCGCGCAGGCCACGATCCAGAGCAACAAAGCCGCTCTGGAAAACGCCAGAGCGCAGGCGGTGAAAAGTGGCCTGGATCTGAAGCGGGTAGAGAATCTGGCCGCGGATGGTTCGCTCTCCGTGCGTGAGCGGGATGCCGCACGCGCAGCGAACGCGCAGGGGCTGGCTCAGCTTCATCAGGCGGAAGCCCAGGTTGCGGTCGCTCAGCAAAATCTGCAAACGGTGATCGTAAACCGGGCGTCGCTGGAGGCGGACGTTGCCAGTGCGCAGGCGGCGCTGGAGCTGGCTGAAATCGACCTGGCAAACACCCGTATCATATCACCCGATGCGGGTCAGTTAGGGCAGTTATCGGTGCGTAAAGGCGCCTATGTGACGGCCGGGACGCGCCTGACCTCCGTGGTGCCTGCACATAAGTGGATCATCGCAAACTATAAAGAAACCCAGCTTGCGCATATCCGCGTGGGGTTGCCGGTGACGATTCGTGTCGATGCGCTGGATGGTAAACGTTTCGACGGTCGCGTTGCCGATATCTCGCCAGCGGCAGGCTCAGAATTCAGCGCTATCTCACCGGATAACGCGACCGGTAACTTTGTGAAAATCGCCCAGCGTATTCCCGTACGCATTGACGTCGCGCCGGAGGTGCAGCAACAGTTACGGCCCGGCATGTCAGTCGAGGTCAGTATTGATACGGCGGCCTCACCAGTCAGTGAGACCGCACCATGAAGGGCGCTCGGTTAGTGGCAGGCATGCTGGCCGCCCTGTTAGCAGGGTGCAGCACCCAGATTGAGAAAGCCCCGGCCTCGTTACCCATTCCGTCACAATGGCGCGAACAGGTTGGGCCTTCCGCGCCGCCAGAGGCGGCCTGGTGGCAGGCGTTTGGCGATCGGGATCTGAACCGACTGGTGGAGCAGGCATTACAGCATAATCCCGATATTTTGATAGCCCGTTCGCGGGTGGATCAATATCGTGCGCAACTGCGTGGCGCTGAGGGCGATAACTTTCCTACGCTCAGTGGCGGGGTTGCGGCAACGCGTCAACGTGCCCTGTCGGCTGTGACCGGGCAGCCTTATGAAACCTCCGTTTTTCAGGGGCAGCTTCAGGCCAGTTACAATGTCGATTTGTGGGGCGCACAGGCCGATACGATTGATGCCACCCGTGCCACGCTGGAGGCGCAGCAGGCGGCCGCGTCGGCCGCAGAACTGACCATCGCCAGTTCCGTTGCATCGGGTTATATGACGCTCTGCGCGCTGGATGAACAACTGCGCGTGACCGAAGCGACGGTGGCCATACGGCGTAACTCGCTCCGACTGGCGCAGCGTCAGTTTGAAACAGGTTATACGTCCCGGCTGGAGTGGATGCAGGCCTCATCGGAGTATCAGTCCGCGCAAGCCCAGGTGCCGCAGTTACAGCATCAGATTGCTCAGCAGGAAAACGCGCTCAGTATTTTAGTCGGCATGAACCCTCGGGAGGTAGCCCGTCACCGCGACTTTACTGTCCTGATGCCACAGACGATACCGGGCATTTTGCCGTCAGCCTTACTGAATCGTCGCCCGGATATCGTCCAGGCGCAGCGCCAGCTGCTGGCCGCCGATGCCAGCCTGGCTGCGTCAAAGGCGAAGTTACTGCCGGGAATTAATCTGACAGCGTCGGGCACATTACAGCGTTCCGTTTTGCATCAGCTGGTGGACGATCCGTTCCGCCTCTGGAGCGTAGGAGGCAGTATTCTGGCACCGTTGCTGAACCGTGAAGCATTGACTGCCCAGGTCGATGTCGCTATGGCTTCTCGCAATCAGGCACTTTACACCTATGAGAAAGTGGTAAGAAACGCGTTCTCCGAAGTCAATAACGCGCTGGATGCCATTCGCCAGGGCGAAGCACAGCGTGAAGCGCTCCAGAAGCAAGAGCAGTTTGTCGCCGAGGCACTGCGTATTGCAACGAATCGCTATCAAAATGGCTATGCTTCTTATCTGGACGAACTGGATGCGCAACGCACCCTGTTTGCCACGCAGCTAAATCTGGTAACGGTAAAGAATAATCTGTTGCAGGCCCAAATCGCGTTATACAGTGCACTCGGCGGGGGCTGGTCGGGCGAAAACCAGAGTGGGGCACGGCATCAGGCTGACGCCAGGGGGCCGTAATCGTCGCCCATCAGTTTGCCAGCGGTCTGTTTTGTAAAATCACGGCTAACGCGACGGGGCTGTTTTACACTGTCGCGCACTATCGCCCCATTATGCCGTTTTGACCAGGAAGAGCATGTTCTTACCCCACCCACCAGAAGAGCATGAGGAACCCGTGGCTCAGCCGCTTGCCGATGCGCACTTCGCGATTGTGGTGCTTGCAGTGACGTCGGTAACGCTTATAATTTTCGTTCTGATCGTCACGCTTTGGATGAGCTAGTGTTTATCAACCGGACCTGAAAGGAGTGAGGGATGGAATCGCGCGATGATAAACTGATTGCGATTATTGGGCTGCTGACGGCTTGCCTGATTGGTGTCACCTTTCTGTTTCTGATGACATGGTTTAACGACAGCCGTCTTACCACGCCCGTCGACCATGTCGATGCACAAACCTGCTATCCTAAACCGCCCACCGGTCAACGCTGAACGCGCTGACTGAATTTAATCTGCTGGCTTCGTAGTACCAGTGCCAGATTCTCGTGTACCGTTCGGTTGCCGTTCGGATCGGCCAGCCCTAACAGTGAGCCTGGCGACCGTCTGTCATCGGCCCAGGCCGGATACTCAACCACCGGGTACAGAGAAATCCCTTCCATCGCGATACCCTGATCCAGCGCGACCATAACATTTTCACTGACTTCCTGCAGCCAGGGGGCCCGTGCCTCGCCTTCTGCGCCCGTCTCAGCGATTAACATGGGGCGCTGATAGCGTTGCCAGTACTGGGCCAGTAAGAGGTGGAGTGGGGCCCGTACGGGATCGTCTCTGTCCATGGGCTGATCGGGAAAATACCAGTGGTTATCGGGGTAATAATTCAGACCCAGAATATCCAGATACTCTTCGCGCCCGCCCAGTTCCTTATCAAGGCGACCGGCCAGCATATCCCAGGCCTCAAACTGAGCCTGATGTTGGGCATCGGCCCCGGGTTTACTGTCGGGGTTATCAGGATGATGGGCAATCTGTACCAGCGGATCGGTAAGGACAAATCGCGCCGCGGGAATCACGTCGCGAATCGCCTGTATCGCCGCCAGAGAGGCACGGACCAGTTGCCGTTTTAACTCTTTTCCGCGCTGACTGACGTGAGGATTAAACCAGGCCACCTCCGCACCTGCCCAGGACCAGAACGATATTTGGTTAATCGGGGTAAAAAAGGGCTGTTCGATTCCCCGATCGCGCAGCAATGTCGCCATCGCACGGGCATAACGTTCAAAATGATCGACAAAGCTGGCTTTCCAGATAGTGAGATGGTCCGGATAGCCAAAATGGGCCAGCTCCCAGATGACCTGCAACTGTTGATCCCGCGCCGCATCGACCATGGGTAAAAAGCTACGCCAGTCGTACTGGCCTGGCGTTTTCTCAATCAGATGCCAGCGCGCACCGTCACGTGCGGTCAACAGATGCAAATCGACCAGCGCGGCATAGTCTTTTCTGAACAACATATCGTGGCCACTGCTGATCACCATATCCAGGCGTTTACCTGGCGTGCGGCAGGCGGTAGAGCAGGGAAAACTGCCCTGAAAAAAGCTTTGAAACAGACGGGGTTGATGGTGTACGTGATCGTCAGTGATAGGCTGGTTGCGCATATTCCTCTCCTGCCGGACAAATGTCGGTCACAGATCGTTGGAGTAAGTCTAGACTAAAAAACATTGCCTTCAGTCTTGCTGCTGAGCAACCGCGACTGGCATCCCGTGCCGCGCGAAGGAATAATAATAAATGACCGTAAGATTCAGGGACTCTCCATGACCGAAGCGTTTAATCTTCCCCAGCCTGCACCGAGCCAGAGTTGGCTTGAGCAACGGCTTGTTCCGCCCGGGCTGCGTCATCCGGGGCTAAGCGGTATTCATCCGCTGAGTGACGGGCTGGATGCCTTTGCTGCCCGTTACCTGCTGATGGAAAAAGCGACAAAGACGCTGGATATTCAATACTATATCTGGCAAAACGACATGTCTGGTCGGCTCCTGTTCAGCGCCATGCTGGATGCAGCCAATCGCGGCGTGAAAGTCCGGCTCCTGCTCGATGATAACAATACGCCAGGGCTGGACGATACGCTGGCGCAGCTTAATCATCATCCAAATATTACCGTCAGACTGTTCAACCCCTTTTCCTTTCGCACGTTGCGCGCCTTGGGTTACCTCACTGATTTTGCACGCCTCAATCGTCGTATGCACAATAAAAGCTTTACCGCCGATGGCATCACCACGGTGGTGGGTGGGCGCAACATTGGCGATGAATACTTTGGGACAGGTAACGAACCGCTGTTTGCCGATCTCGACGTGCTGGCAATTGGAACCGTGGTCAAGGAAGTGGCGGAGGATTTTGAACGCTACTGGCACAGTAAACCGGTTTCCCCTTTGGACGATGTGCTGGAACAGGACGTGACGGCACATCCTGAGGTCGTTCTGCCTCCCCAATGGCGTGAGAACGAGGGCGTTCAGCACTATCTGAAGCGACTGAGCCATTCGCCACTGATTCAGCAACTGACGCAGGACAGCTTACCGTTTGTCTGGGCAAAAGCCCGGCTGTTGAGTGACGATCCGCGCAAGGGGCTGGGTAAAGCCCGTCGCAAATCGCTTCTGCCCCAGCGCATGCTGGAGGTTATCGGTTCACCCCAGCGTCAGTTTGATATCATTTCCGCCTACTTTGTTCCCACCCGCGCGGGCGTGGCGCAGTTATTGTCGCTAAAGCGTAAAGGCGTGAAAATTGCGATTCTGACGAACTCTCTGGCAGCGAACGACGTTTCTGTTGTGCATGCCGGTTATGCCAAGTGGCGCAAAAAGCTCCTGCGTCATGGCATCGCGCTGTATGAGTTAAAGCCGCAGGCGGGCGTAAACGATGCGCCGCACGATCGCGGGTTAACCGGGAATTCTGGCTCAAGCCTGCATGCGAAAACCTTCTCGGTAGACGAAGCCATTCTTTTTATTGGCTCGTTTAACTTTGATCCGCGTTCCGCCGTGTTAAACACGGAGATGGGACTGGTGATCGAAAGTGAAACCCTGGCCACGGAAACCCACCGGCGCTTTAGTGAATCCATGCGTGACAGAGCCTGGACATTGCAACTGGATAAGTGGGGCCGGGTAAACTGGCTGGAATATCCAGGCGAAGCGCAGCAGGTTGTGCATAAGCATGAGCCCGGCTGTAGCTGGTGGCAACGTCTGCAGGTCCGGCTGGTCTGGCGGCTGCCTATTGAGTGGCTACTGTAATAAAAAAGGCGACCCGGACGGTCGCCTTTACCTTAACGCTTTTGCGGTTTACCGGAGAACAGAAAGCGCAGCAGAGGAATGCGCAGGTGCAACTCATACAAAATAAAGGAGGCACCAAACACCATTAAGAGGCCCAGAAAAAAGCCAAACGTGTTGTTGTGCAGATGCGGCGTCATAAAAATTCCGTACAGCAGGGTCAAAGGGTGATGCACCAGGTAAATGAACAGGGAGGCATTAACCAGGTACATGATCTGAGGAGAGTGAGAATTCAGCCATTTATGACCCAGGCTGTAACAAACGTTCAGCATGCAAAGCCCCATCATGCTGCTGATCAGCGCGTCGGTTTCATACAGCCAGCCTTCGCCACTGTTCAGCCGTTGGTTTGCAATGTAGGCGACCAGCATCACGACGGCCCCGACGTACAGCAGCGGGTTTGCCCGGACAAACAGCGTTTTCAGCGCCTGATGTTTCCAGCTGAGGGCACCCAGCATAAAAAACGGCAGGAAGAACAGACACTGCATAACGGCAAAGTTAAACAGCGCATCGCCCAACAGGGAAGGGTGGGCATAAAAAATCGCCCGCCGTACTGCTCCCCAGAGCACGGCCCACAATAACAGCCCCAGAGCCAGCTTTGTCCAGCCGACACGTTGGTAGTCAATATTGCGCTGTTGATCGCGTAGCCAGCGGAAGGTGAGCATGCCCAGTGTGGTAAGCAGCACCAGCACCAGCAAAAACCACAGGTGCGAGATCAACTCCCACATCAGCGTATTGTACTTGTCATACAGCGATAAATTGTTCCAGTTCGACAGCTTCGGTGTCCAGGCTTTCAGCATAAAGAACTGCGGCAGCGTGATCAGCGGAACCGCGGTGAGCATCGGAATCCCGACGCGCTCTAAGCGGACTTTCAGAAAGCGCTGAGGCTGATAGCGCAGATAGAGCATATAAGAGAAGTAGCCCGAGATAACAAAGAACACCTGCATACGAAACGAATGAATAAAATCATTGAGGGTAGTGAGCCACAGTGAGGCATCGTGGCTGTTGACGGCCCATGACTGAGACGAATAGATCAGGGAGACGTGAAACGGCACGCCTAACAACATCAAACAGGCCCGAATGGAGTCGAGAAAATATTCACGCTCAGGTTTTTTTGTACTCATAAAGTTCCAGTTCGTTAGTACGTTTTAGGCGGTTTCGCCCTGAAACCGTTTTATGTTGGAGGGAAATTCTAGCTGGAGATAACAGAGTATACTATCAGTTGAATCTCAGTTGAGCCCGTAACGTTTAATTGTCCTAAAATCACCTCGCGAGTAGATGATTATCGGGAACATTGTTGTGCATATGCTGTCAGAAAGCCGAATTATCCATTAAGATAAGCGGGTTTGTATTAAGCACACGAAAGGGGGGGATGTGCTGACTAATGTAAAAAATAATGTGGGGCTGACGAAAATGCGCTGGATTGGCGCAGCGGTCCTGCTGGCTTTGTATGCCAACAACAGTTGGGCGTTTAACTTTGATGATGTCGCGAAACAAGCGAAAGAGTTGTCTGGAAAAAGCTTTGAAGCGCCAAAAAGTAATTTACCCTCTCAGTTTCGTGACATGAAATTTGCTGATTATCAGCAGATTCAGTTCAACCACGATAAAGCGTATTGGGGCAAACTGCGTACGCCGTTTAAGCTCGAGTTTTACCATCAGGGCATGTACTTTGATTTGCCGGTGAAGATCAATGAAATCACAGCCAATACCGTACGTGAGATCAAATACAATCCTGACTATTTCAACTTTGGCAACGTGAAGCACGATGCTGATGCGGTTAAAAACCTTGGCTTTGCCGGTTTTAAAGTCCTGTATCCGTTGAACAGCAAGAATAAGAAAGATGACGAAATCGCCAGCTTCCTGGGGGCCAGTTATTTTCGTGTGATTGGTGCAGGCCAGGTTTATGGTCTGTCTGCCCGTGGTCTGGCGATCGATACCGCGCTGCCGTCAGGTGAAGAGTTCCCGCGTTTCAAAGAGTTCTGGATTGAACGTCCAAAACCCCAGGACAAGCAGTTAGTGATTTATGCGCTGCTGGATTCTCCACGTGCCACCGGTGCCTACCGTTTCACGATTCACCCAGGCCAGGAGACTACCGTCGATGTTAAGAAGCAGGTCTATTTGCGTGACAAGGTCGGTAAACTGGGCATCGCGCCGTTAACCAGCATGTTCCTGTTTGGCCGCAATCAGCCATCGACGGTCTCGAATTTCCGCCCTGAACTGCATGATTCGGACGGTTTGTCAATCCACAGCGGCAATGGTGAATGGATCTGGCGTCCACTCAACAACCCGCGCCATCTGGCGGTCAGTACCTACACGATTGAAAATCCGAAAGGCTTCGGGCTGCTGCAGCGCGGACGTGATTTCAATAATTATCAGGATCTGGACGATCGTTACGATCTGCGCCCAAGCGGCTGGGTTGAGCCATTAGGCGAGTGGGGCAAAGGCCATGTTGAGCTGGTGGAAATCCCTACCGCTGACGAAACCAACGATAACATCGTGGCGTTCTGGACACCGGAAAATCTGCCGGAACCCGGCAAAGCCATGGACTTTGACTACCGTCTGCACTTTGGCCGTAATGAAAACAAGCTGCATTCAGATGATGTTGCCTGGGTCAAAGATACGCTGCGCTCGGCGGGCGACGTGAAGCAGTCAAACCTGGTTCGTCAGCCGGATGGCACCGTGGCCTTCACCATCGATTTCGTAGGGAAAGACATGAGTGAAATGCCGGCCGACAGCCAGGTTGCGCCTCAGGTCAGCGTAGGTAAAAACGGGGAAGTGGTGGAACAGAGCGTTCGCTACAATCCGGTTACCAAAGGCTGGCGCCTGGTTCTGCGTATCCGGGTTAAAGATAACAAGCAGGCGACTGAAATGCGTGCCGCGCTGGTAAGCGGTGACAAAACATTGACGGAAACCTGGAGCTATCAGTTACCTGCCAATGAATAATCTGACTTTTACACCTCAACGCTATGTAGAAGCCCTGCCGCTGGATGCGGCAGGAAAAGCGCGTCTGGCGGCGTCTTTACAGAATGCCCAGACGTTTCATCAACTGCACGAATCGCTGGGTCAGGATGTGGCCGCCAGCGATCGTCCTGACGATGCACCGCTGAAGTCCGTTTCATCACGTGTTGAAATGGCCTGGCCTGATTCCCTCGCGGGTGGTGCACAGCTAGGCAAAGACTATCTGGAACGTACCACCCTGAAAGCGATGCCAAAGGTGAAGCGTTCACTGATGTTTCCGGAAGCCTGGCGCACTAACCCGCTGGCACGTGCCTGGGACTCATTACGGGGTCATAAGGCGGTTCCGCGTTATGCCACGGCGGAAGAGCAGCGCGCAGAAGAAAAATGGCGCCATGTCGGTTCTGTTCGCCGCTATATCCTCCTGATTCTTACGGTGTTTCAAACCGTGGTGGCCACGTGGTACATGAAGACCATTCTGCCTTACCAGGGCTGGACGCTGCTGGATCCGATGGACATGATCAACCAGAACTGGCAGCAGTCTGTCATGCAGATTCTGCCTTATGTGTTGCAGACGGGAATTTTGTTCCTGTTTGCGATTCTGTTCTGCTGGGTGTCGGCGGGCTTCTGGACAGCACTGATGGGCTTTTTACAACTGCTGATCGGTCGGGATAAATACAGCATCTCTTACTCGACAGTCGGGGATGAGGCGCTGAATCCAGAGCACCGTACCGCGCTGATCATGCCCATCTGTAATGAAGATGTGGGCCGTGTGTTCGCAGGCTTGCGCGCCACCTGGGAATCCGTTGTGCGTACAGGCAACGCTGAGCACTTCGATGTCTATATCCTGAGTGACAGCTACGATGCCGATATTGCTATTGCTGAGCAAAAGGCCTGGATGGAGCTGGTGCGTGATGTCGGTGGGGCAGGAAAGATCTTCTACCGCCGTCGCCGTCGTCGTGTGAAGCGTAAGAGCGGCAACATTGATGACTTCTGTCGTCGCTGGGGCAGCAACTATAGCTACATGGTCGTACTGGATGCGGACAGCGTCATGAGCGGGGAATGTCTGACCGGTCTGGTGCGCATGATGGAAGCGAACCCGAATGCCGGGATCATTCAGTCGTCACCAAAAGCGTCCGGAATGGACACGCTGTATGCGCGCTGCCAGCAGTTTGCGACGCGTGTTTATGGGCCGTTGTTTACCGCGGGTCTGCATTTCTGGCAGTTAGGGGAATCGCATTACTGGGGCCATAACGCCATCATCCGTGTGAAGCCGTTTATTGAGCACTGTGCGCTGGCACCGCTGCCCGGTGAAGGGTCTTTTGCGGGATCCATTTTGTCTCACGACTTTGTGGAAGCGGCACTGATGCGCCGTGCGGGTTGGGGCGTATGGATTGCCTATGATCTGCCTGGCTCGTACGAGGAATTGCCACCGAATCTGCTGGATGAGCTTAAACGCGATCGCCGCTGGTGTCATGGTAACCTGATGAACTTCCGGCTGTTCCTCGTTAAAGGGATGCATCCGGTCCACCGTGCGGTCTTCCTGACGGGCGTGATGTCATACCTTTCAGCCCCGCTGTGGTTTATGTTCCTGGCGCTGTCCACCGCCCTACAGGTGGTCCACACGCTGATGGAACCGACCTACTTCCTGCAGCCTCGACAGCTGTTCCCGGTCTGGCCGCAATGGCGTCCTGAACTGGCGATTGCGCTGTTCTCCACCACGCTGGTGCTGCTGTTCCTGCCGAAGCTGCTGAGTGTGGTGCTGATCTGGTGTAAAGGCGCGAAACCTTACGGTGGCGCACTGCGTCTGTTTGTGTCGCTGCTGCTGGAAATGCTGTTCTCGGTTCTGCTGGCACCGGTGCGCATGCTGTTCCACACCGTATTTGTGGTCAGCGCGTTCCTGGGCTGGGAAGTCGTCTGGAACTCACCGCAGCGTGATGATGATGCAACGCCCTGGAGCGAGGCCTTTAAACGTCATGGCTCGCAGATGGCATTGGGTATCGTATGGGCAGCCGGAATGGGCTGGCTGGATCTCAACTTCCTGTGGTGGCTGGCGCCTATTGTCTTCTCACTGATTCTGTCACCGTTTGTCTCAGTGATGTCGAGCCGTTCGGGGCTGGGCCTGAAGACCAAGAAGGCGAAGCTGTTCCTGATTCCGGAAGAGTATGATCCGCCAAAAGAGCTGATCGATACTGACCGTTACGTCGAGCTGAACCGCCAGCGCGTCCTGAAAAACGGCTTTATGCACGCGTTGTTTAACCCGGCGTTTAACGCACTGGCGACAGCGCTGGCGACCTCACGGCACAAGCACAGCCAGTTGTTAGATCATGCGCGCGATCGGCGGGTTGATCAGGCACTGAGCGATGCGCCCGAGAAGCTGGGTCGTGAACAACGTTTGCAGCTGATCAGCGATCCGGTGGTACTGGCGCGCGTTCACACCCGTTTGTGGGAAAGTGGCGAGAAATACCATCAGTGGGTAGAGAGTTATCAAAAACTTTCGCTCAATCCTGACGCGCTTCCGCATCAGGCATAATGAAAAAAGCGGCAGAGATGCCGCTTTTTTTTGCCCCTGGCCCGACACAGACAGCAACATTATTTTGCAGTTTTACGTAAACAGGATGGTAACGCCACCTGAGTCGTGATTAAAATGACGGCTGTCTAACCTGAGTCGCTATTGTGAATAAACTCGTTATGTTAACGCTGCTGTCCCTCGCTATCGTTACGCTGAGCGGCTGTGGCAGTATTATCAGCCGTACCGTGCCCGGACAGGGACACGGTAACCAGTTTTATCCCGGCGTAAAGTGGGACGTCAGAGAGGGGGCATGGCGGATTATCACCATTCTCGACCTGCCGTTATCACTGATCGTCGATACGTTGCTTATTCCGGTCGACGCCAGCCATGGACCTTACACGTAACCGCGATCGGAATCGCTGTTATCGTCTTCCCACTCTTCGGCGGCAGCCTTACCTTCTTCACTGTCCAGTGGGGGCTCAAGCTGAAATTCGCCATCGTCCCATTCATGCAGCGTGTTTTCCGCTAACCACTCCTGACGCAACTCAATTTCATCGAAGTCACCGTCAAAAATTGCCTGAGCGGCTTCACCACTGCGAATCGGTAAACATTCGCCTGAATCCCCTTCGTCTTCGAAGAACTCTGCCTGCCACATGATATCGCCATCCTGCATAACATATTTTTGCAGACCGAACTGATTGATAGCTGCATCATCTTGCTCAAGGTCTGGATGGTTGGCGAGAAACTCTTCACGCGCAGCGTCAATCGCTTCTTCCAGTGTAGTGAACATACTCATGCTTCTCTCCTTGCCTGATTAACGTGATTTCAGTGAAGGATAGACCAAAATCGCAGGAGAGAAAGTCAGTACGTCAGAGGGCGAATATGTCTGACGGTTCGGCAGGCAAAATGATGTGATGAAATCAGGCGGTACATCCTGCTGGCTGTCTCGCAGAGAAGGCCATCACAGCAGTTCGATGCCCCAGCGTTTCAGCAGAACGGCCCAGAGAACGAATACGATAAGCGTCAGGACGCAGCTCAGTCCCAGGGTAAGCCAGAAGCCTGTACGCTGATACAAAAAAGGAAACAGGATAAACATGGGCAAGGTCGGCACCACATACCAGAAGGTGTACCAGGCGTGGGCGGCAATTTTGGCCTGCGTTTGTCCTTCCAGTTTCATCCAGACAAGCACCAGAATCGTGACCAGTGGCAGCGCCGCAAGCAGGCCGCCAAGACGATCGCTGCGTTTTGCCGCTTCCGAGATCACCACCACCATCAGGGCCATTATTGCATATTTTGAAAGCAGCCAGAGCATCGTTTTCTCCTGTTCAACCGCAACGCATTATCCAGCTTAACATGAAGGGCATGCCCGACGGTGGAATGGGGGCAGGGCGAGGTCGTACCGCCAGGTCGGGTGCAGAACAAACGGTTTACCACCCCGTAAGGGAAAAGCGCTGCCCGCATCGGTGTCGGGCAGCGGTGAGGTTAATAGCGCGAGGGTTCGCCTTCAGGGCGGGTTTTAAAGCGGCGATGCAGCCACATGTACTGCTCAGGTGCCAGCAGTACGCCTTCTTCCACCACTTTATTCATGCGCGCGGCGGTGTCTTCTTCGCTGGTCAGCGGAAAATCAGCGCTGACATCAGGCAAAATGATCAACTCGTAACCGCGTCCTTCCGGCAGACGGCGCGGCACAAACGGGATAACCGCCGGTTTTCCGGTACGCATTAACATATGTGTCCCTACGGTGGTGGCGGCTTTGTCGACGCCAAAGAAGGGGACGAACACGCTGCTGCGGGGACCATAATCATGATCGGGCGCATACCAGATGATATCCCCACGTTTTAAGGCCCGGATCATGCCTTTCAGGTCCTTACGATCCAGCATGCCTTTATTGGAGCGCATACGACCGCGGGTTTGTAACCAGTCGATTAATTTATTGTCATTCGGCCGGTAAACGCCAATACCGGGATTATGAATGCCAAACATACGCGCGCCAATTTCCAGCGTCAGGAAATGCATACCGATAAGTAACACGCCGCGCTGGGTATCATGGGCCTGCTGAATATGTTCCAGACCGGAGGGTGTGTGCCATTTATGAATCCGCCAGTCGGGCCAGAACCACGCCATGCCGGTTTCAATCAGACCCATGCCCACAGATTCAAAATTATGCTTAATCATGGCTTCACGATCGTTGGTCGGCATATCCGGAAAGCTCAGTTCCAGGTTGCGGCGAGCAATGGCCACACGTCGCTTCATAAACCGCATAGCGATACGGCCAATACCGCTACCCAGCGCGTAGAGCAGGGGATAAGGTAACAGGACAAAAATATAGAGAAAAATGATACCCAACCAGGTCAACCAATAGCGGGGATGAAAAAGTGCACGTGAAAATTGAGGCAATTGGGTCATCTTGAATACTGTTATCCTGCGTCGTGCACCTGCGGTGCTGTTATTCGTCAGTTGCGGTTATTGTGCCATTTTTTTCCCCGCGGCTGAAATGTTAGAGCATTTCTCCGGGTGTTGCAGAAGATGAAAATGAGGGCACAACACCATCGCGCAACGAAATTTACCGTTTTACCTATCAATTTTTCTTATACGCTTCGCATTTTTTTCATTTCAGGTATCATGTGCGCGCTAAATTTCTTCTATTGATAACAGGAACGAACACCATGCCAGTGTTACACAACCTTGTTTCCAATAAAGAGCTGAAGGCGCGTATGTTGGCCGAAACCGAACCGCGCACCACAGTCTCTTTTTACAAGTACTTCACCATTGCCGATCCCAAAGCCTTTCGCGATGCGCTCTATGTCGGGTTAACCGCATTAAAGGTGTTTGGTCGCATCTACGTTGCCCATGAGGGCATCAATGCGCAGATCAGCGTGCCAGCCAGCCAGTACGAGGCTATGAAAGCCTTTTTGTACGGCTTTGATCCCGCGCTGGACAATCTGCGCATGAATATTGCGCTGGATGATGATGGCAAGTCGTTTTGGGTGCTGCGCCTGAAAGTGCGCGATCGCATCGTGGCTGACGGGATTGAGGACGACACCTTTGATGCCAGTAATGTCGGCAACTACCTGAAAGCGGCCGAAGTTAACGCCATGCTCGACGATCCTGATGCGGTCTTTGTCGATATGCGCAATCATTATGAGTATGAAGTCGGGCGTTTCGATAACGCATTAGAGGTGCCTGCCGACACGTTCCGCGATCAGCTGCCCATGGCCGTGGATATGCTCAAAGACAAGAAAGACAAAAAAATCGTGATGTACTGCACCGGAGGGATTCGCTGTGAAAAAGCCAGCGCCTGGATGCGACACAACGGTTTTCAGGATGTTTATCATGTCGAGGGTGGGATTATTGAATATGCACGTCGGGCGCGGGAACAAAATTTACCGGTGCGTTTTAAAGGTAAAAACTTTGTTTTTGATGAACGCATGGGCGAGCGTATATCGGATGATGTTCTGGCGCATTGTCATCAGTGTGGTGAGCCCTGCGATACGCACGTCAACTGCGTCAATGATGGTTGTCACTTACTGTTTATACAGTGCGAAAGTTGTGCCGAGAAGTATGAGCACTGCTGTAGCCCGTTGTGCCAGGAAGAAGCCCGTCTGTCGCCTGAAGAACAGCGTGCCCGTCGGGCGGGACGTGAGAATGGTAATAAAATCTTTAACAAGTCGCGTGGCTTGCTGAATATGACCATTCCGGCACCGACGCGGAAATAACCGACCCCGCCTGAAGGCCGACTTCAGGCGGGTGTTTTGTTACTGACGGACGCCTTCAACAGAGATAATTAACTCGACGTTCTGCGAGGCAGGGCCCAGGTCATGGGTGATATTAAAGTCTTTCAGCGCAATCTCGCCTTCAGCTTCAAAACCGGCACGATAACCGCCCCACGGATCTTTTCCTTCGCCCATCATTTTGGCTTCCAGCGTCACCGGTTTTGTCACGCCATTCAGCGTTAAATCCCCGGTGACCGCCAGTTTGTCACCGTCTTTTTTCACGGAAGTCGATTTGAACGTCGCGGTGGGATGTTTCGCCACGTTCAAAAATTCAGGGCCACGAATATGTTTGTCACGCTCGGCGTGGTTGGTATCCACGCTGTTGGTTTTAATCGTGACATCGACTTTATCGGCGGTGGGATTGTCTGCATCGAAGGTGAATGAGCCATCAAAATCTTTAAATGTCCCATACAGCCAGCTGTAGCCCAGATGCTGAATACGGAACTGAACAAAGGCGTGCTGGCCTTCTTTATCGATTTTGTAATCGGCGGCATTAGCGGTCATTGATCCCAGCAGCAGGCCAGTAGCGGTAACAGCCAGAAGCGTTTTTTTGAACATATCATTTTTCCTTTTCAGAGGGAGAGTGGATGCGCCGTCCCAGCATCCTTTTCAGGGTGATATCGCGGTCAATAAAGTGATGTTTTAACGCGGCAAGACCATGCAACACCGACAGCACCACGATGTTCCACGCCAGCCACAGATGAATATTTCCTGCTAAATCCGCCTGTTCACCCGCTCCACTGAATAATGCCGGTAACGAGAACCAACCGAAAACAGACACGGGTTTGCCATCCGCAGTCGAGATCAGATAGCCACTTAACAGAAGGGCAATAAGCAGGCTGTAAAGCAGCCAGTGCACGAACACTGCCGCGAAGCGCACCGCAGGAGAATAGCTACGCAACGGTTCAGGGGGCGGCGAAAGCACACGCCATACCAGTCGGATGACCAGCGCCAGCATTAATAACACGCCGATGCTTTTATGAATGTCAGGCGCGTTATGGTACCAGCTGTCGTAATAACTCAGGCCAACCATCCACAGGCCCAGCGCGAACATGGCGTAAATAACCACGGCCATTGACCAGTGCAGAAAAATCGTGAGTAAACCGTAACGGGTGGAGGAATTTGTCAGCGACATTGTGCTACAGCACTAAAGGAATACGTGGAAACAAGAATCTACAGAATGAAACACAAAATCAATGATGCTTACTTTTCTATAAATTTATTGTTGCTGGTGCAATGGGTTTGGTGAACCGATTTGACTAAGCGCAGGATTATTGAATAAACGCCCTTGTCTGGCGGCGGCATGATGTGACTGAGGGAGAAAACATCTCTGAAACACCTGGATGGCAGAAGAAAAAGCGGTAAAACGGGCTGGCGTGTAAATCTGTGTCAATGCGGCGCGGTGCACTGCACGCGCGCCGTACGGTCAGGCGTGAAAACGCGATAAACGGAAAGGGGTAAGATCGAAACTGAACGGTTTATTCTGTGCAAACTGACTGGCGAGTTCACCCAACACGCTGGCAAATTTAAAGCCATGTCCGCTTAAACCGGTGATGATCAGACGATTCGGTTCGCCCGGCAGTGTATCAATGATGAAATCCTCATCAGGACTCACGTCATAGCTACAGGCTTCACCGTGCAGGCAAACCCCAACGCCCGGTAAAAACTGACGGAGAAACCGGAAGGCTTCACTGCCATCGGCGGAAAGGCTGCCGAACGGCTTGCGGTCTTCAGGTGTTGTCATTAGCTGACCACCATCATGACGACCGACTTTTAAAGCATTGTTGTCCGCCGGGAAACCATAATACTGACTGCCATCCGGCATTTCGCAGGTGAAGCCAGGAAACGCATTGTTTTCACTGTAGCGGCCATCAGCCTGATACCAGGCAAACACTTTACGCGTAGGGGCGATGGGCAAATCGGGGACCAGTTTACTCACCCAGGTGCCCGTACTGACCAACAGTTTGCGCCCGCGGTAAAGGCCATCGAGCGTGGTAACCTGTTGCAATTCGCCGTCACGCCGGATCTGAGTAACCGGGCAGTTAAACAACTGCGCGCAGCCCTGTTTTTCTGCCAGCTGTATCCAGCTTCGAACCGCCTGTTCACTTTTTAAAAAGCCAGAGTTTGGTTCGAAAACGCCCAGATATCCGTCAGGAACCGCCAGCTGTGGCCAGCGCTTGCGCACGTCAGCCGCCTGCAGCACCTCGACAGGGAGCTGCCAGGTTTGGGCGCTGCTTACGACGTTTTGAATAAATTCAGACTGGACAGGCGCAAGATTCAGGACACCGCAACGATGCATAATGCGCTCGCCCGCCTGCTGTTCCAGTTCATCCCACAACGTTTGCGCACGCAATACCAGCGGTACATAGCGTTCGCCCTCGCCATAGGCATGACGAATCAAACGGCTTTCTCCGTGATGAGCACCCTGATGATGGGGAGGATGTGCGCTGTCAATCATCAGCACGGAAAGGCCAGCCTGGGTCGCATAATAGCCAGCCGCTGCACCCACTGAACCGCTACCGACCACAATGAGATCGTAAATCATGAAAATGGAACTCCTGAAAGGGTTACATAATCAATAGCATACCAGAAAGTCCATGAAAAAAGGCACCCGGGTGGGTGCCTCGCTGATGCAGCAGTATTAATGCTTCTTTCGTAGTCGTTCTACTTGCTCGGCAGATTCAATCTTAGCGATACCCGCTTCGAGAATAGAGATAAATTGCCTGGCTACATCTGTCGTCAGCCAGTAGGTCGGGCCGACGTCCGCGTCTTCTTCAGTTTGATCCTGCGACGAAAGGGAGTGCAGACGGATCATCATCGCATCATAGCTGTCAACAGTACTGATATCCCAGCCCACCAGAGGATGGGTCTGAATTACATCTTTCCGACTGTCCATTATAACCTCCTTATTACTCGTTAAACGAAGTGCATGATGAGGTTCAATGCGGCTTTTAATCTCCACTGCGAAACAATTATAACAGCAAAATGGCGATTCACTGATTAAAACGTATCATGGAAAGCCTGAATGCAGAATGATTATCTCTAAAACAGTCAGGCTGAGAAGATATAATACCTGAATACCGGGCGTGCAATTGTCCTAATTGAACAATAAAAAAGGCTTATTAAGGTCGTTAAACAGGGTTAAAGAGGGGAAGTTTCAACGCCTGCTGAACCGCTACGTTTTTGTAATGTCTCTGCAAGGCGCGCAAACTGCTGCTGCAATTGCTCATCATGGTTTTGATTTTGCGCTTCAAGCGAAAGATTATGCACCAGTAACTGACTGGCCCGGTCATCAAGACAGAAAATCAGGCTGGAAAAGGCGTTTTCCAGCACCGTCAAGCGGCGTTGCTGTTCACCGATGAGCGTCAGCAGCTCGCCAAAGGTCATGGCTTCTTCGGGTTTATCTGTAGTCATGGGATGAAACTCCTTTTATGCATGATCAGCGCCAGCATAGGGCATTGGTCATTCGGAGTCCAGATGGGCAAGCGGTTAGTCAGGCATAAATGAAGATAAAAAAACCGGGTGGCGAAACCCGGTAAAAACAGCACAGTGGCGGTTAATCGGTAATGAACCAGTCGTCAGCGCTTTCCCACGTTTGCTGCAGGATTTCACTGATTTGTTCACGCGTGTCTTTGTCACCGCCCATTACGCTCAGCTGATTCGCCGTGGCGTAACGCACTTTGACCTGATTGGTGAATTGCGGAAATTGTTCATCGATCCGGCGCGACAGCTCCTGGCTCAGGGCTTCCATCGCACCAGCGGGAAGAGGTTGGGTTTTGGCAACGGTAATTTCAACACGCATAAAAGCCTCCGCATAAGATACTGTATATAATTACAGTATAAATATAGCGGAGGCAAGCGAAATTATTTTATACGCCAGTTGAGGGTTTCCCCGGCCAGGAAAGGCACCAGCGTATGAGAGCCCATTGCAATGCTTTCTTCTACCGTCCATGGCTCACGCACCAGCGTAAGGGTGCCTTCGTTCAGTGGCAGGCCATAGAAACGCGGACCATTTTCAGAACAAAATGCCTCAAAATGCTGCAGGGCATTGAGCTCTTCAAATACGGTGGCGTACGCGGGCAGGGAGGTAGGGGCGTTGAACACACCCGCACAGCCGCAGCTGCTCTCTTTCAGATGGCGCAAATGAGGCGCGGTGTCGGTACCCAGAAAGAAACGGGGATGACCGGAGGCGACAATCCTGCGCAGCGCCTGCTGATGCGTATTGCGTTTCAGGATCGGCAGACAGTACAGGTGAGGGCGGATACCCCCGACTAGCATATGGTTGCGGTTGAACATCAGATGCTGCGGCGTAATCGTTGCCGCCAGGTTTTCATTGGCGCTTTCCACATAGTCAGCTGCATCTTTGGTCGTGATGTGTTCCATCACCACTTTCAGCGCGGGGAACTGTTTGCGTAGCGGTTCCATCACCGTTTCAATAAAGCGGGCTTCGCGGTCAAAAATATCGATGTGCGAGTCCGTCACTTCACCGTGCACCAGCAGCGGCATTCCCAGCGTTTGCATCCGCTCCAGCACTGAGGCAATCGAAGCAATATTGGTGACACCATGGCTTGAATTGGTCGTGGCATGAGCGGGATACAGTTTGGCGGCCGTGAACAATCCCGACTGAAAACCGCGGGCCAGCTCATCGGCCTCTAACGAGTCGGTCAGGTAGCAGGTCATCAGGGGGGTAAAAGCGTGCCCGTCAGGTAAGGCAGCCAGAATGCGATTGCGATAAGCTTCGCCCGCCGCGACGCTGACTACCGGCGGAACCAGATTGGGCATGACGATAGCACGACCATTGACTGCGCTGGTATAGGGCAGCACAGTGTTGAGCATATCATCATCACGAAGATGGATATGCCAGTCATCTGGACGGCGGATAGTAAGTTGCTGAGGGTGTGCGGTCATGAATGCGGCTCCGGCAAGTAGAATAAACGAAAGGCGTGTTTAGGCCGGGTTATAAGCATAAGGACTTAGGCAACCGTTTGCACCTGTTTTTCTTTTTTTAAAAAAATCCGCGCCTGAAGGCGCGGATAAGATGACGGTAAAGCTGCCTGTCAGGCGGTTATTCGGTGAAGGGGATGACCAGTTCACCAGGCTTCACTTCCAGCCCTTTCGCGAATTTTTTCGCCAGCGATTCCGCTTTACTGCGATCGGCGCTCAGCACGTAGGCCGGGTGCTGATCAAAGTAGCTTTTTAACGACTGATTCAGATAAGGCGTCAGGGTTTTCATAATAGAGGCCATTTTCTCGGGCTGAACCTGCGCATCGACGATTTCCATATCGCGCAAATATATGGCTCCTTGCTGCTGATCAAACACTGGCTGCGCACGCATTTTGAGCTGCATATCGGCCTGTTGCGGACCAAAGAGTGAGGAGACATTAATTTTGGCATCGCCCGATAAGGTGACTTTGCCTGGCACGTCCCGACCAATCTGGCTATTCAGGTTAGTTAACACAATATGGGCATTGACCAGACCTGATACGCCAATGTCTTTTTCGAAGTTATTATGTTTTTGCAGGGCCTGATTGACTTCCTGTTCGCTAATTGTGTATTGCGTTAACTGATTACAGCCACTCAGTAAAACCGCTAAAAACAGGGCAACCAGCCCGTGAAAAACCGTCTTCATACTTCCCTCGTTTAACTGAAAAACTCGCTCGTGGCATAGCCTGCCTGAATGCAAACCGTCTGTCATCAGGAATGGGATGATATGGATTTGCCGAAAATGCCTTCCGGAAGAAAGTGTCCCGATCTTCCGCTGTTAAAACGGGAGGCTTGCGGCACCCACGGCTTCTTACGCGGCGGGGCAGTGACAGCGCACAGGGTTAAGAAACCGATGTGGTTACCGAACCAGTTTTCTGGATCGGAGATATGAACAGGTCTTTTGACGCGTCTGCGCTGCACGGTGGGCCGGACGATAATTCAGCGACCTGGCTGTTGTGGTATGCGTAACGTTTTACCGCAGACCTGGCGGCGGTTATAGTGAAAGTTATCAATGACTGGCATTTCCTTCCCGCCATGGACTTCAGGAGAGATGATGTTTGGCTATCGTTCTGCCGCACCAAGGGTGCGACTCACGACCGAGCGGCTGGTGGTAAGACTGGTTCATGAACGCGATGCATGGCGTTTAGCCGACTATTACGCGGAAAACCGTGACTTCCTTAAACCCTGGGAACCGGTGCGTGATGACAGCCACTGTTATCCCTCTGGCTGGCAAGCCCGGCTGGGCCTGATCGCTGATATGCATAAACAGGGCTCGGCGTTCTATTTTATTTTAATGGACAGCAATGAAACGGAAGTGCGTGGCGTGGCGAATTTTAGCAATGTCCTGCGCGGTGCCTTTCATGCCTGCTATCTTGGCTATTCGCTTGGCGAGAAGTGGCAAGGGCAGGGCCTGATGTTTGAAGCGCTGCAGTCGGCGATTCGCTATATGCAGCGCCAGCAATATATCCACCGCATCATGGCAAACTACATGCCGCATAACCAGCGCAGTGGTGACCTGCTGGCCCGCCTGGGATTCGAAAAAGAGGGCTATGCTAAAAACTACCTGATGATTAACGGTCAGTGGCAGGATCATGTCCTGACTGCGCTGACCAGCAAGGAATGGACACCCAATCGTCGTGGGTAAAATGAGGAGTTCGCAATGAAGATGACCTTGTCGGCGCATGCGTTGCGCGTGCTGGGTTGCCTGCTGGAAAAGCAAATCACCACACCGGAACAGTATCCTCTTTCATTAAATGGCGTGCTTACCGCCTGTAATCAAAAATCTAATCGCGAGCCCGTGATGACGCTGAGCGAAAGCGACGTGCAGGATCAGCTCGATCTCCTGATTAAAAAGCATCTGGTGACCGCCAACAGCGGGTTCGGCCAGCGTGTGGTGAAATACGAGCAACGCTTCTGCAATTCCGCCTTCGGTAATTTACAGCTCAGTAGCGCAGAAGTTGCCGTTCTCACATTGCTGTTCCTGCGTGGCGCACAAACCCCTGGTGAACTGCGGACCCGGAGTGGGCGTTTGCATGAGTTTGCCGACGTCAGCGACGTTGAACAGACGCTGGACACGTTGATGTCGCGCGCTGAGGGGCCCATGGTCATGCGCCTGGCGCGGGAGCCGGGTAAACGTGAAAGCCGTTTTATGCACATGTTTGCTGATGAGGCCGAACTCGGGGCGCTGGAGCAACACCCAGCCACGGCGGACGATGCCGCGCTGCGGGATCGGGTTGAGGCGCTTGAGCAACAGGTTGCCGATCTTCAGGCACAACTGGCGCAATTACTGGATAGAGAACAATAAATGACGATTCGCATTGGTGTTGTTGGGTTGGGCGGTATTGCCCAAAAGGCCTGGTTGCCTGTGTTATCGCAGGCAAATAACTGGCAGTTAGTCGGTGCATTTTCGCCGAATCAGGCCAACGCCCGCATCGTCTGTGACCGCTACCGTATCACCTGCTTCCCTTCACTGACCGATCTGGCTGCCGCCTGTGACGCCGTATTTGTGCACAGCAGTACGGCCAGCCATTACGACGTGGTCAAAGCACTGCTCCAGGCTGGCAAGGATGTCTGTGTCGACAAACCGCTGGCAGAAACCCTGAATCAGGCAGAGGCCCTGGTCGCGCTGGCCGAAAAGAAACAACGAAAGCTAATGGTGGCGTTTAACCGGCGTTTCGCGCCCTGCTATCAGCAACTGAAAACACAAATGCACTCCGCCGCTGCGCTGCGTATCGAAAAACACCGCAGCGACAGCGTGGGTCCACAGGATCTGCGCTTTACACTGTTAGATGATTACCTGCATGTCGTTGATACGGCTCTGTGGCTGGCAGGAGGCCGTGCGCTGCCCCGTCAGGGCCATATTGCGACCAATGAACAGGGACAGATGCTTTACGCCGAGCACCATTTCAATGCGGGTGTATTGCAGGTAACCACCAGTATGCATCGTCGGGCAGGCAGCCAGCGCGAACGTATCAGCGCCATCTGTGATGGCAAATGCATTGATATTCATGACATGCGCGACTGGCAGGAAGAGTGCGGTGCAGGCGTAGTGATCACGCCACCTGCCGCCTGGCAGAGCCACCTGGCTCAGCGCGGATTTGTGGGCGTGGCAGAACATTTTGTTCACTGCATCGAAAATCAGACAAAGCCGGAAACGAGTGGTGAGCAGGCGCTACTGGCGCAACGTATCGTCGAATCCATGTGGCGTGACGCGGAACGGGAATAACGCCTTGTAACACTCAGTGCTGGTCATTTCACGCGATCGCAGTAGACTATCGCCCGACGTGTGACAGGACCCGTGCTAAGTCACTCATTTTGCCGATTCTTTTCAGGATGCCCCGTCAATTATGAATTTGTTGAAATCGCTGGCAGCGGTCAGTTCAATGACCCTGTTTTCCCGCGTGCTGGGTTTTGCCCGGGATGCCATCGTGGCACGGGTGTTTGGTGCCGGCATGGCGACCGATGCGTTCTTTGTTGCGTTTAAACTACCTAATCTTCTGCGGCGTATTTTTGCTGAAGGAGCCTTCTCGCAGGCATTTGTTCCTATTCTGGCCGAGTATAAAAGTAAGCAGGGCGAAGAGGCTACGCGGCTTTTTGTGTCCTACGTTTCCGGTCTGCTGACCCTGGCGCTGGCGCTCGTGACCGTCGCAGGCATGGTTGCCGCCCCCTGGGTCATCCTGGTGACGGCACCGGGTTTCGCCGATACAGCTGATAAATTTGCCCTGACCAGCGCGCTGCTGCGCGTCACTTTCCCCTACATTCTTCTGATTTCGCTGGCTTCGCTGGCTGGGGCCATATTAAACACCTGGAACCGTTTTTCGGTGCCGGCGTTTGCCCCCACGCTGCTGAATATCAGCATGATCGGCTTTACGCTGTTCGCCGCACCGCACTTCCATCCGCCCATCATGGCGCTGGCGTGGGCGGTGGTGGTCGGCGGACTGCTGCAACTGGGCTATCAGTTACCGCATCTGAAAAAGCTGGGCATGCTGGTCCTGCCGCGGATCAACCTGCGTGATGCTGGCGTGTGGCGCGTGATGCGCCAGATGGGGCCGGCAATTCTTGGGGTTTCAGTGAGTCAGATCTCACTGATCATCAATACGATTTTTGCCTCGTTCCTGGTTTCGGGCTCTGTCTCATGGATGTATTACGCTGACCGCCTGATGGAGTTTCCGTCCGGCGTGTTAGGCGTGGCGCTGGGCACGATTTTATTGCCTTCTCTGGCAAAAAGTTTCGCCAGTGGCCACCATGAAGAGTACTCGCGCTTAATGGACTGGGGCCTGCGTTTGTGCTTTTTACTGGCGTTGCCCAGTGCGGTGGCGCTGGGTATGTTATCCGGTCCACTGACTGTCGCGCTGTTCCAGTACGGAAAATTTACTGCCTTTGATGCCGCTATGACACAGCGTGCGCTGATTGCCTACTCGGTGGGATTGATGGGACTGATCGTTGTTAAAGTCCTGGCGCCGGGCTTTTATTCCCGTCAGGACATTAAAACGCCGGTAAAAATTGCGATTGTTACGCTGATCGCGACCCAGCTAATGAATCTGGCCTTTATTGGCCCGCTGAAGCACGCCGGACTGTCACTCTCCATTGGTCTGGGTGCCTGCCTCAATGCTGGGTTGCTCTACTGGCAATTGCGTAAAAAGAAAATCTTTCAACCTCAGCCTGGCTGGGCCGGTTTTCTGATTCGCTTACTGGTGGCGGTAATCGTCATGGCGGCCGCGCTGTCAGGCATGCTGTACTGGATGCCGGACTGGGAGCAGGGCAACATGCTATGGCGCCTGTTGCGGCTGGCTCTCGTCTGTGCGGTAGGCGGCGGCGCTTATTTCCTGGCCCTGGGCATGATGGGCTTCCGACTGCGGGATTATGCTCGCCGTACCGCCGTCTGACCATGAAACCCTTCAATGGTTAATGCCGTAATCCAGGCCGTAATGGATAACATTACGGCCTTTTTGTCATAAACCTGCGCAGTGCTGGCCGGACTAACAATGGATTCTGTGCCAGACCGGTCATTTCATCACGCCCGGCGATGCCACGAACCTTTGTCATCCCTTTTGCTGGCCTGGAACAGCTATCGCAGCAGACCTGTAGGCATCTTCAGGTGAATAATCCGCTCAGCGGGTTGCCAAAGAGACGATACCCGATAATGGATGGGGCACGCCGTTACTGACTCATCAGGCGCAAGGCGTTAATACGGCGCGTCGAAAAGCCTGTCTACAGCGTATTGTCATAAAAAATTCATGTTTTTTCGTTGCTATTTAGCGTCTGACATCGCTTCGGGCGGTAAGCCCATAATGTTGTAAGAAACTGATTCAAAAGTCCGTTTTGGCGTAAATCCTGTCCTCTTCCTGCCGATGAGTACCTTTAGTCCATCATTGAGAGGAAGATCAAAATGCATACCCGCGCTCATGAAAACGCGATGCCAGGTTTCTGGTACAACCTCAATCTTATTCCCTTATTCAGCCTGATTTTTGGCGGCATCTTATTTCTGTTCGTGTGCAGTAGCACGATATCCGCCTGGTTTCTGACGCAGGGGCAACATTCCCTTGACGTGTCAACGGATGAAATTTCGGTAAGGCAGGGATTACTCGACAGCTCAACGCATATGCGCTCTGCCAGGCTCAATATTATTCAGGCCGGCGCAGCGGCACGTATTGCCGACACGGATAACTACGCCGCTTTCCTCAGCGCCACAGAGGGCAGCATTAAAAAGGCAGAAAATGGGCTGAATATTTACCTTAACCGTCCGGTCAGGACGCCAGTCGGCATCGAACTCGATAAACAACTGCAGGCGCGATTTAAGGATTACCTGCAAAAAGGGTTGATGCCGATGATTGAGGCAGCCAAACAGAACAGTTTTGAAGAGATCATTGCGGATGAAACGGCGGCTGACAAACTCGACAAAGCGTATAAAGACGTGTTGATGAAAGCCATTCAGATGCGCAATCAGCGCTCGATGGACATTAAACAGCAGGCGGTTGAACAGGTTAAAACAGGCTATACCACGATGTTAGTGGCCTTTATCGCATCCGTAGTGATTGTGCTACTGGCTTTTGCTCTGCTGAGAAAAGTGGTAATTAAGCCTTTAAGACAGTCACTTCACCGTATCGATCTGATTGCCCACGGCGATTTGACCGTACCACCCTCGGCCTGCGGTCGTAACGAGCCGGGTATGTTACTGTCGAACCTGCAACGTATGCAGTCATCGCTTGCCCAAACTGTCGGCGCTGTCCGCGATGGGGCCATTGCTATCTTTCAGAGCGCGGGGGAAATTGCCTCCGGCAACACCGATCTCTCCTCCCGAACGGAACAGCAGGCCGCGTCGCTGGAACAGACGGCTGCCAGTATGGAACAACTGACCGCGACGGTTAAACAGAATGCCGACAATGCGCATCACGCCTGCCAGCTGGCGTCCGATGCGTCCGAAAAAGCCCAGTCGGGTGGAGAGATTGTTAATCGCGTCGTCAAAACCATGGACGATATCTCCGGCAGTTCGAAAAAGATCGCTGAAATTACCAGCGTCATTAACAGCATCGCCTTTCAGACGAATATTCTGGCATTGAATGCCGCGGTCGAAGCCGCGCGGGCAGGGGAGCAGGGACGCGGATTTGCGGTGGTCGCCAGCGAAGTGCGCAGCCTTGCTCAGCGCAGCGCGCAGGCTGCAAAAGAAATCGAAGGGCTTATCGCCACTTCTGTCGGACTGGTTAACAACGGCACGGAACTGGTTAGCGATGCCGGTACCACCATGATGAAAACGGTAGACGCATTCCAGCGTGTGAATGACATCATTTCTGAAATTGCCGTCTCTTCAGACGAGCAGAACCGAGGCATTCAGCAGGTCAGCCACGCGATTACAGAAATGGATGCAGTAACCCAGCAAAATGCGTCACTGGTTGAAGAGGCTTCAGCCGCTGCGGCCTCCCTTGAGGATCAGGCAGATAAACTGACGAAAGCCGTGGCCGTCTTTAAACTTGAACGAGCCCCGTTAACACCGTCTGACGCCCCCACTGTAGTCGTTGCTCCCGCCGTTCCTGCTTTTGCAGCAGCGGCACCGAAGAAAGGTCATGACAACTGGGAAGCGTTTTAAGACGAATGCCTGCCAGATCGTGGCAGGCTAAATCGGCGTCCGCTTCTGATCAGAACAGGCAGTATGCGCAGGGATGCGCTGGAGCAGAGACGTTATCCGGGATGCCGGAGGTGCAGGATGTATAGCGCGTTGGACGCTGCATCTGTTGGTCGAAGGGGACAGATATTCTGCATAACAGAGCCGCCGCCCTGTGACGACAGCATGAAAAAATCCGTCATCCACGCGTGATGACGGATTCTTCAAAAATGGACAGCGTGATCAGCAGACTGACGTTATCAGATTTTACGGCTCAGCGTCGCCTGGCCCTGACCTTTTCCATCCGGTCCGTAGAACGCTTGCGTCTGATGCGGCTTAAGCACGTCTAACGCATCATGCGTGAAGGTAATCTGGTGCTGTAACAGGATGCCGTTGTGCGTGTTGGCACGGTGTAACCGACGTGTATGCTGCTGAATACCTTCCCAGCGGCGCGCCATGTCACTCTGACCACGATAAGGTGCAGATGTCCCCAGACTTTTCTCGTTGCTACGGCGCATCTCATCCAGATAGTTCAGCGTCGTCAGCAGCGCGCTTTTATCTTCGGTAATGCGCTGCAAATTGTTGCTGTCAATCATTCCGGACGACAACTGTTGTTCTTCTTCATCCAGAACGGTCGCCAGAGACATCAGCACTTCCTGCATCTTATCTAATGTGGTCAGCAAATTACTCATGGGGATTATTTACCCTCTAAATACGCCTTAGTGTCGGCAATCAGCGCATCGGCGATCTTGCCGGTATCCATCTTCAACTCGCCATTACGAATAGCGGTTTTCAATTGTTCAACGCGTTGGACGTTAATGTCCTGGCTGCCTGGCTTCATCAGCTGCGCCTGGGCGCTGCTCAGGCTCACCTGAGCGGCGGCTGGCGTGGTCGCTGTTGCGCTGTCACTCTGGCGCACACGCGCAGTTTGCGGCTCGCTGCTGTCACGTGTTTGCACGGTGCTGGCGGGCTTTAACGGTTGTGTTCTTTCGATGCTCATATTCGGGCTCCTGTAAGGTCAGGGGGTCTGCCACCTGAATCATAATAGCGTAATCGCTTTGCTGATTCTTCTATCGGCAAATAAACAGGCTTCTTTAATGTTTTATAGTGTTATAAGAATTTTCCCATCATCACTGACCCGACCGCTCACAACCTGACCGTTCCCCATACGTACACGAACCCATTGCGCGATAGTGCCATTGCTTAAGGCTTTCCCCTCGCCGCTGGCATCAAATCCGTCGCCACTGGCAACCACCATGACATCCTGACCTGCTTTTACACGCCACGGCTGGCGCAGCATCGACTGACTCACCGGCTGTCCCGGCTGAATGTCACGCAGCACCACAGAATCGGCGACGGTCTCATCGTTAAGCAGGGTGCGCGGCGGCAGCGTATCCAGACGTCCCTCTTCGATACGGAAATCGTCTTTGCTCACGGTTGCGCCGCGGGCGATTAAATTTTTCGCCACCAGATAACGGCCAGTGACCTGAACCTGGACCTGAATATAACGTCGATTTTCTCCGCAGTTGGCTGCCACGCTCATATTGCCCCACGGGCGGCTGTTGCCGGGCAGCGTAAATTGCGGCGTATCACATAAGGGCCACTGTGCCTGTGGCGTGCGAATGACGACGTTTATGCCCGTGGCATGCTCAGGATCACGGGCTTTAAAAAACTGGTTCAGTTGGGCGCTGAAATCGCCTGCCATAACGGGTAAGGCAAACAGGGCCAGCAGGCTGGCTAACAGGGCTGGATATCCACGCATGTGCTTTTCCTCACTGATGATGGCAATGAGTGTACGCGTTTGAAAAAAAACTCAAGAGTTAAAATAGCGACGATTTGAGGCGTTATTCAGACGATGG
This sequence comes from Pantoea sp. JZ2, assembly GCF_035191405.1. Classification (NCBI taxonomy): domain Bacteria; kingdom Pseudomonadati; phylum Pseudomonadota; class Gammaproteobacteria; order Enterobacterales; family Erwiniaceae; genus Pantoea; species Pantoea sp. JZ2. Next base: position 3,099,598 of record NZ_CP045247.1, on the reverse strand, counting down.
CTCTTGCTTTTTCCCAATTATGCTGCCAGCTCGAAATTCTCATTTGCGGAGGAAGCATGCTCGACAAACTCGATGCGGCGCTACATTTCGGTACCGAAGCCCTCAACCTGCGAGCTCAACGTCAGGAGATTCTGGCATCCAACATTGCCAACGCCGACACCCCAGGCTATCAGGCCAGGGATATCGACTTTGCCAGCGAGCTGAATCGGGCAATGGCGAATGGACGTGCTGAAGGCAGTAGCCTGGCGCTCAAAGTTACTTCGTCGCGTCACATCGAAGCGCAGACGAACACGGCACCGTCGATGGATTTGCTGTATCGCATTCCGGATCAGCCATCTGCGGACGGTAACACCGTCGATATGGACCGCGAACGTACTCAGTTCGCGGATAACAGCCTGAAATATCAAACCGATCTCACACTTATCAGTAGCCAAATCAAAGGCATGATGAGCGTGTTACAAGGGCAATAATCATGGCATTGCTGAATATTTTTGACATTGCCGGCTCAGCGATGACCGCGCAATCACAGCGATTAAACGTCAGTGCAAGTAACCTGGCAAACGCCGACAGCGTGACCGGCCCGGACGGGCAGCCTTATGTGGCAAAGCAGGTCGTTTTTCAGACCGATGCTGCGCCGGGTGCGGCCACCGGTGGCGTAAAAGTGGCGCAGGTTGTTGATGATCCTACGCCCGCGAAACTGGTGTATGACCCGGGTAACCCGATGGCGGATGCCAAAGGCTACGTGAAGATGCCTAACGTGGATGTGCTAGCGGAAACGGTCAACACCATGTCGGCATCACGCAGCTACCAGGCGAACGTCGAGGTGCTGAATACCGTGAAGTCGATGATGATGAAAACGCTGACCCTGGGTCAGTAACGGAGAAAAATAATGACTATCGCGGTAGGCGTTAATGAAAAGCTGGACCCCACGGTCCTTAGCTCATCCAGCACCGGCACAAGTAACAGCGCCCAGGATCTGCAAAACCAGTTCCTGACCATGCTGGTGACGCAGCTGCAAAACCAGGATCCCACCAATCCGATGGATAACAGTCAGTTGACAACACAGCTGGCACAGATCAACACCCTGAGCGGTATTGAAAAACTGAACACCACACTGGGATCGATTTCGGGTCAGATCAGCACCAGCCAGTCACTGCAAAGTTCGACGCTGATTGGTCATGGCGTGATGGTGAATGGTTCACAGATTCTGGTCGGTAAAGGCACGACAACGCCGTTTGGCGTGGAGCTGACTAACGCAGCCACCACCGCCACGGCGACGATTACCGATGCACAGGGCAATGTGGTCAGCACCCAGGACCTGGGCGCACTGACCGCCGGCGTTCACACGTTCTCGTGGGACGGCAAATTACCGGATGGCAGCGTCGCGCCAGATGGAAAATACAAAGTTGCGATTGCTGCCAGTAACAGCAGCGGTCAACAGGTGGCTCAGCCACTTAACTATGCCTACGTCAATGGCGTAAGCACAGCGGGTAATACCGCAAAACTGGATCTCGGCACCATGGGCTCCGCCACCCTTGACGACGTACGTCAGATTCTCTGATTCACCTGTAGACAGGAGATATTTAAATGTCATTTTCACAAGCGGTCAGCGGTCTCGGCGCTGCCTCAAGTAACCTGGACGTTATCGGTAACAACATCGCTAACTCCGCCACAGCAGGCTTTAAGTCCAGCACCATCGCGTTTGCCGACATGTTTGCCGGTTCAAACGTGGGTCTGGGGACTAAAGTCGCTGCCGTGATCCAGAACTTCAACGATGGTTCTACCACCACCACCAGCCGTGGGCTGGATGTGGCGCTGAGCGGTAACGGTTTTTTCCGTTTGACCAACTCGGCGGGTGCGGTGTCCTATTCACGTAATGGCCAGTTCACTCTGGACCAGAACCGTAACCTGGTGAATACCCAGGGTCTGAACGTAACCGGTTACCCGGCTTCAGGCGTGCCTCCGACTATCCAGACGGGTGCGAACCCGGTTGCGCTGAAAATTCCTACCACGCAGATGCCTGCTAATGCCACTACCACGGCAAACCAGGTGGCGAAACTGAACTCGACTTCAGCGGTATTAGACGACACCAAGTTTTCTGCCACCGATCCGACGACGTACAGCGCGAAGAACACCATCACTATGTACGATACGCAGGGTAATGCGCACTCGCTTGACCTGTATTTCGTTAAGACCGCAGACAACACCTGGAAAATTCACGGCATTGACTCCACTGCGGGTTCAAACGTAGGGAATTACCAGATGAGCTATAACGCCAACGGTCAGCTGACTGGCGTATCTTCACTGGATGCAAACGGCAACGTGGTGGCAGGCTCAACAACAGCCAGCACCGCGACCGTCACGATTCCTGGCGTAAATGGCGCGAACGGCACGACTGTCGCGTTAAACTTTGTGGGCAGTCTGCAGCAAAATACCGGGGCGACCACCTTTGGTAACGCCACGCAAAACGGTTATGCGCCTGGCGATTTGACCAGCTATGCCATCAACAACGACGGCACCATCACCGGCAGTTACTCAAACCAACGTACGCAGTTACTGGGACAGATCGTCCTGGCCAGTTTCTCTAACCCCGAAGGCCTGAAATCGCAGGGCGATAACGTCTGGGCGGAAACCAATGCGTCTGGTCAGGCAGCGGTTGGCCTGGCAAACACCGGCACCTTTGGGTCACTGACCGCGGGCGCGCTGGAGTCCTCGAACGTCGATATGAGTAAAGAGCTGGTCAATATGATCGTCGCGCAACGCAACTACCAGGCGAACGCGCAGACCATCAAAACGCAGGATCAGATCCTTAACACTCTGGTCAACTTACGTTAATTCGCTAACGGGATTGCTCTATGGATCACGCGATATATACCGCGATGGGCGCGGCCAGTCAGACACTGGATCAGCAGGCGGTTACTGCCAGCAACCTCGCCAACGCCTCAACGCCCGGTTTCCGGGCGCAGCTGAACGCGTTGCGTGCTGTACCGGTCACTGGTTGGTCACTGCCCACGCGCACGTTGGTCACGGCGTCCACGCCGGGTGCCGACATGAGTCAGGGGGCCATGGATTACACCCAGCGCCCACTGGACGTGGCAATGCAGCAGGATGGCTGGCTGGCTGTACGCACCGCCGACGGCAGCGAAGCCTATACCCGCAACGGCAATATGCAAATTCGTTCGGACGGTACGCTGACGGTGCAGGGCAATCCCGTAATGGGCGAAGGTGGTCCGATTGTGATCCCTCAAGGTTCTGAGATCACCATCGCGGCTGATGGCTCTATTACCGGGCTGAACGCTGGCGACTCACCTAATGCGACTGTACAACTGGGCCGTCTGAAGCTCGTCCAGGCAACCGGTAAAGAGTTAGAGCGTGGGGACGATGGCATGTTCCGTCCCACCGCCGCGACGCAGGCGACACGTGGCGCAGCCCTGCAGGCCGATCCGACTATGCAGGTCATGCCGGGTGTGCTTGAGGGCAGTAACGTGAAGCCGGTGGAAACGATGGTCGATATGATCGCCAATGCCCGCCGTTTCGAGATGCAGATGAAGGTCATTAACAACGTTGACCAAAACGAACAGAAAGCCAACCAGTTGCTCAGCATCGGCAGCTAAGGCGCGAGGATAAATACATGATTCGTTCTTTATGGATCGCCAAAACCGGTCTTGATGCACAGCAGATGAACATGGACGTGATCGCCAACAACCTGGCCAACGTCAGTACTAACGGGTTTAAGCGCTCACGTGCCGTGTTTGAAGATCTGATGTACCAGACCATGCGTCAGCCGGGCACGCAGTCATCTGAGCAGACGACGCTGCCGTCAGGTTTGCAAATCGGTACTGGTGTACGTCCGGTGACGACCGAGCGTTTGCATACGCAGGGCAACCTGTCGCAAACCAACAACTCAAAAGATATCGCCATTAACGGCCAGGGTTTTTTCCAAATCCAGATGCCAGATGGAACTTCTGCGTATACACGTGATGGTTCATTTCAGGTTGACCAGAACGGCCAACTGGTGACCAACGCGGGTTTCCCTGTGCAGCCTGGTATTACCATTCCAGCCAACGCCACAAGTATCACCGTGTCGCGTGATGGTGTGGTGAGCGTAACCCAGCAGGGGCAGACGCAGGCCGCCCAGGTCGGTCAGTTAACGCTGAGCACCTTCATGAACAATGCGGGTCTCGATAGCGTGGGTGAAAACCTCTACAAGGAAACGCAGGCATCGGGTGCGCCGACAGACAGTACGCCTGGGCAGAACGGTGCCGGTTTGCTGTATCAGGGTTATACCGAAACCTCTAACGTAAACGTCGCGGAAGAACTGGTTACGATGATCCAGACGCAGCGTGCTTACGAAATTAACAGCAAAGCGATCAGCACCTCCGATCAAATGCTGGCGAAGTTGACACAGCTGTAACACGAACAGGGCCAGCTAAGGCTGGCCTGAAGACTAGTCATGAATAAGGTCGTAACTCCGTGGCGATGCAACATATTCTTAAGCCTGGACATTGGTTAGTAGTCACCGCACTGCTGACGCTTAACGGTTGTGCGTTGGTGCCACGCACGCCACTGGTGCAAGGAGCGACTACGGCTCAGCCGTTGCCCTCTGCGCCACCTGTGGTAAATGGGTCCATTTTTCAGGGTGTTGCGCCGCTCAACTACGGCTATCAGCCGCTGTTTGAAGATCGCCGCCCACGTAATATCGGCGATACGCTGACTATCACCTTGCAGGAAAACGTCAGTGCCAGCAAAAGTTCGACCTCGAATGCCAGCCGTAACGGCAGCGGCAGTCTGGGTATCACTGCAGTGCCTACCGGTTTAGAAGGTTTAGCCGGCGCAACGGGCGAAAAAGCCAACTTTGCGGCGGGTGGCAAAAATGATTTCGCAGGCAAAGGTGGGGCATCTGCCAACAACACCTTTACCGGCACCATCACCGTCACGGTGGATCAGGTTCTGTCGAACGGCAACCTGCACGTGGTCGGAGAAAAACAAATTGAGATCAACCAGGGCACCGAGTTTATTCGTTTCTCGGGCGTGGTTAACCCACGCACCATCAGTGCGAGTAACGCCGTGTTGTCTACAGCCGTGGCCGATGCACGTATTGAGTACGTCGGAAATGGTTATATCAATGAAGCGCAAAATATGGGCTGGTTGCAGCGCTTCTTCCTGAATATCTCGCCGTTCTAAGAGGTTGCAATGAAAAAGCTAACATTATGGCGTGTCGGTCTGGGATTACTTTTAGGCGTAAGCCTGATGGCGCGTGCCGATCTGATCCGCGACTTAACCACCGTACAGGGTGTGCGTGATAACCAACTGCTGGGTTATGGCCTTGTCGTGGGCCTGGACGGAACAGGCGATCAGACAACGCAGACGCCGTTCACGACCCAAACGGTCAGCAACATGCTGTCGCAACTGGGCATTACCGTGCCGCCGGGCACCAACATGCAGCTCAAAAACGTCGCCGCCGTGATGGTTACCGCCAGGCTGCCTTCGTTTGCCCGCCAGGGCCAGACGCTGGATGTCGTGGTGTCGTCCATGGGTAACGCGAAAAGCCTGCGCGGCGGCACGCTGTTAATGACGCCACTGAAAGGCGTGGATAACCAGGTTTATGCGCTGGCCCAGGGTAACATTCTGGTCGGCGGCGCGGGTGCCGCAGCAGGCGGCAGCAGCGTTCAGGTCAACCAGCTTAACGGTGGACGGATTACCGATGGGGCAACGGTTGAACGTGAACTGCAGAGCAACTTTGGTTCGCAGAATACGATTAACCTGCAGCTGAACACCGAAGATTTCTCCATGGCGCAACGAATTGCTGATGCGATCAACGCCCGTGGCGGATACGGTTCGGCCCAGCCGCTGGACGCCCGTACGGTCCAGGTCCGCGTGTCCCCGAATAATGGTGCGCAGGTTCGTTTACTGGCTGAGATTCAGAACATTGATGTCTCCGTGCCGGTTGAGGATGCCAAAGTCATCATTAACTCACGCACCGGCTCTGTTGTGATGAATCGTGAAGTGAAACTGAACACCTGTGCGGTCGCTCAGGGCAACCTGTCTGTCACAGTCAATCAGCAGCAAAACGTGAGTCAGCCGAACACGCCGCTGGCGGGTGGACAGACTGTCGCTACTACCAATACGCAGATCGATCTGCGTCAGAGCGGCGGTGCGTTGCAACGGGTTAACTCCAGCGCCAACCTGAACAGTGTGGTGCGTGCGCTGAATGCGCTGGGTGCATCGCCTATCGAACTGATGTCTATTTTGCAGTCAATGCAGAGCGCGGGTTGCCTGCGCGCAAAACTGGAAATTATCTGATGAACGATACGCAATCGCTGATGAATGCGGCTTTTGACAGCCGCTCGTTGAACGACCTGAAACGCGATGTCACTGCCGATCCCAAAGGGAAAGCACTGCAGGTCGCGCAGCAGGTTGAAGGAATGTTTGTTCAGATGATGCTGAAGAGTATGCGTGAAGCGTTACCGCAGGACGGCATTCTCAGCAATGAACAGACCAAGCTTTTCACGTCAATGTACGATCAGCAGATTGCGCAGGACATCGGTAAACGTGGCCTGGGCCTGGCGGATATCATCGTTAAACAGATGGAACCCGCCAAAGCCCCGGACGAGCGCGCCGGTACGGTGCCGATGAAGCTGGATAACAGTTTCATCATGAGCACCATTGGCGCCACGCCGCTGGAGCAAATGGTGCGCAAAGCTATGCCGCGCCTGCCCGCGCCTTCGCCCACCGGCCTGCCGAGCGACAGTCGTGACTTTATTGCCCAACTGACTCAGCCCGCTCAGGCCGCCAGTCAGCAGAGTGGTATCCCTCATCACCTGATTCTGGCGCAGGCTGCACTGGAGTCAGGCTGGGGGCAACGTCAAATCCTGACCCGTGATGGAAAGCCGAGCTATAACGTCTTTGGCATCAAAGCCAGCGGGAACTGGAAAGGCGAAACGACCGATATCATGACCACAGAATATGAGCACGGTGAAGCTAAAAAAGTGCGTGCGACATTCCGGGTTTACAGTTCTTATTTCGAAGCATTAAACGACTACGTCAAACTGCTTTCAAATAACCCACGTTATGCGGCTGTCACCAATGCACAGAGCGCGGAGCAGGGCGCCCAGGCATTGCAGGCTGCGGGCTATGCCACCGATCCGAAATATGCGCAAAAACTGATGGGAATGATTCAGCAATTCAAGAGCATGGGTGAAAAAGTGGTGAAAGCTTATAGCCAGGATTTAAGCACATTGTTCTGAGAATTGTGCCTCAAGTTTCACTTAAGCATGCCGATAATAGCAGCAAGAGCCAGGCGCGCCAGCGCACGCTGGCGACCACACTGATGACAGCGACCCGTGTAGCGGGGAATGTAAGGAACCGAGATGTCCAGCATAATTAACTCCGCAATGAGCGGGCTCAGTGCCGCACAGGCCGCCTTAAGCACCACCAGTAATAACATCAGCAATTACACCGTTGCCGGCTATTCACGTCAGACGACGATTCTTGCAGAAGCCAACAGTACCCTGCAGGGAAAAAGTTATTACGGTAACGGGGTTAACGTAACCGGTGTTCAGCGTGAATACGACAGTTTTATCGCAGCGCAGCTGCGTGGGTCTTCAGCCACCTACAATGCGGCAAATACGCAGTATTCGCAGGTCTCCAATATCGACGATCTGATGTCAACCTCGACGACAAACCTCTCGAGCGCGATTCAGGGCTTCTTTAGCAACATGCAGAACGTGGTCAGTAATGCCAACGATCCTGCTGCGCGTCAGTCTTTGCTCAGCAACTCCCAGGGCCTGGTCAACCAGTTTCAGACCCAGGCGCAATACCTGACCAACATGCAAGACAGCGTGAATACCAACGTGGCCTCTGACGTAGATCAGATCAATACCTTTACCAGCCAGATATCCAGTCTTAACCAGCAGATTGCCAAACTGACAACCGGTAATGGCGCCGCTCCCAATGACTTACTGGATCAACGTGATCAGTTGGTTAATGGTCTGAATAATATCGTCGGTGTGACAGTGTCACAGCAGGATGGAAGCTACACGGTTTCCATGGCCAACGGCCTTTCTCTGGTCAGTGGCTTCCAGTCAACCAAGCTGGTGGCAATGCCATCCAGCAGCGATCTGACGCGCACCACGGTGGGCTATGTTGATCCGCAGGCTGGCAATGTGCAGATTCCGGAATCTTCCATTACCACCGGCTCACTGGGTGGGATGTTAAGCTTCCGCTCGCAGGATCTGGACCTGGCACAAAACCAGCTGGGACAGCTTGCCGCCGCCTTCACCACCAATTTCAATACCGTGCACAAGCAAGGCTATGACAGCAACGGTAACCAGGGCGTCGACTTCTTTACTATCGGCAGCCCAACAGCGCAGGGCAACAGCAAAAATACCTCTTCCGCCACCTTAACCGCGGCGTGGAGCAATACCAATGCGCTGCAGGCTTCCAATTATACCGTGACTTATGACGGAACAAACTGGTCAGCCACGCGTCTGTCAGACAACACCAAAACGACGCTCACGCCCACTACTTCTGGCGGCGTCACCACGCTCAGCCTGGACGGGATGAGCCTGACGGTCAATGGTACACCAAACGCCAAAGACAGTTTCCTGGTAAAACCCGTTCAAAATGTGGTTAACGGGATGTCAGTGGCGATTACCAGCGGCTCGCAGATTGCGGCGGCGGCGGCACCAGGCGGTGAAAGTGATAACCGCAATGCCCAAAATTTACTGGCGCTACAGGATGCCAAAATCGTCAACGGTAATTCTACGTTGTCCCAGGCCTATGGCGCGATGGTGAGTACCGTTGGTAACAAAACACAGGCCCTGAAAACGGCCAGTACAACGCAGCAGAACGTGGTGACGCAGTTAACAAACCGTCAGCAGTCTGTCTCCGGCGTTAACCTGGACGAAGAGTATGCGAACCTGACCAAATACCAGCAATATTACATGGCGAATGCGCAGGTTTTAAAAGCGGCCAGCACCGTTTTTGACGCCCTGCTTAGCATTAACTAAGAGCAGAGGACATCATGCGACTCAGTACAAATATGATTTTTGACCAGCAGGTTCGCGGCGTAAGTGATGCGCAATCGTCCTGGTTGAGTGCGGGCAAACAGCTGTCTACCGGATACAGAGTGTCTAACCCGTCTGACGATCCTATCGCCGCTTCACGAGCCGTGGTGCTGTCGCAAACCCAGGCGCAGGCAAGCCAGTATGCGGTTGCCCGTACCTTCGCCGACCAGGGCTTATCCCTGGAAGAAAACACGCTGGACGGTGTGACAAACAGCATTATGAGCGCGCAGTCGATGATTGTGGCCGCCTCAAACGGCTCATTGAGCGACGATGACCGCGCCTCGTATGCGACGCAGCTGGAAGGGGTGCGTGCGCAGTTACTGAACCAGGTCAACAGCAAAGACGCCAACGGGCGTTATATCTTTGCCGGCTATAAAACTGATACGCCACCGTTTGTGGATGGTGCCGGCGGTGTGACCTATCAGGGCGGAACCGACGCGATTACGCAAAAAGTCGATACGGACCGTACGATGACGATCGGTCATACCGGTAACAGCATCGTAATGTCGATCACCAGCAACGCGGTGAAAGAACCGAACGGTGGCACCAGTGAAACGAATTTATTCAATATGCTGGACAGTGCTATCAGTGCGCTAAAAGTGCCCCAGAATGGCGCGGATGATGCCACCAAAGCGACCTTTTCAGCGGCAATGGATAAAACCAACCGTGGTCTGAGCAACTCGCTTAACAACGTGCTCAGCGTGCGTTCCGAGATCGGAACACAGCTGAAAGAGCTGGATACGTTGAATGCGCAGGGTGACGATCACAAAGTGATTTATGACTCGCAGATGAGTAGCCTGGTGGATGTGGATTACACCCAGGCGATTTCAAGCTACACCATGCAACAACAGGCGCTGCAGGCTTCTTATAAGACCTTCACTGATATGTCTCAGATGTCATTGTTCCAGTTAAATTCATAAAAATTTTAGGCGTACTTTAACCGGGTGCGCTTAGTTTTTCCCATCGTCCTACAGGGACGGTGGGATTTTTTTTGTCTGCGTAATGCCTCTTTCGCTGCTCAATTAACATGGCGACCTGTGCGGAGAACCTTTGCTGCATGATTGACGCCGCGCTGCACGGATCAGGCTAATGTAGCCCTGATTACATACCTCAGGATGATCCCTCCGTGGTGTTTCTGCCCGCATACCTCACCCGAAATGTCCGTAACAGACAATAAAAAACCCGGCCGGAGCCGGGTTTATCACGTCTGCGAACCGTGCTTATGGCTTGGTCGCAGGGGCCGTTGCCTGGTGGGTAGCACTATGGCCGCCCGCAGAACCTTTGCCTTCAAAATTGAAGGAAGGACGCTGCCAGTCGCTGTGACGCGCAGGCTCTGGTTGCCATGCTGGCGCAGGCGCTTTGGTCATTGGGGCTGACGCAAAGTGCTTCCAGCGCGTTTCCGCATTGGCCTGGAGGGCTTCTACAGCAACGTCGCGCGCAGCCACAGGCGCATGCGGTTCGGTGATGGGTGCAACGGTTTCCTCTGCAGCAACCGGTGCATTTAACACCGCGTCAACCTGAGCTTCGGTTGTCGGGCTCACCGCCGTACCGGCCTGCTCTGCGGGCTCAACGTGCTCGTGTTGGGCAACCTCAGGCGCGGCGGTCACGTCGGACTTATGCGCGTCTTCACCCGTAACATCGGCAGGTTGTGCCTGCTGCGCGACGGCGTCGGCGCGGGCTTCTGCAGCCGCAGGAATCACAGAGGGTTCCTGATGCACAGGGGCATCAATCGCCTGCGTGTCATCCGTATTCACCACAGTAACCGGCGTGTCTGTCTGGGGTTCAGCAACCTGTACTGGATCTGGCTGTGAAACCGGCGCCTCGTCTACGGCCGCTGCCACAGGCAGGGCGATAGCAGGTGCTGTGTCTGCATGGCTGTCGTCCTGTGCGGTTTTCACGGCATCCTGTGTGGTCTGCTCTTCGTTCGTCTGTGCGACCGGATAGCGCACCCAGACTTTGCCTGACGCCATCTCAGGTGAGGCCGAAGCGGCTTCTAATGGCATAGCAGACTGTGTTGGGTAGCGCTCATCGCGGTAACGACGGCGACGCTGACCACTGACGCGCAGATGACGCGGTGAACGACGAGAGCGACGCGGCATGTTGGCGTTCTCACGCGCTTCGGTTTCGTCCGCGTCGTCGACCTGTGAGGCTTCTGCAACCGGCTGAATCTTGCGGGCTTCAACAGATTCTGCTGACTCGACGGCAGCATGCTGAGGCTGATCATTGTTGTCGACAACACGCACTTTTTGCGTCAGCTGACGCGGTTTGCGGCGTGGCATAGCCTGAACGCGCTCATCGTCCTGTGCTTCAGCCGCAACGGGCTCAGCGGTTTCAACGGCCTGATCAACCGCGCTGTTCGCTTCCTGCTGGGCACGTTTCTCTTCCTGACGACGACGCTGACGTTCAGCACGCTGTTCACGACGCTGCTGCTGTTGCTCATCGCGTTGCTGGCGAGCTTCATCGCTCAGCGCCGGACGTTCATCACGCGCCTCATTAGACTGCCCCTGACGCTTATTACGACGGTTGTCTTCACGCGGTTCACGATTGTCACGGGTTTCGCGGTTGTCACGAGATTCACGCTGCTGAGTGGTGTCACCATTACGTGGCGTGCGCTCACGGCGGTTATTGTTACGGCGGTTGTTACGACGTTCGCCACGCTGATTGCCGTTCTCCTCACCGCTGGTTTTCTGCGGTTCGGTCACTTCAGCAACGGGCTCTGCTGTGGCAGGCGCAGGCTCACCGGCGAACATTTTTTTCAGGCCCGCCAGCAGGCGACCAACAAAGCCTGTTCCGTTGGATGGCGTTGCAGAGGCGGTTTCAGGAACCGGCGCAGTTCGCGCTTTGGTCGCTTCCGGCGCTGCTTCCGTCGGTGCCGGTGGCGCATCAGGCATCACAAATGCCGCCAGGGCCGGTTGTTCTGGACGACGACGTTCGGCATGTTCTTCTTCCGAAGGCATCGCCATTTCGGCTTCGTGCAGCTTAGGCAGGTGATAGCTCAGCGTCTGCGTTTCTTCACCTTTCCGCACGCGCAACACGGAGTAGTGCGGCGTTTCCATCCGGTCGTCCGGTACGATAACCGCACGCACGCCGCCCTGGCGTTTTTCGATAGCATTGACCGCTTCACGTTTTTCATTCAGCAGGTAAGAGGCCACAGGCACCGGGACAATAGCATGCACTTCTTTGGTGTTGTCCTTCAGCGCTTCTTCTTCGATCAGGCGCAGAATAGACAGTGACAGCGACTCGTTATCACGAATGGTGCCGGTACCGCTACAGCGCGGGCAGACATGATGGCTTGACTCGCCCAGTGACGGGCTGAGACGCTGGCGGGACATTTCCAGCAGGCCAAAACGTGAAATATGGCTGATCTGAATACGGGCGCGATCCTGACGGACCGCCTCACGCAGACGGTTTTCTACCGCGCGCTGATGGCGAACCGGCGTCATATCGATAAAGTCGATAACGATCAAACCGCCGAGGTCGCGCAGGCGTAACTGGCGGGCGATTTCATCTGCTGCTTCGAGGTTCGTGTTAAACGCGGTTTCTTCGATATCGCCACCACGCGTAGCGCGTGCCGAGTTGATATCGATGGCGGTCAGTGCTTCGGTGCTGTCGATAACAATCGAGCCACCGGAAGGCAGGCGCACTTCACGCTGGAAAGCGGACTCGATTTGCGACTCGATTTGATAGTGGCTGAACAACGGGATTTCGCCGGTGTAGAGCTTGATCTTGCTGGTAAAGTCCGGACGGCCCAGAGCCGCAATATGCTGACGCGCCAGTTCCAGGACCTTCGGGTTATCGATAAGAATTTCGCCGATGTCCTGGCGCAGGTAATCGCGGAATGCGCGCACGATTACGTTACTTTCCTGATGAATCAGGAAGGGCGCAGGACGGCTGTCAGCGGCTTTCTTAATCGCTTCCCAGTGTTTCAGACGGAAGCTGAGATCCCACTGCAGCGATTCGGCTGATTTGCCTACACCTGCGGTACGGACAATCAGCCCCATACCATCAGGCAGTTCCAGTGCCGAAAGCGCTTCTTTCAGTTCGGTACGGTCGTCACCTTCAATTCGACGAGAAATGCCGCCCGCGCGCGGGTTGTTCGGCATCAATACCAGATAACTTCCTGCCAGCGAGATAAAGGTGGTCAGGGCGGCGCCTTTATTACCCCGTTCTTCTTTATCGATCTGAACAATAACTTCCTGGCCTTCACGCAGCACATCCTTAATGTTTGGACGACCGTGAGCGTTGTAGGAAGCAGGGAAGTATTCGCGAGAAATTTCTTTGAGAGGGAGGAAACCGTGACGTTCTGCACCGTAGTCGACGAAAGCCGCTTCAAGGCTGGGTTCGATACGGGTGATTTTACCTTTGTAGATATTGGCTTTTTTCTGTTCGTGTCCGGGACTTTCGATATCCAGATCGTACAGACGTTGACCATCAACCAGGGCAACGCGCAACTCCTCCTGCTGAGTTGCGTTAATTAACATTCTTTTCATCGTAACGTACTCGTTATTCTTTCATGAGTGATTAAAGCTGCGGGCATAGTTACCCTGGACGAGTATCAACCGATGGCCCCGTGACTTAGTGCAATGTCGTCAACCTCACGGTTATCGACCGCGCGAGGGGCGCAAATAACGTCGGTGGCCTGTTTTTCATAAGGAACAACAGCACCAGATAGTGGAAATGCGAGAGATAATTCTGTAAACCCGTGCACTCCATCTCATGTCCAGGCCGCAACCCGCAGCCCGCTAAGTGCCTGATTTCGCATTACGTCTTACGCCATTGCTGCGTGTCTGCTCAATCCGACAAAATAACTAATTTCGCTTTTTTTCTTATCTGAATCCTCAGCTAAGAAACCTAAGCATTATTCCACTGCTAACCTTCATATAGCAAGGTGACTTTAACTGACTGATCAATTTTCTTTACATTTTAAGAACCCTGCGACAGAAAGCGCATTCAGGCTGTTGAAAATGCCAGCAATCTGATTGCTCATCCCGACGCTACGCAGAGAGTTAAGCACATAAAAAGGGGTGGCGCTATCAGGGGACACTATTTAGAATCGCCGCCATGAAAACAGAGAATCCCGGCGTACAGTTTGTCGCCATCACGGCTGAAAACGCCGGACAACGTATTGATAACTTTTTGCGCACCCAGTTAAAGGGCGTGCCGAAGAGCATGATTTATCGCATCGTGCGAAAAGGTGAAGTGCGCGTGAATAAAAAACGCATCAAGCCTGAATATAAACTCGAAGAGGGCGATGAGGTGCGCATTCCGCCAGTACGTGTGGCGGAGCGTGATGAGGACGCTGTCTCGCCCAAACTGGCCAAAGTTGCCTCACTGGCTAACGCCATCCTCTTTGAAGACGATCATTTGCTGGTCATGAACAAACCGTCCGGTACAGCCGTACACGGCGGCAGCGGCTTAAGCTTTGGTGTGATTGAAGGACTGCGCGCCCTGCGTCCGGAAGCGCGCTTTCTGGAGCTGGTACATCGCCTTGACCGCGATACGTCCGGCATTTTACTGGTGGCCAAAAAGCGCTCAGCATTGCGTTCGCTGCATGAACAGCTGCGTGAGAAGGGCATGCAGAAAGATTATCTTGCGCTGGTGCAGGGCAACTGGCCCTCCCATATCAAAGTGGTTCAGGCGCCGCTGCTGAAAAATATTCTGCAAAGCGGTGAACGTATGGTGCGTGTCAGCAGTGACGGCAAACCGTCGGAAACCCGCTTTAAAGTGGAAGAACGTTTTGCGTTTGCCACGCTGGTCAAAGCCAGTCCGGTAACCGGGCGTACGCACCAGATTCGTGTACACACCTTGCACGCCGGTCATCCCATCGCCTTTGACGATCGTTACGGCGAGCGCGACTTTGACAGCAAACTGGCCTCTACGGGGCTGGATCGGCTCTTCCTGCACGCGGCTGCGTTGACATTTACGCACCCGAATACAGGGGAAACCCTGCGTATGGAAGCGCCGCTGGATGACACGTTACAGCAGTGCCTGACGAAGCTGCGCCAGCAAAAAAACTGACGCAGGGCGGCATCACGCTCCCAGGGGATTGATGCCCGCTTCACGCAGCATCGCGCTGAGCGCGATAAGCGGCAGTCCCACCAACGCATTCGGATCGCGCCCTTCAAGCCGGTCAAATAAGCAGATGCCCAGTCCTTCACTTTTGAAACTGCCGGCGCACTGTAGCGGTTGCTCTTTCTTTATATAGTTGGTGATGTCGGCCTGACTCAGCGTGCGGAAATGCACGGTAAAAGGTTCGCAGCACTGCATCAGCCGCTGGCTGGCAGGGTGGTAGAGGGCGAGGCCGGTGTAAAAGGTTACGCGGTTGCCACTGGCAGCGCGCAGTTGTGCTTCTGCGTTCTGCGCCGTATGGGGTTTTCCGGTAATCCTGCCGTTAAGGACGCAAACCTGATCGGAACCAATGATCCAGTGATGTGGATAACGCTCAGCCAGCGCCTGAGCTTTGGCTATGGCCAGGCGCGTAACCAGATCCTCTGCGCGTTCATTTTCTAACGGCGTTTCATCTGTCTGGGGTGAATCTACTGTAAAAGGCAGGCCAAGCTTGCTCAGCAGCGCCTGACGAAACGGTGAGGTTGATGCTAAAAGAATCGATGCTGTCATTTTTTTTCAATATTGATAGCGAATTGGTGGCAGTCATTTTAAACTGTGCGCCGCACTGGATGCGAATAGTGGTTGAAAGATGCTGTCCAACGGCCTTTTTCTTTGACTCTATGTGATTACAAAGTTAATATGCGCGCCCTATGCAAAAGGTAAAATTACCCCTGACGCTGGACCCCGTCCGCACCGCTCAAAAACGCCTTGATTACCAGGGTGTTTATACCTCGCAACAGGTAGAGCGTGTGGCTGAGTCGGTCGTCAGTGTGGACAGTGATGTTGAATGTGCCATGTCGTTCGCGGTTGATAACCAGCGTCTGGCAGTACTGACGGGTACTGCTGATGTTGAGGTTACGCTTCGTTGTCAGCGCTGCAACCAGGTTTTTCCACATCATGTTCACGTAAGCTATTGCTTCAGTCCTGTTTCATCTGATGAGCAGGCCGAGGCGTTGCCGGAAGCGTACGAGCCGGTTGATGTCAACGAATTCGGTGAGATCGACTTGCTGGCGGTTATCGAGGATGAAGTTATTCTCGCGCTGCCTGTGGTTCCGGTGCACGATTCTGAACACTGTGAAGTGTCCGAGGCGGACATGGTCTTTGGCCAATTGCCTGCAGAGGCAGAAAAACCAAACCCATTTGCCGTATTAGCCAGTTTAAAGCGTAAGTAATAGGAGTAAGGTCCATGGCCGTACAACAGAATAAACCCACCCGTTCTAAGCGTGGTATGCGTCGTTCGCACGATGCGCTGACCACTGCTGCTCTGTCAGTAGATAAAGTTTCTGGTGAAACTCATCTGCGTCACCACATCACTGCGGATGGTTACTACCGCGGTCGCAAGGTTATCGTTAAGTAAGATCTTTGCTTAGCAAGGCGATACCTTGACACGTTTGACCCTGGCTATCGATGCCATGGGCGGGGATTTCGGTCCCTGCGTGACGGTGCCTGCAGCATTGCAGGCACTGGCCTCTCATTCGGAACTTATCCTTCTTCTGGTCGGAGACCCCGACATTCTCACGCCATTGCTTGCCAAAGCCGATTCCGCCCTGCTGGCGCGTTTGCAGGTTGTCCCTGCCGAATCCGTTATTGCAAGTGATGCGCGACCCGCACAAGCCATACGTAACAGCCGCGGCAGTTCAATGCGAGTGGCGTTAGAGTTGGTGAAAGAAGGGCGGGCAGAGGCCTGCGTCAGCAGCGGCAATACCGGCGCGCTGATGGGGCTGGCGACATTATTACTGAAGCCGCTGGACGGCATTAAGCGTCCGGCGTTGATGACCGTTTTACCCCACCAACATCAGGGAAAGACGGTCATTCTGGATTTAGGTGCCAACGTCGATTCTGACAGTGCGATGCTGGTGCAGTTTGCGGTAATGGGCGCGGTCATGGCCGAAGAAGTGTTGGGCATAGCGCATCCCCGCGTGGCACTTCTCAATATTGGCCATGAAGAGCATAAAGGGCTTGAAAGCATTCGCGATGCGGCGTTAAGTCTGAAGGCATTACCGCAAATTAATTACATTGGTTACCTTGAAGGTAATGATTTGCTGACCGGCAAAACGGACGTGCTGGTTTGTGATGGTTTCGCTGGAAACATCACACTGAAGACAATGGAAGGCGTGGTAAGAATGTTCCTTTCTCTGCTGAAATCATCGGGAGAAGGTGAAAAGCGGTCGTGGTGGCTGACGTTGCTGGGGCGCTGGGTTAAAAAGCGTTTGGTCAGGCGTTTCGGCCATCTCAACCCCGACCAGTATAATGGCGCTTGTCTGTTAGGATTGCGCGGGACAGTGATCAAGAGTCATGGCGCAGCAAATCAACATGCCTTTGCCATGGCGATCAATCAGGCCGAGCAGGCGGTGAGGCGGCAGGTTCCTGAACACATTGCCGCCCGTCTGGACGCTGTATTAGCCAGGAGTGACAAAGCCTAGATGTTTACCAAAATTATCGGTACGGGCAGTTATTTGCCCAGCCAGGTCCGCACCAATGCCGACCTGGAAAAAATGGTGGAGACCTCGGACGAGTGGATAGTTACCCGTACCGGCATCCGTGAGCGCCGTATTGCTGCGCCGGATGAGACTGTTGCAAGTATGGGCCACCAGGCAGCACAACGTGCCCTGGAGATGGCGGGCGTCGATGCCAATGACGTGGGCCTGATCATTGTGGCGACCACGTCTTCCAGTCATGCCTTCCCCAGCTCTGCCTGCCTGATTCAGCAAATGCTTGAAATCAAGGATTGCGCCGCGTTTGACCTGGCTGCGGCCTGTGCAGGCTTTACTTATGCGTTAAGCGTTGCCGATCAATACATCAAAAATGGTGCAGTGAAACATGCGCTGGTCATCGGTTCTGATGTCCTGGCGCGTACGCTCGATCCTGAAGATCGTGGCACGATCATTCTGTTCGGTGACGGTGCGGGCGCAGTGGTACTGGGTCAAAGTGAAGAGCAGGGCATCATTTCTACCCATCTGCATGCTGATGGCCGTTACGCCAAATTGCTGACGCTGCCTTATCAGGATCGCGCGCATCAGGATCAACCCGCTTACCTGACAATGGCAGGTAATGAAGTCTTCAAAGTGGCCGTGACAGAACTGGCGCACATCGTTGATGAGACCTTGCAGGCGAACAACATTGCGCGTGAAGAGCTGGACTGGCTGGTGCCGCATCAGGCAAACCTTCGCATTATCAGCGCCACGGCGAAAAAACTGGGCATGACCATGGAAAAAGTGGTAGTCACGCTGGATCGTCATGGAAATACCTCAGCCGCATCGGTGCCCAGCGCACTGGATGAAGCCGTGCGCGATGGCCGCATCAAACCCGGACAACTTATTTTGCTGGAAGCCTTTGGTGGTGGATTCACCTGGGGTTCTGCGCTGGTTCGCTTTTGATTGACAGGAACTGAAAATGACGCAACTTGCTTTTGTTTTCCCAGGTCAGGGCTCACAGTCTGTGGGCATGTTGACAGAACTCGCTGCCGCTTATCCGGTGGTTGAAGAGACGTTCCGTGAAGCCTCTGAGGCCCTCGGTTATGATCTGTGGCAGTTAGTGAGCCAGGGGCCCGCGGAAGAGTTGAACAAAACCTGGCAGACGCAGCCTGCGCTGCTGGCCGCTTCTGTGGCGATTTACCGTGTCTGGCAGCAGCAGGGGGGCAAACAGCCTGTGCTGATGGCGGGCCACAGCCTGGGCGAATATTCTGCGCTGGTCTGTGCGGGCGTACTGGATTTCGCGGACGCAATCAAACTGGTTGAACTGCGCGGTAAACTGATGCAGGAAGCCGTGCCAGAAGGCACCGGTGCCATGCAGGCGATCATCGGTCTTGATGATGCGGCCATTGCGAAAGCCTGTGAAGAAAGTGCGCAGGGTGAAGTCGTTTCGCCGGTGAACTTCAATTCGCCAGGCCAGGTCGTTATCGCGGGTAACAAAGATGCGGTAGAACGTGCAGGCGCGGCCTGTAAAGCGGCGGGCGCCAAGCGCGCGTTGCCGCTGCCGGTCAGCGTACCTTCGCATTGTGCACTGATGAAGCCTGCGGCGGAAAAACTGGCACTGACGCTGGAAACGCTCACCTTTAAAGCACCCCAGGTGCCGGTGATTAACAACGTCGACGTGAAAGCCGAAACGGATGCCGACGCGATTCGTCAGGCGCTGATTCGCCAGCTTTACAGCCCGGTACGCTGGACAGAAAGCGTAGAGGCGATGGCTGCGCAGGGCGTGACGCAACTGATTGAAATGGGTCCGGGTAAAGTGCTCACTGGCCTGACCAAACGTATCGTAGATGGCCTGTCTGCGGCAGCGGTGAACGATACTGCGTCATTGACTGCGGCACTTGCACAGGAATAAGAGGAAAATCATGAGCTTTGAAGGTAAAGTAGCGCTGGTAACGGGCGCGAGCCGCGGCATTGGCCGTGCGATTGCAGAAACCCTGGCTGCACGTGGTGCAAAAGTGGTGGGAACTGCAACCAGCCAAAGTGGTGCCGATGCGATCAGTGCTTACCTTGGCGATAAGGGACTGGGCCTGCTGTTAAATGTGACAGATGCCGCTTCCATCGACAGCGTTTTAGAGAAAATTCGCGCTGAATTTGGCGAAGTGGACATTTTGGTCAATAATGCAGGCATTACGCGTGATAATTTACTGATGCGTATGAAAGACGATGAGTGGCAGGATATCCTTGATACCAACCTCACATCAGTTTTCCGTCTTTCTAAGGCGGTGATGCGTGCCATGATGAAAAAGCGCATGGGACGTATCATCACCATTGGTTCCGTTGTCGGAACCATGGGTAATGCGGGTCAGGCAAACTATGCTGCAGCAAAAGCGGGTTTGATTGGCTTTAGCAAATCACTGGCGCGGGAAATCGCGTCACGTGGCATTACCGTCAACGTCGTGGCTCCGGGCTTCATAGAGACCGACATGACGCGGGCACTGAACGAAGATCAACGTTCCGGTATTCTGGCAGAAGTGCCTGCGGGTCGCTTAGGCGAAGCGCAGGAAATTGCTAATGCTGTTGCATTCTTAGCCTCTGACGAAGCAGCCTACATCACGGGTGAGACGCTGCACGTCAATGGCGGCATGTATATGGTCTGATAATCACGAAATCATTTGCATTATTTGCGTATAAAACCGCACAATAGCGTAAATCGTGGTTAGACCAGCCGGGATTTTGTTGCATCTTTTTCAACATTTTATACACTACGAAAACCATCGCGAAAGCGAGTTTTGATAGGAAATTAAATAGTATGAGCGATATCGAACAACGCGTTAAGAAAATCATCAGTGAGCAGCTGGGTGTGAAAGAGGAAGAAGTGACCAACTCTGCATCTTTCGTAGAAGACCTGGGTGCCGATTCTCTTGATACCGTTGAGCTGGTAATGGCTCTGGAAGAAGAGTTTGATACTGAAATTCCAGACGAAGAAGCTGAGAAAATCACTACCGTTCAGGCAGCGATCGACTATATCAATAGCCACAAAGGCTAATGAATATCTTCAGGCGGTCAATTGACCGCCTGAGTTTTATGTTTGCCCCACAATAGTCATTTTTTTCCCTCCCTGGAGGACGAACGTGTCTAAGCGTCGTGTAGTTGTGACTGGTCTTGGCATGTTGTCTCCTGTCGGCAATACCGTAGAGTCTACCTGGAGTGCTCTCCTTGCCGGTCAGAGCGGCATTAACCTGATCGACCATTTTGATACCAGCGCCTATGCAACACGCTTTGCAGGTCTGGTAAGAGATTTCAATTGCGATGACTTTATTTCCCGTAAAGATCAACGCAAGATGGATGACTTCATTCAGTACGGCATCGTGGCAGGCATTCAGGCCATGCAGGACAGCGGTCTTGAAGTGACCGAGGAAAATGCAGGCCGGATTGGCGCGGCAATTGGTTCGGGCATTGGTGGTTTGGGTCTGATTGAAGAAAACCATACCTCGCTGGTGAACGGCGGTCCGCGTAAAATCAGCCCTTTCTTCGTGCCTTCAACAATCGTCAATATGGTGGCGGGACATCTCACCATCATGTATGGCCTGAAAGGCCCCAGCATTTCCATTGCGACCGCCTGTACTTCTGGCGTTCACAACATTGGTCATGCGGCACGTATCATCGCTTATAACGATGCTGATGTGATGCTGGCAGGTGGCGCGGAAAAAGCCAGTACACCATTGGGTGTAGGTGGGTTTGGCGCGGCGCGTGCACTGTCTACACGTAACGACAACCCACAGGCGGCAAGCCGCCCATGGGATAAAGACCGTGATGGTTTTGTACTGGGCGACGGCGCGGGCATTATCGTACTGGAAGAGTACGAGCATGCTAAGAAGCGTGGCGCTAAAATCTACGCGGAAATCGTGGGCTTTGGGATGAGCAGCGATGCCTACCACATGACCTCGCCACCGGAAGACGGCTCTGGCGCAGCCGCAGCGATGATCAATGCGCTGCGTGATGCACAGATGACGCCTGACAGGATCGGTTACGTCAACGCGCATGGCACGTCAACGCCAGCAGGCGATAAAGCCGAAGCGCAGGCGGTGAAATCAGTGTTTGGTGAGGCTGCCAGCAAGGTTATGGTCAGCTCAACTAAATCAATGACCGGCCATTTACTGGGTGCGGCAGGCGCGGTTGAATCGATCTATTCGATTCTGGCGCTGCGCGATCAGGCGGTTCCACCGACCCTGAACCTGGATAACCCGGACGAAGGTTGCGATCTTGATTTCGTTCCTCACACTGCACGTCAGGTGTCTGGACTGGAATATACGCTGTGTAACTCTTTCGGTTTCGGTGGCACTAACGGTTCACTGATTTTCCGTAAAATCTAAACCTGGCGTTTATGATTGCTTAAAAGGCCCGCTATGCGGGCCTTTTTTCTGTCCAGCGACGAAGAGAAACCGATAAAATCACCGTCATGACAACCACGATATCGATACGGGAGACGCGGTAATGTGGATTAACGGCATCGAACAATCTCATCTCACGGCCCGCGATCGCGCCGTACAATTTGGCGATGGCTGCTTTACCACGGCCGCTATCATCAAGGGCAATATCGCGCTGTTTGACTGGCATATTCAGCGGCTACAGCAAAGCTGCGAACGCCTGTGGTTACAGAATGTTGACTGGCAGGCTCTGGCGGGGGAAATGTTGCAGGCGGCCTCGGGCCATGACAGCGCGGTGCTCAAAGTCATTATCAGCGCAGGCAGTGGGGGACGCGGTTACAGCCGTGCGGGCTGCAGCGGGCCGACGCGTATTGTCTCGGTCTCTGACTGGCCCGGGCACTATGCTGCGTTAGAAAATACCGGTGTCAGGCTGGTGGTCAGTCCGGTCCGGCTGGCACGCAACCCCCAGTTTGCCGGGCTAAAACATCTCAACCGGCTTGAACAGGTGATGATTCGTGCCCATCTTGAGCAGACAGACGCGGATGAAGCCCTGGTGCTTGACACCGAAGGTTGGGTGGTGGAATGCTGTGCGGCCAATTTATTCTGGCGGAGCGGCAACACGATCTTTACGCCCCGGCTGGATCAGGCTGGCGTTGACGGCATTATGCGGCAGAATCTGATAGCGCAAATACGTGCAGCAGGACAGAGTTGTCAGGTGGTGCAGGCGACGCTGGCGGCGCTGTTAGCCGCAGACGAAATTGTCATCTGTAATACGCTCATGCCCGTCTTGCCCGTTCGACAACTTGATGCGGTGACCTTTCATCAACGCACATTGTTTAACCAGCTACAGGCAAGCTGTAAAACGATAATGGAAGCAGAATGAGTCGAAGCAAAAAAATTATTGCGGGTGTGCTGGCAGTGCTGCTGGCGGCCGCAGGCGTCAGCTACTGGCAGGTGAAGCAACTTGCTGCCAGCCGTCTGACCCTTTCCCAGGAAACGATTTACACGCTGCCCGCCGGGACGGGCCGTGTGGCGTTAGAAGCCCAGCTGGAAAGTCAGCATATTATTCCCCACAGCATCTGGTTTGGCGCGTTGCTGAAGTTTGAGCCTGAACTGGCAAAATTCAAAGCCGGGACCTATCGTCTGGAACCGTCAATGACGGTGCGCGAGCTACTGGCGTTGCTGGCCAGCGGCAAAGAGGCCCAGTTCCCGCTGCGCTTTGTAGAAGGACAACGCCTGCAGGAGTGGCTGAGTGAATTACGCCAGGCACCTTATGTAAAACATACGTTGCCTGATGATAAGTATGCCACCGTGGCAAAGGCGCTCAGGCTGGATGAAAATCAGCTGGAAGGGAGCTTCTGCCCGGATACCTATCTGTATACCGCCAATACAACGGATATTGCGTTGCTGACGCGTGCGCATCAGCGAATGCAAAAGATGGTTGATGAAGTCTGGCAAGGCCGCATGGACAACCTGCCCTACAAGAATGAGCAGGAGATGGTGACGATGGCGTCGATCATTGAAAAAGAGACGGGCGTCAGTGAAGAGCGGGCGAAAGTGGCCTCTGTGTTTATTAACCGACTGCGGACGGGCATGCGCCTGCAGACCGATCCGACCGTGATTTACGGTATGGGCGCAGCCTACAATGGCACGCTGACACGCAAAGATCTGGAAACAGCGACGCCGTACAATACCTATATCATCAGTGGTTTGCCGCCAGGCCCGATTGCGATGCCGAGTAAGGCTTCATTGATTGCCGCCGCCCATCCGGAAAAAACCAACTACCTCTATTTTGTGGCGGATGGCAAAGGTGGACATACGTTCACGACCAATCTTGCCAGCCACAACAAGGCCGTCCAGGCTTACCGGCTTGCGTTAAAGGAAAAAAATGGACAGTAAGTTTATTGTGATTGAGGGCCTGGAAGGCGCGGGAAAAACCACGGCCCGTGAGGCCATTGTGGCAACGTTACAGGCACACGGGATTGAAGACATCGTCTTTACCCGTGAACCCGGCGGTACGCCGCTGGCTGAACAGCTCCGTATTCTGGTGAAGCAGGGCATTGAGGGCGAGCAGGTGACCGATAAAGCGGAACTGTTAATGCTGTACGCCGCCCGTGTCCAGCTGGTCGAAACCGTGATTAAACCGGCCCTTGCGCGCGGCGCCTGGGTGGTGGGCGATCGGCATGATCTCTCCTCTCAGGCTTACCAGGGCGGCGGCCGTGGGGTTGATGCCGGACTGATGCGTACATTGCGTGATACGGTGCTGGGGGATTTTCGTCCTGACCTGACGTTGTATCTGGATGTCACACCGGAAACAGGATTACAACGTGCCCGCGCTCGTGGTGCGCTGGATCGCATCGAGCAGGAGTCACTGCGCTTTTTCGAACGCACGCGTGACCGCTACCTGGCCCTGGCGGCGGAAGATGCGACGATTCGGACAATCGATGCGACGCAGCCTCTGGAACAGGTGACCACCGCGCTGCAATCCACATTGTCTGCCTGGCTGGCGGAACAGCGGGCATGAACTGGTATCCCTGGCTAAACCAGCCTTACCGGCAGGTGATTGCACAGCACCAGGCGGATCGCGCGCATCACGCGCTGCTGGTGAATGCCATGGAAGGCATGGGCGATGATGCCCTGGTGTGGGGAATGAGCCGCTGGCTGATGTGTCAGTGCCGCGACGGACTGAAAAGCTGCGGTCACTGTCATGGCTGTCAACTGATGCAGGCAAACACGCATCCTGACTGGTACCGGCTGGAAGCCGAAAAAGGCAAAGCCACGCTCGGCATTGATGCCGTGCGCCAGGTGACGGAAAAAATGTACCACCATGCACAGCAGGGCGGGGCTAAAGTCGTCTGGCTGCCCGATGCGTCGCAGCTCAGTGATGCGGCAGCGAACGCCTTGCTGAAAACCCTTGAAGAACCGCCGGCAAACAGCTGGTTCTTTCTGAGCAGTCGTGAACCTTCGCGTTTGCTGGCGACGCTGCGCAGCCGCTGTATGGTGTTAACGCTGGCACCGCCAGACGAAGCCCACAGTCTGGCATGGCTCAGAAAGCAGGGAGCGTATGACGAGTCACACTTACTGGCTGCGCTGCGCCTGAGTGCGGGCGCGCCCGGTGCCGCCCTGGCGCTGCTGGATGAGCGAGCATGGCAGGCAAGGCAGGCACTCTGTGATGCCCTTGCCAGCGCCCTGCAACAGGACATCCTGCAACTGCTTCCAGTACTGAATACTGATAACCCAGGCACGCGCATAGGCTGGCTGCTGGCGTTGATACTGGATGCCATCAAGTGGCAGCAGGGTGCGACACAGTGGCTGATCAATGTGGATCGTCAGGATGTAGTGGCGATGCTGGCGCAGCATTTCTCGCAAACGGCGCTGAACAACAGCGCTCAGGACTGGATGCGCTGCCGCGAAACGCTGTCAGAGGTTGCGGCAGTGAATCGTGAACTTTTGTTAACTGACAGGCTACTGAGCTGGGCGGACAACCTGAAGCCCGCAGTACCCGGCTGACTGAGAAAACTATGTTTATTGTTGATTCCCACTGCCATCTTGATGGCCTTGACTATGAAAAAAACCATCAGGATCTTGATGACGTGATCGCCAAAGCGGCAGCGCGCGACGTCAGGTTTATGCTGGCGATTGCCACAACGTTACCTGGCTTTAGCACGTTAAAGGCGCTGGTAGGCGGTCGCGAAAATATCGCACTCTCCTGCGGTGTACATCCGCTGAACCAGGAGGAACCTTACGATGTCGACGAATTCCGTCGGCTGGCCGCCGATCCACAGGTGGTGGCCTTGGGTGAAACCGGACTGGATTATTATTACCAGCAGGAAACCAAAGCGCAGCAGCAGCACTCGTTTCGCGAGCATATCCGTACCGGGATCGCGCTGAACAAGCCGATCATCGTGCACACGCGTGATGCGCGTGAAGATACTCTGGCGATTCTGCGTGAAGAACAGGTTGAACGCTGCGGCGGTGTACTACACTGTTTTACGGAAGATCAGGCGACAGCGGCGAAGCTGCTGGATATGGGGTTCTACATTTCTTTCTCAGGGATCGTGACGTTCCGCAATGCTGAGCAGATACGCGAGGCGGCACGCTATGTTCCCCTTGATCGTATTCTGGTTGAAACCGATTCGCCCTATCTGGCACCTGTACCTTATCGCGGCAAGGAGAATCAACCGGCCTATACACGCGATGTAGCGGACTATCTGGCGGTACTGAAAGGCGTGGATATCGAGACGCTGGCGGCAACCACCACGCAGAATTTCTCCACGCTTTTCCATATCCCCATGAGCCGCCTCGGCGCCTGACAGTTAGTTTATTTCAGGCTTTGTAATAAATACGAAATATCCGCTGCTGACTCTGTTTTTGTCCAACAGAGTCAGAGGATTTCGCTGAAAAAATAGGCGGTTATGCACGTATGTTTACCCGTCTGAGCGCTCTGGTTTGCGAAACGTGATAGCCGTCAAAGTAACGAGGCGTAATTTATTTTACCCTTCGTAATAAATCAAAATGGCGGATAACGTCAACCGGTAAAGAACCTCCCTCTTTACCACGCGCACTGCGCGAAAAACGCACTCATACTCAGGAGTTTCACGTTATGTTCAAAAACGCTTTTGCCAACTTACAAAAAGTTGGTAAATCGCTCATGCTGCCGGTGTCGGTTCTGCCTATCGCCGGTATTTTATTAGGAGTAGGTTCCGCCAATTTCAGCTGGTTACCTGTGGTCGTCTCACATGTTATGGCGGAAGCGGGCGGCTCGGTCTTTGCGAATATGCCGTTGATTTTTGCCATCGGTGTTGCGCTGGGCTTCACCAATAACGATGGCGTTTCGGCCCTGGCGGCGGTAGTGGCTTATGGCATCATGGTGAAAACCATGGCCGTGGTGGCACCGTTAGTGCTGCATCTGCCTGCGGCAGAAATTGAGGCCAAACACCTGGCGGACACCGGTGTGCTGGGCGGTATTATTGCCGGCTCCATCGCGGCTTACATGTTCAACCGCTTCTATCGCATCAAGCTGCCTGAGTATCTGGGCTTTTTTGCGGGCAAGCGCTTTGTGCCGATTATTTCCGGTCTGGCGGCTATCGCGATGGGCCTGGTACTGTCATTTATCTGGCCGCCGGTCGGTTCAGCGATTCAGGATTTCTCACAGTGGGCAGCCTATCAGAACCCTGTGGTCGCTTTTGGTATTTACGGCGTGGTTGAACGTGCGCTGGTGCCATTTGGTCTGCACCACATCTGGAACGTCCCTTTCCAGATGCAGATTGGTGAATATACCAATGCGGCAGGTCAGGTCTTCCACGGCGATATTCCGCGCTATATGGCGGGTGACCCAACCGCAGGTAAACTGTCGGGGGGCTTCCTGTTTAAGATGTATGGCTTACCTGCGGCCGCCATTGCGATTTGGCATTCGGCAAAACCAGAAAACCGGGCGAAAGTGGGCGGCATCATGATTTCGGCTGCACTGACCTCGTTCCTGACCGGGATTACCGAGCCGATCGAATTCTCGTTCATGTTCGTTGCGCCTGTCCTGTATGTCATCCATGCGATCCTGGCCGGTCTGGCGTTCCCGATTTGTATTCTGCTCGGCATGCGTGATGGCACCAGCTTCTCTCACGGACTGATCGACTTTATCGTTCTGAGTGGTAACAGCAGCAAAATCTGGCTGTTCCCGATCATCGGGATGATTTATGCGGCGGTTTACTACACCGTGTTCCGTGTGCTGATCGTTAAGCTGGATCTGAAAACGCCAGGCCGTGAAGACAGCGCCAGCGAGCAGTCGTCATCAGCAACCGGCACCGAAATGGCGGGCAAACTGGTTACGGCGTTTGGCGGTAAAGATAACATTACCAACCTGGATGCCTGTATTACCCGTCTGCGCGTCAGCGTGGCGGATGTCAGCAAGGTCGATCAAACAGAACTGAAAAACCTGGGTGCACGCGGTGTGGTCGTGGCAGGTTCAGGGGTTCAGGCCATTTTCGGCACCAAATCTGATAACCTGAAAACCGATATGGATGACTATATCCGTAAAATGTAACAGGCCGTAGCGTACGTTTTTGCCTTTCATAAACAGCGTTGAGTTCCGACTCAACGCTGTTTTTTTATGGCATGACATAACGGCATGACGGCGATAACCTGTTTTGGGCTGGCTTTAGCTGGCCTGACGCGTCACAAATTTAGAGGTCGTCTGCAACAGCAGATCGGACAACCGTTGCAACTGAGCTGTGGCCGCCGCCGTTTCTTCAACCAGTGCCGCATTCTGCTGCGTATCGCTGTCCATCTGCGCCACGGCAATGCCGACCTGTTTCACGCCGGTGCTCTGCTCATGGCTTCCGGTGCTGATTTCGGCAACCAGATCGTTAACGCGATGAATCTCTTTCACCACCGCCTTCATGGTCTCGCCCGCCACGCTGACATTATTCACCCCGGTTGCTACCCGCGAGTGGCTCTCCGTAATCAACGCTTTGATTTCCTGAGCCGCCACGGCACTGCGTTGTGCCAGACTGCGAACCTCACCGGCTACCACAGCAAAACCCCGTCCCTGATCGCCCGCCCGGGCCGCTTCGACCGCCGCGTTAAGCGCCAGGATATTGGTCTGAAAAGCAATGCCGTCAATCACGCTAATGATTTCCCCTATCCGGCTGCTGCTGTCCTGGATAGCGTGCATGGTCTCTTCTACATCCGAGACGGACTGGCCGCCGCTGGCCACAATCTGAAACGCGTGTTTGACGACATCATTGGCCACCCGCGCATTATCTGCATTGCTCTGTACTGCCGAAGAGAGCTGTTCCATTGAGGCGCTGGTTTCTTCCAGTGCAGATGCCTGAGACTCGGTACGGCGTGACAAATCCTGCGTGCCGTTGGCGATTTCTGCGGAGGATTTTGCCACCTGCTCAGCGGCGTCCTGAACTTCACTGATCAGATCGCGGATGTGCTGACGCATCACAGACAACTGAAAAATCAGGCTGGAGGTATCACCGGGTTTTGTTTCGTTGTGCCCGTGAAGGTCACCACGCGCAATCAGTCCCGCCATGTGGACCGCCACTTCCGGTTCCGCCCCCAGTTGCTTCATGACGGAGATAAAAATCAGCGTACCGAGTACGCCGCCGGCGAGGAAGGTCAGACCGATTAACAGAATGAGCGTGAACGAGGTACTGTCTATGTGGGAAACATTGTCATCAATGACCTGATGCACAGAGGCGTTGTAAATCTTCACGGCCTCCAGCAGCGGATCTCTGACAGCGACGTGCAGACGGTCGGTGTGCGTGGCAATTTCCTTCAGGGCGCCCGGAATGTCGTTATTGTTCGCCAGCGCATAAACCCGCTGCATAGAGGCCAGATAGTCCGGCCAGGCCTGCAACACTTTTTGCGTAATCGCGACCAATGCGGGATCCTGGGACTGTTTCAGAAAATCCACTGCGGTCTGGACCGACTGCTGTGATTTTTGGTTAAATTTTACCGTATTTTGACGGGATTCGGCCGCGGTGACGTTGCCACCCGGAAAAACATACGCATAGCCCCGACGAAAGTGGGTCGCCATTTCGCGGGCCGCCACGTTCATCATCTGAACCGGTTCAAGCCGCGATGTGTATAACTGCTGTTCTGACGCCGCCAGTGTTCTGAGAGAATGAAGACAGATAACGGCAATAATGACCATGGCGATGAGGAAAAAAGCGGTGAGAAAAATCAGTCGGTGTGACAGTTTAACGCGTTGTAAGAATCGCATAATTAACATCCTGTTTAACGGTTAATTGTAATCGTTTTCATTCAGGCACGTTATTGCGCATCAAGATTTAACGGCCTGAAGCGGTGTAAAACGCGACGGGCTCGGGATCAAACTAATCCGACACGTTATTTATAGTTTCGGCAAGAAATGATAGGGCTTTAATGATCAAATGTTGCAACCTTTTGCTGTTACCCCCGCTCAGTAATGCAGGGACTTAAGCAACGCCCGTCACGCTGTGGATGAGCCGACTGTTGGGGTCAACAGTGCGTAGAGCAGAAAGGGCTGTTGTTGCACGGAAAGACAGCGGGTGATATCCGTCAACCCGGCCAGGACAGCAGGGGAGCGGAGACTGTGGCAACGACCCAACGTTTGCAGGGCTGCTGCGCGTGAAAACCAGAGATACGTGATCGTTTCATTACCCGGCAGGTCGCAGGAAAGGAGACGATACTGACTGTGGGGTGATAAAAATGGAAAGGCCCGTTTCGTGCCCTTACAAGGGCGGAAATGCGTTAAACACCGCCACTTAATGTAAGAAAGAGCGGCGCGAGGTTGAAAGAAAACGAATTTCTCCCGCATACTGAGAGATTATCTACCCAGGCTAAAGGAACTGCTCTCTATGGCTGAAGAAACGATTTTCAGTAAAATCATCCGTCGCGAAATTCCCGCCGACGTGGTTTATCAGGATGAACTGGTCACGGCGTTTCGCGATATCTCGCCTAAAGCCCCCACGCACATCCTGATTGTCCCTAACATTCTTATCCCGACCGCCAACGATGTTGAGGCGGCACATGAGCAGGCGCTTGGCCGGATGTTCACGGCGGCGGCGAAGATTGCGCGTGAAGAAGGGATTGATAAAGAGGGTTATCGCCTGATCGTCAACTGCAATCAGCACGGTGGTCAGGAAGTTTACCATATTCATATGCATCTGGTAGGCGGTAAACCGCTTGGTCCGATGCTGTCACATTGATCCCTGAAGGGGACCTTGCTATGCGTTCATGGCTGACAGGACTGGCCGTTTTGCTGAGTCTGACCGGTTGCAGTAGTGATAAACCGATGATCAATACGTCTCAGTCGCTGGTGATGGAATCATCCGTGCTTTCAGCGGGCATTATTACCGATGAGCCCACGCTGGATGACCACGACGGTCAGAAACGTGCCAGCAGCATACTCTACAATCAGCGTGAAACGCCGGTTGTGGTGCACTATCGTTATTACTGGTACGACGATAAAGGGCTGGAAATAACGCCGCGTGAACCCGCGCAGATTGTCACGGTGCCGCCTGACGGCAGCGTCGCTGCGGTGTCGCAACTGGGTAACCTGACGGCCAGCAAGGTTCGTCTCTATATCTATCTCTGAGGACTGTTACGTGATTCGCAGTGTTAATCGTATTGGCGCACTGATGATGGCGCTTATTCTTTCGGGCTGTGTGTTGAAACAGCAGCAGCCTGCCCCCGTGGAACAGCAAACTCAGCCCGAGGAACAGACTCAGCCCGTTCCTCAGCCTGAGCCGCAGCCGGTTCCTCAGCCTCAACCCGTTCCGCAGCCGCCAAAGCTGGTGACAATTAACTGGGATGCCACCGTACAGCCGCTGGTCGCCCAAATGGTGCGTGCCGCAACTGTGCAGCCGGGCAGCGTGCTGTTGGTAGATCGTATCAAAAACAACACCAACGGTTCACTCCAGTCGGAGAAGGCAACCAGTGCCATTCAGACGGCGCTGAACAACAATGGTAAGTTCAGCCTGGTGTCGCCGGAGCAGCTGGCGCAGGCCAAACAGGCGCTGGGGCTTTCGCCGGACGACAGTCTTAACTCACGCAGTAAAGCGATTGGCCTGGCGCGTAACGTTAACGCCCAGTATGTGCTTTACAGCACGGCGAAGGGTGACGTCAAAACGCCGACCATCCAGATGCAGCTCATGCTGGTGCAGACGGGCGAAATTATCTGGTCGGGCAACGGTGTCGCCCAGAATTAATACCGCTTTTTTACAGCTGATTCAGGCTACAACGGGTGAGCAGCCGGTCAACCTGACCTCACTCGCGGGCTTAACCGGGCAGAGTTGTCGCATCCTGACCGCACAGGGACGCTATCTTCTCCGCCCGGCACCGCATCCCGCGATACCGTTCGTTAATCGCCAGCGCGAGCACCGTGTGTTGCGCAAGTTGCAGCCCAGCGGGCTGGTGAACGCGCCGCTGGCGGGTAACCGCCATGGCCTTATCCTGCCCTGGCAGGAAGGTGAGGTGCTGGATGAGGCGGGTTTTCGTGCACAGCGGTACGAGGTGATTACGCTCCTCCAGCGGCTTCATCACCAGCCGCTGACCGGTTATCGTGTCGTGCTGTTACCCCTGCTGTGGCAATACTGGCAGCAGTGCCAGCAGCGTCAGTATTGCTGGCTGCGCCAGCTAAAACGGCTGACAGAGCAGGGTGAGCCGCGTCCGTTGCGCCTTGCCCCGCTGCATATGGATGTTCATCCTGCCAACCTGATCCAGTCATCGCAGGGGCTGCATCTTATCGACTGGGAATATGCCGCGGACGGGGATGTGGCGCTGGAGCTGGCCGCCGTCTGTTTAGCCGTGCCGGATCAGCAAACGGGTTGGCTAACCGACTATGCTGAGCGGATGCAGTTACCGCTGGCTTCACTTCAGCGTCAGGTTCGTCGCTGGCAACCATGGCTGCACCTGCTAGTGGCCAGCTGGTATCAACTGCGCGCAGAACAGAGTGGCGATGCCCAATTACAACAGCTGGCTCAACAGAGCTGGTCACAGATTTAACGGCTTTGCGCAGAGGCGCAGAGAGACAGGATACAGGTTATGACAACACGTTTTCCCGGCCCACTCATGCTGGACGTTGAGCGTTTCGAGCTGGATGCCGAAGAGCGCGACATACTGCGCCATCCGCTGGTAGGTGGCGTGATTCTTTTTGCCCGCAATTACCACGATCCGGCGCAACTGGCCGAGCTGGTCCGTCAGATCCGCGCCGCGTCGCACACTCGTCTGGTTGTGGCCGTCGATCAGGAAGGTGGGCGGGTACAGCGTTTTCGTGACGGCTTCACCACACTACCGGCGATGCAGTCATTTGCTGCGCTCCACGATATGAGCACGGCAGGGGAGTTGGCCCAGCAGGCAGGCTGGCAGATGGCCGCCGAAATGATAGCGATGGATATCGACATCAGCTTTGCGCCGGTGCTGGATATCGGCCACATCAGTGCGGCCATTGGCGACCGCTCATTTCACGCGGATCCGCAGATCGCCCTCGCGATAGCGCGCCGCTTTATTGCCGGTATGCATGAGGCGGGAATGAAGACGACCGGTAAGCATTTCCCCGGTCATGGTGCGGTCAGCGCAGATTCCCATAAAGAAACCCCGCGCGACAATCGCCGTGAAGCCGAGGTGCGCGAGCACGATATGGCCATTTTTCGTACGCTGATTCATGAACAGGCGCTGGATGCCATTATGCCTGCCCATGTGATCTACAGCGAAGCGGACCCGCTTCCTGCCAGCGGATCACCCTACTGGCTGAAAACGGTGTTACGCCAGGAACTGGGCTTTAAGGGCGTGATTTTCTCTGACGATCTCTCCATGGAAGGTGCCGCCGTTATGGGCAGCTATGCGGAGCGTGCGCAGCAGTCACTGTCTGCCGGTTGTGACATGGTTCTGGTTTGTAACGATCGCAAGGGCGCCGTCAGTGTCATAGATAATTTGACCCTGATCGAAGCGGAGCCAGTCATGCAGTTGTATCATCGTGGAACCCTGAGCCGGGAGAGCCTGAAAGCGAGTCGCCGCTGGAAAGACAATGCGCAGCAGCTCAGTGCGCTACAGGCGCGCTGGCTGGCACATAAAGCCGCGTTATAGCCATCAGGTTGCCCGGCGCGACAGCCATAGAGGATAAACATGATTATTTATCTGCACGGTTTTGACGCGACGAGCCCGGGCAACCACGAAAAAGTGTTGCAACTGCAGTTTATCGATCCTGATGTCAGACTCATCAGTTACAGCACCCGTCATCCTAAACATGACATGCAATTTCTGCTGAAAGAAACGGATAAGATGCTGGGCCTCAGTGATGATCCCCGTCCGCTGATCTGCGGAGTCGGCTTAGGAGGCTACTGGTCCGAGCGTATTGGTTTTTTATGCGGTATCCGTCAGGTCCTGTTTAATCCCAACCTCTTTCCCTTCGAGACCATGGAAGGCAGGATTGATCGTCCTGAAGAGTACCTGGATATAGCCACCAAGTGCGTCAGCGATTTTCGCGAGCGTAATCGTGACCGCTGCCTGACCATTTTAGCGCGTCATGATGAGGCGCTTGACAGCCAGCGCACCGCGACGCTGCTCCAGCCTTATTACCCCCTTATCTGGGACGAAAGCGAAAGCCATAAGTTCCGGAATCTCTCGCCCCATCTCCAGCGAATCAACGCCTTCAAAACCACCGTGTAACACAACGCGGCAACCGCACGATGCCGGGCTTTATGCCAGGAACAGTCTGCTAAATTTGATGTACATCAATTTTCTGAGGCCCATCCGGGGCCGTCATGGTATTCTGCCTTCAGATAGCGATGTTATGTCGCCAACCCTATGTTTATTAAGGTTTAATTTAACCATTGATTAACTTTTGGTTCACAATTTGAGGGGGTCCTTGTTGACTGCATCTGTTAAGAAAATTGTTATTGTTGGCGGCGGTGCCGGCGGGCTGGAAATGGCCACGCAACTGGGCCACAAGCTGGGGCGTAAAAAGAAAGCCGAGATCATTTTGGTCGATCGCAACCACAGTCACTTGTGGAAGCCGCTGCTGCATGAAGTCGCTACCGGATCGATGGATGAAGGGATTGATGCGCTGAGTTATCTGGCGCATGCCCGTAATCACGGTTTCCAGTTCCAGCTGGGTTCGCTCACTAACATCAA
The DNA here is from genome assembly GCF_035191405.1 of Pantoea sp. JZ2. Classification (NCBI taxonomy): domain Bacteria; kingdom Pseudomonadati; phylum Pseudomonadota; class Gammaproteobacteria; order Enterobacterales; family Erwiniaceae; genus Pantoea; species Pantoea sp. JZ2. The sequence continues at coordinate 3,064,960 of NZ_CP045247.1, read as the reverse complement.
CCGCGAAAAGAAAGTGATTCAGCTGGCCGAAGTGGTCAATGCGCAGGGGGACGTATTAGTGCCCGAGCGCGAACTGGCCTACGACACGCTGGTGATGGCGCTGGGCAGTACCTCAAACGACTTTGGGACGCCGGGCGTCAAAGATCACTGCATTTTTCTTGATAACCCGCACCAGGCTCGCCGTTTCCATAACGAAATGCTCAACCTGTTCCTGAAATTCTCGGCCAGTGAAGGGGCGCTGGAGAAGGTCAATATCGCCATCGTCGGGGGCGGAGCAACAGGCGTTGAGCTGTCGGCGGAGCTGCATAATGCCGTGAAGCAACTGCACAGCTATGGCTATAAGGCGCTCGACAGTGAAGCGCTGAACGTAACGCTGGTGGAAGCGGGCGAACGTATCCTGCCAGCCTTACCACCGCGTATTTCGGCGGCGGCCCATCAGGAACTGTCAAAGCTGGGTGTTCGCGTGCTGACACAAACGATGGTCACCAGCGCAGATAAGCAGGGCCTGCACACGAAGAGCGGCGAATTTATCGAAGCCGATTTAATGGTCTGGGCAGCGGGCATCAAAGCGCCTGATTTTATGAAAGGCATCGGTGGACTGGAAACGAATCGCATTAATCAACTGGTGGTCAAAGACACGCTGCAAACCACGCTGGATGAGAATATCTACGCTATCGGCGACTGCGCCTCCTGTGCCTTGCCGGGTGGCGGATTCGTGCCACCGCGTGCGCAGTCAGCTCATCAGATGGCGTCCTGTGCGCTGGATAACATCCTGCTGCAGTACCGGGGCAAACCGTTGAAAGCCTACGTCTATAAAGACCACGGCTCGCTGGTGTCGCTGTCGCGCTTTAGTACGGTAGGAAGCCTGATGGGCAACCTGATGCGTGGCTCTATGATGATTGAAGGGCGCATCGCTCGTGTTGTCTATATCTCCCTGTACCGCATGCATCAGGTCGCTCTGCATGGCTATATCAAAACTGGCCTGATGATGGTGGTGGGGAGCCTGAACCGGGTGATTCGCCCCCGGCTGAAACTGCACTAAGAGTACGGGGCGGATTCGCCTGACTTCGCCACCGGTGCTGTTCCGGTGGCGAAACCCGCGCACGATTTTACGCTGTCATTCCTGTTCAGAACTCTCCGAAAACGTGGTAGTACCACTGTTGGCGCGATTTTCTTCCCAAATTCCGATATTGCAAAAGCTTTACATCTGTAAAACTTATCTCAACCAAACGGCGAGTCGCGCACGCCGGTTCTGCCAGTGCTGTGAGGGATATCCAGCGGCAGAAATGCGCGGTAACACTTTCAGGAGGAACTTCCTGTGAATAAATCAATGTTAGCGGGTATCGGTATTGGCGTGGCAGCGGCACTGGGTGTTGCCGCCGTAGCAAGCATTAACGTGTTTGACCGCGGTCCTCAATACGCACAGGTGCTGTCAGCAACACCAATAAAAGAATCTATCAAACAACCGCGTCAGGAATGTCGTAACGTGACGCTGACGCATCGTCGTCCGGTTCAGGATGAAAACCGTATCGCCGGTTCAGTACTGGGTGCGGTAGCGGGCGGTGTGCTGGGTCATCAGTTTGGCGGCGGTCGCGGACGCGATGTCGCAACGGTAGCCGGTGCGCTGGCAGGTGGTTATGCCGGTAACCAGGTTCAGGGCGGCCTGCAGGATCGTGATACCTACACGACGTCTGAACAGCGTTGCAGAACCGTATACGACAAACAAGAAAAGATGCTGGGTTATGACGTAACCTACAAGATCGGCGACCAGCAGGGTAAAATCCGTATGGAAAACGATCCGGGTACGCGTATTCCGGTTGACCGTAACGGACAATTGATCCTGAACGGCGACAAGGCTTAAGGGCAAAGCTTGCCGCATTGCGGTCACACAGCACACATAACAAAAATGATAAGCGCATCTCCGGATGCGCTTTTTTTTGCTTATCCGAACGCTAAAGTGCGCAACCGAACGATAGCCTCTTCCAGGCTGCTCGCCGTGCGTGGCTGACCTTATGCATCAGATCCCCGCTGCCCGGTAAATATGGCTGCGTTAAAGCGGCGGCGTCAGGCTGACATTTTCATTCACGCGATTCACAGACAGTCACGTCAGGACAGTTTTTGTAACACATTACTTGCTGGATTTTTACATATTTAGAACAAAGTGCACAGTCAGGGAAAGAGCATTACGCTTAATTACTCTTTCTTATCAAATGCATTGAGAAAGCAGGCTAACCGTTGATAACAAAACCGGTTTGCTTCGGTGCAAAAGTAAAAGGGAACAGTTCAATGCGTGATAACACCTCAGTCGAGCACAGCACGGTGCGCAAGATGGCATGGCGGCTGATGCCGCTGTTTACGGTAGGCTATTTTCTGGCGTCCCTGGACCGCGTCAACGTCGGCTTTGCGGCATTACAAATGAATGGCGACATCGGCTTATCCGCTGCCGCATACGGCCTGGGTGCAGGGCTGTTTTTCTTTGCCTACTGCCTTTTCGCCGTGCCCTGCAATATGGTAATGACAAAAGTGGGCGCAACCCGCTGGCTGTCTGCCGTCATGATTGCATGGGGATTGCTGGCGGCGGGCATGTCAATGGCGCAGGGCCCGGTATCTTTTTATCTTCTCCGGTTTTTACTGGGGATCGCGGAAGCCGGCTTTTTCCCGGGCGTCATTTATTACTTTACGCTTTGTTTTCCCAAACGTTATCGCGGACAAATGGTGGCCATCCTGATGATGGCACTTCCGGTGTCCAGCGTGCTGGGTTCACCACTGTCCGCCGCACTGCTTAATTTCGATGGCCTGATGAACCTGCGTGGCTGGCATTGGTTATTTATCCTTGAAGGTGCGCCGGCTGTCGCGCTGGGCTTCCTGACTTTTCTGATGTTGCCGAGGCAGCCTCTGGAGGCTAAATGGCTGAGCCCGCAGGAAAGCAGCTGGTTACGTCATACGATGGCGGAAGAGCAGAAAAGTACCGCCCCGACAACCCCGCGCGTCAGCCTGTTCGCCACGTTGTTCAGTCCGCGCGTGCTGCTGCTGACGCTTATTTATCTGGGCGGAACCGCCGTTACCAATGGTCTGGCATTATGGCAACCTCAAATCATTAAAACCTTTAACCTGAGCGTTATTCAGATTGGCTTAGTCAATGCCATTCCGTTCGCGGTGGCGAGCCTGGCGATGTATCTGTGGGGACGTCACTCTGACCAGACAGGCGAGCGTCGTCTGCACACCGCTTTTCCGTTATTGCTGGGAGCGACCGGTCTTGCGGCCAGCATGTATGTTACCCATCTCTGGTCGATGCTGATGGTGCTTTGCCTGACCATTACCGCAGCGTCGATGATTAAGGGCCCGTTCTGGGCGATGGCAACCGAGATGATTCCCGCCAGCGCGGCGGCTGTGGTCATCGGGCAAATCAATGCCCTTAATAATCTGGGCGTGTTTGTGGGTACCTGGCTAATTGGCTTAATTCGCACCAGCACGGGGAGTTTTACATACGCGCTGACGCCCCTGATGCTGGTCACGTCCTGTGCCTGCCTTGGCGCGCTGTTGATTGGCCGACGTCAGTCACCGCGTGATCCGCATAAAAAGCCTGTCTGACACCACGGCATGAATACACGCTCCTGATGAAAAGCGTGGCGGCGGAAACAGGCGCATGATACGCACTTCTCAGCCAACCATAAAAAAAGCCGCCGTAAGGCGGCTTGTCAGCTGCATGAATGCAAAACGATGAGCGAGTTTAAGACGCGACCTGATTTTCCAGTAACTGGTTCATAAATGACTGCACCCAGTCCATGCGCACCTTTCGTTCCGTCAGCTCACGGGTAAAGCGTAACCGTGTCGGACCTTCCAGTTTCCACTGCTTTGCATCTTTCTGCAGCAGACCAATCAGCCAGGCCGGATCGACACTGTTCTGCGGAGCAAAATCAAAATAACCGCCTTTGTCGCTGGCTTCAATTTTGCGCACGCCCACCGCTCGCGCTTTCATGCGCAGCACGGCGATGTCCAGCAGATTACGCGCCGGATCGGGTAACAGACCGAAGCGATCGATCATTTCCACCTTCAGCTCCTGCAACTCCTCTTCCGTTTCGGCACTGGCTACGCGTTTATACAGCGATAAACGGGTATTCACGTCCGGAATAAAGTCTTCCGGCAGCAGGGCAGGCATGCGCAGTTCTACTTCGGTCTGATTACTGGTGAGATCTTCCAGCGAAGGCTCGCGACCGGCTTTCAATGCATCGACCGCATTTTCCAGCAGTTCCATGTACAGCGAGAAGCCCAGGGTTTCCATCTGACCACTTTGCTCTTCACCCAGCAGTTCACCGGCACCCCGAATTTCGAGATCGTGCGTAGCCAGCGCAAAGCCTGCCCCCAGATCTTCCAGGGAGGCGATGGCTTCCAGACGTTTTTGCGCGTCGGTCGTCATGGCTTTGGGATGTGGGGTCAGCAGCCAGGCATAAGCCTGATGGTGCGACCGGCCCACGCGACCACGCAACTGATGTAGCTGTGCCAGCCCGAAGTGATCGGCCCGTTCAATAATGATGGTATTCGCCGTCGGAATATCAATGCCGGTTTCGATGATGGTGGTACATACCAGAACATTGAAACGCTGATGATGGAAGTCATTCATCACCCGTTCCAGATCACGTTCGCGCATCTGTCCGTGACCAATGGCAATGCGCGCTTCCGGCACCAGTTCCGCCAGCCGCTGCGAGGCTTTCTCGATATTTTCGACATCGTTATACAGGTAATAGACCTGACCACCGCGCAAAATTTCACGCAAAATGGCTTCGCGAATCACTAAGTCGTCGTATTCCCGTACAAAGGTTTTTACCGCCAGACGACGCGCGGGTGGCGTGGCGATGATGGACAGGTCGCGCATCCCGCTCATGGCCATATTCAGCGTACGGGGAATCGGCGTGGCGGTCAGCGTAAGGATATCCACATCGGCGCGCATCGCCTTGATGCGCTCTTTATGACGCACGCCAAAGCGGTGTTCTTCATCGACGATCAGTAAGCCCAGATCGTGCCACTTAATGTCGCTCATCAACAGCTTGTGAGTGCCAATCAGCACATCAATTTTGCCTTCGCTGGCCTCCTGCAAAATCTGATTCTGCTCTTTGGCGCTACGGAAGCGTGACAGCATTTCGATGCGCACCGGCCAGTTAGCGAAGCGGTCACGGAAATTATCGTAATGCTGCTGAGCCAGCAGGGTGGTGGGAACCAGCACCGCCACCTGCTTGTTGTTCTCCACCGCCAGGAAGGCCGCGCGCATGGCAACTTCGGTTTTACCAAAGCCCACATCACCGCACACCAGACGATCCATGGCCAGCGGCTGGCACATGTCACTTAACACGGCATTGATGGCCTGGGTTTGATCGGGTGTGGTTTCAAACGGAAAACTTTCGCAGAACAGTTGATACTGCTCACGGTCATGTTTGAAGGCAAACCCGGCCTTGGCGGCACGCTGAGCATAGATATCCAGCAGTTCAGCGGCCACGTCGCGCACTTTCTCCGCCGCTTTCTGCCGCGCGCGCGACCAGGCATCGCTGCCCAGTTTATGCAGCGGTGCATTTTCGTCGGCACCGCCGGCATAACGACTGATAAGATGCAGGGAGGAAACCGGGACGTACAACTTGGCGTCATTGGCATAGGAGAGCATCAAATACTCTGCCTGAATGCCGCCGGCTTCCAGCGTGGTCAGGCCGATGTAGCGCCCGACGCCGTGTTCAAGGTGCACCACAGGCTGGCCCGGATGCAGTTCCGCCAGGTTGCGAATCAGGATGTCCGGATTAATGGTGCGGCGCGTATCCTGGCGGCGGCGGCTGATGCGTTCGCCCAGCAAATCGCTTTCACAGATGAAAGCCAGCTTCCCCTGTGTATCCACAAAGCCCCGCTCGCTGGCACCGATCATCAGACCATACTGTGCCTCCCGGGCCTCGCGCAGATGACGAATGGGTTTCGGCCGTACTTTAATGCGCGCCAGCAACTCCTGCAGGCTTTCACGGCGGCCTTCGCTTTCAACGGAAAACACCACGTCACCGGTAAACTGTTCCAGGAACTGACGTAAATGATCCAGCGGCGCTTTCGCCTGCGCCTGAACGGACAGATCGGGCAGGGATTCATAGCCCAGGTTGGTATTGGCGGCCCGGGCCGGCAGCACCTCATGGGTCATACGGATACGCGGCCAGGCTTTGAGTTCCCCCATTAAGGCATCCGGGCGCAGCCACAGCGTGGTCGGCTCCAGCAGCGGGCGCATGGGATCGACACGGCGGTTTTCGTAACGCGCATTCGCATCCTGCCAGAAGCGCTCGGCACTGCCTTCCAGATCGCCACAGTTCACGATCAACGTGTTGTCAGGCAGATAGCTAAACAGCGACGGTAACGGCTGGTCGAAGAACAGCGGTTGCCAGTATTCAATACCGGCCGGCAGGGTGCCTTTGCTCACCTGCTGATAAATATGCTCTGCCTCACGGCGCACATCAAAGTTTTCACGCCAGCGGCTACGGAACAGTTCAATGGCTGTTTTATCGCTGGGAAATTCATGGGCCGGCAGCAAATTAATGGCGGGAACGGCTTCCAGCGTTCGCTGGCTGTCGACATCAAACAGGCGCAGGCTGTCGATCTCGTCATCAAAAAAATCGATACGGTAGGGCTGATCACTGCCCATCGGGAACAGATCGAGCAGGGCGCCGCGTGTGGCGTACTCGCCGTGCTCCATCACCTGATCGACATGGCGATAGCCGGCCTGTTCAAGCTGGTCGCGCAGGCGGTCGCGTGACAGTTTCTGGCCCTGCTGCATCACCAGCGCATGACCGTGCAGGTAGCTGTGAGGACAAACACGCTGCATCAGCGTGTTGACCGGCATAATCAGCATGCCGCGTTGCAGCGTGGGCAACTGATACAGGGTGGACAGACGTGCCGAGATAATATCCTGGTGGGGTGAGAAGCTGTCATAAGGCAGCGTTTCCCAGTCCGCAAGGTGGGTAACAGGTAAATCGGTAAACTGACGAATCTCGTCCAGCAGACGCAGGGCGGTTTGCGTATCGGGTGTAATCATTAACACCGGACCTGCATGGCGCTCAGTGATGCTGGCACACTCAACCGCGTGCGCAGCGCCAGTCAGCTGACCGAGCAGGCGTTGGTCGCCTGATTTCACGGGCAGGGTATAGCGAGTCGGTTCGGACATGTGATCTCGAGGTTGCTCCATTTTTACCAGGGCGTCATCATTCCATAATACGCCATGGGGATCACCTCTGCGGCAGATTTTTTCTGCCGCTTCGCCTGATGCAGGCGATGCAGAAGGGTTGCTGTGTGTAAATCTTTTTTGCGAACAGGGCTCGCAGGAAAGTGAATCGGGTACATCAGAGTCACGGTCATAGCCGTCACCGCTTTACCCGAATAAGTATACCGATGTGGGGCGTGGATGATCGTACGATAAACATCATCTTTGTGGCTTAATCCTGTGCATCAAACCGTCTGCTAACCTATTCTGATACAACTTTGCAGCAGACTCAGAGGGTTAGAGGTTTCATAAAGTGCACAGCTCCTTTATCATCCTCTCTACTTATTTTCCAGCAACTGCACATTGGATACCATGTATCAACCTGTCGCGCTATTTATCGGTCTGCGCTACATGCGCGGAAGAGCAGCGGATCGTTTCGGTCGCTTTGTCTCCTGGCTCTCCACCATTGGTATCACGCTTGGCGTGCTGGCCATGATTACTGTGCTGTCTGTGATGAACGGTTTCGAGCGCGAGCTTGAGGGCAACATCCTGGGCCTGATGCCACAGGCGCTGATCACCAGCAACACGGGCAGCATCAATCCGCAGCAATTCCCTGCCTCTGCACTCAAGCTCAACGGCGTTGACCGCATCGCGCCGCTGACCACCGGTAATGTGGTGCTGCAAAGTGCACACAACGTCTCAGTCGGGGTGATGCTGGGGATCCAGCCGGACGAAAAGGATCCCCTGACGCCTTTTCTCGTTAACACGCCGCAAAGCGTGTTACAGCCCGGTCAGTATAACGTCATCCTGGGCGAACAACTGGCCTCGCAGCTGGGCGTGAAACGGGGTGATCAGATCCGCCTGATGGTGCCGTCCGTCAGCCAGTTCACGCCCATGGGGCGCGTGCCGAGCCAGCGCCTGTTTACCGTGGCGGGCACGTATGCGGCTAACAGCGAAGTTGATGGCTATCAGATTCTGGTTAACCAGCAGGATGCGTCGCGCATTATGCGCTATCCCGCGGGCAACATCACCGGCTGGCGTCTGTGGCTGGATAAGCCGCTTGAGGTTGACAGCGTGAGCCAACAGGCTCTGCCCGCGGGCATGGTCTGGAAAGACTGGCGCGAACGCAAAGGGGATTTATTCCAGGCCGTGCGTATGGAGAAAAACATGATGGGGCTGCTGCTGAGCCTGATCATTGCCGTTGCGGCCTTCAATATCATCACCTCGCTGGGCCTGCTGATCATGGAGAAGCAGGGTGAAGTGGCCATTCTGCAAACCCAGGGATTAACCCGCCGTCAGATTGTCGCCGTTTTTATGGTGCAGGGTGCCAGTGCCGGGATTATTGGCACGTTGCTCGGGGCGCTGCTTGGCGTCCTGTTAGCCAGCCAGCTTAATAACCTGATGCCGGTCATTGGCCTGTTTTTGGACGGTGCCGCGCTGCCTGTGGATATTAATCTGTGGCAGGTGGTGACTATCGCCTTCAGCGCAATGGTGATTGCGCTGCTTTCTACGCTTTACCCTTCATGGCGCGCTGCCGCCGTACAACCCGCTGAGGCTTTACGCTATGAGTAACTCTCCTTTGTTGCAGTGCCGCGACCTGTGCAAACGCTATCAGGAAGGAAGCGTACAGACCGACGTACTGCGCAACGTGAATTTTGATGTGCAACCTGGTGAACTGATGGCGATTGTCGGCAGTTCAGGATCAGGAAAAAGTACCCTGCTGCACCTGCTGGGCGGGCTGGATACGCCCACTGCGGGCGATGTGGTGTTTGACGGATGTTCGCTGAACAGCATGTCTTCTTCTGATAAGGCCGAACTGCGTAACCGCGAACTGGGCTTTATCTACCAGTTTCACCACTTGCTGCCCGACTTTAGCGCGCTGGAAAACGTCGCGATGCCGCTGCTGATTGGCAAAACCGCTAAAGGCGAAGCCCAGGCACGCGCGCGGGAAATTCTGGCCGCCGTCGGGCTGGAACACCGCGCCGCCCATCGTCCGTCTGAACTGTCTGGTGGTGAGCGTCAGCGCGTGGCGATTGCCCGTGCGCTGGTGAATCGTCCCCGCCTGGTCATGGCTGATGAGCCCACCGGTAACCTGGATGCCCGCAATGCGGATGCCATTTTTGAACTGCTGGGGGAGCTGAATGTGCGTCAGGGCACGGCGTTTCTGGTGGTCACCCACGATCTGCATCTGGCAAAACGCATGACGCGTCAGATGGAAATGCGCGACGGCCAGCTCAGCGATCAGATTATCCTGGCGGGAGCGGTCTGATGGGATCGTCGCTATCACTGTTACTGGGGCTGCGTTTTAGCCGTGGCCGTCGTCGCGGCGGCATGGTGTCGCTGATCTCGGTGATTTCCACCGTGGGCATTGCACTCGGCGTTGCGGTGCTGATCATTGGCCTGAGCGCCATGAACGGCTTCGAGCGTGAGCTGAATAAACGCATTCTTGCCGTGGTCCCGCACGGTGAAATCGAAGCCGTTAATCAGCCTTTTCAGCGCTGGCAGTCATTGATCGCGCCGATTGAGCAGGTGCCTGGCATCGCGGCTGCCGCGCCCTATGTCAACTTTACCGGCCTGATTGAAAGTGGCGCGAAGATGGAAGCGTTGCAGGTGAAAGGCGTGGATCCGGCACAGGAGCCACGGCTGAGTGCCTTACCTTCTTTTGTCACCGACAATGCCTGGTCATCCTTTGCGGCAGGGAAACAACAAATCATCCTCGGTGGTGGTATCGCAATGGCGCTCAACGTGAAGCAGGGCGACTGGATCACCATCATGATCCCGAACAACGACGGTGAGAATAAGCTCCTGCAACCCAAACGTATTCGCCTGCAGGTGAGCGGTATTTTGCAGCTGAGCGGAATGCTGGATCACAGCCTGGCTCTGGTGCCGCTGGCGGACGCGCAGCAGTATCTGGATATGGGTGACAGCGTGACCGGCATCGCGCTGAAGATGAACGATCCCTTCCAGGCGGCCAAACTGGTGCGCGCGGCGGGTGAAGTAACGCACGCTTACGTGTATATCAAAAGCTGGATTGGCACCTACGGTTATATGTACCGCGATATCCAGATGATTCGCGCCATCATGTACCTGGCCATGGTGCTGGTGATCGGCGTCGCCTGTTTCAACATTGTGTCGACACTGGTGATGGCCGTTAAAGACAAGAGCAGTGATATCGCCGTTCTGCGGACGCTGGGCGCAAAAGATGGCCTGATTCGGGCAATTTTTATCTGGTACGGCCTGCTGGCAGGCCTGCTGGGCAGCGTGAGCGGCGTGGTGGTCGGTGTACTGGTGGCGCTGAATCTGACATCGCTGATGAAAGGTCTTGAAACGCTGACCGGTCACCATTTGTTAGCCGGCGATATCTACTTCATCGACTTCCTGCCGTCTGAATTGCACTGGCTGGACGTGTTTTCAGTACTGATTACCGCTATTGTGCTAAGCCTGCTGGCAAGTTGGTATCCCGCACGGCGCGCCAGCCGCATCGATCCGGCGCGTGTCCTGAGTGGACAGTAGTCGTACCAGACAGCGCCGTTCATGCTGCGCTGTCGGCCCTGTTCTTTAGATTGTCGGGCCAACTGGCCCAAACTTTGTTGATTGACCTGCGGACGTTTTACTCACCGCACCAGGAGACTTTATGCGTACACCTCGTCGCCGTATACGACTTGCCCGCCTGAAGAAAACACGCAGGAAAGTGCATCAGCGCTTTCGCCAGCGTATTTTCGAACGCGATCGTCAGGCCGAACTGGCGGCGCACCCGTTGCCGCGCATCGTCGTGTTAACGGGGGCAGGGATATCCGCCGAATCCGGTATCAGGACCTTTCGTGCCGCGGACGGATTATGGGAAGAGCATCGGGTTGAAGATGTCGCCACGCCAGAAGGTTTCCGACGCGATCCGGCGCTGGTGCAGCGCTTTTATAACGCGCGGCGTCAGCAGCTTCAGCAGCCCGAGATCCAGCCGAATGCCGCGCATCTGGCGCTGGCAGAACTGGAACAGGTGCTGGGCGACAACTTTTTCCTTGTCACGCAAAATATCGATAACTTGCACGAGCGCGCGGGCAACAGCCGTGTGCTGCATATGCACGGCGAATTGTTAAAAGTGCGCTGTGCCAGTAGCGGACAGGTGATCGACTGGCAGGAAGACGTCACGGAGAACGACCGGTGTACCTGCTGTCAGTTTCCCTCTGTCCTGCGCCCCCATGTCGTCTGGTTTGGCGAAATGCCGCTGGGTATGGAAGACATCTACCAGGCGCTGGAACAGGCCGATCTGTTTATCGCCATCGGCACCTCAGGCCACGTGTATCCCGCGGCGGGCTTTGTTCATGAGGCAAAGCTGCAAGGCGCGCATACGGTGGAACTGAATCTGGAGCCCAGCCAGGTGGGCAATGAGTTTGCCGAAAGTCACTACGGGCTCGCAAGTGAAGTGGTTCCCGCCTTCGTACATAAGCTGTTGCACGGGCTGCACAAATAATCTTGTGTGTGATGCCACCGCACACCTGAAAGAAAACACTTTCAGCAGTAAGACGGTCGCGCCACACGCCGGCCTCAGGGTTTACGGCAGCCCAGCGGCGGCAGGGAGTCAGGCCGCCTGTTGATGCACGGGTTAACGGCCTGCGTGCGGTTTCCGAACGGCATGCGGCTGTTGCCTGCCTCCTCTCATCCTCAGTCGCGTTAAACTCCGCCGCCGTATGATTAAGCGCAGCCGGATGCTTCCTGGGGCGCATCACATCGGCATCACAAAGGTTACAGGTGCCCGAAACGGCTGTGCGTGTTTGCCTTATTAATATTTCTGTCTGCTGACACAAGAGCCTGTCAGCAAAGAAAAGGGCCGCGATAGCGGAAAAAAACGCGCCCCGGTTTTGACTCTGAATCTGGCTGATGCAGGGCAGGGTTGCGTTAACCGCCGCAAAAACCAGCGATTGCCCGTTTTTTTATGCTGTCTGGCGTGCGGAATATGCCCCGGCAGCCTTAACCTGAACGATAATGATTTGACGCAACACGATGTCTTGCCGGTTTATCAATAATGACCGGCGGTAAATTTTAAGGATGGCATATGAAGCAACTATTAGAACGCTTTTTGCGTTATGTGGCAGTAGAGACGCAGGCAAAACCGCAGGCACGTCAGGTGCCCAGCAGCGAAGGTCAGTGGGTACTGGCCCGCCAGTTGCAGGAAGAACTGCTGGCCCTGGGTTTTGTGGATGTCAGCCTGAGCGATCACTGTTGTGTGATGGGCACACTACCGGCCAATGTGGACTGGCCAACGCCGGTGGTGGGCTTTATTTCGCATATGGATACCTCACCGGATTTCACCGCGAAACATGTTAATCCGCAAATCATCGAAAACTACCGGGGCGGCGATATCGCGTTGGGCAATGGTGATGAAGTGCTGTCACCGGTCATGTTCCCCGTGTTGCATAAGCTTATCGGTCACACCCTGATCACCACCGATGGCAAAACCCTGCTGGGCGCGGATGATAAAGCGGGCATTGCCGAGATCATGACGGCCATGGCCAGACTGGCGGAAGGCGATATTCCGCACGGTGCCATTCGCGTTGCCTTTACCCCAGACGAAGAGATTGGGCGGGGCACGTCGCATTTCGATGTTGAAGGCTTTGCAGCTGACTGGGCCTATACCGTCGACGGCAGCGATCTGGGCGAATTTGAATACGAAAACTTCAATGCGGCCTCGGCGCTGGTCAAAGTCGTGGGCAACAATGTTCATCCCGGGTCTGCGAAAAATGTCATGGTCAATGCGCTGGAGCTGGCGACGCGTTTCAGTGCAGCGTTGCCTGCGAAAGAGAAGCCGGAATGGACAGACGGTTATGAGGGCTTCTTTCATCTGCACCAGATGAAAGGCACGGTTGAGCACGCTGAGCTGCACTACATCATTCGTGATTTTGATACCGAGGCGTTTGAACAACGCAAACGCACACTGCAGCAAATTGCGGATGAGATCAATAAAGACCTGCATCCCGGCTGTGGTATTACGGTAGAGATCAGCAACAGCTACCGCAATATGCGCGAAAAAGTCGAACCTTTCCCGCACATTATCGATCTGGCCTTGCAGGCGATGCGCGACTGCGGCATCGTGCCGGTGGTGAAACCGATTCGCGGCGGTACGGACGGTTCGTCCCTGTCATGGAAAGGATTGCCCTGTCCAAACCTGTTTACCGGGGGCTATAACTACCACGGCAAGCACGAGTTTGCCTCGCTAAACATCATGGCGCAGTCTGTCGACGTCATCGTTCGCCTGGCAGAACTGGCCGGTCAGAAGAAAGGTTAAAACAACGTCTCCTCGTCCGGGCAGGGCGAGGAGACGGCGTAAACGGATGGGAACACCACTTCTCCAGCGGTTTATTCAGCGCCGAAATACCAGTAACCCGCGTTAATCAGCCCGGCAATCTGCGCCAGCACGGCCGGATCGTCAAGAGCCTCCCCCAGATCATCCAGGGTAATTTCATCGCGATGTGCCAGCACTGACATCACGCGCGGATCGGCGCATTCGACGCGCTCGCCGTTGATATAAATCGCATCGCCCAGCGTCAGGACGCGTAATCCACCCAGACGGGACAATACATCGCCCTGTTGCAGCGCATCATAGATTTCATCGGGCTGATAAGGCGGTTCCGGTGGCGCAACGTCAAGTTCGTGGCGTGATTGTGAAATAAATTCGCCCAGCCACTGCTCAAAATGCGCAGGCTGATTCACCACATCCAGCATCACCTTGCGTAAGCCTTCCACTTCTTCAGGCAAAATCAGCGACGGGCAGTCGCGCGAAGGCACATCGGGATCGGTATAACGCAGGCTGCCCAGCTCGTTAGCCAGCGCATAATCGGCGAAGCCGCTGATGAGTTCACGTCCGCTGGGCGCGCGGAATCCTACAGAGTAGTTCAGCGCATTTTCGAGGGAGTAGCCTTCATGCGGGAAACCCGGCGGAATATAGAGAATATCGCCCGGTTCCATTTCTTCATCGATAATGGCGTCAAACGGCTCGACCTGCAGCAGGTCAGGATGCGGGCAGTGCTGTTTCATCGGCACTTTTTCCCCGACGCGCCAGCGGCGGCGGCCGGTGCCCTGAATAATAAACACATCGTACTGATCGAAATGCGGACCCACGCCGCCGCCGGGCACGGAGAACGAGATCATCAGATCGTCAATGCGCCAGTCCGGCAGAAAGCGGAAAGGGCGCATCAGTGCGGCAGAGGGCTCATGCCAGTGATTGACCGCCTGAACCAGCAGTGACCAGTTGTTTTCGCCCAGGTGATCGTAGCTTTCAAATGGACCATGGCTGACCTGCCACTTTCCGTTTGGCTGGCTGACCAGCCGACTGTCGACCTCATTTTCCATGGCTAAGCCCGCCAGTTCATCCGGCGAAATGGGATCGATAAAATTTTTAAAGCCACGCTTTAGCACTACCGGGCGCTTTTGCCAGTAACGCTGAATAAAATCGGGCCAGTTGAGATCGAGCTGATAATCCATAAAGAAAGTCCGCTAAGGGCTGAAAATACCTGCAAGTATAACAGCCCGCAGCCTGAACTACTCGCGGCGATGTTCCATTTCCTGGCGCTGAAATACGACTTCCATGCGCGCACCGCCTAACGGGCTGCTGGAGGCGATGACATTACCGGCGTACTGCTCAAGGATATCTCGCACCACGGCAAGCCCGAGCCCCTGGCCTGGTCGCATGGTGTCGACGCGCTGTCCCCGCACGAAAATCAGGTCGCGTTTACTTTCCGGAATGCCCGGACCGTCATCATCAATATAGATGTGCAGCGCATCTTCGGTCTGATGAGCACTGACCTCAATAAATTCCAGACAGTATTTGCAGGCGTTATCCAGCACATTGCCCATCACTTCCATAAAGTCGTTCTGATCGCCAAAGAAGGTGATTTCCGGGGAAATATCCAGGGTAATTTCCACCCCTTTACGCTGATACACTTTATTCAGTGCCGAGCACAGGCTGTCCAGTAAACCCGATACCGAATGCAGATCACGCTGCAGGGGATTATGATCGGCCTGCATGCTGGCTCGGTGCAGGTAATAACCGACCTGCTGAGAGATGCGGCTGATCTGCTCCAGCATCACCGGCTCGGCCTGTTCGATGGTTAACTCTTTTCCGCCGCGCAGCGAACGCAGGGTACTTTGCAGGACCGCCAGCGGTGTTTTCAGGCTGTGGGTCAGGTCGGCCAGCGTCGTGCGGTAACGCGTGTAACGTTGACGCTCGTTGGTCAGCAACAGATTGAGGTTACGCACCAGCGAACGCAGCTCCTGCGGGGGCTTATCGTCCAGATTTTCACGCTGTCCGGTTTCCAGTTCGCGTACCTGAAGCGTCAGATGCCCAATCGGCCGTAAACTCCAGTGCGCCGCCAGCCAGAGCAGCGGGACAATTAAAATCAGGTTAGCGGCCAGAACATAGCTGAACCATGACCAGACCACATCGGAATGCTGTAGCTCTTGTGGAATGGTATCGACCACCACAATGGTCAGGGCGGGCAGGTTGGTGGTGGCATCGTAGCGGTTGACGGCAACCGAATGGGTAAACGTATCCTGATCGTCATCGTCGTTATCATCCCACGCATGAAGCTGCTGCTGTGCCGTCAGATTGTCGCCCATGGCGGCCCGGCTGGTGCTGTTGTTGGTATCAATCTCGTAGAAATCAGGTTTTAACAGCCATTCGGGTTGAATCTTCTCACGAATTTCCGGCACATCACGCTGCTGCCAGAGCAACTTGCCGTGTTCATCATAAATAAATACCAGGGTGGGGAAATTAAGCATGGTGCGCTCGGGCTGCGCAATTGTCAGCTTATTATCTTTCCACTGTGCCAGGGTAAAAAATAAATTGCTCTCGCCTCGCATCACACGATAGGTGTTTTTATCAAAACTCACCACATAGCCAATCACGGCGACCATGCCATAAGAAAGCGAGAGAATGAGAACGATGGCTGCGGAGGCCAGTAAAAAGCGTGTCCGCAGCGAAATAGGGCGATAACGTTTAAGCCAGGACATCATCAGAGATCAAAGCGGTAACCCTGGCCGCGAACGGTAGCGATAACTTCGTCAGAATGCAGCGCGAGGATTTTTTTGCGCAGGCGGCCCATTAATACATCGATCGTGTGGCTTTCACGCAATTCGGCATCGGGATACAGCTGCAACATTAATGAATCTTTACTCACCACTTTGCCCGCATTACGAATTAAGGTTTCCACGATGGTATATTCAAAGGCGGTCAGCTTAACCGGGCTTTCATTCACCGTCAGTTCGCGACGCGATAAATCGACCTGAAACGGCGGCATGGCAATAATTTGCGACGCATGACCACTGTTGCGGCGCATTAATGCCTGGAGGCGTGCGGCAACTTCTTCAATATGAAACGGTTTTGTGACGTAATCATCCGCACCGGCTTCCAGCGCTTCGACTTTCGCCTGCCAGCCTTCACGGGCGGTCAGCACCAGAATAGGCTGACGCACGGCATCATTGCGCCAGCGACGAATTAACGACATGCCGTCTTCACCGGGTAAGCCCAGATCGACCAACGCGATATCAGGTAAATGTTCCTGGAGAAAATAATCGGCTTCTTTGGCATCTTCAGCAGCATCAACCTGATGACCCATTTCTCGCAGTTGTACTGAAAGATGGTGGCGCAGCAGGGCATTATCTTCCACAACCAGAACACGCATAGGATTTCCTTAGCATCAGATCGAAACGAATTTAAATAAGTATAAGCGAAATGAATTAAACAGCAGGTTAACGCAGACCGGCGGGAACCGGTCTGCAGAAGGGATATTATTTCAGATCATCAACCATTTGAATCGCACGGCCAAGATAATTTGCCGGGGTCATCTGTTTTAAACGGGTTTTTTCTTCTTCAGGCAGCGCCAGGCTGTCGATAAAGGCCTGCATACCTGCGGCGTCAACACGTTTACCGCGGGTTAGCTCTTTCAGCTTCTCGTACGGTTTTTCGATGCCGTAACGGCGCATCACGGTCTGAATCGGCTCGGCCAGCACTTCCCAGTTGTGATCCAGTTCATCCAGCAGGCGCTCGCGGTTCACTTCCAGTTTTGAAATACCTTTTAAGGTGGCCTGATAGGCGATCAGCGCATAGCCTACGCCGACACCCAGGTTACGCAGCACGGTAGAATCGGTCAGATCACGCTGCCAGCGGGAAACCGGCAGTTTGCTGGCCAGATGCTGCATGACCGCGTTGGCCAGGCCCAGATTGCCTTCCGAGTTTTCAAAATCGATAGGGTTTACTTTATGCGGCATGGTCGACGAGCCGATTTCGCCCGCAACGGTTTTCTGTTTGAAGTGGTTGAGTGCCACATAGCCCCAGATATCGCGATCAAAGTCGATCAGGATGGTGTTAAAGCGGGCGATACAGTCAAACAGCTCGGCAATGTAGTCGTGCGGCTCGATTTGCGTCGTATAGGGATTCCAGGTGATGCCCAGCGAGGTAACAAACTCTTCACTCAGCTGGTGCCAGTCGGCTTCCGGGTACGCCGCAATGTGCGCGTTGTAGTTGCCCACGGCGCCGTTGATTTTGCCCAGCACTTCAATCTGCGACAGCTGAAGCAGTTGACGTTCCATGCGGTAGGCGACGTTGGCCATCTCTTTACCCATAGTCGATGGCGTAGCGGGCTGGCCGTGCGTGCGAGACAGCAGGGGAATATCACGGTATTCCTGCGCCAGGCCTTTTATGGCGGCGATCAGCTGCTGCCAGTAAGGCAGAATGACATCGCGGCGTGCTGTTTCCAGCATCAACGCATGGGACAGGTTATTAATGTCTTCAGAGGTGCAGGCAAAATGAATAAATTCCGACACTGCATGCAGGGCGGGCACATCCGCCACTTTTTCTTTCAGGAAATACTCAACCGCTTTCACGTCATGGTTGGTGGTGCGCTCAATGGTTTTGATGCGTGCGGCGTCTGCTTCGCTGAAACGGGCGACGATCTCGTCAAGGAAAGCGTTTGCGTCAGCATCAAATGCAGGAACTTCCTTGATCTCTGCGGTCGCAGCCAGTTTTTGTAACCAGCGAACTTCAACCTCAACGCGGAACTTCAGCAAACCAAATTCGCTGAAAATTGCGCGCAGCGGGCTGACTTTATCGCCGTAACGACCATCGACAGGTGAGACGGCGGTCAGAGAGGATAATTCCATCAGTGCAACTCCTGATTCATTTAACGGTGTTTGCCTCACTGACTCAGTAAGTCAGTGGCAGGCGGGATAAAATCGATTTGGCTTCGCGCAGTAAACGCTGGCGCGAAAACATCAGCTGCAGTCGGCCTCCGCCAACCTGTTGCCACAACACGGCGGCACGAATGCCGGCCAGCAGCGTGGCGCGAACTTTACTCTGTAGCAGGGAATTCTGTAGCACTGCCGGCGATCCGGTTACCTGAATACGTGGGCCGAGCGGGCTAATCACATCGACATAAATGCCCGCCATGGCGCTCAGAATAGTGTCGGATTCCAACGTGTAATGCGCCAGCTGACGATCGAGCTGGCTGATACGCTGGGCCAGGGTGTTCATAGCCTGCTTGTTCGCATTGAGCTTGCGCTCCAGTACCATCAGGCTCAACGTGTAACGGGTCAGTTCGGCACCAGCGCCCTGACGTTGCGTGCTGTTCAGCACGGCCATCAGGGTTTCCAGCCCCAGGCGCAGGTTGGCTTCGTTGTTACCAAATACCGCCAGGGTCGAGGGAGGATTCAGGTCCAGTACGCTGCGCAGTGACACCGCCAGCGCCTCCGGCTGACAATGTCCCTGATTGGCTAACTGCTGCACCAGATGGGCCGCCTGGCAAATGCCCGCCAGTGCAAAGGTAATGTCCTGATAGTTTTTTGCCACGGTTACTCCTGTTTACGCGTTATTCCCACCGGTATTATGCGGCAACCCAAGGCAAACGTTCTTCGATGATACCGCCACCCAGGCAGACTTCATCAAGGTAGAACACCGCAGACTGACCCGGCGTGACCGCAGCAACGGGCTCATCAAACCGGACTTCAATTTTATCCTCGCCGTGCGGGATAATTTCGCAGGGGATATCGGTCTGACGGTAGCGGGTTTTCACCGTACAACGCAGCGGTGCGGTTAGCGGCTGACGATCAACCCAGTGTAACTGCTGGGCAATCAGACCCACTGACATCAGTCGGGGATGGTCGCCGCCCTGCGCCACGATCAGGCGGTTGCGCGCCACATCTTTATCAACGACGTACCAGGGATCGTCTTTGCTTTCTTTAAGACCGCCAATGCCCAGCCCTTTACGCTGGCCGAGCGTGTGATACATCAGGCCCTGGTGCTCACCCACAACCTGTCCGTCGACGGTTTCAATTTCACCCGGCTGGGCAGGGAGGTAGCGCGCGAGGAATTCGGTAAACTTGCGTTCACCGATGAAGCAAATGCCGGTGGAGTCTTTTTTCTTCGCCGTCACCAGCTCAAGTTGTTCAGCGATGCGACGCACTTCAGGCTTTTCCAGCTCGCCGACCGGGAACAGGCTCTGCGCGATTTGCTGGTGGCTGAGTGTGTAAAGGAAATAACTCTGGTCTTTGTTACCATCCAGACCGCGCAGCAGGTGGCTGCGGCCATCGATATCCTGACGGCGGACATAGTGCCCGGTGGCGATGAAGTCTGCACCCAGATCCTCTGCGGCAAACTCCAGAAACGCCTTGAATTTGATTTCTTTATTACACAGGATATCGGGATTGGGAGTGCGGCCCGCTTTGTACTCTTCCAGGAAGTGTTCAAAGACATTGTCCCAGTACTCTGCCGCAAAGTTCACTTTGTGCAGTTTAATACCTAACTTGTCGCACACGGCTTGCGCATCCGCCAGATCGTCAGCGGCGGTACAGTATTCCTCGCCATCGTCTTCCTCCCAGTTCTTCATGAACAGGCCTTCAACCTGATAGCCCTGCTGTTGCAGTAACCAGGCGGAAACGGAAGAATCGACGCCGCCGGACATTCCGACGATCACTTTTTTCTGGCAGTTATCAGACATCACAAGCTCGCAAAACAGTAAAACAGGCGGCGCATTCTATCACGCTGAACGCGGGTGCGCACCTTCATGAAACGGCCAGTTGAACGGGCTGATCAGGTCGAGCGGATAGCGTACGCCCTGTTGCCAGCGGCGTACGCTTTCGGCAACCAGGGGCGAACGCAGGTTAGAGGCCGACAGAATCTGCTCTGGCGCGACCCACCAGCAGCAATCAATGTCGCTGTCCTGCGGAGCCGTTGGCTGGATATCGTCCAGATCCACGCCAAACAGAAACCGCACAAAAGGCGTATTATCCGGGGCGATCCACTGGTTTATGCCGATAAAATACTGCATTTCGGCCCGAATGCCGGTCTCTTCAAACAATTCCCGTGATGCGGCTTCATGCAGCGTTTCATCGGCTTCAAGATGACCGGCAGGCTGATTCCAGGTGGCGATGCCGTTGACGCGTTCTTCAACGACCAGTAATGCACCCCGAGCCTGAACCAGGCACGCGACGGTGACATGCGGTTTAAACATCGATCCTCCTGAATTGTTAACTTAAAGTTATGGAAATGATAATGGCAGTCAGTCTTGTGCGCTGATATCGCGCCAGGCACCCGGAGCCAAATTGCCCAGAGTAAACTCGCCCATGGCATAGCGCACCAGACGCAGGGTTGGAAAGCCAATATGGGCCGTCATACGTCTGACCTGACGGTTACGACCTTCAAAAAGCGTTATTTTCAGCCACTGTGTTGGAATGGCTTTGCGCTCGCGAATCGGCGGCTGGCGCGGCCACAACCAGTCGGGCTCAGCCACTTTTTCGACGCCAGCCGGTAACGTCGGGCCATCTTTCAGATTAACGCCATCGCGCAAAGGTTGTAGATCGCTTTCCTCAGGCGCGCCTTCCACCTGCACATAGTAAATCTTGCCGGTGCGCTTGCCGGGCTGCGTCAGCGCCGCCTGTAGCGGGCCATCGTTAGTCAGGACCATCAGTCCTTCGCTGTCGCGATCGAGTCGGCCCGCCGCGTAAACGTCACTCACGTCGATAAAATCTTTGAGGGTGCGGCGGCCAGCTTCATCGGTAAATTGCGGCAGAACATCAAAGGGTTTGTTGAACAGAAGCACGCGGCGGACGGCAGGCGGCGATGACGCCTTGCGATGCACAGGACGTGTTTGTCGGCTGAATCGTTTATTTGGATGAGAAGTCTGATTAGTTTTTCGCATACGCTTTGCAGTCTGGAACATTCAGCGCATTATAACGCGAAATTGCGGTGATTGGCGTGGCGTGAATATTCAAGTAGTATTGACGCGCATCTTACAAATCATTAACAAAAAATCGCTCGAAGGAGAGGTTAATGGAAAGCAAAGTAGTTGTTCCGGCGGAAGGTCAGAAAATCACCCTGAATCAAGGTAAACTGGTTGTCCCAAATAACCCGGTTATCCCTTACATCGAAGGGGATGGTATCGGCGTTGATGTGTCACCAGTGATGCTGAAAGTGGTTGATGCCGCTGTGAAAAAAGCCTACAACGGCGAGCGTAAAATCTCCTGGATGGAGATTTATACCGGTGAAAAATCGGTTGAACTCTACGGTCAGGATGTCTGGCTGCCGCAAGAAACCCTCGATTTAATCAAAGAATACCGCGTAGCGATCAAAGGCCCACTGACCACGCCAGTTGGCGGTGGCATCCGTTCTCTGAACGTTGCGCTGCGTCAGGAACTGGATCTGTACGTTTGCCTGCGTCCGGTGCGCTACTACACCGGTACACCAAGCCCGGTAAAACGCCCTGAAGACACGGATATGGTGATCTTCCGCGAAAACTCCGAAGATATCTATGCCGGTATCGAATGGAAAGCGGGCACGCCAGAAGCGGATAAAGTCATCAAATTCCTGCGTGAAGAAATGGGCGTGAAGAAAATTCGCTTCCCAGAAAACTGCGGTATCGGTGTTAAACCGTGTTCGGAAGAGGGCACCAAGCGCCTGGTCCGTGCAGCAGTGGAATACACCATCACTAACGATCGTGATTCACTGACGCTGGTACACAAAGGCAACATCATGAAGTTCACCGAAGGCTCCTTCAAAGACTGGGGTTACCAGTTAGTGAAAGACGAGTTCGGCGGTGAGCTGATCGATGGCGGCCCATGGATGAAATTCAAAAATCCAAACACCGGTAAAGAGATCATCGTAAAAGACGTGATCGCCGATGCCTTCCTGCAGCAAATCCTGCTGCGTCCGGCAGAATATGACGTTATCGCCTGTATGAACCTGAACGGTGACTACATCTCTGACGCCCTGGCGGCGCAGGTGGGCGGTATCGGTATTGCACCAGGCGCAAACATCGGTGACGAATGTGCGCTGTTCGAAGCCACCCACGGTACGGCACCGAAGTACGCAGGTCAGGATAAAGTGAACCCAGGTTCCGTGATTCTGTCCGCTGAAATGATGTTGCGTCATATGGAATGGTTCGAAGCCGCAGACCTTATTGTCAAAGGCATGGAAGGCGCAATCGCTGCCAAGACCGTGACCTATGACTTCGAACGTCTGATGGATGGCGCTAAGCTGCTGAAATGTTCAGAGTTTGGTGAAGCAATTATCGCAAACATGTAATAAGATTTTCGTAACTCGAAGCCAACACGTATGGAAAAACGTGTTGGTTTTTTCGTTTTTAAAACACTTTCCCCAAAATTCCCCCAAAATCTTTCCCCAAAATAAGTCTTTTTTTTTATGAAGTGGAAGCGGTCCATTAATTTTTAATCTATATTATGGAGTAATCCAGTGCATTTATCTCTAACGCTATCCAGTAATCTGCTCCCCCACGGCTAGCTTTAACTGATCGTAAGCCTGAGAGAGCTAAAAGATCCGAAGTCAGTAATGGGAGTGAAATCTGCCATATGCTTTAGAATTGAGACCATTCCGGTAAGCGCGAGCAGATTTACTACTCGGGTAATGAATATTGAAGTTAACCTTTAAAGAACTCTAAGGCGAATATCATACATCACATACTATTAGTTATAGATTTACCGATAGAAATTTCAGCAATGTGTACTACAATAAATTAGGTCCATAATTAATAGGATTATCATACGATGCACATAAATAGAAACTTACTTTGGGAAAAAATCACTTATCAGTGTGTTCCAAACTATCTGAATTCAGGGAGGTGCATACCTTGTCAGATTGTTGACGTGATGAATAAATTTGTAATTTATAAGGTGGACGGAGCGATAAACCACTATTTACTGCTTCCGATAGAAAAAGTTACTGGACTTGAAGATGATTTTTTTTTGACACTAAATAAAATTTTTGCGCTGGCATGGGACAATACATTTCTTCTTAGCCGTGAGGGAATCGATGATAGGCGCCCTTGCCTTTTATCAGTTAATCCTGCAGTTAAGCGCTCTCAGGATCAGTTACATATTCATATCTCATTTATTTCTCCTGACGCTGAAGAAAGTCTTATTGAACGCTATAAATTTATAAAGCAAAACATCTGGAGCGATACTCCTTTTGGAATACAAGATCAAAACCTCTATCTAAAAAAAATAACCAAATCTAATTTTTTCAGCAATTCTTACAGTTTTCCGCAGGATGCAAATACATTGTGTAGCGAGTTAGGCAAGGACAGAAAATATTTGACACTAGGAGTGACTTCTTTAGATTCAGATTTTTTTATTCTAATGGCAGGTTTTTGTGAAAAAAATATTGTTGCAAGTTGTGAAAAATTAAGTGAAGAATTTGGGGGGTTTTAATTCCTGTATTGTCATATATTTATCTAATTACTTTTTATTGCTGAGGTCTTTGTTGTCAACAATGTAAATTGCTTCATGTTTCTTTAAAAATTCAATTCAAGCTTTAATGATTAGGATAAATTATAACCTTGGGTTGTAGGTGATCTCATTAAATGTCACTAAGGGAAGTTTTTTTATAACTAAACGCTTTACTAATTTTGGAAGGTTTGTTTTTTTCTTTCCTATAAACTGATGGTTTTTATTTTTTAAAAAGGTTGAAAGATTTTTTCTGCCATCTTTTTTAAATAATTTGATTATGAAATTAACTATTTCATAAGTTAATTATTAACCAGCCCTTACCCCTGTCATCATTGTATTTGTCAGTCATTTGTTGAGACTTATGGCCTAGCAGTTTTTGCGTGTCTATACCTTGTTCTCTATAAATACGTTCAGAAAGAGAGCGTTGCTCATGGAAAGTTGGAGCTGAGCCATTAGTCCATTTCAGGCCACAATTGTTCCTGGCTTTTTTGAAAGTTGTAGTGATTGAACTTGCAGAGACCTTTCCACCTCGCACAGCCCTAGAAGTGGAGTGACGAAAATGGACCAGATATTTACTCACGACAGCATCGCGACATCTGGCGATTACTTCCCTTAAAGAGATATTAATTGCTTCACATCTTAAACTCAGAGGGATAGCTACTCTGCACCCGGTTTTTTCTTGAGTAACATGAAGCATATCATCCCAGATGTCTGAAAACTTCATCTCAGAAATATCACCAATTCGCTGCCCGGTGACAACCGCAAGCAGCATTGCGCATTGTAGATATGGGGGGTGCTTTTCAGCCGCAGAGTAAATCTCTTTCCACTCTTCAAAGGAAAGGCGTTCACGTTTTACTCTGTTACGCGGCTGGCGTGTTGCCTGCGCTGGGTTGTAACCTGGAGGCACATGCCCGGCATGCTGGGCTTCCTTGAACACGTCGATCAGTGAAGTTCGGACAACCTGTGCCATGCGGTTATAGCCCTGAGCCTTTACCGCATCGACGATTTCCGCTATTTCCATTGCAGTAACATCTTTTAAATACATCATCCCTGAACGCTGGCGCAGCAGTTCAACAGGTTTTTTCTTTTGTTTTACTGAGTTCATTTTGATATCTCCAGTGTCAAGCCGTTCCTGCTGAATGGCAAGGTAGCGATCAAGCCAGGTTGTAACTGTGATAAATTCTCTCGACTCCCGAATACGGGCAATCTTTTCATTAACGCTCAGGATCTGCCGGGTCCGCTGTTCGGCGATGATGTCATTGGCTTCACTGGCAACCTGTTTGGCTTCCTCGGCATCTGTGCCGAGGCTGTGAAACTTACCCGTTACTGGATGTTTATATTGCCAGTACACCCGTCCCGTTCGCTTATCCAGCTTTGAGTACAGATTGGGGATGGTTATTTTATGGGTTCGTGGTCTGGCAGCCATCTTCAATAATCCTTCTCAGCTTAGGGTTTGCGGTCGGTGCGATTTTTGGTTCGGCTAAAATGCCGATAAATCGGGCTTCACGATCAATCATCCACTCTCTGCCTACTTTTCTGGCTGGTGGTGCCATCATGTGGCTCTTGGCATATTTTTTTAATGTGCGAAGGCTGGGGGCTAAACTTCCAAATTCTTCCGTCGCCCATTCTTCTAAGCTCACCATTCTGGCCATACTCGTACCTCATACAGCCGATCAGTAATTTAGCGCTGACCGGGCTTTAAAACTGATTATCAAAAATCACTTGCGATCGGCTTTCAGCATGACGACTGAAACGCCGGTACCGTCAAACTCGTTATCAATTAGTCCAGACCAGCTTCATGACCAGCCGGGCAAAATATCTTTTTTCCGCATACTTCCGGGCAGGATGGCCACAAGACGGCCGCCGGGTTTAACCAGGCTGGCAGCAGATTCCACATGCGCTTTGGCTCGCCCTTCGCTGAACGGTGGGTTCATTACCACTTTGTCAAAGCGACTGCTGGTGGCTTCGGCCCACTGGATGAAATCAGCCTGTTCGACGGCGTAACCTTTCGCCTCCAGTACCCGACAGTGCAGCGCTGATATTTCTACACATTGGATCTGGTCTGCCGGCATCAGCACGGCAAGGTTTCCGGTGCCGGCACTCGGCTCCAGGCAAGAATCGCCATGCTGAATATCGGCTTCGGAAACGGCCCACTCAGCCAGCGATTCAGGGGTAGGGTAAAACTGGTGAGACTGATGATCCGGAATACACCCGGACGCGATAATCTCGCCCAGCACCCGGGCGGGGTCATAGTCGAACTCCCAGATGTTGATATTTTTATTTGGGCCCGCTTTAATCAGCACACCGCCGATGGTTTCCAGTATTTTCCCCGCCTGGCCCCGGATCGCTTTGTCTTCGTCGCGCCAGTCAAATCGGCGGTTGTATGGATTGGTAGTCAGAGGCTGTGTCGGCTCATCCCAGCGGTTACGATGAATCGGGGTGTGCCTCTCAGCCTTCAGCCCTGCCAGCACTTCCAGAACGGCGAAGGGGAGTGGCTTACTCATCAGCACGAAATCTTTGAGCTTTTTCTTTGGTTTCTGGCGGAATTGTGGCGGGATTGCCAGCGGGTACAGGTGCGCCAGAATGCAGTTGAGTCGCCAGGCCATATCCGGGTGTACTTCGAGGTGTGCTGTGCCTTTCAGATAGGCCCGGACACGCAACGCTCCACCGTCCAGCATCAGCCATTCACCGTGGCGGCAGCGGGCTTCCTGTAAGGCGTCGTCGGTTACACGCCAGCGGGGTTCATCGCGGCCCATAAATTTAGCAATCACCTGCCGCAAATCTTGGATATACCCGCTCATATCGTGATTTGTCATGCCGTAATCGGTGAACACCCGGGCAAGGATCATGCGCTTGCCGAAACCTTCCGGCCTGTTGGTAATGTGGTCGCCGGAAAGAGCGCGGAAAATACCATCCACTCGCTCGGAGAAAAATTTCTGACGTGAGTTAAGCAGTTCCATGATTGTCGGCCGCACGGTCTCTTCTTCGAAGTCGGGCGTTTTCATTTCCCGGATCTGCTCGTTCCACTCGGTGCGTCGGTTGCTCGGCATATACTCGTACACGTCGGTCATGTTCAGGGCTTTTTGCCAGAATGTTGCATTCAGGCTGGCGATAACCCCGTCAGTGAATTCAATACTGGTGCCGCACTCGATGTTGTCTTCGAGCCACGCCAGCAAAACCTCTAATTTGTGTTGTTTGACCATCTTCTCTTTGCTTTCCTTTTCGTTGCTTTCACTTCCGGAGGCTGCTCGACAATGCCGTGGTGCCGCCGGTACCCGTTACGCATATGCCAGATGATTTCTTCGGTGTGGTCTTTGAAGTCATCGGGTTCCGTTCTCCTGGGGAACAAAAGGCTGCTGTATTCGTCGCTCATATCTCTGTCTCAGTGAGCGGCCATTGCTGGCCGCATCCGGGTTAGCGCACCTGCAAAGATTCGGAGCCGACTTCGAGGTGAGCGCCTTTAATGTCTTCACCCGCCTCGATGGCCTCTTTAATTTTTTTCTTATCTGGTGCGACGACGGTGGCGACATCAACCAGTTCGTCGGGAAGCTGATCCACGTTGTCGATCACTACAGAAATTGAACCCTTGCGCACGGTGAGTGTGTTGCGTTCCGTTTTGAACGTTTTGAGTTCAGCGGCCTGTAAGCATTTCAGAATGTAGGATTTGAGATTTTTGGCTTGGCCCTCAAACGATTTCTTACGGTCGCTGAGGCGCTTCACTTCTTCGTCTACAGTCTTGGCCTGGCCTTCAAGGTTGCGGACCAGTGTCATAATCCCGTCAAATTTGTCACCCAGCGCCAGTTCTTCACCTTCGATGGTGTCGGCAATGTCCTCCGGGGAAAATTCCCCAGCTTCAACGAGAGCCATCAGTTTGGTCATGTTGGCGGCGATGGCGATTGCGGTAGTGTTCTGGCTCATGCTGATTGCTCCTGATTTTCTGTAAGGGTTTTGATACGTTGATCTTTAATCTGTGAGAGGCGGCGTAAGCGGCCTGACAGGTACTTGGCGTGTTCACTGTCACCTTTGGCTTCAGCCGCTTTCCGGTGTACTTCCACTTCACGCGCCAGGGTGTCGAATACCTTCTTGGCTTCGTTGGGGCTTACGGCGCTTTCGATGGTGTTTGCTACCCGGGTCAGTTTCTCGTCCAGTTCATTGCGCAGACGGCTAACGTCCTCTGCTTTTTCGCTGGCATTTTTAATAGCGAACTCGGTTGCGTTTTCCTGCTTGTATTCGGCCTGGTCATACAGGCCCAGCCACACATCAGCAGAGAAGCCCAGAAGGGAGAGAGCCTTTTTGATTGCATCGGTGAGAGATTTTTTCTGTGCTTCCCCGTCACAGGTAATTCCGTGTTTGGTTTTGTACAGATATTTAGTTGCGCCGTAGGCTTCAAAGCGTTCCGCTACGCCATCGTCTCTCAGGTACCAGAAAGCGATTTTGATGCTGTGGTTTTGCTCGGTGATAAGCGTGCCGTCACCGTCCCGCAGCAGGCGGTTTCCGATAAATTTCTTATCTTCGTAGATGGCTTCGCTCATTGGTGCGCCGGGGAGCATTCGATCTTCCAGAACTTCGAAACCCCAGCCAGTGCCAATAGGCCCAAAAATTTCGGTAGCTCGCATGATCATGTACTCAGCATTGATGCTTGTACCTTCGAATCCAGCGCCAGCAAGGTCTTTGGTAAAACGGGGATCCGTGCGCATTACGCTGCGCCAGATTTTCATGTTGTCGCCTTTTTCAGCGAGATCATGCTCCAGTGCTGCACCAATGGACTGGAAAGTAGTGGTGGAAGGCTGTACCGCCGCTACTTCCGTTTTTTCGACTTCATTTGAGGCGCTTTTTTCATCGGTTTGCGGCTGCTCTAGGGCGAGCCCTTCAATGCTGAAACGTCCGTTCCCGAGGTTATTGATACCGGGTTGATCACTGTTGGTTTGCTGCTTAACTGGCGGCGCATCCTTCAGTGCCTGGTATTCTTCTTTGGTGATCTCGATACAGCCTTGTTCAATAACGGCTTCGAGTTTAGCCAGCTTGTTGGCACGGCCGGGCTGGTCATCGGCGGTGCGATAGTAGAATGGTCCGGTACGCTCTACAGGTGGCGCAGTTTCCACCGTCCCCGTTGCTGACACATCATCAGAGTGTTGCGTCGCCACTGTAGAAATTTCTGGCGATTCAGATTCCAGTGGGCCAGTTGATGCCGCCGTGTTCTGTTCGGTTTCATTATTCATTTCCTCATATCCAGAAAAATATGACGTTATATAATTGCTGAATTCTTGTTGGTTTTTATATATTTCAGGATCCGAGGGGCTTCTGACTACATCGAAAATAACGTTGCGACTGTATTTAAGAATTTCAGGTACAAGGCGTAATTTCATTGACCAACGTTTAAAATCCTCTCTATCATCTTTAATAATTCCGTTAGCCCACCTCACGATAGTACTTGAAGGCGCCGATGGGTCTACATCGCCCGGCCATAATGCACTTGCAATTTCGATATCAAGAGTTTTATATGTGTGTTCGTAGGGGCGTGGAGCTATTACAGAAGAACTAATTGGTTTTTTTTCTTCAGTATCAACTTCACTAATTTCCCCATCCTTACGTTTTTGCTCATGCTTTTTTAACCATCCGGCCAGAACAGCTTTGATCTCCGGCCACTTTTTGGTAGGCGCACAGTTTTCACGAACATAGTTGATGACATCTAGTATGCGCTCAGGATACATAGCCGGAATTGGAGGCATTTTGGAAATAGCCTCAACGATATGGCTATCAAATGTTGGTGAGTTACCTTGCTGCAATTCAATAGCTGCGCCAAGCTGGTCACTGGTGATTTCAGTAGTGTTATATTTCACCAGTACGGCGACGCGAATTGATGGCTGTAGTTTGTTGAAGTCAACAGGCTTGGCTTGAGCTTTCATTACTGGATGGCCCAAATCAATGTCCCATCCGTGATCGAATAAGAAGGTTTCATCCCATTCTTCGGTAGGGCAGGGAATACCGTCAGCTTCGGCATACATACGGAATTCGAACTGAGAGTCGTCACCATCCGGAAAGGCTTCCATGAATAACAGCGCCGCCTTCGCTTTTGCCTGTTTATCATTTACGGCCTCAAAAGAATGGGCGATTCGCATTTCGCCATTTTCTTCAGCAGCTTCTTCAAGGCCAAACCAACAGCCAATATATTTAGACATTTTCACCCCCGTTATTTACGGTTTGATAAGTTTCATTTAATTTATTCAGTACGTTTTCAGGTAATACGTACGGAAGGTTTTGTTTATCGCAAATCTTTAATTGGCTTATTACGTAAGTTGCCATTTCCTCTGTGGTGAGATAACCCTGAGCGATTAACTCAATAATCATTTTTTGCATTGCACTTGGCGCAATGCTTAATGTGATTTCATCACCGTTTGTCAGTGATAATTTTTTGAACGCGAGAGTAATATCCAATTTATGGCTCCTCATTTATCAGATTAAGCACTTAACAAATGCTTATGCTGATAAATGCCCCGCGCTAACGGGGCGTATGAATTAGTGTGTCCGTGAAGATGCAAACCCGGCACTAAAGGCATTTTTATAAGCAGCATATGTACCGCTTTCTTTTTCAGCTTCGTGAAGCTGGATATGTACACTCGTCAGTTCATCAACTGCCTTGTGAACACAACCGTATTGACCGAGAACGTAGCCGCCATCGAGAATAACGGTTGTGTTTGATGGGGCAGTGTGAATTACTCCGGTAATAGAATCTTCACAATTGAACAACGCCAGTTCTTTATTAATGGCGGATAAGCTGAGGTTAATAATGCTGATGGTTTTCATATTTGCTCCTGAAAAAAATTGTGGAATTTCCTGCCGGATTAACGGCATATTTTTTTGGTGTGGCTTAGGTTAATTTATTAAAGGTAAACCGCGCTTATTAAGCATGACTTCAATAATTTCGCTGGTGATTCTCGTAACTTCTGATGGCGTCATAGCATATAAACCTCTAGAAATATTTGCTGATGCTCGCCAGTATTTGCCTTTGTGTTTAATCATCGTGCCTGGAACTACGGCATGACGTGGCATTAATGCTGTACCGTACATGTTCGTCTCCATTGTTAAGGTTGCCGGTTACGTTTCCGGCGTTCTCAGAGAGAACCGTTCCCCTGGTGAGGGCATGAAAAATCGCTTCTGGTTTAGCTGGCTGTGGGCGGTAATCGTGGACTTTATGCACACAGCGATAAGCGGTCGGTTCTCCGTCACCACAGCCAGCTAAATTAGTTGCCTGTCTTTTTGCCACTTCAGGCTCGGTGGTATACTGGAGTTCTCACACAACCAGTAAGGAAATATTTATGAGCCAACTCTCTGAACAACTTGCAAAAATTAAACCTGCGTGTATGGAAGCCCGGTTAGAAGCAACTATCCTCATTCTTCAGGAGCTTGTTAAACTCCTGTCCTCTGAACAGCGCGAAAAATTAAATGAAGCTTTAATCGCGCGTTGTCCAAACGTTCAAAACGCTTCGGGCGGTGACGCACGCACAATTGATTATCATCTTTCACAACTCATCCAGCAGAGCATCAGCAGCAGAGATTAATTTTTTTAAGGCGTTTTCGGTAATCGTGTTATGTGGATGTAAAGTTTTGATTTCTACAATCGCGTCAGCGAACCTCTGGGTAAGGATGTCTGTCGTTTCTTTTTTCATGACAGAAATCCTGCTGGCCAGATCCAGTGCCAGCCTGGCATCTTTAGGCGTTATGCCACTCTCTTTCGCCATAGTTGCAGCCGTTTCAGCCAGTGTAGAAGCCAGAGTGAGTACATTCTGACTTGAGTAAAGTACTTTCTCGCCCATCTCACATCTCCTCGTAAACCCTTAACGCCGGGTGGCGGAACATTTCTGAGAAATCACTGTGTGGTTTCGATGGGACAAACTTAATCAAAAGTAAGTCTATTGGCAAGGGCTTGGCTTAAAAAAAATTAAGTTGAAGGGCAATAAAAAAGCAACCTATTGATATGGTTGCTTTTTTATTATTGTTTTTTTGCGGCGTTTTGTTTTCTGACGTTAAGCAATTCTTCAAAAAGGTGGTTGAAATTTTCAACCCTTGCCTCTAACTCTCTGATTTGATTCTCTTTTTCAGATTCCGGCAAGGAATCGAATAGGTCGAGAAGTCGCTTCTGCCTGTCATCCAGCTCTACAGGAATTTGTTCTGCTGGTAACGGTACCTGATCCTCATCTCCAAACAGAAGCCAAGTAGGAGAGCATTTTAACGCTTTGCTTAATGCGAAAAGATTCTTTCCTTTTGGAGCCGTCTCCCCGCCTTCCCACTTGTAAACAGTGACGTAAGAGACTTTAACTAGGTCAGCAAGGCGCTGCTGGCTATATCCCAGTTCTTTGCGTCGTAACGAAATTCGTTCGCTAAGGGTATGTGTGTTCATTTGCTTAATATAAATCAAGTTGACTTACTCTATGTTAAGTTATAACTTCTTACTATCTTGTAAGGAGAAACACAGATGTTAACTACTGACGCGATCAAGTTTTTTAGAACAAAAACCAAACTGGCAAAAGCTGCTGGGGTATCTCAGGCAGCAGTTTCTCGTTGGGTTAGGGCGGGTTTTATACCTCAAGGATCGGCAGCAATTTTATCTTCGGCGTCATTGGGGGCGTTGAATTTTGATCGTGGCTTTTACCAGCGATTAAAGGTTGAGCGCATGGAAAAGCGTAAAACAAAACGGGAGAAGGAACTGAATCATGAAAATCAGTCCTCCGATTGATGTTGTTGCATCCGAACTGGAAGCTTGGGCGCTTGAAGATGGCTGGAAAGCGGTCGGGATGGCCATAGCGGATCAATATCACGCCGATGGTGGTGGCGATATTCTTCCGGCGGTCAATACCGGCGACGGGCTTAGAAACGCAATCCAGCGTGTAAAGCGGATTTTCAGGGGATTTGATGGCCCTCGTTATGCATCGCTTGCGGTCGAATTAAAGCCTGTTGCGTTGTCCGTATTGCCTGCCGAACGGCGAGCCCGTATTGAGTCGCCTCGGGATCCTGCGCTGTTGGCTACGGTCGCAGCAAAAGAAAGTATTGAGGCGGTAAATGCTGTTCACCTTCGCGCCGCACCAGCCGTTGCATTGAAAGAAATTAACGAAGCTATATCTGCGTTTATGGCGATGAAGTCGGTGATCGAACCGCTTTGTCGCGCCGATGCGCGGGAAGTATACCGGGGAAGCTATGCGTGATTACGCAACCGTATCACCTCAATTTTGGTTGGGGAAAACAGGTCGAGAACTGAGAAGCGCGGGAGCTGAGGCACAGGTTGTCGCGTTTTACCTGATGACTTCACCTCACGCGAACATGCTTGGCTTGTATTACCTGCCGGTGCTGTACCTGGCCCATGAAACAGGATTGGGCTTGGAAGGGGCATCGAAGGGGCTTGATAGGGCCATCAAAGCGGGGTTTTGCAGCTATGACGAGCATTCCGAGATGGTATGGGTGCATGAAATGGCGGGGTATCAGGTTGGACGTTGCTTGAAGCCCGGTGATAACCGTTGTGCAGGTGTTCGCAATGAATATGCGTCACTGCCTGAGAACCCCTTCCTGTCTGGTTTTTTCGACCGTTACCAGGCTGATTTTCATATGACTTTAAAGCGTGGTGAAGAAAGGGGGTATGAAGGGGCTTTAGGGGGGCTTCCAAGCCAAGATCAGGATCAGGAACAAGATCAGGAACAAAAAGAATATAAATCGGGGCATGGCGATGCCACACCCCCTGATGAAATTCCGCCGGTAAAAAAATCTGCACCAGCCGAGAAAAATAAATATCCGTCAGAGTTTGAAGAAGTTTGGTCGGCCTATCCGAAACGAGCTGGTGGTAACAGCAAGGCTGATGCGTTCAAGGCATGGAATGCACGAGTTAAATCCGGTGTTGCGCCTCAGACGTTGCTCGATGGTGTACTGCGGTATGCGGTGTACATCAAAACCACAGGCCGACTGAATACCGAGTATGTAAAACAGGCCGCTACGTTCTTCGGTAAGTCTCAGCATTACGAAGAAACGTGGGCAGCCCCGAGCACTGGACAGGGTGGGCGAGACATAAACGGAATCTCACAACCTGACAGTAAAATTCCTGACGGTTTTACGGGGTGATCATGAAAAATATTTCGGCAGGTGGCGCACTGGAGCGCTTGAAAAAACTTATCCCGGCAGGTGTGCAGCCGAAGTTTTCCAACGCTGAAGAATGGCGCCGATGGCAGGACGAGGAGGGGCGCAAAAGGGCTGAGGAAGTGGACCGACTTAACCAGAAAGTTCGGGCCGATAAAATTCTCGGACGTTCAGGGATCCAGAACCTGCACCGAAATTGCACGTTCAAAAATTACGAAGTGAAAGGTGATGGCCAGCGCCATGCACTCAGTCTGGCGAAGAGCTATGCGATGAACTTTGGCAACGGCTTTACGAGCTTCGTGTTCAGCGGCAGCCCTGGTACCGGGAAAAACCATCTTGCAGCGGCGATAGGTAATTACCTGCTGGCACAAAACCGCTCTGTGCTCATTGTCACTGTAGCAGACCTGATGTTGCGCGTACGTGCTTGTTATGACGGAGGGCAATCTGAGGCCGCGTTACTCGACGAATTGGATCGTGTAGACCTGCTGGTGCTGGATGAAGTCGGGATCCAGAAGGGTTCGCAGCACGAGAAAGTTTTGCTGAATCAAGTTGTGGATCGCCGCCTGGCTGCGATGAAGCCTGTCGGGGTACTAACCAACCTGAATTATGACGAGCTGGCTGCCACGCTGGGCGAGCGCGTCGTAGACCGTCTGAAGATGGACAAAGGCATGTGGGTGAATTTCGCGTGGGAGAGCTACCGCAACAAAGTAACTCACCTGCGCTTAGTAAAATAAATTGAGGAAATAAATAAATGGCTAATTCTTTTGAAAAATGACCACTTCCGGTGTAATCAAGCGCCTGCATTCCGGCATGTTTATTCGTCTGGAAGATATTCACGTCAAAGACGGCTTCAACAAGCGTGAGAACGACGAACGGACGCAGCAGGCCGATGATGAGCTGTTTGAGTTTCTGGCCGCTGGTGGCCGCGTACCTGCGCTGGAGGTGATTCCGCGTGATGAGGGTGGTGTATGGATTGTTGAGGGCCATCGCCGCAGCAGGTGCTACCAGCGGTGCCGTGATGCGGGTAAACCGGTTGAGTTCATCAGCATCGTACCGTTCGAGGGGAATGACGTTGACCGTGTAGCGCGGATCATGACATCGAATAACCAATTGCCGCTGACTGCAATTGAACAGGCCGCTGTTGTGAAAGAATTGGCTGCGTTCAACCTGACGAAACAGGAAATAGCCCAGAAGGTGCATAAATCAGTGGCAACCATCGAGAAGCTATTAACGCTGGCGATGGCTAATCACGACGTTCAGCAGAGCGTGAAAGCCGGAGCAGTATCTGTGGATGTTGCCGTTGACCGTGTGAAAGAGCACGGAGAAAAAGCGGGTAAAGTACTCGAACAGGATAAAGCCATTGCCGCCGCAGCCGGAAAGAAAAAAGTTACCCGCAGCATCATCGCGCCCGAAATCAGTGTCAAGAAGGCTCGCCGGGCTGTTGAGTTATTGGCACTGGCGCTGATCAGTGACGATGGCGTTATCACCCTTGATGGATTGGCGCTTGCCGAAGTGCTGGAAATAATCGACGAACAAAAAAAGATTGCAGCCGACCGAAGCAGGTTTGCAGCTTAAACAAGCATACGGATTATGAACTGCGAATACGGAACGCTAGCAGAGAGGTCGCGGCGGTCATGTCTTGTGAGGGCAACCGGTGGTGAGTGATCTTCGCTACCAGAGTGTTTAGCTATTTGATTGTTTGAAAACTATGCAAACAATCAATTTTTATCGTTATGGTCAAAAAGGGATGAATATTCGCTAGAATTAATACTGGGATTATATACAGTTTCTTGGCGTTACTTAACTCAAATGACCCTTATGATTTGATTGAGTTAATCGCATGTGCTGGCTTGACTGATTAGCCGCGAAAAGAACAGTGAAAGTTACCCAAGAATATGCAGGAGCAAAGTGATGATCATACCTGACCACTTGGTTCGTGGCCTTAATAATAGCACAAGACCTGTTGTGCTTTTTAGAAACCAATACGGCAATGTTGTTTATGGCTTTGTGCTGCACCCTGATGAATTTGTAACCAGTGTGCAGCAAATGGCTGAAGCGCGTAAAACTGCCGGAATATCGGCTGTTGATGATGCTGATAATCCACTATAATCTATACACAGGTCTGAACAACCTGCTGAGAAACCACTGTGTCACCGGAGAAAACCGATGGCACAGATTCAACTTCAAAAAATTGGTCCAGAAACCCTGACCCCGGCAACGCCCGAGGCCAGCGAATTTTTTCAACGTATCAAAATTGGTGAGTGGATTCACGCCGACTTTAAGCGTGTTCGCAACTACCAGTTTCACAAACGCTTTTTCAAACTCCTACAGCTTGGCTTTGATTACTGGACACCCACCGGTGGCGCTATTCTTCCTGAAGAGCAAAAGTTGGTTAACGGCTTCGTCGATTTTCTTTGCCGGCAGGTGGGCCAGCAACATAGTGTTGCGCTTTCCGACGCCGCAGAGCAGTACCTTGCCGATGCCGCACACACGCGAACGCGTGACATTGCCCTGCTCAAATCCTTCGAAGCTTACCGCGAATGGGTGACCATTCAGGCCGGTTTTTACACCGAGCACATTTATCCTGATGGCAGCCGCAACCGTCGGGCAAAGTCGATTTCCTTTGCCAAAATGGACGAGATTGAATTCCAGCAATTCTATAAATCAACGCTGAATGTGCTATGGAACTGGATCCTGTTCCGTAAATTCTCATCGCCAGCCGAAGTCGAAAACGTTGCTGCTCAGTTACTGGAGTATGCCGCGTGAACCTGAATCCATACTGCAAATCACTCGAAACGCTGCGTAACCGTCAGTCTCACAAATTGAAAGAAGTCGGCGATCAGTGGCGAACACCAGATGCGATTTGGTGGGGAATAAACGCCAAATTTGGCCCGTTTTCACTTGACCTGTTTGCCGACTACCACAACACCAAATGTGATAACTACTACACCTCCGAAGATAATGCGCTGGCGCAGGACTGGTCCGCTCGCCTCGGAGTCCTCGGTGGTGCCGCATACGCTAACCCGCCATACAGCCGTGCTCAACAATTTGAAGGCGAGTACATCACTGGAATGGTGCCGATCATGCAGCACGCCGCCGCGATGCGGGAACTGGATGGGAGGTATGTCTTTTTCATCAAGTCAGCAACAAGTGAAAGCTGGTGGCCGGAGAACGCCGATCATATCGCTTTCGTGCGTGGGCGCATCAGCTTTGATCTACCGGACTGGTATATCCCTGCTGAAGGTGAACCGTCTGAATCCACGGCGGGGTTTGGCATGGCGATCGCAGTTTTCGATAAGACCTGGACCGGCCCGGCGATCAGCTATATCAGCCGCGAAGAACTGGAAGCGATGGGCCGCATGTTTTTGTCTCAAATTCAGCGCGCAGCGATGAAATTAGTCGGGGTGTCTGCATGAGAGGAAAAACCTGCATTTTTTGTGGTGCTCATTCTACGCTGCTCTGTGACGGACATCTGGGCTACCCACCCAGCGAACATCAGCCAGAGTGCATTTCCCCGTTTGATCCTTACACCTGTGATGCCCCCATGTGCCGCCACTGCGCCACCCTGAAAAGCACCATGCATATCTGCCGCCGTCGCGGTGGTTGCATCATTGATACCGTCGATCACTGTCCGGCGTGTGTAGCGAACCTGCCGGAAGATCACCGGCGCATCATCCATTCACCAGAACAGGCCGCAACTGTCCGGGCGGCGCACTGGATAAGCAACCCGACAGAATTTCAGAAATGGGAACGGCTGATCAGTGGTGGAGGTCAGCAATGCCTCGATCTGTGAATCTCCGCAAAGAAGCCCGTGGACGCGAATGTACCGTTCGTATTCCAGGTCATTGCACCTTCAATCCTGAAACCAGCGTACTCGCTCATTATCGCCTTGCCGGAACCTGCGGTACCGGCTGCAAGCCTGATGATTTACAGGGGGCTATTGCATGTAACGGATGCCACGATGTTATCGACGGCAGAGTTAAAACCAATGAATACACATACGAAGAATTGCGCCTGATGCATGCAGAGGGTGTATTTCGTACATTCGCAATCTGGAAAAAAGAGGGGTTTATCTGATGGATCCGCAATTAATTGAATACGCCCGGATTGAGCTTACCCGTGCACTGATGGATAACTCAGGTAAATCGAAAGGGCAGTTGCAGGCTTTTAGTGAACATCCACCAGCAGATAAGGATGGTAACCCTCGGCGCCCGCTTCATGTCGTAGAGCTGGACGATGGGCGGGGCGGCATCCGTTTAGTTAAGGCTGAGAACTCTGCTCTGTATGTGGTTGAAACCCGAAGTCGTCGCAGGCCGATGCCGCCGATTAACGATTATGAGTTTGCTACTGCATCGTGGCGCCGCGCGGTTAACCTCTTGCCCGAACATCAGCAAGCCTGGTTGCGTTACTGTTACGGTTTCGATCTGACGTTCAACTATCAGACTTTAATTTGTGAATCGATCTGGGTTATTCATCAGCGGAAATTGCCTGATGGTCTGTTGAAGAAGACTAAAAAAAGGATCATTTCCCTCGTATGGTTGGCCGCGCAAGAAATAGCAGCAATGAGGCAAAATGACACATATAAAATTTATGCTGGTGCTGGGCTG
Source organism: Pantoea sp. JZ2 (assembly GCF_035191405.1). Taxonomy (NCBI): domain Bacteria; kingdom Pseudomonadati; phylum Pseudomonadota; class Gammaproteobacteria; order Enterobacterales; family Erwiniaceae; genus Pantoea; species Pantoea sp. JZ2. The sequence goes on along the minus strand of NZ_CP045247.1, from coordinate 3,026,293 downwards.
GCACGACTGATGAGCGTCAACCGTTCAACATGGTTGAGAGTTTACGCACCTCATTGGGCGATGCTAAAAAAGTCGTTTTCTGCGCTGGACAGGTCAGCGCTACAGGCTGTGTTTGAATTGCGTGAGGAAGCATTATCTCAGGATTCTACTTAAATAGGATACAATGAAGACCATATTTTTCCTCTTCCATGAATGTAGAACCATCAGGCGAGTTTATTAGTGGGCCTCCCTGAGTCATAATATCTGTATCATTTATAGGAGATTAGCAATGCCGCTTTTAGCTCTCACAAGGGATGAGTTTTACAATCGGTTGTATAAAGTTGTTAGACCTTCACAGCCAATCGATGCTTCTGAGTTTCTGTTTGGCCGCGATCATCAATATGAAGCAATGCGAGCCGCTCTATACGCTCCTGGGCGGCATAGCTTTATCTTTGGGAATCGTGGTGTTGGAAAATCTTCTTTAGCCCACTCTATCGCTTTCGATCTTCAGGAACAAGCGGATCCAATCCTTTTAAGTTGCGACGAAGACACGACTATGGAATCAATTGTTACTGATGCCTTACGTGAAGCAGGTATGTGTGGTGTAAATAAAAAGTGAATGGGTGATTTCCTTGAGTTTAGGGGTGGGAGGAACTGGGGTAAAATTTGAGAAGAAGGGTACTTCAAGCTCTCAAAATATCACAATATCTGACACATCCTCAGCAGTATTTGCACTTGAATATTTACAAAAAATTCACTCAGACAAACCATTTATAATAGTTGATGAATTTGACAGGATACAAAACGCTAAAGAACGAGAGAAGTTCGGTACGTTATTAAAACAACTAGGTGATAAAAGATGTTCGGTGAAGTTTATATTTACTGGGATTGCCGCTGCATATGAAGAGTTGCTTATGGGGCATGCGTCCAGCTCAAGACAAATTCATGAATTAAAGCTAGATCCCTTACATTACTCAGGTTGCTTCTCAATTATTGATAGGGCTTTTAGTGAGTTTGGTTTATCTGTTCCTGATGAGCTAAGAATAAGAATTGCAGGCATTAGCGATGGCTATCCACATTATGTTCATCTCATCTGTGAAAAAATGCTAGTTAAAGCTTATGAGAAAGGTTTGGATACGGTTAATGAGCATTTGTTCTTTGAGGGTCTAAACGATGCCGTGACATCAGTTGCACAATCATTAAGAGGGCCTTATGACAAAGCTACTTATGCAAGAGACCGCAATTACACATATTTACTATGGGCAGTTGCAGATTCAAAAAATTTTTTAAGACAATTAAGTGGTATTAGATATTCATATTCAAATGTAATGGATCAGGTTTCATGGAAAATTAAGGATGAGACATCGCTACTTACCGAAGCAGGAATATCCAGAATGCTGAGGAATTTCAAAACTTCTGAATATGGAGAGGTTGTCATCCCTGCTTTTGGGGGTAAAAGGCGAGGATGGTATACTTTTAAAGAAAATATGCTTAGAGGTTATATAAGAATGTGTGCCGAGGCAAATAGGATAAGGCTTGATTTTGATATAGGTCCCTCAAACGAACCAACCGCCCAAGCAAGGATGCGCATTAGGGGAGGCAAAACCGTCTCTCAAGTTGAGGCAGAAATCGAGTTTGAGCAACGTAACAGTAACGTCGAAGATTAGCAATCTGTCCATCCGCTTGCAAAATGCAACGAAATAAGCCATATTTAACGCAATTCTGATATTTTACCAGAGTTATAAGAACCCGCCTTTGAGCGGGTTTTGTTATTTCTGGATACGAGTAAAAAACCATTGTGTTTGCATGGTTACTTTGACTTATGTATGATTCCGCTCCCGGCCCTTTAGCTCAGTTGGTCAGAGCGTGCGACTCATAATCGCCCGGTCGCTGGTTCAAGTCCAGCAAGGGCCACCAAACCGCCACTAGCTCATCGGGAAGAGCGACAACCTTGGTGTTGTAGTACGGGGTTCGAGGCTCCGGTGGCGGACCAACGCCGACTTAGCTCAGCAGGTAGAGCAACTGACTTGTAATCAGTAGGTCACCAGTTCGATTCCGGTAGTCGGCACCATATGCGGGCATCGTATAATGGCTATTACCTCAGCCTTCCAAGCTGATGATGCGGGTTCGATTCCCGCTGCCCGCTCCAGTTAACGCTTTTCGGTCTGCGATGATGGGTTCCCCGGAGTGACTGAAAAGCTTCCCCAGTTTTGAATGGGCGCTGCTTTTTGTAAAATTGCTGTGTGAAAATACTGCCCTTTGGGTTCAGCGCTCATCCAAAAGCATCTCGTCAAAGTCCAATTAACTCGGGTGGTTTGTTGGATGAGATGCCTCACTATTTAAGAAACCTCACTTCAGTGGGGTTTTGTTTTTTAAAGGCCTCGGCACTCGCCGGGGCTTTCTCATATTAAGGCCGCTGACAGGTCAATTTAGTGCAACGCCTTTCCCCGTTGCCGCTCCTGGATATTCGGGGATTTTTTTATTCTCACACGGCGCCCCGTTCCGGAGGTGACTATGGAAAAACACGGAATAATTGAGCAAACAATGAAATGGTTGGCTGTATACCTGCCGTCGGTTTATGCCGGGCTGACGGCTTTAGGGATTTCGGCATTGATGGATATAAGGGCTGGAAAGCCCAAAATCTATACAGCAACGGGGGCGCTGGTTTGCGGAATTGCAGCCTTAGCAGTATCCGCAATTCTGGAATATCTGGGCCTTCCTGCAAACTCAGGTGCATTCGTTGGTGGCATGATTGGATTCATTGGTGCTGACCGATTGCGGGATATTGCCCTCGCATTACTTGCAAAGCGAACAGGCATTAGTACGGAAAAAAATGAATGAATAAATCACAGTTTCAGAAGGCGGCTAATATCAGCGCCGAATTAGCTGCGCGTTGGTTTCAGCCAATTGATGCGGCAATGACTGAGTTTGGCATTACCTCCGCTGACGTTCAGGCAATGTTTATCGCTCAGGTAGGGCATGAGTCCGGTGGTTTCACCCGCATTGTCGAGAATCTGAATTATTCGGCTGATGGTTTGCTGGCTACGTTTGGGAAATATTTCGACGCAGAAAGCGCTCAGAAATACGGACGCACCACTGAACACGCAGCTAACCAGCAGGCAATAGCAAATATTGTCTATGCAAACCGAATGGGTAACGGTTATCCGGGATCAAATGACGGCTGGAATTATCGTGGCCGTGGCCTGATACAGATCACCGGCCACGACAATTACCGGGATTGTGGTGCTGGTCTGGGTGCCGATTTGCTGTTAATTCCGCAATTGCTGGAACAGGATGAGTATGCCGCCCGTTCGGCTGCATGGTTTTACGCCTCAAAGGGTTGCCTGAAGCATGGTGGTGATATTGAGGCGATCACGAAGATTATTAATGGCGGTGCCAATGGCCTTGAGGATCGGAAAGCCAGATATCAGGTTGCGCTGGTGGCGCTCAAGGTATGAATAAATACCTTATTGCTGCACTGGCAGTCGCTGTTCTCTCTCTGGGCTGGGCCGCTGACCACTATCACGATAAAGCCGTCGCCTGGCGAAAGGATTATCGTGCTGCATATCAGATTACGAGGCAACAATCCGACACCATTACCGACATTCAGGAGCGCCAGCAGAAACTGGCAGAACTGGACCGCAAACATACCCAGGAACTTACTGATGCAAAAAATCAGATTGATGATCTGCAACGTGATGTTGCCGCTGGCCGTATGCAGTTGCAGCTCAACGTCCGCTGTCCCGCAGCCGTGCCAGCAGGTAAAACCACCGGCTCCGCCCGCGTGGATGATGCAGCCGGCGCCAGACTTACTGACGCCGCTAAGCGGGATTATTACACCCTCCGAAAACGCATCGAAACAGCCCGTAAACAAATAGACGGGCTACAGGATTACATCCGGCAGGAATGCTTTAACTGACCAGCGTAATGCTGGTTTTTTTATACCCATACCGCAGGGGTTAACCATGTGGATTAAAGACTGGCTATTTGGCCACAAAACTCAAAAGGAGCCTGAAATGGCAGAAGTAAAAGATATCGTCACTGACGCACTGGTAAAAAACGCGCTGAAATCCGATGCAGTCACTACAGCGGTAAAAACGCAGATTAAAGCTGACCTTGATACTCAGATTGACGCTGCGGTAGATACCGCGCTGACTGACATCCTGGGCGCGGCTGAAGACGCAGATCAGCAGTAAGCATTACAGAAGCGCCTCACATTCGGGGTGCTTCGATAATGTTTATTCAGGTGGTCATCATGCCTACAACTTTTATCTGTATCGCCAGCGGCCCGTCACTGACAGCGAGCGACAGCGCTCTAGCCTCCGACTCTCGTTATCCGATTATTGCGGTTAATTCGAGCTGGAGGGCAGTGCCGAATTGCCAGCATATCTTCGCTGCTGATTTTACCTGGTGGGATCATTACTACGACTCGCTGGAGACCAGCGCCGAACTTTGGAGCCAAAGCAAAAGGGCCCACGCTCGGTTCGGCGTGAAGCTGTTCAGTCCGTCGGACAACGGTCCGTTTAACTCCGGCCAGCGTGCCATTCAACTCGCCGCACACCTCGGTGCTGATAGGGTGATCCTTCTAGGCTACGACTGCAAACTGGCGAACGGAGCACACTGGCATGGTCGCCACCCGGCAACAATGCACAATCCGGTACCGCGCGAAGTAGAACGCTGGCACACCGACTTTTCTTCTCTCGCTGATGCTCTGCCGGGCGTAGAGATTATCAACGCGTCACGCGAGACCTCGCTGACTTGTTTTAAACGCTTACCACTTGAGGCGGCACTTTATGCCTGGAAAACTGTACTTCGACGGGATGCACGGCATCGGTGACAATATCAATCAGCGCTGCTTTATTAAGGCACTGGTCAAACAGGGAAAAGAGGTCTGGCTGAGAACGCCACTTCCGGAAATTTACGCCGGGATCCCCAACCTGCATTTCGTGAAAGCCAATACGCCATTGCGTACGCAGCGCAAGAATGAGCAAAGTACATCGGTAAGATTTGAATCCGAGCCGCCAGGCATTCCCCGCCAGCGCATTTTTTACGGTAATGGTCATCTTCAGGCCGGGAGCATTTTCGACGCTATGCAGCAGCAATTTGGCACGCTGCCGGCAGCAATGGATTTGCCGCATTATCCTGCGCCGGATATCCCAGTACCGGATGGTAAGCCATTAGCGGTTATACGTCCCACCACCGAGCGTACCGAGTGGCACAATGCCAGCCGCGGCCCGCTGAACAAATATGTGGATGAAGTTTCCCGGTTGCTGGCGTTACGCGGTTTCCATGTTATCAGCATTGCAGATAACGAACCGGGGCAGGAGTGGATACCGGATCTTGAACCGTTCGCGCACAGGAAATTGCATGATGGCCAGCTTTCTATCACGCAAATGCTGGCGCTGGTGGAGCGGGCCGATATTGTGCTTACAGGCGCATGTGTCGTCATGCACGCTGCGCTTGCTTACGGTAAACCGATGATCTGCTTACAGGGTGGCAATGGCGGTAATAATCACCACTCTAAAGTTACAGATCCCCGCTGTATGGATTTATCCCGCGCGTTGTTTGTATACCCGGACAATTATTGCCGGTGTCAGGAGATGAAACACTCCTGCGACAAAACAATCAGCGGGCTTTCTTCACGGGTGCAGTCATTTATCGAAAACGTCTATCAGGCATCACGTAAGCGAGTGGCCGCATGAAGTATTTCTCTGAGCAAATCAAACACGGCCTGACATGGCTGCCTGAACTTGGCATGGGGCGTTATCCGGTACCGAAGTCGGTCCGACCGTATGATGAAGAATATTTTTCACGGTACCAAAAATTGGCCGACACCGAACTTGGTAGAGAGTTGACGGCGGCGCGGATCCAGTTAGTTGCGCGGCACTACAGCGGTGTGGTTCTGGATGTGGGCATCGGTGCAGGACAGTTTGTTGAAGCGCGACCGGACACGAGGGGATTCGATGTAAACCCTGCTGGCGTTGAATGGTTGAAAAAGCGGGGCCAGTGGTCGAGTTTATACCATGACCGATATCCGGCGCTGACGTTCTGGGATTCACTGGAACATATCGATCGGCCTGAGGTCGCTATCGCCCGGGCGGAAAAATGGGTATTCGTTTCGGTACCCATCTTTGAGGGGGCAGGGCATGTTCTCCGGTCCCGTCATTTCCGCCGTGATGAGCATATCTGGTACTGGACCCATGACGGCCTCATGAAGTGGTTTGCGGCCAACGGGTTTAAGCTGGTGGAATACAACACCCGCGAAAGCGAGCTTGGTCGTGATGGCATTGGTAGCTATGCCTTTTGCCGGATTTAAAACAGCAGCCACTACAGGGTGTCATTATGATGGCGCCCGATAGTAATTGTTAAAGTAGTAGTGGTACCCGCCGCGCACCCTGCGCATTGCCAGAAATATTTAACTTTTAGTTGGAGAATTTCCCTTTGGGAAATAGAGAATGGGCGACCGCCGGTAGTTGGAGCTACTGACGGCCATTGCACCCATACGCTAGGTCATGAGTACAACCGAGGCCCACCAGCTTGTACAAGCCGGGTCATAGTATTGGATCAACCCACATGACCAAAGCAAAAAATCAATCAACCCTTGCGATTGTTTATAAATCGCTCAACTCACTGATTGCTTATGCCAGAAATGCCCGGACGCACTCCGATGAACAGGTGAGCCAGATTGTCGCCAGTATCAATGAGTACGGTTGGACGAATCCGGTGCTGATTGACGAGAACCAAGAAGTGATCGCCGGTCATGGTAGATTGCTGGCCGCTGAGCAGCTTTTTGTTGATGAAGTGCCAACGATCACCCTGTCCGGGCTAAGTGAGCAGCAGAAAAAAGCCTACCGCCTGGCAGATAACAAATTACCGTTAAACGCCGGGTGGGATGATGAATTATTAAAGCTGGAGTTAAGCGATTTGCTGGACAGCGGCTTTGACATTGATCTCACGGGGTTCAGTCAGTCAGAGATCGACGAACTTTTCAATGTTGATGACAATCTGTTACCAGGCGAATCAAAAGCGGGAAACCTGACCGAAAAATTTCTTGTGCCACCGTTTTCGGTGCTCAATGCCCGCGAGGGCTGGTGGCAGGAACGTAAGCGAAGCTGGATCTCCCTTGGCATACAGTCAGAATCGGGTCGTGATAGCGAACTACTGTTCAATAAATCTTCACAAAGCGGCGCGGTTTACGATAAGAAAAATACGTATGAGGCAAAGATTGGTAGAACGGTAAGCTGGGATGCGTTTTTCCAGGCCCACCCCGATTTGCAAACGTTGCCGACGACCAGCATTTTCGACCCGGTAATTTGTGAACTGGCCTATCGCTGGTTTTCGCCTGATAGCGGGGTGGTGATCGATCCGTTTGCTGGTGGTTCTGTGCGGGGTGTTGTCGCTGCGAAACTTGGGCGTCAATATCTGGGCTGCGATTTGAGAAGTGAACAGGTTGACGCGAATCGTCAGCAGTGGGATCAGATTGATACCGATGGCGGTATTGCCCCGCACTGGCATTGCGGTGACAGTCGAGACATACACCAGCACTTCAAAGGGACGCAGGCTGATTTTCTGTTTAGCTGCCCGCCGTACGCTGATCTTGAGGTTTATTCTGACGACCCAGCTGATATTTCGACGCTGGATTACTCTGAGTTTGTAAGCGCCTATCGGCAAATCATCAAAAATGCGCTATCCCTGCTGAAAAATGACCGGTTCGCGTGTTTTGTTGTAGGGGAAGTGCGCGATGCGAAAGGCATCTACCGCAATTTCGTCAGTGATACCGTATCGGCATTTTGTGATGCAGGCGCAGCCTATTACAACGAGGCGATCCTTGTAACCCAGGCGGGTAGTCTGCCTGTTCGGGCCGGTAAGATGTTTTCTGCCAGCCGCAAGCTTGGCAAGACTCACCAAAATGTACTGGTGTTTGTAAAAGGCGATCCCCGTAAAGCGGTAGAAGCCTGTGGTGAAGTCGATGTCACTGACATTTTCCCCGACGAGCCAGATTAAAGACGATATTTCGCTTTTAAAGCGTTAACACCAGCAGCAATCAATAATGCCGGATCTCTTCCCATCTGTATTTGAAACTCCGGACGTAGCACGGCTTCTTTTGCCCGTGTGATGGTTCGCGCTTCATTACCCAGGCGGGGAAAGCTTCCGGCAAGTTTGATAGCCGCTTCCCACTCGTTTTTACTGGCCAGTTCCCTGAGAACGTCGATTTTCTTTTGCATGGCGTTTTCCTCCGTGCTCTGGACGATAGCGAAGTCACCGCCCCCGTTCGAGGGGATGCGGGGGAAATATGCAGACTTTACCAATAGTGAAAATTGAGGCATTGGCCGCACGCCGCCTGAACGAACAGCAGATTGCTGATGTGCTGGATATTTCTCTGGATGAACTGAAAAAGGACAGGGGGAAAATATCCTTGTTCAGAGAGGCGATCAGGAAGGGGCGGGCAAAGGGAGAGGCCGAATTACGCGGCGCGTTATACAAACGCGCCCGTAACGGTGACGTTTACGCCTATAACGAGCTAATGAGACTTTCACGCAGTAAGGACAGTGATTGATGAGCAAACCCGACTGGAAGGCGCTGCAATCTCAGTTTGCTGCCGCTCACGCCAGTACGGGTATAAAGCTGAAAGACTGGTGTGAACAGCAGGGATTGGTTTACGACACAGCCCGCCGCTACATAAAAAAGTCTGCGCAGAATAATGCGCAAAAAAAAACTGCGCAGGTAGTTGCGCAGAATCCTGATAAAGCTGCTCCAGAGCAGGGAAAGGGAAAAGGGAGGGCAGTAAAAAACTGCGCAAAACCTGATCCCGAAAGATCCCGTTTTTGCGCAGATCTCTCGGATAAAGAAAAACTGTTCGTTTCCTACTATCTGGAGTGCCGCAATAAGTACGAGGCATACCGGAAGGCAGGTTATACCGGAGGCGGCAGAAACGCCCGAATGCTGTATCGCAAGCCTTCGGTGGCGAGAGCTATTAACCAGGGTATTGAACAATTAACCGAGCAGGCCATATTAAACGCCCAGGACATTCTCAGGCACTGGCATGAAATCGCGATTGCCGATCCCGGCGAGATTTCTCAGATGCGCCGTGTGTGCTGCCGTTACTGCTGGGGATTCGATAACCGTTATCAGTGGATTGATGAAACTGAGTATGACAAGGCCGCCTCCAAAGCAGCGAATGACAGCAAGCCGCCGCCGGATCAGTCAGGTGGATTTGGTTTTGTGGCTAATGACGATCCCAACCCTGATTGTCCTAAATGCGCAGGTGAGGGCATTGAAGATGTTTTCCTTGCTGATACGCGGGATTTAGTTGGCCCGGCTCGTCGTCTTATCGCCGGGGTGAAGAAAACTAAATTCGGCATCGAGGTCATGACGCGTGACCAGGACGCTGCACTGAAAAACCTCGCAGCTTTCCACAATCTGGCCTCCAGCGAACAGGATAGAGAACTTCGGTTACTCGAAATCGAACGTGTCCGCCTGAGCAATGAAAAAATCAAAGCCGAAATCGAAAACCTCCGTAATGGAGCGAACGGTAACGAGCAGATCATTATTCACAATTCGCTGAAGCCGCCAGGCGCTGAATAAGCAGGGTGTATCGTGGCGGAAATTTTCTTACCGGAATTACATTCCGAGCAACTTCGTGTCTGGACGGAAGGTTCTGAGCACCGATACAACGCTATTCGTTGTGGTCGCCGTTGGGGCAAAACCGTAATGCTGGTTGATATAGCGATAAGCTATGTCACCAATAAATTCGTTATACCAGGAACAAAGAGATCGATAGCCGGGCGAGTGGGGATATTTACCGCGCAATATCGGCAATATCAGGAAATCTTTGACGAACTGGTTGAATACCTTAAGCCGCTGATTAAAACGCAGTCTCGCAGTGAGAAGCGAATTCTGTTGAAGAATGGCGGCAAGATAGATTTCTGGGTTACTGACGATAACAAACTGGCAGGCCGTGGCCGTAAATATCATTGCGTCCTGATCGATGAAGCTGCGTTTACCAAATCACCGGAAATGCTGGAAGAAATCTGGCCCCGCGCTATCAAACCAACGCTGGTGGATTATCGTGGCCGCGCCTGGGTATTTTCCACACCTGACGGTATTAACGATCAGAACTTTTTCTACGCCATCTGTAACGACCCGGCTCACGGCTTCCATGAGCATCATGCACCGTCTTCATCAAACCCTCACCTTCCGGCAGATGAGCTGGCGGAGATAGAGCGAACTACAGACCCCCGTGTATGGCAGCAGGAATTTCTGGCCAAGTTTATCGACTGGTCGAAAGAAGCGTTGCTGGACGTGAATAAGCTGCTGGTGGATGGCCTGCCCGTCGATATGCCAACTACCTGCGACATGATCTTCGCGGTGGCTGATACCGCACTGAAAGGCGGTACCGAAAACGACGGCACCGGGTTCGTTTACTTCGCTTATGAAGAAACCTACTCAGAACCGCGGCTGACCATCATTGACTGGGATGTGACGCAGATTAAAGCGTCGTTACTCCCGGAATATATGCCGGGTGTTTACGACAACCTCGAACGGCTGGCGAAGATTTGCCGCCCCCGTCATGGGAGCCAGGGCGTTTTCATGGAAGACGCTGCAATGGGTGCCATCCTCAACCAGAAAGCCGAAACCGAAGAATGGGATATGAAGCCCATAAAATCGGTATTGACCTCTAAGGGGAAAGACGAAAGGGCAGTTTTGGCGTCCGGTCATCACTGGCAGGAAAAAGCAAAAATCGCCAAACCTGCTTTCGATAAAACGGTCGAGTTTAAGAAAAAGACCGCTAACCACCTCTGGCGCCAGATTGCCGGTTTCCACCTGGCCGACCCGAAAGCGCATAAACGCGCTGATGACCTTTTCGACTGCTACACGTACGGCCTGATCATCGCGTTCGGGAACTACGAGGCACTGTAAACAGGGACTTCTGTAATGGCAGAAATTCAGATTAATACCAACCTTAGCTCTGAGCTAATGCAGATACTCGATAGCGACGCTATCAAGCCGGGTACCGATGTTGGCTATAACACCTGCAAGCTGCTCTGGCAGTTCCATCCCCTCGGCGGGAAGCTGGTGGAAAAGCCGATCAACATGGCGATGTGCAAACCGCGCTCCTATAACGTCGAAACGGACCCAGATGAACGTGTCGTTCGTCAGTTTCGCGAAGTATGGGAGCGTATGGGCCTCAATGAGAAGATAAAAAATCTCTTTTACGTGTCTCGTTGCTATGGCGCTGCCGCTATCGGGGTGGGAACGGATGGTGTGACGTGCCGAGAGCCTCTTCCAACATTTGGGCTTCGGGAGGATGACGTGTATATCAACGTCTGGGACCCCCTGAATGCTTCCGGCAGCATGGTCACAGACCAGAACCCGAACAGCCGGTACTTTCAACAGGCGAATTCAACGCTAAAAATAGCGTCAAAAAGCTGGCATCCATCGCGCACTCTGAAAATTTTCCACGGCACACCTATTTACCTCGAATACCAGAATTCAACGTTCGGCTTTACTGGCCGCAGCGTGTTTCAGCGTGTTCTGTATCCGATGAAGTCTTACATCGGGACGATGGTGGCAAACAACCTTGTGGCTAAAAAGGCGGGCGTGCTTGTCGCCAAAACTGAACAGAACGGCTCGGTAGCCAGCGGCATCATGGCGGCGGCCACAGGTAAGAAAAGGGAAAACGTCAAAATCTCGGAAAATGAAGGGGTGCTCAGTATTGGCACGAAAGACGATATCGAATCGTTGAACCTTCAGAACATCGATAAAGCGCTCTCTACAGCCCGCGACAACATTATCAGCGACATCGCCGCCGGTAGTGACGTTCCGGCCATTCTCATTAAAGAGGAAGCCTTTTCCAATGGGTTTGGGGAGGGTAAAGAGGATTCTAAAGCCATTAGTCAGTACGTCGATGGAGTACGTCAGGTTATTGAGCCGGTGATGGATTACTTCGAGCGCCTGGTACGTTACATCGCCTGGAGCGAAGATTTCTATACCTCACTGAAAAACGATTACCCGGACATCATAACTGAGGATTATCAGACCACATTTCGTATGTGGGAGCGTGAGTTTAATGCGGAATGGCAGGAACTGGTGGAAGAGTCTCCTGACAAGCGCCGGGAGAGTGACAGTAAAGTTGTTCAGCAGGCTGGAGCTTTGTACTCCATTGTGGCGCCGCAACTTGATCCCGAAAACAAGGCAATGGTGACGGAGTGGTTGGCCAGCGTGACAAATGCAACTGAAACCTACGGTGACTCGCCGATGATTATTGATAAAGAAGCCCTTTCGAAATATCAGCCTCCACCACCGCAGGATCTTAATAATGGCATACAAACGAACCAGCCGAACGAAACCGAAGAGGAAACCTAAAAGCTTCTACGAGGTGCTGACCGATGCGATTAATTATTACGTTGATAACGGATGGGATAGTCAAAAATCATTGCTGTCCTGGTGCCAGAAACTTCGGGTGGCAGCCAGCAGAGAATCCCCAAGCGATGATGTAACGCGTAAACACCTCACTTCCATTTATAGCCGCCTCGTCGTTCATGGAGGCGCTTTGCGGGACCAGCCTCCAGACGGTCCCAAACAAATCACTCTCGATAAGATTAAGCCTGAACTCCGTAAGGAGCTTGATCGGCGAATCTTCGCCAGCACAAACCTTATCAAACTGAACCGTGAGCAGGCCATTGAGCGAACTGTGCAGCGTTTTCAGGGGTGGGTGACGTCTATCCCTCCTGACGGAGTGAGCGAGATTGATAAAAACGCACAGAAATCGGCTATTCGAAAATCAGTTACCGATCTGGATTTTATAAGTCGCCGGGTGGCAATCGACCAGGGCCACAAACTCGCGAGCAACGTGAAATACCTGCTTTCCGTGCAAGGGGGCGCTATCGCGTTTCGCTGGCATTCAAACTGGCGGAGGCCTGGCTACGACTATCGCGTTGACCACAAACATCGCGACACGCTGATTTATCTGATCCGCGACTCGTGGGCGGTACAGCAGGGATTGATTAAGCCAGAAAACGGTTATTACGACGAAATTACCGCTGCTGGCGAAGAGCCATTTTGCAGTTGCCAGGTGTTTCCGATTTATGCCCCTCAGAAATTACCTGTCGAGTTTTTAACGGAGAAAGGGAAACGTGAATTTAACCGAACTTGAATTAGCACAGCGAATACGGGACGGCACTGCGCCTTCTCCAATGAAGTTTTCGAACATGTGGCTGGTCAACCTGCGCATAACTGGTACCGGGCTGGCTTACCGAACGGGACTAAAAGAACACGTCTGGCGTGACCCAAATATCTACCTAAACGACGCGTTTTTGCAGCGTTGTAATGGCCTCCCGGTCATCGCCAACCATCCAGATGACGCTGTCCTCACTGAACAAGATTTTACCGCGCGAATAGTTGGTTCGGTGATGCTCCCCTATATCCGCGGGGATGAGGTTTGGGCTGTTTGCCGCATCTACATCCGGGACATCGTTGACCAGATTTCGAAGGGGGGCGTTTCTACAAGCCCGGCGGTCGTATTCAACAACGCATCAGGCAATGTGGAAGTTATGGACGGCGACACCAACTTTCTTATCGAAGGGGTGCCGTACCTGGTCGATCACATCGCTCTGGTAACAGAGGACCACGGCTCTTTGGGAGTGTGGGACAAAGACAAGATCCCCGCAGGGGTCGAGGTTTCTAACAAAGGTGACATTGATATGGAAGAGAAAATGCTGGAGACCCTCATCGCTAAAGTAGTGGGCGATGCGGTGGGCGGTATTAATCAGGGGCTTGAGCGAGTTACGGCTCGTATGGACTCGCTGGAAAACGGCATTAAGGCGCGAGCCGATGCTGACGCGGCCAAAGAGAAAGAGGAAAAGGAAAAAGCCGATCAGGAAGAACAGAAAAAAGCGGATGCCGCTGCCGAGGAGCAGAAAAAGGCAGATGAAGCGGAAGCACAGCGCAAGGCTGAGGAAAAAGCCAAAGCGGATGAAGCCGAGGAAGAACAGCGAAAAGCTAATCAGGCCAAGGCTGATGAAGAAAAAGCCAAGGCCGAGGAGGAGGAAAAAGCAAAAACTGACTCTGACATGACTGAAGCACGCGTTAAAGCTGACTCCGCTTACGTGGCATGTGGCAAACAGGCACCAACTCCATTCTCCGGTGAAAAACCGCTGGATTATCGCAAGCGCGTGTTGATGGGGATGCAGAAGCACTCAGAAAAGCACAAGGACGTGAATATTCGCGCAATTGCGGATTCTGCGACTCTCTCCGTGCTGGAAGAGGCGATCTACAGCGAAGCGCGTAAATCCATCGAAAACGAAATGAATAACACACTGGGCCAGTTACACCAGCGTGTTCGGATGGATGAAGCCGGGCGCCGTATTACCGAATACCAGGGCGATCCCAACGTCTGGTTAGCGGCATTTAAAACTCCGGGGCGTCGCCTCGTCAAAATCAACACTCCAGGGAGCATAAACAACCATGGCTGATATTAATTTCGACCCGTTCAAAACACAGGGTTCATTCGCTGGCAGCTTTAACGTCGAGTCGCGTGGCCTGACTCAGGGTGACGCGCAGGACGACCCTGCGATCCGCCTGCAACTTTGCTCCGGCACTCTGGATAAAAACCTTGATGCGCCCGTCTGGGGCGGCATTGGTGTGGTTGAGTGCGTTTCCACTGTCGCTGAAAACGTAAGCGGCTCAAACATCAAAAAAGCCACGGCTTCGGTCTGTAATGCTTTCACCGTGTTCAACCAGGCGTATCACGGCATCACGACTGCAAGCAATCCGGTACCGCTTTATCTGGCTGGCGGCTCGGTTCACTACTATCGCGTCGGTTCAGGTGCGCGTATTCCATTGCCGATCAGCGCAGCGGTCGCGGCACTTGCCACTGGTGATGATCCGGTCGGGGCTGATGGTTTTGTCTGGGATATGACAGAAAACTGCGTGGACGTGTATTCCAGCAGCTCGTCGCCTAACCCGAAAGTGAACATCAGCCTGTTGATGGTTTCCCAACAGGGCAACCTTACGGTGAAAAAAGAAGCCAGCGGCAACGTGGTCTGGGAAAACAGCAAGCCTTGCGGCCTGTTCTTGATTTAAGGAGTTATTAATGAGCGCATTCGCACCAGCGATTACCACGGTATCGCCTTCCATGATGCAGCCGGAAATTGTCATGCAGTACAGCATGGCCTCCGGCGCATTCGAACTCCTCCCGGGTGGCGCACCATCCGCCCGTATCGGGTCAAGCGATCTGGTTGTTTACCAGAAATATCTTCGTGCAACGACTCAGGCGCATGTCGGCCAGTCACTGCCGGGCCAGTTACCTTCTGCGAGCATCGTTCCGAGCTATGACCAGATGATGACTTACCGCATTTCGACTCGCTCCCAGTACAGCTATCTCGATACTGATGCTGCGAGTCGTTGGGGGTATTCGCTTAACAGTGGTCTGCAACTGGCAAACCGTCAGGGCCACGCGCAGCAGCTTCGTAACATGCTTATTTACGGTGTGAAGGCGTCCAACAACGAAGGGATCGCCAACTCACCAAATGCCACCACGGTAAACCTCGGCAGCGACAGCCAGGGCAACGATTCGTACACCACCTGGGATTCCGGTGAAATGGCGAAATTTGTGCTCGGTCTTATTGCCGATCAGAAAAGCCGCATGATGTTGCTTGGCCAGGCGCTGTCGACCGTTGTTCTATGCCCTCAGCGATTCATGAAGGCACTTGAATGGACGGGCGTCGTTGAACTGACCAGTTACCAGCGTCCCGGTGGCGGTACTGAAACGGTCGGCACTATGATTAAAAACATCGCCAATGGTGCCAGCGGAGATGATGTGATCTTCTGCCAGGACGACACGCTGATTGGCAAGGGGGCGGGCGGTACTGATCTCATTATCGTGACCAACCCGGAACTGGTTGTGCCTGAGGCTCGTCAGGAACTCAATACCAACATTTTCTCGACACTGATGCCGAATCAGAAAGCCGTGAACGTGATGTTCTGTGACGTTGCGGCGCCGACTGAAATTCCGTCACCGATGCCGGATGGCGGCATTACAACGCTGTACACCATGCGTGCCACTCCTGGCTGGAACTTCCGTTCCGAAGGCGTGACGCTGCTTTCTGCTAAATACGCGTAATACCCTCGTTGTTTTAACTGGTGAATTTGGGGAGATAAAACTCCCCATTTTTTTGAGGAAAATTCATGAAACTTTTTATCGCTAACTGCTCCCGTCAGGCTCATACGTTCAACTATAAACTGCCCGAAAAATCACAGTCTTTCGGCGTGACGATCCCCGCTGGTGGTCAGCACATGATCGATAATCAGTCGGACGTTATTCACCACATTATTAAGCAGCATGAGCCATATGGCTTCCAGCGTTGTGACAAAGTAGACAAAGCTTTTTCCGGCATTTGCTATTCCATTGATAAACCGGTGACCGTTGGACGTATAGAAGAGAATGCGGAGCAAAAAACCGAAAATCTCGATGATCTGTCTCAGTCCATTCTCGAAGCAAACGCCGTGTCTATGAGTAATGCCGTTGATAAGGCTGTCATGCAGAGCGGTGAAACGCCTAAACCGGGTGAAGTTGTCGTAGAAATCACAGGTGAAGCCGTCAACGCTGAACAGGCCAACCCGCCGAAACTGAATAAAACGGTGAAGGTACAAAAATGATGACCACGCGCCCGACGTTTGACGGATTTATCCACTTTGTTCGTGGCGTGATGGGCGTTCCTGAAACAGCGATTTCCGATGATGCTCCCACACTGAAATGCTGTTATTGCTCAGCACTTGAACTCATCCCGAAAAATCTGGGGCTGGAGTGCCTGCCCATTATCTACACGAACACCGTTTATAACGCTGGTGGTTCGCTTTTGTTGCGATATGGTCCCGGTGATTTCTTCATAGAACAGCGTAAAAAACTTGGCCTGAATACACCCGTGTACGGGCTGGTTAATTCCGCTGCTGACCAGGATACATCGGGTTCAATGGCAATCAGTGACGCTCTCAGTAATCTGACGCTGGCTGATCTGATGCTGATGCAGGATCCGTATGGCCGCCAGGTTATTGCGGTACTGATGGAACTTGGGCCGGTATGGGGGTATACGCCGTGAAAGTCTGTTTGGGTGTCGTTGATATGCCGTATGACTATGGCGATACGTCTGCCACCACACACGAAGTTGCCGAGGATCTACAGGACCGATACCAGCTTTTTACCCATTTCTTCGAAACTCACAAAAAAGAGATTTGCGCGGAGGTGGGCGAGGCTTTGGCCTGGTCTCTTATCAATCACATTCAGCATGGAGCGCCTTTAACTCAGGGGGAATTGCTCGGGGAAACCATGCAGCAGTTCAATATTTTTCTCGAACAGGAAGAAATGGCCGGGTTATCCGTTGACGGTGTTCCGACACTGGCTGCGCTGGAAGGTAAAAACTCACGTCTGAAGATTGAACGCGGTGAACGGCGACCATCGTTTATCGATGGAGGCCTGTTTAAATCATCTTTTGTTGCATGGATAGGTAACGATGCCGAGTCTTGATGAAATTGCCGAGAGTACCGGCACGCAACTCTCAAGCGTTCTCCAGTCAGCAGTCGAAACCATTTCATCCGGGCAGGAGATCACCTTTCGCCTCTACGTGCGACAAGTTCTCCCGCTCGATGGTTTTGTGTACTGGGTTAATGCCGAAATTATCACACCCGACGAGCTGGAGCGTATGGGTATTGCTAACCCGCTAGTCACTACGATAAAGGGTAGCCTGCACAGGCAGGTCGTCACTGAGCAATCGGCAACGTCTTCCCGTGACGTGAATAACATCATCTTCACGCCAATTG
Organism: Pantoea sp. JZ2; assembly: GCF_035191405.1. NCBI lineage: Bacteria > Pseudomonadati > Pseudomonadota > Gammaproteobacteria > Enterobacterales > Erwiniaceae > Pantoea > Pantoea sp. JZ2. The sequence goes on along the minus strand of NZ_CP045247.1, from coordinate 3,008,497 downwards.
CAAAGGCCGACGATTTCAACATTGAAGATCCTAACGCCATTTATCTTGGTGAATACGAAGGGACACAGTTTGCCTTTTCCCGGATGGAGAGCCGGTACACGCAATCGGGCATATTCCATTATCGCGGTATGGCAATCCTCCCGACTATGCGTTCGCAGATCATCGACAGCCCGGACGACATCAGTGACGAACAGGTTATATCGAACAGCACCCCCATCTGGCTTGCGCTGAAACAGTTCGCCACGGTTTACCCGTCCTTCCTGGTTCCCTCAAACCTGAAGCCGCCATACATCGCCGCCGACGTTCGAAATACGGTACCGCTGCAAATGGCAGCCGCCGTGCGGGGCAATGCTCGTTACCAGTTTGCGCAGGATTCGGTCCGCGTGACGCTCTACGGTTTCAGCAACCAGATGGCACTGGACTTCGTTGACTATGTGGTGAACAAGGCGCTCGATGACGAGGAGTTTGGCATAACTAACGTGCCGATCGTCAGCGACGCGAAATCAAACCAGGTGGAAATAAACGCGCTGGCGAAAAAGAAAATCGTGGATTTCGACGTGAATTATTACCAGGCCACGACGCGGGACATTTCGCATCAGCTTATCAAAGAAGTCATTTTTAACTACGAGGTCAGATAATGAGCTTCAACATCGTAACAGTTAACGTCTCGCAGACGATTGGCGCAATTCCGTCAAATTTACAGCAAACGTCCGCCGTCCTTTCGTTCGGCGCGACGCTTCAGGAACCCGGTAAACCTGTATTATTAACGCAGCCGTCGGATATTACCGATCTGGTGAATTATCCCATCAGTTCGCTGGAAGCCGAGGCTCAGTCGTTCGGAACCGACATTACTCTGGCTCTGCCGGCCGATGTCTCTCTTACACGTGACCCGGGGAGTGAACTGGAGATCACCGTCCAGAATTGTTCACCAAAAGCCTGGAACGGTACGTATCTGGCAACAGTCATCGATAGCAAAACGCTGACCTGGACGCTCAGAGATTCTTCCCTTGATGGTTCTCCAACTACGTTAGGCCAGTTTTCCATCAACGGGAGCGATGCGCTTGTTACCGCTGTCGAAACATTCTTTGCTCAGGGTAGTTCTGTGGGTACATATCTCCTTGAGCTTGGGTTTCAGGATGACCTTCCAAAAGACGAAGTAGCAGCGCTTAAAACGTACATGCAGGAGCCAGTTAAGCGTTTTTATGCCTATCTGGTACCGGAGGCATGGAAAGCTAACGACGATTTTATCACCCTTGCGAAGCTGTATACCTCCAACGAGTCGATGCAGTACTTCTTCGCGCTGGAAGACACGCCGGATGATACCAACTACGTGACGCCATACGCCGGTATTAAATCCATTATTGCGATGGCTGATGATACCTATCCGGTGACAAATGCGGCCGCTGCTGCAATGTGGAATTTTGTTTCTCCGTCACCGTCAGAGATCAACAAAGTGCCTCCCATGGCATTCCGCTACCTTCAGGCCGTAAACGCAAATAAGGCGAAAGCCAGCATTCTGACCACGATGGTGAAGCAAAACATCAACTACGTGGACACGGGTGCGGAGGGCGGTATTGCGAACACCATGCTGGTGAAGGGCGTCACCAGCGACGGTAACGATATGACCTACTGGTACAGCGTGGACTGGGTGCAGATCAATGTCGATATGATGCTGGCGAATGCAGTCATCAACGGCAGCAATAATCCCATCAATCCGCTGTATTACAACCAGGACGGTATTGATCGTTTGCAACAGGTAGCGCAGGGCGTCTTCAACACTGGTGTTTCTTATGGCCTGGTCAACGGGCAAACCCCGGTTAACGCGGTAGCGTTCAAAACCTACGTTAAAAACAACCCGAACGATTATGGAATTGGCCGCTACGCCGGACTGTCTGCCACTTACACCCCAATGCGTGGTTTTACCGCAATTATTTTCAACATTAACGTGACCATGCAGCTTTCTTAAAAAGGAGTTGAACCGTGCCAAATCCAATGATCCCCGTTGGCGTTCTTAACCGCGTTCGCGCCAGTATTAAATTTACCGATCACCCTGAACTGAATGTATCGGCGTCTTTTCTTGCGAAGGAGGGCGTTGAGTTAGTTTTCCAGGGAAACATGACTGATTTCCTGCCGGCAATGACCGGAGCCGTTCAGTCGCCGCAGCCGTATCTTGTCATGCAGTCCAGGGTTCACCTGTTGCGCAGTCAGGCGCTGGGTGCTCAGTACAAGGCACAGTGGGAAAAGAACACCGCTATCGGCGATGCAAAGGTCTATTCAGACAGTACCACTTTTGGTGATTTTACTGTGCTGAACACCGCTATCACCAATGTGCAGGATATGTCGTTTGCCGGTGGTGAGCCGGGTGTTGCTGTCACGATCACCGGCACCTATTACATCAATGCTGAAATGTGGGATATCTGATGAAAATTGCACGGAATATGAATTTTGTTCTGCCTGTTGAGACGGACATGGGGGCGGGCTATGTTCACGCAACCCCTATTTCAAAAGAGGTTTACCGTCAACATTTCTACATTCTGAGTAAAACGTTTTCTGCGATTTTCTCTGAAGGGCTTGGCGTCGTTGCGGGACCACGGGTTGCTTACCTGATGCTGGAGAAAATCAGTCAGGATCTGGGCGTGTGGGACGGCGATACCGGCGTCAGGAACACGCTGCTTAATGAGATTATCCGCCTGTCCAACCTCGTCTATCCTGTTGAGGGAAAGGGCTGGGACACGGCTCCTCTGGATGTCGCCATCGGGCGTAAGGTTATTGAGCCTGAAGAAGCTCTGGGTGAACTCGTTTTTTTTACATGTGTCTCGTCGATAAACAAACCTCAACAGGCGAGAGAGGTGATGGAACAGGTGGGTGGACTGTGGGGCAGTGCAATTTCATCCTCGACGCTTACGGAATGGATTGCTTCGTTGCCGACATCGACGCATCCCGCCAGTTCTGGCGAGACGGTGAAAACGTTATCAGCGACGTCCTCGACTACTGCGCCGGAATCGGCTTCTCTGAACTCTGGAGCAATACCGGAATAAACCTTAAAACGGCGGCTCAATTGCGTGAACTCATGAAATTTAAGCCGCCGGGGAGTATTTTCTGATGACAGGAAACCAGCTTCCGGTGCTCACACTGGATTTCAGCGACGAGAAGATCCAGAAACTCCAAGATATTGCCGATAAATTTAAAAATGCCCTGAGTATCGGGCCAGGTGGATTGCCATATCCCTCAGCGCCACAGCCAGCACCCACGACATCCCTTTCAGTCCCAACGGCTTCTCCTCCGGCAACGCCGCGGCAGGGAAGTGGTGCAGGCGGCCAAAAAACGCCTAGCGATACCGGCTTTGAGAAGTTCCTGAAGAGTCTCAACAAAGAGGCACAGGGAACACTCAAGACCTTTACGCTTATCAACAAAACCCTTGGGGCGACCACAAACACGCTGAGAGGTCTGTTTACCACTACCGTATCCTGGGGGGCAAAGATTGCCGCTGCAAGTGGCGGTGGCCTGTTCGGTTACGGCTATATGGCGCAGAGAGTAAGCCGGCAGTATCAGACCTCTCAGGGATTAGGTGTAAGTACCGGGCAGAAGCAGGCCGCGCATAATGTTTACGGAGCCCGTATCTCTGCTGCTGACGGGATGATGATGTCGTTAGCGGCTGCGCAGAATGATCCACAAAACCCCTTATATTCGGGGTTGATAAGCATGGGGATTAACCCCAGAGAGGGTGCAGCCGCGAATATGCCTAAGCTGCTGTCCGCTGTGGCGACGATGCTTAAGCAATATAAAGGAACGGGAGTATCTCAGTCGATATTGCGAAGTCACAGGCTGGATGGGGTTGTTGATGTCGCCACGGCCAACCAGATTCTGGCGAACAGTGACAGGATCCCTCAGCTCAATCAGCAGTTTTCCGAACAATCGCAAAAGCTGGATCGGGCTATGGGGAGCGGGACACAGCAGAGCTGGCAGGATTTATCAGCAAAATTTGCCTACAACGCTGATCGGATAGGGAATTCATTTCTTAAGGCACTGGCAAAACTCAGCGGCCCGATTGGGCTTATTTCCGACAACCTTACCAGCAGCATTGATAAGTTTCTTAATGGGAAAAACGGCAAAGCGCTGTTCGATACATTAGCTAGTGGTTTGCAAAAGCTTGGAAATTGGCTCGGTAGTGATGATTTTCAGACTGATCTAAAGACGTTTGCTGATTGTGTGAAAACCATAATTTCGGCACTTGGACAAGCCATTAAGTGGATTGCGGGTAACGTTCCTGATGTGAATTTTAATGGGGCTGGTGTTGGGGCTGATGAAGCTAATCCCGCTTTTGTGGCGTTTGGTAATAAATATCTCGGTGGAAATCTTCCGGGGGCTAACCCGCTTACAAACCAATATACCGGTGAATATTTCAAGCAGGACGATGTTTATACGAAATACCAGATGCCTGATGCGATGAAGACAAACGTACAGACATTTGTGGAGGCCGCAAATAAAACTGCAAATCTTCCAAATGGCTTGATGTCTGCTATTGCTCAGAAAGAATCTTCATGGAATCCGTTAGCGCTGAACAAAGTCAGCGGTGCAGCAGGACTGTTTCAGTTTATGCCTGAGACTGCCAAAGCCTACGGACTGGAGGGAAATGACGTTTTTGATCCGAACAAAGCTACGGTCGCTGCTGCACGTTATCTCAATGATCTTAACCGGCGATACAAAGGCGATATAGCGAAAATGCTCACCAGCTATAACGGTGGGCGTATCGACAGGGAAGGAAATCTCAGTCTCAAAAAAGAGACTGTAGATTACCTGTTGAAAATTCTACCGCAAGTACAGGGGGCTACAGAGCAACATCCGGGAATTATGCGCCAACTGGATGCAGCAAATACCGTTCTCTCCCGCGGTGGCAAAAATGACCGCGCCACTATAACTCTTCAGGTTGAGCAGAAGCCAGGCTCTGACATTCTGGCTCAGGTCGTTGGGCAGTCGATTCCGAGGTGATAAATGGCACTGAATTATTTTGGGCAGGCGTTCAGACTGGCTTTCGAAGTGTCCCCCATTATGCTGGTTGATGGTATCGCCAGCGATATTCCCGGTGGTGTGATGCCGATAGCAGTTCTGACCGAAGGATTGAGTGTTACTGACGGGCTACTGCATGGTGAGATAGGCAAAGGCCCAACGGCGCATTTTACACCTATGGCGGGCACTACGCTGGTTCAGCAGGACATTGGAAATCTGAATTCTTATAACCAGGTGACGGCAGCGAATGCTGTTGTCAGGAAGCCGAACAGGGTATTGATGCAGATGCTGAGACCCGTCTCGACTCAGGATGGTGGGTATGCCACCAAGGGAATGACCTTCAGTGCACTGAAGTTAGCACTCGACATGCATAACCAGCAGGGAGGGTGCTATACGGTCATGACGCCATCGTTTATTTTCACCGGGTGCCTGCTTCGTACACTGACAGATACATCCGGTTTTTCAGAACAAAATAAACAAGTGCAATATTCATGGCAGTTTGAGTTCGAACAACCACTTATTTCACTGGAACAAGCCGATTCTGTTCTCGGTGATTTAATGAGTAAATTTGATTCCGGCGTACCTTCACCCAAAGGGCTGTCATGGTCTGGTGTTTCACGGCAAATAGCGCAGGAGTTTGGATAATGACAACGATTATTCCCTTCAAACCCAATGGCAAAGAAACCTTTCGATTTACAGTATCCGTGGGTGGAACAACATTATTTGCGACTGTTCCATTTAATCTTTATTCGAACCGCTATTATCTGAAATTAACGGATGGAGCAGGTAATATTGTTGCGTATTGCCCTCTGGTTGGGTCACCAGACGACTACGATATAAATCTGGCATTGCCTTATTCCCCCGGCTCTTTAATTTACCGGGTCAGCAGTAATCAGTTTGAGGCTCTTTGATGCGATATTATCATCTGAAAATCACTGATCCTAAAACCGGAAAGCCGCCCGTCGATGCTTACGGAAATCCTGTAGGCCCGTTCGATACCAGCAATACGCCAGGTAGAGGGTTACATATCGAGTTTGATGTGATGATTACCGGTCTTGATACGGTGAGTTCGGGAACAATGCTTGCGATCTATGGTTTACCAATAGATGTGCTGAGGCAGAGTGTGAAACTACATGGTTGTCAGGTTAGTTTGATTGCCGGTTTTACCAAAGGACTGCCGCTGGCTGATGAACATCAACAGGGAGAAATTATTAATGGTGATATTTACAGTGCATATGCTAACTGGGTCGGAACTAATCAGTCACTGAACCTTATTATTAATCCCGCTATCAGGAGGCTCGATAACGGAAAGCCTTTGCGCATCAGTGATAATGGCAGGAAAGGGGAAAAACTTGGCGATGTCTTAACTCGTGCGCTGAGTAAAATTTACACCAGGAAAAAAATAATATGTACAGTAAGCAACAATCTGATTCTTCCTGAAGATTGTTCACTTGAGTACGGTTCGGATGTTTCTTCACTTGCAATAGCGGTTCGCAGCCTTTCGATTGCCACTATGCGTGATAATAACTATCTGGGCGTGGGTATTACCATGCAGTCTGACACCATACGCATTTACGATAACGCGTCGGTTAGCTGGGGAACGCCAAAGGCAATACAGGGATATGAGCTGATTGGACAACCAACGTGGTCGGAACCCTTCGTAATGACATTCAAGTGTCCATTACGGGGCGATTTGCGATGCGGAGATGTAATCGAAATGCCGCAGGGTATGATTTCCGGTCCATCATCAGTTTTGATGATGAATACAACGCCATACAGTGCAGTGCCAAAAGATAATGTCATTTTTTCAGGGGAATTTCTGATTACGTCAGTAAGACATATTGGTGCTTTCCTTGTCGCGGATGGTGATGCGTGGGCAACGGTATACGAGGCAATCGCGGAGAACTGGACATCAGTATGAGGTAAAAATGTCAAATGCTCAGAAAACGCCATTCATCAGTACGCTTTCGGGGATGATGTCAGATGTGAATCGCTCGCAGGCCGCATTGAAAGGGCGTGAACTGCCCTGTCATGTTGTGGGGGTAAGAGGCCAGATTGTTACGGTTCAGTTCGATATGCTTCCCGAGGGCATTAATTTTCCACAGATTACAATTCCTGTTGCTACATTTCCCTATATCCGCTATCCGATTCAGGCAGGTGACCGCGGGGTGACCATCGCGGCAGATGTTTCACTGCGGGGTGTTTCTGGTCTGGGGCCTGGTATAGCGAATCTTTCATACACACTGTCCCTGACCCCGCTGTTTTTTGTACCGATTGCAAATGCAGAGTGGCCAGGGGAAAATCCGAATAAAATTGTGCTGTATGGTCCAGAGGGAGCATTAATCAAAACGTCAGACGGTAAAACATCGGTTTCGATAGACAGCGATAAGATCGCGTTGAGTATCGCCGGACAGACTCTGGAACTGTCCGCTTCTGGCCTGATTCACAATGGCGTTAACATTGGTGCGACCCATAAGCACAATGTGAATGGTGTTGAGTCTGGCAGCAGTACCGTCACTACAGAGGTGCCAAAGTGAGAACATGGGGGCGCGTTACCGACGAGAACGGAAAAAAGCAGTGGGTAGCCGTTGAGACAGACGAAAATGGCGACTCTTCTTATGTCTGGCTGACAACGTTGATACAAACTTTAAAACTTGGTTTGGGTGAGTCACCGTTCTATGCGCAATATGGCATACCTGCACAGCAGTCCATCGTCCAGCAGGTTTATCCAGATTATTACGTCAACATGACGCAACAGCAGTTTGCGGGGTACTTCGCATCACTGGCTATCACGAAAGCAGATGGGGCAAATAACCCCACCTACAATATCGCTGTTGTGTTTCTTAATGGCACCAGTTACCAGACTGAGATAGCAGTTTGACGTTATCCTTTTGGATAACGGTCATGTGCAAGATATGATTTTTAAAGGAACTAAACTTTTTATACTTCACTACATATTTTGTTTGCACAATTCAATAGCCTTCCCATAGGCTTTAGAAAAACCACCCATTGGGAAGAACATTTTCTTAACTGACATGGTGCTATCAGAAGGTGGTTGTATCCAGAATGAAAAATATCCTTTATCTTTGGCTTTTAACAATTCGTCTGCGTCCATCGACTCGATTGGAGTAAATAAAAAACCCTCACTCACTACAGGTTTTGTTATCGAGTTTTTTGTGTTCTGACCGCTTACTTTATATTTTACAGGTAAAAAAGGCACGCCAGAGAAGTCGGGTTGTTTATAGCCAATAAACTAATTGGTGGTAACCTTTCCCGGATTGCATTTTTCTAAAGGAGATATGTCAATGAAAACAGTTTCTCTTTGCTGGGGTAAATTTGATTCAGTTCCAATGCGATAAGTGATCGTATTGGGCATGGTGAATTCAACCACAAACCATTTCCCGTAATGTAAAACATTGCTTGCGTTATTTTCTGCATCTACAGCACTTGCTGCGCCAGAAAAAAGCAATGGGAGTAAAAGGAATAAAGTTTTTTTCATTTTTAATTTCCATATTATGAGGTAAGCATGTCTGACCTACCCATCATCATGACCGAGGCAGGGGCACAGCCCACGCCACCAAAAACACTTCTCTCAAATCTTATCAGCAGAGTGGCGGCAAAGGTACCTGGTTATACAGCCAATTTGCCAGCCGGGTTGATTACTGACCTGGCAAGCACTGCAACAGGTGCAATTGCACTCATCGATCATGCGCGTGTTGATCTCATCAATTCATGCAGTCCCTATGGGGCCAATATCCCGCTACTCTTGCAGTTGGGTAACATTTACGGCGTGCAGCAGGGGAAGGGAACAAACACATCTGTGTACGTGGTATTCTCCGGGGTACCGGGCTTCCCTGTACCGAAGGGTTTTACTGTTGGCGATGGAAATAACCAATATGCGGTTGTGCGTGATGCGGTAATTCCAGCGTCCGGCCAGACGGCACCTGTTTATTGTCTGGCAACATCGGAAGGCTCCTGGGCAGTACCGGCAGGCAGCGTGACGCAGGTCATCACATCTGTACCCAAAAACCAGCCCGTAACCTGTACGAATCTTACCGCTGGCCTACCTGGCGCGGGAGAGCAGTCTTATGCCTCCTATCGTTCACAGGTAATGCAATCGGGAATGCAGACAACACAGGGCACACCAGCCTGCCTGCGCACTGAGCTTGAGAAAGTTAACGGTGTGCAGGCCAATTTGATTTCTTACCGTCAGGCAGCGCTCGGGAAATGGGTTGCGGTCGTGGGGGGGGTGATCCTTTCGAGGTGGCGTGGGCCATCTACAAAGCCGTGCCCGATATCTCTGTACTGACAAATGACGTCTCTAACCCGTCAGGGGCAGACGTTGAGAAAAAAACGATACAGATATCCGTTTACCCCGATACCTACACGCTGCCTTATGTTGTTCCTTCATCACAGAATGCGACGGTGCTGATCACCTGGAATACCGCATCCACAACCTATATCGATCCAGACGGGATAGCTAATGCGGTGCAACAGCCCATTGCGGATTACATCAATGCGATTGCGGTTGGTCAGCCTGTCAACCTCTTTGAGATTCAGGATATTTTCATGCAATCAGTTGCCAGTCTGGTGCCTGCCTCACTGATTTCGATGATCGAGATTCAGATAGGCGTAAACGGTTCCATAAAGGCCCCGGATGGCAATTCCAGCCTCGTTTACGGTGACTCATATTCATACTTTTCAACGTCTGCTTCACAGATTCAGGTTAAACAATATGAAGGCACCAGTTGATAAAATAATTCCCTCTTACCCCTTCGTGCAATACAACGACGACCCTAATATTGTGGCTTTTTTTGATGCTTATAACGAGATTGCCCAGGAATATCTTGAATCCTTAAACGGTCTGAATTTACCGTGCTGGACATCGCCGGCCATCACAGGTGAACTCCTGGACTGGACAGCGCTGGGTATCTACGGACAGGAGAGGCCACTCTTGCAGGTTTCCGAAGAGGCGATTGCACGCGGCGTTTACAACACCATCGAATACAACACCATACCCTATGCGCGAATGAAAAACTTTGTGCCGGGGTCTGCATCCTACGTACCTGATGATTATTTCAAGCGGATCCTTACATGGAATTTTTATAAAGGTGACGGCCTGCATTTCTGCATTGACTGGCTTAAACGGCGTGTGGCGAGATTCGTGCACGGTGCCAACGGTATCGATCCGCCGTTACAGAGCACATTTGACGTGAGTATTACCGTTGATTCAGGGGTTTTCTCAATAGCCATACCGGACTACGGAAATGGGGTGGGGTATTTTCTCAAGGATGTAATAGACCAGTCGCTGGTCAGTCTCCCCTTTATTTATTCATATTCTACAACGGTGGTTGAAAAATGATTACGGGATTTGGAAACAATGTGGTTTCAGCTCTTGCAGCAGATATAACGGCCAGTCAGACGACAATTCAGGTCATGCCCGGCGCAGGAAAACTCTTTGATGGCCTGCTGAACTCCGACTATGTTAATGCGTCAACCCCCCTTCAAACCTACGCAAAAATTACGCTGACCGACGCAAAAGAGACTGTCTTCGAAGTCTGCCATCTGATGGCGGTAAATAATGACATTCTGACTGTTGTGCGGGCGCAGGAGGGCACCACCGCGAAAGGCTGGGTTCTGAACGATGTCATCGGCAACTTTGCTACCCGTGGTTCAGAGAATCAGTTCGTACAGATTGAACAGCTACAGAGCGGACAATATATTTCGGGAACTGCCGGGGGAACGGCTAATGCGCTGACGCTTGAGCTACCCGCTACGTACTTTGTTAATGGGGCAACAGACTGGTCACTGAAAACGCCGGTTGTTGTCTATCCGACGCAGACTAATACCGCCGCCTGCACCCTGCAGCTTGTAATGGGTGGTCGCGTTCTGGGGACGCTTCCATTATATAAAGGTAATGGTTCACAACTCGATGCGGGTGATTTGGTTGCTGGCGTACCTGTTTGTTGCTTACTTGATGCAACTAAGAAATTTTTCAATGTTATAAATCCGGTTGCGGCCTATTTCGGTAAAGTCAGATCGGTTAACACAAAAAAACCTGATATTGATGGTAACGTTCAGGTCAGTGCCAGTGATGTTGGTGCTGTCCAGCAGGGCGGCGGTGAACGGATGTCCACTAACAAGGTAATGCTTGGCTGGGATAACCAAAAGCTGCTGGGTCAGGTTGACAGCTTCCTGCTGGGTGAGATGTTTTATGAAAAAAATCCCCCAACCCCTGCGCAGGTCGGCGCTGTGCCGCTTTCCGGCGGCACCATGACCGGTGAACTCAGCACAACCAGTCAGAACGGCTACAGGATAAAAGCCGGAAACCAGGCGTTTTTTCTGCGTTTTGACGGCAATGATTTTTACATTCTTAAAACGGCGGCAGGTGACCCGGATGGTGGCTGGGATGATGCCCGTCCGCTGCGTATCAATGCCGGAGACGGGCGCGTTTATCTGGGCGCAAATACGCGAATCGAGGGGAATATATACGTGCAGGATGCGTTCCTGCAACCAGACGGTAATCTTTACGGCAGCTTGTGGGGAGGCTTTCTACATGACTGGATACCGGGCCAGGTCGGTTCGGCTGTCGCAAATCTTGTGAATCGTGAGGCTGGTGGCGTTGGCTCACTTTGCTTCGCACGACTCAACACCCTAAACAAAACGGTTGGATACGGTGACCTGATAGCTGCTGGTGAGTTAGTGCCGGGGGGCGTTACTGCGTATCAGTCTAATTACGGTGGTGACTGGTCGGCATTGTCGGGCGGTGGTGGTCTGGCGGGAACATGGAGGTGTCTTGGATATGCATGGACAACTGATAAACATCTTTCGGTTTCTCTTTATGTAAGGGTTTCATGATGAAATTTAAGATTAAGGATATTCGTAATCTCTGCTTTGGTAATTCGGAGAAAACTATAGTTAATTGCGAAGTGCTTTTTGAAAATATGTCAGGTATTTACATGCCTTTTACAGCCCGACCTGATGATATTGAAGAATGTGGTCGCGAAATATTTGCACAATGCGTTGCCCTAAAATGGGGGGCAATTTCAGAATACATTGCTCCTGTAGTAGACTGGAAGGGTAGGGCAGAAATACAGCGTGGAGAAATGCTTGTTAAAGCAAAAGAAATGACTTCGGATTGGCGCACTGAACTTCAGCTTGGGATTATAAATGAAGTAGATAAGATAAAATTAATTAATTGGATGACTTTCATAAAAAAAATAAATGCTATGGATTTTGATAATGTTTCCAGCAGAGAGGCATATGAGAAAATAGACTGGCCTTCTATAGAGTGAGCCGCCCTTGAGAAGTCAAGAGCAACTCATGAATCAAATTAATTGAGATTGCTACGCAGCGTGGTTTTTTCGCAAAATAGCGAGTTTTTGAAACAAGTCAAACTGCTTTCGATATATCTGTAAGAAAGACAGGACAGATACAAAGTACCCACAATAGAAAGGGTGAACAGAATAATCCTTGCTTCAATGTGTGTGAATATGTTGACATTGTTTGTAATGTGCTTGATTAGTTTTAGTAAGACACCGCTGACTGCGTTATGCAATAAGTAAATCGAGAATGATATATTCCCAAGTCTAATAAGTATTTTGGGGTACTTGAACTCTGTTATTAGCTCAAGTTTGAGTAATGCCAAGGTTAATGCGGCGGCAGGAAGCCCCCACATAGCAACTCTTGAATTTGTAAGGATAGGGGAAAAGTAATTTATAAGGAAATATGTTGCGGATGCAATTATCAAAACTACCCATGTTAAAGTGATTTTCTTTGACATTTTTTTATATATAAAGCAAATCAAGATTCCTATGATAAACTCCAGTATTATCGGATTTGTCATAAGGTTTATATAGTTATATTTAAAATAGAATCCTGAAAAACCGTAGTTGGCAGGAAAGCCAAACATAAGCAGAGGTAAAAGAACAGTAAGAACTATGAATCCTGAAGCAATTAACCATTTGGCACGCCCAAAAAAAATTGATATGGCAATAACTAAGTAGAAGTATATTTCATAATTCAACGTCCACCCCTGACCCACTCTAGCGCCGCCGTAAAGGGGGCCATAACTATCAGGAGGTAAGCCACCAAGAGGAATGAACAGGAGTGATTTTCCGGTTTCAATAAAGGATTCTAGGCTATGACCAGCACTTAAAATTGTAACCAGATAGTATAAAGGCACGATTCTAATTATACGTTTGAATAGGTATTCAATGCCTGCTCTGTAACCTTGAACATTAATGCCTACTGTGTATGCTGCAATGAATCCTGATATAATGAAAAACATATCAACTCCAGACCAGCCATGCCCAAAAAATAAAGCTAATTTATTTTCTGGGTTAAGATCTAAAGTTATTCCGTAGTGAAAAAGCATTACTAGCATCGCAGCTATTCCACGTAGAGCCTGTATGGATTCAATTTTTTTATTCGAACACGAGATCATTTTTTCTATAGTCCCTTATTTTATAGCAAACCTATTGCGAGGCTTAACGTTTTTCTCGTCCACTCACTTTATGAACCGCCACACGGGAAGCGTGCACCAATCTCACGCATCTTTTCCAGCACTCGCTCAATTTCATCATCACTCAGCGCCAGTTGTGCGGCCATAAAAAAAAGAATATGTGGAGACATGGCACGAGGGGAAATCCCACCAGTGTATTTACGCCACTGGCTGTTACTTGCGACTCCAGCCAGATCAGCCATTTGGCTCCCAGTATACCCAAGATCTTCCTTCAGAATATCCAGCTCTTCCGGTGATGGCGGGGTGTAATCCTTTATCAGTCGCATATCGCACCTGTTAAAAAGCCCCTTTAAGGGGCTTCTCTTAAATAAATTTGATAATGATGGTGGTTACTGTTGCCACCGCACCGATTAGCCCTGTTGCGACAGCTACCGGATACCACATTGTTTCCCGGTTAATTTTTGCTGTTTCGGCCATTAGTTTAGCGATCTCAGCGTGAATTTTTTCCAGTTCTGCGGTGCTCATATCGTTTGTCATCTGTTCGTCCTTTCGGGTATCGGGCTGCGACGTATTCGCTACCTCATGTGATAAGTTATAGCCCCTTTGGTTCTATTTGTCAAACGATTTATGCGGATGTGTTACGTGATAGCAGATGGTAAGTCTATTATTAACTATACGTAAATGTGATTGCCGTTAGTGTTAAACTAGGCTTCCCCAAAATTAAAGATAACTATTTGTAATTATTACTGTAAATTGACGCCTGTTATTGTCCTATTACCGTGATGTTTTGAATGGAAAGTTATTAAAATTCATGCAATTAACATAAGATTGCAAAAATACTGTTGCGTCATATGGAATGGTTCGAAGCCGCAGACCTGATTGTTAAAGGCATGGAAGGCGCAATCGCTGCCAAGACCGTGACCTATGACTTCGAACGTCTGATGGATGGCGCTAAACTGCTGAAATGTTCAGAGTTTGGTGACGCGATTATCGCGAATATGTAATCCAGAATTTGGGTTAAACGAGAACGGGAGCCGGTTGGTTCCCGTTTTTTATTGAAAGCGAGGTTGGATGAACGGCTGCATGTGGCGTTGCCGATAAAACGCCGTCCGAGGGGAACGCTGGCTTCGCCCTTCACGTTTTATGCTATATACTGCGCCCGCAGTTTTCCGCCAGTCTGCGTGACTAAGAAACATGCGCTTCTTGCCTTGACCACACGGAAAAGGGGCCGGGGGCACAGTAAGGATAATGAGGCGTCAGTCAGGACCACTTATGAGTAAAATCGCAAAGCAAAAAGCCGCCAGATTGTTCCTGTCGCTATGGAGGTTGACGGGTTATCGCGTCAAAAAAATTGACCGCTTTTCTGAGCACCATGATCTCAAAAGCATCGCAATTATTTCGAACACGGCACTTGGCGATTTCATGTTTAACACGCCCGCTATTGGCGCGATAAAAGATCGCTGGCCCGATGCCAAAATCATCATGGTGATTCAGCCACGTAATCTTGCGCTGGTGGAAGGAAGCCCCCTGATTGACAAGATATTATACTGGGACGGAAAAATCGGCGGTATGATGCAACTGGTCAAATCGCTGCGTAAAGAGCAGGTTGAAGCGACCTTTATCCTGCATTCGCGCGCACCCTATGACATTGTTGCCGCCTCGCTGGCCGGGTCTGACTACATACTGAAAGACGTTTATTACGCGGACTACCAGGGCAAAGAAAAATTTATTCTGGAAAATTGTTTGTCCGCGTTTCATGACAACCGAAAGCACGGCAATATTCATCTTATCCGTCAGAAAAAAGACCTGTTGAGTGCTGTCGGTATTCCGATGCCCTCAGAAGCCATGTTTATTCCGGCGCCTTTCAAGCGTCAGGTTAATCACGCGCCGGTCATTGGTATTCATGCTGGCGCATCCAGTATGGAGCGATGCTGGCCTGACAACTATTATTCACAGCTCATCGATACCTTAATTTCCCGACATGATGATCTGACCATTGAACTTGTAGGTGCTCCGGGCGAAAAGGCCCTGAACAAACGCATCATTGACGGCATGAAAGTGCCCAGTGAGCGGGTCAAAAATGTGGCGGGCACCACAAACCTCATTCAACTGGCGGAAAAGATCAGCGGCTTTAAAACGCTGGTGGTGGGCGATACCGGCCCCTTACATCTGGCTGTAGCCGTGCAAACGCCGACCGTGGCGTTGTTCAGTGATCAGAATGCGATTGATGGCGCTGCGCCTGTTCAGGACAGCACAATGCATCAGGTATTGCGCCCTGCAGAATCACATGCGGGGCTACGTGCGATTCGTTGTGATGACGTTTTAGCCGCTGTTGAACGTAATCTTTCAGCGTAGTCATCCTGTCTCGGGGGCCCGGCACGGTCTGTACGTTTATCGCCGTAGCCGGACCACACAGTGTTACAACGCTGTGTGAGTCTCTATCGCGTCCGCATTACCGTAGATATGAATCGCGTTCTACGCAGCGTATCGCCGGAAGAAATAACGGGAATGAAACAGACATGAACGCTCGCGATACGACCATTAGATCTTCATCGCCTATTTCGACGCTCCGTCTCATCTATCCATTTAGCGATTGCAACTAATGACGCGTGGCGATTAATTTTTTCATCCATTTTTTACGAAATAGTCCCCTCGAGGGCAATAACGTGATGCGCCGGTCATACTGTAATCGGGCAGGCATAAAATCCTCATCTCTTCTCTGTCATCTTTACCTCTTTCATATTGACCTTGTATTGCATTTCAAGGCTGCTGTAATGTCAGTTCATCCTCAGTTTAAATAGGTCGCTGTTATTTTTTTCGGAAATTTAAACGGATATATATTTAAATAAAACTGCACTTCATGCATGGGCTGTAAGCTATCCGATATGGCTATTTTGCTATTTTTAGTAAAGCCATTTTCTAAATAAATGCTTAGATGGGTAACTGACTTATAATGGTTTTGCTTCATGGGTTTTTCATTGAAATATTAAGGTTTAATTTCGACTGGCCGACAGTTTTACTGATTTTGAACAATAAACGCATAAGATGATGATGTAGATTGATTGGGTGAAGTTTTTACCCCTTTCCCAAACTTATTCAACGACAGAGAAACTTAATCAGCGATGATATACATGGATTAATGGCATTCAAAGTGAATGGCTGATATGTCACAGCAGGTGCCACTTTTAAATCAAGAATTGATAACTCAACGGTTTGACCGTGGAGTATTGCTTGTGCGCTGTCTGATTTTAATCATGATTAGCAAATCAAAAGACATTCACAGTTATGGCCGTTAAATTTTTCAGAGTGAATTTAAAATAACATAAAGGAGCGATATATGTGGTTTTTCAGAAATGCAAAAATGATCCCATGGAGTCTGAACGGTCATCAGCCCGGAGATGTTCTTTCTATGGGGGCAGTAGAAATCAATCCGGACGTTACGGAGGCGCAAAAAAAATACAAGGTAGCGATGCGCCTTTATCGGGTCGGATGCGATACCGGCATAATACACTGGTCCGGTGGTCCATTTGTCAGCCCTGGATACGTATTCATTAACTACAACGGTACGCGAAATATTTTTCCTTATGGAACTACGGCTGACAGGTTCGACACTGTCGGCGACTTCCTGGAGTATCAAAAGGAGAATGTTAAAATTTACCATAATCTTGTCGAGGACGGTATAATTAATGAAAACATGTTTATTTTGCCCATTAATGGCTATCTGTTTACCGAGGCAATTATGGAAATTATGGTGTATGAAAACGAAGAAGATGAGAGAGATAATATCGAATATGGAAGTTTCCAGTTGAATGCCGTGTTTTGCCCGCTTACGAAAAATTAAAAAGATAAAAACTGCGCTTCATTGAAGAAAGAACCTTGTCAGAGGCACTGCGTTTCAGTGCCTTATCAGCGTTCCATATCATCTCTCTTTGTGCCAAAAATAGGTAATTCAGCTACTTCCCAACTGTCGCGCGAAGCGTGCTGCGATGTTTCTCAACGTTACCGTTCTGATCAATCACTTCATATTCGACGTTTGCGCCGGGATTAACGGAAGTGGTGACGGGAACCACAATATCAGACAGCGGTGCGACCATAATATTTCTCAATACCGCTTTTTCCACTTTCGCGTTCAGGCTCATATACCAGGGCGTAGGGTTAGAAATCATGATTTGCTGGTTTTGTCGGGTAAAGCGTAGTTTTTGTGCATCTTCCGGCCGGGGTGCACCCAGCCCTGTCGGACGTACAAAAACCTTCAGGCGAAGACGCAGCGGCAGAACGACTTTTTTATCGCGCTGGTTGTCAGATTTTTTGAGCGCCGGTATCTGGTAGATATTCAGCCAGTACAGGGTTTCTTTCCCGGGGGGCAAACCAGCGCGTGAGGTGAGCATCAGCTTTATAGAGCGTAATTCGCCGGGCTGCATTTTCAAGACCGGCGGCATAGCCATGACTGGTGTTTTGCTCTTCTCTGGCGGGGCATAGAGATCGCCGTCATCTGTCCAGATTTGTAAAACGGCAGGGCTGTTTTCACTGTTGACCAGATTGACGGATTGCGCAATCTCGTTGGCGTTGAAAATAATGCGGGTTTTATCAATGTTTACAACGGCAACTGCCTGCGTTGACAATAACGCCGTGAGTAAATACAGGCTGCTACTGAAAACTGACCACCACTTGTAACTGTGCATTAACGGTTCCTGAAGTGATAACTTGTCCGGGAATAGCCTCAAGGGAGGCAGTAAAATCGCCGCTGTAGATCTCACCGTTGTCTGATGACGTAAGTGTGGTTAAATCTTTATAGGCATACCATCCACGCGTATTGCCTGTGCCGGTACTGCTTATATCGGGCAACAGGTTGAGAGGAGTACCGGCACTATTGTAGATTTTTATCCCTACGCCAGAGGCTGAACTGCCGTTGCTTTCCCCATAATTTGTGTCAAGCAGCCAGGTTAATCCACCGCTACTGGTGGTGAGACCCAGCGTCTGAGCCATGGCCACAGCCTGAGGCTGATTTACCAGAAAACCCATTGCGACGTTGGCTGATGTCACAGTGGAATTCTTGATCCCGGACGTTGCCCCGGTCTCGCAGCGGAGGGTAATGGAAAAAGGCGCCTGGCTGTTGCCTCCAGCGGCTAAAACACCCACGCTGGTTAATGGCAGAGAGACGACCGCGGGGTAATCGTACACCTCGCAGGCTGCGCCGCGAACATAGGTGACTGTCTTCCACGAACTCCAGCCAACAGGCCAGTCATAGTGCCAGCCATTCCACACCGTGGAATGATCCGCACCGGGATAAAGATTATTACTTTCCAGTCCAGGACCTTTAAATGCAATATATCCGCGGGGTTGATTGTTTGTCTCAAAATAATAGTTGTCACTATTGACGTAATGTTTACCTTCATCGATTTTAAATATTTCGTAGAGCACACTGCTAAATATACTGGCCGGGATGTATATTTTTTGCCCATCGGTATACCAGTCGCTGGCACTAAGCTGCCGTGCTTTCCAGTAGCGGCTGTAATATTCACCCGTGGTAAGGTTGGTCAGTCTGACCGCCACATTTTTGAACTTATCAAAATAAGCGCCTTCAACCTCGCTGGTGGCATATTTACCGGCTTCTTCTCTGTCGCCATTCGTGGAATACATTTCAAAGAGTTTATCCGCATCACCCATGTCGCAGCGGTACAGAATCTGATTCGGCGTAAACGCATCCCTCATCGGGTTGTTGAGCGGATGGCCGACCGCACTGGCCAGCAACGTCCCCGAGGGCTGAAACAGCTTGCCCGAATTGATATTGATGATTGCAGGCAATGCCAGCCGCCCTGTGCACTCATCACAGGCACCTTCCCATCCCTTTGCGGTATAGCCGGCATCTTTAGCGGCCTGGGAAAGCTGGCCCTGACTCGTGACCTTTGTGCAATTCGCCAGAAGTGGAAGCGGTACCAGTAGGGTAGTGATTAACAAAAGCAGGATTCTTGTGAACACGCGCTACTCCTTATTACATAAGCCGGTAAGCTGGATCAGGTGATCGTCTTGCTTTCCGGTAATTTGATAATTCACCAGGCAGGTTTGTTGACCATCGTTATCCCAACTGACTTTAAGTGTGCCGGAGTCGTGGGGGACACGTGCATAAAGCTGACCACCCTGACCGACGACACCAATAACCGTGTTGTTGGCATCACGAACTTCAGCGCCCATAGGGGGCGTTTCCCCCGCATTACTGGTGAGCGAGATCAAGACAGCTTTGCCTTTGATGGTGGCGAAATTTATCCGTACAACAGCCCCCGCATAGGGGACCACACGTTGACTACCGCCGCTCAGTTCGGCATCGGCATTCATGTCCAGCGTGTCCAGACTGATGTTATTTTCGCGATAGGCACTGAGTGAGGGCAAAATGGCATAGCCAAAGCGATCGATGACAGCTCCCTGACCATTTCGTACCAGCGCGCCCTGTGCGCCATCGGCCTGAACCAGGGCGAATGTCTCACTGCTGTATGGGCCAAGTGTAATGCCGCCCCGGTGAAGCACCACGGTGCCGGATGCTCCCAGCCCAGCCTGACGATAGTTTTCGCCCTGACCATAGTTGGCGCGAACAGCGCCCAGACGCGTATTTTGCTGAACGTTTCCGCCGAAGTTCAGTGCCTGTCCACTATTGCCATTGCGATAATGTTCACTGCCGCCATAGACAGAATAAGAAATATCATTGTTGTCACCCGCCGATCCTGACAGGGACAGCGATGAGCTACGTGTTTGTTTTGACTGGTTATAGTAATAGGAAACAGAAGAGGTGTTGTTCCAGGCAAGAGGCATTGAGATATTAAAGGAAAAGGTGTTTTCGGTATAACGTTGCGCGCGAGTGTCGTCCTGGCGATTGAAGAGATCCAGATCGGATCGCGTTGTATTCCAGGTCGTGCGCTGACGTGCGACGTTGAAGCCGTAACTGATCTTTTTCCAGTTGTTGTTATAGCCAAGCTGCAACTGAGTGATGCGGGATTTATTGTTGTAGTAATCGGCTGTGCTGGCGCTCAGGGTAAACATACCGACGTCATCAAATGACTGCCCCAGGGTTGCGGATAACCGGTTACGCTGGTTCATCGAATCGGAGTAGTAGCTGATACCTGTGTCATTCTGCCTTCTGACGCCCAAAACGTCCTGCAGATCGCGAAAACCGCTGGTGGAATAACGGTAAGCGGCTAAAACCAGATTTGTCCCGGTTTCAAAGGTTTTGCTGTAGCTCAGTTCGGCACGCCAGCCGGTCGTTTTTTTGTTTTGCTCAACGCGTGCTTGTGAAAAAATGGTGTTCATACCTACAGCACCGACCGGTGAACCCCATACACCGCCTGCCAGCCATGCCTGATAATCTTTTGCGAGGCGTGAACCGGCCGTCGCCGTGAAGCGGTTACTGATGCCGCGCTGTAAAACCCCTTCAAAAAACGTGTTTTCTACGCTGTAATACTGACGTACACGTCCCAGCGCCAGACCGTATGTCCAGTTTCCTGGACGAACAGAATCCGGTACAGAAGAGTAGGGCACCGTAAAGGTGGAACGCTTACCGTTAGCTTCGATGACCTCAACCTCAAGGTCTCCCTGACCGCTGGTGTTATACAGGTCGTCGATGACAAAAGGGCCGGGGGGAACGCTTGTCTCATAGATCACGTTATTAAGCTGACGCACGATAACGCGGGCATCGGAAGTGGCAACACCCTGAACTTCTGGTGCATAACCCCGTTTGCCCTGTGGCCACATGCGTTCATCAGAGGCGAGTTTGATACCGTTGAATGCAAGGCTACCGAAGAGGGAGTTACTGGTGTAGTTATCACCTAAAGCAAGCTGACTGTTTATCCCCTCTAAAGGCCGCTGGACCCAGCTTCTGACCTGGTTGTACTGGTAACGGCTTCCGGTTCTGCTGTTACGCAAATAGCGCATATTGCCCTGATGACGGAACTGCCATTTTTCCAGATTGGTGCCTGCCGTTATTCCGCTCCACAAATATTCATATCGGTAATTTGACGAGCGATTTTCTGACCAGGTGAAATTGGTGTTGTGGCGCAAAAATAATGCCGTAACGCCCTCATCCCATTCCGATACGGGGATGTAGCCACGCGGAGTCCGGTTCAGGCTTGCCATAGGTAATGTAAAGTGCAAACGAAGCGATGCCTGATCGAAACGCCAGCTGCCCGCTTCTGTCCAGCCGGATAAAGGCCGACAAGATGCTGTCGGTTGTCCGGTGCGCAGGGTTTTTATTTGCAATAGCGTTACGATTTCTTCAGACAGACAAGGTTCTACTCCGCCCTGGTCGTTAAATTTCCTGAAGTTTATTTTTACCCCAGATTTAATCATTTTACTATTGAGGTAAATATCAACCAGGTAATTTCCCTGCGCAATTTCATTTTGATTGAATTGTTCGAGGTTTTTCCCAAATGTCGCCCCTTGAAAAAGCGAGGAGTCAAAATAATATTCTTCGCTGCATACACCGTAAGAGAAACAGGCCGACACGGTAAAAGCTATGAGTTTCGGACTAATTAACTTCAACCGTAAAGTTTTCACTGATTTTAGCTCCCTGATCATTAACTGCCGAGACTGTAATCACCCCTGAGCCCTTAAGGCGTTTACTGTTATTGAACCAGTAAGTTTGCCGGGAAAAGGGCGAAACCATATCCGCATCTCGCTTTAAAGACTGATTACCCACTTTTAATACAACGTCTACTAATGAAGCGTGCCAGGGTTGGGGGTTATCAATTTCAATACCCATACCCTTATTCGCCTGATAGAAGGATGTGACCTTTATACCTTTAAGGATATTTTTAGGCGCGCCAATGCTTTTAGGGCGATAAAACACCTTCATGCGGTTACGTAATACCACCAACATTGCATTTTGCGCGTTATCTTTGGCGATATTAGAAGGCGGAATCTGAAGTGTATTGAACCAGTAAACGGATTCACGATCCTGGGCTTGTGAGACGGCATTTTTTAATATTATCTTGGCAATTTGTCCGGCTTTAGGCTGAATGCGAAATACCGGCGGCGTTATGATAAAAGGCGTGTTTACCTGGCCATCCGGCTGAGAATCTTTATTGCCGTTATCAAACCAGCTCTGAATAACATAAGGAATAGCATCATTATTTTTAAACTGCACATCTACTGAGCGCGCCTGTTCAGGATAAATAATCCTACTGCCCATAATCGTCACGCTGGCATTAGCACAAATGGGAAGTAATAATGCCGGAACTAATGCCAGCGAAACTTTTAAAGCAAATAAGTGTTGGCGAATAAACATAGACAGGTTCTCAATCATTTATTGTGCACTCCGCTTTATGGGAGTGCACCGGGTAAGGATTACTGATAAGTCACGGCATACTGAAGTGAAGCGCTGATGGTACCCGCAGTGGCCACATCAGTAGCCAGATACTGGGCAGAATAGGTCGCTGATTTTTCGGTTTCGCCTGAGCTCAGGGTCAAATCACCGTCACCGGTATAGGTGCTGGTTAAATTAATTTCTTTACCTGCCGGATCCAGCAACTGGATTTCGACGTTTTCGGCATTACCACTGTTTTTCAGGTTACCGGCAGCACTCACATTGTTACCCACAAACACGGTGGATACACGGGTGGAATTTGTGGACCCGGTACAGCCGCTGATCGACACGGAGAAGTCCGTCTTACCGGCAACTTTTCCGCTCGTATCTAATTCATTCACGGCCACGGTTGGCATGAGTACAAGCGGGGCGCTTTCATTACCATTCACACTTACTGAACAGGTTTCATCGCTCACTTCGCCCTGAAAGTTAATAGTGTTAGCAGAATTTGCCAGTGCCTGTCCTGATACCAGAGCCGTGCTGATTAACAGAGGTAAGATCATAGCCTTAGTATTTAACATGATTGTATTTTCCTTTTACATTATTAACTGGAGAACAACTGATTCAGGCTGGTTCCCGTCTTGCGGCGCACTGAATCTTTTATGCAATAAATCTTTTTTACGCCAAGGCGCATTTTTTCTGAAATTTCACCCAGAGATAATCCATGACTCACCAGTTCCAGAAAATTAACCTCATCGCTGGTTAACGGATTAACACCTTTTTTTTCACCTCCTTTTAAACCGTAATAACATGCGTTTATTGATTTTTTCATCTCGGTAATCCCCGTTCCCGGATAGATCACCGTATTGATGCTTTTGTCCTGTTTTTTCCAGAAGGCTGCGAGGGACGCCAGTCGGCGATCGCAAACCAGGATGATGATTAACCCCGGTGATTTTAAATAGTCCAGCCAGTTATGGTTGGTGAAAAAACGGATGTTATGTGATGAAAAATCAACAAACATGCAGCCTTTAATAAATAAACTTTCATATCGTCCCGCCACCAGGGATAAAACGCCATTCATTAAGAAGTAATTCTTTGCGGGCCAAATGGACACTTTCTGGATCGGGCAACGTTTAATTTCTTCTGTTAGCTCGCTGGCCAATTAACATCGGTATCGACAACTAAAGCAATAAATGCTTTCTCGCGTAATCCTTCGCATAAGCCGGTCCTGCTGCTCGTTTAGGAAGGTGTGATAACCATATCATCATTAAATCTTCTGATTCAATGTGTTGGCCAGATGACTCGCGTTTTATGTAGGGAATATTCCGAAGATGGGCTCTTTCATTTCTGTGTCTACAAAAACGCGATTCCTCCCACAGTTGTGCAATTTATTTTGAACTAAAGAAGCACGTGACTTGTAGCAAGTTAAGACGATTTTGTTTTCTCCAGGAATTTTCGGTTAATTCCACCGGCGCGATCAAAAAAACTATCGCACTTTAAGATAAAAATGTGGTGCGTATGACTTTTATCTCACTCTACACGTAGTTTGCTGTGATTTTAATTTTATAAAAAAGCAATATGGATATGATAAGGCTCTGTGTTTGTTGTTTTTAAAATGATAGCTTTTTGTTGTTGTATTTAATATTTGCGCAATAATGCACGAATTAGTCAGGATTTTTTTGTCATGTTGTGTCTACTTACAGACAGATGGCATTTATTTATTAAGCTTGACAATGTAATGATGTCTTGACTTTTTTATTATGAAGTTAAGGGTGGGATGTGAATGGAAAGTTGCATTTAGTGTATAGCTGCCTGTCAATCCAGTCCGTTAATCGGGAGAGCAACTGTTCTCCCTGTTTTGTGAAACGCAAGCGGTGTAAACACCGCAGTACCGTATCGTTTGCAGGCGCTGTTTCGATAACCTCCATCTATCACAATCAACAACGATAACAATTTGCGGGAAGGTGCGCTGGCGATGATGATGTCTGCATGACGACATATCGTATTAAAGTGGGTTACCACAATCCTAACGCGCTGACATTCAGACAACTGGATGCGCAGCTTGCCGACCACGCGTTCTATAGTGCGCGTGCCAATGATGACAGAGGCGGATTCCGTTACTTTCAGGAGTACGAATACTCTTCCGACTCGGCCGATTACTGTGCGGTTTGTTCGCTGGCTTACCATCATGCCTGTCAGGTCAAAAAATGCCCGCTGGTGCTGGTTGAGATAAAACAGTCAGAACCTGAAACCTGATCGGCCAGCGTATGCAGCTTTTTCCGACGGCGATCTGAATAGCCCCACATTCCTTCGGTACGAATATCGTCGATACTGGCTTAGACTCACCAGATACAGTATGAGGGAGTCACTATGTCATCTTCAAAACACGACAGCGCCGACTGTTGTATCATTGGCGGCGGTCCGGCAGGGTTAATGCTGGCTTATCTCCTGGCCCGCGCAGGGTTGCAGGTGGTAGTGCTGGAGAAGCACGCTGATTTTCTGCGCGACTTTCGTGGCGATACCATTCATCCCTCCACCCTTCAAATCATGCACCATCTGGGCTTACTTGATGCGCTGCTCACGCTGCCGCATCAGCGCGTCGAAAAACTGCAGGCAGAAATGGGCGGTGAAGAGGTCACGATGGCCGACTTCTCCCGCCTGCCGGTGCGTTGCCGCTTTATTGCCTTTATGCCGCAGTGGGACTTTCTGAATTTTCTGGCGGAGAAAAGCGCGCAGTTTTCAGGTTTTACACTGCTTAAATCGACCGTGTGTCGTGAGTTGATCACCGAGAATGGTCAGGTGTGCGGCGTACTGGCGGAGCAGGCAGGCCAGCCAATGGAAATTCGCGCCCGTCTGGTGGTGGGAGCGGACGGACGGGATTCCGTTATTCGTGCCCAGGCCGGGCTCAGCAGCCAGCATTTCGGCGCGCCGCGCGACGTTCTCTGGTTCCACCTCAATAAACAGCCCGACGATCCGCTGACCGGCATGGGCCATACCGGCCCGCGCAACAATTTTATCGTCATTGATCGGGGGGATTACTGGCAGTGTGGTCTTACCATTCCCAAAGGCCAGTTTGAGGCCTTACAGGCGCAGGGGCTGGATGCGCTTAAAGACACTATTGCGGCGGTTTCGCCCTTTGCCGCTTCACGTCTGGCGGAGGTCGACAGTTGGGAAAAACTCAAACTGTTGTCTATCCGGATAGACCGTCTGGACCAATGGGCAAAACCGGGCGTGCTGTGCATTGGCGATGCGGCGCATGCTATGTCACCGATCGGCGGGGTTGGGGTTAACCTGGCGATTCAGGATGCGGTGGCGGCGGCGAACCTGTTAACGCGACCACTGCGCAGGGGAACGCTGAAGTTAAGCGATCTCCATAAGGTCCAGAAACGCCGTCAGTTTCCTACCGTGGCGACCCAGTTCCTGCAAATTAAAATGAGCAGCAACAAGCCACGTGCCAGCGGGCAAAGTAAGATGCCCGCCATGATGCGTAAATTCCCGTTTCTGCGCTTCGTGTTTGGCCGGCTTATTGGTTTAGGATTTAGAACGGAAAGGCCGAGGGAATGCCGTTGACAGCTCGCTGTCTGCCTGACGTGAACAGTCGGCGCTAAAGGCTGAGCCGTCGGGCAGCATGGCGGAAGATGCGCAACGTTATACCCGCGAGCCATAGCCCCAGGCTATAACAGACAGCAAGGCTGTGTCTGCTGTCTGGTGGGTTTTTGCATCCGGCGTTTTGCTGCCACGCGGTATCCGGTTTTCCCCCCTGACACGACCTGCTGCGTAAAGCCCTGCGGCGCGTTTAGCGACTATTCCAGTGTACGTGCCTCAGCCTCGCGAATGCTCCCGTCCTGTCAGGCATTCATCGCTTTACGTACTGTGATGCGTAAAATATTCAACGGGTAAGAAACTTCATGCCCGGCTGGCCGAATGTCCTGATGACGCAGCAGCTCTTTACGTACAATGTTCAGCGGTATATTGCTGTCGGCACTGCGCGCAGGGCAGGGCGCCAGGGTGTGATGTGATTATTTTCGTCCGGGAGACAAAATCGTATCGGCTGAAATTCTATACTCTCACTGTCAACGCCGTACTGATTTTGCATAAATCCCGGAGGAACCCTGAATGGAAACGCCTCTTTCACCCGTAAAACACTCAAAACGCGCACTGATCGCGGGTGCGGTAGGCAACTTTATCGAATGGTATGAATTTGCCATCTACGGTTTCCTCGCCACAATTATTGCGCACAATTTTTTTCAGCTTCAGGGCGAGTCAGCGCTGAGTGGCCTGATCCTGACCTGGGCGTCCTTTGCCATTGCGTTCTTTTTTCGCCCCCTTGGCGCCCTGGTGTTGGGCCGACTGGGCGACCGCCTGGGCCGCAAGCCTGTCCTGATTACCGTCCTGATATTGATGACGCTGGCGACTACCGCTATCGGGTTAATTCCCACCTATGCGACGGCGGGCATTCTCGCGCCCGTGCTGCTTACGGCACTGCGTATCCTGCAAGGGCTATTTGCCGGCGGTGAATATGGCGGGGCGGTGGCGCTGATGACCGAATTTGCGCCGCGCGGTCAACGTGGACGCTATGGTGCCTGGCAGTCGCTGACCGTGGCGTTTGGCCTGTTGGCCGGCGTGGGGCTGGTGGCGCTGCTGTCCTGGCTGCTCAGCCCGCAGGCGATGCTGGCATGGGGCTGGCGCATTCCGTTTGGGCTGGCGTTACCGCTGGGCCTGGTTGCGCTATGGTTGCGTCTGGCAATCACAGAAACGCCGGACTTTGTACGCCAGCAACAGCAGCGCGTCAGGGCTGCACCGCGCCAGACGATAAAAATTATTTTCCTGGCGATCGCGCGCGTCATGCTGTGGTCCTCCGCAGGCTATACCTGTCTGGTGATCATGCCCGGCTATTTGCAGTCGGCGCTACATACCGGTATGAATCAGGCGCTGCTGATTGCCGTGATCGCTAATGTGGGCTTCGCATTGACAATTATCCCGGCGGGCATCGTCAGTGATCGCGTTGGTCGGCGTCGTGTCATGGTTAGCGCCAGCGTACTCCTGCTACTTATGGCGATGCCGCTATTGAAAATAGTGCAGGCGGATGGCGTGAGTTTGCTGCTAAAAGCGCTGGTGGTGCTGATAGCGGGGGGACTGGTTGGTTTGCTCGCCGGGCCGGGGCCTGCGATGCTGGCGGAAATGTTTCCAACAACGGTACGTTATACCGGGCTGGGCGTCGCCTATGCGTTATCCAATGCGGTGTTTTCCGGCAGTGCGGGTTTAATTATTACAGGGTTGATTAAGCAGACGGGCAATCTGGATATTCCGGCATGGTATATGATGGCAACGGCACTGGTTTCCATCCCGGCCCTGATGACACTCAATAAAGACGACCACACGCGGGAGCTGACATAAAGGAAAAACGGGAGCAAACGCCCCCGTTTTGAACTTACTTACGACCGAGCAGGAAGCCCAGTACGACGCCCACACCGGCCGCGACCGCCAGACCCGCAAACGGGTTAGACTGCATCTGATCTTTGATGCAATCGGCGGCATCGCGTGCGGCATAGGATGCCTGATTGGTGTAGCGGCGGGCTGCACCACGGGCGCGGTGACGCGGCGAATCGGTGACTTCACCCCATTGTTGCTCTGCGGCACCGGCGACTTCTTTTACGGCATCTTCAATTTTTCCTGACATGCTTCATCTCCTTGGTTATCACAGTCATTTAAAGCGTAGCAAACCTTCGCCACTGTGCTGCGTTTAGACGCATTAATCGTCTGTCAGGGAGGAATTGACCAGATGAAAACTCCGCCTGCTGATGGCCATCGGACTGGCGGAAGGCGCGGAGAGACGGGCATGAAGCGGGCAGCGTGCGTTAACGACACCACGCGAAGGGCCGGGCGAGGAAAATTATTACCAGCTGTTTCACCTGACGGGATGACGTGGATGGGATCGCGTGTTGGGATACCAGCTCACCAGAAAATGCCGCAGATGGTCAAAGCACCACTCGGCATCCCCGGCCTGCTGGCAGTAATACTGAATCGTGATTTTTTCATAATGGCGCTGGCGTTGCTGTAGCGGTGACCAGCCCCAGTCAAGTACACAACGGGCAAAGTTCACCAGCGTGTCGGCTGCCAGCGTGTGCTGCTGCTCTTGTTCCTTCAGATAGTCATAAAAGGCGGCTTCTAGCTGGAGTGCCTCCTTGTGAGAACAGTGAAGGAGTTCGGGCCGAAAGGCGATATCAATGAATCCGCACACCGCGTTTTCCTGCTGCTGCCAGTCGCAGGCCAGGGTCATAAACAGGCCTTCCTGCAGATTCACCTCTTCCAGTAAACGTTGCAGGTTAGGGGAGTGACGAATCACGGCGATCTCGTCCAGCCGTTCTGTCTCCAGGGTCAGGTCGATACCGCAGGGATTAACGGAGCCATCTGCATTGCGGGTAGCAGGGAACGGGAAATCAATATAACCGTTGTTATCCAGCCGTTTTTCCATGATGAGCCTGACCTGTCGCTTGACGTTTCCTGACACTATATCACGCAGTGTCAGGATTGCCTGCTTTACGGACAGGTCCAGGTAATCATGGTGTCCTGATAAGGGTTGATCAGACGAAACTGTTTATCGGACAGGCGTTGCGCGTAGTAACCTTCAGACGTCACCGCAGAGGGGACATACTGAAAGCGATCCAGCGACTGAAGCGGCCCGCTCTGCACGTTTACGCCATCCCGACTGACGCTGAACGCGGTGACCAGATCGAATACCGTTCCCTGCGTTTGCCCCAGTGACTGACCGTAAATTGTGCTGACGTCGCCTGGACACTCCACACCTTTCGGCGAAGAGGAACAGCCTGAGAGCAGTGCCATAAAAATGAAAAATCCTGGTCGCAACATAGCCTGCTCCTGCCCCGGTCCATAGAATGAATGATCGATTTTAGCCTGAAACGCGACAAATAACATGATCATAGCGTTTACGCGCGCCGGGTTGATTTGCCGTTTGTTCAATCGTTAAGCAGTGGGAATGTAAAAGATGACTTTCGGTGCAAATAAACGTTATTCTTGCCATCTTTGCGCGTCGCTTAAGCAAATTCAGGGATAAAAGATGAAAGAAGAAGAAGCCAGTCTAATGATTATTCGCCATGCCATCGATGCGCTGGACGCAGAGAAAAGGCAGCAGGTGATTGCCTGTGCGGCAGAAATCCGCGATGTCATGAGCAGTTTCGACAACGAACCTGCCGGTCTGGCCTTGATGCTGGTCGCGGCGGAGGTTGCGGCAGAGTAAGTTTCATCCGTCGCGCCTGGTATCCGCATGCGCGAGTGTCATCCCGCTGGCGGCAGCCAGTCACGCGTCTCTTACGGCCTGATGTGCCGTTTTTTATTGCGCGGTCGCGCTCACCGCGCGATGCTTTACCCCTGCTTACAGCGTCTTAGCGCCACCTGACATGTGGCCGCCCTTATTTTCAGTGGAGGAATCAGATGAAAGCAGCCCGTCTTGCCCTGTGCCTGATCGCCGGTTTCAGCGCATCCGCATGGAGCGAAAGTGAGTTTCAGATCCAGTGTCCCGGACGTCCCGTTATGACCGTCTCGCGGGCGCAATATGGGCTCAGCACGCTCTACTGGCCGAAACAGCATTTCCAGATTGCCGCAGGCCAGCTGCAAACCCGCACGGATAACGGCGACAAGGTCGCGATTACACGCTTTCGCAACGGCGATCAGTTGATTGTGAACAAAAGCAATCTCGACACCTTCTTTGTCTACCATGACAGCGACGATCTGATCCCGTGCCGCCGTACCACGACGCGTGAGGTCGATGCGCTGAGCCTTGAGCGCTATGATGATCGCCAGCGCAACGACTCCTGACCCGCAGCGATAAGGAAGATAAATGCAGATTACCCTGACTGACACGGTGAGCAGTAAGGATCTGGATGAAATCCGGCTGGGCCTGAATGCCTGGAACAATCAGTTTTACGATGCTGACCTGATTAAACCCCTTGGGCTGTTCATCTGCGATGCGCAGGGCAGGAAACTGGCCGGATTGACCGGCACGACCACCGGCAACTGGCTACGCATTGATTTACTCTGGGTCGCACAGGCGCTGCGTGGGCAAGGCACCGGTCGCCAGTTGGTGCTGGCGGCTGAGCAGGAAGCCCGCCAGCGCGGCTGCCGTTTTGCACAGGTGGATACCGGCAGCTTTCAGGCAAAGCCGTTTTACGAAAAGCTGGGTTACCGTGTCCGGCTGACGCTGGGCGAGTACATTATGCATCATCAGCGTCACTATCTGACGAAAACGCTATGCTGAGGGCAGCGCCTGCTGCCGCAAATCCAGCGGGTGCTGCTCAGCCTCATCAATCGCGGCCAGCCAGCAGGGCAGTGTAACCTTTTGCCAGGACAGATGACCACGCGTGGTGCTCATCAGCACCACATCGGGACGCAGGCTACGGTAAAGCTCCAGCGACGCCGCCAGTTCGGCAGGATTGCTGTCGGGTACCAACACGGTTACCCAGCGGTCATGATCACGCGTCAGCGTATCCCCGACAAATAAATAGGTCGGCCCCTGCGGCGAATGGTAGAGGTAGCTGCAGCTGCCGGGTGTATGGCCGGGCGTGGGCAACAGATGAAAATCACCGAAATGGGTTTCCTGCTGGGTAAAAGTATCGTCCGGCTCCACAAAGCGGCTGATTTGCCCGAGCGAGCGGCTGTGACAGTACAGCGCGCTGCTAAAACGCTTCTGGATTACCGCTGCGCCCGGTGCAGACTCATGCCAGTGAGTCAGATAATGGCGAATCACGCCGTTCTCATCGGCCAGCACTTCATGATCGAGCGGATTTTCCACCCGGCCAATCAGTAAATTACCGCGCGGATGGCGCAGTAAAAACCCATGCATCATGATATCGACGGCATCGTCTTCCGGAAACTCCGGCGTAGAGATCCACAAATCGTCATACAGCGGCTTCAATGTCGATCTCCTGCAACTCCAGTTATGTGCGCAATACGGGATGCCCGCTTGCCTGTAAACTGACCTGTCCCTGATGTACCGCTAAGGTCGCCCTGGCACCCAACGGCAGGGTCACGGTGTCAGGGCCGTGACCGAAATCCAGATCGCTGATAACGGGCAGACCGCTCAGATCGCGGAGGTACTGCCAGACCGTGGCGAAGTCAAACCCGTTATCGTAGTCGGACAAGGCGGTGCTGGTGAAACTGCCGGTGATAATCGCCCGTTGCTGCGCCAGAATCCCACACTGGTGGAGCTGCAGCAGCATACGTTCAATCCGGAACGGATGCTCATTCACATCCTCAATCACCAGAATGCCGTCTGTGATGGCCGGCATCCACGGCGTACCGATAAGCGAGCTGATCATCGCCAGGTTTCCTCCCCATAACGTACCGTGCCAGGTGCCGTTATCGGGCGTGTCACTTTTCCAGTTCACACTGACTGTAGGTGATGTCAGCGCCTGCCAAAAGTGCTGCAGGGTAAATTCGGATAAAACCGCAGCGCCAAAGTTGCCCGCCAGCATCGGCCCACTGAAGCTGATTATTCCGGCGTGTTGCAGTAAGGCCAGTTGAATCACGGTGAAGTCGCTGTGGCCACATAGTGCCAGCGGCTGGTCCGCTAAGCGGCGCTGTAACGCGGCATAGTTGATTGAGGGCAGCAGGCGCGTGGCACCGTAGCCGCCGCGCACTGCCAGCACAATATCAGGTAAGGTCGCCAGATCGGCCAGCGCATTGATATCGTCTAAGCGTTCCGAATCCGTACCGGCAAAACGTTGAAAGCGCCGTGCGATTGCCCCCGTATTTTCAACCTGGTGCCCCGCTGCGCGCAGGCGTTCAACCCCCAGATGGGCTGCAGGCTGATTGTGGCAATAACCTGAAGGGGCGATAAGACGGATTGAACGTGACGTCATAGTAAATTCCTGAAATTAGTCAGTGACAGACGTCACGATAATGACGAAAAAGTGCCAATAAGTCATCCGACTACTGTAATTAGGATAAACGGTAATTTTGCAATTTACCCTGCCAGGTATGATAGCTTCCGCCACTTCTGCGACGAGATAAAAAATTGCTTAAAATTCGCTACTTTGTCATTTCAGCATTATTGCTGACAGGCTGTGCCAGTGAACCGCCGCATACGTATGTTAAAGAGAAGAATACACCGCTGACGCAGGCACCGCCGTCGCGTATTTCGGGCACATGGTCACTCTTTACCGAAAGCGCGGCCAGCCAGTACGGGGTGGATGAGAAACTGATTAGCGCGATTATTAATGTGGAATCCGGAGGAAATCCGGGCGTGGTCAGCCGTTCGAATGCTGTCGGGTTGATGCAAATCAAAGCGGCAACGGCCGGACGTGAAGTGTACCGTACCCAGGGGCGCCGGGGTCAACCGACCACCGCTGAGTTACGCGATCCCGCCAGGAATATTGAGATCGGCACCGCCTATATCAAAATCCTCCAGCAGTCTGCGCTGTCCGGCATCCGCGATCCACTCACGCTGCGTTATGCCACGATTGTTTCTTACGCTAACGGTGCCGGGGCATTGCTTCGCACGTTCTCGCGCGATCGTGACCGCGCGATTGCCATGATTAACGCCATGACGCCGGACGAATTCTACCAGCACGTGCAGAACAAGCATCCGGCTGCTCAGGCACCGCGTTACTTATGGAAAGTCACCACGGCCTACCGGGCTATCAGCTGAGTCGCGTTTTTTCTCCTCACCTGACAGAAGGTGAGGAGAAAACACTTACCCCACCAGCAGCCGGGCCGTCGGATAATCGACGATCAGCACATTGACATAACCGCCGCGCAGGGCTCCGCGAATCGCCTGGGCCTTCTCTTTGCCACCCGCCAGCGCCACCACCTGCTGACACTGTCTGACCTGTTCCAG
Organism: Pantoea sp. JZ2; assembly: GCF_035191405.1. Taxonomy (NCBI): domain Bacteria; kingdom Pseudomonadati; phylum Pseudomonadota; class Gammaproteobacteria; order Enterobacterales; family Erwiniaceae; genus Pantoea; species Pantoea sp. JZ2. Next base: position 2,974,882 of record NZ_CP045247.1, on the reverse strand, counting down.
TTCCATACCAATCACCGGATCTTCGTCGGCCTGCAGCACGGGCTGGCCCTGTTCGTCAAAATAATGCAGACAGATATCGCCGACCGCGCCGCGCGCTGCCAGCGTGCGCAACATGGTTGCATCGTAATAGTTACCGGAGTTGCGCAACAGGGCGGACGGCTCCAGGTCGCCGATGCCGACAATCGCCAGGTCTACTTCGCCGAACTTATTCAGCACCTCGGCCACCTCCGGATTGGCCGCCAGCCGCTGACGGTCGCTCACCGAATGTTCAATCGACTGCGAAGGCAGCAGCCAGGCCGGACAGTTCAGCAGCGCGGCCAGGTTTTGCGTCAGGATAGTCGCCTGCACGTTGCCGTTCGCCCCCACGCCGCCCAGGAGCTGAATCACCCCTTTGCATGAGGCATTCAGCGGATGCAACGCATCGACCATACAGCGAATGGTGCCGCTCCAGGAAGAGATGCCGATCAGCTCATCGGGGCGCAGTCGCGTCTCCAGATAGTGAGCCGCCGCCGATCCAATCGCCTGTTTAATTTCGCTGACAGAAGCCTGTTCTGCCACATCCACTACGATGGCCTGAGGTAACTGATAGGTTTGCTCGATCGCTTTTTCCAGTTCAGGAAAAACGTTGGCGGGGGGAACCACGCTAATTTTCACCACGCCTTCTTTCACACTGCGGGTCAGGATGCGTGAAACAAACGACTGGGACAGCTTAAGTAACTGCGCAATATCGGATTGCTTCCTGCCTTCGACATAGTAGAGCGTGGCAATTTTCACCATGAGCCGCTGTTCGTCCTGCTTCGCCATCTGTTTTTCCTCTCGTGTTCTGCCCGCCATTGTTAACCACTGACGTGAAAAGCACAATCCAGGGCAATTTGTGATCGTTTTCGCTTTTTATCACTTCGTGCATAGACGCCGTCGTTCGTCGGGCGCATAGTACTTGTGAATATAAAATCATTATTGAATATATATTCATAACTGTTAAGGCTGTTGTGTTTCTGCGCGTAATAGCAGGCGATGAAAGGGTAGGTTATTGCTGTCATCACGGCGAAAGAAGGGAGAGTTGTACTCTCTCTGAATATATATTCAAGTTCGACTTAAAATTCAAAGGTGAAATATGAATCCATTTACGCTTTCTGTGGATGCGCTCGAAAAAAAGGCCCGGGCCGTACGCCGCCGCATCATCCAGCTTAACGCGGGCAGTCCGGCAGGCGGGCATACCGGTGCCGATCTGTCACAGGTTGAGATTCTGACCGCGCTCTATTTTCGCATTCTGAATTGTGCACCGGATCGAACGGAAGACGATCAACGTGATATCTATATCCAGTCAAAAGGTCATGCTGTGGGAGGATACTATTGCGTGCTGGCGGAAGCCGGCTATTTCCCGCTGGACTGGCTGCCTACTTATCAACATGCCGATTCTGCGTTGCCGGGCCATCCGGTACGGCAGAAAACTCCGGGCGTTGAACTCAACACCGGTGCGCTGGGTCACGGATTGCCCGTGGCGGTGGGCATTGCGCTGGCGGCGAAAAAGAGCCACAGCCCGCGCCGTGTGTTTGTGGTGACCGGCGACGGTGAGCTGGCAGAAGGCAGCAACTGGGAAGCCGCGCTGGTAGCCGCGCACTATGGCCTGGATAACCTCATCATCATAAACGACAAGAACAAGCTGCAACTGGCGGGTGCAACGCGTGACATTCTCAATACCGATCCACTGGCAGAAAAATGGCGCGCCTTTGGTCTGGAGGTCAGGGAATGCAACGGCAATGACATGGCCGCAGTGGTGAATACGCTGGAAAACCTGCCTGTGAACGGTAAGCCACAGGTCATTATCGCGCACACCGAAAAGGGCTTTGGCATCTCGTTTATTCAGGGACAAGCCGAATGGCACCATCGGGTGCCGAAAGGGGACGAGATTGCGCGGGCACTGGAGGAATTAAACGATGAGTAATGCACAACACCTGGCCAACGTCATGGTCGACGCGTTAACAGATGCCGTACATCGCGGCATCGATGTGGTGCCGGTCGTGGCGGATTCGACCTCCACCGCGAAGATTGCGCCCTTTATTGACGCCTTTCCCGGTCGTCTGGTTAACGTCGGTATTGCAGAACAGGCGCTGGTCAGCACAGCCGCTGGCCTGGCGCTGGGCGGCAAAATCGCTGTGACCTGTAACGCCGCGCCCTTTCTGATTTCGCGCGCCAATGAGCAGATCAAAATCGATGTCTGCTACAACAATACTAACGTAAAGCTGTTTGGACTGAATGCCGGAGCCAGCTATGGTCCGCTTGCCAGCACCCATCACAGCATCGATGACATCGCCGTCATGCGTGGATTCGGCAATATCGAAATTTATGCGCCCGCCTGTCCAGTCGAGTGCCGCCAAATTATCGATTATGCGCTTGACCACAGGGGGCCGGTTTATATCCGGCTGGACGGCAAAGCGCTGCCGTCGTTGCACGACGAAAATTACCGCTTCCGGCCCGGTCAGATTGACCGGCTGCGAGAAGGCCACGATATTGCGCTTGTTGCCATGGGCTCGACGGTACATGAAGCCGTGACCGCCGCAGAGCAACTGGAAAAGCAGGGCGTTTCTGCCGCCGTGATTTCGGTTCCGTCCATTCGCCCCTGTAATACGCAGCAGCTGCACAATCTGCTCAGCCACTTCCGCGCCGTGATTACGGTGGAAGAGCATAACATTAATGGCGGCGTAGGCAGCCTGGTGGCGGAGGTGCTGGCGGAATACGGCTTGCCGGTTAAGCTTCTGCGGCTGGGGATTGCCAACGGCGAATATGCTATAGCCGGCGATCGGGCCGCCACGCGCGCGCACCATGGCATTGATGCCAGCAGCATCGCCGCGCAGGCGTTACGCCTCTGTGCAGGAGGCTGACGATGCGGGAGTCGGTGATTCTGGCCATTGATGAAGGCACCACCAATGCCAAAGCGGTCGCTGTCGATCGAAAGGGACGCATGGTGGCGCGCGGCAGTCAGGGTTTAACGTTACAACATCCGCAACCCGGCCTGGCAGAACAGGATCCCCAGGCGATATGGTCAGCCGTCAGGCAGGCCATCACCGACTGCCTGGCGCAGTGCGACGGAGCAAGCGTGGCAGGGGTGGCTATCAGTAACCAGCGCGAATCCGTACTGATCTGGCAGCGCCGTGATGGCGTGCCGTTAACGCCGCTGGTGAGCTGGCAGGATCGTCGGTCAGAATCGTTTTGCCGGGATTTACAGCAGTCGGGCAGCGCCGCGCGCATCAGCGCTCTGACAGGCCTGGCGGTCGATCCGATGTTCCCGGCCGCCAAACTGACCGGTATGCTGGCAGCCATACCGGACGGTTTCGCCCGTGCAGCGGCGGGGGAACTGTGCATCGGCACCGTGGACAGCTGGCTGACCTGGCAACTGACGGCGGGCACGACATTTGTGACCGATCATGCCAATGCCGCGCGCACGCAGCTTTACAGCCTGCACCGCAATGACTGGGACGATGAACTGCTGTCATTGTTCAGCCTGCCGCGTGCGGCGCTGCCACAGATTACCGCGTCGGCGAGCGTGGCAGGCATGATACGCGTGAGCGATATACCGGGACTCGCACCCGGCACACCGATTCTGGCGCGCATCGGCGATTCTCATGCCGCGCTTTATGCTCAGCGACGCGGCACGGCGGAAGTGGTCAAAGCCACTTACGGCACTGGATCATCGCTGATGATGTCGATGGCCACGCCGCTGCTGACCGATAACGGGCTCAGCACCACCGTTGCCTGGCACGACGGCCAGGCGCGCTTTGCCTTTGAAGGTAATATCACGCACACCGGGTCCGGGGCCGCCTGGCTGGGGACGATGCTGGGCATTCACGATCCCCGGCAACTTACGGCACTGGCTGAAGGCTGTGATGATAATCAGGGCTGCTATTTTGTTCCGGCGCTGTCGGGGCTGGGGGCGCCGTGGTGGGATCTCAAGGCCAGAGGCCTGATCTGCGGCCTGACCGATGCGGCCACGCCCGCCGTACTGGCGCGGGTGGCGCTGGAATCCATCTGCTGGCAGATTGCTGACGTGTTTTTTGCCATGGAAGAGGCCTGCGGCACAGCGCTTCCGGCCTTGTGCGTTGACGGCAGCGCCACGCAAAACCCCTGGCTAATGCAGTTTCAGGCCGACGTATTGCAACGTCCGCTGCACTGCGCGCCGACCGCCGAAGCCTCTGCGCTGGGGGCGGCACTGCTGGCAGGAAAAGGGCTGGGATGGTGGCAGCAGGGCGACGATATGCTGGCCTTGCAGGGCGGGCCGATCATCATGCCGCGCACCCATCTGGCGCAGCACATGCAGGATAACTATCAGGGCTGGAAAAACGCGGTGACCCGCTGTCGCTATCAGCCACAATGAACGGAAAATGAGGGCCAGACTGTAACAGCCAGCCCTCAGTACAGCGAGGTTAACGACTGACGCGTTGCGGGACAGTCTCTTCATCGTCCGGCACCGGTTTAAGATCGACCGGCGGTAAACTTCCGCCGCTGAATTCGACCTGACGGATCGGAAAGGCAAAGCGAATATTGCGTTCTTCCAGCGCCGCCATCAGTTGCAGGTTAATCTCCTGCTGAATATCCATGTAGACGTTGTAGTCGGCGCTCAGCACAAAGTAGACCACTTCAAAGGTCAGCTTCGAGTCATCGAAGGCCAGAAAATGGGCGCGGTCAAAGCGCGTCATTTCAATACCCTGAATGATGGTTTTCACCAGTTCGCTGATTTCGCGCACCTGCTCAGACGGCGTGGCGTAGCTGATACCGAATGTAAACACCAGACGACGTTGCTGCATCCGCTTGTAGTTATGAATCGTCTGCTGCAACAAAATGGTATTGGAACAGACGATCTGCTCACCGCTCAGGCTACGCAGCCGCGTGGTTTTCAGGCCTATATGCTCAATAGTGCCGGCAATATCGCCAAACACGATAAAATCGCCGTGCTCAAAAGGCTTATCAAAGCCAATCGCCAGGGAAGCAAACACATCACTCAGGACGGTCTGAATCGCCAGGGCGATGGCAATACCGCCCACGCCCAGGCTGGCTACCAGCGCCGTGATGTCGATGCCCATATTCGACAGAATCGCCAGCAGCATCATGACCCACACCACGACCCGCAACAGAATCCCCAGAATGACGGTGGTCACCGGATTGCGCACGTGAAGCGGATCGCGCAGCAGGCTTTTTAACCACAGGCGAATGCCGCAGTCGATCCACAACGCCAGTTGCACAATCAGCGCCAGAAACCAGCTGTGAGAAACCGTCGAGCGCCACGAGTCGGGCAAATCGATGAAACGCAGGGCAATCAGCAGCGAAAAAATCAGCAGCAGCAGGTGGCTGGTGCTGCGCAGTATTTCCACCAGGATGCCGGTAAATCGGACGTGGCGGTCTTCGCTGAAGTGCGCAATGCGGTTGGACACGAAACTGATCAGGCTGCGCAGCAACCAGTAAATAACGAGGGTGGCAACGATGACGATGGCGCTGTTGATCCACAGCGTTTGATTAAAAAGAATGGACTGAAAATGACGCAAACTGAGCCAGTTTTCCATTGGGGAGTGTCTCCTTGCTGGTTCCGGTTAAACGAGAAAGCAAGGAAAGCATAGCCTGGATGCGCCGCAGATGTGCGGCGCGGGAAAAGAGCGGAGGTTACTGGAAGCGTTGCGCTTTGTCGCGCGCCAGCCGCTCCAGGCTAAAAATCACCTGCTGCAACTGCCGTTCCTGATGGGGTTCGAGTGCCGTAAAACGGAAGCTCAGCCGCGGCGTAACTTTGGTTTCATTTTTACTGGTAATCATGCTGCGTTCACCAATATGCATTAACGTCGCATTGACGTTGAACTGGCCGTATTCACCCAGTTCCACCTGCAGATTTTTAAAATCGTCGCCGCTTTTCAGGCCGTCCGGCATCGCGTCGTCCACCAGCACGCCGATACCGCCTAACGATAAATCCTGTAATCGCAGTCGGGCAGCCGAGCCGTCAGGCCATGTGCAGTGACACCAGAACTGCGGGTCCATCGGTGCGCTGATGCGGAAGAATTCACGCCGCTGAATTTGCCACAGCACCTCCGGTAACGTTGCCTGAAATGCAGGCAGGCCGTCGAATTCCGTTTTCTCCAGCCCGGGTAATGCAAATTCAACCTTCGCGCCCTGGGTTTCGGCAAACACGGTAATATCGTTGCACTGCAGTGCGTAGTCGTTATCCAGATTATTACTGCCCAGATCAAAAACAATGCGGTTTTCATCCGCCGCCAGCATACGGCTGATAAACTGCCCACGTGAGAAATTCACCAGCAAAGGTGTTTGCGCCTGAAGCAGGTCTTTCATGACGCCCAGAACCGCCAGCGTGCCACGTTTGAGATAATGTTCTTTATCGGCTTCTTTCACTTGCTGGCCCCCGATGAGCAACGCTTTATCATTTATATTTATCCTGTTACTACCCGTTCGTTATCGGCTGACAATAATAAAGCTTTAACACAATAACCACTATCATAACCTTCACGCGCAGCATTTTTAAAATTTCGACTATACTAAGCGCGTGAACCGCTTGATTAATCAGGCGATCGCCATTGACTAACCAAAAGGAAGGAGTAACAGATGGGTATTATTTCATGGATCATCTTTGGTTTAATCGCTGGTATCCTGGCGAAGTGGATCATGCCAGGCAAAGATGGTGGTGGATTCATCATTACTATTATTCTGGGTATCGTGGGTGCCGTTGTCGGTGGGTGGATCAGTACCTTCTTCGGCTTTGGCCGTGTGGACGGGTTCAACTTCGGTAGCTTTGTCGTCGCGGTCATCGGCGCGCTGGTTGTGCTGTTTATCTACCGCAAAGTACGCAGTTAACGTACGCAGATAACCAAAAAAGGCCCGCCTCGCAGCGGGCCTTTTTTATGTTAACGCGATCTCTCGCCTGTTCGCTTTATTTCGCGCTGCTTTGCGCCTCGGGAATATCGTGGGCGCTGTTACAGGTTTTATCTTTCGGACAATATTTATCCAGCAATTTTAACGTGACCCCGTTCGTCCAGCCAAAACCGTCCTGAAGCGGATATTCACCACCGCCGCCGCCGCCAAGATTGTTGCCTTCGACCACGTATTTTTCGACCAGCTTATGCTCTTTATCGTACGTCAGCTGAACGTTACGCAGGAAACGCAGGCCCACCTGCTGCGCCAGTTGCGGCTTTTTATAGTGCTCCAGCCCTTCAACGGCCACCCACTGCAGCGGTGCCCAGCCGTTGGGAGCGTCCCATTGCTGGCCGTTGTTCACTGTGGTGGTCACCAGACCGCCCGGTTTCAGCAGCTGTTTTTCCACCGCGCTGGCGGTGCTGTCAGCCTGTTTGTCACTGGCAATCTGCATATAGAGCGGAAACAGCGTAGCAGCCGTTAGCTGCGGATGAATCTTACGCGTTTTCCAGTCGTAGTCGGCGTACCAGCCCTGTTTGCTGTCCCACAGATAGCGGTTAATCGCCGCCTGACGTTTTTCAGCCCGATCGGCAAAGGCTTTAGCCTGCGCATCCTGTTTATTCAGGCGATACGCCGTCGAGAGCGTTTTTTCCAGATGGAACATCAGGCTGTTGAGATCGACCGGGGCCAGTTGCGTGGTGCGGATGGTCGAAAGGTTATGCGCATCGGTAAACCAGCGTGAGCTGAAATCCCAGCCCGATGCCGCACCGGCGCGCAGATCGCGATATATCTCTGCTTTGTTGCGCTGTGGCGCTTTGTTTGCCGTTGCAATGTCGTCCATCCATGATTCGGTACGCGGCACGTCGCGTGCGTCCCAGTAGCGGTTCAGCACTGTCCCGTCGGCCAGTTTGACCACCCGCTTGCTGGCATTACCTGCGGCGACGCTGTCGCTGTCCGCCATCCAGTAATCGTACTCTTTTTGTAACTGCGGCAAATAACGCACATAGACGTTATCGCCTTCATGCGTCGCCAGCAGATCTACCATCAGGCTAAAGAATGGCGGCTGTGAGCGACTCAGATAGTAAGTGCGGTTGCCGTTGGGAATGTGGCCATAGCGATCCAGCAGCGAGGCGAAGTTGTCCACCATATCCTGCACTTTATCCCAGTGGCCGCTTTCCGCCAGGCCGAGCATGGTAAAGTAGCTGTCCCAGTAGTAAACCTCACGGAAACGCCCGCCTGGCACCACATAGGGTTTGGGCAACGGCAGCAACGAGTCATATTTTCCTGTGTTACTTGTCGTCCGCGTTAACACCGGCCACAGGCCGTTAATATGGTCACGAAGGTTCTGGCCCGCAGGCGGCACATATTTGTCACTGTCGGTGGGCAGGGTGAAATTCGCGGCGACGAAGCGCTTTAAATCAAAACCGCGCTGATTCTTCTGCATCTGCCAGTCGGCCAGAATGGAGGACGGATCATATTTAGGCACGGCATCTGCAAACGTCTTTTGGTCAGGGTAAAATTTTGCCTGTTGTACGGCATTGAACAACGGTCCTAAACGGACATCGGGCGGCTGGGGTTGACTGGTCAGTAATCGGGAATCCTCGGCTGCCCAGGTGCTGAAAACGGTCGCACTTAACAACACGCCAAGCAAAACGGGCGCATGACGTTGAGACCGTTTAGTCGTTGTTACCTCAGTGTTTCTCATCGGTGTTTCTCCTTGTCCGAAATGTGATCATGTGTCACGCATTGACCACTCTCCAACTTTAGACCTTAACCGCAATTTTCACCCTTTCGTCCGGCGGAAATGTGAAGCCGCGTAACTTATTGATGATCATAGCCTGCGAAATTTTGTGCTTTTTTTTCAGGCTCCGCTTGCCCTGAGACCACTTTTCCCCGAGGCTGAGAAAAAAAGAGGATCACTATGGACATCATCTGGTTTCATCCATCGCAACCTGCTGACGACTGGATCAGCGGATTACAGCAGCGCTTACCTCATGCACGTGTCCGTCACTGGACGACCGACGATACGTCCCCGGCAGATTATGCGCTGGTCCGTTCGCCGCCACCGGCCATGCTGCGGGGCCGCAATGACCTGAAAGGGGTATTTGCGCTGGGGGCGGGCGTAGACGAAATTTTGCGTCAGCTGCAGCAAAACCCGGACATGCTGGCAGACAGTGTTCCCCTTTATCGTCTGGAAGACACAGGCATGGCGCAACAGATGCAGGAGTACGCGGTCTGTCGGGTGCTGGGCTGGTTTCGGCGCTTTGATGATTACCAACAGCAGCAGCAGTCGGCCCAGTGGCAACCGCTGCCGTCGTATTCGCGTGACCAGTTTCATATCGGGATTTTAGGCGCGGGCGTGCTGGGGCAACAGGTGGCGAAAAGCCTGGCGGCCTGGGGATTCCCGGTGCGCGTCTGGAGCCGTTCAGCCAAGCAGATTGCCGGTGTGACCAGCTTCGCCGGGCGCGACGCGCTGGACGATTTCCTGCGTGACACTCAGGTACTGATCAATCTGCTGCCCAGCACCGCAGAAACGCGCAATCTGATTGATCAGAAACTGTTAGCCCAGTTGCCGCAGGGCGCGTTTTTCCTTAACCTCGCTCGTGGGGATCAGGTTGTGGAAGCCGATTTGCTCACCGCCCTGGATAGCGGGCAAATAAAGGGCGCCGCACTGGATGTTTTCCAGGTCGAGCCACTGCCTGCCGATCATCCGTTGTGGTTCCATCCGCGCGTCACAATTACTCCGCATAATGCGGCGGTCACCCTGAAAGAGGAAGCGATGGACTACATTGCCCGCGCGATTACTCAACTTGAAGCAGGTGAAAACCCACAGGGCTACGTCGATCGCCAACGTGGCTATTAACGATTCGGGCCGTAACCGGCCCCTACAGGAGCAGACAATGTATCCCGTCGATCTTCACATGCACACAGTTGCCAGCACCCACGCCTACAGTACGCTACATGATTACGTCGCGCAGGCTAAACTGAACGGACTGAAACTGTTTGCCATCACCGATCACGGCCCGGATATGGCCGATGCACCGCACTACTGGCACTTTGTGAATATGCGCATCTGGCCCCGCATCATTGACGGTGTGGCGATCCTGCGCGGCATCGAGGCCAACATCAAAAACCAGCAGGGCGAAATTGACTGTTCCGGCCCGATGCTGGAATCGCTGGATCTGATTGTGGCGGGCTTCCACGAACCCGTCTATGCACCGCGCGACCTTACTCAGAATACCGAGGCGATGATTGCCGCCATGGCGGGAGGGTTAGTGCACATCATCAGCCATCCCGGCAACCCGAAATATCCCGTTGATATCCCGGCGATTACCGAAGCGGCCGCACACTACGATGTGGCGCTGGAGCTGAACAATTCCTCCTTTACCCATTCGCGTCCGGGCAGCGAACCGAACTGCCGGGCGATTGCCGAAGCCGTCGGCAAGGCGGGTGGACGCCTGGCCTTCGGCTCTGATTCCCATACGGCATTTACCCTGGGCAATTTTGAGCACTGCCTGCGTATCGCCAGAGAAGTGGATTTTCCGGAGGATCGCGTGTTAAATGTCACGCCGCGTCGCCTGCTCGATTTTCTGGCACTGCGCACGGGCAAGACGATCCCCGAGCTGGCGGACTTTTAGTTCGTCCTCATCAAGGAATGTTGGTTTAGGAATACACCAACATTCCGGTAAATCTTACCTGCTTACTTTGGCTTTTATGGGTTAGGCAATAAACCTGATGAGCAGGTTAAAGAACATCTCCGCAATCAGTTAGCTTGTGCAAGTTTTCAGGCGGGAGGGGAATAGCAAATTTGTTGCGTCTCTGACACTAGCAATCACGAAGAATGCTCAGATGTGTTACGTATACAACGCATCGTTGTATGATGGCATCAGTTTCGCTGTCAGTATGGCCCTTATCAAAGAAGTCGCCTCAACCCTCCGTATAATGTAAAAACACTTCAGCACAACATATTAATTGATATGAATTCATAACCTGCTAAAGCCCTGTATGGGTTCAATGAGTGAATACTGGCAAACACGCTATAGGATAAATAATGAAATGTGTGAATTGGGCAGGAAAACTCTCTGTACATCTTATTGAAGGTACGATAACCGTGATCATGAGTTTTTTGGCCCTCACTTCACTGTACCTTTTTGAAAGTCTGACGTTAAAACTGTGCGGCTTTGCAGGCTCAGTTCTGGCAGGCTTTATTGCTGCTTATTACCTTGGAAAAGCGAGAGGAGAGCATAAGGAGTGAAAAAAGAGAGGGCTTTTGCTGTTGAAGGCTGCTTTCAGACTTATCGTTGTATCAAGTTACCATTAACATTGCGCTGTAAGAAACGGCAGTGGCCAGCACTACGTTGTTAAACGCAATGCGATATCAATAAAGTATCCATTATGGCAGCGTGCCGGGCGATTGCCGAAGCCGTCGGCTCTGATTCCCATACGGCATTTATACTGGGCAATTTTGAGCACTGCCTGCGTATCGCCAGAGAAGTGGATTTTCCGGAGGATCGCGTGTTAAATGTCACGCCGCGTCGCCTGCTCGATTTTCTGGCACTGCGCACGGGCAAGACGATCCCCGAGCTGGCGGACTTTTAATTTTTCTCCTTCAAGGAATTCTGACTCATGAATGAGTTTTCCATTCTGTGCCGCATTATCGGCTCGCTGTTTAACCGCCATCCGCAGGATCCCCTGCTGGCACCGCTGTTTACGCTGATTCGCGAAGGCAAACTGGCGGCGCAGTGGCCGCTGGAGCAGGATGCGCTGTTGAAACGGTTGCAGCAGAGCAGCGATCCGCAGGCACTGACTGCCGACTATGAGGCGCTGTTTGTTGGCGAATCATGTAACGTTTCGCCCTTTGCCTCACACTGGCCGGAAGGAAAGCCGGAGTCCGAGATCCGCGCCTTTTTAACCTCGCGCGGTATGCCGCTGGGTGAAGCACCGACGGACCATTTTGGCGCGCTGTTGCTGGCGGCGTCATGGCTGGAAGATCAGTCTGCGGCAGACGAAAGCGCCGCTCAACTGGCGCTGTTTGATACGTTTCTGATGCCGTGGTGCGGCGCATTCCAGGGCAAAGTCGAGGCGCATGCCACTACCGCCTTTTACCGCACCCTGGCCGAGTTGAGCCGTGAAGCGATTCAGGCCATGTACGATGAGCTGGTGGAAAGCGCCAGCGAGCAGGGCGACGAAGCCTGATTTACCACGTCGCCGGATGGCTGCCGGGTGGGCAGCCGGGCGTGGCACACTTCAGGGCGGTGCCGGGCAGCCATGCGGCGGAGTGCAGACGCACGCCGATTCCCCACGGTGTAAGTTCCAGGCTGGGCTGATTGTCGCTGTGCTGCGGGATGATCCCCGAATGGGCCATGTCGCTGGCGTAACGGTGCTGCTCCAGCAGCCAGGCGGTGCGCGCCAGCGACAGGCGCGTCTGGCTTCCGCTGCCTTCATGAAGGCGCTGAAGCAGACCGGCCAGCACGGCCGCCGCTATCAGGTAACCCGTGGCATGATCCAGCGCCTGAACCGGCAGAGGCACCGGTGCAGTATGTTGCCTCCAGCGCATGCCCTGTTCGGCAATACCGCAACCCATCTGCACCAGACTGTCGAAACCGCGCCGGTTGCGCCAGGGGCCCTGCCAGCCCCAGGCATTCAGGCCCACGTCCACCAGGCCGGGACACAGGCTTTGCAGCGATTCCGCATCAAATCCCAGCTTTTCCAGCGCATCGGCACGGTAACCGTGCACAAGCACATCAGCCTGTTTCAGCAACCAGATAAACTGCGCACGGTCAGCGGGCTGTTTCAGGTCCAGCACGGCGCGGCGCTTGCCGCAGGCAAGCTCCTCATCCGCGCCCGGCTCCTGCCTGCCGGGTGGATCGATACGCAACACATTTGCCCCCAGGCTGGCGAGAAAGCGCGTGGCCACCGGGCCCGCGATGATGCGCGTCAGATCCAGTACCCTGATGCCCAGTAACGGACGCGCGTCGGGCAACGCCCAGTCGACCGCAGGGCCTTCGGTCATGGTCTGCCGGGCAAACAACGGTTCATGTATGACGGCCAGTCCCTGCGGATGCTGTCGCCAGGCTTCAGCACTGCGCATTTCGGCAGCGCAACCGCCAGCGTCAATCACGGCCTGCTCCAGCTCGGAGGCCTGCCACTGCGCCACTTCCCGCGCCAGCGCATCCCGATCCGGATGCTGACCCAGCACGCTCTCCATCGCCAGGCGATGGTGGGGCGCATTGGTATGCAGACGGATCCAGCCGTTGCGGCAGGCGTAATCGCCCGCGAAGGCATCCCACAGTGCGGGTGCAGGGCGGTTAAGCGGCATAAAACTGTGCTGGAACCAGCGTGAGGCAAGGCGGACATTGATCTGTGCACGGACAGGACGATTGAGTAATTCAGCGATGCCCTGCGTCGCTAATCCCAGACTGGTGGCCGCCAGTTCACTGACGGCATAGGCGGAGGAAAAGGCCGCGTGATCGGTGAAAACGGGCAGCGCGTGTGGCGCAGGGTTGCCATGCAATCCCTGCCACATCTGCTGCCAGAGTGCGTTGGCCAGATGATTCATGCTACAGGCTCCTGAAGCGGACGATTCCTGAAGCATAGCATGTGCCTTTAACGACGTCGTAAGCGCGGAAACCGGGCGTGCATGCGCAGATTACGCAGGTTGATTACCGCAATGGTAGTGCCGAGGATCACCAGCGAGGCACCAATAATTTTGAAACTGTTCAGGCTGTCGCCCAGCACCACAATGCCCATGATCACTGCCAGCACCGGTGTCAGCAGGGAGTAGGGCATAATCAGGTTAACGTTGTATTTCTTCAGCAGTGAATACCACAAGGTATAGGCGACTACCGAAGAGGCAATCGCACTGTAGAGAATGGCAAACCAGCCGCGCCAGCCCGCATGTTGCAGGGCATAAAGCTGATGTGATTCGGACATATAGCTGGCCGCGCCGACAATGGGCAACGCCAGAAACGCGATCCAGCCCGTCATGGTCAGCGGCTTAATCGGGGGCGATTTTTTCACAATCAGATTGCTCACCGCCCAGCCCGTGGCGCTGCACAGCAGGATACAGAGCACCCACCAGGCGGGGATCGTCGGGCTGCCGGACAGCACCACTACACCGCTCAGTGAAATGATAATGCCGATAAGCTGGATAAGCCGCAGCTTCTCTTTCAGGAATACCATCGCCAGCAGCATCGCAATCGGCGTGCCCAGTTGCACCACAATCGCTCCTGTTCCGGCATCGGTATAACGCATGCCGAGAAACAGCAGCGAGAAGTGCATAAAGCCAAACGTAAAGGCCAGCAGTAACAGCCAGGGAAACTGTTGACGGTTAATCCGGCAAAACGGTACCAGGACAATCGCCACGACGAAAAACCGCATCCAGGTCAGGAACAGGGGCGGTAAATCCACTAAGCCCCATTTCACCGCCACGTTATTAAAGGCCCAGATGGACACGACCATCAGAACCGTAAAGAAATGCCGCACTGCCACAATGTCATCCTTTGAAAAAACACGTTACCCGATAATCATGGCATGAACCCGCGCGGTTAAGACAATGATTAACGTTTTTTTTATTTAGTTAACTCTAAAAATTCATAAGACTTTTACAACAGTTGCTGTCAGACTGATTTTCCGAAACGTTAACGCCTGTGAGGATCCGATTCGGTATGACTTATGCACCTGCCTTGCCGCTTGCCCTGATTCAGTTAGATGTTCCTCCTGCCAGTGTGGTCGAAAAAATCGGTGAACAGCCGGTCTGGTTTATTGATGCTCTGAATTTACAGCCTGAAGATTACCTTATCGTCCGTCCGCATCTGGGTGAGCCGTTGCCACAGTTTACTGAAATCTCCGGCGCGGTATTAAGCGGTTCGTGGGCAATGGTGACTGACCATGAGGAGTGGAGCGAACGCACCGCTGCCTGGGTTCGCGCGGGGATGGACGCGCAGTTGCCACTACTGGGCGTGTGCTACGGCCATCAGCTCATGGCGTATGCGCTGGGAGGTAAAGTCGCGGACAACCCTCATGGCTGGGAACGGGGATTACTGGCGCTGAACACGACGACCGCGGCGAAGCACGATCCCCTGCTTGCGACCCTGCCGGATCACTTCGAGGCCTGGCTTTCTCATCGTCAGTCGGTGGTGATACCGCCGCCGCAGTCGACGATTCTGGCACAGTCAGAAAAAGATCCCTGCCAGGTATTGCGCTATTCGCCGAATGCGCTGTCCATGCAGTTCCATCCCGAATTTGATCGCCAGATTATGGATGCCTGTCTGCCCGACGATGTAGACAGCGATGGCGCCGAACTGCAGGGGGCGGACTGGGCACGCAGCATTTTAACCCATTTCTGGCTGCAAACGCGCCCGGCGGTCGACAGCGCTCAGGGCGCATAGTGCCGGGTGCAGCGGTAAACCCAGGCGGGCGGCACGTTTTTTAAAACCCGCTGACGTTCCCAGGTAAAGTAACGGGACAAATCGGGCTGGGTCAGGGATGTGTACTGAAACTGTACAAAGACGCCGTTTGGGCCCAGCGCGTGGAAAACCGCCTGCAAAATCGCCTCGCGCAGTTCCGGCGACAGCGACAGAAGCGGAAGGCCAGAAAAAATAGCGTCATAGCTGCCGTTCAGGTACTCCGCCGAACAGGTGCGTACCGTCATGCGTTCATCATCCAGCGCGTTAAGCTTTTGTGCCAGCGCGCTGCTGATTTCAAATACGTCCAGTGTGGCCTCAGGTGCCATCTTTGCCAGCAGGCGACGCGTCAGCACACCATCGCCTGCGCCTAACTCAGCGATCCGGAATTGATGACGCCAGTCGACCGCTTCCACCATGGTGCGACACAGCGCTTCGGAAGACGGCGTGATGCTGCCCATCTTGCGCGGATTGCGGATGAACTGGTGGACGAAATCTGCTTTTGCGCGCATTAACGTGAAAGCCGAAGCCAACATGCTGACCTACCTCCAGAGTGAACATATCCTCATATTGACCTCATTCGCGCCGAAAGTTTCCAGTTAACAGGCGAAGCGGTAAAAAGTCGGAATTATCTGTAGTGGCTCTGGCGGGTATTTCCTTCGCCGCGGTCACAGTTTAGGGACAACAAACCTGTCAGGCTGGCGCTGATCGAATATGTTAACAACAAGTTTCATAGTTGTTTCACATCACACAGCGTAAGGAGATCCAGCATGCGTTATGCCGCTCCAGGAGAACAGGGTTCTCTCATCACTTTGCAGAAGCACTACGGCAATTTCATCAACGGCGAGTTCGTCGCCCCGGTAAACGGTAACTATTTTACCAATACGTCCCCCGTTAACGGCTCAGCCGCGGGCGAGTTTCCCCGATCGGACAAGGCCGATGTCGATAAGGCCGTGGCGGCCGCCGCCGCAGCCGCTGACGTATGGGGCAAAACCTCACCTCAGCAACGTGCGCTGGTACTGTTAAAAATTGCTGACCGCCTGGAAGAAAATCTGGAATACATGGCGGTCAATGAAACATGGGATAACGGTAAGCCGGTGCGGGAAACGTTGGCTGCGGATATGCCGCTGGCGGTGGATCATTTCCGTTATTTCGCCGGTTGCGTCAGGGCGCAGGAGGGCAGCGCAGCTGAAATCGACGAGTTTACCGCCGCCTATCACTTCCACGAGCCACTGGGCGTGGTGGCGCAAATTATTCCGTGGAACTTCCCGCTGCTGATGGCGGCCTGGAAGCTGGCACCGGCACTGGGTGCGGGCAACTGCGTGGTGCTTAAACCGGCAGAACAAACGCCGCTGTCGATCACGCTGTTTGTTGAACTGATTCAAGATCTGCTGCCGCCCGGTGTGGTGAACGTGGTTCACGGCTACGGAAAAGAAGCCGGTGAGGCGCTGGCCTCGCATCCCGGTATTGCCAAGGTGGCCTTTACCGGATCGACGGCGACGGGCGGACACATTCTGGAGCTGGCGGCGAAAAGCCTGATCCCGTCCACCGTTGAGCTGGGCGGTAAATCACCTAACATCTTCTTCGAAGACATTATGCAGGCCGAAGAGAGCTTCATTGAAAAAGCGGCAGAGGGCGTAGTACTGGGCTTCCTGAATCAGGGCGAAGTCTGTACCTGCCCGTCGCGCGCGCTGGTGCAGGAATCCATCTATGAGCCCTTTATGGCGGCGGTGCTTAAACGTATCAAAACCATCAGACGCGGCGATCCGCTGGATACGGAGACCATGGTCGGTGCTCAGGCGTCACAGCAGCAGTTCGACAAAATACTCTCGTATCTGGAGATTGCCCGTCAGGAAGGGGCCGAAATCCTCACCGGCGGCGGCGTTGAAAAGCTCGACGATGCACTTGCCAGCGGCTACTACATCCAGCCGACGCTGCTGAAAGGCAACAACAGCATGCGCGTCTTCCAGGAGGAGATCTTTGGGCCGGTTGTCGGCATCACTACCTTTAAAGACGAGGCAGAAGCTATCGCCATCGCCAATGATTCCATCTATGGGCTGGGCGCGGGCGTCTGGACGCGGGATATCAACCGCGCCTATCGGGTGGGCCGTGCGATCAAAGCCGGTCGCGTCTGGACTAACTGTTACCATCTCTATCCTGCCCATGCCGCCTTTGGCGGGTACAAGAAATCGGGCATTGGTCGTGAAACCCACAAGATGATGCTTGATCACTATCAGCAGACTAAAAACCTGCTGGTGAGTTACAGCATTCAGCCACTTGGCTTCTTCTGACCTGGTGCGGCGTGCCCTGTGCACGCCGCATTTTCCTCTGATGGTTGTCATATAAGCGTAATCTGCTTGTGACAGGGTGATTAGCGGCTATTATCGATCCTTCGCAGTGATCATTTCGTGCCTGTGTTGACTGGATTACCTGCTTCACTATGGATAACTGAACAGAGACGATTTATGCAAAATGCTTACGACTATCTGAACCTGATGGATGAGGTGCTCGACGGACCGGAAGAGAGCATCATCATCGTTAACCTGCCTGAACGGCACAGCGCTTACCCGTCTTGTGCGCAACAACCTGATGCGCCTTTCTCCGCACGCGCACCCCAACAGGCCGCCAGACCGCGTCGGGACGGCGTGTTCTGACAGGACGTTCATGTCGGGTCACGCAGGTTATGTCAGCCAGACGCCGCACTGCTCCGACTTATTTGCGCCCTGTTCAGGCGGTCAGGACACCACCGTCATGCTGGCCGGATAACCTGATCGCCCGTTATGCAGTCAATTCACCTTATGCCTGCTCAGTCACCCGCCTGCGCCGGTGCACTCACTGGCCTGCACCTGTAACAAAGTGTGACCAAAAACGATACGAAGGCCGGACGCGAAAATTATCTTTTCGTGCCAGTTCTGGGGCAGTATCAATAAGAAAACTTAACCATTCCTAAACCAGCGGCAAAGAGTTCGCACGCGTTGATAACTTCTGCGCCATACCTGTCTTGTGGTTGTCATCAAAATTTACATATCACATAAATAAAATTTAACTTTCCCCGCTATACATTCCTTAGGACAGTGCATGTCGGCGACTTTATCAGCAAGGAACGAGGTAGTGTATTTATGAGTAAATTTACCCGAAGAAGTTTTATGGCTTTTGCGGCGGGCGGCACCGTCGCGCTGGCGGCCGGACAGGTGCACGCGCATGACAGCATCCAGTCTTTTTCCGGCGGGGGCCGCGATCCCGGCCCGCACGATCCGATCCGCGAAGCCGAAAACCCGGATATCGTGAATCCACCGGCGACGGACAGCGGCACGTTACCGAATCTGCGCTTTTCCTTCAGTGACGCGCACGTACGTAAAAGCAGCGGTGGATGGACCCGCCAGGTCACTCAACGTGAGCTCGGCGTCTCCACCACGATTGCGGGCGTGGATATGCGCCTCAATGCAGGGGGCATTCGTGAGCTGCACTGGCATAAAGAGGGCGAATGGGCCTACATGACCTATGGCAACGCCCGAGTCACGGCGTTTGATACCGACGGCACCTGGTTCGTGGACGATATTGGCGTGGGTGATTTGTGGTATTTCCCGCCGGGCATTCCGCACTCTATTCAGGGCCTGGGGCCGGACGGCTGTGAGTTCCTGCTGGCCTTTGACAACGGTGGATTCGATGAAGACAGCACCTTCCTGCTGTCCGACTGGTTTAAACATATTCCGCCCGAGATCCTGGCGAAAAACTTTAAGGTCCCTGTCTCAACCTTTGCGAAATTACCGTCGCCGCAGGACGAATATATCTTTGCCGCACCGGTGCCCGGCAGCCTGTCATCGGTGCAGGTACAAGGGGCAACCAAAGCCAAGCGCACCTTTACTCACCGTATGCTGGCGCAGGACCCGATCAAAGCGCCAGGCGGCACGGTCCGCATCACCGACTCTTCCACCTTTAAGGTCTCCAAAACCATTGCGGCGGCACTGGTCGAGATCGAACCCGGTGGCTTGCGTGAGCTGCACTGGCATCCAAACAACGATGAGTGGCAATACTATCTGGAAGGCGAAGGACGCATGGGCGTGTTTGGTTCATCCGGCCAGGCCAGAACCTTTGATTACCGGGCCGGAGATGTCGGCTATGTGCCGTTCGCCATGGGGCACTATGTGGAAAACACCGGCAAGGGGCCGCTGCGGTTCCTGGAGCTGTTCAAAAGCGATTATTACGCTGACATTTCACTGAATCAATGGCTGGCCGGTACGCCGCGCGACCTGGTGAAACAACATCTGCAACTGGACGATGCGTTTATGGATGCGCTGTCGTTGCAGAAAAACCCGGTAGTGAAATAGCCAGGCGGGCGCATCCGTCTTCAGGATGCGCCGGTATCCGCACTAAAAATCCGGTTCTGCTGCGGGGCTGGCCTGATGAAAAATCATCTGCCAGCCTTGCGTTGCGTGGTACACCCAATGGGACGACCGCCATGCGGCATGTCGGCCATCGGGTCTTGCGGTACGGTAAAGCAACAGGGCGTGATGTGTTCCTGTCTGTATCAGCTGAAAATCGCGGCTGACGATTGCCGGCGCATGCGCTTCAGCTTGTAAGGCCGCAATCGTCTGCGCGCGATTCACCCGCACGCCCGAGCGGGTAATTTCCTGAAATTCAGGGTGCAGTCGCTGCGCCAGCCAGGCTGCATCGTAACGTTTTTCCTGATGCAGACTGCATTCCAGCGCCGTCAACGCGGCAAGCAGTTTCTGATAGCGTCCTGTCTCCGTCTCACAGGGGGCGGAGTGATGTAGCACTGCCACCTGTGAATCGAGCTGAATCGCGGGATAGTGCTCCTGCATGCCTGCCAGCAGTTCCGCATCGGGCCATTCCTCATCTTTGCCCAGATGCTGCGCGACGGATGACAGCGGCATCATGACAACCCGTTCAACAGTCACTATGACGCTGTCAGCAGGATCTTCGTGGTTGATATAACGCAGCGGACCGGGCGTAATGGCCTGTTCCTGCCAGCGTATCGTATGGCGTTTGTTGCCCGCCCGCACCGCTGTCATCAGGCGAGGCACAATGTGCAGCATTTGCATCACTTCACTCCGTGAGCCCTGGATGGACGTTAACCCTGGCCTGGCTGAGTATCAGGGCGCAAAGCGCGACAGCCAGATTTGGCGCAGTTCCCGGGCCTGCAACGATACTGCCGCCGTCTCACTGCCGTGGAAACCATGAAATGCGCCCGGCCAGACGTGCAACTCCACGGCAACCCCGGCGCGGATTAACCGCTGTGCATAGTCGAGGTTCTCATCCAGAAACAGGTCCAGCGTGCCCACGCCAATCCAGGCCGGGGGAAGCCCGCGCAGGTCTGTGGCGCGAGCGGGGGCCGCATAAGGCGAAACGGCTTCGCCACCGGGCGCTTCGCCCAGCAGCGCTGACCAGCCGATGCGGTTGTATTCCCGCGTCCAGACAAACTCGCCGGTCACGGGATTGGGGTGGGTTTCGGTGACCGTGCGGTCATCCAGCATCGGGAACATCAGATTCTGAAAGGCCAGCGTGGGGCCATTCCGATCGCGGGTGAACAGCGCCAGTGAGGCCGCCAGCCCGGCACCGGCGCTGTCGCCCATAACACCGATACGTGCCGGATCAATGCCCAGCATCGCGGCTTCATTCACCATCCAGTTCAGCACCTGATAGCTGTCTTCCAGCGATCCCGGAAATACGGTTTCCGGTGACAGCCGATAGTCCACCGAGACAACCACACAGTTATGTCGCCGTGCCGTCGCGCTGGTCAGCGACAGAGACTGCTCCGGGCTGCCAAACAGATGACCGCCGCCATGAAGATGTAATATGCCCATGCGTTTACCGGCGGCCGCAACGGGCGTGATCACACAGACTCTGACCGACGGATGGCCGGGAAACGCAATCAGGTGTTCATCAATGTTCAGCCCCTGGTCGCGGTAAGACTGGACCTGCTTAAGCGCAGCATCCTGGCGCTGCTGGCGTAGCGTAATGATTGCGTCAGGCGTGAGTTCCAGTGGCGCGCTGTTAGCGAGCAGGGGACGTAGCTCGGGATCGACGAGATGCAGCGTGTTCAACTTAACCCTCTCTTCAGGTTGATGTGACAGCAACGTGTTTCTGCCAGATATGCATGGCAGCGGCTGAGATCAAAATGACCTGCTGACAGCGACTGCCAGCAGGTCACAGCAATGGCGTTCAACCGGCTTAATGACCCGTGTCTTCGCCATTAGAGGCTATCAGTTTTTTATACCAGTGATAGCTCTTTTTTAAGGTACGTTTCTGCGTGCCATTGCCCATATCGTCCTGATCCACGTAGATAAACCCATAACGTTTAGACATCTGCGCCGTACCTGCGCTCACCACGTCAATCGGTCCCCACCAGGTGTAGCCAAACAGGGGAACGCCATCCGCAATGGCCTCTTTCATTTGCGCGACGTGCTGGCGCAGGTAGTCAATGCGGTAATCGTCATCAATACTGCCATCGGCCTTGACGGTATCGACTGCGCCCAGGCCGTTTTCGGCAATAAAGAGCGGCTTTTGATAGCGATCATACAGCTGATTCAGTGCCAGGCGCAGGCCTTTGGGATCGATTTGCCAGCCCCATTCACTGGTTTCCAGGTGCGGATTTCTGATGCCGCCGGTGATCAGGTTGCCCTGCGCGCCGGTGAGTTTTTCAGGATGGGCGCTGACCGTGCTGGACATGTAATAGCTAAAGGAAACAAAGTCCACCGGATGTTGCCGCAGGATTTCATCGTCGCCCACGGCTTTAATCAGCTGTACGCCTTTTTCCGCCAGCATTCTTTCTGCATAAGCCGGATAGTAGCCGCGTGCCTGCACATCGCTAAAAAACAACGACACGCGCTGCATCTCTTCGCACGCCTGCACATCATCCGGATGGCAGGTGTGCGGATACAGGATTTGATAGCTGATCATACAGCCCACCTGCGCACCGGGAATAATGGCGTGGCAAGCCTTTGTCGCCAGCGCGCTGGCGACAAACTGATGATGGGCACCCTGGTATTTATCCTGTTCAATATGCGGGTGACCTTCTTCAATTACGCCAATGCTCACGTAAGGGTGATGCTTAACACAGTTGATCTCGTTGAACGTCATCCAGTATTTCACTTTTTTGCGATAGCGCATGAAAACTGTGGTGGCAAAACGCACATAGAAATCTACCAACTGGCGATTGGGCCAGCCGCCGTAATCCGTCACCAGCGCAAGCGGCATTTCGTAATGTGACAATGACACAATCGGTTCGATCCCGTGAGCGAGCAGGGCATCCAGCACTGCATCATAAAACTGCAGGCCCGCCTCGTTGGGTTCTGCTTCATCGCCGCGTGGAAAGATGCGCGTCCAGGCAATCGACATCCTGAAGCACCTGAATCCCATCCCGGCGAACAGCGCGATATCCTCTTTAAAGTGGGTGTAAAACCCGTTGCCTTTACGTTTGGGATAATATTTTTTGCTCTCCGAATTCTGTGCTTCCGCTACCTGCGCATGGGTCATGCTTAACCACTGATCCAGCC
Source organism: Pantoea sp. JZ2 (assembly GCF_035191405.1). Lineage (NCBI taxonomy): Bacteria > Pseudomonadati > Pseudomonadota > Gammaproteobacteria > Enterobacterales > Erwiniaceae > Pantoea > Pantoea sp. JZ2. The sequence goes on along the minus strand of NZ_CP045247.1, from coordinate 2,952,057 downwards.
ACTGGTCTTGTGGTGTGGATGCGTCAAAGGTGTACACATCCGATACGGACAGTCCTTTACCGCCGACATGCCTGGCGCCCTCAAGCTGATTCGCGGCCGTGGCACCGCCCCACAGAAAACCTTCGGGAAAAGAGGGTGAATACGTCATGCTTTGCTCCTTAAACCGCCGCAGCGGTGAGTGTCAGAAAAGCGTCACGGCAGGCGATATGTCCCCCGGCTTTTACCGGGCGAACCTCGCCATAGCGTTCGCAGTTGGTCACGATTACAATCACGCTCGGATCGATGCCTTCGGCCTCAAGCGCGTTCAGATCGAATGTGATCAGCAGATCGCCGGTGCGGATAAACTGGCCCGGCTGAATATGGCTGGTGAAATGGCGGCCGCCGAGTTTCACGGTATCGATGCCAATGTGGATCAGGATTTCCGCGCCAGTGTCACTTTTCAGCCCCAGCGCGTGGTGGGTTTCAAAGAGCGACTCGACGCGGCCATCAATGGGGGAGCGCAACTTGCCGCCGGTCGGGTAAATCGCCAGCCCTTTGCCAAAAATTTCATCGGCAAAAACCGGATCGGCTAAGGCGCTTAACGGAGTGATCTCACCGCTGACCGGCGCAAAAAGCCTTACGTGGTCCTGCGTATGATGACAGTGTGAGGAGGCTGTGTTGTCCACGTTCTTCCGGGTCGCATCCTCAAAACCCAGTATGACGGTCAGCAGGGCCGCACTGGAAAAGGCAATGACCAGACTCAGCAGTGCTGATAAGAAGGTGGGACCAACCAGGGCGGGAATGCCGGGCAGGCCGCTGAGTGCAAACGCATAGGTTTTTACGCCCATCGCCATCGCAAACGCGCCACCACAGGCACCGCCAAGCAGAGCGGCGGCAAAGGGACGTTTGTAGCGAATGTTGATGCCGTACATCGCAGGCTCGGTGATGCCCATGGCAGCACTGAAGCTGGTGGTAAGCGCCAACGATTTAAGCTTTTTATCCCGGGCCCGCAGAAAGACGCCAAACGCCGCACCGGCCTGACCAAGGTTGGCCACATAGAAAAGAATTTTAAACGGGTCGAATCCCAGATGGCTGATGTTATGGATCATGACCGGCACCAGCACATAGTGCATGCCGGTAATAATAATCAGCGACAACGTCCCGCCGACCACCACGCCCGCGATAATGCCCATGTTTTCGACCAGCCAGATAATGCCCCCGGTCAGCGCGTTACCGGCAAAAATCCCTAATGGCCCGATAGCGATCAGCGTCACCGGCGTGACGATAAGCAGGCTTAAAAGCGGAACAAACATGGTTTTGAGGGCGGCAGGGATAACGCGGTCAATCAGGCGCTCCACGTAACTCAACAGCCAGATTGATAGCAGGACCGGAATGACTGTCGAAGCATAGTTCACCGTGGGAACGGGTAAACCCAGAAAACGTATCGGCTCACCTGCGGTAAAGAGGGTTTGCAGGGCAGGGTGAAAGAGTGATGCCGCCAGCGCAACAGCGACATAAGAATTGGCACCAAAGCGTTTTGCCGCACTGAACGCCAGCGCCAGCGGCAAAAAATAGAACACGCCATCACTGATCGCCAGCAGGATCTGGTAGCTCTGGTTTTGTGTCTCCAGCCAGTGAAACGCCACCATTAGCGCCAGAATGCCCTTGAGAATCCCTGCACCCGCTATGGCCGGAATAATCGGTGAGAAGATGCCGGACAACCCTTCAAGCACTGCGGAAACAGGGTTACAGCGCGAAGCAGGGCGGACAGAAGCTTCCTGAAGCGGAAGCTGACTGAGCAGCGCATCGCACAGTGGTTTGACATCATTACCGATGATGAGTTGAAACTGGTCGCCAGAAATATTAACCCCGATCACGCCATCCAGTGCTTCAAGCGCGTGACGGTCGGCTTTACTGTTATCTCTTAGTAAAAAACGCAGGCGGGTAATGCAGTGAAATAAAGACTGTACGTTATCTTTTCCGCCTATCAGGGGAATAATTTGCTGTGCGGTGTCCTGATAATTCATAAATCCCTCCAGACTGAAGTCGATATGACGTCATCCACAATGACCGGCATAAACCGGGTGGCATATTTTCTGGGGTTTGCCTGATTAAACAGTCACAAGCCGGTAAAGCAATTCAGTAATGCATTATGGGGTGTCAACATCATGCGCACTGCGCTGCACGATGTTTTCAATGTGTACCGTTAGATAGAGTTTTTCTGAGTGACTCATACTGTGGTGATAATGTTTTTTTACGAAGGTGCTGATGGCTTCTACGCACTCAAACGTTCGGGCATATCGCTGTTGTGCCAGCGTGAATAATTCCTCGTCGTCGTTATTTAATACTTCGCCATCAATGACCCGCTGCGCAAAGAATTTTAAATGGGTAATGAAGCGCTGGTAATTCAGACTGTGTTCATCGCGGGTCAGCGTAAAAAAGTATTTTACGATTTGTTGTAACTGACAGAGGAGTTGGGTGATTTTTGTGGTTTTGCCTAAGTTATCATTGAGCCCGGCATTCACGATATGCAGCGCAATACTGCAGGCTTCGCTGTCTGGTAGCACGGTGCCGGTGCGGGCCACTACCATGCCCAGTGCCTGGCGGCCAATCGCATATTCTGCGGTGTAAAAATGACGGACTTCCCATTCCAGTGGGTTGGCGAGCTGCGCGTTATTTTTATGCCGCTCCAGCGCAAAGTAGAGGTGATCGGCCAGCGTGACATACAGCCCTTCGCTTAGTTTATGCTTCAGCGTTTCATGCGCCAGGCTGACGATATCGGCGGTCAACTGGAGAATATCGATGGGAACTTCACTGACCAGATCTTTAAAGCGTGCAGAGATGCCTGAATCTTGCAGCCGAAATATCTTTTCTGCTTCGTGCAGATGAATACGGGCCCCGTTGCGTGTATTAAATCCCAGCCCCCGACCGGTTAAAATCACTTCAAGGCCGTTATCATCTACGGCACTGACCACATTATTATTCAGTATTTGTCTGACCAGCATCGCTCACTCCTGAAACACAATCGGGCAAAACATAAATACAGCGTTGAAGGGATTATCCCTCAGCCTGCATTCAGGTTTTGCCCGATAATCGGTAACAAGCGTGATGCCGGTTAATCCTGGCACCTGGAAAATTGATATTCAATATGAAATTGTGCAGTGAGTCATCTGGCGCGCTGATTTGTGATCCGCTTTACGAAAAGTAATAGATAAAGCCGTTACGTGATCGGGGGGAATGGGCGATGCCGGCGGGTTAGTGCGCTGGCAGGTGAGGGGCAGAGGTGTTGGGTTTGGGTAGCAGGCAGATCAGGAATGAGAAGATACGTGATGGCTGTTAAAAAATGAACGTCTGCTTTGAGCGAGAAGCGGAAGTTCTCAATCGTTCTCACTACGGGTTAAGGCATTACTAACATTACGATGTTTCAATTAACTGGGTTAAGGTCACACCTTTGAGGATACTGAAAAAAATTACCGAAGAAGCAGATCCAACCAATCTGGGTTTTCAATTTTACGTGAATAGGGCAACATTGCGCGATTAATCAACTCAAAGAATTCTGACTCCTCCATCCTTGCGGCTTCGCTTGTGCCAGGCCCCTCCCATTCATCAAAGAGATGCCAGTAAAGCGATTTCAAGGTATCGACCACTGCAGTGAAAATCTTTACGTTAGGTTCAAGCCAATGACACACCAGAAAATACATTTTCTGCTCTGCATCATGGATGGACGCGGATTGGGAAAGTTGACTCATAAATAGCTTGATCCAGACCAATGCTGCTGTTTTTAGCGGTGGCAGGCTTATCTGCTGCTCTGCCATGTACCGTGACATATATAATTCAACCTCGGCCCGTACAGATTGATTATCAAGCCCCAGTGAAGCGAGGATTAAAAGAGTCTCTGAATCATTTCCTTCGATAATTTGATCTTCAGCCCATGCAATGATCATGCAGTCCAGATCATTGTGAAGAAATGGATATTTTCCTGAAAATACAAGCAACCCAAACATCTCATTGAGCGTGTATACAGATGGCATCTGATATTCCCTTTCCTGAATTTTAACATGAACTCTGGCAGTGATAATTTCTGAGTCCATTACCACTTGAACGTTGAGTCTATGTAACTAAATGAAACTCCAATCAATCTTCATTTATCTTACCTATTGATTTAAATACTATAAAGATTAAAAACATACCGATTTTGGCTACATAAGCAGAAGTGTGCAACGTCCGCTCCTGACACAATTCAGCCCATCCGCACATCACCATAACCACCACCATTCAACTTAACTCTACTCCGCAAACCTCGCCCGCAGCCACCGAATAAACGTGGTCACAGCCTTAGGAACCTGCGCAGTATGCGGACGTACTACCCATAAGCTTTCGGCAAATGCGTCTACTGTTCGCCATGCGGGCAGAACCTGCGTTAGTGTCCCTGCAGCCAGCGCGGCTCGCGCACTAAAATCAGGAAGCAGGGCGATACCGAGTCCCTGTAATGCCGCATCGCGGACGGATTCGCTGTTGTTAGTGGCAAAGTTTTCCTCTCCCTTCACCATTACGGTTTCCTCTCCGCCCGTCACTTTATGGAAATGCCATCGCGGCGGTTCCTGTCCGCGCAGATAGTACAGACAGTTATGCCGCTCCAGGTCGTCGGGCTTTTGCGGGGTGCCGTATTGCGCCAGGTAAGCGGGGGAGGCAACCAGAACCGCATGCGTGTCACACAACTTCAGCGCAATGTGGGTCTCCGGAAGTGTCTGGCTGTGACGGATGGCCAAATCAAAACCTTCACGAGTCAGTGATACCAGACGGTCGTTGACATCCAGCTGAATAGTGACCTGCGGGTACTCCCGGACAAAATCGCCAATAACCGGGACGAGCTGCTGGCGCGCAAAGGCTACCGGCGCACTGACACGCACCAGGCCTCTCACCGGGCCGGTTTCATCACGAATGCGTAAAAAGGATTGCTCAATCTGCGCAAAAGGATCGCGCAAGTTATCCACCAGTTTTTCGCCCGCCGAGGTCAGACGGACGCTGCGGGTAGTACGCTGCACCAGTGCTGTGCCGGCCATATTCTCCAGCTCTTTGATTTTCTGACTCATGGCTGCCTTGCTGACCTCCAGCCGATCAGCCGCGCGGGTAAAACTTCCCGATTCAGCGAGTACCGTCAGCCAGTACAAATGCACCCACAGTTCATCCGTGCGGAATGCTTTCATCGGGATTGTTCAAAATAGCGAATAATCATTTCAGTCCTGTCTCTTTTTCTTTTCAACAGCAGTCGTCAACATAGCGCGACATCATACACTTACGATTTAGACCAACCGAGGGTTTATTTATGCCATTGCTGACATTCGACATCATTGAGGGACGTTCTGCTACGGAAATCAGAACAATGCTGGACGCTGCACATCGGGCTGTGCTCACCGCGTTTAACGTTCCCGAACGTGACCGTTATCAGATTGTTCACGAAAATAAAAATTATCAGATGGTGTTCCAGGATACCGGGCTGGGGTTTGAACGCAGCGACCGTCTGGTGATGGTCCGGGTGTTTACCAGCCCGAGAAGTGAAGAGCAAAAAACGCGTTTCATGGCGGAACTGGCACGGGAGCTGGCAGAGCACTGTGGGGTGGATGGGAAAAATCTGATGATCAGCTTTATTACCAATGCGCCGGGTGACTGGAGCTTTGCGGATGGTGAAGCACAGTATCTGACCGGAAAGCTGTAATTACCGCGTTTCCTCTCGGTTGTCAGTCACAGCGTTTTGAGAGGAAAGATAACATCCTCACCACGCCCCAAAGCGTGTTATCCGTGGTACCCGATACCACGCCGGGGCATTATGAAAGACAGCGTCGAAGTAAACGGCCTTGCTTCCCGTTGACTGACATTAAACGATATCTCTCCATTAACTCTCCGGCGGATATTAGCCTTTTCCTATGACTCGCCCCGGCACCGGGGCCGATTTCATCCTGATTCGTTGAAATAACGCGGTTGCCATTACTTTTTTATCTGACTATAGCCTGCCGTTATACCCCGCCACCAAACAAGCATTCGTCACCTTTCAACACGCATGAAATAGTGGTTTCAGAACCTTACCTTTGTCTGAAACGAGAACTCTCATGCTAATCCCACAACCCTATTTACTTTTTCTTGGCGATGTTACCGATCCCCTCGCGGCAAAAACGGCGCGCGGTATTCATATCTGGCGACCGGAACAGTGCGTTGGCGAAATTAAACTGCCGGGCTGTACGGTCAGCCTGGGGCTGGATGAACTTGATATCGCCAGCGCCAAAGCGCGCGGCGCGAAAACGCTGGTGCTGGGCACCGCCAACGCAGGGGGGTATCTGCCCGAACACTGGCTGGATACGGTGAAAAGTGCCATTAAAGCCGGCATGAACGTGGCCAGTGGATTACATCATCGTCTGGTGGATGAGCCCGAGCTGGTCACGCTGGCAGAGACGTTTGGTGTTGCGCTTTTCGATTTACGTCATATGCGTCCGAAGCTGAGTGTCGGTAGCGGTAAGAAGCGTTCAGGTAAGCGGATACTCACGGTGGGGACTGACTGCTCAGTGGGCAAGATGTACACCTCACTGGCGCTGGAAGCGGCAATGCGTGCGCGCGGAATGAAAGCGGATTTTCGTGCCACGGGACAGACCGGGATTCTGGTTGCAGGGGAAGGCATTGCTGTGGATGCGGTAATCGCGGACTTTATTGCCGGTGCGGCGGAAGCCCTGTCTCCTGCCAACGATGATGATCACTGGGATATCGTGGAAGGGCAGGGATCGTTGTTCCATCCCTCTTACGCGGGCGTCAGTATGGGGCTTATGCACGGTGCGCAACCGCACTGGCTGGTGATGTGCCATGAAATGGGCCGTCCGCATATGCGCCATTTGCCGCATCAACCGATGGTTAGCCTGAAAGACTGCGTGGAAGCCAATCTGTGCGCCGCCCAGGTGACCAGTGAGTCTGTTCAACTGGCTGGCTTTGCGATTAACACCTCAAACTACACGGAAGAAGACGCGCGCGCCTATTGTGCTGAAATCCGTGCTGAATTCGGTTTACCGGCAACCGATCCGGTGCGTTTTGGTATCGATGACATCGCCGCGCTGCTTCAGGAGCGGGGCTGAGATGAGACAGGTGCAGATCAACGTGGTGGAACTACCGCTGGCGCGACCGTTTGCTATCTCGCGCGGTGTGCGTACCGCCGTGACGGTTATCCGTGTCACGCTTGAGCAAAACGGCTTTATTGGGCAGGGCGAATGTACACCAACGGCGCGCTACGATGAAACGCCAGACAGCGTTCAGGCCCAGCTTGAGGCGGTACGTGCTGACGTGGAAGCAGGCCTGAGCCGCGATGATCTGCAACACCGTTTGCCCGCCGGTTCCGCGCGCAATGTGCTGGACTGCGCACTGTGGCGACTTGACGCCGCACGGGCCAGTCAAACGCTCTGGCAACAAAGTGCATGCCCGCCGCCACGCTCGGTCGTGACGGCGGAAACCCTCAGCCTCGATACGCTGGAAAACATGGCGCTGGCGGCGGCAGATGCCGTCTCGCGGGGTGCCATCCTGCTCAAAATCAAGCTCGACCGCGATGCGGTTCTGGAAAAAGTGGCGGCGATTCGTGCCGCGGCCCCGCGTGCGACGCTCATTATCGATGCCAATGAAGCCTGGTCGGGAATGGATCTGGAAAGCCTGCTGGTGGCGCTGCAGGCCTTTAACATCGCGATGGTCGAGCAACCGCTTCCCGCAGGTCAGGATCATGACCTGCAACGCTTCCGTCATCCTGTTCCCGTCTGTGCGGACGAGAGTTGCCACACGCGAGAGGACATTGCCAGCCTGCGTCATCGCTACGAGATGATCAACATCAAGCTGGATAAGTGCGGAGGTCTGACGGAAGCGCTGGCGATGGTCGATGAAGCGCACAAGCAGAACATGCGCATCATGGTCGGCTGCATGCTGGGTTCATCCCTGGCAATGGAAGCGGCATTGCCCGTGGCGGTGCACGCAGAGCACGTCGATTTAGATGGCCCGATCTGGCTGGCGGCCGACAGCTCTCCTTTTTTGAATTACTCCGATGGCCGTATCTGGCTGTAACGCGACGAGGCATTGATGACGGACACACGACTCACTTCTTCTGCCACACGTGCTAACGGTGCATCACCGGTGCTTGCTGTTCAGGACCTTAGCGTCTCATTTCGTGGACGCAGTGGTGAGAATCAGGCGCTGAAAGGCATCAGTTTCGCCATTTATCCTGGCGAAATTGTCGCCGTGGTGGGCGAGAGCGGCTCAGGTAAATCAGTCACGTCGCTGGCCGTGATGGGCTTGCTGGCGAGCAGTGGCCGTATCGATCGCGGCAGCATGCAGTTTCGCGATCGCCGCGGAGAAGTTCATGCGTTAGAAACGCTGGATGACAGTCAGCGCCGCACGTTGCGTGGCCGTGAAATGGCGATGATCTTTCAGGAGCCGATGACCTCACTGAATCCGGTGCTGCGTATCGATGATCAACTCACCGAAGCGTTACGCGACCATCATCAGTGCGACAAGAAACAGGCTCATGCGCGCGTACGTGAACTGCTGCGACAGGTACGTATTGCCGATGTCGATCGCGTCATGAAAAGCTATCCGCACGCGCTGTCCGGCGGGATGCGCCAGCGCGTAATGATTGCTCAGGCGCTGGCCTGTGATCCGCAACTCCTGATTGCCGACGAACCCACGACGGCGCTGGACGTCACCGTACAGGCGCGCATTTTACATATCCTGCGTGAGCTGCAACGCGAGAAGAACATGGCGGTGTTATTTATCACCCATGATATGGGCGTTGTGGCGGAAATTGCGGATCGTGTTGTGGTCATGCTGCGTGGCGAAGTGGTCGAGCAGGGCACCGTGTCAGAGATTTTTGCCGCCCCGCAGCATGCGTATACCAAAGCGTTGCTGGCAGCCGTGCCAAAACTGGGCGATATGCGTGAATACGCGTGGCCGCAACGCTTTCCTCTGTTGGGTGCACAACAGGCGGCGCAACACGAACAGCTGACGGCGCGCTACGACAGCGAACCGCTACTCGATGTACGTGGGCTAAAAGTGTATTACCCCATCCGTAGCGGCATCTTCTCGACCCATACGCATCATGTGCATGCGGTTGAGCAGATTGATTTCAGTCTGTGGCCGGGTGAAACCCTGGCCATCGTGGGTGAAAGCGGCTGCGGTAAATCGACCACCGGGCGTGCGCTGATGCGCCTGATCGCCAGTGAGGCGGAAAGCATCCACTTTGAAGGAAAGGAAATCTCTCATCTGAAAGAGGCGGCATTCCAGCCGCTGCGCCGTGAAATTCAGATGGTGTTTCAGGACCCCTATGCGTCACTGAATCCACGTCTGACGGTGGGGTTTACCATTGCCGAGCCGTTGCTGTTGCATGGCATGGTGGACTCACTGGAACAGGCTTCTCCACACATTGATGCGCTGCTGACAAGCGTTGGGCTGTTGCCGGAGCACGCGCGTCGTTATCCGCACGAATTTTCGGGCGGTCAGCGCCAGCGTATTGCCATTGCCCGCGCGATGGCCCTGAAACCGAAAGTGATTATTGCTGATGAAGCCGTATCGGCCCTTGACGTTTCAATTCAGGCGCAGGTGGTGAATCTGATGATGGATCTCCAGCAGCAAACGGGCGTAGCCTGGATATTCATCTCTCATGATATGGCGGTCGTCGAGCGCATTGCCAACCGCGTGGCGGTGATGTACCTCGGCCAGATTGTCGAGCTCGGACCGCGCCAGTCGGTCTTTAATCAACCGCAACATCCTTATACCCAACGTCTGCTGGCCTCCGTGCCGGTGGCGGATCCCGAGAACCGTCAGCCTCGCCGTTTTGATGACAGCGAAATTCCTTCGCCGTTGCGAAAGGTGGGCGAAACGGTCACGAAACCCCGTTATCGGCAGGTTGCACCGCAACACTGGGTCGCTGACGGCATTGCATTGCGATAATCCTTAACGACCAGGAGATTTTATGAAAACGCTGTTCCGCCGTACTTCACTCGCCCTCGCCTTAACGACGACACTGGTCATGACCGCGCAGGCACAGGATCTGCGCATTTCAATGTATGCCGATATTACGGGGCTCGATCCGCACGATACCTCGGATAATGTCAGCTACTCGGTGCAGAGCGGTATCTTTGAGCGCCTGTTTCAGTTTGATCCCCAGATGAAGCTGGAGCCCTGGCTGGCGACCGGTTACACCTCCAACGACAGTGCGACGGAATTTACGCTGACGCTGCGTAAAGGCGTTACCTTCCAGGATGGTACGCCTTTTGATGCGGAAGCGGTCAAAGCGAACCTTGATCGTCTGGCAGACCAGAAAAAAGGGCTGAAGCGCAACAGCCTGTACAAAATGATCGATAAGGTGACGGTGCTGGCACCCGATCAGGTGAAAATCTCACTCAATCAGTCATTTGGTGCTTTTATTAATACGCTGGCGCACCCTTCGGCGGTGATGTGGAGCCCGTCGGTTCTGAAACAGTATCCGGACGAGGCCCAGTTGCGGCTGCATCCGGTGGGGACCGGGCCATTTAAATTCGTAAACTGGACTCCGGGCAAAGCGGTCACGCTGGCGAAGTATGACGGTTACTGGCGGCAGGGCTGGCCCAAAGTCGATCAGGTGATTTTCTCACCCAGCCCGGAAGATGCGACACGGGTTGCCGCGTTGAAATCGGGTCAGGTGGATGCCATTTGGCCTTTGCCTTCGGATCTGATCGCGGCGGTGAAGCAGGACAGCAACCTCGCGATTCAGCGCGATCCGAGCATCTATCTCTATTACATGGCGATCAATACGCAGCATAAACCTCTGGCCGATGTCCGCGTGCGCCAGGCAATCAACTATGCGATTGACCGTCATCTGTGGTTGAAGGTGGCCTTTGCCGGTTTGGGTAAACCGGCCACCTCCGCGATGCCGGAAGGGGTGCAGTTCTATGAGAAGCAGAGCGATCCCGATTACCACTATGCGCCGGAAAAGGCCAAAGCGTTGCTGAAAGCGGCGGGCTACCCGAATGGGCTGGATCTCAAGCTCTGGGTCACCAATGCGACCGCCAGCGTGCGCGCCGCCCAGGTGCTGAAGGCGCAACTGGCCACGGTGGGTATTCGCGCCACGGTGACACCGATGGATTCCGGAACGCGCAACGCGAAGCTGTGGGGCGTTCAGGACCCGAAAAAAGCCGAATTTGACCTCTATTATGGCGGCTGGTCGACGTCTACCGGCGATGCCGACTGGGCTCTGCGTCCGCTGTTCGCCACCGAATCATGGGTACCTACCTCGTACAATGTCTCCTATTTCAGCAATCCTGACGTCGACAAGGCGATTGCTGCCGGGCTGGCGACGGCCGATCCGGCAAAACGTGGTATCGCCTATGCACAAGCGCAAAAGCTGTTGTGGAAAGAGGCCCCCGTGGCGTTCCTTGGCACGCCAGACAATCTGGTAGGCAAACGCAGCACCCTGAGCGGCGTTTCGATGCTGCCTGATGGCAATCTGTTGTTCACTCAGGCGTCGTTTAAATAAGTCGCGGATGTCCCTCACGTGTCCTTGCCGGTTGCGGCGGCACGTGAGGCTCCCCGTCTCACCTTTATTTCAGGGAATGGCATGTTTGCATACATCATTCGCCGATTGCTGGAGATGATCCCGGTTTTGCTGGTGGTCTCGCTGCTGGTTTTCGGTTTCATCAAGCTGCTGCCGGGCGATCCGGCGCGCATTTATGCCGGACCGGATGCACCGATTGAAGCGGTCGAAGCGGCACGTCAGCACCTCGGGCTCAACGACTCGTTGCCGCAGCAGTATGTTAACTGGATAGACAGCCTGTTACATGGCGATCTTGGCACCACGTACCGCACCCAGCAACCGGTGCTGCAGGTGATTAAGCAGGGCTTCCTGCCCACACTGTGGCTCGCCTTAGCCGGTTTCGCCCGGTCTGTGCTTCTCGGCCTGATGCTTGGCGTACTCGCGGCCCTGAAACGAGGGAAATGGCAAGACTGGACGCTAATGAGCGTGGCGGTGGGCGGTATCTCGATGCCGGCGTTCTGGCTGGGGCTGCTGCTAATCCAGTTCGTTGCGATGCCTTTTGGCCTGTTCTCGGTCAGCGGCTTTAACAAGGCCAGCGATATTGTCCTGCCCGCCATCACGCTGGGATCGTCCGTTGCGGCGGTCATGGCACGCTTTACCCGCTCGGCCTTCCTTGAAGTGGCACAGGAAGATTACGTGCGCACCGCGAAAGCGAAAGGGCTGCGTAACCGTCTGGTGACGTGGAAACACGTGATGCGTAATGCGCTCATCCCGGTGATCACCATGCTGGGGTTGCAGTTTGGTTTTCTGCTGGGCGGTTCGATTGTCGTGGAAAGCGTCTTCAACTGGCCAGGGTTAGGCTGGCTGTTAATTGAGTCTATCAAAGCGCAGGATCAGCCGGTCATTCAGGCGCTGGTGATGCTGTTTGTATTTGAATTTATCGTCATTAATCTGCTGGTGGATCTGCTTTACGCGGTCGTCAATCCGGCAATTCGTCTGCGACAGGAGCCGAGATGAGTCATCAATCGCTGACTGATAACCCGCCTCAGGTTATTCGCTCGCCGTGGCGCGATTTCCTGCATGCTTTTGTGCGCAATCCTCTGGCGCTGGTTTCAGGCGGATTTGTCCTGCTGCTGATTCTGGTGGCGATCTTTGCGCCCTGGCTAGCTCCCTGGGATCCGATGGCGCCCGACTGGATGGCGTTATCCTCGCCCCCTTCGGCAGCACACTGGATGGGCACCGATGAACTGGGGCGCGACCTGCTCAGCCGTATTATCTATGGGGCGCGTATTTCGCTGTATGTCGGCGTGCTGTCCGTGACGCTGGGCATGATTGTCGGCGTCGTGCTGGGGTTGCTGGCGGGCTATTACGGTGGCTGGGTCGATATGCTGATCATGCGCGGTGCCGATGTGTTATTCGCGTTTCCCGGCATGCTGCTGGCCATTGCGGTGGTGGCGCTTCTGGGAACGGGCCTGAACAATGTCATCATCGCCGTCGCGGTGTTCAGCGTGCCCGTCTTTGCCCGGATTGTGCGCGCCTCCACGCTGTCATTGAGACAGGCTGCCTATGTGGAAGCCGTGCGCTGTGCCGGTGCACCCGACCGAATCATTATCCTGCGCCATATTCTGCCGGGCACGCTTTCCAGCGTCATTGTTTATTTTACGATGCGCATTGGCACCAGTATCCTCACAGCGGCAGGCTTAAGCTTTATTGGCCTCGGACCGGAGCCGGATGTGCCTGAATGGGGCAATATTCTGGCCATGAGCCGGAGCATGATGATGGCGGGCGCGTGGCACATGAGCGTGTTTCCGGGGCTGGCGATTTTTATCACGGTGCTGGCGTTTAACCTGCTCGGCGACGCGCTGCGTGACACGCTCGACCCGAAACTCAAGGGCTGACGATGGACTTTCAACAACTGCAGTGCGAACTGCTGCTGGATCGCTGGCGTAACGAGCGTCAGTTGGGGCAGCCGCGCAGCGCATGTGGCCCCACTAATCGCATCAGCGATGTGGCTGGTGTGCGCGTCGGCCACGTCACGCTGGCTGAGGGAGAGCGGCAGACTGGCGTCACCGCTATCGTTCCGCCGGGTGATAACCTGTTTCTCACGCCGCTGCCGTGCGGAGCTGAAGTTCTGAATGGCTTTGCGAAACCGGTCGGACTGACACAGGTCGAGGAGCTGGGTGTGTTACACACGCCGATTCTGCTCAGTAACACGCTGGCGGTGGGCACGCTGTTTACCGCGCTGGTACGGGACGCCATCCGTCGTAACCCGGAACTCGGGCGGACGCTACCGACGGTGAACCCGCTGGCCCTGGAGTGCAACGACGGCTGGCTCAATGATATTCAGGCGCTGGCCATCAGTGAGGCGATGGCGCAGGAAGCATTGCATACAGCCGCAGCGGACTTTTCCCGCGGCAGCGTTGGCGCAGGACGCGGGATGAGCTGTTTTAATCTGAAGGGCGGGATCGGCACGGCCTCGCGTGTTATTCCGTCGCTCAATGCCACGCTGGGAGTATTGGTGCTGGCGAATTTTGGCACGCTCAGCGCGCTCACGCTTGACGGTGTGCGACTCGGTGAAGTGATTGCACCACTGCTGGCAGGAGAGGCGCCGCAGCGTGATGCCGGTTCTGTCATCATCGTGATGGCGACGGATGCGCCGCTGGATGCGCGTCAGTTGAAGCGTATCGCGAAGCGTGCCGGTGCCGGCCTCGGGCGGCTGGGCAGCTACTGGGGCCACGGCTCGGGCGATATCGCCGTAGCGTTTTCAACGCAACCGCTGCCGCAACCGCCGCAGGACGCCATGCTGGAGCCGCTGCTTGCCGCCGCGGCAGATGCCACCGAACAGGCTGTACTCGATGCCTTGTTGAGCGCAGAGCCTGTTACCGGCTTTCGGGGTCACCATCGCCCCTCACTGACTCAGATTCTGGACAGGTTAACCACATGAAAATTTTTATTTCTGCCGATATTGAAGGTATCGCGGGCGTTATGCGTCCGGAGCAATGCACACCCGGCAACCCGGAATATCAGTTGGCCCGCGGTCTGATGGAACAGGAAGTGAATGCCGCGATTGAGGGGGCGTTCGCGGGAGGCGCAACGGAGGTGGTCGTCGCAGACAGCCATGCGCAAATGACCAACCTGCGGGCGGAAAATCTTGATCCCCGCGCCCGGCTGGTGCAGGGCAAACCGCGCGGCTTGTCGATGGTTGAAGGCATAGAACAGCAGACGTTCGACGGATTATTTCTGGTGGGCTATCACAGCGCAGCAGGCGAACCCGGCGTACTGGCGCACACCATTAATGGCCGTGCATTCTGGCGTATCCATATCAATGGCCTGGTGATGGGCGAAACCGATATTTACGCCGCTGCCGCCGCTGAGCAGGGCACGCCACTGTGGCTGGTCACGGGCGACGATCAGCTACAGAGCTGGATAGCAGAGTATTACCCAACGGTTGACTACGTTTGTGTCAAACGCGCCATTTCCCATACCTGCGCGGAATCCATTAGTCCCAAAGCGGCACAACGTGCCATAGGCAGTGCTGCACGCGCCGCGCTTGAGCATCAGCGCGATACGAGCACGACCCGGTTGACCGCGCCTTATCATATGCAGCTTCAGGCCAGTAAACCTGTGTTGGCCGATCTGTTCAGCCTGATCCCCGGCGTCACGCGCATCGATGCGGTTACCGTGGGATATCAGGCAGAGCGGATGGAGACGTTGATCAGCTTGCTCAGTGCATTTTCTTACCTGGCGAGTACCCAGGCGTAGCACAGGGACAGCCATGAGGTCAGGGGCGGGTAACCTTCGCCCCTGCAGCTTCCTTTTTTTCAGAAACATCGCCGCCGGGCGCGATCGTGCGCACTGACCGATAATCCGCCACCAGGCACCGTTGACCCTCATGAGATAACCCGGCCGTCTCCCCACTGCACCATGTCAGGGCGAACGCCTGATTTTACCCTTTTCAATAATTCAGCCAGTGAGGGGAAATGGACCGATACCGGCGCGATTTGCACCTGTTTCCCCTTGCATAAGCCCGGCGCCGCCTTATTTCAGCGCAAGGCGGTAGCGGGTCGCTTCGCCTCCCTCTGTTTTACGGTACAATTTTTGCAGCAGGGATTGTCCTGTCTTTACCCGCCCGGATCGTATCGGCAGTAAGGAATAACGACGAGGCAGGACAGATTCAGGCGCTGGCCGTTTCTTTGCCCGTACCGCGGGTGAGATGACAGATGGTTCAGGTTTTCCATTTTGATTCAGACGTTGGCGGTGCTGTAAGTGAAGCGCTGGAAAGGGTGCATCACAGCGGCCTGCGGGTAGCTGAATCCACACAGGGTAAATAATGATGCGGCTCCGTCACATAGAAGTCTTTCAGGCCATCGTACAGACCGGCAGCATCAGCGCAGCCGCGCGCCTGCTCAACGTATCGCAGCCCAATATCAGCCGCGTGCTGAACCATGCAGAACAGCAACTGGGCTTTGCGCTGTTTGAGCGGCGTATCCAGGGCATGAGCGTCACGGCAGAAGGACGACGGCTGCTGCCAGAGGTGGAAGATCTCTACCAACGCTTACAATCCATCACCCAGCTCACTGAACAACTGCGACGCGGCGAAGGGCAAATCGTCCGTGTCGGTGCGGCTCACGCTTTCGGTCAAATGGTGTTGGCACCAGCATTGGTCACCTGGCGACAACAGGTGCCCTCGGTCAGCGTTGAGCTGGTCACGGAACACTTTAGTACCTTATGCCAAATGATCCTGGATGATCAGCTTGATTTCGCCCTGGTCTTTGGTCAGCAGGTGGATGCAGCGCTGCTGGCGGAACCGCTGTTTCAGTCGTCAATGGTAGCGCTACTGCCGCCAAATCATCCCCAGCATGAACCCGTTACGCTGGCATGGTTATGCGCGAATAACCTGCTGATGATGCAGACCCAGGATCCGCTCGGGCGCGTCCTGCACCGCGCGCTGCGCGATAAAAAGCTGAATCCGGCGGTGTCGTTATCGATTAAAACCTACTCGGTAATTGCGGATATGGTACTGGCGGGCGGCGGTGTGGGCGTGGTGGATCTGTTCACGGCTTGCCGCTATGCCGAACAGCTAAAATTACTCCCCGTCGCGCAGCCGTTGCCGTTTGAAGTGATGCTGATCAGCCGTCGTGATCAACCCCAGTCCCAGTCCACGCTGCAACTTAAGCAGGTCATTCGCAACAGGCTGTGGGACATCGCTCGCCAGTGCGAAGCGCAGTTTATTTGTGACTGAGCAAATAAACGGTGGTACGAGCTGCGTTCAGGCCTTTCGCCGCGCCTGAACGGCCCTGGTCGGGCTTTTCAGATGCGCGTTGTGGCTGGCCTGACGACAGGTTGCGCCGTTTTTCCTGCACCGGTTTACGTCATTCCTGATCGGGTAAGGCGACAGAGGGCTTTATGATGGTGCTGTTTAGCCAACCCGTAGCGATTCTGACCCTTCCTTGCAGTTGCCTTCAGATGTCATAAATCTGGCATACAGTTATCCAGTTGCGTTAAGACAACGTCAGCACAACGAAAAAACATTACGTCGTAAAACGCGCTCAACCGAGTGATAGTGATATATGGACGATTTAGAATTAACCCCGGCAAAAATGGCACAGCAACTGAATCAGCACGCTTTGCCCTGGATGGTGATCGGGGGAGCGGCCATGGCGCTTTACGGCCTTGAAAAGGGGCCGGTGAACGATATCGATATTGTCCTGCCTTCGCATGCCGCGGCTTTTCTGAGCAAGAAATACGCCTGGCCCAACTATGCTGATGAGACGTCTTTACGGTTCCGCTCCGACTTTTTGCTGCGACCTGAGACTGGTCCGGTGCCGGTTGAACTCCTCGGTGGCTTCCACATTTTGACAGAACAAGACTGGACAGCTCTCTCAGTAGGCGAAACCGTTACCGTGAGTATCAGATCGCAGCAGGTGTTTTTACCCGTGAAAGCACAACTTACGGCCATTCTTCGCCTTTGTGGTCGTGAGAAGGACCTCAAACGTATGATGCGCCTGAGTGGCACTTACGTTTCGTAAGGTAAGGACGCCTCCTGACTGAAGGGTCTTCACATTTTCTCAGGCACTGAGTGTGCAAATCAAATGAACAGTTTTATTGCTTCGATGATTGCGGCTTTACGCTGACTGCCTGTTTCCTGCTGCAGAATGCTGTAGAGCTTATCAATTAACGTTTTCCGCGTGATTGAATCGGCTTCATAAAACAGGGCTTCGGCTGCCTCACCAACGATAATGTGAGCGGTATGCATTTTATTTTCAGTCACGTATCCTCCCGATGCCGTCAGGCGCATCAACCCTTGCTGAGGCGCGTAACACACAGCGCCCCAGCACGACCTTGCGTTATGCCTTAAAATGTCTCCCAGTTGGCGTCTGAGGTTTTCACTGAAGCCGGAATGTGCCGACTGCGCGCGATCACCGGAGCGCTGGTCACGTTCATTGAAGAGGGCGCCGGTAACCGAAATACGGCCACGGTTTTTTCAAGTTCCAGCGCCTGATCCTCCAGGCTGCTGGCCGCCGCAGATGACTCCTCAACCAGCGCAGCATTCTGTTGCGTCGTTGTATCCATTTCTGTCATCGCCTGCGCTATCTGGGTAATGCCCCGGTTCTGCTCGTCAGACGCGGCAGCGATTTCGCCCATAATATCTCTGACCTGCGTGACGGATTTGACGATATCTCCCATGGTATTACCGGCACGGTTAACCAGTTCGGTACCGTTGTTTACGCGCTCCAGGGATTCCCGAATGAGTGCCTCAATTTCTTTTGCCGCAACAGAGCTGCGCTGTGCCAGGCTACGTACTTCACCTGCTACCACAGCAAAGCCGCGTCCCTGTTCGCCTGCCCGTGCCGCCTCGACCGCGGCATTCAACGCCAGAATGTTCGTCTGGAAAGCAATACCGTTAATGACAGTGATGATTTCTCCAATTTTGCCCGAGCTCTGACTTATCCCACCCATCGTGGCGATCACGTCGCTGATAATTTTCCCGCCACGGCTGGCGTTATGTGATGCTTCGGTAGCCAACTGGCTGGCATGATGGGCGTTCTCAGCATTCTGTTTTACGGTTGAGGTCAGCTCTTCCATACTGGCAGCGGTCTCTACAACGGCTGCGGACTGCTGTTCTGTTCGTGAGGAAAGGTCAGTATTACCTGCTGCAATTTCAGAGGAGGCGCGAGCTACGCTGTTCACACCGTCACGGACTTTCGAAATGATAGTGCGCAGACTGTGATTCATGGCACCGACGGCGGTCATCAGTTCGCCCAGTTCATCAGTACGCGAACTGGTTATTTCTGACGTCAGGTCGCCTGCTGAAATGCGTTTTGCTGAAGAAAGCGTCTCTTTCAGGGGAACGGTAATGCTACGGGTCATTCTCCAGGCGACAACAAGGCTAAGAATAATACAGGTAATCGTGGTGAAACCTATCTGCCAGAGGGCGGTATGTATGTACTCTTCAGCCATCTGAGACTGGAAGAAAGCCAAATCTGTCATGGACTGATTGAGTTTGCCTGCGGCGGCCGTCATGTCGTCTGAGGCGTGTTTCTCTGCGTTAACGGCAAGAAGATAGTTGTTCAACAGCACAGGGCCGGACGTTGTTTTTTGCTCCACTTCGGCTAACAAGGTAGTGAATTCTGAAGCGGACGGACCGGACAGCTGGGTCTTAAGCGATGACAGGGTATCCCTGATGCCAGCAAATTTATCCAGCGATGACGAATCTGGCGTTTTAATAAATGCCTGCACATAAAACGCGGCCTGTTCGATCTTCAGGCTCAGCGTGAGCAGTTGAGCAGCAGCGTCAGCAGGAACGGACGTCTGTCGGGCAGCCAGTTTTTCTGACAGCGCGGCCAGTTCCAGGCGGTTCAGTTCATTCAAGGAGAGGACGGTTTTGTCTGTACTCGCAAGAAAAGTCTGCCGTTTCTCCCGATACTGATTCAGGGCAACGCTGAGAACAGAAAGCTTTTCACGCCCGGCCGTGGACCAGGAGTAGTGCTCCAGGCTTTGCCGTAAACCCGAAAGCTGGTTCATTGCCTCGCCATTGATTTCGATAAACTTCGTCTCACGAGTATACTGAAAAAGTGTGCGGTTAAGCCGGGCTTTAGCCAGTGAATCCAGCATTTGTACGGTAATGTCACGTTTGGCAGAGTTCTCTTTGATATTTAAAAAACATTTGAGCGCCAGCGAAGAGATAATCAGTGAGGCAAGAATAACTAACAGAAAACCCAGAACCAGTTTCCCGCCTATCTTTAAATTGTAAAAGCTTTTTATAATTTTCATTTAATTAACCCTGTGTTGAACGTTACCCCGAGCCTTAGGTTTTCTCAGGCGGTAATCGTATATCGGCACAAAAGATACATTCCTTATGCTTCTTTTGTTTTTTATCTGCCGTTTTTAACTTTCTATGATTTTGATCAATTTTATTGTTCTTTCTCCACAGGTTGAAAATCATGGCGTTAACTATTGCTCGCGTTACCATCTGTATTCTAACTGTGTTTTTTAAACGAGGCGGGATGTCGCCGGCGGCACGTATTACCTTGACAGGTAAAAAGGGCAGTGTGCTTTATTGATGTCGAAATACAGGCTAAGCCTTTTCACACGAAACAGAGTAAGGAAGGTGTCAGTGGTGCCGGGAGAGGCGTAGTAAAGACAGGCTAAGTGTGTGTACGGTTATTTCTGTTAAATAAATTTCAAAAACATCCTGACTCGCTTAATCATTCCCACGTCAGCTCTTTTTAACCAAAGCAATTGCCCGTTTACTTTTCAGGAGCATTTAATATTGCAGTAGACCTGTAAAAAGTCCGGCAGATAATCCTGAGTGGTATTACCGCCTCGTTTGCAACGCTCAGGCATCAGTACAATAATAATTTAACGTGGGTGCCTGCTGGCGCCTACAGCTAAAGTAGCCTGGAACTGTTTAGTTGGTTCACCCCCGCTATTGAGTGGGGGCGTTTTTTTACTTCGGCCCAGGGCTGGCGCAGCATCTGTATTATTTTTGCGATGAAGAAGCTGACGCGCAGGATGAATAATATCCGCAGGAATGTCTGATTAAATTCGCTGAAGCAGGAATCTCACAGGGAAGCTTATGATGTTACATATAAATAAAAATCGCAGTTTTCAACCAGACATGGGCGATTCTCAGTGAAGTCACAAGCCAGCCTCAGTGGGCTTAACCCGAAACTGCCGATATGTGGCAATAGCATCGTCTGGGCGTGAGCCCGTGACTCAGACATGGCAGGTTTCGTTTCGGACGGGTAAAGCGTTAACCCCCGATTACGCCTAATACAGGGCGGCCAGCGTCAATCGTTCTGTAAAAGGATGTTAACGTTAAATGCCACTCTCTTTTTGTCGAGCCCCGAACGTCTCTTTAGGATGTGTAGCTGAATGTCCGCCACCGCCACGGCGCTTATCCCTCTTTTCTTAACCCCTCTCCGCCAGTCCTTGCCGGCTAAGAATAGCGTATAAGGTTTTTTAAAGTACCAGTGAGAACTATTTTTCATGACCGCTACTTTTATTCGCATCGGATAGCGCTTCAACTTTACTCAGTGATAATTCTTTATTTATGACGGTCAATGGGCAAATTTATACAATAATCCTGATTCTTGTACAAAATAATGGCGGCGGCTTTTGAGAGTAATCTTATAAATGTGTTAAGCATCTGGCGGAAAGCCAAAACGCAACGGTAAAGCACTATAAAACATCGGGCGTGTCATGCGTGTATGACAATGAGCATAAGTGAGATAGAAAAAGGGTTAGCAAATAATTGTCTGGATTTTTTTCAGGCGGGAAAATTTCCTTAAGAAATAATTCAGGAAGGTGGGTAATAATCAATGATTCACAACTCGCTGTTCTGTTTGTTTTTTCTTTAACCGTGGGACGAAGTGAGGGTAAGAAACGGAGAGACAGCGTTAAGCCGGATGCGAGATTTGTATAAGGTTGCCCCGTAAAATCCCCAGAAAGAATTCCCGTCACGCTTGCAGTATTAAAAAAGTTTTATAGCCTTACAATGCCATGCTTAGCATGGAAATGAAGCATGTAACTTTTACTTTTAGGAGGAAATATCATGACTGAACATCGTGGCGGTTCCGGTAATTTCGCTGAAGATAAAGAGAAAGCTTCTGAAGCCGGCAAAAAATGCGGCCAGCATAGCGGCGGTAACTTCAAGAACGACCGCGAAAAAGCCTCTGAAGCAGGTAAGAAAGGTGGGCAAAACAGCCATCGTGGCTCCTGATTCACTTTAATTAAAGGACAGACTGGGGAGCAGGGAGCGCTCCATGAACAACACCCGTTGAACGCTGCTGTTATTCGTAGAGATCCTTCTTTTATGTTTATCACTGGCCGGAAGGGTGATTAATCTGTGAAAGTAAAAACGTTACTTGATCTGTTTATTCATGACCTTTCTGACGTTTACAGTGCTGAAAAGCAAATTTCGCGCCTTGATCAGATTATTGATGCCCGCGATAAACGTCGCATTGTTCATCTGAAATGCCACGCTCTGGAGGGACTGGTTGCAGACGCGCATTGCGCTTGCCTCTCCACTCGGCCTGAAAGAAGCATCACAACGGCGTGCGGAGAGGCTTGAAGAGGAAAAATCCACCGATGTAAAACTCAGCTGAGCCACACTAACGATAGCCAGGCCGGAGGCGCTTCGTTCCCCATGCACTGCTTATTACTCATGTACGTTCTGAGCGCCAGGCATCGTGCATTCCGACGGCTGTCTGCCTGCGCTTCTTTTGTTTCAAACACGTGCGTTATCAGGAACAGCCATGCAGTACAGCCATTCACCTCATGCTCTCAGAGCCTTCAGTCATACAGGTTTCCAGATACCGGCTGTCTGAACGTTTACAACATTTTAAAGCTGGGTAAATTATGAAAATTCATCATCTTAATTGTGGATGTATGTGCCCGGTGGGCGGAGCGCTGTTTGATGGTTTCAGTAAAGGCCTTTATGCCCATCTGGTGTGCCATTGCCTGCTGATAGAAACAGATCGACACGGTCTGGTCCTGGTCGATACCGGTTTTGGACGGGATGATATGCGCCACCCAGAAAAACGTCTTTCTGGCTTTTTTCGGTTGCTGAACAATATTCAAAGGCGGGAAGCCCTTACTGCACGCTCCCGCATTGAGGCGCTGGGATTCAATGCTAACGATGTGCGTCACATCGTTCTTACTCATCTTGATTTTGACCATGCCGGGGGGCTCACTGATTTCCCTGGCGCACAGGTACATCTGCTACAAACCGAGATTGATACATCACAACAGCGGCACAGTTGGCTGGCCCGCGAACGCTATCGGCCCGGTCAGTGGACCGGACTTTCTGGCTGGACAGGCTATCAGGTTCAGGGGGAGCAATGGTACGGCTTTGATGCCGTAACCGCACTCAAAGGTCTTCCCGCTGAAATTCTGCTTGTGCCACTGCCCGGCCATACGCAAGGCCATGCCGGTATTGCAGTCAGTCGGTCGGAAGGGTGGTTGCTTCACGGCGGCGACGCCTGGTTCTATCGGGGCGAGATGGCGCTGCAGGATCCCCATTGTACGCCAGGGCTACGTTTCTATCAGTGGATGATGGCCATGGATAACGAAGCCAGAAAGCGTACACAACAGCAGCTTCGTGCGTTGTTGAGGCAGCATCACCAGGATATCACCTTCTTTTGCAGCCATGATGCGAAACAACTCAATGCCCTGAATCCTGGGGCGGAAAAAGAGTGATCATTCCCGATCACCTTTAACGTGTTAAGCAGGGCATTTTCGATGTGAAAGAGAAAATGTCGCTGCGATTAGCGTGTCGGTAACATCATTCTTTCTCTCATCTCGCAGAATTCAGAACCAGTTCAGGAATGCTGTGGCGTCGGTGGTGAACCCACCCGGGATCAGGACTGAAAAGCCTGTCAGACTCTCGTGAGATCAGCCAGGATGGAGGCAAAAGCACGTTTTGCAAAAGAAAACGAGCGTTTCCAAAAATACACCTGTACAGCGGACCATCAAGTCTATAACTTTACCCACACGTAATAGTTAACTCATTAAATATTTCCCCAGAGCCGACATTGTATAAAAACTCGCCCAGACCCGACGCCATGAGCGCCATTGCCCGCTATTTTGAAAGCGCGTCACTGCCTACGCAGCAAGAAACGCTGGGCAGCATTGCATCCGAAATACTTCGAGCAGGAAAAAGCCTGAACCGCACGGCTATTTGCAGCAAACTCGTCCGACGCCTGGAGCTGGCAGGAAGTGCAGAAGAAGAACAGCATTACCGTGAACTGCTGGGTCTCTTGTTCGGTCGTAAATCAGGTAACTGATCCGTTACGGTTGCCAGGCCAAACCTGAATATCTGTCCTTGCCTGCTGATGCCTTGTATCACCTTCACTGCCTGTGCCGCTGTAAACCCCTGGCGGCATTGGCGTCATTCTGACTGAAGCGCACCGCTTCACATGCGGCTCTCCCGGAAAGCGAACAGTGATCCTCGCGTGATAGCGGTATTGCGTGCGTGCAGCTATGCAGCGATTTTCAGCGGAGCCTTAAACCGGTTTGTTGGGAAGCCACAGTAACTGTCTTTCGCGGGGGCATCCTGCAAGAGGAGGGACGCTTCTGCGTGTTTCCGGCGGGGACTGCGCACATTAAGTTCACTATTCATGGCTACCTGGCTCGAAGTAGGGCGTAACCAGCATATGGGGAATAGCGAGCGAAGCGAGCGCAGCAAACAGCGATTTAATGTCTGCGTCACTGGACGGGTACATCATACAGGTTGTCACTGCCGCCAGCAGGATCGCTCCTGCAAACACCGGCCAGGTTGTATAAAGATAGCCTGTGTAATGCGCATAGCCCAGCTGAAGACGGCGTAACCGGGTTTGTGGCAGGGCATGCAGAATCAAAAATCCCATAGAAAAGCCGACAAAAGGCGGAAGGAGCAGCAGCGCCAGCGTCCCGGTAATGAGCCGCACATCGTGACGACTCACGCCGGTAATGAGCAGGCTAATGGCACAAAGTGCGCCCGCAATCGCCATGCATAACGTCACGGAGCCGGGCAGAGTGGGTGCCAGCCCTGCCTGGTGAAGAATGATGTTGTATTCTCGCGGGTGAAAGAGGGCCGGCGTCGCTATCATGCTGACGCCTCTGGCCAGGCGTTCGGTTATCGCTCCCTTTGGGGCATCCTCAAGGGCAAAATGCAGCGCAGATGCCAGCAAGAAACCGGGTAATGCCAGTGCCGGAGACCAGTGCCACCAGAACAGGCAAAGCAGAATGATCACGCCATAAGCAGCCAGAAAGGGCACCTTACGTCCGCGTTTTACTACTGCCAGATCGCTGGCACCGTGAGCCATGCCAATAACACCTATTGCGACAATGGCAAAAATCAACTGCACGGGCATCGGACTGAAAGAGGCAGCCAGCGCTGCCCCCCAAAGTCCTGTCCAGCCGGCAATCTGCCGCAGAGTCATACCCGCACAGCACCATCAAAGGTGGTATGGCGCAGCGCTTTTTCAAGACTGGACGCCGCGTAAAAGGCGTAAAACACCTTGGCGATGATATCAAGAACCAGGAATGCCCATACGGACGCAGGATCGGTGATGATTTTTAATCCTTCCGGACCGACAAGGAAAACGATGGGGTAGATGAACCAGACCACCGTCAGCAATGCGACGTTTTTGTTGTAAGCCTCTGCCATCGCCCTGCCGCGCTCAGCGGCAATCGTGCGTAACGGTCCCCAAAGAAGGTAAACCACGCCAAGAAACGCAGCACATGACCAGAGATACCAGACCCATTTAGCGGCGAACGTTTCCGCCAGCGAAGAGACCAGACCGGTGATAATCATCATCACATCCAGAATGATGATGGCTGTTAAAAAGCCGCCCATTTCACCGGGTTTACTCTGCTCATGAAAGGCAACCATAACAAGCCCTGCCAGTAAAACAGGCGTGGTGACAGACCAGTCAGCATAGCGGGCGAGATAAACGATGCTGCCACTCTCTGTGGCCAGATTTCCGAAACCAAAGGCCATGGCCAGATAAGCGGTGGCGGCAATAAAAGGCACTGAGGCATGCATTAACGTGTGATGTCGAAAGGGAAAGGTTTTTTTGCCTGTGGCATAAATTACCAATGACGCAATTGCCATGACCGAAAACCCGATCAAAAATGCGGTTTGATCCATAATACTGTCTCCTTGCACAGACGCCTTTACAGAACCGTTTGTGCTGCCATAAATTGAAATGAGTCGTTATATTCCGAATGAGAATATGTCTGAAGTATATGGCAACCTGTTCAAAGCGCGAGTGACTGAAGCGTATTTCAAAAACGGCTGGAGAAACAGGTTGAATAAATGCTTTTATATTCGGCGCTGGCCAGGCGAGAAATGTAAAGAGCTGTTTCACCGGTTTTCACTTTTAACAGTTTGCGTCCATCAATAAAAGGTTGTCAGGTGTTTTTTGCCTTTATTATTAATGGTTTATTTTTAAATGGTGATTTTGTGGAAAAGGAGAATAAATAACCCGAAAGGAACAGAATTATATTTTTCACTAGAGAAAATAGAATGGTGTACTAAGCGCGGGATAAGATTTTCAGAGGGCGTTAACCTGCCGCTATTAAAGAGCTTCTCGTATAATCACTGTTAGTGACTATATGGCTGACGCAATCCCCTTTCTCTGTGATGGAATACGCTGGCATTACATTGCTGTTAAGTCAGTCAGCTCACTATTACAATAAGCTGCATTTCATCTCAGAGAGAGCGGTAAAAGCGATTATGCGGCGTTACCCTGTGGAGGGATTATCCAGAATAACTCGCCCGGCATGACTAAATGTTTTTTCAGAACAAAGCGAACAGGTCTGGAAAGCGGTTCGTCTTCATTTTGTCTGAATAAAACCGCGTTAATGATCGCGACATTATCTCAAGTGACGAGGTAAAGGGGAAACCGCCCGCGTTATGCAACATGCTCTTCGAAACACGATCATGTCAGTGACCCGAGTTTTGACCTGCACCATATAACCGCATCTGCAGATAAGCCGCTTGCCGGAACACTAAATTAATCTTGAGGGCCTGGGCTTCAGTTAACGGGAGTGACACTTTATGACGACGCCAACACCTCAGGCTGTAGTCGAAACCTTCTTTCATCGTATCGCCACCTCAGAGGCGGTGAGCGAGATCGCTGAACTGGTCAGTGAAAAGGTGGACTGGCTTATCGCCGGTAATACACAAGTGGTTCCCTGGATTGGGCGTAAAAAAGGCAGAACAGGTGTGGCCGTATTCTATGCGCAAATCCGGGCGCAGACGACGTCAGAAAAGTTCGACATCAACGACATTCTTATCAACGGCAACCACGTCGTCGCCACGGGCGAGCTTGCCACGCGCGTTAAAAAAACCGGTAAGTTAATTGAGACCGAATTTGTACTCGATATGTACATCGAACAGGGGCTCATTACGCGTTTCCGTATGTTTGAGGACAGCTACGCCGTGTCGGAAGCCTGTCGTGAGTGAGAAGCCTCATCCGGTACGAGGAGAGAGAGGCGGCACGACCAGCAGGCGCAATACGGGTGAGACCGGACGCAAAAGCGCCCCGCAGCATTCGCGGGGCTTCTACCTTTACGGTGAAGGGTGCGCATCTTTCATGGGCCCACGGCTTCCGTCAGGGAAGCAATGGAGAAGATGGCATGTTTCTTGTGCCCCTGCCGACATTCCAGCTTGTCTCAGGGCAATGGTCAAAAGTCTATTGCGGTGGGACGTATAACGATTTCGTTGATGTCGATGGCTTCTGGCTGGCTGATTGCAAACGCGATGGTTTCAGCCAGTTTTTCTGCCGGGATAGCCGTTTCGTGTATCTTTCTGACCTGCTCTGCTACGGCAGCATCTGTCACGCTTCCCGGTAAATCCGTATCAACCGGTCCGGGCGAAATAATCGTGCTGCGAATATTGTATGGCGCCATTTCCATACGCAGGCCCTCTGATATAGCCCGTACCGCAAATTTAGTCGCTGAATAAACAGCCGTAGTAGGGCGAACACGCAGGCCAGCTACAGAAGACACGTTAATGATATGGCCGCTTTTCTGGTCTTTCATAAAGGGCAGGGCTGCGGCAATGCCATACAGCGTGCCTTTAAGATTGATATCAATAGCCTTTTCCCAGTCCTCTACCCGCAACTGGTCCAGTCGTGAATTGGGCATAATACCCGCGTTGTTAATCAGCACATCAATCCTGCCGAACGTGTTTACAGCTGTCTTAATCAGTTTTTCGGCATCCTGACGGTTTGACACGTCCATCTGCACGACTTCTGCTTTTCCGCCCGCCCGAGTCAGTTCATCCGCCAGAGCAGTCAGCTTTTCAAGACGACGGGCACCCAGCACGACACTCGCGCCTGCGGCGCTTAAAAGCCGGGCAGTGGCTTCACCAATACCGCTGCTGGCACCGGTGATAACAATGACTTTTCCACTCATATTACTGTTCATAGAAGATTACCTTTACTGGGTTACCGGAAATGACGAGAGAACCTAAACGGGTCGGGTAATAAACACCGGGTTTATTACCCGTCTTCAGAGTCAGGGAGAGTATAGGAGGCTGCAACGCTGTGTGATATTCCAGATTATCACCTGCTCAGTATGCAAAAATTCACAAGCTACAGGCAGGCTCAAGGCAGCCTTTAAGGAAGTCAAGGACAGTACTGATGCGTCTCGCATACCGGACATCTTCATGAACGCTCAACCAGATGTCCTGAATGAGAACCGGGCCATCGGGATCTGTCGGCACAAGGTGATATTCCTTCGCCAGGTATTCGGGTAACAGCGCTATACCGGCATGGCCAGCCGCCGTAATAGCCTGTATACGTAAATCATTACTGAAGAACACAACTTTCAGCCCCGCGCACTGCGCTTTAAGCCAGGCCTGCTGTGGCGTCTCTGTCACGTCCTCATCGTAAGCGATGACGCTCCGTTCTCCTGGTGCGGCGAGATATTCTGCACTGCCGTAAAGCCTGAACTTAACCTGGCCAACGCGCTGCGTACGAACGGCAGACTCAATGGGGCGGACCATACTGATGGTTATGTCTGCCTCACGACGGGTAAGTGAAAGACGTTCTTTGGTCACCAGGAGACTCAGGCGAAGACCCGGGTGATCCTGACGGAGACTTCCAACGTAAGGGGCTATAAAAGCACCAATGAAAGCCGGAGGAGCAGCAACCACTACGTCACCTTCTGCAACATCCTGTTCAGCACTGGAGTAACGTTCCAGTGAGTAGGCTGCCGCATTCATCTGTTCTCCGTAACGTGCTATCTGATGCCCGTCTTCCGTCAGAACATAGGCCCGCGGCCGACGGTCAACCAGCCTGAGATTAACCGACGCTTCAAGTGAGGCTATCCGTCGGGCAATGGTTGCATGATCGACGCCCAGTTTTTTTGCCGCAGAGGCAAGCGAGCCAGTCTGGGCAAAGGTTGAAAAATAGCGCAGATCTTCCCAGTCAAACATAAGGCCTCTCAATACCGGTAAATCAAACTAAGGGTAAAAAGCGATAACTTGCGACATGCCTTTGCTGCAAGGCAAGACATCGTAACGGTGCATAAGACGGCCCCTGCAACTGAAAGGTAGCCGGAAAAAGCGTAAAAAACAGCGTTGTTAAACGGTTTTTTTGCCTCTGGTCAGATGAACGATTGTCTGTGGGACGACAACCTCGCTCCGCGCGAAGCCATTGAACTGGCGTTGCGCCGTTCGGTAACTATGCAGACAGAGCAGGGGCACCCAAGCGGTTGCCTTATCGCGTTATCCGTCAATACCTGTTCGCCCGGGCATGAGCATATCCGTAAGCTTCTTGAAGCACGCCGCAGCCGTATCCGCGAAGGGTTCCTGAAATGCGTTCTCAGAGCAACAGGCTCGGGCGAACTGGCTGCAGACACGAATGCACAGGCACTGGCCAGGTATCTGCACAGCGTTGAAACAGGTCTGTCAACCGAAGCGCGTGATGGTGCAACAGGCGAGGAACTGAATGCCGCGGTAACCTTCGCGATGAAGGCCTGGGACGCCAGTCGTTTGCAGCATGTTAATGAGTGAGGGCGTGAGGTTGTTTTAGTCTGCCTTTGGTACAGCGCGGACATCTGCATCCTTCATCGACTGCTATGAGCGGAAATGTGACGTTCGCAGTTGCTCTTTCAGGTGACAGTGAGCGTTGTTCAATTGATGGCAAGTGTATCAACTAAGGGAGCGATCTGGTTATGCTGTATCGCTTAATGCCAGCTGGCTCAGGCTCGCCCCATGCAGATAGTAATTTACGATCTTGTCATTTATTCTGCCGCCCAGAGACTGATAAAAACGGTTAGCGTCAGAATTAGATTTCTCAGCGTTCCAGTTGAGGCTATGGCATTCGTGTTTAAGCGCAAGCATGGCTATAAAGCGCATCATCGATTTACCGATACCTTTACTTCGAGCGTCCCTGGAAACATAGAGCTCTTTGATGTGCAACTGACTGCTGTATCGGGGAGAAGGGAAAAGCAGGCTGCAACAGGCCAGTCCAGTAATGCTATTGTCGCTGTGAGCCTTGATTACCATGGTTCCGGAAAGCGGGTTAAACAAAAAATTACGGAGATAATCCTTCATCAGCGATTCATGAATTGTTCCCTTGCCATAATAATGTTCTTCCATTTCAGTAAAAATGGTTACCATGGATTCCCATTCCTCAGGTGGACATAATGCTACCTTTACTTCCATGTTTATTCCCTTTCGTTAATTCAGTATCGTGGTCGCCAGGGGACATTTTCGCGCATCAATCTGCATTATTACCAGAACTTCAGGATGGCTGGCAGATTTGCAGGGGCGGCTTTGTCATTCAGAAAGGCCCGCCCGTTTCTCTCTTGATTGTCCCGATGTGTCGATTGTGGCTCTTTCTCAGTTGTTTAAAAAAGTCTTTAAAGAGCGAGGAGAGCCCATTACATACTAAAAAAGCACGACCAAAACAGTCGTGCCTTATCAGGCTTAAAGAAAAGGGCTATTGCAGCTTAATGCCTTTCGTTTCGGGTGCCATCCACACCACAACCATTGCGGCGATAAAGGCCAGAACCGTGGTCGCCAGCCCTGCGGTAAATCCCCCTATGCTGGCAACATAGCCAATAAGTAGCGGTGCAATAAACCCACCTAAGCGACCACCGTTATAAGCCAGGCCCATTAAAAAGCCGCGTGACTGTGTGTCGCCAATAATCTCGGCAAGGAAGGGCCCGGAGCCGGCAAAAATACCGTTTACACCAAACCCCGCCATAAAGATGGCTGCCATCAGAACCAGTGGCTGGCTTGTCGCCAGATACAGGCCGACTGCCACAGCGCCGATAAACAGGTAGAGCAAAAACATGGGCCTGCGCCCCCATTTATCTGCCAGGAGTGAAAACACAAGAAAGCCGGCAATTGCACCTGTTTGCAAGGCCAGTACAAATTTCAGGCTGTGCAGGAAATCAAGGTGCTTCACTTCACGTAGATAGGTGGGCGTCCAGGTAAAAACACCCCAGAACAGGTACTGAATGAAAAAAATAAAGGTAAAGGCCAGCAACAGTCCTTTCAGATTCGTTTTGCCCGACCGCGCCGTCTGGGTCGGTCTGTGAGCCCGTTCCCGCTGGCGTGCCAGCCAGACTGGCGATTCAGGCGTGATATAGGCAATGACCATCATGATAAAAACCGGCAAGGCGCCAATCATGAAAAGGTATCGCCATCCGCCGTTTTCCAGTTTGCCTGTCATCGCCGTGACCAGTGCCGTCAGCCCAATCGCTAAAATGGCCCCCACCGGCAAACCCATTTGCATCAGTGCACCACCCCGGGCACGGCGTTCAGGGCGCCACGTTTCGGCGATGAGCGCTGCCCCCGAGGTCCACATCCCACCCATTCCCAGTGCCCCGCAAAATCGCAGCAAAGCAAAAGTTTGTTGATGATGGGAAAAGGCCAGCAGTCCTGAGAAAAGCGAATAGATCGTAATACAAATGAAAGCGGTTCTGACTCGTCCGATTTTGTCGGCGACCATCCCGAACAGAATGCCGCCAATGATCTGTCCGCCAGCCGTGGTGCTGATAAACAGACCCAGTTCAGTTTTGCTGACAGCAAATACCACGCCAAGCACAGGCAATAAAAGCGAGAGCAAAAATGAGTCATAGCTTTCAAAAGCCCACCCGAGCCCACCCAGCGCGAGCGTTCGTTTTTCTGCCGATGTTTGAGAGAGCGTCAGGCTGGCTTCATTCTGTTCCAGTGGATGAGCCTCATGCGGTCTTGATTTGATATTCATCAGCATTCTCCAGGGAAGATAAGCGATAGCTCAACGCTGCGGTGCGCCAGAAAAGGTGTGCTTTTTCGTCGGCAGACACGTGTTCAGCCAGCCGTTTGCAGGCGTTCCAGAGCACGCCATAGCTGAACATGCCTTTGTCGACCGGGAAATTGCTGGCAAACATACAGCGTGTGACGCCGAACGTTTCGACCAGCGTTTCAAACAGTGGCCGCCAGGCGAGAGAGAGCGTCAGCGAGTCCGGTGGTGTGGCGTTTTGTGCGAAGGGAAAGCCCATGACAGTCATGCCAAAGCCGCTGATCTTCATGCTGACGTTTGGTCGTTCAGCCAGAGCGGTAATAGCGTTTTGCCACGCCTGAAAGGCGGTATCCCTTTTGCCAGCATAAGGCCCCGTGCCGATCGGCCCGCCGCAGTGGTCCACAATGATATGAAGATCGGGTAGCGCATCTGCCAGCGCAATAATGTCATCAAGCTGGGTGTGGTAAACCCAGACATCCAGCGAGAGTCCGTTCCGGACAAGGCAGGCTGCGCCTTTGCGAAATGCGGTAGTGGTGGCAAGGCCAGCAGGCGGTGTGACAGGGCTTGATACGACGCGGGGATCACTGTGCCAGGCAAGCGGATTACGCATTCCTCGTAAACGTCCCCCTGAGCGCGCCATCATGAATTCAATGACGGGTTGCAGGTCATCTCCTGCCAGCAGACTGGCACCACCTACAATCGCTTCGCAGCCTGCTGCCTTACCATAATGGCCACTGTCAAACATAGCGGCAGCGCCGCTCGCGAACTCAACCTCACCCACGGGCCTGAAAGCTTCAGGTCCGTTACAGCGCAGCATAGAACGGCACTGCACATAAACCGTTGACAGAACCCGGTGTCCGGACTGCTCAATATCGTGGCTGAACTCAGGAACCAGATAACGTCCTGACTGGCGATCCCATAAGTGGTGATGAGCATCCACTATCGTTAGATCGGGCATCAACGCGTTTTCGTGATGCCGTGCCAGCCAGTTTTCTCTGACAGGCAAATGCGGTGCGTTAACTGTCTCCATCGCTTCCTTATGCTTTGTAACCGAACCCAATCTGACGTTGCTGACAGGGCTCGGGAGCCAGTCTGCACGCAATGCGAGGTTTACAGAGTAAAACTGTGTTTTACAGAATAAATTGACTATAGAGTCATCGCCCAGCGGCAAGCCAGCAAAAAGAGGATGTTAATTGTGTAAATAAGATGTTAATCACAAATAGCCTGTCTTAACGTCAAAGCCGCGTTTTTAGCGCGTTGTTACCGCGCAATGTGTACGGGTCAATCAGTACACGTGATAACCCTGTCAGCTGCAGGTTTTAGGCAGAACATCGCGAAGGAGCCCCTGCACCGGGCATAAAGGGAGAACCGACACTTCCGGGGGCATTAAGATGCTGATAGCTACACGCGTCTGGCTGGAATACTGTATTTAACCGGAGGGTTATGTCATGCCGCGTACTTATAAACAGGTAAGACGGGATAGATGGGCGTTTTTCGGTAATGGAAACGGCAAGAAAGCGAATCGATGAAATCGATAGTGCACCGGTTAACCTCATCGCGCAACGCAGCGAATGTGTTAAGGCTGCCGCAGCGTTCAGTTCGTGCGCCAGAACGTATCCATCAGGTTATCCGTGGGATCATTTGACCCGTCCCCGAAAAACCCAGAAAGCCCAGCTATTGTAGGCCAGTGTCAGGGGCATAATGATGGCGATGCCTGCCAACAAGAAATACTGGCCGGAGGCACCTGACGAGGCGTCAGACAGCGTTAACGTACCAGGAATCAGCCATGGATACATGCCGGTCATCAGGGTGATAAACGTGAACGTCACCATCAGCAGCGCAAAAATTAACGGCGATAAAGCGGCGTTACTTTTCAACTTCACGATCAGCCCTGCCCAGCAGAGTGCGACAAGCGCGAGGCTTATTTTTCCGGGAAGCGTTGAGAGGGCTTTCTGCCAGGGGGCAGGTAAATACGCTATGTTAAAAATGAAAAACAGGAAAGTCAGCCCCAGTAACCACCCACTCAGTTGCCTCGCACGTATGTTTGCCTGATCGCCCACGCGCCAGCGTATCCAGCAACAGGCCAGCAGGCTGTTAATCCATACCATGCCCAGGCCACTGATTAATGCATATGCCGACAGCCAGCTAGATTCGGTTTGACCCGGTAAACCGCTCACCAGTAAGCCGGCCATGTAGCCCTGCAAAAAACCGGCCGCAAACGATGCGATAAAAAGGACGAAATCAAGCCAGCGCTTAACGCGAGATGAAGCCTGACCGCGGTATTCCAGCGCCAGCGCACGGCCAAAGAGGGAGAAAAACATCAGAAACAGCGGAACATAGATAGCATTAAAGATCCGACTGTAGGCCGCGGGAAATAATGCTAAAAGCGCACCCGCGGTCAGGACAAGCCAGGTTTCATTAGCATCCCACACAGGCAGGATGGACTGGACCAGGCGGCGGCGATCCTGCTCATTATCAAAAAAAAGAATAACGGAACCGACGCCCAGATCGGTTCCGTCCAGCAAGAGGTAGATGAGTAACGAAAAGGCTACCGTGGCGGCGGACAGATCATCGAGACTCATGAAGAGGCCTCCGTGCTGATTTCGTCGCTGAGCGCATGACTGTCGAACGAATTAACGAGGCGTACGAAATAATAGATTCCCAGGCCAAAGACCAGAGAATACACCCCGATGATGCCGGTGAAAGAGAAGATGACGGTCGATAAGGAAAGGGGAGCTATACTTTGGTCAGTACGTAATAACCCGTAGATCGTCCAGGGCTGACGGCCCACCTCAGTCACGATCCAGCCTGCGAGCAGGGCAATAAAGCCAGCGGGCGTCAGGCCCACAACCCACTTCATCAACCGGCGCGGCCACAGCGCGCGCCGGTAACGCAGCCAGAGCGCGGTCAGGCTGGTCACAAAAATAATGAGCCCCATACCTACCATCACGCGGAAGGCAAAAAAGACCGGCCAGACCGGCGGCTGTTGATCAGGCTGGAATTCGCTCAGACTTTTAATGTGCCCGGTGAGGTTATGGCGCAAATAAAGTGAGGCCACTGTCGGGATCGCCACTTCTGCGTGGTTAACCTGCGCTTTTTGATCGGGCAGGGCGAAAAGGCGTAAAGGCTCCCCCTCACCCTGAGGCGGCCTGCGCCAGCTGCCTTCAATTGCAGCCAGTTTAGCAGGCTGGTAGTCACGGGTTTTTTCGCCCTGCAGATCGCCCGTTACGATTTGCAGCGGCATAGCAATCAGCAGCAGCCAGAGGGACCATGACATCACACATTTCGCGGCACGGTCGGCGGGTTGCTTAAGTAACCGCCATGTACTGGCCCCGGCAGTCACGCAAAAACTCGCAATAAGAGAGGCCAGCACCATATGCGTAAACCGCAGTGGAAACGAGGGAGAGAAGACGATGCTTATCCAGCGCCTGGCATGGAAAATGCCATGCTCATCGCGGAGATAGCCAACAGGCGTTTGCATCCAGGAGTTGGCGGCAAGGATCCAGAATGCGCTGAGGAAAGCCCCTAACGCCACCAGGCAGGTTACAACGAAGTGCAGTTTTGGGTTTATTTTACCCATACCAAATAACATCACGCCGGTCAGGCCTGACTCCAGGAAAAACGCCACCAGGATTTCATAAAACATCAGGGGGCCCATGACGCCACCCACTTTATGAGCAAAGGGGCTCCAGTTGGTACCAAACTGGAATTCCATGACCACACCCGAGACGGCACCTACTGCAACCGTGAGCGAAAAGACTCGCATCCAGAACTGAAGCGCCTGCCAGTGGTGTGAACGGCGGTAGCGTAACCAGGCTCCTTCCAGCAAAACAATGATCAGGCCAAGCCCCAGGGTAAACGCCGCCAGCACAATGTGCATGCCTATCGTCAACGCAAACTGCGCGCGCGATAGCAAGAGTACGATTTCGGATTCAGGCATCAGCTTCGCTGACCACGGTAACGGCTGACACCGTTTCCAGACGATTGTCGGCTCTCCTGGCCCGACGCGCACATGTCTTGCCGGGCCGGTTTTATCTCCCGCCGTAACGTTTCGTCTTTCATTAACCTGATGATGTGCTCATCAGCCCGTCCTGCCATCTGCGCCGTTTTTGCGGCATGAACGATGACTAACACCACCGGATTAAACGCCCCGGACGGAATCGTTACCTGCGGCTCAAAGCGCCGTAACCGCTTCTGCACGGCATTGCGCACACCAGGCGGATGCGGGTCGTTGACTGGCTGCGCATAAATCGATGTGTGGCTATCGGCCTTGCCCGTGACAGGACGCAGCAAACCCTGTCGATGTCTGCTTCCCCGCAACCAGACAGAGCATCTGCTTGCCGTATGCCCGGTGCGGGAAAATTCCGCGCCAGGTCTAGCGGTTCGGCGATAAGAATGTCGCTGGACAGGCCGCCTGTTCAGGGGGCAGGGGGTAACACGGCCGACGCCTGACGGCTGTTCCGCATCGCAGACAGAGGAGTATGTTTCCATCGTATTCGCCTTTCTGACCAACAGGCCCGTGCGCTGAAAGGGTGACTCGCTGTTGCGCATAAACGGACCGGGTAATTTACTCAACGTTTTTTAAATTAGCTGTCAGACGGGAATAAAGCAGGCGAACCGGCAGACTGAATGAATGAAAAACCGCCGTCAAAGATAACAGTCAGAAATTTTTAATAACTGTAAACAGTTAGTTAGCGCAGCTGGATAGACGCTCGGGAATAATCTTAATTTTAGTCATGAGTGGGATGATCACGTTACCGCTTACTCCTGAAATAACAGGCTGCAATAAACGAAGCGCAGACGCTGATCTATTCGTTTGCCGCTGTGCTCTGAATGGTTATTCCAAATGGATTTTGATTCATAAAAGAATACATGTGCTGTAGAAAGTCAGGTAATGACAGAATTTCAACGCTACAGCTTACAACTCCTGTATCCTGTGACAGTCCTTTTAAAATGATTTTATGCACGCATTAAACCTGTCACCGCGCAGAACGTATCAGACAGGGCCTGGCAACCGGTAAACTGAGTCGGCGAGTCATGCAGGATAGCGTTGGCGCGACTGGATCGAGGTGACATCAGCTTCAGGCTGAATATTCACTCTGATCCTTTACCTTTATAAAAACCCGCCAAAGCGGGCCTGATAATCTGTCCTCATGCGGCCATCTTCCTGCAGTGTTCAGCACACTGGTGACAGGCTCTGGCGCAGTCCTGACAATGGTCATGTTTGTGCTGACCACATTCATCGCTACACCGCTGACAGACCTCCGCACAGAGCTGACAAAGCGCTGACGCAAATTCGCTATTAAGCGTCATAAACTGCGCGGCAAGACGACATATATTGGCACATTGCATATCCAGTTTTATGCACGTGCGCATCATATCGACATTTTCTTCTTCAAGGCATGAGGCGGCACAATGGTCGCATGCGGCTGCACACAAATAACAAGCCTCAATACAGCTTTTGTATTCATCACGCATAATATCTCCTTAGTTAAGGTGGATTAATAAGCATGAAGAAGATGGCTGTTTATTCAAGGCTGAAATGACGCAATAACCGGTTATACAGGCTACATGGTTGACTTCCGGTGAATTATTCATGAGTACTTAATTCCGTTATGCCGCGACGGACATAAAACGACGATTAACGTCAAAGAGGGGATAACGCCCGTGCGT
Source organism: Pantoea sp. JZ2 (assembly GCF_035191405.1). Taxonomy (NCBI): domain Bacteria; kingdom Pseudomonadati; phylum Pseudomonadota; class Gammaproteobacteria; order Enterobacterales; family Erwiniaceae; genus Pantoea; species Pantoea sp. JZ2. The sequence goes on along the minus strand of NZ_CP045247.1, from coordinate 2,914,647 downwards.
CATAATCAACGCACAGGCATCATCAGCGGTTTGCTAAGCCCGCATTTTTTATACGACGGATCTGTTCCCGCGCAAGGGCGTCCCGACTGCCCACTTTTGTTTACGCCGGCCGGAACCCGCGGCGGTCAGCGATTAAGGAATTATGCGGGCAGCTCTGAACTGTCTGAACAGACGGAAGAACATCTCATCTGTTGCCTGCATGCCCCGAAATCCTGCACGGCGCAGCTTACTGCCATCGCCGAACATGTCGTAATCCCAGCTAAAAACAAAGTCTGCGAACTGCCCGTCGTTCAGCTTCAGAATGTCAGATTCTGCCAGACGCTTGCTCAGCGCAAGTTCACGCCAGACTGCGCGGTAATCTTTGAACATACGCTCAAACGACACTCTCACGGGCGGTGCGCATTCAATCTCAAACCAACGCGCAATCAACGGCCAGAGTTCAGCCCAGCGCCAGACATCGCCGTTGTTGACGTTGAACGCCTGGTTTGAGGCCGCGGGTGAGGTTGCTGCCCAGAGCGTTGCTTCGGCGAGTAAACCTGCATCTGTAAAATCAACGATGCTGCCCCAGGTCTGCGGTGATCCAGGAAAACGGAGCGGGAGATTCAGCGACTGACAAAGTGAAGCATACAGCGCGATGCTCAGTGCAAGATTCATGGTATTACCGGGCACGTTACTGCCTACTACGCCCGGCCTGACAGCATTCCATCGCCATAACCGTCCACGTTGATAATCGCTGAGCCACGTTAGTTGAGCCGCATTGAATTCAGCGCCAGCAACGCCAGGATCGCTTTCACACGCAGGCGTTTTAAAGGGACCAAGATGTGCGCCATACACTTTATAACCCTGCATCAGGCTTACCGTTTTTAACGATGCCACGGTATCAATGTTGGACACCAGATTACGCAGCATGGTGACGTTGGGTTCCACCATTTCGGCCCAGGTGGCCGCGTTAAGCCAGGCACTGTAAAAAATATGCGTGACATGCGTTAACGGCTGCAGCGCACGTGCGGCCTGCCCGGCATCCCGTAAATCTACGGTGACAACGGGTAGGTTTTGGAGATGCGGCGATGGGTTACGGCTCAGGCCAATCACCTCCCAGTCATTTTGCAGCAGCGTGTTAACGAGCTGACGCCCGACAATGCCACTGGCTCCCGCGACCAGCGCGACGTTTTTCGTTTGCAGCGTATTCATACATTTTCTCCAGATAAGGTGACGGGAGAGAGTGTGATATATTCATTTTTTTGCGCATATCCCCCTTAACTGATGGCACTTATAAGTGAAATCATTAAATGAACAACAAGCTTAACGCGATGGCGACGTTCCTGCGGGTCGCTGAGGCAGGCTCCTTTTCCGCCGCTGCGCGCCTGATTGGCATGAAACAGTCTGCCGTGAGTCAGCAGATTGCCGCACTGGAAGCAGAACTGGGTGTGGTGTTATTTCGCCGGACAACGCGCGTTATGATGCTCACTGAGCAGGGAGAGAGGTACAGACGCGACATCAAACCTTTGCTGGATGCCATACGGGAAGCCGAGAGGGCGCTCAATCCCGAGGATCAGCAGTGGCAGGGCACGGTGCGCGTGCAGTTGCCCAGCGGCTTAGGGCGCCTTTTTCTTCCCCATCTTCTGGCGCTCCAGAAATCGCACGCCGGATTACATCTTGAGCTTTTACTTGATGATCGTATTGCCGACCTGGTCAGTGAAGGGGTAGATGTTGCGGTGCGGCTGGCGGGCAAACCGCCAGACTTACATGCGGTACGCATGCTGGGCCGTGTGACATCCGGGCTTTATGCGGCGCCGGGATTTAAACAAATTCATTCAGTTGATGAGCTGACGCAGTTGCCTCATATCCGGTTCAGCGGTCTCGCGCTGGACAGGCCTCTGCAGTTAGTTTCAGGAGAGGAGGCAATCGAATTAGAGGTGAACACCGTTTTTCGGGCCAACACCAGCGAAGGGCTCATCGCTGCTATTCAGGCAGGTATCGGGATCGGGGGCATTCAGCATCCGCTGGCAACGGAAGGGCTGGCGTCGGGGTTACTGGTTCCTGTCCTGCCGACATGGCGACTCCCGGATAGATTTCTTTATGCGATTTTTCCTGATGCCCGTTTTATTCCCCCGAGCGTCAGGGGCGTTGTGGATGTGATCGCGCAGTTACTTCCTCAACTGGTGGGTATTCACAGTTAAGCCTGGTCTGTTCAGACGGGCACTGAGCGGGTCAGAAAGCGTTTTAGTCTGCGCCAGCCGCACAGCGGCCTGGCAAGATTGACAGGATCTCCCGTCATATGGTTGTATAATACAACTATATCGTAAAGGGTCTACGCTGATGAACACAGCCTCAAACACCATTAACACTATCCGCGTTGCATCACGTCTGATGGTGCGCGAACTGGGCTTTATGAATCAGACCCTGGCGGCAACCGATTATTCAGCGTCTGCCGTTCATACCTTACTCGAAGCAGAAGCAAAAGGGTGCGTGACCGCGTCCCAGTTGGTAGAGACGCTGGGGCTTGAGAAATCCAGCGTGAGTCGCCTGCTCACTAAACTCGTCGAGGCCGGTGAGCTGGATGAAGCCCCGTCCGCGTATGATGGCAGAACGAAATACCTGCGGCTCACAGACAAGGGGATAAAGACCGTGGGGGCGATTAATCAGTATGCTGATGAGCGGGTCGCCGCTGCGCTGAGAAAGCTTGACCCTGCGCGACAGCACACTGTCTCACTGGGGCTGTCATCCTACGCCCGCGCACTCAAAGCCTGTCGTGAAAACACAGAGCTTGATGAACACAGCCATGTGAGCATCGTCACTGGCTACCAGCCGGGCATGGCAGGCCGCATTATGGAGATGCATGGCCGTTACTATGCCAGAGAGCACAATTTCGGTGCCTTTTTCGAAGCAAAGGTCGCAGCGGGCCTTGCCGATTTTACGGGACGTCTCGGTAATGAAGGCAACCAGATCTGGCTGGCAGTCATGAACGATCGTATCGTTGGCTCTGTGGCCATTGATGGTGAAGATCTCGGGAACAATGAGGCGCATCTGCGCTGGTTCATTCTTGACGATGACTGCCGGGGCAGCGGTCTCGGTCGAAAACTGATGGCAATGGCGATGGCGTTTTGCGATGAGCAGAAGTTCTCTGCGGTGCAGCTATGGACCTTTAATAAGCTAACGGCGGCAAGGCGCTTATACGAGTCATTCGGGTTTGAATTATCGAAAGAGTGGGAAGGGGATCAATGGGGCAGCACGATTACGGAACAGCAATTTACCCGCAAAATCCGCTAACCGCGCCGTAAATATTCCCAGGCGGCGAAGATGGCCCTGGTGGTTTGTCATTCCGCTGCGGGTACGACCCGGCGGTTAAACCTGTTTCTGAAAAGGAAAGGATGCTTTCAGGAAACAGGATTTTTTAACATGATCTTCAGAAGGCTGATGACGTCGTTTTGTTCATTTTTTTCTAACCTGTTCAGAAAATGGGAATCAACGCGTTCAGCTATCGGTGCCGCAGTTTTAAGCATCTCTTCGCCCTGAACCGTCAGCGTAATAAATCTACGACGTTTGTCTTTTTTTCCCTCTGCACGATTGATCAGTCCTTTACCTTCCATTCGTACAAGCAGTTCTGCCAGCGTAGCCTTTGAACTCAACGCCGCCTCCATTAAGTCCAGTTGTTCGATTCCCGGTTGAGCATGAACGGCTGACAGAACAGCGAACTGTTGCTTTGTCAGAAAGGGCATCTTTTCCTGCCATAAGGCGGTATGTTCCTGAAGAAGTTTCCGCGTCAGATGAAAGAAAAGGTTGCTCAAGTCTTTGTGCATTAAGGTTTATTCCTGATTTTTTACCCGCTGTGTCCTGCTAATGTTAAATCATTATTCCCTCCGTTCAACACTCTTTGTCGGCAGACATAAAAGATAATGCTGATAATAGTAACCATAGAAATCAATTGACTTTCAGGGCGTGCCTGACGTACCGTCAATTTCATTCGTACACGAATATTATTTTAATGAGGCAGTCAGATGAGAATTGTCATCGGTATGACGGGAGCCACAGGCGCGCCTTTAGGGGTTGCGCTGCTCAGGGTTTTACAGGAAATCAGCGAGGTTGAAACGCATCTGATTTTGAGCAAGTGGGCTAAAACCACAATTGAACTCGAAACGCCTTTTTCATCGCGTGAGGTGATGAATATGGCTGATGTCGTGCACGGTCCTGCCGACCAGGCCGCTACCCTCTCGTCAGGCTCTTTTCACACCGATGGGATGGTGATTATTCCCTGCAGTATGAAAACGTTAGCTGGCATTCGCATCGGATACGCGGGAGGGCTCATTGGACGGGCTGCTGACGTCATCATTAAAGAAGGCAGAAAACTTGTCCTGGTTCCCAGAGAGACGCCTCTCAGTCCTCTTCATCTTGAAAATATGCTGGCCCTCTCCCGTCTTGGCGTCGCTATGGTTCCGCCAATGCCTGCTTTTTATAACCACCCCAAAACTATTGATGATGTGATCGATCATGTCGTCGCCCGCGTTCTCGACCAGTTTGGAATTGCCTCGCCAAAGGCAAATCGCTGGAAAGGCCTCAACTAGTCTTTAAAAATTTCTGAGTATGGAGAGTGAATAATGGCGTTTGATGACCTACGTAGTTTCCTGAAGGCGCTGGACGAACAGGGCCAGCTTCTTGAAATTGATGAAGAGGTGTTGCCCGAACCGGATAAATATTCGTTGTTCATCGGCGAAGGCAACTTTCTTGCAGAGAAAAATTCAAGCGCAAGTCCTTCTCTGGGGTCGTTGACTAACTCCCCGGACCAACTGTCAGTGAAGTAAAGTGCGGTAATGACATTAATTTCGTCCCGGTTGTGCAGAATGAAACTATAATTCTGCCCTGAAAAAACTTTCAGAAAGTGAAGGCAATGAATATCAATATTGGTCTCTTCTTTTACTTCCCTTAACGCAGTCTGTTCAAGTGATTCTCCCGGTTCAAGCAAGCCGCCCGGCAATCCCCAGGTAGAGTCTTTGCGCTGCTGAAGTAAAATTTTGCCATCATTCCGGACAATGATGACGTTGGCACCCGCAAGCAAAAGCATACGATGGCCGATGATGCTGCGCATCTCAGAGACATAGTCCATATAAACTCCATAATGAGAAAAACAAGCCTGACTGCACAGGCAGCGTCACACAATTACCTGACGGCCTGGTTTTGAATGAGTCCACCCAGGCTTCCCCCAGTCCTGGGCGTTCCTGAGTCTTATGCCGCCCGCGTGCAGCGTGGATTGCCAGATACTTTTCAGGGGCGTCAGCCTGTCCATAACGCGAAGACCAATATTCCTGTCCGTAAGTTCGGTGGGAAGGCTTGAAAAGCATTTAAGGCCGACAGGTACAACTTCTTCAGGACATACCCACATCCCGACCTCACCTGTAGGTTCAAAACCTGCGGTAGGCAGTTCATACCTGAAAATCTGTCCGAGGTTAAACCGCGAAAGCCATGTCTGCTCTATGCAGGCTATAGCCGATGAGCTGATCATATTACCCATCCACAATTCTCTGTCCTCGCGTGTGGTTTCCGCGACAGGCCAATAAACAATGCGAGGGCATTCGCGTGGAAACAGATACAAAAGCTCATAAGCTTCGGCGGTAGCCCATATGAGTGAACCGTTCAGCCATTCCTGACCTGCCGGTCTGTCAACACGAACCTTTAAGGGGCGAGGTCTGAAGACAGCGATGTCGGGATTATCACTGAAATGAAACAGGCGCATTCAGAAGTCCATTTAAAGTAGACGATGTATGATGAATTCATCATTCTATGTTGGAAAAGTTTTATTTAGATGAATACGTCAATGACGGTTTAAGCCACAACTTCTGAAAGATGTGCTGTATTTGCCGTGAGAAATTGTGCTGCTACGTCCAGATCCTCTTGTGCAATGCCTGAGTAACTAAACTGAACTTCAGTCTGGGTCCGTCAGCAGCTCACTGCCGCCGCCGCGAGCTACGCCGTTGGCTACGAGAGCCCGTCGCAGTTTAATCGCGAGTTCAAACGGCTGTTTGGCCTGCCACCGGCAGAAGAGATAAAGCGTATGCAACGTAATTTCGCCTTTCCGCCTTTGCAGCAAAACTCTGCATTTGTGTCATCGCACTGAAGCTGTGATGGCATCGCTGACGAGATGCAAAATGAGCAGGTAGAAAACCGCTCTTTTTCTGATTTATCACTCATATTTAAGCCGTGCTAATACCGGTAGATAACCGTATCATCAATCCGCCCCAGACTATCGAGGCGTTCGTTAACCAGTCTGGCTTCGGGTTTGAAACCGCACTTTAACGCAACAGATTGACTGCGTACGTTACGCCCTGCCGTACGAATTTCGATTCGCTTTGCCTGAAAAAAATCGGCGGCCATGTTTGTGACCAGCTTACAAGCTTCAGACATAATGCCTTTACCCCACATATCAGTGGCGAGCCAGTAGCCGATTTCATAATAAGGAATCGCGCGATTCCTGATAAATAAGCTAATACAGCCTGAGAGGTCATCTGACTGACGATCAATGATTAAAAACTTATATTCAACGTTGTCATTCAGGAAATTCCCGGCCGCCTCCGCCATACTTTTCTCAACAGCATTCAGAGAGTGAAAACCGGGAGACCAGAGCAGGAATTCATGATGAAGGGAACTAAATGCATTCAGTTTTTGCTGCATTTCTTCCGTACGACTCATGTCCGGGGCGATCAGATAAAAGGTTTCATGCTGCCGAAAATTAAGGGGAATATCATTCAGGTACATAACTCATCTCCTGAACTCAGATTAATTTTCTTTCTTATCACAAGCGATGAAGATCTGCATCCGCTTCAGATAACAGGTTGGGCAACCTCCACGCCGGACACCGCGCCAACAACCCGCTCACAGCGGAAAGACGCTCGCGCATCGCCAAAAACCGCCGCACTATCCTGCATCTACCTCACATAACCGTGCCGCTTCCCCATCCAAATGCGATCTCCGGCCTCACGAATGTTATATAACTGTAAGTATTAATCGAATAACGTTGTCACCTGGCGCGTTAACGCGTTGTCTGTTTACTGGAGAAACCTGCTATGACGCGCGCTGTTTCTTTTTTGGTTGCTGGAGTGCTGCTGAGTCCGTTCGCCCATGCGGCCCCGCTTTACTACACGATTTCCACGCCTGACACGGCAATAGGGCTGTCATGGCGTGCCTTTGGCGGGATGTCGCATGCGAAACTGACGGGCGTGACCGGCGAGGTGACGCTGAACCCGGCGAATGAGCTGGATAATCATGTCCGGGTCACCATTCCGGTTTCCACGCTAATCGCCTCAAACAATCTGCTGACCTATCAGCTTAAAAGCAGCATGTTTTTTGATGCGCCGCGCTATCCCAACATCGTCTTTACCAGCACCCGCATCGTGGCGCGCGGCAGCGGTAAATACCGGCTTTTTGGTGCGTTAGCGGTGAAGGACGTCCAGCGACCGGTGATCCTTGACGCGACGATGGAAGAGCATGATCGCACCGCAGAGACTGGCGACAGGATCTCGCTGCATGCGATGACCACGATCTCGCGCTCGGCCTACCATATGGATCGCTTTACCTCGCTGGTGGATGACAGGGTAACCATTACTATCGATATTCAGGCAGAGGCCAGCCATGTCCCCTGAACGCGCCTGGCTAACTGCCGCGTGGTGGTCAGGCGTTAAGCGCGGTTTTCAGGGCACTGGCGCTGGCGGATAACTCCCCGGCCGGATTGCGGCCAATCAGAACAAACTGGTAGCCGCGGTGATGCCACCACACCAGGCGCATATCATGGCGCTGTTCGCGCTCAAGCCCGGTTGAGGTCGGATGCGCATCGGGGGAAATGCACAGCGCCATCGGGCCATATTCCGCATGGATCCAGGCAATCTGCGCAATTGACGTACTGTCATAGCGTAGCATGCGCACCATTTTTAACTCTGCGTCGGGCAGCGTGAGCTGCTGCGTATTCAGATGCAGACCGATATCCTGTGCCGTGCGGGCCAGGCCATGCTGCAAGGCGGCAGGGGAGTTATCGGCATCCAGCAGGGTTTCTGCGCTGTAGAGCGACATGTACTGCGCTTCAAGATCGCGAATCTTCTCACTCTCACTCAGCGCGGTTTTGCCGGGGCGCGCCAGATAACCCAGTCCCGAGCCGATCAGCAGAAAACTCAGCGAGGCGGCGATCAGTGAACGACGACTGACGCCCGTAGTGGACGTCATTTTGGGTTCAGGCGTGGGGGGAGCTGAGAGCGCATCCAGCTGGCGCCGCATGTTGGCTTCCGGGGCTTTGTCCAGTAGCGGCGCAAAGGCCGCCTCAAAGTCGAGCTGGCTTTTCATCAGTTCATCAATGCGCTCAGCCAGATCAGAATCCGTCTCCAGCAGCGCTTCGAGCCTGCGCGCGTCAGCCGGATCCATCTCGCCATCCAGCCAGGCGACCAGGGCTTCGTCGCTGTACGGAGGCGTAAATTGCGACGTGTTCATGAGCGTTTCTCCTTTGCGGCATCCCTATCATCAAACGACCTGGCCAGCGCCGAACGCGCGGTGGCCAGCCTGCTCATGATGGTGCCGACAGGCACGACCAGCGTCTCTGCGGCTTCCTGATAGGTAAAGCCTTCTACATAGACCAGAAACACGGTATTACGCTGGGCTTCCGGTAGCGCACTGACGCGCTGCATGATTTTCTGAAAATGCAGGCGTTTTTCATCACGTTCCTGCGCGTCCGGGGCCAGCAGTTCGTCACTGTCAACAAAGCCCTGTCCCAGCCGCACGCGGCGGGCGCGCAGATCAGAAATCCAGATGGAGTGAAGGATCGTGAACAGCCAGCGATCGATGCGCGTGCCGGGCGTATACTGCGCGCTCTTTTCGAGCGCGCGAACGCAGGTCGACTGTACCAGTTCTTCGGCAACGTCGTGGTTTCGGGACAGCACCAGGCCGTAGCGCCACAGGCGCGTCAGATGGGCAGCAAGCTGTTGACGAACTTCGCTGGTCGTAATATCACTGTCCTCGCATTGCGTATCAGGATTCCGGATGGCCAGCAATGGCGGCCTGCAAATCACGATACTCCTCGCAGCCCGTTCCGCACAGGCGGGCGAGAGTATTTAACTGCGCTTTCGCCAGGTCGGGACGACCTTTAATCAGCCACGCTTCGCCGAGATATTCACGTACTTTGGCATAGCGTGGATTGAGCGCCAGCGAACGCTGATAATACCCGATACCTTCATCGGTTCGCCCGAGTTTTCGGGTGGCATAGCCGCGGTAATTCCAGGCTTCGGCGGTGTCAGGCTGTTTCAGCTTATCCAGCAGCGTCAGCGCGGCCTGGTACTCGCCTTTTTTCGCCAGATGATAGGCATAACGGGTTTTGTCTTCGTCAGTCAGACGCGCCGATTTATCGGGGACGCACTGTTTACGCTTGCTGTCATAAACCTGCCCATGCGGACAGTCCGGGATCGTACTGTTGGTGCTGTCATCCCCTGCGGCCAGCGCGGGTGCGGTGTGGATAACCAGCAGCAGCGCCGGAATCCATAGTTTACGGCCTGTATTATGCAGTATCGATGCAATGTTTTTCATGGCAGAGCTCCAGTTAACGGAAGGGGCGAACGGGCAGCATGCGACGCAGCACGTTATCGCGGAAAACAAAGTGATGAAGCAGGTCGGCCAGGGCATGAAACGCGGCCAGAACGATCAGCGCCCAGGCGATGGTGTTATGCCATTCCCTCAATGAATGTTTAAACAGGGGATCGACATGGACCCGCCCGCTCAGCCCGAAGAGGCCGAAAAAGTGAAACGGCTCCTGCTGTGCCCAGCGGAACAGAAAGCCCAATACAACCTGTGTGAACAGCAACAGACAGCGCGCGCCGTGCACGCAGTGAGACAGAATGGATGCCGTACGGGATATCGACGCCGCAGGCAGGGCATAACGCAGCGAGCATTGACTCATCACCCGCCAGACCGGACGAACCACCATCACCATCACCAGCGCCAGCAAAATACCGCAGGACATGTGCACTGACTGTAAGCCTTTCCTGAGCGGCGTGCCGCGCTCCAGCCATTGCCAGATGTGGGCGCTGGCGAATAAAAAGAGGAGGCTGGCGGCGGTGATCCAGTGCAGCGCCAGAGTCAGCCGGTCATCGTGCTGTCGGGGTTTTACGGGTTGAGCATGAATCATGACATGGGTTCTCTCGTTCAGGTTTCTGCTGAGTAAACGTGCGTCCTGCGATTTCTATTCACTCTTTTTTTCGCAACCCGTTGGCAGGGTCCGCCTTGCTCAAAAGCGTGGACAGAATGCGGCGAAGTCGATTGACGAAACCCTGTTGGTGTTTTAATGATGTAAGACTGCTTACAGGCGGCAGTGAAAAGCGAATCCGACTCTTGAGGCGCGCGTAACGATGACGATACCGGTATGTATTCCCGACGATTATCAACTGGCTACGGCAGGACTGGACTGCCTGAAACGCCATCCGGCCTTTCACTGTACCGCCGTTGGGGATATCCATTGCGATCCCGCCGCCGCTGAAGCGCTGGCAAGTGCTCAGGCCCTGATCCTGATTCGCGAGCGCACCACCATTGACGAGGCGTTTTTACAGCGTACGCCCCAACTGAAGCTGATCAGCCAGACCGGCAAGATCGCCCGCAATATCGATCTTGCAGCCTGTTCCCGGGCTGGCGTGGCGGTGGTGGAAGGCGTGGGTTCGCCCGTTGCGCCGGCAGAGCTGACATGGCTGTTAATCATGGCGGCCCGCAGGAAGTTCGTACAGGCCGTTAACGCCATGCGTGCCGGACACTGGCAGGCAGAACTGGGGCAGGGTGTACACAAACAGACGTTAGGGATTCTGGGCTACGGCAAAATCGGCAAGCGCATTGCGGCTTACGCCCGCGCGTTTGGCATGCAGGTGCAGATTTGGGGCAGCGATCGCGCCCGACAGGAAGCGCAGCAAGAAGGCTTAATCGTGCCAGCCAGACGTGAGGCGTTTTTTGCGACCAGCGATGTGATAACTGTTCATCAGCGGCTGGTGGCCGCCACCGAGGGCAACATCACGCTGAGCGACCTGGTGCAGATGAAGCCCGATGCATTGTTTGTGAACACCAGCCGGGCAGAGCTGGTGGCAGAGGGCGCCCTGCTGAGCGCGCTCCGGCAGGGCCGTCCGGGATTTGCCGCGCTGGATGTCTTTGAGGCAGAGCCCCTTTACGATCCGGCGCATCCAGTGTTATTGATGCCCAACGTACTTTGCACGCCCCACATCGGCTATGTTGAAAAGGACAGTTTCACGCTTTATTTCAGCACCGCGTTTGACAATGTGGTGCGTTTTTTCCAGGGTGACACAAGCCACGTGATCAACCCTGAGGCGCTGGATTAAACGCAATTTGCTGCGCTAAACCGTTACGTGGACGCAGTGTCAATACGTACGGGTGTTCAGGGAAAAGATAACACGTTTAAGAAAGCTAAACAGAAAGCCGGAAAGTGATAAAGCCATCCGCTGATCCGTTTAACTATCGCCAGGTTTGTCATCGAGTCCACTCGTATTCACGGCTCACATACCCGAGCGCAGAGGGTAGGAAATGTTTTAATGGCCTGAAGAAGAAGCGTCGCGTTTACTGAGCCGGCCGTTATCTGCCTGCTCCGCTTTAAATACCCCAGGTGACGTCACTCACCCTCGCGAATAAGGCATAAAAAAATGAAGATGGAAAATATCCCTTTTGGCACAACCGACTGGTCACAGATCGAGGAAGAACGCCATGAAGGTGAATGCGGCTTCGCGCTCTGGCGTGTGGCAAAGTTTGGCGCTATCCGGGTGAGAATGGTTGAGTACTCTCCGGGTTATGTCGCCGATCACTGGTGTTTAAAAGGTCACATTCTTCTGTGCCTGAAAGGCGAAATGACCACGGAACTGGACGATGGACGAGTGTTTGTCCTGACGCCTGGCGTGAGCTATCAGGTGGCGGACAATGCCGAAGCGCATCGCTCGACGACAATGCAGGGCGCAACGCTGTTTATCGTTGATTGAAGGGAGGTAGGGTGACTTTCTTGTTGTACGCCAGTAAAGGGGGAAGCGCGTTTTTTAAACGTGAGACCGGTTGTTGAAATAATGCGCCAGAACCCGGCATGGAGCACGACAGGTGATGGCCTGCGTCATTAAATAAGGCCTGTTCATGTGCTGAGTCAGACAAACAATATAAACAGGTCTGAAATATCGTGATGATTTCATCAGACGAAAATGAAAAGGACTATCATGTTCTACCTGTCAGAAATAAATAAAGATGACGCTGCGTTAGCCTGCCTGGTAAGTGAACTTGATGCGTTTCAACGCGCGCTTTATCCTGCAGAAAGTCATCATTGCCTGGACCTTTCCACCGTCAGTAATAAGAAACTGCGCTGCGTCATTGCGCGTGATGCTAATGGGTTGCCCGCTGGTTGTGGCACTTTACTTCTTCAGGACGGCAACGTAGGCGAAATTAAACGGGTTTACATTCGTCCAGAATATCGGGGACGCCAACTCGGCGAGCAAATTCTGGCCTCACTTGAAAAATTCGCGTCAGAGAACAGCTGTTATCAGCTACGCCTTGAAACCGGCATTCATCAACAGCCCGCTATAGCGCTGTATCGTCGCTGCGGCTACAGGCTTTGTGAGGCTTTCCCTCCCTATATCAGCGATCCTTTAAGCGTGTATATGTGCAAGGACCTGTAGCAGTACGGCTTACACTTCATACCTCCGCTTTTATAACGCGCGGTGACATCTTGAGCGTTTGTCGAGGGAGCTGCGTTGCAACTGAGGGTAAATAATTCAGGAAAGACGGTGCAGTAACCGGTTTGTAACCCCGTCATGTTTGCCTGTAAAGGCGGTCGTTTCCCTCTGCCAGGGTAACGTCTGCTGCTCTGGCACTGTTTCTAATACAAGGTTCGCGAGGAAGGTGTCGCTTGTCTGACGCATGAATGTTTGCGCGGTGGCAGAAGCGGACGTTTCTGACCTGCTTATGTAGTTGTTTGGGGCGCGCAGTCTGCTCACCCTGTCCCGGTTGCCTTGCTCACCCTCGCTCTGCGTCTATGCTTTTTCATTTAAGCTTTACAGGTAAAGTAAAATGCTTCCTTCTTCCGATCCTCAGATGTTGCTGCTGCTCTACTTTGTTTTGCCTGTCTGGCTTATTGCTGGGTTTGCGGACTGGCTTTGTCACAGAGCCACTGATATCGAAACCACCACCGGTCTGAAAGAAACCTATATTCATATTCTGATGTTTCTGGAGATGGGCCTGCCCTTACTCGCGGCCCTCTTTTTAGAGGTAAACGCGTTAGTCATTGCGTTTATGATAGTGCTGTTTTTCTGCCATGAGGCAACAGCGCTGTGGGATGTGACTTATGCTGTGACCGCAAGGCGGGTCTCACCGGTTGAGCAGCATGTGCACAGTTTTTTGGAAATGCTACCTTTAGTGGCGCTTCTGCTGGTGGTTTCCCGTCACTGGCCGCAGTTTTTGGCACTGTTTGGTTTCGGTGAAGAATCTGCACGATTTGAACTTAAACTCAGAACAGACCCGTTGCCAGGCCACTATATCGTGGCTGTGCTTACAGGAATAGTGATGCTTGAATTGCTGCCTTACCTTGAAGAGTACTGGCGCGGCAAAAAAGCAAAACAGCGCACACGAAACATCTGACCTGCCATCTGATACATCAGTCGTCCTGATGCACTAAGCGACGTCCGCTCAGACGCTTAAAGCCGTCGTTTGTTTAATCCTGCCTTGTCGGTATCCGGGGTGCCGATAAGCGTGGCGCAACCGTTATGACGCCGACGTGTTTCGTTGCGCTTCAGGGGGAATTTCACTGGGGTTCATGTGGGGTGCAAAGAGGAGCGGGAAGTCACAGTGTAAGGAAGATGAGCAGCAATGCGCGCGCTTTATGTTTGAAAAATGCCCGGTCAGCACGGGAGTCAAGGTGCTCATACCGCTATTGATGACGATGCCGCACGGAGTCTTGATGTAGTCAAATCTGGAAGCGTAATGCGCCCACAGGGAGGGATGATCCACATGCTGCTGCTCGGGGGCAGGCGCCTGGCGCAAGCAGAGACAATGCCGTGTCATCGTCAGCCACGGCAGGCTTCGGTTTACCCGACTGTCAGCGAATGCTGCCGGTCTGGAAATGGCGACTAACGCAAATCATAAGGGTAATAGTCGGCCCGGTGAGCCGGTAATGTCTGTTTATTCAGTTCGGTCCAGGGCGTCTTCTGACCGTGAAGAAACACGCTACAGGATCGGACAGGCCGGAGGCAGGGAAGAGCAGGGGAAGTCAGGTGCGGGGGCTGTCTGGCAGACATTATGCCTGTAAAAAAAGCCCGTCGGCATAAACGCGACGGGCCAGCCCGAAGGCGATAAGTATCTTTCTGACAACAACCACATCCATCAGAGTTAACTCGCACTTCATGACAGGCATATTTCAGCCCACGTCAGGTTTCGGCTTATCCGTTGTTTCTTTTGCGGCCTGACGGGAAAGGCAGTGAATAAAGTTTCCCAGTATGGCGACCGAACTGACGATACCCAGCAGATCTGCCGTGAGCAGCAAATCAGTTCGCGCCAGGCGATCAATAAGACCGGACTGTGCCAGAAAGGGCTCAATATCCTTAACCATTCGCAGCAGATGATGGAGATTGTTGGCAAAGGTATCCGGGCTGCTGTAGTCACCGCTTTTCAGTTGCGTAAAAAGTACATCAACATCTGCTTTTAGTCTCAGGACGAGAGTCATGTACTCGATGTCACCCTTTTCAGACACGGAATGCCTCCACCATGCCGCGCAGGGCATGCGCCTGCTCAGAGAGGGAGCGGGATGCCGACGATGACTCCTCGACCAGCGCCGCGTTGTTCTGCGTCACGCCGTCCATCTGGCTCACCGCCACGCTGACCTGCGAAATCCCCTGCATCTGCTCCGACGAGGCCAGCGCAATCGTGTCCATGGATTCGGCCAGTTCACCGACCATATCCACGATTTTCAGGATGCTCTGCCCGGTGCCAGTGGCAACCTCCACGCCGCTTTCCACCTGGCTCACGGCCTGTTCAATCAGGGCCTTGATGTCCTTCGCTGCCGTGGCGCTGCGCTGCGCCAGCGTACGGACCTCACCGGCCACCACGGCGAAGCCGCGACCTTCCTCCCCGGCGCGCGCCGCTTCAACGGCGGCGTTCAGCGCCAGGATATTGGTCTGGAACGCAATGCTCTCAATCACCGATGTAATATCCCGGACCTTCAGTGCACTTGCCTGAATGTTATGCATCGTCTCCGTCATGTCAGTGACCTTTGCCTTGTCAGCGTCGACCGTGCGCGCGGTTTCGCGGGCGGACTCCGCAGTCTGCTGCGCACCGGCAGTGTTGCTCTTCACTGTGGCGGTCAGCTGCTCCATGCTGGCGGCGGTTTCCTGCAGCGCGGCGGCCTGTTCTTCGGTGCGGGAAGAGAGTTCGGTGTTCCCCTGAGCAATTTCGTCGGCGGCCAGGGCCACGGAGGCGGCGGCATCCTTGATCTGCGACACCAGGCCGCGCAGGTTGGCCTGCATGCTGTCCAGCGAGGCCAGCATGCTGGTTGTGTCGTTGCGGCGAAGGACGACAGGGGTGGTCAGGTCACCTGCGGCGATGCTGGCAGCCAGCGTCTGCGCCTGAGCGGGCTCACCGCCGAGCTGACGCATCAGCAGCCGGGTAATGAAAACACCGGTGCCTGCCGCAACAAGCACGGATGCGACAGCGAGCAACATCAGGATGAATGAGGCATGTGCGATGGCGGCACTGTTTTGTTCTCCGGATGTGACGCTAACCTTCTTCTGTATTTTTACCAGGTCAGTAAGGGCGCTGAGCATCCTGTCCTGAACCGGATTGACCTCTTTTGCAAGATAGGCAATAAAGGCCTTGTCCTGATTGGCGAGTCCGAGCTGTCTGGCATTTTCAAAAACGGTAAAAAAAGCGTTCTGAGCGTCGTTCAGTCTTTTCAGCGCTTCCTGACCCGCTGGCGTTGAGTCTGCTTCCATGATCTGATGCATTTCTGCAAGGCTGGTCAGAAAGTCGGCTTTACTCTTCTGCATAAGTACATCAGCAGGTTTCATGTCTTCAGGAGTGCTGAGCAGGCCGAGTGTCCTCACCGAGATGGCCATGTCTTTCAGTTCACTGAGCATGAGGGTGGCAAGCTGGCTTTTTTTCATTTTGTAACGAACAACATCATCCAGGCTTTCACGCGCTTTAATGAGGGCATGAAGCGCAGTGCCAGTACATATGGCAGACAGGAGGATAAGAAGGCCGAAACCGGCGGCAAGGCGGGTGGAAATTTTCATGCGCTCTCTCTTTTAAGTTGTTATTTTGCTGTGTTTTTAGTTACTAACTACAATTTACTATCGGCACACCGCTCCGCTTGCTCCACACTTGTTTTGTTAAATTAATATTTCACTTTCCATCCGCAGCCGTCCGACACAGGACTGAGCGGACGTCGCTGGGCGGCGTGCTTTAGCGGATCACGCCTTCGCCTGATGCTGTGCTCTTTAACCCTTCTGCGTTCGTTTTCCGGG
This sequence comes from Pantoea sp. JZ2, assembly GCF_035191405.1. Taxonomy (NCBI): domain Bacteria; kingdom Pseudomonadati; phylum Pseudomonadota; class Gammaproteobacteria; order Enterobacterales; family Erwiniaceae; genus Pantoea; species Pantoea sp. JZ2. The sequence continues at coordinate 2,898,145 of NZ_CP045247.1, read as the reverse complement.
GACTGAACCCTCTCTGTACGTTAATGCCTGTGCCACATTTGGCGCGTCGAAAATGTTGGCGCACTGTAGGCTGAGCGCTGTCCTGCTCCCCGCCAGCATCTGACAGGCTGTCTGGCCGGACACCGGAAGGTTAAGCGTGCGTCCGAAGTGGGCGGCAGCCTGGCTGGAGCTCATGGACAGACGAGAGGAGGGCGCAGTGCATAAATTCGGCAGAAGCGGCTGGCAATGCTATCAGCAGGCGCGTCGCCTGATTAACATCTTTACTGACGCTCAGCAGACTGCAAACTTTCGCCACCTATGTCTGCGCAAAACGCGGCAGTGTGGGGTAGTCACCGTTATGAAGGAGTGATGATGCGTATTCGCGGAGCATTGATCCGTGTGATTGGCTGATGCAAACGCGATCGTTTATGAATCTGACCCGGAAGGTGGGTTTACAGAGTAAAAGGCGGTTTAAAACGACGCAACCCAGGCCGCTTTACGTCCGATAGTCGAGTTTCATTATCATTAAACCTGCTCTGCTAACGGGCGCAGAGCAGGTGATCAATCATCACACAGACAATGTAAGCGACTTTCGGCGTGCATCCCGGGCACATTGCTTTTCTGCTGCGGAAAACCAGCTTACCTGCAAAAAAGTGTAAGGTGTCGTGCGCAGAATGGCTGCGTATCGCTGACGTTTATCCTCTGTACGCACGGCGCATTTATTAAACGTCCTGGCTGGCATCAGATACACTCGCTCCCCGCCATCTGCGACTTGCGCATGCTGTAAACGTACGGCAAAGGTAAGACCGCGCAAACATGCCGAACCGCTGCTAACAGGTTGCGTATGGCCAACCAGGCGGAGAACAGGAGTAAGGAGCTGACGCTGATGGTCGGTGACGTCGCTCCGTCATTTGTCCAGGCGGAGGCAGAAAAGATTGGGGGATTTAGCCCGCAAATTTCATATATGCACACCTGATCAGGTAAGGTTCGACTGAATAATATGCCCAGACTGACGACAGGACATTCAGGTCATGCTGACTGTCACCTGAATAGGCTTTTAACAGTTTATCTTTCTTGTCTTTGGACAGTATCACCTCTTCAAGCGTGTCTTTCATCGCTTTCCGGACATCGTCAGGCGCAGCTTTAAAAATCTGGCTTGAAAAAACGGTATCAGACAGCGCTTTCATTTTTTCAGGGTGTCCAAACGCGTCAAAGATGACGGCATCAGAGGCGGCCTGAATTAACGGAATGGACGTGATGTGGCAGTATTCCTGTACTGTTTTAAGGTCTGGCGTCTGAGCCGCGAGAGCATTGCCTGTCATCAATAAGAAAAAATAAATTAATCGTTTCATAACTACCCTAGTGTAAAACCCCTGTTACAGAAACGCGGTCTGCCATAAAGTGAGAACACGACGTCATCGGGATAAAGTGAAAGGGGAAAGGTGCAATCTTTGCCCGTCGGGTATTAAACGCTGAAATATGAAGTATTCAACGCCTCTGCTCAGCGCTAAAAGCCAATCCCTGGTCGCGATCACAAGACGAATATTAAGTGTAATGCTTTTCGCTTTCGTCCTTATGCGGGTTGACGTCAGACGCGTATTCATGCTTTAAAACCACAGAAAAAAGGGGCCCGGACGTGAGCCCCAAATGACTGCATTAACTTGCTATCGATTATAGAGTGTTACTCACCGGTTAGCCGGTTCGATTAATGATAATCGGCAAAGTAAATGTAAATTGCAAGTTTTTGATTATGTTGAAATATAATTTATATATTAGTCCGAATATCTCAAGTAATAGTATATTTCGCTGATGATTTGCGTTGTCAAACCATAATGGACCAGTTCTTTATAGAATGTATAAAGCGCCGGGTGACAGACAAATCATAATGCGAAATGGTATCCGCCAGGACCTGGATTCTGATGTAATCCAGGCCTGCGTCAACATAGTTAATCAACGTGCTGTTCGCATCCTCAATAACGCGCTTAATACAGCTGTTTTATTGCCTGCAATATATTGCTGTGCATTCTGATTTGCCTTCGGTGAGCCGATAGCCCTGAGATGGCGGATATACCGCCGGGGCTGGCCGGCGGTATATCCTGTTTGTCAGAACTGCGTCCAGTTATTCTCGCTACTCTGGTACGTTCCCGCCAGCGGCGTTAAGGTTACTGGTTGCGCGGCAGATCTGCCCGGATGTGGCTTGATATCGGGCTTTCTGACGTTCCCGTCTGCAACAGGCGTAAACGCGGCGACCAGGCCGTTAAGCGCTTCTGCCTGTTCGGTCAGAGAGCGTGCAGCGGACGACGCTTCTTCAACCAACGCGGCGTTCTGCTGCGTCACGTCGTCCATCTGATTCACCGCCTGATGCACCTGGCTTATTCCCAGCGACTGCTCCTGCGCTGCAACCGAAATTTCTTCAATCAGATCGGTGACCTGACGGACTGCATCATCCATTCGCGCCATGTTCTCACCAACGTCACTGGCCTGAGACGCTCCGGCCTCTACAAACGCGATGGATGATTCAATCAGCTCTTTGATTTCATGCGCCGAGGCGGAGGATCGCTGTGCAAGATTTCTGACTTCGCCAGCCACGACCGCAACAGAAGTCGGTAATCGTATTCACTGACAGTCTTTTTGATAAAACATTAACCGGCCCGAAACGTCTGGCCGGCTAATCAAGCCTCAGACGAGGAACACTAATTGACAAGGCCAGGTTCAGCAGAACGCATCGCCGCATGGATTTCTTCTGCTGCGCCATCGCCTAAAGGAAGCAGGGGAGAACGCACTGTCGCATGGTCAAGAATGCCACGTGCAACCAGTGCATGTTTCAGTGCCACCGTGCCTTCCATGTGAGATCCGCGATGGTAAACCGCTTTCGTTACAGGCAGCAGGCGGTCGTGGATTTTACGGGCCTTACTGTAATCCTGATCCTTGCCCGCCTTAATCATTTCAATCCGAGGTTCCGGGGCGATATTACCGTAGCCCACTAGCATGCCATCCACATCAAAAACGGTGTGCAACAAATATTCATCGTGGCAGGTCAGCACCTGAAGATCAGGACGCTCCCGGCGAATCAAGGGGATTTCTGTATCCCAGCGACGCATGTTTCTGACACCGTTCTTCATGGCAAAAACCCCGGGCTGCGCTGAGATATCAAGTAAGGTTTTCAGGTTATAAGTCGCTTTGGTCACATCCGGGTACTGGAACAGAATCAACGGTAGCCCGCTTTCCTCATAAACAACGCGATAGCGGTCCTGAGGAGCACCATCCTGATAACCGAACCGGAGCCAGCCATGTGAAGGATAAAGAAGGCCAGCTGAAGCCCCCGCATCAACAGCCCCCTTAGCTTCAAGCGCTGCCACTTCCGTCCCCTCACCGGTGATACCTGCAATCACAGGAATTTTTCCTTCAACAGACGTAACGAAAGCACGTATTACCGAGGCCTGTTCTTCCTGGGTCAAAAATGTGCCTTCACCCGCACGCCCCAGGACAACACATCCTTTAACACCATTGATGCTGCCCAGCCAGCTCCCCAGGCGCTGAATGGCATCATAATCAATACGTCCGTCGCGCGTTGAAGAAGGCCGTGGTTTTGCCGTGGTGGCTGGCGAGGTGCGTAATCTTGCGCAACGAACCTCCTCCTCGGCAAAGGAAATCAGAGAGCTGATTGATTCGTCGATGCAGTTTATCCATAAAGGTTCGGAACAGACTGAGGGGGTCAGATATAATCTTGACCGCATGAACGATGCGGTGAATCAGGTGAACGACCTTATTAATGAAATATCAGTGGCGGCCAGAGAACAGTCGCAGGGTATCAGCCAGGTTCATCAGGCGGTCAATCAGATGGATGACGTTACACAACAAAATTCTGCACTTGTCGAAGAAGCTTCTGCGGCTGCGCTGTCCCTTAAGGAACAGGCCATGTCACTGAGCAAACTGGTTTCTGCTTTTATTATATCGCCCCGCAAAACCTCAGAAAATAAGAAGCCGGTAATCAGCCCGGAAACGTCAGGGCAGGGGCATGTTTATCCTTCCCCAGGCGAAGCGGGTCGTTCTGATAATAACTGGCAGACATTCCAGGAGCGTGTTCCGTTTAAGTGCCGGGTTGTCACGGTGGATAAATACTTTCCTGTTTATTCAGTAATATGCATCCGCCCTGCGATCAGGATTTGTGTGGATAGCCTGAACTTTATGAAAAGGAAGGATCGGGCCAACGTTAACAGACTCATCTAAGTCAGCTGTTACAGGGAAAAGCAGTGCCGACAGCCTCGCAACACTGCCGGCACAGCTTAACCAGTGTTTATTTTTTTAGAAATTAAGGGGTTATTTGGTAGTGATATACTGATGGCTCATCTTAAATGAGATAACCGGGAGTCTGCTTTGTGCCAGAAGCAAACATTGCAAATATTACTGTTTTAATAAGTCATAACATGTGGGCTTCATTGACTGCGTTCCATCAACTCAAGCGTCTGACCATCGGGGCTTTGTAAATATATTACTCTGGTTCCCTGCATGGGTCCTGACAAAACTGTCTGCGGTTTCCCTAGCGTCTTCCAGCCATAGTCCGATACTTTGCTCAAGAGCACATCAAGATCCTGCACTATAAACGCAAGATGCGCGTAGCCTGGGATATAGGGTGCTGAAGGCTCCTGTGGCTGTTCAATGTTATTGTATTGTAATAATTCAATTTTAATGCCAGCCAGTTCAAGCAAAGCCATTCGGACATCCGCTCCCCTTGCGCCTGTTACTTCATCAATAACAGGTCCAGACATTTTCCCTTCGCGTAATAACTTCCCTCCAAGGATATGGGTCCAAAAGAATAATGAGTCTTCAATATTTTTAACTGAAAAACCGACGTGATCAGCACTTAAAATCATGAGATTACCTGCTGTTTTTGAAAATTGAGCATACAACTATCTTAAATGCCTGTTTTATTTCTTCACGATAAGTGTGAGGGGATTTTTTTCAGGAAAAAAATCACAACCGTGTGTCTGAATAATGTATTTTTCGATTCCTCCATAGCGACAGCTGTACAGGTTAGCTGCTCCCGGTTGACTGATAAGAGGCTGCGTTACAAGTCTTTATCTGATGTAGAAAAACGACGAACGTCCGCTTTTCGCTCATAGCGGACAAAGGAAGAGATCTTAGCGTCCGCTCCGTGCCAGAAGCGGACGTTGGTTTTAAAATGCCGTGCTGATTTATTGTTAGCAGGTTAACCCTCTGTTAAAGCATCATCCAGGAAACGAATCGCATTGCGCAGCGCCTGGTCGGCCTCTGGCAGGGTACCGGCCAGTAAGTGCCATACATGGAACATGCCGGGCCAGACTTCAAGCGACGTGCGCACACGTGCTTCCCCTAAGTTCGAAGCGAGTTGAATCGCCCCACTTAACATAACTTCATTCTCACCCACCTGTATTAGTGTGGGTGCAAGCCCCTGAACATTCCCATAAACCGGAGAGGCATCAGGATGCGTCGGAAGCTCACCTGCAAGAAACTCTCTTGCTAATCGGTTGAGAAAACCAACGCTACAAACAGGATCAATTCCCTCACGGGTCGTGGCTGACAAACCGCTATGAGTGAGATCTGCCCAGAGTGAAATAGCCACTGCCGCAGCGGGGAGCGGAATACCCGCGTCACGCGCCTTGCGCATCACTGTAATTACCATTGCACCTCCCGCTGAATCGCCTGCCAGAACCAGATTCTTGGCATCGATACCACTGTCGAGTAATGACCGATAAGCTGAAAAAACATCATCTACAGTCGTTGGGAAAGGGAAGTCGGGAGCCTGTCGATAGTCTGGGGTATAGACGCTGGCTTTTAACGATGTGGCTATCCTGCCCGTTAATCCCCGATACGCTTCGACACCGCCATGCACATAGCCGCCGCCATGAATGTACAGCGCTACCCGGCTTCCGGCATGTTCTTGATTTTCGCTGATCATTACCGGCACGTTGCCCAATGTGGTGGTGTGACAGGAAACCCCTTCGATAGCAGGAAAAATTTTTTCAAGGTCTTGCATATAGTGTTTACGGATATCAGTCCAGCTGTCTTCAGACTGACCATACAGCTTCTGTACAACCGGGCCAGCGGCAGCTATCCATCCATTCAAGAGCTTTTGTGCATTTTTCGACAGCATTGTTGTGACCTTAATAAGTGAAATTCTACAATTTCACTTTAAAATAATTATTGACGAAAAAGGTTCCCTAATGACGGGCAGGAAAATCGCTTCGACAATGTCTACAGGCTCCGCTCTGGACATCAGGGCAATGCGGATCTTTGTCGCTGTTGCAGAGGCAGGGAGTTTTGTTGCTGGCGGCAAGGCGATGGGGTTAACGCGCTCTGCGGCGGGTAAAGCGATAACCCGGTTAGAAGAGCACCTGCAGACAAGGCTTTTTCAACGCACCACGCGGCGGTTATCTCTGACCACAGAGGGGCATGAATTCTATCACCGCTGCTGCAGATTACTGGAAGACATAGAAGAAGCCGAAGCCAGTATCCGGCATAATTCACCAGTGCCAAAAGGCATTCTGAGACTGACCGTGTCAGAGGGTTATGGCAAAATGGTTATCCTTCCTTTTCTCCAGACGTTTTTACAGAACTCACCAAATATAAACATTGAAGTCAGCTTTAGCGATCGGGTTGTCGATCTGGTGGAAGAAGGATTTGACCTTGCCGTTCGGGTAGGCAGTGCAGCCACAAGCCATCAATACATCACACAGGTGATCGACAGAGCAAGGTCACAGCTATTCGTATCACCGGACTATCTTAAGCAATGGGGTAAACCGGAATCACCCGCTGACCTCAAAGAACATCGTCGTCTTGTTTATGGGTTAGGAGCGGCTTCAGGCGCATGGACACTCTTTGACGAGGAGCATGGGCAAATAACGCTGAACGGCAGGAACCATGTCAGGTTCGACAGCGGCGATGCCATACGCTTAGCTGCCATAGCCGGATTGGGTATCGGTTATTTACCTTCATTCATGATTGAAAAGGATATTTTAGCAGGGCACCTGGTACAGGTATTGGCTGATACACGAGGCGAGGAGGTTGCTATCCATGCTATTTACCCCACTCGCTTACATCTCTCCCTGAGGGTGCGCATTTTTATTGATGGCCTAAAAAACTTTCTGAGTAATCATAAAAAAAGAAATATCTCTCGTTGAGAATATATATCTCCATTTCTCGCTCAACGCGGGCATTATCAGCAACGAGACCGGGTTAAAAAAGCAGCAGTCTATGACAGTTAAATGATTTCTCTGTGACACAGTTAAAGAAAGTAACTATTGTGGCGATAACGGTATAGCGTGATATACACGCTTTAACTACAAGGACTTAACATGGCCGTCATTAACACCAATACGCTTTCACTGGTTACGCAGAATAACCTGACCAAATCACAGTCTGCTCTGGGCACGGCAATTGAGCGTCTCTCTTCCGGTCTGCGCATCAACAGCGCTAAAGACGACGCAGCCGGCGAAGCCATCGCTAACCGCTTTACCTCTAACATCAACGGTATGACCGTTGCAGCCCGTAACGCCAACGACGGTATCTCTCTGTCGCAGACGGCTGAAGGCGCCCTGACCGAAATCAACAATAACCTGCAACGCGTACGCGACCTGACCGTTCAGGCGCAGAACAGCTCTAACTCAGCGTCTGACATTTACTCAATCCAGGCGGAAGTTAACCAGCGTATGCAGGAAATCGACCGCGTCACCAAACAAACCGACTTCAACGGCATTAAAGTCCTGAACACCGGTTCCGGCAGCACCACCTACAACTTCCAGGTAGGCGCAAAAGACGGTCAGACAATCGGCATTACGCTGAGCGCAAGTGACGGCTTCGACCTGGCGGCAGCGGGGCAGTCTGGCACCACCCAGAATACCGAGACAACCACGGGCCAGACCGTAAACGGCAATGCCCGCAGCACCTCTGCTATCGGCTTCGACGTTCTGAAGGGCGCGGTCACCGGCGGCACTGGCGGGACGGCGTCCAGCAATACGCCGCTGGCCGACATTGATAAAGCGATTAAGGCGGTCGACAACCAGCGCAGCCTGCTGGGTGCGTCTCAGAACCGTTTTGAGTCCACCATCAGCAACCTGAACAACACCGTGACCAACCTGACCGCTGCCCGCAGCCGTATTCAGGATGCGGACTACGCGACGGAAGTGTCAAACATGTCCCGCGCGCAGATCCTGCAGCAGGCCGGTTCTTCTGTACTGGCACAGGCCAACCAGGTGCCACAGACCATGCTGTCTCTGCTTCGTTAACAGACGCCGGTGAGCTGCATTCCGTAATGCAGCTCATCAGCATTCAGCGCCGTGAAGCGTAAGCGCTCTTCCTGCCTGCACACCCTGTGATACAGTCCATAAAACAAGCAAAATCCAGTCCATATTTTGTCTCATCGCGCGTTAACGCATATTCACCGATGACCAGGCCCGGTTTTGGACCCGTAGCAGGGGCAGTAAAGGGTATGATGCGCAATTCAGTCCGAGCCCGGCAAAATGGGATGTTGTGTTGAGTAGTGGGCACACTCCCCGGAAGCCAACCAGAAAGTGTGCGATGAAACTGAAGGGTGCAGTGATGATTTTAAAGGCGCGAAGAGGCATCCAGCCGGATTTGCAGACGGCTTATGTTTTCGGTTATCTCCGCGGTTCTGTCGGCCAGTTCGCGGATTTCGCTGGCAATAACAGAAAACCCTCGTCCCTGCACGCCGGCTCTGGCGGCCTCAATGCTGGCATTCAGTGAGATGAGTTTGATCTGAGCGGCAATATTGGCATTTTCAGAGACTAAATCAGCGATCTCACTGACAGAGGCTGATGCCTCATCTCTTCGCTGGCGTTCATGCTCAGCCTGAACTTCCTGGTCTTTCAGCGTCTGTATATCGATCAGCGCCCCGACCGCCCGCAAAGGTATACCCTCTTTGTCCCGTCGGGTCTGCCCACGTGCACGGAACCACCGGTAATTGCCGTTTTTGAGTTTAACGCGGTATTCAACGTCATAACCTGTTGCGCCCGAATGGTCGTTAAGGTGTTTGATAAAGGCATCCAGCGTGTGCTGACTGTCGTCGGGATGGAGACGGGAAGCCCAGCTGTCAATCACATCAGGAAACTCTTCAACGGTTTCGAATCCAAGCAGTTTTCTGAACTGTGGGGACCACCAGAAAACGTTATTCGGATGTAAAGGGTCACCATTGATGATCTGCAGGTCCCAGAGCCCGTCATTCAGCATTTCACGCGACAGGTTGAAGCGGGTCATGACAATGTCATATTCGCTTTCGTGCGCCACGTCCTCACTGATGTTCAGCAACGTACCTGTCAGCCTCTGGTTATGGCCGTCAGCGCCGCGCTCACGTTTAACGGCTACCTGAAACCATTCGTAGCTGCCGCCTGCCGTCATAAAACGGCATTTATGGGTCACACCGGAAGCGGCAGAGGGCTGAACGGTTCGTAAAAGCTGTCTGAAATGACTTTTGTCTTCATCATGAACAAGCGAGCAAAGCGCCGAGAGAGTCAGAATATTGTTGCCCCCTTGCGGAAAATTAAACGGCGCGGCAGATGAAATCCAGAGCGGAGTGCTGTCGGTGATGTCTTTCCCCTCACAGACCCACAAGAATTCTGGCAGCAGAGCCAAAAAACTGTCCAGACGATCGGATAACGCCCCGCATGGCGGCACTTCTTCGACGGGCACCTCCTGGCGTGGCGGTAAAATGACTTCTGGCGCGGGCGGGGATTTCCTGAATAATTTGCCTAACATAACTGCTCCCTGTGATTAAAATTAATTACAGACTGGTTATCGGCCATGTTGCAGGATGCATAAGTCAGCTAAATGATGAAATTTTCTACTGTTTAGCCGGGCAGCTTTGTCTGCAGATCATGTAGGGTAATGCCCGAATGGGGCTTTTTTTCGCGGGCCGGTCTCTTACAACGCAGAGAAAGGAAACGGGGCAGGCCTTATAATCACAGACCGCCGCCAAAAAATATTCGCGCCTGGCAGACGCAGTACAGCCGATAAATCTGACCACATCAACCGCGATATTTTCGCCAGTCTTTTGCTTTTGCCGTCTTACCCATCATTTACCCCTGGTTATTACAGGCCCACGTGAAGTAGGTTATCCACTCCGCCATCATCGCCAACAGGAAACCCGGATGAAAAACGTTTTCGCGCTGTTGTTTGGTCTTGCAACACTTATCCCGTTGCAGGCTTCGGCTGACAGTACATTTGTGTTTTTCCGTCATGGCGAAAAGCCCGACAACGCCAGCGGGCAACTGACCTGCAAAGGGCTGAATCGCGCCCTGAAACTGCCGAGGGTATTGCTCAGCCGTTACGGCAATCCCGATGCGCTTTATGCCTCGGCACCGAAAGAGGATAAAACCGGCAGTTCACTGCGCCCGCTTTCAACCCTTATTCCTCTGGCGGTACAGGTTTCTCAACCCGTCATACTGCGCTTTCACGCCGACAAGCCCAATAAGCTGGTCGCGGATCTGCTGGCAGAAAAAGCGGTGCCTCTGACGTTTATCTCCTGGGAACACAAAAATCTGGTGACCGCTGCGCGCAGGCTGGTTGAAAAAACGGGTGGGGATGCCGGGCAGGTGCCGGACTGGTCAGCAACCGATTTCGATTCTGTCTATGTGGTGAAAATTGACGACAATCAGCATTTTAAATCCTTTAAACAGGATGCCGAGGGACTGAATGGCGTTTCATCTGACTGTCCTGACCGGTAGAAATGAATGCGCAGGTGGTTTGACATGAAAGCCTGTAACGAAGCCGCTAAAAGACAGCGATGCCTGATGGCTGAGAAACGGGAAAGGGGAGAGCTGAGAGCGGCGCGTTGAGCATGAAAGAGGCCAGCATCTGCATCTGGCCTCTGTCGGGGTCAGACCCTGAACGTTTCCACAATCGCCTGGAGCGCATGCGCCTGATCAGACAGACCGTGAGACGCGGTGGAAGATTCCTCAACCAGGGCCGCGTTATTTTGCGTGACGCCATCCATCTGACTGACGGCGATGCTGACCTGCGAAATACCCTGCATCTGCTCAGTCGATGCCAGTGAAATCTCATCCATGGCGGACGCCAGTGAGCCGACCATACCGACAATCTTCAGAATACTTTCCCCCGTTCCCTGTGCGACGCCCACGCCGCTTTCCACCTGCGTAACCGCCTGCTCAATGAGCTGCTTGATGTCACGGGCTGCCGTCGCACTGCGCTGCGCCAGTGTTCTGACCTCCCCCGCAACGACCGCAAAACCCCGGCCATCTTCACCGGCGCGCGCGGCTTCTACGGCGGCATTGAGCGCCAGAATATTAGTCTGGAAGGCGATGCTTTCAATCACGGCGATGATGTCGCGAACTTTAAGCGCACTGGCCGAAATCGTGTGCATGGTATCCGACATTTTCTGCACGTCAGTTTCCCCCTTACGTGCCAGCAATGCGGTCTCACGGGCAGACTCGGCGGTCTTCTGCGCACTGGCGGCATTGTTTTTCACCGTTGTCGTCAGCTCCTCCATACTGGCGGCCGTTTCCTGTAATGCGGCGGCCTGCTGTTCGGTTCGGGAAGACAGCTCGGTATTGCCTCGTGAGATTTCATCGGCCGCCAGCGAGACGGAAGCGGATGAGGCTTTAATCTGCGATACCAGGTCACGCAGGTTGTCCTGCATGCCTGCCAGTGAGGCCATCAGGCTGAAAGCATCATCGCGGCGAAGTTTAACCGGCGTACTCAGATCGCCGGCGGCAATGGCGGCGGCCAGCGCCTGTACCTGGGCGGGTTCTGCGCCCAACTGTTTCTTGATACGGCGCGTAATCAGCCAGCTCATGACAAAGCCCAGAGCGATAAACACCACGGTGAGTACGCTCAGCGACAGGAACACGCCTGCGAGCCCCGTTTCGGTCTTCACTGCCGTACCGCCGGTCACACGATCCTGATAAGCCACCATATCGTTGACGGCTGAGCGGTAGTTCGCCAGGTCCGTCAGTAGCGCGTTGTCGATATGTTCACGGACGGCATTACCGTCCTGTTGCAGGGCTCGCGTCGCACTGGCTTTGAAAGACGGCGATGACGTTTCGATTTTTTTCAAAAAGTCAGAGGCTTCATCCACTTCGCTGAGATTAATACCCGGAATGGTACGCGCTCCGTTAATCAGCGTGCGGAAGTGGGCGGTGGTGTCATCACTGTTTTGTTGTAATGCCGCAAATTTTGCAGCGATATCCTGTATGGATGCGTGCCTGTCACCCGAGGATGCCGCCAGAAGCAGCGTAGTTTGCTGTGCAACATTGTCCTTAATGGTCTGTAAGGTGCGTAAATCATTCAGTCGGGCCACCGTCAGCTTCTGCTGATCTCTGACCGTACTGAGCTTGATACCGGCAAAAAGGGTAATACACACGCCGAGCATGATGACGGTCAGGAAAGCCGCGTTGAGCATCATGTTGAGTGACATTTTTCCTGGTCTGAACATAAGGTTCTCCATAAGAATTGTTTCCGCTAATGCTGCAAAAAGGTTATCGGCAGGCCCGGCCAGACAAGGAATAATTTACATAGTCAGCCTCTGTCTTTACAAAACCTACCCGCGTGGCGGCTTGTTCAGGATGAAGCAAGGCAGCGGTAGCACCGCGTTTTTGCTGCGGGGACAAGCCAGTCTGCCGTGACGGTGTCCCTCGTCTTCCCGGGGCGTTTGTCAGTGACACGCCACGCAGGACGAAAAAATTTCGCCCCAGCCCGATCATCACGGTCAATGCGCCGCCTGGCTGCGGCTCTTCAGCAGCCTGTCAGCAAGGCAGGGCAGGGGCTTGGCGGGGATCATGCGAGGTGATTCGCAACTGAAAAGCATAAATCACTACGGTTCGCTTGTTTAATGCCGATAACACGATCACAGCGCAAGTGCTGGCAGAAGAATGAAAGGCAAAACGTCCGGCGTTTCCCGACGTGCAGCAATATGATGCGGCCGTCTCACGGTGGCTCAACCTTTCATGACTGACTGAAAGAGAGGGTGACGGCAGACATTCCGCCGGCGCGCCTTTTTCAGATATGAAACCTCGTCATTTTATGAGGACTTAACGACTAACCGATCACCCATAACGGCCGGATGAAAACACGCGGCAGGTTGCAGGCACCTGAATGAACACGAAAAGAAAAAATGCGACATTGCATACCTGCTTTAAGAAACGGCTTCAGGCCGGTGAATTTACGCCTTATTTTCAGCCGATTGTGTCGCTCGAGGATGAGCGGGTCGTCGGCTTTGAAATGCTGGCCCGCCGCGTTTTACCGGACGGGCTTATTATCCCGCCCGATCAATTCATTCCCGAAATGGAACGTCAGGGCCTGCTGAATGAACTGACCGCCGTCCTGTTAACTCAGGGCATCCTGACCGCAGGCACCTGGCCCGAACAGCAGTTTTTATCGGTTAATGTTTCGCCTTCCCAACTGAAGGGCCGTCATCTGCCTGACATCATCAAGCACGTGGCAAATCAGTACGCCTTCAGTTTGCCCAGGCTCAAGATAGAAATCACCGAAACGGCTCTGATAGATGATGTGGATTCAGCGCGTGCGCAGATTGATTACCTTTCAGAGATGGGCTGCATGATAGCAATGGATGACTTTGGCACCGGCTTCTCAAGCCTGGCCTGGCTCATTCAGCTTCCTGCCACCACAATCAAAATCGACAGCAGTTTCATTCGCTCAATGCTGCACCAAAAGGACAGTCGCAAGATTGTTTCCAGCGTTGTCGGCCTGGGACGCAGTCTGGATATGGACGTGATCGCCGAAGGGGTTGAAACAGAGGAAGAGGCGGAAATGCTGCGGAAAATAGGCTGCACCTATGCGCAGGGCTATTTATTCGGCAAGCCGCTGACCGCAGATGAGACGCACGCGTTGCTACTCACCCGACCGGGTAAAAAATTTCATCGCAGGGTACAACGCATGTCTCTCGATCAGCGCGCGCATCAGATCTCGTCCATGTACGCTGCGCCCGGGACCTCCATCTGTTTCCTCAACACGGATCTCCGGATCGTGGATGCCAGTGAGACCTTCGCCGAACGCGTCTGCTGGGAACTGGACGATCTCATCGACCGTTATATCTATGAAGTCATCCCTTCGGAGGCGGATAAACTGTTATGGCTTCAGGATTTCCGCGAAAAAGGGCTGCCTTATCCGCCTTATGAAGTGACGCTGCCGGGCGGCCGTATTGATCTGGTTATCATTACCCGGGTGGAAGATGAAGCCAAAGACTTGCTGGGCTTCTGTGTGTTCGGTATCGACATCAGTAGCCGGATGGGCACAGAACACCCTGTGGAACAGGATTTTTCCGCTAAACAGCAGGGCGCGGAAAGTAAGATATTGCCGGGACGTTCAAAACCAGGCTGAATGGGCACGCTGCCGCATCGTAAAAACCTGCGCCCCCGCAGGCACCTCATCGGATGGGGCAGGCCGGAGATCACTTACCTGCTGTCATCTCTCTGCCTGATAGCGTTGTGCACGTTTATGTCTGCACACCGGTCTGACCCGCCAGACCGGCTCAGCACCGAAGGAAAAAACCGTTAGCACACAGGCAGGATCAGTGTATTGCCTGAATCTGTATTGACAGAGTAAGCATCCGGCAGTCTGTAATTAAAGCCCGGCGGGAACGGGCCACAAGCGCGAATACTGCCATGATAAATTAACACGCAGAAAGGTAATATAAGCCAGGCCGTGATAATCCCCTGCCGGCATAATGCGCAACCTGTGAAAAATAAACACGATTTTCTGTCAGACATAAGGAATGCATGTTTTCGGATACCGTCTGTAATTAATCTGTTCAGGTTTACGGCATTGCTGTGCATTAAATCAGCAGGCGGCTTCGCTTTTCTCCTTTGTAACTTCCGTTCACATAATCACCTTCTCAGATAAGTCATTGTAAAAAAAGTCTAAGTTATTTTTATTTGAATTAATTTTCACGATGAGCAGCAATTTTATTTATCTCAGTTACGCTTTTAAGACTGATTTAAAAAGAACATGAAGGCAAATCTTAACCACGAAGGAGAAATGTATCGCAGGTCATTCCAGAGGGAATCTGTCATTATTCCGCCGTAGTTAAATTTGTCGGAAATATCCGAAAATATTGCGCAACCCTAATTATTTTAAAAACAGGGCAGGCAATCACGCTTTTTAGTCACGCGTATTTTAAGCGAACGGCCTCTTTCCACAGCGAACGCACGATTAGCGTCAGGCTGATTAACCAGCCCAGAAAATCCGATGCCGCTCGCCGTCCCGGTCAGGGCCGGTGGGCGCCAAATCATCCATGACCCGAGGGGAAAAATATGAAAGCAGTCGTTTATAACGGACCATACGATGTGTCAGTAAAAGACGTGCCCGATGCCAAAATTGAGCGTCCCACGGATGTTCTGGTTCGTATCACCACCACCAATATTTGCGGGTCCGATCTTCATATGTACGAAGGGCGTACCAGCTTCGAACAGGGCCGTATCCTGGGCCATGAAAATCTGGGGCAGGTGGTAGAGATCGGCAGCGGTGTGGAGCGCGTGAAAGTCGGAGATTATGTCTGCCTGCCTTTCAATGTAGGCTGCGGATTCTGCGAAAACTGTGAAAAAGGGCTGACAGGCTTCTGCCTGACGACCAATCCAGGCACGGCAGGGGCGGCGTACGGCTTTGCCGAAATGGGGCCCTGGTCTGGTGGTCAGGCAGAATTATTGCGCGTACCCTTTGCCGATTTTAACTGCCTGGTGCTGCCACCCGATGCGGTTGAAAAGGAAGACGATTACGTCATGCTGTCTGATATTTTTCCCACCGGCTGGCATGCCACTGAACTGGCGGGGCTCAAACCCGGTGAAAGTGTGGCTATCTATGGTGCAGGGCCGGTAGGACTGATGGCGGCGCATTCGGCGATTATCAAGGGTGCCTCCGAAGTGTACGTCGTGGACACGCACGCCGACAGGCTGGCGCTGGCTGAAAAACTCGGTGCCATTGCCATTAATGCCACCGGGGCCGATGCGGTAAATAAAATTCTCGACCTGACGGATGGCCGGGGCACCGATTGTGGCTGCGAATGTGTGGGATATCAGTGCTGTAACAAACATGGGGTTGAAGATAACGCCGACACCATGAACAGCCTGGTGGCCTCCACCAAAGCGACGGGCGGCATTGGCGTGGTGGGCGTGTTTGTGCCACAGGATCCCGGTGCTGCCACCGATCTGGCGAAAGAAGGTAAAATGCCTTTCGACTTCGGCAGCTTCTGGTTTAAAGGCCAGTCTGTCCGCACTGGTCAGGCAAACGTCAAAGCCTATAACCGCCAGCTGGCGCGTCTGATCGCGCAGGACAAAGCGAAGCCGGGACAAATCATTTCCCACCGGCTGCAGCTGACAGAAGCCGCAGAGGGCTATAAACATTTTGACAACCGCGACAGCGGGTGGACAAAAGTGATTTTAAAACCCTGAATAATTCGCAGTTAACCGGGCCGCCGCAGTCTGGGATCTCGTCTGAGTACCGGGGACCGGACTGTTGGCGGTTAAAGACGGCCCCTGTGGTTAGCTGACTGACCGATGACGTTTTATCTCAACAGCATGGGTGGCAAAGGACGAGGCCGCCTCGCCTTCACCGTGCCAGCGTAAGTCACAGCCCATACCTGCTGTGGAAAGGTCTGGTACAGGGCGGCGTTTATAACACGAGAGAAACGTGAATATAATCGTTTGGCATCCGAAAGTGTGCACCGAAAAAACGCGGGTCTGTTATATGAGAACGCTACGTCATTTTACTAGCTTTATTTTAGCGAAAAAAAACCGCCGGCGCGGCGGTTAAGTGAAACAGTGAAATTCGGTTTGGGGGAAACCTGTCGCTAAGTTAATTTCACAAAATATTTTTTCGCAAGCGTAAGCGGCAACCAAAAACTATTAGGAAGGGAGCAAAAAAAAGAATTTAAGAGTTTTCCTGGTGGCTGGCTGCCTGTTTCATATTCCGTTGGTATAAGAATCCTGTTTCCGATATTGCGCTTACACTTTGTTACCCCTTTTCCCTCAAATTCTCCTGCCGTCTCGCCTGATTTATCGACTGTGCACAACTAGTTTTAACAGGAAATAAAAATTACCTGGCCTTTATACAGGCAGAAAGCCGATGACCGCTTATCCCATCCGCGAAAAGAAAAAAGGTAAAATCATGGAAACATGCACCATTGTCTACAACGGGGAACGGCTGTCAGGTCAGGCAGGTTTGCCCCTGATTGATTTTCTCGAACTGCACGGCAAAAAACTGCCGCATGTCTGTTATCACCCCGCTCTGAAGCCACTGGAAACCTGTGATGTCTGTTGGGTAGAGCATGCGGGCAAACTGGTGCGGGGATGTACGTTAGAAACCGCACACGACATGGTGGTGAGCAGTGTAGATCCGCAGGCGCAGGCGGCGCAGGAAGAGGGCATGGACCGCGTTTTAGCGCGCCATGAACTTTACTGTACGGTATGCGAGCACAATACCGGCGACTGCACCTTACACAACGCGGTCAGCGATATGGCGATACCGATTCAGTATTATCCCTATGAGCGTAAACCTGCGGAAAAAGACCATACCAACCCCTTTTATACTTACGATCCTGACCAGTGTATCCTCTGTGGTCGCTGTGTAGAGGCGTGCCAGAACGTCGAGGTAAACGAAACGCTGTCTATCGATTACACCGCCGACCATCCGCGCGTATTGTGGGACGGTGGCGAGCGCATAGCCGGATCAAGCTGTGTGAGCTGCGGCCATTGCGTTACCGTTTGCCCCTGCAATGCGCTGCTGGAAAAAACGATGCAGCCCAATGCCGGTCCCTTCACCAATATGCCGGAAACCGTGAAGCGTCCGCTGATTGACGTGGTTAAAAAACTGGAAAACAGCATCGGCGCGGGACCCGTTACCGGTGTTTCACTGATCGATATGGCGATGCGCCAGTCTGAAATTAAAAAAACGAAAACGGTCTGCACTTATTGTGGCGTAGGCTGCAGTTTTGAAATGTGGACGCGTGATCGCCACATCTTAAAAGTGCAGCCGGTTGCAGATGCACCCGCAAACGGCATTTCAACCTGTGTAAAAGGCAAGTTTGGCTGGGATTTTGTGAATGATCCGCACCGCCTGACCACCCCGCTTATCCGTGAGCAGGGGCGCTTTCGTCCCGCCAGCTGGGATGAAGCGCTGGCGGTTATCGTCCAGCGCCTGACGCAGATTCATCGACAGTCGGGCGGCAACAGCATCGGCTTTATCGGTTCCAGTAAAGCCAGTAATGAAGAAGCCTATCTGACACAAAAAATCGCCCGTTTAATCTTTGGCACCAACAATGTCGATAACTCCTCCCGTTATTGTCAAAACCCTGCCACCCAGGGATTGTTCCGGACCGTCGGCCATGGGGGCGACGCGGGAACCATCAAGGATATGCAGCAGGCGTCGCTGATCATTATCGTCGGCAGCAACATTGCAGAAAATCACCCGGTCATTGCCTCCCATATCAAACAGTCCCATAAACATCACGGGCAGCAGCTTCTCGTTGTGGATCCCCGTCGCCATGAAATGGCTGAGCGCGCGGATCTGTACCTGCGGATTAAGCCGGGTTATGACATGGTGTGGGCATCGGCGATGGCGCGTTACATGTTCGATCACGGCTATGCCGATGAGGCCTTTCTTGCCGAAAAGGTCAATAACGTCGCCGAGTTTCGGGCGTCGCTGGCACCTTTCACGCTCGACTATGCCAGTCAGTTAACCGGTCTGAGCGTGCAGGAACTGACGAACGCGGCAGAAATGATAGGCCAGGCCAAAAGCGCCTGTCTGTTGTGGGCGATGGGCATTACGCAGCACAGTCACGGTTCGGATACCAGCACCGCACTCTCGAATCTGCTGCTGGTGACCGGCAACTATGGTAAGCCAGGCACCGGCGGGTATCCCATGCGCGGCCACAATAATGTGCAGGGGGCCAGTGATTTTGGCTGCCTGAGTAATGTCTATCCCGGCTATGAAAGCGTCACGGATCCGGCCGTGCGGCAAAAATGGGCGGCGGCCTGGGGCGTCGATCCGGAAGCGCTTTCGGCGGAAGTGGGCGCAGATAATTACCGGATGATCGAGCAGGCGCATCAGGGCACGCTGAAAGCGATGTACATCATTGGTGAGGAAACGGCATTTGCGGATGCGCATTCCACAAAAGTCCATGAGGCGTTCAGTCGGCTCGATTTTATGGTGGTGCAGGATATCTTTATGAGCCGGACGGCAGAATTTGCGGATGTCGTGTTGCCTGCCTGCCCGAGCGTCGAAAAAGAGGGGACGTTTGTGAACACCGAACGGCGTATTCAGCGCTTTTACGAGGTGCTACCGCCCTTAGGCGACAGTCGTCCCGACTGGCGAATACTGACCGAACTCGCCAGCCGCTTGGGCCATCCCTGGTATTATCAGCATCCCGCCGACATTATGGCGGAAGCGGCGCGCATCGCCGGTATCTTTGCCGGCGTCAGCTATGACCGGCTGGCGGGCTGGCAGTCACAGCTCTGGCCTGTCAGCGCCGACGGCAGTAGCACGCCGTTGCTCTATACCGACGGTTTTCACTTCCCCGATGGCAAAGCGCGGCTCTATCCGTTGCAGTGGGAAGCGCCTGCCGAGGAGAGCGATGCCCATTATGATCTGCTGCTTAACAACGGCCGCATGCTGGAGCATTTTCAGGCCACCAACCAGACGGGGGCGGGGGGACGAATCACCTCGCTGTCGCCTCACTGGTACGTTGAAATCAGCCCCGCACTGGCACAGGAGCGTCACTTGCAGGAAGGCGACTGGGTCAGGCTGACGTCACGGCGCGGTGCGCTTGAGGTGCCGGTGATCATTACTGAACGCGTGGCAGGTAATATCCTTTTTATCCCGATACACCATGGTAAGCCGGGCGTAAACGGACTCACGGGGGATCATCACGATCCTGACGTGCAGACGCCAGCCTATAAAGAAATTGCCATTCGCCTGGAGAAGCTGGCGCGTCCTCCTCACGCTTCACCGCTGCCGTCGCACAATTTTCGCCATGGGCACCGCACGCCGCGCGATCATCTGCCCGTTGAGGATAAATGGCGTCAGCCAGGTTATACGCTGCCGCCTGAACACACCGCCCATCCGGAGAAGTTTTAATGGCTGAACCGCTAAAGTATGACGTGCCGCCCACGCGCACCGAGCCCACAGCAAACGAAGCCCTTGCCACGCTGCTGGAAAGCCTTCACCAACATGGCTTCCTGCGTCTGGCTACAGATATCGTCAATGCCAATACCCAGATTGCCGGAGTGCTGGTTGACGGCCTGAACCAGCCTGGAGCGCTTAATGCCATGCAGAATCTGTCCCTGGTCTTTAAGGCGCTGGCAACGATTCCCCCCGAAGAGTTCAATCCTGTGCTGTTGGGGATCGTTAATGCCGCAAAAGCGATGCGGGGGGCCGGACTGGCCGGGGAAGACAAAAGCGCACCCGGCATCCGCGGCATCATCCGATTACTGAAAGATGAAGAGTTATGGCGCGGGATTAAACCGGCTCTGGCAGGCGTCCGCGCGTTTGGACGTGAGATGAAACAGCCGTCTGAAAAACCGATCAGCCGGTATAGTGGGAAGCCTACCCAAAGTTGAGTATCGGGTAACGGTGGCTTTCCCGGGAGCCTGTTGTGCCGGTAATCCAGCCCGTCCGGGCTGGATTACCGGATCCGTTCAGGACGCTGGCAACAGGCGCAAAATGTGGCCGTTTAATAAAGATGATTCACTGACATCCGCTGTTTAAATAAGGGCACCGCACTGCGCCATTTTCTCACTTATTCTCCCTTAATGTTGCGGACAGGGTATTAACACACCATCAGCGGGCCAAATAAAAAAGTTCCGTGCCGCCTGACCAATCTGTTTTTATTCCCGGCAGGCCAGAACACATCTTTACGTGTCGGCCTGGTGCAAAAAACGCCGTCTGTGACTGCCCGCTCTTATTGATCATATTAATGAGGATGAGGAAAGCCTGTTTTTGCGTCTGACGTTCCCGGATCGGATGGCCCGGCAAAATGCGAACGGCGGGCGTACAAAGCCTGACTAAGGCAGGGCAGAAGGTAGGCGCGTCAGTTTCTCAGGGGGCTGTTTCACCGGCTTTCAGGCTCAGAGGCGTTCAAAACTGTGTCATGACTTTTTTACCGGTGATGGAATGTTTCAATTACCTTCACAATATATTTTTCGGATCATTGCAGTGCGCCTTGCACCGTGATCTCCTGCTTAATTTTGCCCTGATTGTCGACAGATCTGTTTATTTCCGTAGAAAGCATCGCCTGAAACCCTTTATCGCCTGCTTATGTGAACCAGAATGTTTCTTACATAAACCATCACGACAGTAAAATAGTGCTGGCACACAATATGCTTTATTCCCACGCACAACATCTAATAATCAAAATCATACAGGGGCATATTATGGCGTCCACGGGACTTAAAAAGAAATTAGGACTGGTCGATCTGTCGTTACTGGGCATCGGCTCCATGATCGGGTCGGGCTGGCTGTATGCCGCCCTTAACAGCTCCGGTTATGCAGGCAGCCATACCGGCTGGGCCTGGGTACTGGGTGCGGTGATTGTGCTGATGATTGGCCTGGTTTACGCCGAGCTCTCCTCGGCGTTGCCGCGCGCAGGGGGTTTTGTGCGTTATCCCAACTATTCGCACGGCAATATTGTCGGCTTTGTTATTGGTGTCAGTTCTCTGCTGGCGTATACCAGCACCGCCGGAGTGGAAGTGGAGGCTGTTCGTCAGTACGCGATTTACTGGTGGCCTGCCCTGGGGCATACGGACGGCAGCCCAACGGGATTGGGGTTTGTGGTGCAGATTGGGCTGCTGGTGGTATTTTTCCTGCTTAACTACTGGAGCGTGAGTTTCTTTGGTCGTGTGAATACCATTGTTACCACCTTCAAATTTATCGTGCCGGTACTGACCATCATTACGCTCCTGCTTTACTTTCATGCGCCGAATCTTGACGTTCCGCCAGCACCGCCGGGCGGGGCGCATGGTGTTTTTAGCTCGCTGACGGGGGCAGGGATTGTCTTTGCCTACCTTGGTTTTCGCCAGGCCGTGGATTTTGCGAGTGAAGCCAAAAACCCACAGCGCAACGTACCGCTGGCGATTGGTATTGCCATTGCCGTCAGCTTCGTGATTTACCTGGCCCTGCAGTATGCCTTTATGGGCGCGGTGCCGGCCGATTTACTGTCACAACATGGCTGGGCCGGGCTGAAGCAGGTGTTCCAGTCGCCCTATGCCGATTTAGCGCGCAGCCTGGGACTGACCTGGCTGATTAACCTGATTCTTATCGACGCCGTGATTTCTCCGGCCGGAACCGGCAACATCTATCTGGCGGGGGCTGCGCGCGTGCTGTTTGCCTGGGCGCGTAACGGTCATCTGTTTAAAGTGTTTGGTGAAGTGGATGCAAAATCGGGCGTACCACGCGGCGCATTGTGGTTATCGCTGCTGCTGGCCATCGCCTGGACGCTGCCTTCTGAGTTTCAGGTCTGGGGCGGATTAATCGGTGCGGTCACCTCGGCCACCGTCTTTACCTATATGCCGGGCCCGATCACGCTGGGCGCATTTCGTCGTCACCTGCCGGACATGCAGCGCCCGTTTCGCCTGCCGATAGCCGGGCTGCTCAGTCCGCTGGCGTTTGTAGCCAGTACGCTCCTGATTTACTGGAGCGGCTGGTCGGTCAATGAGATTCTTATCCCGATCCTGATTATTGCCTGGGTCGCTTACGCCGTCTTTGGTAAGAAGAACAGCGAATTCAGTCAGGATCTGCGTTGCGCCTGGTGGCTGCTGGCTTACTACATTGTGGTGATGGTGATTTCCATGCTCGGTACCTACGGCGGGAGCGGCGTGATTAGCACGCCATTCGACATGATCCTTATCATTGTCGCCTCCCTGGTCTGCTACTTTTGGGGCGTGAGCGCCAGCCTGGCGAAACCTAATATTACCAATGAGGAGGAGGAGTCGGTATCCTTCGGCAAATACGCGTCCTAGCCTTTATCGTCTGCGCCTGTGCCCGGCACAGGTGCAGTTTCTCATGACGGCGCTCCGTTGTGACATTCACTTTTTTGACCGCCCAATCCCGCCCACATCAGGCATTGTGCCGTTCCTCTTGCTCCTGCTGAGTGTGAAAAATCCTTTTTTTGAGTCCATATATTAAAAGAAACAGAAAGCGGACAGGCAGCCCATAAAACTGATGCACGGACGTGCATCAGTTATCGACATTAGTCCTCATTGCCCCATTGATTCAGAAAGGTGGCGATCTCGTCAATACGCGCCGCATCAATGCCTGCCTCGGCGGCCATCTCCTGCTGCGCGTCTTCGCTGATCGCTTCGTTATTCATCAGCCGGGTAATCAGTAACTGGAAGTAGTGCGCCAGCGCATCATGTTCTGACTCGCTGACCGGCGTTGCTGTTTCTGCCGCGTATTCTTCAGCAATGTCATAATACTTGAGTGGAACATCAGGGGTCATATCAGGTCCTCAGGGAAATTGCTTACTGCTCACAGGCGGCGATCATAGCAGGGTTGCGTGGGTTTTTCTGCCCTGCGGGCTGTCGTTACCGCGGGGCAGGTTCTGTTTCACCGGTGAGTGAACACAGCGGCAAGCGCGCCAATATCCCTGACGATCACATCGGGTTCAGGCGCCAACGGGAAAGGCGTTTGTCCCGGCCGCGCGATAAAGGCGGTTTTCATCCCCGCGCGCTTCGCACCGCCGACATCCCAGCCGTGCGCGGCTACCATCATGCATGATGTGGCTGGCTGTTTCATTTCATCCATTGCCCAGCGATAAACGCGCAAATCCGGCTTATAGACCTGTAATGACTCGACGCTGAGCACCCGGCTGAAAAAAGAGCTTAGTCCCGCCTGACTGAGTTGTTTTTCAGCCAGCGCCTGTGACGAGTTCGTCAACGCCACCAGCGTCAGGCCGTGCGATTTTAATGCGGATAAACCGTCTGCAACGTCAGGAAAAGCCGGCATGGCCGATAAGGCGTCAGCCAGCGAAGTAGCGTCAGGTAAAGGCGTGATCCCATAGCGTTCGGCGGTCATCTGCAGCACGGCTTCTGCGATATCACCAAAGCTGTGCCAGCTGCCTGTGACGGATTCCACCAGCGAGTAATGCAGCAGCGAAGTGAACCAGGCTTCTGCGCGTTCGGGTTTATTGCCCAGGCGACGCACCACACAGGCTTTTAACGGCGCGGTATCCAGGAGGGTTTCATTGACATCAAAAAAAAGCGTGTGGGTATCTTTACGGGTGACAGTCGTGTCTGTCATTTGACCTCCGTTAACCGTTGAATATAAACAGACGGTACAGTAACGCCCATCTGGTCAGGCTTAAGCGTAGAAGGCCCATCCGAAACACTCAACTGCGGGAAAGCGTGGCGCGTCTGGCCACGCCTCCAGTGGCTGGGACAAACAGCCCCAGCCCTGTTTCTCAGTGACCGTTCATCAGTCTTTCAACCTCGTCAGGTTTGTCATGCACGCCGAAGCGGTCAACCAAAGTTTGCGTTGCCGCATTCATTCCCCGCAGCCCGACCTCCGTGCCTTCCCGCCGGAACTTGATCACGATGCGGTCCAGCGCGCTCACTGACGTGATGTCCCAGAAATGTGCATGGGTGACATCAATAATGACGCGTTCCAGCTCTTCGCTGACGTCAAAATGGCGGGTGAAGCGATCGGACGAGGCAAAAAAGACCTGGCCCGTCACGGTATAAATTCGTGTGTTGCCTTGCCGCTCAGAGGACACCGCCATAAAGCGCGCCACTTTAGTGGCAAAGTTCAGCGAGGCAATCAGTACGCCGATCAGCACCCCCAGCGCCAGGTTGTGAGTGGCGACCACAACGACGACGGTGGCCAGCATCACCACGCTGGTGGACATGGGATGGGTGCGCAGGTTGGCAATCGACTGCCAGGAGAAGGTTCCTACAGATACCATAATCATCACGGCGACCAGGGCTGCCATCGGGATCTGAGACACCCACTGGCGCAGAAAGACCACCATCAGCAGTAACACCACGCCCGCCGTCAGGGTGGACAACCGTCCCCGGCCGCCTGACTTCACGTTAATCACCGACTGACCAATCATGGCGCAGCCCGCCATACCGCCAATAAAGGCGGTACAGATGTTGGCGATCCCTTGCGCTTTGCACTCGCGGTTTTTATCGCTGCCTGTATCGGTCATGTCATCCACGATGGTGGCGGTCATCATCGACTCCAGCAATCCCACCACAGCCAGGCCTGCGGCGTAAGGCAGGATGATCAGCAGGGTGTGCAGATTCAGCGGAATGTCCGGGATCAGAAACACGGGCAGGCTGTCGGGCAGCCTGCCCATATCGCCGACGGTGCGCACATCCAGATGGAGCCATACAGAGATTGCAGTCAGAACAATAATGCAGACCAGGGGGGAAGGGATGGCTTTGGTGATCCGGGGGAAAAGATAAATGATGCCGAGCCCGGCAGCGGTCAGGGCATAAACCTGCCAGCTCACATGAGTCAGTTCCGGCAACTGGGCCATAAATATCAGGATAGCCAGCGCGTTGACGAAGCCGGTCACCACCGAGCGGGAGACGTAGCGCATCAGACTGCCTAACCTGAGATAGCCTGCCAGCAACTGCAGAAGGCCGGTCAGCACGGAGGTCGCCAGCAGATACTGCAAGCCTTGTTCTTTAACCAGCGTGACCATCAGCAGCGCCATCGCGCCGGTGGCCGACGAAATCATCGCCGGTCGGCCACCGAGAAAGGCCATAACGAAGGGAATACAGAACGCGGAGTAGAGTCCGACCTGGGGATCTACGCCAGCGATAATCGAAAAGGCGATCGCTTCTGGAATAAGGGCGAGCGCGACCACAATACCGGCAAGGACGTCACCCCGGACGTTACCCAGCCAGTCCTTACGCGTCGAGGACAGCAACATGTTGATTTCTCAGCTTTTTAGATGAAAGTAAGCCCATGCGGGCAAAATTTAGTGATGCAAAAGCACATCCGCAGTCGGGATGTTATTGCGTGCGCGATCGGTTAAGCCGGTGCGCCAGGGAAGGGGGAAAACTCAGGGTGGCGTAAGACGCATGATGGTAATTCTCCTTTACGGCCATAAGGGGCTTTCAGGAAGGACATTCCTGCCGGGACGCGATGTCCGGGGCAGACGGCGATGCCTGTCAGGGGGCAAAATGGTGCTTTCCTGAGCAGAACAGCGACTCACTATAAACAAAACGACACGCAGGTCAACGTTAAATCGTCCTGCATATTTCTGACAGGCTGCAAAGTCAACCCGAAAGTGAGTGTCAGGGGAACACAGTGAGGAAGGGGGGCGGCCGTACTTGAAAGAAAGCGCCACGCGTCGTGAGCCAGCTGTATCCGCGTGTTTGACGCGATCGTTTCGTTTACAGAACGTGTTTTGACCGCACGAGGAGCAAAAGACAACACCGTGGTTATTCGCAACATGCCGTGAAGTGTCGTCCCTGACAGTATCTCCGGCCGGTACACGCTCGCGCGAGACCGATGAGGTTATCTCGTATCGTCGTCTTCCGGCCGGGGCCGGACTACGTCCATTGGCGTTATTTCTTTTCTTCGTTCAGGCCTGCAAGTGTCTGCAGGTAGGGCACTGGCTGCTTTACGAGACCGGGCGTTAAAAATGCTCTTAGCCATGTTCTGGCTTCCAGGATTTTACTCAGGCGATCGTCGCTGCAATTGTCTGTTGCCATGCGTCTCAGTTCATTCATCAGAGAAGTAATGTTTATTTCCCTGTCAGCCAGCGCCAGGTGCAATGCTGCTTCGCCAATAATGACGTGGCCTTTCTCGTCGTCTTGAAGTAACACGGTCAATCCTCCATAAGTACGATTTATGACAACCTCACCACTGACTGTAGTCGTCCCCGCAGATAATGCCTGCTTAAAATATTCAGCACTTACCCTGTTCTGTCGTGATGCGCTCAGAAACAGGTACGCGTAACCCAGACCAGGTCTGTTATTCGTGCGTTAAAGGGAACATAATGGCACTGCGACCGGAAGGGAGAAAATCTTTTTCATTTAAAGTTATTACCGTTAGCGTAATCTCTTCGGGTGTTCAGTTTCATTTGCACTGTCTTAACCTGAAAGCGCAAGAAAGAGCCAGGGTTGGGTGGTGGGATGAAAAGTGATAAACTGTATGTTTATACACCTGCCGGGAGGACGATTGAAAAACAATGAGCACGATATTTCACAAGAGGTGCTTGCTCTGGTAGGCAGAACCGTCAGCCAGCTCCTGAGACGGGAGGGCACTGTCATGCCTGAAGACCTGACGAAGGCCTTGCAGACGATGAGTGAACATAGCGTAGAGGCAAAAACGCGCGCGGACTGCGGTGAACTCATTATCCGGCTTATGAAAAAGATGCATTAATATCCGCTTCACGTCAGGCATCTTCTTATCTGCGTCGCAGTCGGGCCAGTCGCCGTAAGCTACGTGCGCAGAATATCGGGCCTTACTCTCTCTGGTGTCGTTCCGGTCACGGTAATACGAAACGTTTTGTCTTCCAGAAAGCCTTGCCTGGCAGGGATAGCGCTTCGACGCTGTTTTCACCCCCAAACAGACAGCCTGCTTGTGTCGTTAATCGTAAATGACTTGCTTTGACAGACGTGTATAACGCTGAGACACGGTCAGTTCCGTGAGGTTTCATCGGCATCTTGTGACAGATGGGCGGCATGGTCATCGTCCCTGTCATCAAGAGAGCGACGAGCGGCCATATCGGCTTTAATTTCACTGATGGCCATGCTGACTGCGCGGCTTTTCTCTTCGCTGTCAGAAGAACTCATGATGGCATCAAGATTTTCCAGCACGCTCTTGAATGTGACGCTGCCCTGCTCCTCAAGGGATGCCAGGGCAGCCTCTCCAATGAGTGTGTCACGGAGTTTTTCATCTTTACTGTATGTCATTATTACTCTCTGAATAAGTTTTGCCTGCCCGGCTGTCGTGTATGTCAGCCACTGTGCCGCAAAGTCCCTTTCAGAAGGTTCCAGCCAGTATCAGAACAGAAGGCGCAACAGTTCCTGCAGGTGTTCTTCTTCCTGAGGAGAAGAAACATGGCTCATACGTTCAATGAGCGACTTGCAAAGCGCTTTGCGGTTCAGCGTACGACCTGCTCTGAGTATTTCAACCACAACAACGCCCAACGTTTCCTGCTGAGAGGGCAGTGATGCGCGGCTGAAGAAGGATGAAACATCTTTACTTACGCCAGTTACGGGCAGTCTGTGTTGCATAAGTTTCTCCATTGTACAGTTATTATGCTGAGTGTATAGATCTAAGTTATACAACAAATCAGTCATTGTACAGGTTTATTTTGGGTTCTGATTTTTAGAGGCCAAATCATCAGGTTTCAAAGCAACTGATCGCCCAATGACGTTGGGAGAAAGAGACAGGATGAGCCAGACAGCCGCTCTGACGGGACAGGCAACAAACGCCTGTAAACATGGGGGCCGGGCCTTTTTCTTCTTAACGCGACATCGTTCCGCTGTACACCGCTGGTTTAATGACAGGCGTATTTCTCTGTTATGCTTTGGCCACGTCTTTTTAAATATCATAGCCAGTGTTATCCCTGGCTAAGCGCGAAGAGGGTGTGCCATAAAACGGGTGGGCCGGGTCACATCCTGTTGCCAGCGCCTTCGCCGCCGATCAAAAGTCGGCTTGCCGTGCCCCTGTGTTGTGATGTACGGCGCGCCAGTCCTGGCGGTAAATGTTTTTTCTCTGAGGATTACACTATGACGGCCTTTTATCAACTCAGTGCTACCCGTTTACATGGCGAGCGCATTACGATGGCCGACTACGCTGGCAAGGTGGTGTTGGTGGTGAATACCGCCAGTCATTGTGGCTTCACGCCCCAATATGCAGGCCTGGAAGCGCTTTACAAAAAGTATGCCGATCAGGGGCTGGTGGTACTGGGCTTTCCCTGCAACCAGTTCGGCAGGCAGGAACCCGGTAATGCCGACGATATCGCACAGACCTGCCATATCAACTATGGCGTGAGCTTCCCGATGTTCGAGAAAGTCGAGGTCAACGGCGCCGCAGCGCACCCGGTGTTTCGTTTCCTGAAACAGGCATTGCCAGGTGTGTTGGGTGGGCGGATTAAGTGGAATTTCACTAAGTTTCTGATCGCGCGTGATGGTAAACCGCTCAGACGATTTGCCCCCATCACTTCTCCTGAAAAAATGGAAGCCGCGATTGTTGCCGCGCTGGAAAGCACAGCGGCTGTGATTTGAAGCGTTGCTCTGAGTGCCAGCAAAGGACAGCGACCCGGTCAGGTTGTCTGCCGTGCCGCAACCGGCGCCAGGGGGCTGACTGGCGCAGCGTTTGCCTGTCACCTCAGTAGCGCACCCGGCTGCTGCTCAGACGCAACGCGGGCGCGGCTGCCATAACCGGGCCCGGAAGGACCGGCATGCCGCCCAGCACAGACAGAAATGCCTCTGCCCAGTGATGGCTGTCATGCAGATGTAACCCCTTCATCAGGCGCGCGTGCAGGTGTCGCCGTTCACGCAGCGGCATCAGCAGGGCACTGTGAATGGCATCGGCCATGGCATCCGGATCGTAGGGATTGACGATAAGCGCGCCGTCCATCTGCTCCGCCGCGCCCGCAAACTGTGACAGGATCAACACACCCGGGTTTTCCGGATCCTGCAGGGCCACATACATCTTCGCCATCAGACTCATGCCTGACATCAGGGGCGTGACCAGCGCGACGCGTGAGGCACGATAAATACCCGCCTGCTCCTCACGGCTGTAGGCATGCGTCAGGCAATTCACGGGATACCAGTTCATCATGCCATGCACGCCATTACATTCTCCGCACAGGGTTTCTAACGTGTGCGTGACAGCCGCTGCCCGGTCCGCGTAGCCCGCAGCAGGCGGGGCCAGTTGCAGCAGGGTAATATTTTTTTGATAGACGGCATGTTTGCGCAGTAACACTTCTACCGCGCTGATGCGGTAAGGCAGTCCGGCGCTTTCATCAAGATGACCGCCGCTCAGAACGGTGTTTTCCGGTAAGCTTTCACGACACTGCATTTCCATAAACGCACAGCTGTTGCTGTCACGCAGGCAGCGCACATCGTCCAGATCGATCCCGACAGGAAAGACGCCGAGCTTTACAATCCGCCCCTGCACGCGAACGCTGTCTACGCTCAGGCGCTCGGTGCGGAATTCGCTTTCCAGCCAGACGATAAAGTTGTTCAGGTCCTGAACGGTCTGAAAGCCGAGCAGATCACAGCACAGCAGCGACTGTGTGAGCCAGCGCCAGTCGGGAATCGCCTCAAACATCGTGCCTGAGGGAAAGGGCTGGTGCAGGAAAAAGCCCACAGGATTAGTCAGTCCGGCCTCACGAAGGTAATGGGCGCAGCCCAGCAGATGGTAATCCTGTATCCAGATGGTGTCATCGGGCATAGCGTTATCACAGATGACCCGCGCATAGGCTTCGTTAATCTTTTTGTATTCCCGATAGCCGTCAGCAGAAAAGCGGGCCAAATCCGGACGCTGGTGGAAAACCGGCCACAATCCCTGATGAACATAATGGTGATAACCCTCTTTCACTTCGGCGGAAGACAGAGGAAAGGTCAGCGTTTCATAAGGGCCTTTCTGCTGAATGCTCAGCGGTCTTGGTGCATCAGAAGGCAGCACCGTCGTCTCACCATCCCAGCTTATCCAGAGTCCGCCGTGGCGGGAAAGCAGACCTTCATAAATTGCAGACAGCGTGGAACGTTGTGAATGATTATGTGATACCAGGATAAAACCTGACATGGTGTTTTCCTTCTGGGCGGGCAGGGCATCAGTTGCCGTGCCCGGCGTCCAGCCGTTATCGGGTTGAGGTCGGATGAAAAACTGCAGCAGGCCACACATGGCAAAGCGTCCTGTCCGCTTAATGGTGGTGGGCGCGGTCAGCGCTCAACGAGTCGCTCAGGCCGTAAGGCGCAACCGCCCTGAGATAAAGACCCGGCAGTGAGGCATGGCAAATGAATCCGTTGCGTTCAAGAAAGTCCTGGGCGCTGTCGCTCAGTGCAATAATGCGATGACAGCCACTGGCGCCAGGGTGGGTCAGACAGCAGTGGAGCAGCCAGGATCCCAGCCCGATATAGCGATACTCTGGCGAGATAAACAGGTCCTGTATAACCCAGGTTTCGGCCATATCGGTAACGACCCGCGCAAAACCGATCTGCCGGGTATGACGATAGAGGCCAAAGCAAAGACTGCTGTTCAGCGCCAGCGTCAGCAGACGTGCATCGGGAATAGCCGAACCCAGCCACTGGGCAATCAGCCGCGGATTGAGCATGGACGGATCGGTGTTGACCTCCATTGTCTCTCTGAACCATTTACGGGGAGAAAGCAGGCGCAGCCGCTGCTGCTCGGCAAGATCCGCAATCACGGCATCACCACAAACCGGCAGGAAAGAGGCCGCATTCACACATTTCATCAACGGTTTCCTTTTACATGGACGCCTCAGCGCCCGGTGCCGTTGATTTAAGCGCCCGGCGTGTAAAAGTGGCGTAAAAAAGATCGGGTGCGGTGTAAAAAGGGTGCAAAGGAAAGGGCGCAGGCATGGGGCCTGTGCCAGTGAAGAAGCCCCCGTGGCGCAAAGATTACGTGCCGTCGTATCCCCAGCCTGATATATCCCTGTCTTCTCTCCTGAAAAGGGCGGCATGCATATGCTGAGGACGGGACAGAGAAGCAATGTTATGTGCAGGCGACTCGCCTTCGTCTCTGCCCGAGCTGTAGCGCAGGTCGCGTTTCAGGTGACCGGCTCTGACGATTTAACAGGGTATAAAGCGGCTATCTTCTGCTTTATGCGCCGAGCAGCCATTGTTTTGCTGCGTTCATCATCGAGGCTGCATCCGTTCAGACTGCGCTGATAAAGGACAGGGGGAGATTTCCCGACCGGCAGGGTGATGCCGATTTTTGCCGCAAAAAAGCCGAAACAGCCACCATTAGCACGGTCGTTCTGCCGTGAGGATAACGGTGCCGCTTAGGTGAAGGGCGCGGTGAAGGCAATCTGGCAGAGTCATCATGACAACGGGAGATAACCGCACACATTACATATTTACAAATTTAAATGTGTAAATATAATGCCAGCCCTGTTTCTTTTTAAGGATGTTAATTATGTCGTCTCTTTTCACGCCCCTGACGCTGGGTGATCTCACGTTGCGTAACCGCATTGCGCTTCCACCCCTGACCCGTTGCCGTAGCGAGCAGCCGGGCAACATTCCCGGCACGATGATGGTGGAGTACTATCGCCAGCGTGCCAGCGCGGGCTTCATGATCACCGAAGGTACGCAAATTGAACCGCGCGGGCAGGGCTATGCCTGGACGCCTGGCATTCACAGCGACGCACAAATTGCGGGATGGCGAAACGTCACCGACGCTGTGCATGCAGAAGGCGGAACGCTCTTTTGCCAGCTCTGGCACGTGGGCCGCGTATCGCACAATGCGTTGCAGCCCGGTAAACAGCCGCCTGTTGCTCCTTCCGCCGTTGCCGCCAGCGGCGTACGGGTCTTTATTGAAACCGGACCTGGTGCCGGTAAGCTGACGGAACCCAGCATGCCGCGCGAACTGACCACATCGGAAGTCAAAGCGATTGTGGCGATGTACCGCACGGCAGCAGAGAACGCGAAAAAAGCCGGTTTCGACGGTGTCGAGCTGCATGCCGCCAACGGTTATCTGATCAATCAGTTTATTTCTGAACACACCAATTTCCGTACCGATGAATATGGCGGCTCCCTTGATAACCGCCTGCGCTTTCTGCGTGAAGTCACCGAAGCGGTGAGTGCGGTATTTGGCAGTCACCGTGTCGGCGTACGTTTCGCGCCATTGTTCTCAAGCACAGAGGAAGAACGCGTTTATCTGGGGCTGGTTGAACGCGATCCGCATGCTACCTACATACGTGCTGCGCAGATGCTAAACGAGCTTGAAACTGGCTATCTGTCTATCGCCGAAGCGGACTGGGACAACAGTCCGGAGATGCCCGAAAGCTTCCGTATTGCGCTGCGTGAAACCTTCCGTTCCCCCATCATGTATTCCGGACGTTATACCAGGGAAAAGGCCGAACGTATGCTGGAAAAGGGATGGGGCGATCTGTTTGGCTTCGGGCGCACGTTTATCGCTAACCCGGATTTACCGGCGCGTTTCAAAATGGGCTACCCGCTGAACAACGCGGATCCTGCCTCACTGTATGGTGGAAGTGAGAAAGGCTATACTGACTATCCTTTCTATTCTGCTTGAGGTTCTGAGACGGCATGACACCTGAAAATGCCATTAAATTACTGGCTAACCCGACACGGGTTGCGGTGCTCAAATGGCTTAAACGCCCTGACGAAGCCTTTGCTGACTATTCTCAGCTGTATCCCTTCGATCAGTACGGTGTCTGTGCCAGTCTTATTCAGGACAAAGCGGGCCTCTCACAGCCCGCCACCTCGTTATGTCTGAAAGCGCTGCATGATGCCGGCCTGCTTGAGGCAAGCAAGGTCGGTAAATGGACATACTATCGCCGGCGTGAAGAGGCGGTTCACGAGATGAATACGTCAATTATCCAGGCCCTGCAGGATCTGTAGGCGGCTTGTCAACGACAGTCATACGGACGTCCGGTAACGCTGCGTTGTGGCACATCAGGACATGCATGAAAATCAGCGCCAGGCTCACGCATTTCGCTGGCGAGGAAGAGAGGGCGCATGAGCGCCACTCTCTTTTACCGTTGCGACGTTTAGGGCAGCCTGAATAAGTCACGATACAAAGCGCCATCCCTTCGCAACACGCGCCGGAATCTGTCGCAGATACCACAGCCTGTGGACCTGCGACAGACGGATGTGATTGCCCCTGTACCTTCCTGATGAAGCCTGGAACGCCGGCGTTACCTGAATGTTCAGACGCTAAACGACCCAACAATCTGTCGTAATGTTTGGGCCTGTTCAGACAGCGAACGGGAGGCCATTGACGATTCCTGGACCAGCGCCGCGTTATTCTGTGTGACGCCGTCCATCTGATTCACTGCCACGCTGACTTCTGAAATTCCCTGCAGCTGTTCAGAAGAGGCCCGGGCAATCGAGTCCATCCCTTCAGCCAGGTCGCTGACCATACTCATGACCTTCAGGACGCTCTGCCCGGTTAGCGCGGCAATTTCTACGCCGCTGTCAACGTGTGCGACGGCCTGTTCAATCAGACGCTTGATGTCTTTCGCGGCTGTGGCACTACGCTGGGCAAGTGTCCGCACCTCACCAGCCACGACGGCGAATCCGCGACCATCTTCACCTGCACGCGCGGCTTCCACGGCGGCATTCAACGCCAGGATGTTGGTCTGAAAAGCGATGCTTTCAATCACGGACGTAATATCACGGACCTTGACTGCGCTCTCATGGATGTTGTGCATGGTATCGGTCATGTGGCTGACCTTGGACTTGTCGGCGTTAACGGTCTCTGCTGTTGCCCGGGCAGATTCAGCGGTTTGCTGCGCACCGGCTGTGTTGCTCTTCACCGTGCTGGTGAGCTGCTCCATGCTGGCGGCGGTCTGCTGCAGCGCGGCAGCCTGCTGCTCGGTTCGTGATGAAAGTTCTGTATTTCCCCGGTCGATTTCATCGGCCGCCAGCGCAACGGACGCGGAGGCGTCTTTAATCTGCAACACGATCCCGCGCAGTCTGGCTTGCATCGCGTCGAGAGACGCCATGAGGCTGCGGTCATCATTTTTTCGCAGTTGAACCGTTGAGGTCAGATTCCCTTGTGAAATAGCGTAAGCGAGCCGTTGCGCTGTAACCGGCTCACCGCCGAGTTCACGCATAATCTTGCGAATCAGGTAACTTCCCGTCAGCAAGCCCAAAATGACCGCAATGCCCAGCAGAACCAGCAAAATAATATAGGCCTGCTCCGTTGTCTTACTGTTCTGACTGACGGCATTATCAGAGCGCTGAGTGAGCACTTCGCCCATTGAGGTGAGTCCGTCAATCAGGGGGTTCTGGGCTGGTCTGACGGTATCAAGAAGAAATTTCACTGTTGCTGCGTTATTTTTCCCCAATGCCAGAGGAACAGTATTACTGAAGGAGTCCAGGGCATTTTTTTGACTCTTTTCTATTGCCTCAAACGCTTTTTTTTCCTCGTTACTGCCCGACTGGTCAATCATCTGGCCCAGTTGAGAACTGCTGTCAACAAACCGGGCTTTTAATTTTTCAAGACGAGCGGATTGCTCTTCAAGACCTTTTTCATCTGTAAATAAAGACAAATTCCTTACCGTGATTGCCATATCACGCTGAATAAGTGTCAGGTCTGTGATTAATTTTGTTTTCTTCATATCACCCTGAACAATGGCTTCAAGGGTGTTTTTAGACTGGTATAAAGAATGAATGGCTACCACTATGCACAGGGAGAAAAAAATGATTAGCGTGCCAAAACCCAAACCGAGCCGTGTTGCGATCTTCATAAATCTATCCTGATAAAGGGAGAGGGGGACGGTGATCTTTCGGCACAGACAGACCAACCTTTATCGAAACCAGGACAATTAAATGTAAGAAAACACGTCATGGTAATTTCTGGAAAAATTAAATTTTGTCAATGAGTTAAGACGCATTATTCATAGGTTTTTCTTATATCCCTTCCGTCATCAAAGCATCGGTAAATCGCAGTAAAAAAGTCATGTCTTCCCCTCTGTCTTACGGCGTGACAGGTTTTAGCATGACTAAACAGAAGGGCAGATCACTGCGCTGGCCATGAAGGCGTCCGGGCGGAAAGGGCGCGTCGGTTCTGTGCGCATCTTAACTGCGGGCAGGCATCCCAATGAAAATGCAGAGAACCAGCCTGTCGCAACCGTCGCCCTGTCCAGCGCTGACCCATCAATAACAATAATCGCAGTAATCGTTGAAGCAATTGCCTCCTGTGTCGATAACGCATGCTCAGTTCAATGTTGGGGCTGAGCCTGAAGCGTCAAAGCTGATTATTACTCAGTCATTTGTGTGCTTTTTTACGACACCAGTACGTGCATTCCTTTTAATTACAGTGGAAACAAAAATATGTCTGTCATCAAGACAATGACCAGAAGCTTAACCGGTTCACGTTTTGCGGGGGGATCTCAGCCCGCCAACGGGATCTTTAACTGTGAAAGCTTACCCACTTCGCTCTCTGCAGCAGGCCTCAGCAGTCGTGCTGCGGGTATTTTGCTGACGTTTGTGCCGCCAGAGGCCGATTTTCATAAGGTCAGTCAGGCATGGCAACGCTTTACATCAACAGATTTGACCGTCATTACGCTCTCCTCTAACGGAGCGCTCAGCGCCAGCGGCAAGCAAACAACGTAATGCAAAGGCGACGGCCAGGAAGGCAGCTGGCTCTGGTTACCCCGTAACCTGATTGCAGAGCATGAAACACATGTGGTCGATCTGCACCTTCACGATACCCACACGGCGACGGATCGCATTCGTGCCATTCAGGATGAGCTGGCTGCGTTGAGGCTGAGCATGCCGCTCTCTGCTGACCGTACCTTTGCCATGATTTACTGTGACGGGCTGTCTGCATCGGAAGGGTTTTTAATGCAGGCCTGGTATAATACGGGCCGCTTTCCCTGCCTGGCAATCGGCGGATCCGCCGGTGGACGCGTCACCTTTGACGGGACATGGATTGGCGCTGGCGGGCGTGTACTGCAGGGGAAAGCCGTTATTGTTTTCTGCAAAATGGCGGCGGGTAAGTCCTTTTCACCCTTTAAGAGTCAGAACTTCGAGCCACTGAACAAGAGCTGGCTGATTGCCGAGGCGGATCCGGTTAAGCGTACCCTGACTTCCGTGTTCAACCCACAGGGGCAGCAACAGCCCTTCACCCAGGCACTGGCTGAACATCTGGGCTGCAATGAACAGCAGCTGACGGAGCGTCTGAAAGGTTTAACATTTGCGGTGAAGGTAGGTGACGCGTATTTCATTCGTTCTGTAGCGAAGATGGACAGCCACAGTGTACAGTTTTTTTGCGATCTGGAATTTGGCGATCGGCTTTACTTAATGCGTGAAACCGATTTTAAGCAGGCTACGCTGCGGGACTGGCAGGCCTTTACGCAACGTCACGGCAAACCGGCGGCGGTCCTGATGAATGACTGCATACTGCGCCGACAGGGCAATCCCGATAAGCTGCACGATGCGCATTTCTTTAAAGGCATCCCGGCTGCCGGGTTCTCCAGCTTTGGTGAAATTCTGGGCGTACCGATCAATCAGACCTTGTCTGCACTGGTATTCTTCAATCATAACGTAAACGCCATGGCGCAATTTCCGGTGGAATATGCCAGCTATGCCGCGCACTATGCGCAGCGCGCGTTACGTCGCTGGGAAGCGCTAAACCGCGTCCAGTCGGGCGTGCTGGCTCGCGTGGTGAATTATCAGCAGGAGTTGGCACCTATCGTTCAGGCGCTGCCGGTGCTTGAGGCGGCAACCCAGAGCCAGAGCGAAGCGTTGTCGATGGCCGAAAGCAACATTCGCGCTATCAGCACTCTCGCCAAAGAAAGCCAGCAGGCACAAGGGCGCCTGGGGGACGGGCTGGACGATCTGGAAGCGATATCTAACGGTATCAACGTTATTACGCACGGCATCAGCAATATCGCTTTCCAGACCAATATTCTGGCGCTCAATGCCGCTGTCGAGGCTGCACGCGCGGGGGAAGCTGGCAGAGGATTTGCCGTTGTGGCAGGGGAAGTTCGCCGTCTGGCGCAATCCTCGAAAGAGCAGGCTGAAGCGACCGCAAGCAACATTAATGATGCGGTCGACACGATCTCGCGTATCCGCGATGTCGCGACAAACACGGTACAAACCGCGACGGACATGGCAGACCGCAGTATCCAGGCTGCCGATGCGATTGCCGCCATGAGCGATCGAAGCCGCCATGAACGCGCAGGGATGGCGAAACAGCTGGATAATCTGCGCACCTTAACGGCAGGTATGGATGCGATGCAGGAAGCAGTCGCCGAGCTGAAAGTGCTGCAGACACTTTCAGCGTCACGGTAAATCACTGCTGGCGCCGCGACCAGGAAGGCCCTGCACCAGTCTCTGTTAAGCAGGGATAACAACTAAGGTAATGGCAAAGTGAACCCGGGCTTTCTTGTTGTGATTTATCATACCTCGTCAGATTGCTTATTTACCGCCTTATTTTCAAGACGGAAAATTCAGCATAGGTTGCGTTTGATCCTCAATGTTTTAGCGGCTTTTTTCAAACCTGTTCTGTGAAGCTTTAAAACAAAAAAGCCACGCATTCGCGTGGCTTTCACAACCCTGTTCACTCACGTGCAGTTCACTTCACCGTGTGGATTAGACGTTAAACAATGATTTTCTTGATATATTATTGATTTTTATGTTTTATTTATTTTTAATCGTTGTTTGTACTCATCATTGTACTCATTTTAAAGTCGGCTCGCATTCCTAATGTGAAGGTAACAGGTTCGACTCCTATTGTATTTACCATAAACTCAATGAGTTATAAAATCATCTGCCATAAAATCCTCCCATTTTTCCTCTCGCGTACTTACTGGCGTACTTATTTAACACGGTATAGCCCCTTATCATAACTTCCCCTTCTGAGAGCGTTAGCCTCTGACCCTTGGCTGAAATCCGGTTGTTGCATATAGTGGTTGCCTGTCTGTTGATCATGAGATCGATGATGCCAAAGGTAACCCAAAGACAAAAGGTAGAGTTGACTAGGTGGTTTAAACTGGGCAACTATCTGGCGCTGAAAGACCTAACCCTCTGGGAACTGTACTATGAATTCGTTCTTAGGCGTGAAATGCATGAAAGCTATCAGGAAGCGGCTGAGTCCCCGGATGCTGAGTGGTTGCTTCCAGATGTAAACAAGAGTCAAGAAAAGCTGATTTTTGGTGGTAACCCGATACTTAGCAAAAATGTCAATTTCATTGAGTCAGAGGATTTACTTGATGATTTTCATGTAAAGCCGCTTACAGTTAAGCGGGTAAATTTGTTGATACGCAATATCAAAAAAGTGGCGGGTGTGCAATCCGACAAGCACAATATCCTGGCACCAGAACAAACAGACATGCTTGAAATGTCGTTTACTCGATTTTATCTGGAAAGTTTAACAAAAGGGGCTAAAAAATCAGCCAGCACAGGTCGTGAGATTGATTTTGCGCTTAAAAATATGTGGGAACGCCGGATAAAGAAGGCCAAGGAACAGATCTATCTGCAAATCGATCTAGGAACCTCAACGGATAGCCAGATCGTAGGTTCAATCACTCATTTGCTGCCACAATGGCGAAAGGCGATGGAAGTAAAATCACCAAAGCTCCCTTCCTATGGTTTTGGTGAAGTTATGATCCAAAAGCTGATCAACTTCAACGTGATCCCAATGCTTGACCTGATGTATTTTGCGAAGCGAAATGGCTTTAAGTATAGCGATAAGGACATAGAGCAACTCTTGTATCCCTGGGGAGTAGAAAATCCTCGTGACTATGTTCAAATCCGGGAAACCGACAGGCCGATGGCTGAAAGAGCGCTACTGGATGAATTTGATAACCTGTTTACGGCATTCATGTATAAAAAAACAGAATATATACACAAAACTATCAACGGAATCCTGCATGATATAGCTGTACAACAGGCAGCAGCCAGAAGCGATTCTGATACCACTATTGATTAAAAAAATCAAGGGATAGGCCAAAAAAACCATCCCTTGTAAACACACTAATCCCCCCTTCTACGGAAAATCGTTTTTGTCCCGTCACAATTTTTAAACACTTTAAAACCGTATACTTCTCCTCATCAACACAACACAGGAGAAAATAGTAATGAACAAAAACTGCACAACATTAATTCGCTTGCCAGAAGTAATAAAAAGAACAGGCGTCAGCAGGACAACGATTTACCGGTTAATCGATAAAAAATCTTTTCCCTCACCGATAAAAATCAGTGAAAAAATGATTGCTTTCATTGAAAGCGAAGTCAATGACTGGATTGAAAACCTGATTAATTCTTCACGCAATAAAGCAGCATAATTTAAATTAACATAAAAATAAAAGAGGTATCTATGAAAACATTAATTAAAAAAGCAACAAGAGAAATGGATAAACTGGACTGGGGTTATTTGGATATACTAGCAGAGTACTTATACACTCCGCACTGGATTGCCGATTTCGACGATAAAAATAGCAAGTTTTACAATATAATCATAATCTATCGTGATCTTGATCGATTTGGTCAGGAATCACTGAAAAGTTATCTGGCGTATAGAAAAAATAAAATCATTTCAGAGCGGTAATAATATAACAGCAGATTTTAAAAATGGTGAGTAAACGCCATATGTCTGGCGTTTGCCTGAAATAAACAATGGGAGAAACAAAGATGAAAACATTTTATATAAGAAGCTTATGTTTTAAAATTGAAGTGAATGTTTTAGATGAGTTTTATGAAGAGGAACTAAGACATGCAGTGAGACGGGGTTTGGATAAATGGGTTACGGATACAGGGATCTGGAAACGGACAAACAAACAGAAAAAAGCGTCTGACAAAATAACTTTGCAGGATTATTTAAATAAATATGCGATCAAGGAATCGCATGTTAACGCAGTAGAGATTAAAGTAAAGATCATTTGGGATATGCCGTGGGCTAGGCAATAATGTGGAACAGCCCGAGATGGGCTTTCTCATCGTTTTTTATACCAAAAAGTGCTACTGGGTAGTGGTAGTGGCTGAACGGCGTGCTGATTTCTACGCGGAGAATGGGGAAGAAGCTGCACAGCAGTTGAAAATCAAGAAAATGATTTGTCAGATGAAAAGGGATCGGATTTGTTGCTTGATTACGGTGAAGCGGGGTAGTCTCTGAGGAAGGTCTGTTGTGTGTCAACAGCGGACAGTGACTTCAGATTAATTTGTATAATTTTGTTATTAAATTGTAACATAGAGATAAAACAGAAATTCATTTAAGGAGTTCTTAATGCAGCC
Organism: Pantoea sp. JZ2; assembly: GCF_035191405.1. Classification (NCBI taxonomy): domain Bacteria; kingdom Pseudomonadati; phylum Pseudomonadota; class Gammaproteobacteria; order Enterobacterales; family Erwiniaceae; genus Pantoea; species Pantoea sp. JZ2. Next base: position 2,857,286 of record NZ_CP045247.1, on the reverse strand, counting down.
AGACGATGATTTTTTTAAACATCTTGGAACATTAAACAATGGTTCAGTTCTGCAACAAACCTACGCGACTTATAAGAATTCACCAAACAACAACTCTTTTACATTGAATGGGGCATTGAGGTCTGGGTTCAATCTCAATAATTTTACCAACCAAATAAATAACCTGAATGATATTTTTAGAGCTAAAAATAATACTCCACTGAATTTATATCGAATGACGTCCAGTGCCGAATTCACGCCAAGTGGCGCAGAGGTTGCTCTGGGGCTACCGTTCAGATACCCCGCATTTTTATCTACGACAAGAAACCCGAATGTGTTACGGGGGTTTATCCCTCAAATCGGTATACCAACCATATTAAAAATAAAGTGTCCCATAGGTATTGGCATGGTTCTTATGGAGGCGAATAACAGTTTGCCAAATGAAGAGGAAATTTTATTACAATCTTATACTGAATATAAGATCACAAATGCCAATGTAAACTTTACTCCTTCCACTATAGCTCAGTATTTAGGAAACTATCAGGGTAGTAAACACTCATGCATATATGAAATTGAAATGGACATAACTGCAAATTCATCTTGTTTAAAAAATGTAAACCCGAATGATTTTTACCTATTTTAAATATTATCGAGCACATGCCCATGATTTGTGATTCTGGATTCTGTTCCATTTTTGGATTCATCCTTTACACTTTAACATCTGCTCCTCGCTCTTAGCAGACCACACGGCTCTTCAAGAGGTCCGCTACGTGCTCAGGCTGTGTAAAAACTCGGTTTTTGCTGTATCTGAGTATTATCCCCATATCAAGAATTGTTGCTCATATAACGCCACTGCTCAGACCAAAAGGTAATCAGCAGTTTTCACACAGCCTGTGCCGAAAGCGGACGTTGACTTTTGTCATATAAACATAGGAATATGAATGATAGTAGAATGAAAAGATGTGGCCCTTGATTCCAGTTGGTTTATATTAACGAGTAATATCAATGAAACAAAACCTAACAGCATCAGATATAGAGTTAGCAAAAAGAATAAAAGAGTTGAAAGGAATAACAAGTAAGGACGGATTTGAATCAATTTTGAAGCAACTAGTTCCAGTTGAAAAAATTCCTGAAATCGAGCGGATAATAAGTGGTTTAACCCAAGAAGACGAATTTGCATTGCTTTGCAAAATGTTAAATTGTTGTAGTTCAATAACTCCATTAAATCAAACTCCAATTGTAAGCGAATTCGAACTAACCCCGGATTTTCAAGCAACTTTACACGCTGGGTCTTTTTTTTCAAATATGAGCAGCAGGCAAGCACCTCCGTTTAACTGTATGATTGAGGTGAAGAGCACGGAGAAAATGAAATTTAAGTGCAGTCGAAAAGACATAGACAAGAGAAGAAAGTTTGCGCAAAGGTTTAACCTTCCTCTTATATATGCAATAAGATTCACCTTAATTAAAGAAAATCCACTCTGGCTTATAATACCAGCTGATGATCTTTATAATAAAAATCGTGTAGATATAAATGAAGACTACGTAGACAGCTTAACTCATCTTATCTTCGATAACTATAGCATAATAGCTAACAAAACTTATACGTTTGTTAGAAAGTATTCTTTAAATAAAACTGGTATTGGCGAAATTAGCGATAAATTAGGTCATCTACAAAGCGTTCAAATTATCAGTAATGAAGGAAAGGTTTACATCCCTCCAGATCATGACTCTTTATTGCTCGCGATGATGTATAATTTCTTTACGGTAACTAGTAGCTATACAGAAACGTATCAAGGTGAAAGTGTAGTATATTCAGGGTTTAATATGGGAACTTTTTTAACATTAGTCGATGTAGTTTACTTTTTAAACAAACTGCTCACAAATCCTGACAATAGTGATTACTACGAACCTCTCAGAGCTATTGCGAACATGGATTCAAAGACAAGTCCCACCTTCCTTATTTACCGTGATGATGTGGAAGATGTTATTCGCAGGACTAATGAATCTTGTGAAAACTTTTTCTTTTTCGGCTTGATAGGGAACCATGAAAAGAGAGTAGATAGATTATCCTCCTTAATGACATCGGTAAGAGCCTAAGTTGACTGTCAGGCGTCAGATTTGACGCTTGACAATAATTCTAGTAAATAATTTGTTCTGCATCACTTAATAAAAAATTAAGCACAGCTGATATCGTCCCTGTTGATATAAGTACTGCGGTATGACAATTCCTTTATAAAATAAAAATACGAACTTCTGCTTCTAGCTCACAACGGTCAGTCAGCCTCAACAATGGTGAGGAGTGTAGTATAACCGCTTTGTAGTTTGTTATTGGCTGATTATACTTAGAATCTGCCTATTATCAAAAAGCTCTACCAGAACCGCCTCCAGCGCTGTTGGTTGCCACATACTGGACAGGTAAAGCTCCTCCGTTCCGGTTTTGCCTGTAAGGTCTTCTCGAACTGCTACCATGACAGTGCTAAGGATCTGGTCTTTACATGACAGTAGTTTTTCTTTGTCTAAAAAGTGAAACTGATGACCGGAGAAAATCATTCTCAAGTAGTTTAGATAATTATTCTGGAACTGGTCATGGCTGATGCCATTAACCGAGTAATAACGAATAAGTGACTTTGTTATGACGTTGGCTATACCGTCTTCGTGGGTATGAATGTTTAGTATTTCGTTTATTTCATTTTTTAGCATTTTTATCTCCATTTTTTATTTTTATTTCTTCGATAAATCTGGCTCTGTCTCCATTAAACACCACCGCAGGATTGATATAGTAAATGTACTTGGATTTGCTTGGTGCTATGATCTGCTTATCTATAAGCTCTTTTATTCCTCGATAAAATACAGGATCGGATAAATTGAAATCACACTGACTTGCTATATCTTTTGCTGTTTCAAAATTCATATAAACCTGGTCTTTACCAATCGCGTCAGAAATGGAAAAGAGAAATATGTAAAATAGCTTATTACCTGTCAGGGACAGATCAAAGAGAACACGGATTTTGGAAATGAAAAGCTTAACGAACTTCTCTTTATCAACTTCCTGTATAGAGTGAATGACACTTTCGTATCGTTCTCCCTCTGGTGATTCAAATTTTTCTCCACGAGCTACTGTTCTTCTTTTATCTTTCGTCTGGATCTCAATGCCATTTTGCAATATAAATGGGTTCTTATCATAGGTGTTTTTATTCATCATAGTTCCTTTTTTATTATTATAATATACATATATAACTATGTTTTTTGAAATGTCAAATATATTTTGAAGTATTTTCTTCATTTTAATGCTCAGGAATGAAGAGAAATACAACAAACCCGAAGAGAAAAATAACAAACCCGAAGAAAGATCTACAAACCCGAAGAAAAATCAACAAACATGAAGAAAATGACTTTTTAATGCATTGTTTTATATGAATATTTTTATCTTAAGAAGTATAAGAAATATAAGATCTAAGAGGACAAAAGGAATCCTGTGCGATCTTAATATCGCCACAATGAGATTCCGACTGGAATAAGTTTGCTTAAACTGGACGTCCCGCCAGTTTTATTTATCAGGAAAACGTTTTCCTTAATTGTTTTATTAAACCCCTGCACAATATGAGGTCGTGCCTGTGGGGTTCATGGTAGTTGAAGATCTTCTTTTATTCAGTAACAGAAGACAACAACAGAGCATTTGCTTCTTTGCCTTTTAGGGGCAACCAGCAATGCCTGTATGGGCTATATGAGTAAAATAATAGTTTTACTGAGCTACATGCTCGCTTGCTCGCCCTACGCAAAAATTAAAACCTTGGATAAATGGCTGGTCTTGATTGAGCTAACGCGCTCAATCGCTAAAACCTAGCTCTCGCCCTTTTTATTTAAACTGTGAGGACGTTTTTCTTCACCTGATAAAGTGATTTACTTCATTTATATAGTCAGAAATGAAGAAAAGTCGTCACGCGATGAAGAAAATGGTTTCAACAGCAAACTCATGCTATTTAAGTCGTCAGTGCGCGTGAGCGCATAGCGGTTTTGCTGACAGCAGGAAGCAAAAACAAGACAGCTTCCTTTATCAAAGGGGTTTGATTTTGAAGCAGTATATGAGCAAACTAATGTGCTGCATTGAAAAACTAATTAAATAACAAACCATTATTCCCTGGTCTGCTGGTTGCCCCTAAAAGGCAAATAAGCAGAGTCCAGGATTTTGTGTTCTGATTATAAAATAAAAGAGAAGTAATGAATATTAACCCCAATGACACGGCACAACAACCGTGTTGGGTTACTTAAAATGAAAGAAAACAATCTTTTTTCACTTTATAAAATAAATAAAGAACATCTCTCGCTTCACTCTATAATAATAATGAAGAAGAAAACTGCTTTCAGGCCAGATATAACTTAAAACCAAGTCCGCGATCTCGGGAGTTAAAGTCCGCGGTTTGAGGACTTTAATCAACAATCATTCTAATCATGAAAAGAAAACTTCATTTTTATTCAAAATTTTGATACTTCAAATGTCAGGTGATGAAAATCAATATATTATTTAAAAATAATAACAAGAATAAAAGTAAAGAAAAATGACATGAGAGGGATAAACTCATGGTTGTAAATGAAAATACAGGAGAGCACCTGGGAGGTGCGGTTTTTTTTTCAGTATCAGGAAGTAGATGAAACACAATTTTTAAAACTCAATGTAAATGGCGTTAAAGCTATTACGGAATTGTCTTCCGCAGGAACAAAGGTTTTTGAAATACTGTACAGGGCAATGCAGGATAAAAAGGATATAGATACAATTTTAATGTCGTATGACATTGTAGATAAAACGATTGTTAAAATATCCAGAACGACTTATATTAAAAGTATGAAAGAGTTGGTTGAGAAAAGTTTCATTACTGAAACTATGATCCAGAATTTTCACTTCATTAAACCTGATTTAATATTCAATGGTGATCGCCTGTCATTTATTAAATTTTATATTAAATGCAAATCGAAAAATTTAAACCTAAACAAAAGCCCTTGTTAATGTAGAAACTGTACCTTAATATATTGTCTATATTAAGGTACAGTTCAATTTACTACGTTAGTTTTTTATTGAATATAGAGGTATTTTACAAAAATGCCGTTTCACTACTGCCAATTTTTTCTACATTTCCATTTATCATTTTTACACCAATTCCATGTTCACTATCAATTTTTGTTGAGAACATAAAACCATATTCATTTTCTTTATCTGGGAAAATGTACAGTTTAATAAGTTTAAGTTCAGACGGTTCTTGATTGTAAATTTTGATACAATACTCATGAACTGCTTTTTGAATTTTTTGTAAAAACTCATTTTGGTGATTAATTAGACAAAGTATATCATCTTTCATCTTTTCATCTGATAATTCAGATTCAAGATTAACACATTGTACTTCATCCGGACCGAATGCTTTTAACTTCAAATCGACAGCAATACCTTCATCATCTTCATAAAATTTTAAGTCTTCTGATTGCATAATGCACCTCACTATTTACAATTCAATGATTTTGCAGTTTTCTTCGCTTCAAGTGATTCATATTTAACACCATGATACTGTTCGTATTGGCTCACTGAGCCGGAGTGAGGGAAAGTGGCTTCATGAGCGCTTGTCTCTACAAGTTGCATGGTAGAAGTATTTGTTATGGGATCATAATCATTTAAATGGTGCCAGGTATAGCCATCTGGATGTGATTTACCTGTAATATTCCCAACTGAGTTTTTGTAATTTGCCAATTCGTTTGCTGCCTTAAAGTCGCCATAACGACTGCCTGTCATTGGTATTTTTACAATATTTTCACCATGAGGATAAAGTGCATCACTTCCTGAGAAATCGACCCCAGGATATCTTGACAGTCCCCACGGATCAATCCAACCCAACGGATTCGGTGCATACTGATAAAGATTCCAGCCTCCCAGTAATCCTATGGGGTCCTGTACCGTAAAGCGTCCAATCTGAGGATCGTAATACCTGAACAGATTATAGTGCAGACCCGTTTCACTGTCCGCGTACTGCCCGGCATAGCGCAGTGGCTGATGAGTGAGGGTAGTTTGTTGCGTGAATCTGTGGAAGCCTTCCATCTGTCGTGCAACCTCACCAAAACTCCCGTAATGACCGCTCCACCGGAGTTGTCCCTGTTCATCAGTGATATCCAGCGGTGCACCGTTCAAATCGGTGCTGAACCAGAGAATCTCTCCGCTGTTTTCTTCACGCAAATGGTCAATACGCGCCAGCGGGCTGTATGTTTCGTTCGGGTCGTAAACATATGTCTGACACTGCCCGTTCTGCTGCTGTTCCTGCAACAGTCGCAGGCCCTGCCAGAGGAAGCGGGTTTCTGTGATGCCGTGGGGCGTGGTAATCGTTTTGCGGATGCGTCTGCCCAGCACGTCATAGTGGTAGCGTGCCGTAAACCGGCCTTCCGGGCCGGTGCCTTCTGCTTTTATCAGCCGGTTTTCCGCGTCATATTCATAATGCTGTTCATGCAGGCCGCTGCGACGGCTGACAAGGTTTCCCCACCAGTCGTATTTCATAAACAGATTTTGCCATTGTGTGAGACGGTTATCCGCGAGCGGAAGGGCAGGCAGACCATCATCCGGCAGCAGATTATCCGCTGCGTCGTAGCGGAACGTCCTGTTACTGTGGTCCGGACGGGCTTCGTAGTGCCTGAGAAGACGGCCTTCCTCATCATAGCCATAAATTGTGTTGCCACGCAGGGTGTCACTGACGTCAGACAGTTCTCCCCGCCCGGTATAGTTGAAGGCGCGTTCTAAGATTGTCTGTTCTGGCAGGTCGGGTGTGAAGCTGCGCTGCCGGGTACGTCTGCCCAGACTGTCATACTGGCGGGTCTGTTCACGGGTTCCCTGAGTGCGGGCCACCTCCCTGTGAAGGCGGTCGCGTGTAAATTCAGAGATGATTTCCTGACCGAACCGGATGGCGCTGACGTGGCCGGAACCGTAATGCAGCCAGCTTATCTGCTGGCCGCCGGGCAGAGTCAGCGCAGTAAGATTACCCAGAACGTCATACGCAGAATGCAGTTCACCGTTGACTCCCTGTTCAGCGAGCAGGTTTCCTGCCGCGTCGAAGGTAAACTGAATTTCATCTTCTTCAATTCCCAGCGCCATGCCATCGGCGGTTGGCTTGCTGGTCAGGCCGGTAAGCTGCCCGCTGTTTTTACGCTGGTAATGGTACTGAGCATCGCGGGTAGTGCGTATGGTCAGAAGGCCGCTGCTGTCATAGCTGAAATGCTGAGCGCGTCGTGGGATGCCGCCATCGTCGTCTGGTCTGCCGCTTTCCATAAGCGTGGTGAGCAGTCCACGCGTGTTCCATTGCATCTGCCGGCAGGTGTCGTCCGGGCGGGTTTCGCTCAGTAGATGGCCTGTCGGGTCATAAGTAAAACGGTACTCGCCACCGTTGCCGTTTTCCAGACGCAGCAGATTGCCTCTCGGGTCATAGTGCCAGCGGCGGGTTCGTCCCGTGCGGTCGGTAACGCTTTCTGGCAGTCCAAGCGCGGAATACTGCCAGCGAACCTCACTTTCCAGCGGGTCTCGCCAGGCCGCAAGTTGCCCGTGCTCGTTCCATCGTAACGTTTCATGACTGCCATCGGCCCGAATTAAGGCGGTAAGCTGGCCTGCATCGTTCCATTCGCGGCGTGTGAGGTTGCCTTCTGCGTCCTCACTGGTGATAAGCTGACCGAAGCGGTCATAGGTAAAGCGGGTCACGCTGCCGGAGCAGTCGGTGCGTTGAGTCAGCAGTCCCTGGTGGTTCCACACCAGCAGCACGTCACCACCACTGGCATCGGTGATGCGGTCAGGCAGCGTTTCTTCTTCATCAGGGTAGTGATACGTGGTGGTGTGATTCAGTGCATCGGTTTCCGACAGCAGGCGACCGTTCAGGTCATACACAGACTGAGTGGCTGTTGAATCCGGGAAAACCGTGCGGGCGATTCGGTCAGTATTACGGAACCAGTAATACGCTGTGGTGCGGCCTGCCGGGTCGGTCTCTGACGTCAGGCGACCGTAACGGTCCCACTGGCTGCGCCGCATGGCTCCGTCAGGCAGGATAACATCGCACAACTCCCCATCACGACAGACGAAGCCGGTCCGGCGACCGTCATAATCGGTGAAACGTGCAACATTATCATCGTCGTCAACCAGCCAGTGTGCCTGTGCGCCATCCTCGCGGATGGCGCGGCGGGTGCCGTTTTCAAAATCGTAATCAAAAGTAAGCTGCTCACCCGCGCTGTTGCGGTAAGCCAGCACGCGGGGCAGCCCGTCAAGGCTCTGCCAGAGATACTCGTTCAGCAGACCGTTGCTGTCCTCATGGCTGCGCAGTAAATCCGTGCCGTCTCCGTCATCATACCAGCCAAAGCGGCGGCGTACCTGACCGCCGCGTCCGGTGACGCTAATCAGCCGGGCCTTAGCATCGTAATCGTAGCTGACCAGACAAATCTCATCATCCAGCCAGGCTCCGGCCAGGCGAACCTGTCCGCTGACGGTCTGATAACGGCAGACCACGCGCTGTCCGGCGCTGTCGGTGAGCGCATGCAGCGTATGGTCGTCGTTCCAGTCAAAAAGAATATCGTTACCACAAGGTTCGGTGAGTCGCAGCGGCAGGGAAGGGGAATCACCCTGCAGAGATGCGTAACACCAGCGTTCGCCGCCGATGTCATACACTGACCAGGTATCATCCTGATGGTGTTCCAGCCAGCGTTTTTCGGTTTCGCAGAAGGTACGCTTCCCTTTCGGCACGAGAGGAAATGACACGTAATCGCCGGACGGTGCACGCCACACCAGCCCGTCCTGATATTTTTCCAGTCGCGTTTCCCAGAAAAGTGACCAGCCACGGCCCAGTACGCTGTCGCCGGGATTGCCACTGCGCCAGTAACGCTGCCAGACAACCGGCAGACGGGAGGGTAATACAAAGTCCAGCTCGTCATCACCGGAGAGGAATTTCTGCCCACTGACGATATCAACCGGGCGGGCGATAATGCCCACGGCGGCGGCGCTGGTCATCAGCACGCCAGCGCGGCAGGCGACGCGGGCCAGTTTGTTGATACCCGGAATTTTACTGAACAGCCTTCCCAGCGCACCGACTTTACCTGCCGCTCCGCCCGCTCCACCGAGCAGTCCGGCAAATAACAGCGTCAGGTCAGAGGCTTTATAGAGCCATTCCGGGACTTCTGACTGTATTGGCAGTGTCTGTTCCGGCTCACCACCAATAGTCACATCTGAGGAACCGGTCATGACCTTTCCACCACAGGTGGTCCGATCGCCGAGACGGGCAGCAGGCAGGCCATTGATGTACACGCGTGAGGAGCCTTCGGCCATCTGCTGTGAGCCAGCATCTTTGGCGCATTCCACCATGCTGTCGGTGGCAAGGGCGGCAGGTCTGCCATTAATGAACACGTTATGAGAGCCGGTGGCGATAACGCCTTCCTTCTCCATGCTGGCGGCCCCGGCATCCGCAATGCTGTCCCTGGCCTTCGTTGCCAGTTCGCCCGTAAAATACCCAACCGCCAGACTGGCCCCGACAAGAAGCACACCAATGCCCAGGCATGACGCACCGATACCCGCCACCATAAGCGCACCTGCGGCGATACCCCCCGCTGCGGCAATCAGTCCACCGACAATCGTTCCGGCAATCATCCCTGCCAGCGCATGAGAATGGCCGATATCATCGCCCACGCGTGCCGCTTCAAACATAACAACGTTCCTTAATTGTCAGGTGTTAAAAGAAAAGCTGGCAAGCAGCGCATGGAACTGTTGACTGTCTCCGTCCGTCAGTATTGCGGTGCAGGATACAGTGAACACCAGAATATGGTTTGCAGACGTGTTGAATACCGCCTGTTGCTGGAAGACCCTTTTACCGTCACGCAGATAGCTGGCATGCACACATTCACCCTGCAACAGGTTATTGCCGAGCACAGCAGGCACCCGTTTCGTTTGCTTCCATCCTTTCAGATGCTTCTGCATCAGCGTTAACTGTCGGTCAATATAACCTGACAACGTCTCGTCATCATTCATCGAATCGCGGGAGATGTTAAAGGCTGGCCTGTTCTCACCGGGCAGGGTAAAGACATTAACGGTGCGATCCTGATAGTGGTCAGGAAGGGTGATGTGGCCTTCGGTAAAAACGCAGAGAGGGAGATTATCAGACATTGAGCAGCTTCCATATGCATCAGGACGGTTTAAGTGTGCCACAGGGCCAGGCAGCTTGCTATACAGAGGTTTCATTTACTTACCGAAGGTAAATGTTCTGAGATAAGTATCGGTTCAGCAACAGGCTGATTCAGCCGATGCCCGCTGTCGGAGTGCAAAAGCGGTCAATTAATCACACATTTCATTAACTTATTGATCTGCATAATCGATCAATATATGCATGTTTAATAGGTATCAACAATCAATAAGCTCTTATCGATCGGTCTTTAATTGTCTAAATCGATCGATATAGTTTTTTTGATAGTTTTTGTCTATTGTGAGTTGTGGGTTTGATCGATAAAAACGATATGACAGGCCCTTTGTTCAGATCAATTATATCAATTACTTAGAGTTAATCTGGCGAGGAAAAGAGCATGTCAGAATGTCCATTTTGCGGTACAGAAGTCCAGGAGCATGTGTCAGTGTGCAGGGGATGTGGTGCGGAAAGAGTAAAAGGTTATGTAAGCCAGCAGACTATGAAGGGGCTGGTAGTTGGTGGAACGATTATTGGCATTCCTGCGGGATTTGTCATGGCCTATCTAACCAAATCCACCCCAGTAATGGTGATAACTTTGCTCGCGTTAATGCTTGGCCCCTTACTGATTCTGAAATTTAAAACCAAAGATAAAGTCAGTTGGGTTCGTCCGACCGCACGTTAATGGCTTTGCCAACATCAGGGAAAACAGCACCACTCACTGTTCTGAATGACAAACTCAGGGCAGTGAGTTTTTTACAATCCTGTACAGGTTTTTAAAATGAATAAAACGATCACGGCTTTATTAGCATCTGCCGCTTTTACGCTCGCAGGTTGTCAACAGTTGTCTGACGCAACCGGGAAAGTAGGGGAGTCAATCAACTCTTCCTTATCTTCTTTGGGCGGAGCTTTAAGCCCATCAAACAGTAAGAGCACAACTCTTACCTCTGATAATGTTCCTGTGAACACCGTCAACGGTTTAGGCCCTGTTTGCCTTGATTATGAAGCAAATGCTATGGCAGGCAAAAAGAACTGGATTGGCAAGAAAGTCCGCATCAGCAATGCCACTGTATTAGAAGCGCAGGAAGCCTACGACACAATGAAGTACCTGGGTGCGCAGAGAGACCATAAAACTTACGCCATCATCTTCCAGACGCCTGATACAAACTACTGCGGTGGGGCTGTGCTGTTGTCTTACTATGCGGGTCAGGATGACGATATCCTGAAAATCAGGAAAGGACAGAAGATCACGATTACTGGCATTGTATACGATATTGGCGATAGGACATTTAACACGCATAATAACGGCAACATGGCAGGGAAAGTAATCAAGATGCGTGATGGTGTTGTGCGTTAACCTATGATCATTCTATATAAATGCCTTCATTGGGAAGGCTTTTATATGAGGTATGAACTATCGTTCTGACATTTTATTGATAAGCGTTAGTAGTGGTATATAAAATAGTATGGAGATAATAAAAAACGCCAGTTGGATAACATATGCACTTAATGGTATTTTCAGCACTAGTTGAAAACTTGCATAAAACACAATTGAAAGGATTGATAAAACAAAAACAATCACCTGAAATAATTGAAAGTTGCCATCTTTCTTTTTTGATTCACTAATTAACAATGTTTTTCCAAGTAATTGGCAATACATGATTGATGTTGCAAGAGAATAGTCAGATAATTTTAACATATCACTAATATTGTTTTGCATGAATTTTATGACAAAAAGTACTAAAAAAGGCAATAGTACAAATAATGCATCTGCAATGGCACTTGAATAAATAGACTTATTCATTTGATAAATCCATCACAGCTTGCTCAACATTTTCCTGATGAATTACATTTAACACTTTAATAATTTCATCCTTGAAGATGACCATACCGTTAGTACTTTTAACAATTCTTTTTGTCACAATATCGACGAGTAATGCATCACCTGGCCAAAATTGTACATGGTGGTTCCTCCACTTACTAAGCCATGCTTCATCTAAAATTTTAGCACTTACAGGTTTTGATTTTCTCTTAACACTAAGGAAATCCCACTGAGCATTTCCAACATAGTCCGGGCGTCTTATTATTAATAAATCCTTTGAAGGAAACTCAATGATCTTATCATCAAATAATTCGTCTACACTCTTTGGAAATCGAAAAGATTTACTTACTGAACAAAATTTATCGTTTATCCCAAATTCAGTACTATCAGTTGTTGAGAGTTTCTGTGTCCCTTCATAAATCAGTTTTAAACTTTTTGCAATTTCATAATTACTGGCATCACATCCACAGATAGTATCATCGTTAGCAGGGATATTTTGATAAACTTTCGCTGAAAAACTTTTTATATCTTCTTGAGAATTTATTTGTCCAACAGTTGATATGGATTGTTCCAATCCTTTAAAAATACCATCCCAGATGCGGAATATATTAAGAAACTTTGTTTTGTCTGTTATCTTGTGGGTAATATCAGCAATAAGAGAACCTTCTCTTGTTTCCTCTAAACCCGATTCAATGATTAATTCCTCATCGAATCCTTTAATGAATGCTTCATATAATCCGTTAAATCCTCTGACATAGAAGCTCATGGCTTCGAACACCCTTTCTGGATTCTCCATGAGTGTTTTGTCGAAGTCTATCTTGATTGAATATTTTGATGTCATAAGTGAGCCTCAGCCTAAATCACGAAATATTACTTAACATCTAATGTCAAAGGTAAAATTTGTATATTTATGCGCAAAAAGTTTAAGAAGTAAACTCTCCTGCTAACAACTCGGCCTGCTTCAAAACAGTTTCCGTAGCCAGCAATGACATATCAGGCGGATAACCATATTTTTTTAGCAGACGTTTTACCACCACGCGAATTTTCGCTCTTGCCGCTTCTTTCACTGTCCAGTCCAGACTAACATTGTTGCGGATAGCCTCCGTCAGAACGACTGCCAGTTCTCGTAGTTTTTCCTTTTGCATCAGCTCACGAGCGCTGTCGTTATCCGCAACAGCAGAATAGAAGGCGTATTCGTAGGTACTGAGATTTAACTGGCTGGCAAGGCTGTCGGATTCCTGGATAGTTTTGGCAAGCTTGATAAGTTCATCGATCACTTCCGCAGCGGTCAGTACTTTGTTCTGGTAGCCATTGATTGCAGAGGTCAGCATATCAATCAGTTTTTTCCCTTGTGTGATACTCTGGTTCGAGCGAACCTTGATCTCATCAGCAAGCAACTTTTTAAGCGTTTCCAAAGCAATATTTCTGTGCTGATAATCCTTCATTTCCTGGAGAAATTCATCAGAGAGCACAGAGATATCCGGCTTCTGTATTCCCGCTGCGTCAAAGATATCAACGACTTTATCTGTGACCAGTGCTTGATCGATAGTCTGTTTTACCCGCACTTCCAGACTGTCATTATGTTCCTCTTCTGAGCCGTCTGGGTTTTCAGTGAATTTATTCAGGCGAGCCTTCACTGCCTGAAAGAATGCGACTTCGGGGGCTGCTTCCATTGCTTTATCATGTGGCGTCGCCAGTGCAAATGCCTGGGACATGGCAGCAACAGCGGTAAGGAAACGCATTTTACCCTTGCCATTATCCAGCCCTAAAATGTGGTTTTCTGATTCAAGGATAATCGTCAGGCGCTGTGAAGTCTTTGCAGTAAAGTAGGCTTTGTAATCGTAGCCATGCATCATGCCTTCCAGGATTTCCAGTTTTTCCTGCATGAGCGTCACGGCTTCTTCCTGAACCTCAGCTGGATCACCCCGTCCTCCGGCATCGGAGTAGAACGACAGGGCTTCTTTTAAATCAGAAGCAATACCGAGATAGTCAACCACCAGACCACCGATCTTGTCCTTGTAAACCCGGTTGACGCGGGCAATCGCCTGCATCAGGTTATGGCCTTTCATCGGTTTGTCGATATACAGGGTATGCATGCTGGGAGCGTCAAAGCCGGTCAGCCACATATCACGCACTATCACCAGTTTCAGCTTGTCATCATCATCCTTCATGCGGTTAGCCAGAACCTGACGTTCTTTTTTGGTGGTGTGGTGTCTAGCGATTTCTGGCCCGTCAGCAGCGGAAGATGTCATTACGACTTTGATCACGCCATCGTTTAAATCTTCACTGTGCCATTCGGGTTTAAGGGCGATGATTTCCTTATACAATTCAGCGGCAATACGGCGGGACATGGATACAATCATACCCTTGCCATGATCGGCATTGGACTTTAAGCGTTGTTCAAAGTGCTGAACCATATCCACCGCAATGGCTTTAATACGTTTTGAACTGCCAATCAAACCTTCGATTCTGGCCCATTTAGAACGTTCTTTCTGGGTAATCGTCAGCTCGTCCTCGTTAAACTCATCGTCGAAGTCTTCAATGAGCTGGCGACCTTCGTCACTGATGGCAATTTTCGCTAAACGGCTTTCATAGAAGATACGCACGGTGGCACCGTCTTCAACAGCCTGCGATATATCGTAGATATCAACATAGTTACCGAAAACAGCAGGGGTGTTAACGTCTGTTTTTTCTATGGGGGTTCCGGTAAAGCCCAGATAGGTCGCATTGGGCAAGGCATCACGCATATATTTGGCAAAGCCATAAACGGTGCGTTTGCCTGTTACGTTGCCTTCTCTGTCTTTCACGTCAACTTCTTTGGCGCTGAAACCGTACTGTGAACGGTGAGCTTCATCAGCGATAACAACAACGTTGGTACGAGCTGACAGTAAATCATAGATATTGCTGCCATCATCAGGCTGGAATTTTTGAATAGTGGTAAATATCACGCCACCAGAGGCTACCCGCAAATATTCTTTGAGTTCGTCTCTGTTATCGGCCTGTTTGGGTGTCTGACGCAGTAGCTGGGTAGCGGAAGAAAATGTACCGAATAGCTGATCATCCAGGTCGTTACGGTCAGTAATCACCACTACGGTCGGATTATCCAGCGCCAGTACAATTTTTCCGGTATAAAACACCATCGAAAGTGATTTACCGGAACCCTGGGTATGCCAGACTACGCCCGCTTTGCGATCGCCGGTTTTTTGCGCATTAACGAGATCGTTACTGTTACGTCCCTGTTGGCGGACTGCCACTTCGGCAGAGGGGGAGTCTGCATTCACCGCCGATGCACGAATAGTGGAAAGTACTGCTGCATTGACCGCGTAGTACTGGTGATAAGCCGCCATTTTTTTATCAGTACGGATACTGATAATCCCTTTGTTGTCTTCATGTTTGCTGGCTTCAAACACGATAAAGTGGCGGATCATATCCAGCAGCGTTACAGGATTAAGCAACCCCTGTAATAAAATTTCTAGCTGTGGCTGGGTACTGGTGGCTTGCGTTTTACCGTTAGAGGTTTTCCACGTCATATAGCGGCTGAAATCAGCAGAAACGGTTCCCGCTTTGGCTTCCAGCCCGTCAGAAATCAGATTAAAGGCATTGTACGTAAACAGGCTGGGGATTTGGTTCTGATAGGTTTTAATCTGGTTATAAGCACCTAATACCGTAGCATTTTCATCCGTTGCGTTTTTGAGTTCAATAACGACAAGCGGCAATCCATTAATAAACAGAATAATATCAGGGCGGCGGTTATGACGGTCTTCCCGGATGGTTATCTGGTTCGCCACCAGAAATTCGTTATTGGCTGGATCGTTAAAATCAATTAACCAGGCCAGTTCGCCCTGGTTATTCCCGTCTTTACTGACTTCGATATTGATCCCTTCGGTCAACAGGCGATGAAAGGCCAGATTGTTTGCCATCAGATCAGGTGTGCTGATCTGCATCACCTGTTTTAGAGCTTCCTCACTCTTCTGTTCACTAAGGTGAGGATTTAGGCGTTGTAGGGCAGTACGCACTTTATCTTCAAGGATAACCTGCTGATAGTTACGTAACGGATTGATTCCACTGGGTTCAACGTCCGGGCCGTAAACATATTCATAGCCCAGCCCTTGCAGGTACTCAATCGCCATTACTTCAATATCGGATTCGGTCATCTTTGCCATGCGTACTGTCCTTATTACCGCTAAACCAGAGAGCAGGTTTTGTACCCGCTTAATTATTTTATGCTACTGACGCGATTGCTTCTTCTGCATACTGAACTCGTACTTCACCACTCATCAGTCTGGGGAGGAGAGTGTCGCGCAGAGATTCAATTTTTTTAATTTGTGAGTTGTTATTACTTATTTTGTTCCAGAAGGAAGCAATCTGTGCAGTGAACTCTTTCACCTTATACTCCGGGGGGAGTTTAAATTCTGGGCGTTGTAATCCGTCAGCCGACAACTGATTTACAGTTGAACCGTTTGTTGCAGCAACAACTTGCTCATGCATATCTTTGGCGCAAAGTAAATAGTACATAAAGGCATTAGTTAGGTAACTATCGTCATTGATATTAATTTTAAATAAATGGTGAGTATAGATTGATAATTCACTTTTAGTTTTTGGAATTATAGCAGGATAACCGATGAGTCGATATTCATGACCTTGTTCAGTATTGGCTACAATTATATCCCCAGGTTTTACAATATGTCTTTCTTTGAAATCACCATTGTAATATTTTAAACCAGCACTCTTATAACCACCCCCCTCAAGTACTGAGTTTAAACTAAAAAGTGGAATGCCATTATCCGACATGGTAAGACCAGACCCCTTATAACTTAACCCCTTGGCTACTGTAATATGACAATCCAGTGTCGTTGTTTTCCAATCTGCCTGCGATTCTTCAATAAACCACTGCCGAAAAAGTGTTTCGGCCATAGCTTCCAGTATTTGATTCTGATAATGAAGTAGGTCTATTTTTTCATCGAGCGAGCACAGCACAGAGGCAATGGCTATTTGTTCAGTAAATGGTGGAAGTAATAACTCTGTGTTTTCAATATCTGCTTTTGAAATATTTGCTTGGTTTGCACTTCCGGAAGACTGACTTGCTAAGTAATCATGGGTCGATTTATCTTTAAGAAAATAATAAATGAAATCCTTAAAGGCCAGATCAGGAATTGGATCTATTTTAGCAACTCGTTGATTAATATATGTAAGCGTATCAAACTTCTGCTTTGATACGGCTCCCACAACCTGAGTTAGGGCTTGTGGATGATTACCTGTTAAGGTTATTAGGATATCACCTTTTGAGGAAGTGTATTTCCCGTATTTGCTATCAAATAAGTGATATTGAACATCTTTTAAATGAACATCCCCATTAGCTACATTTTTTATTTTAAGTACCGGCAAAGTATTATATGTTGGGGATGTTAAAAAGTCTTTCGATTTAAATGCAAATCCATTTGTTATATTTACAATAGAACCTAATTTTATAGATGTCCACTGACTCATAAAACCACCTTCGCCAAATTATCAACGATAGCTTTATTTAGATATGCTTCTTCTTTCAATTGTGCTTCAAATTCTGCTTTCAGAACAGTAAATCTTTCTTTAAATTCGAAATCGTCTTCTTCTTCAACAAGACCGACATAACGGCCTGGCGTCAGAACGTAGTCAAGTTTAGCGACTTCATTGATATCGACAGATGCACAAAAACCAGCGACATCTTCGTAGTTGCCACCTTTGTTACGCCAGTTATGGTAGGTGTCAGCAATGGTCTTGATATCGTCGTCGGAAAGCACTTTGCTACGGCGGTTGATTAAATGACCGAGATTACGGGCATCAATAAACAGAATTTCTTTACTGCGATCTCGATACTGACTGCTGTTTTCACGATCACGGCGCATAAACCATAACGCCGCCGGGATCTGAGTATTCAGGAACAGTTTTGCAGGTAAGTTAACGATACAGTCAATCACATTTGCATCTTTAACAAGTGCTGCACGAATATCACCTTCACCAGAACTTTTCGAAGTCAAAGCCCCTTTTGCCAGCACAACGCCAGCCTGACCTTTTGGCGATAGGTGATACAGGAAGTGTTGCATCCAGGCAAAGTTAGCGTTACCAGCAGGCGGAATACCATGTTGCCAACGAGCATCACCACGAAGTTGTTCGCCTGACCAGTCGGAAACGTTAAACGGTGGGTTAGCAATGATAAAATCAGATCTTAAATCTTTGTGGGCATCATTCAGGAATGAGCCTTCACTGTTCCAGCGGACGTGTTCTGAGTTGATACCACGAATAGCAAGGTTCATCTTTGCCAGACGCCAGGTTGTCTGATTGGATTCCTGCCCGTAAATCGAAATATCATCGATATTACCCTGATGAGCTTCAACAAATTTTTCTGACTGAACAAACATACCACCAGAACCACAGCAAGGGTCAAAGACACGGCCTTTATAGGGTTCCAGCATGTTAACAAGCAGGCTTACAATGGATTTTGGAGTATAGAACTGACCACCTTGTTTACCTTCTGCCAGCGCGAACTCACCAAGGAAGTATTCAAACACATGGCCTAAAACGTCAGCAGAGCGTGCTTTGGCATCACCTAATGCAATATTGCCAATCAGATCTATCAGTTCACCCAGCACTGTGGCATCAAGATTCTGGCGAGCATAGACTTTCGGCAATACACCTTTTAGCTGTGGGTTACCCGCTTCGATAAGCTCCATCGCATCGTCTACCAACTTACCGATTTCGGGAAGTTTAGCCTTCGATATCAGGTAACTCCATCGTGCAAGTTCAGGAACAAAGAACACGTTATAGGCAGTATATTCGTCTTTGTCTTCTGGATCTGCACCTGCAAATTCACCTTCGCCCGCTTTCAGCAGTTCGTAATGCGATTCAAAAGAATCTGAAATGTATTTGAGAAAAATCAGGCCCAGTACGACATGCTTGTACTCGGCGGCATCAATGTTCTTACGCAGCTTGTCAGCCGCTTTCCACAGGATGACCTCTAACGGGTCTGTTTTGATTTCTTTGGGTTTTCTAGCCATTATGGTCATTTTCCAGATACGGACGATTGATCTATTTTGCCTTAAAGTTCCAGTTGTTACGAGCTTATCAAAGGATAATAAATCACTCTAAATTGATTGTTTTGATTAAAAATTATTCATCTTTGCCCTTGCTAGAACCAAAGCGAAGTTTTGGCAGTGTGAAACCTTTTGATTTTGTGGAAACTTTCTTTTCCTTTGGTAAAGGTGGAAAGGCAATCGCTTCGCTTGTTTTGTCTGGCTTTTGTTTTTTCTCAGGCTTGTGGTTGTAGTTAGCGTCCGGAGGTACGGAAACGTCTGCTGATTTACTGGTAGTCCCCATCGACTCCCACTGCCTGCGGGTTATCTTCAATTTAGTAACTGGGTCAATCATAATCTCATCCAGCGAAATATCCGTTAGGATTTTTGCGTCTTGCAGCGGATCAGCTACGGTAGGCATCGTAGGTTTTGGTGCTGTGCTGCCAATAGGTTTTTCTGCTTTCTGAACAGGACGTTTAACCAACACACTCATAAAAATTTTAATAAAATCATATAGCTTGTGCAGATTAATCTTACGCTTGCGCCTTAATAGCTTTGGTTTTTCTGTTTTTGACGCAACACCATAGTAAAGGGACATATCCCTTTGCTTCGCTTGGACAGGCTTGAAGCGACGTTTTCTTTCGTGAACAACCAGCTCAGGTAGATGAGCAGATTCTGGCGAACTCTGTATCGGATGTTGTGGTGCTGGTTTCGCTTTCAGACTTTCAATATGGAAGGTGTTGAGGTTAAGGATCATGAGATGACCCACATCACTATTAAACAACTGCCTGAAATCGTTAGCAGCTTGTTTGGTCTGTGCTGCCTGCACCTGTTCTGCGGCACGTAGGGTTTTGGCTCTTTTAGTGTGCCATGATTTGCGGTCTATCCTAGTAAGCGCGGGGCGGTTTAGCTCAATGGCCTTAGCCAGTTGTTCATTAGCGATATCCTGTCTTCCTGTTTCCTGTGCTGCATTCGCAAGAGCAATGGCTTCTTCACGCTGTGCTGCAAGGGAACGGTGATCAATACGATTCGCAGAACCAGTGCGTTCGAGAGCACGGTTGGACATTCTGGCCCATGATGCACGCCACTCGTCCATTAAATCATGCTCGTTCCAGCTTCTGTTCTTGTTGCCAAATCCTTGCGGTGTTATCTCGCGCAGCGTCAGCATCACGTGAGCGTGAGGATTATGACCATCAAGGTCATGGAAAGATATATCGGTAATCATGCCCTTACTGACAAAATTACGTTTGCAGTAATTTTTAACTAACGCGATTTTGGCATCGTTATCCAGTTCAACAGGAATAGCGATATCAAAATAACGTGAGAGCTGGGCGTCTTTCCTTTTTTCAACTTTCTCAATTTCATTCCACAACACAGCAGAGTTTTTAATAATATTCAAAGGTGTGTGTTCTGGGGCGAGAATGCAGTGATGGAATAGGTCGGAACGATATGAATAATCGTACACGTCTCCTGTTCTCACGTCTTCTATTCTTTCTCTTGCGTTATATGCGGCAAGATAACAGGACGATTTTCCTGCGGATCTTTTCAGCATACTAAACGATAAATGAAAAATTGCCATGCTATAATAAATACTCCTGTTGGTTTTAATTTTTTTAAAGGTGTTGACCTTTGCTGCTTTTAATTTTTCGCAAGAAAAACTCTGGTGTTGACTTTAAGGCCCCCGCCAGGCCCACACGTTGCGAAGCAATGTATAAGTGGGCATTGTATTTATTTTTTTCAGCTCGCGCCGAATCAAAATAAAACAATGGTCAAGTTTTTCTCTGGATCTAAGCGCCGAAAGAAGAGGCGCGTAAGCTTGGGGGGTAAAGGGATACAAATCGAAGAAGGGATATTTTCCTGTTGCTTATATTAATAATATAACTCGGTATTTCATATTTGTAAAATTTGCTAAATAAAAAATATGTGATAATTATTTTATTCAGGTTAAGACAACAATAGAGGTAAAGATGAATAAAATAATAAATGTCATTAACAATGAGGATGGTGATCTGGAAACAAAATGGTTTCTGATTGATTACAGCGACAACAGCGAAAGTATGCGCATCAGATTAAAAGAAAACACGGTTAAAGAAGCCTTTACTGCTATCCGCAGCGAATATGAACCTCAACTGCTGGAAGCCAGTGAGCAAACCCGTTTCAGAACCCTGTCAGGGCGATATGGTAATGCTGTCTCTTCACTCAAAAGAAGCATCATGCAGGAGCTGATTATCATTGTAACAGGTATTTTCCTGAATTATTTCAGCATCGACAGTACATATGCTACCGCCAGAGAAGTCATCAGGCAGCTATTTGGCCTTTCGGTTAAACGAGAGGTGATTTTATCTTCCTTTGCATCAGATAGTAGGCGAGCAGACAGGAAAGGCGGGTGGTTTAGTATACAGCAGTATGAAAAATCAATGCTGTTCGACTGTTTTAATGGCGTGATTAATGCCGGGCAACAATATGAAGCGATAAAAAGCCGTCTCGACGTTCTGGTTGCCGCCACTAAATGATAATAAAAAACAAAAAGATATATCCCTTTGTTTTACTAATAAATGGATTGCTGGATAAGAAAAGCTATATGAAGATCAAACCCTTAGTGGTTTTAATGAAAGTACAATGATATTACTGGGCCACAATACTGTTTTTGGTGCCTGGTGATCGGGTTTAATATTACAGGAGAAATTTAATGGAAAGAAAAAATTTACAGCAACTACTTGCATCAGCACAGCAGGAACTGAACAGATTAACAACAAAACAAAAGTCCCTGACACGAAAAGAAACAACACATAAAAAAATTGTATTAGGTGGTGAAGTAGCAAAGTATCTGGGGCTGGATATTAATCATGATATGTTAGTTGGTTTTCTTCTGACTTTCGTCAGTTCGACAGATGTACAACGAAAAACCTGGTTAAGTAACGGGGCCAGAGCCAGAGAGAATGAAAATCTGAGAAAAGAGAAAAAAAACAAAAATTACATTAAAAAAACAGATTGTGAAAAAAATGATACTAATGTACATCATGAATCGGAAAATGTTACTCATCCTGATGCAATGATAAAAAATATTGAAAAGGGAAAGGCAATGCAGCTTAATAACACTTTTTCCGCAATGCTTGAAAAGAAACTGACAGCTAAGAAAAATAAAAATGAATGAAATTAAACTGGAAAGTATAGAAAGCAATGATGAGGTCATCGCGGCAGCAACAGATCATATGGCTTTTTTTCTGTTCTCCATTCTCTCAGATTGTTATCCGGAAATCGCTACATCTGAATTTGAAAATATCTTCAATGATGAGTTTAAGTTTGATATTGAAAATTTTATTAAAAATTACAGAAGAAACATTGGAAGCAGAATTACGATAGCGGGTAAAGATATCGCTCAGGTTTATTCTAATCAGAGATTTTTTGAAAAACTATCAAGAGCACTTGAACAATGTAAAAAAGATAAGGGAGCTTTAACTACCAGAGATCAGGTACATACTGTTAAGTTTTAGCCTTTGATATAACGCTGAGCAGACTAAAACTTGTTTTTTGGCTGTGAAGGGTTGGACAAATTCACCGGGTGCGGCAGTAACTTATATTGTATTTTTCATTGAAGAGGAATATATAATTCCTAGTGCGGAGGGGAAATGTATATTATTTTTACTTCACTGTTTACTACCTTTTTTCAAAAGTGCCTTTTAATTGGATGGTATAATAATCGGTTTTCACATATGAGAAGGGTAAATAAATGGAAATAATTAGCCCTCGACAAAGCCATTCATTTTCTTTTAGCACATAGCGGAGCATGAATAGCGATTTTTATCTGTATGATTTACTGAATGCAATAAGTACTAATCGTATTCTGCTACCCACTCGTCCAGTTTATCTGCCCACTCCTGCATCATCGCTTTTCGTTCATCGATGTAAGTTGCATGATTGTACGTGCGGCGAACATTGTTTGTATCAGCGTGCGCTAACTGAGCTTCGATAGCATCAGCTCGATAGCCCATCTCGTTTAAACGTGTACTACCCGTAGTTCTGGTGGCATGAGGGCTGTAAGTTCCACTCCAACTGAGGCTTTTGAGTAGCTGACGCAGAGAGTGCGATGTCATTGGGCCTAGCGGGTTATCCCTGCCCGGAAAAATATGCTGTCGGTGCCCGGTTAATCCTTGTAGTGTTTTGAGCATGTTGACGGCTTGGGAGGGAAGGGGAATAACATGTTCCCTGCGAGCTTTCATGCGCGTTGCCGGAATGATCCATAGTGCATTGTCAAGATCGAATTCTTCCCACTCTGCCTCGGTGACTTCGGCTGGTCGCGCCAATGTCCACCACATTAGCCACATGCAATAGTTAACCTGATATGAGCCGCGACTGTTATCAAAACAGCTTAAAAGCTTACCGATTTGCTTCGTATTCAATGCTTGTTTGTGCTGTGTCTTATTCGCGGGAAGCGCCTTGCGCACAGACCAGACAGGATCACTATCAGCTCTAAGCGTTGCTACTGCTAACTCGAAAACCGATGATATGGTACGTCGGGCTTCTGCGGCAACAGTTGGTGCGCCGCGTTTAGCAGTTTCCTGAAGAATTTTAAGAATGTGGTGTGAGTTGATTTCTCTGACAGGAAGCTTACCGATTGAGGGAAATACCACACGTTCAAGCATATCCAGTCGGCGAGTTTTAGTTATTTCTGCCCAGTCTTTCATCTGTAACCATTCTTTGGCGACTAGCTCAAATGTGTTTAATGCATCATTGATCTTGCGGATCTTATCTAACTGACGAGCCTGTGCCGGGTTGATTCCATCTGCAACTTGCTTTCTCGCTTGCTCGCATTTCACTCGTGCTTCGGCGAGCTTTACTGCTGGATACTCACCCAACGCAAACATGCTTGATTTACCGTTGAGTTTAAATCGATAACGCCATGCTTTTTTGCCGCTGGGTTTCACTTCCAGGTAGAGACCGTTGAAGTCGTTGAGTCGATAGAGTTTTTCTTTCGGCCTGGCAATGCGGCATTGCGTATCAGTGAGCATAGCGGATCCATGTCTATTTACTAGATTATCATTGTACTCACCTAAAATGATAATGGAAACGGTTTGTACTCACCTATGTACTCATTTTAGAATGCGCTTTCATGGAATAACATGGGACAATATGGAATGAAAAATCCACGCAATGGCGTGGATTTTAAGGGCTTAGGTGGTTTTCATGGGATGTTATGACACCTCATGAGACGACACATTTTATTTAGACGTTAAACAAGAAATTCATCACATCGCCATCTTTAACGATGTACTCTTTTCCTTCTGAACGCATCTTGCCCGCTTCTTTCGCGCCTTGCTCACCCTTATAGGTAATAAAGTCTTCAAACGCGATCGTTTGTGCGCGAATGAAGCCTTTCTCGAAGTCGGTGTGGATTTTACCGGCGGCCTGTGGGGCGGTGGCGCCAACAGGGATAGTCCATGCGCGTACTTCTTTGACGCCGGCGGTGAAATAGGTCTGCAGATTCAGCAGTGCGTAACCGGCACGAATCACGCGGTTCAGGCCTGGCTCTTCGATGCCCAGCTCGGCCATAAACTCGTCACGATCTTCGTCTTCCAGTTCGGCGATATCAGATTCGACAGAGGCGCAGACTGGCACAACGACAGAACCTTCTTTGGCGGCGATTTCGCGCACTTTATCCAGGTACGGGTTGTTTTCAAAGCCATCTTCATTGACGTTAGCAATGTACATCGTGGGCTTAAGCGTCAGGAAGCTCAGATAGCGCAGGGCGGCTTTGTCTTCATCGGTCAGATCCAGCGCGCGCAGCATGCCCGCGTTTTCCAGATGAGGCAGACATTTCTCCAGCGCCGCCTGTTCCGCTTTCGCGTCTTTATCGCCGCCTTTAGCTTTTTTCTGCACGCGCTGCAGTGCACGTTCACAGGTGTCCAGATCCGCCAGCGCCAGCTCGGTGTTGATGGTTTCGATATCATCAGCCGGATCGACTTTATTATTCACGTGGATAATATTGTCGTTTTCAAAGCAGCGAACCACGTGGCCGATCGCTTCGGTTTCACGGATATTGGTCAGGAACTGGTTGCCCAGGCCTTCACCTTTCGATGCACCTTTTACCAGACCGGCAATATCGACGAATTCCATGGTAGTCGGAACCACGCGCTGTGGCTTGACGATCTCGGACAGCTGATCCAGACGCAGGTCAGGCATAGGCACAACGCCCGTGTTGGGTTCAATGGTGCAGAAGGGGAAGTTCGCCGCTTCAATACCCGCTTTTGTCAGCGCGTTAAACAGAGTGGATTTACCGACATTTGGCAGGCCCACGATACCGCATTTGAATCCCATGGTTTAATACCCTTTATAGCTGGATGGGCAACGCCTGAACGCAGGCGCTGCCGGAAACGTAAGATAATTTTCGCGCATTATACACAGATTCGCGACAATCGGGGCGATTAGACAGGCTTAAAGGCATGCAGGCGGTTCATTGCCTTAATGCGATCTTCCTTCAGCCACAGTTCGGTGCAGCGCGCTGCTTCATCAATGGCGTCATCGATCAGCTTTTGCTCGCTGGCGGGCGGTTTGCCTAACACAAATCCGGTCACTTTGTTGCGGTCACCGGGATGGCCGATGCCGATGCGCAGACGATGAAAGTTATTATTATTGCCCAGCTTGCTGATGATGTCTTTCAGGCCGTTATGACCGCCGTGACCGCCGCCTTGTTTGAATTTCGCAATGCCCGGTGGCAGATCGAGTTCATCGTGCGCCACTAAAATTTCTTCGGGCGCAATACGGTAGAAGGTCGCCATCGCCGCGACCGCTTTGCCGCTGAGGTTCATAAAGGTGGTGGGCACCAGCAGTCGGACATCTTCGCCCGCCAGCGCCAGTCGCGCCGTATAACCGAAAAATTTGGTTTCTTCTTTTAACGACTGATTGTGCCGCTCAGCCAGCAAATCCAGATACCACGCACCCGCGTTATGGCGCGTGGCGGCATATTCCGCACCGGGATTCGCCAGGCCGACAATCAGTTTAATGCTGCTCACAAGGAATATCCTGCTGTTATCACCAAAGGGCAGTAGTTTACTGTGCCAGGCTGCGGATCACAAAGTGTGAGCCACGAATTATTAGTGTCGGTGATTAATTGTTTTCCATCTAAATCAATAAGCTGTAATTATGCTTTGGTCACACTTATCCTGCTCTGAGTGTGACGAAGTGCACAAATTAGCCTGCTGTCATTGCCTAAACTACTGACAGGTTAACATTGTGTGCGCTCATCGGACCGCACCGTCAGGAGGTGAAAGATGAAACGTCATCACTCACGTATGGCAGGAAATGCCTTAATGGCACTGGGCTTAGTGACCATGGTACTCGGCGTTGGTTTTTCGATTATCAACCAACTTCCCTCTTTAAATCTGCCGCAGATACTGGCGCAGGGCGCGATGTTTGGGATTTTCTTTGGCGCACTGTTATGGCTGGCCGGTGCCTGCATTAGCGGTCGTGAGAAAGTCGAAGATCGCTATTACTGGGAGCGGCATTATGGCGATAAACGCTGCCGCCGCAGCCATCACTCGTCATAATCACGTTCCCGGCAACGTCAGGCAGGATTGGGTTCGGTTTCTGCCTTTGGCTTTTGCCTGATAGAGCGCTTTGTCAGCCAGCGCCATCAGTTCGCCAAAATCAATGTGGCGATTGTCGGCGGTAGAGAAGCCAATGCTGACGGAATAGGGAATCTGCCCCGGTCGGGAAAGGTGGATCGCCTGGCGCACCTGCTCGCACCAGACGTTAGCCTGTGCTGACATCATCGGCAGAAGGGCGGCAAATTCTTCGCCGCCCAGTCGCGCAAAGCGCGCCCCTTCAGGCAGCATGCCGGACACACGGTGACTGAAATCAATCAGAACCTGGTCGCCCTGATGATGCCCGTAGCGGTCATTAATGCCTTTAAAATGGTCCAGATCGAATAACACCACCGTCAGCGCTTTATTCTGCTTCTGACAGGCTTTAATCATCACCTCGGCCCCGGTAAACAGCGCACGACGGTTCCAGATATTGGTCAGAGGATCGTGCAGTGAAGCCGCTTTCAGCGCATTGCGCGTCCGCTCATTGACCATCGCCAGAATCGTCACGGTAAACCCAATGACAAACAGCATGGATTCCATAATCACATAGACGGAGAAATTCGATCCGCTTATCGCGCCCTGAACGCCGACCGGGCGGGAATTATCCAGAAATATGCGAGCCACATGGAATATCAGGTGAATCCAGAGCAGGAGCTGGGCAGGCCAGAACGTTGCATCCATATTGCGCCGCGCCAGCCAGAGAAAATAGATAAGCGCTCCGGTATACCCGATGCAGAGCAGGCAGAGCACCAGTACGCGCAGCGATAAGCTGTAATAAAATCCCGGAATCAGGCAGAGCAGTGACCAGATCAGCGCCCCGACCAGACCACTCATCCCCGGCTGCTTACCGCAAAAGGTGCGAAACGCGCTGAACAATCCCCCGTAAGCCAGCATAAGCAACACGTTGCTCATGGCCACCGGTAAAAACTGATAGCCCTGGCTGCGCAGGCTACTGAGAATAAAGGCGACCAGCGTCAGTAAAATGGCCACGCAAACATAGCCCAGCGTGCGATCGTAATGCGAACCGACCCAGGCAAATGCCAGGATCAGACTCATAAACCCCAGTACGTAGAGTTCGCAAATAAATAACGTATAGACGTCGAGGTTCATAGTGGAAAACGATCGCAATAAAAAGTGCGGGCAAAGTACCACTCAACGCAGAATGGCAAAAGAGCAGATAAGATAATTTCAGCGAAAGAGTTTTTCGTAGTAAGCGTGACAATAACGGCGGTGACTCATAACGAAAATTTCTGTGAATCAAGCAGCTTTGTCGGAAGGGGAACGGCACAGACAAAAGAAAAGGCCGGACAGCGTGTCCGGCCTGCGAAGATTAGTGTTCGAACATTGCCGAAATGGACTCTTCGTTACTGATGCGGCGAATGGCTTCTGCCAGCATGCCTGACAGCGTCAGGGTACGGACGTTTGGCAGCGACTTCATCTCTTCGGATAACGGAATGGTGTCACACACGATAACCTGATCGATGACAGATTTACGTAAGTTTTCCACCGCGTTACCGGAGAAGATAGGGTGCGTCGCGTACGCGAAGACGCGCTTGGCACCGCGCTCTTTCAGCGCTTCCGCGGCTTTGCACAGTGTGCCGCCGGTGTCGATCATGTCATCGACCAGCACACAGTCACGGCCCGCTACGTCACCAATGATATGCATGACCTGAGAAACGTTCGCACGCGGGCGACGTTTGTCAATGATGGCCATATCGGTGTCGTTCAGCAGTTTCGCAATAGCACGGGCACGAACCACGCCGCCAATGTCAGGCGAAACAACAATCGGGTTTTCCAGGCCAATCTGTAACATATCCTCCAGCAGAATGGGACTGCCGAAGACGTTATCAACCGGGACGTCGAAGAAGCCCTGGATCTGCTCAGCGTGCAGGTCAACCGTTAAAACACGGTCAACGCCGACGCTGGAAAGAAAGTCAGCCACGACTTTGGCGGTAATAGGCACACGCGCAGAACGCACGCGGCGGTCCTGACGGGCATAACCAAAGTAGGGGATAACAGCGGTAATACGACCAGCTGAAGCACGACGCAGCGCGTCGACCATCACGACCAGTTCCATCAAATTATCATTGGTGGGAGCACAGGTGGACTGGATGATGAAAATATCACCACCGCGTACATTTTCATTAATTTGTACGCTTACTTCGCCATCACTGAAACGACCGACAGCGGCGTCGCCCAGGCTGGTGTAAAGGCGGTTGGCAATACGTTGTGCTAGTTCCGGGGTGGCGTTACCAGCAAAAAGCTTCATATCAGGCACGAGAAGAACCTCAGGCTTTGCGTCCAGAGAATGAACGTCATGACAGTAACCGGCGAATACTGTCGTGATCGTTCACACGGGTATGTGAGTGCGAAACGTGCTGTATCTGGAACAGGGTGACACAGTCACGCTATCGCTAATCGCCTTGCAGAGTGCGCTGTAACGGCGAGACGTTAACGCCTCGGGCTACAAAACCGCGCACCCATGACGGGGCAAGTTCCAGCACCTGGCGAGCAGCGTACTCGGTGTCAAATTCAGCAAACACACAAGCACCTGTCCCTGTCAGGCGCGACGGCGCGTATTCTAGCAGCCATGAAACAAGCTCATCAACCTCACGAAAACGTTTTCTTACTACTGATTCGCAATCGTTAAGAAAGGGGGCCTGTAAAAGTGCTGATAAAGTGCGCACGGGCGTGTCACGGGGAAGTGCCGGATCGTTAAAGACCACTGGCGTGGCCACGCTGACGCCGGGATGGGCAACAAGATACCATTTTTCGGCAGGCGATGCGGGAGAAAGCACCTCGCCGACCCCTTCGGCGAAGGCGGCGTGCCCTTTTACGAACACCGGGACATCCGCACCCAGTTTCACGCCCATCTGTGCCAGTTCCGTCGGCGTAAAACCGGTTTGCCAGAGATGATTAAGCGCCACCAGAACCGTAGCGGCGTCAGAAGAACCGCCACCCAGTCCACCGCCCATTGGCAAACGCTTTTCAATGGCGATCCGCGCACCCGCCTGCGCCGGCAGCGTTCCCTTCTCGCGGGCAGCCGCCTTAAGCATGTCGGCGGCACGCACGATCAGGTTTTCAGCATCCGGCACGCCGGACACGGGCGTGAGAAGGGTAATGGCATCGCTCTGATCGGGAACAATCTCCAGACTGTCGCCATAATCCAGAAACTGAAACAGGGTTTGCAGGTTATGGTAACCGTCCGCCCGGCGCCCGGTGATGTACAAAAAAAGGTTCAGTTTTGCCGGAGCAGGCCAGGTGGTGATCATTTCAGCGTCCAGCTATCCATACGTAACTTGATGCGCTGATCGCCTTCTTTCAGCTCCAGGCTGGCGGGCAGCGCAGGGGTGACGTTGCTGTCGTAGCCGGCGATGGTCACCTGCCAGGTCTGGCCATCATGCTGATAGTTCAGGCTGCGCAACTGATACTGATCGTTAAGCTGGTAGTCGGTCGCATCGCCCGGCAGGCCCATCATCCACTGGCGCAGGTTGGTCAGCGGAATATCCATGCCGGTCAGCTGCGAGATCATCTTCTGCGCATCGTTGCTGACATAGCGTTTGCCCTGGCTATCCACGATCTGCACCACAGAACCCTGCGCATCAAGCTGCAGTTCTGTGCTGCCTAACGGGTTGGTTAACAGCAGACGATAACGGTCAGGTGCGGTCTGCTGCCAGTTGAAGCGGGCATAGACTTTTTGTTTGTCCGACAGATAGGCGAACGCGCCGCGCGTCTGGTACTGCGTCACTTTACTGACCGCTTGCTGATGATGTTGCCATTGGGGTGCAGTGGCGCTCGGGCCGGGACCTTGTGGTTTATTGATGCTACAGGCAGCCAGCAGAACAGCACCGGCCAGGGGTAAAAGGCGCAACAGATTGCGTGGGGAAGTAAGCATCAAGTGGTCATCTCCTCGGACTCATTTTTCATTGGTAACAGGTAACGCTAACCATCCGCATTTTAACCGTCAATGCTGTTATACGGCAAAATCGCTATGATCGGCTTAATCTTATTACAGTCATAGCCTTTGTATGGCTTTTCTTGATCTGCTGCATCTTGTAGAATGCGCTTCACAAAACCCTGACATTATTGGGACAACCCAACCTAAATCGCCATGACGCTGCTCGCTCTCGGAATCAATCACAAAACTGCACCCATTGCTCTGCGCGAACGCGTTGCGTTCGGGCCGGAGTCGCTGGAACAGGCCTTAGACAGCCTGTTATCCCAGCCCATGGTGCAGAGTGGCGTCGTGCTCTCCACCTGTAACCGAACCGAACTCTACCTGAGTGTAGAGCAACAGGTCGATCTGCAGGAACGTCTGGTGCGCTGGCTGTGTGACTATCACCAGCTTGATGAAGAGGATGTACGTAACAGCCTCTACTGGCATCAGGACAATGAGGCCGTCAGTCATCTTATGCGCGTCGCCAGCGGGCTGGATTCGCTGGTGCTGGGCGAGCCGCAGATTTTAGGTCAGGTGAAAAAAGCCTTTGCCGATTCGCAGCGCGGTCATGCACTGAGCAGTGAACTGGAACGTATGTTCCAGAAAACCTTCTCGGTTGCCAAGCGCGTGCGTACGGAAACGGAGATTGGCGCGAACGCCGTTTCCGTTGCCTTTGCCGCCTGTACGCTGGCGCGGCAGATCTTTGAGTCCCTCTCCACCGTCAACGTGTTACTGGTTGGCGCGGGGGAAACCATTGAGCTGGTGGCGCGTCATCTGAGCGAACATCAGGTTAAAAAACTGATTATTGCCAACCGTACCCGCGAACGCGCGGACGCGCTGGCGAAAGAAGTGGGCGCGGAAGTGATTGGCCTTGCGGACATCGACGCGCGCCTGGCCGATGCCGACATCGTCATTACTTCCACCTCCAGTCCCTTGCCCATCATTGGTAAAGGCATGATGGAACGGGCGCTCAAAGCGCGCCGTAACCAGCCAATGCTGCTGGTGGATATTGCGGTGCCGCGCGACGTAGAGCCGGAAGTGGGCAAGTTAGCGAATGCCTATCTCTACAGCGTTGACGATCTGCAGGCCATCATTGAGCAGAACCTTGCCCAGCGCAAAGCCGCTGCGGTGCAGGCCGAAAGTATCGTGGTGCAGGAATGCAGCGATTTCATGGCCTGGCTGCGTTCCCAGGGCGCGGTCAACTCTATTCGTGAATACCGTGCTCAGGCGGATGATATCCGCGCTGAACTGGAAGGCCGTGCGCTGCAGGCGCTGCAGCAGGGTGCCGATCCGCAAAAAGTGATGCAGGAACTGGCCCACAAGCTGACCAACCGTTTGATTCATGCACCGACCAAATCTCTTCAGCAGGCCGCGCGCGACGGCGACAGCGAACGCCTGCAGATTTTACGCGACAGCCTGGGTCTCGATTAGGCACACTGCTGTCGTCTTCTGTTACGGGAATCCCACAGTTAAATGAAAACCTCTATTGTTGCGAAACTGGAAGCGCTGCAGGAGCGCCACGAAGAAGTGGAAGCGATGCTGGGCGATGCAGGCGTCATTGCCGATCAGGAACGCTTTCGTGCTTTGTCGCGTGAATATGCTCAGTTGACCGATGTCACGCGCTGCTTCCGCGACTGGCAGCAGAACCAGGATGATATCGAGACGGCTAAAATGTTACTCGACGATCCTGAAATGCGCGATATGGCGCAGGAAGAGCTGCAGGCGGCGCGTGAGAAAACCGACGCGCTGGAGCAACAGTTGCAGTTGTTACTGCTGCCGAAAGATCCGGACGATGAGCGCGACTGTTTTGTCGAAGTCCGTGCCGGTACCGGCGGCGACGAAGCGGCCATTTTTGCGGGTGACCTGTTCCGTATGTATAGCCGTTACGCCGAGTCACGTCGCTGGCGGGTGGAAATCGTCAGCGCTAACGACGGTGAGCACGGTGGCTATAAAGAGGTGATTGCCCGTATTATGGGTGACGGTGCCTATGGCCGACTGAAATTTGAATCCGGCGGCCATCGCGTACAACGCGTACCTGAGACGGAATCCCAGGGCCGTATTCATACCTCTGCCTGTACGGTGGCGGTGATGCCTGAACTGCCGGAAGCGGAGCTGCCCGAGATCAATCCGTCAGATTTAAAAATCGATACTTTCCGCTCCTCCGGTGCCGGTGGGCAGCACGTTAACACCACCGACTCCGCGATCCGTATTACCCACTTGCCGACCGGTATTGTGGTGGAATGTCAGGATGAACGCTCTCAGCACAAGAACAAGGCAAAAGCCTTATCGGTGTTGGGCGCGCGTATCCATGCGGCCGAAATGGCAAAACGTCACGAAGCTGAAGCCAGCACCCGCCGTAACCTGCTGGGCAGCGGTGACCGTTCCGATCGTATCCGCACCTATAACTTCCCGCAGGGCCGTGTGACCGACCATCGCATCAACCTGACGCTTTATCGTCTGGATGAAACCATGGAAGGTAAACTGGACAGCCTGATCGAACCCATCGTTCAGGAATACCAGGCTGACCAACTGGCGGCGCTGGCCGGTCAGGATTAATGGATATTCGCCACTGGCTCAAACAGGCGGTTGCCACGCTGTGTGGGGGCGACAGCCCGAAGCGTGATGCGGAAATCCTGCTGGGTTATGTCACAGGCAAACCCCGCAGCTGGCTGGTGGCTTTTGATGAAACCCTGCTCAGTGACGCGCAGTTACAACAGTTGACGGCGTTGCTGGCACGGCGCGCCCGGGGAGAACCGATCGCCCATTTAGTTGGCGAGCGCGAATTCTGGTCGCTCCCGCTGAGGGTTAGCGACGCCACACTTATCCCGCGGCCGGATACCGAGATCCTGGTTGAACAGGCGCTGGCCCGATTGCCTGCCGCACCTGCGCGCGTGCTGGATCTCGGCACGGGCACCGGCGCCATTGCCCTGGCGATTGCCAGCGAACGGCCCGATTGCACCGTAATCGGCGTTGATCGTGTCCCTGCTGCCGTTGCGCTGGCGCAGGATAACGCTGCGCATCTGGCGATAGCTAACGCGACGTTTGTGCACAGCCACTGGTTTGCACAGCTCACCCCGACCCGATTTGATCTTATCGTGAGTAATCCGCCTTACATTGATGCCAGCGATCACCATCTGGAGGAGGGCGATGTGCGTTTTGAACCGCGCAGCGCACTGGTGGCAGATGAGGCGGGCATGGCCGATCTCCGGTGGCTGATCGCACAGTCACCCGCCTGGTTACAGCCGGGTGGCTGGCTGCTACTGGAACATGGCTGGCAGCAGGATGAGGCGGTGCGTCAACTGATGTGCCAGCACCACTATCAGGCGGTGGACACGGTGAAGGATTACGGTGGCAATCCCCGGGTCACATTTGGGCAGACCGCGCCGATACCGGTATAGTGCCGCAACGTAAAATCACAGGGATGAATGATGTTTACTTATTACCCACTGCTAAAAAACCTGCATCTGCTGACCGTGGCGATCACGGTTTCGCTGTTTCTGCTGCGCTTCTACTGGCAGCGCGTTGGCGCAGCCATACTGCAACGCCGCTGGGTCCGTATTCTTCCACATGTCAACGACACGTTGCTGCTGCTGAGCGGCGCAGCGCTGGTAATGCTGACCCACTTCTATCCGTTTTCACCTCAGGGAAGCTGGCTGACGGAGAAGCTGTTAGGCGTTATTATCTATATTGCCCTTGGGTCCGTGGCGCTGAGCCGCCGCCCTCGTTCTGATCGCACCCGCTGGATGGCCTTTGTGGTCGCCTTAATCGCGCTGGTGACGATCATTAAGCTGGCACTGAGTAAAATGCCGTTATTGGGGATAGTATGAGCTCCACCGAACAACTCGATTACAGTGAAACACCGCTCTGTGAGGCGGTGATGGGTGCAACCAAAGCCATTCGCACCGATTTTCCGACCCTGTCGGTCGAACAACAGTTAGCGGCGTTAGTGGCTGAAGCCCGGGATTACGTCAGCGACCAACAGGATGCGGATTTAAAGCTCGAAAAGCTGCTGGAGCTGTTTTACAAGCAGTGGAAATTTGGCGGTGCCAGCGGCGTGTATAATCTGTCTGATGCACTCTGGCTGGATAAAGTGCTGAAAACCCGTCAGGGAACCGCCGTGTCACTGGGCGTGATTCTGCTGCATATTGCGGCGGAACTGGAACTGCCCCTGATGCCGGTGATTTTCCCGACGCAGTTGATTCTGCGCGCCGACTGGCTGGATGGCGACAAATGGCTGATTAATCCCTTCAACGGGGAAACCCTGGATACGCATACGCTCGAAGTATGGCTGAAAGGCAATATCAGCCCGCTGGCGCGTCTGTATGATGACGATCTCGATGAAGCCAAAACCGTCAGCGTAATGCGCAAAATGCTGGATACGCTGAAAGCGGCGCTGATGGAAGAGAAGCAGATGGAGCTGGCCCTGAACGTCAGCCAGGTGTTGTTGCGCATTGACCCGGACGATCCCTATGAAATTCGCGATCGGGGATTAATCTATGCACAGCTTGAGTGCGATCATATCGCGTTAACGGACTTAACCTACTTCGTTGAACAGTGTCCTGAGGATCCGGTCAGCGAAATGATTAAAGTCCAGATTCACGCAATCGAACAAAAACGCGTGACGCTGCATTAAGCGTCACCCCAGATAAGGAAAGGGCATGACACAGAAAGTTGTCAGTATTGGTGACATCAGGGTCGCAAACGATCTGCCATTTGTTCTCTTTGGCGGCATGAACGTGCTGGAATCCTACGACCTCGCGATGCGCATCTGCGAGCACTATGTAAACGTGACCGACAAACTCGGCATTCCTTACGTTTTCAAAGCGTCTTTTGACAAAGCCAACCGCTCCTCCATCCACTCTTACCGTGGCCCCGGCCTGGAAGAGGGCATGAAGATTTTCCAGGCGCTGAAGCAGGCCTTTGGCGTGAAAATCATCACCGATGTGCACGAAGCGGCGCAGGCTCAGCCTGTGGCGGATGTTGTTGACGTGATTCAGCTGCCGGCCTTCCTGGCGCGTCAGACCGACCTGGTTGAGGCGATGGCGAAAACGGGCGCGGTGATTAACGTCAAGAAGCCCCAGTTTGTCAGCCCCGGCCAGATGGGCAACATCGTGGACAAGTTTGCCGAAGGCGGAAACGACAAGGTTATTCTTTGCGACCGCGGCAGTAACTTTGGCTACGACAACCTGGTAGTGGATATGCTGGGTTTCAACGTCATGAAGAAGGTGACGAATAATTCGCCGGTAATTTTCGACGTGACGCACGCGCTGCAAACCCGCGATCCGTTCGATGCCGCCTCAGGCGGACGCCGTGCTCAGGTGGCCGAACTGGCGCGTGCCGGTATGGCGGTGGGCATTGCGGGCCTGTTTATTGAAGCCCATCCGGAGCCGGACAACGCCAAATGCGACGGTCCGTCGGCGTTACCGCTGGATAAACTGGAACCGTTCCTGGTGCAGATGAAGGCGATTGACGATCTGGTGAAAAGCTTCCCGGAACTGGACACCAGCAAATAAGCCGCAGTGCAGACGAAAAAAGAGCGAATTCTCGCTCTTTTTTTTCGTCTCAGTTTTGTGAGATTACAGCATGATGGTCATCAGATAGCCGACAAATAAGGCCAGGTGCGCGGCACCATTCAGCACATTCGTTCTGCCGGTTGAGAAGCTAATCTGACACAGGATCAGAGAGGCAATCATAATAACCATCTGCGGCGGTTCCAGGCCGAATATCAATTCCTGGCCTGTCAGCGTCGCAATAATAGAGACCGCCGGTACGGTCAGCGAAATCGTGGCCAGCACTGAGCCAAAGAACAGGTTCATCGCGCGCTGTACCTGGTTCATCAGGACGGCCCGGATGGCACCCAGACCTTCTGGTGAGAGGATCAGTAACGCCACCAGGAAACCGGTGAACTGCTTCGGTGCGTTGAGGTCGGTCAGCAGATGCTCCAGCGGGTTAGCATTCATCTTGGTGACGGCAATCACCGCAATCAGATGCACGATCAGCCAGATGGCGTGCCAGAGGCTACTGTGCGCAGAGGGTTTACCGTGGTGGGGATCGCCATCATCACTGTCATCTTCATGCTCATAGACAAACAGGCTCTGGTGCGTTTTGGTCTGAATCAACAGGAAAACGCCATACATCGCGGCAGAAATAGCGGCAATCAGTAAACTTTGCGCAGCGGTGAAATTTCCGCCCGGCAAGGCATTCGGAAACACCAGCACCAGGATGGCTAACGGAAAAATAGCGATCAGGTATTGCTTTACCCCGGCCAGATTCACGTATTGCGTCGCAAACTTTCTGCCGCCCAGCAGTAAGGCAAAGCCCACCAGCCCGCCGGTCACGATCATAATGATCGAGTAGAGCGTATCGCGCATCAGCGCAGGTGCCGCATCGCCGGTGGCCATCAGTGCCGAAATCAGGCTGACTTCCAGAATCACGACAGACAGGCTGAGGATCAGGGAACCATAGGGTTCGCCCAGGCGGTGAGCCAGCACATCCGCATGACGCACCACGCTGAACGCGCTGCTGAGAATAGCAACCAGCGCCAGTAAATTAATGCCGACGACGAGCGGGAGTGAGGTTTGTGCACCAAAAAAATAGAGTACACCCAGGGCAATAAGGGGAAGTATCAGTGAAAACTCTTTGTGACGTGTTTTTTCATGTAAAGGCATTCACTCTCCTCGCTGCTGAATAAAAGGGCAATTCATTTACCCACCCTGACAGGGAAATATATAAGTCAGGCAGTGTAACTTTTCAATCGAACAGCAGGTGAAAATTTACCGCTTTTTACTTTCACACACATTCAGCCTGAAAAGGGGTTTATAAAAATTTATTCCCGCTTTTGTCAGATAAATCAGTCATCAAGTAAATCCTCTTTCGCGATAATCTTCCGCATTATTGCAAAATACATCCCAATAAGGTGATCGTTAATGCCGGAACAGAGAAATAACAAGCGGTGAGGCGCAGAAACCACAGTTTGCATTTTGGCTTATCTGCGCCAGACTTATAAACCATCATGTTAGAGGAGGATAAACGATGCCTTATGCTAAGCGAAGCGACCTGCCAGAAAGCGTTAAGCACGTCCTGCCAGCGCATGCCCAGGATATCTATCAGCAGGCCTTTAACAATGCCTGGTCACAATATAAGGATCCCGATGACCGACGAGGCAATGAATCACGCGAGGAAGTGGCCCATAAAGTGGCCTGGTCAGCGGTGAAACATGACTATGAAAAAGGGGATGACGATAAATGGCATCCCAAAAAATAGTGTGTTGCGTTGTGGGCCTGAACAGCAGGCCCGTTTATATGTCCCGTCCCGCCAGCATCATGTCCGTTCTCACGCGCATTTCTTCCCTCTGATCGCCCACGTTTCAGGCTTCTTGTCGCGCCCACGTTACGCATGTTTACTTCACGTTGCGCGAGCAGGGGTTATCCTGAACGCCAGGATGCCGTGAAGAAACTCATCAGCCCTTACCGTTTTACGCGCTGTAAAACACTTTTTTTGGGTGTTATAGCTGCCGCTTTTAATAGTTAAATAAAGGCTATTTTTTAGCGGATATTCCCACTCTTACTTGAAACTGATTTTGTTAATAATTAATGTCAGTTTAATGAATACAGCGTAAATTTGTGAATGTTCACGCAACAGAACCGAGGAGTGTCTTACACAGGACGTGGTGAAAGTCGAGGAGGTCGCATTGCTTACCCGGGAATTTTTATTAAAAGCGGATTGTAAAACATCATTTGGTGATATTGAGGAGACATTACTGTGGAGTTGTGAACAGCGCGCGGCGTCGCTGGCGGCAACCCTGGCATGTCGGCCCGATCACAGCCCGGTATGGATCTTCGGCTACGGTTCTCTGATGTGGAACCCGGTATTTGAAGCCGATGAAGTGGCATCGGCCTCGCTGCACGGCTGGCACCGTGCCTTTTGCTTGCGCCTCACAGCCGGGCGCGGCACGGCTTCCCATCCGGGGCGCATGCTGGCGCTGAAAGAGGGTGGCATTACGCAGGGACTGGCATTTCGCCTGCCGGAACCACGGCTGCACGACGAACTGGCATTACTGTGGAAGCGTGAAATGATCACCGGCTGCTATTTGCCGACCTGGTGTGAGTTGGTGCTGGACGATCAACGCCGCGTGAAGGCGCTGGTTTTTATTATGGATCCGCGTCATCCGCTTTATGAACCGGATACCTGTCCTCAGGCGGTTGCGCCCCTGATCGCAGCGGCCAGTGGACCGTTAGGCTCGAACGCCCAGTACCTGTTTTCGCTGGAAGAAGAACTGACTAAGCGCGGGATGCAGGAGGACGATTTGATCCGCCTGGCGCACCAGGTGCGTGAACTGCAGCAGCACTGGCCAAGACAGGCGTAATCCGCGCCCGCCAGGCCAGCAGCATCCGGTCACTGGGTTGGGTTAATCAGCCAGGTGCCCGGTCTGTCAATTACCACGGACTGACTGCGCGTCGTATTCCCGGCATGCACATCAATGCGGTACTGGCCTGCCGCCAGGTTCAGCACGGCAAAACCGTTGCTGCTGGCGTGCAAGGCCACGGGCTGACCGTTCAGGACCACCTGTTCATCACCGGCCAGTTTCAGGTAAACCATCGCCAGGCCCGTGGGCACCGTGCCGGTCGCTGGTGCAGCACTGCGTTTCGCCACCTGTGGCACCGAAGCGGTTTGCGAGTTTTCAACCCACACCACCGCGCCGACGGCAATAACGGCAACGGCGGCCAGCGCCAGAAGCCCCGGTGACGGACGACGCACCGTGCGTCCGGTCAGCGGTTCCGCCATCGTCGCCCCGTGATTCATCGCCAGGACCACCGGTGGGACCGTGTCGGCCGCGGCTGCGTCCAGTTGGTTTTGCGCGTCATTGCGCTGTTGCAGACTGTTAACGACCGCCTCCACATCGCTGACCGGTAAGGCAATGAGGGCAGCAAACACGTCGATGCTCTGCGGACGATCGTGCGGTTTCATCAATAGCGCACAGTCAATGGCATGCAGCAGCGGCAGCGAATAGCCTGAAGGCTTACGCACCACCAGCGGTTGATAGTTGTCTTCAATGCAGCGCACCACGCTGACCGGCGGCGGGGAGCCGGTAATCAGCGTGTGCAGTACCGCGCCCAGCGCATAGATATCTGTCCACGGGCCTTGTTCACCTTCGCCTTCTTCGCTGTACTGCTCAATGGGGGCAAAACCCGGTTTCAGCATGATTTCGGTTTCATCAGAGAGATTGCCTATCTCTTTGCGGGCAGAGCCAAAGTCGAGCAGCACCGGCAGTTGATTTTCCTGAATCTGAATATTATCCAGCGAAATATCACGGTGCAGATAGCCAGCCTGATGAATGGTATTGATAGCCCCCAGCAAGGGCGGCAGTAAGCGGCGAATCCAGTCTTCGGTGATAGACTCATGGCTGGTTAACTGCCACTCTTTCAAGGTCATGCCGTTGTAGTAAAGTGTGCCCATATAGGCGGTGCCGTTTTGTTCCCAGAAGCGCAGGACATGCAACAGGCCCGGATGATTGAAGCGTGCCAGCAGTCGGGCTTCCTGAATAAAGCTGTTCAGACCGGCATTAAACAGCTTCTGAAAACGTTCACCGCGCAGCTCCAGCGACATATCCGCCGTCCTGACCGCCAGCGAAACAGGCATGTATTCTTTAATGGCAATGGTGCGTTCAAGTTGATGGTCCCATGCGCGATAGACAATGCCGAAACCGCCGCCGCCAATCACTTCTTTGATTTCGAACTCGTTAAAGCGATATCCGTCAGGCAAGGCATTCGGTACTGCTTTCTGATTGTCATTAGCCGACATAGTGGACTCTCTGAACTGGGCCTGCTTGCCAGGCAACGCGATAATTAATGGATGTTACGCCAGGCACCTGCGCCGGGATCAACCTGATCCGCGCGCAAGGTGTCCACAAGTAACACATTCACTTTCTGTTGTGACGGTAAACTGCCTGCCCACCGGCTTCGCACCATGTCGAGCCGTGCAGACAGGGCGCTGGCATTCTGCTGCGCAGTGGCTTTATCCGCTCTGACCAGAAGGGTGCCCTCAAACCGCCACAGATGTTGCGTATCGTCGAAAGGCAGCACCAGCCAGCTGTCAGGCGCATCAGCACGGGTCACAATCATGCGCTGTTTATTGACGCTAACGATTTGCAGGGCGTTACCGGCAATGGCCAGACTGGCGATCGGGTAACCCTGGTAAAACGTGACGGCAAGCGTCTGCGGTTGGCCGTGTCCACTGACGGTAATATCACTGTTGCCTTCGAGCCAGCCTTCCGACGAGCAGCGCAACCGACCGCCTTGCGGGACAAAGATCGACAATCCGTTTTCGTCCCATGCGGTGCGAAAGCGGCAGCCATCAGGTAACGCAAAATGCTGTAACGGGGTGCTGTCTGCTGGCCGCGACGCGACAACCGGAACGTTACTGCTTGTGGCGGCATCAGCGTTCACAATCAGACGCCAGTTCTGCAATTTACTGGCGCTGCCGGAAGCCAGCACGCTGCCCTGGCTGTTGGTCATTTGCCAGGGCAGAACGTCCAGTTCATTGCACTGATTCGCTAACAGTGTCCCGACGCGCGGCAGGAACGATTTAAGGATCTCTGCATTCTGGCTCTTACCCGAGACAATACGCAGTGGCAGTGTCTCCTGGCACCAGTCGTCGGGCGTTTTGCCTTCAACGTTGTCGATATACACTTCCAGTTCGAGGCTGGGTGAGTACACCACGCGATAATTTTCTGCCTGCGCAGTAAAGGCCATCAACAAGGTAGCCAGAGCGGGCAACCACACTTTCATAGCGTTTCTTTCATCCATCACGAGAGGGCAGAAAACGGGTTGAGTCAGCCAGCGAATAAAGCAGCGTGGCCTCCTGCGGTTCGCCGATCCACACGGCCAGCGCACTCAGATTATCTTTCTTTACTTCACGGCTCACGGCATGTTCCATCAACGTCAGCCACTCTTCACAGGCATTCACCATGCGCAAGGTCTGCTCCATTTCCCGGGTGGTCAGATTGAGCCAAAACCCGTCGCTACAGACTAAAAACGCATCGCCGTCTTCCAGCAGTATTTCGTCAGAAAAGCTCACAGGATGGGCAGGTTCTGTGCCGAGCGCATTATAAAGTAAATTACTGTTAATTCCGGTATTTTCATAGCCTGCCTCGCTCAGTTTTTGCACAAGGCTGTGGTCGCGGGTGACCGCATTGAGCACGCCATGCCGAAAGTGGTAAACCCGGCTGTCGCCCGCGTGCACCCACCATGCGCGCTGTCGGGGGCGGTCGATAAACAGGCCCGCCAGCGTGGTGCACATCGTGGCAAAATTCGGATTATTACCCTGTGCGATTTCAAGCACAGAGCGGCACGTTTCTATCGCCTGCTGTGTGAAGGCGAGGGTAAGGTGCGGACAGGTGTGCAACTGAGTCAGCAGGCTGTCGCATACCAGTTGTGCCGCCTGTTCCCCACCGGGCAGTCCCGCTACGCCGTCGCATACCACGAAGCTGGCCTGATGGGCATTCAGTACCACACCGGTGCGATCTGCATGTTCATCACGCTGACCTTGCTGACTTCGCTGGGCAAACGCGATATTCATGCATCATCCGTACGCGTCTGGGAATCTTTGTACTGATTCACCTCCATGTCGTAAGCATGAAGGAAAGCTTCACCAAACAGCGTATGGAAATCGTCTTCGATTTCACCCGCAGTGCGCTGATAGCGGCGAGTGAAATAGTCCCACAGTGCGGCTTTTTGATAAGGCGTAAACGGGACTTTTGACACGGCACCGTCTGACTTCGCCTGCTCCTCCAGCCCCTGCGGATTAAACGACTGCAACATGGCGGCGATGATGGCGCGGATCCCGGCGATCATGCCCAACTGATGTGCCTGCAGATCCACCAGCGCATCCCGTACCGCCTGTTCAGGCTGCATAAAGCCCGGCATCTGGCTCTGGTACATCTGCATCAATACGGTTTTGCCCGAGGGCAGAATCTTGAACGGGTTATTTGCTTCGTTCAGGATCATCGTCATTTCCGCTTTGACGCCCCGTTTAAGGATAGAGCGCGACGACAGCAATGCCACCGTGCCCTGCGAAAACAGACTTAACATGCGGCCAGTGGTCCGCATCTGTTCTTCGTTAATCACCGTATTGTGGCCGTTGCTTAGTCCCATACCGTCAAGCAGCGCCGCGACCAGGTTATCGTGATCGTGTGCGGCGGGCGAGGGCGCATATCGGGACTCACCGGCCTGGGGATCGATGGCCAGCCTGGCATCGCCCCGGTGGTCGTGGCGTCTGGCGACAGGTTCCTGAGCGACCTCTTCGACTTCAGTAAATTCGGGGATATCCAGCGGATTCGTCTGCGGGCCCGCATGGCTAAAAAACGCCAACGGATCGCTGTTGATGCCCTGTACCGCAGGGTCACGTACGTCGATGGCATAGTCGCCGATGCGCAGAGCATCCCCGTGTTTCAGGCTCACCTGCATTCCCCGGCTGAGCGGCACACCGTTGTGTTCGACCGGTGTCACGCTGCCCTGATTAGTCAGGCGGCACTCTCCGTTACAGGACAGGTGCACCAGCGCCTGCAGACGAGAAATAGAACGGGCTTCATCCGGTAACACCAAATCGTTATCCTGACTGCGGCCGATCGTGCCGCCCGGCGGATGAAACGTGACGGTTTTCACCGGCACATCAGACGTGCATTGAACGATGGTAAATTGCATGAGCTATCCCGTTATGAAGGACAAAGGCAACGTCTCACTCGAACATCGGTGGATAGAGGCCGTTGCGTCCCGGCTGTGCACCTGCTGCCGGATTAAACAGTAATGAGAACAGTTCTGCCGTGAGGGTACCGCTATGCTTGTGTGTCGCATGTACGAAACCGTCACTGCGGTTGCTCCACCAGTAACTTATGTGTTGCTGCGGGTCGAAATGTTCGGCGACGTCCTGCCAGCTCAGTGTGCAGGGCAAATCCGCGAAACCGATTACATCCATAATATCTGACGGCTGCTGGACCGGGACCATCAGCGGAGCCAGGGCCTGGATGTGCTGATCGAGCTGGTCCGGGCTCAGACCGTGAGTCACGGCATTCAGCAGCGTGGCCCCCAAATCCTGATACCAGTCCCCCGAGATCGTTAACTGTGCCGGATGCCACTGACTGAGCGGAAAGCTCAGCAAGGCCAGCAGCGGCCAGGCGCGCCCCACACGATCGCATGACGGTAACAGGCAGCCCATCTGTACCTGCTGACGCGTTGGCGTGATCGGT
The DNA here is from genome assembly GCF_035191405.1 of Pantoea sp. JZ2. Taxonomy (NCBI): domain Bacteria; kingdom Pseudomonadati; phylum Pseudomonadota; class Gammaproteobacteria; order Enterobacterales; family Erwiniaceae; genus Pantoea; species Pantoea sp. JZ2. The sequence goes on along the minus strand of NZ_CP045247.1, from coordinate 2,813,507 downwards.
AACACAAAATTCCACACCGGCGCGCGCAGAAAATCGGCGCTCACGGCCGCGTCCTGCTGATGCCAGTGAATGAGGCCCTGCTGAAACCAGTGATTCCACGGCGTGATGACCTGTTCAGTGAGCCGATGATGTATAAAGTCCCCTGTTGAGGGCAGTTTGCCAAACCAGCCAGGGGCCAGAGATACAGACATGTTCACCTCGCCATTATGGATTATGCGTTGTCGGGCGCTGTGCCTTCGCGGGGGCAATCGCCAGTACCGCGCCGCCGCGCCCCGCATTGTTCAAATTATCAGCCAGCTTGCGCATCATCAGCGCATTGTCACGCGCATAAGGTGAAGACTGAATTTGCTGATCGAGTAGCTGGCTTAAGTGCCAGTCAAGCTGCTGCAAATCCCGCGCGCTGACCTTTTCAGGTAACGAACGCTGCAGATTTTGCAGTAGCCAGGCCCGTAGAAATTCCCCATCGTAGTTTCTGGGCTGATACAGCATCTGATAAGCGCGGAGCGCATTACGACTGTATTCATTGTCATCACCGGGATCGTTACGCAGCAGGTTGGTGATCTGCTGAGCGACCCGGGGCAGCAGTAAAGACTTAAGCGCATTTTGATAAAGCGCCCAGGCGGCATCGCTGACCTGATTGCCACGATATAAGCCTGCCCGCATAGTAAGCGGCGGATTATCGAGAGAAAACTGGTCGGACACCGGTAACTTCACCAGGTTATTCAGAAAGGGTAGCAGATCAAAAATATTATCAGCGGGCTGATGTATCACCTGCTGACTTTGTGCAGAAATTGCCGGTACGCGCGCGGTAACCTGCTGCAGATAATGCTGGTTCTGATAGTAGCTGATCAACCACAGTCCGCTCATGATCACCAGCGCCCCGGCCAGCATACCGTAGCCAATCCAGTGCAGGAGCTGATTACGGTATTCCCAGCGACGATTGCTGCCCGCCAGGCCACTTTCTTTAAACACCAGATTGCTCAGCAAATCACGAATAAAAAAGCTCTGGCCTTTATTGCCGGGAATAGGGCTGTTGCGGTTGACCCGATCCCAGGCGGCAATCGAGTGTGCCCCCGCCTGACGCAGTTGCAGTTTGCGGCTCAGCTCGCCCATCACGCGGTCAAAAGGCAAACCTTCCTGTGTACCGCTGGTAAAGAACAGCCCACGAGGATTCCAGGCCACGGTCTCAGAACGCGGGGAAAAAATGCTGTCCAGGTATTCGCTGAGCAGGGGACGCAGCGAGGCAAACTCCTGCGGAAACAGAAAACATTCTGCCCGCTCATTGAGGTCGCGCTCATGGGTCATTTGCCCGGCCAGTTGCTGCTGCAGTTGCTGTTCTAACTGGGTAAACTGCCCCTCGAAGTGAAGATGCCAGTCCTGCTTGTGTGGCTTACCGGCTTCCCAGGGAAACGTGAAGCCCCAGATAGCATCGCGGCGGGCCTTCTCCATGCTGCCGAAATAACTCATAAAGCCTTTCAGCAGGTCGGTTTTGGTCACCATGACATAGACGGGAAAATGAATACCGGTGTGCTGATGCAGTTCGTTCAGCCGTTCGCGCAGCGCATTCGCCTGTTCGTAACGCGCCTCAGCCGAATCGCTGAGTAAATCCGCGACGCTGATGGTCAGGATGACGCCGTTGATCGGCTGCCGCGCCCGATAGCGCTTCAGCAGATTGATAAAACTCTGCCACTCGCTGGCATCGCGTGCCCGCTGACTTTCCTGTAACGCATAGCGCCCGGCGGTATCGATCAGCACGGCGCTGTCGGTGAACCACCAGTCGCAGTGCCGGGTACCGCCGACGCCGCGAACGGCCTCGTTGCCGAACGTATCGGTCAGGGGAAATTTCAGGCCGGCATTGAGCAGAGCGGTGGTTTTACCGGCACCCGGCGCCCCAATCATCAGATACCAGGGAAGCTGATAGAGATAATTGGCGTTAATCCGTGCCCACAGGCTGCCCTGGCGTCGGCCAAAATGGGTGCGCTTGAGGCGCATGGCCGCCTCACTAAAGCGCTGGCTGAGCAGCGCCTCAGTGGCCTGCCGTTCCGCCGGATCGTCGCTCTCTGCGACCTGCAACCGGTCAAGCAGGCGACTGTTGAACCAGGCACGGTACAGCGCAGGAATCAGCTGGAAACCAATCCAGAGAAGATAAAGCAGACTGACCACAATCTTGCGGTGTAGCGCGGGTTCAAGCGGGCGGGTTTCATTCCACGCGATAAGCGGTCCCAGCATCCACAGCAGGCAACTCAGTGCCGTGACGCCAATAAAGCTCCACAGCAGCCGATGCGTTAAGAATAAGCGGAAAGAAGCGCGCATCAGGGTGTTCCTTGGTGAGTACTCAGTGTTTCAGGTGCGGCAAACAGCGTAATTTCAACACGGCGATTACGGGTACGGTTCTCGCCGCTGTCGTTGGGCAGCAGCGGATCGCTGTCGCCGCGGCCTTCTGACCGCAGCACGTGTGAATCGGCCAGTTGCACCTGCAGTAACTGGCTAATCGCCCGGGCACGGGCGAAAGAGAATTCATAGTTTGAGGCAAACCGACTGCCGTCAACAGGCTGATCGTCGGTAAACACCGACACCAGAATGGTGCCTTTGACGTCTTTCATCGCTGCGGAGACGCGCGCCAGAAGCGCCCGGCCCACCGGATTAATCACCGTGCCCTGTTCGGCAAACAGCTTGTCTGCCGGGATAATCACTTTGCTGCCAAACGCACCGTCGCTGACTTCGAGCTGGCCGGCGGCGATCACGTCATTTAACCGCTGACGTAAGTCGAGCAGCGCCTGTGGCGAAGAAGGGCGACGATTCATCATGATTTGTGGCAACGGCATATTATACAGACTGCGCAGCAGAGGCTCAGCCGCGTTGCCGAGCCGCCAGTTGAGTCCGCTGTAAATCAGGCAGCCGATCAGGGCCACCAGCATGGCACAGGCCCAGAGTGGCACCATCGGACGGGCCAGCGTATTAACCAGCGGATGTACCTGCACCAGCGGCGTGGACTCCGTGGTTTGCTGCGCACGGGTTTCGTCGATCAGCGCTTTTAACCTTGCCCGCAGGCTGTCGCACTGCGCCCGGCCTTTTTCACTGCCCCGGTAACGCCCTTCATAACCCAGCAGCAGGCAGTAATGAATAATTTCCAGCAGCCAAAGGTGCTGCTGAGGGCTTTGTGAAATGCGTGAAAGCAGCTGGAAGAACTTTTCGCCGCCCCAGCTTTCATTATGGAAGGTCACCAGCATGCCGTTGCCGGACCAGACGCCGCGCGTGCCCCATGGCGTTTGCGCGGCGGCTTCATCCAGGGCACTGCACACACAGTACCGTGCACCGATGATCATCTCAAACGGCAGGCCTGCCTGCTTGCAGCGTTGTTCAAACAGGCGGATTTCATCAATCAGAGACTGACGTAAACCTGCCGGGTCATCGTGGGTAGCAGCCTGACGAATTTGCACCACCGCATTCAGCAGAGGCGCGGCCGCTTTAAGTAACAAATTTTCGCGACCAGAGGTCGTCACCTCACGCGGTGAAGATTCCACGCTCATGGCTGTGTGTACTTCCCGCGTTGCGTTGCGCGTCCGGCAGCATGCGCAGGACGGCAGGGGTTAAATTTCATCAGTTCATGATCCAGGTTGCCGTCGTGACAGGACCGCAGTGTCTGCTGTCGCCACCCACGTCAACGCACAGGGGTTAAGTTATCTGGCCATGCAAATGCGTGCTGCCTCGCGTGTCACCGTCAGGACGATGGTTCACACCGGTGGTCAGCTCAACCTCGCCGGGAGCCTGCCCGCGGACATCACCGCAAGGGCATATCCGTATCGGCAACGTCGGGGTGGACCGGGGCTGTGTTGAGCCTTTGCCCGCGCGGCCTGACTCAGGCAAGGGCGGTGGGCATGTCCCGAACAGGGCGCGCACGTTCCACTGCACGTCACCGGCGAATCGGCATTGACCGAGGAGGGGGCGTTTTGCTGCCGGACAAAAAATGTGCAGCTAACGGGCAAAACGCTAAATGATTTTTCACCCTTTTCCTCACGTCAGTGTCTCTGCCTGCACGATGTTTATCACACGTATCGCGCCTCCTCATCGGGAGGCGCACAGCCGGGCAGGTGATCTGTTCAGAGACAAGGCCGCTCATGGTCACTCTTTACAGCGCTCAGTCTACCTAAGACTTTTGAGAATTCAAACCATTGCACCCAATGATATAGCATGGTAATGGCCGTTTAGCCCGTTCCTTGTGCAGGGGCTTCAGGGATGGCGCCTCTGGGGCAGTATCGGGCGCATTACTCGCGACATTTCGCCTCAAAAAAGCGGGTGATCCCATCCCTGCCACGGCCCGGCGGCCTGGGTAAAAGAATAAGCCGCGTTAACCACTTTACACCGCAGTGAGAAACGGAAAGGGCGGAACGTGCGACACAAGCCGTCAGGCTAAGAAAAGACGGGGCGGAAACGGCACGGCTTTTGCTTGACTCCTTTTTTGTACGAAAAGGGGATGAGCAATGGATGACGCACTGAGCTGGGTGCAGGCCTCACGGCAAAGCGATATTGCCAGCCTGCAACGCCTTCGCCAGACCGGTAAACTCATTACCACCGTCAGCGAACTGGTGCATCAGCTTCAGCGTGAGCGGGGGGCGAGCACTCTGTGGATTTGTTCTGAAGGCCGGCTTTACGGTGAGCAGCGGCTCGCCAGTGAGCAGGATGTGACGCGCTGCCAACGGGATTTTTGCCAGGCCTTGCCCAAAGCCGAAGCCCAGCCGGGATACAGCCGGTTCTGTAACCTGATCGCCGCCGCGCTGCAGGCCCTGGCCGGGTTACCGGCGTTGCGCCAGCAGATTACGCAACAACAGATTGCGCACGCGCAGGCCGTTGCGGCATTCAACTCAATTATCCGTAGCTTACTGAACCTGGTCTTTGAAGCCGCCGACACCGCCAGCCATCCTGACATTACCCGCGCGCTCATTGCGCTGTTCAGCTTTATGCAGGGCAAAGAGCTGGCGGGACAGGAACGTGCTCTGGGAGCGGCCGGCTTTGCCGCCGGCCAGTTCAGCGCAGAGCAGCGCAGCGCCATGGTGGCCTTAATTGAAGCACAGGAACAAAGTTTTTCGACGTTCCAGCAGTTTGCCGATGAGGCGGTTTTGCACCACTGGCAGCCGCTGGCGCAGGCCAGTCGCGAGATTGAACGACTGCGGCGCATTGCCTGTACCGACGGGCGGCGGGATGACAGCGGCGCACCGCACTGGTTTTCACTGCTGTCACAGCGTATCGATCAAATGAAACTGCTGGAGGATCAGCTGTCAGCCACGCTGATGTTGCGCTGCCGCGAGGCGATCGCACTGGCACAGCATCAGGCCGCTGAACCCCTGCATGTGGCACAGTCGGGCTGCAATTTTACGTTATATGTCTCGGGGGCGGACTGGCTGGCTGCCGAGTCCGGTGCGCTGAACAGCGACGGGCTGGCGCCCCAGCTCGGTCGCTCGCTGCTGTCGTTGATCGCGGAGCAGTCCCAGCGTTTGCAGCATCAGGCCAATGAGCTGGCCACTCTGCGCGCCACGCTGGAAGAGCGCAAACTGCTCGACCAGGCTAAAAACTGGCTGATGCAGCAGCATGGGTTGAGTGAAGAGCACGCCTGGCAACGGCTGCGTAAAAGCGCGATGGATCAGAACAAACGGCTGCCGGAAATCGCTCAGGCGATCGTCACGGTGGCCGCCACGATGAAGAGGTAACTCGAAAGCGTTAGCTGCACAATGCTTGTGCGTGATCTGCGTCACCAATGTGCAAAATCGGTTAAAAACTCACCAGAGAAAACCCTGAAGCGCCACGCGCAGGACCGTTTCAAAGCTGGCACGCGGTTTGCTTTACCTTACTGAGTGTGTGCATTTGCTTTGCCAACGGCGGTAAAGCGAGTGCTTTGGATAAAGGCGTCCATCTCCCTGTGAAAGCAGTGGAGAGGACGCCTTTTTTTATTTCCTGAGGGTGGCAAAAAATGAGCAAATCGCCAGTTTCACTGTCTCGTCGTCAACTGCTGTTATCCAGCGCCGCCGTTGGCGGGCTGTGGCTGTTGCCGGGATTGCGCAACGCCGTATGGGCGGCGGGTTCCGATGCGCCAGAAAAAGCCACCGTGCGGGTGGGATTTATTCCGCTGACCGACTGTGCGCCGGTCGTCATGGCCTCGGTGAAAGGCTTTGACAAAAAATATGGTCTGACGCTACAGCCCAGTAAAGAAGCCAGTTGGGCAGCCGTCCGCGACAAGCTGATCTCCGGTGAGCTCGATGCGGCACACGTCCTGTACAGCCTGATCTATGGCCTGCAACTGGGCGTTGCCGGCCCGCAGCATGCGATGGCGAACCTGATGACGCTCAATAACAATGGCCAGGCGATCTCCCTGTCGAACCAGCTGAAAGCGCAGAAGGTTACCGATGCCGCCAGCCTGAAAAAGACCATCGACAGCCAGGCCAAAGGCAGTCTCACCTTTGCCCATACCTTTCCGACCAGCACCCACGCGATGTGGCTGTACTACTGGCTGGCGAATGCCGGTATCAATCCGTTTGATGACGTGCGCACCGTCGTCGTGCCGCCGCCGCAGATGGTGATGAATATGAAGATTGGCAATATGAGTGGCTTCTGTGTGGGCGAGCCGTGGAACCAGCGCGCCATCAGCGACGATATTGGTTTTACCGTCGCCACCAGTCAGCAGATTTGGCCCGATCATCCCGAAAAAATTCTCGGCACCCGCGCCGCGTGGGTGAAAGAGAACCCCAATACGGCGCGCGCGCTGACGGCGGCTGTCCTTGAGACGGCACGCTGGATCGATGCCTCCGATGATAACCGCCGCGAAACGGCGCAGGTGCTGGCCGGGCGCGCCTGGATCAACACCAAACCTGAGATTCTGCAAGGCCGCATGCTCGGCCAGTACGAAAACGGGCTGGGACAGAAATGGCAGGATCCGCATGCGATGCGCTTCTTCCATGACGGCAGCGTCAGTTTCCCGTATCTGTCCGATGGTATGTGGTTCCTTACCCAGCTTAAGCGCTGGGGAATGCTGACCCAGGATCCGGACTACCTGGCTGTCGCAAAGCAGATCAACCAGATCGATATCTACAAACAGGCTGCCAGCGCTGTCGGCAACGTCACGTTGCCCGGCAGTGAGATGCGCAGCAGCACCCTGATGGACGGCAAAGTATGGGATGGATCGAATCCTGCCGCTTACGCTGCCAGCTTTGCCATTAACCATAAAGAGAGGTCGTGATGAAAACCCAGACTCGCTCCCTGGCGCAGCCTGAGACGCTGCCCACCCACGCCACCGTGGTGCCCCTTCAGGTGACGCCAAAAAAGATGCGTTCACCTGCGCGCCTGCGTCCGTTTTTGCAGCGTGCCATTCCCGCGCTGTGCGGTGTGCTGCTTCTGCTCCTGATCTGGCAGATTGCGGCGCTTTCCAGCAAAGGCTTTCCCGGCCCGTACGCCACCTGGGAGGCGGCGAAAGTCCTGTTCGCCGATCCGTTCTATAACAACGGTCCTAACGATCAGGGCATCGGCTGGAATGTGCTGGCCTCGCTGCAGCGCGTGGCTGTCGGCTTTGGTCTGGCCGCGCTGGTGGGGATTCCCGCAGGCTTTCTGCTGGGGCGTTTTACCTTTGTGGCACGCATGTTCAATCCGGTTATCGCGCTACTGCGCCCGGTCAGCCCGCTGGCCTGGCTGCCTATCGGCCTGCTGCTGTTTCAGCGGGCCGAACCGGCCTCCAGCTGGACCATTTTTATCTGTTCCATCTGGCCGATGATTATCAATACCGCAGAAGGCGTACAGCGCATTCCCCAGGATTACCTCAACGTGGCGCGCGTGCTGCAACTGTCGGAATGGACCATCCTGCGCCGCATCCTGTTTCCCGCCGTTCTGCCAGCGGTGCTGACCGGGGTCCGCCTGTCGATTGGCATCGCCTGGCTGGTGATCGTGGCCGCCGAAATGCTGACGGGCGGCCTGGGGATCGGCTTCTGGATCTGGAACGAGTGGAACAACCTCAATGTTGAAAACATCCTGATTGCCATTTTGCTGATTGGCGTCGTCGGCCTGCTACTGGAGCAGGGACTGATGCTGCTGGCGCGTCGCTTTAGCTGGGATAAATAAGGGGAACACTATGCAACCTATCATTCGTGTACAGCAGGTCAGCCAGCGTTTTACCACCTCCGGCGGCGATTTTCTGGCGCTCGATAATGTCAGCTTTGATCTTCATCAGGGGGAAACGCTGAGCCTGATCGGTCACTCTGGCTGTGGTAAATCCACGCTGCTCAACCTAATCGCCGGTTTAACCCGGCCTACCAGCGGCGTCCTGTTATGCGATAACCGCGAAGTCACCGGCCCCGGCCCTGAGCGCGCCGTTGTGTTTCAAAACCACTCGCTGTTGCCCTGGCTGACGGCGTATCAAAACGTTGAGCTGGCGGTCGAGCAGGTGTTCAAAGGCAAGATGAACAAGGCCGAAAGGCGTGACTGGATCGAGCACAACCTCAACCAGGTGCAAATGAGTCATGCCATGCATAAGCGCCCCGGCGAGATCTCCGGCGGCATGAAGCAGCGCGTCGGCATCGCCCGCGCGCTGGCAATGAAACCTCGCGTGCTGCTGCTGGACGAACCCTTCGGTGCGCTGGATGCCTTAACGCGCGCGCATCTGCAGGACAGCGTCATGCGCATCCAGCAGGCGCTGAACACCACCATCGTCCTGATTACCCATGATGTGGATGAAGCCGTGTTGCTGTCCGATCGGGTGCTGATGATGACCAATGGCCCGGCGGCGCAGGTGGGCGACATCCTGACGATTGACCTGGCCCGGCCGCGTTCACGCGTGGCGCTGGCGGATGACGTGCGTTATCACCAGCTGCGTCAGAAAGTGCTGCATTTTCTCTACGAAAAACAGACCTCGGCGGCATAAGGACGACACCATGAGACAACGGTTGCTGGTTGTGGGTAACGGGATGGCGGGCATGCACATGGTGGAAACCCTGTTGCAGCTGGCGCCGACGCGTTACGACATCACCGTGATTGGCCGTGAGCCGCACGGCAACTATAACCGTGTGCTGTTGTCGCCACTGCTGGCCGGGGAAACCACCGTTGCGCAAACGCTGATCCACGATCGTGACTGGTATCACCGTCACGGCGTGACCTTGCTGGCGGGAGAGACGGTGGAACAGGTGAATGTTGCTGAGCGGACCTTACGCACCGACCAGCGCCTGCTGCACTGGGACCGCCTGGTACTGGCGACCGGATCGCAGCCCTGTCGGCCGTCAGTCCCAGGCAGCGACCTGCCGCATGTCAGCACCTTTCGCACGCTGCAGGATGTGGACACTTTGCTGGCGGGGCAGGGTCCGGTCGTGGTGGTCGGCGGGGGCTTTCTGGGTATAGAAGCGGCCGCCGGCCTTCAGGCGCAGGGGCGTCAGGTTACGCTGCTTCATCGACAGTCGTGTTTGCTGGACAGACAACTGGACGCCAGGGCAGGAGAATTACTGCTGGCCCAGCTCCGGGCGCGCGGCATTCGCTGTGAACTGAATACCAGCCTTGCGGCGATCCGGACGGATAGCGTGATCCTCCACGATGGCCGGGTGCTGGCGGCGCAGCAGGTGGTGATGGCCATTGGTGTCCAGCCGGCAATCGCCCTGGCGCAGGCCGCCGGGATTCCCTGCCAGCGCGGCATTCTGGTGGATCGCCAGTTGCGCAGTGCGCACGCGGGAATTTATGCCGTAGGCGAATGTTGTGAAATCAGCGGCGAGACCTTCGGTCTGGTCGCGCCCTGTCTGGCCCAGGCGAAGATTCTGGCGGCGCAACTGGCCGATCGGCCTCAGGCGGATTTCTACAGCGCGGCCACGGGCACCCGTCTCAAAGTCAGCGGAATTTCCCTGTTTAGCGCCGGTGACGTTCGCGAAGCCCCGTCTGTCATTAGTTTTGACCCGATCGCCGGGCACTATCGCCGCCTGTTCCTCAAAGACGGCCGGCTGAAGGGCGTGCTGCTGTATGGCGACTGCCAGCAAAGTGGTGCGCTGCTGAACCAACTCCATAATGCCGGACCGGTTTCTGTGAATACGCTGTTCGGCCTTGATGAACCTGAAACGCAGCCGCTGGCTGCAGGAAACCCTGTGATGAGCCAAACGAAACCTGTATTAGCCGTGGTGGGTCACGGCATGGTCAGCCACCATTTTCTGGAGCAACTGGTCGATCGTAACCTGCATCAACATTATCACGTGGTGGTTTACGGCGAAGAGCGCTATCAGGCTTACGACCGGGTTCACCTTTCCGAGTATTTCACCGGTAAAACGGCCACGCAGTTGTCGCTGGTAAGCGAAGAATTTTTTGCCCAAAACGCGATTGAACTGCGTAGCGGTTGCCGGGTAGAGGCGATCGATCGCCAGCAGCGCAGCCTGCGCGACAGCGCGGGCCGTGAGCTGGCCTGGGATAAGCTGGTGCTGGCCACCGGCTCGCGCGCCTTTGTCCCCCCGGTACCCGGCCATGACGGCGAGCGCTGCTTTGTCTACCGCACGCTGGACGATCTGGATGCCATCGCAGCCTGTGCCCGCCAGAGTCAGCGCGGCGTGGTGATCGGCGGCGGGCTGCTGGGCCTGGAGGCCGCCAACGCGCTGAAGCAGCTTGGGCTGGAGACCCACGTGGTTGAGTTTGCGCCGCGCCTGATGGCCGTGCAACTGGACGAAGGCGGGGCGCTGATGCTGCGGCAAAAGATCGACGCGCTGGGCGTGACGGTACATACCGCGAAGCAGACCGAACAAATTGCCAGCCAGCCTGACGGCAGTCTGGTGCTGCACTTTGCCGATGGCGGCGAGCTGGCCACCGACCTGGTGCTGTTCTCTGCCGGTATCCGTCCGCGTGATGAGCTGGCCCGCAGTGCCGACATCAGCGTGGGGCCGCGCGGCGGCATTACCATCAATGACCATTGCCAGACCAGTGACAGCGACATTTATGCCATCGGCGAATGCGCGCTGTGGAACGGGCAGATTTTTGGCCTGGTAGCGCCGGGCTACCAGATGGCGCGAGTGCTGGCCGGGCATCTGGCGGCCGAACCCGCGCAGTTCACCGGTGCCGACATGAGCACCAAACTGAAGCTGCTGGGCGTAGACGTCGCCTCCTTTGGCGATGCGCACGGCAAAACGCCGGGCAGCCTGAGCTACCACTGGGCCAATGGACCAAAAGGCATTTACAAGAAGATCGTCGTGAGCGCCGACAATACACGACTGCTGGGCGGCGTGCTGGTGGGAGACAGCAGCGACTATGCCACCCTCCTGCAAACGATGTTAAATGACATGCCGCTGCCGGCAGCACCGGAAGCGCTGATTTTGCCTGTATTAAATGGCGCGCCGGCCAAAGGGTTGGGCGTCGCTGCGCTGCCGGACAGCGCCCAGGTGTGCTCCTGTCATAACGTCAGTAAAGGCGATATCTGCCAGGCGGTGCAAAGTGGCTGTGGCGAGATGGCCAGTATTAAAAGCTGCACCAAAGCGGCAACCGGCTGTGGCGGCTGCGCTGCGCTGGTAAAACAGGTGATGGAGTTTCAGCTGGAAAACCAGGGCGTCGCCGTTAAAAAAGACATCTGTGAGCACTTCGCCTATTCCCGTCAGGCGCTGTATGACCTGATCCGTATCAATGGCATCAAAACCTTTGACGAGCTGCTGGCCAGCCACGGACGGGGCTGTGGTTGCGAGGTATGTAAACCGCTGGTGGGTTCGCTGCTGGCCTCGTGCTGGAACGATTACCTGCTGAAACCGGCCCATTTACCCTTACAGGACACGAATGACCGTTACTTTGCCAATATCCAGAAAGATGGCACCTATTCGGTAGTGCCGCGGGTGCCAGGGGGCGAGATCACGCCACAGGGCCTGATCGCCATCGGCGAAGTGGCCGCGCGTTACGATCTCTATACCAAAATTACCGGCGGCCAGCGTATCGATCTGTTTGGTGCGCGACTGGACCAGTTGCCTGCTATCTGGGAAACCCTGCTGGAAGCCGGCTTTGAAACCGGTCATGCCTACGGAAAATCCCTGCGTACGGTGAAATCCTGCGTTGGCTCGACCTGGTGTCGTTATGGCGTGCAGGATTCTACCGCCTTCGCCATCGCGCTGGAGAACCGGTATAAGGGCCTGCGCGCACCACATAAGATCAAGATGGCCGTGTCCGGCTGTACCCGCGAATGTGCGGAAGCGCAAAGTAAAGATATCGGGGTCATCGCCACGGAAAACGGCTGGAACCTGTATGTCTGCGGCAATGGCGGCATGAAGCCACGCCATGCGGAACTGTTTGCCAGCGATCTGGACGATGACACGTTGATCCGGTACGTCGACCGGATTCTGATGTTCTACGTGCGCACGGCGGATCGCCTGCAGCGTACCAGCGTCTGGATGGATAACATGGAGGGCGGGCTGGACTACCTGCGTGAGGTGGTGATTCATGACAGTCTGGGGATCGCCGCCACGCTGGAACAGGACATGCAACAGGTGGTGGACACCTGGCAGTGCGAATGGCAGACCACGCTGGCCGATCCTTCGCGACGTGCGCTGTTTACCGCCACAGTGAACAGCGATCACCCGGATGAAACGCTGCACTATGCGCGCGTGCGCGGACAGCGCCAGCCCCACAAGGCCAGCGGTATTCCCCTGATGCATCTGCCCGCCGAACCCTGGAGCGAAATCTGCCCACTGGAGGCCATCCCGCCAGAGGCCGGCATCGGGGCCCGTCTTGGCAGCGTCCGTATTGCCTTATTCCGTCTGGGTGATGACTGTTATGCGCTGGAGGATCGTGAGCCAGGCAGCGAAGCCAGCGTGCTGTCACGCGGCATCCTTGGCGATGTTGCCGGGGAGCCGGTGGTGATCTCTCCGCTTTACAAACAGCGGGTGCGCCTGCGGGACGGACAGAGCCTGGATAACCCTCAGCATCAACTGCGCTGCTGGCCGGTCAAACTGGAGAACGGCCAGGTGTGGGTCGCCAACCGTCCGCTTAACCTGATGGCGCAGGCATCATGAAAACCACCTGCGCTTATTGCGGTGTGGGCTGCGGCGTCGAGGTCACGCAGTCGCAGAGCGCGTCGGCTCAGGTCCGGGGCGATGCCAGTCATCCGGCGAATGCCGGGCGGCTGTGCGTGAAGGGCGCGGCGCTGGGCGAAACCCTGACACAGGCCGGACGGTTGCTGCATCCTCAGCTTCATCACCAGCGCGTCAGCATGGAGACGGCGCTGGATGCCGCGGCTGACGGACTGCGCAGGATTATCGATACGTACGGCCCGGAGGCGGTGGCTTTTTACGGTTCCGGCCAGTTGCTGACCGAGGATTACTATGTGGCGAACAAGCTGATGAAAGGTTTTCTCGGCGTCGCCAATATCGATACCAATTCACGCCTGTGTATGGCCTCAGCGGTGACGGGCTATAAACGGGCGTTCGGCGCGGATGCCGTGCCGTGCTGTTACGAGGATCTGGATCAGGCCGAGGTGGTTATCCTGGTCGGCTCGAACGCCGCCTGGGCTCATCCGGTGCTGTTTCAGCGCTTGAAGCAGGCAAAAACGCAGCGCCCTGAGATGCAGGTTGTGGTGATCGATCCGCGCCGCACGGCCAGTTGTGAATTCGCCGATCTGCATTTACCGCTCCGGCCGGGCAGCGATCCGGCCCTGTTTTCGGGCCTGTTGCACTGGCTGGAACAGCATGGCGGCATTGACGCCACGATGCTGCCGCATCTGGACGGTGTAGACACAACCATACAGGCCGCGCGGCAGTGGGATTGTGCGACGGTGGCAGCCCATTGTGATATCAGCCACGACATGATCGCCGCGTTCTACCGGTTGTTTACCCGGCATGAGCGCGTACTGACCTTATGGTGTATGGGCATCAACCAGTCACAAAGCGGCAGTGACAACAACAATGCCATTCTCAATGCGCATCTGCTCAGCGGCAAGATAGGCCGACCCGGCTGCGGCCCGTTTTCGCTGACCGGACAGCCGAATGCGATGGGCGGGCGGGAGGTTGGCGGACTGGCCAACCAACTGGCGGCTCATATGAGTTTCACTGCGGAAGACTGCGACCGTTTACAGCGTTTCTGGCGCAGTCCGTGTATGGCGCGTCAGCCCGGCCTGACGGCGGTCGATCTGTTCGACGCCATTGATCGCGGGGCGATCAAAGCCGTATGGATTATGGGCACCAATCCGGCGGTTTCGATGCCAGAAGGCAATCGCATTGCCCGGGCGCTGGCTGCCTGTCCGCTGGTGATAGTGTCAGACGTACTGGCGCAAACGGATACCACCGCCTTTGCGCATATTTTGCTACCCGCGCAGGGCTGGGGGGAAAAGAACGGCACCGTGACCAATTCTGAACGTCGGATTTCCCGCCAGCGCGCGTTTATGCCCCCGGCCGGAGAAGCGAAACCGGACTGGTGGTTACTCGCCCAGGTCGCCCAGCGTCTGGGCTTTCATGAAGGCTTTGCCTGGACGCACCCGGCAGCCATCTTCCGCGAACACGCGGCGTTGTCGGGGTTTGAGAACAACGGCCAGCGCGCGTTTGATATCAGCGGTCTGGCCGGGATGAGCGACGCACAGTGGGATGCACTGACGCCGGTGCAGTGGCCGGTCAACGCCCGCTATCCCCAGGGTTGCGCGCGGCTGTTTAGCGACCGGCACTTTTACCATCCTGATGGTAAAGCCCGCCTGTTGCCACCGGCCACGCCGCAGCCCGTCGCGTGCAGGGCGGCGTATCCGTTATTGATGAACAGCGGACGGATCCGCGATCAGTGGCACACCATGACACGCACCGGTCTGGTTCCCCGGCTCATGCAGCATTGTGATGAGCCGTTTGCAGCACTGCATCCGCAGGACGCACAACGCTATGGCCTGTGCGCGGGGGCACTGGCACGGGTGCAGTCCGACGCGGGCTGGATGACGGTGCGCGTGACGCTGGACAGCGGTCTGCGACGCGGTGAGATCTTTGTCCCTATGCACTGGAACCGACAGTTCAGTCTGCAGGGCACGGTCGGCGGGCTGGTGGCCTCAACCCGCTGTCCGGCCTCGGCACAGCCTGCCTTTAAACAAACCGCCGTGCGTATCCAGCCGCTCCACACCCGCTGGCAGGGCTGGCTCTGGCAGCGCGACGTAAGCCCGCCTGACGGACTGCGCTACTGGGCGCGTACACCCTATGAGGGCGCGCAACGTTTTAGCCTGGCCGGAGACGGTTCCCCAGAACAGTGGCTCACGGCAACGATCCCGCTGGACGGGCTGCAACGGCAAACCGCCCACGCGGCGGAACCGCATTACCGCCTGCTGGCCTGGCGCAACGGTGAGCTGCAGCTGGCCTTTTATACCGGCGCGTCGTTACCCGCGATCGATCATGACTGGGTTGCGCAGGCTTTTCGCCAGGCGCCGGCGAATGCGGCGGAACGGCATGCTCTGCTGGCGGGACAATCGGCACAACGTGCCGTGGCTGGCCGGACGATCTGTAGCTGCTTTGGCGTCGGAGAAAACACGATCTTACAGGCGATTAAACAGGGCTGTCACAGCACCCAGGCACTGGGTAACGCACTCAACTGTGGTACTAACTGCGGCTCCTGTCTGCCGGAGCTAAAACACCTTTTGCTTTCCGTTGCTGTACCGGAGGAAGAATGACGATCGCGATCAACGCTTTAGATAAACTGCTGGCGCCGGAAAACGCGTCCAGCCCGGGCAAGGTCTGGCTGGTCGGGGCCGGGCCGGGGGATGTGGAGCTACTGACAGTCAAGGCGCTGCGTCTGCTGCAATGCGCGGACGTCGTGGTTTATGATCGCCTGGTCAGCGAAGCGGTGATGGCGGAAGTCGCCAGCAGCGCGCTCTGTATCGACGTTGGTAAACAGCCGGGTCATCACGGCCTGAAGCAGGCACAGATCAATCAACTGCTGGTGGATCTGGCCGCCAGCGGGCGCAATGTCGTGCGGTTAAAAGGCGGCGATCCCTTTATCTTTGGCCGTGGCGGCGAAGAGATGGTCAGCCTGCAGCAGGCGAATATTGTCTGCGAGGTGGTACCCGGCATTACCGCCGCCGTGGGCTGTGCGGCTGCCAGCGGCATTCCGCTGACGCACCGTGACTGCGCCCAGTCATTGCGCTTTATCACCGGGCACGGGCGCAGCGGCGAACCGCAGCTGGATGCGGCGGCGCTGACCGCCACTAATCAGACGCTGGTGTTTTACATGGGGTTAAGCTGGAGCAGCGTGATTAGCGCCCGGTTACGGGAATATGGCCGCAGTGAGGCGACGCCGGTGGCAATCATTGAAAACGGTACGCGCCGGGACCAGCGGGTGCTGATCACCACGCTGTCCGGGTTGCCTGATACGGTCGAACAGCAAAAACCGGTGTCGCCGTCGTTACTGATTGTGGGCGACGTGGTGCGCTATTACCGTGCCGATCTTATGGCTGCCCAATCGCGCGAGACGGCGATGAGCGTGACGGCATCGCACTGACGATGACGGCGTCGGGGGAAAAATCAGGGACAGGCTATCCTGACCGGCGGGTCGGAGTGGGCGCAACCAGCACCCTGACGCCCAGCGCTTCAAAGGCCGCAATATGCGACGGGCTGATCCCACTGTCGGTGATCAGATAGTGGATGTGGCTCCAGTCGCAGGGCAGGGCAAACATCGAGACCTTGTCGATTTTGCTGGAGTCCGCCACAACATAAACGGTACTGGCGGAGTTAATCATCGCCATTTTCACTTTAATATCGGTTTCACTGGGGAAGCTCAGGCCCAGCCGCGGCGAAATACAGGCGGTGGCGAGAAACAGCTTTTCCGCCAGCACATTTTCAAAAAAGCTGGCCGCTTTCTCGCCCGACGTTGACAGCGTCGGAAACTTAAAGGTGCCGCCTGTCAGCAACACATTAATGCCCGGCTCACCGCCCAGTTTCAGGGCGATGTTGACGGCGGTGGTGACCACAGACAGACGGCGAATGTGGCTGATGGCATCGGCAATCGCCGTCGTTGTCGTACCGGAATCGAAAATCACCGTATCGCCATTTTCGATGTGCTGTGCGGCCAGACGACCAATGGCGTCTTTCTCTTCCAGATGCGTCTGACGTTCAAGCTGCAACAGGCCGGTGTTCTGCTTGCCTGTCATCAGCGTTGCGCCACCATGATAGCGTTGTACAAATCCCTGTTTTTGCAGCATGCGCAGGTCGGTCCGCAGCGTGGCCTCGGTAAGCCCAAAGGTTTGGGTTAACGCTTTAACCGTTACCGTGCCGTCTTCCCGAATCATCTCTAAAATCTTTTCACGCCGCTGCTGCATTTCAGCTAACTGCTCAGTTTTGCTTTTCAATCGAAATGCTCCCTCTTTTACTTGCATCGGGCTTCGTGCATTCACGCGCTGTGAAAGAGTTTACCTTGCCGGTTTCGCGTTGGCGAGTGAGCGCCGATTCTCTGTTTGTTTTCGAACGAAAATGAACGTGACTTATTGTCGCCTCCTGTCTCTCACCCTGTCACCGTTTGCACCGCCTGTTTCACGGGATCTGTAATCTGGATCACGGGATTTTAACGGGCTGTCGCTGCCTGAAGGGCATTTTCGCGAAATTTGATCTTAGCCACATTAACCATCAATTCGATAGCATATATTTTTGTTCGAAAATGATTGTGGGGAATTAAAAACCTGAGAGGACAGTCGGATGAGCAGTGAATATGACGTTAACCTGCGTTATGGCGTAGACAACAACATGGATCTCAGCGGCAAAGTAGCCGTGGTGACGGGCGGTCTGGGCGGCATTGCCATGGCCAGTAACGAGATGTTGTTGAAGAAAGGGGCTCGCCTGGCGCTGCTTTATCCGCCTTTTGAAGCCGAAAAAGCGGAACACCTGCGTGAGACGTTCGCCGGTCAGCCGGTGCAGCTGGTGTGCTGTGATGTGACGGAACCTGCCGACGTTGAACGGGCGTTCGGGGAGGTGGAAAACCACTACGGACATATCGACATTCTGGTGAACTGCGCGGGCTATGTGATGCTCCAGCCGGTGCTGGACACCGAATTTGCGGAATGGCAAAAGCAGATCGCCGTCAATCTGACCGGGCCTTTTCTGTGCTCGCAGGCAGTGGCGAAACGCATGGTCCGGGCTGGCAACGGCGGCAAGATTATTAATATCGCCTCTCAGGCGGCCTCCATCGCTATCGACAACCATGTGGCCTATACCTCGGCGAAAGCTGGCCTGCTGGGTATGACAAAGGTGATGGCGAAAGAGTTCGCCCCGCACCGCATTAACGTCAATACCTTATCACCGACGGTGGTACTGACGCCCATGGGCGAAAAAGCCTGGCGCGGTGAGAAGGGCACAGAAATGAAAAAACTCATCCCCTTAGGCCGCTTTGCCTATACCGACGAAATTGCCGCCGCCGTCCTGTTCTTTGCCAGCAATGGCAGCGACATGATCACCGGTGCTGACCTGATGATCGACGGTGGATTCACCATCTGGTAAGGCGACCGGCCCGTCATCTTTTCCCTGCCACAACGATAATAGCGAGACATCACCATGAAAAAAACGACGTTGCTCTGTACTTCGATTGCCGCCTGCCTGTTTTCCCACGCGGCGCTTGCCGTGGAAAAGGGCACCATCATGATTTTGGTTAACTCCCTGGATAATCCCTATTACGCCTCAGAAGCGAAGGGGGCCAATCTGAAAGCGCAGGAACTGGGCTACAAAACCTCGGTGCTGTCTCATGGTGAGGATGTCAAAAAACAAAACGAGCTGATCGATGCGGCCATCGGCAAAAAAGTGCAGGGCATCATTCTGGATAACGCGGACTCGACAGCCAGCGTCGCGGCCATTAAGAAAGCGAAAGACGCCGGGATACCGGTGGTGTTAATCAATCGCGAAATCCCGGTAGACGATGTGGCGCTGGAACAAATCACCCATAACAATTTTCAGGCCGGTTCGGATGTGGCCAACGTGTTTGTCGAGAAAATGGGTGAGAAAGGCAAGTATGCCGAGCTGACCTGTAACCTCGCAGACAACAACTGCGTCACCCGTTCAAAATCCTTCCACCAGGTGCTGGAACAGTATCCCGATATGCAAAGCATCGCCCGTCAGGATGCCAAAGGCACGCTTATCGACGGCAAACGCATCATGGACAGCATTTTACAGGCCCACCCGGACGTAAAAGGGGTGATTTGCGGTAATGGTCCGGTTGCGCTGGGCGCGATTGCCGCGCTGAAAGCGGCAGGCCGCAACGATGTGGTCGTGGTCGGGATTGACGGCAGCAATGACGAGCGTGATGCGGTGAAAGCCGGGACCTTAAAAGCCACCGTCATGCTGCAGGCCCAGGCGATTGCCGCGCAGGGCATGACTGACCTGGATAACTACATCCAGAAGGGCGTCAAGCCGGAGAAACAACGTGTGATGTTTCGCGGCATTCTGATCACGCCAGACAATGCCAAAAACGTACAAGATTTTAACTACAAGTCGTAATTCACGCGTATTGCGCCCGTCTTTACGGACGCCAGGGAGAATGTATGTACAACCGACTCTGTCTGATACTGGTGACCGCCGCGCTGAGTGGCTGCCGTATTGTCTCGCAGCAGGAACTGGCCGATCTCAAGAATCCCCCCAATCCGCACATGGCCAACATCCACGCCCTCTGGCAGCAGAAGCTGGTTCCGCAGATCGTCGCTCAGGCCAGACCGCTGGGCGAGTTGATGCAGCGGCTGCAGGCAGAGAAGGATCTGGACAGCGCCTGTAAGGCGCTCGGCTATCGCTCACAAAGCGAAAACCCCTGTGTCTTTAGCGTCAGTGTCAGCGGCGATGTCACGGCGCTGGAGACCACCTCGCGCAACGGCAAAATGAAAGTCAAAGATGCATCAGGTGACACTGTCACTATTCAGACGGGCCCGATCATTCGTGGTACGGCGCTGCGGGATGCGTATAAAGGCACCAGCTATCAGGACTTCAACAATCAGGATCTGTTCAGTGATTTTGGCAAAGCCATTAATCAGCAGGCCGTCAACATGATGAAGGACAGCCATATCAAAACCGGTGATCACGTCCAGGTGGTAGGGGTGTTCAGTAGTTGGGATATTCCGCGCGCCCTTCCTGCTATCACGCCAGCCCAGATTACGCGTCAGTGAGGAGGTGATCATGCCTGAAGCGCAACCGCAAGACGACGTCATTATTGAAACGCGTGGCCTGTCACGCGTGTATCCCGGTGTGACCGCGCTGGATCAGGTCAATTATCGGGTGTATCGCAACAAAGTAAATGTGCTGATCGGGGAGAACGGCGCAGGCAAATCCACCATGATGAAGATGCTGGCGGGGGTTGAAACGCCCTCATCAGGTGAAATCTGGCTGGATGGCAAGCCGGTTGCGCTCAGTTCTACTCATCAGGCTGAGAAGTTGGGCATCAGCATTATTTTTCAGGAACTGAACCTGTTTCCCAATATGAACGTGATGGACAACATCTTTATCGCCAACGAATTCTTTCAGCGCGGCGTCATCAATGAAAAGTACCAGTATCAGCTGGCCCAGGCGCTGCTGGAGCGGCTGGAGCTGGACGTCGATCCCTTTGCGCCGCTGGATGAGTTGGGCATTGGTCATCAACAACTGGTAGAGATCGCCCGGGCGCTGTCAAAGGACACGCGCGTGCTGATCATGGACGAACCCACCAGCGCCCTGAGTCAGTCGGAAGTCAAAGTGCTGTTCAACGTGATTGAGCAACTCAAGCGACGTGGTGTCACCATCATTTATATCTCCCATCGGTTGGAAGAACTGATGGAAATTGGCGACCACATCACCATTTTCCGGGACGGGCGCTTTATTGCGGAACGGGAGGTGCGCGAGGCCAGCGTGCCCTGGATCATTGCGCAAATGGTGGGCGACAAGACAAAACATTTCGACTATCAGCCTGCCGTACAGGGCGAAACGGTACTGAAAGTCGACGGGCTGACGGCGCTGCATCAGAACGGCGGTTACCGCCTGAATGCAGTCAGTTTTAGCCTGCGCAAAGGCGAGGTGATTGGGATTTATGGTCTGCTGGGTGCCGGGCGAACGGAGCTGTTTAAAGGTCTGATCGGGCTACAGCCCTGTCAGGACGGGCATATCTGTCTGGGTGAGCAGCGACTGGATACCTGTAATTTTCAGCAGCGGCTCAGGCGTGGGATTGCGCTGGTGCCGGAGGATCGCAAGGGCGAAGGCATCGTGGGGTTGATGTCGATCACCGCCAACATGACGTTGTCCGATCTCAGCCTGCGCGGGTTTCGACGCGCGCTGGGCCTCGTAAACCCTGAACGGGAGCAGCAGCGGGTGAATGACATGATTCGGCAGTTGGCCATTAAAGTCAGCGACAGCGAACTGCCCATCACCTCGCTGAGCGGCGGCAACCAACAGAAAGTGGTGCTGGGCAAAGCGCTGATGACCGGTCCTCAGGTCGTCCTGCTCGATGAACCCACGCGCGGCATTGATGTGGGCGCCAAAACCGATGTGTACCACCTGATTGGTCAGCTGGCGCAACAGGGGCTGGCGGTCATGTTTTCTTCGTCTGAACTGGATGAGGTCATGGCGCTGGCCGATCGCATTCTGGTGATGGCCGACGGACGTATTACTGCCGATCTTCCCCGCGCGGATGCCACGCGCGAAAAACTGATTAGCGCGTCAACCCCGCAAGCCTGAGGTGCCGGAGAACTCCATGAACCAAAAATATCTGCTTTATATGTATTTGCTCAAGGCGCGTACCTTTATTGCCTTACTGATCGTCGTCGGTTTCTTTAGCGTCATGGTGCCGAATTTTCTGACGCCCTCTAACGTACTGATCATGACGCAGCATGTGGCGATTACCGGCCTGCTGGCGATTGGCATGACGCTTGTCATCCTGACCGGCGGCATTGATCTCTCGGTGGGCGCGGTTGCCGGTATCTGCGGTATGGTCGCGGGGGCGTTGCTGACCGCAGGCATCCCGTTATGGGACGGGAACCGGCTCTTTCTGAACGTGCCGGAGGTGATTCTGGTGGTAGCGCTGTTTGGTGTGCTGGTGGGCATGCTTAACGGGGCGATGATTACCCGGTTGGGCGTCGCCCCCTTCATCTGTACCCTGGGCGTGATGTATGTCGCCCGTGGCGCGGCGCTGCTGTTTAACGATGGCGCGACCTATGCCAACCTGGTGGGCCTGCCTGCGTTAGGCAACACCGGCTTCGCGTGGTTAGGATCGGGCACCTTCCTGGGCGTGTACATTCCGATCTGGCTGATGATCGGCTTCCTGCTGCTTGGCCTTTATCTCACCCGTAAAACGCCGCTTGGTCGCTACATCTATGCGACGGGCGGCAATGAACCGGCCGCAAGGCTGGCCGGTGTGCCGATTATCAAAGTGAAAGTATTCGTCTATGCCTTTTCGGGCCTGTGTGCCGCACTGGTCGGCCTGATCGTTGCCTCCCAGTTACAGACTGCGCATCCGATGACCGGCAATATGTTTGAAATGGATGCTATCGGTGCAACGGTGCTGGGCGGTACCGCGCTGGCGGGGGGGCGCGGTCGTCTCTCCGGCTCAATCATCGGGGCCTTTGTTATCGTCTTTCTGGCTGACGGCATGGTCATGATGGGCGTCAGTGATTTCTGGCAAATGGTGATCAAGGGCGTGGTGATAGTGACCGCCGTGGTGATTGACCAGTTCCAGCAGCGCCTGCAGAGCAAAGTGATACTGCTGCGTCGTCATGAAAAAAAGCAGCCGGTCACGCCACGGGCTGATATCAGTCATGGATAACAGGGGAGCAGCATGAACCGCAATTTTAGTGGAAAAACCGTGGTGATCACCGGCGCCTGCCGCGGGATTGGTGCCGGCATCGCCGCCCGCTTTGCGCAGGACGGCGCAAACCTTGTGATGGTCTCCAATGCTGATCGGGTATTTGCCACGGCCGACAGTCTTCGCGCCACCGGGGCCGCTATCCTGGCCCTGCAGGCGGATGTCACGGATGAAGCGCAGGTACAACGCCTGTATCGGCAGGCCGCAGAACGTTTTGGCGGCATTGACGTGTCGATTCAAAACGCAGGGATTATCACCATTGATGCGTTTGATGCGCTGCCGAAAAGCGATTTCGAGCGTGTGCTCGCCGTCAATACCACCGGTGTCTGGCTGTGCTGTCGTGAGGCGGCCAAATACATGGTGCAGCAAAACGGCGGCAGCCTGATCAATACGTCCTCCGGCCAGGGACGCAAAGGCTTTATCTACACGCCGCATTACGCCGCCAGTAAAATGGGGGTAATCGGTATTACACAAAGTCTGGCACTGGAACTGGCGCGCTGGAACATTACCGTGAATGCGTTTTGCCCGGGCATTATCGAAAGTGAAATGTGGGATTACAACGATCGGGCCTGGGGGGCGATTCTCAGCAGCGATAAGAAAACTTATGGCAAAGGCGAGCTGATGGCGGAGTGGGTCGAGACGATTCCGTTGAAGCGCGCCGGACAGCCGCAGGATGTGGCCGGGCTGGTGGCGTTTTTGGCCTCGGATGATGCGCGCTATATTACCGGGCAAACGATCAATGTGGACGGCGGATTGATTTTCTCCTGATGTTTTCCCCGGCGCGTTACGTCGGTGAAGGGTGATCTTAACCCCGTTTCATACGGGGTTTGCCCCTTCGCTGAGCACAAATATCGCTTCAAATCATTAATCTGGGTCACATTATGCTAAAATAGTCTGCGCTGGTTTTGTCATTCTCGTTGAGAAACCACCTGATAATGTTTATGCCCGGACCTGATGATGTGATTTACAGACCTGTTCTCCTCGCGTTGACTGTCATGACGGCCATCGCCGCCGCCCCTGTTCGTGCGCTGCAAGCCGACAGTCAGATTCCTGCCACCCCGTTTGGCGATCCTGCTCGTTTCCGGCAGTCGCTTGACGACCTTCCGTCGCTGGGGCATGTCGAAGAGGATCATCAGTGGAGTGAAAAACTGGCGAAGGCGGCGAAAAGCATTGCAGAAGCCAGTGAAAGCAGCAGCGATGTGACCTTTGGTCAGCAGGCCGGGCAGTGGGCGTTTAATCATCTGCGTGACGAAGTTGCGACGCGGGTGGAAACGGAAGGGCAGTCGCTGCTCTCTCCCTACGGCAACGCAGAATTCGACCTGAAAGTCGACATGGACGGCAATTTTGACGGGACCGGCGGTAATCTGTTTAGTCCGCTGGCCGATGAAAACCGCTATCTGACGTTTAGTCAGCTTGGTCTGCACGATACGGTGGAAGGGGTGGTCGGTAATGCGGGACTGGGCCAGCGCTGGGATCTGGGCAACTGGCTGTTAGGCTACAACAGTTTTATCGATCGCAGTTTTCGCAGCGGCCTCCAGCGCGCATCGGTGGGAACGGAAGCCTGGAGCAACAACCTGCGGCTCTCCGCTAATTACTATCATCCGCTTTCAGGATGGCGCAATCGTGACAGCAGCCAGCAATACCGCATGGCCGAAGGTTACGACATCACCACTCAAAGCTATCTGCCTTTTTACCGTCAACTGGGCGTGTCATTCAGTTATCAGCAGTATCTGGGTGAAAAGGTTGATCTGTTTAACAGCGGTAATCGCTACCACAATCCGGCGGCACTCTCGCTCGGGCTGTCTTACACGCCCGTGCCGCTGGTGACCTTCACGGCCAGCCACAAAACCAGCAGTGCCGGCGAGACCCAGGATCAGGTTGGGCTGAAACTGAATTATCGTTTTGGCGTGGCTTTAAGCCGCCAACTGGATGCCAGTAACGTCGCCGAGATGCGTTCGTTGCGTGGCAGTCGCTACGATACCGTCACGCGCAGCCAAACGCCGGTAATGGCTTACCGGCAGCGCAAAACCCTCTCCGTGTTTCTGGCGACGCCGCCATGGCAGCTCAATCCGGGCGAGAGCGTTCCACTTAAGCTGCAGGTACGCGCCAGTCATGCGATTAAGGGGCTGAGCTGGCAGGGCGACACGGCGGCGCTGAGTCTGACTGCTCCTCCGAACAACAGTGCAACGGACGGCTGGAGCGTGATTGTGCCGCCGTGGGACAGCACGCCAGGGGCCAGCAATACTTACCATCTGTCGGTTACGGTCGAAGACAGTAAACAACAGCGCGTCACGTCCAACTGGATCACCCTCAGGGTCCAGCCGCCGTTGTCGCTGGATGAGCCGCCCGCGGAACAGGCGGAGGCGCGCTCGCCGGTTACCGATCCGCTGAGCTTCAGCGACTAACGTCACAATAAAGTGTGATTTTTGTCACACTTTTTCACTGGTAAAAGCACACGCACACTCGCAGAATCGGCAAAAATACCCATTCATCTGCACACCATGATTCTTCGACCACCTAACCATTGGTTTATCCGCCTGTTTGCCTGGCATGGCTCTGTTCTGCCCGATATCCTGTTCCGCCTGTTTCTTAACCTGTTAATGTCGCTGCTCGCCCTGGCGTTGCTGGACTGGTATGAAACCCTGGGCATTAAGCTCACGCTGGCGCCGTTCAGCCTGTTGGGCGTCTCCATCGCTATCTTTCTGGGTTTCCGTAACAGCGTTTGCTATGCGCGATTTAGCGAGGCCCGCCTGTTACTGGGGGCGTTGCTGATTGCCTGCCGTAATATTTTGCGTCAGGTTATTGCCTTCTGTCCGGCAGATGCGGAGCGGGTGCAGGCCATGCTGCTGGCATTCTGTGCCAGTCTGAAACATCAACTCCGTCATACGGATGCACGTGACGACCTGACGCGCCTGCTGGGCAGCGAGGCCGAGGTGCTGCTGGGCCAGCACTCGGCGGCAAATATGCTGCATCTGCAATTGTCGCAGTGGCTGGCAAAGCAGCGACAAATAGGGGTAATCAGCGATATTGTCTGGAGCACGATTGACAACAACCTCAACCAGATTGCGGCAGTGCTGGGAGGATGTGAACGGCTGGCCAGCATGCCGGTGCCGTTTGCCTATGGCTTGCTGCTACGGCGTACCGTTTATCTGTTTTGTGCGTTGCTGCCGTTTGCGCTGGCGCCGGACCTGCATGCGATGACGCCGCTGGTGTTGATGTTTATTTCCTACACCTTTTTGTCACTCGATACGCTGGCGGAAGAGCTGGAAATGCCGTTTGGCTATAAGAATAACCATCTGCCGATGGATGCTATCTGCATCAACATAGAAATCAATTTGCGGGAAATGTCGGGAGAGAAGGATCTGCCCCAACCGATGCAGCCGGACTGTCACTATCGCCTGAGCTGAGAGGACGGGGTAAAGAGAAACGGCCCGTCAGACACAGGCCGGGCCGTTTAACAATGAGGGGGTAACGCTTAGAACTGGTAGGTCAGACCGACGCCAGTAATATCGTCTGTTGCTCTGCCCAGCGCATTGTTTTTCTTCAACAGGTTAAATTTGTACTCTGCATAGACGGACATGTTTTTGTTGAAGTAGTAGGTGGCACCCACAGAGGTGTACTTGTAAAGGTCACCGTCGCCAATCCCTTCGACATCTTTCGCTTTCGATGTGACATAACCCACGGAAGGACGGAAGCCGTTCAGGAACTGATACTGAGCCACGAGTTCCAGATTTTGCGTTTTATTCGCAAAGCCCGAAGAATTACCCACTTTGATTGGGGTGGCGTTGAGCGTTTCACCGTACATTGCGGCCAGGTAAATCTGGTTAGCATCGTACTTGGCGGCCGTTGCCCACAGCTGCGCTTTATCACCGCGACCAAAGACCGCGCTGTTCTGTGCCGTAATGCGGTTCAGGCTGGCAAAGGAGCCGACAAAGCTCAGACCAAAGTCAAAGTCATAGGATGTTGACAGGGCATAACCATCGCCATTCGAACGACGGACTTCCAGACCTGCATCCGTGGTGCTGGTACGGTCGTTTTTGCCTTCATACTGCGCCGCGACGTTCCAGCCCTTAACCAGACCGAAGAAATCTTTGTTGCGCCAGGTCAGCAAACCGCCTGAACGCAGGCTCAGGAAGGCATCGGTGTTAGCGGAGTCACCACCAAATACCGGCAGCATGTCTGTATAGCCCAGTGCATCATAGACCAGGCCATAGTTACGACCATAATCCAGTGAACCCAGTTGACCAAATTTCAGACCGGCATAACCCAGACGGGTTTTGTTGGTGTTGTTGGCATCTGACCCTTCAGAGTTAGACAGACTGTACTGATACTGCCAGAAACCATAACCGGTGAGTTGATCGGTGATGGCGGTTTCACCTTTGAAACCGATACGAGTGTAGCTGGAGTCGCCATTATTCGAATCGTCTTTAGAAAAAAGACGCATGACGTTGACCTTGCCTGTTAAATCCAGCTTATTCCCGTCTTTATTATAAATTTGTGCAGCCTGAGCAGTCGGCAGGCCGATCAGTAACGGCATTAATGCCGCCACTAAAGTGCGCTTCATCATTTATTATTTACCCTGTGGTTGTCTTATTATTTGCCCCTCTGGTGGGGTGAAAAGAAAATGACACAAATTGTTAATCCAGCCTAGCGCAATAAGTGTAACTAATTGTGTATTCAGGGAACTAAACGATAAAATCGCCATTGCTGAGTAGTGTTTACCCGGTGTTATTGTTTTTTCTTATGATTTATCTGCCAATGAAAAGAATGAAATATCATATATAACAGTGGCTTGTTTGGTGTTGCTCGCCCGCCTTATTCAGCATGACAAAAAAATAAAAATGCCAGTAGGTGTGGTGAAATAATCACCCATATCTGGTTAATAAATAATCTTAAAAGGTAGCGATCATACCATTAGTCTGCATATTAATAATCGACCTGGCCTGGCAAAGGGTTATTAACTTCCTGATAGTCACCCAGGAAATAAAATAATAAAACAGATGAATAAATAATAATTATGGCGTCGTGAATGCGTTATTTTCAGCCTTTCTTTTATTTTTTATTTGAGTTTATTCATCCCGACCACGGCATTTTTCTTTTTTATGCACAACAACCATGCAAGCGCCCCATTGTGAGGCGCACTTTGCACGCTTTTAAACAAATAATTTATCAGCGATCACAAAAGCAATATTTCATATCGCCGTTGCATAATTCCGCTATAAAAAACGCTACTATCCCGTCTTCCTCAGACTATTATTCACTATTTATGCATTTTAAATGAATAGGCGCCACTCGTAAGTTATTGATAATTGGTTATGCGCTCCATTTTATGCATTTTAGTCCTTGGCTGGCACGCTATCTGCAATCTATCGTAGGACGAGTCTTTACATTCTTAACATTTAACAAACAAACAGATTACCCCTGGGGTACAGGAGAAGGACTATGCCACTGCAGGTTTCGCGTCATGATTTTGATCACTGGATGATGCCGGTTTATGCACCCGCCAGTTTTGTACCGGTCCGCGCAGAGGGCTCAACCGTCTGGGATCAGCAGGGAAAAGACTATATCGATTTCGCCGGCGGTATCGCCGTTAATGCACTGGGCCATGCGCATCCCGCGCTTCAGCAGGCGCTTCAGGAGCAGGCTTCACGTCTGTGGCATACAGGCAATGGATATACCAATGAACCCGTTTTACGTCTGGCGAAACACCTGATCGATGCCACCTTTGCTGACCGTGTGTTCTTTTGCAACTCCGGGGCAGAGGCAAACGAAGCGGCGCTGAAGCTGGCCCGAAAAGTGGCACATGACCGGTTTGGTAACCATAAAAGCGGCATCGTCGCATTTAAAAATGCCTTTCATGGCCGCACGCTGTTTACCGTTTCTGCGGGAGGGCAGCCTGCCTATTCAAAAGATTTTGCGCCACTTCCGGCAGATATTCAGCACGCGGAATTTAACGATCTTGCGTCTGCTGCCGCACTGATTTCCGATCAGACCTGTGCCGTCATTGTCGAACCTGTTCAGGGCGAAGGCGGTGTTGTTCCGGCAGAGCCCGCGTTTCTGCGCGGCCTGCGTGAACTGTGCGATAAACATCAGGCCTTGCTGATTTTCGATGAAGTGCAGAGCGGCGTTGGCCGGACCGGCTCGCTGTACGCCTATATGCACTATGGCGTGACGCCGGATGTCCTGACCAGTGCCAAGGCGCTGGGCGGTGGGTTTCCCATCGGTGCCATGTTAACGCGTGAAGACCTGGCGCAGGTGATGGGCGTGGGCACGCATGGCACAACCTATGGCGGTAATCCCCTGGCGAGCGCGGTGGCAGGGAAAGTCATGGAACTGATTAACCGGCCTGAAGTGATGGACGGCGTGAAGATGCGCCATGACTGGATTGTGGCGGCGCTGAATGACCTCAATCAACGTCTGCATCTGTTTAAAACGGTGCGCGGGTTAGGGTTATTGATTGGGGCCGTACTGAACGACGACTTTGCGGGGAAAGCCAAACAGATCAACCTCGCCGCCGCTGAACAGGGCGTTATGGTACTGATCGCCGGGGCTAACGTGGTGCGTTTTGCGCCGGCGCTGAATATCAGCGAACAGGAAGTAAAGACCGGTATGGCGCGCTTTGCCCAGGCCTGTGAACAGCTGTTTAAGGGCCAGGCATCATGATGGTGATTCGTCCGGTCGAGCGGGATGATCTGAGTCAGCTGATGGCACTGGCGGCAAAAACAGGCGGCGGACTGACCTCCTTGCCGGTTGACAGCGCCACGCTACAGGCCCGAATCGAACGCTCGCTGCATACCTGGCAGGGCACGCTGCCGCGTGCTGAACAGGGCTATGTGTTTGTGCTGGCTGACAGCCAGGACAATCGCGCGGTGGGGATCTGCGCCATTGAGGTGGCTGTAGGTCTACAGGAACCCTGGTACAACTTTCGGGTCGGCACACAGGTGCATGCCTCAAAAGAGCTGAACGTGTACGCCACGTTGCCGACACTGTCATTAAGCAATGACCATACAGGCAGTAGCGAACTCTGCACGCTGTTTCTGGATCCCGACTATCGTGACGGTAAAAACGGTTATCTGTTATCGAAGTCCCGTTTTCTGTTTATGGCGAACTTTCGCGACTGCTTTATGGCGCGGGTGGTTGCCGAAATGCGCGGCGTCAGCGATGAACAGGGGCATTCCCCGTTTTGGGACAGCGTGGGCATTCACTTTTTCTCGATGGAATTTCGCAAAGCCGATTTTCTGAGCGGTACCGGGCAGAAAACGTTTATTGCGGAACTCATGCCCAAGCACCCGCTTTATCTGCACTATTTAACCCCGGAAGCGCAGGCCGTCATTGGTCAGGTCCATCCTAAAACCGCGCCTGCACGGGCGGTACTGGAGGCGGAGGGTTTCCGCTACCGCCAGTATATTGACATCTTTGATGGCGGGCCGACGCTGGAATGTGACATTGATGACATCCGCGCCGTGCGGGACAGTCGGTTACTGACGGCACGAAAAGGCGAGGCCCGGCAGGATGCGCCACTTTGTCTGGTCGCCAACACCGATTATCACCGGTTTCGTGTCGCACTCATACCGGTCGATCCGAGCGCTGAACATATTCAGCTTAATGACGAACAGTTACAGGCGTTGCAGTGCCAGCCGGGTGACAGCCTGCGCGTAGTGACGCTGTGTAGTGAGGAGAAAAAGGCATGACGCACCTGATTAACGGACAGTGGCTCGCTGGCGAGTCAGATCACTTTTCCAAACAGGACCCGGTCAGCGGCGACACGCTGTGGCAGGGGTGCGCGGCTTCATCGGAGCAGGTTACAGCGGCCTGCCAGGCGGCCCGGTCGGCCTTTCCGGCGTGGGCAAGACAGCCTTTTGCCGCCCGTCAGGCCATCGTTGAACGTTTCGCGGTACAACTCGAGAACCATAAAACCGCCCTGGCCGACTGCATTGCGCAGGAAACGGGGAAACCGCGCTGGGAAGCGCTGACGGAAGTGACCGCGATGATCAACAAAATTGCGATTTCCGTTAAAGCCTATCACGCTCGCACCGGGGAGCAGCAACAGGGCGAAAATGCCCTGCGTCATCGTCCTCATGGCGTGCTGGCGGTATTCGGCCCGTATAATTTCCCGGGCCATTTACCGAATGGTCACATTGTGCCCGCCTTGCTCGCCGGTAACTGTGTGGTGTTCAAACCCAGCGAGCTGACGCCGGCCACCGCTGAGAGAACGGTACAGCTGTGGCGGGAGGCGGGCCTGCCAGATGGCGTCATGGGACTGCTGCAGGGCGGACGTGAAACCGGCCAGGCGCTGGCGGCTGAGCAGGGCATTGACGGCCTGCTGTTTACCGGTAGCGCACATACCGGTTATCAGCTTCATCGCCAGTTTTCCGGGCAGCCTGAAAAAATGCTGGCGCTGGAAATGGGCGGCAACAATGCACTGATCGTGGACGATCCCGCGGATATCGACGGGGCGGTGCATATCGCCATTCAGTCAGCCTTTATCACGGCAGGCCAGCGTTGTACCTGCGCGCGCCGCTTACTGGTCAAACGGGGCGCGGCCGGTGATGCCTTCCTGACACGGTTGGTTGAGGTGGCCGGGCGGTTGCAACCCGGCGCCTGGAACGCCGATCCGCAACCTTTTATGGGCAGCGTGATCTCCTGCGCCGCTGCCGAAAAAATTTATGCCGAATGGCAGCAGCGCGTCGCGGCGGGCGGCAAGATACTGCTGGCAATGCGCTGGCCCAACCGGCAACAGGCGCTGTTAACGCCCGGCATTATTGACGTGACCGCGGTAGACAATTTGCCGGATGAAGAAGTATTTGGCCCGCTACTGGCGGTGATGCGTTACGACGATTATCCGCGGGCGATTCAACTGGCTAACCAGACGCGTTACGGCCTGGCGTGCGGGTTAATTTCACCTTCCCGCGAGCAGTTTGACCAGCTGTTGCTGGAAGCGCGTGCCGGTATTGTGAACTGGAATAAGCCGCTGACTGGCGCTGCCAGTACGGCACCGTTTGGCGGGATTGGCGCCTCGGGTAACCATCGCGCCAGCGCCTGGTATGCCGCAGACTATTGTGCCTGGCCGATGGCCTCGCTGGAATCGCCGCAGCTTACGCTTCCGGCAACACTGTCACCGGGCCTGGATTTTTCACCGCAAGGAGGTCGCCCATGAAAGCCACAGAAGCCAACTTTGATGGGCTGGTCGGACTGACGCACCATTACGCGGGGTTGTCATTCGGTAACGAAGCCTCGACGCGCCATCAACACCAGCCGTCGAATCCGCGGCTGGCGGCAAAGCAGGGCTTACTGAAAATGAAAGCGCTGGCCGACATGGGATTTGTTCAGGGCGTGATCCCGCCGCATGAGCGGCCCGGCATTGCCGTGCTGCGTCAGTTGGGTTTTAGCGGCAGCGATGCGCAGGTTCTGGAAAAAGCCCATAAAACGGCCCCCGCGTTACTGTCAGCCGCCAGCTCGGCCTCGGCGATGTGGGTGGCCAATGCGGCAACGGTATCACCCTCAGCCGACAGCGCTGACCGTCGGGTGCATTTCACCGTCGCGAATCTCAACAACAAATTTCACCGTTCCATTGAAGCCCCGCAAACGGCCGCTCTGCTGCGAGCGCTGTTTCGCGATCCGCGACATTTTGTTGTGCATGATGCGCTACCGCAGGTGGCCAGGTTTGGTGATGAAGGGGCGGCCAACCATAACCGTCTGGGCGGCGACTATGGTGACGCGGGTGTACAACTGTTTATCTATGGTCGCGACGGCCAGTCTGATACGGCCCCCCGACGCTACCCGGCCCGGCAAACCCGTGAAGCCAGTGAAGCGGTCGCCCGCCTGCATCAGCTCTCGCCTGAAAAAGTCATTTTTGCGCAGCAAAATCCGGCGGTCATCGATCAGGGCGTTTTCCATAACGATGTCATTGCCGTGAGCAATCAGCAGCTGCTGTTTTGCCATCAGCAGGCTTTTGTTGATCAGCCCGGTTTACTGGCGCAACTGCGCGACCGTGTGCCGGGTTTTGTCGCCCTGGAGGTGCCAACAGCCCGGGTCTCCGTGCAGGATGCCGTCAGTACCTACCTGTTTAACAGCCAGCTGCTGACGCGCCCGGATGGCAGCATGATGCTGGTGCTGCCGGAAGAGTCGCGCCAGCATCCCGGCGTCTGGGAATACCTGCGTGAACAGGTGGAAGGCGGCGGTCCGTTACAGTCCCTGCAGGTGTTTGACCTGCGGGAAAGTATGCACAACGGTGGCGGCCCCGCCTGCCTGCGGTTGCGCGTGGTATTAACCCCCGAGGAGCGCCAGGCCGTTAACCCGGCGGTGCTGATGAACGATCACGTGTTCGCCACGCTGAACCGGTGGGTCGATAAGCACTATCGCGACAGGCTGACGCAAAGCGATTTAGGCGATCCGCAATTACTGGAAGAAGGGCGGGTTGCCCTTGATGAATTGACCAGGCTGCTAGACTTAGGAAATGTGTATACATTTCAGCAGTGAAGCAGGTGGTGCCGTCAGGGTTGCCCGCTTCCGCTTTTAAGGAGAAACGATGCAGGACTTTTTGCAGCAAACGCTGTCGGGTGAAGCGCCACGTTTGCGTAGCGGTGAGACGGCGCATCTTCGCTGGCAGTGGTTATACCATGGTCTTTTGCTTATGGAGCCAAAGGCACCGGTTAACCAGGCGCTGGTACTCTCTGCGGGCATTCACGGAAATGAAACCGCCCCGGTTGAAATCCTTAATCAGCTCATCACGCCTTTACTCCGGGGCGAAAAACCACTTCAGCAGCGTATGCTGGTGGTGTTAGGTAATCCTTCGGCGCTGCGCGCGGGGAAGCGTTATGTGACCAGTGACATTAACCGACTGTTTGGTGGCCGCTGGCAGCAGATTGATGATGGCGATGAAGCGCGGCGGGTGCTGCGGCTGGAACAAACGCTGGAAAACTTCTGGCAGCGGGGGGCATGTGACGAAACTCGCTGGCACCTGGATATGCATACGGCACTGCGCGGCTCTTACCATCCCCGCTTTGGCGTACTGCCGCATAATCCGCGTCCCTGGCCGGACGCGTTTTTGCACTGGCTGGGCGCAGCCGGTCTGGATGCGCTGGTATTTCATCGTTCGCCGGGGGGCACCTTTACCCATTTCAGCTGCGAACATTTTGGCGCAGCCAGCTGCACCCTGGAGTTGGGGCAGGCGCGGCCGTTTGGCGAAAACGATCTGTCGCAGTTCAGCGCCGCGTCTCAGGCCCTGGCTGCTCTGCTGTATGGTGAAACATTGCCTGAGCCCGCCGGTCGCCCGCGCCGTTATCGGGTCTGCCAGCAGATCACGCGCTTAAGTGAGGCGTTTCAGCTGCATATGCCGGATGACACGAAAAATTTTACCGCGTTTCCGCAGGGGGCGTTGTTAGCTGAGGATGGCGAGACGCGCTACTTTGTCCAGCAGGCGCGGGAATACGTGCTCTTTCCCAATCCCCATGTCGCGCTGGGATTGCGGGCGGGTTTAATGCTGATTGAAGAGAGCGAGCAGACTCAGGCGTTACCTCTCTGAACGGTCTCACCGCGCAGTATAAAAAAAGAGCGGAAGAGACCTTCCGCTTTACTGCTAAAGGCATTACAATTCTCCACGATTTATCCGAAATTTCCTGATTATTCATACTCTTTTGCAATTCCTGACGCCATTCTTCTTATTCCCTCCATGATCGCCTGAAATATGACTTTTGTGCTTTCACGCTTTTACGCTCACTCGCAGTAGTTGACGTTCAACGTCGTATGCTTGTTTCCGAAGACGCGACAGCGCGCTGTCGTAACGAAAGTGAACAAGTAAAAAAGGACACTGTTATGCGTAAACTGACTTCTCTGTTACTGGCTTCTACCCTGGCATTTGGTGCGGCATCTGTAGTGCATGCCGAAGCGGATAACCTGACGCCACCGCCAGCAGGCAGTGAGAAACCTATGCACAAGCCGATGCACCGGGGTGGGATGGACATGATGTTTGGCGGACTGAATCTGACGCCAGAACAAAAAACAAAAATGCATGAAATTATGAAAGCGGGCCGTGGCGAGATGCAGCGCCCGTCAATCGAAGAGCGTCGCGCTAACCATGCGATTATCGCCTCTGAAAGCTTCGACAAAGCGAAGGCCGAAGCCCAGGCGGAGAAAATGACCGCCAACGCCAAAGCGAACGCGGTGGCAATGATGGAAACCCAGAACAAACTGTACAACGTACTGACGCCAGAGCAGAAAAAGCAGTACAACGCGAATTTTGAAAAGCATCTGACTGAAAAACGCCCGATGCATGACAAAGCGGCTCCGGCCCCTGCTGAATAAGCTTCGGGTTAATCACTAAAACCGGTCTGAGACCGCCGGCCTTGTCCACGTTGCGTGGGCAGTGTCGGCGGTTTTTTTATGCACGCGCGCCAGCGGGAAGGCGGTTAAGGAAAAGGGCGGTTCTGTCGCGTCACGCGGTCAACTCAGGGTTGCGTTGCAGGTCGTCATATGTCCGCCTTTTGTGCCGTCAGCAGGCGCTTCAGAGCGGAATGACCGGATACTGGCCGGACAACACCGGACGGCACAGGATCTTATAACCATCGTGGTCGAACCCGCCTTTACCCCGTTTCAGCCGTCTGGCTTCTTCAATCGAGTCAACTGAGCCCAGATAGAACCAGTGGTCAATGACATGAATCTGCGTCATCTGTTTCCCTTCTTCCACCAGCGCCACCGCCCCCTGCCAGGGCCAGCAGAAGACGCGGACGTTTTCCAGCGCCGCCAACAGTCGGTCCTGATGATCGCTCACGGACTCTTTGCCACAGCAGGCACCCGCACAGCGGCGTAACGCTGAGCGGAAACAGCCCCGGCTGGGGCTCAGTGCTTCCAGACCTAATAAGCCGTGGCAAAGCTGATACTCATCGGCCAGCTGTTTCAGCCGTTCCAGGGCAGCGAAGCGACTGCGGTATAAACCAAACAGGTTGGGCGACTGACTGAAATCGACATCGCGCGCATACACGACCTGTGGTTTCCCTTCGGGCGTAATTTGCAGCGAGCAGAGCTGGCGATTTTTGCGCAGGCGTTTATTGAAGAGCGGCTGCTGAGTTTTAATCATCTGCGCCTCCAGTAGCAACGCGCCGAGATCGCCCGCCGTGGGGATCCAGCTAACGCGTCGCGACTGGCGCAACATTTTGGCTTCATCAGGTGTTCGGAAATGAGACATGACGCGCGAACGCAGGTTAACGCTTTTGCCAATGTATAACGGCAGCGTGTCGCTTTCGCCATGAAAGGTATACACGCCGGGCAGGTTGGGCAAGCCTTCCAGCCATTCACGCAAATGTTCCGGGTATTCATAAATCGCTGCCGCATCAAATTCGAGGCGGTGGGTTGCTGCACGTCTTGCCAAAACGAACTCCCTATACTGGTTGTCCATACAGCATAACAGGCAGGTTAAATGATCGCCAGCCTCAGATTCATAACCGGTATGTTGCCCGCCAGCCGATCAGCGAGCCTGCGGTGATCAGGGCAACACCTTGCCAGAAGCTGGCGGGCGGTGTCAGGCCCAGCCATAAGCTGGCCAGCAAGGCGGACAGCACGGGCGTAAAACAGGAGGCGGTCGCCAGCAGGGGCAAATTTCCCTGCTGAATGCCGTCGTTCCAGGCAGAGTAGGCCACGGCGGTAGAGGCATCCACGAACAGCACTTGCGCCAGCGCGGTGACGATAAAAAACAGTGAAACACCGTTGCTACCGCATGCATAACGGCGTGTCACATTGTTATAAAGCGCCCGGGCCAGGGCTGCCGCCCACCAGCAGATAGCGACGGGGCAGGACACGCGGATCGGGCAGGCCTCTTGTCAGGCACAACAGCAGGGCGGTGATGGAATAGATCAGGGCGGCACCGCCGGTGGGGCCAAAAGCCTCACTGACGCTACGCAGCAGACCCAGGGTGGTGCTCCAGAGTAAAATTGCGCTCAGCCCGGTCAGGGTGGCGTTCGTGTAACGTTACGGACATGGAGTTTCAGCAGTTAAGGCAACCCTTGCCGGGCGGCAAGGGTCGGCGGCGTTATTTCCAGAAATCGTCGAAAACAGTGATAGGCGGTCGACGTTTGTGCTCGGTTTTCAGATACCAGCCTTCAATGATTTTCGCGCTGTCCGGATCGATCGTTTTCCCTTCAAGGTAGTCATCGATCATGTCGTAGGTGACGCCCAGTGCGACTTCATCCTGCAGACCGGGGCGATCGTCTTCTAAATCGGCGGTCGGTTTTTTCAGATACAGATGTTCCGGGCAACCCAGCGTTTTCAGCAGCAGTTTGCCCTGGCGCTTATTGAGGCGGAAGATAGGGTTAATATCGCTGCCGCCATCGCCGTACTTGGTAAAGAAGCCCGTGACGGCTTCTGCGCCATGGTCGGTGCCCACCACCACGCCTTTGGTCATACCGGCAATGCTGTACTGCGCTTTCATACGCTCACGGGCTTTCTCATTGCCGCGGACGAAATCCGACAGCACAATGCCGGCGTCTTTCAGCGCGCGCTCACTGGCCAGCACCGCTTCTTTAATATTGACCACCAGCGAGCGGTCTGGCTGGAT
The DNA here is from genome assembly GCF_035191405.1 of Pantoea sp. JZ2. Classification (NCBI taxonomy): domain Bacteria; kingdom Pseudomonadati; phylum Pseudomonadota; class Gammaproteobacteria; order Enterobacterales; family Erwiniaceae; genus Pantoea; species Pantoea sp. JZ2. Next base: position 2,776,237 of record NZ_CP045247.1, on the reverse strand, counting down.
GAAGGCCAGCGCATCCTGGCAGTCCTGCTCATCAGCCTGCACGCCGTAAGGCAGACGCACCGCGATAAAGGTGTAGTCGTTATCGCCTGTTTCCTGGCGAAGCTCCGTGATCGCCATCTGGGCCAGCTTGCCCGTCAGGGTAGAATCTTGTCCGCCGCTGATACCGAGTATTAACGCCTTCAGGCCGCTGTGGCGCGTTAAATACGCTTTGAGGAAATCCACGCTGGTACGAATTTCCTGCTGCGGATCGATAGTGGGTTTCACACCCAGTGCGGTAATGATTTCCTGCTGCAGTGACATCAACATCTCCTTAAGTCTTTAGCCAGCCGGCACAATATAAAGCCTGTCTTAAAGCTAACGCGCATCCCCGAAAACAACAAGCCAAAGCGGGTGATGTTTTCTTTTTGCTGGTCTGAATCCGACAATTTTTACCTCAGCGGAGGTTTTTTTGCCAAAACGATAAAGGTCAGTATAGCCAGCATGAAGCAACCAAATATCGTCAACGTCATACTGATTACTGATGTGCCGCCCATCCCGGTTACCGGCACGGCGAGTGCGCCCAGAGTGAACATCGTCACGCCAATGACAGCCGATGCGCTACCGGCACGTTGCCCCTGACTTTGCATCGCCAGTGAGGCGGCGGTGGTGGCAATGACACCATTGCTGGCAATCGAAAAGAACAGCGCAACCAGCAGCAGCGGGAGCGGGGCGTGCGTTAACCCGGCGGCCAGCAGCGCGCTGGAGGCCACGAATGCCAGCATCAGGCCGCCTTTCAGGACGCGATATTCACCCCACAGCGGGCAGAGGCGGGCGCTGGTCTGCGAGGCAATCACTAAACCGATACCGTTGGCGGCAAAGCAAAAGCTGAACGCCTGGGGTGACAGACCATAGATTTCCTGCAGCACGAACGGCGATGCGCCGATATAGGCGAACATGCCCGACATCATAAACCCTTGCGTCAGGCAGAAACCCATAAAGGCACGGTGGGTGATGACCTGCCCCAGCGCAGCATAAGCAGCAAAAACCGAGCCCTGACTCCGCCGATCAACGGGCAGGCTTTCATGCAGTTTCCCGCGCGCCAGCAGGATGAGCAAAATGGCGATGCCGCTCAGCACAACAAAAATACCGCGCCAGTCCAGCACGGTCATCAGGGCACCGCCCAGTAAGGGGGCGCCAATAGGGGCAAGGCCGTTAACCAGCATCAGCAGCGCAAAAAAGCGCGTCAGTTCATGGCCATTGTACATATCGCGCGCTACTGCCCGTGACAGCACCGCACCGCCCGCTCCCGCTAATCCCTGAAACAGACGAGCCAGTAACAGTTGATCGATAGTCTGGGCAAGGGCGCAGCCCAGCGACGCGATAAACAACAACGTCAGTGACAGGGTCAGAGGGCGCAGACGACCAAATTTGTCGCTCATGGGACCAAACAGAAGCTGACCGGCGCCCAGTCCCAGCAGGCCAGCGGTAAGGCTGAGCTGTGCCGTAGACGTTGGCGTAGCCAGGTCACTGGCTAACTGCGGCAGGGCGGGCAGATACAGATCGATGCACAACGGTCCCAGCGCAGCCAGTAATCCCAGGGTGATGGCGTAAACCAGCCGGTTGGGTGAGGAAAGCGTCATTTGGCCTCTGATGATAATGTTTAAGTGACGTTGTCACAAAAGTGCATTCAGCGCGTCTTTTGTGCCTGTAAAAACGGCACTGGCCAACACGCAATGGTGCAGTGAGCCAGCATGCCTGGTCTGTTCCGGCGCATTTTAACAAATCCCGCGAGACAGATTGAGTTTAAGTCTGTCATTAACTTGATAAAAACCGTTTTATGTTCCAGGCTTTTCACCACATGGACAAAAAATGAGGAACAACAAGATGAATAAAGTGATGGGATGTATCGCTGCAGCGCTGACGCTGGCTGCGCTCTCTGGTTGTACGACTTACGATCGTGCGGAAAGCTACGTGACTAAGCCAGTGGTTAAGGACGTCAAAAAAGGCATGACCCGCCAGCAGGTCCGTCAGATTGCTGGCCCTGCTTCAACTGAAATCACCATGGTGCATGCGCGCGGTACCTGTCAGACCTATGTGATTGGCGAGCGTGACGGTAAAGCACAAACTTACTTCGTGAGCTATAACGATATGGGTCGCGTGATGAACTACGGCTTCCAGAGCTGTGCTGAATACGATACCGATCCGCAGGTTAAGCAGTAAATTTTCGCTGACCTGAAAAAACGGCTCGCTTATGGCGAGCCGTTTTTTTATCTCTACAGTCCAGCCGGACGCGGCACTTCAACGTAGCTGCCGTTAATCTCCCGCTGATAGTAATGCCCGTCCTGCACGTAGAAACGTCGGCCATTAAAATCCAGCACCTGCATACCGCCGACGCTGCTGACATAGGTCGGAGCAGGCGGCTCAACAACCACGTACTCATCACCGTGTCGCTGATAATAACTGCCATTCAGCAAATAGTAGGTTAATCCCCCAATCAGAACCGCCGTTGCCGCCAGTGGCAGAACGTGGAAATGGTCAGGACCATGCCAGCGCGGCGCAGGACCATGCCAGCCCGGGCCGGGCCGGTACCAGTGAGGGCCGGGCCCCCAGTCGCCGGGGCGAGCAAACACTGCGCTGGGCGTAATCATCGCTAACGCGAGGAATGAAGCGATAACCGTTTTCATGTGCATTCTCCTGCTGTGACTCGCTGCAGAATTCTCCTTTTAGCATCCAAAAACAAGCAGAAAGCGCACGTATTATTGCCCATTTACCACGCTTAACGTTTCCTTAACGTGAATGTAAAGACAGAGGGGAAATAAGGAGAAACAGGCAGGGAAAAGGGAGAAGACCTGGCACCGGGTGCCAGGTCAGATGTGATTAGCTGTGCTCTAATTCACGGTGTTCGTCTTGCTCAAGAACGCGTCGGTCTGTCAGGCCCAGCCAGCGACTGGTCAGGGAACCTGCGGTCATTGCACCATTCACGTTCAACGCGGTTCTGCCCATATCGATCAACGGCTCGATCGAAATCAGCAGCGCGACCAGCGTGACGGGCAGGCCCATCGCGGGCAGCACGATTAACGCCGCGAAAGTCGCGCCACCGCCGACACCGGCAACGCCTGCTGAGCTCAACGTCACAATGCCCACCAGGGTGGCAATCCACAGCGGATCAAACGGGTTAATGCCCACTGTCGGCGCCACCATCACGGCCAGCATGGTCGGATAAAGACCGGCACAACCGTTCTGCCCGATCGTAGCGCCAAACGACGCCGAGAAACTGGCAATGGATTCCGGCACGCCCAGACGACGGGTTTGCGCTTCCACGTTCAGCGGAATGCTGGCGGCACTGGAGCGGCTGGTAAAGGCAAAGGTCAGCACGGGCCAGACTTTGCGGAAAAAGCGCATAGGGTTGATGCCATTTACGGACAGCAGCAGACCGTGTACCACAAACATAATGCCCAGGCCCAGATAGGATGCGACCACGAAGCTACCCAGCTTAATGATGTCCTGCAGGTTCGATCCGGCAACTACTTTAGTCATCAGCGCCAGCACGCCGTAAGGCGTCAGTTTCATGATCAGGCGCACCAGCTTCATCACCCATGACTGCAGCGTATCGATCGCCGTCAGGACACGCTGGCCTTTCACTTCGTCATCTTTAAGCAGGTGCAGGGCCGCCACGCCTAAAAAGGCTGCGAAGATGACGACACTGATAATCGAGGTGGGGCTGGCACCGGTTAAATCGGCAAAGGGGTTTTTCGGGATAAAGGACAGGATAAGCTGCGGCGCCGTCAGATCGGCCACTTTGCCTACATAGTTATTCTGGATGGCACTCAGACGCGCCGTTTCCTGGGCACCCTGTACCAGGCCGGTTGCATTAAGATGGAACAGCCCGGTCACGAAAACCCCGACCAGCGCCGCAATCGCGGTCGTAAACAGCAGCACGCCAATGGTCAGGAAACTGATTTTGCCCAGCGAAGAGGCGTTATGCAGGCGCGCCACCGCGCTCAGAATTGAGACAAAGACCAGCGGCATCACGATCATCTGCAACAGCTGGACATAGCCGTTACCGACCACGTTAAACCAGCCAATTGACGCTTTGACCGTATCGCTGTTACTGCCGTAAATAAACTGCAGCGCCAGGCCAAACGCGACGCCAAACACTAACCCGACCAGCACTTTTTTTGACAGACTCCAGTTGGCGCGGCTCAGGCGTGACAGCAGAAGCAGCAGCACCACAAAGGCAATGATATTAAGCGTTAAAGGGATATCCATAGAAACTCCGAATCATGCAGCATTCCCCTGGTAAGGAAAGCAAAAGTAGTTATTGTTCATACAGGTGTCCGGAAATGGTATCAGGTGAATTTAGTGCGATCTTATATCCAAATGGAATAGCTTATAACGTTGCCTGAGCGGCCAGTGGCTCAGGAGCCGGAATGCCCCGACAGGAGGCGGCTGACGCCGTTTTGCAAGGTATCAAATACCTGAGTGGGCCAGCCATTTTCGCCAAACGCAGGCATCCCTGGCGGGAACCACAGCGCGTAAGCCATCAGGCACAGGCACAGAGCGCGCTCCAGCTGATTGCCTTTTTGGCTGTTCAGAATGGGCAGACGAAAACGCCAGCGACAGGGCCAGAGCAGAGGAACGCCGGCCGGAGTGAGCATATCGGCCACAATGTGGCTCAGGTAACCCAGCGTCATGCCCTGCAGAACATCGGCGGGCACCGGCCAGCTTTTCGGCACGTTAATCTGAAACAGCCACAGGCCAGCCGCGACGGCAAGCAGGCTGTGGGTGAACCCGCGATGACCAAATGCCCGGGCAATGGGATGCGACAACCAGCGCAGGCGCTGGCCCAGCAAGGACTTAGGATGATCGATGTCAGGCAGCAGGCAGGTCAGCAGGCTGGCGGGAATTAAATGCCACCAGTCCGCCTGAGCCATCACCGGGGTGAGCTCGGCCCGTTTCGCAAAAATGGCGCTGGCAACAGCAAAAAAGATATGGCCTTCGGCCGTCATGATAAACCTGGCTGCAAAAGAAACTGTCAATGCATCCAGTATAGGGATTTATCCAGTAAATGAGAACCTGTGACGCTGTAACGAAGCGTTAATTTTTTAAGGGGATGCAACAGGTTACAGCGCCTTTGCCGTCAAGCCTGCAAATGCTCCCGCGTTAACTGTGTCAGGCTGCTCAGCTTCACGTCGGCAAGCGCCCAGCGGGCATCATCCTGATGGCTGGCTGCCGGAATCACAATCGATCGCATTCGTGCGGCTTTGCTTGCTACCATGCCGTTCACCGAATCTTCCAGCGCGACGCAGTGAAGCGGATCAATGCCCAGCGCCTCGGCGGCGTTGAGGTAGACCTGCGGATGCGGCTTGCTGTAGGGCAGATGTTCGGCGGAAGACAGCACATCAAAATAGTGATTCAGGTTAAACATCGTCAGTACCTGTTCCAGCATGAAGCGGGGCGATGCGGAAACCAGGCCGGTCTTCAGGCCGTGCTGTTTGCACAATGAGAGGGCGGACTCGACGCCGGGCAGAAGCGGGCGGTTTATCGCAATCAGTTCCATTGCACGGGCGATGATACGCTGTGTGACCGCTTCCTGACTCGGTCCCGACCAGGGCAACGTTTCGTACCACATGCGCACCGTCTGATCGATACGTAATCCGAGCGTATCGGGTAATTCGTGGCGTCGGGTCAAATCGATATTCAGGGTTGAAAAGATGTCCATTTCAGCCTGATCCCAGAGAGGTTCAGAATCAATCAACAAGCCATCCATATCAAATAAAGCTGCAAAAACAGGGCGGTGGTAAGACATGTTTCGCTCCTTAAAAAGTTCAGGCTACCTTAGCATGAACACAGGGTTGGTGCGCAGATGAGGCGAAACGGGCGCAGACCGCTCTTTTTTTTGGGAAAATTCTGCAAGGGCAGGTAGACTGAAGCAAATGGGATTTTGGGTTCAGGAGATATCATGACCTATCAACAGGCTGGCCGCATTGCCATCCTTAAGCGTGTCGCTGGCTGGGTGATTTTTTTACTCGCGTTGCTGTCTACCATCATTTCACTGCTGAGCTTTTTGTTTAAGCACAGTGAAAAGAAACCCGGTATTGATGCCGTGATGCTGGATTTCATTCATGTCATGGTGGATATGATTCGCTTTAATACGCCGTTTCTGAATGTGTTCTGGCAAAACTCACCGGTGCCCGAGTTCAATGGACAGATGAATCTGGGCTTCTGGTTTATCTATATTTTGATTTTTGTCGGGCTGGCGCTGGAAGCGTCCGGTGCGCGCATGGGACGTCAGGTGCGCCATGTGCGGGAAGGGATTGAAGATCAGATGATTCTTGAGCAGGCAAAAGGCAGCGATGGCCGGACCCGGCAGCAGCTGGAAGAAAAGGTACGGGTCCCGCGCCACACCATTTTTCTACAGATTTTCCCGCTCTACATCCTGCCGCTGGTGATTGCCATCGCCGGTTACTTTCTGCTTTCTCTGCTCGGTTTTCTCTAAACGATCAGGCCGGTTTCACCTGACCGGCTGCCCGTGCATCGTCATCCAGCAACTGGCCCACGGCAAACTGCGCCGCGCCCAGCCAGTTGCCGCCAAACACGTTGGCCCGGTTCAGGAGATAGTAAAGCTGATAAACCGGCTGACGCTGCGAAAAGCCATCGGGTAATGGCCAGCTCTGGTGATAACCGTCAAAGATCGCCTTCGGCAGATCGGTAAACCAGCTCAGCATCGCCAGGTCGCATTCCCGGTCGCCCCAGTAACAGGCAGGATCGAAAATCCAGGGGCCAGTCTCGCTGCCCGCACAGTTAGCTGGCCACAGATCGCCGTGGAGCAGGGAAGGTTGAGGGTGATGGGACGCCAGGGTCCGTTGCACACAATCAATAATCCGTTCGGCATCGCCGTACAGAATGCCTTTCTCAGCGGCAATCTGCAGTTGCCAGCCGATTCGTTGCTCCGCAAAGAAAACTGACCAGCGCCGCAACCAGCTGTTGGGCTGTGGTGTAGAGGTCAGATTATTATCGAAATCAAGCCCGAACTGAGGTTGCTCGCTCCACTGATGCAGACGCGCCAACTGCTGGCCTAACTGGTAGGCGCTCTGCGGATCCAGGGGCTGAGGTTTGATATATTCCAGCAGCAGGAAACTGTAGTCACGATCGCTGCCAACGCCATAAACGTCCGGAACGCGGACCGTCTGGGTACGGCGCAGCAGGGCGAGTTGATCGGCTTCCCAGCTAAACAGGGACACTTTATCGCGGCTGTTGCACTTTACAAACACATCCTGCTCACCATAGCGGATGAGCCAGGCGGGATGAACATCCCCCCGGGGAGTTCATGACGTTGGGTAATTTCGGCGTTGCCAAATTGCTCGTTTAACAGACGACTAATGGCTGACCACATCGGGTTATCCTCTTTATTCGCTGCCTGAGTTCAATTGTAACGCGGACGCACGCGATAAAAACCTGCGCGTGTGCACAGACTAGTCTGCGGCACCTGTTGCTTGGCGCAGAAAGTCGTCAAGCGTGGTCAACGTCACGTCGGGTTTCTGGCCCAGCGCGCTTTCGCCCGCGGCAAGAGCCTGCTGTTTTAGCGCGGCCTCATCCAGTGTGGTGACAATGCCAAAACTGTTGGTGCCAAGCTCATGGGCGGTGCCACTGTCATCCATTAACGTGGTAGAGAAGCCCCCTGATGTCAGAGCACCGGTCAGGTTCAGAACGTCACTGAGTCCGGCTTCCTGATAATGAAAGGTCACGACATAGCGATGTAGATCTCCACTGCTCATTTTGCACCTCGAAAGGGTTAAATATCACACAGCGTAGTACAGGGTGAAAAAACAGGCGAATAATGAAGGGGATGAGCCAACAATTCGGACTAAACTGTTTACCGTTTGTGCGGATGCTGGCAACCCGAACGTATGTAAATCTTGTAAACGAACAGATGTTATTTGGCAAAAACAACTCTATAATGCGCGCCGAACTCAGGTTAACGTCCAGCAAATACGGGACGTTACGCTAATGCATGATGTTCTGAGCGAATTCATATCTCTTTACAAAAGTTACGGTAAAGGGGATTGATCGCACCGGGAAACCCTTCAGAATCTTCGTTTTCAAAACTGTTGCACGGATCACACTTAATGAACGCCTTTAACAAGCTGTCTGCTGTTCTATTGCTCTCTGCCGGAGCGTTTTGTCACCAGGCGCTGGCCGATAACGCGGTCTTCACCGCGATGGATGACCCTTCAACGGCGAAAAAGCCTTTTGAAGGATCGGCCTCTGCAGGTTACCTGGCGCAAACCGGTAACACCACCAGCTCATCGTTGACCGCACAGACCAACATGACCTGGTATACAGAATCAATGGCCTACAGCTTGTGGGGCAATGCCGCGAATACCTCTGCAAACGATGAGCGCTCGTCCGAAACCTATAACGTAGGTGCGCGTTCGCGTTACAACATGAGCGCCTATGACTACCTGTTTGGTCAGGCAAGCTGGTTAAGTGACCGTTACAATGGTTATGACGGACGCGATGTCCTGACCGCCGGTTATGGTCGTCAGATCCTGAATGGCCCGGTGCATTCACTGCGTGCGGAATTCGGTCCTGGTGTCCGTTACGACGATTACCGCGAAGGTGGCCATAAAACGCAGGCGCTGGCTTACGGTGCGGTGAGCTACCAGTGGCAGCTGACAGATACCACCAAATTCATTCAGGGCGTTTCCGTACTGAGCTCACTGGGTGACGATACGACAGTGAACTCTGAAACGGGCTTACAGGTAGCGATTAACGACCATTTCGCCCTGAAACTGGCGTATAACGTCACCTGGAACAACAATCCACCTGAGTCTGCGCCCGACCATACGGATACCAAAACCACGGTCATGCTGACGTACGCGATGTAATCCGCGTTAAGTCTGTCTGACGGAGAAGCGGTCTGGCCTGGTGCCCGGCCGCTTTTTTTTGATCTGTCTGAGAGTTAGCGGAAAGGCATGGGTTTTGCTCACGTCTGAAAACTGCTATTATCCGTGCCGCATCAACTTCCTGGCGACATTCCGACAATGTGGGTCTGATTTCACGCCAGGTGAATCAAACTACTCAATTTTGTATGTAGGCTTTCGTGTGGCTTACCACTGCAACTAAGGACATTCTATGCCTGTAATTACGCTTCCTGATGGCAGCCAGCGCACTTATGATCGCCCTGTCAGCGTGATGGACATCGCGCTTGATATCGGCCCCGGTCTGGCCAAAGCCTGTATCGCCGGACGAGTGAACGGTGAACTGGTCGATGCGGTTGATCCCATCACCGACGACGCGTCTGTCGCCATTATTACTGCAAAAGACGAAGCGGGTCTTGAAATCATCCGTCACTCTTGCGCGCACCTGTTAGGCCATGCCATTAAGCAGCTGTGGCCCGACACGAAAATGGCTATTGGTCCGGTTATCGACAACGGTTTCTACTATGATGTCGACATCGATCGCACGCTGACCCAGGAAGATATTGAGCTGCTGGAAAAACGCATGCATCAGTTGGCTGAGACCAACTACGATGTCGTGAAGAAGAAGGTCAGCTGGCAGGAAGCGCGCGATGTCTTCGCGGCGCGGGGTGAAGTCTATAAGACCACTATCCTGGACGAGAATATCAGCCATGATGATCGCCCTGGGCTGTATCATCATGAAGAATACGTCGATATGTGCCGCGGTCCGCACGTACCGAATATGCGTTTTTGTCACCATTTCAAACTGCAGAAAATTTCAGGCGCCTACTGGCGTGGCGACAGCGACAACAAAATGTTGCAGCGCATCTACGGCACCGCCTGGGCCGATAAAAAGCAGCTGTCTGCCTATCTGCAGCGTCTGGAAGAAGCGGCGAAGCGCGACCACCGTAAGATCGGTAAACAGCTCGACCTCTACCATATGCAGGAAGAAGCGCCGGGTATGGTTTTCTGGCATAATGACGGCTGGACAATTTTCCGTGAACTGGAAGTGTTCGTCCGCAGTAAGCTGAAAGAGTACCAGTACCAGGAAGTAAAAGGTCCGTTCATGATGGACCGCGTGCTGTGGGAAAAAACCGGTCACTGGGAAAACTACAAAGATGCGATGTTTACGACCTCTTCGGAGAACCGTGAGTACTGCATCAAGCCGATGAACTGCCCGGGTCATGTGCAAATCTTTAATCAGGGGCTGAAATCCTATCGCGATTTGCCACTGCGTATGGCCGAGTTCGGGAGCTGCCACCGTAATGAACCCTCAGGTGCGTTACATGGTCTGATGCGCGTTCGTGGCTTTACTCAGGATGATGCCCACATTTTCTGTACGGAAGATCAACTGCGCGCCGAAGTGAACAGCTGTATCCGCATGGTTTACGACATGTACAGCACCTTTGGCTTTGAAAAGATCGTGGTGAAACTGTCTACCCGTCCTGAAAAGCGCATCGGTTCTGATGAAACCTGGGATCGTGCAGAAGAGGATCTGGCTGCGGCGCTCAATGAAAACAACATTGCGTTTGAATACCAGCCGGGTGAGGGCGCCTTCTACGGCCCGAAAATTGAATTTACTTTATACGATTGCCTTGACCGTGCCTGGCAGTGCGGAACAGTTCAGCTAGACTTTTCCCTGCCTAAACGTCTGGATGCCACCTACGTGGGTGAAAACAACGATCGTCAGACGCCCGTGATGATTCACCGTGCGATTCTGGGGTCGATGGAACGCTTTATCGGTATTTTGACCGAAGAGTTTGCCGGTTTCTTCCCTAGCTGGCTGGCACCAGTGCAGGCTGTCGTCATGAATATTACCGACGGTCAGGCAGAATATGTTGAGACTTTGACACGTAAATTGCAGAATGCTGGCATTCGTGTGAAAGCGGACTTGAGAAACGAGAAGATAGGCTTTAAAATCCGCGAGCACACATTACGTCGCGTCCCTTATATGTTGGTCTGTGGTGATAAAGAGGTGGAAGCTGGCAAAGTGGCCGTTCGCACCCGCCGTGGTAAAGACCTTGGGTCGATGGATGTCGATGTGTTTGTTGAGAAGCTGCAGCAAGAGATTCGCAGCCGCAATCTTCACCAATTGGAGGAATAAGGTATTAAAGGCGGAAAACGAGTACAACCTACGCGTCCGAATCGCATCAACAGTGAAATTCGCGCAACAGAAGTGCGCTTAACAGGCGTTGAAGGCGAGCAACTTGGTATTGTCAGTCTACGCGAAGCTTTGGAAAAAGCTGAGGAAGCGGGTGTAGATTTAGTTGAAATCAGCCCGAACGCCGAACCGCCGGTTTGCCGCATTATGGATTACGGCAAGTTCCTCTATGAAAAAAGCAAATCTTCTAAGGAACAGAAGAAGAAGCAAAAAGTTATTCAGGTTAAGGAAATTAAATTCCGTCCTGGAACCGATGATGGCGACTATCAGGTCAAACTACGCAACCTGATTCGCTTTCTGGAAGAAGGCGATAAAGCCAAAATCACGCTGCGTTTCCGCGGTCGTGAGATGGCGCACCAGCAGATCGGTATGGAAGTGCTTAACCGCGTCCGTAAAGACCTGTGTGATGATCTGGATTTGGCTATTGTCGAATCCTTCCCTTCGAAGATCGAAGGCCGCCAGATGATCATGGTGCTCGCACCTAAGAAGAAACAGTAGGCATTCAAGTAGCAATGACCGCGCAGCGCTTGCGTTGTGCGGTTTGTTGTTCGCCTGTCTGGGTCATGTTATCAACAATGCGAAGTGGATATTTTTTAAAATGCCAAAGATTAAAACTGTACGTGGCGCGGCTAAGCGCTTCAAGAAGACCGCTTCTGGCGGCTTCAAGCGTAAACACGCGAACCTGCGTCATATTCTGACTAAGAAGTCTACCAAGCGTAAACGTCACCTGCGTCCGAAAGGCATGGTGTCTAAAGGCGATCTGGGTCTGGTTGTTGCCTGCCTGCCGTACGCATAAGTAAATTTTTTTAATTAATTCAGAATATTAAACAGGAGAGCTAAATGGCTCGTGTAAAACGTGGTGTAGTTGCTCGCGCACGTCACAAAAAAATCTTAAAACAAGCTAAAGGTTACTACGGTGCACGTTCACGTGTTTACCGCGTTGCCTTCCAGGCTGTTATCAAAGCTGGTCAGTATGCTTACCGCGACCGTCGTCAACGTAAGCGTCAGTTCCGTCAGCTGTGGATCGCGCGTATCAACGCAGCGGCGCGTCAGAACGGTATGTCTTACAGCCGTTTCATCAATGGTCTGAAAAAAGCAGCCATTGAAATTGACCGTAAAATCCTGGCCGACATCGCTGTATTCGACAAAGTGGCATTCACTGCACTGGTAGAAAAAGCGAAATCAGCTCTGGCGTAAGTCAGTTGAAAAAGGGAGCTTGCTCCCTTTTTTATTACCTGTAACCTGAGCAAAAGATTGACTTTTTCGCCTCTGCGCTTTTCAATAGTGCCGTTGAGTATCACGACAAGGTAACGCAAGCATGAATGCTGCTCTTTTCCGTTTCTTTTTTTACTTTAGCGCCTGACAATCAGGGGCTTTTGCGCATAAGAAAAGAAACGAAAAATCGCGCTGAAAGCCTCCCACGTGGAGGCTTTTTTATTTTTGGCGCTGGCATATTGGACCGGCAGGTCCCAACAAGTACTAACCAGCCTGACTGGAAAAAGAGGAAAACATGTCCCAACTAGCAGAACTGGTGGCGAACGCCACGGCGGCCATCGACGGGGCGACCGATATCGCCGCCCTTGACGCGGTGCGCGTCGAATATCTGGGGAAAAAAGGGCATCTGACTTTGCAGATGACCACGTTGCGTGAGCTGCCAGCAGAAGAGCGTCCAGCAGCCGGTGCCGTGATTAACGAAGCCAAACAGCAGGTGACAGATCGTCTGAATGCCCGCAAAGAAGCGATGGAGTCGGCGGCGCTCAACGCCCGTCTGGCGGCGGAAACCATCGATGTCTCACTGCCGGGACGCCGTATCGAAAACGGTGGACTGCATCCGGTTACCCGTACTATCGATCGCATCGAAACCTTCTTTGGTGAACTGGGCTTTGCGGTGGTGACCGGCCCGGAAATTGAAGACGATTACCATAACTTTGACGCGCTGAATATCCCCGGCCATCACCCGGCACGTGCCGATCACGACACCTTCTGGTTCGATGCCACTCGCCTGCTGCGTACGCAGACATCCGGCGTACAGATTCGCACGATGAAAAACCAGCAGCCGCCGCTGCGCATTATCGCCCCGGGCCGCGTGTACCGTAACGACTACGATCAGACGCACACGCCGATGTTCCACCAGATGGAAGGCCTGATCGTCGATAAGAACATCAACTTCACCAACCTGAAAGGCACGCTGCACGATTTCCTGAACAACTTCTTTGAGGAAGATTTGCAGATCCGTTTCCGTCCGTCTTACTTCCCGTTCACCGAACCGTCTGCGGAAGTGGATGTGATGGGGAAAAACGGCAAGTGGCTGGAAGTTCTGGGCTGCGGCATGGTGCATCCTAACGTGCTGCGCAACGTCGGTATCGATCCGGAAGTCTACTCGGGCTTCGCCTTTGGTATGGGCATGGAGCGTCTGACCATGCTGCGTTACGGCGTGACCGATTTACGCGCATTCTTCGAAAATGATTTACGTTTCCTCAAACAATTTAAGTAAGGGCAGGTTATCCAATGAAATTCAGTGAACTCTGGTTACGCGAATGGGTAAATCCAGCCCTTGACAGCGCAGCGCTGTCAGAACAAATCACCATGGCGGGTCTGGAAGTGGATGGCGTTGAGCCAGTGGCTGGCGCGTTTCATGGCGTGGTGGTCGGTGAGGTCGTAGAGTGCGGTCAACACCCGAATGCCGACAAGCTGCGTGTGACCAAAATCAACACCGGGGGCGATCGTCTGCTGGACATCGTGTGCGGTGCGCCGAACTGTCGTCAGGGCCTGAAAGTAGCCGTCGCCACCGTGGGTGCCGTTCTGCCGGGCGATTTCAAAATCAAAGCCGCAAAGCTGCGCGGTGAACCCTCGGAAGGCATGCTGTGCTCGTTCTCGGAGCTGGGTATTTCCGATGATCACAATGGCATTATTGAACTGCCTGCCGATGCGCCTGTGGGCACCGATATCCGTGACTATCTGCAGTTAGATGACAACACCATCGAAATCAGCGTGACGCCTAACCGCGCTGACTGTCTGGGCATCATGGGCATCGCTCGGGATGTTGCGGTCCTGAACGGCCTGCCGCTAAATGCGCCCGCCATCGAGCCGGTCACTGCCACGATTCCCGATACCTTCCCGATTCGCGTTGACGCGACCGATGCCTGTCCTCGCTATTTAGGCCGGGTGGTCAAAGGCGTGAACGTTGCCGCAGCAACGCCGCTGTGGATGAGAGAGAAACTGCGCCGCTGCGGTATTCGCTCTATCGATCCGGTCGTGGATATCACCAACTACGTGCTGCTGGAACTGGGTCAGCCGATGCACGCCTTCGATCTGGATCGTCTTGACGGCGGGATCGTGGTGCGCATGGCAGAAGAGGGCGAAGCACTCACGCTGCTGGACGGTACAGAAGCCAGACTCAGCAGCGATACGCTGGTCATTGCTGACCACCAGAAAGCGCTGGCGATGGGCGGCATTTTTGGCGGTGAGCATTCCGGCGTAAACACCGAAACGCAAAATATTTTACTGGAATGCGCCTGGTTTGAGCCGCTGGCGATTACCGGCCGGGCGCGTCGTCATGGTTTGCATACGGATGCTTCACATCGTTACGAGCGTGGTGTGGATTCGGCGCTGCAGCACAAGGCGATGGCGCGGGCGACGCAGCTGCTGCTGAGCATCTGTGGCGGCGAAGCCGGTCCGGTTATCGATCAGACGGCAGAGGCCGCGTTGCCGGTGCCTGCCACCATCACCTTACGTCGTGAGAAGCTGGATCGCTTAATCGGTCATGTGGTCAGCGATGCCCAGGTGACCGACATTCTGACCCGCCTCGGTTGTCAGGTGAACGTAGGCAATCAGGAATGGCAGGCGGTCGCACCGACCTGGCGCTTCGATATGGCTATCGAAGAAGACCTGGTGGAAGAGATTGCGCGCATCTACGGTTACAACAATATCCCGAACGTGCCGGTGCAGGCCGGGCTGGTAATGACGAAGCACCGTGAAGCCAACCTGTCGCTGAAACGCGCGAAGATGCTGCTGGTGGATAAAGGCTATCAGGAGGCCATTACCTACAGCTTCGTGGATCCAAAAGTCCAGCAGTTGCTGCATCCCGGCGAAGAGGCATTGCTGCTGCCAAGCCCGATTTCCAGCGATATGTCCACCATGCGTCTGTCGCTGTGGACCGGTTTGCTGAGCGCCGTGGTCTATAACCAGAATCGTCAGCAGAGCCGCGTGCGCCTGTTTGAGAGCGGCCTGCGTTTTGTGCCTGATACACAGGCAGATTTAGGTATCCGTCAGGATTTGATGCTGGCCGGCGTACTGAGTGGCAATCGCTTCGAAGAGCACTGGGATCTGGCGCGCCAGGCGGTTGACTTCTATGATTTGAAAGGCGATTTAGAGTCATTACTGGATTTAACCGGTAAGCTCGACGCCATCACTTTCCGTGCAGAAGCGAATCCGGCGTTACATCCGGGACAAAGTGCGGCAATTTATTTGCATGATGAACGAATCGGATTTATCGGAGTGGTTCATCCCGAACTTGAACGTAAGCTGGATCTCAACGGTCGCACCTTAGTCTTTGAACTGCTTTGGAATAAGGTCGCAGACCGCGTCCTGCCTGATGCGCAAGAGATTTCGCGCTTCCCGGCAAACCGCCGAGATATCGCCGTTGTTGTGGCGGAAAACGTGCCCGCAGCAGATATCATCGCAGAGTGTAAGAAAGTTGGCGTAAATCAGGTAGTTGGCGTAAACTTGTTTGACGTGTACCGAGGTAAGGGTGTTTCCGAGGGCTATAAGAGCCTCGCAATCAGCCTGATTTTGCAGGATACCAGCCGGACACTCGAAGAAGAGGAGATTGCCGCGACGGTTGCCAAATGCGTTGCGGCATTAAAAGAGCGATTCCAGGCAACCTTGAGGGATTGAACCTATGGCGCTTACAAAAGCTGAGATGTCAGAATACCTGTTTGAGAAACTCGGGCTGAGCAAACGTGATGCAAAAGAGTTAGTGGAGCTGTTTTTCGAAGAGGTTCGCCGCGCTTTGGAAAATGGAGAACAGGTTAAACTGTCGGGGTTTGGTAATTTTGATCTGCGTGACAAAAACCAACGTCCGGGCAGAAACCCAAAAACGGGAGAGGATATTCCGATTACTGCACGTCGCGTAGTCACCTTCCGTCCAGGGCAGAAGCTTAAAAGTCGCGTTGAGAACGCCACACCCAAAGACAGTGACTGATCCCAGTGTTTTTAAAAAGGCCGCGCAAGCGGCCTTTTTCATTTCTTTTTTTCGCAATCCTTTTACAATCAATTCCCTGTTACCCAGATCAATTCCGCTTATGTCCCAGCTTGAACAACTTGCACGGCACAGCACACGGCAAAATCAAAAATGGCTGGTGGGCCTGAGTCTGCTGCTGCTGGCGCTTTTTACGGTCAGCCTGTGTGCAGGCGAGCGCTGGATAGGGCCTGCCGCCTGGTGGAGTGAGAGCGGCAGGCTGTTTGTCGGCCAGTTACGTTTACCCCGTACCGTCGCGGTGATGCTGGTGGGGGCGGCGCTGGCGTTGAGCGGGGTGATGATGCAGGCGCTGTTTACCAATCCGCTGGCCGAGCCCGGCCTGCTGGGGGTGTCCAGCGGGGCAGGCATTGGCCTGGTGGCGGGCGTGCTGTTCAGCGGCGGCGCATTATGGAGCCTCTCGCTTTCGGCGATAGCGGGCGCGTTGGTGATTACGCTGATTCTGCTGCACTTTGCCCACCGCCATTTATCCGTCAGCCGTTTGTTGCTCACCGGCGTAGCGCTGGGCATGATTTGCAGCGCGATGATGACCTGGGCGGTGTATTTCAGCAGCAGTCTCGATTTGCGCCAACTGATGTACTGGATGATGGGCGGATTCAGCGGCATCGACTGGCGTTATGGCTGGATGATGCTGGCGTTATTGCCGGTGATTCTGGCCAGCATGACGGCGGCCCGCGCGCTCAATCTGTTGGCCCTCGGTGAGACCTCCGCGCGCCAGTTGGGACTGTCTCTGGTCTGCTGGCGTAATCTGCTGGTGCTGGCCATGGGCTGGCTGGTCGGGGTAAGCGTTGCGCTGGCCGGGGCGATAGGATTTGTCGGGCTGGTCATTCCTCGTCTGTTACGCCTGGTGGGATTGCACGATCATCGTGCGTTGCTGCCGGCCTCCGCGCTGGCAGGGGCCAGCGTACTGCTGGGGGCAGATATTATTGCCCGTCTGGCACTGGCCTCGGCTGAGTTGCCTGTTGGCGTGGTCACGGCCACGCTGGGTGCGCCATTGTTTATCGTTCTGTTAGTCAAATCGACACGTCAGCCTGCGCTGACAAACAAGTCTTAACCACAGGAACCCCGTATGAGCATTTATCAAACTGAACTGGTTACGCTGGATGGTGAGAAAACCACGCTGTCTGCCTGGCAGGGCAACGTCCTGCTGGTGGTGAACGTGGCCTCGAAATGTGGTTTAACGCCGCAATACGAAGCACTGGAAAATATCCATGAAGCCTGGCATGACCAGGGCTTCAGTGTACTGGGTTTCCCGTGCAATCAGTTCCTGGAGCAGGAACCCGGCACCAGCGAAGAAATCAAGACGTTTTGCAGCACCACCTACGGTGTGACCTTCCCTCTGTTCGAAAAATGTGAGGTGAATGGTGAACATCGTCATCCGCTTTATGCGCAGCTGGTGGCCGCAAAACCGGATGCCGTTCGGCCGGAAGAAAGTGGCTTTTATGAGCGTATGGTCAGTAAAGGCCGGGCACCAAAAGCGCCAGGGGATATTTTGTGGAATTTTGAAAAATTCCTGATTGGACGTGACGGCAGCGTGATCCAGCGTTTCTCGCCCGATATGTCGCCAGAAGACCCGATTATTCTGGAAACGATTAAGGTCGCGCTGGCGAAGTAGGTGTTACTCAGCCTGCAAGCGGTCGCCGTTGCCGGACGGCTGCAACCGGTAAGCGGTGCGCTTCATGCCGGGCATCTGATCCATCTGGTGGGGCCGAATGGCGCGGGCAAAAGCACCTTGTTGTCCGCGCTGGCCGGTCTGGAGCCGATAACCGGTCAGATGACTTTACAGGATAAAGCGCTGGCTGACTGGCCCGGACCGGCGCTGGCCCGGGTACGCGGCTGGCTGCCTCAACAGCAGCTGCCACCTGGCATGATGCCGGTTTATCACTATCTTCGTTTGCATCTGGCGTCTTCAGGGCCACACAATGATGCGCGGTTAATGAGCTTACTCGCCCGGCTGCAGTTGACAGAAAAACTCTCCCGACCGCTGAATCAGCTTTCCGGGGGCGAATGGCAGCGCGTCCGGCTCTGTGCGGTCATGGCACAAATCGATCCGCAGATTAATGCGGACGGTAAACTGCTGATTCTTGACGAACCCATGACGGCGCTGGATGTG
This sequence comes from Pantoea sp. JZ2, assembly GCF_035191405.1. Classification (NCBI taxonomy): domain Bacteria; kingdom Pseudomonadati; phylum Pseudomonadota; class Gammaproteobacteria; order Enterobacterales; family Erwiniaceae; genus Pantoea; species Pantoea sp. JZ2. The sequence goes on along the minus strand of NZ_CP045247.1, from coordinate 2,757,764 downwards.
GCGCAGCAACACGCTGTCGATAATCTGATTCAGGAACTCTGTCGTGCAGGGGTTTGTGTGATTGCCAGCAGCCATGACCTTAACCACAGCCAGTGGCATGCCGATCGGGTCTGGCTGTTGCATCAGGGCGCTGTTGTGGCACAGGGCAAACCCTGTGAAATCCTGCGTCCGGAACAGCTCACGCCACTCTACGGTATCCCTTTCCGACAACTCACCCTGGAAGGCCGTCCGCTGCTAACGGTTTTACCCTGAGACTTGCCACGCAGCGGGCTTTGCCGCTACATTTACCCCGTTATAACTGATTAAGGATGAGCTGTGATGCGCATGGGGTTGCTGTTCGTGGTGTTACTGTTGGTGGGCTGTAGCCATCGTGCACCGCCCGTCAATGGTCGCCTCTCTGACTCCATTACCGTTATCGCGCAGCTCAACGATCAACTGGGGAGCTGGCGGGGAACACCGTATCGCTATGGTGGCATGAGCCGCAAGGGCATTGACTGCTCGGGTTTTGTTTATCTGACATTTCGGGATAAGTTTGATTTGCAGCTCCCACGCAGTACCGTCGCCCAGAGTGATATCGGCACGCGCATCAGCAAAGAGGACCTTCTGCCCGGCGACCTGGTGTTCTTCAGGACCGGCAGTGGCGAAAATGGCTTACATGTGGGCATTTACGACACGGATAACGCCTTCATCCATGCTTCAACCAGTCAGGGCGTCATTCGGTCCTCGCTGGATAATGTCTACTGGCGGAAAGTGTTTTGGCAGGCGCGACGCATATAATTTGTCAACCTAAGCCCGCCCGGTTAGTGCGGATTAATTCAGAAAATGACCGGATCTAAAAAAATATTCCTAATTTGGCTTTAACCAACTCATTTTATTTATAACATTGGGAGCGGGAATCTTTTTCATACTTTACAGAATTGTCCCAAAAATTATTTGGCTTAAAGTTTATTTTCTTAAAACTAAAGCCAGTAATGGCCTAAAAATATCTATCTCATCAGTCCTTTGCTACTATTGCCAGTAAGTTTTTAATCATATACGATGCACTATCGCCACATATACTGGCTGTAAAATGAAAATTCATCTGTCGGCCGACTATGAGTCGGAAATTTGGTTTTATGCCGCCTGTTCCCAGGAAGGGCACTTAACCGCTATTGAGCTGGCTACCCAGTTCGTCCACGAAAGTGCGCCTATCACGTTGCCGCAGGATGTTCTGTTGCCGCAGCTTGATGAGACACAGCGCCTGCGCCTGCTGCAGCGGCAGGTTTCGTTACTGGAAAAGCATCAGACCTTTTTCGAAACGCACAACCTGCTGGCCTTTATGCCCACAGACGAGGGCATGGCAAGCACCCTGCTCGAAAGTGAGTTTCTGACGCGTAAAATAAAACAACTGCCCTTTTTAAGGTTGGATATCAGCGAAACGTTTCTCTCGCTCCATTTGGGAAAAAATAATCCGCTTCTCGCGGCGTTATATGGTGAGTTTAAATTGTCTCTGTCGCATTTTGGCGCGGGGAAATCGTCGACGACTGCCGTTTACGATAATCTGTTTAGCTGTATCAGGCTGGATAAACACTTTATTCAGTCGCTTGCTAAACGTGCTTCTTTTTTACCATTTATGCAAAGCATCATTGATAATTTCCGTAGCCATTGCGATCGGATGATTATTTGTGGCGTAGATGACGAAATTTTACTGGATAAAGTTAGCCATCTAAGTAATGTGCATCTGCAGGGTGCCTTGTTCCCGGTGGTGAAATCTGATGCGTTTGAGTCCTTGATCTACTCCGAGCAATTCCTGCACTCTCCCTGATATTTGCACGACTGTCGCCTGTTTAATCCCGGCTATCAACGCTACACTGTGGGTTTTATCATACGATACCCGGTGTCGTTTGGGAGTAGACATGGTCTTTGACAACAGCTGGTTTCGAGAGCTTTCGGGTACTTATACCGCCTTACATCCCACCCCGCTTGCCGGTGGCAGACTGTTATATCACAACGGTCCGCTGGCGCACGAAATGGCGCTGGAGAGCGATCTGTTTACCGGGCAGGGGCACGGTGTCTGGTACGGTGCGTCACTGTTGCCGGGTATGCAACCGCTGGCGCAGGTATACAGTGGCCATCAGTTCGGCGTCTGGGCAGGTCAGCTGGGTGACGGGCGCGGCATTCTGCTGGGTGAGCAGCGCCAGCAAGATGGCAGCCGTCTCGACTGGCATTTAAAAGGCGCAGGGCTGACGCCGTATTCTCGCATGGGCGATGGTCGTGCTGTGGTGCGCTCGACGGTGCGTGAGTTTCTGGCCTCGGAGGCGCTGCACCATCTGGGGATCCCGACCACGCGCGCGTTAACGATAGCCATCAGCGATGAGCCGGTTTACCGTGAAACCGCTGAGCGCGGTGCAATGCTGATGCGGATCGCGCCGAGTCATCTGCGCTTTGGCCATTTCGAACACTTCTTTTACAGCCAGCAGCCTGACAAGGTCAAACAGCTGGCGGAGTATGCCATTCGTCATCACTGGCCGCATCTGACGGAGGACGCCGACCGTTATTATCTGTGGTTCGCCGATATCGTCCTGCGCACAGCACGCCTGATTGCGCAGTGGCAGAGCGTGGGCTTTGCGCATGGTGTGATGAATACCGACAACATGTCGATCCTTGGCCTGACGATGGATTACGGCCCTTACGGTTTTCTGGATGACTATCAGCCGGACTTTATCTGTAATCACAGTGATTACCAGGGGCGCTACAGCTTCGAGAATCAGCCGATGATCGGTCTGTGGAACCTTAATCGTCTGGCGCATGCCCTGTCAGGATTACTCAGTACAGAGCAGCTAAAGCAGGCGCTGAGCGGTTATGAAAACGAACTGATGCGCGTCTGGGGCCAGCGGATGCGGGCGAAACTGGGCTTTCTGACCGAAGAGGCAGGGGATAACGCGATTCTGACCGATCTGCTCAGCTTAATGAGTCAGGAACGGCGCGATTATACGCTGACGTTCCGCCTGCTCAGTGAAACGCAGCAGTCAGAACAGCGATCGCCGTTACGGGATGAATTTATCGATCGCGCTGCCTTTGATCGCTGGTATCAGGATTACCGCACCCGTTTGTTGCAGGAGCAGGTCAGCGATGCGACGCGCCAGCAGGTGATGAAAGCGGCCAATCCGGCGCTGGTCTTGCGAAATTATCTGGCACAGCAGGCGATCGAGGCGGCGGAGCAGGGTGAGAGCGGGGCGCTGGCCCGTTTACATCAGGCGCTTCAGCAGCCCTTCAGTGACGCGACGGCCGCTGAGTATCGTCAACGGCCGCCGGACTGGGGCAAATCACTGGAAGTCAGTTGTTCCAGCTAAGTTATAAACGGTGAGTAACTGCCTCAGCTAACAGGGCCAGTACAGCTTCGCTGTCTTGCCAGTTGAGGCAGGGATCGGTGATGGACTGACCGTACGTCAGGGGCTCACCGCTCACCACTTTCTGATTGCCTTCTTCGATAAAACTTTCGATCATCACGCCCGCTACCGCGCGTGAACCTCCTTTGATCTGTTCAGCCACCTCAGCAGCAACGTCGCGCTGACGACGATGCTGTTTCAGGCAGTTGCCGTGGCTGAAATCAATCACCAACTGTGGCGCTAAGCCGAATTCATTCAGGCAGGCAGTCGCCTCGGCGACATCGGCGGCATGATAATTGGGCTGTTTACCGCCACGTAAAATCACATGGCCGTGCGGGTTGCCGCTGGTCTGGTAAATGGTCATCTGCCCCTGTTTATCCGGCGACAGGAACATATGGCTGGTTCGGGCAGCGCGAATGGCATCCACAGCAATACGCACATTGCCATCGGTGCCGTTTTTGAAGCCGACAGGACAGGAGAGCGCAGAGGCCATTTCACGATGGATCTGGCTTTCAGTGGTGCGGGCTCCAATGGCCCCCCAGCTGATCAGATCGGCAATAAACTGCCCGATCACCATATCCAGAAACTCCGTTGCTGTGGGTAAGCCGAGGGCGTTGATATCAATCAGTAGCTTACGGGCAATGCCGATGCCGCGGTTCACATCAAAGCTACCGTCCAGATCCGGATCGGAGATCAGGCCTTTCCAGCCGACCACCGTACGTGGCTTTTCAAAATAGGCCCGCATCACGATTTCCAGCCGGTCCTGATACTGCTCGCGCAGCACATTTAAACGCCGGGCATAGTCTAAAGCCGCCACCGGGTCATGCAGGGAGCAGGGACCAATCACGACCAGCAGACGGGGATCGTCGCCCGTGAGGATGCGCGCAATGCGCTTGCGTGCTGCGGTGATATTATCGGCCATGGCGGAGGAAAGCGGATATTCAACTGCCAGACTGGCAGGAGAGATCAGGCTGCCAATGCGCGCCGTGCGCAGTTCGTCAGTTTTATTCATGGTGTTCTCTAAATGTGTTCTTCGCAGCGGTGGAATACCGGGAAGTGATGAGGGTCACAATAAACCATTAGCTTGTGAATTCAAGCACCAACGTGACAATGGCAGGCAAAATTACGGCAGCGCCACGTTACAGGGCGCTGCCGGCGGCGGATCAGTACATGCGGCGCGTCAGGCCCATAATATCGAGGATCTTGGTGGCGATCTCTTCCACGGAATAGTTGGTACTGTTGAGATAGCGAATCTGGTGGGTACGGAACAGCGCTTCCACTTCGCCCACCTCCAGTCGACACTGACGCAGGGAAGCATAGCGGGTATTTTCCGCGCGTTCCTGACGTATGGCCGCCAGGCGTTCCGGGTCAATTGTCAGACCAAACAGTTTATGCTGATGCTGGCGCAGAGCGGGCGGCAGTTTCAGGTTATCCATATCATCGGCAATAAACGGATAGTTCGCGGCACGAATACCAAACTGCATCGCCAGATAGAGGCTGGTGGGGGTTTTACCACAACGGGAAACGCCTAACAGAATGACCTGCGCGTCTTCCAGGCCGCGCAGTGAAATGCCGTCATCATGTGCCAGGGTGTAATCAATCGCCGCAATACGCGCATCGTATTTGCCCAGATTGCTGGCATCCAGTCCGTGCGTTCGGTGTGCGACCGGTGCCGGTGCGAGACCAAGCTCCTGCTGAAGCGGAGCGACCAGCGCCTGAACAATGTCCTGACAAAACCCGTCACTTTGCAGAATGATGTCGCGCACTTCCGGCGTGACGATAGAAAAAAAGACCAGTGGACGCACGCCGCTTTGCTGAAAAAGGGCATTGATCTGCGCTTTAACCGCCTGCGCGCGCTGAACATTCTCAACGAACGGCAGGGTGACACTGTTGGTGTTTACGGGAAACTGCGATAGCACAGCGTGGCCTAACACTTCGGCGGTAATCGCAGTGCCGTCGGAGATATAAAAAACGCTTCTGTCGGTGGTCATGGAGCATGCCTCGTGCAAGGAAGTCGTGAAAAGACGGAGCAGGGTTAAGTTCAGGCGCGCGAATCCCAGCGGGGGCATGTGAAGTCTGGCTTAACCATTTGTCGTACAGTTTTAGCATAACCGACAGAAAATATTCCTTTTCTCCGCCACAGATTTGCCATGAAAATCGCGCCTGAAGCTGCCTTTTTCACCCGCCTTGTTGCGCAACAAAAACGACGCTTCAGGCGGCACTGAAATGAAAAACACTTTTAAATTAGTGGGTTGTGATAAAAAATATCCTTTGCGCAACGTCTTAAAAAAGCGGGTTATAGTCTGAAACTGCCGTGCAGAATCTGCTTTAACGATTCAACAGATCGTGTTTGCCAAAACGTTATGCCAGGCTGATTGTGTTAATAGCAGGATTTTCCATGTGCCCATTCATTAATAAAGGATCAGTTCAATGTCCAATAAAGGCGAACAGCCGTTAGTACTCTGGTACAACCAGCTTGGCATGCATGATGTTGATCGGGTAGGAGGCAAAAATGCGTCTCTGGGTGAGATGATTACCAATTTGTCCTCTCTGGGGGTTTCGGTACCCAATGGTTTCGCGACCACCTCCTGGGCCTTTAATCAGTTTCTTGAGCAGAGCGGTCTGAACCAGCGTATTTATGCATTGCTGGATGACACCAATATTGATGATGTTGATCAACTGGCGAAAGCAGGTAAGCAGATTCGTCAGTGGGTCGTCGAAACGCCCTTCCAGCCTGAACTTGAAGCCGCCATTTTGTCGGCCTACGAACAGCTCTCAGCAGACGATGCCGAGGCCTCTTTTGCCGTACGCTCCTCGGCCACCGCAGAAGATATGCCCGATGCTTCCTTTGCCGGACAACAGGAAACCTTTCTGAACGTGCAGGGCATCGAAGCTGTGATGGTAGCGGTGAAACATGTTTACGCATCCCTGTTTAACGATCGTGCCATCTCTTACCGTGTTCATCAGGGCTACGATCACCGGGGTGTTGCCCTGTCGGCAGGCATACAGCGTATGGTCCGTTCCGATCTGGCCGCATCAGGCGTGATGTTTACCATTGATACGGAATCTGGCTTCGATCAGGTGGTGTTTATCACGGCGGCGCTGGGTCTGGGCGAAATGGTGGTGCAGGGCGCTGTCAACCCGGATGAGTTTTACGTGCATAAACCCACACTGGCCGCGAAGCGTCCGGCAATCGTGCGCCGCAACATGGGCTCGAAAAAAGTGCGGATGGTGTATGCCGATTCACGTGAGCACGGCGAGCAGGTGCGAATCGAGGATGTGCCGGAAACGGAACGCGACCGCTTCTGCCTGAACGACAGCGAAGTTCAGGCGCTGGCACAGCAGGCGGTACTGATCGAGCAGCACTATAAGCGCCCGATGGATATTGAATGGGCAAAAGATGGGCATACCGGCAAGCTGTTCATCGTGCAGGCGCGACCGGAAACCGTGCGCTCAAATGGTCAGGTGATGGAGCGTTACACCCTGCAAGGCCAGGGAAATGTGGTCATTGAAGGCCGTGCAATTGGCCATCGCATTGGTGCCGGGCCGGTTAAGGTGATTCATGACATCAGCGAAATGAACCGTATCGAAAAAGGTGACGTGCTGGTGACCGATATGACCGATCCTGACTGGGAACCGATCATGAAAAAGGCCTCCGCTATTGTCACCAATCGCGGGGGGCGTACCTGTCATGCCGCGATTATAGCGCGTGAATTGGGAATTCCGGCGGTGGTCGGGTGCGGCGATGCCACCGAGCGCCTGAAAGAAGGTCATACCGTGACCGTGTCCTGTGCGGAAGGCGATACCGGCTATGTTTACGACGAACTGCTCGATTTTGACGTGACCAGTTCGCAGGTCGATACCATGCCGGACCTGCCGCTGAAGGTGATGATGAACGTGGGTAACCCGGATCGCGCCTTTGATTTTGCCTGCTTACCCAATGAAGGGGTTGGGCTGGCGCGCCTGGAGTTCATCATCAACCGCATGATCGGTGTGCATCCTAAAGCGCTGCTTGAGTTTGACCAACAACCGCCGGCGTTGCAGCAACACATCCGTCAGCTGATGAAAGGCTTTGACGATCCCGTCGAGTTCTATATTGCGCGCCTGACTGAAGGTATCGCGACCCTGGGCGCGGCATTCGCACCCAAACGGGTGATTGTGCGATTGTCCGACTTCAAAACCAATGAATACGCCAATCTGGTCGGCGGGGAACGGTACGAACCGGAAGAAGAGAACCCCATGCTGGGCTTCCGCGGCGCTGGCCGTTACGTGTCAGAAAGCTTCCGCGACTGTTTTGCGCTTGAGTGTGAAGCGGTGAAGCGGGTGCGAAATGACATGGGACTGACCAATGTCGAGATCATGGTGCCGTTTGTACGTACGGTGGACCAGGCGCAGGCGGTGGTCGAAGAGTTAGGTCGCCAGGGCCTGAAGCGGGGTGAGAACGGACTGAAGGTCATTATGATGTGTGAAATCCCGTCAAATGCTCTGCTGGCGGAGCAGTTTTTACAGCACTTTGACGGCTTCTCCATTGGCTCGAACGACATGACGCAGCTGGCGCTGGGGCTCGATCGTGATTCCGGCGTCGTGTCTGCCCTGTTTGATGAACGCAATGAGGCGGTGAAAGCCTTACTGTCCATGGCGATCAAGGCGGCGAAAAAACAGGGTAAATACGTCGGTATTTGTGGACAAGGGCCTTCGGATCATCAGGATTTTGCGGCCTGGTTGATGGAGCAGGGCATCGACAGTTTGTCACTTAACCCGGATACCGTCGTGGAAACGTGGCTGAGCCTGGCGGCCCTGAATAAGTCTGCCTGACGCGACGTTTACACTGTTACTTTAAGGCCAGCGCAAGCTGGCTTTTTTATTCCCGGCGGAAAAACAGACGGGGTTGATCAGTGCTGACCCGCTCCGGTTGTCGAGATATCACTTGCGCGGAAAGCGTATATGGGGCGAGGTTGCTCTTCGGCCTGTTCATACAACCTGACCGGTAAAAAGAGGGCGCAACCCCTTTTCGACAGGCAAAAAAAAAGCCCATCACGGGGGATGGGCAAAGACTACACACAGCAATTCTTTACGCTACTCAGGGGAAATAAGGGTGTTTAGAAATCAGTGAGTTGATTTCAAACTTGTTAAATATGTTATTCATACCGCTTGCTGGCGTCTTTAAGAATCCTCTTATTAGTTTAAAGGAAATAATATTTTGACCATCATTAAGAGCGTTCAGGAGAGTTATTATGTATGAAAAATAATCATTTCAGGTCGAAAAATGGGCTTAAAGCGCTAAATATGCGTTTTATCTTAAAAACTACTAATGGAAAAAAGGCTGGTGATATCTTAATCAGCCAGCCTACTTAACCACTACTAATCATATGAAATGCAGAACAGGGCCTATTGATCCGTCTTTTCGTCCAGGGCTTTGAGCGGATCGACCGGTGGTCTGGGCACTTCATTCATCCAGACGGACACCAGGCGATAGGAGACGGCCAGCACGACGGGGCCGATAAACAGTCCGATCATGCCAAACGCGATGAGTCCGCCAATGACACCGGATAAAATCAGAATCAGCGGCAGGTCGGCACCCATACGAATCAGCACGGGACGCAAAATATTGTCCAGTGTTCCGACGACGCAGCTCCACACCAGCAGCACCGTGCCCCAGGTCGTATCGCCGCTCCAGTAGAGATAAACGATGGCGGGCACCAGCACCAGCAGGGGACCAATCTGGACCAGACAGCAGAGGATCATCAGGACGGTCAGCAAGGTCGCATAAGGAATGCCGGAGATGGCCAGCCCGATACCGCCCAGCACGCCCTGTACCAGCGCAGTCACCACCACGCCCAGCGCCACTGCGCGTACGGCTTGCCCGGCCAGCAAAACGGCGGCATCACCGCGACGGCCCGCCATGCGCACAGCGAAATGGCGAATCCCCAGCGCCGCCTGTTCACCGCGCCAGTAGAGCAGCACGCTAAACAGCAGCATCACGGCCAGATGAATCATAAACCGGCCAAAGTGTCCGGCCTGCGCAACAAAGAAGCCTGTTGTACGACCGACGTAAGGCTGAAGCTTGGCCATGATGGCCGCACCGCCGCCGGCCACCAGTTTCTGGTAGCTGGCATACAGTTTTTCCCCGACCACAGGAATGTCATTCAGCCAGCTCAGCGTCGGCAGCATATGGCCCTGCGTCGCCCAGGCAATTACCGGAGCACTGTTATCAATCAGGCTGTTCACTAGCAGGGCAACCGGAATAATAAACAGCAGCAGAAGCAGAATGGTCATCACAATGACGGCCAGAGAACGCCGGCCCCAGAGCAGTCGCTGAATTCTCAGCATCAACGGCCAGGTCGCAATCACTACCATGCTGGCCCAGGCGAAGCCGAGGATAAAAGGTTGCACCACCCATAAGCAGGCGGCAATCAACAGCAAAATGAATATCAGAGTGAACAACATTTGGGGAAGGTCTATCTGCCGTTCCAGGCTTTTCATCTTAAGCATTACCTCTTTGAGATCCGTCAACGCAGGGGATGACAGTGACCCGTCATCATGAGCTATTTGAGGGCGTTTAAACAGGCTTGTAAAGAAATGGTTTCAGCCTTTCCTGAAAAAACGACAGGGCTGACAGAAATGTGATAAAACAGGAGATTAACGCACGCGACAGACGCAAACCTACACAACATCGTTGGTCACAGAATCATGATCCCACAGATTTCTCAGGCACCGGGTCTTATCCAGCGGGTGCTGACATTCCTTGAAACCCTCAAAGAACAGGGCTTCACCGGCGATACCGCCACCAGTTATGCCGACAGGCTTTCTCTCTCAACCGACAACAGCATCTATCAGCTGCTGCCCGATGCGGTGCTGTTTCCGCGCTCGACGGCTGATGTCGCGCTGATTGCCCGCGTAGCGGGGGACCCGGCGTTCTCGAGTCTGGTTTTCACCCCGCGCGGTGGCGGGACCGGCACTAACGGCCAGTCACTGAATCAGGGCATTATTGTGGATATGTCCCGCTACATGAACCGTATCCTGGAGGTTAACACCGAGCAGGGATGGGTGCGTGTAGAAGCGGGCGTGGTTAAAGATCAACTTAACGCGTATCTGAAACCGTTTGGTTACTTTTTCTCGCCAGAGTTGTCGACCAGTAACCGTGCTACGCTGGGCGGCATGATCAATACCGATGCCTCCGGCCAGGGATCGCTGGTGTATGGTAAAACCTCTGATCATGTTCTTGGTTTGCGGGCGGTCCTGCTGGGGGGCGATATTCTGGATACCCGGCCCATGCCCACGGCGCTGGCCGAAAGCCTGGCGCAAACGCCCACGCCAGAGGGCCGCATCTATCAGCAGGTTCTGACGCGATGTCGCGAACAGCGTGACCTGATTCTGGAAAAATTTCCCAAACTGAACCGCTTCCTGACCGGCTACGATTTGCGTCATGTCTTTAGCGACGATATGCAAACGTTTGACCTGACGCGCCTGCTGTGCGGCGCAGAAGGCACGCTGGCCTTTATCAGTGAAGCCCGGCTGGACATTACGCCCCTGCCTAAAGTGCGGCGCGTGGTGAATATCAAATACGACTCCTTTGATTCTGCTTTGCGCAATGCGCCTCTGATGGTACAGGCGCAGGCTCTTTCCGTCGAAACGGTGGACTCGAAAGTGCTCAATCTGGCACGGGAGGACATCGTCTGGCACTCCGTGAAAGCGCTGATCACCGATGTTCCCGACAAAACGATGTCAGGGCTGAATATTGTGGAGTTTGCCGGGGATGACGAAGCGAAAATTGAGCAGCAACTGACGCAACTGTGCAGCCGGCTTGATGCGCTGATCGCGCAGCAGGAAGGCGGCGTCATTGGCTATCAACGCTGTAACGACCTGGACAGCATCGAACGCATTTATAACATGCGTAAAAAAGCGGTGGGATTATTGGGCAATGCGAAAGGGCGGGCGAAGCCGATTCCGTTTGTCGAAGATACGGCCGTGCCGCCGGAACACCTTGCCGACTACATCGTCGAGTTCCGGGCGCTTCTTGACAGCCATGGCCTGAGTTACGGCATGTTTGGCCATGTGGACGCGGGCGTGCTCCATGTCCGGCCGGCGCTGGATATGTGCGATCCGCATCAGGAAATGATGATGAAGCAGATTTCTGATGAGGTGGTCGAACTGACCGCGCGCTATGGCGGTCTGCTGTGGGGCGAACATGGCAAGGGCTTTCGCGCGCAATACAGTCCGGCCTTCTTCGGGGACACCCTGTTCAACGAACTGCGCCGTATCAAAGCGGCGTTCGATCCCGATAACCGGCTGAACCCCGGCAAGATCTGTACGCCTTACAACAGCGATGCGGCGATGATGCAGGTGGACGCCACCAAACGCGGCAGCTATGACCGCCAGATTCCTGTACAGGTGCGTGACACCTGGCGTGGCGCGATGGAATGTAACGGTAATGGCTTGTGCTTCAATTTCGACGTGCGAAGCCCAATGTGCCCCTCGATGAAAATCACGCGCAACCGCATTCATTCACCTAAAGGGCGCGCCACCTTAACACGCGAATGGCTGCGCTTGCTGGCAGAGCAGGGCGTGGATCCGGTGATGCTGGAGAAAAAACTGCCGGAGAAGACGTTGTCGTTGCGGGGGCTGGTTGGCCGCATGCGGAACACCTGGTATGCGAATAAAGGGGAATATGATTTTTCGCATGAAGTGAAGGACGCCATGTCAGGCTGCCTGGCCTGTAAGGCCTGTTCAACCCAGTGCCCGATTAAAATTGACGTGCCGGCTTTCCGCTCGCGTTTTTTGCAGCTTTATCATACGCGCTATCTTCGTCCCCTGAGCGATCATCTGGTGGCCGCGGTGGAAAGCTATGCGCCCGTGATGGCAAAAGCGCCTACGGTCTTTAACTTCTTCCTTAAACAGCCCTGGGCCGCATCGTTCAGCAAAACGCACATTGGCATGGTGGATTTGCCCTTGCTTTCCTCACCTACACTCAAACAGCAGCTGAGCGGCCATCCGGCAATGCAGATGACGCTGGAACAGCTTGAAGGGCTGACGGAGGCGCAGCGGGTGAAAACGGTGCTGGTGGTGCAGGATCCCTTTACCAGCTTCTATGAGGCCCGGCTGGTCAGCGACTTTATCAGGCTGATTGAGAAACTCGGCTATCAACCTGTTCTGTTGCCCTTCTCGCCAAACGGTAAGGCACAGCACGTTAAAGGCTTTTTACAACGCTTTGCCCGCACGGCCAGTAAAACCGCCGATTTTCTCAATCGCGTCGCCCGACTGGGCATGCCAATGGTCGGCATCGATCCCGCCACGGTCCTGTGTTATCGCGATGAATATCGTCAGACGCTGGGGGAGGCGCGGGGCGATTTCAATGTGCTGTTGGTGCATGAATGGTTGCAGAATGCGGTGCAGGAACGGGACGTCCAGATTGCCAGCGGCGAAGCCTGGTATCTGTTTGCGCACTGCACCGAAATCACCGCCTTGCCTGCAACGCCCGGTCAGTGGCAGGCGATTTTTTTACGTTTTGGTGCAAAGCTGGAAAACATCAGCGTGGGCTGCTGTGGCATGGCGGGCACTTACGGACACGAGAGCAAAAATCTGGACAATTCGCTGGGCATTTACGCGCTCTCATGGCATCCGCAGTTGCAGAAGCTGCCGCGTCAACGCTGTCTGGCAACCGGTTTTTCCTGCCGGAGCCAGGTTAAACGTGTTGAAGGCAATGGTATGCGCCATCCGCTTCAGGCTCTGCTTGAGCTGGTGTAAAAAGGCAGGAGACGTCAACCGCAGGCTGGATTAGAATATCCAGCCTGCATGTTTGACAAAGTTACTCTGGAGCACCGTCGCCTGTTCCCATTCACCTGTAATGGCCAGCTGGTGGCATAGCCGGGTCAGTGACAGTCTTGCCAGCTGGTAAGACTGAATGCGAAACAGCCGATCCCGGTCGGGATTTTGCATTTCTACGACCAGTCGGTGATGAAGCTTACCCATGGCATGCAAATAACTCTGGTCGTCACCGTTCAGTTGGCAAAGTTCTGCCATATCCAGACAGGTATCATTGAACTGACGTAACTGCTGAACGGTACACTCAGCCCGGTCAAGTCTGGCCTGCGCCAGGTAAAAATCGACAGTGAGATCGCGAACCGAAAAACGGTATTCATCAAGTTTGTGCTGAAGCCAGGCGGAAACCGATAACGACATAACGCATCCTGATGCTGAATGATAATAATTATCATATTCAACTGAACAGCGATTGCAATTGGCAAATGAGAATTTTTTTCCGATTTATTTCACCTGTCGGTATAATCGGAAATAACAATCTGTTTACAACACAGAAAGGCGTAACCTATCAATAAAGGGTTTATCATAAAGTGATGATTTTAAAATTCACCAGTTATTAACAGGTTACGGGGTCGTGCTTCCTGCCGGTTTTGCGAATGCAAGCCTGGCTGAAGACGCTATGCTTAATAAATGCGCTGTTAAAAACAGCACCTAATGATTATCCCTGCAAAACAAGAGGTTGAAGTGATCAGTGAGATCACTACCATAGGGGGATAGCCTGAAAAGGTCCGGACTCACAAGAGGTAGCAACATGTCATCCGTGAATGCAGACTCTTTCTCACCTGACGAATATGTGTGGAAAGGGTTAACGCTGACCGAAACCGCAGCGAAACAAATTCTAAATCTGGCCGCAGAAAACCCAGAAGTCAAGGGGCTGCGTTTAGCGATTAAACAATCCGGTTGTGCCGGCTTTGGTTATGTCATGGATCTGGTGAAGCAACCAGAAGATGACGACCTGCAGTTTACCTACTACGGCGCAACATTGTTTGTACCGCTTCAGGCGATGCCATTTATCGATGGCACTGAAGTGGATTACGTCCGTGAAGGCCTGAATCAAATTTTTAAATTCAATAACCCTAAAGCTCAACACGCCTGCGGGTGCGGTGAAAGCTTTGGCGTCGAGTAAGTGAAATATGTCACGACACAGCGAAACATCTGACGATGTACAAATGTGGGAAGGCAAGCTCAATTATAAAGAGGGCTTCTTTACCCAGTTGCAAACCGAAGAATTTGCCAACGGCATCAATGAAGATGTCGTGCGCGCAATTTCGGCTAAGCGTAACGAGCCAGAGTGGATGCTGGAGTTTCGGCTTAAAGCTTTTCGTGCCTGGCTGGAAATGGAAGAGCCACACTGGCTGAAAGCGCACTACGAAAAGCTCGACTATCAGGATTACAGTTACTATTCCGCGCCGTCGTGCGGCAACTGTGACGATACCTGTGCGTCGGAGCCGGGAGCCACGCAGGCTTCAGGCGCGGCGCCTGCCAACGATTACCTGACGCAGGAAGTGGAAAACGCCTTCAACCAACTGGGTGTACCGGTGCGTGAAGGCAAGGAAGTGGCGGTTGACGCCATTTTTGACTCGGTGTCGGTGTCCACCACCTATCGTAGCAAGCTGGCGGAACAGGGCATTATCTTCTGCTCTTTCGGTGAAGCCATTCACGATCATCCGGAGCTGGTGAAGAAATATCTGGGCACGGTAGTCCCACCCAACGACAACTTCTTCGCTGCCCTGAATTCAGCGGTTGCGTCAGACGGTACCTTTGTTTACATCCCGAAAGGGGTGCGTTGTCCGATGGAGCTGTCAACCTACTTCCGTATTAACGCGGCGAAAACCGGTCAGTTTGAACGCACCATCCTGATTGCTGATGAAGACAGCTATGTCAGCTACATTGAAGGCTGTTCTGCACCGGTCCGTGACAGCTATCAGCTGCACGCAGCGGTGGTCGAGGTGATCATCCACAAGAATGCGGAAGTGAAATACTCCACTGTGCAGAACTGGTTCCCGGGCGGTGAAGGCGAGGGCGGTATCCTTAACTTCGTGACCAAGCGTGCGCTGTGTGAAGGCGACCACAGTAAAATGTCCTGGACGCAGTCGGAAACCGGGTCGGCCATTACCTGGAAATACCCGAGCTGTATCCTGCGTGGCGATCACTCTGTGGGCGAGTTCTACTCCGTCGCCTTAACCAGCGGACGCCAGCAGGCGGACACCGGTACCAAGATGATTCACATTGGTAAAAACACCCGGTCGACCATTATCTCCAAAGGTATTTCTGCCGGTAAAAGCCAGAACACCTACCGTGGCCTGGTGAAAATCATGCCGACGGCCACCAACGCACGTAACTTTACCCAGTGTGATTCCATGCTGATTGGGCCAGATTGTGGAGCACATACGTTCCCGTATGTTGAAACCCGCAACAACACCGCCCAGCTGGAGCATGAAGCGACCACTTCACGTATCGGCGAAGATCAGATGTTCTACTGTCTGCAACGTGGCATCAGTGAAGAAGATGCTATCTCAATGATCGTGAACGGCTTCTGTAAAGACGTATTCTCTGAGCTGCCGCTGGAATTTGCAGTGGAAGCACAAAAACTGTTAGCCATCAGCCTTGAGCACAGTGTGGGCTGATTGACGCCGTCACACGCGTTGCCGGAAGCAATGTGAAGGAATAAGTATGTTAAGTATTAAAGATTTACAGGTTAGCGTTGAAGACAAAGCGATCTTACGTGGTCTGAACCTTGAGATTAAACCAGGCGAAGTTCATGCCATCATGGGACCGAATGGTTCAGGTAAAAGTACGCTGTCTGCGACCTTAGCTGGCCGTGAAGACTATGAAATCACCGGCGGTTCAGTGACCTTTAAAGGCAAAGACCTGCTGGAGCTGGAGCCGGAAGAGCGCGCGGGTGAAGGGATCTTCATGGCGTTCCAGTATCCGGTTGAAATTCCTGGCGTCAGCAACCAGTTTTTCCTGCAGACCTCTGTGAACGCAGTGCGCAAATACCGTCAGCAGGATGAGCTCGATCGTTTTGATTTCCAGGATTTCATCGAAGAGAAAATTAATCTGCTCAAGATGCCTGAAGATCTGCTGACCCGTTCTGTCAACGTCGGTTTCTCCGGCGGTGAGAAGAAGCGTAACGATATTCTGCAGATGGCCGCGCTTGAGCCCGATCTGTGCATTCTGGACGAAACGGACTCCGGTCTCGACATCGATGCCCTGAAAATCGTGGCTAACGGCGTAAACAGCCTGCGCGATGAGAAGCGTGCGTTCATCATCGTCACGCACTATCAGCGTATCCTGGACTATATCAAACCTGATTTTGTGCATGTGCTGTATCAGGGCAAGATCGTGAAATCTGGCGACTTCTCGCTGGTGAAACAGTTGGAGGAGCAGGGTTATGGCTGGCTTACCGACGAAGAGTGATACTGCGCTGCAACAGTGGCACCACCTGTTTGAATCGCGCGGTGAACTGCGCTCCATGCAGGCACAGCAGCACTGGCAGCAGTTAATGCGTCTGGGCTTGCCCACGCGCAAGCATGAAAACTGGAAATACACGCCGCTGGATGGCCTGCTGGCACAGCACTTTGTGTTGCCTGAGTCTCAGGACGTCAGTGCTTCACAGGTTGAAGCGCTGGCTCTGCCGCTGGATGCTATTCGTCTGGTGTTTGTCGACGGCAAATTCCAGTCTGCGCTGAGCGCGACCGGGACTGATTTTTTCGAGATTCAGCACAGCGTTGCCGCTGAGCGTCGCGATCTGCCTGCGCCCGTTCAGCCAGAAGTCTTTCTGCATCTGACGGAAAGCCTGGCTGAAGAAGTGACCCATGTTCGTCTGCCGCGCGGTAAGGCGGCTTCACGTCCGCTTTACCTGCTGCACATCACCAGCGGCAAAGATGATGGCATGAACATCGTTCATTACCGTCATCATCTGCAACTGGAAGAGAGTGCAGAAGCGGAAGTCATTGAGCACTATGTCACGCTGAACGACAGCGCGCACTTCACCGGCGGTCGCTTTACCTTTGCTGTCGCTGATAATGCTACGCTGAAGCACACCAAGCTGGCCTTTGAAAGCACTAAAAGTTATCACTTTGCCCATAATGACATCGTGATTAACCGTGATGCGCAGGTGACCAGCACCAGCTTCTTACTGGGTGCGGGTTTAAGCCGTCATAACACCAGTACGCAGCTCAATGGCGAAAACACCCAGCTTTCTTTGAACAGTCTGGTGCTGCCCGTGAATCAGGAAGTGGCGGATACCCGCACCTATCTTGAGCACAACAAAGGCCACTGCCTGAGCCGTCAGATGCACAAAACCATCGTGCGTGACAAAGGGCGTGCGGTCTTTAACGGCCACATCAAAGTGGCGCAGCATGCGTTAAAGACAGATGGTCAGATGACCAACAACAATCTGCTGTTAGGCCGCCTGGCCGAAGTGGATACCAAGCCGCAGCTTGAAATTTATGCCGATGACGTTAAATGCAGCCACGGTGCGACCGTAGGCCGTATTGATGACGAGCAGATGTTCTACCTGCGTTCGCGCGGTATTGAGCAGGACGCCGCGCAGACCATGATCATTCACGCCTTTGCGGCTGAGTTAACCGAAACGCTGGAGAACCCCGTTCTTCGCCAGGCGGTGCTCCAGCGCATTGCTCAGCGTTTTCCAGGAGACAACTCATGATGAACTTCGATCTCGAGCGTATCAGAGCGGATTTTCCGGTTCTGAAGCGTGAGGTCAACGGTCATCCGCTGGCTTACCTTGACAGCGCGGCCAGCGCACAGCGTCCTTTGTCGGTCATCAATGCCGAAAGCCATTTCTACCAGCACGGCTATGCCGCCGTGCACCGCGGTATTCACACGCTCAGCCAGCAGGCAACCAGCGATATGGAAAACGTTCGCGAACAGGCGGCACGTTTTCTGAATGCGGCTTCTGCGGAAGAAATCGTTTTTGTTAAAGGTACGACGGAAGGCATCAACCTGGTTGCCAACAGCTGGGGGGGCAGTCAACTGCAACCCGGTGATAACCTGATTATCACGCAGATGGAGCACCATGCGAATATCGTGCCCTGGCAGATGGTGGCTGAACGCTGTGGTGCGGAAATTCGGGTACTGCCCCTGACCGACAACGGTGAGCTGGCGCTGGATCAACTGGCGGGGCTGATTGACAGTCGCACGCGCCTGCTGGCGGTCACCCATGTGTCCAATGTGCTCGGTACGGTGAATCCGGTCAAAGCCATCGTCGCGCAGGCCAGGGCAGCAGGTGTGGTTACCCTGATCGACGGGGCGCAGGCCGTGATGCACAGCGCCGTCGATGTACAGGATATCGGCTGCGACTTCTATGTGTTCTCCGGCCATAAGCTCTATGGCCCAACGGGCATTGGCGTGCTGTATGGCCGCAAGGCGCTGCTGGACATCATGCCGCCCTGGGAAGGGGGCGGATCGATGATTGGTGAAGTCCTGCTGCCCACCGGCACCACCTGGAATACGGCACCGTGGCGTTTTGAAGCCGGAACGCCGAATACCGGTGGCATCATTGGTCTGGGCGCCGCGCTGGAGTATGTTGAGGCGCTGGGACTGGATACGATTCATCAGCGGGAAACAATCCTGATGAATTATGCGCTTGATAAGCTCGCCTCCGTGCCGGATATCCAGATCTACGGTTCGCAGCAGCGTACCGGTGTGATTGCCTTTAACCTGGGCAAACATCACGCCTTTGATGTCGGCAGCTTCCTTGATCAGTACGGTATCGCGATTCGTACCGGCCACCATTGCGCTATGCCGCTGCTGCGCCATTATCAGGTCCCCGCGATGTGTCGCGCTTCTTTCACGTTCTACAACAGTGAAGACGAAGTGGATCGGCTGGCGGCAGGTCTGACGCGTATTCATCGCCTGCTGGGCGGCTGAACAACGTAAACGGAGTGATTCATGGCCACGTTGCCAGAAAAAGAGAAACTGGTGCGCAACTTTAATCGTTGCGCTAACTGGGAAGAGAAGTATCTGTACATCATTGAATTAGGTGCCAAACTCCCGGAATCGTCTGAAACACTGCACCAGCCTGAAAATGCCATTACCGGCTGTCAGAGTCAGGTGTGGATCAAGATGACCCCGCAGGCAGACGGTACGATCGCCTTTGAAGGTGACAGTGATGCAGCTATCGTTAAGGGACTGATTGCTATCGTATTTAGCCTTTATCAGAACCTGCAACCCGCTGAAATCGTGGCACTGGACGTTCGCCACTGGTTCAGCGAACTGGCCCTCGTTCAGCACCTCACGCCGACGCGCTCGCAGGGGCTGGAGGCGATGATTAAGTCAATTCGCCATACCGCTCAGAACCTCAGCTAAGATACACTCCAAAGACGCCATCCGGCGTCTTTTTACTGTCTGATGAGAACATCGCATGAAACCTGCTTTTTATATAGCCGGTGCATTGCTGCTGACCTGTTTTGGGCTCTCTGCACCCGGTTTTGCTACCGAATATCCCTTGCCGCCGCCTGGCAGCCGCCTGACAGGTGAAAATCTTGTTACCCAGGTGCCAGATAATAAACGCCCGCTGGAAGATATCGCTGCGCGTTATCAGGTTGGCCTGCTGGGCATGCTGGAAGCGAACCCAGGCACCGATCCGTGGTTGCCCAGGCCGGGTACACAGCTGACCATTCCGCTACAGATGATTTTGCCGGATACGCCACGCGAAGGCATTGTGGTAAACCTGGCGGAACTGCGGTTGTACTATTACCCAAAAGGTGAAAACAAGGTCATTGTGTATCCGATTGGTATCGGTCAGATGGGGATCATGACGCCCGTGATGGTGACCAGCATCAGCCAGAAAATCCCCAACCCCACCTGGACGCCTACCGCGAATATTCGCAAGCGCTACGCGAAAGAGGGCATTACCCTGCCTGCAGTGGTGCCCGCAGGCCCGGATAACCCTATGGGGCTGCATGCGTTGCGTATGGCGCGGGGAACCGGGCAATACCTTATCCATGGTACCAATGCCAATTTTGGTATCGGCATGCGCGTGAGTTCGGGTTGTATTCGCCTGCGCACGGACGATATTGAAGCACTGTTTAATGCGGTGCCGGTGGGAACGCGTGTGCAGGTGATTAACCAACCGGTGAAATATACCGTTGAGCCCGATGGCAAACGTTACGTTGAAGTCCATCAGCCCTTGTCGCGCAGCGAGAAAGACGATCCGCAAACCGCGCCTCTGGCCTTAAGTGCGGGCTTCAGGACGTTTATGAAGAGCGAGAAAAGTGACCAGGCCTTGATTAACGCTACGCTGACGCGCCGTTCGGGCATGCCGGTGCTGGTCAGTGCCGGTGAGCCGGTGCGGGATGAGGCAAGCGTCCTGACGGCACACTAATTAATGCGGGACAGGGCGCGAGTCCTGTCAGTGCAGTAACCGAAGCAGATTGAGGCGACAGGCCTGCCTGGACATAACCGATACGGAATGGGGCTAACGGACAGTCGCGACAGTAAACGAGGCAGGACAGGGCAAACGTGCTGTCGACGAACGACGCGGCATCAGTGAAAGAGAAGGCGTTAGTTGCGGATCAGCAGACAAAAAAAATGGTGCCACAAGGGCACCATTTTTAAAACCAAAACTCTTACTTACGGTAAGAGTGAGCCTGGTTGTCCAGACGCTGGTTAGCGCGAGCTGCGTCATCTTTAGCAGCCTGAACGTCAGAACGCACTGCGTTCACGTCGTTGCTCAGCTGGTCAACTTTAGCGTTCAGAGTCTGAACGTCTGAAGACAGCTGGTCGATTTTAGCGTTGCTTGAGCAACCAGCCAGCAGAGTTGAACCCAGGATTACCGCGCCCAGTACCAGTTTAGTACGATTCATTATTTATACCCTCTAGATTGAGTTAATCTCCATGTAGCGTTACAAGTATTACACAAAGCTTTTTAACTTGAGAATAATTTTTTGATAAGAACATGCTTAAACATGATCGTTCGCTCAAAGAAACAGCGGATCAAAGAAGAAGATAAAAAAATTTAGCTAAAACAGAGAGATTTAATCGGATTAACCTTAATTTCAGGGGCGTTTTTATTGTTGTTTTGGGCTGGCGTTTTCAGGAATCTGTATTACAAAGCCCATAAAAAAGCGCCTTTTAAGGCGCTTTCGATAATAAAGCCATAAACCCCGTATTACAGCACGTGTACCGATGCGGTATTCGTGGTTCCACTTGGCACCAGCGCGCCAGAAACCAGCACAACAACATCGCCTTTTTGAGCAAAACCGCTTTCCAGCGCCGCTTCTTTACCCAGACGATAGAAATCGTCAGTTGAGGCAATTTCGCTGACCATACGCGTCTCAATACCTTTGCTCAGAATCAACTGACGCGCTGTGGTGGCATTGGTGGTTAAGGCCAGGATGGTGGCGTTAGGGAAGTACTTACGCACGGCCTTCGCTGATTTACCGCCTTCTGTTGCGACAACGATAAGTGGCGCTTCCAGCTTCTCGGCGGTTTCAACGGCACCACGGCACACCGCTTCGGTGATACGCAGTTTGCGGTTGTCATTCTGCTCATCAATGCGCGGCTTCATCACGCGGTCGGTACGCTCACAGATGGTCGCCATGATGGTGACCGACTCCAGCGGATAACGGCCTTTCGCACTTTCGCCCGACAGCATGACGGCGTCCGTCCCGTCCAGGATGGCGTTCGCTACGTCGCCGGCTTCTGCGCGAGTAGGGCGTGGATTCTTGATCATGGAATCCAGCATCTGGGTGGCGGTGATAACAACCTTACGCGCCTTATTACATTTTTTGATCATCATCTTCTGCGCGAAGATCACTTCTTCAACCGGGATTTCAACGCCCAAATCGCCACGCGCGACCATGATGCCGTCAGACGCATCCAGGATCTCGTCGAAGTTGTTCAGGCCTTCCTGGTTTTCAATTTTAGAGATGATCTGAATATTTTCGCCGCCGTGCTGCTTCAGGTGCTCACGGATTTCCAGCACGTCAGAGCGCTTACGGATAAAGGACGCGGCAACGAAATCAACGCCTTGTTCACAACCAAAAATCAGGTCGCGTTTGTCTTTCTCGGCCAGCGCAGGCAACTGGATAGAAACGCCTGGCAGGTTAACACCTTTATTCTCACCTAAATCACCGTTGTTCAGGACTTCACAGATGACGCTGTTTTCGGTGACTTCAGTCACTTTCATGCCGATCAGACCATCGTCAACCAGAACGGTATTGCCGATTTTCAAATCGTTGGCAAAGCCAGAATACGTCACCGCAACACGTTCGCTGTTGCCAATCACGCTCTGGTCAGTGGTAAAAGTAAAGGTCTGGCCAGCTTTCAGTGACACATCATTGCCACCTTCCAGCTTCATGGTGCGGATTTCCGGACCTTTGGTATCCAGCAGAATAGCGGCAGGAATGCCAGTTTTTTGGGTGACAGCACGCATATTGGTGATGCGCTGACCGTGTTCTGCATAATCGCCGTGCGAGAAGTTGAGACGCATCACGTTCATGCCTGCTTCAAGCAGCTGGGTCAACATCTCTTCGGATTCGGTTTTTGGGCCGATAGTACAAACGATCTTAGTCTTTTTCATGACGGGTTATCTGTAAGTTGTGATGGATGATAAATAGGGTTTCGATGACAGCGCACCGAAATGAAAACGCTGGTTGAAAGAGAAAAGGGTGATACAGGATAAGAATAGGTGACGAAGGCCAGGCGTGCAGAGAAGTTGCGTGGTTAGTTGGCTTAACCACCGGGACGTTGTTGCGCAAACAATCTTAATTATCGTCATAAGCACGTAGTCGCTGAAACCTTTCAAGTAAACAACGCGGCCAGTATAATCACTAAGTATGCGAAAACCAATCGAAAAACAGTACGTAAAGGCAATGTAAATCAAGAAATGGGTCGTTGCGCAAGTGAAGAAAGGAAGTAAAAGAGTGGTGCGCTCTAATGGACTCGAACCATCGACCCCCACCATGTCAAGGTGGTGCTCTAACCAACTGAGCTAAGAGCGCAAAGTAAATTTGGTGCGTCCGAGTGGACTCGAACCACCGACCCCCACCATGTCAAGGTGGTGCTCTAACCAACTGAGCTACGGACGCACTTGGTGCGCTCTAATGGACTCGAACCATCGACCCCCACCATGTCAAGGTGGTGCTCTAACCAACTGAGCTAAGAGCGCAACATGCTGTCAGGGCGACAGCGGGGACGAATATTAACGACAGCGCAGAAGGCTGGCAAGGAGAAAAACGCAAAATTGCAAATGAATGAACATCATCTGTGCGAAGCGTCGTTTTTTTGAACGTAACGGGCCTGTTACGGCCCGTTCTGCTTTTAACGCGATGCGCGCGAAAGGATTAACGCGGCCGGGAGTTGCTGCAAACGCCGAACCCGCCACAGCATCATGACGGCGGCTGAGGTCAGGCCGACAATAAACCCACACCAGAATCCTGCCGGGCCCATGCGCGGCACCACCCAGTCGGTCAACGCCAGGATATACCCTGAAGGCAGCCCCAGTAGCCAGTAGGCGATAAAGGTTATAAAGAAAATAGACCTTGTGTCTTTGTAACCGCGCAGGATACCGCTGCCAATCACCTGAATGGAATCCGAAATCTGGTAAATGGCGGCCAGCATCATCAGTTGAGCAGCCAGCGTTACTACGTCGGGGTTATCGTTATAGAGCTGCGCAATGTGATGGCGGAAGGTCACCGTAAAGATCGCCGTAAGCACGGCCATACTCACGCCCACGCCCTGCGCGGTCCAGGCGGACACGCGCGCCTGTTCGGTTGATCCCTGACCCAGACGATAGCCCACGCGAATGGTTGTCGCGACGCCCAGTGACAGCGGCAGCACGAACATCAGTGAGCTGAAGTTCAGGGCAATCTGGTGACCGGCCACATTCACAATGCCCAGCGGGGAGACTAACAGCGCCACCACGGCAAACAGAGTCACTTCAAAAAACAGCGCCAGGGCGACAGGCAGGCCCAGACCGGCCAGACGTTTCAGAATGGCGGCCGAGGGCGATGACCAGCGCTGTTCAGGCCGGATATCCTGCATGCTGCGCATGCGCCGCACCCAAAAGCGCATACAGATAAACATCGCCCAGTAAACGGAGGCGGTGGCGACGCCACAGCCCACACCGCCCAACGCGGGCATACCAAAATGCCCATAGATAAAGACATAGTTGAGCGGAATGTTGAGCATCAATCCCAGAAAGCCCAGCACCATGCCGGGCTTGGTTTTAGACAGCCCTTCGCACTGGTTACGCATCACCTGAAAAAACAGGTAACCCGGCGCGCCAAACAGCAGGGCATGCAGATAACCTTCCGCTTTTTCAGCCAGCAGCGGATCGATATCGTGCATCGAGCGAATAAAATAGCCCGCGTTCCAGAGGACCAGCATGATGAGCAATGAGAGAAAAAACGCCAGCCAAAACCCCTGACGAATCTGTTCAGCAATGCGCTCGCGGCGACCTGAACCATTAAGTTGCGCAATGGTCGGCGTCAATGCCAGTAAAACACCATGACCAAACAGGATGGCGGGAAGCCAAATGGACGTGCCAACAGCGACGGCGGCCATATCCGTGGCGCTGACGGCGCCGGCCATAATGGTATCTACAAATCCCATCGCGGTTTGCGCCACCTGAGCCAGGATAACGGGAATCGCGAGGGCCAGCAATTGACGCGCTTCTGTTAAATACTTCTGCACGTAAACACCTGACTTGTGTGATTAATAAGGAAATGAGGACGACTTCAGGCGAAGTCGGCACTAGTGTAACTGCCGCAGCCGATTTCTCCAATCTTTGTCACGCTTTGCGGTTGCGCATCTCTCAGCACGTTGAAATCTAAAAGTTAAGCGCGCCTGTGATAAACTGGAGGCAAACGTCACAGAGGCAAAGATTATGTTTACCGGTATTGTGCAGGGCACCGCAGAAATCGTGTCCATTGAAGATAAAGGTTTATTCCGTACTCATGTTGTCCGGCTTCCCGCTGAACTGGTGCCAGGCCTGGCACTTGGCGCATCCGTGGCCCATAACGGCTGTTGCCTGACCGTTACCGAGATTAACGGTGATTTGGTGAGTTTTGACCTGATCAAAGAAACCTTACGCGTGACCAATCTGGGCGACTTGCGCCAGGGCGACGTGGTGAATATTGAACGCGCGGCCAAATTCAGTGATGAGATTGGCGGACACCTGATGTCGGGCCATATCATGACCACGGCAGAAATTTGCAAAATTATCCGCTCTGAAAACAATCGCGAAGTGTGGTTCAGGATTCAGGATCCTCTGCAGATGAAATACATCCTGCACAAAGGATTTGTCGGCATTGATGGCATCAGTCTGACTGTGGGTGATGTGACAAAAACGAAGTTCTGCGTCCATTTGATTCCTGAAACGCTGGAGCGCACCACTCTGGGAGCCAAAACCTTTGGCGATCGGGTCAACATTGAAATCGATCCCCATACACAGGCCATTGTGGATACGGTAGAGCGCGTGCTGGCGCAGCGTGAAGCCGCTGCCGTGAAGGCACTTGCGGAGCAGGCCGATCAGCCGGAAGCCGATCACGAATAAGGCCCGCCTGGCAACAATCTTGTTGTCATCCGCATGCGGGTATTGCAAAAAAAGCAGCCCTGTTATCAGGGCTGCTTTTTTATCGGGAAACCGCTGACGCGCCGTCGCGTTTCGTCGCCCCGGCATCTCAGCCAACCGACCTGAGCCGGTTCGGGCAATGCGCGGCGCCAAACCGCAGCGCGTCCTGTTACCGTGCTACGCGCAATCCCCCCTCTATGCCTCGGCTAAACACCACCTGCCATAGCTGGATCTCGCGGGCGCGAAACGCACCCGCGCAGGCATTCAGATAGTACGTGAACATGCGGCGGAAGCGTTCGTCATAGCGCCCGGCAAGCTGCGGCCAGGCATGTAAGAAGCGTTCGTGCCAGGCCATCAATGTCGTGTCATAGTCCGCGCCAAAGTTATGCCAGTCTTCCATAATAAAATGGGGTTCGCTGACGTCGGCGATATGGCGCAAAGAGGGCAGGCAGCCGTTCGGAAAGATATATTTGCCAATCCAGGGATCGACATGCATATCCGTTTTGATCGCGCCTATTGTGTGAAGCAGGAAAATCCCGTCAGGCTTCAGGTTGCGATCGACCGTAGCAAAATAGGTGGGGTAATTTTTAGGCCCGACATGTTCAAACATGCCCACGGACACAATGCGATCAAACTGCTGATCGAGATCGCGGTAGTCCTGCAACAGGATTTGGACATCCAGCCCCTCACAGCGCTGTTGAGCCAGTTTTTGTTGCTCTGCCGAGATGGTTACGCCCTGAACGCTCACGCCATAATTTCTGGCGGCAAAGGCCGCCAGGCCGCCCCAGCCGCAGCCGATATCCAGCAGGCGCATTCCCGGTTTGAGTTGCAGCTTGCGGCAAATCATATCGAGTTTGGCTTCCTGCGCCGCCTCAAGCGTGGTGGCGTCTTTCCAGTACGCGCAGGAATACTGCATGTAAGGATCCAGCATCAGGCTGAAGAGATCGTTGCCTAAATCGTAGTGGGCTTTACCCACCTGCCAGGCCCGCTTTTTGGATTGCAGGTTCACCAGACGCGCCAGCGCAATACGCAGGATGTCCTGAATATGATGCGGCAGTTGCTCATCGAGTTTATGCTTCAGCGCCCGATGAAAAAACATATCCAGCCGCTCGCATTCCCACCAGCCATCCATATAACTCTCGCCCAGGCCCAGCGATCCTTTCTGCAGAACGCGTTTGAAAAAATCGGGGTGTTTAACCTGAATATCCCAGGGCCGCGAACCGTTAATTTCAATATCGGCTTTTTGCAGTAACTCCTGAACGATGCGATACCAATGGTTACGTTCGATGCCTACTTCTTCTACACATGATGAACTCATAGCCACTCCATCACCAGAACCGTCAGAACCTGAGAAAAAGCAGGAGCTGTTTCTCAGGATTATGAGAAAAGTCACAGATGACGCCTTGCGCCAGACAACAAAAAGGGTACAGAGAAGAGAAAACGTCGGTATCCATGCAGCGTTGCTCACACAGATGCCGTCACAGCCTGAAGGCTGTGTGAAACATTTTTATTATGATGACAGTGCGAGTGGGTCTGGCAGAGGAGGCACACTGGCAGACCCTGATTCAGTCAGTGAAAACGGGTAACACGCAAATCGTTGCCTCAGTGATTATCCTGGCAGGGATGTGCAGATGAGGCAATATCAGTTTGTGCGCCGGCGCGGCGCTGTAGCTGATAGCCCATCCATGCCAGACCAATCGTCACCATCATAATTAGCGTGGTCGTAAACAGAGCCTGGATCAAGCCTGCGGACACCGCAAGGCTGGCGGCAAAACAGAGTCCGAGCTGAAGCGTGTTCTGCAATGCCGCCGCTTTCCCGGTGGCATTTGGGAAGGGCAGCAGCGCACTGGACACCACAATCGGATAAATCGCGCCATTTGCCAGCGCCATGCCGCAGAACGGCACCAGTAACGCCGTGAGTGACGGGCTTCCCGAAAGCGCGACGGCAAACAGCGCCCCGACACTCAGACTATAGACGCCGAGCAACCACGGCAGCAGCGTTGCGCCAGAAAACCGGTTGAGCAGCGCACGGCAGCCAAACCCGCCGATTAAAAAGGCGATGGTCTGGGGAATATAACTGAGCCCGATATCCGCAGGAGACAGACCAATATCAGCCAGAATAAACGGCGAACCCGTCAGCCATGCAAAAAAACTGGCCGAGCAGGCGGAATACATCAGTACGTTACCGCTGTAGGCGCGTGCGCGCAGCAGCGTCAGAAACCCAGGCTGCGGAGCAGAGGAACGTTGATTTTTTTGCGGCGAAGGCAGGCGCAGCGTGACCAGGATGAGCGCCACAGCAATTCCCGTCAGCACCGCAAAAATGGCGCGCCAGTGAAAATGGCCGATCAGCCAGGCGCCCAGTAACGGTGCCAGGGCGGGAGACAGCGCGACGAGCGGCATAATGGTAGCAAAGACTTTATTGGCCTGTGACTGAGGATAGCGATCGACGACCAGCGCCTGCCAGCTGACGGCCGCCGCGCACACGCCGATAGCCTGCACAAAACGCAGTACCAGCATCAGGATCACATTATCTACCCACAACATACCCGCACAGCCCAGAGCAAACAGGGCGAGGCCTGCCAGCAGCACCGGCTTACGCCCCAACCGATCAGATAAGGGGCCCCAGACCAGTTGACCACAGGCAAAACCGGCCAGAAACAGACTCATGCTGGCGCTGATCATCCCGGCTGACGTGCTAAAACTTTGCTGCATAGCGCCGAAGGCGGGCAGGTACATATCGGTTGCCAGAAAGCCCAGCATACTGAGCACGGCAAGATAGGGAATAAAGCCTTTTGAAGCGGACATCGGGTTCTCATCAGTTGCAGAATAAACGCGGGGCAGTGTAAAAGCTGTACTTCACGCTGTGAAACGGTAAAATTTGCCTGTTGCTGTTAAAAATTTTGAAGGCAAATTATGTGGTCTGAATATGCGCTGGAAGTGGTGGATGCGGTCGCACGCGGTGGCAGCTTTAGCGCGGCCGCCCAGGAACTGCACCGTGTGCCTTCTGCCATCAGCTATACCGTTCGCCAGCTGGAAACCTGGCTGGCTGTGCCGCTGTTTGAACGCCAGCACCGGGAGGTGATTCTCACCCCGGCGGGCGAGCATTTTGTGCGGGAAGGGCGCAGCGTTATCAAAAAAATGGATGCCACACGACGTCAGTGTCAACAGCTCGCCAACGGCTGGCGCGGTCAGATTGGTATTGCCGTCGACTGCATCGTCAAACCGCAGCGGACCCGGCAGTTTGTCAGGGATTTTTACCGCCATTTTCCCGACATGGAGTTGCACATCAGCTATGAGGTCTTTAACGGCGTCTGGGATGCGCTGGCAGACGGGCGAGTGGATGTGGCGATAGGTGCGACACAGGCGATTCCGGTGGGGGGGCGTTTCGCCTTTCGCGATATGGGCACCCTGAACTGGCGTTGCGTGGTGGCGCGTCAGCACCCTCTGACGCAGGTTGCTACGCTGGATGATGAGGCGTTGCGCAACTGGCCTTCTCTGGTGCTGGAAGATACGTCGCGCGCGTTACCGCGTCGTATGACCTGGGCGCTGGATAACCAACGCCGGCTGGTGGTCCCGGACTGGCAAACCGGTCTGGACTGTGTGCGCGCCGGTTTGTGTGTCGCGATGATACCGGGCCATTTAGCGCGGCCCTTACTGGACAGCGGCGAGATGGCAGAGCTGAACTTACCGCAGGCGTTTCCGGAAAGTCCCTGCTGCGTCAGCTGGGCGGAAGATCGCGCATCACCGGCGCTGGGGTGGTTACTCCAGTACCTGGGCGATGCGCAAACGCTAAATCAGGAGTGGTTGAGCGAGGATTAACGGCGATAATCGCGATAAGGACCATAGCCCACCGAGCGTCGCTCAATAAGCGTCGGGTGGACTTCAATCGTCTGCGACTCTTCCCGCTTACTGGTGATGCGATCTAACAACATCTCCAGCGCCTTCTCACCCAACTGGGCTTTAGGCTGATGCACCGTGGTCAGTGCCGGGGTGAAATAGCGCGCATTGCGCACATTGTCGTAACCGATGACGGAGATATCCTGCGGCACGCGCAAGCCCATTTCGTCGGCCGCGCAGATTGCGCCCATCGCCATGATGTCGCCCCCACAGAATACGGCGCTTGGGCGCTGCTTCTGTGACAGAATCTGCTGCATGGCCTGATAGCCAGATTCGGGTTCAAAGTCACCCTGCACAATCCATTCGGCACGTGGCTGAATACCCGCTTCTTCCAGCGCCTTGAGGAAACCGGCATGGCGACCGCCTCCCGTGTTACGCTCCATCTGGCCGGGAATGGCACCAATATCGCGATGACCACGCTCAATCAAATAACGTCCCGCCAGATAACCGCCCTGGAAAGCATTGTCCAGTACGGTATCGGTAAAGTCGGCACGGGATTCGCCCCAGTCCATCACCACCATCGGAATATTGCGGTTCGCTTCCAGCATTTGCAGCAGATCATCCGGATACTCTGAACACATCACCAGAAGCCCGTCAACGCGCTTTTGCGCCATCATTGACAGATAGGCGCGCTGTTTTTGCAGGTCATTATGTGCGTTGCCCAGAATCAGGGTATAGCCTTTATCGAAGCAGTGATTCTCAATGGCTTCGATAATTTCAGCAAAGTAGGGCGCTTCACTGGACGTGGCGAGCAGGCCCAGCGTTTTGGTGTGATTCACCTTCAGGCTACGCGCGACTGCGCTGGGAGAATAATGCAGTTCCCGAATCGCTTCCCACACCGCTTCGCAGGTATTTTCTGCGACAAAGCGCGTTTTATTGATGACGTGTGAGACGGTCGTGGTGGACACGCCCGCACGCTTCGCCACATCTTTAATTGTTGCCATGTAAATCGAACTCCCGGGCTTATCTAAATTATTGATAAGCATATTGTTAAACGTTTGCGTCAGCGGACGGTTATTTCTGCGAAAAACATCGCTTTTCTGTCCGGTATTGAGTCATCAGGGCAGGAAATAACGTCTGAAAAGGGCGCGGACGCAACCGATATTGCGCGCTGTTGCGCAACAAAGGGGGGATTCTAACAAGGCTGTGCGGATAAAACGAGATTTTTACCCACGCGTATGTGAAAATGCTTTCACCTTACAAACGTCAGGGTTAAAGGAGAGGGGATGAGTACCGATTTAAAACTGTCATTAATGACGACGGCAGCCGCACTGTTAATGATCATCGCGTTTAGCTTCACCGCTATTCTGCACTAGTCGCATTCGTTTGCAGCGAGGCTATACTGGCTGACTGGCTGACTGGCTGACTGGCTGACTGGCTGACTGGCTGACTGGCTGACTGGCTGACTGGCTGACTGGCTGACTGGCTGACTGACTGGCTGACTGGCTGACTGACTCGCTGACTGCGCGTCCAGCCTTGCCGGTGATACGTCCTGTCTGTCAGACCGTATCACCGGCAGGTGCGGCATTTTCGCCCGCAACACCCGGCTGCACAATCGGGGTGAGGTGGGCAATAAAAAAGCCGGGAAGTTGCCTTTCCCGGCTTTTTTGTATGAAGGACGTTTAGCGAACGGTCTTTGGCGTCATAACGCGACGCGCACCAATATAATGGCGCTGCCAGTAATCTTCGCTCAACGCACTGATTTGAATATCTTTACCGGTACGCGGTGACTGAATGAATTTACCGTTGCCCAGGTAAACCCCGACATGATCTGCGGTTCCACGCCCGTTGATGCGGAAGAAAACCAGATCGCCTTTTTCAAGGGATTCGCGGTTGACCGGTGCTGCATCCCGCAGATGGTACATTTCGTTAGCGGTACGGGGGATCTTAAACTTCACGACGTCTTTGTAGGCGTACCATACGAGGCCACTGCAATCAAAACCCGTATGGGGCGATTTGCCTCCCCACTGATAACGCTTGCCAAGTTGCCCCATCAGTTTTGCCATCGCCGTTTCACGCGCTTTCTGGTAACGCTGGCGATGCGCTTTACTCATTTTAATGGTGCCGGTTTCGGTATTGTCTGCCGTTAACGCCTTCGCAGCACGTTGATGACCATACCGTTTTTTGCTGGCGGCATTGGCGGCGACTTTTTTGCTCAGCGTCTTGTGCGAGGCAGTCGTTTTAGCGAGCGTTTTGTGCGTGGTGGTGTGAGAGGTCGTTTTGCTGGTTTTCGTGGTCTTACTGACTTTCTGAACAGCGGAGGTGCGACTTTTTTTAGATGAGGCTTTAACCGCGCGTCGTTTGCGCCGATCATCGTCGCGCGCACTTTTTTTCTCTACCTTATGCAAGCTGGCCTTAACCGTCGCATGCGGGGAGGCAGCAGCGATGTTAAAGAAGAGTTGCGCAAAAGCCAGAATAAGAAGCGTAATGATTGAACGCATAGTCCGTTTACTGGTTAAGCTGTCAGATCAAACAGGTCTCTGACAAAGTTAAGAAAAATCTGATCACCGATCAGCGCCGAAGTCATTCTAGTCCAGTTTTTTTTAAAAGAGTAAGTCCTTTTTTTATTAATTGATGGCCTGGATAAAAATCAGGCATAAATCAGGAATTTCAGTCTCTTATAACAGCAAATTCATTGCAAATTATGAATACATTCATAGTCTTTGTCACAGTTTCCTGCGAATGCCTGACCAGCCTACTTAGCAAACATGGCGATTTAACGTCGGACGAACCAAAATCTCGTTTTCAGTCCTGGCGTGAAGTCGCTACAATAAAGAAACACGAAGTGACGAATTAAGGAAGGCAATAATGAGTACTGTAGAAAAAATTCAGCGCCAGATCGCAGAAAACCCGATCCTGCTGTACATGAAAGGTTCGCCGAAACTGCCAAGCTGCGGTTTCTCTGCGCAGGCGGTCCAGGCGTTGTCTGCCTGTGGTGAGCGCTTTGCTTACGTGGATATTCTGCAGAACCCGGATATTCGCGCAGAGCTGCCAAAATACGCCAACTGGCCCACGTTCCCGCAGTTATGGGTTGATGGCGAACTGGTCGGCGGCTGCGACATTATTGTTGAAATGTTCCAGCGCGGCGAGTTGCAGCCGTTAATCAAAGAAACCGCTGAGAAGTTTAAAGAAGCGGAATAACTGAAAAAGGCCGACCTCGTCGGCCTTTTTTACGCGCGTTACTCGGTTGTTTCTCCACCCGTCGCCGACGCTTCCGTTACAGCTAACGGCCAGCCTCCCAGCCGTTTCCAGCGGTTAACCAGCTCACAAAATAAGGTCGCCGTTTGCTGTGTATCATAGAGCGCGGAGTGCGCCTGACTGCTGTCGAACGCCATTCCTGCGGCTTTGCAGGCTTTCGCCAGCACGGTCTGTCCCAGCACCAGTCCGCTCAGCGCGGCCGTGTCGAAGGTCGCAAAGGGATGAAAGGGATTGCGTTTCAGGCCCGCACGTTCCGCCGCCGCATTCATAAAGTTCAGATCAAACGTGGCGTTGTGAGCGACCATGATGGCGCGGTTGCATCCGGTCTCTTTGATGCCTTTTCGCACCATTTTAAAAATGGCATGCAGGGCCTCATATTCGCTGACTGCGCCGCGCAAAGGATTCGTGGGATCGATGCCCGTAAACGCCAGCGCTTCAGGGTGCAGAAGCGAACCGACAAAGGGTTCCACATGAAAATGCAGCGTCTCGTCGTGATGAAGCCAACCCTCATCATCCATTTTCAGGGTGATGGCAGCGACTTCCAGCAGCGCATCGGTTTGCGCATTAAAGCCCGCCGTTTCAACATCGATCACGACAGGATAAAAACCACGAAAGCGTTGATTGAGTGCGTTGGGGGAAGACGATTCAGACATCAGGATCTCATTGCAGAAAAAGGGCAGCGCGTAGTATGCC
Organism: Pantoea sp. JZ2; assembly: GCF_035191405.1. NCBI lineage: Bacteria > Pseudomonadati > Pseudomonadota > Gammaproteobacteria > Enterobacterales > Erwiniaceae > Pantoea > Pantoea sp. JZ2. Next base: position 2,724,245 of record NZ_CP045247.1, on the reverse strand, counting down.
AAAAAAGCGCACTCTCTGCAGCAGATGTGGGCGAGGGAAGTAAGAATCAGCCTGCAGGAGGCAGGCTGATGGGCGGTAACGGTTAGTTACCGAGGCCGTGACCGGCATGTTTGTTTTCGATCAGCTCGATCTTATAACCGTCAGGATCTTCAACGAAGGCGATGATGGTGGAGCCGCCTTTCACCGGGCCCGCTTCACGGGTCACGTTGCCGCCGTCGTTACGGATACGTTCACAGGTCGCCGCGACATCATCAACGCCCAGCGCAATGTGGCCATAAGCATTCCCCAGGTCGTAGCTGTCTACGCCCCAGTTATAGGTCAGTTCAATCACCGCGCCTTCGCTCTCTTCGGTGTAGCCGACGAACGCAAGCGTATATTTATATTCAGCATTTTCGCTTTGACGCAGCAGACGCATGCCCAGCACACGGGTGTAAAAATCGATTGAGCGTTGTAAATCGCCAACGCGCAGCATGGTATGAAGTAAACGCATAGTTTCCTCTTTAAAAAAACGTCATCCCCGGATGACATAAATACGCAGTATAGCGACGATCATCGCCAAACAATAACCGCAGCCGTAACACCTTCTCACGGCTGCCTGCTGTTTTACAGCGCAGGATAATCAGTATAGCCCTCTGCGCCACCGCCGTAGAACGATTCGGGACGTTGTGGGTTAAGCGGAGCATCTTTTTGTAAACGCTGCGCCAGATCCGGGTTGGCGATGTAGTCACGACCAAACGCAACGGCATCGATCAGGCCACGGCTGATCAGGTCATCGGCTTTTTCGACGGTGTAGGCGCCGGCACCAATGATGACGCCCGGGAAGGTATCCCGCACTTTCTGGCGGAAAGCGTCGCTGTAAGGCGTGCCGCCTGCCCAGTCCGGTTCGGACATGTGCAGATAAGCGATGTTGCGTTTTGCCAGCTCAGCGATAAACCACAGCGCATCTTCTTCTTCGTTCGGACCGTTATCCAGGTTCTGGAAACTGCCAACAGGCGACACGCGAATACCTACGCGGTCTGCGGACCAGTGAGCAATGGCGGCATCGACGACCTCCAGCGCAAAACGGCCACGGTTTTCCACGCTGCCGCCGTAGGCATCGGTACGATGGTTAGACGACGGCGACAGGAACTGATGCATCAGATAACCATGAGCAGAGTGCAGTTCCAGCAGGTCGAAATCAGCTTCACGCGCATTGGCGGCTGCCTGACCAAAATCCGCCACAATCTGCTGGATTTCACTGACGCTCAGCTCGCGCGGCATCGAGGTATCTTCGCGATACACGCTGCCGTCTTCAGCACGCAATGAGGTGCGGGTGCCTGCCGGAATGGCGGATGGTGCAACCGGTGCCTTACCTTCAGGCTGAACGCTGTTATGTGAAATGCGGCCGGTGTGCCAAAGCTGGACTGCGCTGTGGCCGCCTGCCTGATGAATGCCTTCATTGATGACTTTCCACGCGGCAATTTGTTCCTGCGTGTGCAGGCCTGGCGCGCCCGCATAACCTTTCGCCTGGAAGGAGACCTGAGTCGCTTCAGTGATAATTAACCCCGCACCCGCACGTTGGCGATAGTATTCGGCCATCAACGGCGTCGGGATATCGCCCGGTTCGATGCTACGTAAACGCGTCAGTGGGGCCATAAAGACACGATGAGGAACGGTAATTGCGCCCACTTTTAACGGACGAAACAACTGAGTACTCGCCATAACAACTCCTTTCAAGTAGACCGGTCGTCTACAAATGGTGGTTTTTTTAAACCAGCGGTTTTGTTAGCCACTGTTCGATGGTAATTAAGGCCAGCCGCATGGGCTGTGCATTACGGGATAGCTTGCTCTGTAAACTTGCACCCAGCCAGAGAACATACAGCAGTTCAGCCAGTTGCTCCGGAGGCGAGGGCAGAGATAAATCCTCTTCGTGCTGTGCCTGCGTCAGCGCCTTAGCATAGGCGGCGATAACGTGGCTGGCTCCCTGCTGCAAGGCTATGCGCATAGGCTCTGACAGGTCGCAGACTTCGGCTGATAATTTTACGCTCAGGCAGCCCACAATATTGCCCTGCCGTTCAAACAGATCGAGCGCATGGCGAAAATGGGCCAGTAATCGCTCACCCGCCGATCCCGCAGGCTGGAAGAGCTGCTGCTCAAGGTTCTGCAGGTAACGGACAAAGTACCGCTCAAGCAACGCCACGCCAAAGGCTTCTTTAGAGGGAAAATAGTAATAAAACGATCCCTTAGGGATCTGCGCCTGGTTCAGTAGCTGGCTCAGGCCCATGCCGGTAAAGCCCCGTTGCAGACAAAGCGATTCGCCTGTCGTCAGCAGGTGTTCCCGGGTTTCATTACGTTGCGGCATCTTATTCATGGGGTTCATCCTGGTAGACCAATCGGTCTAATGCAAACTTTTATCGCGCGCCAGGCACGCAGTGTTAAATTGAAAGCGATTTAGAGTGAATAAATTGTTCAAGTTATGATTATTTCTTGCACAAATGCCGGACTCTGGCTTCAATAGACGTATCACCGTTTCAGTAGAGGCCGTTGTGGCAGAGCAGCTTGAGTTTTTTCCGGTACCCAGTCCCTGCCGGCGTATTTGCGAAACCGATTCACGTGGCTACTGCAAAGGCTGCCTGCGTAGCCGTGAGGAACGTTTTAACTGGCTGCAATACAGCGACAGTCAAAAGCGTGAGGTGCTCCGCCTCTGCCACCAGCGCCGTTTGCGCCTGTTACGTCAGCAGCACAAAGAAGAACCGCAGGAACCGCAACAACCCACCTTATTCTGACCGCATGGTGATTTCCGTTATACTCCCTGACACACATCAAGCCTCAAGGCCACAGGGAGAACACTATGTTACAACCGCAAGCCATCGCGCCACAGGGCCCCGACTTTTCACCGCTGATTATGGGCTATTGGCGTTTGATGGAATGGGGCATGACACCACAGCAGCTGGTGGGGTTTATTGAGCACCATCTTTCACTGGGCATTTCGACAGTCGATCATGCCGACATTTATGGTGATTACCGCTGTGAGGCCGCATTTGGTGAGGCGCTCAGACAGGCCCCGGGATTACGTGATCGGCTGCAGATCGTCACCAAGTGCGGTATCGCGACCCGCGCAAAACCTGAACACCAGATTGGCCATTACATTACGGAAAAAGCGCATATTGTGGCCAGTGCCGAACGCTCGCTGGGACATTTCAATACCGATCGCCTTGATCTGCTGTTGATTCATCGCCCCGACCCGCTCATGGCGGCCGATGAGGTTGCCGAAGCCTTTCTGCACCTGCATCAGGCAGGCAAAGTGTTGCATTTTGGCGTGTCCAATTTTACCCCCTCGCAGTTTGCCCTGCTGCAGTCTCGTTTGCCGTTTAGCCTCGTGACCAACCAGCTTGAGATCTCACCCGTTCAGCAACATGTTCTGCTTGATGGATCGCTGGATCACTGCCAGCAGCAGCGTTTGCGCCCAATGGCCTGGTCGTGTCTGGGGGGCGGACGTCTGTTCAGCGATCCGCATTTTCAGCCGCTGCGCGACGAGCTGGAAGCCATTCGTCAGGAGATCGGGGCATCAAGCCTTGAGCAGGTCGTCTATGCCTGGGTGATGCGTCTGCCGAGTAAACCCTTGCCCATCATCGGGTCAGGCAAAACCCATCGCATTACAGAAGCGGCAGGGGCGGCCGGGCTGACGCTCAGTCGGCAGCAGTGGTTCCGCATCCGCAAAGCCGCACTGGGCTATGACGTGCCCTGAGCGTAAACATTCGTCAATTTGCGGCAATCTTTGCGCTACGGGGCCAGGCTTAAGCTGAACCCCAGAGCAAAAAGGAGCCACAATGAAAGTGAACGCAATTGCGATAGCGACGCTGTTAGCCTGCGGTGCCGCGCAGGCGGCCAGCGAACAGGTGACAATTCATGCCGTTTCGGCGCAGGGAATCGGCAATGCCATCGGCACGGTAAATATTGAAGAGACGCAATACGGTTTGCAACTGACGCCCATGCTGGAAGGACTGAAGCCGGGCATTCACGGTTTTCATGTCCATGCGAAAGGCAGCTGTGAACCCGGCGAATCGGAAGGAAAAAGGGTGGCCGCGGGGGCGGCAGGGGGGCATCTTGATCCGGCGAACACCGGCAAGCACCTGGGGCCCTATGCTGAGGGCCATTTAGGCGACCTGCCTGCGCTCTATGTCGATGCGCAGGGTAAAGCCACCTATCCGGCGCTGGCACCGCGCATTAAAACGCTGAGCGAGGTGAAAGGCAAAGCGTTGATGGTGCATGTGGGCGGGGATAACCATGCGGATCACCCACAACCTTTGGGCGGTGGCGGGGCACGGTTTGCCTGCGGTGTTATCTGACGCTGTGTGTCGCTGATGGCGGCAGATTTTGCCGCCATCACGGCTTTTCGCTTGTTGACAATTTGTTGTAGCATCATCGTCTTATTCCCCTACAAAGCCTGACAAACTGAGGAGCAGTGCAAATGAAATGGAAGGGCGCCTGGCTACTGTGTCTGTTGCTGGCAGGATGCGATAAGCCCAATGATACGCAACTGATCACAGAAACAGGACGTGAACTGCAGCGCACCATTGATACCAGTTCAGCACGCCTTCGCTGCGAAGAGATTGCGAAGGGCCGTGAACGGCTCAGTCGGGATGTGCGGCAAAAGCTTGAAGCGCAGCATTGCCAGAATGTTCTGCGCAGCGCCACGGAAACCAATTTCACGGATACCACCATTTACCGGCATAACACGACAATGATTTGTGGTGGCATCCTGGGCAAAAGTTTTACGGGGTCGATGATTTACCGGCGTTTTATCTATTCACCCGACGAAAAAGCCCTGGTGATTGAGCCTGTTTCCGAAGCCGATAAAACCCGGTTCGAAGGGCAAAAAACCGTTCAGCAACTTCAGGATGATTTTAACCGGCAGCACCAGCAGTATTGCCAGTAATCAGTCGGGAATCGCCTGTTTCAGCTGCGCCAGTGAACAGCGCAACCGCCACAGCAGGCCGGCCAGGGTGCTGGCGTCGGCACTGTTGACACTAAGCGCCTCTTCTGTGAGGCCCTGAAGCGCGTCCAGCGCGGTGTCCAGGTGGCGATGCTGCACACCGTGTAAGCTCATAATATTCTGCAGATTGTGCAATGCTTCGCTCCGGTACTGGTTCAGTATCGGGGTGTCTGTTTGCCAGTCACGCAGTTGCCAGACGAGATGGGAACAGTTAAGCAGAACGACGCCCCAACGCAGTAGCCAGACGCGCGCCGTTTCATCTTTACTGTTACTGAGTTGACCAATTTTATGATAAATCAGCGACTCAAAACGGTTTTGATCCCGGTGGGGATGCTGACGAAGCTGATCCAGAAACGCCAGCCTCAACGCCTGGATATGGCGACGGCTGCGGCGTGAATCGGAGCTGGGACGCAGGATCTGGAAAGCCAGCCAGGCCAGCAGCACACCGCAGACTTTCGCTATGTTATCGTTCACGAACCCCTGATAATCCCAGTCGGGCGGATTGGTGACGGCCAGAAACGACCCCAGAAAAACAATAAACTGGCCCCACATCGCCGCCCGCTGTTTTTGCTGTACCCGGAACAGTTGTAGCGTCAGCAGCAGCGGAAACAGGATGGCCAGCAGTTGCCACAGCTGATTAAACTGCACCATCACACCAAATTTAAACAGCACGCTAAAAGCAAACAGCCAGAGCAACGTTTTCAGTAACAGCGTAATGCTGCCTGTGGGCGAAGGGGCCGAGGCGTAAAGGACACAGGCAATCGCCGTAAACGTCAGGGCCGAGGCACCCGAGGTCCATTGTGTCGCGATCCAGAATGCGCAGCCTGCCACGATGATGCTGAATGTTCGTAGCGCACTCCAGCCGGCTTCGGCGCTGTCACTTTCGCTGGCCAGCGCAGACACTGCGGGCGGTTGAAAGCGGGTATCGGCATCAGCCTGTTCCAGCTGCCTTATCCAGCGCAACACATTGAGGTACATCCAGCAGAAGTAGCGCAGCCGCTGACAAAACGCCCGTTGCCGGTAATCGCCATCGCTGGCAGGGGTGATGCTGCGTAACAAAGCTGCCAGCCGGTACTTATCGCAGTCCGGTTTTGCCAGCTCCTGTGTAATGCGTGTTAAAGCCTGATACAGCGCTTCCGGCGCATCTGGCCAGTTCAGCAGCATGCGCCGCAGGCTGGACAGGACGCTGGTCAGACGAAGCTGCTGATGCAGGATATAGTTCAGAACGTTATTTTGGCGACGAAAGCGGTAATGGCTCCAGAATGCCTGGATACGCAATAAATTCATGGTCAGGATCTGGCCAATCACCGCTTCGTGAGCGTGACGGATCTCGTCGTTCCGGGTGTCCTGCAAGAGCAGCGTGGCGTGATCCAGCAGACGCGTGTGCATCTGCTTCAGGGCGGTGATCAGGGCTTCACCGTCTGATGTACTGGGCAGGATCATCATCATTAAACCCGCACAGAGCAGCCCGGAAATCACCTCACAGACGCGCGCCTGGGCAATGTCCCACAGGCCACTGATATCGGTCAGATTGACACAGCTGAAGGCAATGATCGCCGCAGTGTACCCGGCCAGCGAAAACCCATAGGCGACATTATTTTGATAGTGGTTGGCCACCCAGGTACACAGCGCCAGCCAGCCTGCGATAAAAATAAAAAAGGCAAACAGCCAGGGTTCATTAAGCGTATGGCCCGCAATCAGCAAGGCGGCCGTTGCCCCCAGCAGGCTTCCAACAATACGTCCCAGACTCTTACTGATCACACCGCCGATTGTCGGGAAGCTTACCACCGCAGCGGAGGTCATGGCCCAGTAGGGTTCGTTAAGATCCAGTCCATAGGCAATGCTCAGGGCCAGGCACATGGCAGCCGCGTTACGCAGAGCATAACGCCACTGATTGCTGTCCGCTTTCAGCCAGGGCAGGTTTTGCCAGGCCAGTCCGTTGAGGTTCATGGTTGTATCGTAATCGTGCAGGTCGTACCGGCGATTAACAGAGCGTTATCCGGGAGAGCAGCGAGACGAATGCGTACAGGTACACGTTGAGCAAGGCGCACCCAGGGCACGTTCGGCTTGATATCGGGCAGCAGCCCACTGTCGGCGTCCAGACTCTGATCGTAAATCGCGCGCCCTATGCTCTCAACCTGACCGGATAACTGCCGGCCCGTACTGTAGAGCGTCACTTGTGCGGCCGCACCCGGACGAATATGGCGCAATTTGGTCTCTTCAAAGTAGCCCACGACATAAAAAGCGTGACTGTCCACCAGCGCAAAAAGCGGAGTGCCAGCCGTGGCGAAATTGCCGGGACGTAGTGTCAGATTGCTGACCCAACCGTCCGTGGGGGCGTTCACGGTGGTTTGCTGTAAATTCCATGCGGCCTGTTCACGCGCGGCCTGCGCGGCCTTGACGTTGGCCTGCGCCGCCGCTGCATTCAGTCGGGCGACATCCAGATCTTCGCCCGAGATGGTATTGCGCGGCAGTTTACTGCGCCGGTTGAATTCATTTTGGGCTTTCGCCATATCGGCCTGCGCCTGGCTCAGCTGTGCGTCGGCTTTATGCAGAGCGATTTGCCAGGGCACAGGATCCAGCGTCAGTAACCGATCCCCTTTATGTACATACTGATTATCGACCACGTTCAGTGCCGTGATCCGTCCCGAAATTTGCGGGGTGATCGTGACCAGCTCGGCACGTACTTTGCCGTCGCGCGTCCACGGTGACTGCATGTAGTAGTTCCAGGCCCACCAGGCGCTGAGAAGCGCCAGCGTGAAAACAATCAACGTAGAAAAGTACTTTAATCCTGAAAGGTTCATCTTTTTCATCCGTGCGCCATTAACCAGAGTGCGCCTGTTACACACAACACAAACAGCGAGAGATCGAACAGGGTGGGATGCCAGACCTCACCCGACGCAAGCCAGCCGCGCAGAAGCGGGTGGATAAATAACCAGAGAACAAAGCCGGCCAGCACCGCTTTAAACAGGGGAGGGAAATAGAGTGAGGCGCCGAAAATCAATTCGGAAAGCGGGCTGATGCTGAAAAATCCTTGGCGAATGATATCCATTGCAGTGCAGTATCCTGGAACCTGTGCGTGAAACAATTTCAGCCGAAACTGTTCACTTGGTTATTTGTAATTTAAACTTCGGGCTTGCAAAATGCTATACAATGCAGCTTGATAGCTGCGTACATACATTATAAGGAGATAGCATGGATACCCCTCTCGGCACGGATCTGTCCAGGCTGGTGCGAATCTGGCGAGCACTGATTGATCAACGTTTGAAGCCGTTAGAGCTGACTCAAACGCACTGGGTAACACTGCACAATATCCATCAACTGCCGCCTGAGCAGTCGCAAATCCAGTTAGCGAAAGCCATTGGTATCGAGCAACCTTCTCTGGTCAGAACCCTGGATCAACTTGAGGAGAAAGGGCTGATTACCCGGACCACTTGCGCCCACGATCGCCGGGCCAAACGCATTAAGCTGACACAACAGGCAGAGCCAGTCATTCAGCAGGTTGAACACGTGATTGATATTACCCGGGATGACATTCTCTCCGGTATCAGCCGCGACGAAATCAACCAGATGGTGACGCTGATTGCGCGTCTTGAAAAGAATATTCTCGAACTGCAAAACAAAGAGAAATAAGACCGACGCGCAGTGCGACCGGCACCGGCGTCGGTTGGTCACTGCGTTAACGCGGAGAAACGGTAACCTGACTACCGTCGGTGGCCAACGCAACACGTTGTCCGACTGAGTAACGGCTGGCTGCCTGTTTCTGCACCACCATAATGGTATTGCCGTCATCCTTACGGATTTCCAGCTCAACGCCGTCAGTTTTGTTCATTGCGCCTTGTACGCCCTGACCTGCAACGCCACCCAGCACCGCGCCTCCCGCTGTTGCCAGGCTACGTCCTGCACCACCGCCGATGGTATTACCCAGGAATCCACCCAGTACGGCACCGCCAATGGCCCCAATGATGTTGCTGTCGTCTCCACCCTGGATTTTAACCGGGCGAACTGAGACTAAGGTACCGTAAGAAACACTTTGTACCTGCTTGGCCTCACTGGCACTGTAGGTATCGCCCGATAACGTATCGGTATTGCTACAGCCCGCCAGCATCGCACCAGTCAAAGCGACCACAATTAAACGCTTAATCATTTGAAACTCCTTTATTCAAGAATGCGCCATCTCTATCGCGAAATCCTGTAAACAGTATAAGACAGAAAACTGGCGAATTAACCTTCTGCGGAATAAAACATGGCTGTCGACAGCATAGACCGCAAATTTTTAACAATGATTCAATCAATCATAAAAATACCCGGGACGTTAACCACCAGACAGTTTATTGATTTAAAACAAAGTAATCGTGGATTCAGGGCCGATATTTTGTCAGACTACAGGCAGCGTATTCACTTTTTCATCCCGATGAAAGGAACGGCTATGAAATCAGGACGCTACATTGGCGTGATGTCGGGTACCAGCCTTGATGGGGTCGATGTCGTGCTGGCCGCCATCGACGAAAATATGGTGGCGCAGCAGGCGAGCTACTGCCATCCCATGCCGCCCGATCTGCGCCAGAGCATTCTGGCGATTTGTCAGGGCCAGGCAGTGACGTTGTCGCAACTGGGGCAACTGGACACGCGACTGGGCCAGCTATTCGCTGACGCAGTACTGACGCTTATGCAGCGCGAGGCGCTGGAGATGAGCGATGTAGTGGCGATTGGCTGTCACGGTCAAACGGTATGGCATGAGCCGCACAGCGCGGCACCCAATACCTTACAAATTGGCGATAACAACCAGATAGTGGCGGCAACAGGCGTGACGGTTGTCGGGGATTTCCGTCGGCGCGATATGGCGCTGGGTGGGCAAGGCGCGCCGCTGGTGCCTGCCTTTCATCAGGCCCTGTTAATGGATGCCACGGAACGGCGCATGGTGCTGAATATCGGCGGTATTGCCAATCTCTCCCTGCTGATTCCGGGGCAGCCCGTGCGCGGCTTTGATACCGGGCCGGGCAATATGCTGCTGGACGCATGGATATGGCGTAATCAGGGGAAAGCCTATGATAAGGACGCGAACTGGGCGCGAAGCGGTAAGGTCAGTCCTGCATTACTCGAAGCGCTACTGCGTGAACCCTGGCTGGCGCGGGTGCCGCCCAAAAGTACCGGACGCGAACTGTTTAATCTGGGCTGGCTTGAACAGCATTTGCGCCACTTTCCCGGCATCGCTGCTCAGGATGTACAGGCCACGCTAAACGAGTTCACCGCCGTGACCATTGCGCAACAGGTGCAACTCAATGATGGCTGCGATCGGTTGCTGGTATGCGGGGGCGGCAGCCGAAATCCGTTGCTGATGGCCCGCCTGGCGGCGCATCTGGCCGGAACAGAAGTCACGACAACCGATACCGTCGGGATTAATGGTGACGACATGGAAGCGCTGGCATTTGCCTGGCTGGCTTACCGCACACTGTCTGGTTTGCCGGGCAATTTACCTGCGGTGACCGGGGCGCGGGAGAAAAGCATCATCGGGGCGATTTATCCGGCGAATCCGCGCTTTTACCGCTGAGAGAAAGGGGACAGGTTTGTCCCCTGAGCAGAAGGCGCGTAAAACAGCATCAGGCCACGCCGGGCAGGTGCGTCAGTTTACGCACGCCGGTAATGACGGTGGCGACGATCGTTTCACGTCGTGTAATGACTTCAACCTGGTAGTATTTGCTGCGATAGGCAATTGAATAGATAACCGGATGGTATTTGTTTCCCTCACCATAGCGGGACATATGGGCTTCAAGCGCGCGCGAGGCGGCTACGATATGGACGGGTTCTTTATCACCGCGGATGATTTGCTTCATTCAGTTCCTCAAATGCTGTACCTGTGGGGCGCGCCTTAAGACGGCGCGTGACTTCGGCCTTTAACACTGAACATCTGACTGCTTAACATCTTTGATAATTTAAAAACAGCGTGCACGTCGACTATTGCAATGCGATGACACAATCTGAAACGCGCTTCTAATATTTAGCAGCGCGTTTTCAGTCCGGCAAGGAAGAACGAAAAATTCACTTTCCTGCGGATAACCGTCTTATTTTAACTCGGGCCAGGTAACAGAGGAGACGCCGTTGACTTTCGGCCAGGAGAAAAGAAACCCCTGGAATTGTGAAACGCCGGCCGCTTCCAGCCACATCCATTCTTCGGGCTGTTCAATGCCCTCTGCAATCACGGTAATTTCCAGTGACGAACAACAGGCTAAAATAGCGTGCACAATAGCCTGCTTCGGGCCGCTTTTATGCACATTGCTGATAATGCTGCGATCAATTTTTATTTTGTCGGGCTGAATCTGCGTCAGTAAGGATAGCCCGGCATAGCCCGCGCCAAAATCATCCAGTGCCACGCTGATGCCCGCTGCTTTGAGCTGTTTCAGCGCCGCTGCAAAGTCGTCAGGACGGGAAATGATTTCATTTTCGGTAAACTCGACCACGATCTGCTCAGGAACCAAATCGTGGGCGTAGATTTCAGTAAGCAGAAACGTTACGGCATCCGGCACCAGCACCAGCGACATGGGCAACAGGTTGACTGACAGCATAATGCCGTCTATCCCCAGCGCCTTCGCCTGTGCAAAAGCGATGCGTTTGGACTGCAGATCGTCGCGGTAGATGTTCTCCGGCGGGAGGCGTGAAAAGTAATCCTGTTGTGTTTCGCCCTGCGAGCCCCGAAGCAGGGCTTCCAGCGAGACGATTTTACGTGCAAGGGGATCGATAATCGCCTGAAAGGCAAAATTGACGCCTTCGTGATTAATCAGCGCGTCGTCACCTTCGCGCACTTCCTCATCATCACTGATAAAATCCCAGCTTTCCGCTGAGGGAATTTCAAAATAATTCTCTTTTTCCCGTGCTTCGACAAAGGTGCGCAAAAATTTAAGCGCTCTGTCTTCATAGGTCAGCTGATATTTGGTTGTGCCTTTTTCAAGCACGGCATTAAGCACAGTGGTTTTATCGTATTCACGCAGATCAAACAGCTCCATGCCCACGTTACCGAAACGGCGGGAAGGCGCATAATCCCGCATTAATTCCACAATATTATGATGGCTGGTATCACGGCAGATACGTTCGTAAACCGCCAGTACATCATTCTCTGGACCTTCAAGAACCTGAAAAAAATGGGTGCCATTAAATAATAAGATGCCGGTAACGCTTGATGACTCATTAATTTTATTGGCTTTAGCGACCAGGCCTTCCAGCATTTTCAGTGGAACATGATCAGCGATGTGACTGCGATAGATAATTGTCGACAACATAACGTCTTCCAGATTCTTGTTCTTTTTACCGCACACATTGCCAAAACCCAGACCGGGCGGCCCCGAGCCTGCGTGAATGCCGTTGCAAAATGTGTTTGAGCCAGGCGTTTCCAGCATGGCGCAAGGAGGGTGCTTACCTGTGAGGTTCCGTTGTCACAGACGGGTTAATAGCGTTCAGATCACGCTGTCGGGCATCAACCGATTTGCTCTGGTTTTTTCTTTACCAGCGTGGTATCGCATCGTTTCCATTATATCAGTACTTCGACGTCCGGCGAGGAAATCCTGGTGTCTTTTTTGCAGTTTATGAACGGTTAATAAAGCGGTTTCTCTGCCTCAGCAGTCAGGTTACGCGAGGTAATCAAATTTTCTCTTTCATCTTCTCCTGCACGGGATTTAAAAAGGGTAGTGCCTTGATTTGGTATGATTTTCTTAGCGGGAGGCCAGACGATAAGCCTGAACGTAATGATTAAGACGGCGAACCGAACTTTCCGTATAAACCGTTTTGTAAAACAGGATGCTGATACAACATTAACGGAAGGGCGAAGATGGGTTGCGAATAAATCTCAAAACCACCGTTTTATAATTGCCTGCGTAGTTTTAGGCATAATTCTCAGCTAGTGTTAATGACGCTACATTATTAAATAAAATCATATTTTGCTTTTTCTCACCTGATTGATACAGCAACCACCGGGGGCAGTACCATGCTTAAATCAAGCTACTATTATGTGTGTCCATACAACAGAAGCGGATGGATCATTCATAAAGAAGGCTGTGTTCATCTTTATAACAGCCGTGGCCGGGAATTTATTGGTTCACTGTATAGCCGTCAGCAGGCGCTGACAGTGGCAAAAATCCATCATCCCGAAGCGATTCTGTGTACGGTCTGTCTGAGCCACTATGTCTGTCCCACAGCCGGCAACCGTCTCACTTCCCGTGGCCGTCCGCTGCCGACACGACATACGCCAAAATCATCCTGAATAAGGCTGAGTGATAAAGCAGGGACTATGATGTCAGAAGGCGGAGGGCGCCGGTCAGCCCGACGTGTCAGAAGTTGAAATGGCGATTGCTGAGCCCGTGAAATAACGGGCATCGACGCTGTCGTGCAGTCAATAAAAAAGCAGCTGCGAACAGCTGCTTAAGTCGGTTAAGCCTGTTTAGGCTGACCGTTTGAGGCGGTCAGGCCGCCATCGACAGGCAGATTCGCCCCGGTAATGTAGCGGGCGTCGTCGCTGGCAATAAACGCAATCGCATCAGCGATATCTTCCGGCTCTCCGGCGCGACGTAGCGGAATACGGTCGTAGAAGCGTTCAAGCAGTGCCTGATCGTTCTTAACGCCTTCGGTCAGGTCGGTAAACGTAAAGCCAGGACAAATGGCGTTGACCCGCACGCCATCGGTGCCGTAGTCCATCGCCAGTGAGCGGGTAAAATTGGTGATTGCGCCTTTCGCCGCGTTATACACACTCATGCCCCAGTCGCCGCCCAGGCCTGATACTGACGAAATGTTCACGACGTTGCCCCGGGTTTTCAGCAGGGCAGGCATAAAATAGTGCACGCAGTGGAAGACGCCGTCGAGATCAACGCTCATCAGCTTTTTCCAGTCAGCGAGTTCAATCTCGTGAATGCGGCCCTGCACGATGATCCCGGCGTTATTCACCAGCACATCAACGCGGCCATATTTTTCTTCAACGCGGCTTGCCAGGGCCTGAACCTGGTCGGCTTCAGCGACATCACAATCGGCAACCATATGGTCCTGACCCGACAGTTGTGCCGCGACCTTTTCCAGTTTATCCCGGGTACGTCCCACCAGCACAACAGACGCGCCTTCCTCCGCAAAGCGTTTTGCACTCGCTGCGCCAATTCCTGATCCGGCGCCTGTCACTACAACGATTTTTCCTGTAAATCTGGACATGTTGCCTCCTTAATGGCGTTGCTTTTCTGTTGATACGCGTTTAAGCCTGGCAGCCACCAGGCTCAGGTCAAGCGCAGCGCGTCCGGATGCGCAGAGTTTAACCTGAGCAATCGCGGTACGCGTTGCGCTAACGCCGGCCTACGGCCTTCTGAACAGCGCCATACTGCGGCCTTCCAGTTCGAAGTCCTTTTCCTTGGTAATCACCAGACCGCGTTTATCCACATCGCTGGTGGTCAGCTCCAGCACCCAGCCGCCGTCACCGAACTGCGGAATACGGAAGGGCACATTACCCTCGAAAGGATTAATTAACATCAGCACGTCATACCAGATTCCTTCCTGATTCTGCAGGTCGGGCCGACCGATATAAACGCCAAGGGTTGAGCCTTCATCCCACTGTTCAGCCTGTTGCAGACCGCCGCCCGCATTGAACCATTTAATTTCCATGCCATCGCGCCAGCTTTCGCGCCGCAATAACGGCTGGGTTTTACGTAAGGCGATAATGTGACGGGTAAATTCGCGTAACGCTTCGGCGGAAGGGGGCAGATTGTCCCAGTGAACCCAGGAAATTTCACTGTCCTGACAATAGCCGTTATTGTTGCCCATCTGGCTACGGCCAAACTCATCGCCTGCCAGCAGCATGGGCGTACCGTGCGAGAAAAACAGGGTGGCCAGGAAGTTACGCTTCTGACGCTCACGGACGGCATTGATGCCCTCGTCATCCGTCGGCCCCTCAACGCCATAATTGTACGAACGGTTATCGTTATGCCCGTCGTTATTGTCTTCACCATTATCGGCATTATGCTTCTCGTTGTACGACACCAGGTCGTTCAGCGTGAAGCCATCATGCGCCGTAATAAAATTGACGCTGGCCCAGGGGCGGCGACCGCGCTGGTCATACAGATCGCCGGAGCCAAGCAACCGCGCCGCAAAGTCGGTAGAGACATTATTGCCTTTCCAGTAATCACGCACCGTATCGCGATACTGATCGTTCCATTCCGCCCAGCCCGGCGGGAAACCACCAACCTGATAACCACCCGGACCAATGTCCCACGGTTCCCCGATCAGTTTTAATCGGGAAAGCAGCGGATCCTGAGTAATGGCGTCGAAGAAGCCGCCGCGTGGATCGAAGCCTTCCGGTTCACGTCCCAGAATTGTACCCAGATCGAAGCGGAAGCCGTCGATATGCATGGATTCTGCCCAGTAGCGCAAGGAGTCCGTGACCATCTGCAACACACGTGGATGCGAGGTGTTGACCGTGTTACCGGTTCCGGTGTCGTTAATGTAGTAACGATGCTGGTCCGGTAATGTACGGTAGTAGGAGAAGTTATCGATGCCCTTAAACGACAGGGTTGGACCGAGCTCATTGCCCTCAGCCGTGTGGTTATAAACCACGTCCAGAATCACTTCGATACCGGCATCATGGAAGGCGCGCACCATATCGCGGAATCCCTGAATTCCACGCGGGCCGAAATAGCGTGTGGCCGGGGCAAAAAAGTTCAGTGAGTTATAGCCCCAGAAGTTTTTCAGCCCTTTATCCAGCAGGTGTTGATCGTCGGGAAACCAGTGCACCGGCAGCAACTCTACTGACGTAATGCCCAGACTTTTGATATAGCCCACCGTCGACTGATGGCTCATGCCATCGTAGGTGCCGCGCATCTCCGGAGGTAACGCCATGTTCAGTTGGGTGAAGCCTTTCACATGGGTTTCATAAACGATGGTTTCTGACCAGGGAATCTGCGGCCGGTTCTGATCCTGCCAGTCAAATTCGTTCGGATCGATGACGCGACATTTCGGCGTAAAAGGCGCACTGTCGCGATCGTCAAACGTCAAATCTTTATCGTCGTGATACAAATCATATGCGAAGTGCGCCTCATTCCAGGCGATATCTCCGGCCAGTTCGCGCGCATACGGATCGACGAGTAATTTGTTAGGGTTGAAGCGGTGACCGTTTTCCGGGTCGTAAGGGCCATACACCCGGTAGCCATAAAGCGCACCTGGCTGTAAACCCGGCACGTAACCGTGCCAGATCTCATGCGTAAACTCTGGCAGCTCCAGACGGGCGATCTCCTGCTTGCCGCTGGGATCATAAAGACACAGCTCTACGCGTTCTGCATGCGCAGAAAACAGCGCAAAGTTGACGCCTTGCCCATCATAATTTGCCCCAAGCTGATGGGCCGATCCCGACGTAATTTCAAAACGATGATTTGACATCTGTCCCTCTCAATTAACGAACCCAGTAACGGCGTTTTAGTCCTTGTACCAGCCTGTTTCTAGCAAGCTAACAGTGCCAGTGCCCAAAAGTTATTTAATCTGTCCAGCGCAATATGGTCGGTCAGGGTGATTTCCTCGCCGCTCAGCAGATCGCGGTAGCGTCGATGCGCCAGCGCCTCAGGCAGCGGGATCGCGGTGTCATCCCAGCGTCCGGCAGGCGGGGACGTCAGCGTCTGTAGCGTGTTAAAAATCAATCGCGGCGTAATCACGATAATCGCCTCGCCACCCTGCGTGCGGGCAAACGCCAGCAGCGCGTCCTCATGGGCGCCCTGTGCCGTCAGCGGCAGGTACGCGCCCCGGGCAAACAGCGCGGGGTGCGACTGCCGGGCGTTCAGCAAGGCCTGCGTGGCATACTGGTTCACGTGACCACTGAGCCAGCCCTCAGGCGTATCGGGCAGCGCGGTGATGCCAGCATGCAGCATCTTGTCCAGCGCCGCGTAATCGGGCTCACGCCGGTTGTCCGGATCGACCAGGCTGAAGTCCAGCGCTTCACTTCCCTGATAAATATCCGGCACGCCGGGTGCGGTAAGTTTGATGATTCGCTGGCTCAGACTGTTTATCAGCCCGGCCTGAATAAACGGCTGTAATGCGGCGACAAAATCCTGCAGAAAAGCCTGATTATCAGGGGAGAGCAGATGATGAGCGTAATCCAGTACCGCCTGTTCGTAATCCGTATTGTTTTCCGTCCAGTCGGTACGCAGCTTGGCTTCACGCAGGGCTTTTTCAACGTAGCCGGCAAAGCGCTCGGCCAGGGCGGCCAGTCCGGCCCGATCATCCGGTTGCAACGTCGGCGGCCAGACGCCCGCCAGTGCCTGAAAGAGTAGCCATTCCACGGTGGCTTCGGGTGCCGGACCTTCCGCAAGCGAGCGGACCGCCGGGCGATTCAGCTCACGCCAGCGCGCGACACAGGCTGCCCACTGCTGCGGTGCTTCTGTCAGGGTATAGAGACGGGCACGGGCATCTTCGCCACGCTTGGTATCATGGGTTGAACTGGCGGAAAGAGCATCGGGCTGGCGCGCAAGGCGGTCCTGCATTTCCTCATGAAACTGCGCCGGTGAAAACTGCGCCTGCAGCGGTTCTGCGCCCACTTCATTCAACGCCAGCGCCATGTTTTGACGATAAAACAGCGTGTCTTCGATGGATTTCGCCATCAGCGGGCCGGTCAGTTGCTGGAAACGTGTACGGAAGCTGTCTGCCTGCCCGGTCACCGCATGCGCCACATCACCCTGCATAATGCGCAGCAGGAAATCCAGCGCGTGGCTGTCCGGTGCATGGGCTGATGCCTTGACGTCTGCGGCGACCGCCTGCAACCGTTGCTGGTCATCGGCGGTCAGGCCCTGCGTATTGCCATAGGTACGATAAACCGGAAACGCCACCAGCAGCTCACGCAGCGCGTTGCGCAGATCGTCCGGGCGCACGGCGACGTGTTCATCTTCGGCAATAGCCGTGGCCAGCTGCAGCAGACGTGAAAACTCGCCGGCAAAGTTACGGTCTGCCATCAGGCATTTCGCTTTACGCAGTTCCTCTTCCATCTGCACGTCAGCGCCGCTGACGTCTTCCCAGGCCTGACGCAGTGATCCAAGCGTTTTATTATCCACCAGCACATGAGACAACGCGCTGATAAATTCATAGCCCGTGGTGCCTGAGATGGGCCAGTCGGCCGGAAGGTGTTCTCCGGCGCCCAGGATTTTCTCAACGGTGAGATAACAATCTGGCCCGGCGGCCTGGCGGAGCTGCTCCAGATAGCCTTTGGGATCGGCCAGCCCGTCAACGTGGTCAATGCGCAGCCCGTCAACCGCACCGCTGTGTACGAGGCTCAGAATAAGCCGGTGCGCATCTTCGAACACCGCCGGATCTTCCACCCGCACGCCCACTAAACCGGTGACCTCGAAAAAGCGACGATAGGAGAGGTCGTGTGCAGCATCGCGCCACGACATCAGCCGCCAGGGCTGCTGCTCATGCAGTGCCGCCAGGTCGCCTTTGCCGCTGAGCTGGAGCACCGCCGCTTCACGACCTTCCCAGCTTGCCGGGGTCAGCGGATAATAGCTTTCGAAATAGGCCAGCGCGGGCTTGCCTGTATCGGGATCGCGCTTCACGCTGAGCTCGCCATTTTCCAGCACGGTATCGATATCGTCGCCCAGGAACGGCAGCGTTAAGCGCCGTGACCAGTCAATATCAAAGTAACGTGCATAGCGGCTGTCCTGACCATGCTCAAGGACGTCGCGCCACCAGCCATTTTCCAGCGAGGCCGCCATGTGGTTGGGTACGATATCAATAATCAATCCCAGTCCGGCGGCTTTCAGGGCGCTGACCAGACGATCAAAGCCCGCACGACCGCCAATGGCCGGATCGATCGCGTTGACGTCGGTGACATCGTAGCCGTGGGTGGATCCCTTTGTAGCGGTAAAAATGGGCGAGGCATAAAGATGGCTGATGCCCAGGTCTTTCAGATAGGGCACCAGCGCCGCAGCACGATCAAACGTCATGCCGTTACGAAACTGAATACGGTAGGTAGCGGTTGGAATACTCATTTGCTGTCTCCCGCAGCCAGACGAACTACGATGGAATGTTGGGGCAACCGATCGGCCGCTTTCGGCCAGACAAAGAGGGTTTCACCGGGCATTTCAGGCAGCGGCTGGGCCTGCTCACCTATGTTCAGCGCCATGGACAGTGTCCCCGCAGGAAAGGTCCAGCTCACGGCAACAAAGCCCTCGGCGGTCGCCAGCACCTGACCGCTGTGACCGCCTGCGGTGGCCAGCAGCGGGACAATGGACTGCTGTCGGATTGCCAGCAGTGACCGGGTCAGCGTCAGCCAGCGTTGGCCTTCCTCACTTTCCAGCTTGCGCCAGTCCAGCTTTGAACGCACAAACGTCGCTTCGTCGTTTGGATCGGGCACGCTTTCGCCCTCATGACCGGCATGGCCTTCAAACTCTTTTGCCCGGCCTTCACGCACGGCTTTAGCCAGATCACCATGAAAATCGGTAAAGAACAGGAAAGGGTGGGTTTCGCCATACTCTTCCCCCATAAACAGCAGCGGGATATGCGGTGATAACAGTAATGTCGCCAGTAGCACCTGTGTGCGTTCAGCGCCGGCCAGCGAAATCAGCCTTTCGCCCTGCGCACGGTTGCCCACCTGGTCGTGGTTCTGAATAAAATCAACAAAGGCCACAGGCGGCTGTCCCGTGCTGTCTACACCGCGTTTCTCACCGGACTGAACGGACACCTCACCCTGATAGACAAAGCCCTCGGCCAGCGCGCGCGCCACGCGTTTTTCAGGCTGATCGGCAAAGTCTTTGTAGTAAGCGTGCGTTTCACCAGTGGCGAAGACATGCACGGCATTATGGAAGTCGTCATTCCACTCCGCCGTAAACAGCGGCACGCCGCCGTTTTCCGTCCTGGGGTGCAGGAAAATAACGTTACGGCAATCTTCGGTGGTGAGGTGAATCTGGCGGTCAGGAATGTCCGCCCGGATCCGCTCAGCAATCTCCGTCAGCACGTGTTTGTCAGCGATATCCTCAATCTGATCGATGGCATCAAAACGCAGGCCGTCCAGACAATACTCCTGCAGCCAGAAAAGGGGCGCTTCCGCGATATAGCGGCGAACGGCGTCAACATCATAGGCAATACCCGCGCCCCACGGCGTCATGCGATCTTTGTGAAAGAAGTCGGGTGACAGCAGCGGCAAATAATTTCCGTCCGGACCAAAGTGGTTAAGCACGATGTCGAGTACAACTGCAATGCCATAGCCATGCGCGGCATCAATAAACGCTTTGAAATCGTCGGGCGTACCGTAGGCGGCATGCGGTGCGTAAAGCAGCACGCCATCGTAGCCCCATCCGCGCTGGCCGCCAAACTGCGAGACCGGCAACACCTCAATCATGGTGATGCCGGTCTCAGCCAGATAAGGCAGTTTTTTAATTGCGGCCTGGAAAGTACCTTCTTCCGTGAACGTGCCGATATGCATTTCATAGACCACGCTTTCCTGCCACGGACGACCACGCCAGTCGGTGTTCTGCCAGCGATAGTGTGTCGGATCGATAACCAGCGACGGTCCACTGACATCATCCTGCTGCGCGCGTGAGGCGGGATCGGGGATAACGGTGCCATCGTTCAGCACAAAGTTGTACGCTGCGCCCGCCTGAATGCCGCTGGCATGATATTCAAACCAGCCGTCTTCGGCGGGTGTCATGGCACTATCCTGACCGCCCAGTCGCAGCGTGACCTGCTGCTGGCCGGTCGCCCAAACGCGGAAACGCACGCTCCCGTCGGCCAGAAACTCCGCCCCCCAACTCTTACAAAATGCTGTCGATCCCATTCCGTTGCCTCTTTAATCAGAAAGTACGCAATAAGCACCCTCACGCTATCGGTCAGCCGAGGGTACGGGTTGAAAATGTTGTTAACGAGATCAGGCACCCAGGAGAGGGGAACGCCTTCATCACCTCTGCCTGCGTTACTATTCAGAAAGTGTTATGTGTCATACCGCTTCAGACGCCAGGCAGCGTCTGATTCACACCATGCTTAAGCCCTAATCATAGACTACGTTGCCGCATTTACTGCGCGTGCCCGCCTTTGTACACGATTTATTCCTCAGCGAGGCTGATACGCACCGCCATCGGGCCCGCCCTGGTTTTCGCTGAATTTTATGGAAAATCAGATAAAACCCTGTGCCGTTATGCACAAAAAAACCGCCGTAAACAGCGGTTTCGCGGTCAAACAGGTAAATTTATGTGACGTTGTCACGATAACGTCAGCCAGACCCGAAAGCCTGGCTGACGCGCCATCAGGCCGGGATGGTTTCCGCCTTTTGGCTACGTGACCAGACGCGGTGTTCGGCCATAGCCGCCGTGAAATCATTCATCAGCGCGATTTCAGCATTGTCGGCTTCCACGATGCCGTCTTCCTGCTGATTCTCATCCAGGTCAAACTGCGCTTTAAAGCGACGCGCTTCCCCACTCAGACCAATGACTTTCAGGTGCTTGTACGCTTCCAGCAGGAAGTAGCGCGCATCACCGCTTTTCAGCAGCGCATCCATGTTGCCATCGGGGACGATCACGGCGTCGAACGTAAGGGAAGGCAGGCCGTTAAAGGTGGCATCGATGGGTAACTGTGATCCATCGTCGGCACTGACCTGGCCCATGTGCGCCGCCAGCAGTTTCGTATGCACGCCGGCCGTTTTCAGGTGTTGCAGGATATGCAGCACATCATCGGCGTTGACGCCCTCGCTGACTAACAGCGCCACCTGGCGGCCTTTGATATCCCCATCCGGGATCGCGTACAGGCTCAGGCTGTCATCCTTTTGCAGGCCGTTAACCTCTTTTGGCGCGGCGGTATTCAACTGGTCGTCGCTGAGCGCAATCCCCAGATTGGCGGCAACGCCCTGCGCCAGCGTGACGTCAATGCGCAGCAGATGATCGAGCACGCGCTCACGAATGTAAGGGCGAGCCACTTTACTCAGTTCAAACGAATACGCGCCAATAATATGTTGCTGTTCGATGGCAGTCTGGCTGTTCCAGAACAGTCGCGGCTGTGAATAGTATTCGCCGAATGAAGGGCTGCGTTCGCGCACTTTATGTCCTTCAATGCGCTCCTGATAGCTTTCAAAGCCGCCTCCTTTTGCCGCCGGTGGGGTTTCCCGTGGCCAGTTGTCATTGATCGAGTTCGGCTCGTAGTTGGCCGGATTGGTATCAATGTCCATCCGGTGCATGCCCTGACGCTGAAAATTGTGGTAAGGGCAAACCGGGCGGTTAATCGGAATTTCATGGAAGTTAGGCCCGCCAAGACGGCTGATTTGCGTATCGGTGTAGGAGAACAGACGGCCCTGAAGCAGGGGATCGTTGGTGAAATCCAGGCCGGGAACGATGTGACCGGGATGGAAGGCGACCTGCTCGGTTTCGGCGAAGAAGTTGTCCGGGTTGCGGTTCAGCACCATTTTGCCGACGCGCACCACAGGCACCAGCGCTTCAGGAATCAGTTTGGTGGCGTCCAGAATATCAAAGTCAAACTTAAACTCATCCTCTTCCGGAATCATCTGCAGGCCAAGCTCGAACTCAGGGAAATCACCCGCTTCAATCGCTTCCCACAGATCGCGACGGTGGAAGTCGGGATCGCGGCCTGTCAGCTTCTGAGATTCGTCCCACAGCAGTGAGGCTTTACCGGCCAGCGGTTTCCAGTGGAAACGCACAAACGTGGCTTTACCTTCGTCGTTGATCAGGCGGAACGTATGAATGCCGAAGCCTTCCATCGTGCGGTAGCTGCGTGGGATACCGCGGTCGGACATCGCCCACATAACGTTGTGCAGGGTTTCGGGCTGCAGCGAGACATAATCCCAGAACGTGTCGTGCGCACTCTGGCCCTGAGGGATCTCATTGTGCGGTTCGGGTTTCACCGCATGCACAAAGTCCGGGAACTTATGCGCATCCTGAATAAAAAAGACGGGCGTATTGTTGCCCACTAAATCAAAAACGCCTTCCTCGGTATAGAACTTGGTGGCAAAGCCACGAATATCACGCACGGTATCCGCCGAACCGGCACCGCCCTGAACGGTAGAGAAGCGCACAAAAACCGGCGTGATCTGCTCAGGCTCGCTCAGAAAATGGGCTTTGGTCACGTCCTTCAGCGAGCAGTAAGGCTGGAAGTAACCATGGGCGGCCGAGCCGCGCGCATGGACGATGCGCTCAGGGATGCGTTCATGATCAAAATGGGTGATCTTCTCCCGCATAATAAAATCTTCAAGCAGCGTCGGACCGCGTGATCCGGCGCGCAATGAGTTCTGGTCGTCTGCAATACGGGTGCCCTGGTTGGTGGTCAGCGCGCTGCCTGTGCCGCCTTTGCGGTTCACCTCCAGCTGATCCAGCTTTGCATTACGCGTCTCAGGGGCTTTAAGGCTGCCGGGCGCCGTTGGTTGTTTCCCCGGTGGTGTGGGTTCGGCAGGAGGCTGATGTGAACCGTCTTTGGGGGCTAATGATCCCAGGCCGGGCTGTGAGGATTCGGGGCCGGTGGTTGGGGCACGGTGATTCAGGGGCGTAGTAGATTTCTCATTCGACATGACACATTGCTCCAGCTTTTTTTATACGACGTGAGGTGGCTGTAAATATAGAACACCTCACCGATTACGCCTGAAAATATTCTGTTTAACCGGTGCGCTTAAATATCGCACGGTGTGTGATGCCTGTTTTTTTATTTTCAGCAAAGCACAGGCGGAAATAATTTATTAGCGAAATTAAATGGCGAATTTTTGATGGTTTTTCTTTTTTTTTTCATCTGGTTGATTGTTTTCTGTAAGGGCGGGGAAGGGCCGGGGTAATCGCCGCACGTTTATTTTTCATGCGGTATTTTCTGAAACAGGTCGCCTCTCGTGATTAACGCACTTTGCTGGCGATACGGTATTTTACGCATAGCGTTATACCGCTGCGCTTATTAAGGTAAAGGGCGATGTGATTGAGTCAGACAAAAGACAAAGCAGAGCCGGTGATAGTGTGCAGAGCGGATAAAAGGGGAACTGACAGAGGAAAAGTGCCAGTCCATGGCGTCGTCCTTCCTTAAGGCGCCTTACTCAGAACTACTTAGACGTGCGTCGGCTGGTTTTGCCGCCTTTCCGACCGGCCTCCCTGGCTCTTTCAGGATCGTTCCTGAAATTACCTCCGCTGGCTTTGCCTCCTGCACTGCCAGCTTCACTGGCGCGATCAGGATCGTTAGCAAAATTTCCGGCTCCACCTCTGTATTTCTGTTGTGTCATAGTCAGACCTCATATCAGTGTTCCGTAAGATAAAAAGGACTAGCTAGTCACACTGTCATTTTAGTTGTTACAGGAAATTATGCCACTCTGCACGCGCAGACTTTTTGCGGCTTTCGTAAGTTATTTCCCGAAAAATCAGTAAGTAATATTCTGTTACGGGTGAGCGGCTGTGACGGGATGAGTGACGCTTATCGTTCACCCACTGTCAGAATGGGTTTAATGAAGCATTACCTGGAAAGATGGTCATTAACCTATTGATAAAATTGCCCAAAATGGCGAGTTAAAAATTAGCTGTTACACTTTCTGAATACCTTTCAGGAGTGACTATGAAATTAGGCTTTGCATGCAAGTACTTAAATGCGGACGGCAAGCAGTTCTTTCCCTTTCGCGCCACCACCCGGACACGTTTTCTCCGCCTGGATAAGGCGCAGGGCAGCGCACTGCTTTATGAGATCGCGCAAACCAATTTGCAGAATCTGTATTTAACGCTGGAGGCGATAGCGACACAGCCTGACGCGTTAAGAATGATGCGCATTGGCAGCGATTTACTGCCGCTGTACACCGTGCCAGAAGCAAAGCCGCTGTTTGCCCGTTTTTTGCCGGAACTGTATCCGCTTTTTGCCCGCTGCGGTGAACTGGCCAGACAGCATAACATTCGTCTGTCATTCCATCCGGGACAGTACAGCGTGCTGGCGTCAGACAATCCTGATGTAGTAACCCGCGCGCTGGAAGATGTGGAATACCACGCCCTGTGCGCCTGCCTGATGGGCTACGGCAAAACCTTTCAGGATTTTAAAATCAACATCCATATGAATGGCAAACGGGGTTTTGACGGGTTTAAACAGGCCTTTCACCGTCTCAGTCCCGAAGCCCGCCTGATGCTGACGGTAGAAAATGATGAGATATCCTGTTCGCTGGACGACGTGCTTCAGGCCCGTGCATTGTGTCCCGTCGTGTTAGACATTCATCATCACTGGGTGAAAGAGAATCAGTTTATTCAGGCCGATGATGTTCGTATTGCCCAAATTACAGAGTCCTGGCGTGGGGTACGGCCAGTATTGCACTATTCCATTTCGCAGGAGGGCCTTATCCCTGAGAAGGGGTTCCCCGATCAGCAGCAACTGGCGGTGCCAAAAACCAAACTGCGGGCGCACTCCGATTATTATTTCAACGCAACACTCAATGACTGGGCATTGTCGTTTAGCGATTTCGACATTATGTGCGAAGTGAAAATGAAGAACCTGGCCAGAGAAACGCTTTACACGCAGGCAAAAAGTCACAGGCTGGTGGCCTGACAGGACCGGCGGGCAAAAAAAGAAGGGCCGGTGGCCCTTCAGATCATCACAATCCCTTTTTCAGTGGCGGAACGCCACCTTCGATTTGTGCCTGCTGAGCACCGGAACCGGGGCGGGCATTCCCCAGCAGCGGCTCTTCTCCTAAAATATCCGGCTGCTCTTTCGCGCTAAACTCACCGCGACCGTCGAAGGAGGGGCCTTCACTCCAGCGGCCTTTCGGCAACGGTTTATCCAGTGAGGTATTCAGGCAGTAGTAAGCATGTTCCTGCGCTTCCCCTTCCTGTGGGAAACTGTCCGGGATGGGCAGCGACGCATCCAGGCCGCCTAAATCTTCGATTACCGCCAGCCACTGCTGCTGGTGCATCGTGTCGCGGGCAATCAGGAAAGACAGGAAATCCTTCATGCCTTTATCCTCAGTCAGATTGTACAGGCGCGTCGCCAGTACCCGGCCTGTGGCTTCAGCCGTCACGTTTGCCAGCATATCGGCCGCCACATTGCCGGACGCGTAAATATGGCTCATGTCAAAAGGCATGCCGTTCGCATTCACCGGCAGGGCAGCCAGTCCTGATGACAGGATATGACGGGGATTCATTCCGCCGAGAATCGCATTCACCACGGGATCTTTTGCCGAGGCTTCCTGATAAGAAAGGGGCGCGCCCTCCAGGTTGAGGGCCACCGCATGGCCCAGCATCTCAATATGGCTCAGTTCTTCAGTTGCCGTAGAGATAAGAAGATCTTTGATCCGCGCATCGCCGCGTGCGCCCATGGCCTGGAAGAAGTACTGCATTGCCACACGTATTTCGCCTTCCACGCCGCCAATGGCTTGCTGGAGTAACATGGCGAATTCAGGATCGGGTTTCTCTACTCGCACGGGGTACTGCAGCTTTGATGAGTGATGAAACATGGTTATCTCCTGGTTAGTGAGGAATCGATCAACAGCCAAAAGCCTGGTCATGAATGCCAGAGAAATAAAGCGCAGCGAGGTAGGTTTTCTTCATCGCCGCTGCGTTTAACCTGTTGATTTACCGCGAAAGGAGAGGCGAGGTAAGCTGAAAAAAAATAAAAAAAAAGCCCCTGAATCAGGGGCGAATTTTTAGGGAAGGCAAAGCATCCATGCTAATTAGCGTTTCATCACAACTTATCAAAAACGGACATCGCCCGGCGTACGCTGAAGCACAATCTCCAGGGCCTGACGATAGATATCCTGCATGGTCACATCGGTTTCACATTCGAGTTTGTGGATCAAACCCAGCACGATGTCTTTTTCAGAAACGTGAGCCTTATAGGCAGCAAGCTCTGACCAGGTTTCGGCAATCACATCTTTTTCGCTGGTGAAATGGGCACCCGCGTTCATGAAATAGTCTGAAATCTGAGACTCAGTATTCGTTGTCGTTTGCATCATGGCCTCAAAATCGTTAGAAAGAAAAATTTTGCATCTGAAGGTGGAAATCCACTCACCTTCAGATGCGGTGCAAAGCACCTTTCGTTACAAGTGACTTAACATCACGCCGTAAAGTTATACAAAAAAACCAAGTTTGTACAATTTTTTGTATAAAATTTTAAGTGGTCGGATGACTTTTCGGCGCTTATTGCAACATAAAATCTAAAAATATTAACATTTTCTGTTGATTTTTAAGGGGTTATTGAGGATGCGCCTCTGTGCGGCGCCTCTTTGGAAAGTTGTACAACCTTGTACAAGATGGCTTTTCTGAGCGGGCCGGGTTGTACAGGCGACGCGGGAACGGATCACTGTCACGCGTGCTGTGTGCGGCAGCGTCCTCCCTGGCGGCAACGTCGACATGGCAGGCTAATAACCCCTGAGCGCAGACGGGGAACCGCGTCTGGCAGGTGAACTCTGCAAACAGGCCGGGGCGGGCGCGTTGCCTGGAAGCGCCGTGTGAATCTGTCGGGAGCCGTGGTCATAATTTACTTTCTTATGAACGCGCAGGGCGTTAAGGTTTACGCCTCTTGAATCACAAGGACATGATAATGGTTAACGACTATTTTTCACTGCCGCCCGCGGGCATGACGCAGGAACAACACAAACGTACGGTCGCCGTTGCGGCGGCGCTGGCAGTGGCAAAAGCGTCCGTCAGCGCCTCGACGTCAGCGAATGGCTCTAAAGCAGCCTGGGATTTGCAGGCCGTGGCAAACGAAATTGCCAATCTGGCGGATGCGATTCAGGATGCGCTGGAGGCCGACAGCACCGTGTAATCTCCCTGCCTGACGGGATGCGCGACGCTGATTGCCTTCACGTGCCAGCCGTCAGGCACGGCGACCTGGCGGGCGCAGGGCGGATTAAGGAACGTGAGCGTCAGCTGTCCGCCAGCCGGATCTCCCGGTTATATTCACGACAGACAGCTACGCAGCGAGCCGGATGCCGCTCACATCGCGTACAGGAAAAGCGGCACCGTCACGACAGGGCCACGCCGCCCGGCCACGGACACTCACGCAGTGCGGGCTTAAGGCACGCGGTGGGTGTTATCAAACCCGGCCAACAGGCGGGACATTTTTGCTTGGGGCGTGGTGTCAACGCCGTCTTTACCGCCGTCTGCCTGGCCCATCCAGCTCTCGTCGGCTTCCGGATGCGGTCCGGTTAACACAACCGTGCCTTTTCCATACGTATAGTGGGCGATAGCGACGTCACCATTCCGGTAAAAGGCCAGAGGGGTAAAACCATCCCGGGCTTGATTGCCCTCAAGGTACGGACCGTCCTGATAATAGAACCGCGTTGGCTGACGCTGCCAGTCAACGCGAATCGTGTAATCGCCCTCATCAGCAATGCCCGAGCCTGGACGGCCCACTTCCGATTCCAGCGGTGAGCTAATCAGCCCCAGCCACTGACTGTCTGCCAGGTAGGCCCCCATGCAAAGGCCCAGAAACCCCTTGCCGCTGCGAACAAACTGTCGAATAGCCCGGACGCCTTCCTCTCCCAGTGCGGCATAAGCCGCGGGAATATCCTGACCGCCGCCAGGCTGAATATAGAGATCAAACTGACGCAGGTTCTGTGCCGTCAGCCTGAGCGTTTCATGCTCGCCGATGTACGTTGTGCTAACCGGCCGGGTGAGGCCGTGGAGCGATTTCACCACCATTTCCGAACAGCCGTCACATCCTGCCGCGCCGCGATAAACGGCGATGTTCAGCGGCGGCGGGACAGCCAGCACCGCGCCGGGCACCAGGCTTAAGGCAAGCAGCAGGGCGGTCAGTCTTCCGTTACGGGGGCGAAGGATTGCATGATAAGCCAGCCTCATAGGTTATTTCCTGTCGGTTAAATAACGTGGGTATGCACGGCGTAATCCCGGCCAGTCGCCTGTGCTCAGGCAGGCGTGCTGGCGGTAAACCGGCGACTTGAGCAAGCGCTCAATTTAGGGAAGTGACGGATGCCTGTCAACGGGTTTATTGACCTGACAAACCTTTTCAGCGGCGTGATACAGCCCGTACAGACAGGCCATATCACGTCTTAACGCCGTTACGGTCGCTTAGTTTTCATAACCTGAGGCGATAATTTTTGCGGCGCTGGCCAGCACATCCTTACGCGAGGCCGCGTGTTTGTCGGTCTGCGTGTAGTAGGTCACCAGCACCAGCGGGGCATGATGCGGTGGCCAGATCACGGCGATGTCGTTGGTGGTGCCGTAATCACCGCTGCCGGTTTTATCCGCGACCACCCAGTCAGCAGGCAGACCCGCACGTATGCTGTAGGTGCCGGTTGTATTGCCCTTCATCCAGTCGGCTAACTGCTGGCGTTGAGCAGGTGCCAGCGCCGTGCCTAAAACCAGTTTTTGCAGGCTCTGCGCCATCGCTGTCGGTGACGTTGTATCACGTGTATCACCCGGAATAGCGGTATTAAGTGTGGGCTCGGTTCGATCGAGACGAAACGTGTTATCGCCGATGCTGCGGGCGAAGGCGGTCACGGCATGCGGCCCGCCAAGGTGCGTCAGCAGTTTATTCATCGCCGCGTTGTCGCTGTACTGCAAGGCCGCCGCACTGAGTTCTGCCACGGTCATCGTGCCGCCCACCTGTTTTTCGGTCACGGGGTTGTAATTCACCAGGTCGGCGTGACGAATCGCGATGTTTTCATTCAGCAGGCCTTGTGCGGTTTCCGCTTTCTTCAGAATGGCCGCCACCGTAAAGACTTTACTGGTGCTGCAAAGGGGAAAACGTTCGTTACCACGATAAGTAAAAACAGAACCATCACCGGTGTCGATCGCCGCCACGCCTAAGCGTCCGCCTGCGGCATGTTCCAGCTGCCTGACAGGTTGCGCTAACAATGCGTCATTGAAATGGGCCTCGGCGACAAAAGGGACCGCCAGCGCCAGTAGGGTTGCCGCTGCACAGATGCGCAGCCGGGGAGCCGTAGCCATATAAACCTCCGTTAATGTGTATCTGCATTCAGACATACCCGGCACCTCACCGCCTCAGAAAGCGGCGCGTACTGAGCGAAACGTGTGAAATACGCCCCTCGTGAAACTTATGTCAGTTTCTGCCACCTGATGCCCCCGTTATGACACGAAGGTCGCGTTATTGCGGGACATATCGCCTGTCAAAAGTGTGACGAGGGAGAGAGTAAGGGATTTCAAATTATCGACAAGCGAGATAATTTGAGAGGAGCCAAAAGAATTTCTGGGGTTAACAATGAAAAATGATGTTCCGCTTAATGCACTCCGGGCCTTTTATGCTTCGGCCCGGTACCTGAATTTTACTCACGCAGGTATGGCACTTTTCGTCTCGCAGGCGGCCGTGAGCCAGCAGGTCAGGCTACTTGAAGAGCGGCTGGGCGTGACGTTATTCCGGCGCTTACCGCGTGGACTGGAGATGACGGATGAGTCCCGGCTGCTGTTTGCCGAGGTGTCCGAGGCGTTCACCCAGCTTGAAAAAGCCTGGCGCCGGTTTGAAGGGGGTGAATACCGCGAAGTGATGACCCTCGCCTGTGTCGGGACCTTTGCGCTGGGCTGGCTGCTGCCGCGTCTGGATGCCTTTCATCAGCAGCATCCTGCGCTGGAAGTGAACGTGCGCACCCATAATAACGTCGTGAATCTGGCGGGCGAAGGCATCGATTATGCCATTCGCTTTGGGACGGGGGCCTGGCCTGCAACGCACAACGAACCGCTGTTTACCGCACCGCTGACTGCGCTTTGCCGGCCGGATATCGCCCGTCGGCTGCAGCAGCCCGGCGATCTGTTACGGGAAACGCTGCTGCGTTCTTATCGCGCGGATGAGTGGGGTAACTGGTTCACTGCGGCAAATATCACGCCCCCCAGAATGACTGGTCCGGTTTTCGACTCCTCGCGGCTGATGGTCGAGGCAGCGGTTCAGACGGGCGGTGTCGCGCTGGTGCCGGTCTGCATGTTTCAGCGGGAGCTGGAGGCGGGCATCCTGCTGCGGCCTTTTGACATTGAGATTGATGTCGGTGGCTACTGGTTAACCTGGCTGCGATCAAAAACGCTGACGCCATCGATGGAGATATTTCGCGAATGGATAAGGCAGCAGGTAAATGGCTGACCGGACCGGTCACAAGCCCATGCGCCCCACACGCCGCTCAGGTTACGGTTGCCGGCGGAAAGCGCAGGGCGAGTCAGGCGCGCGGTGACGTTATCCCGGCATGATGACGGCGCAGGGTTAACCGATGATGCCTGCGCGGACATTGTGCGTATTCATCACAGGGGCGGAGGCAACGTATTATCCCGCCATGCGGGCAAAACAGCGCGACGTTTTTTATTTTCTGAGATGAATCAGCCAGAGGATAAACTCACTGTTATTTCTCACGCCTACTTTCTGCATGATTTTTTGCTTAAGATAATAGATGACGTGTACAGGTGAAGCCATCTGGTACGCGATCTGGTTAACCGTCATACCGGTCATAAAAAGCCAGCTTAAAGAAAGTTCCTGCTCGGTTAAATAGACCTTTTTTCCCTGTGTACTTTTCAATTCCATTTTTATTCTGCCTCTCAATGCTTTTTTTCAATGCCACGGTGATAGCCGTGTTCGGCGGTAATGCAGGCATGATAGGCAAACGTGTTGGATATCACAGTATAAATCATTTCACGTTATCTTATTTTTTTAACTATATGATTATTATCACTTTTAATCCGGATGAGACACGTTCACATCACAAAAGATGAACGTTGTATCTGGCGATCCTGTCTTCATTTTTGCAAAAAAGATTGGCTGTAGTGATTTTCCCGTCATAAAGGGCGAGCGTGCAGCGTGAAACAGCGCTGGCAAATCAGACCCCGTTTATCGCCTGCTATTTTGACGCCTTTTTCGGACTTGCTTAGGGCTATTTTTATCACTATGCACGGTCAGGCGGTTGTTTATTTCCGTTATCGTCTGCGCGCCGCTTGTACGCTTAGCCGATTGATGTTGCTAACGCTGTCAGCATTATTTCCGCCCGGGTTATGCGGCGAATAAATACGCGCCGCTAACGGGCAGCGTTCCGTGCTTTTTAAACATCCGTTCAGCGAAGAGAAGAATTCTGCATGCGCCGGCGAAAAAACAACCGGTACGGTTAATGGCTGCACAGGCCTGTCATAAGGCGGTGAAAAGGGCAGAAAAAAATATCCATCCACATCAACTGTTTTACATAAACCTCTCCGGTTTCGCTTGATCGCACTGGCGGATCGCGATTACTGTAATTATATACAGTAATTTGGCGTGAGAGGTGAATATGGAATTTATCAGGCCAGCAAAAGTGAGCACGCCTTTGCAATTACCGCTGTTTGTCGAGCGGGTGCCGTGCGGTTTTCCGTCTCCGGCGCAGGACTACGTTGAGCAGCGGATTGATTTGAACAAGCTCATCGTTCAGCATCCCAGTTCGACATACTTTGTGCGCGTCAGTGGAGAATCGATGTCCGGAGCGGGCATTAACGACGGCGATATGCTGGTGGTGGACAGCGCACTGGTGGCTTCTCATGGCGATATTGTGGTGGCCGCGATTGAGGGCGAATTTACCGTCAAGCGGCTTCAGCTTCAGCCCTGCCTGCAACTGATGCCAATGAACCGTCAGTTCAAACCCATTGTGATTAGCACAGAAGACGCGCTCGAAGTGTTTGGCGTTGTGACCTATGTGATCAAGTCGGTTTATTAATCATGTTTGCGCTGGTCGATGTGAACAATTTTTATGCCTCCTGTGAAACGGTGTTTCGACCGGATCTCAAGGGCAAGCCCATTATTGTGCTCTCCAACAACGATGGCTGTGTGATTGCGCGTAATGCCGAGGCCAAAGCCCTTGGCGTCACCATGGCCGTGCCGTTTTTTAAAATGCGAGAAATCATTGCCCGCCATAACGTGCAGGTCTTTAGCTCTAACTATGCGCTGTATGCGGATATGAGCACCAGGGTCATGACGCTACTGGAGGAAATGGCCCCGTCGGTAGAAATTTATTCGATTGATGAGGCCTTTCTGGATTTAACCGGCGTCAGCCACTGCATGTCGCTTGATACCCTGGGGCACCAGATTAAAAAACGCATCAAAAAAGAAATTCATCTTAACGTCTGTGTCGGGATTGCCCCTACCAAGACGCTGGCGAAGCTGGCGAATTTTGCGGCCAAAAAATGGGCAGGCTACACCAACGGTGTGGTCGATCTGTCCGATCCGGTGCGCCAGCAAAAACTGCTGGCGAAGGTGTCGGTCAAGGATATCTGGGGCGTTGGCCGCCGTCTCAGCCAGCGGCTTGAGGAGATGGGGATAACCTCGGCCGCAGACCTGGCGCGTCAGCGTCCCAGCCTGATTCGTAAGAATTTCAGCGTGGTGCTGGAACGCACGGTCAGAGAATTATGCGGTGAACCCTGTCAGGATTTAGAAGCCCTCGAACCCACCAAACAGCAGATCATGTGCTCACGTTCTTTCAGTAGCCGTCTTTCAGACTATGCACAGGTGCGTGAGGCAGTCTGTACCTATGCCGAACGTGCCGCCGAAAAACTGCGGAAAGAAAAACAGTACTGCCGGCAAATCGGGGTGTTTCTGCGCACCAGCCCCCATGCCGTTAGTGAAAACTTTTACGGTAATCAGGCCACTGGTCAGTTACTGACGCCGTCGCACGATACGCGCGACATTATCCGGGTGGCGACCGACATGCTGGACTACATCTGGATCGCGGGCCACCGCTATATCAAAGCGGGCGTTGTCCTGAGCGACTTCTTTGACCACGGCGTGACTCAGTTGGATTTGTTTGATGAGCGACCGGTCAAGCCGGGCCGTAACGATCTGATGCAGGTTATCGATCAGATCCACAAAGCGGGCAAGGGGAAAATGTGGTTCGCCGGACAGGGGACAGAGAAGCGCTGGGCGATGAAGCGCGAAATGCTGTCGCCGGCTTATACCACGCGCATCAGCGATCTGCCGGTGGTGAAGTAAGGCGCGGGCAGGGATGACAGCAACAGAATGCTCTTATAAGGAGGCCGTTTGGGCTGCCGCTCGGTTTAAATCTGGCGTTGTGGTCTAGTCTAAAACAGGTATCCATCCCCTTAAGGAGAGCTTTGTCATGTCAGAACTCAGTAAATCGCCAGTGGCAGATCGGGCCGAACATAACGCCTTTTTTCCTTCTGCCTACTCACTTGACCAGTTCACCCGCCCCACATCTGATCTCGGTGATGCCGACTATCCCCAGCCGTATTCAGGGAATAAAAAGGTCCTGGTGATCTGCACCGACGAGCGCTATCTGCCGCTTGATAACGACACCCTGTTTTCCACCGGTAACCATCCGATTGAAACGCTGCTTCCGATGTATCACCTGTATCAGGCCGGTTTCCAGTTTGATGTGGCGACGTTGTCCGGGCAGATGGTGAAGTTTGAACACTGGGCGATGCCCCAGCAGGATGAGGTGGTCATTGGCTTTTACAATCACTGCCTGTCGCTGTTTCGTTCCCCGCTGACGCTGAACGCTGTCGTTCAGTCACTGACGCCCCGGTCAGAGTACGCAGGCATC
This sequence comes from Pantoea sp. JZ2, assembly GCF_035191405.1. NCBI lineage: Bacteria > Pseudomonadati > Pseudomonadota > Gammaproteobacteria > Enterobacterales > Erwiniaceae > Pantoea > Pantoea sp. JZ2. The sequence continues at coordinate 2,689,863 of NZ_CP045247.1, read as the reverse complement.
TTTATTCCGGGCGGTCACGGCGCGCTGATAGGGCTGCCCGAAAGTGAAGCCGTCGCTGAGGTGATCCGCTGGACGCTGGCCAACGATCGTCACCTGATTTCGCTGTGCCATGGCCCGGCTGCCTTTCTTGCTCTGGACAAAGGCGACAATCCGCTTAATGGCTATAAAATTTGCGCCTTCCCCGATGCGACCGACAAACAAACACCGGATATCGGCTACATGCCGGGACAGTTAACCTGGTTCTTCGGGGAGAAACTTCAGGCCATGGGACTGACGCTGGTGAACAGCGATATTAAAGGGACCGTGCATAAAGATCGCCGGGTACTGACGGGCGACAGTCCCTTTGCGGCGAACGCGCTCGGTAAACTGGCGGCAGACGAGCTGCTTAAAGCCAACGCCTGATCGACCTGCTTTTTATCCCACCACGGCATCGCCTGCACCGCACTTTGTGCAGACGATGCGCCGGGGTGGGATTCGGGTGTACTTGCACCCGGTGCCTGAGATACAATCGTTCTGCCTATCGTTTCCGGGTAATGTCGGAAATGCAGCCTCTCAAACTGGTCGTCATGAGCAGCCAACAATCCACAGCGAATAAACAAAAAGAACGCGGCAGGCCCAGAGAATTTGATATCGAACAGGCTCTGGACCAGGCGATGATCGTGTTCCGGCAGAAAGGATATCATGCCGCCTCGCTTAACGATTTGAGTGAGGCAATGCAGCTTTCTGTCGGTAGTATCTACAAAGCGTTTCAGGACAAGCGATCGTTGTTCCTGCTGGTTTTTCAGCGTTACATCACGGTCCGCAACGAGGATCTGCGCGGACGCCTGGCCCGCTTTTCGACCGGCCGCGCAAAGTTAAGTGAACTACTCCAGTTTTATCTGGATTCTTCCCGGTCAACGGAAGGGCGCACCGGCTGTCTGGTCGTAGGCAGTGCTATTGAATTACAGGTGCTGGATGCGGAGCTGTCACAACAGGTTACACAGGTTATCTTCCGCAATAAGGCCTTTCTGATGTCACTTTTGCAGGAAGGGCAGCATGATGGCTCCATCAGGCGCGACCTGGATGTGGAGACGGCTGCAGGACTGATTTTGCGTATTGCCTTTGGTATGCGTGTTACCGGCAAGGTGGCGGATGTACACGATGAACAGGCTACGATTGCGCTGGCCCTGAAAATCCTGGATTAATCTTTGCTCATTTAGGAAGTAAATATTCCCTTATGTCATCCATGCAGGGCGGCCGGTCACCCACGGGCTGCCAGACACAGGCACAGTGTGCCTTCTCTAAAACACTTTGCTGTTACATAAAAAGTAAAATTTGAGGATTATGCGTGAAACATGACAGGGCAAACATCGGTGAAGAGATTCACGCGCTTTTAGGGCGCGTTGTGTCAGGCATCCTGCAGCCGGGTAAAACGCTCACACTGCAGGAAATTATTGGTGCGTTGCACCAGCAAAGTCTCCAGACAAGCTGTAAAACGACCCGACAGACCTGCGAAGAGGCTATCCGTATCCTCGCGCATAAACTCCATTAATGACGACGGGCTGAAGCAAGGAAGCCTGTATGGCCGTCACGTCACAGTAACGACAGCAGCAACAATAATGCCAGCAGCAGCAGCGAAAAGGCCGCAACGGCTTCGCAACGATGCCCCGTCCCGTCACGGCAGTCACTGGCCGTCTTAACGACCAAACAGCAACCCAATCAGTTCACGGCAAAGGCGCTCTTCTTCCTGACTGGCTGACAGCTCAAGACGGCGCAGCAGTTTAGTGCAGATAGACTTACGGTTCACGTTCTGGCCGGCGCGTAAAATATCTACCACGATTTGCCCCAGCATTTCCTGCTGTGAAGGGAGACCCGCCGCAGAAAAATAGCGGGAGATATCGTCGGCGCTCTGCGGTAAGCGATGATTGCGTTGCATAGAGGTTCTCGGGTGGTTCAAAAGTAGTCAGTTAAAAGTAGCGTAAAGTTATACAATAAAATAAAACTTGTACAGCTATTTTCGCAGAAAAAGCGTGCGGCGCGATTCAGGCGGGGACAGAGAGAAGGGCGGAAAGCGGACACAGAGAGAATACAGACAGTTGGCACGCAGTAAACGCGGACGCATCCGGCGTCCGCGAAGCGCGGTATCGCATTAACCTGTCGGCGTTAATGCTCGGTCACATTGGCGGGAACCTGCCCGTTACTACCATCCAGTTGAGTTCGGCCCGCTCGCGCGTAGCCACGTTAATAAAGCTTTTCAGCCATTTACGCGCATCGGCGATCAGGAGCACGCGCTCATCGTCGCTTTCATGGTCCGCCATCGTGCTGAGCTGGCGAATCAGCGAAACCACCGTGATCTCCTCATTCTGTAGTGCCAGGTTCACCGCAGCTTCACCAATAATCTTATGACCGGTAGCCTCATCGTGAAAATTCATATGCACCTCCTGAGAGTGAGTGAGAATGTCGTCGACCCAGTAATTAGTTTAGTAAAAGGAATGGATAGCGATAGTGTGATTTCATTCGGTGATACCTATCAAAGAAAACATTAAAAACAGTGAACTTTTGTACCGCAGGCTAACACCTTAATAAGCGAGTGAAAATTTATACAGACCCGTTTTATCCGCCAGAATTGAAGTGATTAAACCACTAGATAGTGGCGAACTGGCCTGAAATTACGATAGGTCCCTGACACGGTGCCCTGGCCGTCAGCGGCATTCCGGACCGCAACCTGATGCTGTAAATAAAATGTACATAAGAAAGAGATGCTAATGTTTTTGTGTTGTCGCAAAGCAAAGTGAGAAGGAATGAAAAAGGCCGTAACAGGCGAGCGCCTGCGTCAGAAAGACAAAAGGATATATGAGCCATGATCATGCCGTGTAAGTCGTTATTACACTTTTTACGACGAACCGTTATTTCCGGATAAAAAGATATTGAGAGGGTGAAGCAATGAAGAGGCGGCAGGAAATAAAAAAGCCGCCCTGATCAGGCGGCAACGCTGTTATTTTGGCACTTCGGAAACGGCTTTAACGTCCGCTTTATTGATCTGCTGTTTCACACCATTGGCATCGGTATAACCCAGTAAACCGGCATCAGATTCAGACGGCTTACCGTCGCTGATAATAGTGCGGCCATCGTTGGTATGAATAGCGTAGCTTGTGCGGGTACAGCCTGTTAATGCGGTCATGCCGATCAAAACTGCCAGCGGTAAAATCAGAGTCTTCTTCATATTATCCACCTTATTTCTGTGATTGAGTCCGTTAGTTATCAAGTTCACTCATATTGCTGATCTGATCGCGATTAATTTGTTCGGTTTTGCCTGTCTGGGCGTCACGATAGGACACCAGCCCCGTATCGCTGTCAATTTGAGGCTTACCATCGGTCACTATTGTACGGCCGTCTGACGTTTTAATGGACTGGTTGGAAGAACAACCGGCTAACGTTGCCAGAGAGAGGGCAAGCAAAACGGCAGCTGACAGGGATTTAGTATGCATTTCATCTCCTTGAAGTGGACCTTGAATTAAACAGCATAGTCGCTTTTGAGAATTTTGCAGGGCGGTGAGCGAAACAATAAACGCACTTGCGCAGAAAAAGCGCGAATAGCTAAAGCGTATTTATGCCTCTCAGAAATTTCACATTTAGCGCCTGCGGTTTGGTATTTAGTCTGCGGCCCTTTACGCTCGTTGACAGGTTAACGAAAAAAGGAATCGAGAATGAAATGGCAAATGGGTGCAGTTGCAGCGTTATTAATGGGTTCCGTTGCTTGTGCGGCAGAAACAACCGCGATGAAGAATCCGCTGAGTGTACACGTATTAAATCTGGAGACCGGCACGCCGACTCCCGGTATTTCTGTTGACCTCGAACATAAAGAACAGGGCAAGTGGGTTAAGCTTTCCTCAGGGGTAACCGATAAAAACGGCAGAATTAGTGCACTATTCCCGACAGATAAACAATATGAAACGGGCGATTATAAAGTTGTATTTAAAACGGGAGATTATTATCAGAAGGTTCAGCACGCGTCCTTTTTCCCGGAAATTCCGGTGATATTTCACATGGACAAAAGTGAATCGCATTACCATATTCCATTGCTGCTGAGCCCGTACGGCTATTCTACCTATCGCGGTAATTAATCTTCACCGGCAACGCCTGAATACCCGGGTGTTGCCGGTCTCTTTCGCCCCCTCCACCCTGGTCATCGCCGCGCGATGTCGCGTTTTCCCGACCAAACCCTGGCTTTGCAGTCTTCACCTTCCCACGCCCGGACAAAAAAACTTTTGCTGCTACGGGTGCGATCATCGGTTAAATTGCCCCTCTGTGCCGGAACGGTTAACCTGCCGGTGCCGGAACCTTCATACCGAACAAAGCAGGGCGCGCTGTGCCTGCTTTACGTACAGGAGAATCGCTGATGCGAAAAGGATTAACTGTGTTTGCCATGGTCATGCTTTCAGGCTGCAGCCTGATGCACAAATCGTCGCCCGCGCCAGAAACGTTACACTATCGCTGTGGCACCTTGCCGCTCACCGTCACCCTGGATAACGCTAAAGATCAGGTCAGCTTTATCATGGATGGCAAACCGCTGACGCTGACGCAAACCGTTTCTGCCTCGGGGGCCCGCTACAGCGACGGACAGTATGTTTTCTGGTCTAAAGGAAACGGTGCTTTTATTGAGCGCAACGATAAAATCGTCGTGAATGACTGCGAGCTGCAACCGGCTGGTTAACGTTATCTGAGTGAGTGTGCATGATGAGTGACAATGAAATGCTGCAAAACATTGCCCACCTGCGTCGTGAATACACGCGTGGTGGTCTGCGTCGTAACGATTTGCCGGATAATCCGCTGGCGCTGTTCGAAAGCTGGTTAAAGCAGGCCTGCGAGGCACAATTGCCCGATCCTACAGCCATGACGGTAGCCACGGTCGATGAGCAAGGCCAGCCTTATCAGCGTATCGTGCTGTTGAAGCATTATGATGAACAGGGCATGGTGTTTTATACCAACCTTGGCAGCCGTAAAGCACAACATCTGGCCAACAATCCGCGTATTTCGCTGCATTTCCCGTGGCATTTTCTGGAGCGCCAGGTCATGGTGCTGGGCGAAGTCGAAAAACTGTCGCCGCTGGACGTCCTGAAATATTTCAGCAGCCGCCCGCGTGACAGCCAGATCGGTGCCTGGGTTTCGCGTCAGTCCAGCCGGATTTCTGCCCGCGGTGTGCTGGAAGCGAAGTTTCTGGAACTGAAGCAGAAATTCCAGCAGGGCGATGTGCCGCTGCCCAGTTTTTGGGGCGGCTATCGGGTAAAATTTAACACCATGGAGTTCTGGCAAGGGGGCGAGCATCGCCTTCACGATCGTTTCCTCTACCAACGGGATAACGACGGCTGGAAAATTGACCGACTCGCCCCGTAAAACTGCGCTTTCCCCTTATCAGCGCTGGCACAGAAGCCGTCAGCGCTTTATGCTATAGCCCTCATTTTTTTCTTCCGCAACTCAGCGGAAAGCTGTGTACCAGCCTAGGTGCAGTCTGATCAATTTGGAGTCAGTGATGACCAGCAGTAACCTGATACAACAATTGCAAGAACGGGGCCTGATCGCCCAGGTGACGGATGAAGACGCGTTAGTCGAGAAACTGGCGCAAGGGCCAATTTCGCTCTATTGTGGCTTTGACCCCACTGCTGACAGCTTGCACTTGGGCCATCTGGTACCGCTGCTCTGCCTGAAACGTTTTCAGGACGCCGGACACAGGCCGGTGGCGCTGGTGGGCGGCGCAACCGGTCTGATTGGCGATCCCAGTTTTAAAGCGGCAGAGCGTAAGCTCAACACCAGCGAAACCGTCGGTGAATGGGTCGAAAAAATCCGTAAACAGGTTGCGCCATTCCTGGATTTTGACTGTGGGGCGAACAGTGCGATTGCGGCCAACAACTATGACTGGTTTGGCAATATGAACGTGCTGACCTTCCTGCGTGACATTGGTAAACACTTCTCGGTTAACCAGATGATCAACAAGGAAGCGGTCAAACAGCGTCTGAACCGTGACGACCAGGGGATCTCGTTTACCGAATTCTCCTACAACCTGTTGCAGGGCTATGATTTTGCCTGCCTGAACGAACTGCACGGCGTAACGCTGCAGATCGGCGGCTCGGACCAGTGGGGCAACATCACTTCCGGTATCGATCTGACACGTCGTCTGCATCAGAACCAGGTGTTTGGTCTGACCGTTCCTCTGATCACCAAATCGGACGGCACCAAGTTCGGTAAGACCGAAGGCGGCGCGGTCTGGCTGGATGCTAAGAAAACCAGCCCGTACAAGTTCTACCAGTTCTGGATCAACACCGCCGATGCGGATGTTTACCGTTTCCTGAAATTCTTCACGTTCCTGAGCATTGAAGAGATTACTGCCCTGGAAGAAGAAGATAAAAACAGCGGAACCGCGCCGCGTGCACAGTATGTACTGGCCGAGCAGGTTACGCGCCTGGTTCATGGCGAAGAGGGTCTGGCAGCCGCGAAACGCATCACGGAAAGTCTGTTCTCCGGTGCGCTCAGTGACATGACCGAGGCCGATTTCGAACAGCTGGCGCAGGACGGCATGCCCACCATTACGCTGTCTGCTGAGGACGATCTGCAGCAGGCACTGGTTAAAGCGGAGCTGGTACCGTCACGCGGCCAGGCGCGCACCATGATTGGCTCAAATGCCGTATCGCTGAACGGTGAGAAGCAGTCGGATGCGGAATACCGCTTCCGCGACAGCGACAAGCTGTTTAACCGCTTCACGTTATTACGCCGCGGTAAAAAACATTACTGCCTGATCAACTGGCAGTAGCTTTTCAGGGCCGGTTTCCGGCCCTTTTTTATGGCAAGGCACGACAGGGTAAAAAAGTGAAAAACGTTTTAGCAATTCAGTCGCACGTGGTGTTTGGTTATGCAGGCAATGCGGCGGCAGAGTTCCCGATGCGCCGTATGGGCGTGAACGTCTGGCCGCTGAATACCGTGCAGTTTTCCAATCATACGCAGTATGGGCACTGGACCGGCACCGTCATGCCGGCGTCGCATCTCACCGACATTGTCAAAGGCATCGCCGATATCGACCGCCTGAAAACCTGTGATGCGGTGTTAAGCGGCTATCTGGGATCGGCCGAACAGGGCGAAAAGATTCTGGACATCGTGCATCAGGTAAAAGCCGCCAACCCCGATGCCTGGTATTTTTGCGATCCGGTCATGGGGCATCCGGAAAAGGGCTGCATTGTGGCACCGGGCGTGGCGGAGTTTCACTGCAAAATGGCGCTACCGGCCAGCGATATCATCGCGCCAAATCTGCTGGAGCTGGAAATGCTCAGCGAACGCACGGTAACCAGTGTCGAATCCGCCGTTGAGGCTGCCCGCCTGCTGATCACGCAGGGGCCAAAAGTGGTGCTGATTAAGCATCTGGCACGGGCAGGACGCCGCAGCGATCGCTTTGAAATGCTGCTGGTCACCGCCGACGAAGCCTGGCACATTAGCCGTCCGCTGGTGGACTTTGGCGTTCGCCAGCCTGTAGGCGTGGGCGATTTAACCAGCGGCTTATTGCTGGTCGATCTGCTGCACGGACAGTCGCTGCAGGCGGCGCTGGAGCACGTCACGGCCGCCGTCTATGAAGTGATGCTGAAAACGCATGAGATGGGGGAATATGAGCTGCAGTTGGTTGCTGCGCAGGACGCTATCGCCCGACCAACGCACTATTTTCCGGCAGAGAAGCTGTAAAAAAAGGGCCGGTAACGGCCCTGATCGCGTCAGATAAGGCCTTCCGCTTTTAGCGCGGCCTGAACCGATGGCCGTTCTTCAACGCGCGCAAACCACTGTTGCAGGTGGCTCAACGCGCTGACATCCAGGTTCAGCGCTTTCGCCCAGCGCGTCACCACATACAGATAAGCATCCGCGACGCTGAAATGCACGCCCATCAGCCAGGGCTTGTCCTGCAGTTCACCGTTTACCCAGGCAAATTTTGCCTCCAGCTGACGGCGCACCAGCGCTTTGTACTCGTCGGGCGCATCGTTGCGGAACAGCGGTGAAAAACTCTTATGTAACTCACTGCTGATGTAGCCGAGCCACTCAATGGTGTGATAACGCGTCAGGCTGCCGACGGGGGCCAGAAGATGACGATCGGGCTTGAGATCGGCCAGGTACTGCACAATCGCCGCGCCTTCGGTCAGGACATTACCCTCACTTAGTTGCAGCGCCGGTACCTGACCCTTGGGGTTGATTTGACGAAAATCATCCCCCCGCTCGGTGAGCTTGGTTTGCAGGTCAACATTTACCTGAGTGAAATCCAGACCACATTCACGCAGAACAATATGGGGTGAAAGAGAACAGGCACCAGCTTTACAAAACAGTTTCATCATGAAGCCACCATGTTGCGAGTCGTGTTTGCATAGTAATCCCCTGTGGCAGAATTACCAGTTATTAGCATGAGTAATCTACCAGGAACCGATCGGCGACAAAAACAAAAAAACCGGGCAAGGCCCGGTTTTTGCTGCGTGTCAACATCGCACTCAGGCTTTTTCCGCTTCGGTCGTCTGCGTCATACGGTTCAGCAGCGGGGCCGTCACCAGCATCAGCACAGCGATGACGGCGGTGGCAATCCCGATCTGCTGGAACACTTTGCCGTACGTGACCAGCGAAATCAGCGGATCGGTAACGTTTTCAGGCACCGCCATCAGGTTGGCCACTTTACCGGCAATGACGGCAGCACCCGCGGTGGTCAGGAACCATGAGCCCATGATAAAGCCCATCAGGCGCTGTGGAACCAGCTGTGCCACCATCGCCAGGCCCAGTCCCGAAATCATCAGTTCGCCGATACTTTGCAGGCCATAGCTGAGAATGAGCCAGTTCAGGGACACGATACCGGCATCGCTGGCAAATTTCGCGCCGACAGGCAATACCAGGAACGCGGCAGAACACAGCACCATGCCGATAGCGAACTTGTGCGGCATCGGCAGCTTGTCGCCCAGCTTGTTATACACGGCTGCCAGAATGGGGCTGGCCAGCATAATCCAGAACGGGTTCAGCGCCTGGAACTGCTCTGGCGCAAAGGTAATGCCAAAAAGGGTGTGCTCAACGTTACGAATCGCAAAGAAGTTCAGCGACGTAGGCATCTGCATGTAAAGCACGAAGAAGACGATGGCTTCGACCATCAGCAGGAAAGCGACAATCATACGGCGACGTGCCGCGCCCTTCAGTGCGAAGGCTTCTTTGGCAAAGATCACCATAATGCCCAGCGCAATCAGGCCCAGCAGAATACGGGCAATGGCCTGATGGTGCAGCATCCAGTTAGCCAGGGCGATCAACACCACAATACCTGCCAGCGTCATCAGCAATTTGCCGAACTGGAGTGGGGCAAAGTCCGGTTTGGAACCAAAGTCTTTCACCAGGCGCTTACAGAACAGGAAGTTAAGCAGCGTGATGACCAGGCCGATCACCGACAGCGAAAACGCCACGTTATAGCCATATTTTTCGGCTAACCACGGCGTCAGCATCATTGAGAACAGTGAGCCGATGTTGATGGACATGTAGAACATGGTAAAGGCGCCATCAATGCGCGGATCGTCTTTCTCATAGCAGGTGGAAAGCAGGGAAGAGGGGTTCGCTTTAAACAAGCCGCTGCCCACCGCAATAGTCGCCATACCGATATAGACGACGCTGACATTATGACCGGAGAAGGCGACAAGCGCGTAGCCGATGGCCAGCACCAGTACACCCAGCACGATAACGCGTTTGGTGCCCAGCACTTTATCGCCCAGCCAGCCGCCGATAGCGACCAGACCATAAACCAGTGCGCTAAAGGACGAGAACAGGGTAATGGAGTCGGACTCCGACATGCCCAGCTGTCGAACCAGATAGACGGCCATAATGGCCTGCAGGCCGTAGTAGCCAAAACGTTCCCATAATTCGATTGAAAAGATCAGGTAAAACGCTTTGGGCTGTTTAAAAGCATTAAGGCTGACGGCCTCGTCGGTGTGTTTGTTTGCAGTTGACACTTGTACCTCTGTTATTTCATATCCTGCGTCGTGACAGGCATTCCGTCCGCGCCATGTGATCACACCATGGGCCAGATTTTTATTAGATGGGAAAAACGGCGACTAATTTGGCTGAATAAAGGCGGCAGGGCAAGCGTTTTCTACCTTCTGCCAGACAGGGTCAATATGGTGTTAAAACCTAAATAAATATTACTGATTGAAATTTTGTCATGTTTTCAGGTTTTTTATTGGTTCAAAATACCTGCGTGGAGCTTTTCAGATCGTCAATAATGACATTAACCACTAAACGGCGGTTGCGTAGAGCTTTGCTTTGGAAAGTGATCTTTCATCAGAATAAAGCGCCGGAAATGCGGCTTTTGACGTCGTTTTGCTGAAATAATCTGCATATTATGACGCAAAACGACCTCGGGTGCGCAATAAAGTTGATTAAACTCACATTATTCGCTGTTATTTCAGCAGAAGAAAAATGGTTTCATCAGGAAATAATGCGTCCGGCCCTTAATTAAAAGGCGTAAAAAACCAGCAAAAATGCGCTCACCTGCTCGACAGCGCACGCGCACTCACGTAGCCTCTTTATTTCCTAAAAAGGATGTTGCTATGTCGTTATCTTTACGTCTCGCCTTAGTGGGTGACTACCGCCCGGACGCTGTTTCGCATCAATCCATTCCCCTGGCGCTGGCGCGCGCCGCGGCGCACCTTGCCATCCCGATTGAGCCTGACTGGATTCCCACCCCGGATTTAGATGATCTGTCCGCCGTTACGCAGCATGATGCCGTCTGGCTGGTGCCCGGCAGCCCCTATAAAAACGATGACGGCGTGTTTAGCATGCTGCGTTGGGTACGGGAAAACGGTAAGCCCTTTCTCGGCTCCTGTGGCGGGTTTCAGTATGCGGTTATCGACTATGCCCGCCACGTATTGGGCTGGGAAGATGCCAGTCATGCTGAAACCAGCGAAACCGGTCGGATGGTGATTGCGCCGCTAAGCTGCTCACTGGTCGAACAGCGAGGGGAGGTCACGTTTGCACCCGGCTCGCGTATGGCCAGCGCCTACGGTGCGCTGACCAGCGATGAAGGTTATCATTGCAATTTTGGCGTGAACCCGGCTTTCAGTGCGGCGCTGCAGGGTAAAAACATGCGGATCACGTCCTGGGATCTGAACGGCGATGTGCGCGGCATTGAACTGACCGATCATCCTTTCTATGTCGCCACCTTATTCCAGTCCGAACGGGCGGCATTACAGGATAAGGATTCACCGCTGGTGATGGCCTGGATGCAGGCGGCGCTGGCGCAGCGTCAGCGCTGAACAGTAAAACAGCCTGTGACCGGTCACAGGCTGTTATCCGGGCTTATTCGACCTTATCGGGATATTCACACAGGTCTTCAATCAGGCAGGACCCGCAACGCGGTTTGCGCGCCACGCAGGTGTAACGACCGTGCAGAATCAGCCAGTGATGGCAGTCGACTTTAAACGCCTTCGGCACGACTTTTAACAGTTTCTCTTCGACCTGCTCGACGTTCTTACCCGGCGCAAAATTCGTCCGGTTGCAGACGCGGAAAATGTGCGTATCCACCGCAATCGTCGGCCAGCCAAAAGCCGTATTCAGCACCACGTTAGCCGTTTTACGGCCGACGCCAGGTAAGGCTTCGAGCGCGGCGCGATCTTCAGGCACCTGACCGCCGTGCTGGTCCAGTAAAATACGGCAGGTCTTAATCACGTTCTCGGCTTTACTGTTGAACAGGCCGATCGTTTTGATGTACTCCTTCACGCCGTCCACGCCCAGCGCCAGCATCGCAGCAGGTGTATTCGCCACCGGGTACAGCTTTGCAGTAGCCTTGTTAACGCTCACGTCCGTCGCCTGAGCCGACAGCAGAACCGCAATCAGCAGTTCAAACGGCGAGGTGAACTGCAGCTCGGTCGTAGGGTGAGGGTTGGCCTGCTGCAGACGACTGAGAATCTCAATGCGTTTCGTCTGGTTCACACGGCTTTTCCCGTGTTGCCCTGCGGCGTATCAAGCGCCGCGTCTTCTGCGCGACGCGCTGCGCGCTGCTTCATTTTCTGATCGATCACATATTTCCCCGCCAGCATCATGCCCAGACCGATAAAGGCACCCGGCGGGAGCATTGCCAGCAGCATTGGCGAGTTAAAATGAATCACGTCAATCCGCAACACTTTAGCCCAGGGACCCAGTAACTGATCCGCACCGTTAAACAATGTGCCGCTGCCGATGATTTCACGGATCGAACCCAGTACCACCATTGCGCAGGTGGCGCCCATACCGATAGCAAAGCCATCCAGTGCGGCAAGGGGAATACTGCTTTTCGAGGCCACGGCTTCAGCCCGGCCCACTACGATGCAGTTGGTCACGATCAGCGGAATAAAAATACCGAGTGACTGATACAGACCGTAGGCGTAAGCGTTAATCAGCATCTGCACGCAGCTTACGACAGAGGCGATGATCATCACGTAGATAGGAATACGGATCTCAGAAGGCACCCAACGACGCGAGGCCGAAATAAAACTGTTTGTCAGGGTCAGCACCAGCGTCGTGGCAAGCCCCAGCCCCAGAGCATTGGTGGCCGTAGCGGTCACCGCCAGCAAAGGGCACAGGCCCAGCAGTTGCACCAGCGCCGAGTTATTTTTCCACAGCCCGCCGACCAGCAGGTTTTTCGCTTCACTCATTGGCGTCTCCACATTCGGGTAACGAAGAGAGTTTCCCTTTCAGGGATTCAATTAACAATGCCGTACGTTTGGTGGCATTCACGACGGCGCGCGGGGTAATGGTGGCACCGGTAAACTGGTCGAATTCGCCGCCATCTTTTTTGACGGCAAACGCTTTGTCATTCGGCCCGGTTACCACTTTGCCATTAAAACTGTTGATCCAGTCAGAAATCCGTAACTCGATTTTGTCCCCCAGGCCCGGCGTTTCATGGTGCTCAATCACCCGCACGCCGAGTACCTTACCGTGAAAATCCGCGCCGACCAGCATCTGAATCGCGCCAGAATAGCCATCCGGGGCGGTGGTTTCCAGGGCGGCGGCCACAGGTTCGTTGCCTTTTCGCGCCAGATAAAGATGATGAGGACTGGCATTACCCAGCGCCGCATCAGTGACAACGTAACATTCCTGCTGAATGTGGTTATCGTACATATCGGTCGGCACCACCTGATCCAGCAGATTTTTTTGCTGTAACTGCGTCTGGTGCTCAACGGTGGGTTTGGTCACGGTATTTACAACAGCAGTAACGCCGGTGGTGATCGCGGCAAAGAGAGCCAGGGTCACGCCATTCTTGCGTATGGTGTCCAGCATCATTTAATCCTTTTGATGACCGTAAACGCGCGGCTGCGTGTAATAGTCAATCAGCGGTACGCATATATTAGCCAGCAGAACGGCAAAAGCAACGCCGTCCGGGTAACCGCCAAAACTCCGAATGAGCCACACCAGCAGACCAATCAGGGCACCATAAATCAGACGACCACGGTCAGTGGTGGAAGCGGTAACCGGATCGGTGGCGATAAAAAATGCGCCCAGCATCGTCGCCCCGGAAAACAGATGAATCAGCGGACTGTTCAGCGAGGCGGGAGCCAGTAACCAACCGAGCGTGGCGCAGACGGTCAGCGACAGCAACATCGCGGCTGGAATATGCCAGCGAATGGTGTTTTTCCACAGCAGGAATACCCCGCCAAGCAGATAACCCACGTTAACCCATTGCCAGCCCAGACCGGCCAGAACGCCGCTGTAAATGGGCTGGGCTAACAGTTGCTCTGCACTGTGGCCTGCGCGCAAGCCGGTTTTGAAGGTATCCAGCGGTGTAGCCTGGCTGACACCGTCTACGCCCAACTGCAGTTGCTGTAACGTATCGCCCGCCAGGGTATGACCCGTAAAGATCATGCTCAGCGAGTCCAGCACGCCGGGTTTAATCACCTGTAAGGCTTCTGGCGGCATCCAGCTGGTCATCTGAACCGGAAATGAGATCAGAAGAACGACATAGCCGACCATGGCCGGGTTGAAGGGGTTTTGTCCCAGGCCACCGTACAACTGTTTGGCAATAACAATCGCAAATACCGTACCGACCACCACTAACCACCAGGGGGCCAGAGACGGGATGCTGATCCCCAGCAGAATTGCCGTCAGCAGGGCGGAGTTGTCGGCCAGCTGAGGGGCGACCGGTGTGTTACGCAGGCGCAGGATAGCCGCTTCTGTCAGCAACGCTGTCAGCGAGGCCAACACAACCTGCAATAAGGTTCCCACGCCAAAAAAGTAGCACTGCGCGGCAAAACCAGGCAGCGCCGCCAGGATAACCAGCATCATGATGTTACCGGTACTGCGGCGGTTATGAGTATAAGGTGAACTTGCGATACGGAACGCCATTTAATCCTCAGGTGTCAATGTCGATTGCGCTTTACGCGCTTTGGCACGGGCGACAGCCGCCGCAATCGCGGCTTTACGCGCATCGGCGGGGTGATCGAGTTCAGGTGCCTCTTCGGCTTCGGCATTGGCATGATTAGCCTGCTCCTGCGCCCTCTCTGCCTGCTCAACGTCCCTGTGCGCTTCGGCCGCCGCGACAGCCGCCTCACGGGACGCGTCTTCTGCCTGCGCCTGTGCGGCAGCGCGCTTTTTCGCTTTGGCACGTTCAATGGCGGCGGCCACCGCAGCTTTACGTGGATCTTCAGATGCGGTGTCGGCAGCCTCAGCGTCAGCCGCCGCCTGGGCTGCTTTCTTCGCTTTGGCACGTTCAATGGCAGCGGCCACCGCAGCTTTGCGCGGATCTTCGGATGCGGTGTCGGCAGCCTCAGCGTCAGCCGCCTGGGCGGCTTTCTTCGCTTTGGCTCGTTCGACGGCAGCGGCTACCGCAGCTTTGCGCGGATCGTCGGATGCGGTGTCGGCAGCCTCAGCGTCAGCCGCCTGGGCGGCTTTCTTCGCTTTGGCTCGTTCGACGGCAGCGGCTACCGCGGCTTTGCGCGGATCTTCGGATGCGGTGTCGGCCGTCTTAGCGTCAGCCGCCTGGGCGGCTTTCTTCGCTTTGGCACGTTCGACGGCAGCGGTCACCGCGGCTTTACGCGGATCTTCAGATGCGGTGTCGGTAGCCTCAGCCGCCGTCTGGGCGGCTTTCTTCGCTTTGGCACGTTCGACGGCAGCGGCCACCGCGGCTTTGCGCGGAACTTCGGATGCGGTGTCGGCCGTCTCAGCGTCAGCCGCCGCCTGGGCGGCTTTCTTCGCTTTGGCACGTTCGATGGCGGCGGTCACCGCGGCTTTGCGTGGATCCGCCACCGCCGTTTCAGTCGTGTCCGCACTGTCAGGCGTCACCGGTTTCTTCGCTCTGGCACGCGCAATCGCCGCTTCAACCGCAGCCTTGCGTGGATCGGTCGTCTGACGACTCAGCGCCTGGGTTTCCGCCCGTGCCTCAGCCTGCCGTAACCGGGCCTGCGCATGACGTGCCTCGGCAGCGGCATCTTCATTCTCAGCAGATTGTTTCGCTCTGGCGCGGGCTTTTGCCGCAGCCAGTTCTCCGCTTTCGCTGCGGGCTACGCGCTGTTTGGCTTCAGCATGACGTGCTTCACGCGCCTGCTTTTCCCGCTCCAGTCGTGCCTGGCGTGCCTCAAAACGCGCTTTCGCTTCCAGCGTGCGTTTGGCTTCCAGGTCGATGGCGCGCAGCTCAGCTTTTTCCTGACGATAGTACTGCACCAGCGGAATGTTACTCGGGCAGACGTAGGCGCACGCACCACATTCAATGCAGTCATCAATGTGATGGGCACGGGCTTTATCGTGATCGCCCCCCTGGCTATACCAGTACAGCTGCTGTGGCAGCAGGTTGGCCGGACAGGCGTCAGCACAGGCAGAGCAACGAATGCAGGACTGTTCCTGTTGCGTGTTGCCCATCTCAGTGCCGGACGGGGCCAGAATACAGTTGGTGATCTTCACGACCGGCACATCCAGCGACGGCAGGGTAAAGCCCATCAGCGGGCCGCCCATAATGACCATTTGTCCTGGTGAAGGGTGAAAACCGACCTGGTGCAACAGGTGGCTGATTGGCGTCCCTAAGCGGCTCCACACGTTCCGGGGTTGCGCGATGGCTTCACCGGTGAGTGTCACCACGCGCTCGGTGATCGGTTCGCCATTGATAATGGCGCGCTTCACGGCCCATGCCGTACCGACGTTTTGCATCAGCACGCCAATATCCGTAGAGCGACCACCATGCGGCACTTCCATGCCGGTGAGTATTTTGGTCAGCTGCTTAGCGCCGCCGGACGGATATTTCGTCGGGATAACGCGGATCTGTAAATCCCGCTCACCACCCAACGCCTGCTTCAGGGCGGCGATAGCCTCGGGTTTGTTATCTTCGATACCAATCAGCACGCGCTCCGCCTGAAGCACCCAGGCCAGAATGCGGCATCCTTCCAGCACCTCGGCGGCGCAGTCCTGCATCAGACGATCGTCAGCGGTGATGTAAGGTTCGCACTCAGCCGCGTTAATGATCAGCGTGTTGACGCCCTGCAGGCCGCCTTTCAGTTTGGTGGCCGTCGGGAAGCCCGCGCCGCCCAGACCGGCGATGCCGGCATCATGTATGCGTTTAAGAATGGCGCTGCGTTCATGCTGACGGTAGTCCGGAAGCGGGGAGAGCGGCATCCAGCGATCGTCACCGTCAGGCGTCAGAAAAATACACAGCTCTGACAGGCCAGACGGGTGCGCTGTCATGTGCTGAGCGATAGCGTCAATGACGCCCGAGGTGGGCGCATGTACAGGCAGCATTCTGCCCTGTCCAAACGTAAGCGGCTGGCCGCGCAGCACCTTATCGCCAGGGGAAACGCAAATTTCGCCTTCGTGGCCAATATGTTGCTTCAGGGGAATGATAAACCGGTGCGGCAGCGGCAATTCAGCGAGCGGCGTGCCGTTGGACTGGGTTTTCATTTCAGGCGGATGAATCCCGCCCTGAAAATCCCAGATCTTCTCTTTTTTAAAGAAATTAAGCAGATTAAGCATGACTCTCTACCGGGATCACCCGAACAGGAATGGTATTCAGATCCCACTTCCAGTTGGCCGTGGTGGTGGCAACCGGACGCATTTCAATGCAGTCGGTAGGACAGGGGGCAACACACAGATCGCAGCCGGTGCAGACATCGCTCAGCACGGTATGCATGGCGCGCGTGGCACCGACGATGGCATCAACCGGGCAGGCCTGAATGCACTTTGTGCAGCCAATACAGTTTTCTTCGTCAATCCACGCGACGGTACGCACGGGCGCTTTGGCCTCGTCATCGCCATCGATCGGTTGTGGCTCAACATTGAGCAGGGCGGCCAGTTTAAGCATGGTCTGCTCACCACCGGGCGCGCATTTGTTAATGGCTTCGCCATTGTTGCCCACGGCGTCAGCATAGGGGCGACAGCCGGGGTAACCACACTGACCGCACTGGCTCTGCGGCAGCACGGCGTCAATCTGCTCAACAATGGGATCTTCTTCGACTTCAAAGCGGCGTGACGCGTAACCCAGCAGGGCACCAAAGACCAGGCTCAGGGCGCTCAGTACCGCCACCGCTATCCAAATTGCACTCATCAGAATTTCACCAGACCTGTAAAGCCCATAAAGGCCAGTGCCATCAGCCCCGCGGTGATCAACGCAATAGAATTCCCTTTGAAGGGGGCCGGGACATTCGCCAGAACCAGACGCTCACGCATCCCGGCAAATAACACCATCACCAGCGAGAAGCCCAGCGAGGCGCTGAATCCATACAGCGCCGCCTGAAGAAAGGTGTGATTGAGGTTAACGCTCAACAGGGGGACGCCCAGTACCGCACAGTTTGTCGTGATCAACGGCAGGAAAATACCCAGCAGGCGATACAGCGATGGGCTGGTTTTGCGCACCACCATTTCGGTGAACTGAACGACAACCGCGATCACCAGGATATAAGCCATGGTCCGCAGATACACTAAGTCCAGCGGAACCAGAATGAGGTGATTCACCAGCCACGCGCAAATGGAGGCCAGCGTAATCACAAACGTGGTGGCGAGGCCCATGCCAATGGCCGTTTCCAGCTTTTTGGAAACGCCCATAAACGGGCAAAGGCCGAGAAACTTCACCAACACGAAGTTGTTCACCAGCACTGTGCCAACAAAAAGGAGAAGATAATCGGTCATTTTTTCGCCTGAATACCAGAAAGCGGCTTATTATCATTGATAAAGCGCTGCATCACAACTCCATCGCATTATTGTCAGCCGCCAACCGCACTCAGAATTAAACTCTTGACGAAAACAGCAGCGTTATCGCTGAGTAAATGTCGCTTTTACCCGCGCGGAACGTTTGAAATAGGGAACAAAAACGGCGGCGGCGGCCAGTGAGAGTAGCAAAGTCTGCAACGCGCGTGCATCAGACACCGGCGTAAAGGCAAAGGTTTTCAGCGCCAGCAAAACGGTGATCAGCAACCACACGATATAGTGACGCGGCAGACGGTGCGAACGTTTAAAGAACATCCACACAACCCACATGCTGTAAGCCCACAATGCGGTGGCGGTCAATAATGAAATGGCCCAATAGCCCGTCACCAGCGAACGGTGGTTAAACAAGGTTTCGCGCCATTGCGCATCAAACAGTGGCGTCAGATACATGGCCATCACCAGCGCGGTGGTCAGCAGCGTCATCAGCAACCATGCCAGTGGCAGTAAAAGCCAGCCGCCAATACGTGGGGCTGTCATCGGGGTCGTCATTGCGGTTCATCCTGTTTCAACGTCGTCAGCGGGTCAGAATAGCATGTTAAGACAGACGCAAACCAACAGTGAAAACAGGAGGGCGGGAACAGGGGAGATGCGCGGGATTACACCACGTAGCGCCAGACTGACTTTGGTATGCAGCCCAGGTCGAACAAGCGGCCACCCGATGCGAGTTCAGCACGACGATGGTCGGCTGCCCGGTACATATTGATAATGTCTTTGTCGTCCGACAGCGAATAATTCAGATGGTCATACAGTTTTTCAAGACTTTCAAGGTTATTCACTTTGCGAAATTTTAACAGGTAATCGTGCGCAGTCATTTTTGTCATAACGAATCAATAAGAAAGAAGGCCAAGTATAGGGAGCCGCTTAACGCTGTCCAGTTCCGCGGATGAAAAAAAGCAAAAATCAGACAAACGTGGGGCATAGCTCGCTAAAGGTGAATTTTATCAGGTTTTGAATAGTCGCCATAATCCTGTCGCTGTAAAGCGGTGCATCCAGACCCAACCTAAAAGAATCATTTCTGAGTCACAAGTCACTTTTTATCTGCTTTTATGTACGAATCGATTGTGTATAACTGCGATTCAGGGCCGGATAACAACATAACCAGGATAAACCTCAGGCCAGTGCGGTCAGCGGAATCGTTTCATGCCGGAGACAGGGGATTTCTGTGTGTGCTGGAAATCACAAAACAGACTTTTCCCGGGGCTGAAAACGGGATGGCTCATTCTGTACGCCTGGCTGTAATCGTTTTCAGCAGTGTCACACTTAAGCGATTCTG
This sequence comes from Pantoea sp. JZ2, assembly GCF_035191405.1. Lineage (NCBI taxonomy): Bacteria > Pseudomonadati > Pseudomonadota > Gammaproteobacteria > Enterobacterales > Erwiniaceae > Pantoea > Pantoea sp. JZ2. The sequence continues at coordinate 2,670,410 of NZ_CP045247.1, read as the reverse complement.
TTTATTACATTTATTTAACGTAAGTTGAAAAAAGACACAGGCGTTTTGTCCATAAGCCCGCGCTGAGAGCATTCCGTCAATCAACGTAACCCCTTTAAATCGCTCAGTTTTGTGAGGCGTGTCGCCCTAATCTGCCCTTTTTTACGTCAGGCTACACAGGCACTTTACCCTGTACAGCAAACGCCCTTCAGAGGAAGAAAAACTATGTGGAAACGTTTACTCCTGACGACAATGGTCAGCGCCGCATTAAGTGGCTCAGTGTTAGCGGCGGAAATGACAGTGGGATTCTCACAGGTAGGCTCAGAATCCGGCTGGCGTTCGGCTGAAACCAATGTCGCAAAAAGCGAAGCCAAAAAACGCGGCATTAATTTAAAGATCGCCGATGGTCAACAGAAACAAGAGAATCAGATTAAAGCCGTGCGCTCCTTTATCGCGCAGGGCGTGGACGCCATCTTTATTGCGCCTGTTGTGCAGACGGGCTGGGAGCCGGTATTAGAAGAAGCCAAAGATGCCAAAATCCCGGTATACCTGCTGGACCGCGCCATCGTCGTAAAAGATAACTCGCTGTATCAGGCCGTTGTCACCGCCGATAACGTTCTGGAAGGCAAGCTGATTGGTGACTGGCTGGTAAAAACCGTCGGCGATAAAAAATGTAATGTCGTAGAGCTGCAAGGCACGGTCGGCGCGAGCGTCGCCATCGATCGTAAAAAAGGCTTTGCTGAAGCGATCAGTGGCCACCCGAATATTAAAGTGATTCGCTCTCAGTCTGGCGACTTTACCCGCAGTAAAGGGAAAGAAGTCATGGAAAGTTTCATCAAGGCCGAGAACAACGGCAAAAATATTTGCATGGTTTATGCCCATAACGACGATATGGCCATCGGGGCCATTCAGGCGATCAAAGAAGCCGGTCTGAAACCGGGCAAAGATATTCTGACCGGATCGATCGATGGTGTGCCGGACATCTACAAAGCGATGCTGGCCGGGGAAGCCAACGCTAACGTCGAGCTGACGCCAGATATGGCCGGCCCGGCCTTTGACGCGCTGGAAAAATTCAAAAAAGACGGCACCCTGCCACCCAAAATTATCAGAACCGAATCAAAACTCTTTTTACCTGCTGACGCGCAGGCCGAGTTAGACAAGAAAAAGAACATGGGTTACTAAGCCGCAGGCCGCCCTTCGGGGCGGTCTTCTTTGATGTAGGGCGGAGTTGACAGCATGACGACACACAATGAATCACCTCTTTTAGCCATCAACGGCGTCAGTAAAGGTTTTCCCGGCGTGAAAGCGCTGGACGATGTCTCTTTCAGCCTGCGCAAAGGCGAAATCATGGCGCTGTTAGGTGAGAACGGCGCAGGCAAATCAACCCTGATCAAAGTGCTGACCGGCGTGTACACCCGCGACAGCGGCACGGTTACGTTAAACGGTCAGGCCATTTCGCCGCGTAGTACTGCTGAAGCACAGAAAATCGGTATCGGCACGGTCTACCAGGAAGTGAATATGCTGCCGAATATGTCGGTGGCCGATAATCTGTACATTGGGCGCGAGCCGCGTCGGTTCGGCATGATTGATCGTAAGCGCATGGTGCGCGAGGCGGATGCCCTGATGCGCAAATACGGTTTTGCACTGGATGTCACGCGGCCGCTTGGTCATTACTCCGTCGCGATGCAGCAGATTATTGCGATCTGCCGGGCGGTGGATCTCTCCGCCCAGGTATTAATCCTCGATGAACCCACCGCCAGTCTGGATGCCAGCGAAGTGGAAATGCTGTTCACCCTGATGACAGAGTTAAAACATCGCGGGATGAGCCTGATCTTCGTCACCCATTTTCTGGACCAGGTTTACCGCATTACCGATCGCATTACCGTTCTGCGCAACGGCAAATTTATTGCCACGCACGACACCGCTACGCTGCCGCAAATTGAGCTGGTCAAACTGATGATTGGCCGGGAACTGATGGCGACCGCGCTGCAGCGTCAGGGCAGTACGCTGAAGAGCAACCAGCCGGTCGTGTCATTCGAAGATTATGGTAAGAAGGGCACGATCGAACCCTTCACGCTTCAGGTCCGGCCGGGTGAAGTGGTCGGGCTGGCAGGCTTGCTGGGCTCGGGGCGGACCGAAACCGCAGAGGTGCTGTTTGGCATTCGCCGCGCCGATCGCGGCACGGCAAAAATCAAGGGCAGGGTTGAACCGATCCGTACCCCCGCGCAGGCTTCCCGTCTGGGGATGGGCTTTTGTCCGGAAGACCGAAAAACGGACGGAATTATCGGGGCGGCTTCTGTCCGCGAGAACATCATTCTGGCGTTACAGGCGCAGCGCGGCTGGCTGCGCCCGATCAAGAAACGCGAGCAGCAGGCGATTGCCGAGCGTTTTATTAAAAGTCTGGGCATTCGCACACCGCACGCGGAGCAGCCCGTCGAGCTGTTGTCGGGCGGAAACCAGCAAAAGGTGCTGTTGTCTCGCTGGCTGGTGACAAAACCGCAGTTCCTGATTCTGGATGAACCCACGCGCGGCATTGACGTGGGCGCACATGCCGAAATTATCCGCTTAATTGAATCGTTATGTGCCGATGGGCTGGCGCTACTGGTCATTTCCTCGGAGCTGGAAGAACTGGTGGGCTATGCCGATCGCGTCATCATTATGCGCGATCTGAAACAGGTAGCAGAAATCCCCCTCGAGGCGCTTTCTGTGGCGGCAATCGTTAACGCCATTGCTGATGGAGGTACGCAGCATGCTTGAATCACCGGTTACCCCGACCCGGGCGACACGTCGCACGTTCAGGCTGCCGCCAGGCATGCCGCAACTTATCGCGCTGTTGCTGGTGCTGTTGGTCGACAGCCTGGTTGCCACGAATTTCTTCGCCATCCATTTACAGGATGGCCGGCTGTTTGGCAGCCCGATTGATATCCTCAACCGGGCTGCGCCGGTAGCCTTACTGGCCGTCGGCATGACCTTAGTGATTGCCACAGGCGGGATCGATTTATCGGTCGGCGCCGTTATGGCGATTGCCGGCGCGACGGCGGCCACGCTGACCGTGGCGGGCCACAGCGTGCCGTTTATTATTCTGGTCACGGTGGCCAGCGGGCTGGCCTGCGGGCTGTGGAACGGCATTCTGGTTGCGTTGTTACGCATACAGCCATTTGTGGCGACCCTGATTTTGATGGTGGCCGGGCGCGGCATCGCCCAGTTAATTACGCAGGGACAGATCGTGACGTTTAACAACGACAGCCTGGGCTGGTTCGGCAACGGCGCACTCTGGCTGTTGCCGGTGCCGGTCTGGATCACGATTGCGGTCGCGCTGCTGGTCTGGCTGCTGGTGCGTAAAACGGCCCTTGGGTTGTTTATCGAAGCCGTCGGGATCAACCTGCGCGCTGCGCGTAATGCGGGCGTGAATGGCTGGCTGGTCGTGATGTCCACCTATGCCATCAGCGGAATCTGCGCAGCGGTGGCGGGGCTGATTGTGGCGGCCGATATTCGCGGGGCCGATGCGAACAACGCGGGGCTGTGGCTGGAGCTGGACGCCATTCTGGCGGTGGTGATTGGCGGTGCCTCGCTGATGGGCGGGCGATTTAACATTCTGCTGTCGCTGATAGGGGCACTGATTATTCAGGCGATGAATACCGGTATTTTACTGTCGGGCTTTCCGCCGGAACTTAATCAGGTGGTGAAGGCGGTGGTGGTGATGTGTGTACTGCTGCTGCAATCCCCGCGCTTTATTGCGATGTTTAAACGGAGACGTGCATCATGATTAAACGTCATCTGCCTTTAATGATTACGCTGCTGGTGTTTGTACTCGGCTATCTGTTTTGCCTGAGCCAGTTTCCCGGTTTTGCCTCGACGCGGGTCATCTGTAATATTCTGACGGATAACGCGTTTCTGGGCATTATCGCGGTGGGCATGACCTTTGTGATTCTGTCGGGCGGCATCGATCTGTCTGTGGGAGCCGTCATCGCGTTTTCTGGCGTCTTCCTGGCCAAAGTCATCGGCGATTATCACCTTAATCCGCTGGTGGCCTTTGCCCTGGTCCTCTGCATGGGGGCGCTGTTTGGTGCGATGATGGGCTGGCTAATCGACGCACTCAAAATCCCTGCGTTTATTATTACGCTGGCGGGCATGTTTTTCCTGCGTGGATGCAGCTATCTGGTCTCCGAAAACTCCATTCCGATTGATCATCCGCTGTACGCCACGCTTTCCGGCCTGGCCTGGAAAGTGCCGGGCGGCGGGCGGCTCAGTTTGTTGGCGTTGATCATGTTGCTGGTGGTTGTAGGCGGGATGATTCTGGCGCACCGCACCCGGTTCGGTAATCAGGTGTACGCCATCGGGGGCAATATGACTTCCGCGCAGCTGATGGGCGTTTCAACCCGCGCCACGACCATCAAAATCTATATGTTGTCGACCACGTTAGCCTCGCTGGCGGGTATTGTGTTTTCCATCTACACCTCTGCGGGTTATGCGCTGGCCGGGCTGGGCGTTGAGCTGGATGCCATCGCCTCTGTCGTCATCGGGGGAACCCTGCTGTCCGGTGGTGTGGGTACGCTTCTCGGCACGTTATTTGGCGTCCTGATTCAGGGGCTGATTCAGACCTGGATTAACTTCGACGGCACGCTCAGTTCCTGGTGGACCAAAATCGCCATTGGCATCCTGCTGTTTGCCTTTATCGCCCTGCAACGGTTACTCACCGTAATGTGGGACAGGCAGCAGAATGCACCGGTGAAGCGGCTGAGTTGACGTCAGGCAGGTGCATGAGAAAGCGGCGCTGCGGCGCCGCTTTTGTCGGTGTCGGGCAGGGAAGACGGACGCGACGAACCTGCGGCAACCTTATCGTCATCTCAGGCGCGAGCATCAACGATGAGGACTCGGGCGCAGGGGGAATAAGCCCGCACGGCCGCCGGGCTCTGTCTTTGAAACCGCCGCGCCGGTACTCGACGCGGTAAGGTTATTAAAAGCTCGTCCAGCCGTCGTCGGCATTGTCCGCCTTCGTGGTAACCGCCTTCGTCTGGCGTGAAGACATGACCGTGGGCGCGACACCGGCCGTCGCCACCGTGGTCGCCGGAGAACCCAGGCTGAACACGGAAACGGCCTGTAACAGCATGTCGGCCTGTTCTTTCAGACTGGATGCGGCAGACGCGGATTCTTCCACCAGTGACGCATTCTGCTGTGTGGTGCTGTCCATTTCCGTCACGGCGGTGCCCACTTGCTCAATGCCACGCGCCTGTTCGGCACTGGCAGTGGTAATCTCTTCTACCGTATCTGTCAGTTTGCCCACAGCAGACAGAATGCCTGACATGGTTTCAGACGCGTGAACGACCAGTTCATTTCCCTGGCCTACGCTTTGGGCGTTTGCCGCGATCAGCTGGCGAATTTCACCGGCTGCGGTGGCGCTGCGCTGTGCCAGCGATCGCACTTCACTGGCGACGACCGCAAAGCCTTTGCCGTGCTCGCCTGCACGGGCGGCTTCCACCGCGGCGTTAAGCGCAAGGATATTGGTCTGGAAAGCGATCCCGTCGATAACGGCGGTGATTTCAGCGATACGGCCGGAGCTGTCGCTGATGGATTTCATGGTGCCGGTGATCGCCTCTGTCGCGTCACTGCCTTTATTGGCCACTTCCCGCACACTGACTGCCAGTTGCCCCGCCTGACGGGCATTGTCGACGTTATTTTTGACCGTCATACCCAACTGCGTCATCGTTGCGGCGGTCTGTTCCAGCGAGCTGGCCTGTTCTTCGGTTCGTTGTGAAAGCTCTGCATTACCCTGAGCAATCTGTGTGCTGGCCGAGGCAACACTCTCCGCGTTTTTCCTGACCAGGCTGACCGTATTGATTAGCGAATCCTGCATTTCGCGGATGGCGGACAACAGTTTGCCCGTTTCATCTTTACCCGTGGTTACGACGACACCACTCAGATCGCCGTGGGACACGCGATAGGCGGCCTCAACCGCTTCTTTCAGTGGACGTGTAATACTGCGGGTGATAATCGCGGCGGATATGGCGGCCAACAGCAACGCAACAATCCCGGCAATAATGAGTATCATCAGCGCATCGGCGCGATCTTCCCCCGATTTGTCGGCCGCGTATTTCATGCGCGCTTCCTGAAACGTCTGCATCTCTTTCAGCGACGCCATGAAGTCACCCTGCGTCTGGTAACGGGGGCCAAAAAGCAGTTGCGTCGCCTCATCACTTTTTCCCTGCTGAGCCAGCGCGACAACCTCATCGATAAAAGGCAGGAACAGGGCTGAGCGGGCGTTCAGTTGGTCAAAAATCGCTTTGCCCTGAGACGTGCTGACCTGTTTGCCCATCTGCGCGATCAGCGTATCCACTTCATGACGTTCCCCACGGTAATCACTTATGGCTTTCTCTCTTTTCGTCATGTCTTTAAGAAGAATGGCATTTCGTGCCAGACGGCTCATATCAGAGGTGTAATAGCGCAACGCAGCAGACGAGGAGGATTTGCTGTAGAGCGCGCCCGAGATCTGATCATTGGCGTTGCCGAGTGAGTTAATTTTTATCACGCCGATCAGGACCATAAAAATAACCAGCAGCGCCATAAAGCCGAAGGCGGCCCCAAGCCGTATTCCAATTCTGATGTTGTTCATATGCATTCCATAGTGTCAGGCCCCGGCATGAACGAGCCCGATGGGCGAGCTGATGCGAAGATGTTTTACGTAAAAGTCGGAAGGTGATCGGTATAAAATTTTGTAAGGTTAACTATCGCCAGTCGTGGTATCGGCATTATGCGACAAAGGCTTTAGGTGAAATATTCACTTTGAGTAACATTTACTCAAGTAAATAATTTGTTAAATAAAGCACGGCTGAGTGGTTGTCTTATGGCCTCGTGCGGCGCATCGTCAGAACGAGACCGCTAAAAGCCGTGACAGGCGTAAACTGCTAGGTTCAGAAAGGGCGTAACCCGTCGGGTGAGGAAAAAACGTGTCTGTGTCGATATGGCCGCCAGACAGCAGCGGTAGTGGGCGCAAAGCGGCCGGACAGGGCGCGGACCCACACCGCAACGAAACAGACGGAAAGGCGGTTCAACGGTTGATGTCTCAGGTAACGCCCGTCCCCGTGCACAGGCCCGTTACTTGCCTATTCCCAGCTGCAGTTTCCGTTGGCAATTTCGCTCAACGGTTCTTCCCGCCACGGCCAGGGGTGCCTGAGCACCACGCGGCTGGCGAATTTGGCAATGCCGATTTCGTCGTCCAGCAGCCGCGCCATTAAATCCTGAAACCGGTAAAGGTTGGGGGCGATGATTTTCAACAGATAATCGTAGCCGCCGCTGATGTTGTAGCACTCGACAATCTCCCGATACTGACGGGCGCCGGTTTCAAACCGCAGGAAATCGGCAGGGTAATGACTCGCCAGGGTGATCTCGGAGAACACCACCAGATTGCAGCCCAGTTTATTCAGTGAAATCCGGGCGGCATAACCGGCAATAATGCCGCTCTGCTCCAGACGGCGGGTTCGCGCCAGACAGGGACTGGGGCTGAGGTTTATTGCCTCAGCCAGTTCGACAATCGAACAGCGTCCCTCGCGTTGCAGATGCTCAAGTATCCGGATATCGGTGCGGTCAGGGAGCCTGGCATGTGACATAGATGGCGTATTCTCTCAGGTTGAATGGCCCATGCGTGCTGCGGTGGCGTCCGTCAACGCCTGGTCGAGTACGTCGATTATTATTTCCGCCTGTTCGGCCGTCAACACCAGAGGAGGACGGATCTTCAATACGTTATGGCCCATGGCGCAGGCACTCAACAATACGCCTTTTTGCCGCATCCGGTTCACCACCTGACTGGTCAGCCAGCGGTCGGCTGCGCGGCTCTGCCGATCAGAAACCAGTTCCACGCCGACAAACAGGCCCGCTCCCCGGACATCGCCGATGGCTTCGTGCCGGTGGCTCAGGCCGCGAATGCCTTCCAGCAGCCTGTTCCCGGTTTCACGCGCATGCGCAATCAGTCCCTCTCGCTCAATGGTATCCAGCACCGCCAGGGCCGCCGCGCAGGAAACAGTATTACCGGCAAAGGTATTGAAGTAGCGGGAGCGCTGCCCAAACTCCGCCAGCACGTCGGCTGTGGCCAGTAAACCGGCAACAGGCTGACCGTTGCCCATGGGTTTGCCCAGCGTCACGATATCCGGTCTGAGTCCGTGACGTTGAAAACCCCACATGTTTTCGCCCGTGCGGCCAAAGCCGGGCTGGACTTCATCGGCGATAAACAGGCCGCCAGCCTGCCGGATGGCGTTCACCGCGCCGTGCAGGAAGCCGGTCGGTCCGGGCAGGATCCCGTCGCTGGTAAAGAGTGAATCCACGATCAACGCGGCAGGCTGAATGCCGTGACGTTGCAGATCGGCAATGGCCATTTCCACATCCTGGGTAAAACGTTCGCTCAGATCGACACCGTCGGCGTGATAGGCGCGCGGGGCAGGGACCAGCCGAACATGCGGCCCCAGATCGACGCTTTTGCCCAGCGAGGGTGAGAACTGTGAGACGGCGTCCGTAATGCCATGATAAGCGGTTTCGGTCACAATAATTCCGGTGCCACCGGTCCGGATTTTGGCAATACGAAAGGCCAGATCGTTGGCTTCACTGCCCGTGCAGGTCAGCATCAGGTGAGCCAGGTGGGTTTCAGGTACCGTCGCCAGCAGGCGCTCAGCCAGGGTCAGAATCGTGTCATGCAAATAGCGCGTGTTGGTGGCCAGCGTTTTGACCTGATTGCAGATGGCGTCCGTCACCGCCGGATGGCAGTGCCCCAGCGAGGTCACGTTGTTATACACATCCAGATAGCGGCGCCCTTCGGGATCGAACAGCCAGGCACCCTCACCGCGCACGATGTGCAGAGGATGTTCATACATCAGGCGATAGGCCGGGCCCAGCAACGCATCGCGGCGGTCAATCATCGCCGCGGTCACCGGGTCAACATCGGCCTGCCCGGGGATATAGGCATTAACCATATTCAGGTCGGTGGTGCTTTTCATGGAAGTCTCCCGTATCAGAGTTCGGCCAGCAGGCGATCACGTGCCGTGTCGCGGGACAGGTCTGCCAGCATCGACAGCGCCTCCCAGGCGGCAGGATTGTGACGCATGATGTAAGCGCGGTTATGTGGATAGCGGGCCGCGCGCCATTCGGTAATCAGGACAGTAATCAGATGACGCGTCGCCATCAGGTCGGTGACAATAGCCTGTTCCAGATCGGTGAGCGGCAGGGTTTTGTGGTAGGCACCGACGAACTGTGCAGCCCCTGCGAAGGGATCGTCACAGCCGGTCATCTGAAAGGCCGCGGCAGTGGCCACTTCGCCTACCAGCGGTGCATAGATCATGTCGCCAAAGTCAATGATGCCGGTGAGACGAGCCTGTGCGTCTGGCGCAACCAGCACGTTATACAGGTGATAATCGTTATGGATCACCTGCGCCCGCAGCGAGCCAAGACGCGGCAATACCTGGGTGGTGAAGCGCATCATAAATTTTTCTGCGAGGCGACGCCGTGCCGGATCGATGACTGCCTCCAGTTTGTCCATCAGGCGATGCGCGGCGGAAACATTCCACAGCAGATCGTGGCGGGCGGCCGGATGTAAAAAATCCTGTAACGCCAAATCCAGCCGGCCCAGACAGCACGCCATGGCCCGACGCTGTGCGGGGGTAGGTTGGGTATCCCTGACCTGAGCGCCCTCCAGCCAGCTCAGCATACGAACCAGCGTGGTGCTCCCTGCTGGTAACGTGACAACGTCACACTTCTTGCCCGCTGATGTGCGCACGACGCGCGGTATGGGCAGATCCGGTGCCACCTCGGCGATATGCTCAAGCGCGGCGATCTGGAAATCGACAATCGCCTTCGCTTCGGCGGGATTACTGATTTTCAGGACAAAACGCGTACCGGTCGGGGTTTCAATGCAGCAGTTCTGGTCGCGTTCGCTTGCCAGTGGCTGCACAATGGTATCCGTCATACCGTACCGCTCTGCCACTAACGCCTGTACGGCAGATAACGACAGCGCAGGCGCGGCGGTATTCAGGGCGACAGCCTGATGTGTCTCAGTTTCAGACATGATGTTTCCCTGCCGTTGAAGAGATTACAGGCCCAGCAGGCCGGGAAGCTGGCGGAAGTCGGTCAGGCGGTTCACACCGTAACCGTCAATGGCCGGCTCATGACCGCGATCGATAAACGCCCTGGCCATAAAGCCCAGATCGCACGCTGTCATCAGGTCATAACGAAAACTGGATGAGCAGTGCATCATCTGTTCGGGGCCGCAGCCCAGTTGGTCGAACATATACTCAAAGATCCGGGCACGCGGCTTGTAGGCCTGGGCTTCTTCGGCGGTGTACACCGCATGAAAGGGCGCGCCGAGACGGGTAACGCTGTGCGGGATCAGGTCGATCATGGAATTGGATAAAATCACTAACGGGATATGCTGTGCTATCGTCGTCAGCGTCTCAACCACATGCGGATGAGGTTGCCAGCTGGCCACGGCAGCATAAAGCGTCTGCGCATCGCTTTCCTGATAGACGACGCCATGGGCATGACAGGCGCGCTGAAGCGCATTTTCAATCACCTGGTAAAATGGTTTCCAGGCACCCAGCACCTCATCAAGCCGGTAGAAACGAAAATGCGCCAGGAAAGTCGCCATGTGCGCTTCGCTGACCCGATCGGCATAAATGCCCTTTGCCGTCGGGCCCATTTCGAAATTGATTAGCGTGCCATAGCAATCAAAGCTGATAAATTTTGGCCTGAAAATCATTTGCTTAACCTCTTTCATGTGGATGAAAGAAGTATATCGCGCGACGCAAACACATAATTTCTTATTACCGCGACAAAGAAGGGGTTTTTGCTCAATTGCGGCCGCTTTACGGCATCGGCCCGGGTGGTGGGGAAGATCCTCACTGACGGGGCAGGCTGAAACGGCGGGATCGGACGTAATGATGCCCAAAAACGTAGTGCGTACGTGCATTGTGTTTTACACTGCGCGCTGCAAAAATTAAGGTGATAAACGATTAAACAGGCGACAATGGCGATGAACGGTACAATTACTACCTGGTTTCAGGATAAAGGCTTTGGTTTTATTAAAGATGAAAACGGCGATAACCGTTATTTTCATGTCATCAAAGTTGCCAATCCTGACCTGATTAAAAAAGATGCCTCGGTCACGTTCGAACCTACGACGAATAATAAAGGGCTGTCAGCGTTTGCGGTGAAAGTCCTGCCGGAGAGTAAATACATTTATATTGCGGGTGAGCGCATCAAACTTACCGCGATTAAATCTTACGTTGTTTTCAGTGAAGACGTTCCGGCAGATGCAGGGATTGATAAAGAAAACACGGTGCTGTCGGTGGGAATACTGATGAATAATATCCGACCCAAATCAGCGCAAAAGACGAAAGCGATGCGCACCCTGAAAAAACTGGCGATCACGACCTTTCAGGGCGCAACCTTAATCTTCACGGAAGATGAGATTGATATTGACGCTACCGTCAAAATGCTCAAAGTCTGATGCCTGATAACGCCGCTGGGACGACGGCCTGGCCGACAAGGCGATGCCCACGGAGCGATGTCATGCGCCGCCAGCAGCGCCGTTATGACGACGCGCCGCCTGCCACGCGCCGCAGATCCGCACCTGACCTCGCGCTTTCCGCCTGTCTGCCGACGCAAAAAGGCGGGGCGGTAACGCTTCAGGCTCACTTCTACACCCTAATTTCACCGATGCAGAGACGACAATGACAAAACTCACTCTTCAGGAGCAGTTATTAAAAGCGGGACTGGTAACCAGTAAAAAAATGGACAAGGTCCAGAGAACCGCGAAAAAATCACGCGTGCAGGCGCGCGAAGCGCGAGAAGCCGTAGAAGAAAACAAAAAAGCGCAGATCGAGCGGGACAGGCAGCTCAGCGAAAAGCGTAAACAAGCGGTGCTGGCGAAAGAGTATAAAGCGCAGGTGAAGCAGTTAATTGAAATGAACAGAATCGTCGTGGCAAAAGGTGAGATCGGTTTTAACTTCACGGATAACAACCTGATTAAAAAAATCATGGTCGATAAACCTGTGCAGACCCAACTGATTAACGGTCGCCTGGCCATTGCCCGTCTGATGGCAGAAAACAGCGACGAGCCGCACTACGCGATTATTCCGGCCAGCGTCGCGGATAAGATCGCGCAGCGCGCTCCCGACAGCATTGTCTTAAACAGCGCACTCAGTCAGGACGCGCAGGAAGAGGACGATCCTTATGCCGATTTCAAAGTGCCAGACGATTTGATGTGGTAATCCACGCGACATCAGCCGCTTCAGAGCGCCTCCGCCTGGTCGCGGGGGCGCAGAATAACCGCGTGGCGTTTTCCCCCTAAAACGGACTGTCATGACGAGCCTGAATCGCGTCTCCGCTGACAGGATGGGTAAAATGCAGCTCGCTGGCATGCAGCATCAGTCTGGGTGGTCGTGCGCTGTGCGGCGGCAGACCGCCATACCACTCACAGCCTAAAATAGGGTGCCCCAGGTGCTGACAGTGAATACGCAGCTGGTGAGTGCGGCCGGTTTCAGGACGTAATTGCACTCGCGTGACCGGCAGAGACGGCCCGTCATCTGGGACATACGTAAAACGCGCCAACACCTGATAGCGCGAGCGCGCTGGTTTGCCGGTGCGTGCGCAAATCGCCATCAACGGAAACTGCTTCGCAATCGGCGCATCCACTCTTCCCTCATCATGTTCAACGTGGCCGCAAAGTAGCGCGGTATAAACTTTGCTGACGCTTCGCTGACTGAACTGCGCGCACAGGGCGGCATTGATCGCCTTATTACGGGCAATGACCATCAGCCCGGAGGTGCCGAAATCCAGCCGGTGAACCAGGGTACAACCGGGAAAGCGCGCTGCCAGCCGGAAATGGACCGAGTCCTGATTTTTCGGGTGCCTGCCGGACAGGCTCAGCAGCCCGCTGGGTTTGTTAATCAGCAGCAGGTGCGCGTCCTCATAGAGGATCGCGATCGCCTCATGGCAGGGCGGCGCAATAAAATCGTCGAACAGGGCAGACATCAGGCAGCCTCAAAGGGAAGCGGGCGCGGATAGTAACCCATTTTCCGCCCGTAGGCGAATCACGCCAGGCGCAGGACAAGCCCGCGCACGCTGCGTTAGTTAATGCCGGTCACAGCGGCTAACGGCTAATAGCCAGCGCGGTGATCGCTGGCGTGCTTACCGGCAGGCCGAACGTCATCAGTTCACTGCGGGGATCTGACCAGATCAGCACGGTTGCGGGCACCGCGCCAGTAAGCTCCGGGCGTGACACGCTGTTCACCGCCTTGTTGCAGGCGGGAACAGACATCACGACAGGGCGCGACAGACCAGGCGCATCCTGCCAGATAACCGGGCCCGCGCCACAACAGGCTGCATTATCTTTCCGTCTTTCCCTGGCGCTGGCAGCGACACAGCCGGTTACGGGGCGTCAAAAAAGGTTAATAAAAAATACCTAAAGGTTTTTCATGAATACCCGTTATAGATAAATGCAGTGTGATCATTATAACTGCATAAAAAATAACGATTTAGGGCGACTGAATAAAGGGAATGGCATTCATGATGAACAAAATTTTCGTTACGGGCACGCTGGCTTTACTCTTTCTGACGGGATGTGCGGAGAATAAAAATACGCATTTGATCAAGGCGGAGAACGGCAGTTCACTAACCGTCAACACGATTTTCGCACCTACCGATATGAATAATAATACCTACGCGGATGTTAAACTGCGCCAGGTCACGCCGGCCCGAGCCGGGACAGGAATGGGAATAGCGGTACTGAGTGCCGTGCTGGGGAGCGGCATCAGCACGGGTTCATTTGATAAGAATAACTACAAGGGCAGTGATATTGACAGCATGCCGGAACCCACCGCCGCGTATTTCACGCCCAAAGCCGACGTCAAAATCCAGCAATGGCTGAATAAAAATGGCGGGGGTTATGCTTACACACAACCCTTGTTCATTGCTGCCTCAAAATGGTCGCTGGTGTACACCGATATGTCGTCCGGCAACAGTAACTACGATTTAACGTATCGGGTCCTGTTTTATAAACGTCCGGAAGGCGGCACGATCCTGAGTCCCTATGTGGTTGCGGAATGTGAACCCGCGCATGTCACCGCACCGCTGAATGACTGGACGGCCAACCATTACGCCAAAGTCACGCAGGTGACGCAAAAGATGATGGATGCCTGCCTGCTGGAGCTGGATAATCAACTGCCACGCTTACTGAAAAAATAGTGAGCAGTACGGCCTGTTTTAACCGGCAGGCCGTGCAACAAGCGCCTCAGTCTCCGCTGTAAATCCGCCTCCCAACGTCCTTTATCCGCTGCGCCATAAAGATAATGACCACAGCAATTAATTTTCAGGCCGCGCCTGCCGATAATCTAATCACAACTCTGAACGGAGGGCGTTTCGATGTCTGAACTTAAACTGTCTTTATCTGCGGATGATACGCGCACACTGATCATTCGTGCAGGTTTTATGCTGCGTAATTTACGTAACAGCCTACGTGAACTGGGCTACGATCAAACCCTGTCCGAGGTCGCGGGCGGGATCCCGGATGCCCGCGCGCGTCTGGGCTATGTGGTGACCATGACCGAAAATGCGGCCAGTGAGGTACTGGGCTGCGTGGAGCTGACACAGCCTGCGCAGACAACGCTACAGGATACGGCGGAAAGTCTGCTGGCGCGCTGGAACAGCACGGCTATCACACCGGAAAACGAGGGCGCGGCACGGGCGCTGGCGGAAGAAACGCGCACATGGCTTGGCACAGTGCCGCAGTTAACCGGTTTCACCCGTCAGCAACTTCAGGCGGTGATGATGGCTCAGGGTTTCCAGGACCTGACGGGCCAGATTATCCAGCGCATGACGAAAATGCTGAACGAGCTGGAAGTCCACCTGGTTCAGGTGCTGAGGGATAACGTGCCCGCACAGCCTGTGGCCAAAGTGGCCAGTCCACCGGCTGCTGCACAGCCATCAGAGAGCCCGTCAGCCTCGCAGGATGACGTGGACGATTTGCTCGCCAGCCTGGGACTCTAAGGCTGGACTCGCTCTCTTTAAGACCCATCTCTTCCGGCATACTAAAGGGTTGCCTGCGCCATTCGTCAGGCAGGGGGGCGACCTCTCAGCGATACCGCCCACCGGCGCCTTTTCCGCAACACCGACGGCACAGCGGGACAGTTTTCTTATCCCGTTTTGCCAGCCGCACCGCGCATCCTGGCGCGGTACTGTCAACGGCGGCAGTCGCGTATGCCTGCCTGGCCGTCGGCTGTCAGGGCTTGCGCTGACATAAACATCCCCACACAGAACGGCGATCCGCTGCTTCGCGAAAGAATAAAAATGCTATAAATAACAGTTAATTGCATTCGGCTGTCTCGGGCCATATGCATGCTGGCAGGGCTTTTTTACCGACAGGTCAGTCAATTGTTAAAAAATTTCATAAACTAATGTGCGCAATGACTTCATTCGTAGATAACCGGGAACACAACGGTTACTGATTTTAGTGACTTATCCGACAACTCAGGTTGCTGACGGACTATAAGGGGAAATGATGCCATTACTTATTGGGGAGTTATCGGGTGCGCCAACATGGATACCTGCTGTATTGCTCGTCACGCTTTCATTTATCGTGGGCTTTCTGGCCCGGTTTATTTTTCTCAGGTTCATCCGCTTCTGGCAGAACCGGGACCGAAAACTGTTCAAATCACTGGAAAAGCACCTGCGCGGTTCGCTGTTTCTGTTTATCCCCTTGGTGTTGATCAATATCGGCATTAACTACATCGATCTGCGTCCTGAAACCGTGGCGTTTATAACCTCCACCGCCAATATCTTTATCATTTTATCGATTTGTTCCATTTTGATTCGGTTGACCAATGTGGCGCAGGATATGCTTTTCATTCGCTACGATATCAATCTGTCGAACAATCTGCGTGCCCGTAAGATTCGCACGCAGTTAATTTATGTGAAAAAAGTGGCCATCGTGATCCTGGTCTCGCTGAGTCTGTCGATGATCTTGCTCAGCTTTCCCGGCGTGCGTAAATTCGGCACGACCATCCTGGCCGGTGCGGGCGTCGCAGGCATCATCATCGGTTTTGCGCTGCAAAAGTCGCTGGTTAACCTGTTTGCCGGTATTCAGATTGCCTTTACCCAGCCGATCAAAATTGATGACGCTGTTGTGGTGGAAAAAGAGTGGGGCTGGATAGAGGAGATCAATCTGACGTATGTGGTCGTGCGTATCTGGGATCTCCGTCGGCTGGTGCTGCCGATTACCTATTTCACGGAAAACGCCTTCCAGAACTGGACGCGCAACAACGCGCAAATCCTGGGCTCGGTGTTTCTGTATGTGGATTACTCCCTGCCGCTTGAGCCGCTGCGTCAGCATTTCGAGAAAGTGCTCAGTGAAACCAAACTCTGGGATCAGCAAACCCAGGTGCTTCAGGTCACCGACACCTCTGAAAAAACCATGACAATCAGATTATTAATGACGGCACAAAATTCGCCCACCGCCTGGGATTTGCGCTGCTACGTGCGGGAAAAAATGATCGAATTTATTCAGCAGAACTACCCGCAGAGCCTGCCGCATGTCAGGGCAACGCTGACTGAGACGGACTCGCGCTGACGCCAAGGGTTCTCACGTCTGTATTGAGGCAGGAGGCTGGCTCACCCGTGTGGGGCAAACGGGCGTGGGGCAAGGAAAGTGTGGCGTTAAGCCACAGGCGGGCGCGACGTCTGGACTGCATTGACACGCCGGTCTCAGGGACGGTCAGAGGCACCGCTGCGTGCGGGGCGGTGGCGTTCCTGGCGGACAGCGTGATTGAGCAAGATAACTGCCGCTGTCGACAGTCCGCCAGGGACAGGCTTTGTCATGACGACGCCCGCCTGTCCCTGGTGGTTTGTGCCGAATTTATTGCTCTCTGGCGGCGGTTGCCGCCTTTTTTACACCTGGAATGCCGCGACCATGCCGCGCAGCGCATGCGCCTGTTCCGACAGTGAGCGTGACGCCGAAGACGATTCTTCAACCAGTGCGGCATTGTTCTGCGTCACGCCATCCATCTGGCTCACCGCGATACTGACCTGCGAAATGCCCTGCATCTGCTCGGAGGAGGCCAGAGAGATATTATCCATGGCGTCAGCCAGTTCGCCGACCATTCCAACGATTTTCAGGATGCTCTGCCCGGTTGAGGAGGCAACCGTCACGCCGCTTTCCACCTGTTCAACGGCCTGTTCTATCAGCGTTTTAATGTCACGTGCTGCCGTAGCGCTGCGCTGGGCCAGCGTGCGCACTTCGCCCGCGACCACGGCGAAACCGCGTCCTTCCTCGCCGGCACGGGCCGCCTCAACAGCCGCGTTCAGGGCCAGGATATTGGTCTGAAAGGCAATGCTTTCGATCACGGCGGTGATGTCGCGCACTTTAGTGGCGCTGACCGAAATGTCATGCATGGTGTGCGTCATGCGCTGCACGTCAGATTCGCCTGTGCGGGCAAGCTGTGCGGTTTCACGTGCCGAATCCGCCGTCTGCTGTGCACCGGCCGTATTGCTTTTCACCGTGGCCGTCAGCTGCTCCATGCTGGCGGCCGTTTCCTGCAAAGCCGCCGCCTGCTGTTCGGTACGTGAGGACAGCTCGGTATTGCCCTGCGCGATTTCATCGGCAGCCAGCGCAACGGAGGCCGAAGCCTCTTTAATCTGGGAAACCAGTGCACGTAGCCTGGCTTGCATGACGTCAAGGGAGGCCAGCAGGCTGGTGGTGTCCTTGCGGCGCAGTGACACGGTGGCGGTCAGATCACCGGCTGCGATGGAGGCAGCCAGCGCCTGCGCCTGTGCCGGTTCACCGCCCAGCTGGCGCATCAGCACGCTGATAGTGACCGCACAGGCACCGACCGCGACAATCACGGAAGCGGTGGCCAGTAGCATCAGAATCAGCGAGGCGCGGGCAGTAGAATGGCTGTTTTGTTGCACAGCAGCCTGGCTGTTTTTCTCCTGAATCTCTGTCATATCGCGCAGAGCATTCAGTAATTTAGTCTGAACAGGGCGCACGTCCTTTAACAGATAGTCCGTGGTTTCTTTATCAAGATTGGCCAGCCCGAGCCTGGTTGCCTGATCCAGGGCGGCAAATGTTGGTCCTTCGCTGTCGGTAATTCTTTTGAAAGCCTCGCGACCCGCCGGCGTAGAATCGGTTGCCAGGATAGCGCCGAGCGCCTGACGGTTAGCAATAAAGAGCGCTTTCTGTTTCTGAATCCGCGTGACTTCAGGCTGCATCGCCTCGGTGTCGCTGAGCAGCGCGATATTCCTGACGGCAATGCCCATATCTCTGACTTCACCGTACATGGATTGCGCTAACTGGTACTTTTTCATCTTGATGTTGACGGTATCGTCCATGCCTTCACGGGCATGATGCAGGGCCTGTTGGGCAATCCCGGTGCACAGGATGAACAAAAGAATAAGCAGGCCAAAACCTGCAATAAGGCGTGTGGATATTTTCATTATTGTCTCATTATGTAGGTTAATTTTGCTGTGTTTACGTTCGTAGCAAAAAAGACATTACTTTTACGGCTACGTTTAAATCGTATCAGAAATAAGCAGTTTTGCTTTTTCGTGCGCACATTTTGCCGAACGGACCTCATCACATTTTCCAATGACGCATGGCCTTGTCACTTCAGCGTGAGCATGACACTATCCTTGCTTGTCTATACATGTACTGTCACCCTGCGTTGGCGTCCGCCGGACGTAAACAGCAACGCACCCCATACACTGCCCAGTGAGGAAATGATGCCAGCCGAAACATCTGCAGCAGGTTATTCAGGCGTTGAGAAACCGCGCCTCTCTGAAAGCCGTTCCATTGATTACATCCCACTGCGGGAGCGACATGGTCATCCTTTTAGCCAGTTCACACTGTGGTTTGGCGGAAATCTGCAAATCACCGCGGTAGTTACGGGTGCGCTGGCGGTGGTGTTGGGGGGCGATGTGGTCTGGTCACTGGTGGGATTACTGGTCGGACAGATCCTGGGCGCAGGTATCATGTCATTACATGCGGTTCAGGGGCCGCGCCTGGGTTTACCGCAAATGATCACCAGCCGCATGCAGTTCGGCGTCTATGGGGCAGTCATTCCGCTGCTGCTGGTATGCATGATGTACGTCGGTTTTTCGGCCAGCGGTACCGTGCTGGCCGGCCAGGCGCTGGCTAAGCTGGTGCATGTCAGCAATGCGACGGGCATGATCCTGTTTAGCGCGCTAATCATCGTCATTGCGGTGCTGGGTTACCGGGTGATCCATCAGCTTGGCAAACTGGCCAGCCTTGTTGGTGTACTGGCTTTTGCTTATCTGTTTATCACATTGGTGGTAACGCATGACTTAACGCCTGTCTGGCAGAATCAGCACTTCACGCTGGCTCATTTCCTGTTGGCGGTGTCGCTCTCCTCCTCATGGCAGATCGCATTTTGCCCTTATGTCTCCGACTATTCGCGCTATTTGCCTGCGAATGTCTCCGCGAAAACGTTGTTCTGGTCAGTGTTTTTCGGCACCGTAACGGGGACGCAGGCGTCCATGACGCTGGGTGTGATTGTCGCGGCGCTGGCCGGAAAGGCGTTTGCGGGCAATGAGGTTGGCTATATTGTCAGCCTGGGCAGTACGCCCACGATGGCGATGGTGATCTATTTCGCTATCTGCTTCGGCAAAATCACGTTCACCACCCTGAACGCTTACGGCAGTTTTATGGCACTGACCACTATTGTCTCGGGTTTCCGCCAGCAATCCGCAATGGGTCGGGGTGCACGCATTCTGTTTGTGGTCCTGATGGTCAGTGTGGCCTGTGTGATTGCATTGCTGAGTGAACCTGCTTTTCTGAAAACGTTCACCCATTTTCTGCTGTTTTTACTGGCGTTTTTCGTGCCATGGAGCGCGATTAGCCTGATCGATTTTTATGTGATCACCCAGGGCAAAGTGGATATTCCTGCGCTGTCACAGCCAGACGGACGTTATGGCCGCTGGAACAGGGTGGGGATTACCGTTTATGTTCTGGGTGTGCTGGTACAACTGCCGTTTATCGACAATCCACTTCACCATGGTTCACTCACCTGGCTGTTTGCCGGTAACGATGTGTCGTGGTGTATTGGCTGGTGCATCACGGCACTGCTGTGGTGGATGGCCCGCCGCTGGGATCGCCGGGGCACACCCGTCCATTCAGTCTCCCCGGCAGAATAGCCGTTGCCATGCTTTCTGGCGGCAGGTAAGACGGGTTAACGGGGGAATGGAAAAGCGTTTTACGGCATCTTCCCCGTCTGAACAACGGACAACATCGCGTCACAGGCATTTCCGAAAGGGACCCGATGAATCATCCTGACCGTGTCGATGCTCATCGCAAACCGGGCACAGAACCGCCTCCGCCCGTACAGAATTCATGAGGTTACGTCTGGCCTTCGGGCGTTGCCGTCAACGTAACACACTGCTGTTCACAGAAGCTGGAGATCGCATTCGAACAGCATGATCCCCCTGTGTCGGGAGATGTCTGATACGCCGCGTTTTATCGTGACATGTTTACTAACAATATTCTGAAAAATAAGTTTTCGCCCTCCCAGCCGCGCTATGCGCGACTTTGCCGTATTGGCTTTGCTTTCTGTCCGCTCTGTCCCACCTAAATTCCATTTTGTCATCTATATAGATTTCCCTGTCAGCCGTTACTGACAGGTGAAGGAAACACACATTTTCATTTGCAGAGATCTTTCCGGCAAATGTATTCAGCAAAATCGGACTACACACAGCAGTAGCAACATTATCGGGGAAAACACCATGAAAATTGCCACACGTCTCGCTGCAGGCTTCAGTCTGCTCATCCTGCTTTTTGTGCTCTGCACAGGCATTGCGCTCCACGCACTCTGGCAGGCACGGGACGACATGGATAATGCCGTCAACAATAAAATGTATCGGTACAATCTGATCCAGGATATGCGCAGTGCTGCCCGGGATATGTCCGTTGCGGTAAGAAATATTGCCTTACTGAGCGATGCAAAAGAGAAGCAAACCGAGTGGGAGCGGGTGCAGAACCAGAAAGCGAACTACCTGGCGAAACGCGAAAAACTGGTGAGCAGCATGTCGCAGAATGTATCAGCGGAAGGGAAAAATGCCCTGGAGAACCTGCTCGCTAAAGATGACCAGGCGCTGAACCTGATCACCATGGCAGGCCAGAAGGCGATGCAAAGCGACCAGGCGGCCACAATTGATTACCTGCTGAAAACGGTACGGCCGGTACAGCGGAAAATGCTGGATGCACTGGATCGGCTTTCTGAAATTCAGATGGAGGTGAGTCAAAAAACGGTTTCTGATGCCAGAGAGTCAGCGTCACGTACGGCCAGTCTGATGGCGATAATGGTCTTTTTGTCTCTGGTTGTTGCTGTGATGGCCTGCGTTATCATTATCCGTACGCTGATGCGCCAACTGGGCGGCGAACCGGCGCAGGCACAGGCGCTGGCAGCATCGATTGCGTCCGGAAATTTAACGTCACCTGTCACACTTCGTCGCAACGACACGACCAGCCAGCTGGCTTCCCTTCATGTCATGCAGGCCAACCTGCGCAACATGGTCGCGAATATCCGGGATACGTCGAACGCTGTCGCGTTAGCCGCCGATGAAATTTCCAGGGGGAATGCCGAGCTTTCTTCCCGCACCGAACAGCAGGCGGCAGCTTTACAGGAAACGGCCGCCAGCATGGAGCAGCTGACGGCCACGGTGAAAAGCAACACCAGCGGCGCACGGCAGACCGCCGAATCTGCCCGCGAAACCGCCCGTCTTGCCCGAGGCGGCGAAGAGGATGTGCAGCGGATGGTCGATACCATGCAGGACATATCCATGAGCGCAACGAAAGTGCGTGATATTACGACCGTCATTGAAGGCATCGCTTTCCAGACCAATATTCTGGCGCTCAATGCTGCGGTTGAAGCGGCACGCGCAGGCGAAGAGGGCCGGGGATTTGCGGTAGTGGCCGGTGAAGTCAGAACGCTTGCGCAGCGCAGCGCTATGGCTGCGCGCGATATCAAACTGCTGATTGAAGAGGCGGTAGGTCAGGTAGAAAACGGCACCACGGTGGCGTCTACGACCGGACAGAGCATTGTCAACATTGTGGGGAGGGTGAACGAGCTGGCTGAGGCTATGGATAATATTTCTCTGGCTTCCTCTGAGCAAATGCAAGGCATTTCGCAGGTCAGCATCGCGGTGAGCCAGATGGATGGCGTAACGCAGAACAATGCAGCCCTGGTCGAGGAGTCATCCTCTGCCTCCCATTCGTTGTCAGAACAAGCGCATGCGCTGCGTAACATGGTGGAGGCATTTCAGGTCTGACAGATCACCGCCCGCCGGGCTATCCGGGCGGGCGGTGCAGTAACCGGATGAACCCTGTTATCTGATGCAACGTCATGAATGTTGAGGGGGATATCCTCACTGTCTCAGCTGACAGCGAGTCATTATCAGCATGACACGGGTGACTAACAGGATGCGCCTGGCTGCGAAAATCAACGCCCGGTGAGGCGCAGCCCCTGTCAGGGCTTTCTGATGCGCGCTGACCGGCTGATGGCGAAAGCCGCCTGTGAGACACTTTTCTGTTAACGTAAATATGTCCCGCGCCTGCGTCGTAAAAAAATAACCTCATGTTCACGATGCCGTTTAAAAAAGCAGATAGCAGCAAAGCGTTTATATGGCTGCAATGACACAGCATTGCAGAAAAGAGAAAAATGATATAAGGCTATTAAAATAGTGTGGCGCTTAATTGAGTTTTGCGAAAAAAATAACATCTGATTACATCTCTTATGGTATTCCCTACAGTAATAATGCGGCGCTCAACTACACTTCATGCGCTGCGCAATACAGTGTCGGCCTAAAGGTGGCAGTTTATTGATTGGTGTTAGCCCGGCATGCCGGGCTTTTTTTATGGCTACAAGTAATGAGTTATCGCTTAAGGATAAATTAAAAATAGGGTTTTATGCGTTGCCGGTTCATCACTGTACAGGCATTCAGCGTGGCTGATGACGTGAAATGTTCCCGTATTGAAAACGACAGGGTAACGGTTTAATGGCACGTGTCGCCACGCGATTTTGCCATAATTTTTTGTTTTAAAAGTGTTTTTATGGCGTTTTCGTGTAGTGAGGCTGGCTGTCGCATCAGAAAGCAGCAGGATGCCGCTCTGCAATGTGAGGACGCGATGCAGGATTCCCCCCCTTACAGAACAGCACTCCCGCGTAAAGAAAAAATATTTAAATATGTCATTTAAAATACTGCTTTAATTTTCTTGATGGTTTTTCCCTTTTAACAGGAAAAGTGAATGATAAAGGCGGAGGCTTAACGTCAGGCACAGAAAAAGGGATGTTATTACGTTTTAAATGCGCGGCATTAAATATTTAGAAAACAGCGTTGCAAAAATAACTGAGGCCTTTCAGTGAGTTGTTTTTTCAGGAGGGAGATATGTATAAATGGCGTGTAAACAGAGCGGGAACTCCGTTTGATTATTTTTTTATGGCGCCGATATTTTATTTGACTGTCTGTATGTCGCCTTTTTTCTGAATCATATCAGACGTATTTCTTTTCTCTTTTACCAGGTAAAAACAATGACTATAACTCAGCGTCTTTTATTCACGTTTTCGCTGCTTTCCGCAGCGCTGGTCGCTATGGTTGTCGTATCTGTCAGCGTGTCGCAAGGGTTTCAGACCCGCTTCAAATACGTTAACGAAAATACGGTCCCGTCAATCACCGGTATTTCAAAGATGATTGAAGGCAGTAATGCCGTCATCATCGCCCTTTATCATCATCAGAGCGTGACTGACCTGGCCAGGCAGGCTGTCATCGAAAAAGAAGTCAACGACACAATCAAACATATTCGTGCGCTTAATCAGCACTACCTTGCAGAGGACACGTCCAACGAGCAAGACAGGCAAATGACGGAAAGGCGTTTACGATGATTAATAAAATAGAACGCGACCTGCCGGCCTTTCTGGCCGCCTCACGTGCTCAGAATGATGCTGTGTCTCTGGGAATGTTGCAGGGGACAACAGGGATTGGTGCCGAAGCCCGACAGCTCATTGCGAATTATCAGCAGCAACTTCAGCTCAATACCAATCTCGCCAATGCGCTCAGCAGAGAAAACGACAGAACCTATCATCATACGCTGTTAACCCTGATCACCGGCTCAGCCGCCGCTATTTTGCTGCTGGGGTTTTTTACCGTTAAGACAATTTTAGCCATTCGCCGCCAGCTGAATGCCATGCGCCTGACGATGGAGCAGGCCAGCGAAAACCTCGATCTCACTCTCAAAGCAGATGACACACGCTCTGATGAAATCGGCCTGACGGCAAAAGCGTTTAATCATCTGATTCAGACTGTGTCGCTGTCACTGAACGCAGTAGAAAGTGCCGCGCAGTCTGTCAGTACAGCGTCATCGCAAATGTCAGCGGGTAACGAGGATTTATCGGCAAGGACTGAAGAGCAGGCGGCATCACTTGAGCAAACGGCTGCCAGTATGTCAGAGCTGAGTGAAACGGTGCGTCAGACGGCAGAAAATACCCGACTGGCCAGCCAGTTAGCGAAAAATGCGCGTGAGATTTCAGAAGACAGCGCAGATCGGGTGAAAACAATGCTGACGACGATGGGCGATATACGCGAAAGCTCGGCCAAAATTACCGACATTATTTCTCTCATTGAGGGGATTGCCTTTCAGACCAATATCCTTGCCCTGAATGCGGCGGTCGAAGCCGCACGGGCAGGCGAGCAGGGCCGTGGTTTTGCGGTCGTGGCTGGCGAGGTGCGCAACCTGGCGCAGCGTTCGTCGTCATCAGCCCTCGAGATTAAAGCGCTGATTGAATCGTCAATGGGCTTTGTGGAAGCCGGTGCGGTACAGGCTGAAGGGGTGGGTACAAATATGCACAAAATGAACGATGCCGTCCGGCAGGTTACCGATTTGGTCGATGAAATCTCTGTCGCCGCCCAGGAACAGTCTCAGGGAATTAGCCAGGTCCATCTGGCCGTCAATCAAATGGATGATGTGACGCAGCAAAATGCGGCCCTGGTGGAAGAAGCATCCTCTGCGTCGCGTTCATTAATGGAGCAGGCCTCAGCATTAAACCGCCTGGTTGCTGCGTTTGTTATCCAGCGTGCAGGACCTGACGCGCTTAAGGAAGTGAAAAGCGCGATAGCTCCGACCGCCATGATGCGCCCTGTCAGCAATATTGTTCCCGCTGCAGCGGAGACCAACTGGCAGAGTTTTTGAAAATCAACACAAACGCCTGTGCTGCTGAAAACGGGCGCAGGCTCTGAACGGCAGGGGTCACCACAGATTCTCCGTGGTGACCTTGCGGTTCTTACAGAACGTGACCCTTGCAAAAAAACCACCTGCCGGAGTAAGTTGAAATCCGCCTGACGTGTCACGTCACCGAGGCACGCCACGACCGGGCGTGCGATGACAGAAACACGCAGGCTGTTCGCCGCTTCAGGCGGGAAACCCGGAAGGCAGAGCTCAATTCGTCATGCAGAAACCCAACCCTGAAGATGTGGCAGAGGCGTAAAATAAAGGTGCAGGCAGGCGCGATGGGTTCCGGCGCTTCACCGCACGGAATGGCGGAAGAAGGGGCGTGCGCGCTTACTGAAGAAGCCCTTTCAATGACGAACCTTAATTCTATACAGTCAGGTCACTATGAAACCATCACTGAGCAGATATGCGTTGGCCGTCTTTGCGAGTGCGGCTTTTCTCGTCCCGGCCCTGTCGGCTGTCGCCAGCCCGGTTCCGGCTGGCAACGTCCAGTCCGTGCCGCCGCAGGATGCGCCCTGTTGCGGCGCGCTCACGCCCAACGCGCAAAAGATTCTTGCCGTGCTTGACCATGCGGACGTGGAGCATTTATGGCTGAATCATCATCACGTCAACTGGGAAACGGGCAAGCCTGACAGACCGGATACCTATTCTGGTCCCGGTAATCATACGCACTGCAGCGCGTTTGCGGCAGCGGTAGGCGCACGCCTGGGCGTCTATATGCTCAGGCCGCCTCAGCACAGCCAGATTTTCCTGGCGAGCGCACAAACGCGCTGGTTTGACAGTAGTGAAGGGCGTCAGTCAGGCTGGATCAGGGTCAGCGATGCGTGGCACGCTCAGCAGCTGGCGAATAAAGGCATGCTGGTGGTGGTCGCCTATGAAAGCCCCGATCAGCACAGACCGGGTCATATCGCGGTTGTCAGGCCGTCACGCATCTCGCTGGCAAGATTACGCGCTGACGGTCCGGATATCACCCAGGCAGGCAGCCGAAATATGACGATCGGTCACGCCGCTGCCGCCTTTTCAGGCCATCGGGGCGCCTGGCCTGATGGGGTTAAATTCTTTGCGCATGCACTACCGCAATAGTGCCCGTGTCAGCCGGCTAGTCACAAATGCTAGCGTTGAGTGGGGCCTGCAACAGATGACTTGCCCGCTGCAAACCCGCATCCCTCTGTTCAAACCGGTGTCTGATCGTCCCGTATTTCCTCCCGCGCCGCATGGCGTGTGGCATTGGCGACCGTGCCGTGGTCGATCAGTTTTGCCTGCAACAGCAGATTATACACGGGCGCATGGGGCCGGTTCAGACGGTTCTGCAGAAGCTGGATGGCTTCGTAGCCCAGCTCCCGACACGGGACGGCAAAGCCTGTCACCGGCCTGCCGGCCGCGCCCGCCAGCTGACTTGCCAGATCGGTCGTCATCAGTGAGATATCTTCGGGAATACGCAAGGAACGTGCCGCCAGCACAGTCTGAACACCGGTAATAATCCCTTTGCCCACCGGCACTATCACATCGGGCCACTCCTCACGCGGA
Organism: Pantoea sp. JZ2; assembly: GCF_035191405.1. NCBI lineage: Bacteria > Pseudomonadati > Pseudomonadota > Gammaproteobacteria > Enterobacterales > Erwiniaceae > Pantoea > Pantoea sp. JZ2. The sequence goes on along the minus strand of NZ_CP045247.1, from coordinate 2,643,640 downwards.
TGTTCGTCCAGCCAGCCATTCAGGGCGGCTTCGGTTTCATGCTCAGAATAGGCTTCAACCACAATCAGGTCCTTCTGCGCGCTAAAGGGCAGGTGAAAATGGCGGTACGCGTCTTTAATTCCCTCCAGCCGCAGAAACAGCGTTTCACGGCGCAGACAGGTGACGGTCAAAACCCGGCGGTGCCCTTGCTCAAACAGGTGCTGCATGGCGCTGAACCCAATCGCATGGTGATCGGGGGAGACCGCATCCAGTTTCATGTCTTTATCGCGGGAATTTATCAGGACGCAGGGTTTATTCAGCGAGGCTGCCAGGCTGAATATCGCCTGATCGTCGGTGCCGATGATGATGATCGCATCGTTGCTTTTTGCGCCCGCCTTCTCCAGAAACAGTTTCACATCGGCACGCTGTTCCTCCAGTGGGCAGTAACTGATGTGCACATCATGGCTGGCACAGGCTTCGGCAATCCCGCGCGTCACTTCCAGATAGAAGTGATCGCCGCGCGGCGCAAAGGTCCGGGCGGGCGCAAAGACCACCAGACCGTTAATTAACAGGCGGCTGCTGACCATGTCGTGCAACACACCCAGTTGACGTGCACAGCGCACAATCGCATTACGGGCTTTTTCACTGGTATAGGCCTTGCCGCTCAGTACGCGCGAAACGGTACTGACAGAGTACCCGGTTTTTGCCGAAATTTCGTCCATCCTGAGCTTGCCCGCCATAGTGTGATCCCCGTCCCAATCAATTTTTGCAATTTTTTGCAGCCGTAGTGGCTTGATAGTAATGCGGTTTTACATGCTGTTCACAAACTACCTTGCCGCTCTGCGAACATTCTCACAAAAACAGTTTGTCCCACGACAGCCGCTTTTCTATGTTCCTCGCAAAGACGACAGCGACGGTCAAAGACGGAGAAGTGGCATGTTAAAAATTGCGATAGTAGGTATGGGTAATATTGCCAATTTACATATTCAGGCGTTTTTGCAGTTTCCCGAACGCGGCAAAATTGTGGCGGTAGTGGATGTGTACCCGGACAAAGCCCGCGATAAATTGCAGCGTTACGGCCTGAAGGATGTACGCGTGTACAGCGATCATCTCGCCATGCTGGCGGATGGCGCAGATATCGATGTGGTGGATGTCTGCACGCCGCCTTATGTGCATGCCGAGAATACGATAGCGGCGCTACAGGCAGGCAAACATGTGCTGTGCGAGAAGCCGATGGCGGCATCGCTTGAAGAGTGCGATGCCATGATCGCGGCGCAAAAGGCCAGCGGCAAAGTGCTCTCCGTGGTGGCGCAGAACCGCTTTACCGATGCCTTCTGGCGGTTAAAAGCGGCGGTGGATTCCGGCCTGGCAGGAAAGATTTGTCACGCCCAGGTTGATTCATTGTGGTGGCGCGGTCATGCCTACTACGACCTGTGGTGGCGCGGGACGTGGGAAAAAGAAGGTGGGGGCTGCACGCTCAATCATGCTGTGCACCACATCGATGCGCTGCAATGGATGCTCGGCGCACCGACGGACGTGGTCGCCATGATGAGCAATGTCGCCCATGACAATGCGGAGGTCGAAGATCTCAGTGCCGCTATTTTCCGTTACCCGAACGGCACGCTGGCACAGCTGACGGCCTCGGTGGTGCATCACGGTGAAGATCAAAAAATCATTTTACAGGGCGAGAAAGCGCGGCTCTCTGCGCCCTGGCAACCCGTTGCTTATCAGGCGGCGGAAAACGGCTTTCCGGAAAAGGATCATCACATCGCGCTGGAAAACGAACTGGACCAGCTGTATGCGCAGATCCCGCCCTTGACATGGACACTGCATGCCGGTCAGGTGGATGACTTTTTCTCGGCCATTGAGCAGCAGCGTGCGCCGCTGGTAGACGGTGAGCAGGGCAAGCAATCCCTGGCGTTAATCACCGCCATCTACAAGTCGGCTATAACCCATACCACCGTCACGCTGCCGATTGCCAGCAACGACACCTTCTACCGTACCGGTGGCCTGATTGCCAGCGCACCGCACTTTTATGAAAAACAGGCCTCCGTGGAAAATTTCGCGGATGAGGATGCGATCCCGTTAGGCAAAAACTTTGCGTGAGGACAACACCATGAATCAAAAGGATGGCATGAACTACGCGCCGAAAGGCAAACCCCAGCCGGTTGTGAACCCAGGCGAGTTTATTATCGCTGCCGCCGGGCTGGATCATGGGCATATCTATGCGATGTGCAATGGCCTGACTGAAGCCGGGGCGACGCTGAAATGGGTTTATGACCCGGACGCGACCAAAGTCGACAGGTTCCTGCAACAGTTTCCGCAGGCTCAGGCGGCGGATTCCCTGGACACGATCCTCGCTGACACACAGGTGCGGCTGGTGGCAGGGGCGGCCATTCCCTCGGAACGCTGTGCGCTGGGACTGAAAGTCATGGCGGCCGGGAAAGATTACTTCACCGATAAAGCTCCACTCACCAGCCTGGAACAGCTGGACGATGCCAAAGCCATGTGCGCCAGAACCGGCCGCAAATATGCGGTGTACTACAGCGAGCGTCTGCACGTTGAGAGCGCGGTTTTCGCGGGACAGCTGGTGGAACAGGGCGCGATTGGACGGGTGGTGCAAACGCTGGGCACGGGCCCGCATCGCGAAGGAACCGGCCGTCCGGACTGGTTCTATCAACGTCGCTACTTTGGCGGCATTTTGTGCGATATCGGCAGCCACCAGATCGAGCAGTTTCTCTATTACACCGGCAATAGTCAGGCCCGTGTGGTTGCCAGTCAGGTGCGCAATTTTCACCATCCGCACCATCCGCAGTTTGAAGATTTCGGCGAGGCGATGCTGGCAGGGGAAAATGGCGCAACCGGCTATTTTCGCTGTGACTGGTTCACCCCGGAAGGCTTATCGACCTGGGGCGACGGGCGAATGACGCTGCTCGGAACCGACGGTTACATCGAAATTCGCAAGTATACCGATCTCACGCGTGACGAGCAGGATGTGGTTTACCTGGTGAATCAGGACGGTGAGTTTCGCTACAGCGTGGCGGGCACGGTGGGTTTCCCGTTCTTTGGCCAGTTGATCACCGACTGTCTGCATCGCACCGAACTCGCCATGACACAGGAACATGCGTTTAAAGCGGCTGAACTGTGTATCAAAGCCCAAATGTTAGCTAACGCGGTGTAGTCAGCCCGCACGCCCATTCTTTTCCAATTCTGTTGATAACAGCGACGGCAGGCACTGGCTTGCCGTTATAAAACACCGACCAGAACAGGAAGCAGATAAATGGTTAAACCGACTGAACGTCGCGTCGGGTATGGCGTAGCAACAGGCTACGGCATTACCGACTTATTTGGGGGCGGTGCCTTTGCAGTGATAGGTGCCTGGCTACTGTTTTTTTATACCACCTACTGCGGGTTATCGGTGCTGGAAGCCGGATCCATCTTCGCCATCGCCAGGGTGATTGATTCCGTACTGAGTCCGATCATGGGTTACATCACGGATAATTTCGGCCATACCTGGGCCGGGCGCAAATTCGGCCGTCGTCGTTTCTTCTTGTTAATTTCCTCGCCTCTGATGCTGCTGTACGGCGCATTGTGGGTCACGGATATGAGCTACTGGTATTATCTTGGCACCTATCTCACCATCGAATTGTTATCTGCCATGGTGCTGGTGCCGTGGGAAACCCTGTCGTCAGAAATGACCAACCGTTTCAGTGAACGCACTCGCCTTTCCGGCGTGCGGATGATGTTTTCCTCGCTGGGAAGTTTTCTTGCGGTCTCGGTACCGGGCGTCATCATGACGTACACGGGCAAAGACAACGCCATCACCTATACACTCACGGGCGTGATTTTCTCAGTGATTTACTGCGTCGCGGTATTTATTACCTGGTATACCACCTGGGAAGCGAAAGATATTCAGGATGCAGACGAGGTTCAAAAGCCACCGGCACCCGCGCGTCATTTTCTTTCGCATGTGAAACACATGTTTGTGGATCTCGCCTCGTCATTTAAAATTCGGGCGTTTCGTCAGCACCTGCTCATTTATATCTGCTCGTTCACAGCGATGGATGTGTTTCTTGCCGTTTTTACCTATTTCGTTATTTATGGGTTAAAACAGGATGCCTCATTAGCCTCGCTGCTTCTGAGTAATATGATGTTTATGTCTATCCCCGGCACCTTTTTATTTATGCTGTTGCTGGGCAGATTTTCTATGACGCCCTCTAACGCCTTGAGACTCTCTTATATATCTATTGCCGTCGTGCTGCTTTTTCTGTATGCCGTTTATCTCTGGCAGTGGCATGTACCCGTGCTGTTATTTAGCGCCGCCTTCCTGTTTATGGGGATAGCGCGCGCGGGGCTGTATTATATTCCGTGGAATATTTACAGCTTCATTCCCGATATTGATGAAATGGTAACCCGTCAGCGCCGGGAAGGCATCTTCGCGGGCGTCATGGTGCTTACGCGCAAAAGTTCGGTCGCGATTGCCATCTTTACTATTGGCGTGGTGCTCCAGGAAAGCGGGTTTGCCAAAGGGAACGGCGCTCAGCCTGATAGCGCAATCACCGCCATTGTCCTGCTGATGGCAGGCGTGACAGGCGCGCTTCTGGCCGTGAGTTTCTGGCTGACGTTCCAGTTCAAACTGACCCAGCGCAGCCACAAATTGCTGATTAAAGAAGTCGCACGCCGTAAGCTGGGCGGTTCACCTAAAGACTGTGATGCCGAAACCCGTGAGGTGATCAAAGCGCTGACCGGTTATGCCTATGATGATGTCTGGGGGGCCAGTAAAAAAGAACCTCTACAGGATGCTGCTGTAAAGTCAGAACTGAAAGGGTAAGCGAACAGGCCGTTGGCGTGACTCACCGGAGAAATATAAACCGCCAGAAGCGTCAATGGCCAGCCAGAAATAAGCAGAACGGATAAATGAATATCACGCGACGCGAGTGGATATGATTTTTCGTCGTCATTTTCCCGCTATTTGGCGGGCGCTGCCTGCCCATGATTATGCAAATGAAAGGTGACGCCGGCTCGCTATTTACGCGTGATTTAAAATTCTGCCTTTTAAGCGAAACACGGTGGGTAACGCCGTTGGGACACAAAAAGCGCATGGGCTGCAATTAACCGCAGCGAGGTAACATTTTGCAAAAATTAAATCAGGCTTTGCGCCCTGCTTAACAGGCGTGTTCCCAATCCTGTACCAGGCTTAAGCAAAAGCCATTGATACAGGTTGGGATAAAAATGAAAGAAACGAATCGTACTTTTGGGGTCAAACCGTATGGCGGCTCAGCGGGTGGCTGGGGCGCATTAAAAGCTGTAGCGGATGCGATTCGGGGACAAATGGCGGTGAAACAGGACGTCATTGCCCTGTTCAGGGTGAACCAGCCCCAGGGGTTTGATTGCCCCGGCTGCGCCTGGCCTGATCCGCAGCATACGTCTTCTTTTGAGTTTTGCGAAAACGGGGCCAAAGCGGTGTCGTGGGAAGCCACTAGTAAGCGTGCCACGCCCGATTTTTTCGCGGCTAACAAGGTCAGCGATTTGTGGGCGCGCAGCGCGTTGGATCTGGAAGGCGAAGGGAGGCTGACCCATCCGATGAAATATGATGCGGCCAGCGATACCTATCAGCCCATCGCATGGGAAACGGCCTTTCGTGAAATAGGTGAGCGGCTGCGCAGCTATAGCGATCCGAACATGGTTGAGTTTTATACCTCTGGCCGCGCATCGAATGAAGCCGCTTTTCTCTGGCAGTTGTTTGCCCGCGAATACGGTACCAATAACTTCCCAGACTGTTCCAATATGTGCCACGAGCCGACCAGTGTGGGGTTGCCGGAATCCATCGGCGTAGGAAAGGGCACCGTCGAGCTGGATGACTTTGACCATTGCGACCTTGTCTTATGTATTGGTCATAACCCGGGCACCAACCATCCGCGCATGTTGGGCACGCTCAGAGAGGTGTCAAAACGTGGTGCGACGATTGTTGCGATTAATCCGTTACGCGAACGCGGGCTGGAGCGGTTTACCTCACCGCAAAGCCCAATCGAGATGCTGTCGATGGGCTCAACCGAGCTGGCGTCAACCTATTATAAAGTGCGCGTAGGCGGTGACGCGGCCATGTTGAAAGGGATGATGAAATTCCTGCTCGCTATGGATGCGACGGCCAGAGAACAGGGCGAACCGGGTGTGCTGGATGAGGCCTTTATTCATGAACACACTGAGGGCTTCGAGGCACTGAAGGCCGATCTGGAGGCGACCAGTTGGGCGCACATTCTGAAAGTCTCAGGGATGGAGCGTGAAGAGATTCAGCATCTGGCCCGTCTGTATGCGGAGGCGGATCGCACCATTATTTGCTACGGCATGGGTATTACACAGCATCAGTACGGAACACAGAATGTACAGCAAATCGCGAATCTGTTGCTGATGCGCGGCAACATGGGCAAAAAGGGGGCCGGCATTTGTCCGCTGCGCGGCCACTCCAATGTTCAGGGTGATCGCACGGTTGGGATTACCGAAATCCCGTCTGACAGTCTGCTGAACAGTCTGGAAAAGGTGTTTGGCTTTACGCCGCCCAGACAACACGGTCACGGCGCGGTTGAGGCAATTCGCGCCATCCGTGACGGCAGTGCTAAAGCGCTGCTGTGCCTTGGCGGCAACCTGGCTGAAGCCATGTCTGACCCACAGGTCACCTTTCCTGCCATGCGCAACCTGGATTTGGTGGTGCACATGGCGACGAAGTTGAACCGTTCACATCTGTTGATGGCAAAGCACAGTTATCTTTTTCCGGTACTGGGACGCACGGAGGTGGATGAGCAACCCTCGGGTGCGCAAAGTGTCACGGTTGAGGATTCCATGTCGATGGTACATGCTTCACGAGGCACGCTCGATCCCGCCTCGCCGCACCTGAAGTCAGAGCCGCTGCTGGTGGCCAGCCTGGCGAAAGCCACATTGCCTGATACGGTTGTCGACTGGGACAAGATGACGCGTGATTACAGTAATATCCGCCAGGCCATTGAAGCGGTGTTTCCGGGCTTCGAAAACTATAATCAGCGCATTCAACAACCGGGTGGTTTTCGCCTGCCCAATGGCGCATCCGAGCGCATCTGGCACACGCCGTCAGGAAAAGCGCAGTTCCTGGTGATGGCGGGCATCAATGAAGATCCACGCTCACTGACCTGCCACGATCTGGTGCTGACGACATTGCGCAGCCACGACCAATACAATACAACGCTCTATGGTCTGAACGATCGCTACCGGGGCGTAACAGGACGCCGGGATGTGCTGTTTATCAACCCGGATGAGGCCGAAAAACGGCAGTTACGCGTCGGCGAGCAGGTCAACGTCATCGCCCTGGACCCGGACGGCAACCCGACCTCAAGGCGCATGGATAAGCTGACCATCGTGGTGCACGATATGGCCTATGGTTCGGTCGCAGCCTATTATCCGGAAGCGAACGTGCTGGTACCGCTGGACAGCCATGATACCAAAAGCGGTATACCGGCCTATAAAAGCACCCCTGTCAGGCTCGAACGCGTTCAGCCTGAAAGCGCACTGGCCGGCTCTGCCACGCGTCGTTAGCCCGGTATTCACAGAACGTGTGCGCCCTCTGAGAGAAGCGGTACGCAGCGGGCGCAGAATCGCGTCGCCACCGCATTGTGCGCCGCCAGTGGCATTGAGTTGTATGGGGCGCATCACTGGGGGCGTGCACCGCCGGGGATGCGTAACCGAAAAAGGCGGCCCGGAACTAACCTGTCCGGCGCAATCACCGCCATGCTATGGCCCGCGTTAGTCCACGGTCTTTCATAAAACGTCAGGATTGAAGGACAAATGAGTGCGTTTACTGTAAGGCTGGGGTCACGCATATCCACACCAGAACAGCACGCAAGGGGAGTGTCAGAACGCAAGGGAAAGCGCCGGAGAACATACCGCAGCCACGCGGAGTGAAGGGAAAACGCTAACCTGTTTGCGGAATGAAGAGGGGAAGGGCAGCATTAACGCGAACCGGCTACTGAACGCTGATTTGGCTGGCCTGCCAGATCAGATGGTGATCGTAAGACTTACGCTGATGAGCTGGCAGCGGCACAGAGGTGTCCACGCAGACATCCACACTAAAGCCCTGTGCCGTTAACCGGATGGCCTCAAGCAGCACATCCGTGTTCTGTACTTCACCTGCAATCTCAAGCAACAGCGGTACGCTGGCCGAGCGAGAGGCAGCGCGGGTCACACAGGCGTGATGATGCTCCGTGACATGTTCAAAGCGGGCAAGCCTGCGCGCAGCGCCACGACGTTGGTCCTCGCGCAGCCAATTGCAGAGTGGCCGCATTAAAGACCGGACAAAATCGTCACCGGCAAAGTCCCGACTCAGGCTACGGATAACCCGGATCAACTGCCTGTCTGAACCAAACTCCAGGCTGGTCAGGATTTCGCCACGACGGGCGGGCCAGCCATACGTCATTACGCCCTCTGATTGCCTGCGGCCATCGTGTATTTCCTGCGCCGTTGCGCCGTGGGCATTGGCTGACATGACTTCGCGGATTTCTTCGAGCTGGGCTTCTGTCCAGTAGTCTGTCACGGGATCTACAGCAACAAGTCCATACCGTTGCCAGCGTCGTACATTGGTCAGGGAGGCGCCTGTGAGCGCACAAAGCGTGTCGGATGACAACATAAAAACTCCTGTTTATAAAAATCAGATGTGCGCCAGCGCCAGGAAGATAAGCGGCCTTTCTGGCGTTGCGCGTTTCGGTGGAGGTATAAAGAGATGCTCGCCAGCGCGGCAAAGGCAGACGGGCGAAATCGCAAAGGGAACTAGCCCGTACGACGGCTGACTTTTCCCCCTTTACGGCCCGCCTCTACTGCACGCTCGGGGTTGTTCCTGAAATTTCCGCTACTGTTTTTGCCGCCTTTCCGACCCGCTTCAGAGGCTCTCTCGGGGTTTGCTGCAAAATTTCCTGCGCCGCCACGATATTTGACCATGGGTCTATCCTCTCTCATTTCATCATTAACAGTGGAAAGCCTCATTTTGGTCGATGGTTTCTGATAATTCCAATGCGAAACAATACAATGGAAAAAAATAAAAAACGGTTTTTTTAATGCCGCTTCGTCTTGAAAGGTTTTTTATTCTTTGAAAATGAGGATTATTAGCATTAAATTTGTACGAAAGTTTCATTCCATGTACAGCTTTACTGCCCGATTTTTTTAAGACGAATCTTAACTTTTTTATAGCCTGTCGGCCTGACGGCGACATATTCATGCTGCCACGCAACGATCCCATTTTCTTTTTTTACCCAACAGAAACGCTCAATCCGCTTATCAACACACAGGGCGCGATAGCATTTTTTGATGTCAGTGAATGCCACTATTTTCATAGCTGGCGTTGGGGGCGTCCTGTTATGTTTTAACCGACGAAACGGGAGGTCGTCTTTTTAAACAGCCAGGCGAGAAAATAAAGCGGTATATTCACTCGCGCGACAGGCACGGGGAGCCTTTTTTAGGCGCAGGGTTTTATTTAGAGCGCGATGAGTAATGAATATTCACAATCGCCGTGGCTTTTCCTGAGCGCGCGCTGTTGCCGCTGACGGATGACTGAAATACATTACCTGCTCCTGACGACAGACCACTCTCTTTTATTTCCAGGCAGCGTTAGTGTGCCCCTGATCAATAAGGCCGTTAACACGTGGCCGACGCCCACAGGTAAAGCTTAATGGCAGAGCACGGTATTACAGGGCAGGCGTCAGACGTGGTAGCGTCGTTTTCTGAGGCTGGCAAAAGGTTGAGTGGGATGCTGCGGGAGCACGTGGTGGTGCGTAAACAGATTGTCTTTTAACCGTGAAGGGATGTCAGCCTAAGGCTGAGTATTTATTTTGCCTGAAAATTGCCGTTCTACACGCCTAAATGTAACCTCTTGTTAATTTTTTGACGAATGAAAGCAGTCGCATTTAAACAAGAGAAGCGAGTTTTATGGTGATTATCTTGTTGTTTTTCGCTTTTATTTTCCGCCCTCCGTTGCGGTTGCGCGGCAGTATTAAAAGCGCTAAACAAAGCGGCGAATGTTTTATCCGCCACGCTTGCAGATTAACAGGCGCGTTATAACCTTAACAGTGCCATGCAAATGGTGAAGCAAAGAAGCAGACAACTTTAACCTGAAGAGGAAATATTATGACTGAACATCGTGGCGGATCAGGTAATTTCGCGGAAGATAAAGAGAAAGCTTCTGAAGCCGGTAAAAAAGGCGGCCAGAACAGCGGCGGCAATTTCAAAAACGATCGTGAAAAAGCCTCAGAAGCCGGTAAGAAAGGGGGCCAGAACAGCCATCGTGGCTCCTGATACCGGCTTATAAGGGACTGAACAGCGGAGCAGGGACTGCTCCATGATTGCATTATGTCCCACCGTTTCCGCAGGCATGATCAATGCCCAGGCTAATTCATCAGAGACGGCATCGATCCACGCACGAAAAAGCCCGGTCAGTGCCAGGCTGTTCTTACACAAAGGGATGATAACGACAAGGCAGGGATGGCAGGCGAGTCACGTCAGCGCGCTCACCTGCTACAGATTACCCGCGTGAACTACGCTGAAAGCTCCTGACGGACAATAGCCGCGCCCGCGCTTAAGGCATGGAGCTTGCCACGCGCCACCTCACGGGATAATGGCGTCATACCGCAGTTGGTTGACGGATAGAGTTTGTCGGCATCCACAAACTGCAACGCCTTACGCAGCGTCGCGGCCACTTCTTCCGGCGTTTCAATGGTATTGGTTGCTACATCAATGGCACCCACCATGACTTTTTTACCCCGAATCAGCTCAATCAGCTCCATCGGCACGCGCGAATTCTGACATTCCAGCGAAACGATATCGATTTTTGATTTTTGCAGTTTCGGGAAGACTTCTTCATATTGACGCCATTCCGTCCCCAGCGTCTTCTTCCAGTCGGTATTGGCTTTGATACCGTAGCCGTAGCAAATATGCACAGCGGTTTCGCACTTCAGGCCTTCCACAGCGCGTTCCAGCGCGGCGATGCCCCAGTCGTTGACTTCATCAAAGAACACGTTAAAAGCGGGCTCATCAAACTGAATAATGTCGATGCCAATCGCTTCTAACTCTTTGGCTTCCTGATTCAGAATTTTGGCAAATTCCCAGGCCAGCTTTTCACGACTCTTGTAATGGCCGTCATACAGCGTATCAATCATGGTCATCGGACCCGGCAGCGCCCATTTGATCGGTTGCTTAGTCTGCTGACGCAAAAATTTCGCATCGTCAATAAAGACGGGTTTCTGACGGCTAACCGCGCTGATCACCGTCGGTACGCTGGCATCATAACGATTACGGATACGGACAATTTCGCGCTTCTCGAAATCAACACCATTCAGGTGCTCAATAAATGTCGTCACAAAGTGCTGGCGCGTTTGTTCACCGTCGCTGACGATATCAATACCGGCCTGGATTTGATCGTCCAGAATTAAACGCAGCGCATCTTTTTTCCCTTCAGCCAGTTCTGAGCCTTGCAGCTTCCAGGGCGACCACAGCGTTTCAGGCTGAGCCAGCCAGGATGGCTTCGGTAAACTGCCTGCGGTTGAGGTAGGTAACAACATTTTCATAATAGGTGACCTTGTATTTCGGTTAATCAAAGCGCGTAACTGGCAGACCACTCTTCAAGAACGGCTTTATAAGGTTTAATGAATTTCTCTTCGGTAAATTTCCCTTGTTCTACCGCTAACAGGCTACGCTCTTCGCGATCGTAAACAATGCGCGTTAATGAATAGTCCAGATGGTTCAGGCTTGGCTGATAACACTGGCCAGCCGGTGAATTAGCATTGTAAATCTCAGGACGATAAATTTTCTGGAACGTCTCCATCGTACTAATGGTGCTGATCAGCTCAAGATTGGTGTAATCACTCAACAGGTCACCCGAGAAATAAAACGCCAACGGGGCAACACTGTTTTCCGGCATGAAATAGCGCGCCGTCAGGCCCATCTTGTGGAAATACTGGTCAGTCAGGGAATAGGCATCCTGCTGGTATTCAATACCCAGTACCGGATGACGGTTTCCTGTGCGGGTATAAACGTTTTTGCTGGACACGCTCAGGCAAATGACCGGCTGTTTTTTAAAGTTCTCTTTAAAGGTCGAAGAGTTCACGAAGCACTTGAAAATATTGCCGTGCAAATCGCCAAAGTTAGCAGGTGCGCTGAAGCCGGTGTTGTTTTTATTGTGCTCAGACAGCAGCACGCTGAAATCATAATCGCGCACGTAAGAGGAGAAGTTATTGCCAACAATACCTTCAATACGCTGCTGAGTTTTTTTATCGACGATATGGGTTTTCAGAATTTCAATTACAGGAAACGCGCCGCGTTGCGTCTCGTTTTCGATATTTAACTCAACCGAGATAATTTCAAGTTCCACACCATAACGATCGGCCTTTGGATTATCCCAGTGCGCCAGCGAGTTGAAGCGATTATCAATCATCGTTAAGGCATTGCGCAGGTTTTCCTGACGGTTTGTCCCGCGCGCCAGGTTAGCAAAATTGGTGGTGATGCGCGTATTTTCAGACGGGTTGTAATTCTCATCGAAAACACTGCTCTTAATCGTAAATGTGAATTCTTTTTTCATCGTGATGCACCCTGCGTTCTGATGTGAAAAACGGTCTGTGGCTGTTAGTTATCCAGACTGGCCTGCATTCTGGTTTTTCGTTTAACCGCTTTCACGTTGTGTGTTTGTCAATAAAGCATATTTTATGCCAGAGCCGCGGAGGAAGGGAAAGCGACTTAATTTCAACACAACATGAGCCATCTTCATGGTCGACAGAGGTAAAGCCTCTGCCATACGCGGAATGGAGACAAACGGACAGACTGTGCCGTGATGCAATGCGCCCTGAACCCTTGTGGCGTAAGGCCTGCCAATATCCCGGTTTCCGTCTCCTCATGAAAACGGCTCATGTGAAGGTTTCTCATGTTGCGGGAAAAGCGGTGATATTTATTCAGGTTAATGAGCCTCTTTCATGAGCGTTGTACAGGCCCGCAGCAAGCGCTACCGTACTCACGCAGGGATTTTCAGCCCCGCGCAGCCATATTCCCCTGAAGCCCGCCATCATCCCTGGTTTCGGGCCGCCCGATCAGGCGTTTTCTTTACTGAACTTGCCTGGTGAAACACCGATGACACGCTTGAAGGCTTTTGCAAAGGCGCTCTCAGATTCATAGCCCAGCCCGGCAGCAATCGCGGTAAGCCCGTCATTCCCTTTTTTTAACTGGTCGCAGGCAAGATGCATGCGCCATTGCGTGAGATAGTCGACGGGCGCGATGCCCACCGTTTGCTTAAATCGTTCAGCAAAAACCGCGCGTGACATTCCCACCCTGGCTGCCAGTTCCGCCAGCGTCCACTTGTGTTCGGGGTGCTGGTGCATGCAGGCCAGCGCTGCGCCCAGCTTTTTATCCTTCAGGGCCGCAAGCCAGCCCGACTGCTGCGGGTCATTTGCATACAGCCGTAACGCCTGAATGAGCAGCATAAATGCCAGCTGTTGCACGATGAGGACGCTGCCGGGCTGCGCTTCACGGACTTCCTGTGACATTCTTTCCAGCGCCCATTGCATGGCGGCTCTGTCTGCGCTGCGCCGGATGTGCACCACTGGCGGCAGCGTACCTAACAGCATCTGTGCGGGCCGTCCGGTCAGCAGAAAATGCCCGCCTACCAGTAAACAGGCGGAGGTTTCATCAAGCTTTGCCGCTGTCACGGCAACCATCTCAGACCGCACCGTCTGAAAATCGACAGTCTGCGCGTCCGGGTTTGTGGCCAGCCTGAAAGGTGCGCCTGGCGGGAGCAGATAGCACTCGCCGGCGTTAAGGCGCAAGGGTTCCGCAACACCGTCAACGGTCAGCCAGCAGGCACCCGCTACGACGGCATAGCACTTCACGCCATCATGAGCGGGCCATTGTACCGACATCTCCGGCGTCAGTATCACACCACCGGAAACGTAACGTTGTGGTTCAAGCAGGGCTAAGAGCTGTGAAAGCGGGTCCATGATCATCCCAGACGGTCAGACATAAAAAAGCGACGTTATCACATAGAGCGCATTCCTTCTCCACCGTAAAGTAGACAACCACGGTTGCGAAGGCTGACAAGAGGACGAACAGACATGCGGCTATTTCTTACAGGAGCAACGGGTTTTATCGGGTCGGCGATTGCGGCCGATCTGATCGCGGCAGGGCATGAGGTGGTCGGACTGACCCGACATCAGCAGGGTGTCGACAGGCTCAGCAAAGCAGGTGTCGAGCCCTTTTGGGGTGATATTAACGATCACAATAGTTTGCAACGGGGCGCGGCAAGCTGCGAGGGGGTGATTCATACCGCCTTTAACCATGATTTTTCGACGTTTCTGACAAACTGTGAAGCCGATCGGCAGGCAATCGCCGCGATGGCCACGGCACTGGCAGGAAGCGCACGGCCCTTAATCATCACCTCGGCGGTGGGACTGGGCTCGCCGGGGCAGGGAAGACCTGCCGTAGAAGACTATTTCAACCCGCTTCATCCTAATCCGCGCCGGGCATCCGAGCTGGCCGCGATGGCGGCACTGGAAAAAGGGGTCAACGTTTCCGTTGTGCGGTTACCTCAGGTACATAATCCGTTGAAACAGGGCCTGGTTACGTCACTGATTGAGGTGGCGAGACAGACAGGCGTTTCCGCTTTTATTGATGAAGGCCAAAACCGCTGGTCAGCAGTGCATCTTGACGATGCGGTTTGCCTCTACAGGCTGGCGCTGGAAAAGAACAGGCCAGGAAGCCGTTATCATGCGGTCGCCGAAGAAGGCATTACGCTGCGCGTGCTTGCCGACGCCCTCGGGCGGATCCTCAACCTGCCGGTCATATCCCTTTCAGCCGCTGAAGCTACCGATCATTTTGGCTGGCTGAGTCATTTCGTTGCGCAGGATATGTCCGCCTCAGGCAGGCTTACTCGGGCGCAACTGGGATGGCAGCCCACAGGGCCGGGATTGATTGCCGATCTTGAACGCATGCCGGGCTAAGCGTGCTTAACGGCCGGGAAGATGGCAAGATGCGACGAGTCAGTATCATTTTCCCCCTGATTTGAGAGGTCATATGTCTGTGACGCCGGTTTACCGCGTAGGTGAGTGCGAGGTCTTTAAAATTCCTGAACTGGACGCGTCTCTGTCCACGGAATGGCTGTTTCCCGCGCAGGCGTTAGCGAGCGGAACGCCGGAAACGATCACGCTCTCTGTTCACAGTTGGGTGGTCCGCACGCCTGACAACCTTATTGTGATCGATACGGGCAGCGGCAATGGTCGCGAGCGGGCAGGCTCTCCGCTCTCCCATCAGCTGAATACGCCGTATGCGCAGCGCTTACGTGACGCGGGCGTCGATCCTGACGCGGTGGATATCGTGCTGATCACCCATCTGCATGGCGATCATGTGGGCTGGAATACGCACTGGATGGACGGTAAATGGACACCGTTTTTCAAACATGCCCGCTACTACTGTTCGGATAGCGGGTTAAAAGGCTGGCAACACGATCCGGCACGCAAGACGCTGTTAGAGGACAGCATTAATCCGGTTATCGCGGCGGGTTTGCTGGAGACGTTCGATGTGACGCAAGAGCCGGTGTTTGCTGATGTGCTGCGCTATGTGCCCACGCCCGGCCACAGTCATGACCACGCGTCGATTATTCTGCACAGTGCGGGCGATTATGCGCTGTTTTCCGGTGACCTGATGCATAACGATTTGCAGGTCAGTCAGCCCCAGCTTGCCTCGCGCTTTTGTGCTGATGCCGCGCAGGCCGAAGCCCAGCGGCGCTGGGCAATGACATGGGCGAGTGAGCATCAGGCACGCTGGTTTAGTTCGCATTTTCCGGGCTCGTCGGCAGGTTATGTCAGCCAGACCTCTGCGGGATTTGAATGGCAGTTTATCTGAGTTTTACGTTCTGTAGCTAAGCTCACGGACGTAAAACGGTAATGAGACGAGTCCTGCTAATGATGCAAAAATCACAACAATTTATGCTGTTAGCGCTGGCGCAGTCCCGCCATGCGCTGCCGCATTGCAGACCTAACCCACCGGTAGGGTGCGTAATTGTTCACAATGGTCGGGTTGTCTCGACCGGATTTACCCGTTCACCGGGTCAGTACCATGCTGAGGCTGATGCACTTTCCACACTTACGTTACCTGTAGAAGAGTGCGAAATCTATGTCACGCTAGAGCCCTGTGCCTTTCAGGGCAGAACCCCGTCCTGCGCACTAACACTGGCCCGGCTCAGGCCCAGACATATTTACATCGCCATTGAAGATCCGCATCCGCGTAATCGCGGAGAAGGGATTGCGATCTTAAAGCAAGCGGGCATCGGCGTGACGCTGGGGGTGGCGAGAAATGACGTTGAGTGTTTTCTGGCACCCTATTTAATTCGCTCGCTTGCGTAAAATGTAGGTGAGAAGGCGTGCTGTTAGCCAGACATCGGCATTTACATCCCTGAACCGCTGGTGAAACATCGTGAGATTCCCTTTCAAAGCGTAACGACTGGAAATGAACTTCTGTTTTATCTCTGCTCCGGGGCATGTGATGTTAGGTGTGCGGTGAGGCCTTTTGCCCGCCAGGGAGCAAAACGTTTCCGCGACATCCCGTAAACAGACCACCAACGCGCACTGAGTTAAGGGTAAAAAATGGAAAAACCATTTTTACAACAGCCATCTCCTGAGTCGTCCCGCGTGGCCGCGGCTGGCGGCGTTTCCTCTGCCTCACTGTTTGTGCGGCGTAATCTGTTCTCGCTGGTGGTGGGGACGGTGAGCCTGATCTGTTTTGTCGACAATCATGCGTCCGCTCTGCGCCAGGTGTTGTCCAGCCGGCACGCGTCCGCGCGTCCGCTCAGCGCCGCTACTGCACCCAACCCAACCGGACAAATCGCTGCCGTCAGTGAACATTTGCCGCATGCCTCCGTGCCTTCAGTCGTTATGATCGCCGAGGCAAACCGTCAGGCACTCAAAGGCATGCAACTCGTCAGCGATCAGTTGAAGCTGGAGCAGGGCAGCCTGCTGCAGGACATGGCCCACACGCAGCAGCTGGCACTGCAACAGGTCAGTGATAACCACTTCCAGGCCGCTATGCTGAACGGACAACTGGCGCAACTTGATCAGCAAATCAAAATCGAGTCCGCGCAGGTTGGCATGGCGCAAAACCTGGTCAACAAATGGCGACCGCTGCTGAACAAAGGCTATATTTCGGCGTTGCAGTTTGCACAGGAGCAGTCGGTGGTCTGGGGCTATGAAAGCCAGTACCGCGCGTTGCTGCAACAACAGTATGCGACCCGTCAGCAGATTAGCGTGCTGGAGGATCAGGAACGTCAGATTCCGCTGGCGACCGCAGTGAAACTCAATGTGCTGCGGCGGCAGCTGGCGCAGGTGAATGAGAATCTGGCCCAAAATACGCTGACCGAGGCGCGGATAGCCTGGCAGCCTTCGGCAGCGCCCGTGAAGCCGCTTCTGGTCAAGGCAGACAAGGCCGCCGGGACGCCCACGCAACAGACAGAGCAAGACAGCCGCTTCCTGTCTGACAGGCCCGCTCGCGTCAGCCACAGCGACGTTCACTATCAAAACATTAACGATCAGACGGGCAGTCATAGCGTGACGCCGCGTCACACTGCCCTCACGCACAACGTCTGAGCCGCATGACAGCCATGTAACGGTGCCTCGCGGTGGGGAAGGTTAACGAAGATAACCTGTCCCGTTATCGGGCGGTCATATCGCCAGGCCGGCAGCGGCTTTTGCCGATCGACTGGCAAAGGAAACAGACAGCGGCCAGGGGGGATTATTGCCCGATATCAGGGCAGTAACGCTGTACCTCAGGTTGAGCGCGACGCATAAAAAAAGCGGGCCGCCAACGGGCTGGCCCGCCGCTTTGTTAATGCGTTCGCTAGCGGTGCTTAACGCTTCATATGGTAATAGGCGTCATTCCAGCGCAGCGCATCTTTAAAGGCCGGAAGCCGGGTGTGCTCATCAATCACCAGCACTTCAATGCCGTGCATCTCGCCGTACAGATACATATCGTCCAGCGTCAGAGCCTGACTGAACACCGTATGGTGCGCACCGCCTGCCAGAATCCAGGCTTCAGAGGCGGTCGCCAGAGACGGCTGCGCTTTCCACAACGCGCGGGCTACCGGCAGTTTTGGCAGTGGTTTAGGCTGTTCAATCGCGTCCACTACGTTAACCAGCAGGCGGAAACGATCGCCCATATCGATCACGCTGGCGTTAATGGCACGACCGGCCGGCGTGGAGAAAATCAGCCGCGCCGGATCGGCTTTGTTGCCGATGCCGAGGAACTGCACGTCGATCAGCGGCTTCTCTTCCCGCGCGATAGACGGGCACACTTCCAGCATATGAGAACCCAGCACTAAATCGTTGCCCGGAGAGAAGTGGTAAGTGTAATCCTCCATAAAGGAGGTGCCGCCGGGACGGTCACCCGCCAGCACTTTAAAGATGCGCAGCAGGGCGGCGGTCTTCCAGTCTCCTTCGCCCGCAAAGCCATAACCCTGGCCCATCAGGCGCTGTACCGCCAGGCCGGGCAACTGCGTCATGCCGTGCAGCGTCTGGAAGTTGGTGGTAAACGCCTTGCAGCCTTCATCGTCCAGAAAACGCTTCAGGCCCAGCTCGATGCGTGCGGCGTCCAGTACGTTTTGCCGTTTTTCACCGCCTGCGGCGGCCACGTCGGAGAAACGATACTGGCTTTCATATTCGTCAACCAGCGCATTGACATCTCCCTCGCTGACGCTGTTGATCACCTCCACCAAATCCCCCACGCCCCAGCCATTAACCGCATAGCCGAACTGGATTTGCGCCGCCACTTTATCGCCTTCGGTGACCGCGACTTCACGCATGTTGTCACCAAAACGCGCGACTTTCAGATGCTGACTGGCCTGTTTGGCCAGCGCCGCACGCATCCAGTTGGCGACGCGCTGCTGGCTGTGTTTATCCTGCCAGTGGCCGGTCACCACGCTGTGCTGCAGGCCCATGCGCGCACCAATAAAGCCAAACTCACGGCCACCGTGCGCCGTTTGATTCAGGTTCATAAAGTCCATGTCCATGCTGTCCCAGGGGATCTCGGCATTGAACTGGGTATGAAACTGTAGCAGGGGCTTCGTTAAGACATTCAATCCGCCGATCCACATTTTGGCCGGCGAAAAGGTATGCAACCACGTAATGATACCGATACAGTTTTGATCGTGACTGGCGTCACGGCACAGCGACAGCGCTTCATCAGGCGATTTGACCAGCGGTTTCAGCGTCAGACGTACAGGCAAACCCGCCTGATTTAATCCGTCCACCACCTGCCGGGCATTGTGTTCAACCTGACGTAACGTTTCCGCGCCGTAGAGGTGCTGTGTACCAATGACAAACCACACGTTGAACTGTTGCATAAAACCACTCCTTTACTTAGCGGAAGCGGAACGGGCGGCATAATGGGGTTCTGCCGTCTCGCACCATTGTTGATAGCGTTGATAAAGTGCCTGATAGCGCGCGACGCGCTGCGGATCGGGCTGCAGCGTCACGTCAATCGGGCTGGCCATGACGTCCTGCGCCTGCTCCACATCGCGGTGAACGCCCGCGGCGACGGCAGCGAAGATGGCTGCGCCCAGCGCACAGCACTCATCGGAGGCGACGATATCCAGCGGCCGGTTCATCACGTCGCAGCAGGCCTGCATAATGGCGGGGGATTTACGGGCAATGCCGCCGAGGGTAAGAATGTTTTCCACCGGAATTGCCTGCTGCTCGAAGCACTCCATGATGGCGCGGGCACCAAAGGCGGTGGCCGCAATCAGGCCGCCAAACAGGGCCGGAGCATCCGTGCCGAGATTCAGGTCGGTAATAACCCCTTTCAGGCGCTGGTTGGCATTGGGTGTACGGCGGCCGTTGAACCAGTCCAGCACTACGGGCAGGTGATCCAACTGCGGACTGGCGACCCAGGCCTCGGTCAGACGGGTGATCAGTGACGTTTGCATCTCCGCCAACTGCGGTTTAAGTTCGGGATGGTGCTGCGCTGCCAGCTGCAACGGCCAGCCCAGCAGGCGGCTGTACCAGGCATAAATATCGCCAAACGCCGACTGGCCTGCTTCCAGACCAATCGCGCCCGGCACGACGCTGCCATCAACCTGACCACAGATGCCTTTGATGGCGCGGTCGCCGACTTTCCCGGTGTCAGCAATCAGGATGTCGCAGGTCGACGTGCCAATCACTTTCACTAAGGTATAGGGTCGCGCACCGGCGCCGACCGCGCCCATATGGCAGTCAAATGCGCCGCCCGAAATCGTAACCTGCTGCGATAAACCCAGGCGTTGCGACCATTCCGGGCTCAGCGTGCCCACCGGGATATCCGCGGTCCAGGTCTCGCTGAACAGGGGAGAATCCAGCTGTTGAGTCAGCGCCGGGTCCAGCGCGTTAAGGAAGTCGGCGTCGGGTAAGCCGTTCCAGTCAGCATGAAACAGCGCTTTGTGACCAGCGGCACAACGCCCACGACGGAGTTTGTCCGGGGCGACGGTATCGCTGAGTAAGGCGGGCACCCAGTCACAGAGTTCAACCCAGGACACGGCCGCATCGCGCACGGCAGCATCCTGGCGGGTAATATGAAGAATCTTGGCCCAGAACCATTCCGACGAGTAGATCCCGCCGATATAGCGGCTGTAATCGGTAAAGCGGCCGCTGCGACACAGGCGATTAATCTCTTCCGCTTCTTCAATGGCCGTATGGTCTTTCCACAGCACAAACATCGCATTGGGGTTTTCCGCAAACTCCGGTCGCAGGGCAAGTACCTTGCCGTCACGATCGATCGGAGCGGGGGTGGAGCCGGTGCTGTCGACACCGATGCCGACGACGGCGGCCCGTTGCGTGTCGCTCAGCGCCGCGAGCACACCCAGCATGGCCTGCTCCATAGCATCAATATAGTCCTGAGGATGGTGACGAAAGCGGTTGCTGTGAGGATCGCTGTAAAGTCCCTGCTGCCAGCGTGCATAGTTGGCCACGGCACTGTGCAGCTCCTGACCAGTGTGACAATCCACCGCCAGCGCACGCACCGAATCACTACCAAAGTCCAGCCCCAGGGTGATGGCTTCAGTACGCATTTGACTCTCCTGTTGTGAATAAACCTCCTTATCCTGAGTTGTGTAAAAAAGAAGGGTTAGTCACGGCTGGCTGAGAATATGCACTTTTCTGCCACACGCAGTGAATTTGTGATCCATTGCAAAAGTTAACAGACGGTTAAATTTGCTGAATATATGGATCATTCTGTCGTGATTTTAAGATGTGATACCGCTCTACATTTTTCTTCTTCATTCCCGCTAAAACTAGGCCAGCGTTTAAGCAGGCTACCCTCATGGCTCCCGCTAACGTGCTGATTTACATCTGTACCTACAAAAGAGAGTTAACTGGTAGCGTTTACACCGATTCGTATTTAACAGCGATAAAACCACTAGCGCCGGAGAGCATCATGCATAAATTCACTAAAGCGCTGGCAGCCATCGGGCTGGCAGCGGTTATGTCACAATCAGCTATCGCCGAGACCATGAAGCTGGGTTTTCTGGTGAAGCAGCCGGAAGAACCCTGGTTCCAGACCGAATGGAAATTTGCGGATAAAGCCGGTAAAGACCTGGGCTTCGAGGTGATTAAAATTGCCGTTCCGGACGGCGAAAAAACCCTTAACGCTATCGACAGCCTGGCCGCGAATGGCGCAAAAGGCTTCGTGATCTGCACACCGGATCCCAAACTCGGCTCCGCCATCATGGCAAAGGCGCGCGGTTATGGCCTGAAGGTGATCGCCGTGGACGATCAGTTTGTGAACGCCAAAGGCAAGCCGATGGACAGCGTACCGCTGGTCATGATGGCCGCGACCAAAATTGGCGAACGTCAGGGACAGGAACTGTATAAAGAAATGCAGAAACGCGGCTGGGATGTCAAAGACACCGCCGTGATGGCGATCACCGCTAACGAACTGGATACCGCGCGTCGTCGTACCGGTGGTTCGATGGATGCCCTGAAAGCGGCCGGCTTCCCGGAAAAACAGATCTATCAGGTCCCGACCAAATCGAATGACATCCCCGGCGCATTTGATGCCGGTAACTCTCTGCTGGTTCAGCACCCTGAAGTGAAGCACTGGCTGATTGTCGGCATGAACGACAACACCGTGCTGGGCGGCGTGCGTGCAACCGAAGGTCAGGGCTTTAAAGCCGCTGACGTGATCGGTATCGGTATCAACGGCGTCGACGCCGTCAGCGAACTGTCAAAAGCCAACGCGACCGGCTTCTATGGCTCACTGCTGCCAAGTCCGGACATCCATGGCTATAAGAGCAGCCAGATGCTCTACAACTGGGTAAGCAAAGGACAGGAGCCACCGAAATTCACCGAAGTGACAGACGTCGTGTTGATTACGCGTGACAACTTCAAAACCGAGCTGGCGAAGAAAGGGTTGATGTAATAACAGGCAGTACGGATAACACCATCGGGTCATCAGGAAAGCAGGGCTGAACACCGCGACGGTGTTCAGCCTGAGCGTCAGGTGCCCCGATTCCTCACAGCCATCTATTGGAGACACCATGAACACTGATTCAGCCTTTCTGTCGTTTCATGGCATCAGTAAAACTTTTCCCGGCGTGAAAGCGCTGCAGGATATTTCATTTGAATGCCATGGCGGTCAGGTGCACGCGCTGATGGGGGAAAACGGTGCCGGTAAATCGACACTGCTTAAAATCCTCAGCGGCAGCTATCTGCCCAGTGGCGGCGAGATTCGCATCAAAGGCAAGCCGATGAATTTCCAGCACACCACGGATGCGCTGGATGCGGGTGTCGCCATTATCTACCAGGAACTGCATTTAGTGCCCGAAATGAGCGTGGCGGAGAATATCTATCTGGGCCAGTTGCCGCATAAGCATGGCCTGGTAAACCGCAAGCTGCTGCGTTACGAAGCCGGGCTGCAACTGAAAAATTTAGGTATGGATATCGATCCGGACATGCCGCTGAAATACCTGTCGCTGGGCCAGTGGCAGATGGTTGAGATTGCCAAAGCGCTGGCCCGTAACGCGCGCATCATTGCCTTTGATGAGCCAACCAGCTCGCTGTCCGCACGCGAAATCGACAATCTGTTTCGGGTGATCCGCCAGTTGCGCGCGGAAGGGCGCGTGGTGCTGTATGTCTCGCACCGTATGGAAGAGATTTTTGCCCTCAGTGACGCCATCACCGTGTTTAAAGACGGGCGCTATGTGCGCACCTTTACGGACATGGCCAATACGCATCATGACGATCTGGTACAGGCGATGGTCGGACGTAATCTGGGTGATATCTACGGCTACGCGCCGCGGGAAAAAGGCCCGGTACGGCTGGCGCTACAGGACGTGGAGGCGAAGGGCGTCAGAGCGCCAATCTCGCTGAATGTGCATGCCGGGGAAATTGTCGGCCTGTTTGGTCTGGTGGGCGCGGGACGCACCGAACTGCTGAAAGGGCTGTTTGGTGCCACGCGCCTGCGCGGTGGCCGCATTCTGCTGGACGGGGAACCCCTTAACGTGACGGCGCCAATTGATGCGATTCGGGCGGGCGTGATGCTGTGCCCTGAAGATCGCAAAGCCGAAGGCATTATTCCGGTGCATTCGGTGCGCGACAACATCAACATCAGCGCCCGCCGTCATAACCTCACCGCCGGTTGCCTGATCAAAAACGGCTGGGAGGTGAAGAATGCCGACAGCCATATCCGTTCCCTCAAAATCAAAACGCCCAGCGCTGACCAGTTGATCATGAACCTGTCCGGCGGTAACCAGCAAAAAGCCATTCTTGGCCGCTGGTTGTCCGAGGAGATCAAGGTGATTTTGCTGGACGAGCCTACCCGCGGCATTGATGTCGGGGCTAAACACGAAATTTATAACCTGATTTACCAGCTGGCGAACAACGGCATTGCGGTGCTGTTTGCCTCCAGCGATCTCCCGGAAGTGATGGGCCTGGCCGACCGCATTATCGTGATGCGCGAAGGGGCGGTCGCCGGGGAATTACTGCATGACGAGGCCACAGAGCAGCTGACGCTGAGCCTGGCCATGCCTAAAACGACACATGCGGCCGCCGTGGCCTGACAGGAGAGTACCGTGACTTCTTCCACGACATCAAATACGCCGCCAGCCGCCCCTCGCCGGGGTGTGCATTTTGGGCGCGTCTGGGACAACTTTGGCATGCTGGTGGTGTTTGCCCTGCTGTTCATCGCCTGTGCGGTTTTTGTCCCTAACTTTGGCTCCTTTATCAACATGAAAGGCCTGGGGCTGGCCATGTCGATGTCCGGCATGGTGGCCTGCGGTATGCTGTTCTGCCTGGCCTCCGGCGATTTTGACCTGTCGGTGGCCTCGGTGATTGCCTGCGCGGGCGTGGTCACCGCCGTGGTGATCAATATGAGCGAGAGCCTCTGGCTGGGGGTGGCGGCCGGGCTGTTACTCGGTGTCATCACCGGATTTATCAATGGGTTTGTTATCGCCCGACTGAAAATCAACGCCCTGATTACCACGCTGGCGACCATGCAGATTGTGCGCGGTCTGGCCTATATCTTCTCGGACGGTAAAGCGGTAGGCATCGAAGACGAGCGCTTCTTCGTACTGGGCTTCGCCAACTGGCTGGGCGTGCCTGCGCCCATCTGGATCACGCTGGGTACCATGGTGATCTTCGCCTTCCTGTTGAACAAAACCACCTTTGGCCGCAACGCGCTGGCGATTGGCGGGAATGAAGAGGCTGCACGGCTGGCGGGCGTGCCGGTTGTGCGTACCCGCATCATTATCTTTATTCTCTCTGGCCTGGTTTCTGCGGCGGCGGGCATCATCCTGGCGTCACGTATGACCAGCGGTCAGCCCATGACCTCAATTGGTTATGAACTGGTGGTCATCTCGGCCTGCGTACTGGGCGGCGTGTCACTGAAGGGCGGCATCGGCAAAATCTCCTATGTGATCGCCGGGGTACTGATTCTGGGCACCGTTGAGAATGCGATGAATTTATTAAATATCTCGCCATTCTCACAGTATGTTGTGCGGGGTTTGATACTGTTGGCAGCGGTGATATTCGACCGCTACAAACAAAAGAATAAAGTCTGATTTGGCGTGAAACCTTCCCGCGGACGCGAAAGGCGTCCGCGCGTGATCAATCAACGACGAAGTGAGGACAGTATGTATCACCGTGAATTACCGGCAGAGCAGCAGAACCCTTTGCTGCCCGGATACGCGTTTAATGCCTGGCTGGTGGCGGGATTAACCCCGATCACCGCGGATGGTCCGCTGGATTTCTTTATTGATCGCCCACACGGCATGAAGGGCTATATTCTCAACCTGACCATTAAAGGCAAAGGGCGGGTGTTCGACGGCGAAAAGGCCTTTGACTGTGAACCGGGTGAAATGCTGCTGTTCCAGCCAAAAACGGCTCACTATTATGGTCGGGCGCCCGACAGTCCGCAGTGGTTTCACCGCTGGGTCTATTTTCGTCCGCGCGCGTACTGGCATGACTGGCTGCGCTGGCAGGATGAACAGGAAGGCGTCGGGCGGCTGCGCTTACCGGAGTCACTGCGGGGCGAATTTGATCGCCTGTTTGCCACTATTGAACAAACCCACAACTCATCGCGTCGTTTTGCCGAAGAACTGGCAATGAATTTGCTGGAACGGCTGTTGTTACGCGCGGTGGAAGAAGATCCACGTAACCATCAGCAAATCCGCGATCCCCGTATCATCGAAGCCTGCCAGTATGTGAATAATCATCTGGCCAGCGAGGTCAAAATCGAGGAAGTGGCGCGCCATGTGTGTCTGTCACCTTCGCGGCTGGCGCACCTGTTCCGCGAGCAAATGGGCGTGAACCTGCTTCGCTGGCGGGAAGATCAGCGCGTCATTCGCGCTAAGTTGCTGCTGCAAACCACGCAGGAACCCATCGCGAGCATTGGGCGTGAAGTGGGCTACGACGATCAGCTCTATTTTTCGCGCGTCTTCCGTAAGCGCGTCGGTGTCAGCCCGAGTGATTTCCGCCGCCGCAATCAGGACGTACACGATAATCTGGCCAGTCAGAGCGCCTGGAACGGTGCACGGCGCTCAGTCTCCTGATTTTAAGGGGAATCCTCCTTGTCCTGACCCGACTATTAGTCTTAAATCAGTCTGGTTAGCGATTAATGAGGAAAAGGAATGAGCGAGAAACTGCGAGTAGGACTCATCGGCTATGGCTTTGCCAGCAAAACCTTCCACGCGCCCCTGATCGCGGGCACGCCGGAGGTTGAACTGGCTGCCATCTCCAGCAGCGATGCCAGCAAAGTCCATGCCGACTGGCCCGCCGTGCAGGTCGTCGCCGAGCCCCAGGCCCTGTTCGACGATCCTACGTTAGATCTGATTGTTACCCCTACACCGAATGATACGCACTTCCCTCTGGCTAAAGCCGCACTCAACGCAGGCAAGCACGTCGTGGTGGACAAACCGTTCACCGTGACGTTGTCACAGGCGCGCGAGCTGGATGCCTTAGCTAAAGCCAAAGGGCTGCTGTTATCCGTATTCCATAACCGCCGTTGGGACAGTGATTTCCTGACGCTGAAAGGCTTACTGGCAGCGGGTGAGCTGGGTGAGGTGCGTTATTTTGAATCGCACTTTGACCGTTTCCGTCTGGAAGTACGGCAGCGCTGGCGCGAGATGAAAGGGGCGGGCAGCGGCATCTGGTACGATCTGGGACCGCACCTGCTGGATCAGGCGCTACAGCTGTTTGGCCCGCCGGTGGCGATTAACGTTGATCTGGCGGAAATGCGGCCGGGTGCCCAGACCACCGACTATTTTCATGCGACGCTGACCTATCCACAGCGCCGGGTGGTGCTGCACGCCAGCATGCTGGTGGCGGCTGAATCCGCACGCTATACCGTGCACGGTACGCGCGGCAGTTACGTCAAATACGGTCTGGACCCGCAGGAAGATCGGCTGAAAGCGGGGGATTTCCCGCCGGGCGAAAACTGGGGTTACGACATGCGTGACGGTACGCTGACCCAGGTGGAGGGCGACGCGCTGAATGAAAAAACCGTCCTGACACAGCCGGGCAACTATCCCGCCTATTACGCTGCGATTCGTGATGCCATTACCGGGCGCGGGGCGAATCCGGTGACGGCGGAAGAAGCCATTCAGGTCATGGAACTGATTGAGTTGGGGGTGCAGTCGGCGGAAAAACGCCAGACCATGTCGCTGAAATAAGCGCTTTCAGCGCTAAAAAGGCCGCGAATAACGCGGCCTTTTTTATGCTTACTGCACTTTCGCCCGGATGGCGGCTTTTTCTGCCGCGCTTAAAAACGCGATAGTCAGGCCGTTGTCCTGTGCCTGACGCATTTGCGCCTGGCTCAGTCCCGCAGCCGGGGCGGCATGCAGGTACTCATGCGCCAGCTCAATGCCCTGTACGGCGGGATCGTCGGTGTTGATGGTCGCCAGCACGCCATGCTCCAGGAACATTTTCAGCGGATGCTGCGCCAGCGAGGCGACGGTGCTGGTCTGGATATTGGAGGTCAGGCAGGATTCGATACCAATACCGTTTTCCGCCAGATAGTCCATCAGCGCGCGATCTTCAATAGCCTTCACACCATGACCGATGCGTTCAGCGCCCAGATCACGAATCGCCTGCCAGATACTTTCCGGGCCTGCGGCTTCACCGGCATGCACGGTAATATGAAAACCGGCATCCCGGGCGCGACGGAAGTGGCTCAGAAAACGGTGACCCGGCGCACCGAGTTCATCCCCGGCCAAATCCACGGCGGTAATATGGTCGCGATGGGCGAGGAAGCCGTTCAGTTCATCCAGACAGGCCTGTTCGCCAAAAGTCCGGCTCATGATGCCCGTTAAGCGCACGGTGATATCATGCTGCTGGCAGCCGGCCTTTACGCCATCAATCACCGCCTCAACCACACCGGCAATCGGCAGATGGTGGGTCATCGCCATATAGCCGGGTGAAAAGCGCAGCTCGGCATAGTGAATCCCGGCGCGGGCGGCATCCTCGACGTTCTCACGCGCGATACGCTGACAGGCGTCAAGATCGCCCAGCACTTTCACGCCCCAGTCCAGCTTTTGCAGAAAGCTGACCAGATCCGGTTGCGTTTCGGTGACCTGAACATGCGGACGCAGGGTGTCCAGCGTATCCGCCGGTAAGGTCAGGTTAAACTGGCGGCCTAAATCAAGGATGGTTTGTGCACGGATGTTGCCATCAAGGTGGCGGTGAATGTCGGTAAGGGGAAGCGTTGAATCAATCATGGAGTGCACTCGTCTGGATATCTGTAAAGTGCAGAGCATTATAAAAATATCTTGCGCAACAACGCCAGTGATTTGCGCAACAAGTGTGAAAGGCAGGGGTTAACTGTTCACTTTATAAACGGGAACGCGGCGCAGGCCGTCTGATGAGAGCGAATCGGGAGAGAAAAGAGGGCGGTGCAGTGACGTAAAAAAGGCGGCCAGGGCCGCCTTGATCGAAAAGGTTGACCTTATTGCGGCATGCCTTCGTTTGTCGGGACGCCAAGCATATAGCGTGACATGAACTGCTCCAGCGACATCTTATCGCCGTTCATGTTCACCTGACCGTTGGCATACTGCAGGCTGGTAACGATGTTGTTGTCCTGCGTTTGTGTCAGACGGAACATCTGGCCCATCGCTGCCAGCCCTTTAACCTGCTGATCGGCCAGTTTCTGCGCGTCTTCAGCCTGATAACCTTCAGCCAGGCCAATATGGCGCATGGTTTCCGTCGCCATCGGCATGTTGACAGACAGCTTCAGATCCAGCGTTTTCAGCACGCGATCAACGGATGCCGCCAGCGTCTGCGGTTCGCCTGTCACCGTGGACGGATCGTTAAAGTGGGCGTTCAGGTTGAAGGTGCTCTCGCCTTTATCGTTCTTCCAGCTCAGTGGTGCGATGCTGATGGACGGGGCCCCTTTCAGCAGGGTCGGCAAATTGTTCAGCAGGATCGCGCGCACACCGTTCTGGAAACGCACCGGATCGTCTTCCACGCCAGGCTGGTTCATCAGGGTGGTCAGCTGAGCGTTATAGTTATCCGAGAAGGTTTTAACGCTTTGCGCATCAAACTGTGACAGCTTCATTTTTAATGCGAACTGACCCAGGTTCTGCTTCTGCACCTCAACGCCGTCAATTTTGTAATTAATGTCGCCATTGATTTTGCCGGACTGATTATCAAAAGAGGAATCACCGACCATCTTGTTAAGAATAACCGCGTCCTGACCGCTGACTGCGGCGGCCACTTTATCCACGCTGATGGACTGATCGCCAATGCGTACGCCTTCGTTGGTGAGATGCGTATCCGCTTTCAGCTTCAGGCCGTTCAGCGTAAACATCACCGGCTGATCGACCTGATTTTTGGTGGTGATGGCAATGCTGTCGATGTCACTGTCCAGGCCCACTTTATCGCCTTTGTTGTCTGCGCTGATATTCAGCGTGCCGCCGCTGGTGGCTAAGCGTTGCGCTGTTTGCGCATTTTGATAATCGATGGGCAGAATTTTTATTGCGGTGTCGGTGCTGCCGCTGTAACCCACACGCGTTTCGGCGTTGATAAACGACTGATTGTTGGTCAGTTCAAACAGCTTTTTGACCGCATCGGTATTGGTCAGCGTGGTATGCACGGACGCCATGCTGGGGATCAGGTTGGCTTTTTTCAGCTGTGCGAAGGGGAACGGGCCGTGGTCGATCTGCTCATTCAGGATGATGCTCTGGCCGGGCTTGAGCAGAGGATTATCTTCGGTCTGAGAGCTGGCCTGGATAACCACATTCATTTTACTGCTGAAAATGCCGCGTTGATAATCCTGATAGCTGACTTTCAGACGACTGTTGGGCGCCAGGGTGGTTAACTGAGCGTTAGCATTTTGAATCATTTGATCCATATTGCTTTCCAGCTTTTTGCCGGTAAACCACGCCGCGCCTGTCCAGACTACGCCCAGAGCGACTACCACACCAACGGCAACTTGAGTCTTTTTCATTGCTGAATCGTCCTTATCCTTGATTTCACCCGTGTCACAGACAGCGGGTGAAGAAGCGCCCGCAGGCATTTTAGCTAATAGTTTGAAATAATAGCAGTTAAGCGCAATGGCGTCAGCCGTCTCAGTTAAACGTGTTATACACGCGCGCCACCCGACCCTGGCCGGTGAGTGACACTGGCGCATCGGTGGCGGCCACGAAACAGGACTCGCCGGGTTTTAGCACCAGTTGCTGCTGGCGATTGGTGACGGTGGCCTCACCTTCAATACAAAACAGCAGTGCCGCGCTTTCCTGATGCAGGGTAAGCGGCTGCGCATTCACCGTATGAATGGAGAAAGCAAAGTCGTCTACCGGAATGGGAAAATACTCGCCATCCTGCTGTATCTCCGGTTGTGTAAGAAGCTGGCTGGCCGGCTTTTCGTCAAATTTGAGGTTGGCCATCAGTTCCGGAATATCAATATATTTTGGCGTCAGGCCAGCGCGCAAAACGTTATCGGAGTTGGCCATGACCTCCAGCGCCACGCCATGCAGATAAGCATGCGGCGTTTCCGCAAACAGGAACATCGCCTGTCCGGGCTGCAGAGTAATCACATTGAGCAGCAGCGGCGAGAATAACCCGCTGTCATCCGGATAATATTCCGCAATCTCATGAATGGTTTGCCAGGGTTCGCCTGTCTGCTGACTGACGACGTTTTTCAGTACGGTTAACGCCTGCGCTTTTTCGTCCTGTTGAAGCGACAGCAGGGTTGAAAACAGTTGCGCCAGGTTGTCGGGGCTGGGCTGGCGCAGAAAATGCGCGATCTCAGGATGCGCGTCCGCCACTGGGGTGAGCAGTGTCACCATCTCGTTGCGCTCGCGAAACCCATTGATGGCTTTAAACGGCGTTAAGGCGTACACCAGCTCCGGTTTATGGTTGGCATCTTTATAGTTACGCTCAGGCGAACTGAGCGGTACAGAGGCGGCATTTTCACGCGCAAACCCCTCTTCGGCGGCGGATTTGCTGGGGTGCACCTGAATTGAGAGCGGCTGATCGGCACACAGCACTTTAAATAAAAAGGGCAGTTCGCCAAAGCGTTTTGCCACGGCGTCGCCCAGCATCTGCGACGGATGGGCCGCGATGACATCGCGTAACGAGCGGGATTGCCCCTCAACGTCAACGGCGGACGGGCTTTTGGGATGCGCCCCCATCCACAGTTCCGCCATCGGTAAGTCTTCAGGATTGGCGATGCCATACAGGGAGGTTAATGCCGTCTTGCTCCCCCAGGCATAATATTGCACCGCATTACTCATCTTTTTCATTTCACTGCCTTTCTGGCATGGGAATATTGCGCTTATTAAAGCAGAAACTGGCATGGAAAATACATATCCAGCGCAAGAAGGATGCTAAGCTCGGATGATGTTAAAAATTTGTATGAGTTTATCTGCTTCATGCGTAGCGAACACCCGCGCGTGAACGAAGGGTTTATTTAAAACGGTGAAAGGAGAAAGTCATGGCAGCCAATCGCGTTGAAAAAGATTCAATGGGGCCAATTGATGTACCGGCTGATAAACTTTGGGGCGCACAGACACAGCGCTCCCTGGAGCATTTCCGTATCTCAACAGAGAAGATGCCGGTGGCGCTGGTGCACGCGCTGGCGATGACCAAACGCGCGGCCGCCAGCGTTAACCGGGATTTAGGCTTACTGCCTGCGGAGCGGGCGGAGGCGATTATTCAGGCCGCTGATGAAGTGCTGGCGGATAAACACAGCGATGAATTCCCGCTAGCGATCTGGCAGACCGGCTCCGGCACCCAGACCAACATGAACATGAATGAAGTGTTGGCCAACCGTGCGAGTGAGCTGTTGGGCGGTGAGCGCGGCATGTCCCGTCTGGTGCATCCCAACGATGACGTTAATAAAAGCCAGAGTTCAAACGATGTCTTCCCGACCGCGATGCACGTTGCGGCGGTCATTGCGGTACGTGAGCACCTGATTCCCCAACTGAACGTTCTGAAGCAAACCCTGCGTGCCAAATCTGACGCCTTTAAAGACATCGTTAAAATTGGCCGTACCCATCTGCAGGACGCCACGCCGCTCACGCTCGGTCAGGAGATCTCCGGCTGGGTCGCCATGCTGGAGCACAACCTTAAACATATTGAGCAGAGCATTCCGCATCTGGCCGAGCTGGCGCTGGGCGGCACCGCGGTGGGAACCGGCCTGAATACCCATCCTGAATATGCCGTGCGTGTGGCGAAAGCCCTGGCGGTACTGACAGAGCAGCCGTTTGTGACCGCCCCTAATAAGTTTGAAGCCCTGGCCACCTGCGACGCGCTGGTGCATGCACACGGTGCGCTGAAAGGCCTGGCGGCTTCACTGATGAAGATTGCTAATGATGTCCGCTGGCTGTCATCCGGTCCGCGCTGTGGTATCGGCGAAATTGCTATCCCGGAAAACGAACCCGGCAGCTCCATCATGCCGGGCAAGGTTAACCCCACCCAGTGTGAAGCGATGACAATGTTGTGCTGTCAGGTCATGGGTAATGACGTGGCGATTAACATGGGGGGCGCATCAGGCAACTTCGAACTGAACGTTTATCGTCCGATGATTATCCATAACTTCCTGCAGTCCGTTCGTTTACTGGCGGATGGGATGGACAGTTTCAATCACCACTGCGCTGTCGGTATCGAACCGGTGCGTGAGCGTATTGATCAGTTGCTCAACGAGTCGCTGATGCTGGTCACCGCGCTGAATACGCACATCGGTTATGACAAGGCCGCTGAAATTGCCAAACAGGCCCATAAACAAGGCTTAACGCTGAAAGCTTCGGCGCTGAAGCTGGGCTATCTGACGGAAGCGGAGTTTGATGCCTGGGTGCGTCCGGAAGACATGGTAGGCAGCATGAAGTCGTAAGTGAGGTCTGTCAGGGCCTGCACAGGCCCTGATATCACACCGGGCAGTCCACCCAGAGATGCAGCCGTGGGATCAGCAAATGCAGGGGTTCTGCGGCGGGTTTATAGCGATGCGTAATCGCCTCCGCATCGTAATTCAGCAGCTCACCTAACTTTGGCACCTGGGTGCGATCCCGGCACAGCACAAGAATCGGTGACGGGCAGGCAAGCTGCGTTTGCTTTTTCTCTTCCGCACGCCAGATGCGCGCAACCGGCTGCACTTTCACCGGACGTTTAATCTTCAGGCGCGCGGATGCGGGCAGGGCGCGTACATCCGCCAGTTCCTGCTGCACTTTTTCCGCCCACTGCTCGCGTGTCCAGGGAGCCTGGGCACGGCCAGCCTTCAGACTCTTTTCCAGTTGGGCGATGATCTCGTCCCGTTTAACGTTCTTAATGACCTGCTTGTTTGCCCAGCCAAAGCGCACACTCTCTGGCGCGGGAAGGGCGGTGATGGTCCGGTAAGCATTCAGGGTAATTAAGCCACGCAAATGCTGATGCACAAATTCGAACCGGGCTTCGGAAGGCAGACCGGACTCCACGGTGATCATGTGCTCAAGACGGGCTTTCAGCTGGTTGATGCTGTTGATAAACGCGGTAAGCTGCTGCGTGTCCTGCTCGCTGCATTCGATGCAGAGCGCACCCGGCAGGCGCACGGCGGCTTTAGTGCTGAGCTTTTCTGACTGGTGCTGCATGAACAGACGGCAATAGTGGTTGAGCGCCCGCTCCCGCGCCTCTGTGCCCAGGTGCTGCTCCACGGCAATCTGAGTAATCGCATCGTGTTCATGCCCTTTTTCAATCGGGGGCAGACTGAAGACCCGGGCGATTAACAGCGGCTGCGCCTCAATCTGCTGCCGTAATGCTCCCAGGGCTTCTTCGAGATCCTTGACGCACTGCTGCATATCTGTGACTAAATCATAACGCACCGAAGTCTCTCCTGTAGTTACAACATGCTCAATGTGGCAGAAAGATCGCGCTGCTGCAAACGTCTTTATAGTTACAACATACTAAACAGGCTTTCTGAAATGGTGCGGTCTGTGGCATAAGCAGGGCGAAGATAGCACAGGGTGCGATGGGGCCCACCAGAAAAAAGCGAGTGACAGCTCCACGCGGGACAGGGTGCATTACCATCGTCACCAGCGTAGACAGAATCGGCGGGAAGCGGCTGGTCACCGACGGTGACAAAACCAAAAAAGGTTATTCGGTGCCTGGCGGGCGCTCTCGCCGCCTTCAGGCACCGGGGTTAAGCGGCGCAGGATTACGAATGTCGGCTGAACAACTGATAAATCCGTTCCGGGAGCAGGCTGAATAAACATATTGATACGGCTTCGCAACATGACAGCAGCGTTTCGCCTTTTTTGCGCCAGAACAGGGTTACGATGATCACGGCTACGGCCGCTACACCGAGCGCGCCTGCCATATCCAGTGGGAAGTGAACCCCGAGAAAGATGCGTGACCAGGCAACCAGCAGTGAGACGAGCGTGAGAATGCCACCGGAGCCCCAGTTACCCCTGGCCCATAATGCCAGCGTGATACTGAAAAACAGCGTGCCGTGGTCGCTGGGAAATGACGTATCCGCAGCGTGATCGATCCACAGATGACCCAGCCGAATCATAAAAGGGCGCGGATGAAAATAGAATGCTGAACAGAGAAAATTCAGTGTCAGCCCTGTGATGGCCGTTACGATGGCAAACAGGGCGGTTTCGCGTTCTGCGCGCCCACCTGTAAACCAGTAAATCAGCAGCATAAGCGGCAGCAGAAAGATCAGATACTCTGCGCTGAATGTCGCAAAATCGATGAGCCAGCCGGGCGTGCCGGGAAGGGCATTAATGGTAAGGAACAGATCCTGATTATAGGTTTCCAGCAAAGTATTCATCAGCGCGTGGGCTCTGTGGTAAGAGAGGACAAGGGCCATTTTCCCCGCGCAAGATTAATAAAACCTTAATCGTCATTCGCCGCGTTCATCTGTTCAGCCGGCTGAATGAGTGGAAACACGTTCTCAAGAAAGAGGCCCGCCTTGCGGCTGCCATAAACACCACAGCGGTAAGCGCAGGGTATCCTCAGGCGGGCATGATATGTCAGCGGCAACGCGCATTTTCTCCCTCACAAACAGGGGGGATCTCGTTCAGTCAGTGCCTGACCGTTAACCCCACCCATGAATGAAGAACACACCGCATCGGTAACGTGACGTGGTGCCTGAAACATCACTTCGCTAAGACTTTCAACTGCGATCGGGCCGTGAAAAAACGACGATACGACAAATAGACGGCGATGATGGTCGATAAACTGGCTGTGCCAAGCAGCATAAACGTAACCATAATCTGGTACTTAATCGCCTTAAGTGGGTCAACACCCGCAAAGATCAGCCCGGACATCATGCCGGGTAAACTCACCAGACCAACAGTTTTGGCGGCATCAACGGTGGGGATCATCGCGGCGCGAATGCTTTCGGCAAGGATTCGCTGCGAGGCCAGTTTGACTGGCGCGCCAAGGCTCAGCATCTCCTGAATTTTTTGGGCATTGTCGCTGAAGCGCTGGTTCAGGTTGCTGTAACACAGCCCCACAGCAACCATGGCATTGCCGGCAATCATGCCGGAAACCGGAATGACCTGCATAGGCAGAAAGGCGATTGCACCGCTCATGACCAGAATGGTCAGCGTAATGGCGGTGCCACTCGCGATCGCAACGAACGAAATCACAAAGGCATTATCAATGTTACGGCTGCGCTTACGGGCATTAAGCGCCGCATTGACGCAGATAAACAGCACCATCAGCACGGTCAGCCCGCCGTTATTCACATCGAAGACCGACTTGAGGACATAGCCTACGATGGCCAGTTGAACGATCGCGCGGCTGACGCTCCACAAAATATCTTTGCTCATGCCAAGCTTCTCTTTCTGGCTGATAAGCAACGCAATCAGGACCAGAACCAGCGACAGCAGTAGCGAGTTGTCACTTATTGTTGTCTGATGCATTCATCTTCTCCCTGTCAGGTGACGTGAGGCGAAGCACATGCTCTGCCTGCTGTATGTCGTTAACATCGTGACTTATCCAGACGACGGCCATCGGGTGTTCTGCGACAAGCCGCCTGATCAGCGACTGTACCGTCAGGCTGTTTTCTTCATCAAGCGCGCTGGTCACTTCGTCAAGTAACAGCACGGCTGGCACAAACTGCAGATGGCGCAGCAGCCCAATGCGCTGCTTTTCGCCGCCAGAGAGGGGCTCAATCGCAGCATTCAGCATATCCGGCGAGAGATTAACACTCTCCAGCGCCGCCTTAAGTTTTGCCTGTGGCGGCGTCTGGCGGCGAAGTTGCCAGGGCAGGGCAAGGTTGTCATAAACCGTCTGACCGAAAAGCTGTGGCGTCTGAAAACAGTACGATACCTGCTGACGGTATTCCTCGGCCCTGAGCGTGGCGATATCGCGGCCCTGAAAGCGGATCTCTCCGGTCGTTGGCGTTAACAGAGAGGCAAGGATCTTCAGGAAGGTACTTTTGCCACTGCCGGAGGCACCGGTGAGCACGACAACGTCGCCCGGCGACAGCTGTAGAGAGACCGGCTGCAATAGCTGTCTGCCGCCGTGTGAAAAGGTGACATCCTGCGCATCGAGCAGGGGCAGAGAAGGGGCCATCGTTGCTTCCTGGATAGGGGTTAATAAGTCCGGTTCGTCGATATCTGAAAGGCGGTGCATTCAGCCTTTTACTCCTTGCGTGGCTTTCCAGCCCGGCCTGGCATCTTCCTGTTTATGCCGTGTCCTGTCAGCCATGAGTCAGAATAGCCGAATTCACCACCGGTGCTAACGGAACGCACAAGCCGGTTCAGACGGGCAACGACATCACGCCGCGCGTCCCGCTTCGCCTCAGGCCTGAGCGTGACGCGCCTTTTTCATTTTGGTTGCTGATTTTTTCACACCCTGCCGGGCGATTAACTGTGCGGCAGGGCAACAGCACATTTTGAATGTCCTTATCGCCTTAGCTGCGTGTGCTCTACCACCACAGGGAGAAGAAATCCCGCTGGGGCGCGTTGGTAACCGGACCGTTGGGGCGCGTAAAAAAGCGGTAAAGCCAACGGCGGCATTTTTCCTTTTAGCTGAACATGTTATAAAAACACTTTGTTTGCTAACGGATCCTCAACATGGACGTGATTAAAAAGCCGGGTGTCACGCAAATTGTCACGCTGGGCCTGGTTCAGATCCTCTCCTGGGGCGGTTCGTTTTATCTGATGGCGGTCATGGCCGCGCCTGTTGTAGCAGAAACCGGATGGTCGCAACAGTGGGTTTACGGCGCGTTATCGCTGGGCATTTTAGTGTCTGGGTTGCTCGCTCCGCGCTGTGGCCACCTTATTGTACGCACGGGCGGTCGCCTGATGCTGGCACTCAATGGCATCGTGATGGCGGCAGGGCTTACCCTTATGGGATTCAGCCATCACTTACCGGTGTTTTTACTGGCCTGGGTCATCATCGGCATCGGCATGGCGATGGGGCTGTATGATGCGCTGTTTGCGACGCTGGGCACCCGCTATGGTGGGCAGGCACGCAGCGCCATTACCGGCATAACCCTGATTTCCGGTTTTTGTACCAGCGTGGTCTGGCCTGCCACCGCGCTGCTTATTCACTGGCTGAACTGGCGGGGCGCGTGTTTCGCCATCGCCGCGCTGTTGCTGGTCAGCGTCTTACCGGCCTATTTTTATGCTTTGCCCAAAGGCCATCTTATCTCACCCGTCAAACGTAAAAGCGCACCCGGCACAGCGCCGGATTTGCCCGCAGTCTTGTTTTACCTGTTGTGCGCCATTTTCACGCTGGCCTCGGTGATTATGACGGCCATTTCGGTGCAGCTTATCACCCTGTTGCAGGCCAGTGGTTACAGCATGGCGGCGGCGCTGGCAATCAGTACGCTGCTGGGGCCGTGCCAGGTGGCATCCCGTCTCATTGATATGGCCTTTAAAGGGGGCCATCCCATCTGGACCACTTTTTTTTCGGTGGGGCTGGTGGCGCTGGGGTTGTTGTTGCTGGCGCTGTTTCCGCAACTGGCCCTGTTAAGTATGATCTTTTACGGTGCGGGAAACGGCTTACGCGCCATTGTGCGCGGCACTTTGCCGCTGATGATGGTAAAACCTGAAGCGTACGCGGTACTGGCAGGCCGGATGGCGCGTCCGGCGTTAATGGGGCAGGCGGTAACGCCGTTAGGCGTGGGCTATGTGTTTGCGACGTTGGGGCCCAAAGCCACGCTGTGGTTACTGTGCACACTGGCAGTGATAAATCTGCTGCTGGTGGTGGCACTGAAAAAGCGGCTTCCAGCGCCAGCGCCATCTGTGCGCTAATGCTGTCCGCTACCGCTGGGCAAATAAGCACCTTGTGCGGTCGCGGGTTTCCGGGTGGGGAATATGTGCCTTGTGGCGGGTGGGTTGCTTCTAAAAAGTGACAGTGTTTGTTATATTCATCCCTGTTTGTTGGTTCACTTAGGCGGCTATATAACAACAAGAATGCACCGCAATTCAGGATACAAAGATGCTTGATTATCGCTTCCCGACAGCTTTGCAAATGGTTCTGAGTGTGGCGGTGGCGGAGCAAATGGGAAAACGCTCTACCAGCGCGATTCTCGCTTACGGGCTTGAAGCAAACCCGAGCTTTATACGTAAGTTAATGGTCCCATTAACCCGTGATGGCATTATCGTGTCCACGCTGGGTCGTACGGGTTCCATTCATTTGGGCAGACCCGCAGCTGAAATCACGCTGCGTGATATTTATGTCTCTGTGACAGATGATAAAAAACTCTGGGCGGCTCGCCCGGATGTGGCACCGCGTTGCCTGGTCAGCGCCAACCTGTGCTGGTATTTTAAATCGATTGCCGAGGAAGCCGAGCAGGCATCACTGGCGGTACTCGCGAAGCGCACCGTCGCCGACGCGTTAAATGAGCTGAAAACCCACGACACCAGCAACTGCACCGCCGTGCCTGAGCCTGAGGTGACGGAACCGGATACCGACTGCAAAAAAAGCCGCTGATGCGGCTTTTTTTACGTCTTATGTAAACTGACGACCATCACGTGCGAGGGTGTTGCATTCATCATCGGCAGGTTTCACCGTCACGTCCTCTCTGCCTGTCTCTGACGAACACCCGTACTCAGTTATCCCGTCCGCGCGCGCACAGCGCCTTTTAAATAAAATAAATGCTAACCGGCTCCGCCAGGGCACGGGTCAGGCGTTGTATATACTGACGTTGAGAGGCAGTGCCCCGACGTCCGCAGGATCGTCGGGGCACACGCATTACTGCGCGTGTTCCGTAACCGGGCGAGCGGCGTTACGCGTCACCAGCTTACGCAGCGCCACATAAAACACCGGCGTTAAAAACAGGCCAAACAGCGTCACGCCTAACATACCGGAGAACACCGTGACGCCCGTCACGCCGCGGACTTCCGCGCCTGCGCCTTCCCCCAGAATCAACGGAATAGTTCCGGCGATAAAGGCGATAGAGGTCATCACGATAGGGCGCAGACGTAACCGACAGGCCTCAAGCGCGGCGTCGACAATCCCTTTACCCTGCATCTCCAGTTCGCGCGCAAACTCCACAATCAGAATGGCGTTCTTACAGGCCAGGCCCATCAGCACCACCAGACCGACCTGCAC
Organism: Pantoea sp. JZ2; assembly: GCF_035191405.1. Classification (NCBI taxonomy): domain Bacteria; kingdom Pseudomonadati; phylum Pseudomonadota; class Gammaproteobacteria; order Enterobacterales; family Erwiniaceae; genus Pantoea; species Pantoea sp. JZ2. The sequence goes on along the minus strand of NZ_CP045247.1, from coordinate 2,604,176 downwards.
AAAGACGTTGTTGTCTCCGCCTGTTAACCACACGCCCAGCAGGGCCGACAGCATGGTAACCGGCACAATCAGGATCACCGCCAGCGGTAACGTCCAGCTCTCATACAGCGCGGCCAGCACCAGGAAGGCCAGTAACACCGCCACCGGGAAAACAATCAGCGCGGTATTGCCCTGCGTCGCCTGCTGGTAGCTGAGGTCGGTCCATTCGATGTTCATGCCATTCGGCAACAGCTGGCCGGACATCGCCTCAAGCTGGCGCATCGCCTGGGCGGAGGACAGTACCCGAGGGTCCGCATCACCGATCAGGTCCGCCGCCGGATAGCCGTTGTAACGAATAACCGGATCGGGCCCGTAAGTGGTGGTGATATGCACCATGCTGCCGATGGGCACCATCTCGCCACGATCGTTGCGGGTACGCAGGTTGGCAATGTCCTCCACGCTGTCACGAAATTCGCCATCTGCCTGTGCCATCACCCGCCAGGTCCGACCAAAGCGGTTAAAGTCGTTAACATAGGATGACCCCAGATAAGTTTGCAGCGTACTGAACAAATCCGTCAGCGCCACGCCCTGTGCCTTGGCCTTATCACGGTCAACCTGCACATCCAGTTGCGGTACGTTGGCCTGATAAGACGAGATGGGGAAGTGCATGCCTGGCGTCTGCATTACCGCGCCGGAGAGTGTATTAATCGCGGTTTGCAGTGCGCCATAGCCCAATCCGGCCCGATCCTGCACGTAAAGCGAATAGCCCGAACCCTGGCCCAGACCCAGAATCGGTGGCGGCATAATGGAGAAGCCAAACCCCTGCTGAATACGGGCGATTTTTGCATTGATGTCCGCGTTAATCTCCGCCGCCGTGCGCTTACGTTCACTGAAAGGTTTCAGGCCGAAAAACACCGTGCCGCTGTTCGGCGTATTGGTAAACTGCAGCGCATTCAGGCCCGGAAAGGCAACCGCATAGGCCACGCCTTCCGTTTGCAGACCGATTTCGCTCATCTGCCGGATGACCTCATCCGTGCGCGCCAGCGACGATCCTTCCGGCATTTTCACGCCGCCAATCAGGTAAAGCTTATCCTGCGTGGGGATAAATCCGCCCGGTACGGCATGGAACATCCAGCCGGCACCCGCCAGTAACACCAGATACACGCCAAACACCGCGCCGCGCCGCCGCAGGGTTTTCGCTACCATCGACTCGTAGCCATGGGCCGTGCGGTGAAAGAAACGGTTAAACGGGCGGAAAATCCAGCCAAACAGCCAGTCGATCAGGCGCGTGGGCCTGTCTTTGGCGGCCTGGTGATCCTTAAGCAACATTGCTGCCAGCGCAGGCGATAAGGTCAGCGAGTTGATGGCAGAGATGACGGTCGAAATGGCAATGGTGGTGGCAAACTGCTTGTAAAACTGACCGGTGACGCCCGACAGAAACGCCATCGGCACAAACACGGCACAGAGCACGAGCGCGATAGCGATAATCGGCCCCGATACTTCGCGCATGGCCTGATGCGCCGCCGCTTTGGGTGACAGACCCATTTCAATATTGCGCTCAACGTTTTCCACCACCACGATGGCATCATCCACCACGATGCCGATGGCCAGCACCAGACCGAACAGGCTCAGGGTGTTAAGCGAGAATCCGAGCAGGTAAAGCACGCTGAACGTGCCCACCACGGAAACAGGGACCGCCAGCAGGGGAATGATCGAGGCCCGCCAGGTTTGCAGGAACAGAATCACCACCAGCACGACCAGAAAGACTGCCTCCAGCAGAGTCTGGACCACGGCCTTGATGGAGTCGCGCACAAACACAGTGGGATCGTAGGGCGCTGCCCATTTCACATCGTCAGGAAAGCGGGTGGCCAGCTCATCCATTTTGGCTCGCACCGCGTTGGAAAGATCGATCGCGTTGGCCCCGGGGGCCTGAAAAATACCAATGCCGACGGCATCTTTATTGTTCAGCTGCGAACGCAACGCATAGCTGCCCGCACCCATTTCGATGCGTGCCACATCGCGCAGCCGCACCAGCGAGCCGTCCTCAGCGGTTTTTAAAATGATATCGCCGAACTGCTGCTCATTTTCGAGCCGGCCCTGCATGTTGATCGACAGCAGAAAATCGCTCTGCTTTTTCAGCGGTTCCGCACCAAGCTGCCCGGCAGAAACCTGCACGTTCTGCTCCTGCATTGCGCTGACGACGTCGGCGGCGGTCAGGCCGCGTGCGGCCACCTTATTGGGATCCAGCCAGACGCGCATGGCATATTCGCCTGCACCAAAGATCTGGATCTGCCCGACGCCTGGCAGGCGGGCCAGTTCGTCTTTCACTTTCAGCGTGGCGTAATTACGCAGGTAAAGAGAATCATAGGTACTGCCCGGCGAAAACAGATGCACCACTAAGGTCAGCGTAGGCGACATTTTTTGCGTCGTAATGCCCAGCCGGCGCACGTCTTCAGGCAGTCGCGCTTCCGCCTGAGCGACACGGTTTTGTACCTGAACCTGCGCCTGGTCCGGATCGGTGCCGGGACGAAACGTGACGGTGGTCACCAGCACGCCATCCGAACCGGCGACGGACTTCATGTACATCATGTTTTCGACGCCGTTAATCGCTTCTTCCAGCGGGGTCGCCACGGAATCGGCAATGACCTTTGGGTTCGCGCCGGGGTATTCGGCACGCACCTGCACGCTCGGCGGCACCACGTCGGGATACTCACTGATGGGCAATAACGGTATGGCGATCAGGCCGGTCATGAACATCAATACCGACAGCACGGCGGCAAAGATTGGCCGATCAATAAAAAAGCGGGAAAAATCCATATCAACCTCGGGTTATTGAGCGGCGGTAGCGGCCATATCGACAGTTTTGGCCGTCACCGGCATTCCGGGCATAAACACTTTTTGCAGTCCGGCAACGATGACCCGGTCGCCCGCCTGCAAACCGGCCTCGACGATACGCAGTCCGTCAGCCATGGCACCAGGCTTAATGTCGCGGCGCTGCGCTTTCCCCTGAGCATCAACGATATAAACATATTTGCGATCCTGGTCGGTCAGCACGGCTTTATCGTCAATTAACAGGGCGTTGAAGGTTGCACGACCCGGCAGGCGAACCCGCGCAAAGAGGCCAGGCGTAAAGATACGCTGATGGTTATCCAGCTGCGCACGCATGCGAATGGTGCCGGTACTGGCGTTGAGTTGGTTATCCAGGAAGTCGACGTTACCCCGGTGCGGGTAACCCTGTTCGCCTGCCAGCGCAATCTCGACGGGCAGGGCATGACGTTGCTGGCCCTGACGCGCCATGGCCTGGTAGTGCAGGAAGGTGGTTTCATCGATGTCGAAATAGACCACCATCTTGTCTTGCGAGACCAGCGTCGTCAGAACGCTGGCGCTGTCCCCGGCGGTTACCAGGTTTCCTGCGGTGATCATGGCCCGGCTAGCGCGGCCGTCAATGGGCGCCGTGACGCGGGTAAAATCCAGATTCAGTTGGGCCATGGCCACAGCCGACTCGGCGGCCTGCACATCGGCCTGCGCCTGGCTGGCGCTGGCGCGTCGCTGCTCCCACATCTCACGTGATACCGCCTGAGTACCGAGCAGTTTTTCTGTGCGCGCCGATTCACTGCGGGTCAGGCTGGCCTGACTCCGCGCACGCGCCAGCGAGGCTCTCGCCTGATCCAGTGCGGTGCGGTAGCTACGGTCGTCAATGGTGAACAGGACCTGACCCTTTTTCACCTCATCCCCTTCATGGTAATTAACCGTGGTGATGTAGCCTGAAACCCGTGGACGCAGTTGGACGCTTTCAACCGTTTCTATGCGGCCATTAAAGCTGTCCCACTGACTGACCGGTTTTGTCACCACCACAGCCGCACTCACCTCGGGCGGCGGCGGCGGGGCGCTGTTCGCCTGACCCGTGTCACATCCACTTAACTGACTGATGACCAGTCCCATCCCCAGCAGGGTAACTCCCTGACGAACCCAGTTGCTTATCATTGTTGTGATTCCGCGATGAACAGTGAAGTAAAGCCCGCAGGCCAATATTTGCAACTTCTATGGTTGCAATTTATCGCGAGGAGTGTAGGCTTGTGTGTCTGAGAACTGCAAGAATAACTGATACACTTTATGTGCGGTCTGATGAGCGATGATTTATCGGCCAGCATCCAGCCTGACAGGGCATGAGGTAAGTCCCCATAAAATGTGCGGCATTTAATGTATTAATTAAACTTGCATTAAATGGCATTGTCAGTCACGCTTTAAGTGTAACTGCAACTGATACTAATACTGTTCGCTGTCGCGACCGGAGAAGACAAATGATGAGTAACGCTTTTATTCACGATCTGATTAACTGGATTGACAACAATATTGAAGCACGCCTCGATCTCGATACGGTTTCTGAGCGCGCGGGCTACTCAAAATGGCACCTGCAACGGATGTTTAAAGAGCACACAGGCTATCCACTGGGTGAATATATCCGTATGAAAAAATTAAAAAAATCAGCGGATCGCCTGACCAGCACCAACGAACCTATCCTGAACGTAGCCATTTCGCTGGGCTTTGACTCGCAGCAGTCGTTCAACCGCAGCTTCAAGCGTCAGTATGGTGTTGCTCCGGGTGCGTGGCGCCGTCACAGTGTGCCGTCGCAGGCTGCAATGCAGTAAACCCCGCCAGGGCCAGGTCATCTGGCCCGCGCTGTTTTATCCGCTGAGAAAACTGCTATTATCTGCATCCTGTTTTCCGGGGATGTCATCATGTCAAAAAAACTGTGGTTAGGATTAGTCCTCATCCTTATCCTCTCCTGGATAGGTCTGCGACCCTATCTGACGTCTGCACCTGCCAAAACCTCTGCCGCAGACATCGCCGCCTTAACGGATGTGCGAACCGTCGCCCGCTGGGTGCTACAGCATCAGCAGTTGCCCGATTACTACATCACAAAGAAGCAGGCCCGCCGTCTGGGCTGGAATCCTGCGAAGGGCAATCTGTGTGACGTGCTGCCGGGTCGGGCGATTGGCGGCGATCGCTTTTCCAACCGCGAAAGAAAGCTACCTGAACGTTCCGATCGGCAGTGGTATGAGGCGGATGTGAACTACCGCTGTGGCCATCGTGAGGCGGATCGCCTCGTGTATTCGTCAGACGGGCTGGTGTTTCTTTCCACTGACCACTATCGCAGTTTTAAGCCGGTGCAGTAACGATGTTGCGCCTACGGTTTGATCTCGGTGAGCTGGCGGATCGCGATGCCTTTTACCGGCAGTTTGCCGCGCAAAGCGACTGCTCCGGCGACTTCGGCAATAACCTGGACGCGCTCTGGGACTGGCTGACAGGTGGCATGGCCCTGCCGGCGGAGATTTATCTGCTGAATGCCGATCGGCACGACGCGGATCTGGCTCCGGTTCTGGCGTTGCTGGAAGAGGCGGCGCAGTCGCTGAGTGGCGAACTGCGCCTGATATACGCTTAGTTACGCAGTGGTTTGAGCAGGTCGGCTAGCGCTTCGCGCGCGCTGACCGGCAGATCGCCCCCACCGGTATAGCCGTTGTTTTCGATAATGACCGTGTTCAGGCCCACCAGCCAGTCATATATGTAGTACGCCGTGTGGTTTGCTGGCGTAGCCGACAGTTTTGTCAGTCGCTGACCGGCGCTGAAATTCACACTCGGCGCAGGCGGACGTGAGAAGATCGACTGGCCACGGTTAACCCGGCTGGCCGGACGTTCTGTTTCCGGACGCTGCAGGAAGCCCAGCCACGCGACGAAATCCCCCAACACCGTCATGGCACGCGTCACCTGACGATCGGCGCGCGACTCATGCGACATGCTCTGCGCGTCCGGTTCATGCAGGGCGGTTTGCAGCGACTGCAGGATACCGGTGCGGAAACTGGCGGTGATCAGTTCTTCTATTAACCATTCCATCGTGGCTTTGTCGATATTCAGCAGCGTGAGCAGGCTCTGATTTTCCGGCAACTGGCGCAGATGGTTCAGCCACAGGCTGAAGACCTGGCGCGGGAACTGAGTCAGGCCTTGGCCAAAGCTGGACTGCTGAGGCGCGGGCTGTTCAATTTCAGCATCGCTGAACAGGTCGAACTCAAAACCGATACCAAACTGGTTCTCCGGTGCCTGAATACTGGTGGTGGCGGCAGGAACGGATGAGCCTGACTGATTCAGCCACAGCTGACGCAGGGCTTCGCGGGAAGGCTGTAGCCGCTCCAGCAGTTCTCCATGCAAACCGGTGCGATGTTGCAGGCATTTCAACAAGGTATCCGCGATGTTCTGCTTGCGCGCCGCCTGATCGGGCGACGCACCGGCTTCGGTCCAGGGCTGTAGCCGACGTTCAACGACCATGTGCTGAATCTGCGCCAGTTGCGCGATAAGCTGATCGCGGCGGGCCTCTGGCTGCATCTCATCCTGTAACCATTCGGACATGCGATCCACACCGGCGCGATCCAGTGCCAGCATGGAACCCCATTGCTGACCCGGCTGGCCGACCTGACGCTGTACCGCCTCATCCACATTCACCTGCTGATGGCGCGCATCATAAGGCGTGATCGCCCAAATCAGACGCGGTTTTTCACCCGCGTCGTTTTTTGGCTGAAGGCGTTGCCATTCGCGCAGGGCGCGGCTGGCGATATCCACATCCTGACGCTGGCTGGCGGCGGTGCAGATCAGCAGCAAATCGATGCCCTGGCGGGCGGCATAGATGCCGGGGAGCAGTGTACGTTTGTGCTCCAGCAGCCGTGCGCGCAGCGCATCCTGCTGCTGCAGGCGCTGGCGTTCTTCCCGCAGCGCCGCATCACTCGGCGTACCGGGTGCAGGCAGCTCCAGCATGTCCGCTTCGTCATAGATCGCGGTGCGCGGCGTGGAGCTGAGCGGAATCGTCACCTCCAGCGTCAGCAGCGCCAGTAATCCCAGCGCCACATGTTGCGGCTTGGCCAGGCGGTTTCCGTTTAACGGGCAGATCTCAATGTGCAGCGAGAGATCCTGTTCGCTGGCCGGGACGATAAGCTGTTCGGCAGGCAGCAGAGACGAATCGGTTAACAGGCTAAGCGGCCCCAGCACGCGTGTGCTGTTGCGCAGTTGGTGGCGCAGATGCAGCAAGCTCCGCACCAGCTCATTCAGGGCCGGTTCGGCGGGCCAGAGCAGAGAGAACAACTGGACCCGATCGTCAACGCTCAGCCACGGGGCCAGTTCAACCGCCTGAGGCCAGAAGTGCCGATCCAGTTGTGCATCATACAAATGATGGCGGCGGCACCATGACCAGAGCGTGACCAGCGCATCGCTCTCCAGGCCAGGCAGTGGCGTCGTTAAGCGGTGACGCTGCAGACGTTGTATCACGCTGTCGATGTTTGCGGTATCGGGCTGGCTGACGCCTTCGCCACACGAAATCGCCAGGCGTAGCACCTCGGCTTCGCTCATCAGGGCCAGCTCTACCGGCCACTCCGACGACAGCGGCTCGCGCTGATGGGTAAACCGCGTCGCCGTGGCGAAATCAAGGTTACCCGGGTTGATATGCTGAAAATAGTTAACCGGCTTGTCGCTTAGCGCGGTGATTAACTGTCCCTGGGCATCCGCGACCATCTCCGTTAATAACCAGGCTTTGCCTGCCTGAGACTGCCCAAACAGGGCTAAGGTGACGGGGCGGGCCACCTGCTGCGCCAGCGCCTGCGTTTGCACACGGGCCTGACGTAACTGCAGGGTCAGGGTTTCGGCTTCCAGTGCCAGACGGGGCGACTGTTCGCGGGTGTTTTCAATCCATGCCAGGCTGCCATTCAGGGCGTCCTGCAATAAACTCAGGCGTTTTGCCAGCGTTTGCGGCTGGCGGGGTTTAACCGATCTCATCGTTTACATACACTCCCGCTGTCAATCCAGTATTGCGCATTGGCATTGCCAGTGGCGGAGAGAGTATTCAGTTTGAGGCTCAGATGTTCAAGCGGAACGCGCGTACCATCGTCCAGTCGGGCTTCGCTTAACACCAACGTCTCGGGGCCAGGCGCATCCGGACCGGCCTTCACCGCCAGCTTCACGCGCAGCACGCTTTCACCTGCAACCTTGCGCGCCAGCGCGGCATCATTGAGCGTCAGGCTGTACAACGGCGACGCGGGCCAGCGTTCATTATCCAGTTGGCGGAAGCCCAGACAGACATTGCCACGAATCCGGAAGCTGCTTTTGCGATCCAGCGAGAAAGCGGGATCGTCCAGGTCGATGTCGCTGTAGCACAGGTTCTCATCGGTCAGGGCCTGGTTTTCGTCCAGCATGCCGAGATAACGGATCGTGGAATAGGGCTCGAAATCGCCGGCGCGGAACCAGAAGCTGCTCAGGCGCAAATCCAGGGCCAGCAGGCATAACATCGCGCCCACGGCGGCCGTGGATTTCGGGTTATCGATACGGCCATGTTTGTTAAACGGATACCAGTCACTGGTGTGATAGCCTTCCAGCGACAAAATTCGGCTGCCCGGCAGCGGTTGCAGATGACGCACCAGCGCCTGAATGCCGGGGAAGCGTGAGGGCCGTCCGGTCAGCAGCAGGACGTCACACTGATACAGTGAGACCACTTCACACATAGATCGCAGTGCCGGAATGATCGCCATGCGATGCTGCATAAACTCGCCGTGAAGCTGCGCCATGCTGACCACCAGCGGCACCTCAAGCAGGTCAAAGCGGCTGTTGCCGCCTAATTCACGCTGGATTTCGCCATTAACAAACGCCAGCACCGCGTCTGCCGGACGCTGATCGACCAGCTCACCAAACAGCGCATTGATTTCGGCATGGCTTTCCAGCGGATCCCAGTTCTCGTAACGTTCAAGCACCGCCTGCGCCAAGGGAATAAACACCTGCAACGTGGCTTGCTGCCGCAGCGTTGCCTGACCGTCCATCCGGCTGTCGTGGCCAAACAGTTTGTTGATCAGCGGTTCGGCCAGCGTCAGGCCGGCTTTCTGCAGGCTCTGTTGCAGGGCCGGCAAAACCCACAGCTGAATCACATCCAGTAATATATCGTCGCCGGCCACTTTAAAGCCTTCACGGAACAGCAGACGCGGCGTAATTTTGACGTTATTGCCCTGGCCGTCATCGAGACGGTACTGGGTAATCGCCAGGTCGGTGGTGCCGCCGCCAATGTCGATAGAGGCAATGCGCAGGCTCTTGCCGGGCTGCTCATCGGCTTCACGCGGACGATCCGGACGCGCCATGCTGCTGAAGAAGTCTTCTGCGCGGCCGGCAAAGTTCACCTGGGTTTCGTTAAACAGCCACACCATCTGACCGCAGGTGGCTTCATCCCACTCCATCTGTACGTCCGGCACGGGTTTACTGCTTTGCGCCTGCGTCTCCGCCGTAAATTCCTCGTCGGCCGGATGCCAGCCTTCAGCTTTCCACACCAGCGCAATCGCTTCCTGCATGCGACGACGAAAGATTTCACGTTCAGGTTTTGGCATGGCGGACGGAAGCGTCAGAATCACATGACGCAGCTGGCGCGGTGCATGACTTTGCGGCATGCGCTGACGCTGTGCCGCGCTGTTCATTTGCATCAGTGCCTGGGCCAGCAGCTCACACAGCATAAACGTCATGAGTGAACTGCGGCTGTAGTGAGCGGAGAACACCGGCAGGCGTTCATCCAGCGGCAGCGCATACAGCGGCTGACCTTCGTCATTCATCAGTGAGGTGAAAGGGGCGGCGCAGGCCTGCGGTTCACCTTGTGGGCTCTGCTGATTAAACCGCCAGCCCGGCTGATAGCGGGCTTCGTCCCACAGGTAACGCCGCGGGCTGGACAGCCCGGTGCTGCCTTCCAGGCCGGCACGCTGCAAGGCCAGGCGGCTGGCTTCGCGTCCGACGCGGGTCAGTGAAGGCCACATAAAGGCCTGCTCACGGCCGCTTTCCAGCGAAAAGTTGGCTTTACCAAAACGCGCTTCGGCAAATTCCAGCCGACTGTCGAACAGCTCGTTATACACACGATGTGGTTGAGACAGATCGCGCATCTGCAGCTCGTAGGTCTGCTTCAGGCCGTTGCTCTCTTCCGGATGGTCTTCAACCAGAATACCGCAGGTGTGCGAGTTGCCGACGTCAAGAATGATATCCACGTTGACGGCTGGCGTTTGCAGCGTGGCGGCCTGGATGTGAATCTCCGTGAGGTTAAGCTGCTCGCCCAGCAATTCCAGCAGGTTGAGGTAGTGCGCCTGATATTCAAACTCACGTAGCGCCTGGCTGATGGCCTGTTCACGGCGATCGGACACGCGGTCAGTGAAGGATTCGCGCAGCCAGCCATCTACCCAGGTGTGATCAAGAAATTCCCCCAACTCGTAGTTGTGCCAGGCCAGGGCAAAGGTAACGCCGTTCTGTGCGTCGGATGGCGTCAGTCCCAACTGTTCGCCGCCATCTTCTTCCGCCACGCAGCGCGTATCAAACGCCAGCGTAACGCGGTGCGTGTTGCCTGCGCTGTCAGGTTTTTCCAGCGCCACTAACCGCATGCGCGCCCAGTTTTCCGGGCCGCCGATAAAGCGACGACCTGAGGCGCAACGCAGCATTGGCAGCGGCAGCCAGCAGGCTTCCAGTAAGGTCAGGGAGTCGGACAGCGCGATATCGGTTTCGGGACGCACGACTTCCGGTGCGCCACCGTCCTGCGGGTAAAGTAAAAATTTACCGCTGTTACCGTCCATATTCAGACGCAGTAACGGACCATTTGCGGTCTGGCGCACAAACTGACGGCGCGCCTGGGTTGCGGAGAGTTGCAGACCAAAATCCAGGAACTGCACGCCGCTGTTCTCAATCAGAGAAATTTTTTGCTTATCATCGATCAGGGGAGCCAACATAGTTACTTACTCTCACGCTTAATCGTAATGGGATACACACGATCCCCGGTGTATTGCGCTTCGCAGGCGGCGGCGCCAATGCTGGAATGACACACTAACATCGGCATACGGTAACGCGATTTGTCCGCGCACCGGGCGGTAAAGCGGCTTTCTATCACCATGTTACCCGCGCTGGTCATCGCCGCCGTGACATCGGCCTTACAGGTGGTGTTCCCCTGGTTGATCTGTACGCTGCCCTTGCCATTGTTAAACTGGAAGTGCATGACAGGGGGTTTACCGGTTGGCGTTTTGATGTTTTCGATCTCTACGCGCCAGCGTCCGTCAATCACCTGAACCTGACCATCACGTACGGCATCCGGTGTCACCACCAGATCGTCGGGTTTCGCGGGCACCGCAGGCGCAACCACGTTGGAAAGCGTCGCAGACGGTGCCGCTGCAGGCACAGGCGCAGCGCTGGCGGCGGTTTGCGCACCCGCTACCACGGCGGCCGGTTTCTGCGGCAAAGTGTCAGCCAGTTTTTCAGCCGGCACCATGGCTGCCGGCCTGATAGCGGCAACAGGGGCGGTATTTTGGGCGACCGGGGCGGACGGCGTGACGGGCTCCGATTGCGGCATATGCAGGATAACCGCCGTCGCGGCCGCTGCGGCAACGGCCAGCGTCGGAATCAGATACCACAGACGGAAAGCCGGACGACGCGCGGCCTGAGCGGGCACAGGCTCTGGTACAGGTTCCGGCTCAGGCGCGGGCACCTCTGCGACCGGCGGTACCACCGCGGCGGTTTCGGGCACCACCACCGGTTCGGGCGCAGGCGGCACAACAGGCTCGGGTGGCAGTTCGACCAGCGAAGCAGGCAGCGACTCCTCCAGGCTTTCACGCAGGCAGGCGAGTGCATCATCACGGTTGCGCTCCTGCGCATCCACAAATCCCCAAAAGGTGATGACAGGTTTACCGTTCACCAGATAAACATATTGCTGATTGGGGAATTGCAGGCTCTTGCCGAGTAGCGCGCCAAACAGGCGCATCGCCGGATTGGCAGCCTCGCGGGCGCGGGCGCTAATGGCTTGCAGATCCTGCTGGCAGGCGGTGAGATGTTGCAACGCCTGACGGCGTTCATAATCGCTCGCGGCCATCCAGGATTTGACTTTGCCGGAAAAAGGCGCGTACCAGTCAAGCCGGTCGCCACGTTCATTGGTTTGCGGAATCGCCAGGCAGTCTGCCAGTGCGCTTTGGCGGCGCAAACGCAGGGTCTCACGGATTTGCAGGGCGGACGTAAATACCGGCTGGCCGTTCTCACCTAAAGCCAGAACCGCATCCAGATTGCCGCTGCGCAGAAAAGTTTTTGCCACCTGTTAGGCCCTTATCGGTCGTTGTCTGAGGCAGAAGATCGCGTGTTATCGTCAATTACGGTGATTTTACGTGGGGCAATGGCAAATCAAACCGCAGAAAAAGAGGTCAAATGCGTGGTTTTTTCGCCCGCTGCCGGGAAAATAACCAATGCCCAGATGATGTTACGCTGTTTTACGTTTTAATAACAGATGCGCGATAACGCCACCCACTAATCCCCAAAACGCCGACCCGATCCCTAAAAGCGTCACGCCCGACGCCGTGATTAAAAAAGCCAACAGCGCGCTGTCGCGGTCAGCAGGCTCTGCCAGTGCCCGTTGCAGACTGCCGCCCAGGGTCGTCACCAGCGCCAGGCCCGCCACTACGTGCACCATTACAGCCGGCAGTGCGCTGAACAGCACCGCAATCAGCGCACCGGACAGGCCAGCCAACAGATAACATCCGCCGGCCACTGCCGCGGCAATCCAGCGACGACGGGGATCGGGATCGACCTCTTCGCCCATACAAATCGCTGCCGTAATGGCCGCCACACACACCGAAAATCCGCCGAACGGCGACAGAACCAACGCCAGTAATCCGGTCCAGCTCATGAGCCCGGACACCGACGGACGATAGCCGTGTGCCTGTAGGGTGGCGACGCCGGGCGCATTTTGTGACGCCATGGTGACTAAAAAATAGGGTAGACCAATACCGATAAGCGTGTGCAGTGAAAACGACGGCCAGACAGGCGCAGGAAGGCTGAAACGGGCAGCCTGCGCCGGAAAATGAAGACTGTTCTGGGCTACCGCCAGGGTAACACCGACCAGAAGCGTAATCAGAATGGCATAACGGGCCAACCAGCGGCGCGCCAGTAACCAGCTCATACACATCGTGGCGGCGAGGGGAAAGTTCACGGCGAAGTCGCTAAACGTCTGCAAGCCAAAGCGCAGTAAAATGCCCGCCAGCATGGCAGCCGCCAGCGACGCCGGGATGTGATTCATCAGGCGGGCAAACAGGCCCGTGACCCCGCATAACACAATCAGGACATTGGCAAAAACAAATACGCCCACAGCCTCATTGAGAGACGTGCCCGGCAGGCTGGTGGCCAGCAAGGCCGCCCCCGGCGTGGACCAGGCGGCCAGCACCGGCATGCGGTAAGCCAGGGAAAGCCCCGTTGAGGCGATTCCCATTGCGATGCCAATGACGGAGAACCAGCCCGCGATCAGCGCAGGCGGCGCACCAGCCGCCTGGGCGGCCTGATAAATAATCGCACCTGTGCTGCTGTAGCCGACCAGCACGGCGACAAAGCCTGACACCACCATAGGCAGGGTAACGGGAAACGGCGGATGGCGCAGTGACATGGTCTCTTCCTCTTGTGCGTTATAACGCACATCGTCGCATAGTGCGCTATAACGCACAAGTGCTACACTGATGCGCTTATGCAGGAGACAATATGGAAAATTTGCATCACTATCTTGGCGAGGCGCTGAAACAACTGAGGCAAGCCAATGGCTGGAGCCTTACGTTAACCGCTGAGAAAACAGGCGTCAGTAAGGCGATGCTGGGGCAGATTGAACGCGGCGAGTCCAGCCCGACGATTGCCACCCTGTGGAAAATCGCCACCGGCTTTAATGTCCCGTTCTCGTTTTTTGTTCATCAGTTGCCCATCGCGGAAGGGGAAGTGGCCCGTTATCGCCAGCACAATGCGCAGATGGCGGTGACGCCGTTGTTACCTTATGACGATCGGCTACGCTTTGATTTGCTTGCCGTTGAGCTGGCACCGGGCGCGCAGAGTGATTCTTCCGCGCATGAAAAAGGCGTGATCGAGCAGGTGGTGGTGCTGGAAGGCGAGCTGTTGCTGGGCATTGCTGATACCTGGCGGCGGCTGAAGCGGGACGAGGCCTTTCAGTTCCGCGCGGACGTGGCCCACAGTTATCGCAATCCGCTGGATACGCGCCTGCGTTTTCACAGCCTGATTCACTATGTCGAGCGACGCTGAGCACCGGATCGGGTTTGCCCATTAATCAGCCTGACTTACAAATTGAAACGACCCGCGCCTGTTCAGCGCTGCCTGGCACGCTATAATTGCCTCCCCCTGTATGGCGCGCCTGTTCGGGCACTGGCGGCGAACCGGCGGTGCGTAGCGGCATCAGCCTGCGCCATACTTCTTATACTGTTTCCAGAGGACTCACCATGGCTTTAACCACACTTGATGCGAAAACCGCTCTGATTGTTATCGATCTGCAAGAGGGGATTGTTGCGCTGCCGGTTGTGCATGAGCCACAGCCGGTTATTGAACGCTGCGCAGCCCTGGCGGCCGCCTTTCGTGAAAAAGACCTGCCTGTCGTGATTGTGAATGTCGCGGGCGGCGCACCGGGCCGAACCGAATCCCCCCGGCATCAGGGCGAATTACCGGCAAACTGGGCCACACTGGTACCGGCGATGACACCGCAACATAACGATATCACCGTCACTAAGCACACCTGGGGCGCGTTTAATCAAACCACGCTTCATGATCAGCTACAAAAACGCGGTATTACGCAGGTGGTGATCTGCGGTATTGCCACCAGCATCGGCGTGGAGTCGACGGCACGTCAGGCTTACGAATTAGGTTACAACGTCACGTTAGCGGTCGATGCGATGACGGATTTAAATAGCGACACGCACGAAAACAGCATTAAACGCATTTTTCCTCGCCTGGGGGAAACCGGCAGTTGTGACGATGTGCGTGCAAAACTTAACGCCCTGTAAGGGTTAAGCGACTTGCCAGGGGATGAGCAGCATCACGCTCATTCCCTGACGTCTTTCGGCTGACGCGTCGCCAGAATGAGATCAGGCTGCATCGCCGTCGCTGCAATCAACGCATGGGTTTCAGCACGTCTAACGGGCATATACAGCCGTGCGCAGTTGCGTGCAATCCTGCCAGCGTCCGCTCATGATACACCGCCAGCACCTGGGTCTGGTACGCGTGGTGAAAGCGCTGCGCCTGTTCACTGTCCTGCCTCGCCAGGCGCGCGATGCCGCGTCTGGTTTCCAGCCATGTCGCGGCCGAAATAAAGGTCCTGTCAGCCTCAGCACCACCGGCCCCCGCGAGAACGCAGGGATCCATTCGCGGCGTCCCGCAAAATTATCCCGGCATGTAACAACGTCATGCCTGAAAAATAAGGGAAAGAGCGAGTCAGCGGTCACGAAGCACCTGCGCAGCCGCCTGCGTTTACTGGAACTGTCAGGCCAACGCTGTAGTTGCGTCCCGGTACCGATTCGTAATAACGGCCATTGCTTTCGTTGACGATGACTGAGCCATGATGACTGAGCCATATAGTCAAACAAATTATCGACCCGGCCAACCAGATCCTGTGTTTATGCATCAACCAGCCATTTGTAGCCGCTGTTTACCACCGTTACGGCATACGAAGGTGCACGCACTGTGTTGCTGTCATCTGCGGCAATATTGCTCATATAACGCCATTCCGCGACCGCATAAAAGCCCTGTTCAGGGGCTGATTCTAAGCCGGTATCGACCCGGTTGCGCACGATACCGGGCATCCGCTTGCCGTCGCAGTCAGCGGCAGAGAAAAGATGGCAGGCAGCACAAAAAACGGCAGGCTTTACCGGCGTAATCGCTTAATATCCCTCTGTATTTGGCCTGAAATCGCCTATCCAGGGGGAGGTCGCCAGCCCGATGCGGGGCGAACGCCACGACGACTGGCGGCAGGTCGCAGTATAGGGGGATAAACGAACCCACGGGCACAGTCGCCCTCATGTTAATCGTTTTGTCTGTTGTCTGGAAAAACGTAAATGTTCAGCCGATGTATGTAACCGTGAGACGGGCATCCTGGGTAGATCTCTCCCGCGTTTGGCACGGTTGCGGGCCGAACGACAGGCGGCGTTGTCAGTAACTGGTTTGGGAAGCCACAGCGGACGTTAACGGAAGGACGAGGTAACCGATGCTACCTTTTATCTTACGCCAACCCGTATGAGCAACACGGGCCTGACTATTCACTACAAGGAAATCAGCATGAACGTAGCGGTTTTAGGATTGGGTGCCATGGGGCACGCCTTTGCAGCGAATTTACTGAAAAAAGGGTTTGAGGTTCACGGCTGGAACCGCACGCGCGCACGGGGCGAAGACCTGGTTGACGCCGGGCTGAACCTTGCGGATTCGGCATCTGAAGCGGTAAGCGAGGCTGATGTCGTGATTGCGATGTTATCCGATGGCGAAACGACAGCGCAGGTGCTGCATGAGGTGAACGCGGTTCTGAAGCAGGGCGCCACGCTGTGTCAGATGGGGACCATTGGCGTTGAAAAAACCGATGCGCTGATCGCCTTCTTTGCTCAAACGCGCCCGGATGTGGTGTTTATCGATGCACCGGTTTCCGGCACCAAAGCGCCTGCGGAAAACGCCCAGATTCTGGTGCTGGCCAGCGGCGACCGTTCGCGTGCCCAGGCTGCTGAGGCGGTGTTTGCCGCGATAGGTAAAGGCACGCAGTGGCTGGGCGAGGCGGGCAAAAGTTCGCGTATGAAACTGGTGATCAACAGCTGGTTAATCGGCCTGATGCAAAGTCTGGCGGAGAGCAACCGGCTCGCTGAACAGTTTGGTTTTTCAACCCACGATCTGTGGCAGGTGCTGGACGGCGGTCCGCTGGCCGCGCCGTATGCCAAAATGAAGCTCGCCATGATGGAAAGCGAAGATTACACGCCGCAGATGCATCTGCAGTGGGCGCTTAAAGATGCCCGGCTGGCGCTTGAGGCGTCGGACAGCACACTGCCCGCGCTGGAAAATATCGCCCGCGTCTGGCAGCAGGCCGTTGAGGCCGGGCACGGCGAAGAAGATTTAGCGGTGATCTATAAGTACCTTAAGTCGCAATGAGTGCAACGATCAGTTTCGATTTCAGCACGCGTCCGCTGGTACCGCTGGCGCACGATTATCCGCACGGGGCAACGGAGCCCTGGCATTTTCATCGTTGTGCGCAGTTGATTCATACCTTAAGCGGCGTGGTGCGGGTTGAAACCGAACAGGGCAGTTGGGTGGTACCGCCCAGCCGCGGCGTCTGGCTGCCAGCCATGACGCGCCATAGCTTACAGATTACCGGCGCGGTCGCGGCCCGGGTGCTGTTTGTGGACCCGCTGGCCAGGGCCGATCTGCCTGCCAGTTGCCAGGTCGTACAAATTTCGGCCCTGCTGCGGGCGCTGATCGTCAGCGCCATGGATTTACCGGTTTCCTATGCGCCCGCCAGCCGGGCGGAACGGATTTACGAGCTGATCCTGGATGAAATTCGCGGCATGGATGTGCTGCCCTTTGCCTTGCCCGTGCCCGACAGCCCGCGTTTACAGGCATTGTGCATGCAGATTCAGGCGGAGCCCGCAGGTGACTGGACGCTGGCCCGCGCCAGCGAATGGCTTAATGTGTCTGGCCGGACGCTGGCCCGTCACTTCGAACGTGAAACCGGGCTTTATTTCAGCGAGTGGGTGCGCCGTGCGCGCGTGGCCATTTCCCTGACCCGGCTGGCACAGGGCGACCCGGTTCTACAGGTCGCCCTCGATCTGGGCTATGAGAGCCCCGGTGCGTTTAGTGCGATGTTTCGTCGTGTGCTCGGTGTGGCACCGACGGACTACTTCCCGGCGGCAGAAAGTGACCTGCCGCGTTGAGGAGGGCCTGCAGGGCGGCACGTGACGTATCGCTGTCGATGCTGACGCCCCATGCGCGCTCTCCCTGAAGATTGATACAGCTGACATAGGCAACCGATCGGCTGTCGCTGCGTTTTCCCAGCGTGTGTTCATGGTAATGTTCGATCGTTAACGTCAGATCGCAGGCGTGACGCAGCGCGTTGACGGCGGCGGACAACAGCCCGTTACCGCAGCCTGTCAGCAGGAGAAGGTGGTCGTGATGGCGGACGTGGGCGCGCAGGCGCGTTTGCTCGCCTTGTTCGCTTTCGCTCTGAGCATCCATCAGACGCAGCGTGGGCCGATCAATCTGGTAGTGACGACAGAACAGTTGTCAGACCGCGTGCTGCGTCATTTCTTTTCCGTGGGCATCGGTTTCCTGTTGTACACACCGACTGAAATCCTGCTGAAGGGCGCGCGGCAGTTGCAGACCGTGGTTCTGCTCCAGCAGCCAGGCCGCCCCACTTTTCCCCGACTGGCTGTTAACCCGAATCACCGCTTCATAACTGCTGCCGATATCCGCCGGGTCGAGGGGCAAATAGGGCATCTGCCACACGGTTTCCTGCTGCTGTGCGCGCCAGGTAAACCCCTTTTTGATCGCATCCTGATGCGAACCGGAAAACGCGGTGAACACCAGTTCGCCGGCATAGGGATGACGCGGATGGACGGGCAGTTTATTGCAGGCGGTGACGACCTCAATCACGCGTGCCATGTCACTGAAATCCAGTCCGGGGGCAACACCCTGGGTATAAAGATTTAACGCCAGCGTCACCAGATCCACATTCCCCGTGCGCTCTCCGTTACCCAACAGGCAGCCTTCAATGCGGTCCGCACCGGCTAACAGCGCCAGTTCCGCGCAGGCAACGCCCGTGCCGCGATCGTTATGCGGATGAACGCTAATGCACACTGCCTGTCGACGACTAAAGTGACGACAGAAAAATTCAATCTGATCGGCATACACATTAGGCGTGTTGACCTCAACCGTGGCGGGTAAGTTGATGATCATGGGGCGCTCAGGCCCGGGTTCCCAGACGGCGGCCACCGCCTCACAAATGTCGAGGGCAAACGCTGGCTCGGTAAAGCAGAAGGTTTCCGGCGAGTATTCAAAGGTCCACAGTGTCTCGGGTGCGGCCTCGCAGGCGGCCCGGATTTGCCGCGCGCTGTCGGTAGCCAGCGCCACAATCTGCGCTTTACTCTGGTTAAATACACGTTCCCGGAACAGCGGTGCGGTGGCATTGTACAAATGGATAATGGCGCGCGGTGCGCCTTTCAGGGCGCAGAAGGTCGTCTCAATCAGATCGTGGCGCGCGGGGGTTAAAACCTGCACCGTCACGTCTTCAGGAATGCGCTGCTGTTCAATCAAATCCCGTACGAAGTCAAAGTCGGTTTGTGAGGCTGACGGGAAGGCGACTTCGATTTCTTTGGCCCCGCAGTCCAGCAATAATTGCCAGAACTGCAGCTTTTGGGCGCGACTCATCGGTTCAGCCAGCGCCTGATTGCCATCCCGCAGGTCGGTAGACAGCCAGCGCGGCGCACGGCTGATTGACCGCGAAGGCCACTGACGGTCAGGCAGGTCAACCAGGGGGAAAGGGCGGTATTTCTCGGCGGGATTCGTTAACATTGCGTTCTCCTTTTCGGTGTCAGCTCAGTGTGGCGAAAGCGCAGCCATGCGGCGCGCGCAAAACTGACAACCTGATACGCAAAAGTGACAACCGTGATTCATGGGCTGTGGCACGGCGTGCGCTGCCATTTGCCGAAGCGGGGCGACAGCGTTAGCATAACCCGATGTTCTTGAGGGGGTTTTCTATGCAGGTTTTCGACGGGCACAACGATCTGTTACTGAATTTGTGGCTGCACCATCGTGATGCGCCTGCTGAGGCGTTCTTTGCCGGCGTGCCTGAGGGCCATCTGGATTACCCTCGCATCCAGCAGGGCGGATTCGCAGGTGGGCTGTGCGCGATTTTTGTTCTGCCGAAGGATTACCTGGCGCAGGTCGCGTCCACGCGTGCTGCAGAAGAACCTTATGATCCCCTGACGATAATGTGGCAGCAGCTTGACCTGCTGCAGCGTATCGTGGCGCACGCGGAGGGGCGGGTAAAACTGTGCCGCAGCGCGGCAGAAATCGACGCCTGTCGCGCAGAGGGCGTTTTGGCGTTAGTCGCCCATATCGAAGGCGCGGATGCGCTGGATCCCGACGGCGAGGCGTTGACGGCGTTTTATCATGCCGGGGTGCGCTCGATTGGGCCTTTCTGGAATCTGAAAAACCGCTTCGGCGAAGGGGTTAGCGGCAGCTTTCCGGGATCACCCGACACCGGTCCCGGCCTGACGGCAGAAGGGGAAGCGCTTATCAGGCAGGCGGCCGCGCTGAATATGATGATTGATGTGTCCCATATGAACGAGAAGGCATTCTGGGATACCGCGCGGCTCGGCCTTTCCCCACTGGTCGCCAGTCATTCCAATGCGCATGCTCTCTGTCCGCAACCCCGTAACCTGACGGATGATCAGCTTCGGGCGATTCGCGACAGCGGCGGTGTGGTCGGGATTAACTTTGGCAACGCTTTTCTGCGTGCTGACGGAAAACGTGACAGCGACACCGATTTGACAGAAATCGTCAAACATTGCGATCACCTTATTAACATAATGGGCAGCGATCATGTGGCCTTCGGGTCAGACTTTGACGGCATTTCGGTGCCCGATGCGCTCGGCGATGTCAGTGGGTTGCCCCGGTTGCTCGCTGTTTTTCGCGACAAAGGCTATGATGAAAGCGTGCTGGAGAAATTGACGTGGGGAAACTGGCTGCGGGTTTTACATCTTACCGGCATCCGTTAACACGTTTTCTTACGGGCTTTTCGTTGATTTCACCCCGGGGTCTGCGAGAAAATAGCGTGACAAGGTTCGCATTTTAATCCCTGTTACGATGCTGTCTTGCAGTACGTTCTTTGTCTGTTTATTTATAAGGAAGAAAATTATGTGGAAAAAACCAACATTTGTTGATCTGCGCCTCGGTCTGGAAGTAACACTGTACATTTCCAACCGTTAATCCTTTGCCCGCCGCTTGTGCGGGCATTTTGTTTCAACACCTGGTCCCTTTCATGTTTATTAAAGTCCTTGGTTCGGCGGCAGGCGGCGGATTCCCGCAATGGAACTGCAACTGTCCCAACTGTCAGGGTGTCCGTAACGGCACCGTTCAGGCGACGCCGCGTACGCAGTCCTCCATTATTGTCAGCGATAATGGCGAGGACTGGGTGCTGTGCAATGCCTCCCCCGATATCAGTCAGCAGATTTTGCACACGCCAGAACTCATCAAAAAAGGTGTGCTGCGCGGTACGGCGATCGGCGGCATTATCCTGACTGACAGCCAGATCGACCATACTACCGGTCTGCTCAGTCTGCGTGAAGGTTGTCCGCATCAGGTATGGTGCACGCCGGAAGTCTATGACGATCTCACCACGGGTTTCCCGGTGTTCACCATGCTGAAACACTGGAACGGCGGCTTACAGCATCGGCCCATTCGCCCGTTAGCGCCGTTTAGCGTGGACGTCTGTCCGGATCTCCAGTTCACTGCGATTCCAATCCTCAGTAACGCACCACCGTACTCGCCTTATCGCGATCGGCCGTTACCGGGCCATAACGTGGCGCTGTTTATTGAAAACCGCGCAAACGGCCAGAAACTGCTGTATGCGCCCGGACTGGGCGAGCCGGATGCGGTGATTCTGCCGTGGCTCGAACAGGCGGACTGCCTGCTGATTGACGGCACGGTCTGGCAGGACGATGAATTACTCTCCGCGGGCGTGGGCAAAAATACCGGCAAGGCCATGGGCCATCTGGCGCTGGCCGAAGAGCAGGGACTGATGGCGTTACTCGCCCGTTTGCCCGCAAAACGCAAAATCCTTATTCATATTAACAACACCAATCCCATCCTTGACGAACAGTCGCCTCAGCGTCAGTACCTGACTGAACAGGGCATTGAGGTGAGTCAGGACGGAATGGCGATACAGTTGCAGGACGAAAGATGCTGATTACGGAAACCCTGTCGCCTCAGGCCTTCGAACAGGCGCTGCGTGATAAAGGCGCGTACTACCATATCCATCACCCTTATCACATCGCGATGCACAATGGCCAGGCCACACGCGAGCAGATTCAGGGCTGGGTGGCGAACCGCTTCTATTATCAAACCAGTATCCCGTTGAAGGATGCGGCCATCATGGCCAACTGCCCGGACCCGGCCACCCGGCGTAAATGGGTACAACGTATTCTGGATCACGATGGCAGTCAGGGCGCTGATGGCGGCATTGAGGCCTGGCTGCGGCTGGGCGAGGCGGTCGGGCTGACGCGTGAGGCATTGCTTTCTGAACAGCATGTCCTGCCGGGCGTGCGTTTTGCGGTAGATGCCTATGTCAACTTTGCCCGCCGCGCTAACTGGCAGGAGGCGGCCTGCAGTTCGCTGACGGAGTTGTTCGCGCCACAGATTCATCAGTCACGGCTCGACAGCTGGCCTCAGCACTATCCGTGGATTAAAGAAGAAGGCTATTTTTACTTCCGCAGCCGTCTGAGTCAGGCTAACCGCGACGTGGAACACGGTCTTGCCCTGGCGCTTGAGTTCTGTAATACGGCGGAAAAACAGAACAGGATGCTGGAGATTCTGCAGTTCAAGCTGGACATTCTCTGGACGCTGCTGGATGCCATGACCATGGCTTACGAACTTCACCGCCCGCCTTATCACAGCGTGACCGATAAGGCCGTCTGGCACACAACCCGACTGGTATAATGATGAACGAACACACAATTGTCGCCTTTCGCCGTGGCTACCGTATGCAATGGGAAGCGGCACAGGACAGCCATGTGGTGCTTTATCCCGAAGGCATGGCGAAGTTAAATGAAACCGCTGCGGCCATTCTGGCGCTGGTGGACGGCAAACAGGATATCGCTTCCATTATTGCCACGCTGGATGCTCAGTTCCCGGACGCGGGCGGCGTGGGCGAAGATGTGAAAGAATTCCTGCAGTCAGCTTATGAACAGAAGTGGATACAGTTCCGTGACCCAGCTTAAACCCGGCGTCAACCCACCGCTCTGGCTGCTGGCAGAGTTAACCTATCGCTGTCCGCTGCAGTGTCCGTACTGTTCGAATCCCCTGGATTTTGCCCAGCAGGCGCGCGAGCTTACCACCGCACAGTGGATCGAGGTCTTTCGCCAGGCCCGTGCCATGGGCAGCGTGCAACTGGGCTTTTCGGGCGGTGAACCGCTGACGCGTAAGGATCTGCCCGAACTCATCAAAGCGGCGCGTGATTTAGGGTTTTATACCAACCTGATCACCTCCGGCATTGGTCTGACGGAGAAAAAACTCGACGCATTCAGCGAGGCCGGTCTGGATCATATTCAGATCAGTTTTCAGGCCAGTGATGAAACCCTCAACGCGGCGCTGGCCGGCTCGAAAAAAGCCTTTCAGCAGAAGCTGGAGATGGCGCGCGCAGTGAAAGCTCACGGCTATCCGATGGTGCTGAATTTCGTACTGCATCGCCATAACATCGACCAGATCGATAAGATTATCGATCTGTGCATTGAGCTGGAGGCGGATGATGTTGAACTGGCGACCTGCCAGTTTTACGGTTGGGCACAGCTGAACCGCGAAGGGTTATTGCCGACGCGCGAGCAGATTGCCCGGGCGGAGGCGGTCGTTAACCGCTACCGCACGCAGATGAACGAGCGGGGCAGCCTCACTAATCTGCTGTTCGTTACGCCAGATTACTATGAAGAACGACCAAAGCCGTGCATGGGCGGTTGGGGCGCGATTTTCCTGAGCGTCACGCCAGAAGGCACGGCGCTGCCGTGCCACAGCGCGCGACAGTTGCCGGTGGCCTTTCCCTCGGTCCTGGAGCAGTCGCTGGAAGACATCTGGTATCACTCGTTTGGTTTTAACCGCTACCGGGGGTTCGACTGGATGCCGGAACCCTGCCGCTCCTGTGATGAAAAAGAGAAAGACTTTGGTGGCTGCCGCTGCCAGGCCTTTATGCTGACCGGCGATGCCGATAATACCGATCCGGTCTGCAGTAAGTCACCGCATCACGGCACAATCCTTGAGGCGCGCCGTCAGGCAGACTGCAGTGATATCAAAATCGGTCAGCTACAGTTCCGCAACCGCACCAATTCTCAGTTGATCTATAAAACGCGGAATCTGTAATGCACACACGCAGCCTGACCCTGAACGGACTCCGCGTGACGCTCGTCCACCAGCCGGACGCAACGCAGGCGGCGGCGCTGGTGAAGGTGGCGGCGGGCAGTCACGATGAACCTGATAACTGGCCCGGCCTGGCGCATCTGCTTGAGCATATGCTGTTCAGCGGTGGCCAGCGCTGGCCCGACGAAGGGCGGCTGATGAGCTGGGTGCAGGCGCAGGGTGGGCAGGTGAATGCCACCACCCTGGCGCGCCAGAGCGCCTTTTTTTTTGAAGTCGCCCCGGACAGTCTGACTGATGGTCTGCTGCGCCTGCAGGATATGCTGAGCGCACCGCGGTTAACGCCGGAGGCCATTACTCAGGAAATTGCTGTGATTGATGCCGAGCATCGGCTGCTGCAGCATCACGCTGCGGCCAGAGCAGAGGCGGCTATATTCTCAACGGTCATCGCACCGGCCAGTTTCCAGCGCTTTCAGACCGGCAACAGGGCGGTTTTTGGTGACAACGTCACTGAATTGCAGGCCGCGCTGCGGGCGTTTCATCAGCGTTTCTATCACGCCGGCACGATGACGCTGTGGCTTCAGGGGCCGCAGCCGCTGGACGAACTGGCAACGCTGGCTGAGATTTTTGCTGCTCCTTTTGCCCTTCGGGATGCGGGCAGTCTTCCGGCACCAGACGTTGAATTATCGGCCGACAGGAGGCTGATGTTGCAGCAGGACGGCCCGTCCGAAGTGACGCTGAGCTGGCTGTTACCAACGGCGTTAAGTGACAGTGTCACGCTGTTGCGCGAGTTTTTGCTGGATGAAGCCCCCGGCGGCTTGCTGGCCGCCTTCTACGCGCGCGGGCTCGCCAGTCAGCTACAGATAAAATGGCTGTATCAGTCCGCAAAAACGCAGTGGCTGATGATGACAGTGACGGGTGAGCAACCCGCCGTGGTACAGGCATTGTTGATGTCATTTTTCGCCGCCTTGAGTCATACCACAGCGACGCAGCGGCAACACTACTGGCACCTTGCGCAGCGGCGGCTGGCTGCATTGTCGCCCTTAATGCAGCTTCAGGCGCGGGCTTTAGGGTTTGCCGCCACGGGCGACTGCCCCGAACTCTCGCCCTTATTACAAACGCTGGCCGGTGTGCCAGCAACCACCCTGGTTTGTGCCGCCGACGTGGCTGGCGAATCACGCAGCGTACAGGGTTATGCGCTCACCCTGGCGCGCTGGCAGGTGCCCGACATCAGTGTTCCCCCTGTTAAGTGGTTTTTTTATCCCGGCCCTAATCCTTTCCCGCCCGCCAGGCTGCCCACCACCGCGGTGACGTTGCCACACATTCACCCGGATGAAACCTCCGGCACGCTGATACTTCGTCCCGAACTGTACAGCACCCTGGCGGCAGGTCAGGCCTGCGAAAGCGCCTTGCGGCCGGTGTTTGCAGTACTGCGTCACTTTGGCGGCGGTGGGGAATGGTGTGAAAGGCAGGGCGTCTGGCAACTGACGCTGGACTTACCCGCCGACGAGGCGTTGCTCAGCGCGGCGCTGGCGCAACTGTTATCCTGCCTGATGCCGACAACGGAAGAGGCCAGCTCTGCCATTCCCGGTATTGCAATACGCGAACTGCTACGACAATTGCCTTACTGCCTGGCGTCGTCCGTGCAGCCGCAGCGCTGGCGGGCCATCCTTCTGGGCGGTAATGCCCGTCGACATCAACAACTTGCGCAACAGCTCAGCGTGCTGAAGGTCAATTCTGCTACATTACCCGCGCGGGCATGGGTGAGCGGCGAAAGCAGGATACCGCACCCCTCGGACGACAGCGCCATTCTGCTGTTCATACCACTGGCCGATCCTCAACAGCTGGCCGCCCTGCGCGCGCTGGCGCTGCTATACGCGCCGCGATTTTATCAGCGCTACCGTGTTGAACACCCCATCGGTTATGTCGTCAGCTGCCGTTACCAGCGTTGTGTGGATATCGACGGTATTCTTTTTGCGCTTCAGTCACCGACCCTGTCTGCCACAACGCTGATTCAGTATTGCGACGATTTCCTGCAGCAGATGACGTCCGTGACAGACGCGGCCGATCTCGACGGGGTGAAAACACAGTTAGCCGCAGCGCAGGAAGAACCCACCGTCGAGGCGCTGCGTCAGGCTAACGGACTGCCCACACTGACGTCACAGGATATTGCTGCCCTCAGCACTCAGCAGTTAACGCAGCTGCATCACCAGTTATGCAGCCAGAAATCAGCGTGGCGCATCTTACGTACAGACGATAAGCAGTAGAATAATTACTCGTCGATATTGTTGAATGATTTTGATTGTTTACGCCAAATCTCTTCACTTTTTATTCCTGCCGCTTTGCACCAGACTCAATGTGACGCCATAAAAAAAGGAATGAAAAGTGAAAGATGTTAAACGTTTTACACTGCCACTGATCGCAGTTGCCGCGCTGTATATCCCGGTTTCTCAGGCTGAGACAATGCACTACCAGCTGGATCCACAGCATACGTCGGTCGTTATGAGCTGGGAACACTTCGGCTTCTCGCATCCTACCGCCGATATTCCGGATGCCACGGGGTCACTGGTGTTCGACAGCAGCAAACCCGAGCAGTCGCGTGTTGACGTGACCTTGCCTGTCACCAAAATTGACAGCCATGTGCCTGCACTGACGAAAGAATTTAAAGGCGCCGACTATTTTGACGTCGCCAAATACCCGAGCGCGACCTTCCGCAGCACCAAAGTCATTGCTAAAGGCGATAACAAATTTGACGTAGAAGGTAATCTGACGCTGAAAGGCATCACCAAACCGGTTACGCTGCACGCCACGCTGAACAAGCAGGGTGAGCATCCGATGGTGAAAAAGCAGGCGATTGGTTTTGATGCGACCGGCACCATCAAGCGTTCTGACTTCAAACTGGATAAATACGTGCCTGCGGTCAGCGACGATGTCAAACTGACCATCTCCACCGAAGCGTACGCAAAATAACGCTTTCAGCATGTTTTCCAGCCCGGCACATCTGTTGCCGGGTTTTTTTATGCCCGCTTCACCCAACGTCACCGGTACAGCACAGCTCGCTTTGCGCAAACGTTCATCATCGTGCCGCGCGTGTAAGAAAACCCGGTGAACGGTTAACCGGACAAGATGAATCCTTTTTCGCTGCCGAAATAACCGGTATCTATGCTGACCGCCAAAATAACCCGTCAGCATCACAGTGAAAAGTGAGGCGAAAATCACAAATCTGCATCGCGGTTTTTTTGTTATCCGGACACGCGCCAGAAATAACGGTTTCTCTTCGCCTGATGATATTTAACCCGTTGTTTTATCAACCGAAGCTCACAGACCGGGCGCGCTTATTAATTGTGATTTAATTCACATAAACACCTGTTTTAACCCCGCTGTCAATCTATCCACCCGGCAAAATACTCTCGTTTTTGTGATCTCACTTGCAAATATAAGGCTTGTATCCCGAAACAATAGCCCGCAGACGCATTGAGCCAGAGAGGAATGGAGAATGAGAATCGGGATGGTAATCAGCGGCGGCGATGTTACCGGCATAAATAATTTTATTTTTCAGATTGCGAGAATGACGCAGGCGGAAATGCTGTTATTTAATGGCGGTATTCCGGGACTTCTCGATAATGTCTGTCAGGAAATTGCGCAACGCGATTTAGTGGATTTCTCTGTTACCTCGATTCCGGTTATGCAGTCGGGAAGGACCACGCGAAAATTAATTCGCAGCGAATACGAAACCATCACCCGACAGCTTAAGGCATTGCGTATTGATGTATTAATTATGGCCGGCGGAGATGGCTCACTGCAATTTTTACATACGCTGAGCGAATTCGGTGTGAACTGTTTTGGCATCGGTATGACGATTGATAACGATGTCTTCGGCAGTGATTACACCGTGGGCTTTTCAACTGCCTGTGAGCAGGTACTTAAAGAGGTGGCAAAACTGCGGAATACGGGCCGCGCATTAACCGGCCGGGTATTTATGGTCGAGTTGCTCGGCGGTTACTGCGGTGAACTGACGCTGCAATCGGCAATAAAATCGAATGCGGATTTTGCGTTAATCCCCGAGTGTCAGATTCCGACGGCGACGCTGGCTGGGCGCATCACTCAGCGCCTCAGTGAACAGAACAGCGTCATTATCCTGTGCTCTGAGGGCTATACACGTGAATATTCACCGGGCTTTCAGGGCGCAATCGATACCTTAATTAAGCAACTTGAACCGTTGATCGGTGTGCGCATTCGCAAAACGATTGTCGGTTATGGACTGCGTAATGGCGATCCCACCTGTGAAGAAATTTATCAGGGCACCATTATGGCAAGTGAAGTGGTTCGTTGTATTCAATCCGGAATGCGCAATAAAGCCGTCATTATTAACGGCAGCAATAAGCCTATTCCGATTGACTTAATAAGCATGAAAAAACGCCTGGTCGATACAGAAGGGCACCATTATAAACTCGCTAAACAACTGCAAATAGTGTGAGGAGAAAACATGCTGAAAATTTTATGTGTTTGTGGTTGTGGTCTGGGTTCAAGTTTCGCCATCGAAATGAGTGCGAAAGCCGTTTTAAAAAAACTGGAAATTGAAGCCGATATCGATCACACCACAATTTCAGAAGCTAATGCATTTAAATCCGACATGATTCTGACGCAAAAAGCGTTTGCGGATGTTTTAAATGCTGACGCCACACCAGAACAGATTAAACGGGTCATTATATTAAATAAACTTACCGATAAAGCCGAAATTGAGCAAAAGATCGTGGCTTTCTTAAAAGAACGTAATATGAAGGTTGCTAATCATGAATAGTGTAATCAATTTTC
This sequence comes from Pantoea sp. JZ2, assembly GCF_035191405.1. NCBI lineage: Bacteria > Pseudomonadati > Pseudomonadota > Gammaproteobacteria > Enterobacterales > Erwiniaceae > Pantoea > Pantoea sp. JZ2. The sequence continues at coordinate 2,575,448 of NZ_CP045247.1, read as the reverse complement.
TGGTTAAAGATTTACTGGGACAGGCATCCATTCTTATCGCTTTTATTGCGCTGATTGGGCTGGTGCTGCAAAAGAAATCTGCGGGAAAAGTGGTAGAAGGGACATTTAAAACCCTGCTCGGCTTCTTAATTATGATGGCGGGCATCAATATTATTGTCGGCGCACTGACCTTCCTGAACAGTATCTTCACCCACGGCTTTGGCATGCAAGGCTACATCACCGATGTGGCTGCCATCGCCGGGCTGGCCAACCGTGAACTGGGTTCCGAAGTGGCCATGACGCTGCTGGTGATCTTTATCGTCAATATCATCATTGCCCGCCTGACGCCGTTTAAATACATCTTCCTGACCGGACAGGCGTTGTTATGGATGGCCACGATTGGTGCGGTCATCGGCTATAAAGCAGGCTTAACCGGCTTACCGCTGATTCTGACCGGCGGGATTTTTGGTGGCGTTATGGCTGTCGTGATGCCCGCGCTGGCCCAGCCGGTGGTACGGCGTATTACCGATTCGGACGATGTTGCCCTGGGCCACTTCTGTACCATCGGCTATCTGCTGACGGCGGCCGTGGCGAAGGTTGTCGGTAAAGGGTCACGTTCGACGGAGGATCTGAAGTTACCGGACAACTTCAAATTTTTACAGGACACCTACCTGTCAATGGCGGTGGTGATGGTGCCAATGTACCTGATCCCTGCGCTGGCAGCCGGTCCCGCCTTTATTGCGCAGTACAGCAGCGGCACCAACTACCTGATGTATGCCTTTATGCAGTCCATTCAGTTTGTCGCGGGCGTGTTTGTCCTCTACAGCGGTGTGCGACTGCTGCTGAATGAACTGGTTCCGGCATTCCGTGGCATTGCCATGCGGCTGGTGCCGGATGCGAAGCCTGCACTCGACTGCCCGGTCATGTTTCCTTATGCGCCTAACGCAGTCATTGTCGGTTTCCTGGCGACCACGCTCGGCTCCGTGGTCGGCATGCTGGTGTTCCCGATGTTTGGTCTGGCAATGATTCTGCCGGGTCTGCTCACCAACTTCTTTGCAGGCGGCACGGCAGGCGTGTTTGGTAATGCGTTGGGGGGCCGGCGCGGAGCGATGATCGGGGGCTTCGTGCACGGCTTATTCATTACCTTCCTGCCGGCCATTCTGGTGCCGATGCTGGAAAGTTATGGCTTTACCGGCGTGACCTTCAGCGATTCCGACGTCATCAGTACCGGCCTGGTTTTGGGACATGCTTTCCAGAATAACTGGTTGTTCGTCGCCGTATTCGTCGCCTTTGTTACCGCTATCGCCTGGTTTGTTAACGGAAAATCCACTTCATCCCGTGAGGAAAACGTGCATGAAACTTTATAATTTTACTGACCTGCTCAAGATTGCCAAAGAACGTGATTTTAAAGCAGTGGGCTCGTTTAATTTACATTGTCTGGAAATGCTGCCCGCCTTTTTTAAGGCGGCAGAACAAACCCACAGCCCGTTAATGATTCAGATATCTACCGGTACGGCAAAATATCTCGGACACGAATTACTGGTCGATGCCGTTAAATCTTTAGCGAAAAGTAAAAATATTCCAACCTGTCTGCATCTGGATCACTGTTCTGATTTAGAGGCGATTCAGACAGCGATTAACGCCGGATTCAGTTCGGTCATGTACGATGGCTCACATTTACCGCTTGAGGAAAATATTGCTAATACCCGACGGGTTATTGATATGGCGCGCCCGCTAAATGTCTCCGTGGAAGCTGAGCTGGGCGCAATCGGCGGATCGGAAGATGGTAAATGCGTGGAGATGGATGAAATTGCGTTTACCCCTGTAGAGGATGCCAGGCGCTTTGTGCACGAAACGGGCGTCGACATGCTGGCGATTTCCATCGGCACCGTGCACGGCCTGTATACCGGGAAAGCCCATATTCAGCACCAGCGCCTGGCCGCAATCACCGACGCCACCGCGACGCCGCTGGTCCTGCACGGCGGAACGGGCGTGAGTGATGAAGATATGCGCCTGGCTGTCAGCAGCGGTATCGACAAAGTGAACGTGGGCACCGAGATGAATGTCCAGTGGGTGGCGCAGTGCAAAACCACGTTCGAAAAAGGCAAAGTAAACGACAGCGTGCGTAATTTCCTGGTGCCCGCTAATAATGCGGTAACCAATGTATTAGTGGAAAAAATGCAGTTATTCCGCTAACCCCATTTATCCCGACGTAAATAAACCTGAAGTGCCCGCGCGCTTTTCGGGGCAGGAGTCGCTATGTTTGGATTCATGAAAAAGAAAGTGGAAAATCAACCGCAGGATGCGGCCGAACAGGATCGCCTGGCAGAATCCGTCAGCGAGAAAATAAGGCAGCTGGAAGCGAAGCTGGCCAGTAATACCGCCGATACCGACACGCAAAAACAATTAATGCTGGAATATAACCGGGCATTATCACTCTATGCAAAAAGCCGTCGTTACCGGGATCACATCGATCCTCTGTTTGTGAAAATTGATGAATTACGCAATCTGGTGCGAAAATCAGTTTAAGGAGCAGTAATGACCATTAAACAGTTATTACAGGAAGCCAGTGCCATTCAGGTCGGGGTTGCGGCCAGCGACTGGCAACAGGTGATCGCCATGGCGGCCAAACCGCTGGTGGCGGGCGGCTATATTCGGGCCTCGTATCCTCAGGCTGTCATTGATAACACGCTCACGCACGGTGCCTATTATGTGTTTGAAGAAGGTATCGCCATTCCTCATGCCCGCCCGGAAACGGGCGTTATTCGCGACTGTTTTAGTCTGATTGTGCTGGCAGAACCGATCTCGTTTGGGGGCAGTGAAAAGGCCGATATCGTCATCATGTTCGGTGCCCGTGACAGTAATGCCCACATTGAAGAGGGCATTCGCGCGATTGTCTCGCTGCTTGACGATGACGCGACGCTGGTCAAACTACGCCAGGCCAGTAGCATGGCGGACGTCATGGAGATCTTATGACCAGACAGGCGGAAAGTAAGCGAGTAGTACTGGTCAACGGAATTCCCGCCTCGGGCAAAAGTACGCTGACCCGGATGCTGTCCGGGCGTTTCACCTTACCGGTATTAACGCTGGACAGCATTAAGGAGCCCTTCATGTCCAGCTTCGCCCCGGTCGATCGTCAGCGTAACCGACAGCTCGGCTGTGCGGCTTACCAGGCGATCTGGAATATTGTGGGCCAGTCACCGGTGAACACGGTTTTTCTGATTGATGCCTGGTTTGGGTTTCAGTCGAAAAGCGTGCTGGAGCAGGGTTTGCAGCGAGCGGGCGTGGATGAGGTGCTGGAGATCTGGATGCAGATCTCACCCGATGAGGCGGTGGCGCGTTACCAGGCTCGCCTGGCGCAACGCATGCCGGGTCACCCCGGCGCGGAGTATCTTCCGGAACTGCGTCGTCTGGCGGAAGAAGCACAACCCATGGCACTGGGGCCGCTGCTGCGGGTTAATGCCAGGGCCATCGATGAAGCGGCGGTTTGTCAGTGGCTGGCTCAGCATACGGGAAAGAAGGACTATACTGCGTCTGTTGAGGATGAAACAGAGGAGCCACCCCATGCCACAGCCCCCTTATCTGCAAACGGGCGAGAGCGTCGTGCTTTATGATGGTGTGTGCAAACTTTGTACAGGATGGGTGCGTTTCCTGTTGCGCCACCGGCTGGCGCGGCAGGTCCGTTTTGCTTCCGTCCAGAGTGAGGAGGGCAAAGCACTACTGAGATGGGCCGGCCTGCCTGACGACAATATCAGCACGATCGTCTACATTCGGGATGAACAGCACTGGCTTCGGGCGCAGGCTATTTTTCGCGTTTTTCAACAGTTGCCGCTGCCGTGGCGCATCATGAGCGTGCTGCGCTGGTTGCCGAAACGCCTCAGTAACCTTTTTTACGACGCCATTGCGCTGAACCGCTACAGGCTGTTTGGCCGCTATGCGACGCAACAGCCCATTCGCGCCGATTATCCAGGCCGGTTCCTGTCGCATCAGGCCTGACGACACCGCTTTACCCGTCATCGCCTGCAAAGGTGAATTAAAACCATCATTTTTCTTCAGGTTTACTAATATTTTACAGGCAGGTTAACAACGTAATGGGAAGGTAATACGTTGTGCCTGGGCTGTATAACTATTGAAAATGGAGAAAATCATGCGCAACACCTCTGGACGATCGGCCATCGCCGTGACGCTTTACGCTCTCCTCGAACCTCTACCGGTGGGCTTTTTTGTAGCGGCCTGGCTGTTCGATATCGTCTATATGAAGACGACTGTCATCTTCTGGTCTGTCAGTGCCAGTTGGTTAATCGCAATAGGTCTGGTCATTGCTGTTCTGCCACGAGTAATTAGTCTTATTTATCTGTTCCGCGGCAGCAGCGCGCCAGAGAAAACCCATTTCTGGATCTCGCTGGTGGCTATCCTGCTGGCTATCGCCAACGCCTTTATTCACAGCCGTGATGCGTACGCCGTGGTGCCCACGGCGGTGATTCTCTCAACGCTGGTGGTGATACTGCTACTGCTGGCGAATGTGCAACTTGCCCTTCGTCAACGCATCGCTTAAGGAGAAGCCCCAATGAAAATGCCACAATATTCCCTGATAGCGTTGGCGCTGACGGCCCTGTTAGCCGGGTGTGATAACGGTGCGTCGGTCGCGCCTGAAAAACAGATTGGTGCGAATCCTGAGCTGCCGGAAGCCAAAAATTTTATGGTACCGCCGATGCAGGTGCCCAAAGGTGTTCCGTGGAAGAACGGCGAAATGCCTAAGGTCGCCGAGGGGCTGAAGATAGAGAAGATTGCCGATAAGCTTCAGCATCCACGTCAGGTCTACGTGCTGCCGAACAACGATATTTTGGTCGCGGAATCCAACGGCACACCTAAACCCACGACCAAGCCGAAAGAGCTGATTACGGGTCTGGTAAAAAATGCCTCAGGCAAAGGGGGCAAAGGTGGTAACCGCATCACCCTGTTGCGTAATGTGAATGGCAAGTGGGAGCAACACCGCTTTATCGAGAATCTGACCGCGCCGTTTGGCATGCAACTGGTCGGGAATACCCTGTATGTGGCAAATGCAGACAGTCTGGTGAAATTTCCCTACAGCGAAGGACAAACCGAGATTCGCACCGCGCCGGAAGAGGTGACCGAATTACCCGGCGGGCCCATTAACCACCACTGGACAAAAGCGCTGTTAGCCAGTCCTGATGGCAGCAAACTGTACGTCGGCGTCGGGTCGAACAGTAATATCACCGAAAACGGTATTGGTGCGGAATACCGCCGTGCCGCCGTGCTGGAGGTCGATGCCGCCAGCGGTGCCAGCCGTATTTATGCCAGCGGCTTGCGTAACCCGACGGGGCTCGACTGGGAGCCGCAGACGAAGCAGCTGTGGGCGGTTGTCAACGAGCGTGACGAAATTGGCTCGGATCTGGTGCCCGACTACCTGACGTCTGTTAAAGAGAAGGGCTTCTATGGCTGGCCCTACAGCTATTTTGGTCAACACGTTGATGTACGCGCTCAGCCGCAGCGACCGGATCTGGTCAAAACAGCCATCAAGCCTGATTACGCTCTGAGCTCGCATGTCGCCCCACTGGGCCTGTTGTTTTATGGTGCAGAGAATATGCCGCAGTACCGGGGCGGTGCCTTTATCAGCGAACACGGGAGCTGGAACCGTAAGCCACTGAACGGCTACAAGGTCATCTGGGTGAAATTCGAAAACGGGAAACCGGTGGGGCAACCGCAAACCGTGGTGTCCGGCTTTTTGACTGAGGATGAAAAAGAAGTGCACGGCTTACCGGTGGGCCTGGCCAGCGATAAGCAGGGCGGGTTAATTATCGCCGATGATGCAGGTGATACGATCTGGCGCGTCAGTTCAGCGAAGTAATTGCGACTGCGCAGGCATAAAAAAAGGATTTGGCTTAACGCCAGATCCTTTTTTCTTTTGTTCGTCCTGCGGCGGGTAACCGGAGGACAAACGAGGTGCTCAGCACTCTCCACAGGTTGAGTGTAAAGAGTGACAGCGAAGACTTCAAGTTTGGTCAAAATACTGTATATTTATACATGTGTTGAGCGTCGGGCATCGCACCGTGGTTAACTGATTGCTTCCAGGGGAGCACGGTTATGTAAATCCCGGCAGGTCCCAGGTGGTGCTGGCCTGTGGCTTAAACCATGAGTGCCGCTCAGCCCTCTCCACAACGTTGTGCTCAGGCAGTCGGCGGGTAATGTCAGAGTCCTGGCTGCTGAACAGCGCGCTCCCTAAGCAGGAGAAGGAAAGTGATGGAACTGACTAAGCTGATTCTGGAGATTATCCGGGTCATCTTGCAGATCATCGTTGCCCTTTTGCAACTGACCGGTCATGCAAAATAACCGGAACTTTGATCAAGGCGGAGCTAACCACTCCGCCTTTTTCGTTGTCAATTGTCTGTCATGTTATCCGGCTACAGTGGCGCGGCAGTCAGGCGCCTTACGGGCATCACTTATCCAGACCTCAGACCAGAGCCGGGAGCGTTTCCATGTCACTTGCCGCGGTAAAACCCGCCAAACTTCAGCAAACCGAAATCGATGCCAGCGTACGCATGCGTGAAACGCAGGTTGGCGCGCAGTGTGAAATTCTGGCTCACAGCTATCTGGAATACAGCACCCTGGGCGATTTCTCCTATGTAGGTGAACATTGTTGCATTGCCGACAGTGAGATTGGCCGTTTCACCGCGATCGCTAATCAGGTCCGGATTGGCGCGCCGAATCACCCGATGAATCGCGCGTCACAACACCGCTTTACCTATTGTCCGGAGTATTACGACGCGACCGCCACGCGCGACCACGGTTTTTTCACCGCCCGGCGAGAAGACAGAGTGATCATTGGCAATGACGTCTGGATCGGTCATGGCGTGATCGTATTGCCCGGCGTCACGGTGGGCGACGGGGCGTTGCTGGCGGCGGGCGCGGTGGTGACGAAAGACGTTGCAGCCTATACCGTGGTCGGTGGCGTGCCCGCCAAACCGATTCGGGTTCGCTTCCATCCGGCGATTGCCACGCGCTTACAACACATCGCCTGGTGGAACTGGCCACGGGAAAAGATCATGGCAAACCTTGCCGATTTTCAGTCAGAGGATATTGAGCAGTTTTGTGCAAAGCATGGCTGAATGCGACGGGGATAAAACGGTGGCGGATGCCACCGTTTGGCAGGGCGGTTTAGCGTTTAGCCCGCGCGTCCAGCACGGCCGTGGCGATGCGGTCGCCAATGGTTTTGTCGATATTGCGCCAGTACGCAAAAGCCCGCGACAGCACTGGCTCTTCCACGCCGTTTAACAGATGACCTGTAACGTTGTTGACCAGCCGGTCACGCGCGGCGTCATCCATCACCTTATTGATCAACGTATTCGCCTGGCCTACGTCGTCGTCGTCACGGCGCAGAGAATAGGGTGCCCGTACCATATCGCCGCTGGCAGACCAGACCGAGTCGGTTGGATAACGTTCACCATCGGCAACCGGGCCGCCTTTGCTGTTGGGCGCATAAACCGGGTCGGATACCGGGTTAATGCGCATCGCACCGTCTTTGCTGTAGCTGTTGACCGGCGACTGCGGGGCGTTAACCGGAATCTGCTTGTAATTTACCCCGAGTCGGGCGCGGTGGGCATCCGCATAGGCAAACACGCGCCCGAGCAGCATCTTATCCGGGCTCAGACCAATACCGGGCACCAGATTGTTAGGCTCAAAGGCAGCCTGTTCAATCTGCGCATGGTTGTCGGTAGGATTGCGGTTCAGCGTAAGTTTTCCAACCTTGATCAACGGGTAATCGCTGTGCGGCCAGACCTTGGTGAGATCGAACGGGTTGTAGCGGTATTCATCTGCCTCCGCAAAGGGCATGATCTGCATATAGAGCGTCCAGCTCGGAAAGTGGCCGTTTTTAATGGACATGAACAGATCGCGCGTATGGTAATCGCCGTCCTCACCTGCCAGCTTATCGGCTTCCTGCTGCGTCAGGTTTTCAATGCCCTGATCGGTATGGAAGTGGTATTTCACCCAGAACTTCTCGCCCTGTGCGTTTACCCACATATAGGTGTGACTGGAGTAGCCGTTCATATGACGCCAGCTTTTGGGAATACCGCGATCGCCCATCAGCCACGTGACCTGGTGCGACGATTCCGGTGACAGCGTCCAGAAATCCCACTGCATATCGTTGTCACGCAAATTGTTGTCCGCACGGCGTTTTTGCGAGCGAATAAAATGCTGAAACTTCATCGGGTCGCGAATAAAAAACACCGGCGTATTGTTGCCCACCAGGTCGTAATTGCCTTCGCGGGTATAAAACTTGATGGAAAAACCGCGTGGATCGCGCCAGGTATCCGGGCTGCCGCGCTCGCCAGCCACGGTTGAGAAGCGCATCAGCACATCCGTTTTCGTGCCGGGCTGAAAAACGTTGGCTTTGGTGTAGCGACTGACATCTTCAGTCACCTCAAAAAAGCCAAAGGCGCCGCTCCCTTTTGCATGTGGCTGCCGTTCAGGAATACGTTCACGGTTAAAATTCGCCATCTGCTCAATCAGATAGTGATCGTGCAGTACCAGTGGGCCGTCCGGTCCTACCGACAAAGAGTGTTCATCGCTGGCAACCGGAATGCCTGCATCTGTGGTGGTGGGTTTACGCGCATCGTGACTCATTCAATTAGTCTCCATGTTTATACGGGTATTGCATGGAATAAGCGTAGCGTAAAACGCAGAAGCGCAACGGCAGATTGCATCCCAATAGCCGTTTTCTCTCACACACACGTGACCTTTATCGCGCCAGGCCCATCCCGTTGGGACTTTTCGCACTCTGAACCCGGCTTTCCACTGACGAGCTATCCGTGACGGTTATCGCATTTCAACGATCCTGTCTGTTTTGGTGCTTGCGTGTGGCGCGGCAAGGTGTAAATTATCTTATAACTTCACAATTAAGTGTGAAAAAGAAAAGTACATTACAACCCTGTGATGAAGGATTGCGCCACATGTCTGATTTAAAATTTGCCACACGTCTTAACTCGTTTGCATCGGGGGCACATCGCTACTGGCCAGCGTTACAGGGGAAGCCCTCCGTTATGCAAATGGTGGCGCGTGCGGGTACCGTTAATGGCCTGACCCACCTGGATCTCAACTATCCCCAACACCTTACGGCAGATATCAAAACGCTGCGTCAGGCCATTGAGGACGCGGGACTGGCAGTGAACGGCATGCAGATGCGTTGGGATGCACCGCAGTTCAAGATTGGCGCCTTTACCCATCCTGATGCCAACATTCGTCGCGAAGCTATCGAGCTCACCAAGCGCGGCATTGATGCCGGACGGGAATTCGGCTCAACACTGATGACGTTGTGGATGGGGCAGGATGGCTTTGATTACTGTTTTCAGGTCAATTACAAAAAAATCTGGGAAGACGCGGTCAGCGCAGTGCGCGAAATTGCAGAATATGCCCCGGATGTCGACGTGAGTATTGAGTACAAACCTAACGAACCCCGCGCCTACAGCATCTTTCCTAACGTCACAACCTGCCTGCTGGCGGTGGAAGAAGCGGGCTGCCCGAACCTGGGGATCACCCTGGATTTCGCTCACGTCCTGTTCGCCAATGAAATTCCGGCCTGGGCTGCCGCCATGGTCGCACGCCGCTCCCGGCTGCTGGGGCTGGATCTGAATGATGGCTGGGGTAAACGTGATGACGGGTTAATGGTCGGAGCGGTGAATCCGCGTGCCACGCTGGAATTCCTGTGGCAGATGCAGCGCGATGGCTATCAGGGCGCATATTACTTCGACACGTTCCCGGACGCCAGCGGGCTGGATCCAGTGCGTGAAGCCGAAACCAACATCGCCACCGTGAAACGCCTCCTGAAACTGTGCGAGCAATTTAATGATAACGCGGCGCTGGCCGAGGCTATCCGTCATCAGGATGCCGTGGCGTCGCAGCAGATCGTCAACGACATTATGCTGGCGCGTTAGTCATCGCGTCGGTGTGAAACCATCCAGATGTACCTTACAAATGCATAATTAGAAGGCTAACAATATGAAAAAACGTCTCCTCGCTGTGCTGGCCTCGTTGCTGCTCGGTTCCAGCGTTTACGCAGCCGATCTGGCACCCCTCAAATCCGATACCGAAACGGACCGTACTGACTGGTCACAGCTTGACAGTCAATACGGTGCGATGCCCAAGGTCGATAAGTCGCTGAAAATTGGCGGCGTATCCAAAACGCTGACCAACGAATACTGGCGTTTACTTGGTGAAGGCTACCAGAACGCGGCCAAAAAATATGGTATCACCGTGGCTTATCAGGCCGCGGCAAATGAAGACGACCAGCTGGGACAACTCTCGATTGCCGAAACGCTAATCTCTCAAGGGTTTAACGGCCTGTTGGTTTCACCTCAAACCGATATCAACCTCGAACCCGCACTGGAAAGCGCCAACAGCAAAAAAATTCCGGTCGTGAACGTCAACGATGCCGTCATGCCAAACGCGGAACACTACGTTGGCAACGTCCAGAAAGACAACGGGGTTCGGGTGGCGAAGTGGTTTATTGAGCACCATCCCCAAGGCGGCAAGGTTGCGGTCATTGAAGGGCAACCTGGCGTTTACGCGGCTGGCCAGCGCACCAGTGGTTTTAAAGAAACGCTGAAAGCGAACGGCAAGTTCAATGTGGTGGCCAGCGTGCCAGCGAACTGGAGCCGTGAGCAGGCTTACAATGCGGCCAGCACCATTCTGCAACAGCATCCCGATCTGATTGGTTTCTACGCCAACAATGACACCATGGCCCTTGGCGTGGTGGAAGCGGTGCGCGCAATGGACAAGGCAAAACAGGTTGCGGTATTTGGGACTGACGGTATTTCAGATGCCTATGCCTCGATCAAGCGCGGTGAGTTGACCGGCACAGTAGACAGCTTCCCGATGCTGACTGGCGAAGTGGCGATGGATGTGATGCTGCGTCTCATCGACGGCCAGAAAATTTCACGTGTCGTCTCAACACCGCAGGCGCTCATCACCAAAGAGAATGCCGATGCCTTTTCTACCAAAGACATGGATAAGCTGCGTCAGCTGTTAGCGCAGCAGTAAGCCAGGCGGAGAGTGTATGGAACAGTATCGCTTAATGATGCGCGGCATCAGCAAAACCTACGGCAGCGCTGCAGCTTTACAAAATGTCGACTTTTTTGTGAAGCCGGGTGAAGTGCATGCCCTGATTGGCGAGAATGGTGCGGGAAAATCCACCCTGTTAAACATTCTTTCCGGCGTGCGCGATGCGGACAGCGGTGAAATCAGCGTGAACGGCCAGACGGTACACATGAAAAACCCGCTCAGTGCGCGTCATGCAGGCATTGCGATGATCCATCAGGAGCTGCAGCATGTTCCCGAACTCTCCGTTGCGCAGAACATGTTTCTGGGCCGCCCGTTAACCAAAGCGAAGGGGTTGTGGGTCGATAAAGCGGCACAGTTAGCGCGTGCCACGTTAATCCTGAAGCGCCTGGATCCGACGATCGATCCTGATATGCCGATTAAGGCGCTAAAGGTTTCGCAACAGCAGGTGGTGGAAATTGCGCGTGCCTTACTGGATGACGCAAAAATCATCGCCATGGATGAGCCGACGTCCAGCCTGACACCGCAAGAGTTTGACCGTCTGGCTGAACTGATTGCCGACCTGAAGTCTCTGGGCGTTTCACTGATCTACGTGTCACATAAGATGAACGAGATCTTCAGCGTGTGCGACCGGGCAACCATCATGCGTGATGGCAAACAGGTCGGGGTCGTTAATATCTGTGATGAAACTGAAGAGAGCATTGTGGCCAAAATGGTGGGCCGCAAGATCGAAAAGCTCGACCACAATGCCTTCGTGACGTCGCAGGAAGTATTACGGGTAGAGAACCTGGGACGGAGCAACGTCATATCGCCTGCAAATTTTAGCGTCAACGCCGGGGAAGTGTTGGGCATTGCAGGACTGGTGGGTGCAGGACGTACCGAACTTCTCAAACTGATCGCCGGTATTGACAGGCGCACCAGCGGCACGGTGCAGGTCAATGGCCGGTTGGTCCCCAACCACAATATCAGCGCAGCGATCCGGGCAGGCATCGGCCTGGTACCGGAAGATCGTAAAAAAGAGGGCATCATCAAAGCGCGCGCCGTGAAGATGAATATGGCGCTGTCGTCTATGCGCCAGTTCACCCTGGCCGGGGTAATCAATAAACTCCGGTTAAATCGCGTGGCGCACGATGTGATGAGCGACCTGAAACTTCGCCCGCTGGATATCGAAAAAACCATCGGCACGCTTAGCGGCGGTAATCAACAGAAAGTGATTATTGGTCGCTGGGTAGCAGCTGATACCAAAGTTTTCTTATTTGATGAGCCAACCCGGGGAATTGATATTGGTGCCAAGTCCGAAATTTACAATCTTATTGAGCGCCTGGCACAGGCAGGTAAAGCGATTATTGTTGTCTCGTCAGAGATGACAGAAATTATTCGTATTTGCGATCGTGTTCTGGTCATGCGGGAAGGGAAGATTACCCAGACATTAACCGGTGATGCGATTACCGAAGAGAATATAGCCCGCTTTGCCATTAAAGAAACAGAAATGGCCTGATCGAACACCTTTAAAGATAAAGGCGATAAACATGACAACGCAAACTAATATGCAGCAGCCAGGGCGTTCTTCGTCGCTGCTTAAATTCAACCTGCGCGATGCCGGAACCTTAATCGGTTTGATCATTATTGTGGTGACATTCTCATTTTTGTCACCGGTCTTTTTAACCGTTCCCAATCTGCTGAATATTATGCAGCAGTCGTCAATAAATGCCTTAATTGCGCTGGGCATGACCCTGGTAATCATTTCGGGCGGCATTGACTTATCGGTCGGGCCCACGGCGGCGCTGTCCGCCGTATTAGGGGCTACGCTGATGGTTTCTGGCGTACCGGTCCCCCTGGCAATCATGGCGACGCTGGGCATCGGGGTCATTAGCGGCATGTTTAGCGGTTCACTGATTGCTTATGCCGGGCTACAACCGTTTATTGTGACGCTGGGCGGTCTGTCGCTGTTTCGCGCCGTTGCCCTGATTTATACCGGTGGCAATCCGGTCTTTGGCATTCCGATGTCGTTCCGTAGCCTGATTAACAGCACGCTATTTGGCGTGCCCACGCCCATCGTGGTGGTGGCGGTCATTGCTTTGTGCTTATGGGTCGTTATGAATAAGACGCCGCTGGGCGAATACATTCTGGCGATTGGCGGTAATGAAGAGGCTGCCCGGGTAGCGGGTGTGCCGGTGAAGCGCACCAAGGTGACGGTGTACGTGATCTCCGGCATGCTGGCGTCACTGGCCTCGTTGATTTTGATTGGTCGCCTGGGCGCGGCGGAACCCACCATTGGCAATCTGTGGGAGCTGGATGCGATTGCCGCCGCCGCCATCGGCGGGGCGTCACTGATGGGAGGGAAAGGCAGTATTTTTGGCACCCTGATCGGCGTCATTATTCTGGGGGCGCTGCGTAATGGATTGACACTGCTTAATATTCAGGCGTTTTATCAATTGCTCGCTACCGGTCTTATTATTATCATAGCGATGTTGATTGACCGAGCGACCCGAGGCAAGTAATGAAGCAAGATCCGCGAGCCATTGGCGCTCAAATTCGTATGCGATTACCCCAACTGACCCCGTTAGAACGGCGCGTGGTTGAGGCGATCACGGCCCGAACCGACATCACTGAACAAACCTCATTAAAAGAGATTGCGCAGGAGAACGGTGTATCGGAAGCGATGATAGTGAAGATAACAAAAAAGCTTAACTTCACGGGATTCAGAAATTTCAGGAGCAGTTTAATTTATTATAACGCGTCTGAAGTGGCCGGTTTGCATGCAGAAATTGAGCCTGATGATTCTTCGGAACAATTACTGGCAAAAGTTTTCCGCACGTCTATTCAGGCTATTGAAGAAACCCTGTCGGTTTTAGATGTGTCCGAATTTAATCGCGCGGCAGATATTATTTTTAAAGCACGTCATATTGATCTTTATGCTGTCGGCGGTTCGGCAACGGTCGCCCGTGATTTATCCCACAAGATGCTAAAAATAGGGATTAAATCCAGCGCCTATGATGATGCCCATATTATGCTGATGTCTGCCGCCGTATTATCTGATGACGATGTGGTAATTGCCATTAGTCACTCAGGCGCAACGCGTGCCGTGAACGATCCGGTGAAATTAGCCGGTCGCAACGGCGCCAGAGTGATTGTCATTACTAATTACGCGGAGTCGCCTATTGCGCGTCATGCGCATGTGGTTCTTAATTCAACTTCTCAGGGATCGCATCTGTTAGGGGAAAACGCCGCGTCACGAATCGCCCAACTGAATATACTGGATGCGCTTTTTGTGGCTATCGCGAAAAAGGATTTGAAGCGGGCGGAGAAAAACCTGATGAAAACCCAGCATGCGGTTCAGGATCTGCGGGAATTCTGAGCATGAGCAAAATTGCAGTCACCGGCAGTCTTCATTACGACATTATGCTGGATGCCCACCATCGCCCTGAAAAAGGCGAAACGGTCATGGGTACCGCGTGCCGCTATAAGTTTGGTGGCAAAGGCGGCAACCAGGCAATCGCAGCGGCCAGTGCGGGCGCGGCGGTGTGTTTTATCGGGGCCGTAGGCGCGGATGAACAGGGCCGGTTCTTACTGAATCGCCTGCAACAGGCGGGTGTAGAAACACAACGCGTTGCGGTGCTTAACGACATGCCCTCTGGTATGAGCGTGGCGATTACCGATGCGGAAGGGGATTACGGCGCAGTGGTCGTCTCCAATGCCAACCAGCATATTTCCTGCCTGCCGTTTGCGCAGGCAGATTTCTGGCAGGGCGTTTCGATGCTGGTACTGCAAAATGAGGTGCCGGAAGCGGTGAATCTGGCGGCGGCGCAGGCAGCACGGCAGCAGCATATTCCGGTCTGCATCAATGCGGCACCGGCGCGCCCGCTCTCTGCTGAATTTGAACGCAGCATTGATGTGCTGGTGGTCAATGCGGTTGAAGCGCGAGACATGAGTGGCATTGTGGTCACCGATCTGTCGTCGGCACAGCAGGCGGCAACCCAACTGGCTGCTCGCTTTCCGTGCGTAGTGGTGACCGCCGGTGAACACGGTGTGGCGTTCAGCGAAGCCGGGAATACGCAAACGTTGCCAGCCCGAAAGGTGACGCTGGTCAGTACGCATGGCGCGGGTGACTGTTTCATGGGCGTATTGTGTCAGGCGCTGGCAGACGGTGAGGCGCTGGCGCTGGCCGTCGCGAAGGCCAATGATGCAGCCGCTACGCATGTTTCGCAGCCCATCCGCTAAAAAAAATGCAACGTCAGTGACGTTGCATTATTACGTGATGCGTGGGATTACGAGGCTACTTTCACCACAGTCTTACCGAAGTTTTTACCGTTCAGCATATCAATAAATGCCTTAGGCGCATTTTCCAGCCCGTCAATCACGTGCTCGCGATACTGAATTTTCTTGCTTTCCACCAGCGGCGTCATGGCTTTCAAAAACTCAGGATAGCGGTGGTCATAATCCTGGAAAATGATAAAGCCCTGCATGCGAATGCGCCGGGTCAGAATACCGGCCATGATGCGTGAGGTACGGTCAGGGCCTGGCGGCAGCTCTTTTTGGCTGTAGGCAGAAACCAGTCCGCAAACCGGCACCCGCGCCGCCGGGTTCAGCAGCGGGAAGACCGCATCGAACACCTTACCGCCCACGTTTTCAAAATAGATATCAATGCCATCCGGGCAGGCATTTTTGAGCTGCTCTTCAAAGTCCTGGCTGTGGTGATCGATACAGGCATCAAAGCCCAGATTTTCCACCGCATGACGGCATTTTTCTTCACCACCCGCGACACCTACCACGCGACAGCCTTTCATTTTTCCTAACTGGCCCACGGTCGCGCCCACCGGACCGGTTGCCGCCGCGACAACCAGGGTTTCGCCTTCTTTCGGCTGACCGATATCCATTAATCCCATATAGGCCGTAAATCCGGGCATGCCGAGAATTCCCAGCGCCCAGGAGGGATGCGGGAGGTCGCTATTCAGACGGGCAACGTCTTTACCATCAGACACGGCATATTCCTGCCAGCCGCTCTGGCAAAGCACCCAGTCACCCGCTTTAAATTCACTGTTTTTGGATTCGGCGACCTGACAAACCGTGCCGCCAACCATCGGCTTATCCAGCTCTGCCGGTGGCGCGTAAGATTTCCCTTCATCCATACGTCCGCGCATATAAGGGTCGAGTGACAGATAAATCGTACGCAGTAAGATCTCGCCATCTTTGATTTCAGGTGTCGGCTGCGCAACATAACGGAAGTTGTCTTCCGTTGGTTCACCCTTGGGGCGTGAAGCCAAAAGCCAGGCGTGATTTGTTGTCGATTGTTCAGTCATAAAGTCGTCCTTTGCATGGGCAAACCGCTCAGGGTTGCCGGGAATGAATGGCTAAGTGTAGATGACAGAACAAAGCATGCTTAACCGTGCTGGCGGTCAACGGGCAGGGCAAACAGGACTCGCCCGGCGTACCGCTACGCACAGCGCGCGCCACGTGGCCCGTTCAGATTGCTCCGAATCCAGCGCGTCGTGACGGTGTCACACGGGGAACAGGGGGCACAACGTTATACCGGTCGTCACGGCGTCTGAAGGGCGGTGACGCTGAAAGTCGCGTCAGGTGGCGGGGAAAAAGGGGGCGAAGATGCCCCAGCGTATAACCATGTCGCAGACGGTTCCCGCGCCGTCGGGCGACGGCGCGGGGGCGGGCTTAGTTAAATCGTTCCGGCCGGAAGGTCGCGAGCATGGGATGCCGGACATCGTTGAGGATCTCCTCCGTCAGCAATTCGCCCAGAATCAGTGCCAGCGTCGCGCCCGAATGGGTAAAGGCCACAAAGCAACCGGGGACTTTTTTCAACTCCCCGACAACCGGTTCACCATCCCCCGGCACGGGTTTCAGGCCAATTTTCCAGCTGTCTGCTTCCAGTGGTGCGCCGTCGCCAAGCAGGTGACCCGCATCCGCCATTAACTGGCGAATAACGGCATGATCGATGCTGTACTGACCATCAGCATGCGCAACGATATCCTCTTCATACCAGTCATGATCGACCGCCAGCGTACGGCCAGGGTTGGGACGTATCGCCGCGCGGGGCGTATTTAATACCACGTTAAGATCGCGTTCCTGTGCGGTAGTGGTAACCAGCATGGACACCGGCGACCCGTTGGGAATGCGTACACCAAGCGGCGCAACGACATCGGGCGTCCAGGGACCACAGGCGACAAGCACCCGATCGGCCATGATGTCGCCCCGTTTCGCGCTGCGAATGCCTGTGGCCCGTCCACCTGCGGTCAGCACACTGGCTTTGCCTGCCTGTTCAATCACTTCGCCGCCTGCGGCTTTGAAATCCTCAACCAGTTTTGCGGCCAGATGCGGCAGGCTTACCCAGCCCTCACCAGGGTTGGCAATAGCGACGCTGGCCAGCGCGCTGGGGTTAACCTGCGGATCCACCTCATGCACCGTGCGCGGATTAACCAGCCGGGAAGCATAGCCAAGGGCGTTTTCATAATCATGACGCGCTTTGGTGCCCGCCTCGTCATCCGCCGCCCAGAACAGCGCGCCGTCAAAGCGCAGCCAGCTGAGATCGGGATGGCGGGCAAACAGGGTGCGGTAGCGGTCAATGCCCGCCATTCTCAGCGCATGGTAAGGCGCAGAACGCTCTCCGGCAGAGTTAAGCCAGGAAAGTGAACGTCCTGATGCGCCAGAACAGAGTTCGGCTTCGGTGACCAGCGTCACTTTCGCGCCAGCCTGTGCCAGCTGGCATGCCGTGGAAACGCCTAAAATGCCGCCACCCAGTACAACAACGGTTTTGGCCACAGAGTTGTCAGTCATCATGGATTCCTTCTGTCAGAAAATACCCCATTCAGGCAAGGCGTACGCGACTTTGCCGATGGAGTTGCTCAATAAGTTTCAGCACGCCCAGCGCCTCGCTGGCGTCCACTGGCGGCGGACCGCCGTGTACCAGAGCACGGGCAAGACGGTGATAAAATTCAGGGTAATTGCCGCGCTGCAGCGCCACCGCCTCACTTTGCTCCACGGTGCCCAGCCGGGCTGCGCGTTCAGGCGGCGTTACGCCGTAGGCGCTGTCAGTCGGGGACATGCCCGCGGCCAGTTGCGGCTCCTGGTTATCCAGGCCCCAGTGCGTAAAAGCTCGCTGGCTGCCCAGCAGATGGAAGCGGGGAGCATTAAGCGCGGCCTGGCCATTCATCCACAGCCGCGAACGCACGCCACAGGTATGCAGTAAAGAAACGAAGCAATCCTCATCGCTGTCGGACTGACTGCCGGAATAGCGTGCCAGCTCGGCGCTGGCCTCCTGCACCGGACCAAACAGCTGTATCGCCTGATCGATCAGGTGGCTGCCCAGATCCAGCAGCAGGCCGCCCCCTTGCGCAAGCGAAACGCTGTCGCGCCAGTTACCAAATCCGTCAGGTCGCCACCACTCAAAGCGCGACTCAAAGCTTCTGACGGTGCCAAATGCCTCGTCCTGCACCAGACGTTGCAGCGTCAGAAAATCGCCGTCCCAGCGGCGATTGTGAAAGACCGTTAACAGGGTGCCAGCCTCTCGGGCGGCGTCAATCATCGCTTCCGCCGCGTTGACGTCAGGCGCAAAAGGTTTATCCACCACCAGATGAATACCGCGCAGGCTGGCCTGGACAGCCTGCTCACGGTGCTGAGCGGGCGGCGTCGCCAGCACAATAAGATCCACCGCGATGTCGCCGTTGTCGATCAACTGCAGCAGTGACGGCCAGTCCGGCACAATTCGCGCCTGGGGATAATGCGTTTTTGCCGCGGCGACGCGTTGCGCATTACCGGTCACGATCACCTCAAGACGGTAAGCGGCATCGTGTGAAATGAGTGGGGCATGAAAGACCTTGCCGGCAATGCCAAATCCCACCAGCGCCGTGCGTATGGGACCTGTCACCTTATGCTGTGCCATCAGAGCACCTCCGATAAAAAACGTTGTAAACGGGCAGACTGTGGACGTTCAAATAACTGATCGGGTGGCCCTGCTTCGACAATCTCGCCTTCATCCATAAACACCACCTGGTCGGCCACGCGGCGGGCAAATCCCATCTCATGCGTGACCACCACCATCGTCATGCCGCGCTCACAGAGTTCAGCCATCAGCGTCAGCACGCCTTTCACCAGTTCGGGATCGAGCGCCGACGTGGCCTCGTCAAACAGCATCACCTCGGGCTCCATCGCCAGCGCCCGGGCGATCGCGACACGTTGTTGCTGCCCGCCGGAGAGATCGCGCGGACGATGGTCGGCGCGCTGTGCTAAGCCGACCTCAGCCAGACGTTGCCGGGCAATTGTCTCTGCCTCCGTTTTCGAGCGGCCTTTGACTTTCCAGGGGGCCAGCGCGACGTTTTCCAGCGCACTGTGATCGGGGAACAGATTGAAGTGCTGAAAGACCATGCCAATGCGCAACCGCAGCGCATCGGGTTTGTCCTTCAGTACCGAACGCCCGGCCAGCAAAACGTCGCCGCTTTTGGGTTCATGCAGGCGATTGATACCGCGCAGCAGGGTCGATTTTCCCGATCCGGAAGGGCCGATGATGCAGGTAGTGGTGCCGGGCGCGATGGTCAGTGACACATTGCGCAGCACCTCAATCGGGCCGTACGCCAGGGTCAGATTACGCAGCTCCAGGCTTGCGCCGTGAAATGCAGTGGACGTTGCCATCTCAGTGTCCTCGTTCGCTGGTCAGGGAGGCCGTGGGCGTGACGGCGCGTTTTACCGCCACCTCATCAATTTCTTTCAGTCCGCTCTGCGGCGCCGTTGCCCGGCGGCGTCCGGTGCGGTAACGGACGTCAATATGGTTCACCGCATGGGTTAAGGGCACGGTAATCATCAGGTAGAACAGCCCCGCCAGCATCAGCGGTGACAGATTGCCGCTCAGCACCGCGGCATCCTGGCCAACCCGGAACAGTTCGCGCTGGCTGGACATCAGCCCCAGCAGATAAACCAGCGAAGAGTCTTTAATAATCGCGATGAACTGATTCACGATGGCAGGCAAGACGCGGCGGATGCCCTGAGGAATGATCACCAGCCGCATCGCCCGACCATAGCTCATGCCCAGCGCCCGGCAGGCTTCCATCTGGCCTTGCTCAATGCTCTGGATCCCTGAGCGAAAGATTTCGCCCATATAGGCGCTGGCAATCAGACTCAGGGCAAAAATGCCCAGCGGATAAGGTGAGGGGCCAAACAGCTGATAGCTGAAGCGCGCCAGCCCCTGACCAATCAGCAAAATGGTCAGGATAGAGGGCAGGCCGCGAAACAGATCGGTATACAGCCGGGCCGGTACACGCAGCCAGCGCGAAGGCGAAATCCCCATCAGCGCCAGAATCAGGCCGAAAAAGGTGCCCAGCAGCGTGGCGGCCAACGAGATGATCAACGTGTTGACCAGGCCCGTTGCCAGCAGCTGCGGCAGGACGTCCTTCATTGCAGAAAAATCAAAGAAGGTACGGGAAAGAATAGTGATCAGATCCATAGCCGATTCTCTGTTGCGGGTGACGGACAACGCCCGTCACCGAATGTATTCACTCGCACACCGGTTGCGCGGGGACTAATTGTGCTGAGGCAGATACTGTTCAGGCATAGGCGAGCCCGGAAACCACTTCTCATAAAGCTGTTTCCACGTCCCATCCTGCATCGCCGCTTTGATGGCTTTGTCCAGCGCCGCTTTAAAGGCCGGTTTGTTTTTCGCTATCGCCACGCCCGCCGGGGCGTCGAAAGAGGGGATGTTGGCTGCCGTCACCAGTTTGAAGCGGGTGGCATAATCTTTGGCGGCTTCGTAATCGAGGAACATGGCATCAATAGTGCCGTTGTTCAGCGCAGAAACGGCCGCGTTGTTATCGGGAAAGCGCACCAGATCGGTCTGTTTGAAGTTGGCCAGCGCATAGCTTTCCTGCAGCGTGCCCTGAATGACGCCCAGTCGCTTGTGCGCCAGCGTTGCCACGTTTTTCACGCCGGAATCGCTGCGGGTGAGCACCGTCAGGTAACCCGCCAGATAGCCCGTGGAGAAATCAACGGTTTTTTCACGGGCCGGTGTGATTCCGATCGCGGCCACGCCTGCATCATATTGTCCGTTGGCGACGGCGGGCAGGATGGCGGAAAAATCCTGTCCGACAAAATCCACCTTATCAATGCCCATACGATGGGCGACATTTTTGAAAAATTCGACGTCAAAGCCGGTGAAATTTCCGTCTTTGTCCGTAAAGGTATAGGGTTTCGCGTCGCCCAGGCTGGCGACACGCAGATGGCCCGGTTCAATCAGCCCATAGGGATTGTTGTCGCTGGCTGCCCGTGCACTGACGCTGGTTGAGAGCATTACCGCGAGGCCGAAGACAACGGCGGTTATTTTGGTTAAACGTTTATGCGATGTCATAAAGCTCTTCCATTTTGCAGGTGAAACGTCGAAGGTCACTGAGCCAGTACTGTCTGATTGAGACCGGTCTCAATGCGGGTCAAAATGAAACCGGTAGTTGTTGTGAGACCGGTCTCAAGTGGATACAATGATATTAAGCACACGCTTTCAGCAGCGTCAATTACGATGTTATCAACTTGTGATTCAAAATAATTATGACCAGCAAAAAACAGCAAGTACGCGGACCCACAGTAGCCGATGTGGCACGTCAGGCGGGCGTGTCAAAAGCCCAGGCGGCCAGAGCATTGGGCGGATATGGCGCCGTAAGTGAAGAGGTACAAATCCGCGTCACCCAGGCGGCAGAAACCCTGGGTTACCGGCCCAATGAGCTGGCGCGCAGCATGAATACGGGGCGTTCGAACACGATTGGCGTGATCGTTGGCGATATTGAAAACCCGCATTTCGGCCTTGCGCTGCGTGGCATGGCGGATGTGGCGCGCCAGGCGGGGTTTCATTTGCTGCTCAGCAACAGCGATGAAACCGTGGAAGAGGAACGGGAAGCCGTGCGCGTCATGCTGGACAAGCGCGTTGATGGCATCATCGTGGCCCCCTGCAGCTCGCTGGCGTGTGATAACGACCATCTTAAACAGGTGCTGACGGAAGGCCGCGCGCTGATGACCTTTGACCGTTCCGTCGAAGGGCTGGACGTGGAAACCATTCAGGCTGACTTTCTTAACGTGGCGAGGGATGCGACGCAGCTGTTGCTTAACGCCGGTCATCACCGTATCGCATACCTTTCCAGTATGCGCATTGCCGCGCCTTACACTCACGCGATGAGCTTAGGACCCACGCCGGTGGCGCAGCGGGTGAAAGGAATGATTGATGCCCACCACGATGCCGGTATGGCACTCGACCCGAATCTGGTGCGCCTGAATGCCCTTAACGAAGCGTGCATCGAACAGATTCTGACGGAGCTTCTCTCGCTTCCCGAACCGCCCAGTGCGCTGATTGCGTCCGACAATTTGATTGCAATGGGAATTCTACGTGGACTGGCCAGACGTGGGTTCCGTGTGCCCGAGGATATTTCGTTTGTTATGTACGATGATTTTCCCTGGACCGAACTGATGACGCCCGCGCTTACGGTCGTGGCCCAGCCGGTTTATGAGATGGGCCGCGAAGCCGCACGCCGGTTAATCTGCCATATCCGGCAGCAGCCCGCCGGCGCGTTACCGGCATTCGACAGCTGGATGGTGGTGCGGGGATCGGTCGGGCCAGTGCGGGCAGGAGGAAAGCCGGTTCCAGCCGCCTGGGCGCTGAGCAAATAGGGGATTGTTCTTACAGCGGTCTTACTGCCGTGTCCCGTCATTATCCTCAGACGAGCAGGCCCGAGCGGTCAGTCAGGCTGCCGAGGTTGCCTGCATGACGCAGTTTGCGCAGCAGCATGCCTTTTGCAACGGAGTCGTTTACGCATCCTGTTGAAGGTCATACAAAAAATTTATTTTTTTATTAGTGAATTAATTTCACCCGGTAATAATCAACGGAAACTATCACAACAATACATAATGCCAGGGTCTTAACAGCCGATAACCAGATTAGTCAACTCAGATTACGGTCGTGGTTATGCGCTTTAATGTATTAAAAAATGTGTTTTCCTTTCTTAACGATCTTCGCAGCGGGCGTAGATCGGCGCCGTTCAGGGCGCTGAACAGCGCGATGCCGGTTATTGAATTCAGCCCTGACGGAACGATTCAGAAAGCCAGCCCGCTTTTCCTGACCGCAATGGGCTACGAGGCGCACGAAATAATTGGGCAACATCACAGCATGTTCTGCCCGTCTTCCCTGACGGATTCACCTGAATACCGCCATTTCTGGCAGCGCCTTGCCGCCGGTGACGTTCGCAGTGGTAAACATCTGCGGCTGGCTAAAGGAAACCGTCCTGTCTGGCTGGAAGCCAGTTATATCCCGGTCAGGAACCGCCGTGGCAGGGTGTGCAAAATCATTAAGATAGCGGCGGACATCTCAGAACGCATAGAGGCAGGGCTGGAACAGGAATCTGTGATCAACGCCATCAACCGGTCAATGGCTGTGATTGAGTTCAGTCCTGACGGTCGTGTCCTGGATGCTAATGACAATTTCCTGAAAACGACCGGTTACAAACGTGAGCAGGTTGTGGGTCAACATCATCGGATGTTCTGTTCAGAACAGCTTTCTGCAAGCGACGCGTACCGGCAGTTCTGGAAAAGGCTTAATCAGGGCGAATTTTTTTCGGGGCAGTTTCCCAGACTCAATCATCACGGGAAGCCACTCTGGCTGCGCGCGACGTATAATCCTGTTTTTAACAGCAATGGCGAGTTATATAAAATCGTCAAGTTTGCCACGGATGTGACCGAACAGGTTTTGAATAACCAAAAAGAGCACGATGCCGCCGTACAGGCCTGGGAAATGGCTGTACAGACGCTGGGTAATGCGCAGAATGGGGCGAATGTAATTGAGAGTAGTATTGAAGTTGTGGACCGGATCGCGCAGGACATGAACGCGATCTCCGCTGACATCGCGCGCCTCAACAGCCAGTCAGGAAGCATTGACGGCATGGTAGAGACCATCAGACGGTTTGCGACACAAACACGGCTTATTGCCCTTAACGCCGCGATTGAAGCTGCCAGAGCAGGGGCGTCCGGCAGGAGCTTTGCGGTTGTGGCCGCCGAAGTGCGCGCGCTGGCGGCAAGCGTCAGCGGGGCCACAGAAGAAATAGAACAGGTGGTATCAAATAATAATCAGCTGGCCCGGGAAGTGCTGAAAGGTATGGAACTCAACCAGAAAAATACGGAGCAGGGCGTCATACTGATGCGCGAGGCCGGCGAGGTCATCGCCATCATTAAGAAAAACTCGGAACGCGTGGAAGGGGCGGTCAGGGAGTTTACGCATACGGTTGAAACTGAGTAACGAATCCGCTTTAGCCGTTTTATCATTCAGCATTATCCTGCTTTCTGAGCACAGGGATGTCCTTCAGTGCAGCGCCTTGCTTTTTTAACTTTTGCCTTTCAGGGAAAGGATACGCCATGTTGATAAACATTCGTCACGGAGCGCAGTCTTCGCCACGCTCCGCAGACATTCTGCGATTGCCCGATCAGGAGCGTGATGAGGTACTCAACCACTTCGCCGCCCTGACCAGCACGTTGCTGGGCATACCGACCAGCTTTATATCCGTTCTTGATGAGCAGCATCAGACGTTTCGCGCAAAGTACAACACGACGCTGTGTCAGACTGAGCGCAAGGATGCATTCTGCCGCTTCGTCGTGGAGAGCGCGATTCCGGTCATTGTGCCAGATACCTTACTGGACGCACGTTTCGCCACGAATCCGCTTGTCACGGGGGAGCCTTACCTCCGCTTCTACGCGGGCGTGCCGTTGATCAACGCGCAAGGAAAGGTTATGGGGACGCTATGCGTCACAGACAGTCAGCCACACGCCTTTCCGGCTGAAAAGGTCAGGTTGCTCAGCCGACTTGCCGCGATGGTGACGGTCTTTCTGAAGGCCTGGCAGGTCGCGGGATTAACGGATGCGGTAACAGGCTTGCCTAACCGTCAGCAACTCATCCGCCATCTGGATCAACTGTCTGAGGCGGGGCATTCCGACGTCCTCAGGCTCACCGTTATCGACTGCATTGATATGCCCCGTGCCTATGAGCTGGCCCGGGCACTGGGTATGCCGCCAATGGAAGCGCTCCTGCGGGACAGCGGGCGTCTGTTGCAAAACAAGCTGGCGCTGGGGCCTGAAAAAATTTTTTACACGGTAGCCACTGGGCGCTTTGCCTTCCTGTCCCGCTCAGATGAGCCGTTTTCGGCCGATGCTGTTCTTGAAGCAATGCGCGACGCGCGGCCTCTCGCGCCCGAAGGTCTTGCTATGGACCTGACATTGTACGCGGGCGATGTCTGCTTTACGCCAGCGGCGCTACCGGCCCAGGAAGCCCTGCGGCGCGCGGTCAGCGCACTCCACGAAGCCATCAGCATCAATGGTGGCGCTCGTTCGTTTAGTGAGGTGAGTGACAGCAGGCGCAATGGCGATTTCATGTTGATGAACGATCTGTCGGCAGCCCTTAAAACCGGTACTGGCGGGCTGTATCTGGTTTATCAGCCCCGGCTTTCCTTATCTGATGTGCAACCGACGGGGTTTGAGGCGCTGATACGCTGGTGTCATCCCGAGCGGGGCGAGCTTTCGCCCGCCGAATTTCTGCCCGCAGCGCAGTTAACCAGTCTGATGAGCGATATCACTGACTGGGTGATCACGGAGGTGATCCGTCAGCTGCGCGTCTGGTTATCCGAGGGCATCAGTCTGCCGGTATCCGTTAACGTCAGTGTCAGCGACCTTGCACGAAGTGGCTTTATTGACCACCTTGACGCGAAGATGGCGCAGGCCCAACTGCCACCCGCTCTGCTGGAGTTCGAATGTCTTGAAACGGAGCTGGCCACGGAAAACCCTGCCGCCCTGGCAATGATGGCGCAGTTAAGACAACGAGGATATCGTCTTTCGCTGGACGATTTTGGTGCCGGTTACAGTAATATTGGTTATCTGCGCAGGATGCCGGTGGACGTTATCAAGCTTGACAGGGCGCTGATAGCCGATTTGACCTCGAATGAAGCAAGCCGCATTATCGCATCAAGCGTGATAGGTATGCTGAAATCTCTGAACTATGTTGTTGTGGCTGAAGGCGTTGAAATACCAGAGGCTCTGGATATGCTCGCTTCATGGGGATGCGATCAGGCACAGGGTTTTTACATTTCTCATCCCTTGCTTCCGCAGGCACTAAAAAGCTGGCTCTCCACCTTTAAATACGGTCAGCTGGGCCACGCAACGTAAATAACGTCCGGTTGCTGGCCCGTTGGGTAAAGGATGACGGGCGGTAAGGTGTGGCCTGGCGCTTAACCAAGCCGGCTTATTCCACAGAGGGGGATAATCCTTTAAGTTTAGTCATTCCTTCATGATTAATTTCGTCATCCGCGCCATCGACAGCCCTCGAAATGGTGAGCAGGCTCTGAAATTCACTGAGCAGGAGCGCGGCGTCAGACTTCAGCAGATCATCGCATTCAGCAGAGTCGATGACGGTGTTAATGGCTTTGTTAGCACTTTCAATCATTTCAGTCACACCGCCTTCTTTACTCACCGCCAGCACAAGTGCGCTGATGAGCAGAGACTGCGCCTCAACACGGGCTGTTAACTGCTTCATCCCTGCGTCGATATGCGATATTTTAGCCAGCATGCTAAGTACAACGTTTTTCATTATCGTCCCTCTTAAACTTTCAAACGGAATCGGTCAGCAAGTTGCTCTCAAATTAAAACCGGTCTGTCCGGTTGACCATAATCAGTGCCATTGTGCTTCTGTGGATAAGATGGGGCACTCTGCCGCCAGCCCCAGCCTGTCATCCCGTCTGAGATAATGACAAAACATCAGGCGTCAGGGTTCCGCTGTTCCGGCAATGCCTGGATAATTTTTTCCTGAACCTGTCTTATCCCGTCGCGCAGGCTGGCCAGGGTTTCAAACGGGATGCCCATTTCACAAATCATCGCTGCAGGTACGCCTGTGGCCCGCCTTTCAAGTTCACGGCCTGCTTCAGTCAGGCGAATAATCACTCTGCGTTCATCATGACCGGTATCGCGCAGGCGACTGATAAAGCCTGCCTGCTCAAGTCGCTTGAGGAGATGGCTGAGCGTGCCGGAGTCCAGTTGCACGCGCTGACCTACCTCAGAGACCGTGATGCCATCCTTTTCCCACAAGACCAGCAGCGCCAGATACTGTGGATAGGTCAGCCCCAGCGGTTTCAGGTGAGGCTGATAAAGCTTTGTCATAGCCAGCGAGGCCGAGTAAAGCGCAAAGCAGAGAAACTCCTCCAGACACTGAGGTTGGGTGTCTTTACTCGCGCTGGCGTCATTAATCTCTTTCATGCCGGGGCTCCAGATATGGGGGAAGCCGGCAAGCGTTCGGTGAATCGTGTGATGCGACAGACGTCAGGAAGCCGGAAACACAAGATATCACGGACACGTCATGGATGCTTTAAACCGCCGCCAAACTGAACGTGACCGCAATCATATCGACGTCAATTAAGTTGTGTTCAATTTATTTTGTAAAGTCTGTGCAGTTGACGCGTCTGCGGCCGATAGAACCTGACAGTGACATAACATTCGGGAAAATATAATGAAGGTTTCGACGCGTCTTGCTACAGGCTTTGGTTTACTTGTTCTGCTTTTAATTATCTGTACGGGCACTGCGTTACATGCGCTGACAGATGCACAGCGCGGCATGAATGACGCGATAAACAACAAAATGAAACGGTTTGCGATCGTTCTGGATATGCGTGGTGATATCCGCGATATGGCCATCGCCGCACGCAATCTGGCGTTGCTGACGGATGAGAAGGAATCCAGGCCCGAATGGGACCGTATGACGACACAGCGGGAAAAATATATCCACGAGCGGGAGCAACTGGTTGAAAGCATGACACACAGCGTCAGTGCACAGGGTAAAACCGTGCTGGATGAAATACTGGCAGCTGAAGATGACGCCATGCAAACCCTGATGACCGCGGCCAAAATGGGGCTGGAAAACCGTCAGCAGGACGCGACTGTCTACCTGATGAAGACTGCGCGACCGGCTCAGCAAAAGCTTCTGAAACTGCTCAACCAACTGACAGAGATTCAGAAGGCGCAGACCGTTCTTACGGTTGGCGAGACCAGCGAGACCGTTTCCCGCACAAGAGCAATGCTGATCGTGCTGACCCTGCTGTCAGTGCTGACTGCCGTAGCGGGCTGCATGATTGTCAGCCGCAGCCTGATGCGCCAGCTGGGTGGCGAACCAGCTCAGGCTCAGGCGCTCGCCGCCGCCATCGCCGCCGGAGACCTGACGGGACCGGTCGTGCTGCGCCGCAATGACACAACCAGCCTGCTGGCCTCACTGGATGGGATGCAGGCGAACCTGCGTGGCCTGGTGTCAAAAATTAAGGATTCGTCCGCCTCCGTTGCGCTGGCCGCCGATGAGATTTCACAAGGCAATACGGAACTGTCATCCCGCACCGAGCAACAGGCCGCGGCGCTGCAGGAAACCGCGGCCAGCATGGAGCAGCTTTCCGCCACTGTGAAAAGTAACGCGGCGGGTGCCCGGCAGACAGCCGAGTCCGCCCGTGAGACCGCGCAGCTGGCCCGCAGCGGCGAAACGGATGTGAAGCGTATGTCAGACACGATGCACGACATTTCCGTCAGCGCCACCAAAGTGCGTGACATCACCTCCGTCATTGAGAGCATCGCGTTCCAGACCAACATCCTTGCCCTGAACGCCGCTGTCGAAGCGGCGCGGGCAGGCGAGGACGGACGCGGGTTCGCCGTGGTGGCGGGTGAAGTCAGAACGCTCGCACAGCGCAGCGCCACGGCCGCAAAAGACATTAAAACGCTGATCGAGCAGGCCGTTACGCAGGTGGAGAGCGGCGTCACGGTGGCCTCCTCAACCGGTCAAAGCATCCTGAAAATCGTCGGCATGGTCGGCGAACTGGCTGAATCCATGGACGAGCTTTCCCTGGCATCATCTGAACAGATGCAGGGCATCTCGCAGGTAAGTATCGCCGTCAGCCAGATGGACGGTGTGACGCAAAACAACGCGGCGCTGGTGGAGGAATCCTCCTCCGCCTCACAGTCGCTTTCTGAGCAGGCGCATGCCCTGCGCACGATGGTAGAAACCTTTAAGGTATGACACCCGGTAAATCAGACGCCGCGTAACGGCTCAGATGTATCCCTCTGAATGACGGCGTGGGAGGTCAGGGAGAATCAGCGGAGGTGGGGAATAACCCATTCACTTCCGCTTTCGCCAGCAAACTGCGTCATATGGGCCGGGCGTTAAGCCCGGCCCATCCCAGTGCTGTGTTAACGAGCGGCGCCGGGCAGAGGGGCTGCCTGCGGTCAGGATGTGCGACTGCGAGGGTGAACAATATTTTATGCTGTATGACAGGCCATAACGTGATTGGGCAACTTCCCGTCAATCACGACTTCAACGTTTCTTATTATCTGCTTCATCTGAACCCCGCCTCAGAGCCTGTTCAGGCGCGACAGATCGCCTTCTCCATGGGGACGTTTTGCTTGCCACTGGGTTCGGTTGCGGTGATGAATACGCTGCCGGCGGGAAGGGGCCGGACGGCCATCGAAAACGGAAATCATCCTGTTAACCGGGCCGTTTTTTGCGTCCTGCAGGAAGCGGTCCAGCAGGCGCTGCCGGGCCGCTTCGGTCAGGATGCTATACTGTAAGAACGTTTGCTTTACGGAGGCTTCATGGGGTCCAGAGAAGATACCGAAGAAAAAGCGCTTGAACTGGCGGGTAAAGTTATCTCGCAGTTGCTTAGCGAAAAAGCCAGTGTAAAGAAAGAAGAGATTATCTGCGCGCTACACCGCCTGGGGCAGGAAACCGGAGACTGGCGGGTGCGGGCAGGCTGTGAGAAGGCCGTGCTGATGATGAAACGCAGAGTTCACTGACCTCTGCGACACGCTCTGCCACGTGTATCAGCCGATGCTGTCAGGAAGTTAGTGGCCGTTTCCCGCCCATAACTGGAGATGTCTTTCTCCGAAAAAATTGCTGTCTTCACTGGCTGCGCCGCTTAAAAGTCTGCGGGTCTGGCGCAAAGCGTGATCGATAAGCTGACGCCGGGCATCATCAGTTTCCGTTTCGAGCATCCTGTTCAGCTGCACGCGCAGCGCCTCAGAACTTATGTCTGCATCATCTTCAAGCAGCGTCAGCAGGGCTTCGCCGATAACAATGTTTACCTTTTCTTCTTCACTCCTGAACATATCAACCTTCTTGTTGCTGGCAGTAAAAGTCCGTTGCGGCGGACAAGCGGTATTGCGCTAAAGCATCATTTTTGTATGTTTTTCGAGTGTAGTCCCGGCCACCCGAAACTGTAAAATCAGAACATGCCTTGTCCGCCCGGGAGCCAGCATCGTTAATAAGCATACGCTGCGTCAGGTCCCGCAGGCTGACTCCTGCAAGCGCTGTCTCGTAAAGAAGAAGACAAGCAGCAAACCTGTTCGGGATGGTGGTAAGAATCTTCTTAAAAGACCGGGTGTGGAAACTGTACACGACCCAATCATGGTGTACAAATTTTATTTTGTTAACGCTGTTTTAAATAGATAAAAAATCTGTAGAAAGCGAAGCGGTGAATCTAAAACCCTTTATTCTTCCGACGTAAATCTATGTTTATTCCTGTTTTTATTCAAAATTACAGCCATGCTTATATCCTCATCAACATTTTACACAATCAAAAGGTAACAGATATGAGCAACAGACGTGGTGGCGCGGGAAATTTCGCGGAAAATCCCCAGCGCGCGGCGGAAGCCGGAAGGAAAGGCGGAGCCGCCAGTAGCGGTAATTTTAAAAATAACCCGGAAAGAGCGGTTGAGGCCGGACGAAAAGGGGGTAAGGCAAGCCGCCGGGGCAGCGCACAGGAAACCGCTTCCCGGCCTGGTTGAGGGGCCGCCTTTGCGACTTGCGGGCTTGCGGCTTTCCCCGCCTGTTTTAAAGAGGACCTTAGCAGTACTGGATTAACAAGACGAAAGGGCTGTAAATCAGTGGCCCGGTAAGCCTGCCGGGCCGTCTCGTTAACAAGTTTTATACGCTGTTGGCCCTGTTCTTCAGGGCGGGCTCATGATTTTCAGTGAGGATACGCGAAAAGCGCCTGAACGGCTCATCATCCCTGATAATGTTGATTCTTCTCTGTTTTATCGGGATAAAAAAAACCGCCCGTAGGCGGTTAAGTCATCTTCCATGCAACAAGATCTTTCCTTAGAGGGATAGCCTCAATCAGCCTGGTCCTGCAGGCACTTCCCTGCAAGCGTAAACGGCAAAAAACTTCCGCATTGATATTCCATCCTGCCCCCGGTCATCACGCTTTTGTTATCCGTCAGTGTCCGAATGGTTCGGCTTTATGTCATGGTCAGAACTCTGCGCCTGACGGAGGCTGGCGCGAACGGCCGCTTTTTGCGCGTAGCGGAACCGTTACGCGCTCGGCCTGGCTGTGTTTCTCTCCATCGCCGTACATTAAGAGCGAATTAAGATGTGTGTAATAACGCTTTAAAATAATTGATGTATGTCACAGTTAAAGAAAGTAACTACAGTGACGATAACTTTAAAACGGGATAAACGCGCTTTTACCAGAAGGATTTAACATGACCGTTAGCCACATAACCAGGCTGTCATGGGTTACCCAGACTAACCTCACGCTTTCACCGTCTTCACTGCGCAGGGCGATTGTGCGCCTGTCTTCTGTGCTGGCGCAGACCATGCTGTCACTACTGCGTTAATCAATGCGGAGGGACTGCCTGCGATGCCGTTCCTCACGTACTTACGTCATGAGGAAGCCACAAACACGTATTTCTCTGTGCGGCCAGTCCCGTTAAACAGGGTGTTAAAACGGCACCTGATTATAAATTGCGCGCAGCTTGTTCCCGAACAGCTTAATCATCCTGATCGCTGTTTGCTGAAAGAGAGCGGTAAAACGCGCGCGGGATTAGGCTCGTCAGGTCTGAACCCTGGCTCTGAATAATTTTATTTTCATATTTTAACCGAGGAAAGGTAATGAACAACATACGCATCGGCATTCGACTGGGTGCCGCTTTTGGCTTTATTCTGCTTCTTCTTATCGGTATTGCGCTGGCCGGTTTAATTCGTATCGACTCCCTGGGCGACACCGTGGATAAACTGGCTGGCGATCGTTTTGATAAAGCGACCGCTGCCAGTAACCTGCGCTTTTACGTTACGGATATGAGTCGTATGGTCCGCAGTATCGCACTGGTCGATGACCCGGCTCAAAAAGAAAGACTGAAACAAAACTATGAGCAGTCCCGCGCACGGCTTGAAACGGCTTTTAATAAAGTCGATCAGATACTTCATGCGCCCAGAAGCCGTGAGCTCATCGCCGTGATGAAACGGGCCGGTACGCAGTATCTTGCCTACTCTGAACAGGCGGTAAAACTGGGCATGGAAGGTAAGCGGGATGAGGTAACGCGGCTGCTCACCGGACCCGCTTATGAGGCGCAGGACGAATACACAAAGGCTATCACAGACCTTGCGACCTTTCAGGGCCAGCAGATGAAGACCGCCGGTGCCAAAGCAGCGGCAGAGCAGCGCAGCGCTCAGGTTGTTCTTGTCTCCCTCAGCGTGGCGGCTATTGTGCTGGCAGCAACCCTGGCCTGGTTTATTACCCGCAGCATTGTCAGGCCCGTAAACATCGCGCTGCAGGCCGCAGAGCGCATTGCTGACGGCGACCTGACTGCAGAAGTGCCGGTCAAAGGACGTGACGAAACCGGAAAACTCCTTATAGCGATTCGTGGGATGCAGCATTCACTGGTACAAACCGTCAGCGCTGTCCGGGTGAACGCGGAGAGTGTTGCCGCCGCGAGCCTGCAGATAGCTCAGGGAAACACCGATCTGTCACAGCGCACTGAAGAACAGGCCAGCGCGCTGGAACAGACCGCCGCCACAATGGGTGAACTGGGCGTCACGGTCAGGAATAACGCAGACAATGCCAGCCAGGCCGCGATGCTGGCGGTAACGGTGCGTGACGTTGCCCGCCAGGGTAATGACATCACCACAGATATCACCGGTACCATGAAGGGAATTGGTGAGAGCTCAGGACGCATTGCGGATATCACGTCAGTGATTGACAGCATTGCTTTCCAGACCAATATTCTGGCGCTTAATGCCGCTGTCGAAGCCGCGCGGGCAGGCGAGCAGGGGCGTGGCTTTGCCGTGGTGGCTGGTGAGGTCCGTTCGCTGGCGCAACGCAGTGCAACAGCGGCAGGGGAGATTCGTCAGCTCATCGAAGCCAACGCACAGCGCGTCAGCGAAGGGACTTCACTGGTGGCGCGTTCTGCTGACACCATGTCTGCCGTGGTTTCGTCGGTCGGTCAACTGACTGACAGGGTGGAGGAAATCACCGCCGCCACCGCAGAACAGGCTCGCGGAATTGAACAGGTCAGCATTGCCGTGACGGAAATTGATGATGTGACGCAGCAGAATGCTTCCCTGGTGGAAGAGTCCGCTTCAGCGGCAGCAAGTCTGCGCGAACAGGCCGATATATTGCTGCAGTCCGTCTCTGTTTTTACGCTGTCAGAGCCGTTATCGCCCGTCGCTCAAACCGCACTGGTTGAAGCGCCGGTCACGGTTTCCGCCTCAACGACAACGCCTCACTCCAGCCGACCAGCCGGGAAAGATGCTGAAGAAAACTGGAAAACATTCTGAAACCATCCCCCGGATTTGAGGGGGCTGATTTGAGCCAGAAGCGGATAACATTGCGACCGTCTTGCATGCATTATTTTGTGACAGGTAGAAATACCTGTCGCTCTTTTTTCTCTGACTAAATTTTTACAAAATTGTGTCACTGTTTTAGGCCACCGGCGCCGATACTCATCTGTAAAGCAGGATCATCTCCGAACAGGTCGGTGAACTTTTCAAGGACAGCCGCATGAAATCCGTAACCAATGACCAACTGGGGGCCGCCGTGGCCAGAACGTCTCTTTGCGCAATATACCTGCTGTCTTCAACCGGAGAAGTCATGAGCTGGAATCTGGGGTGCCGCGAGATTAAGGGCTGGGACAGCCGTGATATCAGAGGGCAACATATTTCGGTTTTTTATGATGAAGATGAACAGGCCAGGAACATACCTGAGGCAAACCTGAGAGAGGCCCGCGAGCATGGCAAGTTTACAGGCGAAGGCTGGCGGCTGCGGAAAAACGGCAGCGCATTTCGTGCATCCGTAGAAATTGAATTCCTTAATCCCTCCGATCAGGAACATGCGGCATTTATTAAAATCGTGCGCGACGTCACGCATGATTATCAGGAAAGGGCGGCATTACGCATCGCTCAACAGGTTATCCTGAAAAGAGAAACGGAGTTGTCAGACACCAATAAGGTGCTTGACGCGGTTTTCTGTCACACGCCCTGTGCGCTTATCCTGTGTGACGCAAAATCCGGCGACATTATACGTGCGAACCCGACTGCCAGAAATTTGCCCTGTTTGCAGGAACTGGTGCTGAGCGGTAACACTCAAACCTCGCTTCACGCGGATCTGCCAGACGATCTGGCGGGTGTGTTCAGGCAAGCCTTTACGCTTCTTCCCGATGAAGGTTTCAGCGAAACGGTCTCGTCGACGGCGACAGAGTCGGCCTTTTCACTCCGCATCACGGCTGAAAGGCTTAATTCGGGCGGGGGAGAAGACTATCTTCTGTATACCATCCTGGACGTCACCGCGGAGTTTCAGGCTGCGGCAAGGGCGAATCACCTCGCCCTTCATGACCCACTGACAGGGCTCCTCAACCGGCGGGGCCTGATGCCCGAACTGGAGACGCTTCTTAGCGGTGACAGCCCCTTTGCCGTCATGGTGTCCGACATCGATCGTTTCAAAAGTATCAATGACGTGCTGGGACATCCTACCGGAGATGCACTGCTTATTGAGGTTTCCGCGCGGCTGCAATCCGTCCTGCGCCCTGAAGATATACTGGCCCGTACAGGCGGCGACGAGTTTGTTGCCGTCCTGCCAGGTATCAGCTCAGCCTCTGAAGCCAGCGAAACGGCATCACGCCTTACGGCCGTATTGCAGGAGCCGTTCATGCTGAAGGGCCGGAAAGTCACGTCGGGTTGCAGCTTCGGCGTCTGCCTCTTTCCCGGCTATGCGCGGGATGCTGAAAGTATGTTATCGGCGGCGGATATTGCCCTGTATGCGGCCAAGTCAGCCGGACGTAACGGCTGGGTCATCTTTACCGATGAGCTTGCCCGCTCTGCAGCAGAGCGCTTCAGCCTGGAAAACGACCTGCGTGGGGCACTGGAAAACGGTGAGCTACAGCTTTTTTATCAGCCTGTTGTCTGCAGCGTCAGTGAAGAGATTGTGGCTTATGAAGCCCTGCTGCGCTGGCATCATCCTGTGAGAGGAAGTGTGCCGCCAGATATTTTCATTCCTCTTGCTGAAAAAACCGGACTTATCCATGATATCGGTGCCTTCGCGCTTGCGCGCGCCTGTACGGATATGGCGGGCTGGTCAGGACAGGAGCGGATAGCCGTAAACATTTCCCCCCGACAGTTCAGGGACCCGCAACTGTCTGACAGAGTGAAAAACGTTCTCATCCATAGCGGGCTACATCCCAACAGGCTCGAACTGGAAATTACCGAATCGGCCTTGTTCGACAACCCGGATTTCAGTTACGAAGTGATACGGAAGTTTCGGGAGACAGGCATTAATGTCGTTCTGGATGATTTTGGCACGGGGTTTTCTTCACTGAGCCACCTCAGTTCCGGGCTTTTCAGCAGAATAAAGATAGACAGGTCATTCATCAGCGATCTGCACCAGGATGCCGGGGCGGCAGCCATCGTCAGTGCTGTTCTTTCACTGTGCCGTCAACTGAACGTGGAAGTGACTGCAGAGGGTGTGGAAACGTTGGCTCAGGCGGCCTGGCTCAGGACATATGAATGTCCTTTAATGCAAGGGTATCTTTTTGGCAGGCCGGGACCGTACTGGATTCAGACGTAAACGCGTTACCGTCCTGAAAAGCTGAATAAGAGGTTGCCCGGGCGGCATGACAAAAGTTCACCGGACAACCTGTTTAGTTGATGGCTGGCACAGAGCCTTACATTGACGCGTCCTGGGCGGACTTCAGGTGCTGCTCAACAACCGGAGTATGGGCGTCTGCCAGCGCCTTCACATCGGGATCTTTTATCTTTTTCGCGTCACTTTCCAGCGTCGACAACACCATCTTGTGGTCTTTGACGCCGGCATTTTCCATATACATCTTGTCAAAAGCCTTGCCGCTCTGTTTTTCCAGTTTAGTGGCCATGGCTTTATGTTTAGCATCAGGCGCGGTCGGCAGCGTAACCCCTTTTTGCTGAGCGACGGTCTGCACTTTGGTCAAGGCACTGGTGTGATCATCGATCATCTTCTGCGCGAAGGCTTTGGTTTCGCTGCTTTCAGCCTTACTCAGCGCGATTTTAGCGGCAGCGATTTCATTGATATTTGCCTGCGCCATGTCTTTGATTGCTTTTTCGTCACCGGAACTAAGCTTTGTCCCTGTTTGTCCAGCTGTGGTGCTCTGCGCCGCGCTCGTTGGCGTCTGCGCCTGCACGCTCACGCTGCTGAACATCGCGACGGCAGCTGAAACGGCCAGCAGGCCAGTTAACATCTTACTCTTTTTCATTTCGTTCTCCTGAAGCTTACAGGGAGGCTGACGACAGGGAATTTTCTGTGTACAGCCATGTAGGGAGATAACAAGTGCACTGGTCAGTATAGTGGAGTTTCGGATTTATCCAGCAATTTTTTTTATGTTTTAGGCGGTTGCAGAGAAGCGGAGCTGATATCTTTTTTCTTTTTGTTGTGTATTTAAGCCAAGCGAGACGTTGGATTAAGCCCCCTTTGTACAGCATGGTGACATACTGGCGACCTGGAAGGCGAAGTAGTTAATATAAATTTAATTAAAGTTTTTTTTAGCTGGGAAACGCCCCGGTGATGTTTTCTCGCCGGCTGCATTTTTGCTATAAAGCGTTAAACGCGGCAGCGCGGTAAGCGGGACGTGATGCTGATTGTGTGCTGCCCGTTCTTAACGGGAAACGATAAAACCTCCAGGAGTCAGCCTGTTTTCGCGTTGACCCCGTAAAGGAAAGAGGCGATAAAGTCAGCACCTTTCTACGGGAAGGGCACTGGCTGCTGTCCTCCAGACTCAGGATGCATGTAAAGCCGGTCGGCAGCTTATCAACTTCAAAAACACGTTCCCGCATGGGGAGAATAGAATCAAATCCCGCCTCTGGTTGTGACCGTAAACCCGGTGTGAGCGGGGCCCATTAAGCCAGCGGCAGGCACACAAATGAAAACCCACACTGTGCGCGATGCAGGCGCGGGGCGACAGTTTTTTCAGCACAATAAGATCTGACAGAATAGTGTCATTTCCTGACGGGCTGGGGGGGTAAGACGATGTCTTATATGATGCTGCACTTTCTGGATGCGCAAAAGACACTCACCGCACACAGTGACTGGATTAAGGACTGCCTGACGGCGACGCACAGACGTGCGGATAGCCTTATGTCTCTCCCGGCGCTGGATGTGGTGGTTAAAACGGGAAACAGAGTTGTTCCGGAAAAAGGGCATAGCGGATTTTGCCCCGAACCCGGGATCGTGTATGTGACGGTTGATCCTGACAATCCTGCATTCTGCCAAAATGCGGCACAATCGCTTGAACGGATGTTCGCGCATGAACTTCATCATGCCGCGCGGTGGGCAGGTCCCGGCTATGGCACCACCTTGGGCGAAGCGTGTGTTTCTGAAGGGCTGGCCGGGCATTTCGTGCTTAAGCTTTTTGGCGGAGAACCTGAACTGTGGGAATGCATCAACGCCGAACTGATTCACGCTTATCTGCCACAACTGCATCAGGACTGGCTGTGCACCGATTACGATCACAGCAAGTGGTTTTATGGCGCCGGCGATATGCCGCGCTGGCTGGGCTATACCCTGGGTTTTAATCTGGTGGCCAGCTATCTTGCTGCCAGGCCGGAACGTCGGGCTTCGCAGCTGGCCTATACAGAAGCCGATGCGTTCAGCGTCTTTATTTAGCATAACGCCGACATATGTATTGGTCTGTGTTCTGCCGCTGAGGGGGCGGGGCCACAATGAGCCCGTCTTTATAAAGCAAACGCCTTTATCCGGCTAAATCCTGCCGCTTTTTATCAGGCGGTGTGAAGCCTACGGAGCAGGGGAATCTGCCCGTTTACGCGCCCTCGTTTAGCGTTTCGCTTATCCCAATAAGATATTGCATGCGTATTGAACAGGGCTGATGAGTGTTTTATGCTCGGGGGAAACCATGGAAGAAGTGAGGCTTTATGGACGAGCATTCAGTCGGACGCTTTCTGGCGTCTTTGTTAGCCGAATACAATATGAGCGTAGAGCAGCTCTGCCGCCGTTCCGGGCTGCAGATGCATGAGGCCCGGTTCCTCCTGCGCGGCACGCTGACCGTTACGCCAGCCGTGGCTGAAAAACTCGGTCGGGCGTTTTATTCCCCTGGCTTCTGGCTGGTTCGTCAGGCGATGTCTGAGCTTAATAAACTCAGTCGGGAAACTTAAATAACAGGGCTGCGTAGCCCCAAAAGCCTGGCTGGCTCGTCTGCATCACAATGCCTGCCTGGCGGAGTAGGGTCAGCATAAGGCGTGAAGGAATATTCAGTTGACAGGCTCTTCGCCCGACCAACACGAAAGTGCCGTTGAAAAGGGGATTCACAGCCGAAATCAGCACCTGATTCAGGTAAAAAAAATCCCGCCTGAAAAACGCGGCGGGCCATGCTCTGTTGCATGCAGGCTGAAGGCAATCGCGCGGCCCCCCCTGAGCGTCCGCGCCATCGTTTATCCCTGTCGGTCTTTCCCGTCTTTCGCCTGCTGTGCGGCGCAGGCCATGAAATTTTCAATGATTTCTACGGCATAACTGATCGCCATCAGATCTGCCGTCAGCCGCACATCCGTGCGCAGCAACGTTTCGGTGACGCCGGGCCGACTCAGCAGGGGCTTTATGTCCTGAACCCGACGTATCAGATGCGCCCAGTTATTGGCAAAGGTGTCCATACTGGCGTAGCCACCGTGCCTGAGCTGAATAAAAATGACATCAATATCGGCCTTCAGCGCACTTATCTTCGCGATGTTAAGCGGATCTTTCTCTGGCGCATCAGGCTGCGGATGGGGCTCAGACACGGAACGCCTCCACCATGCCGCGCAGGGCATGCGCCTGTTCAGAAAGCGAACGCGAGGCCGTAGAAGACTCTTCAACCAGCGCGGCGTTGCTCTGCGTCACACCGTCCATCTGGCTCACCGCCACGCTGATCTGCGAAATACCCTGCATCTGCTCTGAAGAGGCCAGAGAGATGTTATCCATCGCCTCCGCGAGTTCGCCGACCATTCCCACAATTTTCAAAATGCTTTGTCCGGTGGAAGAGGCTACGTTCACGCCGCTTTCTACCTGTGTTACGGCCTGTTCAATCAGGATTTTAATATCCCGCGCGGCCGTGGCGCTGCGCTGTGCCAGCGTGCGTACTTCGCCTGCAACTACCGCGAAACCGCGCCCTTCCTCACCCGCGCGAGCCGCTTCTACTGCGGCATTGAGGGCCAGGATATTAGTTTGAAAGGCGATGCTCTCGATCACCGAGGTAATATCACGCACTTTGGTGGCGCTGACCGAAATGTCATGCATGGTATGTGTCATGCGTTGCATATCAGATTCCCCCTCGCGCGCCAGTTGCGCCGTCCCCCGTGCCGCGTCGGCTGTCTGCTGCGCACCCGCCGAGTTGCTCTTCACCGTTGCGGTGAGTTGCTCCATGCTGGCGGCGGTTTCCTGCAGGGCGGCTGCCTGTTGCTCGGTGCGGGATGAGAGTTCGGTATTACCCTGGTCAATCTCATCAGCCGCCAGAGAAACGGAAGCCGAGGCATCCTTGATCTGCGAGACCAGCCCGCGCAGGTTCGCCTGCATACTGTCGAGCGAGGCCAGCAGGCTGGTGGTATCATTACGACGAAGCACGACAGGCGAGGTCAGATCGCCAGCCGCAATGGTCGCAGCCAGTGCCTGGGCCTGTGCGGGCTCACCGCCCAGTTGACGCATGAGGATGCGGATCACCACGACGCAGGCACCCACGCCCACCAGCACCGAAGCCCCGGCGAGCAGCAAAAGAAAAAGGGTATCACGGGCGGTAGCCGCGCTGTTTTGCTGCACCTCGGCCAGACTGGTTTTCTGCTGAATGTTAGTGACGACCAGCAGATCTTTCAGCATCTTATCCTGGACAGGTTGTACCTCTTTTGTCAGGCACTCGAAAAATTCTTTATCACGGTTGGCCAGCCCAAGCTGACTGGCTTTGGCGAAGATGCTGAAGAACTCGCTCTCGGTGTCGGTCAGTCGTTTAAAGGCCGCGCGACCCGGCGGAAGCGAGTCGATCTGCAACAGATCGCCCAGCGCCTGACGATTGGCAATGAAGTCAGCTTTATTTTTTTCCATCTGCGCAGCGACGGGTTTCATAGCAACCGGATCGCTAAGCAGGCCAAGCGTTCTGACATCAATAGCCATCTCCCTTAATTCCCCCAGCATATCCTGCGCAAGCTGATATTTTTTCATCTTGATATTCACGACGATATCCATGCTTGCCCGGGCTTTATGAAGGGCATTGAGCGCCGTGCCTGTGCAGATAATAAACAGAAGGATAAGCAGACCGAAACCTGCAGTCAGACGGGTTGAAATTTTCATTTTGTTCTCGTTATAAAAGTGAATTTTGCTGTGTATCTTTCCCCGGCAACATTTAATGATGCCTGTCAAAGCGATTAAATTATAATTCGCCTTGACAATTTCGTATGTTTCCTGGTTATACCGTTCCTAAACAGACCTCAGATAAGGGGGCAGAATAACGGGATGGCCTTGGAACGGCGGAATGCGCCATCCTGACATCCCTGTTACGGCTCGTATTCAGCCCGCCTCGCGTTGTCGCCAGGTATCTCAGCTAGCGTGTTATGAAGTGAAGCATTGAGCTTGACATGATAACCGCTGCAGATTTATATAGGAAATGATCATTTCCAAACTGTCAGACCCTGACAGAAGCGGGCGAACAGGACGGCTCTGTGGCGGCAACGGCGAATGAAACCGCTGCGGCAGAGAGCTTTCTGGCGCTTCACCAGGGAATGCGAGGAGTAGGTAAAGCATCGATTCTTACGCACGATACCGATCTATCGGCCGGACGCTGAAAATACTGGCGTACATCCAACGCTCGCGACGAGGTGTTCTTCCGACTGGAAGCCGGCTTCGATCCCGTACTCTGCGGACCTGACAGCGTACTGCCGAGCCGTTTCCCGACGTTGAGTCCGTTGCTGACCGGGTTAATGAACGTGTTCAGGTCACACGAAATGAACAGGCCGCTCAGGAAGCTGTGTGCGAAAACGGGGCGGTTATCACGATTGTGCGGGCGACTGCCGGTCGGGTTGGTTCACCAGAAAATGGCACAAGTCCGTCCGTCGGGTTTGTTTTCATTCACGCACCTGTCGGTTGCCGACGAGTGATCGTATGACAAGAGGAACAGGTTATGTCTGCTTCTGTGATCCCTGATGCGCCCGACGGTTTTCGTCACTGCTTTGCACGTGTGGAAGGGTTGCGTTTTCATTATGTCACCGGTGGCCGACCGGATGGCTTTCCGCTGGTATTGCTGGCCGGTTTCCCTGAAAGCTGGTTTGCCTGGCGAAAGGTTATGCCCGGTCTGATGGCGCACTTTCGCATTGTGGCCGTCGACTTACCCGGCCAGGGCGATACCGATAAACCGCTTGCGGGCTACGATACTCAAACGGTTGCCAGCCGACTGCACGCCTTCGTCGCATCGTTAGCATTAGGCCGGTATTTTCTGGCTGGACACGACGTCGGTGCCTGGGTCGCCTTTACTTATGCGATGCTTTACGGCGAGGAGATCCGGGCGCTGACCCTGATGGACGCCGGTATACCCGGCATATCGCTGCCGGATACGTTGCCCACAGATTCCCGTCAATCCTGGAAGACCTGGCACTTCGCCTTCAATGCCGTTGCGGATCTTCCCGAAGCCTTACTGACGGGGCGTGAGCGCATTTATCTGGAATGGTTCTTTCGGGAGAAAGCGGCCGACCACCGTTGTTACGGCGAGACGGAAATTAACGAATATGAACGCCTGCTCAAAGCCCCTGGTGGATTGCGCGCAGGACTGGCGTTTTACCGCGCCCTGTCACAGTCAGCGGCACAGAATGCTGCGCTTGCACAGCAAACGCGTCTGACGATGCCGGTACTGGGGCTGTCAGCCGATCAGGGCTCTATTGCGGATATGGCCGCCACCCTGAAAGCGTATGGGGACGATATTCACAGCCAGCGGCTGGCGGATTGCGGCCATTTTCAGCCGGAAGAGCAACCTGAAGCGACGGCCAGGGCACTGATTCAGTTTTTTGGACATTATGCCCATTAATGCTGACTCCTGCATACAACGTCATTGAGCAAGCAGAAGGGGATTTCTGTCACGGAAGTCCCTGAAGCTGTCTGTAACGAGGAGCGGGGAATTCGCTGTCACTTTCTTTTTATTAAGGAAGTGACAGATAACGCCACGAGAAGAGTGATAAATATGACCGTGTTTCGTCATCAATGGCGTATATGAAGACGCTGAGCAACATCAAAACACGTGCTGTTATTTCAAAAAAGAAACCTGTTTAAGACATGATGTAATTCTTTTCGCGTCGATAACATGCCTGATTTTGTCCGATGCTTATTACGCGATTACTCAATACCGCCTTTATTCTCTTCTGTAGCAGGGAGTGATGCTACTTCTGGTGCCACCCTGATGAACGTCATCACTGCTGGTAATATGTATGCAGGCTCGCCTCAGGGCGCGGGATTAACTCATACAGGGTATCTTATATGTACACACTCTATGGAAGCGCACGTTCGGGCGCTGCCGCGATTGAGATGGCGCTCAGATTGGCCGGGGCGGAATACACAACGGTTGAGGCGAGTTCATGGCACAAAGACAGTGGGTTTGAAACCTTAAA
The DNA here is from genome assembly GCF_035191405.1 of Pantoea sp. JZ2. Lineage (NCBI taxonomy): Bacteria > Pseudomonadati > Pseudomonadota > Gammaproteobacteria > Enterobacterales > Erwiniaceae > Pantoea > Pantoea sp. JZ2. The sequence continues at coordinate 2,532,499 of NZ_CP045247.1, read as the reverse complement.
GCGGTTGAATCCGCTGGTCCAGATCCCCACGCTCATCCTGCCTGACGGGTCCGTGCTGACTGAAAGCGCAGCCATCATGATTTATCTTTGTATGACCTGTCCTGATGCCGTCATCCTTTCAACTGACGCCAACGTTCGTGCTCAGCAATTACGGGGGCTGGTGTATATAAGTGCAAACTGTTATGCCGCCATCGGCATCATTGATTACCCGGAAAGATGGCTGGATATGGGCTCGCCGGATCAGCGTAAGCAGCTGGCCGAGGGGGCGGTCAAAAAACTCTATGACCAGTGGGACATGTTCAGCGATCTCTTTTTGGACACGCGCGCATGGCAGCCTGCTAACCCCGGCGCGCTTGAAATGCTGGCCTGTGTCGTGAGCCGCTGGAGCAATGCGCGTGCGCATCTCAGCCGCACCAGACCCGCTTTCTGTGCTTCGCTGGAAGAGGCAGAAACACATCCTGTCATCAAGGCTGTTGTGCGCCGTCACTGGGGAACCTGACCGCGATGGAGACAGCGTTTTCTCCGCCTTTTCAGGTCTGATAACGCGCCGCTCATCGTACTAACTGAATACTGTCATAGACGAAGCCTGGGCTCAGAAATCCTGTGCCTTTTTGCCCCGAGGCCACATTAATATCCAGTGTGTTAATTCCTGCCTGCAGGGCGGAAGCCGGCAGGACAAAAGTAAAAAGCGCATTATTGCCCCGGAAAGTGCCGCGGGTGATCCCCCGACTCGCAGGCTGGCTAGAAGCCGGCGGAATCGGCGCGGTCCAGCGCTGATTGACGCTGACCTGAGGGCGTCCTCCAGACTGCGCCAGAGTAATAAAAATCCGTAAAGTTAAATCATGCACATCGTGACGGGACAGCATGAAACGGATGCGGGTTGGCGAGTTAATATCCCGCCACTGCGCGGCAGGAAAATCGCTTTCTGATGCGGTTCCCACAAGGTAATCAGCGGCTGTCCAGGGCGACATACGCCGATCGGACGGGTGAGCGGACATCAGCAAACGGGCGTTACGAAACCCTGACGGAGTCCCATCCGGTGAACCCGTCTGCCAAATAACCTGACCCGGTAAGGTCTGTGCGGCTAATGCAATCTGAGTTTGTCTGCCGGCCTGGATTTCTGCTGTACGTTGCGTGACTTCCCGTTCCTTATCGTACAGCGTTATCTGATAGTGCCCCTGACGCACGCCCGTCAGTGTAAAACGCCCCTGGCTGTCCACGCGCGTCCAGTATTCGGCGCTGGCGTTTCGCAGGCCGACAACGGCGGCAGGGCGATCGCTCATTCCTGTCACCACACCTGACAGCGTGCCGCGTTCAGTCTGATCGACAAACCCTTTCAGCCCCAGTGACGCATGAATAAATCCCACATCGGTTAACGTGGCGGAGGGCTTCTCTCCGGTCGTAAACAACAGCCCATAGATACCATGCAACCCCGGTCGAAACGGTTCTGTCTGGGTATGACTGGAATACATATAGTTGTACAGCTCGTGTGTCATCTGCGTTTTTTGCGTCGCGATGTCCTTAAAGAACGGGCCACCTGAACTGAGCTCATGATTGCCCGTCAGCATAAAGACCGCTACGCCCGGGCCGTGGACGCCGTGCAGATCGTCATCAATCATGGGACGGGCGGAGTAAAACTTGGAACTGGTCCGTCCGTCAGGCAACAAAAAGACGTCGTTGCCTTCAATCGCTTTTCCGACGTTTGAATCGTTGCCCCAGTCGGCCTTTGGGAATTTTTTGACATCCAGACGCGTCACGAAACGCAGTTCCCCGACCGGCAGAAGCGCGGGCGCGTAGGTCGCCATATACAGGGCATTACGGCCTTTTTTGGCGAGGTAGTAGTGGATAAGTTCCCCTGCCTGCGCACTGATGACAATGACATCGCCTGCCGTTTTCACTGCAACCTGCGCGTGCCCCAGTCCGGAGGCGACTTGTGAGGCCTTGTGCTCTGATGATGCCAGTTCACTGCCATGAAACCGCATTGATGCCAGTTCACTGCCATGAAACCGCATTGATGTCAGATCACCGTTGCGGTCATCGATGCTAAACACCAGATCGGCACCGGTATCCACCACCAGAGTGTTGCCGGAGTGTGTCACGCCGAAGGCACTGGCAACGCCCAGCCTGCTGAACAAACAGAAGACAAAAATGCGCAACAATAAACGTGCCATCGGGGAAACCCTCACATTAAAAACTTACCGCACCGGACTGTGAATATGGCCCACGCCAGCTTCACGGGGCACCTGGACGCTGGCCACCTCTGCGGAAACAGGCGAGACGAGCCAGGCACGATCGTATCTGAAAGCCTCCAGGACCGTGATATCTTGTGGGCGATAGTCGGTGCCGCTCTGGGTTTGCAGATTACTGACACAGCGCCTGCCCAGATTTTTCAGACAGGCGTTTTCCCCAGCGGCGGCGTTCGTATCAAAAAGCGCGAAGGCATTACCGGGCTGCCTGATGTCGTTAAACAGCGGATGAGCCACATTTTCAAAGGCGTTACCTTCCACCAGCAGACGCGAAGAGGGTGTTCTGGACATTATCGCGCCCTGATACGTCAGATTGACAAAGACATTGTTAACCAGCTGCGCCAGGACACTAGCATTGCCCATCCCACCGGCATGCGGGGCACGCCCGGAGGTATCATGAACATAATTGCGCGCGACCGTTAATGTGTCATGGTGTCCCAGAAACAGCCAGACCCAGTAATGGTGGCCGTCGCAGGTCGCGGAATAGGGTGTTCTGCCGTCAAATTCGTTATCGGAAAGCGTGACATGGGACGCGGAGCCCCAGCCCGTGACAATCATCTGTCGGCCAATGCGGGCGAAAGTATTGTGATCAATCCACACACCCTCCGCATTATCAACGGTAAGGGCATCCCCTCCCCAGACCAGCTGCGGATTGATATCTGACAGTGTCAGATTGCGGATAATCACGTTGTGAACGCCGCCACCGACGTAAAGCCCGATGCCCTGAATCCCCGCATGTGCCCCTACACCAATCAGCGTCTTATTTGATCCCACCTTAAGACGGTCTAAACCGGCATTATCATAGGTCACCGAAACCGGCGCTTTGCCCTGACAAAACTGGTTGGCACCGTTGCGCGCCCATTGGCCACCGCCTCCTGGGCAGGCATTTGCCATGCAACCCCTTTCCGTGGTCGTGGCTTTGCCGTTGACCATGACCGTTCCACGAAAATCGACGGTATGATCCAGAGCGATGATCCGGGGACGATCATCCGTACAGTTTCCGTGTCGGTCATAGGTGGCGCACAACGCCTTCACCAGATCATCAGTGCGGATGGGATGAACAACCGCGCCACCGCTACCGCCCGTCACGCCTTTGGCAAAGCCGTCCGGCAGATCTGCAGCGCGCGATAACGCGGACGTCAGGCAAAGAACCGCAAGGAGGAACATCGTGAACAATCCGTAAAAAGGGCGGAAAACAGCCTGTCTACAGAGCGTGTGAACTGAAAACCTGAAGCGACAGTGCGGGCTTTTCATTCCTGTCCTCTCAACGACGCCGTGTTGCGCTGACATACCGGGCCCGCATCGATGTCGAGCGGGGGAAGAGCCTGTCGAACCCACCAGGCCACTCGCATCGTACAGGAAAGTCGAAATGAACGTACAGCCGTGACCCGCAGGTGCGTCACAGGACGATCATGGGCATACAGGCAACGTAAACATGTCCCTGCGCATCAGACCTCGCGCTCAGGGCTGATCGCGTCAGCCGAAAACTGCGCCGTTACCGCGCTGTTCCGCTGCCTGCCAGAAGTGGATGCAAATACAACAGTTTCTACTGTAAATAAGGACGCCATCCTGCCGATGTAAGGTTAAACCTGTCGCAACAACTGGAGCGAACATAAAGACATATGCGTCATATAATTTATACTTCGCGTAGTGTGAAAAGTGCCATTTGTCATGTCTGCCTCAGGCTTTTACTCACCGAATCTGAACCATGTTGAACGTGCTGTTTATGTCCCCGGCCCAACTTTGTTTTCATCACCTGTCACAGTAATAGGTCATTCTCTGATCATTTTTATTAAATGATATTTTTCTCCCGCCGATAAATCGTCTGAATGTTTGAGTTAGTACTGATATTCATCAGTCATCAGAATCCCTTTATGGCAGGAAATAACATGACCATTACACAGCGTCTACTCTTTACCTTTTCACTCCTTTCTGCTGCCCTGGTGACAATGGTTATCGTTGCAGTGCTGGTGGCGAGCGGCTTTCAGTCCCGCTTTAACTATGTTCAGGAAAATACGGTTCCGTCCATTCTGGACATCGGGAAAATGGTCGACAGCAGTAATGCGCTTGTCATCTCACTTTACCGCCACCAGAGTGCGACAGACCCGCGCCGTCAGGCTGTGCTGGAAAAGGAAATCGAGGGGGCGATTAGCCAGATTAAGTCGCTCAATCAGTATTATCTGAAGAATGATATTTCAAGCGATGAGGACCGTCAGTTAACGGAAAATTCGTTTGCCGTTATCAAAAAAGTTGAGGACACTTTACCGGCTTTTCTGGTCGCCTCTCGTGCACAAAATGATGCGGCTTCACTCGGCTCCCTTCAGGGTAACGACGGCATTGGTGCCGCTGCGCGTCAGCTTAATGCCGGTTTTCAGAAACAGCTGAAACTCAACGTAGACATTGGTAATGCGCTGCGCAAAGAAAATGATCACACTTATAACGTAACAGTGTGGAGCCTCATCGGCGGTTCTGCCATGGCTATTATCATTCTTGCATTCTTCGCCCTCAGAACCATTTTGGGCATCAAACGTCAGCTGAACGGTATGCGTCATGTAATGGAAACCGCCAGTGAACGCCTTGACCTGACGCTGCGTGCAGATGTGAGTCGCCGGGATGAAATTGGCCTGACCGCCAGCGCCTTTAACCATCTGATTGAGAATGTGTCAGACTCACTTTCTAAGGTTGAAGCGTCGGCTCAGTCTGTCAGTTCAGCATCGGCGCAGATTTCGGCCGGCAACGAAGATCTGTCTTCGCGCACGGAGGAGCAGGCCGCATCGCTTGAGCAGACAGCAGCAAGCATGTCTGAACTCAGTGAAACCGTCCGTCAGACCGCAGAAAACACACGGCTTGCCAGCCAGCTGGCCAAAAATGCACAGGACATTTCAGAAGACAGCGCAGGCCGTGTCCGCACACTGCTGTTGACGATGGGCGATATCAAAGACAGTTCCGCAAAAATTACTGACATCATTGCGCTGATTGAAGGTATTGCCTTCCAGACCAATATTCTTGCCCTCAACGCCGCTGTTGAAGCGGCTCGGGCAGGGGAGCAGGGGCGCGGATTTGCCGTGGTGGCAGGTGAAGTCCGTAATCTTGCACAGCGGTCATCCTCTTCAGCCCGTGAAATTAAAGAGCTGATCGAATCGTCTATGAGTTTTGTCCAGGCAGGCTCCGAACAGGCTGAGGGTGTTGGCAGTAACATGTCACGCATGAATGATGCCGTCAGGCAGGTTACCGATCTTGTGGATGAAATCTCTGTGGCCGCCAGTGAGCAGTCACAGGGGATCAGCCAGGTGCATCAGGCCGTTAACCAGATGGATGATGTCACTCAGCAGAACGCCGCGCTGGTTGAAGAAGCCTCGGCTGCCTCAAATTCGCTGATGGAGCAGGCCGCATCACTGAACCAGTTGGTCAATAACTTCACCCTTAAACCGGTTTCACACGTCTCTGCGGTGGTCCGCAGCAAGGGGGTACCTTCTTCACACGCGCCATCGTCTTTTCGTTCAGGTCCTGCCGTTGCAGCAGCAGATGAAAACAACTGGCAGAGTTTCTGATCTTTACGTTAACAGCGTTTCATTTAATTAAGGGCTGACACCGGCCCTTTTACTTTTTTATGCAGGAAACTTTTTCAGCATAAAAGCCTGAATCTGTTTATTAGTGCGTTTTATCAGAAGCACCGTCTGCTTTGAGCCAGAAGCCGATGCTTAATGCGGGCCTGCATATTTAAATTCTGAATCGTGCAGGAGTGGTGCCAAATACCCTGCGAAACATGGCGATAAAGGCACTCACGTTGTCATATCCAAGTTCCAGTGCAACTGTCGTCACTTGCTTGCCTGCGGCAAGAAGCTCAAGAGCTTTGAGTAACCGTATGCGCTGTCGCCATTCATTAAAGCTAAAACCGGTTTCGGATCTGAAACGCCGTGTCAGTGTGCGTGACGATACTCCCGCCCAGAATGCCCATTCTTCAAGTGTGCGACCGTCATCTGGACTCTCAGACAGCACCTGAGCAACTTTTAAGAGCCGTATATCCTGCGGCATTGGCAACCCAAGATTAACGCTGGGAAGCGAACCGATTTCATCAAGGATAACGTCAGATAAACGTTTTTGAGGCGCATTAAGCTCTGCAACCTTCCAGGAGGCTGCTCGTGTTATCGCTTCGCGTAGCAGATTTGTAACTGAGAGCACAGCAGGCTTATCAGATAATGCGCCACAGGCCGCAGCAGATATATAAACACTCCATCCTGAATATGGGCCGTGCGAGCGTAGACCATGCGGAATATTTGGAGGTATCCACACGGCATGCGTTGCCGGTACGACCCAGCGACACTCTTCCGCATCGATCGTAAGCAGCCCATGCTCAGCGCCGAGTAACTGTCCACGAATGTGATGGTGACGTGGTGTTTCCCTTATTGCATCCGACTGGCGGGCCGCGACAATCAAAGTGGGTCCATCAGAAGAAAAAGCCCGGGAGAATGGAATTAACGGGTCGGTCATATTGGCTTATTTGAGGTATTTATTGTCTTTTATACCGTACCGAAGCCATCAGGTCGATTGTAGAGTACTGATAACTTATGATGAGAACTGACCATGAAAATGATTTCTATTGCTAACGTATTGGATGAGATTATTAACCAACAGGAAATCCCCCTGGAAGAGATACTTAATCGCCACTTTAGTCCCGGTTATCGGCAGCGCACTGATAATGAGTGGGGAAGTTTAGATAGCTTTGCTCATCATGCTCGTAAACTTCGCGAAATAATTTCTTTCGGCAACATTGATGTGCATGACGAACTTCGTGAAGGCAATCTCTATGCTACCAGACATCGTGTATTGTGTACTAAGCGCAATGGGGAAGAGGTTGAGATGGAAGTTTATATGTTTGCTGAAACAGATGATTCAGGGCTATTTGTTCGTATTGAAGAAGCCACACTTATGCTTAAAGGTCTGGAAAGTGACCGGGACCTGGGTAGCACCAGGTAACAGGGGTTTAAATGTCCGCTTCTCGCTTATAGCGGACAAAGGAAGAGATTTTAGCGTCCGCTTTGTGCCAGAAGCGGACAGGCCAAATGCGCTTTGTATGACCCCGCCTTAACGGCCGGTTAATTGCTGTGTATCAATTTAAGTGACTGCGACAGGAATGTTCCTGCTGGCTGAGAAAGTCGCAAAGTCAGAAAAGTGTTTCCTTAATAATGATTTCATCCACCCGGAGGATTGAAGACATATCGAAACCTTCCATGTCTGACATGAACTCCTTGCTGGCCATATATTTCTGATTTATAGCTTGTATTTCGGTATCCTCCTGATAGGTAACGGTTGCAATGACCTGACATTCTTTCCCGAGATAAACATGATTTACATATATACCAAAGGCTGGGAGAGAGGCCATATGTCTGGGCCAGTGTCGGTGAAAATAAATTTCTGCTGACTGTTTGTCTTTGAGTGTATAAATTCTGACCTGTTTCATATTTTCAATCCTGCTGTTAAGGCTTTCATACAGAACAAAGTCAAAGCATACCTATTCTATTTCTGAGAAATTAGCAAAAGACCACTTTTCGCGCATAGCGGATCTTCAGCTCAGTCAGCCTGTCCGCTTTGTGCCAGAAGCGGGCCTTGCTGAAATGATGTCGGATTCATTAACGGCGAGCGCGCCAATGCCGCAATAAGCCGCAGCATACCGCCTGCCGGACACCGATACAAATAAACGGGAATTTGAGCACAGCCATTCTGGCTAAAGAAAAACCGGGTCGTCGCCCGGTTCGTTTCTCGTACAGCTTTTCTCTGATCTTAGTGAAACTGAACGCCATGCCTCATACCTGTGTCATGCCACCATCCACACAGATTTCTGCTCCGGCTATATAGCTGCTTTCATCACTTGCAAGGAACAGGACGGCACTGGCAATTTCTTCAGGTTTGCCCATTCTTGATAAGGGAATGGTGCGGATTATCTCATTTCGTAGCTCTTCAGAGGCTGCACGCATCATCTCCGTATCGACAGGGCCGGGGGCGACAACATTAACGCGGATGCCACGGGCGGAGAGTTCACGTGTCCATGTGCGGGCAAAAGAACGAAGTGCTGCTTTACTGGCACCATATACGCCATATCCCGGCGTGCCAATCACATCGGCAACCGAACCTATCAAAACGACGCTCGCTCCCTCCTTCATCAGAGGAAGGGCTGCCTGCAGAGCAAAAAGCGGTGAGCGCACATTCAGGCCAAAAACAGCATCAAAATGTGTCGGCGTGACATCATCAATCGTCGCGTATTCTGCCATGCCGGCGTTGATGACCAGCACATCTATCTGGCGGGATTCTGTCTTGATTAAATCGACTATTCGCGTCAGTTCACTTATCTGGCTGACGTCAGCACGGACTGGCCTGGCAGTGCCCTTTATGGTCTGACTGGCTGCTTCTAACTCCTCATTACGGCGTGAGGTCAGCCAGGTTGTGGCACCTTCACTGGCAAATCGCTGGCTGATAGCCAGACCAATGCCTTTTGCACCGCCGAGTATCAGGGCAACTTTATTCTCTAATCTACTCATCTGCTCTCTCCTCTCAGGGTGGAAAACAGATGATATAATTTGTAAACTTAATAACAATTACGCACTTTATTTATATCAGGTATCGGGGAATATATCGCCATGTCTCAAACTGATTGTAATGACCTGAAAGAAATAGGGAAAACGCGGCCGGTTCTGGAGAACATAACCAATAAATGGTCAATTTTAATTCTCACTGTGCTTTGTAATGAACCTGTGCGCTTCAACGAACTCCGTCGCCGGCTGGAGGGTATTACGCACAAAGCATTGTCTGATGCGCTGAAGCGGCTTGAGCGCAATGGATTGGTGCTCCGAAAGGTGCTGCCTACTTCACCAGTGAGCGTGGAGTACAGCCTTACACCGCTGGCACAGACGCTTCAGGAGCCATTCAGTGCGCTGTATGGATGGGCGCTAAAACATGGAGCGGAAATGGAACGGGCTCAGTTGATGTATGATACCAGACAGGCGGAAGAGATTTGCTGAAGAGTCGTAATGTTGAATCCTGTTGCGATGCGCGCTCAGTTTTACAGGCCAGCATCGAAAACATGTTGATTACTGAAGCCCCACGTTTCCTGAAAATGCTTTATGTGAATGTCTGCTTTGTATCAGAAGCGGACATTTACGTATGAGGTAAGCACTCTGTCAGCATGAGTTTTCCAGATTCATTTTCATCCTTGCATAAGATGTGATGTATGGTTTGAACCGGGTAAGCTGATTTTCGACTGAATGTGATTTTGCTAACATGAAACGCCATTGCGTTTGTGAGAGGTAACAGTGATTCACTTAAGACAGGCTCAGCGCAGTGATGCCGATGCAATAGCACATCTGCACACCGCCGGATGGAGAGATACCTACACGAAAGTGATGTCTGCGGATTTCCTTGAAAATCAGGCGCAGGAAGATCGTCTTTCACACTGGCGCTCAGCTCTGAATCAGAGCAATGAAAGCGAAACAGTGTTTGTAGCTGAATATGATGGAAAGGTTGAAGGCTTCATATGTATTAAGCTCCACTATGACGCGCAGTGGGGCTGTTATATAGACAGCCTGCATGTAAGCTCTTCACTACGTGGTCACGGTGTAGGAAAACAACTTCTCTGGCGCGCAGCCGAATGGGTCAAGAGCAGGGATGATGAGTCACCGCTCTATTTGTGGGTGTTTGAAGATAACACCCAGGCAACAGCTTTTTATCAGCGCCTCGGGGGCACCATTGTGGAGAGAACATTATCCGATATGCCTTCATCAGATCATGCCCCGGTATTCAGAATCAGCTGGAAAAATGCCGGTCAGCTTCTGATATCTGCTTGCTGAAAGGTTAGCCGAAATGCTTTTTATTTGTATCAACAGCGGGCAGGGCGAAATTCCCCTTTTCGCACCTGACGGACCTTAATCTGTTTCAGAGGTTGCTTTGTGCCTGAAGCGAATGTTGTCTGGCACGATACTTTTCTGAACATGAGGCTTGAGTGATACAGGCCTCATTACATATCCAGAACCTGACTGATAAAATAGCGGGTAAGCTCAAACACCTGACGTCGGTTTTTCTCCAGCACCATCATGTGTGTGGCTTCACCAATTTCTGTCCAGCGCTTCCAGGGGGTGCCTGTCGCTCGCAGGAACCAGTCCTGGATTGCATTCACAGGTACATCACGATCCCATTCACCATGTAAGAGCAATACGGGGACGCGGATGTCGGCGGGATCGTAGACGCCTTTATTTTTTGCCCAGTAACACCGTGTATCCTGAATCGGACCGGTGCTAACCCGGATTTTGCGCTGGGCTCTCAAAACCGGATCGGGTTCCTCATCCACTGTTTGCCGGGCCCACTCCATAAATCCGCCGGGACAAATAAGGCTGTTCTTTTTATTGTCTGGCGCGGCCTGAAGCCAGCGTGATTCCACTGCATCAATGTCAATATCGCGCCATGCGCCCATTTCGCCGCCGGGATCCAGCGCGTATTTACCGTCCTGAATCCACTGTGGCGCAATAAGCGTCAGACGCCGCACGTTAGCGCTATTCCGTGTGGTGTAAAGCGACGCCACCGTTCCTCCCCATGACATCCCGATGAGGTTCAACTGCGTCAGTCCATGATGTGCAAGAACGTAATCAACCGCACTTCCTAAGTCCCTTACTGCGGTTTCAGCACGCGCTGACGGCGGATTTTCCCGCGCAGGCAAAGAGAAAGAAGGTAGTCTCGATGCGCGGCCGTATCCACGCACATCCACTGCCCAGACATCCAGACCGGCTGCGGCAAGGTAATCAAGGAAAGATTCCCCCTCAAGCGGTGTATCAAACAGACTTCCCGATGAGAAAGTGGCGCCGTGCATCAGCAGAACCGTCTGTGCCGCATCAAAGTCCGTAGTATCAGCGCGCCGCCTGTGACGCAGCCACAATGAAATGTCTCTGGTATCGGAGGGTATGGCGAAAGCTTCGCTGAACAGCGGTGGTGTGTTTGTCATGATATTCTGCTGTCAGGCGTGCTGCCAGGTTAACTGGCCGTTTGTATTGAGAACCCGTCCTGCCGAGCTGTCCGGAAAGTGAGAGGTAAAAACCAGCGCTCGGGTCTGAGCAGCAAAATTCATCATCACTGTCCGGGATTTTTTTGCCGTATCAGGAAATTCGCAGTAGCGGCTGTTCCACTCGGGGAGGCATATCTGAAGCGGGCTGTGCACGACGTCACCCCAGAACAGGGCCGTCTCACCGCCGTCTGAGAAACTGAATGCCAGGTGATCAACGCTGTGCCCCGGTGTTCTGTGAATCTGCAGCCCGGCAACGACCTCTGTCTCGGCGCTGTCCAGAAACACGGCCTGCCCTGAAGCGACGACCGGATACACACTGTCATCCATTGCACCTGTGCTTTCCGGCATGACATTAAGTGGGTTCTGATAAAAATGGTATTCATCTGCGGAGAAGTAGTAGCGGGCGTTCGGAAAAGTGGGGCGCCACTGACCTTTCTTCAAGACAGTATTCCAGCCGACGTGATCGACATGAAGGTGCGTTAAAACGACCGCATCCACCTGCTCAGGCTCAACGCCTGCCGCTCGCAGCGCATGCAGCCAGTGGCTGTTCATTTCATGAAACTTTGCATTGCCAGGGCGTTTTTTGCCGTTACCCGATGCGGTGTCGAGGATGATGACCTTACCGTCTTTTTCAATCAGCCAGCTGTGTGTGCTGAGCGACACGGTCTCGTCTGTAAAATCCAGATCATGACGTTGAATGTGTTCAGCAAAACGCAAGGCTGACTGACGATCCCACTGTGGAAACAGAGACAACACGGGAATGCCGTTGCTCTGTTGCTCTGGAATCTTTGTGATTTTTGCACCGGCGACGTGCCAGCTTAACAGCTTGCTCATGTGCTTTTCCGTTGGGGGAATGGACTGGATGGCCTTATATTCAGGGTTGTGGGCGTAATGAACAATCGGGCGCCAGGCAAACTTAAATTGCAGATACAGCAACAATAAGGCGGGGCATGGATAAATTTTCTGCGATACGCAGCTTTCTACAGGTCGTTGAAACCGGAGCCTTCACCCGTGCTGCGGAAAGTCTCGGGTTACCCAAGTCAACGGTGACACGGCAGATTCAGGCCCTTGAAAACGAGCTGGGTGTAAAACTCTTACATCGTTCTTCACGACGGCTAAGCCTCACGGAACAGGGTGAGGTTTACCACAAGGGCGCGCAGGCATTACTTATCCAGGCGGAAAAACTGGACAGCAGCGTTTCGGGAGCGGCTGGAACGTGGCGTGGCCAGCTCAGGGTAGACATGCCGGGCGCGCTGGCATACTGCCTGATTATTCCGAGGTTGGGGGATTTCATGGACCGCTACCCGGATTTACAGATCATCACGAGCGTGGGCAACCGAACCAGCGATCTCATTGAAAATCAGTTTGATTGCGCGATACGCATAGGACGACTTCACGATGACTCGCTTGTTGCCCGCTCTCTGGGAGCACTGCCCATGGTGGTATGCGCCGCGCCCGCATACCTTAAAAGACAGGGTAAACCCTCCCATCCCACGCAGTTAGTGCACTTTCATCATATTCAGGTGCGTTCCCCACAGAGTGGCAGACGTTTTGAGCATCAACTGATGAAAGCCAGCGAATCGTTTCCGCTTAGCGGTCCGTTTCAGATATCCGTCAACGACGCTTACGCGGCATTCAGTGCGGCGCGCGCGGGCCTGGGCATCGTAACGACCTATGAGTTTCTGGTGGCAGACGCGCTGAGAAAGGGGGACCTCATCAGGCTGTTTGATGACTGGCAGGTTGATGAACTCCCGGTTCATATTGCCTGGCCGGAGAACCGCCAACTGGCTCCCCGTATACGATTATTTGCGGACTGGGTCAGGGAACAGTTTTCAGAAACAGGTATGACAGGACGCTCCTGAGGCAATGGTTGACGCTGACTGGTAGTGTTTTGCTGCTGAGGTAACGTGTTTAGTGACTGTTGCCGCTCCTGAAAATGCTTCCTCTCAGCGAGTGATGCAAAGATCAGGCATGACTTATAAAGCAATAGAACAGTTTTACCTTGTGCCCTACGTCGTTCATGAACCTGGTATTTAGCGCGATCAGTTATAAGGCGGATGTTTACACAACGCCCCCCTGATAAAGGAGCGCGTTTCATCGACCCGTTGAACTCACAGCGCAAACCGGACCTTACGATTTAACCGGACTGGCCTGTGCAGGATTTCAGGCCGAAACATACCTCTTCAGACACAGCCATGGATTTTCCTGATCATAATGGTAAATCATCATTAGGTTTTCCCTTACAGACGTAATACTTACAGAGCCGAACGATAAAGAACTGGCTGAATCTGAACCACAGATATGAACCAGATGCAGAGCAGCGGCTAGCTGGTGAAGCCGTAAGGCAAAAGCAGGGCTCGGCTGTCATCACTCAGTCCCTCTGGTTATGATTAAGCAGACCTTAATTTTCCAGCCCCTGAGAGTCCTGTTCTTATGGAGTTTTGCGCCGGAACCCCATATCATTGATTAACAATGGTCAAGTAAAGGAAGCGCTGATGCAACTGATAAAAACTGAATACACCCTTAGATCCGGTTATCCGATTGTCAGGCGCACGCTGGAGAACAAAAAGAATTTAGTGAAACAGCCTGGTTTCGGTCCTGAGTCCTGCTGTGCAGTAGTCGAGTACCGGCTACGGGGTAATATTCGTTATGCGTTCGGAAACAGTCGGATGCAGGTAAGCGTGCCACCAGGAATCTATACTAATAACTGGGTAAGGCTGCATGGCGAAATGGCTGCACTCGTTGCTGCGATAGAACGCATTGAGCGCTTTTCCAGCGATGATGTCATACCCATCACGGCTGCCTATATTGAATTGCGACCCTGTGAGGCCAACTGCATGCAGGCACTGCATAATATCCTGCCTGAGAACGCTAACGTCTATTACTCTTTTGACCACCCCACTCAGGTTGAGGAATGGAAATTACGTGCTCACGAGCTTTGTGGTGTTTGAAACTTTTCACACATTTCCCGGCTAAAACACAGGACCGCCACTAATACACAGGGGAAAACTTAGGGTGTTTTTCTGGGGTAATGCTGCCTGCCGGGACTGGTGTATGAAACCGCACGGACTGGAATGTTAATCACGCATTCTGCTGAATAACCTACATCCACTTTTTCATTGCCTGCTGTCATGCGGCGGTCACTTTCTGCCAATGCGTCATCCTGTAAAAAACGCCGTAAAGCAGCAGAAGTATTTTGCTGCTGCACACTTTTTGTGTTTAAGATGATAGAAATCTATCATCTCGGGCTGTGTAATGAAAAAAATATCCATGTCAGCGGTTGCCAGAGCGGCGGGTGTCGGGGTGGCTACCGTTGATCGTGTTCTAAATAACAGAGCGTCAGTGAAGCAGGAAACCCGGGACCGTGTTCTGCGCGCAGCGGAAGCGCTCGGTTACCGGGAAGATCTGCGTAAGGTGATGACGCCAGAAGCCACGGCGGTTAAAAGCGCGGTGCGCACCGGGTTTATTCTGCTGCCCAGTGATTATTCGTTTTACCAGGTGCTGTCAGAGGAAATCCGCCGGTATGCAGACGGAAAACTGGCGACAGAGCCGGCGTTTGTGTGGGCTGATATACATGATGTGGAGAAAGTCGTGTCGTCTCTTGAAGCCTTGGCAAAACGCGTCGATATCATTGGAGTAGTTGCGCTCGATCATCCTCTTATACGGCACACCATTAAGCAACTATCCGCTTCAGGCGTGCAAATTTTCACTTTGTTTTCCGATCTTTCTCCCTGTGGTCAGGCGGGCTATATCGGTCTCGATAATCTGAAAGCAGGGCGCACAGCGGGATGGTTTGCTGAGCGCATGATGGAAAAAGACAGTGTTATTGGTGTGCTGCTCGGCGATCACCGTTTCAACTGCCAGGAAAGCTGTGAAATAAGCTTCCGTTCGTACCTGCGCGAGAACAGACAAGATGCGGTGGTGCTTGAGCCGTTACAGACGAGGGAAAGCATCAGTGGGGGCTATCTGGCTGCCAGCCAACTGCTCAAAAACCATCCCAGTGTGACCATGATTTATGCGCCGTGCGGTGGCATAGAGGGCGTAATCAAGGCGGTCTGTGAAAGCGCGCGACATGATATAAAAATTCTCTGCCATGGCCCGTTCATCGGCGATGAAATGGCGCTTATCGCGGGGCATGTTGATGTGATGATGCGCCACCGTATCGATGTTGTGGCTGAGACGATCGTCTCTGTTTTTATCCGCAGATATCAGGAAACCGACCGCAATCCTCTATCTGTTACCGTTCCCTTCGATCTGGTTACCCGGGAAAATATCTGACTCTCACGACGTATCACGCAGAGGGTTGCGCTGTCTGAATTTGATGTAAATCTATCAAAAATATGAGTTAAAAAAATCATGATCTCTATCAAATAATCCACGACGGAGGGTTGCTGGTATCAAAAAACCGGCGCAATACTGCGCGCACTGAGTCAGGCATTTGTCGCCTGCATGTCAGTGCTTACCTGTGTTGCCGCATCCGGAGAAAAACCATGACCATTTCCATCGCGACTGCACCCTGTAGCTGGGGAGTGGACGACCCGAAAAACCCGTTTCTTCCCCCCTGGCAGAGCGTGCTAAAAGAGGCCGCGCTCGCGGGATACAAAAGCCTGGAGCTGGGACCATGGGGATACTTGCCTGTTGAGCCCGAAGCCCTGACGTCTGCACTTGAGGAACATCAGCTGTCTGTTATTGCCGGCACCCTTTTCGACGATTTAGTCAGTGAAGAAAACTTCCCGGCAATGATCGATCTGACCCATAAGATCTGCCACAACCTGAGCGCCGTTACCCGGCAGGCTGACGCTGTCAATGAGGGGACATCGCCACCTTATCTTGTCATCATCGACTTTGGTGATCCTGAACGTGCCGCCACAGCCGGTCAGTCAGAAAAGGCCCCGCGGCTCAATCCCAGTGACTGGCAGACGATGATAAGACATATCACCATTCTGAGTGAGATTGCCTGGAAAGTGTACGGTGTCAGGCCGGTCATTCATCCCCATGCTGGTGGCTGCATTGAGTTTGCCGATGAACTGGAAAAGCTGGTCCACGATATTCCCCATACCGTAGCCGGGCTTTGCCTGGATACCGGCCATCTGTATTACGCTGGCATGGCGCCGGTGGCTGCGCTGGAACGTTACTGGGACAGAATCGATTACCTGCACTTCAAGGATGTTAACGAGGCTGTCTGGCGCCAGGCAGTTAAAGAAGGGCTGGATTTTTTCACCGCCTGCGCCCAGGGCGTCATGTGTCCTCTTGGCAGTGGTGCCATCCACTATCCGGACGTTCATGCATTTCTGCGCCAGCGTCGTTACAAGGGCTGGATAACCATTGAACAGGAAAGAGATCCGCGTGATGCGGATACAAGCCTGCGTGATGTTACGGCCAGTCTGCATTATCTGCATTCCGTCGGTTTCTGAGGAGAATAATCATGATTAACGGCATTAAACCGCTCGAAAAATCACTTCGGTGGGGCATGGTCGGCGGTGGCGGGACCAGTCAGATTGGCTACATTCACCGCTCATCGGCACTCCGTGATCATACCTTTACGTTAGTCGCCGGCGCGTTCGATATTGATGCCGCACGTGGGCGCGCCTTTGGTGAAGCACTGGGCCTTTCACCAGACCGGTGCTATGCCGACTACGAAACTCTGTTTGCTACAGAAGGACAACGCGAGGACGGTATTCAGGCCGTCTCCATCGCCACACCAAACAACACGCATTTTGCTGTCTGCTGCGCCGCGCTTGAAGCGGGACTTCATGTGATATGTGAGAAGCCGCTGTGCTTTACGGTCGAAGAGGCTGAGCATCTGGCGAAACTGAGCCGGGAGAAAAACAAGATCATCGGCGTGACATATGGTTATACCGGTCATCAGCTCATTCTCCAGGCCAGAGAAATGATTGCGGAGGGGCTTCTTGGCGACATCCGCATTGTTAACATGCAGTTTGCACATGGTTTTCACAACGAATCCGTTGAACAAAATAACGCCAGCACCAGCTGGCGCGTTAACCCGCGCTTTGTCGGACCCAGTTACGTGCTGGGGGACCTAGCAACCCATCCGTTGTGCATCGCTGAAACTATGGCTCCCGCCTTAAAAATCAGGCGACTGCTGTGCTCGCGGCAGAGCTTTGTTAAAAGCCGTGCTCCCCTCGAAGATAACGCGTTTGTCCTGATGGAATATGAGAATGGCGCAGTCGGCAGTCTGTGGGCCTCCGCCGTTAACTGCGGCTCCATGCATGGGCAAAAAGTGCGCATCGTCGGCGCTAAAGCCAGTATCGAGTGGTGGGATGAACAGCCGAACCAGCTCCGGTTTGAAATTCAGGGCGAGCCGGTACGCATCCTGGAAAGGGGCATGGACTATCTTCACCCGGCCGCGCGTGCAGATGACCGTATCGGAGGGGGACATCCGGAAGGTCTTTTCGAGGCCTGGTCAAACCTCTACAGACGTTTCGCGCTGGCTATGGATGCCACCGATCGGGGTGACGACGCCTTCCTTAAGGATTTCTGGTATCCCGATGTGCATGCGGGGCTGGCGGGCGTCAAATGGGTGGAAAACTGTGTCCGTTCAGCCGAATCCGGCTCGACGTGGGTGGAATGCTGATATCGACTGTAGTGGATGAGCGCATCAGTCTGTTGGGGATGAGATTTGCGATGAAGTGACTTTCTCTGCCTGAAACCCGACTCAGGTAGCATGAGATAACGTAAAGGTGGCATAAATGAAAATTGCATTCGACGTAGATGTAATCAAAGATCTGGGTATCACCAAAATGGTCCGTCAGGTGTCGGAATGGGGCTACAAGTACATCGAGCAGTCTCCGCATCCGGAAATTAATCCGTTCTATAAGCATCCCCGCGCAAGCCGCGAAATCATTGCGGAGTATAAAAAGGCCCTGCGCGAAACGGGCGTTGAAATTTCCTCTTTCATTTGTGTTTACCGATGGTCTGGCCCGGATGAACTGCGCCGACAGGCGGCGGTAAAAAACTGGACACGCCTCGTTGAAATCGCGGTCGAAATGGGGGTTCAGGTTATTAATACCGAACTGGCGGGCGATCCTAATCAACCTGAAATCTGCGATGAGATGTTTTACCGCTCGATGGAAACACTGCTTCCGCTGTTCGAACGTGAAGGCATCCGTGTAGAAATACAGGCGCATCCATGGGACTTCTGCGAAGAAAGCGACGAAACCGTCAATATGGTCAGGTCATTCAGGAGTGATAACGTTAAATACGTTTACAGCGTCCCGCATACCTTTTTTTACGATAAAGGAAAAGGGGACGTAGAGAGGATGCTTCGTCATGCGGGGCACGATCTCTCTCATGTTCTCATTGCCGATACGATGAATCACACCAAACATTGCCGCTACATTGTCAATCCACCCGGTGTCGATGCGACCATTCATCAGCATGTTGGCATCGGAGAAGGCGAGGTGGATTTTGAGACGCTGTTCCGCACCCTGCGGGAAATGAAGTTTGCAGAGCAGACGTTCAAAGTGGGTGGCGAACCTATCGTGGCCGCTTCGCTGTTCGGTTACCCGGAAAAAATGAAATATCAGGCCGTTGAGACCCGCGAGCGGATAGAACGGGAATTGCTCACGCCGTCTCGCTGAGTCATCTGCCCGGCAACATGGGGAAGGTATTTCCGCCTTCACGCCGGGCTTTTAAACGATACCTCTCTGACTGTTACTACCTCAGTACTGACTGTCTGACTCAACGGTTTATCGCTTCTCCTTGCTCACCGCTGGCTTCAGCCATCTTCGCTGTCCATTTGTTTCTGCATTTGGCATGACATCCAGTCCTTACGGCTGTCTCTGCCTTTATCTGTCGCGAAACGCATTATGCAGAAGTCGCCACATATGATGGGCTGCCGGGGTAAAGCGCCTGTCGGAGTTCCGTAACAGGTGACACTGAGCGCTACTGGCAATCGGATGATCGATTGGCACGGCGACAAGTGTGCCCTGGCGAATCGGGTCGGCGGCGGCGTGGGCCGTCATAAATGAGACGCCGAGCCCGGCCTGACTGAGGTTCATGGCGGTCGAGAAGAGGTTACACCGGTAAGCCGGATGAAACTGCAGGCCCTGGCTTTTGAACATCGCGTTCATATGCCGCTGCAGGCCGAAGTTCTCTGTGAGGGCGATAAGCGGGTGAGCAGTCAACGCTTCAATGGTGATGCTGGCAAGACTGGCGACAGGATGCTGCGGCGCGACGACGGCACAGATCGGCCCCCACTTAAAACTGTGCCGCTTCAGTTCCGGTGTGCCAATCGGACCAAACGCCAGCGCCATATCCGCTTCGCCGCTGACGATATCGTTCATCATCTCCTGCATGCTGCCGACCACAATATCGACAAACACCTGCGGGTAAGACTGGGCAAATTCGCGCATAACCCCTTCGATAAACGCCGTGATCAGTCCGCCGCCAATGCGCACCGAAAGCGTTCCGCCGCGCATATGGCGCAGATCTTTAAGCTGGCTCTCCAGCTTTTCGCGACGCATACGGCTGACAAAATAGTCCTCTGCCAGCAGGCGTCCCGCTTCGGTCAACACCACGTTACGCCCACGCCGTTCCAGCAAGGGAAGCTGTAGCGCACGCTCAAGTTGTGCGATTTGACGGCTGACGACCGACGCATTAACCCCGAGGATATCTGCCGCGCGGCGAATGCCGCCCTGGTTACCGACTTCATACAGATAGCCCACCTGTTTATCCTGGAACATCTGCCACATTTCCCCGTTACTGTTGACCTTAAGGCAACAATAACATCACTCCACGGCTATTTATCAAGCTCTTTAAATAGTGATAATCAAATTAACCGTTAATTTTCGCCCGTCAGAAAAGAAAAAAGCGAACAACATCGTACTGCACCAAAAGTGCGCCCAAAAACGGTGAGAAGTTATTTGCCTGCGCCTTTAGGCAGGCAGAGAAAAATACACTTCTCCGAAAAGGGATATGACGTTCTCATGTTTTTTTGGGAAGGGTTTTTACTGCACTAAAAATCTTAATAAAAGAGGTTTATTTCACGGCTGGGCTATTCAGGCATGGATCCTGCTTAGTATCAGGACTTTTCCATTACAGATGTAAAGAGAGATGATATGAGCGAATCAAAAACACTGAAGCAGCCAGATAAAGAAGCGACAGAGGAGTGGAAAGTGGGGCCGGGCGCGTGGATTTCACTGATCATTGTGCTGCTGGTCTTTTCCGGCTTCTTTTTTAATGTTGACGGTATGGCCTGGCTGGGTGCATTCGATTTTACCACGTTAGGTGGCGCGTTCGGCACCATGAAAACGCCGGAAACCAATACCTTTATCGGTAGCGGCGGCCTGAGCGCCAAAGCCGGCTTTCTCTTTGCACTCTCGCTGGTGCCCACGGTAATGCTGGCACTCGGCCTGCTGGAAATCTTCACTCATTATGGCGCGATCCGCGCGGCACATAAATTACTTACTCCGCTGTTAAAACCACTGCTCGGGATTCCGGGTTATACCGGTCTTGCGTTGATTACCGATCTGCAAAGCACCGATGCCGGCGCGGCATTAACCAAAGAGCTCTATGACAGCAAAAAAATCACCCGTAAAGATGTGGTGATTATGGGCTCGTGGCAATACTCGGGTGCCGGGTTGATTAATAACTATTTCTCTATCGGCTCGGCGATGTTCGCTTCATTAACGCTCCCCATTATTATTCCGCTGATTTTAATGTTTGTCCTTAAATTCGTCGGTGCCGCCGTGGTTCGCCTGGCATTAAATACTGTTTATAAGCGAGATTTCGACAATGAATAATCAGGCAAAAGTCTCCGGTAATCCGTTTGATATTTTCGTTATTGGTGCGCGCAAAGGGTTTAATATCGCCATTAATAATCTGATGCCAAATGTATTAATGGCCTATGTCATCGCAGAAATGCTCAATTTGCTGGGCGTGATGCAGATTATTGGGCACATTTGCGCCCCGCTGATGGGGCTTTTTGGCCTGCCGGGCGAGGCGATCACCGTACTGTTAACCGCCTGGCTCTCTTCCTCTGCGGGCACCGGCGTTGCCGTCAGCCTGCTGAGTAAAGGCCAGCTTGATATGGCCCAGATTACCATTCTCGCGCCCGCCATCTTTTTGATGGGCTCGCAACTCCAGTACATGGGGCGCCTGCTGGGCGTGGCCGATGTGCCGAAGAAGTACTGGCCGTTACTGATGGCGGTCAGCATTCTCAATGCCGTAATCGCCATGCTGATTATGCGCGTTATTGCCTGAGCACTAAGGAGTAAGACGTGTCGCGTACACTTGAGCACTTTAATTACCTGCACCAAATCCCGGAACTGGGGTTCGAAGAGTTTAAAACCTCCGCCTATATCGCGGGCGTACTGGAGGCGGCGGGCTACCGTGTCACTCGCCAGGTAAATAACACCACCGGTATTGTCGCCGTTCTGGACAGCGGTAAGCCTGGCCCGACGTTAGCGCTGCGCGCCGATATGGATGCGCTGGGGCATATCATTGACGGCCAACATGTGGCGCGTCACACCTGTGGGCACGATGGCCACTCCACCGTCGTACTGACCACCGCCCAGGAGGTGATAGCTGAAGGATTGGTGAAAAAGGGTCGGTTAAAATTCATCTTCCAGCCTGCGGAAGAGCTGGGCACCGGGGCGATTGCCCTGACCGAAGGCGGCGTGCTTGATGATGTCGACATGTTGCTCGGCTTCCACCTGCGCCCGCTGGAGGAGTGCCCGATGGGCCAGGCCGTGCCGGCGATGTACTACTCAGCGTCCGCTACCGTGGAAGTGATGTTCCACGGCAAAGCGGCGCACGCCGCGCGGCCACATTTGGGCGTCAATGCACTGGATGCCGCTGCGCACGCGGTGCAGGCGGTGAACGGCATTCATCTTGCTCCGTCGCTGACATGGAGCGCAAAAGCGACACGGTTTCTCTGTGATGCGGGCGTGACTAACTCGATCCCTGATAAAGCGCAGGTGTGCTGGGATCTGCGTGCGGCAGAGAACGAAGCGATGGCTACCCTCAAACCACAGGTGGTACGCGCGATTGAGAGCAGCGCCGCCGCCTATGGCGCACACGCAGAGATCCGCATTCTGAAAGAGATGCCCGCCGCCATTATCCATGACGAGGCCACAGACGTGATCGCACGCGGTATTCGCAGCGTATTTGGCGAAACCGGCCTCACTGCGCCGAAGTCGACACCCGGCAGTGAAGACTTCTTTCACTATCTGCGTCTTCGTCCACAGATCAAAGGCGGCTTCTGGGGACTGGGGGCTAACCTGACGCCCGGTCTGCATCATCCGGAGATGCATTTTGACCGTGACGCGCTGGCGCTTGGGGTGAAAGTGTTTAAAGCCTGCGTGCAGGATGTGCTTGGCTGATTATCACGGATGCCCGTGGCGCAGGGATGTGCCATGCCCGCCGGACATTAGCGACAGATAAGAGAGCCGACGAGGCTGTCTCACAGTGCCACCTCAGCAAAAGTGAAGGATAAATATCGTTTACCCTACATGAGCAAACAGTGCCCGCCATGCGGAGGGTGAGGTATTAAACGCTTTATTAAAATATTGGCGTAGTGATACGGCGCTGCCGAAGCCTGATAACTGCGCCACATATTCTACAGAATGGGGTGTGCTTTCGAGTAAGCGTTGCGCATAGGCCAGCCTTTGTCCCTGTAACCACTGACTGACCGTCATACCTGTCAGGTCGCGAAAACGGCGGGTGAAATTACGTCGGCTCATTGCAACCCGCTGCGCCAGTGAATCCAGAGAGTGCTGCTCTGCAAGATTGGCCACCATCCAGTTCAGCAGGTCTGACAGACGATCGCCTCCCGGCTGGCTATGGAGAGGCTGTTCAATGAACTGGGCCTGTCCTCCCTGGCGATGCGGGGCCGTGACCAACCGGCGCGCAATCTTATTGGCGATATCGGCGCCGTGCCAGCGACGAACCAGGTGCAGGCAGCAATCAAGACCGGCGGCTGTCCCGGCAGAGGTAACCAGCCTGCCGTCATCCGCATCCTGATACAACACATCTGGCATCAGCTTGATTTTGGGAAAATGCTGCGCGAAATACGGTGCTGCGCTCCAGTGTGTAGTCGCTTTGTATCCGTCCAGTACGCCAGCCTCTGCTAACACAAACGCACCCAGGCACAACCCCACGACCGTAGCACCGCGCTGTCTTGCCATTCGTATCGCATGCAGCATAGCGTCCGACGGACGCTCCTGTGGGCTACGCCAGGAGGGAACAATTAAGACATCCGCGTCTGTTGCATCTTCGAGCGTCAACTCACTTTTCAGCATAAAACCCGCACAGGTACGAATTAAATCACCGCTGGCGGTCTCGGCTGCGCAAACCCGCAGGTTAAAAGCGGGCAGGTCATGTTCGGTACGGTTTTCAAAAACCAGACAAGGCACTGAAAGATGAAAAGGACTGATGTCATGAAAAGCCAGTACAGCGATATTTTTGCACGACATGATCATTCTCCGTAACGATGGCCCAATACTTTCGTGCGTTGTCTTTCGGGACGCTGTTGCTGAGATTATCGTCGGGTGAAGATGGTGTCTACGGCTTTACGCTCTGTAGAGCCACTAATCAGAGGAATTTGGCTATGACCGTTTCCGCTTTACCTCAACGCGCGCTTATTGTCATTGATGTACAGAATGAATATTTCAGCGGCGCGTTGCCGATTGAATATCCACATCCGCAACATTCACTGGAAAACATCGCGATTGCCATGGACAGGGCGAGTGCGACAAACATACCGGTAATCGTGGTACAGCATACTGCGCCCGCAGAATCACCGCTTTTTGCGATTAACAGCGATGGCTGGCAGTTGCATCCCGTTGTCGCTTCACGTCCCCGAGCGCTTCTTTTGAGTAAAAATCGGGCCAGCGCTTTTACCGAAACGGGACTGGCGCACTGGTTAGCCGATCACGCCATTAACACGCTGACGGTAGTGGGCTATATGACTCACAACTGCAATCTTTCTACCATTAATCATGCGTGGCATAACGGCATTGCTGTGGAATACCTCAGTGATGCTTCAGGTTCAGTTCCTTACCAAAATCAGGCAGGGCGCGTGAGTGCAGAAGAGATTCATCGGGTATGCTGTGTGGTGCTGCAGTCAAACTTTGCGGCTGTGCTGACTACTCAGCAGTGGACAGCCTGCATTGAGAGCGGCACCGTACCGGTGCGCGATAGCATTCTGCGCTCCAACCAGCGCGCCCGGGGGTTGCTGTGTGATGCAGCGCCATGCCTGGACGGAAATGTGGTCTGAAAGCAATACCGGTGACAGTGATAAATGCCTTCGACTGTTAGTGTCAGGGACACCACCTCAGGCGGCCCGTCCAATAAAAAAGCAGAAACCAGCAAATGCACCCTCATGCAGAATCCCATTTACACGGGTTCTGCGTGTGAATCGACAATCATCGCGGGGCGCCTTTCAGCAAGTCGTCTTGACAAATCCTCTGGCGATCACCGTTACGATAAGTACACATCCTGGTGCGTTCTCATTCGTCTGCGCACAGTTTAATTAGCAGCTCACCCTGCTAACATTTAGATTCCGCAGTGGTTTGTGCGGCCTGCCACTGCTCACGCGTGATCGCATAACACAGGCTTGGCGGGGCATTTTCGACGTCATAAATCTCTTTGATGTAGCGCAACCCGCTTTTCTCCAGCACGTGAATTGACGCCTGATGATGACGTCGTACCGAGGCGGCCACGGACGCCAGCCCCAGCTCGTTGAAGCCGTAATCCAGGGCAAAACGTGACAGCTCAGTAGCATAACCTTTACCCCATGCCTGGGTATCAAAGCGATAGCCGAGATTATTGGTCAACTCACCGGCAAACTTACGTACGCTCAACCCACCAAAGCCAATCAGCGTATCGGGCGCATCTCGCGTCGATATCGCCCAGCTTTCAAACCCGTACCGTTCAAAAGCGGCCAGCCTCTCGGCCAGCTTCTGCTGCGCGAACGCCAGGCTCGGATACGGGCCCGCCGGGTTAAACGTGTTGGTCGCAGGATCGCCATAAATACGGAACAGATCCTTGTCGTCGGAAGGGCGCATAGCTCTGAGCAACAAACGTGCTGACTGCAGAAACATTATAAACCTCACTGTTATGTCGTTATCCACGCTCACTATTAATAGCCTTTTTACAGAATCAGGAGAAGCAATGGTGATACAACAACTGCGCATTGCGCGCCCGGTCAGTAACCTGACCGCGAGCGCAGACCTGTACTGCACAGGCCTTGGGTTGCATAAACTGGGGGAATTCAGGGACCATGACGGATTCAGCGGCATTATGCTGGGCGATAAGACCTTGCCCTGGCATCTGGAGTTTACGTCTTGTCAGCACCATCCTGTCCAGCCCGCGACAACGGTTGACGATCTGCTGGTGCTGTATCTGCCGGACGCGGCGTGCTGGCAGCAACGTTGTCAGGCAATGACGCGTGCCGGGTTTACTGAAGTGACGTCTTTTAACCCGTACTGGGCAAAAAACGGCGCAACCTTTCGACAGGGATGGCTATCGGATCGTTATCCAGCATGCCGCATGGCAGGCCTGACGGCATAAGTAATAAGCAGGCGCTACCACACGGGCTGGTGGGTTGGCGTGCGGCTCTCTCTTACAGAGGAGACGTTTGAATCTGGCGTCGCCCATGGCATGATGAAAACCTGTTTTTACGCCGAGCCCACACATGATCGCCATTGCCTGTTTACATACTGCGGCCAGCAATATTTGCATCTTTGACGATGCAGCGAGCCAGTTGCCGTCGGGAGATCTGCAACTGAGTCATCTGGTGATGCCGCAGCTGCTGGCGGAGGCCGAAGCCAGTGGCGGACTGACGCCGGAACTTCATGCACGGATCGGCGCGTTGCTGGCGAGTCTGCAACCCCATTTTGACGCCATTCTGATGACCTGTTCCACGCTCGGACCGGTGGCTGAAAGCTTTACAAACGCATCTTCGCCGTGCGTGGTCTGGCGCACAGACAGCATGCTGGCAGAGGCGGTCCGCGAAAATCCCAGGCAAACGGTCGTGCTTTGTGCGGCTGAATCCACGCTGGGCGCCACGCGGGCACTGTTTCACGGTGCCAACGGGCGGGCAGAGGTCGTTCTGATTCCGGGGGCGTGGCAGAAGTTTAAAGCGGGGGATCAGACCGGCTATCTTGCCTGTGTAACAGAAGCGGTTGAAGCGGCCTGGCAGCAGGGCGCGGAGCAGGTTGTGCTGGCGCAGACGTCAATGGCACCGGCGGCGGCGCATTTCGCATCAACACGTCAGCCCCTGACCGGCCCGCATCTGGCGCTACAGCGCTGTCTTCAACACTATCAGTAAGGCCGCACGCCGTGCGGCCATAACGGTTTACTCGTCCGGCGTCAGTGTTCCTTTTGCGCCGTGAGGTTCAGAGCGCAGATACTGCGGCGGCGCTTTCACCGTTGCATCGAATGCGGCAGCGGCGTGCCATGGCCAGCGTGGGTTATAGAGCATACCGCGTGCCAGCGCGACCAGATCCGCTTCCCCCTGCTGCAAAATATCTTCGGCTTGCTGCGGCTCGGTAATTAAACCTACCGCAATCACCGGGATACCGATTTGCTGACGAATATCCCGCGCGAAAGGGACCTGATAGTTCGGGCCGACGCTGATCTGCTGCTGTTCTGACAGGCCCCCACTGGAAACGTGGATATAGGCGCAGTTCAGCGCTTCCAGCTGTTGCGAAAAGGCAATGGACTGGCTTACATCCCAGCCGCCCTCAACCCAGTCGCTGGCAGAAATACGCACGCCCACCGGAATGGCGGCCGGGACGGCCTCACGTACTGCTTTAAAGACCTCAAGCGGATAACGCATTCGGTTTTCCAGTGAGCCGCCGTATTCATCATCGCGGGTATTGGAAAGCGGCGACAGAAACTGGTGCAGCAGATAGCCGTGCGCGGCATGCACCTCAATGAGTTCAAGGCCAAGACGAACGGCCCGTTTTGCCGTAGCGACAAACGCCTCTTTGACACGCGCCAGCGCGCTGGCGTCCATTGCGCTGGGCGGATGATCGCCTTCACTGAACGGCAGGGCGGAAGGGGCCACGGTTTGCCAGCCACCGTTCTGAGGCGAGATGTGTTCGCCGCCTTCCCACGGCACGTCGCAGGATGCTTTGCGCCCGGCATGACCCAACTGAATACCAATCGGCATATCGGAATAGCGACGGATGTCAGCTAATACCGCCGCCAGTGCGGCTTCGGTGTCATCATTCCATAACCCCAGGTCGCCGTAGGTGATACGACCAATATCTTCTACCGCGGTCGCTTCAATGATTAACAGTCCAGCCCCTGAAAAGGCGAGCTGCCCCAGATGGATACGATGCCAGGCGGTTGCGCAACCCTCTTCAGCGGAATACTGACACATTGGCGCAATAACAATTCTGTTATCGAGCGTTAATTCACCGAGTGAAAAAGTGGAAAACAGCGTGCTCATAAAAACCTCATGTCTGAGAATCAATACGTTGAAAAACTATAGTGGCTGAATGCAAAACAGGGGCGACAGGCGGCAAAACAATTTATCCCTTAACTGATATTAGTTACATCATACAGTTAAGTTTCTGATTTACACCGCACGATGAGACACCGGAGAAATGTTTAAAAATGCAGACTATGCCGGCGTTGGCAGCAGGAAAAGGATCAAAAAACCCTGCTGTTATCATCCGGATAATCAGCAGGGTTCGGAAGGGCTAAAAACGCGTTGCGAAGATGGAGATGTCACTAGTGTGCTCTCTGCAATGCCTTCTCATCCAGCGCATACAGGGTCGCGGTCGCTTCCAGAATATGCTGCTGGTCATTACCGGGTTTGTGAGAATCAACCTGGGTAATGTGGTAACCCACAGCACCGGCCTCGGTGGCTTTGCGCAGCAGCGCATCAGTCACTTCCTGCATTGAGGTCGCCCAGGTCACCGTCGTTACGCCCATCGGGGTGATGGCATTTTTTTCTTCCTGAGATAAGCCGCTACGGATAAACACAGGGCTGACTGTCTGAGGAGAGAAGATAGACAAAAGATCCTGAACAAGTGCTTTCATTTTAATGCTCCTGAATATCGGAATGTATCGCTATCACGGGCAAACGACGCGACAGTGATCGTTACGGGTTTGCTATGTGCTTACGTTTTATTGCCGTGTTAAATACTGTCGGCAGAAGTTATCAAATACCTTTTCAAGTAAATGAATTTGGCTTTTCTTGCTAATCAGAGGCTTATGAAAGCTTCCGCCACACTTGAGCTGAAATTTGGCAGGATTTTTGTGTCTGCTTACAGGTTGTGAAATTAAGACACAAAATCCCAACATCAAATTAACAAACAAAATCGGCACGCCCTGGCATTAACGTTGGGTCATCCGTGTGCTCACTTACAGAGCTTTACACAGCACGCTTTCTGCAGCAGGTTTTTTAAAGTGATGCCTCAATGCATTGATATAAAAGCTTTTTATCCGTTACGCCGCAAGCGATGGCCAGACAGGGGGCAAACAGAGGGGGATTTTCTTCATAAAACTGTCACACGTCGTCGTAATACTGCGCAGCCATCAATGTTACAAACAGACATTGTTTGACATGGGTTGAAACCTGGCTTGTCTGTCAGGGGCTTGCCGCAATAATAGGGAGAGTTTTATGTCACGCAAACCACGTCTTTACCGTACCGCTGCCGCGTTTTCTCTGTGTAAACTCAGTCTGCTTATGCTGGCAATGGGCGGTATGACCGCCAGCTCCGCCGTGCTGGCGGCAGAAGTGAAAGCCAAAAATGTGATTATCATGATTAATGACGGGGCAGGCTGGGGCACCTGGGATGCAACAGCCTACTGGCAGTATGGCAGCCGTGAAAGTACGCCGTATGCCGCGTTTCCGGCAAAATATGCCATGACAACCTATCCCCTGAATGCCTCAAAAAAAGCCACGCACAATAATGCCTCTCTGGTTAATTACGATCCGCAGAAAGCCTGGGATACAACCCGAACAGATAACAAGGATCTGCCGTTCAGGGGTTACGACTATCTGGCGGTGAATCCAACGGACAGCGCCGCCGCCGGCACAGCGCTGGCTTCAGGAATTAAAACCTATAACAATGCCATCAACGTCGATAACAACGGACAACCGGTTGATTTTGTCACACTAACGGCGAAAGCCATGGGCAAAGCGACAGGCGTCGTCACCAGCGTGCCATTCTCTCACGCCACGCCCGCCGCCTTTGGCGCACAAAACGCGTCGCGTAACGATTATCACGCGATTGCGAAACAAATGCTGACGTCAGGGAAACTGGATCTGATTATGGGAACCGGTTTGCCGGGCTTTAACGCCAACGGCACCGACTGTCAGCATCTGGCTTCAAACGAAACCACCGTGGGGTGCGGAGAAGATGCGCACCGTTACCTGTCTGAAGCTGACTGGTCATTGCTCAATGCTGGCAAGCTGGCCCCTGCGGGTGGTCAGCCGTGGAAAGTGGTGCGCAGTACTGAGGCGTTTGCCCGCCTCGCCAGTGGCGCGCTGGTTCATAGCGGCCCGTTACTGGGATCGCCGAACGTTGCCCCCAACGGCACGTTGCAGCAGGGCCGTCAGGCCGCCATTGTTGGTAAAGATGCGGCGAATCCGTCCGGGGATGCGTTTATTGCCACGGTACCGACCCTGAATACGATGACCCGGGGAGCCATTCAGCACCTGAGTAAAAACCCCGACGGCTTTTTTATGATGGTCGAAGGCGGTGCGACTGACTGGTCCGCGCATACCAGCAATGCCTGTAGCGAAAAAGGCGACTGGGGGAATTCCTACAACCCTAACTGCGTCGGCGTGGAATATGGTCGCCTGATTGAAGAAAGTGCAGACTTCAACAACGCTGTGGCCTCCGTGATTGAATGGGTAGAGAAAAACAGTAACTGGAACGAGACGCTATTGATCGTGACGACCGATCACGACAACGGCATGCCAATGGGACCCGATGCGCAGAACATCCCTTTCCAGGCCGTCATTAATAAAGGGAAAGGCATGATGCCCGGCATCTCATTCCGTCCAACCGGCAACCATTCCAACGCGCTTGTGCCGCTGTGGGCAAAAGGCGTTGGGGCCGATGCCTTTGCGGAGCGCGTGCGTGGCATCGATGCGGGCTATGCTAAGCATGTAGGCTACAACCAGGGCGACTATATTGATAACACCGACGTTTTTACCGTTGTGAAGGCGGTGCTTGAAGGCAGGGCGGTCGAAAAAGTGACGCCTGACCAAGTAAGTAAATCATGATGTGACGTTGTCACCATGAGCGGGATTTTCTGTCCCGTGGTTTTAACCTCTTGCCCGTTGCCGGTCGGCCTGTGCTGATCGGCAGCGCGGTTTTATGCCAGAACTGACCGCCACCTTTCACACTCAACAAATTTTTTTTAACGAGCCAGCAATATTTTGCGGGCTCATTCGTCTACCTCATCATGTTAATCACTGCTGAGGTCATACAACTATGAGAAATGTCGATAATCACCCGTTTCACCCTTCTCGCGGCATGGGCAGGCACCGCCTGCCAAAGGCGTTCATTGTCGGGGGCGTGTTAATTGTCGTGCTGTGTCTGCTGGTCATGACACTATGGAATGCCATACTGCCTGCCATTACAGGCGTTAAAACAATTGGTTTCTGGCAGGCCGCCGGACTGCTGCTGCTGTGCCGGATTCTGTTTGGCGGCCTGGGCATCAGACCGGGGATGTTTGGCAAGGCGCGGCGGCGCATGCATGAGCGCTGGATGCAGATGACACCGGAAGAACGGGATGAATTTATGAAGCAACGGCGTGAAGGGTTCGGCCATCGTGCTCACCACCGTCGGGACAGATGCCGGGAAGAGCAGCCACCGTCTGCGGACACTCACTCTGACACCCGGACAGAGTAATGACGATGAAGGCCAGCGCATTACAAGCCGCATCACTGGTAAAAGCGCTTGAACGCTGCAAAACAAAACTCCACGCTTTTATCCGGGGTCGCATCGCCGTTCGCGATGAGGCTGAGGATATTTTGCAGGAAGTGACCTGTCAGCTGATCGGGGTAGAACAACCTGTAGAGAATATCTCGGCGTGGTTGTTTCGGGCGGCGCGTAATGAAATGACCGACCGGGCGCGTAAGAAACGAGAACTGCCGCTTTTTTCTTATGAGCAGGATGAGGAGGAGGAGGCGGTAGACGTCGAACTGGCGGAAACCCTGTTTGGCACGCCGCAAACGCCCGAAGACGATTATCTCAGGGGGCTGCTTTGGGAAGCCCTGGAAGCGGCACTGTCTGAACTGCCGCCAGCGCAGTTTGAGGTGTTCGATAAAACAGAACTGCAGGGCATAAGTTACAAAGCACTGTCTCACGCCACCGGCGTAAGCGTTCAGACTCTGTTGTCGCGCAAGCACAAAGCCGTGCTGTATCTGCGTATGCGCCTGCGTGCCGTTTATGACGATCTCACAGACGACAACTAAAAAAGGCGGCCAGTGGCCGCCAACACGAACACAGCAGTGGCAAATGATGAAGCTGTCAGCCTTTAACGCCACCAGCGGTCAGGCCATTAACCAGCCAGCGTTGCGCCAGCAAAAACACCAGGGTAATCGGAATGGCAGAGAGCACGGCAGCGGCAGCAAAATCCCCCCACAGATAATTTTGCGGATTGAGGTACTGCTGCATCCCGACGGCCAGCGTATAGCTGTTCACGTCGCGCAGCAGTAAAGACGCTACCGGCACTTCCGTCACGGCGGCAATAAAAGCCAGAATAAACACGACGGCTAAAATGGGCACGGACAGCGGCAGCAGCACCAGACGAAATGCCTGCCACGGCGTGGCACCGTCAAGGGCAGCGGCCTCCTCCAGCGATCGGTCAATCGTTTCGAAATAGCCCTTAATCGTCCAGACATGCAGCGCAATACCGCCCAGATAGGCGAAAATCACACCGCCGTGAGTATTCAGGCCGATAAACGGCACGTATTGTCCAATGCGATCAAACAGGGCATAGAGCGCCACCAGGGACAGTACCGCCGGGAACATCTGAAAAATCAGCATGCCTTTCAACAGGCTGGCGCGGCCTTTAAAGCGCATACGGGCAAAGGCATAGGCGCAGGTGGTGGACAGCGCCACAATGCCCAGTGCGCTGATCGCGGCAATTTTCACGGAGTTCCAGAGCCACAACAGCACCGGAAAGGGCGGCGGCGTAACGGAACCGTCGGCGTGCTGGACGCTGAACCCCAGCGCCAGCCGCCAGTGCTCCCAGGAGATCTGATCGGGGATCAGGCTGCCGGTGGCAAAGTTACCGACGCGCAGCGAGATGGCCACGACCATCAGCAGCGGAAAGACGATTGCCGCGATAAACGTCAGCAGCAGCAGATGCGTCAGAAGCAGACGCAACCGTTGCGATTTGGGTTGCACCATAGCCATAACGTCTCCTTAATCAAATTTCATTCGCACAGCTTTCAGATTCAGCACCGCCAGAGCGCCAACCAACAGGAAAATCAGCGTCGCAATCGCGGCCGCCAGACCAAAATCCTGCCCGCCGCCGCCTTCAAACGCGATGCGCCATGTGTAGTTCACCAGCAGGTCGGTGTAACCGGCCGGTGTGGTCGTGCCGAGTCGGTCAGGTGCGCCATTGGTCAGCAACTGAACCAGTACAAAGTTATTAAAGTTAAAGGCAAAACTGGCAATCATCAGCGGCGTTAACGGCTTCAGCAGCAGCGGCACCGTAATTAAAAAGAAATTTTGCAGCGGGCCCGCACCGTCCATCGCAGAGGCTTCATACAAATCCTCTGGGATCGCTTTCAGCAGTCCCATGCACAGGATCATCATGTAGGGGTAACCCAGCCAGGTATTCACAATGATCAACATCGTGCGGGCCAGCGTGGGATCGCTAAACCATGCCGGTTTGATCCCAAACAGCGTACTGAGCAGCACATTGATTTCGCCGAAGCTCTGATTAAACAGCCCTTTGAAAATCAGGATGGAGATAAACGCGGGCACGGCATATGGCAGAATCAGCAGGACGCGATAAATCGCTTTGCCTTTCAGCGCCTCCCATTGCACCAGACAGGCCAGCACCATGCCGACAGCGACCGTCAACACCACCGTCAGTAAGGAAAAGATCATCGTCCAGCCGAAAATCGCCAGGAAGGGCTTTTGAATCCCCTCATCGGTAAACACCCGCACAAAGTTTTTCCAGCCCGCGCTTACGGTGAAGCCGGGACTTAACTGTTCATTTCCCCATTGCCCCTGCGCAGTGATCGCCTGGTAGAACCCCGTTTCCGGGTTTGCCCGATAGCGAAGGCCGCTTTGCTGATTTTTCAGCGTGTCACGATCCACCACCTGATACAGCGGACGTGTGCCGGAAAACTGACGCAGCGAACTCATCACCAGTTCACGACCATCCGGCATTTCAGCGCGGATCTTCCCCAGGGCCTGGCGATGCGTCGTAATGACACGGAGCGACGCGCGCGTTCCTTCTGGAATCGGCCCACTGACCATCTTCAGGTTTCCGACCGCCGCAAAGGAAAAGGGCGAGGAAACCCAAGACTGATTATCTGCGCTGTTCGTCAGGACCAGCTGCCAGCGATCGTTTATCGCAAACAGCGAAAAATTCAGACCTGCGCCGTCCTGATAGTGTCGGCTGAGTAAGACCTGCTCCGCCCGTTCCTGACTCAGCTGATGGGTGCTGCTGTAGTTGGTGAAAGCAATGCCCACCGTGCAGGCCAGGGGAAACAACACAAACAGTGTCATTCCGGCCAGGCCCGGATAAACATAGCGCCAGGCGTAAGCCCGGCGCTGGCTGTAAATCCCGATCCCCAGTCCGCTGATCACCAGCGTGAGCAGGGCGAACAGGTATTCCCCCTGTGCGTACATCAGCACTAACAGGTAGCCGACCAGCAGGCAGCACATGCCCACCACCAGACCTTTCAACAACGCACGATGCCGTCCCGCTTGCGGTTTTTCTGACATGACCCGATTTCCTCAACGGCAAGAGGCGGACCCGTTTTACCGGCCCGCTTTATAAGGTTTATTTATTCAGACGTGACTGCGCATCCTTCAGCGCGGCATCGACGGTTTGCCGACCGCTGAGGGCGTTAAGCGTGGCGGTGCGCATGGAGTACCAGAAGGCCGCCATCTGCGGAATATTGGGCATAATCTCGCCGTTTTGCGCATTGTTCATGGTAGCGGCGATACGGGTGTCTTTTTCCAGTTTTTGCTGGAAAGACTTCAGCGCCACCGCGCCCAGGGGTTTGTCTTTGTTGACGGTTTCCAGACCCGCATCCGTCAGCAGGTAGTTTTCCAGAAATTCTTTTGCCAGCTCTTTATTGGGGCTGGCCGCATTGATGCCGGCGCTCAGCACGCCAACGAAAGGTTTAGACGGTTTACCGTTTAACGTCGGCAATGCCGCAACGCCGTAGTGAATACCGCTTTTATCAATATTGCTCCAGGCCCAGGGGCCGTTAATCGTCATGGCCGTCTGGCCTTTATTAAAGGCGGCTTCAGCAATGGAATAGTCGGTATCCGCATTCAGGACCTTTGCCTTGACCTGATCGACCAGAAACTGCAAACCGGCTTTCGCCCCGGCACTGTCGACGCCCGTGTTGTTGACATCGTAATGGCCCGCGTTTCCTTGATAGGCATAAGCGCCACCGGCGGCCAGCAGAGGCCAGGTGAAATAGGGTTCCTGCAGATTAAACATGATGGCGCTTTTGCCTTTTGCGCGCAGTTGCTTATCCAGCGCGGCCATCTCTTCCCATGTTTTCGGCGGCGTTGGCAACAGATCTTTGTTATAAATCAGCGACAGTGATTCCACCGAGACCGGATAGCCGATCAATTTGCCATTGTAGCGAACCGCATCCCAGGTGAAGGGGAAGATCGTTTGCTGAAAGGTCGCGTCCGGCGTGACTTCGGCTAATAAACCCGACTGGGCATAGCCGCCAAAGCGATCGTGCGCCCAGAAAATAATATCCGGGCCATCACCCGTTGCGGCAACCTGGGGGAATTTTTCTTCCATCTTATCCGGATGTTCGACGGTGACGTGGATACCGGTTTCCTGCTCAAACTTTTTCCCCACCTCGGCCAGGCCGTTATAGCCTTTGTCACCGTTGATCCAGATGACCAGTTTGCCTTCTTCAATTTTTGCCATGGCTGAGGCCGAGAACAGCACAGCCGCAAGGGCTGACAGAGCCAAAATCTTTGCGCCGGTTTTCATCTTTAACACTCCATCCTGTTAGCGGAAACACATCTGTTGCCTGCGCCACATTGTGGGTGTTCTGTCGGGCTTCTCATCCTCCTGCGGTCTACGCCTGCGCCAGCCGGGCCGTGATCGCCGTAGCAAAATAAGCGCGTTATCACGGTACAGCTCACACAATGGCCCCCACCAGACTGCGTTATCCATCACAAAAAACGGCGCGATGGCACGCAGTCCGTCAAGGTCGCCATGTTCTCCTCCTCCCGGCTCCTCCCCCAGCAAAAGCGCGTTTGCGGAGGATGTGACGGGGTAAGGCTCTGCGCATAGTAAACGCCAGAATTTTCCGCTGCCGTGCAGGCCGCATTCGTGAGTGAGAGGAAAGCACTATGGCAAGCGTCGTATTACGCAATGTCACCAAAGCCTGGGGCGACACGGTGGTGTCGAAGAACATTAACCTGGAGATGGCTGAAGGGGAGTTCGTGGTCTTTGTCGGGCCGTCGGGGTGCGGCAAATCCACACTGTTACGCATGATCGCCGGGCTGGAAACCATCACCAGTGGAGAATTGTTGATCGGCGATCGGCGAATGAATGATGTCCCACCCGCTGAACGCGGGATCGGGATGGTGTTTCAGTCCTATGCGCTTTATCCCCATCTCTCTGTCGCTGAAAACATGTCTTTCGGCCTGAAGCTTGCGGGCGTGAAGAAAGCGGACATTGAACAGCGCGTGACGCAGGTCGCCGAAGTGCTGCAACTGGCACATCTGCTTGACCGCCGCCCCAAAGCGCTCTCCGGCGGGCAACGTCAACGTGTGGCCATTGGCCGCACTCTGGTGGCAGAGCCGCGCGTCTTTTTGCTGGATGAACCGCTCTCTAATCTGGATGCCGCGCTGCGGGTGCAGATGCGCATCGAGATCGCCCGTCTGCATAAGCGCCTCGGACGCACGATGATTTATGTCACCCACGATCAAATCGAAGCGATGACGCTGGCCGACAAGATCGTCGTGCTGGACGCCGGACGCGTCGCACAGGTTGGCCGACCGTTGGAGCTGTATCACTATCCGGCCAACCGCTTTGTCGCAGGGTTTATCGGCTCGCCCAAAATGAACTTTCTGCCCGTCAAGGTCACGGCGACCGCCATTGAGCAGGTGCAGGTGCGCCTGCCCAACAACCAGCTGGTATGGCTGCCGGTCGACAGCACCGGTGTGCAGGTCGGCAGCAACATGTCTCTGGGCATCCGTCCCGAACACCTTCTCTCCAGCGAGATCGCCGACGTTACGCTGGAAGGTGAAGTCCAGGTTGTCGAGCAACTGGGACATGAAACGCAGATCCACATCCAAATCCCCGCCATCCGTCAAAACCTGGTGTACCGCCAGGAGGACGTGGTGTTGGTAAAAGAGGGCACCACGATGGGTATTGGCTTGCCGCCCGAGCGTTGTCACCTGTTCCGCGAGGACGGAAGCGCGTGCCGCAGGCTGCATCAGGAACCCGGTGTTGAGCCCGCCAAATACAAAAAGCAATAACCTCAGGAGATCGAAAATGTTAACTCTGCGCAAGCTTTCCCTCGCCGTGGCCGTGGCGACAGGCACGCTGTCTGCGCCGCTTATGGCGGTGGATTTTTCCGGTTATGCGCGCTCCGGCATCGGCTGGACCGGTAGCGGCGGCGAGCAGCAATGCTTTTAGGCAACCGGTGCACAAAGTAAATACCGCCTCGGCAACGAATGCGAAACCTACGCGGAACTGAAGCTGGGTCAGGAAGTGTGGAAAGAGGGCGATAAGAGCTTCTATTTTGACACCAACGTGGCGTACTCGGTTTCTCAGCAAAATGACTGGGAATCCACCTCACCGGCGTTTCGTGAGGCCAATGTCAAAGGCAAGAACCTGATTGATGCGCTGCCGGGTTCTACGATCTGGGCCGGTAAGCGTTTTTATCAACGCCACGATGTACACATGATCGACTTCTACTACTGGGATATTTCGGGACCGGGGGCGGGCCTGGAAGATGTCGATCTGGGATTTGGAAAGCTTTCTTTTGCGGCAACCCGTTCCTCAGAAGCGGGCGGTTCGTATACCTTCTCCAGCGATCGAATCCGCAATTACGCCACCAGCACAGCTGACGATGTCTTTGACGTGCGGCTGGCCGGACTGGAAACCAACCCCAATGGCGTGCTTGAGCTGGGCGTGGACTATGGTCGTGCCAATGCCCGTGACGGTTATCGCCTGGACGAGGGCGCCTCAAAAGATGGCTGGCTGTTCACCGCAGAACATACCCAGAGCATGCTGAAGGGCTACAACAAGTTTGTGCTCCAGTACGCCACGGACGCGCTGACGTCACAGGGCAAAGGGTTAGCGCAGGGCAGCAATATCAATAACAACGGCCGGCTGTACCGGATCCTGGATCACGGCGCGATCTCGCTGGCAGAGCGCTGGGACATGATGTACGTCGCGATGTACCAGAACACCGACCTCGATAACAACCGGGGCAACGAGTGGTACACCGTGGGCGTGCGGCCGGGGAACCGGCCACGCGGTGCCGGATATTCCCGATCCCGTTGCCCGCCATAGCCTCTCGGGCAGGCTAAAAATCAACGTCAGCACCAGTTCCGCCTCCTCGATACTGGTCGGGCCGCTGTTTGGCGCTTCCCGTTCAACGCCCGTGACGGTCGGACAAACACAACCTGCCGTGCAGGCCGCGCAACCCACTGCTGCGCCTGACACAAAATCGCAGCCCCTTGTCACCGATACCGAAAGCTATTTTAACCAGAGCATCAGGCAGGCAGTGGCCCAGGGCAATATTGATAAAGCGCTTAAACTGCTCGACGAAGCAGAGCGGCTCGGTTCACCTTCCGCACGAAAAACATTTATCAGCAGTGTTAAAGGCAAGGAGTAATCACTCCGCAGTGCTGATTTGCTCCACCTGGTGCGCTGAGGCGCACCTTTTTTTGTCAGTCAGAGAAGTAAATACGAATGTCGGCCGGAAAATTGAACGACTATTCGAAATGATGACATGTTAAGCCATGCTGAAATACTCTCGATGGGTTGTCTTTTTCTGAGGCGGGCCTGCAACTTTCACAATAACTTTGAAGACCTTGAGGATTATTTATCGTTTCACGCGCGGGTGTGGTTCCAAAGTGATTAGGCGTCTGAAAGTAAATATGCTGCCGTCCATGTGTCACAGAGCATTTCGGGCAACTTTTATATTCAACGTTGTTTTTGACTTTGGGAAGCCCCCTGTTTAAAGCAATACCGCAACACGCACAGCAACCGATCATCGCACCCTCTCAATATATTAATAAATCTGATTAATATCTTTGCCAGTGTGCAAGTTTCGGTCCAAAGGTAAATTGAACCCGGCCACAGAAATGACATATACGAAGCGTAGCCAACACCCAAATTCATTTAGCAGTCCATATCGGCATTGTATTTTGGTTGATATGGACCGCATTATTTTCTTATCCGCGCTTCTGCGTCATGGTCGCCAGCAGCCCGTTAATCCGCGCATCGGCAAACATCGCCTCCAGCGGCAGGCTGAGCTTACGTCGCCAGTTCGGATAGGTCTCCACCGTGCCGGGTACATTGACCGGAGAAGCCATATCCAGCCAGTCTTCGGGCTGCAAGCCCAGCAGGGCGCTGTTGCAGTCAGCCAGATAGCAATGAAGCGCGGTATTCAACACCAGACTCATGCGCGGGCTGTTGGCCTGCACCAGTGCGCCGTTCTTCAGATAACCCTGGCGCTGCAGGCTCTGCAACAGCGCCGCGCGGGCTGTCCTGCGCTGGCGATGGAGCCCGGCCAGCACCGCGTTGTCAGGATAGAGTCCCAACTGGCTGCCGAGCGTCAGATCGTCGTGTTGCCACCAGCCGCGCAGCGTTGGCATATCATGGGTGGTGGCTACCGCCATGGCCTGCGCAGGCCATGCGGCAGGCGGACGAAAGGCGCGTTCAGCGGTTCGTTCAAAGTAGAGCACTTTGTAGGAGTAAACGCCGGCATCACGCAGTTTCGCCACGATGGTATCCGGTACTGTACCCAGATCTTCTCCGATCACCATGCAGCGGTGACGCTGGCTTTCCAGCGCCAGAATGGCCAGCAAATCGTCGACAGGATAGGTCACATAGGCACCTTCCGCTGCCGTTTCACCCGCCGGAATCCACCACAGACGCAGTAACGCCATCACATGGTCAATACGCAGTGCGCCACAGTCACGCATATTCGCACGCAGCAGGGTTATCCAGGGTTCGTATGCCCGGTCATACAATTCCCCGGGATGCAGCGGCGGTAATCCCCAGTTCTGGCCCAGCGGTCCCAGAATATCCGGCGGCGCGCCCACGCTGGCCGCCAGGCAATACAAGGCGCGCTGGCTCCAGGTTTCAGCCCCATTCGCGGCCACGCCGACGGCGAGATCGCGATAAAGCCCCAGCGTCATCTGTAGCCGCTGGCTGTCCTGCCAGCACGCCGCAAATTGTCGGGCGGCAAGCCATTGTAACCACTGATAAAAACGGATCTCATCGCCGTGTTCGATGCGAAAGGCGTGCACGGCGGCGCTGTCCGGCTGTTGATACGCAGCGGGCCAGGTATCCCAGCCGTGACAGGTTGGATCCTGACCCACAAACCAGGCCTGTAAGGCATCGAAAATGCCCTGATGCAGCAGGCTTTCACCGCCCTGAAGGATAAACACCTCGAATGCGACGGCCTCACTGTCCTCTTTATCACACTGCAAAAACTGCGCCCACGCAAACCGCAGTGCGGTGAGCTTGAGCGACGCGACAGCGGGATAATCCACCCACTGTGCCGCGCGGGCGCGCTGGAGAACGTCCTGTGTTTCTGCCGTGAGCCACCAGGCCTGTGCGGCGGCGCTCAGCGTAAAATCAGCCACATCGGGCACGCTGATATACAACACATTCAGCCAGCGCCGGGAAGAGGGACTGTAAGGACTGGCCTGATCGGGCAGCGCGGGGAACAGCGCATGTAACGGATTCAGGCCGATAAAGGCGCCGCCTCGCTGACCGGTCTCGTTCACCAGTTGCCGCAGATCGGCAAAGTCGCCCATGCCCCAGTTGCCCGCTGAGCGCAACGAATAGAGCTGCACACAGGTTCCCCAGCGCCTGCGCCCCTTAAGCAACGCCTCCGGCGCATAGCAACGTGACGGTGTCACAATTATCTGGCAGATAACCCGTTGCGTGCCTTGCGTCAGGCGCAATTGATGGTAGCCGTCAGGCAGTTCCGGTAAGCACAACGGTTTATCCGGCTCACATTGCCCCGACCAGTGCTGCCCGTATTCGCTCGTTAACTGCCAGCGCGTGGGACCGGTCAGCACAGGCGTTAACACTATCGGTTTACCCTGCGCGATAACCCATGCGGGGGGCAATGGTGTGGATGGGGCCGACTCGCGCGCCATCGCCGTCAGCAAACGCTGACGCGTGAGGGCAGAAACCGTCTGCACCGTTCCATGCGCATCCACATATTCCGTTGCTATGCGGCCCGTCTCCTGAGGGGGGTGAAAAGGCGTCATTGTAATTATCCTTTACGCTGCCAGATGCGCTGCTGGTAATGGCGAATCGCACGGTCCGCGCTGAACATTCCGCAGCGGGCGGTATTCAGGATGGCTGCGCGCGTCCACGCCTGCTTATCGGCCCATAAGGCTTCGGCACGTTGCTGAGCATTCAGATAGTGACGGAAGTCAGCCAGCACCCGCCAGGGATCGCCGTTCTCAGGACCGAGACTGTTTAACAGCAGGTCAAACGCGTGCGTATCGCCCGCGCTAAAGGTGCCGTTTTCCAGCGCCTGTAAGGCCTGATCGAGTTGGACGTCGTTGGTGCGCCACTGAACAGGATCGTAATGCCCGGCCTTCAGCGCCTGCACCTGCTCCACGGTGTAGCCAAAGATAAAGATATTGTCTTCACCGACCTGTTCGGCAATTTCGACGTTGGCACCATCGAGCGTACCTATCGTAAGCGCACCGTTCAGGGCCAGCTTCATATTGCCGGTGCCGGACGCTTCTTTGCCCGCCGTTGATATCTGCTCTGACAGGTCCGCGGCAGGGATCAGCCGTTCAGCAACAGAAACGTTATAGTCCGGAATAAACACCACTTTCAGGCGATCAGCCACGCGCGGGTCGTGATTTATGACCTCAGCAACCTGATTAATGGCGTAAATGATGTTTTTGGCCAGCGCATAACCGGGTGCCGCTTTGGCCCCGAAGATCACCACGCGCGGACACAGGTTCGCCTGTGGATCGCGATACAGCATCTGCCAGAGGGCGATGATATGCAGCAGCGTCAGATGCTGCCGTTTGTATTCATGCAGTCGCTTGATTTGCACATCGAACATCGCCGCGGGATTAACGACAATGTCGGTCCGCTCAGCAATCCACGCGGCCAAATCCTGCTTGTTTTGCTGCTTGATCTGCTGATAGTCGGCACAAAAACCGGCATCATCCACCCAGTTTTCCAGAGAGGCGAGCGCGTCCAGATCGTTTATCCACGGCCGCTTCAGCGTGTGGCTTATCAGGCGGGCAAGGCGGGGATTGCACTGGTTGATCCAGCGGCGTGGCGTAATGCCGTTAGTGACGTTATGAAACTTATCAGGCCATAGTGCGACGTATTCCGGGAACAGCTCTTCTTTGACGAGTCGGGAGTGCAGCGCGGCGACGCCATTTACGGCAAAGCAACTCATTACACACAGGTTAGCCATGCGGAGTTGCTTATGATGTACGATAGCCAGTCGGGCCCAGACCGCGTCATCGCCCGGCCAGCGTGCATCCACTTCTGCCTTTAGCTGGGTATTGAGGCGGTGGATGATCAGCATATGGCGCGGCAGCAGGGCGCGGACGATGCCGGTATCCCAGCACTCCAGCGCTTCAGGCAACAAAGTATGGTTGGTATAGGCAAATGTGCGCTGGGTGAGGGTCCAGGCGCTGTCCCAGCTGAATTGGTGCTCATCGATCAGCAGCCGCATCAGTTCGGGGATCGCCAGCGTGGGATGCGTGTCGTTTAGCTGAATCACTTCGTAATCGGCCAGGCTGTCGAGCGAACGGCCCGCCTGCAGGTGGCGGCGAAGGATATCAGTCAGCGAACAGGCGCACTGAAAATACTGCTGCATCAGGCGGAGTTTTTTGCCGGCCTGATGATGGTCGTTAGGGTAAAGGACTTTCGTCAGCTTCGCCGCATCCATGCCCTGTTTTTCAGCCCGCATAAACGCCCCGTTGTTGAAGGTTTGCAGGTCAAATGGCTGCGCATGCGTGGCCTGCCACAGCCACAGCCGCAGCGGCTGCGTCACCCCGTTTTCAAAGCCGACCACCGGCAGATCCCAGGCTTCGCCCTTGAGGTAAAACGCGGGCTGCCAGCGGATTGTGCCGTTTTCGTTGCTGACTCTGCCGCCTAAGCCCACCTGGACATCCCGCCGG
Source organism: Pantoea sp. JZ2 (assembly GCF_035191405.1). Taxonomy (NCBI): domain Bacteria; kingdom Pseudomonadati; phylum Pseudomonadota; class Gammaproteobacteria; order Enterobacterales; family Erwiniaceae; genus Pantoea; species Pantoea sp. JZ2. The sequence goes on along the minus strand of NZ_CP045247.1, from coordinate 2,489,681 downwards.
GCATTGTACGTAAACCAGGGATAACGCTCGCGCTGCCAGTCGTCGGGTTGTTCATCCTGCGCGCCGTCGACAAAACGCTGACGAAACAGACCGTACTGGTAATTGAGGCCATAGCCGGTAGCGGGCTGACCGACAGTGGCCATCGCGTCCAGAAAGCAGGCTGCCAGACGCCCTAAGCCGCCATTACCCAGCGCCGGATCGCGCTCGTTTTCCAGTACGTCACTGAGTGACACATCCCATTGCGATAAGGCGGCAGTGACGGCGTTATACCAGCCCAGGTTGAGGAGGTTATTGCCGGTCAGTCGTCCGGTCAGAAACTCCATCGACAGATAATTGACATGGCGTTGATCGCCGGAAGCGGGCCGGGCAGGGAGCGCGCGCAGCATTTCAGCCAGCGCACCACTCAGTGCGTGCCACCACTGATGCGGCGTCATCTCGTGTGCCTCTTGCAGGCCAAACTGTTGCCACTGGCGCGCCAGCGCAGCGTTAAAAAGCGATTGATCAAAGGGATGCTGTGTCATAGCCGAAAATCCTGTTTTAAGGAGAAAAGGGAATAACCCACAGTGTGCTTTTGCGTTTCGGCGCGCGCCTCCTCCCGGCAGAATTTCGCGCAGGCGGAGCCGCAGGGTGGAGAGCCTGAGGGAAGTCCGAAAGTTTTACTTAAGTGTGATTAGATTCGCTTTTGTGAAGATTCACTTAAGCGTCTGCTTGCTTTATCCGAAGGGATAGCTGAACGTGTGAAGAATAATTACGAAGCGTAAAAAAATGATGCGCCGAAGCAAATGGAGAAGCGTGCGTCTATGTTAATTCCCTCAAAACTCAGCCGTCCTGTCCGGCATGAAACCACGGTGAAACGCGAGCGACTGATACGAAAATTATCCGCCGCCGGTAACTATCGCCTGGTGCTGGTGACGAGCCCCGCTGGCTACGGTAAAACCACCTTGATCTCCCACTGGGCAGCCGATAAAGCCGAGCTGGGCTGGTATTCCCTGGATGAAAGCGACAACCAGACGGAGCGCTTTGCGGATTATCTGGTGGCGGCCCTGCAGCAGGCCACGCAGGGATGCTGCCGCCGTAGTGAAGTGCTGGCGCAGAAGCGGCAGTACGTCAACCTTAACGCACTCTTTACCCAACTCTTTAACGATTTGCAGGAATGGCATAAGCCGCTGTGGCTGATCATTGATGATTACCATCACATCACCAATCCGGCGATTCATGATGCCATGCGCTTCTTTCTACGCCATCAACCTGAAAACGTCACGCTGGTCGTACTCTCGCGTAATCTGCCGCAGTTAGGCATTGCCAATCTGCGCGTGCGCGAACAGCTGCTGGAACTCAGCAGCCAGCAACTGGCCTTTACCCATCAGGAAGCGCAGGCGTTTTTTGCTGCCCGGCTGCCCGCACCGCTGGCGTCCGACGAAACCGGGCGCCTGTGCGATGACGTCGCAGGCTGGGCAACGGCTCTGCAGCTGATCGCCCTGTCGGCCCGGCAGGGCGCAGGCGCGGCGCAGCATTCGGCCCGACGTCTGTCGGGTATTAATGCCAGTCACTTAAACGACTATCTGGTCGAGGAAGTGCTGGATAACGTGACGTTGCCCACCCGCCATTTCCTGTTAAAAAGCGCGCTGCTACGTTCGCTAAATGCGGCGCTGATCGCCGAAGTCACCGGTGAGGAGAACGGCCAACGCTGGCTGGAGGAGATCGAGCGCCAGGGGCTGTTTCTGCAACGCATGGATGATTCCGGTCAGTGGTTCAGCTATCACCCGTTATTTGGCAGCTTCCTGCAACAGCGCTGCCAGTGGGAGCTGGCTGCAGAGCTTCCCGCCCTGCATCGTGCGGCGGCAACCAGCTGGATGGCGCAGGGCTTTCCGGGTGAAGCCATTCATCATGCGCGCGCCTCAGGCGATGCTGAGATGCTGCGGGACGTGCTCATTGAGCACGCCTGGTCTCTGTTTAACCAGAGCGAGCTGCCGTTACTGGAATCGTCGTTGAAAGCACTGCCCTGGAGTATGCTGCTGGCGCATCCCAACCTGGTGTTATTGCAGGCCTGGCTGATGCAGAGCCAGCACCGCTTCACAGAGGTGAACAGCCTGTTGGCCCGGTTTGAGCAGGAGAGCCGTTGCGAAATCGATGCGGTCCTGCGCGGCGAGTTTAACGCACTGCTGGCGCAGGTGGCGATCAATGACGGTAATGCGGATGAGGCCGAGCGTCTGGCGATGCTGGCGCTGGACGCGCTGCCTGAAAGCCGCCACTACAGCCGGATTGTCGCGACCTCGGTGCACGGCGAAATTCTGCATTGTAAAGGCGAACTCAGTAACTCGCTGGCGCTGATGCGCCAGACGGAGCATATGGCTCGCCGGGAAGATGCCTGGCACTATGTGCTGTGGAGCCTGATTCAGCAAAGCGAGATTCTGTTTGCCCAGGGCTTTCTGCAAACCGCGTATGAAACCCAGGAGCGGGCCTTCGCGCTGGTAAAGGCACAGCATTTGTCTCACTTCCCGTTGCATGAGTTTCTGCTGCGCATCCGCGCCCAACTGTTATGGGTCTGGGGACGGCTGGATGAGGCGGAGCAGGCCGCGCGCGACGGCATGAAAGTATTACAGGGTTTTCAGCCGCAGCAGCAGATCCAGTGCCTGGGCTTACTGGTGCAGAGCGCCATCGCCCGTGGCAACCTTGATAACGCGCGCACCTTATTAAATCGCCTGGAGAACCTGCTGAACAACGGCCGCTGGCATCATGACTGGCTGGCCAATGCAGATAAAGTGCGGGTACTGTACTGGCAGATGACCGGCGATTTGCAAAGCGCGCGTGACTGGCTGCGTCAGACGCCAAAACCGGTCAGTGCCAGTAACCATTTTTTACAGGGCCAGTGGCGTAACGTGGCGCGGGCGCAGATTCTGCTGGGGCAGTACACTGAGGCCGAGGTGATTCTGGACGAGCTGAATGACAACGCCCGGGCGTTGCAGCTAATGAGCGATCTCAACCGCAATTTGCTGTTGCTGAATCAGATCTACTGGGAAACGGATCAGCGCGCAAAGGCACAGCAGGCTTTACTCAGTGCGCTCAATCTGGCACGCAGCACCGGCTTTATCAGCCATTTCGTTGTGCAGGGTGAAACTATGGCGCAGCAGCTCCGTCAGCTGTTACAGCTGAATACACTTGATGAGCTGGATCACCATCGGGCGCGGCGCATCCTGAACGAGATCAACAAATATCACCGCCACAAGTTTGCGCATTTTGATGAAGGCTTTGTCGGCCGGTTGCTGAACCATCCGGACGTACCGGAGCTGATCCGCACCAGCCCACTGACGCAACGTGAATGGCAGGTACTGGGATTAATCTATTCCGGCTACAGCAACGAGCAGATCGCGGCCGAGCTGGATGTGGCCGCCACCACCATCAAAACCCATATCCGCAACCTGTATCAAAAACTGGGCATCACCCATCGGGCGGAAGCGATGACGCAGGCGCAGTCGATGCTGAAAATGATGGGGTACGTGTAAGAAAAGCAACAGGCAGCCGGGTGCTGCCTGGACGTTTTACGCTTTTTTGTTTCGCGTGTCAGGCATCAGTAAGGTCACAAAGCCAAGCAGCGGTAAAAAGCCACAGGCGTTGTATACCGTGGTAATACCGTACCAGTCCGCAAATTTCCCCAGTACGGCCGCGGCGATACCGCCAATCCCAAACATCGTGCCAAACATGATCCCGGCCACCATGCCCGTGCGACCCGGCAGCACCTCCTGGGCATAGACGACCAGCGCGGCAAACGCCGATGAAAACACCAGGCCAATGCAAACGGTTAACACCGCGGTCCAGAACAGGTTGGCGTGCGGCATCAGGAGCGAGAAGGGAATGACGCCCAGGAAAGAGATCCAGACCACCGCCTTACGTCCGATACGATCGCCCACCGGGCCGCCAACCAGCGTCCCAATCGCCACCGCGGCCAGAAAGGTAAACAGGTAAATCTGGGCTTCCGGCACCGGTAACTGGAAGCGCTCGACCAGATAAAAAATGTAGTAGTTGCTGATCGAGGCGATATAGGTGAATTTAGCCAGTAACAGCACGCCCACAACGGACAGCGCCAGCTTCACATCGCGCGACGACAGGGCGCGCAGTGACCGCTGGTTGTGCTTTTTCATGTGGGCATGACCGTGCTTCACCGTCCAGCGGCTGATACCTGACAGAATGATGACCGCAAACAGCGCGATCAGCATCAGCCAGCCCACCGCCAGCTGTCCGTGCGGGATGATCAGCATCGCGGCGACCAGCGGCGCAAAAGCGGTACCGACATAGCCGCCGACCTGGAAGGTGGACTGTGCCGTCCCAAATTGCCCGCCCGAAGCCATCCGTGCCACACGCGACGCTTCCGGATGAAACGTGGCTGAACCTACGCCGATAAGCGCCGATGCCATCAACACCACTGAGAAATGCGGCGCGATGGCCAGCAGCCCGATGCCGATGAGTGTCGCAACCATACCAGACGGCAGTAGCCAGGGCTTGGGATGTTTGTCGGTATAAAGACCAATCCACGGCTGCAGCAGCGAGGCGGTCATCTGATAAATCAGCGTGATCAAGCCAATCTGGGCGTAGCTGAGCGCGAAGTTGGTTTTCAGCAGCGGATAAATGGACGGCAGCATGGCCTGGATAAAGTCATTACAGCAGTGGGAAAAGGCCACTGCGCCCAGTATCGACATCACAATTTTCTGACTGTCATCAACGTTGGCGGCCAGTCCGGGCTGACTGGTTTTCACTTCACTTGAGTATTGAGACATGCGCATTTCCGTGTGGGAGGACTTTACGTTTATTGACGTATATTACGCCACGCAGCGAATGCGGTGCTGACAAAAGTGCTATTTTGGGCTGAATAGTAAAATATTTGTTAATGATTTGCGTCAGAGGGCTTTGATCAGACACACAGAAGCGGGCTTATCGACATAAGCGCCGTAAGGTGCGGTTTCCTGAAAATGGCAACGATGATAAAACGCCACTGCGCGGGTATTCACCCGGCGCGTTGAGCACCGCAGCGCGCGATAGCCGCGCGCGCGGGCAATCTGCTCAAGCGCAGCCAACACGGCCGCGCCCGTACCGGGGATATCGCGGGTGGAAAACATGCGCTTCAGTTCGGCTGTCTCAGGAGAGACATGCACCAGCGCCCCACAGCCAATTGCCTTGCCCTGGCTGTCACGGGCCAACACCCAGGTCGCCGCCTCAGGCGCGCTGAAGTGCTGTGTCCCCGCATCGCCAGTAAGGGCAGACAGTTCCGCTGACAGCCGGGCCGTTAAGACCTGTAACGCCGGGGTTGCCGCCTCGACAACCGCCACGGTTATCACGGCTGTTGCCCCCAGCGGCTGCGCAGGTAATTCACTGCTGGCTGCGTTTGTGGCTGATTCAGGTAATCTTCCCGGAACAAAATCGTGCCGCTGACCTGCGGCAGGGAGGCGTTAAGGTCAAGCTGCCGTTTCAGTTCCGGCACGCCGCCCTGAATCGTCCATTCCGGCTCGTTTTTGGCGGGCACCCCGACTTTGTATAAGGCGATACCGATGTACAGACGCGTTTTAGTCGGCTTAACAACGTTAGCCCACCAGTTCGCCAGCACATCGTAACGGGCGGCGCTGCGTGAGAAGGGCCAGTAAATCTGGGGCGCAATATAATCCAGTAAGCCGTCCTGTACCCAGCGGCGTGTATCCGCATAGGACTCATCGTAGGCCGCCGCGCCGCGCGTATCCGAGCCGGCAGCATCGTGCGAACGGTTACGCCAGACGCCCGCCGGGCTGACGCCAAACTCCACCTGCGGCTTGAGCTGCTTGATCGTGTGAGAAACCTGCTCGATCAACAACTGTGTATTATGCCTGCGCCAGTCTGCCTTCGAGGCAAAGCCCTGGCCGTATCGAATAAACGTCTGACTGTCGTTCAGGGGCGAGCCGGGCGACTCGGCGTAGAAGTAATCATCAAACTGCACGCCATCGATATCGTAGTGTTTTACAACTTCAGCCACGATGCTGGTTATCCAGTCACGCACATCCGGAATGCCGGGATCAAGCACGTAACGATCCCCCGACGTGCGAATCCAGTCACGATGCAGAACAAAGACGCTGGCAGGCTGCTGTGACAGGGTGCGGTTCAGCTCGGCGACCGTTGAGGGTTTGGTATTCACGGAAACGCGGTAGGGATTAAACCAGGCATGCACGCGCATACCGCGCTTATGGGCTTCATCCAGCATAAACTGCAGCGGATCAAAGCCTGGGTTCTGACCTGTTTCGCCTGTCATCATGTCTGACCAGGGCAGGATCTTCGATGCCCACAGTGCGGTGCCATCCGGTTTGACCTGAAAGAACACCGTATTGATTCCCAGGCTTTTCAGCTTGTCGAGTTTATCGGTCAGCGCACGCTTTTGCTGACTGACGCGCAGCGCCTCATCGCGGATATTCACCGAGGCGATCGGTGGCCAGTCGAGACGGGAAACCGTCGTCAGCCAGACGCCGCGTACAGGCACATTCTCCCGCACCGGTTGGCTGGTTACCGGCGGTTTACTGACGGTCGGAAAGGGCGTGACCAGCGATTTTGGCGGTTCCGACGAACAGCTGGCTAATAACAAAGCCGAGGCGGCGAACAGGCCGGCTCGGCGTCCCGTACGGGCGCGATAAACGTCGCGAAAAGTGGCGATGATAAACTCCGTGTCGCGTAGTCCTTAACTGGAACAGTATTCTGATCCTATTTGGCGTAAAGTCAATCAACCCGGCCTGTCTATACTTATCACCTGATGACAGGAGGCAGACGATGCACACTTTTAAAGGAAATAAACAGGCGCTTCCGGTGCGCTACTGCAGGCAGTGCCATAAACCCATGACCTGGCGTAAAAAGTGGGCAAAATGCTGGGATCAGGTACTATACTGCTCTGAACGTTGCAGGCGACAGCGTCGAAATACCGCTGGCGGAGCATAACATTTTCGCGCGCCGCCTGGCTTTGCCGCCTCGGTGAAACATTTAGCAAAAGTTAACCTGAATTTTACACGACTGTTCTCACGCGCCGTTGCGATTACTGTACCAGGCTTAATAAAAACAAAAACAGTCAGTCTGGAGCAGCAATGAAAGAGCAAAACAGGACGGAAGGTGTGAAACCCTATGATGGCGCAGCGGGCGGCTGGGGTGCCCTGAAAGCGGTAGCAGGGGCGATTCGTGGTCAGATGGCCGTGAAACAGGACGTGATTGCCTTATTTAAAGTTAACCAGCCTGAAGGCTTTGACTGTCCCGGCTGTGCCTGGCCCGATCCCAAACACACGTCCTCCTTTGAGTTCTGTGAAAACGGCGCGAAAGCGGTGTCATGGGAAGCCACCAGTAAACGCACGACACCTGAGTTTTTCGCGGCCCATCCGGTCAGCGAATTGTGGCAGCGCAGCGCTTACGAGCTTGAAGGCGAAGGCAGGCTGACGCATCCAATGAAATACGATCCGGTAACGGATACCTATCAGCCCATCGAGTGGCAAACCGCCTTCAATGAAATTGGTGAGCGGCTGCGCAGTTATCACAATCCCGACAGCGTGGAATTTTATACCTCGGGACGTGCTTCCAACGAGGCCGCCTTTCTGTGGCAGCTGTTTGCCCGCGAATTTGGCACCAATAACTTCCCCGACTGTTCCAATATGTGCCACGAGCCAACCAGCGTCGGCTTACCTGAATCGATTGGCATCGGCAAAGGCACGGTAGAGCTGGATGATTTTGACCATTGCGATCTGGTGATCTGTATCGGTCATAACCCCGGTACAAACCATCCGCGCATGCTGGCCACGTTGCAGGAGGTGTCGAAACGCGGTGCGAAAATCGTCGCGATCAATCCGTTGCGCGAACGGGGACTTGAGCGTTTTACCGCCCCGCAAAATCCGGTACAGATGGTGACGCTGAGCTCAACGGAACTGGCGTCAACCTATTACAAAATCCGGGTTGGCGGTGATGCGGCCATGCTTAAAGGCGTGATGAAGTGCCTGATGGCGATGGATGAAGAGGCCAAAACCCGCGGCAATCCTGGCGTGTTTGACGCCGCGTTTATCGCTGAACATACGCAGGGCCTGGATGCCTTAAAAGCCGACCTTGAGGCGACGGACTGGTCGCATATTCTTAACGTTTCGGGTATGTCACGCGAACAGATTGAGCATATCGCCCAGCTTTACGCTAATGCTGAACGCACAATCATTTGCTATGGCATGGGAATTACTCAGCATCAGTACGGCACGCAGAACGTGCAACAAATTGCGAATCTGCTGCTGTTACGCGGCAATATGGGCAAGAAGGGCGCGGGCATTTGTCCGTTACGCGGTCACTCGAATGTGCAGGGCGATCGTACCGTTGGCATCACCGAAGTTCCCTCCGAAAGCCTGCTGAAGCGTATCGAAGCGGTCTTTGGTTTCACGCCACCGACAAAACACGGACACAGTGCCGTTAAGGCCGTTCAGGCCATTCGCGATGGTGAGATAAACGCGCTGCTGTGCCTGGGCGGTAATCTGGCCGAAGCCATGTCGGATCCACAGCAAACCTTTGCTGCGATGCGCAAGCTGGATATGGTGGTGCACATGGCCACCAAACTGAACCGCTCGCATTTGTTGCTGGCAAAACACAGCTATCTGTTCCCGGTGCTTGGCCGCACCGAGATTGACCAGCAACAGTCTGGCGCACAGAGCGTGACGGTTGAAGATTCCATGTCGATGGTGCACGCCTCACGCGGCACGCTCGATCCGGCGTCGCCTCATCTGAAATCCGAACCCGCGCTCATCGCGGGCCTGGCCAAAGCCACGTTGCCGGACACGGTCGTGGACTGGGACACGTTGACAGGCGACTACAGCCTGATTCGTGACGCCATCGAAGCGGTGATTCCGGGTTTTGACAACTTCAACGAACGTATTCAGCAGCCGGGCGGGTTCCGTTTACCGAATGGCGCGTCTGAACGTGTCTGGCATACGCCATCGGGCAAAGCACAATTCCTGGTGATGGAGGGCATCAATGAAGATCCGCGCTCGTTGAAATGTCATGATCTCGTTCTGACGACACTGCGCAGTCACGATCAGTACAACACCACGCTCTACGGGCTGGATGACCGCTATCGCGGCGTTTCAGGCCGCCGCGACATTCTGTTTATCAGTGAAAACGAGGCGGAGAAAAAGGGCGTTCGCATGGGCGATCAGGTTAACATCATTGCGCTGGACCCGGACGGCAATCCTACTCATCGCCGTCTCGATAATCTGACTATCGCAGTGCATGATATGGCCGAAGGTTCGGTTGCGGCCTATTACCCTGAAGCTAACGTGTTGATTCCCTTAGACAGTTACGACACAAAAAGCGGTATTCCCTCCTATAAAAGCACACCGGTGAGGATGGAGCTGGCCCGCGCCGACGTGCCGGTTGAGGCGTCCGCAACGCGCCGTTAAACGTCCGTCCAGCTAAACCAATCCTGAACGAAGCGCCATCTGAGTGGAAATCCGCCCTCAGATGGCTATACAATCGCCGCGAATTTTACGCAAGAGGCAACCTACATTGGACACAAGTCCCGAACGATTACACCAGGCTTCTGCAGTAAGATAGTTTTGGCTGTCTTAACTGCACGTTAAGATGGCGGCTGTATCAACATCCTTCCCTGACGTGATGCGCTTTGCATCAACGCCCGCTGTGATCCATTTTATTCATCTTTGTTTTTCCGTACTGCGCCTGCTGCGCGGCGGAGAGAGGTTTATCATGGACTGGAAAATCTTTTTACTGCGCGTATCGGCCGCGCTGATTCTGGGTGCGCTCATCGGTAGCGAACGTCAGCTGCGTCAACGCATGACCGGTTTACGTACTAACGCGCTGGTCAGCACCGGCGCCTGTCTGTTCGTTCTGATGACGCAGTGTGTTCCCGGCATTGCCACCGACGCAACTCGCGTTGCCGCCTATGTGGTTTCCGGTATCGGCTTCCTGGGTGGCGGTGTGATTATGCGCGACGGATTAAACGTTCGCGGCCTGAATACCGCCGCCACCTTGTGGTGTACCGCGGCCGTCGGCGTCCTGTGCAGCATGGGGTTGTTACTCGAAGCCGCGATAGGTTGCATGGTGATTCTCTGTGCCAACATTCTGTTGCGTGAACTGGCGCTGGGCATTAATCGCCAGTCCATCGTGTCGGCCGACGAGGCAGTACAACATTACAAAGTGCAGATCGTCTGTCTTGCGCAGGATGAAGTTCAGGTGCGCAGTTTGATGCTGCATAGCCTGGGCAACAGCGGCCTGCGCCTGCAATCGCTCCACAGTGAAGATTTGGATCCGCCACATCGCATGGAAGTGAATGCCGAAGTGATGGGCCAACCCAGCATGACCGGACAGCTGGAAAGTCTTGTAAGCCGCATCAGTCTGGAGAAAGGGGTCAGTTCGGTGCGCTGGCAGGTATGCGGTCTGGATTCGAGCGAAAACGGATAGCACAAAAAACAGGCGCCGCTACGTGAATTCTGATAAAAGAGCAGGGGATTTATGCGTCAGATTTCGCGTAGCGTTGTTATTTTATTCGCGAAAATCCGTTTCCAGGTGCGCTTTTTTACGCTATATAAAGAGAGCCTGCCGTTTGAGTGTAAGGTTAAGTAAAGCAGAGCGTAGATATTTCTATAAGCGATTGAATGGGTTATAAAAGCCCTTAGCGTTGCTCACCTTGTTATCTTTACTGTGCGGATTATTCGATGAAGCGTAAAACCTCATTCTTTTTTCTTTCCGGCCTTATGCTCCTGCTTTCTGGTTGCAGTCATCATCATTCAGATGAACCCGAGGACACCGCCGCCGCTGACGCATCGCAAAACCCGGATTTGATTCCTATCGTCGCGGCGTTGCATGACCAAATGCACACCTGGCATGATACGCCGTACCAATGGGGCGGCACACAGCTGTCTGGCGTGGATTGCTCGGGCTACGTCTGGCGAACCTTGCACGATCGTTTCAATCTGCCAATGGACCGCGTCACCACAGCCGATCTGCTGCATATGGGCGTTCGTGTCACACCGGAACATCTGCAACCAGGCGATCTGGTGTTTTTCCGCATTGGTGGCGGCATGCACGTAGGCTTCTACGATACGGATAATCAGTTTATTCACGCGTCGGCCAGCAAGGGCGTGATTCGCTCATCACTGAACAACCCATACTGGAAATCGGTTTATTACCAGGCGCGTCGTCTGACGCGAGAATACGGGGCGCAGGTAACACTGAACAGAGCCAGCTAAACGTGAATTATGCCAGGCAACGCTACGTGAAATCTGCCAATCCAGCACAGGGATAAGCGCCAGTTTTTTACGTAGCGTTGTTGTGATTTGTGGGTACAGAAGCGGACAAAAAGAAGCGGTGAGGCAGGAAAGGCGTAAACGGGCTGACTGAGTGCGTAACCGGACATCCTATTTAACATAATATACATTATGCGTACTTTTATTGTGACACCAATATAGTAATGTCACTTTTTAACCATTTAGAAATGTCACTTTTTGCGGCATAAGGGATGAATCTTATGCTACAAAAAGGACATTCGAATGTTGGTGACTATGTCAGATAAGGAATTACACCGGGCCAGCGTCATTCAGGCCGTTGTTGAAAAACGTTTGCGCCGTCGCGATGCAGCCATTCAGCTGGATCTTACTGAACGCCAAGTTCAGCGCCTTATGAACTGCTACCGCGAGTCTGGTGCTGCGGGGCTGGTTCACGGGCACCGGGGAAATCAGGGCAACCACAATCTGCCGGAGTCGTTCAGATTGCGTGTGCTGGCTCTGCTGCATGAAAATTACAGTGATTTCGGGCCAACGCTGGCAGCAGAAAAGCTCAGAGAACGGCACGAGATTGTTGTTTCCGTTGAAACGCTACGCAAATGGATGATCGCGAGTGGCCTGTGGGTTCCTTACGTCAGGCGTAAACCTCGTGTATATCAGCCCCGCAACCGGCGTGACTGCCTTGGAGAACTAATCCAAATCGACGGATCACCTCATGACTGGTTTGAAGGACGCGCTCCGAAATGCTGTCTGCTCGTCTTTGTTGATGATGCAACCGGCCAGCTGATGCACCTGCGTTTCGGGGAAACCGAATCCGCGTTTGATTATATGCTGGCCACCCGCGAATACATTGACAAGCACGGTAAGCCCCTGGTTTTTTACAGCGATAAACACGGGGTTTTCCGTGTTAACCACCCGAATGGGGCAAAGACGGGAACAACGCAGTTCGGACGGTTACTTCATGATATCGGTGTGGATCTAATCTGTGCCAACAGTCCTCAAGCAAAAGGCCGGGTCGAACGGGCTAATCAGACGCTACAGGACCGGCTTATCAAAGAAATGCGTCTGGCAGGGATCTGCAGTATTGAGCAAGCCAATGCCTGGTTAGAAACCTTTATTGATAGTTTTAACGGTCGTTTTGCCCGTGTGCCCAGATTCCCTAAAAATCTGCACCGGCCGATCACTGAAAGTGTTGAGGAACTTGATGACATGTTTGCCTGGCAGGAAACAAGAAAACTCACCAAATCACTGACATTCCGTTATGACAAAATTATTTACCTGGTTGAACCGACAGAAGAAAACTCACGCCTTGCTGGCGAAAATATCATGGTATATGACTATCCAGACGGCACTTTAGCCTTTAAATATGCCCACCGCTCACTGAAATATCATGCGTTCGACAAACTTGACTGCATTGACCAGGGAAAAATAGTTGACAACAAACGCCTCGGTACGGTGCTGAAACTGGCACAGGATAAAATGGATGAGCTGGACCGTCAGGGCAAACGCGAACGAAGCAAAAGCATGCCGAAACGCCGGGCACAGGCCCGTGTTCAGGAACAACTCAAAGCCATCAATCCTGTTCTGGTCAATCCAGAAGAGTTCAGAGCAAGTCTTAAAAGATAGCGTTGGCTGATATGCTCCAGACTGAATACAAAATTAATTAGCCATTGATAGTAATCAGTTATCTATTTTTTTGATTGTAGGTATTTTTCTGCATGACTGAAGCACTTGTTAAAAAGCATATCCATATGTCTTTTATCTTCAGGCGTCTGTGGTGGATATTGTTTCGGTACATCAACGGTATTTGTAACTCTGTTTACTTTACCTGCAAGGCCGACAGGCCTCCCTTTTGAATCATTATAGATGCGCCCATCGGCAGCAGTATGCTGAGTTGATGATGATTTACTAACGTTCATGGCATACCTCGTAGCAGAGTGTGAAGTGATGAATTATTAAAAATAATAGCCAGAAGGAAGATCTTTTTTCAAATGGAATTTAAGCCATTCCCTACAAAAGTGACATTTCTATTTTGGGGGATTGCGTGACATTTTAAACTTGCAATAACATTTATACATCAGGCTCCGATATGGGGTGTTCTGCGTCTTTTCCGGTTTTGCACCATTTTCTCTGCTTTTTCGCTTTGTCTTCGCTTCGCCTGTTTATGTGCTCTCATATCTCGTCTTCAGGCCACATCAAAATCTGATGCCGTGCGCGTTACCAGTGATAACCGAGTCACCACTGCAACTCATGTCTGTCACCCGAAACGCGCATCAGCCGTTCTTGATGACAACTCACCTGACGTTGAGAAAACATCTTACAGGCAGTGAATACCGAAAAGCGGCGACGTGATGTTTTGCCTGGTTCCATCGCTGAGGCTGATCAGCCACGAACTGACGTCTGCAACCTGAACTGACGCGGCTACGTAAAAATTAGCGTACTGAGGTACCGAAATCCCCACAACATTCACCCATATCGATTAATACGAAACGCTGTCTGATATCGGTACCCACAGATCTATGATGCCTGATGAAGGATATTAAAAGCCAACCCAGGGGCCGGCCCCGAATTTAGCAGTTTGCAAGGTGCTCACGTTGACTATTAACTTCCCCATTGGCCTTCCAGGCAATGAATATTTAAGGATGTTTGAAAATTTGCGTCACATAAAACTGCGCGGATAATTGCGAGACGGGTTGAGGCAAAAGCGGATCAAAAAACAGACCATCGTGGTAAGCAATCCAGTGACGTGTCCCGGTTTTAACGTTATTCCAGCGACCATGAAAAATACCACAATCCGTCGGTACGCTGGCCCCGTTGTGTCTTTTATACGATACGTTCTCTAATCCCTTATAACCCAGAAATCTTTTCATTTGCGCGAGATTGACACGTTTCTTCTTGTCGCAGAAGCCATTTTCCATAGCAATTGACAACATCTCATCATAACTTTTTTGATGTAATCGGGCCATAACCGCGATACCACATCCTTCGTCGTCTGATGGCTGTTTAATATGCAAATACGTCATTTTAGGTTCTCCTTAACGCAATAGCTGATGTGAATTAACTAATATCGGCTTCTAAAGACGTTTCTTGAAAAAAATAACGATGTCGCGGTGTAATCACAACGCGCGTTATCAAAATATGGCGTGCCTCGAAAAAAGACCGCCCTTTTCTTTTTTATTCTGCGTTTAATGAGCATAGAGAGTGATGGTCAGTCTCAATTAACGTTACCGGACAAGGCAAGTGCCTGTTTATGGCCGATGCACGCTGTCCTCAAATATCGCCAGGTTTTCCTTCGCTTCCGCGTACTGATAAGACGTCAGTTCAATCTGATTTCCGTCAGGATCGCAAAAATAAACGGACATCGACACCTGATGATCGCTGACTGTATAAGGTATGGATTGCGCGACCAGGATGCGTAATAACTGACAGAAACACGTGGCATCCAGGCTAAATGCCACGGTGTTACCCGGCGGCTGATGGGTTCTTAAAAACAGCGATATTACGGCAGCATTATTTTTCAGCACCAGTGGACCGCCCTGCGTAAACCAAAACAGCAACGATTCATCGCGTGAAAAACCCAGCATCCGTTTATACCAGTGTTCTGCTTTCTTCAGGTCATGCACATAAATATGGACGTGGTCGATCTTGAGTAAGTTCACTTTCACCTCTTTGGTCAGGCGTAAAGAGAACCAGCATTAAACAGATTATGCCGTGATGCAAAAGCACGCGCACATAATAGCCTGCTATTTAACATAAATCAGAATTGCAAAAAAAACGAGGCGAATTAATCAGAGCCGGTCAGAATGCATTCAGGTATATTGCAGAGGCAACAGGCTCATAATATTGGCGGGATAAACCGTTTCGGTTGTTTCACTGAGTGCTTTGACGGTCCACCAGCGCGAACTGGCAATGACTGATTTCTCATTTTCACTCCAGCCCAGTGTGTTAATCTCGTTCCCTGCGGCAGTAACAATAAAGAACCGCTCATGTGCCTGCACGATCTCGCCCGAAGGCAGCGTCATGGCAAAGCATCGCTCACCGACAGACGGACCCACATCGGCACGGTGAATGCCGGTTTCTTCATACAGTTCCCTGACCGCCGCCTGCTCAAAAGATTCGCCCTGCTCTACGCCGCCGCCGGGCGTTGCCCAGTATGCGCTGCCCGCCAGCGCATCCTGCGAATGCACAAAACGAAACAGCAACACCTCATGGGAAGCATTCAGGATCAGTAACCGGGCCGAGCGGCGCGTGCGCATAGTCTCTTCCTTTTATTGGGGGCGTGCTCACGGATAAAGATTTTTCAACGGGGCCGCAAAAAATCCTGCCAGCGGCGCGTCAGATAGTTATGTTCATCCATCACGGCGTTCCAGACGGCAATGTGGCTCATCCGTTGCTCGTAACTTCCGCCATCGCGCACTTCCCCCTGGGGAATCAGCGGTGCGCCCCAGGCATCCAGCAGCACTTCGCGTGCGGGTTGACCACCGTACCAGAAATCCCATTCCGCTGCCGACAGATGCGTCCGGCTGCGTTCCGCGTTAGAAATGTAATAACCCTGCCGCGCCATGACCGCACCGGGCCAGCCAGACTGCCACCAGTTAAGGTAGTCGTAGGCCGCCTCTTTGATTTTGCCGGTCGCACAGCGAGAAAGCGACATGCCGCCGTACCACGCACGGTAGCCTTCACGTGGTCGCGCCATTTTATAGCCGCGCTGATGGAAATGATGACGAAAATAGATGGGTGCCCATAGACTTTGTACTTCAACCTGCTGATTGGCAATCAGATCGCATGCCTCATCCTGCGATGCCCAGAAGGCCGCAAAATGGCCGTTACGGTGAAGGCGCGCCAGCTGTTGTGTTAACAGGTCGATCTCATCAAGCGTCAGATTACCGATATTCGCAAAGCGTGCCAGCCCGGCCCCCTGCATGGCCAGCGCCGCATCAATACCGCCCATGGCCGCATCTTCCTGTAGCGCCACCTGCCCCGTCAACGAAGGATGTACCAGCCAGCCCCAGCTCTCTTCCTGCTGTTGCAGCACCGCAGGCAGCCGGTCGGCATGATAGGCAAAACTGTCCACGTTATGGGTAAGCGGCAACATGCTGATATGGTCACTCGCGTGGCTACCTAAATGCATATCGCGCTGAACATACAGTCGCTCCGAAGGTACACTGCCATCGGCTAACGGCAGATCGGGACGTAGCCTGCCGGTTTTGGCCAGCGGCGTAATCTCGTTCCAGTATGTCAGTCGCTTGATTTCCAGCGGCTGGATTGCCCGGGCAGGCCAGACAAAATCGATATTATGAAACCACTGATCGTAAAGGTCATAACTTTCCGGATGCATGACCGCAATGCGCTGGGCATCTTCCACGCTGTGCAGTAGATATTCGATGCGAATACCCAGATCGCTTTCCGCACGGACACGCAACATTTCAAGCAGCGTGACCGAGGTGCCCAGTACGCGCAATGTCAGTTGATCGTTAACTTTCGCCGCAGCGTTCATTGTTTTACTTATCCTTTACCGCCTGCTGAAAACGGCTGAATCCCTGTTTCAGTCGCTCGGGATCCAGTCCGCGCAGAATAAACACCAGTTTTGAGGTATCGACATCGCCGGGCCAGTCATTCAGGTGAACGGGCGGATGTAACGTATGCTGTACGCCATGAATCACCACGGGTGAGCTGCTGCCGCTGAAACGTAAGATGCCTTTCATTCTCAATACAGACTGACCATGGCTATGTAACAGCATTGACAACCAGATAGCAAACGCGGGCCAGTTCAGGGCGTTCTCTAAGGTGATCACGCAGGTTTGCGTAAGCGGATGCGGATTCTCGTCATGGGATGCAAGACGATAACCGGACGCACCGGCTGCGCCAAGCCAGCGAAACCGCTGTTGCCCACTGCCTTTTGCCAGGCGCAGGCCAAATAAGGGGTCCGGATCGGCCAGCGCCTGCACGGTGTCACTCAGTTCCGCCATAGGGTTCAGCCCGGCAATCCAGGCCTGAAGCGCCACACGTTCGGTCTGTCCGATACGGTCGCATTTGCTGAGCAACAGCTTATCCGCCGCGCTGACCTGGGCTATCCATTCCGGTTGATGCATCGACTGCTGCCGGGCATGCTCGGCATCGACCAGCGTCACCAGCGTGCCCTGACTGAAGTGATGTTTAAGCTGGGGATCGTGCAGCAATGTTGACAGGATGGGCGCAGGATCGGCAAGGCCGGTGGTTTCCAGAATGACCTGGCTGAACGGCGGCAGCATGCCGCGCACGCGCCGTTCATAGAGATCCAGTAACGCCGTTTTCAGTTCGCCGCGAATCTGGCAACAGACGCAGCCGCTGGGCAGCAGCACCGTATCGGGCGCGACTTCATTCAGCAGATGATGGTCGATGCCCACCTCACCAAATTCATTAACCAGCAATGCAACGTCGTTCAGATCTTGCTGCGCCAGCCAGCCTTTCAGCAGCGTGGTTTTGCCGCTTCCCAGGAAACCGCTAAGGATATGCAGCGGCAGTTTTTTATCGTGCAGCATAGCCGCTCCTCTTGTATGCCTTACAGCGCCGCCAGCCAGGCTTCATCCAGTGGATCAAGCGGGCGTTTGGTGATCTTCTCGACCTCTTTCCACAACAGGTCCAGTGAATTCACCATCACCTGCTGACCGGTTGGGCTGGAGAGCACCCAACTGGCATGAAACTCAGTCAGCGTGAGCCGCCAGGGTTTAAGCGTTCGGTTGAGCAGCGCCAGCTGCTTTAACCGCAACTGGCGCTGGGGCAGATCGTTTTGTAGCGCATCGCTCCATTGCGGACCGCTGTCCAGTAAACCACAAACGCCGCACATATCGGCTTCTCCTCAGGGCATAACATCGCCGGAATTTGGGCCAAGCGTCTGGCCAACAAACAGGTTACCGCCGGGCTCACTTGCCAGCAGTAACGCTACCGGCGCGACCTCTTCCGCCCGGCCAAAACGTCCCAGCGGCAGTTCGGCTGCCTTAGCCGTTTTCCATGCCTGATTGATGCCATCGATAAGCGGCGTTTCAATCGGACCGGGCGCGATGGCGTTCACCAGCACATTATCTGCGGACACCTCCAGCCCCAGCGAGCGGGTAAAGCCTAATACGCCGGCTTTGGCCGCCGCATAATGGCTGAGTTCGGCACCGCCTTTGATACCGAGCTGCGACGCGATGTTGATCACCCTGCCCCAGCGCTGCGCCAGCATGGACGGCAACGCCCGTTGCGTCGCCAGGAAGACACTGCGTAAATCCACAGCCATCATCTCTTCCCACATGGGCAGCGTGATATCGGTACAGCGCGCCTGGGTCAGCATTCCGGCGTTATTCACCAGAATATCGATTCCGTCGAACTGCGCCAGGCAGGCATTCACGCCCGCCGTGGCGCCTTCCACCTCGCCGACATCGGCCACAATGCCAAAACACGGCACGCCAGACTGGCGACACTGATCAACCACAGTCTTGAGCTTTGTACTGTCGCGGTCAGTGAGTATCAGATGGGCACCTTCGCGGGCGAACAGCATCGCGATGGCCGCCCCGATGCCGCTGGCCGCGCCGCTGATTACACAACGTTTCATCCTGAGTTGCATGGGTTCTCCTTAATCCGGCCAGCGAACGGTGAGTCCACCGTCGACAATCAGACTCTGTCCGGTGAGGTAACTGCTCTCGTCGCTGGTGAGAAACGCAATGACTTTCGCCACTTCCTCGGCGCGTCCGACGCGGCCCAGCGGAATTGCCTTCGCCGCCTTCGCCAGCCCTTCCGGGCCAAGCGAATTATCCTTATCCAGCGACTGCGGCGTTTCAATCAGCCCGGGGATGATGGCATTACATCGCACCCCGCGCGGCGCGAGTTCGACGGCCAGCGAGCGGCAAATGCCGGGCACCGCCGCCTTCGCGGCGGCATAGTGCGCGTGCGCCTGCCAGCCATATACACCGCCCGCAATCGACGACACCGCAACTAGGCTGGCCCCCGACTGAAGGTGGGCGGCAGCGGCACGGAACAGGCGCATCACGCCGGTCAGATCGACATTGAGCATCTCATCCCAGCGTGCGTCGCTCATCTCCTCAATCTCTGCCCGACGCAGAATGCCCGCATTGGCGACGACCGCGTCAAGCCGTCCAAAGTGCTGTACGCCTTGCGCAATAAACGCGTCCACCGAGTCGGTGGATCCGACGTTAAGCGGCAGCCAGAGCGCGTCACCGCCCGCCGCTTCAATCTGCGCGGCCGCGACGGCCGGATCGTGGGGATCCTGCGGATAATAGCCCGCTATCACCCGCACGCCTCTCTGGGCATACAGCGTTGCCAGCGCCAGTCCAATCCCACTTGCGGCTCCGCTGATCGCGGCAACCGGGGCTGTGTTTGCATTCTGCATAGGGTTTCCTTAGGCCTGAGGTTGAGTGGAGGCGGCGGCGATGTGCGTATTCAGTTGCGTGACCGGCCGGGCGAACAGAATAATGATGCCCGAGACAAAGCACGGAACCGCACCAAACCACAGTGCCGCCTCCTGCCAGTGTCCACCCTGACTCAGCACTGAGGTGGTGCCGACACCGGCCACAATTGCGCCCACCGGCCCCATCGCCATAATTAATGCGCCCGCAGTAGCACGAATGGCGGTCGGGAAACTTTCACTGATAAAGAACAGCGCGGCCGCATACGGACCAATCAGGAAAAACAGACCGACGCTGTACAGGGCCACGATGATGGCAAAGTTGTCCGGGCAGAACAGCATCGCGGCAAAGGCGATACCGCCCAGCATCCAGCCGGCCGCGATGGTGTTGCGACGACCGATGCGGTCACCGAGCCAGCCGTGTGCCAGATAGCCGCAATAGCCCACCAGGTTAGACAGAATCAGGATCAGTAAAGAGTTATTGAACGAGACCGCGTGGGTTTTGGTAATTACCGTGGTGCCCAGAACGCTGAAGATCTGAATGGCGAACCAGTTCAGCAAAATGGCAACACCCAGTACCACGGTTGAGCGCAACGCCGTGCCGCGAAATGCCGAGGCAAAACCTGACTTCGGCTGATCTTCATACGGAACCTGATAGTCGGCTGCGACCTGGCGTGCATCTTTCTCTTTACCCTGCTCCCGCAGCGTTTTGATTTTTTTCTGCACTTCAAACTGAGGCGTTTCTTTCAGCTTCAGCGCCAGTAGCGCGATCACCAGCGACGGAAAGGCTGCGAAGATAAAGCTGCCCTGCCAGCCGATAATCGGCAGCAGAATCGCGGTCAGCGCCGAGGCCACCAGCGCACCGACCGGCCATCCGCCCTGCACCAGGCTGTAGACAAATCCCTTCCGTTTGTTGAGTTTGGGATCGTCCAGCGCGGTATAGAGTTCTGATAAATAGGTGGCGTTAACCGTTTGCTCTGCATAACCCAGACCGGCAACGGAGCGAATGGCGGTCAATGCGCCCTTACCCCATAATCCCCCTATTGCGGTCAGCAGCGAACACAGGGCCGCGCCTCCCACGGTAATAACGATGCCCATGCGCCGTCCCAGGCGATCCACCAGCGGGCCAATGGCCAGAGCGATCACTGCCCCACCAAACGCGACCCAGGTAGCAATTTCAGACTGTTCGACTTCGCTCCAGCCAAAATGACCGCCGATCTCCGGCAGCAAGGTGCCGAAAAGGATGAAGTCATAGACGGCGAAGATCCAGGCGAAGAAGGCGATCCATGTAGCGAATTTGACATCCCTGGTGGTTAACTGCTGGGGCTGCCAGCCGTTAACGGATTTTTTTTTGTAGATGCTCATGTCGTGATCACTCTGCAAGAGAAAAAGGCTTAACGCGGTTGGCGCGCTAAGAAGTCGTCGGCAATTTCGTCGAAAGTGACGAAACGCACGCCCTGGTGACTCTGGATGTACTTAATCAGGCGCTCCAGCATCAGCAGCACCTGCGGACGGCCTGATACGTCGGGATGAATCGTCATGGTAAAGACGGCATAGTCGTTTTCGCGATATACCCAGTCGAACTGATCGCGCCAGATCTCCTCCAGATGGCGCGGATTGACAAAACCGTGGCTGTTCGGTGACTTCTTGATAAACATCATGGGTGGCAGATCATCCAGATACCAGTTAGCGGGGATCTCTACCAGGTCGGTCTCTTCGCCGCGCATCAGCGGCTTCATCCAGGTGTCCGGATGCTGGCTGTAGTCAATTTTGGTCCAGCTGTCGCCTACGCGAACGTAGTAAGGATGAAAGTCGTTGTGCATCAGGCTGTGATCGTATTTGATGCCTTTTTTCAGCAGCAGCTCATTAGTCACATTGCTGAATTCCCACCAGGGCGCGACGTAACCGGTTGGACGTTTACCCGCAAGCTGCGTCACCAGTTCAATACTGCGATCCAGCACCGCCTCTTCCTGCGCGGGCGTCATGGCAATCGGGTTTTCATGGCTGTAGCCATGCACGCCAATCTCGTGGCCGGCGTCAACCACCGCTTTCATCTGCGCCGGGAAGGTTTCGATTGAGTGACCGGGGATAAACCAGGTGGTGCGCAGATTATGTTCAGCAAACATTTTCAGCAAACGCGGTGCGCCCACTTCTCCGGCGAACAGCCCGCGAGAGATATCGTCAGGGGAATCTTCCCCGCCGTAAGAGCCGAGCCAGCCGGCAACAGCATCCACATCCACACCAAATGCACATAAGATTTCTTTCGCCATCTTTTCTTCCTCTGGAGCGTTAAGCGCAGACCGAATCGTCTGCGGTAAAAAGACCTGCCAGTCGGCTGGCAGCGTGAAGAAGCCGGCGATCTTCGCCAGCCGGTAGAGAGAAAAGCAGACTGGTATGCAACCCACGGTCATCGGTACCGCTCGGCAGGGCGATGCCCGGCATATCCAGCAGGCTGCCCGGCATGCTCAGGCGCAGCGTGGCCACGTTGGTCTGGGCGAACAGCGCGCTGTCCTGCATCAGCGGACCGAGTTCCGGTGCGGTATGGGCCACCGTGGGGGTGATCAGTATTGCGCCCGCCAGCTCCGCCGCCAGGGCCTGTTGCCACTGCTGACGTTGGGTCAGAAAGGTATCGAGCACGGCCGGGTCCTGCTCGCTGGCGGCAAGCAGACGTTCGCGCACTCTGGCATCCATGCGTTCTGCGTCAGGTGAGGCTAATAAGAGGCGATGCAGCAACCAGGCTTCGCGCCCACCCGGCCAGCCTTTTTCAGCGATCCAGTCAAGCGCCTGCGTAAACGCGGTAAGCGGCTGGCGGTCAATGGCAAAGCCGGCCGCGTCGAGGCGATCCAGCATTCTCAGGCCGTTATCGCGAACGGCGGGCTGGCATGTCATGAGGAGCGCGTCGTCAACCCGGAAACGGGGTTCAGGAAAGGCGGTGGTATCCGGACCGCACAGGATGTCATCAAGAGCGATAGCATCCCGGACGCTGCGGCATAACGGGCCGAGGGTATCCAGCGAGCGGGCCAGCGGAAAAACGGCGTCCATGGCATAACGGCCACGGCTGGCGCGGTAGCCCGTAATGCCGCTGAATGCGGCCGGAATACGAATGGATCCGCCGGTATCGGTGCCAAACGCGATACAGGCCAGGCCTTCCGCGACTGCCCTGCCTGCCCCGCTGGACGATCCGCCCGGCGCGTGCAGGCT
The DNA here is from genome assembly GCF_035191405.1 of Pantoea sp. JZ2. NCBI lineage: Bacteria > Pseudomonadati > Pseudomonadota > Gammaproteobacteria > Enterobacterales > Erwiniaceae > Pantoea > Pantoea sp. JZ2. The sequence goes on along the minus strand of NZ_CP045247.1, from coordinate 2,466,842 downwards.
GCCCGCTGATGACCGGATAACCGGTGTACCAAACGCGGGATTCAGGCCGAGTCCGGAAAACGCAAATTCGCTGAGATTGGTTTTGCCGATCGTGACCATGCCCGCCGCCGCGCACCGGGCAACGACGGGTGCATCCTGTCGGGCGGGCGAAACGTGTTGCCGGGTGGCCGAACCGGCGGTGGTCTGGCAGTCCTGAAGGTCGAACAGGTCTTTCCAGGCCACCGGAATTCCATCCAGTGGACTCAACGGCTGGCCCTGCCGCCAGCGCTGCATTGAGGCTTCGGCCTCTTCACGGGCGCGCGCCGGGGTGAGCGAAATAAACACCGAAGGTGCATTTTCTGCGGCGGTCAGGCAGGCCTCAGTAAACGCCAGGGGTGAAAGGCGGTGCTGTGCATAAAGCGCACTGATTCCCAGCGCATCGATCTGACCCTGAATGTATAGCTGACGGACGGTATCTGGCTGCACACGCTTACCTTTAAATGTATATTGCAATTTAATGTACATTTGAAGATAGCAATAACAATGCCAGGAAAAGGACTGTTAAGTTACATATTTGTGATCTTATCGATCATTAAATAATTTAAATCAGTAATAACAAAAGCTTAAATTGGGGGTGGTGACGGACATTTGTGCAGGCTGAGTAAAATCCTGTCTTTGTATTAAATGTACTAATTTATTTATGATCCATTTTAGAGCGCCGTGCACTAACGCAGTGCTGTGCGCGGGCAGCCGTCGTTATTTCCTCAGATGTGATAATCTGGCGGGCAGGATGGGAGCGGAAAAAGACAATGCGAAACATAATGAATGGAGCAGACATGGATGACGCCGGTTCTGCGCGTTATGAAATCATCCGCCAGGTGCTGCTTAACGTGCTGCAGCAAAACGCTGTTCCTAAAGGCCTGGTGTTGCTGGAAGGTCCGTTAGCACAGCTGTTCGGCACCAGCCGCGTGCCGGTCAGGCGGGCGTTAAGTATGCTGCATGAAGAAGGCTGGATTGCCCGCTTTGAAGGCCGGGGCTTTATCGTGGCCCGCGACGATGAGGACGTCGAACCCGTGCGCATTGCCCTGACGCGCGAACTGTTGGGGCTGGCGCATCATGAGGAACTGGTCGACACCCGCAGTACGGGTGAAAAAGTGCTGGAGCACCTCCAGGGTGTGCTGTCGACCGCGATGATCTTTGGTTGCTATCAGGTGGATGAGCAGGACGCGGCACACTATTACACCACCAGCCGGGGCGTGATTCGTGAGAGTTTAATGCGCCTGCGTGATAAAGGCCTGGTGGAAAAAGAACCCTATTCCCAGTGGCTTACCGGTCCGTTAACGGCGCGCGAGCTGGGCGACCATTTTGAAATCCGGGCCAATCTTGAACCCGCAGCGCTGCGTAAAGCAGGCGAACGGCTGGACGTCGACTGGCTGAAGTCGCGGCTGGATAACGCGAAAAAATCGCAGGGTAAGCAGTTAACGGCTATTGAACTGGAAACCCTGGAAGAAGATCTGCACATTCGCTGCCTGGAGCCTGCCGGTAACAAGCTGATGATGCAGATACTGCGACAACACCAGTCGCCCTTCATCGTCACGCGCATTTTCTATGACCTGCTGCGTATCCCTGTCGACAGTGCCATGCTGGATGAACACTGCCTGGTCTATGAATTTTTGCTGAAACGGAACTGGGAACTGGCGGCCGCCTGCATGAAGGATCATCTGGAGCGCGCGCAGGTTCGCACGTTGCAGCGGCTGAAAGTGTTATCTGTGCTGCCTGTTCCGGCCTTTCCGGATTTTATGGCACGGCGCTAGCCGCTTATAAAGGTGACGCTGTCACGTCAAAAGCGACGTCTTCTCCTTCTGTCACACTAGCCCGTCACCGGTTCCCTCTTCAGCGCTGAACGCGTCATGTCGGACATGCTGACTCAGCCTCTTTACCGACGCGCGTAAAACGCTTGAAAAACAGTCACCGGTGCGCTGACCGCCAGCGGCTGAAGCGGAAAACCGGTCGCCAGGCGGGAAGGATGAAACTCGCCCTGAATATGCTGATACAAGTGCGACGCACGTTCTGCTCTGAGGCTACCGTCCCAGCGCAAAAACTGTCCCCAGAGCGGCATATTACGGTAGCGGTCTTTGACCGGCATGGCCGAACGCAGGTACGCGGGCGGAAACAGCCGACGATAGCGGTGATGATGGTAGAGCCACGACAGCCCACGAAGGGTTTTTACCGCGGGCGTGAGAGTCACTATCTGCGCCAGTAAACCGCACAATTCGCGCTGACGCGCGGCGACCTCGCTGTCACACAGGGGCGAAACCGTTCCGTCAGTGGGCTCAAAATGAATGCGTGCGGACCGATCCGTTTCCAGACTGAATGAGAAACAGCCCGAACGACCCACCACATCGGGTGGGGCAACAGGCGGCCGGGATTGCCAGACAGCCAGCGTATACTCAGCATCTTTATCGGGGTTGTGCCGCAGGCCGCGAATATAGTCTGACCAGGCGGGAAGCTTACGATCGAACCGCCGCCCGCACCCCAGACGAATAAAAATGTTCGTGTAATCCATAATCGCGTTGGCCAGCGGCATGCCTGTGCCTGACGCCACTCAACTCGCGAAACCGGTATCCTGAAGAATTCTGCGGTGAGCTTCATGCCTGGCGGCCTTCTCCTGACGAGCATATGCGCATTTTACCATCCCTTACGGCGACGCGCCGCGGGCAAAGCGCGCCGTTCAACGCGTCTGCACCGCCGTCGCTTCAATCTCTAACAGGACACCATAATGCAGTCCGGAAACCGGCACCACAGCGCGGGCGGGTTTCCAGCTCCCCAGCCACTGCGCGTAAAGCGCATTAAAATCATCCCATAATGCGATGTCAGCCAGATAGACTCTGACCATCACCAGTTGCGATCGGGTAAGATTCTCCTGGCGCAGGCAGGTATCCAGACTGGCAAAGACCTGCAGGACCTGATCGGCAAAGGGCGCGGCGCTGAGCATCTCCCCTGCGGGCGTGGCCGGTAACAGACCCGAAATAAACATCATTCCTGCCCCCAGACAATAGTGGGAGTAATGACCGGGATGCGGCTGATCATTGATATCACGCGCCTGCAATCGCTGAAGCATATTTTCTCCTTACATCATACCGGGTTGTTTCAGGGCGCTGCCATCGCGGAAACGACTGTAACGGAACGCCGTGGGGTCCACGATGGGATCATCACCGGTCACCAGATCGGCCGTCAGGCGGCCGGCACCGGGCCCGATGCCAAAGCCATGCCCACTGTAGCCCGCCGACAGAACCAGACCGGGAAGCTGTGGCACGGTGGAGATGACCGGTATATCGTCAGGCATACAGTCGATGACGCCGCCCCAGGCCTGCGTGACTCGCAGCCCGGCCAGCGCAGGATACTCACGGCCGATGGCCATCAGCCCCTTTTCCACCACGCCATCCGACACCGTCGGGTCCAGAATGCGGATTTTTTCAAAGGGTGACGGGCGCTCCATTGACCAGCGCGCCAGCGACTCCGGTCCCTGTAAAAAGGAGGTCAGGCGAATTTTGGTTTCCAGATTGAGCCGACGTGCTTTGTATAACGGGAAGAACTGACGGGCATATTTCAGCCCCTGAATGCCGGGCTCAAGACGACCTGTGCCGGACAGTGCGATGGTATAACCGCCGTCCGAGCGTGGCCGACAGGCAAACGCATCCGTATAGAAAGGCCGGGTAATCACCTGTTCGACGGGATAAGTACGAAACGCACTGCCGATGACATTACCTGCAGGTAAATCGATGCCTTGCCGGCGACAAAACAGCGATGTCCAGGCACCTGCGGCGCAGACCACGCGCGAGGTTTTAATCAGACCTCTTTCCGTGATCACCCCACTCACCTGACCTGCCGAAATATCCAGCCCGCGCACCGCACAGCGCTGAAACAGAAAGGCGCCTTTTTTCACCGCCGCCTCCATCAGGCCTGGCGCGGCAAGCGCGGGATCGGCATAACCGTCATCGGGTGAATGCACGCCGCCTTTCCACGCTGTGCGGCTACCGGGCGTCATGGCTTTTGCCTCTGCGGCATTGAGAATCTGGCTACGAATGCCGTATTGCTTCGCCATTTTCCCCCAGTTATCCCAGTTGCGGATGTCCTTTTCCGCGCACGTTGCATAGACCAGCCCGGTGGCGCGGAATCCCACGTCCATGCCGATTTCCTTGCTCAGTTCATGCCAGCGTTGCAGCGCATGCAGGATCAGCGGGATCTCCCGTTCATCCCGGTTAAGCTGGCGGCACCAGCCCCAGTTACGGCTTGACTGTTCAGCCCCGACCAGGCCCTTTTCGATCACCGCCACCCGATAGCCTTTTTGGGTGAGCGCCCAGCAGGTTGCCGCGCCGACAATGCCTGCCCCAATAATCACTACATCCACCGAGTCGGGAAAATGCGTACTGTCCTGAACCAGCCTGAGCGGTGCGGGCATAATATCTGCTCTCCAGCGAAAGGTTAAAAATCGATTAATACACTTTTATAGCGCTGACAGGCCTCAAAGGCCTGGCGGCCCAGATCTTTACCAAAGCCGGATCCCTGAAAACCGCCGGTAGGGATAATGAAATCCCAGGTGCGGCGATAGCGGTTAACCCACACCGTTCCGCTGTCCAGCGCGCGCATTAAGCGCATCGCCCGTGGCATGTTCAACGTGTGGACGCCCGCGCACAGGCCAAAGACCGCATGCTGCGCCAGCGCCAGGGCTTCTTCCTCATCGGTAAAGGTCTGAATGGTCAGCACCGGTCCAAAAATCTCTTCGTGCAACGCCACGTTATCCGGGCCGACGTTCTCCAGCAGTGTGGGCTGCCAGAACCAGCCTTCTTTCGTATTGTCGTAGCGTTTTCCACCCACCAGCACCCGCGCCCCCTGAGCGACGGACTGTGCAATAATCGTGGCCACTTTTTCACCCTGGCGTGCGTCAATCAGCGGACAATACCGTGTTGACGCGTGCCAGGTCATGCCGGGCACGGGTTTCTGACAGCGTGCAATCAGCTTTTCTGTAACACGTTCAGCAATGCCTTTCTGAATAATCAAACGTGTTCCGGACACGCAGGCCTGACCGGCATTCACCGTGAATCCCAGAAAGAGGCGCTCGGCAATCTCGTCGGCGTCGCCGGCGTCATCAAAGACCAGCTGCGGGCTTTTGCCGCCCAGCTCCAGCGTGACCGGTTTAGTGCCGTGCAGGGCCGCCTGGCTCATAATCGCCGCACCGGTGGCAGTGGAGCCGGTAAAGGAGACCTTGCGCACCAGCGGATGCGCTACCAGCGCATTACCGGTGACCTTGCCGCTGCCCTGGATCACATTCAGCACACCGGATGGGATCCCCGCCTGCACCGCCAGTTCGGCCAGACGGGCCGTTGAAAACGGCGTCAGTTCAGACGGCTTCAGCACCACCGCGTTGCCTGCCGCCAGAGCCGGGCCGCATTTCCAGGAAGCCATCGACAGGGGAAAATTCCACGGCGTGATTGCGCCGATCACCCCATAGGGCTCAGGCACCAGCATGCCCAGGCTACTGTGCTGCGTTGGAAACACGTCACCGCTGTATTTGTCCGCGCATTCGGCATAAAAACGCAGGGCCGCCGCGGTAAAGGGCACTTCGATATTGCGTGCATCGGTGACGGGTCGGGTCGATCCGACGGCTTCCAGCTGCGCCAGGTATTCACTGTCTTTTTCGATTAAGTCTGCCCAGCGCGAGAGGGCTGCACCCCGTTCTCGTGGCGAACAACCCGACCAGCCGCTGCTGATGCGCCGTGCTTCGGCCACGGTCACGGCATCGTCGACGGTACGGGCATCCGCCTCATGGATCTCTGCATAATGCTGACCGTCAGAAGGCCGTTTAATGCCCATAGCCTGACCGCTGGCGGATACAAATTGTCCGTCGATAAAGTGTCCGCTGGACAGGTGAACGTCATCGGGATTGAAATCAGTCATACGTGCCTCTTGAAAAAAGAAAGGAGCGGGACATCACCAGCCGGTGACGCGATGCCAGACTTCGTGTTCCCCGCTCTGGCTGTCCATTACCTGATACCGGGTGTGCATTCCGGCAGTGGCGCAGGCGTGATTGGGCAAAATCCGCAGCCGGGTCCCGAGCGAGAAATCCGTGACCTGGTGACCGCTGTCGGGCGGAATGGCGATAATGCCGTGTTCCTGATTGGTGGACGACAGCAGGAGTCCGGTGGATCGCCCTTCGCTGTCACATACCAGACCGTAGGCAAAGTCGGTTTTTTGCGAGGCGGTGCCACGGTCGCGCGACATCGCCATCCAGCCTGCATCGACAAACAGCCAGCCTTTTTCAGCGTTGTGGCCAATTACCGTGGTGACAACAGAAAGCGCGATATCGTCGGCGGTGCAGACGCCGAGGTTGGTCATAAACAGATCGAAAGTGGAAAACACCCCGGCGCGCACTTCCGTTACCCCGTCTAAATCCCTTACGGCATGGGCCGTGGGCGTTGATCCCACGCTCACTACCGGACAGGTCACGCCAGCCGCGCGAAGGCGCTTAGCCGCTTTGATGGCGGCCTGGCACTCCGCCCGTGCCGCCTGTGCAATCTCGTCCTGCGTACGACAGTGATACGATTCCCCCGCGTGAGTTAACACTCCTTCGACATGCATTCCGTTCTGCTGCAAATACGCGCCAATGTCGGTCAGGGCGCTGTCGTCCGGTTTTATGCCGCCCCGATGACCATCGCAGTCAATCTCGATAAACACGCTAAAGGCCACCTGATGCTGCTGCCCGTATGCAGATACGGCCTGCGCCTGTGTCAGACTGTCGAGCAGAAGATGCACTTGGGCACCTGGACGCAGACAGGCCGCGATGCGCGGCAGCTTGTCCGGCGCAATCCCCACGGCATAAAGGATATTGCGGTAACCTGCGGCAGCAAACGCCTCGGCTTCAGCCAGTGTGGACACCGTGGCCGGTGAAGCCCGGTCACGCAGTAGCCAGGGGGCCGACTGTACCGTGCGTAGCGTTTTCAGATGGGGGCGAATCTGACAGTGCAGGCTATCAATATGATCGTAGAGCCTGCGGATATTCCGCCTGAACTTCACTTTGTCCAGCAGCAGATACGGCGTTGTCAGTGAGGGATCGTTAAGCATCATTGTCTGTCCTGAGGGGTTTACTGGATGCTCTCATCAATGCATTTAGTTTAAAATGCAGACACACCCAATTAATGATTAGGTTTGAACCTAATGATCAACAGTGACGATCTGCGGTTTTTTCAGGTGATCTCCGCCAGCGCGACCCTGGCCGCCGCCGCCCGCTATCTGGATATCACACCACCGTCCGTGACCCAGCGGCTGCAGCACATTGAACAAAAAATGGGCATTAAGCTTATTTTGCGTCCGGCAAAACGGATCATTCTGACCGACGAAGGTGAAGCGTTATTAGCACGCGCGCGGCTGATTTTGCATGAGCTGGACCAGCTACAGGATGTGATTGACCAGACCCGAAACCGGATAAGCGGCACGTTGCGGGTACTGGCTCCGCTGGGCTTTGGCTCGGAATATATCGCGCCCTTGCTCTCCGATTATGTTGACCAGCATCCCGATCTCAGCGTGGATCTGATGCTGTCAGACAATCCGAACTGGATGCAGGCCGATAAATGGGACGTGGCGATCTATATTGGCAACCTGCGGGACTCGTCGTTGTACAGCACCCGAATTGCACCTAACCGCCGCGTGCTGTGCGCTTCGCCGGATTATCTGCAGCGCCACGGTGTGCCCACGCATCCCGCTGAACTCACGCAGCACCACTGTCTGGTTATCCGTGAAAATGCTGAGGACGTGACTCGTTGGGTGTTTGCGCATCAGCATGACCCGGTCACCGTCAAAATTACGCCCCGTCTGGCAAGTAACGATGGTCGGGTGATTAAACGCTGGGCGCTGCAAGGCAAAGGGATTATGGTGCGCTCGATCTGGGACATCAGCAGTGAAATTAAACAGGGGCGACTGGTCCCACTCCTGCCTGAATTTATGCTGCCGCCCGCCGACATTGCCGCGCTGACCAGCATGCCAGAAATCAAACGCCTGCCCCGTACTCAGGGCTTTATCACGTTACTGAAAACCACCTTTAGCGCGCCGCCGTGGATGCAGAACGAACAGTAAGCCACAGGTCTTGTTGGGGGGACAGGCGTGCTTCGCGGTCCACAGGGCTTATCAGTCGCTCACGCCAGCTGTTGCGAACGGCATGAGGTCTGAAGCACACAGGAAACGGGTTGAGTGTGCTTGAATCGCTTTGTGTTAGTGACGGTATCGCCTGGCCGGACAGCCCGTGAAAATTGTGCTTAAACGGCCAGGCGTGCTTGACCGTACCCGTGCGCCCGCCTCCAGCGGATAAATCTTCGTAAAAAAAATTATTTTTTTCTGCATCCAGTGACGCCCCTGCTCTCGTATCTCTCTTTGCAAGACACTTACCCACTCTCTCTTATGAGGATTTACGATGAAAAAGTTCTTCGCTGTTGCCGTAGTTTCAAGCGCATTCCTGTTTACTGCCGCCTCATTTGCCGCAATGGAGTCGGGCTCCGTGATGGTCGGTGGCGCTGCGATGTACCCTCAGAAAAATATCGTTGAGAATGCGGTGAATTCGAAAGATCACACCACGCTGGTGGCGGCGGTGAAGGCGGCCGGTCTGGTTGACACACTACAGGGTAAAGGGCCGTTTACCGTCTTTGCCCCAACCAATGCCGCGTTCGCGAAACTGCCCGCCGGTACCGTCGATAATCTGCTTAAGCCGGAAAACAAAGCGCAGTTGACCAGCGTCCTGACCTACCATGTTGTGGCAGGCAAATACGACATGAAAGCGCTGGAGAACAAGATTAAGCAAGGCGGCGGTCATGCTGAACTGAAAACCGTTAACGGCCAGCCGTTGTGGATTATGAATAATGGCCCACACAATATTCAGCTGAAAGATGCACAGGGTAACGTGGCCAATATCAGTACGTATGACGTCAACCAGAAAAACGGCGTGATAGATGTGATTGATACCGTATTAATGCCGAAGTAATTCTCTATACTCAAACGGAAAATCACATCATTCAGGATGATTATGGACAAGGTGCGGGCAGTGGAGCAGGTAACCCTGATGCAGGCGATCGTGAAAGGCGATCGCCTGGCGTTCGAAAAACTGTATCGGCAAACCTCGCCGCACCTTTTTGCCATTGCCTTACGGATGTTACGCCATCGCCCCTGGGCGGAAGAAGTGCTGCATGACTGCTTTCTCACCATCTGGAGCAAAGCGGAGACCTATGATCCAGCGCTGAGCGCGCCGATGACCTGGATGACGCAGATCGTTCGTCATCGTTGTATTGACTGGTTACGTAGCGGACAGGCGCGCATGGCCAGTACAGAAGAACCGCATGATGATGCCCTGCTGGTCGTCGATACCGACGAACCGGACAGCAGGCCCGATGATGCCCAGGCTGCGCGCCTGCGTCGCTGTATGGAAAACCTTAGCAGCGAGCAACGGCAGAGCGTTACGCTGGCCTATTATCAGGGCATGTCACACAGCGATATTGCTCACTGGCTACAGCAGCCGGTAGGTTCGGTGAAAAGCTGGATCCGCCGTGCCATGGCCCACCTTCGGGAATGTGTCGGACTATGAACAGACAACAACGTGACGATGCACTCTCTGCCGAGTACGCCATTGGTACGCTGCGTGGCCCCGCCCGGTTACGCTTTCAGACGCGCCTGCTGACCGAGCCAGATCTGGCCGAACAGGTTGCCAAATGGCAAACGTTACTCGCTGGGCTGGACAGTCAACTGATACACGAAATCCCGCCGGATCGGGTCTGGAAGAAAATTGCCCTGAATCTGCCCGAAAAACCCTCTGCCCGCCCTGCCCGACGCGCCGCACTGGGCTGGATGGTAGCGGCGGCCATTGCGGTCCTTGCCCTTTTTTCCTGGCGCATGTTTTACGTGCCAGAGTTTACCCCGCTTACCGTCATGAGTGACGCTCAGCAACACAGCCAATGGGTGGTCAGCGCCGACCACGATTTAACCCAGCTACGGGTGACGCCATTGCAGCCGGTAACGGCTGACAGCCACACCAGCCTGCAGTTATGGCTGATTCCAACAGGCAGTCGTCCCATTTCGCTGGGGTTACTTAACACTGAACAGGCCACCCAACTGACACTGAAACGGCAAGATTCCCTGAAAAACGCGGTGGTCGCCATCAGCCGGGAGCCGCGGGGCGGCTCACCGACGGGGCAACCCACCGGGCCCGTACTTTACAGTGGTAAAATATAGGCCCGACATGCAGTGGCAGTCCTGTCACTGCGTGTCACCGACATATCAGAAATGTTGCCAGTTTGCGTCCTGATTTGATGCCGATGCGCTCGCTATCGCGAAGGCGGGTTTGAGCGGCGCCACCGTGCGCGCCTGTACAGCGGGAGCCTCGGTCAGCACGAAGGCGGCAACAAGATCATTCAGTGCGCCTGCCTGATCCATCAGCGAGCGCGATGCTGATGACGCTTCCTGCACCAGCGCGGCGTTCTGTTGCGTAACGTCATCCATCTGATGCACAGCCTGATGGACCTGACTGATGCCCAGCGACTGCTCCTGAGACGCAATGGCAATCTCATCAACCAGATCGGTGACCTGGCGAATTGCATCATTCATGCGCCCCATATTTTCCCCGACCTGCTCTGCCTGGCTGACGCCCGTTTCCACATAACGCATCGACGATTCGATCAGATCTTTAATCTCCCGTGCGGAGGCCGACGAGCGTTGGGCAAGATTACGCACTTCACCGGCCACCACGGCAAAGCCACGCCCCTGCTCGCCGGCACGGGCGGCCTCAACGGCGGCATTGAGTGCCAGGATATTGGTCTGAAACGCCACACCTTCAATCAGCGCGATGATGGCGGTGATTTTCTCCGAACTCTGTTTTATGTCGGTCATGGTGCCTAACATGGTGTGCACTTTGTCAGAGCTGTCACTGGATATCTCACGCGCGTTTTTAGACAACTGGCTGGCAAGACGGGTATTTTCAGCCGTCTGACGAACCGTTTCGCTCAGTTCAGACATGCTGGCCGCCGTTTCCTCAAGCGACGCGGCCTGCTGTTCGGTTCGTGAGGAGAGATCTTCGTTACCGGCTGAAATTTGCGACGAGGCCGTGCTGACCGAGTGGGCGGACCGTTCGACGGCAGACAAAGACTGCGCCACATTCTCCACCAAAGCATTAAATGCTTTTGCCGTTAACCCGATTTCATCTTTACGTGCGTCATCGGCACGCAGCGTTAAATCAAGCCGCTCGCTGGCGTGCTCCATGGTTGTGCGCATACCATTCAGATGGCGACGAATGCTTAATATAGTACGAACAGATAACGCGCCCAATATCAGGATAATGGCGCTGGAACCGGCGATTAAGGCCCATAAGGTTTGATGATAAACGCGGTTATTCTCTTTTTGAAAAGCCGCGCCCACCTGCACATTAAACTGCAGTTGGTTCTGATAACTTTCAATGAGATCACGGATAGACTGCCCCACACCGTCCGGGCCTTGCAAGGCGGAAAGAGAATGAGCGTCATCATGCGAACGCGAGTATTCAAGGAAGGCAGGTAAGCGCGTCTGGATCTGTTTAATCAGTGCCAGCGCATGTTCACTTAACTGCTTATCCTGATCGTTGGTAATTTCATTTTTTAAATAGAACAGGGTCAGGCCTTTCAGCGTATCCATCTTCGCAGCGATTTCTTTTTCGAACTCAACCTGCTTAGCCGAATCTTTGGCACTCTGGTGGCGATAAAGCGATACGTTAACCCGATTACTGCCGTTGACCATTTTATCAAGGTCTACAATTGAAGGTAGCGTGTTGTCTTGCACGTACTGAAAACGCGACTGAAAGCCTGCTAACACCATGATGACGATCACTACCATCGCGACCATAGCGGCGGAGAGTAGAGAAAACGTCAGGAAAAGTCGCTGTGTAATAGTCATATTAAAACCCCGAATATTAAGACGGTAATTCTGTAAGTAATGCTGAATAACGCCAGCAATAAATATATCGACGCTTCAGGCATTAGCATTAATGTTAGATGGTGCTGTGTCGCAAAGATATCAGGACAAAACGTTTATTTTCATAAAAACAGATTAGCCCGCTGAATGAGAGTTTGACTATTAAAGGCAGAAAGGAAAATTAAAAAGAAGAAGTGATAATGATTAAAAATAAACAAAAATTATTTTAAGCCATCGTTTATCCAACCTTATTTAAAACGACACACGACATTAATCAGTAAAAGTTGGCTAAAGACAGCGCAAAATCGTCTTCACCCCCTGTCCACGAAACCGTATTTGTCTTTTATTTTTTGAAATTAATTAGCCTTAAAAAATCGCTGACAGCATTAATCATAAATAAGGACTATTAAAAAATATTTTTTTAAAACGGCAGAGGCTGCGTGGTGTTTCCTGTACGGGCTGATTACACTTTGAGGAACTGTTCTGAGCGTGCACGGACGCGTCCGCATGCTGTTACGAGGGAGGCAGCGTTGAGATGAGACCTTATCCGCGTGTGTTGACCTGGCAGGCGAATCACGCGTCAGGGGGAAACGGTAGCGGTAAAGGGTCAGCGTCAGGCCTCACTGCCGGATAAATCGACAGTTGTATAAAAATGCCGTAAAAATAAAGCGCAAAGCTGTAAAAATGCAGTACATAACATCACCAGCTACTCCCTAATTCACAGCAAAACGCGTAATGTCATGCTCAGCGTCAACCGGTGTAACTGTCGGTTTGAAGCTTATGATGACGTGAAATACAACAGGACATTAAATGGCCCAGTCTGAAAAGCAATCCCTTCCAGCCGGTATGCTGGCAGCAGCAGGGATCGTATTTGGTGATATCGGTACCAGCCCGCTTTATACCTTAAAAGAGTGTCTTTCTATCCTTCCTTCTGGCGCGGTCACCGAAGAAGCCGTGATGGGCTTTCTGTCGCTGATCTTCTGGGGACTGATGCTGATTGTGACGGTGAAATATGTCATGTTCATCATGCGCGCCGATCACGATGGCGAAGGGGGAATACTGACCTTAATGTCGCTGGCCCGGCAAAATGTTGGCGCCACGCTCAGCCGCATCATTGTGCTTGCCGGTTTGACGGGCGGCGCCTTTTTTTACGGCGACGGCATTATCACGCCGGCCATCTCAGTGCTGTCTGCCGTTGAGGGGATCGAGGTTGTTGCACCCGCGCTGGATCGCTATATCGTGCCGCTGGCTGTGGTGATTCTGACTCTGTTATTTGTGATTCAAAAACACGGCACTGAACGGGTCAGCCGCGTCTTTGGGCCGATTATGCTGGTGTGGTTTATCACCCTGGCGATACTGGGCGTGCACGGAATTCTGATGAATCCCCATGTTCTTCATGCGCTCAACCCGGCATTTGCGCTGAAATTTCTGCTGAATCATGAAGCCCTGTCTTTCGCAGCTTTGGGCATGGTGGTGCTGGCGGTGACCGGTGCGGAGGCCCTGTATGCTGACATGGGGCATTTGGGGAAAACCCCCATCAGGCTGGCGTGGCTGATCATTGCCCTGCCTGCTCTGGTGCTGAACTATTTCGGTCAGGGGGCGCTGGTGCTGGCCAGTCCCGGCGCGATACAAAACCCGTTTTATATCCTGGCCCCGGTCTGGGCGCAGATTCCGTTAATCATCCTGTCGACGCTGGCCACCGTTATTGCGGCTCAGGCGATCATTAGTGGGGTTTATACCCTGACACATCAGGCAATTCGTCAGGGCTTTTTGCCGCCGATGCGCGTCATTTTCACCTCGGCAACCGAATCGGGGCAAATCTACATTCCGGTAGTGAACTGGTTACTTTTCGGTGCGGTGACCGTCGTCATCCTGGCCTTCCGTCAGTCCTCGGCCCTCTCTTCGGCGTACGGCATCGTGGTGACCGGCACCATGGTTCTGACAGCCTGCCTGGCCGGTATCGTCGCCTTTAAAAACTGGAAATGGCCGCTGCCCGTGGCGCTGGTTTTCCTGCTCTGTATGTTGGCGATCGACGTTCCGTTGTTTATTTCCAACCTGATGAAACTGCTGTCGGGCGGCTGGGTTCCCGTGTTGCTGGCGATGACGATGCTGATGCTGATGCTGATCTGGAGCGGAGAGCGTTCAAGGCTCATTCGTCGTCTGACTGACGATCCCGTCAGGTTAAAAGCCCTGATTAGCTCGCTGGAGGCTTCGCCCCCGATGCGGGTTGGCGGTACGGCAATTTTTCTGACCCGCAAAGAGTATGAAATTCCGCAGGCGCTGCTGCATAACCTGAAACACAACCGGGTGCTGCATGAGCGGACGGTTCTTCTGCATATAAAAACGGTTGACCTGCCGCGTGTTCATAACCAGAAGCGCATCGCGCTACGTCAGCTTTCGCCGTCCTTCTGGCAGGTGACGGCCGAATACGGCTGGCATGAACGGCCTTCCATGAAAGATGTGTTGCACCTGTGCGGGCTGGAAGGATTTGGCTGTACGTTAAATGAGGCGTCGTTTTTCACCTCTCACGACACGCTGGTGATGAAGAAACGACGCGGTCTGGCACATGCCCGTGGTGCCATCTTCCATTTCTTCCAGCGCAATGCGTTACGTGCCCATGAACAGTTTATGATCCCGCCAAACCGCGTCATTGAGCTGGGTGGGCAAAAAGAGTTTTGATTGACGTACCCGGGCAGCGTCTTCATGTGACGCTGCCCGGGTTATTCCCTCCTCAGCCTTTACGCACCGTGGTGACGGGTCAGTACGTCTGGCCGGAAGCGGCTCAGCCAGTCCTGAGCAAAGCGCGCATAATCCGCATACGCACCGCCCTGGGCAGCCAGTTGCTGGAAAACATTAAGCTGTTCGGGTGGACGGCGATGCTGCCCAAGCTTCAGCGTGCCGCTGATGTGGCTAATCTCTATCCTGACACCGGTGATGCCCTGCATCAGTTTTTGTTGATAATCATCGGGAAGCCGTTGTTTATCCTGCCTCAGGCCCGGTTGAAACGCGGCTAACATTCTGTCCAGCGACTGGCCCAGTTCCGCCTGCGTCATCAGCCTGCTGATGCCTTTCACGCTGACGGCGGCATAGTTCCAGGTTGGAACGGCAGGTGACGCCAGATAGTAATCCGTACTGATAAAGGCATGCGGACCCAGAACGCTCAGCAGGCACGGCTGCTGCGCCAGCGCAACCCGTTGCGGATTATTGCGTGCCAGATGTGTTTCAAGAACGTTTTCACCGTTGAAGCAAAACGGAATATGGCTGATTTGCAGATCGCTGCTCACCAGCGTTCCAAACGTGTGCTGCGTGAGAAAATGTCTGCACTCTTCCGGCGTCATGCTGGTGTCTTTTACGTTAAGCATTCACAATATCCTGGCTGAATTCCCTTTCGTCTTTATGCCATTAACCCCTCACCTCTGTCACGCTGCGAAACGTGACAGGATGAAAAAGGAGCAAGCGATGTCAGAAATCACTTCAGGACAGTGCCACTGTGGTGCGGTTGCGTTTACTGTTGAACTGCTGGATGGACTGAATACGGCCCGACGCTGTAACTGTTCATTTTGCCGGATGCGCGGTGCCGTGGTGGTGTTTGCCCTTGCTTCGGGGCTGACGATCCACAAAGGGAAAGCGGCGCTGAGTGAATACCGCTTTAATTCCGGACAGGCGGTGCATTATTTCTGCTCGGTTTGTGGTATTTACACCTTCCACCAGAGCCGCTCTAATCCCGAACAGTTCGGGGTTAACGCGGCGTGCCTGACAGGCGTTTCCCCTTTTGATTTCGCCTCCGTTCCCGTGACGGATGGCATGAACCATCCCAAAGATGGGGGCAAAGGCGGCGTGGCGGGACATCTGATTTACCAGCCGGAAACGTCATGATCCCTTCAGGTCAGCGAACGGACCTGTTCGAGCATCAGCAATGAATGGCTGAAAATCGCATCGGCCACCACCAGAGAAACCTCTTCTGGCAGGCTGTCACGTACCCGGATCATCGCAGCCGGTAAAGCAGATACAAAGCCATTCAGGATAGCGTGCATCTGCTCCTCACTGAACCGCATGCTGCGGGCACTGGCCAGAAAGTGTGAGGGCGCGATCTGCGTGATGCGATGCAGCTTGCCCGCCGGGCCTGTGACACCAAGGGGTAACTGGATGTCATCGCGGTCCATTTTGCGCTGAGAGAGCGCGGGCCAGGCGGAGACCAGACACCGAAACGGTGCCAGCCGAAAACTCCCCTCGCGCTCGATGAACAATCTGATATGTCGGGCATCCAGACTGGTGATGCCTGTTAACCACTGAAATACCAGGCAACGCATTATCGCTTCGCGATCGGTAAGCGCGCTGCGCGATCCCATCAGTAATCCCATCAGTGCCTCAAGGCCCGGACCGCCCGATTGTTCATGACTGCACGCGGGCGGGAATCCCAGCGCCTGGCACAGGTTTTCGGTGGGAAGGCGGTAGCACTGCGTCCGGTCCGCATTCCAGCGACGGTCGTCACGCGTGATGCACAATTGCCTGCCCCCGCCTTCCTGGTGAAGCGGCCTGGCATCCGGTACAGGCAGGCCCAGTTCACGCGCCAGCGCAAGACACAGAAAGGCGTTGTCGCTGTCGGCATGTGCGCTGGCCATATCGGACATTATGGATTCGTCATCCAGCTCAACGGGCTGCTGGTTTACCGGCAGCATGATAAGTGCACCCGGTAACCGGTGTCCCACTTTTTGCAATACGGCGAAAACCCCACAGGATTTTGTCTGGAAAGCATGATTCTTTTCCTTTTCTGTCAATGGGATAGGCCTTATCAGGTTTTCGAAGAAATAGCTCACCCTGACTGAGTGGTGGGCGGCACGTTGCAGCGGCAGTGACAGTGAGAGAGGCCGGGTGAGCGGATGCTGAAGCCAGCTGGCAGCGTACTGGAAGCTCAGCGTCCCGTCATGATGCTGCATTAACGTTCCGACCCGCTCACCGTTCATCCAGGCGATGAGTTTTGCCATTACCAGGCATCCTCCGCTGGCGTGGTCGGGGGCGTTTTGATCTGCAGCGCCAGAGCAATATCCAGCGCCTGCAAAATTTTAAACAGCGTTTCCAGTGAGGTAGACTCAGGATAATTTTCAAAATGAGACAGCGTTGCCTGTTTCAGGCCCACGCGTTTGGCCAGGTCGGTTTGGGTCCAGCCCTGCTGCTGACGCAGGCGTTTCAGCTGATTGGCTAACTGCCGGGGACTGTAAATCATCTTGCGCGCTCCATCATTCATCAGAATTTATCCCTTGGAGGGGATATTTATAGCGTAGATGCCCCTTTTGATAACGGCAATATTATCCCTTACAGGGGATATAAGGACAAAAAATGAGCAGGCCCGTTAACACCACTTTTTCGCTGACCGTGACTCACACGCTGAGTGAGCAGGACAAGCAGGATCTCTTTACCGGGCTGCGTGCCTGGAATCATCAGTTTATTGACACGGCGTTATGGGGACCGCTGTCGGTCATGTGTCGTCACGATCAGGGGCCGTTACAAGGCGGGCTGGCTGGCAGCATTAAAGGCCGCTGGCTGTGTATTGATTACCTGTGGGTCAGTGAAGCCCAACGTGGTGCGGGCCTGGGCGGTGAGCTGATTCGAGCTGCGGAACAGGCAGCTGTGGCCAGAGGCTGCCACAGCGCACAAGTGGATACCTTTAGCTTTCAGGCCCTGCCCTTTTACCAGAAACAGGGCTATGTCCTGAAAATGTCGCTGCCGGATGTTCCCGAAGCCGGTATGCAGCGTCATTACCTGACGAAAACGTTGTGCGAGCACACCTAAACGCGCCTGCCCATCCGCTTAATGGGCAGGCGAAGGCCTCAGTCGGCAACATTGACCGAGCAGGTGCTTAACATCCGCCAGTGTGTCGGCAGCACACGCGTTTCTCCCGTTACCGTTACGGTGCTGACGCCATGAATATCACGGCACGAGGAACCTGTCTGCAACTCGAACTCTCCCGGTTCGACAATACGTTTACCATCGCCACGGGTAAAGTTGAGCATATCGACAGGAAGCGTAAAGCACAGTTCGGCTGACGCGCCTGGCGCCAGCGTGACGCGCTGAAACGCTTTCAGTTCCTGAAGCGGGCGTACCCGGCTGGCGATTCGGTCACGAACATAGAGCTGGATCACTTCGCTGCCCTGCCGTTCCCCCCGATTGGTCACGGTGATCCGCAGGCGGATCTCGCCATCGATCGCGACCTGATCCTGTTCAGGCTGAGGCGCGCCCCAGTCGAACGTCGTCCAGCCCAGACCGAAGCCAAACGGATAGCGTGCGCCAAAATGAAACGCGATGGGCGTTCCACCGCTTTTCAGTTTGTGGTTGTAATAGAACGGCATCGCGCCGACGTTTTTCGGGATACTGACCACCAGTCGCCCCTGCGGTTCTGCCCGCCCCGTCAGCACATCGGCAATCGCCCAGCCGCCTTCCTGGCCCGGCGCCCAGGCGAGCATAAAGGCCGCGACGCGCTCCTCCATTCCTTGCAGGTTGTAAGGTCGCCCACCCGTCATCACCACAATCAGGGGCTTACCTGTGGCGGCCAGCGCCTCCAGCAGCGGCTGCTGAACGCCGGGCAGAGTCAGGCTGTCGGTATCCGATCCTTCGCCTACGGTGCCGCTTTGAAACAGCCCTGCCAGATCCCCCACGCAGGCAATCACGACATCGCTTTGTCGGGCAACCTCAACCGCCTCGTCAATCAACCCGGTATCCTGAGACACCGGCGACTGCTGCATTGGTTTCGCCCCGCTGTCCCCCGGGAAAACCGGCGCACCGGCGGTGCGGGTTTCAATGATATGGCACCCTTTGGCATAGCGGACCTGCTGCTCACCCAGATAGTGTTGCAGTGCGGCCAGCGGCGTGGTGACCTGCGATGTTTCTTCCAGCATATCGCTGATGATCAGGTGAACCGGAAAACTGTAGCCGCTCAGCAAAGCCAGCGGATCGTCAGCACAGGGCCCGACTACCGCCACGCGCGCGCCGGTTTTCAGCGGCAGAATCCCGTTATTTTCCAGCAGCGTAATTGACTGTGTGGCGACCGTACGCGCTACCTGACGGGTTTCCTCGTGCTGAAGACAAATGTCCGCTTCACGGATGTACGGATCGTCGAATAACCCCAGGCGAAATTTTTCTGTCAGGATACGGCTGACAATACGGTCAATCGTCTCCATCGACAGCAGTTGACGGGATACCGCCTCGGCCAGATGACGCGCGCAGTCATCCTTAGGCAGTTCGACATCCAGACCGGCATTAAACGCCAGTGCCGCCGACTCCGCCGCATCCTGCGAAATGCCGTGATGCTGATGTAGCAAACTGACGCCGCCATAGTCCGCCACGATAAGGCCATCGAATCCCCACTGCTCCCGAAGCACGTCGGTCAGTAAAAAACGATCGCTGTGGCTGGGTTGATTATCGATGTCATGGTAAGCGGGCATGACCGAGCCGGCATTAGCCAGCTTTACGGCCATTTCGAACGGCAGCAGGAACGTGTCGTTCAGTTCGCAAAAACCGAGATGGACAGGCGCATGATTGCGCGCACCTTCGCTAAATGAATGGCCTGCATAGTGTTTGAGCGTAGCCAGCAGATCGCGCCGCTCGCCCTGTAAACCTTCGACATAGGCCGTTGCCATCACGCCCACCAGCCAGGGATCTTCTCCAAAGGTTTCTTCCGTTCTGCCCCAGCGGACATCCCGTGACACATCCAGTACCGGAGCCAGCCCCTGCTTACAGCCAACGGACCGCGCTTCGGCACCGATATGCTGTGCCGCCCGTTTCACCAGCCCGGCATCCCAGGTAGAACCGTAGTTAAGCGAGGACGGAAAGAGCGTAGCGCCTTTGCAGAGTAAACCCACGAGGCACTCCTCATGAAACAGGGCCGGGATGCCAAGGCGCGAGCCTTCAACCAGGTCGCGTTGTAAACGGTTCGCGGCACGCACGCCAGTGACGGCATCAACAATGTGCGTGCCCAAAGGACGGGTAATCTGACCGACGCCGTGCGTTAACTGCGCCTTCAGGATGGTGTGTTCGCTGACGCCCGTGAAGTCATCGCTCAAATCGCTTCGCGGCTGATGATTGCCCTGTTCATCCAGGATGAGCCAGTAGGCGTGCATCTGGGCGAACTTCTCTTCGGCCGTCATGCGCGACAACAGATCGTCTACGCGTACGTCAATGGGCTGATGAGGATCCTTATACATCTCGGTCATGTTTCTCTCCTTTCGCTGAGATCAAATTGTGTTTTCAGCATCGTGTCGGGCTTCTGCGGCGCGTTTTGCCGCCAGCGCTTCGGCAATCGCATTGACTCGCGGGCTGTTAAGTTGATAGAAAAAAAGCAGAAGCAGCATGGCGATAAACAGCACGCCGGGGATGATGTTATGCATCAGGTTGATGGTGGTAATGACCTGGGGTGACTGTGCAGCGACGCCGGGTTGGTAGTGCACCAGACCGAGGATCCAGCCCACGACGGCACCGCCCATGGCCAGGCCAAATTTGATGGCAAATAAGGCGGTCGAGAAAACCAGGCCGTCGAGACGTCTGCCGCTGCGATGTTCTTCATAATCCACGACGTCAGAAAACATATTCCATTGAACAGGCGTGGTCAGATTCTGAACAAAGCCAAAAACAATATTTAACCCAATGATTAACCAGACCTGGGACGGTGGAATTAAATAAATGACCGTCAGAAAGAAAACAAAACTGACAAGACAGACCTGATAAGCACAAATGCGGTCGAATTTTCCTAATATACGTTCTGATAAAAATGCACCGCATAATGCGGCTATCATGCCCGTCACAATAAAAGTAAAGACCAGGTCAGGTCGCCGTAAGACATAATTCATGTAATACAGGGTCGATGAGCCGCGCGTCACGACGGCGGTCAGGAGCAGGATGTTAAAAATAATAATGATGCGCCACTGATTGTTTTTAGCGAGCAGCTTGAGATCCGACCACATTGACCCCGCTGTATCGTTGTGGGGTAAATAACGCTCACGCGTCATAAAGAAGCAGCAGTAGATTAACACCACGCCCAGAAATCCCATCAGGCCCATGGCGTAAAGGTAACCCTTTGCCTTGTCTCCCTGCCCCAGCCATTCGACCAGCGGCAGGCCGATCACCGTGACCACCAGTCCGCCGATAAACGCACAGGCAAACCGCCAGGATTGCAGCGAATGGCGCTCGCGTGGATCCAGGGTCAAGGCTCCGGGCATCGCGCAGTAAGGCACATTGACAGCAGAATAAATAAAACTGAGAATTGCATAGGTGACGCAGGCATAGACAATTTTGGCGGTCGGGCCTGCATCCGGCACGTAAAAGGTGATCAGGCAACTGACGCCGAACGGAATCGCGAACCACATGAGCCACGGGCGAAAACGGCCATGACGGGTTCGGGTACGATCGACCAGTGCCCCAATACAGGGATCGACAAACGCATCGGCCAGGCGCACCACTAAAAACATGGTGCGCATAATCGCGGCCGGTAAGCCGAACACATCCGTGTAAAAATAGGCCAGAAATAAGGTGGCGGTTTGCCATACCATCGAACTGGCGGCATCACCGATGCCGTAACCCAGTTTTTCTTTCGTTTTAAGCTCAGAGGATATAGTCATTATAATTCGCCTTATAATTCGGTAATTACCTGTCTTAATCAGCTATCCCTGGCCCACGCGCAGGCAGGCCCGGCTCAAGTATTAGTAAACTGCGCCAGGTCAACAATTACCGAAATTAACAGCCAAATTATGATTTTTAGTTTTTTCTGTGGTTTGTGATACAGGACATATTGATTACTCTCTAATATAAAATTTTACGCGAACCGGGGATGAAAAATAGCGATGTGCATCTGGCATTAATCTGTTAAAAGCCCCTTTAGCACAAACCGACTGGGAAAATATGCATTTTTGAAATAGTATTGTTTAGTTACTATTTGTATTGTGTTCTGCCGCGTTATGACAAATAATATCCCTTCAGGGACAGTTTTACCGCTTGAGACGCTTTATCCTGCCCATTGACAGACAGAAAACGACGCCATTCGCTCGAATAATGGTTAATTAACTGAACGTCATAGTGAAAAGCTTGTAAAATCAGTGCAGGATAACCGCGAGGGCCGCAGTAACTTTTAAGAGGAAATGGAATGCTTGAACTGTTTGACGTCAGTTACGAAGAACTGCAAACCACCCGTTCAGAAGAACTTTATAAACTTCGCAAGAAAACATTTAGCGATCGTCTGGGATGGGAAGTCATTTGCAGTCAGGGAATGGAGTCCGATGAATTTGATGGGCCCGGTACACGTTATATTCTGGGAATCTGCGAAGGACAATTAGTGTGCAGCGTACGTTTTACCAGCCTCGATCGTCCCAACATGATCACGCACACTTTTCAGCACTGCTTCAGTGATGTCACCCTGCCCGCCTATGGTACCGAATCCAGCCGTTTTTTTGTCGACAAAGCCCGCGCACGTGCGCTGTTAGGTGAGCACTACCCTATCAGCCAGGTCCTGTTTTTAGCGATGGTGAACTGGGCGCAAAATAATGCCTACGGCAATATCTATACGATTGTCAGCCGCGCGATGTTGAAAATTCTCACTCGCTCTGGCTGGCAAATCAAAGTCATTAAAGAGGCTTTCCTGACCGAAAAGGAACGTATCTATTTGCTGACGCTGCCAGCAGGTCAGGATGACAAGCAGCAACTCGGTGGTGATGTGGTGTCACGTACGGGCTGTCCGCCCGTCGCAGTCACTACCTGGCCGCTGACGCTGCCGGTCTGATAAGATCCAGTTCTACACCCAGTCTGATAGCCTGTCGGGCGTTACTGACGCCCAGTTTCACAACCACATTCTTGATGTGAAACTTCACGGTACTCACAGAAATGCCCGTAATAGCGGCTATCTCAGCATAGGTTTTGCCCATACTCGCCCAGTACAACACCTCATTTTCACGCGAGGAAAATATCGTTTTGTCCGCGCTCTGATTTAACGCCGGGGCTCGCTCGCCTTCGGTACCGGCCAGGCGGTACATCTGCTCGTTAAAATCAATCAGCAGCATCTGCATCGTGCCCTGTTCGGCAGCAAGGCGTTGCTCCAGCGCAGCCTGATCGTTGCCTTTAATGATCACGGACAACAGAGCAAGGTTGTTCATGTGGTCGTGCAGGACATAGGTAAAGCCGTTAACAATGTTGTATTGCTTGGATAAAGAGAAAATTTTGGTGAACCGCAGGTCGGACATCAGCGTAATATTCTCATCCCAGGCAAACGGCGAGGTGCGTTTAAAGGCCGTGAGAATAACCGGATCGGTCAGCTGAAAGTTGTTAGCGCGGTATAACCTAATCCATTCGTCAGGATAACTGGAAATAATCAGAACATTTGAAGGATTTTTTTTGCTCACAACAGTGTAAGCGTAATCCGGACTACCCAGCGGAGATAACTTTCTCTGTATGTAAGTCTGAAGCGTATCCGTTATTGTTTGATTTTCAAGGAAAAAAGAAAACATTCAGGCTCCATGCTGCTTCTTTTACTTAACGTGGACTTAACCTGCACTATAGTACAGGTAAGATGATACTTAAGAGTAACTTACAATGAATCATTCAGAGGTTACAATGGCTTCAGTTGTTTAGCGGTAAAAAAAAACCTGACCTGTACGGCCAGGTCGCTAAAACAGCCAACACCAGGGAAAACGTCCGGCCAGACGTCACAAAATATAAAGTGATGCTGGCCGGGACACTCATAGTAACATCTTTGAAACATTTGTACAAACATTCACGGTTACTCAATCTGCAGCAATTCTCCCCCTTAATGACTGTTAATACAATCTCTTATTTTCTCCCGTAATAACTGCTAGTTTCTCAGCCACTTAGGCGCTATTCCCCTTTCGTGCACGCCCTCTCTGTTTCCTGTCAGGCTGGTCTGCGCCCCTGAATGCGGCCCCGCTGGCCCTATATTCCACTATTTCCGCTGCGCTTATCGGTAAATTCAGGGGATTTAAAACGTCTTTTTGCCGTTTTTTAACTGCCTGAGCGCAAATAATAAGCATTTGAATGTGACAAAAATCACATCTGTGCCAGGCTTAAGTTCTCTGACACGACTGTTTAAGGAGCTTACGCATGACAACGTCAAATAAGGCTATTCTCGATCCCGATCGTTTCCCGAAGCCGCCGTTCAGACAGCAGCCGCAGCAGGCACCCGGCCTGGCGAGCGAAATGGACCCGCCACCCGACCACGGTGAAACCAGCTATCGTGGTCACGGTCGTCTGACTGGCCGTAAAGCCCTGATCACAGGGGGAGATTCCGGTATCGGTCGCGCTGTGGCCATCGCCTATGCACGTGAAGGTGCCGATGTGGCAATTAACTATTTGCCAGAAGAAGAGTCCGATGCGGCTGAAGTGATTAAACTGATTGAAGCCGAAGGCCGTAAAGCCGTGGCCATTCCCGGCGATCTGCGCTCAGAAGCCTTTTGCCAGAAACTGGTGAATGAAGCCGCCGACAAACTGGGCGGACTGGATATTCTGGTCAATAATGCCGGACGCCAGCAGTTTAATGAATCCATTCGTACGCTGAGCACCGAAGATTTCGATGCCACCTTTAAAACGAATGTTTACGCGCCCTTCTGGTTAACAAAAGCGGCGCTGGCTCACCTGCCGCGCGGTGCAGCGATTATTAATACCTCATCTGTGCAGGCGTTTAAACCCAGCGATATCCTGCTGGATTATGCGCAGACCAAAGCCTGTAATGTAGCCTTTACCAAAGCGCTGGCAAAACAGCTGGGGCCGGAAGGCATCCGCGTGAATGCCGTTGCGCCAGGTCCGTACTGGACACCGCTGCAGCCCAGTGGCGGCCAGCCGCAGGAAAAAGTGGAACAGTTTGGTGCTGATGCGCCGCTGGGCCGTCCCGGTCAACCGGTTGAAATCGCACCGCTCTATGTCACTCTGGCTTCCGATGAGTGCAGTTTTGCCTCCGGTCAGGTGTGGTGTTCAGACGGCGGTACAGGCACAGTGTAACGCATCGATCTCCGTCGATATGATGGCCGCCCTGTGCGGCCATTTTTAGTTCAGTCCGATGCCAGCATAGCCATGATGGCAACCGCCGCGTTGATACGCTCCGGATTGGGATAGTTTTTATTGGCCAGCAGGATTACCCCGCTGTTTTGTTGCGGGACGAACGCGATATAGGCACCAAAGCCCTTTGTGGAGCCGGTTTTGTGCACCCAACTGGCGCGATCCATGGGTTGAGCCGGGCTCAGAATGGTCGCGGGCTGTGTGGACAGCGCGGCCTGAGTGTCACTGGCGGCAACGATCGTCTGGCTGTCAATGGGCCAGGGGTAAATTTCCCACCCCAGCCCCTGATACCGTTCACCTGCGCGCAGGTAACGAGATTGCGCGGTCAGAATGCCATTGCGCAATGCCGTATTCCCGGACGACAACCCATTGGGATTCGCATTGGCCTGCATAAAAGTCATCATGTCGCGCGCGGTGGACTTCACGCCGCTGGTCTCTGCTGACAGCATACCCGGCGAGACGCGTACCGGTTTACCGTCCTGATAACCCCAGGCGTAATCAAACATCATCGACGGGGGCACCGTATAAAAGGTGCGTGTCAGCCGCAACGGCGTGATAACGTCCTTTTGCATCGCCTCCTCAAATTCCCCCTTCACCATCAAATAGCCCAGCAGACCAATACTGACATGAGAATAGTGACGCTGTGTACCCGGCGCGGCGTCCGGTTGCCACAGCTGCGCGTAAGCCAGTAGTTCATCCTGACTGGTTACCTCATCGGGCAGATGTAACGGCAGTCCGCCTGCGCTGTAGGTGGCAAGATGGACCATCCGTCGGCTTTGCCACTGCGGGCCGTTTAACGCGGGCCAGTAGCGGGAGACCGGATCGTTCAGACGCAGCGCACCGTTACGAATCAGCACGCCCGCCAGCACGCCCGTGAATGTCTTACTGACGGACCCCAGTTCGAACAGCGTATTTTCTGTTACCCGCCGGTCGCTCGCGGTATCGGCCACACCAAAGTTAATGTACTGAGGGCGACCTTTATACAGCACGCCGACCGACATGCCGGGAATGCCCTGCTGCGCCATCAGCGGATCAATCACGCTTTTCACCCGTTCGGCGATGGTCTGAGACGACAAGTCAGCCGCCTGGGCGCTGGCGGTAAACGCAATCAGTAATGCAGTGAGAAAAGATTTCATCAGTACTCATTCAGGTGACAGGTTATTGACACTGTGCCGCACAGGATTGCACACAGAGCTGTGCCTGAGTACTGCAGTCACTTGAGTTTCGCGTATTACAATGAGATTGCTCAACATAACAGCGAGTCTGACAGCTGGAGAGATCACATTTCGCCGCGACGGGCGTGAGTTGCGGCAACGGTGTGCGAGGGGGAAACGTGTGAGCGGGCTGCGCCAGGGCGCTGCTGCCCATGAAGCAGGTCAGCAGCAGAGCATACAAGTTTTTCATAACCGATCTCCAGAGATATGCGTCAGACAAGTATGATGACTCTGACGCATAACGTCTGGTAAATCTTGCTAAATTGAGAGCGCGGGCGGATGTTCCACGGCCTGGACCACGCCACGGCGATAAATATCGTTCAGTCTGGCGCAATACTGACGCGGATCGTGCTGCTGCTTGATGCGCAGAATCGCGCCCTCGCCTTTTTCCGTTAACAGCTGTGGCTGCGCAAGAATGTCCAGCAGGGTTGTCTTAATGCCGTCTATTAATGCCCGACGTAGCCGGTGTTTCTCGGCTTCGCTGTTGACCTGATATTCGCGGTCATCGTTGAGTTCGCCATCAATCAGCCAACCGGCGGTGGGCGGATTAATTTCAGGCAACGCACGAACGTTACTGGTCAATACCGGACAGCCGCTGGCCTGCATTTCCAGTACGGAAAACCCGTAGGTTTCCTGCCAGGTCGGCAGCAACCCCACATCGCTTTGCTGGAACAACTGCATCAGTTCACGATTATCCTTGCGGGAATGGTGCGTGAAGCAGGCATGGCGCGTGATGCGATCTTCAATGTCCCGATAAAAGGCGTCGTTATCCTGGAAAGCGCGATGGGCAACATTATGACGTTTCGTCAGCTCACCAATCAACTGAACGTCGAGTTGGCCAGCATCAATCTGTCCCGTTTCAATCAGCTCGCTGATGGCCAGCACGACTTCTGCGCCTCCTTTACGGTAAAACTCGTTGCCAACGAACACCAGGCGGAGTTTATCGCTTTGCCGTGGGCGCTTCTGTTGCGTAAACAGGGTTTGCGGTGGATGCATCACCAACGTTTTTGCGCGAATTTTCGCGGCGACATCGGGTTTAAACAGCTTCATCTGAATATGCAAGGTGGCATCGGAAATGGCGATCAGGCCAAAACAGTTATCCTTGAGCAAATACGGAATCAGTTGTTTGAGTTCAGGATTATCCTGCTTGGCGACGCCCGCTACAGGTAGAACACGCGGCAGCTCAGTCTCGAAGGTCGCGACCCAGTTCATGGGCGTAATGGCGACTTCATTAAACAGATGCAGGATATCGGGCTTCTCCCCTATTGCGAAGGGCACGGGGACAAACACAAAGCGTTTATTCTTCTTGAGTAAACGTGTACGCAGCGGATTGAGGAAATAAAACAGGTTGCGCTTTTTCAGGTTGATGTAGTGATTGTCCGGATTCACCAGGATATTGCGCTGCTCCGGATAGTGCGTATTGCTGATGCCAATTTTCATGAAAGATTCCGAAGTCGTTGTTGTAGGGCGTGATCTATATCACGCTCTGAATTGCATGTTTCATAGGCAACATCTTAAAAGCGCGTGGTTTATGTGGTTTACAGAATATTCCTGCACTGGCGCGGTGCGGCCTTTTGCACGGTTTGCGTGCAGGCTGGAAAGATTATTCCTCAATATCAGCGAGTTGCGCCCTGTTCATGCGGGTTGCCGCCTTTTCATCGCCTGGAACAAAAATTGCAAGATATGACGCAATGCAAAGGAGAGAACATATGAAAGCGATCGTTATCGGTGGCGGAATGGGCGGCATGACGGCGGCCCTCGCGCTGGAGCAACAGGGTTTTCAGACGGAAGTCTATGAGGCGGTAAAAACCATTCGGCCCGTCGGCGCTGCGATTTCGGTCTGGCCAAATGGCGTGAAATGCCTGAATTCGCTGGGCCTGAAAGACAAAGTCCGCGCGCTGGGCGGTAATATGGCCTTTATGGCCTATAAGGATGCATTGTCGGGTGAAACCCTGACACGGTTCAGTTTATCGCCGCTGGTGCAGCAGGTAGGGGAATTCCCCTATCCGATTGCCCGCGCCGAGTTGCAGGCCATGCTACTGGATGCCTACGGCCGCGACAGAGTGCATTTTGGTAAACGTATCGTGCAGGTGGAACAGCACGCCACGGGCGTTGTCGCCACCTTCGAAGACAACAGCCAGGCTGAAGGCGATTTTCTGGTCGCGGCAGACGGCACGCACTCTGTTGTGCGGGACTATGTGCTGGGGGAAAAGCTGCCACGCCGTTACGCGGGCTATGTGAACTGGAACGGTCTGGTGAACATTGATGAGTCCATCGCGCCTGCGGACCAGTGGACAACCTTTGTAGGGGATGGCAAGCGCGTATCGTTAATGCCGGTAAGCGGAAACCGCTTTTACTTTTTCTTTGATGTCCCGCTGCCTGCGGGGCTGGAACAGGACCGCACTACCGCGCGTGACGATTTGCGCCGCTATTTCAGCGGCTGGGCAGCCCCGGTGCAAAAACTGATTGCGGCCATTGATGTGGACACCACCAACCGGGTTGAAATTCACGATATCGAGCCGTTTCAGCGCTTCGTGAAAGGCCGGGTGGTGCTGCTTGGCGATGCCGCGCACAGCACCACGCCGGATATTGGTCAGGGCGGCTGTGCCGCGATGGAAGATGCCATTGTACTGGCTTCAGCCCTGGCTGCGCATTCGCTTGGCATCGAAGATGCGCTGCTGCGTTATCAGGCGCGCCGCGTTGACCGTGTCAAAGACCTGGTTCTGAAAGCGCGCAAGCGTTGTGATATCACGCATGCAAAAGATCCGGTGATGACGTCGGAGTGGTATCAGTCATTAAGAAATGAAACCGGCGAGCGCGTACTGGCGGGCTTGTGCGAGACCATTGAAGGCGGTCCGCTGGGGTAAAAAACAAAGGGCGGATTCTCCGCCCTTTGTTGCTCAGTCGGCCAGGCCGCGATTTTTTAACATCGGCTCAAGCTTCGGTTCGCCCCCGCGCCAGGCTTCATATAACGCTTTGAGATCACTGCTGTTGCCGCGAGACAGGATTTGCTGGCGGAAAATATCGCCATTTTTGCGCGTCAGCCCGCCGTTTTCGACGAACCACTGGTAGCCGTCATCCGCCAGCATCTGCGTCCAGATATAAGCGTAATAACCCGCGGCATAGCCACCGCCCCAGATGTGCTGGAAATAGCTGGAGCGATAGCGCGGCGGGACGGCCGCCATATCGAGATCATCACTGCGCAGCGCCTGTTGCTCGAATCCGTCAACGGACTGTACCGGCTGACTGCCATCCAGGCTGTGCCAGTGTAGGTCCAGCAACGCGGCGGCCAGCAGCTCGCTCATCTCGTAGCCTTTATTAAACTTGCCCGCCCTGATGATTTTTTCATGCAGCTCGGCGGGCATCTGCTCACCCGTCTGGTAATGGCGGGCATAATGACGAAACACCTGTGGCTCGCTGGCCCAGTGCTCGTTGATTTGTGAAGGGAATTCAACAAAATCACGTGGCGTTGCTGTGCCGGACAGGCTGGGATAACGCTGGCTGGCAAACAGGCCGTGCAACGTATGCCCGAACTCATGAAACAGGGTTATCACCTCATCCCAGCTCAGGAGCGCGGGTTCCCCCTCCGCGGGTTGCGTGTAGTTGCAGACGTTGTAAATCACGGGTTTGCTGTCGAGGAGCGTGGACTGATTAACAAAGTTGCTCATCCAGGCGCCACCGCCTTTACTGTCGCGTTTGAAGAAGTCCGTGTAAAACAGCGCAAGCCCACTCCCGTCAGCATCGAAAATTTCGTACACCTGTACATCCGGATGGTAAACCGGCAGATCGTGACGTTGCGCGAACGTAATACCATAAAGCTGCGTGGCCGCCCAGAAAACGCCCTGTTCCAGGACCGTGTTGAGCTCAAAATAGGGCTTGATCTGATTCTCATCTAAATCGTACTGCGCTCGCCTGACCTGCTCGGCGTAGAAATTCCAGTCCCAGGCGCTGAGGGTAAAATCCCCCTGCTGCTTGTCGATCGTTTGCTGAATCGCCGCGGCTTCGCGTTCGGCCCTTGCCCGGGCGGCAGGCACAATATTACGCATAAACGCCAGAGCGGCCTCGGGCGTTTTGGCCATCTGATCCTGCAGTTGCCAGGTCGCAAAACTGGCGAATCCTAACAACCTCGCCTGTTCGGCACGCACCTGTGACAGCCGAAGCACTAACTGTCGGGTATCGTTATCATCGTTTTTCTCACTGCGCGTCAGGGCCGCATGAAACAGGGCCTGGCGCGTTGCGCGCACCGTCAGCGATTGCAGCGCGGGCTGTTGCGTCGTGTTTTGCAGCACCAACAGCCACGCGTTTTCCAGACCGCGCGCCTTCGCGGCGGCCCTGGCGACGGCCAGATCGGACGCGCTCAGACCGGCTAACTGTTGCACATCCTCGACGACCAGACCGCCGGCCTTCGTGGCCGCCAGCAGCTTATTCGTGAACTGGGTACTGAGCCGCGCCGCCTCCTGATTCAGGGTTTTCAGTTGCTGTTTCTGCGCTTCGGGCAGATTGGCACCGGCAAGCTGAAAGCGCTGCCAGAGAATTTCTACCAGACGTCTGGATTCGGCATCCAGCTGGTTTCGTTGCACATAGACCTGATCGATGCGTGAAAACAGCGGACGATTCAGCATGATCTCATCATTAAGCGCGGTCAGTTGCGGCGTAATCTCTTCATCGATCTGTTGTAAATAGGGGCTGGTATTCGCCGAGGTCATGGCATTAAACACCAGGCTTACCCGGGTCAGCAGCTGGCCACTTTTCTCCAGCGCTTCACAGGTATTCTGGAACGTCGGGGCATCAGCGGATGTCGCAATGGCCAGGACTTCCTGACGTTTCTCTTCGATACCGGCATGCAGCGCGGGCAAAAAGTCCGTTTCCTGAATCTGGTCAAACGGTGGCGTGTGATAAGGCAGACTGCTGACGCTAAAGAAAGGGTTTTGACGGGCGTTCATAGGCGCTCCTGATAGTCTACACAGTGTTTCATAGTGGCAGGTCGCCTCGGGCAGAACAACCTATCCGCGTTGTTGCCGGTACACCGCAATAATCTCACCCGCAATCGCCACGGCGATTTCGGCGGGCAGTTTCCCTTTTACATCGGGTAAGCCCACCGGGCAGCGCAGGCGCGCCAGCCGGACGTCGTCGATGCCTTTGCCGGCCAGACGATAGCGAAAGCGCTGGCTTTTTGTCTGCGAGCCAATGACGCCCGCGTAGTGGAAATCTCCCCGTTTGAGAATGGCTTCACAGAGCGCCAGATCCAACGGATGGTGGTGCGTCATCACGATATAATAGCTGCCAGCGGGCGCCTCAGCCACTGCGTCCAGCGGATCGTCAGGCTGCTGGATGCGCACCCCGGGCGGCACGGATAAAAAAACATTTTCCCGGCTGTCAATCCAGTTAATGTGACAGGGTAACGTTGCCAGCACATTCACCAGCGCCTGGCCCACATGGCCCGCGCCAAACACCAGGATTTCCGGCTGTGCCTGTAACAGGGGTTCGAATAACATGGTGGTCATGCCGCCGCAGCACTGGCCCAGCCGTGCCCCCAGACTGAAATCCTCTGTGTGCGGGCTGGCCTGCCCGCTTTTCAGCAGTGCGCGGGCCTGCGCGATACACTGAAATTCCAGATGTCCGCCGCCAATTGTTAAAAAGGTTTCCTTCGCCGTCACCACCATTTTAGCGCCGCCGTCCCGGGGCACCGAGCCACGATCGCGCAGCACAGTGACCAGTACGCAAGGCTGGCGCGTTTCACGGAGATGGTGCAGGATGCTTATCCAGTCATGGAAAATCATCCGCGCCTCCCGGCCATACGCTGTGCGCCCCAGAATACCCGCTCCGGCGTAGCAGGCGCGTCCAGCCCCGGATGTTGGCGATAGTCCGCGAGACTGGCGACCGCATCCTGTAATGCGCACCAGGCGGCGATCCCCAGCATGAAAGGCGGCTCGCCCACTGCCTTGGAATGGAATACCGTATCCTGCGGATTCTTACGGTTTTCGACCAGTGTGACGCGCATATCGGCGGGCACATCGCTGATTGCCGGAATTTTGTAGCTGGCCGGACCGTTCGTCATCAACTGGCCTTTGTCATTCCAGACCAGTTCCTCACAGGTCAGCCAGCCCAGCCCCTGCACGAAGCCGCCCTCGACCTGACCGATGTCAATGGCTGGATTCAGTGAGGCCCCGACATCATGCAGAATATCCGCCCGTAATAACCGGTATTCGCCCGTCAGCGTATCCACGATCACTTCGCAACAGGCGGCCCCGTAAGCGAAATAGTAAAACGGTTCGCCCCGACCAGCCTGACGATCGTAGTGGATGCCAGGCACGCGATAATATCCCGTCGCGGAGAGCGGCACCTGATTAAGCCAGGCAAGCTGGGCGACCTGAGCGAACGTGTAATAGTGATCGCCTGCGCGCACCACGCCGTTGTTGAAACTTACCGCCTCGGGGAGACAGTTATGTAGCGAACACAGCATAGTGCGCATGCGTTCACGCAGGATTTCCGCCGCATTTTGCGCCGCTTTGCCGTTCAGATCCGTACCACTGGAAGCCGCGGTCGGCGACGTATTGGGCACTTTGCCGGTGTCTGTGGCGGTGATCTGGATCTTATCGATATCGATTTGCAGCACCTGCGCGACAATCTGCGCCACTTTGGTATTGAGCCCCTGGCCCATTTCCGTTCCGCCGTGGTTGAGTTGTACTGTGCCATCGGTGTAGATCAGAATCAGCGCACCGGCCTGGTTGAGAAAACTTGAGGTGAAAGAAATCCCAAACTTCACCGGCGTCAGCGCAAGACCGCGTTTTAGCAGCGGACTGCTGGCGTTAAAGGCCGCGATGGCTTCCCGCCGCGCGTGGTAATCACTGCTGATTTCCAGCTGTTCCGTGATCTCATCCAGCAGATTATCTTTCACCTGCTGGTGGTAATGCGTGATATTGCGCTCGTGTTTACCGTAGTAGTTCCGTTTACGCAGCGTCAGCGGATCGATTCCGCGCTCGCGGGCGATATGGTCCATAATCTGCTCTATCGCCACCATGCCCTGCGGGCCGCCAAACCCGCGAAACGCAGTATTGGACGCGGTATTGGTGCGGCAGCGGTAACCGGTAATCCGCGCATCGCCGAGGTAGTACGCATTATCGGCATGAAACATTGCCCGATCCACAATCGATCCGCTGAGATCCAGTGAGTAACCACAGTTACCTGCCAGATCGATTTTCACGCCACACAAGCGGCCGTCATCCTCAACCCCCACGTCGTAGCGCACAAAAAACGGATGCCGTTTGCCGGTAATACGCATGTCATCACGCCGCGCGAGGCGCATTTTCACGGCGCGCCCGGTCAGCCTGGCGGCGACAGCACACAGGCAGGCAACACCGGCGGCCTGGGTTTCCTTGCCGCCAAATCCGCCGCCCATACGCCGCATATCAATCGTGACCTTGTTCATGGTGATGCCCATGACCTCGGCCACCAGCTTTTGAATTTCAGTGGGGTTCTGCGTCGAACAAAAGACCTGCAATGCGTCGTCTTCGCCGGGAATCACCAGGGCGGTTTGCGTTTCCAGATAGAAATGCTCTTGTCCGCCAATGTGGAACGCCCCCTGAACCCGGTGCGGCGCGCGCGCCAGTGCCGCCTCAACGTCACCGCGCTGATGAATATGGGGTTCCTGCACGAAGCTGCCCTGCTTCAGCGCGTCTTCGACATCCAGCAGCGCCGGAAGATTGGCGTACTCAATCATCGCCGCGTTAGCGCCCTGACGCGCCGCTTCAGGCGTTTCGGCCAGTACGGCAATCACAATCTGGCCCACATAGTGGACGATATCCTGTGCCAGAAGCGGATCGCCTGGCTGCAAGGGCCCGATATCATTGACGCCGGGCACATCCTGCCAGGTCAGTACGCGAACTACGCCCGGAACCGCGTAACAGGGTTGCAGATCGACACGTGTAATACGCGCATGCGCGTGGTCGCTCAGACGCGGACAAAGGTGCAGTAAGCCCGGCTGTTCTGCTTTATCATCAATATATTGCGCTTCACCGGAGACGTGTTTTTCCGCACTTTCGTGTTTTTGACTGCGTCCTACGCCCGTGGTCATATCGCTGGCGAACAGGACGGGTAACGCAGATTCAGGCAATGCCGGACGATTATGAGACATAGCGGCTTACCTCTGTGATGGCGAGTCCGTTTGAACGGTAAACATAACGACGCAACAGGTTACAGGCGACCTGCAGACGGTAATCTGCGCTGGCCCGGAAATCGCTCAGCGGCTGAAACGTCGCTTCCAGCGCCTGACAGGCTCTCGCCAGCGTTTCCGGCGATAAGGCGGTACCACACAGCGCCTGTTCACAGGCGGCCGCACGAAGCGGCGTTGCCGCCATACCGCCGAATGCAATATGCGCACGCGTGACGATGCCGTTATCGGTATGAATATTAAAGGCGGCAAATACCGCTGAAATGTCATCATCCAGTCGTTTTGAGACTTTCCAGGCCACAAAATCCGGTGACACCGTCACTTTAGGAATCAGAATGGTGTGAATAAACTCCCCCGGCCTTAGCACTGTCTGTCGGTAGCCCGTGAAAAAGCCATCGAGCGGCACGGTGCGTTGCGTGTCGCCGTGCTGCAGCAGTAGCGATGCATTAAGCGCCAGCAGCGTAGGCGAGGCATCACCAATCGGCGAAGCGTTTGCAAGGTTGCCGCCCAGCGTGCCGAGTTGACGAATTTGTAGCGAGGCAAAGCGCGTCAGCATTCCGGCAAAACCCGGAATCCGCGTCGCCATAAAATCGGCGATGTGCTCCAGCGACGCAGCGGCACCCAGTTGATAGTGTTTATCGTCCTCGCCGCAGGCTTTCAGTGCGTCAACCTGCCCCAGGGCAATCATTTTGGGGAGATGCTGGTCGCGCTGGGTAATCAGCAGGCTGAGATCGGTGCCACCCGCCAGCAATGCGGCATCAGGATGGGCGATACAGCATTCGGCAAGCTGCTGCACGGTTTTCGGGATAAAACAGGTGCGACCGTTCTTTTCCAGCGTCTGGATAGCCTCGTGTGTCAGGTTCATCAGCTGTTCAGTCACCTGCTGTGCCTGACGATCAAAGCTGTCGGGCTGAACATCGCTCAGGCTTTGCTCGGCAGCCGCCATGATGGAACGGTAACCGGTACAGCGGCACAGGTTACCCGCCAGCGCATGTTCGGCCTGCTGACGATTCCACTCAGGCTGGTTTTTTTGCAGACTAAACAGCGACATGACAAAACCCGGCGTACAGAATCCACACTGCGAGCCATGGCAGTCCACCATCGCCTGCTGTACCGGATGCAGGCTTTTTCCCTGGCGTAAATCCTCAACCGTAATGAGTTGCTTACCCTGTAGCCCACTGACCAGCATCAGGCAACTGTTCACGGTCTGATAGGTGAGCTTCCCGTCTACGACACTGCCCAATGTGACGCTACACGCGCCGCA
This sequence comes from Pantoea sp. JZ2, assembly GCF_035191405.1. Taxonomy (NCBI): domain Bacteria; kingdom Pseudomonadati; phylum Pseudomonadota; class Gammaproteobacteria; order Enterobacterales; family Erwiniaceae; genus Pantoea; species Pantoea sp. JZ2. Next base: position 2,431,195 of record NZ_CP045247.1, on the reverse strand, counting down.
GTCGCCGGAGGCACAGCCCTCTTTGGTGCCGCAGCGACGCTGATGCGTACGCAAATACGACAGGACCGTCAGATTGGGATCGAGATGCTCTTCTGTCACCGGACGGTCATTAAGCAGGAACTGAATCATGCGGCGTTCTCCTTTGCTGCGGATTGCCAGACCGGGCGACCGTTAACCCAGGTTTGTACGATATTTCTGTCATCGCCGAGCGTCATCAGCACAAACAGTTTTTCCCAGATATCTTTACTGTTTGCCATGCGTAACCTCTGCAAGGCGGACACGGCGGGATCCAGCACCACAAAGTCCGCTTCTTTGCCCGGGGCGAAGTTACCGATGTGTTTATCGAGATCCAGCGCATGGGCGCCGCCCAGTGTGGCATGATAAAACGCTTCTGCGGCGCTCAGTTTGTACTGCTGCAGTTGCCCCACTTTGTAGGCTTCTCCCAGCGTTTGCAGCATATTGAAGGTGGTGCCGGCGCCTACATCGGTGCCGATGCCCACCTTAACGCCCTGCTGCCAGCTCCGCTGGATATTGAACAGGCCGCTGCCCAGAAACAGATTTGAGGTGGGGCAAAATGCTATGGCGGAGTTCGTATCATGCAGGCACTGCCACTCCTGTGTTTCCAGATGCAGACAGTGCGCGAATACGCTGCGGCGCCCGGTCAGCTGATACTGATGATACACATCCAGATAACCGTTATGGTCAGGAAAAAGCTGCTTCACCCAGGCCACTTCGTGGGGGTTTTCGCTAAGGTGCGTATGAACCCAGACATCCGGGTGACGCTGGCGAAGCGCCTGAACTTTCTCCAGCAGCGCCGGAGAAGAGGTCGGAGCGAAACGCGGCGTCAGCGCATAATTAAGGCGGCCGCGCTCGTGCCAGCGCGCAATCAGCGCCTCCGTCTGGGCATAGCTCTCTTCTGGCGTTTCTGTCAGGTAGTCCGGGGCATTGCGATCCATCATCACTTTGCCTGCGATAATACGCATATTGAGCGCCTCGGCTGCGCTGAACAGCGCATCTACCGACTGCGGGTGCACCGTGCCGAAAATCAACGCGCTGGTCGTGCCGTTCGCCAGTAACTGCTGCAGGAAAAATGCCGACATCTGCGCGGCATGATCCGGGCAGTGATACTGCGCTTCCACGGGAAAAGTGTACTGATTCAGCCACTCCAGCAGTTGCTCGCCAAAGGCACCGATCATTTCCGTTTGCGGATAATGAATATGGCAATCGACAAAGCCCGGGATGATCAGCTTACCGCGCAGGTCAATCATGACGCCTGCATTCAGGCTGTCTGTGCTCTCCTGCCAGGGACGCAGATCGACAACACGCCCTTCACGCAGCGTCAGCACGCCATCGTCCAGATAGCGTGCCTGCGCCAGTATCGATTCGGGATCGTGTGCCACTGCGGCAAAATCGAAGAAGCTGGCGCGAATCGCCGCGTCCGTATATGTCAGCATAATGTTTCCTCTGCCGGGCGGGATAAATGTCGCCCTGTGCCTTAACCCTGGTCTCTGTTTGAACATTTTGCAAGAGTCATGCCAGCCTTGCTTATAAAATAAAAACTTATATATCAGCAACTTAATCAAAAATATTCGTTGCGCAACGAAAAAACGTCTTAATACACGACGCAAACGGTTGCCATTCTTTCGCAATCGGTTGCCTGCATGATGATGGCCAAAATGCGCCTTGCCAGCCTGAGGGGTTTGCACAATAACGGGGCAGGCTGCACAATAACGGCGCAGACCGTGGGCGACCGTGCACGTAAAATTCAGCGGACATCGCCAAAAATGCCGTGTTAAGGTGAAAGGAACACCATGAAACGGAATAAGGGAAACACGATGATTATTTTTGTTACGGGGGCAACGGCAGGGTTTGGTCAAAGCATTACCCGCCGGTTCATCGAAACAGGACACAAAGTGATCGCAAGCGGCCGTCGCGCAGAACGTCTGAAAGCGCTGAAAGACGCGTTGGGCGACAACCTGTATACGGTGCAACTGGATGTGCGCAACCGGGCCGCCATTGAAGAGGCAATTGCACACCTCCCTGCAGAATGGCGCGACATTGATGTGCTGGTCAATAACGCGGGTCTGGCATTAGGCATTGAACCGGCGCACCGGGCAGATGTGAATGACTGGGAAAATATGATCGACACCAACACGAAGGGGCTGGTGTATATGACGCGCGCCGTCTTGCCTGCGATGGTTGAGCGTAACGTCGGTCATATCATTAATATCGGGTCGATTGCCGGAAGCTGGCCCTATGCGGGCGGTAACGTGTATGGGGCCACCAAAGCCTTTGTCCGTCAGTTCAGCCTGAACCTGCGCACCGATTTGCACGGCACCGCCCTGCGCGTAACGGATATTGAGCCAGGCCTGGTTGGCGGCACCGAATTCTCTAACGTGCGCTTTAAAGGCGACGATGACAAGGCTGATAAGGTTTATGAGGGCGCGACAGCACTGACGCCGGAAGATGTGACTGAAGCGGTTTACTGGGTGGCAACCCTGCCTAAACACGTCAACATCAACACCCTGGAAATGATGCCCGTCAGCCAGACGCTGGCAGGCCTTAAAGTGCATAAACCCTGATTAAGAGGCCAGCCCTCGGGCTGGCTTTTTACGCTTTGCCCCAGCCCAGCACGATAATCAACATGCCGCTGAACGCAATCAGCGCACCACTCCAGTCCCAGATACTCAGTTTCACCCCGTCTACGATGCGCAACCAGACCAGCGCCGTGAGAACATAAACGCCGCCGTAAGCCGCGTATACGCGTCCACTTGCCGCCGGATGGAGCGTCAGCAGCCAGACAAACAGCGCGAGACTCAGTGCGGCAGGCACTAACAGCCAGGCCGACGCGCCCTTTTTCAGCCACAGCCAGGGCAAAAAACAGCCTGTGATCTCTGCCAGGGCGGTAATAAAAAACAGTAATGCAGTCTTGATCAGCACGTTAATCTCTCAGGCAGGTAAACGACATGCACACTGCTGGTGAGCATCTGAGCGGCAATGGTATACTATTGCGCACAGGCTGCAAAAGTTTACCCACAGGTAAGCCCGTGTTAACTGAAGGATATTACGATGAAAAAATTGCTTCCGGTTCTGATGGTGGCCCTGCTTTCTGTCACGGCATTTGGCGTGAGTGCAAACACCGATCGCCTGATAATTGAAAATGGCAGTAGCGCGCTGAATAATGAAGCGGCCCGTCAGAGTAAAGAGCAGTGGAATGACACGCACATGCTGCGCAATAAAGTGAACCGCCGGGTGGAAAAAGAGTTTGATAAAGCGGACCGCGCGTTTGATACCCGTGACAAGTGTGAGCAGAGCGCTAACCTGAATGCCTACTGGGAACCCAACACGTTGCGCTGTCTGGATCGCCGCACCGGTCGTCCGGTACTGCCGTAATTTTCAGCTATAGTAATGACTGACGCATGACAAAAGGAAAAGGTTATGAAGATGAAGCATGCATTACTGACAGTGACGTTTTTGACATTCCCACTGCTGGCGCAGGCCTCCTGTGAATCCGTAAAAGCGGATATCAGCCAGAAAATTATCCAGAACGGTGTGCCCGAATCAGGCTTTAGTCTGGATGTGGTGCCCAACGATCAGGCCGACCAAGCGGGCGGACAGGTTGTCGGTCATTGCGATAACGACACACAGAAAATCGTTTATAAAAAGCTGGGTCGTGATGACGGGGCGGTGGTCCCTGACAGCGCGGGTAGCTCGCAGGACACCTCAACGCAGTAACGCTCAGGGCGACATTGTCGCCCTTCTCTTTTTCGTTTTCTCTCCTGTTCCCGTCCGAATCGCACCCTGACGACTAAACGGTCCGGTATCAGTCGGCCTGTTGCGGCTGCTGACGCGGCATTTTTCCGGCGACCCACATCGCCGATAACGCGATAACCAACGCCACGATAAACACCCAGTGCAGTGAGGCAGCAATCGCCTGTAACAGGTGCTGCAGCTCATCCGGAGCCAACTGGTCGCGGGTTGTCTGCGACATAATTTGCTGCACCGGATCCTCTGCATGTGGCAACCGCCACTGCAGGTTGAGGTTTAGCACGGCGCCCATCACCGCCGTTCCCAGCGCGGAGCCAATCATACGGCTGAACATTACCGACGCCGTGCAAATACCGCGAATGCCATATTCGGCATGATTCTGCACAGACACCAGAAACGTCGTGCTGGTCATCCCCATGCCGGTGCCGATGAGGAATGAGGTGAAGCCTGCCTGCAGTAGCGAACTTTCTCTGTGTAACAGCAGCAGTAAGGCGCTGCCTGCAATTAACAATAATGCGCCCAGCTGGGCGGTAAAACGATAGGAAGTGAACAGCATCAGGCGGCCACTGACCGTACTGGCCAGCGGCCAGCCGATGGACATCATCGCCAGCGCGGTGCCGGCCTGAAATGGCGAACCGCCCGTGACGCCCTGTATCCATGTCGGTAAAAACGCGCTGACGCCCATCATGGTCGCCCCAATCACCAGGTTGCCTATATTGCCGGCAATAATCAGCTTACTCTGCCAGAGACGCATCGGAAACAGGGGCGCCTGTGCCTGCTGTTCATGGCGGGTTAACTGCCAGCCGGCCAGCCCGCCCACAAGTAAAAACAACAGGAGCCAGTAGCCCAGTTGTTCTGCCTGTAACAGGGCAATCAGTACGGCGCTGATGCACAGCGTCAGCCAGCCACTGCCAATCAGATTCAGTGACGGGGCCGGCTGTTTCTGTGAATGTGTTGGCAGCAGGATGGCCAGCAACAGCATACTGATGATGCCAATCGGGACATTGACCCAGAAAATCACCGACCAGTTGAAGTGCTGGACCAGCCACGCGCCCGAGAGCGGCCCGACAATCGCCGCCACGCCCCAGACGCTGGACAGCCAGCCCTGCACGCTGGCCCGCTCACGGGGGGAATAGATATCGGCCACAATCGTGGACGTCAGCGGCATGATGGCCCCGGCCCCCAGGCCCTGAAAGGCGCGGAACACGATGAGCCAAAACATGCTGTGCGCAAAGCCGCATAACACCGACCCTGCCAAAAAAAGCGTGATGCCCAGAAACAGCATCCTCTTTCTGCCCCACAGATCCGCCAGGCGCCCATAAAGCGGTACGCTTATGGCCTGCGTCAGCAGGTAAACCGAAAATACCCAGCCAAACTGCGCAAAGCCCCCGAGCTGGGCGACAATTGTTGGCATCGCGGTGGCCACAATAGTGACTTCGATGGCGGCCATAAACATGGCGAGCATGCAGGCGAAAAGAATCCAGTTGCGGCGCAGCGGCGCGGAAGTGCTGTTGATCATGATGCTCCCTTTTTGCGTTCCCTAAGGCTAGCGCAAATCTGCGCGTCCAGGAATCAATTCAGTGCTTTTGTGACGTTGTCACCTAAATCGGGGTGAATCAGGTAGTTTCGCTGTTAAACCAGTTGTAGTAAGGGCTGCGGCGATTTTGACACCATGCTATCTCCATGATTTTACCGATAAAAGCTGGCGCGCTTCGCTTGACGTTGCTATAGGTTTAAAACTGCGTTGACTGTGATTAACGAAATTACGCAGAAATTCGCAAACGTTTTACACGTTTAACAATCGGCATGGTTTTGGACGCGGCGGCCCTTTTTGTGGCGTCTGTCATGTCGGTTCAGGGTTTGATAACAACAGATTGGTCTACAGGGAGAATCCGTATGCATAACGCTTCGCTGGCCAAACGTGCCGGTCTGGCGCTGCTTGCTGTGATAGCAGTGTTGGGCGCACTGGTTTGGGGGCTGGGCTGGGATACACTGGTCGCCCGCCGCGTTGATCTCATCTATCTTGGCCAACAGCACCTGTTTTTAGTGTTCTGGTCAATGCTGTTTGCCCTGCTGGTCGGTATTCCCAGTGGGATCCTGCTAAGCCGTCCCTTTGCCCGTCGCTGGGCAGAATATGTCATGCAAATCTTTAATGTGGGCAACACGTTGCCGCCGCTGGCCGTACTGGCGCTGGCCATGGTGGTGATCGGCATTGGCGATAAGCCGGCGCTGTTTGCCCTGTTCCTGGCCTCGCTGCTCCCCATTGTCCGCAACACCTATGCCGGACTGAGCGCCGTTCCGCCCTCACTGATTGAAGCCGCTAACGGTATCGGCATGACAAAATGGCAACGCCTGCGTCAGGTTGAGCTGCCGAATGCGCTGCCGGTCATTCTGGCAGGGGTGCGCATTGCGACAGCCATTAACGTTGGCACCGCCCCGCTTGCCTTCCTGATTGGTGCCAGCAGCTTTGGCGAGCTGATTTTTCCGGGGATTTACCTCAATGACTTCCCGGTCCTGATTCTGGGCGCGGTGGCAACGGCGTTAGTGGCCCTGATACTGGATATGTTGCTGGCGACGTTAGGCCGTTATCTGAGTCCGCACGCTGCGGCATAAAACAGGAGTTGATGATGCTTACGCGTTGGATTAAGCACTGTACGCTGGCCCTGACGGCGACGCTGGCGCTCAGCCAGAGCGTTCAGGCTGCCGCCCCGCTGGTGCTGGCGACGAAAAGTTTTACGGAACAACACATCCTTTCTGCCATGACCGTGATGTGGCTGCAAAAGAAAGGGTTTCAGGTTATCCCAAAACGCAACATTGCCACGACAATCAGTCGAAATGCCATGATTAACAAGCAAATCGACATGACGTGGGAATATACCGGTACCTCACTGATTATTTTCAACCATATCAACAAGCCCATGTCCTCACAGGAAGCTTACCAGACCGTTAAAAATCTGGATGGCAGGCTGGGGCTGATCTGGCTTAATCCAGCCCCGATGAACAACACCTATGCTTTTGCTATGCAGCGGGCGCGGGCGGATAAAGAAGGTATTTCTACCCTGTCGCAACTGGTGGCCAAAATTGATCAGGTGCGCAAAACCGACCCGAAACATAACTGGCGACTGGGGCTGGATCTGGAGTTCTATGGCCGTTCGGATGGGATGAAGCCGCTGCAGAAGACCTACAACCTCACGCTGGACAGACCGCAAATTCGTCAGATGGACCCGGGTCTGGTGTACAACGCGATCCGCGACGGTTTTGTTGATGCGGGCTTGATTTACACCACGGATGGGCGCGTAAAAGGATTCGATCTCAAGGTGCTGCAAGATGATAAGCACTTCTTCCCCAGCTACAACGTGACGCCGGTCGTACGCAAAGATGTGCTGGAGAGCCATCCCGGCCTTGAGGCGGCGCTGAATCAGCTTTCACCGCTGATTACGGATGAGGCCATCACCGAGATGAACAAGCGCGTGGATATCGATCATCAGTCACCGGAACAGGTGGCGCGCGATTTCCTTCAATCCAAAAACATGCTGTAAGGAGGCATCGTGGATACCCTTCATTACATCATTGATAACTGGAATAACCTGCTCACGCTGACCTGGCAGCATACCTGGCTGGTGCTGGTCGCTGTGGGCTTCGCCATTCTGGCCGGCGTGCCGCTGGGCATTTTAATTGTCCGCATTAAATGGCTGGCCACGCCGGTACTGGGCATCGCCACCATCGTGTTGACCATTCCGACCATCGCCCTGTTTGGTCTGATGATCCCGCTGTTTTCGCTGATCGGTCAGGGAATCGGTGCGGTGCCTGCCATCACGGCGGTGTTCCTGTATTCCCTGCTGCCGATTGTACGTAATACCCATACCGCGCTGGAAAACCTGCCGGATGGCTTGCGTGAGGCCGGTCGGGGCATTGGGATGACGTTCTGGCAGCGTCTGCGCTGGGTTGAGATCCCTATGGCCCTGCCCGTCATTTTTGGCGGTATCCGCACCGCCGTCGTGATGAATGTCGGCGTTATGGCCATCGCGGCGGTGATCGGTGCGGGCGGACTTGGCCTGCTCCTGCTTGATGGCATCAGCGGAAGTGACGTGCGCATGCTGATTGCCGGCGCACTGATGATTTGCCTGCTGGCGATTGTTCTTGACTGGCTGCTGCACCGTTTGCAGCTGGCGCTGACTCCTAAGGGAATTCGATAATGATAAAACTTGAAAATCTGACGAAAACCTTCAGCCAGAAAAATGGCACGCTGATGAAAGCGGTGGACAATGTAAGTCTTGAGGTGCCGGCGGGCGAAATGTGCGTACTGCTGGGCCCTTCCGGCTGTGGGAAAACGACCACACTGAAAATGATTAACCGCCTGATTCCGGCCACCAGCGGACGTATTCTCATCAACGGTGAGGACACCAGCACCCAGGACACGACCACGCTGCGCCGCAATATTGGCTACGTTATTCAGCAAATTGGTTTGTTTCCTAACATGACGATTGAGGAAAACATTACCGTCGTACCGCGCATGCTGGGCTGGGACAAAAAACAGTGCCGCGAGCGGGCCACCGAATTAATGAGCATGGTGGCACTGGATCCCACGAAATTTCTGCATCGCTATCCGCGCGAAATGTCGGGCGGGCAACAGCAGCGTATTGGCGTTATTCGCGCGCTGGCGGCGGATCCGCCGGTTTTGCTGATGGATGAACCTTTTGGTGCGGTGGACCCGATTAACCGTGAAGTCATCCAGAATGAGTTCCTGGATATGCAGCGTCAGTTAAAGAAAACGGTCATGCTGGTCAGCCACGATATTGACGAGGCGCTGAAACTCGGTGATCGCATCGCCGTATTTGGCCAGGGCAAAATTGTGCAATGCGCCAGCCCGGACGAATTACTGGCGACGCCAGCGAATGATTTTGTCGGGTCGTTTGTCGGTCAGGACCGCACTCTGAAACGTCTGCTGCTGGTGCAGGCGGGTGATGTGACCGATCAGCAACCGACCATCACGGTGAAACGTTCGACGCCACTGATGGATGCGTTCAGCACTATGGACGATAACGATATGCGTTCCATTACCGTCGTGGACGACGATGGTAAACCGCTCGGGTTTGTTAAACGTCGCGAGGCGCGTAGCGCCAGCGGTCGCTGTGAGGATATCCTGCACACCTTCCGGGTAACCGGCAAAGCCGAGGAGAACCTGCGCGTGGTGCTGTCAAAGCTGTATGAACACAACACGGTGTGGATGCCGATTGTGGATGAAGAAGGCCGTTACAGCGGGGAAATTTCGCAGGATTATATCGCGGACTACCTCAGTTCCGGCCGTACGCGTCGCCGTCTGAATCCCTGAAAAATCAGGGCCGCACCCCGGTTGCGGCCCTTTTCCATCGAGCGGGTTTCGTGTTTCGCATCCTGTGTCACTGTCTTTCTTATTAGCGTGTGTTTTCAGATGAAGGGCGTCAGGCTATTTTCGCCTTTGCAACCGACAGCTTGTCGGCATCGAGCAGGGAGATATCCAGGTAGCGGGACACATCACGCTGCTCAACACGCGGCAAATAGGGCAACTCACCCAACAGCGGCGCAGGAAGCTTGTCACGCAGGACTGAAATGATCTCCGCATAGTGCGCCAGCCCCGGATTGATCCGGTTTGCCACCCAGCCTGCCAGCGGTAAGCCATCACCCAGAATAGCCTCAGCCGTCAGCAACGCATGGCTGATGCAGCCCGTTTTAATCCCCACGACCAGGATCACCGGCAACTGTTGTTCCACCACCCAGGCCGATAACGGCTGGGCATCATTCATCAGGCTGCGCCAGCCTCCTGTGCCCTCAACCACGACGCGATCGGCCAGTTGATGCAGGTTCTTTAACCCCTGACTGATTCGCGCATAGTTAACCTCACAAGGCGGATAACCCCCGATTTCTTCTTTTTCGAAAATAACGGGATTCACAGCCTGATAAGGCAACGTCATGGACGAGGCGCTTTGTAAAAACAACGCATCTTTATTTCTCAGGCCCTCTTCCGTTTTGACACCACAACGGGCAACGGGCTTGTAGCCTGCGGCACTGAAACCGGCCTGAATAAAACTCTGTAACAGGGCGCGCGACACAACGGTTTTTCCCACTTCGGTATCTGTTCCCGCAATAAATAGCGTTTTCACTCGACGTCTCCTTCACCAGCGGTTTCGACTCATCGGCGATGAGTCTTTCGTGCGAACAGACATTCTAAGGAAGGAAAAGCACAGGCAGATTGCGTTAGCGCAAGGTTAGTGTTGCTTAACCTTGTAGTAACTTCACTAACAGGTAACCGCTATAGAGCGAATCTTTAATGAGCGCCGCCGCACCGAGTGTGCCAGGCTCAGTAAACTCAGTAGGTGCAAGCTGAATGCCTGCGCTGTAAGCCGGTAACGACTGCTGATGAATGGTGTTTTGTACCGCCGGGAACAGGATGTCCGCCGCCTGATTTAGCGGTGAACCGATAAGAATATGTTGAGGATTGAAGATGTTTACCATCATGCCAAGCAGCCTGCCCACATGATGCCCTACCGTGGCGATGGCATCGCGGGCCAGCCTGTCACCCGCCCGGGCCGCCTCACAGACCGCCTCCAGCGTTAAGGTTTGATGATGTAACAGGCTGTCGGGCTGTCCTGGCAGACGCTGAGCAACAAGGGCCAGCAGACTGCCGGTACTGGCCACCGTTTCCAGGCAGCCATGATTCCCGCAGTAACATTGCTGACCATAGGGATCGACCTGCGTATGGCCCACTTCGACCAGCGCACGTCCGCTTTTGTGCAGTAACTGTCCGTCCGTGATCACGCCCGCCCCCACGGTTTCATCAATGACAATCTGAATGACATCCTGCGCACCGCGCGATGCGCCAAACAGGGACTCTGCCAATGTCCAGGCCGAGATATCATGCTGGATAAACACCGGCAGGCCGGTTCGGGCCGCCAGGGTGCTGCCCAGTGGCATATCATGGCAGTTATAACCGGGTAACCGGTGCACCACGCCTGATGCGACGTTGATCAGCCCCGGCAACGTGATAGCAATGGCGGTCAGCCTTTCCAGCCGCTTTTGATGGCGGATAAAAAACGCATCAACATGGTCGGTCAGTGTGGTCAGTAAGGATTGGGTGGGATCATCCGGGAGGGGCAAATGGTCTTCAACCAGCGCCCTGCTGCTCAAATCGCGAAGCGTCAGGGTCAATGTGCCACGGTGCAGGCGAAGGGCCAGGTAGTGCCAGGCCTCCGTGTCCAGAATTAACCCGATAGCGGGACGACCACGCGCGCCCGGATCCTGAAATTCGGTTTCCTGAACCAGATGGGCATCCAGCATTTCCCGGACAATTTTGGTAATACTGGCTGGGGCTAACTGGGCGCGCCTGGACAATTCAATGCGCGAGACGGGGCCATGCTGATCAATTAATCGGTAAACGACGCCAGCATTGATTTGTTTAATTTGGTCAATATGGCCAGGTTGGCTGTCCGAACTCACACCCTGCTCCGGTTATTTTCGCGCTTCTAAATAAATATCCGCTATGGTGCGGCAGATTCACCTTTTGCGGCAAATATTTGCTTAGATATGTGATTTATCACACATAATTTTTCCGCCTTTAGCGAGAGCGTTCGTTTTCCCGCCGCAACAGCGCCATCATATGGGCCATCTGCGCGCTCATTTCCCGTTGCGCAGACCAGACCAGCCACATTTCCGAAAGTGCATCCGGTTCATCAAGCGGCAGCCAGACGACATTCGTCAGGCGGGCATGGCTGAACGATGCCGGTAAAATAGACACGCCTAAACCGGTCGCGACCAGACCGAGAATTGTCATCGCCTCGCCCACTTCCTGAGTGATATAGGGTTTGATCTGATAGCGTTGCAGTAAATCGAGTATTTCGCTGTAAAGCGCCGTTCCCACCTGCGGATCGAAAAAGACAAAAGGCTCACTGGCCAGCGCCTGTAAAGAAATCTTCCCGGCGGACGCCAGCGGATGGGCTTTGTGCACCACCGCGCATAGCGGCTCCTGTAACAGGAGCTGATGATGCAGATCGGCAGGCAGCGGCGTGTTGCGCATCACACCCAAATCGAGTTTCCCTTCATGGAGCGGCGTCAGCTGCTGCCGGGTATTGATTTCCTGCATCTGAACATGAACATCAGGCCAGCGCTGGCGGAACAGGTAGAGCGCATCCGAGACGACACCAATAAAAGCGGCAGAGGAGGTAAAGCCAATGCGCAGTTCCCCTTCTTCTCCCCGATGTAGTCGTGCCGCACGCTGGGTCGCCTGCTCGACCTGCAACAGAATGGTACGCGCATCCTGCAAAAATTGTTGCCCGGCCGGCGTGAGCTGCACGCTGCGGTTGGTGCGGTTAAACAGCTGCGCCCCGGTTTCTGCCTCAAGGTGCATGATTTGCTGACTGAGCGGCGGCTGAGAAATATGCAGCCGCTGCGCCGCGCGGCCAAAATGCAGTTCTTCTGCAACGGCAATAAAATAACGCAGGTGACGCAGCTCGATATTCATAGGTTAAAAATATTATTTGAGATTATTAATATATTAGACAACCTAATCCGCTTTTCCTAGCCTTACGTTATTCGTTGTTTTTACTCATAAGGATTACTGTGAATCGCTCTTCATCGGCTGTCGCCCTGGACAGAAATGTGGCGCAGCAGCCTGCATCACCTTCTCAGGCGTGGATCGTGCGCGGCACTCCGCCCTTTATGCGCGTGACACTGGCGCTGTTTTCGGCCGGGCTGGCCACCTTTGCGCTGCTGTATTGTGTGCAGCCGCTGCTGCCGGTCCTCTCTGCACAGTTTGGCGTGTCACCGGCCGCCAGCAGTATTTCCCTGTCGATCTCCACCGCAACACTGGCGCTGGGCTTACTGATTACCGGCCCCTTGTCCGATGCTGTCGGTCGCAAATCTGTCATGGTCACCGCGCTGATGCTGGCTTCCGTCTGCACGCTGATTTCGGCCACCATGACAAGCTGGCACGGCATTCTGCTGATGCGGGCGCTTATTGGCCTGTCGCTCAGCGGTGTAGCGGCCGTCGGGATGACTTATCTCAGTGAAGAAATCCATCCCAGCGTAGTCGCCTTTTCGATGGGGCTGTATATCAGCGGAAATTCGATTGGCGGGATGAGCGGTCGCCTGATCAGCGGCGTATTAACCGACTTTTTCTCCTGGCGCGTCGCCATTGCCGCCATTGGCTGTTTTGCCCTGGCGGCCGCCCTGATGTTCTGGAAAATTTTGCCCGCCTCGCGGCATTTTCACCCGACATCCCTGCGCCCCCGCCATCTGGCCATTAACTTTCGCCTGCACTGGCGCGATGCGGGCCTGCCCTTGCTGTTCGCGGAAGGCTTACTGCTGATGGGGGCGTTCGTCACCCTGTTTAACTATATCGGCTATCGGCTGCTGGGTGCGCCGTGGCATTTAAGCCAGGCCGTGGTGGGACTGCTGTCCGTGGTTTACCTGACCGGTTCGTGGAGTTCGCCCAAAGCCGGCGCGTTAACCAGTCGATATGGCTGGGGGCCGGTGATGCTGGGCGCAACGCTTATCATGCTGACGGGCCTGCTCCTGACCGCCTTTCATGCCTTGGTTCTGATCTTTATTGGGATGATGCTGTTCAGTGCTGGCTTTTTCGCCGCACACTCCGTGGCCAGCGGCTGGATTGGGCCACGCGCGCGTCGCGCAAAAGGCCAGGCGTCTTCACTGTATCTGTTCAGTTATTATGTGGGGTCCAGCGTGGCGGGTACGGCAGGGGGCTTTTTCTGGCATCAGTTTGGCTGGCCGGGTATTACCGTGTTTATCTCTACCCTGCTGCTGCTGGCTCTGGCGGTCGCGTGGCGGCTGCATCAACGCAAACTCTAGCAAAACTTAACAAATTTTCCGGGCACAATGTGGCCCGGAAAATCCGCTGTACAAGAATTGTCCGTATTATCAGTATCATTGCTAACTACCGGTGTTTCCCCGCTATAATCGGTTTAATCCCAAAGATTAATGCCATCTTTGAATTCACTGTTAGGGGAGACCTCATGGCGCATTACTATTACGTCAATAAACAATCCGGTTACAACGATAACCATGTGGTACACGCCAAAGGCTGTCGCTACCTTCCGGGTCTGGAAGACCGACTGTTTCTGGGCACGTTTTACTCTGCAACAGCGGCTATACAGCAGGCCCGAAAATATTATGCCAGCGCATTAGGCTGCGACGACTGTTGCCCGGTTATGTCTGCTCAAACCCCACCCCTGCATGACAGCGTTGGACTGAAGCACGGTATCGATTTCTGATCACAGCGCATGCCTTTGCGATCCCATTCAGCCGCGTTTTTCCCGAGGATGGCGGAATATCGCCGCCATCTGCCCTGTCAGCCCGCCATTCAGTTGCTGCCGACCTGCCCCTGTAGCCGTCCCGCTTTAAGTCGCCAATTCGTTAAGCATTTTGCCTTTTTTCCGTTATCTTAGAGGCCTTACTCTTCATACAGGGATTTAACATGCGTGATAAATATGCGGCGTCTCAAATTGCCCTTCACTGGATGACCGTGCTGCTGCTGATTATTGTCTATGCCACGATGGAGCTGCGCGGTTATGTGGAACGGGGCTCCTGGCAGCGCTTTGTGATGACCGTGACACACTTTAGCGCGGGCGCAACCATTCTGGTGGTGATGCTCTCACGGTTACTGCTGAAAATTCGCCATCGCAGCCCCGCGATTACGCCCCCCGTACCGCGCTGGCAAACGGGCCTGGCACACCTGACGCACACGTTGATTTATGCCTTATTTATCAGCCTGCCGGTGCTGGGTATCGCCTCACGTTACCTGAAGGGCCGTGAGTGGTTATTATTCGGCATTCCCATGCCGGTCGCTGCGGAACCTGATTTCGATCTCTCTGATACGCTCGTCGACTGGCACGAAACCCTGGCGCCACTGGGCTACTGGCTCATCGGCTTACATGTCGCTGCAGCCCTGTTCCATCACTATGCGCTGAAGGACAATACGCTGCTGCGTATGATGCCGGGACGCGGGACGCGCCAGCCCTGATTCCCTGACGCTGCACATCGGGCTAAAAAAATCACCATAATCTGCGCCAGGTGGTTCCACCCGGCGCTTGATTCCTACACAATAGCCACTAAATTGTGACGCAGGTCACTTTCGTGGGATGATCGTTGTCATCCTCTTTTGACGCACAGACAGATTTAACTTCTCATGCCTTTAACAACTGTTTCCCGTAAAACGGCCTGGCTACGCGTGGTGCTGCTGGCCATCGCCGCTTTTGTTTTCAATACCACTGAGTTCGTACCGGTGGGTTTACTGTCGGATATTGCTGCCGGGTTTTCGATGAAAACCGCTGAAGTGGGCATTATGCTGACGATTTATGCCTGGGTGGTGGCGCTGCTGTCCCTGCCGTTAATGCTGCTGACGCGTAATGTTGAACGGCGGTTACTGCTTACGGTACTGTTTAGCCTCTTTGTAGCCAGCCATGTTCTTTCGACATTCGCCTGGAGCTTCAGTTCGTTAATCGTTTCCCGCATTGGCATTGCGCTGTCACATGCGGTGTTCTGGTCCATTACCGCCTCACTGGCCATTCGTGTGGCGCCTGCCGGTAAAAAAACGCAGGCGCTCAGTATGCTGGCAACCGGTACGGCACTGGCCATGGTGCTGGGGGTGCCCATTGGTCGCGTTGTGGGGCAGGCGCTGGGTTGGCGCACCACCTTTGGCGTGATCGGGCTGTCAGCGTTGATCCTGATGATTATGCTGGCGCGCGTCTTGCCGCGTCTGCCCAGTGAACACACCGGTTCATTAAGCAGCGTACCGCTGTTGTTCCGCCGCCCGGCCCTGGCAGGCATGTACCTGCTGGTTACACTCATTGTGACCGCGCACTATACGGCTTACAGCTATATTGAACCCTTTATGCAACTGGTGGCGAATGCCAGCGAAAGTTTTACCACCCTGCTGCTGTTACTGTTTGGTTCTGCCGGCATTATTGGCAGTCTGCTGTTCAGTTCGCTGGGTAAACGCTTTCCCTCAGCATTGCTGATCAGCGCCATCGCCCTGGTCACCTTATGCATGGGGCTGTTAATTTTTGCCGCCGTGCGTCCTGGCGCGATTATCACCCTCTGCGTCGTCTGGGGAATGGCGATGATGATGATTGGCCTGGCGATGCAAATCCGTGTCCTGTCACTGGCACCCGATGCCACCGACGTGGCGATGTCGCTGATGTCCGGCATTTATAACATCGGCATCGGTGCGGGCGCGTTACTGGGCAGTCAGGTGAGCGTATATATGAGCCTGTCTGACGTCGGTAACGTGGGGGCGATGATCGGCCTGGTCGCGCTGCTGTGGTGCGTGTATATTTTCCGGCGCTACCCACAGTTACGCTCTAATGGTTAACTGAAGCAGGCTTCTGCGCCTCGCAGAAGCCTGCCGATGCGTCTTCGTCTGCTATCATGCACTGCGGCACTGAACGGCCAGACGACCTGTTCCGGCGCCCGAAGGGGCAGCGCGTCAGAAAGGTGCTAAACACACCCGATAACCGCTTATATTGTCAGAGGATGCTCTTCTACCTGACTCATCCATTACATCCGTTAACCTCGAAAAAGGATCAACGTTCATGACGAGAAAGTGGTTAACGCTGTACCTGTCGCGTAGCGTCAGCCGGGTGATGTTGCAGGATCTCCAGGCCATCTTACCTGCTGAGGCGGTGAAAATTTTCACGAATGATTTAGACGACGTTCGCTACGCTACAGTAGAATGCGTGCAGGCAGAAACGACCTGCGCCTTGATTGCCTCGGCGATCATCGTCTGGCGTCAACTGGGGCATATTCATCTGCTGCTGTATACGCAGGGTGAAGTGCAGCGTCAGATCACGGACGCCACGCAGTTTGAATTATTTACTTTGCTGAAGAACAACCGTGCCGCCTTGCGGCTGGCCTGACGTGGCGTAACCTCACAGGATAATTATGAGAATTGGTCTGCTGTTCCCCATCGCTATCATCGTGGCAGGTATTGGCTTTCTCGCCTGGTTCATCGGCAGCGGCCTGGCGATGCCTGGCTCCTGAGATCAGCGTAGCTGGCTGTCTTTACTTCCACGCCGGTTGTAGAGACTGCTCTCTTTTTTCTGCTTATCGATCTTTTCCTGACAGGAAACGCAATAACGCACACCCTTGAGTGCCTGACGGCGGGCTTCGGGAATCGGCTCGCCGCACAGTTCGCATTCTGTGGCACTTTCCCCCTGTCCCAGTGACTGACGCACACGTTCGATACCGTCATTAACGGTGCTGTCGATTTGCTCCTGTACTGCCCCTTCTGCTGCCCAGCCGTTTGCCATTTTTGTGCTCCACTTCATTACCTGTACAGGTTAACTGTACAACATATCAGGGATTTTGCAGGCAAACCGACTCACCTCCCTGTGAAGCCGGTGACGGACATTACGGCTTAATATCGACCTGATAAAAGATATGTTTGCCGAAGGGATCCACTTCGTAACCGGTCACCGATTTGCGGATCGGTTCGAAAATGGTGGAATGGGCAATCATTACGGCTGGCATCTGGTCGTGCATGATTTGCTGCGCCTGCAGATACATGACCGTACGTTTGGCTTGATCGGGTTCGGCACGGGCGGCGGTAATCAGCTTTTCAAAGGGCTGATAGCACCATTTTGATGAGTTCGATCCCCCTTTCGCCGACGTGCAACTGTAAAGCGGACCAAAGAAGTTATCCGGATCCCCGGTTGCCGTCGTCCAGCCCATCAGGGCCGCCTGATGTTCACCGCTGCGCACACGTTTCAGGTATTCGCCCCATTCGTAACTGACAATATTGGCTTTGATGCCCACTTTTGCCCAGTCTGCCTGGATCATCTCCGCCATTCTGCGTGCGTTGGGATTATAGGGACGCTGTACC
Organism: Pantoea sp. JZ2; assembly: GCF_035191405.1. Lineage (NCBI taxonomy): Bacteria > Pseudomonadati > Pseudomonadota > Gammaproteobacteria > Enterobacterales > Erwiniaceae > Pantoea > Pantoea sp. JZ2. The sequence goes on along the minus strand of NZ_CP045247.1, from coordinate 2,413,557 downwards.
GGCATCGCCCAGAGCGCAATTTCCGTCCCTGGTTTTACGCCTGCCTGTTGCAATAACGCTTTCGCTTTTTCCGGATCGTAATCGTAATCCTTCAGGTCTTTGTCGGCACTCCAGACGCCGGGGGGCAGAATGTTTTTCGCCACCACGCCAGTGCCTTTAAAAATCGCCTCGATAATAGCAGGCTTGTTGATCGCCATGGCCAGCGCCTGGCGAACCTGCACATTATCGGTCGGGGCTTTGGTGGTGTTAAAGGCCAGGAAACCGGTATTCAGTCCCGCGGCCTGTTTCAGCGTGATGTCCGGATTTTGTTTCATTTTTTCGAGATCGGCAGGATTCGGGAACGGCATGATTTGGCACTCATTTTTTTCCAGTTTGGCGTAGCGCACTGCCGCGTCTGGCGTGATGCTGAAAATCAGCCGATCCAGTCTGGCCTTGCCCTGCCAGTAGTCCGGAAACGCCTTATACAGAATGCGTGAGTCTTTTTGATACTGAACCAACTGGAAAGGCCCTGTTCCGATGGGATCGCTATCCACTTTTTCCGGTGTGCCGGCTTTCAGCATCTTGTCTGCATATTCTGCCGAGTGAATGGAGGCGAAATACCAGGCCAGATCGGCCAGAAATGGCGCTTCCGGGTGCGCCAGCGTAAAGCGCACGGTGTGATCGTCAACGCGGTCAATGTGGGTGATTAACGTGGCCAGTTCAAGACTGTCGAAGTTGGAATAGTGCCCGCCCGAGACGTTGTGATAGGGATGGTTGCTGTCCATCTGGCGCATAAAAGAGAAGATGACGTCATCCGCATTAAAATCACGACTGGGCGTAAACAGCTTATTGCTCTGAAATTTAACGTTATGCCGCAGATGGAACGTATAGACTTTGCCGTCGGGACTGATCTCCCAGCGTTCTGCAAGGCCTGGGATTAATTCTGTGGTGCCGGTTTTAAAATCAACCAGGCGGTTAAACACCGGCACGGCACTGGCATCCACGCTGGTTCCCGAGGTGTAAAGTTGCGGATTAAAGTTCTCCGGTGAGCCTTCTGAGCAGTAGACCAGCGTCGTCGCGTTGACACTTCCTGCCAATGCGATACCGGCCGTCAGCAATCCCAGGGTTGTAAACCTGTTTCTCATTATTATCCTCGCTTTATGTTGACTTCTATATATCAGACTCTCTAAATAAACGGTGCAAACAGTGGATTGATAGCATGAATCTTCACCATAGCGAACCCCGCATGTAGTCAACTAATAAGGATTAGTGATGACCGACAAACTTCAGACGCAGTTGATCACGCGTTTTTTCCGTTATCTGGCGGTGAGCAGTCAGAGTGATGCAAAGTCCAGCACCTTACCGAGCACCCCGAATCAACATGCGATGGCGGCGCTGCTGGCGGATGAATTGCGCGAACTGGGGCTTGAACAGGTCGTCGTTGATGAACAGGCGACGGTAACGGCAGTTAAACCGGGCAACTGCCCTGACGCGCCACGCATTGGGTTTATTACGCACATTGATACGGTTGACGTCGGTCTGTCACCTGATATTCACCCGCAGATCCTGACCTGGCAGGGCGAAGATCTGTGCCTCAATCCCGAACAGAACATCTGGCTGCGCCGGGATGCGCATCCTGAAATTGCCCCTTATATGGGCCAGGACATTATTTTCAGCGACGGGACCAGCGTGCTGGGCGCCGATAACAAAGCGGCGGTTAGCGTTGTTATGACGTTAATGGAAAACCTGCAGGGTCAGCACGGTGATGTAGTCGTCGCGTTTGTCCCCGATGAAGAGATTGGCCTGCGCGGTGCCAAAGCGCTGGATCTTAACACCCGCTTTAATGTGGACTTTGCCTGGACCATCGACTGTTGTGAACTGGGTGAAGTGGTCTATGAAAACTTCAATGGCGCGGCGGCAGAGCTGCGTTTCACCGGGGTTCCCGCCCATCCGATGTCCGGTAAAGGTGTGCTGGTCAACCCGCTGCTGATGGCCCATGACTTTATCAGTCACTTCGACAGGCAGGCGACGCCCGAACACACGGAAGGCCGTGAAGGCTATATCTGGTTCAATGAAATGCAGGCCAATGCCAGTGTTGCGACGCTGAAAGCATCGATTCGCGATTTCGATCTGGCGAGCTTTGCCGCGCGCAAAGAACAATTGCAGCATGTTGCCAGCCTGATTGCTGAACGCTATCCCACCGGACAAGTCGAGATAACGATTCACGATATTTACAGCAATATCAGCAATGCCATGGGCGACGACCGCCGGGCGCTGGATCTGATTTTTGCTGCCATGCGCGATCTGGACATTACACCCAAAGTGATTGCCATGCGCGGCGGTACCGATGGCGCGGCCTTATCTGCCCGCGGTATTTTCACCCCTAACTTTTTCACAGGCGCGCACAATTTCCATTCACGTTTCGAATTCCTGCCGGTGAAGTCGTTCGTTAAGTCGTATCAGGTCGCGGAGAAACTGTGTTATCTGGCGGCGCAATCGGGGAGTACGGCAAAGACAGGCAGTTGAAACATCACCGCCTTCATGATGAAGGCGGTAGTCATATTGATTAGAAGGTGACCCAGTCGCCGTTGTCCGCCGTGGCGGCTTTTGGACGCAGTACAGGAGACGGTGCTGTTGCAGGGCCTGCAGACGCCGCTGGCGGCCTTCTGTCCTGTGTCAGCGCTACCGGCGCATCGCTCGATAACCGGAACTGTGCAACAGAAGCCTGAAGCGCTTCCGTCTGCAGCGCCAGCGCGCTGGCGGCGGCAGAAACCTCTTCAACCAGAGCCGCGTTTTGCTGCGTCACACTGTCCATTTCCGTCACGGCCGTACCAACCTGAGAAATGCCCTTGCTCTGCTCTTCCGAGGCGGCGGCGATCTGCTTCATAATTGCATCCACATCCTGGACGGATTTTAAAATGCCGCTCATCGTGCCGCCGGTGGTACCCACCAGTTCCGCGCCCTTTTCCACGCGCTGCACAGAATCGGCAATCAGCCCGGCGATTTCTTTCGCCGCACCGGCGCTGCGCTGTGCCAGATTGCGCACTTCACTGGCGACGACGGCAAAGCCTCGCCCTTGCTCACCGGCACGCGCGGCTTCTACGGCCGCATTCAGTGCCAGAATGTTGGTCTGAAACGCAATACCGTTAATGACGTTGGTGATCTCAGCGATTTTCTTCGAGCTGTCGGAAATGCCGTTCATGGTGGTCACAACTTCATCCACCAGGTTGCCGCCCTGCTTCGCCGTCAGCGTTGCCGCTTCGGTCAGTGCACTGGCCTGACGGGCATTTTCCGCGTTAAATTTCACGGTCGCGGTCAGCTGTTCCATACTGGCGGCGGTTTGCTCCAGCGCGGCAGCCTGCTCTTCCGTACGGGAGGACAGATCGTTATTACCAATAGAGATTTCGGCGGCACCGCGCGAGATATTCTCTGTGCCGCTGCGAATGGCACTGACCGCATCACGCAGGCTGTCCTGCATCGCACTGAGCAGCGGAACCAGTTTACCAACGCAGTTACGGCCCATATCCTGAACGGGTTTACTGAGATCCCCTTTGGCGATTACGGCAAAATGTTCGCGAATCTTCTCCAGCGGTTTGACCAGCATTGTGACCAGATAACGATCGGTAAACAGCAGAATCAGCAGACCAATCACCACGGTGGCTGAAATCATCGTTTTAGTCACGGCGGTCAGGCGATCCACTTCGACACGGGTTTGTCCCAGTTTCTTGTTGGCCACGTTGTTAAACGCTTCGGTGCTGGCACCGAAGGCGCGGCTGAGCGCAGGTGTGACGTCATTCGCCTGTTGACGATAGGCATCCAGCGAATCCTGACGGGCACGCTGCAACTGCACGGTGACGCCCTGATCCAGCAGTTGCTGCCATTTATCAATGACCTCATTCGTCACGGCCGCGTCCATGGGTCCGGGTGACAGCTGTTTAAACAGCGCCAGTTGATGACGCATGTTATCTAACGCCTGCTGTACCGGAGCAAAGGCGGTGTCATCCTGGGCGACACCAGCGCCCTTTTTCTCCATCACACGCGACAAACGCGTAATCATACGAAAATACTGGTCGTTACCCTGACTTAACGCGGTCATCTGCTCAACGATATGGCGATCCACATCATTGCCATCACTGAGGGAGTTAAGCGAATGAATGCTGAACAGCCCAATGCCGCTCCACAACAGACTAAACAGTCCCAGAATGGTCAACATAACCGTGCGAATAGTGAAATTTTTAAGCATACCCATACAGAAATCCCTTGAACGTTAATCCGTAAAACCGGACACAGGAGATTTATCGGCAGCTCGCGGGAAAATGTAACGGTATTGTTATTTTTTTTCATCCACCCGCACAGATAATGTGCGGGTGAAAATGTGCAGGCCGGCGTACGTCTGGCATGCACCGCGCTGGTTCACCCTTTACAGTCGCACCAGGCGGGACATCATCAAACGGAACAAAGCGAGGCGGCGGCGCATAAAAACCGGTAACAGTTTGAGGGCCGCTTGACCTTGCCATCCCAGTGACATTGTCACGTCATGCTTTTTGCGCCACGCGGGCCAGCGTTGTTTGCCTTCAATCATCGTCGTGTGCGGGGTTACATCACGTGCGAAGCGAAACCAGTAATCGCAAACCTGTTGAGAAAAAGCATGGTCTGCGGCGGTAAAGGTGCGGTCGTCGTCGGCAGGCGGCATCATCGCCAGCGTATTCATCACGTAAGGGATTTCATTACCATGCCAGGTGCCATGCGGGTAGAGATCGCGCGATCGTTCTGAAACGTAGTCGAACCAGTAGCGCCAGCCCGGCATGCCCGCTTTCTCCTGCGCACGCATGATCAGCCAGGGAACAATGCTAAACGTCATATCCCGCGCGACAGCCCGCCCCAGCAGCGCATCATCCCCGGTACGGTAAATCCAGCGCAGTAACCGATAATGAAAATGGTTATTACGCCGTAGCTGTCCCACCACGGCGGCAGCCTCCACGCCAAACCAGACCAGTACGCTCGCTTCATCGCTGTTACTGCCCGCCATCAGCGGCAGGCGGTGCTGTTTTCCCGCCATCAACGTTTTCAGGACCGGCTCGGGCAGCACCGTATCACCGGCAATGGCCACCGGACCGAGGCCCAGCGAGCTGTCCAGCGGCCAGAAGGCGTCCGCAGGCAGCTCACGCAGCTGCGCCATGCTGGCATCCGCCGGTAAACCCAGCGCGGTCGCCACCATAACGCCTTTTTCACGTGCCGCGTCGCGGGTGACGTCTGGCAGGCTATAGGCACTTTGCACGATCCCTTTGTGGAACAACCCCGGGACAGCGGTGAGCAGCAAAGCGAAAGCACACTGCGGGCGCCCGACGATTCGCCAAACAGCGTCACGTTGCTGGCATTCCCGCCAAACGCGGCGATATGCTGCTGTACCCATCGTAATGCCGCGATCTGATCAAGCAGCGCGAAATTGTTGATATGGCCCGTGTCAGCCTGCTCTTTTTCCAGTGCGGGATGAGCAAAAAAACCCAGATGTCCCAAACGGTAATTAAGGGTCACCACCACCGCACCCCGCGAGGCTAAGGGTTTTCCACTATAGGGTGCCAGCCCACCTGAACCGATCGTAAAGCCACCGCCGTGAAGCCAGACCATGACCGGGAGTGGAACCTCTGGCTGCAGCTCTGGCGTCCAGACGTTGAGGTACAGGCAGTCTTCACTGAATACACCAGGATCGCCTCCGCCAATCGCCAGGCAGTAGTCACGATTCTGCCAACTCGCTGCAGAAAAGTGCTGTGCATTGCGTACACCGTGCCAGGGCGTAACCGGTTGTGGCGCGCGCCAGCGATACGCGCCGACAGGCGGTGCCGCATACGGAATGCCCTTGAATACAAAGATCCCGTCATCAAGGGTGCCCTGCAGTTCTCCGTCAGTCAGCGCGATTTTCAGGCCGTCATTTTTCATGCAGTGTTCCTTGTTAGCGTGCCTTTTCATTATTTCAGGCAATCTGATGTTGTCCAGTTCTGACGCGTTGTTAAGCAAAACGGTAAATGCGCTGAAAAATCGCCCGAAGGCGTCGCCGTGATTGACCCCTGTCATGAAAATGTTTTTAGTAGAGAGCGTAACGAAAACGCCTTTGAGGAACTGACAATGTTTAGCGGTATCAATCAGGTTTTTGTGCGCATGACCGATCATCCCGATCTCGGCAAACTGTTGCTACGTCTGACTCTGGGGGGATTATTGCTGTTTCATGGTGAGTTTAAGCTCGTGCATGGCGTGGGCTGGATTGCCCATTTACTGCGACAACACGGTCTGCCGGGCTTTATCGCCTGGGGTGCCTGGATAGGGGAAATAATTGCACCGCTGATGCTGATCGCAGGCTTCATGACCCGGCCAGCGGCGTTTATCATTGCCGTGAATATGGTTGTCGCCACGCTGCTGGTCAAAACCGGCGCAGTATGGCATCGCACCGATGTCGGTGCCTGGGCACTGGAAACGGAAGCACTTTACCTGTTCGGCGCTCTGGTGGTGATGTTTCTGGGGGCGGGAAGATTTACGCTGGTCCGTGATACGCGCCTGCAGTAAAGGAAAAACGGGGCGGTTCCGCCCCCGTTCATATTATAAGGTGATGCCGCAGCGCTGTAAGGACGCCCGCTGCCGCTCCGCATACAGCACCATTTCATCCTGCACGGGGCAGCCCAGTGCGGTTTCAAAGCTGCTCCGGCTTGCCTGTCCCGCCGAACGTGTCGGCGTTTTGTCCCCGAGATTAGACTGAAAAATCCCTGCCGCACTGACAGGCAGAAAATCTTCATAAATAATAGGGTCCGCCAGAATCCGCCCCTGCTCAATCAGACTTGCCAGTGATTCCCCACGCTGCGGCGGTTCCGCTCGCCCTTTTTCGCTGAGCCGATAAGTAAACCAGGCTAAGCCGGCTTCACGTAATGCGTTTTCATCATCCGGGAAAGCCGCAAAGGTCGCCGTGAGCTGCTGCTGGTGCTGCTGATTATCCGCACCGCTCCCGGCTTCGCTGAGCAGACGATCGTAAAGCGCGCGGCCCTGCGGCGTTAAGGCCGCGCCGCGCTGTTCGATCTCACCGAAGCGCGCCGTGTGCGTGCCCTGAAAACCGTCGGTGAAAATGACGGGTTCTTCCAGTGCCTTGAAGCTGGTCTGGCGTAACAAAACAGGCACCTTGCGCCGGGGCGGACCTTCGATCACCGTTTTGGGATCAATGCCATACATCGGCATCAGCGCCTGAACACGATCAATATCCAGCGTGCGTGGCGTAAGATGATTGATATGGCAGGCCGGAAAACATACCACATCCGCGATCAACCGATGTTGTTGGTTCAGCGCCTGATAGGTGCGGCTCTCCACAAGGCTGTGTGAATGCCAGCGGAAGGTTTCCAGCGCTTCGTTGATAAACGCCTGCCCCTGGGACGCCGTCAGTCCGCCCTGCTGTTGATGCAGCGCGATAAGGTTTCGGCATTCCGGCGTGAAAATATCGCGCGAGGCTAAAATCCGTGCGGCTTCATCCCGAAGCGCCGGGTCGGCAATCAGCTCCAGCCGTAACAGCGAGGTAAAAATACGAAAAGGATTGCGCTGCAGCGCTTCATCATCAATGGGGCGAAACGCGGTGGAGTGCACCGGTACGCCCGCCTGCGACAGATCATAATAGCCCACCGGAAACATGCCCATGACGGCAAACATCTGGCGCAGCATGGCAAGCTCGTCCGCACTACCGACGCGAATGGCCCCGTGGCGCTCCAGACTGAGGCGGCTGAGTTCATCGGCCTCGGTCAGCCGTTGCTCTAGCACGCTATCAGCCGCAAGCGTTGCCTCATTAACCGCTTTCACCAACTGCATCAGCGTCCCGTAGAGCGGCACTTCCTGCTGATACATGTCCGACATGGCCTGGGAGAAGCCCGTGCGAATCGTATCCGCACTGATAAAGTTATCCATATTTACCACCTGACAGCATGAGCGTTGCAGCTACTGTAATCCAACGCGCTGCGGTCAGCGGAAAATATCATGAATTTGTGATCGGCTTAAAACCGTAGCGATTTTTCACCACCAGCATCACGGTGGTCAGCAGTGCCGGTATGGCGAGCAGCAAGAAAATAACGCTGAACGACCAGCCGAGTGACAACATTTCAGCCCCGACAAAGGCACTGAGGATGGCGCCGATTCGGCCCACCCCGTGCATCCAGCTGGAACCGGTTGCGCGGGCATGGGTAGGATAGTAGCTGGCGGAAAGCGCATTCATGCCGGTATTCGCTCCGTTAAAACAAAAACCGCTGCAAAAGGCAATGGCGCTCATGATAACGACCTGCGGCGGTGAAAAACCCAGCGCGACAATAGCGATACCGCCGCAGAAGTAGATCACAGCCAGCGACAGACTGGCATTGAAGCGATCCATCAGCCAGCCGGCAAACAGCGATCCCAGCGTGCCGCCTGCCTGGTACATCGCGGTGATTATCGCCGCTTCCGTCACGGACATTCCCTGTGTATTGACCAGGGATGGCAGCCAGCTGCCGATCAGATACACCAGGAACAGCCCCATAAAATAGCCGCCCCAGAGCATCAGGCTGCCGATGCGGTAGCGAGGAGAAATGACCGTTGCGATGGCGCTGTGTTCAGCAGGTGATTTTTCCGCTTCGGTCGCATGGAAATGCGTATCCGGGCTCGTACTGCCGGGAAGAATACGTTCAAGAATGGCGCGAATGTGCTGCGCGGGCGCACCGCGACTAATCAGGAAACGTACCGATTCAGGAAGCTGACGGATCAGGACCGGCAGGACCAGCAAAGGAAGAATACCGCCCAGCAACAGAACGGAATGCCAGTCGTAACGTGGTAACAACCATGACGCGGCAAAGCCGCCGCTGGCGGCCCCAAAGGTAAAGCCACAAAACACCACGGTGATAATGAATGAACGGCGCCGCTCCGGCGCATATTCAGCCACCAGCGTACTGACGTTGGGCATGGCCGCTCCCAGCCCCAGCCCGGTCAAAAAACGGAACAGGATCATCTGTTCGATACTATGGGAAAATGCGGTCACCAGCGTCCACAGACCAAAAAACAGGACGCTGAAAATGATCATTAACCGGCGGCCAAAGCGGTCGGCCAGCGGCCCGGCGACCATCGCCCCCAGCGCCAGACCAATCAGCGCTGCACTGATCACGACACCCAACTGATGAGTACTGACGTGCCAGGCGGTTTTCAGCGTCGGCGCGATAAAACCCATCAGGGCAATATCCATACCATCGAGCGCAACCACGATAAAACAGAGTACAATTAACCGAATTTGGCCACCACTCAGAGTACCCTGATTAATTAACTGGCGAACATCTACCGCCTCGACACTGCTCACGGGTAAACTCCTCAACGGCTGACTTAATCAACTATCAGATTTGGTAAAAAAAACGGCACTTATGATAGCTGATCGTTAACGATAAAACGCATGAAATTTCCGGCCGAAGCAGAAGCAATGCGGTAAGTTGATGTTTTTTCAGCAACCGTGAAAAACGCCCTGTCAGGCAAAAAAACAACGCCATCATTAATAATCAACCACTTAAAACGCTCCGCTGCAAAAAGTACACATTGTTAATAAAAATTTGCAGCAAAGTTAACAAAATCCAGCTTAAATAGTTGCCTGTCACCTGGCAATGTCATTAAGTTGGGTAAATGGAAAAAAATATCCTTTTCAATCAGCGCATTCGCTTGCGCCATTTACATGCCTTTGTTGCCGTCGCGCAGCAGGGAACCCTGGGGCGTGCAGCCGAGACCTTAAGTCTCAGTCAACCTGCGCTTTCTAAAACCCTCAACGAACTTGAAGAACTCACCGGCGTCCGCCTGTTCGAACGCGGTCGGCTGGGCGCACAACTGACCACCATGGGAGAACAGTTTCTTATCCATGCGGTAAAAGTGTTAGAAGCGCTGAATCATGCCGGCCAGAGTTTTAATGAACAGATTAACGAGCGTCCGGTAGTCATTCGCCTTGGTGCCTTAACCACGGCGGCGATGGGCATGTTGCCACAGATTCTTGACCGTTTTCATCAACTGCGTCCCAACACGACCATTCAGGTTGCCACCTTACATAATAATGTGTTGCTGGCGGGGCTGAGAGCGGGCGAATTTGATCTGGGCATCGGCCGAATGGCGGATAAAGAGATGATGACCGGCCTGACCTATGAACTGCTGTTTCTGGAGTCATTAAAGCTGGTCGTCAGACCGGAGCATCCGCTTCTAAGTGACAACGTCACGCTTTCACGTGCCATGCAGTGGCCTGTTGTGATTTCCCCGGAAGGCACCGCGCCGCGCCGCCTGGCACAGCAGATGCTGGATGAGCAAGGGTGCTGTCTGCCGCCCCATTGCGTCGAAACGTCTTCAACGTCGCTGGCCCGTCAGCTGGCGCTACGCTATGACTACATCTGGTTTGTGCCTTCCGGGGCCGTCAAAGAAGATCTCAGCCACAATGCCCTGATATCGTTGCCCATCACCTCTCCCGGCCCGGGTGAACCCGTAGGGATAATCACGCGCACCGGTAACACCTTAAGCCTGAGCGCCGAAGTGTTGATGAGTACCATTCGTAAGTTTCACAGCTAGCGACTGCGTTTAGCATGGCGCTCCCAGTTTTCCTGACGCGCTTTTTCCGTTTTGCGTAGACCGACATAGAGCGCACCGGAGCCGCCATGCTGCTTCTGTGCGACACAAAAGGTCTGGACGTCGTCAAATTCACGCAACCAGCGGTCAAGATAGCTGCGCACAATGTTGGCATGAGAGTCATTGTCCCGGCCTTTGCCGTGAATAATCAGCAGGTTTCTGTAGCCGACTCTACGGACATCCTGCATGAAGGTAAACAAATTTTGACGGCAGGTTTCAACAGGCTGGCGTAGCAGATTCAGGCTGGCATCCAGCGCATATTGCCCCTTGCGTAATTTATCCAGCACGCCCTGCTGAATGCCTTCAGCTTTAAACTCAAGTTGCTGCTCAAGAGGAATGATGTCCAGGTAACCGCGGGTTAAAAAGTTTTCGTCTTCAGGTTCTGGTGACCGAGGCGGCACTTTTTTGCTGGCGGCGCTGTGATTCCAGCGCGTATTTTCTGCATCTTTGAGTGGCGTAACGTCATTCATCGCGTCACGAAACAGATTGTCATCGTCAAGGTTCATGGCTCGCCCCTGGTAAATGATATGACGCAAAATTGACTTGAAACCAAATAGTAGCAAAATCGGTAAAGCCTGCGCTAATCCCGTTTTTATCGTCCCTTCTGGCCTTTCAGATTAAGATAAATTCTGTATGAGATCAAAAATCCGTAAAGATTTGTTTACGATCTTAATAAGATGACATCAAAAAACCCTGTCATAACAGCCTTTAGCAGTATTGCGGAAACCACACTTTTTGTATGCCTAAAAACTGCTCGGATGAGTTCCCTTACACCGAGAAAATGGTAAAATTGACCCCAGTCAATTATCGTCGAGCAAACTACTATGTTCCCTGAAAAACGTATTCAGTCAGGCGGTTGTGCGATTCACTGCCAGGATTGCAGCATCAGTCAGCTATGCATCCCTTTCACCCTTAATGAACATGAGCTGGATCAGCTTGATAATATTATTGAGCGAAAAAAACCCATTCAAAAAGGGCATACGCTGTTCAAAGCGGGTGATGAGCTGAAGTCGCTCTATGCAATCCGTTCCGGCACCATTAAAAGCTATACCATCACCGAGCAGGGAGATGAACAAATCACCGGTTTTCACCTGGCCGGCGATCTGGTGGGATTTGACGCCATTATGAACGCCAGTCATCCCAGCTTCGCCCAGGCGCTGGAAACGGCGATGGTCTGCGAAATTCCTTTCGATACGCTGGATGACCTGTCCGGCAAAATGCCTGCCCTGCGTCAGCAGATGATGCGCCTGATGAGCGGTGAAATTAAAGGCGACCAGGACATGATTTTGCTGCTGTCCAAGAAAAACGCGGAAGAGCGCCTGGCCGCCTTCGTCTGGAACTTATCCCGCCGCTATGGCCAGCGCGGCTTCTCACAGCGTGAGTTCCGTTTGACGATGACGCGCGGCGATATCGGGAACTATCTGGGTTTAACCGTTGAAACCATTAGCCGACTGCTGGGGCGTTTCCAGAAATCGGGTATGCTGGCCGTAAAAGGCAAATATATCACCATTGAGAACCACGCGATGCTGGAAGCGCTGGCCGGTCAGAGTCACCAGGCGGCGTAATCCTCAGGCCGGGTTAACAAATCTTATTTTGTTGATCCGGCTACATCTTTTCACTTTCTTAGTGCACTTAACATAGGCTATCTTTAAAACAGTCGCGTCGGTCTAAGGAGAGTAGCCTATGTCCCAGTATCAAAACATTCTGGTCGCCATTGATCCTCAGCAGGATGACCAGCCCGCGCTGCGACGTGCGGTCTATCTCAACCAGCTTATCGGCGGCAAAATCAAAGCATTTCTGCCCATCTACGACTTTTCATACGAAATGACCACCCTGCTGTCACCAGATGAACGCACCGCGATGCGCCAGGGTGTGATCAGCCAGCGCTCGGAATGGATTCGTGAACAGGCGCAGGCTTATCTGGATGCTGGTGTGGATATAGACATTAAAGTCATCTGGCACAACCGGCCCTATGAAGCAATCATCCAGGAAGTGCTGGCGCATCAACATGATTTAGTGCTGAAAATGGCGCACCAGCACGACCGGCTGGAAGCGGTTATTTTTACACCGACAGACTGGCACCTGTTACGTAAGTGCCCTTGCCCGGTGTGGATGGTTAAGGATCAACCCTGGCCCGAAGGCGGCAAAGCGCTGGTGGCGGTCAATCTGGCCAGCGAAGAACCGCACCACGATGCGCTTAATCAGAAACTCATTCGCGAAACCGTTAAACTGGCCGAAAGCGTCAATCATACCGAAGTGCATCTGGTGGGCGCCTATCCGATTACGCCAATCAACATTGCTATCGAACTGCCCGATTTTGATCCCAGCGTCTACAACGATGCCATTCGCGGCCAGCATCTGGTGGCCATGAAGGCCCTGCGACAAAAATTCTCCATCAGTGAAGAGTTTACCCACGTTGAAAAAGGCCTGCCGGAAGAAGTGATCCCGGAATTGTCCGCCCATCTTGGCGCGGGCATTGTGGTGTTAGGGACGATTGGACGGACCGGACTGTCGGCAGCTTTCCTGGGGAATACGGCTGAGCAGGTGATCGACCACCTGCGCTGTGACCTGCTGGCGATTAAGCCGGATGATTTTGTCTCGCCCATTACGCTTGACGACGAAGACGAGCAAGATTAACGCGGCCTTCAGTAAAAAGGGCGACGGTTATCGTCGCCCTTTTCTTTTACAGCGCTTTCAGAATACTTTCTACGCTGGCTTTGGCATCCCCGAACAGCATGTGAGTATTTTCTTTAAAGAACAGCGGATTTTGCACACCGGCATAGCCCGTACTCATTGAGCGTTTGAACACAATAACGTTTTGCGCTTTCCACACTTCCAGCACCGGCATACCGGCAATCGGGCTGCCCGGATCATCCTGCGCCGCAGGATTAACCGTGTCGTTGGCCCCGATAACCAGTACCGTATCGGTATCGCTAAAATCGTCGTTGATTTCGTCCATTTCCAGCACCACGTCATAAGGCACTTTCGCCTCTGCCAGCAGAACGTTCATATGGCCAGGCAAACGGCCGGCGACCGGATGAATACCAAAACGCACGTTGATGCCGCGGGCGCGGAGTTTTTCCGTGATTTCCGCTACCGGATACTGTGCCTGTGCAACGGCCATGCCATAGCCGGGCGTAATGATCACGGAACGGGAAGATCGGAGCATCTCTGCCGTTTCTTCTGCGCTGATTTCACGATGTTCGCCGGTCTCATCACTTGTCGTTGAAGCTGTGCCATCGCTGCCAAATCCACCGGCAATGACGCTGATAAACGAGCGGTTCATGGCCTTACACATTATGTAAGAGAGAATTGCCCCCGAGGAACCAACCAGCGCACCGGTCACGATAAGCAGATCGTTACTGAGCATAAACCCTGCCGCTGCGGCCGCCCAACCGGAATAAGAGTTGAGCATCGAAACAACGACCGGCATGTCTGCACCACCGATGGAGGCCACCAGGTGCCAGCCAAACGCCAACGCAATGATAAGCATGATCACCAGCGCAAACACCTGCGCACCGCGACTTTGCGTGTTGACAAACCACAGTAGCAGTAAAAACGAGACGACCAGCGCCAGCAGATTCAGCTTATGCCGCTGAGGCAGCATTAAGGGCCGCGACGAGAGTTTGCCACACAACTTGCCAAAGGCGACCAGCGAGCCCGTAAAGGTGACTGCACCGATAAAGATGCCGATAAAGACTTCGCTGAGATGGATGTTTTCAATAACTGCCGGCAAGCCAGGAGCATGATCGATATAGCTGTTAATGCCTACCAGTACGGCGGCCAGGCCGACGAAGCTGTGCAGTATCGCCACCAGCTCGGGCATTTCGGTCATTTCTACCCGTTTCGCCAGCCGAATACCGATGGCACCGCCAATAACCATCGCCAGCAAAATCCAGACAACATGACTGCTGTCGGGACCAAATACAGACGCGATCAGCGCAATCGCCATGCCGCTGATACCAAATATATTGCCCTGTCTTGAGGTCTCATGTTTTGAAAGACCCGCCAGACTCATAATGAACAGAATTGCAGCAACGATATAGGCTGCCGTCACTAATCCGCCAGACATAGCTTACCCCTTACGAAACATTTTCAGCATACGCTGCGTGACGGTGAAGCCACCGAAGATATTGATGCTGGCGATCAATACGGCAATAAAAGAAAGAAAACTCACCCAGCCGCCGTGCCCCATTTGCAATATTGCCCCTACCACAATAATGCCCGAAATCGCATTGGTGACTGACATGAGCGGCGTATGCAGCGCATGACTCACATTCCAGACCACGTAGTAGCCCACCACACAGGCCAGCGCAAAGACGGTGAAATGTGACAGGAATTCACTGGGGGCAACATTCGCGAGGCAGGCGAAGAGTACGACAGCGCCTGCCAGCAGCCCATATTTACGCCGGGGGGCACGGGTGCCGCCGGGCTTTTCGTTTGCGCCGGTGCAGCGGCAGCCGCGGTTTTCGGCGCGGCGGAGACCTGAACTGGCGGCGCAGGCCAGGTGATCTCGCCGTCTCGAATCACCGTGACGCTGCGGATGACGACATCATCAAAGTCAATGACGATCTCGCCATTCTTCTCTTTACAAAGCAATTTCATCAGGTTGACGAGATTGCTGCCGTAGAGCTGAGATGATTGCGTCGGTAACCGGCTGGGCAGATCCGTATACCCGATAATTTTTACGCCGTTGTCCGTTACAGTGACCCGATCGGCGACGGTAAGCGCACAGTTGCCGCCGGTTTGTGCCGCCAGGTCAACAATGACGCTGCCAGGCTTCATGCTGGCCACCATTTCCCCGGTGATCAACGTCGGCGCAGGTTTACCCGGAATCAGCGCCGTGGTGACAATAATATCCACCTCCTGGGCCTGCTGAGCGAACAGCGCCATTTCTGCTTTAATAAAAGCATCCGACATGACTCTGGCGTAACCATCACCACTGCCCGCCTCTTCTTTGAAATCCAGTTCAAGGAACTCTGCGCCCATACTTTGCACTTGTTCCTTCACTTCCGGACGCGTGTCAAAGGCGCGAACAACCGCGCCCAGGCTGCCTGCGGCACCGATTGCCGCCAGACCCGCCACGCCCGCACCAATCACCATCACTTTGGCTGGCGGGACTTTCCCGGCAGCGGTGATCTGACCGGTGAAAAAGCGACCAAATTCATGTGCCGCCTCCACGATGGCCCGATAACCTGCAATATTGGCCATTGAGCTCAGCGCATCCAGCGACTGCGCACGGGAAATACGGGGCACGGCGTCCATCGCCATAACGGTGACCTTACGCGCAGCCAGTTTATCCAGCAGTTCAGGGTCCTGAGCAGGCCAGATAAAACTGACCAGTGTGCTACCCTCGCGCATCAGTGCAATGTCGTCTTCACCGGGTGCATTCACTTTCAGCACAATATCGGCTTGCCAGACCTGCTGGCGATCGGTCAGCGTGGCGCCGGCCTTGACATAGCTGTCATCATCAAAACTGGCAGGCTTACCCGCACCCTGTTCAATCGTGACGCTAAAACCCAGCCTGATGAGTTGTTCAACGGTTTTCGGCGTGGCAGCCACGCGCGACTCATTGGCTGACCGCTCTTTGGGTATTCCAATTAACATAGTGTTCCCTTTCATCGATTAAAGGATGATGACCCTTGTGGTACAGACTGCTCTGACGTCATCCGCGCTCAGGCGGTGTGAATAAATGCAAGGGCATAATCGTGTCTAAACCTACTGAAAATGTTACAGGTTATCTACTGCACAGACGCACCAATGTCACATTCGCGGTAATATCCAGTTTTGGCCTCGTTATGCCGCATAACGTCACTGTCTGATCGCATCACTGGCAGATAAATAACTAACTAAGCGCCCTTCGATACGAACATTCCTTTCGAAAAAACCTAAATTTAACAACGCATTAACGGTTTTGATAAAGTTACGAACGTTTATTTCATCTGCCCGTCTTAAGCGTAAGGTAAAATACTGATTCGTGACGCCGGGATAAAAAAAACCGGATCACCACGAGAGAGAAATCGCAAAAATTGGCTGCGACAGCGTGTTTATAACATGTAATAATCAGCAGCTATTCTGTTATACATCAAGAGTCCAGCACGTTTTCGTACTCATTTTGCGTAAGGCGAAGGATCATTTTTATGAAGCTGAAGAACACTATTCTGGCATCTACATTGTTATCTCTGCTGGCGGGAAATGCGTTTGCCGCTAAAGAGCTGACGCCAGAACAAGCGGCCGCGTTGAAGCCATTCGAACGTATTAATATCACCGGTCGTTTTAATGCAATTGGCGATGCGGCGGATGCCGTCTCCAAACGTGCTGATGAACTGAATGCAGATTCGTATTACATTCAAGGTATTAACGACAGCAACGGTAACAGTGGTAACTGGCGCGTAACCGCGGATCTGTATAAGGCGAATGCGCCTAAAGCGAGTCAGGAAACCGACTACCGGATGTTTAATGGCCTGAAAGAGCTGCCGAAAGCGGAAGCCTATCGCCTTGAACCTTTTGATACCGTGACGGTGACCGGCTTTTTCCCCAGCCAGCCCGATGTGAACGAGGCAATTTCTAAAGCCGCGAAAGAAAAAGGCGCTGCGTCCTTCTTTATTGTGCGTCAGGTTGATGCCAATACCGGTGGCAACCAGTTCATTACCGCTTACATCTATAAGGCGGATGCAAAACAGCGCGCCGTGCAGAGCCCGGATAGCATTCCGGCGGATTCTCAGGCAGGTAAAGCCGCGCTGGCCGCAGGCGGTGCTGAGGCGAAAAAAGTCGAGATTCCGGGCGTTGCCTCCTCTGAAACCCCAAGCAATGCCGTGGGCCGCTTCTTTGAAACGCAGAGTTCAACCGGTAAACGCTATTCTGTGACGCTGCCAGACGGCCGGGAAATCCAGGAGCTGAACGCAGTCACCGCGGCACAGATGCAGCCGTTTGATACGGTCACCTTCAGCGGCCATTTCGGCACACCAACCGAAGTTTCGCAGGAAGCCGCCAAACGTGCGGCTGGCAAAGGTGCGAAGTTCTACCACATCACACGCCAGTGGCAGAACCAGAGCGGGGGTAACCTCACCGTGACCGCCGATCTGTTCAAATAAGCAATTAAGGGCGGCGCAAGCCGCCCTTAACTTTTTAATATTATTGTATTTTTAATAACCTCACTACACATAATTTACCTCATCTCTAAGCCTGAAATTTGCAGGGCTACACGACCTTATCAAGATCTTACCTTATACCTTATTGCAACTCACTGACTTCCCTTTACGGTCTGTTTCGGGGCTCACGCGTATAATGTATGTATTCGAAATAACAATCATCGCAACATTCATCATCTATAGCCATTAGCCTAGAGATTATTGAGCGTTTTACTTTACAATACCTACAGATTTTTGAAGCTATAAACATTATGTTCTACCTTCGGCAACTTAAAGTTAACCTTAACTTTCAAGTGGTTATGCCAGACAAAATAAAACATGATGCATGAAAGTTATTTATTATCGATCAAACCTGCAGCATAAAGCTGATCTGCCTGACGAAAAATAATTTACAAGAGACCTTTTCTAAATAAGTTGCAAATCAAAGCGCGAACTAACAGAACTAACTCGTTGTTATAATGGTTAAAAAGCCGAAAACGCTCGATGATATTTCAGTTTGCGACGAGATCTCCACATAAAGCACTCAGAGCTTTTAAAAAAGTCAGCGAACCAGACGCTTAACCGTGCTGAATGTAAACCCGTAGTACGACAAAATGCCTGGTGCAGTGTAGGTTAGCCCCAACTGTTTGCATAATCCCTGCGCAATTTTGCATAGTCACGCATTGCCATCCTTCACCGCACTCCGTAAAATCCTCCGCCTGTTTTTCAGCGTATTACACGCGATTTACGCAACACAACACCGATATAATAGGGTGTTTATGCTGGTCACCCAGCCACTTATGCTCGCAGGAAGAATGTTTTGGAGAAAAAATTAGGCCTCAGTGCCCTGACCGCGCTGGTACTCAGCTCCATGCTGGGTGCGGGTGTTTTCAGCTTGCCACAAAATATGGCGGCGGTCGCAGGTCCGGCCGCGTTGCTGACTGGCTGGCTGATCACCGGCGCAGGGATTATTTTCCTGTCACTGGCGATGCTGCTGCTGACGCGACTCAAACCCGATCTGGATGGCGGTATCTTTACCTACGCCCGCGCTGGATTCGGTGAATTGACGGGATTTTGTTCCGCCTGGGGTTACTGGCTGTGTGCGGTTATCGCCAACGTGTCCTATCTGGTTATTGTTTTCTCTGCCCTGAGTTTCTTCACCGATACGCCAGACAGGGTTATTTTTGGTAACGGGAATACCTGGCAGGCGATGCTGGGCGCATCCGTAGTGCTGTGGCTGGTTCACTGGCTGGTATTGCGGGGCGTTCAGACCGCCGCCAGCATTAACCTGCTGGCGACACTGGGCAAACTGGTGCCGCTGCTGCTGTTTGTGGTGCTGGCCGTCATGGCCTTCGATTATGACCGCTTCCATTTTGACTTTTCCGGGCTGAGCCTCGGCGTTCCGTTATGGCAACAGGTCAAACAGACCATGTTAATCACGCTATGGGTGTTTATCGGCGTGGAAGGTGCTGTAGTGGTCTCGTCGCGTGCGCGCCATAAAAAGGATGTCGGACGGGCGACGCTGCTGGCCGTGCTGGCCGCCCTGCTGGTTTATCTGCTGGTCACCCTGCTGTCGTTAGGGATCGTGCCGCGCGCGGCGCTGGCTGAAATGCGTAACCCTTCGATGGCGGGCCTGATGACGCAACTGACGGGAAGCTGGGGTAACGCAATCATTGTCTTGGGCTTGATTATTTCTGTCTGCGGTGCCTATCTGAGCTGGACCATTATGGCGGCAGAAGTGCCGTTTATTGCCGCGCAGCAAGGTGCCTTCCCTCGCAGTATTGCCCGCCAGAACGTCCGTAATGCGCCAGCCGCCTCACTGTGGCTGACAAACGGTAGTGTGCAGGTTTGCCTGATCCTGATCGCCCTGACCGGTGCGGATTACAACATGCTGTTGACCATTGCCTCAGAAATGATTCTGGTACCCTATTTGCTGGTGGGATTGTATTTGATCAAGGTGGTCAAAGGGCAACATAAACCCTGGGCGCTCGTGACAGGCATCGGTGCTAGCGTGTACGGCATCTGGTTGCTGTATGCCTCCGGTCCACTGCATCTGTTTATGTCTGTCGTGCTCTATGCGCCGGGCATTTTGCTGTTTATGTTCGCACGTCGGGGCGGACATGCGGTGGCGCTGCGGCCCGTTGAGCGGGTTGCCATGGTCTGTATTATGGTGGCAACCCTGCCTGCGATGTGGGCCCTACTGACTTAGTGAGACTGACCGAGAACCACGCACAGCAGGTCATCCTGCTGTGTCAGCGTCACGGGCTTACGGTACTCTTCATGAATCGCCTCCAGCTGTTTCTCTGACAGCGGATACGGAAGCTGGATATCCACGCGGGCAATGTGCTGCTGCTCGGCTAACGTAATCAGGCGGGCGATGTTGATTTCGTCGCTGACCTGGGTTGATATGATTTGCAAGGCTAATTCTTTCAGGTGATCTTCACTTGCCTGTAAACTGTGCGCAGATTTGCGTGTCACCATGCCGAATATGGGCAGTACGCCATAGATGGCATCCACAAAGCTCCAACGTTTTTTGCAGGATGCCGACAGGAAATCACTGTAGTTAAAGCGGATGCGATCACGGTATACCGCTGATGCCAGCTCTTTATCAAACACTTTGGCTCCTCAAGGTGATCACAATGAATCCGGAACTCATATTAAACGCAGGGTTAATGATTGCATATTTTGCGGATTATATACCAGTTACTCAAGGATATTTCGTGTGATTGGATAGAGCTCTGCGCCAGGAAAAGTTATGCTTTATCCCTCCTTTTTACGTTAGTGTGAATTATGCATAAAATCGTTTACGTAGAAGATGAACCGGAGGTCGGTTCGCTCATTGCCGCCTACCTGGGACGCCATGATATTGAAGTGATTGTTGAGACGCGCGGCGATCGGGCTGAAGCCACCATTGCCGAACAGCAACCTGACCTGGTCATGCTCGACATCATGCTGCCCGGCAAAGATGGCATGTCAATCTGCCGTGACTTACGGGCAAACTGGCAGGGGCCGATCGTGCTGCTGACCTCCCTTGACAGCGATATGAACCATATCCTCGCGCTGGAGATGGGCGCGCAGGACTATATTCTGAAAACGGCCCCCCCAGCCGTTCTGCTGGCGCGATTGCGTCTGCACCTGCGTCAGTCACAACAGGTGCAAAGTGAAGAAGCCCCTGCGCCGACGAAAAATACACGCATGTTGCGCTTTGGCTCACTGACCATCGATGCCCTGAATCGCCAGGTCGTGCTGTTTGAAGAAAATATCGCCCTGTCCACGGCGGATTTTGATCTGCTTTGGGTGCTGGCCAGCCATGCCGGGCAAATTCTTAACCGTGATGCCTTGCTGAAAACCTTACGCGGCGTCAGTTACGATGGCATGGATCGCAGTATTGATGTCGCCATCTCGCGTTTGCGTAAAAAACTGCACGACAGCGCAACAGAGCCATTCCGTATCAAAACCATCCGCAACAAAGGCTATTTGTTTGCGCCGCAGGCCTGGGACACGCGTTCGGTATGAAAAAACTTTTTATTCAGTTCTACCTGCTGCTGTTTGTCTGTTTTCTGGTGATGTCGCTGATGGTCGGGCTGGTCTATAAATTTACCGCCGAACGCGCAGGCCGCCAGTCCATGAACGACTTGATGGCCAGCTCGCTCTACCTGATTCGCAGTGAACTGCGTGAAATCCCGCCGCGCGACTGGAATAAAACGATCAAAAGTCTGGATCTCGGTTTGTCATTTGAGCTGCATATTGAGCCCATGAGCCGGTTCGAACTGGATGAAAATGAGTTACGCCGTCTGCGTGCGGGCGAAATCGTTGCGCTGGACGACAAATACACCTTCCTGCAACACATTCCGCGTAGTCATTATGTCCTGACCGTCGGACCTATACCTTACCTTTTTTATCTGCATCAAATGCGCCTGCTGGATATGGCACTGGTCGTATTTATTGGCATGTCGCTTGGGCTGCCGGTATTTATCTGGCTGCGTCCGCACTGGAAAGAGATGCTGCGACTCGAACATGCCGCTCAGCGTTTTGGTCAGGGACAACTGGACGTGCGTACTCATTTCGACAGCACCTCCAGCCTGTTTCGCGTTGGCGTCGCATTTAACCAAATGGCTGAGAATATCAATACGCTCGTCGCCAGCAAGAAACAGCTTATTGATGGTATCGCTCACGAGTTGCGTACACCGCTTGTGCGGCTGCGCTATCGTCTGGAGATGAGCGATAACCTGAGCGAAGCCGAATCTGCGGCGCTGAATCGTGATGTGAGTCAGTTGGAAAGCCTGATTGAAGAGCTGCTGACTTATGCCCGTCTGGATCGTCCACGCGTCGACCTTAATTTGCAGTCGCTGGATCTGGCCAGCTGGTTGCGTGAACGCATGGAAGACTTTCAGGCCATCAACCCGGATACGCAGATTGAGCTGGATTTACCCCAGCGGGAAAACTACGGCGTTTCAGACACCCGGCTTATGGAGCGCGTGCTGGACAATCTTGTCAATAACGCGCTGCGCTATGCAAACCAGCGCCTGCGGGTCAGCTTATGGTTTGACGGCGCAGTCGGTAATTTGCAGGTCGACGATGACGGTCCGGGGATCCCCCATGAAGAACGTGAACGTGTATTTGAACCCTTTGTCCGGCTCGATCCGAGTCGCGACCGCGCAACGGGCGGCTGTGGACTTGGCCTGGCCATCGTTCATTCCATCGCCCATGCGCTCAGCGGCCGGGTTTCCGTTGAAACCAGCCCGCTTGGTGGTGCCAGCCTGCGTTTTAGCTGGCCGCTCGATCTCCCCTTTCGGGAACTTCCACGACGTTAACGCATTCAGGAGCTTTGTGTGACTTCAGCCTATCAACACCTTTGTAAGACCTTCCAGCGCCTGTCGCGTTTCAGTCATCTCAGCGCCATCGCCGGATGGGACATGCAAACCATGATGCCCGCCGGTGGCAGCGCCGCACGGGGCGAAGCGCTGGCGGAAATGAGTGTGCTGCAACATCAGATTCTGACGGATAAACGCATTGGTGACTGGCTGGATCAGGCAGAACAGCAATCGCTGAATGATGTTGAACGCGCCAATCTGGGCGAAATGCGCCGCGCTTATGTTCAGGCAACATTACTGCCTGCTGAACTGGTCGAAGCCAAATCCATTGCGGGATCGCGCTGTGAGCATGCCTGGCGTACACAGCGTCCGGCAAACGACTGGCAGGGTTTTGCGACCAATTTGAAAGAGGTCGTACGCTTAAGCCGTCAGGAAGCTGAACTGCGTGCGCAAGCGAACGGCTGCTCCCGCTATGACGCGCTGCTTGACGTGTTTGAACCGGGCATGACCAGCGCCACGCTGGATCATACCTTCGGGCAGTTAAAAACCTGGCTTCCACACTTGTTGCAGCAGGTCGTCGAAAAACAGGCTCAGCAGCCGGTGATCACGCCCCAGGGACCGTTCCCGATAGCCTCACAGCGCGAACTGGGTTTACGCGTGATGGCCGAGCTGGGGTTTGATTTTAACCATGGCCGCCTGGACATTAGCGCGCACCCTTTCTGCGGCGGCGTGCCCGAAGATGTGCGTATTACCACCCGCTACAATCAGGATGAGTTTCTGAGCGCCATGATGGGCGTCATTCATGAGACTGGCCACGCGCGCTACGAACAGAATTTGCCTGAGCAATGGCGCGGTCAGCCGGTTGCGCTGGCGCGATCCACGGCCATCCATGAGTCACAAAGCCTGTTTATGGAAATGCAACTGGGACGCAGCGCACCTTTCCTGCAGCGTATCCTGCCGCAAATCATCAGTCAGCTCGGTGACCAGCCCGCCCTTCAGGCAGATAACTTTGTCCGGCTGACGCAGCAGGTTAAACCGGGCCTGATTCGGGTGGATGCGGACGAACTGAGCTATCCGGCGCACGTCATTCTGCGCTACGAGATCGAACGCGCGCTGATTGAAGGCGAGATTGAGGTTGAAGACATTCCGGCGCTATGGGATGAAAAGATGCAACAATCCCTGGGTCTGGATACGCGCGGCAACTACCGCGATGGCTGCATGCAGGATATTCACTGGACCGATGGCGCCTTCGGCTATTTCCCGACATACACACTCGGGGCGATGTACGCTGCGCAGCTGTTCCAGGCGTTACAAAACGCAATTCCGCAATCCGCCGAGCTGATACAGCATGGCGACCTGCAGCCGGTATTTGACTGGCTCCAGCAGAATATCTGGCAACATGGCAGCCGTTTCACCACCGAACAGTTGATTGTCAATGCTACTGGCGAAGCGCTCAACCCAGACTATTTCCGCAAACATCTTGAGCAACGTTACCTGAACAGTTAAGGTAGCAGGCGGCCTGAGGGCCGCCTTTTCCTCCCGTACATCCCCTTTGTACAATCGGTTACACAGCGATACTAATCACCCACGGACGCGCCAGTTTTATTTTCATATAGTCTTCTCACCGGCCCCGCAGTGGGCTACACATGAAAAAATAGTCCGAGGATTTTGCAATGAAAAAATTATTTGCACTGGTAATCGCCGCTGCTATGGGTCTGTCTTCAGTTGCTTTCGCTGCTGAGACAACTGCCGCTCCTGCAACTGCTGCTCCAGCGGCTGCGACCACCACCGCTGCACCTGCTAAAGCTGAGCACAAAGCTGCTGTCCATAAGAAGCATCATAAAGCTGCACAGAAAGCGCAGGCTGCTAAGAAACACCACAAAAAAGCTGCCCAGAAAGCACAGGCCGCTAAGAAGAAAGTAGCGAAGAAAGACACTGCACAGAAAGCGCAGGCTGCTAAGAAACACACCAAAAAGCCAGCTCAGAAAGCCCAGGCTGCTAAAAAACACCACAAAAAAGCTGCCCAGAAAGCTCAGGCCGCTAAAAAGCACCACAAAAAAGCAGCCCAGAAAGCTCAGGCCGCTAAAAAACACACCAAAAAGCCAGCTCAGAAAGCCCAGGCAGCTAAAAAGCACCACAAAAAAGCCGCTAAAAAATAAGGTCGCCCTTTAGGGTCCGAGTAAGCGTTAATAATTAAAAACACCCGGTTCTGCCGGGTGTTTCTTTACTGGAGTGGCTAATATGGTCCGTCGCTATCGCTTCGAAATTATTCTGATTGTGATGATCTTATGTGGCGTTATCGCGGCCAGTTTTTTTATTTAGTCGCTGTAGCGTACTGATTCACTGAAAAAACTCCCTTTTTCACGCCTCACTGACTATAGTTATGTCACTTTAGTAATAACAAAAACGTTTTCTTTTTCTCGCTATTGAGAGTTCTATGCGCCTGGCTACCCTGTTAATCGTTGGACTTTTCAGTTTCACCGCGTTTGTTCATGCTGATGATAATGATGATTCACCGACACCCGCCGAAATTAAAATGTTGTTTTTTGGCAAAGATCATCGCCAGGCCATTACCGATGTCAGCGCGGCCCCCTGGGATGCGATAGGACAACTGGAAACCGAAAGCGGTAATCTGTGCACCGCCACGTTAATTTCTCCCCATCTTGCCCTGACGGCGGGCCACTGTTTACTGACACCTCCAGGTAAATTTGATAAACCCGTAGCGCTACGTTTTATGTCTACCAAAAAAGGCTGGCGCTACGAAATTCATGACATCGATGCGCGCGTTGAACCGTCGCTGGTGCATAAGCTGAAAGCGGATGGCGAAGGCTGGATCGTCCCCAGCAATGCAGCGCCGTTCGATTACGGTTTGATTATTTTGCGCAATCCCCCTTCTGCCATTACGCCGATTCCGCTGTTTGAAGGTTCGCGTAGTGACTTAACCGAAGCGCTGAAAGCGGCGGGCCGCAAGGTGACCCAGGCAGGTTATCCCGCCGATCATCTCGACAGCCTGTATTCACACAGCGACTGCCTGATTACCGGCTGGGCGCAACGGGCGGTTTTATCGCATCAGTGCGATACCTTGCCTGGCGACAGCGGTTCTCCGCTCCTGCTGAAAGGCGATAAGGGCTGGCAACTGATAGCGGTGCAGAGTTCTGCCCCGGCGGCGAAAGACCGTTATCTGGCTGACAACCGCGCGATTGCCGTGACGTCATTTAAAGACCGGCTGGAAGCGCTGGCGCAGTAGCTCTCACCGTTACACAAAAAAGCCCGCATTCTTAAATGCGGGCTTTTTTATTCTTACAAGACCCTGTTTGCCGCCGTCAGGCGGTGATCTGCTCCATCGCCTGCATGATGCGCTTATCTGAAATGGGATAAGGCGTGCCAAGCTGCTGTGCGAACAGACTGATGCGGAGTTCTTCCAGCATCCAGCGAATATGCAGCACATCCTCATCATCCTGACGCTGCGGCGGCAGTTTGTTGCGCCAGGCCTGCCAGGCCTGTTCAACGGCCTGAACCCGGAGCATACGGGCGCGGTCGCTGTGGGGATCAACCGGCAATTTTTCCAGCCGACGCTCAATACCGTGCAGGTAACGCAAGGTATCTGCCAGATGCTGCCAGCCATTTTGGGTCACAAATCCCCGGTACACCAGCCCATTCATCTGCGCCTTAATATCGGCCAGCGCCAGCGCCAGTGTCATATCAACCCGACCTTTAAGGCGCTTATTGATATTGAAGACCGCCGTCAGAATCTGCTCAACCTGCTTTGCTATCTCCACCACGGTATCATTCAGCTCGGCGCGGACCTTCTCGCGCAGCGCATCGAAGGCCGCCTGTTCCCAGGCCGGTCCACCCGCCTCGGCAATCAGCTTATCGATACCGCAGGCAATACAGTCATCGATCAGCTCCATCACTTTGCCATAGGGATTGAAATAGAGGCCCAGCTTGGCTTTATTCGGCAATTTTTCGTGCAGATATTTCACCGGCGACGGAATATTCAGCAACAGCAACCGACGCTGACCGCGCCACATCATTTTCTGCTGCTCATGCTCACTGTCGAATAACCGGATGGCCACACTGTCTTTCTCATCGACCAGCGCGGGCCAGGCTTTTACCTGGTAGTCGCCGCGTTTTTGCTCGTAGCTGCGAGGCAAATCGCCAAAGCTCCAGAGGTGTAAACCGCGCTGTTCCAGACCATCATCCGCCACGTTGGACAGCGTTTCCTGCACCTTGCCTTTAAGCAGCACTTTCAGCGCCGCGAGATCTTTACCTTCCTGCAGCTTACGGTTGTGTTCGTCTACCACCCGGAAGGTCATTTTCAGATGATCGGGCACCTGTTCCCATTGCCAGTCGTCCCGCTCCAGCGTCACGCCCGTCATCCGGCGGAACTCGCGCGACAGGGCATCAAGCAGCGGCATTTCCATTGCGGTCACGCGACCTAAAAACGCCTCGGCATAGTTTGGCGCGGGCACCAGATGACGACGCAGCGGCTTCGGTAACGATTTAATCAGCGCAATAATCAGTTCACGCCGTACACCGGGAATCTGCCACTCAAAGCCGGCTTCATCGACCTGGTTCAGCAGCGGAAGCGGAATATGGACCGTCACGCCATCGGCATCCGCACCGGGTTCAAACTGATAACTCAACCTGAGTTTGAGATTGCCCTGATGCCAGACATTGGGATAGTCGAGCTGGCTGACCGTATCGGCGCCCGCTTTGATCAGCATCTGCTTATCAAAATTGAGCAGTTCCGGGGTGGTTTTGCTGACCTGTTTCCACCAGCTGTCAAAGTGGCGTGCGGAAACCACCTCTTTCCCTACACGTTGGTCGTAAAAGGCAAACAAGGTTTCGTCATCTACCAGAATGTCGCGGCGACGCGATTTATGTTCCAGGTCTTCCACTTCACTGCGCAGCTTCTGATTAGCACGGAAAAATGCGTGGCGCGTTTGCCAGTCGCCTTCCACCAGCGCGTGGCGAATAAACAATTCGCGACTCAGCGTAGGATCGATCGCGCCATAGTTGACCTTGCGCGCGGCCACAATCGGCAAGCCGTACAAGGTGACTTTCTCACTGGCCATGACGGCGCCCTGCGATTTCTCCCAGTGCGGTTCACTGTAGCTACGTTTGATCAGATGCTGTGCCAGCGGTTCTATCCATTCCGGATCGATACGCGCGGCAATACGGCCCCAGAGTCGGCTGGTTTCCACCAACTCCGCCACCATTGTCCACTTGGGCGGTTTTTTGAATAAACCTGAGCCCGGAAAAATGGCAAAGCGCGCATTGCGTGCACCGGTAAATTCCTGCTTTTCCGCATCTTTCTGGCCGATATGCGACAGTAAACCGGTCAGTAACGCACAGTGGATCTCGCGATACTCCGCCGGTTCGCTGTTCACCGGCATACCAAGCTCACGGACCACCTGACGCAGTTGGGTATAGATATCCTGCCATTCCCGTACGCGCAGGTAGTTAAGGAAATCGGCTTTACACTGGCGACGGAAGACATTGCCGGACAGCGCTTTTTGCTGCTCGCCCAGGTAGTTCCACAGGTTAACAAAGGCCATAAAATCAGACTCTTTGTCAGCAAAACGCCGGTGTTTTTCATCGGATGCCTGCTTCTTCTCTGCCGGGCGTTCGCGCGGATCCTGTATCGACAAACCTGCCGCGATAATCATCACTTCGCGCACACAGCCGTACTGCCGGGCAGCCAGCACCATGCGTGCCAGGCGCGGATCCACAGGCAGTTGCGCCAGCTGGCGGCCGGAGCCGGTGAGCTTATAATGGCCTTCTTCGCTCAGGGTCAGCGCGCCCAGCTCCTCCAGCAATCTGACGCCGTCCTGAATATGGCGTTTATCCGGCGCTTCCACAAACGGGAATGCCGCAATATCGCCCAGTCCCAGCGCGGTCATCTGCAAAATGACTGAGGCCAGATTGGTGCGCAGAATTTCGGGATCGGTAAAGGCCGGACGGCTCAGGAAATCCGCTTCAGAATACAACCGGATACAGATCCCTTCCGATACGCGGCCGCAACGTCCTTTACGCTGATTCGCGGAAGCCTGAGAAATGGGCTCTATCGGCAGACGCTGAACTTTGGTGCGGTAGCTGTAGCGGCTGATGCGCGCCGTGCCCGGATCGATGACGTACTTGATGCCCGGCACGGTGAGCGAGGTTTCGGCAACGTTCGTCGCCAGCACGATACGTCGCCCGCTGTGTGACTGAAATACCCGATTTTGCTCACTGTTCGACAGACGCGCATACAGCGACAGCACTTCGGTATGCGGCAAATCGCGCTTCATCAGCGCATCGGCGGTATCGCGAATCTCCCGCTCGCCGCTCATGAAGATCAGAATATCGCCCCGGCCCTCCTGGCTCAGCTCATCAACCGCATCAAATATCGCCTGAAGCTGATCGCGTTCCACATCGTCCGCCTCTTCGACGACCGGACGATAACGGACTTCCACCGGATAAGTCCGGCCCGATACTTCAATCACCGGCGCGTTGTTAAAGTGGCGGGAGAAGCGCTGCGGATCGATAGTCGCCGAGGTGATAATGACTTTAAGATCCGGACGGCGCGGCAGCAGCTCACGCAAATAACCCAGCAGGAAGTCGATATTCAGACTGCGTTCGTGCGCTTCATCGATGATGATGGTGTCATACTGCATCAACAGGCGATCCTGCTGGATCTCCGCCAGTAGAATCCCGTCGGTCATCAGCTTAATCTGCGTGGTTTCACCGACCTGATCATTAAAGCGCACTTTGTAGCCGACGCAGCCGCCCAGCGACGTTTCCAGCTCTTCGGCAATGCGGTTCGCGACGGTGCGCGCCGCAAGACGACGAGGTTGCGTATGGCCAATTAAACCGGTGATACCGCGTCCCAGCGCCAGGCAAATTTTGGGCAACTGGGTGGTTTTTCCCGAGCCGGTTTCACCTGCCACGATCACGACCTGATGAGCGCGAATCGCATCCGCGATATCCTGCTGTTTCTGACTGACCGGAAGATTATCCGGGAACGTGATGCGCGGTGTGGCGGCAATACGCTGGGCCACGCGCTGTTCAGCCGCGAGAATATCCTGCTCCAGTTCGGCGGCAATACCGTGTTGGGCATCAGGATTTTTCACTTTTCTGGCACCGTGCAACCGGCGTTGCAGCCGCTGCCGGTCGCGCAGCATCAGGGCATCAAGCCGCGACCAAAGCGGCGTTAAGGGAGATGAAACCGGAGAAGACATAGTAATGACGTACCTTACTCAGGCGGTATGGACTCAGCGTACAGTGCTAAGATAACCCGCTGATTAACGATAATAATTGCGCCTATCATAGCACATTCCCGTTTGCCGCGCGGCCCTCGCGCATGACGGGTTGTTCAATTAATTCGAATATAGCTCTCGAAATATTGCGCTTTCCCGCTCCGTTCAATATTTGTAAAGTGTAAGCCATTGAGCGGGAAGCCTTCCGCGTAACAGACAGGAAACTACGATGAGCAAAGTATTAGTTCTGAAATCAAGCATTCTTGCAGGCTATTCACAATCTGGTCAGCTGGCTGACTTCTATGCTGAGCAGGCAAAGGCCAAAGGCGATCAGGTGACCGTGCGTGACCTGGCAGAAAACCCGGTACCGGTGCTGGATGGTGAGTTAGTGGGCGCGCTGCGTCCTTCTGATGCGCCGCTGTCTCCGCGTCAGCAGGAAGCCTTGTCACTGTCTGATGCGCTGATTGCAGAGCTGCAGGCACATGATGTGGTGGTGATTGCTGCCCCAATGTACAACTTCAACATTCCTACGCAGTTGAAGAACTATTTCGACCTGATCGCCCGTGCTGGCGTGACCTTCCGTTATACCGAAGCCGGCCCGGAAGGCCTTGTCAAAGGCAAGCGCGCCGTGATTCTGTCCAGCCGTGGTGGCATTCACAAAGATACCGCTTCTGACCTGCTGACTCCTTACGTCAAGCTGTTCCTGGGCTTTATCGGTATCACTGATGTCGAGTTTGTGTTTGCCGAAGGCATTGCCTATGGCCCGGAAGTCGCGACAAAAGCCACCGCCGAAGCAAAAGACGCGATCAAACACATCGTTGCGGCCTGATTCGCCGATCTTATCTGGAAAACCGGGCTGAGCCCGGTTTTTTTATGCCTGCCGTACAACGTTGTCGCCCGGCTATTTCCTGAGCCACTGTCCGTTGATGCCGCGTACATATTCCCCCGCTGCGGCACGGTTTACCAGCTTCTGTCCGGCGATTCTGGCCACCTCATCCGTTGTCAGGTTGTTCTGCTCTGCCAGACGTTGATACTGTGCAGCACGACCGTCATTAATGCGTTTAACCAGTGCCAGCGTGTCGCTGTCATCTGCGCGCGGCGCAATATATCCTGACAGTGTTTCTCCCACCCGGCCTGACTGACGGGCTTCATCCAGCGTCAATGCCCAGGCGGGCAGGCTCATCGTAAGGGCCAGTAAGCATGTGATGCCGATGCGTTTCATGCGGACTCTCCTCAAAACAGGTCGCTCTGATTTTTCAATAACGCTTCCACATCCTTGTCCACTTTAATGTGGATCTCATGCTCGATTTTCACATTCATGTTGATGGTAATCGGATCTTTTGGCGCGGCAACTTCGATGCGCGGTACACAGCCCGTCAGCGGGAGTCCGGCTATCAGCAGCAGTAAGGCCCTGAGGCTCATGGTGAGGGTTCCTTTTTCGACGGCAGAGTGGCATTTTCCTCCACCCAGGATTGCAAATTATCGCCAAAGCGCAGGCTGCGCCACAACTGGAACAGGTTTTCCTGATGACGATAGTTTAAATTTACGGTCTGGTTGCGGTTGCTGAAACGGCTGGTGCCCTGCACCTGCGCGACCATGGTCAGTTCGCCCAGATTATCCAGATTCAGCGTGGCCCAGGAACGCGAAATCTCCATATAGCGCAGCCAGTCCATCGCGGCGCCTGCCGCAATATTATTTGCGGTGATGGCATCGGCCATGTCTTTATCCATCCGGAAGGTCAGCGGCCCGCTGTTGGCAATCCAGCCATTTTCGATGATCCAGCGCGCATTCGTGATCCACAGCGGTAATTCGCCATTCACCCTGCCCGACATCGCGAACTGCCTGGGTTTAATCGCGCTGACGAGTTTACTCAGGCTGATATCCCGAAGCGACACGCGCGCCGGGCTGTGCTGTGGCATCCGCAGAGACGGCATCGTAATTTTCCCGCCCAGCAGATCCATGCTGACATCCTGCAACCAGAGCGGATCGTTTTCCCGCCATGGCCAGGCGCCTTGTAAGTCAGCCTGAATATTCTGCAGGGCAAACTGATTCTTGATTTCTGCGATGCGCAATGAAACCGGTCCACGTAAGCCAAAATGCCACTGTTGGTTTTGCAGACGGAATGGCAGCGAGAAATCGATGCCGTTAATCTGGCTGTCTGGCGCCCAGACGCTGCCGTTTTTCACCGTCCAGTGTCCGCCCGCGTGAAAACCCTGCTGAGCGGCGGCAGAAAACGCCACCTGAGCGCGCAGTTCGCCCGCGCGAATTTTCATTTTCAGATCGGGGCTGAGCAACGGCTGAAAAACCGTCAGCGACTGCGTGGGCCACCAGGCCTGACCGCGCAGGCGCTCGCCATCCCAGCGCCCGTTAACCCGTACCGGGCCGACCTTGCCGGCTTTCAGTTCGCCGCCCCAGACAAAATGACCAGGATCGCGCCCGCGGGCGGCAAAATCCAGCGTCGAGTGAGCCAGCCAGCCCCCGTAGCTGAAGTGTGTCTGACCGGCCTGCATCTGAAATTTTCCGTCAAAGGAAGGCTTGTCCGCCTCTCGCTGCCAGTTCACCGGGGCAGTCAGGGTTAAACGCGGCTTTTCCACCCGCACACTGCCGTATTGCATCTGGTTAAAACCGGTCGACAAGGTATCAAGATGGATAAGCGTGCCGCGCCAGCCACCTGTCCCCTTCACATCCCATTTCGCCTGTAACGGATGCATCTCGCCTTCTCCCCAGTAGCGCCAGCGCCATTCACCCGTATCCGGCCAGAAGTCACGGGCCCCGCCGTCCAGGTGCAGGGTGAAGCGGCCAAAGCTGGGATCGTGCGCGCGCAGAATGGCCTGCAGGCGTCCAGAAATGCCCCGGGACGATAAGCGCACCCCCGCCAGCGGCCAGCGCGCTTCATCCACGTTCAGCGTTGAAAGTAAACGCCCGCGCAGACGCAACAGTGCGTTGGGTTTAACAATCAGTTCGGGATTCAGTAATGATCCGGTCAGTTGCCCAGGAATACTGCCGAACAGCTGCATGGCAGCAAATTTACTGTCGCCGGTCAGTTGTAACGGCAGCTGGCTTTGCGTCAGGCTGAGATGACCCGGACCTATGCCCAGAACGACATTGCCTTTGCCGCCCCGTCCCTGCGTCAGCAGGTTAAGGCGACCAGTGACCGTTGTGGCATCCAGCCCGGCCTGCCAGTTATCCAGCGTCAGCGTCACAAAGCCCGACAAGGGCTGCGCCGTGAGTGGCCAGTAATATTCACCTTTCTGAATAGTGATGCGGTCACGGCTTGCCTGCCACGGAAGACGCAGCAAGGGACGGGCAGCATCCGCTGTGGTGATGTTCAGCAGGCCGCTTTCATGCTGCCAGCTCAGTGCCGCTTTTAGCGGTTGCGGAAACCCGTCCAGGGCCAGCGCGCCCGCGATCTCGCCGTTAACCGGCAGGCCGTTAGCGTATTGCGGCAGTTCAAAATGACCTTTGAGGCTGAGCGGCTCGGGAAGCGCCGGATGGGTGATCGTCAATTGTCTGACCATCAGCTGCTGACCTTCCAGCGTGGCCTCAAGCTGTAAATTATCGCCCCGGTAATGCAGCTGCTGGCTGGCTTTATTGAGGGTCAAATCCAGGCCACCGGCATAGTCCTGCCAGGGCGAGATCGTCAGCTTATCAATGTGAATATCTGCGCCCGGCAGCATGGCCTGCCACTCTGCCAGCGTTTTCGTTGCGGTTGAGGCGGTTTGTGATTCGGGCAGCTGTTGCAGGCATTCGCTTTGCAACGTGACCTGTTGTGCGTTGAGCGTCCAGCGCGACTGTTGCCTGCCCAGCGCCGCGTTTTTGACGCTCGCCAGACGACAGTCACCGGCTAAATAATGAAGAGACGGAAAAATGAGTTGCCCGTCATGCCAGCGTGGGCTGTTTTCCAGTTCGACGCGCGTGCCTGCAGGTAGCCAGAGGCCCACCAGACGCGGCAGCCACTGTGTAAGAGTCAGCAGTAATCCCAGCAGCAATAAAATCAGCGCCAGAATCGCGGCCAGGCGTCGACGGAAACTCCGTGGCATGAAAACAAGACTCCTTTTTTTTCAATATCCTGGGCGTAATGATGGCACGTAACACGCCGAAGGTGAAGGTTTGACCGGTAAGGTTAAAGAGGTGTCAGCAAAAAGTAAGAGAAAACGTTATCCTTGTTGCATCCCTTTTCCAGGAGCACCACGATGAAAATCGCCGTATACAGTACTAAACACTACGACCAGAAATATTTTGAACAGGTCAATAAACAGTATGGTTTCGATCTGGTCTTTTATGATTTTTTGCTGAGCGAAAGCACGGCCAAGACTGCCGTAGACTGTGATGCGGTTTGTCTTTTTGTGAATGACGACGGTAGCCGCCCGGTGCTGGAGGAACTGGCGGAATTGGGGGTGAAATTTATCGCCCTGCGCTGCGCCGGATTTAATAATGTCGATCTGAAAGCCGCGGCTGAACTGGGTCTGGAAGTGGTTCGCGTGCCCGCCTATTCCCCGGAAGCCGTCGCTGAACATGCCGTCGGCCTGATGATGACATTGAATCGCCGTATTCATCGCGCCTATCAACGCACCCGCGATGCGAATTTTTCGCTGGACGGCCTGACCGGTTTTAATATGCATAACAAAACCGCCGGCATTATTGGCACCGGCAAAATAGGCATAGCCACCCTGCGCATCTTAAAAGGATTTGGCATGCGTTTACTGGCCTTCGATCCCTATCCTTCGGAACAGGCGTTATCGCTGGGCGCAGAATATGTCGATCTGAAAACCCTGTTTGCCGAGTCGCATGTGATTACACTGCATTGCCCGTTAACGCCGGAAAACCATCATCTGCTTAATGCTAACGCGTTTGCGCAGATGCGCGATGGCGTCATGATTATTAATACCAGTCGGGGTGGGTTAATTGATTCTCAGGCCGCCATTGATGCACTTAAGCAGCAAAAAATTGGCGCGTTAGGCATGGACGTTTATGAGAATGAGCGGGATTTGTTCTTTGAAGATAAATCGAATGATGTCATTCAGGATGATATTTTCCGCCGCCTGTCAGCCTGCCACAACGTGCTGTTCACAGGCCATCAGGCTTTTTTGACCGCTGAAGCTCTGACGGCGATTTCAGAAACCACGCTGGAAAACCTCAGCCGGCTTCATCGTGGCGAAGACTGTCCGAACCGGGTGATGGCCTGATAACGCAGGCCGGTCACAGCCGGCCTCCGCGTTTAGCGGGCGCAGTTACCGCCGAGCAATGCCTGCTCGCTGCAGCGGCGTCCGTTGACTAACTGACACATGCCGATGCGCGAGCCGTCCAGTTGATTTGAAAACGCCAGCGTTCCCCCTGCATTGGCACAACTGGCCTCCGCCATTGCAGACATAACCACACGTGGCTGAACGTGGGCGGCGGTGGCTTGTTGTGGCGGCTCGTTGTCATCGCTGTTACTGCTGCAGGCAGACAATAACAACGCGGCACCAGCCAGCAGAAAAGTCGCGGCTTTCATCAATCAGACTCCGGGAAGGTGAGTTAAAGGCTAAGCAAGAATATGTCAGCCCTGACACGGGGTCGAGAGAAGAAATAGCTTTTTACAAAAAATATTCTGACCTATTACAAGCAGAATTATCCTGTTATCACATAGTCACGTGGCGGAATATAGTTTAACCATGATGTCGAACGGAGAAAAAGAATGTTAATGGATATGCTGATTCGTATCGCGCTGGCGGGCATTCTGGGCGGTCTGATTGGACTGGAACGTCAGATGCGTGCCAAAGAAGCCGGATTACGCACTCATATTCTGGTGGGGATTGGCAGTGCGATGTTTATGCTGGTGTCTAAATATGGCTTTGCCGACATGTTGATGAAGGATCACGTTGCACTCGATCCCAGCCGCGTCGCGGCACAGGTTGTCAGCGGCATGGGTTTTCTGGGTGCCGGAACGATTCTGATCCAGAAACAGGTGGTTAAAGGCCTGACGACGGCAGCCGGGCTTTGGGTTACCGCCGCAATCGGCCTGGTCATCGGGAGCGGCATGTATGAAATCGGCATTTACGGCACCGTGCTGGCTCTGGTGGTGCTCGAGGTTTTCCGCCGTTTGAGTCATTTACTGATTGGTAAACACCATACGTTAATTGTTTATCTCAAGGCGAAAAGCGTGCCGCTGGTGCTGTTGGTCATGCAACGCGAAGGCATCCGCTATGGCAATATTTCGGTCATTAACCGGGACGAGGAAAGCGGTTTATGTGAATTAAGCGTTCAGGTTACCCTCTCCCGGAAATCCAGCGATGCGCATCTGTATGACAAAATCATGGAAGTAAAGGGCGTGCAGTCGCTGGAGATGATGTAGGACATGGATGCTGCGTTGTGCCGCTTCCGCACGATAAAAGCGTAGATGCACGTTCTTGTCGGGCGGGATAAATCCCACCCGACAGTAGACATATCCTTACCCTCACCATGAGATCTTCATTTCTGCTTTCATTGCGGCTTATTGTCGGCGTGAATAACGCCTTTATCTGACCGTGTTTATTCTCTGCTTTTCATCTTATCTCTCTTGCCAGTGCAGTTGGCAAAAATAAGACGGAAGGCAAAATATCGTGGTCAGTCACCATCAGGTTTATGCTTAACGATAATTGATATTGGAAATTGCACGCGTAATCCGTACCATACGCGGCATACTTTGCCTGCTGACAATCTTCGGCGGGTGATAACCTGTCATAAAGCAAATCAGGGGGCACGGCAACAGGCTCAAATGTGCCCCTTTGATTATTGAGAAACGACGTAATGCTGCAAAATCAAGAAATTAACAAGAAAGAACAATACAACCTCAACAAGCTCCAGAAGCGTTTGCGTCGTCACGTAGGCGAGGCCATTGCCGATTTTAATATGATCGAAGAAGGCGACCGCATCATGGTTTGCCTGTCCGGTGGTAAAGACAGCTATACCATGCTGGAGATCCTGCGTAGCCTGCAGAAGAGCGCGCCAGTGAGTTTCAGTCTGGTGGCAGTCAATCTTGATCAGAAGCAACCCGGTTTTCCGGGGCATATCCTGCCGGAATATCTTGAGGCGCAAGGTGTTGAGTACAAAATTGTTGAGGAAGACACCTACTCTATCGTTAAAGAGAAGATTCCAGAGGGCAAAACCACCTGCTCGCTGTGCTCGCGTCTGCGTCGTGGCATTTTGTACCGCACAGCCACAGAGCTGGGCTGTACCAAAATTGCGCTGGGCCACCATCGCGATGACATCCTGCAAACGCTGTTTTTAAATATGTTCTACGGCGGCAAGATGAAAGGCATGCCACCGAAGCTGATGAGCGATGACGGGAAACACATTGTCATTCGTCCACTGGCCTACTGCCGCGAGAAAGATATCATTCGTTTCTCCGAAGCGCGTCAGTTCCCGATTATCCCGTGTAATCTGTGTGGTTCGCAGCCTAACCTGCAGCGTCAGGTGGTGGCAGATATGCTGCGCGACTGGGATAAACGCTATCCGGGCCGAATTGAAACCATGTTAAGCGCGATGCAGAACGTCGTGCCGTCACACATGGCCGACGTGAATCTGTTTGATTTCAAAGGCATTCAGCACGGGGATGCGGTGGTGGATGGCGGCGATCTCGCTTTCGATCGCGAAACCCTGCCGGTGAATCCGGTTGGCTGGCGCAGCGATGAAGACGATGCACCCGATGTCAGTGAACGCCTTGATGTTTTAGAGATTAAATAACGCTGCTGAATACATTAAAGGTAAAGGGCATGCGCGTAAACGCATGCCCTTTTTTATACGTTGCGGTGAGGCGGCGGATCCATTATCGGCGGAAACTCCGGATCCGGTGGCGGATCGGGTTGCGGCTGAGGAATGGGGGGCGGATCGGTTGGAATCGGCTCGCTGTTATGTATCGCCTTCATACCGTGCTCCTCTGTAGCGAATGAACATTAAGCTTAGGAAAGATTAGGCCTTTCAGCCAGCAGGTAAAAAAAAGCCGGCAACAAGGCCGGCGTAGGTCGAATCAACTGTATTATGCAGTTATTCAAAAAAAGGAAGTAAGACAATATGGAGCGCAACGCCCATCGCTTGACGTTGCATTCACCTGCGGGAGAGAGTTTGCGTCAGTTGCCTCCGGCAGGTATTGATGTCGATCAGCTTTACTTCTGTTAAGCCCTCTGTCACTAAGGCAATTCACAGGCTTTGTCTGTCAAAGCCAACGCCGCTTACGTAAATACCCCGCCACGCCTAACGCCAGTATGACCAGTAAAATACAGAACACGCTGAAGCCGTAGCGCCATCCGCCGCCGGGAATGCCGCCCAGGTTGACACCAAACAGCCCGGTTAAAAAGGTAGCGGGCAGAAAAATCATCGCCATCAGCGACATCGTATAGGTGCGGCGATTCATGGATTCGGCCATTACCGAGGCGACTTCATCGGCCAGCACGGCCGTTCTGGCTACGCCCGCGTCCAGATCGTCCAGGCCGCGCCCCAGCCGGTCGGCAATCTCCTGCATGCGGCGGCGCTCACTGTCGTCCATCCAGGGCAGTTTCTCACTGGCGAGCCGGGCAAAAACATCACGCTGTGGAGCCATGTAACGGCGCATCACAATCAGCTGTTTGCGCAGCAGACCCAGTTCACCCCGCGGGGGAATGCGTTGGTCCAGTAAGGCATCTTCGAGCTCAATGATTTTGTCATGCAGGTCTTCGATAAATTCGCTGGTGTGACCGGTTAACGCATCGCAGACCTCGACCAGCCAGCTGCCACAGTTGACCGGGCCGTTACCGTTTTCGAGATCGGTCAGCACTTCATCCACGGCAAACACTTTACGTCGCCGGGTGGACACAATGAGCTGATCGTTAATAAACACCCGCATTGCCACTAACTGGTCAGGGCGCGCATCGCTGTTATGGTTCACGCTGCGCAGGACAATCATAAAACCGTCCCCCAACCGGGACACGCGAGGCCGCATGCTTTCACCGGCCAGCGCATCACGCACGGCATCCGGGATCTGAGGCGTGGATTGCAGCCATTCAGCGCTGCGGGGATGGGTATAATTGAGATGCAGCCAGCAGGGATGCTCATCGTGCAGCACCTGGGTTTCATCAATCGGTATCATGCCGCCCTTTCCATCCAACTGGCAGGAAATGATGGCATCTGTTACCTGAAGCGATTTTCCTTTCACACCGTCCACACCGTTACCCCGCTATCAAAATCAATACGATACAGTCTAGCGTGGCGGTGTTGAGTTGCAATCCTGAGCCTGTGTACAAAGATGTCAGAAGGCGGCCCAAGGCAGGCCGCCTTAGATCAGTGTTTCTCAATCCACAGTTCACGGCTGTAGGCGACATCTTCCGGGTTGGTGATCGGATAGCCTTTCACCCACGGCTTGATCAGGCGACCATTGGTGTACTGGTAAATGGGCGCGATGGGGGCCTGTTCCGCAATGATTTGTTCGGCCCGGTTGTAATATGCATTGCGGGCCTGGTCACTGGTTTCCATGCTCGCCTTGGCGATCACGGCATCATATTCGGCATTTTTGAAGCGCGGGATATTACTGCTGTTGCCGGATGTCAACAGAGTTAAAAAGGTCGACGGCTCATTGTAGTCCCCCACCCAGGAGGCACGGATGACGTCAAAGCGTCCAGAGTTACGGCTGTCGATATAGGTTTTCCACTCCTGATTTTCCAGCTTCACGTCCACGCCAAGATTCTTCTTCCACATGGATGCAACCGCAATGGCAATCTTCTGGTGGCTTTCAGACGTATTATACAGCAGCGTCAGCTTCAGGGGTTTCGCCGGCCCGTATCCTGCCGCCGCCAGCAACGCTCTGGCCTGCGCGTCCATCTCTTGTTGATTATGCTGTTGCTGCAAGGCAGGCAGCGGTGTAAATCCGGCGGTCACATCTGGTGTAAAGTGCCAGGCCGGTTTTTCACCCGTGCCCAAGACTTTGTCCGCGATAACCTGGCGATCGATACTCCATGACAGCGCTTTGCGTACGCGCGCATCGGCCGTAGGGCCCTGCTGCGTATTAAACGCGTAATAGTAGGTTCCGAGTTGATCCGGCGTATAAACCTGCCCCGGCAGCGTCTTTTTCAGCAGGGCATACATGTTTTTAGGAAACGATTCGGTAATGTCCACATCGCCCGCGCGGTAGCGCTTGGTGGCGCTGGATTCTTCGTTGATGGGCAAAAAGGTCACTTTAGTTAACACGGAGTGCGCGTTATCCCAGTAGCGCGGATTACGCACCAGTACGATTTTTTCGTTAACCACTCGGCTGTCAAGTTGGTAAGCGCCGTTTCCGACCAGCTTGCCGGGCTGTGTCCACTGATCGCCCTCTTTCTCAATCACGCGTTGCGGGACGGGATAGAAAGCCACATTAGACACCATGGCCGGAAACCAGGGCACCGGGCGCGAGAGCGTCACTTTCAGGCGGTGTTTATCCAGCGCGGTGACGCCCAGTTTGTCCGGTGTTGTCGTCCCTTTAGTGATAGCGTCCGCCTCACTTAAACCACTGAGCGCGACAAAAGAGGCCTGAGACGAACTGGTTTTAGGATCCACTACGCGCTGCCAGCTGTAGACAAAATCCTGTGCAGTGACGGGCTCGCCATCAGACCAGCGTGCATTATTGCGCAGGGTGAAAATCCAGACTTTGTTATCACTGCTGCTCCAGCTTTGTGCCACGCCCGGCACAATTTTCCCGTGAGCATCCTGGCTGGTGAGCCCTTCGTAGAGATCGCGCATCACCTGGATTTCGGGCAGTCCCACGGCTTTAGCCGGGTCAAGTGACGCAGGCTCATCTTTGATGTGACGGACAATCTCTTGTTTTGCGGCGAGCTGCGCGCCTGCGGGCACCTCTGCGGCAAAAACGGGTAAGGTGGCGCTAAGCAGACTCAGGGCGGTTAGCGTTGGAGAAAAGCGAATAATCATGTTCACCCCTTTACGATAAAGAAGTGCTGCATCAGCGTCTCACTGAGTCAGCCTGTTACCGGCCACTTTATCGCAAATTGCTGATTGATAAATAGCTATTTTCCCCCGGCGGCTTTTCCGCTACTTTTAAGGAAACCCTCTGGAGAATGTCACTATGCCGTCAATGCATCCCCGCTCACAGCGCGGAAAACTGGCTATTTCCTGGCAGCAATACGGGCGTTCCGTTCTGGGTGCCCCGCTGCTCTGGTTTCCCGCTAATCAGACTGACAGCAACAGTGGACTGATTCTGGCTGGCACGCACGGTGATGAAAACGCCGCGATTGCGGCCCTTTCTGCGGCGCTGCGCACCCTGCCTGACGGCCTGCGCCGTCATCACGTTGTTCTGGCGGTCAATCCCGACGGCTGCCAGCTGGGGCTGCGGGCGAATGCTAATGGCGTTGACCTGAACCGTAACTTCCCGGCGGCTAACTGGCAGTCAGGTGAAACGGTGTACCGCTGGAACAGCGCGGCAGACGCGCGGGATGTGACGCTTTCGACAGGGGCACATCCCGCCTCAGAGCCGGAAACCCAGGCATTATGCAGCCTGATTCATCAGCTAAAACCGGCCTGGGTGGTTTCCTGGCATGAGCCGCTGGCCTGTATCGACGATCCGCATCACGCCGAGGTCGGTGCCTGGCTGGCCGCGCAGACGGGTTTGCCGCGCGTCAGCAGCGTGGGCTATGCCACGCCGGGCTCCTTTGGCAGTTGGTGTCACGACCTGAGTCTGCCGTGCGTGACCGCAGAGATGCCCGTCATTGCGGTAGATGAGGCGACGGAAACGTGGCTGGAGGTGATGGTTAATCTGCTGCGCTGGCAGCCGTGATTAATGCTCCGTTCTGTACCTTCAGGGCGGGCTCGACATCGACAGCCAGCCAGGTGGCACCATCCAAATCGGCAAAGCGCACCATAGGTACCAGCGGCAAGGCGGCGCGAATCGCCCGGGACGTACAGATCATGCAGCCCAACATCAGCGTAAAGCCCTGATCGCGCGCAGCCTGTGCCAGCGCCAGCGCTTCCGTCAGCCCACCGGCTTTATCAAGTTTGATATTCACCATGTCGTAGCGCCCATGCAGCGCGGGCAGGCTTTCCCGCGTGTGGCAACTTTCATCGGCACAGATGGGTAAAGGGTGAATAAAATTTGCCAGCGCCTCGTCTTCTCCAGCCGGTAACGGCTGTTCCAGCATAGCGATTTCCAGATCGGCTAACAGCTGGCAGCGTGCCGCCAGCCCTTCGGCGTGCCATGACTCATTCGCATCCACGATTAACGTGGCGTCGGGCACCGCCGCACGGATCGCCATCAGGCGCTCGGTGATAAAGTTGTTGTCCATTTTAATTTTGAGCAGCGTTGCGCCATGCTGCCACAGTGCCTGGGCACTGCTGGCCATCGCCTCTGGTGTATCAATGCTGACCGTTTGTGCGGTGATCACTGACGCGATCGGTGCAATGCCGACGACCTGCTCCAGCGTGCGGTGCTGCTGCCGGGCGGCCAGATCCCACAGCGCGCAGTCAATGGCGTTCCGGGCGGCCCCTGCGGGCAACAGCGTTTGCAGTGCCTCGCGGGTCAGGCCCTGCTGAAGCTGGGGCATCACCGTCGCGATGTGCTCCAGCACCAGCGCTTCGCTTTCGCCATAGCGCGTATAAGGCGTGGCTTCTCCCGTGCCTTTTACTCCGTTTTCTTCAATTTCCACCACCACGACTTTGGCTTCAGTGCGGCTGCCGCGCGCGATGACAAACGGCGTATGCAACGGCCAGGCTTCGGGATAACATTTTACCGTCCTCATTAGCGCTCCTTGTTGTCAGCGATTCATCACTGTCATTTAAATTCAGGCAACAATTACACTCGTAAACCCTTAAAATTTATGTCATAAACAAAGGCTATATCTGTACTGATGCCCTATTTTTTTGTCAGATAACATCATTAGAAGGAATTCGTATGTCTCAGACTGTTCACTTTCAGGGCAACCCGGTAGCGGTTGCTGGCCAGTTTCCGCAGCCCGGCGATAGCGCTAAACCTTTTACGCTGGTGGCCAAAAACCTCGCGAATGTCTCACTCTCTGAGTATGCAGGAAAACGCAAGATTCTGAATATTTTTCCCAGCGTCGATACTGGCGTGTGTGCGTCTTCGGTACGTAAATTTAACCAACTGGCGGGCGAACTGAATAATACCGTGGTGTTATGCATTTCAGCCGATCTGCCGTTTGCTCAGTCGCGCTTTTGCGGCGCAGATAACCTGAATAACGTGGTCACGCTGTCCACGCTGCGCGGTGGCGAGTTCAAACAGGATTACGGGGTGGAAATTGCTGACGGTGCCCTGCAGGGCCTGACCGCGCGTGCCGTCATCGTGCTGGATGAGCATGACAACGTGCTGTACAGCCAGCTGGTGAATGAGATCACCACCGAGCCGGATTATGATGCCGCGCTTGCCGCACTGAAATAAGACGGGACACAGCGGATAAGCGCCCGCTTATCCGCTGTGTTGTTATTCGCCGTCGCTGTCCCCGCGTTTCTGCCCTAACCCGTATTCCCGCAACTTATTGGCAATCGCCGTGTGCGAAACGCCAAGCCGTTTTGCCAGTTTTCGCGTACTGGGATAAGAAAGATACAAACGCGT
This sequence comes from Pantoea sp. JZ2, assembly GCF_035191405.1. Classification (NCBI taxonomy): domain Bacteria; kingdom Pseudomonadati; phylum Pseudomonadota; class Gammaproteobacteria; order Enterobacterales; family Erwiniaceae; genus Pantoea; species Pantoea sp. JZ2. The sequence continues at coordinate 2,370,218 of NZ_CP045247.1, read as the reverse complement.
GAGGATGGAACGTTCAAAGCGACGGGTAATCTGATCCAGCGTCCCTTCCATCGCTTCTTCTCCCAGCGACACATCGAGCGCCTGTTCCGGCAGTACGATGTCCTGAGGGCGCAATTCGTGGCCTTCGAGCTGGGTCAGCGCCCGATACAGCGCGTTTTTCAACTGGCGCACATTGCCCGGCCAGTTGTAACGCACCAGAAACGCGTTGAGCTGCGAAGAAAGGCGTGGTCGGGGAATCCCCTGTTCATCGGCAAAACGCGCCACAAACATTTCCGTCAGCGGCATGATGTCCTGCACACGCTCGCGCAGCGGCGGCAGGTTAAGCGTCAGGACGTTAAGGCGATAGAACAAGTCTTCCCGGAACTCGCCACGCTGCACCAGTTCGAATAAATTCTTCTGCGTGGCGCAAATGACGCGCACGTTGACATGCACTTCATGCTCTTCCCCGACGCGACGGAAGGTGCCGTCATTCAGGAAGCGCAGCAGCTTGGTCTGCATCGTGGGCGACATTTCGCCAATTTCATCCAGCAGCACCGAGCCGCCATTGGCCTGTTCGAAAAAGCCCTTTTTGCCTTCCAGCGCATTGGGATACGCGCCCGCCGCGTGACCAAACAGCTCACTTTCCGCCACATCATCGGGAAGTGAAGCGCAGTTAAGTGCCAGAAACGGCATTTTTCCACGCGCACTGCGTAAATGGCAGGCACGGGCCAGCATATCTTTACCGGTGCCGGTATCACCAATAATCAGTAATGGCGCATCATGCATTGCCAGTTTACGTGCCTGCTCCACCACCTGACGCATTTTGGGCGTCACGGCGACGATATGATCGAACTCCGTTTCGTCCGTCACCACCAGGTTTTGTAACTGGCGCCCCATCCTGGCGGTGGACTTCAGCATTACCATCGCACCTACCAGCTGATCCTGCTGTTCGCTGTCGGCAGACAGATAGATGGGATGGGCTTCCATCAGAAAATCGCGCCCTTCAATGACCACATGCTGCGCCTGCGCCTGGACACGTTCGCTTTCCAGCCAGCGGCCAAAATTAAAACCGTTGATCAGGTGGTCGGCATTCACATTGCGGATCTTGTTCTCATCCAGATTAAACAGGTTTTGCGCGGCCGGGTTGGCCAGTTCTACCTTGCTTCTGAGATCAACAGAAAAAACCGGCTCGGGCATGGCTACCAGCAAGGCGCTCAGTACCCGATGCTCCCGCTCTGAAGGCATATAGGGCACCGTGCGAACATCCGTTACGCCCGGCGTGCGACGGATTTCTGCCATCAGGTTACTAAACTGCTCAAACTCAAGCGTGGAGAAATTAAGATAGATGCGGCCTGATGAGGCCACTTCGATGCCGCGAAGATCGATTCCGCGCGCAACCAAAAGATCCAGTAATTCGCGCGCCAGGCCGATTCGGTCCTGACAAAACACTTCTAAACGCATTGCGTGGGCCTTATCCGTTTATTATCCGGCGATAATACGCTAAACCCCTACGCCGCAGAAAGGGGGCTGTCAGGAAAAGTTGACAGCCTTGATGCAAGCGCGTTTTTTTTAAACGGCAGGCTGTGGCGATGGCGGGAGAGCCCTGACGGTGACATTCGCTCAACGTTGTCAGGAGATAAAGCACAGAAGGCACAGCATCTGCACTCACGTTTCAGTGCACAGCCGTTACTGGCGTTTCTCTCCGCCCTTCTGCAACGCTTCTTTTATCTGGCCTATCAATTCACGACGGTAGTCGCCCAGGCGGGGTTTGTCGTTTTCCATCCAGGGTAACGGCCGACACAGCTCCATAGCTTTAATGCCAAGACGTGCGGTCAGCAGGCCTGCGCCAATGCCCTGCGCGGCACGGGCGGACAGGCGCGCCGCGATATCCTGCGACATCCAGTCCATGCCCACTTCACGCACCAGCTCAGACGCGCCGGCAAATGCCATATTCAGCAGCACCAGCCGGAACAGGCGCAGTCGGCTAAAGTAGCCCAGTTCAATACCGTAAATAGCGGCAATACGGTTGACCAGCCTGATATTGCGCCAGGCAATAAAGGCCATATCGACCAGCGCCAGCGGACTCACCGCAATCATCAGGGCGGATTCTGCGGCATGACGACTGATTTCCCGCCGGGCCTGGCGATCGAGCACCGGCTGCACCAGTTGGGCATACAACCGCACGGTTTCACCGTCATTATGGGTTTCATGGAGCGAAGCATGCCAGCGTTGTAACGCAGGATGCGCGTGATCGAGTTCGGCCTGGCGAGCCAGTTTTTCGCAAAAATCCCGCCCTTTACCCACGCTGTGGCTGTTAAGCAGTTCCCGACCCAGATCGCGCTCTTCTGCACGCTGACGCAGCTGATACAGTCGTCGCCACTCGCGGGTTAACGCGCCGACACCCGCGGCCACGATCAGTCCCCCGGCCATCCCGCTGCCCAGCGCAAACCAGTCGTGCGCCAGCCAGGCGTTGTGGCTCCACTGCACGCCCTGCGCCACGATGCTGATCCCAAACAGGCCCAGCCCGGCACCGACCATGTTGCGCCACAAACTGCGTTTGGGTTTCAGGGCCGCTTCGACGGCGCGCTCCCCTGCGCTTTCCTCTTCCACCGCCGTCTCGCTTTCTGCAACGGCTAAAAACGCGTTCCGGGCTTCCGCGTCGAAGGTTTGCGCCGGACGCAACACGTCATTCGGCTTGTCGTTCAGCGGCGTGGCAAAATCAATACGCGGCTTTAACGGATCGCTCATCGCAATTTATCTCCCAGTAAAAACTCCAGTGCCGCATCCATGCGGATGTGCGGCAGAGGACGATCGATATCCAGTTGCTGTGGGCGAAACTGCTCAAACTGAAAACCCTGTTGTTGCCAGAACGCCGCCCCCGGCAGGCGCGGGGGAACTTCACCCGGATAGACCGTCAGTGCCTCGCCATCCGCTAAGCGGTGCCCGCGCAACGCGGGGATTTTTTCACCCTGATGATCAACCTGTCCACTCTGTGTCGCCTGTACCGAAGCCAGACCAATACAGTCCATGCTGATACCTTCAAACGCGGCATTTTGCCAGGCATCCTGCACCAGTTGCTGTAACAGGGACACCATATTGCCGTGCTGGTCGTGAGTAATGTGATCGGCTTTGGTGGCGGCGAACAGCAGCTTATCGATCACCGGCGAAAAGAGACGGCGAAACAGCGTGCGCTGACCGTAGTGAAAACTCTGCATAAGCTGCGTGAGGGCTAACCGCATATCGTTAAAGGCCTGCGGGCCGCTGTTGAGCGGTTGCAGGCAGTCCACCAGCACAATCTGGCGGTCAAAGCGCACAAAATGGTTTTTATAGAATCCTTTAACAACATGCTGGCAGTAGTAATGAAACCGCTGTTGCAGCATGGCGAAATTGCTGCCTTTGTCCGCCTGCGCCAGTTTCGCCGCCTGGGCATCGTCAGCAGCAGGCCACGGAAAAAACTGGAGTGCGGGCGCGCCCGCCATATCGCCGGGCAGCACGAAGCGGCCTGGCTGGATAAAGTGTAATCCTTCGGCTTTGCAGCGATGCAGGTAGTCAGTCCAGGCCTCGGCAATGTCGGCTAAACGGTTCTCTTCAGCCGGTGCCAGCGGATCGAGGCGCTGACACAGGTCGCGCCAGGGTTGCGCCCACAGGGCGCGATCGCCCTGCAACAAGCCGTTCATCTGGCGTGACCAGGTCAGGTAATCCTGTGCCAGCATTGGCAGATCAAGCAACCATTCGCCGGGGTAATCAACGATTTCAAGATAGAGCGTGGCGGTCTCTTTCAGATGACGCAGCAGCGAGTCATGCGGACGGTAACGTAACGCCAGGCGCATTTCGCTGACGCCACGCGTGGGCGTGGGCCAGGCAGGTGGTGAACCGTAAAGCTGCGCCAGCCCTTCATCATAGGTGAAACGGGCCGTGCCCATGTCACGTTGCGGCACACGTTTCACCCCTAACAGGCGTTCATCACGCACAACGGAAAACAGCGGCAAACGAGCGCCGCTGTGGACAGAAAGAAGTTGGTTGACCAGCGAGGTGATAAAAGCTGTTTTACCACTGCGGCTGAGACCGGTGACCGCCAGGCGAAGGTGGCGGTCGACGCCGCGATTCATTAATGCTATCAGTTCAGTTTGCAGTCTTTTCATCGTTTTCCCTGATGAAGCGCGACGCTACACGGTTCATCACGCGTTTCAATAGCGGCTCAAGCGCCAGGCCAAGCAAAATGCGCAGTGGACGGCGCGCGACCGATTTGACGGCCCAGCCGGTCACACCGGCAGGCCCGTAAGTAACAGCATTGATAATGATGAATCTGGCGGCTGACTTCAATGCAGGTGTGGCACGATGGCGAAACGTTGCTGCGCGCGAAACGGTCATGAATACCTCCCGGTCATCAGCAGACGGGCCGGTCTGGCCCGTAGCAGACGATAATTAAATCTGACGGAAACGACTGCGCACACTAAACGTTTCAGAGGTGACGTAACGTTCTATATCGCGAACATTACGCTCATCCTGTTGCAGCGCGGTTTCCAGTTGGTCAAGCAGTTCGCTGGCTGTGGGCTGAGCTTCACCGTTGTCGACGCCAGCAGGTTTTACGTCCAGCACAAAACCCAGCGCAAAGTAGGCAATCACGGTAAACACAAACAGCCCAAAGAACAGCGATAACACCACAATGATACGCAGCAGCCGCACCGGCACATCCAGATACTCAGCCAGCCCGGCACAGACGCCCATCAGCTTTCCTTCGTCAGGCTTACGCCATAATTTACGGCCTCTTATCATGGCTGCCTCCAGTTAGGATGTTCTGCATCCAGGATCGCTTCTAACGCATCAATGCGTTCGCGCATGCGCTGAGCATCCCGGGTCACCTGTTGCAGACGCTGCATCTGACTCTGTGACAGCTCCGCTCCGCCGCTGCGCTTGTTACTGTAGTGTAACCACAGCCAGACGGGGGCCACGAACAGCACAAATATTGTAAGAGGTATCGCCAAAAATAGTGCGCTCATTGACTCTCCTTAATCCTTTCCTACTGTCAGCGGCGGTTTATTCGCTGCGGTTCATTTTGGCTTTCAGCGCATTCAGTTGCTGACTGATTTCGTCATCGGCTTTCAGCTCAGTAAACTGCTGATCCAGGGTTTTAGGTTTACCAAAACCGTGGCTCTCCGCTTCCGCTTCCATATGATCGATTCGGCGTTCAAACGATTCGAAACGCGCCATGGCTTCATCAATTTTACCACTGTCCAGCTGACGGCGGACATCACGGGATGACGAGGCGGCCTGATGGCGCAGCGTCAACGCCTGCTGGCGCGCGCGGGTTTCGCTCAGTTTTTTCTCCAGCTCAGCAATCTCACCTTTCATGCGCGTCAGCGTTTCGTCAACCTGTTCGACTTCGCGTTTGAGCGAGGCGATCAGATCGGTCAGCTTCTGTTTTTCGATAAGCGCAGAACGGGCCAGATCTTCTTTATCTTTGCGAATCGCCAGTTCTGCTTTTTCCTGCCATTCAGCCTGCTGCAGCTCAGCCTGCTCGATACGGCGTGACAGCTGTTTCTTTTCGGCCAGCGCGCGGGCTGACGTCGAACGCACCTCGACCAGCGTATCTTCCATCTCCTGAATCATCAGGCGCACCAGTTTCTGCGGATCCTCTGCGCGTTCCAGCAGTGAATTGATGTTGGCATTAACGATGTCAGCGAAACGAGTAAAAATACCCATAATGATGCTCCTCTTGATGGTCATAGTTTTAGCTTGCTGGTGAGAACTAATTCAAGATGCGTGCCAATTTTTATCTTATTGATTTTAATTACGATAATAAGCTGGCAGTTTTTTTTGCCTGACCTAATATAGTTAAATTGATTAATCAGTGGCGAAATTCATCATGTCTGTGAACAACGACAATTTGCTGGGCGAATCAAATAACTTTCTGGAAGTGCTGGAGCAGGTGTCTAAGCTCGCGCCGCTGGAGAAGCCTGTGCTGGTGGTGGGCGAACGCGGGACAGGTAAGGAGCTGATTGCCAGCCGTCTGCACTACCTTTCTGACCGCTGGCAGGGCCCTTTTGTCTCTCTTAACTGTGCGGCGCTGAACGAGAATCTGCTTGATTCTGAGCTTTTTGGCCATGAGGCAGGTGCCTTTACCGGTGCGCAAAAACGTCATCTGGGCCGCTTTGAGCGCGCGGATGGTGGCACCTTGTTTCTTGATGAACTGGCGACAGCCCCCATGCTGGTTCAGGAAAAATTGTTGCGGGTAATTGAATACGGCCAACTGGAACGCGTGGGCGGAAACCATGTTTTTCAGGTTAATGTGCGTCTGATCTGCGCCACCAATGAAGATTTACCCGCGCTGGCCGAAGCCGGTAAGTTTCGGGCCGATCTGCTGGATCGCCTGGCCTTTGATGTGGTGCAGTTGCCGCCGCTTCGGGAGCGCCGCAGCGACATTCTGGTCATGGCTGACCATTTTGCCATACAGATGTGTCGGGAGCTCAAACTGCCGTTGTTTCCCGGCTTTACGCCCCGCGCACAGCAAACCTTGCTTGAGCATCACTGGCTGGGCAACGTGCGCGAGCTGAAAAACGTGGTCGAACGATCCGTCTATCGCCATAACACCAGCGATACCGCGCTGGATGAAATCATCATTAACCCGTTTGCCCGCCGCAGTGAAGCCGCAGACAGGGCCGCCCCCTTGCCTGCTACCGAGTCGCCAACCGCCCTGCCTTCACTTCCGCTTGATCTGCGCCAGTGGCAGAACCAGCAGGAACGTGACGTGGTGGAAATCAGCCTGCAACAGGCAAAGTATAATCAGCGCCGCGCGGCCAGCTTACTGGGCGTCACCTATCATCAACTCCGTGCCATCATGAAAAAACACGGTATTCAGGCGCGCGACGGACAACATTAGCGGGCTTTTATATACGTACAGAAGCTGACAACGTGCCGGGGCATGCTGTAATGCATTCAGGCGGGTAAAAAAAGGGCCCGCCGAAGCGGGCAACTGGAAGCAATGTGAGCAATGTCGTGCTCTTCTTCGGTAGAGCCCCGTCGAAGTGCAACTGAATAATAATCATTCCTGTTTGCATCTGTAAAGTGTTATTGAGAATTTTTCTCATCTCCACACCAACGCTGCGCCTTTTTGCGCGGATCGTTTACACCTGCTGTACGAATCGTCGGCAATCGATGACGCAGAGTTGGGACCACGCGCGCTTTGCGATACACTTTGCCCAATGCCCGAGAATCGTTGAGTTCTATGTTAAAACTAATGCCTTCGCTGTTGCTGAGTCTCAGCGTGTTGAGCGCACCTGTGTGGTCCGCGCCCGCACCTGCCACGGATATTCGTCAAAGCGGCTTTGTCTATTGCGTCAACGGGACGCTAAACACGTTTAACCCGCAGATGGCCAGTAGTGGTTTAACGGTGGACACACTGGCGGCGCAGCTCTATGACCGCCTGCTTGATGTCGATCCTTATACCTATCGTTTACAGGCTGACCTGGCCGACAGCTGGGATGTACGTGATAACGGCGCGACCTATCGCTTTCACTTGCGTCACGGTGTGCAGTTTCAGCACACCTCAAACTTTAGGCCTACCCGCACGATGAATGCTGACGATGTGGTCTTTAGCTTTGCGCGCATGTTTGACCGTAAACATCCCTGGCATGACGTTAATGGCGGCTATTATCCCTATTTCGACAGCCTGCAGTTCGCTGACGCCGTGCAGAGCGTGAAAAAGATCGATAACTATACGGTCGAAATTCGCCTGAACAGCCCTGATGCGTCGTTTCTCTGGCACATGGCAACCCACTATGCGCCCATCCTCTCGAAGGAATACGCAGACAGCCTGGACAAAACAGGTCATCAGGAAACGCTGGATCGGTTACCTGTGGGCACCGGCCCGTTTCAGCTGAGTGAATACCGCAGTGGGCAATATATTCGCCTGGCCCGCAATCCCTACTACTGGAAAGGCGTACCGCGCCTGCAACAGGTGGTGATTGATCTTGGCGCGGGCGGCACCGGCCGGTTATCGAAACTGCTGACCGGTGAGTGCGATGTGCTGGCCTATCCTGCCGCCAGCCAGATTTCCATTCTGCGCGACGATCCCCGGCTACGTATGACGTTGCGGCCCGGTATGAACATCGCCTATCTGGCCTTCAACACGCGAAAACCCCCGCTCGACAGACCGGAAGTGCGTCACGCGCTGGCGCTGGCCATTAATAATGAACGCCTGATGGAGTCGATTTATTACGGCACGGCAGAAACTGCGGCCTCGATTTTGCCGCGTGCCTCCTGGGCTTACGATACGGATGCCAGCATCACCGCCTACGATCCGAAAAAGGCCAGGGCTGCGCTGGAAGCGGCGGGCGTGACCGATCTTCACCTGCGTCTGGTGGTGCCTGCCGCCTCGCAGTCCTGGAACCCTGCGCCGCTGAAAACGGCAGAACTGATTCAGGCCGATCTGGCACAAATTGGCGTTAACGTCACTATCGTGCCGGTTGAAGGCCGTTTTCAGGAAGCACAGTTGATGGCGATGAACCACGACCTGACCCTGGCAGGCTGGGCAACCGACAGTAACGATCCTGACAGTTTCTTTCGTCCCCTGCTGAGCTGCGCGGCGATTGCCTCACAGACCAACTATGCGCACTGGTGCTCGCCTGCGTTTGACAGCACGCTGAAAAATGCTCTGCTGTCGCAACAGCTGTCCGGACGCATTGAGAACTATGATAAAGCTCAGCAAATTTTAGCCCAGGAACTGCCCGTCCTGCCGCTGGCTTCATCCTTGCGCCTGCAAGCCTACCGGCATGATATTAAAGGCCTGGTACTGAGTCCGTTTGGTAACGCTTCTTTTGCTGGTGTTTATCGTGATGAGCGGGAGGATCGATAAGTGATCATCTATATTTTGCGTCGGCTGGTGTTACTGGTGATTACGCTGTTTTTTCTCTCGCTGGTGAGTTTCAGCCTGAGCTATTTCACACCGAATGCCCCGCTCGAAGGCGCCTCACTGTTCGATGCCTGGTGGTTTTGGTTTAAAGGTATGCTGCAACTGGATTTTGGCGTATCCAGCACCAATGGTCAGGAAATTGGCCTGCAACTGCGCGAGGTCTTTCCGGCCACCATGGAGCTGTGCCTGATGGCCTTTACGCTTGCCTTAATCGTCGGCATTCCGCTGGGGATTTGTGCGGGTGCCCTGCGTCATAAATGGCAGGACAAAGTTATCAGCGCGTTTGCCTTGCTGGGATTTTCGATCCCGGTCTTCTGGCTCGCCCTGCTGTTTACCCTGTTTTTCTCGTTAACGCTGGGCTGGTTGCCGGTTTCCGGTCGCTATGATCTGCTCTATCCGGTCCAGAACATAACCGGTTTTGCTTTAATCGATGCCTGGCTCAGCCCCTCACCGTGGCGGCATGAAATGATGATCAGCGTGCTGATGCACCTGATTTTACCGGTGACCGTGCTGGCGATGGCCCCGACCACTGAGATTGTGCGTTTACTGCGTATCAGCACCAGCGATGTCGTCGATAAAAACTATGTTAAAGCTGCGGCGACCCGCGGGCTCTCGCGCTTTACCGTTATTCGCCGTCATGTGCTGCATAACGCCCTTCCGCCTGTCATTCCGCGCCTGGGTTTACAGTTCTCCAGCATGTTAACGCTGGCGATGATTACGGAGATGGTTTTTAACTGGCCTGGTCTGGGGCGCTGGCTGATTAACGCCATCCGTCAGCAGGACTATGCGGCCATCTCAGCAGGCGTAATGGTGACCGGTGGACTGGTGATTGTGGTGAATGTGCTCGCTGACATCGTTGGCGCGGCGCTGAATCCGCTGAAACATAAGGAATGGTATGCCGTCCGATAACATCTACGCCGAAAAACGCCTGCCCAGTGCGTTTCGCCAGAGCTGGCACCATTTTTATGGCGATATGCCGGCGATGATTGGCCTGTACGGCTTTGGCGCGCTGCTGCTACTGTGTCTGTTCGGCCATTTTCTGGCCCCTTACAACATCGACCAGCAATTTCTGGGTTATCAACTGCTACCGCCCTCCTGGTCGCGCTACGGTGAGGTTTCCTTTTTTCTCGGGACGGACGATCTGGGGCGTGATTTACTGAGCCGCCTGCTGAACGGCGTGGCCCCCACGGTTGGATCGGCCATTCTCGTCACGCTGTTTGCCACCTTCTGGGCGCTGGTACTGGGGATTGTGGCGGGCATGACGCACGGTGTGCGTTCTGCGGTGCTGAATCATGTCCTGGATACGCTGCTGTCCATTCCCTCACTCTTGCTGGCCATTATCGTAGTGGCGTTTCTGGGGCCGCGCCTGGAGCACGCATTACTGGCCGTGTGGCTGGCGCTGATGCCGCGCCTGGTGCGCGAAATCTACAGCGCCGTTCATGACGAACTGGAAAAAGAGTATGTGATTGCGGCTCGCCTGGATGGTGCGACCAGCATCAATATTTTGTGGCACGCCATTTTGCCTAACGTTTTGCCTATGCTGATCAGTGAAATTACGCGCGCGCTGTCGATGGCTATTCTCGATATCGCCGCACTGGGTTTTCTTGACCTCGGCGCGCAGTTGCCCTCGCCTGAGTGGGGCGCGATGCTGGGTGATTCGCTGGAGCTGGTGTATGTTGCGCCCTGGACTGTCATGCTTCCCGGTGCCGCGCTGATGGTCAGCGTGTTAATGGTTAATCTGCTCGGTGACGGCATTCGTCGGGCCGTCGAGGCAGGAGTGGAATAATGCCGTTACTGGATATTCGTAATCTGACGATTGAATTTATGACCGCTGACGGGCCGGTCAAAGCGGTAGACCGCATCAATTTATCACTGACTGAAGGCGAAATTCGCGGTCTGGTGGGTGAGTCGGGCTCGGGCAAAAGTCTGGTTGCCAAGGCGATTTGTGGCGTGACCAACGACAACTGGCGCGTCACCGCAGACCGTATGGTCTTTGATGACGTGGATTTGCTGCGTTTGTCGCCGCGTGAGCGTCGCCGCATCGTAGGTCACAATGTGTCGATGATTTTCCAGGAACCGCAGTCCTGTCTTGATCCCTCGGAAAGTGTCGGCCGTCAGTTGATGCAGGCGATTCCGCGCTGGACGTACAAAGGACCGTGGATGAAGCGCTTTTGGTTCTGGCGAAAAAACCGCGCCATTGAGCTGCTGCACCGCGTCGGTATTAAAGATCACAAAGACATCATGCGCAGCTTTCCCTACGAACTCACCGAGGGCGAGTGTCAGAAAGTGATGATTGCCATCGCACTGGCGAATCAGCCGCGCCTGCTGATTGCCGACGAGCCGACCAACGCCATGGAGCCGACGACGCAGGCGCAGATCTTTCGCCTGTTGAGCCGTCTGAATCAGAACAACAACACCACGATTCTGCTGATCAGCCATGACCTGCGTACCCTGAGTCACTGGGCTGACAGGATCAACGTTATGTACTGCGGACAAACCGTGGAAACGGCGCAGAGTGAAGACCTGATGACCACGCCGCACCATCCGTATACCCAGGCGCTGATTCGTGCGATGCCAGACTTTGGCCGCCCGCTTCCTCACAAGAGCCGCCTGAATACCTTATCCGGCGCGATTCCATCGCTCGAAAGCCTGCCCATTGGCTGCCGTCTTGGGCCGCGCTGCCCGTATGCACAGCGTAAATGTGTGGAAACGCCACGGCTGACGGGCTCCCGTTCGCATCTCTATGCCTGCCATTTTCCGCTCAACGTGGAGGGCCAATAGCATGGAAACGCTACTGGAAGTGCGCAATCTCAGCAAAACGTTTCGTTATCGTACCGGTCTGTTTCGCCGTCAGCATGTCGAGGCGGTGAAGTCCGTGAGCTTCACGCTACGGGAGAAGCAGACGCTGGCGATCATCGGCGAAAATGGCTCCGGCAAATCAACGCTGGCAAAAATGCTCAGCGGCACCGTTGCCCCAACGGAGGGGGAAATCATTATTGACGATCATGCGCTGAGCTTTGGGGATTATGGCTACCGTAGCCAGCGCATCCGTATGATTTTTCAGGATCCTTCTACGTCGCTTAATCCCCGGCAGCGCGTCAGTCAGATTCTGGAGCTGCCGCTGCGCCTGAATACCGATCTTGGCGCCGAGGCGCGCGAGAAACGCATCATTGGCACGCTGCGTCAGGTGGGATTACTGCGCGACCATGCCGGTTATTATCCGCATATGCTGGCACCAGGCCAAAAACAGCGTCTGGGCCTGGCGCGGGCATTAATTCTGCAACCCAAAGTGATTATTGCTGATGAAGCGCTAGCCTCACTGGATATGACCATGCGCTCACAGTTGGTCAACCTGATGCTGGAGCTGCAGGAAAAACACGGCATCGCCTACATCTACGTGACGCAACATTTAGGGATGATGAAGCATATCAGCGACAAAGTGTTGGTCATGCATCAGGGCGAAGTCGTGGAACGCGGCGGGACGGCCGACGTGCTGGCTTCTCCGCTGCATGATCTGACCAAACGTCTGATCAACAGCCATTTCGGCGAAGCGTTAACGGCCGAAGCGTGGCGACGCGAGCGTTGATTTTTCGGGGTTTTGTGGAAAACTGTGCGCAGTTTTCCTGATTTAAGGCAGACGTGCTAGAATCCGCACGTCGATTAACGTCGGTCGTCTATTATTTAAACAACGCGACCGCCAACTACCATGACCATAAGGATTACAGCTATGGGTTTTCTTTCCGGTAAGCGCATTCTGATTACTGGTGTTGCCAGTAAACTTTCCATCGCCTACGGTATTGCACAGGCGATGCACAAACAGGGCGCAGAACTGGCTTTCACCTACCAAAACGACAAACTGAAAGGTCGTGTGGAAGAGTTCGCCAAAGATTTGGGTTCTGACATCGTACTGCCATGTGATGTTGCAGAAGATGAAAGCATCCAGTCCCTGTTCGCTGAGCTGGCAAAAACCTGGCCGAAATTTGACGGTTTCGTTCACTCAATTGGTTTTGCCCCAGGCGACCAGCTGGATGGCGATTACGTGAATGCCGTAACCCGCGAAGGTTTCAAAATTGCGCACGACATCAGTGCCTACAGCTTTGTTGCCATGGCAAAAGAGTGCCGTGCGATGCTGAACCCCAACTCAGCGCTGCTGACGCTGTCCTACCTGGGTGCAGAGCGCGCTATCCCTAACTACAACGTAATGGGCCTGGCAAAAGCGTCTCTGGAAGCAAACGTACGTTACATGGCCAATGCCATGGGACCAGAAGGTGTGCGTGTGAACGCCGTTTCTGCCGGTCCAATCCGTACGCTGGCGGCTTCAGGCATCAAAGATTTCCGTAAGATGCTGGCTCACTGTGAAGCGGTAACCCCGATTCGCCGTACCGTGACCATCGAAGACGTGGGTAACTCTGCGGCCTTCCTGTGTTCCGATCTGGCGGGTGGTATCACCGGCGAAATCGTTCACGTCGACGGCGGTTTCAGCATCGCCGCGATGAACGAACTGGAACTGAAATAAGTTTCCTCATGGGCGAGCGCTGCTCGCCCTGTCCTTCCCCGCCCGCGCCCTCGTTATTCCTTATTGCTATTAATTATCACCGATCGGTCTTTTGCCGTACCCTGCCCGTGGGCGAGGATAAGTCAGCCCTGCGGCCTGCGACCGGTTCACTGACTCTGTCCCGCATGTGCCGCATCAGATTTTGCAAAAGGACTGATGATGCAACAACGCCGCTATACTGGCCAGGATCACTGGTTTTACGAGAGCCAGACCTGTCCGCGTACCGTTCCGGCTGCCCCGCTTTTTCCTGAAGCAGCGCATATCGACGATCGGTTCTTGTTGGGGTTAGCGCAGGAAACCTCTTCTGTTCAGCCGGTGTTGCAGGCCGGACAACCCGCCATTCAGATTGCTCATGAGATTGTTGACCTGCTGTTTCCCGACCAGGTTGACGTTACGCTGACCCATACGCTGACGCTTTACGATCGGTTAAGCAGCGCGCTGACCGTGGCGCAGGTTACGGGCATTCAGCGGCTCTGCAATCACTACTCTGCAAGACTCAATCCTCTGCCTGGTCCTGACTCGTCGCGCGAGAGCAATAACCGCCTGACACAAATTACCCAGTACGCCCGACTGCTGGCCATGCAACCCACTCTGATTACTGCCGACAGTGTGCGCGCCCTTCACGCCGCAGGTCTGAGCGAAGCCGATATTGTCACGCTTAATCAGTTGGTAGGCTTTGTCTGTTACCAGGCACGCGTGATCGCCGGTATTCATGCTCTGCTGAACATGCCGGTACGCTGGATCCCCGGCATGTCACCTGCACCGGATGCGCCAGCCACCGATGCCCCCGGCGTCTGGCAGCCAGTCCTGAAACCGCTTGAGCCCCGCTATGCCAGCGAGGCGCAGCATAAGGCCGTGGCGCAATGCCAGACATCGTCTGCGCCAGAGGACGCCCTCTGGTTGCTGGCGCACGCACCGGCGTTATTAGAGCATTGGTACAGGTTGAATCATCAGGAGGAGACGGTCTTCACCGTCGGGGTTGAGGCTACAGCGGCCAGCCTGCTGGGAAATCGCTGGCGTCCACCGTCGTTAACGCCCTGTAGCGGCCAGGCTGGCGCCTTTGATAATGCGAACCTGACCGACGCTGACCGGGCGGTCAGCGCGTTAACCGCCCTGCTGACCCGTCAGCCAGAACGTTTTTGCGCCGCCGATCTCCAGCCATTGCAAGAATCCGGCTGGTCCGTTGCCGATCAGTTCGCGCTTATCCAGGCCATCGCGCGGGCAAACTGGAACAGCCGTTTATTTTATGCCTGTGGTGAGGCGCGCTAAAGATCCAGATGACTGCGCGCTTCGTCATAGAAGTGCTGTGCCAGCGGCGTTGCCCGACCCGGTTCAGCGACCACCAGGGCCGCCTGGCGCGCCATCTTTGGCATTATGACAGGTCGCTGTTCCAGTCCGTGTAAAGACGCGGGCAGCAGATGACCGCGTGGCGAAACCAGTACGCCCAACCCGACCTGCGTACACTGCAGCAGTTGCATAATGGAGGCGCTTTCTACCACCACGCGCGGCATCAGCGACATCTCCCGCAACGCCATATCCAGATAGCGACGAAAATAGCGCGTGGGTTCAGCCAGACACAGCGGCTGACGGGCCAGCGTTGGCAGATCCAGGCTTTCAACCTCGCCTAAGTGCTGAAAATGTCCGGGATGAAACACCGCTTCAACGCCACGGTCCGCCAGCAACGCGGCCTGAAAATGCAGTTCACGCAGCGTCGCCATTTCAAAAAAACCAATCCCGACATCGACCGTATGACTGTTCAGCGCCTCCAGCAGCTGGTCGGCGCTCAGGACGGCAATACGGTAATCGAGTTGTGGATAGCGCACCTGAACCGCTTTGAGCAGCTGGGCCAGCGACACGCTGCACTGCGGTACCACACCCAGCCGCAATGTGCCGTTAACGCCGTGTTTCAGTGACTCGACTTCCAGCTTCAGCCCCTGATAAACGGAGACGATTTCCCGCGCCCAGGCCAGCACCCGATCCCCTTCTGGCGTGAATCCGGCAAAGTTATTGCTGCGGTTGATCAGGGATAACCCCAGTTCGCGTTCCAGATTTTTTAACCGCATTGATAAGGTAGGCTGGCTGACAAAACTCGCCTCAGCGGCACGGCCAAAATGGCGTTCGCGTTCGAGGTTGCAGAGGTAGATGAGTTGCTTAATGTCGATTTTTTGTGCCCGCCATAACGTCGCTCAGTTGAACGCCTATTATGTGCCGAGGGCGCAACAGAATGCCAGTCAGTGTGCGTTCAGGATTCCGCTACAGGCAGAGTGCAGTAATACAGCCCGAGTGTCCGGCTGACAGGAGTTACTTTTGGGGGCGAGACGAAAGGCGTAATGGGCGCGCAACAGGCCGGACTCTTTCAGGTCAGGCTGGCAGAATTATTATTTTTTATGGTGTTTTCCCTGGTGTTGCCCGTTGTTACTTCGTTGGATAAGGCCAGGCGTGATCAATGCCCGTTGACGACAGTACGCCCGTCGCCAGTAAATAGATCACGACAAGTGTGAAAACAACAATTGCCGATATTTCAAAGACTTTAACTAACCTGTTTTTCGCCATAAATAACCCCCTGTTAATTGCGTGTATTGCACTTTCCACCTCTTACCATAGAGTGTTACCGGTAAAATTCAAGCACAGATCACAAAATGAAACATAAAGCATTGCTTATATTTTTGTGTTAATCGTGAACGTGAGGGGAACGGATAAAAACGGAGCTTAGAACGGAACGGAATGCCGTAACATGTCAGACAGGGAGGGCGCACCTGCTGCGCCCAGTGAGGCCGCCGTCAGCCGACGCCAAGCATCGACTTCACTTCCTGCGCAATCTTTTCGACCTGAGGACCGTAAATCACCTGAACATCCTGCTCACTGACGCGATTCACCCCATTCGCGCCCGTACTCATCAGGGTGTGATCCACCACCTCTTTCATATCTTTTACCCGCACCCGTAAGCGCGTGAAGCAGCAATCGATGTCCTCTATATTGGCAGCCCCACCCAATCCACTGATAATGACCTGAGTGCGTTCACTGCCATCAACGACCTGCGGTTTTTCCTCCTCGGTTTCCCGTCCCGGTGTTTCAACATTCATGCGGGTAATGACAAAACGGAACCCGTAGTAATAGATCGGTGCGTAGATCACGCCAAGCACCAGCGTCCACCACCAGTGGGTTTTACTGCCACCCAGCACACCGAAGACCACCAGGTCGATAATGCCGCCCTGCACGTTGCCAATCATCAGATGCAGCATTGACATCAACATAAATGAAAGGCCGGTCAAAAACGCATGCAACACATAAAGCACGGGCGACACAAAAATAAAGCAGAACTCCAGGGGTTCGGTGATCCCGGTGGTAAAGGAGGTCAGCGCGCCGGCCAGCACCAGCGCTTTCACGCGTTGTTTATGCTCCGGACGTGCGGTGTGATAGATCGCCAGTGCTGCAGCAGGCAGCCCGAACATCATCACCGGTATTTTTCCCTGCGCCAGGAACTGGGTAGCCGTTCGCAGCGTGGCATCCGGGATGAGGCCAGGATGTGTCAGCGAGGCATTGAAAATATTCAATGCGCCGACAAGGGTCTGTCCGTCCACAACCGCCATACCGCCAATCGGCGTAAAGCGGACCGTTTCATTGAGAATATGGTGCAGCCCGGTGGGAATCAGCAGGCGTTCAGCCGCCCCCAGCAGAAATGCACCGTACTGACCACTGTGGCCAATCATCTGTCCCACCCAAGCGATGCCCTCTCCGAGGGTTGGCCAGATCAGCGCCAGCAATACACCCACCAGCGGCAGAACCACGACGGTGACAATGGGCACAAAACGTCGGCCGCCAAAGAAGCTGATCGCTGTAGGAAGTTGCTGCGTATAAAAACGATTGTGCAACATTACGGTGAGCAGGCCGGCCACCACGCCGCCCAGCACGCTCATGTTGTAGGTAAAAATCCCCAGCATCTGGATATATTCCGCCGAGGTCATCATGGCGGTCGTTTGATCCAGTCCCGCCTGTTGCAGCGCCTGAGGCGTCGTTGTGGCCGCCGTTATGCCTTTTGCGGCCAGCGTCGCATTAATCCCCACGTTCATGGCGATATAGCCAATCACCGCCGCAAAGGCGGCGGTCGGTTTCTCGGCTTTTGCCAGACCAATCGCACTGGCGACGGCAAAGAACAGGGGCAGATTGGCAAACAGCGCCCCTGCGACTTTGCGAATAAAACCGATAATGAGCTGCGCCACCTGCATTTGCGCAAAGGCTTCCCCCGTCACTGCGGGGTTCTGCATGGCCGCGGCCAGCCCCAGAAAAATACCGGCTGCCGCGATCACCGAAATGGGCATCATCAACGCCTTGCCAAATGCATGAATCTGGCTGGTCAGGTGTTTCATGGTTTCGCGCCTTTTTGTGTCATAAACAGCAAGTATTAGCGCGATGTGCCGATAACACCTGATACGGAGAAGTTATGAAAGGGTAAAATATGAACAGCATCACAGTTGTTGTGCCGTCACGATAAACGCGACCTATCGCACCATTAAGTCAATCAATTAGACAAGCTATGTCGTCGAACGCACACTAATCTTCACTATCAGGATATATCCTTGCAACATTCGTCCAACAAAAAAATAAGCCTGCACCTATGATGAAATTTAAGCGCCAAATTAAACCATACCGCGCCGCCGCGGGTGGCTGGGGTTCACTGGAAGCCACGACACGTTTTGTTTTCGACAGTAAAGCTGCCCTGAAAAACCTGCGCAATCTCATGCGCATGAACAAGGCGCGTGGCTTTGACTGCCCGGGCTGCGCCTGGGGCGATGACAATAAAAGTACTTTCAGCTTTTGTGAAAACGGAGCGAAAGCGGTAACCTGGGAAGCGACACGCCGCGTTGTGGATGCCGACTTCTTTGCGAAACACAGCGTGACCACGCTCTATGCTCAAAGCGATTATTTTCTGGAGTATCAGGGCCGCCTGACGCATCCCCTGCGCTACAACCGTGAAACCGATCACTACGAGCCCATCAGTTGGGATGACGCCTATGCGCTTATCGCGCAGCACATCAAAGCGATGGACAATCCAGACCAGATGGAGCTTTACACCTCAGGTCGCGCCAGTAATGAAGCGTCATGGCTTTATCAGCTGTTTGGCCGCATGCTGGGCACCAATAACTTCCCTGACTGCTCGAACATGTGTCACGAAGCCAGCGGTGCGGGACTGAAGCGCAGCATTGGCGTGGGTAAAGGCACGATTCGTCTGGATGATTTTGACCACGCGGATGCGATTTTTGTTTTTGGACAGAACCCGGGCACTAACCATCCACGCATGTTGCACAGCCTGCGTCACGCTGCCGATCACGGTGCAAAAATTGTGACCTTTAATACGCTGCGCGAACGCGGTCTGGAACGGTTCGCCGATCCGCAGAAGCCGCTGGAAATTGTGACCTCGAAAGCCGGTACCATCAGCTCGGCCTATTATCAGCCGCACCTGGGTGGCGATATGGCCGCGGTGCGCGGCATGGTTAAAGCCCTGCTGGAAACGCATCGCGCGCGCATTGCGGCAGGCGAAAGCGGCCTGTTCGATCAGGCGTTCCTGAATGCCAAAACGCACGGCGTTGAAGCCTACTTTGACGCCGTGGATAACACCGACTGGATGCAGATTGTGGCGCAGTCCGGCCTGACTGAAGCGCAGATCCGTGAAGCGGCAGCGATTTACCAGAGCGCCGATCGGGTCATCTGTACCTGGGCGATGGGTATCACTCAGCACAAACATTCCGTCGATACCGTGCGCGAAATTACTAACCTGCAGCTGCTGTTTGGCCAGTTAGGTAAAAAAGGTGCGGGTCTGTGCCCTGTTCGTGGTCACAGTAATGTGCAGGGTAACCGCACCATGGGCATTGATGAGAAACCGGCAAAACCGTTCCTGGATGCGCTGGGTCAGCACTTCAATTTTGAGCCACCGCGTGCGGCAGGTCATAACACCGTTGAAGCACTGAATGCCATGCTGCGTGACGAAATCAAAGTGCTTATCGCGCTGGGTGGCAACCTGGCGGCGGCGGCACCTGATTCACCGCGCACCGAAGAAGCGCTGTCACGTTGTGGCCTGACCGTGCATATCAGTACCAAACTGAACCGCAGCCATCTGGTTCCCGGTCATGAGGGCCTGATTCTGCCTACGCTGGGCCGCACCGAGCGCGATTTGCAGGCGACGGGCAATCAGTATATTACCGTGGAAGATTCCTTCAGCATGGTGCACGCGTCTGAAGGCGTGGGTATTCCGCTGGCGGATACACAACGTTCAGAAACGTCGATTGTCGCCAGCATTGCGCATGCGGTACTGGGCGATGAAAAGGTGAAGTGGCTGGATCTGGCGGCGGACTACAACCTGATTCGCGATCACATCGCAGCCACGATTCCTGGCTTTGCCGACTTTAACAGCAAATGCGATCAGCCTGGTGGGTTCTATCTGGGTAATGCCGCCGCCGAACTGCGCTTCAACACGACGACCGGTAAGGCCGAGTTCAGCCCTGCCGCGCTGCCTGACTCGCTGTTTCCGCAGTTGGATCAGGAGGTGCCCTTCACGCTGCAAACCCTGCGTTCGCACGATCAGTACAACACGACGATTTACGGCCTTGATGACCGCTATCGCGGCGTTTACGGTCAGCGTGAAGTCGTCTTTATCAACCCGGACGATATGGCGGCATTAGGCTTCAGCGAAGGCCAGAATGTTGACATTGAAACCCTGTGGAATGATGGCGTAACACGTCGCGTGAGCGGCTTTAAGCTGGTGCCTTACAACATCCCGCGTGGCAACCTGGCGGCCTATTATCCAGAAACCAACCCGCTGGTTCCGCTGAACAGCTACGGTGATATTAGCGGTACGCCAACCTCGAAATCGGTGCCGGTTAAGCTGGAATTGTCGCAGGCAACGGTCACCCAACGCATTGCCTGATTCAGGCTTTGCTCCAGGCAAAAAGCCGGTTCGTCCGGCTTTTTGCCTTGCCGCGGGACCGCGATTCGCGTAAAACTGTCAGCCGCTATTAGGCCACGAAACGTAAAAATCATGTTCCAGGATAATCCGCTGCTTGCGCAGCTTAAAGAGAAGCTCCATTCACAAACGCCGCGTGCAGAAGGCGTTGTAAAAGGCACCGAAAAGGGATTCGGCTTTCTGGAAGTCGATGCACAAAAAAGTTATTTCATCCCGCCCCCGCAGATGAAGAAAGTGATGCACGGCGACCGTATTATTGCCGTCATCCACACCGATAAAGATCGTGAAAGCGCAGAGCCAGAAACGCTGGTCGAGCCTTTCCTGAGCCGTTTTGTAGGCCGTGTGCAGAAAAAAGACGATCGTCTTTCTATCGTGCCCGATCATCCCCTGCTGAAAGAGGCCATTCAGTGCCGTCCGGTACGTGGGCTGACCCACGATTTCCAACAGGGCGACTGGGCCGTCGCGGAAATGCGACGTCATCCGTTAAAGGGTGACCGCGGCTTTTATGCCGAACTGACCGAATTTATTGTCAGCGCAGACGACCACCTTGCGCCGTGGTGGGTGACACTGTCACGTCACAATCTGGAGCGCCAGGCCCCTGAAATGGGTTTTGGCGAGATGCTGGACGAAAACCTGCAGCGTGAAGACCTGACCGCGCTGGATTTCGTGACCATCGACAGCGCCAGCACAGAAGATATGGACGATGCGCTCTACGTTGAGGCGCTGGAAGACAATGCCCTGCGCCTGACGGTCGCCATTGCCGATCCGACCGCCTACGTGGCTGAAGGCAGCGAGCTGGATAAGCTGGCCGCGCAACGTGCGTTCACCAACTACCTGCCGGGCTTTAATATTCCGATGCTGCCGCGTGAGCTTTCCGATGATGTCTGCTCCCTGCGCCCTGATGTGCGTCGCCCGGTACTGGCCTGTCGCGTCACCGTGGCGCAGGACGGCAGCCTGTCTGATGTGCACTTCTTCGCGGCCTGGATCGAATCGAAAGCCAAACTGGTTTACGACGAGGTTTCTGACTGGCTGGAAAACAGCGGCGAGTGGCAGCCGCAGAATGACGCGATTGCGAATCAGATCCGCCTGCTGCATCAATTGTGCCTGTCTCGCGGCGAATGGCGCCAGGCCCATGCGCTGGTGTTTAAAGATCGCCCGGATTACCGCTTCCTGTTGGGCGAGAAAGGCGAAGTGCTGGATATCGTCGCTGAACCGCGTCGCATTGCCAACCGAATCGTTGAAGAAGCCATGATTCTGGCCAACATCTGTGCGGCCGAGGTGCTGCGCGATAAGCTGGGCTTTGGGATCTATAACGTCCATGCAGGCTTCGATACTGCCAACGCCGAGCAGGCCGCCGCCGTGCTGGCGATACATGGGATTACGGCAGATCCTTCAGCGATTACCACGCTGGACGGTTTCCGTGTGCTGCGCCGGGAGCTGGATGCCCAGCCGACCCAGTTCCTGGACAGCCGTATTCGTCGCTTCCAGACGTATGCGGAAATCACCACCGAACCTGGCCCGCACTTCGGTCTGGGCCTGGAAGCCTATGCGACCTGGACCTCACCGATTCGCAAATTTGGCGACATGATCAACCATCGCCTGCTGAAAGCCATCGTGCGTGGTGAGTCGATCGCCCGGCCCGATGACGCTGTCACGGTCACCATGAGCGAGCGCCGCCGTCTTAACCGCATGGCCGAGCGTGACGTGGGCGACTGGCTTTATGCCCGTTACCTGTCACCTTTTGCGGCGACAGATCGTAAATTCAGCGCGGAAATTATCGATATTTCCCGTGGTGGCATGCGCGTGCGTTTGCTGGAGAATGGCGCAGTGGCGTTTATCCCTGCTCCGTTCCTGCACTCCGTTCGTGACGAACTGGTGTGCAGCCAGGAAAGCGGCACAGTGCAGATCAAAGGTGAAGTGGTTTACCGCGTGACCGATGTGATCGACGTGACCATCGCCGAAGTGCGTATGGAAACCCGCAGCGTCGTCGCTCGCCCCGCAGCCTGAGTATTATCCAGCGGGACAGGATAGCCTGTCCCGCTCATTCCTGACGTACCGCTTCCGCACACGCTAAATTTGCACTGCGCTTCACAGTTCTCTCCTTATTAACTTTCACTTACATTCCATTACATTAACGTTAGCTCGTTGTATTCGATCGCCTTCCATTCGGTCTCTACAAGGAGTGAGTTATGAAGAACGTCAAAACCGGCGTGATATGGTTAGCGGTGGCGTTAACTGGCGCGGGCGCGTTCGCGATGCTGGCGCTTAATCGCGGCGAACACGTCAACGCAGTCTGGCTGGTGGTTGCCGCAGTCGCCTGTTACAGCATTGCCTATCGTTTTTACAGCCTCTTTATCGCCCGCAACATTTTCGAACTCGACGATCGTCGCCTGACGCCTGCTGAACGTCTCAGCGACGGTCTGGACTACGTCCCCACCAACAAATGGGTGCTGTTTGGTCACCATTTTGCCGCTATCGCCGGTGCGGGCCCGTTGGTCGGTCCGATTCTGGCCGCGCAGATGGGCTTTTTACCTGGCACGATCTGGATTCTGGTCGGCGTGATGCTGGCCGGTGCGGTTCAGGATTTCCTGGTGCTGTTTATCTCGACCCGACGCGATGGCCGTTCACTGGGCGAAATGGCCCGTCAGGAGCTGGGGGCCTTCGCTGGCGTCATCACTATGCTGGGTGCGCTGGGCGTGATGATTATTATCCTTTCCGCGCTGGCGCTGGTGGTGGTGAAGGCACTGGCGAACAGCCCCTGGGGCCTGTTTACCATTGCCGCAACGATCCCTATCGCGCTGTTTATGGGCATCTACATGCGCTTTCTGCGCCCCGGTAAAATTGCTGAAGTCTCACTGATTGGTTTTGTGCTGATGATGGCGGCCATTATTTACGGTGGCGATGTTGCACAACATCCCTACTGGGGGCCGTTCTTTACCCTGAAAGGCACGTCACTGACCTGGGTGCTGGTCATTTATGGTTTTATCGCATCGGTATTACCGGTGTGGCTGCTGTTAGCACCGAGGGACTACCTCTCGACCTTTCTGAAAATTGGCGTCATCGTTGGTCTGGCTGTAGGTATTGTGTTCGCCATGCCAGAGATGAAGATGCCCGCCGTGACCCGCTTCATTGACGGCACCGGCCCGGTCTTCTCAGGGGCTCTGTTCCCGTTCCTGTTTATCACTATTGCCTGCGGGGCGATTTCCGGCTTTCATGCGCTGGTTTCCAGCGGAACCACCCCAAAACTCGTGGAGCGGGAAAGCCACATTCGCTTTATTGGCTACGGCGCGATGTTGATGGAGTCGTTTGTCGCCATAATGGCGCTGATTTGCGCCTCAGTGCTGGATCCCGGCGTGTATTTTGCGATGAATGCCCCGGCGGCGCTGATTGGCACCACCGTTGAAAATGCCGCCCAGGTGATCAACGGCTGGGGCTTTGTCGTTACACCGGAGATGTTAAGTGGAATTGCACGGGATGTAGGGGAAGCCTCCATTCTGTCCCGTGCTGGCGGCGCCCCGACGTTCGCCGTCGGTATGGCCCATATCATTACCGAGGTGGTTAACAGTCGCGCCATGATGGCCTTCTGGTATCACTTTGCCATTCTGTTTGAAGCCCTGTTTATTCTCACTGCCGTCGATGCCGGTACGCGTGCCTGTCGGTTTATGGTGCAGGACCTGGTGGGCACCGTGGTGCCGTCGATGGCCAATAACCGCTCCTGGCTGGGTAACCTTGCGGGTACAACCGTTGCGGTGGCAGGCTGGGGATTCTTTGTGTATCAGGGCGTGATTGATCCGCTGGGCGGCATTAATACGCTGTGGCCATTGTTTGGCATCGGTAACCAGATGCTGGCCTCCATGGCGCTGATTCTGGGCACCGTGGTGCTGTTTAAAATGAAGAAGCAGCGTTATGCATGGGTGACCATTCTGCCAACGATCTGGCTGTTTATTACCTCAATGACCGCGGGATGGCAGAAGATTTTCCACGAAAAACCGTCCATCGGCTTTCTGGCGCAGGCCAATAAATTCCGTAAAGGTCTGGATGAAGGCGTGATTATCGCACCGGCGAAAACCGTCGCCGATATGCACACCATCGTTTTCAGTAACCAGATTAACGCGGCCCTGTGCGGGTTCTTTATGCTGGTCGCCGTCACCATGCTCATTGCGGCTTTTTTTGTGATTCGTCGTGCCCTGCGCAGTGAGGTACCTACCACGCATGAGTCCGCGACCACGTTGCGGAAGGAGATTCGCCATGTCTGACAGCATTCATCGTGTAACACGGCCAACAGGGACGTGGCAAATTGTGCGCTGCGAATTACGCTATGCTCCCGTCCGCCCTGGCTTTCGCTGGCGGGCATTCTGGCAGGGGCTACAGCAAAGCTTTCGTCTGATGGTGGGCGTTCAGGACTACCAAAAATACCTGCAGCACATGCGGCAGCATCATCCAGACCTGCCGCCGATGAGCGAGCGTGACTTTCATCGTTATTGTCTGGACGCCCGCTTTCCCAGTCAGGCTGGAAAACTGGGTAAATGTCCGTGCTGAACCGCCTGCCGGCCCCGCTTCGGCGGGGTTTTTTGTTCCTGTTTTTTCTGGAAAGTAAAATAAATACACTTTCATCTTGTGCTGACATCAGTAGATGAATACTGTTGCTAAAATAATGAGATAACGTCAGCTATGGACTTCCCGGAGGGAGTGATCATGACCGATGAACAAGGGCAATCATTGTTGTATACCTTGTTTGGTACAACCAGCCCTCATTGGCGGTTAAGCGCGGACAGCGATGCGCTGCTTTTTGCCTTAGATGAATCATCGAATACGAGTGTTGCTGTGCCGCTGACGCCTGGCCAGTGCAGTTTACTGCGAGCTATGCCAGTGATTACTTCCAGTATCAACCTGACGTTAACAATCCATGGTGAGCAGGTGGCCATGCATTTTGTCGGACGGCGCATCAATCAGTCTGTCTGGGCCGGTACCGCATCCGCCTGGGGCGATACATCGGCGGTCGCACGCGATCTGACGCTGGGGCTGTCCTTTGCGGAACAGGTAGTTTCAGAGGCCAATTCCGTTATCGTCATTCTTGACCAGCGGGGCAATATTCAGCGCTTTAACCGACTCAGCGAAGAGTACACCGGCCTGTATGAGCAGGATGTGATTGGCCGGAATGTTTTTCAGCTGTTTATGACCAAGCAGGAGGCGGCAGCGTCACGTCGCAACATTGCGGGCTTCTTCCGTGATGGTAACTCTTATGAAGTCGAACGCTGGATCAAAACGATGAAGGGACAGCGACTCTTTCTGTTTCGTAATAAGTTTGTTCACAGCGGCAGCGGAAAAAATGAAATTTTCCTCATCTGTTCCGGAACGGATATTACCGAAGAACGTCGCGCTCAGGAGCGACTGCGTGTCATGGCCAATACGGATGGTATTACCGGCCTGCCCAACCGTCACGCGATACATCAGCAAATCAGTCAGGCGCTGGAGCGGGCGGAAGGCAGTGAAACCGGTGTGGTCTATCTGGACCTGGATAATTTCAAAAAAGTGAATGACGCTTATGGCCATATGTTTGGCGATCAACTGCTGCAGGCGGTGTCGCTGGCTATTCTGAGTTGTCTGAGTAAGAACCAGACGCTGGGACGCCTTGGCGGTGATGAGTTTGTGGTGCTGGCCGAACAGACCAGCCAGGCGGCGCTGGAAGCGATGGCGACGCGCATTCTGGATCGGTTACGTCAGCCCTTCCGCATTGGCCTTATCGAAGTTTACAGCGGCTGCTCCATCGGCATTGCCATCGCGCCGCTGCACGGGGAAGATCGTGAATGCCTGATCCGCAATGCCGATACGGCGATGTATCACGCCAAAGAGAACAATCGCGGTAAATATTGCGTTTTTGCTGAAGAGATGAACCGGCGGGTATTTGAATATCTGTGGCTTGATACCAATCTTCGCAAAGCGCTGGAGCAGGACCATTTACTGGTGCACTACCAACCCAAAGTGGACACGGACGGAAAAGTACGCAGTGCCGAAGCGTTGGTGCGCTGGCATTCACCCGAGCGCGGACTGGTCTCGCCTGCTGACTTTATTCCCTATGCTGAAGATTCAGGACTGATTGTGCCGCTGGGGCGCTGGGTGATGCTCAATGTGTTGAAACAGATTATCGCGTGGCGCCAGCAGGATATTTATCTGCGCGTGGCCGTCAACGTCTCCGCGCGCCAGTTAATGGATCAGTCGATCTACAGCGATCTGAAGCAGGCGCTGACTGACGCCGGTTTAACGGAAAGCCCGATCGATATCGAACTCACGGAGAGCTGTCTGATTGAGAACGAAGCGGAAGCGCTGAAGTTAATGCACAAGTTCCAGGAGCTGGGTGCCCAGGTCCATCTGGATGATTTTGGTACCGGTTATTCCTCGTTATCACAGCTGGCACGAGTGCCTATTAACGCCATTAAGCTGGATCAAAGTTTTATCCGCAATGTGAATAAACGCCCTGTCTCCCAGTCGCTGGTGCGCGCGATTGTTGCGGTTGCCAAGGCGCTGGATTTACAGGTTATTGCCGAAGGCATAGAAACCGCCGATGAAGAGGCCTTCGTGCTGAAGAATGGCGTCGATGGTCGACAAGGCTATTTCTACGCAAAACCAATGCCCGCCGAACAGTTTGGGCATTGGCTGGCTCAGCATCCTGCCCGCAAGTAAACGCTTAAGTCCCTAACCCGCTTTACGCAGTGATGCGGTGTGGCGGTTTTGTAACTGGACTAAACGCTCCATATAGGCGATATCTTTTGCTTCAAGCGAAAAGGCGTAATCGACCCAGTCTTCCGTGATGTCCATTAACTCGGCGCGGGAAAGCTGCAATACGCGCTGGCGCGCCTTCAGCATAGCGCGCACTCCATTGAGTTTGGGCCGCAAGGTATCAATGAACGTCCGGGTGGCACGGTAGCTGTCGCCTGGCTGAAACACTTTGTCAACCAGTCCCCGCGTTTCGTACCACTCTGCGCTGTGGGATTCGCCTTCGATGATCAGCTCCTCCGCCAGCTTCATGCCCGAACGCCGGGCGACTAATGAATAGCCGCCCATACCCGGAAACAGGTTAAACGCAATCTCCGGAAAACCCATACGGGCGTTGTTTTGCGCCAGGATAAAGTGATGCGCCAGCGCTGCCTCAAAACCGCCGCCCAGTGCACTGCCCTCAATCATTGCCAGCGTCACGGCTCCGGTGTCAAAGCCACGCGCGGCAGAATGAATGCAGTCAACACAGGCGCGCGCATAGGCACGCAACGCTTCCCGGCGATTATTACGGATACACTCCACAAAGAAGCGCAAATCACCACCAGCATTAAACATTTGTGGCACTAACGAGCCGGTGACCCAGAAGTCGATGGGCAAGCCAGAACGCTGGGCCGCGTAACTGAGATTCATGATTTCTTCAATCAGTTCATGATTAAAGCTGGGGCGCGGTTGGGCGCGTAACATCATCCACATGGTACGTCTCCCTTCTTCGTAATAAGCCACTAACTGCGTGGTTTGTCCGGCTTCGGAAAACAGTCTGCATGTGGGTTGGTTAATCACGGTCATTGTCTCATCCTCTGTTATTTTGATGCGCTAATTGCGCCACATCAGCCTAATCCAGAGTGAGGCCAGACCAAATGAGAGATTGATTTACAAGATAAATTCCAGAGTGATCCCTGATGCACGACATTTTATTGATTAGTATGATTTCTTGATAGCACGCAACTCGCTGGCAGAACAGCGCCAACCGATAACGGGCACTGAAGAGACTTTCACGCCACGTAAGCCGTGCGTAACGTGCAAATCAGGACGCAGACCAGGCTGCGCCCTCAACCTTATTTCTGGCCGTACCAGGCATTTTCACCATGCTTGCGCAAGTAATGCAGATCGAGCAGGGTTTGCTGGATGGGGGGAAGACCGGCCGTCAGCTGCTGACTGAACAATCCCATATACGCCACCTCTTCCAGCACCACCGCGCTGTGCACCGCCGCATGGGCATCTTTGCCCCACGCGAAGGGGCCATGTGAATTCACCAGCACGGCGGGAATCGCAGTGGGAGAAAGCCCACGCTGCGCAAAGGTTTCAATAATCACTTCACCCGTATTCCACTCGTATTGCTGTTGAATCTCCTCGTCACGCATGGCGCGGGTACAGGGAATTTCACCGTAGAAGTCGTCCGCGTGTGTGGTTCCCCAGGCCGGAATGGCACGACCGGCCTGCGCCCAGATGGTGGCGTGGCGTGAGTGCGTATGGACAATTCCACCTACTTCGGGCCAGGCCAGATAAAGCGCCCGGTGCGTAGCCGTGTCAGAGGAAGGACGTTTTGTGCCTTCGATAACCTCTCCGCTCGCCAGATCCACCACTACCATGTCATCCACTTTCATTACATCGTAACTGACGCCGGAAGGCTTAATCACCAGCAAACCCTGCTCACGATCGAGGGCGCTGACATTGCCCCAGGTGAAGGTAACAAGGTTATGTTTAGGAAGATCGAGATTGGCTTCCAGAACCTGTTGTTTCAGATGTTCCAGCATTTTTTTCTCCTGCTGAATAAGGTCTTAACATTTTGCGGAGCAGGCAGAAAAAACGTTATGGAGCAAATGGCTAAAAAGCAGCGGAAAATAGCTGTGAATGGAAAATTGTGCTGAGAATTAAGAATTATCCCTCTTCGGAAAACCTTCAAAATGAATAGAATTCTGTCAGGCGTCGGGCAGGTCCACCTGCTACTGGTGCTTTTCAGCCGCTACAAACAGATCGTCCATGGTGTCCGCGTTTTTATACTAAAAGGATGCGGTAATAATGCGGCACAAGCGGCCTGAAAAAATTTCAAAGCTATACTTAGTGTGTTGCCTCTGCAAACACAATAAAGGAGAAGTTTATGACAATTACAATGAAAAAATTGACCGTTGCGGTTTTAGCGACCACCCTGGTTGTGGCGTTAAGCGGCTGTTCTAACTGGTCTAAGCGTGACCGCAATACTGCGATTGGTGCAGGTGCGGGTGCCATTGGTGGTTCAGTACTGACCAACGGCAGCGCGCTGGGTACAGTCGGCGGTGCCGCAGTAGGTGGGATTATCGGTCATCAGATTCACTAAGAACCGCAATTAAAACAATTAACGGCTACGCAGCGCATCTACACCATAAGCCGGGCTACACAAGTCGCCCGGTTTTTTATTTAACCGCCCGCCAGTTTGACTTTCATACCTTTGGCTTCCAGCAGGCTTTTAAGTAAATCACGTTTGTCGCCCTGAATTTCAATTACACCGTCTTTCACCGATCCGCCACAACCGCATTTCTTTTTTAGCTCGGCAGCCAGCAGATTCAGTGCACCGTCATCCATGTCCACGCCAGTTATCAGGCAAACGCCCTTGCCTTTCCGGCCGCTGGTCTGGCGCTGGATACGAACAATGCCGTCCCCTTTAGGACGTTCCACTTTCTGTTCGGGTTGCACAATGCGGCCTGAATCTGTGGAATATACAAGTGGGTTGTCACGACTCATTTTACCGCCTCCAGATCATTGATTATGGCTTTCAGCGTCGCCGCCGGGTTAGCAGACTGTGTAACCGGGCGGCCAATGACCATATAATCCACCCCGGCGAGCTTCGCCTGCTGCGGCGTCATTACGCGACGCTGATCGCCGGCGTCGCTGCCGGCCGGGCGGATGCCTGGCGTGACCAGCGTGAAGTCCCTGCCAATGACCTGTTTAAATCGAGTGGCTTCGTGGGCGGAACAAACCACACCATCCAGGCCACATTCGTGGGTCAGCTTTGCCAGGCGCTCGGCCTGCTCTGCCGGAGAAAGCGTGATACCCAGACCCAGCAAGTCATCTGCATTCATACTGGTCAGGACGGTGACGGCAATCAGTAACGGCGCTTGCTGCCCAAAAGGCACTAACGCTTCACGGGCGGCGTTCATCATACGCGCACCGCCGCTGGCGTGCACATTCACCATCCAGACACCAAGATCGGCGGCGGCGGCGACAGCATGGGCCGTTGTATTGGGGATATCATGGAATTTCAGGTCGAGGAAGATTTCAAAGCCGCGTTGTTGCAGCGTTTTGACCAACTGAGGGCCAAATAATGTGAACATTTCTTTGCCCACTTTCAGGCGACAGCTACCTGGCTCTATCTGATCAACAAAATGCAGCGCGCTGTTTAAATCGTGGTAATCAAGCGCCACTAACACGGGTGAAGTCGGGGATAAGGCCATGCTATTTCCTCTGCGGTAGGCACCTGCTGGCGCGTTAGACAAACGGCACGCATTCTACCTGCCCGCATTTCCCATCACAATCCCTGTTATCCTGCGAGGCGATATTCGCACGGTGCTGATGCAGGCTGGTGAAGAGGCTCTTTATAGTATGTTGTAACTAAATTAGTCACCAGAAAGACAGGCAACAGTGCGCATCGCGTGCGCAGTTATTGCCCGTCGAGTCCCCGAATCGGTTTGACCGATGACCAGGTGCGGCAGGAAGGACAATGCCAGTAAAGCGCATGGGCAGTAAAGCCACATTTCTGGCAACGGTAGCGCGGCTTGGTCCGGATTTGTTCGCCGACCAGGTCGCGCAGGACCATCAGACTCTCTTTGGCGCGACCGTCTTCCGCCTCATGCAGGTGAAACTCCATCAGGCGATGAAACACGCGCATATTGGGATGACGCTGTAACTGATGATTAATGTAATTTTGTGCGGCTTCCGCGCCCTGCTCTTGCTCCAGAATCGCGGAAAGATAAAGTTCTGCGGCGGCGCCGGTATTTTCTTCCACGCAGCGTTTGAGAAAGGCAGCCCAGGCGTCGGGCTGATTAAGTCGCTGAAAACAGGTCTCCAGCATCGGCAGCGTTTCACTGACCAGTTCTTTGTCCTGATCCAGTACACGTTGCAGATGCTCAACCGCTTTGCCGTACTCCCCTTTCTCCATCAGAATGCGTCCCATCATAATGGAGACTCGCGCGCTCTGGCGATCTGCCGCCTCGCCCTTTTTCAACAGCGTCATTGCGCGGTCAAGATCGTCGCTGCTCATCGCCTGCAAAGCCAGTTCACAGTAGAAATGCGCGATCTCGCCCTTCTGCTTGTCTTTGCCTAATTTCACCAGGCGCTCAGCGACCTCAATCGCCTGAAGCCAGTCGCTGGTCGCCTGATGAATAAGCAATAACTGCTGCAGGGCACCAATGCGGAAATCCGTTTCATCGGTGAGCTGTTTAAACATGTCTTCCGCGCGGTCATAAAGCCCCGCGGCCATGTAATCGCGCCCCAGTTGCTGGATGGCTAATAAACGCTGCTCATAGCTCAGAGAGGCACTTTCCATTAACGACTGATGGATTCGAATCGCACGGTCGACTTCACCGCGGGAGCGGAACAGATTTCCCAGCGTAAGATGCGCCTCAACGGTGCCGCTGTCTTCCTTCAGCATATCAAGGAACAGATCGACCGCTTTATCCTGTTGGTTGGACAGCAGAAAGTTAACGCCGGCCACGTATTCGCGTGACAAGCGGTTGGATTCCTGTTGCTTGTCCTGCTGCGCACTACGGCGTCCCATGTACCAGCCATAGGCCGCCGCAACAGGCAGTAACAGAAACAGCAGTTCTAACATGGAATCTTATTCCTGCACGGTTGGCGGCAACGGTTTACCACCTGTGCCAGGCGCATTCTGATCAACCTGAGCCTGCAGACGTTTAATTTTACGTTGGGCGTTCGCCAGCGAGACGCGAACACGCAGCCAGAACAGCCCACAAATGACCCAGCCCAGCAGGAAGCCCACGCCGAACAACGTTGCCAGTAAAGTGGAGATACGGAAATCGCCCTGCGCCAGCAGATAGTTAAAGGTGATAACCTGGTCGTTGTGTGCGCCAAGGGTCACAGAAATGATAAAAATGACCAAAACCACTAAAAAAATCAGCAAATATTTCACAGTGCATCCTGTTGTGAGGTTGTCGAATCAAAGTATGCCAAAATTACGGCAGAAATACTGCTCCTTGCAGCATCAGGCGAAGCACTTTTGCGCGGTTCAGTCGCAAGATATGAGGCTGAACGGCGCAATTACAATCCCTGGTCGCGTTCTGCCACTTCCTTTTGCTCGTCGGGGGGCAACGTCAGCGGTCCACAAAAGCGCTGGGCAAGCCAGGTGGCGATGACCACCAAAAACCAGGACAGCACGGTGGCAACGGCAAGATCGCGCGGCCAGTGCATACCCAGTAACAAGCGGCTTCCCATAACGCCCACCGCCCAAACGCCGACCAGCACTATCGTTTTATAATGCCGGCGCGGCCATAGCAGGCCAATGACCAGTAATGCCCAGCTCGCCGCGAACAAGGTATGACCTGACGGGAAGGCGAACCCTGTTTCAAACGCCCAGTGCTTTTTTAGCCAGACCGGAATATGCGATTCATCCGCAATCAGTGCGGTAACGCGTTCACCACGCTGGGTGCGGTTTAACTGATAGAAGGTTTTGTCATCCAGACCGTGCGTTTTCTCCAGCCATACCACATAAGGTCGGGGTTCCTGCACCCGCTCTTTAATGAATGATTTGGTATACTGGCCCGCCAGAATTGTGACATTCATGATCAGCAACAGCAGCAATGCCGGTTTAAGCCGAAAGCGAAGACACCATAATACCCAGGCACTTAATACCAGGCTGGTCAGTATGCCCCATGGCCGGGTCACCGTTTCTGTCATCCAGAACAGGACTCTCAGAAACGTGTTACTTTCCTCGGGTTGCCATTGCCAGCCGGACAGCCACACGGCTAATGGCATCATCAGCAGTAACACCATCCCTGCTGTGGTACGTTGCAAAATTTTAACCATCCCTTTTCCTTTTTACTGATGAAAAGCCGTCATACCGGTAAAACTTTAGCTTAAAAAAGAATAACATAACCTTTACGGATTAGATAATCGTGCTTTATCACAACAATCGTTTACACAGATTAACAGCCGACCTCGCGGTTGTGGCACAATATTGCACGTTTGTCGGGCCACATCGGCCTGTGCACTATCATGATGATAGTGCATCCTCTGATGGTTCTGGAGAGTCACATGCAGCTTAAACGGGTGGCAGAAGCCAAACTGCCAACGCCATGGGGAGATTTCCTGATGGTAGGTTTTGAAGAACTGGCAACCGGTCACGACCACGTTGCTCTGGTCTTTGGCGATATCAATGATAACGAACCGGTCCTGGCGCGCGTTCATTCGGAATGTCTTACCGGTGATGCGCTGTTCAGCCTGCGTTGCGATTGCGGCTTTCAACTTGAAGCTGCGCTGAATGCCATTGCCGAAGAAGGACGTGGTGTATTGCTTTATCACCGCCAGGAAGGCCGCAATATCGGTCTGCTGAATAAAATTCGCGCTTACGCTTTGCAGGACAAAGGGTATGACACGGTTGAAGCTAACCATCAGCTCGGTTTTGCCGCTGATGAACGTGACTTCACGCTCTGCGCAGATATGTTTAAGCTCCTTGGGGTGAACGAGGTTCGCCTGCTTACAAATAATCCGCGCAAGGTTGAAATCCTGAGCGAAGCCGGTATTAACATCGTTGAACGTGTGCCGTTGGTGGTGGGACGGAATCCCAAAAATGCGCACTATCTCGATACCAAAGCCGAAAAAATGGGCCATCTGTTGCCGAAGCAGTGAATAAAAAAGCCGGGTTTCCCCGGCTTTTTCGTATCAGTTGAGCATATTTCGAATCACATAATGCAGAATACCGTCGTTGCGGTAATAGGTCAGCTCATTACCGGTATCAATGCGACAGCGGGTATCCAGCTTCTCTTTGCTGCCATCGGCACGCGTGATTGTCACTGGCACGGTGCAGCCCGGCGTGAGTTGTGACAGGTTCTCAACGTCAACCGACTCATCCCCTTTCAGTCCTAATGTTTTACGCGTTACGCCCTGCGGGAATTCCAGCGGTAAGATCCCCATACCGATCAGGTTAGAGCGGTGGATACGTTCGAACGATTCGGCGATCACCACGCGAACGCCCTGCAGACGCGGTCCCTTCGCTGCCCAGTCACGACTCGAACCTGACCCGTACTCTTTACCGGCAATGACGGCCAGCGGCACGCCTTCGGCCTGATATTTCATCGCGGCATCGTAAATGGCCAGTTGTTCACCACTCGGATAATGTTTGGTATAGCCACCCTCAACGCCCGGCACCATTTCATTGCGAATACGAATGTTGGCAAAGGTTCCGCGCATCATGACTTCGTGGTTACCACGACGCGAGCCATAGGAGTTGAAGTCATTGCGCTCGACACCATGCGCCAACAGATAGCGCCCTGCCGGGCTTTCTGCTTTGATGCTACCTGCCGGTGAAATATGGTCTGTTGTGACCGAATCCCCCAGAATAGCCAGCAAACGCGCGCCACGAATGTCTTCGACCGGTTTGGGCGTTTTTTCCATGTCATCAAAGAACGGTGACAGACGGATATAGGTTGATCCTTCGTCCCAGTCATAGGTCGCGGCTTCGCTGACTTTGATGGCCTGCCATTCGGGCGTACCGTCAAAGACTTCCGCATACTCTTTGTGGTACATATCGCTGGTAACCTGCTGTACCGCTGTCGCGATTTCTTCAGGCGAAGGCCAGATATCTTTCAAAAAGACCGGCTTGCCATCCCGATCCTGTCCGAGCGGATCAGTTTGCAGGTTGATCTTCATATTCCCCGCGAGCGCATAGGCCACCACCAGCGGCGGTGAAGCCAGCCAGTTGGTTTTAATCAGCGGATGAATACGGCCTTCGAAATTACGGTTACCCGACAGCACGGCCCCCACAGTGAGGTCGCCCTCTTTAATCGCCGATTCGATCGCATCCGGCAGCGGGCCGGAGTTACCGATACAGGTTGTACAGCCATAGCCGACCAGATTAAAGCCCAGTTTATCGAGGAACGGCGTCAGTTGTGCGACGGCCAGATAGTCGGAAACCACTTTAGAGCCCGGAGCAAGAGATGCCTTGACCCACGGCTGGCGTTTCAGGCCCCGCTCTACCGCCTTTTTCGCCAGTAAACCTGCGGCCATCAGGACACTTGGGTTTGAGGTGTTTGTACACGAGGTAATCGCCGCAATGGCCACCGCGCCGTTGGTCAGGGTATGGGAAAGTCCGGTATCGCTGTCCGTGTAGGTGACTTCTTTATGAGGTTTCTGCGCGTGGTTGACTTCCAGTTCATTGCTGGCGTCGAACGCCGCCGGGACATCGCCCAGGGACACGCGATCCTGTGGGCGTTTTGGTCCGGCCAGACTTGATTCAACATCATTCATGTCCAGCGCAAGACTGCTGGTGAAGACAGGTTCATCGCCCGCATTACGCCACATTCCCTGGCGTTTAGCATAATGTTCTACCAGCGCAACCTGTTCGGCATCGCGTCCGGTTAAGGTCATATAGCTCAGTGTCACTTCATCGACAGGGAAGAAACCGCAGGTGGCGCCGTATTCCGGTGCCATATTGGCGATGGTTGCGCGATCCGCCAGCGGCAGATCGGCCAGGCCATCACCATAGAATTCCACAAATTTGCCCACCACGCCGTGCTTACGCAACATTTGCGTCACCGTTAGCACCAGATCGGTCGCGGTAATGCCCGGCCGCAGTTTGCCAGTGAGTTTGAAGCCCACGACATCCGGGATCAGCATAGACACCGGTTGCCCCAGCATCGCCGCTTCGGCTTCAATCCCGCCGACGCCCCATCCCAGCACGCCAAGCGCATTGATCATCGTGGTATGAGAATCCGTCCCGACTAAGGTGTCCGGCCAGGCATAGGTTTCGCCGTTTATCTGCTGCTGCCAGATTGCTTTCCCCAGGTATTCAAGGTTTACCTGGTGACAGATCCCGGTCCCCGGTGGCACCACCCGGAACTGGTCAAAGGCTTTCTGGCCCCAGCGCAGGAAGACGTAACGCTCATGGTTGCGTTCCATCTCAAGCCGCACGTTCTCTTCAAAGGCATCGTCGTCGCCAAAATGGTCAACGGTGACGGAGTGGTCAATGACCAGATCGACCGGGGTCAGTGGGTTGACTTTATTCACGTCTCCGCCCAGTCGGTTCACCGCTTCACGCATCGCGGCTAAATCAACAACGGCGGGTACGCCGGTGAAATCCTGCATTAAAACACGGGCCGGGCGGTAAGCAATTTCCCTGTCGGCGTGGCCGGTTTTTTGCCAGTCAACCAGCGCCTGGATATCTTCCTCAGTGACTGAGTCGCCATCCTGCCAGCGCAACAGGTTTTCTAACAGCACTTTGAGGGATTTAGGCAACCGATCAATGTTACCGAGATGTTGTGAAGCGCGAGGTAGACTGAAGATGTGATAGTTGTGATTATCTACCTGCAGTGTTTCCTGACTCTGCTCGCGTAGGGATGACGACATAGCTCCTCCTTTATAATACATGGTCTTTAAACCTCAGAGACAACAAGGTTTAGTATAAAGATAGACCACTTTTTTGTTAACGTTTTGATTACAACACAGATTGCTACAATCGGACGCAAACAAAAATGCCCCGCAATGTTGCGAGGCATTATTGAGAAAGAGACACGTTTAAATTATAGCGCTGCCCAGAGCGCTGCCATCCACACGGTAAATGAGAACGCATAAGCACTAAACCAGGTCATTTTAATCATATTCATAGCAATACTCCTGCGTAGAAAGGGCAATAAAAGCCGTACTCGCATCCTGATAAGGGATGACATCATTTATGCAACGTG
This sequence comes from Pantoea sp. JZ2, assembly GCF_035191405.1. Classification (NCBI taxonomy): domain Bacteria; kingdom Pseudomonadati; phylum Pseudomonadota; class Gammaproteobacteria; order Enterobacterales; family Erwiniaceae; genus Pantoea; species Pantoea sp. JZ2. The sequence continues at coordinate 2,333,154 of NZ_CP045247.1, read as the reverse complement.
TGAAGAGCGCTTAATTAAGTAAGTCAGAAAGACAGAAGAAATGTCGAAAGAAAAACGCGATGTAAAATTATTTTGTTTTCGGGTCCAGAAAGGACTCGATGAAATTACGCTGATGCTCGTTCAGATCCCAACTTTCGGGGATAGTCACTTTTTCCGCCTTTGCAACCGGCTCTTTCGCTTTATAGCCAGAGAGACGATGCTGACGAGTCGTCATGGTGTGCTTATGGCAGAGTGCGTTTGCCCACATGGCTTAACCCCAGATGCGCCAAATCATTAATGCTACAACCACCCAGAACAGCGCTGAGGCAGCGAACACAGTTAACCAGGCATTGCGACGAGTGTTACCTGTACGCTTAACCTTGGTGCTTTTAGCCGGGAAGCCCGGATCAACAGTCAGTCTCGTAGCCATAGTTTTTGATAATCACTCTCAATAAAACGATTGATAACATCGATTAAGATTTAGGAGGAATCCTAAACCCGTTAAGGCCAAAAATCCAGTCATTTTTATTGCACAAAACGATTAACGCAATTTATCAAAACTGTAAAATTACTTAAGTAACGATTAATGACTTATTACCCATACTATTAAAATCCGCCTGACAAAAATTTGAGTTAATTTAACTTCAGATCCAGTCATTACTAAAGACCGTGTTAACTAACCCCTAAATAAAAGCTTCTCCATCAAGCGTTAACTGGAGTATGGGAATAATCCTGGCAGCCCGCAAAGAAATCGCGTCAAAAATGTGTCGTATTTCGCATTTAAGATACAGCAAGCTTTAAACATGTGATCGACGTTACATTTACAAAAAGATAATGAAACTTCTCAATATAAACATGGCGCTAACATTCTTGCATAAAAAAGGCTGCACTAAGCAGCCTGAGAATACGCGACGACAGATAACCGTTACTTAAACGGCAGCTTGATATCTTTAAACATGGCCTCAATGTCCTCGTTGGAACGCAACGCTACAGCCGTATCCACGACATCGCGCGTCAGATGAGGAGCGAAGCGCTGGATGAAGTCATACATATAACTGCGCAGGAAGGTGCTGCGGCGGAAACCAATCTTCGTCGTACTGTTGGTGAAGATTTCAGAGGCTTCAATTCTGACGAGGTCAGGATCAGCAACGGGATCCACCGCCATACTCGCAATCACCCCTACGCCCAGCCCCAGGCGAACATACGTTTTAATGACGTCGGCATCCGTTGCGGTAAAGACGATACGTGGCGTCAACCCCGCGCGCATAAAGGCGGTATCCAGCTCGGAGCGTCCGGTGAAGCCGAAGGTATAGGTTACCAGCGGAAAATCGGCCAGCTCCTCTATCGTCACCTGCCCTTTTCCCGCCAGCGGATGGTCTGGCGTGACCACGATAGCGCGGTTCCAGTGATAGCACGGTAGCATAATGAGATCGTCGTAGAGGTGGAGCGCTTCCGTGGCAATTGCAAAGTCTGCGTTGCCTTTAGAAACCGCCTCGGCAATCTGCGTTGGTGAACCCTGATGCATATGCAGCGAGACACGTGGATAACGTTCGATAAAGCCCTTAATCACGCCGGGCAGCGCATAGCGCGCCTGAGTGTGCGTAGTGGCAACATATAACGAGCCTTTATCCGGCCAGGTATGTTCACCTGCGACAGATTTAATGGCATCCACTTTGGAAAGCACTTCGCGCGCGATGCGAATGATTTCTTCACCGGCGGGCGTAACCTGCGTCAGGTGCTTACCGCTGCGGGCGAAAATCTGCACCCCAAGCTCATCCTCCAGCATACGGACCTGCTTACTGATGCCCGGCTGCGAGGTGTAAAGCCCTTCTGCTGTCGATGAAACATTCAGGTTGTGGTTCACGACTTCTACGATATAGCGCAACTGCTGTAATTTCATATCTGTTGTTATCCTGGTCGGTTACAGAGTCGCATCCCCGGGTGGCGTACTGTCGCCCAGGCGGGTGAAAGGTGCTGAGCAGAAAGAAGGGATCGGAAATGCTATAACCACTATAGCATTTTAAGTATCAATGTAGAACGGAATGATATAAGGCGGGGAAAAAAGGCCAGCAATGCTGGCCTTACAGGGTTACTTTTTCGCTTCCTGCCACTTGCCGTCAATGTAAAACGCTGACCAGCCTGTCGCTTTGCCGTCTTTTTCAGACGCCACATACTGCTGTTTCGTTTTACGGCTAAAGCGCACCAGCGTCTTGTTGCCTTCCGGATCGGTTGCTGGCGCTTCGGCCAGATATTTCAACTTCTCAGGTAAACGGTCGTGGAAACGCTGCAGCTCTTCCACCAACGGTGCGCGGGTTTCACGCGATTTGGGGAAGGTATTGGCGGCCAGGAACACACCGGCAGCACCGTCACGCAACACAAAATACGCATCCGATTTTTCACACGGCAGTTCGGGCAGCGGCACGGGATCTTCTTTCGGCGGGGCGACATCGCCATTACGCAAAATCTTACGGGTGTTCTTACAGTCATCATTGGTACAGGCCATGTACTTACCGAAACGCCCCATTTTCAGGTGCATTTCAGAACCACATTTTTCGCACTCGACGACCGGACCATCGTAGCCCTTGATACGAAACTCCCCTTCTTCGATTTCATAACCATCGCACTCAGGGTTGTTACCGCAAACGTGCAGCTTGCGTCCGTTATCAATCAGATAGCTGTCCATCGCTGTGCCACATTTCTGGCAACGACGACGGGCACGCAGCGCGTTGGTTTCGGCATCGTCCCCTTCCAGAATATTCAGAACTTCATTTTCCGGAATCAGGTTGATGGTTTGCTTGCAACGCTCTTTCGGCGGTAACGCATAGCCTGAACACCCCAGGAAAACACCGGTGCTGGCTGTCCGAATCCCCATTTTACGGCCGCAGGTTGGGCAGTCGATGGAGGTCAGGACCATCTGATTCGGCTGCATTCCGCCTTCTTCCGGATCTTTCTCAGCCTGTTCCAGCTGCTGGCTGAAATCGGAGAAGAAGCGATCCAGAACCGCCTTCCACTCCGCCTGATTGTTGGCGACCTGGTCGAGGCTGTTTTCCATGTGAGCGGTAAAGTCGTAATTCATCAGCTCGCGGAAGTTCTCTTCCAGACGATCGGTGACAATTTCACCCATTTTTTCAGCGTAAAAGCGGCGGTTTTCCACCCTGACGTAGCCACGATCCTGGATAGTGGAAATGATGGCCGCATAGGTCGAAGGACGGCCGATACCGCGTTTTTCCAGCTCACGGACCAGTGAAGCTTCACTAAAGCGGGCCGGTGGCTTGGTAAAGTGCTGGCTGGGTAACAGGTCCTGCAGGCTCAGCTCATCGCCAACGTTAACAGGCGGTAAAGTACGATCCTCATCATTCTTACGCAGCGCAGGCATGACTTTGGTCCAGCCGTCAAAGCGCAGCGTACGCCCTTTGGCCTTCAGTTTGTAATCCCCTGCCGTGACTGTCAGCGTGGTCGAATCGTACTGTGCCGGTGTCATCTGACAGGCGACAAACTGACGCCAGATAAGCTGATACAGTTTCTGCGCATCCGCTTCCATATCTTTGAGCTGCTCGGCCAGCACTTCCACATCTGATGGACGGATGGCTTCATGCGCTTCCTGCGAATTCTCTTTGCTGGCGAAGGTATTCGCCGCATCGGGCAGGTACTTTTTACCAAAATGGCCTTCAATGTAGCCGCGCACCATCGAAACCGCATCCTGGCTCAGGTTCGTGGAATCGGTACGCATATAGGTGATATGGCCCGCTTCATACAGGCGCTGCGCCATCATCATGGTCTTTTTCACGCCAAAGCCCAGCCGGGTACTCGCCGCCTGCTGCAACGTGGAGGTAATAAACGGCGCGCCGGGTTTGCTGCTGGTTGGCTTGTCTTCACGGTCCGTGACCGCAAAGCGCGCTTTTTCCAGCAGAGCCAGCGCGGCGTGCGTCTGGTCGTGATTGACCGGACGGAACGGTTTATCGCCCGCATGAGTGACGTCCATCGTCAGCTCATCGCCCTTCGGCGTGGTCAGGTTAGCGCTCAGTTCCCAGTACTCTTCGGGCACAAAAGCTTTGATTTCACGCTCACGCTCAACCACTAACCGGACAGCAACAGACTGCACGCGACCGGCAGACAGGCCTCGCGCGATTTTTTTCCATAATAACGGGGATACCATGTACCCCACGACACGGTCCATAAAGCGGCGTGCCTGCTGTGCATTGACGCGGTCAATGTTGAGTTCGCCCGGCGTTTCAAACGCCTGGCGAATCGCATTTTTGGTGATCTCATTGAACACCACGCGGCTAAAGCGCTTATCGTCACCCCCGATCACTTCCCGCAGGTGCCACGCAATGGCTTCCCCTTCGCGGTCAAGGTCGGTTGCGAGATAGATATGGTCGGCGTTCTCGGCTAAAGCTTTGAGTTCCGCTACCACTTTCTCTTTATTGGGCAGGATTTGATAATCCGCTTCCCAGCCGTGATAGGGATCAACGCCCATACGACTGACCAGTGCGGCTTTCTCATCCTTCTTAACTTTTTTGGCTTTCTTATCTGTCGGGGTTTCAGCACTTTTTTTGGCGGTTGAACCACTGGTCGGCAGATCCCGGATATGGCCCACGCTGGATTTCACCACGTAGCCACTGCCGAGGTATTTATTGATTGTTTTAGCCTTTGCCGGGGACTCAACAATAACGAGTGCTTTACCCATATTTACCTTTACCTAATGAATACATCCTGCTCAACGGGAGAGGATTGGACGCCCTGAAAACCCATCGGGTTCAATATTGCTACGCCTGTTTGGTATTTCAAGACGTGGGGCTCAATCTCTGGTCAGTCGATTCTTTACAGTGCAACTTTATGATAAAAATCGCTTTTTCTGCCTGACTTAATCGCACTTCCCGGTGCAATATCCCTGGAATCTGAAACGCCCACACTGTACCTGATAAAATCTGTTACGCAACTTAATTAGCATCTGGTGTGAGGAAAGCCCTTTTTTTACCCCTGCCCACGATTTGTCGAACAGTGCAGTACGCAAGTAATATAGAAAGAATTATCAGACTGTCAAAAAGGCACAGACATATGCAGAATCTGACTGAGGGAGTGTCGTCCCAGGCACTGTTAGATATCGCTAACGCGATGCTCAGGGAACATGATGATTTTATCGCCGGTATTGAAGCTACTGCCGTCAGCCAGCAGGGCGATGTGCTGGTGTTTAAAGGGCCGTACTTTTTGGACGCGGAAGGCCTGCCGACCGCAAAAACCACGGCGGTGTTCAACCTGTTCAAACACCTGGCCGTTCTGCTGTCACCCCGTTATCACCTGGTATAAAAAACCCGGCCTGAGCCGGGTCGATGCATCACAAAAACCGTTTGTCGCTGCGCTGCCACCATTTGAGCATAATGCGCTCAAGCACCTGCCCTGCGCTTTGCGTCAGGCGATCGATTTTTGAACGACGTCGTACATACGTCACGCCCAGTACCGTGAATTTCGCCATATTCGCGATAATGAGATCGTCACTGGTCGAAATACGATCGATCAGGCCCAGTCCAAGCGCCTGCCGGCCATACCAGTGCTCGCCGGTTGCCACCCGGTCAATGTCGAGGGAAGGACGCATTTCATGAACAAACTGTTTAAACAACAGGTGGGTTTCGTTCAAATCCTGCTGGAATTTTTCACGTCCTTCTTCGGTGTTTTCACCAAACAGCGTCAGCGTACGTTTGTACTGACCCGCCGTGTGTAACTCAACGTCAATGTCATTACGTTTCAACAGACGGTTGAAGTTAGGGATTTGCGCGACAACCCCGATGGAACCGATGACGGCAAAAGGCGCGGCCACGATGGTATTGGCCACACAGGCCATCATATAGCCGCCGCTCGCCGCCACTTTGTCCACGGCCGCTGTCAGCTTCAACCCGGCATCACGCAGGCGCTGCAATTGTGACGCCGCCAGGCCATAACCGTGAACCATGCCGCCCGGGCTTTCCAGACGCAGTAATACTTCATCGCCCGGCTGGGCAACCGCCAGAATGGCTGAAATTTCTTCGCGTAGCGATTTCACTTCACTGGCATCGATGCTGCCATTGAAATTAAGCACGTACAACGTGGGTTTAACGGTGTCGACATTGCCCTGCTTCGCGTCGCGCTTCTCTGCTTTCGCCTTCTGTTTTTCGGCCTTTTTATGGTTTTTTAACCACAGTTTTTGCGCCTGCGGTTTCATTTTCTCAAGCTGCAACGCCTCTTTCATCTTGTTGTAATCGTCATCTAACCGCGTTAATCGCAGTTGTCCGCCCGGGTGACGTTTACGCTGAGCGGCATGTACAACAATCATGACGATGGCAGCAATGGCAACGACCACCGTCACCGCTTTTGCTAAAAACAATCCATAACTCAAAAGAAGATCCATCGTGTCGCCTTATTAAACAGAGGATTACTGACAAACGCCTAGTTTAACGGGTTTATGCTACTGCGTCGCCTGAAATGCCAGCATCTGGCACAGATTGTCCCTATTGCTAATTGCGTCGTGCCCTGAATTAGGGCATAAAGCGAAAAACCCAGACGTTGCGGGAGGTTCCCAACATGCATTATCAACCGAAAGATGATCTACTTGCCCATCGCATTATCCTGGTGACGGGTGCCTCTGACGGCATTGGACGCGAAGCGGCCCTGACCTACGCCCGCTTCGGCGCGGAGGTGATTTTACTGGGGCGCAGCGCTGAAAAGCTGCAGCAGACAGAAGCGTTAATAAACCAACTGAACAAGCGCCCTGCCCATTCGGTGGTATTGGATCTTTCAGACGCCACGCCGGCACGCTGTGCGCAGCTAGCGCAGGAACTGGCGCAAACATTCTCCCGTCTGGATGGTGTGTTACATAACGCCAGTATCTTAGGTGAGATTGTTCCGCTGGCCGACCTGGATCCGCAAATCTGGCAACAGGTCATGAAAATTAATGTTGATGCCACGTTTTACCTCACCCAGGCGCTATTGCCGTTGCTGCTCAAATCCGAAAGCGGCTCGCTGGTATTCACGACGTCAAGTGTGGGCCGTACCGGGCGCGCGGGTTGGGGTGCCTACGCGGTATCAAAGTTCGCCACAGAAGGCATGATGCAGGTGCTGGCCGACGAGTATAAAAATCAGGCATTGCGGGTTAACTGTATTAATCCTGGTGGTACGCGTACGAAAATGCGCGCCAGTGCGTTTCCTCAGGAAGACGCCGGTAAACTCAAAACGCCTGCCGATATCATGCCTCTTTACCTCTATTTAATGGGCGATGACAGCCGCCGTAAAACCGGTATGAGCTTCGATGCGCAGCCAGGCAGAAAACCCGGGGCCGCAGAGTAATGACCAGCGATCGTCATCAACAGCGGCAACAGCGTCTGAAAGAACAGGTGGATGCCCGCATTGCTGCCGCTCAGCAAGTCAGAGGCATTTTGATGGTGTTTACCGGAAACGGTAAAGGGAAAACCACCGCTGCGTTTGGCACGGCTCTACGCGCCTGCGGGCATGGCAAACGTGCCGCGGCCATTCAGTTCATTAAGGGAGAATGGCCCAACGGCGAACGCAACCTTCTGGCCCGGCACGGGGTGGAGTTTCAGGTAATGGCCACGGGTTTCACCTGGGAAACGCAAAATCGCCAGACCGACACAGCGGCCTGCCTGGCCGTCTGGGAACATGCCAGACGCATGCTGTCGGATGACACGCTTGATTTAGTGATTCTGGATGAGATCACCTACATGATCAGTATGGATTATCTGCCACTCGACGAGCTGGTAACCGCTCTGCAAGGCCGTCCTGCCCACCAGAGCGTCATCCTTACGGGTCGGGGTTGCCATCGCACCTTACTGGATATGGCTGACACCGTGACGGAAATGCGTCCGGTGAAACATGCCTTTGACGCCGGTATCCAGGCACAGCAGGGAATAGACTGGTAGCCTTTACCGCAGGCTGGCTGCCCTTATGCATCCGGCCTGCTTATCTTACGCAGTGCCCCCTCTGTACTTCCTTTTCCCTGTTTATCGGCCTGCATGCCCGCTTATTGTCATTGCAGCCTGGCACAGCTGGTCCTCAGGGCTTTTCCCGCTTTTATTTTCCATTCATGTTAATTTTGCGAAACGTTTTACGCGCCTTTTCCAGAAACCCTGCCTGCAAACCGGCGTCATCCGCCGCCGCCATGATTGATCTCAATCACATATTTTTACCGTTGAGAGACGTAAAACCGATCGGGATCACTCTTCAATGTTAAATAAATGATAAAAAATATTTAGCTTTAATATCATTCCATTGCACGTGGTTAATCAAATCAACAGGTTAATCATTACCGTGCTAATCGATTCCATAATTAAATGTTCTTTCTGATAACAATTGAATAACTTTTGCCAATAAGAGGGCTCTTATTTTGCTGACCATACTGGGCTTTACGATGGTGGTTTGTTTCATGTATCTGATCATGACCAAACGCATGTCAGCGCTAATCGCGCTCATTCTTATCCCGACGCTTTTTGCGCTTATCGGCGGGTTTTATCACGGACTTGGGGAAATGATGCTGAACGGGGTCAAAACGCTGGCTCCAACGGGTGTGATGCTGACGTTTTCTATTCTCTATTTCGGCCTGATGATCGATGCCGGACTGTTTGATCCGCTGGTGCGTTTCATCCTGAAAATTGTGCGTGGCGACCCGCTTAAAGTGCTGGTCGGTACCGCTGTATTAACCTTGCTGGTCTCGCTGGATGGCGACAGTTCCACCACCTATATGATTGCCATTGCCGCGTTTCTTCCCCTCTACCGGAAACTGGGCATGAATGTGCTGGCAATGACCTGCCTGGTTAACCTGGCCAGCGGCATCATGAACCTGTCGCCGTGGGGAGGCCCCACAGCCCGCGCGGCGGCCGCGCTGCGCATTGATGCGCTGGATATATTCATTCCCATGCTACCGGCCATCCTTATCGCCTGTGTTGCTCTTGTCGGTCTGGCCTTCGTGTTTGGGCTACAGGAACGTAAACGTCTGGGCGTCATGCGCATCAGCGACGACCATCTGAATAATATCGAACTGGGCCTGGGTGATGCAGACGAATGCGCAGCAAATCGCCGGCCCAAAATGTTCTGGCCAAACTTTATTCTGACCACGGTACTGCTGGTGCTTCTGGTGGTGGGTGCCATGCCCATCCAGATTCTGTTTATGCTGGCTTTTGCAATTGCCGTCATGCTTAATTACCCCTCGCTTGAAGAGCAAAAAGCCCGTATCGGTTCACACGCCAGTAATGTGCTGGCAGTGACTGCCTTGATTTTTGCGGCAGGTATTTTTACCGGCATACTGTCAGGTACCGGCATGGTGGACGCCATGGCGAAAAGTCTGCTGGCCTTTATTCCGCACAGTTTCGGACCTTATCTTGCGCTATTTACCGCCCTGATCAGTCTGCCTTTTACCTTTTTTATGTCCAACGATGCTTTCTACTTTGGCATTCTGCCTGTCATTGCTCAGACGGCCGCCAGCTATGGCATTTCAGCAGAAGAAATTGCCCGAGCCTCTATTGTGGGCCAACCCTTCCATCTGCTGAGTCCACTGGTGCCGTCGGTCTATCTGTTAGTCGGTCTGGCCAAAGTGGATATCGGTGACCATCAACGTTTTGCCATAAAATGGGGGATTTTGATTAGCCTGGTGCTGATGGCGGGCGGCTTAGTAACCGGCGCGTTTCCCCTCTTCCACCGGTAAGATGTCCGGGAGCGTCAGCCAGAAAGTAAAAAGCCGCAACAGACGATGTTGCGGCTTTTTTATAGCCTTATATCAACCCGGCAGGCACTCAGGTTGCGTTGCGTTTGCTACTGGCATTACGACGAGCGGGTCTGCCACTGGCCTGGCTGTGACGTTTCACGGCCCGACGAATCTGATTGGCTTTTGTACGACGGCGATCTTTCTCAACCGCCAGTTTGGTGACGGTTTCGTCATCCATTCCTACCAGATTGCGCAGATAATTGACCGCTGGCAGATCCAGTTCCATCCAGCCACCGCGTGGTACACCTTTTGGCAAGGTGATGTCGCCATAGCGGACACGCATCAGGCGGCTGACCTGTACACCCACGGCTTCCCATAAACGGCGAACTTCACGGTTGCGTCCTTCAGTCAGGGTGACGTTGTACCACTGGTTGATGCCTTCTCCACCCGCAAAACGCAATGTTTTGAACGCTGCCGGACCATCTTCCAGTTGCACACCTTTACTGAGCTGACGAATTTTGTCATCGTCAACCTGGCCAAACACACGCACCGCGTATTCACGTTCCACTTCCCGGCTGGGATGCATCAGGCGGTTAGCCAGTTCACCATCCGTTGTAAAAAGCATGAGTCCACAGGTGTTCACGTCAAGGCGGCCAACAGCAATCCAGCGCGAACCGCGCAGGCGCGGCAGACGATCGAAGACCGTAGGCCGCCCTTCAGGATCGCTGCGTGTGCAGAGTTCACCTTCAGGTTTGTAATACGCCAGCACACGGCACACTTCTGTTGCAGATTCAGCAATCGATACCAGATGGCCATCAATACGGATTTTCAGGGCTTTATTGTTTTCGATGCGATCGCCGAGTGTGGCAAGCTTACCGTCAACGCTCACGCGTCCGGCCGCAATCATCGCTTCAATTTCACGACGCGAACCGTGACCGGCACGCGCTAAGACTTTTTGTAACTTCTCGCTCATGGAGCTACCTCATTGTCGCCTTCCCAGGCGTCGGATGGATTAGGTAATTAAACCTTTAAAATCAATAGGTTATATTTTCCTGTTGGCCCCATTATACAGCATGTCTGAGGCATTGTAACCCGTAATGTGCCGCCCGGAAGCGGCGTACGGGGCCTGGCTGCTGACCCGTGCCTTACGACACCTGTCCCGGGCGTGACGATCCCTACGCGCTCACGCCAGGTCCGGTTAAGATCTGGTCGAATTAGATGGCTGCGTTGCGTCCTGGTGATCGCGCGAGAAGATCATTATAAGCACACACGTTTATTTAGGGTAATTAAGTCAAATGACACAGCCGTAGCCGGGGAGGATATTATCTGAATGTCACACTTGGTTACTTCATTTTAATTAATGTTACTTATCGCAGCTATTGGCTTTATTTCCGTCTTTACTCACTCTTATAAATCATTTCCTGCCAAAACCGGTAGCGCATTAATGATTAAGTCTCCAGGTATCTGGCCTGACACTTTTCATTAGCGGCTCACACTCAGTCGGCGCGCTAAACAGTTTTATTTTTGTGGCTGTTTACAAAAAATAAAAACAAAACACCGCTACTTAAGTCAAATAAAATCATTGTGGGCCCCGGCAGCCCTCTGTTAGCCCGCCTCGCATCTTCAATGCACCCTGTTTACTCTATTATCAACAGGTTGCGTCGGGAAAAGCTATACAACATAAAAATCACTGTACAATTTTATTCATCAGCCGATAATGAAAGAATAATAAGGTGGTCATCACCCTGTTTTTTATCATTAAGTCCGCAATGACTTTTTTTCTACCCTCGTAAAGTTAAAAAAAATTGGACTATTGCAATCCATTGCCGATAACACATTATGCGACCGGACAGTGAGCAGATTTTAATCCGTACGGTGTCAGTTATTTCTGACCCGGGCATTAAATTGCAGCACGCTAAAGGGTTGTTATTAATCTTAATACTGGCGCATCGGGAAACGCTGCGTTAATACGGCTCACGATGAGCTTTAATTTGCATGTCCTTAATCTTCACCAGGGATTTTACTGGCATGCTTAAGCGAAGACACCACCATGAAAAAACGTTTTGTAAGTTCAGCGTTGATTGCGTTGGCGCTGAGCGGTTGTTCCGTGGGCCATACCGAGTACAGCCGAACGGCAATGCAGCACGTGGATATGAGCGTGACAGGCATTCCGACGATTCTGGGTTTAGGCACGCTGGGCACCACTATTCCGTTGACGCCTGAATACAGCCTGACTGCCGCGCATGTGGCAAAATTTGCCGTGCAGCGCGTTAAGTCTTATCACCCTTACTGCGACCTTGCGATTATTTATCACAAGAATCCGCCGGATACGCTGGCTCACTTCCGCAGCACCGATATTGGCGATCACGTAAAGATGTACGGTTACAGCTATATTTCGGCGCTACCTGTTGAATCAAAGGGTGTGAATCTCGCACGCACCGCCATTCGTAACCTCTGGAATAAAAGTCCGTGCATCGCGATGGCTTCCAATGCTGGCGTGGTTCAGGGGATGTCTGGCGGTGGGGTCTTCAATAGTGACGATACCATCGGCGGCGTGATCGTCGGGTATTCCGATTCAATTAAAAATGGCCGTAGCGGGAAAGTGATACTGAAAGATGTGTCACTCTATATCCCTTACGGCCAGTTTAAAAACTGGTTACAGGCGACGATTCCTGACACCCGTAAAACCTGACTGGCTTACATAAAAGGCGTTGTGTCGCCAGCGCCTTCACGGACAATTTCAGGGGCATCACTGGTCAAATCAATCACGGTGGTAGGCTGCTGTCCCAGCGTGCCGCCGTCAATGATTAAGTCCACCAGCTTACCAATACTGTGCTGAATGTCTTCCGGATCAGATTCAGTGAAATCATTGCCTGGCAGAATCAAGGATGTCGACATCATCGGTTCATTAAGCGCTTCCAGTAACGCCAGGGCCACTGGATTCGACGGGACACGTAAACCAATGGTTTTACGTTTCTCGTTCATCAGACGGCGCGGGACTTCTTTCGTCGCCTTCAGAATAAACGTGTAATTGCCCGGCGTGTTATTTTTAATCAGGCGGAACGCGCTGTTGCCCACCTGTGAATACACCGACAACTCAGACAAATCGCGGCACATCAGTGTGAAATTATGATGGCCATCCAGTTGTCGTATACGGCAAATGCGCTCCATCGCGCCTTTTTCTTCCAGACGACATCCCAGGGCATAGCCTGAATCGGTCGGATAAACAATCACGCCACCTTTGTTCAGGTACTCCACAGCCTGGTTAATCAGACGCGGTTGCGGATTATCCGGATGAATATGAAACAGTTGACTCATAAAAACCTCTTGTCACCTTTCCGTGCATTCAGCAGCCGGAGCCAGTGCGGGAAAGCGTTCCCAGACGGGTTCTACGGCTGCGGGTAACCACAGTTTGCGGCCTAACTCAATCCACGGGCAGGGTTGATGAAAATCAGAACCTTGCGATGCGGCCAGATCGTTATCACGGGCGTACCCGGCTAACGTGGTACGCTCATCGGGTGCCTGCTGACATTGTGCCACCTCGATAGCATCACCCCCCGCAGCGCGAAAATACGCGATCAGGCGTTTCAGCCATTTTGCCGACAATCCGTAGCGTCCCGGATGAGCCAGCACCGCACAGCCACCAGAATGGTGAATGGCATCAATGGCTTGATTAATTGTACACCATTGCGGCGGCACGTAGCCGGTTTTGCCTCGGGCCAGATAATTTTTGAATACCTGCGCCATAGTGCTCGCTTTGCCAACCTCAACCAGATAGCGGGCAAAATGTCCCCGCGTGATCATTCCCCCTTCGGCTAAACGCAGGGCGCCCGCCAGTGCATCGGGAATCTGGGCTTTTTCAAGCCGCTCAGCAATGCGTTGGGCGCGTTCCAGTCGCGTCGTATACTGACCAGCGAGGAACTGCGTCATGACGGGATGATGAATATCGATATTTAATCCAACAATATGGATCTCATGATTTTCCCACAGCGTGGAAATCTCGACGCCGGCTATGACATTGACTGGCAACGAAGCACGTAATGCGGCCTGCTGTGCCTCGGCGACGCCCGCCACGGTATCGTGATCGGTAATGGCCAGCACACCTACGCGCATTTCAACCGCACGCTCGACCAGCGCCTGCGGGGATAGCAATCCATCGGAAGCCCGTGTATGACTATGTAGATCGTAAAGCGGAAAACGGGCGATATCGCTCAAAACAACTCCTGCTGGCGATGGAACAGGTCAGCATGATAACGATTTTATGGGTCACTGAAAAAGTGTATTGACATTTTTGTCACGAACCAGTTAACTAGTACACAAGTTCACCGCAGACGGGTATGTGTTTATGAAAATGGTTATTACGCTTTTCACTGGTTGGTGGCGCAATGTTTCCCGGTCGGGCGGCGTTGTCGTGCACACTTAGCGTAAACCTGTGCAGATACCTGAGCCCGCCAACAAGCGGGCTTTTTTTTGGACGACATTCAGAGAAATCATCATGCTCAATGCAAAACCTACAGTGAAGTTAATTACCGGTAACGCCCCTTATCGGGAAGATCCCGCCGCGGTTTTTCATCAGTTATGCGGCGCACGCCCGTCAACGCTGCTGCTTGAATCTGCGGATATCGACAGCAAGGAAAATTTAAAAAGTCTGATGATCATCGACAGTGCCCTGCGTATCAGCGCGCTGGGTAACTGCGTCACTGTGCAGGCCCTGTCTGATAATGGTCGGGCGCTGCTGCCGCTGCTGGACGAGGCGCTTCCCGCCGAAATCAAAAATGAATCGCGCCCTGATGGCCGGGTGTTAACATTTACGACGACCCACGATCAGCAAGATGAAGACTCTCGCTTACGCGCCCTGTCGGTGTTTGATGCCCTGCGTGTGATTCCGCAGTTAGTGAACTCGCCCGCCGATGAGCGCGAAGCCGTGTTCGTTGGCGGCCTGTTTGCCTATGATCTGGTCGCGGGTTTTGAGGACCTGCCGACGCTCAGCAGTGAGCAGCGCTGCCCTGACTACTGTTTCTATCTGGCGGAAACCCTGCTGGTGCTCGATCACCAGGCACACAGTGCCCGCCTGCAGGCCAGCCTGTTCTGTCCGTCCACCCACGAATTCCAGCGTCTGCAAAGCCGTATTGAGCAGTTACACGGACAAATGCTGCAACCTGCACCTGCGTTGCCCGTCAAGCCGGTCGAAACGATGACGCTGACCACCAGCCAGAGCGATGAGGAATACTGTAATGTGGTGAGGAAGATGCAGGATGCTATTCGTATTGGTGAGATCTTCCAGGTCGTGCCATCACGTCGCTTCTCACTGCCCTGCCCGTCGCCGCTGGCCGCTTACGATACGTTAAAACGCAGTAATCCCAGCCCGTATATGTTCTTTATGCAGGATCAGGATTTTTCGCTCTTTGGCGCCTCGCCGGAAAGCTCGCTCAAGTACGACGCCGCCTCACGACAGATCGAAATTTACCCGATTGCCGGAACGCGTCCACGCGGTCGACATGCGGATGGCTCGCTGGACCGCGATCTGGACAGCCGTATCGAACTTGAAATGCGCACCGATCATAAAGAGCTGGCCGAGCACCTGATGCTGGTCGATCTCGCACGCAATGACCTTGCGCGCATTTGTCGTCCCGGAAGCCGCTACGTCGCGGATCTGACCAAGGTTGATCGTTATTCCTTTGTTATGCACCTGGTCTCCCGCGTGGTGGGGACATTGCGTGAGGATCTGGATGTGCTACATGCCTACCGCGCCTGCATGAATATGGGCACGCTGAGCGGCGCGCCTAAAGTTCGCGCCATGCAACTGATCGCTGAAGTCGAAGGCACCCGACGCGGTATTTACGGCGGCGCTGTCGGCTATTTCACCGCCAACGGTGATTTGGATACCTGTATTGTGATCCGCTCAGCCTACGTGGAAGACGGCGTGGCCACTGTACAGGCCGGCGCGGGCGTGGTGCTCGATTCTAACCCACAGGCCGAGGCCGATGAAAGCCGCAATAAAGCCCGCGCGGTGCTGCGCGCTATCGCCACTGCTCATCACTGCAAGGAGATCTTCTGATGGCTGACATCCTGCTGCTGGATAACATCGACTCATTTACCTACAACCTTGTCGATCAACTGCGCACCTTTGGGCACAACGTGGTGATTTACCGCAACAACGTACCGGCCGCTTTGCTGACTGAACGTTTGCAGAGCATGGACAATCCTGTCCTGATGCTGTCACCCGGCCCTGGCGCGCCGAAAGACGCGGGCTGTATGCCCGAACTGCTGGGTGCGCTACGCGGAAAGTTACCGATTATCGGGATCTGCCTGGGCCATCAGGCGATTGTGGAAGCGTATGGCGGCCATGTCGGTCAGGCCGGTGAAATTTTGCATGGCAAAGCGTCATCCATTAACCATGACGGCGAGGCGATGTTTGCCGGACTGAGTAATCCTCTTCCCGTTGCCCGTTACCACTCACTGGTGGGCAGCAATACACCAGACGAATTAACGGTTAATGCCAGCTACAACGGCATGGTGATGGCCGTCCGTCATGAACACGATCGGGTTTGCGGATTCCAGTTCCATCCTGAATCCATTTTAACCACTCAGGGCGCACGTCTGCTTGAACAGACACTTGCCTGGGCGCTGGCGAAGTAACAGGGAGAACGCAATGCAACCGATTCTGGAAAAACTTTACCAGTCGCATAGTCTGACGCAGGCAGAAAGCCACCAGCTGTTCAGCGCCATTATTACCGGCCAGCTTGAACCTACCCAACTGGCGGCGGCGTTGGTTGCGATGAAAGTCCGGGGCGAGAACCCGGAGGAAATCGCCGGGGCAGCCTGTGCCTTACTTGAAGATGCCAAACCGTTTCCGCGTCCGGATTATGCGTTCGCCGATATTGTGGGCACCGGCGGGGATGGCAGTAACAGCATTAATATTTCAACCGCCAGTGCCTTTGTCGCCGCTACCTGTGGTCTGAAGGTGGCAAAACATGGCAATCGCAGCGTATCCAGCAAATCGGGGTCATCCGACCTGCTGGCCGCTTTTGGGATTAACCTGGATATGCCCGCTGAGCTGGCGCGGCGCGCACTGGACGATCTGAATGTCTGCTTCCTGTTCGCACCGCAGTACCACACGGGCTTTCGCCATGCTATGCCGGTGCGTCAGCAGTTGAAGACCCGCACGTTGTTTAACGTTCTGGGGCCACTGATCAACCCTGCGCGCCCACCGTTAGCCGTTATTGGCGTGTACAGCCCTGAGCTGGTCTTGCCGATTGCTCAGACGCTGAAAGTATTAGGCTACCAGCGTGCAGCCGTGGTACATGGCGGCGGCATGGATGAGGTTGCCCTGCACGATGTGACACAGGTGGCCGAGCTGCGCGAAGGGGAAATCACCCGCTATCAGTTAAGTCCGGAGGATTTTGGTTTCGGATTCCATCCTAAAGACGCGCTGGCAGGCGGCACACCCGAAGAAAACCGTGACATTCTGACACGTTTACTCCAGGGTAATGGCGAGCAGGCCCATGAGGAGGCGGTTGCCGTGAATGTGGCCATGCTCCTGAAAGTGTTTGGTAATGAAGATCTCCGTGAAAATGCACAGCGTGCGCTTAACGCCATCCGTAGCGGTCAGGCTTATGAGCGCGTGGTGGCTCTGGCATCAAGAGGATAATCATGCAGGGTACAGTGTTAGATAAAATCGTGAAAGACAAAGCCGTCTGGGTTGAAGCGCGTAAGCAGCAGCAACCGCTGGAAAGCTTCCAGCCGCGCATTGTTCCTTCCAGCCGTAGCTTTTATGACGCACTGCAGGGCACCCGCACTGCCTTTATTCTGGAATGCAAAAAGGCTTCGCCTTCAAAAGGGCTGATCCGCGATGATTTCGATCCCGAAATGATCGCCGGGGTGTATCGCCATTATGCTTCTGCCGTTTCGGTATTAACCGACGAAAAATATTTCCAGGGCGACTTTGCCTTTTTGCCCGTCGTCAGTGCTGCGATTACGCAGCCGGTGCTGTGTAAAGACTTTATCATCGACCCTTATCAAATTTATCTGGCGCGTTTTTATCAGGCTGACGCCATCCTGCTGATGCTGTCGGTCGTGGATGACGAGCAGTATCGCCAGCTTTCCGCCATCGCACACAGCCTGCAGATGGGCGTTTTGACTGAAGTCAGCAATGAGCAGGAGCTGGAACGCGCTATTGCGCTGGAAGCCAAAGTAGTCGGCATTAATAACCGCGACCTGCGCGATCTGTCGATTGATCTCAACCGGACGCGTCAGCTTGCGCCGCGTCTGGGGCAAGGTGTGACCGTTATCAGCGAATCGGGCATCAACAATTACCGCGATGTGCGTGAACTGAGTCATTTTGCAAATGGCTTCCTGATTGGTTCGGCATTGATGGAAGAAGAGGATCTTCATGCTGCGGTGCGACGTGTCACCCTGGGCAGCAACAAGGTATGCGGACTGACGCGCCCTGAAGATGCCTGCGCGGCCTGTGATGCCGGCGCTATTTACGGCGGAATTATTTTTGCCGAGGGCTCGCCGCGTCAGGTGGATACCGAGAAAGCACGGGCCGTGATAGCCGGTGCCCCGCTTAACTATGTCGGTGTGTTCCGCAATGCGGCAATAAGTGACATTGTCACTAAAGTGGAATCATTGCAGCTGGCTGCTGTGCAGTTGCATGGCGATGAAGACCACGCTTATGTGGCTGCGCTTTATCAGGCACTGCCTGAACAGGTACAAATCTGGAAAGCGCTCAGCATCAGCGACGCGTTGCCAGAACGTAACTGGCCGCATATTGACCGTTACGTTTTTGATAATGGTCAGGGCGGTTCGGGCCAGACCTTTGACTGGTCGCTGCTACACGGGCAGGACCTGAAGAATGTTCTGCTGGCCGGTGGGCTGAGCGCGGATAACTGTGTGGAAGCCGCACAGTTGGGTTGTGCAGGACTCGATTTTAATTCCGGTGTAGAAAGCGCGCCAGGCATCAAAGATGCCAGCAAAATTGCGGCGGTGTTCCGAACGCTTCGCGCCTACTGACTGGACTGGCCCGCCTGAAGGCGGGCACACAAAAGGATAGATCCATGACTTTACTTAATCCCTATTTCGGCGAGTTTGGCGGCATGTACGTGCCACAAATTCTGATGCCTGCGCTGAAGCAGCTTGAAGAAGCCTTTGTCAGCGCCCAAAAAGACCCTGAGTTTCAGGCTGAATTTACCGACCTGTTGAAAAACTATGCCGGCCGCCCGACAGCCTTAACCCTGTGCGGTAACCTGACCAAAGGCACTCAAACCCGCCTTTACCTGAAACGTGAAGATCTGCTGCACGGCGGCGCGCACAAAACGAACCAGGTACTGGGACAGGCGTTGCTGGCTAAACGGATGGGCAAAAACGAGATTATTGCGGAAACCGGAGCCGGTCAGCATGGTGTGGCTTCAGCCCTGGCCTGTGCGCTGCTGGGCATGAAATGCCGCATCTACATGGGCGCCAAGGATGTTGAGCGTCAGTCACCTAACGTCTTTCGTATGCGCCTGATGGGTGCCGAAGTGATTCCGGTTCACAGCGGTTCCGCCACCCTGAAAGATGCCTGTAACGAGGCGCTGCGTGACTGGTCGGGCAGCTATGAAACCGCCCACTATATGCTGGGCACCGCGGCCGGCCCACACCCCTTCCCGACCATCGTGCGTGAGTTCCAGCGCATGATCGGTGAAGAGACGAAAAAACAGATTCTGGAAAAAGAAGGACGTCTGCCCGACGCCGTCATCGCCTGCGTCGGCGGCGGCTCCAATGCGATTGGCATGTTTGCCGATTTCATCGAGGAAGAGAGCGTCAAACTGATTGGCGTTGAGCCAGCGGGCCACGGTATCGAAACCGGTGAGCACGGCGCACCGCTGAAACACGGCCGGGTCGGCATCTACTTTGGGATGAAAGCCCCGATGATGCAGACCAGCGAAGGGCAAATCGAAGAGTCCTACTCGATTTCTGCCGGCCTCGATTTCCCGTCAGTCGGCCCTCAGCACGCCCATCTGAACAGCATCGGCCGCGCGGACTATGTTTCCGTCACCGACAATGAAGCGCTGGCAGCCTTTAAAACGCTGTGTCGTGCGGAAGGCATTATCCCTGCGCTTGAATCCGCCCATGCGCTGGCCCATGCGTTAAAAATGGCGAAGGCGGAGCCGGAGAAAGAGCAGCTGATTGTGGTGAACCTTTCTGGTCGGGGTGATAAAGATATCTTCACCGTTCACGATATTCTGACTGCGCAGGGAGAAATTTGATGGAACGTTATGATCGACTGTTTACGCGTCTGGCGGCGAAGAAAGAAGGTGCGCTGGTTCCCTTCGTAACTCTGGGTGACCCGTCACCTGCCCTGTCATTACGCATTATCGATGCGCTGGTAGAAGGCGGAGCTGACGCACTTGAACTGGGAATTCCCTTTTCTGATCCTTTAGCAGATGGTCCTACTATTCAAAGTGCAACACTGCGTGCCTTCGCTGGCGGAACGACGACGGCACAGTGTTTTGAAATGCTCGCGGCGATTCGTCAAAAATATCCCGAACTCCCGATAGGTTTACTGATGTATGCCAATCTGGTGTTCAGCAATGGTATTGATGACTTTTATGCGCGTTGTGCCAAAGCGGGGGTCGACTCTGTCCTCGTGGCTGATGTGCCCGTAGAGGAATCGGCACCTTTCCGTCAGGCGGCTATGCGTCACGGTATTGCGCCCATTTTCATCTGCCCACCGAACGCCAGCGATGAACTTCTGCGCGAAATCGCTTCTCACGGTCGCGGTTACACCTATCTGTTATCACGAGCGGGCGTCACGGGTACTGAAAAGCGGGCCAGCCTGCCACTTGATCATTTGATAACCCGCCTGAAGGAATACCATGCAGCCCCGCCGCTACAGGGCTTTGGCATTTCCGAACCTTCCCAGGTAAAAGACTCTCTCGCGGCAGGCACAGCCGGTGCAATTTCAGGTTCCGCTGTTGTGAAAATTATTGAAAAGCATCACGCCGAGCCAGAGGTCATGCTGGACGCATTGAGAACATTTATCCACGATCTCAAAGCCGCCACCCGCTAACAGCCTTCACCTTATGCCTTACCGCCCGGTAAGGCATGATTTCGCTGTTTTTTTTCGCTGTCCGTTTGCCCATTTCGGATTTTCTGCACCACAATTAACAGGCGCCGTTATGGTAACGACGTATCCTATTTGTGACAGGGAGAGAAGCAATGAAATGGTTTAAAGTGCTGGCAAGTGCCATGGTCGCGGCTGTTGTTGCATTAACACTCAGCGCCTGTGCGCCAACGCCAACGAAAGAAGGCACCGGCGGTTACATTGATGACACCGTGATTACCACCAAAGTGAAAGCCGAATTGTTAAAAGATGAGTCGCTGAAATCAACCGAAATCAACGTTGAAACCTTTAAAGGTAAAGTGCAGCTCAGCGGCTTTGTCAGCTCACCACAAATGGCTAACCGTGCCGTTCAGGTGACCCGAAGCGTTGCTGGGGTAAGATCCGTCGTAAATAACATGCAAATTAAATAACGCCGTTTTAAACCCAAAAGGGCCACGCATTGCGTGGCCCTTTTTTCTTCAGAAGCGATAACCTGCGCCAAAGAAGAATACCCAGGGGTCAACACGCATATGAATATTTTGCTGCTGATCGCCCGATTTAAATTTCACGTTCGTATCAATATCCATGTACCACAATGATGCATTCAGCAGCCAGTCACGGTTAATCTGATAATCCAGCCCTACCTGGCCGGCAATGCCCCACGAGTCTTTCACACTGAGATCACTTAATCCCGCATCACGACCGGTCTGATTAAACTTTGCATCGTAAAACGTCGTGTAGTTAATGCCGACGCCGACATAGGGTCGCGCTTTGCTTTGGCTGTCAAAGAAGTAGTACTGCGCCATCAGCGTTGGCGGCAATTGCCGGACCGTCGCCAGCGTGCCCGTTGGGCCAAGGCCAACTTTATGGCGGAACGGTGTGGCGGCCAGTAGCTCGACGCCAATGTTGTCTGTCGCCATATAGGTAAACGTTAAGCCCAGTTGGGTATCATTACTGGCACTGAATCCGCCCATACCCAGTACGTTATCCGAGCCTTCGTTAGGTCGAACGGTGGCGCTACCTGCGCGAATAAAAAAATCACCAGCCTGGTGGGCCAGTGCCAGTTGAGGTAACGCAAGCGCCAGCAGCATGGCGCATTTAGCCAGTTTCATAGTCACTCCTGTGAGAAAGTAAGATGCCTGCACTGAATCATTTTTTTGTGCGCACAGGTTTAGCGCGATTTTTTTATAAATGCATCTAAATCAAGACGGAAAAATGATTTAAAAAACAATGGATTGACTCAGATCAATTTTATGCCCGTATCCCGGACACAAATAGTGCTTGCCGAAAAAATGGAGCGGCATTACTTTGCTCATCTCCCCCTGTGATTTTGGTTCGATGCCTTAGAGGTGGCGGGCGATCAAATGAGTGAAACTACAAACCCCTGTATTAGCTGTGGTGCCTGCTGTGCCCACTTCCGCGTCTCGTTTTACTGGGCTGAAGCCGACGATGCGGGCGGCCCCGTTCCCACAGAATTAACGGAACCTTTAAGTCTGATGATGCGAAATATGCGTGGGACGAACGATCGTTCGCCGCGCTGTATTGCGCTTGAAGGGGAAATCGGCCACTGCGTGTCGTGCAGTATTTATGAGAACCGCCCCTCGCCCTGCCGGGAGTTTGCTATGTCCGGCGAAAACGGGATCGGGAATGAAGGCTGCGATCGGGCCCGGGCACGCTATGGCCTTCCCGCACTGTTTCACCCATCTTTACCTGTTATGACAGAAAGTTATCCGGTTGCGGGTGCCAGCGAGCCGCCAGAACATGTACAATCGACGGGTTAATTAACCCGGTTCTTTCAAGGAGTGTACATGTCTATCACGGCAAGATCGTTATACCGTGACACAGGAAATTTTTTTCGTCATCAACTGATTACCCTGGTGCTGATGTCACTGTTGACCGCGTTTGTCACAGTGATGCTTTTACATGCCTTCACACCGGGTGACGATCAAATGGCGATCCTGCAGCAAGGCGATATCAGCAGTGCCTCGCTGTTTGAAATGGTGCAGAGCATGTCACCCGAACAGCAGCAGGTTCTGCTGCGTGCGTCTGCTGCGGGTACTTTTGCAGGCCTTGTCGGCAATACGCTGCTGTTGGGCGGTATGCTGTGCCTGATTCCGCTGGTATCGTCTGGCCAGCGCGTGAGCGCGCTGCGTGCCATTGGTACATCCGCGCCTTTATTACCGAAACTGCTGCTGCTGACCTTTTTGATCACCCTGGTCGCCCAACTGGGTTTTATGGTTCTGGTGGTGCCTGGCGTGCTGCTTACCATCGTGCTCTCGTTGTCGCCAATCATTCTGGCAAATGAAAAACTGGGCGTTATCGCCGCCATGCGCGCCAGCATGCGCATGGCCTGGAAAAACGTCAGACTGATTGCGCCAGCCATTATTCTGTGGCTGCTGGCAAAACTGGCAGTGATGTTTTTCTTTACCTCGTTAGTGGTGCTGCCGATGAACGTGTCGACGGTGATTTTCACCGCTATCGGGAATCTGATTTCAACCCTGTTAGTAATTTACCTGTACCGGCTTTATATGCTGTTACGTTGATTGTCCGTGCGCCTTCGGGCGCACTGGCCGGGAATACCGCCTTAACTGGAATGACTATGAAGCAGTTACTCGACTTTCTTCCCCTTGTGGTTTTCTTTATTTTTTATAAGTTGTACGACATCTTCGTCGCCTCAGGAGCCCTGGTTGTCGCGACCGGCCTGGCGCTGGTGGCAAGCTGGGTGCTCTATCGCAAGCTTGAAAAAATGACCATTTTTACGTTTGTGCTGGTGGCGGTGTTTGGCACGCTCACCCTGGTTTTCCATAATGATGAATTTATTAAATGGAAAGTCACGGTGATCTACAGCCTGTTTGCGCTGGCGTTACTGTTCAGCCAGTGGTTTATGAAACAGCCGTTAATTCAGACCATGTTGGGAAAAGAGCTGGAGTTACCCAACACCGTATGGCGCAATCTGAATATTGCCTGGGCCCTCTTCTTTTTATTGTGTGGTCTGGCGAATATCTATGTGGCATTTTGGTTACCTCAGTCAGTCTGGGTTAACTTTAAAGTGTTTGGGCTGACCGGCCTGACGCTGCTCTTTACCTTACTGAGTGGGCTCTATATCTGGCGTAAGATGCCGCAACAACAGCAAAAATAAACCTGCTGCCCGTCTGTGCGGGCAGCCTTTCTTTCATTACATAAGAAAACAACGCAATGGACGAAAAACATAAATTGCCCCAGGGCGAAATGGTCATGCGGACGCTCGCGATGCCTGCGGATACTAACGCAAACGGCGACATCTTCGGTGGCTGGTTAATGTCGCAAATGGATATGGGCGGTGCCATTCTGGCAAAAGAAATCGCCGAGGGCCGTGTCGTCACCGTCAGAGTGGATGGTATGACCTTTTTAAAACCCGTCGCGGTCGGCGATGTTGTCAGTTGCTACGCACAGTGCATTCGCACGGGCAACAGCTCAATGACGATCAATGTGCAGGTATGGATTAAGAAAGTGTCGTCTGAGCCTATTGGTCAGACCTATTGCGCAACCGAAGCGGTCTTTATTTATGTTGCGGTGGACAATGAAGGCCATCCCCGTCAGCTGCCTGCGGGACGGGATAATCAGTCAGCCCCTGCCTGAGTGCGGTTCAGCCTGACATCGCAGACAGGCTGAATCTGAACCGGACCCGGGCGGGTCCGGGCCCGCTTAGCCGACTTCACGTTGCTGAAACGCCTCACAAACCTTATTCAAGGCTGGCCCCGCCGTTAATTTTAAACACAATATTCATCGTCAGACCGGTACCGGGCTTACCGCTCTGATAGCGCCACGAACGCATGGCCTGTTTGACGCTGCGCTCAAACATGTTGCGCGGTTCCGCAGACAGAATATCGATGTTGTCGACCCGTCCGTCACTGTCCACATCAAATTTCACTCTGACACGGCCTTCTACTCGCAGGGCCGCCGCGCGTGGCGGATAGGCTGGCTTGCTGATATTCAGCGCTTTTGGGCCGGTTGAGGCCGTCTGCGCAGGTGTCGCTGACGGTGTGGCTTTCGGCGCTGTCGCAGGCTTAGTCTGTGTTGCAGGCGCATCCTGCTTAAAGGGGTTGGCCTGGGGCTTCGCTTCCTCACGCGGTTTTACTTCGCGTTTTGGCTGTGTATGTTTGGGCTGGTGCCGCGGTCTGGGTTTTGGCTCAGGTTTGGGTTCCGGTTTGGGAATCGGCACTGGCTCAGCTTTAGGCGGTTCCGGAGCGGGTTTCGGCTCGGCCACAGGCTCAGGGGCTGGCTGGGGGTCCGGTTGCGGTGTCGGTTGTGTGATTGCGGGTTCAGGCTGAACCTCGGGCGCGACCATTGTCACACTGATTGGCTGGGATGCTTTGGGCAGTTCTCGGGTTTGATGAAAAGACGCATAGAGAATACCGGCAATGACTGCACCATGGAGCACAACGGACAACATCATGGCGACAGGCGTGCGTTTCGGTAAAGGCATAGTCAGCGTGGT
Source organism: Pantoea sp. JZ2 (assembly GCF_035191405.1). NCBI lineage: Bacteria > Pseudomonadati > Pseudomonadota > Gammaproteobacteria > Enterobacterales > Erwiniaceae > Pantoea > Pantoea sp. JZ2. The sequence continues at coordinate 2,307,927 of NZ_CP045247.1, read as the reverse complement.
CATAACAATCGCAGTTATCAAATGAAGCCCTGATTTTAAATGCAAATAGCAATCAGTTTCAATAATCACCTTAGTGCCGGGCGAAAAAAGCCCCTTTAGCCCATTATGCTCAGCACGTTATTGACGCAAGGTTTCGTTTGCACTCTACTTAACTATCCCTTACCGTGTTGCAAAATTTATAGAGTCAATGGGAGCGCCCTAGTGCTTTACGTCATTTATGCTGAAGATAACGCCGATTCTCTGGAAAAACGCAACGCGGTGCGCCCCGCTCACCTTGCGCGTCTGAAGCTGCTGCATGAAGAAGGCCGTTTGATCGTTGCAGGCCCCATGCCTGCGGTTGACAGTAACGATCCTGGCGTAGCCGGTTTCACCGGCTCCACGGTGATTGCAGAGTTCCCGTCACTGGAAACGGCCCAGGCCTGGGCAGCGGACGATCCCTATATTGCGGCGGGTGTATACAAACACGTCAGCGTCAAGCCGTTTAAGCGGGTTTTCTGAGCCCGACGACAACACTGACGCTTCTACAGAGATAGTCTGAATGCATGCCATTATCATGGCCCTGCTGCTGATCATCACCCTGCTTGTGGGAGGCGCGTTGTATCTGTGGCGAAAGCACGGCTGGCGAAACAAAAAGCACCTGATCGTCATGCTGATTGTACTGGCGGCAGCCGTCCAGTTGGTTAACGTCAACTTATTGATGACCGGACAGTAATTTAACAGCCGCTTCGCGCGGCTGCGTCATCAGAGATTTTGTGTGATAAACAGAATGGAACGACGTTGCTGTTGCGCCAGTTGATGGCGAATCCCGTGGATGCGTTTATAGCGGCGTGACTGCCCTTCCAGCCAGCGCGAACGTCGACGCTGCACCTGACGCAACATTCTCCAGCGGGCCACTTCGTTTCTGCTTCGTCTCATAACTTCCTCTCTGACATCTGACTCACGCGCACGCATTATAGAGATCTCTGCGCTAATGCCAAATCGGATCTCGCATTGACATACCACGATGATTAAGGGTTTCACTCCCTACCATCTCCACGTAAACTTCTCAGATTCAAGCGCGAACAGGATGTCCACTTAATGACGACGTTTTATACGCTTATCAGTTGGTTATTGGTATTTGGTTACTGGTTATTGATTGCAGGTATTACCCTGCGCATTCTGATGAAGCGACGAGCCGTAACCTCGGCAATGGCATGGCTGCTGATTATTTTTATTCTGCCACTGGTTGGCATTATTGCTTATCTGTCGTTTGGTGAATTGCATCTGGGTAAACGCCGGGCTGAACGCGCGCGAACGATGTGGCCCTCTACCGCCCGCTGGCTGAATGATCTTAAAAAGCGTACCGAAATCTTTGCCACCGATTACAGCGATGTCGCGCAGGCGTTATTTCAGTTGTGCAACAACCGTCAGGGCATCGCAGGGGTAAAAGGGAATCAGTTACAGCTGTTGACCAGTTCGGACGATGTAATGAAAGCCCTCATCAGGGATATTCAGCTGGCCCGGCACAATATTGAGATGGTGTTTTATATCTGGAATCCGGGCGGACTGGCGGATGAAGTCGCCGAATCCCTGATGGCCGCGTCGCGGCGCGGTGTTCACTGCCGCCTTATGCTGGATTCCGCAGGGAGCGTCGCCTTCTTCCGCAGCCCGTGGGTCGGGATGATGCGTAATGCGGGTATTGATGTGGTTGAGGCGCTACAGGTCAGCCTGCTACGTGTCTTTCTGCGTCGTATGGATTTACGTCAGCATCGCAAAATGGTGTTGATTGACAACTATATCGCCTATACCGGCAGCATGAATCTGGTGGACCCGCGCTTTTTTAAACAGGACGCGGGCGTGGGTCAGTGGGTCGATCTGATGGCACGTATGGAAGGGCCGGTATCAACCGCCATGGGGATCGTTTACAGCTGTGACTGGGAAATTGAGACCGGCAAGCGTATTCTGCCCCCACCGCCCGACCGCAATATTATGCCGTTCGAACAGGAAAGTGGTCATACCGTTCAGGTGATCGCTTCCGGTCCCGGTTTTCCCGAGGATTTAATTCATCAGGCGTTGCTTACGGCGGTCTACTCTGCCCGCGAACAGCTGATCATGACCACGCCTTATCTGGTGCCCAGTGACGATCTGCTGCATGCCATCTGCACGGCTGCGCTACGTGGCGTCAATGTGAGTCTGGTGGTTCCCCGGCACAACGACTCTCTGCTGGTAAGCTGGGCCAGCCGCTCGTTTTTTAGTGAGCTGCTTGAGGCCGGCGTTAAGATCTACCAGTTTGAAGATGGCCTGCTGCATACCAAAAGCGTGCTGGTCGATGGTCAGTTGAGTTTAGTGGGGACCGTAAATCTCGATATGCGCAGCTTATGGCTGAATTTCGAAATCACACTCGCCGTCGATGATGCCGGATTTGGCAGCGATTTGGCCTGCGTCCAGGACGACTATATTGCCCGTTCGCGCCTGCTTGACGCCAGACGGTGGGCAAAACGTGCCTGGTGGAAGCGGATTGTCGAACGACTGTTTTACTTCTTTAGTCCTTTACTGTAAAACGAGCGAAATTACGAACCGCCCTCAGATAAACGGGACCGAAAATGGATCTGAACAACCGCCTGACAGAAGACGAAACGCTGGAACAGGCCTACGACATTTTTCTTGAACTGGCAGGTGACAACCTTGACCCTGCAGACATTATTCTTTTCAATCTGCAGTTTGAAGAGCGTGGCGGCGCAGAACTGTTTGATCCGGGCGAAGACTGGCAGGAGCACGTGGACTTCGATTTGAACCCCGACTTTTTCTCTGAAGTGGTCATTGGTCTGGGCGAAGCAGACGGCGAACCTATTACCGATGTGTTTGCGCGCGTACTGCTGTGTCGGGAAAAAGATCACAAGCTGTGCCATATTTTGTGGCGTGAATAGTCCTCACCTCGTAACGAAAACGCCGGGCAACAGCCCGGCGTTTTCGTTTAAAGCGGATCCACCTTCAGGCAGGACACCGCATGGCGGAAGCTGCCTTCGAGCAGCGGCCGCGTTTTGGCGCATTCCGGTCCGGCAATCGGGCAGCGGGTGCGGAAAACGCATCCGGATGGCGGATTGATCGGCGACGGTAATTCCCCTTCCAGCAACTGAATCTGCTTATTTTTTTCCAGATCCGGATCGGGAATCGGTACGGCTGACATCAGCGCTTTGGTATAAGGATGCTGCGGATGGGTATACACCTCATCGTAGGTGCCCAGCTCCACCGCGTGCCCCAGATACATCACCAGTACGCGATCCGAGATGTGCTTCACCACCGCCAGGTCGTGGGCGATAAAGATCAGCGACAGCCCCATTTCTCGCTGCAGTTGCTGTAGCAGGTTGACCACCTGCGCCTGAATGGACACATCCAGTGCAGAGACCGGTTCATCACAGATGATCAGTTTAGGCTCAAGAATCAATGCACGCGCAATGCCGATACGCTGACACTGACCGCCTGAAAACTCGTGCGGATACCGGTTAATCAGGTTAGGCAACAAGCCCACTTTCATCATCATCGTTTTGACGCGATCTTTGATGTCCTGGCGAGAAAGCTCAGGGTGATAGGTGCGTAAGGGCTCGGCGATAATATCGCCGATGGTCATGCGCGGGTTAAGCGAGGCCAGCGGATCCTGAAATATCATCTGGATATCGCTACGCGCCTTACGCCACTCTTCCTCACTCTGCCCCAGCAGGTTACGGCCAAGCCAGGTGACACGGCCTTCCGTGGCTTTCACTAACCCGATAATCGCACGTGCCAGCGTGGATTTACCGCAGCCGGACTCGCCCACCACACCCAGCGTTTCCCCTTCGTACAGGCGCAGACTGACGCCATCCACGGCCTTCAGCGTTTTTGGCGGCTGCCAGAACCACTGCTTGTCATCCTTGATGTCGAAATGAACTTTCAGATCGGCAATTTCGAGTAGGACTTTTTTTTCTGCCAGGCTCATACGAGTTCCTCCACCGGCTTAAAGCAGGCGCGTAAGCGCCCTTCTGCAAACGGTAACAGCGGCGGTGCTTTGGAACAGATATCCATGGCATGCGGACAGCGCGGCTGGAACGGACAACCCTGCGGCAGACGCAGCAGGTTTGGTGGATTACCCGGAATGGTGGTCAGGCTTTCACCTTCTGCATCCAGTCTTGGCACCGCATTCAGGAGACCAATCGAGTAGGGGTGAGCCGGCTGATAAAACACATCGCGCGCGCGACCGTATTCCATGGTGCGGCCTGCATACATCACCAGCACTTTATCGCAGATCCCGGCCACCACGCCCAGATCGTGGGTAATCATGATGATCGCCGTATTGAACTCGCGCTTCAGCTCATTCAGCAGCGTCATAATCTGCGCCTGCACCGTAACATCCAGCGCGGTCGTCGGTTCATCCGCAATCAGCAGCTTAGGCCTGCACAGGAGCGCCATCGCGATCATCACGCGCTGACGCATCCCACCCGAAAACTCATGTGGGTACATCTTCATGCGTTTGCGGGCTTCGGGCATTTTTACCGCGTCCAGCATTTTCACCGACTCTTCAAAGGCCTGAGCGCTGCTCATGCCTTTGTGCAGTTTCAGCACTTCCATTAACTGTTCGCCGACCCGCATATACGGATTCAGTGATGTCATGGGATCCTGAAAAATCATCGCGATTTGTTCAGCGCGCAGCCGGTTTAACTGTTTTTCCGGCAGATTAAGAATCTCTTTACCGTTGAACAACGCAGAGCCGCCAATGCGGCCATTGCTGGCCAGCAGGCCCATCAGCGCAAACGCGGTTTGCGATTTACCCGAGCCTGACTCACCGACAATGCCCAGGGTTTCCCCGGCACGCAGTGAGAAATTGAGATCGTTCACGGCGGTGACATCACCGTCATGGGTGCCGAACGTAACACGTAAGTCTTTCACTTCAAGCAACAGGTCGCTTCCCGCGCGTGCAGCCTGAGCAGGCTGAAATTCATGAATAGTCATCGGGAAACTCCTTAACGATCTTTGGGGTCGAGGGCATCACGCAGGCCATCGCCAATAAAGTTAAAACAGAACAGCGTGACCACCAGGAAAATGGCCGGGAACAGCAACAGCCACGGCGAAACTTCCATGGAGTTAGCCCCATCGCTCAACAGCGCCCCCCAGCTACTCAGCGGCTCCTGGGTGCCCAGGCCGAGAAAGCTCAGGAATGATTCGAACAGAATCATGCTGGGTACCAGCAGCGAGGCGTAAACCACCACCACGCCCAGCACGTTAGGCACGATATGGCGCGTCACGATTTTCCAGGTCGAAACGCCGCCGACATGCGCCGCTTCAATAAACTCTTTGCGCTTCAGGCTCAGAGTTTGTCCACGCACGATACGCGCCATGTCCAGCCACGACACCATACCGATAGCAGCAAAAATCAGCAGGATGTTACGGCCAAAGAAGGTGACCAACAGAATGACGAAAAACATAAACGGGAAGGAGTTAAGGATTTCCAGAATACGCATCATCACGGAGTCGATTTTTCCACCAAGGTAACCGGCAATGGAACCGTAGAGCGTTCCCACCACCACGGCGATCAGCGCGGCGGCAATGCCCACCATCAACGAAATACGACCGCCAATGGCGACGCGCACCAGCAGATCACGCCCCGATGAGTCGGTGCCAAACCAGTGTCCGGACGTGGTATCTGGCGGCGATGACATCATTCCCCAGTCGGTATCGAAATAGGAGAACGGTGACAACATGGGCGCGAAAATTACAAATAGCGTGATTAACATCAGCACCATCAGGCTGATTAACGCGGCTCGGTTATGAATAAAACGGCGACGGGCATCCTGCCACAGGCTACGCCCTTCGACTTCCAGTTTTTCACTGAATGCATCAAGAGCTTCGCTATTTTTCTTACTTAACATCATGGCGAACTCCAGAATCAGTAGCGAATTTTCGGGTCGATAACGGCATAGAGCACATCGACGATCGCGTTAAACAGAATGGTCAACAGCCCCACCAGAATCGTCAGGCTCAGTACCAGCGAGTAGTCACGGTTAAGCGCGCCGTTGACAAACAGCTGACCGATACCGGGCAGTCCGTAAATAGATTCAATCACCATAGAGCCAGTAATAATGCCCACAAATGCCGGTCCCATATAGGAAATAACCGGCAACAGTGCTGGCTTGAGCGCGTGACGTAAAACGATACGACGTAACGGCAACCCTTTGGCTCGCGCGGTACGGATAAAGTTGGAATGCATCACCTCAATCATCGAGCCACGAGTGATACGCGCGATACTGGCAATGTAAGCCAGGGATAACGCCACCATCGGCAGCAGCATATAGTTCCACTGTCCACCGTTCCAGCCGCCACCCGGCAGCCATTTCAGCGTAATGGCGAAAATCAGGACTAACAGCGGGGCAACCACAAAACTCGGTATGACCACGCCGGTCATTGCCACCCCCATGACGACGTAATCCCACAGGGTGTTTTGCTTCAGCGCGGCGATAACCCCTGCCGTCACGCCCAGTACCACGGCCAGGATAAAGGCAGCCAGGCCCAGTTTGGCCGACACCGGAAAGGCATGACCAACCAGGTAGTTCACCGAATAGTCTTTATATTTAAACGAGGGGCCAAAGTCGCCATGGGCCAGTTGAATCAGGTAATCAACATATTGCTTGCCAATAGGATCGTTGAGGTGATATTTCGCCTCGATATTCGCCATCACCTCTGGCGACAGCGTACGCTCACCCGTGAACGGACTGCCGGGGGCCAGTCGCATCATAAAGAAGGAGATAGTAATAAGGACGAAAAGCGTCGGGATGGCTTCAAGTAACCGACGCAAAATGAATTTTAACATTGCCGTACCTACCAGGCTGGTGCTTCACATTGCATTAAAAAATACAGGCGGCGCTCATGGCGCCGCCGCTGTTCTTGGTGTTCTGTTAGTGCTTAATGATGTACAGGTTTCTGTCTGCGACGTTATCCAGCGGATCTTTACCGGTATAACCACCGACATACGGTTTCACCAGACGGGTGTTCACGTAGTAGTACAATGGCACGATGGCAGAGTCTTTATCCAGTTGCTGCTCAGCTTTTTCATAGTCAGCCGACCGGGCTTTATCATCGGTTGTGGCCAGGGCATCTTTCATCAGCTTGTCGAAGGCCGGGCTCTTGTAGTGCGCGGTGTTGTTACTGCTGTCAGACAGCATGGTATTCAGGAACGACGTCGGTTCGTTATAGTCTGCACACCAGCCTGCACGTGCAACGTCGAAGTTGCCCTGATGACGCGTATCCAGGAAGGTTTTCCACTCCTGGTTCTCCAGCTTCACTTTCACACCCAGATTTTTGGCCCAAATCGACGAGGCGGCAATGGCCAGTTTTTTATGCAGATCGGAGGTGTTGTACAGGAGCGTAAACGTTAACGGTTTGTCTGCCGTGTAACCGGCTTCAGCCAGCAGCTTTTTGGCTTCAGCATTACGTTTTTCCTGTGACCAGGTAAACCACTCTGGCTTCACCAGCTCCATACCATCTGTTGCTGGTGGCGTGTAGCTGTAGGCTGGCTTCTGGCCCTGCGCCAGCACTTTATCCACGATAATGTCGCGGTCGATACCCAGTTTCAATGCGGCACGTACGCGCGGATCGGTGAAAGGCGCTTTCTGGTTATTAATTTCGTAATAATAGGTGCACAGATAGGGGTCAACATGCAGCTCTTTACCGTTGTCACGCTGTAATTTTTTGAACAGCTCAATCGGCAGATTGTTATAGGTCATGTCACTGCCGTTATCAGAGAAGTAACGGTTAACATCACTGACTTCTGACGAAATGGGCAGGAAGGTGACTTTGTTCAGCACGGTATGCGCGTTATCCCAGTAATCAGGGTTGCGCACAACGGTAATACGTTCGTTAATGACGTGAGATTCCAGCTTAAAGGCACCGTTGCTGACGATATTTTCAGGCTGGGTCCACTTGTCACCGAATTTCTCAATAACCGCTTTGTTTACCGGCGACATTGAGGAGTGAATCAGTAATTTATAGAAATACGGAACCGGCTCGCTCAGGGTCACTTGCAGCGTATGATCGTCAAGCGCCTTCACGCCCAAATCTGTTGGCGGTTTCTTACCGGCGATAATATCGTCAACGTTGGCCAGGTGACCGTATTGCAGATAGCTGGCATAAGGAGACGCGGTTTTCGGATCGGCCAGACGCTGCCAGCTGTAAACGAAATCCTGAGCAGTCACCGGCTCACCGTTTGACCATTTGGCATTTTTGCGCAGATGGAAGGTCCAGACTTTAAAGTCTTTATTATCCCAGCTCTCTGCCACGCCAGGAATCGGATGGCCGTTGGTATCGCTGATCACCAGTCCTTCAAACAGGTCACGGCTGACGTTCGATTCCGGTACGCCTTCAATTTTGTGCGGATCCAGCGACTGAACCTCGCTACCGTTTCCTTTTACCAGCTCCTGCTTCGCGGCCAGCTCAACCCCGGCAGGGACCGTGGCGGCGATAACGCTGTTGGCTGTGAGCGCACTCATCGCTGCAAAGACGCTGGCAGCAATCAGGGTTTTCTTCGTGATGTTGTTCATTCTTAACTCCAGTTTTTTTATTTTCACCGAGGGTGTTTGCGACCTCAGTGTTCCCCGTATTCGGGCCCCGGTGTTTTCACCTGGGGAGCATTGACCCTGTAGCGTGGTCAGCACGGTAACGCCCTTCCCGGCTGTGCCGCCGGATAAGCGCGTTATCAGTGTTGTTTAATGAAATAATATTTCAGATCTGTCATGTCCTGCGGATCGCGGCCGGTGAACCCGCCAACCCAGGGTTTAACCAGCCTCACGCTGACGCGGTAGTAAACTGGCACAATTGCCGAGTCTTTGTCGAGTTGTGTTTCAGCCTGCTGATACAATGCCGCGCGGTCAGCATCCTTTGTGGCGCTTAGCGTGTCTGCCATCAGCCGATCAAAGGCCGCACTACGATAAAACGCGGTATTGGTCGACGACTGACTCAGGAACATATTCAGGAAAGTAGAGGGCTCGTTATAATCCGCGCACCATGTGGCCCGCACCACGTCATACTGTGCCTGATGACGCGTTTCCAGCAGCGTTTTCCATTCCTGATTTTGTAAGGTGACCTGCGCCCCGAGGTTGCGCTGCCACATTGACGCTGCAGCAATCGCCTGGGTTTTATTTTGATCGGAGGTGTTATAGAGCAGCGTAAAACGCAAAGGATTTTTACTGTCGAAACCCGCTTCTGCCAGCAGTTTCTTTGCCGCCTCATTGCGCTGCGACTGGGACCAGGTCATCCATTCCGGTGTGGCTAACGCGGCCCCATTGGTATAGGGCGGTGTAAAACTGTAAGCCGGAATCTGGCCCTGTCCCATAATCTTTTTGGCGATAATGTCGCGGTCCAGCGTCATCTTTATAGCCGCGCGCACGCGCGCATCAGTAAAAGGCGGCTTTTTGTTGTTGATTTCATAATAAAACGTACACAACAAGGGGCTGACTTTGACTTCGTCGCCGATGTCCTTACGCAGCTTCGCGAACATATTGGGCGGGATGGCGCTGTTGGTCATATCCAGGCCACCGCTGCGATAGCGGTTAATGTCGCTGTTCTCAGAACTGATCGGCAGAAACGTCCCCTGCTCAATCACGGTTTGCGCGTTGTTCCAGTAAAGCGGATTGCGCTTCAGGACAATTTTTTCGTTGACGACCCAGTCACTTAAGGTATAAGCACCATTACCAACATAATGCCCGGGTTGAGTCCACGCCTCGCCCCATTTCTGGATAGCGGGCGCATACACGGGTTTCATGGCCGTATGCGCCAGCATGGCAATCAGATAGGGAACGGGCTCTGTTAAAGTGACCTGTAAATGGTGATCGTCAATCGCTTTTACGCCCAGTTGGTCTGGTGCCGCTTTACCCGCAATAATCTCGTCGGCATTGGCAATATGCGCCGCCTGCAGATAACTGGTGTAAGGAGATGCAGTTTTCGGATCGGCCAGGCGTCGCCAGCTGTAAACAAAATCGTTAGCCGTTACCGGTTCGCCGTTACTCCATTTTGCATCGTTGCGCAGCGTGAAGGTCCAGATTTTTCCTTGCTGATTTTCCCAGCTCTCAGCCACACCGGGGACAACCTTACCGTTATTATCTGTATTAACCAGCCCGTCCAGCAGATTCAGGATAATATTGGATTCCGGCACACCTTCCGTCTTATGCGGGTCAAGCGAGGCCACTTCGGAGCCATTGTTAATGACAATTTGCTGCTGTGGCGATAAGGTCACGCCGGCGGGTACGCTGGCCGCACAGACGGGTAAAGCAGTCATCACACCTAGTGCCAGACAAGACCAATATTGCTGAGCGTTCATTTACCACACCTTGTTGACCTGCCCGTTTTTATTCTGCAATCCCGTCTGCATCAAGAAAAAAATCTTGCTATTTCGACCTTCGGGAAAACATGCTCAATGCGCCGAAAATTAGCAGAAGCTGAATGACGGCGCCAAAACTAAATAGTTAAAATGTTATCTGTTTCTCTTTTATCATGAGATTTTTCCCAGTGGAAGTGTTAATTTTTAGCCTAAAAATACATTAACCTACTGAATTATAAAAATATTCATAGATTTGATGCTATTCTAACCAGAATATTACATTCACCGATTTTGACTGCGTTGTTGTAGCGTCATTCTTTCCCGATGTGCCATTTAAAAAGGTATTAATGGGCCTTTACAAGCATTAATCATGCCAACATGCATCGTCAAAGCAGAATATAAGGTGAGATTGATGACAGGAAGGCCAGGCGCGTACTATCGGGACGCGCACTGAGTATTAGGGAAAGTGATAACCCGGAGGGGATATACAGCGGTGCAAATAATTGCCCGTTTAGAGTGCAATTTTGTGTCGTATTGCACTCTTTTGATGCCTGTCTTTTTATGCTTGTTAAAATAAGTGGGTATTCAGCTTACCAGCCCTGGAAAAATCGCTTTAATGCCTGTTACCACAAATTCGATGCCCAGCGCCATTAACAGCAGCCCCATGATACGGGTGATGACGTTGATGCCCGTTTGCCCCAGTACTCTGACCATAATGGGGGCGGCACGAAACAGTAACCAACAACTGAAGGCAAAAATGGACACTGCCACGGTAAATCCCAGCAGATTTAACCAACTGTGATAGCGCGTACTCCAGACGATAGTTGAGCTGATTGCGCCGGGCCCGGCCATCAGCGGTAAAGCCAGCGGAACAACGCCAATACTTTCGCGAATCGCTGTTTCTGTTTTTTCCTGCTTGTTTTGTTTATCTTCGCCCAGCTTTCCGCTGATCATCGACATCGCTATCGTGACAACCAGAATGCCCCCGGCAATACGGAAAGAATCAATTGAGATGCCAAACACATGCAGAATGGCATCCCCTAAAAACAGCGACGTCCAGAGAATAATGGCCACAGCAAGGTTTGCGGTGAGATTCGTTTTATTACGTTCTGCCACGCCCTGATAACGCGTCATGCTGATAAACACCGGAATGATGCCAATGGGATTCACCAGTGCAAACAGGCCTACGAAAAACTTGATATAGCCAGAAAGATCTAACAGCGCAGGATTCACGGTTCACTCCACATCCCAGATGAAAAACGCGCTTAATGTAAGGTAAAAACGCCGCGCACGCCAGTTGAAGCGAGAGTTATTTATTCTGTTAATTTACTTACAGTTTAGGGCGTTAAACCAGCCATTCCACAATGGCTGGCAGATGTTACTTTTGTTAGCGCTTTTAACCTCATCGCCCTCCCCCCTCATGAACCGCAGGCTGAAAGGTGTCAGCTGCGGTTTAAATTGATTTGGATCATTATTGCTGTCCCCTAAACCCGATACTCTTTTGTTGTCAGCCACGATACCACCGGAGAAGAAGAATTCTTTTAGTAAACAACTGAAAAACGGCACTTTCATGCCCTGTGATTGAGCGGTTTTTACCCTGGCTATACTTTCCGTTCAGGCTTGTTTCCTAAAAAAGTTTAACTTCCTCAGGAGATCACAATGGCCGTTACTAATGTCGCTGAACTCAATGCACTGGTTGAACGGGTAAAAAAAGCCCAGCAAGCTTTCGCCAGTTTTTCTCAACAACAAGTCGATGCTATTTTCCGCGCAGCCGCACTGGCCGCTGCCGATGCCCGCATTCCCTTAGCGAAGATGGCGGTCGCAGAATCGGGCATGGGCATTGTCGAAGACAAAGTCATCAAAAATCACTTTGCGTCCGAATATATTTATAACGCCTATAAGGATGATAAAACCTGCGGCGTACTGGAAACCGATGATACCTTTGGCACCATTACGATTGCCGAACCCATCGGCCTGATTTGTGGGATCGTCCCGACCACCAACCCCACCTCTACCGCCATCTTCAAAGCCCTGATCAGCCTTAAAACCCGCAACGGTATTATCTTCTCGCCGCATCCTCGCGCCAAAGATGCCACCAATAAAGCCGCCGATATTGTGCTGCAGGCCGCGATTGCTGCTGGCGCCCCTAAAGACATTATCGGCTGGATCGATGCGCCCTCTGTTGAGCTGTCGAATCAGCTGATGCACCACCCGGACATCAATCTGATTCTTGCCACAGGTGGACCGGGCATGGTGAAAGCCGCTTACAGTTCCGGCAAACCGGCTATTGGTGTCGGTGCCGGGAATACACCTGTCGTGATTGATGAAACGGCAGATGTTAAACGCGCGGTGGCGTCCATCCTGATGTCGAAAACGTTTGATAACGGGGTGATTTGTGCCTCAGAGCAGTCCGTTATTGTTGTCGATGCGATTTACGATGCCGTTCGGGCACGTTTCGCCAGTCATGGTGGCTACCTGCTGCAGGGCCATGAACTTCAGGCGGTTCAGAATATTATCCTGAAAAATGGCGGCCTCAACGCCGCGATTGTGGGCCAGCCCGCAGTAAAAATTGCTGAGATGGCGGGCATTACGGTACCAACCGATACCAAAATTCTGATTGGTGAAGTTGAACGGGTCGACGAATCCGAACCTTTTGCCCATGAAAAACTGTCGCCAACGCTGGCGATGTACCGGGCTAAAGATTACGAAGACGCCGTCAGTAAAGCGGAAAAACTGGTCGCCATGGGCGGCATTGGCCACACCTCCTGCCTGTACACGGATCAGGATAACCAGTCCGCACGCGTCCACTATTTTGGCGACAAAATGAAAACGGCCCGTATCCTGATTAATACCCCCGCTTCTCAGGGTGGGATTGGCGATTTATATAACTTCAAACTCGCGCCTTCGTTGACACTGGGTTGTGGCTCCTGGGGAGGTAACTCAATTTCCGAAAACGTCGGACCTAAACATCTGATCAATAAGAAAACCGTCGCCAAGCGAGCTGAAAATATGTTGTGGCATAAACTTCCGAAATCTATCTATTTCCGTCGTGGGTCATTGCCTGTCGCCTTAGAAGAGGTCGCCACCGACGGCGCGAAACGTGCATTTGTTGTGACTGACCGCTTCCTGTTCAATAACGGCTATGCCGACCAGGTTACCCGCGTCCTGAAATCCCACGGTATTGAAACGGAAGTGTTCTTCGAGGTCGAAGCAGACCCAACACTGAGCATTGTTCGCAAAGGCGCAGAGCAAATGCACAGCTTTAAACCCGATGTGATCATTGCGCTGGGCGGCGGCTCGCCAATGGATGCGGCGAAAATCATGTGGGTGATGTATGAGCATCCCGAAACCCACTTCGAAGAGCTGGCATTACGCTTTATGGATATTCGTAAACGTATCTATAAGTTCCCGAAAATGGGCGTCAAAGCCCGCATGGTAGCCATCACCACTACCTCCGGCACCGGTTCAGAAGTGACCCCGTTTGCGGTGGTCACGGATGATGCCACCGGTCAAAAATATCCGCTGGCAGATTATGCACTGACCCCGGATATGGCCATTGTGGATGCGAACCTCGTAATGGATATGCCGCGTTCACTCTGCGCCTTTGGCGGTCTGGATGCGGTTACCCATGCACTGGAAGCCTATGTTTCCGTTCTGGCGAATGAGTATTCTGATGGTCAGGCACTGCAGGCGCTTAAGTTGCTGAAAGAGAACCTGCCCGCCAGTTATGCCGAAGGCGCCAAAAATCCGGTTGCGCGTGAACGTGTGCACAATGCCGCCACCATTGCCGGTATTGCCTTTGCCAACGCCTTCCTCGGCGTATGTCACTCGATGGCCCATAAACTGGGTTCCGAGTTCCATATTCCCCACGGACTGGCCAACTCGCTGCTGATTTCCAACGTCATTCGTTATAACGCAAATGACAACCCGACCAAACAGACTGCATTCAGTCAGTATGATCGTCCACAGGCGCGTCGTCGCTATGCGGAAATCGCCGATCATCTTGGTTTGACCGCCACAGGCGATCGTACTGCTCAGAAAATTGAGAAACTGCTGGTCTGGCTGGATGAAATTAAAACGGAACTGGGTATTCCCGCCTCAATTCGTGAAGCTGGCGTGCAGGAAGCGGATTTTCTGGCAAAAGTGGACAAACTGGCTGAGGATGCGTTCGACGATCAGTGTACCGGTGCTAACCCACGTTATCCGCTAATTGCTGAACTGAAACAGATCATGCTGGACAGTTACTACGGCCGCAAATTTGTTGAGCCTTATGCCCAGGTTGAACAGCCCCTGAATCAACCCGTCAGCGATATCAAAGCCGCTAAAAAGGTCAAAAAAGCCTAATCAGGAACAAGCCCGTTAGTGCGGGTGCGCCATCCCCCTTGTGGCTCGGTCACAAGGGGGTTTTTTATGGCTGTTGAGGATAAGCAGGCTGTTCGCCCGCTGTCAGTGAATGTGCAATAGTGCAATCGCTACCACACACGGACTGACCGACACCCAGGTCGCCATAAAGATAAAAAGACGAATGAGGTTCGCCAGGAAAGACTTTTGCGACCACGTGAACCTGAGGTGAGGAACAGGATTACGCGACTGGCGTTTGCGCGCCGTGGATAGCCTGCAAACAGCCCTGCTCAATCGCTTTTTTATAGTGCTTACGGCACACCGAGATATAGCGCTCATTGCCGCCAATCACCACCTGCTCCCCTTCCCGGAAGGGTTTGCCTTCGCTGTCGAGACGCAGCACCATGCCCGCTTTACGTCCGCAATGACATACGGTTTTAAGCTCCACCAGTTTATCGGCCCAGGCCAGCAGATACTGGCTACCGGTAAACAATTCTCCCAGAAAGTCGGTTCTTAACCCATAACACAGCACCGGAATATCCAGATTATCCACCACGTCAGACAAGGCCTTCACCTGTTCCCGTGTCAGAAACTGACTTTCATCCACTAACACACAGTGTACGGGCTGGCGCGCATGCTCTTGTGCAATTTCCACATCCAGCTGGCTTTCGGCATTATAAAGAACGGCCGGTGATGACAAGCCAATGCGTGAACTGACTTTACCGGTACCAAAGCGATTATCAATCTCAGCGGTATAAACCAGGGTCCGCATACCGCGCTCCTGATAATTATAGGAAGACTGCAAAAGCGCGGTTGATTTACCCGCGTTCATTGCCGAATAGTAGAAATAGAGTTGAGCCATTGGCACGGTATCCCGGTGTGGATGAAACAAAATAAGTGCGATTTTACCATATCTGACCGGCGATGCCGTGTTGATTTTCAGCCCGTTACGTTCAGACGAGAGCCAGCGTCGGGTATTGCCTGTCCTGCAACGGCAGCGCATTATTTTTGACTATATGAATATTAAAGACAGTATCGCGTTAAGCTTTATTTTCATTGAACCGTGTCAGGGCTTTATAGGTTGCCGGTTAAACATCAACGTTTCATTGGTCCTTACATCGCGCTTTATCTGGCGGAATTTATAATTTAATAAATTCATCTTTGAACTTTTAAAGCTAAAAATTAATTTAATGTTGAAGTTATTTCCCCCCACCACTACTATTAGCGGGCAGAACAACTCTCCTATTCATTATTCAGAGATCAGGACAATGAGCGAAGCACTAAAAAATCTTAATAATATCCGCACGCTGCGTGCCCAGGCCAGAGAGTGTTCTTTGGAAACACTGGAAGAAATGCTGGAAAAGTTTGAAGTCGTAGTAAATGAACGCCGCGATGAAGCGTCACATTCTAAAGCAGAAACGGAAGAGCGTGCGCGTAAACTTGAGCAATATCGCGATATGCTTTTAGCGGATGGAATCGATCCCAATGAGTTATTCAACGCATTGTCAGAGTCCAAAACGTCTGGCAAAGCCAAACGTGCTGCCCGCCCTGCCAAATATCAGTTTGTTGATGAAAACGGGGAGACCAAAACCTGGACCGGTCAGGGACGTACACCAGCAGCAATCAAAAAAGCCATGGAACAACATGGTAAGCAGTTAGACGACTTTTTGCTGTAAATCCTGGCGTGCTTTAGGCTTTGCTGGCTTCATTTTAGCGACCTGATTACCAATACCAGAAAAAAAAGGAAGCGGTCGCTTCCTTTTTGTTTTTATACCGAATAAAAGTTTCGGTACCAGTCAACAAAACGTCTGACACCTTCATCCACGCCTGTTTGCGGTTTAAAGCCGACAGCGTTAAATAAATCGCTGGTATCTGCGCTGGTAGCTAACACGTCACCGGGTTGCATTGGCATCAGATTTTTATTTGCCGTTACACCTAATGCTTTTTCAATCGCTTCAATATAGCGAATCAAGCTCATCGGCTGACTATTGCCTAAATTGTAAATACGATACGGCGCTGAACTCGACGCGGCAGATCCGCTCTCTACCGTCCAACTTTCATCCGGCTGCGGAATACGATCCTGCAGACGAATAATGGCCTCGACAACATCATCGATATAGGTGAAATCGCGTTGCATTTTACCCTGGTTATAGACGTCAATCGCCTCACCCGCAATCATAGCCCGGGTAAATTTAAACAAGGCCATATCGGGGCGTCCCCAGGGACCGTATACAGTGAAGAAACGTAAACCGGTGGTGGGTAACTGATACAGATGCGAATAGGTGTGCGACATCAGCTCATTGGCTTTTTTGGTCGCGGCATACAATGACACCGGATGATCGACACTGTCTTCTGTAGAAAACGGCAGCTTACTGTTCAGTCCATAAACGGAGCTGGACGACGCATAGAGCAGATGTTCAACACGATGATGACGGCACCCTTCAAGAATATTCAGATGCCCAATAACATTGGCATCCACATACGCATGCGGGTTTTCAAGTGAATAGCGCACACCAGCCTGAGCGGCCAGGTGGATAACGCGCTGAAATTTGTGCTGTTCGAAAAGTGCTGCAATGGCCTGACGGTCGGCCAAATCGGTTTTAACAAACGTAAAAGATGGGTTGTCGCCGATCAAATCAAGACGGGCCTGTTTGAGGCTGACATCATAATAGTCATTCAGGTTGTCAATACCGACAACCTGGTGACCGGCGGCCAACAGGCGTTGGCTCACATGGAAGCCAATAAAGCCTGCTGCGCCGGTTACCAGAAAATTCATAAATCCCTCATTAATCACACAGCCTGGATGGACGCTCCGCGGCCAATAGCGTAATAAACGAAGCCGCGTTTGCTGAGACGCTCTGGATCATACAGGTTACGTCCATCAAAAATCACGGGTTGTTTCAGTGCATTTTTGATCACGTCGAAGTCAGGGGCACGGAAATTTTGCCACTCAGTGCAAATTACCAGGCCATCTGCGCCCTGTAATGCTGATTCTTTGGTGCCCATCAGCTTCAAATCGTCGCGGTGACCGTAGATGCGTTGTGCTTCATCCATGGCTTCCGGATCGAAAGCCTGTACAGACGCACCTGCTTCCCACAGCGCTTCCATCAATACACGGCTCGATGCTTCACGCATATCGTCGGTATTCGGTTTGAACGACAGTCCCCACAGCGCAAACGTCTTCCCTTTCAGATCGTCACCAAAATGACGTTTGATAAAGGCGGGCAGCTTAGTTTTCTGGCTGTCATTGACGTCTTCCACCGCTTTTAACAGACGTGGTGTATAGCCAATGGATTCCGCCGTACGAATGAGCGCCTGCACATCTTTCGGGAAACAGGAACCGCCATAACCGCAGCCAGGATAGATAAAGTGATAGCCGATACGTGAGTCAGAACCAATCCCCTGGCGCACTTTTTCGATATCCGCACCTAAACGTTCCGCGAGATTGGAAATTTCATTCATAAAGCTGATTTTGGTCGCCAGCATACAGTTGGCAGCGTACTTCGTCAGCTCTGCACTGCGAATATCCATCAGGATCATACGATCGTGGTTACGGTTGAAGGGCTCATAGAGCTCACGCAACAGTTCCACGACAGCATCATTATCCGTGCCGACAACGATGCGCTCGGGACGCATACAGTCAGCAACCGCCGCCCCTTCTTTCAGGAACTCGGGGTTGGATACCACATCAAAGCTGATATTGGCATCACGCGCCTGCAGGGTTTCCGTCATGACTGCACGGACTCTGTCAGCCGTTCCAACCGGTACGGTAGATTTATCGATGACCACTTTATGATCGGTCATATGCTGAGCAATGGTGCGTGCCACGGCAGTAACATATTTCAGATCGGCCGAACCATCTTCATCGGGCGGTGTGCCTACGGCGATAAACTGCATCACGCCATGGTTAACGCCCAGTGCAGCATCGGTGCTGAACTTCAGGCGACCGGATTCATAGTTAGACTTAACCAGCGGCGTCAGGCCCGGTTCAAAAATAGGAATCTGACCCTTTTTGAGGTTCTCAACCTTTTTTTCATCGACATCAATACAGAGAACGTCATGTCCGACTTCGGCCAACACCGCAGCCTGAACCAGACCGACATAGCCGATACCAAATACAGTGACTTTCATTACGCTATCCTGTGTTTTAAATTTTTAATCGCTAACGGTTTTATTGAGCCACTCAGAGAACTCTTTGCCCAGCACCGGATGGCGAACACCATATTCGACGAAAGCCTGCATGTATCCCAGTTTGTTACCGCAGTCATGGCTGACCCCTTTCAGGTGGTAAGCTTCAACGGTCTCTTTTTCCATCAGCATGGCGATAGAATCCGTGAGCTGTACTTCACCGCCTGCACCTGGAGGCGTTTTTGCCAGCAGTGGCCAGATATCTGCGGACAGAACATAACGCCCCACCACAGCCAGATTAGAAGGCGCTTCAGACGCTTTTGGTTTCTCAACCACACCGACCATCGGTGCGCTGTCGCCCGGGTTCAGTTCTGCGCCCTTGCAGTCAACAACACCATAAGCGGTTACATCGCTGACAGGCTCAACCATGATCTGGCTGCGGCCAGACTCTTCATAACGGCTCAGCATTTCTGCCAGGTTATCTTTGGTTGGGTTTGACTCATATTCGTCGATGATCACATCAGGCAGGATGACGGCAACAGGCTCATCGCCGACCAGCGGATGCGCGCACATTACCGCGTGGCCCAGGCCTTTAGCGATGCCCTGACGGACCTGCATGATGGTCACGTGTGGAGGACAGATGGACTGAATTTCATCCAGCAGCTGACGCTTAACGCGTTTTTCCAGCATCGACTCCAGTTCGAAACTGGTATCAAAATGGTTTTCAATGGCGTTCTTAGACGAGTGGGTTACCAGCACAATTTCATTGATACCCGCAGCAATACACTCGTTAACGACATACTGAATTAACGGCTTATCAACCAGCGGTAACATTTCTTTTGGAATCGCTTTCGTCGCAGGAAGCATACGCGTACCCAAACCTGCTACCGGGATTACCGCTTTTTTAACTTTGGTCTTATAGGCAGACATCAAAATACCTCTCTTATAGGCCGTTCAAGTTTTAATGCTTGATATGTCGGTTTAAATTCGGAAATGAGTATATCAGTTACTCGCGAACGGATTTATCCTGGAAGGCATCTATCCGTAGAATTTAAGACTATTACCCAAGTGTAAAGCTAACTTCTGGCACTGTCTTGCGGGTAAGTATAAATTACCCTTCGGTGTTTATTGCTCAGACGATAACATCAGTCGTATACGGCCCCCGGCGCCCCAAATATGGCACTGCCAGTCGTCCGCACGCTGGCTAATCTGGTTAATATGCGTACTGCCCATAGTGCCAAGCGGAACGCCATTACTGAGTTGAATTTGATGGGCCTGAACATGTAAGGTGGCATTCAGGCCAGCAGAAACCAGCACCAGGTTTTTTAATCCGCGATGGTAGTACCCAACTAACAGAGGGAACTGTCCGGTTAAATTCGCCTGCCGTAGCAGCAGATTAACCTGTCTGAGTAAACTGCTTAACTCAGGTAATCGCTGTTTCTGTCCTGATAACTGTTCTTGTAATAATCCGTTAAACAGGGCGCGCAATAATAAAGCCGCCAGCACGCCATTGTCGCCCGCACGGGTGACATCGAGACAATAAAACGCCAAATCTTTGTCAGATAACGCCGCAATATCCAGCACCAGCCCGGGCTGCTCTGCCATGGTTAACTGGCGATAATTTACCCGACAATGGGCAATGCGCTGCTGGACCGGGGGCTGCAGTTCTTTCAGTAATTTTGCCGCAGCGGAAGGATCGCGCACCAATGCATCCCAGTCCTGAAACAGCTGTTCATCTTCCTCGACTTTCGAGGTAAACATCGACGGATAGAGGCATTCGTATACCGCTTCACGGAAACGTTCAAAATTCTTCAGGGGTTTTAGCAACACATCCTGTACGCCCAGACGTAAAACCTGCGCGATGTCGGACATATTTTCGGTCGCGGAAATTATCAGAATGGGCAGGGTATTGCCGTGGCTGCGCAGATGTTCGACAAACTGAATTCCGTTCATGCGCGGCATTTCCAGGTCACAAATCACCAGTTCGACGGCATGTTTATCCAGTTGCGCAATAGCTTCCAGACCATCTTCAGCCTCAACAGTGACGGCCCCCATTGATGTTAAAAACTGGTTTAAAAGCGAACGGAAAACGGCCTCATCTTCGACAATGAGTATCTTTTTGCCGATCAGTGGTTTTTCCATTCCATCCCCCTGCGTACCCGATAAATCAATAGTGGTTCATAAAACGCAGTTGCGCCTTTCAGAATAGACCGAAGTAACATCTGTGCGTGAACAACCAGATTATCTTCTACGGACCAGCGGTAATAATTCATCCATTTGTTTCTCAACGGCAACCTTCCCAGCCGCAATTGCTTCTTCTGCACGATGAAAATCCAACGTGGATATCTGTGGACAAAATGGCTGGATAAGCACATCAGGCGGATCGCCTGCCATCCTGTTTCGCTTCAGGCGATTTTCCAGCACCTGGATGGACGTGGCCATGATCTCCATGGCGCCCGGCATTTGCGAGGCCCGGCGCTGCGTAAAATTGACCAGACGCTGTCGCAGTTTCCCACGCCAGTCGAGATTGAGCGCCACAGCCGCCGCATGTTCTTCTGAACTCTGGGGCGTCAGCGCCATCGCATTCTGCGGCATCAGATGCGCGTCATGCTGAAGATCGACAGCAATCACGACATCCGCCCCCAGCGCGCGCGTCAGGGAGATCGGCACCGGATTCACCACCGCACCATCTACCAGCCAATATCCATTGTAGCCGACGGGCGGTAATAAACCTGGCATACTGCAGGACGCGCGTACCGCCTGATGTAATTCACCCTCGGTCAGCCACAGCTCGCGACCGGTACTTAAATTGGTTGCCACCACACCAAACGGCTTTCCGCACGATTCAATCGCGTCGTGCGTAATGAGTTGCCGGACATGGTTGAATACCCGTTCTCCGCGTAACAGTCCGCCTCGCTGCCAGGACAGATCCATCAGACGGATGACATCCCAGTAGCTAAACGCACTCACCCACTTTTTCATGTGCGGGAGACGATGATTGACGTAAGCTGCGCCCACCAGTGCACCGATGGAACAGCCTGCCACGACATCAATGTTGATACCTGCGCTCTCCAACGCTTCGATAACGCCAATATGCGCCCATCCTTTGGCGGCACCGGAACCCAGAGCCAATCCAATTTTTTGCTTTCTCATCTTACTCGGGTCCTGGCGTCAATACATGGCATCACACGCGTGGGTCGGATAAAGTAAACGATATCATTAACAATCACTGTTATTAACAGGAGAATGTGTGTCCGAATCTTGCCCATGCTGTAGCGGCAAGCAGTATAGCCTATGTTGTCAGCCCTTTGTTAAAGGAACAGAAATTCCCTTATCAGCTGAACAACTTATGCGCTCCCGCTACTGCGCTTATGTCAAACAAGACGTCGATTACCTCGTCGCCACCTGGCATCCCACCAGCCGCGTTCCGGCGCTGGCTGACTTAGTGACTGAAAGTTTCGCGGGTACTGAATGGCTCAGCCTGAACATCACACGTTGTGATGAGGGGCGCCACAAAGACGAATCTTTCGTCACTTTTTTTGCACGTTTTGCTGAAAACGGTGTTAATCGGGCGATGTACGAGCGTTCACGCTTTCTTCGCGAGGACAGTCGCTGGTACTATGTCGACGGAATGACGCCCGCCATCGGGCGCAACGATCGCTGTCCATGTGGCGCCGACAAAAAATACAAAAAATGTTGCGGTTAAGGCAGTTGCCTGCGTAACGGTTTTACCCTTAATGCTTTGACAGGACTCTGATTGAGATGCAAGCGCAAACCATGCAAAGAAAAGTTTTACGAACCATTTGTCCCGATGCAAAAGGTCTGATCGCCAAAATCACCAATATTTGTTACAAGCACGAACTGAATATCGTGCAAAACAATGAGTTTGTTGATCATCGCACCGGGCGTTTTTTCATGCGCACAGAGCTGGAAGGGATTTTTAACGACAATACTTTACTGGCCGATCTCGACAGCGCCCTTCCTCAGGGCTCGGTACGTGAACTGCACAGCGCAGGCCGTCGCCGCGTCGTTATTCTGGTCACCAAAGAAGCCCACTGCCTGGGCGACCTGCTGATGAAGAGCGCGTTTGGCGGGCTGGATATGGAAATAGCCGCCGTCATCGGTAACCATGAAACGCTGCGCTCGCTGGTCGAGCGTTTTGATATTCCGTTTGTGTTGGTCAGTCATGAAGGGCTTTCGCGGGAAGAGCATGATAATAAGATGGCGGACGAAATTGATCGTTACCAGCCAGATTATGTGGTGCTTGCCAAATATATGCGCGTGCTGACGCCGGGTTTCGTCCAACGCTACCCGAATCAGATCATCAATATTCATCACTCGTTCCTGCCTGCCTTTATCGGCGCACGCCCTTATCACCAGGCTTATGAACGCGGCGTTAAAATCATTGGTGCGACGGCGCACTACGTTAATGACAACCTGGATGAGGGTCCGATCATTATGCAGGACGTCATCAACGTCGATCACAGCTATACAGCAGAAGAGATGATGCGTGCCGGACGTGATGTAGAAAAGAATGTGCTGAGCCGCGCGTTAGATAAAGTGCTGGGTCAGCGTGTGTTTGTTTACGGCAACCGCACGATTATTCTTTAACCGCCACGGGCGCTGGACTGGCTGACATTCCAGCGCTACGCGTAAAAAGTGGGCAAACGGTTCGTGATTTGCCTGAGTCCGCTTTACAGTCTGAATCCATTTGGTATGATGCGCCCCGCTTCAGAGCACAACAATTCAGTCCCTGGTGGGATTCCCGAGCGGCCAAAGGGAGCAGACTGTAAATCTGCCGTCACAGACTTCGAAGGTTCGAATCCTTCTCCCACCACCATCTGAATCTGCTGCCTGAGCCTACAAATCATCCCCGGTGGGATTCCCGAGCGGCCAAAGGGAGCAGACTGTAAATCTGCCGTCACAGACTTCGAAGGTTCGAATCCTTCTCCCACCACCATCTCGCATTTAGCAACTTCATTCCGACATGCAACTCAGTCAGCCTGTTCTGCATGGAGAGGGATGAGAACCTTCGACCAGGGTTCGCGTCGGGCACCGCGAGACAACGCGCATTAGCGCGGCCCGTAGGGTGAGGCGCAACGCGCCGAATCATCCTTCTCCCACCACCATCTCGTATTTAGCAACTTCATTCCGACATGCAACTCAGTCAACCTGTTCTGCGAGGAAAGGGATAAGACCTTTGTTCAGCGTTCGCGTCGGGCACCGCGAGACAACGCGCATTAGCGCGGCCAGTAGGGTGAGGCGCAACGCGCCGAATCATCCTTCTCCCACCACTCTCTTCCCTTTAGCACGTCATGCCGTTATAAAACTGTTCTGCGCGGAGAAGGATAAGAGCCTTTGTTCAGCGTTCGTGGCGGGCATCGCCTGAGTAAACGCGTCTGGAAACCACTCTGATTTTCTGTTCCCGCTGACCGTGTGTCGTGCTCTCTCGCCCGTGCTGTCCACCACTCGCTGAAATTGCCCTACTCTGTCATGACATTTCCGGCAAAAATCGCTACCATCCTGCCTATCATTCGCTGAAGGTTATCTCATGAAATTTATTTCATTCAATATTAACGGCTTGCGGGCACGTCCCCATCAACTCGAAGCACTGGTCGAGAAGCATCAGCCTGACGTCATTGGTCTGCAGGAAACGAAAGTCCATGATGATATGTTCCCGCTCGAGGATGTGGCTAAGCTGGGCTACAACGTGTTTTATCACGGTCAGAAAGGCCATTACGGTGTGGCACTGTTGACCAAGGTTCAGCCGGTCTCCGTGCGTCGGGGGTTTCCGGGCGATGGCGAGGATGCGCAGCGTCGCCTGATCATGGCTGAAATCCCCAGCCCGATTGGCGATATTACCGTGATAAATGGCTATTTTCCGCAGGGCGAGAGCCGCGACCACCCGACAAAGTTTCCGGCCAAAGAAAAATTTTACCGCGATCTGCAAAGCTATCTGAGCGAGAGTCTTACGGCGGATAAGCCCGTGCTGATCATGGGCGATATGAATATCAGCAGCACCGACCTGGATATTGGGATTGGCGAAGACAGCCGTAAACGCTGGCTGCGTACCGGTAAGTGTTCTTTCCTGCCCGAAGAGCGGGAATGGATGGACAGGCTGTTAAGCTGGGGGTTGGTCGATACCTGGCGTGCGCATAATCCCGATACCTGTGACCGTTTTTCCTGGTTCGATTACCGTTCTAAAGGGTTCGATGACAATCGCGGTCTGCGCATTGACCTGCTGCTGGCCAGCACCGGGCTGGCCTCGCACTGCATTGAGAGCGGTATTGACTACGATATTCGTGGCATGGAAAAACCCTCTGACCATGCCCCGGTCTGGTCAACCTTCCGCTTCTGATAGCGCTGATGCGTGGTGCGCCCGCCCACCACGCGTTTTCTATTTCACTATTTTCCAGATCAGGTTGTTCGTCCCCAGCGATTTTTCGTCACGCGCGCACTGTAACAGGACGCCTTCTGATTTCACGACTGCGCCCTCGGTATAATTGCGGTTTTCGAAAATACAGCACTGCATACAGTTCTGCTGATTATTTTGTCCCTGAGTCCAGGCTTCCCGCGGCATATCAACAATCACATCCGTATTAGTTCCGCCTGTAGACGGATGATAATTCGCCTGGGCCGGCCCACAGACAATCAGTGCGGCCAGCATGAGCAGTGCAGTTTTACGCATTATTCGGTTTCCTTAGTTTTACGCCGTGCTTTGCGCTGCGGACGTTTTTGTCCGGTGGACGGTAACCCACGAAACGCCTGTCCCGACGGTTGCTGCCGTGCCTGATGAATAAGCCCACTCAGCGTGTGCACCAGCGGTTGCATAAACTCATCATAACGGCAGGCCTTTTCACTAATCCGTGTCAGTGTCGATTCCCACTGGGCGGTCATGTCCGGCCGGGCTGCCAGATCCGGTAACGAATGGATCAACGCCTTACCCGTGTCGGTAGAATGAATATAGCGCCCTTTCTTCTGTAAAAATGACCGGCGGAACAATAATTCTATGATCCCCGCGCGCGTGGCTTCCGTTCCTAAACCATCGGTCGCACGAAGCACTTTCTTTAATTCTTTATCCTGAACAAAACGCGCGATACCGGTCATGGCTGACAGAAGCGTGGCATCTGTAAAATGGCGAGGTGGCTGCGTTTGCTTGGCCAGCACTTCGCCGTGCTCACACAGCAGGACGTCCCCTTCCGCCACGACCGGCAGCGGCATGCCGTCATTTTCTTCATCACGCTCTTTACTGCCCAGCAAAGCACGCCAGCCCGCCTCAGCCAGAAAGCGGGCCTTCGCCACGAATTTACCGCCCGCAATATCCAGTTCAATAGTGCATTTACGAAACATCGCATCCGGGCAGAACTGCATCAGATACTGACGCGCGATCAGGCCATAAACCTGCTGTTCATTGTCATTCAGCCTGACAGCGCTGGCGCGTGCTGTGGGAATAATGGCATGGTGCGCATCCACTTTTTTGTCGTCCCAACAGCGGTTTTTACGATCGGCATCAAACTCCGCAGGCGGCGTCAGATCGGGCTGGTGAACCTGAATGGCATTCAGCACTGCGTGACGACCAGCAAAATGCTCATCGGGCAAATAGCGACTGTCGGAACGGGGATAGGTAATCAGTTTGTGGGTCTCATACAACCGCTGACAGATATCCAGCACCGCCTGCGCGCTCAGGCCAAAGCGTTTTGCCGCCTCAATCTGCAGTGCTGAGAGCGAAAACGGGAGTGGCGCAGTGTCGCTTTCGCGCTTATCACTGTATGCGGTGACACGCGCAGGCTGACCGGTAATGCGGGCAACCACATGCTCTGCCAGACTCCGCTTGAGTAAGCGCCCTTCTTCATCCTGCCAGGGCTCACAGGCTTCACTGGGGACCCAGTTGGCAACAAAGCGGATGTCATCTGGCGTCACGATATGCGCTTTAACTTCAAAATAGTCTTTCGGCACAAAGTTTTCGATCTCTTCGTCGCGGCGCACCACCAGCCCCAGCACGGGTGTTTGCACCCGCCCCACCGACAATACGCCATCGTAACCGGCATTACGGCCCATTAACGTCCAGGCGCGGGTCATGTTGATGCCATACAGCCAGTCCGCCCGGGCGCGAGCCAGGGCGGAAACACACAGGGGGATAAACTCACGGTTTTCACGCAGGCGACTGACTGCGCGTTCGACCGCCTGAGGATTGAGATCGTTGATCAGGCAGCGCTGCACCTTACTGCGTTTCTCGGCGGGCAGTTGCAGGTAATCCAGCACTTCGTCCACTAACAGTTGGCCTTCCCGATCCGGGTCACCGGCGTGAACCACTTCGTCCGCCTGCGCCAGCAACCCCTCAACCACTTTAAGCTGCTTAGCGACAGAGGGCCGCGGCTGCAGGCGCCACTTTTCAGGAATAATGGGCAGATCGGCCAGTGACCAGCGTGCATAACGGCCGTCATAAGCATCGGGCTGCGCCTGCTCAAGTAAATGCCCTACGCACCAGGTGACGACCTGATCATTGCCACAGGCAATGAATCCTTCACCGCGGCGGTGCGGTTTAGGTAACACATCGGCAATGGCCCGTCCGAGGCTGGGTTTCTCTGCTATAAACAAACGCATTAAATCGGGTAATCCTTAACGTCAGCGAACAACAATGATGGCAGCGCCTGCCCCGTGCACGACGACAGTGCAGGATCACGGCCTGGCGCCATCGGATGCAGGCAGCCGGTTTCCCCGGACACAGCACGCGGCGCTGCCAGTGAAGACAGCGCTATAGTAGCCTGGCGGCACGCTGCTGATAAGCGTGCCGGATTTGCGAGGAAACGCTTCGCTCATTACGTGCGCAGTTTACCGCGCATCGCGCGGTTCAGACAGGTTCAGAAATAGCGGACAAAGGGTGCCGTGTCGGGATGAACCACGGTGGTGCTGGACTTAAGCTGCGGCGTGCCCAGATAGAGAAAGCCCACAATCGCGTCCTGCTCACGGCAGCCGAACGCCTCACGCACCTGCGGATCGTCGGTCCAGACGCCGCTCCGCCAGATGCCATTAAAGCCCTGGGCGACAGCAGCCATCTGCATCGCCATCACGGCACAGCTGGCAGAGGCGATTTGTTCCCAGCGCGGCACCTTGTGATTGATCTCGCAGTGCGCCACGACGGTGATGATCATGGGCGCACGGAACGGCGCCTGACTGGCTTTATTGATGGCTTTCTCATCCATCTGGTTGTCCCGCGCCGCTTTTTCCAGTAGCTGACTCAGGCGATCGCGGCCTTCATTTTCAACAATAATAAATCGCCAGGGTTGCAGGCCGCCGTGATCGGGTGCGCGCATGCCCGCGCGCAGGATGTTATCCAGCGCTTCACCGCTGGGGGCCGGTTCCGCCAGACGCGAGGCCGAACGACGATTAACCAGTAATTCTAGTGCGTCCATGTTTTTCTCCTGACAGTAAAAGCACGGGTAATCCTGGCACAAGTGGATTTTTTGTAACAGTCCAGGGTGATTTCCTGCTGACTTTTGTTTCGCTGCTCTTTAGGATGAGGTCGTTAACGGAGACCTGGCCCGCCTGGTGGCTATTTCCGGCTATATCAAAATGGAGAATGTGATGCGCACACTGTGGCGAATAATTGCGGGTCTGTTCCGCTGGACCTGGCGAGTGTTGAATTTTATCAGGGAATGTATTCTCAACCTGTTTCTGGTTTTCTTAATTATTGTCTGTGTGGGAATCTGGCTTCAAATCAGCGGCTCAGGCAGCCGTTCCTCCGCCCCGGTACAGCAAGGTGCGCTAAAAGTGGATTTGACCGGTGTGCTGGTCGACAAACCCTCCGTCAGCAACCGTCTGAGCAAAATTGGTCGTCAGTTATTAGGCACCAGTAGCGATCGTCTGCAGGAAAATTCCCTGTTTGATGTAGTAGATGCTATTCGTCAGGCCAAAGGTGACAGCAATATTAAAGGTCTGGTTTTAGACCTGCGTGATTTTGCTGGGGGCGATCAGCCTTCTCTGCAATATGTAGGTAAAGCGTTACGCGAGTTCCGCGACAGCGGTAAGCCTGTTTACGCCTTAGGCGATAGCTATAGCCAGGCGCAGTACTACCTTGCCAGCTATGCGACGAAAATCTATCTGTCGCCACAGGGCACCGTTGATTTGCACGGCTTTGCCACCAACGGTCTCTACTACAAAACGTTGCTCGACAAGCTGAAAGTCAATTCACACGTTTTCCGCGTGGGCACCTATAAATCAGCCGTTGAGCCCTTCCTGCGTGACGATATGTCGCCAGCGGCGCGTGACGCAGATAGCCGCTGGATTGGCCAGCTCTGGCAAAATTACCTGAATACCGTGTCTGCTAACCGCCAGATTACGCCTGAGCAGTTGTTCCCTGGCGCTGCCGCTATTATCGCAGGTCTGCAGGCCGTTAAGGGCGATACCGGAAAATATGCGCTGGATAACAAACTGGTCGATGTGCTGGGCTCACGCGCTGACGCGGACCAGGCGCTTATCCAGGCATTTGGCTTCGATAAGCAAAACAACGATTACCGTAACGTCAGCATTTATGATTACAACGTTAAACAGGATGCCAGCCAGCAAAAAGGCAACATTGCCGTGATCCTTGCCAGCGGTGCCATCATTGATGGTGATGAAACGCCGGGTAATGTGGGCGGCGATACGACAGCGGCGCAGATCCGCGATGCCCGACTGGATCCCAAAATCAAGGCCATTATTTTGCGGGTGAACAGCCCTGGCGGCAGCGTTACGGCGTCCGAAGCGATTCGTTCGGAACTGGCCGCAGCGAAAGCGGCAGGCAAACCGATTGTGGTCTCCATGGGCGGTATGGCAGCCTCGGGCGGCTACTGGATCTCGACGCCAGCCAGCTACATTATTGCCAGCCCCAGCACGCTGACCGGCTCTATCGGCATCTTTGGCGTGATTAACACGCTGGAGAACAGCCTGGCCTCGATTGGTGTGCATACCGATGGCGTCGCGACCTCACCCCTGGCAGACGTCTCAAGCACTAAAGCACTGCCTGAGGAAGTGCAGCAACTGATGCAGTTGACCATTGAAAACGGCTACCACAACTTCGTGGGACTGGTGGCGACATCGCGCCATAAAACACCGGAACAGATCGATGCCATCGCGCAGGGGCACGTCTGGACGGGCAGCGATGCCAAAGCCAATGGTCTGGTCGATGCGCTGGGCGATTTTGACGATGCGGTGAAAAAAGCGGCTGAGCTGGCGAAGGTTTCCCAGCCAGAGCTTGACTGGTATCAGGAAGATCCCGGCTTCCTTGACGTGATGCTGAATCAGATGAACGCGTCTGTTCAGGCCGTGCTGCCTGACACGATGAAAGCCTGGCTGCCTGCGCCCATGTACGATGTGATGAGCGCGATGAAGAATCAGCCCGGCCTGTTTGACCATCTGAACGATCCGCAAAACCGCTATGCCTTCTGCCTGAACTGCGGCGAAGTGCGATAAACCTCTCAGCCCGACTGCTTGTCGGGCTGCTTTTCCCTGCTGTTCCCCTTATACTGCCCGTTTTACGGCAAGTCTGAGTTTACCTATGCAAAAGAAAAATATTTACGTTGCCTACACGGGCGGTACCATCGGTATGCAACGTTCTGCTCAAGGTTATATTCCGGTTTCTGGTCATCTGCAGCAGGAACTGGCGAAGATGCCTGAGTTCCATCGCCCGGAAATGCCTGACTTCACGATTCATGAGTATCAGCCTCTGATTGACTCTTCTGACATGACCCCGCAGGACTGGCAGTCGATCGCCGAAGATATCCGGCTGAACTATGATCGCTATGATGGTTTTGTCATTCTGCACGGCACGGATACCATGGCATTTACCGCTTCTGCCCTGTCGTTTATGCTCGAAAATCTGGCTAAGCCGGTCATCGTTACGGGCTCACAGATTCCGTTAGCCGAACTGCGTTCCGATGGCCAACAAAATCTGCTTAATTCCCTTTACGTCGCTGCGAATTATCCCATCAACGAGGTGACGCTGTTTTTCAACAACACACTCTATCGCGGTAACCGTACCACTAAAGCGCACGCGGACGGTTTCAACGCCTTTGCGTCCCCCAACCTGTCAGCCTTGCTGGAAGCCGGGATTCATATCCGTCGTCTTAATACGCCGCCTGCACCTCAGGGCAAAGGCGAGCTGATTGTTCATACCATTACCCCGCAACCTATTGGCGTGGTGACAATTTATCCGGGCATCTCTGCAGATGTCGTGCGTAACTTTTTACGTCAGCCGGTTAAGGCGCTGATTTTACGCTCGTACGGTGTCGGTAACGCGCCGCAAAACGCCGAGTTTCTGTCTGAACTTCAGCAGGCCAGCGAACGCGGCATTGTGGTCGTCAACCTGACCCAGTGTATTTCTGGCAAGGTCAATATGGGTGGCTACGCCACCGGGAATGCTCTGGAGCACGCTGGCGTCATCAGCGGCTTTGATCTGACGGTTGAAGCGGCGCTGACGAAACTTCACTATCTGTTGAGCCAGGATCTGTCCAGCGATCAGATCCGCGCCAAAATGCAGCAGAACCTGCGTGGCGAACTGACAGACGACTAAGATGGAGTCAACGGCAATGAAACGGGCATTAATCATTATCGACATCCAGAACGACTTCTGCCCCGGCGGCCCAATGGCCGTCAAAGAAGGCGATCATACGGTCGAGGTTGCTAACCGCTACGCCCGTGCTTTTCATGAGAATGGTGAGTGCGTCGTAGCCCTGCAGGACTGGCATCCAGCCGATCACGGTAGTTTTGCTTCCGTATCCGGCGAACCTGTCTATACCCTCGGTGAACTTAACGGCCTGCCACAGATCTGGTGGCCGGATCATGGCGTGCAGCATTCTGCGGGGGCTGATTTTCATCCCGGACTTGATCGCAGCCTGTTCGACGCGGTTTTCCATAAAGGGCAGGATCAGGACGTAGACAGCTACAGCGCCTTTTTTGACAACGGACACCGACGCAAGACAGAACTGGACAGTTGGTTACGCGCACGCGATATCACGCATCTGGTCATGCTGGGCCTGGCGACGGATTACTGCGTGAAGTACAGCGTGCTGGATGCACTTGAACTGGGTTATCAGGTCGAGGTCGTGGCGGCAGGCTGCCGTGGCGTTAATCTCAACCCAGAAGACAGCGACATTGCGCTGGCGCAGATGGCGGCTCAGGGCGCCGTCATTATCTGAAAAAGGGCTGGCTATACGCCAGCCCTTTTTGCTCTTCCATACCATGCCCGCCTGCGCGTGGCTGACTGGCGACTTACCGCGCCATTAATGCAGATGAATGCGCGTGACGTCCGGTTCGATACCAAACTCTTCTTTTAACTGCTTTTTCGATTTGGTCACCATTTCGCCATTTTTGCCGATGGTCATATGCTGTGGTGCATCATTATTGCGCGCCTGCCACATCATAACCAACTGCAGGCTGTTATCACGCTGTTGCTGCGTCAGCGCCACTCCATCCGGCCATTTTCCGGTTTCAACAGCCGTCATCAGGCGTTCATAAATTTCGGGTGTCATAGCATCAAGCATGGCTTCAAGTTGCTGTTTCATTGTTAGCCCTTAATCTCGTCGCCTTGTGGACTGGTGAAGTTCAGCGAGGCTGAGTTCACACAGTAACGCTCACCGGTCGGCTGCGGCCCATCAGGGAAAACATGGCCGAGATGAGAATCACAGTTGCCGCAACGGATTTCAATACGCTGCATACCGTGCGAGTTATCTTCCAGATAACGAATAGCCTCATCGCTGACGGGCTCATAAAAACTCGGCCAGCCACAGCCTGAATCGTATTTCGTCTCTGAAAGAAACAAGGGCGCGTTGCACACCAGGCAGTGATAAATCCCTTCCTGCTTGTTATGCAGCAGCGCACCGCTGTACGGCGGCTCCGTGCCACGCTGTTGCGTGACATAGCGCTGCATCTCAGTTAACTGGGCGATTTTTGCGTCGGGTGCGGTTTCTTTAGGCATTTGAGCAATTCCGGGATGTCATTCTGAAAAAATCGACTAGTATTCTAACAAATGATCAACATTAGTCGGGTCTTTTTTTGTGCTCTGCCCTTCGGTCCGTATCTTACAAGGTGGATTTGTGATTTTGATCACCTTTTCTCTGGCATATCCCTATATATTCGGCGAAGGTTTCAACAGAGCACGATGTTCGCGGAAGCGCGCAAGCGGTTGCGCGTCAAATAATTCCTGTTCGGTGGATTGACCTGTCGCAACAATTGACACGATTCCGCTTGACGCCTGGTAAGGTTTTTGTAATTTTACAGCCAACCTTTTATTCACTAACAACTAGCTGGTGGAATATATGACTATCAAAGTAGGTATCAACGGTTTTGGCCGTATCGGTCGCATCGTTTTCCGTGCTGCTCAACAGCGCTCTGACATCGAAATCGTTGCTATCAACGACCTGCTGGACGCTGACTACATGGCGTACATGCTGAAGTACGACTCTACTCACGGCCGTTTTGACGGCACCGTTGAAGTACAGGACGGCGCTCTGGTTGTTAACGGTAAGAAAATCCGTGTTACCGCTGAGAAAGATCCGGCTAACCTGAAGTGGGGCGAAGTGGGCGTTGACGTCGTTGCTGAAGCAACTGGTATCTTCCTGACCGACGAAACCGCACGTAAGCACATCACTGCTGGCGCGAAAAAAGTGGTTCTGACCGGTCCATCTAAAGATGACACCCCAATGTTTGTTCGTGGTGCTAACTTCGACAAATACCAGGGCCAGGACATCGTTTCTAACGCCTCTTGTACCACTAACTGCCTGGCCCCGCTGGCAAAAGTCATCAACGATAAATTTGGTATCGTTGAAGGCCTGATGACCACCGTACACGCCACTACCGCAACGCAGAAAACCGTTGATGGCCCGTCTCACAAAGACTGGCGCGGTGGTCGTGGTGCATCACAGAACATCATCCCGTCTTCTACCGGCGCCGCTAAAGCGGTAGGTAAAGTGCTGCCAGAACTGAACGGCAAACTGACCGGTATGGCATTCCGCGTACCTACGCCTAACGTTTCTGTTGTTGACCTGACCGTTCGTCTGGAAAAAGCTGCGTCTTACAAAGAAATTTGTGCCGCTATCAAAGCCGCGGCTGAAGGCGAGATGAAAGACGTGCTGGGCTACGTTGAAGATGACGTGGTTTCTACCGACTTCAACGGCGAAGTTCTGACCTCAGTATTCGATGCCAAAGCCGGTATCGCGCTGAATGACAACTTCGTTAAACTGGTTTCCTGGTACGATAACGAAACCGGTTATTCAAACAAAGTTCTCGACCTGATTGCGCTGGTTGCTGCTAAATAAGGCAGCCAGACACGAGACAATAAGGGTGACTTCGGTCACCCTTTTTTTGATCCCTTCACTATGGAGTCAGGCATGCAAGACAAACTCTTTTCCCTTCCCGTGGTTAAACAAATCACGCCTTATCTGTCGCAACGTCAGGTGGGTGAACTCCCGGTTATCATTGTCAGCCATCCGCGTGTACGGGCGGCCGTGACCTTACAGGGCGCGCATCTGATTGCCTGGCAACCGAGCGGTGAGAAGCCCGTCATCTGGCTGAGCGATAAGAGCCCTTTCCTGCCTGGTAAGGCGATTCGCGGCGGTGTACCGATTTGCTGGCCCTGGTTTGGACCGGCAGGAGAGCCTGCCCATGGCTTTGCCCGAAATCAGTCATGGACGCTCTCTGCGCATGATGAAAACGAAGACGGCGTGCTGCTGACATTTGTGCTGGAAAGTACCCCACAAACGCTGAAGCTGTGGCCGCATGACTTTACCCTTATCGCCCGCTTCCGTCTGGGCCAGCATTGCGAAATTGAGCTGGAAGCCTACGGTGATTATGAATCGACAGCCGCGCTACACAGCTATTTTAACGTGGCGGACAGTGCGAGCGTTGAGGTCACCGGACTGGGTGAACATTACATCGACAAGGTCAAAGATAACCAGCCGGGTCAGAGCGAGGGTAAACAGCGCTTTACCGAGCGCGTGGATCGTATCTTCACTGCGCCAAAAGACTGTTCAGTTATCAACGATCTGGCTGGAAAACGGCAAATTGAAGTGTACCACCATCACCATAGTGACGTTGTCACGTGGAATCCCGGTGTGGCGCTGTCGTGTAGCATGGCGGACATGCCAAATGAGGGTTATAAAACGATGGTGTGTGTTGAAACCGCGCGCATCAGCAAACCGTTGCGCAGTGCAGGCGACAACCCTGCCCGACTGGCGACGACAATACGTTTGAAAAATAAGGCCTGAGGCGCGTTCAGACCACATCCAGCGGCAGTTTGTGTTGTGGCGGCGGAAAAGCCCTGTCGAGTCTGAGACAGTCCTCCTCGCTCAGGGTAATGTCCAGCGCAGCCGCATTTTCACGAACATGTACCAGTGAACTGGCTTTAGGGATGGCAAGGACATCGCCATCCCGAATCGCCCAGGCCAGCAGAAGCTGTGCCACGGTGATGCCTTTTTGGCGGGCAATTGCGTTCAGAGCGGGGTCGGTAAACAGCTGACTGCGTAACCGACCGGCCTGTGCTAGGGGACAATACGCCATGACGGGCATCGCGCGCTGGCGACAGAGCGGTAGCAAATCGTATTCAATACCGCGGGAACCCAGATGATAAAGCACCTGATTGGTGGCACAATTTTCGCCACCCGTTTCGGCCCACAGGGCGTCCATGTCCTCGCTGTCGAAGTTTGAAACACCCCACGCACGAATTTTGCCCTGCTGCTGCAAGGTCTGCATCGCGCTGATGGTTTCGTCGAGTGGCACACTGCCGCGCCAGTGCAAAAGATACAAATCAATTCGATCCGTTTGCAGACGATGCAGGCTGGCCTCGCAGGCGGCGATGGCATCCTGTTTTCCGGCATTCCATGGATAAACTTTCGATACCAGCAGGGCCTCATCACGCCGTCCCTTCAGGGCATCGCCTACCACTTCTTCGGCGCCACCCTCTGCATACATTTCAGCGGTATCCACCAGCCGCAAACCGGCATCCAGCCCTGCCTGAAGCGCACTGATTTCCTGTTGCCGGCTGGCGGGATCCTCCCCCATATACCAGGTGCCAAGACCGATTGCCGGAATCTGACGCTGACCTGCAATATCGATATATTTTGTCATCGGGTTCTCCTGCACTGAATGGGGGCATATGCACCCTGAGAGCGCACAGCCTGCACTCCCGGGGTGCACCGCATCAGAAGGTATAGCTGACGCCTGTCCAGACCGTAAACTGTCCGCTTTTATCAACCATCGGACTGTCTTTGATTTCGCTGGCAAAGCGAGTGTAACGCCCTGAAAGACTGGCATTCCACTGCGGGGTAATGCTGTAGCTGGCGTTCATTTCCACATAAGGCGACCAGCTGTCATCCGGATGATAACGACGAATTCCGGTCCGATCGCTTTCGTTACCCGATACGCCATAGTAGTAGCGGTTTTGATTCGCGCTGTTCCACAATGCACCAATTCCCGGCGTAAAGGTAAAGTCGCCAAAGCTGAAACGGTAAAGATAGGTCAAATCCCAGACGATACCGTTGCTGTTGTTAAGCACATCGCCTAACAATGAGGTCCGTATGATGCCCCAGTCATCCGTGTGCCGGTAAGTCACCCCGCCCATCAACGTCATTCGGCGCTTATCCAGCCCCTTCATATCCCCCAGATCATTGTCATCCGGGTCGTATTGCTGCGGCGAACCCAACAGCGACAGAGAGAGCTGATCCTGTGGGTCTTTCCACACGTAATAGCCACCCTGCAGGGTGTTAAACCAGAATTTTTCCCCTTCGTAATTGATGATGGGAACAGGCAAATAGCGGTCCTGTCCACCACGATAAGGTGACTGCGCATAAATCACTGATGCACCGAGTGATAAGGGTGCGGCTTGTACTGACTGGCCCAGAAAATAACAAGGGATAAGTGCAATAAGCACGTTAAGTTTGAATTGGTTCACAATTTATTCATTCCATAAATATAACAATCACACATAGAGTCTAACGCTTTTTACAGACTGAATTAACCTTATATCAAAATCATCTACCGCGTTTGCCGCAGAATGTGGCATAACCGGGTTGAAGGCATCACAGAACGGGGGTTAACTGAGGAAAAACGTTTCGCAACAAAATGATTTTGTTATTGATATGTGGCTCACTAATCAAAAATCTATGATGAAATTTCCTGAATGCCTTCTACAGTTAAACTTAATACCCGAGTTTTTGTACTTACCAAGTAACCATAAAAGTTGTGCATCCCGATAAGAACGATCAGGTTGGCATAAGGGTTGCTGTAGTAAACAGATTAATATCTTCCGGGAGCTGTACGAGCACTGATTATTGCTCCTTTACCTGTGCTAAAAACGAAAGGACGGGCATCGCTATGAATATATTCGATCACTATCGTCAGCGTTATGAAGCTGCCAAGGACGAAGAGTTCACACTGCAGGAATTTCTGACTATCTGTAAACAGGATCGCAGTGCATACGCCAACGCAGCAGAGCGACTCTTAATGGCTATTGGTGAGCCAGTAATGGTCGACACTGCCCAGGAGCCACGCCTTTCCAGAATCTTTTCTAACCGGGTTATGGGACGTTACCCAGCGTTCGAAGAGTTTTACGGTATGGAGGAAGCGATTGAGCAGATCGTGTCCTATTTGAAACATGCAGCGCAAGGCCTTGAAGAGAAGAAGCAGATTCTCTATTTACTGGGTCCGGTGGGTGGCGGTAAGTCCTCCCTGGCTGAGCGCCTGAAATCCCTGATGCAACGCGTCCCTATCTACGTGCTCAGCGCCGACGGCGAGCGCAGTCCGGTCAACGACCATCCGCTGTGCCTGTTCAACCCGCAGGAAGACGCTAACATTCTGGAAAAAGAGTACGGCGTACCGCGTCGCTACCTTGGCACCATTATGTCGCCCTGGGCCGCCAAACGTCTGCATGACTTTGGCGGGGATATTACACGCTTTAAAGTCGTTAAAGTCTGGCCGTCGATTCTTGAGCAGTTAGCCATCGCCAAGACAGAGCCGGGCGATGAGAACAACCAGGATATCTCTGCGTTGGTCGGTAAGGTCGACATTCGCAAACTTGAAAACCACGCGCAAAACGATCCTGATGCCTACGGTTACTCTGGCGCACTGTGCCGGGCCAACCAGGGCATCATGGAATTCGTTGAGATGTTTAAAGCGCCGATTAAGGTTCTGCATCCTCTGCTTACTGCCACGCAGGAAGGAAACTACAACGGTACGGAAGGGATTTCAGCCCTGCCGTTTAACGGCATCATCCTGGCGCACTCAAACGAATCCGAATGGGTAACCTTCCGCAACAATAAAAATAACGAGGCTTTCCTCGACCGTGTTTATATTGTTAAAGTGCCTTACTGCCTGCGCGTGTCAGAGGAAATTAAGATTTATGAAAAGCTGCTGAACCACAGTGAGCTGTCCACTGCGCCATGTGCACCTGGCACGCTTGAGACGCTGGCGCGCTTCTCTATCCTGTCGCGTCTGAAAGATCCGGATAACTCGAGCATCTACTCGAAAATGCGCGTTTACGATGGTGAAAGCCTGAAGGATACCGACCCGAAAGCGAAATCCTGGCAGGAGTACCACGATTATGCGGGCGTGGACGAAGGCATGAATGGCCTGTCGACGCGTTTCGCCTTTAAAATCCTGTCACGCGTGTTTAACTTTGACCATGCTGAAGTTGCCGCCAACCCGGTGCACCTGTTCTATGTGCTGGAACAGCAGATTGAACGTGAGCAGTTCCCACAGGATCAGGCGGAAAAATACCTTGAGCATCTCAAAGGCTATTTAATTCCTAAATATGCGGAGTT
This sequence comes from Pantoea sp. JZ2, assembly GCF_035191405.1. Lineage (NCBI taxonomy): Bacteria > Pseudomonadati > Pseudomonadota > Gammaproteobacteria > Enterobacterales > Erwiniaceae > Pantoea > Pantoea sp. JZ2. The sequence continues at coordinate 2,269,350 of NZ_CP045247.1, read as the reverse complement.
TATTGGCAAAGAGATTCAAACGGCTTATCTGGAATCCTATTCCGAATATGGTCAGAATATTTTCGACCGTTATGTAACTTATGCGGATTTCTGGATTCAGGATCAGGAGTATCGCGATCCGGATACCGGACAATTATTTGACCGTGAATCGCTGAATGCCGAGCTGGAGAAAATTGAGAAGCCTGCCGGGATTAGTAACCCTAAAGATTTCCGTAATGAAATTGTCAATTTTGTGCTGCGTGCAAGAGCGCATAATAATGGCAGAAATCCCAACTGGACCAGCTATGAAAAACTCCGTACGGTCATTGAGAAAAAGATGTTCTCCAATACCGAAGAGCTGTTGCCGGTTATCTCGTTCAACACCAAAACCTCTACGGATGAGCAGAAGAAACACGACGATTTTGTCGATCGCATGATGGAAAAAGGCTATACCCGCAAACAGGTTCGCCTGCTGTGTGAATGGTATCTGCGCGTGCGTAAATCGTCCTGATCAAAGTCTGTAAGCAAACCGGTGCGGGACAGCACCGGTCATATTAAGGTCGGGTCAGCCCGGCCTGCTTGCAATGTAGTTTGGGGGAACATCATGGCCTATTTTATCGATCGCCGACTGAACGGTAAAAACAAGAGTGCGGTTAATCGCCAGCGCTTCTTACGTCGTTACAAGTCGCAGATTAAGCAGTCGATTTCCGAGGCCATTAACAAACGCTCGGTAACCGACGTCAGCAGTGGCGAATCCGTCTCTATTCCCGTAGATGATATCAATGAACCCATTTTTCATCAGGGGCGGGGTGGACAACGTCATCGCGTTCATCCAGGCAATGATCACTTCGTGCAAAATGACCGTGTTGAACGCCCACAAGGCGGGGGCGGTAGCGGTTCAGGTCAGGGAAATGCCAGTCAGGATGGTGAAGGTGAGGATGAATTTGTTTTTCAAATTTCCAAAGATGAATATCTGGATCTGCTGTTTGAGGATCTGGCGCTGCCCAATCTGCGGAAAAATCAGCACCGCCAGTTGAATGAGTACAAAACGCACCGTGCCGGATTTACCTCGAATGGCGTTCCCGCCAACATCAGCGTGGTCCGTTCTTTACAAAATTCCCTGGCCCGACGTACTGCGATGACGGCAGGTAAGCGCCGCCAGCTCCATGAGCTTGAGGATGCCCTCAGCGAAGTAGAAAAGTCTGAGCCCGCTCAGTTACTCGAAGAGGAACGCCTGCGCAAGGAGATTGCCGAACTGCGCGCGCGCATTGACAGAGTGCCCTTTATTGACACCTTTGACCTGCGCTATAAAAACTTCGAGAAGCGGCCCGAGCCTTCCAGTCAGGCGGTCATGTTTTGCCTGATGGATGTCTCCGGCTCAATGGATCAGGCGACGAAAGATATGGCAAAACGCTTTTATATTTTGCTCTATCTGTTCCTCAGCCGGACTTATAAAAACGTCGAGGTGGTCTACATCCGCCATCATACTCAGGCAAAAGAAGTCGATGAGCAGGAGTTTTTCTATTCGCAGGAAACCGGCGGCACCATCGTCTCCAGCGCACTGAAACTGATGGATGAGGTTGTGAAGGAGCGCTACGATCCGGCGCAATGGAATATCTACGCCGCGCAGGCGTCGGATGGTGACAACTGGGCAGACGATTCACCGCTCTGCCACGAGATTCTGGCAAAAAACCTGTTGCCGGTGGTGCGTTACTACACCTACATCGAGATAACACGTCGCGCGCATCAGACCTTATGGCGCGAATACGAACATCTGCAGTCAATGTTCGACAACTTTGCGATCCAGCACATCCGGGAGCCCGAAGATATTTATCCTGTGTTTCGTGAGCTGTTTCACAAACAGGCAATGGAAGCCTGAGACACTAAGCCGACGCCCAGTCGGCTTTTTTTATTGTATTTATAACCTCTTAAAATGCGGTCTTGCCTGCTGCAAGCTATCTAACTCCCCTATTAGCCTTGTTAACTGGGATTATCCAGTGCATTAGCAATTAAGATAAATTGCAAAATGACAATGACAACTCATTGATAAAACATTATCTTGCAGACATAGCATGGATGTTTCTACACCTTAGTTAACATTGTCTGCCGTATCTCAGGAGACCGCGTTTGAACCACACTATTGTTTATAGTCTTTTCATTATTGGATCCGTGCTGGTTGCGTCGAGTATCTTGCTCAGTTCCTTTTCGTCCCGATTGGGCATTCCTATCCTGGTGATTTTTCTGGCGCTGGGCATGCTGGCCGGCATTGACGGTATTGGCGGCATCGCATTTGATAACTATCCGGCGGCCTACCTGATCTCTAACCTTGCCCTGGCAATCATCCTGCTGGACGGCGGCATGCGCACCAAAGCCAGCTCCTTTAAGGTGGCGCTCGGACCGGCCTTATCACTGGCAACCGTAGGCGTGATCATTACGGCAGGCCTGACTGGCATGGTCGCGGCCTGGCTGTTCAGGCTCGATATGATGCAGGGCTTCCTGATTGGTGCGATTATCGGCTCCACCGACGCGGCAGCGGTATTTTCCCTGCTCGGTGACAAAGGTCTGAATGAACGTGTCAGTGCCACGCTGGAAATTGAGTCCGGCAGCAACGATCCGATGGCGGTGTTTCTGACCATTACGCTGATCGAAATGATTGAGCAGGGACGAACCGGTCTGGACTGGATGTTCGTGGTGCATCTGATTCAGCAGTTCGGTCTGGGGATTGTCCTCGGTCTGGGCGGTGGCTGGGCCCTGCAGCAACTGATTAACCGCATGAATCTGGCTCCCGGCCTGTATCCCTTACTGGCACTGAGCGGCGGCATTCTGGTCTTTGCGCTGACCACCGTGCTGGAAGGCAGCGGCATCCTCGCCGTCTATCTGTGCGGCTTCTTACTGGGTAACAGCCCTATCCGCAACCGTTTCGGCATTTTGCAGACCTTTGACGGTATGGCCTGGCTCAGCCAGATCGGCATGTTTATCGTACTGGGATTGTTAGTCACGCCCTCCGACCTCTGGCATATCGCTGTTCCGGCGATGATTCTGTCCCTGTGGTTAATTCTGGTGGCACGTCCGCTGTCGGTGTTTATCGGCCTGTTACCGTTCCGTGGCTTCACGGCGCGGGAGCGTATCTTTATCAGCTGGGTCGGTCTGCGCGGAGCAGTGCCGATTATCCTGGCCGTCTTCCCGATGATGGCCGGTCTGGAGAATGCCTCGCTCTATTTTAATATTGCGTTTTTCGTGGTGCTGGTTTCCCTGATGCTACAGGGCACCTCGCTGGGCTTTGCGGCGAAGAAAGCCAAAGTGGTGGTTCCGCCTACCGCCTCTCCGATTAGCCGTATCGGGCTGGATATTCATCCGGAGAATCCGTGGGAGCAGTTCGTCTATCAGCTCAGCGCCGACAAATGGTGCGTGGGCGCGGCGCTGCGGGATTTACAGATGCCACGTGAAACCCGTATCGCCGCACTGTTTCGGGATAACGTGTTAATGCACCCCAACGGCGCAACGCGTTTAAAAGAGAATGACGTGATTTGTGTGATTGGCCGTGAGCGCGATCTGCCTGCGCTGGGCAAAATGTTCAGTCAGTCGCCGCCTGTCTCGCTGGATCAACGTTTCTTCGGCGACTTTATTCTGGATGCCGACGCGCGACTTCATGATGTCGCGCAGATTTATGGCCTTGAACTCGACGAAGATACGAACGCGCAACAGTCGCTGGGTCAGTTGATGATGAGTATGTTAGGCGGGGCACCTGTGGTCGGTGACCAGATAGAATGGAATCAACTGACATGGACGGTAGCGGAGAAAGAAGATAATCATATTGTTAAAATTGGCGTGCGCCCCAATGAAGACAAAGAATAATCTTATTTAAATAGCGCGGTTTAATTAGCTGAATTGCACTACGCTTTTATAACATTCAGTTAAAACGGGAGTTATCCATGAGTCACGTGGTTAAAATTGGTCGCTATGAAATTGTTGATGCGGAATTCAGCAGCGAAGACCCGGTGACGGTGAGTATTCCCTGCCACACCAATCCCGGCCTGAGTTATCAGCTTGACGGCTGGGATCAGGAAACCAGCGTACCGGCCTGGATCGACGGTAAAGAAGTGATATTAGCGATCGGTCATTACGATAAACAACAAGACCGCTGGGTATTAAAAAAACCCGCGTAAGCCCGGAGGATTACCGCCAGTCAGCCCGTTTGGCGGTAATTCCTAAAAATGGACCTGAATATCTCCGTGCATCACGCTTATCTCTGATACAATATTCTGCATATCAATAACTTAAACAAAACCCGCGCGATTATCCCCTGACTTTTTAAGAATTATTCCGTATTAACTCTGTCAAACATCTCCTGCATACTCTTCTCCAGTGCTGCATTTTTACGTGACTTGTCTCACGTTTAGAGAATCTGTTTTTTGCAGCGTCAATGGCTCTAATGACTGTAACAAACTGAAAACGTCCCGGTTTCGGGTTTTCAGTCGTTAACCCCTGAACGCGTACTTGATTCTGGTCAGGCCATCTTTTACTTCATTAAAGAGAGCAGGTTTTATGGCAAGTACAATTGTAATGAACAATGCGACTCGCTCGTGGAGCGGTCTTCGTAAAAATATTCTTGTAAAGCTTGCGTTAAGTTTTTCAGATCTCATTGCGCTGAATTTAGCGCTGTTTCTCTCTGCCGCGACCGTGCAGGGAATTTGGGGCGACCTTGATGCCTTTATTCCACCCCATCAAATTGAGAACCGTTTTATTGCGCAGTTTATTATGTCGGTGCTTTGCACCGGTTGGTTCTGGATGCGCCTGCGTCACTATACCTACCGCAAACCTTTTTGGTTTGAACTGAAAGAGATTGTTAAAACCCTCGTCGTGTTCTCTCTGCTGGATCTGGCGTTAATCGCCTTCTCCAAATGGGACTTCTCCCGCATGGTCTGGGTGTTCAGCTGGAGCTATGCCCTGCTGTTGCTGACGTTAATGCGTGCAGGCGTGAAAAGCGCGATTAACCGGGCCGGACAATGGCAAAAAGAAACCATTATCATTGGCTCGGGCCGTAACGCTACCGAAGCTTACGCCGCATTACAAAGCGAGGAGATTCTCGGGTATAACGTTCAGGCGTTTATTTCCGTTGAAGACGCACCGCTGCAGCAGAGCGTTAATGGTGTGCCTGTTATCTCCGCCAACGATATTAACTGGCAGACCATCGACCGTGACAATGTGCAGTTCATTGTGGCAATGGAATACAAACAGCAGCCTGAGCGCGACCGCTGGCTGAAATTCTTGTCTAAAATGAACTGCCGTTCCGTGTCGGTTATCCCAACATTACGCGGTGTACCGCTTTACGGCACAGACATGTCCTTTATCTTCAGCCATGAAGTGATGATTCTGCGCGTCAGCAATAACCTGGCGAAGCATTCGTCACGCTTCCTGAAACGGGGATTTGATATTGTGGTAGCTTCGCTGCTGCTGCTCTTCCTGGCACCGGTTTTTGCCTTACTTTGCTATATGGTGAAGCGTGATGGCGGTAATGCCATTTATGGTCACGAGCGCGTGGGTCAGGATGGCAAGAAATTTAAATGTCTGAAGTTCCGTTCGATGGTCACCAATTCCAAAGAGGTGCTGGAAAACCTGCTGGCGACCAGCGAAGAAGCGCGTCGCGAATGGGACAAAGACTTCAAGCTGAAAAATGATCCGCGCATTACCCGCATCGGGGGCTTCCTGCGCAAAACCAGCCTGGATGAGTTACCTCAGCTCTGGAACGTGATTCGGGGTGAAATGAGCCTGGTCGGCCCACGTCCGGTTATCGAAGCGGAACTGGAACGTTATGCCGGCGACGTGGATTACTATCTGATGGCGAAGCCCGGGATGACCGGCCTGTGGCAGGTGAGCGGACGTAACGACATTGACTACGATACCCGTGTCTACTTTGATTCCTGGTATGTCAAAAACTGGGCGCTGTGGACGGATATTGCCATCCTGTTTAAAACAGCCGGTGTGGTATTACGCCGCGACGGCGCGTACTGATTTAGCCTGCGATGCCTGTTTCAGACAGGCATCGCCATTTCGCTGGTAATTCGCTTTCCTTTTGCTTTATTAATCATTACCCTCTTCCCTCGCTTTATCGTACGTTTACCCTCTGGTTGCTATGCAAAAATATACCCTGTTGCTGTTAAGCCTGGTGCTCCTGGCGCCTTTAGGCATCGATCTCTATTTACCCACGCTGCCGCAGATCGCAGAAGGTCTGTCAACACCGGTGACGCTGATACAAACAACGATCCCCCTTTTCCTGCTGATAATGGGACTGGGTCAGCTGGTGAGCGGCCCGCTGGTCGATAACTATGGGCGTAAACCTATTGCGCTGCTGGGCCTTACGCTCTACATAGCGGGCAGCGCCATTGCGGCCACCGCCACCTCCTTCCCGCTGTTCCTGCTGGCCCGCGTCGTACAGGGCTGTGCAGTATGTTGTAGTGCCGTCGTTGCGTTCAGCGGCGTACGCGACCGGTTAAGTGGTGATGATGCCGCCCGGGCTTATGGCTTTCTGAATGGCGCACTGAATATCGTGCCCGCACTGGCACCGTTGCTGGGTGGACTGCTGGCCAGCGCCTTTGACTGGCGCGCGCCCTTCTGGTTCCTGTGTACTTATGCCGCCATCGTGATGCTGATGGTCATTATCTGGCTGCCGGAAACCCGTCCGGCCGATACGCTGCGTGTAAAAGGGCTTCCCGTTAATCAGTATGCCGCCATTTTACGTCAGCCGCGCTTTCTGGCCTTTGCCTTTGCGAATGCGGGCGCACTGGGCATGGTGCTGACGTATGTTTCGCTGGCGCCCCACATTCTGATGACCGAGGGCGGCCTGTCGCCTCTGGCATTCTCTTTTGCCTTTGGCGCGAATGGCTTTTGGATCATGCTGGTGAGCGTGGTGGTAAACAAGGCGATTCGTAAGGCGGGCAGGCCATTTTGCCTGGCGATGGGTTGCCTGACCATGCTACTGGGTGCTGGCCTGCTGCTGGCCGGTATGACACTGCTGCCTGACAGCCTGCAGTCACACTGGGCGCTGTATATGTTCCCTGTCGCCGTGGCCGTGGCCGGACTGGCCTTCACCGTCGGCCCGGCCACCAGCTATGCGCTGGAACCTTACCAACAGCAGGCTGGTGTCGCATCGGCGTTACAGGGTTTTATTCAGATGGCAGGCGGTGCAGCGGGGAGTTTGCTTATTGTCGCCCTGCCACTGGCAGAGAAAATGTCGCTGGCGTTGATGATGCTGCTGGGTGCAGCGCTGGCGTTCCTCGCCTGGCGCTGCAGTAAAAACATGCACAGCCGGATTACAGCGATTAAATAACGTTCACCGGAACGCGTGGGGCCAGGGCACACATCAGCTCATAACCTACCGTTCCGGCCGCTTTTGCTACCTGATCGATTTTGACATTGTTTCCCCACAGCTCGACAGGTGAACCAATGCCCGCCTGTGGGCAGGGTGTTAAATCAACGGTAATCATATCCATCGACACCGCACCCACGACCTGCGTCAGCACGCCATCAACAAAAACCGGCGTCCCGTTGGGCGCATGGCGAGGATAACCATCGGCATAGCCACAGGCGACAACACCTATTCGCTGCGGCTGGGATGCCCGGTAGCGATAGCCATAACCCACGCCATACCCGGCCTGAAGTTGCTGCACACCAATGATTTCACTGGACAGGGTCATCACCGGCTGAAGTCCACTGCTGGCCACGTCCTGCCAGTCACCGCTGGGTGACGCACCATACAAAATGATCCCCGGTCGCACCCAGTCCCGGTGCGCCTCAGGATGCCACAACGTACAGGCCGAATTGGACAGCGAGACCGGGCTGTCCAGCCCTTCGGTGGCGTCGGCGATTCGCTGTAGCGGCACCACAATGCCGTCGGGATTCTCGGCATCAGCGAAATGAGCCATCAACGTAATATCCCCGACGTTTTCCAGCGCACGCAGTTTATGCCAGATGCCATTTACCTGTTCAGGGCGAAAGCCCAGTCGGTTCATACCGCTGTTTATCTTCAGGTAAATATCGACAGGCGCCGAGAGCGTCGCATTGGCCAGGGCATGAATCTGCCAGTTGCTGTGCACGCTGGTCGTCAGACGGTAACGATCGATTAAGGTCAGATCGTCAGGGTGAAAAAAGCCTTCAAGCAGCAGGATGGGTTTCTTCCACCCCTGCTCCCGCAGCAGAATGGCTTCTTCCATATTCAGTAACGCGAAGCCATCGGTGCTGGACAGACTTTCCCACACGCGGGCAATGCCATGGCCGTAGGCATTGGCTTTCACCACAGACCAGACACGTGATGCGGGGGCCGCACGACGCACAATGGCCAGGTTATGTCGCAACGCCTGTTGATTGATGGTTGCGACAATTGGACGTGACATACTTCCTCTCCCTGAAGGCTTAACGTGTAGCGTTAACGTTACGAAGCGGTGATCGGCTGGCCGCAAAACCAGGCAAATAACGGAAGACCGTGAGATCGTCCGATGCAATCGCTGGCGACGTGCCGGAAATGACATCAGCCAGTAACTGACCGGAGCCACAGGCCATTGTCCAGCCCAGTGTGCCGTGTCCGGTATTCAGATAAAGATTGGACAGCGGCGTCGCCCCGACAACCGGCGTACCGTCTGGCGTCATAGGACGCAGGCCTGTCCAGAAACTGGCCTGGCTGACATCACCCCCTTCAGGATAAAGATCTGTAACCACCATCTCCAGCGTTTCGCGACGCGCTTCAGGCAGTTTGGTGTTAAAACCCACAATTTCTGCCATACCGCCGACTCGAATACGGTTATCAAAACGTGTGACGGCCACTTTGTAGGTTTCGTCCAGGATGGTGGAGACGGGTGCCGCATCGGCATTCGTCACCGGAATCGTTAAGGAATAGCCTTTCAGAGGGTAGACCGGGATATCCACAATATTTTTCATCAACGCGGTGGACCAGGAGCCCAGCGCAACGACGTAGCTGTCGGCTTTAATCACCTCATCGCCGCACTTCACACCGTAAATCCGGTTACCGTCGCGCAGCAGCTGATCGATGGGTGTATTGAAGCGGAAGACCACACCGGCTTCCTCGGCCATTTTGGCCAGACGCTGGGTAAAAAGCTGGCAGTCGCCGGTTTCATCATTTGGTAACCGCAGACCGCCGGTAAGTTTATGCTGCGTCGCCGCAAGGGCAGGCTCAACGCTGGCCAGCTGATGCGACTCCAGTAATTCATAGGGCACGCCGGCCTCGCGCAGAACGGCAATGTCTTTGCTTGCGCTCTCGAATTGCTGTTGCGTACGGAATAACTGGAGCGTGCCGCCCTGTCGGCCTTCATAGGCAATGCCCGTTTCGGCGCGGAGGGCCTTCAGGCAATCGCGGCTGTATTCAGCAAGCCGGACCATGCGACTTTTATTCTGCTGGTAGTGCTGTATGTCACAGTTACGCAGCATATGCCACATCCACTCAAGCTGAAAGCGGCTGCCATCCAGCCGGATGGCCAGAGGCGCATGACGCTGAAACATCCATTTCATCGCCTTAAGCGGCACACCGGGTGCAGCCCAGGGCGCCGCATAGCCTGGCGAGATCTGCCCGGCATTTGCCGCGCTGGTTTCCATGGCGGGTTGAGGCTGACGATCGATCACGGTGACCTGATGGCCGGCGCGCGCCAGATACCACGCGCTGGTTACGCCCACAACCCCACTACCAAGAATAACTACGTGCATAAGTACCCCGCGAAAATAAAAAGCATAATCCACTATTCACCGGTTAACATTCAGAGTGATCACAAAGTGGAAACATCCTTTACACAATCCATCCATTTCACCTCTTTTTGCGCCTACAGGTAACTAAAATCATTTCACGCCCTCAAATTCAGAGAATTATGCGTCCTTTATTAAAAAATCAGGCATAAATGACACCAGTTCTGGTTAATTATGCCTTTCACAGGAGAATCCTTCATAATCTCCCTCCCTGCAAAAAGCCAGCATTTAATGCTGAAAAGTAACAGCTATTCAGTGTGTAGAGCTATTTAATCCCAGCGCGGTAAACCTGAAATGATTTTTCTGCCAAAGAATTCGTTTGAGTTCCCGGATCGGATAAGCGACAGTGAACTATCATTGATCTGTTCACTCAGTTTTTTTGGGTTCCTTTCTCAGGAAGAGCCTTAAATAAATCGTAACGGGCAACGCGTCAGGGTGAGTCCGTTCGCCAAAACAGAGGTGCGCTATGACAACAATCTTTGACGATTCCATCATGGACAGCAAACGACTCAGCGACGGGCCCGACTGGACATTCGAGTTACTGGATGTCTATCTCGCTGAAATCGACCGCGTAGCGAAACACTACGGTCTGGATACCTACCCGCACCAAATTGAAGTGATTACCTCCGAGCAGATGATGGACGCCTACTCCAGCGTCGGTATGCCCATCAACTATTCGCACTGGTCGTTTGGCAAAAAATTTATTGAGACTGAGCAACGTTACAAGCATGGGCAGCAGGGTCTGGCTTATGAGATCGTGATTAACTCTAACCCCTGCATCGCCTATCTGATGGAAGAGAACACCATGACCATGCAGGCGCTGGTTATGGCGCACGCCTGCTATGGGCATAATTCCTTTTTTAAAAATAACTACCTCTTCCGCAGCTGGACCGATGCCAGTTCCATTGTGGATTACCTGTTATTTGCCAGAAATTACATTGCCGACTGCGAAGAACGCTATGGCGTTGAAGAAGTGGAGCGCCTGCTCGATTCATGTCACGCCCTGATGAATTACGGTGTGGACCGCTATAAGCGCCCGCAAAAAATTTCCCTGCAGGAAGAGAAGGCCAGGCAAAAAAGCCGCGAAGAGTATCTGCAAAGCCAGGTCAATACCTTATGGCGCACCTTACCGCGGCGTGAAAAAGAAGCCACGCATTTTGAAGCGGCGCGCTACCCTTCTGAACCACAGGAAAACCTGCTCTACTTTATGGAAAAGAACGCGCCGCTGCTGGAGCCGTGGCAGCGTGAAATTCTGCGCATTGTGCGTAAGGTGAGCCAGTATTTTTACCCGCAGAAACAAACTCAGGTGATGAATGAAGGCTGGGCGACCTTCTGGCATTACACCATCCTGAATCACCTCTATGATGAAGGCAAAGTGTCAGAACGCTTTATGATGGAGTTCCTGCACAGCCATACCAACGTAATCTATCAACCGCCCTACAACAGCCAGTGGTACAGCGGTATCAATCCGTATGCACTGGGCTTTGCCATGTTCCAGGATATTAAACGTATTTGTCAGTCGCCGACGGAAGAGGATCGCTACTGGTTCCCGGATATTGCCGGTTCTGACTGGCTGAAAACCCTGCATTTCGCGATGCGTGAATTTAAAGATGAAAGCTTTATCAGTCAGTTCCTGTCGCCTAAGGTCATGCGTGACTTCCGGCTGTTCACTGTGCTGGACGACGACCGCAACAATTATCTGGAAATCGCCGCGATCCACGACGAGTCCGGCTATCGGGCCATTCGGCAGCAGCTTTCGGCACAGTACAACCTGAGTAATCTGGAGCCCAATATTCAGGTTTACAATGTGGACTTACGGGGTGATCGTTCCCTGACGCTGCGCTACGTGCCACAAAGCCGTGCACCACTCGATAAGAGCCGTCGGGAGGTGCTTAAGCACGTGCACCGCCTGTGGGGCTTTGATGTGATTCTGGAACAGCAGAATGAAGATGGCAGCGTCGAACTGCTGGATCGCAATCCGCCGCGCAATGTTCCCCTCTAAAACAGGCATAAAAAAACCGGACGCGCAGTCCGGTTTTTTTTAGCGCTTAGCGCCTAAGTCGTTCGGCATACTCTTTTGCATCGAATGCCAGATATCTCCACTCTGGCGTCCGTAATGCCGGACACACTCCACGATTTCATCCTGAGTGGGCTGTTTGTCACACAGGTCGAGCAGTGTCAGATAAAACTCGCGGGCGACTTTACGGGCTTCCGGATTGGAGAAATAGTGCCGCCCAACGCGCGTATACAGTCCTTTCAACCCATTCAGGATCAGGCCATAAATCGGATTGCCCGAGGCGAACGCCAGGCCGCGAAACACCCGATAATCGAGTTCCGTGTAACTGTCCACCTGATCGTCGGTTTGCGCGACGGCCTGCAGCACCTCACGCGCCTTCTCAGGATAGTGGCGCAGCGCGCGGCTGATAAAAATAGAAGAAATATTGGTGCGCACCGACAACAGGTTATCGATCAAAGCCGGTACACTATCGTGGTCCAGACGCGCCAGGGTTTCCAGAATGTTCAGACCCGACGTTTCCCAGAAATCGTTAACGCGCGTGGGCTTGCCATGCTGAATGGTTAACCAGCCGTCTCGCGCCAGGCGTTGTAACACTTCACGTAACGTTGTACGCGTTACGCCAATCAGTTCAGAAAGCTCACGTTCGGCAGGAAGGATCGATCCGGGTGGAAAACGGCTGTTCCAGATGCTTTCAATAATATACTCTTCAGCAAATCCGGCTGGACTCTGCGCCTTAATAACCATAACTGTGTGTTCTCATTGCTTTCTGGATCGTAATGGGCACTCATCATACCAGAGCGCCTATAGCGGATATAGCCTTGTCAACGATTAAAAATGCGGTTCAGCACAAAAATAAGACAGATTACCGTGCTGCGCCATACGTGCGAGGATGCCTTAGGTTACGCCCTGAAAACCGCCTCGGGCAGCAGCGCGTTGATGAATAATCCGCCGAATGAGGCAGAAGGTGTCAGCCGCATTCGCAAACAAACAAAGAATTAATCTGGATCAGGGCCAGGTTAGGTTTGCACACGATTTTTTCTTACCACAGGATGGCGCGCCGCGTCTTTTGGTTTACACTGCGGGGCATTAACGTTTACAGGGAATGCACTATGTTGCGATATTTAAACCAATGTTCGCGGGGTCGCGGTGCCTGGTTATTATTGGCCCTTTCCGCTCTGGCGTTGGAACTGACAGCATTATGGTTTCAGCATGGTCTGGGCTATAAACCCTGCGTCATGTGTATTTACGTGCGTTGCGCGCTTTTTGGCGTGATGGGCGCAGGCATCCTTGGCTTCCTGATGCCACGTTCGCCGGTTCGACTGGTGGCGATTGTGTTATGGATATACAGCGCATGGGAAGGCCTGCGCCTTTCTTACGAACACACCATGATCCTGCTGCATCCGAATCCCTTTGTAACCTGTGACTTTGCCGCCCGCTTTCCCGCCTGGTTGCCGCTGGATAAATGGTTGCCATCGGTATTTGTCGCCAGCGGCGATTGTTCGGAACAGGCCTGGCGCTTCTTATCACTCGCCATGCCACAGTGGATGATCGGCATCTTCGCGGCTTATCTGCTGGTGGGTGTGCTGGTGTTGCTTGCTCAGCCGTTTAAACCTAAACGCCGCGACTTATTCGGTCGTTAATCCGTTAAAAGGCTGCCAGGGGCAGCCTTTATCGTCAGGACTTAGCCATTCCGGTCAGGGCGATCGATAATATGATCTTCCCAGTCGCGCACTTCACTTTCCCGCACTGCAATGTAACGTACAGAAATTCGCTGCGCATGCATCGCATTTTTTGAGCCCGTCAGCAGCGGATGCCAGGCAGGCAGCGGCTTCCCCTCGCCCAGTAAACGGTAGGCACAGGTACGCGGTAACCAGTCAAAGGTGGTCAGATTTTCGCGCGTCAGCTTGATACAGTCTTCTTCATATTCAAAGCGACGCGCATAGTTACGGCACTGGCAGGTTTTGATGTTGAGCTGATTACAGGCGACATTGGTGAAATAAATTTCATCCGTGTCCGCGTCCTGAAGTTTGTTCAGACAACACTGACCACAACCATCACACAAGGATTCCCATTCCTCATCGCTCATTTGTGCCAGGCGTTTGTGTTGCCAGAAAGGGGTTTCAGTCATGATGATTGTCCAGATTTAGCGTAAACCGCACCTTATAAAGCGATCAGCACGCTGATGCAAGTTTTACAACACGCGCGTACTGATTCCGTGACCGGCAAAGGAGACTTCCAGCGTGTCGCCTGACCGCATTGGGCCCACCCCTTCTGGCGTACCGGTCAAAATGACGTCGCCAGCATGTAGCGTAAAATACTGACTCATATGGGCAATCAGCGGCAGGATTTTGTGAATCATATCTGACGTATTGCCATCCTGACGGACTTCCCCGTTTACCACCAGCTTCAGATCGGTATTCTGGGGATCGCCCGTAAACTCCGCGACCGGTATGAAACCTGACAGCGGACAGGCGTTATCAAATGCTTTTGCTTTTTCCCAGGGTTGTCCGGCTTTTTTTAAGCCCGCCTGCAGATCGCGCAGCGTCAAATCCAGCGCCACACCATAACCGGCAATGGCTTTCGCCACGTGCGCTTCGCTGGCCTGTTTTAGCGTGGTGCCGATCAACACCGCCAGCTCGACTTCATGATGCACTTCACCAAAGGCATCAGGAATGGATAAAGGCTGCCGCAGATCGCACAAGGCCGAAGCCGGTTTAATAAAGATAACCGGTTCGGTCGGCGTCGCACTGCCCATTTCTTTAATGTGTTTCGCATAGTTGCTGCCCACGCAAACCACTTTGCTGACGGGATAATCTAACAAAGCGCCTTGCCAGTTACGATGCTGATACATGCTAATCCCCTGTTTCATGATGCCGGACGGTCAGTCTCCGACGGTTAAAAGCATACAGGGCAGCACCGCACAGCGCTCCCCTGCGTAGCCATTGCGATGATTTAACCTGACAGATGCGCAGGAATTGTCAACCTGCCCGCCAGGCTATTTGTGCGTCAGTACAGGAAAACGCGGTGCGGCAGGTTACCGGGAAGGGAAAAACAGCGGCGCTGCACAATTAATATTCAGCGCGGGTGCAAAATATAAATTTGCCGTTCACTGCCGCACATCAATAATATTAACGGAACAATCCGAGTTAATCTTTTTTGTCCGCCTCAAGATGGGTTTTTAACAAACTTTCAATCGGCGGAGGAATTTGCAAATAATATCCCTGCTCGCTTAACCCCTGCTTAACTTTATTGATGTCGGCGTTGGCCAGCTTGTCGCGTTGGGCAAGGTTAATCACCATGGCCAACTGCGGTTTACCAAAGCCTTTCAACAGCGCGTCAGGCACGCGCGAAAAATCGTCTTTTTTTTCAACATAAAGATAAGTCTGGTCACGGACGGGACTTCTGTAGATCACACAAAACATATTTTTTACTCGAATTAACCCGCGCTGAGGCTTGTTTGAATATAGCGCTAACTATAACATGCTTGCAGTACTTCGAATATTCGCCGATCGCGCTTTAACGATGCTTTTATCATCGCTTAGCACAGGGTAGTAAAACAGGACTGAGTCGGGACAGATGCCGCAATCGCCAATCGAATTTAAGGGAAGCAGTTTTACCTTGTCTGTTGTTCATTTGCATCACCATGAGCCAGAGGTGATCCGCAAAGCGCTTCAGGACAAAATTGACCAGGCACCCGATTTCCTGAAAAACGCACCAGTGGTGCTGAATGTTGCGGCACTCAATGCCGTCGTAAACTGGAAACAGATGCTGCAGGCGGTAAGCGCTACGGGACTGCGTATTGTCGGTGTCAGTGGCTGCAAAGACGAGGCGTTGAAAAAGCTGATCGCCCGTGCCGGTCTGCCGGTGCTGGCAGAGGGGAAAGAGAGCCAGAAACGTGAGGAGCCAAAACCTGAACTCAAACTGGTTGCTGCGGAACCTCTGGCCGCGAAGACACGCATCGTCAATACACCGGTCCGTTCAGGCCAGCAAATCTATGCCCGTAATGCGGATTTGATTGTGACCAGTAGCGTCAGTGCCGGTGCAGAACTGGTCGCTGACGGCAATATCCATATTTACGGCATGATGCGTGGTCGGGCGCTGGCAGGCGCCAGCGGCGACAGAGAATGCCAGATTTTTTGTACCAACCTGTCCGCAGAGTTGGTTTCTATCGCCGGGGAGTACTGGATTATGGATCAGATCCCCGAAGAATATTTTGCTAAAGCAGCGCGGCTTTGCCTTCAGGATGGCGCGCTGACTATCCAGACACTTAATTAGGCCCCTTTTCTTTCGTTAAGGAAATCAATATTTATGGCACGCATTATTGTAGTTACATCCGGTAAAGGGGGCGTTGGTAAGACCACGTCAAGCGCGGCCATCGCCACCGGTTTAGCGCAGAAAGGCAAGAAAACGGTTGTCATCGACTTTGATATCGGCCTGCGTAACCTTGATTTGATCATGGGCTGCGAGCGCCGGGTTGTTTATGATTTCGTGAATGTTATTCAGGGTGATGCCACGCTGAATCAGGCCCTGATCCGCGACAAGCGCACTGAGCAGCTGTATATTTTGCCTGCCTCACAAACCCGTGACAAAGACGCGCTGACCCGCGAAGGCGTCGAGAAAGTCCTGAATGATCTTGCGGAGATGGAGTTCGATTTTATTGTTTGTGACTCCCCTGCGGGCATTGAAACCGGTGCGTTAATGGCGCTCTATTTTGCCGATGAAGCCATCATCACCACCAACCCGGAAGTCTCTTCGGTTCGCGACTCTGACCGTATTCTCGGTATCATTTCGTCCAAATCACGCCGTGCGGAAACCAGCCAGGAGCCGGTTAAAGAGCATCTGCTGCTGACCCGCTATAACCCGGGTCGTGTTAACCGTGGCGATATGCTGAGCATGGAAGATGTGCTGGAAATTCTGCGCATACCGCTGGTCGGCGTCATCCCGGAAGACCAGTCTGTGCTGCGTGCCTCAAACCAGGGTGAACCCGTGATTCTGGACGCGGAGTCCGATGCGGGTAAAGCCTATGCCGATACCGTTGAACGGTTGCTCGGTGAAGTTCGCCCCTTCCGCTTTATTGAAGAAGAGAAGAAGGGTTTCCTGAAACGCCTGTTCGGGGGATAAACCATGGCATTACTCGATTTCTTTTTATCCCGGAAGAAGAACACTGCCAACATAGCCAAGGAACGGCTGCAGATTATTGTGGCAGAACGGAGAAGGGGCGACAGTGAGCCCCACTATCTTCCGCAACTCAAGCGCGACATTCTGGACGTGATTTGCAAGTACGTGAAGATTGATCCGGACATGGTGACAGTTCAGCTTGATCAGAAAGGAGATGATATCTCGATTCTGGAACTGAACGTCACCTTACCTGAAACGGAAGACGTAACGAAATGACGCGTCTGGTTTCCTGAGATTCCCCTGCGCAGTAGCAGGGGAATTTTTTTATATCTCGGCAAGTATCTCGCTAATGCCGGGTTTCATAAGCGCACCGCGCCAGCCTGCCAGCAGTTCGGGCTCACGGTTCTGTGGCTTTAATCCCCAGTGCTGACTCAACACCTGATTAATCTGTCGACGTGATGCCAGCAGTTCCTGGCTTAATCCGCTCTGTTCACTGACCTGCTGTACCAGTGCTTTAATCGCTTTAAAAGCCCGTTTGTAATGCACGTGATCCACCAGATTCGCTAACGGCGGTGGTAACGCACTGTCCTCCAGCGCGGCGGCTTCAGCAACCCGCGCCAGCATTGCCCTGCCGTGGAAACGGATCTCGTGGCCGGACAGGCCCAGATGGTCTAACTCCCCTTGCGAGCCCGGCATAAAGCGCGCCACTTTCCACAGGTTTTCTTCACGCACCACAAAATTGACCGCCATGTCTTTTTCGCGGGCAACGTTAAGCCGCCATGCCGCCAGGCGCTGCAGCGCGGCCAGTTGACGCGGACGCAGTTGCCAGGCGTTGGTGATGTCCCGCCATGCGTCCTCGGGATCAAGCACATCTAAACGGCGCTGACACAGGTTTTCACATTCGCTCAGTGCCGCCGTCACGTTCCCCACCTGTTCCACCTGCGCCATCAGCTGATGCGCAATGGGCAGCAGGTAATGCACATCCGCTGCGGCGTACTGACACTGCCGCTCAGTCAGCGGACGGGCCAGCCAGTCGGTCCGGGCTTCACTTTTGTCTAATTCTACCTGAGTGAAATGCGCCACCATTGAGGCAAAACCCCAGGAAAGTGGCTGACCGCTGAACGCCGCCAGAATCTGTGTATCGATCATGGGCTGTGGCAGTACCCCAAAGCGGTGCAGGAACACTTCCAGATCTTCCCCCCCGGCGTGCAAAAATTTGGTCACGCGGGTATCCGTTAAGAGCGCAATAAACGGTGACCAGTCACGGACAGGTAACGGATCGATCAGGACTAACTGCTCGCCATCAAACAGCTGGATTAACCCCAGCTGAGGATAGTAGGTCCGGGTACGGACAAATTCGGTATCCAGGGCGACAGCCGTATGCTGGCGTGCTTTTTGACACACCTCGGCCAGGTGATCATCGTTATCGATCAGAGAATAGTTCACGTTCAGTTTCCACCGCAGCTGACAACGTGCGGTGCTCCATGTTAAAAGCAATAAAAACGCCGGACAGTGCCGGCGTTCAACCTGAATCCTGACGGCGAATCAGCTTGCGCTGGTTTTCACCTCGTCGCGCAGTTCACGACGCAGAATTTTTCCTACATTCGTTTTAGGCAGTTCATCACGAAACTCAACAATCCTGGGCACTTTGTAGCCTGTCAGTTGACGGCGACAATGGTCCAGCAGCTCTTCTTTGGTCAGCGACTGATCTTTCTTGACCACACAAACCTTCACCGCTTCACCGGACAACTCACTCGGCACACCAATGGCTGCCGCTTCACGCACTTTCGGATGCTGCATCAGGACATCTTCTATCTCATTAGGATAGACGTTGAAGCCCGAAACCAGAATCATATCCTTTTTGCGGTCAACGATGCGGATAAATCCTTCGTGATCAACGGTAACAATATCGCCGCTGTGGAGCCAGCCATTTTTCAGGACCTCTGCCGTGGCCTCCGGATGCTGCCAGTAACCCAGCATTACCTGCGGCCCACGAATGCATAATTCGCCGGGCTCACCAGTGGGGACTTCATTACCGTTTTCATCCAGAATAATGACATCCGTTGAGGGAACCGGCAAACCAATACTGCCGGTGTGGCAGTTAATGTCGTAGGGATTAACCGACACCAGTGGGGAACATTCCGTCAGCCCATAGCCTTCCAGCAGATAGTGCCCGGTCAGTTTTTCCCAACGTTCCGCCACTGCTTTTTGCACCGCCATCCCCCCGCCCGCGGACAGACGTAACGTCGAGAAGTCAAGTTTGTTAAAATTATCATCGTTGAGTAAGGCATTGAACAGCGTGTTCACGCCGGTTATCGCCGTGAAAGGATACTTCGCTATTTCTTTCACAAAAGCGGGAATGTCGCGCGGATTGGTGATCAATACGTTTTGCCCACCCAGTTCCACGAACAGCAAGCCGTTCACGGTCAGCGCAAAGATATGGTAGAGCGGCAAGGCCGTCACGACGCACTCTTTGCCGTCGCGGAGTAACTTGCCATACGTCGCCTTGGTCTGCTCAAGGTTTGCCTGCATGTTTCGGTGCGTCAGCATCGCACCTTTCGCGACGCCGGTCGTCCCGCCCGTGTATTGCAGGAATGCCAAATCATCATTACTGACCTGTGGACGTCGATACGGCATTGACGCGCCCGTTTCCAGCACATGGCGAAACGATATCGCCCCCGGCAAATGATACTTGGGCACCAGCCGCTTCACATACTTCACCACAAAATTCACCAGCGTGGCTTTTACCGGTGCCAGTTGATCCCCCATCCGGGTCAGCACCACATGTTTGACCGCCGTCTCAGCGACGACTTTTTCCAGCGTATGTGCAAAGTTCGACACGATGACGATCGCACTGGCACCGCTGTCATTTAGCTGATGCTTCAGTTCACGCGGGGTATAAAGCGGATTGACGTTAACCACGACCATGCCGGCCCGGAGCACACCAAACAGCGCGACCGGATATTGCAGCAGGTTCGGCATCATGAGTGCGACGCGCGCGCCCGGTTGTAACCTGAGTTCGTGTTGCAAATATGCCGCAAACGCCCGGCTTTTCTCATCCAGTTGGCGATAGGTCATTTTTTGACCCATGTTGTAAAATGCGGGCTGTCCGGCGTAACGCACGACAGCCTGCTCAAATAAATCGACCAGAGACGTATAACGATCAGCATTAATTTCGGCAGGGACGTCTGCCGGGTAGCGTTTCAGCCAAACCTTATTCAAGGATTCACCCCGATAATCTTGTTGTGTACTCATCGCCGCCTCAACAATCGTATTTGTTAACAATATTTTAACTGATTGTACCAGTTTGCTCTTATTGGCATGTTGAGGTTGCGAAGCCCATCACTAAATTTCGTGTTGGTTAATGATGCAAATAAAAAGCCCGGTTGCGAGCACCGCGACCGGGCCTGTTCAAAACGGATGTCACACTATTGCGTGAGGATGGTCTCGACCTGAGCCGGACCGGGGTTGTACATGCCCCAGTAAGGATTCGGCCCCCAGTAACCACCACGATGGCGCGTGGGGCCATACCAGATCCAGGGATCGAGAGGCTCTGGCGGTGACACGACCTGACGGGTCAAATGCCAGCGCTGGTAACCCCGAACGTCAACGACCACAAACGAGTAGTTTGCTTCGCCGATTTTACCGGGCTCCGTTCCCTTAATCGTGCCGAGAACGGTGACGTACTGGTCTTTGACATCCGTCGGGTCAACAAAACCGGGAATGTCGGCATAGATACGCCCTACCGAGCTGGCCCCCAGCACCGGGCGCGCGCCGTCATCCAGCGGCTGGGTCGCAATTTCCAGCCGGGTTTTGCCATTGCGGTTAATTACGTTGACCACTTTACCGCCAAAGCGCGACTCCTGGCCGACATAGAGGGCCGGATTGCTCATCACCCGCAGTAAATCCTGCTGGGGCAACGCTGAGTGACCTTTAATCGTATCCGGTACGGAAACACAACCACTTAACACCAGGGCGCAGACCAACATCACACCGGCAACGCCTCTACGACACATTGACATAGACATTCTCCTGAAGGTTGATGTTTAGAGTGCCCCGATAACAATAAGTTGCGTTGCCTGTCAGCGGCCCGGCAGTTTTTTCCATGCCACTTCATTACGCAGATAGGTTGGCTCTGCCTGTTCGGGCAACACGGTTTGCCCCTGTGCTAAGGCGCGCGCCGCCAGGGGCAACATGTCCTCAGCCGCTGGCAGCAAAACGCCGCTGTCTTTGAGCTGGAGTGCATGGCCCTGCTGCAGTACCGGCCAGGCCTGCCATCCGGTGCCGGCGGTATACCACTCCCCGCTCAGCGCCTGCATGCGCTCCAATGCGGCCTCGGGCGTAAGCACGCTTTCCGTTGCTTCCCCTTGCCAGATACCGTCCTCATCGCGCTGATATTCTGCCCAGTACACTTCACCCATGCGCGCATCAATTGCGGTGAGTACCCGACAGGCACCGTGCTGACGCCAGGCGCCCTGCGCTAGCGTGGCCAGGGTGGAAATACCCGCCATCGGTAACGCCGCGCCGAGTGCCAGCCCCTGGGCAATACCAATCCCGATACGCACGCCCGTAAAACTGCCGGGCCCGCGACCAAAGGCCAGCACATCGAGTTCGGTGAGTTCCAGTTGCTGAGCCTGCAGCAGCTCGGCGACCAGCGGCAAAATGCGCTGTGTGTGATCGCGCGGCGCAATTTCAAAACGTGCGTCACTCTCTTGCCCGTTAAGCAATGCCGCAGAACAGGCTTCTGTCGCTGTATCCAGCGCTAAAATTCGGACCGACATATCGACCTCTGAAGATTCAAAACGGCGCGCATCTTAGCACACAATTACGCGCCAGGTTGCTGATGAATAAAGGCAATAGCTTGCGCAAGATCACGCGTGCGTGGTGTGGGCGGCAGACTGCTCAGAAAAAGTGCGCCGTAGGGCCGTGACACCAGCCGCTGGTCGCAGATGACCAGAACGCCGCGGTCGTCCGTATCACGAATCAACCGGCCCACGCCCTGTTTCAGCGTAATCACGGCATCCGGCAGTTGCACATCGCTGAAGGGATCGCCGCCGCGGATGCGGCAATCTTCCATCCGGGCCTTAAGCAGCGGATCCTCTGGCGACGTAAACGGCAGCTTATCGATAATGACCAGCGACAGCGCATCTCCCCGTACATCCACGCCTTCCCAGAAGCTGCTGGTCGCCACCAGCAAAGCATTCCCTTTATCGATAAACTCTTTGAGCAACTGTCCTTTGCTGGTTTCGCCCTGCACCAGCACCGGCAATGTCATGGAGGCCCGGAACTCGGCGGCCAGCTCACGCATCATCAGATGAGAAGTGCATAAAAAGAAGCAGCGGCCTTTGTTCGCCTCGATCAGCGGCTTCATCATTTTTGCCAGCTGACGCGCGCCACCGGGGCGATTGGGCTCAGGCAGATTGCGTGGCACACACAGCAGCGCCTGCCGCGCATAGTCAAACGGGCTGTTAAGAATCAGGTTTTTTGCCTGACTGACGCCCAGTCGCTCGGCAAAGTGGTCCATCTTTTCATCTACAGCCAGGGTGGCAGAGGTAAAAATCCAGGCCGCTTTACGGTTATCCATGACCTCGCGGAAACGTTCGGCAACCGATAAAGGCGTCAGCGCCAGCACAAAGTGACGCGATGTACATTCATACCAGTAGCTAAAGCCCGGTTCGCTGATGGCACGAATCCGTTTCAGTCGCGTGCGATAGAGCGCCGCGCGCTCAAAGGCCGCATCCAGCAGGGCAGAACGCCCAAGCGAAAGTTTGATCACGTCGTAACAGAGTTCCAGCGCATCATCCAGCAGCGTAAACATGCGCATGATGTTGTTATCGCTGAGGAGGTCGCGCAGGTTGCCGCGGTAGCCCGGTTCTCCCAGCGTCAGGCGAAAGTCCTGGGCACACTGGGCCAGACGGTCAGCGGATTTTTGCAACTGCTGAACGTCCCGCACTTCCGTGCGGTAGGCGATAATGATGTCTTTGGCGAGATCGGCTAACTGACGACTCGACAGCTGCTGACCAAAATACTGACTGGCGATATCCGGCAGTTGGTGCGCTTCATCAAAAATCATGACGTCCGCTTCAGGGATCAGTTCCCCGAATCCGCCCTCTTTTACCACCAGATCGGCCAGGAAAAGATGGTGGTTGACCACGACGACATCGGCGTCCATCGCTTTTTTACGTGCTTTAACGACGAAACAGTCTTTATAAAGGGGGCAGTCGCTGCCCAGACAGTTGTCGTTGGTGCTGGTAACCAGCGGCCAGAGCGGACTGTCTTCGGTGACGCCGGCACAGGTGCTGATATCGCCATCCGGGGTTTGCGAGGCCCAGCTGCGGAGCGTGACAAAATCCGTGAGAGCCTGAACGCTCATATCGCCCCCGGTCGCGGACTGCTGCTCCATACGCTCCAGGCACAGATAGTTGGACCGGCCTTTAAGCAGCGCAGTTTTACCGGTAAACGTAAGCGCTTTCGCAATGGTGGGAAGATCGCGCGCGTAGAGCTGATCCTGCAGGGCTTTTGAGCCCGTTGACACGATCACCTTTTTCTTCGCCCGCAGCGCCGGAGCAAGATAAGCGTAGGTTTTACCGGTGCCGGTCCCCGCTTCGACGACCAGTTCACCCTGATTCTGTACCGCCTCGGTGACCGCCTGCGCCATTTCACGCTGGGCCTCACGCGGTTTAAAGCCCGCAATGCCTTTTGCCAGCGCGCCATCAATTGCAAAATCGTCTGCCACGTACCCTCTCAATTACGGCCGAAAACACTGTATATTATGTCAGCATTGCAGCCCCGAAGGAAATCACAAACGGCAGCATTCTGCATGAAGTCTGCTGACCGGATGCGTTCAGTCAGTCTGACGGGCCAGGCCGCCCGTTATCGTCACGGGCTGATGTAGAGCGCACCCGCAACCAGTATCGCCATCAGGACGACAAGCGTAAAAAAACCGTATTTTGCGGTACGCGACATACCGACAAACGTGGCGATCACAATAAACAGCAGCGTCAGTGCCCCGAACATTACCCAAAAGAGATAGTGCGTATTGGCCATGCGTTAATCCTGATTGTTCTGAACAAGTAAGCGACGCTTTATACCACTTTTCGCTGACGGTTGCGCGACTGACGGCGACCGTCTTCTGCAAGGGATGACAATCGTACCGGGAATATGTCAGGCTAGGCGTTCAGAAAATCAGGAGAAGAAAATGAGCATTACGCGCGTTGATCCCGAACACCGTATGTCCGAAGCCGTTATTCATAACGACACCATTTATTACACCAGTGTGCCCGAAAACCTCGACGCTGATGCCGAGGCGCAAACGGCTAATGCGTTAGCGGTGATCGATGCCCTGCTGACGCGCGTAGGCAGCGACAAAAGCAAAATCCTTGACGCTACCATTTTTCTGGTCGACAAGGCGGATTTTGCCGCGATGAATCGCGCCTGGGATGCGTGGGTTTCACCCGATAACGCCCCGGTTCGCTGTACGGTCCAGGCCGGGTTGATGAATCCGAAGTATAAAGTTGAAATAAAAATTATCGCGGCCCGCTGATCCCGAGGCCCCGGGCGTCAGCCTTCATCGTCCTCTTCGAAGCGCGCCCGGATCATTTCACCTGTATGGCTTTCACGTATCTCCTGTGCCACAACGGTAATCGCTTCACCGCTGGACATCCCTTCGGCCATTAACTGTTGAATGCGCTCTACGGCGCGCTGCTGCTGATCGTGTGAGAGTGCGGGTAATCCTGTCATCATCATTTTCTCCTGTTAAGGGCTGTCATTATTTCATGGGGAACAAACAGGTGCCAGTCAGGGAAAAATATGTCAGTCTAACGGCCTTACTGATGTCAAATTTCGTGCTCAATGATCGTTCAAACTCATAACCTGTGTTATTCGCCCGACGCTATCACCCACTATTTTTCGCGCATTGCGCATTTACCCTGGGCGATGCTGCTTTCGTCCGGCCAGGCCAGTCACAGTGATAACCGTTTTGATATTTTGACGGCGGACCCGCTTACCACCCTGACAACCCGTGGCAGCATAACAGAAATTCAGCAGGGCGATCGCGTTGAAACGCGTACTGACGATCCGCTCTCTTTATTACAACAGCAGTGTGATGCGCTGGGCGCTAAGCCACCGCGTCACCCCGATTTGCCCTTTCAGGGCGGGGCGCTGGGTCTGTTTGGCTATGATCTGGGGCGACGCTTTGAAACGCTGCCCGACACCGCCCTTCACGATCTGACTACGGCAGACATGGCTGTGGGCATCTATAACTGGGCACTGATTGCCGACCATCACCTCGGTAAACTCACCCTGGTCGCCCTGGACGATATCGTCTCGCGCCTTGCCTGGCTGGAAAACTGGCCCGAACGTGACACGGCGGCGTTTTCCCTTACCAGTGACTGGCGGTCAAACCTCAGCATAGACGACTACGCGGAACGTTTTAATAAGGTACAGGCCTATATTCAGGCCGGTGACTGCTATCAGGTCAATCTGGCACAGCGCTTCAGCGCCAGCTATCAGGGGGATGAATGGCGGGCATTTTGTATGCTCAACCAGGCCAATCGCGCCCCGTTCAGCGCATTTTTGCGCCTGCCCGACAGCGCCATTCTGAGCCTGTCTCCCGAGCGCTTCCTGGCACTGGATCAGCAGGTTATCACCACCCGTCCCATCAAGGGTACGCGTCCGCGTGCGGCCGATCCTGAGGCGGATGCGGTCCAGGCTGAAAGTCTGCGCACGGCGGCGAAGGACCGCGCAGAAAACCTGATGATAGTCGACCTGCTGCGCAACGATATCGGTCGGGTCGCCGTCGCGGGCTCCGTGCACGTGCCCGAACTGTTTGTGGTCGAGCCGTTCCCGGCAGTCCATCATCTGGTCAGCACTATTCAGGCCACGTTGCCGGATCATCTTCATGCCTGCGATCTGCTGCGTGCCTGTTTTCCCGGCGGCTCGATTACCGGTGCGCCTAAAATTCGCGCCATGGCGATCATTGATGAACTGGAGCCTCACCGCCGCAATGCCTGGTGCGGCAGCATTGGTTATCTCAGTGTCTGCGGCAGAATGGATACCAGCATCACCATTCGTACGCTGATTGCTGAGCGTCAGCATCTTTACTGCGCTGCGGGCGGCGGCCTGGTCGCCGACAGTGATATGGCCTCGGAATATCAGGAAACGCTGGATAAGGTCAGTCGCATTCTGCCTGCACTGGAAAAAGGAGCCTGAATGGCGCTGACGCTGGCTGATTTTCGCACCCGTTTTCTCCTGCAGCAGCCGCTGCATAACGCCCAGCCGCTGTCGGGGCGACATGCCGCTGTGTTAATCCCCGTCGTTGCCCGTCAACAGCCCGGCTTGCTGCTGACGCAACGTTCGCACGCCTTACGTAAACATGCCGGTCAGGTGGCCTTTCCCGGCGGGATGCAGGATCACGACGACAGCTCACTGGTGGCGACAGCGCTGCGAGAAGCGCAGGAGGAAGTGGGCATCGCACCCGATCGGGTTGAGGTGCTCGGCTGCCTGCCTCCGGTGACCAGCAGCACAGGTTTTCAGGTCACACCGGTGGTCGGCATTGTGCCTGCAACCCTCGAATTGCGCCTTAATCCTGACGAGGTTCAGAGCGCCTTCGAAATGCCCCTGACCGAAGCGCTTCGTCTTAGCCGCTACGCCGAACTTGACTATTATCGTGCCGGCATTCGCCACCCGGTGTGGCTTTCCCATTATCAGGGCTATCTGGTGTGGGGAATGACAGCAGGCATTATTCGTGCCCTGAGCCAGCAAATTGCATTTTAGTTGAGGGCGAGCCCATTTCTGCGTCTGAATTCAGGCTTTTGCGCCATGTCACACTATAATTTTTTCTGGTGGAGTTAATTAGTTTATTTCATGCGAAAAGCAGCACGTTTACCCTGCCTCGCCGTTTACTATTAGCGCCATTAACTGCCACGGCAGTCTGCAAGTTTTTGTGAGGAGTGTCACCCATGATTTCGGTTTTTGACATGTTTAAAGTGGGCATCGGCCCATCCAGCTCTCATACGGTCGGTCCGATGAAAGCGGGTAAACAGTTTGTAGAGTTGTTGTCTGAACAAGGCAAGCTGCATGAGGTGACACGCATTGCGGTCGATGTCTATGGTTCCCTGTCGCTGACCGGTAAAGGTCACCATACGGATATAGCGATTATTATGGGGTTAGCCGGCGAATCGCCTGACAGCGTCGATATCGACGCCATCCCCGCGTTTATTAAGGATGTGCAACAACGTGAACGCCTGCCCCTTTCCAAAGGCGCGCATGAAGTCGATTTTCCGCGTGAAGGCGGTATGGTGTTCCGTAGCGAAAATCTCTCCCTGCACGAAAATGGCCTGCGCCTGCTGGCGTTCTCCGGCGACCTGCTGGTGCTGTCTAAAACCTATTACTCTGTCGGCGGCGGCTTTATTGTCGATGAAGAGCATTTTGGTCAGTCGGCCCTGGACGAAGTCACGGTACCCTGGCCCTTCCACTCGGCCAAAGAACTGCTGGCCCACTGTCGCGAGACCGGACTTTCCCTGTCCGGGCTGGTGATGAAAAACGAGCTGGCACTGCATTCACGTGAAGAGATCGATGCATATTTTGCGACCATCTGGCAAACCATGCAGGCCTGTATTGACCGCGGTCTGAATACCGAAGGTGTGCTGCCCGGGCCGTTGCGGGTACCGCGCCGGGCGGCGTCACTGCGGCGTTTGCTGATCTCCTCAGCCAAACACTCTAACGATCCGATGGTGGTGATTGACTGGATCAACATGTTTGCGTTGGCGGTTAATGAAGAGAACGCGGCGGGCGGTCGGGTGGTGACCGCACCGACCAACGGAGCCTGCGGTATCGTCCCCGCCGTCCTGGCTTACTATGATCACTTCATTGAACCCGTCACGCCCGACATTTTTATTCGCTATTTCCTCGCCTCCGGTGCCATTGGCATTTTGTATAAAATGAATGCCTCTATTTCCGGCGCGGAAGTCGGTTGTCAGGGCGAAGTCGGCGTTGCCTGCTCAATGGCTGCGGCAGGTCTGGCCGAACTGCTGGGCGCCAGCCCTGAGCAGGTGTGCGTGGCCGCCGAAATCGGGATGGAACATAATCTGGGTTTGACCTGCGATCCGGTTGCCGGCCAGGTTCAGGTGCCCTGTATCGAACGTAACGCAATCGCCTCGGTGAAAGCGATCAACGCGGCACGTATGGCCCTGCGCCGTACCAGCGAACCGCGCGTCTCACTGGATAAGGTCATTGAAACCATGTACGAGACCGGCAAAGACATGAACGCGAAATACCGCGAGACATCCCGGGGCGGACTGGCGATAAAAGTTCAATGTGACTAATCATTCAGTCTATTTATTTTTAAATTGCGCCCGTTAAACAGTGCATTAGCAAGTCCTGCCTGATATAAATATTAACGACGCTAAAGCGACCCGACAGTCGCTTTAGCGCGTTCTTCACAGCCTTTCATTTTACGCACCGGTCCTAAATTTGCTCCAGGCCGTGCCGATAACAACCCAGCTATATCTATTTTTCTGGTTTTGGGAAGGTGATTCTTGATGTTCATGGCCCAGCAATATGTTGGACAGTACAGACGTAAGCGTTTGCTTATTGCTGTGGTGATTGCTTCTATTGTTCTTACGTTAACGCTGGCTTTGCGCTATTTCGAAGAAAAATCACGGATTCAGCAGCGTGCAATTAGCTTTGCCGATAACGCGATTACGCGTTTTGATCGCATGTTTTCTCCGCTGGATGTGGCAGCCAATAACACGCTGGGTTTAGTGGGCATGCCCTGTGAGGACGCGCGTTTTCCCTTAATCGAAAAGATTGCGTCCTTACAAACCGTGCGGGCGATTCTGCTGGTGAACGATGACTTACTGTACTGCTCCAGTATTTTCGGCTCACGGGATATCACCTTTAGTCAGACCTACCCTGAACTGGCGCTTAACGATAAGCGCATGATCCTGTCTACAGATGACTATCTGCTTAAAGGTTCGCCGGTCTTATTACTCTGGACGCCAACAACGCTGGATAACCGCTCAGGCATCCTGCAGGCCATCAACATTGAACTGATGAGCAGTTATCTGCTGGAGCCGCAGTCGCCCTGGGTGGAACGCGCCATCTTTAACGTCAACGGCAAGAGCCTGGAATACGGCAATCCGCTTATTGAGTCGGCGGTCCCATCGGAAGATGAAGTCACCTATAACGAAGCGTCACTGCGTTATCCCTACACGGTAACGCTTTATGGCCCTTCCCCATCCCGTCTGGCACTGGCCTCGTTGCCTTCTCAGTTGCCGCTGGCGCTAATGCTGAGTTTGTTAATAGGCTATGTCATGTGGCTGGCAACCGCCAACCGCATGAGTCTGAGCTGGCAAATCAGCTATGGCATCACCGCCAGGGAGTTTATTGTTTACTGCCAGCCGCTCATCAATGCCCGAAACGGTCAGTGTGACGGCATTGAAATCCTGCTGCGCTGGCATAACCCGCGCCAGGGCTGGATCCCGCCCGATGTGTTTATTCCGCTGACTGAGCGCCAGAATCTGATTAAACCTTTAACCCGTTTCGTGTTAAATCGCGTTGTCGAAGCCTTGCCGGATCTGCCTCACAGCCCGGATTTTCACATTGCTGTGAACGTCGCCGCCAGTCATTTTCGTGACCGCGCCATTCTGGAAGATCTGCAAACTATCTGGTGGCCTGCCAATCCGGTGCCAAAGCTGGTCGTCGAGCTTACCGAACGTGATGCGCTGCCGGTGGTCGATCAAACGGTCATTTCACAACTGCATGAGATTGGCGTACGGCTGGCAATTGATGATTTTGGCACAGGCCACAGTTCACTGTCTTACCTGAAGGACCTGCAACCGGACGTGCTGAAGCTGGATAAAATCTTCACCGCCTCGATTGGCACGGATGCGATTAACGCGACCGTAACGGATATGGTGATCTCACTGGCGCAACGGCTGAATATCAGCCTGGTGGCGGAAGGCGTGGAAACCCCGGAGCAGGCTGACTATCTGCGCGACCGCGGCGTGGATCACCTGCAGGGCTACTATTTTGCCCGCCCCATGCCGCTGGAGGATTTCCCCGCGTGGCTACGGCAACATCAACTGACCAGCGACCTGTAGTGCCATGCCTGGGGCAAAAAAAACGCATCACAGTGTGATGCGTTTTGCGTTTTCCGGGGAGGTTAACCTTCTTCGTCCTCGTCATGCTGCGGATCGCGCGTCACACGAACCAGATCAATGCGGTATTCTGTCGCTTCAATAATTTGGAAGTGAAGCGGCGCGATATCAATGACGTCACCCGGCTTCGGTAATTGTCCTTTCTGAGCAATCAGCAACCCTGCCAGTGACGCATGATCGTCGTCCGGTTTCACCAGCTCATGAAAATCAAGCAGCTGCTGGAGCGAGTGGAGATCGGTTCCCCCCTTCACTAACCAGCCGTCGCCGTCCATGATGATATCCGGCGTTTCGTCTTCATCCGGGAATTCACCTGCTATCGCTTCCAGCACATCCAGCGGGGTAATCAGGCCCTGTACCACACCAAACTCGTTGGTGACGATCACAAAGCTCCCTTTGGCACGACGCAGTACGCCCAGCAGGTTAATCGGATCGAGCGTTTCCGGCACCACGATAATCGGCGTGTTTGCCGCAAAGGTGGCGACATCCACACCATGATCCAGTGCGACCAGCAGCTCTTTGGCCCTGACAACGCCGATAATCTCGTCCAGTTCTCCCCGGCAGACCGGGAACAGGCTGTGCGGTGTGTCCAGCAACTGGATACGAATCTCGTCTACCGGACGACTGGCATCCACCCAGGAGATATCGCCACGCGGCGTCATGATGCTGCGAATTGAACGGGAAGCCAGCGTCAGTACGCCGTTAATCATATAGCGCTCTTCATCCTTAAAGGCTTCCTGTGGGATCGCGACGGCTGTCGCCTGCTCTTCAGGGCTGGCCGGGGCCGTCTGTACCCGGTTGCGGCCCCCCATCAGGCGCAAAATGGCCTCAGCGGTACGCTCACGCATAGGACGATGCGACTGATGGCGAAGAAAGTTGCGACGCGCAATCTGGTTAAACAGCTCGATCAGGATCGAGAAACCAATCGCCGCATACAGATAGCCTTTAGGAATATGGAAGCCAAACCCTTCCGCCACCAGCGACAGACCGATCATCAGCAGGAAACTGAGACACAGGACAACGACCGTAGGATGGGCGTTAACAAATTTTGTTAACGGTTTAGAGGCCAGCAACATCACAATCATGGCGATCACCACCGCCGTCATCATGACCGGCAGGTTATTCACCATCCCTACGGCCGTGATCACCGCATCCAGTGAGAAGACCGCATCAAGTATGACGATCTGTGCCACAACGGCCCAGAAGCTGGCATAGCTGCGGTTGCCGCTGTTTTCCAGCTGACGGTTTTCCAGCCGCTCATGCAGTTCCATCGTGGCTTTAAAGAGCAGGAAGATCCCGCCCGCCAGCAAAATAAGATCGCGTCCGGCGAAACTAAACCCGCCCACGCTAAACAGCGGGCGCGTCAGTGTGACCATCCAGGAGATCAGCGACAGCAGGCCCAGACGCATAACCAGCGCCAGCGAGAGGCCAATCAAACGCGCTTTATCGCGCTGCTTCGGCGGTAACTTATCGGCCAGGATGGCAATAAATACCAGGTTATCAATGCCGAGCACAATCTCGAGCACGATGAGCGTGAGCAATCCCGCCCAGATTGAGGGGTCGAACAGAAATTCCATTAGTGACTCCTGAAAAAGGCTGTGATTACGCTAAAACGTACCAGCGTCTGACGACGTGACGGTGAGCAAGGTGTAAAAGCAAAGAAAACGCGGTCTGGCGTAAATTGACGCGCTGAGGAGCGCAAAGACAAGGTTAAGCAACGTCGGTGACGGTCCATAAGGGTGGGCTGAAGCCCATTACTCCTGAATAATTAACAGATCGCTAATGTATCAGTTCGGTCAACAAGGTCAAAAAATTTTCTTATTTTTACATTCTGTCATCACTTCGTTTATGCGCCATTAAAACGTAATTTCACGCTTTTATGCTGTAAATAGCCAACCGACATCACAAAATTTATTTTTTCGGTCACTAAAATAAATCCGGCATGCACGTAGAGAGTTGGTTATCCCTGCAATGTGGATATCGGGCCGGCAGGCTCAATAAAGAAGTCAGCATTGTTAACGCGATAATTCTTAACGGTTCCTCACCTTATGGAATCAACAAGCGAACGGAGGTAGCACGTGACCATTGCTCTGATCATTGGTACACACGGCTGGGCAGCAGAACAGCTGCTTAAAACGGCAGAGATGCTTTTAGGCGAACAGGAAAACGTCAAATGGATTGATTTTGTACCGGGCGAAAATGCAGAAACGCTGATTGAAAAATATCAGGCAAAGCTGGCCGAACTGGATACCTCAAAGGGGGTGCTTTTTCTGGTAGATACCTGGGGCGGAAGTCCTTTTAATGCGGCAAGTCGGCTGGTCATGGATCACGACAGCTATGAGGTCGTGGCCGGGGTGAATATTCCCATGTTAGTGGAAACCCTGATGGCGCGGGATGACAATCCGACCTTCGATGAGCTGGTGGCGATTGCGGTTGAAACCGGTCGTGAAGGCGTCAAAGCGCTGAAAGCCCAACCTGAAGTCAAACCCGCGCCCGTTGCTGCCGCACCGACTCCACCTCCCACCCCTGCCGCTGTCAGACCCCTCTCGCCTGACGAACACATGATTATCTGCCTGGCCCGTATTGATGACCGCCTGATTCATGGCCAGGTCGCCACACGCTGGACCAAAGAGACCAATGTCAGCCGCATCATTGTCGTCAGTGATGAGGTGGCAAACGACAATGTGCGCAAGACACTCTTAACCCAGGTCGCGCCGCCGGGCGTGACCGCGCACGTGGTTGGCGTCGATAAAATGGTGCGCGTCTGGAATAACCCCAAATATGCCCGTGAGCGCGTCATGCTGCTGTTCACCAATCCCACCGATGTCTTGCGGGTTGTGGAACAGGGCGTCGATATCAAAAGCGTCAACATTGGCGGCATGGCCTTCCGGCAGGGCAAAACGCAGGTCAACAATGCCGTGTCCGTTGATGAGAAAGATATCGCCGCGTTCCAAAAGCTCAATGAGCGCAATATCGAGCTTGAGGTACGCAAGGTTTCAGGTGATCCCAAACTGAAAATGATGGATCTGATAGCCAAAGTAGGCGCTTAGCGGGCCAGTACTCTTTTCTATCCTGTAGAGGACACGAAGTATGATGGAAATAACCACACTTCAAATTATTTTGATCTTTATTATCGCCTGTATTGCCGGTATGGGATCCATCCTGGATGAGTTCCAGTTTCACCGCCCTCTGGTGGCCTGTACCCTGATTGGGATCGTACTGGGGGACATGAAGACAGGCATCATCATCGGCGGAACGCTGGAGATGATTGCACTGGGCTGGATGAACATTGGCGCGGCGGTCGCCCCTGATGCGGCGCTGGCGTCCATTATCTCCACCATTCTGGTCATTGCAGGCGGGCAAAGCGTCGGCGCCGGTATCGCGCTGGCTATTCCGCTCGCCGCCGCCGGCCAGGTGCTGACCATTATCGTGCGAACGTTGACCGTGGCATTCCAGCATGCGGCGGACAAAGCCGCAGAGAAAGGCAATCTTACGGCCATTTCGTGGATCCATGTCTCCGCCCTGCTGCTTCAGGCCATGCGCATCGCCATTCCGGCGTTGATCGTTGCGATTTCGGTTGGCACGGACGCGGTGCACTCTCTGCTCAGTTCGATTCCTGAAGTCGTGACGAACGGACTCAACATTGCGGGCGGCATGATTGTGGTGGTGGGTTACGCCATGGTTATCAATATGATGCGGGCCGGTTACCTGATGCCGTTCTTCTATCTCGGTTTCGTGACGGCGGCTTTCACCAGTTTCAACCTGGTGGCGCTGGGGGTGATTGGCGTGGTGATGGCCGTGCTTTATATCCAGCTCAGTCCGAAATATAACCGTACCGCCGGTGCGCCAGCAGCCTCGCCGTCAGCTAACGATCTTGACAACGAACTCGATTAAGGAACAGGTGACAACATGGTTGATATAACAAAAGTCGAAAAGAAACTGACGCCAGGCGATGTCCGTGCTGTTTTTGTACGCTCAAACCTGTTCCAGGGTTCCTGGAACTTCGAACGTATGCAGGCGCTGGGATTCTGTTTTTCTATGGTGCCGGTAATTCGCCGTCTCTATCCTGAAAACAACGATGACCGCAAGCAGGCGATAAAACGTCACCTTGAGTTCTTTAACACACATCCTTATGTTGCGGCCCCGGTCCTGGGCGTGACCATGGCGATGGAAGAGCAGCGCGCCAATGGTGCCGCAATTGATGATGGTGCAATAAACGGCATCAAAGTGGGCCTGATGGGGCCGCTGGCTGGCGTAGGTGACCCGATTTTCTGGGGAACGGTTCGTCCGGTGTTTGCCGCCCTGGGTGCGGGCATCGCAATGAGCGGCAGTTTGCTCGGTCCATTGCTGTTCTTCATCCTGTTTAACCTGGCCCGTCTGCTCACCCGTTATTACGGTGTGGCCTATGGTTACCGTAAAGGGATTGATATCGTCAGCGATATGGGCGGTGGCTTCCTGCAAAAACTGACCGAGGGTGCCTCTATCCTTGGGCTGTTTGTCATGGGCGCGCTGGTCAATAAGTGGACGCACGTCAATATTCCGCTGGTGGTGTCACGCATTAGCGACCAGACCGGCAAGACCACAGTCACTACCGTCCAGTCGATTCTGGATCAGTTAATGCCCGGCATCGTCCCGCTCCTGTTGACCTTTGCCTGTATGTGGCTGCTGCGGCGTAAGGTCAATGCCCTGTGGATCATCGTTGGTTTCTTTGCTATCGGTATCTTCGGCTACTGGATCGGCCTGCTTGGGCTGTAATCCTGACGCAATCGGGAGCAAGGCTCCCGATTTTTTGGCGGTAACATCCACTGAAGCTCGAAAGGAAGCCCCATGTCATTGACGGACATTATCATCGCTCTCTGCATCGCTGCTCTGCTGGTGTTTGCGATCTACGACGAGGCGATTCTGCCCCGACGTAAAGGCCCGACGCTGTTACGTGTGCCGCTGCAGCGCCGTCATAAAGCCGACAGCCTGATTTTTATTGGTTTACTGGTCATCCTGCTCTGGAACAACGTCACGCATCAGGGACCCGTGCTGACCACCACACTCTTGATGATGCTGTGCTTTTTGTCCTTCTGGCTGTTCTGGCTCCGCCGCCCCACGCTGGTCATGAAACGGGAGAGATTGTTCTTCGCGGGTATCTGGATCGCCTATTCCCGTATCCAGAGCATGAATCTGTCTGAAGACGGCATTTTAGTCATCCAGCTTGAACAGCGGCGCTTACTGATCGCCGTGCATCAGCTTGACGATCTTGAGCGGATTTATCAAACCCTGGTCGAAGCGCGTTAGTCGCGTTGCCACAGGGTTATCACAAAATCCGCTTCGCAGTGAAACTGCGCGCTTTCGGCTAACGTCTGCCAGACGTCTGGCCGCGCGCGCCAGGCAAAGGGCGTCATCTGCAATAATGTGGTGGCGGCCTGTCCGGTAAGGGCCATCGGATAGGTTAATGCATGCCGGGCACGTTGCTGAAAGCCCTGATACACTTTCCCTTCCGGTGCGTGCAGCTGAACATCGCGATAGATCAGCGCTTTGAACTGCGCAAGATGGTGCGGGCCCGGCGTAACCGTTAACAGGTATCCACCGGGTTTGATGACGCGATTAAGCTCCGCTTCATTACAGGGCGCATAGATGCGAACCACAGCATCAAGGGAATGGTCCGCAAACGGCAGACGCTGACTGGAGGCGACACAGAACAGGACCTGCGGATAGCGCTTCGCCGCGAGCCGAATGGCCATTTTGGCCACGTCCAGGCCAAAGACCTTGCCCGCTGGCGCAAAGTTATCCGCCAGCGCACCGGTGTAGTACCCTTCCCCACAGCCTGTATCCAGGATCTGAGCGGCCGGTACCTGCAGATGCTGATTCAGCACGTCAACCACCTTGTCCCGCAGGGGCTGATAGTAACCGGCCTGCAAAAAGTCACGTCGCGCCTGCATCATCTCCGCGCTGTCGCCCGGCTCGCGGGAGCCTTTATGTTGAACGGGCAGCAAATTGACATAGCCCTCTTTCGCCTGATCGAACTGATGGCGATTTTCGCAACACCAGCTGCGTTCGGTCAGGTTCAGGGAAGAGTGACAAAGTGGGCAAATCAAGGACATAAGGCGCTCCGGCATCTATCGACGCGCAGCAGTGTACTCGACAGGGAACCCGAGCGAAAGCGTAAAAAAAGCCTCGGCCAGAAGGCCAAGGCTTTAATATCTGAGACCGGGCGCAGGGCACCCGTCTGAGGCGAAATCAGATAGCAGTAACGTTAACAGCTGCCGGGCCTTTCTGGCCGTCCTGAATTTCGAACTCAACGTTTTGGCCTTCGGCCAGCGTTTTGAAGCCGTTGCCCTGAATAGCAGAGAAGTGTACGAACACGTCTTTACTACCGTCAGCTGGAGTGATAAAACCGAAGCCTTTAGACTCGTTGAACCACTTAACCTGACCTTTAATCTTTGCCATTTTACTAATTCCTTAAAGTGTTTATTTGCCCGGAGGCTAACCTACAGATAAAACAGAGACATTACTGAATGAGGCACTGATTAAAGTTCGGCAAGGAAGCGGTATTCAACGTCAACGTCTTTACTCGTAACTTCTTTACTGAAGATGCCATACATAAACAGAACTGTACCTCGTTTAACCCACGAATTGTTATCACATATCCGCTAAATAATGGCAAGCCATTTTTAATATGTCGATCGTTAGTTTTTGCATAATTGCAGGGTAGCTCCCAGAGAATGTACTTTATGGTACAAAATGCTGCGAACCGAAACCCAGCGACCGTCATAACTTCACGATAAAATAAAGGCTTCCTGCATCCCGGATGGGATAACGCACTACTTTTCCTGCTTTTATCATGATGTATGACAATAAATAAATTACATTGCACTAATATGGCAATAATGCACCAAATAAAGGAATGGATAAGGGGAACGGTAAACCCGGACGGCTTCAGCTTGTACAGCTTTTATTATTTCGTACAAATATAAAAATTATTATTAGTAAAATCAAAAGTTGAGACTTCCCCTCCGCACTAATCATTTTCTTGACAGCTGACGTTTGAATTACCCCGAGCGCGTAAAAGAAATAAAAAGCGAATACGCCGGAGCCTTGCCGTTTCACAAACACAGGGCCCCGTATTTCGGATTAGGTCGGATTGAGATCGCTCAGACTGTGGCTCGCCCCAATTTTCCAGGGCGCAAAATTTTGCTGACCCTCGCCGCTCTGCGCGAGTGCTCGCTGGAGTTCAGCCGGGGGCGCATCCAGTGACTCATCCGCCAGTTCGAAAACGCCCCAGTGAATGGGAAGGGTCAGTGGCTGACCTATCGCGCGCCACAACGCCACCGCCTGCTGGGGATCCATGTGTTGTGCCCCCATAAACCAGCGCGGAGCATAAGCGCCTATCGGCAAAGCGGCCAGATTAAAGGGGCCATAATGCTGCGCAATCGCCAGAAGACTGTCGCTGTAGCCGCTGTCACCGGAAAACCAAAACCGCAGCGAAGCGGTCCTGATCACCCAACCGCACCACAGGGTTCGGTTGCGATTAGTAACGGTGCGCATGCTCCAGTGGCGCGCAGGGACCGCATCAAACTGTATTCCCGCAAACACTTTCTGTTGCCACCAGTCAAGCTCATGCACCTGTTTGACCCCATGACGCTTACACCACTCCGCCAGCCCCAGCGGCACCAGAAAAATAGTGTCCGGAAAGCGGCGCACAATCTGTTTGATGGTGGGCTTATCCAGATGATCGTAATGATTATGGGATATCAGGACGTAATCCAGCCGCGGTAACTGGTCAATGGCCAGCGGAGACGGCGTTTTACGTTCAGGTCCGATAAACGGCAAAGGGGAAGCCCGCCGGGACAGCGCGGGATCAATCAGAATATAGTGTTGGTTTATGCGCATCAGCAGCGCCGCATGGCCCAGCCACCAGAGACGGTCATCCTCCCCGTTCAGATCGGCAGGTTGCCACCACTGCGTAATAAACTGGTCATAGCCCTGACGAGGCGGATGGGGTAATCCCTGGGCTTTGCGTTCACGTCGCCAGCGCTGCAGGTCACCTTGCTGGCGGCTGTCGGGCTCAGGGTTACGAAACCCCTCAGCGGTGTGATGGGGTTTACTGCTGTCATACCAGGGATTTTTCCAGGCCATCCGGCCTCCATGCAGGGTTAACGTTCCGGGATTAAACGAATCAGTCCGTCGTTTTCCGACGGCGCTTCGGGGGACGGCTCATCTGCACCATTCTGCGCCTCAATCATCCGCCGCAGCAGTGCATTCTGTTTCTTTTGCTCTTCTAACAATGACGTCAATAACGCAACCTGTTCGTTCGCCCGAACGCTGGCGCGATTAACGTAAAACCACAGCATTAATGCCACAATCAGCGCCAGCAGAAAAACGCCGTAACTGATTACCGGTCCCGCATTCGCGGCTAACTCATTCATAACTGCCTCAAGATACCTGATGAAATCACAAAAAAAGGACGACCGTCTATTCTACTCCGCGCCGCCGCAAAAGATAATGGTGACGTCAGCGATATAGCGCTTTCTGCGCTTTCAGTTATCTCTGATCGCATCCTGCCTGAAAGCGAGGCATGCTAATCCTGTACATCATGTTAAGCAGCAGTCACTGGAACGCTGCGTGGGTATCATAAGGAGATACAATGAAACTCTTCATTCGGGCGATTATCGTTATCGGCATCCTCTGGCTGGCTATGCTGTTCACAGGTTACGGCGTGCTGGCGGGCAGCAACAAGAATGCCGCGGGACTGGGGCTGAAATGTAACTATCTGACCGCCAGAGGGATGGTGACCGCGCAATATCT
This sequence comes from Pantoea sp. JZ2, assembly GCF_035191405.1. Classification (NCBI taxonomy): domain Bacteria; kingdom Pseudomonadati; phylum Pseudomonadota; class Gammaproteobacteria; order Enterobacterales; family Erwiniaceae; genus Pantoea; species Pantoea sp. JZ2. Next base: position 2,230,536 of record NZ_CP045247.1, on the reverse strand, counting down.
GCATACAGACAGCGGCGTGGTGGGCGTGACGGATTGCCCGCTGCTAAAGAAAAGTAGCGAAGTGGTCGACAACGGATAACGGAGGAGCGGGCCAACTGGCCCGCTTTTTTTTAACCCCCGTCATTGCCGGTATAGCCCAGCTCTGACGAAAGACGTTGGCCCGCTTCACGTAACAGCGTCACATACTGTTGCTTGTTCGCGGCAGAAAAGCGCAGCGTGGGAAAGGAAAGGCTCAGTCCGGCGACGGCAACACCAAAGCGATCAAAAACGGGCACGGCGATGCAGCGCACGCCCACTTCCTGTTCTTCGTTATCCTCACCATAACCCTGCGCCCTGACCTGACCCAGTGCTTCGCGTAACGCGCCTGCGTCCGGTAAGGTGTTGGCGGTGTTAATAGTGAACGTCATACGCTCCAGAATGGCATTCACCTCGTCCCGACTGCGCCATGCCAACAACACTTTTCCCAGTGCGGTGGAGTGCAGTGGATTGCGGTGACCAATACGTGAGGCCATACGCAGGTTATACAGCGAGTCAATTTTATGCACATAGACCACGCTGTCGTCATCCAGCGCGCCCAGATGGATTGTCTCTTTAGTCAGACGCGATAACTCGCGCATGTGTACATCGGCGCTGCGGATAAGATCGCTATGCTGCAACGCGTTGGATCCCACCTCAAACAGTTTCAAGGTCAGCGAATATTTCTCACTTTCCCCTTCCTGCGCGACATAACCTAATGCTTTCATGGTTTGCAGGAATCGGTAGACCGTACTTTTGGACATCATCAGCCGTTGTGCCAGCTCGGTAATACCGTGATCGCGCTCTTCGCTTAACGCCTGCAAAATCCCGAATACTTTTTGCACCGAAGAGACGGCATCCGGCTGTTTATCCTTTTCGTCAGCGGCCATTTGTCACCCTGAATACGTGTTTCAAAAAAAATGGAACAGAGTTGCAGTATAGAGTGACAGCGCCGATCCCGGCAATCTTCCGGGTTTGAAACATCTCTAAAATATATTTTTTCCGTGGGTACGATGCAATTTGGCGGCCAATTGATTAGCATGATGATATTCACACTCTTTAATATTAGCCTCTATGTCACTTTCCTCTTCTGACGGCGGACTCGCAGTACCCCAACGCTACTGGGCTATTCTGACGATCGCCATCGGCCTTATCATGGCGGTACTTGATGGATCGATTGCCAATGTCGCGCTGCCAACCATCTCACGTGAGCTACAGGCCAGTCCGGCCCAGTCAGTCTGGGTGATTAATGCTTATCAGATTGCCATTGTCGCCTCGCTACTGTCGTTGTCCTTTTTAGGCGATATCGTCGGCTACCGCCGCGTGTACCAGGCAGGGCTGGTGGTGTTTGCCATCACGTCGGTGTTTTGCGCCCTTTCGCCCTCCCTTCCCCTGCTTACGCTGGGTCGGGTGCTTCAGGGCCTGGGGGGTGCGGCGATCATGAGCGTTAACACCGCCCTGATTCGTATCATTTATCCCCCACGTTATCTGGGCCGCGGCATCGCGATCAACGCCCTGCTGGTGGCGATCTCGACGGCGGCCGGCCCCACGGTTGCGGCAGCCATCCTCTCATTTGCCAGCTGGCGCTGGTTGTTCCTGATCAACCTGCCACTGGGCGTTGTCACGCTCTGGCTGGCGTTACGTTATCTGCCGGATAACCCGCAACGGGCCAAAACACAGAAATTTGATGTCACCAGTGCGGTGATGAATGCGCTTTTTTTCGGCCTGCTTATTTCGGCGCTGGGTGGCTTTGCCCAGGGACAATCGATCTGGCTTATCGCAGGAGAACTTATCACGCTGATTGTGGTGGGCTACTTTTTTATCCGACGCCAGCTGACGATGGCCGTGCCGTTGCTGCCGGTTGATTTGCTGCGCATCCCTATTTTTGCCCTGTCGATGTGCACCTCCGTCTGCTCTTTCTGCGCACAGATGCTGGCGATGGTATCACTGCCCTTCTACCTGCAAAGCGTGCTGGGGCGTACAGAGGTCGAAACCGGTTTATTGCTTACGCCGTGGCCGCTGGCCACCATGCTGCTCTCGCCGGTCGCGGGACGTTTAATTGAACGAGTGCATGCGGGCTTACTCGGGGGATTAGGGCTGGCCCTGTTTGCCATCGGGCTTTTTCTGCTGGCTCACTTACCTGCGAAGCCAGACGACATGGACATTATCTGGCGCATGATGCTGTGCGGGGCGGGCTTTGGCCTGTTTCAGTCCCCGAATAACCACACCATTATTACCTCCGCTCCGCGTCAACGCAGCGGTGGTGCCAGCGGTATGCTGGGCACGGCACGGTTGCTGGGTCAGAGCAGCGGTGCCGCACTGGTAGCGCTGATGTTCAACTGGCTGGGCAATGACGGCACCCATGCGGCGCTGTTACTGGCGGCTGGATTCTCAACCGCAGCGGCCCTGCTCAGTCTGTCGCGCATAAAAACACCGCGCGTACAGTGATAAAAAAAGGCGACTTCTCAGTCGCCTTTTTGCCGGGTTACTTCAGGTATTCGCCGCTACGCAGCGCTTCAATACGTTTATCTAACGGGGGATGCGACATAAACAGCTCGCTGAATGACTTCCCTTTACCGTTGATACAAAACGCCATCATGCTGCTGGGCTCCTGCGGCTCGTAGCTGGTTTTCAGGCGCTGCAGTGCCGCAATCATCTTCTCACGGCCCACCAGTTTCGCTGAACCGGCATCCGCATGGAACTCACGGTGACGAGAGAACCACATGGTAATGATGCTGGCAAGGATACCAAACACCAGTTCCAGCACCATAGAAACGGCAAAGTATACCAGCGGATTACCGTTGCTGCTTTCTTCCCCATCGCGGTTACCAGACATGAAGCCTGCCGCAATCTGCGCCAGAATACGCGAAACGAAAATCACGAAGGTGTTCACGACGCCCTGAATCAGGGTCATGGTGATCATGTCGCCGTTGGCAATATGCGCGACTTCGTGCGCCAGCACCGCTTCAGCCTCGTCGCGGCTCATGTTTTGCAGCAGCCCGGTCGATACAGCCACCAGTGACGCATTACGGCGGGCACCGGTTGCAAAGGCGTTGATGTCAGGCGCGTGGTAAATCGCGACCTGCGGCATCGCAATACCAACCTGCCGGGCCTGCTGGCTAATGGTCTCTAACAACCAGCGCTCGGTTTCGTTGCGTGGGTGTTCAATCACTTCACCGCCGACCGAACGCAACGCCATCCACTTCGACATCAGCAGTGAGACAAACGCACCGCCGAAGCCAAACAGACCTGCCATAATCATCAGGCCCTGAACACTGCTTGACTGAATTCCTGTCAGGCTGAGAATCAGCCCGAATACCAACATCACTGCCAGGTTGGTCAGCAGGAAAAGAGCAATACGCATCATAACGGTTAATCATCCTCAGTAGTTCATGCGCTCATGCGCGGATACATATCCTATGAGCATTGTGCGGGTTTTCAAGCGACCTTAACGTTTAAGTGCCTAAAAAGACATAACTTTACAATATGACATAACCTTTACCGCAACCCTACTGAATGCGCGCAGTACAACACATTAACGTGACGCATCCTTGCCAGACTTATCATAAAAAAAGCACCGCAGTGCGGTGCTTTTTATTAAACCAGAACGTATCAGTTGCTTTTCGCTGCGGACGCGTCGGGAAGCGTCTTTTCCAGCTGCGCCAGATCGTTGGCAATCTTGACGGTTTCATCCAGATAAGGATCGGGTTCTTTGTAATCCTTAGGCAGGTCATCCAGGCTCTTCAGCGGCTTTTTGCCTTCGGCCTGATAGCGCGCATTAATGCGTTCCAGACGCAGCGCATCGTCTTCGTGGTTCTCTTTCTCGCGTTGAGCAAGATTGAGCGACACGATATTGCGCTTGTCCTTCATGGCATTAAAGCGGGCAATGTCCTTCATGATGTACTGGAACTCACGATCTTTCGCGATACGTTCATCATGTTCTTTCGTCAACTGCGGCACCAGCGCTTTCACATCTCCGGTTTTCGCGTAGGTGGCAGCCGTGATGCTGTCCCACGGTAAGGCGTTATCTTCAAACTTCTCGCCTGTCTCCGCCGCTTCAACGCCGGTAGGCATCAGCAGATCGGGGGTGACGCCTTTACGCTGTGTACTGCCACCGTTAATACGGTAGAACTTCTGAATCGTGTACTGAACCGATCCCAGCGCAGGCCATTCCGGACGCAGCATCTGATCGTAAATGCGGTTCAGCGAGCGATACTGCTGAACGGTGCCTTTACCAAAGGTCGGCTCGCCAACAATCAGCGCACGCCCATAGTCCTGCATTGCCGCCGCAAAGATTTCAGAGGCAGACGCACTGAAGCGGTCAACCAGCACCACCAGCGGCCCTTTATAGTACACAATGCCGTCGTTATCGCTGTCCTGACGGATGCGACCGTTATTGTCGCGCACCTGCACCACGGGTCCACTTGGGATAAACAGGCCAGACAGTGAGACCGCCTCGGTCAGTGCGCCACCGCCGTTGGTCCGCAGATCAATCACGATGCTGTCGACATTCTGCTTTTGCAGTTTCTGCAACTGCACTTTGACATCATCGGTCAGGCCCACGTAGAAGCCCGGAATATCCAGTACGCCGACTTTCTGTTTGCCCACATTGTGAATACTCATCTTAACGGCGCGATCTTCCAGACGGATTTTCTCACGCGTCAGTGTCACAATGCGGGTTTTAGTACCTTTACCGGCAGGCAGGATTTCAAGGCGAACCTTACTGCCTTTCGGTCCTTTAATTTTGGCGACGACATCATCCAGACGCCAGCCAATCACATCTTCCATTGGCTTGCCTGGCTCACCGACGCCGACAATACGATCGCCAACGGTGATGGCTTTACTTTTCGCCGCCGGGCCACCCGCGACCATAGAATTGATCACGGTATAATCGTCATCCATCTGCAGTACGGCGCCAATCCCTTCGAGCGACAGGCTCATTTCAGTATTGAACTGCTCGGTATTGCGCGGCGACAGATAGTTGGTGTGCGGATCGATTTCGTGGGCAAATGCATTCATTGCCAGCTGGAACACATCTTCGCTGTTGCTCTGTGCCAGGCGACGGATGGCGAAGTTATAGCGTTTGGTCAGCACGTCACGAATTTCTTTTTCGTCTTTACCGGCCAGCTTCAGGCTCAACTCATCGTATTTCACCTTGGCATCCCACAGCGCATTTAATTCGTTCTGGTCTTTCGGCCAGGGCGCTTTGGAACGGTCAATATCGATGGTGTCATTACCGGTAAAGTTCATCGGGCGAGCCAGGACCATGAGCGCGTACTGATAGCGTTCGAAGCGGCGTTTCTGGGCCAGATTATAAAGATCGTAAAAAATATCCAGCTTACCGCTACGCAGTTCGTCACCCAGCTGTGTTTTCTTGCTGGCAAACTGTGCTACATCCGACGCCAGCAGCACGTTGTGGCTGTAGTCGAGCATGTTGAGGTAGCGGTCAAAAATTTTGGCGGAAAACGCCCCGTCCAGATCGAACTGACGATAGTGAGAACGCGTGAACCGTGAGGTGACGCGCTCGCTGACGGTAGGATCCTGGGGATCTTCATGCAACTGAGGAATTTGATCGGCACGAGTGATGTTCTCGGCGGCAAAGGAAGGGCCTGACAACAGCAGGCCCGCGATCAATCCAACTTTTAACAAGGTGTTCATGCCGGGGTCAGCCTCCGTTTCAGAACTGCAGGTGTTCTGCGCGCACAATCATTGCCATGCCGGAAGCGAGCTGTACCCGGACGCCGTCTTTAGAAACTTCCAGAACGGTCGCGTCCATTGCACTTTTGCCTGCTTTAACTTTAATACTCTGGCCGGGTTGCAAAGTTGAGGTATCAGTGATGGGTTTAGCCTGCTGCTGCTCCGGGCGGGTTGCCGGTTTGCGATGCTGCGATGCAGTAGGACGCTCAGCAGACTGCGGACGCGGCTTACGCGCGGCGTCACCCTCTGCGGCTTTACGCGGAGCAGGTTTGCGTGGACGACGTGGCGCGCTGGCCCCTTCTTCCCCCTCACCGGCTTCACGACGCGCGGCCCGCTGCTGATCGCGTTGCGCCTGAACACGCGCTTTCGCGTCTTCCAGCTGCTTGCGGGCATGCTCAACGTGCTGCTCATCGAGAACACCGCACGGATTGCCGTCGAGATCCACGCGGGTCGCACCCGCTTTAATACCGTACAGATAGCGCCAGCTGGAGGTATAAAGACGTAATGCTGAACGTAACTGTGTTTTGCTCAGGTTCATTTCGCCCTGAACGCGCTCGACCAGATCCTGAAAGATACCGATTTTGAGCGGACGCGCTTCACCTTCAGCGCTAAAGCAGTGCGGAAAGCGCTCCGCCAGAAAGCTAATGACTTCTTTACTGCTATTCAACTTAGGTTGATTTTCCATGAAATTTCCTGATTACTACGGGTTTGCCGACCAGAGCAGGCATGAACAGGCGACATTATAATGACAACATCGCTAAATGCCATGCAATCCAGTCGATTAGCTACGCGTCAGCTGCAAATATTTTTCTAAGTCCGTGTTCGCGAGCACGTCGCAAAGCCCGTCAGTCAAGGCTACCAGCCCTTTTTCATCATCACTATCAAAGCGATTGTATTCCACACTGTCGATATCCAGCACGCCCACAACGTGACCGTTTACTTTCAGAGGAATCACAATTTCAGCATTACTGGCCGCATCGCAGGCGATGTGCCCCGGAAACGCATGCACATCATCCACACGCTGGACCTGATTTTCCGCCAGCGCTGTACCACAGACACCTTTACCCACGGGGATGCGCACACAGGCAATTTTACCCTGGAACGGGCCAAGCACCAGTGTGTCTGCTTCCGTCAGCAGGTAGAAGCCTGCCCAGTTCACGCCTTCGAGACGTTCATACAACAGCGCGCTAAAGTTACCCATCGCGGCGAGGAACGCCGTTTCTCCCGCCAGCAAGGCGCGCATATCGCGATCTAAATCGGCGTAAAAGGCAGTTTTGTTCATTATTCAACCGTTACCAGTGACATCCGGGCGGCTAACCACTCCGCCAGTTAAAAATAAGCACTAAAAATCCATAGCCATAAGGTGAATCATAGCGTTAGTTACTATAACCTTAACATTCTGTGGATCGAAGCGTGATACCCGAAACAGGTACACAGCAATGTCTTAACAACCCTTTGCGTAAATAACAATAAGCGAACCCTGCACTCTTTATGAAAATTCACGCGATTAGCGAGACATTGCCCCACGCACGTTATCAGCGTTGTCCGCAATGCGATACCCTTTTTTCCTTACCAGATGTGAAATCGCATCAGTCGGCACATTGCCCCCGTTGTAATGCGCAAATTGTCAGCGGCTATGACTGGTCGATGACGCGTCTGCTGGCGATGGCGGCCACCATGCTGGTCCTGATGCCGTTCGCCTTCAGCATGCCGTTGATTGATATCCGGCTGCTGGGTATGCGCATTAACGCCAGCCTGCTGGAAGGCATTGTGCAGATGACGCTACAGGGCAACGTATTAACGGCCTCCATGGTGGCGTTCTGCACTATCGGTGCGCCCGTCACGCTTGTGGCCGGCATTGGCTACCTGGCGCTGGGCCAGCGTTTGGGCATGAATCTGCGCCCGGTTCTGCTGATGCTGGAGAAGCTGAAAGAGTGGGTCATGCTGGACATTTTCCTGATTGGCATCGCGGTGGCGTCGATTAAAGTTCAGGAATACGCCGATCTCGAAATGGGCTACGGTCTGGTGGCCTACATTGCCCTGACCGTCCTGAGCGTGATGACGCTGATTCATCTCAATATTGAGCAGCTATGGGAACACTTTTATCCGCAACAGCCTCAGGTGACGCGACGGGAGGATCTGCAGGTTTGTCTCAACTGCCATTATACCGATGTTCCCGACGCACGAGGCCGTTGCCCCCGCTGCCATACACCGCTCGACTTCCGTCGCCGTCACAGCCTGCAAAAATCCTGGGCTGCGCTCATCGCCTCCATTGTGCTGCTGATCCCGGCCAATCTGCTGCCCATTTCGGTGGTGTACCTCAATGGCTCGCGGCGGGAAGATACGATCTTCTCCGGCATTCTTTCCCTGGCATCCGGTAATATTCCGGTCGCCGCCATCGTCTTTATCGCCAGTATCTTAGTGCCCTTTACCAAGGTTCTGGTCATGCTGGCGCTGCTTCTCAGCATTCATTTTCGCTGCGAGCAAGGTCTGAAAACCCGCATCCGTCTCCTGCGTTTTGTAACCTGGGTCGGTCGCTGGTCTATGCTGGATCTGTTTGTCATTTCGTTAACCATGTCACTGGTCAATCGTGACCAGTTACTGGCTTTTACCATGGGACCTGCCGCGTTTTACTTTGGCGCGGCTGTGATCCTGACCATTATGGCCGTTGAGTGGCTGGATAGCCGCCTGCTCTGGGATGCACATGCAACAGGAAACGCCGACTACACCGACTAATGCTACGCTGCGTAATAAGCGTAAAATTTCCCCTTTTTGGCTGCTGCCCGTTATCGCCATGCTGATTGCGGGCTGGCTGCTATGGACGAATTTTCAGGAGCGCGGCACTACAATCACCATTAATTTCCAGACGGCAGATGGGATTGTACCCGGGCGCACGCCTGTGCGCTATCAGGGCGTGGAAGTCGGTACCGTGCAGGGCATCAACCTGAGCGACGACTATCGCAAGATCCAGATCAAAGCCAGTATCAAAAGTGATATGCGTGATGCACTGCGTGAGAATACGCAATTCTGGCTGGTGACACCGAAAGCCTCGCTGGCCGGGGTTTCCGGCCTTGATGCGCTGGTCGGCGGTAACTACATCGGCATGATGCCGGGCGATGGTAAAGAGAGCGACACCTTCACCGCCCTGGATACGCAACCGAAATACCGTGTTAATACCGGCGAGCTGATGATCCACCTTCATGCACCGGATCTGGGCTCGCTGAATACCGGCTCACTGGTCTATTACCGCAAAATTCCGGTAGGCCGCGTGTACGACTACAGTATCAACGGTCAAAACAACGGCGTGTCAATTGACGTGCTTATCGAACGTCGCTTCGTCAACCTGGTGAAAACCAACAGCCGTTTCTGGAACGTGTCCGGCCTGAACGCCGATGTCAGCCTGAGCGGTGCCAAAGTGCAGCTGGAAAGCCTGGCGGCGCTGGTTAATGGCGCGATTGCCTTTGACTCGCCCGAAGGCGCGGAAGCCGCAAAGAGCGACCAGAATTACACCCTTTATCCTGACCTGGCTCACAGCCAGCGCGGTGTGCTGATTAGCCTCGATCTGCCCAACGGCGATAACCTGTCGGCTAACCGAACGCCGCTGATGTACCAGGGTCTGGAAGTCGGTACGCTCACCAAACTGAATCTGCAGGACGGCGGCAAAGTCACCGGCGAGATGACGGTTGATCCGTCTGTGGTCGGCCTGATGCGCGAAGGCACACGCATTGAAATGCACAGTCCGAAACTCAGCCTGACTGACACCAGCCTGAGCAGTCTGCTGACCGGCAATACCTTTGAACTGGTGCCCGGCGACGGTCCACCCGTACAGCATTTTACCGTGGTTGCGCCTGACAAAACGCTGCTGCAGCAACCCAATGTGCTCACCGTAAAACTCAGCGCGCCGGAGAGCTATGGCATCGATGCGGGGCAACCGCTGATGTTATACGGTATGAAAATCGGCCAGGTCATCTCGCGCGATCTGGATGAAAATGGGGTGAATTTTGTTGTGGCAATCAATCCTGACCACCGGCAACTGGTGCACAGCGACAGTAAATTCATCGTGAACAGTCGTCTTGATGTGAAATTCGGTCTGGACGGCATGCAGGTGCTGGGAGCCAGCGCACGTGAATGGGTCGATGGCGGTATTCGTCTGGATCCCGGCAAGCGCGGCGCGCCAAAAGCCGCCTATCCGCTGTTTGCGGATGCGGAACGTGCGGAGGAAGGTATTGTGGGTGACGGTCCGTCGACCACGCTGATGCTGACCGCGAAAAGTCTGCCGGATGTTCAGGCGGGATCTGTCGTGCTGTACCGCAAGTTCCAGGTGGGCGAAATCACGAAAGTCACACCGCGCGCGGATGCGTTTGATATTGCCGTTCATATCAAACCGGAATACCGTAAGCTCCTCACCAACGAAAGTGTCTTCTGGGCGGAAGGCGGCGCACGCGTGCAGCTTAACGGCAGCGGATTAACGGTGCAGGCCTCCCCGCTGAACCGGGCTTTAAAAGGCGCGATCAGCTTTGACAACCTGACCGGGGCGAAAGTGGATAAAGGCGTAAAACGCGTGCTTTATCCGTCCGAAACGGCCGCTCGCGCGGTGGGCAGCCAGATTACCCTGCACACCTATGATGCCAGCAAACTGTCTGCGGGCATGCCGATTCGCTATCTGGGCATTAACGTGGGTCAGATCGAATCGCTGTCGCTGAGTGATGACAATAATCAGGTGGTGGCCAAAGCCGTACTTTACCCGGAATACGTGCAGAACTTCGCGCGCGTCGACAGTCGTTTCTCCGTGGTGTCGCCCGAGATTTCGGCCGCCGGGGTGAATCATCTGGAGACGATCCTGCAGCCTTACGTTAACGTTGACCCGGGTAAAGGACGCGGCGCGCGGACCTTTGAGCTGCAGGAAAGCACCATCACCGACTCGCGTTACCTCAACGGCCTGAACATCTATGTGGATGCCACCGAAGCGGGTTCTCTGTCATTAGGGACGCCGGTCCTGTTCCGGGGCGTCGAAGTCGGTACCGTGACCGGCACCTCGTTGGGTAATATGGCGGATCGCGTGCAAATCGCCCTGCGCATCAGTAAGAAATATCAGCATCTGGTACGTAATAACTCGGTGTTCTGGCTCGCCTCCGGCTATAACCTGGACTTTGGGCTGATTGGCGGTGTGGTGAAAACCGGTACCTTCCAGCAATTTATCCGCGGCGGCATTCAGTTTGCTACGCCACCGACGGTCCCGCTGGCCCCGCAGGCGAATGCGAACAAGCACTTCCTGCTGCAGGACGAACCGCCGAAAGAGTGGCGTAACTGGGGTACGGCCATTCCTGACCCGAACCAACCTTAATCCTTCCAAAACGGGCAGCCAGGCTGCCCGTTTTCTTTCCGCGTGTTACACTCCCGCCTTTGCCTCAAAGAGAACTTATCCGTGTCCGACGCCGCTTCACGTTTTCCTGCCGATTTCCTTGACCTTATGCGCCAGAGCCTGCCCGATGAGGCCAGACTGCAGCAGTTTATCGACATCAGCCAGCAGCCGTTACGCCGCAGCCTGCGAGTCAATACGTTAAAAATCAGCGTCAGCGCGTTTCTGGCCCAAACGGCTCACTACGGCTGGCAGCTTACGCCGGTGCCGTGGTGTGAAGACGGCTTCTGGATCAGCCGGGAGGATGAAAGTTTACCGTTGGGTAGCGTGGCAGAGCATCTGAGTGGCCTGTTTTATATTCAGGAAGCCAGCTCGATGCTGCCGGTGACGGCGCTGTTTGATGCCTGTCCCGATGCACAGCATGTCATGGATATGGCGGCCGCCCCCGGCTCGAAAACAACACAGATTGCCGCCCGAATGCACAACCAGGGAATTGTCCTTGCTAATGAGTTCTCTTCCAGCCGGGTAAAAGTGCTGCACGCGAACATTACCCGCTGTGGCGTGACCAATACCGCGCTGACTCACTTTGACGCCCGCGTCTTTGGGCCTGCGCTGCCGGAACAGTTCGATGCGATCCTGCTGGATGCGCCCTGCTCTGGCGAAGGCGTGATACGTAAAGATGCGGATGCGCTGAAAAACTGGTCGCTTGCCAGCACCCACGATATCGCCCAGACCCAACGCGATCTGATTGACAGCGCGTTTCATGCCCTGAAGCCTGGCGGTACGCTGGTGTATTCCACCTGCACACTCAATCCGATCGAAAACCAACAGGTTGTGGCCTGGCTGCTGGCGCGCTACCCCGCAGCCGTCGAGGTTGCGCCGCTGACGACGCTGTTTCCAGGCGCAGAACAGGCAGCCACGCCCGAAGGTTACCTGCACGTCTTTCCTCAGCTATTTGACAGTGAAGGCTTCTTTGTCGCGCGGTTACGCAAAATCGCCTCTGTTGAGCGGCTGCCTGCGCCGACATACAAAGTCGGCAAGCTCCCGTTTACCCCCGTAAACCGCAAACTGGAAAACGATATTGTTCAGGCGGCCGCGAAGGTGGCGCTTCAGTGGGATGAGCGCCTGCAACTGTGGCAACGCGATAAAGAGATTTGGCTGTTTCCCGCCGACATCGTTCCGCTGTTAGGACAGGTCCGTTTCTCGCGGATTGGCCTGAAACTGGCTGAAACCTTTGCGAAGGGTTATCGCTGGCAACATGAGGCCGTTGTCGCGCTGGCGTCACCGCGTCCAGCGCAGACAGTGGAACTGAATGAGGCGGAAGCGGAAGCGTGGTTTCGCGGTCGCGATATCTACCCTGAAAACCCGCCCACCGTTGATGAGATGATTGTGACCTATCAGGCTCAGCCGCTGGGGCTGGCAAAACGGGTTGGCAGCCGGATTAAAAACAGCTATCCGCGCGAACTGGTGCGCGACGGTCGGCTGTTCCGTTAAGCCGTCACATCCTGCAAGTGACACTGTCACGCATGCGGCGCTGTTTTGCTGATAGCAGCGCCAGAACCGTCGTTCAGCGCGGACGGACCTGCACAAGCGGCAGGCATCGCGCCTGCGCATTCTGGCGCGATGCATGCTGATAACTCAGGCGGTGCGCGCTTTCGCCGGATGGGTCAGCAATTTGGCGGCGGGCCGGATGGGCCGTCGCACTAATTCTCCCCCGCAGTTGGGACAATGCCCCTGCAGATGCTGCTCAGCGCAGGTCGCGCAGAAGGTACATTCGAACGAACAGATGCGCGCATCACGCGATGCCGCAGGCAGATCGATATCACAACGTTCACAGTTTGGGCGCAGTTCTAGCATGACATTCCCCCTTGCGGTAACGGCTTTCAGCGTGGCAAAACTCATGCTGCTTGTCGAGGATTTTCATCGCCCGTAACGCTTATCCGTCAGAAGATGTGGAACCTGACGTGGCCCTGCTGCGGCTTTCATCGTCGCGCGCCTGGGTCACGTCGCCTTCGTCCTCATTCTCACCCTCGTCCTCTGCGCCCTCCTCATCACTGGTGACCATCGCCGCCTGAATCGCCTCGTCTTCCAGCACCGGGTTAAGCGCCGCGCCTAAAGGCGAGGTAGCCAGGCTGTCCGGTAACACCACGTGGGGCAAAGGTACCTCGGTAGTCGGTAACGGAAGCGGCGCTTTCTTCACATAGCTCAGCACAGCAATCAACAGGGTGCACACCGTGAAGAACAGATAAAGCATGTTACTGCCGAAAGGCTGCATCAGCGAGCCCACCAGCAACGGGCCGATACTGGCTCCGATACCAAACGCCATCAGCAGACAGGCCGTCAGTGAAACGCGCTGCTCCGCCGCCACCTGATCGTTTGCCAGCGCCACCTGCAAAGGATAGAGGGCAAACTGCATCATGCTGGCAAGAAAGGCGATGCCGAGCACCCAGTGAAATGACAGCCTGGGCAGCAACACCAGCGGCAAACAGGCCAGCGCCAGCAGCGCCGCAATATAAAACAGCAGCCGCTGACGATCGTAACGGTCGGACAGCCAGCTTAAAGGAAACTGCGATACCAGCCCGGCAAAGATCGTCAGACTCATAAAAATACCGGTCTGCGCATCGCTGAATCCCTTGCTGCTGGCATACACCGGCGCCAGGCCATAAAAGGCGCCGACGACCATACCGGTTAATAAGGTGGTGCTGAGTAATTTAGGGATGGTGCGAAGAAAGTAGCCCAGTTCCATCGGCGCAGGTGACATCGCGCGAACATGCGTGCGCGTCGTCAGCGCAATCGGCACCAGACAGAGGGCAAAACAGAGCGCCACGATTAACAACGTATGAAGACCAAAGTCACTTTGTAAGGTCAGCACCACCTGACCGCTACTTAAGCCAAGGTAGGTCGCCACCATATAGAAGCCAAAGATTAGCCCACGCTGTGACGATTCCGCCTGGTCGTTAAGCCAGCTTTCCAGCACCATGTACTGGCACATCATGCACAGCCCGATGATCAGGCGCAGGAAAACCCAGAGGGGGATAAAATCTGTCAGCCCGTGTCCGATCACTGACGCCGTGATAATGCCGGCACAGGCTACATAGGCACGAATATGACCGACGCGCGCAATCAGGTTGTGACCCACCTTGCCACCGATCACCAGGCCAATATAGTTTGCCGCAATGATGGCCCCAATCAGCGCACCATTAACCTGATCATGGGCCAGACGCAGTGACACGTAGGTAGTGAGTAACCCTGAGCCCAACAGCATCAACAACGTGGTGGTGTAAAGCGGCAGAAATGTTCTTAGAATTTTTCGCATACGACTCCCTGTCCACAACAGTCATTGGTGTCCTGTAAAGTTTAAAGATAGTTGAATTTGCCCCGCTTTAGGTCGGGACAATTCCGACAGTAAACTCCCGTTGTCACGTGGACGGCAGTGATGACACATTTCCCTGTTCCCGGATGTATCGTAGGCCTCCGGCAAAACCTGACTGGCTGTGGACCATGTTTACGCGGCCGGGTTTTCCGTCAGCCATAAAAAACCCGTTAACCTGGCGGCTAACGGGCTGTGGGATCAGGCGCTGGGGAACGTAATGTTGCTGCCCGGTGCCTCTCGATGCAGATGAATAAAGTTCAAGTGGCGCTCATACTGATCGAGTATATCGATGATCACCTGCTCTTTGCTGTAATCCATCAGGTCATTACCCTGACTGCCCTCCAGCAGGAACGTCTCCAGCCGGTAATAGGTAGATTTCCCGCTGCGCGCGCGGTAGGTAAAGCCCGGAATGGAATACTGCTGTGGCCAGACCTGATAGAGGAAATCCTGCTCCTCGCCCAGCTGTACGCGCAGGTCCAGATAACCCAGAGGATGCTCCCCGTCGGCGGCCACGCGGTCCAGCGTGACGCGCGCGCCACGCAGCTCCAGCTCTTTTGCCACGTCCTCCATGGCGGGAAAGATCGTGTCATCCATCATTTTCAGGGTGTAGCGCGAGCCAGGATAGTTCATCAGGCGCGACAGCCGTTTTTTCCAGGTCAGGCGGTCAGTAGCATGTGCCAGATAAGGTGCCGTATCCCGCGTCGCACTCACGCGGCGATAATCTTCCACCTTGAGCGATTTATACAGCCCTGCCATCACGAAGAAGATGACGAAACTGAACGGCAGCCCCATGATGACCGTGGTATTTTGCAGCGCCGTAATGCCGTTGGTCATCAGCATACTCAGCGTCAGGACGCCGATGGCGACTGACCAGAATATACGCAGCCAGTTCGGCGCATCACTGTTGATGTCTTTCAGTTTGGAGGTGAAATTACCCAGCACCAGCGAACCGGAATCCGCCGAGGTCACATAGAACAACATACCGGTAATGGTCGCGACGGAAGCACTCAGCTTGAAGGCCGGGTACTGCGCCAAAAGACTGTAGAAACCGCGTTCCGCATGGCCCATCACTTCCTGTGCAAAACCTGCATCGCCATGAAGGATTTCATACAGGGCCGCGTTACCAAAGACCGACAGCCACAGCAGCGTAAAGGTAAAAGGAATCACCAGCGTACCGAGCACAAACTCACGGATGGTACGGCCACGGGAGATACGTGCCAGAAACAGGCCCACGAACGGCGACCAGGCCACCCACCAGGCCCAGAAAAACAGGGTCCAGCTGTTCATCCACTCTGTTGGCCGGTCAAAGGCAAACGTATTCAGCGTCATGCCCATAAAGCGATTGATGTAATCCCCTACGTTGAGCACCAGTGCGTTAAGCAGGAAGCCGGTATTGCCAGCGAACAGGACGAACAGAATCAGGCCGAGAGCCAGCGCCACATTCAGTTCCGATAAAATACGAATGCCTTTGTCAACGCCCGACGTCACGGAAATGGTGGCAATGATCACCGACAGAATAATCAATGCCGTCTGCGCCGTTAATCCTTCCGGAATATCGAACAGGACCTTCAGCCCATAGTTTAACTGCACCACACCAATTCCCAGCGTGGTAGCGATACCAAAGATCGTCCCTATTACCGCGGCAATGTCTACGCTGTGGCCGATGGGACCGTTAATGCGTTTACCAAAAATGGGATACAGGGCGGAACGGATGGTTAAGGGCAGATTGTAGCGGTAGCTGAAATAGCCAAGGGCAATCCCCATCAGGGCGTACATTGACCAGCCGGTTAAGCCATAGTGGAACAGGGTCCAGACCATCGCCTGACGGGCCGCTTCAAGCGTTTGCCCTGCCCCTTCCGGCGGCTGCATATACTGCGAAACCGGTTCCGCCACCGAGAAAAACATCAGGTCTATCCCGATACCGGCGGCAAACAGCATTGCCGACCAGCTCAGTATGCTGAATTCCGGTTTCGACTGCTCAGGCCCGAGTTTGATTGAGCCAAAACGGGAACAGGCGATATACACCACGAACACGATATAAAGCGTGGCGGCCAACATGTAATACCAGCCAAACGCTTCGGACACCCAGTTTACCGCCCTCAGTATCCAGTTGGCGGCTTCGCTGCTGAATAAAATAGTGATGAGTGAAAAGGTCAGAATCAATCCTGCGGAGGTGTAGAACACCACGGGGTTGATTCTGTCTTTTTCACTCGCTGGTGGACTCATCATCGTTTACCTCTGGTTGTTGGCTTATCAATTTTGCAAGAGTTCAAACCGGTAAAAACATCCGGTGTCCCGAGGGGTAAGTGTTTTTTACGCTTCGTTTCCTGCCGTTACATTCTGGTCAAAACTAACGAATCTGCCACACTTACCGCTTCACTTACTCAACTTTTAAGACACAGCATCCTAACAAGGTTTCTATTTATATTGAACATCCAATCAAAAAAAGATTAAATAGGGGACTGATTTTGGGTGGGAGCGAACGCAATGCCAAAGGTAGGGATGCAGCCAATACGACGTCGACAGCTGATCGATGCGACGCTGGCAACGATAAATGACGTAGGTATTAATGATGCCACCATTGCTCAGATTGCCCGACGCGCGGGCGTGTCAACTGGCATCATCAGCCACTATTTCAAGGACAAGAACGGATTGCTGGAA
Organism: Pantoea sp. JZ2; assembly: GCF_035191405.1. Taxonomy (NCBI): domain Bacteria; kingdom Pseudomonadati; phylum Pseudomonadota; class Gammaproteobacteria; order Enterobacterales; family Erwiniaceae; genus Pantoea; species Pantoea sp. JZ2. The sequence continues at coordinate 2,213,431 of NZ_CP045247.1, read as the reverse complement.
GCCACGATGCGCGACGTCACCCGGCAACTACGTGAGGCAGTTGCCCGTCGCCTGCAGCCGTTAGCCAACGCCCCCGCCGAAGAACGACTGCGCGCAATCGTTGAGGGAAACTTCGACGAAAGTCAGGTCGAACGCGCAGTGATGAAAGCCTGGCTGGACTTTTGGTCAAGCAGTATGCACCAGCCTCAGCTTCAACGTCTGGAACGGGTCAGTCATCGCCGTCTTTTTTCATCGCTGGCCGTGGAGTTTCGCCGCCAGTTGCCCAGGGACAGGGCCAGGCTTGCCGCTCACGGGCTGGCCGCCATGATTGATGGCCTGTGGCTACGCGCAGCATTAAGCGGTAAGCCCTTTGACCCGACGACAGCACGGACACTGACCACTCAATTTATTCGCCAGCAGTTAGCAGGCGAACACGCGTAACGGAACCAGGAGAAATTATGTCCCGATTCACCGAACAACACCTCTACATCAATGGTACTTATGTTGCCGCGACGTCTGGAGAAACCTTCCAGACGATTAATCCGGTCAACGGCGAAGTACTGGCTGATGTCCAGATTGCCGGGCGCGAGGATGTCGATCGCGCTGTGGCGGCGGCCAGAAAAGGGCAAAAAATCTGGGCAGCCATGACCGCCATGGAACGCTCACGCATTCTGCGTCGGGCCGTAGATATTCTGCGCGAGCGCAATGATGAGCTGGCTGAACTGGAAATGCTTGATACCGGTAAGCCGTTCAGTGAAACCGCCAGCGTCGACATCGTTACCGGTGCCGATGTGCTGGAGTATTACGCTGGGCTGATCCCTGCGCTGGAAGGCCAGCAAATTCCTCTGCGTGATACCGCGTTTGTGTATACCCGCCGTGAACCCTTAGGCGTGGTCGCCGGTATTGGCGCGTGGAATTACCCGATTCAGATTGCCCTGTGGAAATCTGCCCCGGCCCTCGCCGCAGGCAATGCCATGATTTTCAAACCCAGCGAGGTCACACCGCTGACGGCCCTGAAACTGGCTGAGATTTACACCGAAGCCGGTGTGCCGGACGGCGTTTTCAACGTGCTGCCTGGTACCGGCGCGGTTACCGGTCAACTGCTTACCGAGCATCCGGGTATCGATAAAGTGTCATTTACCGGCGGTGTCGTCAGCGGCAAAAAAGTCATGGCAAATGCGGCAGGATCGACCCTGAAGGACGTCACCATGGAGCTGGGCGGCAAATCCCCGCTGATCATCTTTGATGACGCCGATCTCGATTTGGCCGCCGACATCGCCATGATGGCTAACTTCTACAGTTCCGGCCAGGTATGTACCAACGGTACCCGCGTTTTTGTCCCGGCCGCATTGCAGTCTGCGTTCGAAGCCAAAATCGTAGAACGTGTTGCCCGTATCAAAGCGGGCGATCTGCGCGATCCCGAGACGAACTTTGGTCCGCTGGTCAGCTTCAGCCACCGTGACAACGTGATGCGCTTTATTGAGTCCGGTATTGCAGAAGGTGCCCGTCTGCTGTGTGGCGGTAAACGCTTAACCGGTGACGGGTTTGATCAGGGCGCGTGGGTGGCACCAACCGTATTCAGCGACTGCCGCGACGACATGAAAATTGTCCGTGAGGAAATTTTCGGGCCGGTGATGTCGATCCTGAGTTACACCTCGGAAGAGGAAGTGATACGTCGCGCTAACGATACCGAATATGGTCTGGCCGCGGGTCTGGTGACCCGGGATCTGAATCGTGCGCACCGTGTCATTCATCAGATTGAAGCGGGCATCTGCTGGATTAACACCTGGGGTGAATCTGCCGCTGAAATGCCTGTCGGCGGTTACAAGCATTCTGGCGTCGGTCGTGAAAACGGCTTGATGACGTTGCAGAATTACACCCAGGTGAAGTCGGTTCAGGTTGAGCTGACGCGCTTTCAGTCTGTCTTTTAATCCCCTTACCTGAGGAGCGACGAATGGAATTTGATTACATTATCATTGGAGCCGGATCCGCAGGGAATGTGTTGGCCACCCGACTGACTGAAGACAGTAGCGTGAATGTTCTGCTGCTGGAAGCGGGTGGGCCTGATTATCGTTTCGATTTTCGGACGCAGATGCCAGCGGCCCTGGCGTACCCTTTGCAGGGAAAACGGTATAACTGGGCGTATGAAACTGAGCCTGAGCCGTATATGAACAACCGCCGCATGGAGTGTGGTCGGGGTAAAGGCCTGGGCGGTTCTTCGCTGATCAACGGCATGTGTTATATCCGGGGTAACGCGATGGATCTGGACAACTGGGCAAGCATGCCCGGCCTGGAAAACTGGAGCTATCTGGACTGTCTGCCCTACTATCGCAAGTCAGAAACGCGCGATACCGGTGCCAATGACTACCACGGCGGCGATGGTCCGGTCAGCGTGACCACGCCGAAGAAAGGCAACAACGTGCTGTTTGAAGCAATGATTCAGGCAGGCGTTCAGGCCGGCTATCCGCGCACAGATGACCTGAATGGTTATCAGCAGGAAGGCTTTGGGCCGATGGACCGCTTCGTCACGCCAGAAGGCCGACGTTCCAGCACCGCGCGCGGTTATCTTGACCAGGCGAAACGCCGACCGAACCTGAAAATCGTGACCCATGCCACCACTGACCGTATTTTGTTTGAAGGCAAGCGTGCAATTGGCGTGGAATATATGATCGGTGACAGTAATACGCTGCACACCGTTCATGCGCGACGCGAAGTGCTACTGTGTGCGGGTGCCATTGCTTCGCCACAAATTTTACAGCGCTCGGGTGTGGGATCGTCCGAACTGTTACAGCAGTTTGACATCCCGGTCGTCCATGACCTGCCGGGCGTAGGTGAGAACCTGCAGGATCACCTTGAAATGTACCTGCAGTATGAATGCAAGGAGCCCGTCTCTCTGTATCCCGCACTGAAGTGGTGGAATCAGCCGAAGATCGGCGCAGAGTGGCTGTTTAACGGCACGGGCGTGGGTGCCAGTAACCAGTTCGAAGCGGGTGGCTTTATTCGCAGCCGTGAAGAGTTTACCTGGCCGAATATTCAGTACCACTTCCTGCCGGTAGCGATTAACTACAACGGCTCGAATGCGGTCGATGCGCACGGTTTTCAGTGTCACGTGGGCTCAATGCGTTCACCCAGCCGCGGACATGTGCGCCTGAAGTCCCGCGATCCGCGTCGCCATCCCGCAATTCTGTTCAACTACATGTCGCATGAACAGGACTGGCATGAGTTCCGTGATGCGATTCGTATCACACGTGAAATCATCAATCAGCCTGCGCTGGATAAATACCGTGGCCGTGAGATCAGCCCGGGCATTGAATGCCAGACGGACGAGGAGCTGGATGAATTCGTGCGTAACCATGGCGAAACGGCTTACCATCCTTGCGGAACCTGTAAGATGGGTAACGACGAGATGGCGGTGGTTGATGGCGAAGGCCGCGTACATGGACTGGAAGGTTTGCGCGTGGTCGATGCATCCATAATGCCATTAATTATTACGGGCAACCTGAATGCGACCACCATCATGATCGGTGAAAAAATCGCCGACTGCATCCGTGGTCGTCAACCACTGCCGCGCAGTACCGCAGACTACTATGTTGCAGGCGATGCACCAGTGCGTAAGGCACCTGAGCGGTCAGCCTGATCGCCTCCCTGACCTTAAGCCGGACAACTGTCCGGCTTATTTCTTTTTTCTGCACTTATCACCTACATTAATCAGAATAATAAGCATGATTGCTCTGATTTATGTCAATTCAACTTACAATATCGCGCTGTGCTTTTAACGCCGGTGGTGGTATAAAGTGTGGGTGTTTATTACCGGAGGCTTTACCCGTCCACTGAAGAGAAGCAATAACGTGGATGCATTGTGAAATTATGAGCAGGATGTTCATTCCCCGTTTTACCGCCCTTTCGTTCCTCGCATTACTCAGCGTTAACGCCCTCGATCAGCACTGGCGCAGCGCGCTTTAGTCCCCTTTCCGCTCGTTTATTCCTTTCTGCCGTGGCATCACGGTAGGTTAATTACGACGCTAGTTGTGGAGAAAAAACCATGCGCGCATGGGGATTATTAGCACTCGCTATTGTTGCGGAAATCATGGGTACCCTGACCATGAAATGGTCCAGCCTGAATCAAAGCCAGAGCGGCTATCTGATTATGCTGGGCATGATTGCCTGTTCGTATATCTTCCTGAGTTTTGCCATCAAACGTATCGCACTGGGGGTCGCTTATGCCCTCTGGGAAGGTATCGGCATTATGCTGATCACGCTGTTTAGCGTGCATCTGTTTGATGAAACCGTATCGCCGCTGAAAATCTGCGGTCTGGTCACCTTGATTGTCGGCATTCTGCTGATGAAAACCGGCAGCAAGAAGGAGGCCGATCATGACCCTGCCTGATCTGATTCATTTTGCCTGGCTGGCACTGGCTGTCCTGCTGGAAATTGCCGCCAATATCATGCTCAAGTACAGCAACGGTTTTAAAAAGCCCCTGCCCGGCATCGCGTCGTTGGGCTGTGTGCTGCTGGCATTCAGTGCGCTGTCGCAGGCCGTGAAAGGTATCGATCTTTCCGTGGCTTACGCGCTCTGGGGCGGGTTTGGTCTCGTCGCCACCGTTGCTGCAGGCGGCATTCTCTTTGGTCAGCGCCTGAACCGCAAAGGCTGGGCGGGCCTGGCTCTGCTGTTGCTGGGCATGGTTATGCTGAAACTGGCCTGAGAACAGGGGACGCAGACGTCCCCTTTCCGCCCTTTACCCGTACGTCTGCAATGCTGTCCTGCCCTGCTGTTTATGAAAATACGTCCCTCTTATCCCCAGTGGCAGGCCCGTCAGAGAAAGGGGTTGACCTTTGTCATCGACAGTCACTTCTGAGCCACTCAAAGGTGTGTGTATTATCACGCAGATCGATTATTCATCATAATGTCAGAATCCTCTTACTTTTATCATTGCAGGTGGACTTGATCCGACTGTTAGGGCTTAGTGATGCCTTTGGATCCAGTATAAATAATTGATTAACGAGGTTTTACCATGTCTGCAACGCGAGGATGGTCCACGGAACTGGAAGGGTTACGGGGGATTGCTTCTCTTTGGGTACTGCTGGGACACATAAGCTTGCTTATCCATTGCCATATCACTTTACTCTCTTCTCCGGGGATTGGTGTGGATCTGTTTATCCTGCTTTCGGGCTACCTGATGGCAAAAAACTATGTCGAACGTCAGGAAAAAGAGCCGTGGCAAAGCCCGGAAACCATCAAGAAATTCTGGCTACGGCGTTTTTTTCGCATCGCCCCGCTTTACTATCTGCTGCTGGCGGTCGCGCTCATCTCTGGCCCCTGGTTTGGCGAGATGCGCGACACGATCGCACATGTTTATTCGGGCACAGCGACCGATGCCTCACGCTATGCCGATCAGTCACTCATGAATGTCGTGACGCATTTCTCTTTTCTGTTTGGCGTCCTGCCCGCCTATGGCTTTAACACCACGCTGCCCGACTGGAGTATCGGGCTGGAAATGCAGTTTTATCTGCTGTTTCCCTTTATCATGCTGGCGGTGATGCGCTTCGGTTATGCCCCGGCATTGCTGTGCATCATGGCGCTGAGCTGTGCCGGCCGTTATCTGCTGCCTGACTATTACGAAGCCTTTGAAATGCCGTCCATGATTCTGATTAAACTCAATATGTTTATTTCGGGCATGCTACTGGCGGAGGCCGTACGGCGCAGGTCCCTGCTCTATGTGGTCTTTGCCCTTGCTGGCCCGGTGGTCAGCGTGTTTATCGGGTTAGGCGCGATCAAACTTCAGGTGGTGATGGAAGCCTTGATGATTATCGGCATGGCGGCGGTGCTGTGGCAGTATCAGGAAAACAGTCTGATGGCGCGGATCATTCAGCTTCCACGTAAGGTGTTAAACAACCGCCTGAGTACATGGCTGGGCGATGTCTCTTTTTCCGTGTATTTGCTGCATCTGCTGATTGTGATTCCGGCTATCGCGCTGTTGCTGAAACAAACGGATATTGCTTACCAGAGTGATGTCACGCGTTTCCTGATTGTCTGTGCCGTATCTCTGCCGCTGACGTATGGCCTGGCCTCTTTGCTGTACCAGTATGTTGAGAAACCGGGCATCAGACTGGGCAAAAAAGTGCTGGCTCCCAAACCTGCCCTGTAATACCAATATGGCTCGCCGGGGCGAGCCATTTTTATCCTCACATCATAATGCATTGCCTACATCATGCTGCTTTTCCCTCACATGCTCATCCGGTGATTCCGGCGTATCGGCAAGGCTACTGTACGTTTTCAGTCCGACGAGATGCGTCGGATCGTGCCTGCTGTGTACCAGGCTTTGTGCGGCAGAACCAAACGAGACAATCAAAAACATCCAGGCCACTGCTAATGATTTCCGCATTGTGCTATCCCATGCTGTGAATGGAGTCGCTATGGTGAAGAAATCAGGGTAAGGGAGTGTCTGATAAACTTAAAATTTTCGTCAATATTGTTACCTGCCTCACATATTTTAAGTCACCCAGGGGACACACATGACGGTCGCGGCCTGTGTGGGCTCGGGACAATCGCCCCTCACGCTTCAGCAAAAAGACAAGCGCTTACCCCTTACGCATCGCAAAAACGTGCTGAGCTTAACGTTTTTCGGGTCCGGATTCGGCCCAGGCTGTACGGCGCATCAGGGTTAGGGAGGAATCACCACTTATATTTATCTATCACCTCAAAAACACATGTTTTCCCAATGTAATACATAAAGAAATTCTTTGTTTTTTCATCATTTACCCCCTCCTTCGCAATGAAATCCTTTTATCTTACCATTTATTGATTAAGATCATTTTCAATGGTGCAAAATAAAATATTAAAGATATTTATGTAAATTTTGCATTTTCCATTAATTATTTATGCTTCTGATGCCGATAGAGAACGAAACCGCTCCTTATCAGGAATCTTATTATGAAAATCTCTACACGGCTTGCGACAGGTTTCGGCCTGCTCATTCTCCTTTTGATCCTCTGTACTGCCGTTTCTCTGACCTCCCTGCATCATGCCAAAACAGGCATGGACGATGTCGTGAACAGCAAAATGAGAAAATACCAACTTATTCTGGATATGCGTGGCGGACTGCGCGATCTGGCGATAGCCGTGCGAAACCTGGCCCTGCTCACCGACGACAAAGAAATGCAGCCAGAGTTACAGCGCCTTAATACGCAGAAAGCATTGTTCATTCAAAACCGCGAGACGCTTGAAACCATGATGCAGACTCAGTCTACAGCGGAAGAACAGGCTGCCCTGAATCATATCAGGGAACTTGAAGCACCGATGATGGCGTCCTTCGTGACGGCCGGGCAACTGGGACTAAAAAATGAGCAAACAGAAGCGACGCGCTATCTCATGACGACCCTGCGTCCACTGCAGCGAAATATGCTGGATGCGCTTAATAAAGCCACCGATATTCTGATGTATAGCAGCCGTAACGCCGTCGAAGTTAACAGCCAGTCCACCAGCCGGGCGTCGGTAACGCTGGTGCTGTTAGCCGTGCTTTCTGTCCTGTTCTCGGTAGCAACCGGCTATGTGATTACGCGTGTGCTGATGCGTCAACTGGGCGGTGAGCCCGCCCAGGCGCAGGCGCTGGCCGCTGCAATTGCGGCAGGTGACCTGACATCCAGCGTTTCGCTGCGTCGTCATGACACCACCAGCCTGCTTGCGTCCCTGGATGGTATGCAGGCGAAGCTGCGCGGGCTGGTCTCAGAAATTAAACAAACGTCGGGCAATGTTGCCCTGGCGGCAGAGGAAATCGCCCAGGGAAATACCGAACTCTCCTCGCGTACTGAACAGCAGGCTGCTGCCTTGCAGGAAACGGCGGCCAGCATGGAGCAGTTAACTGCGACGGTAAAAAGTAATACCGCCGGTGCTCAAACTACGGCCTCAACGGCGCGTGAAACGGCAGAGCTGGCCCGCAGCGGTGAGAGTGATGTCCACCGGATGTCAGAAACCATGAACGATATTTCCCTGAGCGCCGCCAAAATTCGCGATATCACCGGCGTGATAGAAGGCATTGCTTTTCAGACCAATATTCTTGCGCTGAATGCCGCCGTTGAAGCCGCGCGGGCGGGTGAACAGGGACGCGGGTTTGCGGTCGTGGCAGGCGAAGTCCGCACGCTGGCCCAGCGCAGCGCCACTGCCGCAAAAGAGATAAAATCCCTGATTGAGCAGGCGGTGGAGCAAGTGGGAAGCGGCGTCAAAGTGGCCAACGGTACGGGTGAAAGTATCCTGAAAATTGTCAGCATGGTGGGCGACCTCGCGAGTGCGATGGATGAAATTTCCCTTGCCTCCGCCGAACAGATGCAGGGCATTTCACAGGTCAGCGTCGCGGTGAGTCAGATGGACAGCGTAACGCAGAATAACGCGGCACTGGTGGAAGAATCGTCTTCGGCTTCACAATCTCTGTCCGAGCAGGCCCATGCGCTGCGCGGCATGGTAGAAGCCTTCCGCGTGTAACGCATGCCATTGCGCCACGTCATCGCAGGTAAGGTATGACGTGGCACGACGTTATTTTACTTTCTCGACTGACGGGGACGAGGCCAGAACAAGGCAGCCTGCCCCCAGTCCGCTTCGTGTTCTTCTGACTGCCAGACTTCACCCTCGTAGATGGTGAAGGTCTCACCCTGTTTATTGACGCGCGGGCCACTATAACCTGTGGCGATGCCATTGCGCCTCACGCTGTCCAGCAAACGCTGCCGCTCCGCCCTGTCGGCAGGCCCGGCGCTGAGCCGTGAGGGCAGTTGCAGCATCTCCGCCAGGCTGTAGTGAAAACAATCCAGCGCACAGCGGTTGGCATAGACAAAAACCGGATCGGCCTCACGGTTATGCGCGAGAATACTGTACGGCGCATCCTCGTGGAGCCAGCGGTAACGATCGGCTACGTGCTCAGGACAGTATAACCCGCTGCCGGTCAGCATCCGGTAGCGGTCATCAATGCGTTTCAGTAAGGCGATTTGCTGTTCAGACGACATGCTTCTCTCCGTAACGAAAATCAGAATGCGAAACGCTAATGTGGCGGGATTACAGGGGGAGATCAAGGACGGGAAGATGACAGCGCCAGGTGCGTTTTGGCTGTTTTGCGGCCGGGATGGATATTAAGACGCGTCGGGTATAAAAAAAGACCGAACACTATTCCAGGTATTCGGTCCAGGGAAAGGGCTCTCAAGGAGCCGTGCGCTAAAAGTTGGCATTCGTTCAGGCTTTCGCCTTGCCTGTAAAGCGTAGGCCAAGACAGGAGATTTTCCAGCCAGCGCAGCGGCGCTGTGCAAAAAACCGACAGGTTTGTGATCGGCTAAACAATTTTGCTGACAACCCTGCCGTATCGCGTGTTATTTCGCGCACAGCGCCTGAGCACGATCGACGATGGGCTGCAGACTCATCATCTGATCCGGATGGGCTTTATCCGGAGCCTGAATCACGCTGATCGGCTGCGCTTTAACCTGACCGGCCTTGAACTGCGCATCCGCTTTGTCGTTGAGGGGATACTGCATCAGCGTGCTGGGGTTAATCGCAAACAGCGCGCCGTCTTTCTCGCAGGTTAACATCACCTCTTCCCGGTTAAAGGGCCACTTCTCTTTGCCAATTTCGAAGCGGCTGACGGTGATAATTTGTGCCGCCAGCGCCTGGCCAGCCAGTGTGAATAACAGCAATGCAGGGATCGCTTTTTTCAGCAACATAACGTTCCTTTCTTGAATGTCGGTCATTTCAGGTTGGCGACAGCGTAGCAAACACACTCACCAACCCCACTACGCCGCATGCCAGCACAATTTCCAGCTGAGTCATGCGAATAAACTGCTGCTGTGCGCCCAGGCCAGCGACATGAAAACGCGGAACTAATCGGTAGCGGTTCCAGAGCGCAATCATCACCATAAGGCCCACCAGCGCGACTTTACAGAGCAACAGTACAACATAACGGTTAAGCGACCAGTCACCCGGCCAGCCTGCAATCAGCAGGCTGTTTACCAGTCCGGTGACCAGCGTCAGGGCCACAGCCAGATGCCCGTAGCGGGAAAAACGCATCATCGTGCGGATTGCGGTGGTTCGGAAGGCAATGTTCCGTGCCATCTGCATCAACACCAGTAACGGCACCAGGCCACCCGTCCAAAAAGATGCGGCGATCAGATGTACAACGTGATTACCTTGTTGCGCGATGCCAGCTAACCCCTCCCGCATCGCGGCATGGCCGATGAGCGCCAGACAACCACACTGTAGCAGACTGGTCAGCCACCCGATCCACTGCCGCTGCGGGTCACGCATCAGGATAGCGGCTACGCTGCACAACGAAAAGAGGAGTTGCCATTGCCACACCGCGCCCCAGTGTGTAGACAGCACCGCCATCCATACGTCCGGCACGGCCAGGTTGTGCCAGTCGCCACTCATCAATGCCGTCTGCGCGGCCAGCATACACAGCGCAGTCAGGAGTGCCAGGATTGCACTGCCTGTCATCAGGCGTGACAGGCGCGATATCAGCGCCGCCCGTAACGAAACGGGCGCCAGCAGCGTCGTACAAAAATGGCTGCCGACCAGTACTATAACCGCCGTAAAATGCAGTGCCCGCAGCACTACCCACAGTGTCGTCACAGGATTACTTCACGGTGAACGTATAGTTTCCGTTTGTTTTATGCCCGTCCACGGACAGCACATGCCAGTTTACCTGATACGCGCCCTGAGTCAGCGGCTGAGCGAAGTTAACCCGTAACTGGTTATGCCGGGCTTTATCGCGGCTGATCTTGCCCGCAATCGTTTTATGCTGAGCATCCACCACCTCAACGCCGCTGAACGCGGGCTCAACATCTTCCGTAAAATTCAGGGTTATCTGCTGCGGCGCGGGCGATATTTCGGCTTTTGCGGCGGGGACAGAGGACGTAAGATGCGCGTGCGCCAGCGCGAACGGACTAAAAGCCAGTGTCGAGGTCGCAAACGCGATCATTGCGCCATGCGAAAGTAATGTTTTCTTCATAACATCATCCTGTTAACGCCTGGTAAGGCCATAAACGTGGCGCAAGAATACGCCGCTGCAATTTAACTGTCGAGGCCAGCAATGCTATCCTTTACCTTGCGTATGGCGGAGGAAAACATTACTTTTGCGCACGCATATCAGGAGAATATCATGAGTCATAACCTTGCCTTGCTGTCGCAGGAAGAGAAAGACAAAGTCAACGTTGATCTGGCGGCGGCAGGCGTTGCATTTAAAGAACGCTATAACATGCCTGTGGTGGCTGAAATGGTGGCCAGTGAACAACCCGAAGCCCTGCGCGACTGGTTTCGTCAGCGCTTAATGCACTATCGCCAGGCCTCTCTGAATCTGTCCCGTCTGCCCTACGAGCCTAAACAGAAATAATGTTACGTGTCATTGATACAGAAACCTGCGGGCTGCAAGGCGGCGTTGTCGAAGTGGCATCCGTGGATGTGATTGACGGCCAGATCGTCAATCCTATGAGCGATTTGGTTTCACCCGACCGCCCTATCAGCCGCCAGGCGATGGCCGTTCATCGCATCACTGAAGCGATGGTGATGGGTAAGCCGCCGATTGAAGATGCCATTACGCGCTACCACGGCAGTGCATATTATGTCGCGCACAATGCCAGCTTCGACCGCCGGATGTTGCCTGAGATGGCCGGCGACTGGATCTGCACCATGACGCTGGCACGCCAGCTGTGGCCAGGTATCAAATACGGTAATCAGGCGCTGCGGCACAGTCTGAAGCTGGAAGTGACGCCGCCCGCAGATTTACATGCTCACCGCGCACTTTACGACTGCTATGTTACGGCGGCCCTGTTGATCCGCATTATGGACCTGTCTGGCTGGAGCGCCGCTGAAATGAGCCAGCGCTCTCAGCCTGCCGCCCAGCGCGATGATGTACTGCCGTTTGGTAAGTATCGCGGCCAGGCGCTGGCCGTTATTGCCCGCAAAGATCCGGGTTACCTGAAATGGATGCTTGAGAACGTTAAAGATTTGCGCCCGCCATTGCGACAGGCGCTGCGTAAATATCTCAGTCAGCTTCCCTGAGGTCAGGCGGGGGCAGACTGCCCTGGGCCAGTGCAATGATAAAGGTCAGCTCCAGCGCGACGCCTTCGTAGGCTTTATAACGCCCTGACTTGCCCCCATGCCCCGAGTCCATATCGGTACAGAGCAGGAGCAGTGTGTCATCCGTTTTATGTTCACGCAGTTTTGCGACCCATTTCGCCGGTTCCCAGTACTGCACCTGTGAATCGTGCAGGCCTGTGGTAACCAGCAGATGAGGACAGGGCCGGGCGTCAATATTGTCGTACGGGCTGTACTGACGAATAGCGTGGTAATACTTCGCCTCATTTGGGTTGCCCCATTCGTCATACTCGCCCGTGGTCAGCGGAATTGATTCATCAAGCATGGTGGTTAACACATCGACAAACGGCACCTGCGCAACGACGCCGTGATACAGCGTCGGTGCGAGATTGATGACCGCCCCCATCAGCAGTCCGCCCGCACTGCCGCCCATGGCATAAAGCCGGTCCGGGTGCCCGAAACCCCTTGCCACCAGTTCATGGGTAACGTCAATAAAATCGGTAAAACTGTTCATCTTATTGAGCAGACGACCGCCGTCATACCACTGTTGCCCCAGCTCACCGCCGCCACGCACATGCACAAGTGCATAGACAAAACCGCGATCCAGCAAACTCAGCCGGCTGACGCTAAAGTCCGCATCCATGCTGCTGCCATAGGCACCATAACCGTAAACCAGCATCGGGTTCTGTCCCTTCTGATAGTACTTGCGGTTATAGACCAGCGAGACCGGCACTTCGGTGCCGTCAGTCACGGTAATCCAGTGATGTTCACTTTTGTACTCATCCGGATTGAAGTCTTTGACGCTGCTCTGCTTTAAAATACGGCGTTCACCCGTGTCCATATCCAGTTCGAACAGCGTGGCAGGCGTGGTCATGGAGGAGTAGCCATAGCGCAGTTTACTGGTGCGTGGCGTGGGGTTGTAAGCCAGCCAGGTTACGTACGTAGGATCGTCAAATGCGATACCGCTGGTTTCGCCCGTGTGCCAGTTCATTTGCCGCAGGCTGGTAAGGCCGCGCTGGCGTTCCTCGACAACCAGCCAGTCACGGAAGAGCTGAAAGTCTTCCATCACCACATGGTCACGCGCGGGAATCACGGTTTCCCAACGCGATTCGTCGAGGTAACGCGTGCGGTACAGGCCAAAATTTTTGCCTTCACGGTTTGAGCGTATAAAAAACGTATAGTCATAGTGATCGAGGCTGTACTCGTGATCGCGTCGCCGTGGCAGAAAGACCTGTGGGAGGGCGTCCGGCAAATCGGCGTCCAGCAGCTGAATTTCACTGGTATTGGTACTGTCCAGTACGATCAGGATAAACTGTTTTGAGGTGGTTTTATGAATGCTGAGGTGAAAGGTATCATCCTTTTCTTCATAAACCAGCTGGTCATCGCTTTGTGGCGTGCCCAGTTCATGCCGCCAGAGCTGGTAAGACAGCAACGTTTGCGGATGCTTGCGCACATAGTAGAGCGTGCGTGAATCATTCGCCCAGGCAAAGCTGGAAGAGGCATCATTCAGCACCTCAGGATACCAGCTCCCGTTTTCCAGATTGCGAAAGCGAATGCCGTACTGGCGGCGGGAAAGGAAATCTTCTGCCAGGGCCATGACCTGATTGTCCGGGCTGATATGCAGCGCGCCCATGGTATAAAAATCACTGTGCGAAGCCCGCTGATTGGCATCCAGCAGCAATGTCCATTCATCAGTTTCCTGATAACTGGCAGGCTGCCGGTAATAGGCGGCATATTCGTTACCACTTTCATAACGGCTTTGGTAGCGGTAGCCATTTTTTACGTAGGGAACGGAATGGTCCTGAGGCGGCAGTCGGCCAATGATCTCGTGGAGAATACGGTTTTGTAATGGCTCCTGTGACGCCATGATTTTCTGACCATAGTTGTTCTCAGCACGCAGGTAGTCCAGCACATCGCTGTTTTCGCGTTTGTCATCGCGCAACCAGTAGTAGTTATCGACCCGCGTCTCGCCATGCAGCGACATCTCGTAAGGTATTTTTTTCGCGTCAGGTGCTTTCATATCATCCATCCTGCTGAACATCATCAACATTAAGGGTGGCACTAATGTCTTCAGATGCCAAGTCAGGGATAGTGAGTATGAGCGTGTTCAGGGCCCTGATACGGGCCCGGACATGAGTTAACTGGCCTTCTGCTGATCAATATCCTGCTGGATACCTTTTCGGACATCCTGCGGAATTTTTAGCGCGTCGCCCAGTGCCGACAGGTAGCTGCGCTCCATAAAATGGTCGACATCAATGGCGGCACAGCTGAGAAAATAGAGTTCCAGTGCTTCTTCTTCATTTTTAACATCCGCCGCCAGCCATTCGGGGTCCAGCGGCCGCTGCATGGCCTGCTGGATCAGTTTCTCCGCATCCTGACCATAGCCTGCCTGATGAATGTTCTGCTCAATCGCCGCACGTTCACGGTCATCAATATGCCCGTCGCTTTTGGCGGCAAACACCAAGGCCGTGACCAGTCGCTCTGCGCGCTGATCAACCGGCGTCTGTAACTCACCAAAACCCGGTTCGTCCTGATGGGTTTCACGCACCCGCTGTTTGTATTTGTTCCACAACACCGCGCCCGCTGCTGCCCCGCCGCCGATGATTAAGGCTTTGCCGCCATATTTAGTTAACAGCTTGCGTGATGATTTACTGGCCACCAGCAATCCCGCCAGGCCACCCAGCGCACCGGGGGCCAGCATCTCACTCAGCCCGCCGCCGGATTTGCCGTCACCGCTCTTTTTTGCCAGTACTGATTGAATCTGTTGCAGCCAGTTATTCATTATTTACTCCCGTTACCATCCAGAAACATCATCATTACCAAAAAGATGTCAGGAAACGTCAGAGCAGGAAAAGTAGCGCAAACGAGATGAAATGTGCGCAAGGGGTGAGAACGCAAACGTTTTCGTTTATACTGCGCGCGAATTTTGACTGGTTGACTGCTTAGGTGAAATGATGACGACTCTCGGAACTGCGCTACGCCCTGCTGCCACGCGCGTCATGCTGTTAGGCTCAGGAGAACTGGGCAAAGAAGTCGCGCTGGAATGTCAGCGTCTGGGTGTGGAAGTGATTGCGGTTGACCGCTACGCCAATGCGCCTGCGATGCATGTAGCGCACCGTAGCCATGTGATAAATATGCTGGACGGCGACGCACTGGCCGCCGTTATTGCCCAGGAGAAACCAGACTTCGTGGTGCCTGAGATTGAAGCCATCGCAACAGAGAAACTGCTGGAGCTGGAGCAGCAAGGTCAGCGCGTCGTGCCCACTGCCCGCGCTGCCCGCCTCACCATGAACCGCGAAGGCATTCGTCGTCTGGCCGCAGAGGAGCTGGCACTGCCCACTTCAACCTACCGCTTTGCCGACAGCAAAGAAAATTTTGTCGCTGCCGCCGCCGGGATTGGTTTTCCCTGCATCGTCAAACCCGTTATGAGTTCATCCGGCAAAGGCCAGAGTTTTATTCGCGATGCCAGCCAGCTGGATAAGGCCTGGGATTATGCGCAACAAGGCGGTCGCGCCGGGGCGGGACGCGTTATCGTTGAAGGCGTGGTGAAGTTTGATTTTGAAATCACCCTGCTGACCATCAGGGCCGTTGACGGCATTCATTTCTGCGCCCCTATCGGTCATCGCCAGGAAGACGGCGATTACCGTGAGTCATGGCAGCCGCAGCAGATGAGCGACCTGGCGCTACAGCGTGCCCAGCATATCGCGGAAACCGTGGTCAACGCACTGGGTGGCTATGGATTATTTGGTGTGGAGCTGTTTGTATGCGGCGATGAAGTGGTATTCAGTGAAGTCTCTCCGCGTCCGCACGACACCGGCATGGTGACGCTGATCTCGCAGGATCTGTCAGAATTCGCCCTGCATGTCCGCGCGTTCCTGGGGCTGCCTGTAGGGGCCATTCGCCAGTACGGCCCTTCTGCTTCAGCCGTTATTCTGCCGCAGTTAACCAGCCAGAATGTCCGGTTTGCGAATGTAGAAGCAGCACTGGGGGCGGGTTTGCAGTTGCGCCTGTTTGGCAAGCCCGAAATTGAAGGTCAGCGTCGTTTAGGTGTTGCTCTGGCCTGCGCAGAGACAACGGAAGAGGCTGTTGCGCGCGCGGTAGCCAGTGCGGCTGCCGTCAGCGTTCAGGGTTAAGTGAGTGCGGTGAGCCTGCGGGCTCACCGTCTGCCCGTTAGCGGGCCCCCGCGACGGCCTCGCTGGCCAGTTGCGTAATACGCTGCCAGTCCCCTGCTTCCAGCGCCTCGTTCGGCACCAGCCAGGAGCCGCCGATACAAAGTACGCTTTTCAGCGCCAGATAATCACGGTAATTCGCTGGTGAGATACCGCCCGTCGGACAGAAACGCACCTGAGGGAAAGGCCCACCGATGGCCTGTAGCGCTTTTACCCCGCCGTTGGCTTCGGCCGGGAAAAATTTAAACTCTCGCAGACCGTAATCCATGCCGGTCATTAATTCTGACACCGTGCTGATGCCGGGAATAAGCGGAACTGGCCCTTCAACGGCGGCCTTGAGTAAGGACTCGGTGATACCAGGGCTGATTACAAACTGTGCGCCCGCTTCCGTCACTTCCTGGAGCTGCTGTGTGTTCAGCACCGTTCCCGCACCGACAATAGCCTCTGGCACCTGTTTGATAATGGCGCGTAAGGCATCCATCGCCACGGGCGTGCGTAAGGTCACTTCCAGCACCCTGACGCCGCCGGCGACCAGCGCCTGAGCCATGGGAACCGCATGTTCCAGCTTGTTAACCACGATTACCGGCACGACCGGTCCGGTTTTCAGAATCTGTTCTGCACTCGTTTTCCAGTTTTTCATCACTTCCCCTGGTAAATAACATTGTGATCACTGCGCCGAAGCCTTTACAGCGCCAGTCCGGTTAACAGCACGACTACCATACAGGATTCTCCGTTTCACCGTCCATCAACGGATAAAATTTTTAAAACAGCAGTTCATTTTTGAGAGATGGTGCAAAAAAAAGCCCGCATTATGCGGGCTGGGAAGGGATTATTCGAATTCATTCCAGGAACGACCGTCTCGCGTGATCATCGCGACGGACGCCACCGGTCCCCAGGTGCCGGCCTGATAAGGTTTGGAGGAATCACCATCTGCGGCCCAGGCGTTGATGATGGAGTCAACGTAAGTCCAGGCGGCTTCCACCTCGTCACGGCGCACGAACAGTGCCTGAATGCCGCGCATCGATTCCAGCAGTAAACGCTCGTACGCATCCGCCAGATGAGACTGGTTAAAGGTTTCTGAGTAGCTCAGATCCAGCTTGGTCGTCTGCAGTTTGTGTTTGTGATCCAGACCCGGCACCTTGTTCAGGATCTCAATGTCCACCCCTTCATCCGGCTGCAGACGGATGGTCAGTTTGTTCTGCGGTAACTCGGAGTAAGAGTCTTTAAACAGGTTCATCTCCGGGTTTTTGAAGTACACCACGACTTCAGAACACTTGGTCGGCAAACGCTTACCGGTGCGCAGATAGAAGGGCACGCCCGC
The DNA here is from genome assembly GCF_035191405.1 of Pantoea sp. JZ2. Classification (NCBI taxonomy): domain Bacteria; kingdom Pseudomonadati; phylum Pseudomonadota; class Gammaproteobacteria; order Enterobacterales; family Erwiniaceae; genus Pantoea; species Pantoea sp. JZ2. The sequence goes on along the minus strand of NZ_CP045247.1, from coordinate 2,195,898 downwards.
CCAGCGCCAGTTGTCGATATCGACGCGAATGGCCACAAAGGTTTCCGTAGAACTGGTTTTGTTGGCACCCTCTTCTTCCAGGTAGCCGGGGACTTTTTTGCCCTGCACAAAGCCGGCGGTGTACTGACCCCGCACCGTTTTCTCACGGACATTTGTCTGATCGATAGGACGCAGCGAACGCAGCACTTTCACTTTCTCATCGCGAATGCTGTCGGCACTGAGATCGGAAGGCGGAGACATTGCAATCATGGTCAGCACCTGTAACAGGTGGTTCTGGATCATATCGCGCATCTGTCCGGCTTTATCGAAGTAACCCCAACGGCCTTCAATGCCCACCTCTTCAGCCACGGTAATCTGCACGTGATCGATGGTGCGGTTATCCCAGTTGTTCACGAAGATGGAGTTTGCGAAACGCAGCGCAAGCAGGTTCAGAACCGTTTCTTTCCCCAGATAGTGGTCAATACGGAACACCTGACTCTCATCGAAATACTCGCCTACGCGGTCGTTGATTTCTTTTGACGTTTCCAGCGACGTGCCGAGCGGTTTTTCCATCACCACGCGCGCCGGTTTCGCATTGAGCTTGGCCATGCCGAGGCCCTGACAAATGGCCCCGAAGGTGCTGGGCGGCATGGCGAAATAGTTAATCGTGGTGCGGTTTTTCTGATCCAGCATCTTACCCAGTCTTGGGAAATGCGAGGTATCGTTGACATCAAGGTTACAGAAATCGAGACGGTTACTGAGCTTATCCCAGAGCGCTTCGTCAATCTTTTCCTTCATGAAGGTTTCTAACGCCTCACGCACCACTTTGGTGTATTCAGCTTTATCCCACTCTGCACGGCCAACGCCGATAATCCGGGTTTCTTCATGAATCTGACCCGCTTTCTCTAACTGATACAGCGAGGGCAACAGTTTACGACGGGCGAGATCGCCTTTGGCGCCGAAAATTACCAGATCGCATGCCTGGGCTATTTGTGTTACCGCCATTTTCCTCTCCTCGTTGCAGGATAGTCCCGGTGGCGATGCATCCTGAGCACCGGGTCCATGTTGTTATTTACTTTCAGCACAATGTACTTTTTTCCCCAGGCCAGGTAAACCAGCCCGCGGCGTCACCCTACTTACTCTGCGCGTAATTCGCGTCTGTGGTAGGTTGACCCGTGCGCTTTCGCTTATTTTTCTGTGTCAAAAATTGTCTGGCTGCAGCCAGTGCGACGCTGATTATGGCAAAAAAAGGGCCAGCCGACTTATCAGACCTTGCCCCGCGGCTGATTCTACAGGGTCACCCCGGCAGCATTGCCTTTCTTCTCAGCATTTATCCATTCTAACAGATATTTACTCCCTATCCGGTCGGGATAATGCGCCGGTGCAACACTTGCCGCTTTACGCTTTTCGCTGTTTACACCGGCTTCGTGGGCCAAACAACAGACGATGCCTTCCCCACCGGCAAACGAACGACCGCAACAGCCTGGTCTGTTACGCGCGGCCCGGCTGTAACTACGATACAGATGAACGGGCTGTTCAGCCTGCCGCGTTGTGACACGCAGAATGGCTGCGTCACTTGCGTCTGGTCAATTAAGCTGGCGCTAGCGTCGAAGGGGGGATGACTTCCTCGGTGAGTCTCAGTATTGTATCTGACAAAAGCGCCTTTACTGGACGTCTTCCGGGCGCAGTGCCACAGTTCTGACACACTCGAATGTATAATAATACCTCTGTGTGGTAATCAGTATCTGACGGGCTAATACCTTAAAAAGTAACGATTCAGCTCAGTTCCAAAATTCAAAGGAATCTCTATGTCCCGACGTTTAAGAAGAACCAAGATCGTAACCACTCTCGGCCCAGCCACTGACCGCGACAACAATCTCGAAAAAATCATTGCTGCTGGTGCCAACGTTGTGCGTCTTAACTTTTCACACGGTACGCCCGAAGATCACCAGATGCGTGCCGATAAAGTGCGTCAGATTGCGGCAAAACTCGGTCGACATGTGGCCATTCTGGGCGATTTGCAAGGCCCTAAAATTCGTGTCTCCACCTTTAAAGAAGGTAAAGTCTTCCTGAACGTGGGCGACCGGTTCCTGCTTGATGCGGCGCTGGGCAAAGGCGAAGGCGATAAAGAACGCGTCGGCATTGACTATAAAGGTCTGCCCGAGGATGTGGTACCCGGCGATATCCTGCTGCTGGATGATGGTCGCGTCCAGCTGAAGGTGCTGGAGGTTCAGGGCGTCAAAGTGTTTACCGAAGTAACAGTAGGTGGCCCACTTTCTAACAATAAAGGCATCAACAAACTGGGCGGAGGCCTGTCGGCTGAAGCCCTGACGGAGAAAGACAAAGCCGATATTATCACGGCCGCCAAAATCAACGTGGACTATCTGGCGGTGTCCTTCCCGCGTTGTGGTGAGGACATGCACTATGCCCGCCGTCTGGCGCGCGATGCGGGCTGTGACGCGTTAATGGTCGCGAAAGTAGAACGTGCCGAAGCGGTCGCCTCGCAGGAAGCCATGGATGACATCATTCTGGCCTCTGACGTGGTGATGGTTGCCCGTGGCGACCTGGGCGTGGAAATTGGCGATCCGGAACTGGTCGGGATTCAGAAAGCCCTTATACGCCGTGCGCGCCAGTTGAACCGTACCATCATCACCGCGACACAGATGATGGAATCAATGATCACCAATCCTATGCCGACGCGCGCTGAAGTCATGGACGTCGCCAACGCCGTGCTGGACGGCACCGATGCGGTAATGCTGTCAGCCGAAACCGCTGCCGGTCAGTATCCGGCGGAGACCGTTGCCGCCATGGCAAAAGTCTGTCTGGGTGCCGAGAAAATCCCAAGCGTGAATGTCTCTAAACACCGTCTGGATGTGCAGTTCGATAATATCGAAGAAGCGATCGCCATGTCAGCCATGTACACGGCGAACCACCTGCAGGGCGTGACCGCCATTATTACCATGACGGAATCCGGTCGTACGCCATTGATGACCTCACGTATCACATCAGGTTTGCCGATCTTTGCCATGTCGCGCCACGAACGTACGCTGAATATCACCGCGCTGTATCGCGGCGTGACGCCCGTGTTTTTCGACAGCGATAACGAAGGCGTGGCCACCGCCCATGACGCCGTTAATCTGCTGCGTGACAAGGGCTTCCTCGTCTCCGGTGATTTAGTAGTCGTCACGCAAGGGGATGTGATGGGGGCAACCGGCACGACTAACACCGGCCGGGTGCTGCGCGTCGATTAATACCGCTTTTCATACACATCTGTATTACCATTTAAACGCGGCTGCCTTGCAGTCGCGTTTTTTGTTTTTTCATAAGGAGGCCAGATGGCCCGTTATCAACCCATCCGCCAGTTGACCGGACGCGTGATGCTGTTTCCGCTGGCGATGGTGCTTTATGAGTTCGCCACCTATATTGCTCACGATATGATCCAACCCGGCATGTTGCTGGTCACCGCCGAATTCGACGTAGGCGATCAGTGGGTTTCCACCTCTCTCACGGCCTATTTGCTGGGTGGCGTGGTTTTACAATGGCTGCTTGGCCCGTTGTCCGATAAATATGGCCGCAGGCCTGTGCTGCTGTCCGGCATTCTGTTTTTTGCCGCCGCCTGTATTCTGACTACCTGGGTCAGCGACATTGAGCAGTTTGTCAGTCTGCGTTTCCTGCAGGGAATTAGCCTGTGTTTTATTGGTGCGGTCGGCTATGCAGCCATTCAGGAAGCGTTCGAGGAAGCACTGGCCGTGCGCATTATGGCGCTGATGGCGAATGTCGCCCTGCTGGCACCACTCGCCGGGCCTCTGGCCGGCGCCGCCTGGCTCACGGCCGGAAGCTGGCGCAGTATGTTCTGGCTGTTTGCCGCCTGCAGCGCCGTGGCGTTTATCGTACTCTGGCGGGTCATGCCTGAAACCGCCGGCGATCGTCACCAGTCCATTGCGCTGCCGGTGCTGGCGCGCAATTATGGCCGACTGATAAAAGATCGTCAGGTGATGTTTGGGTCCTTTGCCATCGGACTGGTTTTCATTCCCATTCTGACCTGGGTGGCCCTGTCCCCGGTCATCCTGATGCGTGATGAAGGACTTTCACGAATGGAGTACGCCCTGCTCCAGCTGCCGGTATTTATGGCAATGATTGCCGGTAACCTGACCCTGAGCAAACTGGTTGGCCGGATGCCGATTGAGCAACCTGTGAAATTTGCCGCCTGGCCCATATTACTCGGGTTAAGCCTTGCTTTATTTGCCACGCTGATAAACACACACAGCTATTTGTTGATTACCGCAGGATTAAGCCTGTACGCGTTCGGCGGTGGGATGGTGAATGCCGGACTTTACCGGCTGACGCTCTATGCCAGCGATGAAGGTAAAGGCAGCGTCGCGGCCATGCTGGGCATGATCAGCATTTTGACGCTGGCTGCCGGCATTGAGCTGGCGAAGCACTTCTATTTTAGCGGTGGGGTAATCTGGTTTAGCCTGATCAACTTTATCAGTGGTGTCCTGTGGTTTGGCCTGGTGCTGATGTTTCTGCGGGAACGCAGGCGTCACGCCAAAGTAACGCCCGTCTAAATCAGAAAGGCCGCCATGCGGCCTTTCTTTATTTACGAGGATAAAGCTCGTCTCGCGAGTAGGGTTCGACATCACCCGCTTTTCGGGTTTTAAGCAGTTTCAGTATCCAGGTATATTGTTCCGGATGCGGACGCACAAACACTTCTACCTCTTCATTCATCCGCCGCGCCAGTTGACGGTCATCCGCTTCGAGTAAGTCATCCATCGGCGGACGAACGTAAATTTCCAGCTTATGCCTTGCTCCGTTATACACCGGAAACAGCGGCACGACGCGGGCGCGACAGACTTTCATCAACCGGCCAACGGCGGGTAAGGTAGCTTTGTAAGTGGCAAAGAAGTCGACAAACTCACTGTGTTCCGGCCCGTGATCCTGGTCAGGCAGATAATAGCCCCAGTAGCCCTGACGGACCGAACTGATAAACGGCTTAATGCCATCGTTGCGCGCATGCATACGACCACCAAAACGACGGCGGACACGGTTCCAGACATAGTCCACCAGCGGATCGCTCTGGTTATGGAACATCGCGGCCATCATCTGTCCCTCTGAGGCCAGCAGCATGGCCGGAATGTCCACAGCCCAGCCATGCGGCACCAGAAAAATCACGTTCTGCTTGTCGGCCTGCAGTTGATCAATGATTTCCCGACCGTGCCACTCAACCCGCTGTCGGATCTGTGCCGGATCGCGCATACCCAGCTCGGCCATCATGGCCATGGCTTGCGGTGCGGTGGCAAACATCTGATCGACGATCGCGACACGCTGAGATTCGCTTAATTCAGGCAGGCAGTAATAGAGATTGATGAGCGCACGGCGACGCGCGCCCTTCGCCAGCTTACCAGCAAACTTGCCGAGCCCTCCCAGAAGCGGATCGCGCACGCGAGGCGGCATCAATGCAATACCCGCCAGCGCGCCAATGGCCAGCCAGCTGCCCCAGTATTTTGGCTTTAAAAAAGAACGTTCAAAAACGGGAATAAATTCAATGTTATTTTTTTTACGGGTTTCCATGCACTCGCCTCAATCAATGACGGGCTAATGATAGTGGCGACGAGTAAATTTGCAATCATCCTGCGCCAGAGATAAAAAAGTCGACGGCCATGCCGTCGACGTTATCAAAGTGTTTACTTCATCCCCAACTGCGGTAACCAGCCTTTGACCTGAGCAAGATACTGCGAACGATCTTTGCCCGTCAGACCTTCCATGCGCGGCAGCTTGGCCGTCAGGGGATTAACAGCCTGATTATTAATCCAGATCTCAAAATGCAGATGCGGTCCGGTTGAACGGCCGGTATTGCCGGAGAGCGCAATACGATCGCCACGCTTTACCTTTTGCCCCGGTTTCACCAGCACTTTTTTGAGGTGCATGTAACGCGTCATATACTGACGGCCGTGACGGATGGCCACATAGTTACCGGCGGCACCGCCGTTTTTGGCCACCACGACTTCGCCATCGCCCACAGCCAGCACAGGCGTACCAACCGGCAGCGCGAAATCGACACCTTTGTGTGGTGCAATTCGGCCCGTCACCGGATTAAGACGGCGCGGATTAAAGTTCGACGAGACACGGTACTGTTTCACGGTGGGGAAACGCATAAAGCCCCGCGCCAGGCCCGCACCGCTGCGGTCGTAATATTTGCCGTCTTCGGCCCGGAACGCGTAATAATCTTTGCCGCCGCTGCGCAAACGCACACCCAGTAGCTGGCTTTGCGCGCTCTTGCCTTCCAGCATTTCGCGCGACATCAGCACGCTGAATTTATCGCCCGCGCGTAACTTACGAAAATCCATCTGCCACTGCATGGCTTTGATCACGCTGCTGGCCTCTGCACTGCTTAAACCGGCACGCATAGCGCTGGCGGCGAAGCTGCCGCGGACTTCGCCCTGAATCACACTGTTGCGCCATTCACCCTTTTGCATCTGCGACTGCATGCTAAAGCCACCTTTATCGGTGCGCGTATAGGTGCGGGTTTCACGACGCGAGATTTCCCAGGTAAAGGTATCCAGTGCGCCGGCATCATTGAGCGTCCAGCGGAGCTGCTGACCGACCTGCAAATTACGCAGATCTTTATCGCTGGCCACCAGCGCATTAATGTCGCTCATGTCGATGCCATACTGGTTCAGTGCGCTGCTGAGCGTGTCGCCTGAGGAGACGGTGTAATCGTGCGAGCCTGCCGTATCGGCGACATCCTGATCGACGTCGTCTGAAGGCAGTTCTTCATCGGGTTCGGGCGTGGTTTGATCGATAGGTTCACTGGCTTCAGGAAGCAGTGTGCGAAACTCGTTTTTGTCTAACTCAATGGCTTTGACGATGGGCGTAACATCATCATTCGGATGGTAAACATAAGGCCGCCAGACTGCGACGGCCAGAGTAACAACGGTTAACGATCCCAGCATAACGCGGTGGGGGCGCGGCAAATTATTAAATGCGAGGGCGACAGAGCGGGCTATCTGCTGCACGTTAAACTATTCCTCTATGCTCCTTTCAGGCAGGTCTCATACTGGCTCGACAGCTGTGAGAGGAATTTCACATAGCTGTCTTTTCCTAAGCTGATGTCTGTGCCCAGTGGATCGAGCGTGCCTTTACGCACCTGCGTTCCACGGGCAACAGCATCGATGACCGCCGGCCTGAATTGTGGCTCAGCAAAGACGCAAACGGCCTTTTTCTCAACCAACTGTGTTCGAATTTGATGTAAGCGCTGTGCACCCGGTTGAATTTCTGGGTTAACGGTAAAATGCCCGGTGGGCGAGAGACCGTAGTGTTTTTCAAAGTACGTGTAAGCGTCGTGAAAAACGAAATACCCTTTATCTTTAACGGGGGCAAGCTGTGAGATAATGCGCTTATCTGTGTCCGCTAATTCTGCCTCAAAATGCTGCAGGTTGGCGTCAAGTTTGGCTTTATCCTGCGGCATAAGTTCCAATAATTTTTCATGGATTGCAACCGCGGTTTTTTGCGCGATTTCGGGTGACATCCACAAGTGCATATTAAACTCACCGTGATGGTGATGATGCTCTGCATCGTGATCGTGCTCTGCTGCCTCGTGGTCATCGTGATCATCGTCTTCATCGCCCCGCAGCAACATCGTTTTTACGCCGGGAATTTGTACTATCTCTAGATTCTTTTTTTCTGGCAGGGCGGCGGCTGATTTGGTCATAAACGCTTCCATTTCTGGTCCCACCCAGACCACTAAGTCCGCGTTTTGTAAGCGTTTTACATCAGACGGACGCAGGGCATAATCATGTTCGGATGCGCCATCAGGCAGCAAGACCTCCACCGGTGTTACCCCGTCCGCAATCGCAGAGGCAATGAAGCCAACAGGCTTAATGGAGGCCACCACATTGGCATGAGCGGGCAAAGCAACGGCGGTAGCAAAAGCAAGCGCAGCCAGGGTAAAACCCACCCCTTTTTTATTATGTAACATAATGCGTCATTCCTTCGTCATCAACAGATTGGATGTGATATTATAACATTCGAAATTCTGCGCAACCTGTAAATCTTATGCCATCACTTGTCACACTTGAAAATGTCTCCATCCAGTTTGCTCAACGCACCGTCCTGTCTGGCGTGAGCCTGGCGCTTCATCCTGGTAAAATTTTGACGCTGCTGGGTCCCAATGGCGCGGGTAAATCGACGCTGGTGCGCGTGGTACTCGGCCTGCTCGCGCCCTCATCCGGTCAGGTGCATCGCAGTGCGAACCTGCGTATTGGTTATGTGCCTCAGAAACTGCACATCGATCCGACGTTACCGGTCACTGTCGAGCGTTTTATGCGTTTGTCACGTGGCGCACGTCATCAGGACATTCTGCCTGCGCTCAAACGCGTTCAGGCCGGTCACCTGCTGACCTCTCCCCTGCAGAAACTGTCCGGTGGCGAAATGCAGCGCGTCCTGCTTGCGCGTGCGCTGCTTAATCAGCCACAGTTGCTGGTGCTGGATGAGCCGACACAGGGCGTGGACGTCAATGGTCAGGTCGCGCTCTATGATTTGATTAACCAGCTTCGTCATGAGCTGAACTGTGCGGTATTGATGGTCTCTCATGATTTGCATCTGGTCATGGCCAAGACAGACGAAGTACTGTGCCTCAATCATCATATCTGCTGTTCCGGCACGCCCGAGGCTGTCTCCCAGCATCCGGAATTTATTGCCATGTTTGGGCCACGCGGCGCGCAGGAACTGGCTATCTATCGTCATCACCATAATCATCGTCACGACTTAAAGGGACGTATCGTACTTCGCAAGGGACCGGGTCCACTATGATTGAATTATTGCTACCGGGCTGGCTGGGCGGCGTCATGCTGGCGCTGGCTGCCGGTCCTCTGGGTTCGTTTGTCGTCTGGCGCAAGATGTCTTACTTTGGCGACACGCTGGCCCATGCCTCACTGCTGGGCGTTGCGTTTGGTTTAATGCTGGATGTAAATCCATATTATGCCGTGATTCTGGTGACGGTTTGTCTGGCGCTGGGGCTGGTCTGGCTGGAACGCCGCCCGCATCTGGCCATAGATACCTTGCTGGGCATCATGGCGCACAGTGCGCTTTCACTGGGACTGGTGGTCGTCAGCCTGATGTCGAATGTGCGGGTCGATTTGATGGCCTACCTGTTCGGCGATTTGCTGGCGGTCACCCCTGCCGATCTCGGGGCAATGGCTGCGGGCGTAGGTTGTGTTTTAGCGGTCATGGCCTGGCAGTGGCGCCCGTTGCTGTCGATGACCATCAGCCCTGAACTGGCGCAGGTCGACGGGGTGAATATTCAACGCACCCGGTTAATCCTGATGCTGGTGACCGCGCTGACTATTGGCGTGGCGATGAAATTTGTCGGGGCGCTTATCATCACCTCGCTGCTGATTATCCCGGCTGCGACGGCGCGACGCTTTGCACGTTCACCGGAAATGATGGCCGCGATTGCGGTGCTGATCGGGGTAATGGCAGTGACCGGCGGGTTAACCTTCTCGGCGTTCTATGACACGCCTGCGGGGCCGTCTGTGGTGCTGTGCGCAGCCATACTGTTTATCGTCAGTATGGTGCGCAAACCGGCGCTGTGATTACGCCTCTTTGGTGATACCGAAATGACGGTAAGCATGCTGCGTGGCCATCCGGCCGCGCGGTGTGCGTTGAATAAAGCCCTGTTGAATCAGGAAGGGCTCGATGACATCTTCGATCGTTTCCCGCTCTTCACCAATCGCCGCCGCAAGGTTATCCAGACCCACCGGCCCGCCGGTGAATTTATCAATAATCGCCAGCAGCAGTTTACGATCCATATAGTCGAAACCTTCGCTGTCAACGTTAAGCATGTCCAGCGCGGTCACTGAGACTTCGCCGCTTAAGTTACCGTTTGCCCGCACTTCTGCAAAATCACGCACCCGGCGTAACAGTCGGTTAGCAATACGCGGCGTGCCGCGAGAGCGACGGGCGATTTCTAGGGCTCCCTCCTCGCTCAGCGCCAGGCCCAGACAGGCGGCACTGCGCCCGACAATATGCTGCAAATCTTTCACCTGATAGAATTCCAGCCGCTGCACGATACCAAAACGATCGCGCAGGGGCGACGTCAGTGAGCCCGCGCGCGTAGTGGCACCAATCAGCGTAAACGGCGGCAGATCAAGCTTAATCGAGCGCGCTGCCGGACCCTCGCCAATCATGATATCCAGCTGATAGTCTTCCATCGCCGGATACAGCACTTCTTCAACGACCGGTGACAGGCGGTGAATCTCATCAATAAACAGCACATCATGCGGCTCAAGGTTGGTCAGCATCGCCGCCAAATCGCCCGCTTTCTCCAGCACCGGACCGGAGGTGGTGCGCAGATTGACGCCCATCTCATTAGCCACAATGTTCGCCAGGGTGGTTTTTCCCAGCCCGGGTGGGCCAAAAATCAGCAAATGGTCCAGCGCATCGCCACGCAGTTGGGCCGCTTTGATAAAAATTTCCATTTGCTCCCGCACCTGCGGCTGGCCGACATACTCGGTCAGCATCTTAGGCCGGATGGCGCGGTCGAGGCTCTCTTCTTCGCTAACGCTGGCGGCGGAGATCAGGCGATCGGCTTCAATCATGAATTACCTCAAATAGCGGCGCGGAGCGCTTCGCGAATTAATGTTTCACAATCCGCGTCAGGGCGACCCACTTTGCTGATCATGCGGCTCGCTTCCTGCGGTTTATAACCCAGGGACACCAGCGCTGCAACCGCTTCCGCTTCGGCGTCGTTGGTTTCGGGTTCCGGGCCCGGCGTGGTCAGCGTAAAGGCCGAGTCACCGCCAAACAGATCGCCATGCATCCCTTTAAAGCGATCCTTCATCTCGACAACCAGACGCTCGGCGGTTTTCTTGCCCACACCCGGCAGTTTGACCAGCGCGGCAATCTCTTCTTTTTCCACCGCCGTGACAAACTGCTGAGCGGACATGCCCGACAGAATAGCGAGCGCCAGTTTCGGCCCAACGCCGTTGACTTTTATCAGTTCACGAAACAGGGCACGTTCCTGTTTGCTGTTAAAGCCGAACAGCAGTTGCGCGTCTTCACGAACCACAAATTGCGTAAAGATTATCGCTTCGTGATTAAGCTCAGGCAGTTCATAAAAACAGGTCATTGGCATATGGACTTCATAACCAACGCCATGCGCCTCCAGCAGGACCAGCGGTGGCTGCTTTTCCAGAATGGTTCCCCGTAAACGACCTATCACCTGATGCCTTCCTTATTCAACGTATGTGGCGGAATTTATACCATAAAAAAGGCTGGATGAATATCCAGCCTGACGGGCATATTGCGGGGATTGCCGTTAGCGCTGCCGCAGCCGGCCGCGGGTCAGCACCAGCGTGTTCTCACTCATGCGCGCGGCATTCTGTGCAACATGGCAGTGCGTAATCGCAATAGCCAGCGCATCGGCGGCATCAGCCTGCGGACTGGCTGCAAGCTTCAGTAAGGATTTGACCATATGCTGAACCTGACTTTTTTCTGCCCCGCCGGTTCCGACAACCGTCTGCTTCACCTGACGTGCGGCATATTCGAACACCGGCAGGTCATGGTTTACCGCCGCGACGATGGCGGCACCGCGCGCCTGGCCAAGCTTCAGCGCCGAGTCGGCGTTCTTCGCCATAAATACCTGCTCGATGGCGAAAAAATCAGGCGAAAACTGCGTGATAATTTCGCAAACGCCAGCATAGATCAGCTTCAGGCGCGCCGGCAATTCTGTCGTATTGGTGCGGATACAGCCGCTGCCCAGATAGGTGAGCTGGCGGCCGGTCTGACGAATCACCCCGTAACCGGTGACGCGTGAACCGGGGTCAATCCCCAGGATAATAGACATGACGCGTCTCCAGCCAGCGATGAAAGCGGTACAGCATTACAGCGTTTCCGCCACCTCATCGGAGATCTCACCGTTGTGATAAACCTCCTGCACGTCGTCGCAGTCTTCCAGCATATCGATCAGACGCAGCAGTTTCGGTGCGGTTTCCGCATCCATTTCCGCTTTGGTTGACGGAATCATCGCAACTTCCGCCGTATCCGCTTTCAGACCGGCGGCTTCCAGCGCATCGCGCACGGAGCCCATCTCTTCCCAGGCGGTGAAGACATCGATAGCGCCATCATCATACGCCACCACGTCCTCTGCACCGGCTTCCAGCGCGGCTTCCATCACCGCATCTTCATCCTGACCTGGCGCGTAAGAAATCACGCCTTTTTTGCTGAACAGGTAAGACACGGAGCCATCGGTTCCCAGGTTGCCGCCGGTTTTGGTGAACGCATGACGCACTTCACCCACCGTACGGTTTCGGTTATCACTCAGACACTCGATCATGATGGCCGATCCCCCCGGACCGTAACCTTCATAGATGATGGTTTCCATGTTGGAATCATCTTCGCCGCCCACGCCGCGTGCAATCGCACGGTTCATGGTATCGCGTGTCATGTTATTAGACAGCGCTTTGTCCATGGCAGCACGTAAACGTGGGTTAGAACCGGGATCGCCCCCACCCAGTTTCGCGGCGGTCACCAGCTCGCGAATGATTTTGGTAAAGATTTTACCGCGCTTGGCATCCTGAGCAGCCTTGCGGTGCTTGGTATTCGCCCATTTACTATGTCCAGCCATCTTGCATATTCTCCGATCTTAACAATCGCACGGGCTATCTGACTTACGATCCGCCTCCCGACAGTGCCTGCCATCCTCACGTCGTTATAAACGTTCCGGTTGCGCTGCACTGACAGTCGCGGCTTCGCGATACCGATGATGCCCGACTCTTCAATTTTAACGGCGCCGGTTTATCACCGGCACCCGGTTTAGGGAACGAAGGATGAGCTTCGTCGAATTCGCGAAATTTAACGTTACTGCCGCCTGAAAAACGCATTACGGCAGGCATTCAGATAAATTCCTCAATCGCCTGGCGGTTACTCCAGGACTTGGTCAGGGCAGCAGCAGCGGCGGGCTCAAGCCAGCGCGCGGCAAGATGCTCGGTGAGCAGCAGGTCGCGCTCTGCGGGTAACGCCAGCCTGAACCAGTGTTCACGGTTATACGTAATGCCCGGTGCGTAACGGTGGCGATAGTGCGGGAAAATTTCAAACTCGATCTGTTTGTGACAGTCTTCCAGCACTAACTTTTCGTCCGCAATGTTGATGGACAGCTCCTCTGACACCTCACGCTCGGCCGCCTGGCGCGGGGTTTCCCCGACTTCCAGGCTGCCTGTGACCGACTGCCAGAAGCTGGCATCATCACGTCGCTGCAGCATTAACACCCGGCCAGTATCTTGCGCAAAAATCACCACCAGCACCGATACCGGATGTTTATTGCCCATTACTTGTTCTCTGACTTTTCTTTCTTCGGCGCCACCAGAATGCCCAGATCAAGCAACGCGGCAGGATTGGCTTCGCTCGGTGCTTCGGTCATCATGCACGCGGCGGCGGTGGTTTTCGGGAATGCGATAACATCGCGAATGTTATCGGTGCCGGTCAGCAGCATCGTCAGACGATCCAGACCAAATGCCAGGCCCGCGTGCGGTGGTGTACCGTATTTCAGCGCGTCAAGCAGGAAGCCAAACTTCAGGCGCTGCTCCTCTTCGGTGATCCCGAGGATACTGAACACCGTCTGCTGCATTTTGCTGTTGTGAATACGCACGGAACCGCCGCCCACTTCGTAGCCGTTAATCACCATGTCGTAGGCATTTGCCACCGCCTGAACCGGATCGCTGGCCAGCGCCTCTGCGGTCATGTCTTTCGGTGAGGTGAACGGATGGTGCATCGCAGCCAGACCGCCTTCTTCATCTTCCTCAAACATCGGGAAGTCGATTACCCACAGCGGTGCCCAGGCGTTTTCGTCGGTGATCCGCAAATCGCGGCCGACTTTCAGGCGCAGCGCACCCAGCGCATCCGCCACGACTTTCGCGCGATCGGCACCGAAGAAGATCAGGTCGCCATCCTGTGCGCCCGTGCGGTTCAGTATCGCTTCCACGATGTCGGCACTGAGGAACTTGGCCACCGGACTCTGCACGCCCTCGAAGCCGTTGGCACGTTCGTTAATCTTCATCCACGCCAGCCCTTTGGCCCCGTAGATTTCAACAAACTTGCCGTATTCGTCGATTTGCTTACGCGTCAGCGCCGCACCGCCGGGCACACGCAGCGCAGCTACGCGGCCTTTCGGGTCATTAGCGGGACCCGCGAAGACCTGGAATTCGACGCTTTTCAGCAGACCGCCTACGTCCACCAGCTCCATCGGGTTGCGCAGGTCAGGCTTATCCGAACCAAAGCGATGCATGGCTTCGGCAAAGGTCATCTGTGGAAACGCCCCCAGATCCACCCCTTTGATGTCCATCCACAGCTCACGAATCAGACGCTCCATCTTCTCACGCACCTGTTCGGCGGTCATGAAGGAGGTTTCAACGTCGATCTGGGTAAACTCTGGCTGACGATCAGCACGCAGGTCTTCATCACGGAAGCACTTAACGATCTGATAATAGCGGTCGAAGCCGGACATCATCAGCAGCTGCTTGAACAACTGCGGTGACTGCGGCAGCGCATAGAACTTCCCTTTGTGCACACGGCTGGGCACCAGATAGTCGCGCGCGCCTTCTGGCGTTGCTTTAGTCAGCATCGGCGTTTCAATATCCAGAAAGCCTTCGTTATCCATAAAGCGACGCACAAAGCTGGTGATTTTCGCACGGGTTTTCAAACGCTGCGCCATCTCCGGACGACGCAGGTCCAGATAGCGATACGTCAGACGCGCTTCTTCGCTGTTGGTCTGGTTAGAATCCAGCGGCAGAGGGTCAGCACGGTTGATGATGGTCAGCGCGTGGGCGAATACTTCCACGTCGCCGGTCGCCATGTCGCTGTTTCGGTTCTTTTCGTCACGGGCACGGACGGTACCGGTGATCTGGATACAGAATTCGTTACGCAGTTCAGATGCCAGCTGGAACGCCTCTTGATGATCGGCATCGAAAAACACCTGGGCGATGCCTTCACGGTCGCGCATATCGATAAAGATCAGGCTTCCCAGATCGCGACGGCGATTGACCCAGCCGCAAAGCGTAACTTGCTGACCCACATGAGACAGATTGAGCTGTCCACAATACTCTGTACGCATAACACTATCCTTTTAACTTCGCCGCTGCAGCAGACAGCACCAGGCCGCGTAACCTTATCAGGTGCTGTCGCAAAAAAGGCCGCTATTATAATGGAAAAAGGCTGACAGGATAAGTGGAGCCACGCTAAAGCACGGCATTTCCTGTTCCCTTTTCACCGGGTTGCGTCAATATACTGCCTTACAGGATAATTACCATCACACTCAACGACAGGAGTCAGGCGTGACACTTCGTATCGGTTTGCCGCAATGGCACCACGCACACTGGAAACGCTGGGGAATTGAAACCCTGGCGGACTACGCGCGTTATTTCCAGACCGTTGAGGGCAATACCACGCTGTATGCACTGCCGGATCCCGAAACCGTGTTGCGCTGGCGGGATATGACGCACGATCAGTTTCGCTTCTGTTTTAAATTCCCCAGCACAATCAGCCATCAGGCAGCACTGCAAAACACCGATGACTTACTGACCGACTTTTTTCGCCTGATGCATCCGCTTGCCGATCGCATCGGTCAGTACTGGCTCCAGTTGCCTGCCAGCTTTTCTCCCGCCCAACTCAGCGATCTGTGGCGTTTTCTGGATAGTCTGCCTGCCTCTTTTTCCTATGGCGTGGAAGTGCGGCATGCCGCTTTTTTCGCGAAAGGTGAGGCTGAGCGCGCGCTGAATCGTGGCCTGCTCCAGCGCGGCGTCAATCGTGTGGTGCTGGACAGCCGTCCGGTTCACGCCTCAACGTCACAAAGCGCGGCGGCGCTGCACGCCCGCCAGCAAAAACCGCGCGTCCCGCCGCATGCGCTGTTAACAGGACCGCGCCCGATGATCCGCTTTGTCGGCAGCGATAGTCTTGAAGAAAGCCTGCCGCTGTTTCGCATCTGGCTGACGAAACTGGCTGAATGGCATACGCAAAGTGAACCGCTGGTTTTCATTCACACGCCCGACATGGGCCAGGTCTTTCCGCTGGTGCAGGCCTTGTGGCCTGAACTGCAAAAAATTGATGCCAGCATCGGTCCCGGGCCGGACTGGCCGCAACAGGATTCGCTATTCTGATAGCGACCGGCAGCATCACACCTCTGGCAAAAGTAAAAATAAGGAATCAATAATGATAAGCGCGTTATATGTGGTGATCGGGGCCTTACTGATCATGAAATTTACCCTGAATGTTGTGCGCTTACGGCGACAGCATCATGTGGCTTATGGCGATGGCGGTCATCACGATTTACATATGGCCATCCGGATTCACGGCAATGCCATTGAAACGATCCCGCTGGGGTTATTATTGCTGATTGTGCTGGAGATGAACGGCGCGAATATCTGGATGGTGCACCTGACCGGCATCCTGTTTTTCATTGGCCGGGTGTTGCATGCACAGGGCCTGCGCAACGATGTCATGAGCAAACGCAAATATGGCATGATGCTGACGTTATTCTCGCTGTCCGGTATGGTAATTTTTAACCTGATTTACCTGCCCTGGCCACTCTTGCTCAGCTTGCGTTAATGTTAACGGCGTAAAGGGTGCAGGCCGCGGCAGTTTCTGCCAGAATAGCGCCCTTTCCGCCGTCTCTTCGGATTTTCGTTATGTCTGATCGCGATCAACTCTTTTCTGCGCCCATTGAAAAACTGGGCGACTGGACGTTTGACGAGCGCGTGGCTGAAGTGTTTCCCGACATGATTCAGCGCTCAGTGCCGGGCTATTCCAACATCATTTCGATGATTGGCATGCTGGCAGAACGTTTCGTCCAGCCCAACAGCCAGGTATTTGACCTGGGCTGTTCACTAGGCGCTGCCACGCTCTCGGTGCGCCGCAATATTCACGTGCCCGGCTGTCAGATTATTGCTGTGGATAATTCGCCGGCCATGGTGGAGCGCTGCCGCCGTCATATCGATGCGTTTCGGGCGGATACGCCGGTTACGGTCGTCGAAGCGGATATCTGCGATATCGCCATTGAGAACGCCTCACTGGTGGTGCTCAATTTCACCCTGCAGTTTCTTGAACCGCCAGCCCGCCTGACGTTGCTGACCAAAATCTGGCAGGGGCTGAATCCCGGCGGCGCGTTGGTGCTCTCTGAGAAGTTCAGCTTTGAAGATCGTGACGTCGGTGAACTGTTGTTCAACATGCATCATGACTTTAAGCGCGCCAACGGCTACAGCGAACTGGAAATCAGCCAGAAACGCAGCATGCTGGAAAATGTGATGCTCACCGATAGCGTAGAAACGCACAAGGCGCGCCTGAAACAGGCCGGCTTTTCTCATGCTGAGCTGTGGTTTCAGTGTTTTAATTTTGGTTCGTTGGTGGCATTAAAATGATCGACTTTGGCCGTTTTTATCAGCAAATCGCCGTGGGTCCCCTGGCAAAATGGCTGGAGGTGCTGCCTGCGCAAATCAGCGAGTGGCAGCGTGAAAATCTGCACGGGCACTTCCGTGACTGGTACAAGTCGCTGGAATATTTACCCCAGCTGGAACCTCAGCGGCTGGACCTGCTGCACAGCGTCAGCGCCGATCGGGACGATATCAGCGATCGGCACCGTCAGGGCATTGAGAAACTGCTGCGCAATCTGATGCCCTGGCGCAAAGGCCCCTATTCGCTTTACGGCACCGAAATTAATACGGAATGGCGCTCAGACTGGAAATGGGATCGCGTGCTGCCACACATCTCCTCGTTAGCCGGACGCACTGTACTGGATGTGGGCTGTGGCAGTGGCTACCATATGTGGCGCATGATCGGGGCAGGCGCGCACCTTGTGGTCGGTATCGATCCCATGCAGCTGTTTCTGTGCCAGTTCGAAGCCGTACGCAAGCTGTTAAATGACGACCGCCGCGCCCACCTGCTGCCGCTCGGCATCGAACAGCTGCCGGTGCTTCAGGCGTTCGATACCGTGTTTTCCATGGGCGTGCTTTATCACCGCCGTTCGCCGCTGGATCATCTGATGCAGCTGAAAAATCAGTTAGTGAGCGGCGGCGAACTGGTCCTGGAAACGCTGGTGATTGAAGGCGATGTGAATCAGGTGCTGGTGCCAGGCGAACGCTATGCTCAGATGCGCAACGTCTACTTTATCCCCTCCGCCGAGGCGCTGAAAAGCTGGCTGGAGAAATGCGGCTTTGTCGATGTGCGCATTGTGGACTTTGCCGTAACGACCACAGATGAACAGCGCCGGACCGACTGGATGACCAGCGAATCGCTGGCGGAATTCCTTGATCCTGCGGACAGCAGCAAAACCGTTGAAGGTTATCCCGCACCGCTGCGTGCGGTGCTGGTCGCCACAAAGCCGTAATGCTCAGCGGCGAGACAGCGCCAGTTTCGCCGCGAAGCCAATAAAGACGCAGCCCGTCAAACGATCCATGATTATTAACACGCGTGGCTTCCTGAGCTGTGCCGCAAAATAGTGACTGCTGCCAATCAGCACGCTGCTCCAGATCAATCCAGTCACCATATGTGTCAGGGCCATCAGGGTGCACCAGACCGGGACCGAACCGCCCTGAGGGATAAACTGCGGTAAAAATGTTACGTAGAAAACGCCCACTTTAGGATTCAACAGATTCCCCAGTAACCCACGCAGAAAGCAGGCCAGATGCGTTTGCTGCGACGGCGTTTCGGCGGGCAGCGCTGCATTCTGGCGACGCGGATGCCACAGTAACCTGACGCCCAGCCAGAGCAGATAGGCTGCGCCAGCCCACTTCAGCAGGTTATACGCCGTTTCCGATGCCAGCAGCAGCGCCCCCAGCCCCAGCCCTACCGCAATGCCCCACGACAGACAGCCCGTCGCCACGCCCAGCGCGGTCGCACTGGCTCCTCGCCAGCCCTGTGCCGCCGCCGATCGCAAAATTAATGCCGTATCGAACCCCGGCGTCAGGGTCAAAATGATGATCGCAAACAGAAAAGAGAGGAATGAAGTCGTCACAGGCGTACTCCTGATTAGAAGTGCTTAACAATAACAAGCGTTTTTCACGCTGTACAGACAGCCAGGCGTGATTAACTGCTACGCTTTTTAGTGGCGTTATTAGCGGGCCGGTAACGGTCTCAATTGAAAAACCAGGAGCTACGATCATGAGTAAATTTATTTTCTCTTCGCCTCGCAAATATGTACAGGGTGCGGGCGTGCTCGATGAACTGGGAGAGTATGTCACGGAATTGGGCAATCACGCTTTCGTGGTGGCTGACGATGTCGTCTGGGGGCTGATTGGTGAGCGGGCGCAGTCTACGCTGGAAAAAGCAGGCATTACCCTCAGCCGTCAGCAGTTCAATGGCGAAGCCTCCAGTAATGAAATTACCCGGTTAAGTCAGCATGCGCAGCAGCAGGGCTGTAACGTGGTGATTGGTTTGGGTGGCGGCAAAACGCTGGATACGGTAAAAGCCGTGGCCGATGAACTCAAACAGCCGGTAGTGATTGTGCCCACCATTGCCTCAACCGATGCGCCCTGTAGCGCGCTGTCTGTTATCTATTCCGACAGTGGCGTTTTTGAAAGCTACCGTTTCTACAGTAAAAATCCCGATCTGGTGTTAATTGATACCGCCGTGTGCGCCGCCGCGCCCGCCCGCCTGTTCGCGTCCGGCATCGCCGATGGTCTGGCGACCTGGGTGGAAGCCCAGGCGGTGGCCCGTAGCCATGCGAAATCGATGGTCAATGGCGATCCGACTATTGCCGGTCTTGCCATTGCCCGGGCCTGTGAAGAGACGCTGCTGACGTGGGGCTACAGTGCCTATATCGCAGTCTCGGAAAAACGCGTCACGCCAGCGGTAGAAGCGGTAGTGGAAGCCAATACATTGCTGTCCGGTTTAGGCTTTGAAAACGCCGGTCTGGCAGGTGCGCACGCGATTCATAACGGATTCACCGCAATTGACGGCGATATCCACCATCTTACTCACGGTGAAAAAGTGGCCTACGGTACGTTAACTCAGATGGTGCTTGAGCAGCGTCCCGATGAAGAAATTGCCCGCTACATCCGCTTCTACCGTTCGATCAATATGCCGACCACGTTAAAAGAGATGCATCTGGACGGGGTGAGCTGGGAAGATCTGGTAAAAATCGGCGCGCTGGCGAACAGCGAGGGCGATACGCTGAAAAACCTCAATCCTAACCTGGCACCGGAACAGATCGCCCATGCGCTGCTGGGCCTGGATGCGTTCAGTAAAACGGTAAAATAGGGGCTATTCCGTCGCCTCAGTGGGTTTGTCCCAGTACTGATACTTATAAACCGCACTGAGGTGACGCTGCACCGTGCCTTTCTCAAAAACTTCGGTTTCATTCAGGTAACTCAGGGTGCAGTTGCCCTTGTCATCCCAGAACTGGCATTCATCCACGGTACGCAGAGTGCTGACGTCGGTTGATGCCGTGCCGTTGAGGCGCAGCTCCCGCCCTTTATCGTCATAGGTATAGGTGTCTTTTCGCCGGGCAGAGGTGGTGCGGGTGACGAGGCCCTGCGGACTCCACGCGTAACGGTATTCCCCGTTGCTGACGGGATCGGTTCCGCGCGCAATGCTTTTCAGCAAACGATAGTGTTTATCGTAGCGGTACGTGGTGTCCGTGAATCCCGATTTGCCCATGCTGATGAATTTGTCTGAAGCGCTGATAATATTGCCGTTTTTTCCCTTGTGCCAGTTGATGGTGCCTTGTCGGTTATCCACCACCACTTCCTTTCCCTGTTTCAGCACTTTTACCAGATACGCATATTCGGCCACCCAACCTTCCTGCACACGCACCAGATGTTGTTCCATGCTCAGAATGACGTTACGCTCATTTTTGTCATAACTGATATCCGCCACCAGCAGGTCGCCACAGGGATCAAACTGCCCCAGCACCCGCTTTTGCGAATTGACGTCTTTGCCAAACTCCCCTGCGACAACCTGACGTACCGCCCCTTTCGCACTGCCGCCCAACAGAATCCAGTTATTACTGTCAGAGACCGCTTTACTGTTTGATTTGCACGCGGCAAAGGTTAAGGGCGCATGGCATCCCATCACGGTGAGAACAGCGGAAAGCAGAATGCATCGCATGGCAGGGCCTCTGACATCAATGTCGATTAGGGTTAAGCTGATGACCCGCAAACGGGGGAACAGAACAGGGAAAGCAAAGCCGCGTTGACGGCAAACGGCGACACAGAATGCACGCAATGCGTTGTTTCATCATCCACTATAGCGGAATACCGGACAAAAAATACCCCAGCAAATGTGCTGGGGTTTGGTACTTGCAAACATCACGTCATCAATCGGCGTGCTGCGCGGCAAAACTGGTTATGAGTCAGGCCACCCGGGCGGTATTCATTTGCATGACACTTTTCATTGCCTCTACAACATCACCATCGACGCAGTAACGGCTGAACTCATCAATTTCGGCTTCGGAACACATGGAAACACCCGCTTTGCGGTAACGCATCGGTGATGCCACCAGGTGGCTTGCCGAGCTGTGTACCTCACGAATATCTGCATCAAGAAACTTTTGCAGGTTACTTAATCGAACGCCAGCACCTGCCATAATGATAGGACCGCTGCTGTATTCATTAAGTTCCCTCAATAATGCAATTCCGTTTTCCGCGCTCTGCTGCTGCCCGGAAGTGAGGATACGTTTCACGCCAAAATCGGTTAAAACATCGAGCGAACGTTTTGGCCGGTGGCAGAGATCGAAGGCGCGATGGAAGGTCACCGCCATGCCGTCGCACAGCGCCATGATCTGCCGCATCTGCCCCACATGAATATGGGCATCTTCATCCAGCATCCCTAACACTACGCCCGGAAAGCCCAGTTCGCGAATCCGCGCGACATCCGATTTCATTGCCTCGAACTCCCGGCTGGAATAGCAAAAATCTCCGCCGCGCGGGCGGACAATAGGATGCACCGGAACAGAAATGTCACGACGGGCGACTTCCAGCATGCCAGCAGAAGGTGTCAGGCCGCCTTCACGCGGTGCCGCACAGAGTTCAATTCGATCGGCCCCCGCCTGTTGAGCGGTTAAGGCACAATCCACCCCATAGCAACAAATTTCCAGTGTGGTCATTCTCTTCTCCTTTACATGACGTCCTGTTCACGCCAAATTCGTCAGGTATGCTTATCCCTTAGAACAGTTTACGTGGAAAACTAACTATGACATTCAATTTTGACCAACGGATAGACCGCCGTCACAGTGATAGCCTTAAATGGCACAAATATGCGGGCCAGGATATTCTGCCGTTGTGGGTAGCGGATACGGATTTCCGATCGCCTGCCCCCATCATTGAGGCCATTAAAGCCCGCGTTGATCATGGTGTTTTCGGCTATGGCGATAAGCCTCAGGGATTTATCGATGCGCTGATTGCCCGCTGTAAATCACGCTATCGCTGGGAAGTTAAACCGGAATGGGTGGTCGTGTTGCCCGGCGTAGTCTGCGGGTTAAATCTGGCCGTGCGGGCGTTTACCGCGCCGCACCAGGGTACCGTCGCGCCGCATCCCATTTATCCCCCTTTCCGTTCAGCCGCGAAGCTGGCTGAACGTGATCAGTTGAATCTGCCTCTGACGTTGCAGGAAGGCCGCTGGGTCATGGATCTCACTGCAGCAGACGGCCACATGCAGGACAAAACGTTGCTGATGCTTTGCAATCCGCAAAATCCTGGCGGCACGGTTTACCGCCGGGAAGAACTTGAAGCGCAGCTGGCCTTTGCGCAGCACCATGATTTAATCGTCTGCTCTGACGAAATTCATTGCGATTTACTGTTAACGCCGGGGCTGCAACATATCCCCTTTGCCTCCCTGAGTGATGATGCGGCCCAACGGAGCATTACGCTGCTTTCGCCATCCAAAACCTTCAATATTGCCGGGCTGGGCGCTTCCGTCGCTGTGATCCCGGATCCTGAACTACGGGCGCGATTCACCGCCGTGCGCCAGGGCATTGTGCCCTCAGTCGATATTCTGGCCCTGGTTGCGGCGGAAGTCGCCTGGCGGGCCTGTGATGACTGGCTTGATGCTCAGCTTGATTATCTGCGCGGCAACCGGGACTGGCTGGTTTCCGAAGTCAATGCGCTGCCCGGCCTCAAAATGACCTCTCCGGAAGGCAGTTATCTGGGCTGGATCGATGCGCGTGAACTCCAGGTTGCCAGCCCGGCGCTGTACTTTGAAAAACACGGGCTTGGCTTCTCGCCAGGGCGCGACTTTGGTGATGACGGCTTTGTACGGATCAATTTCGGCTGTCCCCGCGCCTTGCTGGAAGAAGCCGTCAGACGGCTCAGACGCGCGGTTGAAGCCCGGGGCTAACGCTGTTCACTGGCCACAATCTCGTCCAGTCGCCATGGGTGAAACTTAATCGTGGTTTCCCCATCGGTCACTGCCAGCGTAGGATTCGGCAGACGCTCGTTTTCCCCTTTCGGTGAGCTGGTTTTGAATGAAATACCCGGCTGTGTGAGTGCCTGATCGGACAGCAGCGCCATGGCACGCATGCCCAGTGTTTCAGGCTCGCCTCGTAATACCACCTCAATATGTTCCCAGCGCTCGTGGCGGTAACGTTTTTCACCCGGCCAGGGCAGCTCAACGACGTCTATCGCCCAGCCGGCAATCATTAACGGTTGGTGCAGCTTAAATAAACATACCGGTCGTCCGTTAATCATCGCCGCCGAGAACTGCTCCCCGAGTTGCAAAAACCCCTTTTGCCAGCGTTCGGCCGTCGCATTCTGATGACACCGCACGGCCACATGATCGACGTCGAGGTCTGTGGGGTTTAATCCCAGACGCTGTGAAAAATTTTGTAACCGTTCTTCGAAAGCCGCTAAATCGGCCTGTAAATCGTCCAGTTCGGGTGGAAATATCATGCTCACCGTAAGCTGTCTCCTCACTTTTTTATGACCAGGGAATGCCGTAACTCATTGTTACTGAACTATCGTAATGAACAAAAGGGTAAGATTCATCTTATTTGGCGGGCGTTTTACGAGAAAAGCAAAAAATTAACGCTTTTAATTCAGATTAATCTTCTGTTTAGATCCACCTTTTCGTTGACAAAAGTAACTTAAGTTACTGTTTTGTATGGTTATCATTAACACAATAAGATAAGTCTTACTTAACAGTGGCATGATTGCAGCCTGCATAACTTTCTATTAAATTTGCATTAACACTATTATAAGGAAAGTTTTTATGACGATGCTCATCGTAGTTGCCATCTTAATTGCACTGATGGGGTTTGCCCTTGCGCGCCACTGGAAGGTACGTGCAGACAAAAGTGTTAAAAACGCGCGCCGCGCGCGTCGTCGCTAATCTCTGCGGGAAACATCTTCGGCTCTGTTTCCCTGCCTTTATCCCGCTACTGACTCACGCTGACAATTCACGTATACTTTTTCCCTCATTTTTTCCTTTTGCCGGGCCAGGACCTGTGGTCATTGCACCCGGCAGAATCATGACGACAGCCCGCTGCCCAAATAGCGTGCTTTTCTCTGCATATGTAAGGTAACCCGGTGAATATTCAGGCGCTTCTTTCCGCAAAAGTCAGTCAGGCAATGGTGCTGGCTGGTGCTCCCTCCGATTGTGAACCTCAGGTTCGTCAGTCGGCTAAAGTTCAGTTTGGTGATTATCAGGCTAACGGCATCATGGCCGTGGCGAAAAAACTGGGCCAGGCGCCACGACAATTAGCTGAAACCGTGATTCAACATCTGGACCTCACTGGTATTGCCAGCAAAGTGGAGATCGCGGGGCCGGGCTTTATCAACATTTTCCTGGATCGTCAGTGGCTGGCCGACCATGCCCGGCAGGCGCTGAATCATCCGCGCCTTGGCGTGAACCCGGTCGAACCACAGACAATCGTCGTGGACTACTCTGCCCCCAACGTGGCGAAAGAGATGCACGTCGGCCATGTGCGTTCCACTATCATTGGCGACGCCGCGGTGCGCACCCTCGAGTTCCTGGGCCACAACGTGATCCGCGCGAACCATGTGGGCGACTGGGGTACGCAGTTCGGCATGCTGATTGCGTTTCTTGAAAAACAGCAAAATGAAAACCACGCGGAGATGGCGCTGGCGGATTTAGAAGGTTTTTACCGTGAAGCCAAGCGCACTTACGATGAAGATCCTGAGTTTGCAGAGCGTGCGCGCGGCTATGTCGTGAAGTTGCAAGGCGGTGACGACTACTGCCGTCAGATGTGGAAAAAGCTGGTTGATATCACCATGACGCAAAACCAGCATATCTACAACCGTCTGAACGTCACCCTGACGCGTGATGATGTGATGGGTGAGAGCCTTTATAACGACATGCTGCCGGAAATTGTGGCCGATCTGAAAGCCAAAGGTCTGGCCGTCGAGAGTGAAGGCGCCACCGTGGTATTCCTGGAAGAATTCCAGAATAAAGAAGGTGAGCCGATGGGCGTGATCATCCAGAAAAAGGATGGCGGCTATCTTTACACCACCACCGATATTGCCTGTGCCAGGTATCGCTATGAAACCCTGCATGCGGACCGCGTAATTTACTACATCGACTCACGTCAGCATCAGCATTTACAGCAGGCGTGGACCATTGTCCGTAAAGCCGGCTATGTGCCTGCGTCCGTTCCACTTGAACATCATGCGTTCGGTATGATGTTGGGTAAAGATGGCCGTCCGTTTAAAACCCGTAGTGGCGGCACCATTAAGCTGTCAGATTTGCTGGATGAAGCCTATGAACGCGCGTACACGCTGGTACGCGAGAAAAACCCGGACATGACGGAAGAGGAAGTCAGCACGCTTGCGGAAGTCGTCGGCATCAGCGCCGTGAAATATGCCGATCTGTCAAAAAGCCGCACCACTGATTACATTTTTGACTGGGATAATATGCTGGCGTTTGAGGGCAATACGGCGCCTTACATGCAATATGCTTATACGCGCGTGCTGTCCGTGTTCCGTAAAGCCGGTATCGACGCCGATGCGATTCAGGCAGAAATCGTGCTGACGGATGACCGTGAAGCCCTGCTGGCAACGCGTTTGCTGCAGTTTGAAGAGGTCATTACCCAGGTGGCACGCGATGGCACACCGCATGTGATGTGTGCCTATTTGTACGATCTGGCGGGCCTGTTCTCCGGTTTCTACGAGCACTGTCCGATTCTGGCCGCAGAGGACGACGTGACGCGCCTGAGCCGTTTACAGATTGCGGCACTGACCGCAAAAACCCTGAAACTGGGCCTGGATACGCTGGGGATCAAAACGGTCGATCGCATGTAATCTGTTAAGGCGCTGAGAGCTGACTGTTCTCAGCGCCTGCCTCAACCTCGCCCTTCCCGCTCTGCCCGTCACCCGCACAATTTTCCTTCATGTAGCGTCATCTTTGCCATTGCCCTCCCTGACTCCACGATACAAAGGCGTTAATTCGTATTTCAGCACCAGAGATGATCGCAGCACGCGCCGTGCAAACCCGCTCAGGCAACCCTGATGTCGCGTATATCAAGGTCCTGTTGGGACAAGATTCTTTTCTTATTCCCGCGCTCTACTATAAGCCCGCGTTTTATCAGGTTTAACGTGTTAACGAGAAAGGAAGAATAAGTTGATGTTAAGAAAAGCGTTTGCCGAGCTGTTCGGCACCTTCTGGCTGGTATTCGGAGGCTGCGGCAGCGCCCTGCTCGCCGCGAATTTTCCCCAAACCGGGATTGGGTTTGTGGGCGTGTCTCTGGCATTTGGCCTCGCCGTACTGACAATGGCCTTTGCGGTAGGCCACATTTCGGGCGGTCACTTTAATCCCGCCGTCACCCTGGGCTTATGGGCCGGTGGCCGCATCGACAGCAAGCCCATCTTGCCCTACATCGTGGTACAGATGGCTGGCGGTATTGCGGCGGCGGGCGTGCTGTATCTGATCGTCAGTGGTCAGGCTGACTTTACGATGGCAGATAAGGGTTTCGCTGCCAACGGCTTTGCGGCGCACTCGCCAGGCGGCTATTCCCTCTGCGCGGCCGTCATCACTGAACTCGTACTCAGCGCGTTCTTCCTGGTGGTTATTCAGGGTGCGACGGATAAACGCGCGCCGGCGGGTTTCGCTCCCATTGCGATTGGTCTGGCATTAACGCTCATTCACTTAATCAGTATCCCGGTAACCAATACCTCGGTGAATCCGGCACGCAGTACCGCGATGGCTGTTTTTCAGGGAGGCTGGGCGTTACGGCAGCTGTGGGTTTTCTGGCTGGTACCGATAGCGGGTGGCGTTGCAGGGGGATGGCTTTACCGCTTTCTGCTGCAAAAAGACGCGTAGCCTGAACCGCGTTATGACATCGGGAGTGATCGGGCAGACCGACAGCATCAGTCTCTTGATGATGCTTGTCAGTCTGCCATGAACAGGGCGAAAAAGGCTTAGTGGTAGTTGACCGTCACCGCTGTGCTGACGACCTTCAGCCCCGGCGGCAAACTTCCGCCACCGGCGAAGCCAAACACCATATGTAACGTTTCACCGGCGGCGACCTCAGCCAGACCGCGTGTGCTGCCGCTGGCACCGTCCAGTTCGGTACAACGCTGTTCTGCACAGAGCCGGACCTGTAAACCGGAAGGCACCGGTTGGGTAAACTGATAACGCCAGTTCACCACGGTGATCGCCCCACTGACCTGACCTGGCGGGGTCAGCGGCTGCGACGACTGCCAGCTTCCCCTGTTCGCCATCAGTGGA
The DNA here is from genome assembly GCF_035191405.1 of Pantoea sp. JZ2. NCBI lineage: Bacteria > Pseudomonadati > Pseudomonadota > Gammaproteobacteria > Enterobacterales > Erwiniaceae > Pantoea > Pantoea sp. JZ2. Next base: position 2,168,259 of record NZ_CP045247.1, on the reverse strand, counting down.
CCCGCCGCGCTGGCGCTCCAGGCACCGTCAGCGGCCTGAGCAAACAGCGGAAGCAGCAGCGAAAACAGCATTAGCGATCTCATTGTTTGCCACCGATGGTTGCGGTCATGCGAATCTGACGGTTATCGCTTAATTCCATATTGGACAGCACCACCAGCTGCGGCATGTTACGGCGCAGGAAGCGTGCCAGTAAGGCGCGTAACGGATGATTGACCAGCAGGACAGGCGGCGCGCCCATCATTTCCTGCCGTTGCAGGGCCTCCTGCGTCTGGGCTAACAGCCGATCGGCCAGGCCTGGCTCAAGTCCGCCACCGCCCTGCAAGGCCTGCAGCAGCAGGCGCTCCAGTGTCGCATCCAGGCCAATCACCTGCACTTCACCCGTGCCAGGGAACCACTGCTGCGTAATCGCTCTGCCCAGCGCCACGCGCACCACGCTGGTGAGTTCCTGCGGATCGCTTTGAACCGGCGCATGCTCTGCCAGGGTTTCAATAATGGTGCGCATATCACGAATCGAAACGCGCTCAACCAGCAGGTTCTGCAGGACTTTGTGCAGCGTTGTCAGCGTAATCACGCCAGGCACTAAATCTTCGGTCAGTTTCGGCATCTCTGAGGAGACGCGGTCCAGCAGTTGCTGCGCTTCCTGACGGCCAAACAACTCACTGGCGTACTGGCCAATCAGATGATTAAGGTGCGTCGCCACAACGGTACTGGCTTCTACTACGGTAAAGCCCTGAATCTGGGCCTGCTCTTTGAGCGCACCGTCAATCCACACCGCCGCCAGGCCAAAGGCAGGATCGACGGTTGCTTCACCCGGCAAGGTACCCGCGGCTGTGCCGGGGTTAATCGCCATCCAGCGTCCGGGATAGGCATCACCGCTGCCGATCTCCACGCCTTTCATTAAAATGCGGTAGCGCGCGGGTGGCAATTCCATGTTGTCACGGATATGCACCACCGGCGGCAGAAAGCCGACATCCTGCGCCACTTTTTTACGGATACTGCGGATACGACCAAGCAACTCACCGTTCTGGTTGTGATCGACCATCGGAATCAGGCGGTAACCCACTTCCATGCCCAGCGTGTCTTCAAGCTGCACATCAGTCCAGGAGGCTTCGGCAGAGGCAGGCGTTTCCATGGATTTTGCGATGCTGCTCGGCGATTCGACATTCTTCTTCGGCTGCATCTCGCGGCCACGTAACCACCACGCCAGCCCCAGTAAGGCCGCCGTAAACAGCAGGAACACAAAGTTAGGCATGCCAGGCACAAGCCCCAGCAAACCGATTACGCCGGCACTCAGCATGAGGACACGCGGATCTTTGAACAGTTGCCCGACCATCTGCTCGCCGACGTCCTGGTCGGTTGCCACGCGCGTCACGATAACACCCGCCGCGGTAGAAATGACCAGCGCAGGGATCTGTGCGACCAGACCGTCACCGATGGTTAACAGCGTATAGGTTTCTGCCGCGTGGCCCGCATCCATACCATGCTGAACGATCCCCACCAGTAAACCACCGATCACGTTAATGACCATGATCAAAATACCGGCGATGGCATCCCCGCGTACAAACTTACTGGCACCGTCCATCGAACCGTAAAAGTCCGCTTCCTGAGTCACTTCGGCGCGACGACGCTTCGCTTCATCTTCGCCAATCAGACCCGCATTCAGGTCGGCGTCGATAGCCATCTGCTTACCCGGCATCCCGTCAAGCACAAAGCGCGCACCCACTTCGGCGATACGGCCCGCACCTTTGGTGATAACCATAAAGTTGATGATCACCAGGATGATAAACACCACGATCCCGATGGCGAAGTTTCCGCCAACCAGGAAGTGGCCAAAGGCTTCCACCACCCGTCCCGCCGCCGCGGCACCGGTATGCCCTTCCAGCAAAATAATACGCGTAGAGGCTACGTTCAGCGACAGGCGCAGCAGGGTCGAAAACAGCAGAATGGTGGGAAAGGCCGCAAACTCCAGCGTGCGCTGGGTAAACATGGCGACCAGCAGCACCATAATCGACAAGGCAATGTTAAAGGTAAACAGCAGATCAAGGATAAACGGCGGTAAGGGCAGAACCATCATCGACAAAATCATGATGATCAGCACCGGACCCGCAAGGACCTGCCATTGCATGTCTTTGAAGTTGCCTGGAAGGCGTAGTTTAGCGGCCAGATTAGCCATCGTTTTTGCTCTCTCCTGCAAAGTCCATCTCTGCCGGGACCGGCAGGTCTTTAGGTTTTACGGGCACCAGGCCACCTTCGCGCTTCCAGCGGCGAAGCTGCCAGACCCAGGCCAACACTTCCGCGACGGCCGCATAAAGGGCGCCAGGAATGTGTTGTCCGATTTCGGTATGACGGTATAACGCACGCGCCAGCGGCGGTGCTTCCAGAACCGGAATGCGGTGTTCTGCGCCCAGTTCACGAATGCGTAAGGCGATCTCGCCAGCGCCTTTGGCAATAACCTTGGGCGCACTCATTTTCTTCTCGTTATATTGCAGCGCAACCGAATAGTGTGTTGGGTTGGTAACGATCACGTCGGCCCTGGGCACATCGGCCATCATGCGACGACGGGCTGCCGCGCGCATCTGCTGACGAATGCGCCCTTTCACGTGCGGGTCACCTTCCTGCTGCTTGTGCTCATCGCGAATTTCCTGACGTGACATCCGCAATTTTTTAAAGTGGCTGTAAAGCTGCCAGAAAACGTCGTATCCCACCATGGGGATCAGGCCGAGCATGACCAACGCACAACAGATAGCGATCATGTCCATGCCATGGATCAGGGCTGTGGTCGGCGACTCGGCAATCAGCCGAAGCATATCGGGCCAGTGCGTCCAGATGTACCAGCCTGCCACGCAGCCCACCAGAATGGTTTTCAGAATGCCTTTAAACAGCTCCGTCCAGGCCTGCGCGGCGAACATGCGTTTGAAGCCTGGCAACGGGTTCAGCTTGCTAAAATCCACTTTGATGGATTTGCCGCTGATGACCACGCCGCCCAGCAGCATCGGTGAGGCAATGGCCACCAGAACCAGCCCGCCCAGAAGCGGCAGAAGCGCGGCAATGGCCTGCATGATCAGATTACCGACGTGGGCGATGATAATTTTGTCATCGGTCACCATGCCGTGGTCGAAACTGAGTCCGGTTGACACCATTGCCGCCAGTCGATGGGCCATTGCCGTCCCGCCAACCCATAAAATCATGATGCCTGCCAACAGCATCAATAGTGAGGTTAACTCGCGCGAACGCGGAATCTGGCCCTCTTCACGCGCTTTTTCAAGTCGGTGGGCCGTGGGCGATTCTGTTTTGTCCTCATCACTGTTTTCTGACACCACAAACCTCGGTTGGCAGGAATTCTGAGCATAGAATGCCAAATTTGAGTTTGGTTAAAGCGTGGATAAAACGTGAAAAACACATGCTCTTTCACGGATAGCAAAAGAGAAAAGCGGAGTGGCCCGCGGTGAGCAGGCCACTTTTCAGAAGGGACCATCGCAACGTCGCGATGGCGAGACAGCCAGGTGATTAGAAACCGAGGCTGTCCAGCAGGTCATCCACCTGATCCTGGTTCGCAACAATGCCAGGGGCGGCAGCGTTAACCTGAGGACCGTTAAGCAGCGTAGTGCCAACCTGACGTTTTTCGGCGCTCACTTCTGGCATGTTTTCCAGCAGCACCATTAACAGCTGGCGCTCGATCTCCTGAATCACATCCATCATGCGTTTGATCACCTGACCGGTGAGATCCTGGAAATCCTGCGCCATCATGATGTCGAGCAACTGCTTGTTAGTAAAAGAGGTGTGCTCAGGCACTTCCCCTAAATACTGACGCGTATCCGTCACCAGCTCGCGCGCATCGGCAAGTTCAATAGGATTCTCAAACCATGCATCCCAGCGTCCTTTAAGCGCAATCGCTCCCGCTTCCATTTTGTCCTGGTGCGGTTGCGCTGCTTCGACGCTGTTCAGCGCCCGGTCGGCCGCCTGAGCGGTCTTTTGCACTACATAGTCCAGACGATCACGGGCGTCAGGAATGGCTTCAGCAGCTTCTGCAATGGCCTGATCCAGCCCCAGCTCACGCAAACTATCACGCAGCATGCGTGTCAGTGAACCGATGCGGGAAATGATATCTTGTGCCGCGGCTTGCTCAGCTGATTTCGGAAGGTCGCTCATCACATCTCCTTACATACCCAGTTTTTCAAAAATTTTGCCCAGCTTCTCTTCAAGCGTGGCGGCCGTAAACGGCTTAACGACATAGCCGCTTGCACCCGCCTGAGCGGCAGCAATGATGTTTTCTTTTTTCGCTTCAGCCGTCACCATCAACACAGGCAGACTGGCCATGGCCGCATCTGCGCGAATGGTCTGCAGCAGTTGCAGGCCATCCATGTTAGGCATGTTCCAGTCGGAGATAACGAAATCGAAACCACCTGCCTTGAGTTTGGTTAACGCATCGACGCCGTCTTCCGCTTCTTCTACGTTATTGAAGCCCAGCTCTTTCAGCAGGTTACGGACAATACGACGCATCGTATTGAAGTCGTCCACCACTAAAAAGCGCATATTTTTGTCAGCCATATCTACTCCTGTGTTATCTCGCCCGGCAGGACGGGCCTGTTAAATACGCAATGCCTGTCCGGCGCTAATTTTCGCCAGCATGTGCTGGCTGATGTTGCTTAAATCCACTACTTCGCTCACACCGCCGCTGGCTATCGCCTCGCGTGGCATGCCAAAAACGACACAACTTGCTTCATTTTGCGCGATGGTCCAGGCGCCGGCACGATGCATTTCCAGCATGCCTGCTGCCCCATCGTTACCCATACCGGTCAGGATCACGCCAACGGCATTTCGCCCGGCGTTGATCGCCACCGATTTAAACAACACATCGACTGACGGTTTATGACGGTTAACTGGCGGACCGTCGTTCAGCTTCACGACATAGTTCGCACCACTGCGACCCAGCTCCATGTGCATCGCGCCGGGCGCGATATAAGCATGGCCAGGAAGAATACGCTCACCATCTTCGGCCTCTTTCACCGTAATCTGGCAGAGCTTGTTTAGCCGCTCGGCAAACGAACGGGTAAATCCCGGTGGCATATGTTGCGTAATCAGCAGCGCAGGGCTGGTGGCCGGTAGCGGCTGCAATACGTGGCGGATGGCTTCTGTACCGCCCGTCGATGAACCAATCGCAATCAGCTTTTCACTACTCAGCAGCGGACCGGCTTTCAGCGTGACCGGGGCAGGCATGGTGGTGCGCACATGCAGACGTGCCCGGGCAGCCGCGCGAATTTTATCGCCAATCATCTGGCTGTAAGCCAGCATACCTTCACGAATCCCTAACTGTGGTTTGGTCACGAAATCCACCGCACCGAGCTCAAGCGCGCGCAGCGTGATTTCTGAACCCTGTCCCGTCAGTGATGACACCATCACGACCGGCATCGGGCGAAGACGCATCAGTTTTTCAAGAAAATCCAGTCCATCCATGCGCGGCATTTCAACATCCAGCGTCAGCACCTGCGGATTAAACTGTTTAATTAAATCGCGGGCCACTAATGGATCCGGAGCCGTCGCCACCATTTCCATATCAGGATGACTGTTGATGATTTCTGTCATCAGTTGCCGCATCAGCGCAGAGTCATCTACGCACATCACGGTAATTTTGCTCATCATCTTTCCTTCGTCAGTCCATAAACGGTTTGCCCACGCAGCCAGAACTCTTTACTAATCTGGCTAAAGTTTTCTGAGTGTCCGGCGAACAGGATGCCGCCAGGCTTAAGCAGTGGAACAAAACGACGTAGAATTTTTTCTTGTGTTTCTTTATCGAAATAGATCATTACGTTACGGCAGAAAATGGCATCGAACGGACCCGGGAGGTTCCAGTCGTTGGCCAGCAAATTCAGCTGACTGAAATTCACCATATTCGCCAGTTCGGGGCGCACACGCACCATGCCAGCATGCGGGCCCGTACCCCGTAAAAAGAAACGTTGTAGCTGTGCAGGCGACAGCGTCCGTAATTCTTCCTGGCGGTAAACGCCCGCCACGGCTTTTTCCAGAACCTGGGTATCGATATCACTGGCATGGACCTGGAATTTACCGGGTCCGGTTCCCAGCGTTTCGGCCAGGGTAATCGCGATAGAGTAAGGTTCTTCGCCCGTTGAGGCGGCCGTGCTCCAGACGCTGAAATTGCCCTGACGTTTACGTGCATGTTCCGCCAGGATAGGAAAATGGTGCGCCTCGCGGAAAAAAGCGGTCAGGTTAGTGGTCAGAGCGTTGATAAACGCCTGCCACTCAGCACTGTTAGGATCGTTCTCCAGCAGGGCCAGGTAGCGACCAAAATCATCAATATTCAGCGTGCGCAGACGACGTACCAGACGGTTGTAAACCATCTCGCGCTTATGATCGGCCAGCACGATACCCGCGCGCTGATAGATGAGCTGGCTGATACGGCGAAAATGGGTATCGGAGAGGGGCAGCCGCTGCACCATCTGTGAGAGCAGCGTTGTCGCCTCTGGTTGATCTAATAACGTCGATTTCTTCATCTTTGCACCTGGCCTGAACTACACCTGTTAAACGTCTGCTGCTATGCCCAACCGCACATCAGCGGTTGGGCCATCCAGGCAATTAGAAGGTTTCCCAGTTCTCATCACTGCGTGATGAGGGTTGGCGAATGCCCTCTGACGGACTTTCTAAACGTAAACTTTTTGCCGCCGTTGTCTTGTTAACGGCCTGCGTGACAATTTCTTTACCAATATTGAAGACAGAAACCGCTTGTTTTAAGTTGCTGGCCTGATCTTCCAGTGCCGCAGCGGCGGCGGCCGACTCTTCAACCAGCGAGGCGTTCTGCTGTGTCACGCGATCCATCTCGGTCACGGCCAGGCCAACCTGGTCGATGCCACGGCTCTGTTCGTCTGAAGCAGAGGCAATCTCTCCCATGATGTCGGTGACGCGTGTGACGGCGCTGACGATTTCGTTCATGGTATCGCCTGCGCTTTCAACCAGGACTGAACCGGTATTCACGCGACTGACGGAGTCCTCAATCAGCCCTTTAATCTCTTTCGCCGCCTGTGCACTGCGCTGTGCCAGATTGCGCACCTCACCGGCAACCACCGCAAAGCCACGGCCCTGCTCACCCGCGCGTGCCGCTTCCACGGCCGCATTCAGTGCCAGGATATTGGTCTGGAAAGCAATGCCATCAATCACGCTGGTGATATCGGCAATTTTTCTGGAACTGCCCGCAATTTCTTTCATCGTGGTCACGACACCGCCCACCACTTTGCCGCCCTGCTGTGCGGTTTCAGAGGCATTCAGCGCCAGCGTCGACGCCTGACGGGCATTTTCAGCATTTTGCTTCACGGTCGCGGTAAGCTGTTCCATGCTGGCAGCGGTTTGCTCCAGCGAAGCCGCCTGCTGCTCTGTTCGCGACGACAGATCGTTATTCCCTACGGCAATTTCGCTGGCGCCGGTATAGATCGCATCGGCCCCATCACGGACGGTGCTGACCGTACGGACCAGTTCACGTTGCATCTCCTGTAGAGACGTCAGCAAATCGCCAATTTCATTACGTACGGTAATGGCGATAGGCTGCGTCAGGTCACCCCGTGCGATATGCTGGATATGATCGATGCTCTGTTTTAACGGGCGAATCAGCAGGCTGCGCATAAGATTCCACACCAGCACGATCACCAGCAGCGTAACGACCAGCGTCCCCGCAACCAGCATAATCATGCGCTGATAAGCGGCATTATTGGCATCGATGCCTTTCTGGCTCAGTACCAGGTTGTAGTTAAGCCAGTCGTCATAATCTTTTTGGAATTTGTCCTGATAACTTTGTGTCGGCTGATCAACAAACCCTTTAAAGTTGCCGTTGCCCAGAAACACAATCAGTTCTGCCAGACCATCGTGGAATTGTTTGTAATTGGCCTGTAGCGTCAGCACGTTAGCCGCACTTTTTCCTTTCTCTGACAGGTTGGCATTGAATAATTCATAGCCCTTTTCAGCCTGTTTCAGCTCACTGTCAGCCAGCGCCACCAGCTCTTTTACGGTGGCTCCCGAACCTGCCATCTGCCCATCCTGCAAATAACGAATGCCCGCACGGTTTAAGGTATTACGTGCCTGGACAAGCGCAACCCATGACGTTCCCATGGCGCGTTGCAAGGTGCTAAGACGCTGGTTATAAGCAAAGTTTTCTTTATCTTCCGTAACCGTTTTGAAAAATACCCCACCCGAGAAAACCTGCAGCAAGGCAAAAAGCCCCAGTACACACAGGAGGCCGGTGACAACGCGTACTCGACTAAACATAGAAACCTCATTCATTAGCAATTCGATTCTGTTTATCGGCCCGCGCAGGCGGAACTTTACTGACAGCGTGAATTGATCATCACGCTGGCAGTAAAAACTGTCAGAACGCTTAAGTACGGGAGATTTTGAAGACGGAAACGGCCTGGGACAGTGAGCTCGCCTGTTGCTCCAGCGCGGCGGCGGCGGCGGCAGATTCTTCCACCAGCGAGGCGTTCTGTTGCGTCACGCGATCCATTTCTGTCACCGCCTGCCCCACCTGATCGATACCGCGGCTTTGTTCATCCGATGCCGAGGCAATTTCACCCATGATGTCGGTCACGCGGGTGACGGCACCCACAATATTATTCATGGTGCTGCCCGCGCTCTCGACCTGCTGCGAACCACTGTCAACGCGGGCAACAGAATCTTCAATCAGCCCTTTAATCTCTTTGGCAGCCTGCGCACTGCGCTGCGCCAGGCTACGTACTTCGCCGGCGACAACCGCGAAGCCACGGCCCTGCTCGCCTGCACGCGCCGCTTCGACGGCGGCGTTCAACGCCAGGATATTCGTCTGGAAAGCAATACCATCGATCACACTGATAATGTCAGCGATTTTCTTAGAACTGTCCGCAATTTCTTTCATTGTGCTGACGACGCCATCCACAACTTTGCCACCCTGCAAGGCGGTTTCAGATGCGGTATGGGCGAGTTGTGAAGCCTGACGCGCATTATCCGCATTTTGTTTCACCGTGGCGGTCAGTTGCTCCATGCTGGCGGCGGTCTGCTCAAGCGAGGCCGCCTGCTCTTCCGTGCGTGCGGACAAATCGTTATTGCCCGCGGCGATTTCGCTGGCACCCGTAAAGATCGCATCGCAACCACTGCGGACTTCACCCACCGTTGTCACCAGAGATTGTTGCATCTCACGGATACCGGCGGCCAGTTGGCTCATCTCATTACGGCCTTCTACCTTCACTGGCTGCGTCAGATCACCGGAGGCAATCGTGCGGATATCCACCAGCAGACGTTGCAGAGGATAAATCAGCACCTGGCGCAGGCCAAACCAGCAACCGATGATCACCACGACCACCAGAGCGCCGACCATGCCCAGCAACCACATCATCTGAGTAAAAGCTTGCTGGTTTTGTTCTGCACCGTGGGAAGACAGCTCGCTCTGCTTAAGACGCCAGGCCGTATAGGTGGCCTGCATGGCCTGCTGCTTCTGTTCAATGTTCTGTTTGAACATGCCTTCCAGATCTTTGGCTTTCAGGCTGGCGATCATCCCGCGCAGACCGGTCAGATAGGCGGCAAAATGGTTTTGTAACTGATCGCGCATTTCGGTATCCGCGCCTGGCGTTTCCGGAATGGCATTAAACTCGGCAAGATACTGCTCACCTTTATTGGCTTCGCTAATGGCTTTGTCCGTCAGGCTGTCCAGCTGACCGCCGTTCATTTGCGATGCCAGACTGGTTTGTAACCGCAACATGGCGCGGTTGAGCGTAGTACGTGACTGGTTCAGAGCCATATAGGCATCCGTCATGGCCGCCACGTTGCGTGTTGAAATCTGCGACAAGGCAAACGCCGCTTTATCATTATTGAGCGCTGACCAAAACAGGCTGCCTGACAGCAGTTGCAGGGCACCGAAAAGCATCAGTACCGTAATCAGACTGGTCACCACTTTTATCCGTTTTAACATCTTTTTCCCCGACTAAATAAGTAACGTGCAGGGGCTGTATCGGCGGCAACGCAGGATGTTTTAGCCATTTCGCTTTTAAAAAGGGGTTCAAATGACTTTTGTAATTATTGAAACCAGAGCAATATGCTAATCCTGGAGCAGGATCACAGACAGCGTGTTTTTGAAAGGTCGACGGGTGAATCAAAGGCGGTGATGACGGGTTCGGCGTGCAGAATAACAACACGGGCCAGCGTTGGCTGGCCCGTGTGTAACGATTACGCGGTACGCAGGTTGTCGACCAGCGCCATCTCTTCGCTGCTCAGCAGCTTTTCGATGTCGACCAGAATCAACATGCGCTCGCCCAGTGCACCCAGACCTGTCAGGTACTCTGTTGACATAGTCACAGCGAACTCAGGTGAAGGACGGATCTGTTCCTGCGTCAGCGACAGGACATCAGACACACCGTCAACCACGATACCGACGACGCGGTTTTCGAGATTCAGCACGATCACCACGGTATTTTCGTTGTACTCAACGTCTGGCTGTGAAAACTTCACGCGCAAATCGATGATTGGCACGATAACGCCGCGCAGGTTTGTCACGCCGCGAATAAAATCGGGCGTGTTGGCAATGCGGGTTACCTGATCGTAACCACGAATTTCCTGAACCTTCAGAATATCGATGCCGTACTCTTCATCACCCAGCGTGAAGACCAGGAACTCCTGTCCAACGGTTTCGCCAGCAATTTTTGTCACGGTTGCCATTCCACTCATGTTATTTACCCTTTCGTTATCAATCAGGCGGCAGCGCCGGCCACACGTTTTTCACGGTTAAGTGATTGCAACGCCGAAACGTCCACAATCAGCGCCACGCTGCCATCGCCGAGGATGGTGGCGGCTGAAATACCTGGAACTTTGCGATAGTTGCTTTCCAGGTTTTTGACCACAACCTGGTGCTGACCGATTAACTGGTCCACCAGCAAAGCGTAACGCTTGCCCGCGCTCTGCAGAATCACCACAATGCCCTGCGTCGCTTCGGTTTTCGCCTCTTTCACGTCAAAGACGTTCCACAGTTCAACCAGTGGCAGGTATTCGCCGCGCACTTCCAGAACACATTCGCCGCCCGCCAGGGGTTTCAGCTCTTCAGCACGCGGCTGTAACGATTCCATCACCGCATTCAGCGGCAGAATAAAGACTTCGTTCGCTACGCGCACTGACATGCCGTCCAGAATCGCCAGCGTCAGCGGCAGCAGAATACGGATGGTGGTGCCTTTGCCTTGTTTTGAGGCAATTTCAACATGGCCACCCATTTCCTGAATGTTACGTTTAACCACATCCATGCCCACACCGCGGCCAGATACGTCGGTGACCTGCTCTGCCGTTGAGAAACCTGGCGCGAAAATCAACATGCCGACTTCTTCATCGCTCATGTTTTCATGCACCGGCAGGCCCGATGACAGAGCTTTTGCCAGGATACGTTCGCGGTTAAGGCCCGCACCGTCATCTGACACTTCGATACAGATGTTGCCGCCCTGGTGTTCTGCTGACAGTGTCAGATTACCTGTGGCAACCTTACCTGCCGCAATACGTTTCTCCGGGGTTTCGATGCCGTGGTCAAGACTGTTACGCACCAGGTGCGTTAACGGATCGATGATACGTTCGATCAGGCTCTTATCGAGTTCCGTCGAGCTACCCAGTAACGTCAGTTCAACTTCTTTGCCCAGCTTGCTGGCCAAATCACGCACCAGACGTGGGAAGCGACTGAAGACGTACTCCATAGGCATCATACGAATCGACATCACAGATTCTTGCAGGTCACGCGCATTACGCTCAAGCTGCCCCATGCTGTTCAACAGTTCGCCGTGCGCGACCGGGTCCAGTTCACCTGAACGTTGTGCCAGCATTGACTGGGTAATCACCAGTTCACCCACCAGGTTAATCAGCTGATCAACCTTCTCAACCGCAACACGGATGCTGCTTGATTCGCTGGTCTTCGCGGGCGCGGCAGCACGTTTGCTTTCGCGTTTCACTGCGGCAACCGGCAATTCGGTCACGGTCGCAGTCTGAACATCGGCAACCGCAGGCGCATCCACGCTTTCGGCTACCGCCGCGGCAGCGTCAGCACCCGGGAAGCGAATCTGCGCTTCATCAATAACGAAACACAGCACAGCAATAATGTCGTCTTTGCCTACGCCGGTAATGTGGCACTCAAGCGTATTGCTGCCTTTCTTCACGTTGCTGAGCGTGCCAAGATTACCCAGCTCTTCCAGCATCAGGTCGATATCTTTTTCTTTCAGGTCGACCAACTGGAGGTGAACACCTTCAGCATCAGAGGAGGCGGATTCTGCCTGACTGACAGGCGTTTCAAGCGCAACCACAACCGGTGCTTCAACCGGCTGACCTTTCGCCTCTAACGCCAACTGGCGTAATGCTTCACAGATATACTTGAAGCTTTCCGCGTTAGGCTCTTGCGCGGTTTTATAAGCATCTAGCTGTTCCTGCATAATATCTTTAGTTTCCAAAAACAGATTGATGATGTCGGTGCTGAGCTGCATCTCGCCGCGACGAGCACCATCCAGAATGTTTTCCAGGATGTGGGTTGTTTCCTGTAAAACCGTAAAACCAAAGGTTCCGGCTCCGCCTTTAATCGAGTGGGCGGCGCGGAAGATGGCGTTAAGCTGTTCAGAGTCTGGCTCCTGGGGATCGAGTCCCAACAGGTGTTGCTCCATATCCGCTAACAGCTCATCGGCTTCATCAAAAAACGTCTGGTAAAAATCGCTGATGTCCATGCTCACGGGAATCACCTCGGCTGTGAGGGGGCTGCTGTATTCACCGCACCTGCCGAAGACGCTGGCGGTGCGGAGGTTGTTTTCGTTGCATCCGCCGGTAGGGCTGACGGTGCAGGCGTTATTGTTGTTACCGCACGAACCGAAGAGGTTGACGTCGCGGAGGTCGCTGTTTTCGCCGCGACCGCCGGTGAGGCTGACGATGCGGAGGCTGCTGTTTTCACCGCGCTCGTCGATGACGCTGACGAGGCGGCGGTCGCGGCTTTCTCTGCGCTCGTCGATGCGGCTGACGGTGCGGAGTTCGCTGTTTTCACTGCATCCGCCGACGTGGCAGTTGCAGGTCTGGAAGATGTTTTATCAGCCGCATTACTGCCGGGTGCTGACGGCGCGGTCACTTTTTCTAAGGCAGAGGGATCGCTAATCTGAACCGCGTCACTTTCTGCGTTCTCTTTCTCAATCGCGGCTTCGGTATCATGGTTCAACACCAGCAAACTGATACGACGGTTAACGGCATCATCGCCGCCGCGATTTTTCAGTTTCATGGTATCCGCCATGCCGACGATACGCAGAATCTTTCCACCATCCAGCCCACCAATCACCAGTTCACGACGTGACGCATTGGCACGGTCCGCTGACAATTCCCAGTTGCTGTACCCTTTATCACCGGTCGCATACTGAATGTCATCCGTATGGCCCGCGATACTGATACGGTTAGGGATGTCATTCAAAATCGGGGCAATCGCGCGCAAAATATCACGCATATAAGGTTCAACTTCTGCACTGCCGGTCTTGAACATCGGGCGGTTCTGGCTGTCGATGATCTGAATACGCAGCCCTTCATCAACCATATTAATAATCAGGTGCGGACGCAGCGCTTTCAGGCGCGGATCAGCTTCGATTAACTGGTCGAGCTTTTCACGCAGGCGGTTGAGGCGAATTTCATCCAGCTTGCGTTTCTGCGCATCCATATCCACAACCTTTTTGACTTCACCTTCTTTCTTCGTAGCATCGTCTCCTCCGCCTGGGATCGGGCTGCTACTGTCGCTACTTCTCTGTCCACCCGTCAGCGCCACTTTTAAGGGCGTCTGAAAATATTCTGCTATCTGGATAAGCTGTTGTGGGCTGGCGATCGACAGCAGCCACATCACCATAAAAAATGCCATCATCGCCGTCATAAAGTCGGCATAGGCGATTTTCCATGAGCCATGTCCTCCTTCATGTTTTTTATGTTTGCGCTTTCTAATCAGCACAATTGGGCGATTGCCATGTTTCATGAGGTCTGATCCGAAGTCTGTTTAGCCGGGTTCTTCGCGTTGCGAACGTGTTCTTCCAGTTCGCTGAACGATGGACGCTCAGCTGAATAAAGCGTTTTACGACCAAACTCGACGGCGATCTGCGGTGCATAACCGTTCAGGCTGGAAAGCAATGTCACTTTCACGCACTGCATCATCTTGGTCGTTTCAGCACACTTCTGACGTAATACCGACGCCAGAGGCGAAATAAAACCGTATGCCAGTAAAATCCCGAGGAACGTTCCCACCATGGCATGTGCCACCAGTGCCCCCAGCTCGGCGGCTGGACGGTCAGCTGACGCCAGGGCATGAACCACGCCCATTACCGCGGCAACGATACCGAAAGCGGGCAGGCCATCGCCGACGGCAGCGATACTTTGTGCCGGCACTTCACACTCGTGTTCATAGGTTTCAATCTCTTCATCCATCAATGCTTCGATTTCGAAAGCATTCATGTTGCCGCTCACCATCAGGCGTAAATAATCGGTGATGAAGTCGACTAACTGTTTATCGGCTAAGATGCGGGGATAATTAGCAAAAATTTCACTCTGGGCGGGATCTTCAATATCACGCTCAAGCGATAACATGCCTTGCTGGCGAGATTTCGCCATCAGCCGGTAAAGCAGTGCCATGAGATCCATGTACACCGCTTTGTTGTATTTCGAGCCGCGGAACAGGAGCGGCAGAGCTTTGAGGGTCTTCTTGATCGATTTACCGTTGTTGCCCACCAGAAACGCGCCGACGCCCGCCCCGGCGATCATCAGCAGTTCTGCAGGCTGGTAAAGCGCGCCAAGATGGCCGCCCACTAAAGCGTATCCGCCCAACACGGAACCTAATACAACGATGTAACCTAAAATTATCAGCACAGAAAAATCCTTACGTCCGTAACGTGTTGGTCGACGTTAAGCCAGAGAAACCGGAGATGTTCACCCTGTGGAGGCAAAAAAAAAGCAGCGGGATTAACCGCTGCTGGATGACTTCCACATTGCGAACAAATTTAAACGGCGTGTTTAACCTGTTCATCCAGCAGTTGTGGAAAGATATCGGCAGTATCTGCAGAAAGTTTACGTCTTTTTACGGCACGTGATGGTGGCTGGCACAGGCTGCAGACAAAGCTGCCAACAGGCTGATGTGCATGATTAATAAAGCTGCCGCTGCAGCATTTACAATCTGATAATTCCAGCATACCGCTTTCAACGAATCGCACCAGGGTCCAGGCGCGTGTTAGCGCCAACAGCGGGCCCTCGTCCGATTGCGGGCACTGCTCGAGATAAAGGCGGTAGGCTTTAATCACCGCATCAATCCCTTTGCTCAAACCGGTTTTCAATAAAAACGTCCAGGCATTACAGAACATTGAGGCATGAATGTTCTGTTCCCAGGTCATGAACCAGTCAGTCGAGAATGGCAACATACCTTTAGGGGGTGGACTGCCACGCAACTCTTTATAGAGTTTGATCAAGCGACCACGGCTCAGCTGCGTCTCGCTCTCCAGCATTTGTAAGCGCGCACCCAGTGTGATCAGCTCCATAGCGAGCTGAATATCACGCGCTTCCTGGACAATACTTTTCTCACCCATTATACCGCCCTCTTTTTAGTAGGCGCGGCGTCTTTCGACGCACTGCGTAATAAACGGCTGGATAAAAGAATCCCGGTATGGATTTGTTGTAAATCATCCACACGTGATTCCTGCGTCAGGCGATTAATAACGGTGCTATCGGTGAAACGAAACTGACACACAAGTTGGTTGGTCTCAGCTAATTTCACCATTTCAGGTAAGGTTAATTCAGACAATGCGTCAGCCATCTTTTCATCGATCCCGAGGCGAAACATCGCAGAAGCTTTTTCCTGGTTAATTAATCGCTGCGCGAGCAGTAAATATGACAAGTTGATATCGTAAATATGTTTTAGTAATTCAGATGTACCCATTTTTCCATCCTGAGAGACGCGACGTAACTTACCGCAGATGACATCTCTGCGTATCGAGCTGCTGGTTGGTAAATCTAAAGATGGCAAAATAATTAAACATAAAAAGCAATGGTTCTGAGTTCTGCTTCTTTTTGCGACCCTGTCTGTCCGGTCAGAAGTCAATCTTTTCAGTCCACCTTATTCTTAAGTCGATAACCTTCTTCCCTGAGGCTTGCTTGCTTTTTTTAAGACTAATCCGAAAACAAGGCAAATCTATATCGGATGATCCTTACATACAACGACAGTTCGGTGAAATTTTAGATAAAGTGTGATGTAGATCACACTTTTACCTCTATTTTCTTCAGTAACGCTTTATTATCCCTTCCTCACTGTCTGTTTTTTGAGCAATTTGACGTTTTTTTTACAGGGATTTGTCCTGAGCTGGACTTAATTGGCTACAAAAATCAGGGATGATTCTGTAAGGCAGGCAGAATTCCTGTTTATCTCAATGAATGGAATTTGCACCCTATTTAGAACCAGCCAAAACCATAAAACCAGTGGAATATGCTACCCATGGCGCGCATTATTTGTATTTAAATTAGTCAGTTAGGTGATAAGACAAAAAAAAGGGAAAACAGGGGTAGAAGGCCGACAATTCTGATTACGCGCTTTCTGACAATCCGTCGTAAAGGCTGAAAGCAACCCGTTTAGAGAGCGTACACCGATGTAACAAGGAGTTACATTAAGGATATGAATGAATTGCAGGCAGGAGAGTTTTATGCATTTTAACTATCGGCAGGAATGAAGAGAACTTTAGCTTAACCAGGTAAAGAAAGTGAATGGTGGTGTTAATTGCACATTTTTACGCCACTTTGCCGTCAGACGGACGCCTGGCGACGCAAAAGCGCTTTTGAGTTAGGGGACAATCATTAGCAACAGCGTGTATGCAAAAGCGGCGGGATGTAACGCACAGCAAGCCTTCCCTGGCTTGCTCTGCTGTCAGGCGAGTTTCGGAAAGGTGGCAACCTTATTTGCCATGCCGTGATCGGCACTCCGCGGGGCAATCTTCTCAAGATCACGCAGGAAGTTTTCGCGCCATGCGGTGATGTCGTTTTTACGCAGTACCGCCATCATATCGTTATAGCGTGAGATACGCTCGGTACGGGGCATGGTAATCGCTTTATCCAGCGCCGCGGCCACTTCATCGCGGTCATAAGGGTTCACGATGAGCGCGGACGTCAGCTCGTTAGCCGCACCGGCAAAACGGGACAGTACCAGCACACCCGGATCGTCCGGATCCTGCGCCGCCACGTACTCCTTCGCCACCAGGTTCATCCCGTCACGCAACGGCGTCACTAAGCCGACATCCGTTAAACGGAAAATTTTCATCAATAAACGACGGTCAAAGTGCTGGTTAAGATAATAGAGTGGCGTCCAGCCCAGGGTGCCGTATTTCCCGTTGATGCGCCCTGCCTCGGTTTCTAACTGATGACGAATATCCTGATAGGCCTGCACATCGCCACGAGACGTTGGCGCAATCTGCGAGTAACGAATCTTGCCGTGATGCTGCGGGTAGTTTTCCAGCAGCGCTTCATAAGCCAGGAAGCGTTCCGGCAGGCCTTTCGAGTAATCCAGACGTTCGCAGGCAATGATATTGCGCACATCGCCCAGCTCCTTCTTCATCGCCGCCATTTTGGGTGGCAATGGCCCTTCAGCCATCTCCTTAATGCTGTCAGGTTCAATCCCTATCGGGTACACCTCCGTCATAAAGGTATTGCCATAGGCGCGATGTTTTTTGTCACCTTTATTCTGCAACTGCGTCAGTTGGCTCAAACTGTCGAGGAAGGCGACGCGATCAGATTCCGTCTGGAATCCTAACAGATCGTATTCGCACAACATTTCCAGCAGTTCTCTGTGCGGCGGCAGCGCATTGAAAATTTCGGGCGTCGGGAAAGGAATATGCAGGAAGAAACCGATGCGGTTGTTGATGCCTGCCCGGCGCAGCGCGGCGGCAAACGGCAGGAAGTGGTAGTCATGAATCCACAGAATGTCGTCAGGCTTGATCAGCGGTTTCAGCCGCTGCGCGACGGCATCATTAACTTCGCAGTATCCTTCCCAGGCTTCACGCTGGAACTGCACCAGATCTAAACGGTAATGGAAAGCAGGCCAGATAACGGTATTAGAAAACTGACAATAATAGAGATCGTACTCGTTCTGGCTCAGCGGGAAGGAAGCATATTCAATACCATCATGCTCCGTTACCGATACCGGGTTTTCTTCCTCACCCGAAAATTCACTTATCTCACCGTTCCAGCCAAACCACAGTCCACCCGTGCTTTTCAGCGCATCCAGGATGCCAACGGCAAGGCCGCCCGCGCTGGTTTTGTTCCCATTTGGCATGGCGATACGGTTAGATACAACAACTAAACGACTCATAACCTAAACTCCTTACCAACGTTATCTTGCTCTAATTGTAATCGTGTTCTTTCCAGCCAGGCATAGACATCCGTAACGTCATGTAAACGATAACGTGCCTGGCTTTCGCCTTCTCCCACTTTCACGGAAATCCCGTGCATGGCATTGACGGCGGCAAAGCCTTTCTCATCGGTCAGATCGTCACCGATGAACACCGGAATACGTCCCGCGAACGGGGCTTCCTGCATAAATGCCTGTACAGCCGCGCCTTTATCAATGCCGGTCGGTTTAATTTCAACCACACACTTTCCGGGCTGCAACGTCAGACCCGAGAAACGTTCGACGGCGGCCTGCGCAAGGTGCAATATGTCCTGCTCATGTGCCATCGCCCGACGATAATGGAGGGCAAACGCCATCCCTTTCGCTTCAAGCTGCGTATCTGGCCAGTGGGCCATTTCGGCTTCCAGCATCTGTTTCAGCTGAGGTTCAGTCTCTTCGGGCAGTGACACGCGGTGTACCCTGCCCTCCGCGTCTCGACGCTCAGCGCCATGCACGCCGGCAGCCGGCGCGTGCAACGGTGCCGCAAGCGCATCCAGTTGCTCAACAGGACGACCTGATACCAGCGCCAGCGCGCCGTGGCATAAAGAAGAGAGGCGTTGCAGCTCTGCTACAACCTGTTCTGGAATGAAAGCGGCATCCGGCTGGGGCTGTATCGCTGCCAGCGTGCCATCAACATCAAAAAAGAAGGCATACAGACCGCCGCTCAATGACGGAAACGAGGCATTACTTTCTGCCGTCTGGGTCACGTGTCTTCTCCTGTAAACGGGTTCATCATCAGGACATCGCAGCAGAGAGCGTTCAGCAAGAGGTCGGCGCAAGGCCGAATGAAGTAAGGAGACTGCGCGGTAAAACCCTGCAATTCGGTAACTCTTTCTCCAAAAACATACGCGTTAAGTGCTGAAAAACTCACTGACTGTTGTTGTCGCCCCATAAAGTGTAGACGCAATCCTGCATTCTGCCAGAAATATGCATTTCCTGTGCCAGCCGTCACGCTTAATTCTGCTGCTGGCAATAACGGCGATTAACGGCCTGCTCACGCCGACTTATTTTGCGCCCGCAAAAAAGAAATAAAAATGTAATAAATGGTCCTGTTTAAGGTTTTCCTAATCTTTCTTATCCATACTGTTCACTTATTACCGTCTGACTTTCATTGTTGCGCGTTAATGCGAATGTATTAGCGCAATAATAATGGAGACATTCACTAATGATTCAACCCGGATAAAATAACATTTTTTATTATTCCGACTTTATATTAATAGTCAGTCCGTCATGTTGCCCTTTCGCATTTGATAAAACGTCTTATTACGGGTTAAGGCATTATGCCGGGCGAGACGAAAAGGGGCTGATTTGCAGCCCTTTATCTCATCTTTAATTAACGTTTCCGCTGAGCTAAGTTGAGTGACAACATTCGTCATGTCAGCAACAATCCCGGCATGTTTGCCCAAAGCAGGCACAGCCGACGAAACCGGGACGGCCTGCCTTATCCACTTGCCGGACAAGGTTGTCAAGGTGAGTTCGCGCAAGAGCGACCCGCTATTGCTGTGTCCGGTCATCGGTACTGATACAAAAGAGGTATCCTGTTAAGCGCTTATGAAAATATTAATTGTTGAAGACGATGCTCTGCTGCTGCAAGGTCTTGTTCTGGCGCTGGAAGGCACGGGCTATGTCTGCGATGCGGTTTCAACGGTCCGTTCCGCGGAAGCTCATCTTGCCAGCGGGCTTTACAGTTTGATCGTGCTGGATGTCGGCCTGCCGGATGAGGATGGACTGCACTTTCTGCAGCGTCTTCGCCGTCAGAAGCAGATGCAGCCTGTATTGATTCTTACCGCGCGTGACACGATTGATGAGCGCATCGCCGGGCTGGATGCAGGTGCCGATGACTATCTGATCAAGCCTTTCGCGCTGGATGAACTGCTGGCAAGGATTCGTGCCCTTATCAGACGTCATGTTAACCAGGGGGATACGCGCGTGGAGGTGGGCAACCTGTCGCTGGATATGACACATCGCCAGATCCATCTGGATAACGCCTTGCTTGATCTCACCCCTAAAGAGTTTTCGATTCTGTCTCGCCTGATGCTCAAAGCGGGCCATCCGGTGCACCGCGAATTGCTGTATCAGGATATCTACAATTTTGATAACGAGCCTTCGACCAATACGCTGGAAGTGCATATCCACAACCTGCGTGACAAGATCGGCAAAAGCATGATCAGAACGGTTCGCGGCTTCGGCTATGCCCTGTCCCCCTCCCAAACCGATAACGAGATGCCCGAGACATGAATACTGACCGCACCGGGACGACCATGCGTTTTCGGCTGCTTCTCACGATTGGCCTCATTATGCTGTTTTTCCAGCTCATCAGCGTGGCCTGGCTCTGGCATGAAAGTCAGGAACAGGTGCAATTTTTAGTTGAGGCGCATCTGCAGAACCGCAACATGGACCGGCATGTCCATAAAGAAGTCCGCGAAGCCGTGATGAGTCTTGCCCTGCCCAGTCTGGTGATGATTACGCTGACGCTGCTCCTGTGCTATCAGGCGGTACGCTGGATTACCCGCCCGCTCTATCAGTTGCAGCGTGAACTGGAGAACCGGAGCGAGGTAAACCTGGAACCTATCACCTTTTCCGGATCGGTGCAGGAGATTGACGCTGTTACGCACTCTGTGAATCGCCTTGTCGCACGTCTGACAGACAGTCTGGAACGTGAACGCCTGTTTACGGCCGATGTGGCCCATGAGCTGCGAACGCCGCTGGCAGGTTTACGCTTACATCTTGAGTTGCTACAACGAAATCAGGCCGTCGATACGCAACCTTTATTACATCGTCTGGATCAGATGACAGGAAATGTTGCCCAGTTGCTGCAGCTGACCCGTGCCGGCCAGCAGTTTACCTCAGGCAGCTACCAGCAGGTTGCCCTCATCGATGAAGTGATTGTGCCTATGGAAGCGGAGTTGAGTGCGATGCTTGCCGTGCGTCATCAAACGTTAACCCTTGATGTTGAGCACAGCTTCAGGGTGAAGGGCGATGCGATCCTGTTACGAATGCTTCTGCGCAATCTGGTGGAAAACGCCCACCGTTACAGCCCATCTGAAAGCAATATCACCGTGCGGCTTGAAAACACACCAGGCCCGGCGCTGATCGTGGAAGACGAAGGTGACGGCATTGATGAAAGCAGGCGCGGCGAGTTAAGCAAAGCCTTTGTCCGCATGGACACGCGCTATGGTGGCATTGGGCTGGGCCTGAGTATCGTCAGTCGGATTGTGCAGTTACATCATGGACAGTTTCTGCTGGAAAATCGCCCTGACCGTTCAGGTTGCCTGGCCAGGGTCCTTTTCGCGGTGGACTGATTCAGTTCACAAACCAGCAGGCCAGAAAGCTGATGACAGCGCTGACGGCAAGAATAACGGCAACGTACTCGCTGAATGGGCGTGATACGAAAGAGGTGGCGGTAACAGTCGTGGTTTTCATAGCGTCTCCTGTAGAATCCACCTCAGTATCGCTGCCCTGTGTTAAGGAAACATTAAGCGCTACATTCCCTGTCGCGGCTTAAACCTTCCCGACAGGGTGCCCACCGCTTGCCCTGTTCCCTGCTACGCTAAACGCATCGTGTGACAAAAAGGCCCCACATCAGACGGCGTTTAACGCGGCTCTCTTTACGCTGACGTCTTCAGAGATGTTGAAAATGCCTGACGTCATCCCCACCTCTTTCCTTCAGACCAGACAGGAGTAACATTTATGGCAATCGAATATGCAGTAATCGCAGGCGGCTGTTTCTGGTGTACAGAAGCGGTTTTTAAAGACGTGATTGGCGTTGAGTCAGTCGAAAGCGGTTACACCGGCGGCGAGCGCCCTAATCCGACCTATGAGCAGGTCTGCAGTGGCGCCACCGGTCATGCAGAAGCCATTCGCATTGGCTTTGATCCTGAGAAGGTCAGCTATGGCGATTTGCTGGACATCAGTTTTGCCACGCATGATCCAACACAGCTTAATCGCCAGGGCAATGACATCGGCACTCAGTATCGCTCCGCCATTTTCCCCGAAACACCCGAGCAGGAAGCTGAAGCCCGTGCCGCGATTGCACGCGCTCAGCAGGATCATGATAAACCGATTGTCACAACCATTGAGCCATTAAAGGCCTGGTATCCGGCAGAAGGTTATCATCAGGACTACTGGGAAGGTGCCGGCCAGCGAAACGGCTATTGCATGGCGGTGATTCCCCCTAAACTGCAAAAGCTGCGTAAGAGTTTTGCCAGTCGGGTTAAAACCGCCCAGTAACCGCCTGCCGCTGAGCGGACTTTACACTGCGTAAAAACGGGCGTTTTGTGATTAAAAAACCCGATTTTGCGCAGCCTTAACGCGATTCGTTCAGAGCTTAAGCGAATAGAAAAAAAGAAAAAAATAGTGCTTGACCGTTTCAGGTCGACTCCCTATAGTAGCGCCCCGTTGACCCAGCGCGGTCAGCAACAATTTGCGGTGAGGTGTCCGAGTGGCTGAAGGAGCACGCCTGGAAAGTGTGTATACGGCAACGTATCGGGGGTTCGAATCCCCCTCTCACCGCCACATTCAAAGAAGAGTCCAGACTCACCTCTGGACTTTTTTTTGCCTGTTCTCCTGAGAGGGGGATGAGAACCCCCGACCGGGGGGCGACAAAACGGCAACGCCGTTTTGCATGGCCGCCAGGCCACCCGAAGGGCGAGCGCAGCGAGTGAATCCCCCTCTCACCGCCAGATTTGAAGAAGCGTCCAGACTAACCTCTGGACTTTTTTTTGCATGTTCTCCTGAGAGGGGGATGAGAACCCCCGACCGGGGGGCGACAAAACGGCAACACCGTTTTGCATGGCCGCCAGGCCACCCGAAGGGCGAGCGCAGCGGGTGAATCCCTCTTTATCTTCCTCTGTCGCACCCAATAAAAAAGGCCTGCCGGTTCACCCGCAGGCCCTTAAAGCACTCGCGCTCACGCGTTACTGCTTATCCCGTGCCCACGTCGCGCTGCTGACATTCACCTTCACCGGCAACAGACCGATCTGGGTAAATTTATCGGCCAGCGCCTGCTGTTCGTTAAACACGTTGGGCGTCATACGTTCCGCCCCAAACGGCATGCGGGCCAGCGCGCGCTGCCAGATGGGTACAGGCAACCCCGTGGAGCCGGAAAGGATTTTTGCGGCGTCAGCCTGATGACTGTTTGCCCAGGTGCTCAGCTGACTCAGCGCGTTCAGCACCTGTTTCGCCGTCTCGGGATGACCATCAGCAAATTTGCGGCTGGCCAGGAAAAAGGTGTAATGCGGCACTAAGCCTTCGGCATTTTTCAGCAGGCGCGCATGGGCCGTGGTTTCGACTTCGGCCAGATACGGATCCCAGATAACCCAGGCGTCGACAGCACCGCGCTGGAAGGCGGCCCGGGCATCGGCAGGCGGAAGATAAACCGGCGTAATATCTTTATACGTCAGCCCCGCCTGCTCCAGCGCAGTCACCAGCAGATAATTAACATCCGATCCTTTGTTCAGCGCCACGCGCTTGCCTTTCAGATCCTTGACACTTTTGATCGTGGAATCGGCCGGCACCACAATGGCCTCGGTCTGCGGGTTGGCCGGCGAGTGGCCAAGGTAGACCAGATCGGCCTGTGCCGCCTGCGCGAAGACAGGTGGCGCATCGCCGGTGGCCGCCAGATCGATACTGCCTACGTTAAGCCCTTCCAGCATCTGCGGGCCTGCCGGGAACTCCACCCAGCGCACATCAATGCCCTGCTTTTTAAATTCGCTGTCGAGCGTGCCACGGTATTTCAGCAGCGCAAAAATATTCGCTTTCTGGAAACCGATATTCACGACCTGGGGTTTGTCTTCCGCCTGTGCTGTCACGAAGGTGCCAAGTTGAGCGAGCGCAATCAGTGCGCTTATCACTATTTTTCTCATTTTTTTTGTCCTGAACGAAGGTGTTGTCAGCGCAACATAACAAATCCGTGCCTGAGGGCTTAATGCGTATAAGTTCTGTCCTTAGTCATAAAACGTCATTGCGGCCAGACTCTGTCCCGGACGTTGATGGCGCGGGGAAACAGACCGAGCGCATAGAAACGATCGGCGATTCTCTGCTGCTCGCGAATAATCGCTAAGTTCATCGCCTGAGTTCGATGACTACGCCGCGCCAGCGCCTGACGTAATGCGCTGTCGGACATGCCCAACTCCTTTGCCAGTAACCTGGCAGCCTCGGCCGGATGGGCATCGATATACTGGCCAGTCTGCTCCAGCGCGGTCATCAACAGGCGCAGTAAATCGGGTGAATGCGTAGCAAACTGGCGATCCGCCAGATAGAACTGATGGTTGCTGACCCGGCCCACGCCATCGGCAATAACGCGCAGTTGATCGCCACGTTCGGCCTCACTCAGTAAAGGGTCCCACATCATCCAGGCATCGACCGCATTCAGGTCGCTGGCGGTTAACGGGTATTTCGGTGGGGCATACACGATACGCACGTCGTCCAGCGTCAGTCCTGCTTCATCGAGGATCTGCAGCAGCAAAAAATGGACGTTAGAACCTTTATTCACCGCAATGCGCTTGCCTTTGAGATCGGCAATCGTCGTGATGGCGCTGTGTCTGGCGACCATCAGGGCAACACTTTGCGGCGCAGGCGGTTCCCAGGCCACATAGACCATGGTGCCCTGATCGGCCTGGGCAAACAGGGGCGGAACTTCGCCTGTCGTACCAAAGTCAATTTCCTGATCGCGCAGAGCATGCAGCAACTGTGGCCCCGCAGGAAATTCACTCCACAACACGCGGACATTCTGGCCCACCAGCTGCTGCTCAAGATGCTGACGGGCTTTGAGAATGCCAAGATTGCCGAACTTCTGGTAACCAATACGCAACTCGCGCTCCTGCACCACAGAGTCTGTCAAAACACGCGATGGCGCGATGGCGCTGCTGCGGCGCGGCTTAATGAGGCCGCAGTGGCCCAGATGGGTGCGCAGGCTGTGACGGCTGATCCCCAACAGCGCTGCCGCCTGGAGCTGATTTCCCTGACTCAGCGCATAGGCATTGCGCACTAAGGATTCAATAATTCTGGGATACAGGGGCGTTTCACTGTGCTGCAGTTGCTGCCGGATAAACTGATCAATCACATCCTGTTCGGGCACCGGTTCAGCCTCAGTCACGCGGCCCAGACGCAGATGCTGGGGGCCAATAAGTGTTTCCTGGCTGAGCAGAACAGCATTATGTAATGTGTTTTCCAGCTCCCGAATATTGCCCGGCCAGGCGTACCGGCTTAACGTCGCGATCGCCTCCTCACTCAGACGCAGCTGAGGTCGGCCCAGTCGGCGCGCATAGTGTTGCAGAAAATACGCGGCCAGCACCGGTATATCCTCACGGCGCTCGCGCAGAGGCGGCAGCGCCACGCTGGCCACATTCAGCCGGTAATAGAGATCCTCGCGGAAGCGCCGTTCGGCAATCGCACCGGTCAGGTCGCGGTTCGTGGCGGCAAGCACCCGAACATTTACCTTTATCGCCTGAGATGAACCTACCCGGGTAATCTCTCTCTCCTGCAATACGCGCAACAGTTTTACCTGGAGCGGCAAACTGAGTTCACCGATCTCATCCAGCAGCAGCGTGCCGCCCTGCGCCGCCTCGAACCAGCCATGATGACGTTCCGTGGCACCGGTAAACGCGCCCTTCTCATGCCCAAACAGTTCTGACTCGGCAAGACTTTCCGTCAGTGCGCCGCAGTTCACGGCGACAAAGGGCGCGCAGCGGCGCGGGCTGTGATGATGCAGATAGCGCGCCATCACCTCTTTACCGGTGCCGGTTTCGCCAATGATTAACACCGTGGCATCCGTAGGCGCCAGGCGATCCAGGATACTTTTGAAGGCCAGAGAAGCCGGGTCAATTAAATCGGGACCAGCGTGTTCCATAGCGAATACCTGCAAAGTGACTGAGCGCTCACGATAACGCTAAGCGTGAAGGGAAACGAGCCACGGGCTGAGCCCCTGTGCTGCAAATGCAGCACTGAAGTTCAACGCCTGCTGCATTTGCAACAGCGCGTACCTGAAAGCTGAAATCATAACGCTATAAATTCAAAGGAAAAAATGACCAGACACAGTTGGCACGTATGCTGCTAATGGCTTTATAACTGAAAGATTGCTTTTCATTTGCCAATTTCAAATATCGTTATAAAGGAATCTGCTAATGCCTGAAGCCTCTGCGAAAAACATTAATCTGTTCTGGTTTTTACCCACCCACGGTGACGGACGTTATCTGGGAACCACCCAGGGCGGAAGAGCGGTCGATCTGCCCTATCTGCAACAGGTCGCCCTGGCGGCAGACAATCTGGGTTTCTACGGCGTACTGATCCCCACGGGTAAAAGTTGTGAAGATTCCTGGCTGGTGGCGGCGGCCCTGGCCCCCATCACTAAACAGCTGCGTTATCTGGTGGCGGTCAGGCCGGGGTTGCAGCCGCCGAGCCTGGCGGCGCGCATGGCGGCAACGCTGGACCGTCTGTCAGACGGGCGCTTACTGATCAATGTGGTGACGGGTGGCGATCCGGTGGAAAATAAAGGCGACGGTATTTTCCTGAGTCATGCCGAACGCTATCAGGTCACACGGGAGTTCCTGGAGGTCTATTCCCGTTTGCTGAAAGGCGAGAAAGTGGACTTCCACGGTGAACATATTCGTGTGGAGGGCGCTGAAATTCTGTTTCCGCCTGTGCAGGCCGACGGTCCACCGCTCTACTTTGGTGGTTCGTCGGACGATGCGGTCGACGTGGCCGCCAGTCAGGTCGATACTTATCTCACCTGGGGCGAACCCGTTGAGCAGGTTGCCGCCAAACTGGACGTTGTGCGCCAGCGGGCGCAGGAACGTGGCCGGGCGTTGTCCTACGGCATTCGACTGCACGTTATTGTGCGTGAAACCGAAGAGGAAGCCTGGGCGGCAGCCGATAAACTGATAGCTCATCTGGATGATGAAACCATCGCATCCGCTCAGAAGATCTTTGCCCGTATGGATTCGACAGGCCAGGCGCGCATGAGTGCACTGCACGGCGGTTCACGCGAGGGCTTACGCATCGGCCCCAATTTATGGGCAGGCGTCGGACTGGTGCGCGGCGGCGCGGGCACTGCACTGGTCGGCAACCCTCAGCAGGTGGCAGCGCGTATTCGGGAATACCAGGCGCTGGGCATTGATAACTTTATTCTGTCGGGCTATCCGCATCTGGAAGAAGCGCACCGGGTAGCCGAGTTACTGATGCCACTGCTGCCGCTGTCGACGCACGCCGGGAAAGCACAGCGCAGCGTGAATACAGGTCCCTTTGGTGAAACTATCGGTGGCGATCGTCGTCCCGAAAAAAGCGCCAGTGCCAGCTAACAAATGAGGCGGTTTATGTCAGAGCAGCATATTGTCATCGTGGGCGGTGGATTTAGCGGGACAGCGCTGGCCGTGCATCTGGGTCGTCTGGGCCAGGCCGGACTGCGTGTCACGCTCATCGAACCCCGGTCGCAGCTGGCGCAGGGCGTTGCCTACTCGACGGCCGATCCGGCTCACCGCCTTAATGTACCCGCGTCACGCATGCAGCTGGCGGGAGAGGAAGAAGGCAGCTTTGATCGCTGGTATCGCGCCTCTGATGCATATGTCAGCGATCCCGCCGCGCGCTGGCACGATGGTCATGTCTATCCTCAGCGCAGGCAGTTTGCCCGTTGGGTCAATGCACAGTTCGAAGCGGCACAACGTGAGTCGCCTGTCGTTCTGGCGCATCTGCAGGATCGCGCTGTGGCTTTCCGGGACGGCACGGTCAGCACCGCCGCCGGCAAACACCTTGCCGCCGACATTGTGGTCCTGGCCGTCAGTCATCCCGCGCCGTCGTTGCCTGGCGCGTTAACCGCACTGGCTGACCATCCCGCCATCATCGCCGATCCCTGGCAGGAGAACGCCCTCGCCTCTGTCGGTCCGGAGGAGCGCATCGCCATTGTGGGCAGCGGCTTAACGATGGCGGATATGGTGGCCACGCTGGATCGCCACGGGCACCGCGGCCCTGTCACCGTGTTTTCACGCCGTGGACAACTTCCCCGGCCCAATATCAGTCAGCATGACCTCAGTTGGTCGCTTGAAGGGCACCTTGCCAGGCCAGCGGGTGTGCGCTGCTGGTTACGGCGCATCCGCCAGGACATGCGTCAGGCGGCGGCGCGCGGGCTTCCGTGGCAGGTCGTCTTTGATGAGGTTCGTCGGCAGGGCCAGCCCCTCTGGCAGAGCCTGCCACTGAATGAGCAACGGCGCTTTCTGCGCCATCTGCGGCCGTGGTGGGATGTGCACCGCTACCGCATTGCGCCACAGGCAGGCCAGGTGCTGAACGCGCGGCAGGAAAACGGATCGTTGCAGGTGATGGCGGCGCGGCTGACGGCGGCAGAGTCCAGCCATTCTGCGGTACGGCTGCATCTGCAAACTCGCTCGGGCGAAGTCGTGACGCGGGAGGTGGATAAGGTGATCGTGACCACCGGCCCGGCGCACGGGAAACTGGTACAACATGATGCCCTGCTACGCCAGTTGTGTGATGACGGCGTCATCCGGCCCGATCCTTTAGCGCTTGGCATTGATGTCAATGCCCTGTCGCAGACGCGAACGGCACAGGGCCACAGCAATTCCCATCTGTATGTGGTCGGTCCCGCGGCCCGCGGTCGGTTTGGTGAACTGATGGGCCTGCCGCAGGTGGCAATGCATGCGGAAGCGGTTGCCCGTCAACTGCTGAATCTCACAACCGCTACGCTAAACGAGCGATGTCCCCTTTCACTGACTGACTAATCACTTACCTGTTTATTATCCCCCTAAAAAGTGGGCGGCACCGGCGTGCCGCATCCGCTCAGGAGCCTGCTATGCCTAAACAACGTGAAATCCGCTTAAATGCCTTTGATATGAATTGCGTGGGTCATCAGTCACCCGGCCTGTGGGCGCATCCGCGCGATCGCTCCTGGCAGTACAAAGACCTGGAATACTGGACAGACTTAGCCGTGCTGCTGGAGCGCGGTAAATTTGACGGCCTGTTTATCGCCGATGTACTGGGCATTTATGATGTTTTTAACGGCAACAATGATGCCGCCCTTCGCAGTGCCTCTCAGGTGCCGGTTAACGATCCGCTGGCGCTGATCACCCCAATGGCGATGGTCACTCAGCATCTCGGTTTCGGCCTGACCGCCTCGCTTTCGTTTGAGCATCCTTATCCGTTTGCGCGCAGGATGTCGACGCTGGACCATCTTACCAAAGGGCGGATTGGCTGGAACATCGTCACCTCCTATCTGGAAAGCGGCGCACGCAATCTGGGCCAGGCCACGCAAACCCGTCATGATGCCCGTTACGATTATGCAGATGAGTATTTGCAGGTGGTTTATAAACTGCTGGAAGGCAGCTGGGAAGACGACGCCGTTATCCGCGACCGGGAGCGCCATATCTTCAGCGATCCGAACAAAGTCCATCCGATCAACCATCAGGGCACCTTTTTCCAGGTGCCGGGCATTCATCTGTGTGAGCCGTCACCACAGCGCACGCCGGTGTTATATCAGGCGGGTGCCTCCAGCCGCGGTAAGGCTTTTGCCGCGCAACATGCCGAGTGCGTGTTTGTTGCCGCGCCGTCTAAGGTGCTGCTCAGGAAAACCGTGGCCGATATTCGTCGGCGCGCAGAGGAGGCCGGACGCGATCCGCGCAGCATTCTCATTTTCAATATGCAAACCGTGATCGTGGGCGAGACCGATAAGCTGGCCCAGGCCAAATGGCAGGATTACAAACGTTATGTCAGCCACGAAGGTGCCCTTGCCCTGATTTCCGGCTGGACCGGCATTGACTTTAGTCAGTATCAACCCGATCAGGTGTTTAAACATCTTCATACCGATGCGATTCAGTCTGTTGTAGAGAGCTTCTCGACCGCCGATCCGCAGCGTGAATGGACGGTGCAAAACATGGCCGACTGGGTAGGCATTGGCGGCTTTGGGCCGTTGCTGGTGGGCAGCACCGAAACCGTGGCAGATGAACTACAGAGCTGGGTGGAGGAAACAGACGTTGACGGTTTTAATCTGGCTTATGCCGTTACCCATGAAACCTTTGCTGACGTCGTGAACCTGCTGGTGCCGGAACTGCAAAAACGCGGCGTATATAAGCAGGATTACCAGCCCGGCACGTTACGGGAGAAGCTTTTTGGGCTGGGCGATCGCCTTACTCATCCTCATCCTGGTGCCAGCTACCGACGCACGCCCTCGTCAGCGGGCCTGATCGTCCCTGCTGAAGCCTCATAACATAACGAGACGGCTTCGTTAGCCTGATTCACCCAACCCATACCGGAAGCGTGCCCACGTTTCCGGTCTTTTTCATGCCTGAGAATAAAAAATAACTTATTGAAATTAAAGCATTCCTTATCACTTTTTCTTGTTTGTTTACTGCGTATGCACTGCTTATAAAGGCAGCACCTGTACAGACAATAACGAGGAAAACATGAGCACTCTCAATATCGATGATGATGTGGCGATCCCCTCGCCGCCTTCCACACCGGTTCGCTCCGTCAACGATGTGGCCCGACTGATCAATACGCAAAGTGACAAAAACAGCTATGCGCGCTGGATCGTGTTTCTGGCGCTGGGCGGCGTTTTTCTGGATGCCTATGACCTCACGACGCTGTCCTACGGCATCGATGATGTCGTTAAGACGTTTAGCTTAACGCCAACCTTAACCGGGCTGGTCACCTCCTCCATTATGATCGGCACCATTGTGGGCAACCTGGCTGGCGGCTGGCTGACCGATAAATACGGTCGCTATTCGGTGTTTATGGCAGACATGCTTTTTTTCGTCGTTTCTGCCCTCGCTGCCGGTCTGGCTCCGAATGTCTGGGTACTGATCGGGGCGCGCTTTTTGATGGGCATTGGTGTGGGAATGGATTTGCCTGTGGCCATGGCCTATCTGGCCGAATTCTCGAAGTTTTCGGGTAAAGGCAACAAAGCTGCGCGACTGGCGGCCTGGTGCCCGATGTGGTATGCCGCCTCGTCGGTCTGCTTTTTCATCATCTTCGCCCTCTACTTCCTGTTGCCAGCCCAGCACATTGACTGGCTGTGGCGGGCATCGCTGTTGTTTGGTGCCGTGCCTGCCCTGCTGATTATTGCCGTGCGCAGCAAGTTTATGAACGAATCGCCTTTATGGGCGGCTAATCAGGGAGATTTACGCGGTGCGGTCCGTATTCTGCGTGAGTCCTATGGCATCCAGGCACATGAAGATAAGTCCCCTGCCATCGAGCCTGTCGCACCGGCGGTCAGTTTCCGCGTGCTGTTCCAGAAGCCATATCGCGAACGCACTATCGTGGCAGCGGTGATGAACGCCTGTATCGCTTTTGAATATACGGCTATCGCATTTTTCCTCCCCTCGATTCTGGCGCAGTTTCTGGGCGCGGGCGTGTTCGAAACCATTGCCGCCTCACTGGGACTTAATGCGCTGTTCGCCTTTACCGGCGGCCTGCTGGGCATGCGACTGGCCTGGAAATTTCCCTCTCGTCATGTGGCCATCGCGGGGTTTGCGCTACAGTTTATCGCCCTGATTTCACTGGCCTTGATCGGGCATCCTGAAGCCACTTACGGTGTGGTCTTTGCCATTCTGCTGCTGGGAGTGTGGCTGTTTGCCGAAGGGTTCGGACCCGGTGCGCAGTTAATGATCTATCCCGCCCTCGCCTATCCCACATCTATTCGCGCCACCGGCGTCGGGTTTAGCCGTTCGATCTCTGGTGCAGGAAGCGCACTGGCGCTGTTCATTCTGCCGATATTGCAGGCGGCTTATGGCACCAACCTGTTCTGGATCGTGTCACTGGCCGCTCTCATCCCCATCATTTTCCTGCTTGTGGTGCGCTTTGAACCGACGCGCCACGATATTGATGACCCGTCAGCTCAAGGAGAACACCATGTCTGAACCTGATTACACCCGTCTGGCAGAACGCTTTCGTCCTGTTTTTGCCCGCATCGCCGACGGGGCCGCTGCACGCGAACGCGACCGGACACTGTTGCATGAGCCGATAAACTGGCTTAAGGCGGCGGGCTTTGGCACGCTGCGTATCCCAACGGCTAATGGCGGCCTGGGAGCCTCGCTGCCGCAGCTTTTTCGTTTGCTCACCGAGCTGGCAGAAGCGGATTCCAATCTGCCTCAGGCTCTGCGCGCCCATATGGCCTTTGTCGAGGATCGCCTCAATCAACCTGACAGCGAAGACCGTCAACGCTGGTTTCGCCGCTTTGTTGATGGCGACATCGTCGGCAGTGGCTGGAGTGAAACGGGCAGCGTCAGGCTGGGAGACGTGAATACCACCGTTTCCCCTACCGGGCACGGTTGGCAACTGACGGGCGAAAAGTTTTACAGCACCGGCACACTCTATGCCGACTGGATTGATGTGTACGCTAAGCGCACCGACAACCAGCGCGACGTGATTGCGGTGGTGAGCACTCATCAGGACAGCGTTGAGCGGGACGATGACTGGGATGGATTTGGGCAACGCCTGACCGGTAGCGGCACTACGCGCTTTCGCGAGGCGCACGTGGAGCCTGCGCATGTGTATGACTTTAGTGAACGCTTTCGCTATCAGACGGCTTTTTATCAGCATGTCTTACTCGCGACCCTGGCCGGCATTGGTCGCGCTATTGTGCGGGATGTGTCCCGGAGCGTTGCACAACGAAAACGTATTTACAGCCACGGTAATGCCCGCCAGGTCAAACAGGATGTGCAGGTGTTGCAGGTTGTCGGCCAGATAAGTAGTTGGGTCTGGGCGACAGATGCCGCCGTGCAGCATGCCACGCCGTCGCTCCAGCTTGCGTTTGATGCGCACCAACAAGGGCAAGCAGAAAGCCTGATTCACGCCGCCAACGTGCAGGCCGAAGTGGAGGCCGCCAAAGCGCAGGTCGTCGCCGTTGAATGGATTACCCGCGCGGCCAGCGAGTTATTTAATGCGCTGGGCGCGTCAGATACGCGGGTGATAAACGCGCTGGACAGGCACTGGCGCAATGCCCGAACCATCGCGTCCCACAATCCGGTGATATACAAGAGCCGAAATGTCGGCGACTGGGAAGTGAACCGGCGCGATCCGACCTTTATCTGGCAGATCGGCAGCGATGAATGATCGCGGCCAGGCGGCGAATCTGAGACACAAAAAAACCCGGCCGGAGCCGGGTTTGGTCGCTACATGACTCAATAGAACGCTAGCTGTACGCGTGCAGAGTGCGCTGACACAGCGCGGAACGCACACAATCCTCTTTGCCGAAACGGACAATGCCAACCATCTCGTCCTCTTCGAAACGCGCCAGCGCGTCTGCGAGACCGGAAGGCACCCCAGCGGGCAAATCGCACTGGGTAATATCGCCGTTAACAATCACCGTGACATTTTCGCCAAGGCGGGTCAGGAACATTTTCATCTGCGCAGCCGTCACGTTCTGCGCTTCGTCCAGAATCACTACCGCATTTTCAAAGGTGCGGCCGCGCATATAGGCAAAAGGCGCAATTTCCACTTTGCCGATTTCCGGACGCAGACAATATTGCATAAAGGATGCGCCAAGACGTTTAACCAGAATGTCGTAAACCGGGCGGAAATAGGGGGCGAATTTCTCTGAGATATCACCAGGAAGGAATCCCAGATCCTCATCCGCCTGTAGCACCGGGCGCGTAACGATAATCCTGTCGATATCCTTATGAATCAGGGCCTCTGCTGCTTTCGCAGCACTAATCCAGGTTTTGCCGCAGCCCGCTTCGCCCGTGGCGAAGATAAGCTGTTTTGTTTCTATGGCGTTAAGATAATGCGCCTGAGCTTCATTTCGGGCTTCAATCGGCGCACGGTCACGCACATCGCGTGCCATGCCAATTGCATCAAGCCCACCCATTTGCACCAGCGAAGTGACCGATTCTTCTTCACGCTGACGATGACTGCGTGAGTCATTACGAAGCACTCGTCTTGCTTCTCGACGCGCTTTGATCACTGCTTTCTGTCTTCCCATAGTGGCACCTTACAGTTGGTTTCATTTCCCGCTTCAGGCAATACGCCCGTTGCGATTACGTGAACGCTTTAGAGGTTTCAGTTGGCTTCCTTTAGAGCCGTGACAGGCCATGACGATTGATATCCGGCAGCAAAACAGCCTGACCGTATACCGGTAAAAAAGGAGTGAAGTTGAAGAGAGAAAACACATTGAAATGTAAAAGCGGTTGAGGAAGAACGTCCCTCACGGGTGAGTGCGATATTGTTTACTGCTGAACGGCTGTAAAAACATCTATCCATGCGCGAACTCCAGTGTGAGACATCAACACGCCCGATTACGCTTTCATAGTAAAGTGAACCATCTTATTGGTATTTTGCAACAGTATTTTCACTTTCATGAAAAATAAATATTCAACCGGCCGTTAACGAAGACCTTACTTAAATTAAATTACGTATTTATTACAGAGGGTTAGTATATTTTACGTCACGTTAAAAAGCGTGTTAAACGGGGCGATAAAAAAGCCGTACGGGGAAAAAACGGCAATATGAAAACACGGCACGCTGCGCTGTCAGACACAGAATGCCGTGCCTAAAATTTAATCAACTTTCCAGTAAGGACTGGCCTAAATAATGGTTTTCATTCACCACGCCGGGTAAGACAAAAAAGTAACCGCCGCCAAACGGACGTATATACTCTTCCAGCGCTTCGCCATTTAAGCGGTTCTGGACGGTAAGGAAACCCAATTCCAAATCATGTTGATAGCAGACGAAGAGTAATCCCATCTCCAGTTGACCTGAAGCGGAAACACCGGACGAATAACTGTATCCCCGGCGCAGCATCAGGCTGCTTTCCGTGGCGGGCGTACGGGGGTTTGCCAGACGAATATGCGCATCCAGCGCAATTATCTGGCCATCCGGATCGTTACGGTAATCGGGAACGTCATGTTCATTTTTCATACCCAGCGGCGCGCCGCTCAGCTTTTCGCGACCGAAAATGGTCTGCTGTTCGCCCAACGGTGTGCGATCCCACATTTCCACGTGGAAACGAATCAACCTTACCGCCTGATAGCTGCCATTCCGCGCCCAGGCTGGCTCGTGCTGATCCTCGGTGACCCAGAGCAGCTTATCCATCAAGGCGTGATTGTGCGTGTCCGGATTTGCCGTGCCGTCTTTAAAGCCCAGCAGATTAATGGGCGTTTCTTTGCCCGCGCTGCGCGCGGCATGATCGGAGATAAAGCCTTCCCGCCGCCAGCGTACGCCCAGCAGATCCGGCGTATGTTTGATGATATCGCGCAGCGCGTGGATCACCGTGTCCTGGGTATTGGCGCAAATCTGCAACAGCAGATCGCCATGGCACTGACTGGCATCCAGCGAATCATTAGGAAACCGGGTCATCGGCTGCAGTTTCGCGGGTTTGAGCGCAGCCAGACCGAAACGCCCGTCAAACAGCGCGTTACCGACTGACACCGTGATGGTCAGATTATCGGGGGCAATCTCGGCCCCCAGGATACCGGAATCCATCGGTGGCAGCTGTGGGTTGACCACGGCGGGGGCCTTGCCGCCTGCCGTTAAAAACGCGATGCGCTGTGTCAGCAGTTGGAACAACCGCTGCAGCTCACGCCTG
The DNA here is from genome assembly GCF_035191405.1 of Pantoea sp. JZ2. Taxonomy (NCBI): domain Bacteria; kingdom Pseudomonadati; phylum Pseudomonadota; class Gammaproteobacteria; order Enterobacterales; family Erwiniaceae; genus Pantoea; species Pantoea sp. JZ2. Next base: position 2,132,323 of record NZ_CP045247.1, on the reverse strand, counting down.
TCGCTGGTCAGCACATCAAACGCCACCAGCATCATGGCGCCCTGCTGTGGGGTAATAATGCCCGCCTGATGCACGCCATAGAAAGGCTGTCGTTGCTGACGCGCGTTCGGCGTGACCGTGCCCGGTGCAAAACTGTCGGGCTGCTCAGCAGCCCCGGCATGAAACGGACAGCCCGCGCCTACCGCAGCCGCGCCGCCCAGCATGCCCAGCCCTTTTAATAAACGCCGTCGCGCAGGCTGCTGTAATTCCTGATCCTTGTCCATGATTAGTTCAGGCCCAGTGTGCCACGCAGTAGGGAAAGATCTTCCGCCAGAGCGGTGATCGGCCCTTTCAGCGCCGTGCGGTCAGCCTGGGTCAGTTTTTCATAGGATTCATAACCTTGCTGCGTGCGGTATTTATCCAGAATCGCATCCACTTTACTGAAGTTAGCGTCTATTTTTGCTAAAAGCTGTGGGTTCGCCTGCTGCAGTACCGGACGTAAAAGTGTGACAATTTTTTGTGCCCCATCCACATTCGCGCGGAAATCCCACAGATCCGTGCGGCTGTAGCGATCCTCTTCGCCAGAGATTTTGGTCGCCGCCACCTCTTCAATCAGCCCGGCGGCTCCGCCCACCACTTTCGCCGGAGGAAATGCCAGTTCACTCACGCGTTGTTGCAGGTCATGCACATCGTGATTTAACTGGTCGGCATAGCCTGCCATGTCTTTCGTCGTGTTATCTGCAAACAGGGCTTTTTCGAGACGATGGAAGCCGGTAAATTTCGGATCGTCGGCTTTTTTCTCATAATCATCTTCGCGGGCATCAATACGACCATCAAGGTCAGAAAACAGCTCCGCGATCGGCTCAATGCGCTCGTAGTGCTGACGGGTGGGCGCAAATAACGCTTTGGCTTTAGCCACATCACCGGCTTTCACCGCATCCGTAAACGCCTGCGTGCCGGATACCAGCTGACTCACTTCCTCAGTGACATAGGCTTTATAGGCATTAATGGGGCCCGCCAGTTGCATCAGTTCGGGTTTGCCTTGTTGCGCACTTTTGCTCCCGGTGCCCTGCACGATCAGTTTGCCTTTCGGGTTCGTCAGCAGGCCACAGGTCATGTCATATTCCCCGGCTTCCAGGTTGGCCGTCAGTTTCTGGCTAAAGCCCGGCGCAATATTTTCGCGCTCTTCGACCACCATCACGCCTTTGAGAATTTCCCATTCCAGCGCTTTTTGGCTGTTATTTTTAATCAGAAACTGAGTTTTACCGGCCTGTACCGTAACTGACATGGGCTCACACTGTTTGTCCGTCACAGTGACGCTGACCTGCGGAATGGCTGCAGCCAGTGAAGAGCCAGAAAACGCCAGCAGAGAAGCCAGTACCGCATTACGGTTAAAACGCATCATCATATTTTTTCCCTGTTCAGTCAGAGGCGCGGCTGACGCGCCGGGTAAACGCGTTAGCGCGCAGCTGCTGAGGTATCAGCGCGTGCAGGCATAACAAACAATAATAAAGCGGGGATCAGATAGAGCAGCCAGACAGCGACTTCACTGACGCTGGGCGCTTCCTGATAGCCAAGCATGCCTTCCAGCACTGTGCCAAACAGCGAATGCGTGGACAAGATCGGGCTCATATCAAAGGCCACCTGCTGAAAATGGTTCCACAGCCCTGCCTCATGAAAAGCGCGAATAGCCCCTGCCGCCAGGCCTGCTGCCACCAGCAGAATGAAAATACTGGTCCAGCGGAAAAAGTGCGCCATGTTGAGCCGCAGGCCGCCCCAGTAGATCAGCATGCCCAGCACCACCGCCGTGGCCAGCCCCAACACCGCACCCAACGGCGGCGCATAACCGACATCCTGTGTGAACGCGGCCAGCAGAAAGAACACTGATTCCAGCCCTTCGCGTGCGACGGCCAGAAACACCATCATCACCAGCGCCAGGCCGCCGCCGGCCGATTTATGCAATGCCTCGTCGACGGCGTGTTCAAGTTCCCGTTTGATATTGCGCGCGACCCGGCGCATCCAGAACACCATCGAGGTCAGGATAACGACCGCGATTACCGCCACGATACCTTCAAACAGCTCTTGCTGTTTCTGCGGAAATTCACCCGTGGTCTGGTTGATTAAGATACCCAGCCCAAGGCAGAGTGCGGCGGCGATAAAGACGCCCGCCCACATCGCAGGAAACCACTGAGTGCGCTGAGTGCGCTTCAGATAACTGGCGATCAGGCTGACGATCAACGCGGCTTCAAGCCCTTCGCGCAGCATAATGAGAAACGGAACGAACATCGCCAACCTCTTGAATGTTAACCGGCGTCAACGACGCGTAAAGTTACGTAAAAACGAACGATACCGATTATCATTACCACTCAAAAAAATACAAGTTCCACAACGAAATAATTTCGTAACTGTCTGTGCCAGATAACGGGCAAAAAAAAGCCTGCCCTCGCGGGGGCAGGCGGTGGAAAAAAGAAGGCGATTACTTCGTCTGGAACTCGGCCTCAGCGGCATCGAAACGTGCCATCGCCTGGGTTGACGGTGCGCGACTCGCCAGGCTAAAGACGACGATGGCGAGACTGGCCAGGATAAAGCCCGGGATGATTTCGTACAGACCGAGCCAGCCATACTGCTTCCAGACCACCACGGTCACCGCACCGACAACCATGCCCGCTAATGCGCCATTGCGGTTCATACGTTTCCAGCACACGCCGAACAGCACAACCGGCCCGAACGCCGCACCAAAGCCCGCCCATGCATAGCTGACCAGGCCTAATACCCGGTTTTCAGGGTTGGCGGCCAGTGCGATGGCAATCAGCGCGACCAGCAGCACCATCAGGCGACCGACCCAGACCAGTTCTTTCTGGCTGGCATTTTTGCGCAAAAAGCCTTTATACAGGTCTTCGGTCAGGGCGCTGGAGCACACCAGCAGTTGGCAACTGAGTGTCGACATGACGGCCGCTAAAATGGCTGACAGCAGAATCCCGGCAATCCAGGGGTTAAACAGAATACGTGCCAGCTCAATGAAGACACGCTCGCCGTTTTGAGTTACACCAGCGGCCTCGCCCGGGTTGTTCTGGAAATAGGCGATACCAAAGAAGCCAACCGCGACGGCGCCGGCCAGACACAAAATCATCCAGGCCATACCAATACGGCGCGCGGTACGAATTGACCGGTGTGAATCCGCCGCCATAAAGCGGGCCAGAATATGGGGCTGGCCAAAATAACCTAATCCCCAGCCCAGTAGCGACAGGACCGCAACCACATTCAGTCCTTTGAACATATCCAGGTTTTCCGTGCTTTTAGCCTGAATGACTGCCAGCGAATCGCTTAAACCGCCGACGGCCATGATGACGATAAGCGGCGTCAGGATCAGGGCGAAGATCATCAGGCTGGCCTGAACGGTATCTGTCCAGCTTACCGCCAGGAATCCGCCCACCAGCGTATAGAGAATGGTCGCCGCCGCACCGGCCCATAAGGCCGTGGCGTAGTCCATTCCAAAGGTGCTTTCAAACAGGCGCGCACCGGCAACCACACCGGAAGCACAGTAAATGGTGAAAAACATCAGGATGACGACCGCAGAAATCACACGCAGAATTTTGCTGCGATCTTCAAAGCGGCTGGTGAAAAAGTCGGGCAAGGTTAAGGCGTTATCATGATGTTCTGTCTGGACGCGTAAACGACCCGCGACAATTTTCCAGTTAAGCCAGGCACCAATAATCAGACCAATGGCGATCCAGCTTTCTGAAATGCCGGAGAGAAAAATGGCACCGGGTAAGCCCATCAGCAGCCAGCCGCTCATGTCAGAGGCACCCGCTGACAGCGCGGTAACCACACTGCCCAGGCTGCGACCGCCCAGAATGTAGTCATCAAAGTTTTTGGTTGAGCGCCAGGCAATAAAACCGATGAGCACCATCCCGAGGATATAAATTAAAAAGGTCACCAGCATGGGTGTACTTACTGTCATGTGTTTCTCCGTTATTATCCGATCTCTTAAGAGAAATCTTTTCCTGCGCCACCGGAACGGGGTAGCGTCAGCGTATTACCGCATCGATAAAAGTCCCGTTTCCCTTAAGGCGCGGTATCCTGCCGTAAAGGCACGTTCTACACAATGCATTTAACACATCCGTTACATCAGTTTCACCTCTCTCCCTGTTTTAAATGTTCACAGGTTGCGCCCGCTCACACTTAAGTTGCACCTTTACCACCACAACCCTGTTTAAATTGAAGGGGGTTGCAACATTGGCGAGTTTCTTGCAGCAAGATTTGTGCCGCTTTTAAATGTTAATGGCAAAAGCGGCGGTAAAGTGTGGAAGCAAGGTCACATTTAACACGGTTGCACAAAGTTGCAACATGAGTGATAGTGCAGCCCTTGCTCTGGTAAAAAACGTTTTAAGGAACAGAAATCATGGGAACAACGACCATGGGGGTGAAGCTGGATGAAGCCACCCGCAGTCGCATTAAACTGGCGGCACAGAAAATGGATCGCACGCCGCACTGGCTGATTAAACAAGCAATCTTTAACTATCTCGTGCAGTTAGAAGCCGGTGAAACAGTGGAAGAGATTCCCCTGCAGCTCAACGAATCGGCTTCTGATGAGGTCGCTGCGGACGAGATGGTTCAGCCGTTCCTTGACTTCGCAGAGCACATCCTGCCGCAGTCGGTAGCCCGTTCGGCCGTGACGGCCGCCTGGCGTAGACCGGAAACCGATGCCGTTCCCATGTTGCTGGAGCAAGCCCGCCTTCCCGCTCCGCTGGCTGAAAAAACCCGGCAGCTCGCCTTTACCCTGGCAGAGAAGCTCAGGCACCAAAAAGGGGCAACCGGACGCGCCGGTATGGTGCAAAGTCTGCTTCAGGAGTTTTCATTATCTTCACAGGAAGGCGTGGCGCTGATGTGCCTGGCGGAAGCGTTGCTGCGTATTCCGGATAAACCGACGCGCGATGCGCTTATCCGTGACAAGATCAGTAACGGCAACTGGCAGTCGCATCTGGGCCGCAGTCCGTCCATGTTTGTTAACGCCGCCACCTGGGGCCTGTTATTTACCGGCCGCCTGGTCTCAACGCATAACGAAGCGAATCTGTCGCGCTCGCTCAACCGGATCATTGGCAAGAGTGGTGAACCGCTGATCCGTAAAGGCGTGGATATGGCGATGCGCCTGATGGGTGAACAGTTCGTGACGGGTGAAACCATCGCCGAAGCACTGGCTAACGCCCGTAAGCTTGAAGAGAAAGGTTTCCGTTACTCTTACGATATGCTGGGCGAAGCCGCCCTGACCGCCAGCGATGCGAAAGCCTATCTGGTTTCGTATCAGCAGGCGATTCATGCGATTGGCAAAGCCTCCAATGGCCGCGGCATTTATGAAGGCCCGGGCATTTCAATTAAGCTCTCTGCCCTGCACCCGCGCTACAGCCGTGCCCAGTACGACCGGGTGATGGATGAGCTGTATCCGCTGCTTAAGTCGCTGACGCTACTGGCCCGCTCTTACGACATCGGCATTAATATTGATGCAGAAGAAGCCGACCGCCTGGAACTCTCTCTTGATATGCTCGAAAGGCTGTGTTTTGAGCCTGAACTGGAGGGCTGGAACGGTATCGGCTTTGTCATTCAGGCCTATATGAAGCGCTGTCCGTTTGTTATTGATGAGCTGATCGACCTGGCGCAACGTAGCCGCCGCCGTTTGATGATTCGTCTGGTGAAAGGCGCTTACTGGGACAGCGAAATTAAACGCGCCCAGATGGAAGGCCTGGAGGGCTATCCGGTGTACACGCGCAAAGTGTATACCGACATTTCGTACCTGGCCTGCGCGCGCAAGCTGCTGGCGGTGCCGAACCTGATCTATCCGCAGTTTGCCACGCACAATGCGCACACCCTGGCCGCCATTTATCAGCTGGCAGGCAATAACTACTATCCGGGTCAGTACGAGTTCCAGTGCCTGCACGGCATGGGTGAACCGCTGTATGAACAGGTGGTCGGCAAGGTCGCAGACGGTAAACTTAATCGTCCCTGCCGTATTTATGCCCCGGTCGGTACGCATGAAACGCTGCTCGCCTATCTGGTGCGACGCTTACTGGAGAACGGCGCGAATACCTCCTTCGTTAACCGCATCGCCGATACGTCACTGCCCATCGACGAACTGGTCGCCGATCCGGTTGCCGAAGTGGAAAAACTGGGTCTCAGCGAAGGAACACTGGGCCTGCCGCACCCGAAAATTCCGTTACCACGTGACCTGTATGGTGAGGACCGCGTGAACTCCGCCGGTCTTGATATGGCGAATGAACATCGTCTTGCGTCACTGTCCAGCGCGCTGCTGAGCGGTGCTACCGAAACGTATGTGGCGCAACCGCTTATCGACGGCCCTTTAACGGGAGGGGAAAGCGAGCCAGTGCTCAATCCGGCCGTCCCTGCGGATGTGGTGGGCACCGTGCGCCAGGCATCCGAACAGGAGGTTTCCCTGGCCATTGAGGCCGCCGTTAATGCCGGCCCTATCTGGTTTGCCACGCCGCCGCAGGAGCGTGCCGCCATTCTGGAGCGCGCCGCACAGCTGATGGAAAGCCAGCTACAGCAACTGCTGGGTCTTCTGGTGCGTGAAGCCGGAAAAACCTATAACAACGCCATTGCCGAGGTGCGTGAAGCGGTCGATTTCCTTTATTACTATGCCGGCATTGTGCGCCATGATTTCGATAACGAAACCCACCGTCCGCTTGGCCCGGTAGTCTGCATCAGCCCGTGGAACTTTCCGCTGGCCATTTTTACCGGCCAAATCGCCGCGGCTCTGGCGGCAGGTAACAGCGTGCTGGCGAAACCCGCCGAGCAAACGCCGTTAATTGCCGCACAGGCCGTCAATATTTTACTGAGCGCTGGCGTGCCCGCCGGTGTACTGCAACTGCTGCCGGGTCAGGGCGAAACCGTGGGGGCACAGCTCACCGGCGACGAACGGGTGCGCGGCGTCATGTTTACCGGCTCCACCGCCGTTGCCACGCTGCTGCAACGCAATCTTGCGGGCAGACTCGATCCGCAGGGCCGTCCGACACCGCTGATTGCGGAAACGGGCGGAATGAATGCCATGATTGTGGACTCCTCCGCGCTGACCGAACAGGTGGTTGTCGACATCGTGGCATCGGCCTTTGACAGCGCGGGACAACGCTGTTCCGCCCTGCGTCTGCTCTGCGTGCAGGAAGACGTCGCAGACCACACGTTAAAAATGCTGCGTGGCGCGATGGCGGAATGCCGCATGGGCAACCCGGAACGCCTGTCCACCGACATCGGTCCGGTGATCGATCAGGAAGCCAAAGCCAACATCGAACGCCATATTCAGGCCATGCGTAATAAAGGCTTTAAGGTCTACCAGACGGCACAGGATAACCCACAGGACAGCAAAGAATGGGCCACAGGCACCTTTGTGAAACCAACGCTGATTGAGCTGGATAAGGTCAGCGATCTGACCCAGGAAGTGTTTGGTCCTGTCCTGCACGTGGTGCGTTTTACCCGCAGCAACCTGCCGCAGATCGTTGAGCAGATTAACGCCACAGGCTATGGCCTGACCCTGGGTGTTCATACGCGCATCGACGAAACCATCACGCAGGTCACCGCCAGTGCCAAAGTGGGTAACCTGTATGTTAACCGCAACATGGTCGGCGCGGTCGTCGGTGTGCAACCCTTTGGGGGCGAAGGCCTCTCAGGTACCGGTCCAAAAGCGGGCGGCCCACTGTATCTTTATCGTCTGCTGGCTAACCGCCCGGATGAGGCGCTGAGCACCACCCTCGCCCGTCAGGATGCGGAACGTCCCGCAGACAACAGTCAGCGTCAACGCCTGTTAGCGCCGCATCAGGCACTGACCGACTGGGCAAAAGATAAGCCACAGCTGTCTGCGCTGTGTCAGCATTATGAACAGCTGGCGCAGGCCGGTACGGTTCGTCTGCTGCCGGGCCCAACAGGAGAGCGCAACACCTTCCTGTTACTCCCGCGCGAACAGGTGCTCTGTCTGGCAGATAACAACGACGATGCGCTGATTCAGCTGGCTGCGGTAACCAGCGTCGGCAGTCAGGCCCTGTGGCCGGATGATGACCTGCATCGTACGCTGCTTAATACCTTACCGGCAGCGGTGAAGAGCCGTATTACCCTGGCGAAGGATCCGCTGACCGCGCAATTTGATGCCGTGATTTATCATGGTGATGCCGACCAGCTCCGCAGCCTGTGCGAGCAGATTGCGGCGCGTGAAGGTGCGATTGTCTCGGTACAGGGATTTGCCCGCGGTGAAACCAACCTGTTACTGGAACGCCTGCTGATTGAACGCTCTTTGAGCGTCAACACCGCCGCCGCGGGCGGTAACGCCAGCCTGATGACGATCGGTTAACTGTCGGCGCGTTTCATTCTGGTTGTGATCAAGGTTCATGCCTGGCATGAACCTTTTTTTATGACGGATGAAAAACCCGCGGCCGTTGAGCGCCTCAGCAGTGGAGAAGTGCGAAGGGATTCGCGCTATCAGGTGGTCTCTGCGCGCACATCCCCCGCATACGCAATCCGGACGCGCCGCAGAGACAGGTGGCTGACATGCGTACAACGGTCAGGCTGCCGGAATGGAAGGCCGTTTCATCAGATGTGGCAAGCGAAACAGCGCGCGTCCCGGTCCCCGATTCAGCAATGACCAGACCGCCATGGAGCACAAGGCGCAGATCGTAACCATCACCGGAGGATAGAGACAGGCCCAAAGCCATGAAAAGCCTGTCAGCTCAAAAAGCTGGTGACGTTGCGCATATAAAATCGCCGTCATCCCGAAATATTCAATGAAAATACGGTGAATAACGTAAAGGGGTAAGGTATGGCGGCCTGTCCAGTTCAGCCAGGCCATACAGCCCAGCTGGCTTAACCATCGGCAGGCGGCCACGCTGGCCAGGATGGCAATCAGACAGAGAAAAAGACGGCTGTTCAAATCAAGCAGGCCCTGTAGTACAGCCAGCAGTCCCAGTAACAGCCACGGCAACCTGTTCTCCCGTCGCCCTTCGCTCAGTCGTAGCATGGGTGCCCACCAAAATGCGCCCAATACAAAAAAGATAAAATACTGCGCCAGACTTTGCGGTCCCCAGAACGGAATACTCTTTTCGACCGCCAGATAGTTCAGCACAGCGGCTACGATAAGCAGCGGGATTTTGTAATGTTGAAACCATTTGGCGCACAGGAAATAGAGTGCCAGACCATATAAATACCAGGCGGTACTCATGGCGAGAAAGGTCAGTCTGAGAAATTCTGAAAACGAACCGGCATAGGCCGCATTAAGATTTTGCGAAATACGCTGTCCGGTAATTTCCGTCGCGATGCCGGAAATGGATCCCCACTGAATAACGCCCCATAACAGATAAAGGTAAAACAGATTCATAATGCGGCTGGTGGCGACAGACTGCCAGGGCCGGTGAAGAATGGCATGACTGGCCAGCAGACCCGATACAAAGAAAAAGGCGGGCATGCGCAGCGGTGATAGTAGCAGGTTAAACCGGACCCACAGTTCAGCCGGGAGCAGGCCCGCGGTCAGATGTGTTACCGTATCATCAAAGCCGGGTAATACCGTGTGATACAGAATAACCAGCAGGATACACAGGCCTTTGAGTGTATTAATCCAGGCAATTTCTTCTTTTTCTTTGCTCATCATCGGCACATTTCCGCTGCGGTGAAACGGCAATTCACATCGCCTTCTCTTGTGCGAAAAGTATTCCGTATGTTCTTTCTGCTGAATGTAGCGAAAGTCTTAAATACCCGCGTTGCGGTGCGTTTCGGACCGTACTTTACACTTAAAGGGATTTATTGACACTGGGCCCGGCAAGCGCGTTATTCAGGCGCGTTTTCCTTTCCTGTCTGGTTATCCTTATGACATAAACCGAGGCTCTGCCCTGCTTTCAACAGGCGTAACTTTGGAACTGACGTAGGCGCTTTTATTCCGTTTTCCCGATAAAAAATGGCTTCACGGTCAGGCGTGCGCTGACCTGGCTCCCGGCCCGCGAGGATGTCGGGCGACTAAGAGGTAATCTGGCAGATGAAAAAGGGGCCAGCGCGCTGGCCCGGATCTTCAGGATAAGGTTTGCGTTTCGGGCTGACGCTGACTAACCAGGCGTGGATGGAGAAACAGCATACGTCCCGGCCCGCGATTAAGTAACGACCAGACCAGCAGCGACAGCAGTGTGCATACCGCCACACCGGTCACCGGCATCAGCAGCGCCCAGGCCCAGCTAAAGCCGGCATTGCCGAACCAGCCGAAATGCAGCGCCAGTGTGATAGCGCTCAGTCCGAGCAGTTCGATAAAAATGCGGTGTAACACATAGATTTGTAATGTATTTCGACCGATAGCGTTCAGCCAGGTCATTCTGAAATGCGCATTGAGAAAACGACACAGCACGATGCCAAACACGATCGTCAGCAGGCTGTAAAACGGGTTTTTATAGATGCCACCTGCATGATGGGCGATGCCGACAAGTGCAATCGCGCCAAGCCACAGCCAGTGACGTCCCTTAAGGGCGCTCAGTTCAATTAGCCTCGCGCTGAAAAATACGCCCAGCAGGAAATACAGATAGTTCTGCGCCACGCTGGCCGGGCCCCATCCGGGGATCAGGTTAAACTGCGCAGCGTAGTTCGCCGCTATCGCCGCCGCCAGCAGAACCCTTTTCTGTTGATGGAAAAGCTTAGTCACCAGGAAAAACCCTGCCAGCGCGTACAGGTACCACAGGCTGGTCATCGACAGCATCAGCAGCTTAATAAACTCAAGAGGCGAATCCGCATAGGCGGCATTTTTGCTACTGGACAGCCGTTCGCCTAAATGGGTGGAAATGTAGTGGATACTCAGCCACTGAATCACGCCCCACAGCAGGTAGAGGTAAACAATATTGCTGAATTTTTTCGTAAACACTTCCTGCCAGCTTTTCTTCACGACCGCGTTAGCGGCCAGCAACCCAGACACAAAGAAGAAAGCGGGCATACGCAACGGCGAGAGCCAGGTATTAAACGCCACCCATCCTTGTGCCGGTAGCAGACCCGCGGTCAGATGATGAAGCGAGGGTGCGAACGTAGTGATGATGGCGTGATGCAGTACGACAAGTAAAATGCACCCTCCTTTGAGGGTATTGATCCAGAGGATTTCCTTCCTGGGGTGAGTCATTATAACGTCCCGACAGAGCGATGAATTTGTGAAGAATTATTAATATTTTCACTGTCACCTCAATCGGGGAGGTCTTAAAATTTACACTCTGTTACGTCATTGAAATATCATTCAGTATAACCGAAGCGATAACAACAGGTTAAGGAAAGACCAGCCGTAAATTTTCAGAAGAAACTGAGCGCGCAGGCAGGAAAAAAATAAATAAAACGCCGCCCGTGTCGGGCGGCATTTTGGGGATTATTGATTAAGAAATTTATCCAGAAACTGTCGGGTACGTGCCTGCTGAGGAGCGCTGAACAACGCTTTGGCCGGGCCCTGTTCTACCACGCGGCCCTGATCCATGAAAATCGCCCGGTCAGCGACATCACGGGCAAAGCTCATCTCATGGGTCACAATCACCATCGTGCGCTTTTCCTGCGCCAGCGCCCGGATCGTATTCAGCACTTCGCCCACCAGCTCGGGATCCAGCGCCGAGGTCGGTTCATCAAACAAAATGACTTCAGGCCGCATGGCAAGCGCGCGGGCAATGGCAACACGTTGCTGCTGTCCGCCGGAAAGACGACGTGGATAGCTGTCTTCTTTACCCTGCAATCCCACTTTTTCGAGCAGGCCACGCGCCCGCGCGACCGCGTCCGCTTTGGTTTCGCCTTTGACGATGACCGGTCCCTCAATAATGTTTTCCAGCACCGAGCGATGCGGAAACAAATTGAAGTTCTGAAACACAAACCCCACCTGCTGACGGAGTTGGCGCACCTGTTCTTTCTGCTTATTGATCCCCAGACTGGCGTCAATCGTAATATCGCCGACTTTGATGCGCCCGGACTCAGGCACTTCAAGCAGGTTGATGCTGCGCAACAGCGTCGTTTTACCGGATCCGCTCGGGCCGATAATCGCCACAATTTCACCCGGCGCAACATCCAGATCGATGCCGTGCAGTACCGTTTGGCCGTTAAACTGTTTCACCAGTTGGCGCACTTCAATGGCACTCATTTCGCCTCCTGATCCTGACGGTTAACGTGTGCTTCGAGCCGGTTCTGTAAGGCAGACAGCACGGTAGCCATGATCCAGTAGATAACCGAGGCCGCCAGATACATCGTGAATACCTCCAGCGTACGTGAGGTAATCAACTGGGCCTGACGAAATAACTCCGGTACCTGAATGGTCGCCGCCAGTGAGGTATCTTTGACCAGGCTGATGAAGCTGTTACCCAATGGCGGTAAGGCGGTACGGGCAGCCTGAGGCAAAATAACCCTGCGCAGCGTTTGCCATGGCGTCATGCCAATGCTGGCCGCCGCTTCCCACTGGCCGCGCTCAATCGCCGCAATGGCACCACGAAGTGATTCCGATGCATAGGCTGCTGTATTCAGCGACAGGCCAATCATCGCGGAAGGAATTGGATCCAGCTCAATGCCAAACTGGGGCAGACCGTAGTAGATCATAAACAACTGAGCGATAAGCGGCGTGCCACGAAAAATCGACACGTAGATACGTGCCAGCCAGCTGATGGGCCAGAAGCGCGACAAGCGCATCAGCGCCAGCACAAAGCCCAGTATCAGCCCAAAAAACATCCCGCCAATACTGAGCTGAAGCGTAAACAGCGCGCCTTTAAGAAGGAATGGTGCTGACTCCAGCACCAGTTGTAAACTTTCCTGCATTATTGCGTAACGTCCGCGCCAAACCATTTCTCAGACAGCTTTTTGAGCGTGCCGTCTTTCTGCATCTCTGCAATCGCCTGGTTAATGGCTTTCAGTAAATCTTCGTTACCTTTACGCAGTGCAACGCCTGCTTCAAGACGCGAGAACGCAGGGCCAGCAACGGCCATCGTGTCACCGGTTTTCTTCACCAGATCCAGTGCCGCCAGACGGTCCACCAGAATCGCATCAACGCGACCTGAACGCAGATCCTGGTATTTGGTAGGATCGTCATCATAGGTACGAACATCGACACCTTTCACGTTTGCACGTAACCACTGCTCGTAGTTGGTGCCCAGACCGACACCCACTTTTTTACCTGCCAGATCTTCGGGGCGGGTGATGCTGCCGGCATTTTTCTTCAGCGTCAGCGCCTGCACGCCCGAAATGGTGTACGGCGTGGAGAAGTCATATTTCTTTTTACGCTCATCGGAAATGGTGACCTGATTAATCACCACATCGATACGTTTGGAATCCAGCGCGGCCAGCATGCCATCCCATTTTGTCGGTTTCAGCACGGCTTTCACACCCATGTGTTTCGCCAGGTCCTGGGCGAACTCCACCTCAAATCCGGTCAGCTTGCCTTTTTCATCCTGGAAACTGAAAGGCGGATAGGTGCCTTCCAGGCCCACACGCAGTTCGCCTTTACTTTTCACTTGCTGCAGCAAATCTTCTGCGGCAAAGGTTTTAACACTAACGCCAGCAACCAGCGCAACCGCCATCATTCCCGTCACCAGCTGGCGACGAATCTGTGAGAAAGCCATGTGTACCCCATTTATTATTCGTGAGTGTGCTGTTGAGCGGCTAAACCCCGTTTGCCGCTCTGTCATTATGGGCGTTATTTACCTGAGACAGCAAAATAACGGCCGGATTATAAACCTTTTTTTCGCGACGTCTCAGACCGAAGGGTGATAAGCAAATAACGCGGGCGCACCGCCGGTATGCACAAACAGGAGCGGTCCTTCGCGGCGGAAACGATTCTGACTGATCCCATCAATTAACCCCGCCATCGCTTTGCCAGTATAAACCGGGTCGAGCAGGAGGCCTTCCAGCCGGGCCAGCAGCTTGATCGCCTCTGTGCCCTCTTCATTTGGCTCGCCATAGCGTGGCCCAAAGTAGTCATCCCACAGCGTCACCGGGGCCTTTGCCTCTACCGACAACTGCGATGCCAGCGCCTGACGAATAGCGTCCACTTTCGGCAGCTGTTCATCACGCTGACGCGATACGGTCACGCCCACCAGCTCGGTTTGCGGCATGAGGTGTTCCAGCCCAATGGCCAGCCCCGCATGCGTTCCGGCACTGCCAGACGCGACGACTACCGCAGCAAAATCCACCACGCCTTCACTTTGATGCACGATCTCCTGGGCGCACTCTACATAACCCAGCGCGCCTAGCGCGTTTGATCCGCCAACAGGCAGGGTATAGGGTCGAAAACCCTGCGCCTCAAGGCGTTCCGCCTGTTCCGCCAGTTGTGCGGCAGGATCGGTCAGTGCCTCAACCATCACTACTTCAACGTCCATCAGTTCCAGCAGCAGCCGGTTACCGTTAGTGAGATAATTCTCGCTCTGGGTCGCGATGGGGTTTTCAAGTAATGCCACGCATTTCAGCCCAAGTTTGGCGGCGACCGCAGCGGTCTGACGCACGTGGTTAGACTGGATCGCACCGGCGGTGAGCAGCACATCGGCCCCCTCACGCAGCGCATCGGCCGCCAGGAACTCCAGCTTGCGCAGTTTGTTGCCGCCCAGCGCCAGCGGCGTTACATCGTCGCGTTTGATAAAAATGTCACGACCTAAGAAGTCCGACAGACGGGGCAAAAATTCCAGAGGCGTGGGCGCACCCAGAAGTTCAATACGGGGAAACTGATGAATAAGATGTAAAGACAATGCGGCCTCCAGTCAGGCACAGAGCAGTTATCATTACAGTGTTACAGAAGATGAAGAAAGGATCATCCTGAATTGAGGTCAGGAACGTGGAAGACGGGAATGCACAACATCCCCACGTTTCTTCCGATGGTGAGAAGAAACGTGGGGCGGGAAATCGACTGACCGTGCATCCTGTGCCCGGCATTTTTCCCTTAACGTTGCTGCCAGCCTAAGAACTGGTCGTATTTGCGCAGCGCAATTCGATAATTATTGTTGCCTGCATCGGGTAAATCTTTTTCCAGGCATTGATGCCAGCTATTGCCTTTCAGTTTTTCTGCCGGAAAATTTCGCGCCTTCAGCATATCGTCAAGCCGACGTAACCGAACCACATACTCACGAATCGTGCTTGGGCTCATTTCCGTCTGCTCGAACAGATATTGTTTAAACGCCATAATGTCAAAATAGTTAGGATGTGTATTACAAAAAATATCGCTGCAAAAACGACAAAGTGCCGTTAATTCTGGCTGCAGTTTTAGCCAGAGTGGCTCATCAATCATTTGGTCCATCCGTGCGATGGCCTCTTTATTGATGATCTGGCCACGAAAAACCAGCGCCATTCGGTCTAGTACTTTGCCACAGTGTGAACAATTGGTTTGGCTGTGTTTATAGTCTTTAAGATAGCGACTTAAAGGTCTGGCTTTGGTTTTGGCTCCCACTGTTGAGTCCCCGATTTCTTATATTTATAGATCTCCAGGAACTGAGCCTTCTAGCGCGCTCCCGTAAGTCGGGCACGCAAGCGTTTAATCGCCTGACTGTGCAGTTGGCTGACCCGGGATTCCCCGACATCAAGTACCGCGCCAATCTCTTTAAGATTCAGTTCTTCCTGGTAGTACAGTGTCAGCACCATTTTCTCGCGCTCAGGCAACGCCTCGATCGCTTCTAAGACGCGTTCACGCAGACTCCCTTCCATTAACTGATGAAGTGGATTGGCCTCTTCGTGCCCTTCCGTCACCAGCTCCGCACTGTCACCGTGTTCTTCCCGATACTCGTCGTATGAAAAGAGCTGACTGTTGTTGGTATCCAACAGAATCTGCCGGTACTCTTCTATCGAAACATTCAACTGTTGCGCGACTTCCTGCTCGGAAGCGGCGCGACCCAGCATCTGCTCAACCTGATGCATGGCTCCGGCTACCTCACGTGCATTACGTCTGACGCTGCGTGGCGCCCAGTCCCGGCTGCGAAGCTCATCAAGCATTGCGCCACGAATGCGCTGGACTGCATACGTGGTAAAGGCGGTACCCTGAAGCGCGTCGTAGCGCTCCACCGCATTCAACAGACCAATGCCCCCGGCTTGCAGCAGATCGTCAAGTTCCACACTGGCAGGCAGGCGAACCTGCAAGCGCAGTGCTTCATGACGCACCAGTGGGACGTAGCGCTGCCAGAGCGAATGTTTGTCCATCACGCCTTCGGCGGTATAGAGATCGTTCACGTTGACTACCCTGCGTTAATGAAGTTATCGGCATGATTATGCAATTCTGTAGGACTTTCGATTGGCAGAATAGGCGGGATAAACCGAGGTTATTTCAAATTTGTGATGTTTCAGAGCGGAAGATTCCGCTCTGTCTCAACAGGCTAACCTAATGACAGTAAACGTTGACGAGTGGCGGAGGGCACGCTGTCCCATAAAGCACAAACCTGCCCTTCCATTTCCTGATAAAAAGGGCTAATGCTTTCGCGGGTTTTTTCATCCCCATTAAAACGGACCTTGCCGGAATCACCATCAATACTAATCATTCGGTTAACAAAAAGTCGCTGTAAATCGCTGCGCAGGAATAATCCGTTATCCACACTGTTATCCGCCAGAAAACCTTCATCATTCTCTCGCGTATCAATATGGCAGGCTTCCACCCATGGCCACTGATGCTGATCGATCAGGCTGGTGCCGGTAATGACACAGGCACCATAACGGGCTTTCACGGCGGCCATAAATTCGGCCTGGCTGGCTCGCTGCAGCACTTTAGCCTTTACCCGCCGCCCGACTTCAGTACCAGGCATCACTGCGGCGGGTGTTTTATGTCCGGGGGTACTCAGTACCACAATAAACTGGATACGCTGTGATTGCGGAAAGCACGGGTTGGAGTGCATGTTAAACAACTGCCACCAGGCATCGTCGCCGTCTTCTCGCATCAGCACCAGTTTATATCCCCGGCTGTTAATCAGGTTCTGCGCCTGTGCTGAATGGGGATCGATCATGGCATATACGTAGCTTTGGCCAATCACTTTCCACAAATTCTCCGCTTTGTCCTGCTCTCCCCGGCGGAAATAGTGAAAAGGAGCCTGCTGCTTCAGGTAATACTCAAAACGGCGCAGGTAATTTTTACGTTCATTGTCGTTCGCAATAAATAACAGGTCTTCCAGCGGACTGTTGCTCTCTTCCTGTGCGAAGACAGCACGAATCTTTAGCGTCCGAAAGCTGGTCGAAGGACTCAGCAGCGCTCGCGCTGTTAATTCTTTCTCATCAGGGTATTGCTGTGCATAGCGCCGGGCGATCTCCTCGAAGGAAAGCCGTTCACCCGGTAGCAGGTCATAGTTGAAGCGCATAACCACCCCAGAACACGCGAAGTTGTAGCCAAATTAAACTTATCCTGAAGAGTGTTATCGGCACCATCTGTATGAACTGTAACGTTTATCCAACTTTTATCGCGCCGAAAACTCTAATCCACAATCACTTCCTTCTGGTTGACGCGATTTGCATTACTGCGCGATAAAATGTGCCCGCTTCGCTTATGCTGATTTATTTCATTAGCCGCTATGGATGCGGGGACGGACTTATCCTTGACTTTACCCGCTTTTTTGTCGGTTATTCGTGCCATTACTTTCACTCGAACACTCGTATTCTTTCACCATCACGCTGCACGCGCAGACGAGTTATGAAGGAAGCGAATGATGAAAGGCATAGTACTGGCAGGCGGAACCGGTTCCCGACTGCATCCGGTGACCTGTGGCGTCTCTGAGCAACTGCTGCCGGTCTATGACAAGCCCATGCTCTCTCTTCCCCTTTCACTCTTGATGCACTTGCATCCATTCGTCTCGCGCCCGGACATTGCTGATTTTGAATATACCTGTCCTCACTATGACAATCCTAAGGATGAAGCCTGCCTGATGTGGAATGCCCCTGATGTTGCGATTCAATGGTTTGTCGAACAGCCGATATTATCGGTGAAAAATCAACAAGGACTCTCATTGCAGGAGTTGGTGTAATGCGCGTTTTACTTACAGGTGCTTATGGTCAGTTGGGGCGCTGTTTACTGGATCGTTTTCCCGCCGACTGGATTACGCTGGCATGTGGTTCGGCGGAACTGGATATTACCGATCGCGTTGCCGTTGTGCGCGTGGTTAAAAAATTTAAGCCCGATGTCATTATGAATGCAGCGGCTTATACCGCCGTTGATAAAGCAGAAACCGACCGGACACGTGCCTTAAAGATCAATGCGATTGGCCCTGAAAATCTGGCTCAGGCCGCCAAAATGATCGGGGCGCGTTTCATTCATATTTCCACAGATTATGTTTTCGACGGGGTGAAAAGAACGCCCTATACCGAACAGGATCCGCCCTGCCCGATTAATTTTTACGGCCTGAGTAAGTGGGAAGGTGAAAAGCGCGTCTTTGAGGTCCTGCCCGAGGCGATCGTGATCCGTACTTCATGGATGTTCAGCGAATACGGTAATAACTTCGTCAGTACCATGCTTCGTCTGGCGCAGACACGTTCCGAGTTACATGTGGTGAACGATCAGTATGGTTGTCCGACCTACGCGGGTGATTTAGCCCAGGCCATGATCACGCTCGCCGACATGCCCGAAAAGCACGGTATTTACCATTATTGTGGCGACGTTGCCGTCAGCTGGTGCGAATTCGCTCAGACAATCTTTGTCGCGGCGCAACAGGACGTGGTCGTGCATGGCATTATCAGCTCGCACTATCCGTCTGCGGCGATTCGGCCGGCGCGCAGTGTGATGAACAGCGACGCTCTCAGCACCATCGGCATCCCCCCCTCAGACTGGCAGGATAAACTTCGCCTCTGTCTGAATCACCTGGCGACCCCCTTTCCCTACGCGAATACTTTATAAGGAGATAATGTAATGAAAGTAGCAACGATTGGTAACTGTCAGCTCGAAGTCGTTGGTCAGTTATTAAGTAATTATTCTGAGCTTCATCGTGGCGCAATAACACACGTTGTTAATACACCTCTGTATAAACTTGATGCTCAGCGAGACATTATCAATCTGATGCACGAACTTGAAAGCTGCGATCATATTTATATGCAGTATCATTCTGAACGCTGGGGTTTGCTGTCAACCGCGAAACTGACCGAGTATTTCGATATCCGCATATTACCCACAATGGAATCAAGCGTATCAGCACCGCAGCTAGGGTATTATTCTGCTGCCGTGCCCGATTTAATGGTGTATGTTGATTACCGTTTTTTGCATCTCTATTTGACCGCACATGCCTGTGCGGATGCCGTTGCTGCGTACCACAATGTCAGTTACGACGAGGCCAGGCAGCATAACATGATCATGGACGACGCTAATCGCTACCAGCGGTTGTTCAAAGAAGGTAAGGTGGCGTTTGATTATTCAGACTTTTATCGGGACGCCCTGTTAAAAGATAAACATTGCTACAGCACGGTAAGCCACCCCAATAACAAACATTTAAGCATTTTCTTTAGTGCAATCTTTTTTGATTTATTTAAAGAGAATAAGAACTTCGATCTTGGCGGCAACGATTTGCTTAAAAACTATATTGCTCCAGAGGTAGGCAGTGGCGAACAGCATTATTTCATGATGCGCGAAACAGGGCTTTCTCTGGCCTGTAAAATTAACTATCACTTCTTTTCTTCACAACCGCGTGAACAACTCTCAGAAGCCTTACTGCGTTCCACTTATTATCGTAGCCTGAAATCCGGCTATCAAAACCTCTGAGCCTTTGCTGTAAGCCTGAAGATGCATCTTATCGATCAGGCTTGTCAGCACACAAAACAGTACCATTCAGTCACGGCGGCAATGCAATCAATACTGCGATGTTGCTTTACTGTATTAATACAGCGTTATATCGCTTTGTGGCGTCTGCCTGTCTCTGCCATTCCGGTCATTATGACTCTGCATAAAACATTCACGTTGCCGCCAGAAAGAAGCGCGGTTCCTGACGAGCCTGCCTGTCCCCGTTTGCGTTAAATACACACTAAAAAGGGCTTTATTTACGGCATCAGTTCGGCCTGCCGGGATTACAATCTGCTATAAAAGCGCGCCTGGCACCCCATCCATACCAGGAAAAAACTTTGCCAGCTAAACAATGTGTTAGCTGCACCACCTCAGGCAAATCATAATGAGCAGTAATAAAAAAGCACTTATGCTGGATGCCGGTTTTGCTGCCATGCCTCTTTTGATGGCACTTAAGCATTCCGGTTATGAAACAGCTGTATGCAGCGGCAAACCGCAGGATCCGGGTCATCAACTCGCGACCCACTCTTTTTGCCTGAATTATGCCAACGTACAGGACGTACTGACCCTGGCGAAATCACTCAATATTACTTCACTTCTGCCTGGTGTTACTGATGTGTCTTACCTTACGGGTGCCAGTGTCGCTGAAGCAATGGGCTTACGCGGTTTTGATCGCCCTGATGTAGCAGAAATTATTTTTAAAAAAGACGTTTTCCGCCAGTGGGCACAGAATAAGGGTTATCCAGTCCCTGTGGCCGTGAGCTGTCCTGAAGAGGCGGCGCAACTTCCGTTACCGTTGATGATAAAACCTGTCGATTCCTACAGCGGATTAGGGATTTCACTGGTGACTGAGCGCGAACACATCTCCGCCGCCTGGCGAGACGCCTGTGCGGCATCATCCTGTGGCCAGGCACTTATAGAGCGCTGGATAGCCGGTGATTTACACAGCCACTCCGCTTTTATCGTGAATGGAAAAGTGGCGGTCGAATATTTTGTTGATGAATTTTGTACCGTTTATCCCTGGCAGGTAAACAGTAGTAGCCTCAGCCTCAATCTTCCTGCGTCGATAAAAGACCAGGTCAGCGACTGTATACAGGCACTCGTTGATGAGCTTGGGCTTTGTGATGGTTTACTGCACACTCAGTTTATCTCGGATGGTAAAAGCTTTTCTCTGATAGAAATGACACGCCGATGCCCGGGTGACCTGTATAATCAACTCATTGAATACTCTACAGACACGCCTTATTCACTCTGGTTCACCCATGCCTTTACCGGCACGCCTTTTACGCCAGCCAGTCGGCGTCCCGAACATGTCAGATTAATCGCTCGCCATACTGTGTCCGTTGATCAGGAACAAACCTTTACCTCCGTCAGCTTCGCAGCATTACCGACCAATATCCTTTCTTTTCTGCCACTTAAGAAAACAGGCGAGAGAATCCAGCGCGCGCCTCACGATCGCGCCGCGCTTATTTTTGCTGAATTCCACCAACGTGATGAACTGGCCCGCTTCACACCACAGTTAAAAAATTTTTTTACGCTTGGTAAGTACTAGGAAACCGATATGAAAAAACGACTACAACTTGGTTTTATTGGCGGTGGCGCGAATTCGGCTATTGGTCTTACCCATAAAATTGCCTCACAGCTCGACGGGGATTTTACGCTTGTGGCGGGCTGTTTTAGCCGCAATCCTGAGCAGAATCGTCACACGGGTGAGAGCTGGAATATTCATCCTGAACGTATTTATGACAGTATTCAGGCGTTTATTTTACAGGAGCGCCACCATCTTGACGCAGTTGCGGTGTTAACACCTACCCCTGACCATCATGAAATTATCACCGCCTGTTTCGAAAACGGTCTGGCTGTAATTTGCGAAAAGGCAATGGTTGAAAGCCATCAAAGCGCTTTGCACATCATGAACAGCGAGCACCAACATCAGGCTAAATTGTTTGTCACTTATAATTACAGTGGCTATCCCATGGTGCGCGAACTGCAAAAGCGCGTACAGCGGGGCGATTTCGGGGCCATTCAGCAGGTCATGGTTGAAATGCCTCAGGAAGGTTTTGCACGCCATAATCAGCATGGCGATGTGCCAAAACCGCAGAGATGGCGGCAGCAGGATGCCGTCATTCCAACCGTTTCGCTCGATCTTGGCGTTCATGTTCACCAGCTTATTGAATTTATCACCGGGGATCACGCCGTCGATATTTATGCGATCAATGATACCTACGCCAAAATTCCCGGCGTTATCGACACCGTACATATCTTATCGCGTTATCAAAGCGGTATGACGTGTAATTACTGGTATGGCAAAGCCGCTCTGGGATACCGAAATGGCCTGCGGATTCGCGTCATGGGAAGTCAGGGCAGCGCAGAATGGCTCCAGATGGATCCTGAATTCCTGTATGTCAGCGGTTTGCAAGGCAGTCGTTCTGTTATCGATCGCACAGCCAATGACAACATTGTTGCTGCTGATGCACGTTACTGCCGTTTTAAAGCGGGTCACCCTGCTGGCTTTATTGAAGCATTTGCCAATTATTATGCTGACATTGCCTCTGCATTGAGAGGGGAACCTAACGATTACGTGATGGGTTCAGACGTTGCGGCTCGCGGGCTTCACTTTCTTGAAAGTGCCGCGAAAAGTGCAACAAGTCAGCAAAAATGTACCCTTTGAACAATAAAAAGATAAAATATAACGGAGTTCCTCATGAGTTTTCTTAGTGAAATAGTCGAGAAAAATAACCATTTTCTCGTTACGCTGGAGAAAATGTACCAAAACGGTAATCCGGTAGTCCTCATTGGCGCAGGCTGTCTGGCTACCAAGACCAGTGAATATATGGCGCGTAATCACTTGCATATCGATTATGTAGCGGTCAATGAAATGTATTTTTCTCCTGGTCAAACGTTAAACGAACTGACTGTTGTCCCTCTGGAAAGTTTGCTCAACACCAATAAAAAATATAATTTTATTATTGCACTACAGTATGTGGAGCAGGCGTTTTTAAATTCATTATCAGACGTTCAATCTGAAGTGCTGGTCTATGACCCCTCTTTTACGGGCGTAAACACCGAAGATATTATTTCCTATGATTTTTGTCAGACCCATGCTGACGCCCTGCATTCCTTATATGAAAGTCTTGGTGATGATAAATCTCGCGAGACGTTTATCGCATTCATGAATCAGCGTATTAGCGCACGCCCTGACTATATTAAAACAGTGTATGATGAGAACCATTACTTCCCAACCGACATTGTCGCGTTGAGTAAGTCCGAGGTTTTTGTTGACTGTGGTGCTTATAATGGTGACAGCGTGAATGCTTTCGAAGCCGCACTGGCCACCCGCGGACTCCCTTCGCCGAAAAAAATCTTTGCCTTCGAACCTGACGACGTCAATTATCCGTTGCTGTGTGCCGCTACAGCGGATAAAGCGTATTGTGAATGCCACCAGGCAGGCGTATGGAGTGAAGAGACAACGCTGTATTTCGACTCAGGAAAAGCGTTGGATTCAAAAATTACTGAAAAGGTCACGACTAACAGTATCGCATTAACCACACTCGATAGCGTTATTGCGGACAGTAAGGTGACGTTTATCAAAATGGATATTGAAGGCGCTGAGCTTTCTGCGCTGGAGGGGGCGAAAAACAGTATTCAACGCTGTTACCCACTGTTGGCAATCAGCGCTTATCACAAACCGGATGATCTTATAAAGATTCCTGCTTATATCAAAAGCATTATGCCCGGGTATCGATTTTATCTCCGCGCCCATCATCCTGTTCATGCTTTTGAACTGGTGTTGTACGCGATTCCTGCCTGATTTTTTTTTGCATCAGCCCGGCTCTCGCGTATCAGCCGGGCAGAATTGTTCTCATTACCTGTATCCGTCGTCTGTGCCCTTCCCGTTTTTTTTTTTCGATATACCGCTGTCAGCAACGATTTTTGAGATGAGAAACGGTTAAGAAAGCAAGATCGTGCAGATGGAAGCATGTGAGATCTGCAGCGTCAGGCAAAAGCATGTTCCCTTTTGCCTGACAGGCTTATAAAGATCCGGATTGAAGGCTTACGCAGCATTCACATTGCTGGCGCGCATAATAATGTTAATAATCTCATCCTGATCCGCTTCCGCCAGGTTCGGATGCACCGGTAAACACAACACCTGCTGAGAAATTTGACTTGCCACCGGCAAATTTGAAGGAGCCGATGATTCATAGCCTTTGTACATCGGGAAATCGGAGATGAGCGGATAAAAATACCGTCTGACATAAATATTTTGGCTTTTGAAGTGATGATACAGTTCATCACGCGTCATCGGGAATAATCCCGCGTGAACAAAGACCGGGCAATACGCATAGTTCCAGTCGGTTTCATCAACGAGCGGTAGTAGCGTAAGTCCGTGTATATGCCCTAATGCGTGCTGATATTTTTCGTAGATGACTTTACGCTTAGCCAGCGCTGAATCCACATGCTTCAGCTGGAGTAATCCAAATGCCGCCTGAACTTCATTCATTTTGCCATTGATACCCGGCGCAACCACCGTGGTTTCATCGGCAAAGCCAAAATTCTTTAAATAATCAATACGTCGTTTGATTTTTTCATTCGGGCAGATAATGGCGCCGCCTTCAAACGTGTTAAATACCTTTGTCGCATGGAAGCTTAAAACAGAAAGATCGCCGTGATTCAGGATACTGACGTTTTTTTGTTTAACACCAAAACAGTGCGCGGCATCGTAGATGACTTTCAGACCGTAGTTGTCGGCAATACGTTGAATGCGGTCGACATCGCAGGGAATGCCATAGCAGTGAACGGGTAAAATTGCACTGGTGGTAGGCGTAATGGCGGATTCGATTTTTTCAGGATCGATATTGCAGGTAACAGGATCAATATCGACGAATATGGGTTTTATGCCGTTCCATAATAAGGAATGGGATGTCGCGACGAAAGAATAGGGAGTGGTAATCACCTCTCCCGTGATTCTGAGCGCCTGAAGCGCAGTCACCAGCGCCAGGGTACCGTTCGCGAACAAACTGAGGTGCTCGACACCGAGATAATCGGCAAGGGCCCGTTCCAGCTCCTGGTGATACGGACCACCATTTGTGAGCTGTTTACTGTCCCAGATGCGTTCTAAATAAGGCAGGAACTCTTCCAGGGGCGGCAGAAGAGGACTTGTCACCAGCACATTTGATGAGGGTTTGTTTATCTTCATCGGATAACTTCCTGACCTTAAATAATTGTTGAATGCGTACAGGGCTTTTATCTGGCGCGCTGTCTCTGCACGTCATTTATGCCTGAGTGGCTTCAGATAACGCCTGTATCCGGCCGAAAAGTGTCATAAGCGCGTCCTGGTTTACCTCGTTATACGCTTTTTCTTTCAACTGCTGACTGAGCGTGTCACTCAGCGACGTATCAGCACAAAGCGTTGCGATAGCCTCTTTCCAGGCGTTCGGGTTATGTTTTACTCTCCAGCCGGGAACGGACTCACCGAATGTAGGATGATCGCTATACATCGCCGGTATCCCCATTACCGCTAACTGCATGAGTACGTTGTTATCTTTGTAACGGTTTTCATCATTGTTACAGCGCGAAAGCACGGCGATATCGGCGTCACAATGCAGCAACTGCGCGACCAGACGGGCCTCAGTCTGAAAACGGTACGTTTCCCTGATATAAGGCAGCCATTCCGGCGGACAATGCCCAATGACAATCCAGTCAAGCTTTTCCGCACTTGTCGTTATCGCTGGAGTCAGTAATTCACAATCTTTCTTCCTGAGATCGTATGTGAAACACACGACACGGCATTTGTCTTTTTTCTGCTTAACCCTATCCTGACAGGGTTGCACTAAAACATTGGGAAGAATAACGACAGGTTTATGGCGCTTTTTGAGCCAATTGGCCAGTGCATCGCTGTACGTTAGCCAGTTATCGATAACATTATCTTCAATTAATTTTTTATATTTCCGCGCATTCGGATCGTCCTGAATAAGATAATGAACACGACAGGTTATGGCGTTTTTGAGTTGCCTGATTGTCTGGCAGGCGAGCTCCGTCAGTTCGCCGCTGATAACGAGCTCGTCAGGATGATGCCGCAATAATTCTGGCGCGGAGGGTATCTGTTCAAGAAGCACGCTTTTGACGCCACCGGCATTCAGCAGCCTGTCCAGCGCGGTGGTAAATCGCTGCACGCCAGTATTATTCTGATCCTGCGCGATAAAAATGACGGTGCGTGTTTCGCCAGGTTTGAGCGGGTTCCAGCCCGTGACTAACGTGCTGTCTGCGGTAAAAAGGGTTCTGTTCAGGCTTAAATTTTTATTATAAGCCGGATCATCTGCCAGAACAGGGAGCCAGGCGTGATAGAAACGGTCAAGTTCCTGTGAAGGCGACAACGCATATTGTGGCGGAAAGTCCGTCACGGCTTCCTGTTTTGCTACAACGCTGTAAGGTGTGCATATTGCCCGACCGCCCTGCTGAACCAGTCGCAGATTCAGGTCCAGTCTGGCCA
Organism: Pantoea sp. JZ2; assembly: GCF_035191405.1. Taxonomy (NCBI): domain Bacteria; kingdom Pseudomonadati; phylum Pseudomonadota; class Gammaproteobacteria; order Enterobacterales; family Erwiniaceae; genus Pantoea; species Pantoea sp. JZ2. The sequence goes on along the minus strand of NZ_CP045247.1, from coordinate 2,106,167 downwards.
GCAGAGGTTGTGTATAAGCCGTATCAAATCCACCGACCTCCAGCCATCTGTCTTTTCTGATTAACAGACAGTCTGTGGCCAACGTCGAATAACTACAGTCGCTTTGATAGCGTGACAGGTAGCCTGCATTGCCCCATCTTTCGGCATAACCAACGGGGAAGGCCAGGCCCCTGACCCCAAGAATTTCTCCGGCACATAAGATCTGACTGTCCAGGTTGATAATATGAGGCGCGACACAGACAACATCATGCCGCAGGGCATGACATGCCAGCGCCTCCAGCCAGCCGCGGCTGACAAATAAAACACGGGGATCCAACAACAGCAGAAACTCGCCTTCTGCCTGCCCTACTGCCTCATTAATCGCCGCTTCCTGGGTTTGGCTGCCATGACTTTTCAGGATGTTGATGTTAACCGACGCTGTTGACAAATTTGTCATCAGCCAGGCCGTGATGGCCTCAGAGGTCGCCGGCGTCACAATAACAATCAACTGGTATACCGGTTGATGGGTTTGTTCAAATAACGTGGTGATGCAACACTGCAGTTGATGAATATCCGTGCCAGCGACAAGTATGATGCTGAGCGAAATCACCGGCTCCGTGCTGTATCTTAACCGCCACGGCTTACCCGGCTGGTGCTCCACTACACCCTGGCTGAAGCCCTGCTGCTGAAGATAAGATTGCAACACAGCATGTTCCTGCTGCAGATCCTGTGCCACACAGCTGTTCAGAGGCGTCACGGTAAAGACCTCTGAAACATGACCAAACACGTTGCTATCGCGCGTAGCTAACAGTCGCGTAATCGCATCCAGCTCATAGCACGCGGATAAATCAGCATTAAACCCGCCGATAGCCATCAAGGCGTTTCGCGCGAAGATCCCGCGCTTAAGGTAGAGTGAAGGCTGACTCAGAAAAAGGTCCGGGCAAAATGCAGGCTTAAAATGAGGATGAATTTTCCCTTCCTTGTCAGAGAGGCCTTCATCCGCGTAAACAAAGGCGCATCCCGTTCTGCTGTGCAAGGCCTCAGCAAGGAGTCGTAAACTTTCCGCTGTAAACTGACACCCGGCAGGAACGACGTATATCCAGTCATAAACGTTCTGCTCCAGATGACAATTCATTTCATTCAGCCACACATCAGACCGAATCTGAAAGACACGATCATCAGAAACGTGGCACGTTTCCTGCGGCGTCGCCAGTAAAACGGCGCATCCTGTTACCTGATCTAACTGAGGCAATAAGGCATTCAGCGTCGAGGTCCTGTCCGCTTCGCTGCCTGGCTGGACGGCAATCAGCATTCTGAGGAGTGGCAGTGATGAAGTACTCTGCACCTCTTCAGCAGGAGCCGGAAGTTGCCGCTTATACAGCCAGTCATTCAAAGCGTGTCGCTTATCGTGCGCGGCACGTTGTTCGGCCTTTTCTTGTGTTAACGTAACGAAGTTTTCAAACTGTTGCTGACTTCGTGCGCGTCGGACCAGAAAATAGTCTCGCATCTTCCATAAATTCTGGCGCTCGGTATCAATAGCTTCCTGGGTGTTTTCCCAGCAAAATCCAGCGCCACCGTTGTCACGCACGGTTTCCTGCGTAATGGCATACTTTTCATAACCCGGTGCGGTTAACGCAACTACAGGACTTCCGCATAAAATCGCCATTGCGCAGGTGCCCGAGGACTCATACGAATAAAATACGCGCGTACGCTTGAGCACAACGGCAAGTTCTTTCAGCGTCAATGGGTTTGCCATGGACAAGATTTTGGTATCCGCGGGTAGCTGGCTGAAATCAACGACCGACTCAGGCACACGATTCAGGTAGAGGATGTTCAGGTCTTTCTGCGGGTTGTCGTCACAAAATAATTGCAGATCAAAGGATTCGATTCCCAATATTTGTGGGTCAACGGCTTTTTCAGCAAACTCATTGCGGTACCAGAAAAATAAATCATCCGGTCCTTCATGGATCCGGTTATTCATGATCACGCCTTCCCGGTTCAGCATATAGCGAACACATACGGGCGCGGAAAGAGGATTACCCGATACGATTTCAGGGTAAATGGCAATCCAGGGTTGCCCGCTGTTTTGAATAACTTTCCAGTCTTCACTGTTTATCACCGGCGTATTCCATTCTGGATTCACGCGGCAATTAACCATCCAGGCTTTACCGCCCTGTTCATTAATCATGTGACAGAGCTGATGGATAACCTGAACGCCGGATGAAGATTCGATGTAATCCGGTGCCAGAAGTAAGTAAGGAAAGGTGAACCCACGCATAACAGCCTCTTTTTCTACAGGCGCGACAACGAAAAGCTGGCGTTGCCTGAACGTTGTGTGTCTCTATGGAGACGTTATGTCCGGTCATGTAACGACGGCGTCATCATCAGGACGACGCGCCGCCACTGTCTCAGGCAGAAAGCCAACCTCTCTGCCATTCGTTTAATCCCTGCTCCCTCAGGTACCAGTCCTGATGGACCGCCGCGCGAAGTTGATCGCCCAGACGACGAGTGGCATCCATATCCGCAAGGTGCGCGCGTATAGCGCTCATCCAGTCTTTAAAGCGGTTTTCAACGAGCGTGACGGGCAGGCCACAACGATAGGGTTCGATACTGGTGGCAATGATCGGCACGCCACAGGTGCCGATCTCCAGTAACCGCAAATTACTTTTGCATTCATTGAACTGGTTGACTTCGAGCGGCACCAGCGCCAGATCCAGGTTCAGGCTGGCCAGCTTTTCGGGGTACATATCAAACGGCACGCCAGTGTGGAACTCACAGTGCACGCCCCGTGGTTTCATTCCCATGAAAACCCATTCAACCTTGTCTTCCAGCTCCTTGATAAGCGGCAGCAAAATTTGCAGGTCACCGGCATGCGTACTGCCGCCCGCCCAGCCGATACGCACTTTACGCCCCACGCCGCGCTGGCTGGTCAAATGGCCCCACTGACCTTCTGCGAGACGGTTCTGTGCAATGCGGATATCATGATGGAAACGGCTGTAGGCATCCGCTAACGGTGCGGTTGACACAACCACCCAGTCCGCGCACTCCATTACTTTGCGAAGATTTTTGACAATCTGTTTAGGGAACTGGTTACGGTTGCCATTTTTTACCGGTACGTTGAGCAGGTAGTCGTCGTACTCAACCACAATTTTGGCATCGCAAACGTCGCGATATTGCGCCATGACCGACGGGAAACGGCCGCCACTCAGCGACTCCAGCACAATAATATCAGGCTGTAGAAGTGCGACTTCCATGACGCCGGGAATTTGCTGAGTCAGTCCGCCCTCAAGCAGCAACTGACTTTCCATGGCCTTGAACGGTTGCAGGATGCGGTGATTGCCACATCCCTGCCAGTCGACATGGTGTGCGAGCACGACAGGCAGTGGCCTGCCCGGCAGCGGCTGCTGAAAACGCGCCGTCCCTGCACCCAGCGTAAACGGTTTACCTGCCCGCTGCATCAGCGGATGGTTACTGGGATCTTTTAACAGCGTGGCGCGCCACTGCTGGCGAAGCCGACTATAGTCATGCTGAAACGGCCTTTCCTGTACGTTGAACTTTTCTGGCATCAACCGCGTTGCACCGCCCATATGGCGAACACGCGACCACGGCGTCCAGACGTTTAAGTAACCTTGTTGCTGCGCACGTAACCCCAAATCGACATCCGCGAAGTAAAGCGGGAAATCGTTCTCAGCAAAGCCACCCAGACTAAAGAACACGTCTTTGCGGACCATCATGCAGGACGCACTCACTGCAGCAAGATTGTGCTCCGTTTGCAGATAGCTCTGGAAACCTCTGGCATGTTCCTGCATCCCCTCCCACGGACTGTCAACGCCGTTCTGTACACCCAGCAGATAACCGCCGTGCTGAACCCGGCCGTCGTGGTATTCAAGGCGCGCCCCGACTAATGCGACCTCTGGCCGCAGTGCATGCTCCAGCAGCGCATCCAGCCAGTCAGGTTGCGTAATCTGGCAGTCGTTATCCAGGAACAACAGGACATCGCCCTTCGCCTGCTCTGCGGCGCGATTATGCATGGCGGCGAAATTAAACGGCGCGTTGTAACGCAGTACCTTAATCTGTTCGATATTGAGTTTGTCGAGATCGTTGAGAAAGGTACAGGCCTGCGCATCCACGGACTGATTGTCGACGATCAGTAATTCATAATAGGGATAACGCGTTTTCTCCATCAACGTATCGATGCAGGCACGGAGTAAGGCGGCATGGTCACGCGTGGGGACGATAATGGAAATGAGAGGCTGCGTGTCCCACTGATAGCGCACCCGTGCAAAACCGGGATTCACGCCGGCATCAAGTGACACTTTTATCCCTAAACGCTGTAAATGCGCCTCGACAACGCGCCGATAGCCGGCTTCACAGGACTGCGCTTCATTCCAGCGCCCGTTCTCTTTTTGGCCTCTGGCTACGACATCTGCCACATGTCCGAGCGCGCCCGGTCCCTGATTTTCAATGCAACGCCACAGCCATTCATACATGATCAGAGGATTGACGGCATCCTCGCCCTTCCCCGCCGCCTGCACTTTCCGGCGGTCAAACAGCAACGTGCGGCCTACGTAAGGCGTACTTCTTAACAGATCGATATTGGGATCGGGACGAAGAATCGCTCCCGGCTCATTCATATCATCATTAAAGGTTTCATCGACATACCACACAGCCGTTTCCGGGCGTCGCAAACGCTGCTCTGCCAGCAACAGCAACGCGTCAGGCAAAAGCTCATCCCCTGCCATCACCAGCAGCAGCGCGGCTGGCCCGGTTTGGTGATAAACGACCTCGTTAAGTTCAGCGACCCAGCCTGAGGCACAGGCGCTTATCGTCCCCTCATTTAACGCAATATCGACATCGCTCAGTAACATGACCGTCGCGGGCGGCAATGTTTGCTGCCTGACGGCGGCAAGGGAACGTTCACAGGCTGCGGCATCACCGTTTTCATCAATGATCACGATCCCGATGTCGCCACTTTCGGGCACAGACTGAATAAATGACTGTAACGCTGCGCGTCGGGCTTCGGTAATTGACCTGTCTTTCAGCCACTGCTCAATAGAGTAATTTTTATCGGCCCAGGACAGGACGGACTGTCTGTGAAAGCGTAATGCATGTTGCGCCGGGTCATCCATGGACCAGCGTTTGGGCGCAGGGAGCTGGCTGAGGATAGTCTGGATTGCAGCAGGCATCGTCCATTTATCGCCAAAGCGGCCCTGGTTCGCCCGGGTCCATGCCACGGCTTCACTGAAACCCCGTTTGAGTGCGGCGATCCACTCCTCCGTCTCCGGGCAAAACTGCAGATTCACCACGGTAAAATGCGATTGTTCAAACTCCTGAAGGTTATGCGCGTTCAGATAACCTTCCACGCCGGTTGTAGACGCTAAAAATACCGGAATACCCAGTATTAATGCCTTGGCCACAATTTCATCGCCACCCATGACCATATCGTAGTTATCCAGCCACTCAGGCTCAATCCGACTCACAGACTGGCTACAGTCGAACCATTCCAGCGTAATGGACTGACTTTTCAGTTGCTGTTGCAGCTCATACATTTCGGCGGAAATATCCGGGGCGTAATAAAGTATGCGTTTGAGCGCAGTGCGGGCATTACGAGATGGATAGCAACTGAATGCGGAAGGAACGGTAAACGGCAAAACAGCGATCTGACTGGATAGCAGTCCGTTTTGCAGCAAACGTTCTGACACCACAGGCGACAAACTCAATGACAGGGAGGCGAGCTGATTTTCCAGCTCAGCGCCCCACGGCATATAAATGTCATGATAATCATAAAAGTGGCGGAAAATAACCGGGGCCGTGCCTGTTAACGTTTCCAGCACGGGTAACAATTTTTGTGCAATAAAACCCTTATAGACCCAGATGAGGCTATAAGCATCAGCGAGCGTGCCTTGCTTATCACTGATAATGCGGAAAGCCGGGTTGGATTTGTACTTTTCCAGTTCAAACGACAGCGTTTTACCATAGGTACTGGTGACAATATCCACCTGCCATCCCCAGGGTAAAAAAACATCAATGATATCGAGCGCCTCATTCACGTGAAGAGAAAACTGCTCAACTCGGTCAATGCTTATTAAAAGCCTGTTCATCTGACATCCTCTGGTTGTGCATAGCACTATCCTGCACGTAAGTACCTTACCTGTTTCAGACTATTGTAAATTTTTGGGCATTAACTTAGGGCGGGAAAAGCTATAGCAAAGCGGGCTAATTAGACCGATTAAAAAAAACGCCCTCATTTCTGAGAGCGCTTTTAATCAGACGGGCTGTGCGGCGATTAACGCAGCAGAGACAGCATGGTCTGTGGCACCTGGTTGGCCTGTGCCAGTACAGAAGAACCGGCCTGCTGCAGGATCTGCGCGCGGGACATGTTTGACACTTCCGTTGCGTAGTCCGCATCCTGAATACGGCTGCGGGCAGCGGTCAGGTTGGTCACGGTGTTGTTCAGGTTGCTGATGGTGGACTCAAAACGGTTCTGAGACGCACCCAGCAGGCTGCGCTGGTTGTCGACCGCTTTGATGGCCGCATCGATGTCCGCCAGAGGTGAACCATCGGTGGTGCCACCGCTTGTTACGGTCCCGCTCATCACGTCAAAACCTTCAGCCGCGGTAGTACGCGCGTTGCCATTGATAGTCTGACCGGTTGTCTGAGCAGTCGCACCAGAGGTATTGAACAGGTTGAAACCGTTGCTTGCACTGATAGTGATACCGATGGTTTCGCCGTCTTTTGCGCCAACCTGGAAGTTATACGTCTGAGAACCTGAACCGGTATTCAACACTTTAATACCGTTAAAGTCAGTCTGCTGAGTAACGCGGTTGATCTCTTCCATGCGCTGGTTAACTTCCGCCTGGATTGAGTCAATGTCAGACGCTGAGTTAGAGCTGTTCTGCGCCTGAACGGTCAGGTCACGTACACGCTGCAGGTTGTTGTTCACTTCAGTCAGGGCGCCTTCAGCCGTCTGCGACAGAGAGATACCGTCGTTGGCGTTACGGGCTGCAACGGTCAGGCCGTTGATGTTAGAGCTGAAGCGGTTAGCGATAGCTTCGCCGGCTGCGTCGTCTTTTGCGCTGTTGATACGCAGGCCAGAAGACAGGCGCTCAATCGCCGTACCCAGTGATGACTGAGATTTGGTCAGGTTGTTCTGAGTAACCAGCGACAGGGTATTGGTATTAATGACTGCCATAATAATTATCCTTCATGATGATAGGGTTCAGATTTGGGCTGCGGCTTTATCGCCTTCATTATTGTTATCGTCGAACGGGGGACAAACTTTATACATTACTTAAATTTTTTTAACTGATTTGGCAAAAAAAAACGCCCTCATTTCTGAGGGCGCTTTTAATCAGACGGGCTGTGCGGCGATTAACGCAGCAGAGACAGCATGGTCTGTGGCACCTGGTTGGCCTGTGCCAGTACAGAAGAACCGGCCTGCTGCAGGATCTGCGCGCGGGACATGTTCGACACTTCTGTCGCGTAGTCCGCATCCTGAATACGGCTGCGGGCAGCGGTCAGGTTGGTCACGGTGTTGTTCAGGTTGCTGATGGTGGACTCAAAACGGTTCTGAGACGCACCCAGCAGGCTGCGCTGGTTGTCAACGGCTTTGATCGCCTTGTCAATGTCAGCCAGCGGTGTGGTACCTGCTGCAGTACCGCCGGTACCGCCGGTTACTGCGCCTTTCAGCACGTCGAAACCGATAGCTGAAGTGGTACGCGCGTTGCCGTTAACGGTCTGACCGGTTGTTGAGCTGGTGTTCTGAGTGGTGCCAGACTGGCCCGCTGCTGCCAGGTCAAAACCGTCGCTTGAGCTGATGGTGATACCGATGGTTTCGCCGTCTTTTGCGCCAACCTGGAAGTTATAAGTGGTGCTGCCTGAACCGGTGTTCAGAACTTTGATGCCGTTGAAATCGGTCTGCTTGGTGACGCGGTCGATTTCCTGCATACGCTGGTTAACTTCAGCCTGGATTGAGTCGATGTCAGACGCTGAGTTAGAGCTGTTCTGCGCCTGAACGGTCAGGTCACGTACACGCTGCAGGTTGTTGTTCACTTCAGTCAGGGCGCCTTCAGCCGTCTGCGACAGAGAGATACCGTCGTTGGCGTTACGGGCTGCAACGGTCAGGCCGTTGATGTTAGAGCTGAAGCGGTTAGCGATAGCTTCGCCGGCTGCATCGTCTTTTGCGCTGTTGATACGCAGGCCAGAAGACAGGCGCTCAATTGCAGTACCCAGAGAAGACTGTGACTTGCTCAGGTTGTTCTGGGTAACCAGCGACAGGGTATTGGTGTTAATAACGGCCATGATAATTATCCTTCATAAATAATGTCGGGGGTCAGGTGTTAATCCTGCGGCTTTATCGCCTTCACTATTGTTATCGCCCGTCGGGGCTAAAACTTTAGAGAGAATGACGGCTTTTATTTTAATGAGACAGGAAGGCATCCTGGCGGAATGGCGTGGTTATCAAAAAATAGTGCTGTCGCTATTACGCTTTCTGATGACATTAACTCAGCGCAAACAATCATTGCCCCATTGACAATAAGCATTGCGCGAACCTTAGCTTGTCAAACGACAGTCAGACAGCCCTGTGAGAGAGCTTCGGGCAGACTGTCATACCCGGAAAATACACCGTCTGCTGGATCCATCAACAATAAAAAAGCGCCCTCATCACTGGGGGCGCTTTTAATCAGACGGGCTGTGCGGCGATTAACGCAGCAGAGACAGCATGGTCTGTGGCACCTGGTTAGCCTGTGCCAGTACAGAAGAACCGGCCTGCTGCAGGATCTGCGCACGGGACATGTTTGACACCTCGGTCGCGTAGTCCGCATCCTGAATACGGCTGCGGGCAGCGGTCAGGTTGGTCACGGTGTTGTTCAGGTTGCTGATGGTGGACTCAAAACGGTTCTGAGACGCACCCAGCAGGCTGCGCTGGTTGTCAACGGCTTTGATCGCCTTGTCAATGTCGGCCAGCGGTGTGGTACCTGCTGCGGTACCGCCGGTACCGCCGGTTACTGCGCCTTTCAGCACGTCGAAACCGATAGCTGAAGTGGTACGGGCGTTGCCGTTAACGGTCTGACCGGTTGTTGAGCTGGTGTTCTGAGTGGTGCCAGACTGGCCCGCTGCTGCCAGGTCAAAACCGTCGCTTGAGCTGATGGTGATACCGATGGTTTCGCCGTCTTTTGCGCCAACCTGGAAGTTATAAGTGGTGCTGCCTGAACCGGTGTTCAGAACTTTGATGCCGTTGAAATCGGTCTGCTTGGTGACGCGGTCGATTTCCTGCATACGCTGGTTAACTTCAGCCTGGATTGAGTCGATGTCAGATGCTGAGTTAGAGCTGTTCTGCGCCTGAACGGTCAGGTCACGTACACGCTGCAGGTTGTTGTTCACTTCAGTCAGGGCGCCTTCAGCCGTCTGCGACAGAGAGATACCGTCGTTGGCGTTACGGGCTGCAACGGTCAGGCCGTTGATGTTAGAGCTGAAGCGGTTAGCGATAGCTTCGCCGGCTGCATCGTCTTTTGCGCTGTTGATACGCAGGCCAGAAGACAGGCGCTCAATTGCAGTACCCAGAGAAGACTGTGACTTGCTCAGGTTGTTCTGGGTAACCAGCGACAGGGTGTTAGTGTTAATCACTGCCATGATGTTTTTCCTTTAAAAAATTGAGCCATATTAGGCGTCTGAATTCGGCTAGCTTACCGACAACCTGATTATCGTCAGCCCTCGTTCAACCTTTAGAAAAAAAATTCAGTAATTTTTCGCCAGCCAAATCCGGGAAGACAATTAAAGAAAGGGGTTTTATTCAGCCATCAATTTTTTCAGAAACAGGCTAATCTTTTGCCACTCGCTGCCGATACCCATTTCACTTAACGTAAACTCGTAAAGGATTAAAGCATGGCAAGTGTAAGTTCACTCGGTGCTGGTACGAACCTCGACCTGAATACTCTCTACAGCAGCCTGGAATCCGCTGAGCAGACTAAACTGACGCCTATTACTAAGCAGCAGGCGTCCTATAACGCTCAGCTTACCGCCTGGGGCGTGGTGAAAACCGGCCTGTCAAAATTGCAGACCGCGGCGGCGGCATTGCAAAATGCCTCGACGATTGCGGCTACGAAAGTCACCAGCACGAATACCGCTTTCACTGCCACGCTGGCGAGCAAAGCCTCAGCGGGTAACTATTCTATTGAGGTTACTCAACTCGCCTCGTCGCAATCGCTGCTGTCAAAATCAGCCAGCAGTAAAGATACCGACTTAGGTGATCAGAGCCTGGCATCTCGTACCATTACGATTTCCCAGTCTGGGCAGAAATCGCCGCTCACGGTAACACTGAGCAAAGATCAAACCAGCCTGTCTGATATTCGCGATGCGATTAATAAACAGCAAGGCAGCGTAAACGCCAGTATTATTAAAGCAGACGATAATACCTATTATCTGTCTCTGACTGCACGCGACAGTGGCACAGCGAATGCGATGACGGTCAGTACGGACGACGGCACGCTGTCCCAGTATATTAATTACAGTTCGGGTGGCAGCAGCAACGCGATGACCGAACAGGTTGCCGCTAAAGATGCGCAGTTAAAAATTAACGGCGTGTCCATCACCCGCAGCAGCAATACCGTCACGGACGCGCCTGAAGGTGTCACGCTCAACCTGACGAAAACCACCGCTGCAAATACACCGGAAACGCTGACCGTCGCCACAGACAATCAGCCAATGACAGCGGCAATCCAGGCTTACGTGGATGCCTACAATTCCCTGCAAACTACCATCGGTAACCAGACGAAATACACGGCGGTGAAAGCAGGTGAGTCGCAAAGTTCCGGTAACGGCGATCTGTTGGGTGATAATACCTTACGTAACATCCAGACCAGCCTGCGCAGTCAACTGTCCAGCGCACAAGCCAGCGGAAACCTGACCAGTCTGTCACAACTGGGGATCACGCAGGACGTTAACGGCAAGCTGACTGTGGACAGCACCAAACTGGACAAAGCCCTGACCAATCAACCGACAGATGTCCTGAACTTTCTGACGGGTGACGGTAAAACAACCGGGTTTGCCACACAGGCAAATAACAAACTGACGCAGATACTGGCCAGTGACGGACAGGTACAAAATGCCACTAACGGCATTAATACCTCACTGAAAAAACTGTCCGATCAGTACGACGAAGTAAACAGCCAGATTGCGGCGACCATGGCGCGTTACAAAACACAGTTTACCAGTCTGTCTACCCTGGTCAGCTCCATGACCCAGACCGGTAACTATTTGACCCAGCAGTTCGCCAAACTATAACAGGAGTGGTAAGCATGTACGCTAAGTCCGGTATTCAGGCCTATGCGCAGGTAGGTGTGGAAAGCGCCGTATTAAGCGCCAGCCCACATCAGCTGGTCGTGCTGCTTTTTGATGGCGCCCTGAGCGCCATGAAAAAAGCTGCCATTTTAATTGAGCAAGGCGATATTCCCGGTAAAGGTAACGCCTTATCTAAGGCCATTAATATCATTACTAACGGGCTGCGCGCAGGCCTGAACCATGAGGTTGGCGGTGAAATTTCCGCTAATCTCGACGATCTGTATGAATATATGACCCGTCGTCTGTTACAGGCTAACCTGAACAACGACCTTGAGGCCATTACGGAAGTCGAAGGCTTGCTCAATAATATTGCGGATGCGTGGAAACAGATTGGCCCTAATTACCAGCCACAGCAGGATACCTTTTAATGAGTCATCCACTCGAGCTGCTAAAAGGATATCAACACTTACTCACGCTCAGTAATGCCATGCTGGAAAATGCCCGGCAGGGACAATGGGATGAGTTGCTTAGTTGCGAATCAACTTACGTTAGTAGCGTCGAGCGTGTTGCGCGTGATAACGATGCCAGTGCGCTGTCCGCATTACAGCGGGCACAAATTCGCCCGGTACTTGAGCAAATTCTGAAGAATGAAACCACGCTGAAGACGTTGCTGGGTGAACGTATGAGCGAACTGCGCTCGCTGGTCACGACCTCAACGCAGCAACACAACATTGTCTCTTCTTACGGCAAGATGGCGGGTAATATCCTTTACCCAAAAGACCAGTAAAGGCCGACTTATGCGGGTAAACACTCTTTTTTTAGTTTACCCGCGTAATTTCTTCACTCTTATCCCATACTTCCAGTTCCCTCTCCTCTGACTGGACGTTTGTCATGCACAACCCAACCCTTTTGCAGTTTTTCCACTGGTATTATCCCGATGGCAGCACGCTGTGGCCGGAAGTCGCAGAAAAAGCGGCCCTGCTTAATGACATCGGCATCAACATGGTCTGGCTGCCCCCTTGCTATAAAGGCGAGTCCGGTGGTTACTCGGTGGGTTATGACAGCTACGATCTCTTCGATTTAGGCGAGTTTGAGCAAAAAGGCAGCGTCGCCACCAAATATGGTGATAAGCAGCAGTTGCTGGCTGCCGTCAATGCGCTGCGCAGCCACAACATTGGCGTGCTGCTGGATGTGGTTCTCAACCATAAAATGGGCGCGGACGAGAAAGAACAGGTGAGCGTAAATCGCGTTAACCCGGATAATCGTGATGAAATTTATCCCGAGGTCGTGGAATGCGAAGCCTGGACAAAGTTTACGTTTCCGGCTCGGGCAGGCGAATACTCGACATTCATCTGGGATCATAAGTGTTTTAGCGGGGTCGACCATATTGAAAATCCCGATGAAAACGGCGTGTTCAAAATTATCAACGATTACACCGCTGAAGGCTGGAACGACCAGGTGGATAACGAGTTAGGTAACTTTGATTATCTGATGGGCGCCAATGTTGATTTCCGCAATAAGGCGGTGAGCGAAGAACTCAAATACTGGGCGCGCTGGGTCATGGAGCAGGTCCCCTGCACCGGCTTTCGTCTGGACGCGGTAAAACATATCCCGGCCTGGTTTTACAAAGACTGGATCGAACATATTCAGGACGTCGCTAACGAACCGCTGTTTATTGTGGCGGAATACTGGTCCTTTGAAACCGAAAAGTTGCAGGAATATATCAATCAGGTGGAAGGCAAAACGCTGCTGTTTGACGCCCCGCTGCATATGAATTTTCATCAGGCGTCTAAAGCCGGCAGCGATTATGACCTGAGCAAAATTTTTGATAACTCGTTGGTATTAGCCGACCCGTGGCATGCCGTGACTATCGTGGCCAACCACGACACACAGCCGCTGCAGTCTCTGGAAGCGCCCGTTGAAGCCTGGTTTAAGCCGCTGGCTTATGCGCTGATTCTGTTGCGCGAGCAAGGCGTTCCGACCATTTTTTATCCGGACCTGTTCGGTGCCCACTATGAGGATGAAGGCGGAGACGGTGAAATGCATCAGGTCGATATGCCGGTCATTCCTGAACTCGAAGGGCTGATTCGTGCCCGTCAGCAATTTGGCTGGGGCGCGCAAACCGATTACTTCGACCATCCTAACTGCGTCGCGTTCAGCCGCAGCGGAACCGCTGAAAAGCCGGGCTGTATTGTGATCATGTCGAATGGCGAAGCGGGGGAAAAACAGATTTCAATGGGAGAAGGATATGCCGGGAAAGTATGGTATGACTATCTGGGACATCAATCCGATACCGTTACGACGGACGACGCCGGCAGCGCCGTGTTTCGCTGTAATGCAGGCAGCGTGAGTGTCTGGGTTGTTGAGGCATAAAACCACAGGTCCGCTGCTTTTTCTGGCGCGGTAACAGCCTGCGCATCAGCGCAAAGCGGTCTCGTGGACCGCTTTGCGTCATTTATTTGTTCAGAACCGGACGCATAATCTCAGGTTCGATATTCTGAATCACATCCACACCGGGATGTTGGGCCGCTTCCTGTAAAGCTTTCTGGCATTCCACCGTGGGTCGATCGACCTTACGCAACGTAAGCCCGTCGTAATCCAGCTCACCGCCATCCAGATCCAGTGTCATGATGCGTAACTGACGCGTAACATTGACATAATCGCCATTCAGCTGCGTCAATTTGCCTGGCTTCGCAATGACCCGTTGCCACTGCCGGCAATCCAGCGTACTGCCGTCCGCGTTGATAATCAGACTCCCAATCGCCTTGTCGCTAATCAGGTTACTCTGCGGCCCAACCGTCTGCCAGTTGCCTTGTAAATTTGCCGGGGCCGGCGTTTGCACCGCACTTTGATAACTGTTTATTTGTGCGCAGCCACTCAGCGCCAGTGTGGCAATCAGCATCCAGTTTTTCATCTTTGATCCCTAAATCCGGTTAATGGCGGCTACGTTATAATTTTTACTGCCAGATGTGCAAGATATCTGAGGGATGAAATCAACGTAAAGCGCGCTTTTCCTGGATTCATCACGCACCGGGTGATGTTTATTCCCTTCCCTGCCCGCTTTTATCGCTGTGAATGAACCTGTCCACTCCGGCCTGACAAGGGAGGCACAACAGGCTACACTGTCGCCCTGCATTACATCTCAGAGATTTGTCATGAAAACTCCAGAAGCTTATTATGCCCAGGCACGCCAAATGTTCTTCACTGCCCATGCCGATTTTCAGGCCGCACTCGATGAACTGACCGAACAGGATGCCCGTGCCGCCAATATGTCCCTGCGTGAATTGCGCGAGTGGCACGCCGAACGCATTTATGCCGCCTTTTTACGCCAGAAAAATCTTGATGGTATGATTTTTTCGATTCAACTGGCAGAGCCGGATAAAGCCGTCGCCGCCGAAGCCATCGAAGCCTATCTCCGATCGCATGCCGAATCTCTGGGAATGAGTTGGGAAGAATTTTGTATTAAGAACGAGCTCTAGCTATACCTCAGCTGTGCGGACAGGAAGAATAACGGCGATGGCGTTGCGCAGCGTCGTGACAACAAACGGTTAATGCCCCTGATACGGCCTCGCTGGCGGCAGAAAACCCCTCTGCCGCCAGCGTTAGCCATCACTCTTCTTGTTCGAGCTTTCCCCTCACCTCAACATACTTAGCCACGGCCAGTAATCGGTTGAGGTGCGTGAGCAACAGATCAATATCAGACTGCATGAACTCTGATGAGGAACGCGATGCCGTGACAATGGCATCCTGCACCGTCTCAGAAATCGTTAACGCATTATCTTGTTTCGCCTGGACTAATAAAGCGGCAACCAGCAATGACTGCGCTTCGACCTGAGCAGTCAGTTCCTTTGCATCGACATCCATTTTTGCCAGTTTAAGCAGAATATCAATAACCAATTGTCGCATTGCACTTCTCCCGGTGAGTGAGCGCATATATCGTTAAGAGCGCCCTCAGAGTAAACCAGATAAAAATGCTTTTCTACGCGGGACCTAAAAAACGGATTCATGCAAACATCAGCTTGATACTGTTTTTATTTACAGTAAAATGGCAACGCGATTTTGCCCTGAAGGGATGGTTATTATGTTTGTAGAGTTAATTTACGATAAGCGTAATGTCGCGGGCCTGCCAGGGGCGCGCGACATGATATTGGCAGAGCTTGAAAAGCGTGTGCATCGTGTTTTTCCTGACATCGAGGTCAAGGTGAAACCGATGGAACGTAACGCGATAGAAACCGACCTCAGCAAGAATGATAAAGCCACTGTCGCGCGTCTGGTGGAAGAAATGTTTGATGAAGCCGAGTTTTGGCTGGTGGCGGATTAATCCGTTAATCGCCACCCCTCAGTTAGCGGGAGATACCTTAACTCTCCTGCTCACTGTGGTTGATTTCAATTTCAATATCCTGAATGGCTTTCTCCAGATCTTCCAGCAACGTTCCCTGCTTATTCAGTAATGCGTCAATACGGGCCGCATTCCCTTCATCCTTGTATTCACCGGCATCAAAGGCTAACCAATGGGCGGAAAGCGTCTCAGTATTCGTTTGCGCATAGTGGCGCATTTCTTTCAACTGGGATGCCACGTCACGCAGATAATCGGTTTTGCTTTTGGTTTCGATTGAATCACTCATGCTGTGTTTCCTTTTGGTTGTTTTTCCAATGAAAATATCGCCTGGAGATTTAAAGGTAGGACAATATAGCGGTTTTGCATTAGGAATAATCGGAAGTCACTTTTACAGGACATGGCTTCTCGCCGTGGTCAGGCGGAAAACGGCAGTGTCATACCCCGTCCTTACGTGATGATAAATATACTGACGGGTCTCCGCTCACAGCTTTGTTGTGCTGGTCTAGACTTAGAGGACGACAAAGAGGAGCAAACGATGCACAACCAAAGTAACGATAAACGTAAACATGAAGGCGATGTCAGCAAAGGATTACCCGAAGCCGCACCTAATGCGGGAAATGCCTACGAGGAAGATGATCATCCCGCAAACGATGCACCGAAAGATCACGGTGAAGTGCCCAGAAAAAATGATGACAGTCAGGATGATAAAAAGGATCCTTTCAAAGCATCATGACATCTCACCGTCTGCCCACTTAACCGGGGCAGACGGTGATCTGCCCCATGCTTTGAAGCCGGTGCAGCCATTATTTTAAGGCCAGCAGGATGAGAAGCCATGCCTCCCTGCTCGTTAACCCAGCTGGCCTGGCATGTGGGCTGCTCGCCTGGCAACGGTCAGGGACGGGCGGGCAACAGGCTTTGGCCCTTTATTCACACGGATCGCAGGCGCAGAAAACCGCCGGATACGGGAGCCGGCCCCCTCTGCACATGATCAGGCTTGCTGATTTAAATAATCGACCAGCATCTCAAGATTAATCCGGTGAGGGCCGTCTGGATAAAAAACATCCTGCGCCGGTCGATGGGCATCGAATAACGGTTGCAGATTCACATCCCGATCCAGCAACTGAATCGTCCCCTCAGTCAGTTTGTAAGAAATCACTGTGCAGGAACCTTCCGGGATTTTATCTATAAAATCTGACTTCCGGTTTTCCGAATAGACTTCATATTTAATCTGCTCACCACTTTTTGAGGTCGTGAGAAGTGTTTGAATTAAGTATCTCATGTTGATATATCCGTGAGCAGAATGAATGCTGACATTAATATCAGGCGACAGATTTAAACAGTTAAATATTTTAATTAGATTAGAAGAGGAATATTTCCGTTTGATGTGTAACCGGGGCTGCAAGCCGCGTGGTGCCTGTTACGCTGCTGTCGCAACCCGCGTCGCCGTTAAGGTAAACAGGTTTTGCTGGCTTACGAATACATACCAGATTACATCTTTTGCTTTCAGTATTTCATTTTTTACTTCCCACCTTCAGGGATATTTTTAGTTATTAAGCTAACTAATTTTGCTTTTAAAAGTCGTAGAAAAATTACAACATTAGAAATGATATTTTTTGACGCAGGAACCGTGCTGAAAATACTTTAGCGGATGGCGTCATGAAGCCGTAACCGGCACAGCGAAAATGTCATAGTGAACGCCTGCACGGAAGCGAAGGATAAAGATGCAGGATATATTTTCTTTCGGCAAGAAAAGGAGAATAAACACCGACAGGTAGATGTCTGAAGTAAAGGGATGATGAGGCAGGTTGTGGTGCGATAATCGCGTCTCAGACGCGGCCCTGACAGGCCCAACTCGGCTACCGCGCGCGGCTGGCATGGCCTGAACGCATCAGGAAAGGTTATCAGGTGTACGATTGCATCGTTGAACACGTATAAAGCAACAAGAAGGCGCTTTTGGTAAAGCCACATTCTGTGTCGCTCTTGTCCCAACTCAACGTCGCCAGGCATATACCTGATAATAAAGACCCGTTTTCCCGACTACACCTGCATGTTCATGATGTCGGTATAGGCCGAAACCAGCTTGTTCCTGACCTGAATCCCCATCTGCATGGAGATAGACGATTTTTGCAGATCGACCATCACATCGTTTAAAGCGACACCGGGTTTCCCCATTTCGAACGCCTGCGCCTGGCTACGGGCGGTGGTCTGGGTTTCGCTGATTTTGTCCAGAGCGGCCTTCATGGTCGCGCCAAAATCGATATGGCTGTTGACCTCATCGCTTTTGTTATTGGCCTGAAGCGAGGTCATCTGTAACTGCTGTAAAACACCGTCGATTGCCTGAATTGACATGGTTGCTACCTCATTAAAAAAGATGAAGATTTTTGACGTGGGGAGAAGTTAACACATTGTCAATAAGACAAAGCCGCTAAATGACGCTAAAAACCGTGGCTTATTCACCCATCGAATTTTGCGTTTCATCAAATAATGCCAGGCATTGAAGTAGAAATTTTATTTAAGCAGGTCAGGGAGTCTGTTTTGCCATCACAACTAACCCGGTCAATTACGTCAGGCAGGAATCGGTCATGAATGCGAGTGCAGCCGCCACACAAAATGAAGAAACGAAAGGCTTTGGTGACCTTCTCGCTCGCCTGCGTGCCAATCCACGTATTCCGTTAATCGTCGCAGCCGCAGCCGCTATCGCTGTGGTTTTTGCGTTGGTGCTCTGGGCCAAAACACCGAACTACAGCGTATTGTTCAGCAACCTGTCCAATGAGGACGGGGGTGCCATTGTCACGCAGTTGACGCAAATGAATGTCCCTTATCGTTTCGCGGATAACGGCGGTGCATTAATGGTGCCGGAAGATAAGGTGCATGAGCTGCGCCTGCGTCTGGCTGAACAGGGCCTGCCTAAAGGTGGCAACGTCGGTTTTGAACTGCTGGATAAAGAAAAGTTCGGTATCAGCCAGTTCAGCGAGCAGGTGAACTACCAGCGCGCACTGGAAGGCGAGCTGGCACGTACTATCGAATCTCTGGGGCCGGTGAAAACGGCGCGCGTCCATCTGGCGATGCCTAAACCAACCCTGTTCGTACGTGAGCAAAAAGCGCCCTCCGCGTCTGTGACGTTAACTCTGCAGCCGGGCCGTGCGCTGGATGAAGGTCAGATTCAGGCCATCACGCACATGGTTTCCAGCAGCGTGGCCGGTTTACCGCCGGGGAACGTGACCGTAGTCGATCAGAGCGGTCATCTGTTAACCCGTTCTGACGCAGTAGGCCGTGATCTGAACGATGCACAGCTGAAATATGCCGCCGAAGTCGAAGCGCGTTACCAGCAACGTATCGAAGCGATCCTTAACCCGATTCTGGGCCAGGGCAATGTCCATGCGCAGGTGACGGCACAGATTAACTTCGATACCAGTGAACAGACGGATGAGAAGTACCAGCCGAACGGCGATCCGAAAAACGCGTCTATTCGCTCTCAGCAGACCAGCACCAGCGAGCAGACGGGCAGCCCTTATCCGGGCGGCGTACCGGGCGCACTGTCTAACCAGCCTGCGCCAGCCAATACGGCCCCGATCAATACGGCCAATAACAATGCGGCCAATGGCCAGAATGCCAATGGTCAGAACAATGCGGCCAATGGTCAACGGACCAGCACAGCCTCTACCAGCAGTGTACCGACCAACTCGCGCCGTGATGATACGGTGAACTATGAGCTGGATCGTACCATTCGTCATACCAAGATGAATGTGGGTGACGTGCAGCGCCTGTCTGTTGCCGTGGTGGTGAACTATCGCGAAGACGATAAAGGCAAAGCGATTGCGCTGAATGAGCAGCAGCTGAAGCAGATTGAAGACCTGACGCGCGAAGCCATGGGCTATTCACAGACACGTGGCGACACTGTCAACGTGGTGAACTCGCAGTTTAATACCACCGAGCCTGTATCAACTGAACTGCCCTTCTGGCAACAGCAGTCGTTCTTTGATCAGCTGATTAATGCAGGTAAATGGCTGTTGGTTGCGCTGGTGGCGTTCATCCTGTATCGCAAAATGGTGCGTCCGCATGTTCTGCGTAAGAAAGCCGCAGAGCAGGCCGCTGCAGAAGCTCAGGCTGCCCGTGCTGCTCAGCAGAACGATCAGGAAGCTTACAGCGTCCAGCTCAGCAAAGATGAACTTGAGCAGGAACGTAAATCTAATAACCGCATGAGCGCTGAAGTCATGAGCCAGCGTATCCGCGACATGTCTGAAAACGATCCGCGCGTTGTTGCGCTGGTGATTCGCGAATGGATGAGTAACGAACTATGAGTCTGACCGGTACTGAAAAAAGCGCCATTCTGATGATGACCATTGGTGAAGAACGCGCGGCGGAAGTCTTTAAGCACCTGAACCAGCGTGAGGTTCAGCATCTGAGTGCCGCGATGGCCAGCATGCGTCAGGTCTCGCATAAGCAACTGACCGAAGTGCTGCGTGAGTTTGAAGGCGATGCCGAGCAGTTCGCGGCACTGAGCCTCAACTCGAACGATTACCTGCGCTCCGTGCTGACCCGGGCGTTGGGTGAAGAGCGTGCGTCAAGCCTGCTGGAAGATATCCTTGAAACCCGCGATACCACCAGTGGTATGGAAACGCTCAACTTCATGGAACCGCAGGCCGCAGCCGATCTGATTCGCGACGAGCATCCACAGATCATCGCGACTATCCTGGTCCACCTGAAACGGGGTCAGGCTGCCGATATTCTGGCCTTGTTTGATGAGCGCCTGCGTCATGACGTCATGCTGCGTATTGCTACCTTCGGTGGTGTGCAGCCGGCAGCGCTGGCAGAACTGACCGAAGTCCTGAACAGCCTGCTCGACGGTACCAACCTCAAGCGTGCGAAGATGGGCGGCGTGAGAACAGCGGCCGAAATTATCAACCTGATGAAAACGCAGCAGGAAGAAGCGGTTATCGAAGCGGTACGCGACTTCGATGGCGAACTGGCACAGAAAATTATCGACGAGATGTTCCTGTTCGAAAACCTGGTGGAAGTGGACGACCGCAGTATCCAGCGTCTGTTGCAGGAAGTGGAATCCGAGCAGTTGCTGATCGCCCTGAAAGGTGCCGAGCAGCCGCTGCGCGAGAAGTTCCTCAAAAACATGTCAGCCCGTGCGGCCGATATCCTGCGCGACGATCTGGCCAACCGTGGTCCGGTACGTATGTCTGCAGTAGAGAACGAACAGAAAGCGATCCTGCTGGTGGTGCGTCGTCTGGCAGAGTCCGGCGAGATGGTAATCGGTGGCGGCGAGGAAACCTATGTCTGATGCATTTTCCGCCCGCCCCTGGCAACTGTGGCAGCCTGTAGAACTGGGGCGTCCTGAAGAGCCCGCGACGATTCAGGCTGAACCCGAAATCGAATTCTTCGAATCAGAAGAAGACGAACAGCAACAGCAGTTTGAGCAGATGCAGCAGCAGTTGCGTAAAGAAGCCCACGGTCAAGGCTACAGCGAAGGCCATCAGCAGGGGTTTAATGAAGGTCAGAAAGCCGGCTATGACGCGGGCTTTCAGCAAGGCCTTGCTGATGCGCAGCAACAGCAGGCTCCCTTACAGGCGCGAATGCAGCAGCTGGTGACGGAATTTCAAAATACGCTGGAATCGCTGGACAGCGTCATTGCTGCCCGCCTGATGCAGCTGGCTCTGGAAGCTGCGCGTTCGGTGATTGGTCAGGCCACCACGGTGGATGGCAGTGCGTTGCTGCGCCAGATTCAGGGCTTACTGCAGCAGGAGCCCATGTTTAGCGGTAAGCCGCAGCTTCGGGTGCATCCTGATGACCTGCTGAGGATTGAACAAACACTGGGGCCAACGCTTGATCTGCACGGCTGGCGTTTACTGGCTGACAATACACTGCACCCCGGCGGCTGCAAGCTCAGTGCCGAAGACGGCGATCTTGACGCGAGCGTGGCAACCCGCTGGCAGGAACTGTGCCGTCTTGCCGCACCTGGAGAGTTTTAATGACCACTCGTCTGAACCGCTGGCTGGGCTCGCTTGATGCCTTCGAAAGTCGTATTGCGCAGGTGCAACCTGTTCGTCGCTATGGACGGCTGACGCGTGCCACCGGCCTGGTTCTCGAAGCAACCGGCCTGCAGTTGCCGCTCGGTTCGACCTGTGTGATTGAACGTAATGACGGTAAAACGATTAGCGAAATTGAAAGCGAAGTCGTGGGCTTCAACGGTCAGAAACTGTTGATGATGCCGCTGGAAGAAGTGGACGGCATCCTGCCCGGCGCGCGCGTTTATGCCCGTACCACCGGCGATAACCCTCATTCAGGTAAACAGCTGCTGCTGGGGCCACAGCTGTTAGGCCGGGTGCTTGATGGCAGCGGCCGCCCACTGGATGGCTTGCCTTCCCCGGAAACGGGCTACCGTGCCCCATTGAACACACCGCCGTTTAACCCTTTACAGCGCACCCCCATTACCGATGTGCTGGACACCGGCGTTCGGGCGATTAACGCCCTGCTCACCGTTGGCCGGGGACAACGTATGGGCTTGTTCGCCGGATCAGGCGTGGGTAAAAGTGTGCTGCTCGGCATGATGGCGCGCTATACCCAGGCCGATGTGATCGTGGTGGGCTTAATCGGTGAACGTGGCCGTGAAGTTAAAGACTTTATTGAAAACATCTTAGGTGCTGAAGGCCGCGCCCGTTCGGTCGTCATCGCCGCGCCGGCAGATGTCTCACCGCTACTGCGTCTGCAGGGTGCCGCTTACGCCACGCGCATTGCGGAAGATTTCCGCGATCGCGGTAAACATGTTTTATTAATCATGGATTCGCTGACACGTTATGCCATGGCGCAACGTGAAATCGCGCTGGCGATTGGTGAGCCGCCGGCCACCAAAGGTTATCCACCTTCCGTATTTGCCAAACTGCCCGCCCTGGTTGAACGCGCGGGTAACGGCATCGATGGCGGCGGCTCGATCACGGCGTTTTATACCGTGCTGACCGAAGGCGACGATCAGCAGGACCCGATTGCTGACTCTGCGCGTGCCATCCTTGACGGCCACATTGTGCTGTCACGTCGTCTGGCCGAAGCCGGCCATTATCCGGCGATTGATATTGAAGCCTCAATCAGTCGTGCCATGACGTCACTGATTGATGAAAACCATTATGCACGCGTGCGCCAGTTCAAACAGTTGCTCTCGAGTTTCCAGCGCAACCGGGATCTGGTCAGCGTCGGTGCCTATGCCGCCGGTAGCGATCCGATGCTGGACAAAGCCATTCAGCTTTATCCGCAGATGGAAGCCTTCCTGCAACAAGGCATTTTTGAGCGCAGTGAGTACGACGATGCCTGCCTGCATTTACATGCATTGTTCGGTTAATTCGCGCGTTTGATATGAGGACATCGTAATGAAAACAGTCAATGCCATTGACACTTTGCGTGACCTGGCGGAACAGGATCTTGAACGCGCCGCCGTGCTGTTAGGCGATATGCGGCGTGGCCAGCAGGCTGCAAACGAGCAGCTCAGTATGTTGCTTGACTATCAGGATGAATACCGCAACAAGCTGAACAGCGACATGTCCAGCGGTATTGCCAGCAACCGCTGGACGAACTATCACCAGTTCATTCAGACGCTGGAAAAAGCCATTGAGCAACACCGCAGTCAGTTGCAGCAATGGAATCAACGACTTGAACAGGCACTGGTTAACTGGCGTGAAAAACAACAACGCCTCAATGCCTATCAGACGCTGATTACCCGGGCAGAAGAAAATGCATTACGACAAGAAAACCGTCTCGACCAGAAACGGATGGATGAATTTGCCCAACGGGCTGCACTGAGGAAAGGCGAATGATTACGCTGCCAAACATTGCGTTGACAACGAAAACAACCGGCACCGCTGAAACATCGGGGACTACCGATCTGCTGAGCGGTGGCGAGGCGCTACCGAAGGACTTTATCACTACGCTGGGAAATCAGTTGCTTTCCCTGGCGAAACTGCACAGTAAAACCACGGTTGCAGCAGAAAAAAATAGCGTCGCTGATGACGACAGCAAGGTTGCCACGTCGTTGAATGCATTGATCTCTTCGCTGGAAAACCCGACTGCACTCAGTGCGCTGTTTAAACCGGAAAATATTAAAGCCGGTACAAAATCAGCCGATGATAAGGGTGACGCGAAAGAGGCCGCGCTGAACAGCAGCGATATGCAAAATATTCAGGCGCTGTTTGCCATGTTACCGGCAACCGGCTTGCAACAGGCCGTGAAAGACAGCACGACGACGCGTGACGTGGATATGCAACGCGATGCCGGACCGCGTTCGGCCTTATCGGCACTGACGCAGGCGGTGACCACGGCTCTGAGCGGTGATGACAAAGACGCGAAAAACAGCAAGGTGCAGGATGGCGGTCGCCTGGCCAGTAACGTTGACCAGGCCAGCCGTGGGGTAACGCCCGCAGCCACGACGCAAACCGCATCGACACCGGCACAGTTGACTACAGACGCCAGTTTTCAGCAGATACTGAGCAGCGTCAACAAGCAGGATGAGCGTCCGATAAACGCTGCAGCCAGCGATAATCAGACGATGATTGCCGCGCCGATTACCAGCGCCAGCAGCGTTATGCAACCCTTCACGGCCTCTGCGTCGATGAACACGCCGTCTACGCCGATGCTGAATGCCCACCTGGGTAGCAATGAATGGCAGCAGGCCCTGAGTCAACAAATTGTGATGTTCAGTCGTAACGGCCAGCAGAATGCGGAGTTACGCCTGCATCCAGAAGATCTCGGTGCGATCCAGATCAGCCTGAAACTGAATAACGATCAGGCACAGTTAAATATGGTTTCAGGTCACAGCCATGTCAGGGCTGCACTGGAAGCCGCGCTTCCTCAGCTGCGCACTGCGCTGGCTGAAAATGGTATTAACCTGGGTGAGAGTCAGGTCAGCAGTGACAGTTTCGCGCAAGGGCAAAGCTTCCAGCATCAGCAGGAGGCGCGTCGCGACGGACAGCACGGCAGCTTCTCTCTGACCCAGGACAGTGATAACGACATCACGCCGATTGCCGTACCGCAGGCTCTTCAGGCCCGGTTAAACGGTAAGGGCGCCGTCGACACCTTTGCCTGACAGCGACAAACGCTGAAGGTAAGCGTAAAACCCGTGTCTTTTCTTGCCATTGTTTGACTTAAGACACGCGATAATCTGTTCAGGTGAGCCGAGAGGCTCGCCCATAATTCACAGGAAGTAACTGCTAAAATGTCTGATAACGCGAAAGCTAAAGGTCGCAAACGTAAAATCCTGATTCCAGTGTTGCTGATCGTAACGCTGGCCGCTTGCAGCGTGGCAGGCTATGCAGTCTGGCGAATAATGAATAAACATGAGGGCGATAAGCCGGAGGTCGCGAAAGTTGAACCGCCTCCCGCCCCGGTCTTTTTTGCACTTGATACATTTACGGTTAACCTGGTCAATCCCGACAACGATCCAGACCGTGTACTGTACGTAGGGTTTACTCTGCGTCTGCCGGATGAAGAAACGCGTCGTCGGATGAGTGACTATCTGCCTGAGGTTCGCAGTCGTCTGTTACTGCTGCTTTCTCGCCAGAGCGCTGCTGCGCTGGCGACAGAGCAAGGAAAGCAAGCGCTTGTTGAGCAAATCAAACAGGCGCTGGCACCACCGCTGGTGAAAGGTCAACCTCCGCAGGTCGTAGACGACGTACTGTTTACCGCCTTCATTTTGAGGTGAATCAATGGGCGACAGCATTCTCTCCCAGGCTGAAATTGACGCGCTATTAAACGGCGACAGTG
Source organism: Pantoea sp. JZ2 (assembly GCF_035191405.1). NCBI lineage: Bacteria > Pseudomonadati > Pseudomonadota > Gammaproteobacteria > Enterobacterales > Erwiniaceae > Pantoea > Pantoea sp. JZ2. Next base: position 2,080,816 of record NZ_CP045247.1, on the reverse strand, counting down.
GCAGCGCGGAAGAAGAAAAGAAACAAAACGGGCCAGAGGGCGATATTCGCCCTTATGATCCCAATACCCAGCGCCGCGTGGTGCGCGAGCGTTTACAGGCGCTGGAAATTATTAACGAGCGTTTTGCCCGTCATTTCCGTATGGCGCTGTTTAACCTGCTGCGCCGTAGCCCGGATATCAGCGTGGGCGCGATCAAGATTCAGCCATACCATGAGTTTGCCCGCAACCTGCCGGTGCCAACGAACCTGAACCTGATCCACCTGAAGCCGCTGCGCGGCACGGCTCTGGTCGTGTTTTCACCGAGCCTTGTGTTTATTGCCGTTGATAACCTTTTTGGCGGAGATGGGCGTTTTCCGACTAAAGTAGAAGGACGTGAGTTCACGCATACCGAGCAACGCGTCATTCGTCGTATGCTGAAACTGGCGCTTGATGGCTACAGCGATGCGTGGAAAGCGATTTATCCTCTGGATGTCGAGTACGTCCGTTCGGAAATGCAGGTGAAGTTCACCAACATCACCACATCGCCTAACGATATCGTCGTCAACACGCCGTTCCAGGTCGAGATTGGCAACCTTGTCGGTGAGTTCAACATCTGTATTCCGTTTTCGATGATTGAACCTTTGCGTGAAATGCTGGTGAATCCGCCGCTGGAAAACTCGCGGTCAGAAGATACACACTGGCGGGACAATCTGGTGAAGCAGGTTCAGCATTCTGAACTGGAACTGATTGCCCATTTTGCTGAAACGTCGTTGCGTCTGTCACGCGTGTTGCAGCTGAAACCCGGCGATGTCCTGCCGATTGAAAAACCCGAGCGCATTATTGCCCACGTGGACGGTGTGCCTGTTTTAACCAGCCAGTACGGTACACTTAACGGTCAGTATGCGCTGCGTGTAGAACATTTGATTAACCCGATTTTGAATTCGCTTAACGAGGAACAGCCCCATGACTGACAGCAAGAAACCGTCCGATGACACCATCTCTGCGGACGATCTGTGGGCTGAAGCAATGAATGAGCAGGTGGGCTCTGGTGCCAGCACCTCACAAAGTGATGACGTTTTCAAATCGTTTGAAAGCAGCAACACTTCAGGCTCATTGCAGGATATTGACCTGATTATGGATATCCCGGTAAAACTGACTGTGGAACTGGGCCGCACCAAGATGACCATCAAAGAACTGCTGCGTCTGACACAGGGTTCTGTGGTCTCACTGGATGGTCTCGCAGGCGAGCCGCTGGATATCCTGATTAACGGTTACCTGATTGCGCAGGGTGAAGTCGTGGTCGTTAACGACAAATATGGTGTGCGTATCACCGACATCATTACGCCTTCAGAACGTATGCGCCGTCTGAGCCGTTAATATGAATAACCAGAATCATACTGTCCAACCGGCTACGCCGCAGACGCCCGCCATCTCAGCGGGCTCTGTACTGACTCAGGTAAGTGGTGTTCTGGTTGTTATTATCCTGTTGATTCTGGCATGCGCCTGGCTGGCCCGTCGTATGGGCTTTGCGCCGAAAAAAGTCGGCAGCCGTGAGCTGACGCTCACGGCCAGTGTCCAGGTCGGTCAGCGCGAGCGCGTCGTCATCGTTGATACGCCAGATGCCCGTCTGGTACTGGGCGTAACGGCACAGCAAATTACCCACCTGCATACGTTGCCACCGGGTTCACCCGATGTAGACACCGCGGAAAAGGCAGCACCGCAGGATTTTCGTCAGTTATTACAGAATCTGGTTAAACGTCCCGGAAAAAACCCATGATGCGTCGACTGCTCCCTCTTCTGCCGCTGCTGTTGCTGGCACCGGTTGCTCACGCCCAGTTACCAGGCCTGGTAAGCCAGCCATTAGCCAATGGTGGCCAGAGCTGGTCACTTCCGGTACAAACGCTGGTATTTATTACCTCATTGACGTTTCTGCCGGCCATTCTGTTAATGATGACCAGCTTCACCCGCATCATTATTGTTTTTGGTCTGCTGCGTAATGCGCTGGGCACGCCCTCTGCGCCGCCCAATCAGGTATTACTGGGCCTGACGCTCTTTTTAACTTTTTTTATTATGGCACCTACCTTTGATAAAATTTATCAGGATGCCTATCTGCCTTTCAGTCAGGATAAAATCAGTATGGATGTGGCCATTGATAAAGGCGCACAACCCCTGCGTGAATTTATGCTGCGTCAAACGCGTGAAGCTGATTTAGCGTTATTTGCCCGTCTGGCAAATACGCCTCCGATTGTCGGGCCGGAAGCCGTGCCGATGCGTATTTTATTGCCTGCTTATGTGACCAGTGAATTAAAGACCGCCTTCCAGATTGGATTTACCGTCTTTATTCCTTTTTTAATTATTGACCTTGTCGTGGCCAGCGTATTAATGGCGCTGGGTATGATGATGGTGCCGCCGGCAACCATCGCCCTGCCCTTTAAATTAATGTTATTTGTTCTGGTAGATGGCTGGCAGTTGCTGGTTGGATCGCTGGCACAAAGTTTCTATTCCTGATCTTGTGAGTGGCACAGGAGATATTCATGACACCTGAATCGGTAATGGTAATGGGCCAGGAGGCGATGCGCGTCGCGTTGCTGCTGGCCGCTCCGATGCTGCTGGCCGCCCTGGTCAGCGGTTTACTGGTGAGCTTGCTACAGGCAGCGACCCAGATTAATGAACAAACGCTGTCTTTCATTCCTAAGATTATTGCGGTGGCGGCCACGGGCGTCGTTGCCGGTCCCTGGATGTTAAACGTCTTGCTGGATTATATCCGCACCGTTTTTTCTAACCTGCCCTATATCATCGGCTGATGATTACGCTCGACAGCAGCCAGCTTGTTCACTGGATAAGCCAGTTTTTCTGGCCGATGGTGCGCATTCTGGCGCTGATTGCGACAGCGCCGGTATTGAGTGAGCGCGCCATCAGCAAACGGGTGAAAATCGGCCTGGCGGCCATGATCACCTGGCTGCTGGTCCCGCTGTTACCGCCGGTGAACGTCACCCTGTTTTCGCCGGCCGGTTTCATGCTGCTGATTCAGCAAATGCTGATTGGTATCGCCATTGGTTTTACGATGCAGTTTGCCTTTGCAGCTGTCCGGGCGGCCGGTGAACTGATTGGTTTGCAAATGGGTCTGTCATTTGCGACGTTTTTTGATCCCGCCAGTCGGCTTAATATGCCGGTCCTTGCGCGTTTTCTCGACATGCTGGCCATGTTACTGTTTTTATCCTTCAACGGTCATTTGTGGCTTATCTCACTGTTGGCGGACAGTTTTCATACACTTCCTGTAGGTGGAACACCACTTGAAGCTAATGCTTTTATGGCGCTGGCAAAATCAGGCGGCATGATTTTCCTTAATGGCATGATGTTAGCGTTACCCTTGATCGTTCTGCTACTCACACTAAACATGGTCCTGGGTTTGTTAAACCGTCTTTCACCACAGTTATCAATCTTCGCGATCGGCTTCCCGATTACCTTATCAGTCGGCATTTTGACGATCAGCCTGCTGATGCCCCTTCTCGCCCCGTTCTGTGAGCACCTGTTCGGCGAAATATTTGATCTTCTGGCCCAGTTCCTCACCGAACTGTCCCCCTCCTGAACATTAAGTATCTAACTATTTTTCCTTTTCCATACTTAAGAAATTCACAACTATCCGGGCATTTTTCAAACCATATTTTCCAGAAATCAACTAAGGATATTCTGATAAATGTGCGATAAGTCTTAAAATAATTCTTATTAAACCGCGCATCGCGTATTTTAGTCGGGCGGTACACAGAGTCATCGACAGGGTTGTTTTGGTGATAAAATCGGCAATGCATTGAAATTAAACAAGAAAAAATATTGTGTGATTTTTCTTGTCAGAAAATGTTTTTTCCGGCATTGTCAACTCACTCTTCAACCTTACACTTTCGTGAAACAAATGTTTTTAAGACTTGTCCTATCAGAAAACTCTGGGTTTTCAGCGATAGTGACATTGCTCCCAAAAACGGTGTTTCGCGCCGGTACGACTTTACATCAATACCCGATGTGGATTCGACGCCAGGTGTGGGGCCAGAGTAAGAAAAAATTTTGCAGAACGGGTCAAGGAAGAAGACTTTTACGGGCGTTTGCCCGTTGCCACGCTGCATCAGCAGAATAAAAAAAAGCGCTTTGGAAATCTTCTCGTACCGCAACGCGTAATTCATCGTTGATTTAAACGGATAACAAATTGGTGAGGGTCGCTAACATGCCAACGATTATTATGGATTCCTGCAACTACACACGCCTGGGATTATCGGACTATATGTCTTCTAAAGGAGTGAAGAAGAAAAATATTACTTCTGTCTCCGATATTGAGCAATTACAGCAAAGATGTGAGCAGTTGAAACCAGGTGTTGTGTTTATTAATGAAGACTGTTTCATTCACGAAACCGACTCTAGCGAGCGCATTCGCAGCATTATTAATCAGCATCCCGAAACACTGTTTTTTATTTTTATGGCCATCAGTAATATTCATTTTGAAGAATATCTGTATGTCCGAAAAAATTTAATTATTACGTCGAAAGCCATTAAACCTTCAACGCTGGATTCTCTCCTTAGCACGTATTTGCAAAAGAAACTTAACATGTCTCCGCGTATTTCCTCAGGGCTGGACGTTCACCCTCTGACGTTGAGCCAGACTGAGTCAAATATGCTGAAAATGTGGATGTCGGGTCATGATACCATTCAGATATCCGACAAAATGCAAATTAAAGCGAAGACGGTCTCTTCCCATAAAGGAAACATTAAGCGGAAAATTAAAACGCACAACAAGCAGGTTATTTACCATGTCGTGCGCTTAACCGATAACGTGACCTCTGGTATTTACGTTAACGTAAGATAGTTTGCCGCCTCACAGAACTGGCCCAAAAGGCCGGTTTTTTTTAGTGATTAGCGATCAAGATCTCAATTTTCAGCATAAACCTTTTCCTGCTCCTGCCGATGTTTTTTTCATCAGGCCCCCTTAAGAGAGCAAGGAAATGAACACAACGCTGATTAATGAAGGACATCACAACGTCAGTTTTTGGCAAAATCTCAGACTGGTCCCGCTGTTTAGTTTGATTTTCGGCGGGATATTATTTTTGTTCGCACTCTGTATAGGCATTTCCAGCTACTTCCTCATCCTGAGTAATCAGTCGTTGAAAGATGCGACTGAGGAAATTCAGGTCCGCAACGGTCTGATCGACAGCTCCTCAAACCTCCGCTCTGCCCGACTGAATATCATCCAGGCCGGTGCGGCCGCGCGTATTGGTGAGATGGATGATTTCAATGCCAACCTTGCCGCAACGGATGAGCGTATTAAGCAGGCTGAAAATGGCCTCAACGTCTACCTGAACCGCAAGAATAAAACCCCCGAAGACGTCAGGCTGGACGAAGAGCTCACTACTCGCTTCAAAGAGTATGTTCAAAAAGGCCTGAAGCCGATGATTGATGCCGGTAAACAGGGCAGTTTCGAAAGCATCATTGCCCAGGAAACCGACACCACGCGTAAACTGGATAACGCTTATAACGCTGTGCTGGTCAAGGCGATCAAACTTCGGGATATCCGTTCTGATTTCATTAACGCCAAGGCTGCCGAACAGTCACGTATTGGTTTTATTTCCATGGGTGGTGCGTTTGTGGCTGCGCTGGTGCTGGTGCTGCTGACCTTTGTTTTTCTCCGTCGGGTCGTGATCACGCCTTTACGCAAATCGGTTGCCCATATCGAGCGTATCGCTCAGGGTGACTTAACCGCCCCTTCAGTACCGCACGGTCGTAACGAAATCGGCTTACTGCTGGATAATCTGCAGCGCATGCAGGAATCGTTAGTCAAAACGGTCGGTACGGTGCGTGAAGGCGCTATCGCCATTTATCAAGGCTCCAGTGAAATTTCAGCCGGTAACACCGACCTCTCCTCGCGGACGGAGCAGCAAGCCGCCGCCCTTGAGCAGACCGCAGCCAGCATGGAGCAGTTGACGGCGACGGTGAAACAGAACGCCGATAACGCGCACCATGCCAGCCAACTCGCAGCCGATGCATCAGATAAAGCACGCAACGGTGGCGACATGGTCAGTGGTGTAGTGAAAACCATGAACGATATTTCTGGCAGCTCGAAGAAAATTGCTGAGATCACCAATGTGATTAACAGCATCGCTTTCCAGACCAATATTCTGGCGCTGAACGCCGCCGTCGAAGCGGCGCGCGCAGGGGAGCAAGGACGTGGCTTTGCGGTTGTTGCGAGTGAAGTCCGTAGTCTGGCACAACGCAGCGCCCAGGCCGCGAAGGAAATTGAATCCCTGATTGCCGAGTCTGTGAAGTTAGTCAGCAGTGGCTCGCATCAGGTTGGCGAGGCCGGCAGTACGATGGGTGAAATTGTCGAAGCGGTGCGTCGCGTGACCGATATCATGTCTGAGATTGCTGCCGCCTCGGATGAACAAAGCCGCGGTATTCAGCAGGTGAGCCAGGCGGTAACGGAAATGGATAACGTGACCCAGCAGAACGCCTCGCTGGTTGAAGAAGCCTCAGCGGCGGCGGCATCACTGGAAGATCAGGCGGGTAAACTGACGAAAGCGGTTTCCGCATTTCGCTTAGTCGACACACCGGTCGCGAAAACTCCCGATGTTAAAGACGTGGCACCGAAAGCGAGCTCACCCGTGCTACGTCCGGTAGCCACTACCTCTGGTCATGAAAACTGGGAAACGTTCTGACCCAAGCAAACGCCCCTGTCCTGTGACATGCGTGACAGGACAGATAAAAGTAAACGCCCGCGACATCCTCAGACATCGCGGGCGTTTTCATCAGACTGACCGATAATCAGGCGGGAACCCAGGGCTCGACAAAAACGCCGTCCCGGTGATTATTCTCGTTAAAAAACCAGATCCCCTGCGGGTAATCGTCCAGCGCCACCAAAAACATCGTCCCTTCGTTAAAAGGTTCTACCGCCAGGATCGTACCGATTCGCCGGGGTCCACCGTCGGTTTTAACGCTTACGCGATCGTCTACCTTCATCTGTTACTCTCCAGAAACGTTCCTGATAACAGTGTAATGGAAGCGTAGGACGAATGCAGGCATTAACGGCGGGCAATCACCCACACGGCATGGACGATGCCGGGAATGTAGCCGCACAAGGTCAGTAAAATGTTCAGCCAGAACGCGCCGCCAAAACCGACCTGCAGGAAAACGCCCAGTGGTGGAAGTAAAATAGCAATAAGAATTCGAAGTAAGTCCATAACCATTCCTTTAGGTACTGAGAAAAACCGTTTTGCTTACCAATATAGCCGTTTTCTGAAGGGTTACAGGAAAAGTCAGGTAAATCTGAGTCAGGGTTTTTTTCGTTTTCCTGACACTTCACAGCCGGACGTTTAACACGAGAATCGTTACACTTCATTGCGTTGCTTTCCTACCCCAGGAAAACAACACACCCAAAGTAACAAGGATTATTTTGCCCGCGCAGCGCGGGCTTTTTTTTACCCTTCCCTGCTGTCAGCCCGCCGTTCTATACTCAGTATTCACGTTGCTCTTTGGAGGCAGACTATGACGCATTTTCTCGCTTCAGATGAAAACCAAAGTGATCGGGACAGTGAAATGGATGCGCTTCTTCATGCCATCCAGCGTGACACGGCAGGACAGGCACAGGACTATTTTTCGCCTCAGGTTGCGCAGACTGAAAAAAATGCTGGCGGGCCGACAGCCCCGTGCCGTGAACCTGCGGAGCAGTGTGAGATGGACATTCACGATTGCCGCTACAGTGAGATCAATCGCTAGCGGGATCGCTCGCCGGGCGGAATAGCAGGCAAAAAAATACCCGGCACAGGCCAGGCAAGTATTCAAATCGTTACACCAGGGAAGACATACTGCTTTCTCAGAGTAGCTGTTCCGGTAATGAAAACAAGCTTCTGCGATGCACGTTTCGCTCATCTTATTCTGCTCCTGCCCTCCTCCTGCCTACGCAAGCCGCAGCGCGCGCGCCATGCGTCGTGCACATTCTGACCGCTCCCGCTTTTTGTCCTATCGGGTTTTAAGAATCCTCCTGGTTCTGTCTGCATGAGTACGGAACCTCGGGCCTTTTCAGGACTCAACTACACTAAACAGATGCCGTGGCTAACGTGAGCCGTGTGGAGGAGACCTGGATGCCCAACCTGAATGAATCGCTGATGATCGTGACCGACCTCGATGGATCGCTGCTTGACCACCACGACTACAACTGGGATGCCGCCACAACATGGCTGGAGACCTTCAGCCAGCATCAGGTTCCTGTGGTGATTTGCTCCAGCAAGACGGCGGCGGAAATTCTGCCGCTGCAACGAAAAATCGGGATTAGCGGTACGCCGTTTATCGCCGAAAACGGCGCGGTTCTCTACTTCCACGAGGACAAACCCGTTCGTATCCCTGACGATAAGCTGAACTACGTCGCCATCTGTCGGATTCTTAGCGCGATGAAACAGCAGTTCCGCTTTAGCGGCTTTCAGGATTTTAGCGACAGCGACGTGTCGGCAATGACAGGTTTACCGGAAGCCGAGGCCGCGCTCGCCCGCCAGCGCGATGCTTCCGAAGTTATCGTCTGGCGCGATACCGACGAGGCGTTAGACCGTTTTCGCCATGCGCTGGCTGACTACCATTTGACGCTTACCCAGGGCGGCCGCTTCTGGCACGTGATGCCGGCCCGAAGCGGAAAAGGCCATGCCCTGCATAAATTACTGTCGCATTACAGCCATCAGGATTTGATCACGATTGGACTGGGTGATGGCCCTAACGATGCACCTATGCTCGATGCGGTCGATTATGCCATCGTGATTAAAGGCTTCAGCAAAAACCCTGTCACGTTAACGCGTAATGATGGGCAGGTTTATCATACAACGCATCACGGCCCTGAAGGCTGGCGCGAAGGTCTGGACCATTTTTTAACGCAGCCATGAACGGCTGTGGTTCCTCGGGCAACCCCATAAGGATGATGCAATGAGTGATTTCTTTCAGAATGGCGTAATTACTAACTTTCATAATCTCACGCACCGCAGCGTCGAATCGCTGGAAAAAGAGATGGTGCGTTTTGCGCGTAAACGCAAAATGGGGTTAATTCTGCCCTCCCTGTTTTCTGAGCTGGAAGGACCGGCACTGAGCAAAATCGTCGATGAACTGGCAAAAGTGCCGTATCTGAATGAAATTGTCATCGGCCTTGACCGGGCCGATCGCGATCAGTTCCTCCATGCCCGCGAGTTCTTTTCTCGCCTGCCGCAGCGCCATCGGATCTTATGGAATGATGGTCCCCGCCTGAAGGCGATCGACGCGGAACTGGACAAAGAAGGTTTGTCGCCGACGAATCCGGGCAAAGGGCGTAACGTCTGGTTCTGCACCGGCTATACGCTGGCCTCCGACCGCACCAGCTGTGTCGCGCTACACGATTGCGATATTGTTACCTATGAGCGCGGTATGCTGGCACGTCTGCTTTATCCGCTGGCGAATCCCGCGTTTCAGTATGAGTTTTGTAAAGGATTTTATGCGCGTGTCGCCGACGGCAAACTCAATGGTCGCGTGGGCCGTTTATTAGTCGGGCCGCTGCTGCGTTCCCTGCAAAAAGTGTATGGTCACTCGGAGTACCTTGATTACCTCTCCAGTTTCCGTTACCCGCTCTCCGGCGAGTTCGCCATGCGTACTCATGTCCTTAACGGGATTAAAATTCCGGGTGACTGGGGCCTGGAGATTGGCGTGCTCTCCGAGATCTATCGCAATTACACCACACGCCAGTCGTGCCAGGTTGAGATTGCGGATAATTATGACCACAAGCATCAACCGCTGGCAGAGGATGACGGAACAGGCGGCCTGAAGCGCATGAGCAACGATATTGTTCAGTCGCTTTTACGTAAACTTGCCACCATGGGCGTGCCGCTCACCAGTGACTCCTTCCGCGTGCTGAAAGCCACCTACTATCGCAACGCGTTAGATATGATGGAAATCTACAATCATGAGGCCGCCATGAACGGACTGAAATTCGATCAGCACGTGGAAGAGGCTGCGGTCGAGATGTTTACCCAGGCTATCCTGGATGCGGGTCAGTCCTTTATAGAACGCCCAAATGACAAGCCGTTTATCCCAAGCTGGAGTCGGGTTCAGTCTGCCTTCCCGGATATACTGCAACGAATTTACAAGGCGGTAGAAGAGGATAATGACGGTAACGTCTAGCGTGCCATAGGTGGAAGACAGGCTATTACGTGACGTGATGCCTGGATGGAAGACAGACGGGCCAGGTGTACAACACCGGCCCGGTCATCTGCAATCAGGACGTTAACTGCGGTTGTGACTCACGGGTGTGGCTGAGCTCGTCTGTCCGAAACGCCTCGCTTCTGACCGCATAACCATCATACCAGCGACACTCTACCATGCCACTGGCATGACCGGTCACCACCATCGTTTGCCCGCCGTCCTTATGCTGCACTTCATCACTGATTGCAAAAACCATGTTGCGCCCTCTTTATCCATTGACATTAATTCTTAATATTTATTTATAGCATGGTAAAAAAGTTGCTGCTGTTAAGGCGCGCAGAAAAAGGGCAAATTCAGAATAAAGTAGAAGGTTATTTTGGAAAGGAATAAAGCGGATAAGAGGCTATCCGCTTCAGAGGGAGGATGAATCAGATTTTGCAGCCTTCGCAATCCGCTTCGTCACTCAGGTCGTCAGGCACTTCGGCCGCCTTTTTTTCTGCCTTGGCTTCGGCCTGCTCTAACTGAGCATCTATATCGAATTCAAACATATCGTCGCTCATTGTTTTCTCCCCAGAACGCGTAAAAGAAGGCGCTGTTATACCGATTACCCCCGCAGTTTGGCAATAAGGTTAACCACTAAAAGCACGATCGACCCAATGATAAAACCAATCACCAGGTTAGCGCCGTTACTCAGCAGCCCTGACACCAGACCGCTAAACGGAGCGATAGCATTTTCAATAAAGTGGTGCAAAGGCGTTATCCCGTGAACAATGATGCCCCCTCCCACCAGGAACATGGCCAGCGTGCCCACCACGGTTAATATTTTCATCAGCCAGGGTGCCGCAGCCAGCAGCACGGCACCAACTGACTGGGCCACCCGTGACGATTTTTGCTTTAACCAGAATCCCAGATCATCGATTTTCACGATGCCCGCCACAATACCGTAAACGCCAATCGTGACCAGAATGGCAATGCCCGCCAGGATCAGAACCTGATTCAGCAGCGGTGCTTCCGAAACGATGCCCAGCGTAATCGCGACGATTTCGGCGGACAAAATGAAATCGGTGCGCACAGCCCCTTTAACCTTTTTCTTTTCAAATTCACGCGGGTCCTGCTTTGCCAGATTATCCAGACGCTGCTGACGGGCCTCTGGTGAATTTTGCTGCTTGTCGTGTTGCAGGCTGTGCAGCACTTTCTCGACACCTTCATAACAAAGGTAAGCGCCGCCAATCATCAACAGCGGCGTGATTAACCACGGCGCAAATGCCGAGATAATCAGCGCCAGCGGCACCAAAATCAGCTTGTTCAGAAACGAGCCTTTGGCCACGCCCCACACGACCGGCAGTTCGCGATTGGCTTTTACGCCACTGACCTGTTGCGCATTCAGTGACAGATCGTCTCCCAGAACGCCCGCCGTCTTCTTTGCCGCGACTTTGCCCATTACAGAGATATCATCCAGCAGCGTGGCGATATCATCCAGCAACGTTAATAAACTGGTTCCTGCCAAAATATGTCCCTTATTCGGTCATCGACAACGACTTACATCGCAAACAGTGGAGGCCTCATCCTCGACGAAGCCCAACGGCATACGACGCGTGCGTTGTGACTATTCCGGTTCGTTATGTTGACAACATGGGCATCGTTCGATTTCCGTTACCGTCATCTCTGCGATGCCCTCACAATCCCATTCGACGCGCACCGCTTGCCCAGCCAGTCCTTCGCTATGCAGGTATTTACTGACCGGGCTTTCCGTCATGCCGGTAATTTCTTCCGTGGCCACCAGCGTTTCGCCCACATAAATTCTGGCGGTGGCTTTGGTATTCACCATGCGCTCATCACGAATCTGGTAGAGACGTTTAACCGTCAGTTTTATGCTGCTCATCTCGGTCTCCCGGTCACGGAAAAGCGTCTATCTAACATGTTATGTTACTGATGAGCAAGGCCCAATCATTCCTGCTCACGATAATGATGAATGCCCTGATGATCGATTTCAGCACTGTCATTCATCACCAGTAACCACTCTTCCAGTCGTTCAAGCAACGCGTCGTCGTCGAGACGGAGTTTGCCACGCAGTGCACATTCCCAGATGATGAGAACCTTCCAGCCGCTCTCACGTAACTGCCGTACATAGCGATGGTCTCGTTCGACGTTGCTGTTAATCTTGCCTGTCCAGAACTCGGTGCGCGTGGCGGGTATCTTAAACAAATAGCAGTGATGACGATGCCAGAAGCAGCCGTGCACAAAGATAATGGCCTGATGAGCGGTCAGGACAAAATCAGGCCGCCCTGGCAGGTTTTTGTCCTGAACCCGGTAAGTGAATCCGCGATCTTTAAGCAACAGTGCGATGCGTTGCTCAATCGCAGTGTCCTGCTGGCGAATGGCGCGCATGTTTTTGCTGCGCGTTTCGCTGGAGTGAACGTCGGCCATAGCATCTCCTTAAAGGCTACTCATTCAACTTTAGTCGCCGTCCTGAAAAGCGAAAGTCACCTGGACAAAAGCGGCCATTTTTTTGCCGCTTCCGGACGGTAATCAGACGTCCGGTGCTACCTGTCCTGACTTTCCCACTCGCGTGTTTTGCAGCATACCGCCGCCGCGTCAGGCGGATTTCCTCATCGGGCAAGGAGTGATAGCATAGGCGCTTCACTGTTAAGGATATTTGCATGCACGCCGTCGCAACCGCTGAACCTCTTCTTTCTGCAGCTCTGCATTCCGATGAACTGAATCTGTTACACCAGGTCCTGTCGATCTATTCCGTCAGGGATATCGTTGCCCGACTGCATCAGGCCGGCTTTGCGCACTGGTCACCGACGCTCATCAACCGTATTCGTCAGGGTAAAAGCACGCTGCCCGTGCTGAGCACTGCGGAGCGGGATCTGTTCGAACGCTTATTGCCGTCTCGTCCTGCACATTATGATGCACCTGCGTTTCGTTTTGTTGATCTGTTCGCCGGCATCGGGGGGATTCGTCGCGGATTTGAGCGCATTGGTGGAAAATGTGTCTTTACCAGTGAGTGGAATAAAGAGGCGATTCGCACGTACCGGGCCAACCATTACAGCGATCCGCTTGAGCACCACTTCAATACCGATATCCGCCAGGTCACGCAGCCTGCCGGGCTAAACGATGAAGCAGCGATCTACTCCTCCATTGATGCAGCCATCCCCGATCATCAGGTGCTGCTGGCAGGCTTTCCTTGTCAGCCTTTTTCGCTGGCTGGCGTCAGTAAGAAGAATGCATTGGGTCGGGCGCATGGGTTCGAATGTCAGGCGCAGGGTACGCTGTTTTTTGATGTAGCACGCATTCTTGCCGCCAAAAAACCGCCCTTCTTCGTGCTGGAGAACGTGAAGAACCTAAAAAGCCATGACAAAGGCCGGACCTTTGCCATCATCATGGACACGCTGGATGAGCTGGGCTATGCCGTCGCGGATGCCGATGCCAGTGCACCGGATCCGAAAGTGATTGATGCCCGCCATTTTTTGCCTCAACACCGCGAGCGTATTGTGCTGGTGGGCATTCGACGGGACATTGCCGGCTGCGAGAATTTTACCCTGCGCGACATCAAACGCTTTTTCCCTGCCCAGGTGCCCAGCCTGCAAAGTTTGCTGGAAGCCGAACCTGATGATAAGTACATCCTGTCGCCGGTGCTGTGGCGTTATCTGTATCAGTATGCCAAAAAGCATAAAGCGCTGGGGAATGGCTTTGGCTTTGGTCTGAACGATCCGCGCAATCTGCAGTGCTGCGTGCGCACCCTGTCTGCCCGCTACTATAAAGATGGCTCTGAGATTTTGATCGATCGCGGCTGGGACGCGGATAAAGGCGAGCGTGATTTCCTTGATGCCACCAATATGGCGCATCGTCCCCGTCGTCTTACGCCCCGTGAATGCGCACGCATCATGGGCTTCGATGATGCCGGCAGTGAGCCTTTTCGCATTCCGGTCTCCGACACGCAAGCGTATAAACAGTTTGGTAATTCCGTTGTCGTCCCCGTTTTTGCCGCCGTGGCGCAGCTTCTCCTGCCCTACATCCGCGATTTACAGCATAAAACACGCTAAAAGTTGCGCTTAGGCGCAACCTTTCTCCTCTTTTCCCGCTGCCAGGCGATATTGTCACAACCTCGTCATACAAGCCCAGAATACTGCTGCTTTTTCACTTGATGGGTAGAATGATGTCACCTCTCACGTTGTTATCCCTGCGCAGTCTGAAGCGTCGCTATCGCGTCAAACTGCCCCCGGTGCCCACCTGGCTTACCAGCCTGCGCGGCAATTTTATGCTGTTCGTTGTGCTGTTTTGTTTACTGCAATCCATCGGGATTGTTCTGCTGACCGCGCAGGTCAGCCATACCAAAGTGAACCTGACGCAGGCGAGTGCCATGCGCGACCGGCTGGCGCTGCTCGATCACGCTCGCATAGAGCTGCTGACGGCCAGCGATAACAGTCACCGGGCAGGCATTTATCTGATGGAAGATCAGAAAAGTGGATCGGTGGACAGTTGGAAGAGCCTGGCGGAAACCGCAAAATCCTCACTCGTGCATGCAGAACAGCTGTTTGCTCAGTACCATGCCGTTCCCAAGGGGGAGCTTGAGCAGGGTTTCATGATGTTAACCCAGGGCCTTGAAGAGCAGCTTAAAGGCCTGGAAGCCAATAATATCGATGCGTTCTTTATGGTGCCGATGCAGGCTTATCAACAGCAGTTTAACAGCGCCTGGTTTAACGAAATCACCCAGGCCAACAAACAGCTTTCTGCCGTCAACAACCTGACACTGGAGACGCTGACCACCAGCCGTAACCTGTCGCTGCTGGTCACAGGGCTGCTGTTTACGCTGTTGCTGACGGGTGGGGTTTTGCTGCTGCGCGGCGTGATTATTCCTTTAAGACTGGCCAGCCGCCAGCTGCAGGCTATTGCCACTGGCGACTTAGTCAGTTGCCCGCAACCGCCTCGTCTGCAATCGTTAGAAACCGCCGGATTGTTTAACGCGGTGGCGGATATGCGGCAAGGGCTGCGCACCATTGTGGCAGAAATTAATACTATAGCCGCCAGCGTGGCGGAGGGTGCGCGGGAAATGCAGCATACCAATGACCAGGTAAGCGAGCACTATAAGGTGCAAAACAGCAGCTTTAGTCATATTTCGCAGCGCCTGCATCGTGTCTCGGAAGAGGTTGAAAACAGTACGCTGTTTTCGCAACAGGCCGCACAGCAGGCACATGTCGCGGATGAACTGATGCAGCAGTGCGCCAGTCAGGTCGATGAAATGGAGGTGCAGATGCGCCACATCGTCGATTCCTCAGGGGAAATCGCCGGTATTGTCGAGCTGCTGGACGTTCTTTCACTGCAAACGCGTCTGCTGGCGTTGAATGCGGCGATTGAATCAGCGCATGCAGGGGTTTATGGACGCAGCTTTAGCGTCGTGGCAAAAGAGATGGGTACCCTGTCGAATAAAAGCGGCGAGTCGGCACAGCAAATTAACGGGCTGGTGAACAATACACAGCTGCATATTTTTGAGGGATTCAACAAGGTGAAGTCGCTGGAAGCCTTGTTTTACCAAATCAGCCAGTCGGTCAGCGCCGTGGTCACCCAGTTAAAAGAACTGGAAGAAAACGCCACAGCACAAAGTCGCCGCGTGTCTGGCATTGCCGCCGAAGTGGTGGCGCTGGACAAGGAACTGCATACCAACGAGGGGCTTACGGCACGGCAGGTGCGTACCGCCGATACCTTACAACATCAGGCCTCACGCCTGGCCGAAAGCGTGCAACAATTTCGCATTGCCGTCTGAATACGCGCTCTGAATAAAAAAGCCGCCTTTATCAAAGGCGGCTTTCATCGCGAGAGCAACCGATAACCATTATTTCTTTTTCTTACTCTGCTTCTTAAGCAGCGTACGCAGTTGTTTGATTTCGCTGGAACTTAAAGCATCCGACGCGCCTTCTTCCGTGTTCTGACTGTCGATGGCGGGCTGAGAAGGTGCTTCGAGGCTGGCCTGCAGACGTTGCACGATCTCCTGACTCATTGATACCTGGTTTTCAAGCGCCAGCTGTTTAATGTGTTCTTTCAATGCAGGATCAATTTTAATCGTCAAATTAACAGTTTCGGTCATTTCCTCACTCCTTTTTTGTTATTGCTTCCACGCTACCGGATGACTGTATCGATTCCTATACTGTCATAAAAATTTAATATTCCGCGTGTAAGGGACTAAAATCACGAAGTACTGCCTCATCCAGACTAACCAGATTACCCTGCAGCTCAGCACACAACTTGGCCATATAGCGCACCAGGAAGTCCGCGTTGTGTTCTGCGAGTCTCCGCCCTGCTTCGGTTTGCATCGTTTCAGGCAACCGTAACAGCTTGGTTTGAAAGTGATCCAGTGTCCATTTCACATCATTAAGTTCACGCGCTTTCCCCAGCGGGTCTTCACTGTTGAACAGAGGACGGTTCATCGTACCGGCCGTGTAAAACACCCGGGCCAGCCCGATTGCACCCAGCGATTCCAGCCGATCGGCATCCTGAACGATCTTCGCTTCAGGGGTTTCAGGCGTGATTGCCGCGCTAAAACTGTGTGCCTGAACCGCGTGCATCACTCCAGCGATTAATTCGGCAGGAAAATCCGTAAAGTCCTGCTGCAGGATACGCTGCGTTTCGCTGGCGGCGTAAGTGGAAGCCTTATGACGTTCAGGATGGTTTTTCGGTAAGTTCACCACGTCATGAAAGTAGCAGGCAGTCAGGACGATCAGGGGGTCGGCAGATGTACCTGCCATAATGCGCTGCGCGCTCATCCAGACCCGACGTAAATGCGCAATATCGTGTGCGCCATCATCATGAATCCAGTTTTTTTCAAACCAGGTTTCATAGCGAGCCTGCCAAAGTGCAAGTGACATAATCTTTTCCTGTAAGGGTTATTTTCGTCTCAATTGACGACCTGTTACGCGTATAGGCTTTGTCATCATAACGAATGGCTAATGACATTTTCTTTACATCGCTAAGGAAAAAGCCGGTCGGGACCTTTAAATTCCTCTTAAAAATGAGACGCTGATCATTTTTATGGCAATTTGCTACCAGGAAAACAGCCATTTGCTGCTTTTTCAGCCTTGACTGATTCAGTTTTAGGCAGGATGAATAGTTTAATATTAATAATGATTAATCAGCGCTATTTTATCTCAGAGTGAGGGAATTAATGTCATAATAAAAATGTAAAAAACAATAAAAGCGGCGAAAATTATAGATGGATAAATCTGAAAAGGTTCCTATTTTTGCCGATATAACGTACTGTATTCTCACTATCAGATGTCCGGTAATACGCGTTAACAGCAGTGCTGATGATTTTTTATCCACTCCTGTCCGGTGGATTAAAAATCATCACAACTGAGCGAACCACACGGTGGCCAATTATCAGGAATAATGATTTATATTTTTTATGATATTGCCACCATTTAGGTGCCCTTTTTGTTTCAGCAGTAACCGGGATCGACTAATAAAAAGAGGTAATCCATGAAAGAGCGGCCGATTCTTTTTTCCGAACAGCGGGTCCGAGCCCTGCTGGTTGGCCAACAAACCCAAACCCGGCGCATAATGAAAACGCAGGCTTTTGGTCCAGGCCAGGATCATCATGAAGGGGTACATGCCTTTGATGTGCAGGCTAATCACCTGCACGGTGACAAAATGATGGCCATGAACGACATTCGTTATCATTGTCCTTACGGCATGCCTGGCGACAAGCTCTGGGTCCGCGAAACCTGGCGTGGCCCCATCGTGCCTGAACATGCGCTGGCGGATTATGAACGCGATCCCACCCCGTTTCGCTCGCCGGACTTTTGCCAGTACCGGGCGGACAGCAATGAACTGGGCCAACATATGTCAGGCGGACCGGACGCCGAGCAGTTTGGCTGGCAAACAGCCATTCATATGCCGCGCTGGGCAAGCCGCATCGACCTGATTATTACGGATGTGCGCGCAGAGCAGATTCAGGATATTAGTGAAGACGACATTATGGCGGAAGGTGTGCAGACCGACTCGCACTTCCTGAACAACTTCTTTACCATGAACGTCAATTCTGAACTGCCTAAAGAAGCCTATCGCAAAGCCTGGCAAAAACAGTACGGGGCAACCAGCTGGCAGGTTAACCCGTGGGTTTGGGTTATTGAGTTCGAGCGTGCCACGCGCGAATCAACTTAGCCTGCGCTTTGTGGGCTGAATCACAGACAATTTCCTTGCTAACAGGTTGAATATTGCTCCTTCATCCCTGAAGCCTGACGATGCCAGCATGCCGTTTTGATGCTGGCATTTTACTGTCTGGTCGCTCAGGGTTCTGCAATTGCAGCATTCAGTGCGGAACCAACGATGTTTAAATGGCCATGGAAAACACACAGCAATACGGATCTGACTGACCTGCCCTGGCAGGCCGGGCTGACACAGCCGATTTTTACCCTCCTCAACCACGATGAACGTCAGTCGCTGCAGGCCATGGCTCAGCATTTTCTGCAGCAAAAAAAACTGGTTCCGCTTGAAGGCTGTCAGCTTGATGCGCTGCGTACCGTGCGCATTGCTTTGCTGTTCTGCCTGCCGGTGCTGAAGCTGGGGCTCGACTGGCTGGACGGCTTTCACGAAGTGCTCATTTATCCCGAGCCTTTCAATGTGGATGACCTGTGGCAGGATGAGCATGGCCTGGTCCATCAGGCCCCCGCCGTCCATGCCGGGCAAAGCTGGACGCAAGGGCCAATCGTACTCAACTGGCTGGATATTCAGGACTCCTTCGATCTTTCCGGCTACAACCTGGTCATTCATGAAGTGGCGCACAAACTGGATGCGCGCGGTAGCGGTTATACCAGCGGCGTGCCAATGATGCCGCTACGTGAGGTTGCCCAATGGGAAAAAGATTTGCGTAGCGCGATGGCCGGGATTGAACATGAAGTGGAAAGTGTCGGTGAGCAGGCCGCCAGCATCGATCCTTATGCCGCCAGCGATCCGGCAGAGTGTTTCGCGGTATTATCCGAGTATTTTTTTACGGCCCCGGCCCTGCTGGCGGAGCGTTTCCCGGCCATGTACCGTCATCTTCAGCACTTTTATCAGCAGGACCCGTTAAGCAGAACAGGAGCCGCTCACGACTAAATCGCCTGCTTTGCAGACGCATTGCTTTAAAGCTAGCCAGTTGAATGCTAAACGCTTTTATACTGTTGACACCCTGAGCCGACCTCGTTACTATTCGCCTCGTTCACACGATTCCTCTGTAGTTCAGTCGGTAGAACGGCGGACTGTTAATCCGTATGTCACTGGTTCGAGTCCAGTCAGAGGAGCCAAAATTAAAAAAGCCTGCTTGCGAGCAGGCTTTTTGCTTTTCAGCCGATCGCCTTTCTCTGTCTTCTTTCCGCGCGTTGCTTTACGGCCCAATTTAGCAATCTGCCATAATAAAATGCTGCGGGTTAATAAAAACACAAAGCCAAAATGAACGCATTCTGGCTTTGTCGCTACCGGTCTTTAACAAGTGACGGACCGCAGCACGCTATTTCGCGCCCTCCGCCAGCTGGCGCAGCATCTCAATATGAACAGGTTTATCATTGAGCGCAGGAATATAGGTAAAGGACGTCCCGCCCGCATGCATAAAGATTTCCCTGTTCTGCTCATCCAGTTCTTCCAGCGTTTCCAGACAGTCTGCCGCAAAGCCCGGGCTGATTACCTGCAGGCTTTTTACGCCTTCCGCAGGCAGATTTTTAATGGTTTCATCGGTATAGGGCGTTAACCAGGGTTCCCTGCCAAAGCGTGACTGGAAGGTCATCACTACTTTTAGCGAAGGCATGTTCAGGGCGTCGGTGAGTAATTTTGTCGTTAACGCACAACGCTCCTGATATTTGTCGCCTTCGTTTGAAAACCTGACCGGTATACCGTGATAGGAGACCAGTAAGGCATCCGGCACGCCATTGGCCTCAAACGATTCAAGCACGGACGTTTTTAACGCATCGATATAAGCAGGATGATCGGCATAGTCGTTGATGAAGTTGATCGCCGGTGTGTAGCGGTTCTTCATCGTCTGCAGGTGACGACTCACGCTGTCGAAAACGGATGACACGGTGGACGAGGAAAACTGCGGATACAAAGGAATAACGATAATTTTATCGACACCTTTCGCCAGCAGCCTGTCGATAGCGCCCCCGATGCTCGGCTCGCCATAACTCATGCCCAGCTCAACAGGCATGCCCGTCAGCGCTTCCAGTGCGCGCGCCTGACGGACGCTGTACACCATCAGCGGTGAACCTTCGTCCATCCAGATAGAGGAGTACAATTTGGCGACGCGTTTGGCGCGTAGCGGGATAATTACGCCATGCAGGATCGGGCACCACAGGATCCGGGGTAAATCGACCACTCTGTAGTCGTGCAAAAATTTCGATAAAAATGTTTTAACCGCAGCAGTCGTGGGTTCTTTTGGTGTTCCAAGGTTAACAATTAAAACACCCTGTTTATTCGTCATTAGCTGGGACCTCTGAAAACCCAAGGAAAAAAGTGCCTGAACACTGTAGCACACTCAGGGACATCATCTCCTCCGTCTGCGCCTTTTGCGTCAGTGACGGCGAAACGAAGGCATGGCGCGGACTTCTGCGACGACGTAGAGTCAGCCTGCCAACGTCTTTGCTGACGTCTTACGCCGCCTTATGAGCCCGGACCATGGATGAAACAGTCGGGCGGGCTTTAACGTCTTTTACGCCGTAAAAAGCGTTATGCCCTGCGAGCCCGCCTTTATTTGCTTTTTGACACGGCTTTGCCTGACGGTCTAAAAACATTTGATCGTATCTTATCATCGCTGCGTCGACGAAAGACCAATAGCTCTGATAAGTCGCGTCCCTTCCGATCGGCTCGTACATTTTCTGTGGTGAATGATAAAAAGTAATCCGTCAATTCCCCATTATTCAGCGGGTTAAAATCACATCTTGTCGATATTTTGATTTATTAAACTGAATATTGAGCATGCTAATATTTAGGGCTCTATCTGTGCTGACTGACGCTGCCCATGACGTGAATATCGCGCGGACCGCCAGGCAGTAACATCGCCATGCTTTAGTCAGAAAAAACCAGACCGCATCACGGTCATCAATCAGACTGAGGCAATCACTTTTGCCGCGAGGCTTTTCGGGACAGGTATCAGGATGCGTACAGGCGTTTCAACAGGCGAAGACTCGCTGCTGCAACACAGGTCATTTGTGGCGTTTTGGCTCGCCCGAACCTGTTCTTCATTTGGTTTTCAGATGTTTTCCGTGGCCGTCAGCTGGCAAATCTATGCAATAACCCACAGCGCGATGGCGTTAGGCATGATTGGCCTGATGCAGTTTCTGCCCTCAGTGCTTCTGGCGTTGCCGGCAGGACATCTGGCCGATCAGTTCGACCGCCGCCGTATCGTGGTTATCGGCCAACTGATTGAGTGGGCCGCGCTGCTCGGTCTGGTGGCGCTGACGCTATTGCACTGGGCAGACAAACTTGAAATCTGGGGGCTGGTCTTTCTGATTTCGCTGGCGAAAGCGCTGGAATGGCCAGCCATTACCTCTATGTTGCCGGCGCTGGTCCCGCCACCGATTCTGGCGCGCGCCATGGCGGCCAGCTCTGTTGGCGGTCAGGCGGCGGTGATTGTCGGGCCAACGCTGGGTGGACTGCTGTATATAGCCGGTCCCGAGGTGGTTTACGGGGTTTCAGCCCTGTTTTATTTATTCTCGCTGATACTGGTGAGTTGCTTACGTTATGAGCGTCCTCCTCAGGAACGTGTGCCGATGACGCTGTCGAACATGTTTATGGGCGTACGCTTTATTCGCGAACGCAAGGATGTTCTGGGCGTGATATCGCTCGACCTGTTCGCCGTCTTACTGGGCGGGGCGACCGCCCTGCTCCCTGTCTTCGCCCAGGATATTCTGCACACCGGGCCATGGGGACTTGGCCTGTTACGCGGTGCGCCGTCAGTGGGTGCCCTGTTGGTCGGCGTCTGGCTCAGCCGCCATAAGCTGGAAAAACATGTTGGCATGATTATGTTTGGTTCCGTGGCCGGTTTTGGCCTGGCGACGCTGCTGTTTGCGCTCTCAACAAAACTGTGGCTTTCTCTGCTGGCGCTGGCCGCGCTGGGTGGTTTCGATATGGTGAGCATGGTGATCCGTGGCGCACTGGTTCAGCTGGATACACCGGATACGATGCGCGGCCGCGTCAATGCGGTTAACGCTATCTTTATCAATACCTCAAATCAATTGGGTGAGTTTGAATCCGGGCTGCTCGCGGCATGGATGGGCGCGGTGCCCGCCGCCGTCATTGGCGGCGTCGGGACACTGGTGGTGGTTGGGCTCTGGATGATGCTCTTTCCGAATCTGCGGAAAAGGCAGAAGCTTGAGAATGAAACGGTGGTGTGAGTGAGGGGGTATTTTAAGTGTACCCAGCCGAACATTTATTTATAATAATGCTCATAGAATTAAGAATTGCCGCATTAGCGGCATTTTTTATAAGTTTTTTTTCCAATTTATATCTAACATCTAATTTTCAGCTCTAGTTTTAATATGACTTAGCTAATTCACCAAAAAAAGAAAATTTATCACAAAATAAATCATAGCAAAGTAGCACGACTTATTAAAATTTCGCCACTATGAACTAGAGTAATATTATTTTTTTCACATAAAAAAGGAAAGCTAAACCCTCATAAAAAACCTTAATTAAAAGGAAAAAGCGAGAAAAAAGAAAAGGCTGATAAAAGCCCTTTCTTGCCATCTAGTCTAAAGTTAGAATATGGCAGGGTATTTTTTTATAAGTCAGTTTATCTTTTATAATATCAATAATAACTTGCCAATCTCCGCCGCCCAGACCTGCACCGATCATTGGCATCTGAACTTCTAATCTATTGCACAATGCATAGTCACTTGCAATTTCCAGACACTCTTCAAGAGCCTCATATGAAATGTATCTTTTAGCGTCTCTTTGGGATTTTTTTATTCCTTCCTGTGCAACCATATTTGCTACAAATACTCTATTAAGAGTATCCACTTCAATAAATTGCACATCGCCCATCTTATACCCAATTCGCGAAGAGGCCAAATATTTTTCTTTTGCCAACGGATATCTTTTAGACAAAGAAAGGACAAAACCTTTCCCCCACTTTCCTAGGTTATTCACAACGTGCAAAATAATAACTGATTCTTTAAATGGTATTGATGCATCTCCACTATGATGATGGATATAGGCTATTTGGTCTTCATTGACGAGTGTTTTTTTCCATTCGGTTTCAAAATTTTCATCTGTAATCTCTTCAGAATCAGATAAATCTAACTCATTTTTTTTGCCATCATAGAGTAAGTAACCAATATCTTCATGCCAGTCAGTGACAGAAGATGAAGAGTAATGATTCCCTTCAAAAACGCTTATCTGTCTGGTTGCCACTTCCCCGATGAATTCAGTATAGACAACACCGGCTCCCCTCAAAAATTCTGAAACCGCACGGTAGTAACTTTTATTACTCACTAGCATGAACTCCCACTACTCACTATTCGGTTCGAGACATCAAGTTCTTTGTCATTCTTGACTAAGAAAGTACCCGGTCTCGGCTCAGTTATATTCAACCCTGTCACATCAATCTCAACATAATGAGTGATACTACCAGACTTTCTTGCATCACCATAAATGTTAGCCGCAAGTTGCCCCAAAGATATTTTACCAGAGTCTTCTAAATCTTTTAATGTACGCCCACCAATCCTATCTGGGTGAACATTAGTAAAATACTGACCATCTCCAAAACGTGCATGAACACCGCCCGTGGAAGGCCTGATAACTCCACTGTTTTTAATACCCTCCATTCCTTTCAAATCGGTGAAATGGAACAAAGTTTTTATTTCCTCCGTCGTAAGCCCGAGTGGATCACTCCATACAAATGGATTTGGAGCATAACGATAGGGAGTAACCCCCCCCGCCAGCCCTATCGGATCCTGACTGATATACGCCGCAATCTCAGGGTCATAATACCGATAGCGGTTATAATGTAACCCCGTCTCGGCATCAAAATACTGCCCCTGAAAACGCAGGGGGTTTTCGATCTGATCAGCAAAGATTTGGCCTTTTTCACCCCAGACACCGGTTTTTTCTGCCCAGACAATCTCACCAGTAACGGATGTCAGTCTGACTGGTGCGCCATTAGGATCGCAGTGATAGTGCCAGCTTTGTTTACTGTCCCCCTGTTGCGTCAGCAACGCCAGCGGTCGAAACGTGCCGGGATAATAGACGTATTCCCGCATCGTGCTGAACAGTGCAGCCTGTGCTTTTTGTCGCTTAAGGCGACTGCCTGTATCAAAGATACTCTGCGCGGCCAGAGGTTCATGTGTGCGGGTGAGCGTTTCGCCCACCAGCGCGTCCTCCTGCCAGTAGAACCAGCGCGTTTCGCTGTCGGTTTGCTTAAACACCCGGCGGCCCAGCCCATCATAGCCATAGCGCACCTGATGGTTCCCTTTACGCACCGCAATCAGTTGTCGATTTTCATCCCAGAGGAAATCTTCTTTTTCATCCTGATCACCCGCGGTCCCCGCGACTCGGCGTCGCTGGCGTAACTCACCGGCACGATCATAAACATAACGAACGCCCTGATGCACGCCCTCCCGGAACCAACCTTCCGCGCGGTCATTAACCTCACGGGTTTGCGTCTGCAAATGGCTACCTGTTGCATCCTGCACAAACTTTCGCAGTGCCCCGTCAGGGGTGATATGTGCCGTCAGCCTGCCCACAGGGTCATAACGATAGCGATCGTTGCCCCACTGGCTGTCGTGACGCGCAGTCATATTTCCGCTTTTGTCATAGACAAAGCCACTGGCAAACAGCGGTAAATCATTTTGTAGTACCTGCTGTGACGTAAGCCGTCCCTGGTGGTCGTAATTCAGGGTGCGCGTCAATGCCTCTGACAACTGTTCATGAATACACCGTCCCGCGGCATCATAATCAAAGGTGATCGGCGAATCAGTGTTGAGTTGCACGGTGCGTAAACGTTGATACGCATCGTACCGATAAACCACCCGATGGCCACTGTCGCTTTCACGCTCGTGCAAACGTCCCTGCTCGTCATAATGGTAGCGAAGTTGAAAGCCGTCCTGATCTTCTGTCAGTAACCGTCCCGCGTCATCGTAGCGCCAGCTGAGTCGCCGCCAGGGATTCTGGCAGAGCACCAGCCTTCCGCAGGGATCATAGTGGAACGTTGCCTGTAAGGTATCACCGCTACGTCGTTCACTCAGGCGCCCGGCTTTATCGTAGCCATAGTGCACCTCACGTCCGAGCGGATCGCAACGTGCGGCCAGGCGGCTGCCTTTGTCCCAACGGTACTGCGTTTTTTGTCCCCAATAATCCTGCTCGGCCGTCACACGTCCAAGCCCATCTCGTTCCATCTGCCAGCGTTGACCAGATTGATTAATCACGGCCAGCAGGCGGTCCTCAGGATCGTATTCATAACCCAGCCGGGCACCATCAGGCGTTTCACAGGCGGTGAGCATGCCTGTGCCGTTATAGTAAAAACGCGTGGTCTGCCCCACTTCATCGGTAAAGGTGACAGGCTCATCTTCACGGTCATACTCAATCCGGACATCGCCACCCGCCGGGTCGACCGTGGCGATGAGGCGATCTTTCGAATCCCAGTAAAAACGGGTCACACCGTTACTGGCATCAGCACGTTCCAGTAAATTCCCACGTACGTTGTGCCTGAAACGCGTCTCTCCCGCGCCTGCCACGCTGACCACCAGCAGGAAACCAAAGCGGTCATAACGATACTCTGTTTGCGGTGCACCCGGCTCATTCGCCTGGGTCAGTTGGCCAAGCCGATCGAACTGATAACGGGCCGTCACACCACCCGGATCGCGACTGGCAATAAGGTTGCCACCGCTGTCATAGTCGGCGTGCCAGACCGCACCTTTCTGATCGGTGATCGCCAGCGGCAGGCCATCCTCATTGTAAACAGCCTGTACCCTGCTGCCGTCGGGTAGATGCTCAGCGAGCATGCGACCCTGCGCGTCATAATCCCACCGATGAATGCTGCCATCCGGTTCAATCACTTCTACCGTTCGACCAAAGTCGTCGTAACGAAATACCGTATTCCCGCCACAAGGATCGATTTCGGCGATCGGCAGACCATTGTCGTCAAACGTAATACGTGAGAGGTGGCCCAGTGAATCCGTTACTTCAACCTCATTGAGCAGCGGTTCGTAAGCGAAGTGGTAGTCCCAGACGCCGCCGTCACCCCAGGCGTGAATGACGCGCCAGTCCTGATTGTACTGGTAATGAAATCCCTGGCCGTTTCGGTCAAAGTGACTGACCAGATAAAACTGTTGATAGTCAAAACGCCGGGGATGCGATAGCGCATCAATTTCGGCGCTAAGTTGACCATTGGCATGATATTCGTAGCGCGTCAGCGGCGTGATATCACCGTCCAGCGCATTGTGCAGGCGTAAGCTACTCAGGCGGCCCTTATCATGAGTGACAAGGACCTCTCGTCCGGTCAACCCGTTAAGGCTGAATTCGCGAAGCCGAATCAGCATCTCGTCCTGCCATTCAAAGGCCCAGCCGTTTCCGTTACGATCGGATAATTGCTGTATCGGTAACCGCCCATCGGCACCGGTGAAATGCCACAGGATCCCCGCTTCCAGCTCAACGCACCAGGTCACCTGGCCCTGGGCGCTGTCTCGCCACAGGCGGCTGCCATCCGGCAACCCCATGACAGCATGTTTACGTCCGTCTTCCTGTGGCAGGGCGGCAAAAAGCGTCATCCCGTCAGGCTGAATAAAGAGCGCAATGCCCTCTTCAGTCAGGATTTCCAGCCGGATATCCGCGGGTGTCAGCCAGCCATAGCCACAAAGTCCTGCCGTTTCAACATCGGCCGACGAATACGTCCGATGCCAGGCCAGCGGCAGCCGGCCCGGCAACAGGAAATCCTGCTGTTCAAGACTGACGCTGCCATCCCGAATATCGACCGGTTCCGCTCGCAGAACCTTACACTTGAGAACCCCTGGCTCCATATTACGAAACAATTTGCGCCTGTAGTCGCCAAAGCGTTTCATGAAATTTTGCCATTTCACCGACTTCCGGAACTTCTTCAGCCCTTTTCCCAGACCGCTCAACCCGGCACGCATCAGCAGCGCCATCAAATTGATTGTTGGTGGCCCGCCTACGATGACATTGTTGGGGATGGCCAGGTTGAACGTCAGCGGTAGCGTCAGGGACAACGGTTTGGGTTTAGTGACGCGCTTGAGGCGAAACGGGGGAATCATACCGACAATATTGCAACTCAGTACCGGCATGCCAATTCGGGAAAACGGTTCACCATCCACCGAAACCGTTTTACTGCCCATAAACAGCTCATCTTCAATCTGTGGGCCGCCGGGCGCACGCAACGGCGGCACCCAAACGCCGCCAACGGGGATATGTATCGACATTCCACCCGTTCCCGCGCTGGCCCGTTTGATGCTGTTAACATGCACCGTAGTGCCAATCAATGGCAGATAGTCAAACACATCAAACACAATACCGATGTGGGGCGTCGGTAAAGGCCAGGGATAGGTGTGAATGTCCAGTCCTAGCTGCGGATCAAAGTGCGCACCGGAATGCATGAATCAGGCCTCAGAAAATGGCACGCAGCAGCGCGCGCAAAAATGTTCTGACTTCCGTCGCCAGACCGCTATCGGACAGGCTTAAGAACAGCAGCGCCAGGACCGTGACGACGACAATAAGGATGATGCGGTTTTTCACAATGTGTTGCTCCCTGCAGGTTGTGTGGCTGAGGGTTCAGTGCTTCCCCACGCAGGCAGGCTTTGCCATTCACCCGGCGGGGTATCAAAAGGATGGGCGATGTCAGGTAAGCCATTCCACTGCGGATGCAGTTTTTCACGGGCCAGGTGGATGACACGGCGAAAACTGTCATCGCCATTGCGGATGAGTGTTTCCCGCTCCTCGCGAATAAGTAAAAAGGTTGCCTCGAGCTGGCGTTGCAGCAGGCTGTCAGTTTGGCGGACCTGCGATGGGGTGGGCACAGGCGGCAGGTTCGCGTCGGCCTGCTGAATAAGCCGCTGTTTATCGGATTGCCAGCGAGATGCATAGGCTTCAAGCGCCTCTGTGCGGCGTTTATCGTGACTGCGCAGGAGATCCTGAAAGACCAGCGGCAGCGTGGTTTCGCCCCGCTCGGCCAGCGGCACATTCTCTGCGGCTCGCACGGCCTTACCATAGGCTTCCATGGCAGCCGGGCGTTGTCCGGCGAGCCATAAACAGAAGCCAGTCATGCGCCAGCCCTCAATCGCAAACACAGGATGGGGGATTACCTCTGCCTCACGCGCGGCCTGCCGGTAGCACTGTGCCGCCCGAACGTACTCTTTACGTGAAAACCAGGCACCGGCTTCGCCAAACGTACTCTGCGTTCGAAGCTGGCCTTTGACAACGGGGTCCGCCACGCTGCTGGACGCGTTTTGCGCCTCACGATAGTGGTCGACGGCCTTATTGTGATCCTGGCCTTTCAGCCAGCCGCCCGCAATAAGGTTATGCAACATCGCCTGTTGATCAGGCCAGCCTCGCCGCTGTGCAATGCCTAACGCCAGACTGCCGCGCGCAGCGACCTGCTGGGCGGTCCCTTTTTCCAGCAAGAGCATCGCATCGGCAAGGTAACGCCGCAGCAATGCCCGATCGGTATCAGGATCGCTTTGCTGCTGGGCGGTTTGATGCATCACCTTCATGCCATCGACCTGATCGACAATCAGTTGGACGCGATCAGGATGCGCGTCATGAAGTGTCTGCCAAAGCGGTTGTTCAAGCGTATCAATCAGCAGTAAACGCGGCGCAGGCGCGGAGGAAGCCAGCCAGCGTTTCAGCCAGCGCATCAACGCACTCTCGTCACTTACGGCAGCGGGTTTAAGCACCAGAACCAGGTAACGTACATCCTCTGCAAAATGATCGGCGAAGTCCTGTAACAGGCCGCAAAGCTGTTCAATGGTGTAGCAGGGCAGCAACACATCGCCATCCCAATGTGCCGCATCGGGCGTGGCGTCATAATGTTCAAGAAAGTCACGCGTCAGTGCATCGCTATAGCCATAACCGGTTTCAAACGCCGTAGACAGACCAAGGAATATATCGGGTACGGAACGCCCCTCCGGATGCTGCTGAAGGGCGATGAACGCATCAAGTAGTGATTCGCCTGCGGCTGGAACGCGCCAGATAAACAGACCCGCGTCGGTCTTTTCCGTGGCGGTTAACCAGCTCAGCTCCAGCTCAGTCATAACACGTTCAGTGGGATTCTTTGCGGTGCTCATTTCTCATCCCTGTCAGGCATTGAGTTCAATCTTTTTGCCATTCACCATGACACCGGCGGCATTAATGGTAATCGTCGATCCGCCCGCCGTAATTTGCACGCTGCCATTGCTGATTAAAATCCCGCTCTCACCGACGTTGATATGAAACGTATCCGTGGCACTGTCGGCCACGCTTCCTTGAGTAAAGCGGGTATCGCCCCCCGTGATACTTAGCGTGCGCCCAGCGCCGATCGTCACATCCTGCTTTTGCGCAATGGTACAGACCTCATTGCTGTTGACACTGACGTGACGATTACCCGTCACGTCGAGTGTCTGATTACCCGTCACCTGCACGGTTCGGTTTTGCTGCACGCTAACCTTTTCATTGCCCTGCACCGTACGGGTCCGATCCTGAATCACCGTTAGCGTTTGATTCCCTTCTACTGTGCCGGTGTTATTGCTTTTCACCGTCGTGGTATGGTTTCCGGTAATGGTTTCATCGCGGTTTTGCTCAACGCTGAGCGTTTCATTACCTTTCACCGTTTCCGTACGATTTTGCTGAACCGTGGTGGTTTCATTGCCGCTGATGGTTTTACTGCGGTCCTGTCCAACCGAGATGGTTTCATTGCCATCCACGGTCCGTGTACGGTTCTGCTTGATATGGCTGGTTTCGTCTTTACCAACGGTTTTGGTGCGATTGCTGCCGACATCATGGGTTTCGTCGTTTTCAACCTCGGTATCCATATTACGTTCAGCATGCAACCAGAGCTGCTCTTCGCCGGGTTTATCTTCAAAACGCAGCGCATTGGCATTGTCAGGCGATCCATCCTTTGAGCGGCTCATGAATCCCATCTGCGTAGCGGCAGCGGGCAAAGCCCAGGGCGGCATGCTGGCCTCGTTATAGACGCGACCGGTGATAATTGGCCGATCAGGGTCGCCATTAATAAAGTCGACCACCACTTCGTCGCCTACGCGTGGAATCTGCACGCCGCCGAAACCTTGTCCCGCCCACGCGCTGGAAACACGCACCCAGCAGGAACTGGTATCGTCACCTTTTGCCAGCCGATCCCAGTGAAACTTAACCTTGACCCGACCATAGCGATCGGTCCAGATACTTTCTCCTTTCGGCCCGACCACCTTCGCCGTTTGCGGGCCGCCCGTGCGCGGCCACGGCGTTTTCTGCTCAGGACGAAACACCACACCCGCTGGTATCACGCTAAACTCCGTACGATGAATCGTCTGGCTGTCCGGGCCACTGGCGTAGCGATTCTCCTCAAACTGGTAGTCAGCAGCAGTCACCAGATATTCACCGACATCGCTGAAAAAGGCCGCATTGGTGAGCTGGAACGTGCTGCCCGGCACAATCCCCATTGCCGTCGCGGTGCCGTGGGTTTGTTGATGCTCTACCTGCCAACGCTCCTGACGGATGCGGGCATAAAATTCGCCATGACCATGTTCCACAAACCGCCCCGGCCAGTCATACACATCAATGGTGCCGGGTGAAGGAGATGTTGGATTTTGTCGTGCCTGGAAGAGCCAGGCGTTAGGTTTGCGAAAATCGTAGTCGTCCAGACTGTATAAACCCGGCGTCACGCTGTCAGTAAGGGCCCACTGGCTTATCCCTTCTTCACTGGTAGAACCGCCTGAAGGCGTTTGATGATAGGGGATCACTTCATAGCCACTAAATGGCGTGTACTGCGCAGTGGCATCCGTGAGCACGATGGTATGCTTACCGGCCTCATGGCGAACGTGCCAGGTAATGCCTTCCAGCTCCATCAGTCGGTTGATGAAATCAAAACTGCTTTCCTGATACTGAACACAGTAATCCCAGCTGCGATAGCTACCCGACAGGTTATTTTCCACGTTAACCTGATACTCACTGAGTAACGTCTGCACGATTTGTGGAACGGTTTGCTCCTGAAAAATGCGCAGATTCCGGTCACGTTTCATCGGCCACAGATCTGGCTCAAGCGTTAACGTGTAAACAGCATAACGCGTGCCTGACATCTCTACCGCGCTCACCGCCACCCGCGTGATCTTGCCATTAAAGTAACGTGGATTTGCCAGACTTTGCGTGGGCACCACTACGGTAGCGGCTTTACCCAGCAACGCGCTGCGTTCGATACGCGCATCGGTCCCTAAAACCTGAAGCGTTAAGATAAACGATTCAGACAGGGCCTCTCGGCCAGATAGCTTCCAGAACAGCAAGCCTTCAACGGGTAACTGAACAGTAATGCGATTGAGCATAAATCGAACCCTGACGTCAGACTGAAGTCACGCGGGACTTCGTGAGTACGTTTGTTTTAAGGTTTAGGATGGATCGGATCGATTGTTTAAGTAAATAAGACAATGGCTAATATGTTACCCGAATGCAAAGAAGTGTGAATAGCTATTACATTCATAATAAAGCCAGGCAATCCGGCAATCCTCGGTGGAAATACCTTGATTGCAGAAGATCGCTCGCCATTATTGGCCAGCTGTCTCGGAATGAAATAATGAAATTACCTTACTGAGTCAGGCACCGTGAACCGGTCTTACTCAGCGGCGGATTTCAGCATTCAGGGTCGGGCGCGCGTCAGTTGGACAATCACAAACATCCCCCCAATGCCCGCTGTGATGATGCCGATGGGCAGCTCCTGCGGGGCCAGCAATGTACGGCTGACAATATCGCCTCCGCAGAGCAAAATGGCGCCCCACAGCGCACAGAGCGGAATCAGGAGCCCGTGTTTCACGCCGGTGATGTGCCGACACAGGTGCGGCACCATCAGTCCCACGAAGCCAATGACACCGGTCAGGGCCACCAGCAACGCGGTTGCCAGCGCACAGCACAAAAACACCTCGATGCGTAACCGGTTGACGTGGATACCAAGCGAGAGTGCGGTTTGCTCGCCCGCCAGCAATCCATCCAACTGCCGCCCGCGCAGCGCCACAAACCCTGTCAGTAGTGCCAGACTTACCAGTGCATAAGGCAGGTTAAGCCAGCTGGCTAATCCCAGCCCGCCCAGTGACCAGAACATCACCGAGCTGGCCGCGCGCTGGTCGCCTGAAAAAATCAAATAGCTGGTCACCGCACCAAACAGAAATGACACGGCCAGCCCGCAGAGAATCAAGTGCTCTGCTGAACGCTGCTTTTTGAAATGAAAAAGCAACATGACGGCGGCGGCCGAAAACAGCCCACCCGCGAACGCGGCAACGGGCAAGGTTAACGCCGACAGCCGATCGCCAAAGCGGGTAATCACCAGTACAGCACCGGCTGAGGCCCCAGAGGACAGACCAAATAAAAACGGATCGGCTAAATCGTTACGGGTGGTGGTTTGCAACAATGCCCCGACGATGGCCAGGCCAGCCCCCGTCATCACGGCCAGCAGCGTGCGCGGTAACCGTAGGTCGATCACGATTCGGGTTACCATTTCAGAGACGGGCGCGTCTGCCATGTCGAGTGCGGACAGCACCTGCGTTAAAGACAATGACACGGTGCCTTCCGCCGTGCTGATCAGCATCAGGATCGCCAGCAGCAGGCAGGACGCACTCATTATTCCTGGATAACGATGCGGCAATCGATTCACGGTGCATCCGGCGAATAGAGCGCATGAGCCAGCTTCTCCACGGCCTGAATATTGGCCGGCCCCGGTGTGAGTTCAGCGTACTGTAACTTCAGGTAGCGATGGTGTTTTACCGCAGGCGTCAGCTTCATAAGCGGATGATTTTCCAGGAAGTGGCGCAGTGCCTCTGCCCCACTGCCGGTCTGATAGTCCAGCAAGATAATAAAATCCGGCTGCGTGGCCGCCACGCTCTCCCAGGAGGTGGTTCCCCAGCTCATCTCCAGCGGTTCCATCGCGTTTTTACCTCCGGCGGCCTCAATGATGGCGGTCGGCATGGCATATTTTCCGCTGGTGAACGGTTTGTCTTCGCCTGAGTCATAAACGAAGACTTTTCGAGGCTGCGTATCAGCCGGACGCTGAGGTAAGGCCTGCAGTTGCTGCTTCCAGTCCGTCACCAGCGCCTCGGCTTGGGCCCGCTTGCCAAAAATTTTGCCCAGTTTAATCTCGTCGTTATAGAGCAGATCCATCGTCGCTTTCTGCTTGTCCTTCTGCGTAAAGATACAGCTTTCACTCAGCACCAGGGTTTTAATGCCGTACTGACGCAGTGAAGCAGGCGTAACGTCACCGCCCACTTTCATCCCGTAATTCCAGCCAGCAAAAAAGAAATCAGGGCTCGCGGCCAGCAACGTTTCCAGTGAGGGATATTTCGGTGCCAGCTCAGGGATGGATCCCATGGCCTGCTTAAAGGCCGGCGTCATCTTGTACCAGCCACTGATGCCGGTGAGACCGACAATACGGTTCTGCAGATGCAGCGCAAAAGCCATTTCTGCCATATTGAGGTCGTTAATCACGGCTCGCGCAGGCGGCGAGGTGAACGTCACGGGCTGGCCGCAACTGTCGACGGTGACAGGAAAATCACTTGCGCTGGCCCACATGGCTGGCGTCACGGCCAGAAACGCGGCAAAACCGATTTTACTCAATGCATCATGCACAGTCGGGCACCTCAAAAATACGTAAGCGCTTACCGCTGGCAGGATGTTTTACGGTAAAGCTGTTTAAGCCGAACACGGGCTGGAGATAGCGCGACGTCAGCGCGTGCGACGGGTGATCACACACAATTTGCTCGCCCTGCGACAGGATAAGCACACGATCGGCAAACGTATCAATCAGGGACAGGTCATGCAGTACCGCTATTGCCGTAATCCCTTTGTTTTTAATGAGTGCCAGTAGCTGCTGGCGGGCCAGCGGATCAAGATGGTTCGTCGGTTCATCCAGTAAGATCAATAACGGCTTTTGCGCCAGCACGCGCGCCAGTGCAGCACGTTGTCGCTCTCCCCCGGACAGCGCAGCCAGCGGGCGTGTTTTTAGTGCTGAAAGACCGGTTTCATCAATGGACTCGTGGACGATCCGTTGATTTACTCCTGCCGGGCAGGCGCCTAGATGCGGAATACGGCCCAACGCAACGTACTCTTCAACCGACAGCCTGAGATCGGGCATATCATTCTGCGCCATCACGGCTATGCAGGTGGCAAGCTGTTGCCGTGAAAACGTTGCCAGACATGCGCCGTTAAGCTGAATCGCCTGTGGCGGTGACGATAACTCACGGCACATTGCCCGCAGTAATGACGTCTTGCCACTGCCGTTTGGCCCGATGATGACCAGCCGCTCTCCCTCTCTGACGCTGAAGTGAATGTGATGCAAGAGCGGTTCGCCGTCCGTTCGGTTCAACTGCGCAATGTTGACCTGCAAAACAGAATCGGATTGAGGTAACGCTCTGGACGACGGCATGTTTTTCACCCTACAAATAGATATGTTATAACATAACAATTGAAGCACAAAAAGACAAGCGGCGGGCACGAATGAAACAGGGTGCCGCGATGTCGGCACCCTGAAGAGAGAAAACGAAAACGGCTTATTTAAAACGGTTGTGAAACAGGCTGGCCGTCATCGCTAGCACGCCAGCACCCAACGAGGTATGTAGCATGAGTGTGTTGAGCATCGTCACCTCCTCTTCGTTTTGGTTGCACTTATCGGTTTTACACCGCCTCAGCCAGCTTTTCCTCACTGGCCTCTTTCTCAATCAGCCGCATTAACAGCGACAATCGACGTTCAGTGCGCTCTGGTGTATCGGGCGGCAGGTTGTAACGCAGGGAGTAAAGTTTGCCTTTTTCGTTGTAGAAATCCACCACCAGCACCGGCATGATACCGCCAGGCACTTTGTTGTAATTCACCGACAACCGGGTGCGGCCTAACTGTAACTTTGCCGCCATTACGGTTTCGCCAACCAGTTTGGGATAAAGAGCACGATCTTCGGGCACGCTGATGACTTTCATTACCGCCTCCTGATTCTCTGGCACCTTGATGACAAAGCGCGGAGAACACCGTCAGCGCCCTCCGCTTTTTCGTTAACCTGCCATTAGGCCTGATGTTCAATGGCTTCCGCCGTACGGTGTTCGATCGGAATGCGACGAGGCTTCTCGCTTTCCGGTATCTCATGGTGCAGGCCGACGCGCAGCAAACCGTCCTGCAGGCGTGCGGTGGTCACTTTCATATGTTCCGGCACGCTGTAGCTCAGACGGAAGTCTGAACGACTGATACCACGGTGCAGCCAACCGCTGTTCTGCCCTTCTTTTTCCGTATCGTTATCGCTGACCTCCTCTTTCTGTCCGGTCACGGTCAGACGACCGCCTGCCACTTCGATTTCGAGCTCGCTTTCTTTCCAGCCCGGCACGCTGACGGTCAGTTCGTAGTGTTCGTTATCAACCTGCTTCAGGTCGTAAGAGGGGGAAACCGACACGGGCGCATCACCGGTCAACTGGCTGAACAGCCTGTCGATACGGTTAAACCGGTCTGAAAAGGCAGAATCTGCGATAGAAGGAAATACGGGAAAATTACGTAATGCCATAGTGATAACCTCCTGAATTAATGGTTCATTCAAAAGCTCATCGGCGTGGGGACCTCCCCCGCTGCTCACAGACATTTATAGGATCATTTAGTGGGATTTCAAGCGAGGAAAATGAAATTTTTTTGGGCGTGAGTGGCTACATGGTTTTGCCTTTTTCGTTGATATTTTCTGAGCGCCGATCTGAAGTGGTGTTTGAACCGGACACATCTATCAATAGCATTACCACAACATGCAACTCAACGGTAATAAACGGCATAATGATGGGCGGTGCAGACAAGGCGGCAGAAGCGATAATACGAATCTTGCGTAATACTGAAGTACCCAGCCAGTAAGACTCTCAGAAATCCGACGCCAGACCGCTTTCCGGAGATTGAACAGGCAACGTAAACACCTGACAGGTAATTCATTAATCCAATGATTTTTAAACCGATATCCTGCGTAAGATATAGCCATTTATTCAGCCAGCGACTTTGAGCATAGCTCAATAGAAAACGGTCAATATAAGCAATGTCCCACAGACGTATGCTAGCCCCGCCACACCGGTTGTTTTGCCTCGGGCAAGCAGGTAACTGGCCGTGAGTACCGCGCCAATAATGACGATTGAGGGAATAAAAAAAATCAACGCATGTACTTGTGGATTGAGCAGAGTAAAGCACGCAGAAATATCAGCAAATTAAATGCAAAGGCGGCTAACCCCAGCTCCAGCACTATTGCAATCGGAAAGGCATTTTGCCAGGGAAGAGACTCAGCAGGCTATTTAAAATAAAGCTCAAGCTCTGTAGTGGAACAGGCAAGTATGGAGTTTTCCTGTAGTGCGATTACCTCATCTATTTCGAAACCATGTTGCAGTAATTCAGTGATATCACGCCCGACAAGCCATGATAAAAATCTCATTAAAATACCGTCAATGATTGAATTGTCAAAAAAAACAACTTTAAAATTAATGATAAAACCCACCATACCGCAAATAGTTATTATATATAGCAGGATAAAAAGATTAGCTAATAGAAAATAACTACAAATGGTATTTATTGAAAACCATAAACAATCCATATAAAGATACTTCACTATCAACATTAAAATTTTAACTTATTCCATTCACAATAATTACTCCATGACTTTGCATCTTCAAAGCCTGAACGATAGTTACAAGTAATCATACCTGTTCTGTTATGTGGGTCATATGCTGCATCAATGTGTCCCCACGCACCATAGACTGGAAGATTACAACCAGATTGCACTTTAAACCACTCTCTTAATTTTCGTGTAACTTTACCCTCTGGTTTATTTTGCTCTCCCATCAATAGATTATCAGGTGCAAAGCACCAACTTACTACTGTGGCATTCTCATCACCATTATGAGATAAAAATACGATCAGGTAAATATCACCTTGCCTATTGTTTTTCGTATTAAAAAAGGCTCGATAATTTACGGTATCATCACCATTTTCAGGCCATCCCTCCCAAAATAAACCACCCATCGCAAACAAATTTTTCTTAGTCGAAGTAGAGGAAATAATCAATCCATTCTCAAAATCCAAACTTCCGTCTTCTTTATTAATTTTCATTTCATATCCCCATACTAAATGGATTTCCAACAGGCTCTAAAACAGCCTTATAATTAGAAAGGAAAAATTGTGTTCCACCACCATTTCCGAATTTTGCTGGATCTTTTAATAATGCCTTGCCAGTTCCAACAATTATTCCGCGTTTTACCATATAAGCCTGTATCTCACCACGATAGCCAAATTTTGGATGTGGTAACACCTGTAAACTTTTCCAAAGTGACTCTCTGCTCCCGCCTGCGGCATCCAGAGTTGTTTTGTCGAAATAAAAGCCAGATTGTCCGGGCACACCACCATAGACAATATCACCTTCCTTCAACATAGTATTTGTCCAAGTATCACGCCCTTAATATACGCCTCTCCCCTGCCACTGTCTTGCAAACGCGCCTTGGTTGTGATCATTATGTTTAGTTGGTTTATTAGGCTTACATGTACGCCTCAATCCCCACGGATCCACCCATCCCAGCGCATTCGGCGCATACTGGTAAAGTATGAATATCCTACTGCCAGCGGCCCTCGTTCAGTTCGGTTACGCGGTTATGCATGACGTGAGAAGTGGCATACCGGTTCTGAATATTATAAGGTAAATGGATAATTACAATTATTTTAGTTTCATGCACTTTTTGAGACTTGCAGGTTTCAGCTATCAATTAGTAACTTTCCGGACGTCAGATTACTTAGGTATTTATGAAGAAGCTGGCTTTTATATTCAACCAACCCGTGTTCGGTAATTTACTGAGCTTTGTACAGGGTTCTGGTTTTAACTATAAAAAATTACTACGGATTTTTTCAGAACTCCATATCGATGTGCATAGCCATGAGAGCCGGAATATTCCAGATCCCATAAATGAGCAACATACTTTTTCAACAACCGGTAATACTCACACGATAAGTTATTAATCTCTTTGTATAGTAGATACTGCCTAAAAAAATTTCAATTATGGATTTCGAACTAGCGATACCTTTTAAAAACACCAGCAGTCAGGTTTATATGAAAGCAAACTCTTGGCTTTCGTTAACTTTAAATAAATTTACTCGTTATTATGACTTTTATTACTCACCAGCATTCCATGTTATGTATATACCATGGTTGAATGACCTTGTCTCATAGGAAACTGAAATATCTCCCCAAGAGAACTCCCACCTTACTACTTCATTTGAAATGAAATCTGGCTCTCTTAATTCTAATGATGAACCAAGCCAATTTGACAAATTTTCTACTGATTCATTTAACATTTTAATATTGGTTCGTTTATCCCAATCACTTAAGGAATCGTAATATTTACTTTTCTTATCTATAAGTTGCACCATAAACGGAAAGTTAAAGCATATCGGCCTTATATGCATTTCAAATTCTTTATTGAAAAAAATTATTGACTCGATTAGATAATGATGAGGAATAGTCTTTTTTATACTCCCTTTACTATTCATGCTTTTATAGAAATTACTTTCACAAAAAGTGTCTTCATCTGTAACGTCCAGACCTAACTCATCTAAAATTATTGTACCTGTAATTAGATCAACTTTTAATTTTTTCATATATCAATAATTTTCCCTGGGATTAATAAATGTCTCATTTCCTCTGGTATGAAGAACTGATGCCCCCCACCATCGCCATACATTTTATTCGCTGCAGCTCTACCGTAAGCAACGTCAATGTCTTCGCTTACATAAAATGCTCTTAATTTCGTACGCACAGGCCAGCGTGGATCCAATTTAACTTGCAATGCTTGATGATAACCTAACGGATCTCCTCTGTACTGATTAACAGTAGGGAACGTCACTACATATGCAGGTTGTTGGTCGCCATTAGGGTAAAGAGCATAGAGAATTGTACCTTTTTTAAGCTTCCTGTTCTTGTAAACGTCAATTCCTGGGTAATCGGGGTTTTTTGGACCTTGCCATTTTGTTGCTTCCTCAGAAGGATTTTTACACTTCATCAACCCCCACGGATCCACCCATCCCAGCGCATTCGGCGCATACTGATAAAGGTTGATCCCCCCCGCCAGCCCTATCGGGTCATGCTGGGTAAACCGGCCGCTGTCCGGGTCATAATAACGGAACAAATTATAGTGAAGCCCCGTTTCCCGGTCCAGGTACTGGCCCTGCATACGCGCAGGTTCTGCTCCACCACCGGAATTCGTTGATTCGATTCGCGCAGCAGTTTGCCCCACGGGCTGTTCACACCTTCCCAGGTCTTCTGGCCTTCAACGTCGGTCAGTAGCTCGGGCGTGCCGTTAGCCGCGCAGTGGAACCAGAATATCTCCGGACTTTCTTCGCCATCAATACGGGCCAGTGGCTCATAGCTCTGGCTGTCGCTGTAAACGTAGCGAAATATCTTCGTGGATTTCCATGCAGCAGACGGCAACCTTGCATATAAATCGTATTATGACAGCATTGTTATACGGCTTACCTGTAACGATTGCTGGCGGGTTTTACTGATACATCTGGGTAATTGTCGGGCCAGTGGCAAGTCACACATCCCTTTTGCTTTATATAAGTACGAAAATTTAAGTTAAAATTGAGTAATATTAAGAGAAGGGGAAATTAAATAGTCAATACTATAAATCATAATATCCACAATTAACTTTAAGAAAAAATTGATAATTTTATCTAAAATTCACACAACTACAGGATAATAAATATTTTAATTCTTTAGGAAAATACCAATCAAATGAGAAATATACCTGGCTGGTTGAATCTCAGAAAAAGTTGAAAAAATCAAAAGATTATGCCTTCCAGAGTCACATTGAGTTTCAAAAAAGCTGATAGATTCATCATTGTAATGATAAAGACCAGAACCCTTAGTCATTTCTTTTACTCCCCTTATTTTTTGGAGTAAAACTGTTTAAACTCTAAATCT
Source organism: Pantoea sp. JZ2 (assembly GCF_035191405.1). Taxonomy (NCBI): domain Bacteria; kingdom Pseudomonadati; phylum Pseudomonadota; class Gammaproteobacteria; order Enterobacterales; family Erwiniaceae; genus Pantoea; species Pantoea sp. JZ2. The sequence goes on along the minus strand of NZ_CP045247.1, from coordinate 2,040,542 downwards.
TCCGAATTAAAACTTTTCGAACCATATACTGAAAAAACGACTTCTCCAGAACAATACGGGCATATAATGACGTTTTTTTTATGAATAAAATCATTCTCAAAACCATCATGTAACAAAACTTGAGCTTTAATACCATTTTTCATAATTTTTTCCAAAACTCCATTTCTAATCAGATTTTCGACATTATCAGCTGTTTCATATTGTTTATTCATTCCTGCCTTTCCAAACCATGGGATTGCTGGACCGGCGTCAACTTCATAAGATTTCAATACCTCACAGGTAGATAGAGGTTTTTTCAATGTATAATCCGGAAGCGCCCTACCTTCAAAAGAAGCTCCTGCTGGAGAAAGGAACGTACCTGTATCTCTGATAACACCATTTTCAGTCCAACCACCATAACGATCTAATTTAGTTCCTGGCTGAAGGGTCTCTTTCACTGAGATAACAAAACCGCGGTTCGGTGGCCAAGCCCCACGGATCCACCCATCCCAGCGCATTCGGCGCATACTGATAAAGGTTGATCCCCCCCGCCAGCCCTATCGGTTCATGCTGGGTAAACCGGCCACTGTCCGGATCATAATAACGGAACAAATTATAGTGAAGCCCCGTTTCGCGGTCCAGGTTCTGGCCCTGCATACGCGCAGGTTCTGCTCTACCACCGGAATTCGTTGATTCGATTCGCGCAACAATTTTCCCCACGGGCTGTTCACACCTTCCCAGGTCTTCTGGCCTTCAACGTCGGTTAAAAGTTCTGGCGTGCTATCAGTGGCGCAATGGAACAGAATATCTCCGGAATTTTCACTTCATCTATATGTGAGTAATCAAAATTGAGACCGTCCTCTTCCCTCTCTGGATTGGGTGGCTATAATGACTTCATAGGCATCACGTTCACTTTTCTGAGCTTTTAATGCTTCGTAAAATGAAATTTTTGATTCTATCTCATACATAGCAATCGTCCCGTTATCGTACCTAATATAATACTCATCATTTCTTTTTATAATATCTACGCCATATCCTGAGAACATTAATTCATTCATAAAAATCCGTAAATTCATTTAAATCTGGGAAAACAGACAACTTGACTAGTCAGTTAGTGTGTGAAACCAAATGATCTCAACAATTAATTTAAATTATCAAACATTGAAAACGCTTCAGAAGCCTAACCCTATCATTTTTATTTAGTAAGCTTATGTCAGTGTTAATCTTCATGCAAATCGTGAAAATAATAATTGCATCCACATGCAAAATCATTCATTCTTTTAGCTTACGTCAAGGATGATTATCACACTTTCAAAACATGCTTAACTTTGCATATTGCAAAAAATTATGATAATTCATAGCTAATAAATCAATAATTTAAAAATCTCTATAAAATGAGTCACATGTAAAAAAACACCTACCAGCTTTAATTTAATAAAAGAAAATCAATATATTGCTGATTATTGTATATAGAAAAATGGAAATACTTAAAATATAAAAATGAATGTATTGATTGGTAAACCACAAAAACATGCAGAAGAAATTTAATTATTTATAGTAATTCTTTAAGTTATTCCATTTTAAATATTCCCCCCATGACTTTACATCTTCGAAACCTGAAAATTAGTTACAAGTAACCATACCTGTTCTGTCATGTGGATCATATACTGCATCAATGTGTCCCCATGGGCCATAGACGGGAAGCTTACAATCAGATTGCACTTCAAACCACTTTCTTAATTTTCGCGTAACTTAACCTTCTGGTTTATTTTTCTCTACCATCAATAGCTTATCAGGTGCAAAGCACCAACTTACTACTGTGGCATTTACATCACCTTGATGTGACCTGCCCCCAGTATTAGATACAACCTTCAGTTAGTAATGTCGGTGGGTTTTTCTTCATGTTTCCCGTTTCGCCAGCCTGCTGCAAATTCAGATGGCGTCTGATAATTAAGCGATGAATGAGGTCTGGACTCGTTATAGTCCTGCCGCCAGTCATTAATGATTTTCCGGGCATGAAGAACATCGCTGAACCAGTGCTCATTCAGGCATTCATCCCGAAAGCGACCGTTAAAACTCTCAATAAATCCGTTTTGAGTTGGCTTGCCTGGCTGGATTAAACGCAGCTCAACACTATGTTCAAAGGCCCATTGATCCAGCGCGTGGCAGGTAAATTCCGGGCCATGATCGGTTCTTATCGTCGCAGGATATCCACGAAACAGCGCAATGCTGTCCAGAATAAGCACGACCTGAACGCCTGAAATCCCGAAAGCGGCGGTGATCGTCAGACACTCTTTCGTGAAATCATCCACACAGGTCAGGCACTTAATCCGGCGGCCGCTGGCAAGTGCATCCATGACAAAATCCATTGACCATGTCATGTTCGGCGCCTCCGGGCGGAGAAGCGGAAGCCGTTTAGTCGCCAGACCCTTACGTCGGCGCCTGCGTTTTACACACAGACCGTTAAGGTGATAGATGCGGTAAACCCGCTTGTGGTTGATGTGAAGGCCCTCCCGGCGCAATAACTGCCAGATCCGTCGGTAACCAAATCGCCGGCGTTCAAGTGCCAGCTCTGTGATGCGTAGAGACAGGTGCGCGTCAGCAGCCGGACGCTGGGCCGAATAACGGCAGGTTGAAAGTGACAGACCGGCCAGACTGCAGGCACGGCGTTGCGACAGACCCATTGCCTCACACATGACCTCCACGGCTTCCCGCTTCTGGTCTGTCGTCAGTACTTTCGCCCCAGAGCCACCTGAAGTGCCTCCTTATCCAGCATGGCTTCGGCGAGTAGCTTCTTGAAGCGGGCGTTCTCCTCTTCAAGCGACTTGAGCCGCTTCACTTCGGGAACTTCCATGCCGCCGAACTTCTTGCGCCAGGAGTAAAAGGTAGCGTCTGAAATAGCATGTTTACGGCAGAGTTCCCGGGCTGAAACCCCGGCTTCTGCCTCGCGGAGAATACTGATGATCTGTTCGTCGGAAAATCGCTTCTTCATGGGGATGTCCTCATGTGGCTTATGAAGACATTACTAACATCACGGTGTATTAATCAACGGGGAGCAGGTCAGATGAGATAAAAATACGATGAGGTAAATATCACCTTGTCTATTATTTTTATATTAAAAACGGCTCGATAGTTTACGGTATCATCACCATTGTCAGGCCACGCCTCCCAGCGCAGCCCGTCAATAATAAACAACTTCTGCTTAGTTGAAGTTGAGGAGATAACTAATCCATTGTCAAAAATCACACTTCTATTTTCTTCGTTAAGATTAATTTAAACTCTCCATATTGGAAAAATTTATGCCAGTCGAAAAAACCTTACACTAAAAAATTGAAAATTACTTTCGCCGTCGCTAAAGTAATAATTACTTCATCAGCCCATAAGACTTATTTTCTAGCTCAGGATCAAAATATACTCGCACTTATTTCTGAGCTCAGGATTCACTTTTCAACACCTATTCAAATACCATTTATCAACCAATTTAAGCGTATTCGGATTATTGATAACCTTAAGCCAACTACAATTATCACTCATTAAAATTATCGACAATCATTATATTTCAAGGTATATAGACACTGCTTTCTCAGCATCTGACATCTTAAAAATCAAAGGGTTATCATAATCATTATAAATCTCAAGGTAGGCTTTTACTGAATTGTGAATTTCATTATACTTCAAAGTACCATCCTCTATCTTCTGGATTGTTAACTCATATTTCTCAATGATATCACTAAGCTTATTTTTTCCATTTATTAAGGCTTCGTTCTTAATTAATGCCAGTGTATCTTTCAAAATTTTCACTACTTGATTCGTATTCATATAGACGTCCCATGGAGTGCTAATTCTTCTAGTGTTTAAAATCCAATTCTGATCCCAGTCTCGAGGAAGTATTATTTGATCAGCTTTCCCATTAAGTATTGCCCCGGACTTTGTCACTTGAGGTGCAACCTCACCAATCTGTAGTAGCTCATAGCTCTGGCTGTCGCTGTAGACATAAGTCAGCGGAATATCGTCGTGGATTTCCTGCAGCAGACGGTAACCTTCCCACACAAACCGCGTTGTGACAGTATGACCAGACGGCTTAACCTGTAACGATTGTTGGCAGGTTTTACTGATGCGTCGGCCCAGCGGATCGTAACGGAAGCTCACTTTGTTGCGTGGCTTATTGCGATCACGCGGCTCGCTGATGACATCCGTCAGACGATGCTCACCATCGTAACGGTAGCGCCAGCGGGTCTGGCCGTCATCCTTCTCAGTGGTGCGGCCATGGATATCGTACTGCCAGCGAATCCCGTTCAGTTCGGTCACGCGGTTATGCATGACGTGGGAAGCGGCATGGCGATCCAGCGGGTTGCCTGCACCGTCCCTGCACTAGTGCCCTTTACCAAGTTGCGCGACATCTTGGGAAAATAACTGACTAACATTTTAATATTACTGGATATTTCCTACTATCAGCATTCAGAATGATAACTTATTTGTAATTTTAGGTTTTACAGTTTTATCATTCAATTAAAACTTAAAGATTATTATGATTGATGAGCAACCATATTTTTTCTTTACAGAATCCAAAAAATTATTAGCTTCACTCCTATTAGCGTGCAGGCGCAATGCGTTCGAGTTTCCCCGAATCCTGATTGAACAAAAAATGCCAATCATTCCATCCATCCAGCTTCTCACTAAAAACACAGGCTACCAAAACTTCTTTCTCAGGGGTGATTGTTAAATAATAGAAGTCTCCATTAACGGGAGAGAAAAAAGTCGATAAAACCTTTCCGGATCCGTTTATTACAGACAATCTTTTAGGCAATCTTTCCTTTTTATCGAGAACAAATAATAAGTTTCTACTGGAATCAATCAAGGACTGGTCGATGTTTGTAAAAAACATTGAAATAGTCTCTCCATTGTATCTCCACTCGACAGTTGATTCGCCAGCATTAACTTTCAGATTTTCAATTTTCACTACAAAAATCGCTCATCAAAGTTACTTTAATCGCTAAATATCAATAATCCCAACTTTAAGGATTGAATGCAAATTTCGCGTAGCGAGTTTTCCCATAGACTGTTACCCCTTCCATCTTTTCATGGTTCTTTACATTAGTAAAAATTTCTGACGCGCCGTTAGCAGCACAATGGAACCAGAAAAAATGCAAGCTTTTCAGAACAGTTTTACATAGCTCTGGCTTTCGATGTAGACGTAGCGAAATACCTTCGTGGATTTCATGCAGCATTCGGCAGCCTTGCATATAAATCGTATTATGACAGCGTTGTTAGACTGCTTACCTGTAACGATTGCTCGCGGGTTTTACTGATGCATATGGGTAGTTGTCGAGCCAGTGGCAAGTCACACATCCCTTTTTCTTTTTATAAGTACGAAAATTTAAGTTAAAACTGAGCAATATTAAGAGAGGGGGGGGAATTAAATAGTCAATACTATAAAATCATACTATCTACAATGAACTTTAAGGGAAAATTGATAATTTTATTTAAAATCCACACAACTCCAGGATAATAAACAACTTAATTCTTAAGGAATACACCGATCAAATGAGAAATGTACCTGGATGGCTGAACTTCAGAAAAAGCAAAAAAAATCAAAAGCTTATTTTCTCCAGGGTCACTTTGAGTTTCAAAATAGCTGATAGCTTCATCCGATACAGGCTCCACCTTGCTAGCCGACAAACAACTCAAGATGACTTGCAACATCATAAAAAGGGAAAGGCAAGTTTCTCATCATACTCATACTCATACTCATACTCATTAATATCCGCTACCCTGGCAAAAGCCTGAAGAACCAAGATGATGAATATTGATTAGTGGACTACCATTAATACGACACCCCCAATACTCACGAAAATCAATAATCATAAAACAGATGGTTTTATTGAGGCGAAATCCTTTCACAACTCAAAAAAACTAACAAGAAATTCAATAAAACAACCACTTCAATTCCATTCTATATATATACCGCACTCAAAAGTATTGGGGTTTGATTGAACAGCTACATTACCCCACTGGAAGCACCATACATACCCATAGGGAGGATTTTTTATCTCACCATCATAGTTTTCGGGGTATTTATTCCGAGTCCATTCATATAACCTTTTTTCTTCATCCTTCAGCATATTTAAGTCAGCTTTTTTATTCCAATCGTGAAGGCTTTGAAAATAATCGCCACTTTTGCTAATAAGATAAACACTGCTTTTAAAAGAAAAAACTGCAGGTCTGAACTCTATAGTAAATGGTTCACTATGCCAGATAATTTCTTTAGCAAAGAAACAATATTTACCGACGCATGTCAAATCATCAGATGATTGAAAAAAATGAGATTTAATGAAGGAATCGTAAGATTCAAGCTCTATCTCATTTTCATTTATCCGCAAAATTCCAGTATTTACATCTAAAGTCATTTTTTTCATATATCTATTATTTTTCCTGGTTTCAGTTTAACTCTTGCTTCTTCTGGGATATAGAATTGTAGCCCTCCACCTTTGCCGTACCGTGCGTTTGCCTCAGCGCGTCCTGTAGCAACATATATATCCTCTTTAACATAATAGGCTCTTACCTGTGAACGCATAGGGAATGCTGGATTTAACTTGATTTGCAGGGCTTCATGGTAGCCAAGTGGATCACCTTTATATTGCCTTACAGTGGGATGACTTACAGTGTATGCAGGCAATTGGTCTCCATTAGGATGTAGTGCATAGAGTATAGTTCCTTTTTTTATTACTTTATTGGTGTATACATCAATGCCTGGATAATCTCTGTTATGTGGCCCCTGCCACTTAGTCGCTTCTTTAGAAGGATTTCTACACCTACTCAACCCCCACGGATCCACCCATCCCAGCGCATTCGGCGCATAATGATAAAGGTTGATCCCCCCCGCCAGCCCTATCGGGTCATGCTGGGTAAACCGGCCACTGTCCGGATCATAATAACGGAACAAATTATAGTGAAGCCCCGTTTCCCGGTCCAGGTACTGGCCCTGCATACGCAGGTTCTGCTCTACCACCGGAATTCGCTGATTCGATTCGCGCAGCAGTTTGCCCCACGGGCTGTTCACACCTTCCCATGTCTTCTGGCCTTCAACGTCGGTTAAAAGTTCTGGCGTGCCATTCGCGGCGCAGTGGAACCAGAATATCTCCGGACTTTCCACGCCATCAATACGGGCCAGTGGCTCATAGCTCTGGCTGTCGCTGTAGACATAAGTCAGCGGAATATCGTCGTGGATTTCCTGCAGCAGACGGTAACCTTCCCACACAAACCGCGTTGTGACAGCATGACCAGACGGCTTTCCCTGTAACGATTGTTGGCAGGTTTTACTGATGCGTCGGCCCAGCGGATCGTAACGGAAGCTCACTTTGTTGCGTGGCTTATTGCGATCACGCGGCTCGCTGATGACATCCGTCAGACGATGCTCACCATCGTAACGGTAGCGCCAGCGGGTCTGGCCGTCATCCTTCTCAGTGGTGCGGCCATGGATATCGTACTGCCAGCGAATCCCGTTCAGTTCGGTCACGCGATTATGCATGACGTGGGAAGCGGCATGGCGATCCAGCGGGTTGCCTGCACCGTCCCAGCGCCAGTGTTCATTACCAGGCTGCGCGCCTTCCTGGGACAACAAACGACCAGCGTTATCGTAGTGCCATAATGTCTGGCTGAACGGATTATCGTCGCGCTCTTCACGGATCAGGTTGTTGCCGTAATCGAAGTCGCGTCGGCGGGACCAGACGCGCGGTGCAGGTCGCTGGGCTTCCCCCCTGAAAACGTCACGGCGGCGCAGTCTGCCAAGACGATCGTATTCACTGCGCGTGGTCAGACCGCCCTGCGTGCGGCTGAGTTCCCGATGCAATGTGTCACGGGTAAACTCCGTCACCGGCAGGTTGTCGAGTGCGATGCTCAGTAAATGACCGCTACCGTAGTAAAGCTGCTTCAGGTTGCGGCCATCCGGCAGGGTTAGGGCTGTGCAATTACCCAGCGCATCGTACTCCCAGGCCAGTGTGCCCTGCTCCCCCTGTTCACTCACGATGCGGCCCAGCGCATCATAGGTAAACGTAATCTCCTGCTCAGCCTGCTGGCTCCACTCGGTGTCAGACAGTGGCAGATGCTGTGACACTTTACTTAGCTGACCACCACCACGGTAGTGATAGCGCGTCTGACCTTCCGGTGTCGTGCGCGCCAGCAATTGTCCGGCTCGACTCCAGTGATAGCGATGGGTAATCGCCTGAGGATGCCCGGCGGCAAAAGTGCGTGCTAACGTGCGGCCCGCAGCATCATACTCATAACGCGTGGCCACGCCGTCCAGTCCAGTCTGGGCCAGCAGCAGTGAATCTGCGCCCCATTCGAACTGATACTGCTCGCCGTTCTCGTTTTGCAGCGCCGTTAACCGGCTACGGCTGTCCCAGCTGCGTTGAACCGTCTCACCCTGGGCATTGCGGTTCGCGATTAAACGCCCGACGTTGTCATAGCGGAATTCACTGCGTTTGCCATCCGCTGACTCATGGGCCAGCGGCAGGCCGTTGTCACTCCAGCGCAACCGCTCTTCCCAGCCCTCTGCCCGCTCCAGCAAAACAGGACGGCCTGCTGCATCATAGTGATAACGGGTTTCTTCACCATCCGGCGCCGTCACACAACTGAGCCAACCCAGCGGATGATAGCGGTAGCGCGTCGTCAGCCCTGAGCAGTCTGTTTCACGGATGACCTGGCCTGCATCGTTGAACTCCCGACGATAGCTGTTGCCTGCCGCATCGATTTCTTCGATAACCAGCCCAAACTCATCCCGCTTATAAACAGTACTTTGCCCGAGCGCATCGACCACACGCTCAAGGCCATGATGGGGATCGTAATAGTATTTCGTTGTGGAGCCGTCTGCACCTGCAACGACCGTTGGCAGAGAACGGTGGGACAGCCATTGCACTGCCTGCACACCGCCGTCCGCATCTTTCTCTTCAACACGGTTACCAAGATCGTCATAGGTGAAGCTCACCGCATTGCCCAGCGGATCGATGCGGCGCGTCATGAGTTCGTTTTCATTCCACTCATAACGCCACTTCTCGCCCCGTTCATCAATGAAACAGGTGATAAGGCCCGCAGCATTCCAGTGGTGTTCGCGCTGTTGACCGTCATAGGTCGACACCCGCGTAATGCCTGCTTCCAGATCGTAGTGCATATGGCAGCCATCACCGGTATTGGTGCGGTTCTCGACCACACGCCAGTGATCCAGTTTCTGCCAGCGATATTCACTTTCCAGTCCGCCCGGCAGCTGATGCCAGATCATTAACCCATCGTCGTTATAACGGAAACGGCGCGAGGTAATGCCAGCCGCATCGGTGACGCTGGCAAGCTGGCCCTGTTCTGTATAGTCCCAGTGCGCTAGCGGCCAGTGCTGTTCACCATCAAAGTGACTGGCGGAGGTCGGGCGCTGGGGGTGCTGGTTGTCGCCGTAATGCAGTGTGACGTCGATGGCCAACGGTGCATCATGAATACGCACAAGACGCGCCTGCTCATCCCAGCCCATCTCCAGCGCGTTACCGTATTCGTCGCTGAGCGAAGCCAGACGCAGTACCTGAGGATTCGCCGCGGTAGGTTTATAGAGCCGCCAAACCGCACCATCATCATCGGCAATAGCGATATCGCCCATTTCATTACGGCGCACCATCAGTCCTTCACTGATGCTGTAAAGCACCTCTTTATCCCCCGGCACCACAAAGCGCAGCTCGCGCCCGTTGTCATCAAACCAGGTTGCCTGTGCGCCATCCAGCACTAAATAGCTGTCGAACACCGTTGCCCAGCCCAGACCAAATAATCCGCTGCGCTGCGTCAGGCTGTTGTAACTACGTTGGAAACTGAGCGGAAAACGGCCAGGAAGGGAGAAATCACGTTCGGCATCATCATTGAGGACTTTGACGCCAGTCGAGGCATGAACCGGAAACAGCGACGAAAAGGCCGCATTAATCGCCATATCGGCCATCATCCCCCCGGCCGCACCGGCGAGTGCACAGGGCATGTTTTTCAGAATCTGACTAGGTCGACCGCGGATCAGGGACAGGCCGATCATCGCTAAAGCCAGCCCGGGTACTTTACCGCTTTTGATCTCTCTTACCGTCACGGTTTCACCGCCAATGATGACATTGGGTGAAACGTCGTCACTTACCGTGGCTTCACAGGTGGTTTTGTCTTTGGCGCGAACGGCTGGCTGCCCGTTAATAAAAACCTGCTTAGAACCCTGTGCCAGATATTGCGGCGCGCCGTGTTTTTCGCAGACAACTTTGTCCTGCTCCAGCGGAGACGTTCCGGCATCGGCAGACGCAACCGTAGGCTGCCACATCGCACTGCCAAACTGGCTGGCTGCAGCGAGCAACATGCCGCCGTAATCGGCAAAGCTTTTGGGTGACTGCGGTTCCGGCGGTGGAGTTTCTCCGGATACGAGCATGCCCGCCGCACGTGCCGCGAGAAGACCGTTCACCAGAACATTTTCTGATCCGCTGGCAATCACACCAGCGGGCGAAGGAGGGAACAGCATGTTTCCCAGCCCATCGGCTACTTTAGTGATGTCCTCTGAGAGGCCAACGGCATTGGCCAGTACGCCGCCCAGAATACCACTGAGCAGGCAGCTGGAACCAATAGCGGCCACACCGGCCGCGGCCATCCCTGCACCTAACAGGGGCGCGGCGGCGGTTGCCGCCGCGCCCACCGCCGCACCGATCACGGCGTAGGCTGCGCCCTCAGCGACAATACTGGTGATATCAGCAAAAATGCTGGAGTGAATGATCTCATCGCCCACGCGGGCCGCATGGTTATCCATAGCTTATGCTTTCCGTGGATTGTTCAGACTCAGACTGTGTTTAAAACTCTTCCAGCGCTCTCCATCTTCTTCATTGAAAGGACGCATCGCGGAAAGGGTAAAAATCATGAAAATGTTGCTGTCAGGAACCTGAGTAGCCAACTGCCGCTGCCACACAGCTTGTCCATTGCGCTCGAAGGCGGTTTCAACTTCCAGCGCCTGTAGCGCGCTATCAATCCCAGCCATAACCCGTACAAACGCTGTTTGCTGAATAGCGCCCATCTGACTGCGTAATGTATCCCATTGACGCTGGAACTCCGTCTCCGCATCGCTACCTTCAGGAATGACACCACGACTCACAACGAATGCCAGCCCACTGGCCTCATCCCGCAAAATATTCATGGTGGTGTCCTGCCACGCAGCAGGAAACAGCGCAAATGCGCCTTCATTGAACTGATAATTCATAGGGTGTCCGTTTATTGATTGGGTGTGGCTGACGTATTCAGGCTTCGATACGTGCCATCGGCATCATCGGCGTTAGTGAGTATTTGAGTGTTATCACGCGCCACTTTAATGTCGAAAAGACGAGGAGAGATATCCGGATCGCCGCCACAACTGACGTCATGGTTGTCTTCGCGAACCGTAATGATAAAGAAACTTTTATCACTGCTGTCGTCAACATCATACCTGAGACATTGATCGCTGAGTGTTGTCAGGTGATAAGTGTGAATGGCTTCCGTTGCCGCGCTGACAGCCTGGTCTGCGCTGATGTCATGCTGCCTGGCAGTCATAGTGGTATTCAACATGATATGGCTGACCTTTTGCTGGTCAATTTCGAACATCAACTGTTTCTCACCCAGCTTGTAGATAAGCCAGTGTTGATTATCGCTGTCACTTTCTTTGCCTGGGCCATAGGCTTGCCGGACCTGTTCCACGCTATCGCCCACCACAATATTGCGAGCCGTCGGCACGCTGGCAGCGTCCACAAGAATCTCCGCCAGAATGGTATGGCTGGCGTTTCCCACCGACGTTGCGCTGAACAACGCAAAGCCGTCATAGCTGTGTTGGAAATAGTTGTATCGCTGTTCATCGATGACCACTTCTCCGGCCACAACCGAGCTCAAGGCTTTGCCCGCACGGACGAAGCTCTGATTGTTCCATGCGTCACCAGGGGTGAAAGCGTAGTCGTTGAGCAGAACGGAAAAATCACCCTCGTTTAAAGCGGGAGCTATGGTTTCTGCAGTGGATTCAGCCCTGGCAATGCACGATACCAACATAAGGACAGCCATAAACAAAAAGCTGCCGAAAAGACGATTTATGAACATGATGTTTTTATCAGGGTAAAGGCAGAAGAGTATCAAATGAAAGTGGTGTTGGCATCATTTTGCCATCAATATTTTTCAAGTGTTACTACTACAAATTATTCTTTACGCTATGATTTTCGCTTCTCATCTTTAAAGTTCAATTATGCCAGGTATATTAATAAAGACAGACTTCTATATAATGCATCATTGCCATTTCCCCTTCTGAGCAACTAAAACCTTTCCCGCTTTAATCACTTTCAATGTCAATGGGTTAAAGTTGATAAGATATTGAACATCTGCATTTGTAAAAATCATCCCTACGACTTTTCTCTGCTGTTCCGAATTAATGGTTTTCCCTGAAAGGATAATTTGTTTTTCATCATTATTTCTGAAGTCGATGTACTTAACCCTGTCGCAAACACTGAAAAATCCCCCGCAGCGGTTTAACAGAACAACGGTAAAGCCTGGTGTAGAAAACGTCTTCATTTGCGCTTCTGTATAACTGCTATTTACTTTGATCAAAGTATATTTCAGAGGCGCATATACAACGTCTTCCGAAGCGCTTTCATTCAACAACCATGCAACTGTATTACCTTCACGAATCAGATTCGCACTTCCTTTTCCTCTACCTAAACCAGTGTTAAAAAAGACCTTGGCCTGATTACCTTTTGCTGTGCCAGTGATATTTTTATTTCCATCTTCAGGACAATCTATTTTCTTCCCATTTCTTGTAACATAGCAATAAGTTCCAACAACTTGGTTACCATTTTGTTCCAGTTTAAGTGTTAACGTTGAGTACAATGTGCCGTCATTATTTTTCTCCTGTCCGCCCCATTGCCCCGAAAAAAACGCCGTAGCAGGCAGATGACATGAATACAGCGTTAAAAAAAGACAGGCTGGCAAAAATTTCCTTCATGATATCTTACTAACACTAACCCGATAAATAAGGAGTAATTTAATAATTCTCATTATGCAGACTCAGGACTTTACAAATGAAATATTCAATGAAAATAAACGAAGTATATTTATATTACTGCGGCGCAATGCCTTTGTGGGCTTGAGTCAACCTGTCTTTCTCGCTCTATTCTTTAACTTCATTAACGCCTCGACTTAGATACATTAAACTATAGTAGCCTTCTTATTCTGTATAAGCATAACGTCTGTCACCTGGGACAACAAAAACACCTTTAAGAGCGCACGTTTTATTAGGGGAAAGAATAAGACGGCAGTCGCACAACATCATTGGCTTTGAAATCATTATCAGCATGGTTGAAATTATACTTTTCTTTTAGGCTATACTATCGAGGTTTGCACAAAACCAGCAACTGAAAAGACATTAGGAAGTGACAGAAGAATCATAATATTAAAACCATCATAATCTTCTTTATTTCAACGTTCGTTTATCAACGTAACCATTTTTTATGGGTAAGCTTAATTTTAAATATTCAGACCGAATTAGCATTCTGGCACATCTCTTTCAACAATTATTGAATTACCCTTGAAAAATAGCCTACCTCATGTATTTTTCATTACGTCACTGACTAAGCATCATGCATATAAGGGTGATCCAAAGTGCTATACCTGCAGGCAAATTTTGTCCACCCAATATAAAAAGATTCAGTTGATACGCTAATATATATGCTTATCAGTTACTCCACTTACCGTCCTGACTTAAGACAACTTTATTATTAACTATGACAGTTAAGTTATTGATTGGCTTATTGAGAATGTAAGTTGTGTCGTGATTTTTAAATTTATAACTTAAGGCAGGACAAACGTCTTTACTGCACTCACTTCTCACCGCCTTACCCTTTAAGGTCATAACGGCACCATCAGATTTTCTTACACCTGTGTATTCAACATCGTTACAATTGGGGTTAGCAGAAGAACAGAGGAAAGAAATTGTTATTTTGAACTTATCCGTTTCGAAAGTCTCATTATGGTTTTCAGATCCTTCTTTCATTTGAGCATGAGTATTAAATTTCAACTCCTTAAATCTTTTCGCCCATTGCTCTATATCTGGTTGTATACTTTTTTCATTCGACGCATCGCTTACATAACTAATATAATTATCGTCTGGTTGCACCCAAGCGGCATAAACTTTTCCATCTGGTTGAATAACAAACGCCGAAGCCTGCTCAAGGTATAAGTCTTTAGGCCACCCCTCAACAAAAAGTCCGCCATCGCGGGTAAGATGTGGAGCGCCGAAAACATCAAAATTTCCGCTAAAAGTATCATAGTTTGATTTAAGCAAAGATTTCAACTTTGCCACTATATCGTTATTTTCAAAAACCCCTGACACTTTATTAATATCATTATAACTTTTCAAATCAATTGCTGCGCTAGCGATGTTTGCAAAGCATAAAGAAATGAACATTAAAAATGTGAAGCATAAAAATTTAACTTTATATTTCATCTTCATTCACCTGAAAATTTAAGGAACTCTGCGGCTTCTTTAGTGTATCGCTTGGTCAGACCGCCCGAATAATAATCCCACCAGTTATGAGCGACACCATTTTTTACAGTAGTTGTTGAACCATATATCGCTTTGTCATAATTCAAACGTGCACTTAAAAGATCATTCTGGAAATCAGAAGGACTCATCTTTTCAATATAGTTTATACTGTCATTAGTCAGAGTTGAGGATTTCACGATTTTTCCTGTACTCATTGAATTCAGTATTGCCTGAGAACCACCAACACCTCTCATGTGAGCCAAAGACATAACAGCAGCCTGTTTACTGGGATCGGTAAAATTGAGCGCTCCCGCCTTTCTGGCTGACTCGTTCATATATTTTGAGACAATGTTGAACTCTTGTTCACTCCCCTGACCATAAGTCTTTCTCGCTGCCGCGATATCATCATAAGCAGGACCGAAACCTTTTCGGAATCCATACATCTCTGGTATGCCGCCTTGTTCACCTGTAGCGCCTTCTGACTTCATAATTGAACGAACAATCTTGTCATCAAGTTTATTGGACTGTGATGACTGTGCTTTCTGAGCAACGGGCGCTGATTGATTTTTGACCCGTCCGCCCCCTCCAGAGGATTTTTGATGATTACTTTTAGGTGCCGCCGGGGCCGCCTGCCCCTTTTGCTTTGGGGGAAAAAGACTCTCCACAGCCTGAGTAATATTGCCTTTATGGCCCGGCCCAGGAGCCCCCGTGCCTGGCTTCGCACCCGATGTATTTAAATTAAGTTTTCCGCCAGATGTGGTGATGTGACCATCACCGCTCACAAACAGATTAAAACCCTTACCGACAATATTAATATGACCATTAGCATTAAGTTCAATCGCGCTTTCGCCGCATTCAAGGCGTAACCTGGTCCCTGACCCAAGAACGTAGGTTTCAACAACGTTGTCGATTTTTCCTTGTCCGGTTAAACGCTCTTCACCACCTTTAACGCCATGTACGCGGTTGGTTTCAACCCGATAGAGTTCATTTCCGCCTGCATAATGGCTGTGATTATTGGCAACGGAATGGCTGGCATCATTTTTAACATGCGTATCCATATTCTTCTGCGCCTGGATCCACAAATGCTCCTCACCCGCCTTATCCTCAAAGCGCAATGCGTTAGCGGTATCCGCCGTGCCGTCTTTCGATCGGCTCAGAAAACCCATCTGTGTGGCGGCAGCGGGCAGTGCCCACGGCGGCATACTGGCCTCATTGTAAACCCGGCCGATAATCAATGGACGGTCGGGATCGCCGTTGATGAAATCCACCACCACTTCATCGTTGACGCGCGGGATCTGCACCCCGCCAAACCCCTGGCCTGCCCAGGCGCTCGACACGCGCACCCAGCATGAGCTCGTGTCGTCACCCTTCGCCAGACGGTCCCAGTGAAACTTCACCTTCACCCGGCCGTATTTGTCCGTCCAGATGCTCTCACCCTTCGGCCCCACCACCCTGGCCGTCTGCGGGCCGTGCGTCTTCGGCCACGGTGTTTCCGGGCGCGCACGAAAGGTCACCGCGGCAGGCAGCACCGTGAAGTCGATGTTGTGGCGCGTGGCACCCACGTCGCCGCTGGCGTAGCTGTTCTCTTCAAAGTCATAGTACGCCGACGTCACCAGGTATTTGCCGTTGTCGCTGAAGTGCGGCGCGTTCAGCAGCGCAAAAGTGTAGCCCGGCGCGATACCCGTCGCCGTTCCGCTTCCACTCACCTCGTGGTGCTCTGCCTGCCACACCTCCTGGCGGACGCGCGCGTAGTATTCGCCGTGACCGTGCTCGACAAAGTGGCCAGGCCAGTCGTACACGTCCACTGAGCCCGGCGTCGGCGACACCGGATTCTGGCGCGCCTGCAGCATCCACGCGTTTGGCTTGCGGAAGTCGTAGTCGTCGGTGCTGTAGATGCCCGGCGTCACGCTCTCCGCCAGCGCCCACTGGCTCACGCCCTCTTCCGTCACGCTGCCGCCCGACGGCGTCACGTGGTACGCGATTGTCTCGTAGCCCGGGAACGGCTGATGCTGATCCGGCGCGTCGCACAGCACCAGCGTGTGCTTGTCCGCCTCGTGGCGGAAGAAGTAGTAAATGCCCTCCAGCTCCATCAGCCGGCTGATGAAGTCGAAGCTGCTCTCCTGATACTGCACGCAGTATTCCCACACCCGGTAGCTGCCCGCCAGGCGCGTCTCCACGTTTACCGCATACTCCTTCAGCAGCGTCTGCACAATCTGCGGCACCGTCTGGCTCTGGAAGATGCGCAGGTTTCGGTCGCGCTTCATCGGCCACAGGTCCGGCTCCATCGTCAGCGCGTAGACCGCATAGCGCACACCGCCCAGTTCCTCGCTGCGCACTCCTATCCGGGTGATTTTGCCGTTGATATAGCGCGGGTTCAGCGCGCTCATCAAGCCGTCCGTCGGCAGCGTGAAGGTGACCGGTTTACCCAGCAGCGACTGGCGGTCAATGCGCGCGTCCGTGGAAAGCAGCTCCGCTTCCAGCACGAACGATTCAGACAGCGCCTCGCGGCCGCTCAGACGACGGAACAGCAGTCCCTGCGCGGGAAGTTGTACAGTAATACGTGAAAACATAGACATACCTGTTAAATATGAGGATCAAGTAACCAGACGCCTTCCTGATTAATCGTCAACGTCTGTTCGCGTTCGCCGCTTTGACCTGTCACTGAAAACGTGTAATTGCCTGGTGCCAGTTGCAGTGCGGCAAAACCATTGGCTGCCGGTACAACCGCCTGCGGCTGGCCGTTCACCTCAACGCGCTCGCCGGGCTGTAATTTGATATACACCTGCGCGACGGGCGCAGGTGGCGGTGCCACCGGCTCCTGCGCTTTTTCCGGTTGGGCCTGGGCAGTCTGCGTTTGTGCTGGCGCCGTCTGGGTTTGAGCCGATGTAACAGAGGGCTCCGTGGGTGCCTGCGACGCGGAGGAAGCTGCCGGGGCCGTTTCCGTCTGCGCAACGTCAGCCGGTTCAGCGTCCTGTTTGTCGCCGCCCGCCATCAGTAGACCTGCACACACGCCCACCAGCACGCCCGCCGCGACCAGGCCCGGTAACGCAAAGCGGTTACGCATCAGTTTCTTCAGCGGTGTGGCCGGTGCCGCGGCCTCGTCGTTTTCTTCTACCGGCACCAGCATCGTGCCCGGCCCGGTGTTTTTCACTTCCGGCAGCGGTTCGGGCGCTTTTTCTGGCAGCACCAGGGAGGCCGCAAAGGCGTCAATGCTTTGCGGACGATCTTCCGGTTTAAGGGCCAGCGCGCGATCGACTGCTGCCAGCAAGGTCTGGCTGTAGCCGGCCGGCGCACGCTGAACCAGCGGTTGATAATTATCTTCAATACTGCGTACCACGCTCACCGGCGGCGGTGCGCCAGTGATTAGCGTGTGCAGTACGGCACCCAGCGCATAGATATCGGTCCACGCGCCCTGTTCACTTTCATCGTTGTCGCTGTATTGCTCAATCGGCGCATAACCCGGACGCAGCATGGTTTCGCTTTCATCCGAAAGGTTACCGATGGTTTTGCGCGCGGAGCCGAAATCCAGCAACACCGGATCGCCGTTACTCTGAATCTGGATGTTATCCAGCGAGATATCCCGATGCAGATAACCCGCATCATGGATGGTCTTAATCGCACCCAGCAGGGGCGGCAGCAGGCGACGAATCCAGTTCTCATCGATCAGCTGCGGATTGCGCTCACGCAGGGCTGACAGTGTGGTCCCGCTGTAAAACACCGTGCCCATGTAGGCGGTGTCGTTTTGCACCCAAAAGCGCAGTACATGCAGCAAATTAGGATGGTTAAAACGCGCCAGCAGACGGGCTTCCTGAATAAAACTGTTCAGGCCGGCATGGAACGTCTTACTGAACCGTTCACTGCGCAGTACCAGATTCAGATCGTCGCTGCGCACAGCCAGTGAGGACGGCATAAACTCCTTGATGGCGATATCGCGTTCCAGCTGGTGATCCCACGCGCGATAGACGATGCCAAAGCCACCGCCGCCGATGACTTCCTTGATTTCAAACTCATTGAACCGGTAACCAATTGGTAGCGCATTGGGTACAGTCTGGTGATTATCGTGTTCCGACATATTCGAACGCTCTCTGATAACGAACGGCTTTAGACAGCAAACTGGCAAACAAACTCGCCCTGCTCACAGCTGACCTGCACACGACGATAACGTTCGTCACGGGCATGGGCGCTGAGCAGTATCTGGCTCATTTGCGGCAACAGGGTATTGGTCAGGATGGCGTCGACCATGCGACCGCCAGACTCCACTTCCGTACAACGCTGCACGATCTGGCTGACCACCGAATCGTCAATAACGGCCTCAATACCGTGATTCTCTTCCAGCCGACGGACAATGCGTCCCAGCTGAAGTTTAACAATCTCCGCCAGCATCTCATCACTCAGCGGATAATACGGTACCACCAGCAGACGGCCCAACAGCGCAGGCGGGAAAACCTCCAGCAACGGTTTACGTAACGCGGTGCTGAGAGCCTCTGGCTCCGGCATCAGTTCCGGATCGGCGCACAGAGCGCTGATCAGTTCTGTACCGACGTTGGAGGTCAGAATAATGATGGTATTACGGAAATCGATATGACGGCCTTCCCCGTCTTCCATCCAGCCCTTATCAAACACCTGGAAGAACAGCTCGTGCACGTCAGGATGGGCTTTTTCAATCTCATCCAGCAGTACCACGCTGTAAGGGCGACGGCGGACGGCTTCCGTCAGTACGCCCCCTTCCCCGTAACCGACGTAGCCCGGAGGCGCACCTTTCAGGGTTGATACGGTGTGCGCTTCCTGGAACTCGCTCATGTTGATGGTGATTATGTTTTGTTCACCACCGTAAAGCGACTCAGCCAGCGCCAGCGCGGTTTCGGTTTTGCCCACGCCCGACGGGCCGCAGAGCATAAACACACCGACCGGTTTGTTGGGATTATCCAGACGGGCGCGCGAGGTGCGGACGCGTTTGGCAATCAGATCCAGACCGTGGCGCTGACCAATCACGCGCTGGTTCAGCGTATCGGCCAGATTCAGCACAGCGTCGATTTCGTTCTTCACCATGCGGCCCAGTGGGATACCGGTCCAGTCAGATACCACCGCTGCGACCACACTGGCATCCACGGCGGCAAACAGCAGGGGCGCTTCGCCCTGTACCGCCTGCAGCTTCTGCCGGGTGTGATCCAGCGCCTCACGCAGCGAGGCTTCTCCTTCCGTCACGCAGCGGGCACGGAGTGCAATCAACTCTTCGACCAGTTCGCGCTCCTGCTGCCAGCGGGCGTCCAGCGCATCACGCTCGGCCTCCAGTGCGCTGCGCTGCGCGGCAATGGCGGCCTGACGGGTTTCATCGCCCAGCCCGACCTTCGCTTCGCGTTCCGCGATGTCTGCTTCAATGTCCAGCGCCGCCAGGCGGTGCAGACAATCTTCCAGCGCAGGCGGCTGAGCGCCCTGGCTGACGGCCACGCGGGCGCAGGCGGTATCCAGTAACGCCACGGCTTTATCCGGCAACTGACGGGCAGGAATGTAGCGGTGAGACAGCTTTACGGCGGCGCTGACGGCTTCATCCAGGAGCAGTACCTGGTGATGTTTCTCCAGAGCACTGACGGTGCTGCGCAGCATCAGGATCGCTTTCGCTTCATCCGGCTCCTGCACCTGCACGGTCTGGAAACGGCGGGTTAACGCGGGATCTTTCTCAATGTATTTTTTGTATTCGGCCCAGGTGGTTGCGCCAATCGTACGCAGCTGGCCACGGGCCAGGGCGGGTTTTAACAGGTTGGCGGCATCGCCTGTGCCCTGTTGTCCACCCGCGCCTACCAGTGTATGAATTTCATCAATAAACAGCACAATCGGCGTGGGACTGGATTGCACCTCGTTGATCAACGCCTGTAAGCGCGCTTCAAATTCGCCTTTCATGCCCGCACCAGCCTGTAGCATACCGATATCCAGCAGCCACAGCTGTACGTCGCGCAGCGGTGCAGGTACGTCACCGGCCGCGATGCGCAGCGCCAGCCCTTCTACCACCGCCGTTTTTCCCACGCCGGCTTCACCGGTGAGTAACGGGTTGTTCTGGCGGCGGCGCATCAGAATATCCACCATCTGGCGGATCTCTTCATCACGGCCGGCGACCGGATCGATTTTTCCGTCCCGTGCGCGGGCCGTCAGATCCTGTGCATACTGCGCCAGCGTACTGGTGCCCGCTGCCGCTGGCGCGGCGGCCTCACCGGCAGGCGGCACAACGGCCTGCTGAACCTCCTTGCTGTTCGCCAGCAAGGTATCAAACTGCGCCAGTAACGCATCGGCATTGATGCGCGAAAACTGCGGCGAGATGCCTTTCAGCACGCTGGCCAGATTAAAGGTTTTCAACATCCCGATGAGAAGATGCCCGCCGCGAATGCGGTTCGCGCCATATTTCAGCGACGCATAAACCCAGGCGCGTTCAACGGCGCTGTCGATGTGTTCTGCGAGATCGGAGACCGCACTGGCGCCGCGCGGCAGGCGGTCCAGGGCAGCGACGATATCCCGCGTCAGCGCGTTTTCATCCAGTGAAAAGTGCTTAATCACCTGCTGAAGATCGCCATCCTGCTGCTGCATGAGCTGATGCAGCCAGTGCACCAGCTCCACGTAGGGATTGCCACGCAGTTTGCAGAAGGCGGTCGCACTCTCAAGCGAGGTAAATAACAGCGTATCCAGTTTGCCAAATAGTACGGCACGGCTGATTTCTGACATATCGGTTCTCTTTAATGAAAGAAGCGGCTAAATATCGGGGAAAGCGGTTGCGCCGTTACGGCATGGCCTCAACCTCAAAAGCAAAATCTTCACGATCTATGGGCTGCGGTTGCTGTCCAAGCCAACTGGTATAGCCCAGCCGCGCCTCACCGCCCAGGGTTACCCCTTTCACGGCGTTGGCCGCCAGGATCAGGCTGAGATCCCACTGCATCTCAATCCCTAAATAGTGACGTACCCAGTCGCGCACTTCGCACGCGCCCTGAGCATTGGGTAAAAAACGTTCATACTGCTCGGCACTGAGTGGCCCGATGCGCAGGCGGAAGCGATGCTGCACATCACGCACGGCCACGCCAAGGAAAGCGGACTCACCCAGCCGCGGCATGTGGCGTCCTGCTGACAATCGCGCCTGATCGCGGCTGTCCAGCGCTAACCATTGCGGCACGTTCTGCTGCAACATCACCGGCACACCAAAGTAATGACGCAGAATCCGCACCAGGCCTTCGGCATCATGACCGTGACGGCTGAGGTGGCCGGACAGCATCAGGCGCGCATGCAGGCTGAGCGAACTGGCTTGTTGCTGAGCCGGTAAGCCAATGCCTGCCACACAGGCCAGGTAATCCTGAAAGCGTCGGTCATCACGGCGATCCAGCGAGCTGGTGGGCTGAGCATTCGCCCAGGCCCGGTAAAACAGCAAGGTGGCGCGATGGTGGAACAGATCGGCAAAGGCGCTCAGGCTGTGATCCTGGTGGTGATCGATGCGGCCACGAACGTATTCCGTTAAGTGCGTCGGTAACGGGCCGTTAGGGCCGAACAAGCCAAAGCTGTAGATGGACACGTCATAACGGTCGTCCTGCTCGCGCGGTTTAACCTGTGACACGGTGGACGGTGCAAAGGCCAGCGAAGGGGTTTGTCCGATGCGCACGGCTTCAAATTTTGGCAGCGGCGCTTTACCTAAGGCATAACGCTGACCGCTCTGGGCATCCAGCTTACGCAACAGCTGAAACAGGTCATAGCGCCAGGGGGCGGCCATGACCGCCTGCCAGAAGTCATCAGGCAGGCGAACGGCCCGCTGTAAGGGAATGATGTGCGCCGTTTCACTCATAGCAGCGCCTTTTTACCCATGCGCGGTGGCCAGTAGCCCACTTCGCCGCGCTGCTGGCTGCTCAGGGTGAATTCGGTAAAGCTGTTCAGCGCCACGAGGCGAGAGAAGACGCGCTCCAGTACGCTGCCAAACAGCCACGGACTGGCACCTGAAAAAGCCTGTTCATCGACTTCCAGCGCGATGCTCACGCCGCGTGCAAAGACCACCGGGCCCGGTTCCGGTACGCGACGGTGCACGGCTTTCAGGTTGCAGTGCCGTATGCCGTCGATCTGGCGCGTTAGCGGTGTTTCCGCCAGGCTCGCATACAGACTCAACATCTGGCGCAAGGCCGCCGCGCCTTCCCCCTCACTGCTGTCCATCAGGCTGAGATAGTTCATCTGCAGATGACTGATCAACCGCCACGCTGACAGCCCTTCTGCCAGCGCGGGACGTGGCGGCTTGGGCCCTTTGCATAAGGTAAGCTGCCCGACCGGAATTGAATCGGGCATGACAAAGTTGCCCTGTTCCTGCTGTAACAGCATTAACGGCAGATCGCGGCTGGTACACATCACCTCGGCAGACAGGTAGCGGATATCGCTGTTCCACGGCGTGTGGTTTTGATCGACCAACGACAAAAATACTTCAGAGCCGATATAGCCTGTGCGGGTGCCATAGCGCAGCGCATGTTCGGACAGTGTGCGCTGTTCGCGACGCAGCGAGAAATAGGCGCCGTAATCGCCGCCATCGTGGCTGAAGGTGCTCCAGAAGGGACGGAAAATCTGCTCTTCACGCTGCCCTTCCACCGAGGCAAACAGCCGCTTCACCGAATGAATTTCATAGTCCAGTGGGCGGATGTTATCGACCACCAGATGATATTCATGCTGGCTGTCACTGACTTTGAGTCGCTCAGCCGTTTTCGGGAACAGGTTGATCACCGGCGTGCAGTGCAGCGCCAGGTGCGTATTGTCGACCACGCTTTCCAGCGCGGCATCGGCTTTATCCAGCAGGATAACGATGTCAAAAGACTGCGTGTTGTCGCAGCGGCGCAAAAACGGCGCGAGCTGGCGCAGGCTGACAAACTGGAAACGTGCCGGGAAAGCGAAATATTCCTGTAGCAGACGATAGCCATCGAAATTACGCAGGTCATCCGGCAGCAGCGCCTGATCCGGCGAAAAGCCTTCCTGCTCCAGCGCATCGTCTGGCAGCGACTGGCGCTGCGGTTTCGCTTCCACAGACTGCAAAATAATGCCGCTACGATGCTGCATCAGCAGCTCCATCAGCTTGAGCGCCTGAATATCCGGGCCGCTGAGGAAAAACATAATGTCGTCCAGACTGAGCTGGCTCAGCGAGGAAATACCTTCGCAGGTCATACGGATGCGCAGTGCACTGGACGCCCCGGACGATCCGCGTGCCTTCAGTTCTCCCAGCGGAATATCCGCCGGTACGCCCCCCAGGGAGACATCGCTGATGCGCAGCGGCTGCAGCATCACATCATGTGCCGTGCTGTAGCTACAGGTGACACCGGTTTTTTTCAGGTTCTGGCTTTCCATCATCGTGCCGCGCGGCACTAAAAAACCATTGCTGATATCGCCTTTCCGGCTGTCCGGCGTCAGTTGCGCAATGGCCATGGACGGCGTGGGAGACAGATAGCCGGGCGCCACCATTTCCAGCATGCGCTGCGAAAAGCGCGGAAACTCCGCATCCATCTTTAGCTGCACACGGGAGGTCAGGAAAGCAAAACCTTCCATCAGCCGCTCGACATAGGGATCGGCAACGTCAATGCCGCGCATCCCGAGCCGTCCGGCGACTTTCGGATACTGCGCAGCAAATTCCGCGCCCATCTCACGCAGATAGGCCAGTTCACGGTTGTAATAATCGAGCAGCTTGCTGTCCATGATTAACCTGCATCCTGTAGTTCAAAATGGCCGCTCTCTAAATCCACCTGAGTGCGGAACAGAAACTCCAGCGGGTAAGGTACGCACCATAACCGGCCTTTTATCTCGATCGACAAAACGTTGTGCAGGCTGAGGGAGGTCAGATCGCTGACGCAGCGCACCTGCAGGCCCTGCGGTATAATACGCGGTTCGAAATGCAGGATGGCATCGGTCATTTTCCGCTGCATATCCTGCCACTCAATGTCAGAAATATTCTGTCCGGCCAGCGGCGCAACGCCAAAGTTCAGCACAGAGCGCTGTACCTCATTCAACCCGCTAAGATCGTGCTGTGCTTCGTTGTTAATGGTGTTGAACAGCCACTGAAGATCGCGCAGTACATTGCGTCGCAGCGTGCTGTGGGTAATCACCGAACTGTTGCCCGATTCTGTCGCTTTCTCGGGTGCATCATCCGTCAGTCTGTCCAGCAGCGATGACTGAAGCTTATCGCGCGCGGTCAGCGTTTCGCGATTTTTACGCGAACGATAGCCGCCATGCAGCTGTGAATAGCCGTCACCGGATGAATTGTCGTTACGACTCATGAGGTAACTCAGTTTCGTTGAAAATCATCTGTTGCAGCGTCAGTAAGGGAAAGTCTGCCTCGTCACTGAGCCACATTTTTTGTCCGTGCCCAATGAACTGCCCTTCGTCACCGTCCAGTGCCTGCCATTCTGTGATGCTGGCACGCAGGAAGCGTTCGTCCGAGCCTTCCTGAAGAGGATAACGAACCGGGATCTGACAGATTTGCTCACTGCCATCCACCAGTTGCAAACGCGTATGACGCCAGACCAGATCCGTCACGCTTGCTGGTGCCTGGAATTCCATTTCCGCGATCGCCGCAAACGGGATCCAGTAATAGCGACCATTAGCAATCGCTTCACAGATCGGTCCGAAGCGACTGTCGCCGTCCATCAGCCAGGCGAACGGGCTTTCGCCCTCCTGCGCAACGGCACGACCGGCACTCGCTTCTGCGCTGTCCAGCGCCTGAGCACGCAGTGTCGCCCCTGCTACGCTATCCCCGGCGATATCGGCTTTTAACGCGGCCAGCATCAGATTGCACCAGGGCCAGGCACTGCCAGGCAGTTGTGGATCGGCCTCGCCGCGCAGGACAGCCTCACGTAATACTTCGCCCGCAATTGCCTGTTGCAGCAAGGTAACGGTGGGCTGCGCCTGCGGCAGCATCGCCAGCCAGGATTTCAGTTGTGTCTGTGCCCGCTTCCAGTTACCGGCAAGGCACAACAGCTGGACGAAGGCAGCCCGTAAATCGGCATCCGCAGGGTTTGCCTGGATTTGCGCGGTAATGCTGGCCAGGTTTTCTGCCAGAGAGGCGTTAGCCAGACGCTGTTGTAAAGAATCCATTCAAACTCCTTATGCCTTAGTTGATGGTGCGATAGACGGCGGCGGCCGGATCTTTCAGTTCCGGATGGAGTTTTTCCACCAACTGCACTTTGATTGAGGCAGGGCTGCTCAGCCACGGTGACCAGGTTTTCCGCACTTCCTGCAGGCGCGCCCGCAGGGCATTTTCATCTGCGGCTTCGCTGGCAGGCATCGCCACAACGACCTGATTCACCGCCTGCCAGCCGTTGAATTGTGGGCTGAACGGCAGCACCAGCCAGCTGTCTGGCGATTTTTCATCACTCAGCACCATGCGCTCGCTGTTGACCGTGGTAATCGTCAGCTCATCAAGCTGTTGTTTGTCGCTCAGGCCCGCCACCGGGAAACCCTGTAAGAAGCTGACAGAGACGGGTTTGCTCTGGCCCTTGCCCACTTCCGTTAAGGTACTGTGACCGCTTAGCCAGCCATCTTTGCCACAGGTCACGCCCTGCTTAGCGGGCACGAAGACGGCACTTGACTGCGCGGGCTGATGCCACCAGGTCCGGAAATGACAGCCATCCAGCAAACTGAACTGCAGCCATGGCGTGGTATCGGCGGGTGGAGAATTCAGCACGACCGGCGCGGCGGGTTGCGTCTGCGTCACCGCTGCCTGCTGCTGTGCAGTGGCAGCTGAAGCAGGCTGTGAGGTTGCCGGCGGTGTGATAACCACTTTCCACTGCTGCGCTTTTGCCGCACTGCCGTTACCCAGTTGGGCACCTTCGGTATCGGTTAATGTCCAGTGCAGTTGTTGCAGCGGCTTACATTGCGAGCCCATTAATCCGGCGACACGCGGCAGAAAATCATTTAATACTGAAGGATCTTTATCCCCGTGCGTCACAATGCGCAGGTTCACCGTGCTCTTACACCAGCTTGCGAGCTGGTTATCTTTAACATCATCAATCCAGACATCCAGTTTCTGAGTTGGCGACTGCACAATGCGATAGTTCTCAGCAAAGGCATGGGTACTCAACAGCATTGCAGCCAGGCCCACTAATCCATATTTCATGTTGGCGTTCTCAATCTCGAAGAGGGAAAAACTGCGCCGCATCTGACAGCGAGTGCAATAAAGTGGTGTCTTCCGGGGAACCTACCCAGACAGCCATGGCGCTGAAGTTGTCCTGCTGACCACCCTGCGGTTGGCTGTTTTTGATAATTTGTTGCATCAGGGTCAGCCACTCTTCTGGCGTGTTCACCATATGCAACGATTGCTGCATTTGTTCCAGCGTGACGCCATGCCAGAAGCCGTCCGTGCACAGCAGAAAGGCGTCGCCGTCTTCAATAGGCACCACGTCGCTATAGCTGGCATCACGCTGTTCATCGCCCATGCCGAGGGCGAAATAAAGCAGGTTACTGTTGATGCCTTCGGTCTGATGACCGGCATCTTTCATTTGCTGCACCAGGCTGTGATCGGTGGTGACATGATAGAGATAGCCGCGGCGAAACAGATACAGGCGGCTGTCGCCTGCGTGTGCCCAGTAAGCCAGCTCATAGTCTCTGTCGATAAACAAACTCACCAGCGTGGTGCCCATGCGACTGTGCTGACTGTTGGCTTTTTGCTGTTGCCGGATTGCGTCGTTGGCATAATTGACGTAATCGCGGATAGTTTGCGCATCCAGGTGCGCATTGCCATCGAAGGCTTCCATCAGGCTGCTGCGCGCAATTTTCGCTGCCACATCACCGCCAGGAAACCCTGCCACACCATCGCACACCACAAAGCAGGCCGAACGTTCACCGATGCGCTCACCGGTTTGATCCTGATTGGTGGCGCGGTCGCCCTGATTCGACGTGGAAGCAGTAGAGATATTCATGCGTCATCCGTGTGGGTTTGTGAGTCTTTATACTGATTTACTTCCATGTCGTACGCGTGCAAGAAGGCTTCGCCAAACAAGGTATGGAAGTCATCTTCGATTTCACCGGCGGTTTCGCCATAGCGCTGAACAAAATGTTCCCACAGCGCGGCTTTGCGATTACCGAGCAGACCAATGCGTGAGATTGATCCGTTCTGACGCGCCTCTTCTTCCAGCTGATCGGGATTAAACGATTGCAGCATGGAGGCGATAATCGCACGAATACCGGCAATCATACCCAACTGATGGGCCTGCAAATCAATCAGCGCATCGCGTACCGCCTGACGTGGTGGCATAAAGCCTGGCATGCGGCTTCCAAACATCTGCATCAGCACGGTTTTGCCCGAGGGCAACAGTTTAAACGGGTTATTCGCGTCGTCGAGAATCACCGTCATATCCGCCTTCACGCCGCGTTTCAAAATTGAGCGCGACGAGAGCAGCGCAACCGTTCCCTGTGAAAACATGCTCAGCATCTGGCCAAATTGCCGCATCTGCTCACGGTCGAATTGCGGGGTTGGTTGCAGATCCTGCAGACCCATGCCTTCGAGCAGCGCATCCAGCAATTCACCTTTCAACGCATCACCGCTACTGCTGTTTCCTGTCGTCTGCTCTGCCCCACCGTTATTGTTGTGCGAGGCAACCGGATCAATACGCAGTCGTCCTTTTGGCGTCGGCGAAGGTGCACGCTGAACCGCCTGCGGCGTCGGTAACGTAATGCCACCATAATCAATGGGACTCTGCGCCCCTTCAGGCGGCGCAGGCTCCGGCTCGGTTTCGAATACGGGATCGTGAGTGGGCTGCGTTTCAGTGTGATCAAACAGCGGTGAGCTGCTTAACTCGGCCAGCTCAACCGGCGCGCTGTCACGCGGTTCGGGAGCAGGCTCAGGCGTTTGCGGGGCCGGTTTCTGCGGGGCTGGCCGTGCTTCAGGTTGTGTAACCGGCACCTCAGGTTGCGCCAGTGGTACCGCGCCGCTCATCATTAATCCAAGGGGATCGTCATGATGACGTGGGTCGGGCGTATTCTGACTGCCAAACAGATTCAGGGGATCCAGATTGCCCGATGGCGCCTCGACTTTCGGCTGTCCCTGAGCATTTTGCTGGGCTGATAAGGTGCTCGGCGTACGATCATCAAAGATGCTTTCCTGCGCAAAGAGCGCATCGCCTTCATCAAACAGACTGCTGGTTTTAGGCTGTTGCCCGATATCCAGCGGCTTATCGCTGATCAACTGTGCCAGCGGATCTTCCGGATTACGGTTCGCCGCCGTCGAAGTTAACGGATTGGCATCTGGCATATCGGGGGCCGGCGTTTTACGCTTCGACAAATCATCCGAAATGGAAAACTCTTTTGCCAGGCTGTCCCAGATTTCACTCGGAATGGCCGCCGTGCTTGCTGTGGCAGTTACTGGTGCAGCGACCGGTGGCGCATCGTTCATGACCGGCGCTTTAGCTGGTGCAGCCATCACGACAGGCGACGGCTGTGGTTGCTGTTCACCGTTAAGATCGTTAACCAGCAGGCGGTAGTCATCAATACCCAGCACGTCGCCGTCCTGCAATTCCACCTGGCGTCCCCGCTCCAGTGGGATATCGTTTAACAGCACGCGCGTCACGTTACCGCGATTCGTCAGGCGGCATTCACCTTCAGCAGTGATATGCACAATCGCCTGCAGGCGGGAAATCGTGCGATCGTCGTCGGGCAGTACCAGATTGTTATCCACGCCACGACCAATTGTGCCGCCGGGAGGAAGAAAATCAAAACTGGTTTGCGGCGGTTGATGGCCGGGTTTAGCGGTTATTATCGTAAAGCGCATCACGGATTCCTGCGGTTAGCTGTTCGACATCTATATCGCGCGTCTCTCGGGGAGAAAGGCGGGATATAGAGGCTTAGTGGATTGTGCTGCCTGGTCTTCATTGTTTAAATGATAACTCAGTAACGTTCATTTCATCATTAAAACATGTGCAGGCTTCTTGCTCATTATTACTAATGGCAGCCTACAGTCATTTACCCGGGCCTATTTTCTCAATAAAATGGTCTATAACTTTTCCATTTTCAGACCAAGCGATGAAACAAACAGATTACGTCGTATTAACTCAGGCGCTTTCCTGAATAAGCGCTTCAACTTCTTTACTGTCGTTAAGATGGAATGTTTGACTATGGTTAATATCAACATACTTGTTAACCCAAGTTATGAATTTTAATTTTCGGAAGTAGAACGCTATCACCCAGGAATGACCTAAAAGGTGAAAGTGTAAAGCCCGCAAAACGTAAACACCTAAAAACATCATTACCAGTTCGAGATTTATTTTCTCACTTTAATTAATCGATAAACTAGTTGAGTATGTAAACAAAGAAAAACAAAAGAAAACCAAAAACCGCAGTCAGGGCAAATATAGCTTTATAAAAAACAACTAAATCAGCGATCCACGCTGTCATATTTTTTGGTTGCGACTGAATAAAATTATAAGCTTCCTCCCTTACTTCTTCATTTTGTCTGAATTTCATTTTCACACCTTTTTGAAGGCGATATAAATATGAAATCTTTTGATAATTTGCATAAAACCCCAAGTTACTTGAAAATTTAGTAGTAGTATCAAGCTGGAGACCTGTATTATTAAATTCACGAATTATCTTAGCGTATTTTTCACTGTTTTTCTTAAAAATAAAAGAGGCATAAATATGCAAAAAACCAATAAGGAAAAATAAAAAAATAATCGTATACATGGTGATATCATATAATGTCATAAGATCTTATCCATGATAAAGTCCACGGCTTTTCCACCGGCTTCACCAAAACCATATCCACCTGCGGCACCACCAACTATACCACAAGCCAAGGCACCAACTCCGCCAGTTGCCACTCCCAACGCAACGCATGCGCCTGTGGCAAGTGAAGCTGACAACGCCCCACCATAAAAACCAGCCACTGTACTTCCTGCAAACTTCGAATATTCTTTTACAGCAACTTTTGTACACTCATTCTCGCGATCAACTGTGCATCCTTTATAGACATCATTAGTTGTGTTCAATGCACTGAAACCGATAGCAACCCAACCTCCATACTTCATGAATCTTGCGGCCTTAGCTGCTGCATCAACGTAAGTTGAGTATCCTCGAATAGCTCCTACACCTGCCGTTTGCCACTCATGGACTATTGATGAACTTGAAAGATTTAAAGCATGAACTGCAAGGGTGCCTCTGTAAAATTTTTAATACGAGCTAAAACATCCAACCCTGCCTTGCCAAAAAGAGGTGCATACATTTACGATCTATTTTTAAGCATTAATAAGGTCAAATCTTTTAAAAGACATCACTTATCCTATGCTATATTCAGTTGACGACAGCTGAAAATAAAAATGCACCCCAGAGGAATTGATTATTATAATTTAATTAATGATAAGGTATCATCTTTAACTTTTTAATTCTTTGTTCATTGTGCTCATACAGGCAGATATTGATATAAGAAAGACTTGCATCACTACCTTTATCCGCTGCAAAAGAGGCAAGTTCACAATCATTTTCTCTGTACTTTAACCATGCCCGTTGTGCTTCAGTTAACGTGCTTATGTACTTATTAAGCTCCTCATCATTGCCTTTATAAAGCTCCTGAACCCTTGATTTAGCTGCTTTATATTCCTTATTCAACATCACTTCTGTTTCAGATTTATTCTTTTCTGCACAGGAGTAAACTTCTTGATCATTATTTCCTTGTGAGCAATCACTTAAAGCATAAACCGGATTAAGCACTTGCATACCAACTATGAGCAAAGTAGAAAGCAATATCTTTTCCATGTAACCTCTTATCTATCGTCTACTTCTGAGATAACGAGCACGATGACGACCCTTTTCAAACTTTTGGAGATATGCTGAGCTATCAATAAAATCTGTCAATTTATTGATATCATTATGCATAGCCGCCTGCATATTTATCTTCGAATCTGCACCTTGATAAATTAAATCCACAATAATATCTTTGATTGCGGGCTTCAGCTTATCCCAATCCGTTCTTTCATGATGACTGGCAGTTTTAGATAGATAAGAAGATTTACCACGACTTACATAGATTGGGTAAATAATCTCAAAGAGCCTTGCCTGCGACTCACGTGATATGATGCCGCATTCATCCCTGTATTTTTTAACCCAGGCATGTGCCGCACTTCCTTTTTTTGTTGAGCCTAAAGAAAGACGCCTTGCCTGCGCTTGCTCAACCCCCACCATCAAAAGATCAGAATAAATTTAACCTGAACTTCTTCCGCCCATTTCGTAACCATCTTCCGATGGTTACCCCTGAGTTATATCCTGGCCAATGTATATGCCTACTGAAATAAGGACTATGAATGTTGTCATTACCTTCGGCATCAAATGTAATTTGTCCGGCATTAACGGTAAGACGGCCAGAATTAACATTTGGATCATCGACTTTCCCAGGAGGTAAAACTTTACTGGTATTGTTACCTGAGCGAGAGAGTACACTCCATTTTTTCAATGAACATTAACCAAACCATCTGACCGTGACATGAAACGTGCTTGTTTAAAAAGGCATTTATTTATGACTTCGCAAGCTCAATAAGTTCGGCAACACGAGCCTGCATTTTTTTCTTTATACAGGTAGAATTAGCAGAACACGCATTTCTGGCGTCAAGCCAGTGCTTTTGGTTTTGATGGAACTGAGCTAAACGTATCTTGGCATCTAAACCTGTATTTGTAATTTGCTTTAATACAATATTATATGCCTCGGCGACACTCACATCCCAGGAAGACAAATCTGGATCATGGCAAATCGTTTTTTCACTATCATTCGTTGCCCTTTCGCACGCGAACGAAGGTGAAAATCTGGCATTATCTGATAACTTTTTTAGTAATATGTAAGACTGGTTATCCCAGTTCAGTAATACCAAATTAACATCAAGTTTCACAAGCCAGTGTTCAATATGCTCATCTGAAGGACTGATCTTCCCATTCTGACAATGAATACTATAAGGATGTATATTCAGCGTTCCTTTGACCGGCAGAGAATAGCTTTTAGCAGGGTCGTATTGAACCCCTTCTGTCGTACTGCTCATCAAATGATTTAATATTGTCACATTCATAGAATGATAATCTGGGAACTCGCAGCCACTATCTGGCTGTATAGACGTCTTTATTTTATCCGACGTGAATTCAAATATACGTCCTTTTAGATTCGGATCATCAGGAATTAGCGTTATCAGCTTCGCAGAGGCAACATCCTCGTCAACATATACATGTTCAACTTTCCACTTACCATTAAGATTTAAAGAATATTCCTGTTCAGAAAAACACTTTAAGGACATGACCAACGACGCGATAAAAAGTAACACATAACCGGTTCTCTGCATGATGGACACCTGAAAGTGGGATAAAGTAAAAGAAAATATTTCAAAATACAACATTAACTGTAAGGGGTTCTTCTCAACTTATTAATGATTTGTTTGTCCAGACTTGCTTCACAGGTGTTTTGTATGCCATGCTCGCGGCAGAGTTCTTATCCGCCGTCAGTGAGGCGAACGCGCAATCCTTCATGGCGGTATTTAAGCCATGGACGCTGTGATTCAGTAAAAAGCTGCAGAGACTTATCTTAGCTTTTGAAAGGGCTATAATAAAATCATTGATCCTTAATTTTATTGCCTGGCATTCTTTGTTAAATTGCCTCTCGTCTTATTAATGATTCTTTCTGTACAAGCGTATACTTACTGCTCGTTGCTATCGTTGCAGAAATTTTCTATAGCGGAAAATTCATCAATTTCAACTAATAGTACAAAGGAGTTTAATCATACATCTCATATGCAAACCCCTTTAATTAAAATTAACATATAACCTTGGTTGGTTTGCTAAAGAGGTTTAATTAAAATTACTTTTGATAAGCCTTACGCAGTTCAGAGAGATTTTTTATATATGAATTTTGAAACTTTTCAGTAACACTCTTATCGTAATAGATGCTGTTATCACCACTTTTTAATCCCAAAATGTAATAATCATTTGCATAGTGATCAGGGGCTTCAGTGGTATAAATAACCGCAACTTTCGTAGCAGGATCGTCTTTTTTTGAAATAAGGCCAACTGAATCAACTTTATGGCAACCTACTGTTTCCCAATCCCCTTGACCGATTGTTTGGATAAACTGATCAGATTTTTTACTATCCTTTGTCCAGGCAATAAAACATACAGGCTGAACTTCTCTTACCCATCCTTTTCCTTGTACAAGAGTACCTAATACTTTGCCATTTTTGATTAAATCGAAAGTTTGATTTTTATCTAATTCAACTCGCTCAAGACCTTCATGCTGAGCTTCCTGAATAATAGTCTTTTCATAATCATTTGAATGAGGTTTAGAAAGAGTTATGGAAGCATTCGCTATAGGGCTAATAACAAGTAAAGACAATACCAGATTGAAGATTTTCATATTATATAAAATCCTGAATTAATTATGCATGGCTCTGTCATAATTTCTTGATAAATGAACATCATAATTATTCTTTTTATAATCACTACCATTGTTGTATCTGGCAAAACTTGATCAGTTCTTCGTTCGGATTGCATTCAAAAGAGTCGGCGTATGAGAAACATG
The DNA here is from genome assembly GCF_035191405.1 of Pantoea sp. JZ2. NCBI lineage: Bacteria > Pseudomonadati > Pseudomonadota > Gammaproteobacteria > Enterobacterales > Erwiniaceae > Pantoea > Pantoea sp. JZ2. Next base: position 2,006,499 of record NZ_CP045247.1, on the reverse strand, counting down.
ATTAACAAAAGCGTATACCTGCCCCGGAATAGTATTCATTCCTTTGACAAACTCTTCGATATTTTCGTAACCCGAAGTGACATAATTACTACCCATAATTTGGAATGCTCCCCAGTAAGCTGACTGGAGCGCTGCTGCACGATCAAGTGCTATTGCTTTGTTTAATTAGTCGTATTGCTCACTAAATTTACCATAATGATCGTATGGCTTTCCTGATATTTCAGGATGAGTTGCATCATAATTGTGATTTGTTAATCTACTGAAATAGTGCCTTTCATATAGAATTGTCGGCCGACCTGATGAATCGAATGGACTTTGCTTGGTTTCCGACATCACAACTGCTTTTATTGCTGCTGGTTCGCAATTTAATGCTTTCGCCATACTAACATACATTTCATCAGTAACAGCAGAGGCTGTAGTATCGAGGCTTAATTTTTATATTGCTGACCGGCGTAATATTTCCATGTAACCTACGCATTGTAGGCCCCCGGGGTGAAACAATACCGTCCGGGTTGCGAAGACCCACAATCTTTTCCTGGAATATTTTTATTTTATCAATAGTTTTTGGTCCCAAAAAACCATCAACTTTTAATTCACTACCAGTGAGGTGTAACAGACTTATTGGAATTTAATAATGATTGAACGGTTTTAACATCAAGTGATTTATTAGGTTGTCTTAAACCAACGCCCTGGCTTATCTGTATTGTAGTCACGTCAAATCCCTCTCGACTCAGCTTTAACAGATTAGTGTAAAGGGCGCCTCCTGATGGAGGCGCATCTTATTAAGCTTCTTTATTCTCTTTGATGTTCCAGCCCGCGCTGGTTTCTGCACCTTTACCAGAAGAGCTCTGCTCCAGTGGGATATCGTTTAACAGCACACGCGTCACGTTACCGCGATTCGTCAGGCGGCATTCACCTTCAGCGGTGATAAGCACAATCGCCTGCAGGCGGGAAATCGTGCGATCGTCGTCGGGCAGTACCAGATTGTTATCCACACCACGACCAATTTTGCCGCCGGGAGGAAGAAAATCAAAACTGGTTTGCGGCGGTTGATGGCCGGGTTTAGCGGTTATTATCGTAAAGCGCATCACGGATTCCTGCGGTTAGCTTTTCGACATCTATATCGCGCGTCTCTCGGGGAGAAAGGCGGGATATAAAAATAGATAGAGTTACTAGAGCCTTACAATATAATATGCACCTGGATTACAATAGGTGCATATTAAAAAAATCAATCGTATGGGATCTGTTCCAACTGTTTAGTTCTTGCCTCATCAAGTTCTGCAATACAATTATTCGTAAATACCGTATAAGGATTACTGTTTTTATCGGCAACATGCGCAAATAACTTACACTGCCCATCGCGATATTTTAGCCAGCTTCGCTGTGACTCAAGAAATATATTCAAATATTCTTTTTTGACTTCCGCTTCGTTTTGAAAGACTTTATCGATGCGTTTCTTTGCCGCCGAGTACTCATTATTTAACTTTTGCTCTGCAGTGTTTTTGTTTTTTTCAGCACAAGTAAACACTGCAGGATCACTTGTTTCCTTAGAGCAATCATCCATCGCATAAGCTGAATGACCAAATATAAAAAAAACAAAAGCCAAACTATAAATATATTGCTTGCACATAAAAACTCCCGCCTATTTATGTTTTCTCAGATAATTTGCTCGTTGGCGTCCACCCTCATAACTTTTTACTTGGGCATTATTTTCAATAAAATCTATTAACTTATCGATATCGTTGTACATGCAGGCTTTCATGGTTCTTTCAAAACCCAGCCCTTGATATACAAAGTCTACAGCTATATCTTTTATAGGAGGTTTAAGGTTTTCCCAAGGGGTTCTTTCTGGGAAGCCAGAAGTTTTACTAAGATAAATTGATTGCCCTCTAACCAGATATTTAGGGTATATCATTTCAAATAATTTAGCTTGAGCCTCACGAGTAATAATACCACACTCATTACGGTGTTCTTTTACGAACTTGTCTGACTGTGAAGGTGATAATCGAGCGCCTCTTGCCAGAAGAATAGCTTGTTCCTGCGGAACACCAGCCTGGATCAAGTCTATTTTCACCGTCTCACCAGAACGCCCACCCATATCATAACCACGTCCGATTGTTACGCCAGAAGCCCCTTTAGGCCAATGGATATGTCGACTAAATCCTGGGCTGTTAGGCCAATCATTACCTTCTGCATCAAAAGTTATTTGCCCTGCATTTACAGTTAAGCGACCTGAATTGAGATGGCGATTTTCTTCTGGTGTGGGCTGCGTTCGGTTAGTTTTTTCAGAATTAGATAATTTATTCCAGGTCCGACCATGAACATCAACCAAACCATCTGGCCGTGACATGAAACGTGATTGGTAACTTTTGATAGCTTCGATAGTTTTTGGCCCAATTCTGCCGTCATCACGAAGCTGGGGAAAACCATTATTTTGTAAAAGCCGTTGAACCGTTTTTACATCGCCGTAATTATTACGGCCACCTATACCAACTGACCCTGTAATACTCATTTACTATCTCCACCCAATGAATCTGATCCAGAGAAATCCTTGTAAATTGGCTGGGAGCCTAACGCATAAAAAGAAAAAACCACTTAGCGAGAAACGCCTCCCGATAAGGAGGCGTTTTTTCTTACGCTTCTTTATTCTCTTTGATGTTCCAGCCCGCGCTGGTTTCTGCACCTTTACCACCAGAAGAGCTCTGCTCCCAGTACTGCTGTTTCACTTTCGCAGCCTGGAATGCATAAGTTACGCCCAGGGTGTCATCGTGCTCTGAACCCACGAACTGAACGTTGGTTACCAGCACATCTTCCAGGGTGATTCGGGTGTATTCGATTTGCGTGCCGCCCGCTTTACAAACTGACACTTCAACTTTAGAAACGTGCTTACCGCTGGCACAGTTTTTCAGCAGTGCAGTTACCGCTTTGTCGATTTTGGCATTAATGTGCAGGTCGTTGAAGTTAACTTTACCAGCACCGCCACCGCCGCCCACGCTCATATTACCCGGCTGATTAGCGCCCCAGGAGAAAGAGGTAATATCAATCCAGCCGGTATGGTTAGAATCTTTAGATTCACCCGTAATGCCGTCTACCTTCAAATACATATCAATAGCCATAATATTTACTCTTCGTTATGGAAAAAGTTGTCGCTTTCGAAAAAGCATCTATATGGCAAAGAGAAAAGCATGGGGCTGAATAAAACAGTCCATATTTTACTTTTGCCTCGACTTCGGGAGTGCTACAGGCTTCCCGAAGGGTCCCACTACAATAAACTGCAACAGCAGGAGATTTTTTTGCCGTATCGGTACGTCAAATGAATGCTGACGCACACAAGGCATCCGTCGTAAATACGCTAAATTTAATTATGTCGTTCATTCTGTTGCAGGCTGATGACTTAACCCCTATCCATTCTCACAGCGATAACAGAACAGTTGAGCTAATTATTTATCTGGCCGACATGGAACAGCAAAATATCTGATTAGGTAGCCTGCCATTATACCTTTATAGCCCGGTCGAAACCCGTAGACCTTCTACCGGAGCCAGTATTTTCAGAAAAGGTTTATTTTGCGGGCAACAGAATTTTTGAAGTGAAAAAGGTCATGCTTAATCGTCTGAAAAAGCACGCCACCTGGACGTGCTTTACATTGCAAAAAAATTTAATTCTCGTTCGACTTCAGCGAAGGCAGCTTCGATACCAGACGCAGCGACACTGTTAATCCTTCCAGCTGATAATGCGGGCGCAGGAAGAATTTCGCTGCATAGTAGCCAGGGTTGTCTTCCTGCTCTTCCACATTCACCTCCGCCGCAGCCAGTGGCTTGCGTGATTTGGTTTCCTGTGAAGAGTTAGCCGGGTCACCATCAACATAGTTCATTATCCAGTCATTCAGCCAGCGTTCCATATCGTCACGCTCACGGAATGAACCAATCTTGTCGCGCACAATGCACTTCAGATAGTGAGCGAAACGGCAGCAGGCGAACAGGTACGGCAAACGGGCAGCCAGACGAGCATTCGCGGTAGCGTCCGCATCATGGTATTCCGCCGGTTTTTGCAGCGACTGTGCGCCAATAAACGCGGCGAAGTCAGAGTTTTTACGGTGGACCAGCGGCATAAAGCCATTTTTCGCCAGTTCGGCTTCACGGCGATCGCTGATGGCGATCTCGGTCGGACACTTCATGTCCACGCCACCGTCATCGCTGGGGAACGTATGGCAGGGCAGGTTTTCCACTGCGCCACCTGATTCCACGCCACGGATGGAGGTACACCAGCCGTACTCTTTAAATGAACGATTGATGTTGGCCGCCATCGCATAAGCTGCGTTGGTCCAGCTGTAGTTGCTGTGATCCGAGCCATCGGTCTGCTCTTCAAAATCGAAGCTGTCAACCGGGTTGGTACGAATGCCGTAAGGCAGACGAGACAGGAAGCGCGGCATTACCAGGCCCAGATAACGCGCATCTTCCGATTCGCGCAGGCTGCGCCAGGCGGCATATTCGGTATTCTGGAAGATTTTGGTCAGATCGCGTGGATTCGCCAGCTCCTGCCAGGATTCCATCTGCATAACGCCTGGCGCGGTACCGGTGATAAACGGACAGTGCGCGGCCGCACCGATGCGGGCCATCTCGCCCAGCAGCTCAACGTCCTGCGGGCTGTGGTCGAAGTAGTAATCGCCGACCAGGCAACCGAACGGCTCGCCACCGAACTGGCCGTATTCCTGTTCATAGATTTTCTTAAACAGCGGACTTTGATCCCAGCCCACGCCTTTATAGCGCTTGAGCGTGCGGCCCAGCTCCTGTTTAGAGATGCTCATGAAACGAATCTTCAGCATCTCATCGGTTTCCGTGTTATTCACCAGATAGCTCAGACCGCGCCAGGCGCTTTCCAGCTTCTGAAACTCTTCATGGTGAATAATCTGGTTGACCTGCTGAGACAGCTTTTCATCAATCTCAGCAATCAGTGCCTGAATGGTGCGGTAAGCATCGCTGGAAACGGTCACCGTATTTTCCAGCGCCTGCTGTGCCAGCGTTTTCACCGCGCTTTCTACCGCTTCGCGCGCCTGATCACTCTTTGGACGAAACTCTTTGTTCAGTAAGGCACTAAACTCGTCCTGACTAAAACTGGCATCGCCCTGTGACTGGGGTTGTTGAGAAGTCTGATTCATTATTGCTCCTCCTTCCCTTCTGCGGCATCCGCCTGCTTAGGCACATGCGTCAACGCCTGCAGCAGGGTCGGATCCTGAAGAATTTTGCCGATAAGCTCTTCAGCGCCATTTTTGCCATCCATATAGGTCAGCAGATTTGAAAGCTGAGTACGTGCTTCCAGCAGGCTGTTAAGTGGTTCGACTTTACGGGCAATGGCATCCGGGGAGAAATCGTCCATGCTTTCAAAAGTCAGGTCAATATTCAGTTTGCCGTCGCCGTTCAGCGTATTGTCGACCTGGAATGCAGCGCGTGGCTTCATGGCTTTCATGCGCTCATCGAAGTTATCGATGTCGATTTCCAGGAATTTGCGGTCGTCAACGCTGGCCTGCGGCTCCAGCGGCTTACCGGCTAAATCGGCCAGTACGCCCATGATGAAGGGCAGCTGAATTTTTCGTTCTGCACCATAAACTTCCACGTCATATTCAATCTGAACGCGTGGCGCGCGATTGCGGGCGATAAATTTCTGCCCACTGGACTTCATTGTTGGCATGGTTCTCTCCATAAATAATGCGCGGTTACTGGCTCGCAGGAGGCGCGCAGGTCTCGCTGCGTTAAGACTTCACTGATAGCTTAGTCGCGGCGTCCAAAAATGTTTTCTAACTGATGTACACCATCCGGCGCAAGGTCGCGAATGATGTCCATAAAGTCGAGTTCGATCAGGCGCTGTACACGGTCAATCATCAACGGTGCCGGATGGCTGGGCTCGTGCTGCGTAAAGTACTGTTTCACTTTTTCCAGCATTAACTGCGCTTCAGCACGCGAGTTAAGCTGAGCACTGCGCCAGTCTGTAGCGGCGCGCGACGCGGCCCTGGGCGCGGTTGGGTTTTCAGTTTCCGGTGCAGACTGTACGGCCGCTGCCAGAGACTGTAACGCGCCGATATCGGTGGCCTGGCAACGCTCATTCAGCATGGCGAAGCTGCGCTGAAGCTGACTCATATCCGGTAAGGCCGTTTCATCCAGCTTTTCAGTCACCAGGCTACGAATGCGCTGCAAACGTTCGCCAATGTCCTGAATGGCCGCAACGCCGGGTTGCTCGCCTCGCGCCAGTTCATCATTAAGACGCGGCAGGCCGCCAGGGTAGTCTGGCACTTCCGTTTTACTGCCGTCACATAATGCAGCGGCATCGCGAAGCGTAATCCCGTCGGAAGCATAACGCAGCAACCACGACTGGCGCACCGAGCCCGCCAGGGCTGACTGGTCGCCCAGCACGGCCAGGGCATTGATGCGGTAAAAGGGATCGGGCTGGCCATCTTCTTCCAGACGTGGCCACAAGGTTTCCCAGTATTGCGACATGGCCTGCTCAATCAGTTGCAACCCCTGTGCATAGCCGGGCAACCCTTTAAGACGAGTCCAGGCGTGCGTCAGCGTGAGCATGACGCGTAAGTCTTTACTGCGGCTCATTAAATCCAGTGCCAGCTTTTCGACCTTGTTCCAGTCAGCCGGTTCGGCCGGAATGATGGTATTGCCGAACTGCTGCTCGGCTTTGCCTACGCTGGCCTGTTCCATCGCCTGAAAATCCGCATCGTATTCCAGGTTATCCCCGCAGGGATTATCGTGGCTTACCGGTATCAGCAACGTGTCAATATCAATACTCATCCGTTTCGCCTCAGGATTCAAACATAGGAGGATAAAGTCCATTTCGCCCGGGCTTTGCACCGCCCGCCGGATCGAATAACAGCGAAAATAACTGCGCTGTCAGGTTGCCGCTGTGGACATGGGTATAAAGCGGAAAACCGTCGCTCTGATTGGTCCACCAAAAGCTGCTTTGAAACTGGGGATCAAAACTCTGTGATGGCAAATTCCAGCTCAGGGTGGAGGCATTATTCTCCCCGCTGCCGATCACCGATAAGATATCCGATGAGGCTTCGCCTTCCTGAGGCTGTGGAAGGGGAATACTTAACAACGCCTGATCAAACTGCTCGGGCGTGCCACCCTCCTGAACCGCCCGCAACAAGGTATTGCCCATCTGGTGATACCAGTCACCGGCGCGGGCCAGCAATAACGGGGCCCATTCCGTTGGCGTAAAGTAGCGCAACGCACAGAGCGGATAATGTCGCCCGACGCTGTCGCGGGCGGCGGTCAGGCAGCCCATCTGAATCAGCTGCGTACCTAACATGGGCGGTATGACAAAATTCCATACGGGCGCTTTAAGAAAGGCCCGGGACGCGGAATGCTCGCCTTCCGCACTGGTTTGCCAGTGATGCAATCCTACCTGAAACCAGTTCGACCACTGGCGCTGCAGGGTATCGGGGAAACGTCGTTTTACGAAATCACCCGAACTGGGCAGTTTGCCGTACCAGCCAGGTGCTGCGTATTGAGTCATAGTCAGATCCTGTTTCAGGGACAGCTAAATGCAGGGAGCTGGAAGGGGTTCCTGATGCTGCCCGGCGTAAAGGACAACGTCACATTATGGCCGTCCACATTAAAGCTGGCTTCGCGCGTCAGTCCGCCGACCGAGGTGACCTGTGCGCGGTCAAAGAAGCGATTAAGCGCCCATGGCCCGCTGGTGGTCAGCGTGGAGGTCGTGCCATTCGTCAGGCCCAGTTGCATGCGCACCTGACTGGTTCCCCCCGGACCGGGCCAGCTGACTAACTGCACCGCCTGTGGACCATGACTGTAGCGTAAGATTTGCCCGTCCACGTCCAGCGTCATATTAAGAATGTCGTTGTCCATTTTTACCGTGCGCAACGTCACGCGGAAAGAAGGCGTGGTGGCACCATTGGCAAAAAACGCATCGCGAATCGACTGAGCCTGCTGGAACGGACGCAGCAACGCTTCGCCCCCCGGTAACGTTTTACCATCAATGCCCGGCGTGAAACGCCATGCCGCGCGGGTGGTATCCACTTTACTGGCCAGATTGTCCCGGAAGAAGCTGTCCATCAGTCCGCTGCCTGGCGCAAACATGCGCGCCAGATCGTCAGGCGTGACTTCACTTCGCGCGTTGCGCACTAAAGGATAGCGGCCGGCAATCGCCTGGCGACAGAAACTGCCAACTTCCATGGTAATGCGCTTGCGGACGTTATCCATATCGCGACGCTGTGCATCACTGCTGGCACCGACAGCCATACTGGAGACCATATTTTGCAGCGAGCCAGGCAAACGGCCCGCGCTGGCCTGCAGACGGCTGATCGCATCACTGGACGGCGGTGGCATTCCGCTGTTCGCCGCGTCCTGTACGGCCGTGAGGTAACGATAGAGGTCGTCAATCTGCTTCAGGAAATCATCCACGGCCAGCACTTTGCTGCCCTGCTGCAATGGCTGTGCCAGTTCGATAATCGGTGCGAAATGGGCCGTTACCGCTTGTTCAGGCGTTTGCTGCACCGCACCCTGTTCACCATTCGAGCGCGGCGAGGTAAACAGTGCCTGTAACGTGCGCGTGGCACTGTTATCTGACGCGGCTGCGGCATTTTTCGCGCTCTTGTCGTCAGGTTGTGCCCGCGTCAGCGTGAGCTGTTTACTCAAATTAATAACCAGTTGCCGCAGCGGGGAATGGTTACTGGATAACAGACGTGCGGTATTAATACGCTGCGTTAAATCGGCACTGCTGTTGAGCTGGATATCGCTGAGAAACTGCTCCCACTGGCGAATATAGTCCTGAATATACAGCTGACGCACCGCCATATCGGTTTGTTTGCTGTCTTCATGGGCCGTTTCGCCGCCCAGCACCCAGATATCATCCTTGTAGAGAGCATCCGTAACGGGGGCGATCTCTTTATCAACGTGGTTCCAGTAGCCGTCGGGCGTGAAAAGTCCGGATACGCCTTCATTCACGGATTTACCGCTTTTACGTGAGAACACCAGTTCGCTTTGCGGCCCACCCAGGGCACCCAGGGTCACGGGTGACAATGCACTATCGCGTTCCAGCAGGCGTTTCAGGCGTCCGTAAACGCGCTGTGAAAGCGGCATCTGACTAATCAGCGCCTGCTCGCGCTTTACCAGCGCGTCATCCTTCGCATAGGGCGAGGACTGGATCTGTGTTTCCAGCAACTGCTGCAGGTGCCACGCCAGCTGTTTCACCTCCGCCTGCGTCACATCCTGAGGCAGTTCACGGGAGATATTTAACATCATCCACGCCTGAAGAAACTTACCGTCATAGTGCTTTGGCTGATACAGCATCTGATAAGCCTTCAGGGCTTCATAGCTGTAATCGGCATCGCTGCCGTTGTCATTGCGTAACCAGCGGGTAATATTTTGCGCCACTTGTGGCATCAACAGTTGTTTAAGTGCGCGATCGTATAACGCCTGCGTGGCGTCACTCACTTCCGTACCCCGATACAGTCCCATGCGACGCGTCAGCGGCGGATGCTCCAGGGAAAAAGACGCGCTTTCCGGCAGGTGCAACAGCGTGTTGAGATAAGGGACCAGCGCAAACAGGTTACCGTTCACCTCTTTTTGCAGTTTGTCACCCAGTTGCTCGACCTGCGGCGTTTTGGCCGCCATCTCCTGCAGATAAGTTTTATTTTTGTTATAGCTGATCAGCCACAATGTCCCCGCAATCAGCACCAGGATAAGCAAGGCCAGGTAGCCCGACCAGAGCCCTACGCGATTACGGAGTTCCCACCAGCGATTGCTGCCCGCCAGGCCCGACTCCTGGAAAATGACATTTTCCAGCACCCCTTTCAGGAAAAAACTCTGGCCTTTGTTCTGCGGAATCGGGGCCTCTTTATCCACCTTGTCCCAGCTACCTGACTCGCCCTGCTGCTGGCCCGGCAAGTGCAGGGCACGTGTCAGTTCGCCCATCACACGGTCAAATGGCAGCCCTTCCTGGGTGCCGCTGGCGAAATAGATCCCGCGCGGCGCAAACTGCGTTTCGAAATCAGAACGGGCAAAGAGAATATCCAGCGCTTCAGCCAACTGTGGGCGCAGCGCGGCAAATTCTTGTGGGAACAGATAACTTTCTGCCCGCGCCTGCGCATCACTTTCCGCCAGCAGAACATCCGCCAGCCCGGCATCCAGCCGCTGTTGCAACAGAGTATATTCCTGCTGGAACTGGCTGCTCAGTTCGAAATCCGCTGTCGAGGCTTTCGCCCATGGGAAGGTAAATCCCCAAATCTGTTCGCGCTGTGTTTTATCCAGGCTGGCAAAATAACTGCGGAAACCTTTTAACAGGTCAGCTTTAGTGACCAGCACATAAACCGGAAAGCGAATGCCCAGTTGATCGTGAAGTTCCATCAGGCGCTGACGCAGCGCCATCGCCTGATTACGCATGGCGTCGGGCGACTGCGACAACAGATCAGCCACGCTCAGTGTCACAATGACGCCGTTTACAGGCTGACGGCCACGGTATTTGCGCAGCAGCGCCAGAAAATGGTGCCATTCACTGGCATCACGCTCCTGCTGACTTTCCTGCGTGGTATAGCGTCCTGCGGTATCCAGCAGGACAGCTTCATTTGTAAACCACCAGTCGCAGTTTCGTGTTCCGCCAATACCGCGTAAGGCCGCTTTGCCAAATTTATCGGCCAACGGAAACTGCAAACCGGAATTCACCAGCGCCGTCGTTTTACCCGCGCCAGGCGCACCGATAATCATGTACCACGGCAGTTGGTACAGGTACTGATGGCTGAAGCGCTGCGCCCAGAAAGGGGCGCCTTTACTGCTCTGGCGCTGAAAATGCGCCTTTTTTAGCATTTCTGTCGCTTCAGAGAAGCGGCTGGCAAGCACCTGATCCTCACTGGTCAGGCGTTTGCGCTCTTCCTCAGGTGCGTCCGGTTTGCTGGTCTCCAGACTGGACATCAGTTTGCGGTTCAGCCAGTAGTTATACAGACGTGGAATCGCCTGACTCAGGCCCCAGACCACATACAGCAGCGCAATACTGATCATGCGGTTCTGTTCAGACTCCAGCGGCCGGGAATCCACTATCGAGAACACCGGGCCGATGACCCAAATGATAAATGATAACGCTGTGATACCGACGAAGCCCCACGCCAGGCGACTGGTCAGTATCGAAAACAGGACATTCAGCATGGATTAGTTCCCTCTTGCCAGGCCGTTAAGTTCAGCTTTCGTCGTGTCAGGTGCGACCTGCAGCGTGATTTCAACACGACGGTTGCGGGCGCGGTTCTCTGCACTGTTATTAGGCACCAGCGGGTGCGTTTCGCCCCGCCCTTCCGCTTTGACACGTGACGGATTGGCCAGCTGTTTTTGCAACAGGTTCTGAACGGACTGAGCGCGAGCCAGCGACAGCTCGTAGTTCGACGCAAAACGTGCACTGCGAATCGGCACGTTATCGCTGTATCCCACGACCAGGATTTTCCCGCTGACGTTGTTCATGGCCTCGGCAATGCGCTGAATCACCGCATCATAACGCCCACGAACTTCCGTTGATCCAGAGGCGAATAAGCCGTCTCCTTTCAGCGTCACCACGCTCTGATCGGCCTCGTCACGCACCGCGACCAGGCCTTCATCGATTTCTGGTTTGAGGAAGGACTTCAGGTTCAGTGACGGCGGCGGCGGCGGTGCCGGATTTCGAATCTGCACTTCGGGCAGTGTCGTCTGATAAATTTTGGCCAGCACCGGCGAGGTGTAATCCCCCAGCCGCCAGTTAAGCACAATGTAGAACAGGCAGGCCGCCAGGCCCGCCAGCGCGGCACAGGCCCACAGCGGAATCATCGGTCGCCACAGTTTGCGCAACACCGGTTGATCGGTAGGATGTGGCGAAAGCGCAGCGGCAAAACTTCCCCTGACGCTTCGGATCATCTGCAGCAGGCGCTGTTTAATGGTGTCCAGCTGTGAACGCCCGTTGTCGAGTACGCGGTAGCGCCCTTCGAACCCCAGCACCAGACAGAAATAAATCAGCTCCAGTAACAGAATATGCTGTCGCGGATTTTGTGACAGTTTAGCCAGCAGCTGGAAAAACTTTTCGCCACCCCAGGTTTCGTTGTGAAAAGTTACCAGCAAGCCATTACTGGTCCACACACCGCGGCTGCCCCAGGGCGTCAGCGCAGCGGCTTCGTCCAGCGCCGTACACAGGCAGTAACGTGCGCCAACGATCACTTCGTAGCTCAGACCCGACTGCTGACAGGCCAGCTCGAAACGACGAATCTGTTCGATAAGTTGCTGGCGTAAACGGGCTGGATCGTCATGCGATACCGAGTGACGAATCTGGGGAATGGCGTTGATCAGCGGATTAGCTGCGGCCACCAGCGTGTTCTGATGGCTCAGACTTAACTCCTGCTGAAAAGCATCACTGTTCGGTTTGTTTTGTTCCTGCATCATGCCTGCTCAGTTTGAATTATTCTGACTGACTGCGAATGGCCCAGAACTCCATGTTCAGGCCCGGAAACTCACCGGCAAGGTGCAGCGCGAAGGCACCCGATCGTTCCATCTCCTGCCAAAGCTCGCTGTTTTTATCCAACTCAAAATAGCTGTATCCCGCGTGCCAGGGGATTTGCGGGGGCGCGCCAGGCATGGCTCTCAGAGCCAGCCCCGGAAGCTGCAACTGCACGAGATCGCGAATTTTGGTCACAGGCGCGACCTTCATCTGTGCCGGGAAATGGGTTTTGAGTGCATCGGCGGGAACGCTTGCCTTGACGGCCAGCACAAAGCCAAATTCACGCACCATGCTGTTGTCTGGCACGGTGGCGACGTTCAGGCCGTGTGAACGCTGCGTCAGTGGCAGCTGAATGGCGCTCTCTTCCATGACCTGCGACAGCCCCTGACGCAGCAACAGGGTGAGGCGCGAAAAGCAACCTTGCAGATCATCGTGATCGTAAAGGGGAAGCGCGTCAGGCGTACGGGCCTGCGTCCAGGTTGCCAGTTCCGCGGCCAGTTGTAACCAGTGGCTGTAGAGCGTTTCAGGATGCAGTAACGGCAGGTGCTGCAGATGAGCGTGCAGCCCCAACTGGCGATTAAGGAGCGCCAGCAGCATGAAGTCCACCATATCTGCACTGTTAAAACGCCCGGTACCTGGCGCGCGCTGGCTCAGTTGCTGGCTGCGCTGCTGAATCATACCGTGCAAATCCGTCATCATGCTCTGAAGCGGACGACTGCCTGCAAGCGTTAAGGTAGGAGGGATATAGTCATTGTCTAAACGAATGTGGTTGTCACTGCGTTTTTCAACAATCTGCGCCACGCCCATGGCCGTCCACTCTGCGGTCAGATCCTGCTCCAGCATTAACCGCAGGCGAAGCTTGCCAAACTGGACAGTGGCGGTGCCAACAGCCTGCGCGTTGTCATCTTCGACTTCCGCTTCCCAGGCGAGATAGCGCGCCAGAGAATCTGGCGCATCTTCAAACGTTACCGCTTCGCGGCCATTACGCCGCGCGGGGATGGCCAGCACCACTTTCGCCCGGTCAATATTCGCGGGCACGTCTAATGGGGCTGGACCTTGCTGGGGCTGGCTGAAAGCAAAAAACGTCCCATCCGGCAGACATCCACTGGCGGCATTGAGCGCCAGCTTGCCCTGCCGTAACAGCGCTTCATCAAATTCGAGATCGAAAAATCCCCAAATGTAAGGACGTTGCGACTGGCCCCATTCACGCAGCGAGCTTTGCAGAAAATTTTCTGCCTGCTGGAAATGGTGAGGACGCAAAAACATCCCTTCCGCCCAAACAACCTTTTCGGCTCTGTTCATAATCATCCTTTGAAGACGGTGTTATTGCTTAACGGGACGCATACCGGCATCGTCAACGATAATGTTGGCGTTTAGCTCACCATCATTGCTTTTCCAGAACTGCCAGAATGAACTGCTGTCGCTGTCCGGGAAAGGCAGCGCCAGCCGCCACACTTTGCCATCCAGCTTTTGATATTCCGCCATGATGCCGATAAACCGTGCCTCAGGCAGGCTTTTCGCACTCAGCGTTTTACTGAGCTGACCGGACATCAGGAAAAACTGCTGACTGTTAAGCAGCGTATTGCCTAATGCTGTCGCGGGTTGATTCTGTAATGTGAAGAAATCAGCGGACATAAACTCGGCATCCGACGTCAACAGCATGACGCGCACTTTGAGCGGCGCGCCGGCGTTGATGGGGGGATGCGCCTGAAAATTCAGGTTGTAGCGCGCGATATCGGGCTTACTGCTACTGCATGCGGTCAGCAGAAGTAGCAGGAAGGGCCAGAGCCATTTTTTCAGGCCAGCGCGCAAGTGGGTATGTGCCATATCTGCCCCTCCCTGCCCCTGACTTAGTTAATGATCCAGGTACCGTTATTGCTGTTCTGGCAGGCCTGGCTGTTGCCATCAACAGAGACGCAGGTCTTTTTCTTCGCGGCGGCACGCGCACGACGCTTAGGCTGATCGGCTTTGATGGTTTGGTCGTATAAATCGCTTTTTACCACTGCACGGAAAGGCACATAGCCAATGACTTTGACCGCATTGGTCGGTGCCTGAGGCGCGGCGCCCTTACTGTCGGTGGCTTTCGCGTCAGTTGCGGGTGGTGAAACCGCGTCAGCTTCTTCGCCCAGTGCCAGCCAGTTATTTTCTACCTGACCCACAACGGTATAGGTTTCACCCGTTTTCAGCGTTTCCACGACCTTGCCGCCAAAATCCGGGCGTGTCATCACAGAGGCAGGATACAGGGCACGGTAACTCTCATTGACGGCGGTGAACTGTGCAGGCGCAGCTACGGCATGACGGTGAATCAGGGTAGTGCCATCAACGGTATTGGTGACCATTGTGTCATCTGTCATTTTTGGCGGTGTTTTACAGCCTGCAACAGCAAAAACAAACATCAGGCTTAATGCAATTCGAAAGTTCACCATTTTTTTCATATTTAGTTCCATTAATACCCAAAAAAGTGGCCATTGGCCGGTGGTCAGCGCGTCGTATTGTTGCACAACGTCAGCTGGACGCCAGATGACGCCAAGCCATTGATTAACAATACAAGTTGCCTGAATAGGAGCGTTGATTGAGTGTAAATTTTATACGATGAGCATGAACAGTATAGGCACAGTTCATAAAACCTGATGACCGGAGAAGCGGGTCGGCTGAATTTCACCAAATACATTCAGCAAACTGACCCATTCCTAAAAGCAAACGGTATTAAAGCAGCCAGATTATGTTTTGGTAAGACACGATTTTTGTTAGGTAATCGTTAAACTTAACGGGGCTGGTTAATCGTTATTCGTGTGGGGAGAATGGTAACATCCTGCTTAAATTCCAGTCGATCTCACACAAATAGCAATAAATCAATGGGTTACAAAAAAATATGCAGCACCATAGCTACCGCACGAGCCTGTACATCCTGCTCGCCTGTGTAAAGTTCTTTTCCATTTATTAACATCTTACACAGCTTTACATATTGCCTTGAAAAATTCAATACAGCTCCCAGTTACGTAACTAAGTAATAGTATTTATGTTTTTTACTAACTCAAACAGATGACAATACGGTGAAACCTGCACATTTCGTACGTCTGATACTCATCTATGGTCTCAGCGCCCCCTATCCTTTAGTATAAAAGCTTAAGCCAGATGAATATTTTAAGGTGCCGGATGGCCCTGAAAGCTGAGAAAACCGTCAGCTGAAACGCGATGCGTAAGTTGAAAAGAGGAATTAAGTCAAATTTGGCTGCCTGGTCTTTCTGAAACAAAATCAATAACACATATTAATCAAAGAGTTAAACTAAGCAATGGCGTTAAATTTAAGAGTATTCCTACCCGAAGGCGATACGCGCGGCCCTGGATTCGAACGCATTTCGTCCGCTTTGCGGGAAAAGTGGGCACAGAACCGTCCTGACGAATGACGAAACCTGTGTAGAGGCAGGTAAATGAAAAGCGTGGCAGTATTAAAACAGACTGTGATGATGCGCGGCGCGAAGCTGCCACGCATCATCCCCTCTCACAAACGGGTGGCTGAAGGTATTCAGGTGGATTCTGCCCTGGCGAGCATCTTGCGGTAGTTATTAAGCCATTTCCCGCTTTTCAGCCGCCACCAGAAAAATCCGCCGCGCACCGTCCAGTCAAGGAACATGCCCAGCCAGACACCAATCACGCCCATACCGAGTTCAATGCCCAGCAGATAACCAATAACAACCCTTGCGCACCACATACTGAACATCGATACATACATCGTATAACGGGCATCACGCGCGCCCTTCAGGCCGGCGGGGAGCACCCAGGAAGCGGCCCAAATCGGCATAAACAGGGCATTCAGCCAGATAAGGTGTTTGGTGACGCTAATCACTTCCGGATCGCTGGTGTAGAAGCGTGCCAGCAGGCCCGCCAGCGGTATGGTCAGCGCAGCAACGCCTGTCAGACAGATTGTAGCCAACAGATAGACGTGCTTGATTTGCCGCTCTGCCTGAAAAACCTGGTATTTACCTAAGCGTTTTCCCGTAATAATGGTCGACGCCGATCCCAGCGCATTACCAGGCAGGTTAATCAGTGAGGCGATTGAAAACGCGATAAAATTGCCGGCAATTTCGTTGGTGCCCATGCCCGCCACAAAGACCTGTGTCAGTAACTTCCCGCCGTTAAACAGCACGGATTCAATACTGGCCGGCACACCGATGCTTAAGACTTCAAATAAAATACTGCTGTTCCAGCGCCTGAAATAGCTGGACAGCGAAATTCTCAGTGAGGCGTTGAAGCCAATCATTAACACGTAAATGACCGCTATTGCGCCAATGTAGCGGGTAATTGTCAGCCCTAATCCAGCCCCCACAAAGCCCAGCCCCTTCCATGAAAAACAGCCATAAATCAGCACACTGCTGATAACGATGTTAAGGATATTCATCCCACCGTTAATCAGCATCGGTATTTTCGTGTTCCCTGCCCCACGCAGCGCACCGCTACCAATCAGCGTAATGGCCGCCGCCGGATAACTCCATGCGGAAACCTGCAGATAGCTGAGTGCCAGCGCTTTCACTTTCGGTTCTGCTGCGCCTGCGATGGCGTCAATAATCAGATGCCCCCAGAACTCAATGGCGATAACCAGCACCAGGGCTAATACCGTCATCATTGCCAGCGACTGCCGTGTTGCGGCGCGGGCCCGTTTACCATTGCGTCTGGCCAGGCTAAACGCGACCACTACCGTGGTTCCCAGGTCGATGGCGGCAAAAAAGGAGATGACGACCATGTTGAAGCTGTCTGCCAGCCCGACGCCGGCCATGGCTTCTTTGCCCAGCCAGCTCACCAGGAAGGTACTTAACACGCCCATCAGTAGCACACAGGCATTTTCAAAAAAGATAGGAACTGCAAGAGGCGAAATTTCACGCCAGTACAGCGTGCGGTAAGCGCGACGTTTCGGATACCACGCCGTGCGCTTAATCGCCTGCACCACTGCTACGCCGGGATTTTGCAAAGGAGTACCAAATATGAACATGTCGGGAAAGAACTCTAATGATGGTAGCGTAAAGTGAAATATGCAAAACGTTTTGCATTCCTGTTAAATCATCGTTACACACTTTTCTGCTCTCGCCTTTAGTCGCGCCGAATCGGTGCTGCCATGCTCCGGTCCACCCTCTTGCCTTAGCGAAAGCCATTGCTGCCGTGCACATCCTGATGCTGTCGGGTTAATCCGTTTTTTTACTCAGTGCCGCATGATGCCCACTAGCCTCGCCCATAACAGGCAGCCGCAAAATGCGCGCGATCATAGATTCTTCACCCAATCCGTTGTTAAAACCGCTAAGCTGAGGAGCATTGTGGTAAGAACCTGAAAGGAGAAGTTATGCCAGCCCAACGGAAAAAGCTGACACGCGAACAGGCACTCGATGCGCTTGAGCAACTTTACAATGACGCCGTCGATGCGCTTCGTGCGTCCATCAAGGCCTACACGGAAGAAGGCGTGCTGCCGGCCCCCGCCGCGCGTGAGCAAGGCCTGTTTGTTTATCCTGAATTACGCATTACCTGGCAGGGAGACGGACCGCAACAGAATCGCACGCGTGCATGGGGCCGTTTTACACATACAGGCAGTTACAGTACCACCGTCACCCGCCCCGCTTTACTTCGTCATTACATTTCAGAACAGCTGGCGATGCTGGAAAAAGAGTACGACGTGGACATCGAAGTCGGCCCGTCACAGCAGGAGATTCCCTACCCGTATGTAATAGACGGCTCTGACCTGTCGCTGGACCGGACCATGAGCGCCGGCATAGCCCGTCATTTTCCCACGACTGAACTCTCGCAGATTGGGGATGAAACGGCAGATGGCTTGTTTCATGCTGACGCCACTTTCCCCCTTTCCCACTTTGATGCGCTGCGCACCGACTTTTCGCTGGCACGCCTGCGCCACTATACCGGCACGGCTGTGGAGTATTTTCAGCCGTTCGTGTTGTTTACCAACTACACGCGTTATGTGGATGAATTCGTCCGCTGGGCCATCGAACAGGTACGCGATCCGTCAACCCCGTTTGACAGCCTGGTGTGCGCCGGAGATGTCATCCTGACGTCTGACACGGAAAACAATGACGCGATGCTGTCCGATCTGGCCTGGAAAAAACATCAGATGCCTGCCTGGCATCTGACGTCACCGCATCGTCGCGGCATCACGCTGATCAATATCGGTGTGGGTCCTTCCAATGCCAAAACCATCTGCGATCACCTTGCCGTCATTCGCCCTCATGCCTGGCTGATGATAGGTCACTGCGGCGGCCTGCGCGAAAGTCAGCGTATTGGGGATTACGTGCTGGCCCATGCGTATTTGCGTGACGATCATGTACTGGATAGCGTGCTGCCACCGGATATCCCGATTCCCAGCATCGCCGAAGTTCAGCGCGCCCTCTACGATGCCACCAAATCGGTCAGCGGTATGCCCGGCGAAGAAGTCAAAGAGCGCCTGCGCACCGGTACTGTCGTCACCACCGATGACCGTAACTGGGAGCTGCGTTACTCGGCTTCTGCCCTGCGCTTTAATCTCAGCCGCGCCGTGGCGGTGGATATGGAAAGTGCCACCATTGCCGCCCAGGGTTACCGCTTCCGGGTGCCTTATGGCACGTTACTCTGTGTTTCCGATAAACCGTTACACGGCGAAATTAAGCTGCCCGGTCAGGCGAATCGCTTTTACGACGGCGCCATCTCTGAACACCTGCAAATTGGGATTCAGGCGGTAGAGCTGTTACGGGCTGAGGGTGACAAGTTACATTCGCGTAAACTGCGAACGTTTAACGAACCCCCGTTCCGTTAAAGAGTAAAATCAAAGACGGTATTAAGGGTGAGTCTCTTTCACATTAATGCCGTCATCCCTTCTCCGTTTCTGCTGAATCAGGCTGCGTTCAGTACGGCAGTATTTATAAACCAGGCAAACACAGCCAGAATAGCCGGGACCATAAATGTCCAGATAAGGCGATTATTCAGGCTTTCAAATCGCGCATCCAGCTTATCGAATTGCTCATCCACCTTGTCGAATCGCTGATTCACCTTGTCGAAGCGACGATCCATTCCGTCGAGTCGTTTATCAATGCCATCAAGGCGATAGTCGATTCCGTCTAGCCGCTTATCCACGCCATCGAGCCGACTGTCGAGTCCGTCCAGCCGCTTATCCACGACATCAAGCCGACTGTCGATGCCGTCCAGCCGCTTATCCACGCCATCGAGCCGACTGTCGAGTCCGTCCAGCCGCTTATCCACGCCATCAAGCCGACTGTCGATGCCGTCCAGCCGCTTATCCACACCATCAAGCCGACTGTCGAGTCCGTCCAGCCGCTTATCCACGCCATCAAGCCGACTGTCGAGTCCGTCCAGCCGCTTATCCACGCCATCAAGCCGACAGTCGAGTCCGTCGAACCGCTTGTCCACGCCATCAAGTCGACAGTCGAGTCCGTCGAAACGCTTATCCACGTTATCGAGCCGCATGTCCACACCATCAAACCGACAGTCAAGTCCGTCCAGCCGCTTATCTGTTCCATCAAATCGGCTGTCAGTATCATCAAATTTCGCTATGACAACCGAGAAGCTGGCGTCAATGCTGTTAAACCGGTTAGTAACGTCGACTAATACCTTATTGATTTCAAAAATTTTGCTGTCAATACGATCCTGCCTGTTCTCAATACCGGCAAACTGACTCGCGACGTGTTCTACATTTTCTTCCAGGCCAGTGAATCGCTGAAGCATTTCAACGTGAAACAGCGTTTGCTCTGAGCGCAGTATTTCAAGATCGGTTTTCGTCGCAAATGCCGTCGCGCGCCCACTGAACAGCGCCAGATCAATTTTCATCTGATGGCTGTCTTGCTCCAGTCGCTCAAAGCGCTTTTCAAAATTTTCCATTGTTTTGCCTCCCGTCCCGCAATGACGGTCGATTACGTTTGGCTTTCTGCGATCCCGTTTTATACAAAGGTTGCCCATTATCGGTCCCTGACAGGCGGATTACATGCATCCGTTAACGTTATTCACGACCTGCTTCGACGTTATTGAAGCAAAGTCCCGCACAATAAACATTACCTGATTGAATAAGAACGCAAAATAAAACCAGCGTGCCGCCTTATTCAGTAGGTGTTGTCGAAGAGTAAGAGGTGAAAGGCGTGAAGAAAAGGCAGTTCATATTCATTTTGGAAGAGAATGCACAACGATTGAAAAAAGCTGAATCAGCATGGTGATGCATCGACGCGAAATATAACGCTAAAACCGTTACAGCATATTAACTATGCTGTAACGGTGAAGTTAATTATGCACTCAACCAGCCGAGCTTAATGACAAACAGCAGGGAAAGAATAATCAGCGCCGCATTAATTTCTTTCGTCCGTCCACTCAGCAGTTTCACCACGGTCCAGGTGATAAAGCCGAAAGCGATACCGTTTGCAATGGAATACGTTAATGGCATGGTCAGGGCCGTCACCGTAACAGGAGCCGCAGTAGTAATGTCTTTCCAGTCGATCTCGGCCAGGCCTGAGGTCATCAGCACAGCCACAAAGAGCAGTGCGGGTGCCGTGGCGTAAACCGGCACGCTGGAAGCCAGGGGTGAAAAGAACAGCGCCAGTAAAAACAGCACTGCCACCACCACAGCCGTTAATCCGGTACGGCCACCGGCGCTGACGCCTGCAGCCGATTCGACATAGCTGGTGGTCGTGGACGTTCCCAGCAGAGAACCAAACAGCGCCGCCGCACTGTCCGCCACAAGCGCGCGCCCCATTTTAGGCACGTTGCCCTCTTCGTCAGCCAGTCCGGCACGTTTGGTCACGCCCAGCAGCGTTCCCGTGTTATCAAACACGTCGACAAACAGGAACGCAAAAATCACGCTAATCAGACCCACGT
Source organism: Pantoea sp. JZ2 (assembly GCF_035191405.1). Classification (NCBI taxonomy): domain Bacteria; kingdom Pseudomonadati; phylum Pseudomonadota; class Gammaproteobacteria; order Enterobacterales; family Erwiniaceae; genus Pantoea; species Pantoea sp. JZ2. The sequence continues at coordinate 1,985,183 of NZ_CP045247.1, read as the reverse complement.
TAAACGCACCCGCGATATCCAGATGCATAAACGTCGGGGCGATGGACGGCGGGGCAGAAAATACGCCGCCAAACGGCGTCAGGCCAATTCCCATGGAGATAAAGGTAATGATCAGAATGCCAATCAAAACCGCGCCCGTCACACGGCGCGCCTCCAGCACGACGATGATGATAAAACCTAACATCGCCATCAGTGGTCCAGGCTTGGTCAAATCACCAATTCCTACCAGCGTGGCCGGATTGTCGACGACGATTCCCGCCCCTTCCAGCGCGATAATCGCCAGGAACAGACCAATACCGGCGGCAATCCCCGCACGCAACGGCAACGGAATGCTTTTGATAATCCATTCGCGAATTTTAAAGATTGATAACGCAAAGAAGATAACCGCAGACAGAAATACCGCGCCCAGCGCAATCTGCCAGGTGTAGCCCATGTGCAGCACAACGGTATACGTGAAGAAGGCATTCAGGCCCATTCCCGGTGCCAGGGCGATAGGATAGTTGGCAATCAGTCCCATCAACACAGAACCAATTGCTGCCGCCAGACAGGTCGCAACGAAGACCGCACCTTTGTCCATGCCGGTCGCCCCTAAAATACTGGGGTTAACGAACAGGATATAAGCCATTGCCAGAAAGGTCGTGATCCCGGCGATGATTTCGGTGCGAACCGTTGTGTTGTGCGCTTTTAATTTAAATAGTTTTTCTAACATCATTATCTCTCGATGATAGAGACGTCACTCAGGTACGTGCTCTCTTGCCAAAGTTATTATCATGCTGTTTGTGGTAATGCCGACGGCTGGCCCGCGCCGTTGCAGGCCTGCTAAAAACCGGGGTTGCTTTCCTTTGTCATGTGAGCAATTGCTAAGGCTTAAGCAATTGCTGTGCCAGTCCGACACGCAATCGATTACCTGAATAAGCGCAAACGAGCCTTAAGAGAATTCTGAACCGAATCAGGGCGCGATTATGGTGCATTGCCCCCTAAATGCGCAAACGTTTTCCTTTCGGTGCCGAAAAGGCGAAAAAAGGGTGCTGACGCACGCTTCAACACTTTGTGAGGCGACGCTGGTCACGTTTCAGCCGCATTAACCTGCAGGCAAAAGGGGAATGTGTAAACTCGAAATTAACTCTTTAGTAACATTGAGGTCACACAATGAAGCCAGCAGTTCTGGTGGTGGATGATGATCCTGCGGTCTGCGATCTGTTGCAGGACGCGCTCAGTGAACATGCTTTACGGGTTTATCGTTGTCATCAGGGTAAAGAGGCGCTGGCGATGGTCAGTGCTCACCCGGACATCGCGCTGGTAATGTTGGATATGATGTTGCCTGATACCAATGGATTGCTGGTGCTCCAGCAGTTGCAGCGTCAACGGCCTGATATCCTCGTAATCATGCTGACCGGCATGGGATCGGAATCGGAGATGGTCGTGGGTCTGGAGATGGGCGCGGACGACTATATTGCTAAACCATTCAATCCCCGCGTGGTCGTGGCCCGCGCACGCGCCGCCCTCAGACGCAGCGGACGTGCCGCAACCAGTGATGACGCGCAGTCAGGCTGGCGCTTCAATGGCTGGGTGCTTGATGAAGCGCGCTGCCAGTTACTCAATCCTCAACGCGAAACGGTTCCCCTGACGCAGGGGGAATATACTTTGTTACGCGCCATGGTACGGCATGCACGTAAGGTCCTGACACGCGATCAGTTATTAGAACTGACCCACAGCGAGACGATGGATGTCTTTGACCGCACGATCGATGTGCTGATCATGCGGTTACGTCGTAAAATTGAAGCCAATCCGCATCAGCCCGGCCTGATCCGCACTATCCGCGGGCTGGGCTATGTTTTTTCTGCCGATGTGGTCAAACCTGAAGGGCTGGGACTTTCCACACAAACCGCCTGAGCCATCCATTCACGCATGTCGCGCAAGGGGCGAATGCCGTCTGTCGCATTGGCGGCACGCAGATTAAAACAGGCGCAGGTATGGGCCAGTTTCAGCGTCGAGACCATATCCTCGCCTTCATGGCTGGCAAACAGCACGCCCGCACAAAACGCATCACCCGCTCCGACGCTGCCCACAATGGCGTCGGGTGCCAGCTGCCAGGCGGGCTGCCAGACACCTTCGCCGTCCGCTTCACGTCCCCATGCGCCCTCGGGCGCATGGATGACAACACGCTGACGCACGCCCTGCTCCGCCAGCCACTGCGCGGCACGGGCAAAAGCGGCGGGCGGCTGAATGCCGCGGCCATCACGTAACAGCACGCCTGACAACGCCTGCGCTTCCAGTTCATTAATCACCAGATAATCCAGCCAGCGTAAGGCGGGCAGCACCTGAGGGCGGTAATCGCCCGCGCGGGAAGCCAGATCCAGGGACGTGAAATAGCCCCGCTGCTGCATGTGTGCCAGCAACCGGGCGCTGCGGGTACCAAATTCACTGTCCACGCCGTCCAGCGTTTCCAGCAGCAGCAAATACCCCAGATGAAAGATGCGCTGTGCGTCATCGACGGCGGCGAAGTGCGGTCTGTCCAGTAAGCTGTTGGCGCCGGGTGAAAAGAAAAAAGTCCGTTGTCCGTCCGGGGTCGTCATCACCTGGGTCATCGCTGTAGGCTTGTCGTCGGTGCGCTGTACTAACCGGTAGTCAATCTGCGCCGCTTTCATCATAGCCAGCAGAAAATCGCCATCGGCGTCATTGCCGAGCAGGCCAATCGCCGCCAGCGGCAGTGTGCACTGCATGCGCGACAGCGTGAGCAGAACATTGAGCGGCGCGCCACCTGCGGCCTTTTCGCTGTGCTGTATTTCGGTCAGCCAGCCCTGTTCCGGCCAGTGGCTGATGCGATGCACATAATCCACCAGCATGACACCTGCGGCCAGAATGCCGCTTCGCGTTGCCATTTACGCCTGGCCTGCGCTGCCGAAAATGTTCATCTGCTGCATAACGGTTTCACAAATCGCCTTTTCCACCGCCATCAGTAACTCTGCGAACTCATCATAACGGGTATTGCGCGAGGCCAGGCTGCGTTCCACCGCGTCAAGGGCCGCCTGAGACATGCCGGTGTAAAAGTTAATTTTGTGAATACCGAGTGAGATTGCCCGACGGAAATCCGCGTCGCTGATGCCCGACCCGCCGTGCAGCACCAGCGGTACACCGGTTTGCTGACGAATCGCCGCCAGCCGGTCAAAATCCAGTTTGGGTTCCCCTTTGTATTTGCCGTGCGCATTACCAATGGCGACCGCCAGCGTATCAATGCCGGTTTCGCGCACAAATTCAGCGGCCAGTCGCGGATCGGTAAATTTCTCGCTGTCCGCTTCCCCAAACAGTGCGCCGCCTTCATCACCCCCGACTGCGCCCAGCTCTGCCTCAACGGAAACGCCGACGGCATGTGCGGCGCGAACCACTTCCCGCGTCTGGCGAATGTTCTCTTCATAGCTCAGGGTCGAACCATCAAACATCACCGAGGTGAACCCGAGACGAATCGACTGCATCACCGCTTCAAAGTGCAAGCCATGATCCAGGTTCAGCACCACCGGAACAGTATGCTTCGCGGCTTCAAAACGGATCGCCTCAGCGATCTGATCGAGCGTGACGTACTTAAAATGCACTTCGGCAATGTTGATAATAAACGGCGAGCGCTGTCGCTCTGCCGCATCAAACAGCGCACGCAGGAAATGGCTGTCCAGGACATTAAACGCGCCCAGCGCATAACCCTGTTGCTGGGCATGCGCCAGCCCCTGTGCCAGAGAAATCAAAGCCATCATTCACTCCTCAAGGTGAGCCAGCGGGAATAGTCGTTACAAAGCAGCCTCTGGGGTTCCTCATCCTCGTCAAGGTCGTTGAAACGCGCCAGCGGCGTCAGGAAGACGTTGTCGTTGTCATCATCGTTGGGCATGGAGACTTCCCCCACCAGCACGTCACCAAAGCCGTTTTCGCCCCAGAAGCTGTGCCAGACGCCCGCGACGAGCGTGACACTTTCACCAGGGGAAAGCCTGATCTGCGAACCCGCCGCATGGGTTTGCCGGATGCCGTCCAGGGAAACCGTCACCGGCGTGGCGGCTTTGTCATGGCCTTCACGGTTATACAGCTCGACAATCAGGTTGCCGCCGCCGCGATTAATAATGTCTTCCATCTTGCGCGGATGGTAATGCATCGGCGTTACCTGCCCTTCACGCACGTGCATCACTTTTTCTGCATAAGGTTTGTGCCAGGGCGTTCCGTGCGGCGAGCCGTTGCGGAGTGTGAATAACGTCAGGCCGGTTTGCAGAAAATCGTCGCCACCAAAACTGGTCAGATCCCAGCCCAGGCGTAAGGCAACGATTTCAGTGATGTCCTCCTGTTGCTGACGCCACTGCCGGAGACCGTAATCGGCCCAGGACGGCAGAGGGACGTCCTGACGGGTGAAAAAGTCTCGCGTATATTGCAAATGTCTGTTCACGTCGGCGCGTTTCATCTTCCGCTCTCCCGTTAAGGCGGCACCCTGCGATGCCGCCTGCTGGTTTATTTCACGGTCCAGCCTTTGTAGCTGCCGACATTATTACGGTCGATCAGCTTCACCGGGATCAGCACGGGTTTATCCGGTGCGGGTTTTCCCTGCAGGATGTCGTAACCGATTTCGACGGCTTTCGCGGCCATCACCTGAGGATCCTGAGCGGGCGTGGCGGCAAAGAGCGAGTTCTTACGTTTCAGCGCTTCTTCGCCGTCCGGTGAACCGTCCACTCCGACAATGAAGAACTCGTTACGCTGTGCCTGTTTCGCCGCTAAATCCGCGCCAATTGCGGTTGGATCGTTAATCGCGAACACGGCATCGATTTTCGGGTTGGCCGACAGCAGGCCGGTCATCACTTCCAGGCCGCCTTCACGGCTGCCTTTGGCGTTCTGATTAGAAGAAAGTAGTTTGATGTCAGGATGGCGTTTCAGCGCCGTCATACAGCCTTCCACGCGGTTTTGCACCGCCGAGACCGGCGGTCCGTTGATAATGACGACGTTGCCTTTGTCTTTCAGACGGTCAGCGATATATTTACAGGCCATTTCACCGGCCTGAGTGTTATCCGAGGTGATCGTCGCGTTGGCACCGTCGGCGGCGACGTCGACAGCCACCACCACAATCCCGGCATCCCGTGCGCGTTTCACTGCGGGCGCGATCCCTTTTGAGTCCGCGGCATTCAGGATAATCATGTCGACTTTAGCGGCGATGAAGTTATCTATCTGCCCTACCTGCTGTCCAAGATCGTAGCCACTCGACACCAGCGTCACCTTGACGTTATCGCCAGCCAGTTGGCGCGCCTTCATCTCTGCGCCCTTGGTGATTTGCACGAAGAACGGGTTAGCCAGATCGCCCACCGTCACGCCAATCGATTTCAGTTCTTTTGCCTGAGCCATACCGGCGCTGAGCAGCGTTGCCGCCAGCAACCCGGTTACAATCGGATTAAAACGCATAGATCTTCTCCTGCTGTTATTTATCGGCCAACTGCTGAATGGCGCGTTGTGTACTCTCTGCATAGGGGACATCAGCCCACATGATGACGCGTGCGATATTTGTCGATCAGAACGGCGATGATGATCACGGCCCCTTTAATCACCAGCTGCCAGAAATAAGAAACGCCCATCAATGTCATGCCGTTGTTCAGCGTGGCAATAATCAGTGCGCCAATCAGCGTGCCGGTAATGGTGCCAATTCCCCCCACAAAACTGGTGCCACCCAGAATGACCGCCGCAATGGCATCCAGCTCGTAACCCATGCCCAGATTGCCGTTGGCGCTGTAGAGACGTGAAGCGCTCATCAGTCCGCCCAGGCCGGACAGTAAGCCGCTCATCCCGTAAACGAACAGCAGTACCAGCCCGACTTTGATCCCGGTCAGACGGGCTGCCTGGATATTGCCGCCTACGGCGTAGATGTGAACGCCCAGCGTGGTGCGGCGCAGGATGAACCAGCAAAGCGCAATCACCGCGAACGCAATAACAATCAGCCACGGTACCGGCCCCAGATAGCCATTGCCTATCCACTCGAAATTGATATCGGCGTTGATGACCGTGGTGCCGTTCGCCAGCAGATAGGCGGCTCCGCGCAGTGCGGTATAGGTGCCCAGCGTCACGATAAACGGCGGAAGCCCGGCCCAGGCCACCAGAATGCCGTTAAACAGACCCATCGCCAGCCCGGCTCCCAGCGCCATCGGAATCGTGAGCGAGGCCAGCATCGGATCCAGCGAAGTGAGCAACGCCACCACCGCCGTCGTGCCCAGCATTGAGCCGACAGATAAATCGATACCGCCGGTAAGAATGACAAACGTCATGCCTGCGGCCAGTACAATGTTGATGGACGCCTGGCGCGTAATATTCAGTAAATTGGCTTCGGTAAAGAAATTGGGTGTGACAACGCCGAAGACCGCCACGATTAAAATCAAAATGGGTAAAATGCCGACGGTCTGCATGATGTCGCCCATCAGGGCTCGTCTGACCGTGGGTGGATGAATCCGTGCCGTTTGTGTCATGGTTTTATCCTCATACTTCAAGCGGTGATGCGCTATACGCACCGGTTGCCAGCGTCATGATGTTTTCCTGACTAATCTCGTTACCTGCCAGTTCCCCTGCGATAGTGCCTTCATGCATCACATAAACCCGGTCACTCATGCCGACCACTTCCGGTAATTCACTGGAGATCATCAGAATGGCCACGCCCTGCCGCGCCATATCCTGCATCATGCGGTAAATCTCGCTTTTGGCCCCGACGTCCACGCCGCGCGTCGGCTCATCCAGGATGAGAATGCGCGGACCAATGGCAATCCAGCGGGAAATCAGCAGCTTCTGTTGGTTGCCACCGGACAGGCCTCCTGCCCGCACCAGCGCGTGGGGAACCCGGATATTGAGCGCGGCAATCGCCTCGCTGGCGATCTTCCTGGCTTGACGGCGGTTCAGCATGCCGTACTGCGCATCCCGTTCCAGCGTGGCCATCACGATGTTTTCCTGTGCAGCCATTTCAAGGAATAATCCCTGCTCTTTGCGGTTCTCGGTCAGAAAGCCAATGCCGTGCGCAATCGCTTCTCTTGGGGAGTGAATCTCTACCTTCTGGCCGTCCACCCAGATTTCACCCTGCTGAAGCCGGTGCACGCCAAAAATCAGCTGGGCCAGTTCGCTGCGTCCCGCACCAACCAGGCCGGCCAGGCCAACAATTTCGCCTGCCCGCACGTTAAGGCTACAGGGCTGTACCTTGCCGCCATCGGACAGGTTGTGCAGAGCCAGACGCACCTCGCCGCGAGGAATGGTGCGGTCTTTATTGAACAGATCGCTGAGTGGGCGTCCCACCATCATGCGCACCAGCTCGCTGGCGTTAAGGTTGTCGCGCGTCAGACTGCCGACGTACTGCCCGTCGCGCAGTACGCTGACGCGATCCGACAGCTCATACACTTCCGCCATGCGATGACTGATGTAGATAATCGCCATTCCCTGGCTGCGCAGCCGTTTGATCAGGGCAAAGAGTTGTTCAGTTTCGCGGCTGGATAAGGCGGCGGTGGGCTCATCCATCACCAGAATACGGCTGTTGCGATGCAGGGCGCGCGCAATCTCCACCTGTTGCTGCTCGGCAATGCTCAGCCTGCTGACTTTGTCCGTTGCGCTGAACTGCGCGCCTAAGTGGTTAATAACCTGCTGCGCTTCACGGGCCATCTGGTGACGCCTGACCATGCCAGCACGGGTGATTTCGCTTCCCAGAAAGATGTTTTCTGCCACGGTGAGATTCGGAGCAAGGTTGATTTCCTGATAGATCAGCGTAATCCCGGCCGCTAATGCCGCTTTCGGTCCTTTAAGCGGATACGGCTCGCCGTTGATCAACACCTCGCCGCTGGTGGCCGTATAGGCCCCTGCCAGAATCTTCATCAGGGTGCTTTTGCCCGCGCCATTCTCCCCCATCAGCGCATGCACCTCGCCAGGATAAACGGTCAGGTCAACGCCTTTCAGTGCGTAGAAGTGGCCAAAACGCCGGGTGATCTGACGCATTTCAAGTATCGGCTTAGCTGTCATCGCCCCGCTCCTGCTGATTATGGATAGCCGCGAGTTAAGCAGGAGAAGATAAATGGATAATGTCAGCGGCCATTCATATTTGTCATATTCCGCTTCGCACTCACTTTTATACTCGCCCTATCGTCGCATGGCCGGAGAGCGTATTGATGCAACGCAGTTTGCCGTGGCAGGTCGGGGCGCGCGGTCGCCTGTTGCTGTCGCATTTATTAGTTGTGTGCGTCACCCTGATGGTGAGCGTGGTGGCCCTTACCAGCTTTCGCCATGCCGGAAGCCTTCAGGAACAGGCTCAGGCCCAGACGCTGGCCGATATGAACGGCAGCCTGGCGCTGGCGCGCAATACCGCGAATGTCGCCATCACCGCCGTGCGGTTATCTCAGGTCGTGGGCGCGCTGGAATATCAGAGCGAATCGCGACGACTGCAGCAGAATCAGCAGGCCCTGCAACATTCACTCGCCCTGCTGGCCAGTACGCCGCTGGCTGCACGCGAGCCTGAACGCGTGGCCCGACTGCGTGCACGCAGTCTGATGCTTGAGCAGTCTGTGAGTCTGTTGCTGCGTAAGGGACATGAACGTCATTTGCAGCGCAATCTTGTGCTCAGCGGGTTATGGCAGTCACAGCTGCTGCTGGAACGCATTAATGACCTGGCACACCGCAACGGAACCGGCGCACCCGATTTCGCGTTGCGCCAGCAGACCGGCAGGCTACTGGATATTGCGATTCGTACGCCCTCCTCGACCGCGGTCATTGATCAGTTGCAGCAGGTGATGACGCAATGGCGCAACGTGGTCGCATCGGGGGCGTTGGGTGACAACGTGCAGCAGTTACTGGAAACCCAACGCAGCCTGATCCCGTTGGCGGCAGCGCTGGAACAGAGCGATCTGTCCATCGCCTATGCCACCTACCGTATCAAGGCGCTCGTAGCCGCGCTGAATGATGACATTACCGCGTACGTTCAGCAGGTAGCCCGGCAAAGTGATCAGCGTAACATTGCCACTCACCGACAACGGGATTCGGTCAGTGGCTTTATCCTGCTTTCTGCCCTGTTGGCACTCGCCATCACCGTCTATACCGGGTACTACATCTACCGCAACCTGGGGTCCAGCCTGACCGCCATTGCCGCCGCAATGACCCGGCTGGCCCAGGGGGAACACAATGTCAGCGTGCCGGGCCTTCAGCGACGAGATGAACTGGGCGAGCTGGCGCGCGCCTTCAATGTGTTTGCCCGTAATACCGCCTCGCTGGCCCATACGTCGCGTCTGCTAAAAGAGAAAAGTACCCAACTTGAATCCACCTTTCTGGCAATGCGTGATGGCTTTGCCCTGTTTGATAACAGCGGCGAATTGGTGGTGTGGAACGATCAGTATCCCCAGCTTCTGGGCATCGCACCGCGGGATTTGCAGCGGGGACTGCACTACCAGCATCTGCTGGCGCAGCTTGATATACACCTGCACGATCTGGCGGAACCACAGGAAGTCAGGCTGGCCGATGGCCGCACCGTAGAACTGCGCTTCAGCCCGGTCCCCCGGCGCGGTAGCGTGAATACGGTGCTGGAGCGCACCTCACGGAAGGTGCTGGAAGAAGCGCTGGTACACAGCCAGAAAATGAAAGCGGTAGGTCAGCTGACCGGCGGCATCGCGCATGATTTCAACAATCTGCTGGCCGTCATTATCGGCAGCCTGGCGTTAACCGAGGGGCAACTGCCGCCCGGCCCTCTTGCGAGCCGGATAGAACGCGCCCGCCAGGCGGCGGATCGGGCAGCTCTGTTGACCCAGCGACTGCTGGCCTTTTCGCGTAAGCAAACCCTGAATCCGCATGCGGTGTCGGTCGTGTCGTTAGTGGAAAACCTGCAGGGGCTGCTGCAACATTCGCTGTTGCCCGGTCAACACCTGATTATTGATGCCCAACGGCCCGGCTGGCCTGCCTGGATTGATGCCAGTCAGTTAGAGAATGCGGTCATGAATCTGGTGGTGAATGCCAGAGATGCGATGGCCGGACAAAGCGGCGAGATCCGTCTGCGTATCTGGAACCAGCGCCGCACTGAGCGCGGTGAAAAGCGAGACCGGGTCACCATTGAGGTCATCGATCACGGTTGCGGCATGTCAGAAGAAGTGCGTGCGCAGGTGTTTGAACCCTTCTTTACCACCAAAACAACCGGTACCGGTAGCGGCCTGGGCCTGTCGATGGTCTACGGTTTTGTTCGTCAGTCGGGCGGACAGGTAGAGCTGGAAACCGCGCCGGGCCAGGGCACCACCGTACGGCTGTTGCTGCCCCGCGCACCCGATGTCCCGGCGGTCCGATCCGTCGCCTCGCACCCGGCGCAGCCGGATGCCGCGCAGGACCGGTTAGTTCTGGTGCTGGATGATGAACCGGCTGTGCGGCAAACCCTGTGTGAACATCTGCACCAACTGGGTTACCTGACGCTGGAGTGTGACACGGGCGAAGCGGCGCTGGCGCTGCTGCACCAGACGCCGGATATCGATTTGCTGATCAGCGATTTGATGCTGCCGGGTGAGATTAACGGTGCGGAGGTGATTCGTCAGGCACAGCAAAAGTGGCCGCAGTTGGCTACATTGCTCATCAGCGGCCAGGATCTGCGTCACCAGCCCGTCACGTTGCCGTTGTGTGAACGACTGGCGAAACCCTGGCAGGCAGCGCAGCTGGTGCAGGCGCTTCAGCGCGCCTGGCAGCGCAGCGCGCGGCTTAATCGTGCCCGCCAGGCTGCCACAACGGCACCGGCTTCCCGATGATATAACGTTTACGCAGGCGGCTGGAGATGGCATCCATCACCATGACCACGACAACCAGGATGATCGTCAGGAACATCACCACATCCCAGTTCCACAGGCGCATGTTCTCCGCGTACACCAGGCCGACACCGCCCGCGCCGACAAAGCCAAGCACCGCCGCTGAGCGGGTATTGGACTCGATCTGATACAGGCTCAGTGCCAGAAACTGTGGGAAGGACTGGGTGAAAATACCAAACCGGTGCTTCTGCAGGCTGTTGGCGCCCAGCGCGCCCAGGCCGCGACTGGGTGAACGCTCAACCGCTTCGTGGCCTTCGGAATAGAGCTTACCTAACAGACCAATGTCCTGCAGGATAATCGCCAGCACCCCGGCCAGCGGCCCCATGCCGACCGCGCGAACAAAAATCAGGCCCCAGATCGCCATATCAATGCCGCGCAGCATATCGAACAGGCGACGCACAACAAACGCAATGGGACGGGCAACCTTGTCATGCATCACATTACGCGCCGCCAGAAACGAGAGCGGCAGCGCCAGCAGCGTGGCGGTCAGCGTGCCGGCAAACACAATCGCCAGCGTAATGCCGACCTGAGAGAAATAGTAGCCAAACGGCCAGTTCACGAAGTCCTGCCAGACAAACATGCGCAGAAAATAGCGGCCCAGTTGCTGGCATCCTGTAAGCAGGCGGTTCCATTCGATGCCAAACACCATAAAGAAAAAGACATAATAGAGCACCAGCGCCAGGGCCAGCATGGCAAGGCGACGCAGATAGCGGTTTTGTGCAGCAAACAGCGCGGGATGCTGCTGTTTCATCGCGCTGATATCGGGCGCAAGCGTAACCATGGTTATTCCTCCACAACGCGACGGCGCAGGCGGCCAGAAACGGTGTCCAGTAGCGAGACCACAATCAAAATCAGCAGCAGCGTCATGCTGACCTGATCAAAGCGATCCAGTTTAATATTGGTCATTAACTCCTGACCAATGCCGCCCGCCCCCACCAGCCCCAGGATGGTCGACGAACGGAAATTAACTTCCAGGCGCATAAAGCTGTATGACAGAAAAACCGGCTTCACCTGCGGCCAGAAGGCATAGCGCATCCGTTGCAGTTTGCTGGCACCGCAGGCCGCCAGCCCGCGCACCGGTTTATCCGAGGCGGACTCAATGGCTTCATAAAACAGTTTGGTCAGGCTGCCAATGGTGTGCAGCGCCAGCGCCAGAAAGCCGGGAATCGCTCCGATGCCAAATGCCATCACAAACATTACCGCCCAGGCCAGTTCCGGCATGGTGCGTAGAAAGGCGACAAAAGCGCGAATCGCCATGCGCAGACTGGCTGGCGTTTGTGTGTTATCGGCCGCAAAGAAGGCCAGCACGCCCGCTATCACCACCGCAATCAGCGTGGAGGCCAGCGCCAGCTGCAATGTTTCCCATATCAACGGCAGCTGGATATTCAGACGATAGCCCCAGTAAGCCAGCGATCCTTCTGTCTTGCCATCCGCAAATAACACCGGCAGATGCAATACGGGCATGATCTCGTGCAGGTAATCAAAAAAGTGCGGTAAGGATTGCCAGATGGTCACGAGATTGAACTCGGCCATATTCGCCGCCGCCAGGTAAAGCCCCACCAGCACCAGTGACCAGACGAGCGAGTCACGCTTCTGTTGGCGGCGGATGCGTTGATAATAGCGTTCGAAGTCGGTCACGGCGGTGTTCTCAGATTGATGTGTGGCAAAGTCAGCAGAGAAAGGGAAATCTGTCTGTGATAACGAGCCGCCCGCACCCCGGCGGGCGGCTCGCTGGCTCAACGCCAACGGCTGTACCGTTAGCCACGTGCGCCTTTCATCAGCTCGCGCTTCATGTCGATGATGTTCTGGAAGTCAGCCACAGAGGTTTTGCCAATGTGCTGCTGGCCGCCTACGGCTTTGGTGAAACAGGCGTGGTCGTCTTTATCCAGTTTTTTGATGGCAGCAATCACTTTCGCTTTGAAATCGGCGGGCAGTTTATTGCTCACGAGAATAGGCCCGTTAGGAATTAACGGTGACTGCCAGATGATGCGGATCTGTTTCATCAGGTCAGGATGATCCATACGGATCAGGCGGCCAAACGCACCGGAGGTGTAGCCCTTATTGTAATCCCCCACCATGGAGGTCCAGGTGACGGCGCCGTCGAACTGATTATTCAGTACGCCCAAGATGTCCTGCTCATGACCACCGGAGAAGGTTACGCTGGAAAAGAAATTGTTGTATTTGTTGTCGATGTTGCCGCCAAACAGCTTTTTAAAGGCCTGATTGGGTACCAGGAAGCCTGACGTGGAATCCGGATCGGCCATCCCAAACGATTTGCCTTTCAGATCTTCCAGCTTTTTGTAAGGACTGTCAGCTTTCACAATCACGACAGAGTGATAACCGCGAGACTGATCTTTGTCATCCACGACAATGCCGACTAAATCGACGGCTTTCGGGTTCTGAATATACACCGAGGCGTAAGACGACGGCGACATGCTCAGCACCAGATCCACTTTGCCACCCAGCAAGCCCTGAATTACGCCGGAATAGTCGGACGAGTTGCGGATTTTGGTATCCACGTGCAGTTCTTTATCAAAGAAGGATTTCACACACTGGTTATCACCAATCTGCTGGGTGGCGTTCTGACCGCCCAAAATGCCCAGATTCAGTTCTTTAGGTGCATCCGCTGCATTAACGCCAAAGGTAAGCAGTGCCGTAGTCAATAACGCGAAAGCTTTGATTTTCATTAGCCTTGTTCTCTTGCTGTGATAGTTAGTGGATCTGGTTGAATTCATCGCCGTACAGCTGATGCAGCAGGCCGTCGGTCAGGTCAGAAGGATGGCCGTCAAAGAGCACCACACCGCGTTGAATCCCGATGACGCGGGTGCAGTAACTTTTCACCAGCTCGATCGAGTGCAGGTTAACCATCACGCTGATGCCCTGTTCACTCACCTGGCGCAGAACGTCCATAATGCGGGTGGTATTTTTGGGATCGAGAGAGGCAACCGGTTCGTCGGCCAGCAGAATTTTGGGGTTTTGCATCAGCGCCCGACAGATCGCCACGCGCTGCATTTGTCCACCTGAAAGGTTTTCGGCACGCTGTAACGCCTGCGGTAGCATGTTCATCCACTCCAGCAGTTGAATCGCGCGGGCGCGGTCGGCGTCAGAGAAGACTTTGAAAAACGATTTCAGCGTCGACGTCTGGCTGAGACGACCCAGCAGCACGTTGGTCAGCACGTCAAGACGCGGCACCAGGCAGAAATCCTGAAAAATCATGCCGCACTGCGCACGCCATTCGCGCATCTGGCGGCTACTGAGGTTGACCACATTGCGATCGGCTTCGCCGTGATGCAGGCTGATGATTGCGCCCTGCGAGGCCGAAATGGTGCCGTTCAGCATATGCAGCAATGTCGATTTGCCTGCGCCAGAGCGACCAATCACCGCCACTAATTCACCCGCATGCAAATCGAAACTGACATTATCGAGGACCTTGTTGCTACCGTAGGCTTTGCTCAATCCCTGAACAGATAACACTTTTTGCCCGCCGGAGTGGGTCAACGACGTGACGTTATCGACCACCGTTTTCAGCAGTGCCTGTGCCATGATGTTCTCCGTTGTTCCAGTTAACGTTCTGTGCACCCGACGCTGAATCCGGGGCTTCATTACCCTGTCTGGCCCGTACCTGTTGGCTCAGTGCCTTTGCTGGCAGCAGGGACAGCAGGCCCTGCTCACGCAGCAGGAACCTGACGAGAGACCGCTATATTAAGAACACCGGGGATGAAAGCTGTATTACGGTTATGTGATTAAACGATGACAGGCAAAACGGCGTCCAGAGACAGCGACAGGCCGTCATGCGCCGCCTGCACCGAGGCCGGTAGCGGATGCTCGGCCAGCCAGTTGTCCATATCGTGACTCAGATGAATCAGCCAGGCCTGGTGGGGTTTCAGTGCCTCGATGATGGTCAGGGCCGCGGTCACATCGTTATGGTTACGCCCGCCCTGACCGGGGGGATCGTTGCAGTCCACCACCAGGTGGTCCAGCGTTTGTCCACGAAGGAAATCCGCGGTATCCGGCGGCAGACCGCAGGTATCACACAGCCAGGCCAGCCGGGCACCGTGCCAGTCAAACAGATAGCCATGCGTAAGCCGTGAATGCTGTAGTGGTAAGGGCGTCACCCGCAGGTCGCCAAATGACTGGGCCACGAAGGGGGTTAACGCGGGCCGGAAATCCAGTAAGCCGGGATGTTTAAACAAGTCGTCACAGCCCTTTTCATCCGGCGGCCCCCAGACGGGAATCGGTTTCCCTTTGCCCCAGCGCAGGGTAAATAAGCCCTGCACATGATCCATGTGATAGTGCGTCAGCAGAATCCGGTTGATATCCTCAGGCTGAAACCGTTCTGCCAGCAAGGGTAAGCCCGCATCCAGTAAAATACGTTCACGTCCGGCTTCGATTAACGCGCTTGTAGGCGCGCGGCGATAACGGGCAGACTGACGGGCGCGCAAACAGGCGCCACAGTCACAACCGAACACGGGAGCCCCGGTTACGCCGCCCGTACCGAGCAGGGTCAGTTTCATGAGGCGCCCTCCAGCAACTGACGTAACTGTTGTACGGTCTCTTCAAGTGCGCCATCGTTATTCAGCCGCAGGCAGCCTTCTGGCTGATGCCGGTCAGCCCGTGCCAGCCGTTGGGCGATCGCCGCTTCGCTCTCACGGCCACGCTGGCGTAACCGTGCGGCCAGTACCGTAGACGACACCTCAAGGCATAGCGGTAACAGTCGCGTGCCGTAACGTGCCCGGACGTGTTCCAGATGCTGGCGCGATCCGTTGACCAGCACGTTTTGCCCGCACGCCAGCCAGTGGTCGATTTCACTGCCCACGCCATAATAAAAACCGTGCGCCTGCCAGCTGACGGCAAATAACCCCAGCGCATCGCGCCGGATAAATTCCGCTTCCGTCAGGGCGATATGGTTTTCGCCCCCTACATCATGGGGGCGCGTAATATAGCGATGAGCAATCAGCAAGCCCTCAGGCGGTGCCTCGCGCAGCCGGTCCAGCAGGCTGTCTTTGCCTGAACCGGACGGGCCGATAAGCCAGATGAGCCGGGCCATTAGTACACCTGCCGACCTTTACACCAGACATGGCGAATATGGGGATGGCCATGTTGAGTATGCGCCAGGACCAGGTCGGCGCGGCAGCCTTCGCTGATCACGCCACGATCTTCCAGCCCCAGCGCACGTGCCGGATTGCACGTCACCAGCGCAATGGCCTGAGGCAAAGAGAGCGTATTGCGCTCATCGGCGGCCAAACGGAACGCCGCATCCAGCAGGCTGGCGGGATAGTAGTCCGACGACAGGATATCCAGCATGCCGTGAGCGGCCAGCTCCCAGGCGGCCACGTTGCCGGAATGCGAACCGCCGCGAACAATGTTGGGCGCGCCCATTAACACCTGCATGTTGCGGTAGCGTGAAGCTTTTGCCGCCTCCAGCGTGGTGGGAAACTCGGCAATCGCACTGCCCACGGCGTGCGACTCTTCGACATGGTCAACAGTCGCATCGTCATGACTGGCGATCGCGATGCCGTGATCGCGGCACAGCGCGGCAATCGCCAGACGATTAGGCTGTGACCAGGCCTCGGCCAGTTCCAGTTGCTCGCGCTCAAACGCATCCATCTGCTCGTCATTCAGCTGGTATTTTCCCTGGTAGTATTCCCGGTACTTTTCCAGCGACGCATACTGACGCTGGCCCGGTGAGTGATCCATCAGCGACACCAGCGACAGCTCAGGTGAGGACAGCAAGGCTTCAAACAGCGGCAGCGTTGTATGATGCGGCAGCTCACAACGCAGATGCAGTAAATGCTCCGCGCGATTAAGCCCCTTTTGGTTGCTGTCACGAATCGCGCCAATCATTTTACTGAGATTTTCCAGTCGGTGGCCGCCATCACGCACATCCCCCACGCCGATAGCATCCAGCACGGTGGTGATGCCGCTGGCCACCATCAGCGCATCGTGGCTGCTCATCGCCGAGTGCGCCGGCCAGTCGACTTTAGGCCGTGGGGTGAAAAATTTGTCCAGGTTATCGGTATGCAACTCCACCAGGCCCGGCAGCAGATATGCGCCTTCGCCATCCAGCGCACTGGCCAGCTGGCTGTTCGTTTCGCTAAAGTTGGTAATACGGTCTTCGCGAAACTCCAGCGAACCGGCAACAACCTCATTTTCCAGCACCAGCTTTACGTTATTAATGATCATGCTTCTGCCCCTGTTTTGAAGGGCTGCATGACGTGCAGGCGATCGGCCACACGTTCCCGCACCGCTTCATCATGAAAGATCCCCACGATTGCCGCGCCGCGTTCACGCGCCTGCTCAATCAGGCCCACGACCGCGGCACTGTTGACACTGTCGAGTGACGCTGTGGGTTCGTCCAGTAGCAACACCGGATAGTCCGCGATAAAGCCACGGGCGATATTGACGCGCTGCTGCTCGCCTCCCGAAAAGGTTGAGGGGGCCAGAGACCAGAGGCGCTGCGGGACGTTAAGTCGCGTCAGCAGCTCTTTCGCGCGGGCTTCACAGAAGCCGCGTTCCACGCCGCGCTCCAGCAACGGCTGCATCACGATCTCCAGCGTCGGCACGCGCGGGATGACGCGCAGAAACTGACTGACCCAGCCGATAGTATCGCGACGAATGGCAATAATCTGACGGGCCGGTGCCTGCGCCATATCCACCCACTCACCCTGATGCTGTACCCAGATGTGGCCGCTGTTGGCCTGATAGTTACCGTACAGGGCACGCAGCAGGGTGGATTTCCCGCTGCCGGAATGCCCGTGCAGTACCACGCATTCGCCCTGACTGACGTCCAGGCAGGCATCCTGTAATACCGGCAGCGCCGCCCCGTTTTGATTGTGCAACACAAAGGTTTTGCACAAATTTTCTACGCGCAGTTGCGTTTTCATAGTCGCCGTCGCCATTAGTTGAGCACCGATGAAACCAGCAGTTGCGTGTAAGGATGATGCGGGTCATCCAGCACGCGGTCAGTTAAGCCACTTTCCACCACCCGGCCCTGCTTCATCACCAGCAGGCGATGCGCCAGCAGGCGCGCCACGCCCAGATCGTGCGTCACAATTACCACCGCCAGATTGAGTTCCCGCACTAGCGTACGCAGTAGATCCAGTAACCGTGCCTGCACCGAGACGTCCAGGCCGCCGGTCGGTTCATCCATAAACACCAGCTTCGGCTGGGTGACCAGATTGCGGGCGATTTGCAGACGCTGCTGCATGCCGCCGGAAAAGGTTGTCGGCAGATCATCGATGCGGTTAGCTGCGATTTCCACCGCCTGCAGCCAGTGGCTGGCTTGCGCGCGGATCTCGCCGTAATGGCGGTGACCGACGGCCATCAGGCGCTCGCCGATATTGCCGCCCGCCGTGACCTGAGGGCGCAAACCTTCCAGCGGGTGCTGGTGGACCACGCCCCACGCCGTGCGCAGTAAGCGGCGACGGTCGCTTTCGCTCATTTGATACAGATCGCGTTGCAGATAATGAATCGCGCCTGCCTGCGGTGCCAGCCGCGCTGACAGGCTACGCAACAGGGTGGTTTTGCCCGATCCGGATTCCCCGACGATACCCAGAACCTCGCCCGGATAGAGATCAAAACTGACGTCTTCAAAGCCTTTTACTGGCGCATACAGATGCGTAAGGTTGTTCACCGCGAGCAGCGGTTGTTCACTGTGCATGGTGTTGTTCCTGCTGCTGGTGGCAAAAATCGGTATCGGAGCACACAAACATGCGCGTGCCCTGGTCGTCCATCACCACCTCATCCAGATAGCTGTGGCGCGAACCACAGAGCGCACAGGGTTCGTCCCACTGCTGCACGGTGAAGGGATGATCGTCGAAATCGAGGCTTTCAACTTTGGTATAGGGCGGCAAGGCATAGATGCGTTTTTCACGACCGGCACCAAACAGCTGGAGCGCGGGCATCATGTGCATCTTGGGGTTATCGAATTTGGGGATCGGCGACGGATCCATCACATAGCGATCGTTGACCTTTACCGGATAGGCATAGGTGGTGGCGATGTGACCAAAACGGGCGATATCTTCGTACAGTTTGACCTGCATAATGCCGTACTCTTCCAGCGCATGCATGGTGCGGGTTTCCGTTTCGCGAGGCTCAATAAAGCGCAGCGGCTCGGGAATCGGCACCTGGAAAATCAGGATCTGATCTTCTTGCAGCGGCGTTTCCGGAATACGGTGGCGCGTCTGGATCAGCGTGGCGTCCACTGTGCGCTCGGTCGTCGCCGCACCGCTGACGCGCTGAAAGAAACGGCGGATCGAGACCGCATTGGTGGTATCGTCCGCGCCCTGGTCGATAACTTTCAGAACGTCTTTGTCGCCAATCACGCTGGCGGTAATTTGAATGCCGCCGGTGCCCCAGCCATAAGGCATCGGCATTTCACGTCCGGCAAACGGCACCTGATAGCCGGGAATCGCCACGGCTTTCAGGATGGCGCGTCGGATCGTACGTTTGGTTTGTTCGTCAAGATAGCCGTTGTTATAGCCGCTGAGTTCAGCCATTTTGCTGCTCCTGATAGTCCTGGCGCAGACGTTTCAGCAGTTCCAGTTCCGCCTGGAAATCGACGTAGTGCGGCAGTTTTAAGTGGGACACAAAACCTGCGGCTTCGACGTTATCCGCATGGGACAGCACAAACTCCTCGTCCTGCGCCGGGCTGGTAATGCGTTCATGGTGTTCACGCGTCTGTAGCGCCCGATCCACCAGCGCCATGGACATGGCTTTACGTTCAGCCCGGCCAAAGACCAGGCCATAACCCCGCGTAAAGTGCGGGGCGCTTTCGCCGTCGTGCGTAAAACCGTTGACCATTTCGCATTCGGTCAGCAGCATTTCCCCGATCTCCAGTTCAAAACCCAGCTCTTCGGGGCAAATGCTGACGCTGACGTATCCGGTACGGATTTCACCGGCAAAGGGGTGCGTGCGGCCATAGCCACGCTGAGTGGAATAGCCCAGCGACAGCAGAAACCCTTCGTCGCCGCGCACCAGTTGCTGAAGACGTGCCGCGCGCGAGGCGGGAAAGCCCATCGGCTCACGGGTGATATCCGTGGGTTCGCTGCCATCGTCGTGTTCTGCCTCCGCGAAGCCTTCCTCGCTCATCATGCTGAACATATGCGGACAGTGTTCCGGTAGCGCCTGCTCACTGCGCGGCGGCGGCGGTGTTTCGCCATTTGCCATCAACGTAAAGTCCAGCAGACGGTGACTGTAATCGTAGGTCGGCCCGAGTACCTGACCGCCGGGTAAATCCTTATACACCGCCGAGATGCGTCGCTCGATTCGCATGCTACCGGTAGCTAACGGCGTGCTTTGCGCCAGCCGCGGCAGGGTTGTGCGATAGGCACGCAGCAGGAAAATGGCCTCCACCAGATCGCCGCTGGCCTGCTTAATCGCCAGCGCCGCCAGCGCGGGATCGTAAATGCCACCTTCCGTCATCACCCGATCTACCGCCAGACCGAGCTGCTGCGCGACCTGGTCGCAGGATAATTCAGGCACCGCGCGATCGCCGCGCCGCACATCCGCCTGCAGGTGATGGGCGTTAGCAATGGCTTTTTCGCCCCCTTTCACGGCTACGTACATGAGCACACCTCAACGTGGGTTGTCCGTGGCACCGCCATCATCGCTTCGCCACAGGTAAAGATGAGATCCACACCCTGAGGAAACGGATGCGGGCGGGCACGCAGGTAGTCGATCACGCTTTCCGGCAGTTGTGGCGCAATGGCGCGTGCTTCGCGCAGCCCCGGCCCTGTCAACCGTAATGCCAGGCCACCGTTCAGCGCAGGCACCTCAATAATCAGCGTGGTGCTTTTCTCAGGTGCCAGGTTATCACCCGCGGAAAAGTCGGCCGGATTAGGCTGAGCGGTCGCGTGACTTAACGCAAATGCCGCATCACTGCTGTCGGTAATCGGTGCGCCGGTATGAAAACGCAGGTTATCGCGTAGCGTCTGATTATCGACCTGTGGGTCCAGCCATAAGGGGCTTTCCTGATCGACCAGGGTCAGCAGCACGGCAGTAGCGGCGGGAGAAAGTGCGCCCCAGCCCTGTTGCAGCGGCAGCGATACCATAACGCCAGGTTCGCTCATGGCTTTCAGAATGCGGCGAAAAGCATGCTGCGCATCCGCAACCGGGTGATGAAAACTTGCCAGTAAAGTCATTCATTTTCTCCGCGTACCAGCGTAAAGAAGTCCACTTTGCTACTGGCGATTTCACGTGCACGCAGCTGACGCTGCTCGTCGCGTAAGGCCGCCAGTGGGGTAATAATCTTTTCCTGTAACAGCTCGGCGGTGCCCGTCTGCTGCAACAGCGCATCCATCAGGGCACAGCGCTCGGCGTGGACTTTATCCCGGCCCAGCAGGTAGCTGTAGCCCAGGGTGCCATCGTTTAGCCGGACGACCGCGCGCGTGACGGTGGCATCGCCCATCACAAAACGTTTGCCCGTCGCGCCCATGCGGGCCTGCAACCGTGTCAGGCCAATTTCAGCCGGTCGGATCAGCGTAAATGCCGGCGTAAGGTTGAGCGGCTGCCAGAGCGCGTCAAGCTCGGCGGCGCTGCTGTGGGCCAACACCGAAAGCCAGTGCTGGCGTGCCGTTTGCTGTTTCATTCGTGCTCCAGAGTGAGTTCAATCATGTCGCCACGCGTCAGGCTGACGGAGTACTCCGCCATCGCACCATCGGTGGTTTTATTCAGGGTGCGCACGCACAACAAGGGGGAATGCAGTGCGATCTCCAGCTGCTTGCACTCTTTGGCCTGAGCCCGACGGGTGCTGATGCGCGTTTGCGTGCGCACCAGCTGCTTGCCGGTGTGCTGCCGCAGGAAGTCATGGAGCGAGCCGCTGGTAAAGCGTTGTAGCTGCGGCCACCAACTGAGGTCGGGCAGGAAGTGATTAATCAGGCACACCGGCAGGCCATTGACCCGGCGCAGCGTGCGCAGATGAATGACGTTGTCGCCTTCGTTCACGCCTAATGCGGCCGCGACGTCTGCACTGGCAGGACGCAATACGGCCAGCAGGCGCTCACTGGTGGGATCGCTGCCCTGTTCCAGTAAGTTCTGGCTGAAGCGGGCCTGCGCATGAAGCGGATAATCATACGGGCGCATTAACACCAAAATGCCGACGCCGTGGCGACGCTGCAGCAACCCTTTATTCACCAGTTCATCAACCGCCCGACGTAAGGTGTGGCGGTTAACGGCATAGTGATCGGCCAGCTGTTGCTCCGAAGGAAGGTAGTCACCACTGCGATAACGCTCCTGAACAGCCTGCTCCAGTTGCGCCGCAACGGCCTGATACACAGTGGTCGGATGTCTGGATAACTCCATCACAAATAAATCCTCACAGCGTAAGGGGGGATTTCGCAGCCGGTGGACTGCGGGATGGCTACAGCGTGACGGGATCAGATGACAGAGAGGTGACGACTTAGTGAAGCGAAGGTGAATTTGTCTGTGAAGCGCAGGACACCGGACAGATCTGAGAGTAAACCGCTCAACGCCATAGGGCATCCATGCCATATGGCGGTCAGGGCTTATCCGGCTGTTTAATCAGGAAAATCGGTTGATAATGACGTCTGTTTCCAGGCTTCTATCTGTGCCAGTCGCGCTTTGAGTTTTTCCTTTACCGCCTCATAACCCCATGCTCCCATCACCACGTGGCGCGGCGGTTCGGGGTGTTCAGCAATGGCGATCATCGCGCTCGCCGCACGAACAGGGTCACCTTTCTGCGTGCCGCTGTACGCCGCCGTCGCCTTCATCCTGGCGGCAGCGGTTTCGGCATAATCCGGTAAGGTGCTCGGGGTCTGATGCAGCGAACGTCCTGCCCAGTCGGTACGAAACGGGCCGGGTTCAATACAGGTCACGTGAATCCCTAACGGACCCACCTCCTGGGCGAGCGAATCAGACCAGCCCTCTACGGCGTGCTTACTGGCAGCATAATAACCTGAGCTGGCAAAGCCGATGAATCCTGCCACGGAGGTGATATTCATAATGTGACCCCGTCGCGCGGTGCGCATAGCCGGCAGTACCGCACGCGTCAGAGCAAACAGACCGAATACGTTGGCATCAAACTGCGCGCGTATGGCCTTGTCTTCACCTTCTTCGACGGAACTTTGGTAACCGTAACCCGCATTATTGACCAGTACGTCAAGGGTGCCGAACGTTTCAAGCGCTTTGTTGACCGCCTTATCAATACTGTGTTGTTGCGTCACATCCAGTTCAACCGCGATCGCGTTCGGATGGCCGTCAACCAGATCGGCGATCGCTGATCGATGGCGTGCAGTTACGACCACCCGGAATCCGCGGGCGATGGTCTGCTGCGCCAGTTCACGGCCAAATCCCGTTGAACATCCAGAAATCAGCCACATCGGTTGTGTGTTTGTTCCCATGATCAGGCTCCTGTTATCGGTTTAGCAAAGGGCTGCCGGACATCCGTATGGCCGGCAGCAAGCAGAGTCTTGCCGCAGGGCGAGTGAAAATTTACCCGCTATTGCTTTTTATGAAAAAGTTGGCTGGCCGTGTCACTGAGAATCTGGACCGCGCCACGATCCCCTTTAACCATGGAGGCCATAAAGGATTTGGCCTGACTGAACGTGATATGTGGCGGCAGAGGCGCGACTTCCGGATCGGTTTTTACCTCCAGCAGTACAGGCCGGTCAGCGCTGAGCGCCCGTTGCCATGCACCTGCGAGCGCATCCGGATTATCCACATAGATCCCTGTCAATCCCAGGGATTCAGCGAACTCAGCATAGTTAACGTTCGGCAGTTGCTGGGTTGCTTCGAAGCGCGGATTACCCTCCATCACGCGCTGTTCCCAGGTCACCTGATTGAGGTCCTGATTATTGAATACACAAACAATCAGGCGCGGATCGGCCCATTGTTGCCAGTATTTCTGGATGGTGATCAGCTCAGCCATATTATTCATCTGCATCGCCCCGTCTCCCACCAGCGCCACAACCGGCTTGTGCGGATGGGCAAATTTGGCCGCAATCGCGTAGGGCACCGCCGCCCCCATACAGGCCAGGCCGCCGGACAGTGAGGCGCGCTGGCCCTGTTTTACACGATAGTCACGCGCAAACCAGTTGGCACAGGAGCCGGAATCGGAGGTCACAATGGCATCGTCCGGCAGTTGCGGCGACATTTCCCATACCACACGCTGCGGATTAACGGGATTGGCAGGAGCATGCGCTCGCGTTTCCATCAGTGTCCACCAGTCTTGTACCTGACGTGCAATATCCTCCTGCCAGCGACGATCGGTTTTGTGCTCCAGCAAAGGTAACAAAGCACGCAACGTTTCTGCGGCATCGCCGTGCAGATTCACTTCACAAGGATAACGCAGGCCCAGCATGGCAGGATCGATATCAATCTGTACTGCGCGTGCCTGACCTTCTTTCGGCAGAAATTCCGTCCAGGGAAAGCCGCTACCGATCATCAGCAGCGTGTCGCAGTGTTGCATCATTTCCCAGGAGGGCCCCGTGCCAAGTAAACCAATAGCGCCGGTTACAAAAGGGGCATCATCCGGCAGCACATCTTTACCTAATAACGCTTTTGCCACGCCCGCGCCCAACAGATTAGCCGCTTTCACCACTTCTGTCGCCGCATCGCGGGCACCAGAACCAATAAGAATGGCGACCTTTTTCCCGCTGTTCAGCACCTCCGCAGCACGTTGCAGATCATGGTCGTAAGGGACAACTTTGGGGCGCTGATAGCCGCTGCCAGAATGGGTAAACCCGTGAAGGTGCGGAGGCGCCTGCCAGGCTTCGTCCTGAATATCTTTCGGGACGATCACCACCGCCACGCCATTCTGTGCAATGGCAATACGAACGCCACGGTCAATCAGATGGCGGACCTGCGCAGGCGCGGAGGCTTCCTGCACAAAATTAGCCACGTCGGAAAAAATCCGGTCAAGGTTCATTTCCTGCTGATAACTGGCACCGCGAGCGGTCGCTTCCGCCTGCCCGGCAATGGCGAGAACCGGTGCGTGATCCATTTTGGCATCGTAGAGCCCGGTCAGAAGATGTGTCGCACCCGGGCCGCCCGTTGACAGACAAACGCCAAGCTCGCCGGTAAATTTGGCATGTCCGGCGGCCATAAAGGCGGCCATTTCTTCGTGACGGACCTGGATAAATTCAATGCCGTCACCCTGTTCGTTGGCACGCTGAATGGCCCCTAAAACACCGTTGATGCCATCGCCCGGATAGCCATAAATGCGCGTAACGCCCCACGCCTTGAGACGCTGGACAAAAAAATCACTGGTTTTGGTACTCATGGTCGCCTTCCCCTCTTAGTCCGTGCAGACTTAAAGGGTAGTCGATCAAAAAAATATCAACGGTCAGTGATGGGTTTCGTGCACAGGCGATGTTGCATTCGTACCTGTCATCGCGAAAAAGCGTTCTTACTGCGCGGGCTACTGGCTTCCGTATTCCATCGCGTTATGTTTGCCGATCAGTGAGCGCAGGGGCACACTGCTTTTCATGACCGGGGATTTGATCACGATGTAGCTGAAGTATTTATCAATGCCGATTTGGGCATCGAGCATCTTCTCAATCACGTCCTGGTAGTGCTCAATACTGCGGGTGATAAAGCGCAGAAGGTAATCGTAACCGCCGGTAATCAGATGGCACTCCATCAGCTCATCGACATCACGCATCGCAGCTTCAAACTTCATAAAGTCTTCGCGGCGGTGTCCGTTAAGCGTGACTTCGGTAAAGACGGTGACGGAGTCGGTAATTTTGGTGAGATTAACGTGCGCTTCATAGCCCGTGATGAATCCCGCCTGTTCCAGGCGCTTGACGCGTTGCAGGCAAGGGCTCGGGGAAAGCCCGACGGCATCGGCGAGATTAACGTTGCTGATACGGCCATCTTTTTGTAGTTGCACCAGAATATTGATATCGATGCGATCGAGTTTCATTAAGCCGTTCATAGCACCCCTCATTGTTTACCGCTGTACTGGACGTTCGTGACTACCCAGAAATACGCTGTGTACTCGCGCAAAGCGCACTTTTGTTACTCCTTAAAATACGCCTTTTAAAATAACAACTGCGCTACTTTTTTGTAACACAAAAAATCCCGGGCTTATCACGCTTTGCAAAAAATGCGCCAGCGTGACACCCGGTTGCGGCCTGGTGGACCGCATCCCGGGTAGCTGCCTTGTCAATGAGGGCCAGTGCTGCTACAAACGACCGGTCGCCCGCGCCAGCGCGATATCGAAAATATGCAGCGCCTCTTCAAGTTGCGAATCGGTGGTCACTAACGGCGCAAGGAAACGAATGGTATTGCGATGTAAGCCACATTTAATCAGCAGCAACCCTTCCTGACAGGCGCAGTCGAGGATCTTTTGCGTCAGTGCACTGTCGGGTTTGTGTGTGTCCACATCCAGAATCTCAACGGCCTGCATAAAACCTACGCCGCGCACATCGCCAATACAGGCATACTTGTCTGCCAGCTGACGCAGACGCTGATTCAGTTGCTCACCTAACTGACAAGAACGCGCCAGCAAATTTTCCTGCTCAAAGATATCCAGTACCGCCAGGGCCGCCGCACAGGCCAGCGCGTTACCGCCATAGGTCCCGCCCAGTCCGCCCGGCGCCGGGCTGTCCATGATCTCGGCTTTACCTACCACGCCCGAAATCGGCAGCCCGCCCGCCAGACTCTTCGCAGTCGTGACCAAATCCGGTTTGATGCCAAGTTGCTGGAAGGCAAACATGGTGCCGGTACGGCCAAAGCCGCTCTGGATTTCATCACAGATCAACACAATGCCGTGCTGGGTGGTAATGCGGCGCAGGGCCTGCATAAACGCAGGACCGGCCGGTAAGAAGCCGCCATCGCCCTGCACCGGTTCAATGATAATGGCGGCCACGCGCTCCGGCAGAATCTGCACCGCAAACAGCTGCTCCAGCGCCTTCAGACAGTCGGCCTCCGTGACACCGTGCAACGGATTCGGGAACGGCAGACGATACACATCACTCGGGAACGGACCGAAATTCTGTTTGTACGGCGCAGACATGCCGGTCAGCGTGACGCCCAGCAAGGTACGACCGTGGAACGCCCCGTCAAAAGCGATAATGCCGGGACGTTGCGTATAAGCTCGCGCAATTTTTACCGCATTCTCGACGGCTTCTGCGCCGCTGGTGAAGAAAACACTTTTATAATGATCTTCACCGCCGACCAGCTTATTCAGGCGCTGTGCTAGTTCGATATAGCCGGGATAGGCCACAACCTGAAAACAGGCATGCGACACCAGGCCGAGCTGACGGGTCACGGCATTAACGACCGCAGGATGGTTATGACCGACGTTCAGTACGCCGATGCCGCCCACGAAATCCAGATAGCGGTTCCCTTCCACATCCCATACTTCGCTGCCTTTCGCGCGTTCGATCACCAGCGGATGTGCGGTAACGATGCCACGCGGCACATGGTGTTCTCGGACATCCAGCAACAGGCTGTTATCCGAATAAGTTTGCTGTTCTGCCAGGACATTCTGCATTTCTCTACCTCATCCACGTCGTGTTCGGTTGGCTTAAGTATCGCAATCTGTTGAGCGATGACGGTGCCGTAATTCCGCCAGTAGCGGCATTAAGTGTTAAAATCCCACAGGTTTCAGCAAGGAAATGTTGCCCCCAGCCCGTGGCAGGCCAGCGTGATAAATGCCCGTATTCCATGCGGTATCAACGCGTCGTTAAAGTCATAGGCCGCATGGTGCAGCGGCTTGCAGGGCGCGGAGCCGATCCATAAATAGGCGCCGGGTTTGGCCTGCAACATAAAAGCAAAATCTTCTGAGGTGAGCGCGGGCTGAGCCGCGAGGCGTGCCTGCATACCTGCGGCCTGCAGGGCGGCAAGTGCCTGAGTCGCTTCCGCATCACTGTTGATCGTGGCCGGGTAATAGCGCAGATAGTTCACCTCAGCCTGTAAGCCGTGCGCGGCCGCGATGTGTTCTGCCATCTGCCGCAGGCGTGATTCGATGATGTCCTGCGCCGCGGGATTAAAGGTGCGCACCGTACCGGTGATGTTGGCTTCCGCAGGGATCATATTGTGGGAGAAACCGCCCTGCATGCGCGTCACGGTCAGCAGAGCCGGTTCGCAGGGATCGAGTGCCCGTGGCACCAGCGTGTTGAGCTGGACCACCAGCTCGCTCAGCGCCAGCAGCGTGTCATGGGTCAGATGAGGCTGGGCAGCATGCCCGCCTGCGCCTTTGACGGTGATATCAAAACGGTCGGCTGCCGCCATAATCGGCCCCGGACGGGTTTGAATCTCCCCAAGCGGCAGCTCGGGCCAGTTATGCAGCGCATACACGGCATCGCAGGGAAAGCGTTCAAACAGGCCATCGTCGATCATAGCCTTCGCGCCCGCCAGCCCCTCTTCTGCCGGTTGAAAGATAAAACACACCGTACCGTCAAACGCAACGTCACGCGCCAGTTTCTCCGCTGCGCCCAGCAACATGGTCGTGTGGCCATCATGACCACAGGCGTGGCTGCGGTTTTGTTGCAGGCTGGTCCAGGCAACCTCGCCTTTATCCTGCATAGGAAGCGCATCCATATCGGCACGCAACCCAATCATGCGCGAATTTGTGCCTTTCTTCAGTATGCCCACGACGCCGGTTTTACCGATGCCACGATGCACTTCAATGCCCAGATCGTGTAAAAAGCGGGCAACAATGTCGCTGGTACGCTGCTCCTGAAATCCCAGCTCCGGGTTACGGTGCAGATCCCGGCGCAACGCCACTAAATGATCCATCTTAATATCCTCGTGAACGATCGATAACGCCGTGCAGCGGCTCACCGCGCTGAAAACGCCGCAGGTTGGCCACCAGTGCGCTCACCGCGCTGTCGTTTTGTGTGCGACTGGCAATATGGGGCGTGAGCCAGATGGCGGGATGGGTCCAGAACGCATGACCGGCAGGGAGCGGTTCCGGCTCCGTTACGTCAATCACAGCGGCCCGTAACTGACCGCTGTCCAGCGCGGTCAGCAAACCCTGTTCGTTAAGCTGCGGTCCGCGTCCGGCCTGCACCAGCGCGGCCCCGGCGGGCAACTGGCTGAACAGTCTGGCATTGAGCAAGCCCTCTGTGCTGGGCGTCAGTGGTAACAGGCACACCAGAATGTCGCTGCGAGCCAGAAACGCGGGCAGCTGCGCGTCACCGTGCCAGCAGGCTGCGCCCGGTATCTGATGGGGCGTCCGGCTCCAGCCGCCGCAGTCAAAGCCTAACGTCTGAAGCTGGGTCAGTGCGGCGCGCCCCAGTTCGCCGAGTCCCATGATCCCTACGCGCCGTTCGCTGGCGGGCACGGCTGAATGCGCCTGCCACTGCTGCGCACGCTGTTGCTGGAAATAGCGCGGCATATCGCGATGCAGTCCCAGCACGGCGAAGGTAATGTATTCCACCATGCCCTGCGTCAGCCCGGGCTCAATCATCCTCACTAACGGCAGGTGCGCAGGAAGCGCGGACAGATCGAACTGTTCCGCCCCGGCACCGACAGAAAACAGAATTTTCAGGTTGGGAAACCGGCGGGTCACATCGTCCGGCGGCACCCACGCGATCACCGCCTCTACCTGCTCCGGCTCACCCGTTTCGGGCCAGAGATGTAAGTGGATATCCGGCGCATGCGCCGCCAGCCAGCGCTGCCAGTAAAGGCCACGCTGGGGCTCCGATTTGTACACGATATGCATCAGGCCATCGCCTGGGTCATTAAGCCAAACGCCTGCATGCCCTGTGGTGCCCACACCTGGCCACGTACCATGGTGACCGGGGCATCCACATTGGCCAGTCCAAGACTTTCAAGCCAGCTGGCCATCGGCAGCGCGGCATCGGTGTCCATGCGCAGATATTCCCCTTTCAGGCCCTGCATTAACGCGGCGGTCAGTGCCTGTGCCACCGGTAAACTGTCCGCGATCACCGGACCAATCACCCAGCCGCGGCCAAAACGGCGCAGGCTGGCAAACCCGCGCGCCTGTTGTGCGTCGTCCTGCAAAATAACGGTCTGGTTATCGTTAATAAGATGCGCAATAAGTTCAGGGCGGTACAGCCCATGCGCCGCCTGGTCCATCTGCACCAGCCTGTCCTGGTCGTCGGCGGTTGCGGCAGACAGAGTTAACCCCGCCGGGATGGGCACGGCCGGCACGCTGCTCAGGGACGGCGTTTGGTACTGGAGGATGTTGCCGCAGGCCACAAAACCCAGTTTCTCGTAAAGGCCCTTGCCCATGTCGGTAGCGTGCAGACGTACGTTATAGCCGGGGACTTTTTCCAGTAGCGCCAGCATCAGCTGCTTGCCCAGTCCCCGGCCCTGATGCTGATTGGCCACAATGACCAGGCCAATGGTGGCGGCCTCGTCACCCCAGCGCCACAGAATCGCGCTGCCGATGACCTCACCCTGCTCTTCAATCACTACGCCTTCGCCAAGCTGGATGCCGATCGCCCAGTCCTCGCGACGGTGCGGCCAGTTAAGTGCCTGGCTCATGGCGTGAACCTGCGGGATATCGTCTGAGGTCATGGTACGAATATGAAATGTCATTTTGCTTTCCTTACATCATGCCAGGTGCATCAAGTGCGCTGCCGTCAGTGAAACGGCTGTAGCGATAAGGTGTCGGATCGACAACCGGCGTGGCGTCAGTTGCCAGCTCGGCGGCAAGGCGGCCCGCACCGGGGCCAATGCCAAAACCGTGGGCGCTGAAGCCCGCCGACAGCACCAGACCGGGCAGTTTTGCCACGGTGGAGATGACCGGAATCGCATCCGGGGTGCTGTCAATCATGCCGCCCCAGGCCTGGGCAACCTTCAGGTTGGCCAGGGCAGGAAACTCCCGGCGCATCGCTGCCAGGCCGTTTTCCACCACCGAGCGATCGGCGGCCGGATCGAGAATACGCATGCGCTCAAACGGCGAAACGCTATCCAGATCCCAGCGGCCCATGGCTTCAGGCCCATGGAAAAACGGTTTAATCCCGAGGTTCAGGGTAAGGTTTTTACGACGACTTTTGAATGTGGGATAAAACTGCTTCAGATAGCGCAGCCCCTGCGCGCCGGGCTCCAGTCTGCCGCGGCCGGAGACGGAAACCGTATAGCTGCCGTCCAGTTGTGGGCGACAGGCGAAACGTTCGGTATAAAACGGCACGGTAATGGCCTGCCGAATGGGCTGGGTGCGAAACGCGGTACCAATCACGTTGCCAAGCGGCAGATCGAGACCGTGACGACGGCAAAACATTGAGGTCCATGCCCCGGCAGCACAGATCACAAGGCTGGTCTTGATCAGGCCGCGTTCCGTAACGACGCCGCTGACACGGCCCGCCGTGATATCCAGCCCGCGCACGGCACACTGCTGAAAAACCTGCGCCCCGTTTTTCTGCGCCCCTATGACAATGCCGGGGGCGGCGAGTCGCGGCTCAGCAGCACCGTCCGTAGGCGCTGATACGCCGCCCAGCCAGTCAGTGGTACTGCCCGGCGTCATCGCTTTAGCCTGCCGGGCATTCAGAATATCGCTGCGCACGCCGTACTGCTTCGCCATCTGCCCCCACTTATCCCAGGCGGCAATATCCGCTTCATTGCGGGTGGCATACACCAGGCCGCTGCGGCGAAACCCCAGCTCTTCCCCGGTTTCCTGACTCAGTTGTTCCCAGCCGCGCAGGGCTTCAATCACCAGTGGCAGTTCACGCTCGTCGCGATTCTGCTGGCGGCACCAGCCCCAGTTGCGGCTGGACTGTTCGGCCCCGACCAGGCCTTTTTCTATCAGCACCACTTTCAGGCCCTGCTTTGCCAGATACCAGGTTGCGGCTGCACCGGCGATACCGGCACCTATCACCACCACATCAGCAGCATCCGGGAAATCCGGGCTGTCCTGTACATATCGAATCGGTGCGGGCATGTCGTCACAACCTCGTCGTGTGTTGGGGCAACATGGCAATGGCGTGCTGCCCTGCCCCGGAATAGGGGGCGCTTGTTTACCGGTTATTCGGCTTTCAGGATCTCTTCGTGCTCGTCGAGCCAGCCCTGACGGAGTTCAGGCACGGCACGTTTCAGGCGTTCAAAATAGAGCTCGCGGGTCGGCTGCTCGTAATTTTCCCGCGCCAGTTGGGTGACGATAGCGCCATTGCGCATGACGACGATCTCATCGCACACCGCTCTGACGGCGTGCATATCGTGGCTGATAAAGATGACAGACAGCCCCAGTTCACGGCGCAGCTCACTAATCAGATCCAGTACCGCCGAGGCCACCACGGTATCGAGCGCCGAGGTTACCTCATCGCACAGAATGACATCCGGCTCTGCCGCCAGCGCGCGCGCCAGGTTCACGCGCTGCTTTTGTCCACCGGACAGCGACCAGGGACGGCGCGAGAGCACGGTACGTGGCAGCCTGACCAAATCCAGCAGTTGATACAGCCGGTTCTGCCGGGCGATGCCGCTCAGCCCATGAAACAGCGTCAGCGGGCGTGACAGAATTTGTTCCACACTGTGTGCAGGATTGAGCGCCGTATCCGCCATCTGGAAAACATACTGAATACGACGCAGTTCGTTATCCGTGCGCTTTTGCATCTGACCGGCCACCATGTGACCGTTAAACAGGATTTGCCCCTGACAGGCCGGGTTCAGGCCGGCGATAGCATGAGCCAGCGTGGTTTTGCCCGAGCCGGACTCACCGATAATGCCGATGGCCTGGCCTTTCCAGAGCGTAAGATTGATGTTTTCCAGAATGCGCACTTTGGGCAAACCATCACTGCCTTTGGGTCCGTAACCCGCAGACAGGTCGCGTACTTCCAGCAGCGGCAGCTCATTCGCCTTTGCCGGGCACCAGTTGCTGGGGCGTTCTTTCTGTTGCGCCGCCGCCATCAGCAGGCGCGTATAGTCCGACTGCGGTGCGCCTATCAGATGGGCCGTGGTGCCGTATTCGGCAATTTTTCCCTGCAGCAAAACCAGAATACGGTCGGCCATTTGTGCAACGACGGCCAGATCGTGGCTGACATAAATCGCCGTCACGCCACGCTGTTTGACCACGCGGCGGAAGGCTTTGAGCACTTCGACCTGCGTGGTGACATCCAGCGCGGTAGTAGGCTCATCAAGAATCACCACCTCCGGATCGCTAATCAGCGCCATGGCCGTCATTAAGCGCTGTAGCTGTCCGCCTGAAACCTGATGCGGAAAGCGATCGCCAATGGTGTCCGGATTCGGCAGCGCCAGCTCCCGAAACAGGCCCAGCGCTTTGGCTTTTGCCGCCTTGCGCGTCATCGTGCCGTGAATCACCACTGGCTCGATCACCTGGTCGATAATTTTCATGCCGGGGTTAAACGAGGCCGCCGCACTTTGCGCAATGTAGGCGACCTTATTTCCGCGGAAAAAGCGAAGTTCGGCAGGCGTCAGTGCCATGACGTTGGTGCCCGCGACGTGGATATTTCCCTCGGCGATCTTACAACCGTGGCGGGCATAGCCCATCAGCGCCATTGCGATGGTGGTTTTCCCCGAGCCGGATTCACCAATCAGCGCCAGGACTTCCCCCTTCTGCACGGTGAAGCGAATATCGGAGACGATATCCAGCTCATCGCCATTGTCGTTGTGCGCCGTTACGCGCAGCTTATCCACCGAAATCACAGGCATCGCCGTATGTGGTGTCACGTTCATGCCCCCTCCTTTGCCAGCGTCAGCGGACGCATGCTTTGCAGACTGTCAATAAACAGGTTTACGGCGATAGTAAGACTGGCAATCGCCAGGGCGGGCATCAACACCGCCGGCGAACCGTCAAACAGCCCCTGAATATTTTCGCGGACTAAGGTGCCCCAGTCGGCATACGGCGGCTGGACGCCCAACCCCAGGAAGCTCAGGCCGCTCAGCAGCAGGACGATGTACACAAAGCGCAGACCAAAATCGGCCAGCACCGGATGAACCATGTTCGGCAGAATATCGTGGATGGCGATGTACCAGCGGCTTTCGCCCCGCAGCCGGGAGGCGCGGACGTAATCCATATTGCGCAAACTACTGGCCAGCGCAAACGCAATGCGGAAGGCGCCCGGCCAGTAGGTGAACACCGCCGTGATCAGCAGCATCGGCAGTGAAGAACCAAATACCGCCACAATCATCAGCGCCAGAATTTTACCCGGCAGCACCAGCATCGCGTCGTTAATGCGACCCAAGAGCTCCTCCAGCCAGCGTCCGGTGACCGCCGCGATTAAGGCCAGCATCGTCCCAATCAGGCTGGCCAGAATGGCCGCGCCGAGTGCCAGGCCCAGCGAGAATTTCGCGCCGTACATAATGCGCGTGAGCATATCCCGCCCCAGATAATCGGTGCCCAACAGGTTTTCGGGGGTGAATCCGCCCATCAGCGGCCCGGAACCAATATCGTCGAGGCTGTGCGGTGCCCACCAGGTGCCAAACAGCGCGATGACCAGCCAGAACAGGGTCACGATCAGGCCCAGGCGACCTGATAACGACAGTGACTGAAAAATGCGCCAGGGAAGCAGAAGTTTCATCAGCTCCTCCATTTCGGGTTAAAGGCGATAGTGACAATATCCGCAGCCAGCAGCAGCAACAGATAACAGCCGGCAAACAGCATGACGCAGAGCTGCACGACGGGCAGATCGCGGTTACTGACCGCATCCACCATCTGGCTGGCCAGACCGGGATAGCTGAAGATGGTTTCAATGATGATGACGCCACCAAACAGATAAGAAAGGCTGAGGGAAATCGCGTTCGCAATCGGGCCAACGGCGTTAGGTAAGGCATGACGCAACACGGCGCGCATCGGGGAAACGCCTTTCAGCAACGCCATTTCCAGATACGGGCTGTCGAGCTGGTTAATGATGGCCGCACGCGTCATGCGCGCCATCTGGGCGACCAGGCCGCAACATAGCGTGATGACCGGCAATGCGTAGGCTTTGATATAGCTGGCGAAATCCATGTTGGGACTGCCCAGTGACATAGCCGAGACCCAGTGCAGCTTCACGGCGAAGATCAGCACCGCTACGGTCGCCACCAGAAATTCCGGTACGGCTACCGTAGCCATAGTGCCAATCACCAGCGCGCGATCCAGCTTCGAGCCGCGGTTCATCGCAGCGGCAATACCGATAATCAGCGCAAGCGGCACGCAGATGGCGGTGGTGGTCGCCGCCAGTTCAAACGTGGCCGGAAGCCGCTGTGCCACCAGCTGTGCCACCGGCAGATGACTGGCAAATGAGGTGCCAAAATTCCCTGTCAGCATGCCGCCGAGCCAGGTGAAATAGCGCACCAGCAGCGGCTGATCTAAGCCCAGTTGCTGACGCAGGGCCGCCACGGTTTCGGGTGTGGCGTTTTGCCCCAGGATCATTTGCGCCGCATCGCCCGGCAGCAGGCTGGTGATAAAGAACACCACCGCTGAGACGATAAGCAAGGTCAGGATGCCGGCGCCAATGCGCCGGGCAATCAGGAACATCATGTATCGGTTCATCGGCGAACTCCTCTTACAGACGCGTGATCAGGCAGACAGCCAGGCAAACTCATGGAAGCGATAGCCCATCAACATGCCTGACGGCCAGGCTTCCAGCCCTTTCAGCTTTTTGCTGTAACCATCCATCGAACTGATAAAGGCAGGAATCAGCGTGCCGCAGTGGTCATAGATCAGGGTTTGCATATCGCCGTACATCTGCTTGCGTTTGGCTTTATCACGTTCGCCACGCGCCGCAATCACCAGCTGATCGAACTGTTCATTTTTCCAGCCGCATTCGTTGTTCGGTGCGCTGGAGAGATAAAACTGTGAGAACAGCATATCCAGTGTTGGCCGCGGGTTGATGGAGCCGTAACCAATGGGATCTTTCATCCAGTGGGTACCCCAGTAGCCTTCATACGGCACACGACGCACGTTGACGTTCAGTCCGACGTTGCGACCTACCTGCTGAATCAGCTGCGCGCCTTCGGTTGCGCCTTCCAGCGGCGGCGTCGTAACAATCTCAATGGTTTGCCCGCTCATGCCGGCTTTGTTGATATAAAACTTCGCTTTTTCCGGATCCAACGGACGGGGTTTGAGATCGGCGTTGTACAGCGGGTGCCACGGCGGCACCGGCGTGTCGTTGCTGACGTCGCCAAAGCCCTGCAACACGGTTTTCACCACGATCTCTCGGGGTTGCAGATATTTCATCGCCAGCACGAAATCCGGATTGCTGCCGGGTTTAATGTCGGTGCGGATAATCAGGTTGGTGTACATGCCGCCCTTGGTTTCAAGCACCGCATGATCCGGTGTACGGCTGATGCGCATACTGTCCGAGGCTTTCAGCCCTGAAGCCACCTGAATATCGCCTGATAACAGAGCATTGACGCGGGCCGCCTGATCGGTCACGCCGAGCAGCTCCACCTGGTCCAGATGCGGCAGCCCCGGTTTAAAATAGTTGGGATTTTTCGTGCCAAGCGTACTGACGCCAGGCGTAAAGCTTTTGCAGACAAACGGCCCTGTGCCGATACCTTTGCTGAAATCTTTGGTGCCGTCCTGCACGATCAGGAAGGGCGACGTTGCGAGCATGTAAGGAACGTCAAAGTTAGGTGCCACCAGAATAAGCTGCACTTCATTGTCGTTGACGGCGTTGATGGTTTTGAACTGCTCAGCCAGCTTGAAAGCGCTGGACGCGACGGCTGGATCTTTATGGCGGCTCAGTGAATAAACCACGTCTTTGGACGTAAACGGCTTACCATCATGGAAGGTCACGCCTTTACGCAGCTTAATGCTCCAGGTGACGCCATCGTCAGAGTCGATGGATTCCGCCAGCGCAGGTTTCACCGTCAGGGTTTTATCCACCTCTGTCAGTCCGCTGTAGAACATAAACTGGCGCGTAAAGTCGGCGCTGTTATTGCCTTTCGCCGGGTCCAGCGTGTCAGTCGCCGACGCATTGGACATGCCCACACGGATTTTGCCGCCCTGAGTCGGTTTCTCCTCTGCCAGCGCCATGCCAGGGAAGCCGATCAGCCCGGTGCTCATCGCGGCCCCGGCTGAAAGCAATTTCATCAGACTGCGGCGGGACAGCGTACCTTCAGTGATCATCCGCGTCAGAGCAGGATTGGTTACGTCAGATTCTTTATTATCGATTTTACTCATCTGTACACCCTCATTACGTTTTCAAGCGAACGGTGAAATTCCCTGCGTTAATCAGACGGCACATGCTGTGTGGCGCGCACCGCGAAGGCGATGATTCGGTCATGATGTTTCGACCCGATAATGCCCCGGCGGCCTGAAAAACAATGTGAAGTTATGAAAGGCGATCCTTTGCTTTGTAGTAGAGCCCGGCGAGAGGCAGGAACCACGGTTTTCCGTGATAACCCGGCAGTGCAGGCCATGTCTCGCGCTGCCAGGGGTTATCGCGGGATTTCTCACTTAACAGATCGGCCATGACCCGGCCCATCCATACCGACATCTGCGTGCCATGCCCGCTGTAACCCAGCGAGTAAAACACACCGTCCTGTTCGCCTGCGTGCGGCAGGCGATCGGCGCTCATATCCACCATGCCGCCCCAGCAGTAGTCGATCTGCGTATGGCGCAGTCTGGGGAACATACTGGTCATGGCGGCGTGCAGGATGTCCCCGCTGCGGGAGTCCGACGTCGGGTTACTGATGGCGAAGCGTGCCCGGCCACCGAACACCAGACGGCTGTCCGCGGTGGTCCGGAAGTAGTTGCCGATGTTCATGGACGTCACATAGTTACGTCTATGCGGCAGCAAGCCGGTAAGCAGCGCCCTATCCAGCGGCTCGGTCACCACGATAAAGCTGCCTACCGGCACAATACGGCGCTGGAACCACGGGAACGGACCGTCACTGGAACAGCCCGTCGCCATCAGCACTTTATCGGCCAGAATGTCACCTTTGCTGGTCACCACCCGATGGCGGTAGCCGTCAAGCCGTTCCAGCTTCGTAACATGATGGTGCGTATAAATTTTTGCCCCACTGCGGGCCGCGACTTCGGCCAGGCCGACGCCAAATTTGCCCATGTGCATCTGGCCGCCGTGATGCTGTAGCAGGCCGCCATGAAAGTCGCCGCCGTCGATCTCCTGCGCAATCTCTGACTGACTGAGCAGTTCCACATCCGGATCCACCGTACGGCGCATCAGTTCCCAGGCCTCACGCAGGCCGGAGAAGTGCGACGCCTTACTGGCCAGTTTGAGCTTGCCGCACAGACGAAAATCACAGTCAATCTGCTCGTCTTTAATCAACTGCCCGACATAGGTCACGGCATCATCGAATGCCTTATAGAACCGACTGGCCTGCTCAAGCCCCTGGCTGGCCACCAGTGAAGCAAAGTTTTGCGCCACGCCGGTGTTGCAGTGACCGCCATTACGGGCGGAGGCCTGACTCATCACCTCCCCGCTGTCCAGTACCACCACATTGATCCCACTGCGCGCCAGCGATAAGGCCGCCGAAACACCGGTAAAGCCCGCCCCGATCACCACCACATCCGCGTGGGCGGGTAACGGACCGCTGGCGGCCGCGCGAAACGCCGGTGCGGTCGCCTGCCAGTACGATTCCAGTTTCATAACGCTGTCCTTACAGACCCACGACGCCGGGCAGGCCGCCAATGTCTTTGATTTCGGTGTATTGGTAATAGGGGTTAGCCGGTTCGTGGCCACGGTTGACCCAGACCTTGTGTTTAATGCCAAGATCGTGCGCCGTCATCAGGTCATAGCGGAAACTGGAGGACACATGCAGAATTTCGTCCGGACGGCAGTCCAGTTTCTCCAGCATGTATTCAAAGCCTTTCATCTGCGGTTTATACGCGCCCGCTTCTTCTGCGGTAATCGTCATGTGGATGGGCGCACCCAGACGAGGAATATGGTGCGGAATCAGATCCTTCATTGAATTGGTCAGCAGCACCAACGGGAAGGCTTCCGCCACTTTAGCTAACCCGGCAGGCACATCCGGATGCGGTCCCCAGGTGGCGCAGTCGGTGTAAATGTAATCGCTGTCTGCCTGCGTCCATGTCACGCCCCACTTTTTACAGGTGCGCTGAATCGCATTGCTGACCACATCGTAATAGGGTTTCCACGCGCCCAGCACTTCGTCCAGGCGATAGCTGGAAAAGTCGGTCACAAAGGCCGCCATGTCTTTCGCGTCGACGCGATCGTGAAAACAGCGTTTTGCCGCACCGGCCATATCAAAAAAGATCAGCGTGCCATAGCAATCAAACGTGATGAATTTGGGTTTAAACAGTGCCATTACATTAACCTCGTTATTGTCTGGTTAGGTGCTTAAAAATCGATAAGGACGCTTTTCTGGCGCTGGCAGGCCTGGAACGCCTGACGACCCAAATCTTTGCCGATGCCGGACCCCATGAACCCTCCGGTAGGAATAATGAAATCGCCGGACCGCCCGTAGCGGTTGACCCATACCGTGCCGGAAGCGATTCCCCGTATCGCACGCATCGCACGTGGCAGGCTCAGCGTGTGCACCCCGGCGCACAGGCCATAGGTCTCATGTGCCGCCAGCGCCAGCCCTTCGTCTTCGCTGTCGAACGTCTGAATTGTCAGCACAGGCCCGAAGATTTCCTGCTGCACTGCCGGATTATCCTGTTTCACCTGCGTCAGCAGCGTAGGTTGCCAGAACCAGCCCTCGTCGGTATCCGCGAAGCGGTCACCGCCCACCAGCACGTCTGCGCCCTGGGCTTTCGCCGCCTCAATCACGGACTGCACTTTGTTGCCCTGACGCGCCTCAATCAGCGGGGCATAGCGGCTGGTCTCCTGCCAGGTCACGCCAGGCCGGACCTCACGACACAGCGCCGCCAGCCGTTCCGTCAGCGCATCGGCAATACCGCGCTGCACAATCAGGCGCGTCCCGGCAACGCAGGCCTGGCCGCCGTTGGCGGTAAAGCCACGCAGAATACGTTGTGCCAGCACCTCAATCTCGCCCGCATCATCAAACACCAGTTGGGGGCTTTTGCCGCCTAACTCCAGCGTGACGGGCTTCATGCCAAACTGGGCCGCATCACTCATAATGCGCGCGCCTGTCACAGTGGAGCCGGTAAAGGAGACTTTGCGCACCAGGGGATGCCTGACCAGGGCGCTGCCGGTCACCGCACCGCTGCCCTGCACAATAT
Source organism: Pantoea sp. JZ2 (assembly GCF_035191405.1). Taxonomy (NCBI): domain Bacteria; kingdom Pseudomonadati; phylum Pseudomonadota; class Gammaproteobacteria; order Enterobacterales; family Erwiniaceae; genus Pantoea; species Pantoea sp. JZ2. The sequence goes on along the minus strand of NZ_CP045247.1, from coordinate 1,945,400 downwards.
TCAGAATGCCCGCCGGTAACCCGGCCTGTACCGCCAGCTCGGCCATACGCACGGTGGACAGCGGCGTCAGCTCTGAGGGTTTTAGCACTACCGCATTGCCTGCGGCCAGCGCAGGTCCGCATTTCCATGAAGCCATGGACAGCGGGAAGTTCCACGGCGTGATCGCCCCGATAACGCCATAGGGCTCCGCAATCAACATGCCCAGGCTACTGTCGCGTGTCGGAAACAGATCGCCGCTGTATTTGTCGGCGCACTCGGCATAGAAGCGAATGGCTTCGGCAGTAAAGGGAATTTCATGTTGCACGACATCGGTAATCGGACGGGTTGAGCCAAGGGCTTCAAGCTGCGCCAGCAGGGGATCCTGTTCGATTAAGTCTGCCCAGCGGCGCAATACCCGACCACGTTCACGCGGTGCACATCCTGACCAGCCGCTGGTTTTCAATGCCTGATGTGCCGTCATGACGGCATGGTCAACATCCTCTGCCTGGGCTTCGCGCAGCGTGGCAAACACCTTGCCATCAGACGGGCGTTTAACGGCAAAAGCGTCGCCCTGTGTCTGTACATGTTTTCCGCCAATATAGTGACCAGGCGGGAGTTGCACGCTTTCCGGGTCGAAACTCAACATGAAAGAATCCTTATTTGTTACACCCATCACATGCTGGATGAATTAATTTCTGGCAATGCTTTTCGGCACGCTTTATTAGGTAATGCAGAAAGTATGCCAGCCGTTAAAAAAATAAAAATGCGTTTAAAACCGCCCAAAAAAATTTTTGTGCCGTATTCGTGAAGGATTTATTGCGGAATTGCCGAAGGGTTAAACAGATGATTTACTTCACAAAAAAGCCGCATTGCTTTGGTGCAATGCGCATGAAACTTGCACTAAAAAGGAGAATACGGATAAAACGTCGATCTGGCGCACAAAAAAAACGCCAGCATAACGTTCATGCTGGCGAGGAATATCAGAAATTAAAAGTTAAATTACAGGCTGCCCATGTGAAATGTTTTTTGCTCCAGATATTCGTCAATGCCATATCGCGACCCTTCGCGACCTATCCCGGATAATTTCACGCCGCCAAACGGCGCGACTTCCAGCGAAATGACGCCGGTATTAAAACCGACCATGCCAAACTCCAGCGCTTCCGCCACGCGCCAGGCTCGACGGATATTTTCAGTAAAGAAGTAAGCGCCGAGGCCAAAGGGTGTGTCATTTGCCATCGCCAGCGCCTGTTCTTCATCATCAAAAATAAACAGCGGAGCCACCGGTCCAAAGGTTTCTTCCTGCGCGATGCGCATCTCACTCGTGACCTGTCCCAGCACGGTGGGCTGCACCCACGTACCGGGGCCGTTGCTGATGCCACCGGTCAACAGCGTTGCGCCTTTTTGCAGTGCATCATCAATGTGCCCGTTGACCTTCTCCACCGCGGAGGTATTGATCAACGGCCCGATAGTGCTGCCAGGGGCAAAACCATCTCCGACCTTCAGGGTCGCCACCGCATCCAGCAGTCGGGCGGTAAAGCGTTCATAGATGTTACGCTGCACCAGAATACGGTTGGCACACACACAGGTTTGTCCCGCATTACGGAATTTGCTGGTCATCACGCCCGCGACGGCAATCTCGATATCCGCGTCGTCAAAGACAATAAGCGGCGCGTTGCCGCCCAGCTCCAGACTCAGGCGTTTAATGCTGTCAGCGCACTGCTTCATCAGCAGTTGGCCCACGCGCGTTGAGCCGGTGAACGAGATTTTACGCACCAGACGGCTTTCGGTCAGCGCGGCGCCGATGTCTGTCGGCATGCCGGTGAGCACCTGTAAAACGCCTGCCGGGAAACCCGCGCGCTCGGCCAGCACGGCCAGTGCCAGTGCAGACAGCGGCGTCAGGTCAGACGGTTTAACGATAATCGGGCAGCCTGCCGCCAGTGCCGGTGCGACCTTGCGGGTAATCATTGCGATGGGGAAATTCCAGGGCGTAATCGCTGCCGCGACGCCAACCGGTTGTTTCAGGACAATAATGCGCCGGTCAGTCGTTGGGGCGGGAATGGTGTCGCCATAAATCCGACGCGCTTCTTCCGCAAACCATTTCACAAAACTGGCACCGTAGAGCACTTCACCGCGCGCCTCCGCCAGCGGCTTGCCCTGTTCTGCCGTCATGATGATGGCCAGATCGTCAGCGTTATCAAGAATAAGCTGATGCCATTTTTCCAGCAGCGCCGCACGGGTGGCATTGGGGGTTGTCGCCCATGCATGGCGGACCGATTCGGCACAGGCAATTGCCGCCTCCGTTTCCTGGCGACCTAACGCCGGTACGCTAGCCAGCGTTTCGCCCGTAGCCGGATCGTTAACGGCGAGCGTTGCGCCCTGATAACCGTGTTGCCATTCACCGGCAAACAGCGCCTGCTGGCGCAGTAGTGTGTGATCTTTCAGTTGTATACGTGACATCGCATCCCCCTTTTTCAGTTCTCTTCACTTTATCGGTTGGGGGAAGCGCAGGATGTTGTTATTGGCAGCCAGAAAACGTTCGCTATGGCGAATGACGGCCGAAAAAAAATTTTATGCCGTCAGGGCGCAACGCGGAGTCAGATTTGAAAGTCGATTACGGGCTCATCATCGCCTGCCGTAGAGAGCGCCTGCGCTTTAATTTCTTCAAGCGACAGATTCGCGTTGCACAGCTCAAGGAACTGCCAGACGTAATTGCGCTGCAGTTGTCCCCGTTTCAGGCCCAGCCAGACGGTGTTGGCGTCGAACAGGTGAGTGGCATCCAGCCGGACCAGCTCTCCTCCCGGCTCCTTTTCACAGGCCTGATCGGCCAGAATACCGACGCCCAGCCCGAGTTTGACATAAGTGCGCACCACATCGGAATCCTGGGCGCTGAGCACGATATCCGGTTTTAAGCCGGCGCGCTGAAACGCGCTGTCCACCCGGGAGCGGCCGGTAATGCCCTGCCGGTAGGTAATTAACGGATGCTGACTGAGGGCATTCAGTGAGACCGGCTGCTGTTGTGCCAGTTCATGATCGCGCGGGACCAGCAGTGCATGATGCCAGCTGAACCAGGGAAACGCGGCCAGGCTGTTATTATTGGCCAGCATTTCACTGGCAATCCCGACATCCACCTCACCGGCCAGTAGCATATTCACAATTTCCTGCGGCGATCCCTGATTAAGTTCAAGCCGGACATTAGGATAAAGCTGGCGAAAGGACTTGATGACCGGCGGCAGGCTGTACCGGGCCTGCGTGTGTGTGGTGGCGATAGAGAGAATGCCGCTGGATTCGTTCGTGAAGACATCGGCCAGGCGACGCACTTTACCGGCTTCATCGAGAATGCGTTCGGCGATGGTAAGCAGCGCCTTGCCCGGCTCCGTCATACCAAGCAGGCGCTTGCCCCGGCGGACAAAAATTTCGACGCCAAGCTCATCCTCCAGATCGCGAATATGACGGCTGACGCCTGATTGCGAGGTAAACAGCGTGCTGGCGACCTCCGTGAGGTTGAACTCCTGCCGCGCGGCTTCGCGAATAATTTTAAGTTGCTGGAAATTCAAAATATTTACCTCTCTTTACGCAATCTGATCATTTGATAATAAAAACGCTTATCGATAACCTGAAATAATAAAAAAGATTTATTTATGCATTTGAAGCATATAGAAGGCGGCAGGACGCACAGAGAGGACAGCCTGGAAGAGGAGAAAAGGCAGCGGCGCGGTTTTACGCGCCCTGCTTGAGAGGGATAAACAGAACGCTGTGTTTAGCTGACCAGCGTGAGTTCGCGTTTTTCAGTCAGTGGCTTGTTGAGCAGCGACAGCAGAATATTTTTAACGGCCTGTGCGGGTGGCGATAACGGCAAGCGGTGTGAAAGATTCAGTGACAGCGGCAGGCTGATGGTCGGGCTGGTGATCCGCGCCATCCAGGCCTGGGTTGAACCAACCAGCGCTCTGGCCGCCGATTCAGGCAACACGGTCACGCCCATCCCGCTGGATATTGCGGCGGTGAGCGTCGAAAGCGATTCGATCTCGCCAATAATGCGCGCGCTCAGGCGGCGCAGTGAGAAAGCCTCATCAACCCGCTGGCGCACGGCGCTGTAATCACGCGGCAGAAACAGGCTCATCTGGGCTACCTCGGCCAGATCGACGTTGGCGCCAGGGCAGGCGGTTGCGCCGACCAGATAGAGATCTTCTTTCAGCAGGGGCACGCTGTTGATGCCCGCCGTGGGGGCGCGGTCATACAGCACCGCCATATCCAGTTGCCCGCTGATGATGTTGTCATTCAACGCACTGCTGCTGTTTTCATGCAGGTAAATCATGATATCCGGGTACTGTTCCCGTACGGTTTGCAGAAGCGGCATAGTTAACGCGGATGCCGCCGTGCCCGGTGCCAGACCGATTGACACCTGCCCCTCCACCACCTGACCGGCATTCATCACCGCAGACTGGGCCAGCTCACACTGCCGCAGAATGACGCGTGCATGGCTGTAAAGCAGTTTACCGGCTTCGGTCGGTGTGACGCCGCGTTTGGTCCGGTTCAGAAGCTGCTGTTCCAGTTCGCCTTCCAGCGTAGCAACCTGCTGGCTCAATGCAGGCTGAGCAATATGCAGCACTTCTGCTGCCTGTGTCAGGCTACCGATATCGACGATTTTCACAAAGTATTTCAGCCGTCTTAAGTTCATCTTGCCTCCGTCGCTACGTCAAGGTGTCTGGCTGGTCGCTACTTACCAGCCTGCATAAGAGGGAATTGCAAGATGCAGACCAGGTTTATTCAGTTTGCAAAATATCTTTGAAAATTTTTCTAACAGTCGGATAAAAAAGCGTTTCCTGTTACCTCTAAAGAGGTAATCCCGGACGACTGCCAGACCTGCTTTTCCCATTCATGTCGCCCTGCACCGCAATAGTGCGCAACATGACAGACCAGCGTGCAGGGATGGTTAACAGGCAATCTTCACCGAGGATGAGGATTGATGAACGGTAAATCCTCCCACCTCTCCGGGGCAGGGTTTATCCGTAAAAGGCGGGAAACGTAACAGGTTTAGCAGACCGCCGGGGCGGCGTTATTGCGGCCCGGCAGACGTGCAAAGACGCGTTATTTAAAAGGAATAACCGAAACGGGACGACGCAAACGCATGTGTGATGTAGCAAGGCGGCGGTGGCGCTTAGTCCCGGGCACAGGGTGAACGATGTGACTGGGATAAGCGCCTGCCGCCAGCGCCGCTACAGCGCCAAGGCGGCAGCGTATTCAGCGTTTGGCACGGTTGCGTCGCATATCGATGGTCACTGCGGCGACGATGATGATGCCTTTGATGATATCCTGGATGTACGCATCTACCCCGACAAACGTAAAGCCGCTTTTAATCAGTCCCAGTATCACCGCGCCTATCAGCGTGCCGGTAATGCGCCCTACGCCGCCCATCAGGCTGCTGCCGCCGATAACCGCCGCGGCAATCGCATCCAGCTCATAGCCCACGCCCATGCTCGACTGGCCGCTACTGACGCGCGCCGCCAGTACCACGCCCGCCAGGCCGGACAACGCGCCTGCGATGGTATAGACAATAATCAGGTATTTATTGACGTTGATACCGGACACTTTGGCCGAGGTCATATTACCGCCGATGGCGTACACGTATTTGCCGTAGCGGGTATGTTTCAGTGCGATGTGGAACACCAGCGCAACCACCAGGAAGATAATGACCGGCATTGCGCCCTGGCCAATCGAGGTGAACCCGTCAGAGAGAAAACTGATAGGGTTACCCTGGGTGTAATACTGTGCCAGTCCACGGGCCGACACCATCATGCCCAGCGTGGCAATAAACGGGGGAATACCGGTACGGGTAATTAATACGCCGTTAATCAGACCGCACAATAACCCTACCCCAATGCCGGCCCCAATCGGCACCACCGCGGGCATGTTCACCAGTGACGGGAACATCGGGGTCAGCGTATCTGAAGTTTGCGCCAGACTGGCGGCTACCACGGCAGTGAGCGCGATAACCGACCCGGAGGACAGATCGATACCGGTGGTAATAATGACCTGGGTCACGCCCACAGCAATGATGCCGATAATGGCAACCTGCAGGACGATAAGAATCAGACGATTGGTGTTCATCAAAAAAGACTGATCGCGCACATACCAGCCAAACATTTCGAAAATCAACGCAATGCCGACCATCACGACAAAAATGCCGGTATCTTTTGGCAGTTTCTGACGTAAATGCGCAAAAAAAGAGGGTTGATGCTGAGGAGCCTGCGTGGCCGTTGCTTTCATATTACTCATCGTGGTTTCGCGCCTCATTCGGATGCTAACGACAAAATAGTTTCCTGATCGGCCTCGTCTTTATCGAGGATGCCGGTAATGCGCCCACCATGCATCACCATGATACGGTCACTCATGCCCAGAATTTCCGGCAGCTCTGACGACACCATAATGATGGCAACTCCACGGTTGGCCAGTTCACTGATCAAACGGTAAATCTCTGCTTTCGCCCCGACGTCAATTCCACGGGTCGGCTCATCAAGAATCAGGATTTTGGGTTGAGCCAGCAGCCAGCGGGCAATCAGGACTTTCTGCTGATTCCCTCCGCTCAGGTTATTGATGATTTGGTCCATGGTGGGGGTTTTGATATTCAGACGGCGGATCTGATCCATGCAGTCCTGAGCCATTTTCACATGACTGACAAAACCGCCTTTACCGCTGTATTCAGGCATGTTGACGATGCTCATGTTCTCTAACACCGACAACACCAAAAACAACCCGGACTTCTTGCGATCTTCTGTCAGAAACGCCATTCCTTTTTCGATGGCGACCGACGGCGAATCAATAGCGACCGGCACACCATCAATCAGGATTTCGCCGCTGTCGAAAGGCACCATGCCAAACAGGCTTTCCATCACTTCACTGCGTCCGGCACCGACCAGACCCGCCACACCGAGAATTTCCCCACGGCGCACGCCAAAGCTGACGTCGGAAAAGCGGTCCTGACAACTCAGATGACGAACGGTGAGCACCTCTTCCCCAATCGCATTATTGAATTTCGGGAACAGCTGCGTCAGCTCACGTCCGACCATTTTGGTAATCAGCGACTGACGCGTGAATGCGCTGGTACTGTCGCTGCCCACCCAGTTGCCATCGCGGAACACGCTGATTTCATCCGTAATGGCGAAGATCTCATCCATTTTGTGACTGATATAAACGATGGCTTTGCCCTGCTCGCGCAGATCACGAATGATGGTAAACAGATGGGCGACCTCGGTTTCAGTCAGGGCGGAGGTGGGCTCGTCCATGATCACGATGTCCGAGTTCCAGGACACCGCTTTGGCGATCTCCACCATCTGCTGTGACGCAATACTGAGTTCGCCCACCAGCCGATCGGCTTTCAGTCTGATGTTCAGGCGGCTTAACAACTGCTGGGTTTCTTCATTCAGTCGGGCGTGATCGACAAAACCAAACTTCACCGGCTCCCGTCCCAGCCAGATATTCTCTGCGACGGTCATATGCGGCACCAGGTTGAGTTCCTGATGAATCATGGAAATACCGGAACGTAACGCATCCATGGTGTCCCTGAACTGCACTGGCTCCCCTTTAATTTTAATGGAGCCCTGATCGGGACGGTACATCCCGATCAGGCATTTCATTAAAGTGGATTTGCCCGCGCCATTTTCACCCATCAACGCATGTACCGTTCCCGGACGCACACGTAACGACACATTATCCAGTGCCTTCACGCCCGGAAATAACTTGCTGATGCCTTCGGCTTCAAGCGCAAACGCGGTCATACATCACCTCCGTTCCACAGGTTCAGGACGTTTATTTTTGGTTCATGCTGGTGTATTTGGTGTAGTTGTCTTTGGTGATCAGCTGGAACGGGATATCGACGATCTTTTGCACTTTCTCACCTTTGACGAGCTTAACCGCCGTTTGAACGGCACCTTCACCCTGTCCTTTTGCGTCCTGGAACACGCTGGCGACCATTTTGCCGTTCTTAATCATCTGCAGCGCATCGGGCGTACCATCGACACCGGCGACCAGAATATGTTTATCGTTTTTACCCAGCGCCTGAATGGCACCGATGGCCATTTCGTCGTTGTTTGACGCGATGGCGTTGATATCGTCTCCGGCGGTCATCCAGTTACTCACGACGTCCACCGCATCGTTACGGCTAAATTTCGCCGTTTGCTTTTGTACCACTTTAATATTCGGGTATTTCGCCACGACCGCTTCCACCCCTTTGGTGCGCTCGCGGGTGGATTCGTTCGCCAAATCACCCAGCAAAATAGCCACGTTACCTTTTCCGTTCATGGCTTTTGCCAGCGCTTCCATCTGCAGACGGCCCGCCAGTTCGGAGTCAGAACCCACAAACGCCATCTTGTCACCCAACTGCGCCTGGGGTTTGCGGTTGACGAACACCAGCGCCACACCCGCCTTAGATGCCTGATCGATAATCGGTTTCACCGCGTCGGTGTCCACCGGGTTAACAATAATGGCGTCGACGCCCTGACCAATAAAGTTTTGTACCTGCTGAAGTTGCTGCGCGACATCGCCTTTGGCATCTTCAATCTGGCCTTTTACGTCATCCTTTTTCATCTCATTTTGTATAGCGTTACGCACAATGGTCAGGAAGTTATCGTCAAACATCGCCATCGAAACCCCCACGGAAATATCTTTCGCCATCGCAGCGGCGGGCAACATGCAGGCTAACAGTGAAGCAACAATCGTTTTTTTGATGTTCATAGGGACCCTTCTTATTTGTTAACTTGCTAGCGACTGACCTGTTGAATGAAAAATATTTTTTACATTCATACCGCCTCGCTGGCGTTTTTAATGGAAAATTTGAGGTAAGACGACTACGTTGACGCTTTTCTGACACCCCCACCACTTTTCTTATCTTCATGATTTCAATAAACATGCGTTGAAGGCGACACGGACACATCTCAGAACATTCCATTTTGTCGCCGCAAACAGTTTATTTATTCCATAAATTACGTTTTTGAAATTTTTATCATAAAAGCACTGAAACAAGTGTTTTGATATCGTCAAATAACAAAAATTTGACATGCGTCTAACATCTACCTGGAAATGGGTTTAAAGTGAGATCCTGTTAGCAGTTTGAAAAGCAAGCGAATGCGTCAGTTCTTCGCCAATGCGCTGCTTTTACACGCACTTGAACGCAAACCGTTAAAGAGTGCTTTGACATCCCGTACTGACGCCGCTACTATTCGCCCCGTTCCAACAATTCCTCTGTAGTTCAGTCGGTAGAACGGCGGACTGTTAATCCGTATGTCACTGGTTCGAGTCCAGTCAGAGGAGCCAGATTGAGAAAAGCCCGCTCAGGGAAACCTGAGCGGGCTTTTTGTTTGGTGCGCTTTTGTGAACGCTTGCAGGACATATGTCCCGTTCGACGGCCCTAACGCGGGAGTGAGGCGTCGATGCAGAGTGAGGACGGCCAGCAAGAAGGAGAATAAGCCCTGTCACCGGCGCTGTATCTGTCTATCCGCTGCGGTGAACGGCGCTTTACCCCTGTTCAGGCTGCGTCACCGTTGCGCACTGCACAGCAAACGTGCTCGCGCTGAGCGTGCGCCAGACGGCGATGCGGATCGTCATTAAAATTCAACGATGATATTGTTCTTTGGAATGCTACAGCACGACAGAATGTAGCCCTCTTCCACATCCTCATCGGTGATGCCGCCGTTGTGGTTCATTTCGACGTCGCCGTCCAGGCATTTCACCTTACAGGTGCCGCAGATGCCCATGCCGCACGCTTTTGGAATATGCAGTCCCAGTTTGGCCGCGGCGGCGTGCACGGTTTCGCCGGGGGCGATTCTGACGCTCTTGTCGCTTTGGGTGAATGCCACGCTAAGCAGTTCTGAACTGCACAGCGCGTCGGCCATTTCAGCGGCCTCTTCGGCCTCCTGTTCGACCTGCTCCTGCACGACCTCTGGTGTAGCACCAAACGACTCTTCGTGATAGCGCGTCATGTCATAACCGACTTCCTGTAACAACGTTTTAATCGCACGCATGTACGGCGTCGGGCCACAGCAGAAAATCTCGCGGTCCTTGAAATCCGCAGCAATCATTTGCAGCATCGCCAAATTGAGGAAACCGCTGAAGCCGGACCAGCACTGGCCCGATTCGTACCGCTCACAGATGATGCTCAGTCTGAAATTGGGGATGCGCGCCGTCATGTTTTCCAGATCGCGTCGGAAAATAATGTCTTCCGGCGTTCGTGCGCTGTGCACAAACACCATGTCCACATCCGCATTGGTATCAAAATACCAGCGCGCCATCGACATCATGGGCGTAATGCCCACGCCGCCAGAGAGGTACAGCACCTTGTTGCTGGGATAGTCGATGCAGTTGAACTGCCCTACCGGACCATGTACTGCCAGATTCATGCCCTCGCGCAGTGTGGCATGTAACCAGTTCGAGACCACGCCGCCCGGCACCTGTTTTACCGAAATGGAGAAGCTGTAAGGCACGGAGGGCGAACTGGAGATGGTATAGGAGCGGAAAACCGTTTCATTCTCGATCAGCAGTTCCAGCGTGACAAACTGCCCCGGTTTGAAAAAGAACATTACCGGCTGCTCTGCCATAAAGCAGAAGGTTTTCACGTCATGGGTTTCCTGTATCACCTTCACGCAGCGCACCGCATGGCGGCCATTGGTCCAGGTTTGTGTTGTGACAGGCTCAAAAGCATTGGTATTCAGTACGGTGATATTTCGGTCTGACATACGTTTCATTCCCATCAGAAGTGGAGAGTTCAATTGCCTGTCTGACTGGCGACATCGCAACAGGCTTTTGAGCCGGTAAGCCTGATTTTCCGTTTAACCCTGTTTCAGCATTTAGTTATTCGCGACACGGAAATGCTTAAAAAAACCGTCCCGCTAAGAAATTTCGCGCGCACGTCTTTAACAGAGGGGATGGATGTCGCTGGCAGAACATTGGCGTGCGCGTAACCCGTGCAGCATGGACGTCACCCTTAGCCGTTACGCGTGTATCAACGTCTGGCCTGACGGAAAATTTGGGTGGTTGGCATCCTGTTACGCCTGGAAAGGCGCAAAACACTCTCCTTAACCGCGCGGGAAGATCACTATGAGCCATAACGATCTGCTGAATATCACCTGTACAAGCCTTGTCGATGCGAACGACCGCATACGCGATTTGCTCGAAAAGCGTCAGCCCAACTACTCGCTGCCGCAGGCGCTTTATAACGACCCGACTCTGTTTCGCATTGATATGGAGGCGATTTTTCAGAAAGAGTGGCTGTTTGCCGGAATGAGCAGTGAAATCCCGAAAAAAGGGGACTACTTCACCCTTGAGGTGGGTCAGAACCCGGTGCTGGTCTTGCGGGACGCGGAAGGTAACATTAACGCCTTTCATAATACCTGCCGTCATCGCGGCTCCCGACTCTGCTCAAAAGAGCGCGGCAAAGTGGCGAATCTGGTGTGTCCCTATCATCAGTGGACCTACGACCTGAAAGGCAATCTGTTATTTGCCGGCTCGGAAATGAATCAGGCATTTGATATGAAGCAGCACGGGCTGAAAAAGGCGCACTGCAAAACCGCCGGCGGCTTTATTTTTGTCTGTCTGGCTGATGCGCCGCCACAGTCTGACTTTGATGCCTTTCTGGCCACCCTGGACGAATACATGGCGCCCTATGACGTGGAAAACACCAAACTGGCGGCAGAATCGCACATGTACGAAAAAGCGAACTGGAAACTGGTGCTGGAGAATAATCGCGAGTGCTATCACTGCGCCGGAAGTCATCCTGAACTGCTGAACAGCCTGCTGGAGTGGGACGATACCAACGATCCGCGCGCGCCGCAGAGCTTCCACGATTACTACAATAAACAGGCCGCACGCTGGGACGAACAGGGAATTCCCCATCGCCACCAGAGCTTTGGCCTGCGTAACCGCATCGTGCGGATGCCGCTGAAAGAGGGCACGAAGGCGATGACCATAGATGGTCGCGAAGGCTGCACCAGACTCATGGGGCGCTTTTTGAGTCACGATCAGGGTTCCATGCGCATCCTGCACCTGCCGAACTCCTGGAACCACATGCAGAGCGATCACTTTATTGTGTTCCGCGTGTTGCCCCTCTCGGCGCAGGAAACGATGGTCACCACCAAATGGTTTGTGCATAAAGACGCGGTGGCGGGTGAAGATTTTGATCCCGAGAAACTGCGTGCCGTCTGGGATGCGACCAATGAGCAGGATCGCGTTCTGGGGGAAGAAAACCAGCGTGGGATTAACTCTGTCGGCTATCAACCGGGCCCTTATTCGGAAACCTATGAGTTCGGCGTGATTAACTTTATCGACTGGTACAGCGAAACCATCCTCAAAAACGTGAAAGGCTGATGATATTCCTGCCTGGCGAGGATCAAGCCAGGCAGGATCAGCGTTGCCCTAGCGAATCACTCCCTCCTCCAGCAGCAGATCAAAGACCGCCTGCGCCATTTCCTCTACCGGTTTATTTTGCAAAACCTTTCCGCCGTCGCTCTGTGATTTGGCGGTTGCCGCTTTAAAGCGGTCAGCAGCCGTTTTGGCTTTGATCTTTTTGAGACGCTTCGGCCGTTTGACCGCCGGGGCAATCTGCCATTCCGCTCTTGCCGCATCCCGCACCTCAATGCCCGGCTGCGCCATAATCGTCGCCCGGCTTGCCGGACCAAAGGCGACCTGACGCGGTGCGCAGGCGGCCATGTCGACGCTGGCGATAAACGGCAGCGCAATGCGTAGCAACCGGCGCTGTCCCCGCGGCAGTGCCTGTAATACTTCGGCATCGGTGCCGTTCAGGCTGACGATTTCCGCCACGCCGACCACCACCGGCATCGCCAGCGCTTCCGCCAGCAGAAAAGGCAGCATACCGGACGACTCACCCCGCTCCGACCGGCCGCCGGTCAGGATCACGTCCGGCTGATCCTGACTAAGGTAATGGCTCAATACCGCCACCGCGTCGCCCTGTTCGTCCATGGCGAGCACGCGCAGCGCCTCCACGCCCATCCCGGCATAGCTGCGCAGCGCCGCATCATGCGGATCGCCCGCATGCAGGACTTCCAGGGTGTCCTGCGCCAGCGTCAGCCCAAGCTCTACCGCGCGGGCGTCCTGTTCTGCCCGACGGGCGCGTCCGGATTCCGGATGCCTGCCCACCGACACCAGCGCGGTGATACGGCAGCCGCTGTGTTGCACATTATGCTGCATGATGTAACTCCTCTTTGCGCCAGTCACGCACCCGCCGTGCCAGCGCTGCCAGAACCTCATCACTGTCGGCAATCACGCTGAGCGAGGCGCGGCTGACCATATCACAGCCGGGGTCGGTATTAATGGCAATCACCCGGTCACACTGCGCAATGCCCTGTAAATGCTGTACCGCGCCGGAGATGCCCACCGCCACATAAACCCGTGCCGTTACCCAGGTGCCGGTGGCCCCTACCTGACGGAAACGCGGCATATGACCGCTGTCCACCACGACACGGCTTGCGCCTTCGGTGGCCCCGAGAAGCGCGGCCGTGGCATGAAACTGTTCCCAGTTGCCGATGCCATTACCTGCCGACAGAATGAATTCCGCTTCGCCCAGCGGCACCGCAGCCGGATCGACCGGTATCAGGCCGCAGTCCTCAATACGTTTTGTCCGGATACTCAATGGCCCGATGCTGACCGGCAAGACCTCATGCCGGGTGTCGTCGATCGGTTCGGCGCACTCCTCCGCCAGCAACATCACGCGCGCAAGCGGTCGGGTAATGTCCGCGCTGCCGCCTGCGGCACGGCTGGTGCAGGTTTCCCCGGTTACGCGCCAGACCTGGGTTGCGGGCCGTTCGCCCGTGCGGGCGGCAAACCGGCAGCCAAGTTCGAAGCCGCCCGCGACGCTGTCCGGGAACAGCCAGAAACGCGGTGCCCACTCTTTTTCAACCGCCATCAGTGCATGAATGCGCTGCTCCGGGCGGTAGCCGGTGTAGTGCTCGCCGCTGAGATGCAGCAGGCGATCCACACCGGCCGTCGCAAAGTCCCCTTCACGATGCTCGCCAAACACCACGGCCATCACCACGCCAGCGCCACCAGCATGCTGGATCAGCTGATGAGCCTGGCCCAGAATATCGCGATCGTGGCGGGTAAGGCGTCCGCCGGACATGTCGAGCACCACGGCCACGCAGTAATCGGGCTGCTCCACACGATACAGCGGCCGTTCGACCGGATGATCAGCCCCGGCCAGACGCCGGCTGGCGAGCTGCACGCAGGCATTACCGTTCTCGCGGTCAATGCGCCTGAGGCCAGTCGGGCCGGTAAAGCCCACGACGTGTGGGTTTTTGCGCAGCAACCCTGACGGGCCGCGGCTCTCCGGCGGCTGACACCGCTCCGCATGGTCGGGATGCAGGCGGTTGCGGCTGATCCACTCAAGGCGCGGATCGCGACGTATGATCGTTTCCATCAGATAACCTCCACAGCAATTTGGCGGTCGCGGATTTTCGCGGGCAGCGGTTTTTTGGGTTCGCTCAGCGCCTCAGCCACCAGTTCGGCGATGTCTTTTACCGCCGGACGTGGCCCGACAACGCCTTCCAGCATCGCGGTACACTGCTGGCAACCGACAGCGATGAGTTCCGCCCCGGTCTCTCTGGCATCCTCCATGCGCATATCGGCGATACGGCGTTCACCAGGAATATCCGTCACCGGCGCACCGCCTCCGCCACCGCAGCAGCGGGAACGAAAGCCGGATCGGGTCATTTCAGACAGCGTGATCCCCAGCTCCGCCAGCACTTCGCGCGGAGCGGCATATTCACCGTTATAGCGGCCGAGATAACAGGGATCGTGCCAGGTCACCTTGCCGCCCTTGTAATCCTTCAGGTCCAGGAGCTGTGCCTTAACCAGTTCGTTGATGAATGTCGTGTGGTGCAGCACCTCGTAGTCGGGCTGCGTGCCAGCCGGATAGTGTTCAGGATATTCATTCTTCAGACAGTGAAAGGCATGCGGATCGGTGGTGACGATGCGGTTAAAACGATACTGTTGCAGCGTCGCAATGTTGCTTTTCGCCAGGTGCTGGAATGTAGCGTCATCGCCCAGCCGCCGCGCCACATCGCCGCTGTCCCGTTCTTCATCGCCCAGCACCGCAAAACGCACATTGGCGGCCTTAAGAATATTGACGAAGGCGCGCAGGATACGCTGACTGCGCATATCAAACGCGCCGTCCGATACCCAGAACAGCACGTCGGTCTGTTTCACGTCGCGCATCAGCGGCAGGTTCTGGTCAGCCGCCCAGTGCGTACGGCTGCGCGGATTAAAGCCGTTCGGGTTGTCAGTGAGACTGAGGTTTTCCAGCACTGCCGCGCCCTTGCCTGGTGTTTGCCCCTTTTCCAGCGTCATAAAACGGCGCATATCGACAATGGCATCAACGTGCTCGATCATCATCGGGCACTCCTCAACGCAGGCGCGGCAGGTCGTGCAGGACCATAACGTCTCTTCTTTAATCAGCCCCCCGACGATCGGTTGATGCGGCTGGCCGCAGGCCTCACCGACGGGTACACCGGGATAAGGGCTGCCCGCAAAACGGGCATCGTTGCCGCCTGCCATGCCGATCACCATGTCCTGAATCAGCTTTTTTGGGTTTAGCGGCTGACCCGCCGCAAATGCCGGGCACATTGCTTCGCACTTACCGCACTGGACGCAGGCGTCAAATCCGAGCAGTTGATTCCATTTAAAATCCGCCGGTTTTTCGACGCCCAGCGTCGGCGCATTGAGATCGACGCTTTTGAGTCCGGTTGAACGTCCGCCGCCAAAGCGTTCCGGCCGGCGATGAAAAGCCAGATGCAGTGCGCCCGCAAAGGCATGTTTCATCGGTCCGCCCCAGGCCATGCCAAACACCATCTCACCCAGTCCCCAGATGATGCCCGCCAGCAGAAGCAGCGCCAGCGCCCAGCGTCCGGCCTCGCCAAACCGATCCGAGATCGGCAATGTGGTGATAAAGAAGGTGAACGCAAACACCAGCAGACTTTTCGGCAGCCGCATCCAGGGGCCACGCGAAAGCCGGGCGGGCGGATTGCGGCGGCGATACCAGACAAACAGCGCGCCTGTAAACATGACAACCAGCGCGGCCGCCAGTACGCCATTGACCAGTACGCTGCTGATGCGAAAGAGGTGAACCGCCAGAATCAGTAACATTGACAGGACAAAGCCACCTGCGGTCGCCACATGGGTGCGCGACATGTATTTATCGCGTGCCACGACATGATGCAGATCGACCAGATAGCGCCGTGGCATGGCCAGCAAACCGCTCAGCAGGGCCACCTTTTCAGGCTGCCCGCGCCGCCAGAGCAGCATGCGCCTGACCATACCGATGAGGGCGAGTATCACTGCGCCAAGCAGTAACCAGGGAAGTAACCGATCGAGTACCATGATGTGCCCTTACCAGACAATTTCTGCGATGTGCAGCGCGCGGGCTGCACGTCAACGACGGCGAATTACAGGTCCTTACACAGACGCAGTGCATCGTAAATCGCGGCGTGGGCATTGCGTTGCGACACGCAGTCGCCCAGGCGCCAGAGGATCATGCCGCTGCCCGGCTGCGACAACACCGGCTGCGGTTTGATGTCAAACAGCGCCTCTACATCAATCTGCCCGTTGTTGCGCGATTCGGCTTTCAGCGCGTAGTACAGCGCCTCATCAGGACGCGTGCCGTTCTCGACCACGATCTGATCGACCACCCGCTCCTCTTTCTGGCCGGTATACTCATTTTCCAGCACCGCCACCAGCTTCTCGCCTTCGCGATACACTTTCTCCAGCGCCAGATCAGCGGTCATCACGACCGCTTTTTCATACAGGCTGCGATAGTAGGTTGGGAACGTCGTGCCGCCGATGCCAATGCCGGGTTTGATGTCGCCAGTGACCAGTTCGACTAACGCGCCGCGTGCCGCCAGGAAGTCGGCGGCGGACATGCCAGAGAATTCACAGATGGCGTCGTACACCAGTACGTTTTTGCCCGGCTCCACCACGCCGTTGAGAATGTCCCAGCTGGAGACCACCCTTCCGTCGGCTGCGCCCCATTCCGGATTTTGTTCAAGGAAAGGTTGTCCACCCGTAGCGAGGATGCAGACATCCGGATTCAGGTCCCGGATCATCGCCGTATCCGCTGTTGTATCAGTCATAACGTTAACTTTAAGGCGCGCCAGCTCCATCGCTAGCCAGCGCGTAATCCCCGCCATCTGGTCGCGCTGCGGCGCTTTGGCGGCAATGGTGATCTGCCCGCCCAGTTCACTGGCGCGCTCGATCAGCGTCACCTTATGACCGCGCTCGGCTGCCACGCGTGCGGCTTCCAGTCCGCCAGGCCCGCCGCCGATGACCACGACGTTGCGCACAGGGCCGTCGGTTTTGGTAATGATATGCGGCAGCCCCATGTACTCGCGCGAGGTGGCCGCGTTCTGAATACACAGCACATCCAGCCCCATATACTGACGGTCGATACAGTAGTTCGCCCCGACGCACTGACGAATCTGGTCTACCTGATTCATTTTGATTTTGGCGATAAGGTGCGGATCGGCGATGTGGGCGCGCGTCATGCCGACAAAGTCCACATAGCCCGCGGCGAGAATGCGCTGTGCCTGATTGGGATCTTTAATATTCTGCGCATGGATCACCGGCACCGAGACCACTTCTTTAATGCCTGCCGCCAGGTGCAGGAACGGCTCGGGCGGATAACTCATGTTGGGGATCACGTTAGCCAGCGTGTTGTGGGTGTCACAGCCGGAACCGACCACACCGAAATAATCGACCAGGCCGATTTTATCGTAGTACGCGGCAATCTGGCGCATGTCCTCATGGCTGAGGCCGTCCGGATGGAACTCATCGCCGGTGATGCGCATGCCCACCACAAAGTCCGGCCCCACCGCGTCACGCACGGCAGTCAGGACTTCAAGGCCAAAACGCATCCGTTTTTCAAAGCTGCCACCCCATTCATCCGTGCGCTTATTGACGCGCGGCGACCAGAACTGGTCGATCATATGCTGATGCACGGCCGATAACTCGACACCATCCAGGCCGCCCGCTTTCGCCCGCACCGCCGCTTTGGCGAAATCGCCAATGACGCGCCAGATCTCCTCTTCCTCGATCGTTTTACAGGTGGCGCGGTGCACCGGTTCACGAATACCGGACGGCGACATCAGATTCGGCCAGTTTTCCCCATCCCAGCGTGAACGGCGACCCATATGGCTAATCTGAATCATGATTTTGCCGCCGTGCTGATGCACGGCATCGGCCAGATTCTGAAAGTGCGGAATGATACGATCAGTGCTCAGGTTGACCGAGCTCCACCAGCTCTGCGGACTGTCGATGGACACGACGCTTGAGCCGCCGCAGATACAGAGGCCACATCCTCCCTTCGCTTTCTCTTCATAGTATTTCACGTAGCGATCGGTGGTCATTCCGCCATCCGTGGCGTACACCTCGGCATGGGCCGTGCTGACAATGCGGTTGCGGATAGTCAGTTTATTTATCTTCAATGGCTCAAACAGCAGATCAAACTGTGACATAGCTTCACCTTCACGTAATTCTGATAGCCCGCCGCCAGCCAGCGGTTCCTTCAGGTCATGCGTCTTACGCAGCAGGCTGCGGCGCGTGCGTGTTTAGCGCGGCGAAACGGTGAAGATACCGTAATCACAGCCCTCTTCCGCCGCACTCTGCGTCTGCACCGCCTGCGTTCTTACGCTGTAGCCCAGGCTTTCGGCGATCTGGTCCATGGCACCGGCAAACCAGCCGGTAAACATGTAGTCCACCTTACGGTTCACTTTGCCGTACTGATACACAAACGCGGAGTGATCGAGCCGGATGCGCGCGGTCCCCTGCTTCAGGTCCAGCGACTCGGTGGTAAAAAAGCCCCAGCCGCGCTGAGAAAGGCGTTTCATGTAGTGTTCAAACACCGCCTCACCCGAAAAACCGTGCAGTTCGGCCTCTTTCTGACACCAGTGCCAGGCGGATTTATAGCCCGCTTTGTAGAGGATCGCGGCATAGCGTTCTGCACCAATTTCCTCTTCGATGCCCATATGGTTATTCACAAAAAAGTGGCGCGGTACGTACAACATCGGTAACGCATCGGTGGTCCAGACGCCGGTTTCATCATCGACGCTGATAGGCATTTCAGGCGCATGTGCCATGGTTTAACCTCACGTGTTCACAGGAATGGGTAACGGATTTACTCGTTCCAGACATTGGCCAGCAGATTGAGCCAGTTTTCGCCCATAAATTTACGCACCTGCTTTTCGGTGAAGCCGTGACGTAACAAGGCGGCGGTTAAATTCGGGAATTCGCCCAAAGTACGAATGCCCTCCGGGTTGATGATCTTGCCGAAGTCCGTTAACTGGCGGGCGTAGCCTTTGTCGTGAGTCAGCCATTCGAAAAATGCCTGGCCATGTCCCTGGGTGAAATCGGTGCCAATGCCGATTTGGTCTTCCCCGACCCGGTTAAAGATGTAGTCGATGGCTTCGACATAATCCTCGATGGTGGAGTGAATACCGTTCTTTAAAAACGGGGTAAACATGGTGACGCCAACAAAGCCGCCGTGATCGGCAATAAACTTCAACTCTTCATCCGATTTATTGCGCGGGTGATCTTTCAGACCTGACGGCAGGCAGTGTGAGTAGCACACCGGTTTTTTCGAGGCGAGGATCACCTCTTTCGAGGTTTGCGCGCCGACGTGCGACAGGTCGCACAGCATGCCGACGCGGTTCATTTCCGCCACGACTTCATGGCCGTAGCCCGAGAGGCCGCCGTCACGCTCATAGCAGCCGGTACCGACCAGGTTCTGCGTGTTATAGGCCATCTGCACCACACCGACACCCAGTTCTTTAAACACCTGGATATAGCCAAGCTGGTCTTCAAACGCATGGGCGTTCTGGAAGCCCAGCAGAATCCCGGTTTTGCCTTCGTCCTTAGCGCGGCGGATATCGCGCGTCGTGGTGACTTTGGTGACCAGATCGGCGTTTTGCGCAATCAGGTGATTCATCTCGACGATGTTATTCACCGTGCTCTGGAAGCCCTCCCACACGGATACCGTGCAGTTGGCCGCGGTGAGTCCGCCGCGGCGCATATCTTCAAACAGCGCTCTGTCCCACTTCGCAATGACCAACCCATCAATGACAATCGCAGAATCATGCAATTCAGTCGCGTTCATATCTTCCTCTCTGGTTTACGTCATAACCGGATGCGGCCTGATGAAAACAGAATAGGGTTTACGCGCGGGCAGAATTGTTCTGAAAACGTCACTTGCCTGACCGCTGGCGCAGTTCAGGGCACAGAAAAACGGCAATATGTTGCGGGACCCGAAGCAAAAAACAGCCCCGAAAGGCTGTTTTTTGCTGACGCAGTGGGGTAAGACAGGCGTCAGAGATTGCCCGGCAGCGTGACGGAGCCAAAGGTGGGTTCAAACCGCGCTTCGTTCAGAATACGCAGGGAGGTGGAGACGGTGCTTTCCTGCTGCCAGTTAGTCAGCCCGGGCAGGTCGGCCATAAAAAACTGCGTCAGCGTTTTGCCGCTTCCCTGGCTGTGAACGCCGCGCCGCTCTTCACGCGGCGGCACGCCAAGGTGTTCGCGATAGCATTTACTGAAGTGCGGCGTGGAAACAAAACCGCAGGCCAGCGCAATTTCAATAATCGACATGGAGGTTTGTTTTAATAACTGACGGGCGCGGAACAGACGCAGCTTTAAGTAGTAACGTGAGGGCGAACAGTGCAGATATTTCTGGAACAGCCGTTCCAGCTGTCGCCGGGACAGGCCCACGTATCCGGCCAGTTCATCCAGATCGATGGCCTCTTCGATATTGGCCTCCATCAGGGAAACGGCTTCGACCAGGCTGGGCTGGGCGGTGCCGAGTACATGGCGCAGGGGAATACGCTGGTAGTCGGACTCGTTGCGGACCCGGTCGCAGATAAACATCTCTGAAATGGCGGCGGTGAGCTGATGGCCAAAATGCCGTTGAATCATCGTCAGCATCATATCCATCGGTACAGTACCGCCACTGCTGGTCATGCGATCCTGCTCAATCACAAACAGCTGATTGGTGCAGATCACGCGGGGATAGGCTTCCTGCATGGAGGCTATGCATTCCCAGTGGGCGCTGCAGTGATAGCCATCCAGCAGCCCCGCTTCCGCCAGCAGGTACGGGCCGGTACAGATGCCACCAATCAGGATCTTACGGCGCGCCAGACTTTGCAGCCAGCCAATCTGTCGACTGGAATAGCTGCGGGTAATGTTGACACCGCCGACCACAATCATGACATCCAGTGCCGGCACGTTCGCCATCGAATGGTCGGGTGTAATGGCAATCCCGTCACTGGCGACAACGGGCGCGCCCTCTTCACTGACGGTATACCAGCTGTACAGCTCCTTGCCGCTCAGCTGGTTCGCCATGCGTAAGGGTTCAACGGCGGTTGCCAGCGCGATCATGGTGAAGTTATTCACCAGCAAAAAGCCTACGCTGCGCGTTTTATTTTCAGTAGAGGAACGTTTATGAATTGCGTCTGTATCGAACATGTGCGCTGACCTCTATTAGGCTTAACAGGAACATCACCCAGGGGTATTTCACCCAACTGCTTTCCAACACCTATAGAGTAAGCAACAGCCATGCCATTCGTCACCAGGTCGCAAGACGCAAAAATGACACATAGTTAACATAAGCGAAACAAATGTTTGTTCAGCTTCACAGATTTGATCATTGCTGCCCTTTCAACGCAGGCAGGCTTCATAACGGTGCACTCGCTGAACCGTTTTAGTCATATGACGGTTTTATTGCACTGTTTTGTGACGTGTTTTTCTGGCTGTTTTTTATTCGAACCCATAAGCACAAGTAACCAAAAACCAACACATCGTTAACATTCAATCGCGTTGACCGCCAGCCCGCCGCGCGAGGTTTCCTTGTATTTATCCTGCATATCCCGTCCGGTGTCGCGCATGGTGCGAATCACTTTATCCAGCGAAATAAAGTGCTGACCGTCGCCGCGCAGCGCCATCTGTGCCGCGTTTATCGCTTTCATTGCCGCAATGGCATTGCGTTCGATGCACGGCACCTGCACCAGCCCGCCAACCGGATCGCAGGTCAGACCGAGATTATGCTCCAGCGCAATCTCGGCGGCGTTTTCGACCTGCTCGGGTGTGCCACCCAGCACCTCGGTCAGGCCGGCTGCTGCCATAGCACAGGCGGACCCCACCTCACCCTGGCAGCCGACTTCGGCCCCCGAAATGGAAGCATTTTTCTTGCACAGTGCGCCGATCGCCGCCGCCGCGAGCAGAAAATCGACCACATCGTCTTCGCGCGCCTGGGGTTCAAACTTCATGTAGTACATCAGTACCGCCGGGATAATACCTGCCGCCCCGTTCGTGGGCGCGGTAACCATACGCCCGCCTGCCGCATTCTCCTCATTGACCGCCAGCGCATAGAGGTTGATCCAGTCCATCGCCGACAGGGTTGAACTGATCACATTTTCCGCTGAGGCGCGGCACAGCGATCGGTAGAGCATGGGCGCTCGTCGGCGCACGTTAAGCCCTCCCGGCAGGATGCCTTCATTTTCCAGACCATTGGCAATGCACTGCTGCATCACCTGCCAGATCTGCGCCAGACCGGTCCGAATCCCGGCCTCCGTGCGCCAGACTTTTTCATTCTCCAGCATCAGTGCACTGATGCGTAACTGCCGGTCCGCACAGTGTGCCAGCAAAGCGGCGCCGCTGTTAAAGTCGTAGGGCAGCGTGCACTGTGGCACCCGATGTGCCGACGCCAGCGCCTCATCCTCATCCAGCACAAATCCGCCCCCAATGGAGTAATACACGGTCGAACGGCTTTGCCCGTTGCGGTAAAACGCGCTCAGACGCATCGCGTTCGGATGGTAAGCGAGCACATCATCGACAAACAGCAGGTCCTCATGGCTGTCGAACGCAATGTTTTCTCCCCAGGGCAGCGTGAGGGAGCCGGTTTCATCAATCGCCTGTATCGTGCTGTTGATCGTAGCGGGATCGACGGTATCGGGTGAGGCGCCCATCAGCCCCATCAGTACCGCTTTATCCGTACTGTGCCCGCGCCCGGTGGCGCTGAGCGAACCAAACAGTTCGACTTTGATGCGGTAAATCATCCCACGATCCTCACGGTGACCGAGCGGTTCGACAAAGCGTTGTGCCGCGCGCATAGGGCCAACGGTATGTGAACTGGAGGGACCAATTCCGACTTTGAACAGATCGAAGACACTGATACTCATGTTGCGCTCCCGGGCTTATGCCTGCCGTTGAGTGAATGACAGCCGCATTATCTGCGCGGATGAAAAACAAGAGATGCCGGATAACGACGTATTTGGCGATGAATTCGCCATGTTTTGCCCTTTCTGCCGTTCCTCACCGTTCAATGTGTCCGCCTTGCGTGGGTATGTCGCAAATTGACATCGCCGGGGCGCTACCAAACATTCCGGCATCGGTGACGCTGGTTATTATCCCTCCCACATTCACTCTACCGCTGCCCTGAACGGTTCAGGCCCAAAGCAGGCGCTGCGTGGTTATCCGGGCAAGGAGAAAAGCATGTTTGCGAAGCGCGACGATATTCAAAGCTTTGACAGTGAACTGTGGCAGGCCATTGAACAGGAAGCGGTGCGTCAGGAAGAGCATATTGAGCTTATCGCCTCCGAGAATTACACCAGCCCGCGCGTGATGCAGGCTCAGGGTACGGTACTGACCAATAAATATGCAGAAGGCTATCCGGGGAAGCGCTACTACGGCGGCTGTGAATATGTCGACGTAGTCGAAAAACTGGCAACAGAACGTGCCTGTGCGCTGTTTGGTGCCGATTACGCTAACGTGCAGCCCCATTCGGGCTCGCAGGCGAATGCGGCGGTCTATATGGCGTTGTGCCAGCCGGGCGACACCATTCTGGGCATGAGCCTGGCGCACGGCGGTCATCTGACGCACGGCGCCCATGTCAGCTTCTCCGGCAAAATTTACCGTGCCGTGCAGTACGGCCTGAATGAAGCCAGCGGCGAAATTGATTATGAACAGGTCGAAGCGCTGGCGCTGGAACATCGGCCGAAAATGATCGTCGCCGGTTTCTCGGCCTACTCACGCGTCGTGGACTGGGCGCGCTTCCGCGCCATTGCCGATAAGGTCGGTGCCTGGCTGTTTGTCGACATGGCGCATGTGGCGGGCCTGGTCGCGGCGGGCCTTTATCCCACTCCACTGCCCTATGCCGATGTGGTCACTACCACCACGCATAAAACCCTGCGCGGTCCGCGCGGCGGCCTGATTCTGGCAAAAACCAACCCCGAGCTGGAGAAAAAGCTCAACGCTGCCGTGTTTCCGGGCGGCCAGGGCGGTCCGTTGATGCATGTGATCGCCGCCAAAGCCGTCGCCTTTAAAGAGGCCATGCAGCCTGACTATACCGACTACCAGCGTCGCGTGGTCAACAATGCCCGCGCGATGGCCGACGTGTTTATGACGCGTGGCTACGATGTGGTCTCAGGCGGCACCGACAACCACCTGTTTTTACTCAGCCTGATTAAACAGGGGCTGACCGGTAAAGCGGCCGATGCGGCGCTGGGACGCGCCAACATTACCGTCAACAAAAATGCCGTTCCCGGCGATCCACAATCCCCGTTTGTGACCTCCGGTCTGCGCATTGGCGCGCCGGTTGTTACCACGCGCGGCTTCAGCGAAGCGCACTGTCGCATGCTGGCCGGCTGGATTGCCGACATCCTGGATGTGATGAACAACGCCGACATGCTGGAGACGAAGATTGCTCAGGTGAAGCAGCAGGTGCTGTCCCTGTGCGCGGACTTCCCGGTTTACCGTTAGGCCAGGCGGCCACCGGCTTCGGTCGGCGGCGCGGTTTTATCGTCTGTCAATTCGCCCACGCGCGAGAGTTACTGGAGTAGAAATGATGCAACGCTATTCAGGATTTGGCCTGCTCAGGCACAGTCTGAGCTATCACGAGAACTGGCAGAAAGTCTGGCGCAACCCCACCCCGCAGAAACGCTACGACGTTATTATCATCGGCGGCGGGGGGCACGGTCTGGCTACCGCCTACTATCTGGCGAAAGAGCACGGCATCACCAACGTGGCGGTGCTGGAAAAAGGCCATCTTGGCGGCGGCAACATCTGCCGTAACACAACGATTGTCCGCTCCAACTACCTGTGGGATGAATCCGCAGCGCTGTATGAGCACGCCATGAAATTATGGGAAGGCCTGTCACAAGAGCTGAACTACAACCAGATGTTCTCTCAGCGTGGGGTTTATCACACCTGCCATACGTTGCAGGACCTGCGCACCAATGAACGACTGGCGAATGCCAATCGCCTGCAGGGCATCGACAACGAGATGGTTTACGGCGACCAGTTACAGAAAGAGATCCCCGCACTGGACTGCAGCAAAGATGCGCGCTATCCGGTACTGGGCGCGTCGGTGCAGCGGCGCGGGGGCAATGCCCGTCACGATGCGGTGGCCTGGGGTTATGCCCGTGCGGCGGACAGCCTGGGCGTCGATCTGATTCAGAACTGCGAGGTCATTGATATGGAAATCAGTGACGGCAAAATCACCGGCGTCAAAACCCGCCACCACGGCGTAATTAAAGCGGATCGTGTGGGGTGCGTCACCGCCGGTAACTCTGGCGTGATGGCCAAAATGGCCGGCTTTGAGTTGCCGGTTGAATCCCATCCGCTTCAGGCGCTGGTCTCCGAGCCGATCAAGCCCTTCCTGGATACCGTCGTCATGTCCAACCATGTGCATGGCTATATGAGTCAGTCAGATAAAGGTGATCTGGTCATCGGCGCAGGTATTGATGGCTGGGTCGGCTATGGTCAGCGCGGCTCCTACAGCGTCATCGAACACACCATTCAGGCGATTGTTGAGCTGTTTCCGTGCACCAGCCGTGTCCGCATGAACCGTCAGTGGGGCGGCATTGTCGACACCTGCCCGGATGCCAGCCCGATTCTCTCGTCCACCCCGGTGCGCAACCTGTTCTTTAACTGCGGCTGGGGCACCGGTGGCTTTAAGGCTACGCCTGGCTCCGGCAACCTTTTTGCCCATCAGTTAGCGCACGGCACGCCGCACCCGATTGCCGAACCCTTCGCCCTGTCCCGGTTTTATACTGGTGCGCTGGTCGATGAACATGGCGCCGCAGGCGTAGCCCACTAAGGAGTGACAACATGCTGCACATTTACTGTCCTCACTGTGGTGAGTATCGCGAAGAAGAAGAGTTTCATCCCCGTGGCCAGGCGCATATCGCGCGGCCTGCTAACCCGGATCAGTGCAGTGATGAAGCGTGGGGAACCTTTCTCTATTTCCGTAAAAACCCGCGCGGATTACATCACGAACTTTGGGTGCACAGCGCGGGATGCCGCAAATTCTTTAATCTGGTACGTGATACCCAGACTTATGAGATCAAACAGGTTTACACACTCAACGAACAGCCTGAATCCCGTGAACACGCGTAAGGAGCGGAGCGCATGAGCCAGAAGAATCGCCTGCCGTCCGGCGGCAGAATTAACCGTTCCAGTACGCTGACTTTTACGTGGAATGGCAAGCCGTATCAGGGCTATGAAGGCGATACCGTCGCCTCCGCCCTGCTCGCCAACGGCATTGATATTGTCGGTCGCAGTTTTAAATACAGCCGTCCACGCGGCATTGTCGCCGCCGGCGCTGAAGAGCCGAACGCAGTGCTACAGCTTGGCGCGACAGAAGCCACGCAGGTGCCAAACGTGCGCGCTACCCAGCAGGCCCTTTATGACGGCCTGGTCTGTTCGGCCACCAACGGCTGGCCGTCTGTCGAATCCGACCTGATGAGTCTGGTAGGCAACCTTGGCGGCAAAGTGATGCCGCCGGGGTTTTACTACAAAACCTTTATGTATCCGCAATCGATGTGGCCGACCTATGAGAAATTCATCCGCAAAGCCGCCGGTCTGGGTCGCGCGCCACGCGAGAAAGATCCCGATATCTATGACGCCATGAACCAGCATTGCGATCTCATGGTTGTGGGCGGCGGGCCTGCGGGCCTGATGGCGGCACTCGCCGCCGGTCGCAGCGGCGCCCGCGTCATCCTGGCGGATGAGCAGGATGAATTCGGTGGCCATCTGCTTGCCAGCCGGGAACAGATTGACGGCAAACCGGCGATGGAATGGGTCAACAAGGTGGTGGCGGAACTGGCGACGATGCCGGAGGTGACGCTGCTGACGCGCGCCACGGTGAATGGCTATCACGACCATAACTTTCTTACCGTTAACGAGAACCGAACCGACTACAAAGGCGATCGCGCTGCGGCGGCACAGGTTCGCCAGCGTATGCACCGCGTCCGGGCACACTGGGTCGTGCTGGCCACCGGTGCCCAGGAGCGACCGCTGGTGTTTAGCCATAACGATGTACCGGGCTGCATGATCCCTTCTGCCATCTCCACCTACATCAACCGCTATGGCGTGGTGCCTGGGCACCAACTGGTGCTGATGACCACCAATGACAGCGCTTACCGAACCGCGCTCGACTGGGCTGATGCGGGACGCGAGGTGGTCGCCGTGGTAGATACCCGAACCGTGACCAAAGGTGAACTGGCCGCCGCTGTTCGTGGCCGCGGTATTCGAATCATCACCGGCAGTGCCGTTATTGAAGTAAAGGGCAAAAAGCGCGTCAGCGGCGTCACGATTGCCGCCCTGGATAAAAAAGGTGAGGCGATCGCCGGCAAGCCCTTTTCCCTCACCTGCGACACCGTAGCCAGCTCTGGGGGCTGGAGCCCGGTCATTCATCTGGCGGGCCATACCGGCAGCCGTCCGGTCTGGAACACGGACGTGACGGGTTTCCTGCCCGGGCCGACACATCAGAAGCAGTTGACGGCAGGCGGCATCAACGGGCGCTATGCGCTTGATAACGTGCTGCAGGAAGGCATCAATGCCGGACAGGACGCTGCGCTGAAGCTGGGCCTGACGCCGGTCGAGGTCGCCCTGCCCGACGTGAAAAAGTGGCTGGAATATCCGCCCGCCGCCCTGTTCCATATTCCGCACATCAAACCGATCAGCCGCGCACCCAAGCAGTTTGTGGATTTGCAGAATGACGTTACGGCCGCCGGTATCGCTCTGGCAACGCGGGAAGGGTTTGAAGCGATTGAGCACATTAAACGCTATACGGCAATGGGGTTTGGTACCGATCAGGGAAAGCTGGGCAATATCAACGGCATGGCGATTGCCGCCAAAGTGATGGGCAAGAGCATCCCCGAGACCGGGACCACGGTATTTCGTCCGAACTATACGCCGATCGCCTTTGGCGCTATCGCGGGGCGTAACTGTGGTGAACTGTTTGAACCCAAACGCTTCACCGCCATGCACCCGTGGCATGTCAGGCAAGGTGCGATGTTCGAGGATGTCGGCCAGTGGAAGCGCCCCTGGTACTACCCGCGTGCCGGCGAAACGATGCAACAGACGCTGGATCGCGAATGTCGTGCGGTGCGCAATGGCGTGGGTATTCTGGATGCGTCCACGCTGGGCAAAATTGATATTCAGGGCAAAGATGCCCGTGAGTTTATCAGCCGTGTTTATACCAACGCCTGGGCCAAACTGGGCGTCGGCAAATGCCGTTACGGTCTGATGTGCGGCGAAAGCGGCATGGTGTTCGACGATGGCGTGACGTCATGCCTGGCGGAAAACCACTTCCTGATGACCACCACCACCGGCGGCGCGGCACACGTCATGGAATGGCTGGAGCTGTACCATCAGACCGAATGGCCGGAGCTGGAAGTGTTCTTTACCAGCGTGACCGATCACTGGGCCACGATGACCGTATCCGGCCCCGACAGCCGCAATTTACTGGCTGAACTGTGCAGCGACGTCTCGCTGGACAAAGAGACCTTTAAGTTTATGGACTGGCAGGAAGGCAAGATAGCGGGCGTACCGGCACGACTCTTCCGTATCTCCTTTACCGGTGAGCTGTCGTTTGAGATCAACGTACAGGCCAATTACGGCCTGTACGTCTGGGAGAAACTCTTTGCGCACGGCGCAAAATACGATCTGACGCCTTACGGCACCGAAACCATGCATATCCTGCGCGCCGAG
The DNA here is from genome assembly GCF_035191405.1 of Pantoea sp. JZ2. Classification (NCBI taxonomy): domain Bacteria; kingdom Pseudomonadati; phylum Pseudomonadota; class Gammaproteobacteria; order Enterobacterales; family Erwiniaceae; genus Pantoea; species Pantoea sp. JZ2. The sequence continues at coordinate 1,916,396 of NZ_CP045247.1, read as the reverse complement.
AAGGGATTCATCATTGCCGGTCAGGACACCGACGGCTCGGTGACGCCGCACGATCTCAATATGAGCTGGTGCGTCGCGGACACAAAACCGTTCAGCTATATCGGCAAACGCGGCATGGCGCGGGCTGACTGCGTACGTGACCAGCGCAAACAGCTGGTCGGGCTGAAAACACGCGATCCTATGATCGTCTTGCCGGAAGGCGCGCAGGCGGTGGCCGATCCTGCTCAGCCTGTCCCGATGGATATCCTGGGCCACATCAGCTCCAGCTACTGGAGCGCTAACCTGAATCGCAGCATCGCCATGGGCTTTATCAAAGGCGGGCTGTCTCGCATGGGCGAAACCGTATTCTACCCGCTGGCCGATGGCCGGGTGGTCGAAGCGGAAATCTGCAGCACGATCTTTATCGATCCGAAAGGAGAACGTCAACATGTCTGAAACCCTCTTACCTGAAACCAAACCGGCAAAGACTGTCAGACAGGTGGCGGTCATGGATCAGTGTGCGCCTGCGCAGGTACGCGCCGAATCCCCTTTGCATCACGTCGGGCTGGACAAGCTGGCGGCCAGCCATGCGCAGCCCGGTGGCGTTCAGCTGCGCGAACAGGCGCTGCTGGGCCATCTGGTGCTGCGCGGTTCACAGCAGAACCGGAGTTTTATGCGGGGTTGCCTGACGGTGCTGGGTGTAGCGCTGCCCACCGTCCCCCTTACCTCCTGTGAAGAGGGCGACATTTCTGTGCGCTGGCTGAGTCCCGACGAATGGCTGGTGGTTCTGCCAATGGATCAGCTGTTTCCGGTGGAAAAAGCGTTGCGCGCAGAGATTGACGGTCACTACTCCGTGGTCAACGTCAGCGGCGGACAGACGATACTGACGCTCTCCGGCAAACATGCCATTGATGTGCTGAAGAAAAGCACGGTGTTGGATCTTCATCCCCGTGCGTTCCCGGTGGGCAAAGTCGCAGGTTCGGTATTTGCTAAAAGCAGCGCACTGATCCGCCGGACCGGCGAAGACCGCTGGGAACTGGTCGTCCGTCGTAGCTTCGCCGACTACATCTGGCTGTGGTTACAGGATGCCAGTCGTGAATATGGCCTGACCATTACGAAGTAATGCCCTGTTGTGCCGGCCGGACGCGTTTCCGACGGCACGCGTTTCTCTTCTTCACAGGAGCTGCCCATGAGCGCGCTGCCCGATTCATGGATTTTTACCGCCAGTTGCCCGAGTAAACTGGGTACCGTGGATGTTGTGACCCGATTCATGGCAGAGTCCGGTCACTACATCAATGAAATACACTCTTTTGATGACAGGGTCAGTCACCGTTTTTTTATTCGCGTTGCCTTTTCACCCGCCTCCCCCTTCAGTACCGACCTTTTTCGGGATAATTTCACGCCGCGCGTGATGCCCTTTGAAATGCACTGGCAACTCACGCCGCCGCAGCATCGCGAACGCGTCGCTATTCTGGTGTCTAAATTCGATCACTGTCTTAACGATCTGTTATTTCGTCACCGCACCGGCCAGCTCAATATTGATGTCCCGCTGATCATTTCTAACCATCCCGATCTCTGTTCCCTGGCCGAATGGCACGGTATTCCTTATTACCATCTGCCGGTAAATAACGCGAACCGCGCCGAACAGGAAGCCCGCATTATGGCGCTGCTGGCGCAGCATCATATCGACCTGGTAGTGCTGGCCCGTTATATGCAGGTCCTGTCACCTGCCATGTGCGAAAAACTCGACGGAAAAGCCATCAATATTCATCACTCCCTGCTGCCGGGCTTTAAAGGCGCGCGCCCTTACCATCAGGCCTGGGAAAAAGGGGTAAAAATGGTCGGCGCCACTGCCCACTATGTGAATAACGATCTGGATGAAGGGCCGATTATTACCCAGGGCATTCAGAGCGTCGATCACGCCCTTTATCCGGATGACCTGATTAGTCGTGGACAGGATATTGAGCGGGTAACGTTATTTAATGCCGTGCGTTATCACGTCGAAAAACGGGTGTTTTTAAGCGGAAAACGTACGGTGGTGTTCAGCTGAATGAAAGGAAAGGCGACTGATAGCCGCACTCTTGCACCACAGGAAAACAGGGATTGTCAGGGATGAGCGAAACGATGTCCGTTAACTAAAACAGAGCCAGCCCGGCGTGCTGAGGATGGCATTAACAACAACGAACAAATCGCGAGGAAATGATTATGGCAGACGCCAGAGATCCCATGCTGCCTGACGGGGACGTCGCACCTTATGATACTGATTATCAGGTGGGGCAGGACAATATCGTGGTAAATGTTGGCTCCTTCGGTCTGGATATTCACAACCGGGTATTTGTTCTCTCCGGGATGATCATTATTGCCTTTATCGTTTTAACGCTCGTCTTTCAAAGTGATGTGGCACCGCTGTTTAAAGGAATGCTGAACTGGCTGACCACCCGACTCGACTGGTTCTTTATCAGTGCCGGAAATATTTTTGTTCTTCTCTGTCTCGGCCTGATTATTTCCCCCCTCGGTAAAGTGCGCCTCGGCGGCACGCTGGCCCGCCCTGACTACAATTACGTGACCTGGTTCTCCATGCTGTTTGCCGCCGGAATGGGCATTGGCCTGATGTTTTATGGCGTTTCCGAGCCTTTGTCGCACTTCTCCAGCTCAATGGGTGGCACCGTCGTGGAAAACGGTGTACGTACCGACTGGGCTCCCCTGAATGGTGCAGTTGGCGCGGCCGACAATGCGCAGCAGCTGGCGATGGCCGCCACGATTTTTCACTGGGCGCTGCATCCCTGGGCCATTTACGCCTTTCTGGCATTAGGTCTGGCGCTGTTCTCTTTCAATAAAGGTTTACCGCTGACGATCCGCTCGCTGTTTTATCCGCTGCTGGGCGACGCGGTGTGGGGCTGGCCGGGACACATCATTGATATCCTGGCTGTACTGGCGACGCTGTTTGGTCTGGCAACCTCGCTGGGGCTGGGCGCTTCCCAGGCGGCGTCCGGCCTGAATTTTCTGTTTGATGTGCCATTAGGACAAACTACGCAGATTGTCCTGGTGATCGTCATCACCGCGATTGCCACCTTTTCGGTGGTGGCCGGGCTGGATGTCGGCGTACGGCGGTTATCTGAAGCCAACATGATTCTGGCTGGGTTACTGCTGCTGTTTATCATTGTGGTCGGCCCTACCCTGATTTTGTTTAGCGGTTTTTTCTCAAACCTGGCTTCCTATCTTGCGTTTTTGCCCGCCCTGTCGAATCCGGTTGCCCGCCCTGACAGCAATTTTGCCGCAGGCTGGACCTCGTTTTACTGGGCATGGTGGATCTCATGGTCACCCTTTGTCGGGATGTTCATTGCACGCATCTCGCGTGGTCGCACGGTGCGTGAATTCATGATCTCGGTACTGCTGGTGCCGTCACTGGCCTGCGTGCTGTGGATGACGGTGCTGGGCGGCACCACCATTCATCAGTATTTCACCGAAGGCTATCAGAGCATTGCCGATGCTGTTCTGCCGCTGCAGTTATTCACCATGCTGGATACGTTGCCGCTGGCAAAAATCACCTGCGTGGTGGCGATTATTCTGGTGGTGGTGTTTTTTGTGACGTCGGCGGATTCGGGCACGCTGGTCATCGATATTATTGCTTCCGGTGGCAAGATCGACTCTCCCACTTCACAACGCGTGTTCTGGTGCGTGTTTGAAGGGCTGGTTGCGATAACGTTGATCCTCGGCGGTGGGCTGGATGCACTACAGGCGATGGTGGTCTCGACCGGGCTGCCGTTCGCACTGGTCTTGCTGATCGCCTCAGTCGCGGTGGTGAAAGGACTGATGTCAGAACCGCGGCTGGCACGTTCTGCCCCTGCGGTGCGTAATCAGTAAGTCAGCGTTGAGCGGACCGCGCAGGTCAGGCTGTCCGCTGTGGCAGAAAAGGAGGTCACCGTGCAGTCAGCCCATCAGGAAATTATCGACTTCATTCAGCGCTATCCGCCGTTTGACACCTTACCGCTCACGGCGCTGGCGCGCATCGCCGCGCACATTGAGGTCAGCTATTTCAAAGCCGGAACGCCTGTTCTCACCTTTGGCCAGCCTGTCGATGCCTGGTATGTGATTCGCAGCGGCGCGGTGGAAATCTACCGACGCAATGGCGATCTGTATAACCGACTGACGGCCGGGGGCTATTTTGGCGAATTTGGTTTGTTGCGCGAAAACAGCGTACGCTTTCCGGTGACCGCGCTGGAAGATACGCTGACTTACCTGATCCCGGCCCCGATTTTTAATGCGCTGTTTCGCAAATACGAGGAATTTGCCGATTTAGTGGAAGTGGAGGACCGCACCCGTCTCCGGCAAACCGTGGCGCGCACAGAAGAGGCTAACGGCCTGATGGCCTCCCGCATTGAGGCGCTGATTAGCCGACCGCCCGTTACCCTCGACAGCCGGGCCACGGTGCGCGACGCCGCGGTGAAAATGAGTAAAGAGGATGTCTCCTCGCTGTTGATCGTGACGCCGATGGCAGAAGTTAACCCCGCCGTCAGGCCGGCGCTGACCGGCATCGTGACGGATAAAGACCTGCGTGAGCGGGTCATCGCGGGTGGACTCGGGTTTGAGACACCGGTGAAGGCGATCATGACCGCACCGCTGAACCATGTGGAACATTATCAGCTGGTGTCTGAAGCGATGCTGACCATGATGCAGCACAATATTCATCATCTGCCGGTGATGAAAAACGGCTGTCCTGTCGGCGTGATTTCACAATCGGACATTATCCGCTACGAATCGCAAAACAGCCTGTTTATCGTCAGCCGTATTTTTCACTGCCAGCGCCCGGACGAACTGAGCGCCCTGAAAAACGAGGTGCGTGCCTGTTTCAGCCGCATCGTACGTGAAGATGCCAACTCGCAGATGACTGGCCGCGCCATGGCGGTCATTGGTCGCAGTTTCACGCAGCGCCTGCTGGCGCTGGCCGAGGCGGAACTGGGGCCGCCGCCGGTCCCCTACTGCTTTATTACCCTGGGTTCGATGGCCCGCCAGGAGCAACTGCTCGTCACCGATCAGGATAATGCCCTGATCCTGGATAACCGTTATGACCCACTGCGCCATGCGCCCTATTTTATGGCGCTGACCCGGCGCGTGAGTGACGGGCTGGACGCCTGCGGCTATCGCTACTGCAAGGGAAATATCATGGCGACAAACAGCCGCTGGTGTCAGCCGCTCTCCGTCTGGGAACGCTATTTTGATGAGTGGATCGATTCGCCCTCACCGCAATCGCTGCTGGACAGCGCGATTTTCTTCGACCTGGACGCCGTCTGGGGCCTGGTGGAATGGGGAGAACAGCTTAACCAGCGTATCAGACACAAAGCGCGGCACAACGCCCGTTTTCTCGCCTGTCTGGCGCGCAATGCCTTGCTGCGAAAGCCGCCGCTGGGGTTCTTTAAAAACTTTGTGATGGAGCCCTCCGGCCAGCATACGCAATCCATTGATATGAAACGGCGCGGAACGGCCCCGCTGGCCGATCTGATTCGTGTGCATGCGCTGGCGGCGGGCGCAACGGCGCATAACTCCTTTGATCGGCTGCAGACGATTATGCAGGCCGACATTTTGCCCCACGGACGCGGTCAGGATCTGCGGGATGCGCTGGAGTTTATTTCGATGGTGCGCATCCGCCACCAGGCGCAGGATGTGGAGAACGGCCAGGAACCGGACAACCGGATTGAACCGCTTAATCTGTCTGACTTTGAGCGCAAGAATCTGAAGGATGCCTTTCAGATCCTCAGCAATGCGCAAAAATTTTTAAAATATCGCTATCAGCCAGGGCGGAGCGTTTAATGCTGCATATCAATAAAGCATTGCTGTCGCCCTGTGTTCGCGCCCGCCAGGACAGCGTGCTGCCGCAGGACTGGCCCGCCGTCCTCGCCAGACGGGCCAGGGAAACGCGCCATGCCGCGCTGAAAAACTACTACTTGTCTGGCATGCCGTCACCCGATACACCGTTGTCCGACGTTCCCTTACTGGCGATGGATTTTGAAACCACCGGCCTGAATCCTCAGCATGATGATATTGTCAGTATCGGTTTACTGCCGATGAGCCTGTCGCGCATCCGTATCCAGGGCAGCCAGCACTGGATACTGAATCCGCGTGCCGACCTGCGAACAGAGTCGGTGGTTATTCACGGCATCACACATTCCGCAATTGCCCGCGCCCCGGACCTGAATGTTGTGCTGCTCAGGCTGCTGGCAATGATGGCGGGAAACGTGATGGTGGTCCATCACAAAGGGATCGAACAGCCTTTTCTGGATGCAGCATTTAAAAAGCGCATTGGCGAAGGCATTGTGTTCCCCTGTATCGATACGCTGGCGCTGGAGGCGCGCGTTATTGCGGCACAGCGGCAAAACGGCTGGCGACAGAAATGGTGGCGACCGCGCCCCCGACTGTCGTTGCGCCTGTCTGACTGTCGGGCCCGTTATCATCTGCCGCACTATCCGGCCCACAACGCGCTGACCGATGCGCTGGGCTGCGCCGAACTGTTACAGGCGCAGATTGCGCATCATTTCTCAGCCAGCACGTTGCTTGGCGATCTTGGGTGACCCGTCGGGTCACGCTTTCTCTGACGTGTTGACACCGCAATGGGTGATAAGCACTTCCCCTGCGATGCTGCACAGTCCGTGGCCTACTTCGCGCCGATGCCGGCCCTCGTTATGCGGAGGAATGCTTATGTCGCAGTTTTATGCGCCGCCAGCGAGGCCATCAGAAGTTAACCCGGGCGGGTGCCCGGTTGGTGTTATGCCTCACACCGGCTCCTTGCGGGCGACCGTCCCCACGTGCTTTACCGCACCCTGTTGCCGCGAATGCGGATGTGCGGCGTCATCCTGCAAAGAAATACGTGAGGTTTCGGGCAAGCTCAGTCCGCCCGCCAGCGCCAGCACCGCGACCGCAACAAGATAAAAGGCCGGTGACAGCGTATTGCCTGTGTAGTCAATGAGCCAGGTTGCCACCAGCGGTGCGGTGCCGCCGAAAAGCGTATAGGCCAGATTGTAGGTAATGGCAGAGGCGGTATACCGTGCCCGCGTGGGGAAGACTTCGGAGAGTAACGCGGCCGTCACGACGCCCGAAAACACCGCCCCCGTCGCTAACAGCATATCCCCGAGGATGGCGGCCCAGAGCGGGCCCGAACTGGCCAGCCACCAGGCCGGTAAGACACTTACGATCACCCATCCGCCCGTGACAGCCACTGTCTTTCTTCTGCCTATCCCGTCACAAAGCGCTCCCGCTACCGGACAGAGCCCCGCCGCAAACAGCAGCGCGAGGAAGGAGACCAGCAAGGCCGAGGCCCGACTGAAGTGGCCCTGCAACTGGAGAAAGGTCGAGAAGTAGGTGGTAAACATATAAAACGTCAGCGCGGTTAAGGCGATAAAGGCCCCCAGCCGCAGGATGTTTCCTGTCTGCTGGCGTAACGTGTCAGCAAGTGCCGCATGTGTTCCCGCCTCTTCGCGACGTGCAGCCCGGAAAGCAGGCGTCTCTTCCATACGAATGCGCAGATAAATCCCCACCAGCCCCAGCGGGGCCGCAATCAGAAAAGGAATACGCCAGCCCCACGCGCGCATCTGATCCTGGCCCAGCGCGGCGTCTGACAGAAAAGTGATAACTGCCGCAGCCGCGAAAGCAGAAAACGTCGAGACCGTGATAAAGCTTCCGTACCAGGCGCGTTTACGTGGCGGTGAATGCTCCATCACATAGGCGCAGGCTCCGGCATATTCCCCTCCTGCCGAAAATCCCTGAATACAGCGGGCCAGCGTCAGCAGAATCGGGGCCATGATCCCCAGATGCCTGTCGGTCGGAAGCAGGCCAATCAGCGTGGTCGCGCCCGCCATCATGAGTACCGTCAACGATAAGATACGTTTACGCCCATATTTATCCCCCAGCATACCGAATATCACCCCACCTAATGGCCGCAAGGCAAACGCCACGGCAAACACCAGGAACGTCTGTAATAAGGCGGTCTGCGGAAGTGCCTGTGAAAAAAAGTTTTGGGCAATAATCGTGGCCAGGAAACCATAAACGGCAAAATCAAACCACTCGACAAAATTACCTATAGCGGCAGCGGCGGTTACCTTTCTGAGCGTAGCGGGCGACGCGGGCGTAACAATATTCATTGTCCTGTTCCTTCTACGTAATGATTAACACTCAGCGACCATTGCGGTTGATGATATATTGCGGTCGATATGCCAGAAATAACCGTCAGCGATACGGTAATCCTCTGGCGATAACGATCGCAGGGTATTCAGGCACGATATTCTGACGCGTTATTTCGTAAATGCCGGGTTATTGCAACCCTTAATTAAAACCTGACCGCCTGAAAAAAAATGAAGTCAAAACGCGTGAGCTAATTCATTTTTATCATAGCATTGTCTGACGTGAAATAACGGCATAGGAAAAGCCTATATAATAAGCGACGTTTTCGCCGACAGATAATTACAGGTCGTTTTTAATAAAATCATTTTATTTATTTTCGACAGGATGTCCGGACAGGCTTTATTGCACAATGGCGATCTGTTTTTATTATTTCTGTTGATGTCGCCATTCTGCGTTTTTTCCCGTCCCGATGTCGTTGTCAGATCATTTAACCATCACTGACTTGCTTACACTGCCTTTGCAGACCGGTAAGTACCTCACCCTACATGCATGATACCGCGCTGCCAGACAGACCTCTTAATCAGCCAGACAGGACATTACTATGGGAAACGCTTCCAATAAAGGTGTGGTATATCAGGGGCCCGGTAAGGTTGAAGTGATGGATATTGCCGATCCGAAATTCGTCAGCCCCGCGGGTAAAAAAATCGATCACGCGGTCATCATCAAAGTGCTGTCAACCAATATCTGTGGCTCCGATCAGCACATGGTACGTGGACGCACCACCGCACCGGCGGGCATGGTGCTGGGGCATGAAATTACCGGCGAAATCATTGAAAAAGGCACCGACGTTGAAATGCTTAACGTGGGAGATATTGTCTCTGTCCCCTTCAACGTGGCCTGCGGACGTTGTCGCTGCTGCCGGGAACTGGATACCGGCGTGTGCCTGACGGTTAATCCGGCACGCGCTGGCGGCGCATTCGGCTATGTCGATATGGGCGGCTGGGTTGGCGGACAGGCAAAATATGTCATGGTGCCGTATGCCGATTTTAACCTGTTGAAGTTTCCTGACCGGGATCAGGCGCTGGCAAAAATTCTGGATCTGACCATGCTGTCAGACATTCTGCCGACTGGCTTTCATGGTGCGGTCACGGCGGGCGTGGGCGTCGGTTCGATGACCTATGTCGCGGGCGCGGGCCCGGTTGGCCTGGCCGCGGCAGCCTCAGCGGAAATTCTGGGTTCAGCGGTCGTGATGGTGGGTGACTTCAATCAGGATCGCCTGGCGCATGCAGAAAAAATGGGCTTTGTGCCCGTCGACCTGAGCAAACACGATCGCCTGGGTGAAATGATCGCGGATATCATAGGTGTGCCGGAAGTCGACTCGGCGATTGATGCGGTCGGCTTTGAAGCGCGGGGCCATTCGGGTAAAGAGCAGCCGGCTATTGTCCTGAACAGCATGATGGCTGTCACCCGGGTGGCCGGTAAGATTGGTATTCCGGGACTGTATGTAACAGACGATCCGGGCGCTCAGGAGCAGGCAGCCCGTGAAGGATCCCTGAGCCTGAAGTTTGGCCTGGGCTGGTCAAAGGCGCAAACCCTGCACACCGGACAAACGCCAGTGCTGCGATATAACCGCCAGCTCATGAATGCAATTTTGCATGACCGGTTACCCATCGCGAAAATTGTGAACGCCAAAGTGCTGCCCCTTGAACAGGCGGCCGAGGGTTATGCCAGCTTTGATGCCGGCGTGGCCGCCAAATATGTCCTGGATCCACACGGTTTGCTGGCGTAGGCCTTGTCTGCCCCGATGCCGGGACAGGTCGCGGCATCGGCTTACTGTCTTCTTTCCGCCAGTGGCGCGGTTAACCCGTCGGGTTAATGTCATGGTTTAGACAGGGCGAACCGCGAACACATGCAGCGATCGTCCGGCTGAATCTCAGGCTGGCATACTGCTCAGGGCGTTGCTGGCGGGCAAGCCTGCCAACCCGGTGCCGGCCGATACGTCAGTGCCGACAATATGCGAATCCTGCCCGTTCGGAACACCAGAACGGGCAGTGTGATGTCCCTTACATTCAGCCGATTGCCGCCGTCCCTTTATAACACCTCAGACCAGCTCATAATCAGCTTTGCCTGCACAGGATCGGCCAGCAGGCTGGGATCGGGTTGCCAGCTGTCCCAGTCGCGGAACGCGCTGAAATCAAGCCCGGTGAGTGTTTCCAGTGAACGAATCGAAACGCGGTATTCGTCCACCTGCGGGACCGCTTCCGGCTGCTGAAGCGGCAGTACGCGGCGCGGCTCGTCCAGCAACTTATCCTGACTGACCAGCAGTGCGGTGGCCTGCGGCGTGCCCTGCGGCCCGATGCGCAGTACCACTTTCCAGAACATCAGCGGCACCTGTAAGTTCCCGTATTGCCGGTGCTGATCGTTAAGTACCGGTCCGGTCAGCACGCTAATCTGCTGTTTGGTTTTTAACACACCATATTCCAGGATGTAGCGCTCAACACCTTGCCAGTACTGCACACTCTGGTTAAAGCGAAAATGCTGCGGTGAACAGTTGGTAAAATGAAACGTGTCTTTATTGGCGCGCACTGCTTCGGCCGCAGTGCCCCAGGTAGGATCGCTACGGCGGGTGAGATGGCCCCGATCAAACCAGCGGCTGAATTCACTATAGAACGCCTGGCCGGTGATATAGCGACTGTCGATACGGCTGTCTTCATACCAGCGGTCGCCTTCAGGGAGCAGCGAAGGTTGTCCACTGCCGCGGTCAATATTGATGTAGCGCGCACCATCAATATTGGTGGCTGTGAAAAAGGCCAGCTTCCGCCCTGCGCTCATGATCAGCGAGAAGTGCTCATAATCCAGCGTGGCTTCTGCACCGCTGCGCCCATTACGCAGCGGTGCGACTTCACTGGCGCGTGGCGCGATAATGCCGGCGACATCAACATGCGTGCCCGACAGAAAGCCCGCCTGATAACCGTCGCGATTAGCGTAATTTTCATCGGGTGCAGCGGCACTGGGCAACACCTGTTCCGCTGCAGGCTCAGCCTTGAGCGCCTGCATCAGCGACGATTGCCAGGCTTCAGGTAACGTCGGCAGCGCGCCTTTAAGCCAGTCGGTAAGCGCGCTGATGCGGATGCCTTCATTGACCCATTTTCCGTTCTCTTCCACGCCGCCGTGATGAAGCGCCACCAGCTGCCAGCTGTCATTGAAAACGGGTGCGCCCGACGAGCCACCTTCGCTGTCGGCTTCGTAGTGCAAAAACTCTTCATGACGGGCTAACAGTGCATTATTGCGCAGCGAGACCTGCTGCGGCGCACCGCCGGGATGGTGGATAAGATTAAGGTGGATGCCCAACGCATGTTTATCGTTGCGGTCATTGAGCGCCAGCGGCAGCGGTTGCTCGCCACTGTCGTCAAGCGCGTCGCCTAACGCGATCAGCGTGCAGTCCAATGCTTCGGTCGGGCTGGTGAGCCAGAAGCGTTCCGCATCCACACTGAAAAGACGTCCCTGAATCATCTCACCCGCTTCCCCCTGGCGGTAGCCAAACTGAAGCGTAATACGGCCTTTTTCAGGCGGTTCAGGTAACAAATGGTGATTCGTGACAAACAGGTTGCCCCAGGTTAAAAACCCACTGCCTTTGGGTACGCCATCTTCCCTGACCAGTGCCACCGCCCTGGCGGCGCTCAGCCCCTGCTGCAAAAAAGAGACGGGCAGCAAATCATTCGTGCCGATGATGACCTGTTGTCTGGCGCGTTGCTGAAAGGCATAACGCTGTGCGCGTCGTGAATCAGGTTCCGCTGGCAGACCCTGACTCAGCGCCGTGCGCGTCTGTTGCCGCTGTCCGGCTGTCAACGCCAGCCTTGCGGCAATCTGTGCTTGCAGTTGCTCGTTCATTCACTTCTCCATGGTCGACGGTGCCCCTTTAACCATAGCTGTTTAAAACGGAGTACGCGGCAGGTGAGCATACCAACGGGCATACTGCACTTTTGCACTGAGAGGCGAACGACATCACCAGGCTGTTGATTCAGCCTCGTGCGGAAGGGCTTTGCCCCTGGGGGATAAGCGGCGAACAGTCAGAGAGGGAGTGGATAGCAGGCGCATAAAAACGGATGCGCGTCTGGCCGCTGTCAGGCGCGAACGCAAAGGTCACGTCCGGGCCTTCAGTCTTACTTTTTCTTATCCAGCATTGCCTTTAAATCCGCAAAGGGATTATAGGTGGCTTCGCCCACGTCTTTTTGCGCGTCCTCACCCGCCACAACCCGGGTGCCATACTGGTCAGCTTCCGTATACTTCGAGTGTTCGTGATCGTGGCAGTACAGGCACAGCAATTCCCAGTTACTGCCATCTTCCGGGTTATTGGTGTGGTCGTGATCAATATGATGAACCGTTAATTCACGCAGGTTGGAATAGACAAACTCGCGCGAACAGCGCCCACAAACCCATGGATAGATTTTCAGGGCTTTCTCACGGTAGCCACTTTCAAGCCGTGAGTAGTTTTTTGGAATCAACGCCATGACGATATTACCTGTGATAAAGAGTGTTTGAGACAAGCTACAGGGACGAATGCTGCATACTACGTCCGTGGATGGCGCAACGCCAGCCTTCTGCGGTGCGTTTGTGGCTGTGGTAAGGAAGACGTAGCACGCTATCGCTTACCGATATGCTGTGGAAACCTGTGGCGCGAATGCACTCGAAGTGTATGAACAAAAGCAGGCTATGCACGTTTATCAAAAGCTGGGCTTTGCCATCCTGGGCCGCCTGGAACAGGATGGTCAGGCTAATCCGTTTACTTTGTTGCATAGGCATCAATGATGCGGGTCGCACTCACCTGTCCGGCATGGGTGCTGTGATAAAACCATTTTATGGATGAAGAAGAGCAGGAATGCGCAAAGTTGCGCTTGAAACAACCAGAATGCTGAATCCTTCAGCAAACAGACTGTCCGGCGCGAAAACCGCTTTGACTCAGTAAGATCAGTCCATTACTATGCGCCCTGTAGCACGATTCCTCTGTAGTTCAGTCGGTAGAACGGCGGACTGTTAATCCGTATGTCACTGGTTCGAGTCCAGTCAGAGGAGCCAGATTAGAAAAACCCGCTCAGGGAAACAGGAGCGGGTTTTTGTTAGTCTCTTAAACTCTCTCTGCGCCCGAACAGTCGTTTCAGTCAACACCGGGTTGTCAAGATAAACCGCTTCGCTCTCCAGTATTAAACCATTCACTCGCTGTTCGCTAATATAAAACACTCGTTTATCAACGGTTTATAGACCGAAATATACGCCGGGTGCTAGTGTTTCGCCTTATAACAAAAATATTAACCCTTGAGGCGATTAATGAGAAAGCGTGTGCTGTATTTTGCTTTAACGATGATATTGACAGGATGTGTAGCCCGTTCTCATGAACCCGATCCACTACAAGTGCAGCTTGCCAGTTACGGTACGCTGCCAGACACTTATAAAACGGATGTCAAAAATACGTTTTATTATCATCTGAAAGATCCTTACAGCGCGCATTATCGTTTTTTTAAACCTTTTAAAGGATATACCTGGGTAATGAATGTGCCCGAAGATAAAGAAGAATTGATGTTTGGCTGGGTCATCCCCGGCGTGATTAATGCAAAAAACAGTTTTGGCGCTTATGTCGGCGCGCGCAGATTCGTGGTGATTTATTCAAATGGTCAATACCACAATCTTTACTACACGAAAGGCACGAAAAAAATCGGGCGGGCACCTTAAAACAGCATTCAGTTTTCTGAACCATTAACACGCCATGGTCAATGGCGTGTTTTTCAAATCACAGCGATAAAGGCGCAGAGTTTCGCGGAATGAATGCCCATTGTGTTGCCTGATATTAGCTCTGCCCACGCCAGAAACTTCAAAAAGCCTTTTATGGCATCCCGGCTTTTCCGTCATTTCCTGTTCTTTATAACTGTCGCGTCAACGCTACGTTCAACGCGGCTGAGTCCGGCTGCATCACAGATGCTGCATAAGATTCAGCCAGTCATATCAGCGTGTATTTTTAACCGGATAAGCGGTCAGCGGTTTGATCTCTTTAAGCACAAACATACTTTGCATCTCTTTAATGCGCGGCAATCTGCGTACTACAGACATGGCGAACTCCGCATAAGTTTCCAGATCGCTCGCCACAACCTGTAGCAGGAAATCGGCATCACCACCGATACTGTAGCAGGCCACCACATCATCCAGCGCCGTGACCTGTTGCTCGAATTTTTTTGCCTCATCCTCGCTGTGGCAATCAATAACCACACGAATAAACACCATGACCCCGGCGCCGATTTTTTTGCGGTCCAGTACAGCCCGGTACCCCTGAATGACGCCCTGCTCTTCCAGCCTGCGCACTTTACGCCAGCACGGTGAGGCAGACATACCAATCTTGTCAGCCAGTTCCTGATTAGTAATACGGGCATCGTCCTGTAAAACACGCAGGATTTTCATTTCTGTCTTATCAAGCAGCATACCGGTCAATTCCTTTCGCTACATTTCGTTTATGAGGTTAATTCTTGCAAAGAATACGATAAATGAATGTGATTGAGACAGCCTATTTCTGTCTCGCCAGGACATACTGTTTTCAGGTGCTGTACAAGGTGCAGATCAAAAGAAATGGCCGGACAGGGCAGATTAAGGCGGCAGACGAGTCCGGGTTGTCTTCGTCGTGCCGCTTTTCATGGCCAGCCTGTCTGGATTTTATCCCGACATAACATTTATGAAGGAAAGACGATGCCTGCGATAACAGAATTACTGCCTTATATACTGGCGCTGGGTCTGGCCGCGGCCATTCCCGGCCCGGGCATGACAGCGATCGTGGCCCGTACCCTTAACGGGGGCTCTCTGGCGGGTTTTGCTGCGCTTGCAGGCGTGATAATGGGCGATTTATTTTATTTGACGCTCGCCGTATTTGGCCTGGCCGTTGTCGCTCATACCTATACCGGACTGTTTACACTGATTAACTGGGCTGCGGCGCTCTATTTAGCTTTTCTGGCCTGGCAGTTCTGGTCTTATCAGCCGCATTCCATCACGCTGGACCAAAAGGTGACGCACAAGCAACTGACTTCTGCCTGGCTGTCAGGCCTGACCATCACACTGGGCAACCCGAAAACAATCGCGTTTTATCTGGTCATATTACCGCTTGTGATATCGCTGGAGAGCATATCCTTAACATTCTGGGCAGCCAGACTGGTGCCCGTTACCGCAGCGGTACTGCTGATGGTCGGGGCCATGTTTATTCTGGCGGCAGTAAGCGTTCGCGCATTACTGACCAGCCAACGTGCACAGCGCATCATGTTTAAATCGGTCGGCGTTATCATGCTGCTGGCCGCCATCGGTATGATACTGAAAACGCTTTAATGCCGTGACCGAGGTGACACGGCCTCCCGTGCGACGTCAGAACAGACTGATTAATCTTCATTTGCTCTCGGTATAAGTAACAGCCCTGATCCGCTGTGGTAACATCTTGCCCTTACCTTCTCGTTACCAGGCGCCCTGTTGAGCACTATGTCAGACACTACGAAACGCAAAAATGATCCTGAAGGACTTAAAAAGCGCATTCTTGCGAGCGCACTGACGACCTTTGCTGAGTTTGGTATGCAAGGCGCCCGTCTTGAGCAAATTGCTGAAAATGCCCAGACGACTAAACGAATGGTGGTTTACCATTTTGGCAATAAGGAACAGCTCTATATCGATGCGCTGGAACAGGTTTACCAGCAGATCAGGGAGCATGAAACTGGCCTGAATCTGGTCTCGCTCGCCCCTGAGCAGGCCATCATAAAACTGGTTGAAGCCAGCTTCGATTACCATGTTTCCCACCCGGATTTTGTGCGTCTGATCTGTATGGAGAACCTGTCTCGCGGCCGCTACATCTCGCAGTCTGCCCGTCTGAGCCAGCTGAACCGCAGTGCGCTGGACTTACTGGACGATATTCTGAGCCGGGGACAGCAGCAGGGACTGTTCATCAAAGAGATCGAGACACTGGACGTCCATCGCCTGATCAGCAGTATTTGTGTGCATCAGGTCTCCAACCGCTTCACCTTCAATACGCTGTTTAGTCGGGACAAAAATGAAGACGAGATCATCCGTCGTAATCGCCAGCTCGCCGTCACGGCAACGCTGCGCTACATCGGTTGCTCACGCCACGCGTCCTGAGCGCTGAAAAGGATAGTCTATGCTTAAGTGGTAATAACAATATCACTTAAGTAAGGAAAGCAGCTTGAGCAGAGACGCCAGCCTTTATCCGCTTCGCCAGACGCAGCGTGAACCTCATGACAATACACTCTGGAACTGGGCGCAAAACGCGCCGATTGGTACACAACAGCAGGTAAAACGCCCTGCCAATGAGGCGGCTTTGCAGCAGTTACTGCGCGACACTCACAACACAGTGCGCGTTATTGGCAAAACCTACTCACCCGGCAGAATGCTGGCTGTGCATCCCGACGATCTGCTGCTGGATCTGAGCGCCTTTACCGGCCTGCTCCGCAGCGATGCTCACAGCGTTACGTTTGCAGGCGCCACACCGCTCGAACAGATCTACAGCACCCTGACAGACATGGACCGCATGCTGGCCTCTTCGCCGGGCGTGATCTCCGTGCAGACGCTGGCCGGTGCGATGGCAACCGGTACTCACGGCCAGGGTCTGCAGCAAAGCTCCATTGCGGATGAAGCCGAGCAGATCCGTCTGGTGCTGAGTGACGGATCCATACGGGAGCTGTCGCGCGGTGACGACGATTTTGCGGCGGCGCTGGTGTCGCTCGGCACCCTGGGCATCGTGACCGAAGTGACGTTGCGCACCCAACCGTTCCGCATCTTCACCTGCCACAAGAATGCGGTTTCGGCGGACAACCTGGAAAGCGATCTGCTGCGCTGGAATGAGGATTATGCACTCAGTAAGGCCTGGTGGTTTGTTGACGATAACATCATGCACGTCTGGAATGCACATCAGGCCAGCTACGATGAGATCCAGCGTTACGAGCAGTCAGGACGCGAAGTAGTAGAACATGCCGATGAAGGTGATGACAGCCTGAACGATACTATCGAACAGACGCTGGAGCACATGCATCGCGATACGCAGATTCACGGTAAAGGCGGCAAACAGTTCCGCACTGTGACTCGCTTTCGCGACTTTACCGATGTCACAGGCGACATCTACCAACTGTTCTGTCGCGGTATCGCCGTGCCGCAGATCAACGTTGAAATTGGCGTTCCGCTGGCGCGCACGCCGGCGATCATCAGCAAGATCAAACGCTGGTATGCCGAAAATCGTCCGCACATGCACTATCCGATTATCCTGCGCTGCACCGGTGCCTCATCCGCCTGGCTGAGCCCCGCCTTCGACCAGCCCACCTGCTTCTTTGGCTTTGTCGTTTATTACGCGGATGATGGATCGCTTTCTGAGGCCGGCCTGCACTTTTTAAGCGAGGTGGAGAAACTGCTGGCCGAAGAAGGTGGGCGTCCGCACTGGGGTAAATATTACGATGCCTCGCTCTACCACTGGCGGGATCTCTATCCACACTGGGACCGCTTTCGTGCCCTGCGTGAACAACTTGATCCGCACCACCGCTTCAGCAACGTCTATACCGCTGCACTGTTTGAATAATTTAAAAAAGGGATGTTATGTTTGCCTGGGTAACGTTACTGACACAACCGGATTATCTGGTGGGCGTGAAAGCGCTGCACCGATCACTGCAACAGACGAAAACACGCTGGCCACTGCTTGTGATGGCCACCAATGCTATCAGTGACAGCGAGTGTGAAGCCCTCAGGGATGAGGGCTGTATTATCCGCCGGGTTGATCCGCTTTATCCGGACAATGATTTGAATCAGCATTATGCCTCTGAACGCTTTGGCGAGGTCTGGACTAAGCTGCGCGCCTGGCAGTTGACCGAGTATCGGCGCGTGGTCTTCCTGGATGCTGACATGCTCATCTTAAAGAATATGGATGAACTGTTTACACTGGACCTGGGTGACTTCGTGCTGGCCGCCTGCCACGCCTGCCGCTGTAATCCCAATCAGATTGAGTCCTATCCTGACAGTTGGGAGCCCGAGTTCTGCCACTATACCTGGCAGGAGCGCGAGCAGACGCCGCCGGCTCATGTGGATTATTACCTGAACGGTGGATTCCTGGTGCTGGAACCGGATGAGGCTGTCTTTAACGATCTTGAAGCGCGTATTGCTGCCATTGATGACCTGCGCGCCTATGCCTTCTCAGAACAGGACTTGCTCAACGAAGCTTTTAAAGATAAATGGCTGCCCCTTTCCTATATTTATAACGCGCTAAAAACGCTTCGTTTTCAGCACGATACGTTGTGGGAATGTAAAGAGGTGAAGAACCTGCACTACATTCTGGCGAAGCCCTGGGAGCGGGATTTGTCACAGCCGGTGAGCCAGCGTGACCGCTATTACGCGATGGACAAGCTGTGGTGGGACAAAGCATCTGACTGCTGATAACAACGTGCGCCTGCCTGTCCGCAGGCGCACAGGTTCCCGTCTGTGCATTAAAGTATGCTGTAACTACTATCAGACTTCCTGCCAGCACCGCTCTGTGGCGGACCGCGCAATCGCCTCCAGCACCTTTTGTACCTGCAAACCTTCGGCAAAATCCGGCCACATACGATCGCCTGCGGCGACGCCATTAATCAGATCGCGTATTTCCACGGTCTTTTGATCGTTGAAGCCGATACCGTGGCCTGCTGACACACAGAAACTGGCGTAATCCGGATGAGCAGGCCCGGTCAGAATCCTTTTGAAGCCCTGACGCCCTGCGGGTTCATCATGCAGATAGAGTTCAAGCTCTGCCATCCGTTCCTGTGTATAGCGCAGCGTGCCTTTAGTGCCCGTCACCACATAGGTCAGGCCCATCTTGGCTCCGCAGGCAATGCGCGAGGTTTCAATCACGCCGTGCGCCCCGTTCTGGAAACGCAGCAATGCGCTGGCCTGATCTTCGTTTTCAACCGGTAACTGACGACTGAGATCTTTCGGGTCAGGACGCGACCTGATGACCGTCATCATATCGCCGCTGACTTCCACAATATTGCCGACCAGATAATGCGCCATATTAACGATATGCGCAGCCAGATCGCCCAGGGCGCCCAGTCCGGCCAGCGCTTTTTGGCAGTGCCAGTCGAGCGGAGTGTCAGGTTTTGCCAGATAGTCCTCATTGTGCGTGCCATAAAAGTGCACCACTTCGCCGATTTCGCCTCGGGCAATAATCTCTTTCGCCAGCTGACTGGTGGGGTTTTTCATGTAATTGAAGCCCACCAGCGTTTTCACGCCAGCCTTTGCCGCGGCTTCCACCATTTCCCGGGCATCCGCCACGGTCAGGGAAAGTGGCTTTTCGGAATAGACATGTTTACCGTTAGCAATCGCAGCCAGCGCCATCTCTTTGTGCAGAAAATTGGGCGCACAGATATCCACCACATCAATATTGGGATCGCACACCAGCTCACGCCAGTCACCGGTTGAGCGGGCAAACCCAAAGGTGGCGGCCTGCTTTGCCGCCAGTTCCGGATTCACCTCTGCCAGCATCTCACGGACAATCTGCCCTTTTAACGCAAACACCGCAGGGGCCTGGGCATAAGCAATCGCATGACAGCGGCCAATGTAGCCACTGCCGATCATGCCGATTCTGACTTTGTTCATTTGGACTCCGGGCGGACAGCGAAAGTTGAAATGAAATTTAAATTCCATTTATGAGCATTTCAAACTAAAAATGAAATAAATGTGACGAACATAAAGAACAATCGTTACTGTCCAGTCCAATGCGATGTTTTACGCGGTTTGGGTTTCTGTTTACGCAATAAGAAACCCTGTGAAGCCGCTTGTTAGCGTTAGCGATACGGCACAACGCACAGAGTTGGCGAGTATTTCAGCAATCAGACACTTTTATGAAAAAGAGCTTTGACAAGCCTGCACGACGTCGATAATATGCGCCCCGTTCAAACGATTCCTCTGTAGTTCAGTCGGTAGAACGGCGGACTGTTAATCCGTATGTCACTGGTTCGAGTCCAGTCAGAGGAGCCAGATTTAGAGAAGCCCGCTCAGGGAAACCTGAGCGGGCTTTTTGTTTTGGGAATGGCCTGAAATACGCAACAATCCAGGTCGCGTTATAGCGCAGGGAACTTAACGCAGGCGCTGCTCCGGCTGCGCTACTTCTTACCTACGATAAAACCCGCTACCGCGCGTAAGCCATCGATGATCGGCATCGTTGCCGCCCCCGCCAGGAAGTCCTCGTAATCCGCCTGGTTACGTCGGCGAATATCCGCAAAGCGAGCGAGTGCCTTTTTCTCACTGGACGCACTCACCTCCTCAAATTGCTTTTCATAGCCCTGCGCAATGAGCTGGGTAGCGTTGTCTGTAGACGATTTTTCCAGCACGACAATCTGCTTACCCTTTTGGAAAAAACAGTAATGTGGCATGTCAGGCTCCTTAAACGGGGCGGTTGATTCTGTAACTATAAACGGTGGTGAGAGCAACACAACCCTTAACGCGCTCGGGAAAGGTTCTCTTCTGACTCCGGTGTCTCGACCTGCAACACGATACAGCCTTTGCTGATCTCTGCCCTTACCTTCGTCCCCGTCTCGAATCCCAATTCACGTAACCATTTGCCACTAATGTTCAGTGCAGGTGTGCTGGTGTCCCCGAATTTAGGTACATAACCAACTGTATAATGTCGCTGGGTTTTAAATGAGGCCGCCGTAAGTGCAGCGTCAGAAGATCGGGCATTCATCGTCATTTGCAAACTCCTGGTCAATAAGGTGAGTCCATCATTCGCGAGGCCATTTGACGCGATACAGGCCGGATGAGGCTGTATCTGCTTCTGGTGCACCAGCACCGGGTTTGCGCCTTCAGACAGCCCGCTTACTGTTTATGTCTGCAAGACATCAATGAGTTACAAGAGTGCCGACGCGCTGATATCGGGAGGTTTTCTTACTGGGCTGGTCCCGCTATCGGGTCTGACAAACGCTTGTAAACCATAACGATTTTAGCGGATGACAACAAGTCAGGACCTGGAAGCTAACTCGCATAACGTTGACAATATTCTGCTGTCTGTCCCGTCCGGCCCTGCGGCCGACTGTTAATGCGCCTCCAACGCATACGGCGCGCCAACTGACACGCCGTATGCGCGAATGGTTGATGTGAATGGTGGGACCTGAAGCCTGACTTTTGGCAGGCGCAAAGCAATACCGTTTACCCGGGCGGAAAAGCGCGGGATAACCTTTATCCGCGCAGGGTAACTTATCTGAGAAGTGAGTCGGTAAACGCAAAATCCACGGCGTATGCTTTAACCGGTAAGGTGGTCAGTCTGCTTACCTTTATCAAGACGTGAATTCACCGTCCGGTACGCTAAGCGGGCTTGCCGTCTGAATAGCGTTGCCTTCAGACAGCTTTTCGCCATTCCTTACGGGAATTTTAAGTTAATCAGATTACTGTACTGCGTGCGTGAAAGAGAAAGGGGTGCCTGGTTTTTAAAAAAAACCTTCACAAACTCGGCACTTGTGCCATACAGCTCCACACGCTGATATTCATGGCGGATAAATTGCTGAAGGATGGGCGTCATGTCCCGCGCATGATCCTGGGGCCAGGCGTTATGGGATGCCACGGTTTGCTCAAAGGTGAGGGGCGTACGCATTTGATCGTCGGGTTTAAAATTAGCGCGTTTACGCTCCGCTTCTGTTTTGAAGTCTTCAAAGGCTTCATGTGCAGTATTAAAGAGATCCGCGAGTGCTTTGATATGGGCAGCCATCTGATTAACGGCAACGGTTTTTTTGTTGACGAAGTAGGCGCCTGCCGCAGAAAAGAGTGCCGCCAGTACAGGAAGAGAGCCCCGTCCAATAATACTTCCAAGACCCTGGTAAGCGGACCATAAAACCACACCTGTAGCGCCAGTAGAGCTTGATATCGCACCTGTCGCAATCGAACTTGCCTGCTGAACTCTGACGCCGCCAATACGATTGTCAAGGTGCCGAATTTCTCCGCCAGGCCTCCTGGCTGAAGCCGACTCTTCGTTCCAGGTTTTATAACGACGGTTATTATCTTCTTTATAATTCGACATCGCATAAGCAATCTGGCTGGTATCGGTTTTACTCAGCCGGGCGATTTCCGCTGGTTCAAACGATCTGACTAAAATCAGCGCTTCATCAAGCACCTCTTTGGACAGAAAGTTAGCGGAACCCGCAGGATTAAAACGAGGGTCCGTAGTCAGGCCCTCAATAAGACTCACTTTTGGAAATGCCATAACGCCCTCACTTTTTGATGCCGCGCGACGAAGTCATTAGTTTTCTTTATTTTGTTTAATATCCCAGCCCATCTGTACAGAAGCGGCTTTCGTTCCCTGAGAAGCCTGTTCCCAGTATTCCAGTGCCACTTTGCTGCCCTGAAAGGAATATTGCATACCCAGTGTTGACGCGTGCCCGACGCCGGTGAAGTCAGTCTGTGTCACCAGGACATCCTCAAGTGTGATGCGGGTATACTCCACTTCCTGTCCACCCGCCTTGCAAACGGACAGCTGAACTTTCGGCAGATGTTTACCACTGGCGCAATATTTCACTAATGCAGGCGTGGCCTTATCAATTAAGGCCTCAACGGTTAAATCGCGGTAATTTACTTTACCTGCTCCCCCACCGCCGCCAACGGTCATATTCCCTGGCTGCTGCGCGCCCCAGTCAAATGAAAGTACATCAATCCATTTTTTATGATTCGCATTTTGCGACTCACCTTCAATCCCGTCTATCTTCAAAAATATATCAATAGCCATTTTTCACCTTTATATTTACGGGCAGATTAACTCAGCTCTCTTTATTTTGTTTAATATCCCAACCGGCTTTGCTTTCCGCACCTTTAGTCCCGCTGGCGCTTTGCTCCCAATAGCTGGTAGAAACTTTAGATGCCTGAAAGGCATAGTCCACAACAATAGTGTCACTTTGCCCGATACCGTTGAAATTCGTTGCGGTGACCAGAACATCTTCCAGCACAATTTTCGTGTACTCAATCTGACTACCGCCAGCTTTGCAAACCGACAGTTCAACTTTTGAAACATGCTTTCCGCTGGAACAGTATTTAAGAATGGCTGGCGTGGATTTATCGATTAAGGCTTTGATCCGCAGATCGTTAAAACTCACTTTCCCCGCGCCACCACCGCCGCCAACAGCCATATTGCCGGGTTGTGAAGCCCCCCACTCAAATGAGAGTACGTCGGTCCATCCTTTATGTTTACTGTCCTGTGATTCACCTGTGGTGCCTTCAACTTTCAAATAAATATCGATCGCCATTCTTTTTTCCGGTTAGTTTGGGGTGGGACAAAAAGCACGATGCACATCGCCAGGCTGAGACATTTCGTCAGCATCAGTGCCATCTTAAATTCAGGATAAGCACCGGCCTGTCATTTCTGTTCGCTATAAAGTGGAAATAAAAAGATGACTGCGTTATTCACGCAGCAATTAGGGATAGTTAATCAGGCAACGATTCTTTCTACGCCCTTTACTCATTAATAAAATTAACATGAGTTCATGTCAATTAATTTACAACGCGCATGATTTTATTGAGATAAATCCGAAAGAATTATTCTTAATAAGAAATTGTGTCGCGACGAAATAGTTTTTTAAAATAAAAAAACGGTATTCACTGCTACGTAACCGGGAGAGAAGACAGGACATCAGGATGGAAAAGAATGAAAAACCCCGCGCAATCCGGACTGCGCGGGGGCCTTATTCTCACAGAATCAGTTAGCGTTTAACGCCAGCCTAATTCAGGAGCGACATACTTCAGAATCGCTTCAATCACATGGGCATTATATTCCACGCCCAACTGATTCGGCACGGTGAGCAGCAAGGTGTCCGCTTCGGCAATCGCCTGATCCTCTGCCAGCAGTTTGATCAGCTTTTCGGGTTCAGCCGCGTAACTGCGACCGAAAATGGCGCGGGTTTTCTCATCCAGAAAACCGACGGAATCCTGATCCTGACCACTGCGACCAAAGTAAGCGCGGTCCATATCATTCACCAGCGCGAAGATACTGCGGCTGACGGAAACCCGCGGTTCACGTTGATGCCCTGCCGCTTTCCAGGCGTCACGGTAGGCGCGAATCTGTTTGGCCTGCTGGATGTGGAACGGCTCGCCGGTTTCATCATCTTTCAGCGTCGAGCTTTGCAGATTCATGCCCATTTTCGCTGCCCATACTGCGGTGGCGTTGGAACCCGAGCCCCACCAGATACGCTCACGTAAGCCTTCCGACAGCGGTTCAAGACGCAGCAAGCCCGGTGGATTGGGGAACATTGGCTGGGGATTCGGTTTAGCAAAGCCTTCGCCACGCAGCGCATCCAGGAACACTTCCGTATGGCGACGGCCCATGTCCGCATCCGTCTCGCCTTCCTGCGGCACGTAGCCGAAGTAACGCCAGCCATCAATCACCTGCTCGGGTGAACCACGGCTCAGTCCCAACTGTAAGCGACCGTTGGAAATCAGATCCGCAGCGCTGGCATCCTCCACCATATAAAGCGGATTTTCATAGCGCATGTCGATCACGCCAGTCCCTATTTCAATTTTTTTGGTGCGTGCACCGACCGCAGCCAGCAGCGGGAACGGCGAGCTGAGCTGACGGGCGAAGTGGTGCACACGAAAATAGGCCCCATCCGCGCCCAGTTCTTCCGCTGCGACGGCCAGGTCGATAGATTGCAGCAACACATCCTGGGCAGAACGCGTGGCGGACTGCGGCGAGGGCGTCCAGTGGCCAAATGAGAGAAAACCAATCTTTTTCATCTGTAACATCTCCTGGCGAAAGACGGGTGCTTTCGCATGATAAACATCGATGAAATAAGGTTACGCCAGCCATGTAATGAGGGATAGTGAATATACTTAAGCACTATATTCAAGATTTTTGACATAGGTCGCGCTCAATGGAACACGATCAATGCGCGATTCTGTGCCCATGCGGAATGTAATAATGCTTGCGGGCAGAATGAGTTTTAACGCATAACTAAACTTTCTGTCCTGCATCTGGACAGGCGCGTTTAACAGAGGGAAAAGGGATGCGTATTTTACTGGTAGGTGCGGGTGCAACCGGCGGTTATTTTGGTGCGCGGCTGATGCAGGCCGGACAGGATGTGACCTTTCTGGTCCGTGAAGGCCGTTTCCGTCAGTTACAACAAACGGGCCTGGTGCTGCAGACCCCATCAGGGCAGGAAACGCTGCATCCGACGTTGATCACTGCCGACAGCCTGGACACGCATTACGACTTAATCATCATCACGGTCAAAAGCACCGGTCTGGATCAGGCCATCCAGGACATTGCGCGGGCTGTCGGTCCGCACACGCTGATCATGCCGATCCTGAATGGCATGCGGCATATTGATACGCTGGTCACCCACTTTGGTGCCGACAGGGTGCTCGGTGGGCTGTGCAAAATTAACGCCACGCTGAACGACCAGGGCCATGTGGTGCAGTTAACGCCTCTGCACCAGATCTGTTACGGCGCGCTGGATGGTAATAATGATGCCCGGCTTCAGCAGGTTGATGTTGCCCTTCGCAGCAGTGTGGTCGACACAGTTTTTACCGACAACATTATCGGTGAATTATGGGAAAAATGGCTGCTGCTGAGCACGCTCGGTGCCGTGTGCTGCCTGGCGCGGGGGAATACGCAACAGGTGCTGAACCAGCCAGGCGGCGAGTTGTTGCTTCAGGGCATTTATAGCGAAGTGCTGCAGATTATCTGTGCTGAGGGCTACCAACCGCGCCCGGCCGTGACCGCCAAAATCTACGCGCTGCTGAACGACCCGTCGACGCCGATGACCTCCTCAATGTATCGTGATTTGACCCAGGGCTTTGCGATTGAAGCCGACCCGATCATTGGCGACCTGCTGTTACGTGCCAGCCGTCATGGCATCACTGCACCGCTGTTGAACGCGGTCAATGTCAACCTGCAGATCTATCAACAGAACCGTTAAACACGGATGTGATGAGCACGCAGCCACGCCGTTGCACGACGCGTGGGTAACGGAAATTTGTTACACTCGCTGCCTCATCTTTTGGAGGAAGAATGACGTCCCGCTCTGTGACCCTTGATGATGTTGCCCAACTGGCGGGCGTTTCCTATCAAACCGTTTCTCGTGTGCTTAATCGCTCTGAGCAGGTTTCTCCCCGTACCCGCGAAAAAGTGGAAGCGGCGATGCAACAGCTCAACTACGTTCCCAATCGGGTTGCGCAGCAGTTAGCGGGTAAAGCCACGCGGACCCTTGGCCTGGCCACCAGCAATCTGGCGTTAATGGCCCCAGCGCAGATTGCCTCGGCAATACAGCAGCGCGCCGCCAGAGCCGGCTACCATTTAGTCATTGCCATGGACAGCGCGGACGATGCCGAAGCCACGGTGAATGAACTGATGGCGCAGCGCGTTGATGCCGTGCTGATTAATATGCCGCTTGAGGCCGCCGACGCGGAAAAAATCCGTCATCTGTGTGGCAAAAAACCGGTACTGTTTCTGGATGCTGAACCGCACGCCGTTGTGTCTCATTGCCAGTACTCCAATGAAAAAGGGGCGCGGGCCGCAGTTGAGCATCTCGTCGCGCTCGGACATACGCACATCGGCCTGCTGAATGGTCCGGTTCGCTCGGTATCGGCCCGTCAGCGTGAAGCGGTCTGGCGCCAGGCGCTGGCCGGTCACGGTCTGTCTCCCTGTTGTGTGCTGCGCGGCGACTGGAGTGCCCAGTCGGGCTACCAGGCTATGCTGTCTCAGTTACCGGACGCGCTGCCCCAGGCGCTGCTGGTAGCGAATGATGAAATGGCGCTGGGTGCCATGCGGGCATTGCATCAGCATGGCGTGGCGATTCCGGCTGAAATCTCCATTGTCGGCTACGATGACACGGCAGAAAGCGCCTGGTACCAGCCGCCGCTGACCACGATTCGTCAGGATCTCCAGCAACTGGGTGCCACGAGCGTGGAGCAGGCGCTGGCCGCGCTGCAGGGAGAAGCGGTCGCGTCACGGACGCTGGAGCCGGTACTGGTCGTACGGGAAACCACCGCCGCGCCGGCCAGCAAAGACGCAGACTTATCCGCGCTGGCCCGTCAGTTACAGCAGATTGCCCGCAAGCTGTCCCGCTGATCGCGGACGCAAAAAAACCCGCCCAACCGGATGGCTGGAGCGGGCTGGTTATCCGCGATAATACGCGTTGCCTTATGGCGTTTTCGTCTCGCCCACGCCCATGGTCTTGAGCTTTTTAGACAGCTCGCGGCGCTCTTTAGACAGGTCAGCGTTTTTGATGATGTACTCATCCACGCGATCTTCATAGTCAGCACGCATGCTGGCGATGATTTCCTGAATCGCCTCAACGCTCATGCCGGGTTTGATGTATTCGCTCAGGTTATCCAGCAGCAGCACACGCTTTTGGTTGTCACGAATTTTCTTCTCATTATCGACGATTTCACGCTGCAGTTTGTTCTTGCGGCGGAACGTACGGACAAACTCAAGTACGTCCTGAAATGATTGCTTGGCATTTTCCATGATGGCACCTTTCTTTAAGCCTGCTAAAGCAGGGAGAGAGTCAAAACGATCAGCTTAGCGGCCAGCCAGCCTTGTGGGCAATTCTCACAGCTAAATTCGGACTGGCTCTTATCTTAGCGCAAAAAAACCGGGTTTCGCATTAAGTCATTGTCTGAGGTGATTATTTACGCAGCGCCAGGCGCATCAAATCCGTCATGCGTTCCAGTTGCTTCGCCAGCTCCAGACTCAGCCAGACATAGCCATAAATCGGCGCTTCTTCCAGACGGTCACTCCCGTCAGCGATCAACTGCTTAAGCTCTTTGACGATTTCCGTTAACTCATGATTGGCCGCGATGATGTCGTAGGTTTCCCCCTTCACAGCCATGACCGATAAGGTTCGCAGCGCGTTTTCGGTCATCTCCTGCGTGCGGCGTAACGTCGGAGCATTCAGCATGATCAGATGACTTTCGCGTGATGCCCACCAGGCATTAATTTGCATCTCAATGGTGTACACCATATTACGGTTCAACGTCTGTATCGCTTCAAACACCGATTTTGGGATGCGGGTTTCTTTACTGGACGGCTCCAGCAGGGCACGCATTTTCACCACGCTGGTGAGCAGTTTGCCCAGCGGTTTGTTCAGCCGGGGCTTTTCCACGAGGTTGGCGGAAAACCCCGCATGGTAGATTTTGGCCATTTCTGCCAGCGTATCTGACAGCTGAATACGCCAGTGAATATACGCACGCTGCGCCCAGATGGCCGTAAATAACAGCGCCAGTAACGATCCTAAAATGACATCGCCACCGCGCCACATCGCCACGGTGAAATCCCCCATTGGCGCGCCTACAACCACGCACAGCGTGATGCCAATCAGCAATGCCATGTAAGGGTGTTTCCCCAGCGTCAGATAGCCGCTGATAAACATGATCACTGCGCACCATGCCAGCATGCCGGGCAGCGAAATCATCTCCAGCCTGAGGGCGATAAGACCAGAGATTGACCCGGCAATCGTTCCGCCAATGCGTTGAATGGCGCGCGGGAAGACGTTTCCCCAGGTTGAGATCGGCCCCATCACCACAACCAGGGTAATCAAAGGCCAGGTGCCTTCGGGAATGCCCGTGACGCGGACAAGCAGAAACGCACACAGAAACGCCACTGCGATGCGTAACCCGTGCACGCTGCGGTAATGACGATATAACCAGAATTCCAGATTTGAGATGGGTTTATCAGAGCGCAAAGTCGCTTGTCCGCTGGTAAAAAAATGATTCTACGCGTCGCGCCCTGCCGATCCTGGCGCGCCGTCAATGTTTTCGCTTGTACAGCGTTGAGCGGACCATTATCAACAACCCTGCCCCGGAAATCAGCAAAATTCACCACGACGACAACACATGACGCACGATAGCAGGTTCATCCCTGCCCCGCGAAGGCGAAGCAGGGACGTAACGATTAGAACTTGCGTTTCAGGTAGTCCGTGATGCGGCTCACTACGCCCGCCTCGTTAACGGCGGTGAGTGCCACCAGCGGATAGCTGGCGATCTGCTTGTCCTTGTCCATCACCTGGATTTCACCAATATTCTCATTGGCTTTAAGTGGCGCTTCCAGATCGGTACGGTTGATCACGTATTTGGCTTTGACGTTCGGGATTTCGCTGCGCGGCAGTGACAGATAAACATCGTTTGCCGTGCCCACGTCAACCTGGTGCGGATTACCGTACCAGACATGTTCACTGCCAATTTTCTTACCGGCATGGAACAGTTGTACGGTATCAAACGTATTCTGGCCCCAGACCAGCAGCTTGCGCGCCTGCTCTTCACGCCCTTTCGCACTTTTCCCGCCCATGATGACGGCAATCAGGCGGTGCTGCCCCACAATGTTGGAGGCAATAATATTGAAGCCCGCCGTTTCAGTATGGCCCGTTTTCAGGCCATCGACGTGCAGGTTGTTGTCCCACAGCAGGCCGTTACGGTTGTTCTGGGTAATGCCGTTCCAGGTGAGGGTTTTTTCACGGTACATGGCATAGAAATCGGGCTCGCCATCAATAATGGCGCGCGACAGTTTTGCCATATCCAGTGCGCTGGAATATTGCCCCGGCGCATCCAGACCGTGTACGGTTTCGAAATGGGTATTCGTCAGCCCCAGTTTCTCCACGTAGTGGTTCATTAACTTAACAAAGTTGTCCTGGCTACCGGCCACGTAATCCGCCAGCGCAACGCAGGCGTCATTGCCTGAATCAATGATCACGCCGCGGCTGAGATCACGCACGCTTAACTTATCACCGGGCTTAAGAAACATCAGTGAGGAGCCTTTAAAGACCGGATTGCCTGCTGCCCAGGCATCTTTTCCCACCGTCACCATGTCATCGCGGGTAATTTTCTTTTGGTCGATCGCGCGGTCGACCACATAGCCGGTCATCAGCTTGGTCAGACTGGCGGGATTCCGGCGCTCGTCGGGATTGCCCGCGGTCAGCACCTGCCCCGTGGTGGCGTCCATCAGCACCCAGGAGGCTGCATCAATCGCCGGTGGCGTCACAGGAAATGGCATATCGTCGGCCTGTGCCAGCGAAGCCCAAAAAACAGTTACGGTAATTAACAGACGCCTTTTCAACACTTCATCCTTAGTTGAGCAAGTAAAACGGACATGAACAGCGGGACGTTTTACGGCAAAACCCTTAATAAGGTTTAAATAAATTGAAAAAAAGTATGAACTGCTGCGCACCATTCAACAGCCTGCGCCCTGGCAGTTGTACTCAGGCACGCAGACGACTATCCTGAACGTTGATTTTTTGCAGACAGGACAGCGACGTGCCCGCCTCTGAATTCACTTTTTTGTTTCACGATTACGAAACCTTCGGCACCAGCCCGCAACGGGATCGTCCGGCACAGTTTGCCGGTTTGCGCACCGACAGCGAGTTCAATCCGATTGGCGAGCCAGAGGTATTCTACTGCAGCCCACCGGATGATTACCTGCCCCAGCCTGAAGCGGTCATGATCACCGGTATTACGCCGCAATTAGCCGCCTCCCGGGGCGTGAACGAGGCCGAGTTTGCTGCCCGTATTCATGCGCTGTTTACCACCGAACAAACCTGCGTCGTGGGTTATAACAACGTGCGCTTTGACGATGAAGTGACGCGCAATATCTTTTACCGCAACTTCTACGATCCGTATGGCTGGAGCTGGCAAAACGGTAATTCCCGCTGGGATTTGCTGGACGTGATGCGCGCCTGTTATGCGCTGCGCCCGGAAGGTATCAACTGGCCAGAGAATGATGACGGCTTTCCCAGCTTCCGGCTGGAGCATCTGACCAAAGCCAACGGCGTGGCGCACGAAAACGCCCATGATGCGATGTCGGATGTCTATGCCACGCTGGCAATGGCGAGACTGGTGAAAGAAAAACAGCCAAAACTGTTTGAGTTTTTGTTTACGCATCGCAACAAAAACAAACTGATGACCCTGATCGACATCCCGCAGATGAAGCCGCTGGTCCATGTTTCTGGCATGTTTGGCGCGGCGCGCGGCAATACCAGCTGGGTGGTGCCGCTTGCCTGGCATCCGGACAACCGCAATGCGTTGATCGTGGTGGATTTGGCCGGGGATATTGCGCCCCTGCTGACGCTGGATGCGGACAGTTTGCGCGAGCGCCTGTACACACCTAAAAGCGAGCTGGGCGATCAGCCTGCCGTGCCGGTGAAACTGGTGCACATCAATAAGTGTCCGGTGCTGGCACCCGCTAATACCTTGCGTCCGGAAGATGCCGGGCGGCTGGGTATTGATCGTCAGTTCTGCCTGGATAATCTGGCCACGCTGCGTCAGCATCCTGACGTACGTGAAAAACTGGTGGCTATTTTTGCTGAGGCGGAACCTTTTGCGCCGTCAGAGGATGTCGACACGCAGCTCTATGACGGTTTCTTTAGCGATGCCGACCGCGCCGGAATGAACATCATCCGCCAGACCGCGCCTGCCAATCTGCCTGCGCTCAATCTGACATTTGACAGCCCGCGGGTGGAAAAACTGCTGTTTCGTTATCGCGCCCGTAATTTCCCCGGTACGCTGGATGATGCCGAACAGCAGCGCTGGCTTCAGCATCGCCGTGAGGTTCTGAATCCAGAAAAAGTGCAGGCTTTTCTGATGGAGCTGGAATCGCTGGCCAGCCTGCACGAAGGGGACGCGGAAAAACTGTCTCTGCTTAAAGCGTTGTACCGGTACGCGCAGGAACTAGTGTCCTGACGTCCCGGCAGACCGGGAAGGCCTGTCGCCCTCCCGGTTTGTATATCAGATTACCCACCACAGCGCCCAGGTCAGGGCAAAGCCGCTCAGCCCCATCAGGGTCGTCAGTACCGTCCAGGTTTTTAAACCGTCCGCCACCGACAGGCCCAGATAGCGCGTTACCACCCAGAAACCTGCATCATTCACGTGCGACAGGCCCAGACCGCCGAAGCACGCCGCCAGTGTGACCAGTACACGGTGCATATCATCTATGCCAGTCACGGCCTGGGTCAGTAATCCGCTGGTCGTGAGGATCGCCACGGTTGCCGAGCCCTGCGAAGCGCGTAGCGCCAGCGACAGAATAAACGCGGCAGGAATCAGGGGCAAATGCAGCGTTTCCAGCGCCCGCGCCAGCGCGTTGCCGACACCGGACTCCACCAGTACCTTACCAAACGCCCCGCCCGCGCCCGCCACCAGAATCACGCTGGCCGATCCCGGAATGGCGCGACCGGTCAGGTCCTCCAGCTTGTCCTTGCTCCAGCCACGACGCAGGCCCAGTAGCCAGGCGGCCAGTCCCAGGGCGATCAGCAGCGCAATCGGCGGGGTGCCAATAACCGTCATCACCTTGCGCAGCAGGCTGTCTTCCGTCAGCAGCGAGTGCGACAGCGTGCCTGCCACGATCAGCACAATCGGGACGACGATCAAACCGCTGATGGTCAGCGCGCCCGGCGGTGCGGGTTCATTTTTCTTCTGTACCCCTTCCGGCTTCGCCATCTGCAACTGTTCCAGTACCTCAACCGACAGGTGGTACTGCCGACGGTTCATTGCCTTTGCCACGTAATAGCCGAGGATACCGACCGGCACCGAGACCAGAATTCCCAGCATCATCAGCCAGCCCATATCAGTATGCAAAATGGCCGCGGCGGCGGCGGCGCCAGGGTGCGTCGGCAGCGCCACATGCACAGTCAGCATGACGCCCGCCATCGGTAAGCCAAACTTCAGCGGGGACACCCGCGCCACTTTGGTAAAGCCGTAGATCAGCGGAATGACAATGATAAAGCCCACTTCAAAAAATACCGGGATGCCTAAAATAAAGGCAGCCATCGTCAGGGCGGCAACGGTACGTTTCAAACCCAGCGTTTTGCTGAAACGCTGGGCCAGCGACTCTGCGCCACCAGAGGCTTCGATAATGGCCCCCAGCATCGCCCCCAGCACGATAATGATAGTGATATGCCCCAGCAGTCCGCCCATCCCGCTGATAATGGTTTCCATGATTTTTTCAGCCGGAATACCGGTCGCGATGGCCACCAGCAGACTGACAATTAACAGGGCAACAAAGGGATGGACTTTGGCTTTAATGACCAGCAACAGCAATATCACAATGCTGGCGGTCGCAATGGCTAACAGCAACGCAGTCGTCATAGTAAACCTCTGGAATAGTTATCTTTTTTCGCGTTTTTTCGTTAAAGCTCAACCTGGTGCCGCTCCGTTTCAGAGACGAGCAGAATGGCACCGGTACCGCAGCACCGGTGTGATTTTTTCACGTTAACTCAGCGGTTTTTCATCCAGGGCGCCAGCCAGCTCAGCCCCTCTACGGTGTCGCCGCGCGGGAAATATTCGCAGCCGACCCAACCGTCGTAGCCCACCTCATCTAACAGGCTGAACAGCCAGGGGTAGTTGATCTCGCCCTCGTCAGGTTCATGTCGACTGGGCGCGGCGGCGATTTGCACATGGCGATAACGTCCGGCGTAATGGCGAATCAGATGGCTGAGATTGCCGTCCACGATCTGGGCATGAAACAGATCCAGTTGGGTGAATACGTTGGGCCGGTCGATAAGGTCGACCATCTCCAGCGTCTGATACTGGCTGGCATAGAGATAGTGCGGTTTGGTCGTGGGATTAAGGGCTTCGATCAACAAGCGGATGTTATACGGGGCAAATCGTTCTGCCGCGTAGCGCATGTTGCGGATGAATGTCTCGACATAGCGCTGGCGATCGGCACCCGGCGGCACCGTTGCGGCCATGATATGCACCTGTGGGCAATCCAGCGCCCGTGCATATGCCAGCGCCCGGTCGATATCTGCGCGCGCGTCGGCTTCCCGTCCGGGAATAGCCGAAACGCCCCATTCCCCCGCGTCAACGTTGCCCGGTGCGGTGTTAAACAGCACCAGTTTAAGCCCGTTATCCGCCAGCAGCGCTTTCAGTTGCTCAGCCGGATATTCGTAGGGAAACAGAAACTCGACCGCGCTGAAGCCCGCCTGTGCCGCCGCGGCAAAGCGTTGCAGAAAAGGCATTTCATTGAACTGGGTAGATAAGTTAGCTGCAAACTTTGGCATTACCGGCTCCTGAGTTCAGCGACGTCGTCGGCGGTTAAATAACGAATGGCGCGATCGCCCAGGGTAAACATCAGACGCGCCGTTTCTTCCAGCTCCTCGGTATTATCCGCCGCTTCGCGCAAGGTTTTGCCGACCACCACCGGACCATGGTTTGCCAGCAGGAAGGCGCGGTAACGCGGGGCAAGCAGCGCCAGATCCTCCGCCAGCCGCGCATCACCCGGTTTATAATAAGGCACCACCGGTACATCGCCTACCCGCATCACCACATAGGGCGTGAACGGGCGGATGCAGTTCTGGCTGTCCAGATGTTGCAGGCAGGAAAGCGCGGTCAGGTAGTGACTGTGCAGGTGAACCACCGCCCGACAGTCCGGATTATTCAGGTATAGCGCCCGGTGAAAGGCGATCTCTTTCGACGGTTTATCCCCGGCTATCCACTCCCCCTGTAACGTCACGTTAGACAGACGCTCCGCATCCAGTTCGCCCAGGCAGGAACCCGTGGGCGTTGCCAGTAAGGTGCCGTCGTCCAGCAGCAGCGACAGATTACCGGCCGAGCCGGTGGCGTAACCACGCTGGAAGAACGAGGCACCCAGTCTGACCATCTCTTCGCGGGCCTGTTGTTCAGTCATGTGAAAACTCCGTTTGTGCGCGGCGGAAGAACTGCTCATCGCCAAAATTGCCAGACTTCAGCGCCAGTGACAGCGGCTGCTGGATATCTCTGACCCAGGGCACACCGGGCGAAATCACCGGACCAATATGGAAGGCGGTCACGCCCAGGCTTTGGGCGACCACGCCCGAAGTTTCGCCGCCCGCCACGATAAAGCGCTGCCAGCCGCGGGATTGCAGATCTCTCGCCACCTGAGCAAACAGTTGCTCTACCGCCTCACTGCTGCGCTGTGCACCGAAATGCTGCTGAATCGACTGCAGCTGTTGCGCATCCGCAGTGGCAAAGAGCATCGGGGCCAGCGGCCCGTCGGCATGCTCAACGACCCAGTCGCACAGCGCCCCGGCGTA
Source organism: Pantoea sp. JZ2 (assembly GCF_035191405.1). NCBI lineage: Bacteria > Pseudomonadati > Pseudomonadota > Gammaproteobacteria > Enterobacterales > Erwiniaceae > Pantoea > Pantoea sp. JZ2. The sequence goes on along the minus strand of NZ_CP045247.1, from coordinate 1,881,291 downwards.
CTGTTCATCGTTGAGGCAGCGCTCAACGTGAATTTCCCGGGCGGGTGCCTGCTGGCGATACGCGTTGACCTGGCGGTTGGTCATTGGTGAACAGGAACCCGAAAGCACCACGGCCCGCTGCCCCTGCGGATAGCCCGCGCGCTGCGCCTGACCATCGTCGCAGCCAGATGTTGACCACTGGCGCGCCAGGCCGATTGCCAGCCCGGAGCCGCCCGTGACCAGCCGCATCGACGTCAGCGCTTCGCCCTGATTCAGCAGATGCTGCTCAGTAAGCGTGTCGATTACGGCATAATTCACGCCCTGAGCACGCAGGTGTTCAAGTTGCTCTGTTATCGCGCCTGCGCCCTGCTCGACCGTGGCTAACGGAATAAGCCCGGCTTTTCCCGTGCTCTGACACGCCATCAGCCTTAGCAGGTTACTGTCGGTCATCGGCGTGACAGGATGATGGCGCATGCCGGACTCCGACAGCAGGTGTCCCCCCACAAACAGGTAGCCCTGATAAACGGTACGTCCGTTGACCGGCAATGCCGGGCAGATCACCGTCAGCGTCTCATTCAGCGCGGCCATGAGCGCATCCGTCACCGGACCGATGTTACCCGCAGCGGTGCTGTCGAACGTGGAACAGTACTTGAAATAAAAGCGCTCACAGCCTTGCGCCTGCAGCCAGCGCAGCGCCGCAAGCGACTGACTGACGGCCAGCGCAGGCGCACAGGATCGCGATTTCAGGCTGACCACAATGGCCTGGGCATCCGGGACCGTTGTCTGTTCTGGGATGCCGTTAAACTGAATGGTAGAAAGCCCGTTCTGCACCAGAAAGCTGGCAATGTCGGTTGCGCCGGTAAAATCGTCGGCAATCACCCCTAAGCGCATCACATCGCCTCCTCGCGCTGGGGCAGCGTAATGCCGCTGAAGATTTTAATCACCGCACTGTCATCCTCGCGGCCAAAACCGGCATTGCTGGCCTCAGTGAACATATTCAGCGCGGTAGAGGCCAGCGGTAGCGGGAAATGCAGGGCTTTCGCCGTATCGGCGACCAGATTCAGGTCTTTGACAAAGATGTCCACTGCGGATTTCGGTCGATAGTCGCCGTCGACGACATGGCGCATACGGTTTTCAAACATCCATGAGTTGCCCGCTGCGTTAGTGACCACCTCATACATCGTATCGAGCGGAATCCCGGCGCGGGCGGCCAGCGCCATGGCTTCGGCCCCGGCGGCAATGTGCACGCCCGCCAGCAGCTGATGAATGATTTTGACTGTCGATCCCTGACCGATTTCCGTGCCGACGCGGTAAACCTTTGCGGCGACCGCATCCAGTACCGGTTGCAAAGCCGCAAAGGCCGCATCGCTCCCGGATGCCATCACGGTCATCTCGCCACTGGCGGCTTTGGCGGCCCCGCCGGACACTGGCGCATCCAGCATCAGCAACTGACAGTCCGCCAGTCTGGCGGCGATCTGCTGCGCATCCTGCGCGGACAAGGTGGAGGATACCATCACCGCCGTGCCCGGCTTCAGCCTGGCCGCCAGCCCCTGCTCGCCAAACAGAATCGCATTAACCTGCCGGGCATTCACGACCAGCAACAGGACAGCATCCAGGTGTTCGGCAAAGGCATGAGCCGACGACTGCGCGTCACGCGCGCCTGCCTGGCGCAGCGTTTCGCAGGCCTGCGGATTCAGATCAACGCCCCATGTCGCCAGCCCAGCCCGGATGCAGGACTGCGCCGCGCCCATTCCCATTGAGCCTAAACCTATGACACAGATCTTTGAAGCGGGCATCGGTGGCCTCCCTTGTTAAATTAAGTGAATTTTTGGTCTCTGCTGGTAATAGTGGCAGGAAAGTGCAGGTAAAAACGTGCCGTATTTCACATAAATTAACTTCATAAGGCCGCAGTTGAACATTTATTCACATCAGCCACGTAACTGTTATTACCAGGTATCGCGGTCAAATCGCCACCAGCAAAGGGGATCTGGTGCAAATTTTCCGTGCGTCTTTGTGAAGGCATCCCCTACAATGTGAAAAAATGATAAACCGAGGTGTATATGATCCCCGTTGAGCGTCATCAACAGATTCTGGCACTGGTGGCCGAGCGCGGCGTAATGAGCATCGCCGAACTGACCGAGCGTTTTGGCGTGTCACACATGACGATTCGTCGGGACTTGCAGAAGCTGGAGGAACAGGGCGCGGTGCTGTCGGTTTCCGGTGGCGTGCGCTCCGCTAACCGCCTGGCGAGCGAACCCTCGCACCTGACCAAGACCGCGCTGTGTAATGAAGAAAAAAACGCTATCGGCAAATTGGCCGCTCAGCTGATTCCGCCTGACAGCTGTATTTATCTGGATGCCGGTACGACCACACTGGCGCTGGCGCGGGAAATTGCCGACAGGGAGGACCTGTTAGTGGTCACCAATGATTTTATGGTGACCAATTTGCTGATGGAGGCGAGCCGCTGCCGGGTGATTCATACCGGTGGCACCGTCTGTCGGGATAACCGTTCCTGCATTGGCGATGCAGCCGCACGCCACCTGCGGCAACTGGCAATTGACATTGCCTTTGTCTCCACTTCCAGTTGGGGATTGCGCGGTTTGTTTACGCCGGATGAAGACAAGGTAGCGGTTAAACAGGCCGTGTGTGACGTCAGCAGCAAACGCGTGCTGCTCAGCGACAGCTCGAAATACGATAAAATCGCGACGTGGCTGGCCTTACCGCTGGAAAAGTTTGATGTGATTGTGACAGATGATCAGTTAAATGCCGCAGGACGGAATGCGTTACAGGCAGGAAGCTGGGAACTGCTGCTGGCAAGTAAAAGCTGACAGAAAACGGCCCTGCTCTGTGAATGAGCAGGGCCGGGGGATTACACTTCTTCGCTAAACTGTGGAACGGGATTGCGGAAGCTGCGCGTCACAAAGGCCAGGTAAACAATACCAATCGCGGCCCAGATCAGTCCCAGCACCATAGAACTTTGCTCCAGGTTAACCCACAGTGCACCCACGGTCAGGGCACCCATCATCGGCAGAACCAGATACTGGACGTGATCTTTCAGGGTCTTATTCCGTTTTTCACGTACCCAGTACTGCGCAATCACTGACAGGTTAACGAAGGTAAACGCAACCAGCGCACCAAAGTTAATCAGCGCAGTCGCGGTGACCAGATCGAAGTTGATCGCCATCAACGCTACGGCACCCACCAGAATCACGTTCAGGGACGGCGTGCGCCATTTTGGATGGATATAGCCGAAGAAACGCTCCGGGAACACACCATCACGGCCCATCACGTACATCAGACGTGAAACGCCTGCGTGCGCTGCCATACCGGACGCCAGTACCGTGACCACAGAGAAGATCAGGATACCGATCTGCAACGCTTTACCGGCCACATACAGCATGATTTCAGGCTGCGACGAATCCGGCTCTTTAAAGCGCGAGATGTCCGGGAAATACAGTTGCAGGAAGTACGACGCGACAATAAACATCAGGCCACCAATCAGCGCCGTCAGGAAAATCGCACGCGGAATGGTACGTTCTGCATCTTTCGTTTCTTCTGACAGCGAACTGATGCCGTCAAAACCGAGGAATGAGAAACACAGAATCGTCGCACCGGTGATCATCGGCACCACATGGGCGTTTTCAGACCAGAACGGTTTACTGCTTACCACTGTTCCCGCACCTTCGCCGTGCGCCACGCCGTAAATCACCATCGCGGTGATACCGACCATGACCACCACCTGAAGGATGACAATCACGCTGTTGAAGTTAGCGACCGTTTTGATGCCCTTAAGGTTGGAGAGCGTCATAAAGCCCACCAGCAGCACCACGAAAATCCACGACGGGATCCCTGGCACCAGGGTTTCAAAATAGTTTTTAGCCAACAGAATGTTGATCATCGGCATGAACAGATAGTCCAGCAGCGATGACCAGCCCACCATAAAGCCGACGTGCGGACTGATGGCCTTCTGAGCATAGGTATAAGCGGAGCCCGCAGATGGGAAGCGGCGTACCAGCTTACCGTAACTCACGGCGGTAAACAGAATCGCAATCAGGGCGAAAGCATAAGCGGTGGCAACGTGACCGTCCGTCAGGCCCGATACGATACCAAAGGTATCAAACAGGGTCATCGGCTGCATGTAGGCCAAGCCCATCATGACAACAGGAAGTAACGTCAGCGTTTTTTTCAGTTGGGCACGTTGTGGTGCGGCAGAGGTATTAAGCGACATGCTTCAGTCCTCCTTGCGCAGCAACCTGGCTGGGTTGATTCACAAGGAAACTGCGCATTAAGCGACAGGGAGTAAGGCTGGCGGCCAGCGCGGCGCCGTAGTCATCACGGAAACGTGTACCAGCCTGGGCTGGCAGAGTGTTAAACATCCCCATCTTTACATCCTCAATCTCACGCGGCTGCGTGTTTTCAGTGTTTATCTATCCGGGTGCGTGCCCGGCCTCGTTGGTGTCAGCTAAATGCTACGCGTTAAAAACAATATGCAAAAAAATAACCGGCGCGGTGAGCGTCGGTTATGTTCTGAATTTGCAGGGGGCGTATTTTGCCCTAACCCAACGCATTATTTCAAGACGTTGTCGCATAGAATGCAAAATTTTAATCAGGCGTTTTTCAGCATCCAGTCGATTTCGGTGGCAGTGATTAATCTTTCGAACTGCATAAGCTCATAATTTTTGCAGCTAAACCACACTTTGGCAAATTTCTCACCCAGTAATTTTTGTAAAGGATAGCTGCTTTCGAAGGCATAGAGTGCATCGCTCTGCCGAATCGGCAGCGCCAGCCCTTCCGCTTCATGGCCGTTTCCTTTAACCGGCTGTGGCAGCGGCAGCTGCGTATCGAGGCCGTGCAACATGCCGGCCAGAATGGTAGCCATGACGAGATAAGGATTCGCATCCGCCCCGGCTACCCGGTACTCGATACGGCGACTTTCCAGATCGCCACAGGGAATACGCAACGCTACCGTACGGTTATTGTGGCCCCACGACGCCTGCAAAGGAACGTAGGCATCGGGCACAAAACGACGGAAGGCATTGACGTTGGGGGCCAGCAGCGCCATGGAGGCAGGCATAAGGTCAATCATGCCCGCCAGCGTGCGTTTCAGCAGCGGGGAATCGCTTCCGTCATCACAGGCAAAGGCATTATGGTCAGCGGCATCAAGCATGCTGATATGGACGTGCATCCCGCTTCCGGCATAGTCCTCATAGGGTTTTGCCATAAACGTTGCCGTCATGCCGTGGTTCTCTGCCACCTGGCGGATAAGGCGCTTGAGTTGGATAGCATGGTCGCAGGCGCTCAGCACATCACGGGTATGATGGAGATTGATTTCGAATTGCCCCGGCGAGGCTTCCGCCAGCGCGCCATCCGCAGGAATGCCCTGCAGACGGGCCAGCGCATCGATATCACGCAGGACATCGGCGAAGTGATCGAGATTATCCAGCGAGTAAACCTGGCTTTGTCTGTTGCGATCGTCACTGCCTGGCGCACAGGGCGGTTGAATATAGCCTTCTGCATCGCGCTTTTTATCGACCAGATAGAACTCCAGCTCTACCGCTACCACCGGAAACAGTCCACGATTACGCAGCTGTTGCCACAGCCGGTTCAGAACATTTCGGGGTTCAACGTCAAAGGGAGTGCCATCTTGGTTGCACATGGTTAACAGCAGTTGTGCAATGTGTTGCGGATCGGCGGCGGAAGGGACGAGTGTGCCATGGACGGGAAGGCAGAGGTTATCGGGTTCACCAAGCGACTGGCCCAGACCGGCCTCTTCGACGGTATTGCCGAGAATATCCATGGCAAAAACCGAGGCGGGAAAGTAGCAGCCTTTTTCCAGCCTGGCTAAGGCCGAAACCGGGATGCGCTTACCGCGAAAAACACCATTTAAATCGTTGAGCAAGATATCGACATACTGCGTTTCAGGGTGGCGCTCCAGCCAGTTTTTCACTTCTTGCTGGAACGCGCTGGTTCGTCTCTCTTCACTGTGAAGCGTGAAGTCTTCTACTTCTACCAGGTTAGTCATGATTTCATCCGCCTTTGACCACAAAAATGGGAGTGCGTAATGCTCAAAAAAACCGCCACTCATCTAACATAGCTCTAACGTAAAAAGTGTGCAAATGTAACAAATATGTTTGAATATCGACCAATGGATTGCTAGATTGACAAAATATTGCACACTTAACCATCAGACATGCCCTTTTCGTCAAATATTTCGAACAGCAGTTAAGGGGGAAAGATGGGCATTATTTTTGACAAGCCTTTGATTGGCGTAGTGATGTGCCAGACGCACAATCAGGGCCACCCGGTTCAGTCTGTCCACAACAAATATCTTGATGCCATCGTCCTGGCGGGCGGCGTGCCGCTTGCCCTGCCCCATCACCTTATGGCTGCCCCGCATCTATCAGAAAACGCTATGGCTGTGCTGGACGGCATTCTGCTGACCGGGAGCCCCAGCCACCTGGAGCCCTGGCTGTATGGCGAAGAAGGCGAAGAGCCGGAGGCAGATGCCGGCCGCGATCGCCTGGCGTTTAACCTTATTACGCATGCTGTCGGCAAACAGGTGCCGCTGCTGGGCATATGTCGGGGCATGCAGGAGCTGGTCGTGGCCAACGGCGGTGCCCTGTATCGCCACCTTGACCACCATCCGCAGTTTCAGCGCCACCATGCAGACGAGGATGCCTCACCTGAACAAACTTACGCACCCGCTCATGCCATCCAGATTGCACCGGGAGGATTGCTGGACAGGCTGCAGGGGCGTGCGTCGATCACCGTCAACTCCGTTCATCACCAGGGCATTCGTGAAGCGGGACCGCAGGTGCACGTTGAGGCCCGTGCGCCCGATGGTCTGATTGAGGCGGTCAGCCTGCCAGCGCATCCTTTCGCCCTTGCCGTACAGTGGCATCCTGAATGGCAGCTGAAACCCGCCACGCCGTCCTTTGCGCTGTTTGACGGCTTTATTCAGGCCGCCCTGCACTATCACCAGAGGAAAAAGGTATGAATGATGCGGCTCAGGCTCCGGGACGCCGCCTGGCGCAGATCCGTCAGGCCATGGGACTGTCACAACGGCGCGTCGCGGAACTGGCCGGACTGACCCACAGCGCCATCAGTACTATCGAACAGGACAAGGTCAGCCCGGCGGTCAGCACGCTGCAAAAGTTACTGAAGGTTTATGGCCTGTCTTTGTCTGCGTTTTTTTCGGAGCCGCATGCTGAGGACGCGCCCAAAGTGGTGGTCCGGCCTGAAGATCTGCTGGAAATCGGCAGTCAGGGCGTTTCGCTTAAACTGGTTGATAACGGCACGAAAACCCGGGCGTTAGGCATGTTACTGGAAACTTACCAGCCAGGGGCCAGCACCGGCGAAAAATTACGCCATGCGGGCGAAGAGACCGGTACCCTGCTGGAAGGGCGCATCGTACTGGAAGTTAACGGACAGCAATTTCATCTGACGGCCGGCGAAAGTTACGTGATCGATACGGGTTTGCCGCACAGTTTTACCAACCAGGCCGATGTGCCCTGTCGCATCGTCAGCGCCCATACGCCCGCCAATTTTTAATCGGGGACGTTCGCCAAGGAGCTTGATATGAATTACGTAGAAAACTACTACACCTCCACACGGAACCCCCATGCGCCCTGGCCGGTGCTGCAGGAAAGCATCCAGTGTGACGTTTGCATTATTGGTGCCGGTTTTACGGGTTTATCGGCCGGCCTGTTTTTAACCGAAGCGGGTTACGATGTGGTGCTGCTTGAAGCGGCTCGCGTTGGTTATGGTGCCAGCGGCCGCAATGGCGGCCAGGCCGTGAACTCCTACAGCCGCGACGTGGATGTGATTGAACAACGCTACGGCAAAGACAGCGCAAAAATGCTGGGCAGTATGATGTTTGAAGGCGGTGATATTATTCGCGATCGTATCGACCGTTACGCGATCGCCTGCGATTACCGCCCGGGCGGTATCTTCGCCGCGTTTAACCGCCGTCAGATGGCGCACCTGGCCAGTCAAAAAGCCGCCTGGCAGCGTTACGGTAACGACCAGCTTGAACTATTAGATGAGCGCGGCATTCGTCGCGAGATCGGCTCAGAGCGCTATGTAGGTGGGCTGCTCGACAAACGCGGCGCACATCTGCATCCGCTGAATCTGGCGCTGGGAGAAGCCGAAGCCATTCGTCGCCACGGCGGTCGTATCTATGAACAGTCCGCCGCGTTAAGCGTCAGCTACGGTTCACCTAATCGGGTAAAAACGGCACAGGGAGAAGTCAGCGCCACGTTTCTGATTTTTGCCGGCAATGCTTATCTGCCTTCCGAACTCGAACCGCGCCTGAGTCGCAAAAGCATGCCGTGCGGCTCGCAAATCATTGCCACCGAACCGCTGTCCCGTGACCGGGCATTAGCGCTGTTACCCAACAACTATTCGGTAGAAGATTCCAATTATCTGCTGGACTATTTCCGCCTGACCGCCGACAACCGGCTGCTCTATGGTGGCGGTGTGGTTTATGGGGCGCGCGAGCCTGGCGATGTGATCACGATGATCCGGCCTAAAATGCTACGCACCTTTCCGCAGTTGCAGGACGTGAAGATTGATTTCGCCTGGAGCGGAAATTTTCTGCTGACGCTGTCGCGCATGCCACAGTTTGGTCGGCTGGAAAACAACGTCTACTTTATGCAGGGCGACAGCGGCCACGGCGTGACCTGCACGCACCTTTCCGGCAAGCTGATAAGCGAAGTGTTACGTGGGGATGCTGAGCGCTTTGATGCCTTCGCGAAGCTTCCGCATCTGCCCTTCCCTGGCGGACGGCGATTTAAAGTGCCGCTGACGGCCATGGGTGCCGCCTGGTATGCCTTACGCGACCGACTCGGCGTGTGATCAGGAACAGAATACGACGCTTTCCCCGCTAAGGGGAAAGCCACACTCATTCCAGCGGCATTTTCTGCGGATCGTCATAGCGGTATTCAAAGCCTAGCTCGTGACAGATACGTGCGCCGTCAATCAACTTACCGCTGTCGTCGTGCGTCTGCGGTTCAAAGGTGGGCGGCGTCATGCCCAGCTGGCGCGACACACAGGGATAGAAATGGGCGCGGGACGGATGTTTCAACGCACACAGGTTAAACGTCCTGCCGCCTTTTGGCGTTTGCAGCAGCAGCATAATCGCCTCCACCACATCATCCAGATGCACCAGATTCACCCCGTGCGATCCATTGGGTAAATCCTGTTTGCCGGCCAGGAAGCGACCGGGATGCCGTTTCGGGCCCACCAGCCCGGCCAGACGCAATACATCGACGCTGGTGCCGGGTAAGTCGTGCAGCCAGTTTTCCAGGTCCACCAGCGTTTTGCCTGCCGTGGTTTCTGGTTGAAGCGGGCTTTTCTCCGTTTTGATACCGGCGCTGCCGCCATAGACGGAGGTGGAACTGGTAAAGATGATCCGTGGGACATTGCGCGCCAGCGCGGTATCCACCACGTTTTGTACTGCCTGCACATAGGCGTCGCCGCCCTCTGCCGTGCGGCTGGCGGGCAGGGTGACAACCAGCGCATTCACGTCAAACAGCGCCTCCAGGTCCTCGGCCTCACAGACCAGTTCGGGCGTCAGTTCAAGTTGAAACGCATCGATGCCACAGCGACGGGCCGCCTCTACGCCATCCGGCGTGGTTTTACTGCCGGTCACCTGCCAGCCTCGCGCGGTCAGCGCCATCGCAAGCGGCATGCCCAGCCAGCCGAGTCCTACAATTGCGACCTTTTTCATATTGTCTCCTGCTGCGAACGTCAAGATTCAGCCATCTTAAGCTGCCCCTGAGTTGCAAACCAGTGCAAAGTGTTTCTGTGCTTTGCGAAGAACAACATTAAAAAAGTGTTGCCAATTTCAACTATCTTCGTTAGGTTAATTCCACACAAATGAATAACTTTTCATTATCGAGAATTTTATGACACGCGTTCAGTTCAACCATCATCACCACCATCACCCTGACTAGTCTTTCAGGCGATGTGTGCTGGAAGACGTCTAGGATCTTCCAGTGGTGCGAACGCAAGAGAACCCCCGGAAGATCGTCTTCCGGGGGTTTTTTTATGGGCTGACGCAAAATACGCATTCAGGACAGGTTAATTAAGGGGACAGGAACAATGTTAGACAATAGCCGTTTACGCATAGCTATGCAGAAATCAGGTCGGTTGAGCGATGATTCACGCGAGCTGCTGGCGCGCTGCGGGATCAAAATCAATCTTCAGCAACAGCGTCTGATCGCCTTCGCTGAAAATATGCCTATCGATATTCTGCGCGTGCGCGATGACGATATTCCGGGCCTGGTGATGGACGGCGTGGTCGATCTGGGCATTATCGGCGAAAACGTGCTGGAAGAAGAGTTACTGACGCGCCGCGCACAGGGGGAAGATCCTCGCTACTTCACGCTGCGTCGCCTCGACTTTGGCGGCTGTCGTCTGTCACTGGCCATGCCGGTCGATGACGCTTACACCGGCCCGCAGTGCCTGAACAATGCCCGCATCGCCACCTCCTATCCTCACCTGTTAAAACAGTATCTCGACAAGCAAGGTATCGCCTTTAAATCCTGTCTGCTGAACGGCTCGGTCGAAGTGGCGCCGCGTGCCGGCCTGGCTGATGCGATCTGCGATCTGGTCTCCACCGGTGCCACGCTGGAAGCGAACGGTCTGCGTGAAGTGGAAGTCATCTATCGTTCTAAAGCCGTGCTGATTCAGCGCGACGGCGACATGCCCGCGGCCAAGCAGGAGCTGATCGATAAAATGATGACCCGTATTCAGGGCGTGATTAAAGCACGTGAATCCAAATACATCATGTTGCATGCACCGAGCGAGCGTCTGGAAGAAGTCATTAGCCTGCTGCCGGGCGCCGAGCGTCCAACCGTGTTACCGCTGGCGGGCGATGTGAGCCGTGTGGCAATGCACATGGTGAGCAGCGAAACGCTGTTCTGGGAAACCATGGAAAAACTCAAAGCGCTGGGTGCCAGTTCGATTCTGGTGCTGCCAATCGAAAAAATGCTGGAGTAAACGATGAGCAAAATCATGACACCCGTGAACTGGCAGGCGTGCAGCGCGGAGGCGCAACAGGCGCTGCTGGCACGCCCGGCGCTGTCTGCCTCTGACAGCATCAGTCAGATTGTGCGTGACGTTCTGGCGCGCGTGAAAAGCGAAGGCGACGCAGCTCTGCGCGATTTTAGCGCGCGCTTTGACAAGGTTGAGCTGACGGATTTTCGCGTGACCGCTGAGCAGATGCAGGCTGCCAGCGATCGTCTCAGTGATGAACTCAAACAGGCAATGGCGGTGGCGGTCGCCAATATCGAGACTTTCCACCGTGCGCAGATTCTGCCAGCTGTGGATATCGAAACCCAGCCGGGCGTGCGTTGCCAGCAGGTGACGCGCCCGATGCAATCGGTCGGCCTCTATATTCCCGGGGGGTCCGCCCCGCTGTTTTCCACCGTATTGATGCTGGCGACACCGGCACGTATTGCCGGATGCGGCCGCGTGGTGCTGTGCTCACCGCCGCCAATTGCCGACGAGATTCTCTATGCGGCCCAGCTGTGTGGCGTAGAAGAAGTATTTCAGGTGGGCGGTGCGCAGGCCATTGCCGCCCTGGCCTTCGGCACCGAGACCGTGCCGAAAGTGGCTAAAATTTTCGGACCGGGCAACGCCTGGGTCACCGAAGCCAAACGTCAGGTCAGCCAGAGCCTCGATGGCGCGGCGATCGATATGCCCGCGGGCCCGTCAGAAGTGCTGGTGATCGCCGACGACGGTGCCACGCCCGCGTTCGTGGCGTCCGACCTGTTGTCTCAGGCGGAACACGGGCCGGATTCGCAGGTGATTCTGCTGACGCCTTCACAGGGACTGGCTGAGCGCGTGGCTGACGCTGTCGAACAACAGCTGGCGCAGCTGCCGCGTGCCGCCACGGCCCGTAAGGCGCTGGAAAGCAGCCGCCTGATCGTGGCCCGCGATTTGCAACAGTGTGTGGCGATTTCCAACCGCTATGGTCCGGAGCACCTGATTCTGCAAACCCGCACGCCGCGCGACCTGGTTGAGCAAATCACCAGCGCAGGCTCCGTGTTCCTGGGCGACTGGTCGCCCGAGTCCGCAGGCGATTATGCCTCCGGCACGAACCATGTGCTGCCGACCTATGGTTATACCGCGACCTGCTCCAGCCTGGGGCTGGCCGACTTCCAGAAACGTATGACGGTACAGGAACTGACGCCGCAGGGCTTTATGGATCTCGCCGCCACCATTGAAACCCTGGCTGCCGCGGAGCAGCTGGATGCCCACAAAAATGCCGTCACGTTGCGCGTCACCGCGCTCAAGGAGCAAGCATGAGTCAGGATATTGAACAACTGGCCCGCGCCAATGTGCGTGCGCTGACGCCTTATCAGTCGGCGCGCCGTCTGGGCGGCAACGGTGATGTCTGGCTGAATGCTAACGAGTTTCCGCTGCCGGTGCCCTTTGAGCTGTCGCAGCAAACCCTGAACCGCTACCCGGAGTGCCAGCCGAAGCAGGTAATCACCCGCTATGCGGCTTACGCGGGCCTGTCTCCTGAGCAGGTGCTGGTCAGCCGCGGCGCAGATGAAGGCATTGAGCTGTTGATGCGGGCGTTCTGTGAGCCCGGCAAAGACGCGATTCTGTTCTGCCCACCGACGTACGGTATGTACAGCGTCAGCGCGGAAACTATCGGCATTGAGTACCGCACCGTGCCGGCACGTGAAGACTGGCAGTTGAACCTGCCCGCGATTGCCGAACAGCTCGACGGTGTGAAAGTCGTTTATATGTGCAGCCCGAACAACCCCACGGGCAACCTGATTGATCAGGACGCTATCCGTCAGCTACTGGCGATGACCGCCGGCAAAGCGCTGGTCGTCGCGGATGAAGCCTATATTGAATTTTGTCCACAGGCGACGCTGGCGGGCTGGTTGCGCGAATATCCGCACCTGGTCATTCTGCGCACCCTGTCGAAAGCCTTCGCGCTGGCCGGTCTGCGCTGCGGATTTACGCTGGCGAATAAGCCGGTTATCGATCTGCTGATGAAGGTGATTGCACCCTATCCGCTGGCGACACCGGTGGCCGACGTGGCGGGCCAGGCACTGAGCGACGAAGGGATTGCCTTAATGCGCCAGCACGTCGATGAGCTGAATGCCAACCGTAGCTGGTTGTTTGAACAGTTGCCGCAAATTCGCGTTGTGGAGCAGGTCTTCCCCAGCGAAACCAACTATATTTTGGTGCGCTTTACCGATTCACCAAAGGTGTTTAAAACCTTGTGGGATCAGGGCATTATTTTGCGTGACCAAAACAAGAACCCCGGCCTCGCAGGTTGTCTGCGCATCTCGGTGGGAACCCGCACCGAGTGCGAACGCCTGATCGCCGCGCTGCAAGCCTTATCTCTGGAGTAAGCATGAGTCAGAAGACCCTTTTTATTGACCGCGATGGCACGATTATCTCGGAACCGCCGCAGGACTTTCAGGTGGATCGGATGGATAAGCTGGCGTTTGAGCCGGACGTCGTGCCTGCACTGCTGGCGCTGCAGGACGCAGGCTATCAGCTGGTGATGATTACCAATCAGGACGGTCTGGGCACGGACAGTTTTCCACAGGCGGACTTCGATGGCCCACACACGCTGATGATGCAGATTTTATCATCGCAGGGCATTCGTTTTAGCGATGTGCTGATTTGTCCCCATAAGCCTGAAGACCACTGCGCGTGCCGCAAGCCGAAAACCCAGATGGTTGAGGCCTGGCTGGCTGAAGGCGCCCTTGATACGGCCAACAGCTATGTGATTGGCGATCGCCAGACCGATATTCAGCTGGCGGAAAATATGGGGATTCAGGGCATTCGCTATGGCGCAGAAGGTCAGGACTGGAAAGCGATTCAGCAGCAGCTGACGCAGCGCGACCGCTACGCGCTGGTCCAACGCAACACCAAAGAAACCCAGGTCCGCGTGGAACTGTGGCTGGACCGCGAAGGCGGCAGTAAGATCAACACTGGCGTCGGCTTCTTTGATCATATGCTGGACCAGATTGCCGTGCACGGCGGCTTCCGCATGAACATCGACGTCAACGGTGACCTGTATATTGACGATCACCACACGGTAGAAGATACCGGTCTGGCATTAGGCGAAGCGCTGCTGAAAGCGTTGGGCGATAAGCGCGGCATTGGCCGTTTTGGCTTTGTGCTGCCGATGGATGAGTGCCTGGCGCGCTGTGCGCTTGATATCTCTGGTCGTCCACATATCGAATTTAAAGCGGAATTCAGCTATCAGCGCGTTGGCGATCTGAGCACCGAGATGGTCGAGCACTTCTTCCGTTCCCTGTCCTACGCCATGATGAGCACCCTGCACCTGAAAACCAAAGGGAAAAACGATCATCACCGTGTGGAAAGTTTATTCAAAGCCTTTGGCCGGACCTTACGTCAGGCGATTCGCGTTGAGGGAGATACCCTGCCGAGCTCTAAAGGAGTGCTGTAATGAACGTGGTGATCCTGGATACAGGCTGTGCCAACCTGTCGTCGGTAAAGTGGGCCGTTGAACGTCTGGGCTATACGCCAGAGGTCAGTCGCCATCCGGATGTCGTCCTGCGCGCCGATAAGCTGTTTCTGCCCGGCGTTGGCACCGCGCAGGCGGCCATGAACCAACTGCAGGAGCGTGAGCTGATTGAGCTGGTCAAGGCCTGTACGCAGCCGGTGCTGGGTATTTGCCTGGGCATGCAGCTGCTGGGCAGCCACAGCGAAGAGAATGGCGGTGTGCCCACGCTGGGCATTATCGACCAGCCCGTGTCACTGATGGACACGCAGGGGTTACCGTTACCGCACATGGGCTGGAACCAGATCACCGCTCAGGCCGGTAATCATCTGTTCCGCGGCATTGATGAAGGCAGCTACTTCTACTTCGTACACAGCTTTGCGATGCCCGTAAATGCCAGCACCATTGCGCAGTGTCACTATGGTCAGGCGTTCACGGCCGCGGTACAGAAAGATAACTTCTTTGGCGTGCAGTTCCACCCGGAACGCTCTGGCAAAGTCGGCGCGCAGTTGCTGAAAAACTTCCTGGAGATGTAATGATTATCCCCGCATTAGATTTAATTGATGGCAAGGTTGTGCGCCTGCATCAGGGTGATTATGCCCGTCAGCGCGATTACGGCAGCGATCCGTTACCCCGCTTACAGGATTACGCACGCCAGGGCGCAACGGTACTGCACCTCGTGGATTTAACCGGTGCTAAAGATCCGGCGAAACGCCAGTTTACCTTACTGAAAAGCCTGCTTAACGGCGTGGATGCGGTGGTCCAGATTGGCGGCGGCATTCGCAGTCGGGAAGACGTTAAAGCGTTACTGGACGCGGGTGCCAGCCGTGTGGTGGTAGGGTCGACCGCCGTCAAACAGCCCGAGGAAGTGAAAGCCTGGTTTACCGAGTTTGGCCCGGACGCGATTGTGCTGGCGCTGGACGTCCGTATTGATGCGACCAACCGCAAAGAGGTGGCGATTAGCGGCTGGCAGGAAGCTGCGGGCGTTACGCTCGAAGAGGTCATTGAACAGTTTCAGCCGGTCGGGCTGAAGCATGTTCTGTGCACCGACATTTCCCGTGATGGTACGCTCAGCGGGTCGAACGTGGATCTGTATAAAGAAGTGACCGCACGCTTTCCGCAGATTGCGTTTCAGTCCTCAGGCGGTATTGGTGAACTCAGTGACGTTGCCGCCCTTCGCGGCAGCGGTGTTCAGGGCGTGATCGTCGGACGTGCGCTACTGGAAGGCAAATTTACAGTTTCGGAGGCCATAGCATGCTGGCAAAACGGATAATTCCTTGTCTCGATGTGCGTTACGGTCAGGTGGTAAAAGGCGTTCAGTTTCGTAACCACGAAATTATTGGCGACATCGTGCCGCTGGCGCAGCGCTATGCGCAAGAAGGTGCGGACGAGCTGGTGTTTTACGATATCACCGCTTCATCGGACGACCGCGTAGTGGATAAAAGCTGGGTTGCGCGCGTTGCCGAAGTCATCGACATTCCGTTCTGCGTGGCAGGCGGCATCAAAACCCCGGAAGATGCCGCGCGGATTCTGGAGTTTGGTGCGGACAAAATTTCCATTAACTCCCCTGCGCTGGCCGATCCTTCATTGATCACCCGCCTGGCCGACCGCTTTGGCGTCCAGTGCATCGTGGTCGGTATTGATACCTGGTTTGATGACGCCAGCGGGAAGTACCATGTTAATCAGTATACCGGCGACGAATCCCGCACCCGCGTGACCCAGTGGGAAACACTGGACTGGGTGCAGGAAGTGCAGAAACGGGGCGCAGGCGAGATTGTCCTCAACATGATGAACCAGGACGGCGTGCGCAACGGTTATGACCTGGTGCAGTTGAAGAAGGTACGTGATGTCTGCAAGGTACCGCTGATCGCCTCTGGCGGTGCGGGTACCATGACTCACTTCCTTGAAGCCTTTGAGCAGGCCAATGTCGATGGCGCGCTGGCGGCGTCGGTTTTTCACAAACAAATTATTAATATCGGCGAGCTGAAACGCTTTCTGATCGACAACGGTGTGGAGATTCGTGCGTGTTAACTGAACAACAACTGGCCCGGTTAGACTGGGAAAAAACCCAAGGCATGATGCCGGTCATCGTCCAGCATTCTGTTTCTGGTGAAGTTCTGATGCACGGTTATATGAATCAGGCGGCGCTGGAAAAAACGCTGCAGGACGGCAACGTGACGTTCTTTTCACGCACCAAAAGCCGTCTGTGGACCAAAGGCGAGACCTCAGGACACTTTCTACAGGTCGTGAGCATCACACCTGACTGCGACAACGACACGTTGCTGGTGCTGGCCAATCCGATTGGCCCCACCTGCCATCTGGGCACCTCCAGCTGCTTCACCCCTGCTGCGCCTGACTGGACGTTCCTCTATCAGTTGGAACAACTGCTGGCGTCCCGTAAGCAGGCCGACCCGGAAAGCTCTTACACCGCCAGACTCTATGCCAGCGGCACCAAACGGATTGCGCAGAAGGTCGGTGAAGAAGGCGTGGAAACCGCGCTGGCTGCCACGGTGAACGATCGTGAGGAACTGACGAACGAAGCCTCCGATCTGATCTATCACCTGCTGGTACTGCTGCAGGATCAGGATCTGGATCTCAGCACCATCATCAATAACCTGCGCGCCCGTCATAAGTGACAGACTGCGTTACGGCTGCTCGACGGTTTGCTGAGCAGCCTTTCCCGTCCATTTGACCTGTAAGGATTTTACCGTGACTACGCATGAAAAACTCATTGCTCTGCTCGACCAGCATCGTGCGCGTTACCGCCTGATGCAGCATGAGGCAACCGGCAAATGTGAAGCCGTTGCCAAAATTCGCGGCACGGAAGTCGGACAGGGCGCAAAGGCGCTGGTGTGTCATGTGAAAGGCAATGGCGTCAAACAACATGTCCTGGCGGTACTGCCTGCGGATCAGCAGGCCGATCTCAGTAAAGTCGCCTCAGCCGTAGGCGGACGCCGGGCATCCCTTGCCTCGCCCGCAGAGGTCGATGTACTAACCGGCTGCGTATTTGGTGCGATTCCCCCGTTCAGCTTTCATCCTGATTTAACTGTGGTGGTCGACCCGCTGCTGTTTGAGCGCTATGACGAGATTGCCTTTAACGCCGGCGTACTCGACCAGTCTGTCGTACTGAATACCCAGGATTACCGTGGCCTTTGCCAGGCTAACATCGTGAAAATCATCCTCTAATTGCCATCATCCCGGGTGAAAGGTACTCTGCGTAATACACTATTACGACAACAGAAGACCGAAAACGATGGCAATTACTTCTCTGAAAATCCGTTTACACAAAGCGTTAGCGCTGGCCCTCCTGGCTGGCTGCGCGTTTGGCGCCCAGGCGAAAATTGAGCAGGTTCGCTTCGCTGTTGATCCCACCTATCCCCCTTTTGAATCCAAAACGCCGCAGGGGAAGCTGGTCGGCTTTGATATCGATTTAGGTAACGCGCTGTGCGCGCAGATGCAGGCCAAATGTGTCTGGGTGGAAAGCCAGTTCGACGGGATGATCCCGGCGCTTAAAGCGCGTAAATTCGACGCCATTCTGTCTGATATGGGCATCACCGAAGAGCGACTGAAGCAAATCGACTTTACCGTGCCGCTGTACGATACGCACACCCAGCTTATCGCGCGTAAGGGGTCTGGCCTGTTGCCCACCCCGGAATCGCTGAAAGGCAAAACCGTAGGCGTAGAACAAGGCACCGTGCAGGAGCGTTATGCCCGGGCAAAATGGCAACCTTTTGGCGTGACGGTCGTGCCCTATGGCGATCAGGCGCAGGTTGAAAATGATCTGGTGGCCGGGCGCCTTGATGCGGTCTTTACCGATGCGGCTCAGGCGGCAAACGGTTTTCTCAAACAACCTCAGGGCAGCGCGTTTGAACTGGCCGGGCCGATTGTGAAAGACCCGATCATCGGGCCGGGCACGGCGATTGGCCTGCGTAAAGGCGATACCGAACTGAAAACTGCGCTGGATGATGCCTTCGCTGCCATTAAGAAAAATGGCACCTTTGACAAACTGCAAAAGAAATATTTTGCCACGGATATTTCCATTCAACCGTAACGTCAGTGCAGGCTTTTTCCCCCTCCTCCGCCTGCATGACTATACTCAATGACTTTATGGGCGGCATTTGTCCGCCCCTGAACCGACAAAAGGACATTAACACGGTATGTACCAACAACATCACCCTTTGTTAAGCGCCTCTCTCGGCACCCAGCGTGAAATTATCAGTTTTCATTTTGGCGATGATCACAGTCGCCAGGTCTATATTCAGGCTTCCTTACATGGCGACGAGATCCCAGGGATGGCGGTGGCCTGGTATCTTAAGCAGCGTTTACAGGCGCTGGAATCTGCCGGACGACTCAAAGCTTTTTTCTCCCTGATACCGGTATCCAATCCGCTGGCCCTGAGCCAACACTGGCACGGTACACATCTGGGACGCTTCCACGCACAGTCCGGCCAGGATTTTAACCGCAAATTCCCGTCTCTGGGTGCACTTCTGGCGGGGGAACTGGCCGAGACGCTGACCCAGAATGAGAGTCAGAACCGGCAGCTGATTCGTGATGCGATTGACCGTTACTACCGTGACACAATCGCCAAAACTGAACTGGAAGCCCAGCGTTATACGCTGATGCGCATGGCCAGTCAGGCCGATCTGATGATTGATTTGCATTGTGACTGGGAGGCGGTTCCACACCTATACACCACGCCACATGCATGGCCGGATATCGAACCCTTAGCACGCTGGCTGGGCAGTGAAGTGCAGCTACTGGCACAGATCTCGGGGGGTGAGCCCTTTGACGAAGCCTGCTGTGAACCCTGGCTAACGCTGGCTGAAAAATTTGGTGAAACATTCCCGATGCCGCGCGGCCTGTTACCGGTGACGCTGGAGCTACGTGGCGTACGTGATGTCTCGCCTGAACAGGCTGAGCAGGACGCAGATGCGATCATTAACGCGTTGCAGGAATCCGGCTATATCTCTGCGGCCGATACGTCCGTGTCCGTTGAAGTCGCTGCGCCGGTGATTGGCGGTGATGAGCTGGTGTCGGTGGTGAGCGGCGGTGAGGATGTGGTCGGTGTGGATGAGAGCGGCACCGGACTGGGTGCGCCTGGTGTGGCGCAGGCCGCAGAAGAAGGCAATATTATCAAGCAGCGTCACACCGAAGGCACGTCGGCTTTAATGCCGCCGCTTAAAAATCCCCCGACGCCGCTGGCGGGTTGTGAATATGTTCACTCACCGGTATCGGGCCTGATCTTGTATCGCAAACCGCTGGGCGCGCGAATCCGTCCAGGGGAAGTGGTTGCGGAGATTGTTGATCCTGTCACCGACCACATCACGCCGTTGGTCGCAGAATTTGGAGGCGTGCTATACGCGCGGCACTGGGCCAGATTTGCGACGGCAGGCATGCTGGTGTTAAGGCTGGCGGGCGATAAGGCGGTGAGGAGTGGGGAGTTGTTGGTATGATAAATTCAGCGCTACAGGCTGTGACCTCATTGGAGGCCGTGATGATTCTGCAATCATAGGATCAATAAAATAATCACTTCCTTTCCTTGCATGAGAATGAAAAAAGCTCATTATTAAATGAGCTTTTTGATGAATACAATATATGGATTAGCGTGCTTAAAACCAGTGGTCTTCCTACGTTAATTATTCTTATAACTGATTAAAGCATTACGTGTAAGAACGAATAAACCGCCTAAAATTGCGCCACCAATAAGAGAAAGAAATAATATCAGTGCTTTTTTAGGGCTATCACGTCTGAAAGGTAAGTCAGCTTCAGAAATATATCTGTAGGACTGAAGGTTCTCGACCTCAATCTTAAGGTGCGTGACAGCCAATAAAGCGCGCTGTGCCTCATAATACTCCTTGCCATAATTAAGAGGTTTAGAGTTTTCATTTGCTACCATAGCATTAAGCGCATCAGTACCCAGTAAATACAAAGTATCGTCAGAAAGAAAATCAGCTTGTTTGACTTGCAATTTATCGACATTAGATGCCTGAGCGACTTTAAGAGCCTGTTTAATGACATCCAGTCGGTGCTCTTTTTGATTGATTGCAACCTGAGTGTAGGTGTCAAGTGTATTTGTCAATTCTCTTGTTTTAACGCTCAAGTTACGTTTAATATCATCGCCGTAATCTTTTACAACATCGGCATTTATTTTATCAATATACTTTGAAAGTTGCGACTGCGCTTCTTTAGCTGTATGACCGACAAAAGAGACATTAAGCGCATCATCCCGACCTTTTATAGAATCAATCCGCAGCGTCAGTGGCTCTTCCAGATTAGCCAATGCACCTGATAATGCACTTAACGATGCGCTAAAACGGCCAAATAATTGATTTTGTAATCCACTTAACGAAGGTTTATCCTGAGGAGTATCAGCGTATACAATGGCAAGAGCTGCATTATAATTAGCAACTTGACCTGCGGCAGGTAAGGTTACCGTAGCCTGGGATGTCCATTTTTCTTTAACTACGCTAACGTAAATTGCCGCTATGATAAGTGCAATTACCATCCCCAAAATAATAAATTTTTTACCTTGCCATAATTGAAAAAAAACATCCATTAAGTCAAGTTCATCTTTCGAACTAACACTATTTTTAGGGACGTTTGGCTGCTCCCCTCTTGTAGAAAACTTTTCATTCATAAACAGTCAACTCAGGAAAAATTATTTCTAATTGCCTTGTTAAAAAGGCACGAAACCAAAAATAAACCTCCCAGTTGGGAGGTTTTATTAACAATTAATCCAGCCATTCCGTATGGAACACGCCTTCTTTATCGATACGCTTATAAGTATGAGCGCCAAAGTAGTCGCGTTGTGCCTGAATTAAATTAGCTGGCAATACTTCTGAGCGATAGCTGTCATAGTAGGCAATCGCCGCTGAGAAGGTTGGCGTTGGGATGCCATTCTGAACAGCATAGGCTACAACATCACGTAGCGCCTGCTGATATTGATCAGCAATATCTTTAAAGTATGGTGCCAGAAGGAGATTGGCAATACCTGCGTCTTCAGCATACGCATCAGTAATTTTCTGAAGAAACTGGGCACGAATGATACAACCCGCACGGAAAATCTTAGCGATCTCACCGTAGTGCAGATCCCAGTTATTCTCATCTGATGCGGCACGCAACTGAGAGAAGCCCTGAGCATAAGATACTATTTTGCCAAGATAGAGCGCACGGCGTACTTTTTCCACAAACTCTGCTTGATCGCCAGCGAAGGCCTTAGCCTGTGGTCCACTTAATACTTTAGAGGCAGCAACGCGTTGCGATTTAAGCGATGACAGGTAGCGAGCAAAAACAGATTCGGTGATCAGTGACAGAGGCTCACCCAAATCCAGTGAACTCTGGCTGGTCCATTTACCAGTGCCTTTATTTGCTGCTTCATCAAGAATAACATCGATGAGATAATGACCGTTTTCATCTTTTTTAGTGAAAATATCTTTAGTGATATCAATCAAGTAGCTGCTCAGTTCGCCGTTATTCCACTCGGTAAACGTCTTCGCCAGCTCTTCATTATTCAGACCCAGAGCACCTTTCAGCAGCGCGTAAGCTTCTGCGATGAGCTGCATATCGCCATATTCAATACCGTTATGGACCATTTTAACATAGTGGCCCGCACCGTCTGGGCCAATATATGAGACGCAAGCCTCACCATCTTCTGCTCGAGCAGCAATTTTATCAAGAATAGGCGCAACCAGCTCATACGCTTCTTTCTGACCACCAGGCATAATTGATGGACCTTTTAAGGCCCCTTCTTCGCCACCCGAAACACCGGTGCCGATAAAGTTAAAGCCCTGATCAGATAGCTCTTTATTACGACGTATAGTGTCTTTATAGAAAGTGTTACCACCGTCAATGAGGATATCGCCTTTATCAAGATGAGGTGTTAAAGAGGCAATAGTCTTATCAGTTGCTTCACCCGCCTGCACCATTAAGAGGATACGACGTGGTTTTTCAAGTGAATCGACAAATTCTTTAACAGTGTAGAACGGGGCCAGCTTCTTCCCGGGGTTCTCAGCAATCACTTCATCTGTCTTTTCACGTGACCGGTTGAAGACAGAAACAGTGTAACCGCGGCTCTCAATATTAAGTGCCAAATTTCGGCCCATCACTGCCATACCTACAACACCGATTTGTTGCTTAGACATATCTACTCCTGTCTTAAAGTGAAATCAGCAGTACACGACTGCAATTAATGTCCTGACATGTTATCTCATGATAATGAGATGAGGGAAGAAATTGATGGTTTCAGCATATATCGCTAAATCATGGGCTTGGATGACTGTCGATAAAAACCGCATTGAGGCAACATCACTTGTAGCTTCAAGATTAACTGGCTCAGGCTAACAGGCTTAGTACTTCTGAGGTTTTGGCTTGCATCAGCTGTATGTCACCTCGCGATTCGACGTTCAAACGAACTACAGGTTCGGTGTTCGATCTTCTTAAATTAAAGCGCCAGGAGCCAAAATCAAGACTGATGCCGTCAGTAAAGTCTTTAGTCTCTGCGAGATCCTCATAGTGCTCAAGCACCCTTTTAATTGATGCATCTGGATCAGTTAACTTGCTGTTAATTTCCCCAGAAGAAGGATAAGCGGCAATTCTTTCTGAAACCAAATCGCCTAAAGACATGCCTTTTAGACTAACCAGCTCAGCAATAAGTAACCATGGGATCATTCCACTATCACAATAAGCAAAATCGCGGAAATAATGATGCGCACTCATTTCACCGCCATATACTGCATCTTCTTTACGCATGCGTTCTTTAATAAAGGCATGTCCTGTTTTAGACATGATTGCTTCTCCTCCATTAGAAGTCACTATGTCAATAGTGTTCCATGTGAGTCGAGGATCGTAGATGACTTTTTCACCAGGATGTTTCTTTAAGAAAGCCTCAGCAAGAAGCCCAACGATGTAATAACCTTCAATAAACTGTCCTTTTTCATCAAAGAAAAAGCAACGGTCAAAATCGCCATCAAAAGCTATTCCAAAGTCGGCACCATGCTGTAATACCGCTTTTTGTGTATCTTCACGACATTCTGGCAAAAGCGGATTAGGGATTCCATTAGGAAAAGTGCCGTCAGCAACATGGTGAATTTTGATAATTTCAATGGGCACATTATTCTTTTTAAATTGACACTCTATAGCATCAATTACATGACCCGCTACACCATTACCACTGTTAATAACAAGCTTAAGAGGTTTTAAATACTCTAAATTAATACTACTCAGGATATTTGAAACGTATTCATTTAAAGTGGTAACTTTCGAATATGTCCCTTTTACGTTATCCTCAACAGCGCTAAAATGACCTGATTCAGCCAGGTACTGAATGTCTCTTAAACCACTGTCCCCGCTAATAGGTTTAGCACCATGGCGAACTAATTTCATTCCATTATAATTAATAGGATTATGACTGGCAGTCACTTCAATTCCACCGTCACAACCTAAATGAAAGGTGGCAAAATAAATTTCCTCTGTTCCGACCATACCTAAATCCAGTACGTCAACACCTGAATCCTGAAGGCCATTGGCAAGAGAGAGCTTAAGCTCTTCGCTTGTAAGCCTGGCATCACCACCTACAACGACAGTTTTAGGTTTTAAGAACTGACCGAATGCACGGCCAATTTTATAGGCAATCTCATTATTAAGCTCATCTCCAAGTTTACCGCGAATATCATATTCTTTGAAACAGGTTAAATTTTTCATATTTTTATTTTATAAATTGAGGAAGTTTAGAGATATTTTTACACAGCAGAACAGTTGGCCAAAACAAACCATTTTTCTTTATAACATCAATATCTTCACGGGATTTTTTTAAGATGTTTTTGATTGAACGATTGCTTTCGCCGCCGACCCGCATCGAAATGGTAACTTTAGGAAGATATGATACATTAGCTTTATGAACATACAAATAACGTAACAGCGAATCATAATCCGCAGAAATCCGATACGTTAAATCAAAAACGCCCCATTCATCATACCTTTTCTTTTTCATATAAAAGGTTGGATGAGGTGGCATCCAGCCAAGCTTAATTTTTTTCACATCATAGAAGCCGCTCAACCATTTACGAACGACTTTATCCGTATTTTTCTGAGAAACATAATTAAGGTCTGAGTAAACAGCATCTATGTCATCATCTGTAAAACCACTTACAATTTCAGAAATGGCTGATGGATAAGAAAAAATATCATCTGAATGTAAAAAACCAATAATATCGCCTGTAGCATTAAGAATACCTTTATTTAAAGCGTCATAAATGCCTCTATCAGGCTCACTGATAATTTTGGTAATACGTGTACAGTTTTCTTGCGCCACGGCTAATGTATTATCTTTTGAAGCACCATCGATAATAATAAATTCAATGTTAGGATAATCTTGTGATTGCAATGATAAAACAGTGTCTTTAATTGTTTTTTCACTATTATAGGTTGCTGTTATAATAGAAACTTTCATTCTTAATATCCTGTCCCGTCATCACCAATACGGATGACATCATCTTCAGACAAGTACGTTCCGGTACGTACTTCAATAATTTCAAGCGGAAGAATGCCAGGATTTTCAATAGCGTGGGCTTCCCCAATCGGAATATAAATAGATTCATTTTCCGTAATGAGATAGCTTTGGTCACCTTTATGAACTTTAGCGGTTCCTGAAACAACAATCCAGTGTTCAGCACGGTGATGGTGTATTTGCGTTGCTGTACGCTGCCCCTGCTTAATCGTCAATTTTTTTACGTGAAAACGAGCACCTTCACTTATTGTATCGTGTGATCCCCAAGGTCTGAATATTTCACGATGTTGCAAATGTTCGCAACGCGAATCAATTTTTAGCTGATGTACAATATCTTTAACACCCTGTACTTTATCCTTATGTGCAATCAATACAGCATCTTTTGTCTCTACGACAACTAAATTGTTAATGCCTACAGTAGCAACTAATTTGTTTTGAGAATATATATAACTATTGTAAGTATCGGAAGTAACGACATCACCTCTGATAGCGTTTTCATTACCGTCTTTAGCATTTATCTCCCATAAAGCAGACCATGAGCCAACATCACTCCAGGCAGCATTCATTGGAACCAAAGCTGCATCCTGTGTTTTTTCCATTACAGCATAATCAACGGATTCATCAGGACAACTTTTAAATGCATTATCATCTAAACGTATAAAATCAAGATCGTTGTGTTGTCCTAATAGAGCTTGCTCACACCGCTCCAGAATATCTATATGAAACTTGCGAATTTCATTAAGAAACACAGACGCACGGAATAAAAACATCCCACTATTCCAGTAGTACTCACCCGATGACAAATATTCTTGTGCAGTTTCTAAATTGGGCTTTTCAACAAATGAATCCACTTTATAAGAGTGGTCATTGAGTTTTGAGCCTTGTTTGATATAACCGTACCCAGTTTCAGGATGGGTCGGGACGATACCGAAAGTAACAAGTTTACCTGCTTCAGCCAAAGGAATAGCATTTTCAACTGATGCTAAAAACGCTTTATCATCCTTGATAACGTGATCGGCAGCGAGCACTAACAAAACGGGATCGCCAAAATCTTTTACAGCCTGTAGCGCAGCCAGAGTTATTGCTGGCGCCGTATTACGGCCTACAGGTTCCAGGAAAATCCCTCCGTGTTTTACATTCTGCTGGCGTAACTGTTCAGCAACAATAAATCTGTGTGATTCATTACATATTATATAAGGCGGAAGATGAGGCAATGGCTCAACACGCTTAATCGTTTCCTGTAGCATTGTTGAATCAGAAGTAAGTGCAAGAAATTGCTTAGGATATAACGTTCTTGACAATGGCCATAAGCGACTACCTGAACCTCCAGCCATAATAACAGGTAATAAATTAACTGACATAATTTCAATGCCTTTATTGAAAATAATTCTTGGTATAAAAATGAACAGAGTCAGAAGCTAAAATTTCTTCTTTACTGAACCACTTGAATTTTGAATGCTGGTTTACGGGAAAACTTTCCAAATCAGATCTGTAGGAAATATTATAAGCAAGGACAATGTAATGCGTTGAGACACTATCACTTACATATGAATCGTTGTAGAAATGCTCATACACACTTTTAAAACTTGCGCATTCAATTTCTAAATGAAGATTTAATTCATCGCTGACGATCCGCTTGAACGCGTCAGCAATTGACTCAGATTTAAAAATTCTCCCGCCAGGTACAAACCAATGATGCTGCGCAGGTTTATTATTCCTGTATCCTAATAAAAACTTCCCATCTGAGTTTTCGAGAATCAGGTCTATTGATATCAATGGAGTATTGGCCAGAATATTTTCGAATAAATTCCTACTTAATCGCTTTACCATTTTACTTCCTAAAAGAATGCTGGTTCATTAAAAACCACTTATAAGTTTCTTTGAGGCCAGTATGAAGGTCAGTTGAAAATGACCATCCCATATCTTTCAAGCGTTGTACATCGAGTAATTTTCTCGGTGTTCCGTCAGGCTTTGAACTATCAAAAATTATTTTGCCTTTATAACTAACTACTTCGGCGAGCGTATTTGCCAGTTCTCTTATAGTACAGTCCACACCTGTACCAACATTTATATGCGATAACATAGGCATAGTATTAGCAGCATAACTGGCGTAATCCAACTCCATAACGTAGACAGATGCTTCCGCCATGTCATCAACATATAAAAATTCACGCATGGGGTTACCGCTTCCCCATACTGTCACTGTAGGCTCATTATTTAGCATCGCCTCATGGAAGCGACGCATCAGAGCAGGTACAACATGTGAGTTTTCTGAATGAAAATTATCGTTTATACCATACAAATTTGTTGGCATTACACTGCGGTAATCTCGAGAAAATTGTCTGTTGTACGATTCACATAATTTGATGCCCGCTATCTTAGCAATCGCATAGGGCTCATTGGTGGATTCAAGTACTCCAGTAAGAAGAGCAGATTCTTTAATAGGCTGCTCTGCAAACTTAGGATATATGCAACTCGAACCTAAAAAAAGCAGTTTTGGGACATTTGCCAGATGCGCTGCATGAATGACATTACATTCAATTAGCATATTTTCATAAATGAAGTTCGCGGGGAACTGATTATTAGCCTGAATCCCCCCTACCTTTGCAGCAGCAAGATAAACCTCATCAATCTTAGTTTTACAAAAGAAATTTTCGACATCATCTTTTGAAAGTAGATTCAACTCTTCTTTACTTTTAGTAATGATTTCAATATCTTTGCGCTTTGAAAGTTGGCGAACAATTGCAGAGCCCACCATGCCTCGGTGTCCCGCTACAAAAACTTTTTTAGTCATAATTAGCTTTCCACAGAGATTGAAACATTGAAGCCATGACTTTTCAATAATGCGAACTGTTTGGCGTTACCTAAATCATGTTCCACCATTTCTGCACACATTTCTTCTACGGTAATTAGAGGTTCCCACCCAAGTAACTCTTTTGCTTTAGATGGATCACCGAGGAGTGTTTCAACTTCCGCAGGTCGAAAATAACGAGGATTAACTCTTACAATGACATCACCAACTTTCACTTGCGGAGCATTGTCACCTGAAACCGAAGTTACCGTAGCGATTTCATCCACGCCTGTGCCAGTAAACGTTAATTCAATGCCAAGTTCACGAGCCGACATTCTGACAAATTCACGAACTGAAATTTGTTTACCCGTGGCAATAACGAAATCATCTGCTTGGTTTTGCTGCAACATCATCCATTGCATACGTACATAATCTTTGGCATGACCCCAGTCACGTAACGAGTCCATGTTGCCTAGTTCTAACTGTTTTTCAAGACCCTGTGCAATATTAGCAAGCGTTCGCGTAATTTTACGCGTAACAAAGGTCTCACCACGGCGCGGGGATTCATGATTAAACAAGATACCATTGCAAGCATACATGCCATAAGACTCACGATAGTTAACAGTGATCCAATAGGCGTACATTTTTGCTACTGCGTAAGGTGATCTCGGATGAAAAGGCGTAGTTTCTTTCTGAGGAATTTCTCTTACCTGACCATATAATTCGGAAGTTGAAGCCTGATAAAATCTGGTTTTTTTCTCAAGACCACAAATACGAATGGCTTCAAGCAAACGAAGAGTACCAATTGCATCTACGTCAGCAGTATACTCAGGTGATTCAAATGATACCGCAACGTGAGACATTGCACCAAGATTATAAACTTCATCCGGACTGATATCTTTCATTAGTCTTATTAAATTAGATGAATCAGTCAAATCACCATAATGAAGATACATATTGCGATTTTTACTTAAAGCATTATCGATCCGTTCAGTATTGAACGATGATGTGCGCCGAATAATTCCATGGACTTCATATCCCTTTTCCAAAAGAAAATCTGCAAGATAAGAACCGTCCTGACCCGTTACGCCTGTAATTAATGCTTTTTTCATTTTAAATCTCTTATTTCATCATAAAAATTTAATGTTTCCTGTGCCATTTTTGTCCAGGAATATTTTTCAGAGTTTGTAAGTCCGTTAGTGACCAACTTTTCTCGTATTCTTTTATCATCGAGCTGATATAACGCCTGACTTATATCAACTTCAGTAATATTGTCCAGTAAAATCGCTGCACCTGTAGCTATTTCTTTTACTGAGGAAGAATTTGAAGCAATAACAGGACAGCCTGAACGCATCGCTTCTATAACTGGGATTCCAAATCCTTCATATAAAGACGGGTAAATTAAGCAATGGGCATTTGAGTAAAGTGCATTAAGTTCCTGTTCATTTACAAACCCTGCATGACTGTAACGCCCAGGTATGGTATTGCGCAATAAAATAAGTTCTTCAGGATTAAAACTGCCGCCACCTACGACGATTAATTTTATGTCTTTATGATCTTTAAGCGCTTTTACACAAGAAACGAAGTTTTTGTATCCTTCTCTTGCGCCAACAAAAAGAACATATTTACCTTTATCGCTTTTAGTGTTTAATGGTACAAAATCGCTTACACCATTATATATAACTTTAGTTGGTATATTTTTAGCCTCGGGAATATATTTCAACATATCCTTTCGGGTGGATTCAGAAATACAAATAATCCCATCACTGTTAAGTATCGCTCGTTTTTTTTGCCAATGATGAATTTTAGTTTTGACCCCCCTGGGGAATACTTCATAGGTAAAATCATGAACCGTGGTAATTATTTTTACATTATCTTTATTAACGGGAAGCCGGTAATAACTTGAGTGAAAAATGTCGCTTTTACTTTCTGGCGATATACTAACATCAATATAACGCTCGATATTAATATTTAGTCGTGGCTTACGATTTACCTGCAATTTTTTTGCATAAGGATTGCTGTTTGGATAAATGATAAGTTTATTTTTAACATTACTTTTATCCAAAAATTTCAAATACTCATCAAAATATACAGATATTCCACCTGAGTTTTGTAATGAGTATATAATTCCATCAATATAAATCATCAATACGCCTTAGTATAATATTTTATCTGTTATCATACATTATATAGAACATAAAAACTCCAAACCCATAGTGTGCAGAACTGCACATTTTTGCTTCGCTCTGATATAAAGCCCATCATCGTTTAGGTAATTAGCGGCCTGAAATATTGTTTCCTGATTAATTATTCCATAACGCGAATGATCATAAAGCATGGGACGTGCTGCTTGCGCTATGAGAAATAAGTAAATCATCAATTTAGTAACGGGAAAAGATGCAGTGCTTTTTATTTTCTCAAAATAAACAGAGTCGGAAATTTTCGCATTGAGTAAGATAATGATAAAGGGTAATCCGTACCAACCTATTCTTGTCATCACCGGCATCATTTTCCCAATTATTATTGAAAAACTAATATAGAGAATTACGCCTGGTAAGACTAAATTCAAATGATGTAAAACATTTTCATCTTTCTTACGCTTCAGCCCCTTATAGCAAATATAGACAAGAACGATAAGTATTAAGTCGAAGAGAGTACCTACGCCAGCTGAAAGCTGTGGCCGATAAGCTTCAGAAGTCAGATAGAAATTCAATTTTTCGTACGCAAGCGATCCTGGTTGTAAAAGCGAGAAGGCTATATTTAAAATAATGAACGGTACAAACAAGAATGCGAGAGAAAGTATTAATGTCGACATTGAACTTAAGTGTGATATTCTCGGGGATATCACTGGTAAGATAAAGAGTATACATATTATGGCCGTTGTATGCACTGTACTTGCCAACAAAACCAGAAGTATATAATTTATTATTTTTCTTTTAAAAAGGAATGGTATAGCCAACAATAATAAAGAGATTGCTATGGATTGCCTTACGGCCTCTACATATAACATCCAATACATGAAAGACAGCATTGAAAAATATATAAAAGCTTTATTCTCAAACTGTTTAGAAAATTTATCGAGGCAATAAATATTAAATATAACTATTATTATATTATAACCCAGAAAACCTAAATTGCCAAAAATGTAAACTATTAAATTAAAGCCAGGCTCAAAGCTAGGTGTATTTTCGTCACACTGACCATTTTGAATGCAATCATAATTCAAAAAATATCCTATCCAATCACCCCCGGATGGATAAGAGAAACAAAACACAAAAAGAGTAATAATTAGACAAGTTATTCTTTCACTTTTTTGGTGTCTAAATAAGGAGATAAAAAGGGTTATAAAGAAATAGGTAAAATAAATCATCTGGTTACCACAAAAGCAATGAGCATAAAAAAAGCATACCCTCTTCTGCTACCGAATAAAATTTCAGGTGTAATATTTCTTAACGCAAAAAAAACATCTGATAGCCAAGAGTTTCCGACCGAAGCAAGAGACTCGTTACCTCTGATTTTCTTGGTTTCTGCGATGAGCTTTGTGATCTTTTTCCTGTATTTTATTATTTTATCGATTGTGTTAGGTAGACTTTTTATCTTGGTTGTTAATGTTTTTCCTGAACCCCCTACAACATTATTGCTATGCTGACGATAAAAAATAGTCTGGTGATCATAGAAAAACAATCCCTTTTCAGTTGCTGCGTTTAAAGCTAACCAGTTATCATGCATCGTAATTCCTTCTGGCAATGGCAAGCATTTATCGAGCAGTTTTCTGTTCATGATTACTGAACAACCGTATACACTACATTGCCAAATTAAAGTTTTATAATCGCTATTTTTTAATGGGTCAATTGAGCGTGATTTATAAAAACTCTCAGAAATAACTTTCAGATTTTCGTCGACAAGTGTAAGGTCACTAAAAACCATTGCAACCTTATCTTGAGGTTTCTGCATAATAAAATCTAATAAATCTTTGATACGATGCTCGGGCCAATAATCATCCTGATCTGAAAGTAAAACAAATTCTGCATTTGTACATAGTAAAGCTTTATTGAAATTGTTAACTACGCCACCTTGCCTTTCAATATTAATTAATTTTATTCTGGTATCCTGACTTGCAAACTCTTCAATGATCTTTTTCGTATTGTCAGTTGACGCATCATCACTGATATATAAGGTCCAGTAAGGGTAAGTTTGATTTTGAATAGAGCGTAATTGTTCTGCTATATACTTTTCACCATTATAGGTTGCCATTGCAATATCAACGTTCTGCATCCAATTTCCTTGAAAGATAGAATAAAGCAAAAAAATCCACCATCACTCTTATACTCCATGCTACCGCTGCCCCTGTTAAAGCATAGTTTACAGTAAGAAAATAAAGCATAAGTAGATAAGGTATTAACTCGGCCATATGAAGGCTTGCTGTAATATGTGCTTTACCTATAGCCTGTATTTTAGAAAAGGGGATTTGAGCCATTGCATTAAATACAAATCCTATTAATAGAATCTGTAATATTTTTGCTGGCTCTCCCGCATACGCAGATCCCATCCATGTAACAAGGATTTTTTCTGCAAAAAAAATACCAATAAAGACTATGGGTAAACAACACCCAGCCATTAGCAAATAACTAAGCTTCTCAAGTTTTTTTCCGTCAGCGTTTCCAGCGCTTAACTTTGGGAAAAGCGCTCTCGATAACGCTGTAGGAATGTTCAACAGTCTGGAGACAGCTTCTGAAGGCGCAGTATAATAAGCTATTTTGTTAGCACCTAAAAGATGAGAAATTACGAAGCGGTCAAAATATACCATGACTGGTGAGATGATGTTACTTATGGTTATCCAACCACCAAATTTCAAAAGTCGAAAATAAGTTTCTTTACTTAACTGAAACCTTCTAAGGATAATTTCGCGACTAAAATAAAAGCTCATTATAAGTGAAATTACTCGCCCAATTAGCAGTCCAACAATGGCATAATATAAAGTATGCTGTATTAACATCAACATTGCAGGTATCGCTGCGATAGAAGAACTACTGAGCGCACGTTGCATATTAATGATGGCAAATCTTTCATGTCCTTCCAGATACGCTAGCCATATTTGATTTAATAAAAATACAGGTATTGTAATTGCAAGGACTTTAAATGAAGATTTGACATCATCAATATGAAATATTGAAACTTGTAAAAAACCGGGTATAAAAGGAATTAGAATATAGAGTATACTGCCTGCTAAACAACCCAATAAAAATACTGAAACTGAGGCTGTAGATATTATTTTAATTTGCTCTTCATGGTCATTTCTGAATAAAGAAATTTCTCTTATAACGGCACGCGTTAATCCTGCATCAAAGATGCTTGCATATCCTACAATCGCAAATGCCAACGTAAAAATGCCAAAAAGTTCTGTTCCGAGTTCGCGTGCCAGGATTCCCAAACTTGGTATGGCCACAATTGTAGGTATCATGAACCCAGAAAGATTGAGTATGCTATTTTTGATTAAACTCATTTAATTACACAGTAATGAAATTATGTAGATTAGATGAGAAAGGTGTACCTTTTTCATCCTTAGCAGAAAGTTCTGGCAACAATTTATCAGGGATGGGCCAGGAAATATTTAAATCTACGTCATTCCATTTAATGCATCTTTCGCACTCTGGTGAGTAGTAATCGGTAGTCTTATAAACAAACTCAACATCATCTGTAAGAGTGTAAAACCCATGTGCGAAGCCTTCCGGAATCCATAATTGTTTTTTGTTTTCCGCAGATAATCGTATACCAAACCACTTGCCAAAAGAAGCAGAGTCTGGCCTTATATCGACAGCAACATCATAAACTTCACCTCTAACACACCTTACGAGCTTACCTTGAGCCTTGGGTGATTTTTGAAAGTGAAGTCCGCGTAAAACATTTTTCTTTGATTTAGAATGATTATCCTGTACGAAGTTAACTTCATAGCCAACAGCTTCATCAAAAATTTTTTTATTAAAGCTTTCGAAAAAAAAACCGCGATCATCGCCAAATACTTTTGGTTCAATTACTAATACATCTTTAATATCTGTATCTATAATATTCATTTTTTCTTTCTGAATTGAATTTTAGTAAAGAATGATTTTTCTTATAAAGTCAGCGATTATTAACCGTAAGTTATGAGCTGATCATTCTCATCAGGTATTTACCGTATTGATTTTTTTCGAGTGGTTTAGCTAGCTTAGCAACCTGTTCACGATCAATAAAACCTTTTCGGTATGCGATTTCCTCAGGACAAGATACTTTTAATCCCTGTCGTTCTTCAATGGTCTGAATAAAATTACTCGCTTCAATTAAACTTTGATGCGTTCCAGTATCTAACCACGCGAAACCTCTTCCCATCATCGCTACAGAGAGATCCCCCCGCTCAAGGTAAAGCCTGTTAATATCTGTGATTTCAAGCTCACCACGAGGTGACGGTTTTAGATTTTTCGCCATTTCGACGACACTGTTATCGTAAAAATAAAGTCCGGTGACAGCATAATTGCTTTTCGGTTTAGCTGGTTTTTCTTCAAGGCTGATTGCTTTGCCATCTTTATTAAATTCAGCAACACCGTATCGCTCGGGATCATTGACATGATAAGCAAAAATGGTAGCGCCCTCATCTTTCTCGATGGCTGTTTCCATGAGTTTTGGCAAATCATGCCCGTAGAATATATTATCGCCTAAAATTAATGCACAGTTATCATTGCCAATAAACGCCTCACCAAGAATGAAAGCCTGGGCAAGACCATCTGGGCTTGGCTGCACTTTATATTGCAAGTTCACTCCCCATTGACTACCATCGCCTAAAAGTTGCTCAAAACGAGGTGTGTCCTGTGATGTGCTGATAATCAAAATATCATTTATACCTGCTAACATAAGTGTTGAAAGCGGGTAATAGATCATAGGTTTGTCGTAAATAGGCAGAAGCTGTTTACTAACAGCCATTGTGACTGGATAGAGGCGTGTTCCTGAACCGCCCGCCAGAATAATTCCTTTCCGCTTTGCCATTCTTTTATCTCTTTAAGCATAAAATGCCTGATATCAGGCATTAAATTAATTATTTATCTTTTTGCTGCATTAAAACTTCGTTTAACATACGCTCAACACCTGAATACCATTCAGGTAAATTTAATCCAAATATATGTTGGAAATGGGAGTTATTGAGTCGAGAATTATAGGGCCGACGAGCCGGTGTAGGATAGGCGCTGCTTGGGATGGCATTTAACTTTTCGAGAGAAAGCATGATACCTTTGTTTCGGGCTTCATTAAAAACAAATGAAGCGTACTCATACCAGGTTGTTGTACCACTTGCAGCCAAATGATAAATGCCTGCGACTTCAGGTTTACGTAATGCCGTCTGAAGGGCATGGGCAGTGCAGTCCGCCAGCAGTTCTGAGCCTGTGGGGGCGCCAAACTGATCGTTTATAACAGAAAGCTCTTTTCTCTCACTGGCTAACTTCAGCATCGTTTTAGCAAAATTGTTACCATTTGCCGCATAGACCCAACTTGTACGTAAGATCAAAAACTTCTGGCAATATGCAGCTAGTGCATGTTCACCAGCAAGCTTACTGGCACCATAGGTGTTTACTGGACTGGTCAAATCAGTCTCGGTCCAGGCACAATCACCTTCACCTGAGAATACATAGTCAGTTGAATAATGAACAACCCAGGCATTTATTTTTTTCGCTTCTTTAGCAATTGTCTCAACGCAATGAGCATTGATTAGATATGCCAGACTGGATTCAGACTCTGCTTTGTCAACAGCAGTATATGCAGCTGCATTCACAATAATCTCGGGCTGGATTTGCTGAATTGTCTTTGCTATTTCATCTGGCTGACTTAAATCACCACAATAATTTTTGCTGTGTCTGTCCAATGCTATTACATTGCCTAAAGGTGCCAGAGCGCGCTGAAGTTCCCAGCCAACCTGCCCCGATTTCCCAAACAACAGGATATTCATTACTGGCGGTCTCCATAATTCTCTAAAATCCAAGTTTTGTAGGCACCGCTTTTGATATTATCAACCCATTGCGTATTTGCCAGATACCAGTTCACCGTTTTACGTATACCGCTTTCAAAGGTTTCTAATGGCTTCCAACCTAATTCACGGGCTATTTTCCCTGAATCGATTGCGTAGCGGCGATC
The DNA here is from genome assembly GCF_035191405.1 of Pantoea sp. JZ2. NCBI lineage: Bacteria > Pseudomonadati > Pseudomonadota > Gammaproteobacteria > Enterobacterales > Erwiniaceae > Pantoea > Pantoea sp. JZ2. Next base: position 1,845,357 of record NZ_CP045247.1, on the reverse strand, counting down.
GTGACCAGGTCGATCTTTGACATAAATTATTTGTTCACGATATGATGTTTTTTTAGGTACGATTTCGTCCAATAAATCACATATAGTATGCACAACATCTATATTTTTCTTCTCATTGTGCCCGCCGATATTATAAGTTTCGCCAATTTTTCCCGTCTTAACGACGGTTAAAAGTGCTCGTGCATGATCCTCCACATATAACCAGTCACGAATCTGATCGCCTTTCCCATAAACGGGCAAAGGTTTGCCCTCAAGTGCATTTAAAATCACCAGAGGAATAAGTTTCTCTGGAAAATGGTACGGGCCATAGTTATTTGAGCAGTTTGTCACAATCACAGGTAAACCATATGTCCGTGACCAGGCTCTGACTAAATGATCGCTGGATGCTTTTGAAGCAGAATAAGGACTGCTCGGTGCATATGCAGAATGTTCGGTAAAAAGGGGCAAAGTTGAAATATCTTGCACCTCATCTGGATGTGGTAGGTCTCCGTAGACTTCATCCGTAGAGATATGGTGGAAGCGGAAATTAGCCTTACGGGATTCATCCAGTTGCATCCAGTATTTTCTGGCAGCATCAAGAATTGTATAAGTCCCCACAATATTCGTTTCTATAAAGGCTGCGGGGCCGGTAATTGAACGATCAACATGACTTTCTGCTGCTAAGTGCATAATTGCATCTGGTTGGTAACGTTTAAGGATAGTATCCATTTGATCGGCATTGCATATATCAGCATGTTCAAAATTATAGCGTTGATGCTTGCCAACATCTTTAAGAGACTCAAGATTACCTGCATAGGTTAGTTTATCAACATTAACTACGCTGTCTTGCGTATGTTCAATAATGTGTCGAACTACCGCAGATCCAATAAAACCGGCACCACCAGTAACTAGAATATTCACAATCGCTATCCAGAATTTATTCTTTTAAACATTCAGAAAAGATAATGACTATCCATTTCTAAATTTCATGAAAGTTATGTTAGGAGAAAATTACATCTAATAAAGTTTTCCGAACTATATAAATTTCACATCATTAGATTTTAAAATTTATCAGCCAATGCATTCGTATCATTTTGTTTAGCTAAACTAATTTGATTAACTCTATGAAATCGCGCTGAACGGTATATTATTCCATTAAATGAAAGGAATGCAGCAATAAAAAGCAGCAATTGCCAGCTGTCGCTTACGCCCAAAGAATCAAATGCAACGCCTGCTGCTGCCAGTATAGCTGCGAATATGACCATAACGACAAGTGTCCCGCGTCCAGTCAATCCTGCCCTCATGAGCAGATGATGCAAATGTTCCCGATCGGGTTTGAAAGGGCTATAGCCTCGACGGAGACGAGCAGCCATAACACGTGCCATATCCATGAGCGGAACGGCGATTAGCCATAACGCAGTCACTGGACGAATCACGGCTTCTGTGCCTTGTGTCGCCAACATTAATAGCCAAATTACTGTAAAACCTATTAAGGTACTTCCTGCATCACCCATAAAGACCTTAAATTTATTGCCCCAGGGAATGCCCAGATTGAGTAATATGTATGGTAAACATGCCGCCATCAAGCATGTACACCATAGGGCAAGAGGCGTGTTTCCGCCGATTTCAAACACGATTCCTAAGGCACCAAATGTGACGCACGACAAAGCTCCTAATAGTCCATCTATACCATCTACCATATTGAATGCGTTTACCGCGCCGATGACAGCAAAAAGCGTCACCGCATAACCAAAAATACCCAATACTAACTGAAAGCCGAAAAGCACATTTCCTAATGAATACAAGTAATAACCATTCCACATCATGATACAAGCCATCAATGCCTGAATCATGATGCGTGGCATTACCGGAAGATCAAAGCGGTCATCAAGGACGCCGACGACCAGCAGTACCGTGGCACAGAACATGTAGATGGTGAAATCAGGCAGCCAACCTGGCTGCATGATGTATAAAATCCATAGTGATAAGTAGACCGAAACGCCGCCAACTAAGGGAATGTGTCCTTTATGCTGCTTTCTGTCGTTAGGCTTATCGACCAGTCCGACTTTGCGAGCGACCTTGCGCGCAATGAATAGCAACGCGAATGCACTTAGAAAAACACAAACGATCTCTTGCATGTATGCACCACTGCTGAGTTGTCATATTTTAACCACGCTACCGCCCCTGGCTATCGCTACCACTTGCGTGAACATAGTTTTAGCCATCGTTAAGCATAGACTGCATTACAAAATGGCGTTGTCTTGCCCGGTTATTATTTTCGAGAACCTGGCTGAATCGATAAAAAACCTTACGATTCTCGTACTATCCTGGCTTTGAGACAAGGTTTAAAGCGCCACTTTTTGACAATTTTCTGATCACACAAGATTTGGCATCTGAAATCTGACCATTTAATCAACAGATTTTGTTTTCTGTGGCAAGCGGGATGGGTTGAAAGCGCCCTAGATTTTTGATTTATGGACAAAAAATAACTAAGTCCATTTTTTAACAGGTGAGTGCTTACAATGATGTGAACGGTTTAAAGACAATACAGGAACATCCCATACGTGCGGCTGCTTGTTAGCATCGAACGATATGGGATTTTACAAATGCTAATGAGTAATATTAACGAAACCCTTCCGGATTTTTCGACTGCCAGTTCCACGTATCGCGCATCATCGCGTCAATCCCCCGTGTCACACGCCAGTCCAGTTCACGGTTCGCCAGCGACGCATCCGCCCAGAACGCCGGCAGATCGCCATCGCGACGTGGTTTGATTTCATACGGAATCGGTTTGCCCGAGGCTTTTTCAAAGGCTTTGATCATCTCCAGTACGGAGAAGCCTTTGCCACCACCCAGGTTGTAGGCTTTATAACCTTCAATTTTGTCCAGATGATCCAGCGCTTTAAGGTGGCCTTCCGCCAGGTCAACGACATGAATGTAGTCACGCAGGCAGGTGCCGTCTGGCGTATCATAGTCACCGCCAAACACACCGAGTTTATCCAGACGACCGATAGCGACCTGGGCAATGTAGGGCAGCAGGTTGTTTGGAATGCCTGACGGATCTTCACCGATCTCACCCGATTCATGCGCGCCAACCGGATTGAAGTAGCGAAGCGCAATGGTTTTGAACTTCGGCTCAGCTTTGGCAAAATCACGGATAATGAATTCGACCATCAGCTTGGAGGTGCCGTACGGGCTGGTCGTCCCCCCAATCGGGGTAGTTTCAACGTAAGGTACCGGCGCGTTAGCGCCGTAAACGGTGGCAGAGGAACTGAAAATGAAGTTCCAGACGCCGGCGTTACGCATTTCTTCCAGCAGAACAACGGTACCGGCAACGTTATTTTCGTAATATTCCAGCGGCATACGCGTGGATTCACCCACCGCTTTAAGTGCGGCGAAGTGAATCACGGCAGAAATACGGTGAGAGGCAAACAGATCGCGCAGGCAGGCGCGGTCAAGGACATCACCTTCAATAAAGGTGGCTTTCTTGCCGGCGAGTTTCTCAACACGGTTAATCGCCTCACGCGAGGCATTGCACAGATTATCCAGGACGACGACGTCGTCACCGCGCTCCAGCAGCGCCAGTACGGTATGAGAGCCGATGTAACCCGCGCCGCCTGTAACCAAAATTGCCATCTCAACTTCTCCCTTTCTGCCGCGTTAACCGCGGCGAATTATACAGTGATTACTTCGCCAGAATATGCTTGATCGCTTCGCGGAAATCACGGCCCTGCGCATTGTTTCGTAAACCGTACGAGACAAATGCCTGCATGTAACCCAACTTGCGTCCACAGTCAAAGCTGTGCCCGGTCATCAGGGACACATCGACCGTTTTTTTCTTGCTCAGGCTGGCAATCGCATCCGTTAACTGAATACGTCCCCATGCGCCCGGTTCGGTGCGTTCCAGTTCTGGCCAGATATCGGCAGAGAGGACGTAGCGCCCTACCGCCGCCAGGTCTGAGTTTAACTCAGCCGGATGCTCTGGTTTCTCAACGAAGTTACTGATGGTGCTGACGTCGCCCGGGTTTTCCAGCGGTTGTTCCGTCGTGATCACCGAGTATTCTGACAGGTCATAATCGGTCAGATGCTTCGCCAGAACCTGGCTATGACCGGTCTCTTCAAAACGCGCCACCATGGCCGCCAGATTATAACGTAAATGGTCAGCGGTAGAATCGTCCAGCAGGACATCAGGCAGAACGACAACGAACGGGTTATCGCCGATCATCGGACGGGCACAGAGGATGGAGTGTCCCAGACCCAGTGGCTGCGCCTGACGTACGTTCATGATGGTCACGCCTGGCGGACAAATTGACTGTACTTCACTCAACAGTTGGCGCTTCACGCGCGCTTCAAGCAACGCTTCAAGTTCGTACGTTGTATCGAAGTGGTTTTCCACCGCATTTTTGGACGCATGGGTGACCAGCACAATCTCTTTAATACCTGCAGCTACGCACTCGTCAACGATGTATTGAATCATTGGCTTGTCCACAACAGGCAGCATCTCTTTCGGAATGGCTTTGGTCGCCGGAAGCATATGCATGCCGAGACCCGCAACCGGGATTACTGCTTTAAGCTTGGTCATATTTATTCCATCTAATGAAGTGAAGACATGCGTCAATTATGCCGGATGGACCGGAAAAGGAAGTATAATCTTTATCTGAAAAGCCCACACTAACTCGCTGTGAAATCTTACAAATTCGGGATTTTCCCTGGGTTTTCGCCGTTTGGAAATAAAGCGCAATCCCGCAGACAAGCGAGTCTCTGGCGGTCCGAATGCAACGCCCTTTGCCCTTTTTAAGGCCAGCCATAAAACGACACGGGCGACCCGAAGCCGCCCGTGATAATGACACTTACAGCCACTGTTCAAACCATTCCGGCATCACGAAAAGGTTGAAGTGATTGACCAGCAGCATCAGTCCCGCAAACAGCACGGAGACCGACACCCACTGTCGGGCATAGGGTATAAAACGAATGCCAATGACCGGTTTAATAAAGAACGGATGCGCCAGGGCGGAAATTAACACCTGCGAAATCGACAGCGTCAGCGCGACATAGAGGACGTTCGGCCAGATAAAGGTCGTGGCCAGCACCGCCACCACCACCAGACTCGCGACGATGTTCCAGTAGAACTCCACGTTGGTGCGACCGTTAGCCTGGGAAATAGCACCAGTCAGACCGCCCATCGGCCGCAGCATGCCAAACAGCAGCATCAACGGAATGAGATGGTAAACCTGCTCATGTGAGGCACCATACAGCACGCGAACAATGACGGGTGACAAAATACCAATAGCCAGATACATCGCGCTGCTGAACAACATAATCACCAGCGTGCCCTTGAGGAACAGTTTCTTCAACTGCTCTGGATCGTGCTGCTTCTCGGCAAAGCGCGGCAGCGCCAGGCGGTTAATCACGGGCGACACCAGCTTGAGCGGTTGTAGCACCAGCTCTTTCGCCAGTGAGTAAACACCGAGCATGTCAGCGCCCATCACTTTCCCCACCACCAGCGCATCGGCCTGGGTGCGTAACTGGTTAATCGTCTGCGAACCGAGCTGGTAAATTCCGTAGCGTACCGCGTTAAAAAAGGTCTGTTTGTCGAACTCCAGCGTAGGCCGCCAGGACTTCTCTCCAAGCGCAATCATGCACAAAATACGAGTGAACGCATTGATAAACAGGCCCAGAATCGCTGCTGCGACGGTGAGCGACGTAAACTCCAGCATGGCGACAACACACAGAAAGGCGAACAGCTTCGTGCCCATCTCAATTTTCGCCAGCGAAACCATGCGTTTGGTTTTGATATAGTGCGCCTGATACTGAGACAGATGACCGAGCACCAGGAAGTTGAGACTGGTCAGCATAATCAGTCCGGTTAACGCCGGAAGGTGATAGAACCAGGCAACCGGGAAAGCAATGCCCAGCATAACCAGGCCGGTACAGAAACTAATGCCGACGTTAACCCAATAGATCGTGCTCTGCTCACGGCGCGTGATGTCCTGGCGGTGAACCAGATAGCTGCTCATTCCCATGTCCTGCAGGACGCCCGCCACCGCCAGAATGGCGTTGATAATGGCCAGCAGCCCCAGTTCATGGGTTTCGAGTTTACGGGCGAGAAAACTCAGTTGCGCGACCTGCAGTACGGCTGAAAAACAGGTGCTGCCAAACAACCAAATCGCCTGTGACTTTATTCCACTCAAACCATTCGCTCCAGAATCTGTGCCAGCTCGCGGTAGGCGATATGCTGATTAAACTCGGTTTCCACTTTCTGTCTGGCGGCCGCAACAACGGGGGCAACGTCTACCTCGCCCTGGGACAGTTTCAGTAAGGTGTCGGCCAGCGCGTCAGCGTCATCTTCTTTGACCAGCCAGCCGGAAACGTTGTTTTCGATAAGTTCAGGAATACCGCTGTGGAAGGTGGAGACCACCGGCAGCCCGACCGCCATCGCCTCCATCAGCGCGACAGGAATACCTTCCATGTCGCCATCGGCGGCGGTTTTCGACGGCAGCAGGAAGATATCGGCATCGCTCAGCGCCTTACGAATCTCCTCCTGCGGTTTAAAACCTGGCATGGTGACGCAATCCTGCATCGCTTCGTTCGCAATGAAGTCACGCATCATCTTGTCCTGATCGCCGTTACCAATAATCGTGTACTGGAACTGACCGCCGCGCTGCTTAAGCATGGCGCTGGCTTTGACCGCGACATCCAGGCCTTTCTTCTCTGTCAGGCGGGCGACGGACACGATACGCAGCGGCGTGTGAAAACCGTCGCGCGGCTGGAAGTTGAATTTCTCTGGCTCGATGCCCATACGGGTCACGTGAATCTTTTCGGGCGGGCAGCCCATTTCGATCAACTTGTTTTGCCACAGATGGCTGATCGGTAGCATCAGCTCGCTCTGCTGAAACAGGTTGCGGTAATCCTGCTTGTGCTCGTCAAGAATGTGACGACGCGAAATATCCGCGCCGTGGAAAACGGTGGCCTGTTTGCCCTTCAGAATACCCAGTTCGCGGAGTTTATTTGCCAGCGCACCGGCATAGCCGAAGTGCACCAGGAACACATCCGCTTCATAGGTCTGACGCGCATTGGCGACAATGGCGGGAAGCAGCAGTTTGCTTGACTGTGCGCCATAGCGGCGCACGTTAAGCGAACGTAATAAGGATGCCCGGGTGATTTTAGGCAAAACCAGTTTCAGGCGTTGTCCCAGCTTGTCCGTCAGCGACACTTTTTCTTCTGGCAGCAGGTAGTGCGTTTTTGCTGCCAGGCCGTACTCATCAAACGCGCCATGCCGGTTGACCAGATCACCTGGAAATACCGAGATAATCTCAACGTCATAGCCCGCATCAATAAAATGAGTGACCTGGTTCAGAACAAATGTTTCAGAGGCAACCGGGAAACGCATCGTGAAAAAAGTCAGTTTCATCACATCATCCTATTACGTTTAGAATCTCTTCAGTGATTCGGTTACCCACTTCCCTTTCGTGCGCCACGGCAGCAGCAACGTTTTGCTTGATCGCGTCGTAGTCGGCCAGGACGCTCTGCACCTTATCGATCAGGGAACCGTCCATCAGGCTCTGCACATCGGTCGCCATCTGCGGCAGGCCTAACTGATTCATGACGCCCATGGATTTGTGCTCATAGTTAATCGCTACGGCAGGCGTGCCGAAGTTCATCGAGATAATGGCAGAGTGCAGACGGGTACCAATGGTGAGATGACACTCGCTGAGCAGCACACCCAGTTCCAGGTCATTAAACTCGTCCATCACGACGTGATAATGCTCAGACTGTTGCACGTGGTCACGCAGGGTCAGCGCGACCATGCGGTCATCTTTGGCGTAGCTGTCGATACCGGTGCAGGTAGACAGGGCGACGACCTGATAACCGCTCGCGATCATCGCGTTAATCACCCGGCCAAATGCGGCTTCATAGTCTTGCTGCGTGACGCCCAAACGCTTATCAAAGGGGGCCAGTTCGCGTACCGTGATGGCAATGGTTTTACGCGCGCGGATCACGCTCTGCCAGTGTTGCAGGCTATGGCTGGGGTTTTCCACTTCACGGGCACGAACCAGAAACGCGGTATCCACACCGGCCACCACTTTCGAGCTGGTAACGCCATCCCGCTTCATCAGATCCAGACTGACCGATTCACGCAGAATAAGCTTGTCCACCCGATCAAACACAAAATTTGCCAGTTGGTTGGTGCGCGCATTCTGGAACGGACCGACCGAGTGACCAATCAGGTAAATAGGTTTTTTAGCTAACAGAGCACAAAGCGCATGGTCAAACTGCGTTACGCCATAGAGGTCGACAAAGAATGAGCCACCTACCTGAATGATGGCATCATAATCCTTCAGGCTTTCCGTAAAGGCTTTAAGGTGCGGCGGCACGGAAAATGACTTGTAAGGACCGCCCTTACCCAGGTGTGCCATCATGATGTTGGGCATCAGGCGGTTCGCTACCTTACGTTTGACCGAGCCAATCAGGCCCTTCCCCGAGGAGTTGTTATGCAGGAACAGCTTGTCCTGCTGAATATGTTGCTGAAGCAGATAACCGGAGCTGGTTGGATAACGGCTAATCACATCAATATCGACATCGTTGCGCGCGGCCTGAATTGAATCAATCAGTCCACGCAGAATCGCGCCATCCCCACGATTCCCACAGGTATGGTTACCCACCAATAAAATTTTCATAAAAACTCCGAATTAAATTTTTTCTAATTCTGACAACCGCCCAGTTCCGAAACGGGCAAAATGAACACTGATAAAAAACAGCAATAACGTGCACGCCAACAGCCCAGATCCTGTTGGCCCTGGCTGCCGCTAAGGGCAGCCCTCTCTCAATTACGCTTTAATGGCAAAATAGGGCAAGGCAACGGTTTTACCGTTAATGACCACCGACACGAAACCTTCTGGTTTACGGGTATCCACGTTGTCAGCCGACAGCGCGCGGGAAGCCAGCAGGAGATCGCCTTGCTCATTTGCGCCGACGCCCGCTTTGCCGTTGTGCAGACTAAAGCGCTGCGGTGCAGCATGGCTGCCACTGTCGGGCGTGGCTTTAGCCATTTTGGCATCGACCCGCGCGCAGCGGCCGGTCACAAAACGGTCCTTCGCGGTGCTTTTAATCATGATGGCAGCAGAAGGCGTCCAGCCTGCCAGCCTGATAAAGACCTGTGTATCGGTGTCGGTTTTCGCCACGTAACGCACGTCCAGCACCGGGCTGCTGCCTTCCGCTGACCAGCTGGCTTCAGCATGATCTTTCTTACGCTGTACATGAATCACCGCGCGACCACCGGTGTTTCTGCCGTCGATCAGATTCATCAGCGGTTCGCTGTCCGTGCCGTTGTTAAACTGCGACTGGCCGAAGACCTCGATTTCCCACGAGTCACCGACAGTAGGAGAATAAAGGTTAGCCAGTTCGTACCACACGGGCTGACTGGTGTTGTTTTCCAGCAACCAGCGCGAAGTGAGATAGTTGTATTTCAGGCTGCCATCAATCGCGACGCCGTAGGATTCAACGCGGGTCGATCCCATCTCCCAGGCGCTTAACCAGCGATCGCCCTGCTCTGAGTTATCAATCCAGCTCCCCGACTGCAGGTTGGTCTGGCGCGTATTCAGGCGCGAGTGCCAGGCGATAAGCGGGTTTTTGCAATCTTCCAGACTGAGCGCATCAATAATCCACTGACCATTGGAGATATCGCCGGGATTGTCGCAGTGTTCAATCCAGCCGTTATGAATCAGCGACTGACTGCAGCGCGGCAGATTCAGGACCTTGCCACCTTTACAGTGCTGCGCATTGAAGTTGGAAAGCTCAATCGCCGTGCTGTGATCCCAGTTGCCCTTCTTCTGTCCTGACCAGCCGGCCTGAATGACATCACCAGTACAGGCCGAGGCGTACCACTGGTCAATTTTACAGTCCAGCGTATCCAGCAGGCTCAGCGCGGTGCCACCAACGTTGTTGAAACGCAGACAGGCCCCCCGGAAGAATTGCCCTCCCGGACAGGTATTGCGGAACAGGCCCTGCCTGTTCGGCTTCGTATCGGTATTGCCATTGAAAATCAGGTTGGAGATTTCCACCCAGCGGGCGCTGACCTCAAACACAAACGGGGATTGACCATCAGAAACGATGGTGGTCGCCGGGAAGTAGCCGAAGTTAACCATGGCCCCGGAGATACGGAAAAAGCGACGCTGTTCTTCGCCAAAGTCACAGCCTGTCACGAAGAAGGTGCCTGCCGGGAACTGGACACAGATAGGCTGATCGCTCTGTTGCGACCACTGATACATGGCTTTAATGGCGGGCGCGCTGTCGGTTTTGCCGTCGGCGATCGCGCCGAAGTCAAACAGCGACAGCCGGTTATAGTCATCCACCACGCGGCGCCAGTGAAAGCCGTCGCCGCTGAAAATCACGCCCTGATCGTCCTGAGCGGGTTGAAAACTGCCAACAAACTCGCCCCCGCCTACTTCCAGGCCGGGATGCCAGCTCTTCAGCTTAATCTTTGCCCCTTCAAACAGCGGCCGCGTTTTACGCAGATCATCGACAGAAGGAATTTCCCCGATGAGCTGATAACCGGCAGGCTGCGCCAGACGCTGACTAAAAGCGGCCTGACCCGGCTGACTGACATCCGGAATGTTGAATACGGTCTGTCCGTTGCTGTCCTCCAGCGCCATGGCGTGCGACGGATTAGCGATAAGCGCCGCATTGTCTTTGACGAACTGATCAAAATTGCCTTTGTTCAGCGTAATCGGCTGGGTGATTTGCGCCAGATTGCCGTTGGCATCGCGCAAAAAGACCGGAATCTGGTTACCGGGCTGGCGGGCATCGCTGCCTGCTTTGCCAATCCACAGCTTCCCCTGAAAATTTTGCCAAAACTGCGGTGGCATGGCGTACACATTTTCAGGGGTAAGAATGGGAACATCCCCTTTCGGGATCGCCGTTGCATCAACCGATTTCAGCGCCAGACCCGTATTTTTGGCGGCGTAGCTGGAAAACGTGCTCACGGAAAGCGCACCGACAAGGGCGGAGGCTGCGGTTTGCAAGACTTCTCTTCTTTTCATGCAGTAAATCCCGTCGTCATGAAGGCTGTAAACTCAGCCATAAAAGGTGTCCCATGAGGCACAGCAAAAATGAGCATCTCCAGCCCGTTTACACCAGCGCCAGCCAGCTTTGTTTAATCTGTTTGCCGTCAAATTTCAGCGCAGTGTGTTGGGTTTTTTCGCTCATGGCGTAGAACAAAGCATCATCGCTCGCCAGTTGCTCCATCCGCGCCAGAAATTCGCTTTTCTTGTTCATTGGCACCAGGAAGCCGTCTTCACCGTGATTGATGATCTCCTGAGGACCCGTCGGGCAGTCATACGCCACCACCGGCAACGACCACGATTTGGCTTCCAGCAAAACCAGCGGTAAACCTTCATAACGCGAGGTCATCAGCGCCATATCGCTGTCGCGATAGTAGTCGTTGATGTTGCTGACTTTGCCGACGAACTTCACGCTGGAGGTGATGCCCAGCACGGCAGCCTGATCGTGCAGTTGCTGGCGCAGCTCGCCGTCACCGGCAATGACCAGGGTCCAGTCTGGATGGGCTTTGGCAAAGTCGCGCCAGATATCCAGTAGCAGGTCAAAACCCTTTTGATTGTCCAGACGGCCGACTGCCAGCGCCTGGCGATGACGCAAGGTGCGTTGCCAGGCTTTGTATACGACCGGGTTGGGGATGGTCTGGCTGGGAATGTGCCAGCGCTGAAAGACCTGATGATCTTTATCCGTCAACACAATCACGCGGTCGTAGTAGCGCAGAAGCAGGAATTTGAGGAATTTAATGGGCTTGCTAAAGGAGTTGATGGCCACGTGCTCACAGGCATAGGCTTTGAAACGTTTCTTTTTAAACGTCATCAGATTCCAGAACGCAAACATCACGCTCAGGCGGCCCATGCTGATCAAAAACACGGTATCAAAGCCTTCCTGCTGGATACGTGCCACCGCACTTTTAATCGGGTTACTTTCCCCTTCAAAGCTGACGATGCGCTTAACCTTTTCAAACGGGTAAAACGGCTGACCGTGCCCTTCCAGCGAGTAAATGGTGACGTCGTGCTCATCACCGAGGCATTCCGACATAAAGTTACAGATATTCTCGGTGCCGGCATACGAGTAAGCGTCTTTGATCACCAGGACGATTTTTTTCATGAAACGTTATCCACCTCAAAGTTTACAGACAATCCTGCCGATCGGCTTAACGGTGTTTCAGGCTAAAAAGCACACCGTTCACCATATACCAGGCGTAATAGTAATAGATTTTTAACGGATTGTTTTTATAGATAATTCTTAATAGTTCGAGGTGCCATTTCGCGGCTTTATTTTTATTACGCGACAGAGAATCGCCTAGCTCATAATAATTCACCAGAATTGTCTGAATTATCCTGGCCTGTTTATAACGGCTAAACAGTTCGTAGAGGAAAAGGAAGTCTTCATGACCTTTGCGCTGGAAAAAAATACCGCCTGGTGGACGGCGAAAGCACACGGAAGAGAAGCAGACACGGTACTGTTTTTTTACGAAGTTGTCCTGCTGTAAATACGGCTTCGAGTAGCGGATATCGTGGTCAGCTTTGCGGGTTTTATAATGATATTCGGTAATAACCAGATTATCCCCATCGGCTATCGCCTGCATCTGCTGACGCAGTTTATCACTGTGCCATTCATCATCGCTGTCCAGAAAAGCAATGATCTCTTCTTTGGCCGCGCGCAAGCCGACATTGCGGGTTTCGGCTGCGCCCATGTTCACGGCATTGTCCAGAATCGTAATACGCGGATCCTGGCACTGTTCTGTTACCCAGGCGAGGGAGTCATCGGTGGATTTATCGTTGATCAGATAGAGGTGCCAGTCCTGATAGGTTTGATTTAACACGGACTGCACGGCGCGTAATACCGTCTGGCGGGCATTATACATAGGCATCACGATGCCAACGGTACCAGAGTGATTAGTCATTTTCATACCTGAATAAATAAAAAGACGGAGCGACCGGGAGAGGCTTCCGGCAGCACAGAAACGTCACAACATTTAAGAGAATCAGGAAAGTGCCTTTTCACCGCCAAAACGCGCTTTCAGCTTGTCTTTCAGGCGGTTGAGGAAGTAGGTGCGATTGTCTTTATTAGTGAGCAAGAAATAGCGGGCAAAACTCACGCTCGCCATCAGGGCGTTGCCGTCCATTTTGTAGCGCAGCGGCAGCTTAAAGGCTTTATAGGTGTGAATATCACGCGCGGTAAGGTGCGGCTTCATGGTATCCAGCCAGAACAGGGAGTATTTGACCGATTCCCCTTTGTGCTTTGAACCGAACGAGGTCACCAGATGATAATTAGCCAGCGGCGCGTCAATCATCTCGAACCGGTAACCCATCCGATCGGCACGGATACAGAAGTCATAATCCTGATGGCGAATAAAGCGCGCATCGAACTGAATTTTGGCGGCATCTTCACGCTTCAGCACAATCGTGCTGGTTTGAATGAAGCCATAACAACCGAACAGATATTCCGCCACCGTTTCATTTTCAGCAGGCGGCTGCATTGGCATGACTTTCAGGAACGCGCCGTCCTGATAGATATTCACCTGACTGAAGATAATGGTCTTGTCTTTGCCCTGCGCCTCAAGTTCGGCAATTTTTTTTGTGACCTGCAGCAGCTTATCGGCGTGCCATTCATCGTCGGCATCCAGGAAGCTGACATAGTCGCCCGTGGCCAGTTCAATGCCTTTGTTACGCGCACCTGCGCCATTCAGCTTGACCTCTGACAACACCAGGTTGATGTCCAGGTCCTGGTAACGCTCGCTGCGAACCACCTCGGCGAGCGCGGCGGCATCCGCCGATTTGTCATCAACGATGATGACCTCGAAATGACGATACGTCTGTGCTTTAACGCAATCCAGCGTCGTGACAATCGATTCTGACGCGTTATAAGCCGGAATTACGATGGAGAAACGAATGTCCTTCATTGCCAGCACCTCATTAAAATAGTTCAAAAATAAACAATTCAATCGACAAAGGTCGAAGAAAAACCTGTGTTCTGACTGGCAACCGCCCCTGCGTGACGCCTTTCACGGGAGGACGATCGCCGGGTTGATTAGCGAGTCAACCAAAACTCCTGCGCCACTTCGTAGCCGACAACCGCCTGTTTGGTGGAAATGGTGTTGTAGTAGAGGTAATAGAGCAGGAAGAAAACCAGCATGCCAAACAGTGCGGGCTTCCAGACGCGCCTGGCCTGAAAGATGAGCGAGGTCAGGATAATCGGCTCGACCTGTTGCAAATAGTTGGACAGACGTGAACCCGACGGGAAGTTGTACAGGAAGATCCTGATCGCCCCGCCGATAGCAAAACTTAAAATCAGCAGATAGTTAAGACGGTACTGGGCGTAATTTTCGCGCTTCAGCTCTTCCGTCAGCATGAAATAGAAGAAGATAAACACCAGCATGATGTTTTTCAGGTTCGAGACTGACAGGATACTGCCATCCATTGCGTAGGACGGGTCATTGTTATAGCCCGATGCCCTTTCACCCAGTGACCCCAAATGACCGGCAATCAGCGCGATAAAGCTGGAACCGCCGACAACGGAGAGCGGCAGACTGAAGAGAATGATAACCACCGGCCACCAGCGCCAGTCACGAATAAACAGGAACGGCACCAGCGTCACCACCATAACGGCGGTGTTGTGGCTCATAAAGGACAGAATAAAAAAGGTAAATGCCCACCAGTAACGCCTGAGGTAAATGGACCACAGCACACCCAGGAACAGCGCGGAGCTCAGGCCAAAGCGAATCTGGTTTATGTCTTTGTTAATAAAGATGTGCGCGGAATATAGCGCCAGCGCCAGCACCGGATAGGGTGACATCTTCTTAAAGAAGTAGGTATTTATGGAAACTGCAATGGCACAAAACACAAACAGAAAGACGCTGGCATTGTGCGAAAACAGGCTGGTCAGCCAGGCCATGGCGAAAATCAGCGGTTCGTAACGGAAAAAAGCCACGGTATTAAAAAAGCCGTTAATCTGGATGCGTCGTACGAAGTCCTCGAAGAAACTCCGGTACTGAAAGTCATCCATGCCGGTGCCCAGACCGCGAATACCGCCGAAAACAATCAAAATCATGGCAGCAATACAGAGCAGCCAGGTTAAAGCATAATTTGTGCGTTCGTCTTTTTTAACCAGGATTTCGAACAGCGAAAGCAGCAGCAAAAACCCTGATATTGACCAATATGGAGCCATGGTGTGATTCCTTAAATCCACAAGTTCACATGCCAACAGTGGCCAGCGCTGATGCCCTTCCAGGGGGCTGTCTCAGCGGGTCTGCGTGAAAGACCAGGGCATGTTGATGATGAATTCTGATGATTGACGTGAGATCGTCGCTTATTGTGCGTTCTATCCAGAATCATCTGTGCAAATCGTTGCGTGTCGTCATCGCAAGCCAGCGATCAAAAGGGGCGGTGAAACCCGCCCCTTCTCACTTAGCGCTTAGCTTTTCGTGGGTTTACCGTATTCGTAGTCGTAGTAGTCGTAGCCGTAACCATAAGAGTTAGCGGCTTTGCGTACCACGGCGTTCAGAATCACCCCTTTAATTTCGATACCGTTCTGGGCAAAGCGTTTGAAGCTGACATCCACTTCTTTCGTGGTGTTAGTTTCGAAACGCGCCACCATCAGCGACGTACCGGCCAGTTTTCCGATAATGGAGGCGTCGGTAACGGCCAGAATCGGCGGTGTATCAATCAGGACCAGATCGTAGTTTTTGCTTGCCCAGTCCAGCAGTTCACTCATACGGCGATGCATTAACAGCTCCGACGGGTTCGGCGGCACCTGACCACGTGGCAGGAAATCAAATCCGTACGCGCCCTGCTGAATCATGGCCGGGCTAAACTCCGTTTTGCCGGAGAGGACGTTTGACAGCCCGGATTTGTTATCGGCACCCAGCAGTTCGTGGGTATAACCCCGGCGCATATCACCGTCGATAAACAGCACTTTCTGACCGGCTTTAGCCACCAGCGTCGCCAGGTTGACACAGATAAAGGTTTTACCAATGCCCGGGCTGGCCCCGGTGATCATCAGGATGTTGTTTTTCGCCTCCATCATGGCGAAGTGCAGGCTGGTACGCAGGCTACGAATCGCTTCAATGGACAGATCGGTCGGGTTACCCAGCGCCAGCAGCGTGTCATGCGGATCGGTTTTCACCTTGTGGCCACGACGTGCCAGCGCTTCGGTGTCTTTCTTACGCTGCCAGTCGGAGAGCGGTACGCTGGCATAGACGTTCATGCCCAGCTCTTCCAGCTGTTCTGGATTTTCGATGCCGTGATGCAACAGGGCTTTAAGCAGAACCACGCCCACGGAAACCATCAGGCCCAGGATAAAGCTGGCGGCGATAATCAACAGCTTCTTCGGTGCTACCGGTGCGTTAGCGGTGGCCGCCTGGTCGATGATGCGAACATCACCCACGGTACTGGCCTTGCTGATGCTCAGCTCTTGCTGACGGTTAAGCAGCTGCATGTAGATTTCCTGGCCTGACTGCACATCGCGGGTCAGACGCAGAATCTCTTGCTGGGTTTTCGGCATCTGCGCAATTTTCTTGTTTAACTCAGCCTGCTCATCTTCCAGCGTTTTACGCTTCTCAAGCAGCGCACGATAGGTCGGGTGATCTTTGGTAAACAGCTGCGACACTTCGGCTTCACGGAAGGTCAGCTCGTTAAGCTGGCTCTGTACGCTGACGGAAGAATCCAGTGCCGATTTCGCTTCCAGTGAGAGGTCAACGGATTCATTCGCGCGGCGGAAGGCGTTCAGCTTATCTTCAGCCTGATCCAGTTTGGCACGGACTTCAGGCAGTTGCGTTTTCAGGAACTCCAGGCTTTTCTCCGCCTGCTCAGATTTACGCTGAACGTTCTGCAACAGGTAGTTGTTGACGATCTGGTTCAGCACCTTACTGATCTGATCCGGGTCTTCACCCACATACTGCAGGCCCAGCACGCCAGTATCTTTTCCTTTATCCGCGACGGTCAGGTTAGACAGGATGCTGTTAATCGCCTGCAACTCGTTCAGTTTGGTGACGGTAAATGTGGTGCCGGGTTCAGCATTGATATCGCTGACCAGCATGCTCACATCACCGTGTTTTTCAAACTGCCCGACTTTTCCTTTAAACAGCTCATCCCCGTCAGCCGAAACGGTGTAGCTGTCTTTTCCGGTCACTTCCAGCTTAACGCTGCGTTTGTCGATAGTGCGTGGGATCTCCAGACGGGAAACCGCGACCTCGCCCGGTTTATTGCCCATCAGGCGCGACAGACCTTTACCGATAACCGGGAAATAGTTCTGTGAGACCACAGCGTCCAGACCGAGGTCCTGAACGGTTTTGCCCAGCACCATGCGTGATTCCAGAATCTGAATCTCAGTGTCAGAAGCAGGCGTGGTCGGCATCAGCGTTTGCAGTTCATTCAGAACGGTGCTGGTGTTCTTTTGCTCGACCTGAACCATCGCATCGGCGCTGTAAATGGGTGTTGCAAACAAGGTGTAAAGGGTTGCCACCAGCATGAAAAAAGCGGTCACAGCGACGATCACCCACCGGTGATCAATCAGCTGTCCCACAAGGTGTGCCAGATCCCATCCATTCGATTCCTCGCGTGGCGCGGTCATGACTTTATTTTTACTATTCATGGATAATCCCAACTATCGGCTTAAAACGCTGACCCATTTCTGAGTGGCGTGTTCCAGTAACCCGTAAACCTCTTCAAAGGCCTCACGGCTTTTTCTGTACGGATCCGCAATTTCCTTCTGATCGAGCCAGTGCCCAAGCAGCATCGTTTTGCCACGCGCTGCCGGGTCAATGCGGTTAACCTGTTCAATGTGGCGCTTTTCCATCACCAGAATCAGGTCATATTCCCGACACAGGTTGGCCGTTAACTGTTGGGCCTCGTGCCCTTCCAGTGACAACCCGTTATCGGCCGCGACGTCAGAGGCGGTTTTATCCGCCGCGTGCCCGACGAGGGCACCCAGACCGGCTGAGGCGACAGAGAGTTGCGGCAGCGCACGTTTGAACAGGCGCTCTCCGGTAGGAGAGCGGCAGATGTTGCCTACGCAGACGACTAACACAGACTTAATCATGGCGAAACCTTAGTTCGACCAGTTGCGGATGCGTTGTGCGGCCTGCGTCGCATCGTTAACACCGGCTATGGTTGGTATCAACTGCGATATCACGCGGTTCCAACGCGTCAGCGGCGTCGAGGTCACGTAGACGATATCGTAAGGTTCGAGTTGGAATTCGGTACCCATCACCATTGATGCAGCATCTTTGGTGTTCAACTGGTAAATATTGGCGATCTTGTTGCGGTCTGTGCCGCGTGTCGGACGGATAACAAAGACACCGGTCGCATCCGACGTAGTCTGATCCATGCCCGCCGCATTGCCCAGCGCTTCCGCCAGCGTCATGCCACTGCGATCCATCTTCAGGGTGGCCTGCTGTTTCACTTCACCCATAACGAAGACTTTCAGATCGTCGTTGCGCGGCACATACAGAATGTCACCCGGATAAAGCAGATGGTTTTGGCTCAGATCGCCATTCTGCATCAACGCCTGCAATGACACGCGCTGTTCACGGCCATTATGCGTCAGAACCACGTTGCGCCAGTCGGCGTCCGCAGCAAGTCCGCCCGCGGCGTTAATTGCGTCCAGGATAGTAAGCGGAACGTTGGTAATAGGCTGTTGACCTGAGGTGGTCACCGCACCGGTTACGTAAGTTTTCTGTGACTTAAAGGAAGCAATGCTGACGTCAACCTGAGGACTTTCGATGTACTGTGCCAGGCGACGCGCGATCTCATTACGCACTTCCCCTACGGTCCGGCCTGCGACACGGACCCGACCAATATAAGGGTAGAAAATGGTGCCATCTGAATGGACCCAGTTACCGGTGTCGCTTGCACTGCGGTACTGACCAGCGGGCGTGGTGAGTTCAGGGTGATCCCATACGGTCACGGTGAGCACATCACCAATGCCGATACGGTATTCATAGTTCTGAATCTCATTTTGCAGTGACGGGTTGGCTTGTGCTACCAGTGGCTTAGGACGCATTCTTTCCACCAGGCTCGGCGTTAACGGATACACGTTAACGTACTTGTCGATGTCAAAGTTGTTGTCCTGCTGCTCAATGACATCTTTTCCCGAAGTGGATAAATTTTGCCCCGGCACGACGGTACAGCCGGCCATAAACGTGGCAGATACCAAAACAGGTATCATCTTCATTTTCATTGTAATCATTTAGATCTTCGCTATCAGTTAATGTTTGATAGAGGCAAGTACGCCGCTGTGTAAGCGCTCAAAAAAAGTAAACTATCCTGACTCAGGCACTGAACATGTCGTTCATTATTCTTAGCTCCTGTCTTTTACCGATCACGCGCTTTACCCAGAAAGAAATAAAGCAAAGCAGAACATGGCTGTTTATCAATGCCGTACCGCTTTTTTTTAGAAAAATGTACCAACCCGCTCCCCTGTCGTGTGCTGTCAGAGAGAGGCTGGCACCTTTTTCCTGCGGTTAATAAGCACCATCACGCTTAAGCACGACACCGACGGTTTTGAACAAAATGGCGATATCGTTCCACAACGACCAGTTTTTCACGTACCAGGAATCGAAATAGACGCGCGTTTCATAATCTACGTCGTTACGACCACTGACCTGCCACAGTCCGGTCATGCCGGGTTTGGCCATCAGGTAGTAATCCACGTCACCGGCGTAGCGTGCCAGCTCGTCTTCGATGACAGGACGCGGTCCTACCAGACTCATATCACCCCGAACGACGTTCCACAGTTGCGGCAGCTCATCCAGGCTGGTTTTACGAATGAAGTGGCCGACTTTGGTAATGCGTGGATCGTTTTTAAGTTTGAAATCTTTATCCCACTCAGCACGGGCGACCGGATCGGTACGCAGCACTTCCTCAAGCACTTCTTTGGAGTTGATCACCATCGAACGGAATTTCAGGCATTTGAATTTACGGCCATTCATGCCCACGCGCTCATGACCATAAATCGGTGGACCGCCATCCCGGCCGACCAGAAAACCCAGCACCAGCAGCGCGGGGAGCAGCATGACGATGATAGATAGTGCGCCAACAATATCGAATACGCGCTTCAGGAAGCGTGACGTACGCTTAGCCAGGTTATTCTGCACGCGCAGGATCATGACTTCATGGCTGAAGATGTAGGCCATATCGGTACCGTACAGCGGTACGCCGCGCAGCGTCGGAATGACAGAAACGGAGCGACAGTTGTGCATAGCCAGTGATTTCAGCCACATATCACGGTACTGGCTTTGCTCGAACTCCACCGCCACGATGAACTGGGTGTCCGCATTGGTCAGCTTCCATACGTCCTGTTCGTCGCGCAGAACAGGAACGCCCGACATGACGTCCTGAGGGCAGGTCCCGTCAACGTCGTAGAAGGCAATGACATCGAATCCCATGACTTCTTCACTTTGCAGCGCTTCCCACGCTTCCTGGGCATTTTTACTGCTGCCGATAATGATGGTCTGTTTTTTCCACAGGCCATAATTATTTAAGACGCGTTTAAAAACGGAGCGACAGACAGGAATAATCACCAGCGTGATAAGCCAGGTCAGCAGCCAGACAAAACGGGACATCTGCCACTGAGACAGTGCCGTGATTGACAGTTCAATAACGGAAAAAATAAGAATGGTACGAAAAATTTCTTTTAATTCGAACCAGAAAGGTTTGCGATAGGTGTAATGACGCAGCCTGACCCAGAACCAGCCCACGCAAATTACTGACAGGCAAATGTGGGTAGCAATTTTTAAATTTAATTCCCGGTCAGACATATCCGATAAAAGAGACGGAGATGTCAAATTAATTAGCATCATCGCGATAAATAATGCCGCGTTGAAACATATTAAATCAGAACAAGCCAATAATAATTTGGTGATAAGACTTTTAAACGTAAAATGGTTATCGCGCATATTTAACTCTTTATTTTATTTCCTTAACCCACCACGACCAGACCCTGAAGTGAACAGTACTGATGTTGAGCCTGAAGCGTTTCTGAGGGGAGCTCCTGCGGCATTTACGCCATTGTCATTGACTATGAAAACAATAATCCCGTACTCAATACCAACAGATTACTCTGACTTTACCCACACAGGACTGATTAAATATCAAACCACAGCGGCAAGTCAGGCACGCTACCGCCCTTGGCTGTCGGTGCCAATACCGCCTTGATAGCCTCGGGTTCTCCCTGCGCCACAAATGAAGGCGCACAACGCATCCCTTGCCGAATGCGTTTACATTCCGCTGCTTACCCTGACGGATGATTGCGCAAATTACAGGTTCAGACGCAGGCGTTAACTAACTCGTTGCTATACTAGTTATTACTGGCCTGTTTACAAGTGGACCCCGCCATCACCGGACTATTTTAGGAAAAAGACTACCAGTAATAAGTATTGAAGCCGCTCATTTTGGGTGCCAGGGAAGAAAAAAATCAGATTTATTCCATGTTGGCACCAGGATTAATCGCATAAGAAATTCCTCTGAATGGCGAGTGTAGTGACATTAATCTGCAACCTTTATCCCTTACAGTCCTTCCCGCATTAATCATTTCGTCCATTAATTCGCCTGTAATTAAAGTGGTCTGTGTCTAAATAAAGCGTAAAGCGCCTGTCATTCCGCTATTTGTCCCGACGCCGTCTGTCCACTATCATCAGACAAAGCTTATTTTTAGACATTCAGGTGAATAACGCATGCTGGAGGTAATGACCGATCCCTCATTATGGGCAGGTTTAGTAACGCTAATCGTTCTGGAGCTGGTGCTGGGTATTGATAACCTTGTGTTTATCGCTATCCTGGTGGAGAAACTGCCTGCGGCGTTGCGCGACCGCGCGCGCATTATTGGTCTGCTCATGGCACTGGTTTGTCGCCTGCTGCTGTTAGCCTCGCTTTCCTGGCTGGTAACGCTGACTCAACCTTTATTCACCTTCGCGCATCATGCCTTTAGTGCGCGTGATCTGTTGCTGTTGTGCGGGGGGCTGTTTTTGCTGTTCAAAGCGACCACCGAACTTAACACACGACTTGAAGGCAGCGATGCGGAGGACACTCAACAAAAGGGCGGCGCTAAATTCTGGCCCGTCGTGGCACAAATTGTCGTGCTGGATGCCATTTTTTCTCTGGATGCGGTGATTACCGCCGTCGGGATGGTCAACGATCTGCCGATCATGATGGCGGCGGTCACTATCGCCATTTTACTGATGTTGTTAGCCAGTAAACCGCTGACGCGCTTTGTTAACAACCATCCGACCATCGTAATTCTGTGTCTGAGCTTTTTGCTGATGATTGGTTTCAGTCTGGTGGCGGAAGGGTTTGGTTTTGCGATTCCCAAGGGCTATCTGTATGCCGCGATCGGTTTCTCCGTCGTCATTGAAGCCCTGAATCAGCTGGCACAGTTTAACCGCCGTAAAGTGTTGTCAGCCGGACGGCCCCTTCGCCAGCGCACAGCTGAAGCCGTGCTGCGGCTGCTACGTGGTGAAGCGGAACAGGCCGAGCTGGATACGCAAACCGCTTCTATGCTGGCTGACGGTGAGTCTGTTGCCCTGTTTAACCGGCAGGAACGTGTGATGATTGCCAGCGTGATGGGACTGGGGCAACGTCGTATCGACACAATTATGACCACGCGCCATGATGTTCAGCACATTGATTTAAGCGACGACCCCGACGTCATTATGGCCGATCTTGACCGCAATCAGCATACGCGCATCGTTATCACCGAAAACGGTAACGAACCGCTTGGTGTTGTCCATGTTAACGATCTGCTGCATCAGTCGCTACATCGGCATGCCCTGGATCTGCGTAGCCTGATCCGTCAGCCGCTGGTCTTCCATGAGCGCATAACGGTGTTACAGGCGCTGGAGCAGTTCCGCCAGGCACAGACGCATTTTGCGTTTGTGGTCGATGAGTTCGGGTCGGTAGAAGGCGTGGTGACGCTGAGCGATTTAATGGAGGCGATTGCGGGCAATCTGCCGAACGAAGCCGATTCAGAGGCGCGCCACGACATTCAGCCTGACGGCGCAGGCGGCTGGATTGCCAATGGCCATATGCCACTGGACGATTTGGCCCTTTACGTCACGCTGCCGCGAGAAAACACACAGCATTACCACACGATCGCAGGTTTGATGATGGATCGCCTGCAACATGTGCCGCAGGAAGGCGAAGAGATTCAGCTTGGCGAATACCGGCTACGGACTTTACAGGTCGACCAGCATCGGATTCAGAAGGTAGGGATTGTACCTCACGTCGACGGTGCGGCGCTGAAAGCGTAATTCAGCGCCGGCTGCCGACGGTGATTACGGGTGCGTACTGTTCTTGTCTTTTGCCTGTTGACGATCGAGCCACTGATTGAGGCGGGATTTTGCCTCATTCTGTAGCCTGTCACGCATGACATCATCTACCGGCAGCGTATATTGCGGATTAGCCCAACTGCCATAAATACGGAACGGAATCACCTGGTCGGACAGCGCGGCCACCAGGTTTTCGTCGCCGCGCCAGTCGCTCAGTGTCAGGCCCAGCGTCACATCCAGCTGTTGCTGCACCAGATTGATACGCCCCTCGCCGCGCAGCGTCAGCGCCTTCCCTCCACCGTCGAGATGACTTAACGTCAGCAGCCCATTTTTCATGGCCAGTTGTCCGCTCACCTGCTCAATGCCCTGTCCGGACGCCTGAGAATCACTGCTGACACGGTCGCTGACACGTGCCACGGCACTGCGCACCATTTGCTGTAAGTCGAGCTGGGCCAGTTTCAGATCATGCGCCTGGATATCGGCCTTGCCCTGCCAGCTGCGTTTTGCATCCGCAAGCGTCAGATTTTCACCCGACAATTCACCTTTAAGGCTCAGGGTTCCCTGCAGCGACGGCGGCAAGGCCAGCGCTTTTAATAAAGGCTGGATAGCTATCTGGTTCAGCACCGGCGTAAAAGCGACCTGCGTAACAGGCTGACGAATGTCGATACTGCCCGGTACAGAGAAGCTCCCCTGCCCCACATTGCCTGATAATGTACTGAAGGTTACCAGCCCCTGTTGATTAACCGCTTTGAGGGAGAGTTTGGTCAGGTTCAGGCCACGCCAGACCGCGCTATCGGCCTGCAGCGACAAATCAAGATCAATGTCGTTAAGCGGGGAGTCTGCATTGGTCGGTTCAGGCTGGTCCGCGATGACCGGTGCCGGGGCAATCTGACTGTTTTGTCCACTCATCTGCTGGGTCAGGGTCGAGATAAACAACAGATTGTCCATATTGAGTGCGCTGGCATGAAGATCCAGCGCCAGCTTTTGCGGCGGCGTAAGTTCGCCTTCAGCGCGCCCGCTGAGCACGCTGTCGTTAGCGGTCAGCTTAAGATTGCTCACGTCAAAACGATTTTTATCCAGGTCCCAGTTGCCCTGAAAGCTCAGCGTGCCTTTAATGCCCTCTGGCGGCAGGCTCGCTCCGGTCAGGTTATAGTCGACCTGCGCCACCTGGCCGCTCAACTGATGCGGATAGCGTGATTTGTCCAGTTGCCCTTTCAGCGTCAGGACAGCGGTGCGTTGGTTACGGGTCAGAATGGTCGTCAGGCCGATCGTGGCGATTCTGGACTGATCCTGCTCCATATCCAGATTAAGATTACGGAAGGTAAAGGCGTCCCCGCCCGGCTGCTGCCAGATAAGCAGGCTGTCGGACAGTTGCAGATTGTCGATGTCAAACGACCAGCCGGCAGACGAGGTGGGTTCGCTGTTGTGGGGCGCGCGCGGCGCGTTCTCAGGTGCCCGCGCGGCGCTGTCTGGCGTGACCCGCACGATGGCATTTTTTAACATCACCTGGCTTACGCTGAGCTGATGGGAAAGTAACGGCAGAAGATTAACATCCAGACGCATGTTATCGGCAGAAACAACCGGTTGCGCCGCTCCGGGTGCCGTCAGGCTCATCCGTCCGGCGAGAATGCTGAGTTTCGGCCACACATGCCAGCGCAGGTCGCCATCGATAGTGAGTTGATAACCGCTACGCTGTTCGACCTCTTGCACCATGTAACTACGGAAGTCGTTAGGGTTCACCAGCATGACCAACGCCGTTAATCCCGCTACGACCACCACCAGTAGAATGGCCAGCGTGGTTATCACTCTTCTCATCACATCCTCATGAATTAATCTTTGTCGATACGACTGGCATCAGCACCCTGCTGGCCACGATATTTTGCATTCTCCCGGCGATTATAGGGACGCGCTGCCGGACCGGAAAGCGGTTCAAAGCTTAGCGCACCAATCAACATGCCAGGGCGCAACGCCAGAGGCAGTTTGCCTGAATTATAAAACTCCAGCACGATACGGCCCTGCCAGCCCGGATCGATACGGTGCGCAGTGACGTGAACCATTAGCCCGAGGCGGGCAAGTGAAGAACGCCCGTCGAGCCAGCCCACCAGATCGTCGGGAATCGTGACAGATTCCAGCGTTACCGCCAGCGCCAGTTCGCCCGGATGCAGAAAGAACGCCTCACCTTCCGGCAACACGATCTCATCGCTCATGACGCGATCCAGCGCAGCACTGACCTCGTGCTTCGGGCCGCTTAAATCAATAAACGGCGCGGTATGTCCGCTGAACGTCCGGAACTGATTGCCCAAACGCACGTCCACTGTTGCACCATTGATATGTTCCACGGTTGGCCGTGGGGTAATCGCCAGTTTTCCAGTGTCGAGCCAGGCTTCAATATCGCGGTCGCATAATCTCATTACGGTAACTCCATGAAGTAAGTGTAGCGAACAGGGCGCATCTGTGCTTTTAACCTGTTCGCGTCACGCCTTTTGAGACGTAAACTACTCGAAAAACTGATTAATCTTGGCCTTCAGAATATCAATCGCGATGCGGTTTTTACCACCGCGCGGCACGATGATATCCGCGTACTGTTTTGACGGTTCAATGAACTGCAGAAACATCGGGCGTACCGTTTTCTGATACTGACTCATGACGGAATCCATTGAGCGACCGCGTTCATTGACGTCGCGCTTCATTCGGCGCATCAGACAAATATCCAGCGGCGTATCGACGAAAATTGAAAAATTCAGTTCCTGGCGTAACCGCGCATCCGTTAACAACAGAATGCCTTCAAGAATAATGACTTTTTTGGGCTTGAGATGCAGCGTCTCTTGCGTGCGGGTGTGCTCAACGTAGCTGTAAACCGGCAGTTCAATGTCCTGTCCTGCTTTGACAGCGCGCAGGTGCTGTAACAGCAAATCATGATCCATCGCGCTGGGATGGTCATAATTGGTCTTAACCCTCTCTTCCATGGTGAGGTGACTTTGATCTTTGTAATAGGCATCTTCGGGAATAACACCGATGTGTTCATCACCCACCTGATCGCGAATTTCACGATACAGGGTACTGGCGATTAAACTTTTACCGGATGCGGATGCACCTGCAATGCCAACGATCACGCACTGATGGGACTTGTCAGTCATACTTTTAAAAACCTGATACTGGAGCCAGAAACTGTACGCAAACTGCGCACCCAGTTAATGGGGCTGAACGGAGAGGGTGATTTGGCGCTAAGTATAGGGATTTCGGTCTTTTGATGCCAGAGAAATGGCATGGCCGGTTTTCAGACTTTCCCCTTTTAACTCGAATGATTTCATCGATAAACTAGCCCTCTCAGACAGCATGACGATGCACAGCACGTATCAGGTCTTACAAACCTGAACAAAAAGGGCCAGGGGCCCGAAAAAAATAAAGGAAAACTATGCTCTGGAAGACCCTCACCTATTTTGGTGACAGTATGTTGTTAATTCCCACGGCGGTGATTATTGCACTGATTTTGCCGTGGAAAAGTGATAACCGGCGCACCGTATGGTACTGGCTTTTTGCCTTTGGCCTGGCGGGGCTGGTCGTCAGCCTGTCAAAAATTCTCTTTCTGGGCTTTGGCATTGGCAGTGCCCGTTTTAACTTCACCGGATTTAGCGGCCACAGCGCCATGTCTGCCACCCTGTGGCCCGTGATGCTCTGGCTGATATCCGGACGCTGGCCGAGCCTGTGGCGCGGTTTCGCCATTGGCGTGGGCTATATGATCCCCTTAATGGTGGGGTTTTCCCGCCTCGTCATCCATGCCCATTCCCTCAGCGAAGTCCTGACCGGACTACTGTTAGGCTTTACACTGAGCACAGCTTTTTTGCTTTCACAACGCGAAACCGCATTAAAAGGGTTTAGCTGGCCGCAGATTGCCGCCGCGTTGCTGGTGCCGGTGCTGCTGCTGGGGCATGGACGCATCGCCACCACGCAGCAGTTTCTTGAGCACTTTTCAGCCCGCCTCGCGGGCCTGGAAAAACCCTATACCCGTGCCGACCTTTTTCGTTGAATAAGGCGAGACGGGCTCGCCTCACAGACGAGCCCGTCAATCGGTCAAATAACGCAATTTAATGATTTCCCCCCTTTTTTCTCCAACAAATGTGCTAGCATTCTTCAATCAGGATGGCTATCTCGTCACCTGCCATGTCAATACCTTGTACCCTGCTGGATCGATAAATGATCGTTGATGCGCTGGCTTCGTCAGATAAATCACCTAATTCGTGGCTTCATGCCTGCGGGCTTGGCCTGGTTTCGTTCGTCCTGACCTTGTTCTGCCTTGAACTGATCGTAGTGAGCGGCAAGATCTCGCCTTTATGGTTTTCCACCGCCTTAATGACCGTGGTGGTGTTTCGCTGCACATCACGTCAGTTGCCGTTGTTTCTTGCGGCCTGCCTGATTGGCACCGCCGCAGCCAATGCGTTTGTCATCGGTCCTGCGCTTTCAAATTTAAAATTTGCCCTGTTGAACCTTTTGCAGGCGGGCATCGGTGGCATGCTGCTGCGCGCGTTGCTTAACCGCGAGGCACCGCTGGTGTCGCTGCGCGACTGGCTGCGCTTTGTTTTTGCCACCGGCGTGATTTCGCCACTGATTGGTGGCGTACTGGCGCTGTGGGTTTTACAGGTTGGACAACAGGCCTCTTTCGCCTTCTTTTATACATGGGTGATTTCGGAAATTATCGGCATGCTCGCGCTTGGGCCGGTTCTGCTGCTGCTCTCCTGGCCCTTGCCTAAGGGTTACCTCAGGCGCGCCTCGCTGTTTGAAACACTTTTCAGCCTCGTTCTGACGCTGATTGCCAGCTATTTGTCGCTGCGTTTTTTGCCCTGGCCGTTTACCTTCATTTTGGTCGTGCTGTTCTGGTGCGCTGTTCGGCTGCCCAAGGTGGAGGCGTTTGTCCTGTTCTTTCTCAACGCCAGCTTTATGGCGCTGCTGCTTTCTTTAGACTGGATAATCGTCACGCCTACGACGACGAATTACGCCATGATTGTCAGTTGGCTGCCGTTTCTGATGGTCTTAATCCCCTGCCATATTATGTCGCTGGTCATGGATGCGTTCCGCCATGAAACGCGCCATATCAGTGAAAGCGAAACGCGTTTTCGTAACGCCATGGAGTATTCCGCTATTGGCATGGCGCTGGTTTCACCCGAAGGCCGCTGGCTTCAGGTGAATAAATCATTATGCGACACGCTGGGTTATCCCGAGTACGAATTAAAGAACCTGACTTTCCAGCAGATTACGCATCCTGACGACCTGGGTATTGACGATGGCAAAATGGATAAGCTGCTGGCTGGCGAGATTTTGTCGTTCACGCTGGAGAAGCGTTACTTCCGTAAGGACCATGAAATCGTCTGGGTGCGGCTGACGGTTTCGCTGGTACGGGACAGCGAACAACAACCGCTCTATTTCATTGCGCAGATTGTGAATATTTCTGAATTAAAACAGAGCGAGTTGGTCAACCAGCGGTTAATGGAACGTATCACGCTGGCCAACGAAGCGGGCGGCATTGGCGTGTGGGAATGGAACATGAACAGTGGCGAAATGCTGTGGGATAAACGCATGTACACATTATTCGGTTTGCAGTCGGATGAAGTGCCCAGCTTCGACTTGTGGATCAAACTGGTGCATCCCGACGATCGCGCATTTTGTGTGCAGACCATACAGCAGGCCATTGAAGAAAGCAGCGCGTTTCAAATGGAGTATCGCGTGATGCGCGAAGAAGGACATTACTGGATACGTTCTCAGGCGAATCGTTTACTCAGTCAGGAAGGCCGGATCGAGCGCATACTGGGCGTTGCACAGGACATTACGCCGCTGCGTAACCTGAACGAAGCCCTGTTTCAGGAAAAAGAGCGCATGATGATTACGCTCGATTCCATCGGCGAGGCCGTCATCAGTACGGATCAGGCCATGCGCGTCACTTTCATGAATCCGGTGGCTGAAAAAATGACTGGCTGGTCACAGGAAGCCGCGGTCGGCAGACCGGTAAGTGAACTGCTTCACATCACCCATGGCCGTCACGGCGCGCCCGTGGAAAATCTGATGATCAACCCCACGCATTCTGAAAAGACTGCGCCCTATCTGTCGGAAGAGTGGGTGCTTCACACCCTGAATGGTGAGCATATTGATATCCATTACACGATAACACCGCTAAAATCGGAATCGGGAACCGAACGCGGCGCGGTGATGGTCATTCAGGATGTGAGTGAATCACGTAAGGTCATGAAACGATTGAGCTACAGCGCGCTGCACGATACGTTAACCCGCCTGCCCAATCGCGCCAGTTTTGAGTTGCAACTGAAGCGACTGCTGTCCGATGCTGCTGAACATCAACATCAGCATGTACTGGTGTTTATTGACCTGGATAAATTCAAAGCGGTTAACGACAGCGCCGGGCACGCCGCCGGGGATGCACTGCTGAGCGAACTTTCCGATTTAATGCGTCACCACCTGCGCAGCACCGACTTTCTCGCCCGTCTTGGCGGGGATGAATTTGCCGTGCTCATGCCTGAATGTCTGGTGGACCAGGCCCGTGATGTGGTGCAGCGTATCGTGCGTGCAGTCAACGACTACTGTTTTGAATGGCTGGGCCGGGCCTATCAGGTTGGGGCCAGCGCAGGCATGACACAAATTTCACCAAATAATTGTCAAAGCAGTGATGTGTTGTCCCAGGCCGATATTGCCTGTTACAACGCTAAACGCAGCGGCCGCGGGCGCTACATGGTGTACGAACAGCATCCGCTGGCCCTGACCGGCAGCCACCATTCGCTGGATCAGGCAACCCTGGATGCGTTGCAGGTAGAACTCCAGGTCTGGGCTGTCGCA
The DNA here is from genome assembly GCF_035191405.1 of Pantoea sp. JZ2. Lineage (NCBI taxonomy): Bacteria > Pseudomonadati > Pseudomonadota > Gammaproteobacteria > Enterobacterales > Erwiniaceae > Pantoea > Pantoea sp. JZ2. The sequence goes on along the minus strand of NZ_CP045247.1, from coordinate 1,815,221 downwards.
CCGCCAGGTAAGCCGCACTCTGCCAGCGTCTGGTTGATTGAAGTGCAGTTGTTTACCCGGGAAGGACTGCTGGTGGATGAACATCTGCTGCGTAACAACCTGACTGACGCGGCGCTGAAACAGCGGCTGGAAGACAATATCGTTGAGGCTTTTTTCCGTCATCGCATTGCGGCTATGAGCCAAAAAGGCATTGCCTTAATTTTGCCCGTGGATGTTAACGCGCTTTATGATCCGGTTTTCGTTGAGAAACTTTGTGTCCGTTTTGCAGAATCCGGTCTGGCGAACAGTAACAGCGGTATCGCGCTGCATGCCGCCAGCGTGTTATCGGGCGGCGAGCAGCTTTTGGGCACACTGATGAAACTGCGCCAGGCAGGCTGTCGCATCGTGCTGCAACAGTTTGGACGTAACCTGGATGCGTTTAATCAGTTAACCGGTAAAGTGGTGGACTGTCTGATTCTGGCACCCGAGCTGGTGGCGAACCTGCATAACAATCTGATGGATGAAATGCTGATTTCCATTATTCAAAGCCAGACCAATGAACGTAATATTATATTGCTTGCGGGCCCAGTCTCCGTGCCGGCCGTTCTGACCACGCTTACCAGCCTGGATGTTGACGGAGTCTGGGGCAGTGCTGTTGCCGAGCGCCAGCCGCTCAGCAAACTGAGTGAAGATCACCTTTTTGCGATTCGCTAATTCTGCCGCTCGCCGCTTGCCTCACCTTTACAGCTGCGCTAAAGTCGCCCCCTTTTTCCTGCCTGGGGGCGAAAAATGTTCATTGGATTCGATTACGGTACGGCTAACTGCTCGATTGCGGTCAGCGAAAAAGGCACACCACGACTGTTAACGCTGGAGAACGGTCAACGCCTGCTGCCATCGATGATCTGCTCCCCGACACGTGAAGCCGTCACGGAATGGCTTCATCGCCATCATCAGGTTGCCACGCCGGACCAGGAAAGCACGGCGCTGTTGCAACGGGCGCTGCGCTATAACCGTGAAGAAGATATCGATGTTCTCTCCGATAGCGTGCAGTTCGGTCTGACCGCGCTTCAGCACTATATGGTCGATCCGGAAGATGTCTGGTTCGTGAAGTCGCCGAAGTCCTTCCTGGGCGCGAGTGGGTTAAAACCCCAGCAGATCGCCTTCTTTGAAGATTTAGTGTGCGCCATGATGCTGCATATTCGTCAGCAGGGCGAAGCACAGCTTGACCAGTCAATTGAACAGGCGGTAATTGGCCGCCCGGTGAACTTTCAGGGACTGGGCAGCGAAGAGGCCAACGCGCAGGCCCAGGGCATCTTATTGCGTGCCGCTAAACGCGCGGGCTTTCGGGAGGTGGAGTTTCAGTTTGAGCCGGTCGCGGCGGGGCTGGACTTTGAAGCCACACTCGAAAAAGAAACCCGCGTGCTGGTCGTGGACATCGGTGGGGGAACCACCGACTGTTCGATGCTGTTGATGGGGCCGCAGTGGCGTCATCTGTCAGACCGGCGGGAAAGCCTGCTGGGCCATAGTGGCTGCCGCGTGGGCGGTAATGACCTGGATATTATGCTGGCGTTTAAAGCGTTGATGCCGTTGCTGGGCGCGGGCGGGAAGACACAAAAAGGCACGGCCTTACCTGCCCTGCCCTGGTGGAATGCCGTCGCCATCAACGATGTGCCTGCACAAAGCGATTTTTACAGTACCGCCTGCGGCAAACTGTTGCGCGATCTGGTACGGGATGCCGAAAATCCTGCCGCCGTGGCACACCTGTTAAAAGTCTGGCAACAAAAGCTGAGCTATCGTCTGGTGCGTACTGCGGAAGAGAGCAAAATCGCCCTCTCCGACCGCCCTGACTTCGCTGCCGCACTGGATTTTATCAGCGCGGATTTACAGGCCGATATCAGCGTGGCAACCCTGCAGGACGCGATCAGCCAGCCGCTGGAGAAGATCCTGGAACAGGTACATCTGGCGCTGGCGACCAGCCACATTAAGCCCGAAGTGATCTATCTGACGGGCGGTAGTGCACGTTCGCCTCTGCTGCGCGCTGCGCTGCAGCAGGCCCTGCCGGGTACACCGATTGCTGGCGGAGATGACTTTGCCTCAGTGACCGCTGGTCTGGCGCGCTGGGCTGAGGTGATGTTTGCCTGACAGCGGGGGGAGTCGAATAAAGTGCAGCACTCTCGGCGGGTAAAATTGCCTGAAGGGGCATTTTGGCTTCGGCTCCCTTTCCTTCGTTTGCCTTTACCGCGAAGACGTCAGGCTGAGCTGCATTGGGATGCTAACCCATTGTTGTGATGTCGGCGGGTGAGATCGCCAGAAGGGGCACTTTGGCTTCGGCGGTCCTCGCGCCGCTCACGCGGTGCCTTCAGGTCGCTCAGCGCTGCGGAATACCTCGCAGAAAATGCCCCTTCTGGCTTTGTCAGTTTGTGCGCGGGTAAAGCGACACAGTATGTGAGCCCGTGCTTTCTTTTGCGGTGAAGGCAAAACGAATGCAGTGCCTGTCCTCAGAAAAAAGCCCTTCTGCCCTTTAATCTTGAGCGGGGTTAAAGCGGCACCATGCGTCAGCCGGTTCTGCCGCGTTAAGGATAGCGCCCGGTCCGGCAATGCACGTTACTGACGGACCCGGCGGTATCGAAGATGATGCTTATTCCTCTTCGCACCGCGTCCCCTTGCTCAGCGCTCAATGTCTCAGCAGGCATAACGTAAGGTTAAACGCTGACCTTCTTCATGCTGCGCACGGCTGCGTAAAGCGCTGGGTGATGAATGTGTCATCTTCCTGAAGGATAAGTTGTTTTTAATCCTGTATTTCCTGATCAGGCAGGATATGATCCGGCGCGCTGTGGTCAGCGTAGTCCGCCTTGTTTCACATCAAATCTGACTCTTTGCCAACGCCGTTTTTTCAAAAAACCGACATACTTACGGTGCGCTGACAGATATCCTTAATTCCTTCAAATTTTTACCCGCAGGGACGACTACAATTCGTGGTTTGCAGGCTAACGTTTACGCCCGCGTCCTGGAACGATATCGCTGGAGAGCAACAATAACAATGAACAACCGACATCCTGGAATGAAAAAAGGCCTGATTTTAGCGGTGGTTATTGCCGCTGCTGCAGGCGGTTACTACTGGTGGAAGCATCCAGCCCAACCCGCAGGCAACGAAACATCCAGCCAGTCAGAACACGGCAAAAGAGGCAACGGTGGACATAAACCGCTTGCGCCCGTGCAGGCTGCCAGCGCCGTGACAGAAAGTGTGCCGCAATACCTCAGCGGTTTGGGTACGGTGACCGCAGCCAATACCGTCACGGTACGCAGCCGGGTAGATGGTAACCTGGTGGCCATCCATTTCACGGAAGGCCAGCAGGTCAAAGCCGGCGATCTGCTGGCAGAGATCGATCCGCGTCCCTATCAGGTCGCCCTGATGCAGGCTCAAGGCCAGCTGGCGCGCGATCAGGCTACGCTTGCGAACGCCCGCCGTGATTTAGCCCGTTACCAGAAGCTGGCGAAAACCTCGCTGGTATCTCAGCAGGATCTGGATACGCAAAACGCGCTGGTCAGTGAAACCCTGGGCACGATTAAGGCCGACGAAGGCAGCGTTGCCAGCGCACAGCTGAACCTGACTTACAGCCGAATTACGTCCCCGATTGCGGGTCGCGTCGGCCTGAAGCAGGTTGATATTGGCAACTACATCACCAGCGGTGATACCAATGGTCTGGTGGTGATTACTCAGACGCATCCGGTGGATGTCGTCTTTAGCGTCGCCGAAAACAATATCAGCCAGATCATGCAGGCGCAGAAAAGTGGCGAACCGTTGCTGGTGGAAGCCTGGGACCGCAGCAATCAACATCTGATTGCGCGCGGAACACTGCTCAGCCTGGATAACCAGATCGACGTCACGACTGGCACTATTAAAATTAAAGCGCGTTTTGATAATCAGGATGACCTGCTTTTCCCTAATCAGTTCGTCAACGCCCGGCTGAAGGTGAATACGTTGCAGGATGCCGTCGTGATTCCGGTAGCCGCGTTACAGATGGGCAACGAAGGCCACTTTGTCTGGGTGATTAACAGCGAAGATAAGGTGAGTAAGAAAAGCGTGACCGCAGGTTTCCAGGACAGTCAGAAAGTGGTCATCAATGCCGGACTGAGCGCGGGCAACCGCGTGGTAACGGATGGCCTTGACCGCCTGACAGAGGGGGCAAAAGTGGAAGTGGTTGCAGCACAGAGCAGTGCAACTAAACAGAGCCGCGCCAGCTTGCCATCCAAGGGAGAGTCAGAGTAATGCAGGTTATGCCTCCTGACCACAGCGGAGGACCGTCACGCCAGTTTATTCTGCGCCCGGTCGCGACGACGTTACTGATGATTGCTATTCTGCTGGCGGGGATTCTGGGTTACCGCTTTTTGCCGGTGTCAGCGTTACCTGAAGTGGACTATCCGACCATTCAGGTTGTTACCCTGTATCCCGGTGCCAGTCCGGATGTGGTGACGTCGTCGATTACAGCGCCTCTTGAACGTCAGTTCGGTCAGATGTCCGGTCTTAAACAGATGGCCTCGCAAAGTTCTGGCGGCGCCTCGGTGGTGACGCTGCAGTTCCAGCTCTCGCTGCCGCTCGATGTCGCAGAACAGGAAGTGCAGGCGGCGATTAACTCTGCCTCTAACCTGCTGCCCAGCGATTTGCCGAATCCGCCGGTTTACAGCAAAGTTAACCCGGCGGATCCGCCCATCATGACGCTCGCCGTCACTACCACCAGCATGCCCTTAACCCAGGTACAGGACATGGTGGAAACACGCGTCGCGCAGAAAATTTCCCAGGTGACCGGCGTCGGCCTGGTCACGTTGACCGGCGGCCAGCGTCCCGCGGTGCGCGTTAAGATGAACACCCAGGCATTAGCCTCTATGGGCCTGACCAGCGAAATGGTGCGTACGGCGATCACCAACGCCAACGTAAATTCCGCGAAAGGCAGTCTTGATGGTCCGACCCGCTCGGTTACGCTGTCAGCCAACGATCAGATGAAATCGGTCGAGGATTACCGCCAGCTGATCGTCAGTTATAAAAATGGCGCGCCAGTGCGGCTGGCCGATGTGGCTACGATTGAACAGGGTGCCGAAAACAGCTGGCTGGGTGCCTGGTCTAACCGTGAACCCGCCATCGTACTGAATGTGCAGCGCCAGCCGGGTGCCAATATTATTGCAACCGCCGACAATATTCGCGCCATGCTGCCCGGGCTGATTGCCAGCCTGCCCAAATCCGTCGATGTCAAACTGGTCACCGATCGCACCACCATTATCCGCGCGTCCGTCACCGATACGCAGCATGAGCTGATGCTGGCAATGGCGCTCGTAGTGATGATCATCTACCTGTTCTTGCGTAATGTGCCCGCGACCATCATTCCGGCCGTGGCTGTTCCGCTGTCGCTTATTGGCACCTTTGCGGCAATGTATTTCCTGAGCTTTTCCATCAATAATCTGACGCTGATGGCGCTGACCATCGCCACAGGCTTTGTGGTGGACGATGCCATCGTGGTGATTGAGAATATCTCGCGCTATATCGAAAAAGGGGAAAAGCCGATGACAGCGGCCCTGAAAGGGGCAGGCGAAATTGGCTTTACCATTATTTCGTTAACGTTTTCACTGATTGCGGTATTGATTCCGCTGCTGTTCATGGGCGACGTGATTGGTCGCCTGTTTCGCGAATTTGCGGTGACGCTGGCGGTGGCAATTCTGATCTCAGCGGTGGTCTCGCTCACCCTGACGCCGATGATGTGTGCCCGCATGCTGAGCGCCGAGTCACTGCGTAAGCAGAACCGCTTTTCCCGTGCCAGCGAAGCGATGTTCGATCGCATCATTGCCGTTTATGGTCGTGGGCTGCGCCGGGTGCTGAATCACCCCTGGCTGACGCTGTCCGTGGCGCTCGGCACGTTGCTGCTGACGGTTTTGCTGTGGATGGCCATTCCTAAAGGTTTCTTTCCGCAGCAGGACAACGGCATTATCCAGGGAACGCTGGAGGCACCGCAGTCGGTATCCTATGCCAGTATGGCGGAGCGGACACGCGATGTTGCCTCTGTGATTATGAAAGATCCGGCTGTACAGAGTCTGACCTCGTTCGTGGGCGTGGATGGCACCAATCCGTCACTCAACAGCGCCCGGTTGCAGATTAACCTCAAACCGCTGGATATGCGCAGCGAGCGTATTCCGGAGATTCAGCAGCGGCTGCAAGCGCAGATCAGCAAAATTCCTGGCGTCACCTTGTGGTTGCAGGCGGTGCAGGACCTGACAATTGACACCCAGGCCAGCCGTACGCCGTATCAGTTTACCCTGCAGTCCGGTTCGCTGGATTCGCTCAGCACCTGGGTCCCTGCCCTGCTTAACGCCCTGCAGAAACACCCTGCGCTACGTGACGTCAGCAGTGACTGGCAGGACCAGGGGCTGGAAGCCTATATCAAAGTGGACCGTGACAGTGCCAGCCGGCTGGGCATCAGCATGGCGGACGTAGATAACGCGCTGTATGACGCCTTTGGTCAGCGGCTGATCTCCACGATTTATACCCAGGCGAATCAGTACCGCGTGGTGCTGGAACAGGACAACAGCACCATGCCGGGCCTGCAAAGCCTGGACGGTATTCGTCTGAACAGCACTGACGGTGGCAGCGTGCCGTTGAGCGCGATCGCCAGCATTGCCCAGCGCCATGCGCCTTTAACGATTAACCACCTGAGTCAGTTCCCCTCCGCCACCTTCTCTTTCAATGTGGCGAAGGGCTATTCGCTGGAAGATGCGACCAAAGCGATCAACCAGGCAGAGACGGAACTGGGGATGCCGTCAGAGGTAATGACGCAGTTCCAGGGCAGCACGCTGGCTTTCGAGGCTGCCCTGACCAGTACCGTCTGGCTGATTGTGGCGGCAGTCGTGGCGATGTATATCGTGCTCGGCGTGCTGTATGAGAGCTTTATCCATCCCATCACCATTCTCTCCACGTTGCCCACGGCGGGCGTCGGTGCGCTGCTGGCGCTGATGATAAGTGGGAATGAGCTGGATATTGTTGCCATCATCGGCATCATTCTGCTCATCGGTATTGTGAAAAAGAACGCCATTATGATGATCGACTTCGCGTTAGCGGCGGAACGTGAACAGGGCATGAAGCCCTATGATGCGATTTATCAGGCCTGCCTGCTGCGTTTCCGACCGATTCTGATGACGACGCTGGCCGCCCTGCTGGGTGCATTACCGCTGATGCTCAGCACTGGCGTGGGTGCAGAGCTGAGGCAGCCGCTGGGGATCGCCATGGTCGGCGGCCTGATTCTGAGCCAGATTCTGACGCTGTTTACCACGCCGGTAATCTACCTGCTGTTTGACCGCCTGGCGCATAACCTGCGTCGTCGCCTGGGTCAGACGGAGGCGCAGCCGTGAAGTTTTTTGCTTTGTTTATCCATCGTCCGGTCGCCACGACGCTACTGACGCTGGCCATTGCGCTGGCGGGCATTCTGGGCTTCCGCCTGCTGCCGGTGGCGCCGCTGCCGCAGGTGGATTTTCCGGTCATTATGGTGTCAGCGTCCCTGCCAGGAGCCTCGCCCGAAACGATGGCGTCTTCGGTCGCCACGCCGCTGGAGCGCTCGCTGGGCCGAATTGCAGGCGTCAGTGAAATGACCTCGACCAGTTCGCTGGGATCGACCCGCATTATTATGGTGTTCGATTTTAATCGTGATATTAACGGCGCGGCACGTGATGTACAGGCGGCCATTAACGCGGCGCAGAGCCTGCTCCCTACCGGCATGCCGTCGCGTCCGACCTACCGCAAAGCCAACCCGTCTGACGCGCCGATCATGATTATGACACTGACGTCAGATCTGTACACGCCAGCCCAGCTTTATGATTATGCGTCGACACAGCTGGCACAGAAGCTGTCGCAGATTAATGGCGTGGGCGATGTCACCGTGGGCGGCAGCTCGCTGCCCGCAGTGCGCGTGGCGCTCAATCCGCAGGCGTTATTTAATCAGGGCGTGTCGCTGGATGCGGTGCGTCAGACCATCGCTAACGCTAACCAGCGCCGTCCGCAGGGCGCGCTGGAAGACGGGCAACAGCGCTGGCAGTTACGGACCAACGATGCATTACAAACCGCCCGGGAATACCAGCCGCTGATCGTGCAATACAACAACGGCGCGGCAGTACGGTTGTCCGATGTCGCCACCGTTGAGGACTCCGTGCAGGATGTGCGCAACGCCGGTATGTCGCGGGGCAAACCGGCCGTTTTGCTGGTGATTCGCAAAACGGCGGATGCGAACGTGATTGAGACGGTTGATCGTATTCGCGCTGAACTGCCCGAACTGCACGAAATCATCCCGACGGCGATCGATCTGCAGATTGCCCAGGATCGCTCACCCACCATCCGCGCGTCGCTCGAAGAAGTGGAGCAGTCGCTAATTATCGCCGTTGGCCTGGTCATTCTGGTGGTGTTTGTTTTCCTGCGCTCAGGTCGCGCCACGCTGATTCCGGCGGCGGCCGTGCCGGTCTCGCTGATTGGCACCTTTGCCGCCATGTATTTGTGCGGCTTTAGCCTGAACAATCTGTCGTTGATGGCGCTGACCATCGCCACCGGCTTTGTCGTGGACGATGCCATTGTGGTGCTGGAAAACATTGCCCGTCATGTTGAATCGGGCATGAAACCGCTGGCCGCCGCGCTCAAAGGCGTGCGTGAAGTGGGCTTTACGGTGCTGTCGATGAGCCTGTCGCTGATCGCGGTCTTCCTGCCGCTGTTGATGACAGGCGGATTGATTGGCCGCTTCTTCGCGGAGTTTTCCATCACCCTGTCGGTTGCTATTCTGATCTCGCTGTTTGTGTCCATCACGCTGACGCCTATGATGTGTGCTTACCTGCTGAAACCCCATGCGCCGCGCAGTCAGCCGCGGCGACGGGGCATTGGCCGCCTGCTGCTGGCGGTACAACAGGGTTATGCGCGCTCTCTGAACGTCGTGCTGAACCATGCGCGCTGGGTCATCCTGTTGCTCGTGGGCACTGTCGCCCTGACGGTGTGGCTGTTCATCAGTATTCCTAAAACCTTTTTGCCCGAGCAGGATACCGGCCGCCTGTCCGGCTTTATCTCTGCCGACCAAAGCATTTCGTTTCAGGCGATGCGCGGTAAGTTGCAGGACTTCATGAAAATCGTGGGGGCCGATCCGGATGTCTCAAGCGTGGTGGGCTTTACCGGCGGCATGCGCACCAATATGGGCCTGATGTTTATCTCCCTGAAACCCTTGTCCGAACGCAAAGATAATGCACAGGCGGTGATTGCCCGCCTGCGTACCAAGCTGGCAAAGGAGCCCGGTGCCAACCTGTATCTTAATGCGGTGCAGGATATCCGGGTGGGCGGTCGCGAAGCCAACGCCAGCTATCAGTATTCTCTGTTAACAGACGATCTGGCTGCGCTGCGCACCTGGGAACCGAAAATTCGTCAGGCCTTTAGCGCCCTGCCGGAACTGGCCGACGTTAACTCCGATCAGCAGGATCAGGGCAGCGAAATGGCCCTGACGTATGACCGGGCCAGCATGGCGCGGCTGGGCATTAATGTTTCCGAAGCGAATGCGTTGCTCAACGATGCGTTTGGTCAGCGTCAGATTTCCACCATCTATCAGCCGCTGAACCAGTACAAGGTCGTCATGGAAGTGGATCCGCGCTATACCCAGGACATCAGTTCACTGGATCAGATGTTTGTGATTAACAGCGACGGCAAACCCATCCCGCTCTCCTGGTTCGCCAAATGGCAACCGGCCAACGCGCCGCTGTCGGTCAATCATCAGGGCTTGTCTGCCGCGTCAACCCTCTCCTTTAACCTGCCAGAAGGTGTGTCGCTTTCCCAGGCATCCGAGGCGATCGATCGCACTATGACGGCGCTTGGCGTACCGTCCAGCGTGCGCGGCAGCTTTGCCGGCACCGCACAGGCGTTCCAGCAATCGCAAAGCAGTCAACTCTGGTTGATGCTGGCTGCGGTTGCGGCAGTTTATATCGTGCTGGGGATTCTCTACGAAAGCTATGTGCACCCGTTGACCATTCTTTCGACGCTGCCGTCTGCGGGCGTCGGTGCCCTGCTGGCGCTGGAGCTGTTTGATACGCCGTTCAGCCTGATTGCCTTGATCGGGATTCTGTTGTTGATCGGGATAGTAAAAAAGAACGCCATCATGATGGTCGACTTTGCGCTTGACGCAGAACGCAACGGCAACCTGAGTGCCCGCGAGGCGATTTTCCAGGCCTGCCTGTTACGCTTCCGCCCTATCCTGATGACCACGCTGGCGGCCCTGTTTGGCGCGTTACCGCTGGTGCTGACCAGCGGAGACGGCGCCGAGCTGCGTCAGCCGTTGGGCATCACCATTGCCGGCGGCTTGATCATGAGCCAGCTCCTCACGCTGTATACCACGCCGGTGGTGTACTTAATGATGGACAAACTGCGACGTAAAACGCGCACCCAGAGGATGAATGCCACTCAGCATTAAGGGGTAAATATCATGCAGAGCGTCACGGTCCGCTGGCAGTTGTGGATTGTTGCCTTTGGTTTTTTTATGCAGACGCTGGACACCACAATCGTCAACACGGCGATCCCGTCCATGGCGCACGATCTGGGCGTGAGCCCACTGCATATGCATTCGGTGATTGTGGCCTATGTGCTCACGGTGGCGGTGACGCTGCCGCTGAGCGGCTGGCTGGCGGACCGGTTTGGCGTGAGAAATATCTTTTTTAGCGCGATTGTACTGTTCAGCGTGGGATCGCTGTTGTGCGGCCTGTCAGGCACGCTGAATCAGCTTATCATGGCGCGTGTGATTCAGGGGATTGGCGGGGCCATGATGGTGCCGGTAGGACGGCTGACGGTAATGCGCATTGTACCGCGTGACCAGTATATGTCTGCGATGACCTTTGTCACCCTGCCCGGCCAGATTGGGCCGCTGCTGGGGCCCGCACTGGGCGGTGTGCTGGTGGAATATGCCAGCTGGCACTGGATTTTCCTGATTAACATCCCGGTCGACATCATCGGTGCCGTCGCCACGTTGAAGTTACTGCCGAACTACGCGATGCCGCCGCGACGCTTTGATTTTGTCGGGTTTGTCCTGCTGGCCGCCGGAATGGCTACGTTAACGCTGGCGCTTGACGGTCAACGCAGTAGCGGCGGCTCTGCCTTGTTACTGGCCGCGATGATCCTCATCGGCACCGGCTCTCTTCTGTTTTATCTGCTGCATGCGCGCCAAAACGACAGTGCGCTTTTCAGCCTGAAGCTGTTCGACAACCGCATTTTCTCCATTGGCTTACTCGGTAGTCTGACTGGCCGCATCGGCAGCGGCATGTTGCCCTTTATGACGCCGCTGTTCTTGCAAATCGGCATGGGCTTCAGCCCGTTTCATGCAGGCTTGATGATGATTGCCATGGTGCTGGGCAATATGGGCATGAAGCGTGTGGTTGTCAGCATTGTTAACCTGTTTGGCTATCGCAACGTGCTGGTGGGTTCAACCATAGGCCTGGCGCTGGTGGTCTTGCTGTTTCCACTGGTGGCGATGCTCGGCTGGACAGTCATGCTGCCGCTGGTGCTGTTTCTGCAAGGCATGGTGAATGCGATTCGCTTCTCTTCGATGAATACGCTGACGCTCAAGGATCTACCCGATGACCTGGCCTCCAGCGGCAACAGCCTGTTATCGATGATCATGCAGCTCTCAATGAGTATTGGCGTAACCGTGGCGGGCCTGCTGCTGGGCGCGTTTGGTCATGCAACGTCCGGGGAACAGGGTTTAAGCCATCAGGCGTTTATCTGTGTTTATCTCTGTATGGCGCTGATCATTATTCTGCCTGCGCTGGTGTTCTGGCGGGTTCCGAAAGAGATGAGTAAAAGCGTCGATCTGCGACGTCGGAGAAGTGAATGAGATCGTTCCTGCATTTTGGCATCGGTGCCAAATTATTCATGGCCATATTCTCCACCTGCATGCTGGTCCTGATTACCATGCACTGGGGCGTCCGGCTCAGCTTTGAACATGGCTTTGTGGACTATATTAAACGCGGGAATGAACAGCGGCTGAATTTGCTGGGTGCGGCGCTGGCCGATCAGTATGAACAGCATGGCGACTGGGATTTTCTGCGTAATAACGACCGGCTGATCTTCTCGATGCTGCGCTCGCTGGAGCAAAACCCGGACAGCAGTAACCAGTTACCGCCTCACGGCTGGCGCACCCAGTTCTGGGTACTCGATCAGCACTACAAAGTGATGGTCGGCCCGCGCTCACAGGTTCCCCCGGAAGGGATACGTCACGATATTACGCTCAGTAACGGTAAAGTCGTGGGCTGGATCATCAGCTCGCCGCCAGAGCGCCTGACGCGCAGCACCGATATCAATTTTGATCAGCAGCAGCGACGAACCAGCTGGTATATCGTGGGCCTCTCTACTCTGCTTGCCGCCCTGGTCACCTGGCTGATGGCGCGGGGCTTGCTGGCACCGGTGAAAAGACTGGTAGACGGTACGCATCATCTGGCGGCGGGGAACTTAGCCACACGGGTTAAGGTTTACAGCCAGGACGAACTGGGCCAGCTGGCCCATGACTTTAACCTGCTGGCCAGTTCGCTGGAGAAAAATGAAAGTATGCGTCGGGCCTTTATGGCCGACATCTCGCATGAATTGCGCACGCCACTGGCGATTTTGCGCGGTGAGCTGGAAGCCATGCAGGATGGTGTACGTAAACTCACGCCAGACGCGATTACGTCTCTGCAAAGCGAAGTGGCGCTGCTGACCAAGCTGGTGGATGATCTGCACCAGCTTTCGCTCTCTGACGTCGGCGCACTGGCCTATCGCAAGCAGGCCACCGATTTGGTGCAGCTTATTGAGATCAGCGCAGGCAATTTTACCGAGCGCTACCGCAGCCATGATTTAACCCTGAAGCTCGACATGCCGGATGACGCGCCGTTTTTTGGCGATCCTGACCGGCTGATGCAGTTGTTTATTAACCTGCTGGAAAACAGCCTGCGTTACACCGATGCCGGCGGCGTAGTCCGGGTGCGGCTCTGGTATGACGTGCCCTACTGGCACGTCACCGTAGAGGACAGCGCGCCCGGCGTGGAAGGCGATCAACAGGCACAAATATTTGAGCGTTTTTTCCGCACAGAAGGTTCGCGCAATCGCGCCAGCGGCGGCTCTGGCCTGGGGCTGGCAATCTGTAAAAACATTGTTGATGCCCACGGTGGCAGCATCAGCGCCTCGCATGCGGATTTAGGTGGGCTGAAAATCGCGCTACAATTGCGTTATGTTCCTCCCGTTTAGAAGATTATGAACCAGGAAAACACTTACCCGCTAATCCTTGTGGTTGAAGATGAACCCAAGCTGGCACAACTGATGATTGATTACCTTGAGGCTTCTAACTATCGCACGCATCATCTGGCGCACGGCAACGCGGTACTGGACTACGTTAAACAGACGCCGCCCGATCTTATCCTGCTGGATTTGATGCTGCCGGGTAAAGATGGCCTGACGCTGTGCCGTGAGATTCGCCGTGATTCCGACTTGCCGATTATTATGGTGACCGCGCGCACGGAAGAAATCGATCGCCTGCTGGGCCTGGAGATTGGTGCGGATGACTATATCTGCAAGCCATTCAGCCCACGCGAAGTGGTAGCGCGGGTCAAAACCATTTTGCGCCGGGTGAAGCGATCTCCCGAAGAAGCGCCCGTCGCGTCTTTGCTGAAAGTTCATGAAAGCCGCTTTCAGGCCAGCTGGCGTGATGAGCCGCTGGATTTAACGCCCGCTGAATTTCGTCTGCTGAAAACGCTGTCCCTTGAACCGGGAAAAGTCTTCTCACGTGAACAGTTGTTAAACCATCTCTACGACGATTACCGGGTTGTCACCGACCGAACCATTGACAGCCATATCAAGAACCTGCGCAGGAAACTGGAAAGCCTGGACAGCGAACAACCCTTTATCCGCGCGGTATATGGCATGGGCTATCGCTGGGAAGCCGATGTCTGCCAGTTGATTTAGATTGACCCAGATCAATTTACTTCCGTTTTCACCCTGCCTACAATTCCGCACCTTTTGCAGGGTTTCCCCCTGCACATGTCGCCCAGGCGACATGCTGACCTGACATCAGTGAGCACATCATGAAACCCGAATTACTTTCCCCCGCCGGAACGCTGAAAAACATGCGTTACGCGTTTGCCTATGGGGCCGATGCCGTCTATGCAGGCCAGCCGCGCTACAGCCTGCGGGTACGCAATAACGAATTCAGCCATGAAAACCTGGCGAAAGGCATTAACGAAGCCCACGCGCTGGGTAAAAAGTTTTATGTGGTGGTGAACATCGCCCCGCATAACGCCAAGCTGAAAACCTTTATTCGCGATTTAACGCCGGTAATTGAGATGCAGCCCGACGCGTTAATCATGTCCGATCCTGGCCTGATCATGCTGGTGCGCGAGGCGTTTCCGGCCATGCCCATCCACTTATCTGTGCAGGCTAACGCCGTAAACTGGGCAACGGTGAAATTCTGGCAGCAAATGGGCTTAAGTCGGGTGATTTTATCCCGCGAGCTGTCGCTGGAGGAGATCGCCGATATTCGCGAGCAGGTGCCGGACATGGAGCTGGAAGTGTTTGTGCACGGCGCACTGTGTATGGCGTACTCCGGGCGCTGTCTGCTGTCGGGCTACATGAATAAACGCGATCCTAACCAGGGAACCTGCACCAACGCCTGCCGCTGGGAATATCAGTTGCAGGAAGCCAGACAAGATGACGTCGGCAACATTGTTGAAATTCATCAGCCGGTCAGCGTACAGGACGTGACGCCTACATTGGGCATTGGGCAACCCAGCGACAAGGTGTTTTTGCTGGAGGAGAAAATGAAACCCGGCGAAATGATGAGCGCCTTTGAAGATGAACACGGCACCTACATCATGAACTCGAAAGATCTGCGTGCCGTGGCGCACGTCGAGCGCCTGAGCCAGATGGGCGTTCACTCGCTGAAAATCGAAGGTCGCACCAAATCCTATTATTACTGCGCCCGCACCGCACAGGTTTATCGCAAAGCCATTGACGATGCGGCGGCAGGTAAACCGTTTGATTCTGCCCTGCTGGAAACCCTGGAAGGCCTGGCGCATCGCGGCTATACCGAAGGTTTTTTGCGTCGTCACACCCACGACAGCTACCAGAATTACCAGACCGGCTACTCTGTCTCAGAGCGCCAGCAGTTCGTCGGGGAGTTCAGCGGTGAACAGCGCGAGGGCTGGGCGGAAGTACGGGTAAAGAATAAATTTGTTCTGCATGACAGCCTGGAGATCATGACGCCGTCTGGTAACCTGATCTGCACCCTTGATGCCCTGCAAAACAGCCGTGGAGAACCGACAGAGGTGGCCCCGGGAGACGGGCATCGCGTCTGGATGAAAGTGCCGCCGGAGGTAGATTTGCGGTTTGCCTTGCTGCTGCGTAACTTTGCGCCAGACCAGAACACCCAGGATCCGCATGCCGCTCACGCCACGGCCTGACAAAATTTGACAAAAGCAAGAACAGGATCACAGACGGCTCGGTTTTACTGAACTATAGTGCTGCCTGCTACCAATGAGTAACAATTATCAGCAGCAGTAACTGGATCCACCTCATTCACCCGCCCGGCTCCCCCGTGCGGGTTTTCTTTTTTCTCCCTTTCGCCAATCATTTTTCTCTTCCGGCTATGCTATAACCACTAACTACGCTTTCGATCTCCAAGGAACAGATAATGGACAAACAATCGCTTACGCTGCTAATCCTGAATGGTAAAGGCGCAGGTAATGACGATCTCCGTGAAGCGATCACGAAGCTGCGCGCCGAGGGCTTTAACATAGCCGTGCGCGTGACGTATGAAAAAGGAGACGGTGAGCGTTACGTGGAAGAAGCCCTTGAACTGCAGGCGGAAACCGTAGTGGCGGGCGGCGGTGACGGCACCGTCAACGAAATCGCTACCGCACTGGCGTCGGTCAACGCGGATGAGCGCCCGGTTCTGGGGATTCTGCCGCTGGGCACAGCGAACGATTTTGCCACCAGCGTCGGCATTCCTGAAGAGATTGAGCACGCCTTGCGCCTGGCTATCCAGGGTAAAGCCTGTGATATCGACCTCGCCCGCGTTAACCAGCATCACTATTTTATTAATATGGCGACCGGAGGATTTGGCACGCGCATTACGACCGAGACGCCGGAAAAACTCAAATCCGCGCTGGGCGGCGTGTCCTATTTTATTCATGGGTTGATGCGCATGGACACGCTAAAACCGGACAGTTGTGAAATTACCGGGCCCGGTTTTAACTGGCAGGGCGATGCGCTGGTCATCGGCATCGGCAACGGTCGTCAGGCCGGAGGCGGTCAGCGTTTATGCCCGTCGGCGTTGATTAACGATGGCCTGCTGGACGTCAGCATTGTCACCGCGCAGGAGTTGCTGCCTACCCTGCTGCATTCCCTGACCGGCGATGAAGAGAATCCCGGCATTGTTTCTACGCGCTTATCGTCCCTGACGATTCGCTCACCGCATGAAATGACCTTTAACCTGGATGGCGAACCGCTGACAGGCCAGTCATTTACCATCGATATCATGCCGGGCGCGTTAAGCTGCCGCCTGCCGCCGCAGTGTGCCCTGCTGAGTTAATTCTCACGGGAGCCCTGGCTCCCGGCCTTAATGTAAACAGTTCGTGATTACATTCACAATTCCGCTACTTCAACTTGTATGGTAGTAGCGGGACGCGTAATTTTTCATCCTTAATGCCAGCATGGCCTGCCGTCCGTCTGCCACAAGGATGCTTTATGCTACACATCGATCACCTTCCTGCGGATGTTCATCTGCCCGCCTATGACCGTCGCCAGCTTAAAACCCGTATAGTGCATATCGGCTTTGGTGCCTTTCATCGCGCCCATCAGGCCTTGTGCACGGATAAACTGGCCGAACAGGGTAGCGACTGGGGAATCTGCGAGGTTAACCTTAACAGCGGCGAGCTGATTCAGGCACTCCGCCAGCAGGACTTTCTCTATACGTTGACCGAAAAAAGTGACGACGCCGTGAAAACCCGGGTCATTGGGGTGGTTACCGCGGCACTGCACGGCAAAACGGACGGCATTGATGCCGTGATTACGGCCCTGTGCCAGCCGGACGTGGCGATTGTGTCGATGACCGTGACGGAAAAAGGCTATTGTCACCTGCCCGCCAGCGGCAATCTCGATCTGCAACATGCGGATATCGTGCATGACCTGGCGCACCCCGCACAGCCCCGCTCGCTGCCCGGATTGATTGTCGCCGCCATCCGCCGTCGACGCGATCTGAGTTTAGCGCCTTTCAGCGTGATGTCCTGCGATAACATGCCTGAAAATGGCCACGTCACACGGAATGTGGTGACGCAGCTCGCCCGGCAGCATGATCCGTCGCTGGCGGACTATATTCAGCACAACATCACCTTTCCCTCCACCATGGTAGATCGCATTGTTCCGGCGATGAATGAGGCCGCCTTTGACGCGTTACGTGCCCGTATTGGTTCGTCCGATCCAGTGGCCGTTGAGGCTGAACCCTTCTTTCAGTGGGTGATTGAAGACCACTTTGTCAGCGGCCGACCTGACTGGGACAAGGCAGGTGCCGAACTGGTGGAGGATGTGCTGCCGTTTGAGCAAATGAAGTTGCGCATGCTCAATGGCAGCCACTCCTTTCTGGCGTACCTTGGTTACCTTGCGGGTTATGAACATATCAGCGATTGTATGGCTGACGACGCGTTCCGGGCGGCCGCACGTGCGCTGATGGTTAACGAACAGGCGCCGACGTTAACCACGCAGGGCGTGGATTTACCGGCTTACGCCGACGCCTTAATCGCTCGCTTTGCCAACCGCGCTATCAGACACCGCACCTACCAGATTGCGACCGATGGCACCCAGAAACTGCCACAACGCTTTCTCGACAGCGTGCGCTGGCATCTCGCTAACGGCACACCCTGCCCGCTGCTGTTGCTGGGCATTGCCGCCTGGATGCGCTATGTCGCTGCGGTCGATGAAAAAGGCGAACCTATAGCGATCCGCGACCCACTTAAAGCCCAGCTGGCCACCTGTGTGGCAGAAAGCGCGGAAGGTCAGGAGCGGGTGCGGGCCTTACTGGGCCTGAAAACCGTTTTCGGCGAGGATCTGGCGGATAATACAGCCTTTGTTGACGCGCTCTCCGCCTGCTATATACAGTTAACGAAAGTGGGGGCACGGGCGGCCGTGCAACAGGCCATCGCACAGGGCTAAGGCGTTTTAACGCGCTGGCGAAATCGGGTTAATGTTAACAGGGACAGAACATGACGCTTTCCTACACCATCACGACAAGTGAACCGGTCAATCAGCAGATTTACCGTTATCTACGCAAAGATATCGTCACCTGCGTCATTCAGCCGGGCGCTTTGCTGTCGGAAAAAGAGGTTTCCGCCCGTTTTCATCTCTCTCGCCAGCCGGTACGTGAGGCGTTCATTAAGCTGGCAGAAGCCGGTCTGGTACAAATCCTTCCACAGCGCGGCACCTTTGTGCGTAAGATTTCAGCGAAGCAGGTCGAAGATGGACGCTTTATCCGGGAAGCGGTAGAACTGGCCGTGATACGCCGCGCAGCGCGGGAAACAAGCCAGCGCGGACTGATGGCGCTGGAGCATAATCTGCAGCTCCAGCGCATCACTGCCGCCCGGGGCGACAGCCAGATGTTTCTCAGCCTGGACGATGAATTCCATCGTCTGATTGCGGAGAGTATCGACTGTATGCTGGCATGGGAAACCATTGAAAACATCAAGGCGACGATGGACCGGGTGCGCTATCTCACCCTGAATCAGGTCGCGCCCGCTGAAACGCTGATCGAACAACATGAAGCCGTTTTTGCCGCCCTGAAAGCGCGCGATGCGGACCAGGCAGAAACCGCCCTGCGTCACCATCTGCAGGCAATGATGTTTTCGCTCGCGCCCGTGATCAGGCAAAACCGTGACTGGTTCGAGGCTGAGTAGCGCGCCGTACAATCGCTGAGCGAAGCCGTTACCACCACTGATGAAAATGATGCACAGGTCCAGTCCCGTGGCCCACCTCCAGCGAATCGGCTGTCAGCAGGGCCTGTTGTAGCCAGGTTTTGGCTTCATTAACCGTCTCCGCCCAGTCACTGTGCCGTGGGCGCAGGGCCGCCAGCGCAGCAGACAGCGTACAACCGGTACCGTGCGTATGGCGCGTCTTCACCCGAGGCGTGCTGAACCGTTGCCGCCCCGCTGGCGTGATCAGCCAGTCAGGACTTTCGCCATGATCCAGATGTCCGCCCTTCATCAGCACGGCCTGACAACCCAGCGCCAGAAGGGCATCGCCCTGCGTCAGCATCTCGTTCTCATTGCTGGCCATACGGCATTCGAGCAGCGCGGCGGCTTCGGGCAGATTAGGTGTGATCAGTGACACCTGTGGCAACAGGCGCTCGCGGACACAGGCAATGGCATCAGGACTCAGTAAGGCATCGCCGCTCTTGGCCACCATCACCGTGTCCAGCACCACAAACGGGATTGCCCGGCGCTGCAAGCCAACCGCCACCCGCTCCACGATCGCCGCGTCGGACAGCATGCCAATTTTTGCACTGTCGATGCGCACGTCATCAAGAACGGAATCCAGCTGTGCGCTGACAAAATCAGGATCAATACGGTACACCGACTGTACGCCACAGGTATTTTGCGCCACCAGGGCCGTAATCACGCTGGTGCCGTAAGCGCCCAGTGCGGAGAAGGTTTTCAGGTCGGCCTGAATCCCGGCACCGCCGCTGGGATCGGTACCGGCAATCGTTAAAGCATTGATGCGTTTCACAGGGCGGCCTCCAGTGTCCAGAGCGCGTCCAGAAACGCCGGTGCAAAGCTGCCCGGCCCGGTTGATGCCTGTGCGGCTTTCTCTCCGGCCAGTGCCATCACCCGACAGGCGCTGGCGATATTGATCAGTCTGTCACCCGGCAGGGTGGCAAAGGCGGCGACGACCGCAGACAGCGCACAGCCGGTGCCGACCACCCGCGTCATTAAGGGCGATCCGCCGACGATCGACAGGGTACGCATCCCGTCGGTGGCATAATCCACCTCGCCAGTGACCACCACACAGGTCTGATACTCCCGCGCCAGTTGTTGGGCGGCCAGCAGGGCGCTTTCGGCGGCGTGCAGACTGTCCACGCCACGTCCGCCGTCAGCCTGCTGGGCCAGCGCCAGAATCTCGGAAGCATTGCCGCGAATCACGGCAGGCGACTGCATCAGCACCTGCTGGCAAAACCGGGTACGCAACGTCAGTGCGCCCACCGCTACCGGGTCCAGCGTCCAGGGCGTGCCTGCCAGATTAGCCGCCTCGATTGCCGCGGCCATGGCCTGCTGGCGTTCGTGCGTTAATGTGCCGACATTGATTAACAGTGCATCCGCGATACCGCTGAACTGCGGCGCTTCCTCGCGATCGATGACCATGGCAGGTGACGCGTTCAGAGCAAGCAGGACATTAGCCGTGAGCATTTGCACCACATCATTGGTCATGCAGTGCACGAGCGGTGACTGACGGCGAAACTGTTGCAGGATGGGCGCGCATTGCGCATCAGAAAGATGGTGCGGTTGATGTGTCATCAGAACTCCCAACCGGCGGACAAGAAGGCGAATGCGGTCAGGCATCAGACTTCCCTACGCTGGCATTATCCAGATCAGGTAATACGGGTTTTTCTCAGCCTTCACAAAGAAGGGCACCCCGAGTCGTGTTACGCAGAGAAGAATAAGTAAGCCCCTAAATTTAAGCAAGGTGCTTATTCTTTTTTCAACCTGGCGGGCGAGACTTTTACATGATCCGGATCAACTCCCCACCGCACGAAAAAAGGCTTAATGCTGCGGGCTTAAAATTTGCACGTCAGAGCAGTAAAGGTATTTACGCAAGTAAATTATATCCTTCACCATTATCAGAATGCCCAGCAATAACAAACACCTGCCTACAACATCGCAACAATAAATCTTCATATCACGTAGTTAAAAATTACCAGAACACTTCATACTTGACAGGAAGCATGATGCGATTTTTAGCGCTTATCCCTCATCGTCACCGATGGACTGACATCACCATTACCCGTCAGGGTGCCCTTTCTCCTTCTGGCCGACACTATTATTCCACTTATCTTTCTGCCCGTTGTCAGCGTTGCGATGCGGTTATCCATCGGGTGTATTATCGCGATATCAGTGATGACCAGGCGCGCCGCTGGCTGGGGTAAATTCGCGGGTCGGGTACACGTTTTGCCAGGTTACGCGGCCGACGCAATTTGGTAGTCTTGCCCTTACTGAGTCACTGGACTGCTTACGCTTATGCCCTTCCTGCTGGATACATTAGGACACCAGATTTACCTGTCAGCCCCGCTGTTTATTCTTATTTTCCTGGGTTATTGCCTGACGAAATGGGGCAAATGGCCGCTGAGCATCAGCGAAGGCATGAACCGGTTTGTCTTTAACGTTGCCCTGCCCTGCATGCTGTTTCGCATCATGAGTGACTTTTACAACAGTCCCGCGGTCGATGTGCGCCTGCTTCTGGCATTCTTTGGCAGTTGTCTGCTGGTGTTTATCGTGGGCCGAATCCTTGCCTCGCGTCTGTTTCATCTGGATGGCGTGGCCGGCTCGGTCTTTGCCCTGGGCGGGGTCTTTTCAAATAACGTTATGCTGGGCATTCCGGTCGCTACCGTCCTGCTGGGCCCCGGTGCCTTGCCATCGGTTGCGCTGGTGCTGGTGTTTAACAGTCTGATCCTCTGGACATTACTCACCGTCTCGGTGGAATGGTCGAAACAGGGCAGTTTTTCCCTTCAGGGCTTTAAGCGCACCTTGATTAGCGTGCTCAGGAATCCGTTAATTATTGGCATCTTATCAGGCACCGCCTGGAGCCTGTTGCAGCGGCCGCTTCCCGCCATCGCCGCTGAACCGCTGCGCATGCTGGCGTCCATCGCCGCACCCTTATCGTTGGTCACTCTCGGCATGAGCCTGGCGCACTACCGGGTGCGGGAAGGCTTGAAAGAGAGTTACACGATTTGTGCGTTGAAACTGATTCTGCAGCCGCTGTGTGTCTGGGCGATCGCCTGGCTGACGGGTCTGCCTGCGCTGGAAAGTAAAGTGGTAGTGCTGCTGGGGTCGATGGCGGTCGGTGTGAATGTTTACCTGATGTCGCAGAAATTTAACGTGATTACCGGCCCCACGGCCGCCAGTATGCTGCTTTCCACCCTTTTTGCCGCGATAACCACGCCGTTGTGGATGATGTTAATGACGCTGGCCGGATACTAAAAAGCCCTGTAACACAGGTTACAGGGCTGGCTTTTGCACCGAAAAACTTAGTGTGCAGGTTGGGTGCGAATCAGGTAATCAAAAGCGCTCAGCGAGGCTTTTGCCCCTTCACCGCTGGCAATGATGATTTGCTTGTAAGGCACCGTGGTGCAGTCGCCTGCTGCGAAAACGCCTTTCAGGCTGGTTTCGCATTTTGCATCGATGATGATTTCACCCATCTTGTTGCGCTCAACCGCCCCTTCCAGCCAGGTGGTGTTAGGGAGCAGGCCAATCTGAACAAAAATGCCTGACAGCGCCAGTTCATGGGTTGTCTGGTTGGTGCGATCCAGATATTGCAGGCCGGTAACTTTGCTGCCGTCGCCTTTCACTTCGGTGGTTTGTGCATTCAGGATCACATCCACGTTTTTCAGGCTGCGCAGTTTGTCCTGCAGCACTTTGTCTGCGCGCATTTCACTGGCAAATTCCAGCAATGTGACGTGTTCAACGATACCAGCCAGATCGATAGCCGCTTCCACGCCGGAGTTACCGCCACCGATGACGGCAGTGCGTTTACCTTTGAACAGCGGACCGTCACAGTGCGGGCAATAGGTCACACCTTTAGTACGGTACTGCTCTTCCCCCGGTACGCCCATGTTGCGCCAGCGCGCGCCGGTCGCCAGGATGATGCTACGGGATTTCAGTACGGCACCTGACGCCGTTTCAATGGCATGCAGGCCGCCTTTCGCCGCAGACGGAATCAGTTTAATCGCGCTCTGACTGTCAATCACATCAACACTGTAATCGTCAACGTGGGCACGCAGTGCGCCAGCCAGTTTGGCCCCTTCCGTTTTCTGCACGGAAATATAGTTTTCGATATCAACGGTATCCAGTACCTGTCCGCCGAAACGCTCACCCATCAGGGCGGTGCGGATGCCTTTACGGGCAGAATAGATGGCGGCCGCTGCGCCAGCGGGACCGCTGCCAATAATCAGCACATCATAGGCTTCGCGTTTATTCAGCGCTTCTGCTGCGCGCTTGTCAGCATTGGTGTCGACTTTACTGACGATCTCCGCCAGGCTCATGCGGCCCTGACCAAACTCTTTGCCGTTCAGGAAAACCGCCGGCACGCCCATGACATTCCGTTCCTGAATTTCGTTCTGGAACAAGCCACCGTCAATCGCGGTGTGGCTGATGCGCGGGTTCAGGACCGCCATCAGATTCAGAGCCTGTACCACATCCGGACAGTTGTGGCAGGACAGCGAATAATAGGTTTCGAAATGGAAATCTCCATCCAGCGCCGCAATCTGATCAAGCAGATTTTGTGCTTCTTTGGACGGGTGCCCACCGGTCTGTAACAGCGCCAGCACCAGTGAGGTAAATTCATGACCCAGCGGCGAACCCGCAAAACGTGGGCCGTGATCCGCACCAGGGTTAGTGATTAAAAATGAGGGTTTACGCACCTGACGATCGTTCTCTTCACGAAAGCTGACCTTGTCAGACAGGCTCGCGATATCGACCAACAGATTGCGAATCTCGGTTGATTTTGCGCCATCATCCAGCGTTGCAATCAACTCCACAGGCTTGGTGAGTTTCTCAAGATAAGCTTTGAGCTGCGTTTTTAAATTGGTATCAAGCATAGTGAGTTCCTGGTCAAAAAATCGGGTGCCGAAGCACCCGATGAGAAAATGATCGACGTTGCGATGCGGAAATTAGATTTTGCCAACCAGGTCCAGCGAAGGCGCCAGAGTCGCATCACCTTCTTTCCATTTGGCCGGGCACACTTCACCAGGGTGAGAAGCCACGTACTGCGCCGCTTTCACTTTGCGCAGCAGGTCAGACGCATCACGGCCAATACCTTCAGCGGTGATTTCTACAGCCTGGATAACACCCTGTGGGTCAACGATGAATGTACCACGGTCAGCCAGACCTTCGTCTTCGCGCATGATGTCGAAGTTGCGGGTCAGCGCGCCAGTTGGGTCACCGATCATCGCATATTTGATTTTTGCGATGGTGTCAGAAGAGCCGTGCCAGGCTTTGTGGGTAAAGTGGGTATCAGTAGACACTGAGTAGATGTCCACGCCCAGTTTCTGGAACTCTTCATAGTGATCCGCGACGTCGCCCAGTTCGGTTGGGCAAACAAAGGTGAAGTCAGCCGGATAAAAGAAGAAAACACTCCATTTACCTTCAACGTCTTTCTCGGTTACTTCGATAAACTGGCCGTCTTTAAATGCACTGTTTTTGAACGGCTTAATTTTGGTGTTGATAATGGACATGTGATGGCCTCCTTTAAAATATGTGATGCAGCTTACAAATTTTCCGGGCCAACATCTAATAAGCCCTCGTTATCAATAAAATAAACGAAAGCTATCAAACGCCGATCGCGTTGATCGTTAAGGGAAAAAACCGCTTTTCTTACCTTCATTTACCCGCAAAAAGATATATTGCGTGCTTCCAGGCAATAACCCCTGTGCGTTAACTGAAGGCCGTTTGCTGTTTTCCCATAAGGCACCGTCGGGCAGTGTACAAGGAAAGTGATGACATTTGTTCTGCTTTTACTTTTTTGAGAATCCCTGCCAGGGTTGTTAAAAGATGTTTAACGGAGCTTGATGTGCATATTCGATTATTTACAGAGGCTGACCGTCCTTTCCTGCGGACGTTGTTTCTGGCGGCCCGTCGGCATAACTGGGACTGGATCGCCAACGATGACTGGCAACTGGAAGACTTCGATCAGGTGATACTCGGCGAAACCGTTTTAGTGGCTGAGCTGGACGGGCATCGGGCAGGATTCGCGGGTCTGATGGAAAACGATAATTTCTTACACAGCCTGTATGTGGATCCTGATTATCAGGGGCGCGGTGTGGGCAGTGCACTGCTTGAGGCCGTCCAGTCACGCTTTACATCAACCGGCGCGCTGAAGTGTCTGCAAATGAACAAGGCCGCCCAGACGTTTTACCTGCAACATGGCTGGAAAGTGATTTCCCAGGGTGAAAGCGATCAAGGCGGCTATCTGTTAATGCATTATCCCCCGGCGTCGCACTATGAGAGCGACGCGCAGAAGGGTTAAAGCGCGCGGAAGGCGATATCGCCGGGAATCACCTCGCCCTGCCAGTAAAGCTGGGCGGCCACACGTCCGGCGAGCTGACGGTACAGCATCGTAAATTCACTGTCCGGCCGACGAATAACCGTTGGCTCGCCATCATCCAGATCTTCACGCAAATGAATATGCAGGGGAAGCTGTGCCAGCAGCCGCGTGCCATAGTCGTCCACCAGCCGTTGCGCTCCGCCGGTACCAAAAATCGGCTCATGGTGACCGCACTGGCTGCAGACGTGGATACTCATGTTCTCCACCACGCCCAGCACCGGGACGTTAACCTTTTCGAACATGACCATGCCTTTGCGTGCATCGATGAGCGCGATGTCCTGTGGCGTAGTGACCACCAGCGCACCGGTGACGGGCACACTCTGCGCGAGCGTTAACTGGATATCTCCGGTTCCTGGCGGCATATCCAGCACCAGATAATCCAGGTCGGGCCACTGGGTTTCGGTAAGTAACTGCATCAGCGCTTTGCTGGCCATAGGGCCGCGCCACACCATCGCGTTATCGTCGGTCACCAGATAGCCGATGGAATTGGTTGCCAGACCATGGGACATGATCGGCGCCATATGGGTGCCGTCAGGCGAGGTCGGGCGCTCTTTTTCACAGCCCAGCATGTTGGGCACGGACGGGCCATAAATATCGGCATCCAGAATGCCCACACGTGCGCCTTCAGCCAGTAACGCCAGCGCCATATTAACTGCGGTACTCGATTTGCCCACGCCGCCTTTACCGGAGCTGACCGCGATAATGTTCTTCACGCCGTTAACACCAGGGTGATTTTTCACGCGTTTCAACGTAGCAATCTCGTGACTTAACCGCCAGTCGATGGCCTGCGCGCCGCTCAGACGCAGTAGCTCAGCGCTGGTGTCTGCTTTTAAGGTCTCAAACGCGCTGTGCCAGGCAAAAGGCATCCGCAGTTCAATATGCAACGTCCCATCCAGCAGCGCCACATGATGCAGCGCCTTCAGGGTAATAAGGTTACGTTGCAGCGTCGGATGCTCAAAGCTGTTCAGAACGCCGGCCACAACGGCGCGTAAGGCTTCTGGTGTATGTGGTTCCCGGGATTGCGCTGTCATCCCCACTCCTTTTCTGCTGTGCTTATGCTGTTTTTCAACGATGTAGTAACAATACTATCAGATGCCGATCGTTTCACGGGCCGCGCGGCGGGAAATCCCTTATGTTTACGCGGCTGTGCCCATCGGTTACCATCTAAGCCCGTTTTTTTACTTAACTGAAAGCTACGCAAACTATGACTCAAGTCGCAAAAAAAATTCTGGTAACCTGCGCCCTGCCTTACGCTAACGGCTCAATTCATCTCGGCCACATGCTCGAGCATATCCAGGCGGACATTTGGGTGCGTTATCAGCGAATGCGTGGCAATCAGGTTTACTTCATCTGCGCCGATGACGCCCACGGCACGCCGATCATGCTGAAGGCTCAGCAGTTGGGCATTGCGCCGGAACAGATGATTGCTGAAATGAAACACGAGCACGAAACAGATTTTGCCGGTTTTAACATCAGCTATGATAACTATCACTCAACGCACGGCGACGAGAACCGTGAGCTGGCCGGGCTCATCTATGGTCGCCTGAAAGAGAACGGTTTCATTAAGAACCGCACGATTTCTCAGCTGTACGATCCGGAAAAAGGCATGTTCCTGCCTGACCGTTTCGTGAAAGGCACCTGCCCGAAATGTAAAGCGCCTGACCAGTACGGCGACAATTGCGAGGTGTGCAGCGCGACCTACAGCCCGACCGAACTGATCGATCCGAAATCTGTGGTGTCCGGTGCAACCCCTGTGCTGCGTGATTCCGAGCACTTCTTCTTTGACCTGCCGTCGTTCAGCGAAATGCTGCGCGCCTGGACGCGTTCTGGCGCACTGCAGGAGCAGGTCGCCAATAAAATGCAGGAGTGGTTCGAATCCGGTCTGCAACAGTGGGATATTTCCCGTGATGCGCCGTACTTTGGCTTCGAAATTCCTGGCGCGCCGGGCAAATACTTCTACGTCTGGCTGGATGCGCCGATCGGCTATATGGGCGCGTTTAAAAACCTGTGTGACAAACGCGGCGACATCAGTTTTGACGAATTCTGGCAGCAGGATTCCACCACAGAGCTGTACCACTTCATTGGTAAAGACATCGTCTACTTCCACAGCCTGTTCTGGCCTGCCATGCTGGAAGGCAGCGGCTTCCGCAAACCCAACAACCTGTTTGTGCATGGCTATGTGACCGTAAATGGCGCAAAAATGTCGAAATCGCGCGGAACCTTTATTAAAGCCAGTACCTGGTTACAGCATCTGGATGCCGACAGCCTGCGCTATTACTATGCGGCCAAGCTTTCTTCGCGTATTGATGACATCGACCTGAATCTGGAAGATTTTGTTCAGCGCGTCAACGCCGACATTGTGAACAAAGTGGTCAACCTGGCGTCACGTAATGCCGGTTTTATCACCAAACGCTTTGGCGGCAAGCTGTCCGCAGAACTGGCCGACCCGGCGCTTTATCAAACATTCCTGGACGCATCCGAAAAGATTGGCGAGGCCTGGGCAAGCCGTGAATTTGGCCGGGCGATTCGTGAAATTATGGCGCTGGCCGATCTGGCCAACCGTTATGTTGACGAGCAGGCACCGTGGGTGGTGGCGAAGCAGGAAGGCCGTGATGCCGATCTGCAGGCTATTTGCTCCATGGGCATTAACCTGTTCCGTGTGCTGATGACCTGGCTGAAGCCTGTGCTGCCGTCGCTGAGCGAGCGAGCCGAAGCTTTCCTGAACAGCGAACTCAGCTGGGACGCCATTCAGCAGCCGCTGCTCGACCATCAGGTTGCGCCGTTTAAAGCCCTGTATGGTCGCATTGAGATGGCGAAAGTCGAGGGCCTGATTGAAGCGTCGAAAGCCGACGCGGCTGAAGCCAGTAAACCGACGGTCAGCGGCCCACTGGCGGATGCGCCGATTGGCGATACCATCACGATTGATGACTTTGCCAAAGTTGATATGCGCGTGGCACTGATTGAGAAAGCGGAACTGGTGGACGGCTCAGACAAACTGCTGCGTCTGGAGTTGGATCTGGGCGGCGAGAAGCGCCAGATTTTCTCTGGTATCCGTGCAGCCTATCCTGACCCGGCCGTACTCGTTGGCAAAATGACCATTATCGTGGCGAACCTGGCACCACGTAAAATGCGCTTTGGCGTCTCGGAAGGCATGGTGCTGTCTGCGGGGCCGGGCGGCAAAGACCTGTTCGTGTTGTCTGTCGACAGTGGCGCAGTGCCGGGTATGCCCGTTAAATAAGGCGTTCGCCCTTCCTGCATCTGATGGCAGGAAGGGCCGTTCTGCCTTACGCTGACAGCTGGCACGCCAGATCGTCAGTGCGTAGGATTACGCTCGTTGGAAACAGGAGCCTGTCATGCACACCGTGCTAGCGATAAGTTGGCGTTATCTGCGCGCTTTTACCCTTCTCTATCTCTGTTTATATGCCGGAAACGGCGTAGCAAGGTTGCTGCCCATTACGCTGCCCGGCAGCATTATTGGCATGCTGATTTTGTTTACCCTGCTCGCGTCTCAAATCGTGCCGGTCCACTGGGTTAAGCCCGGTTGTCATCTTATCATTCGCTATATGGCGCTGCTGTTCGTTCCCATCAGTGTGGGCGTCATGAATTACACCGATCTGCTGACCGCGCAGTTTGGCCCTATCGTGGTCTCGTGTCTTGTCAGTACCTTCGCTGTCCTGAGCATCGTGGGGTTAAGCGCCCACAAGCTGCATTCGCGCGTGCCGACGAAAGAGGTGAAGGATGAGTGATATCTGGTGGTCATTGCCCCTGACGCTGGGCGCATTTTTCCTGGCGCGCAGACTGGCTGCCGCGCTGAAGATTGCCCTGCTGAACCCCTTGCTGGTTTCGATGGCGATCATCATTCCCATCCTGCTGTTACTGCAACTGCCCTATACACGTTACTTTGCCGGAAGCCAGGTGCTTAATGCCCTGCTACAGCCCGCCGTGGTCGCACTGGCGCTGCCGCTGTATGAGCAGATGCATCAGATTCGCGCCCGCTGGAAATCCATTATCGGCGTATGCCTGATCGGCAGCCTGACGGCAATGACCTCCGGCACAGCGATCGCCCTGTGGATGGGGGCAACGCCGGAAATCGCCGCCACGATTTTACCTAAATCCGTCACCACACCGATCGCGATGGCGGTATCCGGCTCTCTGCACGGCATTCCCGCTATCAGTGCGATTTGTGTGCTGATAGCCGGTGTGCTCGGTGCGGTATTTGGCCATATGGTGCTGAATCTGTTGGGCGTGAAAAGTAAAGCGGCACGCGGTCTGGCGATTGGTAATGCGTCCCATGCGCTGGGAACCGCCCGGGCGGCGGAACTGGACTTCCAGGAAGGGGCATTTAGTTCGCTGGCACTGGTGATCTGCGGCATCGTAACGTCGTTACTGGCACCCTTTGTTTTTCCGCTGCTACTGCACTGGTTTGGCTAAAACTTTGGGAGAGATCTCGCAAAGTTGAAAACTCTAAGACACGTTGCATTGTCAGAGCGACAGAGATCACATATAAACCGATGTCTGGCACATTGCCTGAAGATTGAATGAGGCTTCCATGCATCCACGTTTCCACTCTGCCTTTGAATTACTGCCGGCTCCCCTGCAAACCGCGCTTCGTCCGGTGCTGAGTGAGCCGGGATTTGACGCGATGCTGCGGGCCGATCAGGTCACCCTCCTGCAACAGCAAACCCAACTGGATGCGGACGCTCTCGCCCTGGCGCTGCTTCCGGTCGCGGCGGCCTGCGCGGTCGCCTCGCTGTCCCGTTTCAACGTCGGTGCCATTGCACGCGGGATAAGCGGTAACTGGTATTTCGGTGCCAATATGGAGTTTGCCGGTGCCACCATGCAGCAAACCGTGCATGCAGAACAAAGCGCTGTTACGCACGCCTGGCTGCGCGGCGAAGCGCGCCTGGAGACCATCACCGTCAACTACACGCCGTGCGGGCATTGCCGCCAGTTCATGAATGAACTTAACAGCGGCACGGCGATTCGTATCAGCCTGCCCCAGCGCCCGGTGCAGACGTTAGCGTACTATCTGCCTGACGCTTTCGGCCCTGGCGACCTGCACATCACCGAACGGCTGATGGATAAGGTGGATCATGGCTTTGTTGTCACGGGCGATGCGCTGTCGCAGGCGGCCATTGACGCGGCCAACCAGAGTCATGCCCCTTACAGCCGCGCGTTCAGTGGCGTTGCAGTGCAAACCGCCTCAGGCCGTATTTTTAGCGGTCGCTATGCGGAAAATGCGGCCTTTAATCCCAGCCTGCCTCCGCTTCAGGCCGCACTGATTTTGCTGAACATGGCCGGCGAATCCTGCGAGGCGATTCAGGCAGCAGCGCTGGCCCAGCCCCGACAGCCTGCGTTAGATCAGTATTCAGCGACGCAGGCAACACTGCGCGCGCTGGGCTGCGACAACCTTAACGTTATCGAGCTGGCGTAAAGCGTAATGCGGGGCACGGTTTTAAACAGTTTCTAAATCTTTTATTTACAAAAGCTGTACATCCGCGAGAAATTTCATAGGATCTGACGCCAGGCCTTCTTTATCAAAATAAACTGGCGTCCTCTACCCTCTTATTGCGCCAGGAACACTCGCAACCGGAGCATTACTGCATGGAACTCGAATACGAAAGTAAACGCCCGCTCTATATTCCCTACGCTGGCCCTATTCTGCTGGAATTTCCCCTGCTGAATAAGGGCAGCGCCTTCAGCATCGAAGAGCGTAACGAATTCAATCTCAACGGCTTACTGCCCGAAGCGGTCGAAACCATTGAAGAGCAGGCGAAACGCGCATGGCGTCAGTTTCAGGACTTCAAAAATAATAACGACAAGCACGTCTACCTGCGCAATATTCAGGACACCAACGAAACCCTGTTCTACCGTCTGCTGGACAATCATCTTGAAGAGATGATGCCAATTATTTATACGCCAACCGTCGGCGCAGCCTGCGAACACTTCTCTGAAATTTATCGCCGCGCCCGTGGTGTGTTCATCTCATATCCCAACCGTGAACACATCGAAGACATGCTGCAAAACGCCACCAAACAGAACGTTAAAGTCATCGTGGTGACCGACGGTGAGCGTATTCTGGGCCTGGGTGACCAGGGCATCGGCGGCATGGGTATTCCGATTGGTAAACTGTCGCTGTATACCGCGTGCGGCGGCATCAGTCCGGCTTACACCTTACCGGTGGTACTGGATGTCGGTACCAATAACCAGCAACTGCTGAACGATCCGCTTTATATGGGCTGGCGTCACCCACGTATTACCGGTGAAGAGTACGATGAATTCGTTAATGAATTTATCCAGGCCGTGAAACGCCGCTGGCCGAAAGTGCTGCTGCAGTTTGAAGACTTTGCGCAGAAAAACGCAATGCCGCTGCTGGAGCGCTATCGCGATGAAGTGTGCTGCTTCAACGATGATATTCAGGGCACCGCTGCTGTCACCGTGGGCACTCTGATTGCCGCCAGTCGTGCTGCCGGAAGCCGTTTGTGCGAACAAAAAGTGGTGTTCCTGGGGGCAGGTTCAGCCGGCTGCGGTATCGCAGAGCAAATCATTGCGCAGATGAAGTCGGAAGGTCTGAGCGATGAAGAGGCGCGTAGCCGCGTAATGATGGTCGACCGCTTTGGCCTGCTCACTGATAAGTTGCCTAACCTGCTCGATTTCCAGAGCAAGCTGGTGCAGAAAAGCGATAACCTCAAAGACTGGGATACGGCCAGTGATGCGATTTCGCTGCTGGACGTAGTGCGCAACGCCAAACCCGATATTCTGATTGGGGTTTCAGGCCAGCCCGGACTGTTCACCGAAGAGATCATCCGCGAGATGCACAAGCACTGCAAACGTCCTATTGTGATGCCGCTCTCTAACCCCACCTCGCGCGTTGAAGCCACGCCAGCGGATATTATCGCCTGGACCGATGGTGCTGCACTGGTCGCGACCGGGAGCCCGTTCTCACCGGTTTCATGGAACGGTAAAACCTATCCGATCGCGCAGTGTAACAACTCCTATATCTTCCCGGGCATCGGTTTAGGGGTGATTGCCTCGGGTGCATCACGCGTAACCGATACCATGCTGATGACCGCCAGCCGCGCACTGGCAGACTGCTCGCCGCTGGTCAACGATGGTGAAGGGCCGGTACTGCCTGAAATCAAAGATATTCAGGGCGTGTCGAAAGTGATCGCAATGGAAGTGGGCAAAGCCGCGCAACTGGCGGGCGTTGCCGTGGTGACCTCGGAAGACGTGCTGTCACAGTCTATTTCGAATAACTTCTGGCTGCCGCAATACCGTCATTACCGCCGTACCTCGATCTAAAAAGGTCTGCGCTGGATCATCCTCCGATCCAGCGCTGCTTAAAATAGCACCACCCAGACGGGGTAAACTTGCTTCGCGAGGGTTGCTCAAGTAGCCTTGTCCCACCAAAACCTCTCATCTCGAGTGCTCAGGCGCATGTTGAAACGCGTTTTCATTGCTCTGCTTTTCATCATCTTAACGATGGTGGCGACGGCGCTTGGCCTGGATCGCTGGATAAGCTGGAAAACCGCCCCCTATATTTACGACAATCTGGCCTCACTGCCCCATCGTCAGGTCGGTGTTGTGCTGGGCACGGCAAAATATTACCGCACCGGGGTGATTAATCAGTACTACCTGTACCGGATGCAGGGCGCGCTTAACGCCTATAACAGCGGCAAGATTAACTATTTACTGCTGAGCGGAGACAATGCGCAGCAGAGCTATAACGAACCCATGACCATGCGGCGCGATTTAATCAAAGGTGGCGTTGATCCGGCGGATATCGTACTGGATTACG
The DNA here is from genome assembly GCF_035191405.1 of Pantoea sp. JZ2. Taxonomy (NCBI): domain Bacteria; kingdom Pseudomonadati; phylum Pseudomonadota; class Gammaproteobacteria; order Enterobacterales; family Erwiniaceae; genus Pantoea; species Pantoea sp. JZ2. The sequence goes on along the minus strand of NZ_CP045247.1, from coordinate 1,782,075 downwards.
CGGGCTTTCGGACGCTGGATTCCATTGTCCGCACGCGCAAGGTATTCGATACCAACGATTTTATTATCATCACCCAGCGCTTCCACTGTGAGCGGGCACTGTTTATCGCCCTGCACCTTGGCATTCAGGCTCAGTGCTACGCTGTGCCCTCGCCGAAAAATATGCTGACGGTGCGCATGCGTGAGGTCGGTGCACGTCTTGGCGCGCTGGTAGATTTGTACCTCCTCAAGCGTGAACCGCGCTTCCTCGGGCCTCTGGTGCCCATTCCCGCCGTACATGATGTGCCGGAGGATGCGCAAAGCTATCCTGCTGTCACCCCTGAGCAACTGCTGGAACTGGAACAAAAGCGCCATCAGTAAGCCGCCTTTGTCTGGCTGACAGCCCGCTGACCCTGGCGTGAAGATAGACTGTGAGAACGGATGATAACGCCGGCGCGGCAGGCTCCGCCTTTCTGACAGGAGTGCATCGCCGACGCGTAGCATCCTTGCTATGGCGAAACAAGGCTTAGCGCGGGACTTTGCGATGGCGACAGGGCTTATCACGCATCGTTACCAAGGATGACGGTCAGTCCAGCGCGGCGGATTTGCTGCTTCTTTACCTTACTGACCTGCTGACCTGCTGACCTGCTGACCTGCTGACCTGCTGACCTGCTGACCTGCTGACCTGCTGACTCAGGATTTTGCGTCCACAGGACAGCTTTCTGTTCCTGATTAAAGTCAATTCGAACGCGCACTCTCATAGCGGGCATCCTGCTGGCTCGCCGTGAATCCGCGTTCTTTCCTGCTTCCGGGCGCAGGCTGGCGGCTTCCGTGCCATAAAAAAAGCGGCCCGCAGGCCGCTTAGCTTACATGATGACTTCTGCCGTTATTTTTTACGTGCGTACTTCAGCGAGTCGAGCGCCACAGCAAAAATAATGATGCCGCCCTTGATTATGTACTGCCAGTAAGGGTTAATGCCGATATAGGTCAAGCCGTAGTTGATGACGGTGAAGATCAACACACCGGTCACGACACCGGCCACCGTCCCCACACCACCGGCAAAAGACACACCACCGACGACGCAGGCCGCGATAGCATCCAGCTCGTACATAAAGCCAAGGTTGTTCGTTGCCGAGCCGATACGGCCCGCTTCCAGCATACCGCCGAAAGCATAGAACACGCCTGAAAGGGCATAAATCAGAATCAGGTTCAGGTTGACGTTTACGCCGGAGACTTTTGCCGCTTCCGGGTTACCGCCGATGGCAAAAATGTTTTTACCGAAACGCGTTTTGTTCCACAGAATCCAGACGAACACGATCGCAATCACCGCATAGAAGGTGATGTAGGACAGCTTAAAATCCCCGAAACGCAGGAAGCCTTGCGTAAAGGTTGAGAAGCCGTCATAGAAGCCTGCAATCGGTGATGCGCCTACGAAGTCGTAATACAGCGAGTTGATACCGTAAACGATAATCATGGTACCCAACGTAGTGATAAACGGCGTCACTTTCAGGTAAGCAATAATCACGCCGTTCACCAGGCCAATAACGGCACCAATCGCACAAACAATCAGGATCACCACAGGAATCGGTACGGTTTCCAGATGTGGGAACACTTTGTTTGGGTTATCCATAGCCTGCAGCAGCGAAGCGGCCACGATAGCGGCGAGGCCAACCTGACGACCGGCTGACAGGTCTGTCCCCTGAGTCACAATCAGTCCCGCAACGCCCAGCGCAATGATAATACGCACCGAGGATTGGGTCAGAATGTTACTCAGATTCATTAAACTTAAGAACGTCGGATCCTGGAAAATAATAATCGCCAGCAGTACCAGTAGCACGACATAAATGCCACCCTCTTTCAGCCAGGTTAGCGCATTCTTTTTTGTAGTCGCTTTCATGTTAACAGCCCTTACTTCATTAAAGGTGTAATGACGCTAAACGCAATATTTCGTTCTGCGTAGTCGTTTTTGTATCAACAATGCCAGCGACCAGACCGTTACTCATGACCAGAATACGATCGGTGATGCCTAACAGCTCTGGCATTTCGGAAGAGATAATAATGATGCCCTTTTCTTTTTTTGCCAGCTCAGCCATCAGCTGGTAAATCTCGAATTTGGCCCCCACATCAATACCGCGAGTGGGTTCATCAAGCATCAATATTTCGGGCTGCGTCAGCAACCAGCGTCCAATAATCACCTTCTGTTGGTTACCACCTGAAAGCGAACCAATTTGGGTGTGGTGGCCTGGCGTTTTTACCCGCATGGAGTCGATAACCCATTGGGTATCACTCTTCATACGCTTATTATCCAGCAGACCAATGTTGTTCTTATATTTTTTGATATTGGAGATGAGAGAATTAAAACCAATATCCAGAAACGCATAAATACCGGTAGAGCGACGTTCTTCCGTCACAAGAGCAAAGCCATGATTGATGGCTTCGTTCGCCGTGTGATTATTAATCGTTTTACCGTGCAGTTTAATTGTGCCGCCCGATTTTTCGCGAATGCCAAACAGCGTTTCGACGATATCCGTACGTTTTGCACCGACCAACCCGGCAATACCGAGTATCTCCCCTTTACGCAAATCAAACGAAATATCACGAATAGAGGGCTGACGCAGAGAGGTTAAATTGCGCACCTCAAGAATGGTCTCGCCCGGCACATTTACGCGATCCGGGAAGCGCTGGCTTAATGAACGCCCCACCATCATGGCGATGATCTTATCCATGTCCAGCCCTTCGAGCGGCTGGGTTGCAATCCACTGACCGTCACGCAGAACCGTAATTTCATCACACAACTGGAAGATCTCTTCCATTTTGTGTGAAATATAAACAATGCCGCAGCCGCGATCTTTCAGCTTACGGATAATCGTGAACAGATGATTCACTTCTTTTTCCGTCAACGAGGATGTCGGTTCATCCATGATCACGATTTTGGCGTCATAAGAAAACGCTTTGGCAATCTCAATCATCTGCATTTGCGAGACGGAGAGATGCGCGACTTTGTCACGGGGATCGATGTTAATATCCAGCTCGTCAAAAATCGCTTTGGTATCACGGTACATTTTTTCCTGATCGACAAAGAAGCCTTTGCGTGGATAACGCCCAAGCCACATGTTGTCCATCACGGTACGCTGTAATACCAGGTTTAATTCCTGGTGAACCATTGACACGCCATTTTCCAGCGCCTCTTTGGAGCTTTTAAAATCTATTTCCTGCCCTTGAAAAAGAATACTTCCGGTATCTTTTTTGTAGATACCAAATAAACATTTTAACAACGTTGATTTACCAGCGCCGTTTTCACCCATCAGTGCATGAACGGAGTGAGGCCGCACTTTTAAATTTACGTTGTCGAGAGCTTTAACGCCGGGAAATGATTTACTGACGTTGGTCATTTCCAGCAGATATTCGCGCTGCGCGGTCGTATTATCACTGGCCATAATTTACCTGGCTAAAAAACGGTGATGACATAAAAAAGGCGCAGCAGCCGCCGCGCCCGTTTGCACATAATTATTTCTGGAACTGAGACAGGTTTTCCTGATCAACCGGTACATAGGGTACGCGTACGATCTTATCGACCATCTTGAAGTTGGTGCCTTCGGTGGCCGGTTTACCATCGGCAAGGTTCTTCGCCATATCGATGGTGGCTTTCGCCTGGTTTTCCGCATCGTTCAGCACCGTACCGGCCATCGCGCCAGATTTAACCAGCGCCAGCGCCTCAGGTAAGGCATCCACACCAAATACCGGTATAGAAGACATGTTGTGTGCCTTCAGCGCTTCAACAGCCCCCATCGCCATCGCATCGTTGTTCGCGATTACCACTTCGATTTTCTTGGCGTTAGGGCCTGACAGCCAGGCGTCCATTTTGTCTTTAGCCTGTGCGGTATCCCACATCGCCGTATCCATCGCTAACTGCTGGGTTTTCACACCATCTTTGTTCAGCGTATCGATAACATATTTGGTACGCGCTTCAGCATCAGGATGGCCTGGTTCGCCTTTCAGCAGCACATACTGGATCACACCGTCTTTGTTCAGATCCCAGGCCGGGGTCGCTTTCCAGTGTTTCTCAATCAGTTTGCCCTGAATCACGCCAGACTCTTTCGAATCGGTACCGACGTAGTAGGCTTTATCGTAGCTGGCCAGCACTTTGGCGTTAGGTTCTTTGTTGAAGAACACAACCGGGATATCGTTCGCACGGGCTTTCTGTACCACGACAGCCGCTGCAGCCGGGTCGACCAGGTTGATGGCTAACGCTTTCACGCCTTTTGCCATCAGCACGTCAATTTGATCGTTTTGTTTTGACTGATCGTTCTGTGAGTCATTCATCAGCAGTTGGATGCCGCCCAGCGTTTTGGCTTCTTTCTCGATGTCTTTACGTACCATCGACATAAAGTTGTCGTCGTACTTATAAATAGTCACGCCGATACGGGTATCAGCGGCGTGGGCTACTGCACCAAACATCATGCTGGCAACCAGTGCTGTGAGCGTGAAAACCTTCTTATTCATGGTATCTCCGGTTTTTCTGTAGGGTCTTTTTATGTTCTGCTGCGTCAAGCCGCGGAAGAACATCGGGTAAGAATTATCCGGCGAGGCAAGATGCGCTCTAAATCAGACTGAGCCACTGCTGTGCCGTGCCAAACTCGACTTCCATGTAGGTCAATGCGTCCGTAAAGCGTGTGTTATAAGCCTGAACCAACGATGCTGTCGGTGCCCTCAACGGGAGAGTGGCGTTACATAATGTTTCAGTACTGTAAGACGTTGCCATCATAGTGATAGCAATGTTAATTAACTGTGAATACAATCACAGATTGAAAACGGTTACATCGCGGAATCGCCTGAATTAGTGACGGACTCCACACTTTGCTTTTGCGCGACGGAATGGCGGCGAACGAGGGTGGGCATAAAGATATGTTTCGCCGTAGTGTCAAGACAGCCTGCCGCGCCCTGCAGGGCCAGTTCAGTGGCAAGTTTTGCCATAGAAACAATAGGATAACGGACTGTGGTAAGTTGAGGATCGGTGTACCGCGAAACCGGAATATCATCGAAGCCGACGACAGAAAAATGGTGCGGTACCTGAATGCCATTGTCTTTCAGAGCGGTAAGGGCACCGGCCGCCATCCCATCGTTATAGGCGAAAATGGCGCTGAGATTCAGATTGCGTCCCAGCAGTTCCACCATTGCGGCTTCGCCCCCTTGCATATCCGGCTCTGCGCTGGCTATCCAGCTTTCCTGTGGGCGAATTCCCTGCTCTGCCAGCGCCTGTAACCAGCCTTCACGCCGTTGATCCACATCTTCAATGGGATGACTGGAACAGAGATAGCCGATGCGGGAATGCCCCTGTTGCAGCAACATGCGTGAGGCCATTAAGGCCCCGGTCACATTATCCAGACTGACGCAACGGGCCTCATAACCCGGTATGCTGCGGTTGATAACCACCATACCTGGCACCTGACTCATAAAGCCCGCCAGCTCTGCGTCTGAAAGCGTTTTCGCATGGACCACCAGCGCATTGCACCGTTGCCGTATCAACACTTCGATAGCGTGACGCTCTTTTTCTTCCTGATGCCAGGAGTTGCTGATCAGTACATGTTTCTGGACGCGCTGTGCCACGGTATCCACCGCTTTAACCAGCGCGCCAAAAAAGGGATCGGAGACATCCATGACGACGACGCCGATTGTATCGCTCACCTGGGTTGCCAGCGCCTGAGCATTGGCATTTGGGCGATAGCCCAGAGCGTCAACCGCCTGTAACACGACGTCACGTGTCTCAGCGGTGACCGCGCTGCTGTTATTTAGTACGCGCGAGACAGTCGCTACGGACACGCCCGCCTGACGCGCAACATCTCGAATGGTTATCATGCAGCACTTCCAGAGAGAAAAGGCATTACGCCGGTTATGGCACCGGCGCTATTCTGTCAGGGAAGTGCACGGGACAGCGTGAATTGCGTCACACCAATGAAAACGGTTACATACAATTCTGCAACCTTTGTGATGACCGTCATTATCTTTCTGAGGATGACGTGGGGTGGGGCGTGGCAAGAAAGCGTGTCAGACGACGCCAGATCCATTCCACCGGCCCCTGCGGGAAATAGCGTAGCCACAGCACGGAAAACAGCAGGTTAATACACCATATGCCTGGCACCATCATGACCAGTTGCCCGCGCGTAAAGTGCATAAAAAGCCCGAAGCGGTAGAACAGCGTAGTGCCGATCAGGGACTGCAGCAGATAGTTACTGAGCGCCATACGGCCCACGCACTGGATAGCATAACTCATCCGCCAGCGCTGAATGGCTGGCCAAAATCCAAAGCAGAGTGCGGCATAGCCGATACTGATTAACGGGCTGGCAAGATCACGCGGCAGTTGTAAATAGAACGCACTCCAGCGTGCATCCCAGTCCACAAACCATTGCGCGGCCACACCTGCCGTCGCTATCCCCAGCCCAATCGGCAGTAACATCCGCGCAACGCGCCGGTAATGGGACACGGGAAACGTTCCTTTCAGCCAGCCGCTACGTAACAAGGCCGCGCCCAGCAGCATCAGTCCGGCCAGTTGCCAGCCATACTGCGCCACCAGTGCCATTAAACTGGAGGAGAGGTTATCCAGGCGGATGCGTACCGCCGCCAGCCCGCCGTTGACCTTCCAGAACTGTTCATACTGAATCTCTGCGGCGCCGGGCAACCACGAGCGTGAGGGCTCGGCGCTGCTAATCAGGGCAAAGATCAGCAACAGCGCACAGCCCACCAGATAAAGTAAAACCCCGGTATTGATTAGCCCACGCGTGGACGGTGCATCGCGCAGCATCCGCCAGACGATCAGGCCGATAATGCCGTAATCCAGCAGGATATCGCCTTCCCAGATAAAAATGCTGTGAAGAAACCCCAGCAGCACCAGTAATGACAGACGGGCGGAAAGCCAGCGACTTCCGCGCGGCAGCTGCAGTTGCAACCCCGCGCCAAACAGCAGCGCAAAGAGCGTCAGAAATTTAAGCTGCGCGAAGATATCGGACAGCGCCCATGTCCAGGCATCAGACAAGGTGACGCTGCCCTGCCACGCAGGATTGAGATAGGCCGCAGAAGGTAAGCCAAAACCAATAATATTCAGCAACAGGATGCCGAGAATGGCACAGCCGCGAATAAAATCCAGCGCAAGGTAGCGTTGCATAGCGGCTCCTGACGGACCCGGCAGGCGCATCTGCGCCCACCTGTCGATATTAACTGTGGCGCACCGCGCGCAGAAATTCCTGACGGGTATTCTGGCTGGATTTAAACAGACCGCCCAGGGAAGTGGTCGTGGTGGCACTGGTGGCATCCTTCACACCGCGTGCTTTTACACAGTAGTGGACGGCATCAATGGAAACAGCAACGTTATTGGTGCCTAACAATGTTTGCAGCGCCAGCAGCACCTGCTGAGTCAGACGCTCCTGCACCTGAGGTCGCTGGGCAAAAAACTGCACGATGCGGTTAATTTTGGACAAACCAATCACTTTGTCTTTGGGAATATAGGCGACGGTGGCTTTGCCATCGATAATCACAAAGTGATGTTCACAGGTGCTGGTCAGCGTAATGTCGCGTACCGTGACCATCTCGTCCACCTTCATCTTGTTTTCGATAAGGGTGATTTTGGGGAAATTGGCGTAATCGAGACCGGAAAAGACCTCATCGACATACATTTTGGCAATGCGGTGCGGGGTTTCCATCAGGCTGTCATCTTCAAGATCCAGATTCAGCAGCTGCATGATTTCCGTCATATGGCCTGCAATCAGGCTTTTGCGCGTTTCATCGTCCATTTCACGCGTGGGTGCACGCAGCGGCGTTTCCAGCCCACGCGCCAGCAGCGCTTCGTGAACCAGTGCAGCTTCCTGACTTAAGGTACTCATCTTACTCTTCTCCGGCAGGTGTTGCGCCCGCAGTCTGTTACCTGCGGGTCATATTACTGAGCGCGTATTGTGAGACTTTCTGTGCAGGGAATCCAGCAATCAATCTGATTGGAGATGAAAGCTTTTCACGCGACCCGCCGCCACACTAACAGGCCCGCCCAGACCAGACTGGCGCCTGCTACCCATAACGCAGGCTCAAGGTGGTGCAGAAACAGGGTTGAAAGCGAGGAAAGTAAGGGGCCAGCCAGTTGCCCAATCGCATAGCCGGTGGTCAGTAAGCCCGCCATATAGCGCGTATGCTGCGGAGCCAGTTCACGCGCGCAAAGCAGCGACAACTGCACGACACTCAAAAAGCCCCCGCCCACCAGCAGCGCACCGAGTAACAAACCACCGAACCCCGGCAACAAGGCGGCCGCCAGCACGCCCAGCGCCTGGGCCCAGAGCGTGATGGCCAGGCGGGCATGCGCCTGCCCCATTCGACGCGTCACAATACCGATGACGATGCCCAGCATCGCCGCCCCGCCAAATACCGGCCAGACCAGCTGCGCCAGCGCACTGCCCGGAAAACGGGCTGCCGCCATTTGCGACAAAAAGGTGGCAGGCAAAATATAGCCAAACCCCGCCAGGCTGTAGCTCAGGACCAGCCGCCGCAGGTTGGGCGTCAGCGTCAGCGGCGCTGGTACCTGCCCTGCCCGGTGCAGCGCCCCCGTACGCGGCAGGTTGCGGCAGATAGCCGCCACCAGCACGGCGGCCAGCACAGCGTAAATGCCCCACGCCAGCGTCACAGAGACCTGTAAACTGTGTAAGATGACCGCCAGCAGGCCGCTGATGAAAATGCCAGCGCCGGGACCGGCAAAGACCGCCGCCGACAGACCAGTACGACCGTGATGATGCAGTTGCTCATTGCTCCACGCGGCCACCAGCACCATGGCCCAGCCGCTGGCCCAGCCAATCACAAAGCGAATGATCCCGTGCAGCCAGGGGCCACCGGCATAGGCTGACAACGCGGTTAACACCACCGCGCCCCAAACCCCCAGATGCAGCCGCCACTCCACACGCTGCTGCGCGCGCATCGCGTCAAAGGAACCGCACAGGTAACCCAGATAGTTTAATGCTGCGACCACACTGGCACTGGTCAGGGTTAACTGATCAGCCTGAATCAGTAAAGGCACCTGGGGCGTAAACGCAAAACGGCCGATGCCCATGACGACAAACAAAGTCAAAAACGCACTTATCGCGACGCGAAATGCCATTGGGCACCTCAGTTTTTTTAAATTGAAACTTGCGTACAGCATGAACGATGCTTAGAATCACGAAAAGTGAATAATATTAACCAACTTGTTTACAGGAAGAGAACACATGGATTTAGTCCAGCTACGTATGTTCTGTTCCGTGGCAGAGAGCGGTTCTCTTGCCCGTGCTGCGGAACAACTGCATCGGGTGCCTTCTAACCTCACCACGCGCCTGCGCCAGTTGGAAGAGGAACTGGGTGCCGATCTGTTCATTCGGGAAAAACAGCGCATTCGCTTATCCCCGATGGGCCATAATTTTCTTAACTATGCGCAGCGCATTCTGGCCCTGAGCGATGAAGCCTTAAGTATGGCGCGCACCGGTAAGCCTGGCGGGAATTTTGCGCTGGGCTCGATGGAAAGTACGGCGGCAACGCGCCTGCCTGGCCTGCTGGCTGCCTATCATCAGCGTTTTCCGGCGGTCGCCTTATCGCTGATCACTGGCACCTCCGGTGAAATTATCGATCGGGTTCGCGAAGGAACACTGGCCGCGGCGTTGGTAGACGGGCCGGTTCAGCACGACGATCTGAATGGCTGTATTGCGTTCCGTGAAGAGATGGTGCTCATCACTGACCTTGACCACATCCCGGTGACGAGCGCACGCGATACTCAGGAAGATACGTTGTTTGCGTTCCGCAACAGCTGCTCTTACCGGGTGAAACTGGAAGCCTGGTATCGCGACAGCCAGGCCGCGCCAAACAGCGTCATGGAGATTCAGTCTTATCATGCCATGCTGGCCTGTGTCGCAGGCGGTGCAGGCGTGGCGATGATTCCGGCGTCGGTCCTGAAACAGATGCCAGAGCGCGCACGGGTTCAGGTACACAGCCTGCCGGCGAAGTATCGTGATACTGCGACCTGGCTGATGTGGCGACGGGACGCCTTTACGCCCAATGTTGAGGCACTCAAGTACCTCATTATCGAACAATTTCACGATCGTCCGCTCAACGATGAGCTGATGCATCCTTTACAGGCGGCGGAATAAGATTTCCGCGCTATTTTTAATGAATCACGACCATCCAGACGCCATAACGCGTCACAATCTGACTGGAAGAGGGATTGCATGAACATGATCAAAACCCGTGCCGCTGTCGCCTGGGCCGCTGGCGAACCACTGAAAATTGAAGAAGTGGATTTAATGCCGCCGCAAAAAGGGGAAGTGCTGGTCCGTATCGTTGCCACTGGCGTTTGTCATACGGATGCTTATACGCTGTCAGGTAGCGATCCGGAAGGCGTGTTCCCGGCGATTCTGGGTCACGAAGGCGGCGGTATCGTTGAAGCGGTCGGCGAAGGCGTCACCAGCGTGGAAGTGGGCGATCATGTTATCCCGCTTTACACGCCGGAATGTGGTAAATGTAAGTTCTGTCTGTCAGGCAAAACCAATCTGTGCCAGGCCATCCGCACTACGCAAGGTAAAGGCCTGATGCCTGACGGCACGACGCGTTTCTTTAAAGACGGTAAACCCATTTTTCACTATATGGGCACGTCAACCTTCTCCGAATATACCGTCGTCCCGGAAATCTCTCTGGCTAAAATCAGTAAAGAAGCGCCACTGGAAGAAGTGTGCCTGCTGGGCTGCGGCGTAACCACCGGTATGGGCGCAGTGATGAACACCGCTAAAGTTAAAGAAGGCGATACCGTTGCCATCTTTGGTCTGGGCGGCATTGGTTTGTCAGCGATTATCGGCGCGAAAATGGCGAAGGCCGGCCGCATCATTGGTATTGATATCAATACCAGCAAATTCGACCTGGCCCGTAAACTTGGTGCGACCAATCTGATCAACCCTAAGGATTACGATAAACCTATCCAGGACGTGATTGTTGAACTCACCGACGGCGGCGTGGATTTCTCCTTTGAATGTATCGGTAACGTCAACGTGATGCGTTCTGCCCTGGAGTGCTGCCATAAAGGCTGGGGCGAGTCGGTGATCATCGGCGTCGCCGGTGCAGGCCAGGAAATCTCTACGCGTCCGTTCCAGTTAGTCACAGGGCGCGTCTGGCGTGGCTCTGCGTTTGGTGGCGTAAAAGGTCGCTCGCAGCTGCCTGGGATTGTGCAGGATTACCTCGATGGTAAATTTGCGTTGAACGACTTCATCACGCATACCATGCCGCTGGAAGAGATAAATGACGCCTTTGATTTGATGCACGAAGGGAAGTCGATCCGCTCCGTCGTTCACTTCAATAAGTAATCGGGGGCGCTATGACATCTTCTCTTGAGTTACTGGAAGAACACCGTATTTTTGGCGGCTGGCAGCAGCGCTGGCGTCATCCCTCTCAGGTGCTGAACTGCCCGATGACGTTCAGCATCTATTTGCCCCGTCCGCGCGGGGATTCGCCCCCGCCGGTGGTGTGGTTTCTGGCAGGCCTGACCTGCAATGACGAAAACTTTACCACCAAAGCGGGTGCGCAGCGCGTCGCCGCTGAACTGGGGCTGGTGCTGATCATGCCCGATACCAGCCCGCGCGGTGAGGCAGTGGCCAATGACGAGGGCTATGATCTGGGCCAGGGCGCGGGCTTTTATCTCAATGCGACGCAGCAGCCCTGGGCGAGCCACTATCGGATGTTCGACTACCTTAGTGAGGAGCTGCCTGCGCTGATTGCCGATAACTTTAAGGTCAGTGAACGTCAGTCGATCATGGGGCACTCTATGGGCGGACACGGCGCGCTGATGCTGGCGTTACGCCTGGCAAACCGCTTTGCCTCCGCCTCCGCCTTTGCGCCGATTGTGAATCCCGCCGATGTGCCCTGGGGACAAAAGGCGTTCACCGCTTATCTGGGAGAGGATCGCCAGGCCTGGCGGGCATACGACAGCTGTCAGCTGATGCGCGAGGTTCAGCATCGCCTGCCGTTATTGATCGATCAGGGCGACAGCGATCAGTTTTTGGCGGATCAGCTTCAGCCGGAGCGATTAGAGACAGTGGCGCAGGAGATGGATTTCCCGTTAACTCTGCGTATTCAGCCAGGCTACGATCACAGTTACTTCTTTATCGCCAGCTTCGTGGAAGATCATCTGCGCTTTCATGCGCAGCACTTGTTGGTGGGATAACACAACCGGGGATGGCGTGCGCCATCCCCGTTTTTTTACATCAGCCCTTCCCGGACTAATCCGTCAATCATGACCTGCGGCATTCCGCGGGAACAGTGCTCAATGCGGCCCTGCACGCCATAAACCTGCGCCAGCGTATTGGGTGTGATCACGCTATCCGGTGCGCCTTCTGCGATTAACCGTCCCGCTTTGAGCATCAGCGCATGCTGCGCGTGACGTAAAGCGATATTGATATCGTGGACCACGACCACCGTCACCATATTGCGCAGCGCCGTCTCACGCCGCACTAAATCCATAACGTGGAACTGGTAGTTTAAATCCAGCGCACTCAGCGGTTCATCCAGCAGTAACAGCGCAGGCCGACGAATCAACGACTGGGCCAGACCAACAAGCTGCTTTTGTCCACCCGAGAGCTGATCCAGATACCGCATTGCCAGATGGGCAATGCCCAGTTGATCCAGCAGTCTCATGACATCGGCTTCACTGGCGGGACTGTGCATGCCCGATGACGCACGCTGCGCGACGATAATGGACTCCAGCACATGCAGATGCACCCCCGCAGGCAACGATTGCGGCAGGTACACAACCTGTCTGGCCCGGCGGGCAAAGGGCTGAGTCATCAGATCTTCGCCGTTTAACCACAGTTCGCCCTGCCCTTTATTCAGCCCGGCCAGCGCACGCAGTAAGGTGGATTTACCGCAGCCGTTCGGTCCCAGCAGGACCGTGATTTCGCCACGCGGTAACGGCTCGACGTGAAGGTTATCAATGACCTGACGTTTAGGATAACCGGTGGTGAAGCCGCGCAGGCGTAATCCCTGTTCCATTACACATGCCCTCGGTGACGCAAAATGATACTCAGGAAAAACGGCACCCCAATGAGCGAGGTCACAATCCCCACCGGGATGATGGCTCCGGGAATCAGGTTTTTGGAAGCCACTGAGGCCAGCGACAGTACAAGGGCACCGGTCAGCGCACTGGCCGGTAGATAGAAGCGATGATCTTCGCCGAACATCATGCGGGCGATATGCGGTGCGACCAGGCCAATAAAACCAATCGGGCCGACAAAGGCGACCGCTAAGGCGGATAGCACACTAATACGCAGCAAAGTCGCCAGGCGCAGACGGCGCACGTCGATACCAAAACTCACGGCCCGGTCTTCCCCCAGGCGCAGTGCGGTCAGTTTCCAGCTACTGAGCAGGGAAAACGGCACCAACAGCACAAAAGCCGCGCTCAGTACGCCCAGTTTTTCCCAGGACGCACGCGCCAGGCTGCCCATGGTCCAGAACACCAGCCCCTGTAACGTATCTTCACTGGCGATAAACTGCATCATCGACACCAGCGCATTAAAGGTAAACACCAGGGCAATACCAAATAATACCACGCCAGATGACGAGACCTGCGTCCAGCGCGTAATGCCGTCCAGCATTAAGGCGGCCAGCAGAGCAAAGATAAACGCATTGGCTGAGATAAACCACTGACCGGAGATCCCCGGAATCCCCACGCCTAAAATAATGGCCAGTGCGGCACCGAACGCCGCCGCCGAGGAAACGCCCAGCGTAAACGGACTGGCAAGCGGGTTATTAAGGATGGTTTGCATTTCTGCGCCGGCAAGGCCCAGTGCAAGGCCGACCACGATGGCCATGAGCGCATAAGGCAGGCGGATATCCCAGACAATGACGCGCGTGCCTGCATCAACGCTCTCGGGTGAGAGCAGCGTGTGCCACAACGTCGATAGCGAAAGTCCGGCCGGGCCGAGCGTAAAGTCCAGAACCAGTGACGCAAGGATCGCCACCAGCAACGCCCCTATCCAGAACAGGCGGCGGCGCAAAACCTGATGATAATTTTTCAGTATGGGCTGATGGCCTGCTTCAGCACCAATCAACGATGATTCCGTTGTCATGGTTCAATCCAGTAATGGCTCCAAAATTAAAAACGCAGCCACAATAGTGCAGGTGATAATAATTATCAATTCATGGAATGTTAATAGTGATGACGTAACGTAAAAGCGCACGGCGTTTACCGTGCGCTTTTAACCCGTTATGAGCGGGGAAATTCCATCTCACTGTATTTCACAATGCGTCCGCCCCGCACCAGCCTGTAACCCAGCCAGATCAGCAGGAACAAGGGCAGGCCAATATAGGTCGCTGCAACGCTGTACCAGTCAATGGTGTCCTGCAGGAAGGCCTGGTAATTCTGACCGAGCGTAATAATCAGACAGAGTACAAAGGCAAAAATGGGCCCCAGTGGGAAGAAGCCTGAGCGGTACGGCAAGTCGCTCAGATCGCGCCCCTGAGCCACATAACCGCGACGGAAACGATAGTAACTGATGGCAATCCCTAACCAGGCGATAAAGCCTGTCATCCCGGAGGTATTCAGCAGCCAGAGATAGACTTCCTGATTACCAAATTTTGAGGTTAAAAAGCACAAACCCGCGACGACGGTGGTGGCCCATAACGCATTACGCGGTACGCCGCCTTTTGACAGCCGGGCAAAAATGCGCGGCGCTTTACCTTCACACGCCAGGTTATACAACATGCGCGTTGAGGCATACATCCCGGAGTTACCCGCCGACAGTACCGCCGTTAAAATCACCGCGTTCATGACCGCCGCCGCAGACAGCAGGCCGGCATTCTGGAACACCAGGGTAAACGGACTCACGCTGATATCTTTAATATCATTGTGCAGCAGTTGCGGATCGGTATAGGGCAGAATCAGACTGATAATCAGAATGGCCAGCACATAAAACAGCAGGATGCGCCAGAACACCTGACGCACGGCGCGCGGAATGTTTTTCGCCGGATCTTCAGATTCACCCGCCGCTATGCCGATGAGTTCAGTCCCCTGGAAAGAAAAGCCGACAATCATTGCAACACCGATCATCGCCGCGAAGCCTCCGGCAAACGGCGCATCGCCTACCTGCCAGTTATGCCAGCCTGCATTTTCCGCGCCACGCATAATGCCCACAATCATCAACACGCCCACCACGATAAAGATCACGACGGTGGCGACTTTGATCAAGGAGAACCAGTATTCGGTCTCGCCAAAGCCTTTGACTGAAATGTAATTGATCAGGAACATCAGGCTCAGGAACAGTGCGCTCCAGATCCAGCCCGGCGTGTCGGGAAACCAGTAATTCATAACCAGTTGCGATGCCACCAGGTCGACAGCAATGGTGACCGCCCAGTTGTACCAGTAATTCCAGCCCAGGGCGAAACCAAAGCCCTCTTCCACGTATTTGGCACCGTAGGTGGCGAAGGAGCCGGAAACCGGCATAAACGCGGCCAGTTCGCCGAGGCTGGTCATCAGGAAATAGACCATTAAGCCAATTAAGGCATATGAGAGTAATGCCCCGCCGGGGCCAGCTTGAGAGATGGTGGCACCGGATGCCACAAACAGACCTGTACCGATTGATCCGCCAATGGCGATCATGGTGAGATGGCGTGCTTTTAGATCGCGTCGTAACGCAGGTTGTTGTGTTGTATTTGTGTCATTATGCATGTGTAAACATTACGCTGGGTAAAAATAAGGCGCGATTGTAGCAGCAAAGGCCACGCTGTATAGCGAATGCTACGCTGTTATTAGTTACCTTCATGATTGGCGCGAAATTATTAGCGGCGCCGCCTGTTTCCCTGAAATTCAAGGGGTTGAACCGCTGATTAAACCACCATTCATCGGGCGTTTACGTTTCCCGGCAGTACGATAAAAACCGCGACAGGGCCTTTGAGATGTGTTTTCGTCGATGGTGGATGCGATAAAGCGTGCGCGTCAGATTCGGCAAAGGCGTTTTCAGCTCAATCAGCGTCCCGGCGCTCAACTGCTCGGCAATCACACGACGTGATAAGCAACTGATGCCCATACCGTGCCGCACGGCATGCTTTATCGCTTCGGAGTTACCCAGCTCCATGCCCAACTGAAATGTCGGCAAATGGGACAACAGCAGATAATCGACAATCTCGCGCGTACCTGAGCCGCGCTCGCGGAGAATCCAGGTGGCCTCAGCCAGCGAGGTCAGCGTGACGGGCTGCTGCAAAATGGCGGCGTCCGGTGCGGCAAAGACCACCAGTTCATCTTCCAGCCAGGGCTCGCTGACCAGTTCTGTCATATGGCACGGCCCCTCAATTAATCCCACATCGACGCGAAAATCGGAAACGGCTGTGATCACGTCCTGACTGTTTCCCACGCTCAGCTCTAAAGGCAACGTGGGGAAATCACGGCGGTAACCGGCAATCATCCCCGGCAGCAGATAATTCCCGATGGTGCTGCTGGCATAAATACGAATAGCCCCGTTATCTTCTTTGAATAACTGTTCGATTTCTGTGGCCTGTTCGAGCAGGCCAACGGCACGGGGATAAAGTAACCGGCCATGTTCGTTGAGCACTAGCCGCTTTCCTACCCGATCGAAAAGCTGCACACCTAACTGGTTTTCCAGATCAGCCAGGGCGGCACTGACAGCAGACTGGGAGAGCGCCAGCACCTGAGAAGCCTGGGTGGTAGAGCCACTTTTAAGCACCTCGGTAAACACTTCAATTTGTCGCAGGGTAATATGCATGAAAACTCCGGAATCACTTAGCGCGCGACAAGGTAAACGATCAGGGCGATCCACAGCAGAAAAATCACACCCAGTACACCCAATACTTTTTTACCGCGTGCACGCTGTTGCTGCGCACGCGCGACGCTGCGGGCCCGAACCTCGCGCGGCAGCATTTTCAGCAGTAACATGACACCGGCAGGGATAATGACGGCATCGTCTACTAGTCCCACAACCGGGATAACATCCGGAATCAAATCGATCGGACTTATGCCGTACGCCAGCAACCCGGCGGCCAGGCCTTTACACCACAGCGGTGTTTGAGGATCGCGACAGGCAAAGGCGAGCGTCAGCACATCGCGTTTGATGAGCGTGATTAAGCGTTTCAGTCGTGCAAACAGCATAGTTCCTGCCTTATCACTTATATCGGTAGATTATAAATATATAATCAATTTCACTTTTAACAAGCCCCGCATGATGATGAGCGCTCAACCAGGAGCGTAATCATGGCAGACATCACCCTCTCAAAAAATCCTTTCGTTCAGCAGTGGCTACCCGGCCTGTTGTTATGCGGCCTGATCGCCAGCGTGACTGCCGCTGTGGCCCAGGTGCCAGGCATCGCTCGTCTGGGTCTGGGATCATTAACTCTGGCGATTATGCTGGGCATCATCGTCGGTAACAGCGTTTATTCTCCTCTTGCCGGCCAGTGTGACGCGGGCGTACAGCTGGCAAAACAAAAACTGCTCAGGCTCGGTGTGATTCTGTTTGGCTTTCGCATCACCTTGCAGCAAATCACCGACGTGGGATTAAGCGGCCTGCTGATTGATGTGCTGACCCTGAGCAGTACGTTCTTTGTGACCTGCCTGCTGGGCCGACGTCTGCTGAAGCTTGACCGCGAAACTGTATGGTTAATTGGTGCAGGCAGCAGCATCTGTGGCGCCGCGGCGGTGCTGGCCACGGAACCGGTGGTCAAAGCGGCGCCGTCAAAAGTGGCCGTTGCCGTCGCTACGGTGGTGCTGTTTGGTACCCTGGCGATTTTTATTTATCCCGTTTTGTGGCCCCTGGTGCATGACTTTTTTCCCCGTGTCACGCTGACGCAGTTTGGCATTTTTACCGGTTCAACCATTCATGAGGTGGCGCAGGTCGTTGCTGCCGGCCACAGCATTGCGCCCGAAACCGAAAACAGCGCCGTTATCGCGAAAATGCTGCGCGTCATGCTGCTGGCACCGTTTTTACTGTTGCTGAGCGGCGTCCTGCGACGTGAGCAGGCAGAACAGCAGAGCGCAAAGCCGGTGACGTTTCCATGGTTTGCCCTGATGTTTGTCGTTGTCGCCTTGTTCAACTCGCTGCACTGGCTGCCGGCCGGATGGGTGAATATGTTCAACACGCTGGGAGGAATATTGCTGACCATGGCAATGGCGGCACTGGGTCTGACTACCCGTTTCACTGCCCTGCGTGCAGCGGGCTATAAACCTGTCCTGTTGGGGGCACTGGTCTTTGGCTGGCTGGTGCTGGGCGGCGGCACGATTAACCTGCTGGTTCAGCGTTTTATCGCGTAAGGCACGTTCATGTCTTTATTAAACCGGCCGCATGCAGGCCGGTTAGCCCGTTTGCTCGCGTGCTGAAGGTGTTCATCTCATCCAGCGTTGCGAGAAGCGTCGTAAATTAAGTCATTGTTATTAGGTAAGATCCCCCCGTAGCTCTATTGTAGACCGGTGATTTTTACGAGCCGGAACTGATGAAGAGAACGTCCCCAACACCGACACCTTACGACGCGCTGTTCCGACAGTTTCTGACCGAGCCGGACGTGGCGCGGGATTTTATGGCGATCCACCTGCCACAAGCGTTGCGCGCCCTGTGCGATCTGACCACGCTTAAGCTGGAATCGGGTTCTTTTATCGAGGACGACCTGCGGCAGTACTATAGCGATGTGCTGTACAGCGTGAAAACCGCGTCCGGCGAAGGCTATATCCACGTCCTTATTGAACACCAGTCTGGTCCGGATAAACACATGGCCTTCAGGTTAATGCGCTATGCGGTGGCCGCCATGCATCGCCATCTGCAAGCCGGACATCAAACGCTGCCGTTAGTCATTCCCGTCTTGTTCTATACCGGTAAACGTAGCCCCTATCCCTATTCTCTCTGCTGGCTGGATGGCTTTGCGTTACCGGATCAGGCGGGCAAACTTTACACGGCGGCTTTCCCTTTGGTTGACGTAACGCGTATCCCTGACGACGAGATCCTGCACCACCGCCGTATGGCCGCCTTAACGTTACTTCAGAAGCACATCCATCAGCGTAATCTGACCGTGATGCTTGACAGGCTGGTGGCTATTCTCACAAATGAATATCTCTCTTCATCACAGGTTATCTCGCTGGTAAACTACATGGTGCAGGCGGGCGAGGTGTCGGATGCGCACGCCTTAATCCATAAGCTGGCACAGCGGGTGCCGCAACACGGAGACGCACTGATGACCATTGCAGAACAGCTGGAACAAAAAGGGATTGAGAAAGGCAGAAAGGAAGAAGCGCTGAAGATTGCCCGGGTCATGTTAACTAACGGCTTTGACCGCCCTACCGTCATCAAAATGACCGGCCTGAGCGAAAAAGATATCGCGCAACTCCGCCACTGACAGGTTTGCCCAACCTTTTTAGTCCCCGCATCATTCTGTTGCAGACGCTCGCCAGCTCGCCATGCTGGCAGCCTGTCCTTTCTGACGCCGCTCTGTTCTGCGGGGCAGCAGATATTATCCTGTCGCGCTGCTGTTTGCCTGCCTAATCCGGGTGTAAAAATTTCCGCCGCGCTGCGTTTTGCCCCAGTGTCATCGTGTATCATGCCGTTCAGACTGAGTTGAACCCTTCAGGAGAACGGCATGAAGTATATTGGCGCGCACGTCAGCGCATCGGGTGGTGTGGATCAGGCAGTGATCCGCGCGCATGAACTGGAAGCCACGGCGTTTGCGCTGTTCACCAAAAATCAGCGCCAGTGGAAAGCCGCCCCGCTCTCGGATGAGACTATTGCTGCCTTTCGCGCTGCCTGCGAGAAATACCACTTTTCATCAGATCAGATTCTGCCTCATGACAGCTATCTGATTAATCTGGGGCATCCGGTTATGGAAGCCCTGCAGAAATCCCGCGATGCCTTCGTGGATGAAATGCAGCGTGCAGAGCAACTGGGCCTGACACTGTTAAATTTTCATCCGGGTAGCCATTTACAGCAGATTGACGAGCTGACCTGTTTAAAACGTATCGCTGAGTCCATCAATATCGCACTGGATCAGACCCGCAACGTCACCGCCGTGATTGAAAACACCGCCGGACAGGGCAGTAATCTGGGCTTTCGCTTTGAGCATCTCGCGACCATTATCGAACACGTTGAAGATAAATCTCGCGTAGGTGTTTGTATTGATACCTGCCATGCTTTCGCCGGCGGATATGACCTGTGCAGCGAAGCAGCCTGTACTGAAACCTTTGCCGAGTTTGATCGCATAGTCGGATTTAATTATCTGCGTGGCATGCACCTGAATGATGCCAAAAGTACGCTGGGCAGCCGGGTTGACCGTCACCACAGCCTGGGAGAAGGCAATATCGGTAAAACCGTATTTAGCTGGATAATGAAGGATTCGCGCTTCGATGGTATTCCGCTGATTCTGGAGACCATCAATCCGGATATCTGGAAAGATGAAATAGCCTGGCTCAAATCAGAGCAACGTTAAAAAAAGGAGCCTGGCGGCTCCTTTTTCCTTTTAAGATCAGGCTTTCGCCAGTTCTTCTTCCGGGCGTTTCAGCACCGCATACCCTAATCCGGCAATGGCTGTGCCGATAACAATCGACAGCAGGTAACCCAGTACCGGGGTAATTGCACCTGGAATCAACAGCACGAACAGGCCGCCGTGCGGTGCCATCAGTTTGGCACCAATCGCCATAGAAGTGGCACCGGTCACCGCACCGCCGACGATACAGCATGGCAGGACGCGCATGGGGTCACGAGCGGCAAACGGAATCGCACCTTCTGAGATAAAGCACAGGCCCAGAACCAGCGCGGCTTTACCTCCTTCCTGCTGACCTTTATTGAATTTACGACGGGCAACCAGCGTCGCCAGCCCCATTGCCAGCGGTGGCACCATACCCGCAGCCATAATGGCGGCCATCGGTGCATAGGTTTGTGAACTCAGCAGACCGACACCGAAAGCGTAGGCAACTTTGTTAACAGGACCACCCATGTCGGTACACATCATACCGCCGAGAATAGCACCCAGCAGGATAGCGTTAGCCGTTCCCATGTGAGCCAGCCAGCTGGTCAAACCGCTCATGATGCCCGCGACGGGTTTACCGACCACATAGATCATCAGCAAGCCGGTGATCAGGCTGGCAAACAGCGGAATAATCAGGATAGGTTTTAACGCTTCCATACTTTGTGGCAGCTTCACTTTGCCGCTAATGAGTTTGGCTGCATACCCCGCAATAAAGCCCGCGATGATGCCGCCAAGGAAGCCCGCGTTGATGCTGGTGGCGATCATCCCGCCAATCAGGCCCGGCGTCAGGCCCGGACGGTCCGCGATAGAGAACGCGATAAAACCCGCCAGTACCGGCACCATCAGGGCAAACGCGCTACCGCCACCGATTTGCATCAGCGCAGCCGCCAGCGTACCCGGCTCTTTAAACGCCGTAATACCAAACGCAAACGACAGCGCGATACTCAGACCACCAGCCACCACCATCGGCAGCATGTAAGACACGCCTGTTAACAGATGACGGTAAGCGCCTGCACCGCCCTCTTTTTTCTCTTCCTGATTGCTGTTTTGCGCGCCGGACGGTTTAAACGGCTTCGCTTCAGCAACGGCTTTATCCAGTTCCTGAGCGGTCTTCTTCAGCGCCAGGCCGGTTGAGGTACGGTACATCGGCTTACCCGCAAACTTCGCCAGGTCCACTTCGATATCCGCCGCCACGATCACCAGATCGGCCGCCGCCACTTCTTCTGGCGTAATCGCGTTACCTGCACCAACAGAGCCACGGGTTTCTACTTTTACCCACCAGCCGCGTTTGGTCGCTTCAGCCTGAATAGCTTCAGCCGCCATAAACGTATGTGCTACGCCCGTTGGACAGGCCGTTACGGCAACCACGCGTTTTGGTCCGTTAGCTGACGCTGTTGCAGGGGTTGCAGCCGGAGCGGCTGCGCGGGCCTGCCAGGGTTTCGCTTCGGCTTTCGCACGGTTCAGGAACTGTTCTGGCTCACTGACCGCCTGTTGAACATCGCCCAGCCAGACGGATTTTCCGTTCAGCGCAGCATCGTCAGGCACATGTTGACCGGTGACAATCACCAGTTCGGCTTCCGCCGGGTTTTCTGTTAGCGTCAAACCCGCCTGCGCAGCCGCAGCAGCCAGACGTTGTTTTGCCATGTAGGCAGAGGCCAGTCCTGTTGAAGGATCTTTTATCAGCAGCGTTTTCACTATCGCTCTCCTGCTGTTAGTTAACGGGTTGTAAGTCGACGCGCGCCATCATTGCGGCCAACTGGGTACGATCGGTAACGCCAACGTTGCTCTGGCTCACGGCCATCGCGGCTACCGCAGTAGCCAGACGTAACGTATGTTCACTGGATTCACGCATTAACAGGCCATAAATCAGGCCACCTACCATGGAGTCACCTGCCCCAACGGTGCTGACAACCTCGCACACCGGCGGTTTAGCAATCCATTCACCTGAGGCATTGACCCAAAGTGCGCCTTCTGCACCCAGAGAAATCACCACATGTGCAATGCCCTGCTCACGCAACTCGTGCGCTGCGTTAATCACATCCTGCAACGTAGGGAGTTTACGTCCCGCCCAGATTTCCAGCTCGCGACGGTTGGGTTTGACCAGCCATGGTGCGGCCTTCAGGCCTGCGACCAGCGCTTCACGGCTGCTGTCGAAGATAATGCAAGGGCAATGGGTGCGCAGTTCAGTCATCCAGCGGGTAAAGGCGTCAGGATCGACACCTTCCGGCAGGCTGCCGCTAACGCAAACCATGTCGAACTGACCCAGCCAGGTTAATGAATCGCTGGTAAAACGATCCCAGTCCTGCGCGGTCACCCTGAAGCCGGAAAAGTTGAGATCGGTGACGTCCCCGTTTTGCTCGGTGAGCTTGACGTTGATGCGGGTACGGCCATTGACCACCTGAAAGCGGTTAGCAATCCCCAATTCACTGAACAGCTGTTGGAAACCATCCTGGTTATCTTTCCCCAGAAAGCCCCCTACGGTGACATCAATCCCCAGATCTTTCAGCACCTTGGCAACATTGATGCCTTTACCGGCAGCATGCAATCCGGTGGTCTTCACCAGGTTCACTTCACCGCGCTCAATTTCAGGCGTATAGCCGACCAGGTCGTACGCAGGATTCAACGTGATAGTTGCCACACGTCTGGTCATGCTGCCCCCTCACCTAATCCGCTGTTGATCGCTTCTTCGATGGCATCTAATGCCTGCTGTGCATCATCACCACTGGCAGTGAAACGCAGGCGATGGCCTTTTTTCACGCCCAGCGCGACCACTTTCATCAGGCTGCGTCCGTTCGCCGGTTTGCCGCTGCCGTCGAGGTTCGTAATCGTGATCTCACTGTTAAACTGCTTGATAACGCTCACCAGTGCCGTACCCGGACGCGCATGTAAGCCATGCTCGTTGCGGATCGTGAATTCTGCAGTCAGTTGGTCCGCCTGCTCGTCGACTTCGCTGGTTAGCAGGGCATAAACACCTGCCGCATCCGCTTTTAATAAACGATCGGCCTTATTACTCTGCAGCAGAGCGCTGAGGTAGCCCAGCACGTCCAGAGGACGCTCATCAACGGCTGCCACGCTTATCAGCATGTTGACCGGTTCGCCCTTGTGCTCAAACGCGCTCGCTGCGCGGCTGACGGCTACGCCGCTTTGCAGATTGCCTTTACCGCTGTCACTGAGCCAGATGCCCTGTCCCAGACTCAGAGGATGGCGGGACACCACATCCGCGACATAGCTGGCATCAACCACGCCCGCCGCCTGTAAACGCCCGGCATTTAAGGCCTGCAACGTCATCAAATCACGTGCATTGACGTCGAGGGTAATCAGGGAGGTGTCAAAGCTGAACGCCGCGGGCTGCTTCTCACCCATCAGCAGCGCACGCAGATCTTCCGCTGAGGCCGTTTTAAGCTGTTCGGCAACAGAGTCATCACTCAGCACATGCGTAAGCTGACGTAACAAGGCCAGGTGTTCATCGGATTTGGCCGCAATACCAATCGCGACATAGGCGGTCTGATCGTCGCCCCAGGCAATGCCCTGCGGAAACTGAAAGACCTGCACGCCGGTTTTCAGCACCAGATCGCGCGTGTCGGTGGTGCCGTGAGGAATGGCAATACCATTACCCAAAAAGGTAGAGGTCTGCTGCTCACGTGCCAGTATACCGTTGACATAACCTTCCGCCACGTTACCTGCAGCAGTAAGTGCCGCCGCAACCTGACGAATCGCATCTTCTTTATTTTGGGCGCTGGCTCCGGTATGGATGGCCTGCAATTCGAGCTGGAACATAATTCTCCTCGCTTGCTGATTGAATCGTTTCAGCTTACTGGTGTCGAATCTTGCTGTTCGTGCCACTAAAGGCCGCTACAGCAACGCTGAAACGTTTCAAGAATTGTGCTGAACATGCGTGTCACTGGCAAGAAAATGCGTCAACGACGTAGCAGATCTTTGACGTTACGCACAATTCAGTGAGATCAGAGGATAATCTTAAAAAGCGTGCTGAAGTCTGGGTGACATGAGGTCGATTAACAGGAGGGGAATTTCAGCAACGTCAGCTCCTTGCCATTAATCGCATGCCTCGGCTCTGCTTCAGCGTCAGCAAACACTTTCACAAAGATACGAACAAATTCAGGACGCCATGCAGGCAGGGAGCGATTAACATGCACCAGAGGATAAATTATGCCGTCGACAATACAGCCAGAAATGCGGCGTTTTTAAACAGTGATGATGTCTCAAAAGACAACAAACGCAGCGAAGACGGGAACCTGCACCGGGGAAATCAGGGGGCGGTACTTTGCTCAAGGTGAATCAGATAATCCATCGCATAATGACGGTTACTACCGCACATCTCAACCGATGGCTGTAGTCCGGCGCACACTTTCGGACGCAGAGGCGATCCAAAAATTTTACAGAGGTTATTATCCGCAAGCTGAACGCACCGGGTATTAGCGGGTTTGCCCTGTGGCATTCCCGGAATGGGCGAGGAAATGCTCGGGGCAATACAACATGCGCCACAGTCTGTACGACATTCCATCTTTTACCTCCCCGAACCGCTAAAGCGCGCACGATAACAGAACGTGCCTTACCCTGACATCACCTTTACAGAGAAACAGGCCAGGCGCCGATCGCCGGTCATGCTGTGATGTCGCCTTTGCAACGCCAATGACGTCATGATCCATGATGTATACTGAGGTGGCTTTATCCTGTTAGTCGCCATCAGGCACAAAATTTTTCGCGCTGTCTTGCCTGTTCACGTCCGCGCGAGTAACGTTGCGCGCACAATCACTTTGACAGCGAGAACCGCAATGCCAAAAGCGAACGAAATCAAAAAAGGAATGGCCGTCACCCATAACGGCAAACTGCTGCTGGTGAAAGACATTGATGTCCAGAGCCCAAGCGCCCGGGGCGCGGCAACGCTTTATAAAATGCGCTTTACCGATGTGCGCACCGGCATGAAAGTAGAAGAACGCTTCAAAGGCGATGAAATTATTGATGCCATTTCGCTGAGCCGCCGCAGCGTCACCTTCTCTTATATTGATGGTGATGAATACGTCTTCATGGACGATGAAGATTACACGCCTTACGCCTTCAAAAAAGAGCAAATAGAAGAAGAACTGCTGTTTATCCCTGAAGGGGGCATTCCCGGTATCCAGGTGCTCACCATGGACGGACAGGTGCTGGCGCTTGAACTGCCTCAGACGGTTGACATGGAAATTGTGGACACCTCGCCCGGAATTAAAGGCGCGTCGGCCAGCGCACGCACTAAGCCTGCCGGGATGAGTACAGGCCTGGTCGTGCAGGTGCCCGAATATCTCAGTAACGGTGAGCGCATTCGCATCCATGTGGCAGAGCGCCGCTATATGGGACGCGCCGACTGATCAAGACTGGCGCGTGCGGCAGGCTAATATTGTTATACTATAACAATATTCGCATAATGCTTTGCAGGAGCCTCAGGCATGACACGTGTTAACCTCCTTACCGGATTTTTAGGCAGCGGAAAGACCACTACGTTGCTTCACCTGTTAGCGCATAAGCCCGCCGGGGAAAACTGGGCTGTACTGGTCAATGAATTCGGTGAGATAGGTATTGATGGCGCATTACTTGCCAACCGCGGCGCCACGCTAAAAGAGATTCCCGGCGGCTGTATGTGTTGCGTTAACGGACTGCCCATGCAGATTGGGTTGAACAGGCTGTTAAAGCAGACTAAACCCGACCGTTTATTAATCGAACCCACTGGACTCGGCCATCCCCGCCAGCTCCTGACCATGCTGACCTCGCCTGCCTATGAGCCCTGGCTCACGCTTCAGGCGACGCTGACGCTGCTGGATGCGCGCCAGCTTGCCGACCCACGTATCCTCAATAATGAAAACTTTCGCGATCAACTCCTCGCCGCCGACATCATCATTGGCAATAAACGCGATCGCTGGAGTGACCATGATAAGCAGCGCCTGGCACAATGGCGGACAGCGCATCAGGCCGATCGCCCGTTTGTGGCCACGGAATTTGGCCGTATCCCTCCGGCCTTACTGGACAAACCGCGAGGTGCGCCGCGTGACATTCCGCATCCTGCACATCACTCTCATTCAACGCCCCCGGGCAGTGGTATTGCGGCAATGCGTCTTGACGGGCAGAGCGCGTGGCGTCGGGCGCTCAATCAGGGCCAGGGTTATGTCGCCTGCGGCTGGCTTTTTGACAATGAAACGGTGTTTGACGCTCAGCCTCTGCTTGAATGGGCGAGGCTTGCCCCTGTAGATCGGGTCAAAGGCTTCCTGCGAATAAAGGAAGGCGCAGTCAGTATCAATCGTCAGGGGGAGGATTTTCATTATGCATTGCTGGACACAACGTCGCCAGACAGCCGTGTTGAGATGATTCATTCCGCACCTGCCGACTGGAATAGTTTACAATCCGCCTTGTTGAAGATTCGTTTAAGCTGACATGGTTATGGTCGGCGGTTATTTTTTTACTGGGGCAGATTTATGCACGCAACACGTCTTGTCACCATCCTCCTGCTTAATGCACTGGGGATGATGCTGTTTTTTTCTTGGTACTTACCGCCTCATCACGGGTTTTGGTTTGAAATTGATAAAGGGATTTTTTTCGCCTTCAATAATGAGATGGTTGCTCACCCGGCGTTTGCCCTGCTGGTTGCCATCACTAATTTTCGCGGCTTTGATGCCGTGTCCTTGCTGGCAATGGGCTTGCTCTATCTGTGGCTGTGGTACCGCGAAACGCCCACCGGTCGACGTCGTATGCTGGCCATTGGCATTACCATGCTTGTGACTGCGGTCGTTCTGAATCAGGCCGGCCATCTGTTGCCGGTCAAACACGCCAGCCCGACGCTGTTTTTTGACGGCGTGCATCGTGTCAGTGAGCTGACCGGCATTCCCGCTAAAGATGCGTCAAAGGACAGTTTTCCCGGCGATCATGGCATGATGCTGATGATCTTTGCGGCATTTATGTGGCGTTATTTTGGCTTTCGCCCGTTTTTAGTCGGCGTGGTTATTGTCGTTTTATTCGCTTTGCCGCGCGTGATGGCTGGCGCACACTGGTTTACGGATATTACGGTAGGTTCGCTTTCTGTGGTTCTGGTGGGATTGAGCTGGTGGTTATTAACACCGGCAAGTGATTATCTGGTTAATTGGTTTTATCACAAATTACCGGGCAAAAATAAACCCCAAGGGTAATTAATTAGCGAGGGCGGGTTAATGATTAAATTTTAAACCGCCCTTACTTATAAAAAACTTAAAGTAACAATTAGCACGCTAACAAAAAATCACGCTGAAGCCGATGATATTACTGGATTTATCCTGTCTGATGAAAGCCAGCCGCGCCGCCGCCCTCCCCGTAACCCGCACTATGCCTGGAATTAGCGTCTGTTTTCCCCTTTCATCCTGTTATTACACTTGCATTCCTGTTGATAAAGTGAACAAGTCATTTAAGTTTGATAAGTATCAAAAAAACCTATCAGAATTTGATTAAAAGCACTCGCCACGGCCTCGGGAATCGGTTAATCTCGGTCGCAGTGAGAAAGAAGTCGCGGTATTAAGCATTCTTTAACAGATAAATTGTGGTGATTTACACATTTTTATAATTAAAGCGTTGTCTTGTTCTGGCTGGCTTATTAATCTCATTCCGTTTTGTCATCTGGCTGGCGACAATCTTGTCGTAAGGACTTCGAAGGAAAACCCGAATAATGGTCAAGTCTCAACCAATACTGAGATATATCTGGCGGATAGCGCCCGCTCTGGCGCTGGCAACACTCCTCTCAGCTTGTAGCAGTACCCATAACGCAAAAATCGAGAATCATGAAGTTAACAACCAGAATGGTTTTTTACTTCAAGCGTCTCAGGATGAGTTCGAAGAGATGGTGCGTAATGTCGATGTTAAGACACGCATCATGGATCAATACGCGAGCTGGAAAGGTGTACGTTACCGTCTTGGCGGTGATACTAAACGCGGCATTGATTGTTCCGCTTTCGTACAGCGTACTTTTCGTGAACAATTTGGATTAGATCTTCCTCGTTCGACCTCCGAACAGCAGGGAACAGGGAAAGAAATCGCACGCAGCAGACTGCGCCCGGGTGACTTAGTCCTCTTCCGTGCAGGTTCCACCGGCCGTCATGTTGGTATCTATCTTGGCAACGACAACTTTGTTCATGCCTCGACCAGCAACGGCGTGATGATCTCCAGCCTTAATGAAGATTACTGGAAAAAACGTTATCGCGAAGCACGTCGGGTATTAAGTCGAAATCCGAGCTAGTGTAGAACGAACGTCCTCTCAGCCAGAGAAAAAAGAACGCTGCCTATGCAGCGTTTTTTTTTCTGAATCCAGCGAATCAACGTAAAAAAATACTTGTTTATCAAAATAATAACGAGACATTACTAACTGACTCGTTATATTCTCAAACGCGAAAATGTGTGCGATTGTGCATCATTTAGTTTTGTATTTTGATCAGGGGAAGCACTTCATGCCATTGTCGCGGGCGCTGATACGCCAGGCAACTTATCCTCGTCGCATCGCGTGGAAGAGCGCGATTGTTGGTAGTTTGTTTTTCTTGTTGTTAACGTCTGTTTTGCTTATTCAGACCCAGCACCATCGCAAGCAACAACACAAGCAGTTGCTCATCGACAGCAGCACCGATTTTCAGCACAGCGTGAACGCCCTTATTTCAGATACCCTCATTCCGCTGCTTCCCTTAGTTAAGTCTGAATGCTACATCGTTAATCACGAATTAACCGCGCGTGCAGCCTTTGCGGGTGACATACGCGCCATTATCCTGGTTAAAGACGGTAATGCCTTTTGCTCCTCGGCGACGGGCAGTTTCTTTCAGCCGCTCAGCGCGCTCTCACCGCGCACCGATCCTACACGTGAACGGGATATTCGTTTACTGCCCGGAACGCCAATGCAGCCAACAAAACCGGCGCTGGCGATCTGGATCAAACAACCTGGCACCCAGCAGTCAGGCCTGTTTGTCACGCTGAATGTCAGCCTGTCACCTTATCAACTCAAAGCGTCATCTCACCCCGAAATTACCGGTATCGCGTTACTTGCGCATAATACTGCCCTGACAAGCTGGCAGCCCACGCTGGTGCGAAATCACCTAATCCCCTCACCCCTTATGCAGACGCCAATGGACGGATTGCCGTTTCAGTTTGCACTTTATGGTTCAACCTTATCGGCGAGCGACTACCAAACGATCATGCTGATTAGCCTGTTGTTTGCGTTAATTGTCAGCGGGATGAGCTGGGTGTTACTGTCCCGGGTGCGCCGTCCCGGTAAAGAAATCACGATGGGCATTCGACGTGGCGAGTTTCATGTTGAATATCAGCCCATCATCACAGCAGCAGACAGGCAATCGTACGGCATTGAGGCGCTGCTTCGCTGGACGCACCCTTCAGGCGAAGCAATCTCACCCGACATTTTTATCAGTTATGCCGAAGCGCAAAACCAAATCATTCCCCTGACCCGGCACCTTTTTGAGCTGGTTGCACGTGATGCACATCTACTGCGCCACACGCTGCCGAAAGGAACCTGCATCAGTCTGAATATTTCGCCGCTGCATCTGGGTGCCTGTAGCTTTCGCGATGATGTGCTGTACTGGCAAGACAGCATGCCGCACGATCACTTTCAATACGTTTTTGAGATTACTGAACGTGCTGTGGTGGAAAACAGTAACGCGGCCGCACTGTTTAACTGGCTTCATCAGCGCGGAATTAAAATTGCGGTAGATGATTTCGGTACCGGGCACAGTGCATTAATCTATCTTGAAAAGTATGCGTTTGATTATCTGAAGATTGACCGTGGGTTTGTTCAAAGTATTGGCACCGAAACGATTACCTCGCCCGTACTGGATACAGTCTTACAGCTGTCAAAGAAACTGAATCTGATGAGCGTGGCGGAAGGCGTTGAGACGGATGAGCAGGCAAGCTGGCTGATCAACCGTGGCGTGACACATTTGCAGGGCTATCTGTTTAGCCGCCCGCTACCGCCCGAACAGGTCAAGGCGTTCTTTCTGCGCCAGACCAGCCAGTCCATCAGCCTGTAACACCGCTGCGGTGTCAAAACGTTCAGGAGACCGCCCTCTTTATGCCGTTCAGCTATGTTGTTTTGCTGCTGTGCTGCTGGTTGACCAGCCCGCTGCACGCCAGCCCGGTGCAGGTCAGTTACACGTTTGCTCAGTTGGGCACGCCGAAGTATGCCGTGGACTTTCATCATTACGACTATGTGAACCCTGACGCGCCGAAGGGCGGCAAAATTGTTCAGGCTGTGCCCGGCACCTACGACAATTTCAACCGCTACGCATCGCGCGGCAATCCGGCGGCGGGCACCGGCACACTGTATGACAGCTTATTTACCACGTCGGATGATGAACCCGGCAGTTACTATCCGCTGATTGCCGAATCCGCCCGTCATCCCGCTGATTTTCGCTGGATGGAGATCACCCTTAACCCGCGTGCGCGATTTCACGATGGCTCTGCCATTACCGCTGAGGATGTCGCGTTTACGTTTCACACATTCATGACCGAAGGCGTGCCCCAGTTTCGTCTCTATTATCGCGGCGTGACGATGGAGGCGGTTAATCGTCTGACGGTGCGTATTACGTTACCGGCACCCGACAAAGATTTGATGCTGAGCTTACTATCGCTGCCGGTGATATCGCATACCTTCTGGCAGAATAAAAAGTTTAACGAACCGCTCAGTCAGCCTCCTCTGTCGAGCGGACCTTACCGCATCAGCCGCTGGAAGCTGGGCCAGTTTATTGAGTACAGTCGCGTGAAGGACTACTGGGCAGCTGATTTGCCGGTCAACCGCGGTCGCTTTAATTTTGACGTCATGCGTTACGACTATTACCTGGATGACAACGTGGCGTTTGAGGCGTTTAAGGCCGGCGCTTTCGACCTGCGAGAAGAGACGTCCGCGAAAAAATGGGCAACGCAGTACCGTGGCCGTCACTTTGACGATCAGCAGATTGTGAAAGAATCTATGCCCAATACCGCGTCAATTGATACGCGCTGGCTGGCGCTCAATAATCAAAAACCCCTGTTTCAGGATCGACGGGTACGCCAGGCGATGGCGCTGGCCTTTGATTTTGAATGGATGAATAAAACGCTGTTCTATCATGCCTTTAAACGTACCAGCAGCTATTTCCAGAATACAAAATATGCTGCACAGGGCCAACCTGATGCCGCACAGCAACGGCTACTCACCCCTTTCCGTGCGCAGTTACCGCCGGACATCTTTACCGACGCCTGGGCACCCCCGACAACCCATGGCAGCGGTTACGATCGCACGAACCTGCTTAAAGCCATGTCCCTGCTGAACCAGGCTGGCTGGCATGTTAAAAACCAACGCCTGGTGAACGATAAGAACGGAAAACCCTTTACGGCAGAGCTGCTGTTGCCCGGTGGCACCAACAGCGAATGGGCCCTTCCCTACCAGCATAACCTTTCCCGCCTGGGGATCACCTTAACGCTGCGTCAGATTGACAGCTCTCAGTATCTGCGTCGCCTGCGCAGCGGCGACTATGATATGGTCAGCACGGTGTATCTCGCGATGCCAACGCCCTCACGTAACCTGCAGGCTAGCTGGCAGTCGGACTATATTCAGTCCTCGTGGAACCACGCCAGGGTTCAGGATCCCGTCGTTGATCACTTCGTTAAAGCGATTGTCGACCATCAGGGTGACGCCGACGCCTTGCTGCCACTGGGGCAGGCGCTGGACCGCATTTTGCTGTGGAATGCGTACATGATCCCGATGTGGTACAGCGCCGACCAGCGCCTTGCCTTTTGGAATAAATTTTCCCATCCTGCGAGGAAACCTGATTACAGTACGGGACTGGATAACTGGTGGTATGACGTCAGTAAAGCCGGCCGCCTGCCCGCTAACCGACGCTAAGGACATCCTGTGGCAATGTACTTTTTTCGCAGACTGTTACTGATCATTCCGACCTTGTGGGCCATTATCACACTCAACTTTTTCATTGTGCAGATCGCGCCCGGCGGCCCGGTTGATCAGGCGCTGGCGAACATTCAGTTTGGCCAGACCAGCGGCATGCCCGGCGCAGGCGGCGCTGACAGCAGCGGAACGCGGTCCAGCCTGAATCGCTCAACGCCTGGCGATAATCAGTATCGCGGCGCACGTGGTCTGGACCCGGAAGTGATCGCCGAAATTGAAAAGCGTTATGGTTTCGACAAACCCATCGGGCAGCGCTATCTTTCGATGCTGTGGAACTACCTGCGCTTTGACTTTGGTGACAGCCTGTTTCGCAGTGCGTCTGTGTTGCAACTGATTAAAGAGAGTTTACCGGTATCCATCAGCCTCGGCCTGTGGAGCACACTGATTATCTATCTGGTGTCGATTCCGTTAGGGATAAAAAAGGCCGTGCGGAATGGTAGCCCGTTTGATATCTGGAGCAGCACGTTCATCATCATTGGCTACTCGGTGCCTGCTTTTCTGTTCGGTATTATGCTGATAGTCCTGTTTGCCGGCGGCAGCTATTTCGACTGGTTTCCCCTGCGCGGGCTGACCTCGCCGCAGTTTGCCACCCTGCCCTGGTACGGCAAGGTGGAGGATTATCTCTGGCATATTGCGCTTCCGGTGCTGGCTACGGTCATTGGCGGTTTTGCTACTTTAACCATGCTGACCAAAAATGCGTTTCTTGATGAGATTCGCAAACATTACGTCGTCACCGCCCGGGCTAAGGGGGTTTCCGAGCGCCGTATCCTGTACCACCACGTGTTCCGCAATGCGATGCTGCTGGTGATAGCCAGCTTCCCCGCCACCTTTATCAGTATGTTTTTTACCAGCTCGGTCCTGATTGAGGTGATGTTCTCGCTGAATGGTTTAGGTCTGCTGGGATTTGATGCCACCGTCCAGCGGGATTATCCGGTGATGTTTGGTACCCTGTATATTTTCACCCTGATTGGGTTGCTGATGAATATCCTGAGTGATTTGACCTACACGCTGGTTGATCCTCGTATCGATTTTGAGAGGCGATAATGCAGATTTCGCGTTTAAACCAGCAACGCTGGCAGCGCTTCCGGCATCATCGACGCGGCTACTGGTCGCTGTGGATTTTTCTGTTTATCTTCGTTCTTTCCCTGTGTGCCGAGCTGGTTGCCAACGACAAGCCGCTGCTGGTGCACTATCAGCACCGCTGGTACGCGCCTCTGTTTTTTAACTACAGCGAAACTGACTTCGGCGGCGACTTTGCGACGGCAGCCGATTATCAGGATCCCTGGCTGCAACAGCGGCTGGAAAAAGCGGGTTGGGCGCTCTGGGCACCCATTCGCTTTGGAGCAAATACCCTCAATTTTGCGTCACAGGTGCCTTTCCCTTCACCTCCCTCGCGACAAAACTGGCTGGGTACTGACGCCAACGGTGGCGACGTGCTGGCGCGGTTGCTGTACGGTCTGCGTATTTCGCTTCTGTTCGGTCTGCTGCTTACGCTGTTTTCCAGCGTCATCGGTATCGTCATTGGCGCAATACAGGGCTACTTTGGCGGCAAAACAGATCTGATAGGACAACGACTTACAGAAGTCTGGTCCGGTATGCCTTCGCTGTTTTTACTGATTCTGCTGTCCAGCGTGGTTCAGCCCAGCTTCTGGTGGCTGCTACTGGTGACCGTGCTGTTTGGCTGGATGAGCCTGGTCAGCGTGGTCCGTGCCGAATTTTTGCGTACCCGCAACTTTGACTATATTCGCGCGGCGCAGGCGCTGGGCGTCAACGACGCACGCATCATGCTGCGGCATATGCTGCCGAATGCGATGGTCGCTACGCTGACCTTTCTGCCTTTTATTCTGTGCGGTTCGATTACCACGCTGACGTCCCTCGATTTTCTAGGTTTTGGCTTGCCCATCGGTTCGCCTTCGCTGGGTGAACTGCTGCTGCAGGGAAAAAATAATTTGCAGGCACCGTGGCTGGGTTTATCTGGCTTTTTTACGCTGGCGATACTGCTGTCGCTGCTGATTTTCATTGGTGAAGCCGTACGCGACGCCTTCGATCCCAGTAAAGGAGTCTGAATGGACGCGCCACTGCTTGCCGTTAATCACCTTTCCATCGCCTTTCGTCAGGGCAAACAGCTGCATCAGGTCGTGAAGGATGTTTCACTGTGCGTTGAGGCGGGAGAAACGCTGGCGCTGGTAGGCGAATCCGGCTCAGGGAAAAGCGTCACGGCCCTGTCAGTCATGCGGCTCCTGCATGAGGCCGCCGTCGTCTATCCGCAGGGAGAGATTCTGTTCGCCGGTGAGAACCTGTTAACGGCATCAGAGCAGCGCCTTCGCGGACTGCGTGGCAATCAAATGGCGATGATTTTTCAGGAACCCATGGTTTCTCTCAATCCGCTGCACAGCATCGAAAAACAGCTGTACGAAGTTCTGTCTTTGCATCGCGGGCTGCGGCGGGAAGCGGCACGGGCAGAGATTATTCGCTGTCTGGATCGCGTCGGTATTCGCCAGCCCGCCTCGCGACTCAATGATTTTCCGCACCAGCTCTCCGGCGGTGAACGCCAGCGCGTCATGATCGCCATGGCGCTGCTCACCCAACCGAAGCTGTTGATTGCCGATGAACCGACGACCGCACTGGATGTCACGGTACAGGCGCAAATCCTTACCCTGCTGCGTGAACTGCAACAGGAACTGAATATGGGGATGCTGTTTATTACGCATAACCTGAACATCGTTCGTCAGCTGGCGGATAACGTGAGCGTCATGCGCGCCGGTCAGGTGGTGGAGCACAACCGCAGCGCGGTTCTGCTTCGTCAGCCGGAGCACGCTTACACTCAGCAACTCCTTGCGGCCAACCCGGAAGGCCGCGCCGTGCCGCTCGCGGCCGAATCTCCTGTGATGCTGAACGTGGCGCATTTGCGCGTCACTTTCCCCCTGCATCAGGGGCTGTTTAAGCGTAAAACGGGCGAAAAGATTGCCGTCAACTCGATCAGTTTTCGCCTTAAACGCGGGGAAAGCCTGGGGCTGGTGGGCGAATCCGGTTCGGGGAAAAGCACCACCGGGCTGGCCCTGCTGCGACTGATAGCCGCTCAGGGCGAAGTCTGGTTTGATCATCAACCGCTGCATCAACTGTCACGTAAACAGCTGTTGCCGCTTCGCCGCCGTATTCAGGTAGTGTTTCAGGATCCTGACTCTGCGCTTAATCCGCGCATGACCGTCCTGCAAATTATCGCCGAAGGGCTGGCGGTGCATTTTCCGCAGTTGAGTGCGGCACAGCAGGAAGAGCGGGTTATCGCGGTGATGGCAGAAGTCGGGCTGGACACGGAGAGCCGCCATCGTTATCCGGCAGAGTTTTCGGGCGGACAGCGGCAGCGAATCGCTATTGCACGCGCACTGATTCTGGAGCCTGAACTGCTGTTGCTGGATGAACCCACATCATCGCTGGATCGCTCGGTCCAAAAACAGATTCTGGATCTGCTGCGTGGGCTGCAACAGCAACGTCAGCTCAGCTATGTGTTTATCAGCCACGATCTGGAAGTGGTTCGCTCGCTCTGCCATCAGCTGATCGTCCTGCGACAGGGAGAGGTGGTGGAACAAGGTGACTGTGAAACGTTATTCGCCGCCCCACAGCAAGCCTATACTCGCGAGCTGCTCAGGTCAGTGGCGCTCAGCGACCAATAAAGGTCTCCGCAATCGCAACGCCCTGGTTTTTCAGACAGCAGTTAGTGGCGCTTTCATCACAACGGCGGATAAAAAGACAGGGTTGCCCTTCGCACTCGGCAATTTTGCCATCGACCTGAATGGCGGTCAGCATGTCTTTCAGTTCATGCAAAATCTCCCAGGCAGGCACGCCATCGTGGCTTATCAGACGAAGCGCGATAACATCGTGCTCTTCTGAATCCGTATCGTCAGTCTCAATCACGCTATGACGATCGCTCAACCAGCGAAACCGCTGGGGTAAACGATGCACCACCGAAAGTTGCAACATAGTGATCAGTATCTCCAGAGAATGCAGCCAATTCACCACCAACGGTATCAGCATCGCGCGCCGAACCTGTCATGCGCGTTATCAGCCAAATTGCGAGTTGAATCTCATTTTGGGCTATATGTACCGCGTTTAATGATAACTAACAATCATTTTAGACCCAATGTGATTACTTTATTTGCTATTTTTTTTCACAAATAAGAAACATTATTGTCTTTGCAGGTCAGGACAGGCGAAAGCGAAGGCTGCCGCCTGCTTAGCGGGCGGCAGAATGCGGACGTGACGCGTAGAGAAAGAGCGCAACGGAGAGCGTTGCACAGAGCGCAATGGTGCCCACCATAGGCCAGGCACTGTTAAAGCTGAACAGGGAGAGCAGCGCACCGGCCAGTGCGCCTACGCCGAAACGTAGCGTGCCCGCCAGTGAAGACGCCGTACCGGCCATGTGCGGAAATTCATCCAGAATTACCGCCATGGCATTTGATGACACCATGGACACACAGCCGATAAACATGGCGATACCGAAGACCAGCGGCAAGAACCCCAGATCAAACGCGCTGACCACCAGCAACCAGATGCCCATCGCAAACTGCACCAGTAACCCAAAACGGAACAGGGTGACAGGGCCAAAACGGCGCACCGCGCGGCTGTTAATCAGGGTCATGATGAACAAAAACACGATATTCAGGCCAAAATAATAGCCAAAGCTTTGCGGCGAAATATGATTGAGCTCGATGTAAACAAACGGGCCCGCATTGAGAAAGGTAAACAGTCCCGCAAAGGAGAACCCGCTCGACAGCATATAGCTGAACGCCCGTTTATGGCGAAATAAAGCCACAAAATTCCCTAGCGTCGTGCGCAGATGAAAACGCTGGCGCTGCGCAGGCTTCAGCGTCTCCCGAATCTGGGTCGCGACCAGAACGGTGGTAATCAGCGCGGCTATCGAGAGTGTCCAGAAAATGGCGTGCCAGCTCCAGAGCAACAGCAGCCAGCCACCGATAATGGGGGCCAGCAGCGGCGCAATGGTGGTGATTAACATCACGAAGGACATCATGCGCGAAAACTCCTCTTTCGAGTAGCTGTCGCGCATCAGGGCATTTATCACGACACTGGCAGCCGCAGCGGACAAGCCGTGCAAAAAACGCATCGCGATAAGCTGTTCTATTGACTGAGAAAGCGCGCAGGCTGCCGCCGCACAGGCAAATATCAGGGTGCCCAGCGTTATCACCGGTTTGCGACCATAGCTGTCGGCCAGCGGACCGTAGATCAACTGCCCAATGGCGAACCCCAGAATATAAAGATTGAGCGTCATCTGTACGCTACCTGCGGATACCGCAAACTGACGCGCAATTTGTGGCATGGCAGGCAGATACATATCTATCGACAATGGCATCAACATCGCTAACAGGCCGAGAATGATCACCAACCCCATTGGCGAATTTTTTTCCTTGCGCACCGGCTTTCTCGCTATTTCTGTTTCAGTTCGTCAGGCAAGCCAATGCTGGCTATCTCTTCTTCTGTTAACGGGCGGTATTCTCCCGGTTCCAGGTCCTCGTCCAGGACGATGGCGCCAATGCGCTCACGGTGTAACTCCACCACCCGATTCCCCACGGCGGCGAACATGCGTTTGACCTGATGATAGCGCCCTTCGCTGATCGTCAGCAGGACTTCCGTCGGTGTGATGATCTCAAGCTGTGCGGGTTTGGTCAGGCTCTTTTCGTTATGCAGTTGTACGCCTGCACTGAACTGCGCAGCGGTATCGTCGCTTACCGGCGCTTCAAGCGTCACACGGTAGGTTTTCTCACAATGGTGACGCGGTGAAGTGATACGGTGCGACCACTGTCCGTCGTCCGTCAGCAGCACTAATCCGGTCGTATCAATATCCAACCGGCCTGCGGCGTGCAGTTTGAATGCCATCGGTTCTTCGATGAAATAGACGATGGTAGGATGATCGGGATCGTCCGTGGAGCAGACATAGCCCTGCGGTTTATTCAGCATGAAATAGCGCGGCCCGGTCTGCATCTGAAGCACGTTGCCGTCATACTCGACCTCGTGATCGGGCTGGAGTTTGAACGCGGTATCGCGTACCACCTCACCATTAACGGTGACACGTTGACCACGGATTTCGCGTCCGGCGATAGCACGGCTGATTTCCAGTTGCTGAGAAATGAATTTGTCGAGTCGCATGAATGTGTTTTGCCTGTTACTGCGGAGGGAAACTAAAACGGCGTTATTAACCGTTGAAAAAGTCTGGGAAGTATAGCCTGAACGGCGTCTCTCTGACAGCGCGTTTATAGACGATTCGTGGCATAATTGCAGCAGGTTTTCCAAAAGTGAGCAGCATGTCTTTTACTTTACGTCCCTATCAACAGGAAGCGGTAGATGCCACCGTCGCCCACTTCCGGCGTCATCATGAACCTGCCGTGATAGTGCTGCCCACCGGGGCCGGAAAAAGCCTGGTGATCGCGGAACTGGCACGCCTGGCCCGCGGCCGGGTGCTGGTGCTGGCGCATGTCAAAGAGCTGGTGGCGCAAAATCACAGCAAATATCAGGCTTACGGCCTGGAGGCTGATATCTTTGCGGCAGGCTTACAGCGTAAAGAGAGTCAGCGAAAAGTCGTGTTTGGCAGCGTGCAGTCCGTTGCGCGAAACCTCAGCCTGTTTGACAGCGCCTTTTCGCTGGTGATCGTGGATGAGTGTCACCGCATTGGTGACGACAAAGAGAGCCAGTATCAACAGATTTTTACGCATCTGCGTCAGCACAATCCCAACCTGCGTTTACTGGGCTTAACGGCCACACCATTCCGTCTGGGCAAGGGCTGGATCTACCGTTTTCATTATCACGGAATGGTGCGTGGCGACGAAAAAGCCCTGTTCCGCGACTGCATCTATGAACTGCCCCTGCGCTATATGATTAAGCACCAGTTTCTGGTGCCCCCTGAACGGCTGGATATGCCGGTCGTGCAGTATGATTTCAGCCGCCTGACCGCGCAGGCGAATGGCCTGTTTAGCGAAGCCGATCTGAACCGGGAACTCAAACAGCAGCAGCGTATTACCCCACAGATCATTCGTCAGGTTGTGGAATTTGCCGACGATCGCCAGGGCGTGATGATTTTTGCTTCCACGGTCGAACACGCACGGGAAATTCTGAGCCTGCTGCCGGAAAACAGCGCGCTGGTCTCGGCGGAAACCCATGCCAAAGACCGCGATGCCCTGATCGCCGCCTTTAAAGCCCAGCAGCTTAAATTTCTGGTGAACGTCGCCGTGTTAACGACCGGCTTCGATGCGCCGCATGTGGACCTGATTGCCATCCTGCGTCCCACGGAATCGGTCAGCCTGTATCAACAGATTGTCGGGCGTGGTCTGCGCTTGTCTCCCGGCAAGAAGGACTGCCTGATTCTGGACTATGCCGGTAATCCCCACGATTTGTTTACGCCCGAAGTGGGGACGCCAAAAGGGAAAAGCGACAATCAGCCCGTGCAGGTGTTTTGCCCTGCCTGCGGTTTCGCCAACACCTTCTGGGGCAAAGCCACAAGCGATGGCATGGTGATTGAGCACTTCGGCCGGCGATGCCAGGGCGTTTTAGAGGACGACGAGGGCGAGCGTGAACAGTGCGACTACCGTTTCCGCTTTAAAAACTGCCCGGAGTGCAACGCAGAGAACGACATTGCTGCGCGTCGCTGCCGCGAATGCGACAAGATTCTGGTCGATCCTGACGATATGCTCAAAGCTGCCCTGAAACTGAAAGATGCCCGGGTTCTGCGCTGCGGTGGCATGACCCTGGAACAGGGCCGCGATGAAAAAGGCGAATGGCTCAACGCCACCTACTTTGATGAAGACGGCACCAGCGTCAGCGAGCGCTTTCGCCTGCAAACCCCTGCACAGCGCAAGGCCTTCGAACAGCTCTTTATGCGCCCGCACCAGCGCGCACCCGGCGTGCCGCTGGGCTGGCAAACCGCCGCCGATGTGCTGGCCTTACAGCCGCTGCTGCGTCATCCCGATTTTGTTGTGGCGCGCGCCAAAGGCCGCTTCTGGCAGATTCGCGAGAAGCTGTTTGACTATCAGGGCCGTTTCCGCCGGGCCAATGAACTCCGCTAGGTCGTATTAGCGTTTGCCCCGGTGGGGGATTACGGCTATAATGCCGCCCGCTTTTGCATGTGCATCAGCGGTGTTGAATAACCCTTCTGTTACTGGGTCGCCTGTAGCAGAAATTATAAAGAGACGTATTAATGTTCACTATCAATGCAGTAGAACGTAAAGAGCAGGGTAAGGGTGCGAGCCGCCGCCTGCGCGCAGCAAACCGTTTCCCGGCCATCATCTATGGTGGTTCAGAAGCGGCTGTTTCTATCGACCTTGACCACGACCAGGTAATGAACCTGCAAGCGAAGCCAGGCTTCTACGAAGAAGTTCTGACGCTGGTTGTTGATGGTAAAGAAACCAAAGTTAAAGTGCAGGCTGTTCAGCGTCACCCGTTCAAGCCAAAACTGCACCACATCGACTTCGTTCGCGCTTAATCGCCGGGTGAGTTGAAAGTAGAAGGGCCGGTTGCGAAACCGGCCCTTTTATTTTGTCTGCGGTCAGCCGGAACGTCATGTCCGGCTCGCCATTACTTACTGCTGGTACGGCGCTGTAGCTGTTCGCGCAGGTTGGGCGGCGTGCCCTTGATGGTCAGGGTATCCGTCACCGGGTCCCAGAAAATGCGCTCGCCAAGCAGCATGGCATCAAAATTTAGCGTCAGCCCCCCGCCGCTCCCGGCAAATTTGGTTAACTGACGTAAGGTGCTGCGGTCGGCCGGGAAATGTTCTTCCAGTTCATAGCCCTGCTCCTGGGTAAAGGCTTCAAACGTTTTATCCCCCAGCGGTGGCAGTTCGCCAGACAGCGCCTTCAGCGCAATCTCTTCGCCTGCCTGAAGTTGCTCATTACAGTAGCTGTAAACCTGCTGGCGATAATTTTGCCGCTCATTTTTATCCAGATTCGACTCGTCACAGTAATCATCTACCGCCTGTAACAGGCCACGGTTTTGTGCTTTGGTATCCAGGCCGACTTCCGCGCCCAGGAAATCCATAAAGAAATCGGCCACTTTGCGCCCGACCCGGCCGCGCAAAAAAGTCAGGTAACGGGTGGATTCCGGATTGGTTTCCCATTCGGTGAGATCGATACGTGCCACGATATCCGCATGATTGATATCCAGATAGTGTGTGCTACTGATATCCATTTGTTCGTTGACGCGCATACTGGACTGGCTGTTCAATACCGCCACCAGTAAATACTCTACCGCCAGGTAACGATACTGAATAAACAGCA
This sequence comes from Pantoea sp. JZ2, assembly GCF_035191405.1. Taxonomy (NCBI): domain Bacteria; kingdom Pseudomonadati; phylum Pseudomonadota; class Gammaproteobacteria; order Enterobacterales; family Erwiniaceae; genus Pantoea; species Pantoea sp. JZ2. The sequence continues at coordinate 1,740,391 of NZ_CP045247.1, read as the reverse complement.
CCACGCCGCCTTCTGCAAAGGGATACTTTGCCAGTTCATCACGCAGGCGTCCGGTCGCCGCCCGGCTAAAGGCGAGGAAATCATCATGTCCTTTGCGGCAGTTACGCAGCGCCTCGGCCAGTTCGCTTTCCGCATTAAACAGCCCGTAAGCTTTACTCTTCGCACTGTAAACACGGTGCAACTCTTCCGCCATTGCTTCGACCGTGCTGGTGGCCGGCAGTAACGAATCACGCAACACCAGCTCTAGCTGATTTTCATCACGTTTAATTAACTGATGCAAGGCAATCTGGTCGATATCCAGACTCATGGTAAACTCCTCCTGGTAGCACAGGCGCGTATTCAAACACCGCCAGCAGCAGCTTTCAACTCTCTGCATAACGCAGACCGGATGCTTTCGATAAATTTGCGGAAAAAAGTGCGTTGTTCCGGTACTATATCGCCTTTTGAGACGAGATAAGTTTTCGCTATGCCACAATCATCCCGTTACAGCGACCAACGCGTTGAACAACTCCTCGCGGAAATGGCGCAGGTTTTGCAAAAAGACCAGGCTCCCACCGATCTCTCCCTGATGGTTCTGGGGAACATGGTAACCAACCTGATTAACAGCGATGTTGCGCCTGCGCAACGTCGCGCTCTGGCTCGTTCTTTTGCTGATGCGCTACAGGCGTCGGTAGACGACAGTACTCATTAATTTGCCGGTCTGACGTAAAACTATGGTAACCAACCGACAGCGCTACCGCGAAAAAGTCTCCCAGATGATTAGCTGGGGACACTGGTTTGCTCTGTTTAATATCTTTTTCGCGCTCATTTTGGGTAGCCGCTATTTGTTGGTTGCCGACTGGCCTGCCTCCCTGGCGGGACGTATCTATGCGTACAGCAGTTGGATTGGCCACTTCAGCTTTATTGTCTTTGCCGCCTATTTACTGATTATTTTTCCGCTAACGTTCGTCGTTATGTCGCAACGTCTGATGCGGGTCCTGTCGTCGGTGGTGGCCACGGCAGGACTGACACTGCTGATGGTCGACAGCGCGGTATTTAACCGTTTCCATCTTCACCTTAATCCGGTGGTATGGGAACTGGTGATCAATCCTGATCAAAGTGAGATGGCGCGCGACTGGCAGTTGATGTTTATCGGCGTGCCGCTGATTTTTCTGGTGGAGATTTTGTTTGCCACCTGGAGCTGGCAGAAGCTACGTAGCCTGAACCGCCGCTCTTTTGGCAAACCGCTGGCGGCCCTGTTTATCTGCGCCTTCTTTGCCAGCCACCTGATGTATATCTGGGCGGACGCCAACTTCTACCGCCCTATTACTATGCAACGCGCCAATCTGCCGCTCTCCTACCCGATGACCGCGCGACGTTTCCTGGAGCGCCACGGCTTACTGGATGCGCAGGAATATCAACGCCGCCTGGTACAGCAAGGCGATCCCGAAGCGGCGGCCGTGCAGTATCCGCTGAGCGATATCACCTTTGCGGATAAAGGTACGCGCGATAACCTGTTAGTGATCACGGTGGATGGCCTGAACAGCGCCAACACCGACACGGCGCTGCCCGCGCTAGGCGCGTTTGCCCGTCAGAACGTGCGTTTCACGCAGCACTTCAGCGCAGGCGATAACGCTGAAAGAGGGCTGTTTGGCCTGTTCTACGGTATTTCACCCAGCTATATGAACGGCGTGCTGGCGCAACGTACGCCTTCTGCCCTGCTGACGGCGCTGAGTACGCAGGGCTATCAGTTTGGTTTGTTCTCTTCTGACGGCTTCAACCAGCCGTTGTACCGTCAGGCGCTGTTGTCAGATTACTCGCTGCCTGCCAGCGGCGATCAGCCCAATGCCAGCACCGTATCGCAATGGCAAAACTGGCTGAGCACGCAAAAAGTTGACGGCACGCCATGGTTCTCCTGGCTGGCCCTGAACGGACCGGATATCAGCGGCAACAATGACAAAACCCGCCAGCGCAGCTATCTGCGCCAGGCACCGGCACTAAATGAACAGATTCAGGCGATCCTCACCACGCTACAGCAGCGTGATTTGCTGAAAAACACTGTGGTCGTGATTACTGCACAGCACGGTATTGCGCTGGAGGGCGATCCGGATAACGAGGGAAATCGCCAAAACCTGCAGGTGCCGCTGGTGATTCACTGGCCGGACACGCCCGCACAGACGGTGACGCGCCTTTCCGATCATCAGGACGTGATGGTGACGCTGATGCAGCGCTTGCTGCATGTGCGAACGAATCCGGTGAATTATGCGCAGGGTGAAGATCTGTTTGCGGCACAGCGCCGTCATGACTGGGTGACCAGTAGCGAAGACAATAAGCTGGTCATCACCACGCCGAAAGTCACGCTGGTGCTCAACAATAACGGTAGCTATCGCGCCTACGACGCAGACGGCAATACGTTGAAGGATCATAAACCCGAGCTGGCGCTGTTGTTGCAGGTGCTTACAGAAGAGAAGCGTTTTATCGCTAACTGATTAATAATAAGGCAGTTAGGCGTTGGAACGCTTGCATTCGTGCTGATAATCAGTAGACTAGCTCTCCAAAGTTCGGCACGTAGCGCAGCCTGGTAGCGCACTGTCATGGGGTGTCAGGGGTCGGAGGTTCAAATCCTCTCGTGCCGACCAAATTATCCCGAAAAAACCAACCTTTACGGTTGGTTTTTTTATGTCTGTCTCTGGGCCCGCCAACCTGGCCGGCCCGACCTGTATTCAACCCCGCAGATCAATCAGCACCCGGTTCCAGCTCAGCGGCGGCAACGTCACCTGCATCTGACGACGTTCAGCCTCAGTGAGCGTGCGTGACGTTGGCACCACGTTGTCGGGCTGAGCAAAAGTGTTTTTTGCGTCCAGCGCATAACCTGCCAGTATGCTGTGTTCGGCTATCGTCCCTTCACCAAAGCCATCGAGCATAAAGGCCACATCCGCTGCATCATGCTCGTGCATAATGAGCGCGAAGAAGGCAATTTGCTGTTTCTCTTCGTTGTACACCGCCGCGCTCTGTATCTGCCGGGTTTCGCCGTGCACCGTATTCAGGGTGGGAACATTGGCAAAATAGCGTAAGGCATGCCCTCGCCCGCAATGGCTCACCATCTGGAAAGGCCAGTAGATCGTCTGGCGAATGGCCTCGCCTCCCGGACGGGTAAAGATGGGGGCAATCACATTAACTAACTGGGCCAGAGAAGCCATTTTTACGCGGTCACAGTGATTGAGTAACGAGCACATCAGCCCGCCAAACGTCAGCGCGTCAAGGAAGGTGTAAGACTGTTCAAGTAACGGCGGTGCTTCCTGATAGCGATTATCGGGATCGGTAAAGTAATCCTGCCAGGGCTCGCCTTCAATGGACCAGATATTCCATTCATCAAATGACAGCATCATTTTTTTATCGCTACGCAGTTTGGCTTTCACATAGTCGGCTGTGGCCGTGATGGTATGAATAAAATCATCCATTCGCTGGAAAGACGCCAGGAAGTCCTGCGGATTGCCGGTGCTGTTTTCAAAATAGTGGTGGCAGGAAAGGTAATCGATCTGATGATAAAGCCCTTCCAGAACGATGCGATCCCATTCCGGATAACTGGCCTGTAACGAGTTTGAACTGCCACAGGCGACCAGCCTGATATCCTGATCGACCCAGCGCATGATTTTTGCCGTTTCACGGGCTTTTTTCACGTAATCTTCTGCACTCAGTTGCCCGGTTTGCCAGTCACCGTCCATCTCGTTACCCAGGCACCAGAGTTTGAAATTGTACGGCGCTGCCCGACCATGCTGGATACGCAAGTCGCTCAGCGCGGTACCCGATGCCACATTACAGTACTCAATAAAGTAACCGGCCTCCTGCGGCGTGCCGGTGCCAAGATTTACGGCAATCATGGGCGTCAGCCCATAGCTTTCACACCAGGTCGCGAACTCATCAATGCCAAACTGATTGCTCTCTTTGGTAAGCCATGCGTAATCCAGCCGCACCGGACGCTCAGCTTGCGGCCCAATACCGTCTCGCCAGTTGTAACCAGAGACAAAGTTGCCGCCAGGATAGCGTACGGTGTTAATCCCCAGATCCTGCACCAGGGCCCCCACATCCTGACGAAAACCGTGCCGATCCGCCGTGACATGACCGGGTTCATAAATACCGCTGTAGACCGCACGTCCAAGATGTTCCACAAAAGAACCGTACAGCGCGTCATTGACCTGGCCGATGTAGTTTTGTTTTTGAAAAAAGTACTTAATCATTTTCTCCCCTTCTGTCTTCTCTGTGGCCAACGCGCAGAGGCTCACTCAGGATGCGTCGATAACAGGTCGTCTTCGATGGTTTTCATTTTGGCCGTGGTCAGTATGTAGCGCGTGCGGACCAGCCACACAGAAAGCAGATAACCCACGACCGGAATCCAGACCATCAGCGTATAAATGCCCGCAATCGCGCTAGCTTTTTGAATGGCGACATTGGCCTGATAACCGGTAACCGACAGCACGGCCCCCACCATCGCGCCACTGACGGCCAGCGCAATTTTGAGTGAAAACAGGTTACCGGAGGCACAGATGCCGGACAGACGTTTACCCGTTTTCCAGTCGCCATAGTCATCCACATCGCCAATAAACGACCACAGAATGGGCGCGCCAATCTGATGAATCACTGACAGAACAAAGAACCAGACAAAGACCACCAGCACATTCTGCGCGGGCAGAAAAAAGAACCCGACAGACATCATCAGCGCGATAGCTTTGCATGCCTGGTAAACGGTGACTTTGCACCAGCGGTTGGTGAAATACGGTGTGATATAGGAACCCAGAATCCCGGCGACAATCCCGGTGCTCAGAAATAGCGTGGCATAATAATCGTTTAGCCCCATCACGTATTTGGCAAAATAAATACACGCGGCCCCGCGCACAAACGACGGAATACAATCCAGGAACATGGCAAAGACACAGACGACCCACTGATCGTTTTTCATGATTTGCCGGATAATGTTAAAGATGGAATCCCCGGCGTTGCTTTTGGGGATCACGCGCTCCCGTGTCGTAGCCACGCAAAAGACAAACAGGAACAGGGAAATCACGGCAAAAATCGTAATGACCCAAAAGAAGCCCATTTGCCGGTTGCCATTACCGAAGAAAGCCACCATCGGCAACAATGTCAGAGTACAGAATAAGCTGGCAAAGCCAGCGCCCATAAAACGAAACTGCTGACAGGACACCCGCTCCTGCGCATTGGTGGTGATAACACCGCCTAGCGAGCAGTACGGAATATTCACACCGGAATACAGCAGTGACAAAATCAGATAGGTAATAAACGCATACAGGATCTTTGCATTGCCCTGCAAATCGGGCGTGTAAAACATCACCATACAACTCATCGCAAACGGTACGGCGAAGCCAATGATCCACGGACGAAAGCGTCCCCAGCGTGTGGTGGTTTTATCAATCCAGGCGCCATAAAAAGGATCAAAAATCGCATCTGCAAAACGGACAACAAGAAAGATGGTCGCCACCACGCCCGGTGCCAGACCAAATATATCCGTATAAAAAAATGACAGGAACAGGGTTATCGGGTTGAACAGCATATTACAGGCTGCATCACCGGCCCCAAATCCGGCCTTCTCAATAAAGCCTACACGACCCGAGCGGTCTGACTGAACAGTGTAATCGGCATGAATGGTTGACGTTATGTGCGTTTTCATTTTCCACCTTCCTGAAAAGAGGTGGCGATAAGCATATGTTTTAGAGGTGTTTTTAACCTACGATAACGCTCTCATAAGCAAAATAATAACCATATATTCCATGTATTCAGCGTATATGGGCATATATTCAGCCATCATCTCGCCTGGGATAAAACCGACAGCAGCCTGGTTAATACGCGTCAGTCACCATCAAAAATTTAATTTTCTGCAAGTATAAAACCCGACGCTAATCACCTTTCCTGTGCAAAGGAGAAAAACGCCGACGATATTATTCCTTCTCTGATTCGCCTCTCCCCTGCCTTAATCTGCAATGCGGTTTGTTGCGATGGAGACCTCCGCGCGTTACCCGCACTCACCTTTATGAGACAATGCGATGCATCGACAAAACATCGCGGTTAACGACCCACGCTGAAACAGATAGCCGCGCACGTCAACAACAGCAGGGTCATCACCTCCTGGCTGTCGCCGCGCGGCTTAGGTTCAGGCACAAACAACAATTTATTTAACCGCGGTCGCGCGAAGAGCAGGCGCACGCTACGCTTATCGCCATCAACAGGTTTGTGGTTGAATACCAGCAACATTTCCAGGCTTACGATTAACATGAATTATTTTAACGACATACAACACTTTATCGAGAATAAACCCGCCCTTTCTATTGCTGTTAACCTCCTGGTGTTGATTGTCGCGGGCCTGGTAGCCCATCTGATATGCAAATTTTTTGTGGTCAGAGTGGTGCGTAAAGTGTTCTTCAGCAGTCACAAGAATCAGGTGCCGCTGGATAAAGATGTCAGATTGTCTGAAAAACTATCCAATTTTATTCCGGTCATCACGGTCTACTTCCTGTTACAGTTTATGCCGGACCTGCCCAAGCACCTGTTAATCGCCATAAAAACCATTTGCGGCATTTTATTTATGGTTTATCTGTCGCTGTTTTTTAATGAAGTACTGGAGATTGTGAACATCTCCTATGTCAAAAAATCAAAACGTAAAAATCATTCAATCAAGGGCTATATTCAGGTCGGTAAGATTCTGGTCCACATTATCTCTGCGATAATGATCCTGGCCATTATGTCGAATAAGTCTCCAGCCATTATCATCTCCAGTCTGGGTGCCGTGGCAGCGGTTCTGATGCTGGTCTTTCAGCACACCTTGTTATCACTGGTGGCGAATATTCAGCTCTCATCGAATGACGTGCTACAGCTTGGCGACTGGATTGAGCTGCCCGCGAATAATATCAGTGGCGAGGTCATTGATATCGCGCTGCACACCATCACCATTCGTAACTGGGACAATACACTTTCGCGTGTGCCCACAAAAACCTTTCTGACCGAAACGTACACCAACTGGCAGGCAATGTTTTCCTCCGGGGCACGACGCATTATGCGGAGTTTCTACCTTGATCAAACGTCAATACGCTTTTTAGATCATGCCATGCTGGAGCCGATGGTTCAGGTCCGCGGCATCAGCGAACAACTGTCAAAGCTGATGGATGGTCGGGAACTGAGCGCGGTCGGTGACCGTTGGTTTGTTGAAAACGGCATGACTAACCTGATGGTCTTTCGTCACTATCTTACTGCCTGGCTGACACAGCGGGAGGATATCCACAAAGACATGTATATCGTGGTGAGATCGCTGAAACCGTCAGCCGAAGGGTTACCGATTGAGATCTACTGCTTTACCTCCTCCGTACTCTGGGTGGACTATGAAAATACGCAGTCGGCAATCTTTGAATATATCTATGCCATCGCTAACGTTTTTTCATTACGTATTTATCAGCGCCCGTCCGGCAGCGATCTCAGTTTTCTGTCGCAGGGGCCTGTCCGGCAAGCAGCAGAAAGTGAACCCCAACCGTGAAAGCGGAAAACGCAGAACAGATAGCATGGCAGTGAGCGGATAGTGAGTCGGGCAATGCTGAGGCGGTTTCCCTCTGGCTTGCCAGAAAAAGGCCTGAAAGGGAGATTCAGGAAAAAAGTCATTGGGTTAACGTGACATGCAAAGTGTTTGTGGCTTCACAAAACGGGCAAATATGACAGCCATTCATGAAATTGAAACAATTTTGTAATAAAAATAACTTATTCTGTTTCCTCCTGAAATCGAGGATACAGATATGGTCATCAAAGCTAAGAACCTGAAGGATGCAGAAGACTTACTGCATTCAGGCATCAGTAAGGTGGAGCTGGCATACGACATCGGTTGTGACGATTTCTTCCGTCTGGCAAGTCAGTGGTGCGATCGCGGTGCGCGCATCAGTAAAGGCCAACACCACTTTGTCGTGTCCCTGAAAAACTTTGCCATCCCACCCAATGATTGATTATCTCAAGCGACCAACCCACCGTTGTTGGCTCTGGCACTGTCAGGCCTGAGTGGAAGCTGAAAACGCCAACCCAACATTGAAAAGCCGCTGATTTGAGCGGCTTTATCTTTTGTCTTATTTCCGTTAATCGTCGATGCGCCGGCAACGGCTGCCACGCGTCTACAAGCCGGTATCGGTAAGCTTTATCGCATCCTGCGTGGCCCGCTCGCGCTCACTGTCGGTTAACTCATACAGCCTGCCATCGCGCATCTCCAGCAGACGATCGGCATGAATGAAGTAGTGATCATCATGGCTGATTGCAAAGACGGTTTTGCCCGCCGCCTGCAACGCAGGCAGCAGTTCGCGGTAAAACACCCGGCGGAAATGCGGGTCCTGATCGGCGGCCCACTCATCCAGCAGCAAGACGTCGCGTTGTTCCGCCACCGCCAACAGTAACGCCAGTCTTTTGCTCTGCCCCTTCGACAGTTGCAGATTAAGTATCTTATTCCCCTCAATCTTCAGCTTGTCCTGCATTTTTAGCTTTTCAAGCCATAGCTGGACACGGGCAGGCGAAGCCGGTTCGCCCTGACTGTCAATCAGGCGATCAAACAGGTGCACATCGGTAAAGACGGCTGAAAAATGCTGCCGCCAGGCATCCCGGTCGCCAGCATCGACCGGCTGACCGTCGATCACCAGACAACCGGACTGGGGCTGATACAGACCTGTCAGCAGCATCGCCAGCGTCGACTTACCGCTGCCGTTACCGCCAATCAAAAACACCAGTTCGCCACGACGAAGCGTCAGGTTGACCGGACCCACCCGAAACCCGTTTTCACCGTAATGAAAGGTGACGTCGCGCAACTCAAGCGTTTGCCACGGAGTTGTTGCTGCGGGGACAGGAAAATCAGGTTGATAAGGTGCAAGTTCAAACAGCGCGAGTTTGCGAAAGGCCACCTGCGCGCTGAGCAATGTCGGCAAGGCCCCTACCGCCGACAGCAGCGGCGTGCGCAGAAACAGCAGCGTCAGGGAAAACGTTGCTGCGACAGCCGTATTCGCCCAGCCCAGACTGTTTGCCATGAAAAAGACCATGCCGATAGCACCCAGCGTCATGATATTGGACCAGTTGACGGCACTGAGGTGGAAAGTATCGGCGCGCACAATGTGGTGCCGGTAAGCGCGGGCATCCTGCTGATAAACCGTGTCATAAATCAGTCGGGCACGCGCGCGGTTAAGCTGCAGCTCTTTACGTCCTTCAATCACCGTCTGGTAGTCACGGTAAAGGTTGTCTTCAACTTCACGCAGTTTCGCCATGTGCTGATAAACCCGGGAAACCAGCATCCAGCCGCCCACCAACGTCACAGCCAGCCAGCCGCTGGTTACCAGCAACATTTTCGGCGACAGCCAGGCAAGATAGAGCGCTGAACCCAGCGTGATAATGATGCCCTGAATCAGCTCCGGCAGACGCACAAACGCAAGGGTAATGGCCCGGATATCGCTGGTTAATCCTGCCAGCAGTTGCGCACTGCCTGTTTGCTCGATGCGCTCCACGCGCGTATCCAGAATACGTTTGATAAATTCGCCGCGCAGCCGCCAGACAAACTGATGCCCCAGCCAGGTCAGCGACAGCTGTGAGGCCAGGGTCACCGCCATCAGCAGCGCGACCTGAGCCAGAAAAGCCGGCAACACGCTTAGCGAGGTATTCACCGCAACAATCATCTGGCCGTTAATAAACGCAATCATGCCTAATCCCAATGCCGCACTCAGCAGGGTGAGCAAAATCACACCAATAAACGGCCAGCGATACTGATTAAAAACAACCTGTAACAACGCCATAAAACCTTACCCGGCAATCCAGTGAGCCTGCAGTGTAAAGTGATGGCAAATGATAGCAATAGTTATTCGCACTAACTTGCGCACGTTAAAACGCCCGGCGAAATGTCAGGTTATAGCGGAACGCGCCAGTCAGCGGATGAATACCGGCTTTCAGCGGCAATATTCCATGGTAACGCAGGCGAGACGGGCCGCCCCAGACCACCACATCGCCGTGTTCAAGTAGCACCCGCTGCGCCTGATCGCTGCGTTCAAAACCACCAAACTGAAATACAGCAGGCAACCCCAGCGACACAGAAACGATCGGCTGACGCAGATCTTTCTCGTCTTTATCCTGATGCAAAGTCAGTTTTGCCCCAGGTTCATAGCGGTTGATGAGGCAGGCATCCGGGTTAAACGCCGGAAAGCCCGCCTCTTCTGCCGCCTGACGGGCCAGTAGCCGGAACGTCTCCGGCATCGCAGGCCACTGGCGTTGATGTGTGCTGTCCTGCTCACTGTAACGGTAGCCGCGCGCATCCGTGGACCAGCCAAAATCACCACAGTTGGTCATGGCGACGGACATGCGGTGTCCTCCCGGCGTAATACGGTGTTCAAACGGATTGCTCGCCGCAATCGTCATGATCGCCTCATACAGTGCGTCGGCCTGATCGCGGGCACGTCGCCGCAATATCACGGCGCCGTCCGCCAACGGTTCCTGCCAGGGTGAAGCGTCACTAAACAGATCCAGCATGCGTTTCTCTCTGTCAGTCAGATGGAATAATGAAAGCGGTAAATTGTGGCGACATCCAGCTCACAAATTTGTCCCCTTCCTTCGTAATCAGGTACACCGCCAGCTTCTCTTTCAGAGCCAGCGCTTTGGCTTTTTCTGTGCCTAGCACCATAAGCCCGGTATCCCAGCCGTCGGCTTCCATCGCGGTCGTGGCAATCACGGTTGCCGAAACCAGCTTGTGATCGACAGGCCGGCCTGTGGCCGGATCAATAATGTGGGAGAGGCGTTTACCGTCCAGTTCATAATAGTTGCGATAGCTCCCCGACGTACTGATCCCATGGCCCTGCAGATCGACTCTGGCCTGAACCGCATTTTCTCTGTCAGTCGGTTTTTGAATCGCAACCCGCCACGGCTGGTTCTGTGCATTCATTCCACGGGATAAGACGGCTCCCCCGACCGACACCAGATAGTTATTGATGCCTTCCTGCTCCATCAGGCGAGCCAGATGATCGGTGGCAAATCCTTCGCCCATAGTGGAGAGGTCGACATACAAGCCTGGCAGATCTTTCTGCAGCCATTGTCCGTTGCTGCCCTGTATGACGCGCAAATGCTGTAAGCCGGTCAACGCTCTGGCCGCAGCAATCTGTTGATCATCGGGAATATGCACGGGCTGTTTATCCGGCCCAAACCCCCATAAATTCACCAGCGGTCCCACCGTAATATCCATGGCACCTGCTGTTTTTTTACCGATACGTAAAGCCATCGTCACAATATCAGCCATGTTTTCACTCACCGGCTGCGGCGTGGTGGCGCGGCTCTGATTAAAGCGAGAGAGCACGGAGGTAGCCTTCCAGGTTGAAAGTTCGGCATCGTCGGCATCCAGTTGTTGCTGAATGCGCTGCTGCAGATCGGCTTTACGCGTTTCATCCACGCCCGCCAGGCTCACCCGCCACACCGTTCCCATCGTTTTCCCTTCCAGCACCATTCCGTCTTTGGTTTTTGATGCGGGATGATCACATCCTGCTACCAGCAGGACCGCCGCCACTAACAGCAGATTAATCTTACTTCTCATCATTATTCATCCATAACGGGCGTTTTATGCCTTTTTCAAAGCATAAACATTAAGTAAATTAAATTAAAACTGGTTGATAAAGCTGAGTGAGTCGCACAGACTGGATCGTTCTCCTCAATACTGAGGGCGTAAGCATAAGGAGCAACAGATGATTTATATAATCCTTGCCGTTGCGCTGGGCCTGTTCGTTATTGGCAGTTATAAAACCTGGCAACAACGCCGTCACCGCCACATGGTTACGACTTATCTGCGCCGTCGTTGATCACGTCTGCACCATCAAAGGTCATTCTCTTCCCCTGAATCGCCGGCCATTGTAGCAAAACGGGCGAGATGTCCGTGGCTATGAGAGCGGTCGGACTGGCATGAATCCTGCACGTGTAATGCTATCTGCGTTGCCGGGAGAGAGAGGATGGAAAAGCCAGAAATCGGAATGACGGCGTTACAACGCTGGTTGAGTTACGCCGCGTTTACCTTGTCAGGTGTGGCGTTTGAAGGGGCGAGATACGGCAACGTTCTTGTGCCGTCAGACGAAAACCATCCGCCAGCCTCGGTGGGTGAGGAATAACGCAGGGAGCGCATAGCGCTCCCTGCTCCTATCAGAACTGGTAAACCAGTCCTACGCCCACCACATCGTCGGTATTGATACCGGCCGCTTTGGTAAAGTCATTATCGTCCAGCAGGTTGATTTTATAATCAACATAGGTCGACATGTTTTTGTTGAAGTAGTAAGTCGCCCCTACGTCGACGTATTTCTTCAGATTTTGTTTGCCCCAGTTCTGGACATCAGTACCACGTGAGTTGATGTACGCCAGAGACGGACGCAGACCGAAATCAAACTGGTACTGCGCCACCAGTTCCCAGTTGTCGGCTTTATCGGCGTATCCGTAAGCGGTGTTCGCCTGGTTGCCGCTGGTGCTGTCGCCAAAGCTGATGGCGTTATAGGCGCGCGTGTACATCGCGGCCAGGTAAATATTGTTGGCGTCGTATTTCAGGCCACCGGTATAGGCTGCAGCTTTATCACCGCGTCCCAGAATGCCTGGCGCATTACCATTTTGGTTATTAGTACGATCGGACTGGAAGGTCGCGGCACCGATGCCGAAGCCCGATCCCAGATCGTACGTGGTGCTCAGGCCCCAGCCGTCGCCGTTCTCACCCAACACATCACGACCGCCTGACGTTTCAGTGGGGTTATCGTTCTTGCCTTGATACTGAACCGCAAAGTTCCAGCCATCGACCAGTCCGAAGAAGCCGTTGTTACGGTAGGTTGCCATGCCGTTACCGCGTTGGAACATAAAGTTATCCGCGCCATAGGTATCGCCACCGAATTCAGGCAGCACGTCTGTCCACGCGCCAATGTCGTAAGCGACACCGTAGTTACGGCCATAGTCGAATGAGCCCGCATCGCCGAATTTTAACCCGGCAAAGCCAACACGGGTATAGCTGTCAGCTGTTCCCTGGGCTTCTGAATTGTTGAGCGCGGCCTGGTATTCCCACTGGCCGTAGCCGCTCAGTTGATCGGTAACCTGGGTTTCACCCTTGAAGCCAAAACGCACATACGACTGATCGCCATTGCTACTGTCGTTGTCCGAGAAATAGTGCAGGCCGTCTACCTTGCCAAATAAATCTAATTTATTGCCGTCTTTATTATAGATTTCAGCCGCATTTGCCGATCCTGCCGCTGCGAGTAAAGCAGGGATCGCCAGGGAGAGAATGTGACGCTTCATTTTATTACCCTCTGTTATGTGCCTTTTATATTTGCCACTGCTGACCGATGATAAATCGGTTGAAGGCCCATTGTTATTTCAACAAGCGTAATAATCCATCGCTAAAATGATACGAAATTTCAGAAAGTGTTTCTTTAACTGTAAAATTTATTTCAGGATATGAATATTACGGAACTAATTAGCCGCACAGAGTGATAAAAAATAAAGCACAAATTGATAATCCCTTACTTAATAATAGTTATTCCTATGATTTTAGTGGGAATATTCCTAAGCACTCAATGATAAAACATCTTTCCCATAATCCCTATAATTACACCCGCTATCATCATTTATTTCTTATCTTCATTCACCCCCGAATGATTTCTTAAATGCTAATTAAGCGCCGGGCATATTGCCCGGCTTTTTTTTGCCTGCTGTTCAGTGTCTGGTCAGCTGTGCGGAAAATAGCACCGCTAAGTGCTGAATTATTCGTCACTTATGCCGCTTCGCCCTCGCCAAATTAACCCTCACCTCTTACGAAGTTTCCCCTGTATTTTATCACGGACCGAAACCAGCTAGGTTACCGGTCCGGTTCCACGCCTTATTAACGTTCACGCATCGATTCTTTGACCTTATTCAACGGCTTAAGCAAATAATCCATGACAGATTTCTGCCCTGTCTTGATCTCTACATTCGCCACCATGCCCGGCACAATGGGAAAGCGTCGTCCGGCCCGGTTTGTCAGCTCCGCTTTTTGTGTGCGGACATAAACACGGTAATAAAACTGATCGCGCTTAACCTCATCCTGCAAGGTATCTGGCGAGACCGTTTCCACCACGCCCGGCAGGTCACCGTAGATGGAAGAGTCATAGGCGGTCACTTTCACCACGGCTGGCAGGCCGGGCCGAATATAGGCGATATCACGAGGATTGATACGGGTTTCGATTAGCAGTTGATCTTCCAGCGGCACGATTTCCATCATCTTACCGCCCGGTTCGAGCACACCACCGACCGTGGTGACCTGGATATCCTTCACGATACCCCGAACGGGTGAAGTGAGCGTGGCACGCGTCAGCAGGTCTTCTTTGCCTGCGGCAACCTGCAGTTGGGCATCCAGTTCCGCATTGTTTTTTACCTGCTCTTCATGGGCACGGACCAGATAATCGTTACGTGCCTCATCAATTTTACCGCGCAGATCGCTGACCTGACGGCGCAGGCGAATGACTTCCACCTGCCCTGCGGCGCCCTTCGCCACCAGCGGTTCCGTTAAACGCAGCTCATCCTGAACCAGCCGTAAAGACTGTTGCAGGTTGCTGATCGTCTCTGTCAGGTTACGGCGACGTGATTCGTACAACTGCTTCTCTCGCGCCACCAGTTGCGGCTCTTTTAGCGTCTCTGCGCTGAAGGTGAGTGGTGTACCAGACAGCTCTGCGCTCAGTCGCTCAGACGAAGCGCGCAGCGTCCTCACCCGTGCCTGCACTTCACCAAAGTTAGACTGAAAACGGGTGGGATCCAGAGTGGCCAGAATCTGGCCTTTTTCGACGATATCGCCCTCATGCACGTTAAGCTGCTTCACGATGCCGCCGTCCAGACTGTCAATTACCTGCGCACGGGTTGACGGCGTCACTTTTCCGGTGCCGACCGTGACTTCATCAAGAATGGCGAAATGCGCCCAGATCAGAAAAAGCACCAGCGCGGCGGTGCACAACCAGATGATGGTGGATGTGCGTCGCTCATGTTTGGCCAAATCTTTGTCTAACATGACGATGCTCATGCTGCACCTCCCTGACCGGCATCCACGGTCGCGCGCCGCAGGATCTGCTCTTTTGTCCCATCCGCAATGATGCGGCCGTTTTCCATCACCACGATACGATCAACCATCTTCAACAGTGCGGGACGGTGCGTGACCAGGATTAACGTTCGTCCACTGATCCAGCTCTGCATCTGGCGGATCACATGATCTTCAAGTTGCTCATCCATCGAGGCGGTGGGTTCATCCAGCAGCACAACCTGTGGCTGGCGCAGAATCATCCGACTGAGCATAATCATCTGGCGCTGTCCGCCCGACAGCCCACGGCCACCTTCATTAATAATGCGATCCAGACTGGCCGCATCCTGCTGAACCAGCGACAACGCACCGCTGATACGCAGCGCCTGCAGCATCTCCTGTTCACTGGCGTGTGGATTCCCCAGCAGCAGATTCTGACGTAACGTGCCGAAGAACAGTCGCGAATCATGAGAAAGCCAGCCGAGCTGACGGCGGAGATCCCTGGGGTCGATTTGCGCCATATCCACGCCATCGACCAGCACTTTCCCCTGCGTGGCCTGTGCCTGACCGGCCAGAATTTTCAGCAGGGTGGATTTACCTGCACCGACCTTGCCCAGAATGGCGATTTTTTCACCGGGCCTGATGGTTAACTGCTGCACATTGAGTACGTTCTTTTCGTTCTCTTCATCATAGGTGTAATGCACGTTGCGCAATTCATAGTGCCCGGTCAGCGTCGGACAGTGGGCCAATGTCGCGGTCTCAGGTTTATCGAGTGGTTTTTTCAGTAGCTCATCCAGCCCTTTCATTGCGGTTTTCGCATGCTGCCAGCGGGAAAAGACCATGGTGAGTTGCATCAGTGGCGCGATGGTGCGCGAGGAAAGCAGGCTACAGGCGACCAGCGTCCCGGTCGTGATTTGTGCGTCCAGCACCAGATAGACCCCAAAGACCAGCATGCCCGCATAGGTCAGCTGCTGTACGGTCGATGCCCAGCCCGTGAGTCTGGCCCCCCACAGGCGTTGCTGATTACCGATTGACGCACTGACCTCATGCGTTTGCTCCCACTGGCGTTGAAAATACGGCTCTGCCTGTAATGCCTTGATGTCTTCAATGCCTTCGATGGTCTCGACCAGCACCGCATTACGCAGTGCCCCTTCACGTAAGCCGGCTTTCGCCAGCCGGGCCATAGGAAACTGTACCAGCAGGCCTGGGATAATAATGAGGGGAATGGCGGCCAGCGGAATCAGGACCAGCCAGCCGCCAATAAACGACATAATAAACAGGAAGAGAATGACAAAAGGTAAATCTGCCGCCGCGCCGACGGTCGTGGAGGTCAGTAACTCGCGCACCTGATCGATCTCGCGCAGTTGCGAGATAAAAGAGCCGGTTGATTTAGGTCGGGATTCGTTACGAATATTCATCGCCCGGGCAAACAGCATGGCAGAGACTTTCAGGTCAATGCGTTTCCCCATCAGATCGGATACCTGCGTGCGCATCAGACGAATCAAATATTCAATGGCGGCGGCAATCAGCACGCCCACAAACAGCACCCACAACGTAGCTTCGGACTGCGCAGGAATGACCCTGTCGTAGACCTGCATGGAAAACAGAATCCCGGCCAGCGCCAGAACATTACTGATGATCGATGCCAGGGAAATCTCAGCAATACGGCGGCCCATGCCCCGAAAGTTTTTCCAGAACCAGTGCGGCTCATAGGGCTGAACAAACTCATCAATGCGGGCATCCCGCCCACGAGCGGCAACGCCAATAACGCCCACATCCCCTTGTGTACGCGAAAGCAGGCCCGCCAGCTCACCTTCGCGAATCACGTCACCGCCTTCGCTGAGCCAGTAACGTGCGCTTCCCTCCCCATCAATGCCTTCCAGCACCGCCACGCTATGGTTTTCCATAACCAGCACGACAGGCGTGATGTCCTGGCGCCAGCGCAGTATGTTGGGGGACACCATGGTCAGGTGCAGGCCGAGCAAACCGCAAAGCCGTTCAAGTTGCTGTTCAGCAGGGAGATGTTCGAACCAGCGCATCTGCTGACGCAGCGTTTTTCCATCGGCAGGCTTGCCGAAACGCGCCGCCACACGCAACATCGCGGCAATCCAGTTTTCCGTCTTCAGGTTTTGTACACTCATTATTCACGCCTTTTAGTGCAGACTGGCTATTGCAGCGAAGGAAGAAGATCGCCACTGTTTTTCTGGCGGTCGATGCCCATGATATCGAGCAGGTTGTCAACGGCGGCCGCATAGCGGACGGTGGCATCCCAGCCGTCGTAGAGGGCGATGATGCGGGAACTGTCGGCCTGAAAGACATCCTGCTCAACGCTGAGCAGATCGTTCAGGCTACGTTTGCTGAGCCGGTATTCGTCGGCGTAAACATTGCGCGTGTGCTCCGCGCTGGCCAGTTGCACTTCCCCCGCCTGCTGGCGTTGCTGGGCGCCAATCATATCGGCGTAAGCCGTGGAGGCGCTTTGATTAATGGCCAGCTTGGCTTGCTGCACCGCCGCCTGTGCGGCCAGACGCTCACCCTCGGCGGCCTGCGTTTTGGCATTGACCAGCCCGCCCTGATAGAGCGGCGCCTCAACCTGGAGCTGCACTTCGTCGTCCCAGTATGAGCGTTGATCGTTTTCATAACGCGTCCGGCCCGCCTGCACTTTGATACTGGGCCAGTGGCCAGACTGGGCCTGCCTTACCCGCTCACGCGCGGCTTCCTGCTTAGACTGCGCGCTGCGCACCGAGGCGCTGTTTTCATAGGCAATACGATCAAGAGTGACCTGCTGCCTGAGCAGCGCCTGAGGAAGTTCAGGCAACGTCGCCGGTACCACGCCGGTCAAGACCGTAAGCTGGGCTTTGGCCGAGCGAAGCTGTGCCAGATACTGTTCACGAGTCGCCTGCATCGCAGCAATGCGGGTTTCCGCCTGCAATACATCGGACTGAGAATTGAGACCGGCATCCGCCCGCATTTTGGCAATTTCGCGAACGTGCTCAAGCGACGCGATGTTTGTCTGGGCCGTTATGGCAAGTGACTGATAGCGTTTGACCTCAAGATAGGCCTGTAACGTATCTTTCGCGGCCTGCGTCATGGCATCGAACAGGCCAAAGCGATATGCCTCTGAAAGGGCATGCTGTTCATCGATGGCACCGTTCGTGCGGCCAAAATCGTACAGGAGCTGACTGAGCATAATGCCGCCAGAGCCGTTGTTGTTCAGACTGCCGGAGGAATCCGTTTGATGTGAGCGCCCCGCTGCGCCCTGAAGCGATATCTGGGGATACCAGGCGCTCTGGGCCGCACTGAGATCCCCTTCCCCTACGTAAATCTGAGCGGCCGCTTCCGAAATCTTCGGATTGCGGGCAAACGCGCGCAGAATCGCCTCACGCAGGGTTAAGGTTGCCACCTGTTCTTCACTGGGCGCGGCACGCCAGTTAAATTCGGCTTCGGGTAAAGGCGCAGCAAGGGCTGCAGGGAGTACCATGCCATTTAAGGCACAACAGATCAGGACCAGACGCGCGTTCTTCATTCTTCATACCAACAGGGCTGTTTATCATCGTTAGAGGATTACCTGGTGATTTGGGGCGTAAAAAACAGCAATGCGACAGCAGAACACGCACTTTATTGTTAATTTAATTTATTTTTTTGAAAGCCTACCGCTAAGCGCGCGTTAATATTAATAGTATAAATTGGCGAGAGGTTCATGATAAAAATCGCCATTTATCAAACATCTCGTCTGAAAGCTGTTTTTTTAGCCAAATTCAATCCCAAAAAGTCATTAGCATAAGTAAACAACCTGCCAGTTAATAAAGTTAAGGAATTACTCTATCCTTTGATGGACGAGGCGTCAGGACAGGGCGTGACGTTATATACCGCTTTATCCCGTGCCAGTCCTCCGCCTGGGGGATGGATGACCGACACGCACTATCGAATGCGGCGCATTAACTGCGGTACGGTCAGTTAAAACGGATTAAAAAAGCGGGTGCTTGCGCACCCGCTGTGTTCTGCGTGTAACCATCAAACTGCACCGTTTAGACGATGGCGACCTGCAGGTTATGCTGGACCAGCACATCACCCAGCGTGTTGTCATTGGCAAGCGCCGAATTATGGTAGACCTCATAGGCCTGGCCATTCAGCATACGCTCACCACTGATTTCCCAAACGCCACCATCGCTATTGACCAGCGTGACCTGACTGCCGTCTGCGCCTTTAATCATCAAATCATCGCTCTGGTTGTCTGTAAGCGTAAGCGCCTCATTCAGATCAAGTTTGACCGAATTGGTGCCACTTTTACCCAGATCGAGAATTTCAATGTTTTCGACTTTCAGGCCAAGCGCAGTCAGATCCAGCGTGATGTGATCACCGCCCAGCACCAGGGTATCGGTACCGGCACCGCCATCAATATGGCTGAAATTCAGATCGTTGACGGTCACGGTATCGGCACCACTGCTGCCGCTTACCGTCGCCCCTTCAATCTGTCTGCCATCTTCCAGCGTAATCACCACCCCACCAATACTGTAAGCCTCCTCCGTTATGGGGGTTTCAGGCACGACAACGGCTTGCTCCGCGACATTCACCGACTCGGTACTGCTGGTCGGCACCACCGTATCGGCTTCCGTGGTCAGTGTAGAGAAGGCATGAAGCGCCGGTGCTGTTTCCTCGCCAGACTGACTGTGATGCTGCGTTTCCAGACTGGCCACCGTAACACTTTCGTCCGACACCGCGAAGGTGGCAAACGACTCCGCCGACAGCGTGGTCGTGGCAGGCAACAATGACCCCAGCAACAGCGTGTTTGTGGTGGTAAAGCTGTTACCGGCTACATCCGTAATGGTCACTTTCGCCAGCGTATTCACTGACAGCAAGAGTCCCCCTACAGAAAGCAGTGACGAGGCAAAATTAGCCGAGTAACGTCCCAGAGCATCGGTAGTCGTATTGATGGTTGGCCCGTTACTGCCGTTCGCCAGCAGCAGCGTCACGCTGACTCTGGAACCCTGGGCTGCGTTCAGCGATCCGCCCTGCACCGTCAAACCCGTCAACAGTGCGGTCACGACGCTGAGCACCGGATCCACCCCGACGACAGGCTGGTTGTGCGACAACGCGGTAAAGGCACTGGTCGTCGTGGTGCTGTTACCGCCGATATCCGTGACGGTGACCGCGACCGAATGGCTGCCGTCCGATATGCCTTTCAGTGTGGCTGACGGTACGCTAACGCTCCAGGTGCCATTTGCGCCTACAGTAGTGGTCAGAATATTACCTGCCACGTTAACGGTCACGCGCCCGCCGACAGCATTACTGCTGGTGCCGCTGATGGTTTCAGCAATATTGGATTCAGAGATGTTCAGATAACCATCACCGCCAAAGTAGCTGTTCACCCCAACGGTCGGCGTACTGCGGCTGGCGACGCCCAGCGAAGCAGACGCGCTGCCGCTGTTGCCGATACCATTGGTGACGCTGGCGGTAACGGTATAGAGTCCGTCCGCAATCGCCGCCAGGTTTGTTGCGGAGATCGGCAGGCTCCAGGTCCCGTTACTGTTTACCGACGTAGTAAAGGTCTGGGTACCGATGGTGATCTGCACCAGCGATCCTTCCGCGTTAGTGGCCGTCCCGCTAATCGTCTGCGTGGTTTTCACATCTGCGACGCTCAGCGCGTTGTCACCAAACAGGGAGGTAATGGTTAACGCCGGCGCACTGTTACTGATGACGCTCAGGTTGCCCGAACCGGACACGGTATTACCGTTAAGGTCGGTCCCTGTCACGGCAACAGTTTTCGCACCATCGCTGATGCTCAGCAGATCGGCCTTCGGTACACTGATCGTCCACCCACCGCCGCTCACCACTTTGGTGGAGTAGGTCACGCCGTTTAACGTGGCGCTGACGGTTGCGCCCGCTGACAGTGACGACGACCCACTGATGGTCTGATTAGTTGAAAGGTCTGCGGCGCTCAGGACACCGTCGCCAAACACCGTATTGACCGTCAGAGTTGGCTGCGTCACGGCCAGCTGCACGCCTGCGCTGGTGGAGGTGGTGTTACCGACCGCATCCGTTACCGATGCACTGACCGTAAAGTTGCCGCCAAGCAATGTCGAAAGAACCGCCGGGCTTAACGAAGCAGAGAACGTGCCATCCGCATTCACCACCGCCGTCGCCGTGGTGTTGCCAATCGCCAGGCGCACGGTGCTGCCCGCCGCCACGCCGGTTGCGGTCCCCGTAATGGTCTGCGTCACGAGCGACTCGGCAATATTAAGCACACCGTCGCCAAACAGCGGGTTCAGCGTCACTTTCGGCAGATTGTTAATGCCTACGGTCGCCGTGGCCGAGCTGCTGCTGGTATTGCCTGCGGCATCGGTGACGCTGACGCCTACAGTGAGCGTGCCGTCGGACAAGCCTTTCAGCAAAGTCGGCGTTAAGCCGAGGCTGAAGTTGCCGCTGGCATCGGTGACGGTCACGAGTTGCTGCCCCGCAATCGTCACAACCACGCGAGATCCGGCTTCCGCCCCGGTTACCGCGCCGCTAATCGTCTGCCCCGCCAGGGCATCAGCTACGTTCAGCAACGTATCCCCAAACAGCGGATTGAGGGTGATGGTTGGTACCACGGTATCGACGCGAATGCCCGCGCTGGTCGAGGCCGTATTCCCGGCAGCATCGGTAACCGTTGCCCCGATGGTGAGGTTGCCCTGCGCCAGCGTGCCGAGGATATCTGGCGTCACCGTTGCGGAGAAGGTGCCGTTCGCTCCCACCACTGCGTTAATCTGCGAGGCGCCTACCGTAAGCGTGACTGTCGAACCTGCTGCGACGTTGTTGACCACGCCGCTGAGCGTCTGACTGGTCGCAATGTCGGCCAGGTTAAGCACACCATCACCGAACAGTGAGGTCAGACTGATAGTCGGCGTCTGGGTGAAAATGCCAATGGTGGTACTGTTGCTGGCCACGTTGCCGACAGCATCAATCACGCTGACGCCCAGTGTCTGGTTACCCGCCGTCAGCGCCGTCAGGTCGGCAGCAGGCAGCGTCAGACTCCAGCTTCCATTGGTGTCCACTGCGGTGGTGTAGGTGCGGGTGCCTAACGTCACCGTCACCTGCGATCCCGCCGCCGCATTTTCGATCGTACCGCCAATCTGTTGGTTGACGGCCGCTTCGGCAATATTCAGCAAGTTGTCGCCACCAAACAGGCCGGTCAGGGTTCCCACAACGGGTACGGCATCGACAATGGCCGTCACGGTTTCCCCCACGGTACGGACGTTGCCCGCAGCATCTGTCAGGGTGACGTCCAGCGCCAGCTGACCATCACTGATCAAACCCAGTACATTCGGTGGAACCACAATGGCCCATTTGCCATCCTGTCCGACCGCGCTGGTCAGCGTTGTGCCACCAATCGTGACCGCGACGGTCGCGCC
Organism: Pantoea sp. JZ2; assembly: GCF_035191405.1. Classification (NCBI taxonomy): domain Bacteria; kingdom Pseudomonadati; phylum Pseudomonadota; class Gammaproteobacteria; order Enterobacterales; family Erwiniaceae; genus Pantoea; species Pantoea sp. JZ2. The sequence goes on along the minus strand of NZ_CP045247.1, from coordinate 1,717,966 downwards.
CACGCCGGCCGATGTGGCCGTGCCGGTAATGGTCTGTGCAATCGTGGTATCGATCGCACTGAGTGTGCCGTCACCAAACACAGAGTCGACCACCAGATTTAACGCCGCGTTCACCACCTTGTTGACGGTGATCGTCGCATCGGTTTGGTTGCCTGCAACATCGCTGACACGAAGACCAAAGACCAGCGGACCATCGTTAAGGCTGGCCAGCACGTCAGGCGTTAAGTCAATGCTCCAGGCGCCGTCAGCACCGATAACCGCCGTAGCGATCGGCGCACCATCACCCACGAACAGGGAAATGGTTTGGCCCTCTTCTGCGCCCGTTGTGCGACCGGTCAGGACCTGACTGGTTGTGATATCGGCTGCATTAATCAGGTTGTCGCCCAGGAAGGCGTCAGTCTGAATCAATGGTGCGGTCGTATCTACAGTCACGGTGCGGTCGACGGAAGTCACGTTGCCCGCAGCATCGCTGAGCTGGGCATTGATGACCGTTTGACCCTCGGCGAGCGCCTGCATATCACTGGCCGGTACGCTGGTTGACCAGGTGCCGTCAGTCTGCACGACGGCGGTGTAGGTTTTGCCGTTGAGCGTCACCGTTACTGCGCGGCCCGCCTCACTGGTGTCCGAGGTACCGCTAATGGTCTGGCGTACCTGAGTTTCGCCGTCGTTAATGACATTGTCACCCGCAAAGTCATTGATAGTGAGTGACGGCGGTGTCAGATCCAACTGCACGGTGCCAGTGGCCGTGACGGTTTCCGAACCATTGGTCGCGTTGACCGTAATGGTGACCGGCCCGTCGGTGGTGCCGAAATCGGCGACGGACAGCGCTCCCGTCGTCCAGTTGCCGTTCGCATCCAGCGTGGTGGCGTAAGGGGTCCCGTTGATGACAATGCTGACCTCGCCGGTAGCACCCAGGTTTTGCGATGTTCCGCTCAGCACGACACCATTTGCCTGATCGACCGTACTGATGATGTTGTCACCCGATACGGTGCCCAGCGTGACCAGCGGTCCCGGCGGTGGCGTCAGATCAACCGGAACTGACAGTTCCTGCGTCACCGGGTTACCGGCCTGATCGCTGACGGTCAGCGTCAGTGTGGTAGTCGGCTGCGTAAAGTCACGCATTTGTTCAGGCGTCAGTGTGAGGCTCCAGCTTCCGTCTGCCCCAACGATGCCCGTGCCCAGCACCGTACCCGCAAGGGAAACGGTCAACGAAGTCCCGATTTCAGCCCCTGTTACTACGCCACTCAGCACCTGCGGCTGAACACTTTCGGCGTAATCCAGTCCGTCATCCCCTGCAAAGGCCACCGTGGTGATCACAGGTGCGGTAGTATCAATGGTCAGCGTCTCTGTAAGGGTGGCACTGTTGCCAGCCGCATCCGTCGCGACCACAGAAAGACTGTAATTTCCGTCGGTATAAGCTTGCAGATCGGCTGTGCTCAGGGCTAATGTCCAGCTGCCATCTGCCTGTACCACCGCATCGAAGCTTGTCCCTCCTAAGGTGACCACAACCGTCTGCCCTTCACCGGGTTCCCCTGTGCTACCGGTCAGGGTGACGCCATTCGCGACATCCGCTGAATTAATAAAACCGTCACTTGCGAGCGGGGCCACGGTTGGCACCGGTGTCGTCAGATCGGCCGTGAAGTTAAACTGGGCAGTACCCGGGTTGCCGGTAGCATCAACGACGTTAACGGTGACGGTATACGGACCGCTCCCTAACGAATTTAACGCATTCGGCGGAATCGTCACGCTCCAGTTGCCATCGTTATCGACCGTACCGGGATAGCTGATGCCGTCCAGATTCACGATAATGCTGACGGCCTGATTTGCGCCGCTGCTGCCCGTCGTTCCCGTCAGCGTGACGCCAGCGGCGGCCTCACTGATGCTCAGCACATTGTCGCCACCAAACTGCGTGGCCGCAAAAGTCGGCACGGGCGCCGTCACCGCGGTCACCACGTTTAATGTGGTGTTGTCAGTGTTCCCCGCACTATCGGCTGCACTCACCGTAATGACATGGCTGCCGTTAGGAATTTGCGCCATCTGATCCGGGGTCAGCGTGAGCGACCAGCTTCCGTCATTCTGCACGACCGCATTCAGCGGTTCGTCATTGTTGAAGCCGCTGATCACCACCGTGACGGTTTGCCCCGCGCCACTGATGCCGGTGGTACCGGTCAGGGTCTGGTCCTGTGTCGCCTCAGTGGCATTCAGCGCACCATCGCCAAACGGCAGATTGAGACTCACATTCGGCAGCGTTTGCACAGCGACAATGATGTTGTCAACGGTGCTGGCCGTATTGCCATTCACGTCGGTGACGGTGATCGTCACCGGCCAGGTCCCATCCGGCAGCGTTTGCAGGACGCTCGCGGGCAGATCCAGTGACCAGGTGCCGTCGCCGTTAATGGCAGCCGCATAGAGCGTCCCGTTGACCGTAACGGTCACGGCGGCGGCGTTATCATTATTCAGATCGCCACTCAGGCTACCGCCAGCCTGCGCCTCGGCCGCGTTAATGCGTCCATCGCCAAACGGCGTATCAAGCGTAGGCGCGACAATCGGTGCGGTTGCCGTCGTGAAATCCTGTGTGGTCGTCACCGAGGTATTGCCTGCCCGATCGGTCGTCACGATACTCAGGGTATGGCTGCCATCGGCCAGCCCCGCCATGACTTCCGGCGTCAGGCTGGCTGTCCAGTTACCCTGGGCGTCAACGGATACCGTCAGCGGTGTGCCGTCCACAGTCACGTTCACGGTTTGCCCGTCGCTCAGTGGTGTGGTGCCGTTAATCAGCTGTACTGACGCAGCTTCACTGGCATTGATGACGTTGTCGCCAAACAGCGTTTCCGCAACCGTTGGCGTCGCTGGTGGCGTCAGTAAGATCTCAACGCCGACGGATGCTTCTGCCGGATTGCCCGCCACATCACTGGCCGTCACCTGCACCTGCGTCACGCCATCGGGTAAACCGCTGAGCGCGTCCGGTGCCAGATTGAGCGTCCAGATACCGTTGGCAGCGACCGTCGTGGTAAAGGCTTGATCCCCAATTGTGACGGTGATTTCGCTGCCTTCGGCCAGATTGGTGGCTGTGCCCGTCAGCGTCAACGCACCCGCAGCCTCTGCCTGACTCAGCAGGCCATCGCCAAACGGGACGTCCAGCGTCAGGACAGGTACGTTTCTGATCGCCACATCCAGCGTCGTGCTGCTGTCGGTCGCGACGTTACCGCTGGGGTCCGTTGCCGTCACAGTGACAGTCTGAACACCATCAGTCAGCGCTTGCAGATCCGCTGCCGGGATGGCCAGCGTCCAGGCACCGTTTCCGTCGGCCAGGGCGGTGTAACTGATTTGATTTAGCGTCACGCTAATCTGTGCGCCAGGCGCACTGTTACCGGTGACCGTCAGATCCTGGAGCGATTCGGCCTGATTCAGCGACGTGCCTGCGCTCAGGGTAATATCGACCAGCGATGGCAGGGTCGTTTCGATGGCGACATTATGGCTGGCCTCCGCAGGATTGCCCGCAGCATCATTCGCCGTCACCACAAAGGCCTGTTCTGTCCCGGACGGCAGATCAGCAAGGGCATCGGCGGGCAAGGTTACGCGCCAGTTGCCGTTGGCATCAATGGTGGTCGGGTACGCAATACCATTAACGGTCAGCGTAACAGGCGTCCCTTCTGCCAGTAGCCTGCTGCTGCCCGTCACCTCCAGCGCCGTTCCGGCTTCGGTTGCGTTGATGATGTCGTCCGCTGCCACTACATCTACGCTAAGCGTTGGCTGCGCCGCCTCGCTGGCGATGACAGTGAGGCTGGCAGTGCTGCTGGCAGGATTGCCCGCCGTATCGCTCGCCACCACCACCACAGACAACGCACCATCTGGCAGCGCGCCAGCATCACCCGCAGGAACGGTCACGTTCCAACTGCCGTCTGCCTGAACGGCACCGGTGTAGCTCTGACCGTTCAGGGTGACAGTCACAACCTGCCCCGCCGTCAGGTTCGTGCTGCCACCGCTGATGGTGAAATCCGCAGCGGCTTCTGCCCGGTTCAGTAAGTTATCGCCGCTGACGGTATCGACTGTCAGCACGGGCAATGACGCGCTGTCGGCGACGCGGGTCAGATTTTGCGTCAGCGTGGTCTGGTTACCCGCCGCATCTGTCAGGGTAATATCCAACGCATACGTGCCATCCGGTAAGCCCTGCATGACGCTGGCAGGAATATTGACCTGCCAGCTTCCATCCTGAAGCACCAGCGTCTGATAAGTCTGGCCTTGTAAGGTCACGGTAACCGTTTGCCCTTCATCAGCCAGCGATGCCGTGCCGGAAACCGGAATGGTCTGCAGCACCTCCACTGCATTGATTTGATTATCTCCGGTAACCGGCGTCAGAGTCAGTTCAGGCGGTGTGAAATCCACGGTGATGTTACTGTCCAGGCTGCCCGTGTTACCCGCCGCGTCAGTCACATTGACGACAATGGGATTGACGCCTTCTGTCAGTGCCTGAAGGACATCACTACCCAGAGTCAGAGACCAGTTACCCTGTGCATCCACTGTCGCGCTGTAATCATTTCCCCCCACGGTCACCGTGACGGTCTGACCTGCGCCAGAAGCGCCGGTGGTGCCGCTGAGTGTCTGGTCAGTCGTGGACTCGATCTGGTTCAGATAGCCGTCTGTGAAAGGTGTAACGATACTGATCGGCAGACTGTTCGTTGATACGGTAATCTCGCGGGTTTCTGTCACGCTGTTTCCGGCCAGATCGCTGACGGTCACGGCCAGTGCATAGCTGCCTGCGGGAATACCTTCCAGTGCGCCAGCGGGCAATGTAAAGCTCCAGTTGCCTTCGGCGTCAACTGCCGTGGTCCATACCTGATTGTTTAAGGCGATCGTTACCACCTGACCTTCCCCGGCATCACTGCTGCCGCTGAGCACAATCGGTCCGGTGCTCTCGGTCGGGTCGACAACATCATCACCTGTCACCGGATCCAGCGTCAGGCCTGGCGGGGTGAGATCCACCTCGACAGTGCCCGCAACGGAACGGCTGTTACCGGCCGCATCCGTGACCGTCACCGTATAGCCGGTGCTGCCCTCAGTCAGAGCGGTAAGCGCATCAGCAGGCAGCGTAACGCGCCAGTTGCCGTTTGCGTCCACGGTTCCGCTGTAGATATTACCGTTAAAGGTGACGTTAACGGTTTGCCCAACGCCACTCACGCCAGTTGTGCCGTTCAGCGCCTGCGCACTGGTGACATCGTCTGCATTAATCACGCCGCCATCAAAAGCATTAATAACGACAGGGTTGGGTACATTGTTAATGGCCACGTTCAGCGTGCCTGAGCTGCTGAGTACGGCCCCCGTGGTATCCGTAGCCGATACGGTCAACGTGGTCGGCCCATCCGTCAGGCTTGCCAGATCGGCAGGTGGGATCACAATGTTCCAGGTTCCGGTGGCTGAAACCGTGCCGGTATACGTGACACCATTGAACACCAGCGTAACCGTGCTGTCGGGCGCGACATTGACCGTGGTTCCGCTAACAATCAGCGGGTCGGTTGCCTCACCGGCATTCAGATAGTTATCGTCGCTCAGGGGAGCCAGCGCGATGCCCGAAGCATTGCTGTTGAGCGTCAGATCCAGACTGCCAGTGGCGGTATTGCCTGCGGCATCACTGACGGCCACGGTGTAACTGGCGCTGCCGTCAGCCAGCGAAGCGAGGACCTCTGCCGGAACAGTCAGTTGCCAGGTGCCATCCCCCAATACTGTGCCGCTGAAAACATCGCTGCCTACAGTGAGGGTGACGGTCTGACCCTGCTCGACATTCGTGGTGGTGCCGGACAGCACCTGACTGACCTGACGCTCTGCGCCATCGACGACATTATCGCCTGCGAAGGGATTCAGGGTTAACGTTGGCAGCGAAGCCGCATCCGCTTTTACCGTCAGGTTACTGGTATTGGTAGAGACGTTACCGGCACTGTCTGTCGCCGTCACCGTTAAGGTATAGCTACCGTCAGACAATCCACTCAACGCAGCATCCGGTACATTCAGCGTCCAGGTGCCATCTGTATTAGCCGTTGTTGTGACGGTTGTACCATTAAACGAGGCGACGATGGTCGCACCGTTTTCACTGGTGCCGGTCAGCACAAGAGGCTGCTGAATTTCCGTGGCGTTGAGTACGCCATCGCCAGAAGGCGTGGCAACCTGCAGCACCGGCGGCACGGTATCCACCTTGACGGAGCCAGAGGCCGTACTGGTGTTGCCGGCAATATCGGTGAGCGTGACGGTATAAGGTACCGTTCCCTGATCCAGCGCAGCGAGGATGCCTGACGGAATGCTCACCTGCCAGTTACCTGCACCATCTACCGTGCCGTTATAGTCAACCCCATTGAAGTTGACGACGACGCCTTGCCCGGCTCCGGTCACACCGCTGTTGCCCGTAATCGTGCCGTTGGCCGTGGCTTCAGCGCCATTCAGCACGCCATCACCAAAGGCGACGCCAGCCGTTGCGATCGGCAGATCGGTAGCAAAGACGTTAATATTCGTTGTATTGGTGGCAAGCGTGTTACCACCGGCATCGGTGATAGTGGTAATGACCGGCAGAGCACCGTTTGGCAGTTCAGCCAGTGAACCGGCAGGCAGCGTCACCGTCCAGTTGCCCTGCGCATCGACCGTGCCGGTATAGCTGGTGCCATTAACACTAACGGTCACCTGACTGCCCGCAGGAATGTTGATTGTGGTGCCACTCAACACGACATCGCTGGCCACATCCTCAACATTGAGGTAGTTATTTGTCCCTACAGGCGACAGCGCAACGCTGCTGCCCGTATTGTCGACCGTAAAGGTCAGCTCCGCACTGCTGGTGTTCCCGACGGCGTTTACGACCTCAACGGTCAGCGACTGCGCACCATTCGGCAAGCCGGACAATGCGGTGGACGGCAGCGTGATTTGCCAGTTACCGTTGGGCTCTACTGTCCCCGTGTAGGTCACGCCATTCAGGGTAACGCTAACCTGTTGTCCCGCCTCAACATTGGTTGTGGTGCCGGTAAGGGTTTGTGGCTGCTGCTGTTCGGCACCATCCAGAATGCCATCGCCAGCAAAACTACCCGAATTAACCGTAATGGTAGGCTGGACTTCTGGTGCCGTCGCGACATTCAGATCGCTGGTGAACGTCGTCTGGCTGCCATTGGCATTCGTCACCGTGACCGTAAACGGATTGCTGCCTGACGGTAATGCAGCGAGATCAGACTGGTCAACTCTCAAAGACCAGCGGCCATTGGAGGCCACCAGCGTCCGGTAAAATCTGCCGTTGAGCGAGAGTGTGACCTGATCGCCATTCTGGCCGGTACCATTCAGGATCAGTGGCTGTGTCAGATCGCTGACGCTTAGCGTGTTATCGCCGCCCACGGGATCAACGCCCAGCACAGGTGACTGAGTATCCACCGTGAGGTTATTTGTCTGGGTAACCACGTTGCCAGCCTGATCAACCACACTGACAACCAGTGGGTTATTCCCCTGCGGTAAGGCAGACAGATCGGTGGCAGGAATCGTCGTACTCCAGCTGCCGTCCGTATTAACCGGAACGTTGTAGGTGTTGCCGCCGAGTTGAATCTGTACCTGTTGTCCGTCACCGGTAATGCCGGTATTCCCGCTCAGTACCTGATCGCTGGCGGCGTCCAGATTATTAAGGACACCATCGCTGATCGCGCCGCTGTCGAGGTTAACAGCAGGCAATGTTGTGGCCTGCAGGATCACGTCAGCTGTGCCGGTCACGAGGTTACCGTTAGCATCCACGGTGCTGACGGTAATCGATTTCAGCCCGTCTGCCACGCCGTCAAAAGCGGCTGCAGGCATCGTGACCGACCATAATCCGTCACCATCTACGGTACCGTTGTAATTGACACCGTTAAAGTTAACCGCAATCTGCTGACCCGGTGTCCCACCAAGGAACGCACCCTTAACGATAACGCCCTGGCTGGCCTCCAGCGCATTAATAAAACCATCTCCGCCCAGCGGTTGGGTAATCGTCAGCGATCCCGGTGTCCCCGCTGCGGGTTCAACGATAATGTCCTGGTTGCCCGTCGCGATGTCTCCGGCATTGTTAGCCACGCTGACGGCAATTGTCGTCGTGCCCGCCGCTAATGCGCCCAGCGCTGCCGACGGCACCGTCACGCTCCAGCTGCCGTCCTGGCCCACCGTGGTGGTATAGGTCTGCCCGCCCAGGGTCACGGTCACGGTCTGGCCCGGCTCCACGTTGACGGTGGTGCCGGACAGAATCTGATCCGTTGCTTTTTCTGCATTATCCAGCACGTTGTCCCCGGCAAAAGGATCGACGGTCACCGTCGGATCGCCGGGCTGTGTTGCCGGTGCCTCCACGGTGATGGTTTCGGCAGTCGTGGCCGCGGTGCCCGCCGCGTTGCTCACCGTCGCCTCAATGGTCGTTGTGCCCGCCGCCAGCGCCTGCAGCGCCGCCGCCGGCACCGTCACGCTCCAGCTGCCGTCCTGACCCACCGTGGCGGTGTAGGTCTGCCCGCCCAGCGTCACGGCCACGGTCTGGCCCGGCTCCACGTTGCTGGTAACGCCTGAAATGAGCTGATCCGACGTTTTTTCGTCGTTATCCAGTACGTTGTCCCCGGCAAAGGGCGCAAGAGCCACCGTCGGATCGCCGGGCTGTGTTGCCGGTGCCTCCACAGTGATGGTTTCGGCAGTCGTGGCCGCGGTGCCCGCCGCGTTGCTCACCGTCGCCTCAATGGTCGTTGTGCCTGCCGCCAGCGCCTGCAGCGCCGCCGCCGGCACCGTCACGCTCCAGCTGCCGTCCTGGCCCACCGTGGCGGTGTAGGTCTGCCCGCCCAGCGTCACGGTCACGGTCTGGCCCGGCTCCACGTTGCTGGTAACGCCTGAAATGAGCTGATCCGACGTTTTTTCGTCGTTATCCAGTACGTTGTCCCCGGCAAAGGGCGCAAGAGCCACCGTCGGATCGCCGGGCTGTGTTGCCGGTGCCTCCACGGTGATGGCCTGGGTCTGGGTGACTGCGGTGCCCGCCGCGTTGCTCACCGTCGCCTCAATGGTCGTTGTGCCCGCCGCCAGCGCCTGCAGCGCCGCCGCCGGCACCGTCACGCTCCAGCTGCCGTCTGTTCCTACCGTGGCGGTGTAGGTCTGTCCGCCCAGGGTCACGGTCACGGTCTGGCCCGGCTCCACGTTGGCGGTGATGCCCGAAACGGTCTGATCCGTGGCCTTCTCCGCGTTGTCCAGAATGTTGTCCCCGGCAAAGGGCGCGAGGGTCACCGTCGGATCGCCCGGCGAGGTCACCGGCGCTTCCACGGTGATGGCCTGGGTCTGGGTGGTCGCGGTGCCCGCCGCGTTGCTCACCGTCGCCTCGATGGTCGCCGTGCCCGCCGCCAGCGCCTGCAGCGCCGCCGCCGGCACCGTCACGCTCCAGCTGCCGTCCTGGCCCACCGTGGCGGTGTAGGTCTGTCCGCCCAGGGTCACGGTCACGGTCTGGCCCGGCTCCACGTTGGCGGTGATGCCCGAAACGGTCTGATCCGTGGCCTTCTCCGCGTTGTCCAGAATGTTGTCCCCGGCAAAGGGCGCGAGGGTCACCGTCGGATCGCCCGGCGAGGTCACCGGCGCCTCCACGGTGATGGTTTCGGTAGTCGTGGCTGCGGTGCCCGCCGCGTTGCTCACCGTCGCCTCGATGGTCGCCGTGCCCGCCGCCAGCGCCTGCAGCGCCGCCGCCGGCACCGTCACGCTCCAGCTGCCGTCCTGGCCCACCGTGGCGGTGTAGGTCTGTCCGCCCAGGGTCACGGTCACGGTCTGGCCCGGCTCCACGTTGGCGGTGATGCCCGAGACGGTCTGATCCGTGGCCTTCTCCGCGTTGTCCAGAATGTTGTCCCCGGCAAAGGGCGCAAGGGTCACCGTCGGATCGCCCGGCGAGGTCACCGGCGCTTCCACGGTGATGGCCTGGGTCTGGGTGGTCGCGGTGCCCGCCGCGTTGCTCACCGTCGCCTCAATGGTCGCCGTGCCCGCCGCCAGCGCCTGCAGCGCCGCCGCCGGCACCGTCACGCTCCAGCTGCCGTCCTGGCCCACCGTGGCGGTGTAGGTCTGTCCGCCCAGGGTCACGGTCACGGTCTGGCCCGGCTCCACGTTGGCGGTGATGCCCGAGACGGTCTGATCCGTGGCCTTCTCCGCGTTGTCCAGAATGTTGTCCCCGGCAAAGGGCGCGAGGGTCACCGTCGGATCGCCCGGCGAGGTCACCGGCGCCTCCACGGTGATGGTTTCGGTAGTCGTGGCTGCGGTGCCCGCCGCGTTGCTCACCGTGACCGCGATGGTCGCCGTGCCCGCCGCCAGCGCCTGCAGCGCCGCCGCCGGCACCGTCACGCTCCAGCTGCCGTCTGTTCCTACCGTGGCGGTGTAGGTCTGTCCGCCTAGGGTCACGGTCACGGTCTGGCCCGGCTCGACGTTGGCGGTGATGCCCGAGACGGTCTGATCCGTGGCCTTCTCCGCGTTGTCCAGAATGTTGTCCCCGGCAAAGGGCGCGAGGGTCACCGTCGGATCGCCCGGCGAGGTCACCGGCGCTTCCACGGTGATGGCCTGGGTCTGGGTGGCTGCGGTGCCCGCCGCGTTGCTCACCGTCGCCTCAATGGTCGTTGTGCCTGCCGCCAGCGCCTGCAGCGCCGCCGCCGGCACCGTCACGCTCCAGCTGCCGTCCTGGCCCACCGTGGCGGTGTAGGTCTGCCCGCCCAGCGTCACGGTCACGGTCTGGCCCGGCTCCACGTTGGCGGTGATGCCCGAGACGGTCTGATCCGTGGCCTTCTCCGCGTTGTCCAGAATGTTGTCCCCGGCAAAGGGCGCAAGGGTCACCGTCGGATCGCCCGGCGAGGTCACCGGCGCCTCCACGGTGATGGTTTCGGTAGTCGTGGCTGCGGTGCCCGCCGCGTTGCTCACCGTGACCGCGATGGTCGCCGTGCCCGCCGCCAGCGCCTGCAGCGCCGCGGACGGCACCGTCACGCTCCAGCTACCGTCTGTTCCTACCGTGGTGGTGTAGGTCTGTCCGCCCAGCGTCACGGTGACGGTCTGGCCTGCCTCCACATTGGTTGTGGTGCCCGAAAGCGTTTGATCTGACGCCTTCTCAGTGTTGTCCAGCACGTTATCCCCGGCGAAAGGGTTGACGGTGAGCGTTGGCGCACCGGGCGTTCCCGGTGCGGCCGGGTTGTCACCACCACCACCTCCTCCGCCCCGACTGGTACCCAGTGCAACGCCCGCCAGACCAAGCAGGCCCACACCGCTGGCGGTCATTAGTCCGGTAGAAATATTGCTGTTATCAGCCAGGAGAAGGGGATCGACACTGTCGAGAGATTCATAGGTGGGCGTCATGGTTGTGGCGGCGTAATCTGTTGCGTCAACCGCCGTGGGGAAAAGCGCATGCTCTGGGGGATTCACACCATCGTCAAACACCAGTTCACTGTGATCGCCGGCAGCATCATCCAGAAAGAAGTTTTTATAGCGAACCGTGCTGCCGTCACGCATCTGAACGATAAGGTCATCACCCTGCCGTTGAAATTGCGTCACCACTTCACGTGTGCCGTTAATACGGACAACGCTGGGTTCACTGAGGGTAATCGTTTGTGCTGAGACGCCATCGACCTGTGAAATGAGCGTACCATTTGCACGGGAAATGATATCCACCCGAGTTTGAGTGATTTCTGCCATCTTGACCTTACTCCACCAGAGAAGCTAATTAACTGAAATGAAACCCATAAAAATAATTTATGGGTAACTTTTCCACGTTTTACTTGCTGCGAATCTGAAAACGTTTCAACCCGGTGCGACAATAGGTAAAAAAATCAAGAACGATGACAAAAAATCTAAGCGAAGCGTAATAATTGTTTAAATTTTAATTAACCCGAACTTACTTTTGGCAACATCATGAAAATAATATTCATCACAGTCAGGGTAAAAATCAATCGTAATATGCAGTTTTATTTATGATTTAACCAAGATAACATTAGCCAAATTTTGGTTTTGTCAGTAAAAAAGTGGCAAAAATGTGCCGCGCATCGCTTTCAGATGTTGCTAAATATTTCTAAAAATGCGCAAAGTTACGGATTAACCTGTTTTTTTTAGGCCTTGACAGGCTGAAGGCATACTCAAATTTAACTAAGCAATACACATAGCGAAAATGTGACCACGGTCATACAACGTCGCGGCAGGAGGGAAAGTAAGCCAGGAAAGTTCTGGAAAAATCATTGGCACCGCTAAAAGTCGGTACACTGGCGCTGCGCGAAAATCATCTACGTAAAATGATGAACTGTTAAGCCTGTGTTCTCACAGCGTTTTGCAGCAATTTGATGCTACACTTTTTTGCTTCGATACAGATGAAATAAGAGCCATGACAGCACTGGATGCCGCAAAATCAACCTGTTCTGAACGCCGCCTTAGCGCCGGTACGCGTACCATTTTTTTAATTAATGGACTGGGCATGTCAGCCTGGGCACCACTGGTACCTTATGCGCGCGATCGCTTGCAGTTAGAAGGGGCATCCCTCGGTGCCCTGCTGCTCTGCCTGGGGATTGGTTCACTGCTTGCGATGCCCGTCACAGGCACGCTGGTCGCCCGCTTTGGCTGCCGGCGGGTGATGATGAGTTCGACGCTGCTGGTCCTGTTGATGCTACCCGTGCTGGCAACCGCGCCTTCCCATCTGGTGATGGCCGCAGCACTCATGCTGTTTGGTGCCGGGTTGGGGATGCTGGACGTTGCAATGAATTATCAGGCGGTGGAAGTAGAAAAAGCCGCAGGACGCCCCATGATGTCAGGCTTTCACGCGTTTTTCAGCCTGGGAGGCATTTTAGGTGCCGGTGCGGTAAGTCTGCTGTTAGGTCTGACATTGACCCCTCTCTTATCGGTTCTGATCGTTATGGCGGTGATGGTCGCATTGCTGCTGTGGCGGCTGTCCGGCTATATGAACCAGCGCTTACATCAGCCTGATCAGCCCTGGCTGGTGATTCCGCGCGGGCGTGTCGCCTTTCTGGGCGTACTGTGCTTTATCCTGTTTCTGGCAGAAGGCGCAGTACTGGACTGGGGTGCCCTGTTGCTGCTGCAAAATCCGTCAATGTCGACGGCACATGCGGGCCTGGGCTATGCCGTATTCTCTGTAGCGATGACGGCAGGACGCTTTACTGGCGATAAGATTATTCAACGTTTTGGCCGCTATCCAGTGATGGTCATGGGCGCGCTGGCCGCGGCGTCGGGCCTGGCGCTCGCCGTCCTGCTGCCCTGGCCGGAAGCGTCATTACTGGCTTTCTTACTGGTGGGATTTGGTTTATCCAATACCGTGCCTATGTTATTTAACGCGGCGGGTAATCAGCATGCAATGCCCGCTAACCTGGCGATTTCAGCCATGACAACGTTGGGATATGCAGGTATTCTTTCTGGTCCGGCGTTGATCGGGTTCATCTCTCAATGGATTAGCCTTAGCGGTGCATTTTTACTGATTGCACTGCTCTTGTTGGCTGTGGCTGTCAGTGCGCGCAACGTTGCGCGATAAATCAGGTATCTGAGACGCTATGTTGTATAAGTTTCCTCTGACATCCAGCAATGTCACCCGCTTTTTTATCGTATTTAACCTGGTACTGTTACTGGCGCTGGGTTGTATGGTGCAAAATTCAATTAATGCCTGGCTAACCGATAAACGCTATGCCATGGCCGATATGGCGCACGACGTACAAAAACGTATTGATACCTATCGTTTCGTGACCTGGCAAATTTATGAAAACCTCTCGGCCAGTGCGGCAGGTTCCGTCCCTGCCAGCAATTTACAAGAGACGCGTCTGCGTCCTGATGTCTATTACCTCGAAAAAACCCGACGTAAAACCGAAGCGCTGATCTTTGGTTCGCATGACAGCAGCACGCTGGATATGACGATGCGGATGTCCAGTTATCTTGATACGCTGTGGGGTGCCGAATCGCCGACCTGGTCGATGTATTTCTTAAATGGTCAGGACAACAGCCTGATTATGATATCGACCCTGCCGCTGAAAGATTTGGCCACTCGCTATAAAGAGAATGCGTTAAGTTCATTAGTGGATGCGCGCCGTGCTGAAATGCTGCAGCAGGCGAATGCGCTGGATGAACGCGAAAGCTTTTCGCCTCTGCGTCACCTTGCTTTCCAGAACGATCACTACTTTACCCTGCGTACGACGTTTAATCAGCCCGGCCATCTGGCTACTGTCGTCGCGTTTGATTTGCCTGTGAATGACTTAATCCCGCTTAATATGCCGGTAGAGAACTTCCAGTTGCGTCAGGATGCCAGCTTTACCAATAACACCAGTACAAACCAGGAAGGCCTTGAGACAACCCAGGTTTCGCTGGTCAGCCACGACATTGAGATAGCCGCAGCCCTGCCCAGCACCTCGCTGCAGCTGGTTTACCGGGTCCCCCTTGTTCGCCTGCTGCTCGACAGTGCGCATAACCTGATGTGGCCACTACTGATTAACCTGGTGCTGTTTTTACTTTCACTGAGTGGCGTATTGTTGCTCCGCAAACAATCGCTTCGTCCCAGTGAAAACCAGAGTGCTGAACTGGACTCCCTTCGCGTACTTAATCAGGAGATTGTGGCCAGCTTACCTGTGGGCCTGTTGGTGTACGACTTTGCGAGTAACCGTACCTTGTTAAGTAATAAGATCGCCGAGCATCTTTTGCCTCACCTGAACCTGCAAAAGATCATCAATATGTCCGATCAGCATCAGGGTGTATTACAGGCTACGATCAACAACGAAGTGTATGAAATACGCCATGCGCGTAGCGTTTTATCGCCGCATACACAGCTGTTTATGATGCGCGATCAGGATCGGGAATTACTGGTCAACAAGAAACTGCAAAAAGCACAGCAGGTGCTGGATCGCAACCACCAGATGCGTCAGCAGTTGCTGCATCACCTTGGCCATGCGTTAAACCAGCCGCTGGAAAAAATCGTCTCGCAGTTGGTGCAGTTGAGTCAGCGTGATAATGACGAAAGCGTGCTGGATATTCTGGATGAGAGCCAGTCACTGGCTCGTCTGGTGGACGATATCGTGCTGCTGAATCGTCTTGAAGCGCATGACTGGTCACCTGATGCGTCGGTATTTAACCTGCAAGAGTTACTGGACGAAATTACGCTGGAGAGCCTGCCGCTGCTGCGCCGCAAAGGCCTGTCCCTGGTGGTGAATAATCATCTGGCAAATGACGAGATGCGCTTTGGCGATCGACGTGCATTGCGCAAAATCCTCACCACGCTGATGCATTATGCGCTGATTACCACCCGCTGGGGCAAGATTACCCTGGCGGTGAAGACGGCAGAGAACCAGCCTGACCGGGTCTATATTGAACTGGTGGATACCGGTGCCGGACTGACCGTGGATGAACTGGCCAACGTGGACTTCCCGTTCCTGGGCGATACCAGTCAGGATCGTTATGGTCAGGCGTCCGGCATGGCGTTTTTCCTGTGCAAGCAGTTGTGTAAACAAATGGGCGGTAGCCTGGAGATTGTGGCGAAAGCCGATATCGGCACACGCTATAACATTCAACTGCCCCTCACGCTTGAGGAACAGCGTGATGAGGAGGAAGAGAAAATCCTGGAAGGCGTAACCGCGCTGGTGGAGATCGCCGTTGAAGATGTCCACAAAATTGTTTGTCGCCATCTGGAAAACTGGGGCGCGCGCTGCCTGACGCCTGATGAACGTATTTCGGGTCAGGATCACGACGTACAGATCACCGACGATCCGGGCAAACTGAGTGGCTGGGCATTGTTACTGGCAGAAGACGAACCGGGCCATCATGCGCTGAACGATCAACAGTATCGCGTCAATTTCAATCTCAGTAATGCACTACTGGATGCATTACTGGCACTGATTGAGAAGCAATTGTCCCACGATGTAATGGAGGATAACACTGAAGAAGATGACGCCAGCACGCCACTGCTAAGTGGAGGCTATTTCCAGCTGTTTACTGAGACAGTACCGGATGATGTAAAGAGATTGTATACTGAGTCAGCGATAAACGATTATGCCTCGCTTGCTCAGACTGCCCATCGCCTTAAAGGCGTGTTTGCTATGCTTAATTTGACACCGGGCAAACAGCTTTGTGAAGAATTAGAACACCACATCAAAGTGTGTGACGATTCAAACATTAAAAATACCACCAGTAATATTGACGCTTATGTCAATCAACTGCTGCAGCAAGGTAACCAATAAGATGAATAACCTGAATGTAATTATTGCCGATGATCACCCAATTGTTCTTTTCGGTATCCGAAAATCTCTGGAACAAATTGAGTGGGTTAACGTTGTGGGTGAGTTTGAAGACTCAACAGCACTGATTAACAACCTGTCTAAGCTTGATGCCAATGTGCTGATCACCGACCTCTCTATGCCGGGTGAAAAGTATGGTGACGGTATTACGCTGATCAAATATA
Organism: Pantoea sp. JZ2; assembly: GCF_035191405.1. NCBI lineage: Bacteria > Pseudomonadati > Pseudomonadota > Gammaproteobacteria > Enterobacterales > Erwiniaceae > Pantoea > Pantoea sp. JZ2. The sequence continues at coordinate 1,701,564 of NZ_CP045247.1, read as the reverse complement.
TCAAACGCCATTATCCTGATCTGTCGATCATTGTTCTGACCATGAACAACAACCCGGCCATCCTCAGCTCCGTGCTGGATCTGGATATCGAAGGTATCGTTCTGAAGCAAGGTGCGCCAACCGATCTGCCTAAAGCGCTGGCTGCGCTGCAGAAAGGCAAGAAATATACGCCGGAAAGCGTGGCGAAACTGCTGGAGAAAATCAGTGCCGGCGGTTATGGCGATAAGCGTCTGTCGCCTAAAGAGAGCGAAGTATTACGTCTCTTCGCTGAAGGCTTCCTGGTAACGGAAATTGCGAAGAAGCTGAACCGCAGTATTAAGACCATCAGTAGCCAGAAAAAATCGGCCATGATGAAGTTGGGTGTGGATAACGATATTGCCCTGCTCAACTATCTGTCATCGGTCAGCGCGACCCAGATCGACAAAGAGTAAGTTTTCAGGCGGTGCACTCGCACCGCCTCCTTCCGCTTCTCTTTTACCCCTGCCGGGCTTTACGTACCCGCTCCGCATAGAGACCCAGCGTTGATTTCAGCACATCCAGCGTCACGGGCTTCGACAAGCAGTTGTCCATCCCTGCGTCCATACAACGCTGCTTTTCTTCGGCCAGCGCGTTCGCCGTGACGCCTATCACCGGGAACACATGCCCTAACTGACGCAGGCGCTGAGTCAGACGATAACCGTCCATATTGGGCATGTTCACGTCGGTCAGCACAATATCAATTGTATTACGGCTTAAGACATTTAAGGCGTCAACACCATCCTGGGCGGTTTTCACCTGATAACCCAGCGTGCCAAGCTGCTCTGACAGCAGCATGCGATTGATAGGATGATCGTCAACGATCAGCACCATAATGTCGTCATTATGGATTTTCTCTTCGACCGGCCCGCTCAGAGAAAGCGCGTCCGTGCTCTCGGTTTCCACGGCAATGCGGTAAATACGCGCCAGTAAAGTCGGCAGTTCATGCAGGGTTGCCGTGCTGTGGATCCAGCGCCCTGCCTGCGGCTCACGCGGCATATCCACATGCGCGCCGTCAAACGTGATAACCGCACGCACCTGGGGGAATGTCTCCATTGCATAGTCGGTTAACACCACATCATCACTGCCAGGGTTTGCCAGCATATCGGCGACCTGGAAGCCATGTTGCTTCAACAGCCTGTCCAGATACTGGGCCAGGTACTCATTGCGCATTGCCAGCCAGATTTTCTTATCCTGAAGCCCGTCAAGCAGTGGAATGGACGGCTGCTTACCATTGTAGATGGGAATACGCACGATAAACTGGCTTCCCATTCCCGGCTCTGACTCCACCTCAATATCACCGTCCATCATGTTGATCAGCTTTTCACAAATCGCCAGGCCCAGCCCGGTGCCCTGGAAATTGCGCTGGACGCCATTTCCGACCTGGAAGAACGGATCGAATAACCGGGTGAGCTCTTTTGCCGGAATCCCGACGCCGGTATCACGCATACGAAAGGCCAGATAGCCCTGGGTGACGTATGCATGCAGGATAATGCAGCCGGTATGCGTAAATTTGATCGCATTATTGAGCAGGTTAGAAATCACCTGTTGCAGACGCAGGGGATCGCCATCGAGGAACTGCGGAACATCGTGTTCAATATAGCAGTACAGTGTCAGGCGTTTTTTCACCACCAGCGACAGATAGTTACCGACAATATGGGTAATCACTTCACGCGGGGAGAAAGGACGCGGTTCAATCTTCAACTGTTCCGACTCGATTTTCGAGAAATCGAGAATATCGCTGATGATTTTTAACAGCAGACTGGAGGAGTTGTTCATGGCGGTGACCAGCGAGTCGATACCGCTGGGCAACTGTCGTGTCTGTAATAAATCCAGATTACCAATAATGCCGTATAACGGCGTGCGCAGTTCATGGCTGACCGTGGCCAGAAACATCGATTTCGACTGGCTGGCCTGTTCAGCGGCATGCGCCATCTCCTGCAATGACTGCTCCATACGAACGCGCGCGGACACATCAACCAGCACGCAGATGGCGACGTTTTCATTGCGATATCGGGAATGCACAAAGCTGATTTGCAGATTGGTGTTGCTGCCCGTCAGGACATCCACAAAGTTGACCTGTTGGCCGCCGATAATTTCATTTAACCGCTTGCGGTCTTCCTGCGTCAGCAACGTAAGATAGTTATGCGCCAGCTCATTACTCAGAATGTTGGTGCCATCGCTGGTGCGCAGAATACAGATCCCGACCGGTGCTGACGCCACGATCTTACGGTTAAACTGCTCATGCTCTTCCAGCCTGTGTGCATTCTCTTCCGCAGGCAAAAACATGCGCCGCTCAAATAACCAGGCCAGCGTAAACAGCAGTACCGCACTCATGATATTGAGCAGCACCGCGTTAATCATCATGAGCCTGAGCTGATCGACCAGGACATCCGTTGACACCGACCAGATCACATTGAGTTCTGATGGCGGTAAGGGTTTCTTGAGCACCAGCTGGCGATAACCGTCCAGATAACCAAACCAGGTTTTATCGTCGGGTAATTCGTTTAGCGAGAAACCTACGCCTCCCCGGCGTGACGTCAGCAACGGCGTATAATTTTCGTCGGTTATGGTCGCGGTCACCGGCAGGCTGCCGGGCTGGATAAATTCATCAAGGCGGATATTTTGCTCTACGCCCAGCAAAGCCTGCAGTTTATCGGCCACATAGACCGGCATCACCACAGAGAAGCTGCCTACACCAGGCTGAGCGGAGCTGCTCACCCAGTAGGCCGGATTACGCTGGTCCTCTTCCGGGCTGTTACGGTAACGCTGCAGGTTTTCCCGCAGAAGCTTCAGACTGCGATCGCGACTGACATTATTATTGTTATTGCTGACGGTAAAATCAGCCAGGCACCTGTTATCGCCGCCAATCAGGAAGACCCGGTTCAGCTCGTAGGAGGAGGCGAAATTGCTTTTCCAGTAGTTAATGTAGTTGCCTAAGGAATCAAGCGAGTTGCGCCAGGTGGTGCTCATGGAGGCACAGTCGTCACCGGAATATAACGGCATAAACTGCGGCTGAATCAGATTGTCCGCCTGGGACTGACCGATGGGTGCAGGTCTGGCGAGCCGGTTTTCAGCAATATATTTGAGTTCACGCATCATGCCCGCAGAATGACGGACGTACCAGTCAATGGTGCCGTAGTTACTGGCAAACTCCTGACGTACCTTATTCTCTTTGTCATGCAGGACGCTGATAATATAGAACGTCGTCAAAACAGCGCCCAGCAACCAGATGAGCAGTGCCAGCGCGCGAAACAGATAGCGCGAAATGCGCAGCGTCGTGCGGAAAGAAACTAGATATTTCAAAGGTGACTCGCAGGTGGCAAGGTTAGTCGCATTGTTGGATTTTTGATGTTCATACACTAGCTTTATCGCAGCGAAAAAGCCAGTCGACTCCGGGCTCAGGGCGCAGTTTGAGAATGTTTGACCTGCCGCCCACCTCTCCTCTCGCTGTCTTCACAGCCAAAAAAAACGGCAGGCCGGGTTACCCCTGACCTGCCGTTGCGGTTTAACGTACGACGGGTAACTTACTCGTCGTCGTCCACTGCCGGTTCATCATCGTCGTCATTGTCGACTTCAGGTACGATATCATCGTCCCCTTCCGCCACGCTGCCATCGATAGCATCCAGCTCTTCTTCTTCCACCGGTTCCGCTACGCGCTGCAGACCGACAACATTCTCGTCTTCGGCTGTACGAATCAGGATCACACCCTGGGTATTACGGCCCACGATGCTGACTTCGGAGACACGGGTTCTTACCAGTGTGCCGGCATCGGTGATCATCATGATCTGATCGCTGTCGACAACCTGTACCGCACCAATAACCGGGCCATTACGCTCAGTTACTTTGATGGAAATCACGCCCTGCGTTGCACGGGATTTGGTCGGGTACTCACTGTTCGCGGTACGCTTACCGTAGCCGTTCTGCGTAACCGTAAGAATAGCGCCCTCTTCACGCGGCACGATCAGCGAAACTACGCGATCGTTTTGCGCCAGCTTAATGCCCCGTACGCCCGAAGCCGTTCGGCCCATGGCACGTACCGCGGATTCTGCAAAGCGCACCACCTTACCGGCCGCAGAGAACAACATCGCCTCATCGTTGCCGTTCGTCAGCGCCACACCGATCAGCTCATCGTCATCACGCAGGTTAATCGCGATAATGCCTGCGCTACGTGGGCGGCTAAACTCCTGCAGACCCGTTTTCTTCACGGTCCCGCTGGCGGTAGCCATGAAGATATTAAAGCCTTCGGTGTATTCACGTACCGGCAGAATCGCCGTAATACGTTCGTTGGCTTCCAGCGGCAACAGGTTAACGATAGGACGCCCACGTGCACCACGGCTGGCTTCAGGCAACTGGTAGACTTTCATCCAGTAGAGCCGGCCACGGCTGGAGAAGCACAGGATCGTGTCGTGGGTATTCGCCACCAGCAGACGATCGATAAAGTCTTCTTCTTTGATTCGGGCGGCAGACTTGCCTTTACCGCCACGGCGCTGGGCTTCATAGTCGCTCAGCGGCTGATATTTCACATAGCCCTGATGCGACAATGTCACCACAACATCTTCCTGATTGATCAGGTCTTCGATGTTGATGTCGGCGCTGTTAGCCGTAATTTCAGTGCGGCGGTCGTCGCCGAACTGATCGCGCATCAGCTCAAGCTCTTCGCGAATGACTTCCATCAGACGTTCTGAGCTGGACAGGATGTGCAGTAATTCTGCAATCTGATCCAGCAGCTGTTTGTACTCGTCCAGCAGCTTCTCATGCTCAAGGCCGGTCAGCTTCTGCAGACGTAAGTCCAGAATGGCCTGCGCCTGTTGTTCTGTCAGGTAATACTGGCCATCACGGATACCGAACTGCGCTTCCAGCCACTCTGGACGGGCCGCATCGTCGCCTGCACGTTCCAGCATCGCGGCCACATTGCCCAGCGCCCACGATTGCGAGATCAGACCCGCTTTTGCTTCCGCTGGCGTTGGTGCGCGGCGAATCAGTTCGATAATCGGATCGATGTTAGCCAGCGCAATCGCCAGACCTTCAAGGATATGTGCCCGATCGCGCGCCTTGCGCAGTTCGAAAATAGTACGGCGTGTCACCACTTCACGGCGATGGCGAACGAAGGCTTCGAGAATCTCCTTCAGCGCCATAATCTTCGGCTGGCCCTGATGGAGAGCGACCATGTTGATACCGAAAGAGGTCTGCAACTGAGTCAGGGAATAGAGGTTATTGAGAACCACTTCACCAACGGCGTCACGCTTGATTTCAATGACGATACGCATGCCGTCTTTATCAGACTCATCGCGCAGCGCACTGATTCCTTCGACGCGCTTTTCTTTCACCAGCTCGGCAATCTTTTCTATCAGGCGCGCTTTGTTCACCTGATAGGGCAGTTCGTGAATGACGATGGTTTCACGTCCGGTTTTGGCATCCACTTCCACTTCACCACGGGCACGGATGTAAACTTTACCGCGACCGGTGCGATAGGCTTCTTCAATGCCGCGACGCCCGTTGATAATGGCCGCCGTCGGGAAATCAGGCCCCGGAATGTGTTCCATCAGCCCTTCAACGCTGATGTTTTCATCTTCAATATAAGCCAGGCAGCCGTTAATCACTTCGCGCAGGTTATGCGGCGGAATGTTGGTGGCCATACCGACGGCAATACCGGACGATCCGTTGACCAGCAGGTTAGGGATTTTGGTGGGCAGAACTTCAGGGATCTGCTCGGTACCGTCGTAGTTCGGTACGAAGTCAACGGTCTCTTTTTCCAGATCAGCTAACAGGTCGTGGGCGATTTTAGACATGCGCACTTCGGTATAACGCATCGCCGCAGCGGAGTCGCCGTCGATGGATCCGAAGTTGCCTTGACCGTCCACCAGCATGTAACGCAGGGAGAAAGGCTGGGCCATACGTACGATGGTGTCGTAAACGGCAGAATCACCATGCGGGTGATATTTACCGATAACGTCACCGACGACGCGGGCAGATTTTTTATAGGGTTTGTTCCAGTCATTACCCAGTTCGCTCATCGCGTAGAGTACGCGGCGATGTACTGGCTTCAGGCCATCACGCACATCGGGTAAAGCTCGGCCAACAATGACCGACATGGCGTAATCGAGGTAAGAATTTTTTAACTCTTCTTCGATATTAACCGGTGTAATTTCTCTCGCAAGGTCGCTCATGGAGCCGCTATCCCTCTACTAATCCCGGATTTTAAAGGTGCGAAAGTATATCACACCGCAATTCACTGGTGAACGTTAACCACCTTATTAAGGTGCTTTTACTCATGTTGATAAGATGCGCCATGATAAGTTAAGCGTTTATACTGATGTCACATTTTGTCAGGAGTCACGATTCAATGAATGCACAACCACAGAACCCTCAGCACAATGTCGATGCACAGGAAATTGCCAAGTTCGAGGCCGTTGCCTCGCGCTGGTGGGATCTGGAGGGCGAATTTAAACCGCTGCACCGTATTAATCCCCTGCGGCTGGGCTACATTGCGCAACACAGTCACGGGCTGTTCGGTAAAAAAGTGCTCGATGTCGGCTGTGGTGGCGGTATCCTGGCGGAAAGCATGGCCCGGGAAGGTGCAATCGTCACCGGGCTGGATATGGGCGCGGAGCCACTTGAGGTGGCACGACTGCATGCGCTGGAGAGCGGCGTGACGCTCGACTATGTGCAACAAACGGTCGAGGAGCATGCCAGCCAGCATGCAGGCCAGTACGATGTGGTGACCTGCATGGAGATGCTTGAGCACGTGCCGGATCCACGTTCGGTGGTGCACGCTTGCGCGCAGCTGGTTAAACCCGGTGGCGAGGTGTTCTTCTCGACCATTAACCGTAATCCCAAAGCCTGGCTGATGGCGATTTTCGGTGCGGAATATGTCCTGCGCATGGTGCCGCGTGGGACGCATGATGTGAAGAAATTTATCCGTCCCTCTGAGCTGCTGGGTTGGATGGATGAAACCCCACTGCGTGAACGCAACATGACAGGCCTGCACTACAACCCGCTTACCGATCGGTTCCGTCTGGGCAAAGGTGTGGACGTGAACTACATGATTCACACGCATCACGGCGAGGCGTAATTCCTGTGCAGCGTACGGCTTTGCCCACGCTGCTGTCATCCCACTGTCATCACAAAACGCTATCCTTCCTAGCGCTACGCGTTAAGCGCTCTGGCACGACGGCTATGACTCAAAACAGGCTTTCGTATAGTCCAATGCTGGAAAAAGTCGCGCAATGTTTGAAAAATCAGCGGTCGATCATAAATCGCAATATTTTCTCAGACTGGTTGACAAGACCTGCGGCCTTACGAGACGCGGCCTAAGAAAACCCGCAGAAAATACAACCCCCGCAGACATCATTTTTTCCTCTTGTTAAGCGCCAGCAAAATACTAGAATAAGCCTCCATATTGTTATACTTATCTTCGATAACCCCAAGATGTAGTGTTTATCCACAACATTATTCACAATGAATATGCTGTGTATAAATCGGGATTTCTTTTAATTATTGGATACTCACGCAAAGGTAAAAACGCGACATGAACCAAAGTCTGCTCGTTACTAAACGCGATGGCCGCCAGGAGCGCATTGATCTCGACAAAATTCACCGTGTCCTCGACTGGGCAGCTGAAGGGCTGAACAATGTGTCGGTTTCACAGGTAGAGCTGCGTTCCCACATTCAGTTTTATGATGGCATCAAAACCTCTGACATCCATGAAACGATCATCAAGGCCGCTGCAGACCTTATTTCTCGCGATGCCCCTGACTATCAGTACCTTGCCGCCCGTCTGGCGATCTTCCACCTGCGTAAAAAAGCGTACGGCCAGTTTGAGCCGCCCGCGCTGTACGATCAGGTCATTAAGATGGTTGACCTGGGTAAATACGATCGCCATCTGCTGGAAGACTACAGCCGTGAAGAGTTCGAGCAGATGGACGGCTTCATCGACCACTGGCGCGACATGAATTTCTCCTACGCGGCCGTGAAACAGCTGGAAGGCAAATATCTGGTTCAGAACCGCGTCTCCGGTGAGATCTACGAAAGCGCCCAGTTCCTGTACATTCTGGTGGCGGCCTGCCTGTTCTCAGGCTATCCGCGTGCGACCCGGATGGATTACATCAAGCGTTTCTACGATGCGATTTCCACGTTTAAGATCTCCCTGCCGACGCCAATCATGTCGGGAGTGCGTACGCCAACCCGTCAGTTCAGCTCCTGTGTACTGATTGAATGTGGCGACAGCCTGGATTCCATCAACGCGACCTCCAGCGCTATTGTGAAATACGTTTCACAACGCGCAGGTATTGGTATTAACGCGGGTCGTATCCGCGCGCTGGGCAGCCCGATTCGCGGCGGTGAAGCTTTCCATACCGGTTGTATCCCGTTCTACAAGCACTTCCAGACAGCGGTGAAATCCTGTTCGCAGGGCGGCGTCCGTGGCGGCGCAGCGACGCTGTTCTATCCGATGTGGCATCTGGAAGTAGAAAGCCTGTTAGTCCTGAAAAACAACCGTGGTGTGGAAGGTAACCGCGTACGTCACATGGACTACGGTGTGCAGCTCAACAAAATGATGTACCAGCGCCTGCTGAAGGGCGAGGACATCACGCTGTTTAGCCCGTCAGACGTACCTGGCCTGTACGATGCGTTCTTTGCCGATCAGGACGAATTTGAACGTCTTTACACCAAATACGAACAAGACAGCAGCATTCGTAAGCAGCGTGTGAAAGCGGTGGATCTGTTCTCGCTGATGATGCAGGAACGCGCCTCTACCGGCCGTATCTACATCCAGAACGTTGACCACTGCAACACACACAGCCCGTTTGACGCCAGTATTGCGCCAGTGCGCCAGTCGAACCTGTGTCTGGAAATTGCGCTGCCAACTAAACCGCTCAATGACGTCAACGACGAAAACGGTGAGATTGCGCTCTGTACGCTGTCAGCATTTAACCTTGGTGCGATTGACAGCCTGGACGATCTGGAAGAGCTGGCCACGCTGGCTGTACGCGCGCTGGATGCACTGCTGGATTATCAGGATTACCCGATTCCGGCCGCGCAGCGGGGTGCGATGGGTCGTCGTACGCTGGGCATTGGCGTCATTAACTTTGCTTACTACCTGGCGAAGCACGGCGTGCGCTACTCCGACGGCAGCGCGAATGGCCTGACGCACAAAACCTTTGAAGCCATTCAGTACTACCTGCTGAAAGCCTCAAATGAGCTGGCTAAAGAGCAAGGCGCCTGCCCGTGGTTCAATGAAACCACCTATGCACAGGGCGTGCTGCCAATTGATACCTACAAGAAAGATCTGGATGCGATTTGCAACGAGCCGCTGCACCTGGACTGGGAAACCCTGCGCGAGCAGATTAAAACCCACGGCCTGCGCAACTCGACGCTTTCTGCCCTGATGCCGTCTGAAACCTCGTCGCAGATTTCAAACGCCACCAACGGTATCGAACCGCCGCGCGGCCATATCAGTATTAAAGCGTCTAAAGACGGTATTCTGCGTCAGGTGGTGCCGGAGTATGAGCGTCTTAAAGATCAGTACGAACTGCTGTGGGATATGCCGTCCAACGATGGCTACCTGCAACTGGTTGGCGTAATGCAGAAATTCATCGATCAGGCGATTTCGTCAAATACCAACTACGATCCGTCGCGCTTCCCGAATGGCAAAGTGCCGATGAAGCAACTGCTGAAAGATCTGCTGACCGCCTACAAGTTTGGCGTGAAAACGCTCTACTACCAAAACACCCGTGATGGTGCGGAAGATGCGCAGGACGATCTGGCACCTTCTATTCAGGATGATGGCTGCGAAAGCGGCGCCTGTAAGATCTGACGGTCGGGCGGGAGCCTTTCCCGCCCACATTTTTCCGCGAGGCCGGTGCTGAGCCTCGTCTACCATGGACAGTTTTTTATGGCTTACTCCACTTTTTCACAAAACAAAAATGACCAGCTGAAAGAGCCTATGTTTTTCGGTCAGTCCGTTAACGTGGCGCGCTTTGACCAGCAGAAATACGATATCTTTGAAAAACTGATCGAAAAGCAGCTTTCGTTCTTCTGGCGTCCTGAAGAAGTCGATGTCTCGCGCGATCGCATCGACTACCAGGCCCTGCCCGATCATGAAAAGCATATCTTCATCAGCAACCTGAAATACCAGACGTTACTGGACTCGATTCAGGGACGCAGCCCGAACGTGGCACTGCTGCCGCTGATCTCGATTCCGGAACTGGAAACCTGGATCGAAACCTGGGCGTTCTCCGAAACGATCCACTCTCGCTCGTACACCCACATCATTCGCAACATCGTGAACGATCCGTCTGTAGTGTTTGACGATATCGTCACCAACCAGCAGATTCTGGCGCGTGCGCAGGACATCTCTAAATACTACGATGACCTGATTGAGATGACTAACTACTGGCATTTGCTGGGTGAAGGTACGCATCAGGTCAATGGTAAGTCCATTACGGTTAACGTGCGCGCGCTGAAAAAGCAGCTGTATATTTGCCTGATGAGCGTCAATGCGCTGGAAGCGATCCGCTTCTACGTCAGCTTTGCCTGCTCTTTTGCGTTTGCTGAGCGAGAACTGATGGAAGGCAACGCCAAAATCATCAAGCTGATTGCACGCGACGAAGCTCTGCACCTGACCGGCACCCAGCACATGCTGAATCTGCTGCGCACCGGTGAAGACGATCCTGAAATGAAAGAAATTGCCGCCGAATGCCGTGAAGAGTGCTTCGAGCTGTTTAAGAAAGCGGCCTTACAGGAGAAAGAGTGGGCAGATTACCTGTTCAGCGGCGGCTCCATGATCGGTCTGAACAAAGATATCCTGTGCCAGTATATCGAATACATCACCAACATTCGTATGCAGGCGGTTGGCCTCGATCTGCCGTTTGAAACGCGCTCGAACCCGATTCCCTGGATCAACGCCTGGCTGGTGTCCGATAACGTTCAGGTTGCCCCGCAGGAAGTGGAAGTCAGTTCTTACCTGGTGGGTCAGATTGATTCAGAAGTGGGCGAAAACGACTTCGACGACTTCCAGTTATAACGATGAGCCGTTCTGTTGTTATTCTGCGCAGTTCCGGCACCCGACTGGAGTGCGCAGACGATCATCCTAATCTGTTGACCATGCTGGAAGCCAACAACCTGTGCGTGGAGTTTCAGTGCCGGGAAGGTTACTGCGGCTCCTGCCGTATGCGGTTACTGCGCGGCGAGGTCGACTACGCGGAAACCCCGCTGGCCTTTATTGAACAGGGGGAGATCCTGCCCTGCTGCTGTAAGGCGAAAGGTGAAATCGAGCTTGAACTCTAGTGGTTGAGCCAAAGCGTTTAAAAAACCGTCATCCCAACCGAATGACGGTTTTTTTTCGCCGGGTGCTGACTCAGGGGATACGGGCAATGACTTTGATTTCAAAATCGAATCCTGCCAGCCAGTTAACGCCGACCGCCGTCCAGTTAGGATAAGGTGGCTGCGGAAATATCGCTTTTTTCACTTCCATAATGGTAGCGAACTGCGTTTCAGGGTCGGTATGAAACGTGGTGACATCAATAAGATCATCGAACGAACAGCCTGCCGCCGCCAGTGTCTGGCGCAGATTCTCAAAGGCCAGTTGCACCTGAGCAGCAAAATCCGGTTCAGGCGATCCGTCCGTGCGACTGCCAACCTGACCCGAGACGAACAGCAGGTCGCCCGAGCGGATCGCAGCGGAATAGCCATGCCTTTCATACAGCGCATGACGACCCGCCGGGAAAACTGCTTCACGATTGCTCATTGTTTTACCCTCTGGTGAGTTGTTATCAGGAAATCATGCGCCTCATGACGACATGATTTAATCTACTTCCCGTATGTGAAATAAAACACACATACGCCCCGTATGTCAATTTCAGATACGCGACGTATACGAAAAGGAGAGAACCATGGCAGGACGACCTCGTGCGGTCACAATGGAAGAAAATCGCCTTAAACTGATTGCCGCCGCACGTAAAGCCTTTGCCGAAAAGGGGTTTGCTGCCGCGTCCATGGATGAGCTGACGGCGAGCGTTGGTTTAACGCGCGGTGCGCTTTATCACAATTTTGGCGATAAACGTGGCCTTCTCGCCGCTGTGGTCGCGGAAGTCGACAGTGAAATCGCCCAGCGTGCAAAAGCGCGCGCGGCCAGAGCGGGCGACAGCTGGAACCAGTTGCTGGCGGGAGGTATCGCCTATATCGAGATGGCGCTGGACCCCGAAGTGCAGCGTATTGTATTACTGGATGGCCCGGCCTTTCTTGGCGATCCCTCGCTGTGGCCCAGCCAGAACGCCTGCCTGACCGCAACCCAGCATGCACTGGAGGAGATGGTCACGAGCGGCGTGCTGAAGCCCGTGGATGTTGAAGCCGCTGCCCGCTTGCTGAATGGTGCGGCGTTTACTGCCGCCTTGTGGGTGGCCGCCAGCGCCGAGCCCCAGGCCACGCTGGCTAAAGTCACGGCGACCTTTACCGTGCTGGCGACGGGGCTACGGCGTTAAACAGCGTGTTAGTTGAGGAAAAGCGGGGAGCAGAAAAAGAAGGCGGTCGGTGCCGTTTGGCACCGGTCCGTATTTTTAATGCTTGATAGTTTCAAGCACATCAATCCAGCCGTGCCCTGTGCTGACCTCGCTGCCGTGTAACCAGCGCCGCAGCATGTTCATTGCCATCATCGCCACCACTTTCTGACGGGTTTCCAGGTTGTGACGACCACTATTGAATTTAACACGTTGTCCCCAGGTCGCTTCCGGTGTATGGAGCGCCACAGAGATCGCGTCTTCGCTCAGGCTGCCGACGGACAGGGCAAGCTGAGTCTGCAAGCGCGTCGCCAGCGCCTGGGTACGCATGACCTGAACATCCAGACTCTCGTCCTGCTGCGGCAGAATTTCGCTGGCGCTAAGGGGCACGTCAGCCGAAGCCAGTTGCCAGTGAAGTAACCCTGCGGTGTACTGTTCGCTGATCGCCAGCCGCCAGTGACGTTGATGCAGTTCCCGCGCCAGCAGTGCAGGCAGCCCCTCAGTGCCTTCAAATATCGTACACTCGGCCAGCAACAAACGTACCTGCTGCCAGACCTGCTCCATCGCGACGCGCTGTTCGGCTGGCCCCGTAAGTTTGATTTCGATAATCGGCATGGAAGAACGGTAGCCCATCAGCACGTTCTCCGGCAGCGGCAAGGGTTCCAGTTCATTCGCAATGTCGCTTTCTCCCCGGCCAAAGGTGGTCAGCCGCAGGCAAACGGGCGGTTCAGGCAGGTCGAACTTCGCTTTCAGACGGGGAATGATTTGTTGTTCGACCATTACCTTGAATTCAGAGGGAACGCCTGGCGTAAAGAACATCCAGCAGCGATTGAGTTGCAGTGCAAAGCCACAGGCGGTACCGACCGGGTTATCCAGCATTTCGGCGTTAGCGGGAATTTCTGCCTGTTTACGGTTGCTCTCAGCCATAACCCGTCCGCGGCTGGCGAACCAGGCTTCCATCGTTTCCAGCCAGGCTTCCTGCATCACCAGCCCTACCCCGCTCGCTTTGGCCGCGGCCTGGGCGCTAAGGTCGTCAGTGGTTGGCCCCAGTCCACCATTCACGATGAGCACGTCCGCCTCAAGACTGCGGGCCTTTAGCGTTTCCACCAGCGACGACATTGCGTCACCCACCGTAGTCCGGCTGGTCATCGGCAGCCCGTGTTGAAATAACACATCAGCCAGCCAGGCGGCGTTGGTATCGACGATTTGTCCATGTAACACTTCATCGCCCGTGGACAGCATTTCAACTCTTATCACATTCATTCTCCTTGTGCCTGTCGCTTTACTTTAGAAAGCCCCTGAACAAAACACAATCTGCGGGCAGGAATTAACCGGGTAACGGCATTTTCAGGCAGGTGACAGAAGTGCGGAAGAACCAGAAAGGGAGAACGGACAGGACAGCGCCTGCCCGTTTTAGGCGATTGAGATTAGCGACGCGCCAGCAGCAGGCCTAATACCAGCCCTGCAGTAGCACCGATGCCAATGCCCTGCCACGGTTTTTCATGGACGTAATCATCAGCACGGTACGCGGCCTGTTTGGCACGGTAGTAATAGCTATCTGAGGCCTGGCTGACACGTGATTTAACATCTTCCAGCGCGCGTTCAGCTTTGGTTTTCAGTTCGATATATTTCTGATCGGCCGGATCACCTGATGACTTCAGCACTTCTTCCAGCGTTTCAGTCAGCAGTGCGATATCGTCGTCATAGCCCGTGTCGAAAGATTCAGTCTGTTTTACCATCATTTCCTCCATGTGAATTGCAATGCACCTGGTTAACTATAGCCATAAATGAGGGCTTTGCGCGGCCCCTTACCAGGAATCACCTGAAAATCGGCGCAAGGAAAGCGCACGCGCGTCAACTTATGGCAGGCTGTGATTACGCAAAGAAGTGTAAGAGATGACTTGCTTAAAGCAATTTCGCTTCGTTTATTTGATTTATCTGATAAATTTTCAGCGAACTGAATTTTTCTCTAAGCCGACTGTCGTACCCTGCTGTTGCCTGTAATAATCAGGCTCTGTGCTTCGACACGACAGTCACAACAAACTCGAAAAGCTAAGGAATGATCTCCGGCATGAATCGAAGAATGTTTATGAAAGCGTCAATGGCCTTCTCCGCGGTGAGCGGTATGACAGGCTTATCAACGCTATTCGCGCAATCCGCCTGGGCAGATGATGGCATTGCTGACGGAATCGCAGTGCGCTTCGATTTCGACGAGTTAAAAAAGAACGCGGCCGCACTGGCCAAGAAGCCGTGGGGTGGTCCACCGGGCCCGCTGCCGCAAACGCTGGCTAACCTGACGCCGCAGGCTTACAACGATATTCAGTACGATGCTAATCACTCGCTGTGGAACAACATTCCGAATCGCGAGCTTGATGTGCAGTTTTTCCACGTCGGCATGGGCTTTAAACGCCGCATCCGCATGTTTTCCGTCGACAGTGCCAGCCGTGAGGCACGCGAAATCCACTTCCGCACCGAGCTGTTTAACTACAACGATGCGAAAGTCGACACTAAACAGCTGGAAGGCAAAACCGATCTGGGGTTTGCGGGCTTCCGTGCCTTTAAAAAACCCGAACTGGCCCGCCGCGATATCGTCTCCTTTCTCGGTGCCAGCTACTTCCGTGCTGTCGATGATACTTACCAGTACGGGCTGTCCGCGCGTGGCGTCGCCATTAACACCTTCAGTAATGGCCAGGAAGAGTTTCCGGACTTTACGGCGTTCTGGTTTGAAACGCCGAAAGCCGAAGACACGACCTTCACCTGCTATGCCTTACTGGATGGGGCCAGCATCACCGGCGCATACAAGTTTGTGATTCACTGCGAAGCCGAACGCGTGGTGATGGACATTGAGAATCATCTCTTTGCCCGCAAGGATATTCGTCAGTTAGGCATTTCGCCGATGACCAGTATGTTCAGCTGCGGCACCAACGAGCGTCGGATGTGTAACACCTACCATCCCCAGATTCACGACTCCGATCGTCTGGCAATGTGGAGCGGGAAAGGGGAATGGATTGCCCGTCCGCTGAATAACCCTCAGCGCCTGCAGTTCAACGCCTACGAAGATGAAAACCCGCGTGGTTTTGGTCTGCTTCAGCTTGATCATGACTTTGAGAATTATCAGGACGTGATTGGCTGGTATAACAAACGGCCAAGCCTGTGGGTGGAACCAGTTGGTAAGTGGGGTAAAGGCGCCATCAACCTGATGGAAATCCCCACGACCGGTGAAACGCTCGATAACATCGTCTGCTTCTGGCAGCCCGCCGAACCGATCAAAGCGGGCAACGCGTTCAGTTTTTCGTACAAACTCTACTGGAGCGCACTGCCGCCCGTACAGAGCCAACTGGCGCGCGTGGATGCAACCCGCACCGGCATCGGCGGCTTCCCCGAAGGCTGGGCGCCAGGCGAGCACTTCCCGGATGTGTGGTGCCGTCGTTTTGCTGTCGACTTTATCGGCGGCGATTTGCAGGCCGCCGCACCAAAGGGCATTGAACCGGTGATTACCGTGTCCTCCGGCACCTTTAAGCAGGTTGAGATTCTGTATGTTGAGCCGATCAAAGGGTACCGTATCCTCTTTGACTGGTATCCTGACAGCGACAGCGTACAACCCGTTGAGATGCGTCTGTTCCTGCGAACCAAAGACGAAACGCTGAGCGAAACGTGGCTCTATCAGTATGTGCCGCCCCCGCCAGACCAGCGTAAATACGTTGACGATCGCCAGATGACCGTCAGCTAACACGGTCATCTCACGGCATAATGCATCTCAGGCCTGGCGCCGGGATGCATTTTTTTTGCGTACGTGAAAAGAACACGCGACAGGCTGAGGGAGGAATAAAACCGTCAGGCCGTTAGCGCGGTTTATTTCCCCCCTGCTCTGCGCATATCAATATGGGGAATACCGTCCTCAAGGTAGCTTTCGCTGACCGCGACAAAACCGTGACGCTGATAAAACCCCGCAAGATGCGCCTGGGCAGAAAGAAACTGTGCATGCCCTGGCCAGTGCTGTTCACAGCTGGCTATCGCCTGCACCATCAACTGGTTACCTAAATTCAGGCCACGGGCTTTGCTGGAGATGATGACGCGCCCAATTTTTACCTCTGTCTCGGCGCGCCGGGGCGACAGGATGCGCGCATAGGCCAGCAGGTCATCCTGCGCCATGCCGAGGAGGTGACGATTCTCGCCCTGCAAATCCTGACCATCCACATCCAGATAGGCGCACAGCTGCTCCACGACGAAGACTTCACAGCGCAACGCCAGTACTGCATAAAGCTGCGGGACGCTTAATGCCTGCTGGTGCAGATCCAGCCAACTGATATGCATGTCTCATCCTCATTCAATAACCGACCCCTCACTGTAGCCTGCTAGCGGCTTTGCAGCCAGTGTTGATAACGCGCAGGCCAGGCCATGGTGGGTGTGCCGGGTTTCCCCATACCAAAACCGTGCCCGCCGGTTGGGTAGCGGATCATCTCCACATTTACGTGATGTTGCTGACAGGCTCGCGCCATGATCAGCGTGTTGTGGGGATCGGATATCGGGTCATCTTCGGCCTGCACCAGAAAAAAAGGCGGTGATGCTGCTGTCACCGTATTCTGCACCGACCAGGCGGCTTCTTCTGCCGCCGTAGGATGCGCCCCCAGCAAAACGCGGTGAGTGGATGTGTGCGTATAAGGCCCTTCCAGCGTAATGACGGGATAAATCAGCGCGGCACCGTCAACCTGAACAGGTGCGCTGTCCTGTGCCTCTGTCACCGCCCCCATGCGCGCGCCCATCGGGCTGATGGCCATCCCGAGCAAATGCGCACCGGCCGAAAACCCCAGCACCGTTAACCCTGTTGCCTGCGCTTTGACCAGTTGCAGGGCACGCAGCGCATCCTGCAGGGCAACCCGGTTACCATCGCCCCAGTGTTCGGACGGCAGACGATAACGCAATATCGCCGCAGTGTAGCCGCGCGCCGTTAACCAGCGAGCCGCGGGCCAGGCTTCTTTTGCTATTTCTATCCGTTTATAGCCGCCACCGCCGGCGATCAGGACAACATGACCGTTCCCCATGCCCGGCCGTAAGACGGTTAAGGTGGGTACGGCGATATGACGCTCTGCGCCTGAAGGCGATGTCTCAACCGGCCCCTCTGGCCCGCCACCGCCGGGTGGCGTGCCGGGCCAAAGGGGAATAACGGTTTGGGCGACAGCGGCCCGCGCGGCGAATGACAGTGTGCTTTTTGCCGTCAGCAGCGTTGCGGTACACCCCAGCAGAAAATGTCGGCGATCCATAAGCAATGCTCCCCCTTATCTGTTCGCCCCATTTCAGCACGAAACTGTGGAAACAGAATGAAGATGCAGAATGAAAACGAAGAGAAAAGCGGACGCGACGTGATATTGCGAAGGCTATGCAAAAATCACCTGTGTCGATTTTCAGACAAAAAAAATCAGGCCCGAAGGCCTGATTGATCGCAACAGCGTGACATTACATCAGCGGCTGGGCCATCTGCACCAGTCTGATTAATGGCTGCGGATAAACGCCCAGCACCAACACCAGAATCGCGGAGATCAAGACAACCACGCCACCGGCGGTGAAGGCCCAGTTGGCTGGCGTATCGCGGCTCAGCAATTCAGGCGGGCTGAGATAAAGACTGACGGTAACGCGCAGATAGTAGTAAAGACCAATCGCACTGCCGACCACCACCGCACCGGTCAACCACCACAGGTTGGCGCTCACGCCAGAGGCAATCACGTAGAATTTACCGATAAAGCCCAGCGTCATGGGGATACCCGCCAGCGACAGCATCATCACGGTCATCACGGCCGACAGAATCGGACGGTGCCAGAACAGCCCGCGATAGGAGTAAAGTGAATCGGCATCCGGGCCACGATAAGGACTGGACATCAGGCTTACCACACCAAACGCGCCGAGGCTGCTGAACAGGTAACCGGCCAGGTAAACCCCTGCGGTTTCCAGCGACAGCTGATGATCTTTCACCGCAATCAGCGCGACCAGCAGATATCCCAGATGCGCAATAGAAGAGTAACCCAGCAGGCGCTTGATATTGCTTTGCGAAATCGCCATCAGGTTACCGAACAGGATGGAGACAAAGGCAATCACGGCCAGTACTGTCCGTACGGCTTCGCTGTCGGTCACCGGCGCGTACATAAACAGGCGCATGATAACACCGAAGATCGCAATTTTGCTGGCGGTAGCAAGGAAAGTAGAAACCGGTGCGGGTGCGCCCTGATAAACGTCCGGCGTCCACAGATGGAATGGCACCAGTGACAGTTTAAAGCCCAGACCGATAATCAACATGCCCAGACCGACCAGCAGCAGCGGCTCCTGAATCATGCTGTCCGTCAGACTTTTACCCAGGCTGACGAAGCCCAGGTTGCCCGAGTCAGCGTAAATCAGCGCGATACCAAACAGCAGGAAAGACGATGCCGCCGCCGACAGGATGGTGTATTTCAGGGCCGCTTCCAGCGAACGTTTCTGACGGAAGGCGTAACCAATCAAACCAAACAACGGCAGTGACAGCAGTTCAATCCCGATAAACAGTGATGCAAGGTGGTTAGACGCTGACAACACGATACCGCCCAGTGCAGCAATCAGAACCAGCAGATAAAACTCGTCCTTGTTGTCCGGGAACGTGGCCAGCCACGGATAGGCAAAAGTACAGGTTGCCAGGCTGGCGAGCATCACCAGGGCGGTATAGAACATCGAATACGCGTCTACACGCAGCAGCGGCGTGACATCCATCGCGCCAACCTGACCGACAAAATACAGTGACAGCAGCGCCAGGTTCAGGCCAACCACTGTTAGCGTGGCGTTAACAAAGTGGTTGCGTCGCCAGGCAATGGACAGCATCACAACCACCACCGTCAATCCGACGATTAACAGCGGCAGCAACGCGATCAATTGTTGAGGAGTTATTGTCATGGCGAATTACGGCCTTGTAGTTGAAATTGAAGCGGTAAACCACTGCTGAATATTGCTCATTGCAGCATGTGAGGTATCCAGAATCGGCTGAGGATAAACACCCAGCAGCACCAGCAGGACCACGAGCACCCCAATGGTCAGGAATTCACGCGCCGACATGCCCGGCAGCGGATCTTTCGATTTCGCTTCACCGTAGTAGGCACGTTGCATCATCACCAGCGAATAGACCGAGGCGAAAACCAGGCCAAAGGTCGCAATCACGATAATGACCGGAACGATCTGGAAACTGCCGGTCAGGATCATGAATTCCCCGACGAAGTTACCCGTACCTGGCATACCCAGATTGGCGACAGCAAAGAACAGGGATAACCCTGGAATCCATTTAATGCGCGACCACAAACCGCCCATCTGACGCATATCACGGGTATGCAGACGTTCGTAAAGCTGTCCGCACAGGATAAACAGCGCCGCTGCTGACAGGCCGTGCGCGATCATCTGTACAACCGCGCCTTGGAAGGCCAACTGGCTACCGGTGTAAATCGCAATCAGGACAAAGCCCATGTGCGAAATCGAGGTGTAAGCGATCAGGCGTTTGATATCCGTCTGCGAGAACGCCATCCAGGCACCGTAGAAAATCCCGATGATCCCTAACCACATCGCGATCGGTGCAAACTCTGCCGAGGCGTTTGGAAACAGCGGCAGGCTGAAGCGCAGTAAGCCGTAGGCGGCGGTTTTCAGCAGGATACCCGCCAGGTCAACTGAACCTGCGGTCGGAGCCTGACTGTGCGCATCAGGCAGCCAGCCATGAAGCGGGACAACCGGCATTTTCACCGCAAACGCGATGAAGAAGCCCAGCATCAGCAGGTACTCCACGGTGTGCGACATTGGCGTCTTCAGCAACTGCTCGTAGTTGAACGTCCAGACGCCCGTGGCGTTGTAGTGAACAAACACCAGCGCCAGAATCGCAATCAACATCACCAGACCGGATGCCTGAGTATAAATAAAGAATTTGGTCGCGGCGGTAATACGGGTTTTACCGTCCGATGCTTTATGTCCCCACAGCGCGATGAGGAAGTACATCGGCACCAGCATCATTTCCCAGAAGAAGAAGAACAGGAACATGTCAATGGCGAGGAACACGCCGATAACGCCGCCCAGGATCCACATCAGGTTCAGATGAAAGAAGCCCTGATACTTTTCAATTTCGTTCCAGGAACACAGCACTGCCATCAGGCCGAGCAGTCCGGTCAGCACCACCATTAACAGCGAAAGGCCATCAAGCGCTAAATGGAAATTAATGCCGAAACGGGGAATCCAGGGTACTGAGAAGCTCGATTGCCACTGCGGAATACCCGCTGCCTGCGTCAGTGAATAGCCCCCCTGCAACCAGAGTTGCAGCGAGAGCGCCAACGTCAGCCCCATGGTGATCAGTGCGATCCAGCGAGGCACCTTCGCGCCGAAGCGCTCGGTGAGCCAGCAGACGAAACCACCGAAGAAGGGTATGAAAATTAGCCAAGGTAATAACACGGCATACTTCCCTTTTTTTTGTCCTGGCTCGGGCTATCTCACTTGCCCGTTTCGCCCCCGGCAGTGCTCGCAATCCTCACGTACTTCAGTACGCTCCGGTTGCTGTGCGCTGGCGGTGGCAAAACGGACTGCGCCGATTACGCCCTTACATCAGACAATCTTTGACATTCTTAATGGGTAAGTTTTCACACCTACCCGCTCATCAATCTTTAAATTACCAGCAGCAGCGCCAGCACAACGACGGCACCAACGCTCATCGACGCGACATACCAGCGCAAATACCCGTTTTCACTGACCACCAGACCTTTATTGGCGATACGTGAAAGCAACGCAGGCAGGTTCATCAGGCCGTTAAGAGGATCGCGTTTTAACAACCACGCAATGCCCAGATACGGTTTGACGAAGACTTTGTCGTAGAGCCAGTCAAAGCCCCAGGCGGCGAACCACCAGGTGCCGAAGAAACGGCCCGGCGCACTGTTGGCCACGCTGCTGACCAGCTGACGCTTGCCCAGCCAGAGGGCAGCGGCGATAACGATGCCCGCAACCGCGACCAGGCCGGACGCGATCTCCAGCGTGACTTTACCGTTCTCACCAAACTCATTGGCCGGTAAAACGCCCGCCAGCGGTGGGGTAATTAATGCACCCACAAACGTTGAGAGCACCAGCAACACAATCAGTGGCAGATGATGGGTAATGCCTTTGCCCGCGTGTGCATGGATTTTCTCTTCGCCGTGGAAGACGATAAAGATCATGCGGAAGGTGTAGATTGAGGTCAGGAACGCCCCTACCAGACCCGCGACCATCAGGTTCAAATGGCCGTTCGCCAGTGCACCAAACAGGATTTCATCTTTACTGTAGAAACCGGCGGTAATCAGCGGCAATGCGGCCAGGGCAGCACCGCCGACCAGGAAGCAGGTGTACACCAGTGGGATGCTTTTACGCAGTCCGCCCATCTTAAAGATGTTCTGCTCGTGGTGGCAGGCCAGGATAACCGAACCTGAGGACAGGAACAGCAAGGCTTTAAAGAAGGCATGGGTCATCAGGTGGAAAATGGCGGCATCCCACGCCTGCACACCCAGCGCCAGGAACATGTAGCCGATCTGACTCATGGTGGAGTAAGCCAGTACACGTTTGATATCCGTCTGGACCAGAGCAGCAAAACCCGCCAGTACCAGCGTAATCGCACCGATAATGCCGACCAGATGCAGCACTTCAGGCGTCAACAGGAACAGGCCGTGGGTGCGGGCAATCAGGTAAACCCCTGCCGTCACCATGGTGGCGGCGTGAATCAGCGCGGAAACCGGCGTTGGACCTGCCATCGCATCGGCCAGCCAGGTCTGAAGCGGCAGCTGCGCAGACTTACCTACTGCGCCACCCAACAGCATCAGCGTGGCCCATTGCAGCATATGGTTGTCCGCCGCAAAGTGTGCCGGAGCCAGTTCCGCCATTTCGCGGAAGTTGAGCGTACCCAGTTCGTTGTAAAGGATGAACAACGCAAATGCCAGGAAGACATCACCGACGCGCGTGATGATGAATGCCTTCATCGCCGCCTTGCCGTTTTCCGGATTGCTGTAATAGAAGCCGATCAGAAGATAGGAGCACAGCCCTACCCCTTCCCAACCCAGATACATCAGCATCAGGTTATCCGCCAGAACCAGAACAACCATGCTGGCGATAAACAGGTTGGTATAAGCGAAGAAGCGTGAATATCCCTCTTCTCCACGCATATACCACGAGGCGAACATATGGATCAGGAAGCCGACACCGGTCACCACCGACAGCATGGTGAGCGACAGGCCATCCAGCGTCAGATTGACCTGAATATTAAAATTGCCGACATGAATCCAGGTCCACAGCGCCTGAGTGAAGACCTGCTGCCCGTGGGCAAAGAAGTCGAAACCCACAAACACCGTGGTGAGCGCAGCCAGCCCGACCGATCCCATGCCCACGGTCGCGGACAGGTTTTCTGACCAGCGGCCACGGGAGAACGCTAACAGCAGAAAGCCGATTAGCGGAAATAAGACAGTTAAATAGAGAAGGTTCATCCGCGCATCTCGCTCACAGTATCAATGTTCAGCGTCTGACGACGACGATAGAGCTGAAGCAGCAGGGCCAGCCCAATACTGGCTTCCGCTGCGGCGAGACTGATAGCCAGAATATACATCACCTGACCGTCAGCCTGTCCCCAGTAGCTGCCTGCAACAACCAGCGCCAGCGCCGCGGCATTAATCATGATTTCCAGGCTTATCAGCATAAACAGCAGATTACGGCGCAACACCAGCGAGGTCAGTCCCAGCACAAACAGCACCGCCGCCAGAATCAATCCATGTTGTAAGGGAATCATGCTTGCTCCTTATTCGCCTGCGCGGCATCGTTTGAACG
The DNA here is from genome assembly GCF_035191405.1 of Pantoea sp. JZ2. NCBI lineage: Bacteria > Pseudomonadati > Pseudomonadota > Gammaproteobacteria > Enterobacterales > Erwiniaceae > Pantoea > Pantoea sp. JZ2. The sequence goes on along the minus strand of NZ_CP045247.1, from coordinate 1,678,231 downwards.
GTTGCTCAGGACTTCGCCCTGACGCTCTTCGCGGCCCAGGTGGAAAGCCACAACCAGGCCGGCCAGCAGCAGCATTGATGCCAGTTCAACCGCCAGCACATACGGGCCAAACAGACTAATGCCCACCGCTTTCGCATCGATAATTTTGCCGTCAATACCCTGGTCATGTGCCGTCATGATGGCGTAGATCATCACTGCCAGCAGCAGCAACGAAACCAGGCCCGGACCAATCCATAACGACGGACTTAACCATTCACGCTCCTGTTTCTGCGTGGCTTTGCCCAGGTTAAGCATCATCACAACGAACACGAACAGCACCATGATGGCACCGGCATACACAATAATTTCCAGCGCACCTGCAAAGTAGGCACCCAGAGAGAAGAAGACGCCAGCCACCGATAACAGCGAAACGATCAGGTACAGCAACGCATGTACCGGATTAGTGTGGGTGATCACGCGCAACGTCGTCACCACCGCCACCAGTCCGCAAAGATAAAACGCAAATTCCATGCCCTGCTCCTTAAGGTAGTAAGCCTTTGACGTCGATAGGTTTCGCTTCGTTCTCTGCGTCACCCTTATCTTTACCGTCAATTGCCATACCTGCCATACGGTAGAAGTTGTACTCCGGATATTTACCCGGCCCCGAGATCAACAGGTCTTCTTTTTCGTATACCAGATCCTGACGCTTGAACTCGCCCAGTTCGAAATCCGGCGTCAGCTGGATAGCGGTGGTTGGGCAGGCCTCTTCGCACAGGCCGCAGAAAATGCAGCGTGAGAAGTTGATACGGAAGAACTCTGGATACCAGCGGCCGTCTTTGGTTTCCGCTTTTTGCAGCGAAATACAGCCTACCGGACAGGCTACCGCACACAGGTTACAGGCAACACAACGCTCTGCACCATCAGGATCGCGGGTCAACACAATACGGCCACGGTAACGCGGTGGCAGGTAGACCGGCTCTTCTGGATACATCTGGGTTTCGCGTTTCGCGAAGGCGTGCATGCCAATCATCCAGATACTGCGCACTGTCGTGCCGAAGCCTACGACAATATCTTTTAACGTCATTTGTTACCCCTTACTGCGCTGTATAAAGAATCACTGCGGCGGTCGCCAGCAGGTTCAACAGCGTCAACGGCAGACACACTTTCCAGCCGAACGACAGCACCTGGTCATAGCGTGGACGCGGAAGCGCAGCACGAATCAGGATGAACATCATCATAAAGAACGCCGTTTTCAGGGCGAACCAGATGAACGGCGGCAGGAAAGGCCCGTGCCAGCCACCAAAGAACAGCGTCACAATCAGCGCTGAAACGGTGGTAATCGCGACATATTCGCCGACAAAGAACAGACCAAATTTCATACCGGCATATTCAATGTGGTAACCGTCAGCCAGTTCCTGCTCGGCTTCGGGCTGGTCAAACGGATGGCGGTGACAAACGGCCACGCCCGCGATACAGAAGGTCACAAACCCAAAGAATTGTGGGATGATGTTCCACAGATGCGTCTGACTGTTGACGATATCGGTCATGTTGAACGATCCCGCCTGCGCTACCACGCCCATCAGTGACAGACCCAGGAACACTTCGTAACTCAAGGTCTGCGCAGAGGCACGCATCGCACCTAACAGCGAGTATTTGTTATTACTCGACCAGCCCGCAAACAGCACGGCATATACAGCCAGGCCCGCCATCATCAGGAAGAACAGCAACCCGATATTGAGATCGGTCACCACCCAGGTCGGTGAAACCGGGACGATAGCAAAGGCCAGCAGCAGGGAAACAAACGCGATGACCGGCGCCAGCGTAAAGATAAAGCGATCGGTGAACGGGGGAACCCAGTCTTCTTTAAAGAACATCTTGATCATGTCAGCAACCAGCTGCAACGATCCGCCCCAGCCCACACGGTTTGGCCCATAGCGGTTCTGAAACAGGCCGAGCAAACGACGCTCGGCGAAGCTCATAAACGCACCGCAGGCCACCACGACCAGCAAAATCACCAGCGCTTTACCAATGGCGATCAGAATGTCGATAACATCCGGTGTTAACCAGCTCATTGCGCCGCCTCCTGCAGAGAATCAATTTTTGCATTCGCCAGGAAGGGCGGGACACCCGGCATACCGAGTGGAAGCCCAACCTGCCCTGCCTGCAAAGAAGCCGAGAAACGCACTGGCAAACGTACGGTTTCACCTGCACAGGTTAATTCCACTGCTGCACCGTTATTCACGCCCAGCTTCGCGGCATCTTCCGGGTTCAGAACCAGGGTTGGTGCCGACATGCGCTGCTGGATAACCGGCGCACGCTGCGTCATTTCTTCACTTCCGAATAACTGGTAGTAAGGCGCGACGCGGAACTGACCTTGCGTGGCATAGGCTTCTGGCACGCTGCTGAACCAGGCAAGCTGCGCATCGCTGGCTTCGAACAAACGCACACCGGGATCGCCATGACGCAGTTTCCCGCCCACTTCATCCTGGAATTTGTTCCAAGCCTGCGGTGAGTTCCAGCCTGGTGCCCACGCAAACGGAATTTGCGAACGCGGTGCGCTCGGCTGGTTGTTCCCTTCCATCGAGAAGGCAAACATGGTGTCCTGATCCTGCGGCTGACGCGGCTCATGCACGCTGATATTCGCGCGCGCAGCAGTACGCCCACTGGCACGATGCGGAGAACGCGCCAGCTTCTGACCACGAATACGGAAGCTGGCATCCGGCGCCGCATCCTTGATCCCTTTCAGCTGTGGCAGACTTGCCACAACGGCATCAATGACATGGTCCAGTTGCGTCCAGTCAACGTGACGGCTTTCCAGCGCGCTGTGCAGCGAGTGCAACCAGCGCCAGCTTTCCAGCATCACAATGCTGTTATCGTAGTAGGCAGGATCGTACACCTGGAAGAAGCGCTGTGCGCGGCCCTCATGGTTAATTGACGTACCGTCGCTTTCGGCAAAACTGGCAGCGGAAAGCACCAGTCCGGCTTTTTCCACCGTGGCGGTGCGCTGATGATCGACCACAATCACGTTAGCCGCATGGTTCAGCGCCGCATCGACCTGCGCTTTTGGCGCATGGCGATACAAATCGTTTTCCAGCACCACGACCGCATCGGCTTCGCCGTTCTGCAGTTGTTCCAGTGCCTGATCCAGCGTATTGCCACCCATCAGGCCCAGGCCCATGCTGTTAGCATGACCAGCCAGCAGGGTGATACCGACGTCTGCACCGCGCGCTTTCAGGGCTTTGGCCACGTTCGCGGCCGCTTCGATCATGGCACTGCTGCCTGAATGCACACCGGAAATGATTAGCGGTTTTTTGGCACCGGCCAGCGCCTGTACCACCACATCCAGCTTACCGTTCAGCGCACTGTCGAAGTCGCTGACGGCTGGCGCACTGTCGTCCAGCGCGTGGGCAATCGCAAAGCCAAGACGCGCCTGTTCTTCAACCGGGGCACGGTAGCTCCATGCCGCGATGTCGTCCAGACGGGTTTCATCGACGTTGGTGACAAATAACGGATGCTTAGCGTGCTGACCGATATTGAGGATCGCGGCGATCTGCCAGTCTGCGACTTTCTGCGCAGCGGCCATTTCGCGGGCTTTGCCTTTTACTGCCTGACGCACTGACAGGGCCACGCGTGCGCCAACCTGTGTCAGGTCTTCGCCTAACACCAGCACCGCGTCGTAGCTCTCGATCTCGCGCAGTGAAGGCGTATAAATGCCGCCTTCACGCAGCACTTTCAGCAGCAGTTCAAGACGCGCCTGTTCGCCCGCGGGCATACCGGTAGAGAAGTTTTCCGCACCGACCAGTCCGCGCAGAGCAAAGTTACTTTCGATGCTGGCACGCGGCGAACCAATACCAATGACGCGCTTCGCCTGACGCAGGACATCGGCTCCGGCGTTAACGGCCTGCTCGGCATTCAGCTTCACGCTGTCGTTGCCACGCAACTGGACCGGATGGCGAGGACGATCTTTCAGATTGACATAACCGTAGCCAAAGCGACCACGATCGCACAGGAAGTAGTGGTTAACGCTGCCGTTATAGCGGTTTTCGATACGACGCAGTTCGCCGTAGCGCTCACCGGGGCTGGTGTTACAGCCTACGCTGCACTGCTGACAGATGCTTGGCGCGAACTGCATATCCCATTTACGGTTATAGCGTTCGGAGTGGGTTTTATCGGTGAACACGCCGGTCGGGCAGATTTCGACCAGGTTACCGGAAAACTCGCTTTCCAGCGTGCCGTCTTCCGGACGACCAAAATACACGTTGTCGTGCGCACCATACACGCCCAGATCTTTACCGTCGGCATAATCTTTGTAGTAACGCACGCAGCGGTAGCAGGCGATACAGCGGTTCATTTCGTGCGAGATGAACGGACCGAGATCCTGATTGCGGTGAGTACGTTTGGTGAAGCGATAGCGGCGGAAGCTGTGGCCTGTCATGACCGTCATATCCTGAAGATGACAGTTACCGCCCTCTTCACATACCGGACAGTCATGCGGGTGGTTAGTCATTAACCACTCCACCACGCTTTCACGGAACTCTTTCGCTTCGCCATCATCAATTGAGATGAAGGTGCCATCGGACGCCGGTGTCATACAGGACATGACAAGGCGGCCACGGGTGTCTTCAGCGTTCTGGAATTGCTTCACCGCACACTGGCGGCAGGCACCCACGCTTCCCAGCGCCGGATGCCAGCAAAAATAAGGAATATCAAGGCCCAGAGACAGACATGCCTGTAGCAGGTTGTCCGCTCCGTTCACATCATATTCTTTACCGTCTACATGGATTGTAGCCATAGTGACATGCTTCCGTCAGGCTCGTCAGAAACGAGCGTTAATCAAATTCTTGCCCCTGCACACTGCAACAGGGACGGCGGCACAGGGCCAGCTCCCGTGGATAACGGCGAATTACCAGCGCGCTTTCAGCAGGTTTGGCTGAATACCGCCGATAGATCGGGTATTGCCAAACACCTGCGGCGCAATGCCGGCTTCAAACTCTTCACGGAAATATTTAATGGCGCTCTGCAGCGGCTCGACCGCACCCGGCGCGTGGGCACAGAAGGTTTTGCCCGGGCCAAGCTGGCGGCAAAGCTGCTCCAGGGTCTCAATGTCCCCCGGCTGGCCTTTTTTCTGCTCCAGCGCGCGCAGAATCTTCACGCTCCACGGCAGGCCATCACGGCATGGCGTACACCAACCGCAGGATTCGCGGGCAAAGAACTCTTCCAGGTTACGCACCAGTGAAACCATGTTGATTTCATGGTCCACGGCCATTGCCAGAGCGGTACCCAGACGGCTGCCGGCTTTACCAATGCTGGCAAATTCCATGGGCAGATCGAGGTGCTGCTCCGTTAAAAAGTCGGTCCCCGCGCCACCCGGCTGCCAGGCTTTAAAACGCAGGCCGTCGCGCATACCGCCGGCATAATCCTCAAGGATTTCGCGTGCGGTGATGCCAAATGGCAGTTCCCACACCCCAGGGTTTTTCACCCGGCCGGAGAAGCCCATCAGTTTCGTACCGGCGTCGTCGCTTTTTGACAGACCTTTGTACCACTCGACGCCGTTGGCCAGAATAGCCGGCACGTTCGACAGCGTTTCAACGTTGTTCACGCAGGTCGGCTTGCCCCACACGCCCGCGCTTGCCGGGAAAGGCGGCTTGGAACGTGGGTTGGCACGGCGACCTTCCAGGGAGTTAATCAGTGCCGTTTCTTCACCGCAGATATAACGTCCCGCACCGGTGTGGACGAACAGTTCAAAATCAAAACCGGTACCCAGAATGTTTTTGCCCAACAGGCCTGCTTCAGTGGCTTCCGCAATCGCACGACGCAGATGCACTGCGGCTTCAATGTATTCGCCGCGCAGAAAGATGTAGCCCCGGTAAGCTTTCAGGGCAAACGCACTGATTAGCATGCCTTCCACCAGCTGATGCGGCATCTGTTCCATCAACAGGCGGTCTTTATACGTGCCAGGCTCCATTTCATCGGCGTTACACAGCAGGTAACGGATGTTCATGGATTCATCTTTCGGCATCAGGCTCCACTTCAGGCCCGTCGAGAATCCGGCACCGCCGCGCCCTTTCAGACCGGAATCTTTTACCAGTGAGACGATTTCGTCAGGTGCCATCCCTTTCAGGGCTTTTTCCGCACCGGCATAGCCGTTTTTGCTGCGATACTCATCAAGCCATACCGGCTGCTGATCCTCGCGCATGCGCCAGGTCAGGGGATGGGTTTCAGCAGTACGAATGATCTGTTTGATTGTCATTGATACTGCTCCAGCAAAGAGGCGATGCCTTCCGGCGTCAGATGAACGTGGGTATCTTCATCCACCATCATGGTTGGACCTTTATCACAGTTACCCAGGCAACAGGTCGGCAGTAAGGTAAAGCGACCGTCGGTTGTCGTCTGGCCAGGCTTAATATTCAGGTTTTCTTCCAGTGCCGCCTGAATCCCCTGAAAACCGGTGATGTGACATACCACGCTGTCGCAGTAGCGAATCACGTGGCGGCCAACAGGCTGACGGAAAATCTGACTATAGAACGTTGCCACGCCTTCTACGTCGCTGGCAGGAATCCCTAACACTTCTGCAATCGCATGGATCGCACCGTCAGGCACCCAGCCGCGCTGCTTCTGCACAATTTTCAGTGCTTCAATGGAGGCAGCGCGCGCATCTTCGTAATGGTGTTTTTCGTGCTCAATCGCATGGTGCTCTTCCGCACTCAGCACGAAGACCTCGTTAGGGTCGATCGTTTTAATAGCAATGTGTTGATCGTGCATAATTAGCGGTCCACGTCTGACATAACAAAGTCGATACTACCGAGGTATACGATCAGGTCGGATACCAGGCTGCCACGGATTACCGATGGAATCTGCTGCAGGTGCGGGAAGCTCGGTGTACGCACACGCGTGCGGTAACTCATCGTGCTGCCGTCGCTGGTCAGGTAGTAACTGTTGATCCCTTTGGTCGCCTCAATCATCTGGAAAGATTCGTTGGCCGGCATGACCGGGCCCCAGGAAACCTGCAGGAAGTGGGTGATCAGGGTTTCAATGTGCTGCAGCGTACGCTCTTTCGGTGGCGGCGTGGTTAACGGATGATCCGCCTTAAACGGCCCTTCCGGCATGTTGTTCAGGCACTGCTCCAGGATACGCAGCGACTGCCACATCTCTTCCATTTTCAGTTGTACGCGCGTATAGGCATCACTGATGCCCGCGCCCACAGGAACCTCAAAATCGAAGTTTTCATAGCCTGAGTAGGGGCGCCATTTACGCACGTCAAAATCGAGACCCGTTGCACGTAGTGCGGCACCGGTTGTGCCCCAGGCCAGCGCTTCTTCCATGTTATAGGCGGCTACGCCCTGCGAACGGCCCATCAGTACGGTGTTGCGCAGCGCCGCTTTGTCATACTCTTTCAGACGTTTTGGCATCCAGTCCAGGAAGTCACGCAGCAGGCGTTCCCAGCCTTTCGGCAGGTCATGTGCGACGCCGCCAATACGGAACCAGGCCGGATGCATACGGAAACCAGTAATCGCCTCCACCACGTCATAAATTTTCTGACGGTCGGTAAAGGCAAAGAACACCGGCGTCATGGCCCCGACGTCCTGAATAAAGGTGGAGATGTACAGCAGGTGACTGTTGATGCGGAACAGCTCTGAAAGCATCACGCGGATTACGTTAACGCGATCGGGCACCACGATGCCGGCCAGTTTCTCTACCGCCAGCACATAAGGCATTTCGTTGACGCAGCCACCGAGGTATTCGATGCGGTCAGTGTAGGGAATATAGCTGTGCCAGGACTGACGCTCGCCCATCTTCTCGGCACCACGGTGGTGATAACCAATATCCGGAACGCAGTCGACAATCTCTTCACCATCCAGCTGCAAAATGATGCGGAACGCACCGTGCGCGGAGGGGTGGTTAGGACCCAGGTTAAGGAACATGAAGTCTTCACTGGCAGTACTGCGTTTCATGCCCCAGTCTTCTGGCTTGAACGTCAGCGCTTCCATTTCCAGATCTTCTTTCTGTTTGGTCAGCGTGAAAGGATCGAATTCGGTGGCGCGCGCAGGGTAATCCTTACGCAGCGGGTGCCCTTCCCACGTCTGCGGCATCATGATGCGGGTCAGGTGCGGGTGACCGTCAAAAGTGATGCCGAACATCTCCCAGGTTTCGCGCTCATACCAGTTCGCATTGGCGAAAATTTTCGTGATGGTCGGCACGTGCATATCGTTTTCAGACAATGCCACCTTGAGCATGATGTCGCGATTGCGTTCAATCGAAAGCAGGTGGTAGAAAACGGAAAAATCCGCGGCAGGTAACCCGGCGCGGTGGGTGCGTAAACGTTCGTCCATACCATGCAGGTCATAGAGCATGACGTAAGGCTTGGGTAATTTACGCAGGAAAGTGATGATTTCCAGTAGCTGTTCACGCTTAACCCATACCACCGGAATCCCGGTACGTGTTGCCTGAACAGTAAAGGCATCCGGCCCAAAACGATTACGCAATTCGCCAATTACCGGGTCATCCAGATGATCCCGGGTTTGCCATAGCGGCTGAGCGAGATCTTGCGTGGTCAAATCTGTCATACGTTACTCACCATTCCGGCCTGCTAACAGGCGCTCAAATGAAGGCGTCAGGATGGTGCCATGCATTAATTTGTGTATTGTCGCTGCAGGCACTGATTCCATCCATACGGTTAACTTAAACTTCGTCTGGTGTACGCAGGTTGGTTACTGCAATACGCTCGCCACGCTTACGTTCACGCTCAGACTGCATATTGGCACGGTAAACGCCCTGATCGCCGACTACCCAGGACAGAGGACGACGCTCTTTACCAATCGACTCCTGCAGTAACAGCAGAGCCTGCATGTAGGCTTCAGGACGCGGTGGGCAACCTGGAATGTAAACGTCAACCGGCAGGAATTTATCCACGCCCTGCACGACAGAATAGATATCGTACATGCCGCCTGAGTTAGCACAGGCCCCCATGGAAATGACCCATTTCGGCTCCAGCATCTGATCGTACAAACGCTGAATCACCGGGGCCATTTTAGTGAACGGCGTACCGGCAATAACCATGAAGTCGGCCTGACGCGGTGAGGCACGCATAACCTCAGCACCAAAACGCGCCACATCGTGCACGGCGGTGAAGGAGGTGGTCATCTCAACGTAGCAGCAGGAAAGACCAAAGTTGTAGGGCCACAGGGAATTCTTACGTCCCCAGTTCACCATGTCGTGCAGGGCATGTTCGAGCTTGCCCATGTAAACGCTGCGATGAACGTGCTGCTCCAGCGGATCGCTGACGATTTCCTGCTTTTGCAGAGGGTAACGGTCGTTCTCACCACCGTTCGGGTCTATGCGGGTGAGCGTATAGTCCATCTTATTGCCTCTCTTTTACTGCTTGTGAGGATTGGTGTGACTTACCGTGGGAGTTTTAACCACGATTCGGCGGCGTGCAGGAGTCCAGTCCAACGCGCCAATGCGCACCAGATAAACCAGGCCCGCCAGGAGCACCAAAATGAAAATTGCGGCTTCCACAAAGCCGACCCATCCACTTTCACGGATTGAGGTCGCCCATGCGTATAAAAAGAGAGCTTCGACGTCGAAAATAACGAAGAACATCGCCACCAGATAGAATTTGGCGGATAAGCGGATGTGAGTATCACCCACGGATTCAATACCGGATTCGAAAGGCGTGTCTTTATGACGGGCACGAGCTCTGCCGCCTAACAGCCATCCTCCGGTCAACATAAACGCACAGAGGCCAAATGCGATGACGATAAAAACGATGAATGCCCAATGCTGAGCGATGATTTCGGTGGTAGTTGACATACTCATTGCTTACTCATCAAAAGTGGCGCTGGCATCCTGCTCTGGTTCTGGCAGCAAACTCACCACATCGATTCAAAGGGAAGGATAAAAACCTTACAAATTTTGCTGTTACTGTGCAATAAGCAGCAATTTTATGTGGTTTTTTACTCCTTTCTATAACCTTTTGTCAACTTTGACAAAAGTATCCAAACATTATTTTACACCTGCATCATATTATTAACATATGACGCGCGTGTTTCCAGCTAAATCGCTTCAGTCTGTAGGGGTAATTTCAGTGTAGCGGGTATTTCAACGTGTGGATCGCGTTATCAACGCGCATAGTTTGACAGGATTCGGCGAGATTGCCTTGCTTTTAGAAGGGCTATTTTGTTGATCCAGAACACAGAATTATCATTTTTGTGTTAAATTTAATCAGTTATCAGCCTGATTCGCATCAACAAATCTCCACTTCGTGCTTTCCCTTCCCCACTCGCCCTGTTGACCAGAGTATGAACAGGTAATTGACAGAACAGGACTGAAAAAGAAAACCATGGGTCAGAAAAGCAGCAAAAAAAAGCCTCTTGTTCCGGTTACAGAACAAAAGGCGCATTTACTCAGATTAACGTGCCGGCAGATTTCGCATTTTTTGCGAAAGAAGACGGGATTTACTCTTCGTCGTCCAGCAGTAAGGCACCATCGGCATTGCCGATCATGTTGTAGGGATCGTGGGTAGACTGCATGGCGTTGAAAATGGCCAGCGCCAGTTCGTTGTCGTTGTCCGCGTTGCGGCACAGCAGATACTGAGTATCTGGCAGCACCGGTAATCCTTCTGCTGCACCCATTACGCGCAGTTCCGGGCTCATCATCTCCACCGGACGCGCGGTCACGCCTAAACCAGCTTTAACGGCAGCACGCACCGCTGCCAGCGTTGAAGCGACGTAAGAGATGCGCCAGGGAATGCCTGCTTCGTTCAGATGGTCAATCGCCATATCACGGTAAGGGCTGGGTTCATCCAGCAATACCAGAGGGATCGCTTCCCCACGCTGGAACACATAATCCGCTGCGCAATACCACAGGGTTGGCGATGTCCGCAGTACCTGATGTGTAAAGTTACCCGGACTGGAGGTGGTAACAACCAGATCGACTTCGCCCTGATTCAGCATTTCCATCATAAATGGATTGCGTTTCACACGAACGTCAATGGCCAGTTTGGGATAAACAGAGGTAACGCGGTTTAACAGGAACGGCAGAATGGTATCGGACGTATCGTCTGACGCACCGATTGTCAGAACGCCCTGAATATTGCTGTACATCAGCGATGTGCAGGCTTCATCGTTAAAACGCAGAATTTTTCTGGCATAACCCAGAAGCTGAATGCCATGTTCTGTTAATAATTTGTTGCGGCCATGCCTGGCAAACAACTCTTTACCGACCAGTTGTTCCAGACGCTGCATCTGCTGACTTACTGCCGATTGCGTTCTGCATACCGCAGCAGCCGCGGCTGCAAAGGTGTTTAAATCCGCAACAGCAACAAAAGTTCGAAGCAGATCGAGATCGAGATTAAGTATCGGACGATTTGCATTAGTCATGTTTTTCTTCACTTATTAGAGTTTTAAGAACTACTATCCTGGTGTTATTACAAGCTTATCAAAGCGATAAGCGGTAATGATGCTTCATGCCGTCCCAACACAGGGCCGACATAAAATTTACTTACGAAGGCGCACGGCACGTTCCTGTAAAACACGGAAGCCGTGACCTGAAGACAGAGACAACTTCTGTACCGAAGGCACTGGATGCAAAATTGCGGGAAGCTGTGTAGTTGTCTTTTTCAACCCCAAAAAAGTCATTACGCCGAGGTAAATGGGTCTGTCATACACACACGCTGTATCGCGTTTAATCACATCAAATAGTAAATTATACTTAATCATTTTTGACCGCAAAATGGAAATGTTTTTATGAAAAGCATTGCAAATTTTGATCGGATCGCATTTTCCAACACATCCCGCACGTCCTGTGCGCATTCAACCCGCCCAAAAACAGTGAATAAGACTTTTAGACAGGTAAACCTGTACTAAAGATGCTCTCTGTTTTTTAGCCTGGCTTCAAAAAACGGGAAAAAGTCCTTAGAGATAAAATAGTTAACCGTATTAACGATTAATGCACGGCTGTCACACCATACTTACGCTATGCACTATCGTGCAAAATTTATGCATCAATAAAGCATAATTAAACTATTTCATTTATGACGCATTAGGCCTGTTCTGATTTCACTATGTCGATTACGTTCCCTGTCGGCATAAAAAAAACAGCAACGCGCCAAACAAAGCCTTTTTATCAGGCAGCATAAAAAACCATTAATGATGACTCAAGCAGGCTTTTAAACCATACAGGGTCATAAGCAATATGCATTACGTCGTCTGGACGGAGACAAAGATGCTGAAGACGCCAAAACCACCTCGCGCCCTTCTTTTGTGTTCGTGAGGAGAGTACATTGTGCAGGTTTGTTTTCAGCGGCAGGCAAAAGGATTCTGCATATTAAGGCGGCCAAAAATGACTTTTCAAATTGATAAATCCGGCAAACTGGACAATGTGTGTTATGACATTCGTGGGCCGGTTTTAAAAGAGGCCAAGCGCCTGGAAGAAGAAGGTAATAAAGTTCTCAAGTTGAACATCGGTAACCCCGCGCCGTTTGGCTTTGAAGCGCCCGATGAAATTCTGGTGGATGTGATCCGTAACCTGCCCAGTGCACAAGGTTATTGCGATTCCAAAGGGCTCTATTCCGCCCGAAAGGCCATCATGCAGCATTATCAGGCGCGGGATATGCGCGATGTCACAGTAGAAGATATCTACATTGGAAACGGTGTCTCAGAACTGATCGTTCAGGCGATGCAGGCGCTGCTGAACAGCGGGGATGAAATGCTGGTTCCGGCACCGGACTATCCGCTCTGGACGGCTGCCGTGTCGCTGTCGAGCGGAAAAGCCGTGCACTATTTGTGTGATGAGTCAGCCGGCTGGTTCCCGGACCTGGATGATATTCGTAGCAAAATTACGCCACGCACTCGCGGCATTGTTATCATCAACCCCAACAACCCTACCGGCGCGGTATACAGCAAAGAGCTGCTGATGGACGTGGTTGAGATAGCCCGTCAGCATAACCTGATTATATTTGCTGACGAGATCTACGATAAGATCCTCTACGATGCCGCACAGCACCACTCTATTGCCGCACTGGCACCGGACTTGTTAACGGTCACGTTTAACGGCCTGTCAAAAACCTACCGCGTGGCGGGCTTCCGTCAGGGCTGGATGGTGCTGAATGGCCCGAAAAAGCACGCAAAAGGCTATATAGAAGGGCTGGAAATGCTGGCTTCCATGCGCCTGTGCGCCAACGTTCCGGCGCAGCACGCAATTCAGACCGCCCTGGGGGGATATCAGAGCATCAGTGAGTTCATCGCACCGGGTGGTCGTCTCTACGAACAGCGTCAGCGAGCCTGGGAACTGATCAACGATATTCCCGGCGTCAGCTGTGTGAAGCCGGAGGGAGCGCTGTACATGTTCCCGAAAATTGATGCCAAAAAATTCAATATTCAGGACGACCAGAAGATGGTGCTGGACTTCCTGTTACAGGAAAAAGTGCTGCTGGTGCAGGGCACCGCGTTTAACTGGCCGTGGCCCGATCATCTGCGTATCGTAACCCTGCCGCGCGTCGATGACCTGGAAATGGCCATCAATAAGTTTGGCCGTTTCCTGCAAGGCTACCGCCAGTAGTCCTGTTGCATCTATACTGATGTCATTTTGGGGAGAGTTAACCTCTCCCCTGTCGTAAACAGGAATGACCATGACTCAAAGCCATTTCTTCGCCCACCTCTCACGCCTCAAACTGATTAACCGCTGGCCACTGATGCGTAACGTGCGGACCGAAAACGTCTCTGAACACAGTTTACAGGTGGCGATGGTCGCCCATGCGCTGGCCATCATCAAGAACAAAAAGTTTAACGGTAACCTGAATGCCGAGCGCATCGCGATGATGGCGCTGTACCATGATGCCAGTGAAGTGCTCACGGGCGATTTGCCTACCCCGGTGAAGTATTACAACGCGCAAATTGCCCATGAATACAAAAAGATTGAGAAAATCGCGCAGCAGAAGTTGATTGAGATGCTGCCCGACGAGTTGCAGGACGTTTATCGCCCGCTGATTGATGAACATCTGCACAGTGAAGATGAGAAAGCGGTAGTGAAGCAGGCCGACGCACTCTGCGCCTACGTTAAATGCCTGGAAGAATTGTCGGCAGGCAACAACGAATTCTTACTCGCCAAGGCGCGGCTGGAAAAAACCCTGACTCAGCGTCGCTCGCCTGAAATGAGCTATTTTGTTGAGGTGTTTATCCCAAGCTTTAGCCTGTCTCTGGACGAAATCTCGCAAGATACACCGCTCTGATTCGGGCGGCCCGATGCCGCCACTCTGCACCTAAGGCTGGCTGTGAAAGGCAAACTTACCCGCTGGCTGTCTGGTAATGATTAGTGACGTCAGTGAAGTCAGGCGCAGCGCCACGTCATCCAGTCGCGGTGTCTCGTCTGGCGCATTGACAGCAATGACGGCACAGCCCGCCGACAGCCCGGCGATCACGCCAGCAGGCGCATCTTCAACCACAACACAGTCGGCTGGAGACAGTTTCAGCCTTTCGGCACCCAGCAGGTAGGGATCGGGTTCAGGCTTACCCTTTGCTACCTGCTCAGCCGTAATGAAGACCGCAGGCAGAGGCAGGCCCGCCGCTTTGTGGCGGGCATGAGCCACTGGCACAGAACCTGAAGTAACAATCGCCCAGGGGATCTGCAGTTCATTAAGCTGAGTGAGCAGCGCCAGGGCACCTGGTAACGCCTTCACACCGTCCGTATCTTCCGCTTCCGTTTTTTCCAGTGCCAGGAACTCGGCCTGAATCGCGGCCTCTGACTGACCGGCCATAAAATGACGCAGTGAGGTGATTGCCTGTTTACCGTGAATGAAGTCCAGAATCTCATCAGCCGCAATGCCATGACGTGCGCCCCAGTTAGACCAGGCACGTTCAACCGCCGGTAATGAATCCACTAAGGTGCCGTCTAAATCAAACAAAAAACCACTGTACTCCACACGTCACTCCTCATCAGGCGTTAATGATTTGCGCAATCTCGTTTACGCTTAAATGGTACTGGCGGGGACAAGTCTGCCATAAAGCCAGCATGCGTTGATACTTTTCCCACATCGGTGTTTGTGCATTGAAGGCGTGCGTGCCGGAATCAAAATGCGTGTAGCGCCCTTCCGTATTCACCATAAAGCGTACATAGCCAAGGTAGCGGGATTCCGTAGCCGCATCAAATCCCAGAAACGCCAGGCGCCGGGTATCGATCTCTCCTTCGGTTTTCAGATTAGACCAGGAAATCTGTAGCGCATGGTGCATTTCCATGATGTCGATGAGCGTACGGCAGGTGGCTTCAGAGAGTTCGCCGAACTCTTTATCCAGTTCACGCATCTGCAGGCTGTAGCCGCGCTCAATAATGGTCTGATAACGCCGAAAGCGCTCCGCATTCTCAGGCTCCAGCATCGCCATCATTTTGTACTGGTTCGCCAGAATTAAGCGTTGTGCGTGGGTCATTTCCATCTTTCTCTCCCTCAGCCCAGAGGCTGTTCAGGTTTTATACGATGGAAGGATGATGACACAGGGGGAGCGATGCGGAGGTTGCCACATCGCTTTTCATTGATTTAACCACAGATTCACATGCAATATTTCGGCACGCTGCAGGTTAGAGATCGTCCAGAAAAGTCCGGTCCAGTTGCTTAAAGGCGCGCTTCAGCAGATCGGCAAGCGCCTGATAGGTTGGCGTGCCTTCAACCGGCGCAATCGCCTGCCCTGCGGCTTCCAGTTTGGTGCGCACGTCATGAAACCAGCGCAGAAGCGTCGGCGGCAGCGGCGTGACTGAACGTTTGCCCAGCCACCACAATCCCTGCATCGGTAAACTGCAGGCGAAAAGCGCTGTCGCGACGGCAGGGCCCAGTTGCCCACCCATCGCGATCTGCCAGGTCAGTGTAAACACCGCCAGCGGGGGCATAAAGCGAATGGCAAAACGTGTGGCCGATGATACCCGGTTTTCGGGAAAGACCGGTGCCAGACGTTTATCATTGGGCCACGTCTTCATATAATGCTGTCCGCGCTGAAACATCCGGAACCAGCCCGTGTTAGATTGATTCGCCATGGCTCGCCTCAACTAATGCTGTATTTTTTGAAAAATAACTATAACGACACAACTTTACGTAACATCCTTCAAATCTTTTTGTCTTTAAAGGTGACTCCGGCTATTCTGACGCCGTTTTAGTCGCGTCAGTGTTGCAACCTTCTTTGTCACAGAGGCGATAAGACCCGTTTTAAGCGTGATTTAAAATTTATGCGTAAAAACTCAACTTTTTTTGCGTATAACGCATTATTTTGACCCGGGTATGACTTTTGTCATTAATCTGGCAGCTTCAATAGGCTACGCTGTATGTCTGATTGCGTTTTTTTTAGCCACTTTTAACAAATAGGTACTTCCATGTCGAGTAAGTTAGTACTGGTCCTGAACTGCGGCAGCTCATCCCTTAAGTTTGCCATTCTGAATCCCACCACCGGAGACGAATTTCTGTCAGGTCTGGCTGAATGTTTTCACCTGCCCGAAGCGCGGATCAAGTGGAAGCTTGACGGCCAAAAACAGGAAGCACCTTTAGGTGCTGGCGCTGCCCACAGCGAAGCACTGAATTTCATTGTTAAAACAATTCTGGCACAAAAACCAGAGCTTTCGGCACAAATCGCTGCAATAGGTCATCGCATCGTCCACGGCGGTGAAAAATTGACGCAATCGGTCGTGATCTCTGACGCTGTCGTTCAGGGTATCAAAGATGCCGCTTCTTTTGCACCGCTGCATAATCCTGCTGGCCTGATCGGCATTGATGAAGCGATGAAAAACTTCCCCCATTTGTCTGACAAGAATGTGGCGGTTTTTGACACCGCTTTCCATCAGACAATGCCGGAAGAATCCTATCTCTATGCGCTGCCCTATGCGCTCTACAAAGATCACGGCGTGCGTCGCTACGGTGCGCACGGTACCAGCCACTACTATGTGACCCACGAAGCGGCAAAAATGCTGAATAAGCCGCTGGAAACCCTGAATATCATCACCTGTCACCTCGGTAACGGTGGATCGGTTTCTGCCATCCGTAACGGCGAATGTGTGGATACCTCCATGGGGCTGACGCCGCTGGAAGGCCTGGTGATGGGCACCCGCAGCGGTGATATTGATCCGGCCATCATCTTCTTCCTGCACGATACATTGGGCATGAACGTGGATGCTATCAACAAGATGCTGACCAAAGAGTCCGGTCTGTTAGGGCTGACCGAAGTCACCAGCGACTGCCGCTACGTTGAAGATAATTACGCCACGAAAGACGATGCCAAACGCGCAATGGACGTATTCTGCCATCGCCTCGCCAAATACATCGGCAGCTATACTGCGCTGATGGACGGCCGTCTTGATGGCGTGATCTTCACCGGTGGTATCGGTGAAAATGCGGCGATGGTCCGCGAGTTAACGCTGAAGAAACTGGCTCTGCTGGGCTTTGAACTCGATCATGACCGCAACCTGGCCGCGCGTTTTGGTAAAGCGGGCTTCATCAACAAAGAGGGCACGCGTCCGGCACTGGTTATCCCAACGAATGAAGAGTTAGTCATCGCCAGGGACGCCGCGCGTCTTACCGCCTGATATCCTTTCTCCGTCAGCTCAGGCTGACGGTGTTATTTTGACACCCAGTGAACTCTGAGAGGTGCAATCGTGTCACGTACAATTATGCTCATTCCGACCGGCACCAGCGTCGGCTTGACCAGCGTTAGCCTTGGCGTTATTCGCGCCATGGAACGTAAAGGCGTTCGACTGAGCGTTTTCAAACCCATTGCTCAACCACGCGCCGGTGGCAATGCGCCCGACCAAACCACCAGCATCGTACGCAAAAATTCCGGTATTCCTGCGGCAGAACCGCTGCCCATGTCACGCGTTGAATCCTTGCTGGGATCCAATCAGCAGGACGTGCTGATGGAAGAAATCATTGCCCGCTATCATGCAAATACGCAGGATGCAGAAGTGGTGCTGGTGGAGGGCCTGGTGCCCACGCGCAAACATCAGTTTGCCAGCGCCCTTAACTACGAAATTGCTAAAACGCTGAACGCTGAAATTGTGTTTGTGACCGCGCTGGGTAATGACTCGCCGGCCCAGCTTAAAGAACGTATCGAACTGACGCAAAGCAGCTTTGGCGGTGCGAAGAATAAAAACATCACCGGCGTCATTATTAACAAGCTGAACGCGCCGGTCGACGAACAGGGCCGGACGCGTCCCGACCTGTCTGAAATCTTCGATGATTCCACGAAGGCCAGCATTGCCAATATCAATCCCGACCAATTGTTTGCCAACAGCCCGTTGCCCATCCTGGGTTGCGTGCCGTGGAGCTTTGATCTGATCGCGACCCGCGCGATTGATATGTGCCGCCACCTGAACGCGCGCATCATTAATGAAGGTGAAATTCAGACGCGCCGCGTGAAGTCGGTAACCTTCTGTGCCCGCAGCATTCCTCATATGCTTGAGCACTTCCGTCCAGGCTCGCTGCTGGTCACCTCCGCAGACCGTCCGGATGTACTGGTTGCCGCCTGTCTGGCCGCCATGAACGGCGTAGAGATTGGGGCTATTCTGTTAACCGGTAACTACGAGATCGACGAGCGGATCGCCAAACTGTGCGAACGCGCGTTCCAGACCGGTCTGCCGGTCTTTATGGTCAAAACCAATACCTGGCAGACATCACTGAGTCTGCAAAGCTTCAATCTGGAAGTGCCGGTAGACGACACACAGCGCATTGAGAAAGTGCAGGAATATGTCGCAGGCTACATCAATGCAGACTGGATTGAGTCGCTGACCGCCACCTCTGAACGCAGCCGTCGTCTGTCCCCGCCGGCATTCCGTTATCAGTTGACCGAGCTGGCACGTAAAGCCGGTAAACGCATCGTCCTGCCAGAAGGCGATGAGCCTCGCACCGTGAAAGCGGCCGCGATCTGTGCCGATCGCGGCATTGCGACCTGTGTGCTGTTAGGTAACCCGGATGAAATTCAGCGCGTGGCCGCAGTACAGGGCGTTGAGCTGGGTAAAGGCATTGAGATTGTTGACCCTGAAGTGGTTCGCCAGAACTACGTTCCGCGTCTGGTTGAACTGCGTAAAAACAAAGGCATGACCGAAGTGGTGGCGCAGGAACAGCTGGAAGACAACGTGGTGCTCGGTACCATGATGCTGGAGCGTGGCGAGGTAGACGGCCTGGTTTCAGGTGCGGTGCATACCACGGCTAATACCATTCGTCCGCCGTTACAGCTGATTAAAACCGCCCCGAACAGCTCTCTGGTCTCGTCGGTATTCTTTATGCTGCTGCCGGAGCAGGTGCTGGTCTATGGCGACTGCGCGATTAACCCGGATCCTACCGCTGAACAGCTGGCTGAAATTGCTATCCAGTCTGCCGATTCCGCCAAAGCCTTCGGTATTGATCCGCGCGTGGCGATGATCTCCTACTCGACCGGTAACTCCGGGGCAGGAAGCGACGTCGAAAAAGTGCGCGAAGCTACCCGTCTGGCACAGGAAAAACGCCCGGATCTGGTCATTGACGGTCCGCTGCAGTATGACGCGGCGATTATGGAAGACGTCGCGAAATCGAAAGCGCCAAACTCGCAGGTCGCGGGTCGCGCAACGGTATTTATCTTCCCGGATCTGAATACCGGTAACACCACCTATAAAGCGGTGCAGCGCTCAGCCGATCTGATTTCTATCGGACCGATGCTGCAAGGGATGCGTAAACCCGTTAACGACCTGTCGCGCGGTGCGCTGGTGGACGACATCGTCTATACCATTGCCCTGACAGCAATTCAGTCACTCCAGGCGGAAGGCCAGTAACAAACCGCCTGACCGGTAGTGAGAACAAAGAGCATGCAGCCCGCATGCTCTTTTTTTATTGCAATGTCACATCCAGCGCACGTAAATGCTGTGGCTGCCAGGAAAGCATAACCTCGCTCCCCGGTTTCCACTCAGGCGCGACATCGGATGAGGCCAGTTTCACCATAAAATTCCCCTGCCCGGCCACGTCGGTCAGCATGCGGACATGATCACCCAGATAGATAAACTGTTGAATGGTAGCCTGCACAGACTGGTCGCCCGGTTTTGGTGCGTTCACGTTGATGCGTTCGGGCCGGATGCTGAGCTGGATACGTTTGCCACGCGAACTGGGTCGGACTTTCAGCGCGTCCAGATGAACGCCATTATCCAGTGCCACCTGATAATACTCGCCCTTTTGACCCGATTGTGTGGCTAACAGGCAGTTATTTTCGCCGATAAACTGTGCAACAAAGGCATTATCTGGCTGCTCATAAAGCTTACTCGGGCTGTCCATCTGCTGAATCATGCCATCATTAAACACCGCGACCCGGTCTGACATGGTCATTGCTTCGCTCTGGTCATGCGTGACGTAAACGATGGTCAGCCCAAGCAGGTTGTGCAGTTGCTTGATTTCCATCTGCATATGCTCACGCAGCTGTTTATCCAGTGCCCCTAACGGTTCATCCATCAGGATCAGCCTGGGTTCAAAAACCAGTGCCCGCGCCAGCGCTACACGTTGCTGCTGGCCACCCGACATCTGGGCAGGATAGCGATCGGCCAGCGAGGTCAGTTTAATCATATCCAGCACGCGCTTAACCCGCACTTTGATATCCGCTTTGCTCAGGCGACGTATGGATAGGGGAAATGCCAGATTCTCCGCCACGGTCATATGGGGAAACAGCGCATAATTCTGAAACACCATGCCGATATCACGCTGATGGGGCGGCAGCGTGTGCAGGGGTTTATCACGCAGCAGAATCTCGC
This sequence comes from Pantoea sp. JZ2, assembly GCF_035191405.1. NCBI lineage: Bacteria > Pseudomonadati > Pseudomonadota > Gammaproteobacteria > Enterobacterales > Erwiniaceae > Pantoea > Pantoea sp. JZ2. Next base: position 1,657,519 of record NZ_CP045247.1, on the reverse strand, counting down.
CAGCGGTGGGCGTTTCAAAGCCCGCCAGCATCATCAGGCTGGTGGTTTTCCCCGATCCTGAGGGCCCTAACAGCGTCAAAAACTCTCCTTCTGCCACGTCCAGATTAAGGTTGCGCACCACCAGCTTGTCGCCGTCGTAGCTCTTTTTGATATTCCTGAAACTGACAAAATTTCTCATGGCGTACTCTCGAAAACAGGATGGAAAGGGTTTCGGCACGATTCATGCATCATCCGTTTGACATGCGAATCCTGGCGGGCCTTTTTTTAGCACTACCATAACGCCGCTGATTCGCACAAGCAGAATTTGACAAAATAAAACGAACAGGCTTGCAAAACCTTCTTGCAGGCCATTGTATTTTATTGCCTTTTTAAATTTAACATTACATTAACGTGAATGAGATCACAGAATCAGGCAAGGTAAGAGGGTGCACACTTGTGGTGCCTCAGGGGGAAACTGAGGCGATTTGCAGGTGGTGTTCCAGACGGGCTAGGACAGGCGCGAACGCACTGGGGATATCCGCTTCGTCAACGCAGGCATAGCCCAAAAGTAACCCACGCTGCGGCGTGCCTTGCAGGTAGTAGGAAGACAGCGGGCGCGTCAGCACACCGCACTGTTCAAGCTCAGCGCTGAACGCCACATCGTCGATGCTGTCGGGCAGTCTGAGCACCAGATGCAGCCCCGCATTGCTGTGATGCACAATCCAGTCGGCCCCCAGCGACTGGCTGATCACGGCGACCAGCGCCGCGCGGCGACGACTGTAGATCTGCCGCATCCGCCGTACATGAGCCGCATAGTGCCCTTCGCGGATAAACGCGGCCAGCGTGAGCTGCACCAGCCCATAACCGCCGCGATAGAGCTCGGAGTGCGCCATTTTCATACGCGTAGCCATGGATTTAGGCACCACCATGTAACTGAGTCGAATGCCAGGATACAACGTTTTGCTGAACGTCCCCAGGTATATGACAGGCGCATCCGCCGCCAGCCCTTGCAGCGCGGGTATCGGGCTGCCGGAAAAACGGAACTCGCCATCGTAGTCATCTTCCACCACCCAACTGCCGCTGCGCTTCGCACGCTCCAGTAACTCATGCCGCCGTTGCAGGCTCATCACCGCACCCAGTGGATACTGATGGGAAGGCGTCACGCAGATTAAACGCGGCGCAGGGCTGTCAGGCTGCTCCGGGGGCAGCACCAGCCCCTGCTCGTCAACCGGCGTAGGGATCAGCGTAACGCCGTTCACCGCCAGCACGTTACGAATGCCCCAGTAGCCAGGTTCCTCTACCTGCGCCCGGTCACCCGGATCGCACAGCATCTTTGCCAGCAGATCCAGCGACTGATGCGTGCCTGCGGTCACCAGTACCTGCTCGGGGCTGCAGTTGACGGAACGAATCACCCGCAGGTAATCGGCCAGCGCCTGTTGCAGCTCGGTGCAGCCGCCGTGGCTGGCATAGCTCAGGTTCTCAACGGGCAGGCGTCGGCTCAGACGAAGCTGGATTTTGCGCCAGATGTCGTGCGGCATGTGACTGACATCCGGTACGCCGGGCATAAACGCCCCCCACTGATGGCTTCCGGCACCGCTGTTTGCCAGTAATCGCGATCCCCGACGGGACAGCCTGACGGGCTTCATTGGCGGCGAAACCGGCCTGACCAGCGGCCCGCCTGGCACCTCTTCAGGCAGCACCGCACTGACAAACGTGCCGCTACCTGTGCGGGTTTGTAAGTACCCCTCTGACTGCAACTGTTCATACACGGCCAGTACGGTATTGCGTGAGACCGCGAGTTCGCGAGCAAGGTCGCGGCTGGCGGGCAGCCGTGTTGCGGTGGCAATGGATCCATCCTGAATCGCCGCCTGCAGCGCGTCATACAGTCGCTTATTCAGCGTACCGCCGGACAGCGCGGCCAGCCGTTGTGCAAGCAGGTCACCGAGTAAGCTTCGCAAAATTGGTACCTCAAAATAAAAAAAACTGGCTCTGGATTATAAAACCCTGAAAACGCTAAAACCAAGAAGTCAAATTCCACTGTAACAATATGGAAACAAACACCACGAGGTCGCGTTATGAGTAACAGTGAAGTGCAGGTCCGTCGTCTCAATGCCACGCCACGCGGCGTGGGCGTCATGTGCGATTTCTATGCGGTGAAAGCTGAAAACGCCACGCTGTGGGATCACCAGGGCCGCGAAATCATCGATTTCAGTGCCGGCATTGCCGTACTGAACACCGGACACCGTCACCCTAAGGTCATCGCCGCCATCAAGGAACAGCTCGACTGTTTTACCCATACTGCATTTCAGATCGTGCCCTATGAAAATTACATCGCCCTTGCGGAAAAACTGAATGCGCGGGTGCCCGTCAACGGCCCTGCTAAAACCACCTTTTTCTCCACCGGCGCGGAAGCGGTTGAGAACGCGGTAAAAATTGCCCGCGCGGCGACCGGCCGTCCCGGCATCATCGCGTTTAGCGGCGCGTTTCACGGGCGCACCAACATGACGATGTCGCTGACCGGCAAAGTGACCCCGTACAAAACCGGTTTCGGCCCTTTTGCTGGCTCAGTATTTCATGCCCGCTACCCGAATGCACTGCATGGCTGTAGCGTCGAGGACGCGCTGGAGAGTGTACAAACGATTTTTCGCTGCGATATCAGCCCGCAGCAGGTCGCAGCGATCATTTATGAGCCGATCCAGGGTGAAGGCGGTTTCAATGTCGCACCGGCGGCCTTCGTCACCGCGCTGCGTAAGCTGTGCGATGAACACGGCATCCTGCTGATTGCCGATGAGATTCAAAGTGGTTTTGCCCGCACCGGGAAACTGTTTGCCAGTGAGTACTATTCCGATGTGCAGCCTGACCTGATCACCATGGCGAAAAGCCTGGCCGGCGGGATGCCGTTGTCGGCCGTGTCCGGACGGGCTGAGATTATGGATGCCCCGTTACCCGGCGGGCTGGGTGGCACCTATGCGGGAAGTCCTCCTGCCATTGCAGCCGCACTGGCCGTAGTGGAGGTGATTCGTGAGGAGAACCTGTGCGAGCGCGCCCTGCAACTGGGCGGGCAGCTGGCCGAAACGCTGAAAGGCGCGGGTTGTAACGCGCTGGCGGACGTGCGTGGGCGGGGTTCGATGATAGCGGCTGAGTTCTGCGACAGCACAGGAAAACCGCGCGCGGACATCGCCAAAGCCATCCAGCAGGCGGCACTGGACGAAGGCTTACTTCTGCTCACCTGCGGTGTCCACGGTAACGTGATTCGCTTCCTTTATCCGCTGACCATCCCGGATGCGCAGTTCCGCACGGCATTAAATCTGCTGAATCGCATTCTCGGTCAACACTAAATTGAGCTGGCTGGCTGCCCGTTCCGCAGTCAGCTGAACTGATGGCATCAGGATTGCAACGCAAACACCAGGCAGTGAGTTCTGCCTGACAAGAATAATTCAGGAGTTCGGGGATGATGAAAAAAATAGCGGCAATGGTGCTGGCAGCCGTGGCGCTGCAGGCACAGGCGGAAACCCTCACGGTAGTGTCCTTCGGCGGGACGAATAAAGACGCACAGGATAAAGCGTTCTATAAACCGTTCATGGCCGCGGGAAAAGACAGCATCGAAGCAGGCGAATACAACGGTGAGATGGCCCGCATCCGCGCCATGGTCGAAACCAAACAGATCGGCTGGGACGTCGTCGAACTGGAAACTCCGGAACTGGAGCGCGGTTGTGAAGAAGGTTTGTTTGAAACCCTGGACTGGAGCAAAATTGGCAATAAAGCGGACTTTGCCAAAGGCAGCGTCAGCGAATGTGGCGCCGGTTTCTTCGTCTGGTCAACGGTACTGACCTACGATGGCAACAAACTGAAAACCGCCCCTACGAGTTGGGCCGATTTTTGGGATGTAGAAAAATTCCCGGGCAAACGTGCGCTGCGTAAGAGCGCAAAATATACCCTGGAAATCGCGCTGATGGCGGATGGCGTGAAGCGTGAAGATGTTTATAAGGTGCTGGCCACACCTGCGGGCGTGGATCGCGCCTTTAAGAAGCTTGATGTACTCAAGCCCCATATTCAGTGGTGGGAATCCGGGGCACAGCCGCTGCAGTGGCTGGTATCAGGCGACGTGACGCTGGCCTCGGCCTATAACGGCCGTATCGGCACCGCCCAGGCAGAAGGCCATAACTTTAAAATCGTCTGGGATGGCAACCTGTATGACTTCGATAACTGGGCGATTGTGAAAGGCTCAAAACATAAAGCGCTGGCAGAGAAATTCATCGCCTTCTCGTTGCAGCCTGAGAACCAAAAGGTCTATGCCGAAAATATTCCTTATGGCCCCGCCAATATCAAAGCAGGCAAACTGCTGGCGGCGGATCGTCTGGCTCAACTGCCAACAGCGCCCGAAAACATGGCCAAAGCCGTACAGGTTAACGCCACGTTCTGGCTGGAGCATGGTGAAGAACTGGAACAGCGTTTTAACGCCTGGGCCGCGAAATAACCTGCTGCCGGACGCGATCCGGTAGCCCCTTTTCAGGAGGTCGGCATGAGTCAAAACCCCGTGATGGATTCAGCGCCCGTCAGACGTACAGAACGCGCGTTCAGCCTGCGCCACTCGTTCAACCGGGCAGGTTGGTTAAAAACACAACGCTCTCTGTTTTTAGTGGCCCCGTTACTGATTTTCGTCGTGGTGTGCTTTTTATTCCCTATCGGCTCTATCCTCAGCATGAGCGTGAGCAATCCTGAGCTTAATGACGCCTTACCCCAAACCAGCCAGGCCCTGGCGAAATGGGACGGTAAAGCGCTACCGGATGAGAGCCTGTATGCACTGCTTGCAAAAGAAGTCAGCGCGGCACGCGAACAGGGCCAGATTTCGGGGATTGCGAAGCGGTTAAGTTATGAAGATAACGCGTTTCGCCGCCTGATCCTGGCCGTACCGCGCCAGGCGCCCGAGGATGGCCTTAACGTCAAAGCCACCCTTATCGACAAACAGCCCCTGTGGGGCGAGTTATCCACTTGGAAAACCCTGAAGCGCGTAGCAAAGCCTTATACCAGCTATTACCTGCTGTCGGTGTTTGACCATAAAGTCGATGCCAGAACGGGTGAAATCACCGCGCAGTCGCCGGATCAGGCGCTGTATGTCAACGTCCTGCTGCGCACCTTATGGATGGCCACCGTCGTGACGTTATTGTGCGTGGGGCTGGGTTATCCGCTGGCCTACTGGCTGGCGAAACAGCCTTCTAACCGGGCCAATCTGTTGATGATTATGGTGCTGCTGCCCTTCTGGACCTCACTGATTGTGCGGACGGCCAGCTGGATTGTGCTGTTACAGTCCGGCGGATTAATCAACCGCACGCTGATGGGCACCGGGCTTATCGACAGCCCGCTCACCCTGGTGTTTAACCGGGTGGGGGTTTACATCTCCATGACACATATATTGCTGCCTTTTATCGTGCTGCCGCTGTATGCCGTAATGAAAGGCATATCCCCCAGCTACGTCCGCGCGGCGGTGTCGCTGGGCGCGCATCCGTTTGTCGCCTTCTGGCGCGTCTATGTGCCGCAGACCTTTGCCGGGATCACCGCAGGTGCGTTGCTGGTGTTTATGATGGCGATTGGCTACTACGTGACGCCAGCCCTGCTGGGCGGCCCGGACGACCAGATGGTCAGCTACTTTGTCGCCTTCTTTACTAACAGCACGATGAACTGGGGCATGGCCGCCGCCCTGGGCAGCCAGTTACTGATCATTGTCACGTTACTGTATGTGGTCTATTCGCGCGTTACCCGCACTTCTTCTGAAGCCGCGGTGCGTTAAGGAGCAAATGATGAGACAACAAGGTTCCACGCTGCTGCGGGTCTGGCGTTACCTGTTTAATTTTTACGGTGCCGCCGCCCTGCTGTTTTTAATAGTGCCGGTGCTGGTGATCGTGCCGTTGTCGTTTAACGCCAGTTCGTTTTTAAGCTATCCCCTCAGTGGCTTTTCATTGCGCTGGTACGACGCGTTTTTCCATTCTAACGAATGGCTGGGCGGCTGATGAACAGCCTGCTGGTGGCTCCGCTGGCCACCCTGCTGGCCACCGTGCTGGGCGTACTGGCCGCGATGGGCCTGGTACGGGGCGACTTTCGCGGTAAAGCGCTGGTGATGGCAGTCATCATTTCACCGATGGTGGCACCGGTGGTGATCATCGCGGTGGGCATGTTTTTCTTCTTTGCCAAACTGTCCCTGCTAAACAGCTATCTCGGGCTGGTTCTGGCTCATGCGCTGCTGGGCGTCCCGTTTGTGGTGATCACGGTCGTGGCCGTCCTGAAAAGTTATGACACCAACCTGACGCGCGCCGCCGTCAGTCTCGGCGCCTCACCACTGCTGGCGTTTTGTAAAGTCACCCTGCCGCTGATTGCACCGGGCGTGTTTTCCGGGGCGTTATTTGCCTTCGCGACCTCCTTTGATGAAGTGGTCGTCACGCTGTTTCTTGCCAGCCCTACGCAGCGGACGCTACCGATTCAGATGTTTGCCGGTATCCGCGAGAACCTCGATCCCACCATTGCAGCGGCGGCCACCATTATGATTGCGGCCTCTCTGTTGCTCCTGATCGTGATGGAAGTGCTGCGCCGCCGTGGCGAAAAAATGCGTCAGCCGCAGCCGGTCTGATCCTCTTTATTTGCTTTGCGCACGCACCACACCGCCCTTTCTACTGAGAGGGCGATTTTTTATTGATCCCGGGCACAGGCGCGTGATGTCAGCCACGATCCCCACAATGGGTTAACGATCAAACGTCTTAATGCAATACCCGACTGAGACATCGTCAAGACAGACTGGCGCGGTGGCGGAAAAGCGAAAGCCGACGCCCGAGGAAGAATGACGCTGCCCGCCAGGAAAAGACTGCCGTCAATCATCTTGTGGAACGCGTTGCCGCAAAAGAAGGAAGGATGCTTTGCGAACGGCTAGGCGTTCGCAAAGCAGAAAACTCAGTTGCTGTTTTCGTTATTGCGGCTCAGCCACAACGACAGCGCTTTGAGTGAATCATCGGTAAACTCGTCGCAACGGGCGGTGATTTCATCCGGCGTCATCCAGAAGATTTCATCGACCTCTTCTTCCTGCATCGCAAACGGGCCGTGAGAGACGCAACTGAACAATCCGCCCCAGACGCGGCAGTGCTCATCTTCGAAATAGAACTTGCCATGCTCCGCAAAGGGCACGTCGGCAATACCCAGCTCTTCTTCCGCTTCACGTCGGGCAGATTCCAGCATATCCTCACCGCTCTGCACCACGCCGCCTGCCGTCGCATCCAGTTTACCCGGCATAAAATCTTTGATTTCAGTACGGCGCTGAACCAGTATTTTCCCCATACCATCGTGAACCACGATATAGGTCGCGCGGTGACGTAAGCATTGTGCACGCATCTGCGCGCGCGTAGCCTGCGCAACGACTTCATTCTCTTCGCTTACGATATCGACCCACTCGATCTCGCCACCAGCAGTTTGATCCACCATCCGTAACCCTTTCCTGTTTAGCGTGTCTTCATGCACGCGCTGTTTGCCACATCTATATCATAGTGTGTCGTAAGGTAATCACTTATGACAACTTGAGCAAGCGCCGATCGCTAGCGATGTTTACCGCTCTCCGTCAACCACAACTGCACCGATGCACGCTGCCACTGAAACTCAGCATAATGCTGTAAACGGGTTGGCAGGGGATCACCGTGAAGCGCCAGTCGATTAAGCATGACAGCCAAATCGGTATCTGCAATCGACCACTCACCAAAAAGGTTTTGCTGTCCTTCCGGTAACAGCCGCTGTACGGCACTTATCAGCTTATCGGCCGCCTGAAGCGCAGCGGGCGTAAGCGGCGCAAAGCGCTCTGCGGCGAACAGCACTTCTGTGGGACGCTCCTGTCTGATCGGCAGCAAATCACTGCGTAGCCAGGCCTGAATCTCCCGCGCGCGCGCGCGTTTCTCGCGATCTTTAGGATAGAGCCGTTCAAATTCTGGCGCGGCAAAGCGCTCTTCAAGGTATTCACAAATGGCTGAGGACTCACTCAGCATAAACTCATCAACCTGTAACGTTGGCACACGGCAGGTCAGTGACAGGCTACGGTAGGTGTCGTCAAGCTGCTGGTTTTGGGATAAATCAATGCGCCTGACGCTAAAAGGGATCCCCTTTTCCGTCAGCGCAACGTAAACCGACATCACATAAGGACTGAAAAACGATGAATCTGACCACAGGGTAATGAAGGGGTAATTCATCTGCTACCTCGATATCGCTGACAGGGGTGCATCATGTTTACCGATTTTTATTTCTGAAAACAACCCGGTGCTGGTCCGATGTTTGCCTCCCACCGCACGAAATTACGAAGCGGCTCACGCCAGCCGGGAACGACTCTTCTATGATGAAGTAAGCAAAAAAGAAAAAATCAGACGGAGCCGCACTATGCATATCTTAATGACCGGTGGAACCGGGCTTATTGGCCGCCATCTTATTCCGCAGTTACAGGCGCGTGGTCACACGATCAGCGTGGTGACCCGCGATGTCGTAGCCGCACGGGAAACGCTGGGCGAAAATATCGCCTTCTGGTCTGGCCTCGCACAGCAGCATTCGCTGGATGGGGTGGATGCCGTGATCAACCTGGCCGGTGAACCGATTGCCGATAAACGCTGGACCGAGCCGCATAAGCAGCAACTGTGCGAGAGCCGCTGGCAAATCACAGAACGTATTGCCTCACTCATCAATGCCAGCACCACGCCGCCGCGCGTGTTGATTTCGGGGTCGGCGACCGGCTTTTACGGCAACAGTGGTGAAGTGGTCCTGACCGAAGAGGATCCCGGCCAGAATGAATTTACGCATACGCTCTGTGCCCGTTGGGAACAGCTGGCACTGACGGCACAAAGTGACCGGACGCGCGTCTGCCTGCTGCGCACCGGCGTGGTGCTGGCGCGTGAGGGCGGCGCCCTGAGCAAAATGAAACTGCCGTTCAGGCTCGGCGTCGGTGGCCCGCTCGGCAGCGGTAAACAGTATATGCCGTGGATCCACATCGATGACATGGTCAACGGCATCCTGTGGCTTCTGGATCATGACGACTGCCAGGGCCCGTATAACATGGTCGCGCCCTATGCGGTGCGCAACGAGCAGTTTGCCGCCACGCTGGGCGAGGTCATGCACCGCCCGGCTTTCATGCGCACGCCCGCCAGCGCCATTAAGCTGATGATGGGTGAATCCTCGGTGCTGGTGCTCGGTGGACAACATGTGCTGCCTAAACGGCTGGAGGCCGCAGGGTTTCGCTTCCGCTGGTATGACCTGCATGATGCCTTAAAGGACGTGGTTAAGGGGTAATGCCGGGGGAGCCTGTGGCTCCCCTTCTTCTATTGCGATGTTACTGCGGACCCTGACTTGCGCGCTGTACGTTGCGCGCCATGATGAGGCTGCGGCACACGGATAATAAACGTCAGCACCCCGGCAAAGAGATACAAGCCGGTATAAGCCCACACCACCCCGACGATATCAAAAAACGGCAACAGCATAGAGGCAATGGCCGGCGCGACAAAATTGCTCATCCCCGCTGACAGGTTATAAACCGAGACCGCCGCGCCCTGATGATGCGGCTCCAGCGTGGGAAAGACGGCCGTCATCGGCACAAACGCCGCGACGAAAATCCCCAACATGACGGCCGGAATAAGGGCGACCATGAAGTTATGACCGGCATAAACGGGCAGATAGTAGAATGCCAGACTGGAGAGCGCCATGCCCAGACAGCCAAACCAGCGCACCTGACGGATCCAGCCAATCCGCTCGCCCATGATGCCCCAGAAGATATTGGTAAAGATGGTGACAAAGAAAAACACCGCCCAGATTTGTAACCATTCCGACAAGGTGAAACCCAGCCGATCCACAAACAGCAGCGGCATGATGATGGCAAAACCAAACAGCGACAGCGTATTAATAATGCGGATCAGGCAGGCGTAAAACACATGCTGATTAGTAAACAGGATGGTCACCGCCCGGGACATTTCCGTCATTTTCTCGCGCATCGGTAAGTTCACGCGTGAGCGGTCGACCGGCACATGGCGCAGGCTAAAAAACGCCAGTACGCCACCGCAGGCCACCCAGGCAATCGCCAGCCATAATGTCCCGGTTTCACCAAGAGAGGGAATAATCAGGCTGGGCAGATAGCTTCCTACCACACCAATCCCTACCGAATACATTGCCCAGAACCAGCCCGTCGCCGCCGCGAGGCGTTCACGCGGTAACACCTGGACCAGCAGCATCATAAAAGAATAGATAAACAGCGGATAAGCCAGGCCGCGAATGCCGTAGAACAGCAGCATAAGGGGATAATTACGCAGTCCCAGCCCCAGGCTCATGAACAGGGCATGCATGACAATCCACAAGACAAAACCGATTAACATGGCGCGCTGAGGCGTAATCAGTTCCGCCACCACGCCGGAGGCCCAGGCGGCCAGCGCGACCGCTAAACCGTAACAGGTAAACACCAGCGCCGACTGGCCCGGCGTGAAGCCCATATCGGTGATATGGCGTGACAGAAATGCCATTTCGAAACCGTCTCCTGCCATAAAAATCGCAATGGCGACGAATCCCCAGATCAGCTGTTTGGGCAAGCCAAACCAGTACGCAGTTGCATGCATAACGATGGTCCTTCTCTGTTCGGTTACAGGTTAATCAGGCCAGTGAACGGGTCTGAACTTGTTGGTGATATAGCGCGCGGAATCGTGCCAGACGTTGTTGCAGCACCGCGCGAACTTCGGGATCCGGCAGATAGCGCGCCTGCACGGACGGTTTGCGGCATACGGTCGCTTCATTCCCGCCCGTCGCCAGCCAGGCCAGTCGCGCCGCCCCCAGCGCGCCGGACGCGCTGGCCGGATGCGTCACCACCGGAGAGTCCAGCACATCGGCAATCAGCTGCGCCCACAGGCCGCTGCGCGCGCCGCCACCGGTCAGGCTGAACTGCGTGATGCCCTGCCGTCCGTCGCCCAGAACGGCCAGACCGTCGGCCAAACCAAACGCGACACCTTCCAGCACCGCGTATCCCAGGAGAGCGCGCTGAGTTTCGTGGCGCAGGTCATAAAACGCGCCCGTGGCATCAGGGTCGTTATGCGGCGTGCGCTCGCCAGAGAGATAGGGCAGGAAAAGTGGGGCCCGCTGTTTCTGTGTTGGGCTCAGCTCAGCCACGTCCTCAAGCAGTTGATTTTCACTGACCGACAGCAGCTGACATACCCAGCGCAGGCAGCTTGCAGCACTGAGCATGACGCTCATCTGGTGCCAGCGACCAGGCAGCGCATGGCAGAACGCATGCACACCGGACTGCGGATCGGCCCGTAGCCGATCGTTGACCACAAAAATCACGCCGGAGGTTCCAAGGGAAATAAACGCATCGCCCGGGTGAATGGCACCGACGCCGACCGCTGACGTAGCGTTATCGCCACCGCCGCCGGCAACGATCACCGCTGTCGACAGGCCCCATTCGCGGGCAAGGTCAGGTCGCAACGTGCCGCTGACCGCATTGCCCTCCACGATTTCAGGCAGCTGCTCGCGACGCAGCCCTGTCGCGGCCAGTAGCGCGTCTGACCAGTCGCGCGTCGCCACGTCCAGCCATAATGTCCCGGCGGCATCGGAGGGATCCGTCACCCATCGTCCGGTTAACCGCCAGCGCAGGTAATCTTTCGGCAACAACACTTTGCTGATGCGGCTAAAGCAGGCGGGCTCGTGCTGCGCAACCCAGCGCAGTTTGGGTGCCGTAAAGCCCGGCATGATCATGTTGCCGCTGATTTGCATCATCTCGGGATGGTGCTGATGTAGCCAGTTACATTCCGCCGCGCTGCGCGTGTCGTTCCACAAAATACAGGGCCGCAAAATGTCGCCCTGTTCATCCAGCAGCACCGCACCGTGCATCTGGCCGGACAGGCCTATCGCCGTGACAGCCGACCAAGCCTGAGGCGCCTGCTGACGCAGACGCGCCATCACCTGTTGGCAGGCGTGCCACCAGTCATGCGGATGCTGTTCTGCCCAGTGCGGATGCGGCCGCTGCACCTGCAAGGTGGCATGTTCAGATGCCACAATGTCGCCCTGCGCATTCAGGATCAGCGCTTTCAGCTCGGATGTGCCAATATCGATACCCAGGTACATGTCTTTCCCCTATGCCACAGCCAGTTTCTGTTCCGGCTGGGCCAGCCATGTGGTGAGCCCGGCTACGGTAGCGGTGAGGCGTGCATGAAAATCGTCGGAAGTCGCCAGCGCCCCAAACAGGGAAGGCTGCGTCATATAGGTCCGCAACGGATCGGGCTGGGTGAACCACTGCTGAATCACGTCGGGTTGCAGAACACCATCCTGATAGTCGTAAGGCAGTTCGCCCTGCGCCCAGCGCTGCAAAAACAGATAAAACAGGGCCGGTAACACCACGCTGGCCGCGGGTGGCGTTCCGCGCTGATAGCACGCCTGCAAAGTGGGCGTGACCATCGCCGGGATTTTCGACAGGCCATCCGCCGCCACACGCTGGTTGGTGTCTTTGATCCAGGGGTTACTGAAGCGCGACAGTACGACATCGCGGTATTCAGCCAGATTTAAGGGACTGGGGGACAACGACGGGATGACATCCTGCGTAACATACTCCCGGGCCATCTGATGAATCGCTTTCTGCCGGGTACTTTCGTCGATGTAGCGCAAGCCGATCAGCGTGCCCGCCCAGGCAATCGCGCTATGGGTGGCGTTGAGGATGCGGATCTTGGCTTCTTCCCAGGGCAACACCGACTCCACCAGCTCAACGCCGACCTGCTCCAGCGCCGGACGCCCGGCAATAAAGTCATCCTCAATCACCCACTGGATAAAGGATTCCGCCATCACCGGCACCGCGTCATCTTTACCCGTGGCCGCCAGCACACGTCCGGCAATATCCGCCGTAGGACGCGGTGTGATCCTGTCCACCATGGTATTCGGCGAGGTGGTGTGAGTCCGCACCCAGTCAGCCAGCGCCTCGTTCCCTTGTGCGTTAAGAAACGCCAAAAAGCCCTGGCGGAAACGCTCACCGTTATGGCGCAGATTATCGCAGTTCAGCAAGGTAACGGGGCCGCCGCCGTTCGCGACGCGCGCCGCCAGAATCCGCGCCAGCGCACCGTAAAGGGTGCGCGCCTCGCCCTGCAGATCCGCGCGAATATCGGGCTGCTGTAGATCCAGCGCATGTTCTGTCGTCAGGTAGTAACCGGCTTCCGTCACGGTAAAAGAAAGGATCCGGGTGGCAGGATCGGCGCCCTGATACACCAGGGCGCGAAGCGCCTTATCCCAGGGCAGAATCTTGCGAATCGAGGTAATCGTTTCATAGTCGCGTTCGCCCTGCGGCGTGACCGTTTCCAGCACATACTCGCCGTGCTGCGCAGCCAACTGGGTCAACAGCGGTGACGCATCCTCACGGATGTTCCCCAGCGCAATGTGCCACCGACTGTCCCCTTGCTGCATCAGCCGGTGCAGATACCATGCCTGATGAGCGCGATGAAAAGAGCCTGCCCCAATATGCATCCACACGGATGTTGTCATAGTCACCTCAATAAGCATTTGTCATAACAGAGGGCAATTGCCCGAACGCTGTATGTTAATCAGAGGTTACGAGTATTATCTGTGACAGATCTCACGATAAAAGCAATTGCCCAATATCTGAGCTTTTGCCCTAATAGGTTTTTGCCGGCTATACGCGATAAACTAGCGATTCGCTCAGAAGGGAATGCCGTGATGAACAAAGAAGAGAAAAAGCAGGAACTGGCTGCACGCGCCGCCTGGATGTATTACGTGGCCGGGTTAACACAGCAAGAGATTGCCCGGGCGCTGGGACTCTCCAGGCAGGTTGCCCAGCGCCTGATTTCAGGCGCACGCGAAATGGGTATGGTCAGCGTCAAGATTGACCATCCTGTCACGCACTGCCTGCGCCTGGCACACGCGGTGCAGGAAGCCTTTGGCCTGCAGCACTGTCGTGTAGTCCCTTCTGCCGGGCTGGATGACCACGCTATTCAGCAGATGCTGGCGGTCGAAGGCGCAGAGGTTATGTCGCAGTTTATCAACGATGACCAGCCGCAGGTGTTTGGTATCGGTTCGGGTAAAACTCTGCGGGCGATTATTGATGCCCTGCCTTGGGTGGAGCGGCCCCAGCACCAGTGCGTTTCCATGATTGGTGCTATTGCGCGAGACGACTCCGGCACCCGCTATGACGTGCCGCTCAAGCTGTCTGAAAAAATGCAGGGCAAGTATTTCTTTATTCCTGCGCCGCTGTATGCCGACAGTCCGGAAGATAAACAGATGTGGTGCCAGCATCAGGTCTATCAACGCGTGGTCAGTCGGGCCTTACAGGCCAGTATGACCTTTCTCGGCATCGGCGAAGTCACACCCGGCTGTCCGCTCCATGCTGAAGGGTTTATCACCGACAGCCAGGTTCAGGCACTCAACGCGCGCGGCGTCGTTGGCGAAATGCTTGGCCACTTTTTCAATCAACAGGGTGAACGTGTGATGGGCGAGACCGATGCGCTGCTCACCAGCGTCACGCTGGAAAGCCGGACAACGCGTCCGATCATCGGTTTTGCAGGCGGCGAGCGCAAATTTGCCGCCATTCGGGCGGCATTAACAGGCGGCTGGATCTCGGGTCTGGTCACGGACGAATCTACCGCCACGCGCCTGTTAAGCGATGGCTCAACAAGCGCGGATCGGCTTACTTAAGAGAACCTTTCAGGAACTGCTGAAGGCGCGGGCTTTTGGGATTGCCGAACAACTCTGCCGGCGGCCCCTGCTCTTCAATCTTACCCTGATGCAGGAAAATCACATGGCTGGAAACGTGACGGGCAAACTCCATTTCATGCGTCACCACCACCATGGTTTTGCCCTCTTCGGCCAGCTTCTGCATGATGCGCAGCACTTCCCCGACCAGTTCCGGGTCAAGGGCAGAAGTTGGCTCATCAAACAACAGCACCTCGGGCTCCATCGCCAGCGCGCGGGCAATTGACACACGTTGCTGCTGGCCGCCTGACAGGTGCACCGGATACTTTGACTGCGCCCGCTCATCAATGCCGACTTTATTCAAATAGGTGACAGCGCGTTCGCGCGCCTGGGCTTTGCTCAGGCCCAGCACCTGAATCGGTGCTTCCATGACATTTTCCAGCACCGTCATGTGGCTCCATAAATTAAAGTGCTGAAACACCATCGTCAGGCGGGTGCGCAGCAGGCGCAACTGCTCTTTGTCGGCCACCTTTAGCTGACCGTCGGTATCACGGACCAGCGAAATGGCGGTGTTATTGACCGTAATGGTGCCTTCGCTCGGTTTTTCGAGGAAGTTAATACAGCGCAAAAAGGTACTTTTCCCTGAGCCGGACGATCCAATAATACTGATGACATCGCCCGCATTAGCATGTAAAGACACGCCTTTTAATACTTCATGTTCACCGTAACGTTTATGCAGTTCGGTGACGCTTAATTTGTTATCAGCCATAGTCTTACTCAATGCGATGAAGAAGGTTTCACATGGGCCAGCCAGCGACGCTCCGCCAGGCGGAACAGGCTAATCAGTGTGTAGGAAATAATCAGGTACAGGACGGCCGCAATGCCAAACGCGGTAAAGGGCTGATACGTTGCCGCGTTGATGTCCCGGGCGATTTTGAGCAAATCAGGCACGGTTGCCGTAAAGGCCAGCGCGGTCGAGTGCAGCATCAATATCACCTCATTGCTGTAAACCGGCAAGGCGGTGCGCAGCGCAGAAGGCAAAATAATGCAGCGATACAGTTTAAACGTTGAGAAACCATACGCGCGAGCGGCTTCAATTTCCCCGTGAGGCACAGCACGAATCGCACCGGCGAAAATCTCCGTCGTATAGGCGCAGGTATTCAGGGTAAACGCCAGTAAGGTACAGTTCAGTCCGCTGCGGAAAAACGCATTCAGCAACTCGGTGCCTTTCACGATCTCCAGCGTATACATGCCGGAATAGAATACCAGCAGTTGAACATACAGCGGCGTACCGCGAAAAACATAGGTAAAGAGCCAGACCGGCAGGCTGATAAAGCGATTCGGCGACACGCGTGCAATCGCCAGCAGTACCGCCATACAGCCGCCCAGCACCACCGAAACAATCAGCAGCCATAGCGTAATCGCCACGCCGGTGAAGCGGTAACCGTCAGTCCAGAGCAGTGATTTCCAGTACTCGTGGATAATCTCAATCATAGCTCTGCCCTCTTCACGCCAACCGTGTAGCGGCGATTGAGCCACCACAGCACGCCGTTAGACAGCGTGGTAAACACAAGATAGATCACACCCGCGACGATGGCGAAATAAAACGGCTGCCAAGTGCTCTTGCCCGCCAGCTGCGTGGCTTTAACCACATCTTCCAGCCCCAGCAGCGAGACCAGCGCGGTCGCTTTCAGGATCACCTGCCAGTTATTACCAATCCCGGGCAGCGCATAACGCATCATCGCCGGAAAGAGGATGCGACGGAAAACCTGGGAACCGGTAAAACCAAACGCGGTCGCGGCTTCGATTTGCCCTTTGGGCACGGCCATGAAGGCCCCGCGAAACGTCTCGGTAAAATAGGCCCCGTAGATGAAGCCCAGGGTGATAATGCCCGCGACCATAGGATCGATATCGAACTGCGCCAGACCCAGCGCATCGGTGATGTGGTTCAGCACTATCTGCAGACCGTAGAAGATCAGGAGCATCAGGACGAGATCGGGCACGCCACGAATCAGCGTCGTGTAGCCCTCAAAAATAAGCGACAGCAGGCGATGACGTGACAGCTTCGCGCCTGCGCCAATCAGCCCGAGAATCACCGCCAGCAGCACGGAACTCAGTGCCAGCTCCAGCGTGACCAACGTGCCTTTTAAAATGACATCAGAATAGCCATACAACATGGAAAAGATCCTGTCGTGGGGTGGAAACGGCGCTGAACCCGCCACGTGGGCGGGCAGCGTTGCTTCTGGTAAGGCATCAACCACAACGCAGAGGTTGCCGGGGCCAGTGCGGCCAGGGCAACCAGGCGTTATCCGGTCAGGCGATTACCAGAGGCAAAGTCGACAGGTTAGTCACCGTACACGTTGAAATTAAAGTATTTCTTCGCAATTTTGTCGTACGTACCGTCTTTGCGCATGGATTCAAACGCTTTATCAATGGCCGCTTTCAGCTCGGTGTCATCTTTACGTAATCCTATACCGGTACCGACGCCAAAAATCTTGTCATCTTTCACGGCCGGACCGGCAAAAGCGTAGTCTTTACCGACAGGCTGCTTCAGGAAGCCTTCAGCCGCCTGCACTTCATCCTGGAATGCGGCATCAATACGGCCCGCAGTCAGATCCTGGTACACCAGATCCTGGTTCGCATAAGGCGTGACGGTCACACCTTTTGGACGCCAGTACTGGTTAGCATAGGTTTCCTGCGTGGTGCCTTGCAGCACACCGACGTTTTTGCCTTTCAGCGATTCAACCGTCGGCAGAATTTTCGAACCTTTAGGCGCGACTAAACGGGCATTGGCCGCATAGAGTTTGTCAGAGAAAGCAATCTCTTCCTGACGTTTCGCGGTGATAGAGAGCGAGGAGATAATAGCGTCAATTTTTTTAGCTTTCAGCGACGGAATCAGCGCATCAAAGTCGCTTTCCACATAGGTACATTTGGTCTGAATACGTTTACAGATTTCGTTAGCCAGATCGATATCAAAACCGACTAACTGTCCTTGCGCGTTTTTTGACTCAAACGGCGGGTATGTTGGGTCAGTGCCGACACGAATCGAGGCCGGTACGGCTGCAAATACGCTGGCCACACTGGACAGGCCCAACATTAAAGAAAGAGCCAGAACACGCTTCTTCATAGATTACCCTCAGCAAATTATTGTTATGTGATGCATGATGTGTGTTTGCAACGAACACTGCCAGTAACCTGTGCACGTTTCGTGCCAGTTATGCAGGTCTGCCGCGCGCCCAGCCCGCCGTTTTTGCCACATAAAGGCTGGGTTTGTGAAAGGAATATATCAGTGAAGTCACAGAGAAAAAGCGATGTTGTGAACTTTTAGTTCATCAAATGCAGGAACAGTGATCGCTCCCGCGCTTTTGCACTAAATAAGTGCACAAGCTGAACCTTATGCACCTTGCCAGCGCACAAACAAATCCTGAGGCAGTTCAATGTCGAACTGATCAATAACCCGGTTAATTGTTTGATCGACCAGTTCGTCAATGGTTGTCGGACGATGATAAAACGCCGGTACCGGCGGCATGATAATCGCCCCTAATTCAGCGGCGGTCGTCATCATCCGCAAGTGGCCAATATGCAGCGGCGTTTCACGCACGCAGAGTACCAGCTTGCGCTGCTCTTTAAGCACCACGTCCGCCGCGCGCGTCAGCAGGGAATCGCTGTAGCTGTGCACAATGCCCGACAGGGTTTTCATTGAACACGGTAAAATCACCATGCCCAGGGTTTTAAACGACCCGGAGGAAATGCTGGCGGCAATGTCGCGCACATCATGAACCACATCGGCCAGCGCCTGAACATCGCGCAGACTGTAGTCACTTTCCAGGCTCAGCGTCTGACGCGCCGCGTGACTGATGACCAGATGGGTTTCCACGTCGCTGACCTGCTGCAAGACCTGCAGTAACCGCACGCCATAAATCACACCGCTTGCGCCGGAAATACCAATAATGAGTCGTTTCATCGTTCAACCTTGCAGTGGCAAAGTGCACCATAATAGCGCAGCGCGACAAAAAACACAGAGGGCGGGATAAGTCCCGCCCTCTTTTTTTGCATTAGGCCTGATCAGCCTTCGTTATGCAGTTCAAGATTTTCGACTTCGTTCTGCCGCGCAATGGCTTTCGCGTCGTCGTTACGCAGGGATTCCAGATATTCAAGGTAGCCCTGATCCACATCTTTAGTAACGTAAACCCCGTTAAAAACGGAGCACTCGAACTGAACGATATCGGGATTCTCTTCGCGTACGGCTTCGATGAGGTCATTGAGATCCTGGAAAATCAGAGCATCTGCTTTGATAATCTGACGAATCTCTTCGACTTCGCGGCCATGGGCAATCAGCTCAGTGGCGCTCGGCATATCAATGCCGTAGACGTTAGGGAAGCGCACTTCCGGAGCCGCAGAGGCGAGATAAACCTTTTTTGCCCCTGCTTCGCGTGCCATTTCAATAATCTGCTCAGACGTGGTGCCACGCACGATAGAGTCATCGATCAGCAAGACGTTTTTATCGCGGAATTCGGCGCGGTTAGCATTGAGTTTGCGGCGCACGGCGCTGCGGCGCAGCTGCTGACCCGGCATGATAAAGGTACGACCGACATAGCGGTTTTTCACAAATCCCTGGCGGTAAGGCTTATCAAGGATGCGGGCGATTTCCAGTGCCGTATCCATGGAAGTTTCCGGAATCGGGATCACCACATCGATATCCAGATCTTCCCATTCACGGGCAATTTTCTGGCCCAGCTTAGTGCCCATGCGGACGCGCGCGCTGTAGACCGAAATTTTGTCCAGGAAGGAGTCCGGTCGGGCAAAATAGACGTATTCGAACAGGCACGGATTGTTTTTGGGGTTCTCGGCACACTGGCGGGTCGAAAGCTGGCCCTGCTCCGTGATGTACACCGCTTCACCCGGCGCGACGTCACGGATGAATTCAAAACCCAGTGTATCCAGCGCGACGCTCTCTGAGGCCACCATATACTCGGTACGGCCATCCGCAATGACGCGTTTGCCCAGCACCAGCGGACGAATCCCGTTAGGATCGCGGAAGGCGACCATGCCGTGACCGATAATCATCGAGACCACCGCATACGCGCCGCGAACCTGCTGATGCACGGCGGCGATAGCGGCAAAAATGTTGTCGGCTTCCAGCGGATAGTGCTGAAAACGATCCAGTTCCTGCGCGAAGATATTCAGCAGGATCTCTGAGTCTGACGTGGTGTTCACATGACGGCGGCCTTTTTCGAACAGCTGCTTACGCAGTTCATGTGCGTTGGTCAGGTTACCGTTGTGTGCAAGAGAAATCCCGTACGGCGAGTTGACGTAGAACGGTTGCGCTTCAGAAGCGCTGGAGCTGCCCGCTGTAGGATAGCGTGCATGACCAATCCCCATGTTGCCTTGTAAACGCTGCATATGACGGGCTTCGAAAACATCGCTGACCAGGCCGTTGGCCTTACGCAGGCGAAAGCAGTTGAGCGCATCAATCGTACAAATGCCTGCGGCATCCTGCCCACGATGCTGGAGCACCGTTAACGCGTCATAGATCGACTGGTTTACCGGCATGAAACCGGTGATACCGACAATACCGCACATGTTGTCATTTCCTCATTAAGCCGTACGCCCGATGGTCTCACCGGGGCAAAAAACTCGACGTGCTTTTCAGGTAGTCAAAAAACCACCTGATTATAGAACTGAACTCGGGGATAAGTTGAGACTGCTGCCAGTCCGGGCTTTTTGAAAAACCCGTGAATGTATCCAGGAAGAACAGCAAAGCGGCTACAATAAGCACACCACGCAAGGCCCCGAAACAAACGCCTAATACCCGATCGGTTCCCGACAGGCCGGTTTTTTCTACCAGCGAGCCGATAACGTAGTTCACTATCGCCCCCACAATCAGGGTCGCAATGAACAGCACCGCAATGGCGATTCCGTTCCGAACCAGTTCGTCGTCAAAACCTGTAAACCAGACAGCAAGGTAGGCATAGTAATGACTGGCGACAAAAAACGCGCATCCCCAGGTAACAAGAGATAAGGCTTCGCGGACAAACCCTCGAACCAGGCTGACCAAAGCCGAAAAACCAACTACCGCAATAATGACGTAATCAATCCAGATCATGAACTCTTCCAGCGCCAGTGCCATTGCACCCCTGCATCCAGTTCGGGGCGCATTCTAACAGAAAAAGAAAACGTTTGCGTAGGGGTTTTCAGGTTCTGCATCCATAAAAAAGGCGAAGAAAAAAACGAACTTCGCCTGTGAGATTGTTATCCGGTTAACCCGTTGAAAAGCCAGGCTAAACGTTGCCCGCCCCGCTTAACCAAGGCTGATTGTCGCTGCCTGTTATTCTTATCGGCAGCGCCAATCGCGGGTTTAACGCGCGCTGTAGGGTTTAACCACGCCGCTTAGACCCGAGACGTTTTTCAGCTCGCCCACTGCCGCCTGCATTTTCGCTTTAGACGCATCCGGTCCCACATAAATGCGGGTGATTTGTCCCTGCACCGGCGTTGACGGCACCGTATAGGCCCGGTAACCCGACAGGCGCAGCTTCGCGACAATCTCGTTGACCTTGCTGGCGTTCTTCAATGCGCCCAACTGGACAACATACGCCTGTCCCGAGGGTTGCGTCTCTTTCGGTTGCTCTGCCGGGGCCGCTTCCTCGGTGCGCGCTGCCTGCTCGGCCGGCCTGGTTTTTTCAACGGGCTTCGCTTGCTCAACCGGTTTGGTTTTCTCGACCGGTTTGCTCTGCGTCTGTTCTACCGGCTTCGGTTTAGCCTGCTCGGTATGTTTCGGTTTTGTCGTCTCAGCTGGTTTTTCTTTCGCTGTCGTCGAATGTACAGGCGGCGGTGATACGACACTCGGCGCACTGTTTTGCTCGGGCTGCGTGCTGCCCTCTTGCGCCTGTGAGTTGCCCCCGTCAGGATGACTTACCGCACTGCCCGCGCCGGCAGGCGGATGGGCTGGCAGCGACTGGGTGACCGGCGGCACCATTTCGCTGTCCTGCTGGTCGTCCGGTTTCGGGACCAGTGGAATCGCCGCAAACTCTTCTTTATAGTGTTTTTTCTTACCATCCAGCAGCCCCGGCAACACAATCACGCCGATGGCCACCAGAATAACGGTACCGACTAAACGGTTTTGAAACTTACTCGCCACGTCCTCTCTCCGTTTCAATCGATTCCATCACCTGCGCGACGGTCAGGAAAGAGCCGCATACCAGGATGATGTCCTGCGGTTCAGCCTGCTGCCGCGCCTGTTGCCAGGCCTGTTCGACATCTGCGAATGCCCGGGCAGACGTTACGTGTGCCATGAGTTGTTCTGCACTGGCACCGCGCGGGCCGGACAGCGGCGCGCAGTACCAGAAGTCGACCTGCGGGGCCAGCGCGGACAACGTCCCGGCGATATCTTTATCATGCAGCATCCCGACCACGGCGTGAACGTGCCCCCGCGTCGGCAAGGCAGCCAGGCGCGATGCCAGGTAGCCTGCTGCATGCGGGTTATGCGCCACATCCAGAATCACGCGAGGCGACTCACTGACGGTCTGAAAGCGCCCGGGTAGCACCGCCAGCGGCAGGCTGGCGCGGATATGTGCGTCGCTGACGTTGAGCCCCGAGGCACGCAGCGCCACCAGCGCCGTTGCCGCATTCGGCAGGGGCACCTGCGGCAGCGGTAGATCGCTCAGTTCACCGTGCGCATCGCGCAGAGACCAGCTTTCTGCCTGCGCATGATAGTGCCAGTCACGGCCAAGCTGAATGAGCTGAGCGCCCTTTTCCCTGGCGACATCGGCAATCGTCACCGGCATAGCAGGCTCACCCACCACCGCAGGTTTACCCTGACGGAATACGCCCGCTTTTTCCCGACCAATGCTGTCGCGATCCGGGCCAAGCCAGTCGGTATGGTCCAGCGCAATACTGGTCACCACCGCGACATCGGCATCCACAATATTCGTTGCGTCCAGCCGCCCACCCAGCCCGACTTCCAGAATGACCACGTCAAGCTTCGCCTGCTGAAACAGGTTAAGCGCCGACAGCGTGCCGAATTCAAAATAGGTCAGGGAGATAGTACCGCGTCCCGCTTCAATATCAGCGAAACTGGCGCTGTGTTGCGCTTCACTCAGCTCCTGTCCCTGCACCCGGACACGCTCCGTATAACGCACCAGATGCGGCGAGCTGTAAACGCCCACGCGATAGCCCGCGGCCATCAACAGGGTTTCAAGCGTCCGACAGGTAGTGCCTTTACCATTGGTACCGGCAACGGTGAAAACAAAAGGGGCAGGCTTCAGCAGGTCCAGACGTTGCGCCACCTGGCGAATACGGTCCAGGCCCAGTTCAATTGCCTGAGTGTGGAGGTGCTCAAGATAATAAAGCCACGTGGCCAAAGGCGACGTGGCTTGAGGGAGGTGAAGATTGTCCATATGTCCCGTTTTGCAAATTTATACCTGGTGAAAGCAACAAGGTATAGGGTGCATGGGTGGAAGGCGCGACCGGCGCGCCTTCTGTCTCCTGTCAGGCCTCGTTACTCTCCGGGTGGGACGTCGCAGGTGCGAACTCTTCACCATCGTGCAACGGTGCCGGCAGGTTCATCATTTTTGCCAGCAGACTTGCCAGTTTAAAGCGCATTTCCGGACGACGAATGATCATGTCAATCGCGCCTTTTTCAATCAGAAATTCACTTCGCTGGAAGCCCGGCGGCAGTTTTTCACGCACGGTCTGCTCAATAACGCGTGGACCCGCAAAGCCAATCAGCGCTTTCGGTTCGGCCACGTTCAGATCGCCCAGCATCGCGAAGCTGGCGGAAACACCGCCCATGGTTGGGTCAGTCAGCACCGAAATATAGGGCAGACCGCGTTCCTGCATTTTCGCCAGCGCCGCAGAAGTTTTCGCCATCTGCATCAGTGAC
This sequence comes from Pantoea sp. JZ2, assembly GCF_035191405.1. Taxonomy (NCBI): domain Bacteria; kingdom Pseudomonadati; phylum Pseudomonadota; class Gammaproteobacteria; order Enterobacterales; family Erwiniaceae; genus Pantoea; species Pantoea sp. JZ2. The sequence continues at coordinate 1,633,986 of NZ_CP045247.1, read as the reverse complement.
ATTAACGCTTCCTGCATACGGGCACCGCCGCTGGCGGAGAAGCAGATAAGCGGACAGTTGTCTTCCAGCGCCTGCTCGACCGCGCGAACAAAACGCGCCCCGACAACAGAGCCCATTGAACCGCCCATAAACGCGAACTCAAAGGCTGCCGCGACAACCGGCATACCGTGCAGTTGGCCTTTCATGACGATCAGCGCATCTTTTTCATCTGTCGCTTTTTGTGCCGCAACCAGACGATCTTTGTACTTTTTGGAATCCCTGAACTTCAGCAGATCTTTGGGTTCCAGCTCACTGCCCAGTTCAACCAGCGTGCCCTGATCGAGCAGGCTCGCCAGACGCTCACGGGCGTGCATGCGCATGTGGTGGTCGCACTTCGGGCAGACCTCAAGATTACGCTCCAGCTCGGCACGGTAAAGTACCTGGCCACAGCTGTCGCATTTCGTCCACACTCCTTCCGGAATGTTGGCACGACGTGCAGGCGTAATATTGCTTTTATTAAGAATGCGTTCAATCCAGCTCATTGATGACCTTTCTGTTAAAAACTGACCTGGTCCAGTCGTCTTGATGCTGCTGAAAACCGCTTCAGCAGACGGTAAATGTCGCTCATTAAACCACAACCAGTTAAGACTGTGGATAAAAATCTGGTCTTACCCCTGAGCGGTAAGCCTGCTCAGGGTTAATTTTGCTGCTTAGCCTGGCGGCGATGACGCCAGATTTCGATAATGCCCGGCAGAACCGATACCACGATAATGCCCAGGATGAGCAGCTTAAGATTTTCCTGCACCACTGGCAAATCGCCAAACAGATAGCCTGCATAGGAAAACAGCAGCACCCATGCCAGCGCACCGGTAACGTTAAACAGGGCAAAATGCCGATAGGACATGTGGCCCATGCCGGCGACAAAAGGGGCAAAGGTACGCACAATCGGCACGAAACGGGCAAGAATAATGGTTTTTCCACCATGACGAACATAAAACGCATGGGTTTTATCCAGATAGCTGCGGCGGAAAATTTTCGAATTCGGGTTGCTGAACAGGCGTTCACCGAACAGTTTACCGATGGTGTAGTTCACCGCATCACCCAGGATCGCCGCGATAACCAGCAGCGCGACCATCAGGTGGACGTTCAGATCGTTACCGGGCAATGCCGCCAGTGCCCCCGCGACAAACAGCAGCGAGTCGCCTGGCAAAAACGGCGTGACCACTAAGCCGGTTTCGCAGAATAAAATCAGGAACAAAATGGCGTAAATCCAGATGCCATACTGCGCGACTAATTCGGCCAGATGCACATCAATGTGCAAAATAAAATCGACCACAAAATGGATGAACTCCATAACGATCCCTTTAGCTAAGGTTGATTAATCCGCGAGGAACAACGGCCCCATCGGCGGCTGAGGTAAAGCAAAGTGCGCGGGATAATCCACCGCCACCAGGTAAAGCCCTTCGGCTTTTGCCGTGGCCGCCGCCAGCGTGCGATCTTTGGCGGCCAGCAGTTCTGCCATCCAGGATTCTGGCTGATTACCACAGCCAATTTCCATCAGACTACCGACAATGTTGCGCACCATATGGTGCACAAAAGCGTTGGCTTTAATGTCCACAATGACATAGGGCCCGTGACGACTGACGTTCAGGTGCATCACGTTGCGCCATGGCGTACGCGACTGGCACTGTACGGCGCGAAACGAGGTGAAATCGTTCTCGCCCAGCAGGCTCTGCCCGGCGCGCTGCATCTTTTCCACATCCAGCGGATAGTAAAAGTGCGTCACGCCCTTGCCCAGGATAGCCGGACGTAAGCGCTGGTTGTAAATCAGGTAACGGTAACGCCGGGCTGTGGCGCTGAAACGTGCATGAAACTCGTCCGGCACGGCTTTCACCCAACGTACAGCAATATCGTCCGGCAGATTGGCATTGACACCCAATGTCCAGGCGGCATCCGCTCGCTGCGCCACGGTCTCAAAATGCACCACCTGTCCGGTGCCGTGCACGCCAGCATCGGTACGCCCGGCGCAAAATACGCTCACCGGATGGTCTGCGACCTTCGACAGCGCCCGCTCCAGCTTTTCCTGCACGCTGCGCACTTCCTGCTGCCGTTGCCAGCCGTAGTATCGGCTGCCGTCGTACTCAATGCCCAGTGCCAGCTTTCTTGTCTGACCTTCCGACATCAGTACATATACTCCTGCACCAGCTTCTCTGCGGTTTTCACCGCCATCAGCGCGCCACCGAAACGAACGTTGTCCGCCACGGACCAGAACTGCAACAGCTCCGGAATACCGTAGTCATTACGTACACTGCCGATACTCAGCGCATCGCTACCTGAGGCATCCGTTACCGGCGTGGGAACGTCCTCTTCGTCGCTCAGGCGAATATCGGCGGCCAGGGCCAGCTCTGCTCTGGCTTCGTCTGCCGACAGCGGGCGCAGATTTTCAATGTGGACGATCTGGGCATTGCCATAAAACACCGGTGCCTGAACGCTGCTGACCGCCACGGGCAAACCGTCGTCCTGCAACACTTTGCGCACCTGATCAACCAGGCGACGCTCGCTCTCCACGCTGCCCTCTGCATCGGCCTGTTGTGGCAGCAGGTTAAAAGCCAGCTGACGACCAAAATGGTGGTCATCCGCCGGTACGCCGTTCAGCAGGCGGGCGCTCTCCCCGGCCAGCGCATCCACAGCCACTTTGCCGTGCGTGGAGACGGAGATCAGATTGGTGACCTGCAAACGGCCTAAACCGGCGGCATCGACCAGCGGTTTGATAGCCGTCAGCAGCTGGCTCACCAGATTATCGGCCACGCTGATGATATTGCGATTACGGTAATCGGCCAGCACCTGCGGATTCACATCCGGCACCACCAGTGGCACATCCGGCGACAGGGCAAACAGCTCACTGCTGTCGATAACCAGGCAACCCGCACTCGCCGCCTCTTCCGCATAACGCGCCGAGGCGTCACGACCGGCAACAAAGAAGGCCAGCTGCGCCTGTGACCAGTCAAACTCCGCGGCGTTTTCAACCCGCAAAGAGCGCCCTTCAAAACGTTTACTTTCACCGGCGCTGTTATCGCTTGCCAGCAAATACAATTCACCAACCGGGAACTGGCGTTGAGCCAGCAGTTCCAGTACAGCGTTCCCTACTGCGCCTGTTGCGCCAAGAAGCGCAATATTCCAGCCGTCAGACATGTTGGTTTACCTCAGACAATGACATAAAAACAGAAGGCGGTGATGTCACCGCCCAGGGATTCAGATTTATCCCTGCACCTGTACCCACGTTTTACGCAGGCTGACAATCAGGTGGAGGATAATACGGCGTTAAAGCCCAACTGAGTGAGCATTTCTGCGGTCGCGGCCTCATCGCAGTTCACCTGCAATGATGACCACTCGCGACGCTCTTCATACTGCTTGCGCAGGCGGTCAAATTCACCCGGTTTTGCCGCCACTTTTCGCAGGGGCGCATCATCGCGGCGCACATCATACACCAGATGCACAAGACGTTTCAGCGTTGGCTGATCGAGCGGCCCATTCAGGCTGATCTGGCTGAACTCTGGCGTAGGCAACAGGCTGCTCAGGGGCACCTGCTGCGGCTGACCAATAAAGTCGCACCAGGCTTCGAACACCTGGGTGGTGCCGCGCGCCTTGCCCTCAAGGGTGTAACCGGCAATGTGCGCCGTGGCGATATCAACCCGATCCAGCAACGCGAGGGAGAGATCCGGCTCCGGTTCCCAGACGTCCAGCACCACGCTCAGATCGTGACGCAGGTTCAGCACCTCAAGCAGTGCGGCATTGTCGACCACCGGGCCACGGCAGGCGTTAATCAAAATCGTTTTCGGTTTCAGGGCCATCAGCAGCGCGGCATCGGCCAGATGCCAGCTTTTATAGGGGCCGGATTTAAACAGCGGCGTGTGAAAGGTCAGAATATCGGCCTGTTGCACCAGCGCATCAAGCGAGAGAAACTCGCCGTCGTCACCCCGATCCGCGCGCGGGGGATCGCATAACAGGGTTTTTACGCCCCAGGCTTCCAGCCGCTTCTGCAGGCGTCCGCCCACATTTCCCACCCCCACGATGCCAACAGTACGATCGCGCAACTGGAAACCGTCCCGCTCTGCCAGCAGCAGCAAGGCAGAAAACACGTATTCAACCACCGCAATCGCGTTACAGCCGGGGGCCGCAGAGAAGGCGATGCCCGCCTGCTGCAGCCACGCTTCGTCAATATGATCCGTGCCCGCCGTGGCAGTGCCGACAAACTTAACGGGTTTGTCCTGCAACAACGCGGCGTTGACCTGGGTGACGGAACGCACCATCAGACCATCGGCATCCGCCAGCTCGGCTTCAGGAAGCGGTCGGCCAGGTACGGCGACCACATCGCCCGTACGACTAAAGAGTTCACGGGCATACGGCATATTTTCATCGACGAGAATTTTCACCACGGCTTTCCTGTCTGTGTATTGAAGGCCGCTATTCTGGCACAAAAGCCTGACATTCGCCTAACCACGCAGTGCAGGGGCGGGTAAGGCTGGCAGAAAGGGGCATCACAGGCGTACACTGCCGCGGGTCTGAGACGGGAGCCTTGTTATGGTCTTTTTATTTCCGCTGTTTGCGGTGTTGATTTGGTCGGTTAACGCTATCGTGAATAAATTATCGGCAGGTGCCATTGAGCCTGCCGCAATTTCGTTCTATCGCTGGCTGCTGGCGTTGCTGGTGCTGACGCCTTTTGTCCTGCCGGGCGTGCTGCGGCAATGGCAGACGATCCGGCCGCATCTGGGACGACTGATGATTCTGGGCCTGCTGGGCATGGCGCTGTATCAGAGTCTGGCCTATTACGCCGCCCATAGCGTGAGCGCCCTGTTTATGGGCATTATCGCTGCGCTCATCCCGCTACTCACCGTGCTGCTCAGTGTCCTTATTCTGCGGATTGCCCCGACCGTGGGGATTCTGGCCGGCAGTCTGATCTCCTTCTGTGGCTTAATCTGGCTGGTCAGTGAAGGCAATCCTGACCAGCTGCTGCATCACGGCATCGGTACGGGCGAAGCCCTGATGCTGGCGGCCTCAGCCTGCTATGCGCTTTACGGCGTGATGACAAAACGCTGGTCGATTCCCCTGCCCGTCTGGCAGAGTCTGTATGTGCAAATTGCCGCTGGCGTGATGCTGTTGCTGCCCGGTTTTCTGATGACACCGGATGTCTCGCTCACGCCACGGAATCTTCCCCTGGTGGCCTTTGCCGGCCTGTTCGCCTCCATTCTGGCCCCGTGGCTGTGGATTCATGGCGTACAAAAGTTGGGGGCCAGCATCACCAGTATTTTTATGAATCTGACACCGCTCTTTACCGCCCTGATTGCGGTGCTGTTTTTGCATGAACATCTGCACAGCTATCACTGGATTGGCGGCGGTCTGACGCTGGCAGGCGTTCTGCTGGCACAGCGTCTGCGCAGGCCGTTAACGCGACGGGAATCGCTTAAGGCCGATCCGCATTAAACCGGATAGTGACACGCAGCCCACCGAGTGACGGGCTGCTATCCAGCGTGACGGTTGCGCCATGCCAGGCGCAAATATCGTGCACCAGCGCCAGCCCGATACCTGCTCCCGTCTGCATCGCGGCGTTATCCAGCCGGATAAATGGCCGTAAAGCGCTTTGCTGCTCTTCCGGGCGAATGCCCGGCCCTGAATCCTCAATGTATAATCTGCCGCTCTCCAGGCGCGCCGTCACCGTACCCTGCACCGGCGTATAGGTAATAGCGTTATCCAGCAGGTTGGCGCACAGCTCGCCCAGCAGCAGCGCATCGCCTTTGACGTCGCCGTGCGCATCACCTTCGTAACCCAGGTCAATCTGTTTCGCACGCGCAGCCGCATAGCGGCTCAGGCACGCCTCGCGCACCACCGTCGCCAGATCCACTTTCACCATGGGTTTATCTTCGCCGTGTCGGGCTTTGATACGCGCCAGTTGCAGCAGCCGGTCGGTAAGCAGGATGGTGTCATCCAGCGTGTAGCGCATGCTCTGCAGGCTTTTCCGCCACTGTTCGGGCTGATGGCTGTCCAGCGCTGTGCCGATCTGGGTTTTCAGAATGGTGAGCGGCGTGCGAAGCTGATGAGCGGCGTCGGCGCTGAACCGATCCTGACGCGCCAGCAATCCCCGCAGCCGTTCCAGATAGCGGTTAAATGCCACGATAAGCGGCTGTAGCTCCGACCACGGCAGGGACGGCAGCGGCGTCAGTTCAGCACCATCGCGACGCAGCACAATGCGGGACAGACGGCGTAAAGGCCGCAACACCCGGCGTAGCATCAGGCTTGCCAGCAACACGGCAATTAACACCAGCGCGCTCTGGCTGAGCAAAGCCGTCCGCATCAGCCCTTTCGCGAAAGCCTCACGGGAATGGATGGTTTCCGCGACCAGCACCAGCGCCATACCTTCCGCGCCCGTCTCGCTGACGGGCTGCCACAAGGCCGCCACCCGGATGCGCTGCTTTTGATAATAGCCGTCATAGAAATGGACCAGCGCGGGATAGGTCTCTGACATCGCGCTGGTGACGGGGATCGGGGGAAGCCCGTCATAGCCGGACAGCGTTTTCCCCTGCGGCGAAATCACCTGATAAAACAGGCGATCATTCATGTTGCGCTCAAAGCTGTCGAGCACCACCCAGGGCACGTCGACCTCCAGGTGTTGGTTACGCACCACCAGCCGTTCAGCGACTGTGCGCGCAGAGGCCAGCAGAGAGCGATCATAGGCCTGATTCGCCGCCGCCAGTCCGCTCTGATAGTGCGTGTAAACAGAAAGCACCCACAGCAGGGAAAGCGGCAGCCCCAGCCAGGCCAGTAACTCGCCCCGTAGCGAGGTGATCAGTCGCATGCCAGGGTTTCCAGGCTGTAGCCCAGTCCGCGCAGCGTCACAATGCCCACGTTACTGCCCGCCAGCTTTTTGCGTACCCGGTGTACATACAGCTCGATGCTTTCCGGGCTGGCGTCATCCGCCAGGGTGAAGGTTTGTTCATACAAATGCTGCCGCGAGACCGGGCGGCCCCGACGCTGCATCAGCGTGGTCAGTACGCTGGATTCACGCGGTGTCAGCGCCAGCGGTTTCTCTGCCAGCAAAAAGTAGCCTTCACCGTTCAGCACCAACTGGCCCAGGGTCTGGTGCCGGGCCGAGTGTCCCTGCGCACGACGCAGCAACGCACGCAGGCGCGCATCCAGCTCATCCAGTTCGAAGGGTTTGGTCAGATAGTCATCCGCGCCGGTATTCAGGCCGCGCACGCGGTCGTCCAGCGTTGTGCGTGCGGTCAGCAGCAACACCGGGACATTTTGTCCACGCCGACGTAACCGGGTTAACACCTCAATGCCGTTCAGACGCGGCAGGGAAACATCCAGTACGACCAGCGCATAATCTTCACTTTGCAGGCTGTGATCCGCCGAAACGCCGTCCGCGACCCAGTCCACAGCAAACCCTTTTTGCGTTAACGCCTTCTGTAACCATCGCGCCAGCTCGGCCGTGTCTTCCACCAGTAAGAGACGCATATCACATCCTTTCACTAAACCTGATGGCTGAAAGGTAAATGAAAGGTTACCGATTTAACAATTCAATAACGCCGAATTGTCGGTAGTAATCACACTCTGAAAGAAAGATGGAGCGCACGATGAAAAAAATAATCCACACCGCCCTCGCCTCTGCCCTGTTGGCTCTCATGTTGCCGTCGCCAGGTAATGCCGCTGCCCCCGACAGGACCGAATGCATTGCCCCCGCCAAACCGGGTGGCGGTTTCGATCTGACCTGTAAGCTGATTCAGGTTTCACTCATGGAAACCAAACAGATCGAAAAACCGATGCGCATTACCTACATGCCTGGCGGCGTGGGTGCTGTGGCCTATAACGCTATTGTGGCTCAGCGCCCGGCTGAAGCAGGCACTGTGGTCGCCTTTTCGGGCGGCTCACTGCTGAATCTGTCGCAGGGAAAATTTGGTCGTTACTCGGTCGATGATGTGAAGTGGTTAGCGGCCATCGGCACAGATTACGGCATGATCGCCGTGCGGGAAGACGCGCCGTGGAAAAATCTGGGCGAATTAATGGCGGCCATGAAGGCAGATCCGACCAACGTGGTGGTCGGTGCGGGTGCCTCCATCGGCAGTCAGGACTGGATGAAAACCGCGCTGGTGGCGAAAGAAGCCGGTATCGATCCGCGTAAGATGCGCTATGTCGCCTTTGAAGGCGGGGGCGAAGTCGTCACCGCGTTGTTGGGCAATCATATTCAGGTGATGTCGGGCGATCTCAGCGAAATGGTGCCGCACCTGCAAGGCGGTAAACTGCGCGTCCTGGCGGTGATGGCCGACAAGCGTCTGCCCGATCAGCTGGCCACGATTCCGACGGCGAAAGAGCAAGGGTTTAACGTGGAATGGCCCATTATTCGTGGCTTCTATCTGGGGCCGAAGGTCAGCGACGCGGATTACCAGTGGTGGCAGAACGCGTTCGAAAAAATGGTGCAAACGCCCGAATTCAGGCAACAGCGCGAACTGCGTGGCCTGTTTGAGTTCAATCTCTTTGGCGCAGAACTGGATAAATACGTGAAGAATCAGGTGGCCGCTTACCGTGAGCAGGCGAAATCCTTTGGTCTGGCTAAGTAACCGGAGCGCATCATGAGCGATCGTATTTTTGCCACGCTGTGGCTGGTGTTATGTCTGGCAGGGTTAGTTGTCGCCTGGCAAATCCAGAGTGAATACAGTTATGAACCCGTCGGCCCGCGGCCTTTTCCGTTGGCGCTGCTCACCCTGATGGCGCTGTGTGCCGTCATGCTGCTGCTGAGAAAGCCCGATGCTATCCAGTGGCCCGCACCGCAGACGATGAAACGTCTGGTGGCGCTGGCCGTCATGCTGTTCGTGTATGGCTGGCTGTTTGAACGTCTGGGGTTCCCGCTATCCACCGCGCTCCTGACCTTCGGCATCGGCATGCTGTTTGGCGCGCGCTGGTGGGCCGCCGTCCTGTCCGGCGCGGTTATGGGGTGGGCGCTGTTTTACGCCTTTGACCATCTGCTGGATGTCACCCTGCCGGCTGGCAGCCTGATGAGCTAAGGAGAAAAAAATGGATATCTGGTCTTTTCTCATGCAGGGTTTTGCCGTTGCCATGACACCGCAAAACCTGCTGATTGCCTTAACTGGCTGCTTTATCGGAACGATTGTTGGCCTGCTGCCCGGTCTGGGTCCGATCAACGGCTGGCCATTCTGATGCCGCTGGCCTTTGCGCTGCACCTGCCTGCGGAGTCTGCCCTGATTTTACTGGCAACGGTGTATCTGGGCTGCGAATACGGCGGACGCATCTCGTCGATACTGCTCAATGTGCCCGGCGACGCTGGCGCGATTATGACCGCGCTGGATGGCTACCCCATGGCACAGCAGGGAAAAGCGGGCGTAGCGCTGTCTGTCTCTGCCGTGAGTTCGTTTGTCGGCTCCACCATTGCGATTATCGGCATCATCCTGTTCGCCCCGCTGCTGGCGCGCTGGTCGCTGGCGTTTGGCCCGGCGGAGTATTTTGCGCTGATGGTGTTTGCCATTGCCTGCCTGGGCAGCATGATGAGCCAGAATCCGCTCAAGTCATTTCTGTCCGCCCTGATTGGCTTAAGCATGGCGACCGTCGGCGTGGATGCCAACACCGGCGTTTATCGCTTTACCTTTGACAGCGTTCACCTCTCCGACGGCATTCAGTTTGTCGTGGTGGTCATTGGCCTGTTCTCGGTGAGCGAAATTTTGCTGATGCTGGAATCCACCCATACGGGACAAAAGGTGGTGCGCGCCAGTGGCCGCATGATGTTCAACATGAAAGAAGCCGCCCAGTCGACCGGGGCGACGCTGCGATCATCGTTTATTGGTTTCTTTGTCGGTGTCTTGCCCGGTGCCGGTGCCACCATCGCCAGCGCAATCGCCTACATGACAGAGAAAAAAATCAGCGGCAGCGACCAGTTTGGTAAGGGCGATATTCGTGGTGTCGCTGCGCCGGAAGCCGCCAACAACGCTTCGGCGTGCGGATCGTTTATTCCGATGCTGACGCTGGGCATTCCGGGCTCTGGCACCACCGCGGTGATGGTCGGCGCGTTGACGTTATATAACATCACGCCCGGTCCGGCGATGTTTACCGAACAGCCGGATATCGTCTGGGGGCTCATTGCGGCGCTGTTAATTGGCAACGTGATGCTGCTGATTATGAACATCCCGATGATCAACGTGTTCGCGCGTATGCTGACCATTCCGCTGTGGTTTCTGGTACCGGCCATTGCCGCCATTTCTGCGGTTGGCGTTTACGCCGTACACAGCACCACCTTTGACCTGCTGTTGATGGTCGGGCTTGGTGTTTTTGGCTATATCCTGCGAAAAATGGACTTCCCGATGTCACCGCTGATCTTAGGTTTCGTGTTGGGCGAAATGCTGGAGCAGAACCTGCGCCGTGCGCTGTCTATCAGCAATGGTGAAATGGCGATTTTGTGGGAGAGCCCGATTGCCAAAGTGCTGCTGATCCTGGCCGTGGCGGTATTGATTGTTCCGTTTGTATGGAAACGTCTGCGCCGTAAAGCCACGCCTGCGCATCAGTAAGTAAATCTTTGGTTGAAACACATCAGCCCCGTGGATTTCCAGGGGGCTTTTGTTATCATAGCGTATTCTGTTTCCGGCGCACCCCACGCTAGTCTGTTTTCCAAGGAATCCGCCATGCAACCTGTCAGCGGCCCCGGTGTGCCGGTCGGCGATCGTTCATCTGTTAATCCCCAAACTGACACTTCACGTCCGGGCAGCGTTGCCGGTGAACAACCGCTATCGCCTGCCCAGCGTACGACGCTTGAGCGTTTGATTGTGCGCATCATGTCCCTCAGCACGTTAAAAGCGCCGGAGCTCTGGGCTGGGCTGCGCCATGAAGTGGGTGTGAAGAGTGAAGCGGAACTGCAGTCGCGCCACTTCCCGGCTGCCGAGCAGTTTCTCAACGCCCGCCTGGCGCAGGTGCAAAATGGCCATGCCACACGTCAGCTGATGACGCAACTGACCGAATTGCTGCCGAAAGGAAACAATCGTCAGGCTGTCAGTGATTTTATCCGTCAGCAGTTTGGTCAGACGGTGCTGAGTGCCCTGACGCAGGACCAGCTGCGTCAGGTGTTAACCATGCTGCAAAATGGTCAGATGGCAATCCCCCAGCCGCAACAGAGTCGCACCAGCGATCGCTCTCTGCTGCCCGCCGAACACCAGGCGCTGAATCAGCAGATCGTCCGCCTGGCGGCCGCCACCGGCGAATCCAGCGGCAAAATCTGGACGGCGGCGCTGAAGCTGGTGAACCTGACCAGTGGCGATCCGATTCCTTCACGCCATTACCCGTTACTGACTCAGTATCTCCAGGTGCGTCAGACGCTGAGCCAGCACAGCGCGCCAACGCTGCAGCTGATTGAAAGCTCACTGAAACATCCTCTGGACAAGCGTGAGCAGCAGATGCTGGAGGATTACAGCCAGCAACGGTTCCAGGCTACCCCGCAAACGGTGTTGACGCCGACCCAGACGCAGGACCTGCTTAACTTCCTGTTTTCACGGCGCGCAGAGCGAGCCCATGAGCAGGCGCTGGCCGACAGTGAGTTGAATCCGCACCCCATCTGGGCACCGATTTCCGCCTCGCTGCCGCCCGCGCTGAAACCGCTGGCTGAGCGCCCCTTACTGGCCGCGGTCGTCGGGCTGATCGTACTGGCCTTTCTGCTCTGGCTGGTGCTGTAAGTCAGCAACCACAGGATGCCGCAGCCGTTGTCTGCGGCCATTCGCCCGCCTCATCGCCCCATGCCATGGGGTGACCATCCCGCTTCCAGAAATCCAGCCCCCCAGTCAGCTCTTTCACCTGAAAGCCCAACAAGGCTAACTGATGCGCCGCTTTGGTTGAGCCATTGCAGCCAATCCCATCGCAGTAGGTGACGTACACTTTATTGCGATCCAGGCGGGCCGTGCTGGCTTCGTTCATTTCCCGGTGTGGGAAAGAGATCGCGCCACAGATATGACCGCCGCGATATGCCTCTGCCTGGCGCGCATCCACGACCACAATCCCCTGAACCTGACGGGAAAGATCCTCAGCCAGATCCCAGGCATCGGTGTAATACGCCAGTTTAGCCTGCAGATACGCCACGCTTTGCGACGGTGAGGCGGGAGGGAAACGTAAAACGGATGACATCGGCATTTCTCCTGTTGTGTGATGACGGCAGTGTACGGCAAAGTGGATGCCTGACTAAGACCCATCTGAACCTGTTGATAAGACCATTATGTCGTCACCGCTTCTGCAACTGTTTCATCATCAGACCACGGGCGGTCTGCGTGACCGCCTGTGCGCCACGCTGCGTCAGTGGATAGAAACCGCGCACCTTCAGGCCGGACAGAAACTGCCCTCTACACGTCAGCTGGCCACGGATTTAACGCTGTCACGCGTGACGGTGGAAGCGGCTTACGCCCAGCTCGAAAGCGAGGGTTATCTGCGGCGGGAAACAGGCCGGGGCAGTTTTGTTGCCATCACTCTCCCTGACAAAGCTCCCCGCATTCGCGCCAGCCGCATGGCCCGGTTGTCACGACGCGGCCAGCAGGTCCTGGCGACAGGCGGCTGCCAGGACGCGCCGTTTCCCTGTGCGTTTGCAGCGGGTTCTCCGGAGTTGCGGGCGTTTCCTCATGCGGTCTGGCGGCGGTTAACCGCACGTATCCAGCACAGCGAAGGCCAGAGCGTGATGGGCTATGGCGATCCGTCAGGCTATATGCCACTGCGCCACGCGCTGGCTGATTACCTTGCGTTGTCGCGCGGCATTCACTGCCAGCCTGAGCAGGTCGTGATTCTGACCAGCTCGCAGCAGGCCCTTCAGCTACTGGCGCTGATGCTGGTCGACCCTGGCGATAACGTGTGGATGGAGGAGCCGGGTTATGCGGGCGCACGCAACGCCTTTCTGGCTGCGGGTGCCCGCGTGAGCGGAATAAGTGTGGATGGCCAGGGCGCCGTCCCTCAGCCTGGCGCGGCAAAGCTGATGTACCTGACGCCCTCCCATCAGTATCCGACAGGTGTTGCCTTGAGTCTGCCACGTCGTCTCGCCTGGCTCGACTGGGCTCGCCGCAACGGTAGCTGGCTCATCGAAGACGATTATGACAGTGAGTTTCACTATGATGAGCGCCCCGCTCCCGCGCTGCACGCACTCGACAGGGATCAGCGGGTGATAACCTTAGGCACGTTTTCAAAATCCCTGTTCCCGTCCCTGCGCCTGGCATGGATGGTCGTGCCCGAGGCGCTGGTGGAACCCTCGGGTCGCGTACGCAGCATTCTGGATGGTCACAGCGCCCTGCTTCCCCAGGCGGTGACCGCCGCGTTTATGCAGCAGGGGCACTTCGCCAGTCATCTGCGCCTGATGCGTCAGCTTTACCAGAGCCGTCGCGATCGCTTACTGGAACAGATTGAACAGCGTCTGACGCCGTGGCTCACCCCCTTTCCCTGTCCGGGCGGACTGCAACTGGCTGTTAACCTGTTACAGGGGGATGAAGGCGCTTTGACCGTACAGGCGGCAAACGCGGGCTTACTGTTACCCCGGCTCAGCCCGCTGTATAGCGAAAAAACAAACCGGCAAGGCTGGCTATTAGGTTTTGCGGCGCTCACGCCGGATGAAATTGTGGCGGGATGTGACAGTCTGGTCAGGCTGCTGTCACGCAGCGCATCCCGTCAACGTGACTAATGGACCGAAACAAAAAAGGCCGGCAATCGCCGACCTTTTGGATGTGTGTGCGTCATGCTGCGCGCAACATGACGCTTCGCCACACTTATGCCTGGTATTTACGCATGGTCAGGGTGGCGTTGGTGCCGCCGAAACCAAAGCTGTTAGACATCACGGTGGTAAGGGCTTTTTCCGTCGGCTCTGTCACGATGTTCATGCCTTCTGCCGCGGCGTCCAGCGAGCTGATGTTAATGCTTGGGGCGATAAAGCCGTGCTCCAGCATCAGCAGTGAGTAAATCGCTTCCTGCACACCCGCCGCTCCTAAGGAGTGGCCGGTCATGGCTTTGGTCGCAGAGATGTACGGTGTGTTTTCGCCAAACACTTCACGAATAGCACCCAGCTCTTTGACATCGCCCACTGGCGTAGAGGTACCATGGCTGTTCAGATAGTCGATTGGCGTGTCCACGCCCTGCATCGCCATCTTCATGCAGCGTACAGCGCCTTCACCTGACGGTGCGACCATATCAGCACCATCAGAGGTGGCACCGTAGCCCACGATTTCAGCATAGATGTGCGCGCCACGAGCCAGCGCATGTTCCAGCTCTTCCACCACGACCATACCGCCGCCGCCTGCGATAACGAAGCCGTCGCGCTCGTTGTCATAGGTACGTGACGCTTTTTCTGGCGTGTCGTTGTAACGGGTCGACAGGGCGCCCATCGCATCGAACTCACAGGCCATTTCCCAGCACAGCTCTTCGCCGCCGCCGGCAAAAACGATATCCTGCTTGCCCAGTTGAATCTGCTCAACCGCGTTACCAATACAGTGTGCAGAGGTCGCACAGGCTGAACTGATAGAGTAGTTTACGCCGTGGATTTTAAACGGTGTGGCCAGGCAGGCAGAAACACCGGATGCCATCGCCTTGGTCACCACATAAGGGCCAACGGCTTTCAGGCCGCGTGGGCTGCGCATCGCATCCGCGCCAAAAACCTGAAAACGTGGAGAACCGCCGCCGGAACCTGCAATCAAACCTACGCGAGGGTTGTTCTGGTAGGCTTCGTTGCTCAGGCCAGAATCTTTGATAGCTTCTTCCATTGACAGGTAAGCATAGATGGACGCATCACTCATGAACCGCACAATTTTGCGATCAATGAGGCCGGTGGTATCGAGTTTAACGTTACCCCAGACGTGACTACGCATGCCGGAATCTTTCATCTCCTGGGAAAAAGTGATGCCTGAGCGGCCTTCACGCAGAGATGCCAGCACCTCTTGCTGGTTATTACCAATACTGGAAACGATCCCTAAGCCAGTAATCACAGCACGTTTCATTCAATCTTCCTCAACACTTCTGTTATTTGACGAGCACTCTAGCTTACACTTGTACGCCGAACAAGTCCGATCAGCCAATTCCTTTGTAAATTTGCGTCATCTTCCCCCGGCCGATAAACTCCTGCCATTCCCTGAAAAATGAGCCTTTACTGTGAAACTGTCTCCGGTTGAACATGCCCAACTGAGCTGGAATGAACAGGGTACACCTGTTTCCCGAGCCTTCGGCGACGTCTACTTTTCCAACGACAATGGTCTGGAAGAGACGCGCTACGTGTTTCTGGGTGGCAATGATTTCCCCCAACGATTTCACCACCATCCACGCGACCTGCTGATTGTGGCCGAGAGCGGCTTCGGCACTGGCCTTAACTTTCTTACGCTCTGGCAGGCGTTTGACCAGTTCCAGCGTCATCATCCCGATGCGGCGCTGAAGCGACTGCATTTCATCAGCTTTGAAAAATTTCCGTTGACCCAGGCCGATCTGATGGCGGCCCATCAGCACTGGCCTGAACTTGCGCCCTGGGCCGACCAACTCCAGCGTCAGTGGCCATTGGCCCTGCCCGGCTGCCAGCGGCTGTTATTCGATGCCGGCCGCATCACGCTGGATCTGTGGTTAGGCGATATTAATGCGCTAATTAATAATTTTGATGACAGTCTGCATCGTCAGGTCGACGCGTGGTTTTTAGATGGCTTTGCGCCGTCGAAAAATCCCGATATGTGGACGCCGGAACTGTTTCAGTCGATGGCGGCGCTGGCCCGGCCAGGGGGCACATTTGCCACCTTTACGGCCGCCGGTTTCGTACGTCGTGGCTTGCAGGAAGCGGGCTTTGCGGTCACGCGCCGTAAAGGATTTGGTCCAAAACGGGAAATGCTGTGCGGCTCGCTTGAACAGGCACCAGCACAGTACCCGCGCCAACCCTGGTATGCCCGGCCTGCGCCGTCTGAAAAAGAGGTCGCTCTGGTGGGCGGCGGTATCGCCAGTGCGACGCTGGCCCTGGCTTTACTGCGCCGCGGCTGGCGCGTTACGCTGTATTGCGCCGACGAAGCCCCCGCGCTGGGCGCATCCAGCAATCGTCAGGGCGCACTATACCCTTTGCTTAATCAGCACGATCCGGCGCTTGCCACCTTTTTCCCCGCCGCCTTCACGTTTGCCCGTCGCCTGTATGACGCGCTGGATCTGCCGTTCGAACACGACTGGAGCGGCGTCCTGCAGCTCGGCTGGGACGATAAAAGTGCCAGCAAGATTGAACAGATGCTGGCGATGGGATTACCTGAAGAAATTGCCCATGGCGTGACGCAACAGGAAGCCGAGGCGCTGGCGAAGGTTGCGCTGCACTGCGGCGGCATCTATTACCCGATGGGCGGCTGGTTAGCCCCGGCCGAACTGACCTCTTCCCTGCTGTCCAGGGGCGAGCAACTGGGATTGCGTGTACACTGGCTGCATCGCGTCACCGCGCTCAGTCAGAATGCGCAGGGCTGGACGTTAACCTTTAGCGAGCAGCCCGATGTGCATCACGCTGCCGTGGTGTTGGCGAACGGCCATCACCTCACCGACCTGCCCCAGACCGACGCGCTGCCCGTGTATCCGGTGGCCGGTCAGGTCAGCCATGTTCCCGTATCGCCTGCGCTGTCGGCGCTCAGGACGGTGCTCTGCTACGATGGCTATCTCACGCCCGCCAGTCCCCAGTTTGCGACGCACTGTATCGGGGCCAGCTATCACCGGGGCGAGACCTCCACCGCCTTTCGTGAAGCGGATCAGCAGGATAATCACCGCCGCCTGCAGCATTGCCTGCCGCACAGCGACTGGGTTAATGCGGTGGATGTCAGTCAGAACGCAGCGCGCAGCGGCGTACGTTGTGCCACGCGGGATCACTTACCGATGGTTGGCTGTGTGCCGGATTACGCAGCGACGCTTGCGCTTTATGCCGATCTGGCGCAGCAGAATGCCCGCGGAGCGGCGATCCCAGCGGCGCCGTACTTTCCCGGCCTTTATCTGTTCGGCGCACTTGGCTCGCGCGGGCTGTGCAGCGCACCGCTGGCGGCAGAAGTCCTGGCGGCACAGCTGAGCGGCGAACCTCAGCCGCTGGATGCCAGCACGCTGGCGGCGCTGAATCCTAATCGTTACTGGGTCAGAAAGCTGCTGAAGGGCAAAAAAGCGGGGAAATAGCACCAGGGCGGCATGCCGCCCTGCTCACTCAGGCAGTCTGCTGACGCGCCTGTAAAAACAGATTATCCCACATGCCAATGACCAGCGCCTGATCCCGTGGCGATAACTCTCCGGCGGCAATGGCATTTTGCAGGCTGCGGGTGACCTGAATCTGCAGCGCCTGCGGCGTGTGGTCATCCAGTTGCTCCACTTCCGCGACTGCCAGGGTTAAATGGCCACGCAGATAACCGCTGGCAAACAGCTCATCGTCACTGGCGTGCTCAACCATATCGTCAATCAGGGCCAGAATACGCGCTTCAAATTCTGCGATCATCTCAATTCCTCTGTTAAATAATCCCTTCTGCATTACACATCTTCCGGCCATGGAAACTGTGATGCGGTCAGAGAAGGCCTGCCATAAAATTCAGCCAGGGCTGAAATAAAGCGTGCGGGACGGGCAGGAATGCCCGACGCCAGGTAGCTCATGACCTGGGCATGAACTTTACGCTGAAAAGCAATGCGATCGGGCTCACAATCGCCATCGAGATTGTCACAACTGACATTGAAGGGAAAGCCTGCGGCAACGCAAAACATCCACTCCAGGGCCTGCGGCTTCACCTCAACCGATTCAAACTGGCTTTGCGTTTGCGCATCCCGCCCGTCCGGGCAATACCAGTAGCCAAAATCGACTAACTTGCGCCGGGCTTCACCGGCAATGCACCAGTGCGAAATTTCATGCAGCGCACTCGCGTAAAAACCATGGGCGAACACCACCCGGTTCCATGGTGATTCGCTGTCTGCAGGAAGATAAATCGGTTCATCATCGCCTTTAATTAGACGGGTCTGAAAGTCTTCGCTAAAGCAGCGGTCAAACAGCGTAATGAGCTGCGGGTAGTCATGTGTTGTCATTCAATATTCACGTAAAGTATTACAGATTCAGCGCCGCCAGCCAGGCCAGAACCTCACTGCCGTGGCTGTCCCAGAGCAATTTCATGCTCATGACCGCCGAAACGATCACCACCATCGGACGAATCAGCTTTTGCCCACGCGCCAGAACCAGCCTTGCGCCCAGTCGTGCGCCACAGACCGCGCCCAGCATCATGATCAGGCCGGTGCCCCACACCACTTTCCCGCCAAAGATAAAGAACAGCAGGCTGCCAAAATTTGAGGTGAAGTTAAGCAGTTTGGCATGCGCAGTCGCTTTCGCCAGGTTAAAGCCACACAGCGTCACAAAGCCCAGCGCATAAAACGAGCCAGCTCCCGGGCCAAAAAAACCATCATAAAAACCGATACAGCCACCGCCGATAAGGGCAAAAGGCAGCCCCCTGAGACGATGCACCCGGTCTTCCTCGCCAATGCGCGGCATTAACAAAAACCACATACCGATAGCGATCAGCAGCAGCGGCAGGATTTGCCGCAGGAAATCGGCCTGAAGATGCTGAATCAGCACCGCGCCGCCCACCGCGCCCAGAAAGGTCATGGCGATATTCAGCCGTTGCTCACGCAACGTAATGGCTCCCCGCCGTACAAAATACAGGCTGGCAGAGAAAGAGCCGCCGACCGACTGGAGTTTGTTGGTCGCCAGCGCCTGCGCCGGCGACAGCCCGGCCGCCAGAAGAGAAGGAAGCGTGAGCAGGCCACCGCCGCCCGCAATCGAATCAATAAATCCAGCCAGTAGCGCAATAAAAAATAGCAGGACAACCGCCAGCGGGCTGGCAATGAACCACTCCATGGGAACCCTTACAGTAAATGTTTATCCAGCAGCGCCTGACAGGCAGGCGGCAGCGGCGGGGGTTCACGCTTCACAGGCGCAGAACCCGGCTGCTTTGGCAGGAACCAGCTCTGCAACTCTGCCCCGCAGCCATCCCCGGGAGGCGGGGGAGCCTGCTCCTCACAATCCGGGCTGCCCTGTGGACAGCGCAAACGGACGTGCATATGGGCGCGGTGCGCGAACCAGGGCCGTACTTTATGTAACCAGCTTCGATCTGTACCCGCATCCGCGCAAAGCTGCTTTTTAATCGCCGGATTGACGAAGATGCGCGTGACATCTTCATCTTTCGCCGCCAGTTTAATCAGACTGGCGATTTCAGGCTGCCAGTGACGCGCAACGACGTTCCTGCCATCGGCGGCCACCAGATCCAGCGGCTGAGGTTTCAGTAACTGCTGTGCGCTCCAGCGGGTTTTCGGCAGTTGTAGCCAGATATCCACGTCGAGTCCGGTCTGGTGGCTGGCATGGCCGCTGCTGAAGCGTCCGCCGGCAGCCATGCCCATATCGCCAATCAGCACGTTGCCCAGTTGCAGATTGTGCGCCTGCATGGCCAGGCGCTGGATAAACAGAATCAGGTCGGGATGACCGAAATAGCGGCGCTGATCCTGACGCATGACCTGATAATCCGGTGAGTTAAGCGGCAGAGTCTGCGCGCCGACAATACAGCCGTTGGCAAAGCCGCCAATCGCATTCGGTGCACCCGCGACAGGGCGCTGAATACGCTGCCATGGCGTCGCCGCCAGGCTTGCCGCGCTGAGTAACAGCGCGCTGAGCATCAGCATCACTTTCATCAGGTTACCAACGTGGCACGGTGGAGTTGACATCGCCACACTGCGCACGCTGGCGCAGCAGATGGTCCATCAGCACAATTGCCATCATGGCTTCGGCAATCGGCACCGCACGAATGCCCACGCAGGGATCGTGACGGCCTTTCGTGATCATCTCCACTTCTTCCCCGTCACGGGTGATGGTTTTGCCTGGCACGGTAATGCTGGAGGTCGGCTTCATCGCCAGATTGGCGCTGATGGTCTGACCGCTGCTGATACCGCCGAGAATGCCGCCTGCGTGGTTACTCTGAAAACCGTTAGCCCGAATTTCATCGCGATGCTGACTGCCGCGCTGATTCACCACGGCAAAGCCGTCGCCAATTTCAACGCCCTTCACGGCGTTAATGCTCATCAGCGCATGCGCGAGATCCGCATCCAGGCGATCAAAGACCGGTTCGCCCAGGCCCGGCGGAACATTTTCCGCCATGACCGTGACTTTGGCACCGACAGAATCGCCCTCTTTTTTCAGCGCGCGCATCAGTTCATCCAGCGCCTCAAGCTTATCGGCGTCCGGGCAGAAGAACGGATTCTCTTCAACGATGGTCCAGTCTTTAAGTTCACAGGCCACGTCGCCGATCTGCGCCAGATAGCCCCGCACCACGATCCCGTGCTGCATGTGCAGGTATTTTTTGGCGATGGCGCCCGCCGCCACGCGCATCGCCGTCTCACGTGCCGATGAACGGCCACCGCCGCGATAGTCGCGCGTACCGTATTTTTGTTCGTAGGTGTAATCCGCATGGCCGGGTCGGAACAGATCTTTAATGGCGCCGTAATCCTGCGAACGTTGATCGGTGTTCTCAATCAGCAAGCCAATCGAGGTCCCTGTGGTGACACCTTCAAACACACCTGACAGAATTTTGACCTGATCCGGTTCACGGCGCTGCGTCGTATAACGCGAAGTGCCCGGACGGCGGCGGTCCAGATCGTGCTGGATATCGGCTTCGGTCAACGGAATGCCGGGCGGCACGCCATCAACAATACATCCCAGAGCAATGCCGTGAGATTCGCCAAAGGTGGTGACGCGAAAGAACTGTCCGATGCTGTTTCCGGCCATTGAGATTCCTTGTTACGGTTTGGCGGGCGAACGCTCGCCCCTCTTTTTAGTCTTTATAGAATGAGAAATGGTGCTGTGCATCAACGATTTGCTGACGGGTGAGCATAAAGACACCGTCACCACCGTTGTTAAACTCCAGCCAGGTGAAAGGCACATCGGGATACTGCTCCATCATGTGCACCATACTGTTGCCGACTTCGCAAATCAGCACGCCGTTTTCGCTCAGGTAACCCGGCGCACAGGCCAGAATACGGCGGACCAGCTTCAGGCCATCGCTTCCGGCCGCCAGACCCAGCTCAGGCTCATGGTGATATTCGCCCGGCAGATCGTCCATATCTTCGGCATCCACATAGGGCGGATTGGTCACGATCAGATCGTATTGCACAGGCGGCAATTCGCGGAACAGATCGGCGCGAATCGGCGTGACATGGTGGATCAAACCATGCTCTTCGATATTTTGTTCCGCCACTGCCAGCGCATCGTGGGAGATATCCACCGCGTCAACTTCGGCGTCCGGGAAGGCGTAAGCACAGGCGATGGCAATACAGCCGCTTCCGGTGCACATGTCCAGAATATGACGCGGCTTTTCAGGAATTAAGCCGGCAAAACGGTTTTCAATCAGCTCCCCAATCGGCGAACGGGGAACCAGAACGCGTTCATCGACATAGAATTCATGGCCGCAGAACCAGGCTTTATTAGTCAGATAGGCAACCGGGATGCGTTCGTTAACGCGACGAATGACGCGTTCGACAATGCGATGACGTTCACTGGCGGTCAGGCGGGCATTGCGCATGTCTTCCGGAATATCAAGCGGTAACCAAAGCGTGGGCAGAACCAGCTGGACGGCTTCGTCCCAGGGATTATCTGTGCCGTGTCCGTACCAGATGCCAGCCGCGGTAAAGCGGCTGACCGACCAGCGCAGCATATCCTGAATGGTGTGCAGTTCGTTCACTGCCTCATCGACGAAAATTTTGTCCACATAGCCCTCCGCAGGCCTTTAACTAAATCGGCCGATAGTTTGCCACGAAGCCGAGCAGAATTCAGCGCAGCAAGGTGAAAAAGCTGACAATTAATGACAGTAAACGGTAAGGTAATGGCTTCTGCTGTTAATCAGCCACCTCATACATGATTCACGACCCATGCGTAAAAAACCGACCCTGAGCCAGGATGATCAAGCGCTGTTCCGTCAGTTAATGACCGGCACGCGAGAACTGAAACAAGATACTATCGTGCATAAGCCGGTGGTCAAAACCCGCGACGTGCCGGTTAAACGCCTGCTGTCTGAGCAAGCGGACAACAGCCATTATTTTTCCGATGAGTTCCAGCCGCTGCTGTCCACAGAAGGGGCGACGCGCTATGTCCGTGCGGACGTAAGCCATTTCGAGCTGAAAAAGCTGCGTCGGGGCGATTACACGCCAGAAATTTTTCTCGATCTGCATGGACTCACACAAATGCAGGCTAAACAGGAACTGGGCGCGTTGATTGCCGCCTGCCGTCGCGAACACCTTTTTTGTGCCAGCGTGATGACCGGACATGGTAAACATATTTTAAAGCAACAAACGCCGCTGTGGCTGGCCCAGCATCCCTGGGTAATGGCGTTTCATCAGGCACCCAAAATGTTTGGTGGCGACGCCGCGCTGCTGGTCCTGATTGAAGTCGAAGAGTGGCAACCGCCAGAGCTGCCTTGATATTCCTGCCCTGAGACGTCTTTTCCACCCCGCCGTTTCGCCCCGTTTCTTCCCCCCCTTTGCCGGGGGAAACCGGTTTAACCGACGCCCGCTTTCTTTCACTTTTGCGCCTGTTTTTGGTCCTCTGTTCTGCCCGTTTTTGTTCAGACTGACGCAGACTATTTGCTTATGTAATTATTTATACTGAATACAATTTACTCGCTGCCGATAACGTCTAAGCATTTAGGCACATTACGTTTGATTATTTCGGCACATTGACCAAGGGAACTTTTTGAATGAGCGGGTTAAGTCATTTTTTTGAGAATTTGAAAGTGGGCAAAAAGCTGATGCTCGGTTTTGGACTGATTTTACTTTTGAGTCTGGCCGTAGCGATATGCGGGATTAAAAATCTGAACGACATCAGCGTCCGGGCCGAAAAGCTCAGGGAGCTGAAAAGCGTTAATGACCGGTTTTCACAGGCCAAAGATGCCCGACTGCAGTTCGTGAAAACGCATGATGAAAAATTCATCGACGTTAACGAAAATCTGCTGAAAGAGGTGGATCAGAATCTGAAAAACCTGGGCGTTTTTCACTGGGATGACAGTCAGCAGGCGATGATTACGGCGATGCCGTCCGCTATTGCCACTTACCGGCAGAAACGCGCCGATACGGTACAGGCTGTCCGTAACGGGGCACAGGCGCTTCAGAACCTGTCCGTGGCGGATGAGATGCGGGATATCAGCCAACTGGCCGCAAGCAACAGCAGTGACCCGCAGACGAGCGCGGCGTTACAGGAAATCAATAAACACCTGGGCGGCGTGGCGGTACGTGTCAAACTCTTTGGCCTTGAGCACAAAGAAGAAGATCGCAACGCCCTGAGCAACTTCCTGTCGGAAACCGTGCAGCTGATGGCTCAGGTCAAACCGCGCCTTAACGCCGCAGACAGTGCTGCGCTTGAAAAAGTCAGCGCACAGCTTGAGACCAAACAGGGCGATATCAATGCGCTGATGGCGTCGGTGGCGGCAGGTGACGCAGCCACTGTGCAACTGGCGGCTGCGGGCAAAATCCTGACCGACATGAGCAACGCCTTGTTTACCCAACAGTTAGATGCGACCAATCACGACGCGAATCAGGCCGTCTGGCTGATGACGGTGATTATCATCGCCGCTATCGTAGCAGGCATTCTTATCGCCCTGTTTATTACCCGCCAGTTGACGCGTCCTCTCGCTGAACTGCTGCACGTCGCTAATCAGATGGCGCGTGGCAACCTCAGCACCGTGCTGAAATCGTCCCGTCGGGATGAGCTGGGCGAACTGATGCATGCAGTCGGTGAAATGAGCGATGAGCTGCGTCGCATTATCAGCGGTATCCGCAGTGGCGTGACCAGCGTCAGTCAGGCTTCAGCGGAGATTGCCTCCGGCAATAATGATCTGTCAGCCCGCACAGAAAGCCAGGCCGCCGCCCTTGCGCAGACCGCAGCCAGCATGGAGCAACTGACCGCAACGGTTAAGGAGAACGCAGACAACATTCATCATTCCAGTCGACTGGCGCAGCAAACCTTCGACACCGCCAGCCGCGGTGGGCAGCTGGTTACGGATGTGGTCAGCACCATGAATGAGATCACCACCAGCTCTGGCAAAATCTCAGAAATCACCTCCGTGATAAACAGTATCGCGTTTCAGACTAATATCCTGGCACTCAATGCCGCCGTAGAAGCGGCACGGGCCGGAGAACAAGGTCGGGGCTTTGCCGTGGTAGCCAGCGAAGTGCGTAATCTGGCACAACGCAGTGCGCAGGCGGCGAAGGAGATTGAAGCGCTGATTCATGATTCTGTGGCGCGTATTAATGCCGGTTCGCAACTGGTGAGTCAGACGGGGAACACCATGGGGGAGATCGTCAACTCGGTCAGTAACGTGACGGATCTGTTGAACGAAATTTCTCATGCGTCGGAAGAGCAGAATCGCGGCATTGCGCAGGTAGGCGTCGCGATTGTTGAGATGGATAACGTGACGCAGCAGAACGCCGCGCTGGTGGAGCAGTCGTCCGCTGCCGCCAGTGCGCTGCACGATCAGGCGCAAACGCTGGCAGGATCGGTGTCGCGTTTTGTGATTGCGTAACGTGTGGAAAGAAAACGGGTGAAGTGAGTCAAACGTTTTCAGTGTCGGGCCAGAGGATGGCCCGACAGCGTTTACATCGCTTTTGCCAGTTTTTTAGGACTGACCTGCCAGAGCAGCTTGCCCTGGCTTTCCGCCGGGTCAAAATCCACGCAGGCAATGGCCGAAGTAGCGAACATCGGTGGCGTTTCCTGAGGGCACAGCTCCGACACCAGATAACCGACCAGCGGCAGGTGAGAGATCACCAGCACCGATTTTACCCCTTCGTTTGCCAGCGTCTGCAAATAGCAGCCCACCAGCCCCGGATCGCCGCCAGGCGTTAACTCCGGCAGGATATCCGCCCCGTCTGGTAAGGGCAGCGCCTCACGAACTGTCGCGAGCGTTTGTTGCGCACGCAGATAAGGGCTGACCAGGACACGTTCAATGTCAACAGCCTGATCTTTTAACCAGTTCGCCATCTGGCGTGATTCATCACATCCACAAAGCGTTAAGGGCCGGACTGAATCACTGGCAGCGTCGAGCGCCGCATCGCCGTGACGCATGATAAAAACTTGCATAAAGCACCGCTGTTGTTTGTCGACATCGCCTGACACCTTCGCGTCAGGCGCTTCATTCTGCGAATGAACGTCGTGTTTTACCCTAATGGCTTCAGTATAGTCAACCGGTTGTTTATTAAATAAGCACCTGCCCGATTACGGCGTCGCATCATGATGGTGCGACACACGACTAACCCCCTGAATCAGGATGGATATTCATATTTATGAAGAAGTGTAAAACTTTGTCTGCTGTTGCGCTGCCCGCTGCAATCTTTCACAGGGTGCAAAGCGGTCACCATATTGCTGCTCAAGCCGCGTTAATCTGTTGACGATTTCCCCAGCACCAAGGCGATCAATATAGTGAAATGGCCCACCCAGAAACGGGGGAAAACCAATACCAAACACCGCACCAATATCACCGTCACGGGGCGAGCGGATAACCTGCTCATCCAGACAGCGCACCGCCTCATTTAACATCATCATCACGCAGCGCTCTGCGATGTGTGCCCCACTCTGCACGCTTGCGGGTTTAATCTGCAATACGTCGTACACGGTGGGATCCGGCTTTTTACGTTGCAAACGTGACGATCCATACAGATAGAACCCTTTATGATTTTTTCGCCCTTTGCGTCCGTCGTTGATCACAGCCGCCAGAGCAGGCGGTGCCGCAAACCGTTCACCGTAAGCCTGCTGCAACCCGGGCGAGATTTTACTGCCGACATCAATGCCCACCTCATCCAGCAGTTGAACCGGCCCAACCGGAAAGCCAAACGTCACCAGTGCGCGGTCAATATGTTCAACAGGTTCGCCCTCCAGCAGACAGCGCATCGCTTCGTTGATGTAGGGCGTCAGAATACGGTTGACGTAAAAGCCCGGTCTGTCAGCGACCACAATCGGCGTTTTGCCCTGTTTACGTGCCAGCGTGACGGTGCTGGCGAGCGTTTCAGGCGAGGTCGCCGCATGCGGGATAACTTCAACCAGCGGCATTTTCTCCACCGGACTGAAGTAGTGCAGGCCAATAATATTCTCAGGACGCGCGGCCTTCGCCGCAATGTCGGCAATCGGGAGGGAAGAGGTATTGGACGCAAAAATCGTCTGGGGCTGACAGTGCGTTTCCACCTCTGCCACCATTTGCTGTTTCAGCGCCAGATCTTCAAACACCGCCTCGATGACGATGTCACGTTGGGTAAACCCCTGATAGCCGGTACCGCCGCTGATGCGCGCCATCTGCTGCTGGCGCTGCGCCGGGGTGAGCTGACGACGCTGCACTTTTTTACTCAGCAGCGCCCAACTGGTCTGAAGCGCATGATTAATGCCGTTCAGGCTGATGTCTTTGATGCGCACGGGCAGACCGGCATGAATTGCGCTGACGCAGGCAATGCCGCCGCCCATCAACCCGCCGCCCAGCACACCGACACGTTCGACTGGCCGGGGCTGCGCCTCAGTTCCGTTCTCTTTTTTCAGCGCGGTGGAGGCAAAAAACAGGCTGCGTAGCGCCGCCGATTCCGGCGTCATGGCCAGCTCGCCAAAGGCGCGCGCCTCGGCGGCATAACCTGCCTGACTGCTTTGCTCAAGCCCAATGCGTACCACATCGATGATACGTTGCGCGGCCGGATAGTTCCCCTGGGTTTTGCGTTCCGTTTCCCGCCTGACCAGCGCAAACAAGGCCTGGCGGGCGATCGGCCCCTGCAGCAGACGGTCGCGCAGCGGAAGCGGTGCGCGGCGGCGTTTGCCTTTTTTAACGCTTTCGATAGCGGTATCCAGCAGGATCGCCTGCGGCACCGCGTCATCGACAATCCCCAGCTTCTTCGCCTGTTT
Organism: Pantoea sp. JZ2; assembly: GCF_035191405.1. Classification (NCBI taxonomy): domain Bacteria; kingdom Pseudomonadati; phylum Pseudomonadota; class Gammaproteobacteria; order Enterobacterales; family Erwiniaceae; genus Pantoea; species Pantoea sp. JZ2. The sequence continues at coordinate 1,607,078 of NZ_CP045247.1, read as the reverse complement.
CGCGCGCAGGCTTTTCCCCGCCAGGATGAGAGGTAAAGCCTTTTGCACGCCAATCAGATGCGGCAGACGCTGCGTGCCACCCGAACCGGGCAGTAATCCCAGTTGCACTTCCGGCAGTCCCAAACGGGTTTTATCATCCAGCGTACAGATGCGTGAATGACAGGCCAGCGCCAGCTCAAGACCGCCGCCTAAGCAGGCCCCGTGAATGGCGGCCACCACGGGAAACGGTAAGGCGGCAATCGCGGCCATTACCTCCTGCCCTTGCCTTGCCAGAGCTTCGGCTTCATCCGCACGCTGACAGCGATCAATCATGCTGATATCGGCACCTGCTACAAAGTTGTCAGGCTTGCCGGAAATCAGTACCAGCCCGAGCAGCTGCGGATGCTGGCGTGCCTCGCTAATCAGGCTGGCAATCTGGACCGCAAATTCCGCCTTCAGCGTATTCATTTTTTCATTGGGCACATCAATGGTGATCACGCCAACATGATCGTCCCGCATCTGCAAAGTAAACGCGCGCTGTTCCATTATTCGGCCTCCAGAACCATGGCTGCACCTAATCCTCCGGCGGCACAGGCCGTGACCAGTCCCAGCCCGCCTCCGCGCCGACGCAATTCATTTAAGGTCTGCGTGATCATGCGCGCGCCGGTCGCCGCAAAAGGATGACCATAGGCGATGGAGCCGCCCAGGACGTTAAAACGTGCATCGTCGATTTCACCCAGCGCGTGCGAGCGGTTTAATACCTCGCGGGCAAAACGTTCGTCACGAAACAGCTTGATATTACTCAAGGTCTGCGCCGCGAACGCTTCATGCATATCAATAAGCGTCAGATCAGCCAGCGTGATGCCAGCACGATCAAGCGCCAGCGGCGAGGCGTAAGCGGGCCCAAGCAGCATGTCCTGCCAGACATCAATGGCGGTAAAGGCGTAGCTGCGCAGATAGCCCAGCGGCTGTAATCCCAGCGCTTTGGCCTGGCCTTCACGCATCAATATCACCGCCGCCGCCCCGTCCGTTAACGGCGTGCTGTTGGCTGCCGTTACCGTGCCGTGCTGGCGATCAAACGCCGGACGTAAACGGGCATAGTCAGCCGCTTTCGCATCCATTCGCACGTTATTATCCTGGTCTATGGGGGCCTTGAAGGGCGGGACGAAGGCGGCCATGACTTCCTGATTCAGCACGCCCGACTGCCAGGCCTGCGCTGCGCGCAGATGCGAACGCAGAGCCAGCGCATCCTGTTCTTCCCGGCTGATGCCGTGCGTTTTCGCCATCTGTTCTGCGGTATCGCCCATGCGTAATCCTGTGGAGTATTCGGCCACGGCAGGCGGCACCGGTAACAGATCGCCGGGACGCAGGCGGCGCAGAATCTGAAACTTTTGGGAAAGGCTTTTTGCTTTGTTCATATCCACCAGCGCACGAGCCAGCGTTTTACTGACGCCAATCGGCAGGACGGAAGAGGAATCCGCGCCGCCCGCAATACCGACCGAAATCGTGCCTGCCAGCAGGCTTTCCGTGACGTTAGCCACCGCCTGGAAGCTGGTCGCACAGGCTCGGCTGACGCTGTACGCATCGGTACTGACGCTGAGGCCACTGCTCAGCACAATTTCCCGCGCGATGTTGGGAGCCTCTGGCATCTGCACCACCTGACCAAACACCAGTTGCTCAATCATCCCGACCGGTAACTCACTCCGGGCCACCATTTCACTGACCACCATCCGGCCCAACTCTACGGCGGGAATGCCATGAAATCCTGCCGCCTGACGGAGAAAAGGCGTACGTAATCCATGAGTGATAGCGATGCGCTCGCCCGTACGCGTCAACAGTGACTGCGCTTTGCTCATTGTATCCACCTGTGCATCGTGACCGGGGCATCATTGCCAAAAGAGGTCTGACCTGATCCACAGTGTTAACCACAAGCGGCTACGCCGCCAACATCAGGAAGAGAAAAGTGAGATGAGAAACACGAAAATGACAAACGCCGCCGGGCAGCGGCGTTAAGCGGTTCAGCGTAAACCTAACTGAAAAATCAGGGTTTCTGCCTGACAGCTAAAAGTAAAAGCAACATCAAGCCGCACGCCGCCCGTCTCTTCTGTGAATCGCGCATCTATGACACAGGGATCGGACTCGACCTGACGCGCCCTTTCGCTCAGTTCAGCCAGTTTGCTGTCGGCTTCCGCACGCTGGCCAAACCACGCTGACCAACTGGCGGTACAATCGGTGTTGTCCATTACGGTACCGACATCCACACAACAGCATGCCGCCGTTTCGGTCGCGCGACATTTTTTCAGAGCATCCGTCATGGTAATCTCCTGGTTTCACAACTAAAGGGAAAAGCCTTCGCTGCGAAAAATTCTACGCTTTGGATTTCTCCCCCGCTATGCACGCGACGCTAAGTGACGAATATCACAATATAATTTGATCTGAATCAGTTTTGCGCCTGCTGCCTGCCTCGTTTCCCGCAGAGAAGTGTTAAGCAGATCGAATTTTCATCTATCAAATTGGAAATAATTTAAAAACAATATTGCAACATGTGTACAGGTCGGACCTATACTCTCCGCACTGGTCTGATATGTCCGACCGTCATCAGTCCATACAATCCGCCGTTCCTTGTTACACGACGTCACAACGTTAAATAATAATTCACATGAGGTTGTGGTCATGAACCATAAAAACCTGTTCGCAAAGTCAGCCGTGGCAGCTGCGGTAGCGCTTATTTCCTCTAACGTTTACGCAGCCGGATTTCAGTTAAATGAATTTTCTTCCATTGGTTTAGGTCGTGCTTATTCAGGCGAAGGCGCAATGGGTGATACGGCGGCCTCAGCCAGCCGTAACCCGGCGACCATGGCGCTGATGGATCGCCCTGAATTTTCACTCGGTGCGGTTTATATCGATCCTCAAGTGGATATCAGCGGCCAGAGTCCAACAGGACGTAGCCTGGATGCGAAAAACATCGCGCCTAATCAGTGGGTCCCTGATCTGCACTATGTCCAGCCGATTAATGACCAATGGTGGGTAGGGGCCTCTGCCACCTCAAACTACGGTCTGGCGACAGAATTTAATAACGGTTATACCGCAGGCGGATTCGGCGGTAAAACAGACCTGACGACCGTGAATCTTAACCTCAGCACCGCCTACCGCCTGAATGAACACTTCAGCTTTGGTGTGGGTTTTGATGCCGTTTATGCTAAAGCGAAAATTGAGCGTTATGCCGGAGAGTCGTTCTCCGCGCTGGGCATTCCTGCGGATACCCAAATTACCCGACTAAAGGGGAACGAATGGGGTTATGGCTGGAACGCCGGTGTACTTTATGAGGTTGATGATAATAACCGTTTTGGTTTCACCTACCGCTCTGAGGTGAAAGTTGACTTTGATGGGGATTACAAAAGTAATCTTCCTGCGGCCATCAACGCATTTAACATTCCCGGCGCACCTTTTGGCACAAGCGGAAACACGATTCCGGGTTCATTAACCCTGAATCTGCCAGAAATGTGGGAAGTTTCAGGCTGGCATAAAGTCGCGCCACAATGGGCCGTTCACTATAGCCTGGCCTATACCAGCTGGAGCCAGTTCCAGGAGCTGAAAGCGACCGGTTCGAATGGTCAGACGCTGTTCTATAAAGATGAAGGCTTCCATGATGCCTACCGTATCGCCCTGGGTACCACTTACCAGTACGATAAAAACTGGACCTTCCGCAGCGGTATCGCCTTTGATGACAGCCCGGTTCCGGCTGACAAGCGTTCCATCTCCATCCCGGATCAGGATCGCTTGTGGCTGAGTGCGGGTGCCTCCTATGCATTTAATGACGATGCCTCCGTCGATGTCGGCGTCTCTTATATGCATGGTCAGAAAGTTACCATTCAGGAAGGCAATTACACCTTTAATTCCAGTGGTAAAGCCTGGCTGTACGGCGCGAGCTTCAACTACAAATTCTGATATGTTGACCGCATAAAAAAGCGACACACTGTGTCGCTTTTTTTTTGCTCCGCCTGGCGAGCCCTGACAGAACATTCGTATAAATCACTTCAGCCTGAAGCCGCCCTTTTCCGGGCGGCCTCACATTACTGAGAATCGATATCTTTGAGATCGTCCTGAATTGCCGCTGCGTTCGGATTATCTTCGGGCTTCAGCTTGCCACCACGCGCCAGGAAGTCATAGCGCTCAAAATAGGCGTTACGCATAAAGGCGTAAGGATCGCGCTGCTGTTTCAGGATGGCATCGGAGTCCAGCAGTTGCGCACGGGTTTCCACCCCTTCAAGTGCCCATTTACCCACGGACATCGGCCAGGTCAACCAGCCCAGCACCGGATAAAGCGTATCCACATAATCGCCGCCGTCCTGACGCACCGTAAAGCTGCCATAGCCAGGCAACTGCACATAAGGACCGTAGCCCACGCCATAGTGCCCCAGCGTGGTACCGAAGCGTTGCGGCCCCTGGCGCGCCAGCTCAGGGTTCGCTTTGCCTGCAACGTCGATAAAGCCGCCCAGGCCCAGCACGGTATTCAGGAAGAAACGCGTGAAGTGAATACCGGCATTGCGCGGCTCACCGACCAGAATAGCGTTCACCATACTGGCGGGTTCGCTCAGGTTGCCCAGGAAGTTGCTCAGGCCAGCACGTGCCGGGACGGGCACATAGTCGCGCCAGGCCACAGCCACCGGACGCACCACGTACGGGTCCAGCACATTGTAGTTAAAGTTAAACATTGTGCGGTTAAAGCCTTCAAACGGATCGCTACGCCCGGCTGGCGCATCGGTCTCCGGCTTTGAACTGGCACAACCCACCAGAAGCACACTGGCCAAGGCCAGGCTGGTCAGGCGGTGATCCATTTTTTTCTCCCTGTGCATATAAGTGATGTATACCCTGCCGCCTTTCTCGGGTAGATCAGCGCGTTAAGCAAGCATAGCTGATATCCACGGTGCGGTTTACAGATTCAGACAGAGCCAGAGAATATCGGTCTAAGGCTGCTGCGCATTAATCTCAACGGTCACATGCTGATGACCGTCCCAGGGCACGACGGCGCTGACACCGAACCAGTCACCCGGCTCAGGGTTCGCGCGGCCACTACGTGAAATCCTGACGCGAACCTGGATCTGTTTCTGCGCCGAAAGACGGCGCCCCTGCATCATGGCATTACTGTCATCCAGCGTCAGCGACAGGGGAAAATGCCCGGCAGCAAGACGCTTCACGGCCACCGGCACGGGCGACATACCGTCAGTAACCGAAATATACATGACTCCGCCCGGCGGTAACATGTTTTCTGCCTGGGGAGAAAGCGTCACATCTACCGTCAACTGGCTCGCTTGTTGTCCGGCGTCCGTTCTGGCTTGCTCAATACTGCGCGCAATGTTGTCGCGCCGGGGATCGTCCGCCGGCAGCGCGTTCAGTAAGGTTTGCCAGGCCGCAATCGCCTGAGCATAGTGTTGCTGTTCAAAGGCAGCGTAAGCCAGCAGGCTCAGCGTCCGGGCATTGTGCGGATCCTGTTTACGCAGATCCTGCAACACAAGTTCTGCCTGACGGTTTTCCTGTGGATCGCCCGACCGGGCCAGAACCTCGGCGTAATCCTGTTTTAATACCTGATTATTCGGTGCCAACTGCAGCGCGTGCTCGAACGCCTGACGGGCGGTCGTCGCGTTATTCAGCACCATACCAAGACGGCCAAGCATTGCCCAGTCGCTAAGGTTATCAGGCTCGGTTTGCAGATGGCTGCGCAAACCGAGCTGTAAGCGTGAAAGCTGTTCCGGCGTCAGCGGCTTCGCGTGAGGATCCAGCACCTGCGCACGCAGCGCAGGGTACGCTTTCTGCACCTGCAGCCAGCCGCTGAACGGCACAAAACCGCCGGTGTTGAGATAGCACACCAGCGGCACGACCAGTAAGACAATAATGCCCGGTAACAATACCCAACGGCGACTGCTGCGCGACTGTGCATCCGGTGCGGGCGGAATATCACTCAACAGTGACTGCTGTAGCTCGCGCGCCATCACGTCCCGCTCGGCGATCACGCCCTGATCCTCATCCTGCGTCAGTTCGGCCAGCCGTTGGTGATAAAAATCTTTATTAAGGCTGTCACGCGTGACTATGTGGGACGCGCGCGGACGCCAGCCTGCGGCCAGGAACAGCACACAGGCCGCGAACAGCAGTACCAATATCGCGATTAAAAAGGCTGCCATTATGCTTCCCTGTCCGATTTCAAAATGGCTTCAAGCCGCTGTTGCTCTTCATCACTCAGTTCGCTACAGGTCTTACGCTGGCGACTGCGCCAGACGATTACGCCCGCGCCGCCTGCGACAAACAGCGCAGGTCCCAGCCACAGAATCACGGTGGATGGCGTTACGGGCGGTTGGTAGCTGACGAAATTGCCGTAGCGCGCCACCATATAGTCGAGGATCTGCTGACGCGTTTGTCCCTGTTTCATCAGCTGATAAACTTTCAACCGCATATCCGCCGCAATCATGGCTTTGGAATCCGCAATGCTGTTGTTCTGACATTTGGGGCAGCGCAGGGAGGCGGTGATATCACGGTACTGTTCTTCCTGCGCGACGGAGTCAAATGCATAGGTATCGATGGCCGCCCACAGGCTGGCGCTAAACAGCAAGCCGCAAAGCATCATCACCATCGCTTTCATGAGCCGCTCTCCGTGTTGTATTTATCCCATAAAGGCTTTACTTCCTGCTGCCAGACACGTGGATTCAGATCTCCGGCATGGCGATAGCGAATAATGCCGTTGCCATCGATCAGAAAGGTTTCCGGTGCGCCATATACGCCAAGATCCAGGCCCAGCATACCGTCGCCATCATACAGGCTGAGCGCATAAGGATTACCCAGCGTGTTTAACCAGGTCACCGCCTTTTGCCGATCGTCTTTATAATTGAGCCCGACTACCCGCACGCCCTGCTCTGCCAGCGTATTCAGATAATGATGTTCTGCCCGACAGGTCGGGCACCATGTTGCCCAGACGTTGAGTAAAAGCGGTTTGCCGGTGATAAGCGTTTGCTGGTTGTAGGTTTTACCGGGCGTTTCCAGGGCTTCGAGCCGGAACACCGGCAACGGTTTACCAATTAACGCCGACTCCAGCCGCGTAGGATCGTCGCCCGCCGCATTGCGTGACAGTTGCCAAAGCAGCGCGGCGGCCAGCAGTAAAAACAGGATCAGGGGAATAAACAGAATCTTTTTCATGCCCGCACCTCGCGCTCGCCTTTTTTACGCGCACGATAACGCGGATCCAGTAAACAGAGCAGACCGCCCGCAGCCATAAACAGTCCACCGAACCAAATCCAGCGCACAAAGGGTTTATAGTAAATGCGCACCGCCCAACTGCCGTCATCGAGTTCCTCACCCAGCGCCGCATAGAGATCGCGGGTAAAGCCACCATCAATTGCCGCCTCGGTCATCATGGTGCGCGCCGCTGAATAAAAGCGTTTTTCCGCATACAACTTCGCTTCAGGCTGCCCGTCCCGCGTCACATCAATCACCGCCACGCCGCCGCTGTAGTTGGGCCCTTGCAGATCCTGAACATCGCGGAAGACAAAGTGGTAGTGATGGATATCAACACTGTCGCCCGCTTTCATGCGCACATCCCGTTCAACGCTGTATTGCGTGCTAAACGCTATCCCAATCACGGTGACGCCGACACCTAAATGGCCGAGCACCATGCCCCAGTGGCTGCGTGACAAGTGGCGCAGTCCGGTGAAAAAAGAATGACGATGCGTCGCACGTTCATGCAGTTCCATCAGGGTTAACACGATGATCCATACCGCCATCAGCAGGCCCACTACCGTCATTGCCTCTACCCGATCCTGTAGCCACCAGGGCAACAGCACGGAGGCCAGCAGCGTGACGACCAGTGCTAACAGCAAACGCCGTACCAGCTTCTGGGGTTCATCACGGCGCCAGCGCACTAACGGCCCAGTCCCCAACATTAAGGCCAGCGGTGCCATCAGCCAGCTGAACAGCATATTAAAAAAGGGCTGGCCCACGGAGATGCTGCCCAGACCGAGTTGTTTATGGACCAGCGGTAACAGCGTACCGAGCAGCACCACCAGCATGGCCGCAATCAACAGGACGTTATTGCCCAGCAGAAAGGATTCGCGCGACCACAAGGCGTTTTGTACCCGGCTGCGGACCTGCCCTCCTTTGAGGGCATAGAGCAGCAGCGAGCTGCCAATAACAATCACCAAAAAGGCCAGAATAAACATGCCTCGCGCCGGATCGGAGGCAAACGCGTGCACCGAGACCAGCACGCCGGATCGCACCAGGAAGGTCCCGAGCAGACTCAGGGAGAACGCGGTAATCGCCAGCAATACGGTCCAGGCTTTAAAGGTGCCGCGCTTTTCGGTCACCGCCAGTGAGTGCATTAACGCCGTGCCAGCCAGCCAGGGCATAAAGGACGCATTTTCAACCGGATCCCAGAACCACCAGCCGCCCCAGCCCAGCTCGTAATAGGCCCATGCAGAGCCCAGCACAATACCTATGGTCAGGAACAGCCAGGCTGCGGCGGTCCAGGGACGCGACCAGCGCGCCCAGGCGGTATCCAGTCTTCCGGCCATCAGGGAGGCAATGGCAAAAGCAAAGGCCACCGAGAAACCGACATAGCCCATGTATAACAAAGGCGGATGGAAGATCAGGCCAATATCCTGCAGCATGGGATTGAGGTCGCGGCCATCAACGGGAAAGTCCGGCAGGGTACGGCTGAACGGATTAGAGGTGAGGATGATAAATAACAGGAAGCCCAGCGTAATCATGCCCATCACCGCCAGCACGCGCGCCAGTGCGTCCTGCGGCATGCCGCGGCTGAAGATCGCCACGGCCAGCGTCCAGCCACTCAGCAGCAGCACCCACAGCAGCAGGGAGCCTTCGTGCGCCCCCCAGGTGGCCGCAATGCGGTAATAGACCGGCAGCAGGGAATTCGAGTTGTTAACGACATAGCTAACGGTAAAGTCGTTAACGATAAACGCCCAGACCAGCAACCCGAAAGCTCCCGCCACACAGCCGAACAGGCCAACGGCCAGGGGACGCGCCATGCCCATCAGGCGCGCATCCTGACGCCAGGCGCCCCACAGCGGATATACGCTGAGCAGCAGCGCCAACGCGACGCCGAGACAGAGTAAAAAACTGCCCAGTTCTGGCATCATGGTGTCTGTCCTGCCGGGTGAGTCGCGGCCTGTTGCACGGGTGGTGCGGGCTTCATCGCGGCGGTGATTTCAGGTGGCGTGTAGTTTTCATCATGTTTCGCCAGCACTTCTTTGGCGTTGATCAGGTTGCCGGGTTCAAGGACGCCTTGTGCAACGACGCCCTGCCCCTCGCGAAACAGATCGGGCAAAATGCCCACAAAGTTTACACTGACCACACCACGGCCATCGTAAAGCTGAAAAGAGACGGCCAGCGTTCGGGGATCTCGCGTGACGCTGCCGGGCATCACCACGCCGCCCACGCGCAGACGCTGTCCGGGTTCCGGCCTGATGTGTGAATCACCTTTCCCCTCCAGGATTTCACCTGGCGTATAAAACAGATCGATATTGGACCGCAGCGCATACATTACCAGCGCGGTAGCCAGTCCAAGTCCGGTAAGTATCGCCACGACGACATACAGGCGATTACGACGGCGGGTATTCACTTCGCTTCTCCTGCCGTTTTAGTCCCGGCACGTTTAACACTGGCCGCGCGCAGACGGCGCTCCCGGGCATCACGCTGGCGAATGTCCGCCAGCAAACGTCTGTGTGACCACCAGCTGTGTACAATCAGGCCACAAAGAGGCACCAGCGCCCCTGCCACCGCCAGCCAGACGTAAAAGGCGTAACCGCCCATGGCAATGAAGTCATGCCATGAGGCAAAAGCGGGCGTCATTCTTTGCTCCTTGTCTTTGCCAGGGCAATCGCCCAGGGACGTTTACGTTCCGTCAGCAGAATCAGGTTGCGTAAGCGCATCAGCGTTAACGTGATAAACAACAGCAGGTCACCCAGGATGGCCCAGCGCAGCGGCGTGCGCATCGGCGGCGCGATAGCCTGTTGCAGTAAGCCGGACGATCCCTGATGCAAGGTATTCCACCACTGCACAGAGAAATGAATGATGGGCAGATTGATCACGCCGACCAGAATGAGCACCCCTGCGGCGCGCCCGGCCATGCGACGGTCGTCGAACGCCTGATACAGCGCAATGACGCCCAGATATAAAAACAGCAGCACCAGTTCTGATGTGAGCCTGGCGTCCCATATCCACCAGGTTCCCCACATCGGCTTGCCCCAGGCAGAACCGGTAATCAGCGCAATAAAGGTAAACACCGCACCGATCGGTGCCATCGCCGCTGAGACTAAATCGGCCATTTTCATCTGCCAGACCAGACCAGTAAACGCCGCAACGGCCATCGCGCTGTATATCCCCATCGACCACATGGCCGCCGGAACATGAATATACATAATGCGAAAACTTTCACCCTGCTGGTAGTCTGCCGGTGCATAGCCAAATCCCCATATCCAGGCCAGCAGCAGTACCGCCGCACTGGCCAGGGCGAACCCCGGCACCAGCCGACCGCACAACTGATACAGCCGTTCGGGCTTCGCCAGCTGATGTAATCCTTTCCACATGTTTACTTGCTCACTTTTAAATAAACGCGAATAACACGTCTGATGCGTGCTGATTTAGTGCAGCGTAATCCGCAACGCCGCGGCGGTGGCAAACGGGGCCAGCGTCGCACTCGCGACCAGCATCGCCCCCAGCAACGCCAGGTAACCGCCAATGGCTAACCCCTGACCTGCGGCGTCGATGGCCGCGCTGGCAAAAATCAGTACCGGAATAGCCAGTGGCAGAACCAACAGGCTGAGCAGCACGCCGCCGCGACGCAACCCAACGGTCAGCCCCACGCCAATCGCGCCGAGAAAACTCAGCGTCGGTGTTCCTAACAGCAGCGTCAGTGCCACCGCCCGCCAGCCCGGCATATCCAGGGACAGCAACAGGGCCGCCAGGGGCGAAAGCAGAATTAACGGCAAGCCCGTGACCAGCCAGTGGGCGATGATTTTCCCCAGCACCGTGACCGGCAGTGGTACAGGCGACAATAAAAGTTGCTCTAGCGTGCCGTCGTTAAGGTCATCACGAAACAGCCTTTCCAGCGCGAGCAGCGAAGAGAGCAATGCCGCAACCCAGACAATACCGGGTGCGATCCGTGCCAGCTGATGAGGATCGGGACCGATACCCAACGGGAAGAGCGTGATGACAATCAGGAAAAACCACAGTGGATTCATCACTTCGGCGCCGCGACGACAGGCGATACGTAATTCGCGCTGAATAAGACGACACAACATTACTGCCACTCCATGGCATGCAGGCGGATAGTATTGATCTGCCCCGTCAGCCCCGGCAGCGGCTGATGACTGGTCACGATGACAGAACCCCCCTGCTGCGTGTGCGCCACAAAGCGGCTCATTAACGTCTCCACCCCCGTGTGATCGAGGGCGGTTAAAGGTTCGTCCAGGATCCATAAGGTTGCCCGGGTCAGCCACAGCCGGGCCAGGGCGATGCGCCGCTGTTGTCCGGCAGAGAGCTGCGCGGCCGCGACCTCTTCATAACCTGCCAGGCCGACGCTGGCCAGTGCAGTAAAAAGGTGTTCATCGCGGCAGTCTGGATGATAAAAGCGCAGATTTTCCAGCGCCGATAACGCCGATGAGATCCCCGGCAGATGCCCCAGGTAAAGCATGGCCTGATGCCAGGTGTCGCGTTGACGGTGAACCGGCTGCGACTGCCAGCGCACCTCACCATGTTCAGGCGTGCTCAGTCCGGCCAGGATCCGCAGCAGCGACGTTTTCCCGGCCCCGTTTGGCCCTTCAATTTGTACGATGTCACCTGCCGACACGCGAAACGTAAGCGCCTCAAAGAGCGCGCGCTCATCACGCACACAAAGCAGATTAATGATTTCCAACATGGAGGGGTAAATCGCGCCAGCCAAATAAGGCGCAAATGATAGCACAATGTTACAGCGTGCCGAAGGCTGTGCGCGCTCCCCTTTTGCGCAGGGCTTAGATATTCGTGCTTTTCAGCGCGTCTGGTGGATAAAAAGCGCACCACGGCAGAAGGTTGTCACGTTTGTTCGCTGTCGCAGAAACAGTTTCGTTAGCCAAAAAACGACTACGCTTATAACGCATTTGTACTGTTACCAGGAGAAAACATGAAGCCTTCATCAAGCATAAGTCAGGGACCTAACGATGTAGACAGCGAAGAAAAAGAACAGGGAAAGGAGGATATTGAAGTAGATGAAGACGCCCTGCCCTCGCGTGCCGCCGCTATCCACGAAGAGATTCGACAGGACGGGGAAAAAGAGCTGGAGCGGGATGGCATGGCGCTGCTGTGGTCAGCGATTGCGGCCGGGCTGTCAATGGGGGCTTCACTGATGGCCAAGGGCATTTTTCAGGTTCATCTGGACGGCGTCCCCGGCGCCTATTTACTGGAAAACCTTGGCTACACCTTTGGCTTTGTGATTGTGATTATGGCACGGCAGCAGCTTTTCACTGAAAACACCGTGACGGCCGTTCTGCCCGTTATGCACAAACCCACCACAAGCAATCTTGGTTTATTGCTTCGCCTGTGGGGCATTGTGCTACTGGGCAACCTTATTGGTACCGCGTTCGCCGCCTTAGCGTTTAACGAAATGCCCATTTTTGATGAAGCCACTCGCCAGGCCTTTACGGATATCAGCATGAAGGTGATGGAACATACGCCGGGCGAGATGTTTGCTAACGCGGTGATCTCCGGCTGGATCATTGCCACAATGGTCTGGATGTTCCCTTATGCGGGAGCGGCCAAACTGTTTGTCATTGTAATGATGACCTGGCTGGTCGCACTGGGCGATCTGGCACATATCGTGGTGGGTTCCGTTGAGGTGCTTTACCTGGTGTTTAACGGCAGCGTGCCCTGGACCGCGTTTCTCTGGCCTTTTGCTGTTCCAACCCTGTTGGGTAACCTGACGGGCGGTACGCTGATTTTCGCCCTGATAAGTCACGCCCAGATTCGCAATGATATGGGCGAAGCTGCTCAGGCAAAGGCGAAGGCAGAACGGCGCAAAGCGGAGAAAAAACGTCAGCAGCAGCAAGAAGAACGCTAAATTGCTGACAGAATGAGCAAACGCGCGGCAGTGTAGTGAATCCTGCCGCTTAACTGCGGTATACTGCGCTGGCGTCTCCTTAGTTAAATGGATATAACGAGCCCCTCCTAAGGGCTAGTTGCAGGTTCGATTCCTGCAGGGGACACCACGTACAGCCTTCTGACATTCACCAAATTCACTCATCCTTCTTATCTTTAATACCGCCTCTGCTCAGCCTGGGTGACGACGGCCAGTTTCTGCGCATTTCAACATGAACGATTACACATACACATTTCCTGTTTAAGCATTCACGCTCTATTAAGGCTCAGAACGGCCGGCACTTTTAGGCAAGCGGTCAACATCTCATCGTGTTTTTTGCGACCAGCTTGCCCCTGTCGACAGACTGAAGAAAAGTGTAACGCCTGGCCGATAACACGCAATCTTCCTAAATAATCAAGTCGGGGACATTCTCAGAATCAGAAAGAAAATGAAGCGCCTTTATGTGGATCGCTACCGTCACCAGCAAGCGTGTTTTTAACGGTAAGACTGACTTTCGGGGAATATTCGGAAAGCACAGCGTCGAAATTATTTTTGTTCAGATTAACTTTTTTTCGCTCAGATAACGGTGCTGTCTCCTGCCCATGGCTGAAATCGCCCGCAACCAGCAATTTCAGAGGGAGCTCGGTTTTCTTGCTCGCGCCGCCGGTATGCAGATCAAGTTTCAGATTAATACGTGCTTTGGGTATTTCGGACTGAAAGGAAGAATTAGACATAGCTGTCCCTGTTCTATGAAGTTATAGAAGCGGTCACTGCCAGCGAGAAATTAAAAGAAAAGCAAACCCTTTATTAGCACTATCCCGGTTCCCGTCATCTGACAGGAATCAAAACCCCGGGATGTAAAGCGGGCGCATTCCATTCACCAGCACGTCGACACGGTATTTTTCAGGTACTTTTCAGAAATAAAAAAACGTCCAGCAAGCACCTGGAGACGGAGTTTATGAACGTTTCATGCATGACAGGAAATAAAAATATGTAACTAAAGGTTACAGAGATATGCTTTAACAATATTTTATCATCTTTATGATTTATATGATTTTTATTTAAAAACCCCTTCAGAGATTATGGAATAAGGATGTTCAGTAAGTGATCAATGTATTTCAGAGCATGACATGCGCAAAATCCCACCAGTCACATGAGAACGTTAATTTTTCATTGTTAAAAAAATAACTTTCAGGAAGCGAGTGTGAAAAGGGGGAATAGGACGAGACCGTCATGTCAGCATAATTTCTTTTATTGACGTAAATCAATTCTGGTTATTTTCGCTTAAAAAAAACTGAAATCAATGTATGTCACCTGTCTGTATAAACGTATTTCAGACATCGGAGAGAGGAAGGATTATCGTTATCTGCGTGCTTGTCATCTGTCACCACATCTGACCGCGAGTTATGCGATGCCATCACTTACGTCAGCCAGAATAAATCTGGCCGGTGCACTCGCCTGAAGCGATCGCAGACGATAAAGTCAGCTAGTGTCACGATGTTGTTTGTGTTGGGAACGAGAAGTTTACAATTAAACGGAAGGGAACGGTGCAGGGCATATTTACGCGATCAAAACGCGTCGATATAACATCATTGTCAGGCGCCCTCCAGGGCCGGGGCCTGCCAGATAATGTCGAAGGGCAGTACCGCAGCTGCCCTTCTCTGTTTACCCGTCATACCCGTAAACACGGGTAGCGACGCAGAACCTTATCGTTCAGTCGTTCTGTAAACCTATCGCCGTGTGTGGCTAAAGAGATCCGGGCGATTGAGGTTAATATAATCGACGCCCGCCGCCGCAATTTCCTGATGAATCGCTATATCGTCATCACCGTAATAAACCATAATCTCAAGCCCGGTCTTACGGCTTGCTTCAAGAATACCGGGATGACGCATCTGCTCTACGTTTACCTCAATGATCGATGCATGATGCACGGTGGCAACGAGAGAGGGAGACATCGCGATATTGAGGGTCATCATTTTGCGAAAGTCCGGCGCAACGGCCTGAAGGCCAGCGCGCATCGTTTCGGAAAACGAAAAGAAAAACGTATCACGGACCATACCGAGATCGCGTACCAGTGCAGCCACTTTTACCGGATCGCAGTATTTCAGCTCAATATAAACGCCCGCTCGGCCGCGCAGATGTTCGAGATAGGCATCAAGTCGCGGCACCCTGGCGTCTTTAAAACGCTCATCGAACCAGCTTCCCGCATCCAGTGCATCAATATCGCGCGACAGAGCATGCCCAACAGGGCCCGTCCCGTTCGTGGTGCGATCCAGCGTCTCGTCATGGATAACGTAGAGCACACCATCGGCGCTCTCCCGTACATCCAGCTCAATGTAATCAGCCCCCTGTTCAAGCGCCAGATCGGCGGCAAAGAAGGTGTTCTCTGGCGCAAAATGGTTGGCGCCACGGTGTGATACGATTCGGGTCATGGAAATCTTGTCCTGTAAGCTAGCCAGCGTGAACCTGTCTGCTGGGGTGGCCGGTTACGGCGAGGTTGGCATGAAGATCGACGATGCGTTTACCGACAGCATTGAAGATCAGAGTCAGTTCGGGTTGGCTCGCTATTCCTACCCGGGAACCAGGCGCATGACGCACCGCTTCACCATATTCCAGCGCGCGAAGCGTGCCGGCCGGCGTGTCAATCGTATAGAAAACTTCACGTCCCATCGGCTCAACGGTCATGATCTCCCCACACAAGGGAGCCTCGTCAGCGGCAATAAGGTTGATATCTTCCGGACGCAGACCAAAACAAACGGGGCCGTCGTATTCGTGGTTCAGTTCGAGTGTCGTTTGCCCCAGGTGCAGAAACCCGCCGACTGCCTGTCCTTCCACAAGATTCATCGGCGGAGAGCCGATAAACCCTGCAACAAAGCGATCGGCCGGACGTCTGTACAGGTCATCAGGTGTCCCAATCTGCACTATCTCGCCATGATTCATACAGATGATCCGATCGGCCATGGTAATGGCTTCCAGCTGGTCATGGGTGACGATCAAGGTGGTGAAGCCGAGACGTTTCTGGAGATTCTTGAGTTCCGTCCGCATGGTGATACGGAGCGTCGCGTCGAGGTTAGAAAGCGGTTCGTCGAGTAACAGAATATTCGGTTCCTTGACCAGTGCCCGCGCCAGCGCCACGCGCTGTTGCTGCCCCCCTGAAAGCTGCGACGGGCGTCGATCAAGCAGTGCGCTTATTTGCACCAGATTAGCCGCCTCCTCCACGCGCCTGGCAATGTGCTCCTTACCTGTTTTTTTAAAACGTAACGGAAAAGCGATGTTTTCGCGTACCGTCAGGTTCGGGTAAAGCGCATAAGACTGGAAGACGATACCGACGTTGCGATCGCGGGCATCGATGCGATTAACGTTGTGCCCGTCAAACGCGATCTCACCGCTGGTCGGCGCATAGAGCCCTGCCAGCAGAAACAGCGTTGTCGATTTACCGCATCCTGAGGGGCCGAGAATGGCGACGAATTCGCCGTTCTCAATGGTAAGATTCATCGGTTTCAGGACCTGAGTCTCGCCCCAGTTTTTGCTGACATTGTTAAGAGTGATCAAGGCCATGACAATTATCCCTTGATACCGCCAAAACTCATTTGAGTGATGTATTTCTGCGTAAAGGTGTAGAGAACGAGCACAGGGAGTAAATAAATGATGCCCACAGCGGCGATCATGCCGTAATCCGCACCCGTATTATCCTGTGCGACAAAGAACAGGTAGAGGCTCATCGTCATCTGGCTTTTGTCGATAAGTAACGTCTGAACAAAAACGTACTCCTCCCAACCACGTAAAAAGGTGAAGGTGGCAATCGCAATCAGTCCGCTACGCACCTGGGGCAATACCACCATACGAAAAGCCTGAAAACGGGTCGCACCGTCGGTCACCGCGCTCATTTCAATATCCCAGGGCACTGCGTCGAAAAAGCCCTTCAGGACGAAGATCGCATAAGGCAGCTCCAGCGCACTCATCACCATCACCACACCGAAAAGATGGTTGAGCAGGCCCATATAGTGAAGCTGGATAAAGATGGCGATGGTGAGCGCCAGCGCGGGGAAAGCATGTAACAGCAGCAAGCCGCGCAGAAAATTTTGCCGCCCGGCAAAGACAAAGCGCGATAACGCGTAGGCGGCTGGGGTAGCGACGATCGTGACAATCAGCGTTTGTGAAACGCCAAAGATCAGCGAGCTTCCAAGTGCCGTCCAGGCCGATGGCATCAGGTCCACGCGCGTGGTGCCCGTATTCGCGATGTCGCGCATCCAGAGAAAACGGTAGTTGTGCAACGTCATGTGTGGCATCAGAAAAATCATCACAAGCAGCAGCACAACGATCCCCAGCGCAGCCCAGGACAATACCGGTCTGCGTAAACGCTCTGCCAGGAAAGCAAGCGCGATCGCTCCGATATACGCGACGCCCGCAATTGCGCTGGTGCGCCACAGAACAAGCCGGCTGACGGACGCATCAGACGTGGTCAGCGATTTGGCCAGAAGCCAGAGGTAAGGCAGCAGAATCGGCACTGACATCACCGTCAGGAAGAGAATGAGCGCAGAAAGGAAGCCGACACGGTTGATTGTGCCTCTGCGTTCAAGACGCGCCCATTTCGATTTGGCCACGGCCGGGTTTGGGACGAGTGACATCACAATACCTCGATTTTCGGCGCGGCAAACGTCGCGCGCATATTACTGACCCGCCATTGCATTAAGGTCACGCCTACGCCGATCACCATCAGGCCAAGCGCCAGCGCCGCGCCATAGGCGTAAGCCCCATTTTCAAAGGCGCGACGGTAGATATAGAGCGCATAAGGCGTCGAATCGTAGACGGGACCGCCACCGGTGATGAGCAGAATGTACTCGTAGGTCGTCAGCAAGGAGAGCCCCTGATAGATGGTGATAAACCGAATGGGCTGAGACAGTGCGGGGGCCACTACATAGCGCAGCACGCCCCATTCGCTCGCCCCATCCACTCGCGCCGCATTGGCAAGATGTGCAGGGATGGAACGAATGGATGAAGTCAGAATGACCATGGCAAACGATGCCCCGACCAGGCCATTTGCCACAATGATGAGAAACAAGGGGAAATCATTACGCAGATTCATGAGCGGCAGACCGAAGGATCCGGTTACCTGATTGAGCAAACCAGACGGCGTGGGATCGGCAACCCATATCCACAGAATACTGTAGAGGACGGCCGGTGACATGCGTGGCAAAAGCCAGAGACCGCGAAAAAGATTACCCAGCCTGTCGGGAATGGCCGTCGTTGTTATCGCCAACAGGACACCCAGCCCGACGTTAAAAATAAACAGCGTCGCCGTGACATAAATCAGCGTCGTCAGCAGCACCGCAGGCATGCGCGCATCGCGTAAGACAATCCGCTCGACGTTTTGCAGCGTGAAGTGACCGACCCGCAGATCAGCGCCCATATCGGTAAAGGCGATGACGGTATTGACGATAATGGGCGCCAGGAAAAAGACGGCCAACAGCGCGATAGCAGGCGCGAGATAGAACACAGGTCGGGCCGGCCGGTGCGCCCGAGGCTGAAACTGAGACATGACCACATCTCCCTGGAGAGTAAGCGACGCTTTACAGGCTAAGCACTATTTTTTGGCGACAGACGACCGGATTTCTATATCGTCGCCAAACTGCAGTTCGAGCTCTTCGGCGATAAAATCAACGGCCTGTTTTGCCGTCATTTTTCCTGTTTCAACCGCCTGGAGACCGCTGAACAGCACCTTGTTATAGCTGCCAAACTGGATATGATTGGGCACGAACTTCGCATGTACCATCATGGGCGAAGCGGCTGACAGCACCCAGTTATCGCGGTATTTCGGCATCGCCGTTTGCGCGTTGCTGATGGCCGTGTGATAGGACGTCACAGCATGTTCGTTGTTGAAATAAGGCAACGTCGCCAGTGCCACCAGTTCGGCAGCAATGTCAGCATTTTTGCTTTTGGCGTTCACCGTATAGAGAAGCGGATGCGACAGGTTTGAGGGCTGACCGCCCTTTTTGGCCGCAGGCGCCGGGATCCAGCCTATCTTATGAAAATACCCTTCTTTGTCTGTCGGCCAGACCGCGCCATTTTTGTCGCCCAGTTGCCAGGCAACCGCCCAGACGCCCTGGTGAAAGATAAAGGCTTTCTCCTGCTTGAACGCGTTCTGAATGGCATCCCAGCTCATCGCCGTGTTATCGACCGGCGTCACTCCCTGCTTCGCATTGCGCTCATACCAGCCAAGCGCATCCGCCATTTCTGCTTTAGGGAAGATGAGCTTGCCGGTCTTGTCATCCATAAATTTCACGCCGTAAGACTGAAAAACCATCAGATAATCAATACCGACATTCGGCCGGTGCAACATGCCGTACTGAGCCGCTTTACCGTCCACGACCTCTTTGGCAAGGGCCGTCAGATCGTCCAGTGTAAAATCACCGGACTCCACCCTGGCCGGTATGGCGTTGATAAAGGCTTCATCCTTGCCAATTTTTCTCAACATATCTTTGTTGTAAAAAAACATTCTTATTTCAGCATCCTGCGGTATGCCATAGATCTTTCCATCGTTTGCCTTTGCCGACGCCCACAGGACGGGCAGGATGTCGCCATAGACCCACGGTGCCGCCGCGATCTTATCGTTCATTTGCAAGGCATAGCCGTCCTTCGCAAACTGACCAATCCATTCATGGGGCAGCACATAGATATCCGGCCCTTGTCCGACAGACATCGCCTTCAGCATATCCATGGCGAAGTCGTCCCAGCCTTTGACAGCACTGCTATTGGCCTGAATCACAATATGTTTGTCGACGCCCGCAGCATTAAATTGCTTGTTCATGATGTCGGCTGCATCTTCAATGTTGGTAATGCGGTTCGGTGCGCTACGCTCGGCGAGCGTGGCGAGTTTAATCGTTATCTCTTCTGCGTGAGTCATGCCAACACACAACGCGGACATCACGAGGGTGGCGAGGACTGTGAGTTTTTTTGACATGGTGTTTATTCCCGTTGTGCCTATTATTTAAGTAAGTTAATTTATTTAAATGACAGGTTCATGACCATGTGAAAACGACAGGGAGAAGGTGCGTTGACTTCATCAAAACATTGGGAAGGAATCGGTTCGACCCAGTCGGCCGTACTACGTTATCTGCGTCGCAACGACGCCGCATCACGTGCTGAGATCGCCGATTGTTGCGGGGTGACAGCGGCGGCCGTCAGCATGATGACCCGCGATCTCATCAAGCGAGGTATCATCATCGAAGGAGCCCGGCGTTCATCTGGCCGGGGCGCGCCCCACATTGATCTGATGCTTAATTCCTCCATCGGCTATGCCGTTGGGATTCATGCCAGCCGCTTCTCTGTTACGCTGATGCTGCTTGATTTCAAAGGGAAACGGGTCGACGAAATTGAACTGACCGGCCACTATGATACCTTTGCCCGCGCCCGCTCAGAGATACAGAAGGGCCACAAAACGTTGCTTGAGAGAAACCACATACCGGATCATTTACTGATTGGCGCAGGCATTGCCATGCCGACGCGCTTCCAGCGCGGTCAGGCTCCGCTTCATCTGGCTCCCGAAGTGCTTTCCTGGGATGAACCCGGGCTGTTCGAAGCCATTCAGCAGGCGCTGGGCTGTCCGGTGTTAATCGAAAATGATGCCAATGCTGCCGCCATGGGCGAAATGACGCTGGGTAATGCGGCTAATCATGACGATTTTATCTATCTCTATCTGTCAGAGGGCGTCGGCAGTGGCCTTATCCTGGGCAAACAACGTTATCGCGGTCATCTGGGCAATGCGGGCGAAATTGGGCTGCTGCTGCCACTCGATAGGCCCCGCCCCTCTTTTACTGACCTTGCGGCGTGGTGTAAGCATCGCCTTGGCCAGATACCTGAAGGCCGCGCTGAGGCTGTCTGGCACCATTTTCTTAGCGAAAACACAGCGGTTCTCGACGAATGGATCGCACGTACTGGCCCGGAGATCGCCCGGCTGGGCTTTATGCTGAATGCGGTCCTCGCGCCAGCGGCGATCTATCTGGGTGGGACACTTCCGCAGATGGTGCGTGAACGGCTTGCGGCCTGGCTCGACTTTTCCACTGTGGATACGTTAAACGGCACACCTGTCGTGCAGCCTGAAATCTGTCTGCCGGACGTCGCGGCCACGGATACGGTCGCATTCGGAGCCGCCGCCATGGTCCTGCATAATGTTGCTCAGCAGGATAACGGGCATCGCGACGGGGTCAACTGACCGCTCAGCGGCGGTGACGGAATGAAGGAAACCGACGCGGCAAACATCGGCGACGGTTCTCTGAGTTGGCCGCGGATAAACAGGTCTCTGTGAAATGAGAGCCAGTCCGCAGCGAGCGTCGGTTTATTTGCGACCGCAGCGTGGGACAGGTTTGGTTTAATTTGCCCGCACTATAATCCCCACTTGGGGCCAGCCGGTGAAAGCGTGATCGGGATGGGCTTGCCGCTTACCGCCACGCGTGGTGCAGAAGGCGTGTTCCACTGAAAAAGACAGATATGCCAGCCGCCGGGAATAAGACGCGAACGGTCAATAATCCCATCCGCGCCTGTTGCTCTGGCTTTATCTGCGTTGTGCCATGAATCCGGGATTCGCCCCTGCTGCAGCGCCGTTCGCCAACTGCCGTCAGCGGCTTCTGGCAGGATTCCCAGTTGCTCACATTTAGCCTTATCGCGCTGATCTACCAGCCAGGCCCCTGACAGGCGTAGTGGAATCAGGACGCGTGAAAGGCCATCCTCACGCATATAGCCCGATACCGCCATGATGGACCATTCCGGCAGCGGACTCATATACAAGGCCGGTTGCCCGTGGCGATGATAACGCCCCGCGCTTTGCGGGCCGGGTGCGGCAAGCACCGCCTGCGCCTTCGCGGTTAACACAGCGCGATAAAAAAGGCCGCCCACGGGCAATAGTGCGTGATGCATGTTTGTCTTTTCTCCCGCAACAACCCCATCCCTGCGATTGCTGAACGCGCCAGTTAATCGCTTAGTGCGTAGCCACGAACCAGCCCGACCTGTCGGCGCATGTCTGCCTTGCCTGCGCACAAGCCGGTGATACACAGGCGCGGGGCCAGCCGATCATCAGATTCGTTCCATCTGCCCGGACGATACGATGTGATGCCGTTTAGGATGCGACTTTGGATGCGCCGGATTACATTGCTCATGTGTGCCGGGCAGATAAAATCTGCCGTCCTGAGAGGGCGCAGTACCGCCGGGACAACCATTCATGCCGCGCTGACCATTGTGGCCAGGCAACCCAGCACCGCCAGGTTGATTGTCCATACTTCCGCCGTTACCGCCCGCACCGCCGTTACCGCCTGTGCCTCCCATACCACCCGCTCCGCCATTTCCACCTTCCCCACCGTTGCCCCCTGGCGCGGCATAGCAGACTGATGCGGTTAACAACAAAATAAGCAAAGCAGCGCCTCTGCGCATGGTGTGACCTCCGTGATTCGCGATTATTTTTCGACAGTAATGACATCCGGCGTTTGCGCCACAATCTTCAACGGCGTGCCTTTTATAGCCTGTCCGAGCGCTTCACGAAGCGTCATGGTGCCCTCTACAGGATTCACCTGAACAGCCCCAGTGCGCGACAAATCCGTCTGGATAAAACACCCGGTACCGTGCGCCAACTGTTGCGCCGTTTCGTCAAAGCGCGACAAATGAAGATTGTAGGTCGCTTCCGCATCACATTTACCCGCAGGGATGTGACCAGAAGATGACTGGCTGCACGACGTACACGTCAGCGCCAGCAGCAAGCAGGCTGAGTTGAAGGATGTGAAATGCATAACGCCTCCGGGCACAGGAAAACTTGTGTTTTTGTCCCATAGTCAACTGTTTCTGTCAGCGTGCAGAGTATGTCTGAGTGTGATCGCAGGCGAGGAGGTGGGAAATGTTCGGTTCGCTATCGTGCCGCTTCGCACTGGCGGTAATGACCTCTCTTAGCAGAGAAAGCGAGAGCAGCGATGCACAGAGAAAGTCACGTTTTACGGTGTCGTGCTCACCGGGCGCGACGGAACGCGTCTTCGCCGTCCCTGGCGCTACCATGATTTTACGGTGATGTGTCCTGTGTAAACAAAACGGAACCGTAGCGGGCATGGCGCCCTTTCCTGTCTGGGCGTCATGCCCGTTTTTGCTGCGCATTGACAAGATGCTGGGGTTGATTGATCGCTTTGCGCGCAATCCAGTAGAGCAGAACCCGCTCGTCGTCACTGTCGCGGTCCGCCATTGACAATAATTTCAGTGCCAGGGTAGATTTCGTGACAGGCTGCTGTTCTGCGCTCAGTTCGATCACTGCCTGACCGATAATGCAGCAAACTTCATCCTCACTGGTGATGGATTCATATGTCCGGTCTTTCATATTTCCTCCTGTTGAATGGACTTTAAGCCTGGCAAAAAAATGCTAAGCCTGCCGGGAAAAGAGGTTGGCCGTAATATTCCCTTACTGCTGTTTACCTGCCTTCATTAACTTGACTCACCTCGTTACACTTACCCCACGCGGCCATTCATTCCGCCCTGACAGCATTTCATTCCGCGTTGCATTCCGTTCATGCGCTTTCCGCCCTCGCGCGTAGGGGTTTTGGTTATTCTGACGCCAGTATTCAGTTTCCCCCTGGGAGTAACATAATGAACGCGACTCAACAGACTGCCCACCAGCGTACACGCTGGCTCACACTTATCGGTACGGTGATAACCCAGTTAGCGCTGGGGTCCGTTTATACCTGGAGCTTATTCAATGGTCAGCTCGCGCAAAAACTGGATGCGCCCGTAAGCCAGATCGCATTTTCATTTGGTTTACTGAGCCTGGGGCTGGCCATCTCTTCTTCACTGGCTGGCAAGCTGCAGGAGCGTTTTGGCGTCCGTAAGGTCACTATCGGCGCAGGTATATTGATGGCGCTGGGATTAGGGCTGACCGCCCATGCAGATAATCTGATCATGCTGTACCTGAGCGCGGGCGTGTTGTTAGGTCTGGCCGATGGCGCAGGGTATCTGATGACGCTATCCAACTGTGTGAAATGGTTTCCTGAACGTAAAGGCATGATATCGGCCTGCGCCATTGGCGCTTACGGTCTGGGTAGTCTGGGATTTAAATTCATTTGCGGGGCACTGTTGGCACGATTTGGGCTTGAACAGACCTTTGTGCTCTGGGGCCTGCTGGCAATGGCGATGATTATTGCTGGCGGACTGATGATGCGCGATGCGCCGCTGCAATCTGCGTCAGCTACTCAGGCAGAAGCGACGCGTCAGTATACGTTGGCCGAATCGGTGCGTCTGCCACAGTACTGGATGCTGGCGTTGATGTTTCTGACTGCCTGTATGAGCGGGCTGTATGTGATTGGCGTTGCAAAAGACATCGGGGAAGGTTTGGTTCACCTCAGCACCCAGACCGCCGCTAACGCCGTCACGGTCATCGCGGTAGCAAACCTGAGTGGTCGGTTAGTACTGGGCGTGCTGTCCGATAAAATGGTGCGTATTCGCGTGATCTCACTGGCCCAACTGGTTTCACTGATCGGTATGAGCCTGATGCTGTTTACACAGATGAATCAAACCACGTTTTTCCTGTCCCTGGCCTGCATTGCGTTTAGCTTCGGCGGCACCATTACCGTCTTCCCTTCGCTGGTCAGTGACTTTTTCGGCTTGAATAATCTGACCAAAAATTATGGCCTGATTTATCTCGGCTTTGGCATTGGCAGCGTAATGGGTTCGCTGGTGGCTTCACTGTTTGGCGGCTTTACGGTCACTTTCAGCCTCATTATGACCCTGCTGGTTATATCACTGGTGCTGTCACTGACAATCCGCCTGCCGCAGAGCCAGCCAGCCCATGAACCGCTGTTGCAGCGTCAGTAACGTTACAGGGCCAGATAAGCCTGGCCCTCACCATCAGCCGCGAAAACGCGGCTCTTCCATACCGGCCACGTCGACATCCACCGCAAAAATATCGCCCGACTGCGGATAGCGGGCGAGATCCTCTTCGCTGAGGTTTTCGCGTGAGCTGGTGATGAACAGCGTCTTGAGATCGCTGCCGCCAAACGTCACCATGGTGGGCCATTTCACCGGCAGTGTAATCTCATCGACGATTTCACCGTCGTGCGGATCAATACGCACGACGCGTCCGCCGTCAAACAGGGCTGACCAGTAATAGCCCTCACTGTCGACAGCCGCCCCATCGGGCAAGCCACCACGGGCATCAAACCGCCGGAAGATTTCACGCTGCCCCGGCTCGCCCTGAGCATCAAGCGGATAGCGATAGAGCACTTCATTCGGCGTATCGCTGTGATACATCCATTGACGGTCAGGAGAAAAGGCAACGCCATTGGAAATTTTGATGTCGCGTGCCTTCACCTCAAGCGTCAAATCAGGCGTTACGCGACAAAGCAAGCCGCCGTTTTTATCCTGTGGCTCCCATAAACTGCCGCACCAGAAATTACCCCAGGGATCCACACGGCCATCATTGAAGCGGCTTTTCCCGGCGATACCGGGATTATCCGCCACTTTTTTTTGCGGTTTCCCCTGCTCGTCCAGCAGCCAGACGCCGCTACGCAGTGCGGCAATGATACCGCCCTGTTCCCGCAGGCCGATGCATCCGACTTCTTCTGCCTGAGGAAATGTAGAGAGCTCACCACTCGCCGGATCGAAACGATGGATGGCCGGTGCCAGAATATCCACACACCACAGCACCTGTTCCTGCACAGACCAGAGCGGACATTCTGCCAGCTCTGCCTGAAGCGGCAGAACGTTTTTTACCCTATGCGTCATGTTTGTCTCCCTTTAATTGTCCTGATATTACTGTAGCGCTAATTTCCATCTTCACACATGCACGTCAGCCTTGTTTTTAAGACAGGTCTCACGCATATTAATACCTATTCGGTCTATTCCGATTGGAATATGCGCTCACCCTCTTTTTCGCGTTCTTTTTTGAAATATCGCGACATATTTATCGAAATAACTCTACACAGGCTGCATTTTTGCTGCACTTTTTCGGCGTATTATCCTGAGTATTGAAAAAGAGGAGGTGCCGTATGCCAGACATCGTTACCGCCGCGCTGTTCCCTCAGTCGGTAGCCTTTATTTCTCCTGGACAGGAGGCGTTATCCGCAGACGTTCCAGCGCAGCAGAAAGGAGGCATAAAACAAAATGATATTCACTGAAGGGCAAAGATTTCACACAGCATAATATAAAAAGAAGGTGGGATATAATCCCACCTCATTTATTCATTAACTTTTCACTGCGTAATTACACTGATACCAGGTTTTCTTTAAACCTGGTATTGTGCTGTCCTGAACAGGGAGTGACTCTACTTTATCAAAACCTTTATTGCTGCAGTAATTCGCGATATCAATTTCCATTGCATCACGATTCACTTTCAGCGGGTCGAAACGATATTGTACGGTATTTGAACTGGGATCTTCATCAACACGTTCAAACGCCCCGGGTTTACTGGCGGTACAACCGCTCAGAAAAATAAGTGCAAATGCACCCATGATTGCCATTTTCATTTTATTTCCTCACATTTTGACGCAGTGTAAGGCGCTGCAAAATGCGCATCTATAGGATTAGTACGCGAACAACTGCGTATTTACGAAGTTTTACCAATTGATTCAATACGGTTAAACAACTGGCAGGTTATGCCAATAAACTGCGACACTGATTCCAGTGAAAAGCCTCACGAACAACACCAGGAATTACTCTAAAAAAAGCCTCTCTCAGCATTTAGCCCGCCACTGGCGGGCTTTTTTCTTTTTAACCTTCGCCTGAAAGCGCAATCATTCTACGAAGCAGATTGGCGGCTTGCTTGTCCGGGAGTGCGAGGATGGCACTATAAAGATCGACAGACATGGCACACATGGAAGACCGATCAACGGCGGCATCGGCAGGCATATTCAGCTGTTGCAGCTTATTGCCCCACTTCAGGTAGAGATGGTCGACGATGGTTTTGAGATCGTGCTGCGCCTGCTTGCGGTCCAGCGGTTGTTCGTCCCCCAGACTGTTAAGCAGCAAATACTCGGTGGCATCGGCATCTTTTTGGTTCAGGCTGGCGGGCAGAGTTTCAACCAGATTGATACCGCCCTTCACCTGCGGATAAAGGAACTGAAAACAGAGGCCCGGGTCAATTTTATTGAGCGTCTGCATTTCTTCCACCGAGACGCCAATATATTTCAATACGGCCGCGTCAGTACCCCGCATAAGGCGCTGATTGATCACATCCGTCAATAACCCGCGCAGTTCGCCCGTTGCCTGCAACATGGGTTCGCCTTCACGCAGTTTGCGCGCCAGATCGCGCGTCAGTATTTGCCACAGCGCGGGTTCCTGAGTGCGCAGCACCCGATATACCGTAGCCTGTGCCATATAATCTGCCGCGCGCTCGTAGCGTTTCTCCTGCTGCTGCTGAGGCTGGATCCAGCTGAACCATAAAACATTCGACAACAACAGCGGCAGGATAAAAAGAACCACACCCTGCCACGCTTTAAGCCGGGTGGTTCTGACTAACATAACGATGATAATCGCCAGCAGCACAAAGGCGGCCAGCGTAAGAAAAAGCAGGAGAGTCATACTACGTTGTTAATCCTTACGCACATCGATCAGTACCGGGCAATGCGCGCGTTCAACCACAGCGGCACTCACAGATCCTTTTAATAACCGGTTAAAGGGCGATAAATGACGTCGCCCCATAATAATCATGCTGGCATTGAGCTGCTGGGACTGGGCCACGATTGTCTCCGCCGCTTCGCCGGCCAGAATCATACCACGCGCCTTAATGCCGGCCTGGAGCAAGGGTGCCAGGGCATGACGCACCACCATTTCAGCGGTATTTTGCTCATCCTGCGCGGCCACAAAATCTGCCGGATCTTCACCGGCATCAATATCAATGGGCTGGCTACAGGATGAATAGGCGGGATCGATACAACACAGCACAATCACTTGTGCATCATGCGCCTGTGCTTCTTCGATCGTTAACGACACCACTTTCTTCGCGACCGGTGAATTATCGATAGCCATTAATACTGTTTTCATTGAGCACTCATCCTTCAACAGCGGCAATTTTGCCAATTTCACGAATCAGAGCCTGTTTGCACAGCAACATTTCTTCACGATAGCGTGATTCATGCTTCTTAAACCGCGCCGTGGGCACCAGTAAGGAGACCGCAAAGCGGCCAAACAGCGTATCGAGCGCAAAGGCCATGGTTGAAACGCCTTCAAGGGTTTCACCACGGTCGTAGGAAATGCTGGTTTCACGCACTTCCCGAAGCATCTCTAACAGTGCTGCCTGCGTCTTAACCGTCTTGTCCGTGAGTTCGCGCCAGGCATCTCCCACCAGCGTCCGGACGTCTTCATCGCTTTCCAGCGCCAGCAAGGCGCGGCCACCCGAGGTGCTGTAGAGCGGTAGCTCCAGTCCGATACGGGGAACCACCCGCAGCTCGCGCGACGCCACAACATAATGAATGACGGCAAGCTGCGCACCACTGGCGCGGGACAGGGAGACCGTTTCATTGGTATCCGCCGACAGTTTTTCCAGCAGCGGCTTGACCAAATCGACCACATCCGTGTTCACGCTGGCGAGCAGCTTCAGTAAAGCTGGCCCGAGACGCAATCCGCCCGCCCCACTGCTTCGAACCAGTTCGGCGCTGTCCAGCGCGGCCACAATGCGCTGTACGGTAGAACGCGGCAGATCAACCGCATGCGCGATTTCGCCCAGACTCATGCCACCGGGATGCTCGCCCAGAGCATTAAGAATTTTAGCCGCGCGCGCAATAACCTGAATACCGCCCGTTTTTTCATCTTCGCGGCTGGATGATTGTTGAGTCATAGCGTCGTCCTTTTTGAGCTGGCTTACTGTAACCCGAAAAGCGCACGTTTTACAGCGTGTACCACATTGCAATACAGCATATTGCCATGTAATATCGCCCCGCCTGTATCGCATCGCAATACATCGAACCAAAAAAACAATGAGACACCTGCTATGACGACCCAGCCTGGCACTGCGCCGCCGCTGCATCCCTTTACCTTACGTCTCGCCCTGGGCCTGCTTGGCGTCTGGATCGCGGCGCTGACCTCCGGGCTCAACGATCGCGTCAGTGATATTGCGCTGGCCGATATTCGTGCTGCCCTCGGTATGGGCTACGACGACGGAAGCTGGATTGTTTCGGCTTATCAGGCTGCCGAAGTGGCCGCCATGATGATTGCGCCGTGGTTCGCGGTGACGTTTTCCCTGCGCCGCTTTACGTTATTTGTTTCGGTCGGCTTTATGCTGTCCGGAATACTGTTACCGCTGATGACCGATCCTGTGCTCTTTATGGTATTACGCGTGATCCAGGGGCTCTTTGGCGGCGCGCTGCCGCCGATGCTGATGACCGTCGCCCTGCGTTTTCTGCCACCGCCGTTCAAGCTCTATGGATTAGGCGCCTATGCCCTTACTGCCACCTTCGGGCCGAATATGGCCGCGTCGCTGGCCGCCTTCTGGACCGATCAGGTCAGCTGGATGTTTGTCTTCTGGCAGGTTGTGCCCGGTATGCTGATAGCCCTCGTATTAACCGGCTGGGGATTGCCTCAGGATCCGTTGCGCACAGAACGTTTTCAGCAGATCGATCTGTTCGGGATGCTCACAGGCTGTAGCGGGATGGCGTTAATCATTCTGGTACTCAGCCAGGGCGAACGGCTTGACTGGCTGGATTCTCCGCTGATTGCCGCTATGCTGCTGGCCGCCGTGCCGTTACTCATCGTCTTTTTAATCAATGAGTGGTTCCATCCCCTGCCGCTGTTTAAGTTGCAGATGCTGCGGCGACCTAACCTGCTGCACGGCCTGCTGGTGCTGGCCGGCGTCCTGATCGTGTCGCTGTCTGGCTCTGCCCTGCCTTCCAGCTATTTTGCCCAGGTCGATGGCTTTCGCATCGCCCAGTTCGCGCCGCTGGCGTTGACCATTGGGTTGCCCCAGCTCATTGTGGCGCCGTTGCTTGCCGCCCTGCTGAATATCCGCTGGATTGACTGTCGCTGGATGCTGGCAGTGGGCTTGTGCTTCCTGATTGCCTCCTGCCTGCTCGGTATGCAGATCACAACGGACTGGGCGCGGGATAACTTCTGGCTGATTCAGGCGTTGCAGGCCGTAGGCCAGCCGATGGTGATTCTGCCCGTGCTGATGAGCGCGACCAGCGTGGTAGCACCGCCTGAAGGACCTTTTGCCTCGGCGATGTTCAACACGGTACGCGGGTTTTCCAGCATTGCGGCCTCTACCCTGGTGTCATGGTTTGTCAGCCATCGTGAACAGTTTCACTCCAGTATCCTCGTCAACCAGGCGGGCAGCAGGCCGTGGCTGATGACCGCCCCCAACAGCAGTCAGGCCAGCAGTCAGTTTCCGCTGTTGCCCGATGGCAGCGTGAGTTCCGTCGAGAATCTGCGCGGCTTTGCTACCCAGATAAAGCACCAGGCGCTGGTGCTCGGCCTGAGTGATACCTGGCTGCTGCTGATCGGTTTTGCGCTGCTGCTGCTGGTCGTCACCGCCTGGCTGCCCAAACGCGTCTGGCCGCCCCAAACCTTGATTCAACCTGCAACCTCCACGTCGAGATAACTGTATATGCGTGCTTTAGTAATGAGAAAAACCGTGCTGCTTTCCCTGCTGCTGCTGGTTTTGCTGGCGATGGCGCTGATTGTCTGGTCCGTGATGACCCGTAACGATCACCGTACCAATGATGCCTGGGTCAATGCCGATTACACCCTTGTTGCGCCCAAAGTGTCGGGGTACATCGCCAGCGTCAGGGTGAAAGATAACCAGCAGGTTGCCGCCGGTGAACTCCTGGCGACGCTGGACGATCGCGATTACAAAGTGGCACTGGAAAGCGCGGAGGCCGCATTGCAGGTCAGTGAAGCCAAACTGTTGAGCAGCAAAGCACAGCTGGAGCAGCAGCAGTCGGTCATTGATGAACAGAAGGCCAGCGTTTCCGCCAGTCAGGCTTCGGCGCAGTATGCCGGACAGAGTGCCGAACGCTATAACCGTCTCTATCAGCGCGGCACCGTTGCCGCTGACGAGCAGCAAAAAGCCAGCTCGGCGCAGCGCTCTGCCAGCGCCGCGGTGCGTCAGAGTGAAGCCGCGCTCGCTTCTGCGATTAAGCAGGTTGGCGTGCTGCAGGCAGCCGTCCGATCCGCCGAAGCGGATGTTGCTGCCGCCAGGGCCAGCGTCGATCAGGCACGTCTTAATCTGTCTTACACCCGCATTGTGGCCCCGGTGGCCGGCATGGTGGGACAGCGCGCAGTGCGCCTGGGCGCCTATGTTTCCGCCGGCACCCGTTTGCTGGCGGTGGTGCCGTTACAACAAACCTATATCACCGCGAATTATCTGGAAACGCAGTTGCAGGATGTGCGTCCGGGTCAACCCGTCCGCATTAGGGTAGATGCTTTGCCTGACCAGATTTTTACCGGTCACGTCGACAGTCTTGCCCCCGCGACAGGCGCGACATTTGCGGCGATTGCTCCCGATAATGCGACCGGCAACTACACGAAAGTGGTTCAGCGATTACCGGTTAAAATTGTCCTGGACCAGAACCAGAAAAACCTGGCGCAACTCCGCGTGGGCATGTCGGCAGTGCCGGACATTGACGTTCGATAAAAATGTGAACAAACTCTCAGAACCAAACTATTTATTTTCGGTCTGAATACGCGTAGATTAGCCCCGATCCTGTTCTGAGTTATTCAGTTCGTACGGGAGATCGTTGACCGTAAATCTGAACGGCGACCTTATCCTTTCTGTCCGCGTTGCGCTGGATGGGATCGCCAATATCGTAACCGCTCAGAGGAGTTCGCTTGTGAAATATGCGCTGATGGGAATTTCTTTCTTTGTACTACTTTGGGTCGGCACCTTTGTGCTGATGCTGTAGTCTCTGCAGGCATTCCACAGGGGCGACAGGTGGTCGCCCCAATGGGATGTTAAATCTGTTCTTCCATACTTTTCACGCTGCCCGGCAAAATGCCGTCGGCGCGAAACATCGCCTTAATGCCTCTTACCGCCTGTCGGATACGATCGCTGTTTTCAATCAGTGCAAATCGGACGTGCGTATCGCCATAATCACCGAAGCCCACGCCGGGTGAAACGCATACTTTCGCTTCCTGCAGCATGTGCTTGGCAAATTCCAGCGAGCCCAGATGCGCATAATGATCCGGAATCTTTGCCCAGACGTACATCGACGCTTTGGGAATATCCACCATCCAGCCCGCTTCATGCAGCCCTTTCACCAGCACGTCGCGGCGACGTTTATACTGTTCGGCAATATCGCGCACGCACTGCTGATCCCCTTCCAGGGCCGCAATCGCCGCGACCTGTAAGGGCGTAAAGGTGCCGTAATCGTGGTAGCTCTTGATTCGGGCTAAGGCGGCGACCAGCTCTTTGTTGCCCACCATAAAACCTATGCGCCAGCCGGCCATGTTATAGCTTTTTGACAGGGTGAAAAATTCGATGGCCACATCCCGTGCGCCAGGCACCTGCATAATGGACGGCGCTTTCCAGCCATCATAGACGATATCGGCATAGGCCAGATCGTGAATGACCAGCACGTTGTACTGTTTGGCCAGCGCGATGACGCGCTCAAAAAAGTCCAGCTCTACGCACTGAGAAGTGGGATTCGACGGGAAACCCAGCACCATCATTTTAGGTTTAGGATAGCTCTCGCGAATAGCACGCTCCAGCTCATTGAAGAAATCAATGCCCTCCACCAGCGGGACGGAGCGCACCTGAGCGCCTGCGATAACGGCCCCATAGATATGAATGGGATAGCTGGGATTCGGCACCAGCACCGTGTCGCCATGGTCAAGCGTGGCCAGCATCAGGTGAGCCAGACCTTCTTTGGAACCAATGGTGACTATCGCTTCCGATTCGGGATCAATATCTACCTGATAACGCTCCTGATACCAGCGTGAAATAGCACGCCGCAGGCGAGGAATACCGCGCGATGTGGAATAGCCGTGCGTATCTTCACGTTGAGCCACCTGGCACAGTTTTTCGACAATGTGCGGCGGCGTCGCGCCATCGGGATTACCCATTGAAAGGTCGATGATATCTTCGCCGCGCCGACGCGCAGCCATCTTCAGTTCAGCGGTAATGTTAAAGACGTAAGGGGGCAGGCGTTCAATACGCGAGAAACGACGAGTGGTGCTGTTATCAGCCATGGTATCCTCTGGAAACGTTAGCGCCCGGACCGTCCGAGCGACGCTGGTCACTGCGGTGACCTCAACAAGAACATAACGCGCTAATAACAACTTTGTCGAGAGGAGCAGAAAATTTTTTATTTTCCCGGATTGAGCCGCTCGAGCAGCCAGTCATTCACCCAGCGGTCATTCAGCAGATAATTATTTTGCAGCGTCCGTTTCAGCAGAAAGCCGTTTTTTTCCAGAATTCGCCGGGAAGCCCAGTTTCCTTCCACCACCAGCGCCCGGAGTTTGAGAAAATCGGCGTCGAACAAACACGCACACAGCGCTTCCAGCGCTTCACTGCCAAACCCCTGACCACAGTGGCGATGCAGCAGCATATACCCCACCTCCGCCTGACGGGCGGGCTGCCATTCAGGCGTACAACCCAATAACCCGATGGCTTCCCCGCTGTCGCGCCGCCTGATGACCAGGCATAACATGTGAAAACTGCCGGGTTGCCAGGGTGCCAGACGCTGACGAAACCGCTCACGGATATCATCTTCATCGGGAATGTCACTTACCCAGCGCATAGTATCGCGATCTTCATGTACCGCACGAAACAGCTGCCAGTCTTCAGGCTGCAAAGAGGTTAACGTCAAACGCGAGGTAGTCAGATGCATACATCACTCCGGGCGATAACACGTAATAAAGTCACCGGGCCTGACCACAGTGGACCGGGCCGCACTGGCAGCGGAAAAACGTTCCTCTTAAATGAGCTCAACATTTCCTCTTTTTCAGCTTTTGAATAAATTGATCTAAAACATGAACTGCCCGGCTGGCTGTCAGGCACGCTGGCACAACATCATCACATTTTTTATCATAACCTTCTTTGACCTCGCTGAAGAGTCGCCTGTGACTTCACACTTTACTATGCTTCTGGCCGTCTTTGACCGTGCGGCGCTGATGCTGATTTGCCTGTTTTTTCTGACGCGAACCCCACCTTTTCGTCAGATCCTGCAGAAAGATGAGCATACGGCGCTGGAAAAAGCGGCCGTGATTGCCATTTTTTCACTGTTTGCACTTTTCAGTACCTGGTCAGGGGTCAATGTCGACGGTTCATTGCTCAACGTACGGGTGATCGCCGTGATGGCTGGCGGTATTTTGTTTGGTCCCTGGGTTGGCATTACCACCGGTGTGATTGCCGGTCTGCACCGCTTCCTGATAGATATTCATGGTGTGACGTCAGTGCCCTGCCTGATGACCAGCATCATCGCCGGCATTGTCGCCGGTGCCATTCATCGCCGGGTGCAGCGCGAACGGCGCTGGCTGGTAGGGATTCTGGGCGGCATGTTTTGCGAAAGTCTGACCATGCTGCTTATCGTGTTGTGGGCCACGCCCACCGCGCTCGGGCTGACCATTGTTTCTGAAATTGCCCTGCCGATGATTCTGGGCGCCGCCAGCATTGGCTTAATCGTGTTGCTGGTGCAGAGCGTGGAAGGTGAAAAAGAGGCTATTGCGGCACGTCAGGCAAAACTGGCGCTGGATATCGCTAACCAGACCCTGCCGCTGTTCCGTCAGGTCAACAGCGATTCCCTGCGCCGTGTCTGTGACATCATTAGACGGGAAATCAAGGCCGATGCCGTCGCGATGACCAACAAGCAGAAGATTTTGGCCTATGTTGGCTACGGTGAACACAATTACCAGCATGGTGACGACGGGATCAGCCCGACGACGGCGCAGGCGATGCACAGTGGGAAGATCATCATCAAAAACAATGACGAAGCCCACCGGACGAAAGATATTCACTCCATGATCGTCATCCCCTTGTGGGAAAAAGGCAAGGTGACCGGCACGCTGAAGATTTATTACCGTCGTGCGCACCGCATCACCGGCTCGCTGAAAGAGATGGCGGTAGGCCTGTCCCAGATTATTTCGACGCAGCTGGAAGTCTCGCGTACGGAGCAACTGCGCGAAATGGCCAATAAAGCGGAACTGCGTGCCCTGCAGAGCAAAATTAATCCGCATTTCCTGTTCAATGCGCTGAATGCCATTTCGTCATCTATCCGGCTCAATCCCGATACGGCGCGCCAGTTGGTCATCAACTTATCGCGCTATCTGCGCTACAACCTCGAACTGAATGACGATGAGCTTATCGATATCAAGAAAGAACTCTGGCAGGTAAAAGATTATATAGCGATTGAGCAGGCGCGCTTTGGCGATAAGTTAACCATGATTTATGACATTGACGAGGATTTGCATTTTTCCCTGCCCAGCCTGCTGATTCAGCCGTTGGTGGAGAATGCTATTGTTCATGGCATTCAGCCCTGTAAAGGTAAAGGTGTGGTGACGTTAAGTGTGCGAGACCTGGGCGACCGCGTGCGCATCGCCGTGCGTGATACCGGTAAAGGGATCAGTGACGAGGTGATTGATCGTGTGGCTCGCAACGAAATGCCCGGCAATAAAATTGGCCTGTTAAATGTCCATCACCGGGTGAAGTTACTCTCGGGCGAAGGGCTGCACATTGCGCGTCATCAGCCCGGCACCGAAATCGCGTTTACACTGAGCAAAACCGGGCAGTTACTGGTGGGGAACCTTGCATGAAAGCCATCATCGTCGAGGACGAATTTCTGGCCCAGCAAGAGCTGAGCTGGATGATTCAGCAACACAGTAAGATTGAGATAGCGGCCTGCTTTGATGACGGTCTGGATGTCCTCAAATATCTGCAGCAGCATCGGGTTGATGTGATCTTTCTCGACATCAATATTACCTCTCTGGATGGCATGTTACTGGCAAAGAGTATTCATCAGTTTGTTCATAAGCCCCTGATTGTGTTTATCACGGCCTGGAAAGAGCATGCCGTGGAAGCCTTTGAACTGGAAGCGTTTGACTATATTCTGAAACCGTATCATGAATCCCGTATCGTCACGATGCTGAACAAGCTGGATGCCACCTGGCAGCAACAGCACGCGCCCACTCAGACGCCAATGGCGCAGAGCGTACTGACCGTGAATCTGACCAAAGATGAACGCATTATCGTGACCGACGTGAATGACATTTACTACGTTGAGGCGCACGAGAAGTTAACCTTCGTCTATACCCGCCGTGAAGCCTATGTGATGTCGATGACAATGACGGAATTCTGCTCACGCCTGCCCGAACACCTGTTCTTTCGCTGCCACCGGTCCTACTGCGTCAACCTCAACAAAATCCGGGAAATCGAACCCTGGTTTAACAATACCTATCTGCTGAAGTTGCGGGATATGGAAGTACAGGTACCGGTCAGCCGCAGCAAAGTAAAAGCGTTTCGGCTACTGATGCGGTTGTGAGAGGGAAAGGCGGCTCTGCCCTTGCGTCGGGCAGGACAGAGCCTGCAAACTAGAGAATACGGCCCAGCGTCTGGCGCAGGTGCGCACCGGCACCCAACAGCCCGGGTTGGTCATGCGTGATCATATAAACCGGGATATCGGCAACATAGTCACGGAAGCGCCCTTTGTCTTCAAAAGCGGCACGAAAACCCGAGGCTTTGAAGAACTCCAGGAAACGCGGCACGATCCCGCCCGCGATGTAAACGCCACCGAAGGTCCCGAGGTTCAGCGCCAGATTACCGCCAAAACGCCCCATGATGACGCAGAACAGCGATAAGGCACGACGGCAGTCGGTGCAGCTGTCCGCTAGGGCGCGCTCACTGACTTCGCGTGGCTTCAGATTCTCCGGCTCACGGTTATCGACTTTTACAATCGCACGGTAGAGATTGACCAGACCAGCGCCTGACAACACACGTTCTGCTGAAACATGACCTAATTCTTCCCTTAAGACTTCCAGAATTTGATCTTCTTCTTCGCTGTTAGCGGCAAAATCAACATGTCCCCCTTCACCGGGTAAACTGACCCAGCGCTGGTCGACGTGTACCAGATGGCTGACGCCGAGGCCGGTTCCCGCACCGTAAATCGCGATCGGTTTATCCTTCACCGCCGATTTACCGCCAAACTGGATGACATGCTCTTCGCCGAGCATAGGAATCGCCATGGAGACAGCGGTGAAATCGTTAATAATTTCCAGGTGTTCAAAACCGATGTTCGCCTTCAACTTTTTAGTCGAGAAGGCCCAGTCGTGGTTGGTCATTTCAACCCAGTCATCGGTAATCGGGCAGGCAATGGCGATACAGCCGTCTTTAATATCCTGCTTTTGTTCATCAAGATAATGGCGGATGACGGCTTCGAGGCTGTCGTAGTCTGATGTTGCGAATGTTTTGGTCTGGGAGATGCTGCCGCTTTCCACCTCACACAAAGCGAGGCGGGCATTGGTGCCGCCGACATCGCCGACCAAGGCATAAGTTGTCATTCTTCTGGTGCTCCGCTTGGGGGTCTTAAAGAGTTGGAGGACACTATAAAATCCTGCCGATAAAACAACAACGCCCACCGAAGCTTGAGGTGAGCGTCTGACTCGTGTGTGCAACAGCCTAACCGCGTTAGTCTGGCCTGCACAGAGGCAACTTTCCGAATCTCATCCGCCGTTGCGCTGGCTCAGACAGGCTGAGACTTTACGTAACAGGGGCGGCAGGTCATCTTTTTGCATCACGACTTCAATAAACGACAGTCTGTGTTGTTGTGTCAGTTGCGCCATCAGTGCGGTCAGTTGCACGGTTTCACTGATGCGCCAGCTTTGTGCCTGACAGTGTAAACTGAATGCCTGCGGCAGCGCTGTCCAGTTCCACTGGGCAATATCATTATAACGCTGGTCTGCGCCATGAATGGCCCGCTCCACAGTATAGCCTTCATTATTGAGCAGAAAAATGATTGGATGTTGATCATCCCGCAGCATCGAGCCGAGTTCCTGAATGGTCAACTGTGCCGAACCATCGCCAATGATCAGGATGACGCGCTGTGACGGGCGTGCCGTCTGGGCACCAAACGCGGCTGGCAGAGTATAACCGATGGATCCCCATAACGGCTGTACCAGCAGCTGCGCCCCGGCAGGCAGGCGCAGCGCCGCCGCGCCAAACGCCGCGGTGCCTTGATCCGCCAGAATAATATCGCCGGGCTGAATAAAAGACTGCATGGCCTGCCAAAAGGCAGACTGGCTGATGATGGCCGCGTCAGGGACAGGCGCCGCCGGTTTCACTGGCCCGGCGGACTGCCAGCCTGCGCCATAGCGTTCGAACAACGGCAGTAATGTCTGCAACGCATCGGCCATCGACAACGGGGCAAACGTCTGTCCCGCGACGCTGGCGCTGTGTGGCTGCACGTCGATCAGCCGATCGGGGCGAAATTGCTGAGTGAATCCAGCGGTAATCGTATCCGTAAAGCGCACGCCGACGCAGAGCGTGACGTCTGCCTCTTCAATTTGCTGGCGTACCGGGCCTTCACTGCCCTCACCTGCGTAAGTGCCCACAAACCCCGGCTGCTGCTCATCCAGCACGCCTTTGCCCATCAGCAGTGTGGCGCACGGAAAAGCACGCCCGGCACGTAACGCAGCCAGCGCCGGTTGCTGTTGCCAGCGCTGCGCCAGAAAATCGGCCAGGAGTGAGACGCGTTGCGCCGGTGCCAGTAACCGCTCGGCGGCCTGGCGAAACGCGCTGCGCAGGGATTCGGGTGACGAAGCCGACGATACCAGGGGATGAACGGGCGCAGCGGTTTCGGCCTGGGCAACATCGACAGGCAACAGCAGATAGCCCGGACGATGTTGCTGAATCACGCTGCACAAAACCCGGTCAATTTCGGCGGTGGCATTCTCAGCGGTCAGTTGCGCGGTGGCGACGTTAACCTCTTTTGCCATGCGGATGAAATGGCCAAAATCGCCATCCCCTAAGGTGTGGTGCACGCAGTCTCCCTGCTGCATCGCCTGGCTCGACGGCGCGCCCACGATATGAATCACGGGCACGTACTCTGCGAAGCTGCCTGCCAGACCGTTGATTGCGCTGAGCTCCCCTACGCCAAAGGTGGTGAGCAACGCCGCCATACCCGAACAGCGTCCATAGCCATCCGCAGCGTAAGCGGCATTCAGCTCATTGGCACATCCCACCCAACTTATTGTCGGATGCGCAATCACCCGATCCAGAAACTGCAGATTAAAGTCACCCGGTACGCCGAACAGATGTCGAATACCGCACGCCTGCAAACGCGCCAACAGATAATCACTAACCGTATAAGAGGACATAGCGAATTCCTTTAGGGGAGTGTTTTGATAAGTATCTGACATGGCGTTAATTTAGCGAACAGTGCCTGTCATTTCGCCAACGGATTACATGGCAAGCAAGCGTTACGACCGTGGATTATTCGGCAGATATGCGATCTGACACGGATTAATCCTGAGTGTAACCGTATACACTCCCACTGTTTTGGCACATTTAATCGTTTTCACTCAGGACTTTTCTATGACAGCTTTTCCTCGCCCCGACAGGTATCAGCATATGCAATGGCGTCGAAGTGGACGCAGTGGACTGAAGCTTCCTGCGATTTCACTGGGCCTGTGGCATAACTTTGGTGACAGCACCCAATTAGCAACCAGCCGGCAGTTGCTGCGCCATGCGTTTGACTGCGGCATCACCCATTTTGACCTGGCGAATAACTACGGTCCGCCGCCCGGTTCCGCAGAAAGCAATTTTGGTCGCATTATACGCGACGATTTTCAGGCGCATCGCGACGAGCTGA
The DNA here is from genome assembly GCF_035191405.1 of Pantoea sp. JZ2. Lineage (NCBI taxonomy): Bacteria > Pseudomonadati > Pseudomonadota > Gammaproteobacteria > Enterobacterales > Erwiniaceae > Pantoea > Pantoea sp. JZ2. Next base: position 1,567,238 of record NZ_CP045247.1, on the reverse strand, counting down.
TTATTTCAACCAAGGCTGGTTATACCATGTGGGAAGGCCCTTACGGCGACTGGGGTTCGCGCAAGTATCTGGTCGCGAGTCTGAACCAGAGCCTGCGTCGAATGGGCCTGGATTACGTTGACATCTTTTACCATCACCGTCCCGATCCGGAAACGCCGCTGGAAGAAACCATGCGGGCGCTGGATCACGTTGTCCGTCAGGGCAAGGCGCTGTATGCCGCCATTTCCAACTATCCGGCAGAGCGGGCTGCTGAAGCGATGACGATTCTGCGCGATCTGGGGACACCCTGCCTGATTCATCAGCCCCGCTACTCCCTGTTTGAACGCACACCGGAACAGGGCTTATTGCAGACGCTGGATGAGCATGGCACAGGCTGTATCGCATTTTCGCCCCTCGCGGGTGGTGTGCTGACCGATCGCTATCTGCAGGGTATTCCCTCCGATTCCCGCGTCGCCAGCGGCAGTAAGTTCCTGAATGAAAATCAGCTGACGGAAGAGAAAATGGCCAGGGTGCGTAAGCTGAACGATCTGGCAGAACAGCGTGGGCAGAAACTGGCGCAAATGGCGTTAACGTGGGTGCTGCGCGATCCGCGCATTACCTCCGTGCTGATCGGGGCCAGTAAAACGGCACAAATTGACGACGCGGTGCAGATGCTGACCCAGTCACCGCTCTCGACAGACGAACTCGCCGCCATTGAGGCGATACTGGCCTGATACGGGTTGCCCGCGTACGCGGGCGGCTGTGCCAGAAAACTCTCAAAGCCCTGTTTTTCGCGTATTTTCAGACAACATGTGCAGGCTTCTTTGTGCAATACCGTCAGAATGACGTGACAGCAGTAATCATAAGCTGCTGCAGGAGAAGATAATGATACGTGGAGTATGCTTTGCTGCTTTCATAGCAGTGTTAACGCCGCTGGCGATGCACACAGCACAAGCCTCGGGAAATGAGATACGCCTGGCTCCAGGCGTCACGCTGCATCTGGGCGACCGGGACCGCCGGGGTTATTACTGGGATGGCGACCGCTGGCGTGAACCGCGCTGGTTTAACGATCGCTACGCTTATAAGGAAAGACGCTGGTGGCGGCATGATGCCTGGCGACGTCATCAGGAAGCGGAACGGGAACGTCGCTGGCACGCGCGTGAACGGCAACGCCAGTGGGAACATGAACGACGCCACTGGCGTCATGCGCACCCTGAGCCGCATCGCTACCGCTAACCGTCCTCTGCCGGCCTGCGTGCCGGCAGACAACCTGCGGTTACTCCTCGCGGCTTTTCACCCGGGCGAGCGCAAAGCCATCCCAGCCTTTTTCGCCCACGGTCTGAATCGCGGTCGCCTCCAGTCGGGGATCGCTGGCCAGCAGCCGCAGGCACTCACGTACGCCCTGCACGTTGCCGTCGGTAGAACCGGCATCAATCACGGCACCGCCGCGAACAATGTTATCGACGATAATGAGACTGCCGGGCCGGGAGAGCCGAATGGCCCAGCGAAGATAGCCGGGATTATTTTTTTTGTCCGCATCAATAAAAATGAGATCAAAGGGAGCCTGCAGATGCGGCAGGACATCCAGCGCCGCCCCCACATGCAGCGTAACCCGTTCGGACAGGCCAGCCTGATGAATATTTTCGCGGGCAACATCCGCATGGCGGGGATCGGCTTCTATCGTGGTGATGGTTCCCCCCTCGCCCAGCGCCTGCGCCATCCAGATCGTGCTGTAGCCGCCGAGTGTGCCGATTTCGAGCACACGTGAGGCATTCTGAATGCTGATTAACAGCGCCAGCATTTTGCCTTGCATCGCCGAAACATCATGAGCTGGCAGCCCGGCCAGACTGTTTGCCTGGAGGGCCGCGCTGAGGTGGTTATCGGGCGGCGCTAACAACTGTGAAAAATAATCGTCAACGGCGGCCCATTTCACATGGTCGTCTGAAGGGTAATCTGGCGTGCGCATGATGTCACTCCTGACTCGGGAAGAGAGTGACATTATAAACTGTGGCATTCAGCGCTTAAAGCCGTGCCCGATCGCTGCCGGGTAAGGCTACATGCCCATGGCCTGTCCGACGAGCAGGTAAATATTCAGGCTGACCACCAGCACCACAATGATTCGACCGGTGTTCTGCATCAGACGACTGTTTACCAGGGCTTCGCCCATCAGCTCACGATTCCCCGTAAAGACCAGCAAAGGGATCAGCGCCAGTGCAATACCAAAGCTCAGCAGGACCTGGCTCATCACCAGCACACGCGTGGGATCCCAGCCCGCCCAGATCACGATAAATGATGGCACCATGGTGACGGCACGACGGACCCAGAGAGGGATATGGAAATTGATAAAGCCCTGCATTACCACCTGGCCCGCCAGCGTACCCACCACGGTGGAGGATAACCCCGCCGCGACCAGGCTCAGGCCGAATACCGTCGCGGCAGCATGACCGAGCAAGGGCTGCAAGGTGGTGTAAGCCTGATCGAGTTCCGCAATACCGCTGTGGCCGCTAAAGTGAAAAGCCGCAGCGGCCGTGGCCATCATCGCCAGATTAACAAAACCGGCAATGGTCATCGCGATCGCCACATCCAGCTTAGTGGAAGAGTAACGTTGCGCCTGGCTGTCGCGGCTTTTTCCCTGCGTTAAGGCAGAATGCAGGTAGATGACGTGCGGCATAATGGTTGCACCCAGCACACCGGCCGCCAGGAAAACCGCATCGGCATTGGGCAGTGAAGGCAGCGCCATGCCTGTCACCAGTTCGCTGACTTTTGGCTGGGAAAAAAACAGTTCAACAATATAAGCGGCCGCAACAAACAGGAGTAATCCGCCGATCACCAGCTCCAGCGGCTTTTGCCCGCGGTTTTGCAGCATCAAAATCAGAACGGTGGCCACACCGGTAAGGACCGCGCCCTGCATCAGTGAGACGCCCAGCAGCAGTTTGAATCCCAGAGCCGCGCCAATAAACTCCGCCAGATCGGTCGCCATCGCGATGATCTCTGCCTGCACCCAGTAAAACCACACGGCCGGACGCGGGAACCGATCGCGAATGTGTTCCGCCAGATTCTTGCCCGTGGCAATACCGAGCTTTGCTGACATCAGCTGGATAAGCATGGCCATAATGTTGGCCCACACCACCACCCACAGCAACTGGTAGCCATACGCGGCACCGGCCTGAATATTAGTCGCGAAGTTGCCCGGATCGATATAGCCGATCGCGGCGATAAAGGCAGGCCCCAGTAAAGCGAGTTTGATTTTTCTGGCGCCACGCGCTGCGCGTTCTGCGGCACGGCTTTCTAGCATATCGGGTACCCTGTCTGAGTTAACCTGTGTAGCTTAAGGCGACACAGGTACGAGTGAAATTCGGTTTCGCTAATCGCTATGATAGATAATGCTATAAAGTATAGCCATTGCTATAAATCAGGGCTAAGAAAGCCCTACTTATACAACGTATTTTAGTCACTCTACGTGTTGTGCAAATTACAGACAATAGATTTAAGTGAAATCCATGTGAATATTTTGGTTACAGGACGTGATCGCTGAGAGTTTTCTGAGAAATTTGGCGATAGTGAATACTTATATTGTGGATGAGATCTCGTTTTTCGGTAAGCCGTTACATAGAATACGCAGCAAAATACAATCCTCCTCAAATTTGGAGCAAACATGTCCCATATTTTGCAGTTTCTTTTAGCACTAGTGGTAGTCAGTGTGCTGGCCTTGCTGGTCAGCCACGACAGAAAAAGTATTCGGGTTCGCTACATTATTCAGCTTCTGGTTATCGAAATCATTCTGGCCTGGTTCTTCCTGAACTCAGAAGCCGGTCTGGGATTCGTCAAAGGCTTCGCTGGTTTCTTCGACCATCTTCTGAAATATGCGGCTCAGGGCACCAACTTTGTCTTTGGCAACATGAACGATAAAGGTCTGGCCTTCTTCTTCCTGAACGTCCTGTGTCCGATTGTGTTCATTTCGGCGCTGATCGGGATTCTTCAGCACTTCCGCATCCTGCCGTGGGTGATTCGCGGCATCGGTACCGTGCTGTCTAAGATCAACGGCATGGGTAAACTGGAATCGTTTAACGCCGTAAGCTCTCTGATTTTGGGACAGTCTGAGAACTTTATTGCGTATAAAGACATTCTGGGCAAAATGTCACAGCGTCGTATGTACACGATGGCGGCGACCGCGATGTCCACCGTGTCCATGTCGATTGTAGGTGCCTACATGACCATGCTGCAGCCTAAGTATGTGGTTGCTGCGCTGGTGCTGAACATGTTCAGTACCTTTATCGTACTGTCGCTGATCAACCCTTACCGCGTCGATAACGAAGAAGACCTGCAGTTGCAGGATCTGCACCAGGGTCAGAGCTTCTTTGAAATGCTGGGCGAATATATCCTGGCCGGTTTCCGTGTAGCCATCATCGTCGCAGCAATGCTGATTGGTTTTATCGCCCTGATTTCTGGCCTGAATGCGCTGTTTGACTTCATTTTCGGTATCACGTTCCAGGGCGTGCTGGGTTACGTCTTCTATCCTTTTGCCTGGGTGATGGGCGTGCCATCAGGCGAAGCGCTGCAGGTTGGCAGCATCATGGCCACGAAACTGGTTTCCAATGAGTTTGTGGCGATGATGGATCTGCAGAAAATCGCCAGCCAGCTGTCGCCAAATGCCGAAGGTATTCTGTCGGTTTTCCTGGTGTCTTTTGCTAACTTCTCGTCTATCGGCATCGTCGCGGGCGCGATTAAAGGCCTGAATGAAGAGCAAGGCAACGTCGTTTCGCGCTTCGGCCTGAAACTGCTGTATGGCTCAACGCTGGTCAGCGTGCTGTCCGCAGCCATTGCAGGCCTGGTGCTGGCATTCTGATTCCGGGCTTACGCAACAGACAAGGCGAGCCAACTGGCTCGCCTTGTTGCTTTTAACCAGAGACGGTTTAACGCTTACGCTTTACCCTTCCTGAGTCACCCTGCTACTTTGCATTGACAGCAGCTTGCAGTCTGCCCCTTGCCACACAGTCCTCTCTCTTCTTAAAGGAGCGTTTATGGCGTTGGATGCCGAGGGTTACATCGCCGTTCCACCTGTGACCGCCTTTCAACCGGCGTTTCAGGCAATCGTTGACGATACTATTCATCAACTCCGTCTGACCGTCGGCGATGATCTTCACAGCCTGTGGCTCTATGGCAGCGTTGCGTTTGGCACAGCCGTCGAAGGGCAGTCTGATCTGGATGTCTGCCTTGTCTTTCGTCATCCGCTCGCGCCCGCTACGCGCGACAGCCTGGCGGCCGTAAAAGAGAGGCTTACGGCAAGGCATCCTGTCGTCAGTAACATTGACGTTGATAAAGGCACGCTAAGTGAGGTGATGGATCCGAACAACCTTAATACATGGGGATACTGGCTAAAGCATCACTGCCGCTGCCTTTACGGTGAAGATTTATCGGTGCGTTTTAACCGGTTCAGACCCTCGAAAGCGCTGGCGAGGGCACTAAATGGCGATTTCACAGAGGTTTTAGACGAGTATGTCGCGAAACTGTCCTGCGCCTTGCCCGGCCGCCAGTAGTGGCAACGCGCCGCCGCCAGAAAAGTCATTCGCTCAACGAATATGCTGCGCCAGGATAGCGACGCGGACTGGCCAGCAACGCTTGCCGAGCATGTATCGCGCTTTGTTCTGCGTTATCCCGACCAGGAAGCTGCCATCGCCTTCTTTCTCGCCGAAAGTTATCAGCCCGGCGCATCAGCCAGGGAATTTATCTCGCAGCTTGACGCGTTCAGGGGATGGCTGGTTCAGCAGTTGGAACAATCGTAACGAGAACGTACGAGGGAAATATGAAAAGCGCCCGATAAAACGAGAAGGCGACGCAGGCTCAACTCACCCGTCCGTATGAGCCAGGCGGTGTTTTAAAATGAATAGTTAATTTACAGGTGAAACTGACAGGTTAACCCCTACTAACAGGATCGTTTTATCGATTATTAGCAACGCCCTCCCTGACTGGCACCCTTTGAATTCTTATTTCGTTAAAAGGATAAATCATCTCCCCATTAGCCAACGCCCTGCCTTTACTGATTCAGCAAACATTTTTACCGTCAGAGAATTTTTGTCTTGCTTAACTGGTTCAGTCGTAAACCATTTTCTGAAAAACCATGACATTTTCCAGGGATAGTCATTATCAATATTCAGTGTTGAACACCGATTTGAAACTGGTCAGAATACTGATCTAGCGCTTCAACTAAATCATCAAATTCTGCGTATTCCTGTAACCTGTCATTGATTTGTAGTGGAACGATGATGCCTGTTCGGGAGATGTGACTACAGACCAAAGCGGATTATTTTCACAAACCGCCACTAACATTCTGTGGAAAGGTATGAATAAAGTCACTCACTTGGTATTTTAGGGCTGCTTTGACCCTGACCCAAAATCCTGTTCCATTCATAAACACAATTCCGGCATGATTAATACTCCCCCGAGCGGACATAGAGCAGCGGGGAGAAAATGTAGTTGCCCGAAACGGGGATGAGGTAATTGTGATTATTTTTTATGTGGTATGTCATTGAGGGGATATGAGGTACACCCGCCCACAGTAGGATGAAGATTAAATAATTGTAAGCCACTAATATTTTAGAATAAACCAACCATAATAAGGTATAATCTCTTACACATTACCCTGTGAGGGAGATTGATTTTCAATCAAATTTAAATAGCCTTCAATAGGATTAAAACACATATCATTAACTCATAAAAAATATCAATATTTTTTCAAAGCGCTGCTAATTACTATTATCCTCTTATCATACTATTGAATAAATCAATTAACGTTTTACTTTGGGTAATCTCTACTTTGAGGATTTTTTGGTGACTTCCCTTTTTGAGTTGGGATAAAAACTTAGTTGCTCTTATCTCGTAAAAGCCTTTCCCTATAAAAAAATTATAATAGATAATAAACCCCTCAACTATAAAATACCAAGTTATTCCTTTATGAGTTTCACTCATTTTCTGTACAAAGTTTGATAATATATCTTTGATAATTTCATCTGAGATATGAAATGTACTATCAACAATTCTAAAAACTGAAACCTTGATAAAATGGTCTAACCTTAAGCCGCTAAGCTTGTTAATCCTTAGCTTCTTCTCCGCAATGCAATGTCTAAATAAATCATCTAAGCTCTCTGTGCCCTGCACAGTATCATAATAAGCGTCCTTTGCAATTGAAGCCCTCCAAAGGATACTGAGTAGATAGAGGTAAAATCTTTCATACTGAAAAGATCCTATGATGATGTGGTCTGCATTTTTCCTGAAATTTTTGTGATCTCTTAATACTCTAATTCCGTACTGCTCGTAATTAATAGACAAAAATTGCTCACAATTCCTGCATAGCATAGGCTCTTTAGGATCAAAATTGCCTACTAAGGATTTTATCCCATCTTCAAAAAGAACAATTTTACCATTTTCTTTTTTAAGCCGCTTAAAATAGCTTCTGGGGATAACGTGCGATTGCTGTAAATCACTTTCCGCTAAACATAATTTGCACATCCCTCTCATTATTTGTTCCTGTCAAATATTATAAAGCAACTATTCATAGATCCAACGACCTGCCTTTGCAGATTCAGCGAACATGCTTACTGTCAGAGGCTTCTTATTTTGTTTTACTGGCTCTTTTTTAAACCATTCATGGAAGAACCAAGGGGTTTTCCAGGGGTAATAATTGTCAATATTCAACTTTGAAACATCGATATTGAATTGGTCAGAATACTTATTAATAGCTTCAACCAGATCATCAAATTCTGCGTATTCCTGTAACGTATCATTGATTTCAAGTGGAACGATTTTGAAGCTGAACGTTCTGACCTGCGGTAAATTTTGGCGAAAAAAATCCAAGACTTGCTCGTCAGTTACCATAACTTATCATTACCTCGTGCTATGCGGTTGTAGTTAGTCGTGGCATTGAAAGCAATTTTTGATATGTCTGAAGCGACAATAACCCAGCCCAATATCGGCACAGTCCGTCCGACAAAAGCGCCAAGATTGGTAACGAATGAAAACCTCAATCTTTTTATGCTGGAATTAGTGAGTGTGGGAAGTCTGAAAGGAAGTTCAACATTGAGATAGCGTCTTGCTGTCTCTGAGATTAGGGAAGTGCCTTTAGTCGTCATTGTACCGCCAATTTTGCCACGTGTTGGACGATTTGGTTGTCCAACGATGATGAAAGTAGCAGCAGCAATATCTGATACCCCAAGTTGCTCATCTACAGCATCAAGAAATACCCAGAAAAACAACTCGCCTGCTGAAAGGTTAGATACACCTTTATAGAAGTACGTCCCGTTTAACTCTTCTGTTGTATCCATGCTAGCAGTCTCACAGATAAGATTGTTTTATCATATGAGTCAGTTTTGAAGGTGTCTATATAAAAAAACCATAGGAGCCAATAAGCCCCGTTGGTAATACTACCAACAAGCGGAGCGTAGCGACTTCATCCATAATTGTCCAGAATGACCACACCTTATCAGGATAACCGTGTACCCTTGCGGGAGCGTGGCTGAGACGCTGGCAGAGCCGGATCTGTAGCTACCGGAGCATTACCACCATAAACCTGTTTAGTGGCCGTGTATGGCCGCCCATCCGGCTTAAATGCGTGTGATCAGACTGTTTTGTAAGAAGTGTTTTGAGACGGAGGCGCGTCATTAGCTTTCGAGTTTTGAACTGCTACCTGTTCGAGCTAGTAACTACAGGCCACAGGGATGTTATTCTCACAAATCGCCACTAACAACACTGTGGCAGTATATGAGTAAAGTCACTCACTCGAAATCTTTTAACTTATTGATTTTGAATAGAAAAAGATGATTGGTGGAGATAAGCGGGATCGAACCGCTGACCTCTTGCATGCCATGCAAGCGCTCTCCCAGCTGAGCTATACCCCCACATCTGGAAATCGTTTTTTCAGTGCCAAACTTTTGGGAGAAGTTTGGTGGAGCTAAGCGGGATCGAACCGCTGACCTCTTGCATGCCATGCAAGCGCTCTCCCAGCTGAGCTATAGCCCCGAACCGAAAAAACCGTCGTGTTACGCGACGGACGGCATAATATGAAACCCCCCAGGGAGTGTCAACGGCAAAATCACATTCTGTGTTTGATCGCTGAAAAAGACGGCAAACTTAACGCGATGACGTCCGTTTGCGCAGAAAAAGAGCTTGTTAATATGATGTAAGGTGTCTGGTCGGGGTTAAACCTTTTTGATCGGCGTTAAGTTAATGCATCGTTAAATATGTTATAGGAATTATCTTGTCTTCCCTGTAATGTCGTGTAAAACTTAGCCCGCTATTTAATACGGCTGCATGGTTTTCTCCAGCGCACCGTTCTTCAACCAGGCGTTTTCGCTCCACCACTAAAATCAATAGAGAATATATGTCGCTGCATACACCTAAAGAGATCGCCCAACTGGCGATTCAGGCAGGGGTGGCCAAAAGCCATGCCTCCATTAGCTCCCTTATCATTCTTGGTTTCATGGCCGGTGCCTTTATTGCTACAGGGTTCCTGCTGGATGTTCACGTCATTAACTCTTTACCCGCAGACTGGGGGTCATTTGGTGGCTTTTTAGGGGCTGCCGTGTTCCCGGTGGGATTGATCCTGACCATTCTGGCCGGGGGCGAGCTGCTAACGGGTAACATGATGACGCTGCCCATTGCCTGGTTTGCCCGCCGTGTTAGCGGTTACAGCGTATTACGTAACTGGTTCTGGGTAACGATTGCGAACTTCCTCGGCAGCATCGCGATTGCCTGGTTCTTTGGTCACATGCTGGCCATGACCGAAGGTGATTACCTGAAAAAAACGCTGGCGATTGCGAATGCGAAGGTGCATGCCGATTTCCTGCATGCCTTTATCTCCGGCATTGGCTGTAACTGGCTGGTGTGCCTGGCCGTCTGGCTGGCATTCGCCAGTAAAGATGTCGTCGGTAAAATTTTTGGCATGTGGTTCCCGGTGATGGCGTTCGTGGCGATTGGTTTCCAGCACGTTGTCGCCAACATGTTCATTATTCCTGCGGCGATTTTCGCCGGTCAGATGACCTGGGCTGAATACTTCCCGAATTTTGTGGCGGTATTTTTAGGTAATGCTGTAGGCGGTGCCGTCTTCGTGGGTCTGGCTTACTTCCTGGCGTTCCGCCCCGCTGCCGAACAGGCACACACTGCGCAATAATTCCTCATTGCCTTTTGTTGAGAGACAAAAGGCAATTTCGTTTTCCGTTACTTTCACCCGTTACGATTTCCTGTAATATGTATAGCTAATGTATTGAACAGGGACAGCATCGTGAAAAAGGAATGGCTTACTCCGGAAGAACTGGCAATCGAAACGGGCTACAGTCGGCAGACGGTGAACAAATGGATCAAACGCGAGAACTGGACGACGACGCCAAAACCCGGCGTTCAGGGCGGAAAAGCGAGACTGATCCACATTGATGAGCGCGTAAAAAGCTTTATTCAGTCCACACGTAATCTTAATGAACCTACAGGCAATTATACTCCTCCACCTAATTCATTACCTGCGTTATTAATAAGTTCTGTCCAGCAAATGAGCCAGAATGAACAGGATCAACTTATGGCCCTGATTTTGCGGGAAGGGATAAAAGGTGTGCTTGAGCGTCTGGGCATTCGTGAAGAATAAGAAAACCGGAAGCGCGAGGCTTCCGGTTTTTTTGCGCCGCTGACAATCACGTCCCGCGGCTCAGACTTTAGTCGGGTGTTGTCAGTAAGTGTCCTGATAACATCACCGCCAGCCGTCAAAAAGAAAGATTATTCGCTCTGCGCTTCGCGCTCAGCAATAAAGGCCAGCGCTTTCTCAATACGCTCAACGCTACGGCTGCGGCCAATCGCTTCGACCGTCACATCCAGTCCCGGTGACTGCCCTGCTCCGGTAACGGCTACACGCAATGGCATACCGACTTTACCCATACCGACGCCTAACTCATCGGCAGCCTGCTGGATAGCGGCATGCACCGTTTCGGCATTCCAGTCAGTTAATGCAGCCAGTTTATCGCGAACCACTTCCAGTGGCTGGCGGGCGACCGGACGTAAATGCTTTTTCGCGGCATCCGCATCGAACTCTGTGAAGTCCTGGTAGAAATAGTGACAGGATGCCGCCATCTCTTTCAGCGTTTTGCAACGTTCCCCCAACAGCGTAACCAGTTTCGCCAGCTCCGGGCCGGTACGCGTATCAATGTTTTGCTGCTCGATGTGCCATTGCAGATGCGTGGCAACGTACTCCGGTGGCAGCGCATTAATATAATGATGATTTAACCACTGCAGTTTTTCCGTATTAAAGGCGCTGGCGGATTTGCTTACCGCGTCCAGGCTAAACAGCTCTGTCATTTCTTTAACGGAGAACACTTCCTGATCGCCATGGGACCAGCCCAGACGCACCAGATAGTTGAGCAGCGCTTCCGGCAGGTAACCATCATCACGGTACTGCATAACACCGACTGCACCATGGCGCTTAGACAGTTTTTTACCGTCATCGCCCAGGATCATGGAAACATGCGCATAAACCGGTACCTGAGCCCCGATGGCTTTCAGAATGTTGATCTGACGTGGTGTGTTATTGATATGGTCTTCACCGCGCACAACATGCGTAATGCCCATATCCCAGTCATCAACCACGACACAGAAGTTGTAGGTTGGCGAGCCGTCGGTACGGCGAATAATCAGATCGTCCAGTTCCTGATTACTGAATTCAATCGGGCCACGAATCTGGTCATCAAAAATGACCGAGCCTTCCTGCGGGTTACGGAAGCGCACCACATGAGGTTCGTCTGCGGCATGGTGCTCGTGGCTGTCGCGGCAACGGCCGTCGTAACGCGGTTTTTCACCGTTCGCCATTTGGGTTTCACGCAGCGTTTCGAGACGCTCTTTAGAGCAGTAGCATTTATAAGCCGTGCCTGCTTCCAGCATTTCATCAATGACGGCGTTGTAGCGATCAAAGCGTTTGGTCTGATAATACGGGCCTTCATCCCAGTCCAGACTCAGCCAGTTCATACCGTCCATAATGGCTTCAATGGCTTCCGGTGTTGAACGCTCCAGATCGGTATCTTCGATGCGCAGCACAAACTCGCCCTGATGATGACGAGCAAAGAGCCATGAATAGAGTGCGGTACGAGCACCGCCTACATGTAAAAAGCCAGTAGGGCTTGGCGCGAAGCGAGTTTTGATTTTCATTCAGTATTGCCTTAAATGCGCGGGTTCTTGTCTGGATGACAAAAAACAGGTTAGACGCGAAAACAGTGCGCACATTCTAGCACCTGATGATGAATCCTCAATGCATGCAACGTAGCAGAGCGGCAGCAAAGCCCGCATTTCTGCTAAGAAAACCAGCATATTGGATAAAATCCCTGCGAGATGTTTAAAATTAAACCGAACGCACAATTAAGTTTTAAAAAGCGTTGACTCAAAATCAACTATCCCTATAATGCGACTCCACACAGCGGGGGTGATTAGCTCAGTTGGTAGAGCATCTCCCTTACAAGGAGGGGGTCGGCGGTTCGAACCCGTCATCACCCACCACTCTTAAGAAGGTTTAAGATGGCCCGCAGTGACAAGAGATAAGATATGGGTGATTAGCTCAGTTGGTAGAGCATCTCCCTTACAAGGAGGGGGTCGGCGGTTCGAACCCGTCATCACCCACCATATCTTAGTCAGATGACACTCTTGTGAAGCAGTACCGAAGTGGGTGATTAGCTCAGTTGGTAGAGCATCTCCCTTACAAGGAGGGGGTCGGCGGTTCGAACCCGTCATCACCCACCACTTCGGGTCGTTAGCTCAGTTGGTAGAGCAGTTGACTTTTAATCAATTGGTCGCAGGTTCGAATCCTGCACGACCCACCAATGTAGAAAGGCGCCCTAAAGGCGCCTTTTTGCTATGCGCAAAAAGTGCAGGATGAGAAACTGCTGCAGGTTCGACTGAATCACACAGCGATTCAGGCTGATACGCCAGCATCACCCGAAGGGCGAGGCCCGCCGGGCCGAAGGCTATCCTGCACGACCCACCAAATTCAGGAAAAAGCGCCTGAAGGCGCTTTTTTCGCTTCTGCGCTCCGCTGCCTGACGTGCGGAATGAGAGTCTGCCGCAGGTTCAGTTACCCGCCCTGCTTTTTCCCACTGCCGAAATAATGAAACCAACAGCCGTATCCGCCACCGTTACCCGTCTACTCAACTGAATGGTAAGGACTAACGTTAATCTGTAAAAATCTTTTCGTAAATTTAACATTTTGAGGCATTAAGCTTTTGCCGCGCACATCCGATAACCTAAAACGTCTAATTGCAAGGAGATCATCATGACAACTATTTCAACCAGCACACCGAGCATCGGCAGTGGCTCAACGTCAGATACGACAAGCGCCTCATCAGACACGGCAGCACAAATTGCCAGTCTGAATAAGCAGATTTCGCGCCTGAACGACCAGTTAAAAAGTCTGGGCGATGATAAAACACTGACCACCGAAGAAAAGAAGAAGCAGCAGGATACAATCAAAGCGCAGATTCAGGTTTTAGAAGCGCAAATCCAGCAGCTGCAACGCAAAGAGCAACAAAAAGCCGAAGCGAAACAGGCGGAAAAAGAAGGTAAAACCGTGTCAGCCGACGGCGTCAATCGCCCTACCCAAAATAATCAGCTCGACGTCTATATTTAAAACGCAGGACTGGAAGCACGTTGTTGCGTCAGCAGAGCTCCCTGCTGACGCACCTCCTGCCATATGGCCTCGCCCGCAGGCGTTAACGAGCGATTCTTGCGCTTAATTAATGTCAGGCTGCGATTGATCTCAGGATAGAGACGTCTTACCGTTAACGCGCGCCCCGCAGGAAGCGGTAACGCCAGCGCGGGTAAAATGCTGATCCCGATACCTGCATCCACCATAGGAAACAGCGTGGCCGGATGACCGATTTCCTGAACCACATTGATACTGATGTTCTGCTGACGTAACGCCGCGTCAATTAATATCCGGCTGCCCGACGCATAATCCTGAAGCACCATCGTACGTCCCTCCAACATCGGCCACCTTGCCTGCCCGACCTCAGCAAGCGGATCATCCTCCCGGCACAGCAGTAAAAAGGGTTCATCCAGTATGGCGCAACAGTCGAATTCACTGTCATTCAGCGGGCCAATCACAATGCCAAAATCGACTTCGGCGTGACGTACGCTCTGAAGCACGGCCTGCTGCACCCGATCGTGCAGGATGATCTTTATTTCCGGGTAGCTCTGCTGGCTGGCGGCAAGGCATTGCGGCATCAGGTGGGCTGAGATCGTCTGACTCGCCGCGATGCGTACCGTACCACTGCGTTGTTCGCCATAGCTACGAATATCCAGCAGCGTGGTGTTTATCTCTTCCAGCAACCTTTCCATACGTGAAGCCAGCTGCTGCCCGGCTTCGGTCAGCACCACCTCGCGCGTCGTGCGGTCCAGCAAGCGGACGCCCGTTTCCGCTTCCAGCTCTTTAATGCTGTGGCTGACCGCAGACTGACTCAGCCCAATCGCCTGCCCTGCCTGGCTAAAGCCACCATAATGCGCAACGGCCACAAAGGTGCGTAACTGACGTAGGGAGTAATTCATTAATTTCTCGCATAGATTCATTTAATAAATCAATTTTATTTCTAAACCCTCATCGCGCACAATCACTCCAGACTTAATTTAACCGGATTTTAACGATGGGATTTCTCCGTATTGACCCGATGATGATCAAGCTGATCATCACTGTACTTCTGGCCTCTTTCATTCCGGCGAGAGGCGGCTTCGTGGACTTTTTCACGTACCTGACCACCGCCGCCATCGCCCTGCTGTTCTTCATGCACGGTGCCAAACTGTCACGCGAAAAAATCATCGCAGGCAGCAGCCACTGGCGGCTTCACCTTTGGATCATGTGCAGTACGTTTGTTATGTTCCCGGCGCTGGGGCTGCTGATTGTCTGGTGGCATCCGGTTAACGTCGGCGCAGAAATTTATACCGGCTTCCTTTACCTTTGCATTTTGCCTGCCACCGTCCAGTCGGCCATCGCCTTCACCTCAATGGCCGGCGGCAATGTGGCTGCGGCTGTGTGTAGCGCATCGGCATCCAGCCTGTTAGGTGTTTTCGTCTCCCCGCTGCTGGTTAATCTGGTGATGGACGTCAACAGTAACGGACCAGGCGATGGCCTTGAGCAGGTGGGTAAAATCATGCTGCAACTGTTAGTGCCGTTTGTTTTAGGTCATCTGTCACGCCGCTGGATTAGCGGTTGGGTGGAAAGGAACCGTAGCCTGATTGGCATCACCGATCAGACGTCCATTCTGTTGGTGGTTTATTCCGCGTTCAGCGAAGCGGTGGTGAACGGCATCTGGAAACGCGTCGGGATTGATACGCTGCTGTGGATTCTGGCGGGCTGCATCCTGCTCCTGACGCTGGTGCTGATTATTAACTATCTAGCTGCGCGCCTGTTTGGCTTCAGTCGTCCCGATGAAATCGTGGTGTTGTTCTGTGGCTCGAAAAAGAGCCTGGCGAACGGCGTGCCGATGGCCAATATCCTGTTCCCCGCCAGCGCGGTGGGTATCATCGTCCTGCCACTGATGATTTTTCACCAGGTTCAGTTGATGGTGTGCTCGTTTATTGCCGGACGTTACAAGCGAACCAATGCGTTACAGGCGGAGAAAAGCAAAGCGGCTGTCGTGGAATCGCAGAAATAACGGAAACACGTTCAGACACGCGGCCTCATGCGAGGCCGCGAACTCAGTCACCACGCTTTAAAGGTTTAACTAACCCTTCCAGCCCTTCAATTTTTATCGCCAGGGTAAGCTGCATCAGCTCCCCCAAACGACCAGCCGGAAACTCGCCGCTACGGGCGAACCACAGCAGATAGGGCTCTGGCAAATCAATCAGCATCCGGCCTTTATATTTGCCAAACGGCATGGCCGTATTCGCAATCTCGATCAGCGCCTGCTTATCCATCTCAGGTACCGAGTCGCCGGATCATTTCGGCTTCATCAATGATCTCGATGCCCAGCTCCTGCGCTTTTGCCAGCTTCGAACCCGCAGCTTCTCCTGCGATCAGCAAATCGGTTTTCTTCGATACGCTGCCGCTGACTTTGGCACCGAGTTCGATGAGTCGCGCTTTGGCATCGTCCCGGTTCATCTGCGAGAGTGAGCCCGTTAACACTACGGTCTTGCCTGCAAACGGACTGTCGATCTCGCCGGGGTTCACCGCCACCACCTGGGGCCAGTGGATACCAATATCTTCAACCAGCTGCCGGATCACCTCGCGGTTGCTCTCTTCTTCCATGAAGTGACGTACGTGCTTCGCGACGACCGTGCCCACATCCTGAACCGCAATCAGCGCGTCCAGATCGGCATCCATGACCTTTTGCAGATCGCCAAAATGACTGGCCAGGTTTGCCGCCGTGGCTTCGCCGACTTCGCGAATACCCAGCGCATACAGGAAACGCGCCAGCGTAGTGGATTTGGCTTTTTCCAGCGCGTCGACCACATTCTGCGCCGACTTCGCGCCCATACGATCTAACCCGGTCAGGGTTTCACGGCTGAGCCGGAACAGATCGGCCGGGGTTTTGACGTACTCTTTCTCGACCAGTTGATCGATAATCTTGTCACCCATGCCGTCAACGTCCATGGCGCGCCGCGACACAAAATGCTTCAGCGCTTCTTTGCGCTGTGCGCCACAGATTAAGCCACCGGTACACCGCGTGACCGCCTCGCCCTCAACGCGTTCAACATCGGAACCGCATACCGGGCACTGAGAGGGAAACACGATCTCACGGGCATTGTCAGGCCGTTCGGTGGTTACAACGTTGACCACCTGAGGAATCACATCGCCGGCACGACGAATCACGACTTTGTCGCCAATGCGCAGGCCAAGGCGTTCAATTTCATCGGCATTATGCAATGTGGCATTGCTGACCATCACGCCTGCCACCTGAACGGGTTCCAGCCGCGCAACAGGTGTAATAGCGCCCGTCCGCCCCACCTGGAACTCGACGTCACGCACAATCGTCATCTGCTCCTGCGCAGGAAACTTGAACGCCACGGCCCAGCGCGGCGCGCGCGCGACAAAGCCCAGCTTTTCCTGCAATTCCTGCGAATCGACTTTAATCACCACGCCGTCGATATCAAAACCCAGCGTGGCCCGCTCTGATTCAACCTCGTGATAAAACGCCAGCGCTTCATCGGCGTTCTGCACCAGACGAATACGGTCACTGACCGGCAGGCCCCAGGCTTTGAACTGTTGCAGTCGCGCCATGTGGCTGCGGGGCATCTCGCCCCCTTCCAGCAGGCCCAGTCCATAGCAGAAGAACGTTAGCGGTCGTTTCGCGGTGATACGGGGATCCAGCTGGCGCAACGAGCCCGCTGCCGCATTGCGTGGATTGGCAAAGACTTTGCCCTCTGTACGGCGCGCCTCGGCATTGAGTTTTTCAAAGCCGCTTTGCGTCATAAACACTTCTCCACGCACTTCTACTCTGGCGGGAATATTGTCCCCTTTGAGGCGCAGCGGAATGGCACGAATCGTCCGCACATTCGTCGTGATATTTTCGCCTGTTGTGCCATCGCCGCGCGTCGCCGCGCGCGTTAATAAGCCATCTTCATACAACAGGCTGACCGCCAGGCCATCCAGTTTGAGTTCACAGCAATAGGTGAGATCGTCGGTGCTTTTCAGACGATCCTGGACGCGCTTATTGAAGGCCCTGAAACTGGCTTCATCGAACGCGTTATCCAGTGACAGCATCGGCACTTCATGGCGTACCTGCTCAAATACCATCAACGGGGCGGCCCCTACGCGCTGCGTGGGAGAATCAGGCGTGATCAGATCAGGATGCTGTGCTTCCAGATCCCGCAGTTCCCGCATGAGGCGATCGTATTCCGCATCCGGCACTTCCGGCGCGTCCATAACGTGATACAGATATTCGTGATGGCGCAACGTGGTGCGCAGTTCAGTGATGTGTTCCTGGACGGATTTCATATAACCCCATCAGATAAAAAACCCCCGACAGGCGGGGGTTCATCATAATAATTTGAAAAAATGTGGATTACTCGCGGGATTCGACCACATCGCGGATACGCGCTTTGTAAGTTTCCAGCTTTTGCGGCGTCATCATCCGGCGTTCGTCATCCAGTACCACACCGCCCACATCGTCCGCGATACGCTGCGCGGACTGTAGCATCAGCTTAAAGTTCTGATTCGCATCGCCATACGACGGCACCATCATGAAAATGGAGACGCCGGGCGTGGTGAAGTCGGTCATTTCGTCAGGATTGAAGGAACCGGGTTTCACCATGTTAGCCAGACTAAACAGCACAGGACCGCTGCCTGCCGGGCTGAGATGACGATGGAAAATGTTCATTTCACCAAACTGAAAACCGGCCTGCAAAATGCCCTGTAGCAAGGCTTCACCATTCAGCTGACCGCCTGAGTGCGCCGCGACATGCAGCACAAGCACCGCTTCTTTGGGCTTACTGCTGGTCTGCGGACGAGGTTCAGGTTGTTTCGGCTGCGGCGGCGGACTGACCACCTCAGGCTCTGGCTCATAGTCAGGCTCAGGTTCGGCCTGATAAACAGGATTGGGCTGAACGCTGTCCAGCGGATCGCTATCCAGCAACGGATCGGCCTGAACCGGCGGTGCGGTGAAGGCTGGTGGCTGGCGAGTCGGTGCAGGCCGTTGTGGCGCACGTTCCGGTTGCGGTGCCGGGTCAAAAAGAGGATCGCTTTCAGGCTGCGGCGCAGAAGGCTGACGCGGGCGCTCCTTAACAGGCTCACGCCGCACTTCAGGCTGTGGCTCGCGGATGTCGTCAAAATGAGGCTCCTGGTGCCCGCGCGTATTACGCACACGCACTTCACCGACGCCGTCATCAACGTCGTCGGTCAGCGTCTCATCATCATGTTCATCACGTTGTTTCAAACGTTTGTGCGGGCGATCGCGGAAGACTGAAGAGCGTTCTTTACGGCTGGTCCACAGTCCGTGAATAAGAAGCGCTATAATGGCGATCGCGCCAACAACGATTAATATCAGACGCAAATCCTGCATCATTGTATTCTCTGTTGTTCCAATACCTTGCCACCGCGGCAAACTTTACTCTCTAACTGTATTTGCCCTGCCAGATAAGTGCAAGTCTGTGCAGTATTTTCTCACAAATAAGATAGCTCACCGCCACTTTTTCGCTGTTTTTTTACCCAAACGGCACCTGGCCAGCAGAAAAAGCCAGGTTATAGTAGGCGCGCCTTAACATCTTCAGGAGAACTGGCTCGATGGCTGTGAATAATTCCGTTTCCTCTTTTAATGGCGTGCACTATTTTAGCCAGGGCTGGAAGCTAATCAGGTTACCGGGCATACGGCGCTTCGTCATCATCCCCTTGCTGGTCAACATCCTGCTGCTAGGCGGCGCCTTTGTCTGGTTATTTTTCCGTCTTGACGAGTGGATCCCCAAACTGATGTCGCATGTGCCGGACTGGCTGCAATGGCTCAGCTATGTGCTGTGGCCGCTGTCGGTGATTTCGGTGGTGCTGGTGTTTAGCTATTTCTTTTCAACGATAGCCAACCTGATTGCCGCGCCGTTTTGCGGCCTGCTGGCGGAACAACTTGAGGGGCGGCTGACGGGTAAACCACTGCCTGACAGCGGCTGGCTGGGCATGGTTAAAGACGTGCCGCGCATCATGAAACGCGAATTACAAAAGCTGGGCTACTACCTGCCCCGCGCACTGGGCCTGTTATTACTTTATTTAGTTCCGGGTTTTGGGCAGACGGTGGCACCCATGCTGTGGTTTATGTTCAGCGCCTGGATGTTGTCTGTTCAGTATTGCGACTATCCTTTCGATAACCATAAAGTCAGTTTTCAGCAGATGCGTCATGCCTTACGCCAGCACAAGACAGCCAATATGCAGTTTGGCGCGCTGGTGAGCCTCTTTACAATGATTCCCGTGGTGAACCTGGCCATTATGCCGGTCGCCGTGTGCGGGGCCACCGCGATGTGGGTTGATCGCTACCGGGCGAACCTGGCTCGTGAAAGCCTGCGCTGAACATATCAACTATCCTTATGCAATTTTCGGCAGGTCTTATCGCCATGAGACATATAGATATATGATTTCTTTCCTTCCGCCACGGGGCAGAACAGGTATGCTCAGAGGGTTCCCAATAATTCATACAGTTAAGGACAGGCTATGAGTAAGATCTATGAAGACAACTCTTTGACAATTGGTCATACGCCGCTGGTTCGACTGAACCGCATCGGTAACGGCCGCATCCTTGCGAAGGTTGAGTCCCGTAACCCGAGCTTCAGTGTGAAATGCCGTATCGGTGCCAACATGATTTGGGACGCAGAAAAACGCGGTATTCTTAAGCAAGGTATTGAACTGGTTGAACCGACCAGCGGTAACACCGGTATTGCATTAGCCTACGTGGCCGCCGCGCGCGGTTACAAACTGACGCTGACCATGCCGGACACCATGTCTGTTGAGCGCCGTAAGTTGCTTAAAGCCCTGGGCGCAAATCTGGTCCTGACCGAAGGCGCAAAAGGCATGAAAGGCGCGATCGCCAAAGCCGAAGAGATCGTGGCCAGCGATCCCGACAAGTATTTGCTGCTGCAGCAGTTCAGTAACCCGGCCAACCCGGAAATTCACGAGAAAACCACCGGTCCCGAAATTTGGGAAGACACGGATGGTGAAGTGGATGTGTTCATTGCCGGTGTGGGGACCGGCGGCACGCTGACAGGCGTAAGCCGTTACATCAAAAACACCCAGGGTAAGAAATCCTTGATCACCGTGGCCGTAGAACCCACTGACTCACCGGTGATTGCGCAGGCGATGGCGGGCGAAGAGCTCAAACCCGGCCCGCATAAGATTCAGGGGATTGGCGCGGGCTTTATTCCGGGTAACCTGGATTTGGCGCTGATCGATTTAGCTGTCGGCATCACTAATGATGAAGCGATCGCCACGGCCCGTCGCCTGATGGAAGAAGAAGGCATTCTGGCCGGTATCTCTTCGGGTGCCGCCGTTGCCGCCGCGCTGAAGTTGCAGGAAGATGAAGCCTACGCCAACAAAAACATCGTTGTCATTCTTCCTTCTTCCGGTGAGCGCTATCTCAGCACCGCGCTGTTTGCCGATCTTTTTACGGAAAAAGAGCTGCAATAGCCCGAAGTTCGCCCTGGACAAACGCTTAAAAAGCACCCTGACGGGTGCTTTTTTGTGGCGCAGATCTCACTTTTACCATGCAGCCAATTGATTTCAGTCGTGTGGCTCTGGTATTTAGACTGCCAATTATTTCGATGCCTGAAATTAATCCTCCTTTGAAGTGGATCAAGCTGAATCAAGTTTCAGATTTAGTGAAAGGGCGAATCACGGCATAATTACCCGGTGACGTGCTCAACTCGTGTTTTGACACGCAGCGGGAATGAAACACTCATTCAAGCGCATTTGTTCGATTGTAAGTTGTATACCCGCGCACCTACACAGGCTAAAGTTACGGCTCCAGGCTAGACTTTAGATCCATAACACTCATCCTGAAAACGTTGGGGAAATAGAATGTTCCAGCAAGAAGTTACCATTACCGCACCAAACGGACTGCATACTCGCCCTGCTGCGCAATTTGTCAAAGAAGCTAAAGCCTTCCAGTCAGAAATCACCGTGACCTCCAACGGCAAATCGGCCAGCGCCAAAAGCCTGTTTAAGCTGCAGACTCTGGGTCTGACTCAGGGCACCGTTGTCACACTTTCTGCGGAAGGTGAAGATGAGCAAAAAGCCGTAGAGCATCTGGTTAAGCTGATGGCGGAACTGGAGTAATCTCCTTTCTGCTCCGCTTAAAACGACTCTTCTGCGCCATTGTGTGCAACATCTTGATCGCGGACAACCTGTCCGCGTTATTGCTTTCGTAGAGTACGTGTCACACGACTATGGCAACGCAACGAGTCCAGTCAGCCATCGTGATAAAAAGGTAGGGTTATGATTTCAGGCATTTTAGCATCACCAGGTATCGCTTTCGGCAAAGCTCTGCTGCTGAAAGAAGACGAGATCGTCATCAACCGTAAAAAAATTTCAGATGACCAGGTTGAGCAGGAGGTTCAGCGCTTTCTGCAAGGGCGTAGCAAAGCGGCTGAGCAACTTGAAGCCATTCGTATCAAAGCCAGCGAATCCCTGGGTGAAGAAAAAGCAGCCATCTTCGAAGGCCACATTATGTTGCTGGAAGACGAAGAGCTGGAGCAGGAAATCATCGACCTGATCAAAAAAGATCACGCCACTGCTGATGCTGCTGTGAACTCCGTCATCGACGCCCAGGCAAAAGCCCTGGAGGAGCTTGACGACGAATACCTGAAAGAGCGTGCGGCAGACGTGCGTGACATCGGTAAGCGTCTGCTGCAAAACATTTTAGGTCTGCACATTGTCGACCTGAGCGCAATCCAGGAAGAATCTATTCTGGTGGCGAAAGATTTAACGCCATCCGAGACCGCACAGCTGAATCTGAAAAAGGTGCTGGGCTTTATTACCGATTTGGGTGGCCGTACCTCGCACACCTCAATCATGGCACGCTCGTTAGAAATCCCGGCGATTGTCGGCACCGGTAACGTGACCGCCACCATCAAAAACGGCGATTTCATCATCCTGGACGGGGTGAACAATGCGATTCACGTTAATCCGTCTGAGGCGGTTCAGGAAGAGCTGAAAGCGGTTCAGAATCAGTATCTGTCTGAAAAACATGAGCTGGCGAAGCTGAAAGATCTGCCGGCTGTTACGCTGGATGGCCATCAGGTTGAAGTCTGCGCCAACATCGGTACGGTACGCGATATCGCCGGTGCCGAGCGCAACGGCGCAGAAGGTGTTGGCCTGTACCGCACTGAGTTCCTGTTTATGGATCGCGACTCACTGCCGACCGAAGAAGAGCAGTTCCAGGCGTATAAAGCGGTCGCAGAAGCCATGGGATCGCAGGCCGTGATCGTCCGTACCATGGATATTGGCGGTGATAAAGACCTGCCTTACATGAACCTGCCTAAAGAAGAAAACCCGTTCCTGGGCTGGCGCGCCATCCGTATTGCAATGGATCGTAAGGAAATTCTGCATGCACAGCTGCGTGCTATCTTACGTGCCTCTTCTTTCGGTAAGCTGCGCATCATGTTCCCGATGATCATTTCGGTTGAAGAAGTGCGTACGCTGAAAGCGGAACTGGAGCTGCTGAAAGCGCAGTTACGCGAAGAAGGTAAAGCGTTTGACGAGTCAATCGAAGTGGGCATTATGGTGGAAACGCCTGCCTCTGCCGTGATTGCACGTCACCTGGCGAAAGAAGTCGACTTCTTTAGCATTGGGACAAACGATTTGACGCAGTATACTCTTGCAGTAGATCGTGGTAATGATTTGATTTCGCACCTGTATAACCCGATGACGCCTTCGGTACTGAACCTCATCAAGCAAGTCATTGATGCGTCTCATGCTGAAGGTAAATGGACTGGCATGTGTGGTGAGCTGGCAGGTGACGAACGTGCTACACTACTGTTACTGGGAATGGGGCTGGACGAATTCAGCATGAGTGCCATTTCTATCCCTGGCATCAAGAAAATTATTCGTAATACACATTTCGAAGATGCGAAGGCGTTGGCAGAGCAGGCACTGGCTCAACCTACGGCGGAAGACTTGATGAACCTGGTGAACAAGTTCATTAAAGAAAAAACGCTCTGCTGATCCACGAGATGCTGGCCCCAAATTACTGCTTAGGAGAAGATCATGGGTTTGTTTTCTAAACTTTTTGGCGAAAAAACAGATAGCGCTGGGACAATTGATATCGTAGCGCCTCTGTCTGGCGAAATCGTGAATATTGAAGACGTACCAGATGTGGTGTTTGCAGAAAAAATCGTGGGTGACGGTATTGCGATCAAACCAAGCGGCAACAAAATGGTTGCGCCGGTTGATGGGACTATCGGCAAGATTTTCGAAACCAACCATGCCTTTTCAATCGAATCCGATAATGGCATTGAGCTGTTCGTGCATTTCGGCATCGATACCGTCGAACTGAAAGGCGAAGGCTTCAAACGCATCGCCGAAGAAGGTCAGAAGGTTAAAAAAGGCGACGTGGTGATCGAATTCGATCTGCCGCTGCTGGAAGAGAAAGCAAAATCCACACTGACCCCTGTTGTCATTTCCAATATGGATGAAATCAAGGATTTGACAAAACTGTCTGGTCAGGTCGTCGTGGGTGAAACCCCGGTGATTCGCATCAAAAAGTAATACACAAACGGCACCTCAGGGTGCCGTTCTCTTATGCTTCACGTCTCTGCGCTTAATGCGGCTGCCAGCGGGGCAAACGCAGTGTCAGCTCCAGTCCGCCTTCAGGCCGGTTAACCGCCCTGACCTCGCCATGATGCGCCAGTACCACTTTACGCACAATTGCCAGCCCCAGCCCGTAGCCTTTACCTAGTAACGGCGAATTGACCCGGACAAAGGGATCAAAGATGCTGGACAGCTTATTCTCATCGACGCCTGGCCCCTGATCCCGCACCTGAATCGCCAGCCACTGTTGCTCAACCTGCAGGCTGACCTCAATGCGCTGACCCGGCAGCGAAAAGCGTAAAGCATTACGCAGCACGTTCTCAATGCCTCGCCGGCATAACTCAGCATTCCCGCGTACGGTATGATCGGCCTGCTCATCAACGTTAAACACGACCTCGACGCCGGGGAGCTGCGCTTCATAACGGAGATCGGTAACCACCGCCTCTAATAAGCCGGCCAAATCAAAATAGTGTTCGCCCGGCACACTTTCATGCTCGGCACGCGCCAGGGTTAACAGTTCACCGATCATCTTATCCAGCCGCTGTGCCTCTTCGTCGATGCGATCCAGCGAGTCATTCACGTTTTCTGGCCGCTGTCGCGCCAGGCCCGTTGCCAGCTGCAGACGGGCAAGCGGCGAGCGCAGTTCATGAGAGATGTCATGAAGCAGGGCTTCACGGGCACGCACCAACGTGTCCAGGCGTTCAACCATGGCATCGAACGCCTGCGCCACGCTGGAGAGCTCGTCATGACGCTTACGCAGCGTAGGATAGAGCCTGATGCTTAAGTCGCCATTGGCTACTCGCGAAAAACCTTCACGCAGTTGTCGCATAGGGCGCGTCAGGTTCCATGCCAGCAGCAGGCTAAACAGCAACCCCACAGACCCGGCGAAAATGAACATGGGCTCAGGAATATTCAGGAAATTATGTGGCCGCCCCTCCCGGCTCATTGTGCGTATGCCTTTCAGATCGTACAGCAGCTCATAGCTCTTGCCGTCCGGGCTCTGTGCCTGGCGCACAAGATGGTCGGGAAAAAAGGATTTTTCGGGCGTTTCGGGCGCAAGCGGCGGTGCCTCTGCGTTGCGGAGATTATCCAGTGCACGTACATGCAAAAACGCCCGATCTTCCGGGGCCCACTCCGCCATCATCGCATCCAGCGCTGACGGGCCGCCCCGCTCCAGCACCGACACGGCTGATGCCATCAGCGCGTCAGCCAGCCGCTGGGTGACCAAATATTCAGGGGGATGATGTCGCGTACCGGAGAGTGAGAAACCCAGCCAGATCAGCTGACTGATAATCAGGAAAACCAGCCAGAACCCCAGCAGGATCTTCCAGAACATGCGCCCACGGTAAGTTTGATTCATCGAATGCGATAACCAATGCTGCGAACGGTTTCGATGGTGATGCTGTCGGCGGTGAGCGCGCTGAGCTTCTGACGGATATTACTGATATGCACATCCACGCTGCGATCGTACGCTTCACGCGGTCGTCCCAGGCCTTTCTCAGACAGCTCGTCTTTCGTCACCACCCGGTCCGGTGAACGCAGCAGCAAATCCAGCAGATTAAATTCAGAGGCGGTCAGATCAAAGGCTTTCCCCTGCCATTCCGTCACGCGGTTGGCCGCATTGAGTGTTAACTCTCCCCATTGCAGCGTCTCTTTTTTATCCTGCAGAGGCGCATGCTCTTCAATCCGACGCAGTACGGCACGCAAGCGCGCCACCAACTCACGGGGATAACACGGCTTGGGCATATAGTCATCGGCCCCCATTTCCAGGCCGATAACCCGATCAATATTGTCGCCCTTGGCCGTCAGCATAATCACCGGCAGACGGCTTTGCTGGCGCACCTGCCGCAGGACATCGGTGCCGCTCATATCCGGCAGCATAATATCCAGAATCATGGCGCTGTACTCACCGGACAGCGCCCCCTGCACACCGGCAGTGCCGGTTAACACCAGTTGCGTATCAAAGCCTTCCGTGATCAGATACTGGCTCAGCATCGTGCCTAATTCTACGTCGTCATCTACCAGCAGGATTTTCATTGTTATCTCTCTTACGTCACTGGCGCTATTTTGAACCGGGCCAGCGAAACGCGCAGCCAGTTTTACGCGATCCTTACAGATGCCAGTAAGCTTAGCCAAATAAACAAGACTCAGGCAGCCGACGGCGCAGCATAAGCCTTCAGAGGGCGTAATGGCTGCGTGGCGTTACTGATAAACGCCGGTAGAGAGATAGCGATCGCCACGGTCACAAACAATGGCCACCACGACGCTTCCAGGATGGGCGCTGGCAATACGCAGCGCGCCCGCGACCGATCCGCCTGAGCTGACGCCGCAGAAAATACCTTCACGCCGGGCCAACGCCCGCATGGTCTCTTCGGCTTCCTGCTGCCCCATATCAATTACCTCATCCACCAACTCGGGCCGATAAATGCCGGGCAAATACGCCTGAGGCCAGCGGCGAATCCCAGGAATGCTACTGCCTTCTTTAGGCTGCAGGCCAATCACTTTCACGCCCGTCTTATGTTCTTTTAAAAACCGCCCTACGCCGGTAATCGTGCCGGTGGTGCCCATACTGGAGACAAAGTGCGTCATGCGCTGATTCGACTGGGCCCACAGCTCCGGTCCCGTGGTCTGGTAGTGGCCCAGTGGATTGTCCGGGTTATTAAACTGGTCCAGCACCCTTCCCTCACCGCGCGCCGCCATCGCCTGGGCTAAATCACGCGCGCCCTCCATACCCTGCTCCCGACCTATCAGGACTAGCTCGGCCCCATAGGCACGCATCGCATCCTGCCGCTCCTGGCTCATATTATCCGGCATCAGTAAGCGCAACCGGTAGCCTTTCATCGCCGCAATCATCGCCAGCGCGATACCGGTGTTGCCACTGGTGGCCTCAATCAGCTGATCGCCCGGTGTTATCTCGCCTCGCCGTTCCGCCTGATGAATCATTGACCAGGCTGCGCGATCTTTGACGGAACCTGCGGGGTTGTTGCCCTCCAGTTTCAGCCAGATCTCACTGCCATTGTCAGGCGTCAGGCGCTGTAACCTGATAAGCGGTGTATTACCGATTGTGTGTTCCAGAGTGGTCACGGTGCATATCCTGGCGAAACGATACCGTTACGAATCAGGCCAGAGCCTGAGGTATGGCGGTATAAACATTAAAAAAGGGCGGGACATTGTCCCGCCCTGCGTGAAAAAGAAAATATCAGGCGCTGTGCGCAAAGGCAACTGCCCGCAATGGCGTGGCGCCCTGATAGAGCCGGGCCTGTTGCAGCCCGACAAACAGGCGCTCGCCGCGCAGTGGCGCGGTCTGGTCACCGTCGAACACCAGCGAGAAAGGTTCGCTCTGCCAGCCCGCAGGCTGAACGACCAACTGCCAGAAATGGCCACGCGGACTCACCTCAAGGACCTGTACCGGTAAAGGGGTTTCCAGGCTGCTTTTACGCGAAACATCAATTTCCCAGGGACGCAGGAACAGATCAACCGCGCCCTGATGGGCGGAGGTATAGCCTAACGGCCAGTGATGCGCCCCGACATGGAACTGGGAACCATGAACCTCACCGTCAAAGCGGTTAACTTCGCCCAGGAATTCCAGCACGAAGCGCGTCGCCGGATCGCGCCAGACCTCATCCGGCGTGCCCACCTGCTCGATGCTGCCCTGACTCATCACCACGACGCGGTCGGCAACTTCCATTGCCTCTTCCTGATCGTGCGTGACAAACACGCTGGTGAATTTTAATTCTTCATGAAGCTGGCGTAACCAGCGGCGCAGCTCTTTACGCACCTGGGCATCCAGCGCACCGAAAGGCTCATCCAGCAGCAGAATTTGCGGCTCGACGGCCAGTGCTCTTGCCAGCGCCACGCGCTGCTTCTGACCACCCGAGAGCTGAGCCGGAAAGCGGTTTGCCAGATGCGACAGCTGCACCATCTCCAGCAGACGTGTTACACGATTTTTGATTTCGGCACTGGATGGCCGCTCACGACGCGGCAGCACGGTCAGGCCAAAGGCAATGTTGTCAAACACGGTCATATGGCGGAACAGCGCATAGTGTTGAAAAACAAACCCGACTTTACGATCGCGGGCATGCAGGCGACTGACGTCATACTCATGAAAACGAATCTGGCCGCTGTTCTGATGCTCCAGCCCGGCGATAATACGCAGCAGGGTCGTTTTACCGGAACCGGACGGCCCCAGCAACGCCACCATCTGGCCCGACGGGATATCCAGTGAAATATCGTTCAGCACCGCTGTGCGACCAAAGGATTTGTTGATTTGTTTAATCTCAATGCTCATGATTTTCCTCCAGTTGCAGGCGTTTGTGCTGCTGCTCTAAGCGCCACTGCACAATGCTTTTCAAAAACAGGGTCAGGATGGCCATGACGGTCAGCAACGCGGCGGCAGTGAAGGCACCCACCGTGTTGTAATCCTGATGCAGTAATTCGACCTGAAGCGGCAAAGTGTAGGTTTCGCCGCGAATGGAGCCGGATACCACAGATACCGCACCGAACTCGCCAATGGCGCGGGCATTGGTCAGCACCACGCCGTACAGCATTGCCCAGCGAATATTCGGTAACGTCACACGGCGAAACATCTGCCAGCCCGACGCGCCCAACAGCACCGCAGCCTCATCTTCATGACTGCCCTGGCTCAGCATGACCGGCACCAGTTCGCGAACCACGAACGGACAGGTCACGAAGACGGTGACCAGCACCATACCCGGCCAGGTGAACATCACCTGAATATTGTGGGCATCCAGCCAGCCGCCTGCCGGACCGTTAATGCCCCAGAACAGCAGGTACATCAGGCCAGCCACAACCGGCGAGACCGCGAACGGAATATCAAACAGGGTTAACAACAGCTGGCGACCAGGAAACGTAAAGCGGGTGACCAGCCAGGCCAGCAAGGTGCCGAAGACCAGATTAACCGGCACGGTAATCAGCGCCACCAGTACGGTCAGCCAAATCGCGTGCAGCATATCGCTGTCGGTCAGGTTACGCAGAGTCAGGCCAAGCCCGCTGTGCAGCGCTTCCCAGAAGATGGAGACCATCGGCACCACCAGCAGCAGCACCGAGATCAGCACACCCGTGCCGATAAGCAGCCATTTACCCCAGTTTACGGGCTGGCGATCGGCATGATTGAGTTGCGAAATATCGGCCATCAGTGACCTCCCAGACGACGGCCAAAGCGGCTCTGTAAGGTATTAATGGCAAACAGCAGCAGCAACGACGCCGCCAGAATGACCGACGCGATGGCGCTGGCGGCCGGATAATCAAACTCCTGCAGACGGACAAAAATCATCAGTGAGGTCACTTCTGTTTTCCAGGCAATATTGCCCGCGATAAAGATCACCGCGCCAAACTCGCCCAGGCTGCGGGTAAACGACAGCGCAGTGCCCGCCAGCAACGCCGGAGCCACTTCCGGCAGCACAACGCGACGGAAACTTTGCCAGGGCGTTGCGCCCAGAGTCTGCGCCGCCTCTTCGTATTCCGGACCTAACTCTTCCAGCACCGGCTGCACCGTCCGGACAACAAACGGGATACTGGTGAAGGCCATCGCCAGCGCGATACCAATCCAGGTGTAGGAAATCTTAATGTCGAAATGAGCAAACCATTGACCGTACCAGCCGTTTACCGAAAACAGACCGGCCAGGGTTAACCCTGCGACGGCGGTTGGCAATGCAAAGGGCAAATCCATTAAACCATCCAGCAGCGTGCGACCCGGGAAGCGATAACGCGTTAAAACCCAGGCCATCAGCATGCCAAACAGGGCATTGAACAATGAGGCAACGCCGGCCGACAGCAGCGTCACTTTATAGGCTGCAATCAGCTGGGGATTGGTCACCACGTCCCAGTATTGCTGCAATGTCATCTGCGACAACTGCATGATGAGGGCGCTGATGGGCAGCAGCAGAATCAGGCAGGTAAACAGCAGACTGGTGCCCAGGCTCAGGCCGAAACCGGGCAAAACACGTTTTTGGCTGGCTGCAAACATTATCCACGCCCCGCCGCTAACAGTTGATCCAGTTCACCGCCACTTTCGAAATGGGTTTTCATAACGTTATTCCAGCTACCAAATACGTCTTCAACCCGAAACAGCTGTGTGGCTGGAAAGCGATCTTTTTGCTGCTCCATCAGCTGCGGATTGTTCACGCGATAATAAAAGTCCGTAATGATTTTCTGTGCCTCGGGCGAATACAGCCAGGTCAGATAAGCCTTCGCCGCGTCGGCTGTTTTATTGTGTTCAACGTTTTTATCGACCCAGGCGACGGGGAACTCCGCCAGGATATCGGTTTTTGGCACCACGACTTCGTAATCCTCTTTACCGTACTGATTACGAATGGTGTTGACCTCCGATTCGAAGCTGATCAGCACATCCCCTAAACCGCGTTCAGCAAAGGTGGTGGTGGCGCCGCGTCCGCCTGTGTCGAAAACCTCGACGTTTTTCAGAAACTGTGTCATCCAGGCGCGCGTTTTTGCCTGGTCGCCGCCGTCCGCTTTCTCTGCGGCACCCCAGGCGGCAAGATAGGTATAACGCCCGTTACCCGAGGTCTTCGGATTCGGGAAAATCAGCTTCACGTCGTCACGGGTTAGATCGGACCAGTCATGAATCTGCTTAGGGTTACCCTTGCGAACCAGAAACGCCATGGTGGAATAAAACGGTGAACTGTGATTCGGCAGGCGCGTTTGCCAGTCGGCCGGGATCAGTTTGCCTTTGTCATGCAGCACCTGTACATCCGTCACCTGATTATAGGTCACCACATCGGCACGCAGCCCTTGCAGGATGGCCAGCGCCTGTTTAGAAGAACCCGCATGCGACATTTTGATGGTGAGTTTATCGTCCGGATGTTGCGCATCCCACTGGCTGACAAAAGGCGCGTTCAGGGCGACGAACAGTTCACGTGAAACGTCATAAGAGCTGTTTAACAGCTCTGTGGCGTGCGCGGCGCCAGCAAGGCCCAGCGACAGCGCGATTCCGCTCACGATTTTTTTCATCGCTTTGAAGGTCATGGTTCACCCTGAAGAAATTTGATGCAGATCTCATCCGCAGATACAGCAGTTTATTTATAACTCAGCGTAAACCCGTAACGGTTTTATATATCGTTTGTTGATTTCAAAGTCGAAAAAGGCATAAGGCGGCGGGAAAAGAATGCGCAAAAACAGAATTGGGTTGGCAGGGCGCACTGAACGCCCTGCGGGAGGCAAAAATTACGGAGCTTAACGCTGCCAGACGAACTTGCTGAGTTTCCAGCTTTTCAGCGTGTCATCGGCGGGCAGTAATCCTTCCGGACCGTGCCAGGTCCCGCTGTAAACATAGCGTAGATGCGGGCTGCCAGGCACACGGCATTCGACGTCATGATTGTCTAACCCGGCAGCCACAATGCAGTTATTAAAGGCTTTGTCATATCTGGCGCTAAACGCATCGCCAATTTTGCTGCCGTCGGCACTGGCGATGTCGTTGTCCGTCACCTCAATGCGGTCAACCTGTGACTGACCATAGATGACCAGCTTAACCTGACCGTCCTTCATCGCCTGCCAGAAGGACACCACCTGACCGTTCTGGCCACGCATGCCCTGACGCAGATCGTAGTTGCCCTTAAGCCCGTCTTTGATGGCCGATTCGTTCATCGCCGTGGCACTGTTGATCCCACCAACGCCCTGATCGCTGATCGTCAGTGAAGGACCAAACCAGTTCCATGGCAGCGCAGAAGCCCAGTGGTAACTCAATGGATTCCACCAGCGTACCTGCTGGCTGCTGTTGGCGTCAGGGCCGGAGGAACTGGCACACCCACTGACCAGCATGGCCACCGTCAGTATCGTGTAACGAACAGCTTTCATGAAAACTCCTGTTAATAAATAGACCTGGGCAAAACGGATTGGAGTCGCAAAGCGGCAAAAAGTTTATTCGGGATCGTGTGGCGGCAAAAAGCAGGCGCGAAGCCGGATACTGATCAGTAACCACAGCAGTGCCAGCAGATCAAACAGCGTAAACAGCAGCGGCAACGGTGAGCTGAGCAGATCGGTCTGGACGAGTTGTACGCTCTGCCAGAGCAAATTCGCCCCTAACGATACCACCAGCACCAGGCGCCAGCTGCGCCACACTCGGGGTAAACGCGACCGGTAGCCCGTGAGCAACAGCCCCGACAGCGCTGGCAGACCCAACACCAGTCCTGACCAGAACGCCTGGCGATCCGGATAGAAAAGGGCCAGAAGATCGTTTCCCTGCTGGCGTGACGCGCCGGCCATCACCAGGAGCCACCAGGTGCGCGACTGCAATAGCAGAATCAGCCAGAAAAGAAACGGCAGGCGCAGTTGCCCTTTGTCGTCGTACTCCTCAGGCGGCCAGACCGAATTAATATTCACGATCTTCGATTAAACGTTTGCCCAGCAACACCACATCGACCGTTTCATAATCCAGCTTTTCATAGAAGGCAACGACCTGGTCGTTCTCTTCCCGCACCATCAGGTGAATTTTAGGGCAACCGCGCGCAATGAGTTTTTTCTCCAGGCGATTCATCAGGGCATTGGCAAAGCCGCGGCCCTGATAATCCGGATGCACCGCCAGATAGTAAGCCGCGCCACGGTGACCATCGTAACCGCCCATTACGGTACCGACGACTTCGCCCCCGACTTCCGCCACCAGAAACAGGTCGGCGTCATGATGCATTTTGCGTTCGATGTCCAGCTCCGGATCGTTCCATGGCCGTAACAAATCGCAGCGTTCCCAGAGCGTGATCACTTCTTCAAAATCTTCCTGGCGGAAGGTGCGGATTTCCATCTTCTGTACCTGCAGTTCACCTCAATTTGCTGATTATCACGCTTTCTTCGGCGGGTGCAACCCTGGCTGCTGACGGCAACGTTAAAAAAAAAGAAATTGCCTGTTACCAGGCTGAAAAACAAAGTAATAACCTGAAATGGTTGAAAGATCGCACCGGGCATAATGTTACGCTATAACACGGTGCATTATGATTGCTCAGGGACATGCACATGCACTTACTCAAACGTTTAATTCATCGTCGCCAGCTGCTGCTGTCCGGGCTGGCGCTCCCCATATTGTCCCCGCGCGCGGTGCAGGCGAAGGAACAGCAGGCTTCGCTCTCTACCCGACCCTCGTCGCCCAGGCCGCGGGTTAACAACGGCAAGCGCATCGTGATGCTCGATCCGGGCCACGGCGGTATCGATTCGGGTGCGGTCGGCGAAGAGGGTTCCGAAGAAAAACACATTGTTTTAGACATCGCCAGTAATGTGCGCAGTCTGCTGCAGTCACATCCGCGTATCGAGGTCCGCCTGACGCGTGACAGCGACCATTTCATTCCGCTCTACCAGCGGGTGGAGATTGCGCATCAGCACGGTGCGAACCTGTTTATGTCAATCCATGCGGATGGCTATACCAGCCCGGATGCCAGCGGTGCCTCTGTGTTCGCGTTATCCAATCGGGGTGCCAGCAGCAGCATGGCGCGTTACCTGTCGAAACGTGAAAATGACGCGGACAAGGTCGGCGGAGCCAACGTGGAACAGCAGGACCAGTATTTACAGCAGATTCTGTTCGATCTGGTGCAAACGGACACCATCAGAAACAGCCTGACCCTGGGCAAACACGTTCTGGACCAGATTCGCCCGGTGCATCACCTTCACAGTCAGCATACCGAACAGGCCGCCTTTGCCGTGCTGAAGTCGCCGTCCATTCCCTCGGTGCTGGTGGAAACGTCTTTTATTACCAATCCGCGCGAAGAGCAGTTGCTGGGCACGACCGCCTTTCGGCAGAAGATTGCCTCGGCTATCGCCACAGGTATCATTAACTACTTTGATGAGTATGATCGTCGAATGTCATAGTAGATCAGCTATAATCACGGCCAATTTTTACTAAGAGAAGCCTATCCCATGCCTGATATCTCCCGCGTAAAAACGTTCCTGCTGGATTTGCAGGATGAGATTTGTCGCAAGCTGACTGCCGAAGACGGCGGCGCGCAGTTCACTGAAGACCGCTGGGAACGCCCCGGCGGTGGCGGTGGACGAAGCCGTGTGCTGCGTAATGGTGCCGTGTTTGAACAGGCTGGCGTGAATTTCTCCCACGTTCATGGCGACCAGATGCCCGCCTCCGCGACGGCACATCGTCCTGAGCTGGCCGGATGCAGTTTCGAAGCCATGGGCGTTTCGCTGGTTATCCATCCCAACAACCCGTATGTACCGACCAGTCATGCGAATGTGCGCTTTTTCATTGCCGAAAAACCCGGTGCCGAGCCGATCTGGTGGTTTGGCGGCGGCTTTGATATGACGCCGTTTTACGGGTTTGAAGAAGATGCGCTGCACTGGCATCAGACCGCCTTCGATATCTGCCAGCCTTTTGGCGAGGATGTCTATCCCCGGTTTAAAAAGTGGTGCGACGACTATTTCTATCTGAAACACCGCGACGAGCAACGCGGTATTGGTGGGCTGTTTTTTGACGATATCCACGAGCCGGGCTTTGAACAAAGTTTTGCCCTTATTCAGGCCGTCGGCCGGGGCTTTCTGGACGCTTACCAGCCGATTGTGGCGCGCCGCAAGCACATGCCTTATGGCGACCGCGAGCGCCAGTTCCAGCTTTACCGCCGGGGTCGCTATGTAGAGTTCAATCTGGTGTGGGATCGGGGCACGCTGTTTGGCCTGCAAACCGGAGGCAGAACGGAATCCATTTTGATGTCCCTGCCGCCCATGGTGCGCTGGGAATATAACTATCATCCTGAACCTGACTCACCCGAGGCCGCGCTCTACCGTGACTTCCTGCCGGTGAAAAACTGGCTCAACCTGCCTGAGTAATCCACGCTGCCGGCTCAGGAACGTGCCGGGGCGGCAACCCGGGTCGCCGCCCCGGGTGATTACAGCGGCTGCGTCTGCGCTTCCACCACCGCCAGCGCCACCATATTGACGATCCGGCGCACGGACGCGATGCGCGTCAGCACGTGCACCGGCCGGGTCATGCCCATCAGCACCGGCCCGACCGTTACGCCTTCCGAACAGGACACGCGCAGCAGATTGTAGCTGATGCGCGCCGCTTCCACGTTGGGCATGATCAGCAGGTTTGCGCTGCCTTTCAGCGGGCTGTCGGGCATGATTTCCCGCCGGATGCTTTCCACCAGCGCCGCATCGCCGTGCATCTCCCCGTCGATTTCCAGCTCAGGCGCGCGCTGTTGCACCAGCGCCAGCACATCGCGCATTTTCTGCGCACCAGGCGCACTGGAGGTGCCAAAGCTGGAGTGCGACAGCAACGCCACGCGCGGCTCAATCCCAAAGCGACGGACGGTTTCCGCCGCCATTAACGTTATATCCGCCAGCTGTTCCGGTGTAGGATCGGCGTTGACGTAAGTATCCGCAATAAACGTGTTGCCATTCGGCAGTAACAGCGCATTCATGGCCCCGGCCACCTTCACATCACTCCGCAGGCCCAGCACGCGCTCCACAATCTCGTAGTGCTCGTTATAATCGCCGATGGTGCCGCAGATCAGCGCATCGGCCTCACCACGGTAGACCATGATGGCACCGATGAGGGTCGGATTACCAATAACGGCGCGCTGCGCCTGCTCGGGGGTGACACCGCGCCGCTTCATCATCTGGTAATACTCATTCCAGTACGCTTTAAAGCGGGGATCGGATTCGTTATTCACGATTTCAAAATCCTTTCCGGCCTCAATTTTTAGCCCCTGTTTTTCTAACCGCATGGCGATCACGTTGGGGCGACCTATCAGGATGGGTTTCGCCAGCCCCAGCGAGACCAGCTCCTGCGTAGCATGCAGCACCCGCACCTCTTCGCCCTCCGCCATCACCACCCGTTTCGGGGCTTTACGCGCCTGGGAAAAGATCGGCTTCATAAACAGGTTGGTCTTATACACAAACTCCGTAAGTTGCTCCCGGTAGGCATCAAAGTCAGCCACAGGCCGGGTTGCCACGCCGGACGCCATCGCCGCTTTCGCCACGGCAGGGGCTATCTGCACGATTAAACGTGGATCAAAGGGTTTGGGAATCAGATAGTCCGGTCCGAAGCGCAGGTCCTGATCGCTATAGGCCGAAGCCACTACGTCGCTTTGTTCCGCCTGTGCCAGTTCGGCAATGGCGTGTACGGCCGCCAGCTTCATCTCTTCATTGATGGCGGTGGCCCCCACATCCAGCGCGCCACGAAAGATAAACGGGAAGCAGAGCACGTTGTTCACCTGATTAGGAAAATCAGAACGTCCGGTGCAGATAATCGCATCCGGCCGTACGGCTTTCGCCAACGGCGGCAGAATTTCGGGATGGGGATTTGCCAGCGCCAGAATCAGCGGATCTTTCGCCATGCTTTTCACCATATCCTGCGTCAGGACATCCGGTCCGGAACAGCCCAGGAAAATATCTGCGCCCTCGATCACGTCGGCCAGCGTGCGCTTGCCGTGATCCTCCACGGCATAATCGGCTTTGGTGGCCGCCATATTGGGTTCGCGGTCACGGTAAATCAGCCCTTTCGAATCGCACACCTGAATATGGTCTTTCTGCAAGCCCAGCGCGACCAGCAGATTCATACAGGCAATGGCCGATGCGCCCGCGCCTGACACCACCAGCCGTACATCAGCGATAGCCTTGTTGACGATGCGTAGTCCGTTCAGCACCGCCGCCGTACAGATGATGGCCGTGCCATGCTGGTCATCATGAAACACCGGAATTTTCATGCGCTGCCGCAGTTGCTGTTCGATATAAAAACACTCGGGCGCTTTAATATCTTCAAGATTGATTCCGCCAAACGTGGGTTCCAGCGCGGCAATCACCTCGATCAGCTTATCGGGATCCTGTTCGTCGACCTCAATATCAAAAACGTCAATGCCCGCGAATTTCTTAAACAGAACGCCCTTGCCTTCCATCACCGGTTTCCCGGCCAGTGCGCCGATGTTCCCCAGCCCCAGTACCGCCGTACCGTTTGAAATCACCGCCACCAGATTGCCGCGCGCGGTGTACTTGTGCGCCGCCAGCGGATCGGCGGCGATTTCTAAACAGGGCGCCGCCACGCCAGGAGAATAGGCCAGCGCCAAATCCCGCTGGGTGGCAAGAGGTTTGGTGGGGGAAACCTGAATTTTTCCGGGAGTGGGATACTGATGAAAATCAAGCGCACTTTGCTTCAGTTGGTCATCCATTAAACATCCTTCTTCGCCAGGTAAGTGGATGTTCAGTATAGAAAGCACACCATCACAAAGCGGTGAGGCGGTTCAAAGAACCTTCTTTCTTAACGCACAGATTGCCACAGTCTACCCTGCGTCATTTTTCATGGCTGCTATCCTTAATGGCTGGACAGTCGTTATCCGCAGAAATGTCATCTCGGGTGGTTGCGCGCAACCCTCATCGCACAACATTCAGAGAAAACGCATTTTCACTGCACCTGGTCTGTTGCAATGTGGTGAGTCGGCGTTACTACGACGGGTAATGTCTGCACTGATTAGGGCACGAGGCCAGAGGTGTTCCCTTTTGTTACAACGTATTTTTCAAGGAGTGTAGAAATGAACCAGCTTGAAGCCCTTAAACAGTTCACGACCGTGGTGGCTGACAGTGGCGATATTGAGTCCATCCGTAATTATCACCCACAAGATGCGACGACTAACCCTTCGCTTATTCTGAAAGCATCTGCTCTCCAGCCTTACAAACATCTGATTGATGACGCCATCGACTACGCGAAAAAACAGGGTGGCAGCAAAGAAACGCAGATTATTAACGCCAGCGATAAAGTGGCCATTAACCTCGGTATGGAAATTCTGAAAAGCATACCAGGCCGTGTTTCGACCGAAGTGGATGCGCGCCTCTCCTTCGATCGTGGCATGTGCGTCACGAAAGCAGAAAAGCTGGTCCGCATGTATGAAGAGCACGGCATTGATCGCTCTCGCATCCTGATCAAACTGGCCTCCACATGGGAAGGCATTAAAGCCGCAGAAGAGCTGGAAAAGAATGGTATCCAGTGCAACCTGACGCTGCTGTTCTCCTTTGCCCAGGCGCGCGCCTGCGCCGAAGCCGGGGTTTATCTGATTTCGCCGTTTGTCGGCCGTATCTATGACTGGTACAACAGCCGCAAGCCCATGGACCCGTATAACGTCGACGAAGATCCGGGCGTGAAATCGGTGCGCCGTATTTACGATTATTATAAGAAGCATCGCTATGACACCATCATCATGGGTGCCAGCTTCCGTAAGGTCGAACAGGTACTGGCGCTGGCCGGGTGTGATCGGCTGACGCTGTCACCTAACCTGCTGGAGGAGTTGCAGAACAGCGAGGCGCCCGTAGAGCGTAAGCTTGAGCCTTCCACTGAATGTTTCCATCAGCCGTCGCCGCTGTCCGAAGCGGAGTTCCGCTGGGAACATAATCAGGACCTTATGGCGGTCGAAAAACTGGCAGACGGTATTCGCCAGTTCGCCGTTGACCAGCAAAAACTGGAAGATGTGCTGGCGGCGCGCCTGTAGTTTTTCCCCTCTTTTACCGGGCGGGCTCACTCCCGCCCTGATGCTTAACAAGGGAGACCCTTTATGTCCTCACGCAGAGAGTTGGCGAATGCGATTCGCGCATTAAGTATGGATGCGGTACAAAAAGCAAAATCCGGTCATCCTGGTGCGCCAATGGGCATGGCAGATATCGCCGAAGTGCTG
Source organism: Pantoea sp. JZ2 (assembly GCF_035191405.1). Classification (NCBI taxonomy): domain Bacteria; kingdom Pseudomonadati; phylum Pseudomonadota; class Gammaproteobacteria; order Enterobacterales; family Erwiniaceae; genus Pantoea; species Pantoea sp. JZ2. Next base: position 1,528,412 of record NZ_CP045247.1, on the reverse strand, counting down.
TGGCGCGATTTCCTCAAGCATAATCCGACCAACCCCGCCTGGCTGGATCGCGACCGCTTTATCCTGTCTAACGGTCACGGCTCAATGCTGCTTTACAGTTTGCTGCACCTGACCGGGTACGATTTACCGATTGAAGAGCTGAAAAACTTCCGCCAGCTGCACTCCAAAACACCGGGCCACCCGGAAATTGGCTACACGCCGGGCGTGGAAACCACGACCGGCCCGCTGGGTCAGGGTCTGGCAAACGCCGTGGGTCTGGCCATTGCGGAACGGACGCTGGCTGCGCAGTTTAACCGTCCACAACACGATATCGTTGACCACTTCACCTATGTGTTTATGGGCGACGGCTGTCTGATGGAGGGGATTTCCCACGAAGTCTGCTCACTGGCCGGAACGCTTGGTCTGGGCAAACTGATCGGCTTCTATGACCACAACGGCATTTCCATCGACGGAGAGACCGAAGGCTGGTTTACGGATGACACGCACAAACGTTTCGAAGCCTATAACTGGCACGTGGTCGGTGAAATTGATGGTCACGATGCCGAAGCCGTTAAAGCCGCAATTAAAGAAGCGCAAAGCGTCACCGATAAGCCGTCACTGATTATCTGCCGCACGGTTATTGGCTTTGGTTCACCGAATAAAGCCGGTAAAGAAGAGGCACACGGGGCCGCGCTGGGTGAAGAAGAAGTCGCCCTGACGCGCAAGCAACTGGGCTGGAATTATCCGGCGTTTGAGATTCCGCAAGAGATTTACCAGCAGTGGGATGCCAAAGAAGCTGGCGCGGCGCGCGAAAAAGCCTGGAACGATAAGTTTGCCGCGTATCAGCAGGCTTATCCTGAACTGGCCGCAGAATATACGCGGCGTATGAACGGCGAAATGCCCGCAAACTGGGAAGCGGAAACTGCCCGATTCATTGCCGATCTGCAGGCGAATCCGCAAAAAATCGCCAGCCGCAAGGCCTCGCAAAATTCACTGGAAGCCTACGGCAAAATGCTGCCTGAATTCCTGGGCGGCTCTGCCGACCTCGCCCCAAGTAACCTCACCATCTGGTCAGGTTCGAAATCCATCAAAGAGGATCCGGCCGGGAACTATATCCACTACGGTGTGCGTGAATTTGGTATGACGGCCATTGGTAACGGTATTGCCCACCACGGCGGTTTTGTGCCCTATACCGCGACCTTCCTGATGTTCGTCGAGTACGCCCGTAACGCCGCGCGCATGGCGGCCCTGATGAAGGCCCGCCAGATTCTGGTTTATACCCATGACTCAATCGGTCTGGGTGAAGATGGTCCAACCCACCAGCCGGTAGAGCAGATTGCCAGCCTGCGCGTTACGCCGAATATGAGCGTCTGGCGTCCGTGCGACCAGGTGGAAACCGCTGTGGCCTGGCAGGCTGCGATTGAGCGTCATCATGGGCCTACCGCCCTGATCCTGTCGCGTCAGAATCTGGCACAGCCGGAGCGTACGGCGGAACAGGTGGCGAATATCAAACGCGGCGGTTACGTCCTGAAAGACTGTGAGGGCACGCCAGACGTCATTCTGATTGCCACCGGCTCTGAAGTGGAGATTACGCTGGGTGCAGCAACGAAGCTGACGACCGGCGGCCATAAGGTGCGGGTCGTTTCACTGCCTTCAACGGATCTGTTCGACGCGCAGGATGCGGCTTATCGCGAATCTGTGCTGCCTTCCGCTGTGAAAGCACGCGTGGCCGTGGAAGCAGGCATTGCAGATTACTGGTATAAGTATGTCGGGCTGGACGGTGCCATTGTCGGGATGACTACGTTCGGTGAATCTGCGCCAGCAGAAAAGCTGTTCGCGGAGTTTGGCTTCACGATAGAAAACATCGTCAGCCATGCCGAAGCCCTGCTGAAACCGGCATAATCCTCGCACTCACGCGATCCGGCTTCCTCAGCCGGATCGCGGTTTTGCTCTCAGCACGCCAGCCTGACGCTGGCGTGCTGCTTTCTGAAAACCCACCTTCTTCGGTAACCACGTTTTTCGCCGTGCCCCTGCATGCTGTGGTTAATCCTGCCGCCTTGCTGACCTTAACAACCGTTACTTTAAAAAGTGGCTCAGCAGCAGCAAAGAGAGCGAAACGTTGATGGCTCCACCGATACGCGTCGCGATCTGAGCAAACGGCATCAGGCCCATGCGGTTACCGGCGGTAAGAATGGCTACATCGCCCGTCCCGCCCTGCCCACTCTGGCAGCAGGAAACAATGGCGACATCAATGGGATGCATGCCAATCTTTTTCCCGACAAAAAAGCCCGTTGCGACCAGCGCACTGACCGTGCTGATAATGACCAGCAGATTGGTGAGCGTAAACGCAGTGACCAGCACATGCCACGGCGTAATGGCCACACCGACAGCGAACAGGACGGGATAGGTCACTGCGGTGCGGAAAAAGCGATAGACCACCTGAGAACCGGCCAGAATACGGGGCGAAACGCCATTGACCAGTTTCACCAGCACGGCCAGGAACAGCATCCCTACCGGCGCAGGCAGCCCTGTCAGCTTCTGCCCCAGCATCCCTACCATATAGAGCAGCACCGCAAGCAGCGCCCCGGAGGCAATGGCCGTTACGTCAACTTTACCGGAAAAAACGGACTGCAGCGGCTCGGGCTCAACGTTCGTGACATTCGGCATCAGCTGGCCTTCCCCGGTGAGGTGCGGATAACGTTTACCCAGTTGGTTCAGGCAGCCGGAAATAATAATGGCGGTCACGCCACCCAGCATCACCATCGGCAGGATACGGCCCAGCGCTACGCCCTGATCCATATGGAGCAACGCCGCATAGCCGATGGAGAGCGGAATGGCCCCTTCGCCGACGCCACCCGCCATAATGGGCAGAATGATAAAAAAGAAAATCTGGAACGGCTCCAGCCCCAACGCTAATCCGACGCCCATGCCGACAATCATGCCCACGATTTCACCGCACAGCATGGGAAAAAAGATGCGCAGAAAGCCCTGAATCAGCACCGTACGGTTCATGCTCATGATGCTGCCGACGATGATGCAGCAAATATAGAGATAGAGAATATTGGTCGATTTATAGAACTGCGTTGTTGAGGTCACCACGATATCGGGAAGTAACCCGTAATAGACCAGCGCAGAGGGAATAAAGGTTGCGCAGATAGCTGCGGCGCCCAGACGGCCCACCACCGGCAGACGTTTACCAAATTCACCGCAGGCAAAACCAAAAAAGGCCAGCGTGGCGACCATGACGACGATATCGCTGGCCAGTTTCCCGCTCAGGCAGTCCAGTGCAATGAGCACACCGGCCAGCACAAACAGAGGAAGAGGGATAATCCCGACTTTCCAGTTATCCATAATATGCCACCACTGCTCCTTCAGGGTTTTCCTGCGCGGTGAACGGGCCAGCGTATCAGACAGAAAAGAATTATCAGGTGAGCGCATTATTAACCTCTTTGCATCATCGTTTTTTTTCAGAATGCCGTGAAAAAAAGCGGAATTACGTGAAGGAGAAGGTATCTGGCATAAAGTTTTAATGGTGTTATTTCCAGAGCGTGATCCGCATCCTGGTAATCGTCGTGGTGTTTATGGTTTTTATTCCCCGCAGCCGTTGTTTGTCCTTTGCTGACGCTTCCCTGCCCTCTGAAAACGATTTAATCCCATTAATATCAAACAGATAAACGCATGTAGTGTCTGTTGTTAAAAAGATGATACATTTAAGTTATTATTCCAAAATGCGCGTGACAGTCATGAAATTGTCATTTCAAACGAAGCTGTTTCTTTCGCTCGTTGTTTTTTCGTCTGTCCTGTTCGTGTTACTGGGAAGCTATTACTACGTCAGCATCACCCGGCAGCTTTATCAGGCGATGAGCATGCGCGCGAAGGTGCAGGCAGACGAAATCGCGCTGATTCCGGAACTGAGAAAAGCGGTGGCGGATCGGGATATCCCGGCCATTAATATGCTGATGAGGGCTATTGCCCGGAAAAGCGATGCCAGTTTTATGGTGATTGGCGATAACCGTGGCCTGCACCTTTTTCACTCGGTGACGGCGGACCGGGTTGGCAAACCCCTGGTCGGCGGAGACAACGCGGCAGTGCTGGCAGGGAAAAGTATCACCACCATCCGGACAGGCGGACTGGGAATCTCCCTGCGCAGCAAATCGCCTATCCTGAACGATCGCGGGCAGGTGGTCGGTATCGTGTCCGTTGGTTATCTCGCCCGCTATCTGGATGCCATCACGTTCAGCAACATGATCAACCTGCTGATCGTGGCGGCCCTGGTGCTTATCGCCCTGTTTATTTTCTCCTGGTTTTTCACCTGCAATATTAAAAAACAGATTTTCTCGCTGGAACCGCGCGAGATCGGCCTGATGGTCCGTCAGCAAAACGCCATGATGGAATCGATCTATGAAGGCGTGATTGTCATCAATGAACACCTGCAGATCGAAGTGATCAACCAGGCCGCCCGAAAGCTGTTAGGCCTTTCACAGTCCGCCGAGGCGCTGCGAGGGCAGTCTGTCAGCCAGATCATTTCGCCCGTCCCCTTTTTATCGCAGCCCGTGATGCTGGAGAAAGATACCCACGATGAGATTAGCCAGTTTAACGCGCTCACCGTCATCGCCAGCCGGGTACGTATCATGCTGGAGGACGCGCTGATGGGCTGGGTAATCTCCTTCCGCGATTTTAACGACATCGACTCCCTTAGCGCCCAGCTCAGCCAGGTGAAACGTTATGTCGATAATCTGCGCATTATGCGGCATGAGCAGCTTAACCGAATGAACACGCTTTCCGGGCTGTTGCACATGGGGCGTTTTGAAGACGCGATTGACTACATTGAGGCGCAGTCAGAACACGAGCAGGAGTGGCTGGACTTTGTCTCCGCACGCTTCAGCTCGCCACTGCTGTGCGGCTTGTTACTGGGCAAAGCGGCACGCGCCAGAGAAAAAGGCGTTATCCTCCACTTTGATCCCGCATGCCTGATGGACAAGCCCTTTCCCCCACTGTCAGAGGCTGAACTGATCTCGGTCATTGGCAATTTGCTGGACAACGCGATTGAAGCCACGCAACGCGCCCCGATGCCTCATGAACCTGTTGAAGTGCTGATTAAGCTCAGCGCCCGTGAGCTGATCATCGAAGTGGCGGATCACGGCGTGGGCATTGCACCTGCCATCCGCGGACACATGTTTGAACGTGGCGTCACCACGAAAACCCGGGGCGATCACGGCATCGGGCTGTATTTAACAGAAAGCTATATTACCCGCACAGGGGGAACCATTGAGGTCAGCGACAATGTGCCACGTGGCGCCATTTTCTCGCTGTTTATCCCCTGCGCGCAAACCCACCGCTGTCCCGTAACGGAAACGGAGAAGGTCCGCGATGCAACATGAGCCTGTGACTGTCCTGATTGTGGAAGATGAGCCTGAACTGGCTCAGCTTCATGCCGAACTGATTGGTAAACACCCTGAACTCAGGCTGATCGGTATCGCCGGGTCACTCGCAGAAGCCAGACAGCAGCTTGCCATCAGTGCGCCACAGCTGCTATTGCTGGATAATTATCTGCCCGATGGCAAAGGCATCACCCTGATTGGCGATCCGTTGCTGGCCCACGCAAACTGTTCCATTATTTTTATTACGGCGGCCAGTGATATGGATACCTGTAGCCAGGCCATCCGCAACGGTGCCTTCGATTACGTCCTTAAACCTGTGTCCTGGAAACGGCTTAACCGCTCGCTTGCCAACTTTATCGCTTTCGCAGACCAGCAGCGCACATGGAAGATTGTCGATCAGAAAAATGTCGATGTCCTTTATCAGCTACAGGCGAAGAACTACCCGCATGATAACGGCAGCAAAGGTATTGAGGAAACGACCCTCGCGCGGGTCCAGACACTTTTTACGCCAGCCACCACGCGGCTTTTTTCGGTTGATGAGGTGATGGCCGAAACCGGGCTCAGTAAAACAACCGCCCGTCGCTATCTGGAGCACTGCGTGGAAACCGGCTTTCTGACGGTAGAAATGCTGTATGGCAAAGTGGGCCATCCCAGGCGCATGTACAAACGGCCATGAACTGCGGCGCGCCACGCCGCCAGTGCAGCGGCTCGGTCCGGCGGCCTCTGCGGGGCAAAACATATCCCCCGCCCGCTGATGTCCATGGCCGCCATCGCCAGCTGACTGTAATCTGAAATAAAAAAAACTGTGCTTTGCTCTTCCCGTCATCCTTAAACTGATTACTATAGGTTTTCACCCGACTCCTATAGCGAAGCCCTCTCCGTTGAAAATGCGCACTCCTTATTTACTGGCTTTACTGGTTTCTTTGCTTCCCCTTAAAAGCACGGCGCAGGTTGCGCCCGATCCCTTACTGGCCTCCCAGATTGTCGATCGCTATGCAGAGCATATCTTTTATGCCAGTGGTGCCACCGGCATGGCCCTGGTGGCAATAGACGGTAATCAGCGTGTCTTTACCAGCTTTGGTGATACCCGGCCCGGCAACAATATTCGTCCGCAAAAGGATTCGTTAATTCGTATTGCCTCGCTCAGTAAATTAATGACCAGTGAGGTGATGGTAAAAATGGCCGAGCGCGGCGAGATTCGTCTGGACGATCCGCTGAGTAAGTATGCGCCTCCGGGAAAACGGGTCCCTGGTTTCGACGGTCAACCGATTCGGTTGATTAACCTCGCCACTCATACCAGTGGCCTGCCGCGCGAACAGCCCGGCGGTAAACCGCATCGTCCGGTTTTTGTCTGGCCTACGCAAAGTGAGCGCTGGAACTGGCTGAACACCGCCAGCCTGAAAGCGGCACCCGGCACCAATGCGGCCTATTCCAACCTGGGTTACGATCTGTTGGGTGATGCGCTGTCACGTGCGGCGGGTAAACCCTATCCGGCCCTGTTTCAGCAGCTGATCACCCGCCCGCTGGGCATGAAGGACACCACGTTTACCCCGTCACCCGAACAGTGCGCCCGTTTAATGGTGGCGGAAAAAGGAGCCAGTCCGTGTAATAACACGCTGGCGGCTATCGGCAGCGGTGGCGTCTATTCAACGCCGGATGATATGGGACGCTGGATGCAGCAGTTTCTGAACTCCTCCGTGAATCGCCGCACGCCACAGATCGATCGCCTGCAGACATTAATCTACCGTCGCGATCAGCTTCACAAGGTGGATGGAATGGACGTGCCAGGTAAAGCCGACGCTCTCGGCATGGGTTGGGTTTATATGGGACCGTCAAAGGGGCGTCCGGGCATCATTCAGAAAACCGGCGGTGGCGGGGGTTTCATCACCTATATAGCGATGGTGCCGCAGAATAATGTGGGCGTTTTTGTGGTGGTGACCCGATCTCCCCTGACCCGCTTCACGCCAATGAGTGACGGTGTAAATAACCTGCTGGCGGAGTTGGTGGGCAATCAGACCGGTTCCCCCATGATGGTGCAGGCGATTCCTTAACGGCTGCCATCCGCAGAGGCTGACTGGCTTACCCAGAGCGTGGGCCAGTCATCGCTGCTGTGCCAGGCATCGCAGGTTGATTCTTCGGCATATTCCGCTAACACAAAGTGCTCACCGTTAAACTGCCAGCGGGACGCTGTACCGCAGTCGCCCAGTCCCCGCCCTTTACCAAAGGTGTAAAGCTGGCCGGTTGCCGCATCGTAATCCGCATTAATCAGCTCCAGCTGGCGCTCTCCTCCCTCGGGCGGCGTAAAGGGTAAAGTCAGGCTGACACCGCGTGCCACATAGGGCGGCGCGCGCGTCACTTCAAACGCCCGATCGATCACGTTATACGCCCCCATCTCACAGCTCACCAGCAGCAAGGCTTTTTTGTCCGTCAGCGGCGAGACGCTGACTTCGCGTCGCAGTGGATCGAGCGAACAGGTGTCTGAATTAACCCGCCAGGTGCCGTAATCGATCAGGCCACTGGTTTCTTCCCGCGTCAGCGGTGCAGGCGCGGCCATGGGAGGTGGCAGTTGCGGAATCGCCGGAGCAGCAGGCACGCCGTTGCGTTCGCCCCGTCGAACCCAGGCGCTCATGCTATTCACCCGCCCCTGCACGTCGTCCATGTACAACAGGGCCGCTTTCATGCCACGCAATGAAACCTGTGGGCTGGCGCTGAACGTCAGCTGCAGATTTTTTGCATCCATGGTGAGTTCAAGAAATTCGTTAATGGCAATCGGGTTACGGGTCGCAAGATGATGCGGCTCTACGTCCCAGTGCTTGAAATCAGGACGAAGACGACGCTGATCCACCAGCAGATTATCTTTGAGCGCTGGACCCGGCAGCGCACCACTATAGGCACTGCCGTAATCAATACGTAACAGGGGCTGGTCATCCGCCCCGGCATGTCGCGACAGGGTCATCACCAAACCACGGTCACCCTGCGTGCTGCGCGCAACGCAAAAGGCCGCGTTATTGCAGGTTAACTGCCAGTCAGAAAACAGTTTCTGCACCGGTTCAGCCTGGACGGCGGCGACCATGAATAAAGGCAACGCAAACAGCGATTTCATCCTGTACCACATTAAGAAAATCGAGCCCCAACTTCTCTGAGTGGAAGATGATAGCGCAATCGCGCACGTCACGACGTTCGCATTCTGTGAAGTGCCCAGCAAGCGCAGCTAACTGCCTAAAAAACATCCATTTTGCAACAGCCGTAGCGCCCTGTCGTGCGCAATGCGGTCATCATGCGTATTCGTCAGCGTTCTCTCAATCGGATTCGTCGGACTATCCGGACAGGCAAAGCGGTCAAATACACATAAACGGGCAAAAGCGGGCATGATAGAGTCGCTGCAGAATGCAGGATAAAATGTTCACAGCGGATCCTGAGACCGCTAAATAACCCTTATTTAGTGAGACAAATCACTAAACAATATTATTTCTTTCATTTCGTTTCATTAAAACCCAGCACAGATCTCTTTATGCGCGTTGTAAAAACAGGTCCTGCGTACCCACGCTCAGGCCACATTTTTGCCGCGTGCCTTCCAGTACTTTATAGCCATCGGAGGCCATTATGTTGCCGATTGAACGCCAGCAGAGAATTATCGATGAATTAATGTGTAACGGACGGGTTATTGTCGCTGAACTCACCGCGTTATGTCGGGTTTCTCAGGAAACGATTCGCCGCGATTTAGCACAACTGGAAAAGAAAGGTATTTTACAGCGAAGCCATGGTGGTGCGGTTCCGGCTAAACGACACAGTGCAACGCTACAGGTTAATAATCGCGAGATTAATGAATCTGAATCGTCTTTTCGTCAACGCGTAAACGAACATGTTGACGCCAAAATGGCAATCGCGAAACGCGCGCTGGATTTTATTAGTGTGGGCGACTGCTTATTACTCGACAGTAGTACCACGTGTTTTTATCTGGCACGGCAATTACCGGATATTGAATTAACGGTATTAACCAATTCGTTACGCATTGTCCAGACGCTGGCAGCGCGCGGCAGTATTCGCACCATTTGTCTGGGCGGAGAATATTCAGATCGTTATGAAGATTTTCACGGCATTGTTACCGAGCAGCCGTTAAAAGAGTTTCAAATAAATAAGATCTTTTTTTCATGCAGCAGTCTGGGCAATGACGGTTATTTACGCGAAGGAAATGAACGTCATGCACATTTAAAACAACAGCTGATTCTGGCAGCAGAACGAAAACATTTATTACTGGATAGCTCTAAGTTTCTTCGGCCCTCATTCGCGCGTATTTGCCATTACCGTGATGTGGATTTTCTCATTACTGACCAGTTGAAAGATAAAGAGCTGGAACAGGAACTGGCCTGGAACGGCGTCAATATTATTGACTGCTCGCAGCGCCCCCAGTCTGTGCAGCTTATAAATAATTAAATGGAGCCTTTATGAAAAAACAGCTTATCGCCTGTTCGTTGTTCGCATTACTGGCTTTTCAGTCCCATGCGGCGGACAAAATACGCATGGGCATCGTGGTGAAAATCGGTGGTATTCCGTGGTTCAACGCTATGGAAGCCGGAATTAAAAGCGAAGCAGCCAAACGCGGCATTGACGCCTGGATGGTGGGGCCGACCGCAGCCGATCCTGCCCTGCAGGTGCGTGCCATTGAAGATTTGATTGCCCAGAAAGTGGACATTATCGGCGTCGTCCCCAACGACCCCAAAGTGCTTGAGCCCGTCTTGCAGCGCGCCCGTGAAGCCGGCATCAAAGTCATTACCCACGAATCGCCAGGCCAGAAGTTTGCAAACTGGGATTTTGAATTAGTGGATGCCGCAACGCACGGCATCAATCATATGAAAGCGCTGGCGCAATGTATGCATGACGAAGGGAAATACGCCATATACGTGGGGAGCCTGACGGTGCCGCTTCATCAGCAGTGGACCGATGCCGCGCTGGATTATCAAAAGCAGCACTATCCCAACATGCAGTTGGTTACGGACAAATTTGGCGTAGGCGAATCCCTGGACGAGTCCATCCGTACCACCAATGAACTGATGTCTAAGTATCCCGATCTGAAAGGCATTTTAGCCTTCGGTTCGCAGGGCCCTATTGGTGCCGGTCGCGCCGTTATGAACCGCAATAAAACCAATCAGGTCTGTGTCATTGGGGCGTTCAGTCCGGGTCAGGGCGCGCAACTGGTTAACCGCGAGGCGATCAAGGGCGGCTATATCTGGAATCCACATACCGCCGGTGAAGTGTTTATCCGTATTGCCGAGAAGGTGGAGAAGAACGAACCGATTACGGACGGTATGACGATTGACGGCCTGGGCAAGGTGAAAGTGGATCAGACAACGCACACCATTCTGGGCAACAACACGGAAAGTCTGGATAAAGCTAACCTGCCTAACCTGATCAAGCTGGGGCTGTAATGATGCAATCGGTCGCGCCGCAAAGGCTTATCACCCTGGAAAAACTGTCGAAAACCTTTGGGGGGAATCGTGCTCTGAGCGATATCTCGCTGACCTTGCTGGCGGGCGAAGTGCACTGCCTTGCCGGTACCAATGGTTGTGGCAAAAGTACGCTCATTAAAGTGATATCCGGCGTACATGCGCCGGATCGTGGCAGCGAAATTCGTTTAGGTGACGGAGACCGCTTGCCCCGCCTCTCGACTCAGCAGGCCAGAGACTTTGGTATTCAGGTCATCTACCAGGATCTGTCCCTGTTCCCGAACCTGAGCGTGGCCGAAAACATCGCATTTGAACACAATCTGCGCGGGTTATTTGGCTGGCATCAGCGCAAAACCCTGGTTGACAGTGCCCGGCGTATTGTTGAGGAACTGCAGTTTGACCTCAATCTTGACGACAGTGTCGCGCACCTTTCCATCGCTCAGCGACAGCAGGTCGCCATTTGCCGCGCGCTGGTGGCGGATGCGCGGCTGGTGATCATGGATGAGCCCACCGCTTCCCTCACCCGTACCGAAGTCAATCAACTGCTGCGCACGGTACGCTATCTCAAACAGAAAAAGATTTGTGTGGTCTTTGTCAGCCATCGCCTGGACGAGGTGCTGGAAATATCAGATCGCGTAACCGTCATTCGCGATGGCCGCAAGGTTGGCTGCTGGCCGGCGCAGGCTATGACACCGCACCATCTCACCGAGCTGATGACCGGGCAAAAACTTGATTATCAGTTAAAAACCCCTACGCGCAACGGTGATCGGGTCATTCTGGAAGTGGAAAACCTGCACCGTGCAGGTCAGTACCACGATGTTAATTTTCGGCTGTACGAAGGTGAGGTGCTGGGGCTGTGTGGTCTGCTGGGATCGGGACGTACTGAGCTGGCTCTTTCCCTGTTCGGCATGACCCGGCCAGACCGCGGCAGGATCTGGCTGGACAGTAAACCCGTGCGCTTTCGCAGTCATGAAGATGCCATCAAAGCCGGGATTGGCTATGTATCTGAGGATCGCCTGACGCTGGGGCTGATTCAGCAACAATCGGTGGCCGACAATATGGTGCTGCCCATTCTTAACCAGCTGCAAAACCGCTTCCACCTGATTGATGAATACCGCAAGAACAAGCTGATTCTTCAGTGGATTCAGCAACTGGGCGTGCGCGTTGCCGATCCACAGCTAGCCATCTCAACGCTGTCCGGCGGCAATCAGCAAAAGATTGTGCTGGCGAAATGGGTCCTGACGCAGCCGCGCCTGCTCATCCTCGATTCGCCCACCGTCGGCGTGGATGTGGGGGCAAAAGCGAGTATTTATCAACTTATTCACGAACTGGCACGCGAAGGCCTGTCGATCATTTTGATTTCCGATGAAGTCCCCGAGGTCTGGTACAACTGCGACCGCATTTTGCATTTCCGCGAGGGCACCATCCAGGCCGAATATCAACCAGACCGCATAGCGCAACAGCAACTGGCGGAGGTGATCAATGCCTGATTTTTCCCGTTTACGTCCTCATTCCAGTCAGGGCTGGCTGACGTGGGTATTGTTGCTGTTCATTGTGATTTTCTCCTTCGCCAGCGACCAGTTTCTGACCGTGCAAAACCTGCTGGATCTGGCCGAGAGTTACGCGGTTACCGGCATTTTCGCCCTCGGACTGTTTGTCGTGCTGGTGACCGGCGGCATTGATATTTCCTTTGCGGCCGTCGCCTCTGTGGTGCAGTACCTGATCGCCTCGCTGTTTGTGCATTACCAGTTTGCTAACGCGCCGCTGAGTATTGCACTGGCGATAGCCTGCGGCACGCTGTTTGGTGTCATTAACGCCTGGCTGATCATTTGGCTCCGGGTCGTCTCCATCATCATCACCATTAGTATGCAGTCGCTGCTGTTTGGCCTGCTGATGTGGGTGACCGGTGGACGCAGCCTGTATCAGCTTCCGGACTGGTGGATCACGCTGCGTAACGTGCTGCCGTTCGAATGGCAGGGACAAGCCTTTCAGCTCGGCCTGCCGCTGCTCATCCTGTTGCTCATTGCGGCGCTGACAGCAGTGATCCTCAACAAAACACATTTAGGTCGTCAACTCTATGCCGTGGGCGGCGATGCGGAATCCGCACGGCGTATCGGGATTCGCGTTGGCCTGATCTCCCTCTTTGCCTATGGCTGGCTGGGGGCCATGGCCGCGATTGGCGGACTGGTTCAGGTCTACCGCATGGGTGAAGTCGTCCCCAACGCCCTGGTGGGTGGTGAGCTGGATGTGCTGGCGGCAACCGTACTGGGCGGAGCCAGTCTGATGGGCGGCAAGGGCACCGTCAGTGGCACCTTGATGGGGGTTTTCCTGATCGCGGTTCTGAAGAACGGACTCAACCTGATCGGCGTATCCAACTACTTCATGAACATCGTGGTCGGTACCGTCATCATGGCCGCCATTGCTGTCACCCACTTTAAGAAGCGCAAAGAAACTGACGTCAGCTTTGTCTGAGGAGAGAAACAGATATGAAAAGATTCGCTGCGTTAAAACCGGATGGCACCAATGTTGGCCTGCTGCTTCTGATTGCCTTCTCGCTGGCGCTGTTCGGCATTCTGTTACCCGGCCGCTTTTTTACCGACGCCACTTTCCTCAGCATGGCGTTCCAACTGCCGGAACTGGGCTTACTCACCCTGGCGATGTTTATTGCCATCCTGAGTGGCGGACTCAATCTGGCGATTATCACCACAGCCAATCTGACCAGCCTGTTTATCGCCTGGGTCTTACTAAACAGGGTGCCGGACGGGGCCGGAACCGCTCAGCAACTCGTGTGGTTACTGCTGGCAGTACTGGGTGCGATGCTGATTGCTGCACTCATTGGCCTGATTACCGGCGTCATGGTAACGCGTATTGGCGCACATCCCATCCTGGTGACGCTGGCAACCATGATCACGATTAACGGCATCGGTATCTGGCTGACCAAAGGCGCGGCGGTAAGCGGTATGCCTCCCGTTGTAAGGGCTCTGGGTGCCGATACCTTACTGGGCGTGCCGTTGCCCCTGTGGCTCTTTCTGCTGGCGGCCGCCCTGCTGGCCCTGTTTCTGGGCAAAACCCGCGCCGGTAAGTGCATCTATATGGGCGGCAGCAACATCAACGCGACCTGGTTTAGCGGCATCAACACGCACCGTATGGTGATGCTGGTATATATCCTTTCCAGCCTGTTGTGCGTACTGGCGGGGCTGGTGATGATGGCGCGCTTTAACTCCGCCCGCATGGGTTATGGCGATGCCTATCTCTTACTCACCGTGCTGGCCATCATCCTTGGCGGCACCGATCCCAATGGCGGCTTTGGCCGGGTCACCGGCGTCGTGCTGGCGCTGATCGCGCTACAAATTCTTTCCACCGGGTTCAGTCTGATGAACATCAGTCCGCACGTCAGCCTGGCAATGTGGGGCGCGGTATTGATTGTGGTGCTGGCCGTTAAACAAGGCAAAGCCCGACTAAATGAAAGCCGGGCCGTAACGCGCAGCAAACGTTTAAGCGCGGCCCTGAATCCCTTGACTGAGAAAAAGGAAGTATAATGCGTATTCAAATCTCGCCGTCATTAATGTGCATGAATCTGATGGAGATTAAACAGCAGCTGGCGGTCCTGAACACCCGCGCTGATTTCCTGCACGTTGATATCATGGACGGGCATTACGTCAAAAACATCACGCTGTCGCCGTTCTTTATTGAGCAAATTCGTCCGCATACGCCCGTAGCGATAGACGTTCACCTGATGGTGGAACAGCCGACCGATTTTATCGAGGCCGTCGCGAAAGCGGGAGCAGACTATATCTGTCCGCATGCAGAGACCATCAACCGCGATGCCTTCCGGGTGATCAACCTGATCCGCAGTCTGGGGAAAAAGCCGGGCGTGGTTTTAAATCCCGCTACGCCCGTGTCGTTTATTCATCACTATATTCATCTGCTGGAGAAGATCACCGTAATGACGGTCGATCCGGGTTATGCCGGGCAGTCATTTATTCCCGAGATGGTGCAGAAGATCCAGCAGCTTAAGGCCCTGAAACAGGCACAGGGCTATGACTTCCTCATCGAAATTGACGGCTCCTGTAATCAACGAACCTACCGCACGCTACTGGAGGCCGGCGCAGAAGTGCTGATTGTCGGCACCTCAGGCCTGTTCAACGTGCATGACGATCTCAGCACCGCCTGGGACATGATGCGCAGCAGCATTGATGCCGCACAGGGACTGGCACAGGAGTCTGCATGAAACAACGCTGGCTTGGAATGGATATCGGTGGCACCAGCACCCGACTGCAACTGATGGAAGACGGCCAGCACTGGTGCGGATTCCGTAAAATAGCGACCGCCAGTTGGGCACAGCAAACGGATGCGCTTTACGCCCTGGGCGATGTGATTATTGACACGCTGGCGTCACAAGCGATTAGCGGCGTAATGCTCGGGCTCCCGGGTATTCTCAGCCGCGATCGTCAGCAGGTTATCTCGTTACCCTTTATTCAGGCACTGGATGGGCAACCTGTGGCAGCCCAGTTGAGCAAGCGACTGGGCGTGCCGGTCGCCATGGATAAAGACGTCAACCACCTGATGTTATGGGATCTGCTACAGCTTGATGCCCTGCCCGACAACGCGGTGGGATTGTATCCCGGCACCGGTTTAGGCAATAGCCTGTGGCTGGAAGGCCGCTTTTATCATGGTCATCATGGCGGCGCGGGTGAACTGGGGCATATTCCCCTGCCCGGCAATGACCTGCCCTGCCCGTGCGGCAATCGCGGCTGTGCGGAAACGCTGATCTCCGGTCACTGGCTGAGCCAGTGGGCGGCGACGCATCAGCCGGACACCGCCCTGTCACAACTGTTTACGCGACACGGGGATCATCCCGATCTGCAGGCCTTCGTCCAGCGGCTGGCGCACCTGATCGCCAGTGAAATGAACATCCTCGATCCGGAATACCTGATTCTGGGCGGTGGCGTGCTGGCGATGGCCGGTTTTCCGCTGGCGCAGTTACAACACCACATTCAGCGCAGTTTGCGGCCACCCGTCACGCGCCACGGTTTACGGATCGTGTTCAGTCATGCCACCGATTACACGGGCTGCCGTGGTGCCTGCCTGGCTGCCGAACGCCACTTTGGGGAGCGAAAATGAAAGGCAAAGTCTGTGTGTTTGGTTCATTCAATCTGGATATTGTCGCCGGTATGCGCCGCTTTCCCCTGCCGGGCGAATCGCTGATTGCTCAGCACAGCATGATGGGACCGGGCGGTAAAGGTGCGAATCAGGCCACCGCCGCACTGCGCGCGGGCGCCCGGGTGCACTATATTGGCAAAGTGGGCAAGGACGACTCTGGTGTGTTTGCCCGCCGCCATCTGGAAAAAACCGGGTTTGATGCGATTACACTGTTCACCTGTAAGGAGAAACCCACCGGCAATGCGTTGATCTACGTTGCCGGAAACGACGCCGAAAACATGATTTCCGTCTATCCGGGCGCCAACCTTACCGTGACGGCGGCGGAAGTCACGCGCTGCAAACCCACCGTCGCGGCGGCGGACATTCTGCTGGTCCAGCTCGAGAACAACCTGAGCGCGATACAGCGCATGATTGATAATGCGCGGGCCGCCAATACCTTTGTGATTCTTAATCCCGCGCCGTTTCAAAAAATCAGCGATACGTTGCTGGCAAAAGTCGATCTGCTGACCCCGAACAGTACGGAAGCGAGGCTGCTGACCGGCATCAACGTCAACGATATCCGCAGTGCCCGGCAGGCGGCAGAAATTCTGCATCGCAAAGGGGCGCGCCAGATCATTATTACACTGGGGACGGCGGGTGCGTTACTGTCTGACGGCCAGCAGCAACGGCATATTCCCGTGTTTCCTGCCACCCCGCTGGATACGACCGGCGCGGGCGATGCGTTTAACGGCGCGCTGGCGGCCAGGCTCGCGGCAGGCGTTGCGCTGGATCAGGCGGCGCTGTATGCGGCCGCGTTTGCCTCATTATGTGTGGAGCGACCGGGTGCGGCCCATTCGATGCCTTCGTATGCCGAGGCACTGGCGCGTCTGCAGGCGCACCCGGAGTGCGTCGCCGACCGCGTGATGACGTGCGTATAAAGCGGAAAGCCGATGCGATGGTTTGCGCATCGGCTTCGTGCAGGATTACAGCGTTAGCCAGCCTGCGATCAGGGCGTGCTGCAATAACATGATGGTTTTACCATCACGAATGCGTCCGTCTTTCACCCACGCCATGGCCTGAGGAAAAGGCATTTCCAGCACATCAATGGCCTCATCTTCAACACCGCCACCAGCGTTCTCGCGCAGTGATTCGTGATATTCCGCCGCAAAGAAGTGAATCAGTTCAGTGACGCCGCCCGGTGACATGTAGACCGAATACAGTTTTTCGACCTCGCCTACCGCATAGCCGGTCTCTTCAATGGCCTCTTTACGGATGCAATCCTCTGGCGAGTCGTCATCCAGTAAGCCCGCGCAGGCCTCAATTAACATTCCGTCTTCATTACCGTTCACGTAGGTCGCCACGCGAAACTGGCGCGTCAGCACCACACTGTTTTTTTCACGGTTATAGAGCAGAATTGTCGCACCATTGCCGCGATCGTACACCTCGCGTTTGTGACGCACGACGTCGCCATGGCTGTCGGTTAGCTCATAGGTGATGTTACGCAACACAAACCAGTTCTCAGACAGCAGCTTATCTTTGATGATAGTGATTCTGGACGACATAGGCGCTCCGCAAGTGAGAAGGGAGCCAATGATGATAGGTCGTGGGATGCAAGAAAACTATCTGAATTACGTGTCTGCGCACGCAATCATCAAGACCGCCAAAAACACCGAAAAAAAATGCCAGCACGCAGGCTGGCATTGATATCTCAGGCAAGATCACCGTCAGGATGATTTGCCATCGTGCTCGTGATGCTCGTGCTCCGTGGCGGCAATTTCGTTAACGCGCTTACGCACACCAAACCAGCCCAGAACCAGAATCACCGCAATCAGCGGAATAGAGGCAATAGTGTACGTGCCGTTTGGATAGTCAAACGCCATTAAGACCAGCACGCTGAACAGGAACAGCAGCGTCAGCCAGGAAGTGAAAGGCGCGCCCGGCAGCTTAAAGCTGACGTCGTCGGCCTTGCCTTCTTTAATAGCTTTGCGCAGACGCAGCTGGCACAGCACGATAAAGCCCCAGGACGAAATGATCCCCAGTGACGCGACGTTCAGGACAATCTCGAATACCTGTGACGGCACATAGTAGTTGAGTATTACGCCGACAACATAGACGCAAACGGTAACCAGAATCCCGGCATAAGGCACCTGCTGGCTGCTCATTTTTGACATGAATTTCGGTGCTGAGCCGCCCATCGACATGGAGCGCAGAATACGGCCTGTCGAGTACAGACCGGAGTTCAGACTGGACAGCGCGGCGCTGAGGACCACGATATTCATGATGCTGCCGATATACGGCACGCCCAGTTTAGAGAAGAAGGTCACAAACGGACTTTGCCCGGCCTGATAGGCATTCCACGGCAGTAACAGCACCAGCAGCACCACGGAACCGACATAGAACAAACCGATACGCCAGATTACGCTGTTGATCGCTTTCGGCAGCATGGTTTCCGGATCTTTACACTCACCTGCGGCCGTGCCCACCAGTTCGATCGAAGCGAAGGCAAAGACCACCCCCTGCACCAGCACCAGCGCCGGTAACAGGCCGTGCGGGAACAGGCCGCCGTTATCCGTGACCAGGTGGAAACCTGTTGCATTGCCGTCCAGCGGTTTACCGCTGCCCAGGAACACCACGCCGACCACCAGAAATATCACTATCGCCAGCACCTTGACTAACGCGAACCAGAACTCCATTTCGGCAAACCACTTTACGCCGATCATGTTCATGGTACCCACAATCGCCAGCGCGCCCAGGGCAAACACCCATTGTGGGACATCGCCAAACGCGCCCCAGTAGTGCATATACAGTGCCACGGCGGTGATATCGACAATCCCGGTCATGGCCCAGTTAACAAAATACATCCAGCCTGCCACATAGGAGGCTTTTTCACCCATAAACTCGCGTGCATAGGAAACAAAGCTTCCACTGCTGGGACGGTGTAAAACCAGTTCGCCCAGCGCGCGCAGAATGAAGAAGGAGAAAATGCCACAGACCAGATAGATTACCGCCAGAGCGGGACCCGCAGCCTGTAAGCGGGCACCTGCGCCCAGGAACAGACCTGTACCAATTGCGCCACCGATAGCAATCATCTGTACGTGACGATTACCCATGGCTTTCTTATAGCCGGAGTCGTGGGAATTGAGCCAGCGTCGTTTCGCAGCGCGCATGTCTGCTGCGGTTTTCTTCGTAGATTTCATAGCCTTCCTGTTTGTCCTGACCATAAGTCATCGCGCATCCAAACGATTGCGTTTAGCAGTGCGAAATGGGTTTTCTTCCTCTGTGCGTTTGCCTGTGAGTTAACGAAAAGCAGCGCGGGAATTTACGGCGATGAATCCTAACCGTTATGCAACATCGAAGCAAAATATACCGAGGAGATAAGCCGGACGATTTGTAAAAAACTTTTCTGAGATCACAAAAAAACCGGCCGACAGGCGACCGGTAAGGGCTACAGGGAAGGTAACAGAGGGGTTTAGCGGTAAATTTCGGCAGTGCCGGTCCACAGGCTGGAGTCGCCGGGGTTATCAACCCCGATGACACGGAAATGGCGGGCACCTTCTGATTTGGCCTCCTGCGAAAGCTGGCGGGTGACATCATCCAGAGAGCCGTTCACATTTGTCACCGAGACGCTGCCGATACGTTGCAGCCCCTGGGCTTCCTGCCGGTCCACTGCCGTGGCAGCAAGAGTAGAGAATGAAGCAGTGGCCAACAGAGCAGCGCTAAGGTACACAGGTAATCGTTTCATACTTCCTCCTGAACTTGCGTGGGTCACTGAGTAAAACATGGTGTTGAGTATTAGCGAGGCAATGAAAGCCAACATGTGCAAGGTGTAAAGCTATGGCAGTAATGTTCATCCGTAAGTGGACATTCCTGGGAAACGTCAACGGGGGTGAGTTTGCGTACACAGCGCCGCTGTTTTCGAGCATTTTGTAATAAGTCGTCGGGTGTCTCTGGCACCGCTCTTATGATTCCCTGTCAGTAAAGGTGTTATTGTCGTGATTGTTAAACGCTCTGTTAGCAGAAGTATCGCGCTGTCGTTAACGTGGATTGTCTTGCTGGCGTTACTGACGACCGGCCTGGCGCTGCTGACGCTTTCCAGTAGCCTGCGCGATGCGGAAGCCATTAATCTGGCCGGATCGCTGCGAATGCAAAGTTACCGCCTGGCCTGGGATGCCAGAGCAGATCCGCATCTGCTGACGGCGCACCTGGCGCAGTATCAACAAACGCTCGATGCCGCCGTGTTACAGGAACTCGATCGCCCCTGGGTGCCGCGCAAGGTTATTAATCACTATCAGCGTTTACGCGAAGGCTGGCCCGGTCTGGCACAGCATCTGCAGGCGAACGCGTCAGATGCCTGGCGGCAACAAATGCCCAACTACGTTGACGAAATTAACCGCTTCGTACTGGCGCTACAGCGCTACGCCGAACTGAAAATGCGCGTCGTGGCCATCAGCAGCCTGACGGGCGTGATCGCCATTGTTGCGCTCGCTCTGATGACGATCCGCTTTACCCGCCAGCAGGTCGTTAAACCCCTCAATGCACTGGTCAGAGCCAGCCGCTATGTGGAAAGCGGCAATTTTGCCTTTCCGCCCCTGCATGTGCAGCAGCAGAACGAGCTGAAAGTCCTGTCACAGACTTTCAGCAGCATGGCTGCACAATTACAGTGCCATTATCAGCAACTGGAACAACGGGTCCGCGACAAAACCCGGGACTTAACCCAGGCGAATCATACGCTCTCCTTACTCTATGAAAGCTCACAAATCCTGACCAGCCGTTCGCTGCAACCGGCGCTTTTCGATGATGTGCTGAACCGCATCGTCGGCAAAGAGAATATTGCCTTCATTCAGCTTCAGGGCGAGCAGTTTACCTGTGAGGCGGGCCAGCACGATCCCGCGCTGGCCTGGCAGCATTTACCGCTGAAACAGGACGATCAACGTGTTGGCACGCTGCGCTGGCAAACCGGCGGCATGGCCCCTTCCGCCGCGTTAATGGGCAGCCTGGCCGCGATGCTGGGACGGTCGATCTGGATCTGGCAAACCCAGAAGCAGTACCAGCAAATGCTGCTGATTGAGGAGCGCGCCACGATTGCACGTGAACTGCACGACTCGCTGGCGCAGTCACTGACTTACCTACGGATACAGCTGATGCAGCTTCGGCGCAGCCTGTCCGCCTCCGATCAGTCGGCACAGGCGATCATTGCAGATTTTGATCGCGAACTGGCAGAGGCTTACCGCCAGCTACGCGAACTGCTGGCGACCTTTCGTCTGACGATCGAAAAGGCCGATCTGGAGGCTGCTCTGCACGTGATGATTGCGCCGCTTCAGTCTCAGACTGTCGCTGATATCCGGTTGACCTGCCAGCCAGGCCTGCAGCAACTGGATGCCCGGCAACAGGTCCACGTCCTGCAAATTGCCCGGGAAGCCGTCCTGAATGCCATTCGCCATGCGAATGCCCGTTTGATTACCGTCGACTACCAGATCACGGATACAGGTGAGCATTCACTGACAATCACTGATGACGGCACGGGCATGATCAGCACAGAAGAACCTCCGGGGCATTATGGTTTCATCACCATGACCGAGCGCGCAGCATGCTTGTCTGGCCAGTTAGACATTCGTTCGCAGCCGTGTGGAACACAGATTGTGTTGCGCTTTCCACCGCGTCCGGCATCAGAGATTGACTAACCGCACGTAACACGGCTTTACTTTTATTGCATCTCGCATCACAGGGCATGTGGCAGATCAACGGCAGGCCATCGGGTTAATCATTACAATGACAGCACCACAGAGGGTCGCTGCAGCCGCCGCTTGACGAACCGCATTGCCCATGCGACAACCTGCAGCGTCAGGTGACAGGGAGAAAACATGGAACAACCGACTTTAACAATCATGATTGTGGACGACCATCCGCTTATGCGTCGCGGTATTCGGCAGTTACTGGCGCTTGACCCGACGCTTCAGGTCGTCGCGGAAGCCAGCAACGGCACCGAAGCACTGGCTGAGGCCCGTCGCCTGACACCAGACGTCATCCTGCTCGACCTGAATATGAAAGGGTTGTCGGGCCTGGACACGCTGAAAGCGCTTCGTCATGAAGGCATCCACTCGCGGATACTGGTGCTGACGGTGTCGGATGCGCGCAGTGATATCTTCGCCATGGTGGATGCGGGAGCCGATGGGTATTTGCTGAAAGACAGTGAACCGGAAATCCTGCTAAACCAGATCGTACAGGCCACACAGGGCGAAAATGTCTTTAGCGAGGCGGTCCGGCATTCGCTCGCGACGCGTCACAACAGCGACGATCCGTTCCGTTTGCTGACCGAACGCGAACGCGACGTGCTTCAGGAAGTGGCGCGAGGCCTGTCCAACAAAGCCGTTGCTGATACCTTACAAATTTCAGAAGAGACGGTGAAGGTACATCTTCGTAATATCCTGCGCAAACTTGAGGTTCGCTCACGCGTTGCGGCGACCATCCTGTGGCTTGAACGTCGACATCGTTGAGAAAAAGCGCGCCAATTTACACATTCTTTATAATTTCTCCACTTTTCAAACCCTGCCCGCACGTAAAGTAGTCGCCTGGTCGTGCGTGATGTCATGGAATACTTTCGTACGTTACGCGCTGCATCGGTCATATTAATAATAAAAGCAGTGAGGAGTGCCGATTCCATGTCGAATTTCTTTATCGACCGCCCTATTTTTGCCTGGGTTTTGGCAATTTTATTGTGTCTTTGCGGCACGCTCGCCATTATTTCGCTTCCCGTTGAGCAATATCCCGACTTAGCGCCGCCCAACGTGCGTATAACCGCGACCTATCCTGGTGCCTCGGCGCAAACGCTGGAAAATACCGTTACCCAGGTTATCGAACAGAATATGACCGGTATCGATAATCTGATGTATATGTCCTCGAACAGCAGCAATACCGGCCAGGCGCAAATCACCCTCACCTTTACTGCCGGCACCAATCCCGACGAAGCCCGTCAGCAGGTCCAGAATCAGTTACAGGCAGCCCTGCGCCAGTTACCTCAACCGGTGCAGTCACAAGGTGTGACCGTCAATAAAACCGGTGACAGCAATATTTTGATGGTGGCATTTGTCTCCACTGACGGCAGCATGAACAAACAAGATATTGCTGATTATGTCGCCAGTAATATTCAGGATCCCATAAGCCGAATTGATGGTGTCGGTGAAGTGGATGCCTACGGCACACAATATGCCATGCGCATCTGGCTCGATCCCTACAAGCTGACCGCCTATGCCCTGACCACCGATGATGTGGTGAATGCCATCAAATCCCAGAACACTCAGGTGGCCGTCGGCCAGGTGGGCGGTTTGCCGGCAGTCAATAATCAGGCGCTGAACGCCACGGTGAACGCGCAGTCGATGCTGCAAACGCCCGACCAGTTTAAAGCGATTACCCTGAAGAATAATCCCGATGGCTCCGTGGTCACGCTGGGCGATGTCGCAACGGTGGCACTCGGCGCTGAAAAATACGATTCCCTCAGCCGCTACAATGGCCAGGCCGCCTCCGGACTGGGTATCAAACTGGCCTCCGGTGCCAACGAGATGAACACGGATAAGCTGGTGCGGGCACGTCTGGATGAGTTATCACACTATTTTCCGCATGGGCTGGAAGCGAAGATCGCTTATGAAACCACGCCTTTTGTCAAAGCCTCAATCACCGATGTGGTCAAAACCCTGCTGGAAGCCATTCTGCTGGTATTTGGCGTAATGTATCTGTTTATGCAGAACTTCCGGGCCACGTTAATCCCTACCATCGCCGTGCCGGTGGTGCTGCTTGGCACTTTCTGTGTGATCTTTGCCTTCGGCTACAGTATCAACACCCTGACCATGTTCGCCATGGTGCTGGCGATAGGCCTGCTGGTGGACGATGCCATTGTGGTCGTCGAAAACGTCGAACGTATCATGAGCGAGGAAGGGATCTCGCCGCGCGCAGCCACCCGAAAATCAATGGGGCAAATTCAGGGCGCGCTGGTGGGGATTGCGCTGGTGCTGTCCGCCGTCTTTATTCCTATGGCCTTTTTTGGCGGCACCGTCGGCGCCATCTACCGCCAGTTTTCGGTGACGATTGTCTCCGCCATGATCCTGTCCGTGCTGGTCGCAATGATCCTGACGCCAGCCCTGTGTGCCACGCTGCTCAAACCCATCGCCAAAGGTGAACACCACGGCGAGCGCGGCTTCTTCCGCTGGTTTAACTATCATTTCAACCGCAATGCCGATCGCTATGAGCGTGGCGTTGCCCGCATTCTGCACACTGGCGGCCGCTGGCTGCTGCTTTATGTGGGGATAATTGGCGTCATGGCGTTTCTGTTTCTTCACCTGCCTTCGTCGTTTTTGCCACAGGAAGATCGCGGCATGATTTTGACGCAGGTCCAGTTGCCCGCCGGTTCCAGCATGGATCAGACCTCGGCGGTGGTGGCCAAAGTGGAAAAATACTACCTGACGAAAGAGAAAGATAACGTGCTGTCGGTCTTCTCAACGATCGGTTCAGGCCCCGGAGGGAATGGACAAAACGTCGCGCGTCTGTTTATCCGTTTGAAAGACTGGGATGACAGACCGGGCGCCGATCGTACCTCGTTCGCCATCATTAAGCGCGCGGGTAAAGCCTTTAAACACATCAATGAGGCCATGGTCATTGCGAGCAGCCCGCCGGCTATTACCGGGTTGGGTAGCTCATCGGGCTTCGACCTGGAGATACAGGATCATGGCGGCATCGGGCATGACAAGCTCATGGCCATGCGCGACATGCTACTGGACAAAGCCAGCAAAGATACGCTTCTGTCCCGTGTCCGTCATAACGGCCTTGATGACAGCCCACAGTTGCAAATTGATATTGATGAGCGTAAAGCGCAGGCGCTGGGCGTGTCGCTGGATACCATTAACGACACGCTCGCCACCGCCTGGGGCTCAAGCTACGTGAACGACTTTCTGGATCGGGGGCGGGTAAAAAAAGTGTATGTGCAGGCTGATGCGCCCTATCGCATGCTGCCCGATGATATCGACAAATGGTACGTGCGTAACAGCAGTGGCACCATGGTGCCCTTCTCGGCCTTTGCCACCAGCCGCTGGGAAACGGGCTCGCCGCGTCTGGAACGCTATAACGGCTACTCCTCACTGGAGATCGTGGGAGAAGCCGCAGAGGGCGTGAGTAGCGGTACCGCGATGAACGAAATGGAGAAGCTGGTTGAATCCCTGCCGCTCGGTGTGGGCTTCCAGTGGACGGGTGCGTCGTATCAGGAGCGGTTGTCCGGCTCTCAGGCTCCGGCGCTGTACGCCGTTTCGCTGCTGGTCGTGTTCCTCTGTCTGGCGGCCCTGTATGAGAGCTGGTCGATTCCGTTCTCTGTGATGCTGGTTGTGCCGCTCGGTGTGGTCGGCGCCCTGATCGCCACCTGGACGCGCGGGCTGGAAAACGACGTCTATTTCCAGGTCGGCCTGCTGACCGTTGTCGGGCTTTCGGCGAAGAACGCCATCCTGATTGTCGAGTTCGCCAACGAGCTTAACAGCAAGGGCGGCGAGCTGATTGAATCCACGCTTGCGGCTTCACGCCAGCGTCTGCGCCCGATCCTGATGACTTCACTGGCCTTTATCTTCGGCGTCCTGCCAATGGCGATCAGTAGCGGTGCAGGATCAGGCAGTCAGCACTCTGTGGGCACCGGCGTGATGGGGGGAATGATTTCCGCCACGCTGTTAGCCATCCTGTTTGTACCGCTGTTCTTTGTGCTGGTGCGTCGTCGTTTCCCGCTGAAAGAGAAACATCCCGACTAACCTGCCCGCCTTTCTGGCGAACCAGACAGGCAAAAAAAACGGCCTCTGGAAACAGCGGCCGTTTTATTTCTGTGTGTGGTAAGAACTGCAGCAGAGGGGAAAGTGCCCTGCTTTTCTCGTCACGTGTTACTTGTTACGTAACATCGCTTCGATAAATTCTTTCCAGTTCCCCATTTCGGTGTCAATCATAGAACCCTCTCTTATTGTAGTGGCAATATTACGCCTTTTTTTTCGCCTGGTGAATACGTTTACACCTGTTAGTACTATCGGCAAAGACGCAAAAAAGCTGAGTCTTTTCTGATTTGCTGGCTGACGCACATTTCAGCAAACCCTTAGCCTGACAGGTTTCGCGGGGTGCTTAACCAGGACGTAGCCTAAAAATGGCATTTAAGGAAATTCTTAAAGGAGAAGTGATAAACCAGGAAATCATTAGCGCTCAAACTGAAACCTTTTACGTACACCTCAGGGCTGTCTGTTTACGTATTTTATTCGATGCGGAGCGCCGCTGGCGGATGCTGCATAAGATCACACTATGGTAAACTGCTCAGCGCATTTTTACGGGACAGGAGTAGGCGATGAGCGGGCAATGGGTGATGTTTGGCATTAAAAATTGCGACACAATCAAAAAAGCACGGCGTTTTTTAGAGGTGGCCGGCGTGGATTATCGCTTTCATGATTACCGGGCTGACGGCCTGACCGACGAACAGCTCCAGCAGTTTATCGATGCCCTCGGTTATCAGGACCTGCTGAATACGCGCGGTACCACCTGGCGCAAGCTGCCCGAATCCGAGCGTGACAGCATTACGGATGCCGCCAGCGCCAAAGCGTTGATGCTGGCGCAGCCCGCGATCATTAAGCGCCCTGTGCTGCGCACCGCCGATGGCACCTTGCTGCTGGGTTTCAGTGAAACCCTTTACCAGAATCTTCTTCAGGAGAAGTCATAATATGTTTTGTCCGGTCATTGAGCTGACGCAGCAGCTTATTCGTCGTCCCTCTCTCAGCCCCGATGACGCCGGATGCCAGGCGCTGCTGATTGCCCGCCTGCAGGCAATCGGCTTCCACATCGAAACCATGAATATCGACGACACGCTGAACTTCTGGGCTACGCGCGGTGAAGGGGAAACCCTGGCCTTTGCTGGTCATACCGATGTGGTGCCACCGGGTGACGCCAGCCGCTGGATCAATCCGCCATTTGAGCCGACCATTCGCGACGGCATGTTGTTTGGTCGTGGTGCTGCCGACATGAAAGGCTCGCTGGCCGCCATGGTGGTTGCCGCAGAACGTTTTGTCGCAGTCAATCCTCACCATAAAGGGCGACTGGCGTTTCTGATTACCTCTGACGAAGAAGCCAGCGGCACCAACGGCACGGTCAAAGTGGTCGAGCGGCTGATGGCGCGTAACGAACGTCTGGATTATTGCTTGGTCGGCGAACCCTCCAGCAGCGAAATCGTGGGCGACGTCGTGAAAAACGGCCGCCGTGGCTCGATTACGGCTAACCTGACGGTACATGGGGTACAGGGCCATGTGGCCTACCCACAGCTGGCCGATAATCCGGTACACCGCGCGATGCCCGCGCTGAATGAACTGGTGGCAACCGAATGGGATCAGGGCAACGCGTTCTTCCCGGCCACCAGTATGCAGATCGCCAATATTCAGGCAGGCACCGGCAGCAATAACGTGATCCCCGGTGAACTGTTCGTGCAGTTCAATTTCCGCTTCAGTACCGAACTCACCGACAGCCTGATCCAGCAACGTGTGGCAGAACTGCTGGATCGCCATCAGTTGCGCTACACCATTGAATGGAAGCTGTCCGGTCAGCCCTTCCTGACGTCACGCGGTAAACTGGTGGATGCCGTAGTCAACGCCGTTACGCACTATAATGAAATTAAGCCGCAGTTGCAGACGTCTGGTGGCACCTCTGATGGGCGTTTTATTGCCCGCATGGGGTCGCAGGTGGTCGAACTGGGGCCTGTGAATGCCACGATTCACAAAATCAACGAGTGCGTGAAAGCATCCGATTTGCAGATGCTGAGCCGGATGTATCAACGCATCATGGAACAATTGATCGCCTGACAGCGAGGAAAGGAGCAGGCCTGTGGAGTTTATTAAAGATTACTGGTGGATCCTGGTGGTCCTGCTGATGGTCGGTGTGCTGATGAATGTGTTTAAGGATTTGAAACGCATCGATCACAAAAAGTTTATGGATAACAAGCCCGATCTCCCGCCTCATCGTGATTTCAACGACAAATGGGATGACGACGAAGACTGGCCGAAGAAGAAATAACGCGTTTGCGCCCTCGCGGTCGCGAGGGCGTGCCCGGTTACATTGTCATAATCACATCATCATCGCCGGGTTTAGCCCCGCCCAACGCCTCGTCAAAGTAGCGTTTCGGCACCGTGTACTGCAGATGATGCAGGGCAAAATTCATGCTGCGGTGGTCGATGGCGTGGGCCAGATCGTCCACAACATTCAGCGTGACGTCACCGCCGAGTGCGGTTAAACGCTGTTCGGCCTGATGAGCATGTGCCAGTGGCACGCGGTCATCATAATCGCCATGAATCAGATGCACCGTCGTGCGGGTGCTGGCGCTCTCCGGCAGGGTAATAAAACGTCCGCTGAACACCACTGCGCGGCCCGCCAGATCGTTGTGCGCTTTGATGCCCTCCAGCACCATGCTTCCGCCCTGTGAAAACCCGACCAGCGCCGTGGCTTCCGGACTTATGCCGCTCTGCTGCTGCCAGTGACGAACGGACTCAACAAACTGCGGCATACTGGCGTTAACGCACTGCTGCTCGCTTTTATCATGAAGTCCGGCCTCACTAAACCATTGACCGCCAGGCCCTGGCGATCCCACCGACACGACCAGCGCCGCAGGGAAGGTTTTCGCAAACCAGCTGCCAATTTCCCCCATGGCGTCAGGGTTATCACCCACGGCATGGTAAAGCAAAAACAGCTGGGCAACTTTTGGGGGTTGCTGAACAATTACATATCTCAGTGTCATATCGACCTCCTGCTACTACTCTACGCGCCCTGGCGCAGGATCATATTGGGAATATTTGAACGAGTTGGTGGATTTATTGCAATTGCTGACGAAACCCTTCACCATCAATGCTTTGCAACGCCAGAAGTGCTTCTGCGGCTTCCGCGCGCAGTGCGGTGATTAACGCCTTGCGTCCGTTTAGCTGCGCGGTCTGCGCCAGCCGGGACAGATTGGTGTCGGCCCTGACGGCCTGCCTGAGAAGGCGTAACGGAGCCGGGCTGACAATGACCAGACGCTGGAGCACCGCCAGACTTGCTTCAAACGGGCGTTGTGCCCAGGCGAACCCGGCTGCGAGCCGGGCATCAAACGGGGTAAACGCGCAGTCATCGGCTGCGGACAAGGGCAATGCCAGTGGTATATGTGCGCTGAGAAATGACCAGTCCCGCGCCAGCTGCTGCGCCGCTTTCTGCTGCAACTGCCTGCCGGACGACGTCAGTCCCAGCAGCGCCATCGCGGCATAGCAACCACTGCTGGCTTCGCGCTGGCTGCCAATGCGCGCTAACGTAAAGCCACAGGCGCGCCAAAACGCCCATAACGCTTCAGTGTAGCCGAAACTCACCGAGATATAGTCGTATCCGGTCGCCGCCGCGCAGGCCGCCGTGACCAGTTGCCTGCCGGTTCCCTGACGGCGTCCGCGGGGTGCCACGGCAATCCGGCTGATACGTAAAGCCCGCAGCGTGGCGGCGTCGGTGAAACCGGCATGGGCCGCCAGTGACTGTGCCACCAGATTGCCGCGCGGCCGTCTGTGGCCCGCCCATACTGCCTGAGCTAACGCCTCGCTCAGTCCGCCCTCTTCCACCAGCCAGAGCGCGCCCTGCAATGCCGGGACAGTGCCCGCCAGCCACAGGTGCATACCTGGCGCATCCAGCAGGCGGCGTAAATCCAGCGGCGAGGTGCGATAATGAGCGCTGGTAAGCAGCTGATAAGCCGCCCGTAAGGCAGGCATATTCGTGCGTTCCGCCCGACGCGGACCGCCCACTTTCGCAGGGGGCATATCGGGCGTTTCTTCAAACAGTAGCGCCTGATTCAGCCAGTTTTCCAGCGGATCGTTGCGCGCCCAGCGCAGCGGTTCATCCAGCGTAAAATGGCGCACCTGCTCCAGCTCCGCACAAAACTTCAGCATAAAGCCACGTCCGCTGCCTTCATAACCCTGAATGGTCGTTACCAGCAACACGCGACGAAAACGCGCTACCAGCGCATGCAGCAGCGGTGCGGGAATCGCCGCCGCCTCATCGACAATAAGCCAGTCAACGTCTGGCACGGTTTCCAGAGCCAGAATGGCATCGGGCGCCATAAAGCGGTAGTGCTCACCCGCGAAGGCAGACAGGACGCCCGTAGCCACTTTTGCCGGGGCGGTAATAAGGCAACGTGTGTTCTGGCGGGCGAGCATCCCGGCCAGAGCCGATTTCCCTCTGCCGCGTGCAGCGGTCAGGACCGCCACGCCTGCAGAAAGGCCGTTCAGCTGACATAAGATTGTCTGCTGCTGGACGGTTGCCTGGCTGTGCCATTCCGGTAAGGCTGGCCAGTCGGGCACGTTAAGTGGCGACGGCTGCCGCAGTAAGAGTCCCTGCGCATCCTGTTCGATCAGGCGTTGCAGATGGCGGATAAAGTAAGGTGTGGCAATGGGTTCGCTGACGTCGGCCCAACGCAGGCTGTCCGCGTCGGGTTGCTGTGGCCACTGTCGCCACGGCGGCACTAACAGCAGCAGCCAGCTGCCAGCCGTCAGCGTGCCCGCCAGCGCGGCGAATGCCTCGGCATGAAAGCCCGATCGGGCATCGAAAACGGCATGATGAAACTCACGCCCCAGTAAGGTACGGAACGCCGCTGGCACACAATGCGGGCCGGGGCCGAGAGGGACGTCACTCAGACACAGCCAGTCGCCCGCCAGTGCGTCGAACCAGCGCGCAGCCATCGTCAGGCTGTAGTCAGCATCACCACTGATAACGGCTACGCGCCGTATGCCCGCCGACGCCATCGCGCGGCTGGCGGCCGCCAGCGTCATCCTTTACCGGCGAAGGTATCGCACTGGCCAGGATTGCCGGTGTCAAAGCCACGCTTAAACCAGGTATAGCGCTGTTGCGATGTACCATGGGTAAAGCTGTCGGGCACCACGCGCCCCTGACTTTTCTGCTGCAGGCGATCGTCGCCAATAGCTTCGGCGGCATTCAGGGCTTCCTGCAAATCGCCCACCTCAAGGATCTTCTCCTGTTCCATATAGTGGCCCCAGACGCCGGCAAAGCAGTCGGCCTGAAGTTCCATTTTAACGGACAGCTGATTGATCTGGCTTTGACTGGCGCCCTGCTGCATCTGGCGTACACGGGGCTCAATGCCCAGCAGCTTCTGCACATGGTGGCCGACTTCGTGTGCAATTACATAACCCTGCGCAAAATCACCGCCTGCGCCCAGTTTGTGTTTCATTTCGTCATAGAACGAAAGATCGATGTAGACGGTCTGGTCTGCCGGGCAATAAAACGGTCCCATAACCGACTGCCCGGTCCCGCAGCCGGTGCGCGTGGCACCGCGATACATTACCAGTTTGGGTGGCGTGTACTGCTTATGCATTTGTCTGAACAGCTTGTCCCAGGTATCTTCGGTCGTCGCCAGAATGACCGAGGTAAATTTGGCCGCTTCATCCTGATGGGGATCGGCGCTGCGCTGTTGCTGCTGCTGTTGGTTGCCCGGCGTCGCCTCGCCGCCCGTCAGCAACGGCGTCAGGTCATAACCGTAATAACCCGCGACGGCGACCAGAATCAGCATGATAATGCCCGCTTTACCGCGTGGCAGAGGAATGCGTCCTCCTCCCATGCCCGATGACTGATTACGGCGGTCTTCAACATTGTCGCTTTCGCGACGTCCTTGCCAGCGCATGTTTTGCTCCCTGTGGCCTGTTATGCAGATGGCATGATTTTAGTTGTGTGAGGCCGCAATCACCAGCTTTCCACCAAAATGAAAAAGGAGAGCCCGCGCTCTCCTTTTGTCGACAGACGAAGGGCAGACTCAGTCCAGCTTCACGCCCAGGCGACGGGCCACCGCTTCGTAAGCTTCAATCAGGCCACCCAGGCTCTGACGGAAGCGGTCTTTGTCCATTTTATCCAGCGTTTCTTTGTCCCACAGGCGCGCACCGTCCGGGGAGAATTCATCACCCAGCACGACCTCGCCTTTAAACAGGCCAAACTCCAGCTTGAAGTCCACCAGGATCAGCCCGGCATCATCAAACAGTTTGCTCAGTACGTCGTTCGCCTTGTACGTCAGCTCTCGCATCCGTGCCAGGTTTTCTTTACTGACCCAGCCAAAGGTTTCGCAGTAGGATTCGTTGACCATCGGGTCATGCTTCTCGTCATCCTTCAGGAACAGGTCGAACAGCGGGGGATTCAGTACCATGCCCTCTTCAACGCCCAGGCGCTTAACCAGCGAACCCGCTGCGCGGTTACGAACGACGCATTCTACCGGTACCATCTCAAGCTTTTTCACCAGCGCTTCGTTATCCGACAGCAGGGCTTCCATCTGCGTCGGAATGCCCGCTTCCTGCAGCTTCGTCATGATGAAATGGTTGAACTTATTATTGACCATGCCTTTGCGATCAAACTGCTCGATGCGGGCACCATCGCCTGCTGATGTATCGTTGCGGAACTCAAGTATCAGCAGATCCGGGTTATCGGTGCTGTATACGGTTTTCGCTTTACCGCGATACAACTCAGCTCGCTTTTGCATCTTATTAACTCCAAACATGAAAGATCCGGTTCTGAGGCAACATATTCAGGTCGATTGCCGTGACGCAATCGATTACCTCGACGTGCGCTATTATGCCAAAAAACAAAATAAAAAGGCCGGAGAATCTCCGGCCTGGGGTAATTTTATTTGTTCATTGCGGCCTGGAACACCGACACCAGCGCATCATTTTGCGCCTGCGTCAGCACATGGCCTTTAGGATCAATGAATTGCAGACTGGTTCGGTTATCGAGATCGCCAACCTGAACCTTGTAATCGCCGTTTGGCAGTTCAGGATCTTTGGCGCCAAGGCTGTCCCAGGTGCTGCTGCCCGGCGCTTTGTAGGTCACTTTCATGCTGCCGGTTGAACGGGTCGTGTCCGTGACGTCCATTCCGACGCGTTTCATTGCCGCAGGCAGGCGCTGCCAGGCGACGTTGAACGGCGTACGTAATACCAGCATAGGCAGGCCGGTATCATCCGCTGCACTCTGCACATCAATCGCACCGTTCACGCGGCCCGCTGCGGCGTTTTCATTCGCCGTGGCAACCTTGTCCATGCCCGCCGCAATCTCATTCAGCATCTGCGCGGTATAGCGTTGGATCTGCTCTGGCGAAGTGATGTTAGTGCCTTCCTGCTGCAGTTCCAGCAGACGCAC
This sequence comes from Pantoea sp. JZ2, assembly GCF_035191405.1. NCBI lineage: Bacteria > Pseudomonadati > Pseudomonadota > Gammaproteobacteria > Enterobacterales > Erwiniaceae > Pantoea > Pantoea sp. JZ2. Next base: position 1,495,285 of record NZ_CP045247.1, on the reverse strand, counting down.
GGTCAGCACCTGCTGATAGCTCTGTGATTTCACACTGATCTGGTAACGCCCGCGATATTGCTTGTCTTCATCTGCGCGGTTCCACTGCACCCAGTCGGTGGTCAGCTGCTGTCCGGCGTCATTGCGCGACGCAATCGGGAAGTTTTTCGCCTGCACAACGCCCACAACCTGCGACCAAATTGATCCACGGTTGTTGTCGAAAATCAGTGCGCCGGTGTTATTGCTGAACTGCGCGCGTGAGCCGTTCATCAAGGCCAGCGGCTGCGCCGGTGGACGGATATCCAGCTGCTTGCCAACCGGTGCCTGACTGGTTGACGGTGGGACATCGTATTCGCCGTTCTGAACAGGCAGAATCATGCCCGGCGGCGCTTTTAACTCACGCAGCCCGCTGGCCTGCAGGTAAGATTCATCACCGCTGACCTGGCGCTTATAACGCTGATCGTTCGAACAGGCCGACAACAGCATCAGGGTGGAAAGCCCCACCACCGTTGCAATCGTTGACCGCTTTACTGAGTAATTCATTCACACTCCCTAAATTATCGCAAACCCGCTTTCACCAGCGCCTGCTCCACTTTTGGCTGTGAAACCGCCGTCAGTGGCGTCATTGGCAGACGCAGCGTGTCATTAGCGATTAATCCTAGCTGTTTTGCCGCCCATTTAACCGGGATTGGATTAGGTTCACAGAAAAGCGTCTGATGCAGGTGCATCAGACGCTGATTCAGACGGCGAGCTTCAACGAAATTGCCCTGCTGTGCCAGTTTGCACAGTTCGGCCATTTCGCGTGCTGCTACGTTTGCCGTCACCGAAATGACGCCGTTACCGCCCAGTTGCATAAAGTCCAGTGCGCTGGCGTCGTCGCCACTCACCAGGATGAACGCATCATCAACCAGCTCTTGGATCTGGCTGACACGCGATAAGTTCCCGGTTGCCTCTTTGATTCCGATAATATTTTTGATTTCAGCGAGGCGGGCAACGGTTTCCGGCAACATATCACAACCGGTACGGGAAGGGACGTTATACAGCATCTGCGGCAGGCTGGTGCTCTCGGCAATCGCTTTAAAGTGCTGGTATAAGCCTTCCTGGGTAGGGCGATTATAGTAAGGTGTGACCGTCAGGCAGCCAACAACGCCTGAATTTTCAAATCGTTTGGTCAGCGAGATGCCTTCCGCTGTCGCATTGGCGCCGGTGCCGGCAATCACGGGAATACGCCCATCCGCCAGATCCAGGGTTTGCAGCACCACATCACCATGTTCTTCATGGCTCAGGGTGGCTGATTCGCCGGTGGTGCCGACGGAAACGATCGCCGCAGTACCGCTGGCGACATGGTAATCAATCAGTTTTTTCAAACTCGCACGGCAGACATTACCTTTGTCATCCATCGGCGTAACGAGTGCAACAATACTTCCCGTAAACATTGGCGATCCCCTCGACAAACAAGTGCTTCATGGTACGGTTTACACTTAGGGAAAAGCAAGCAAGCTCCGCTATTCCCGCGCTTGTCAGCAGTTTTTTTTATGTTTACCTTATGGTTATTAGCAAATGCACAGGGAATCCTATTTTGTCGCAATCTCAACCCCATCACTTGGTGATCACCGCTCTGGGTGTTGACCGTCCGGGTATCGTTAATACGATTACTCGCCACGTCAGCAGTTGCGGTTGCAACATCGAAGACAGTCGCCTTGCCATGCTTGGGGATGAATTCACATTCATTATGCTGCTGTCCGGCAGCTGGAACGCGATCACGCTGATTGAGTCCACGCTCCCGCTCAAAGGCGCAGAGCTGGAACTGCTGATCGTGATGAAGCGTACGCACGCTACCGCACGCCCACCGATGCCCGACACGGCCTTTATCCAGGTCGAGGTAGCTGACTCACCGCATATCATTGAGCGCTTTACGGATCTCACCGATAAGCACCAGATGAACATTGCGGAACTGGTTTCACGTATTCAGCCTGCTCAACACGGCAAACCCGCCACACTCTATATTCAGATGACGGCACACAGCCCGACGCGCAGCGACGGCCCGGCATTTGAACTGGCGTTTAATGCGTTATGTCAGGAACTGAATGCAGAGGGTTCGTTACGGCTTTACAGTCTGAGCGATGCGGACACCCACGAACTGGTTGTACCCGGCAGGTAAAGACGAGCGCCTCGCAGACTGTTCTGCTACGTTAAAAGTACGGTCAGGTGAGGAAACCGTCTGAAATTGATAATTTTCCATTTGGCTGTTTCTCGCCTCATGGTGTATTAACCACAGCATGAACCGAAAAAATGGAGAGATGTGATGAATCCACTGAAAGCCGGTGATACCGCACCGAAATTTAGCTTGCCCGATCAGGATGGCGAACAAGTGAATTTAGCCGACTTCCAGGGTCAGCGCGTTCTGGTCTACTTTTACCCTAAAGCCATGACGCCAGGCTGTACTGTTCAGGCATGTGGTCTGCGTGACAACATGGATGAGCTAAAAAAGGCGGGCGTTGAAGTCCTGGGAATCAGTACGGATAAACCGGAAAAGCTGTCACGTTTTGCAGAAAAAGAGCTGCTTAACTTCACGCTGCTGTCGGACGAAGATCACCAGGTATGCCAGCAGTTTGGCGTCTGGGGTGAAAAAACCTTTATGGGTAAAACCTACGACGGCATCCACCGCATCAGTTTCCTGGTCGATGCCAACGGCAAGATTGAAAAAGTGTTCGACGATTTCAAAACGTCCAATCACCACGACATCGTGATGGACTATCTTAAGTCTGCATGAGCCTCTCAGGGCGCGGTGAAAACCGCGCCCTGATTGTTTACCGACTCAGCGTTTCGTCAAGCGTGGCATCCGGCCAGGCGTGCACCACCGCCTTCACCAGCGTGGCGAGCGGAATCGCAAAAAATACGCCCCAGAAGCCCCATAACCCACCAAAGATCACTACGGATAATATAATCACCAGCGGATGCAAATTAACCGCTTCGGAGAACAACACCGGAACTAACACATTGCCGTCCAGCGCCTGGATGACCAGGTAGACGGTCAGCAATGTCCAGAATTCGGTGCCCAGCCCCCACTGAAACAGGGCGACGCCAATGACCGGTATCGTTACCAGCATGGCGCCAATATAGGGAATCAGGACCGATATGCCCACCAGCACCGCCAGCAAAAGAGAATAGTTGAGACCGAGATACAGAAACGCCAGCCAGCTGGCGATGCCGACGACGATCATCTCCAGCACCTTGCCACGAATATAGTTGGTGATTTGCTGATTCATTTCCTGCCATACCTCGGCGGCCAGACCACGGTTTCGCGGCAGAACACGTCGTACGGCGTTCAGCATCTGGTCTTTGTCTTTCAGCAGAAAGAACACCATCAGGGGCACCAGCACCAGATAAATCATCAGCGTCATCAACCCGACCAGCGAGGCCAGTGAGTACTTCACCAGTGAGTCGCCCACGCCGCTCAGACGACCACGCAGGTTTTCGACAATCACATCAATAATGCCGGCATCGACCAGCGCCGGGAAACGTCGGGGCAAACCGGCCGCGTAGAGATAGAGCTTGTTGAGCATGTTAGGCAGATCCCGCGTCAGGTTAATGCCCTGCTGCCACGCCACAGGCGCGACGATCAGCACTAACACCAGCAGGATGCCGGCAAACAGCACCAACACAATGCTGGTGGCCCAGCTGCGCGTGCAGCCAATACGTTGCAGGCGCACGGTTGGCCACTCAAGCAGATAAGCAAGAACCACGGCCACCAGCAACGGTGCCAGCAGGCCACTCAGGAAGAACAGAATGCAAAATCCCGCCAGCAGAATCACCAGCAGGCCAATCGCCTGTGGGTCGCTAAAACGGCGTTTGTACCATTGAATCAATAAAGCCAGCATGCCGTTGGGTCCATGACGTCATAAGGGGCCACGATTGTACCGGATATTTGGGGGCTGAAAAGGCGCGAAAACCGCGCTGACGAAAAATCCTCGCCGCTGGCGGCAGACCGTTGAACACCGCAGACGCTACGAATCAGATCGCGCCTGCGGCAATTCAGACCGGGCACCGGGCCCGGCTGCTGGCAGAGATGACGCCGTTAGGCCTCATTCACCCAGATACGCATCTCCCCTTCTCCGCGATTGGCCCAACAGAACCAGGGAATAAAGGTTAAGGTCTGGGGTTGCGCCAGCGCAGGTGCCTGATCGTAATGCCACAGCAGCTGTTGCTCAGGTTCACGCACCGCTTTTCTGATCCCTTCCGCCTGAATCAGCACCTTGTGCGCAAAGACCCCCTTCCCTGCAAAGGTACGGAATGTCGCCGACGCAGGCAGCCACAGATTATGTAACTGCTCGCCGTTATCCGCCTGTTCCAGGCAATAGATCAAGGGCCCGCGCTGAACGGCCACCTTGCCCGCCACATGGCGCACCAGCGGATTGCCGTAAACCCGGCGCACCGGCATGGGCAGGGTTAACGTTACCGTATCGCCTTCCTGCCAGTGACGGGTCAGATACAGGTAACCTTTGCGCGCCGCCTCGTTCACTTCCGTCCCGTTACAGGTTATCTGCGGCGACGCACACCAGTCGGGCAGGCGCAAGGCCAGCGTATGGTTCACAGGCTGGGTGGAATCGATGGTGATCGTGACGGTTTCTTGCCAGGGAAGATTACCGCTGATCCGCAGGCCCAACGTTTGATTGCCAACCGGGATCTCGACCCGGTTACCAATATAGAGATTGATAAACAGCGCATCCTCGCGCGGCGTATAAATATAATGGCCGAGAGAGGTCAGCAAACGGGCGATATTGGGTGGGCAGCAGGCGCAGCCGAACCAGCGCTGACGAACCGGTTTCACATGATCGTAAATATGATTAAAAGGCAGGCTTTTCGGATGAACTTCCAGCGGATTGACGTAAAAGAAATGTTTTCCGTCCAGCGCCATACCACCCAGCACTGTGTTATACAGGGCGCGCTCCATGACATCGGCGTACTGGCTGTCCGCCTCCATTTCCAGCATGCGACGGGCAAACATCATCAGCCCAATCGAGGCACAGCTTTCGGCATAAACCGTATCGTTCGGTAAGTCGTAATCGCTACTGAACGCTTCACCGCTGCTCTGCGAACCGATGCCACCGGTAATATAGAGCTGTCGCTGCGCCATGTTGTGCCACAGACGCAGACAGTCCTGTCGTTTCGATTCATCCTGGCTCAGCCGTGCGAGGTGCGCGATACCGGTCATCAGATAGACAAAGCGCACGGCGTGCCCCACCGCCTGCTGCTGTTCCGCAAGAGGTTGGTGCGCCTGGCTGTAAGCCTTGTCCTTGATCATCCACGCGGGCCCATAGGTGTGCCAGTACGACGTCTGACCACGCTTCTGGTACTCATCATCATAGAAGTGCGGCTGCGTTCCCCGCTGCGTGATAAAATAGTCGGCCAGCGCCATGTAGCGCGGCTCCTGGGTCACGTCATACAGCCGCATCAGCGCCAGTTCGATCTCCGGGTGACCAGGATAACCGTGCAGCTGCTGCTCGCCGGGGCCAAACACGCTGTCGATGTGATCGGCGAGTTTGCACACCACCGCCAGCAGTCGTCGTTTGCCGGTGGCCTGAAAAAACGCTACGCCCGCCTCAATCATATGTCCGGCGCAGTAGAGCTCATGACACTCGGCCAGATTTGTCCAGCGATCCTGCGGGGCTTTTACCGTAAAGTAGGTGTTGAGATAGCCATCCTCACATTGCGCCGCCGCGACCAGCTCTATGACCTCATCGGCGGTCTTCTCCAGCTCAGCATCCGGCTTCTGGCACAGTGACCAGGCCACGGCTTCCAGCCACTTTGCCACGTCGCTGTCCTGGAACACCATCCCATAGAATTCGCCCGTCTGCTGGCCCGCCGCAATGCGGAAATTGGCTATGGCATGGCTCGGTTCGGCGTCGTCAACACGATCGTTAAGCGCGGCCCATTGATAAGGGATCACCACGTCCCGCACCAGATGCTGATACTGACCAAGAAACGGATCGTGAATCTGGAGCTTATGCAGATCGACTTCATTTACAGACATCATGCTCTCCTTAAGACTGGACATGGCGAATACGCAGGTCATGCGAAATCTGCGTCATCATCGGGTTAGTCAGCTTGCAGGCACGGACGGCAAAGGCCAGCAGCAGGTGAAAGAGGGCCGGTAACAGCGTTTCCATGGCGGTAATCGCATGCAGCGAAGCCGGGGTTTGATTGCCTGTGCCCGGTTTATAGGCCACCGCAACAAACAGCAGGCTGATGATGACGGCACTGGATGCCCATGCCAGCTTGATAAAGAACAGGTTAAAGGCGAAATTCATGCCCGATGACCGGACGCCGTTTTTCCACTCGCCATAGTCATCGGCAAAGGCCATCAGGGCGAAGTGCAGCGGCAGGGTAAACCCAAGAATGACACCATTACTCAGAATGACCACCAGCCAGAGACTCTGCCACGCCGGCCCAACCGGCAGAAACCACATGCACAGCGCCACCGCCGCCAGCACGATATTGGTCCAGAAGTAAAGCCGGACGGTATCAATGCGTCTGGAAAGCGGATTCACGATGAACGAGCCCAAAATGGAGGCTAAGGTCACCATGGTAAAAAACAGGGAGGTATAGGCCGTGCTTCCCTGAAGGACATAGGTAATGAAGTACATGTAGCCGCCGCCGCGGATGTTGAAGACGTTAATCAGCAAAAAAGACATCAGCAGCATCAGTAACAACTGATCGTTTTTGCGTAACCCGGCCAGATGTTCCCGCAGGGTGAACTTGCCTAACGTATCCAGCGGTACGCGCTCACGCACCCAAAAGAAACAGCACAGAAACATCACCACCGCCAGTCCGCACAGGATCCCGACCCCTGCGCGATAGCCGAGCACCGCGTTTCCTTTTCCCAGTTCAGCGACCAGCCACGGCAGCCCTACTGAGACCAGAAAGCCAGCCACACCACACAATACAAAGCGCCAGGACTGACAGGACAACACTTCCGAGTGGCGCGTCGTCATGGTGTTAATCAGCGCGCAATAGGGCACATTGATGGCGGTATAGCTGAGTGAGAGCAGCAGATAGGTCGCAAAGGCCCAGACCATTTTCATGTCCATGCTAAGCGCGGGCGCGGTGAAAGTCAGCGTGCCAATAATTCCGACAGGCAGGGCTATCCACAGTTGCCAGGGACGAAAGCGGCCCCATCGGCTGTGCGTGCGGTCCGCTATCACGCCCATCACCGGATCTGATATCGCATCAAAAATGCGCAGCACCATAAACAGCGTACCGACCAGCGCTGGCGTTAAGCCAAACACATCGGTATAGAAAAAGGTTAGAAAATTCGTTATCAGGCAGGTAATGACGGTGCCACCAGCGTCACCCAGTCCGTAGCCGATTTTTTCACGCAGGGACAGTATCTGCTGTGTGTTCGACTGCGCCAGTGTGTTCTGTTCAAGTGTCGTAGACGTCATAAAGTCTTCCTCATGCAGGACAGAGAGGGTTGCCCGCTTTATAACGGGCTTATCGGTGTTTTGGCGCCTTACCCGATGTATTCTGTCAGGAATCGGCTAACCCACAAGAGAACGAAAAAGTATAAAAAAGGGAGGATTCCGACCTGAGCGTTAAACTGTGAGCTTGATCAGACACGGCGGCTATTTTTAGTTAATAATCAGGGAGAAGAGTCTAAAAAACGCTATCAGCAGCGGGAAAAGGCATCATGATGTTCGACTTATCCATCGCGTTTCCGGTTCGGGTGCAAAACGGCGGTCTGTTTATTTCGCGCGGGACAGGGTCACATCCGGCGCGCAGACTGACCTCCTGGGAAATTATTTTCGTTGAGCGTGGGCAACTCACTATCCGTGAGGACGACGTGCTGTTTCGCGTGACGGCGGGAGAAAGTTTACTGCTCAGGCCCGGGCACTGGCATGTGGGAGAAGGCGTATTTCCGCCTGATCTGAAATTTTACTGGCTGCATTTCGACTGGTTGAAACATCCTGTACCGCAGACAACGTTACACCAGAGCCTGCTGCACCTTCCTCAACATACGCGCGTAGGCGATCCGGCTTATGTCATTGCCCTGTTCCGGCAGTTTCTCAGTGAACAGCAGAATATTCACCGTAGCGTGGCGCTGGAGTGTATTTTACTGCTTATCCTGCAGCAGCTTACCGTCCCGGCCATGCAAGAAAACACCGTTGACAGCCCCGGTGCCGATCTGGCCTGGAAGGCGAATCAGCTGATTCGCACGCAGTATCATTTGCCCCTGTCCACCTCGGGTCTGGCGAAAACGCTGCACTGTAATGCAGATTACCTTGGGCGGGTTTACCGGCGCGTTTTCCGCTTAACGCTGACGGAAGCCATTCACCGCCAGCGTATCGTCATGGCAGAAAAATTGCTGACCGGGGATTCCCTCTCGTTAACCGATGTGGCGCGTCAGTGTGGCTTTAATGATGTCGGATACTTTCGCCAGATTTTTCGCAAGCTAACGGGCTTAACGCCCGCCAGCTGGAAGCGACGCTACTGCCGGGAACATATCAATTCCTGAGCGCAGCCCTGCTGCATCGGGCATCGTTTCTGCCTTCAGACGATGAAAAGGGTGCGCCGCTTTCGCGCTATTTCGCGACGACAGTGCAGTTACGTCCTGCGTTTTTGGCCTGATAGAGCGCATCGTCGGCACGCTTCAGACTGGTTTCCAGCGGCACGCGGCGTGCACTCCATTCGGCCACGCCAATTGAGAGCGTGATATTGCCGACATTTTCCACCGCCTCGCCTGCGATGCTCAGACGTATGCGCTCAGCGATGGCCTCGGCGTCGGCCAGACTGGTATCCGGTAACAGCATCAGGAACTCTTCCCCGCCGTTACGGCTGACAATATCCTGCTTTCTGGCGCTTTGCTGGAGCGTTCTGGCCACCTGCTGGATCACCCGGTCGCCGACGTCATGGCCCCAGTTATCGTTAACGTTTTTGAAATGATCGATATCCAGTGCCAGCACGGCAAAAGGCTGTTGCAGCGTCTGGAAATAATCGAGCACGGCATTCAGGCCACGTCGGTTGAGGAGCTGAGTCAGCGGATCGGTTTGTGCCTCAGAACTCAGACGGCCAATCTTATCCTGCACCAGCCCGATACCGGTCAGCAGGGCACGTTTCACCTGCGCCGCCTCAAAATACCAGGCATGAATGCCGCCGATATCGTTGGTGGCGCTCTGACCATCAATCTTGCTGGCTTTGCGGGCCAGTTGCCAGAGCGGCATAGCGATCATCCGGGCCAGAATCACCGCCACCAGCAAGGTCAGAAGCGCGAAGGGAACCGAGTGTTTAAGGACTTTAAGTATCAGACCCGACAGCGGTTGCAGCGTCGCGTCTACCGGTTTTAGCGCCACGACCATCCAGCCCGTGGTCGGAACGATGGCATAGCCCGCCAGCCGGGTGGGTTTGTCGGTTTCTGTTAACACCAGTGAACCGTTATCTTTTTCCTGCCGTTCACGGTCGCTCAACAGCGGCGGTATGGTTTTGCCAACCAGTTGCCGGTTCTGGTGATAGAGCACCTGATTATTGCTGTCGAGCACAAAGACGCTGGTGCCGTCCCGGTAAAACTGTTCACCCAGCAGGGCATTCAGAATGCTTTTCTTTTTCAGGTAAATGGTGCCGCCGACATAACCGAGATAGTGTCCCTGACTGTTCCAGATGGGCCATGAGACAAAGATAAGCAGGTTATTGGCGGCGGAAACCGTGGGCTTGCTGATCATGGGCTGCCGGGTTTGCAGCGCTTCACGTGACGCATCACTGGTCAGATGCATGCCGGTCAGGGTCAGCGACTCCGGCGAGATGGCCCGCACCGTACCGTTTTCATCCACGACGGCCACCGAGTTAAAACTGTCCGTCTGCTCGCGCAGGCGATTCACTTCCGTTTTTAACAGTTCTTCGTTATCGAAATCCTTTCCCAGTACATTGGCACTAAAGTGCAACTGTGACTGCGCCAGACGAAAAAAAACCTCACTGGTCGAGGCCAGCTTAGCCGCGTAGGCGCGGTTGGCTTCCAGCGTACTGTCGATCAGCACCATGCGCTGCACGCGCCATGTGGCATATAAATTATTGGCCAGGGTGATAACGATGCTGATGATGACCAGCAGCGCAATAAGCGTGCGTAAGTCAGCTCTTGGACGGAAATTCATTAACATGGCGTTGACGCCACAGTGCGAAAATTCATTGTGCTGTGCCTGGCTCTGTTGTTTTTATCATATCGCGGTTCTACAGCCTGTAAGTCTACACGCTGTAGGACATTTTGAGCAGGCTTAAGCACAGTACAGTTCAAAAAATCGCCCTGACGCGCATTTAATCGATTAAACCGTTTTCGTCATAGAAGGGCCAGGGGCCGTCGTAGTCGCCGATTGCGCACTGGTGGGTGGTCATGCCCTGCTCCCGCTGCCAGCGATGCAGCAAAAACCCCGCCGGTTCCAGCACAAAATTGGCCGGGCCATCCGGTTGCAGATCCAGCGCAACCTGGTGAGAAACGCCGGGCGCAATACAGGCCAGCGTGCCGGCAAACCGCGTCTGAACAGCCCGATGTACATGCCCACACAGCACCCGTTCAACCTGGGGATGGCGTGCAATAATCGCCGCCAGTGCTTCGGGCTGACGTAATCGCTGACGGTCCATGTGATCAATACCGCAGACAAACGGCGGATGGTGCAGCATCACCAATGTGGGCATGTCTGGTGACGCAGTGAGTGCGTCATCCAGCCAGCGAAGCTGCCGATCATCAAGTTCACCCCATGGCTGGTGCGGCACGCTGGAATCCAGCGCCAGTAGCTGGACGTCCCTGACGATAAGCCGCCAGTTGAGCGTCGGGCCCTGTTGCAGATAAGTGTGATCGGGAAACGCGGCCCGCAGGGCCTGGCGGTCGTCATGATTACCTGCCATCAGGTAAAAGGGCCGCTCCAGCCTCTCCAGCGCCTGGCGCAGCGTCTGGTACTCTGCGGCGGTGCCGAAATCCACCAGGTCACCGGTAATCACGACCACGTCAGGACGCGGTTGCAGTGCATTCAGCGTGGCGATGGCCCGCAGTAACGCCGTGTGCGTATCGACTTTCTTATAAGACAAACGCCCCTGCGCTTTAATATGTAAGTCACTGATCTGTGCGATCAGCGTAGGATTAGCGGACACTCTTTCACTCCTTAAGCGGTAAATTCCAGCGCGGCCTGCCCGGCCAGTGACCAGCTGATACGCTGCCCGGCATGCCAGTTTTCGCGCGCGTGACGCTCGACCTGGATGGGCTTATCCAGGCCAATATCGATCTGCAGGCGTTGAGAGGCACCGAGAAAGGTGCTGGCGACGATACAGCCGTGTCGGGCATAGCGCCCCGCTTCTGCCAGCAGGACATCCTCTGGACGACAGAATCTCACCGGCTGCCCCTGCTCATCGGTTTCAATGCAGTTAATCGCGCCCACGAAGTCCGCCACAAAGCGCGAAGCCGGACGCTGATAAATGGCCTGCGGCGTCGCAATCTGGACCAGGCGGCCCTGCTCCATGACCGCAATACGGTCGCCCAGTGCCATGGCTTCCTGCTGATCGTGCGTCACATAGACGGCGGTAATCGCCAGCTTTTTCAGCAGATCGCCGATGTCTGCGCGCAGGCGTTCGCGCAGTTTGGCGTCCAGCGCCGCCAGCGGCTCATCAAAGAGCAACACTTTAGGCCGGGCCGCCAGGGCTCTTGCCAGCGCAACGCGCTGCTTCTGACCACCAGAGAGTTTATCGATATGGCGCTGGGCCAGTGCAGTCAGATCGACCAGTTCCAGCATCTCCTGGACTCGTGCCTCGCGTTCGGCACGCGGGATGCCCTGCACTTTCAGGCCGTAGGCCACGTTTTGCGCCACGTTGAGATTGGGAAACAGCGCATAGTTTTGGAACACCATCCCGACGTTACGTTTTTCAATCGGCAAATCGGTCACGTTGCGATCGTCAAACCAGACTTCACCCGGCGCATCGGTACGCTCCAGGCCACTGATAATGCGCAACGTCGTGGTTTTGCCACAGCCCGATGGCCCCAGCAGCACCAGGGTTTCGCCAGCGTGCACGCTGAGATCCAGAGGATGCAGCGCCTGGTGATGCGCAAAACGGCGCGCGCAGCCGCGCAACGTAACGTTAACAGCATCGTTATTCATGCCTTTTCCTCGCTGAGTGGCTGACGTGACTGACGTTCAAGCCAGTGATTACAGGCGTTAAGCATCAGCAGCAGGGGTAAAATCATTAAAATGAAGATCAAGGTGTACGCCGAGCCGACTTCCAGCCGCATGGAGGCATAGCTGTCGGCCAGGCCCACAGGCAGCGTTTTGGTCAGCGGTGTATGTAACATCCAGGTAATATTGAATTCGCCGACCGACAGCGTCGTCACCATAAAAGCCCCGGCAAGAATGCCGTTACGGCAGTTGGGAACCACCACGGTGAAAAAACGCTGCCAGAAGCCTGCCCCCAGGCTGGCGGCTGCCTCTTCCAGTCGGGGCAACTGGATAGCCTGCATCACGGCCAGAACCGGGCGGATCATAAACGGCAGCGTAAACAGCACATGGCCAATCAGGATAAAAACCCAACTGTCGCGCAGGCCGGAAAACTGGCCGTACAGCAGGATAATCCCCAGCGCCGTCGCCAGGCCCGGTAGCGCCACGGGCAGCATCAGGCACTCTTCAATACGTGACGACCAGCGCGACGGCGACTTGAGTAATCCCCAGGCGGCGGGCACGCCGACAACCATCGTGACAAGCAAACAGCTCACCGCGATCATCAGCGACAGCCAAAACGTGTCGCTGTACATGTCCCACACCTGTTCAACCCACTTCAACGTCAGCCCGCTACGCAGGCCGACAAAATAGTTTTGCGTGACGCCCGCCAGCATGGATAACACCACCGGCACAATCATGAACAGGGCGGTCAGCGTCGTGATCGCGATTTGCAGCCAGAACAGTCCACGCCGTTTCATGAGGTCTTCTCCTCCCGGGATTGGGTCAGTACACGTGCCAGCATCAATCCCAGCCAGGCCACCGCGCCCATGACCACCGACAGCGCCGCCGCCGTGGCGAAGTTGGCATAGTTAGTAAACTCGCCGTAAATCGTGAGTGGCAGTACGCTCAGGTCGGTGCCTAGCGTAAAGGCGGTGCCGAATGCGCCCATACTGGTGGCAAAACACAGTGCACCGCTGGAGAGCAGTGCCGGTTTCAGACCCGGCACAATCACGTCACAAATAATGCGCCACTGGCTGGCGCCCAATGAGCGAGCGGCCTCCTCCAGCGAACGATCCAGTTTTTCACTGGCGGCGACCAGCGTGACAATGGCACGGGGCAGTGAAAAGTAGAGATAGCCAACAAACAGCCCAGTAAGCGAGTAGGCCAGCGTCCAGCGTTCATGAACCAGTTGCATACTGATCTGCGCCAGCACGCCCTGCCGTCCCGCCAGCATCACCACTAAAAACCCGACCACCACACCCGGGAACGCAAGGGGGAACGTGAGCAACGCCAGTAAGGTGCCGCGCCCGGCGAAGCGCTGGCGAGCCAGAAAACAGCCCACCACGCTGGCAATCGCGAGCGTGACCAGTGTGACCGCCAGCGACAACAGGACGGTGTTAAAAAGGCTTTGCAGATACTGGGGCTGGGTAATCACTGTCCAGTAACCACTGTGCCGGGTGCTGCGATCCGGCGTCATGCCCATCTGTAATAAACGGGCAAAAGGCAACAGCCAGAAGGCGGCAAAAAACAGTAAGGCCGGCAGCAGCATCCATGGCCAGTTGGCCCCCTGCTCACGTCGGCGAGACCGGTGGCGCGAGGCCACCGGTAAACCGCTGCGGGCATTCGACAAGGCCATTACCGAATCTCACTCAAATAACGGGCAGAGAAGGCTTTCTGTGCATCAGCCATCTGCTGGTAGTCAACAGTATGGGCGCGCGCGTAATCGCTGTCGGGCAGGAAGCGCTTTTTAGCCTCTGCGGACATCGCAGAAGGCCGCACCGGGCGCAGATAGGCGTTAGCCCAAATCGCCTGCCCTTTATCCGACAGCACGTAGTCCATCACTTTCTTGCCATTGGCAGCATGCGGGGCGTTTTTTACCAGACTGATGACGTAAGGCACCGTCACCGTGCCTTCCTGAGGAATGACAAAGACGACGTTGGCATGATCTTTATACTTCGCGCGATAGGCATTGAAGTCGTAATCCAGCAAAATCGGGATTTCGCCAGAGATAAGGCGGGCATAGGCGGTTTGTTTAGGCACAATCGGCTTGTTGGCCTGCAGCTTTTTGAACCACGTCAGCGCGGGGGTAAAATCCTGCATCGTGCCCCCTTTCGCCTGGTTCACCGCCACGGCAGCGACATAACCGACAAACGCACTGGCGGGATCCAGATAACCCACCATGCCTTTGTATTCTGGCTTCAGCAGGTCGTCCCAGGACGTCGGCACCGGCGCGCCGCCCAGGGCATCGACGTTAACCATAAACCCCATGGTGCCAGAGTGCAGCGCGACCCACTTACCCTGTGGGTCTTTCATCCCTGCCGGAACCTGATCCCAGTTGGCGGGTTTGTAGTCGGTCACCACGCCCGCCTGTGCCGCCTGAATCCCAAAACTGACACCGTAATACACCACATCGGCGACGGGGTTATTTTTTTCGGCGACGAGCTGCGCCAGAGCCTGGCCGGAGTTTTTATTATCCTGCGGCACGACAATACCGGTGTCTTTTTTGATCGCCTGGAGCTGTGTCGCCCAGTCCGCCCATTCCGGTGGGCAGTTGTAGCAAATCGCATTCTCCTCGGCCTGCGCCAGCGGGCTGGATAATGCACAGGCGGTAAGCAACGCCGCGCTGGCAAACAGCGCAATTTTATTGTGTGTAGACATGATGTTTTCCTGATGTTGAAGAATGAAAAATTGCTGCGATGCTCTCGCCTGAACGCAGGTGGTGGTCCAGTAAGCGCGAAGCCTCAGCAGACGAATCGAGAAGCATATCGATGGCACAGGCACCCAACCGCTCGCTGGGCTGCACCACGCTGGCCAGTGAAGGCGAAAGCTGTTCACCGATGGCAATACCATCGAAGCCCATAACAGACAGCTGTTGCGGTACGTTAATGCCTGCACGCGCGGCCGCCCCCATCAGGCTGATGGCCAGGAGGTCGTTACTGCAAATTACGGCGGTCAGCGGATCGCTGCCCGTCATCAACGGTAAAAAGGGATCGAACAGGGCGTGAATGTGGCTGGGCATATCAACCAGCGCGCTGGGCGTAAAGCCTGCCTGCTGCATCGCATCGCAATAGCCGAGGTAGCGCTGACGTGCACGGTCAGACTGCAACATCGGCCCTGCCGCCATGACAATATGCCGATGGCCCAGCGCGATCAGGTGCGCAGTGGCTTCTGCCATTGCCCGGCGGTTATCCACACAGACGCTGCGCCAGGCGGTGTTCTGCGGCATGTTATGCGCCAGAACGAAAGGCATGCGGGCTTCAGCCAGGGTGGGTAATACGGCGCTGCTGTCAGCATCTGACACGGTCAGGACCATCCCTGCTACGCGCTGACGCAGCATGTGTTCAACGATCGACGCCTCACGTTCTGGCTGATAATCCGTTGTCGCGACCAGCAGGCCATAACCCGCCAGCCGGGCCTGGTGCTCCATTGCCTGAAGCTGTAACGCAAACACCGGGTTACTGAGTGATGGCAGCAGTACGCCCAGAGTGGTCGAACTCTGCGTACGGAGCTGGCGCGCAATATGGTTGGGGCGAAAACCCAGTGCTTCCGAGGCATCCAGCACCTTTTTCAGCGTGCCAGGTTTAAGCAGATGGGGATCGGAAAAGGCACGTGCGGCGGTGGCGCGCGAAACCCCAGCCCGTTCTGCCACACGAATTAAGTCACTCATTTCACCCTCGTCAGTCGCCAATGAGATCGATCTCATTGGCGCTTACACTAAAGGCGTTTTATGACATGCACATCGCGGAAAGATGACGTTAAGGTGACAGCGGCGCGCACCGCCATCGCGAGACTTACAGCATCAAAAAGGCATAACCCTGGTTTTGCAGCGTGGCAACGGTGGTGCCGCTGGAGATCGTGTGGGTGACGCGCGTATCAATCCAGTCACGCTCGAAATGGTGAAACGCCACTGACTGATCGCAAATGGACACTTTCACGCCCGCCTTTTCCAGTGCGCTAATTAACTGAAGGTTAGGATTATCCACCCCGTACGCTTTATGAAACTGTTCATTATTCAGTGCGGCGGGAACGGCATCACTGTTAATTGACACGACGAAATTCAGTTTATTTAACGGTACACCTGCGGCGTAATAGAGATTCGTGACGCGTGCCACGCGCTCCAGCCCCAGATTAGGCCGACGAATATCGCCTTCACTGCGATTAATTTGAAAAACAATTTTATTACTGAGATCCGCTACCGTGCCGGGTTTATACGCGGGTGTATCCACATAATGTATTTTTCCATAGCCCTGAATGGCCGGAGTGCTCCAGTAATCACTGGGTTCTGTTTTACTGGCAACTTTACCGCTGACCTTGTCGACTAATACTGGCAACTGCATAACATTCCCGCCAATAAATCCCGCTACCGCCGCTACCACAATAAAGGCTGCTGGTCGCATCACTCACTCTCCTGCTGTTTAAATCTGATGTATACCGTGCTACCGCAACGTCGGCGGCTCCTGAAGATGACGGCGGCTTATCTATATCACAGTGGTACAGCGCGGAGAGCAGCTGGAATTCTTAATAGCATTTTGTCGGGACGGACATAAAATAAAAACGGAGCGTGATAAAAAGTATTTTTTATCGACCGTGTTTTTTCTTTCTTATTTAAGATGGTTCATAAAGCGTGTCACGGTTCGTGATTGGATAACGCGATTTCCTGGCGCTTCCTTGCCAGCCATAAATAGCCTGTCGGCAATAAAGGCATTTTCACCATCAATATTTTTAATTTACCTTTCTGATAATCGTTACGGTACAGGGCCTTTTTTTCAGAGAATACCTGGGAAAATGGCCAGTATGTTCAGTTTTTTTGTTGCTTTTCAGCGCGTCCGCCGTGTGGCTACCCGGCCCGCATGTCAGTCCGCGTGTATCTTTGTATGCGGCCCTTGCGTTTATGCCAACGTTGTCGGCCATTTTCATCCGGACAGGCTGTTATTCAGGCGCTTTGCAGATCATTGTACCGTCAAATTTTTTCGTCAGGTTTGAAGCATTATCACAATCCTGCCGCGCGGTGGGCGCGATAACGTCATTTCATTCTTCATGCCCTGTGGTTAAGATACGCAGAACGCCTCGCTATTCGTGGGTAAAACAGAACATATTAGCGGCTTACCTGTCCCATTCAGGGATTCATTACAGGATTCAGGCATGTTGAACCGGTTAAAAAAAACGCTGATTGCTGCGCTACTCCCTGCACTCACGTTATCCTGTCCGCTGACCTCGCAGGCGGATATCAGCGACTCCCTGCCGGATATGGGCACGACCGCAGGCTCTACGCTGTCGATTAATCAGGAGTTGCAGATGGGGGATTTCTATGTGCGGCAACTACGTGCCAGCGCCCCGCTGATTAACGATCCCCTGCTAAATCAGTACATCAATCAGCTCGGTCAACGGCTGGTTTCTCACGCGGACGCGGTTAAAACGCCTTTCCACTTTTTCCTGATTCAAAATGATGAACTTAACGCCTTTGCGTTTTTTGGTGGCAATGTGGTGTTGCACGCCGCGCTATTCCGCTTCACCGATACTGAAAGCCAGCTGGCCTCGGTGATGGCGCACGAGATCTCCCACGTGACGCAGCGCCACCTGGCGCGGGCGATGGAAGATCAAAAGCGCAATGCCCCGCTGACCTGGGTAGGGGCTTTGGGATCGATCCTGCTGGCGATGGCCAGCCCACAGGCGGGCATGGCCGCCTTAACCGGTACACTGGCGGGTACCCAGCAGGGCATCATCAGTTTTACGCAGAATAACGAACAGGAAGCCGACCGCATTGGTATTCAGGTTTTGCAGCGCGCGGGCTTTAACCCGCAGGCCATGCCGGACTTTCTGCAAAAACTGGCCGATCAGAGCCGGTTTTCTTCCAAACCGCCTGAAATCCTGCTGACTCACCCCTTACCAGACAGCCGTCTCGCCGATGCGCGCAACCGGGCAAACCAGATGCGCGCGGTGGTAGTCCAGTCTTCTCAGGACTTTTATCTGGCAAAGGTGCGCACGTTGGGCATGTATCCGACCGGCCGTAATCAACTGACCGATGAGTTACTGAACCAGTATGCCAACGGTAATGCACGCGAGCAGTTGGCTTCCCGGTACGGCAAGGCGGTGCAGTTTTTGCAGGCCAAAAACTATGGCGAAGCCAAAAGGATTGTGACGCCACTTTTGGCTAAGCAGCCTGAAAACGTCTGGCTGCTTGACCTGATGACGGATATTGATATCGGCCTGAATCAGCCACAGCAGGCCATTGCACTGTTGACCGCGACGCAGGCGGCTAAAACCAGCCCGGTCGTTCAGCTCAACCTGGCGAACGCTTATGTTGAAGCGAAGCAACCCGCCAATGCCAGCCGCATTCTGAACCGCTATACATGGACACACAAAGATGACACCAACGGATGGGATTTGCTGGCTCAGGCTTCAGCACAGCAGGGCCATACCGACGAAGAGCTGTTTGCCCGTGCCGAAAGTCTGGCCTTAAATGGTCAGATCGCTCAGGCCATCAGTGCCCTGAGCCAGGCCAGTGCCCAGGTGCCGCTGGGGAGCCTGAAACAGGCGCGTTATGATGCGCGCATCGATCAGTTGCGCCAGTTGCAGCAACGCTTTAAGCAATATCAGAAAGGATAAGCAGTATGGTGACGCTTTATCATAATCCCCGTTGCAGTAAGAGTCGGGAAACTCTGGCACTGCTGGAGCAGCGTGGCATCCAGCCGGTGATTGTGCGCTATCTGGAGACGCCGCCCGACAAAGCGACGTTGCAGATTCTGCTGCAGAAACTGGGCATGGAGAGCGCGCGTCAGTTGATGCGCCGCAACGAACCGACCTATACCGCCCTGGCGCCGGATCAGGCAGCGTTAAGCGAAAGCGCTTTGCTGGACGCGATGGTGGAAAATCCCATTCTGATTGAGCGGCCCATTGTGATCAATGGCGATCGGGCCCGCTTAGGCCGTCCGCCCGAGGCGGTACTGGCGATTCTTTAAAGTCCAAGCGTTTCTTTAACAAACGGGATCGTGAGTTTGCGTTGCGCACTGATAGAGGCGCTGTCCAGACGATCCAGCGTATCAAACAGCGTGCGCATCTCCCGATCCAGCCGCTTCAGTAAAAACCGGCCGACGTCTTCAGGCAGTTCGAACCCACGCAGTCCGGCGCGAAGCTGTAAAGCCTGTAACTTATCTTCATCGGAGAGCGGCTGCAGACGGTAGATTTGCCCCCAGTCGAGCCGTGATGCCAGATCGGGTAAATGCAGGTTCAGCTGACGCGGGGGACGATCGCCGGTAATAAAGAGCCGGGTATTGCCGGTTTCCAGGATGCGGTTATAGAGATTAAAAATCGCCATTTCCCAGGCTTCTTCTCCCGCGATGCATTCGATATTGTCGATGCAAACCAGCGGCAGTTGTTCCATGCCGTCCAGCACCTCTGGAACAAACCAGGTGCGCTTATCCAGCGGTACATAGCCCACGGCTTCACCACGCGCGGACATTTCAGCGCAGGCAGCGTGCAGCAGATGGCTGCGCCCTCCTCCTTCGCGCGACCAGAAGTAGAGATAGCTGCCATGTTGTTGGCTTAGCGCCCCCTTGATCGCAGCGATCAGCGAGGGGTTTTCCCCCGGCCAGAAGCTGGCAAAGGTTTCGTTGTCAGGTAGATAGAGTGGCAATGACAATTGTGCCGGCGTGTTCAGAAGCACCTCAGCAAGCGAACAGGCAAAAATCGGGGGCAGTCTATCATAGTTTTTGCGAAGAGATGAATCGGGCGTCCCTGCCCGCGTCTTCAGGCCTTCATCATGACGATGTGTCGCGTGTCTCTTCTGCATCAAGCACCACTTCTTCCGGGCGCAGCAGGGAAATGACGCGGAAAATCAACGCCAGCGCAACGCCAACCAGCGTCGCCAGCGCCATCCCTTTCAGCTCGGCGGCACCGATGTGCACTTTCGCGCCGCTGACGCCAATGATCAGGATCACGGAGGTCAGAATCAGGTTTTGCGCTTTGTTGTAGTCCACTTTGGATTCGATCAGGACACGAATACCGGAGGCACCGATGACGCCGTACAGCAGCAAGGACACGCCGCCCATGACCGGCACCGGGATCGCTTGTATAGCCGCTGCCAGTTTGCCCACGCAGGAGAGCAAAATCGCGAAAATGGCCGCGCCGCCAATCACCCAGGTGCTGTACACGCGGGTAATGGCCATTACGCCGATGTTTTCACCATAGGTGGTGTTTGGCGTGGATCCAAAGAAACCCGAAATGACGGTCGATAAACCGTTGGCGAACATGGAACGATGCAGGCCGGGATCACGGACCAGATCACGCTTAACAATATTGGCCGTGACCACAAGGTGGCCCACGTGTTCGGCGATCACCACCAGCGCGGCGGGCAGGATCGTTAACATCGCCACCCATTCAAAACGCGGCGTATAAAACGTCGGTAATGCAAACCACGGCGCACTTTCCACGCCGCGCCAGTCCACAATGCCCATAAAAGCGGAAAGCGCGTAGCCCATCAGCACGCCGATCAAAATCGGGATAATGGCCATAAAGCCACGAAATAACACCGAGCCAAAAACGGTGACGGCCAGGGTGACCAGCGAAATCAGCACGGTTGTCCCGTCAGGCGCATGACCTTCAGCAGGGAGCAGGCCCGCCATGTTTGCTGCGACGCCCGCCAGCTCCAGACCAATGACCGCCACGATAGCGCCCATTGCAGCAGGCGGAAACATCACATCCAGCCAGCCGGTACCGGCTTTTTTGACGATCAACGCGACCAGACAGAACAGCACGCCGCAGAGAATAAATCCCCCCAGCGCCACTTCGTAGCCCAGCGGCAGCAGGAGTAAAACAGGTGAAATAAAGGCAAAACTGGATCCCAGATAAGCGGGGATCTTGCCTTTACAGATAAACAGATACAGCAGCGTCCCGACACCGTTAAACAGCAGTACCGTAGCCGGGTTGATATGAAAGAGGATGGGTACCAGCACCGTTGCGCCGAACATGGCGAACAGATGTTGCAGGCTGAGCGGAATCGTTTGCAGTAATGGCGGCCGTTCGCTAACGCCGATAGCGCGACGAGTCATTAAAAGTCCCCTTGAGTTGATAGTCTGTTTTTGGTCAAAAAAAAGCCGACTCTCTGGTCGGCTGATGAAGGTTATTGGCTGTTGCGAAAAAAAGCGGCTCGGCCTGCGCCTGCAGGCTGACAGCAAGGTGCTGCATGAAGCCGCCTGAACAGGTCACTATTTGGTGCCGAAAATCTTATCGCCCGCGTCACCCAGGCCCGGAATGATGTAACCCTTGTCGTTCAGGCCCTGGTCCACGGAGGCGGTGTACAGCTCCACGTCCGGGTGCGCTTTCTCCAGTGCGGCAATGCCTTCTGGCGCAGCGACCAGCACCAGCACTTTAATGCTGCTGCAGCCGGCTTTTTTCAGGAGATCGATAGTGGCGATCATGGAGCCGCCCGTCGCCAGCATCGGATCGACCACCAGCGCCAGGCGCTCTTCAATGTTGGACACCAGCTTCTGGAAATAAGGTACAGGCTCCAGCGTTTCTTCGTCACGGTACACGCCTACCACGCTGATGCGCGCGCTGGGCACGTGCTCCAGTACGCCTTCCATCATGCCCAGGCCGGCACGCAGGATGGGCACAACGGTGATTTTTTTGCCTTTAATTTGATCAACCTGAACCGGGCCATTCCAGCCCTCAATGGTGACCTTTTCGGTTTCCAGATCGGCCGTGGCTTCATAGGTCAGCAGACTGCCCACTTCAGAGGCCAGCTCACGGAAACGCTTCGTACTGATATCATGCTCACGCATCAGTCCCAGTTTATGTTTGACCAGCGGGTGTTTAACTTCCACGATCTTCATTGTTGTTCTCCCGGAGTGAGTTGAGCTAAAAAAAAATCGCGGGATTATACCGCCTTTTTAACATCGCGCCACATGTGCTTGCGCAATCCACCGCATAAAATAAGGATTGATGAAAATTGTCGGGGACGCAATCTGAGACTCGCAAACGTTTGCCTGCGCTGATAGAATTGCCGCGCTTTATATTAAACCACCAACCGCAACTCGCGTGGGGACCTCGCAGTGACCGATAAGACCTCTCTCAGCTACAAAGACGCCGGTGTTGATATTGATGCTGGTAACGCTCTGGTTGACCGTATTAAAGGCGTAGTGAAAAAGACGCGTCGCCCGGAAGTCATGGGTGGACTAGGCGGCTTCGGTGCGCTTTGTGCGCTGCCGCAAAAATACCGTGAGCCTGTGCTGGTCTCCGGCACCGATGGCGTGGGCACCAAGCTGCGTCTGGCGATGGATCTCAAACGTCACGATGCCATTGGTATCGATCTGGTTGCTATGTGTGTTAACGACCTGGTGGTACAGGGCGCGGAGCCTCTCTTCTTCCTGGATTACTACGCGACCGGTAAGCTGGATGTGGACACCGCATCGGCGGTCATCACCGGTATCGCCGAAGGTTGTCTGCAGTCAGGCTGTGCGCTGGTGGGCGGCGAAACCGCTGAAATGCCGGGCATGTATCATGGCGAAGATTACGATGTCGCGGGCTTTTGCGTCGGTGTGGTTGAAAAGTCAGAAATCATTGACGGTAGCAAGGTTCAGGACGGTGATGTGCTGATCGCCCTGGGCTCAAGCGGCCCGCACTCAAATGGCTATTCCCTGGTGCGTAAGATTCTGGAAGTCAGCGGCACCGATCCGTTGGTTGAGCAACTGGAAGGCAAACCGCTGGCCGATCACTTACTGGCGCCGACGCGCATTTACGTCAAAAACATCCTCAGCCTGATTGAGCAGGTGGATGTGCACGCGATTGCTCACCTCACCGGTGGCGGTTTCTGGGAAAACATTCCGCGTGTCCTGCCCGACAATACTCAGGCGGTGATTGACGAGAAAAGCTGGCAGTGGCCTGCCGTGTTCGGCTGGATGCAGCAGGCGGGCAATGTCAGCCGTCATGAGATGTATCGCACCTTCAACTGCGGCGTGGGCATGATCATCGCGCTGAGCCCGGCTGACGCGGATAAGGCCGTTGACCTGATGCGTGCTGCCGGTGAAAACGCCTGGAAAATTGGTGTGATTAACGCCTCAGACTCGGAAGAGCGTGTGGTTATTCATTCATGAAAAAGCTGGTTGTACTGATTTCGGGTAACGGAAGTAACCTTCAGTCCATCCTCGACGCCTGTGCAAACGGGCGTATTCACGGCAGCGTCGCTGCCGTGTTCAGTAACAAAGCCTCCGCCTATGGTTTAGTTCGCGCGCAGGAGGCCGGGATCCCGGCAAAAGCGCTGGATGCACGTGACTTTAACGATCGCGACAGTTTTGATCGGCAGCTGATGCGTGAGATCGATGCGTATGCACCGGATCTGGTGGTGCTGGCGGGTTATATGCGCATTCTGAGTCCGGGCTTCGTGGCGCATTACTCTGACCGTCTGCTGAACATTCACCCGTCGCTGCTGCCGAAATATCCCGGTCTGCATACGCACCGCCAGGCGCTGGAAAACGGCGATAAGGAGCACGGTACATCCGTGCACTTCGTGACCGATGAACTGGATGGTGGCCCGGTCATTTTGCAGGCCAGGGTGCCGGTGTTTGCTGAAGACAGCGAGGCCGAGATTACCGAACGCGTTCAGCATCAGGAACATGCCATCTACCCACTGGTAATTAACTGGTTTACCGAAGGCCGACTGACCATGCGTGAGGGAAAAGCCTGGCTGGATGGTCATCCCTTACCCGCTCAGGGCTACGCCCACGATTAATGCTCAGGGAGCCAGGCTCCCTGCCCTTTCAACCGTAACGCCCGGTGATGTAATCTTCTGTCCGGCGCACCTGTGGTGTGGTGAAAATCCTGTCTGTGGTGTCAAACTCCACCAGCGATCCCTGATGCATAAAGGCTGTGTAATCCGACACGCGTGAAGCCTGCTGCATGTTGTGGGTGACCAGCACCAGCGTGAAATGCTGCCTGAGCGTACTCATCAGTTCTTCGATCACCAGGGTAGAAATCGGGTCCAGCGCGGATGTTGGCTCATCAAGTAACAGGACGTCCGGCTCAATCGCAATAGCGCGGGCGATAACCAGCCTTTGTTGTTGCCCCGTGGAAAGCGTCAGCGCATTCTGTGCCAGCTGATCTTTCACCTCGCCCCACAGCGCCGCCGCCCGGAGTGCCCGTTCACAGGCTTCATTCAGTACGCGCTTATCGCGCACCCCTTGCAGCCGCAGTCCGTACACCACATTTTCGTAAACCGATTTGGGAAACGGATTGGGCCGCTGAAACACCATCCCGACTCGGCGACGCAGCGCAGAGACATCCTGAGCAGGTCGCATAATCGACTGCTGATCCAGCAGAATGTCCCCTTCGATGCGGCAGCGATCAATCACGTCGTTCATACGATTAAAGCAGCGTAGCAGCGTTGATTTGCCACAGCCGGACGGGCCAATCAATGCGGTGATGCGATTTTTGGGCAGTTGCAGCGAGATATCCTGAAGCACCTGGCGCTCACCGTACCAGAGCGACAGATGATCAACGGTTAGCGCAATATCAGTTTCGGGCATCATAGTCATCGTCAGTTATTGAGTCATCAGGCGATAGCGTTCACGCAGGCGGTGACGCAGGCCCATAGCTAACAGGTTCAGCAACAGAATAATGAGCACCAGAAGCAGCGCCGTGGCGAAAACCAGCGGCCGGTCGGCTTCGGTATTAGGGCTCTGAAAGGCGAGATCATAGATCTGAAAGCCCAGATGCATAAATTTTCTGTCGAGGTGCAGGTAGGGAAACACCGCATCTATCGGCAGTTCCGGCACCATTTTAACCACGCCCACCAGCATCAGAGGCGCGGTCTCGCCTGCGGCACGTGCCACGGCCAGAATCAGTCCGGTTAACATGGCCGGAACGGCCATAGGCAATACCACGTTCCAGAGCGTTTCGGCCTGGGTCGCCCCCAGCGCCAGCGAGCCCTGCCGAAGACTGTCGGGAATGCGGGAAAGCCCTTCTTCCGTCGCGACAATCACCACCGGCAAGGTCAGCAGGGCCAGTGTCAGCGACGCCCACAGCAAACCGGGCGTACCAAATGTCGGGGCGGGCAAGGTGCTGCTGTAAAACAGTTGGTCCACCGTGCCGCCCACCAGCCAGACAAAAAAGCCCAGCCCAAATACGCCATAAACAATCGAGGGCACGCCCGCCAGGTTGACCACGGCGATGCGTACCAGACGGGTCAACGCGTTGCGTTCCGCATATTCATGTAGCCACAGCGCCGCGATAACGCCCAGCGGCATCACAACCACAGACATCAGCAGCACCATGAGCACCGTGCCAAATATCGCCGGAAACACGCCAAACTCGCTTTCCCCTTCGGCAGGCGAATCGCTAATAAAGCGCCACACCTGCTGGCAGAAATGCCCCATTTTTTGCATCAGGCTCATCGCGTTAGGTTGCCAGGCTTCCACAATCTGCGACAGAGGAATGCGGTGATCAGTGCCGTTCACATCGCGCAGAATCAGCGCATCACGCTGGCTTTCCGCTTGCAGACTGTTCAGCCTGTCATTGAGCTGAAGAAGGCGGCGTTGCAGCGCCGCCTGGTTGGCCTCATATTCTGACTGCGCCTGCAAATCGAACTGCTTTGCCGCGCGCTGATGCTCAGCCTGATCGTCCAACTGGTCCAGTTGTTCATTCAACCGGGCAATATCGACCCGACGCATCTCGCTGGCCTGCTGCTCGATAAGCTTTACCTGTTCAAGGCGCTGTTGCAGAAGCGCCATAATGTCTTTTGCCGTAAGAACATCATTCTCTTCCCGCAGGCCGACAAACCAGCCATAGGCATTCCCCTGACTGCGGCGCTGCAGCACCATCACGTCGTCCGGCTGGCTGACAATCGGTGCCTGCTGACTCAGCACCGCCCGAAAGTCAGGAGCGGCCCAGTCCCGGTTGCCTGTCTTAATCAGATAGCGATGTACGTCGCCCGGTTTGCCGTCTGACGCGGCGGCAGGCGCCGGATAATGCGATTGCCGCTCAAGCGTTTCGCCCAGTACACGGGTTTTGCTGCCATCAGGCAGTGTGAACTGATAGAGATCGACGCGATGGGGCCAGAACGCGCGCAGCCCCTGCCATCCCAGCAGCGCGATCAACAGGGTAAAGGCCAGTAAACAGACCGTCACGGCACCCGCCGTAAGCCAACGCCAGCGATCGTTTTGTCGTATCGACTTCATGCCTGCTCCTTATACTGGCTAAAACGCAGGCGCAGACGCTGGCGGATAAGCTCGGCAACCGTATTGATCATCAACGTGAAGACCAGCAGCACCAGCGCACTTAAAAACAGAATCCGGTAATGTGCGCTGCCAACGGCCGCCTCAGGCATTTCAATCGCGATATTGGCTGACAGCGTGCGCAGGCCACTGAACAGGCCGCCTTCAGTTTGCGGCGTGTTCCCGGTGGCCATTAAGAGAATCATGGTTTCGCCTACGGCCCGTCCGAAACCAATCATCAGCGCGGCAAAAATGCCGGCCGACGCTCCCGGCAGCACGACCCGCGTCAGCGTTTGCCACGGCGTGGCGCCCAGCGCCAGTGAGCCCTGCCCCAGCGACGCCGGAACGCTGAACAGCGCATCTTCCGCCAGCGTAAAAATCATCGGCACCAGCGCAAACCCCATCGCCAGCGCCGCTATCAGCAGATTACGCTGCGCGTAATGCGGCAGCCAGTCACCGGCATCCGGCACGATAAGCGTGGGTAGCCAGAGCGTTAACGCCGCGACAATAAGCAGCACGGGCAGCAGCAGGATAACCTCATGGCCCGGCTGCCGCCAGCGGGCCGGTAAGCGGCGGGCCAGAATACCGCAGCCAAGCAGACTGCCCGCCAGCGTGACCGGCAGCAACAGAATTCCTGTTAATGCCTGACCGACATGGGGCGCTAACCATAATCCGGCAATCAGCCCAATCACCACACTGGGCAGCGCCCCCATCATCTCTATCGCAGGCTTCACCCAACGACGTAAACCCGGTGCCATAAACCAGGCGGTGTACATCGCAGCAGCCAGGGCAAGCGGCGTGGCAAAAAGCAGCGCCATACTGGCCGCTTTCAGCGTGCCCACCACCATCGGAATTAAACTGAACTTCGCCTGATAGCTGTCTCCGGCATTGGTGGACTGCCAGACCCAGTCGGCTTTGGGATAGTTTTCATACCAGATTTTTTGCCAGAAGTTACGCCAGGTCACATCCGGCCAGGGATTGGTCAGTTTAAGGGTTTCCCAACCTGACGATCGCTCCAGCAACAGGCTGTCACCCTGCGGCGAAAACTGCGCCTGCAGGATGCCGGGTGCTAACTGGTGTTGCAGAATGGGCCCATCCTGTTTGCTGGCAAAGACCTTAAGCAGGCCGGTTTGATCAAAGGTAGCGAAAACCCGGCGCTGCGCCTCACTGACGATCAGACCCTGTCCGGCGCTGTGTGCGAACGTGCGGATGGCGTGCAGGCGCAGGCCGTTATCGCCAGCAATGGAAAACCATTGCGTAATACCGTGACTGTCCTGAATTAGCAGCGTTTGGCCTCCGGCCAGTAACTGCATATGTTGGGGCGCTTCCGGCAGCATCTGCGTTTCCCGCAGCCAGGCCCGCCCGTCATCGATTTGCCAGACCCGTAGCAGGCGGCCTTCGGTGGTGTACAGCAGGTCGCCTTTAGGCGAAAGCACCAGATGCGCAGGCTGCAGACCCGGCAGTTGGATGAGCGCAGCCTGGCGGTTAGTTTCCAGCGTTAACAGACTGACGCCCGCGTCAGTGAGCGCTGCAATCCGCCATTGATCGGGACGAAGTGTGGCGACAGCCATTTCTTTTACGTCGCCCTGGGGCAGACGAAAGCCGCTATCGCCCAACGGAAAATGCCACTCGCCTTCGCCTTTGCTTATCACCGGCTGCAACAGGGTTAAACTGCCCTGTGCGTTGAGCAGCACCATATTGCCATCGGCGCTCGTTACCACCTGTTGCGGCGCGGGCGTCAGCATCAGCGCGGGCTCAGGCGGTTGGCCATTCAGCGGTATAAATCGTGCCTTGCCATCACGACTGATACGCCAGCCAACGCTGCCTTTATTACCAATGGCCAGTGCGGGCGATGCATCCCAGAGCCGCTGATGACTGAGACTGTGCACACCCGGTGCGCTAAACAACGGCAGGACCACCCAGAGCAACCAAAAGAACAGCAGCATCATCAGTAACAGAATAGCGACCCCGCAGCACGTGACGAGGCGCCGCGTATAACGGTCAATAGCACGACGTCGGCGATCGCTAAACTGGACGGGAATATGGTTTACGCTCATGCGGCCCTGATTATGCGGCGAAAATGAGTCGCTATGTTGCCCGTAGCGGCTTGATAAGACAACTTTTGCTGTTGGACAAGCCTGCCATACTCTCGCCATAATGCTGATGGATACTGTAGCGTCGTCAGTCCTGCAACCGTCATACGGAGTGAGAATGGGTCAGGTAAAGCTTTATATTGAAAAAGAAATGAGCTGGTTGTGCTTTAACGAACGTGTTTTGCAGGAAGCGGCAGACAAAAGTAATCCGCTGATTGAACGTATGCGTTTCTTAGGTATTTACTCAAATAACCTCGACGAATTTTACAAGGTCCGGTTTGCCGACCTGAAACGACGCATCCTGATTGGCGAAGAGCAAGGCTCCGCCAGCACACCGCGCCACCTGTTGAAGAAGATTCAGCAGCGCGTCCTGAAATCGGATCAGGAATTTGATGCGCTCTACAACGACCTGTTGCTGGAAATGGCGCGCAATCAAATCTTTCTGATTAACGAACGTCAGCTTTCACCTAATCAGCAAAGCTGGCTGCGTCACTACTTTAAGCATGAACTGCGTCAGCACATCACGCCGATCCTGATTACCCATGAAACCGACCTGACGGAGTTTCTGAAAGACGATTACACCTATCTGGCGGTCGAGATCATTCGCGGCAGCGATATTCAGTACGCGTTGCTGGAAATCCCGTCAGACAAGGTCCCGCGTTTTATTAACCTGCCCGCGGAGCCGCCGCGCCGCCGCAAGCCGATGATCCTGTTAGATAATATCCTGCGCTACTGCCTGGATGATATTTTCAAAGGTTTCTACGATTACGACACGCTGAACGCCTATTCAATGAAAATGACGCGCGATGCGGAGTACGATCTGGTCACCGAAATGGAGTCCAGCCTGCTGGAACTGATGTCCTCCAGCCTGAAACAGCGTCTGACGGCAGAACCTGTGCGTTTTGTCTATCAGCGCGATATGCCGGATTCTATGGTGGCGCTGCTGTGCGACAAGCTGTCGATTTCCAACTACGACTCCGTGCTGGCAGGCGGACGCTATCACAACTTCAAAGACTTTATCGGGTTTCCTAACGTCGGAAAAAACAACCTGATTAACCGTCCGATGCCGCAGATTCGCCACATTGGTTTTGACGGCTTCCGCAACGGTTTTGACGCCATTCGTAATCGCGACGTCCTGCTTTATTATCCGTATCACACGTTCGAGCATGTGCTGGAACTGCTACGCCAGGCATCATTCGACCCCAGCGTGCTGGCGATTAAAATTAATATTTACCGCGTCGCCAAGCATTCCCGCATCATGGATGCGATGATTCACGCCGCCTATAACGGTAAGAAAGTGACGGTGGTCGTCGAACTTCAGGCGCGTTTCGATGAAGAAGCCAACATTTACTGGGCTAAGCGCCTGACAGAAGCCGGTGTTCACGTTATTTTCTCGGCGCCTGGCCTGAAAATTCACGCCAAACTGTTCCTGATTTCCCGTCGTGAAGGCGAAGAAATCGTGCGCTATGCCCACATCGGCACCGGTAACTTTAATGAGAAAACCGCGCGTCTGTACACGGACTACTCGCTGCTGACCGCCGATGCGCGGATCACCAATGAAGTGCGCCGGGTCTTTAACTTTATCGAAAACCCGTACCGCCCGGTGACGTTTGATCACCTGATGGTTTCTCCGCAAAACTCACGTCGGATGCTGTATGATTTGATCGATAACGAGATTGCGAATGCCCAACAAAAGCGCCCCAGTGGCATAACTCTTAAAATTAACAACCTGGTGGACAAAGGGCTGGTAGACAGGCTTTATACGGCCTCCAGCGTTGGCGTAAATGTTAATTTACTGGTTCGTGGGA
Source organism: Pantoea sp. JZ2 (assembly GCF_035191405.1). Taxonomy (NCBI): domain Bacteria; kingdom Pseudomonadati; phylum Pseudomonadota; class Gammaproteobacteria; order Enterobacterales; family Erwiniaceae; genus Pantoea; species Pantoea sp. JZ2. Next base: position 1,465,016 of record NZ_CP045247.1, on the reverse strand, counting down.
TGTGCTCATTGATTCCGGACTTGCCTGGGATCAGTGAAAATATTCGTGTGATCAGTATCGTTGATCGCTTCCTGGAACATGACCGCGTTTATATCTTTGAAAACGGTGGAGACAAGAAAGTGTTTCTCTCCTCGGCTGACTGGATGACGCGTAACATTGATTACCGTATCGAAGTGGCCGTGGCTATCCTGGATCCACAAATAAAGCAGCGCATTCTGGACATCATTGCCATTCAGCTCAGCGACACGGTTAAAGCGCGCGTCGTGGATAAAGAGCTGAGTAACCAATACGTTCAGCGCGGCAATCGTCGTAAGGTGCGGTCGCAAATGGCGATTTACGAATACATTAAGAAGCTGGAACAACCTGAATAACGCCTATGCCAATATCCCAAAAAAGTACGCCGAAACCTCAAGAGTTTGCGGCCATCGATCTCGGTTCAAACAGTTTCCACATGGTCATTGCCCGTGTGGTGGATGGGGCTTTGCAGGTATTGGGGCGACTGAAGCAGCGCGTGCATCTTGCTGATGGCCTGGATGCCAAAAATTACCTGAGCGAAGACGCCATGGAGCGCGGTCTGAACTGCCTGGCACTGTTTGCCGAACGCCTGCAGGGCTTTAATGCCAGCAACGTGACGATTGTCGGCACACATACGCTGCGTCAGGCGGTTAACGCTGAGACGTTTTTACAGCGCGCGGCAGAGGTCATTCCTTATCCAATAGAGGTGATTTCCGGTCACGAAGAAGCGCGCCTGATCTTTATGGGCGTCGAACATACGCAACCGGAAAAAGGACGCAAGCTGGTGATTGATATCGGTGGCGGCTCGACAGAGCTCGTCATCGGTGAAGATTTTGAGCCTCAGTTGGTCGAAAGCCGCCGCATGGGCTGCGTCAGCTTTGCCCAGCTTTACTTCCCTGGCGGCGAAATCAGCGTTGAAAACTTCCGTCGCGCCCGGCTGGCCGCCACGCAGAAGCTGGAAACCCTGGCGTGGCAATATCGTCTGCACGGCTGGCAATATGCCCTTGGTGCTTCCGGCACCATCAAAGCGGCCTGCGAAGTGCTGCTGGCGATGGGCGAGAAAGAGAAGCTGATTACGCCAGAGCGACTGACAAAGCTTTATGATGAAGTGATCAAGCATAAATCGTTCGCTGCGCTGAGTCTGCCAGGCCTGTCTGAAGAGCGCAAAAGCGTATTTGTTCCGGGGCTGGCGATTCTTTGCGGCGTGTTTGATGCGCTGGCGATTCGTGAACTGACCCTGAGCGATGGCGCGCTGCGTGAAGGCGTACTTTATGAGATGGAAGGCCGTTTCCGCCATCGGGATATTCGCAGCCGCACCGCTCAGAGCCTGGCGAATCACTATGCCATCGACAGCGACCAGGCGCGTCGAGTGCTGGAAACCACCGAGCAGCTCTATCTGCAATGGCGCGACCAGAATCCCAAACTCGCGAATCCTCAGCTGGCGGCGCTATTGAAATGGGCGGCGATGCTGCACGAAGTCGGCTTGACGATCAACCACAGCGGCATGCAACGCCACTCAGCCTATATTTTGCAGAACACCAACCTGCCGGGGTTCAACCAGGATCAGCAGATGCTGCTGGCAGCACTGGTCAGATTCCACCGTAAAGCCGTCAAAGTGGATGAACTGCCTCGCGTCACGCTGTTTAAGAAAAAACAGTTTCTGCCGCTGATATTCCTGCTGCGCCTTGGCACCTTACTGAACAACCAGCGCCAGGCGACTACACGTCCTGACGCGTTAACGCTGACCTGTGATGAGGGCCACTGGACGCTTACCTTCCCGGCGGGCTATTTCAGTCAAAATAACCTGGTCCAGCTCGATCTGGAGCGTGAGCAAAACTACTGGAATGAGGTCACCGGCTGGAAGCTGATTCTGGCAGAAGCCTGATTGTGCGGGCACTTGCTGCCCGCATTACCGAACGGATAATCATGACATTGCGAACCGATAACTATTTTTCAGAAACCTATGGCTTAACCCCTGTGCACTCGGAGGTGGCCGAGGCGCTGCCTAAACTGACACCAGGAAAAGCGCTTGATCTGGGGTGCGGAAGCGGACGTAATACGCTGTTCCTTAACCAACATGGTTTTGACGTGACGGCCTGGGATCACAATCCCGCCAGTCTGGAACGGCTCAATCAGATCATCGCCGCTGAAGGGCTGACCGGCATTCATACGGCGCTGCAGGATTTAAATCAGGTGCGTTTTAACGGGGCCTGGCAGGTGGTCATCTCGACGGTGGTCATGATGTTTTTGCAACCGGCCACCATTCCCCAGCTCATCGCGGATATGCAAGCCTGTACCGTGAAAAATGGCTTTAACCTGATTGTGGCCGCGATGAATACCGAGGATGCGCCCTGTCCGTCTGACTTCCCTTTCGCGTTTAAGTCCGGTGAGTTAAGCCATTACTACCGCAACTGGCACATTGTGAAATACAACGAAAACTGGGGACAGCTTCATCGCAAAGATGAAAACGGCAACCGGATTAACTGCCGTTTTGCGACCCTGCTGGCCCAGAAAGCCAGCTATTGATCCGTTGTATTTTTTTTAAACAGCGGTTGATTTACCCGGGCGACTGTGACTAAATATTGCTGTCGCCCGGTCCGGGTTATTACAGGAATTTCTTTGCGTGAACAGCGCCCTTTCTCCCCGAAGACGTAAAAAAAGCGTCAGTATGACGCGGGTTGTTTTACTCATCAGTTTTATCATTCTGTTTAGCCGTCTCGTTTTTATCCTGCCTGCGGCCTTCGAGCATCATCAGCAAAAGCAAACTGAATCCGCGCCTGCTATCCCGACGCTTTCCAGCAGTCGTTAATCCCTTACAGGCTTTTCGCTGACACATCCGCGCGCATTCCCGCCTGCGGGACGATTTTTTGCCTCCCTTTTTCAGTCAAAACGCTACACTTCGTGCAGGTGCTTTCAGACTAAAGGGATGCAATGTGTCTGCCTCACACACTCAACGTTTAAATGAAATTCGTCATCGTATTCTGACGCTGCTGCTCAATGAGCAGGGTCTCAGCGAGACACTACGGAATAAAGCCGGTCATCTCTCGCCTGAGCAGCAACGTGAAAATGTGATACATCGGGAAATTCTGCAACAAGACATCGACCAGCTCCATGCGGCTGACCTGGCCGACATCCTTGAAGCGTTGCCTGAAGAAGCCCGCCTGGCGCTCTGGAGCCTGGTGCCGCCGGAAAAACGCGGCCATGTGCTGGTTGAAGCGTCAGAAACCGTCTGGGACAGCCTGACCGACGAGATGAGCGACCGCGATATTCTCCAGGCTATCGCGCCGCTGGATATTGACGACCAGGCCTGGCTGGTGCGCTATCTGCCGCGCGGCCTCACCGGGCGCTTACTGACCTCCCTGGAGCCCAAACTACGGGCGCGTATTCTGAGCGTGATGAAGTTTGACCGCGATCGCGTGGGTCGGGTGATGGACTTCAATATCCTCACTGTACGCGAGGACGTCACGCTGGCGACCGTGCAACGGTTTTTGCGCAAAGGCAAAAGCATGCCCGACGGCACGGACAAAATCTTCATTACCAATGAACAGAATCAGCTGCTCGGCGAACTGCTGTTGACGGATATCCTGCTGAATAAACCCAAAACCCTCGTGAGCGAGGTGATGAATCCCCATCCCACCACCTTTCAGCTGGACGATAAAGCCGAAGACGCCGCCAGTGCCTTTGAACGCTATAACCTGATTTCCGCAGCGGTGACGGACGCCCAGGGCAAGCTCATTGGCCGTATCACGATTGAAGATGTGGTCGACCTGGTAAACAAAGAAAATGAAAGCAACATCCGCAAAATGGGCGGGATCAGCCAGGAAGAGGATGTCTTTGCTCCGGTCCGTAAGTCGGTGCGAAATCGCTGGGCCTGGCTGGCCATCAACCTCTGCACAGCCTTTATCGCTTCCCGCGTGATTGGGCTGTTTGAGGGCACTATCTCACAGATTGTCGCGCTTGCGACTTTAATGCCGATTATCGCCGGCATCGGCGGCAATACCGGTAACCAGACCATTACCATGATTGTCCGCGCCCTGGCGCTGCATCAGGTTGAACCGGGCAACTTCTCGTTTCTGTTTAAGCGAGAAATTGGCGTCGCCCTGATTAACGGCCTGTTCTGGGGCGGGATTATGGGTGCCATCACCTGGCTCATGTACAGCAATATGGCACTGGGCGGCGTGATGATGCTGGCGATGGTGCTGAATCTTTTGCTGGCGGCCATCATGGGCGTGATGGTGCCGCTGGTAATGACCAAAATGAAACGCGATCCCGCCGTGGGCTCCAGCGTTCTGATTACGGCCATTACCGATACCGGTGGCTTTTTTATTTTCCTGGGCCTGGCGACGCTTTTCCTGTTGCCGCACTAGGGCTTAGTTTTTTGGTAACCGTAGCGCTGCACGGAACCCAACACGTTAAGCCGACGGGTTACCTGCGCCAGTTCGCAGGTGACCGCGGGTAGCTGGTAGTGATTGCGCTGCCCCAGCCACTCCAGCACGTCGGCTAAATGCCAGATAGCAGTTTTGCCATCATGCACCGGCAGTGGAAACTGTTTGCTGTGCGTCAGCATCAGTTTGCGCATATTTTGACGCGACACGCCAATAAGGTCAGCCACATCGGTTAAGCCGACAAAGTCCGGTGCCGCTTCGATCATGACCGCGCCAGGAATGGCAACCTGAACATCCCGGATCGCACTGTCGATCGCATCGCTGGCCGACATCGCCTGGCGGGTAAACTCCAGCGCCAGCTTGCCAGCGGTTCCCGCGCCCACCAGCGCATCATCGCATCCTGCCTCGGCCAGTTTTTCCAGTAGTATATCAATGGATGCTGGCGTTTCAGGCAGTTCAAACCGCAAGGTGAAACAGTATTCCGTCATGTTAATGCCCTCGCTTGCGTTTTTTTATCTCACTACAGTTATCTACGACGCGCCGCAATGCTTTTGCAGGGTTCGTCGCGCTTTTTGGTGTGTGCCAGATACAGGTCAGACAAAATTCCCCACACCGGCATGTCTCAAGATTTGAGGGGCAATACAGCTTTCCCCATGCATGATGACCGGAGGCAATAACCCGCCATCCGTAAGATTCTGCGTAACGTAATGCTGCCTCAATCTCTTTATTCGGGTGCCGCTTTCTGTCCACCATGGCGCGTAGCATTCCTTATATTTTCACGGTTGTCAACTGACAACCTTGCGGTATTTTTGTGATGTGCGGACAGGATGCGAGCAGTCGGACGGCAGGTAAAACGGGTTGTGTCTAAAATGGAAAAGGCCGCGCAAAAAATGCGAGGCTGCGATGCCAGACATAACCATCAGAAAACAACGGAGGAAATATGTTTAACCCTGATGACCTGGTTCAGTCGAAAACGGGCGGTCCTAAAATGGTCGTGCTGCGTGCAGAAGGCGACACGCTTTGGTGCGCGCGCGTAGATGATGCCAGCAAAAAGGAAATTGAAATTAAAGCAGACAGCGTGAATCTTTATCACGAAGATGGCGATTTCGGCGTCTGCTGACCGTTTCTGCCGGGACGCGCTAACCTGTGGGCCGTTAGCGCGTCAGGGCAGACAAGGGCAGGACGTCAATGCGCCCGACACCTCACCCTGGCCGGCAATCAGGGATGATCATGTTGCAGGTTGTTATGCCCTACACCGCCGATAAAAGGCAGGCGCAGCTGAAACGGCGCAAATCCGACGCCAGCACTCAGCCCTAACAGATTAAACTCCACGCCCTCTTGCACGCCGATCGTTACGCCCGCCACGCCAAGCAGGGACAGTTGAACCCCGCGCCCTGAAGGCGGTAAGCCAACCGGACGCCATAATGGCCGATAGTCTTTCCCCAGAGCGTTAGCAGGCAGATTCAGTTTCAGCGCGGGCACGTTGCGCCCAATGTGCGCCATAAAAGTATTACTGTTCGGTCCGGGCCAGGCATGATAGGTCGTGGGCCAGGGATAGGTTTTGATGGCGGCTTCAATCTGCGGAATCAGGTTCTGCGCTTCAGGGCCACGGTGCTCCACCAGCAAACGCGGTTTTGCACCGTACCAGTAACCATCAGGCAAAGAGGCATTGCGCCTTACCTTATCGCCACTGCCCCAACTGATGACTTCATAACGCGTATAGCGGGTTTCACCTGCGCGTTTAAAAATAATCCACGGATGCACCGCAACGGCACCCTTCCAGCCATAGGTCGGTGCGGCATAAACCTGAATGATGGCCTGACTGGCGTTAACATGCGGATCGGGAGCGAGCCCTGCCGAATCCCGCCGGGCAGTTGCCCAGCCGCCCTGATTCAGGGCATCAGCGCCGCGCGTCGCCTGCGCCAGACTGGCCGCGAGCGACAGCATAATGACGGTAAGAAAGCAGAGACAAAAAATTTTCAGGATCAGCATGAGGGTTCCCGGGGATCAGAGACAGGCTGTTATAGTGCAATAAAGCACCGGCTTTGACTTCACTTCGCCTGCGGCGGCATGACACGTTAGCTGCCCCTGGCACGGTAATGTGAATACAGTTGCCCAAAGAAGGCTGCGGTGCGTAGTATCATAAGCATCGCCCCCAGCGGCAGGCTATACAGACTGAACCAGCCTGAAACGCCCATCCTGTAAAGGAGCTGGCCGGTATCGTATCCCAGAATAAAGCAGGGATACGCGCGGCTCTCATTCAGCGGACAACCGGCCACACTGGCAACCTGCCCTGCCGTAAGCGCGATGATCAGCGGCGAGCATCCCATTAACACATAAATCAGCATTTCTGCGCTGAAACGCATGGCAAGGTGACGCAAAGGTTTTTGCACAGTTTTCCTCCCCCCGGTTACGCCAGTGCGCTAAGGGGACTAACCGCTGGCCTGATCCGCAATGCGCTGCAACCAGTCCCGGTAGCGCGGTTGTACTTCTGGCAAAAGCAGTTTACCGAGCGCGTCAGTCTCCCCCTCGACACCGAACATTTTCCATATCAGCGGCGCAAGCGCGGCTGTTGCACTGCCCTGATTTAACTCGGCTCGATCAAGACGTACCAATAATGGATAGCCTGTTCGCGAACGTAGCGGCTTCAACATGAGTGTGGCGCGCAAAAAAACAGCAGGCGTTAAATTATCACCCACCGTTTTAAGCCACTAATAAACAGAGTTATTTTTTATTCCGCCCCCGCTATTTGGCGCTGTTTTGGCGCGTTCATCCCACCGTGAGACAGTAAAAATTTAGATCGTTCACTATTTAGTTGTTTACAAGATGATAATTCACTGGCATTGTAGCCAAACTAAATAGCACACTACTTAATAGCAAACACAAGGAAACCCCAATGAAAGTGAAACTCACCGCAGGTGCTTTACTGTTAGCCAGCCAGATGACATCAGCATGGGCCAGCCCGGCCGAAAACGCATCGGAGCCCACCGTTGGCGTGGCGGCATTTCTTCACGCGCTTAACAGTAGCGGCGGAAAACCGATTGAAACCTTATCCCCTAAAGAAGCCCGCGCGGTGCTTACAGGGGCGCAGAAAGGTGCCGCGCTGCCGCCTGCACAGATTTCTGAAAAGACCATTACGGCACTGGGTAAACCGCTGACGCTGACAATAGTCAAACCAGCCCATGCCGCTGGCGTACTGCCTGTGTTTATGTTTTTCCACGGCGGTGGCTGGGTGCTGGGTGATTTTCCGACACATGAACGTCTGGTACGCGATCTCGTGAATGAATCCGGTGCTGCGGCCGTGTTTGTAAACTACACGCCTTCGCCGGAAGCGCACTATCCGGTCGCCATTACCCAGGCTTACGAGGCAACAAAATGGGTAGCCGAACACGGCGCTGAAATTGGGGTGGACGGTAAGCGCCTGGCTCTGGTGGGGAACAGCGTAGGCGGAAATATGGTTGCCGCCGTTGCGCTGCAGGCTAAGCAGAATAAAACCCCGGCTATTCGCTACGATGTAATGCTGTGGCCTGTCACCGATGCAAACTTTGACGATGCTTCTTATAAGCAGTTTGCCAATGGCTACTTCCTGACCCGTAACATGATGAAGTGGTTCTGGGACAACTACACCACCTCAGAAAAAGATCGGAACAGCATTCTGGCCTCGCCGCTGCGCGCAACCAAAGAAGAACTGGCGGGTTTACCGCCGACGCTGATTCAGACCGCCGAACTGGATGTCCTGCGCGACGAAGGGGAAGCGTTTGGCCGTAAACTGGACGCGGCCGGCGTGCCGGTAACCGTTACCCGCTACAACGGCATGATCCACGACTTTGGTTTGCTGAATGCCCTGAGTAAAGAGCCAACGGTACGCACAGCGATAAGCCAGGCGTCCGTGGAGCTGAAGGAACATCTTAAGTAAGCATTGCCCGACCGGGGAGGTGCGTCTCCTTCTCTCCGGCAGAAATACTGTTAATAAAATCAGCCGGATAATGCCGGCTGATTTTTTTGCCTTATATGTCGACCTGGTGCCCCGCGTTACCCTTTTTCGCATCAGCAGAGGCTGTGCCTTATGGGTTTCGACAGGGTCTCGCAAGACAGCCGAAGGATGGAGAATAAAAAAGCCCGCAATCATGCGGGCTTCGTGCTTGATATAATCGACTGTCGGGCTATACCGGAAGCGGGATTATTCCCACTCAATCGTTTACTGCCAACATAAGTAATTGATAATTATAATTTACGATGATTTCTTTTTATTCGATACCGTCTGCCATACCGACACCGGAGTAAAGTGACTATTTATTGGGCTGTTTATCGGGTCGGTCGAGACGTGAATTGCGTACCGCATCGTAAGCCCTTTCACAGGTCATGGCAATACGGCCTCGCCTGTCAGCCTCTTCCGCCAGTTCTCCCGCTGTTGCGTCAATTTCTTGGTACAGGTTGGCAAGCAGATCGGCGGAGACTGGCCTAACCTTCCCGCTGCTGGCAGTTCCGGTATCGCCGCCACGTCGCTGCTGTAACTGGGTGATGGCTTCGACGATACCGAGTTGCAGCCTGTCAGCAGAACGCTGAGCAGCAATACGGTCGGCATTAGCTTTGCGGTTTTCTTCATCGGCTTCTCTCTGTAATTTATCAATGGCAGCCTGGCGGGCCAGCTCAGTGCGTCGCTGCTCCTGGGTGAAAACCAGCCGTGATTCAGCATCTGCCTTGTCACGTTTATCCCATTTTTCCTGCCAGGCATGATTCGCATCAGCCTGACCCGACGAATAACCTATGTGATTGACCAGCCATAACCCCCCTGCCACCAGCATTAAGGCCGTCAGGGGTTTCCAGTAGGCTTTGAGGAAGGCGGGTATCATGCGGCCGCCTTGCCGATTGCTATCGCATCGGAAGCAGTTGCCCCGCCGTATAGAGCAGCTTCCGCAGCCCGGCGACGGATCAGACCTTTCATTGGTTTGCCGGCCGCATTGCACCAGTATTTGAACTGGCGTGCAGCACCATCGAAGTCGCGTGCATTAGTGAGGCGCAGGAGGCTGGACGGATTGCCGTTTTTCAAAACCAGCAATCCATCTTTGACGCCCTTCTTACCCGGGCCGACGTTGAAGCAGAAGGAGACCAGCGCATCGAACTGGTTCTGACTGATGGTCGTGGTAAGCGCATTGGAGACGAGGGATTCAAAATATGCCAGGTCAGTGCGCAGTACTGATTCCGCCTGCGCCTGATTCCAGACGGTGCCTGGTCGAACATCATTTCCTGTGTGGCCATAGCCGATTGTCCATGGTGCGCCACCTGTCGCCGGATCTGGATAGGCTTTTGTTTCGAGCCCCTCAAAAGCTTTGACCAAAGCAATGCCGTTATCGGAAGTTTTCACGTTTTTTTCCCCGGTTAGCGATAGTGAAAAGCTGCATGACGTTGCCGCGAGTTTTCAGCAGCGCGCCACACAGCAGAACTTTGATGAGGAGGTCGGCCCAGTCAGTGCTGACGTGGTAGCCGTAGGCGACACGGATGGGAACAGAAGCGCAGATTACGATAATGGCGTAAGCAAGCCAGCCACCAGCTGGCTTATGCGTAGAACGCTCACGGCGGAACGTCATCAGCCTGAGCGCAATCACGCCGCACAGGATTGCGTTTATTGCCTGGAGCACTTCATAACTTGTCATCATCAGAGCCTCTCTTTAAGGCTGCCTGAGGATCACCCGACCGCTTATAGAGATGCATCAAAAGTCTTACAGCCACGACTGACATAATCAGCGCGGCACCTGCATAAGCTGACTTAATCTCTATCGAATCAGGCGAAACGGACGCCCATTTAGAAATGATTGCGATAATGAGAGAAGCAGCTGGGCGGGAAACAATTACGCCTGCGATGAAGCTGACAAGGGCAAGAATGAGCCGCTTCTTGATCGGGTACTCCTGGGCAGCGGTGACGAAAATAACCGAGCCAGAAAACGCGCCAAGCACAACTTCAGGCGGGACACCATTAAAAAAAGCCAGCCACGCCGATCCACTCAACCCAATAGTCACCGAGGTTGTGCCGGTCACGGACAAAGGATCAGTCATGGAAACCACCTGCATAGTGCATAGCACACCTCCACTGTAGTTAATGGCGATACTATACACAATAATGCATATGTGGGTTATTGGTAATTTTAAGGTTAATCTTAGCTTTGTTACCTTATTGGTAAGTGGTATGATTGGGTAAACCTCACGCGATAAACAGCCAATGCTTGAAAAATTCTCTAAATATTTCTCGGTAGGTATCATAAACACGGCGCTGCACTGGGCCGCCTTCTATGTTCTTTACGGCCAATCAGGTAATCAGAGCATTTCGAATTTTATTGCGTTTTGCTTAGCAGTTACTTTTTCTTTTTTTGCAAACGCAAAGGTGACTTTCAAAAGCAAAGTTTCTACTAGCAAATACTTTTTATATATTGGGTTTATGGGTGCTATGGCGGCATCCATAGGGTCAATGAGTGATAAGTTAAACTTAAACCCAATAATAACTCTGATTCTTTTTTCTGTGATAAGTCTTTTTATGGGCTTCTTTTATTCTAAATTCATCGTATTTCGGGATGAAAAATGAAAATATCTTTAATTGTTCCTGTCTACAACGAAGAAGATTCAATTCCCATCTTTTATCAAGAGGTGAGGAAAGAGCTATCTGATTTAGATGTTGAGATCGTTTTCATAAACGATGGCAGTACAGACTCAACTGAATCTATCATCAATGCACTCGCTGCTTCTGACAGTCGCGTAATAAATTTAAACTTCACACGCAACTTTGGAAAGGAACCTGCGCTTTTTGCAGGACTCGAGCATGCTACTGGCGATGCAGTCATACCTATTGATGTTGACCTTCAAGATCCAGTAAGCGTTATTCCTAAGCTTATTGATAAGTGGCAATCGGGCGCTGACGTTGTCCTGGCTAAAAGAAACGACAGAGCATCAGATACTCATATGAAGAGAAAGAGTGCTGAATGGTTCTACAAATTACACAACAAAATTAGTTCTCCCAAAATAGAAGAAAACGTGGGTGATTTCAGACTTATGTCACGGGAAGTTGTCGAGCACATAAAGCTGATGCCAGAACGTAACCTCTTTATGAAAGGTATCCTCTCATGGGTAGGAGGAACGGTTGAGGTTGTAGAATATGCGAGAGCAGAACGCATAGCAGGAAATTCAAAGTTCAATGGCTGGAAACTCTGGAACCTTGCATTAGAAGGAATCACAAGTTTTTCTACATTCCCGCTGCGTATGTGGACCTACTTAGGATTAGGTATTGCTGCACTGTCATTTATTTACGGTGCATGGATGATTGTTGATACCCTGGCTTTCGGCAACCCGGTTCATGGCTACCCATCTCTGTTGGTTTCCATACTATTTTTGGGTGGTGTCCAGCTAATTGGTATCGGCGTATTGGGGGAATATATTGGTAGAATATATGTTGAAACTAAAGACAGACCTAGATATTTATTGAAGAAGAAAATTAACAAAGGTATTAAGTAAATGGAAAGGATTTATAAAAGCAATTACTTTAAGGCATTCGTGCTAGTCTTGTCATTTTTGCTTTTGTGGGCAAGAAGGGAAGATATATTGTTAAATGCTCAGTTCTGGGCTGAGGATGCTGTTTTCTGGTATAAGGATGCATATCAAAACGGGTTCTTAAACTCATTGCTGACCCCACGAAATGGATATTTTCAGACTGTTTCCACCCTTATTGTCGGCGCTACATCATTCTTAAACCCATTATATGCACCATTTGTAGCTAATTTCTTTGGCATACTTTTAAGAGCAATATTGGTATGGTTTCTTTTTACGGAAAGATTCTCATTTCTAAACATAACCACAAAGGCTCTCATATCTGCATACTTTTTCTGTATGCCAGGAATACAAGAGGTACACGCTAACATAACAAACGCGCACTGGTACTTATCGCTTTATGTCGCGATGATCATCATTTCCAGAAAACCTGAAACCACAGGATGGAAAGCGCATGATATATTCTTTGTAATCCTGTCGGGATTAAGCGGACCTTTCATTATTTTTATTTTGGCGTCGACTATTTTCAAATACTATAACGAAAACAAATCTAACATAAGTGTAAAAAGTTTTATTAAGTTTTATACTGAACCAACCTATATTGCAATGATTCTCTGTGCCGTTGTGCAAGTATCAACAATACTTTTAACATTTGAAGGTTCAAGGTCATCAGCACCACTTGGGTTTAGCATGGACGTGATGTCCTCAATATTATCATCAAACGTTTTTCTTTATACCTTCTTCCCGTGGGATCTTGCATCATATGGGTGGGAAAACAAGCTGCTGTCAATTTCCATTAATGTATTCTTTATTTCTGCTGTAGCTTACACATTTATAAAAGGTAACTGGCAGGCAAGAATTTTCGCCACACTTCCACTGTTGATTTTTGCCTTCTCAATGGCAAAGCCTCAATTAACTGACTCTATGCCACAGCTTCCTACATTGGTAAACGGTGAGGGTCAAAGATATTTCGTTAACATTCATATTGCGATATATTCATTATTGACGGTCGCGATATTTAAAAATTTTAAACGCGGTACTTTTAAGACATACATTACTATTGTTTTTTGTACCCTGACAGCGGTTATGTTTTCGTTAAACTTTTTTATTAGTCCATTGCCAAATATGAACTGGCGAGAGGGAGCAAGAATGATAAACGAAGCAAAGCCTGGTGAGAAAGTTTCATTCAGAGTTGTACCTCCGAGGCTCGTCCTTGAGCTTATAAAGAAGTAGCTACCAGTTTGTTGACACAAACATACCGTAAACAAATCTGCGGTAATTATCCATAAAGTCAGATGCGTTGCTCAGGGAGAGGCTGATAACAAGGTCCTCCCCAACGCCATCAAAATTGTTGGTTGTTTTGCTGGAAAACCTGAACGGCTGCCCAGAAGTCACTCCTCCACTGTAAATCAGGTTCTCTAAATATCCGCCATCTGGTGTTGTGAATATATCCAGAGATGCGCTACCTGTAAGGGTGTTACCATAGTTTTCAAATACACCGAAACCTGTGACATACAGCATGGCATTATGAGATGTAATAAGGTGGCTACGAGACTTATTGAAACCTATGCCTGATATGTTGATGTTGGCGGTTGTGGTTCGAATAGGTGTTTCGCTTGATCCGGTAATAAGCCTTACCGGCCATGCCCCTCCCCCCAGCCATGGATCAATGGTATTGCCAGGATCTTTCGCTATTGTCTTTGAAACAATGTCGTTTAATGACCGCTGGTAAACGCTGCCAACACCACCGAAAATGATCGGATTGGTGATGAACTTCTGACCCTTACCTGAGCTGCTCACTATATCAGCTATCATAGATTGAAGGTCGGCGTTATTGGCAACATTGCCATTGAAACTAGCATCCCAGACGAAGCATGCAAAATCACCATTACCTGACTTGCCAAAGACTTTGCCAGCGCCGGTTATCTGGGGGACATCAAAACAGTACGTGCCGTCCCTTGCTTCCACAGGGTTGCTGTTGGGGTCAACATAGGCCTGAAAGCAGGGTATGACCTTTGCATTACCTGTCATTTTCAGTGCGGCACCTAAATCCGTGCGCATTTTACCCAGGTCTCTGTTTATCCTTGATGACAGGTCACCAGACGCATAATACATGCTGTAGCTGTCAACGAGAAAAACATCATAATTATACGACCACGGCTTGGTCCAGGTGTTCAGATAGGCCCACAGGTAATCCACGCAGAAAAGTTTTTTCTTTGTCAGGGCACGAAGCGTGGATATCGCTGATTCCTGATTTGCCAGGCTTATGCCTCTGCTGCCTGGCTCATCAATAACGCTGTAGCCAATTACGTTCCTGAAACCATCTGCAGCAGATACAACCTGCGCTACCGTTCCATTATTGTGAGCGACGCTGTTCTCTGTGTTGACCACGACATTCAGACCGGCAGTTGCTGCGTTTTTAATTAGCTGAGGAATTGTGCCATTAACATCTGCTGGGCCATTATCGAAATAACAGTAATGGAGTATTGTGTTAAACCCCATCGATTTAATTCTGAGCAACTCACAAAGGTCGTAAGCGCTCTGAACGTAAATGCCTCTGAAAAACTCACCTTCACCAGCCTTTGTATACTCAACCTCTACGGTGGCATTGGGAATTGTTGTGCGCGCCAGTTGAATTTTAAGCTTTCCAATAAAAGGCTGTCCGTTAGTGTTGATTATCTTTGTTGTCTTATACGTCTTGCCAGTAATGCCAACCACCACTTTTCCAGTGTTAAATGCAGCCTGTATCGCATCTGACCAGTCGTCAGACACAACGAGGTTCGCATAATCTTCAATGTAGGCAAATGCGTTTCTTTTGGTCAGCGTGGAATTAATTGCGTCAATATCGGTTTGCACATTGCCATTTGTCGAACCGATTGACGATGCCCCTGTAGGCTTGGCCAGTTCTATCATAACATCAGATGCAGATCCGGACGCAGGCAAAACCATGATTGGATTACCTGATTCATCCATTGCGACCAGCTTATTTTTACGCTGATTAATTCCCGGCAGAGCTGGTATTGGGTTATCAGTTCTCAGGGTTTTGCTGAGATTGCCCCCGGCCAGACTATCGACATAGTTTTTGGTAGCTGCATCCTGCGGGTTGACAGGATCTCTCAGGTTACGGATGAAATTGCCAAGGGCATCATAATAAGGGGCGATGAAAGTGGGTTTTCTTAATGACAGGCTGAACTGGCTTCCAAGTCTCTGAATCAGCATTGTCAGGTAATCGAATGCATCTTCGTGCGTCTCAGCGAAAAACCGGCCCTGGTTGCGTAAATCCGTTTCCTGTACAGCAGGCAAATCGCGGTCGAGGGATATTTTCCAACCGTCCTGCAACGGTGATTTCAGTATGACATTCCCACCGCTTACCTGACCGACGCCGGTAATATCATAATCAGTTCCGAGCTGTAGCGTAGATACTAATCCCGCTGTGTCCACGACTGTAACAACCATGTGGCTGCTCTTTAATACCCTAAACCTGTAAGGGAATGTTGTTGTCGTTCCGTTGCCGTCATACTGCTCATGGTTAACTACGGTTGATACGGTCATTTTTTACTCCGGGCGTTGAAATATCGATCAAGTCTACCGCATTCCATGCATATATGGATAATGGGTAATAGGCGTTCAATCATTAATTGATGAAATTTATTGACCAGAACGGAGTCCAAAAACTTGCGCTAAACACTGTGTAAATATACAGTGTTATCAGGAGGGCGAAAATCATGAAAAATAATGCTGAATATTATTACCCTGGAAACGACACTTACACTCAAAATCTCTATAGTGATGAAGGGATTAAAAAGCTTACGCAGAACTCAAGGATAATTGAACTGCTGGAGGAACTGGAACGAAAAGGAAATAATGTAAGCGGCGCAAGGGATGAAGTGAATGCCCTCTTCAACTATGTCACTTCAACGAGAAAGATGAAATCAGAGGTGCTCACCCACCTGGCCTACCTAAAGCAATGTGTAGAAAAAAGCTGAAAACATTACTGCAATTACTAATACCGTTCCATTTTAATTACCAATGTGGTAACTTTACTTTCTGCACACTTCGCGCCATGATGTTTTTGCACTGGCAAAATCCAGTGCCGGGATTGAGACCCCGGACAGATACAGGCGCACGACACGCGCTTAGCGTGTTTTTTTATGCGTGCGGTTCAGCAACACCTCAATGGTGGGCTGGGCGGGGCAACCGAAAGGTTGGCCGGTTTCCTGTATCCCGGTAGTCTCAACCCTGTTCAGCTCACCACCAGCGAGATTGAGACCTCAGGTGGTGACTCTCAAATTACAGGAGACGAACCATGACTAATACTTCCCGCATAACATCTGTTTTCCAGTTCGAGTCATCAGCAAAAATCAGAACCTTCACCATTAACGGAAACCCATGGTTTTTTGCCACTGATGTTTGTGATGCGCTCGGGTTAACCAACAATCGTGACGCTTTATTAAAACTGGATGATGATGAAAAAGACACTGTCGGTTTAACCGACAGTCAGCCAGGAATGGGGCCTCAGAGCATTTCTATCATTTCTGAGTCAGGACTTTATACGTTGATTCTCCGTTGCAGGGATGCCGTACGCAAAGGCACCATCCCCTACCGCTTCCGTAAATGGGTGACCAGCGAAGTGCTGCCGTCGATTCGCCAGACCGGAACGTATGCCCATTGTCAGCCTGATCTGTTACCGGCTGAACCTGAATCAACGATGAAGGCTACCGACGCCCGACGCGGTAAAAAGGAAACGGACAAAAAGACTGCTGCGCGCATTGCTGAAAAGTGCGTACCCGTCATCTTGAAGGAAATGCGAGAAAACCAGTATCACTACTCTAACTGTGACGTTGGTCCTGCCGAGGTGATCCCCGCTCTTATGTCTGATAACCGCCGAGGGCTGCAACTGCATGCTCTACTGGCAGAGCTGGCAAGCAACGACCATGACGTGTCCGGAGCCTGGCGTGAGCTTGAAGCGATCCGCCTGCATCTGGCAGAACACAGAAAGCTGTTGGCAGAACTGGCAACGCATGGGCAATACATTGCGCAGCTAGCGGCAAAATAGAATTAAGCCCGCGAAAGCGGGCTATTTCCTGCGCGATATATATTCAGAATCTATCTTTACCATTTCTTCATGCCAATGATCTCTTTCAAATTTTCTAGTGTTTTCTAATTTCCTAGCATACATAATCGCTGCTGCTCCCGAAGCCACAATTACATAGTTGAGTACCTTTGCCCATAATGGGTAGCCAGAAGTCGCTTCGCCCAACGCCCATACTAGTACGCCAACAAAAGCAAAAATGCCATATAAGAAAAACATCATGACATCATTGCCTCCTTGGCCTTTGATGGAAACATAACGATCATAAGTTTTCTTTCTTAATTCCAAAAGCTCTTCATCACTATATTTTTTGTAGTTCATCATTTTCCCACTGCCTTTTCCCAGTCAGGCGCACGACGTGGTGCAGTGTCGCCCGGATTCCACCAGCTCGTTACGTCAAACTGGCTTTGCGCTCTGTCTCTCACGCGGTCGTTATAACCAGGGTTAGCCATTTCCTGCAACTGCTGAATGATAAGATGGTTTGTTACCGCTTTGGTATACCACAGGTTTGCAAAAGGCGTAATCATCCTGGCAGTTTTAATGGCATCGGCTCCGAACGTCGTATCTTCACCCTGTAATGCTTTTTGTGGGTTAGTGATAAGCAGTTTCATTAATGACTCTGCCAGCCCAAGACTCGGGCCACCCAGCGTTGCCGCTATGCTGGAACCGTATTGCGTATGGTCCTGCAGGAGGAAATCCCCATAGATGCCAAAGCCGCCGCCCTTTAACATCGCTCCCGCCCAGGTACCCGGTTTAGTCATATCAATCGGGTCATTACCGGATAAAAGCGCATTCATCTGGTTTGCAAACATGCCGGTAATCATCGTCCCTCCCATGTATGCCGCAAAGAATTTCAAGGCTGGAACGCGCTCCAAATCCTGAGTGCGAGTCACCATCTGCCGGAAGCCAGCAAAAGGCGTGGTTTTGAACAGCATAAAACTTTTCAGCAGCTCACCACCCTGATCCCGAGTATATGTGTCAATGCCTGTGGCCGTGGTGATGGCCTGTGTCATTTCACCATGGGTTATGCCCAGTAGTTTTTGAGCCGCTTCAGCCCGCGCGTTACGCACCATACGCGTTACGGTCTGCTCAACCTCGGCGTCATATGCCTGGTGCAGGTTTTTGGCACGCGAATCTGTCATAGCCCCCAGGCTGGCCAGTGCCTCATCTGCACCGGCGCGCACGCGCTCAATTTGCGGTGCCAGTATCTCCATAATCCTGGCATCCGGCACAGCATAGATTGCATCAGGGGTCATCCCCATGTGGCCGCCTGTGGTCATTGGCCGTAAATCTGCCGCTGCCATGATAGACCAGTCCTGCGCGCTCCAGCCTTTTTGCGACAGTAAAGCCTTATCACTTCCTTTTAGGTCGTCGATTGTGGCAAACCGGCGTGTCAGCTCACCGATGTTTTTATACATCAGCAGGCCGAATGCCGCCTTGTTTGCCCGGTCCATGGCAATCAGCCCGGACCATTTCAGTGTTTTCTCGGCGAACCAGCCAGTAATGCCGCGCGTCAGGTCAAATCCGCCCATCTTCGATATCACTGCCGAGTGAGCATCAACCATCAGACCTATCTCGGCGTTGGCGCGCTTGGCGTCGCCACTGAACAGGTTGCGTAATGTGGTGGCCGACAGGCGCATCCCGTTCCGGTCAAACCCTAATGCCTGGGCGGCCGCCCGCATCACAGCCTGATCCGATGTGGCCGTAATCACGCTTGAGCCGAGCATCGCTGAGGTCATCAGATTACGGAGTCCACCCACAACAGATGAGAAAACGCTGGTGCTGTTGACGCCATTCAGACCCGCCATTGAGTCAAACATACGCTGGACCAGCTCGCGCTCTTTATTCATTTTCTCTACCGGGCGGGCGGCACCGTCAATGCTCACTGATTTCTGGTAGACGCGATCCGCAATCAGTCGGAAGTTAGTGGCCGCATCGGGGCCAAAAGCTTTAACCACGCCCAGGTCACGGGAGGCTGATTGCAGGTGGCCCATCATCACGCCAACAACAGGTTGCTGCGTGTATTTTTCCATGTAATTGAAATGGCTGTCGGCATCTTTGAACGCCAGCACGCGGCTTTGTGAACCGCGATTTTTAATACCGCCAGTGCCAGCGAACGCGCCGGGCTCAAGCTTCTGCGCGCCGTCAGTGGCCTTACTCTCGAAGATGTACTCCAGCGCCTCTCGATACTCAACATCGTTCATTGGCGAGCCGTCAGGATTAACAAACTGCGTTCTGTCCTGGGTGTTGTAGATATCGTCGACCCACTTGCGCCGCGCCCAGTCGCCTGGCGGCATCCTGCCAGCAACACGCGCCTGTAACCTTTCGGCGGGCGGTAGGGTGTTAAGCCACTCTTCCCGACCTGCAGCACGGATCATATCGGCATCATCGACGTAAGGCAGGTGCCAGTCATCACGCAAACCAATATCAAATCCGTTATCGTTCATTTCCTGCCGGGCTCGGGTAGTGATATCGCCCCAAATCTTCGCAACTTTCTTAGCCGCGGCGTTGCCCGTGTCCTCGCCGTAGATTTCTTTCAGCAACTGCAGCTGATAGGACTTCCCCATGCGGGGATCGAATACGTTAAAAAACTTCTGCACATCGTCACCGGCTGCCGTGATCTCAGCAGTAAGCTGGCGCGTCCAGTCCTGATAAGCACCGGTTGCCAGTTCTTCGGCTGAGACAACATCAATCTCTTTACCACCGAAAACCTTGCGGCCGGCGAAAATAAACTGAGCCAGGTTCTGCGGCGTCTGTTCCGCCAGCGGCACGTTGCGGTTAAGTGTCTCGGTCACATTGTTAATGGCTATGGCGTTCTGTGCCAGGCGCTGGCGCTTTTTGAAAACGTCATGCACAACGCGGCGGGCAACAAGATCTGCGGCCTGCTTGTATGTCTCAGCGTCAGGGATACCCCCTTTACCGTTTTTGGCATTGGTACGGGATACCTGCCGCACCGCTTCCTTAATCCGGTCTTCGATGTTTTTAAGTTCATCTGCTTTGGGCTGGCGGCCCAGCGTCTGGGTGATAGCATCAACACAGGCTTGTTTCATTATGAGTTCCTCAGGAAGCAGGTAGCGGCCACGCTGTATACGTTCGATTCTTTCTGCACAGTAGCCAGTTGATTATCCAGGTCAGCCAGTGCCTGTGCCAGGCTTACCTGCTCCCCTGTATCGGGATGACTTACGGTTATTTCATCATTAAGGCGTGACATGTCACGGGCCATCATCAGGTCGAAGCTGTTGGATGAAAGCGTTTCACCCGAGTCAGGATCGATACTGACCTGCTCCGGGGCCACAGTTTCAGCCTGGCGGCCCGAAGTGAAGGCGCTGTCATCCCTCACCTGTGGTGCCGGATTATCCTGTAGCGCCCGGGTCGTCTCGGGGATACCGTTATCGCGGTAAATTTCTGCCATGGTGGCGCGCTGCGCCTCGCCTGCGCTGATAGCGTCAGGATGGGGAACACCGGCAAGAGAGCGGACCTGCTCTGATACGTTAACAGGCTCCCCAGACATCAGCTGACGCGATGCCTGATCCATAGCTGCTACATGACTGTTCAGGCTTGCATTATCTGCATGCACCACTGGTGAGGATTCAAGATCGTAATAAAGCCCCTCGTTCATCACATGGGCAGCATCTACATCACTGGGTTTAATACCCGCTTCCGGTACCAGGCCGCGCATGCTTTCGGGGATCAGCCCCTGCTCTATGCGTGACAAATCAGAGCGGGCATCGTAGAACCTGCCGCCCGGACTGCTGTCGGCCAGGGTTGCACCGCGCTGATCAATCTGCTCTTTAAGCAGACCTATGCGCATATCAAGCTCATTCACCTGTGCAGTACGCTGTGCGCGGGCCTGCGCCAGTGCTTTTCCGCTGCCTGATAATGGCGTGTCCTTTATCTGCTGCAACTGCGCAGTCGCCTGGTCATGCTGGTATTGCAGGTCATAAACCTGCTGCGAAAGCGCCTTACGGTCACCCCGACTTAGCACCTGATCAGACAGCTGCTGTAGCTCTGCCATGCGTGACTCGTAGGTAATTTCTGGCTGAGCGGGCACCGTGTCGGCAACCGGAGGCGCGTCGTTAGCCGATGTTGTAGGCGATTCGGTATTGATCGTGTCTGGCGATGTTGACTGCGTATCAGCCAGTGCAGTGTCAGCGCGCTGTGCCGTGAGGTGATGTACGCCACCAAACGTTGCGCCCAGCACACCATCCACCAGCATGGCCTGCTTATCCCATACACGATATTGCTTAGCCAGTTCATCATAGCCACTGGATTCCAGCGTCTCACCCAGGGCAAAACGGTTAGCCGCTCCAAAGCTCGTATTTATAGCCACACCGGAAAGTAATCTTGTCGCCAGTCTGGCACCCACCCCGGCGGGTAGCGCCATTCCAAGCGCGTCTGCGCTGGCCTGTTCAAGCGCCAGCGTTCCGGCCGTATCTTCATTGACCCCTTTGGCCAGAAAATCCTGTCTTGTGGATTCCAGGCTGCTGCCGAACGCAACTGCGCCACCCGCTACCGGACCGGCCGCAGCAGTTGCAGCAATGGCTGGAGCGAAGCGGCCCAGACCTTCAAGGATATCAGCCGCGATACCCTGGCTGTTTGGCGCTGGTTTGACGGCCTCACGCGCATCGTTGAGCGATTTCTGAACCTCGGCAAAGTTCTTGTCTACCACCTCATCCAAATCTGGCACGATGCCGCGCAGGCTGCTGTAGGTAGGGGAAAGCTTTGCGGCTTCTACACCGGTCTGTAACAGGCCGATAGATCCCTCTGCAGCACCACGGAAAAGCGCGGAGCCATTGCCCGCATACCACCTGGGATCATAATCGTCAGGCTGTGCTGGCTTTGCCGCTGCCTGATTATCTGCCCACACCTGCCCCTCGGGGGCCAGTGAAAATAAGTCAGACATTACTGGATCCTCACTGTTACAGGCGCGCCGGTACGTGGGTCTGTCGCCCAGCGCCCGCTGCCGGTCACCAGCCGGTACTGACTGTCACCGACGTTAACCGGAATAAAATTGTTCTGCCCGGCCGGATTGAGTCCGGCGGCCTTTAATGCCTCGCCGGCTGCCGCTGTGTATTTATCCTTAAACGTCGATTTATCCATGCCGAAGGGCATCACCACATCACCACCGTTGAAGCCTTTGAGCACCCCGCCGGTTGCCATCTGCACAGCCTTTTCAGCAATGTCACTGTCAACGTTTTTGGTGTTCACGCCGTCATTGTCACCATTGGTATAAGCCAGTCCGGCATAGGCAGATTTATAGATAGACCATGCCATCTGGCGCGCCTGAGGGTTATGCGAGAACGATGAACCGACAGCATCATCAAAGGTCTGTTTCAGCTTGTCATCCGACGGCAACTTGACCGGGCTGATGCCAGCCTCTTTCTGTGACTTTGTTGGGTTTATCAGTTGGTCGCCCTGGAGGATGGTTTTAGCCACGTCATACTTATTCATCGTTGGCTTGTAAGGCACAAACTGACTGTATGGGATGACAGGAGATCGGTTGTCATACTGATTATCTGGCATGCCAAGGATTAGCGCTGAATACGCTGTTGCTGCGCTGTCAGGCGCTATAGCTGAGGCGACTTTGCGCAGGGCGTCAGGTTGCAGATTGCGGCCAAAGCTCTGTAAAAGCGAGATCGACTGATTGACATCCGTGGTGCCCCGAACCTGATTGCTGACGTTTGCCGCCTCTTCCCGTGAAAGGATTGGAGCATTAATGCCAATCTGCTGTAGCTGACCCGATGCCGCTGCGCGGTTTTTCACTTCTGCGGTAATGTCCGCCGGGCTGCTTCCGGTGATCGGTTTGTATGCCCCGATGTCCATGGCGGCCTGATAGGGGTTGGATTCGCGCATGGAAATGACCTGCTTAGCTGCGGCGGCAACGTGGTCATAAGCGCCCGAACGGCTGGCAAATCCTTCACCGTTCCCTAACTCGGCTTTAAGCCCGGCAACATACTGCTGAATGCTGGCTGTCGGCATGGTACGGAAAGAGCCGATATACTGACCGGCAACACGGTCATTCTGCAGATCGTTGAATCGCTGCGTGCCCTCGCGGTAACCCCATGCGGCAATCAGCTGCTCCTGTGATGGTGGATTACTGAACTCTACCCCTTTCATGTAGGCGGCTTTTGCATCGGAAAGCTGATCGGTAAGCTGCGCCTTAAGCTGTGTCTGCGCCTGGCCCTGCATTGATTTTGCCTGGCGGAGATACGCGGCCTGCGCCTCTGGCGAAGCAGCATCAAAAGCAGCGTTGCCGGTGTAACGCTTTGGTGTATCCAGTGCTGTCAAGCCAAGAGCGGCACGGATCCCGGTATCAAGCTGATCGGGACTGTATGGCACGCTGCCGTTTTCATGTTTGACGATGCCAGTTGCCAGACTCTTGAGTACGTTAATATCTG
Source organism: Pantoea sp. JZ2 (assembly GCF_035191405.1). Taxonomy (NCBI): domain Bacteria; kingdom Pseudomonadati; phylum Pseudomonadota; class Gammaproteobacteria; order Enterobacterales; family Erwiniaceae; genus Pantoea; species Pantoea sp. JZ2. Next base: position 1,441,593 of record NZ_CP045247.1, on the reverse strand, counting down.
TCAGGTTCAGTTGATCATCAGCCTTTACGCCCAGCTGACTGCACAGCGCTTTCACATAGGCCGCTGTGTTGTTGCCGTCGCTGGCGGGCGCCCATCGGTTTACGATCTCGTTGACAGTATCGTATCCCTGACTGCCATATGACATGAGGTTTTTACCCAGCGCGCGGATACCGTGTTCAGGGGTAACGAATTTTGCAAAGCGGCCGTCACTTCCGGTCTGCCCGTCCCAGGTGTTTTTACCGGCTTCAATGTTGCCAGGGTTATTATTACGCAGCCCCCGCGCATCACCGGTTGAACCAGAAACGCGTACCGCGCCGGCATAATCCCCCGGCTCACCGTTCCGGCTGATGAAGTCCATATAGTTCTGCGTCGACGCGGCGGAGAGCGCACCATCAGCAGACTGCTCTTTCAGTTTATTTTTGGCGCTGGCACGCTCTTCATCACTCCAGCCATGAGCGTCAGCGAACTGGTCTATCGCTGTAAAACCCTGCTTCACGGTCGCAGTAAATGCCTGCGGGTCGTTGTACTGTCCCTGGGCGGTTGTCACTGTGGCCTGCTGCAACGCCTTAAACTGGCCTTCCTCGTACTCTTTAACCTGACCAATCTCATACGTGTTAGCCTGGCGCTTGTACTGCATACCGGCCTGATTAATCTGCTGCATGAACTGCGGCCGCATTGACTCCGGCACCTGCTGCGCAAGTTCTTCAGCTTTCCCACGGATATTAGACAGGACCAGTTCTGACTGACCTACTGCGTTTTTACCCTGCTTCGTGTACAGACCGTTGTCAGTGTTATTGAACTGATCCTCAGCGAAAGACTGGAACTGAAGCAAAGCATTCTGGCTCTGTGCAACATTCGCCTTGTGCTGTTCATCAGCAAGAATACCGGCAATCCGGTTACCGGTTTCTGCCAGCCCGGCCCCGAAATTATCAGGGCTGGTCTGGACGCTTACCTGTGGCGCTGGTAATCCCTGGTCACTGGTCTGCCTGGAGTTATACGTAGGTACCGTTGGCATAGTTTCAGTCCTTAAAAGGTAAAGCTGTTGCTGCCGTAACGACTGCTTTTCAGTCCGCCAAATGCGCTTGAATTAGTGGAACCGCCGACAGACGAAGATGATGAGAACGGGCTTTTACCACCTGCTGACGTATATCCTGAATAAGCACCCAGCGCCCCATTGAGCAACGTCATACCCGCCTGCTGATTTCCAAAAGAACTCAGTGCTGATGCCTGTGAACGGTTACCAGCGGCCTGCGTCTGGAGGCCATACGCCTGTGCTTTTGCGTTGTTCACTGTAGTCAGCGCATCAAGTTCACCCATTTGCGCTGTGTCGCCAAAAATATCCACAGCTGTGCCACCGCCCAGGTCGACGCCACTGGCTGCCATAGTCGCCGCCTGCGTTCCTGAAAGCTGACGCGCCCGGGCACGCATCTGATCTGCCTGCGCGTTACCAGCATTTATTGCGGCGTCGGCGGATTTCTCCTGCAGGTCAGCATTGTAGTTGGCAAGCTCTGACTGATATTTCGACTGCTGGCGCTGGCTGTAAGCAGATGCTGCAGTAGCTGCAAGCATGGCCACACCGATAGCAACGGGTCCGCACATTATTTTCTCTCCAGGGTGAAGCGGTGAAACAGCATGCCGTTTGGTCCGGCCGGTGCTGGTTCATCAAGTTTGAATCCCAGCCAGTGCAGCCACTGTTTAGCCGCAATGTTTCTGGCATCTACATAATTCTCAAGACGGGGGAATGACTCAAGGATGCCAGCGAGTAAAGGGCGGCTGTGGCGGATAAAAGCGCGTGAATGGCTTTCAAGCTTGTCTGAGGCAATCAGCCATGGCGTTCCATAACCGGTTAAAATACTCGCGGGCGTCACACCAAAAACAGCCACCACCTCGCCATCCACCAGCCCGGCCCAGCAAAATGCTGAACGGGCAAGGCCATAGTCCAGTACCTGCGCAGGCGTCATTGACCAGCCTGATTCAAATTCTTCTATGTCGGCCTGTCTCACGTTTGAGACAAGATCAGCGGCATGCTCCGGCGTGGCGGCTACTATCGAAACCTCTGGCATTATCTTCCCCCCACTGACACATACGGGATTACAGCCAGGATTGAAAGTGGTAGCGGATCTTCCTGGCGAACATACACGCGGCCACCTTTTCCCCAGTTAGCATCAATGCTGATATCGATCGTGCCGGTAGCATCCTCTACAGGATTGTCATAAAACTCATATTCCCGCTGCGCATACTCATAAAGATTTTTACCGTCGGTACCGGCAAACACTCCCCGGCTGGAGTTGACCAGCAGGCTAACCTGAGAAATGATCATCTTTTTATCAAGCAGCGTTTCCTGTCCGGTAATATTCACGTCCAGGGTTTCAAACTCAGCTGTCACAGGAAGGCCAATATGGACGACGGCACCCGGCGTACTGATATCGACTGCGCCGCCAGTGACTGTCTTTTGCGGCTCAACATTGCCATCTGACAGGATATTGACTGTTTTACCTTCCAGATGATCAAGCCCTGAAAAATGAGATACAGCCTTGCTCCATTGTGTTAATGGCTGGTTTTGCAGAATCAAAGGGATGTCGTGGTTAGCGGTGACAGAAGCCTGGTTCGACGAAATAATGGCGCCGATTTTTAACCGAAGGACTTTATCAACCAGCTCATCATCCTCTGCCTGCTGGTAGGAAATGTGAATTTCCTCACCGACATTGGCCGATGTGAAATAGGCCACACCCGAGGCACTAAGCGTCAAAGGTGATGACCATTTCCAGGTGCTGTCGGTGGTGCCTACTGTCATGGTGCGTGATTGATCGGTATTCCTGCCATCATAGCTAAGGCCACAATCAACGAAGAAAGCATCAACATCTGAACTGAACTGCCGCGTTGAAAGCCGTTCAATATAGCGACGAGACTGTCCATTAATGGTCCGCTGCACTGTAAAATAAACAGCATCCTCTGTGCCTTCGCTGATACTGCATGTTGACTCAAAATTCCCATCAGTAGGCTGCGGTGCCCAGGCGAATACCTGTTGGTCACGCAGGTAAGTCAGGGTCAGTAACATGCCATCATTACGAATAGCCCAGGCTGCCGAATAAGGCACGACAGAGAATGACCAGTCGGTAAGTTGATAACCCTGAAACAGGTGGTTAGCCAGTACGGTAAGATCGCTTCCCTGATAGCTGTCAACGTCGAATGAATAAGCCAGATCACGAACAACACTGCCCTTTTCCTGGATAAACAGCGCGATATTGCTGACTGTGATGGGCGGTGTTGAACTGGCGCCGTCGGCCCCCTGTGAGCTGAAAGAGAACGAACTGGGTGTAAGCACCTTGTTCTGGTCGCCGTTAATCTTGAACTGGCCGCCAGACATTAGTGCAACCAGGGATCCTACATCAATCAGGTGGCGGATTTCGTTTACCTGGCGTCCTGCATATGTGTAAGTAATGCGATCATCGTCAGCAATGGGTGAGCTTTTGCCAAAGTCCTTATAATCTCCAGACCGGCTCGACCAGATGGTTTGTGGTGCGGCGCGTGATGCGGCGAAGAAAAGGCGCTGCTGATAATAGACCACCGTGCCAGGGTAGCCATTGGCGCTGTTCCATGCGAAGCGGGCCCATTTATAAGAGCCGTTACCACTGCCAACAGCATTAGATGGAATGCGTGAGACTACCTCTGCTGAAGCAGTGGTTCCATTTGCAGAAACAATACGACAAATACCAAAACCAGAATGCAGATATTCCCAGGGAACACCTGTTGATCCCTCTCCTGTTCCTCCCCAGCCATCAAGAGAAACGCCTTCAGTATGGGATGGCCGCAATGAACCAGTTGTGCCAGCGTATGAGGCCCGGTAATAATTGTTGCCTGCCCTGCGAACAATCCCAGCGGTAACTGGTTTTCCGGACTCCCACACTGGGATGTTGTCTATGGATGATTGCTCAAGATAAAAAAGTTTTCCGTTTTGCTCAGTTCCAAAAATAGAACTGCTTGCTGTAAGCGTGATGGTTCCTGTTTCACCACTTGCATATACCACTACGGATTTATTGATATTTACGTCTTCGAAGGGACCGTTTTTGGTTACGACTTCAACCAGCGCCCAGTTATCGTGCGCATAACGCTGTAATTCTCGGGGCGCATAGTTGGGATGGCAGATGGTCATCACATCAGCTGACTGGGTGTATTTCAGGTCAAACAGATCTGCTTCCAAATAGGGTGTCGCAATTTCATAGACAGCACCTGCAGAATTCAGCACCTGGCCGCCGTCTTTGAATACACGCATATAACCGTCACCAAACTCCAGCGCATAGGTCTGTACGGTCGAAAACTGGAAGGGGATCAGTCGGCACTTTTTGTTTGGGTATTTTGCCTCTGCAATAAAGCGCGTGCCCGGCCGATTCTCCACCCCGCCATACTGGCGCACAATGAAGTTACGACACCGGCGGAGGGACACGGAATATTTTGCCAGGTCAATGCGGCCATATACGTTTGGTGCAATCTCACCACCGGCAAATGAGGGCTGGATGATACTGTTGGACATCAGCTTAACCTCGCACTGGTGAATTCGCTCTGTGGCTCTACAGGTTCCTGGCTCTCATTCATTGAGTGGCTGCCCGCGCTGCGGATAATCTGCGAATACATTGTCAGGCAGTTCTGAACGAGATTGGGGGCCGATGCCAGGGGCATACCGATTTCGCTGGCCAGCTTCCATGACAGGGCGCTGCGGAACAGCGGGTCAAACATATTGGGATCTGAAATATCACTGACGTAACGGAGCCAGGCATCAGGCTGATCCGTGTAAATCAGTCGTCCTGTACCTTCGAAATCCGAACCTGTCTGATATTCAATGCGGCAACGTTCCGGCGGGTTACGCATGCCGGGCACCATGATATCGACGATGCGCTGGCAGTCGGTCGGGTAACGGTAGGCATATTGCCAGTCGCTTGGCGCTGCGCCGGTGTCAGCCAGCGCGACACGCTTAATAGCAAAGTTCCAGTCAAAGTCTGCAAGCACCTCAAGGCGGGCAGACTCATAGTGCAGGTCGCAAAGGCCCGCCTCTTTGCTTTTCTCAGTCAGGCTGTTTATGGTGCGGCTGTTGCCCAGGCGACTGAGTGCAATGTTGCAGATTTCGATTACGGATGCCACAGGCTCACTCCTGAAAAAAAGGGGCCAACCGGCCCCTGTCTTATCGCCGGTCACTGACCGAGTTCGCGTCGCTTCTCTGCGATTTTTTCGCGGAGGGTTTCGGCTTTGAAGTTGAAGTGAGGCTTCTCGTTAAAGAGTCCTTCATACTCTTCTCGGAGCTTGTCCAGATCTTCATCACCCTGACCGTTTCCGCCATTGCCGCCTTCAGGGTTTGGCTGGTTACCGTTTCCGCCAGCGGGTGGCGGGTTATCGATTCCGTTTGGCACGATGACTTCAACAGCCTTCCCTTTCTTCTCTGCTTTTTTCTTAGCCGCCTTAGCGGCATCGTTTAATGGCTCCAGCGCGGTGCCCGGCTCACCGTCATAATCAACTTCTGAGCCTTCAGGCCACAGGTTGTTGTGAATGTGGGACAGGCGCAGAACGCGATACTTTGCCTTTTCTTTAGTGACTTCTGACATTTACGCGCCCCTTAACCAGTGATGCGAGAGCGGATCGGATACGGTGCGTTGTTATCCACATCCAGGTTAATACCGGCGGTGAATGCGCCAGCGGTCAGCGGACCGGTGCCCACAACGTAGTTCACGCGCAGATAACGCTGAACACCCTGGGGAACCTTCTGTGACATGACACGCTTGCCAGCAGTCAACGCGGACAGAGCCAGATCACCCGTAGAGGTGAGCGTGGTCCAGGTGCTGTTATCAGGGCTGGTCTGCAACTGAATGTTGACCGTGGCAGCACCGGCGGCGGCCGCTGTGGAATTCACGGTTGCCCAGAATTCCAGAGGGTAGCCAACACCAATATCGCGGCGCGTGCCGTCGATTGGGCCCAGGTCGATAACGTCGGCTGAAGCAGCAGAAGCGGTCACCGCCTGCGCTTCGGAGAACATCAACAGTTTGTCGAGGATCATCTTTATTTCTCCATTAGGCGGGCCAGGTATCAGCCCGCCGGTTTAGTCAGGGGTTAAACTACGCGCGCTTCTGTTTCAAGAATCGCATCAGTTTCACGGATAGGGACGCCACGGAAAGAAGTCCACCATTCGCCTTCAGTCTCCTTGACGCTGAGCGCCAGAGAAGCTTTGTCCAGTGACTGGAGATCCAGCGCCTGGCCGATTGTGCGGTTCATATAGAACACCGGTTTACCCATGCCGCGGTTAGGGATGCGGTGCAGCGCCTTAACCATCAGACTGACGATGTTGGCAGCAGAGCCAGGAACAGACAGATCGCTGACATCGATGTTTGCGATACGAACGACATAACGCCAGTCACGCAGTGACAGACCGTTATCCCATTTGTAATGGGTGCGATAGCCTTCATACGGGTTGTTGTTGGCATCACGCAGCGTTTGCTGGCCTTTATCTTCCATGTGTAAGCCAGCTTTCTGGCCTTTAGGGAAGATGCCGTGAACGGTATTTTCACCCCATACCACCAGCCAGATAGACGTGTTATCGGTGCCGGTACCACCAGCGTCGATAATGTTCTGGCCATTTCCGGCGGTCTTGCTGGAGTAGCGTGATGACAGCCCCATGAACTGTTGCGGGTTAACGCTGGTGTCGCCATAGAAAAGCGTCTGTGCCATCTGTTGATTCATCGCTTCAATAAACGCGCGGTCTTCAGACAGGCGGAATTCAGACGTATTTCCGTTCAGGTCAGCCAGTGATTTATCAACTTCCGCATAGCTTTCCAGCATGCCGATAGAATCAGTGATCTGTACCGTGGTTGACTTGCTGGGCTGTACGCCATAGTTCAGCAAACGCCATGTAGCGTTAGGCAGACCTGAGCGAACAGTGGTGCGATGACCGGTAGGAAGGTTACCTTCCACAATCAGCATGTCCTGCAAAATTGGGTTGGTCTGCGAAAGCAGCTCAGTGATTTTGTCAATCTTACCGTTTGGATCTACGCGCTTACCCCAGTCAGCCAGCGTCAGCGCAGTTAAGCCTTTAACAGCCATAATTTTTTTCCTCAGTTTTTGCCATAAAGTACGTCGGCCGCCGAACGCTGGCCTTTCTCATTTGCCGTGACCAGGCTGTCCTCAGACATGGCCGCGCCAACCTTCACAAACACACGGATCAACTCTGGATGGTTGCCCATGCCGCTTGTCTCTAAAAACTCGCGCAGTTCAGGCGTGGCGAATTTATCCATTGCCTGTTTAGCGCGGGTCAGATTGGCTTCGAACTTTTCGCCGCCGATCTCTTTATCTTCTTTGGTCGCGGTGCCCCAGTCGGCCACCTGCTTTTGCCAGGTGTCGGCCTGCTGCTTCATCAGCTGCGGCATGACTTTGGTGCCATACAGATCGACCAGCTTTTGCGCCTGCTCCTGTGACAGGTTAAGTTCACGGGCGATTGGCTCGAACTGCTCAACAGCCGCTTTGTCCAGCTCGCTGCCTTCGGGAGCTTTGAACTCATAGGCTTCCGGCGCGCCTTCTGGCTTCTTCTGTTCTTCAGGCTTTTTGCCTTCGCCGTCGCCATCCTTACCCGCCTCACCTTCCGCTGGCTGACCATCACCGCCTTCAGCTTTAGCGCCTTCTGTGCCCGATGGCTGTTCAGTTCCGGTCTGTGCTGTCTGCTCTGCTGCTGGCGCGCCTGCATCGGCGCCTGGTGCTGGTGCTTCAGGCGCTGCTGCTTCTGACTGAAACCGGACGTTGAAAATCTTGCGAAATAACGCGTTCATAAAACCCCTTAGACGATCGCTAAATTGGTAACTGAACCAGCGGATACAGTGCTGGTGACTTTTCTGTTTGCAGTGCCGATCGCCAGAATTGCGTTATTGGTGACGGGCACGCTGTTAATGACCTGACCGTTTGCCAGGGTGGCCACTGTTGGGTCGAGCTTTAGAACCACCACGCCGTTGACGATGGAAATCTTGTGCGTACCGCTCACCGCGACGCCGGCACTGTTCTGCACGGTCACGCTGTCACCATCGGTCAGCAACTTCTGATTGGCAGCCAGCACGGAGCTGTCGCCCATTACCATTGCCTGAAAGAAGTCATAGCCACCCTGAGAACTTGATGAGCTGCGAATCTGAACAGCGCCATAAGGCTGATAGCCCTGCTTCAGCATCGGTGGCAGCATTGTTTCCAACTCTGCAATGGATGACGTGCGCACAAACTTAATGTCGGTAAAAGGCATCAGGGTTTTTCCTCGCTCTCTCTGGCTTCTTTAGCCATGGTCAGATAGAGATCAGGGCAATGAGTCATCACCTCTGTGAACAGGCGCAAGCCTTCATTGCGGCGCCCTTCGTTGAAATTGGTCTGGTTGTTGTCACCCGTGAAAGAGACAGAGAACACGCCAGCACCTTCCAGAACCTTCCAGATGACGCGGCGGCCCTGCTGGCTTTCCATGACGTGGATCAGGTCATCACGCTCACGTTCTGCGGCAAGGCGCTGTTGTAACTGCTGATCTGCCAGTTCCTGGCTTTGCTCGAAATCAGTCATTGCTGCACTGCTCCGGCTACGGCGGTCAGGCCGTTCTGGCCTTCAAGATTCGCCTGACTTAAATCCTTGGCACCGCCGATAGCCTCGCGGGCCATCTGCATCTGCTGTGCCATCTGCATCTGTTCAGCGCGCTGCTGACGAATCTGCTGCACCTGCTCTTCTGGAACGATGACGGTTGGTGATACGCCGATAGAGTCGCCATAGCTGTCGATGAGTTTGTCGACGTCGATTTTGTCCAGCGCTTCCGGTTTGGCCTGTGCCATGCTGCCGACGAATCCAACGAAACGCTCCATGCTGCTGACGCCGATAGACTTCTGCGCTTGGGCCATGACCGAGATATATTCAATGCGCAGCGCGGTACCCTGGAGAACTTCCGGGGCAGGTGGCAGCATGCCCTTGCGGGACATGATGGCGAATACCCGGTCAATCAGCGGATCGAGAAACTCATCATTCAGGCGCTCAAGCACCGGGCCGAGCATCAGCAGTTTCTCTTCGCGCAATTCATTGACCGCTTCCACTGGCATGGAGCGGGTGTTAATGGTTTGCAGCATCAGGAACAGGTCAACAAAATAGGCGCTGCGGATAGTTTCGCGCGTGTCCTGAATGTCGTTCAGCAGGTCACCGGTGTTCGGGTTGACCATGTAAAGCGGCTTCAGACCGTCCTGCCCTGTCAGCTGATCGAGGTAGGTCACCGCACCAGGCAGTTGAGATATCCGCTGTTGTTTGAGCGATGAAGGCCCCACCAGCGGCGGGTTTGTCGCTTTATCGATGAGCTGGCTTTTACGCTTCTGTTCAAGCTGCAGCGCTTTGACCTGACCTAATGCGGTCATGCCTGGGCAGTTGCTTCCATACGCATCCTCGCCATTCACTTCCCAGCGAGGTACCAGAATCGGGAATTCATCAAAGCCTGATTCGCGCAGCACCTTGTCATCACCGGCGCATTCGTAATACACAGAGCTGTAACGCTTGTTTTTGGCGTCCAGCTTTCCGGTATCGCGGTTGACGTTGGGATAAACGGCATGCATGACGTCGTGCCATGTTTCTGTTGAGCGCGTATTCCACTGGCCTTTAACGGTTTCACTGACGTTATCCAGGCCGAATTGCTCAACCAGCTGGCGGGTAGTCATGCGGAATTTGCGGAATACAGTGTCAACGCTCAGACGAGAGCTGTTTGATACGTAGTAGCTCCCGATTGGAAACGGGTACGTGCGGATTATGTCCTCGTCATCTTCCAGTACCGCCATAGCCGCCGTGCCGTAAGTGCCAAGCTGCGCATAGACGATCGGCAATGACTGATAGAGATTCGACTTATTGAAAATCTCATTCATGCGGCGCTGAACATCTTCCAGCCAGACTTTTACCGGGCCGTAATCTTTCATTGCCGGATCGGAAACTGACAGCGTGAACCACGGGCGCGCGGGGCTGGTGATGCCGGACATCATGCCGCTGGAGAGAGTGCGCTCAGCCAGGGTACAGGTCGGGTCAACAACCTGCGTGTTGCGGCGGTTATCACGGTTTGCATCGGAAACGAGGAAGCGGCTGGAGCGCGGGCTGATGTAATCAGACAGGTCACGCCAGTGGGGATCGAATGTTGTCCGCTCCTGATTCAACAGGCCGAACTGTTTGTTTAATCTCTGCTTCAGCGTTTCTTGCTCAGCCATGATCGCCCCGGTTTATTACTGACCGAGCAGCGTTTTGCTGCTGGTGTTGGCCTGAGAAGTGACGCCCTGCGAACCGGTCAGGATGGTGGAAGCCCGTCCGGCAGCAGCGCGGCGGCGGCGTTCTTCTTCGTCGCGGGCGTTGACTACAGCCGTATCCTGTTCCTGTGGCGCAGCCTGAATCGCAGGCGCTGATGGTACTGACGGTTTAGAACCCATGCACATGTCGGTAACCCCTTTGGATAGTTACCAAAATTAAACCACATACGCATTATTTTAACCACTATACAGAAAATAATTTGACATCAGTTACCATAATGGTAATAGTTAAGCCGTGGAGAGCGCTGACACGTCGGCCACAAGCGGGGGCAGCACCGTAAAAGTCTGCCAGTTCGTAAATTACGTGACCGCGTATTATCCGAACCATGCTGGCTGGAAGGTCAGCACACAACAGGTAAGAGCATTGAAGTGTCCAGTCAGACGCTGGCAATCAGTAAGGGCGGTGCCGCCTGTCAGTGCTCTTTCCGTTGTGGTGAACGCGCAGGCTGATGCGCTATCAACCGCGAATACCACGCGGAGCCGTAAAGTCGGCCACTCAGGGTAAAGCCGGAGATCAGCACCGGCCACCACAACACATCAGGCGAGAGCATTTGGCGGGCGTTCAGGCGCGCCACAGAGGCACTGAGTGCTCTCACCGATGTGCCTAAGACCGTGATCTGTCATTGCTGTGTTTGATTTAGGCGGCTCAACGTTTTACCCAATTTGTCGTTGATGCCGCCATTTTTTTGATACAGGCATAAGCCTTTGAGAGGGTTTATCTCTGTGTCCGAAGAGTCACAATCCTGAGTCTGTAATCTGGTTGGCCCGCTTCGTGCGGGCATTTTTTTTCAAAAGTAAAGTTTCCTAAAATCCCCCATCAGGCTTATGCGCTCCCAGCTTATATGCTACGTTCAAACTAATGCGGTGAATCCACCTGTGCGGATGGGCTGAATCGAATATATCCACTGGATATTATTGATGGGCGAGCAGGGTTACAGATTTCCCCACTCACCGGGAGGCACCCGGCACCGCAGACCTCATTTTTTAATCGTACGGATTGTATTCTGTTTCGCTACGGCCCTGATCCTGACTGCCAACATACTGAAGCTTTTTCACCACAGGGAATGCGAACGTCAGTGCCAGCGCATCGGCGTCGTTCGGCGATTTACCCAAACGCTCTTTGATACTCGACTTATCCTCCAGCACGATGCGGCTGTCTTTCAGCCTGACCTTGTATTCCGCTGCTGACAATTCCTCTGCCACCTGCTGGCTGTCCAGTTGCCCGCCGTCCTTCAGCCAGGTCTTGACGGCGTTGTACATTTCGCCGCGCTTGTTCGCCATCTGTGGGTCGGTGGATCCTGAGCCAAACTGTATCAGTTGCCAGTTGCGGCCCCAGTTATCGCCAACGGATTTAACGCCCGTTCCGTAGCCGTAATCGATGAATACCGCATCGGCCTGATACTGGTCCTCGAAACTGGATATAATTTTGGCAAACCATACATCATCGGTCGTGCGCTGGTACTCTCCCAGCTTCTTGCAGTGCAGCCCCTGCCGCAGGTAGATCACCGCCGGGTCGCCGCCCTGGTGCGCGGGGTCAACGCCGATAACGGTGGCCGCATGCGCTATCTGGCCCGGCGTAATCACCCTGCCCACGGCCGCATCCGTCAGCCCTGTAGGGATAAACTGGGCCTCTGATGCCGACGGGAACAGGCCGCGCACACGCACTTTCACAAAGTCGCTGTCCTCGCCGTAGTCATCTACCCACTTCTGGATCTGCTCTTTGTTGGTACCTTCCACGGTGCGGCTGTCAATTTGCGCGGTTTTCCAGCGGTGGCGCAGCTTACGGAAACACTCACGGAAACGGCCGGTGTTACGCGTCGGGTTACCGAACGCCACCCAGATAATTTCCGTGTTCTCATCGGTCAGCGCACCCTCGGCAACCTCCCATACCAGATCGGCGATGTTGGATGCCTCGTCGAATATCAGGATGATGCGCTTACGCTCGTTGTGCAGGCCAGCGAATGCCTCTGTGTTGTTCTCAGACCACGGAATGGCATCAGCGCGCCACGACTTGGCGTGCGACGGATCGTTGCTGTAAATCGCTGTGGCGGTGCAGGTGAACCAGTCCTGTGTGATGCTGAGGCGCTGCCATTTGGCAATCTCTGGCCACGTCTTGGTGCGTAACTGGTTTTCGGTGTTGGCGGTCACCACCACCTTGCAATCTTCACAGGTATCCATGCCCCACTTGACCAGCATCGAGATAAACGCAGATTTCCCGATACCGTGCCCGGATGCGCGCCCAATCATCAGCGGTTGGTGCCGTGTCTCGGGATTCTGCAGGTGATCGCCAATCTCTTTAAACGCCTGTTCCTGCCATTTGCGCGGGCCTTTCGAGTAAGCCAGGTCGGTGCCCTCTTCGCCCCAGGGGAATGCGTACATCGCATAGCCGTAAGGGTCGTGCGTGAAAGCGCCAATATCTTCTATCAGTTGGGCCTCAAGCTGGGCGGCACTACTCATCTTCGCCACCTTTAGCACTGGCGGCGCGCTTGCGGGCGGCGGCCAGCTTGTCAGCCAGGCTCACGTTGATGTTAAGCTCCTGCACCTCTTTGAACGCACTGACGCCAACGTGTTTGCCTATCAGCTCAAGGTTTTTCACCTTGTCAGGCCACTTCACTTTCTGCATGATCGATTCAATATCTTCCTGACCGTCAGAGCCAGCCATGCGGATCCGGTTAATATCCATGGCGCTGAGCGACGTGCGCCAGACCTTTGGCCACTGGCTTACCGGTTTCAGGCTACCCTCATCGGTGAGGATGTCGAGCACGTCCATCTGGTCAATCTCCACCAGCCTTTTCAGCACGTAATCGGCGTCAATCTTTGTCCGGCGGCTTCGCGCCTGGCGCAGATGTGCGATGCGCTCCTGTATGCGCGGATCGGCTTCAAGACGACTTGCGGCCTGTGCTGCTGTGGCTGCTGAGTAGCCGGCGGCGATAGCGCAACCTGTCTGGTCGTCGGGGTTTTTAATACGCTCTTCGCAGTACCGAACCATCTGTTCGTTCAGCGGCTTCGTGGATTGTGGCTTAGGCACTGGTAACACCTCGCAATATAATTACCGTTTTGGTAATCATATCACGCAAAAAAAAACCACCAAACCGGTGGTTTAATTCTTTTGCGCCTGGCGATCACTCTGGCTCTTTGCCTGGCACCATGCGGTAACTATTTTTCTCATCCTCAACGTAATGGGCGTGCGCCACGTTGAAAGCCTCGTTTTCGGTATCAAAGTGCTGACTGGCGATTTCTACCCATTTACCGTACCGACACCAGCGCACATCCCATTTGTCATCTTCACGCTGCCAGATGGCATAGGCTCCGATAAAGCTGCCGTCCGGCGCTGGCACCTTGTCGCCCGGTGACAGGAAATAGAAATAAACGCCGCCGCTGATGAATGTCCGCATAAAAAAGCCCCGTCGAATACCTGAATGCAGTATAGACGAGGCGATTTAGTGCCGTGACATGTCACAATGCTAATTTTGTTTCATGCCAGCCAAGGCGAACCCAACAGGCTGACTCTTCTTTCAGTGGGCAATCCTGCACAGGCAGGCAATCACCACACTTACCGCACTTGCGCTTGCTCATCGATTTGATGCGGCTACGGACCCGTGCATCGTCCTGGCGAATAAGCAGAGCGATATACTCTGCCAGGTCGTAGGGCTCACGCCCTGGACGGCGGGCGGCACAGTTCTTCTCCAACATCGCCAGTTCCTGCTCATCGAGAACAATCTCCAGCTTTTTGATACCGGCATCGGCCTGTCTGGCGCGCTGCTCTGCTTTACGTTCGGCGGGGGATTTAGGCATCAGTCGTCATCCTCATCCCACTCATCATCGTCTTCATCATCGTCTTCATCATCCTGGCCGCACACAGCAGCCAACGGGTTTGTCGCGGCAAGCATGACACTGGCCGCACCTCGGCGTTGAAGCCTGCGCAGAGCCTCAGCAAACTCAAACGCCTCTACTCGCTCAGGGCCTAATTCAACTTGACCAGCATAGCTAAAAGCCTTGTTAACGAGATTTTGCAGGCCTTCATAAATTTCCTGTTTACTGCTCATCCTGACCTCCCGGCGCTGCTGGCAGTGGCATCCAGTAGTCAGCAATCACCTCAATTCCGAACCGGTTAAACTTATTTCTTTTAAATCTTACTGCTTCGATAGCCTCACCGAGGCCAGATGTTGGAATCAGGACGCGCTTACCGATAGGCGGCATCCGCTCACTGCACTTTACCCATCCATCGCTTACAGGCTGTGCCGTGGCGTTAAGGCGCTGGACTTCGGCAGGCGGCGTAAAGCCAATAACATGATCACCTTCTTTAACCAGGCGGATGAGCATAGCGAGGTTATCAATAAGTTCGGCCTCGACGTTCTCCCAAGTTTCACGACCTTCCGTGTAATGAATAACGGCTTTGATAACTTCGCCGCTTTCCTCTGCCACCTTATTCAAAACGTAATTGGGCTGAGGAAATTTAGTCATCGCCTTTTCGGCGCGCGCTCTGGCCTGCTCAACCAGGCTGTCAAAATAATCTGGCAACTTAATCATTTTTCACCTCGTAGCCCTGCTGACGCAATGCTTCTCTGCACGCGTCTATAGCGCTATTAAAACCTTCACACTGTCCCTTCCCCCTAGCTTCATCTACTTCTTTTAAATTGAATCCTTCACATGAGACTTTGCCTGGCAACTCCACCGGGCGCAAAAGCTGAGCGGGCGGGGATTCGAACCAAAATCGATATTCCACCAAATCACCAAAAACTGCCTTTGACCTATCAAGCTTCTCCATCGGCAATGTAAGCCAATTCGAGGCTGGGGTATCAGTTTGCTTGAATCTCCATTCGAAAAGTCCAGGTTTAGCTGTCAGCGCTGCGAGTGCCGTTTCCATCAGCTCGACCATGTAGCGCATGTCAGGGTTGGTTTCTGATGCAGCCTTCCAGCGCTTAATTTCAATCTTGCACAGACCAATCAGCGCCTGCACATCACCATCAACTGGATTGGGGGAATTAGTTGTCATGGCTGGCATCCTTTTTGGCTTCATAAGCAAAGCAAGCGGGGCAAACCCAGCCTTCCCCACGAACTTTATTCCATCCTGCTGATTTGCAATCGTCTACTAACTCTTTATGGGAGAAAATCAAACCGCGCTGAGAATCATCAGACATAACACCCGGGCCTTCATTATCATCTGACCAGCAGCGGAACCCATCGTATTCAGACCGACCAGCACCGCGCCTTTCGCATCTAATCTCTAACCAGATAGCCATATCAGCCCGCCTTTTCCGCAGTGTCATGGGTGCCGGAGCGGAGTTCTTCTTCCCACTCTTTCAGAGACTTTTCTGCATACTCGCCCGACAAACCATCCCGGGCAATCTGCGGATCATCTGACAGGTCTTCTTTTGCAGACAAAATCATGCGTACGACATCGAAAACCTCACGTTTAGGCTTATCTACAAACCCATGGTTAAAGGCAGCGGCAAGGCGTCCAGCTGCGTAGTTGATGCCTTCGTAACGACCCTCCATCCGCACCGAGTTCATATAAGCGTCGGTGGCTGGGGTTTCTTTAGCCATCCACACGATGTCATGTGTTTCGCATGACTCCTCGTTGCCGCACACTGAGCACTCAGAGAATCCGGCAGCATGCATAGCGACGCTATCTTTGAGGTAGGTATTCTCCGCCGCCAGCGCATCCAGCTTCTGCTGCAATTCATCAAACTTGCGCACCAGATAAGCTGGTAAATCTTCGTTAATACGCATGTCGCCAGGTAAACATTTACCGGTCAGCAATCCACGCATTTCGCGTTCGGTGATTTTCATTTCCCTTCTCCTGAATCCGCTACAGACACCACGATTAACTCACTACCGCTTTTCGAGTTAACATCACTTAACCTGTTATTTTCCATAAATATTTTTCACCTCAGACCGTTATAAGAAATCACGTTTTTGTCAATTAACACGCTTTTTACTGCTCTGATTAACCTGTTTAAAACTCTTCTACGTCCCAGCCTGCTGCCCTGGGTTTTGGGTAAACAGCTTTGAAAACGAACGGGTACGCGTCTGCGGCGACCTTCATTTTCACCCGGGCGTCATCGCTGAAAATCCGCTTTGAGCCTTTCACGTCGTGCATTTCAAGCTGGCCACTTGCGTACATCACGGCGAAATCCACGGTGATAAAGCAGTTGTCAGCGAGGCGCAGCTTGATCCCCTCGAAGCGGTACCAGACGATTTGCCCGGCGCGCTTTAGCAACTCCAGGTGGTTTGCGTAGGCGCTTTCGGTCTTGTTCATCTGGCCGGTCTTGAGCCGACCGAGTGCATAAAGTCCTTTTTTCATGCTTTTGCCTTCGCCTTAGTCTTCGCTGGGATAGCCTTGGATTTGGAAGGCTTGACCTTGTCGTCATTACGCTTCGCGTAGCTTCTTGCTTCGCGGAGACAATCTTCAAAAATTCCGCGGCTCTTTATTGATGGCTGCGATGAGCGGCGGTAGTAATCGACAGCAGCATTTGCTGCGCCTTGTGCAACTGGGAGAGAGAAGCCCTCACCCACCATCAACTGCCGGATGTTCTTTTCGATAAACTCGATAGGATGCATATCTCTCTCCTGTTACCTATCTGGTTACTATTACCAATTTGGTAATAACTGGCAAGTAAAAAAATGCGCACTTTTGCGCTTTCTTCCTATGCCTCTAAAACGCGCTGTAATGCGTTCTGAGACGTTTTTAAAACTCATAGCCCGTTTGTACGTTGTTACCCTGTTCAATTGAATCTGGTTGCGCTGGCGCAGGATTTATTACCATTTCAGTAATTATTTATCCCATGACTACGTCTTAAGGCCCATTGCCTTACGCCTTTTGTATTCCTCCAGCAGCCATTGCGCCGGGGTGACACTGCCCATGTGCGCCGCGTTCGGCATGTACTGGTATTCGTAATCCTTTGGCGAAGGCTGATGCGCTGCTGCCCTGGGTTTGGATTCAATCATCTGCACCGGATCTGGTATCTCCTCACCTGCTGCCACCTTCTTCGACCACTCGTTCAGCTTGCGGGTGATGAATGTCTCAACCTCTGATTCCGTCATGCAGCGCTGGATCATCGCCTGGCGCGCATCGGTGATCACCCAGTACAGAACCGGCTTTGACCAGTTGAATCGCTCGGGCGACGTGGACAGGCCGCGATCCCGGTTGTAACGGTGAAACTCTGTCATCGCCTCTTCGGTGGTTACGCCCAGGACCGTGGAGCTGTCTTTGCACCAGGAAACAAACTGACCGGGTGATGGCCAGAACGGCGAGGTGCTGGCTCGGGCGTGTCTCATACCAGCAGACAACTGCTCAAGTGTGCGGATACCGCCTTCGGCAAAAGCCGCCGTCCACTGTCGCTTGGCGGCCGTTTCATGCGCTTCACTTTTCAGTGCTGTCTGTTCAGCTGCTGGGAATACAAGCTTGAGCTGGTTAAACAGTTTATCGACCAGCCGTGCTGCCTCCAGATTGATCACATTGTTAGAAGCCGGCTGCTCTTTCCCCGCCATGCGGGCGAGCAACAGACCATCACGATTTTGGATAGCTTCATAGATTTCATTTTTCATATAAATTCCTTCCAGCCTTCAGGGCTGTTCCAGTGAGGTACTGATTCAGGTTCTGTTGCTTTTTTGGCTCTGATTGTCACCAGGTTCCGGGATAACTTCTGCTCCCACTGCGTCTGATGAAATGCTTTTCCTTCGGCCTGCCAGTAAGAAACGAATCCCGCAATCTCTTCAGGCGTTGGCGGATGATCAAGTCGGCATCCCCACACCGCTGACAAACGCGTGAAATCAGATGACGGCTGCCAGCCTTCAAACATTGTGAATTTTCCAACAACCAGCGATCCGGATGACGGAGGAACGTGGTTATCGATTATCGCGTTTACGGATTGTGTCGACGGCTTAGAAATTTCCGTGCGCGCGTTATATGGGGTTTTATCTTTTATATCTTCCTCTTCCTCTTCCTCTGGTAACGCTTTTTGTAACGCTGTCTGCGTTACATTTTTGTCTCCCTTTTTCCGGTGCTCAGCCACCCTTCTGTTCGTAAGTGCTCGTTTTTTCGATGATTCTCCGTTATGCCGTTCAAAGTTGGGCAAAGTCAGCTTTCCATCGACATAAGCCAGCCAGCCCACTGCGATCAGTGAATCAGCGAAACCTGTAATGAAAGCGATACGATCAAGTACTCCCTTTGTAACGCTGCCAGCGTTACCATCTATCGTCTGTTGATCAGCCCATGCCCAGATGCGTACCAGCTTTCCCAACACTGCATCAGGATCAATGCCGAGAATTTCCGCTATCTGGAAAATCTCAGGTTTGTCCGGGGTGATTACCTCAACTTTTATCCAGCTACTTGCCATCAGTACACCTCCGCTGGCGTCCCAATGCTCTGCTGCGCAGTTTTCATCGCTGCGGCTATTTCTTCACGTTTCCGGTTAACGCGCTCAACGTTGCACTGAACGCAGGCACCATTGAGGGTCCAGCGCTCACTTTTATGACCGCGTTTACACGGTCTGCCCGTGTAATATTTGTTGAGGCCAAGGCGGGCGGCCTCCATTTGGGTAATAATTTTCACGCTACCTCCAAAACTCCTGCTCTTGCTCTTGGCTATTTTCATTTTATTTTCAGCTTAATCAACCACTATTTGCATATTTGGTAACGATTAGTTGTTTTATAAGGGAATTTAGGCAGTTGCAGATATGAAAAAACCGCCATTAAGGCGGCTTTTAAGCGTGGCGGGTAACAGGTCAGGCAGCGGAGTAGAAGAAGGATAACAGCCTTTCAGTGGTAATAGCCGGATCGATTTTGGCGCAGGCTTTTTGCAACCCTGTCATGTAGTTACGCGTCGGAACGCGGCGGGCATATACAAGATGAGTCCTGATGTAATGCGTTGTGGTACCAGCCTCTTTAGCCAGTTGCTTCTTTTCTTCAGTCGACAAACCCTGCCAGAACTCTTTGAAGTCAAACGGCTCCATGTGGGCCTCCAGATAACGATTTCAATCACCGAATTGTTACCTATGCGGTAGCGTTTCGCAACACTAATTACCAATCTGGTGCATTTACCAGAAAGGTAACATCGGTTTAAATGCACTCAGTCATCACTAACCTAAATCTGAGTACCAGGAAAAAATGAAACCTATCTCCGGGATCCGTAAAGCGAATCTGATTTATTTGCTCGAAGCCCGATTTGAGGGAAATCAGACCAAAATGGCCCAGGCCCTTAACATGCTGCCAAACCTCATCAGCAGGTGGACGCGTGATAAACCCATGGGCAGCGCTGCAGCACGCAAGATTGAGCGCCTGCTGAAGCTGGAAGATTACTGGCTCGATAATGACCGCGATAACGTCATGCCTGCCAATCCCGATGTAGAGATCCGTGAAGTCCTGGCAAATAATCTTCGCGTCTGGATGGATAAATCAGAGAGTCTCAGAACCCAGGGCAAACTGCACCAGGCCAGCGGCGTTACCCAGTCCACCATCGGGCGCGTTCTCAACCAGGAGATCGACCCGACAATCAGCACGGTGAATTCGATTGCCAAAGGTTTCGGGCGCCGCGGCTACGAGCTGCTTATCCCGGCGCATGACGATCGCATGATTGATTATGACCGTGACGCCTATTCAAAGCTGGATGCCTCCGACAAAGAGAAGATCAGCAGCTTTGTGTCATTCGTTATCAGCCAGTCGAAAAACACCGGCGACAACTGAGTTAACCACTAAACCGTATCAGCCCAGCTATATCCTACCGCATCAATAATTACCTATTTGGTAATTTTTTCTCTCGTTAACGATTGACATCTACTGCCAAGCGATTATTATTAGCCTCAATAGTTACCAATTTGGTAATTGACGCTCTTTAACAATCCGCAACGGGCATTCACAAACCTGAATCTGGCCGCCCACCAGATGGCAACGCTGACCCGTCAAACCGGAATGCTTGCCTGGAAAGTGACAGACATTATTCCTCTTCCGGAGACAGCTATGAAATTAACTGATGAGAAGGGAGAGCCGTTCGTAATAGTCCGCATGGCCTGCGGTTACATCTGGAGGATGACACTACTCCAACAGAGATATACGCAGACCGTTAACCGTGAGCAGTTCCGAAAGATCGCCCACCAGGCTTATGGCCTGAAGGGTAATTTGTCGTGCAATTAACTATTACCAAAACGGTAATTCTGGATTCGATTATGAAATATCGTTACCAAAACGGGATGTTCATTTTCACCGCCTGCGTGCTGGGTATTGAACAGCAGTTCAGCAGCTTTAAAGCCGGTGTTGAATGGGTATTCACACAAAAGATGGCCGCCAGCGTCGCGGCTGACATGGAGTGACCTATGAATACTTATGCAGTTCACGAACGCATCGAGGAAGCGCGCTGGCAACAGCACGATGCGTCAGTAAAAAAAGACGAGTGGATCCGCGACCGCGCAGAAACGCTTAAAGAGCAGTGGCCAGTTGATGTTGCAACCCTGCGCCGCCCCTTTGGTTTCAGTATGCCAGGTATTGATGCTGACTTTGCTCAGGACGCTTTTGCCAACATGGTCGATGAAATCTGCGTTAAGCAGGCCGAAATCGACTGGCGCGATAAGGAGTGGCTTGGCGAGGACTGGACGCCATGACTGCTAACCCTGAAATCTCATTAGCCCCGAATGATCCGGGGCTTTATTTTGACATCAGCAACGAGGCTTACCACTCCGGTGCCGGTGTCAGCAAATCACAGCTGGACGATATCGCTATCAACCCGGCTGTTTACCAGTGGCGAAAACAGGCGCCGCAGGATGAAGAAAAGTTGCAGGCACTCGATATGGGTACCGCGCTCCACTGCATCCTGCTTGAGCCTGACGAATTCGATAAGCGGTTCATCAAAGCGCCCTATTTCAACCGACGCACTAATAAGGGTAAAGAGGATGAAGCGGCATTCCTAAAGGACTGTCGCTACACCGGAAAGACAGTTGTTGAGTACGAGGATCACCGCAAACTAAAGCTGATGCAGGCCAGCACCATGGCCCACCCGGCGGCGCGGTTCTTCCTGGAAGCCGATGGCCACTGCGAAGCGTCCATTTACTGGGATGACGAGCAGACCGGCGAACTTTGCCGGATCCGCCCTGACCGTTTCCTGAAACAACAGCCGGTAATCGTGGACGTGAAGAAAGTGGCAGACATGGACCGCTTTACGCGTCACGTCGAGGAATTCCGGTATCACGTACAGTCTGAAATGTACCGCGATGGCTTCTATCAGCACTTCAACGAATACCCGCAGTTTGTCTTTATCGCCGTCAGTGATTCTATCGACTGTGGCCGCTATCCGGTACGCGTGTTCCAGTTAGATGAGGAGGCGGCAGAGGTCGGACATCAACTTTACAGACGGGATCTGAATACATACCACCAATGCAAAATCAGTAACAACTGGGGTGGTGTCGAATTTATTTCCCGACCAGCGTGGGCCAAAAAGAAATGACTGATAAATGCATCGAATGGACCGGTTATAAAAACAAAGATGGCTACGGGCGGAAAAGAGTTGGTTCAAAACTCTATCTGGTTCACCGGCTGGCCTACTGCGAACATCACAACGTTGATATCAGCCATATTGATGGCCTGCTTATACGTCACAAATGCGACAACCCATCATGCATCAATCCGCTTCATCTAGAACCCGGAAGTCAAAAAGACAATATGCAGGATATGAAGTCCAGAGGAAGAGGTGTTCCAAGAGCAAAACTTAGCCCCGCACAGGTAATTGAAATCCGAAGTAAACATCGTCGGAACTCAAATGAGTTCTGTTCATCTGCGCTCGCAAAGCATTACGGCGTGTCGAAAGTTCAAATTAACCGAATTTTAGCCAGAACAACCTGGCCTGATTTATGAGGAATCCTATGAGCACTAATTTAGTAAGCAACGAAACGACCAGTACCGCAGCCACCATCTTTAACCCACAAAGCCTGATGCAGTTACAGCAGTTCGCGCAGGTCATGTCTGAAGGTGTTGTCGCTATTCCTCAGCACCTTCGCGGTAAGCCGGCGGACTGCCTGGCAGTGACAATGCAGGCCGCACAGTGGGGCATGAACCCTTATGCAGTGGCGCAGAAAACGCACATCGTTAACGGCGCGCTGGGTTATGAGGCGCAATTGGTTAATGCCGTAGTGTCTTCCTCTGCCCTGCTGTCGAGCCGCATCGATTACAGCTGGTCAGGCGACTGGACGAAGTGCAGCGGAAAAAACGATAAGTCGCCAGATTTGACCGTCACAGTTTCGGCTGTGCTTAAAGGTGAGTCCGAGCCGCGTGAGCTGACTATCAGCATGGCGCAGGCTGGTGTTCGTAACTCACCTTTATGGGAGCAGGATCCGAAACAGCAGCTTGCTTATCTCTGCACCAAGCGCTGGGCGCGCCTGCACGCTCCTGACGTTCTGTTAGGTGTTTACACTCCTGATGAGCTCGACGATACCCCACGCGGCGAGCGCGATATCACGCCGCGCACCACCGCCGACCTGAACAACATGATCGGAAGTAGCGGCGATAACGTGCAACCAGCAGATAACCTCGACGATGACGTAGTTGTTGCTGGTCTGCAGGAAGAGATTGAGCAGGCTGACACGCTTGAAAAAGCTGTGGCCATCGGTGAGAAGATCAGCCAGCACAAAGAAGCCCTGAACGAATCAACGTTCCGGTCTCTGCGTTCACGCGCTGGCAAAGTCTACAAACAGCATGACGCACGCGGCAAGATTGAAGCCGCGATCAACAGCCTGGACGCCAGCGCCCCTGATGCGAAAGAAACATTCCTGAAAGTTGAAGCTGATCTTCAGCGCCTTAAAGGCCAGTTGGGCGAAGAGTTGCACGAAGGTTTCTCAATCACCCTGGCTGACATGAAAGCCGAATACGTTTAACCAACACCAGTGAAAACCTATGGGCGCCGCAGAGCGCCCTTTTCTTTGGAGAAAGAATTATGAAAGGTGCAATCCGCAAGGACCAGTTGCTGAAGAAGGTGCCACTGTCCGAGTACACCATCAACCAGATGGAAGCCAAAGGCGAGTTTCCCAAGCGTTTCCCGTTAACCAACCGCACTGTTGCCTGGAACGAGGACGAAGTAGAGGCATGGCTGGATGAGCGCCAGCGTAACGCGGCGTCCGCAGTCCGTGACCCGTCACTGGCCGCGAAGTTTGAAGCCAACCCCAACCACCAGAAACAGCGCAGCATGATGCGCATGGCAGGCTAACCATGACAGCCAAAGAATTGATTTACGCTTTCCTCAAAGAGAGAGGATCAGCGCGCTCCGTCGATATACACGCTCACCTTGAAAAACAGGGTTTACGCCGTGACAGCTCTATGTGCGCACTGAGCAAGTTGTATAAAGCCGGAGTAGTTTTCCGGCATCAACATGGCCGCGATTTTATCTGCTGGCTGCGTGATGCCAGTCAGGATTTTGAAATCAGCGAGATTAACCGCCGCCTGAGCAATGCCAACCGCCGGCTGACGCCATGCAACAGCGTCAACATTATTTTCGATGAGTGCCGCAAAACCAGCCATATCTACCAGATGGATAAGCTGCTGCGTGAGGTGCGGGCATGAAATATCAACTCATCTACGCCGATCCCCCCTGGGAATACGGCAATAAAATCAGCAACGGCGCTGCCGGTAATCACTATTCGACGATGCGCCTGGCTGACATCAAGCGCCTTCCAGTATGGGATCTGGCTGAAGAAAACTCGGTGCTGGCGATGTGGTATACCGGAACGCACAACCAGGAGGCGCGCGAATTGGCAGAAGCTTGGGGATTCCGCGTCAGAACAATGAAGGGTTTCACCTGGGTGAAGCTGAACCAGTTGGCTGAGCAAAGGATTAACCGATACCTGGAAGAGCAGACAATCCATGATTTCAACGATCTGCTGGACATACTGAACGCAGAAACCCGCATGAATGGCGGCAACCATACGCGTGCAAACACAGAGGATGTGCTGATTGCTACACGCGGGAACGGCCTGATTCGTGCCAGCGCCTCAGTAAAGCAGGTAGTTTACTCATGCCTGGGTGAACACAGCGAAAAACCCTGGGAGGTTCGTCACCGCCTTGAGCAGCTATATGGTGACGTGTCACGCATCGAGTTGTTCAGCCGATGCGCGGCCCCGGGCTGGCACCACTGGGGGAACCAGTGCGACAGCAGTGTGCAACTAATCTCCGGGAGGGTTGCATGATCATAATTACGCTATATCTGATTGTTGCCGCCTACCTGCTGGGCCGCTTGGAAAACCCGCCGCACTCCCTTGCATCATTCTGGATCTGCATTTTCTGGCTTCCGGCGGGGCTGGTTTACCTGTCTGCCACCCTGGCAGATAAAACGCTTGGCGATCACCCTGACCGCTGAGACATCCATTGCTCAAATTTTAACGGTGAGAAAGGCACCAGGTCTTCGATACTCCCATCAATCCACCCATCCACCATATCGGCCCATTGCTGCAGCATGAACGTGCGTTGCGGGAGATACTCCGCTTTATTGTAAACCGCGCGCACGCCTTTCTGTTCATGGGCCAGACTCTTCTCTATCCAGTCAGACGGATAACCCGCCTCATGCAAAAGTGTGCTGGCCGTCCGGCGAATATCGTGCACAGTGAAATCCTTTATCTTCTCCCCTCCTTCCCTGATCGCATCAATCGTCACCGCCAGCACCCTGTTAAGCGCCGCGTTCGACAGCGGCTTGGTCATATCGTATCTGCCAGGCATGATGTATTTGCTGCTGCCTGCACACATTTTCAGACCCACCAGCAGATCACTAGCCTGTGATGAAAGCGGGATGACATGCTCTCTTGACCCCTTCATCCGCTCGGCAGGGATCTTCCAGAGCATCCGTTTAAAATCAATTTCATCCCATTCTGCGTGTGTGAACTCGCTTTTCCTGACCATAGTCAGCATGACAAATTTCACGGCCAGTTTAAGCGTAGCCATCGTGGAAACGTCATCGAGCGTGCGGAAGAACAACCCGATTTCAGCAGGCGTAAGCGTGGTTACGCGCGGCTCAAACGTAGCGATCGATGATGCCCGGATACGTTCGGCGGGATTGATGAACTCATGACCTCGGTCAGTCGCATACCGGTAAATGCTGGCGATGATTTCGCGGGCCTGAACGGCTGTTGCCCGGCCACCGCGCGCCACAATCCTGTCGCACAGGTCACGAACCATCGCCGTGTTTATCTCGGTCATCAGTTTATTGCCCAGCGCGGGCAGGATGTCCCTGTCGATAACAGCCTGTTTCATCGCGCGCGTACTGTCCGCCAGGCGGGCATGCTCCATATATCTGACGGTAAAATGGTTAAGCCTGTCGGCACCGGCTATCTGTTTTTTACCGTCACGTTTCGCCGCAGATGGTGATACGCCTGAGGATATGAGCTTTTTAGCGGCATTGAGTTGCTCGCGTGCTTCGGCCAGGCTGATACCGTCAGGTCCGTATTTGCCTATCGTCAGGGTTTCACGTCGTCCGTTGAATCGGTAGTCATAGCGAAATGAGATCGTGCCGCCCGGCAGAACGGATACGTAGAGCCCTTCACGGTCAGCGACTTTGTACGCCTTCTCGCGCGGCTTGAGATTTTTTATCTTTGTGTCTGTAAGCATGGTCGGCTCCGAATACCGTCACCGCTACCAATCTGGTAACGGTAAAAAAGGATCTGGAGCGTACAACGGATCGGCCATACCGTCAAAAACACCGACGGTAAATTGTGGCTTTCAGCAATCGTTAACAATCGATAAAAAGAAAAAGCCACCAGCAATCGCTGATGGCTCAAGGATTTTACAAATCGGTGTCAATCGTCAGCAAAAGGCTGTAAATCATTCCCACTCAATCGTCGCCGGTGGCTTACCGGAAATGTCATAGACCACGCGGGAAATGCCGTTCACTTCGTTAATGATACGATTGGACACGCGGCCCAGGAAATCATACGGCAGGTGCGCCCAGTGGGCAGTCATGAAGTCGATGGTTTCGACCGCACGCAGTGAAACGACCCAGTCGTATTTACGGCCATCGCCCATTACGCCCACGGAACGGACGGGCAGGAACACCGTAAAGGCCTGGCTGACTTTATTGTAGAGATCGGCTTTGTGCAGCTCTTCAATAAAGATGGCATCCGCACGGCGTAGCAGGTCACAGTACTCTTTTTTCACCTCACCCAGCACGCGTACGCCCAGACCCGGGCCCGGGAACGGATGGCGATAGAGCATATCGTACGGCAGGCCCAGTTCCAGACCGATCTTACGCACTTCGTCTTTAAACAGCTCACGTAATGGCTCGACCAGGCCCATCTTCATCTCTTTTGGCAGGCCGCCGACGTTGTGGTGCGATTTGATGACGTGGGCTTTACCGGTGGCAGAGGCAGCGGATTCAATCACATCCGGATAGATGGTGCCCTGTGCCAGCCACTTCACGTCTTCCAGGCGCAGCGCCTGCTCGTCAAAAACTTCGACGAAAACGCGGCCAATGATTTTACGCTTCGCTTCAGGGTCACTTTCTCCGGCCAGCGCATCCAGGAAGCGCGCTTCACCATCGACGTGAACAATGTTCAGACCAAAGTGATCGCCAAACATATCCAGCACCTGCTGCGCTTCGTTCAGACGCAACAGACCGTTATCCACGAAAACGCAGGTCAGATTTTTACCAATCGCACGGTGCAGCAGCATCGCGGTCACAGAGGAATCGACACCACCGGACAAGCCCAGAATGACTTTGTCGTCGCCCACCTGTGCACGCAGGCGCTCAACGGCATCCTCAATGATTTTGGCCGGTGTCCAGAGCGCTTCACACTGGCAGATATCGATAACGAAACGCTCCAGCATGCGCAGGCCCTGGCGCGTATGGGTGACTTCCGGGTGGAACTGCACGCCATAGAAGCGCTTCTCTTCGTTCGCCATAATCGCAAACGGACAGGTTTCCGTGCTGGCAACGGTGACGAAGTCAGCCGGAATCGCGGTCACCTTGTCACCGTGACTCATCCAGACATCCAGCAACGGTTTGCCTGATGCGCTGATAGCATCCTCGATATCGCGAATCAGTGCGCTGGCGGTGTTCACCTCTACCTGCGCATAGCCAAATTCGCGCTCGTTAGAGCCTTCGACCTTACCACCCAGCTGCATAGCCATGGTTTGCATGCCATAACAGACGCCCAGCACGGGCACACCAGCCGTGAAAACATAGTCAGGTGCGCGCGGACTGTCGTGTTCTGTGGTGCTTTCCGGGCCACCCGACAGGATGATACCGCTGGGATTGAACTCGCGAATCTGCGCTTCGGTAACGTCCCAGGCCCAGAGTTCACAGTACACGCCAAGCTCACGGACGCGACGCGCCACCAGTTGCGTGTATTGAGAACCAAAATCGAGAATCAGAATGCGGTGCTTATGGATATTTTCCGTCGTCATTGAGGGTTTTCCAAAACGGTGACTTGATAAAGTAAAGCGCCCGGCTGTCGCCGGGCGGGAAATCTTGCGGGGTTATGAACCCATGCGGTAGTTCGGCGACTCTTTGGTGATGGTCACATCGTGCACGTGGCTCTCATTGATGCCCGCACCGCTGATACGGACGAATTCTGCTTTAGTGCGCAGATCGTCAATGGTCGGGCAACCGGTCAGCCCCATACATGAACGCAGACCGCCCATTTGCTGATGCACGATCTCTTTCAGGCGGCCTTTATAGGCTACACGGCCTTCGATGCCTTCCGGCACCAGCTTGTCAGCGGCGTTGTCGGTCTGGAAATAACGGTCTGATGAACCTTTAGACATCGCACCCAGTGACCCCATCCCACGATAGGATTTAAAGGCACGGCCCTGGTAAAGTTCGATTTCACCCGGCGATTCTTCTGTACCTGCCAGCATAGAACCTACCATGACACAGGAAGCACCTGCCGCGATGGCTTTGGCGATATCACCTGAGAAACGGATACCGCCGTCAGCGATAACAGGGATGCCCGTGCCTTCCAGCGCCGCAACAGCGTCAGAAACGGCGGTGATCTGCGGAACACCGACACCGGTAACGATACGGGTCGTACAGATGGATCCCGGACCGATGCCCACTTTAACGGCGCTTACGCCCGCTTCAACCAGCGCCAGCGCACCCGCGCCAGTCGCCACGTTGCCGCCGACGATTTCGAGATCAGGGTATTTCGCGCGGGTTTCCCGGATGCGCTGCAGTACACCTTCAGAGTGGCCATGAGAAGAGTCGATCAGTAAGACGTCAACACCGGCAGCCACCAGTGCATCCACGCGCTCTTCGTTGCCCGCACCGGCACCGACAGCAGCACCCACACGCAGACGGCCCTGCGCATCTTTACAGGCATTAGGCTTACGTTCGGCTTTCTGGAAATCTTTTACGGTGATCATGCCCAGCAAATGGAAGCTGTCGTCCACGACCAGGGCTTTCTCGACGCGTTTTTCGTGCATTCTTTGCAGAACGACGTCGCGGGCTTCGCCTTCTTTCACCGTCACCAGACGCTCTTTCGGCGTCATCACGGCAGTGACAGGCTGGTTCAGATCGGTCACAAAGCGCACATCGCGACCGGTGATGATGCCCACCAGTTCGTTTTTCGCGTTCACCACAGGGTAACCAGCAAAACCGTTGCGCTCGGTCAGCGCTTTAACTTCGGCCAGTGTGGTGGTGGGCAGTACGGTCTGTGGTTCGGTAACCACGCCGCTTTCATGTTTTTTGACTTTACGGACTTCGTCTGCCTGGCGTTCAATTGACATGTTTTTATGAATGAAGCCCAGACCGCCTTCCTGTGCCAGCGCAATCGCCAGGCCCGCTTCGGTCACGGTATCCATCGCAGCAGAAAGCATGGGAATGTTCAGGCGAATATTTTTGGTCAGTTGCGTGCTGAGGTCGGCCGTATTAGGCAGGACGGTGGAGTGAGCAGGAACGAGCAGGACGTCGTCGAAAGTGAGTGCTTCTTTAGCGATTCTTAACATGGCAATACTCCACCTCGGGTGCGTGAGAATAGATAAAATATTGCCGCGGCATTATACAGGGCGTAATCGATTGCCTCCACTAGTTTTTTAGAAAAAGTCTTGATCCGCGCAACAGGGCCTGTAGTATCGACTAATTAACCTACTGATTTGGAATTTGATCTTCGTCACATGTCGCTGCCACCGAACGCCAATATTTTTACCGTAAGTCGTCTCAATACCACAGTGCGTCAGCTGCTGGAAAATGAGATGGGCCTGGTGTGGCTGAGTGCCGAAATCTCTAATTTTACCCAGCCGGCTTCTGGCCACTGGTACTTCACGCTGAAAGATGATGGTGCACAGGTGCGCTGCGCGATGTTTCGCAACAGCAACCGTCGTGTGACCTTTCGCCCGCAACATGGTCAGCAGATTTTAGTTCGCGCCAATATTACGCTGTATGAGCCGCGCGGCGATTATCAGCTGATTATTGAAAGCATGCATCCCGCCGGTGAAGGCCTGCTCCAGCAGCAGTTCGAACAGTTGAAAGCAAAGCTGGCGCAGGAAGGCCTGTTCGCACCAGAACATAAGAAGCCCTTGCCGCAACCGGCAAAGCAGGTCGGCGTCATAACGTCTGCTACCGGCGCGGCGCTGCACGATGTACTGCGCGTGCTTCACCGTCGCGATCCCTCACTACCGGTCGTGATTTATCCCACCGCCGTACAAGGCGTAGATGCGCCTGCCGCGATCGTACGTGCGATTGAAATCGCTAACCTGAGGGCAGAGTGCGACGTGTTAATCGTGGGACGCGGCGGCGGTTCGCTGGAAGATCTGTGGAGCTTTAATGACGAGCGCGTGGCGCGCGCTATCTTTGCCAGCCACATTCCCGTGGTCAGTGCTGTCGGGCATGAAACTGACGTCACGATTGCTGATTTTGTCGCTGACCTGCGCGCCCCAACGCCATCGGCTGCGGCCGAAATTGTCAGCCGTAATCAGCTTGAGCTGTTGCGTCAACTTCAGTCACAACAGCAGCGGCTGGAAATGGCAATGGATTACTATCTGGCGCGTCAGCAGCGTCTGTTCAGCCGTTTAGACCATCGCCTGCAGCAGCAACATCCGCAGTTGCGCCTCGCGCGCCAGCAGACCCTGCTGTTCCGGCTACAACAGCGCCTGGGCGATGCGATGGAAACACGGCTTCGCCACGCCAGCCGTCAGCAGGATCGCCTGGCACAGCGGCTGGCCCAACAGCAGCCACAAGAACGCCTGTATCAGGCACAAAAAAGTCTGCAGAACTGGCACTATCGTCTGCAGCAGGCCATGGAAAAAATGCTTAACCGCGATAAACAACGTTTTGGTCAGCTTGCCGCGCAACTGGAAGGCGTCAGCCCGCTCGCCACGCTGGCGCGGGGTTTCAGCGTTACGACGGATACCCATGGACAGGTCGTAAAAAAAACTGGCCAGTTGAATAAGGGCGATCGGTTACGCACCCGCCTTGATGATGGCTGGGTTGAAAGCCAGGTCACGCAACTTATTCCTGAAAAACCGAGACGAAAGAAAAGCATTTCTTAACTATACTTCCTGGTACATCCCTCATGCCAAGGAGTCTCAAATGGCTTTCAGCGTTATTCCTCCCTATATTCTTCGCAAGATTATCGATCACGGCACCGGCCACCAGCAGGAGCAGGCACGTCGTACACTGACCCATGTTCAGCACCTGATGGCTGAACACTGGAAAAAGACGGCAGCGCCAAAAACCACGCAGGCCGGGAAGATTGAGCGTGAAATCTATGATGCCAAAAACCAGGAAACGTTACCTGGCACACTGGTGCGTAAAGAAGGCCAGTCTTCAAATGGTGACGTTGCTGCCGACGAAGCCTGGAACTATCTTGGTGTCACACACGACTTTTTCTGGCAAATCTATAAACGAAATTCTCTGGATAATCACGGCCTGAAACTAGCTGGGACGGTTCACTACGGTGAGAAGTACCAAAACGCGTTCTGGAACGGTCAGCAAATGGTGTTTGGCGACGGTGATGGCGAAATCTTTAACCGCTTCACGATTGCGATTGATGTGGTGGCGCATGAGTTGTCGCACGGCGTCACAGAAACCGAAGCCGGTTTGATCTATTTTGAACAGGCCGGTGCGTTGAACGAGTCTATGTCTGATGTGTTTGGTTCGCTGGTGAAACAGTTTAGTCTGAAACAGACAGCCGATAAGGCCGACTGGATCATCGGTGAAGGGCTGCTGGCAAAAGGCATCAATGGTAAAGGTCTGCGGTCAATGTCACATCCCGGCACCGCTTACGATGACCCGATGCTGGGGAAAGATCCTCAGCCAGGCCATATGAAGGACTATATTAAAACACGTGAGGATAACGGCGGTGTGCACCTGAACTCCGGAATCCCTAATCGTGCCTTTTATCTGGCCGCAAAAGCCCTGGGCGGATATGCCTGGGAGCGAGCGGGTCAGGCGTGGTACGACACGCTGTGCGATAAAGATTTACATCAGGATGCGGACTTCAAAGCCTTTGCACAGCTCACCGTGCAGCATGGTAAAAAGCGCTTCGACACCACGGTGGCGAGCGCAATTGAACAAGCGTGGAAAGAGGTAGGCGTGTTATGAGTCAACTCCCCGAACTCACCGATGACGCAACGATTGTGGTAACGCAAGAAGGCGGCTTTGCTTTTATTCCTGGCTTACGGAATGAGCGTCGATTTCCGTTGGGCGAACTTCCGCCTCCCGAAAAAGCGCACGTCTGTCAGGTACTGGAACGGGCGATGCCTTTGGGCGAACCCGAGGAAAAAGCAGCAGAGGTGGGACGCGGGGATCAACGTTACTTTCGCATCCAGATTCAATATGCCACGCGCCAGCAGTCCGGCACGGTCGTCATACTGGTTCCCGAGCAACAGGCGCCGCCAGAACTCAAGTCGCTGTTGCGCGACGGTAAGTAACAAAGCCGCCTTCTGAGAAGGCGGCTTTGGGTTTGCCCTGCGGCACTTCTTATAAACCCGCAGCTTGCCCTGTCGGGAAAACGGGTTTTCCGTTACGCAAAAAAAGGGCCACGATGGCCCTTTTGTTTTATCGTCGCTTATTTGCTGTCTGGCAGCGCATAAGCAATCACATAGTCACCACGATCCGGCGACTGGCGTGCGCCGCCGGCGGAAATCACGATGTACTGTTTACCGGTTTTCGGTGAGACATAACTCATCGGTCCACCCTGACTGCCGACAGGCAAACGGGCTTTCCAGACTTCTTTACCGGTGGCGCTATCGAACGCGCGCAGGTAGTAGTCCTGAGTACCGGCAATAAACACCAGTCCACCCTGCGTCGCCAGCGTACCGCCCAGCGTCGGCATGCCAATAGGCATTTTCGCGCGCATTTTGATGCCAAACGGACCGGTATCTTCTACCGTACCTACCGGCACCTGCCAGACGATTTTCTGGGTTTTCATGTCAATCGCAGACAGGGTACCAAACGGTGGCGCCTGGCAAGGAATACCCAACGGTGACATAAAGCGGTTTTTGTTCACGGCATAAGGCGTGCCTTTCAACGGAACCGCGCCCATACCGGTATTGATGGCTTCCCCCCCGTTGCTGCCGCGTGAAATTTTGCTGGTATCAACCGGGATCATCTGTACCCATAATCCTAAACGCATGTCGTTAACAAACAACAGGTTGTTATTCGGATCGGTGGACATACTGCCCCAGTTCATCCCGCCCAGTGAACCCGGGAAACTCAGCGACTTATCAGTGCCAGGTACTGTAAACAGGCCGTTGTAGCGCATTGACTTAAACGCGATACGGCAGGCCAGCTGATCGAACGGGGTTGCGCCCCACATATCCGACTCTTTCAGCGTCTGATTACCAATCATCGGCATACCGGTCGAATGCGGCTGGGTTTTTGTATATTGCTCGTTCGGGATGTCACCCTGCGGCATCGGCAGCTCTTCAACCTTGGTGAGCGGCTTACCGGTCAGACGATCCAGCACAAAAATCATGCCGGTTTTACCGCCGATGACGACCGCAGGTTTGGTGCTGCCATCCTTCATCGGGAAGTCGATCAGGCTGGGCTGCATCGGCAGGTCAAAGTCCCACAGATCGTTATGAACGGTCTGATAAACCCACTTCTCTTTACCGGTTGTCGCGTCCAGCGCGAGTACCGAGGCTCCATATTTATGGTCCAGCGCGGTACGATTGGCTCCCCACAGGTCAACGGAGGAGCTGCCCATAGGAATGAACACGGTATTCATGGCCGCATCGTACGACATCGGCGCCCAGGAGTTCGGCGTACTGCGCGTATAGTCCTTGCCAGGCATCAGGATGGCATTAGGATCGACATTGCCCGGGTCAAACGCCCAGCGCATTTTACCGGTGATCACATCAAAACCACGCAACACGCCGCCAGGCATGTCGGTTTTCACGTTATCCGCCACGCGGCCGCCCACGACCACCGTGGTTCCGGCAAGCGTTGGGGCTGAAGTCAGCTGATAAAGCGGATCCGGCGCATCACCTAAGCCCGCTTTCAGATCGACGATGCCATGGTTACCGAAGTCTTCACAGAATTCACCGTTGTCGGCGTTGATCGCAATCAGGCGCGCATCGATAGTATTCATCAGAATACGGCGCTGACAGCTGTCTCCTGCCGCCAGCGTTACGGCCGGTACTGGCGTTGAGCCGGGCTGCGTTGGCTGGTTCAGCGGTTTCGTCGCGTCGAAATAGGCCAGACCACGGCAGCGCGGCCAGACTTCAGCCTGTGCGTTGATTTCACGCTTCCAGATCTGCTTTCCACTGTCAGCTTCGACGGCGATGACATTATTGTGCGGCGTGCACAGGTAAAGTGTATTACCGACCTGCAACGGCGTTTCCTGATCTTCCGCACCGTTACCGGTTGGGCTTTCGGGAATGTCGCCCGTACGGTAAGTCCAGGCAACCTGCAGATCCTTCACGTTGTCACGGGTAATCTGATCGAGCGCGACAAAACGGCTGCCGCCAGCGGTATTACCGTAGTTATCCCAGTTTTGCTGTTGCTTCGATTTCTCTACCGGAATCAGCGGCAGTTCAGGACCCGTTGCCGCCACGGTTGGATGCGGCTGGAACATCTGGACTAATGTAGCCACCATACCCACGGCGATGACGGCAGACAGCGCATAAGAGAGTTTTGCCAGCGAAGGTTTATTCTCGCGCTTGCGTAAGGCGGGCCAGGTAAGGAAGGCCAGAATCATTAAACCGGCGGGCACCATCAGGCGAGAAACCAGTGGCCAGAAGACCAGGCCAGCGTCCATCACCGCCCAGACTAAAGTCCCTACAAATACCAGCAGGAAAAGCACAACCGCTGAGGATTTTGCCCGGAAAAACTGAATGGCTGACAGCACGATAACGATGCCCGCAACCAGGAAATACCAACTGCCGCCAAGCGTTGCGAGTTGTCCCCCGCCAACAGCAAAGAACAGGCCGGTTGCCAGTAGCACCAGCCCGAGCAGCACAGACCATATTCTCAATCCTTTACCGGATCGAGAGGATGTTTCAGCCATAACACTTACTCTCCTGATAAACAAAGTCCGCTCTTTCGCCCGCCGCTTTTCGCGCGTATCGCGGTTAACGTTGCAGGTTAATGAGACAGCGTTGTTTTAATTCCAATTAAATCAGACCTGCGTCCATGAAATGAATGATATGTTTCCGGAGGAAGCCAGAGCAGGCGATACTCCGTCATGACGCGGCGAAATTGTACCACCTGGTACGTTATGCAGTGAAGTTTTAAACCTGTTTGTTACTAAGCAATAGCATTTTCGCTACAAATTTTTACGCTGGATAAGGCCACGCCGATCCAGAGAGTAGCCCAGCGGACAACTAAAGTGATGTTTTGAGCTTTTAAGGGGGCGAGGATGTACGTCAGTCGGTATCGGGAAAGTAAACCCGCATGCTGGCAGACGTCATCGGTCACCTCGCCTCAGTCACGTAAGGGTTGATGACAATCGGGACAGACAGGCACCCTGTGACAGCGGATATCCCATCCTGTGCAGTGGACCACCGCTGTCGGGGACGAAATGTCCGCAGTTCTGGCGCAGCGTTTTTCACCATTGTGTAAATAAGCACAATGCCAGGGCAAAAAAAGAGGGCCATCTGGCCCTCGATTAGTTAACGCTTATTTTTCTTCATGTGCGCCATCAGACGCTTACGCTTACGCTGTTGCGTTGGCGTTAACAGGTTACGCTTGCCTTCATACGGGTTTTCACCCTCTTTAAACTGAATGCGGATTGGCGTGCCCATTACGTTCAGAGAACGACGGAAATAGTTCATCAGGTAACGCTTGTAGGAGTCCGGTAAATCTTTCACCTGGTTGCCGTGAATCACCACAATCGGTGGGTTATAGCCACCCGCGTGGGCGTACTTCAGCTTAACGCGGCGACCACGCACCAGCGGTGGCTGATGGTCTTCTGCCGCCATGTTCATGATGCGCGTCAGCAGCGAGGTGTTTACACGCTTCGTTGAGCAGTCGTACGCTTCGGTTACCGATTCAAACAGGTTGCCTACACCGCTGCCATGCAGCGCAGAAATAAAGTGCACGCGCGCAAAGTCGATGAAGCCCAGACGGAAGTCCAGCGTCTCTTTGACTTCATCACGCACTTCCTGCGACAGACCATCCCACTTGTTCACCACGATCACCAGTGAGCGGCCGCTGTTCAGGATAAAGCCGAGCAGTGACAAATCCTGATCGGAAATGCCGGCGCGCGCATCGATCACCAGCATTACCACGTTAGCGTCTTCAATCGCCTGCAGGGTTTTGATGACCGAGAATTTCTCCACCGTATCGGTGATTTTGCCGCGCTTACGCACCCCGGCGGTATCGATCAGCACATATTCACGATCGTCACGTTCCATCGGGATGTAGATACTGTCGCGCGTGGTGCCTGGCATGTCATAAACGACCACGCGATCTTCACCCAGAATGCGGTTAGTCAGCGTAGACTTACCGACGTTTGGACGTCCGACAATCGCCAGCTTGATCGGCAGTGTGGTCGGGTCGAAATCGTCCTCTTCTTCCTCTTCCTCACCGTTCTCTTCTGCGGCTAACGCGGCCCAGTAGGCTTCGTTTTCATCTTCTTCGGTGACTTCTACGGGATCAACCTTTTCCATCCACGGCAGCAGCGCCGTCTCCAGCAGGCTGGTCACACCACGGCCGTGGGACGCGGCGATAGCGTAGATCTCCCCCAGACCCAGTGAATAGAAATCCACAATCGCCTGATCCGGATCGAGCCCGTCCGTTTTATTCGCGACCAGGAATGTCGCTTTTTGACGCGCGCGCAGATGTTTTGCAATTTGCTGATCGGCGGGCATCATGCCTGCACGGGCATCCACCATAAACAGCACCACGTCGGCTTCTTCAATCGCCAGCAGCGACTGTTCCGCCATACGCGTTTCAACACCGTCTTCGGTGCCATCAATACCGCCGGTATCGATAACAATGAATTCGCGCCCTTCCACTTCGGCGCGACCATATTTGCGATCGCGAGTCAGTCCAGGAAAATCCGCTACCAGCGCATCTCGTGTGCGAGTTAAACGGTTAAACAGCGTAGATTTTCCCACATTGGGA
This sequence comes from Pantoea sp. JZ2, assembly GCF_035191405.1. Classification (NCBI taxonomy): domain Bacteria; kingdom Pseudomonadati; phylum Pseudomonadota; class Gammaproteobacteria; order Enterobacterales; family Erwiniaceae; genus Pantoea; species Pantoea sp. JZ2. The sequence continues at coordinate 1,404,798 of NZ_CP045247.1, read as the reverse complement.
CGCCCAACCAGCGCGACCACAGGTACCATAACAATGCCTCAATAATGTATTAATTCGCCCGAATGGCGTGATTATAACGGCTTTAGCCGTTCAGTTCAGGCTTACGGCGCAAAGGATACCATGCCTGACTAAAAACGAAACGGCCCCTGATGAAATCAGGAGCCGCTGTGCCGGAAGGATAACCCTGCCTGACAACTTACCCGTTAGCGGGTAATGGCATAAACTTCACCATCTTTCGACTGAATCAGCAGCTTGTCGCTGGCGACAACAGGCTCAGTCTGGAAGCCCGAGCTGTCCAGTTTTTGCTGGGCAACAAAGCGGCCATCCGTGGTGTTCAGCCAGTGCAGGTAGCCTTCGCCGTCACCGACGACGATGTAGCCATTATACAGCACCGGTGAGGTCAGATTACGATGCAGCAGCTCGCTTTGACGCCAGATAGCGACACCGCCATCCGCATTCAGGGCAATCACACGATCGTCCTGATCCACCAGGTAGATACGCCCGGCATCGACAATCAGATCTTTCACGCCGCCAATTTCACGTTTCCACAAAATCTGCCCTGAACGCAGATCCAGTGCGGAAAGGTTGCCATTGTACGCCAGCGCGTAAACCACACCATTTACAATGATCGGCGTGGTATCCACGTCGCTCAGGCGGTCAATTTCCGTCGCCCCGCTCGGCTGTGAAATACGCTGCTGCCAAATCAACTGGCCCTGATTCATGATCACGGCGCTGACGCGTCCGTTGTCGCCGCCCACAATCGCGCCACCAAAGGCAACTGACGGGGCTGATTCACCGCGCAGCGACAGCGCAGGCATGTCTAGGTTCACGGTCCACTTCACCGCCCCGGTCGCCTGATCCAGACCCTGCAACATACCGTTACTGGTATGAATCAGCACCAGGCCATCGCTGACCACAGGACGCGACAGCGCTTCGCCAGCCGCTTTGGCTTGCCATACAATCGAACCATCACTGGTGTTCAGGGCATAAACCTGACCGCGCTCACTGCCGATATACAGGCGATCGCCGCTGACGGTAATACCACCGGACAGCATGGCAGACAGGTTTTTAGAGAAGAAGCCGGTTTTCTCAGAGAGGTCGACTTTCCATTTTTCTTTGCCATCCGCTGCATCGAGCGCTTTTACGATACCAAAGCGGTCAGCCGCATAAACGGTGCCGTCTTGCCAGGTCGGATGCAGGTTGGAATAGAAATCGCCAATCCCGTCGCCCACGCCTGTACTCCATACTGTCTTCGGCGTGAACTGGTTTTCCACTTTCGGCAATGGGGCCATTTTCACTACATCTTCTTCGCCGCTGAACAGCGAGCAACCGCTGAGCAGGGTGACTGAAATCAGCCCCGGCAGCAGGTATTTACGTAATTCCATGCGCTCTCTCTTGACTGGCTTAGCTTAAGTTATTCATCTTCATCTGCATCATTTGCTTCAGCGCCGGAGACGCGTCAGATTCGACGCCTTTACTCCATGCATCGCGCGCGCCCTGCTTATCGCCTTTGCTCAGCAGCGCTTCGCCGCGGATGTCAGCCACAATGGCTGTCCAGCCATCACCCTTCACACCGTCAAGGGTTTTAAGTGCCGCATCAGCCTGATTCTGTTGCAGTTGAATGCGTGCCAGGCGCAGGTTAATTACCGCCTGCAGATTGGCATCTTTGGTGTCTTTTAATCCGTTTTGCAGCAGGCTCTCGGCCTTGTCCAGCTGATTGCTGTCGACATACTGCTTCGCCAGATCCAGCGCCGCCAGGGCACCATAAGTGTTGCTGTTTTCGCGGGCAAACGTGTTAACGGCTTCCAGCGTTTCAGGCTTGCTGACCTGCATGGCGCTGGTGAGTTTCTGGTACTCAGCCGACACGGTTTTAGCAGAGTCCTGCTCATGGCTCGACCAGTAACGCCAGCCACCTAATGCAGCAATACCGATAACCACACCAATGGCTAATGCTTTACCGTTGTTGGCGAAAAAGCGACGCAGCGCATCAACCTGTTCGTTCTCATTGCTATACACTTCCACGCAATCCCTCTCCTTTCAATGGTTGTGCCATAACGCGCTTACTGTAACAGCGTGCGCAGTGCAGCCGCAGCATCCGCCTGCGCCAGCGTTTGCTGTTCGCCATTGCGCAGATCTTTGATCACGACCTGGCCGGCTTTCTGTTCATCTTCACCCAGCACCAGCGCCACGCGAGCGCCCCACTTATCTGCGCGTGCAAATTGCTTCTTGAAGTTCCCGCCGCCGAAGTTAGTCATCAGCTTCATGTCGGGCAGCTGATCACGCAATTTTTCGGCCAGCTGCATTGCCGCTGACTGAACGCCCTGACCTGAGGCGATAACATAGACATCGACATTACGCGCGGGTTCAAATTCTGGGTTCACCGCCTGCACTAACAACACCAGACGCTCCATGCCCATGGCAAAACCGACACCTGGCGTCGCACGTCCGCCCAGTTGTTCGACCAGGCCATCGTAACGTCCGCCGCCGCACACGGTGCCCTGCGAGCCAAGGCTGTCGGTGACCCATTCAATCACCGTGCGGTTGTAATAATCGAGCCCACGTACCAGGCGCTGATTCACCGTGTAAGCGATACCGGCATCATCTAACAGCGCGCGCAGGCCATCGAAGTGGGCACGTGATTCTTCATCGAGGAAGTCACCAAGCTGAGGCGCATCGTTCAGCAGCGTCTGAATATCCGGGTTTTTACTGTCAAGCACGCGCATTGGGTTGCTGTACATGCGGCGTTTGCAGTCCTCGTCCAGCGCCTCTTTATGCTGTTCCAGAAAGGCAACCAGCGCCTCGCGGTAACTGGCGCGCGCGTCAAGTGAACCGATAGAGTTCAGTTCAAGGCGCACATGGTCGGCGATACCTAACGCTTTCCACCAGCGGGCGTTCAGCATAATCAGCTCGGCATCAATATCCGGCCCCTGCAGGCCAAAGACTTCCACACCAATCTGGTGGAACTGGCGATAGCGCCCTTTTTGCGGACGCTCGTAGCGAAACATAGGGCCCATGTACCACAGGCGCTGTTCCTGATTGTAAAGCAAGCCGTGTTCGATACCGGCACGCACGCAGCCTGCCGTCCCTTCCGGACGAAGCGTCAGGCTTTCGCCATTACGATCGTCAAAGGTGTACATCTCTTTTTCAACCACATCGGTGACTTCACCGATTGCACGTTTGAACAGGGGAGTTTGCTCTACAATAGGTAAGCGAATTTCGCTGTAACCATAACTCGCCAGCACGGACTTCAGGACATCTTCAACTCGTTGCCAGATGGCCGTATCCGCAGGCAGAAAATCGTTCATCCCGCGAATCGCTTGAATATTCTTCGCCACGTTAAAATCTCTTAATGCAAAAAAACCTGTCCGGCATCATACCTCATGAGGATGAAACCGCACAGGCTCAGCTAAAAAAGTCGTGCATGCCGTACGCGCAAAGGATTATTTTTCCAGTTGCTGTACGTCGATACGACGGGTTTCATCCAGCATCGCCGCTTTGGCGCGAATGCGTGCTTCCAGTTGATCGATCATATTGTCATTGTCGAGACGATCGCGCTGACGGACACCGTCTTCGTAGAAACCGCTTTTCTTGTTGCTGCCGGTCACGCCCAGCGTAGACACTGTCGCTTCGCCCGGGCCATTCACCACACAGCCAATGATAGAGACATCCATCGGCGTGATAATGTCTTCCAGTCGCTGCTCCAGCGCGTTTACCGTGCCAATCACGTCAAACTCCTGACGAGAACAGGTCGGGCAGGCAATAAAGTTAATGCCGCGTGAACGGATACGCAGCGACTTCAGGATATCAAAGCCCACTTTGACTTCTTCTACCGGGTCAGCGGCCAGCGAGATACGCAGTGTGTCGCCGATGCCTTCTGAAAGCAGTAATCCCAGACCAATAGCGGATTTTACTGCCCCCGCGCGTGCGCCGCCCGCTTCGGTGATCCCCAGGTGCAGCGGCTGCTCAATTTGTTTGGCCAGCAGACGATAGGACTCAACGGCCAGGAACACATCCGAGGCTTTTACGCTGACTTTAAACTGATCGAAGTTGAGGCGATCCAGATGATCGACGTGACGCATGGCCGATTCCAGCAGGGCCTGCGGCGTAGGTTCGCCGTATTTTTCCTGCAGATCTTTTTCCAGCGATCCGGCGTTAACCCCGATGCGGATGGGAATATTTTTATCGCGGGCACAGTCAACAACAGAGCGGATACGCTCGTTGTTACCAATGTTGCCGGGGTTGATGCGCAGGCAATCCACACCGTACTCCGCCACTTTCAGCGCGATACGGTAGTCAAAATGGATATCGGCGACCAGCGGGACATTGACCTGCTGCTTAATCAGTTTAAACGCTTCGGCGGCATCCATCGTGGGCACCGACACGCGAACGATATCCACCCCCACGCGCTCAAGGGCTTTGATCTGACTGACCGTCGCGGCCACATCGGTGGTGCGGGTGTTCGTCATTGACTGAACGGCGATGGGCGCACCATCGCCAATCGGCACCTGGCCGACGTAAATACGTTTGGACTTACGGCGGATAATGGGTGCTTGGTTATGCATATTTCTTCTCCACAATTGCCCGGAACACGCGTTACGCTGTTATTGCGCACCCAACGTCAGGCGAGCAACCTGGTTATTACGGATAAAGCGACTTAAATCAACGGGTTTATTCTGATATTCGACATGAACAGCTGCCGGCGCACCAATTTTCAGACGATACGGGGCCGTTCCTGACAGACTCAGTTTACCGCCACTGCGCTGAATACCGCTAAACAGTTTTTTGCCCGTCGCATCGCTGACTTCCAGCCAGCAATCAGCCGTGAAAGTCATCACCACCGCATTCGGATCGGCGGCAGGTTCGCTGACGGCCGCTGCGCCCACAGGCATGGGCTGCGTAGCGTTCGACGACGTCGGTGCGGTAGTGTTCTCTACGGGTGCCTGACTGGGTGAAACCACGGCATTGTTCTCTGCCGAAGAGGAGGTGGCTGCATTTGCGTTGTCGTTTTCAGCGGGCGTGCTGGCCGCTGTGCCGCTGTTAGCAGGAGCAGAGGTCGCCGCGCTGTTTCCACTGGTTAACGGCACGCTGGTACTGTTATCCGCTGGCGCGGAGGACGAACCACTGTTTTGCCCTAAAGGAATCGACTGGCTGTTGTCACCGCTGCTGCCATTTTGATCGGCCATCGACACCAGTTCATCCTGAGAGGCTTTATGGTTTTGCCACCACCAGGCCCCCGTCAGACCAACGACAACAAAGACCACCAGCCAGGTGAAGATCATTAACCAGCCGTCCCGCTTCTTGCGGCGTTTACCCAATGAGAAGCTTTGCATCGGTTCGATTTTGGCTGCCCGCACTGGCGTCTGTTTTGCCATCATCGGCAGCAGTTCCTCTTCAGGAATATGCACCAGACGCGCATAGGAACGAATATAACCGCGCAGGAAGGTAGAGGCTAAATCCGCAGGTGACTTGTCTTCTTCAATATCACGCACGGTAGAAAGTTTAAGGCACAGGCGTTCAGCGACATTTTGCTGCGTAAGTCCCATTTGCTCACGGGCGATACGCAGGCGGGCACCTGTGGAATGAACTGCAGAATTTTCTTGAGTGGCTTCAGTATTCATTAGCTAAATAACGCTGGTACTGTATCGATTGCGGAAAACGTCGCGCTAACTGGTCGCCATAACGTGAAACGTCTGCGTGATTTCCCTGTTGCGCGGCGAAACGTATGTGTAACGCCAGGCTGCGTGCCGTCTCCGGCAGCGGCTGGTAAAGCTCTAACAATAGCGCCAGGTTAGCCCATTGGTCATGTTCGACCGCTCTTTCAGCTTCAGCCAGCAGCGATTCTCCCTTACTTCTGTCCGCATCACGCGCATAAGACAATGCTGCTCGCGCTGACTGTCTGTCCCCTGCCCGCAGATAACAATATCCCGACAGTTCGTACGCATCGATGCGGGCGTCTCCTTCCTGCGCATCTTTTGCCCGGATAAACTGTTGATGCGCTTCATCATACTGCCCTAAAGTGCAAAGAAACGCACCGTAATTGTTAGCGATGTAACCATTATATGGGGCAATTTGCTGCGCCTGTAAAAAATGAAGATGCGCAGCAGAAGTTTGCCCTTGACGCTGAGCGAGCCTGGCAAAGGCCAGCTGCACCCGATAATCCTTTGGCGCTGCCGCCTGCGCGCGAAGGAAATTACGGCGCGCCGCACTGTAATCGTTTACGGCAAGGTAATGCATACCCAGCTGTAAACGCAATTCTGCGGCCCCGGGTTGCGACGGTGAACTGACACAACCGCTTACAACAAAAACGGCCAGTAGCCGCGCGCCTGCTCCTTTGCGCATAAGGTTTCCTCCCTGTCATCCGTGTGGTGAGCAGCAGCCTGCCACGCCGGTAACCGATCAGAAACCCTGTTCGTCCGCCTTTCAGATCGCCTTCACAGATATGGCTTCACCGGCCATCTTCTTACGCAGGGTACGTTTGGTGCGGTCGATGACTTCACCCGCCAGCTGACCACAGGCGGCATCAATATCGTCCCCGCGGGTTTTACGCACAATGGTGGTAAAGCCATAGTCCATTAGCACCTTAGCGAAGCGGTCAATGCGGCTGTTTGAGCTGCGACCATAAGGTGCGCCCGGGAAGGGGTTCCAGGGGATCAGGTTAATTTTGCACGGTGTTTCTTTGAGCAGTGCCGCCAGCTCATGCGCATCATCGGTGCTGTCGTTCACGTGGTCCAGCAGCACATACTCAATCGTGACACGTCCCTGGTTGGCGTTGGATTTACCAATATAGCGTTTGACTGCCGCCAGGAAGGTTTCGATGTTGTACTTCTTGTTAATCGGCACGATGTCATCGCGCAGTTTATCATTGGGCGCATGCAGCGAGATAGCCAGCGCCACGTCAATCATGTCACCCAGCTTGTCGAGAGCCGGAACCACGCCCGAGGTCGACAGCGTCACACGGCGTTTTGATAAACCGAAACCGAAATCATCCAGCATGATTTCCATTGCCGGGACGACGTTATTCAGGTTGAGCAAAGGTTCGCCCATGCCCATCATCACGACGTTAGTGATAGGACGCTGGCCGGTCAGTTTGGCTGCACCGACAATTTTTGCCGCACGCCAGACCTGGCCGATAATTTCGGAGACGCGCAGATTGCGGTTAAAGCCCTGTTGTGCCGTTGAGCAGAATTTACATTCCAGTGCACAGCCCACCTGGGAGGACACGCACAACGTGGCACGGTCGCCTTCCGGGATATATACCGTTTCCACCAGTTGATCGCCCACGCGAATAGCCCACTTAATGGTGCCGTCCGTTGAACGCATCTCTTCGGCCACTTCCGGCGCGCGAATTTCGGTGAGTTCCATTAAGCGGTTACGCAGCTTTTTATTGATGTCGGTCATCTGCTCGAAATCGTCGCAGCAGTAGTGGTAAATCCACTTCATCACCTGATCGGCACGGAACGGTTTTTCACCCAGGGACACAAAGAATTCGCGCATCTGCTGACGGTTAAGATCCAGCAGGTTAATTTTTTGGCTTTTGGGCGAAACGGAAAGCGGTGAGATGGACGCGGGCGTCACAATCTGTTCGGACATAGTGTTCTCTGGCCTCGTTGTTACACGTTATGGCGCGGTTGGGAAAAGAAAAAATTACGCCTTCACTAAGCTGGCTCAATGAAGGCGCAATATTGTACAACATCTGCTGCCCGATAACAGGTGCGAGTGACCGCGGGTCAGCAGATTTTTGTAAAGCCGTGTACGCGTCAGTAATTAACGGGTACGTGGGCAGATTTCGTTTTCGCCGAAGAAGTACGCGATTTCACGGGCTGCAGACTCTGCAGAGTCAGAACCGTGAGTAGCGTTTTCGGTGAAGCTGTCAGCATAGTCAGCACGCAGTGTACCGGCCAGTGCGTTGGCTGGGTTAGTTGCACCCATCAGGTCACGGTGACGCTGAACGGCATTTTCGCCTTCCAGTACAGAAACCACAACCGGGCCAGAGGTCATGAATTCAACCAGACCGTCGAAGAACGGCTTGCCCTGGTGCTCTGCGTAGAAACCTTCAGCCTGCTCTTTGCTCAGCTGCAGCATTTTTGCGCCAACGATTTTGAAGCCTGCGCTTTCAAAACGGTTGTAGATAGCACCGATCACGTTTTTCGCGACGGCGTTTGGCTTGATGATAGAAAAAGTACGTTCGATTGCCATGATGACCTCTGTCTTGACGTTCTGAAGAAACCGAGGGCGCACGCCCCGGCTAAGAAACGGCGCCGATTATAGGGGTTGAGTGTGACGTTGCCTATCACAGAACCCATAATTTCTTGAAAAATCTTGATCTGTGTCGATGCGGAAGGCTTTCAAATCTGATTTAGCGCAAAAAACCATCATCCCCGTGTGAAGTTAACGGTCGCAAGCTGCCCGGCTTCATCCATCACCACCAGTTGATAGTCACCTGAGCGATCAAGACGCAGCGACAGCGTGCCGCTCTGGTTTTCCGCCGTCACGGGTTCACCGTTCAAAAACCACCAGCGCTGATTACCCTGCCCGCCCTGTGCCGCAACCGGCATGACCAGGGTGGAATTACCCGGCAACGGCTGCACCCGTTGCCCGTCAATGACGCCTGTGACAATCAGCGGCGCACTGCTGCCCTGCGTAAGTGGCGGGCACTGACTGTCGATAGCCGGTAACCGCTGACGCCGTCGCTCCTGCAACGGTAGCCAGGCTTCCAGCGGTAAGGGCCACAGTAAACGATCGTGGCTGACAGCGTGCGGACAGTCAGCCGCCACGCGGCGGCCCTGGTCATTTAGCCAGTAGCGCAACCGTAAACCGCTGAGGCTTTCCTGGCCCGATGCCAGCAAGGTGGGCGGCAACGTGTCATTCAACACCCAGCTCTGGCGGCGCTGGCGGCAGTTTTCATCGCCCACAGGCAGCGGCTGTCCGCCCGGCCAGCAGATGCTGGCCACCGTAACCGATGCGGGACGAGGATCAACGGGCACCTCCTGTCCGGCTAAACGGTTCATTAGTACGCTGTTTACCTGATTCATCACGGGAACGGCAGACGCAAAACCAAACTGCCCTGCGACGGGCGTTGCATCGGGACGGCCAACCCAGACGCCGATCAGATAGCGGGGATTCATGCCCACCGCCCAGGCATCGCGATAGCCATAGCTGGTGCCGGTTTTCCACGCCAGCGGTACAACCGCAGGCAGGTTCCCTTTGCCCGCAGGCTGCGCTTCACCCGCCAGGACACGGCGGATAATCCACGCCGCGCCGGGCGAAAGCAGAGGCCGCTGCTGCAACGGTTGATCGGGCATCCAGCGCAGTTGCGCGGCGTTGCCCTGACGCACGAAAGCGCTGTACGCCGCAACGATCTCGTCCATGCGCGCGCCGGTGCCCCCCAGTATCAATGACAAATTCGGCTCGGCGCCGGGCGGAAAGCGCAGGTTAAGCCCGACATTGCGCAGGCGGGCCGCGACATTTTTGGGACCCAGCGCTTCCAGCACCTGCACCGCAGGCAGATTAAGGGAACGCACCAGCGCTTCGCTGGCGCTGACCGGCCCATGAAAACCGGTATCGAAGTTACCCGGACGGTAGTCGCCAAAACGGCGCGGCACATCCTGCAGCAGCGACTCGGCATGAATCAGCCCGTCATCCAGCGCCATGCCATAAACAAAGGGTTTTAAGATCGATCCCGGTGAGCGTACGCTGGCAATCATATCGACATGCCCGAAGCGGTTGTCGTCAGCAAAGTCAACGGAACCAACATACCCACGTACGGCCATGGTGGTGTGATCGACCACCAGAATGGCCAGCGAGGTGCGCGGCGGCAGCTGATTTTTGATGTTCAGCGTCATACTTTCCAGCTCACGCTGCAGCGACGGGTCCAGCGTTGAGACGATTTTTTCGTGAGTGCTGATCGACAACAGCCGCCGGGCCAGCAAGGGTGCCATCTGCGGCATTTGCCGTGGTGGCAGCCAGACCGGTTCCTGGCGGATCTCGGCCACCTGACGCGCAGACCAGACGTGATATTGCGCCAGACGGTCCAGCACTTTATTACGTGCCGCCTCAGCCCGTTCCGGCCAGCGATCGGGCCGCAGGCGGCTGGGCGACTGCGGCAGCACGGCCAGCAAGGCGGCTTCCCCGCGGGTTAACTGCGACGGGGCTTTGCCCAGCCAGCTCCAGCTGGCTGCGCCAATACCTTCCAGCGTGCCGCCAAAGGGCGCGCGATTAAGATAAAGCGTCAGGATGTCGCGTTTTGACAGGTGCCACTCCAGTTGGAGGGCACGCCATGTCTGAATCAGCTTGCCGCGCAGCGTCCGCGGCTGCGGGTCGATAAGCCGTGCCACCTGCATCGTTAAGGTGCTGCCACCGGAAATCACACTACGATAGCGAAGATTCTGCCAGGCGGCCCGCAGCACAGACAGCGGATTAATACCAGGGTGATACCAGAACCAGCGATCTTCATAGGTCAGCAACGCCTGGATATAGGCGGGCGAAACCTCTTCCGGCGTGACCGGATAGCGCCAGATCCCCTGACTGTCGGCAAATCGCCACAACGGCGTACCGTCCTCCGCAACCACCACTCGCGCAGGCTGGACCGCTTTAAGCGGCAGTGGTGACAGCCGGTCCAGTATCAGCAGCGCAAGCAGCAGCCCCAGAACACAAAGCGGCAGCGCCAGCAGCCACCGCTTTCTGATGTGCCTGATCACGCACGCACCCGATTACTGTACATGCAGCTGCTGCGGTGTGCTGCCAATGGCGCGCCATTCGGGCACGTACATGGATTCCACCTGCGGCGGGGGCAATTGATAGCGCCCCGGTGTAACTGCCCGCGCCAGATAAATCAGCGTGGTGGGACGATACGTATCGACGGCCAGAGCGGCAACAAAGCGGTCATCACGGAACTCAATATGCCTGATGCTGGCCTGTTGCATATCCATCATGCTCTCTTTTAAGGCATCGGCGCTGTCCCCCAGACTGGCACTGCTGTCCGCCAGGTTCTGATTTTCCAGCTCCAGACCGGCGGGCAATAAATCCACCACCAGCGCATCGCTAATGCTGCGTTTGGCTGAGACCGTCAGGCGCACCACCAGCAGTTCTCCGCTGCGCAGATTATTCAAATCGGCAGCCTGCCCATCCAGCGTAAAGTACTCGCGTTTAATCGCCATCATATGGCTGACTGGCGCAGGTGGACTCAGCGGATAGCCGACCACGTTCAGACTGGCGTACAGCGGCGTGCTGCCGACATTACGTACGTCAACGCCCTGAGTCAGTTGCTGATGATCCAGTCCTTTATTTAGCGGCGCATCTCCACTCACAGGCTGATCGCTACCCGGAAGTTGCGCCTGCCAGCGTTGCCCGTTGGCGGTTTGCAGCGTCCGGGCCGCCAGGTAAAGGGCATTATTCTCCTGAGTAGAGAACCAGCGCTTGCCCGTCACCTCTTTAGACAGTGACAGCAGCAGGCTGTTTTGCAGGTCCGGCTGCAGCTGATTTTCAGCCAGCAGCGCAATCATCATGCCCTGATCGCGCACGGTACTGCCGTAGTCGCCAAACCAGCGGTTCTCAGCGCGTGGCAGCGTTGCCCCCTGCATCACCGCCAGTTGCGCACGCTGTTCATCACCCATTAGCTTCAGCGCAATGCCCAACTGCATCAGCGCCAGGCCCGACTGGGCCTTGTCACGCTTTTCATACAGCGCACGTAAGGCACCCAGCGGTGCCCGCTGCTGGCGCGCCAGCACCAGTCCGGCATAAGCCTGCACGCTGAAACGTAACGCTTCGACGTGCTGGCTGCCGCCTCCGGTGATCTGCGCCGGGTCCTGAAGATAACGCAGCAGGCGCGCGTTCGCCCGGCTGACAACCTCATCAGGCAACGCATAGCCCGCCTCACTGGCGCGCAGTAAGAAATCCGTTACGTAAGGCGTTAACCAGAATTCTTCTTCGCTCTGTTTGCCCCATAAACCAAAGCTGCCGTCCGCGCGCTGCATGCCCGCCAACCGGGCAATACCGGTTTCCACCGCTGCCCGGCGAACCTCATCAGAGCTGGTTTTGATACCCATGGCGGTAAGTTGCGCCTGGCTGGTGTACAACGATGGCCACAGCCCGCTCGCCGTTTGCTCCAGACAACCGTAGGGATAGGCATAAAGCGCACTGATATAGCGCGCAATATTCAACGGTGGGCGATTACTCAGCGTCAGTTGTCCACTGAGCGTAGCCGCGTCCAGGCCGGCAAAGGCTGCCGCCGTCACCTGCCACGGCTGCTCGCCGTTGATCACCGCGTCAAAACTGAGCGTCTGGGCCGGATAAGGGGGCCTGACGCCAATCTTCCACTGCTGCTGGCTGGGCCGCACCTGCTCACCCGGCAGATTCAGGCCTGAAATCGTGACCTGAACGTCACCGTCACCAAAACCATTTTGCGCGGTGACCGGCACCTGTAGCGTTTTCCGCTCACCTTTGGCCAGCGTCACGTTTTGCGTGGCCGCGCCGGACAGCGCAATAAGCCCCCGGGCTGCGAGATCCACCTTCAGCGTTTGCGGTAAATCAGTCAGGTTGGTGATATCCAGCGCCAGCGATGCACTGTCGCCGCTGGCCAGGAAGCGCGGCGTGGCCAGTTCACTGACCAGCGGCGCCGCCACAACCAGCTTGCGCTCTGCCGCGCCAAAGCTGTCATCGCTCCAGACCTGCGTCATCAGGCGCAGTTCACCGTTAAATGCCGGGACAGGGAGCGTGATCGAGCCCTTGCCGTTTTTATCCAGCGTAACAGCCTGTAGCTGCTGCGCCACAATGTTGACGTGGGTAACGGGTTTCTTGCCGCCGCGCGTCAGCGTGTCGTCTTCGCCGTCGCCGCCAAAGCGCAGCGCTGCAAGGCGTCCGCCGCCTTCAATCAACTGCCCAAACACATCGTACTGGTCGACGTTATAACGTTTACGGCCGAAAAAGGCCTGCCAGGGATCCGGGGTTTTGTAATCCGTCACGCTCAAAACCCCGCTGTCCACCGCCGACAGCAGCACATGCACCTTATCCGGCAGCGGGCCGCCTTCACGACTGGCCTGCACATTGACCGTCAGGTTCTGCTCAGGGCGAACCTTTTCGGGCGCATCCAGCGTCAGGGTCAGGCGGCGCGCGTCGGTCGCCATCGGCAGATGTAGCAGTCCGACGGCACGTTTTGGCGTAGCGCCACTGGTTTTGTCCCCTTCCCGTACGACGATGGCACTAAAATAGAGATCGTGACGCTGCCAGCTGTTGGCAATCGGCACATCCACCGTCGTCCCGCCCTGCGGAACGGTCAGCGGCTGCCACCACAGCGTGCCGCTGCTGGACTCAACCATCAGATAGCCCTTACCGGCCGTGGGCGATTCCACCTGCAGATGCACGGTTTCTCCGGGCTGATAAGCGGCTTTGTCTAAGCGGAGTTTGACCTGATCCGGGCGCAGAGCGCCCGTACCATTAGTATTATCCTGCCAGTCATAGCCCGCCTGAAAACGCACGCTGCTGACAATTTTTTCACCCGCCTGCACTTCCAGTCGGTAGCTGCCCCACTCGACCGGGAAGCTGACTTTGGTACTGCCCTCAGCGGGCACCGTAATCGATCGCTCATCTTCCTGCAGATCTTTCGCGTCGTAGCGTGACTGCCAGCCTTCACTGTCAGAGAAGCTCCAGTAGTAGTCACGACGTTCGCGAATCAAGCGCACATTCAGCTTTTCTGCCGCCAGCTTTTCGCCCTGACTGTTGGCGTAAACAATGTCAAAATCGGCCAGGCTGTTTTCCGGCACGGTCGGCTCATCGCGATAACTGTCACTGCGGTAATCGTAGATCGACTTGTTGCCGAACAGGGGGCGAATGCCCGGCAGCGCCTCCGCGGGCCAGATCGCCTGAGTGGCACGTCGGGTCACAGGCCGTCCACCCGTTTCCAGCAGGCTGGCCTGTAAAATCAGGTTTAGCGGCGAGTGAAGCTGGTCCCACTGATTCTCGACGGTTAGCTGGGCTTTGCCGTTCGCATCCAGTTTGATATCCACATCACCCAGGCTGCGTTTGACGCCCTCCTCAGTGATATCCCCAAACTGATAGCCAGGCAGCGCTGCCACCGCGTCCCGGGCAGGACGTAGATAGAGCTGCCCCTGCAGCGCATTCCCCGCCGCAGGCGCACCATAGAGATAACGCCCCTCAACGTTAAAGGTGATATCCGCATCGGCAGGCTGAGGTTGCTCATCGTTTTTCAGCGTCAGCGCCATGCGCTCTGGCAGGAAATCTTCGACGCGGAAATGCCACTGACGCGGCAGGTTATCACCGGTGTTCAGCCGCAGCATCCAGCCACCAGTCATGGCGGTCGTGGGCAGGCTGAATCGCTGCTGATACAACCCGTCCTGCGGTTGCCAGACAAAGGTGCGCACCACTTCACCGTCGGGCTGTACCACTTCGGCTTTAACCGGCTGGGCCGGTAACGGTTTGCCATCAGCATCACGCAGCAGCGCATTGACGATCACCGTTTCGCCGGGACGGTAGATATCGCGCGGGCCAAACACGAACAGCTGCTTGTCATAGCCCTCCGGTCCCGCCACGGGAAATTCGGCTAAATCTAATGCCGGGCGAGCCAGATCGATGAGGGAGGTTTGATCGCCCTGTATTGCCAACAGGAACTTGCCCTTGTCTTCGGCTTTCAGACGCACATGCCCGCTGCTGTCGCTGGTGCCGTTTTGCAGGACCTGCCCTTTATCGTTCAGGACTCTGACATTGACGCCTGAGAGCGGATCGCCGTTTTCCAGACTCTGGGCAAACAGCTCAAACTGGCCCGGAAAACGGTGCAGTGACAGGCCGATATCGCTCAGGGTGAAGAGCGTGGCTGGCATACTGTAATGATACGTGCCGGCCTGTTTCATCACGGCCAGATAAACGCCCGGTTGCTGAAGCGGCTTGATGTCTTTTAGCGGCAGCTGCAGTTTTTCCCGCGTATTGCGTGCCGGGTTAAGCTCAAAGCGGCCGCTGTAAACCAGCTCACTGGTTTTAAGCAGCTCCTGAGATTGCCAGGTTGAGAGATTACTCCCGTTATTCCACTGGGACAGGAATTGCGCCAGGCCCGCGTTTTTAATCCTGAAAAAATCGACATCCACCTGATCGACATTCAAGGCCAGCACCGGCAGGCCCTGCGCAATACGCAATGGCAGCAAAGAACCGCGACTGGCGAAGCCCACCATCGGCTCAATGTCGCGCGTGGTGATTTTTTGGCTGTAAGCCGCGGTCAGCGTTTCACCACTGGCGGCGCGCAAGCCCGGATCGACGGTCACAGTAAAGTGCCGTGAGGGTTCAGGATGGCGAAAACGCAGCGCCTTGCGATTCCCGGACAGCTCCCAAGCGCCATCCACCTTGCCGCGCTGATCGTCCGTCAGCCGGACCTTTTTGGCCACGTCCTGCTTATCATCAAGCGGCTGGTTGAACGTTAACACCAGTGCGGCGGCACCATCGAGCTGGAGCTCGGAGAGGTCGATAATGCTCAGCGGCTTACTGACCTGCGCACTGGCGGCAGGCGTTTCAGCGCTGACGGAAAAAGCAGGTAACGTGGCGGCAGACAGCAGCGCGCCGCCGATCAGCATGCTGAACAGCAGCCGGTTAATGCGTTGTTTCATGGTAAATCCTTCACCGTGCCCCAGGGGAATTGTTTTATAATGCTGCACGATTTCACATCAACCTTCGCATTTAATCAACGCTTCTCTTGAGATGGTGGGCACATTGCCCGACACTGGCATCACAGATTGCAGAGAAGAGGTTGTTATGACGACGCCACTGTTTGTGTCCGCCGACTGGTTACAAGAACATTTTAATGACGGCACGCTCCAGGTTCTGGATGCGCGTATGCTGCCGCCGGGCATGGAAGCCACGCGCGATATTCAAAAAGAATATCTGGCGGAGCATTTGCCTGGTGCGCCTTTTTTCAATATTGAAACGCTTTCCGATCACACCAGCCCTTATCCCCACATGTTACCCCGGGCCGAAAGCTTCGCGGTGGCGATGCGCGAACTGGGCATCAACAGTGATAAGCATTTGATTGTTTATGATGAAGGCAATCTGTTTTCTGCGCCCCGCGCGTGGTGGATGCTGCGCGCCTTTGGCGTGGCACAGGCCTCCATTCTGGCTGGCGGTCTGCAGGGCTGGAAAACGGCGGGTTATGCGCTGGCTGAGGGCGAGGTCAGTCTGCCGGAAGGTGAGTTTGATGCACAGTTCGATGAAGGCCTGGTGAAACGCCTGACGGATGTCTTGCTGATTAGCCATGAAGGCGGCGCGCAAATTGTCGATGCGCGCGCGGCGAACCGTTTTAATGCTGAGGTCGATGAACCCCGTCCGGGATTGCACCGTGGGCACATTCCCAACAGCCTTAATCTGCCCTGGAATACCCTGGTCGAGCAGGGCGCACTCAAGCCGGAAGCCGAACTTCGTTCACGCTTTGCGGAAGCCGGTGTGGATATCAGCAAACCCATCGTAGCCAGCTGTGGCTCTGGCGTGACTGCGGTGGTGTTGATTCTGGCGCTGACGGCCCTGGGTGCAAGGGAAGTGACGCTGTATGACGGATCCTGGTCCGAATGGGGCAGCCGGGATGATTTGCCGATTGCGAAGTAACGGTAAACGCGCGGCCGAACAGGCCGCGCAGTGTGTCAGATGATCCGCTGACCACCTTTGAACTCACGCAGGAAACTGCCCCAGCGGCGTTCATAAAAGGGCGTAATGTGCGCGGTAAAGAAGTGACTGATTCCGCGGTCCTCTGCCGTAATCTCACACACATCAATGGGTGCATCATCCAGTAATGTATCGGTGGCTACGCTGCCGGCCGCCTGAATAATTGCCTCAATATCGCTGTCCGCTTCAATACCAATCAACAGATTAGGCACATCATCCGCCTGTTCACGAATGCTGGCAATGAAAGCGCGTTTAACCTGCTTGTATTTGCTGAACAACTGCGTCAGCGAGTCGATCATCTGCGCGGGCGGTTCCGCGATTTCTGACAGCAGCAGTGACTGACCGCCTTCCAGCACCGTTTGCTGCATCAGGGCACTGCCCTCTTCCCCCAGCAGATGACTGATTTCCGCCGCAGAAAACTCTTTGCCCGTGGGCAACTTTGGATTAAGAAACAGCGTTTCGCCACGGGTCATTTCAAACAGCGTACGTACCGGCAGCCGCACATAAGGCTGCTCATCGTTAATCGCCTCGCTCATCGCCTGTTCGGAGGTAAAAAACGGGATCACACTGCTGCCATCTTCTTTTTCCCAGTGCTGCAGGTCGACAGGCGTGCTGGCATCCAACTGCTGCTGGGTGCTTTCCCCCGGCACCCATGCATCCGCCTCCAGCAGTAGCTGAAAAAACTCAGGACGATGGGCAGGCTCCGTGGCGGCCAGCTTCAGCACCTCTTCAAGACGGTTCATCATTCACTTCTACCTTCAAAAAGCGGTGACCAGGTCACCGCGGAGATTGCATTTATTTCAGTAACAGGTTGGCGATAGTGCGCACGCCCAGGCCGGTTGCGCCTGCCGACCATTGATCGACCGCGCTCTTACGGTACGTCGCTGAGCAGTCGATATGTAACCAGCCTTGCTGATAGTGGCTGACGAAATAGGACAGGAACGCCGCCGCGCTGCTGGCACCGGCAGAATGTGCCGGGCTGGCGATGTTATTCAGATCGGCAAAGTTTGACGGCAGATGACTGCGATGGAACTCTGCCAGCGGCAAACGCCAGAACGGTTCGTTTTCACTGACCGCACTGCCCATCACCGACTGCGCCAGCACATCGTCGAAGGTAAACAAGGCGTGATAATCGTTGCCCACCGCCGTTTTCGCGGCACCGGTCAGCGTTGCCGCATCGATCAGCAGCGTCGGATTCTGCTCGCTGGCATCGATCAGACCATCTGCCAGGACCAGACGACCTTCCGCATCGGTGTTCATCACTTCTACCGACTTGCCATTGCGATAACGAATGATGTCACCCAGCTTAAAGGCGTTGCTGCTGACCATGTTATCCGCGCAGCACAGGTAAAGTTTGACGCGCTTTTTCAGTCCGCGCGCGATGGCCATGGCCAGTGCACCGGTCACCGTCGCGGCACCGCCCATATCTGACTTCATGGAGTCCATGGTGGCACTGGTTTTGAGGCTGTAGCCACCGGTATCGAAGGTAATCCCTTTACCGACCAGGCAGGCGTAAACCGGCGCTTCGCTGTCGCCGGTGGGGTTAAAATCCAGTGCCAGGAAAACCGGCGGACGGTTTGAGCCCCGTCCTACCGTGTGCAGGCCCATATAGCCTTGCTCACGTAAATCATCGCCTTTGGTTATGCGATAGCTGACCGCTTCGCCACCTAACTCGCTCAGTAAATCTACGGCACTGTGTGCCAGCGTCTCTGGCCCTAAATCATCTGCAGGCAGGTTAATCGTATCGCGCACCCAGCCTACGATCTTACGGCGGCGATCAAATTCCGCCTGTTCATGTTCACCCAACTGCGGCCAGTCAACGCTGTTTTTGGCTTTCGGGCTGCGATAGCCCTGCCAGAAGGCCCAGCACTGCTCCAGATGCCAGCCTTCGCCCGTCAGGGCAACATGACGAATGCCCTGCCCATCCAGCTTACGCGCGGCACGCTGGATGCTCATCAACGCATCGGCTTCACGCAGGTGCACGGTCATACCGTTTTCATTGCTGCTTAACAGTGCTTTGTCACCCCAGCGCGCATCGGCGGGCTGGTTGCTGAGCGTGATATTCATCGGTTGTGTACTCATTGTAGGGCTCCGTATTCGTTATTCGTTTTATCCAGCCTGTTTTGCGACGGCTTTTCATACAGATGTTACGCCGCACACCGCAGGCGTTGCCGGTGCGCAGTGGTCAGCCTCTTCAGGCCTGATTATGACTTCATGAGTTCACGCAGGCGCGTCACGGACTTCTGCACCAGCGCAATGGCATAATCGATCTCTTCTTCAGTGGTGAACCGCCCCAGTGAGAAGCGAAGTGAACTGTGGGCCAGTTCTTCGTTCAGACCGAGTGCGCGCAGA
Organism: Pantoea sp. JZ2; assembly: GCF_035191405.1. NCBI lineage: Bacteria > Pseudomonadati > Pseudomonadota > Gammaproteobacteria > Enterobacterales > Erwiniaceae > Pantoea > Pantoea sp. JZ2. The sequence continues at coordinate 1,385,796 of NZ_CP045247.1, read as the reverse complement.
ACATAGGAAGGTTCCAGACTGGCGGAAGTACAGGCCGATCCGGACGACAGCGCAAGATCTTTCAGCGCCATGATCAACGACTCACCTTCAACATCAGCAAAACTGACGTTAAGTATGTTGGCGCAGCTGTGTTGCAAATCACCATTCACCGTTACGCCGCCTGTCTCACGAATGCCGTGCCACAGTTTGTCACGCAACAGCGACAAGCGGGCCATCTCTTCTTCACGCACCGCTTTGGCAATGCGGTAAGCCTCACCCATGCCGACAATCTGGTGCACCGGTAAGGTGCCCGATCGCATATTGCGCTCGTGACCGCCGCCGTGGATCTGCGCATCAATCTGGATACGCGGCTTACGACGGACATAGAGCGCGCCAATGCCTTTAGGACCATAAACTTTATGACCGGAAAACGACATCAGATCAACAGGCAGTTCAGCGAGATCGATAGCCAGTTTCCCGACGCTTTGCGTCGCATCGACGTGGAACAGGATGCCCCGCTCCCGGCACAGGGCGCCCAGCGCAGCGATATCCTGAATCACACCGATTTCGTTATTCACATGCATGATGGAAACCAGCACCGTGTCGTCACGTAGCGCGGCGCGCAGGTCGTCAGGCGCGATCAGGCCATTCGCTGCTGGCGTCAGCCAGGTGATCTCAAAGCCTTCACGTTCAAGTTGCAGGCAGGTATCAATGACCGCTTTATGTTCGGTTACGCTGGTGACGATGTGTTTACCACGCGACTGGTGGAAATGGGCTGCGCCTTTAATGGCGAGATTGTCGGATTCGGTGGCCCCGGAGGTGAAGACGATTTCACGTGGGTCAGCATTGACCAGCTCCGCGACCTGATTGCGCGCAACGTCCACCGCCTCTTCTGCCTGCCAGCCGAAACGGTGCGAACGGGAGGCCGGGTTACCAAACGTGCCATCCGGCGTCAGGAATTGCATCATTTTGCTGGCCACACGCGGATCGGCCGGCGTCGTGGCGGCATAATCCAGGTAAATCGGTAATTTCATTGCGCTACAGCTCCGTATAAAAAATCATACGTATTTATAGCAGATTCAGCCCCTGCCGCGTTAGCAGTAAGGGCCGGAGAAGCAGAGGATTAGGAGGCGCGGAGGTTAACGTTGATTTCCTGTGCGCGGGCGTGCTGGAAACGACGATTGTCGTTAGCATTCTGGCGGTCGGCCACATCCAGGATTTCCTGATTATTCACCAGCTCAGCCAGCGTAATGTTGTTCAGGAATTCGCTAATACGGACGCTCAGGTCACGCCACAACACATGGGTCAGACAGCGCTCGCCACCCTGACAGCCTTCTTTGCCCTGGCATTTGGTGGCGTCCACAGATTCATCAACCGCAGTGATCACTTCACCCACCGCAATCGCGCTGGCTTCTTTGCCCAGCAGATAACCGCCACCCGGACCACGAACGCTGGATACCAGATTGTGCTTACGTAACCGCGAGAACAGCTGCTCCAGATAAGAGAGCGATATACCCTGGCGTTCAGAGATGTCAGCCAGTGGAACAGGGCCCTGGTGAGAATGCAGGGCAACGTCCAGCATAGCGGTAACAGCGTAACGTCCTTTGGATGTCAGTCTCATAGCATACAACCTCAATAGCGTCCGGTTATCGGAGGATTAGCGAAGATGACGGCAAGTCTGACATTCCCGAGTAATTTGGTCAACTATTTAACCAAGTAATTTACTCAACTATTTAACCTGGCGTTTTACTCAACTATTCAGGGCCGTTTTGTTTCGGTCCTTTACGCTTCTCAAACGAGGCGAGCATCCCGCGCAGAATATTGAGTTCGTCGCGCTCAGGACGGGCACGCGTATACAGACGACGCAGCTTGCTCATTACCTGGCCGGGATTGGCTTCACGGATAAATCCGCTTTCCAGCATCATCTGTTCCATGTGCTGGTAGAAACGCTCCAGGTCGTCGACAAGCGGATAAGGTGATTCCTCGTACTGCGGTTTGGGACTGGCGTTGTCCTGCGCCTGCAGCCAGGCCATGCGGACTTCATAGGCAATGATCTGCACCGCCATCGCCAGGTTAAGCGAGCTGTATTCCGGGTTCGCCTGGATGGCCACATGATAATGGCACTTTTGCAATTCATCGTTAGTCAGCCCGACACGCTCACGACCAAACACCAGGGCGACGGGGGCCTGCCGGGCCTCTTCAATACTTTTCAGGCCACATTCACGTGAATCCAGCATCGGCCACGGCAGCGAGCGGGAACGTGCACTGGTGCCGACCACCAGACTGCATCCGGCAATCGCGTCATCCAGTGAGTCGACAATTTTCGCCTCGCCAATCACGTCACTGGCCCCGGCAGCCAGCGAGATAGCCTGTGAATCCGGCTTCACTAACGGATTGACCAAATAGAGGTTAGTTAAGCCCATAGTTTTCATCGCGCGCGCGACGGAGCCCATGTTGCCGGTGTGAGAAGTTTCTACCAGTACGATACGAATATTTTGCAGCATAATTGGGATCGGTCAGAAAATGATGACGCGTACTCTAACATAAAGCAGGACATTTACCGAACACCCTGCTATACTCCGCGCCGTTTTCCCCGTTCTTTAACATCCAGCGAGAGATACCGATGCATCCAATGCTCAACATTGCCGTGCGCGCAGCGCGCAAGGCCGGAAATTTAATTGCCAAGAATTATGAAACCCCGGACGCCGTCGAAGCCAGCCAGAAAGGCAGTAACGACTTCGTAACCAATGTTGACCGCGACGCAGAACGCCTGATTATCGAAGTGATTCGTAAATCCTACCCGAAGCACACCATTATTACTGAAGAGAGTGGTGAACTTGAAGGTGAAGATCAGGACATTCAATGGGTAATCGATCCGCTGGATGGCACGGCCAACTTTATCAAACGCCTGCCCCACTTCTCTGTTTCTATCGCCGTACGCATTAAAGGCCGTACTGAAGTGGCGGTGGTATATGATCCTATGCGTAATGAACTGTTCAGTGCCGTACGTGGCCAGGGCGCGCAGCTTAACGGCTACCGTCTGCGCGGCAGCATCGCTCGCGATCTGGATGGCACCATTCTGGCGACCGGTTTCCCGTTCAAGCTAAAACAGCACGCGCCGGCTTACATGAACATCATGACCAAACTGTTCACACAGTGTGCGGACTTCCGTCGTACCGGCTCTGCCGCACTGGACCTGGCCTATGTTGCCGCAGGTCGTGTGGATGGCTATTTTGAAATCGGTCTGAAACCGTGGGATTTTGCCGCGGGTGAACTGCTGGTGCGTGAAGCGGGCGGACTGGTTACTGACTTCACCGGCAATCATGGTTACCTGCATTCAGGTAACATTGTGGCCGGTAATCCTCGTGTGGTTAAAGCGCTGCTGTCGTCCATGCGCGATGAACTGAGCGAAGCGCTGAAGCGCTAAAGAAAAAGGCGGCACATTCTGTGCCGCCTTTTTTAACGCCTTTCGGTTAGCGACGTTCGTTCGCCAACACCTGACGTGGCTGAGTACGACGTCCCACCATGCCCATCACGCCTGCCAGGACTGCTTCAATAATCAGGATAAATAAGGCGTACCAGCTGGCTTTCGCTGTCGCTTTAGCCGCCTGCTCACCGGCTTCACGGGCTTTCTGCTCTGCCTGCTGTTTCAGCTCCTGATATTTCTGCATAGCCTGCTGATAGCTCTGCTCTGCCTGATTAACGATCTGCTCTGCTTCCTGATCGCTTTTGCCGGTGCGCGCTTTAATAATATTTTTCAACGCCTCACGATCGGCTGCCTGTAATGTATCAGCATGACGATCAATAACGCCTTTAAACCAGTTAGCTAAATCCGTGTCTGCGGTTTGCGGATGATTAGCGGTGTTATTTGCCTGGTTCTCTGCATTCTGCGCTTCATTATTCGCATCCTGCTTCAGTTTTTCAGGTTGTAATTCAGGCTTGCCTGTTTGACGCAGCGTCGTTTCCAGCTCACGCTGCATGTCATTTAAATTAATATTGTTTTCCTGCAGCTTGTCTTTTGCCATTTGGGTAACAGATGGCGCAGCGGCTGAAATACCCTGACCGACAGCCTGGAAGCCCGTGCCCAGAATGTTCATCGCACCGCCTAATACGCTACTGGCAAGACTGACGGCTAAATAAATCGTTATCACCGTGCTGATGCCAAACATCAGTAACCCATGCAGCGCGCCTTCGCGCTGTGCCAGACGTCCGGCAACATAGGCGCCCGCGACGATGGCGAGAAGCATTTCAATCGCCGTCCACACCAGCGCACCGGTGCCCAGATGTTTAAACGGATTGCCTTCCTGCAGGGGATCAATAGTCGTCGCGCCGATAGCTGTTCCCAGCAGAGTTAATAATATGTGAATTATCAGTGCGCAAATAACACCGGCAAAAACGGCACTCCATGAAATACGTTTTAGGGGCAAACCCGCTGTTCCAGTTACCAGCGGATCGGTGTAGCCATTATTAATACGGGTATCAGCCATGAGATATTTTCCTCGCAAAGCACGGAATCGTTCCGTTTTTATTCATCCCATTATTGGGAGGTGATTTAACTATTAACAGCGTAGACAGTGAAAACAAATTTCACCACTAAACAGTCAGCAGAAAAATAAAAAATAGTGAGGAAAATATTGCAGAATGAGCAGCGAAAAACGCTTTTCGCTGCTATAGAAATCAGAAAGGCCGGATGCCGCCCGCCAACCCCGGTTGAGCAGATTGCCATAACGCACAGCCCGCAACGATCAACATGACGCTACCCAGCAAAGCCAACAAAGGCAACAGGCTGCGTGCGCGATCGCTTATGTGGCTGTTTGCACTCAGCCGTTGCGCCAGCGAACGCGAGCGCTGCACCAGCAGACCAATCGCCGAAATGGTCAGGGCCGTTCCCATCGCCATCACCGCCGCCGAGAGGACGCCCCAGAGGTAAACGCCAATCACCTTAGCAAACAGCAGCATCATAATGGCTCCTGAACAGGGCCGCAGCCCCATCGACAGAACCACCAGTAACTGGGTTTTCACGTTAACGGCACCGGCTACCTGCTGTGCACTGGGCAGATGAGCATGACCGCAGCCGCACTGATCATCATGATGATGGTGTGGATGCAGAGCACGAATGTTCATCGCCGGTTTCGGTCGGAACAGTCGCCACAGAGAGTTGACCGCCCGATAACCTGTCCAGATTCCCAGGGCAATCACCAGAAGATAACTGCCCTTCTCCAGCCAGAAACTGCTCAGATGCAACTGGCGTGATGAGGTGTGCAATACCACCAGCATCAGGGTTACCAGAACAATCGCGACTGAACCCTGTAACAGCGATGCCAGCAGCGTCAGCTTCATGCTGGTTTTCAGTTTTGCCGGATGAGTGGCCAGGAAAGTGGTGATAACAACCTTACCGTGCCCAGGTCCTAACGCATGCAGGATGCCGTACACCAGACTAAACGCCAGTAATGACAGGCCAGCCCGGTGCGGATGTTCGGCGACCTGTTGCAGGAGCTGCGTCATCTCGCGGTTGAGGATTTTTTGCCAGAGCACACTTTGCAGCAGAATTTGCGGCCAGTACAGCCAGATCGCGCTAACCGCTGTCACCAGCCCGACCATGAATACTGCCAGTGGCCACAGCCGTTTTTTGGGCCGCGCTATGGTCGTCAGTGACATGTCAGAATCACCGTTTGCGCGAACTGCCTGCCCAGATCCATCTCTTCGGGTGGCGCATCGGCCTTGTCGAGCGATAAGGCATACTGCTTCAACGAGTCATTCGGCTTTGGCGTATGCAAGGTGAAGGCGCAGCGTGACTGCAACGCTGGCGGCACGGTTAAGGCGTCAGGCTTGTCATAGAACATGTCGACGAAATATGTGGGATCGAAGGTGAGAATCTCAAAGCGCTGACCGGTTAATGTAGGTGGCTCGGCCAGCGGCAACACAAACTCCAGCACCGCTTTGTTGCCACTGCGTGACAGATTGTATTCTTTTGGTAGATTCAAGAACTTCACCCGCTGCTTGTTATGCCAGATTTCAGAAAAATAATGTTGTCCCAGCACATTCGCCATTACGCCGGCTGCCAGTTTTTTCCAGACCACGGTGCCCGGTTTCGCATCGCTCGCGTCGTAAAGAAGATCGGCGGAGGTAATCTCATCCATGGTCCAGATCATTTTCAAGCCCGTAAACCGATCGCCGTCAGCAACCAGTTCCGTTTTCATATCAATAAAGCTGTGAGGATGTGCCAGTGCTGACGAACTTATCAGGGTTAGCAGTGCGAAAAACATGCGTTTCATAATGTTATAAAGTAACGTTCCTGATAAAAAGGTTTCATAAGTAACAAAATTTTGTGACCCGCCTTAAACCTCTGAACAAAAAACCGGGTAAACCCTTCACCGGTCAGGGCAGTTGACTATTCTTAGCTAAAAATAGCCAGCGGGAATATTGATTGATGAGTTCTGCTACATCTTCAGCACCACTCTTCACCGTTTCTCAGCGCCGCTGCCACCTGTTGTTATTGCTGTTTCTGCCCACTCCCGTGCTGACGCTCACGCGGTTAAGCCTGCTTAACGGCGTGGATGCTGCCACCGCCAGGCAAGATATTGCCGCCGTGGGTGATGAGATACAGCGCTATCATCAACTGGAACTTCACCAAATGGTGGATGGCAGCTTGCGCATTCATGGTACAGAGCTGGACAGACGAATTTGTCTTATACATAACCTGCGGCGCAGTTTGCGTCTGTCGCAGACGTTTGTCTGTGAGCATTTTGCGACACCGCTTCGCCAGCGCCTTAAGCAAATGAAAATTGAGAAGGCGCTCTACGATGAAACCAATCTACAGGCACTCATCCAGCACTGCAGCCTGTGCCTTGATCGCCCTTTCAGTACACGCGATCAACTCTTTTTACAAATATTTATGAAATACGGCCTGTGCCAGCGCCAGCCTGCCCTCTTTACTGCACAACAGCAGGCCTGGCTGGCGATGAAGGCGGAGCGCCGCGCGGCCACTGATGTCATTCGTCACTGGAAAAAACGGTGCCATCTCGCACCGGATGCGAGTGAAACCGACTTCTGGACATTACTGTTCAGCCTCATCCACGCGCCGCATCCGGACGCCATCCGTCACGCCAGTGAACAGCGGCTCATGCGCGCCACGCATCAGCTGATCGATGACTTCGAGGCTTCGTCAGGCACCCCTTTTCCTGAACGTGCCGAACTCCAGCAGCAACTGTATACGCACCTGGCGCAGGCGCTGGATCGCACCTACTTTACTATTGGCATTGATGACAGTGTGGCACAAGACGTAACCAGGCTTTATCCGCGCCTGCTGCGAACCACTCAGCAGGCGCTGGTGGCGTTTGAGCAGGAATACGCGATTTGTTTTAAACCGGAAGAAGTCAGTCTGATAACCATTATTTTTGGTGCCTGGCTGATGCAGAGCAGCGCCCTTCAGGAAAAACAGGTGCTGCTCCTGACGGGTGACGATCCGGCGCTGGAACAGGACGTTGAGCAGCAGATCCGGGAAATCACCTTATTACCCGTTAATATCACCTATCAGCATGTGGATGACTTTCAGCGCGACGGCGCGCCGCGCGAAGTTGATTTGATCATCTCGCCTTACGTCACCTCCCTGCCGCTGTTTTCGCCCCCGCTGATCCATGCAGAATTGCCGTTGACCGAATATCATCAGCAACGCATTCGTTATTTACTGGAGTCCTGACGCGGGCGCAGAAACAGCGCAGGCAGCGCCACCAGCGCCATCACCCAAAACAGCTGTCCATGAAGATGGGTAAACAGCACGCCACAAATCATCGTCATCACGGCGATACCGCCGCCCATCGCCAGCGCCGAATAGAGCGACTGCAACCGAATCACCTCCGCACCCTGCCGTGAAGCAATGAAACGCATGGCTGCAAGATGGCAGACCGTAAACGTACCGCAGTGGAGAATTTGCGCCACAATCAACACCGGCAGTGCCGTGCTGGCCCCCAGCAGGCTCCAGCGAATTAACGCGCAAACGCCGGACAGCAGCAGTAAATCGCGCGCCTGCCAGCGGTGAAACAGACGGTGACTCAGCGCAAAGATCACAATTTCTGCCACCACGCCAAGCGACCACAGATAACCAATGCACGAGGCGGAATAGCCACTTTCCTGCCACCAGATCGCACTGAAGCCGTAATAGGCCGCATGCGCTCCCTGCAGCAGGGTGACGCACACCATGAAACGCCAGACCGCGTTTTCCCGTATCAGATCGCGCCAGGCCTGCCAGCCACCGCTGACGTTGCTCTTGCGTTCGCTGCCCTGAGGGTGTGTTTGCGGCGTCAGCAACATACCCGCCAGCATACTTATGACGCCCGCTGACAGTAGCATTAAAATCGCCTGGGATGAAAAAGCCGTCACCAGCATACCGGTCAACGACGAACTGATGACGAAGGCCAGAGAACCCCAGAGGCGCACCGGCCCGTAGGCCAGACCAATTTGTTGCGTCCAGGTCGCCGCCAGCGCATCACTTAAAGGCACCAGCGGGGAGAAAAACAGATTAAAGCCGGTCATCACTAACAGCAGCCACAACCACTGTTGTCCAGTCCAGTATCCCACGGCAAAAAGACAGGTCAGCAGCGCCAGCAGCCGCAACGCCGTAATCAGTTGAGAAGGATGTTTAACCTGCGAGGCGATGAACAAACTGCCTACAAAACGCGCCACCATGCCGCAGCCAAGCAGCAGGCCAATTTGTTCGTGGTTCAGTCCCACGCCTTTTAGCCAGACGCCCCAGAAAGGCAGGTAAATACCGTAACAAAAAAAGTAGGTGAAATAGCTTAATCCAAGCCATCTGGCGGAGCCGATTGCCATGTTCCCTCCAGCAATAGTGTGACCGGTCGTGTTAAGAGGTCGATACTTTGTCAGAGCCACGTGAGACGGGCAATAAAAAAGGATGGCCGGGGCCATCCTTTTTCAACCGTTGACTCACCTGACGGGATCAGGCGTAAACCGGTAAGCGCGCACAGATATCCAGCACTTTTTGCTTCGTGCGTTCAATCGTGGCTTCGTCGTTCACATCGTCCAGCACGTCAGCAATCCAGCCGGCCAGTTCACGCACGTCCGCTTCTTTAAAGCCACGACGCGTGACCGCTGGGGTACCGATACGTACACCGGAGGTGACAAACGGGCTTTTCGGATCGTTCGGCACGCTGTTTTTGTTCACGGTGATATTGGCACGGCCCAGTGCCGCATCCGCTTCTTTACCGGTCAGGTTTTTGCTCACCAGATCAATCAGGAACAGGTGGTTGTAAGTGCCGCCTGACACGATGTTATAACCGCGTTCCAGTAAGACCTCGACCATCGCTTTCGCGTTTTTTGCCACCTGCTGCTGGTAGGTTTTGAACTCGGGTTCCATCGCTTCTTTGAACGCCACGGCTTTACCCGCAATGACGTGCATCAGCGGGCCGCCCTGGCCGCCAGGGAAAACCGCAGAGTTAAGCTTTTTGTACAGTTCTTCGTCGCCACCTTTCGCCAGAATGATGCCGCCACGCGGACCGGCCAGCGTTTTGTGGGTTGTAGAAGTCACAACGTGCGCGTGCGGTAAAGGGTTCGGGTAAACGTCAGCCGCAATCAGACCCGCAACGTGCGCCATATCCACAAACAACCAGGCACCAACGCTGTCTGCGATTTCGCGCATTTTGGCCCAGTCGCAAATACCCGAATACGCAGAGAAACCGCCAATGATCATCTTAGGCTGGTGCGTTTTTGCCAGCTCAGCCAGTTCGTTGTAGTCAATTTTACCGGTTTCATCGATACCGTAAGGCACGACATTGTAGAGTTTGCCCGACAGGTTAACAGGCGAACCGTGCGTCAGATGACCACCGTGCGCGAGGTTCATACCCAGAATGGTATCGCCTGGCTGCAGCAGGGCGGTAAACACAGCAAAGTTAGCCTGTGAACCTGAGTGCGGCTGTACGTTGGCATAATCTGCACCAAACAGCGCTTTCGCACGATCGATAGCCAGCTGCTCAACAATATCTACATACTCGCAGCCGCCGTAATAACGTTTGCCAGGATAGCCTTCAGCATATTTGTTGGTGAGCTGTGAACCTTGCGCCTGCATTACACGCGGGCTGGTGTAGTTTTCAGAAGCAATCAGTTCAATGTGCTCTTCCTGACGCACTTTCTCTTGCTCCATCGCCTGCCACAACTCGGCATCATAATCGGCAATGTTCATTTCACGCTTTAACATCCGCATCTCCTGACTGGCTATCTTTAAATCGGCAAATTACGCCCCCAAAGGGCGAAGGCAGACAGTGTAAACCCTTTTACCAGGGGACGGTAGGGCCAATCCCCTCTTTTTACGCAAACGTTTGGCTTCGCATTGGCGATGTGTTTTTGGCTCGCTTTGCAAGCGGTTTTCCGCTGTTTTTCCCCGCACCCTGTAACGGAAATTTTCCATTTCTCCGTCTGAAAATTTGCCGCTCAGTCTTCCTGTAAACCACAACGCTATTTACAGAACAAAACGCCCGGCCATAAGATGCATTTAAAATGCAACTTTAAGTGAGATATTCCCATGCTTGATGCCAAGACGATTCACATTGTGAAATCCACCCTTCCCGCGATTGCCGCATGCGGCCCCGATCTGACGGCCCATTTTTACAGTCAGATGCTCTCTCATCATCCAGAGTTAAAGCATGTCTTTAACAGGGCCAACCAGCGCAATGGCGCACAGCGTGAAGCGCTGTTTAATGCGATTTGCGCCTACGGGGCCAATCTGGACAATCTGACGGCGCTACGGCCAGCCGTCGAAAAAATTGCCCAAAAGCACGCCAGCCTGACTATCCAGCCTGAGCAATATAAAATTGTGGGTGAGTATTTACTCGCCTCTATCGACGCCATGCTGAATCCTGGCGAAGCGGTGCTCGCCGCCTGGAGACGCGCCTACACAGTGCTGGCCGATATCTTTATCCAGCGTGAAGAAGCCCTTTATCAGGCATCGGCACACCAGCAAGGCGGCTGGCGCGGCACGAGAGCCTTCTTCATCAGCGCGATTGAGCAACAAAGTGACGTGATCAAAAGCGTTACCCTCGCTCCTGTTGATGGTAAACCCATTGCGTCCTTCAGGCCGGGGCAGTATGTGGCACTGCATCTGCAGCCAGCGGGCTTTCGCTATCAGCAAATTCGTCAGTACTCACTCACCACCGTCAGCGATGCGCAGACCTACCGAATTGCGGTAAAACAGGAAGCCGGGGGAAGAGTCTCAGGCTGGCTGCATCAACAGGCCAAAGCAGGCGATGAGATTCAGCTGACGCCTCCACACGGGGATTTTTTTCTCCAGGCAAGTCCGACGACGCCGGTCACGTTGATTTCAGCGGGCGTAGGGCAAACGCCGATGCTGGCCATGCTGCATGCGCTGGCTGCCCGACAGCACCCGGCAGCGGTCAACTGGTTACATGCCGCTGAAAACGGCCAGCAGCATGCCTTTGCAGATGAAGTGCGCGCGGCCGGTGCCCTGTTGCCTGATTTTGCCCAACATATCTGGTATCGCGAGCCAAATCAGGGTGATGCAGGTCGTTATGATGCGCAAGGCCTTATGGATCTGGCGAGCGTTTCACCACGTCTGCAAGAGGTGAATACCCACTTCTATCTTTGTGGGCCGCTGGGCTTTATGCAGTTCGTCGTTCAGCAGCTGCTGGCGGTCGGCGTGACGGCGGACAGGATTCACTATGAGGTGTTTGGTCCGCATAAGGTAATGTAATTTGCGGCTATGAACGGCCCTTCTGGCATCTGTTATACGCTGAAAGTAAGGAGCCGTTTCGTGCGTATTACTGTGTTCATGCGTGAAGAGCGACGCGTCGGAGTCGGAGTCGGAGTCGGAGTCGGACATATTTTCATAGCGGAACAGATTACCGCCTATCCAGGCGCTTTCGCACGCATGGCAGCGTTTTACTTACCACTATTGAGCCGGGTAATTGTTAACGCATGGGAAGAAATAGCAGGGTTTAACTTTCTTTTATTGATGGCAATGTATCAGCGAGGGCCTTTCTTAGTTTCAGCAAACAGGATTGTTTCCAGTATCCTTCTGGCAAAGCTTTATGTAATGTCGGGAATGTTTCGTCAAAATAGTCACGCAGTTCATCACGGCCCGGTTCGATAAAAGGCGCTGCACATATGTGATCAATATTTTCCTCATCAACAAATTTTAACACCTCGTTGGGATTCTTAGGTAAAGCATAGGCCATGACAATATTTAAACTTTCCTGAAAAGAGGTCATCCCTAAGAATGGCGATTTGCTTAACACGGGATAAAGTCTTATCCAGCGGGTTTCACCTTGGGCTATAAGCTCCCCTATTTTGTCGTAATCGCTGTCTGATAAGCCCTTACTATCATCATTTTTAGAGGCTGTTAATACTTCAGTGAAAAGCGCATTTTTGCTCGAAGCATTGTGCTCTAATGAACATGAAGCGAGAAGAAAAATAAGCGTAGTAATAATGATCCATTTCATTTCACAATCAACTCTTTATCACCACTATCTGCTATTGTCCTCCTGATATCTAAGGAGGCAACAATACATCCATTTGATGCTGTCCCCCGCCCGTTGTCCCCATGTATAAGAAAACCTGCACGTCCACACATTTTATTACTAAGGTAAGGTGTCAAGCGAAGAACGAATCGACCTGCAGTAGGATGTTTTGTTATAGGATTTCCTATCTTGTACTTACCTCTAGGTAAAGGACCTTTATTTATCTCACATTCTAAATCAGGATCATCTTTATAGCCTTCAGCACCCACATAAAGAGCACTAAACTTATATTCACCGTTTTGTGTAAACGATCTTTTCCTTACATCATAAACCCAGGTCATCTCGATCTCTTCCGCTAACTACTTTTGTGCTGAAGCTAAGTGCGCTCCTTCCATGAGTCTGAGTGTTGAATATTACCATCGCAATACTTCCAGGTAATTCTCTCATATCTCAAAGTTACAGATTCGAGGTGATTCAAATTTTCAATAGATTTTATGTTATGCATAAGAGGGTTAACAGATACAACCTTAACCCCTTCCATTAACATATTGAAGTATTCTTCCTCCTGACCAGCGTGATTAATGCGATACCACTTAATCTCCGCTGATTTAAGTGTCTGACCGGATGAAACGGCTTTATAGAGATAAGGACTAGACGAATCAAACTCTTTTTCGAATTCTAATTCGCTATGAATACGGGTGCCGATAAGTTTGCCGGTGTGGGGATCTGTTGGTATGCTCAATCCGTGCATGAAACTGAGTACTTCAATACTCCCCTCTCTATTCTGGATATCAACTGAACCTTTAATATCCGCACCACCACCATCTTTCAACCAAAGATAAGCAGGAATCGCCATATAAAGTCACCATTCACATAGCCTAAAAAATCCATGCTAAATGAAAAAAGGAATACTTTCTTGATTCAGACCAATATATGAATGAAAAAACAAAAATTAGAAATCCATAAAATAGAATTAATATCTGGTTGTTATTAAAAAAATAAATACACTTGAAAAATGAATAAGTGAGTTATGCAATTTGAAGTTAATGTTGCCCAGATGATAACGTGCTGGAATTGACTGATTATTGCCCCTTCCTGAAATCAGGCAGGGGCACACTGACCAGCGATAAACGTTGTCCCGCATCGCAGGCGCAGTTCAGAAGCAAGCTTCGCTTCTGAAAAGGATTAAATCGCTTCCTCGTCTTCTTCACCGGTACGGATACGCACCACGCGAGCGACATCGAAAACAAAGATCTTGCCGTCGCCAATTTTGCCGGTTTGCGCGGTGCCCATGATGGTTTCGACGCAGGTGTCCACGATATCATCGCCTACCACCATTTCAATTTTTACCTTCGGCAGAAAGTCCACCATATACTCTGCCCCACGGTAGAGTTCCGTGTGCCCTTTCTGACGGCCAAAGCCTTTCACTTCGCTTACGGTCATCCCGGTGATGCCGACTTCAGCAAGCGCTTCGCGCACATCATCAAGTTTGAATGGTTTAATTATTGCATCGATCTTTTTCATGTCAGACCCTTTCCTCGCGCCCTCCGTGGTCAGAGGGATTTTTTAAGTATAAATGTCGCTGGCCATGCTGCAGGCTGGTGCGGCAGAAAATTACTCTTTAAAGTCACTGGCGTCCAGTTCGTGACGTGACAGCAGCTTATAGAATTCAGTACGGTTACGTCCAGCCAGACGCGCCGCGTTGGTCACATTTCCTTTGGTCATCTGCAACAGCTTGCGCAGGTAATTGAGTTCAAACTGATTACGCGCCTCGACAAAGGTTGGTAATGCGCTGTTTTCGCCGCTCAGTGCCTGCTCTACCAGCGCATCGCTGATCACCGGCGAGGAACTGAGCGCCACGCACTGTTCAATCACATTCACTAACTGACGCACGTTACCAGGCCAGCTGGCGGAGATCAGGCGCTTCATCGCATCCACCGAAAAACTGCGCACCTGCGGTTTGTGACGGTCCGCGGCCTGGCGCAGCAGATGATTAGCCAGCAGCGGAATATCCTCGGTACGTTGATGCAGCGCCGGTATTTTCAGGTTAACAACGTTCAGGCGATAAAAGAGATCTTCACGGAATTCGTTTTTCTCCATCGCTTTCGGTAAATCCCGGTGCGTGGCGGAGATAATCCGCACATTGATATCAATATCGTTGTTGCTGCCAAGCGGCCGGACTTTACGCTCCTGTATGACCCGCAGCAGTTTAACCTGCAGCGCGGGCGGCATATCGCCAATTTCGTCCAGAAACAGCGTCCCGCCTTCGGCCGCTTTAAACAGGCCGTCGCGCGCGCTGACCGCACCGGTAAAGGCACCTTTCGCGTGACCAAATAACTCCGACTCCAGCAACTGCTCGGGCAAGGCACCACAGTTGATCGCGATGAACGGCTTGTCGGCGCGCGGACTGGCCGCATGGATAGCCTGCGCCAGCACCTCTTTACCCGTCCCGCTTTGCCCGTTGATCAGCACGCTGACATCCGACTGAGCAACCATGTGCGCCTGTTCAAGTAAGCGCAGCATCTGAGGATTGCGTGTTACGATGGCTTCCCGCCAGCGGTCGTCGCTGATCGGGACGCGCTGCGCGAGCGCTTCATCGATTGCCTTATAAAGCGCATCGCGATCGACCGGTTTGGTTAAAAAGCTAAATACGCCCTGCTGGGTTGCCGCGACGGCCTCTGGAATCGAACCGTGTGCGGTTAAAATGATGACCGGCAAGCCCATATGGCGTTTCTGGATTTCGCCAAAAAGCGCCAGGCCGTCCATCTCATCCATGCGCAAATCGCTTATCACCAGATCGATTTTCTCTTTCTGCAACAGCCGAAGCGCGTCAGGCCCACTGGCTGCGGTGGTCACCTGATAGCCTTCGCTGCTCAGCCGCATCCCTAACAGTTTCAGCAGGCTGGGATCATCATCCACCAGCAGCAGATGTGCCGCATGTTTTATCATTACTGCTCTTCCTCTTGTGGCAACGCCGTTCCATGACTGCCTTCTGGCATCTCTGAGGTTTTGCGCGACGAAAGCTGGCGTTCGATATCGGTTAACCGCTCCAGCTTGCTTTGCGTATCGCTTAACTGCTGCCGTAATTTTATCTGCTGCTGACGCAGCGCATCCGTCTGCGCATCGCTGCTCTGCTGCAGATGGACGTACCGCGAACGTAGCGCACTTAAATCCAGCTGTGCCGCCTGGTTACTGCGCCAGAGCTGGATGAGTGCCCGCAGGTTTTGCGGGAACTGCTCACTGTAGCTGTCCAGCTCGGTGATATAGTCGCGCCGTTCCAGTGGCGTTACGTTGCCATTTGCCATGAGTACGCCCTGTTTAAAGGCTCGCGACCAGCTGTCTACTGGCCAGCGGTGCGCCTCGGCGCGGGCTTCCGCGGGCGAAAGTCGTTCGGCGCAGTCAATACTGCGCATCCAGTAAAGGGGATTGGCAAGCGCGGCAGTGTTTTCAATATGCCAGATATCGCTACAGCGGGTTGTCAGATAATCCACCAGGCGCGTTTCAGGCACCGCGACAGAGTTTGGTGCGGGCTGGGATGCCGAGGTCGCCGGTGAGGAGGCACAGCCGCTGAGCATCAGGGTGCTCAGTGCGCTTATAAGAATCGCGGCAAAAAATTTCATACTTCAGACTTTCCCGGCGGTGGTATTCAGTTCAATGCGAAAACAAACATCCGCGTCATCGCGGCTGACCAGTTGCAGGTTGCCGTGCATACGGCGCAGACAATCCTTTGCGATACTTAACCCCAGCCCACTGCCTTTAACCGGCCCTTTGCGCTGATGGCTACCCTGAAAAAAGGGCTCAAAAATCATTGCCTGCTCATGCTCGGGAATGGGCGTACCGCTGTTAGCGACCTCAATGATGACTGTATCGCCCTGCTGCTGGCTACGAAGCCAGATGTTACCGGATTCATTGCCATAGTTCACGGCGTTAGAGTAGAGGTTATCAATTACACTCATTAATAGCATAGGCTCAGCCAGGCAATCTGTGGCCTTCAGATCGATCTCAATATGCATCTGTTTGTTACGCGCCGAAAGGGCGTGGGCATTCACAACATCATGCACGATATCGTCCAGTTTGACCGCCTCAAGCGTGATTGGCCCATCAGCGAGCCTGCGGTTGTAGTCGAGCAATTGTTCAATCAGGTGCTGCAAATGACGGCTGCTGGTATCGAGTATGGAGACGATTTCTTTCTGCTCCGGATTTAGCACGCCCGCGACTTCATCCGCCAGAAGCGCCGTGCCCTCACGCAAACTGGCCAGCGGGGTTTTCAGTTCGTGTGAAAGGTGGCGTAAAAATTCGTGTCGCTGAGATTCAAGCCAGTGCAGCCGCTCGCTCAGCCAGACAATACGTTGCCCCAGCGAACGCAATTCCCGTGGCCCCCGAAACACCATGCTGCTGCCCAGTTCCCGCCCTTCGCCAAGGCGGTTAATCATCCGTTCGACACTTTTGACCGGACCGATGATCATGCGGGTAAACAGCAGCGTGAGTGTCAGGCTGATAATGAACAGAATCAGCGCCTGCCAGCCAAAGAACTGACCGCGATCGGCGATTTCGCGCTGAAGCTGTAAGCCGCGGGCGAATACCACCTCCCGCGTGTCGTGCACCAGTTGTGCGTTGGTTGCGGAAAAACGGTCAAGCGCCTGCGCAGCACTGCCCATCGGATTACCGTTCTGGCACTGCAGGGTTTCCAACAGCGGCAGCGTGTCCCGTAGCGTCTTAAAAGCCGGTAAATCGGGCAGATTATCAGCATGGGAGCTGAGCATCTGGCTGTAACGAATCCGCTGCGTCTGATACAGCTTCGCCAGCGAGGCATCACCCAGTACGCAATACTGACGATAGCTGCGCTCCAGCTCAATGGCGGTTCGTGCCATGGCTTCGCTGCGCCGGACATCGGTAAAGGTGTTGCGGTTAGTGTCCGCCGCCTGATTGCTGAGTGCGGAGAGGCTTTCCCATGCCTGCCAGGCCAGTACCAGTAAGGGCAGGAGCACCAGCAAAAAGGCCATCAGCACCAGCTGACGCAGAGATTGGGGGAAAAAACGCCATTTTTTCACGCGACGGCTTCCATAAAGATACGCTTACCGGATGCTAGCGGAGTCGGCCCGGAGAAGGAAGAGGCAGAAAAGAAAACGGCAGACCATCTGGCCTGCCGCAGACGCGCCGCCTTAGCCACGCGTGAGAATGGGTGGAGCCTAACTCAACGTTACGTCCGATGCTTGATAACGATGCAATGCATACGATTATCGGTGTGGTGGACGGCAGGCTCCGTTTGGTGCGTCATTCGGGCTTTATGAGCTCTGACCGCAGTGCGGTGGCATTCATAAACAAGTGAATGAGCAGCGCGATAATTATAGCAAAGATCATGCCAATATTAAAAGCCCCTTTCTGTTCAGTCTCTTGCAGGTAAGCGAGCAGTGAAAACGGCCCGTTCAGACCATCTGGTCTGGCAAATGTGTCGCCAAATGCCAACACATTTTCATCGTACCTCTGACGTATAATAAAATCATAGAGATAGATGTCACCAATCAGCGACAACAAAAGGTGACGGCTGTCTCCTTTTGCCAACATCTCGTGCCCATAAAAAAAGGGAGGCACCTGGCCTCCCCATTTTTTACGGCAATTAACCCAGTTGTTTGCGCGCGTTACGGAAAATGCGCATCCATGGGCTGTCTTCCCCCCACTCCGCCGGATGCCAGGAGTTGCTGACCGTACGGAAAACACGCTCAGGATGCGGCATCATAATGGTGACGCGCCCGCTTTCGTTGGTCACGGCAGTGATGCCATTTGGCGAACCGTTCGGGTTGGCCGGATAGGTTTCCGTCACCTTACCGCTATTGTCCACAAAGCGCAGCGCCACCAGCCCTTTGGATTCCAGCGCCGCCAGGTGAGTACCATCGCGCACTTCTACAAAACCTTCTCCGTGTGATACCGCAACAGGCATCCGCGAACCCGCCATGCCATCCAGCAGTAATGACGGGCTGGCGGCCACTTCAACCAGGCTGAAGCGCGCTTCAAAGCGCTCAGACTGATTACGCACGAAGCGCGGCCACAGTTCGCTGCCAGGAATCAGCTCGCGCAGGTTGGACATCATCTGGCAACCGTTGCAAACACCCAGCGCCAGCGTTTGCGGACGATGGAAGAAGGCTTCGAACTGATCGCGCACACGCGGGTTGAACAGGATAGATTTCGCCCAGCCCTCACCGGCTCCCAGTACGTCACCGTAAGAGAAGCCACCACAGGCCACTAACGCCTGGAAACGTTCCAGATCGATGCGTCCTGCCAGCAGATCGCTCATATGAACGTCCACGGCGGTAAAGCCTGCGCGGTCAAAGGCTGCGGCCATTTCCACATGAGAGTTAACACCCTGCTCACGCAACACGGCCACGCGCGGACGGGCACCTGTCGCAATCATCGGCGCGGCAACGTCCTCTTCCGGCCTGAAGGTCAGGCTGACGTTAAGACCCGGGTCGTTGTCGTCCTGTTTTGCCTGATATTCCTGATCAGCACAGGCCGGGTTATCACGCAGACGCTGCATCTGCCAGGTGGTTTCCGCCCACCAGGTACGCAGCGTGGTGCGACTTTCGCTGTACACAGCACTGTCGCCTGAACGAATCACGAAGCGATCGCCCGGCTGTGCGCTGCCCAGCACATGACTGCACTGCGCCAGTCCATGTTGAGCCAGAATCTGCTCGACACCTTCACGATCGGCGGCCTTGATCTGAATGACTGCGCCCAGTTCCTCAGTAAACAGCGCCGCCAGCGCATCACTGCCCAGCGCCGCGATATCAACATCTACACCGCAGTGGCCGGTAAAGGCCATTTCTGCCAGCGTGACCAGCAGGCCCCCATCGGAACGGTCATGGTAGGCCAATAGTTTGTGTTGGCTGACCAGCGCCTGCATCGCATTAAAGAAGCCTGCCAGCTGCTGTGCATCACGTACATCGGCAGGCTTGTCGCCCAGTTGACGATACACCTGCGCCAGCGCGGTTGCGCCCAGAGTATTGGCACCGTTACCCAGATCGATCAGCAGAAGCAGGTTGTCCTGATCCGCCATCAGTTGAGGCGTCACGTTGCGACGAACATCTTCGACACGAGCAAAGGCGGTAATCACCAGCGACAGCGGCGACGTCATTTCGCGTTGTTCAGTGCCTTCCTGCCAGCGGGTTTTCATCGACATGGAGTCTTTACCCACCGGGATAGTAATGCCCAGTGCCGGACACAGCTCCTCACCGACAGCTTTCACGGCGTCATACAGGCCCGCATCTTCGCCCGGATGACCCGCGGCTGACATCCAGTTTGCCGAGAGTTTTACACGCTTCAATGACCCCACGGGCGTGGCGGCCAGGTTTGTCAGCGCTTCACCAACCGCCAGTCGTGCTGAGGCGGCAAAGTCGAGCAGCGCCACCGGCGCGCGTTCGCCCAGAGCGAACGCTTCACCATGATAGCTGTCGAGGCTGGCGGTCGTGACCGCACAGTTGGCTACCGGGATCTGCCAGGGTCCTACCATCTGATCCCGTGCCACCATGCCGGTCACACTGCGATCGCCGATGGTGATCAGAAAGGTTTTTTCCGCCACGGTCGGTAAGTGCAGAACGCGATTCACCGCCTCCGTTAAGACGATGCCATCACGGTGTAACGGTGTGCCCTGCGCCTGCTGTTTGACGACATCGCGCGTCATTTTCGGGGTTTTCCCCAACAGCACATCCAGCGGCATATCAATTGGGCTGTTATCAAAGTGGCTGTCGTTGAGCGTCAGATGCTGCTCTTCTGTGGCTTCACCGATAACCGCAAAAGGCGCGCGCTCACGCTCGCAAACCGCCGCAAATTCAGCCAGCTTTTCGGGTGCCACCGCCATGACGTAACGCTCTTGCGATTCATTACACCAGACTTCCAGCGGGCTCATCCCTGGCTCATCGCTGAGGATATCACGCAGGTTGAAACGTCCACCGCGCCCGCCATCGCTGACCAGCTCAGGCATGGCGTTCGACAGCCCGCCCGCACCGACATCGTGGATAAACAGAATCGGGTTATCGTCGCCTAACTGCCAGCAGCGGTCAATCACTTCCTGGCAACGCCGTTCCATTTCCGGGTTATCACGCTGTACGGAGGCAAAGTCGAGATCAGCGTCAGACTGGCCCGATGCCATAGATGAGGCCGCCCCGCCGCCCAGACCGATATTCATTGCCGGGCCGCCCAGTACGATCAGCTTTGCCCCGACAGTAATCTCGCCTTTCTGGACGTGATCGGCACGGATGTTCCCGATGCCACCCGCCAGCATAATCGGCTTGTGGTAACCGCGCAGTTCGGTGCCGTTGTGGCTGTTGACCTGTTCTTCATAGGTACGGAAATAGCCATTCAATGCAGGACGGCCAAACTCGTTGTTAAACGCCGCGCCGCCCAGAGGGCCTTCAGTCATAATGTCCAGTGCGCTGACGATGCGCGCGGGCTTGCCAAAATCCTCTTCCCACGGCTGCTCAAAGCCCGGAATACGCAGGTTCGACACCGAGAAGCCGACCAGACCGGCTTTCGGCTTCGCGCCCCGTCCGGTCGCCCCTTCGTCACGAATTTCGCCGCCGGAGCCGGTTGCCGCGCCAGGCCACGGCGAAATCGCCGTAGGATGGTTATGCGTTTCGACCTTCATCAGAATATGCGCCGCCTCCTGGTGGTAGCCATATTCCCCGTTTTCGGCATCCGCAAAGAAGCGTCCTACTTCAGAGCCTTCCATCACCGCCGCATTGTCTTTATAAGCCGACAGGACATAATCCGGCGTTTGCTCAAAGGTGTTCTTAATCATTTTAAACAGCGATTTCGGCTGTTTTTCGCCGTCAATAATCCAGTCGGCGTTAAAAATCTTGTGACGACAGTGCTCGGAGTTCGCCTGAGCAAACATATAGAGTTCGATGTCGTTAGGGTTACGGCCCAGCTTCGTAAAGGCTGCCAGCAGGTAGTCAATTTCGTCGTCTGCCAGCGCCAGGCCCAGCGATGTATTGGCATGAACCAGTGCCTGACGGCCTTCACCCAACACATCAACGCTTTTGACCGGCTGAGGTTCGTGGTGGGCAAACAGCTGTTCGGCCTGATGGAGGTCGCTGTACACCGTTTCTATCATGCGGTCATGCAGCAGCGCTGACAGCGTTTGCCACTGGGTTTCCGTCAACTGGGGTGCCTGAACATAAAACGCCAGACCGCGCTCCAGTCGACGGACCTGTGACAGATCGCAGTTATGCGCAATATCTGTCGCTTTTGAAGACCATGGCGAAATGGTGCCTGGACGTGGCGTGACCAGCAGCAAACGCCCTTGTGGCGCATGTTCAGCGAGAGAAGGACCGTACTTGAGCAGGCGCTGCAGACGGGATTTTTCATCCTCACTCAACGGCGCGCTGACATCGGCAAAATGGACGTACTCAGCGTAAATATCACTCACCGGCAGATGAGCGTCCTGAAAGCGGGCCAGCAGTTTGTTTACACGAAATGCCGACAGGGCGGGCGAACCACGCAGAATTTCCATCATAAGATCTCTCGTCTTTGAAACGCCGGGTGCGACGCTTCATTGGGCGCAACAGGGGGAAAACGGGGCGTATTATAGAGAAAGCCACTCCGCGACGAAACCGTTTGCGCAAAATTTATGGCCAACAAGATTTGGCTGATAATTGCGCAAAAATTGCTTTATAAGTTGCTCTGCCTCAGTTTGTTGCGCAAAATGCCCCTCGCTCTGGGAGTTAAAACAAAATCAATACTGCCTTAAAAGACAGAGGCCTTGGAGCCATCGAGAGATAACTATTTGAAACGCCTGAAATTAAATTATCTGTTTATCGGTCTGCTCACCGTGCTGTTAGCACTGGCACTGTGGCCGTCCATTCCCTGGCATGGGAGCGGGCAGGATACGATTTCACAGATTAAATCACGGGGAGTGCTACGGGTCAGTACCGTAAACTCACCGTTGACTTACTACACCGTGAATAAAGCACCGGCCGGGATGGATTACGAGCTGGCGAAGCGTTTCGCCCGTTATCTGGGCGTCAGGCTGGAAATCACGGTGCGCGCGAATATCAGCGACCTGTTTGATGCGCTTGACGACGGCAAAGCCGATTTGCTGGCCGCAGGCCTTATCTATAATAATGAGCGACTGAACCGCTATCAGACGGGCCCCAGCTATTACAGCGTTTCCCAGCAGTTGGTTTATCGTGTGGATAAAACTCGCCCGAAAAACCTGGGCGATTTAAAGGGACGGCTCGTCGTTGCCTCCGGATCGGCTTATCTGTCTACACTCAAGAGCGCCAGAGCGGATCACTATCCCGACCTTGACTGGGCTATCTCGACTGATCAAAGCCCGAAAGCGCTACTTGAGGCCGTCGCCGAGGGCAAGCTGGATTATACGATTGGCGATTCCGTCACCATCGCACTGCTTCAGCGCATCCATCCACAACTGGCGGTCGCCTTTGACGTCACGGATGAAGAGCCGGTGACGTGGTATATGCCCCGCGAAAGCGACGACAGCCTGAACGCAGCCATGCTGGATTTCTTTAATGGCATGGGCGAAGAAGGCGCAATGGCGCGGCTGGAAGAGAAATACCTCGGGCACGTTGGCACCTTTGATTATGTGGATACGCGCACCTTCCTGCGTGCGATTGATACGGTTCTGCCTGATATCAAACCGTTATTTGAGAAATACGCCAGTAATATCGACTGGCGTTTGCTGGCCGCTATCTCCTATCAGGAATCACACTGGAATCCGCAGGCGACATCACCGACCGGCGTGCGCGGCATGATGATGCTGACGCGCAATACTGCCGACAGCGTGGAAGTGGGCGATCGAACCGATCCTGAGCAAAGTATTCGCGGCGGCAGCCAGTATCTGCAAAATATGATGGATAAAGTCCCGCAGTCCATTCCGGAAGACGAACGTATCTGGTTTGCGCTGGCCGCCTACAACATGGGTTATGCTCATATGCTGGATGCCCGTAAGCTCACGGCAAAACAGGGTGGCAACCCGGACAGTTGGGCTGATGTGAAACTGCGCCTGCCGATGCTGAGCCAGAAGCGTTATTACGCGCAAACGACCTACGGCTACGCGCGGGGCCAGGAAGCGTATAACTACGTGGAAAATATTCGTAAATATGAGATTAGCCTGGTGGGCTATTTGCAGGAGCAGGAAAAGCGCCTTGCCCAGCAGGCCGCGCTGGAAGCGGAGATGGGCAAAGGCTATCCTGCCGTTTCGCCA
Source organism: Pantoea sp. JZ2 (assembly GCF_035191405.1). NCBI lineage: Bacteria > Pseudomonadati > Pseudomonadota > Gammaproteobacteria > Enterobacterales > Erwiniaceae > Pantoea > Pantoea sp. JZ2. The sequence goes on along the minus strand of NZ_CP045247.1, from coordinate 1,362,114 downwards.
CAAGTGGCAATGAATTAGCTTTCGCGCTGCGCCTGTCGCAGCGCTTTTTGTTGCTGACGACGCATGCGGAAAAAGTCGCTCAGCAGCGCCGCGCACGCGTCTTCCAGCACGCCGTGATCTAACCTTACCTGATGGTTCATCCCCGGATGGCCCAGCACGTCAATCAGCGAACCGGCTGCGCCGGTTTTCACATCGTGCGCGCCATAAACCAGACGACCTATCCGGCTATGCACCATCGCGCCGGCACACATGACGCACGGCTCCAGCGTCACATAAAGCGTGGTATCCAGCAGACGGTAATTTTCCAGTACTTTCCCGCCCTGACGAAGCGCCATAATCTCTGCGTGCGCGGTGGGATCATGCTGACCGATAGGCCGGTTCCAGCCTTCGCCAATGACGCGGTCGCCGTGAACCAGGACGGCGCCTACCGGAACCTCGCCCTCATCCCATGCGCGTTGCGCCAGCGTCAGCGCCCGGCGCATCCAGTATTCATCTTGTTCTTGTGTCACACGAACCACTCCCGGCAGCAAAAAGCGGCGCATTATACCGGGCATGCCGGCAAAACCGAAGCACAGTACAGGTTATTCTAACTGCTGCAATTCACCCGCCGGCGTGACGCGCCAGCGATGCTGACAAAAGAACAATAACGGGTTGTCCTGCTTGCTGTCGCTGTAACCACTATAGAGTTGCAGTGGTGTGCCGATGTGCTCTTCTAACTGCACCACTTTTTCATGGCCCAGACAGCGCAATTTCAGCACGCGCCCCCCCAGGCCGCGCTGCATCTGGCTGGCAATCAACTTTACTCTGGGCAGAAACGCCGAATCGTAATAGACCTGCTCCACCAGCGACTGCGGCGAGCCCGTAATCAGCCACACATCCGCATCATCGCTGCTGAGGTACTCGCTGAGACGCTTCTGCACCACCGGAAACGCTTTCACGCGCTGGCGAAACCACTGAGCAAACTCGGCTTCCAGTCGTAACAGGGTGGTTTCAGATCGGCCAAAAGTGATTGACCAGAGCAACAGGCTCATCGGCCAGCGGGCCGCACGCCCTTTGAACAGCAGCCCTGCGCCGACGACGGGCAGCAAAGGCACGACCAGTAGCAGATTCAGGGGCTTACGGCGCAGCAAATAGCGCATGAAAGTGCCAAACATATCCTGTTGGTGCAATGTGCCATCAAGGTCGAAAAACACCACGCGACGTTGTCTCTCGTTGGTCAAACAGCTCTCCTTTTTAACGAATATGCATCAACAGCCTCTATTGTAGCCATCTTCGCGCAGCGAGGCGATGACTGTCATTTTTTATTCCAGTGGCTACAATGCTTTTAGAATCATTTATTCCTTGCGGACGCACCGCTACATCATGAGGACTGAGCATGAGTTCATTGCTGCGCATTCGCCAGCTTTATCCTTCACTGGCGCTGAACGAACGCCGGCTGGCGGATTTTTTACTGTCACAACCGGATCGGGCACGGCATTTAAGTTCACAAAAGCTGGCAGAAGAAGCTGGCGTCAGTCAGTCCAGCGTCGTTAAGTTTGCGCAAAAGCTGGGATACAAAGGTTTTCCGGCACTCAAGCTGGCACTGAGCGAATCGCTGGCCGATAAAGATGCCATCACCGTGCATAATCAGATCCTCAGTGACGATCCCCTTAAGGCTGTGGGTGAAAAATTACTGACAGAAAAGCTGTCGGCCATTCGCGCGACCCTGGATATCAACAGCGAAGAGAAGCTGAATGCCGTCTTGCAGCTGCTTAAGCGCGCACGCCGTATTTTACTGGTCGGAATCGGCGCCTCCGGCCTGGTGGCAAAGGATTTTTCCTGGAAGCTGATGAAGATTGGCATCAATGCCGTCGCGGAGCAGGACATGCACGCGCTGCTGGCCAGCGTACAGGCCATGTCATCCGGCGATGTGCTGCTGGCGATCTCTTACACGGGTGAACGTCGTGAGATTAACCTGGCCGCGCAGGAAGCAGTGCGGGTGGGCGCGGACGTGCTGGCCTTTACCGGCTTCACGCCTAACACACTGCAGCAGTGCGCCACGCACTGCCTGTACACCGTTGCAGAAGAACAGAGTACGCGCAGCGCCGCGATCTCCTCGACTACCGCCCAGTTGGCGTTAACGGACCTGCTCTTTATGGCGCTGGTACAGAACGATCCTGAGCGCGCGTCCAGCCATATTCGCCACAGCGAGGCGCTGGTGAAGAAGCTGATTTAGGAAGAAGGGAAAACGCATCTGATATTGCGATTGTTGTAAAGTACAATGAAGGAAGCCGGCGATATCGCTGGCTTCTAAAACTGAATTGAGTATTAGCTGTGTATTAAGGCCGACTAACTACTGCTTATATCTTGCGTAGAAATAGGCAAATATTGCCCCATACCTGTGCTGGCTGAGTCGACTGCAGCCTGATTTTTTGCAACGAGATAAAAGGTATCAACAGATTTTTTTGTTGCATGCTCAGCGGAGTAGAGAGCGAATTTAACTACTTTCTTGCCACCGTCATACTTACATTCCATGTCCCAGCTCAATGCCGTTCCGGGCGCGGCTTTACATTTACCCTTACCATAGCTGTATTGCAGGAAGTTATTCGTTTTATTTTCTGCTGCTGTAACGAAATCAGGCCGAGATCCACCCGCGGATAAGCTTCCATAAGCGGTTGTTGCAGCCAGAACAGCCACGCCGGCTATCAAAAAAATTCTTTTTTTCACCTGACACAATCCATCGATATTATTGATGAATGCATATTATCGGAAAACTCTTAATCACGCACCTGATCTCTGTCATTTTTATGACAAAATATTTCTATCACCCCTTTTTTCTGCATAATCCTTACAATTATCGCTGTGGTGGTTTTTTCTACACACGGCGCTGTCCCCGCACGTGTCTCGCTGAATTTGCTAAAAGTTATACTTTTATGCTTACTCTCCATGAAGACTATATAGAGTTAAATTATCGAATAATCAGTAAGTAACGAACATTAATGGTGCGTATCACTTTTTTTAGTTATTCGCATCATGTTTGACGTTGAAAGAATATGCTACTGTCAGCCGACTCCGCATAAGCTTTAACATTCCAACTTTATGTTAATGACCAGCCAGGCTTGCAATTTGAAAGTTACAAAAGTCGTCTAAGGGTTCGACATATCTCATCAGGAATATTTACTACCGCAACAGATTATGTCGCCAAAACGACAAAAAGTATTTATCGATTGGGAAACCGCGATGTCTTTACTGATTACAGAACGATGCATTAACTGCGATATGTGTAACACGTCCGATAAATATCATAAATAACAATAAACTGGAATATTGTGTTACGCATGGTGTTGCAGATTTTACCCTGCACTAAAGGGATCACGGCTTTAACCGCAACACAAAAAGGCTCGAAAAAATGACCAAAGAAATTGAATCGAACGTTGGAAGCATGGCGGAGCTTACCGAATTTGACACTATCTATAGTGCAATAGGAAGGCTGGTTATCGTTGACTTGTCCATGAAGGATTCTATGGCAGGCCACATACCTGATCCGAAAGAGTTCCCAGATATGACAATCAGCATGCGAGCTGATATGGCGAGGAAGTTGGCAGAAGAGTTACTTGAATGTGCTGACGCTATTGACGCCGGAAAAAGTCACCCGAGCATCAAATTTAATGACTGATTTAGGGTGTGTGACTAAGCTTTAATCACCCACCCCGTAAACCTGCTAAGACAGGAGCGGCTGAGTCATTGCCCGGTCGCCGGGCTTTTTTACGATCCTGTCTCTTCGTTATCGCCCGACTCCTCATTGGTAGGGACATCGAATACAGGTGGCTTTTCTTTGCGTGGCGGCTCCTGCTCAATACTGATATTTTTGATTTCTTCTGCCCTCTTGCGGATAACTTCCAGAGTTTTCAGTGCCTCGTCGGGTGATTCTGCAAGCTGGTAGAGAATTTCAAAAATAGTTTTTATGGCTTCAGTGTGATAAGCAGCCGCCGCGCCCGCCGTATTCAGATATTTGAAGCCTGGAATGACAGTCCCGTCCATAAACTTCCTGTCGCCATTAGTCGTAACGGCTTCTGCACAGCACTTCTCCACATCCTGAGCAATGAGACCTACCTCAGACAGGCCATCTTTTTTATCGTATGTCGCTCCCCTCCAGGACAGAACAGCAGACAAGGGGTCGCTGACAGTCTTAATTTTCGTCTTGTGACGTTCATCCGATCCGTTAACCCATGAGCCAGGAGCAGAAGCATTGCCTGAGCGCTGAAACTCAAATGAGCCCACGGCGGACATCGCTATAAAATACGACTGAATGGTTGTGTCGCCTGCTCGACGGATGCCGGTCTGCACAAGTTCGTTATACCAGCGGTAAACTGTCCAGCCTACGGGATTGCCGGTATTGCCACCAGAAGAAGAGTTGTTTAGCTCCACGCGGTTGTTTTCACCTGCTGCAACGCCCAGACCGCCAGTAGCGGGGCCGGTGATTGCCCCGGTTGCAGTAATGCTTCCGTTAACTGTACCACCGGACTTGCCATCCACTGTGTTAAGCCTTGCGTCATTACCCTGTGCGGCGGTGTTAGCGCTGCTTCCATACCGTGCGAGATTGTTCCAGGCAGCTACTTTGTCAGCCAGATCATTCAGGTTCTGGCTTTTATCCATCTTGTTTTTGTACTGGTTCGCCATGTATCCCCATGACGGGCCGGTGAAGGTGGTTCTGTCCGGGCGGATTACATCTACTGACTGCGCGTCACTGTAAATTTTTTGCCAGTTCTGGAAATCCAGAATGCGGCCACGCGCCACACTGGCAAAGTCATTGAGGATTTTTTGCGTTATAGCAACCTGCAAAGAGGCCGGTACAGCATTCCAGGCCAATCCGCTGGTTGTTGGCCCGTCGAAGGCAACCGCCAGTGTAAGTTGCGTATCTGATGCGATGCTTGCGGCCACCATAGTGTAAGGTGCGCCACCCACAATGACGTAAACATAATCGCCCGCTTTTAGCTCGGTGGTGAAACTGGTTCCGGTGCCGTTTACTGTGGTTGAGTTGTTGGTTAATGCGATAGTGCCTGCTGACATGATGATCTCCGCGCATAAAAAAACCGGCTCAGTGGCCGGCTTTATTTGATTAATGATTTTCAGAAGTAATAGCTTGCGTCAATGCAGGGCAACTGGCAGGCAATCTGCATTGCCCTCGGATAGGTATACAGCGGCATATCAGATCCCGTGCTTTTTGCTCTTGACGTGGTGACAGAATTCCCTGACATCATCATCCCGGACAAAAGCATTTTTCTGTACTGGTAGTTGCCGCCTGACCGGGTGTAATCTCCACGCTGAGTTCCCAGCACGCACAAGGGAACCATTGGTTGATTTACGCTGCCCGTGGGGTTTATCCATGCCTGCCTGTCGCCAGTTGAATCGCCAGTGTCAAAATAGCTGCCAAAGTCATAATAAGCATCTGACCACATCACAGGTGGATATTTGCTGGAATAGGTAATGCTACCGGAAGAATTTCTGATAACCAGGCCATAACCTGACGCAGGCAGTGCAGGTGAGAAGCCGCTACTGACTATGACAATCTGCACTCCACTGACCAGCCCTCCCTGCTCCGAACCATTCACAGAACTAAACGCGCCGTAGGTGCGGATGGAGTTAGTATCCTTGTCCAGAAATAAAGGCGTTCCGGTGTTACTCCACCTGGCAAAAACGATGTAGTTTCCGCCCAGATTAAGAACGCTGCCCGGTATGTCCCACTGGCCATTTATATCTACAATGCCACGAAACGTCACAAATCCTGACAGAGAAGCGTCACTTATTTCCATAAAGTTAGCGCCGTTTGTTATCCTCAACCCATACTGCGCTGACGGGTTGGCCGCATACTGAATGCTGTATACGTCAACAGAACCGATATCTAATGCACTTGTCTGATTTGCTTTAATGGTGCTGATACCGATATTCAGGCTTCCGTTAAAGCTCATTGAAGATATGTAATTAACGGGCGGCCCACTCTGATCGCCCACGCCAACCCTCACGACATTGCGTGGCAGAATCAGCACCTTACTGTTGGCGGGCTGAGGCTTGAAACCCCCATAAGATGCACTGGCTGCCTTTACAGCAGCCGTACCCAGATAAGATGCATAGCGTGTCGATGCATCAAGAATTAACGGTTTGCCACCGTCATCAGGAACAATGCGTAGTCCATATGTATCAGCCATTATCCAAGCCACCCAAGAGTTATAACCTCGGTACCGCTTTGGTTAAAACAATGCACGCCGTTACCGTCAGTCACTGTTCCACCACGGCCACCACTGCCCGTTATGATTTGCAGGCCTCCGTTTTTATCCAGCCGCCAGCTTGCCTGACCGGAACCCCAGTTATTGGATTGAATGTAATTGCCAATCATTGCGTTGGTTATCCAGCCCTCACCAATAAATGCCTGGCTGATAAGCACCTGACCATCTTTGATAACGAAGGGTGAATAGACGTTTTTACCGCTGCCGTTAATGACAACAAACTGATTGGCGTTGACCGCGAAGCGTGTATCAACAGAACTGCCGTTGATAGTGACCGCGACAGATAAACCAGCATCATACTGAGTGCCGCCGTATTGCACGCCTGCCTTAAGAGTATAGATTGCAGAACCGCCATTTGCATCTGCATAAGCTGTCAGCTTTTGCTCTATAGCGGCCTGCTGCTTCGCAAAGTTTGCAGTAACGGTGGTATTGAGATCGGCAACAGAACTCTGAGCATCGGCTGCGACCTTTTTGGCCTGAATTACACCTGCTTTATTGTCTCCATAGTTTGCCCACTGCTGCTCTACATCGTCATAACTGGCAAGGATGCTTTCAGCCAGCGCGTTAGGATCGGTAATCAGCGGCGTGAGCAGCGCCTTGCCGTCATCAGACTGAAGGTATTCTTCAACCACACTACCAATAAGGTCATCAGCGTTGACGTTAGACATACCCGCTTTAAAGCCTGTCCAGTCTCCCGTGTTCCCGATTTTGTCCACCAGCCGGGCGCGGTACCAGCGACGAACGCCAGCAGGCATAGGGCCGTGTTGATAGCTGACACCCGGATAAGGTACGTAGGTAAGGAACTGCGGATTCTGACCGTCTGCGGTTGTGGCCACCTGAATCTCGGTGTAAGCCGTATCACCAGAGCCGTCAGGAAAACCCCATGTGACATCAATAGCCCATACCACATTGTCTGTGGCCATCAGGTTAACCGGTGTTCCCGGCTTGCCTGCCTTGCCTGTGATTGTCGTGCTGTCAGCAAATCCCCACGGTGAAGAGACTTCAGCGGCATTTACCGCCCTGACACGCACGTCATAAACACCGCTGTAAACGCCCCGGATACTGAAGCTCTGTGCGCTGGTCTGGCTGACGTTTATCCAGTCACCTTTATCTTTACGCCACTGAGCCACATAACTGATTGCGCCTTCCACCCTGTCCCACGTTGCCTGCATTGAGGCAACAGACAGACCCTGCTCAACGTAGCTGACCTCTGCCAGTTTGATACTGGACGGAGCCTTGAGAACATTTATGGGAGTAACGGTGATCGGCGCTGGATCAATGCGCACGCCATCATCAATGTAGCGGTACTTGTTCGGGTCGTGCTGGACGCCCGCGACAGTAAAGGTGCCGTCATCATTGCCCGAAATGGAGGTGACGCGAAAATACTGAATAGCCAGACTGTCACTGTCTATTGCCCAGACAGCACCGGCAACAGGCTGCGTTCTGAACGCGGTAGCAACCGTTACTGTTTTTTTATCGTCACTGACGGCGGATATGGTGCGTGTCTGTGCCGTTCCGTCTGGCAGATTCACCACAAACCTGTCGCCAGCAGCGTAATCAATGGCGCGGTCCAGGCCGAAGTTGCGCCCGTTAACCGAACTCAGCCGTCCGCCGTTTTGCCTGCCACTTCGGAACGGATCAGCAACGCCAATGATTTCAGCCGGAACCGGAATATAACCGTCCAGGCCGACACCAAATGACACAGTGCCGTCTTTGGCGTTCGACAGAATAGCCCAGCGTCCACGGCGGTGCGCCTCACTCTGTGACGTACAGCCAATCGCCGTCAGGCTCATCTCACGCACGTCATAGCGCTGCACCAGCTCTGAATCGTACACACCCTCAACCGTATCGGAATAATGGTTTACCGGGTCTGACCAGCTCACCTGACAGGATGAATAGCGGTTTTTGTAACTGCCCCCGGCGTAGCTGAACATGCCGTCGATGACGTTTGCAGCGTGATAAACAAAGTCCACATCAACATTGCCGCCGGAGTCCACCTGCGGCACGTCTGCGTTGATGAATATCTGGTTGTTGCCCCAGAAAGTGATACCACGGAAAATTGCGGCAATGTCCTTCAGAACGGTGTAGGCGTCCTGCTGGCTCTGGATGAATACGTTGCAGGTAAAGCGCGGCTCAATGCCGCCCGCGCCATTTGAAACCGGCTCATCGCAGTACTGCGCGATGCTGTAAAGCTCCCATTTATCAATCATGAACGCATCAACGCGGTTTCCCATCCCGTAAATCTTATCCAGCACCAGGTCGTAAAAAATCCACGCAGGGTTGTTGGTATAGGCGTATTTGAAATCACCGGACCAGCTACCACTGTAAGTGCGGCTTACCGGGTCATACGTGGTCGGCACACGCACCAGCTTGCCTTTAGGCTTGCAGGTGATTTTCGGAGCCTGGCCGTTAAACTGCTGCGCATTGACCTCAATATAAAGCAGGGCGGTGTTGGGATAGCGCAGTTTGCTGTCGATGACCTCTGCGAATGAAAAAACCCTGAAGGCGTTAATGAGCTTTGAGGAATTCGAATCTGCGGTGATCCGGCGCACGCGCACTGACCAGCCGCTTGTTGCACGCGGAAGAGTGATGCGGTGATCGCGCTGGTATTCGGACGTGGTTTTGCCGCTGAAGCGACCGTCCACAACCTGCACCCATGAACCACCATCGGTTGACAGATCGATAGCATACTGCGTCTCGGTGCCCACCATATCGCCGTTGTCTTTATACTGATACTGCACCGGAAGGCTGAGTTTGATGCGCACGGCATCCAGCGACAGGTTAGTATACTGGCGTGTCCAGGGTACAGACTGCGTGACGGTCACACCAACGGACAGCTCGTTATCCACTTCAGGCATGCCCGGAATATAGGTCTGGTCCTGCGTGCCCTTCCTCCAGTCCCATACAACGCCAGTGAAATTATAGGTGCCGTCATCATTGGCAAGCTGCGTGTCGTTCAGGTAAATCTGCTGCGCCGTTAAGTCTCCCTGAATTTCGCCTTCAGAAATCGCCACCAGCAGTTTTAATTTGGCGACGGAAAGCAGGTCGTCTGGCTGCTCAACGGGCGTATGCGCCTCACCGCCGCCACCGCCCTTGTTACCCTGGTAAATAATTTCGCCGTCAAGAAGCCGCATATTTCACCCATAAAAAAAGCCACCCGGAGGTGGCCTGTCTGATTCTGAATTTTACTGCTGGTCGCTGGTAAAACTGCCCGCGCTGATGATCGCACCGCCAATTTCCCGCTGGCCGTAAAGCACCGGCACCGGATACCCCATTGCAACGGTATTGACCGGCGCACCGAAGGCATAGTTGGGTTTGTTATCCGTGCTTGATGAAGCCCCAACGTTAAATTTAGGCTGTGGGGTCAGCATCTGAACCACACCACCCAGCAACATACTGATACCCAGGCTGGTCAGTGCTGTTGTCGCTAATCCTGCTGCCGTCGCGGTGCCAAGCGCTGCGCCGTATTCAGCCAGAGACGCACCCGCTGTAAAAAATGCGGCCACAATAGCAACAGCACCAATAATAATTTGCAGGGTGCCGCCGCGCTTGGAGCCTTCAATAACCGGTTCCATTTCAAACTCAGCAGAGGCTGAGCACATATCAAACTCCTGTAGCGAGATATTGTCTCTGCCACTGAAGAACGCGAAACGGACACCGTTAAGATGCGCGTTAGATACGTACTTTTTGAATCCCGGCACCTGTGAACACATAGCGCGGATAAGCTCGCGCAGGTCTGCAACATGGAAACGGTGAACCGGCCCAAACTTTTTTGCCATGATCCCTTTTAAACGCATCGTTTTAAGCATCAGCCAGCTCCTTTCGGCGCACGACACGCACGGTGCGGTTACGCCAGTAATCGCCATAGGGAACGCGCGTGGATAAATTGCCCGAGTTATGGTGAAGAATGAGGTTGTTACCCAGATAAATTGCTGCATGGTTGGTGACAGGCGACTGAATGCGCATCATGATCATGTCGCCTTCGCGCATGTCCTGAAGTGGCACTTCGGTAAAGCCCTCAGCCTGCCAGTTATCGTCATAACGGTTTTCTTTGCCATCTACCCACCATTCATAATCCACCGACCAGTTATTCAGCGTGATGCCGTGTTCCTGACGGTAGTAATCCATGATGAGCGTCCAGCAGTCAGCAAAGCCCAGCACCCACTGACGCCCGACCAGCTCACGTTCACCCCGCGGGCTGATGGTGCAGAAATCGCCGTCCGGCCAGGACATAATCCCCCACTCCACGCCGGAGTAATCACACTGCACCCGGTCACGCTCAGAAGGGATAAGCTGAGGCACATCAGGGTGAGAGTGAATAACCATCAGAACTGAACCCTGCTGCTCAGCCTGGCGTTTTTCCTCTGGCGAAATTGCAAAATGCTCGGTCGGGTTTTCTGAAATGTTTTTGCAGGGGATGTATATCTGCGCCCTGCCTGCCTGAACCACCAGCCCGCAGGCTTCTTTTGGGTATTCTGCGGCTACGTGTTCGCGTATTGCCGTCATCAGCTTTTCGCGCATCGCTATTTCCCCTGAAGGTTGGCAGCGGGGAAGCCCCCGAATGGTAGCGGCTCGCTGTCACCAAACCGAGCCTTACAGTCAGCCAGGCGACCACCGCACACGTCCTTTGACGGGTCAGAAGTCGCTGAACCGTCTTTGGCAAAATAACGATTACCGGCATAATCGCAGCCGGTTCCCGTCCGGTACCAGCCGCGCATACACCAGGTACAGACGGGCGTGATCTGACGGGAAGGCAGTTGCAGGCTCTGAATATCAAAGGGAGAGCACAGCTCAAAATCAACCTGATTACGGTTTTCGGCGGTCTTGGCATTGACGTAGAAAACCTGAAGCCGCTCTTCCTGTGGGTTAGCGTTAGGGTTACCCGCCGTCCAGTTTGCCGCATCCAGATACTTCACCATCGTGGTATGTATTTTGACTTTGGCCTTAACCATGTCATCGAACTGAAGGCAAAGTGCGGTGACGTAGTTACCCACGTTTCCAACCGAAAGTTTTGGTGTTGGCTGCGTCCCTGAACTGGTCATTTCAACCCCGGTCAGCTCATAGGGGTGAGGATCGTACTCGTTGCCCTGCCAGATGATGGAAGGCAGGTTTTCAGCCGCAAAGGATTTCCAACCTTCTGATGCAATGTTGTAGGCGTGAAAGCGAAGAACGGTATCAAGCCCAAAACTGGTGCCGTCAATTTCAATCAACTGCACCAGACTGCCAGGCTCAAGTGTCTGTACATCCTGATTAAAACTCATTTTTCACCCATAAAAAAAGGACGCCGGAGCGTCCTGTAATATCGTGACCTGTCACGGCGCAAAAGCCTGCTCAAAGGTAAAAGTGATCTCCACAAAATCACCGTTGATGAACTTAGGGTTTATTGAATCAGACTTTACCCTGAACAGCTTTTTCTCACCCCAGGGATTGGTCCACCAGAAAGAACGAGTGACGTGTGCTTTAAGAAACTCTCTCAGCTCAGCTATGACGGCCTTCCTGCCGTTACAGGTCAGCGACCAGCTTTCAGACTCATCATTGATACCGCGCCCGGACACCTGTTTGTAACCGTCGCCAAACTGCGCGGCATTGGTTGCCACGTTAATCTGCTCACTGGCCTGTATCCTGACTTCCCATGTAAAAGTGTCTGTCGCCATCGTTACTGCCGCCCGTTATAAAGCACCCCGCCAGGGGTCATTTGTGATTTGGCCCAGTCGTTTACTTCTTTGCGGATTATGCCCTGTAGCTGTTTTGCGGCTGATGCAGTTTTTTCAGTGCCTGCATCACCAGTTTCAGACGACCCGCTGATATGAACAACCGTATCGCCAATATTGATTACCGGAGTGCCGCCCCCGGAACGCCCCGCACCAGACGCTACAGGCCGCTCAGTCGGTGCAGTAACCAGACCGCCATCAGCATAGCCACGCATCATGTCGTAAAGGTTTGAAACGCCAATACGCTCCGTTGCCTCTTTGGTGAAAACAAACTCACCTTTATGAACCACACCTGCCGGATCGTTCTTGCCACCAAAGCCGGTAAAGCCGCCACTGTCATATCCCTGATAACTGGTACTCATGCCCATCGCACCGGTACTGCCCGCCGAAGCCGCCACACCGGACCCGACTGCCCCTAAAGCGGAACCGCCGATACTCATAAAGGATGACAGCACTGTTTTGGTGAGCAGCGCCTGTGCGGTCATTTCAACCAGGCTTTTGATTACGCTCTGCGCCAGCGAAGCAAACAGGTTTGATATGCTCTCCTTAAAAGACTGCGTGCCGGTAAGCAACCCGGTCAGAGAGTTAGTAACCCTCTCCGTCGCCGCTTCCGCCAGGCTCACTATCCCTTTATTCAGCGCGCTCTGTCCGGCATACAGATTAAGAGCAGCCTGATACTGCGCATCTGCTGAATCCCGAGAGGATTTCTGCATCAGCGCTTCATAGGTTTCCTTACTGATTTTGCCGTTGGCATAGTAGGCATCGTAAAGGCTCTGCTGCTGAACAAGCTGATTCTGGAGCTGCGCGACCGGGTCAACTTCACCCGCTATGTTCAGCTTCGGCGCTGCCGTGCGGGTGGCCTGTGCCTGGATGAGCTTTTGAGCGGATTCGTTTGCAAGCGTAATACGCGCTGACTGATATTCCTGCTCTGTCATCAGTCGGGCGGCATAAAGCTGCTTAAGGTCCCGGCTTGCCTCTGACTCCTGACGCAATACCGCTTTGGCCGGAGAATACTGCTCAGCGAGTTCCTGACGCTGCCGCTGATAATTCGCAGCGTTGAGCGTCATCACCCGCTGAACTTCAGCCTGACTCACGCCAGAGGCTTTAGCCTCCTTCTGGATTTTTTCCTGCGATACCTTTTCCTGAAGGTTGATTTTTTCCAGGCTGGAAGCGTGCGCCTGCTCTATCTCATTACGCAGTGACTGAAACTGCTTGAGCGCCTGCGCGGCCTTTTTGTCAGCCTTCGCCGGGTCCTCTCCACCCCAAGGGGATTCGACTTTGCCCGCATCAGCCGCTGCGGCTGTCGCCGCCTGAATATCGCTCTGAAGGGCTTTCGCCCGGTCAGCAACACCTGTTTTCACCAGGAAGCGGGCATTAGTCGCGTTAGTGATTTTGTCTCTGGCTGTTGATGCCGCTGAATCAAGGTCTTCAAGCTGACCCTTGAGCTGGCGCTTTTCTTTTTCAAGAGTCTCAGCAGAGGGGAAAAGAAATCCAAGCGATGAACCTTCACGGCTTTTAGCCAGGCTGATCCGCGTGTCACTGTAACGTGAAAGCTCATCTTTCACTTTTTCACGCTGCGTGTTGATGTTGTTCAACTGCTCGGTGTAATCATCTAATTTTACAGACAATTTCACATCTGAGAGCTGCATCAACGCTGCTGTGGTCTCAACTACCGCGCCTTTAAGATCAAGAGCTGACTGCCTTGCCTGCTTGGCCTGCTCATGGAAATAAAGCACAGCAGAACCGGCCAGCATGGCCGCACCTACGGGGCCACCAATAAGCGAGAGTGCACCACGCGCCAGCCCTGAAGCAACCGATGCCGCCCGCGCACTGAGGGAAAGCTGTGAATTAGCAGCGGCCAGCCGTTCGGTGGCTGCTGCTTCGGCAATTCTTGACTCTCTGATTGTACGGCTGAGGGCAACCTGTTCTTTCTGATAACCGACATTGATGCCCGCTGCCGCGTTTGCTGCAGATCGGGTACCAAGATAACGAGCCTCTTCCTGAGCCTGTGAACGCGTGGCCTGTGCCGCCGCGATGGTCTGCTTGGCGATTTCGGCCTGCTGTAACGCGTTTCTCCTGACGGCCAGTTCGTTAGCGGTCCACGATGTGACACTTTCCCTGAGTCCGGCTGTCAGTTTGGTTGAGATAACCGGAATCAGCGTATAGAGCGCGACCGACGCAACCGTATTAAAGTTGTCAGCCAGGGCGTTTACGGATTCCGTAATGCTCTGGACGCCGGAACGCAGAGGGCCATTACCAGACTGACCGACCTTGATAATCAAACCTTCAAAGGCACTCGTCAGCCCCATCAGATCGCCATTCAGGTTATTAACCCTGACAGCGGCCTGCTCATGAGCGGTCTGAGTGCCCGTTAGCGATTTGGTCAGCTCGTCAAGCTTGCTGCGGTTGCTGGTAAGAATAGAGGCGGCGTTAATGTTCTCTACGCCAAACAGCTTAACGGCCTGCGCCGTAGAGAGGTTTTTGCCTGCCAGATTCTCCAGCGCTTTGCTCAGCCCGACAACAGAGGGCTTGAGCGTCTTATCCGTTCCTTTTTCAAGGTTAAGGATGATGTTTCGCAGCGCGGTACCCGCCTCACCGCCTTTGATTTCACGCGAGGCCAGCACCTGAATGGCAGCATTGAGCGTTTCAAATCCGATTCCGGCCTGCGCTGCGGCCACACCACCATTTTTAATCGCTGCGGCGGTATCGTTGATTTCGGATGCACCGAATTTGGCACCCGCAGCCAGCACATTAATATAACGATCTGCCTGCTCCGCACCCGCGCCGAACTGGTTAAGGGACAGTGCCAGCGTGCGGGTTGCATCAGGCAGCGTACTGCCGCCAGCCTGAGCTAACAAGAGTGCGCTGTTGGTGGCCTTTTGCAGCCCGTCAGCCGTTTCAAGCAGTTCCGGCTTAGCCGAAGCCATCAGCTTCAGCGCTTCAACCGCCTGACTGGCACTGTACTCTGTGGTGCGCCCCATCTGCTGCGCGGCCTGATCGAGTGCGCGGAGCTTGTCACCTGTTGCGCCGGTAATAGATGAAAGGTCAGACAGTGCCTGCGAGTACTGCCGCGAGGTCTGAATGATCGCACCCAGCGAAAAACCCACGCCCGCCAGTCCGGCAATGCGCCCAGCAAGGCCGCTTACCGTGGAGGTTACGCGCTTGTAGGCCTCTTCAGTCTTTCTGGCATCATCCTGCGCCTGTCGGTTGAACTGGCGCGACTGTTTGTTGGCATCACCATACGCGCCGATAAGCTGCGTTTTGAAGTTAGCCGCATTGAGGTGAAGCCCTACGGCAAGCGAAGCGACATCAGCCATTACATTAACGCCCTCATGACAGCATCACACTGCTGACTGACGTCAGGTGCAGTTACGTTACCTGCCGGGTGATGCGGGGTTGCGACAGAAGAAGTGTTTTCAGGGCCAGGCTGTTTCAGAATTCCCTGTTGAAGGAAGTACGCCCGCCAGTGGTTCAGCACGTCACAGGGCAGCGCCGCTATGACGGAGGGGTCAGGTTCGCCCCACCTGTCAGCCAGCCAGAAAATAAGCTGGAGCCACGGCGAGCCCGTCAGTTTTTTTCCGCTTCTTCCAGCTTGCCGATAGCGTGCGTTTTAACACGCTCAATCGCTTCCATCAGGGTTGGATTGTCATGCGACTCAATCAGCTCAGCCGCCGTTGGCAGTAGATCTGCGGGAATGGCTGAACCGTCAGCATTGACCAGACTGTCGATGACAAGCTGAACGCTCATTTCTGAGATAGAGCGGACGTTGCCGCTTTCCTGCACCTTATCAAGCGCCTCTTCATAGCTGATAAGCTCACCAGCGGTGCGGCGGCGGATATAAACAGGGATACCGAACATTTCTGTCTTTACGGCGGTGTTCTTTGGCTGCAACAACAGTGACTTGAGCTTTGAAATATCGAAATTATCTGACATCAGATTTTACCTGCTGAGGAATTAAAGCCGCCATGACAGCGGCGATGTTAAAATTAAGAGCCGGAAGCAGCGCCCCACTGGATGTTGTTTTGCTTGCCCTGAACGGTGATCTGAATGACTTCACTGGCAGGCGCGGTGATTTCATTCATCTGCCAGCCAGACAGCGCCAGCACCATATTGGCGGTGCGGCCGTTTGGCAGTTCGACGTAAAACTGCACCGTCTGACGGTTTTGCGCGGCGTTAAGGAAGTCCGCAAAATCGGTGTTAGACGGGTCGTCCACAAAGCCGAGTGACTTTTCAGGACCCTCGGGCAGGTCAGAAATAAACTGTTTGCTCGTGTCAATGAGCGTGGTGCAGTCAACGAATCCGCCCGTCTGGCCCGTTGCGCCGAGCGCTTTACAGTTAATCAGCGGTTTCATTGCGGAAACCGCCGCGCCAGCCGCGCCCCACTTAACCACGGTTCCAGCAGGCAGCATCGCGTATTCTGGCGAAGTTTTATCAGCCATGATTTTTCTCTCTGTTGAAGTGGTAGCGGCTGCTACCCGTTGTTTTGAATGCGGTCCCGTATTTCAACCGCGAGGATTCTGAGGACGCGGGATTTATTGTAATCCAGCGCCGGACGGATAAAGGGGGAAGGAATCTGTTTTACTGTGCCGAACTCCTGAGCCAGCGCCTTGATAAAGTGCTGCTTACTGGGTCCGACGCGAAGCACGACGACTGCATTGCCTTTGGTACGGGTTGTGGAACGGATTTTGATAGAGTCACGCATGTGCGGGCCCTTTGCGGACTCGTCGTAACCTGCGTGCTCCTTCATGTCCTGCTCAACGATTTCAAGTGCAGCGAGGCCAGCGTCACGCAAAACTTTTGTACCGGCTTTTTCACCCAGGGCGATAAGCTGGCGTTCAAGCTCTTCAAGCCCGGTTACCTGCATTGTGATCATGACGCACTCTCCGGGCAGTAAAAAATAAAGTCCCTTGCACGACGATACTTTCCACCATCATCAGGATCGAAGCTTTCAGAAATCCCTCGCTTTTCGACATACTGAACCGGATACCCACCAATGTGACCGTGAACAACATTGCGCCAGGCAGACCAGAGAGCAACCTCCATTTCCTCTGTTCGCCTGTAGGAAGACGAAATGAAACTTATCTGAAATCGAGCCGCTATTGGCCCGGTTCGTACCAGACCTGTTTCAACTGAGGGATCGCTGATTAACTGCATGGTGACAAACTCAGATTCACTCTGAGGACCGATGAGTGGATAGACCTTCACGCCAATCAGATGCTCAATATCACTTTTGAATTCACTGAACACGGCTGAAATCCTCCGTACAAAGTAATTCAATATTACGCCTGTCTCTTGTTGGAAGCGGCGCAGTGACGGTGAAAACCCTACCCTCTCCTTTACCTGTAAGTTCGACAAGACGCGTTGTCGTAGCACGAAAATCGAAAGCGTAACGCATATAAATTTTGGTTGTGACTGAGGACCTTTCCGCATTGCCGCTTATAAAATCACGCCCGGTAACAGAGCGAATATCAGCCGATACCACAGGAGCTATAACTTTCCAGCCAACAGGCTGGCCGTATTCATCCCTGTCATCACTTTTGACTTCTATCCTTACCCTGTGTCGTAAACGTCCAGGCTCCATCAGCTTCCCTCCTCTGGTCTGGTATCGGCAACACCACGCCAGTTACGGTGAGTAAACATCATTCGCTCAGCCGTTTTATTTTCGTAAAGCTGTACTTCTCCCTGCGCCGTGCGGTGTTCAAACATGTCAGCAAAAACAAGGAGGACTGCACCCTTTACAGCAGCGGGGATGTCAGAAGGAAGCTTCCAGGCAGGCTCATCACAATACCGGACGCAGTAATCTAAAGCGGCCTGCCCGTAAAGTGTAATCAGCTCATTACGATCATCGCCTTCAAACTCAATCTGCTGCTTCAACAGATTCAGGCTTATCACCTGTAGTACATCTATCGCCATACGTTAAAAAGGCGGGTTTCCCCGCCTTCCCTCATCAGGAGCCTGAAGCAAAAGAGCCCTTGATGATTGCTGTAGGGCGATAGTGAGCCAGAGCAAGACGCTCTTCACACAGGATGGTCAGCATGTTTTTAACAAAGTTGTCCCGGTCTTCACGGCTGACCTCAACCGTTGCATCCATGCGGTCCCAGACCTGCGAGGCCATATCAAAACCACCGACAGTAAATGTGCCGCTGGCCTGAGAACGCGTAGGCACAACAGGCAGGCCCCACATGTTGTTGCTGGTGAACGCCTGCGGACCGCCAAAGATATAACGACCGTCACGGTCTTTTAGCAGTGCGATGCTGTGCCAGTCGCGGGGGTTTAGGATAATACCGGACGCGCTAAACTCAGACTCGGTGACTTGGTAGATGGCATGAGCAATGATGTCAGCACGCGTATCCCCGGAGGCATTCAGAGAAGCGTCATACGCTGTGGCCACCGCGTTAAGACCTTCAAGGTTGTCGCCTTTGCCGTCTCCGTTCAGCAACTGACCTTCTTCTTTCAGCGCCAAACCGTACATCAGGCGGTTGTTCACATAAGACTGCAACATCGGCGCATCATCCATTACCTGACGGGATGCCTGCACCCAGTGTGCGATGGTTTTTACGTTGGCGGTCTGCTTGCTGAAAGTGATATCAGATTCAGGCTTAAGCGTTTTTTCAGCAACAACATCGGCGTTGTTGGTAAACAGCTCTTCACGCACATATTCCAGGGAATTACTGGAAATACGGCCCTGCGCCAGCAAATCACGGATAGTCAGACGACGCAGACCGGGCATAACGATGCCAGGCACCTGCATTGGCTGAATCAGGCTACCAGCCGAACCGGCATCACTACCCAGCGACTTGTTGAAGGTTTTGGCATCAAAGGTACCCTTGCTGCCGTTCCATGATTTCTGCAACTCTTCGGCGGCACGCTCCGAGAAGGATTTTTTCTCACCCGGATTTTCCGCCCCTGACGCAAGTTTCTGCTCCAGGTCAAAAAGCCGTGCGCCAGACTTCTGCAACTCTTCGTTGACCTTTGACAGATCGTCCTGAAGCTGCTTGGAAATTCGGCCAGTGCTTTCAATTTCTGATTTCTGAGCATCGAAAAGCTGAGACATCTTCTGCTGTGACTCTTCGATAGCCTTCTGAATTTGAGCGAGTTCGGACATGTTATTTACCTAAATTTGATGGAAAAGATTTGATGCTCTGAAGCAGAGCGCTGATTTGTGCTTCGTTTTCGCCGCCCCCGGACTCGCTCCGAATCGCTGACTTAAACCGGGCGATTAACCCGACTGCCTGTGACTTAGTGAGGCCGACTGAATCCCTCAGCCAGTTCTCCACGTCACGAATGGTTTCGATGCCGTCAATGCTTTTCATGGCAGAAACGCCAGCAAGCTCGTTGGCCGGAAAGGTGCAGACGCTGATTTCACGCAGCGCCGCGATGTTTTTGAAAATTCGCCCGCTGGTACCCAGCGAGTAATCGTCTTTGGTGACGGAAAAACCGACTGACATGCCGTCAACCGTGCCATGCTGCATTGCTGCCTTCAGGTCAGCCGCGCCGCTGTGCCCCGGCGTCAACTGTCCGCGTACATACAGCCCCTTATCGTCTTCCGCCAGGCTGTCCCACTTACCCACCGGCAAATCCCACGTTTTATGATTAAAAAACATGGCAACTTTGCGGCTCTGGTTAGTCAGGGCATTTTTGAATGCGCCGGGCAGAATAATGTCGCCGTCTGAATCCGTGTTGTTGAATACGGAGGCGTAGCCCTCAAAAATCCCCTGCTTGCCGTCACCGGAAAACTTGATTTCGGTTTCTTCAAAAGCCAGCGTTTTTACGATCTCAGCCATCACGGCCCCCATAAAAAATTAAGCCCCGTCAGTGCGGGGCTCTTTGTTGGTACCTAAATCGGTGATTGGCACATACTGTGACTGGCGCATTGCCACATCTCCGCCTGGCAGCGGAGGCAGGTTATCAGTTCGCCGCATTTCATTGATGGTGCGTAGCCCGGCCTCGCCCATCGCCTTCATGAAGGCGGCGCGGGAAGCAGAATCACCACGGAGCAGGCCGTCAAGATTATGCTCTGCGTGGTAACGGCCAACATCAGCAGGCGGAATAAGCCAGCGAAGGATGCTGTTTTCCCACCGGGATATGTATGGCTGTAACGTGTACTGAAGAAATCCAAGGTTTTGCTGTTCAATGCCGCTGCCCCAGCTCGTGGATTTTTCCACATCGCCGACCAGATGCGGCGGAACGCCAAAGAACCGCGCCAGCTCACTCACCTGAAACTTACGGGAGGCCATCATTTCAGCATCCTGCGGTGTTACACCAATTGCTGAGGTTGAAAACCCGGCTTCAAGTATCCAGAGGCGTTTTTTAACCGGGCCACCTGCAATCTCTTTGAAATTTTCTTCAACCTGAGAGCGCTGTGTCTCGGTCAAAACTTTTTCGCCCGTGGAGAGAATCTGCGGCGATTTAGCCCCGTTCGCAAAGAAGTCACGCTGCTGATCCTCCATCGCAACGGCCACGCCCGCCGATTTACAGGCGAACGCTATTGGTGACAGCCCCGTTAGCCCGGTAAAGCCAAAGCCTTTAAGGTGGAAAATGTCTTTTTGCGCGAAGTCGGCATAATTACCGTCTCGCTGATAGCGATAGACGAGCCTTTTACCGTCCATCCTTACGTCCATATTGGCCGACTGAAGCGGTAACAGGCTGATAACGTTACCGGCACTGTTTCTTTCGACCAGCGCGTAGGCATTGCCATAGAAGCAGAGCTGCATCGTCATGGCCTCCCGAAACTCCTGGGCGGTCATATACTGATTGGGTGAGTAGCGCAACAGCCGCGCCAGAGGGTTGCTCATGTCAACCTTAGCTCGGTTGTTTTCTTTATCCGTCTCGAACACATCAAGTGGCAGACATGAGGTCAGCGTTGAAATCAGACTCACACAACGCCAGACCGTCGATATCTGTAAAATTCGTTCGTCGTTGACTGCTGAGTCGCCAAGATGCCCGGAGGCAGATACCGGACCCGACTGCGAGCCCTGATTAGGCGTAACTAAGCGCCCGCCGACGAACCATGACTGTAACTTTGCCCACAGGCCGTTATTGGTCCGAAGGTCAATTGTGTATTTCGGTTCTTCCATCACATGCTCAGCGGTCTGAAAATAAAGTCTTCAAAGTCACCACCCTGCACAGTGACCTCCCCATTAGCCGCGCCTATGGACATGGTCATTGCGACCATACCGTCAATGCGGCCTGTTGCTTTGGATTTATCCAGCTTTCTGTTGCCCGCTGCGTCTTTGACGATCACGGCATTAACGGCGCACATCGTCAGCACCGGGTTCATGCCGTGCCGTACCCGCCCGTTAAGCATGAGCGATTCAAGCGTGTCTACTGCTGGCCCCATGTCTTTAAATCCCTGACCAAACTCAATAAGAGGAAGTGTCAGCCCAATGTCGTCGGCTTCTTTCCTGAACTGGTCTATACGCCATCGGTCGAAGGCCATTGAGCTGATATCGAAATCGCTGATGATTTCGGCTATGTCGCTCACCACAAATGAGTAGTCAACAGAAGCACCGGGCGTTGTGCGTAACAGCCCCTGCCTTACCCATACGTCATAAGGGACGCGGTCAGTTTTGGCCCGCTCGGCCAGCGTTTTTTCTGGAGTCCAGAAGAAAGCGAATACATCCCATATACCGTCTTCGGCCTCACCGGCTATCACCAGCGCGGTTAGGTCGTTCCGCGCCGACAGGTCCAGTCCGGCATACCATTTGCGCGGTGTATTTACCGCCTCAGCACCGCACAACTCCCAGATGCTTCGGGAAATAAACGGCGACACGGTAGACACGCGCTGATTCAGGTTGAGATTACGGAAGGTGTTTTCAAAGCTTGGCATGCGCCCTGCTTTTTCAGCCTGGCGGGCCATGTCTTTCTCTGACCTGAAGGTGCCAAGAGCGGGATTAGCAGCCAGCCAGGATTCCCGCCTGCTTATATCCGCCTCTTTTGGAGCCTCGTAAACATGACAGACAATATGCGGGTCTTTCGATTTGACCGCATCGTCTATCCAGATGCTCAGCAGGTCAGCGTCATTCGCCGCCTGCGTGCTGATGACAATAAGCAGCGGGTTTTCATGTGCACCCTGTGCAGTGGTGATCGCGTCAATGAAATCGTCCTGTGACCCGCGAACCTGTCCGGTTTCGTCGAGAATTGCCAGAACAGGCGACAGACCGTGCGTTGTCTTGCCTTCAGCTGATAGCGCTTTATATTCAACATTGCACGGCAAGCCTATGAGCTTTTTACCACTTGGCGTGATGTGAACGATTTCCTGCAGCGCAGGATTAAGGTTCACCATCTTTACCGCGAGGTTAAACACAATGGCTGCCTGATCGCGGCTTGATGCACCGCTTACGATTTGGGTGTTCTGTACTGCCTCCGGCCCGACCAGGTGGGCAAGCAGAATCCCGGCAATGAGCCCGGTCTTGCCGTTTTTACGGGCAATACTCAGGATCGCCATGTCCGTGCCGACAGGGTTATCGTAAATCGCCAAGATGAAATCTTTCTGAAATGGGTCAAGCCGCATGGGCTTACCAATAAGCTTGCCTTCTGGCACTATGCAAAAGCGCTCGATGAACGCTATTACACGCTCACCTCGCGTCTTCATAGGCTGTTATCCGTGTTTCGGGAAGGCGATCAGGTTATCTTCCTGATCTTCATGCTGTGATTTGGTGTTGCGCGCTTCGCGGTCGTTCTGATTGCGCTTTTTCTGATCTCGCGTCTCACCGTTAGTGGCGTGAGAATGAATCTGCAGATCACGACGCTGTGCCAGGATGGTTCGCTGCAATTCAGGAATTTGTTTGCGCAGGTCTTTAATCAGCGCTTCATTGCGATCTTCACCACGCACACGCTCCTCTTTACGCAAATCTCTACGCAAAACGGTGATATAGAGCTGATTATTTGCCAGTTCCGCAGCGGCCAGAAGGTCAGCAGGCGTCCAACTGTCCAGAGCTTTTGATCTGATATTGTCGTGCCAGAATGGTTCGGCTTTTTTCTCCAGACCCGCATGAACCGGGGGCTGGATGGTGTCCACGGTTGCGTTTTGCATGGCCCGAACTGCCGCCGCCGAACTGTCGGAGCGGGTTCTTTTTTCTGCCATATGTCAACACCCTTAAAACTGAAAAAATCGGGTTAGCGTTAAAATCAAACTTTGGCGGCGGTCTTTTAGGGCGTTCATCCTGAAGTTTTGACCTCCCCCCTGCCTTTGATGATATTCATTATCATTTGAGATACTTGCAGACGAAATGATTTCACTTGGTTGCTTTATTTACCTGCTCAAGTTCTTTGCCTGACTTATCGGGTCCGCTCATCATGTGGCCGGATAGCGATAGGGTTGGCAGGGTCTCACCCACTTCGTGTGAGAAATAAATCGCGGTGATATGGTTCATCTCAACACCATCGACTACCACATGAACAAACTTTCCATCACGATATTCAATCTTTAGGTCTTTCATTACTTGCTCCAGTGAGACGCGGGGTCCAGAGGGTAGCCATTAGCATCACAGCCTATCGCTGTCCCGCTCTTTTCCATTCTCTGTTTGGTTGAGTCGTGATGCGCTTTGCACAGTGGTTGCCAGTTATCTTTACTCCAGAACAGGTGCTGTGCTTTCGATATAGCCGACGGATTGCCGGACTTAAGCGCATCTTTAAGCTTGTGGGGTTCGATGTGGTCAACAACTGTGGCCGCTGTGATTCGCCCCTGCTCTTCACACATCACACACAGCGGATACTGCTGAAGGAATCTCAGTCTCGCCTTATCCCATCGGCTTCCGTAAATGCGTGGCTCTTTACTCATGCCAGCCTCCAGGCTCTGCGGCGTTCTGTTCGCGGCTCATTGTCCGGGTGACGCTCCACCGTGGGCAGGTCTGCATGATCCACCAGCGAATAACACGGATAGATAACCCTGCCACCATACGCATCACCGACAGCGTAATCAGCGGCCAGCGTCCTGTCCCATCGTTCAAGTATCTGAGGAACCTTATGCTGTGGCAGGCTGTAACAGACGCCGTGAATCAGTCTGCTCATGACCAGATAATCGGCTCGGGTGCGGTCGGCATCTACCAGCATGCCCGCTATTTCACGCTGGTATTGGGGTGGCCTGCCGGTCCCCAGATAAAATGACAGAAGGTCATCAGGGAACCGGTTAAGCCAGGCAGAAACCTTATCGATGAAACCATTAACAGGCACGGCATCATCTTCCATAATCACAACACGACAGTCCTGCATGCTGGCCCACTCGATAGCGCGGCGGTGATTGGCATTGGCACCACCATCTTTATCATCAAGCAGGAAGTGCGCATTCAGCATTCGCTTCAGGTTCATCACTGCGTCTAATCGTGAGTGATGCGCCACAATGGCAAACTTTACTTGTGCTTCCACAAGGCAAACTCCTTACCAATACCATCTGACTTGAACACAGTGTGGACTCGTGGGCCTGTCACCAGACGGTCACGGTAACGATGAGCGACTATGCCGAAAGCGATCATGTCGCCAACGGACGATGCTGACTGCTCTTTGCCCCAGAACCGCAATGATTCGATGTGGTAATACAGCCGGACAATGCCATGCGCTATTGCCATCACATCAGCGCGGGTACCACCCAGCAGGCCAGCGTTAAGCATCACATCGTTGCGATGCTCATCAATGAATGCCTGACAGATAGCTTCGGGATGATTCTGCTTAGCCCAGGTGTCGGCATAAGTCTTAGGCTCAGAGCCAACGTAAATCTTGCCCTGCTCCATTTCCTGCCACGGCTCCTGAAGCATTTCCACATCAGTACCATCGGTACACCAGACAAACTGGTATTCAGGATGATCGCGTAAGTGCTGCCAGATATGCAGCCAGCGCCGGAAGTAGACATTCATCTTCACATCAGGCACACGATATAACTCGGTATCAGCCGGGACAGTGTCCAGCTCATCAGCCAGGACGATGCGGCCACAACCACCCAGCGATGATGCCCACTTAGCCAGCAGGTCAGGTGAAGGTGTTATCTTCGTGCCGCGCTGAGGGTCAGGCTGGCTGGTCAGTAACGTGGTGATAACCACATTGCGCTTGTCGCGGTACTCAGCATATCCGGTGTAGCCACTGTTACGGCGCTCATTGTGAATTGTCACATTGCGCTTTACCTGTGCTTCACGGTCTGGCTTTGGTACAGAACGCTCAACAGCCTGATGCTCATCAAGCGAGTAGATAAACTTTTCAGAACCGACCACATCAGCGAACGCCCATGACGTGAGCCCGGCATTGTGAATGCGTAACGCTAAATCTGAATGCTCATACATTCCGCGCTGATAGATGGGATCAAACCCACCTATCTTTTCAATCACGCTTCGATGGTAGTAAAGCATCACGCCGCGCTGTCCTGTGTAGGCAACGTGTTTATCGTCGCGGTAAAGCACAGCTATGTCGTTAAGCTTTTGCCCTGTCGCGAAGTCCTGAAACTGATAGGCTAGGTGCGGTTCGGGTGAATCGATGTAAGGCTGCTCCCATCCACCAGCGGTGGGCCATGCATCATCATCCCACAGGAATAGATGCTCACAGCCAGCATCAATCAGCGTCTGCAAGCTGACATTCTTTGATGCCACTATGCCGCGTGACACGTCACGTCGAATTAGCTTTACTCCGGCCGGAACAGTAACAGGAACAGTGGAGCCGTCATCAATGACAATCACCAGCGCACTAGCTGGCAGATACTTGAGGTGGTTATCGAGAGAACGGGATAAAACGTCATGCCGATTGTGTGTTGTTATGGCTATGCCGATATTTGATGCCCGGTCAGCCACTGGTGCATAGGCAACACCATTAATCACGACTTCCATATTCACCCCGATAAGAAGGTTGTCAGATTTTATTTGCTTCCGGCCAGTTCCCGAATGAAATCTTTTCCATACCTTCAAAACGCTTTTTAATATCGGCTAGGTTCACTGGTGAGTGTTGGGCGTCTGCCATATTTTTCATTAGCCGATCATCGCTCTGCCCTTTAATTGCTTCAGGCCCGCGATACGTCACTTGTGAAAAATTGTAGTTACCGTCCATAAAGTAACCCGCCTGGCTTCATTTCCTGAACAAGGCTCTGACGCACGCATTCGCTTATTGCTTCAGCCAGGCGAGTGCTGAGGTTTTCGGTTTCATGCAAAGCATTAAGCTCATCCACCAGCTCACCTTCGTATTCGCTGGCCTCGCCTGTCAGATACTTTGAAACGACTTCTCGGATTTTATCGCTATGGCTTTTGGTAGTGGTAATTCCAACTGACATCGATGCTTGGCAATCAGAGATGGCACCACGAATAACAGATTCTTTGATAAATACTGTGCCGTTGCTGATTTTGAAAGGCTGGCGCTCAACAACGAAATTTACTGATACCTTAAGGCCTGGAAGGTCCGGGCGGTTGTGCACTGCAACCAGATCAGCAGAAGAAGCGTTGATAACCACTTCACGAGTAAACTGGCGTGATGCTTTACCAGAAAACACCTCGCTGTGGATTGCTTTGCCGTTCTGCAGGATATCTACCTGAACCGTAGTTCCGGTAACAACCCCGTCTTTCCATTCCTCAAGGCCAGAAATGGTTATGCCAATCTTCCGCGCCGGAAAAGGGAAACCACCAAATGGCAATACTCTGCTAACGAAACTGTCTTTTTGGGTGTTCATTTAGAATATCCTGCTACAAAGTGAGGTTCTGGCCCGTGGGCGCACATAAACTTTATGCTGCAATATCGGGTGCTCTCAGTGAAAACACCCTGTATTGCTACACCAGCTTTTTAGCCAGCGCTACCACATCGTCAAATACCGCTTCAACGTCATGGCCTGCAACCTTCAGCAGTTCTTTCAGTTTCACCAGTACTGCATCAGTGTGATCGGTTGCCAGTTGCGCTGGCTGGTCCTGCGATACTGCTACGGTGCCATCTTCTAATTGTTCAGACATTTGCGGTTTTCCTTGCTTAAGTTTGGTGAAAAGGCTTTTCAGCCAGGTGATGAGTGCTTTCATTGTTGCTTAGCCTCAAGGGTACGGATTGCGGCGCGGTCCGTGTTGCACTGCTCAATGACGCCATAGAGTTCGACGTTTAGGCCAAGGCTGTTGCCGTACGTCATATTATCGGGCGGCAAGGGAGCTCTAATGGGGCTTGTCAGTTCCGCTGGCAGATTTAGACTTGGCTGGCTGATTGTCCGGTACTCCACCTGCGGCCTCTGCTGCACTCCGCAACCGGTTAGCAGCATCAACAGGAACAGGCGCGGCAGCGTTTTTATCCGCTGCAAGGTATTGCTTGATTTCATCTTGTAATTTCCGGTTCTGCTCTGCTGTTGCGGCGCGTTGTTTTGCGACCTGACCCATGACTTCATTTTGCTGCTTAACGGCATTTACCAGGTCATTGACGCTGGCAGCAAGGCCATCATTCTTTGAGCGGAGGTCGTTGATCTGGTCGTCTTTGCTGTTCGCCAGCTTTTCAAGGCGATCATTAGTAGCTGATAACTGGGAGTTGCGGGCATTCAATCCCCACAAGGCTACACATATCAGTCCAATGACGAAGATGTGTGAATAGTTTTTGATGAACTGTAAAGCAGCCATACGGCCCCCCTGATGTCAGACGAGATCGAGCGCCCGGATAAATACATCACATTCGTATGGCTGCGCGCCGTTCTCGTGCTTGATGATTGCCTGCAAAAGCGGGAACAGCTTACGGCTGTCCGTCAGGTCGATAGGCTTATCAGCATCAGTGCCTGTAGCCTGCGCCACACTGCGGATGTATGCCTGCGTGTCATTCTCGTTCGGCGGTGCCCAGCGCTTTATGATGCCTGTAATAGTTTTAAGGCCGTATTTGCTCTGGTAGTTTCGGAGAATGATGATCATCGCCCGGATGCCAAATTCTGGCGCTTTGAACTGACAGAATGACTTATCTGTGCGCTGGCCTTCAGGCACCAGACCTTTCCAGTCATCACCCCAGCGGATATTGCCAGGATTGTTATTGCGTATGCCACGAGAATTATTGCTGCCCGTCATTAGGTTCCCCTGATTTTCTGTCTATCCACCCGCGCAGTCTGGCGCTGATGTAGTCATTACCGACATACCCGATGTACACCGCGAAGACCTGTGCTGCAGCGTCAGGAATGTTCCAGTTGAAGAGAGCGCCGACGACCTGAAGGGTTGGCGCGGCGAAGAAGGCCAGAGCACTACAGGAAACAGCGTCGAGAACCCGCTTACTCCACGGGCTTTTTGCATAGGCACTGCGTAATAGTGAAAACATGCCTGCTACCCCGGCATATCCCCATTCGGTATTGTGGCTGTATAGCCAGAGTAAAACTGTGGCCCAGAAGCCAGGGTCTTGTGAGGACATACGTTATTCCCGCCACCGGAATGATGGCGGCTTGCTGTTGAGGAAAAGATTACGCATCGCAGGGCGTCAAAACATGAGTGGCGACTGACTGGCGTAAGCAAAAAAAATTAAGGATGCCGCTACGTTGAATACCCGTTTAAACTACATGGATAAAATGTTTACCGGGTTACCCACCCATCCAAAGATAATCCAGTAACTGATGTATCAGCCGCTACCACTTACCTTCGGTAGCGGCTTTTTTTCGCATAAAAAAAGGCCCACCGAAGTGAGCCTTGTAGTGCTGTAAATTGTGGCTATAAGTCTGCGGTGCCGGGTGCCTCCCGGTGAATCAGGAAAAGTCACAACCTGAAACGCTGAATTGGCCAAGGCTCTCACCCCGATTGTGACTTAGCCCCGCCGCTGAGGGGGATTCACCGCATTACCGCTAGGCTAACTCATAAATTATTCTTAATGAATACTGTACTTATATCAGGATTCCCCCTGGCGTCTAAGGCAGGTAGTCTTTCAGCAGGCTTCATTCCCTGCCTTTCACGAAACCTATAATGTATCCCAGCGCATAGCAGGACACCGCAATTGAAATGTATGGGATCAGGCTTTCCATTATTGCTGACATGGAGTCTTCCTCATGGGGATTAAAGAAGCAGCACCCTATATTGGACTGTTGATAGCAGTGCTCGCATTATTCATACCGTCTTTCATTTCAGGCAGAAGAGCAGAGATTGCGCATCGCCACGGCGTCAAAATATGAGTGGTTGCTGATTGGCGAGCGCAAAAACGAAAAAAGGCCGCACGATGGCGACCTCTTGGATTTTGATCGGGCACAAAAAAAGCTCACATATGTGAGCTTAAATGTTTCCGAACTGTTTATTTTATCTGACCAATCCGATATGTTGGTATTGGATTTTCCCAGTGTTCGCTACTTAGCATCTCCAACTTCAGATATCTTCGCAGGATGGTGAAGTTGGGGACTTTTTTTTTCTAAACAGAGACTTGAATCATCACTTAAGAGCCATCAAGAAATCATTCAGCAAAACTAATACTTAGCCCCTACCAAAACAACTAACCTTAAGTGCAATTTTAACTATACCAAAGAACAGTAACCCAGGATAAAGTCATTCATTTTCAAGAGGTTAAAAACGTATTCTTTCGTAAATCCATTAATCATAAATCCCTGACGCATTCCGCGATAGTTTCTTTGCCCGTTGGCAACAGGGGTAATCCAGATAGAACTCTTTTTGCTTAAGCTACTTGTGGTTTAGCTCTTTCGATATGCGTTCTTTTTGCTGAACGAGAAATTTATACCGGCACTCCTGCTCATGCTTAATCACATCAAGCATCGAAAGAGGAAGCTGAATCAGCGTTTCTACAGGAATTTTACCTTCATTATTCCATTGTTTGATGTCTTCCATTGTGTAGCCTGGGCAGCCATTAAACGTTTGAGCATTAACCGTGGGTGCTGAGGCAAACATTGCTGAAACCGCAAAGGCCGCAAAGCTAAAAATTTTTGAGGTTTCCATTAAGTTTCCTTTCATTGACGAGTGATAAGGATACCAAATTTCACCATCTCAATGCATAAGGGCCATGAACTTTGCTCACAATATGAAAGGCGCTACAGGTTTGCAGTCCTGGACAGAACGGATAAACCGGCTGCGCTCAGTGCCTTTGGTATTGTGTGGAAATGAAAAAACCCCGCCGAGGCGAGGTCTTGAATGTTATGTGTCAGTGCGTTGTGTCAACTCATAGCAGAATAATAGCGGTTTTGTAATTACACAACTCTTTTTAGTTTGGGCGGCAAAATATTTTCTTTGCGGCATTCCCTGTCCATTTCCAGCCTGATATCCAGCGTGCAAAGCGAGCCCTGAATAAAACTTTCGGCTGCCTGAATCCTTACCGATACCTGGTTGTGTGAAATGCCCAGCTTTGTAGCCATTGCACGGAGCGGCAGATTCTCAATGTAGTGCCATTCCAGCAACGCACAGAGATATTCATCGTGCTTGCTCAGGCGAATCATAGCCTCGTTAATAAACATTCCGTCATCATCGCAGCACGAAACGCGGCCCTGACGGCTGGCAGGCAGTAGCCGTGACAGCCCGGCAGCCGTTCGGGGATAGCCAATATTACCCTCACCACTCGCCGCCCATGAGCCCCAACGAGATAACACCATCTGAATATCACGCATTACGTGGCCCCTTTTTCTTTTTATCATCCAGGAAGCTAAGATTGCTGCCCAACCTTTCTGCTTCCCTTCTCAGTATTCCGTTCTCACTTTCGAGGGATGCATTTTCGCGCAGCAGGTCAATGTATCTTTCAGGGCTGAAGTAATGAAAAAAGCTCATTTCGGCCAGATGTAGTTCGTCATAAAGTTTTTCGTCTGCACCGCCGAAAACCATAACGTCTGTTACTTCATCTTCCTGCTGCTGAATTTTTGCTTTCACGGAAAGGTAGTATTCAATAGCCTGCTGCAGTTCTTCGCTGTGCATTATGCAATCCTCGTCACGTTGTTCATTTCCCAGTCCGCGTCAATATCACTCTGCGGCTTGGCTGCCAGATAGTTAAATGCCTGTTTGCCGTTCTCCAGAAACTGGTGAGAGCGCGGATCGAAGGTTGTGCCTATGTCGCCAATCCAGCCTTCACCCTCACGCTGCTTGAGCAGGCGAATAATCGACGGCGGCATATCGAGAGCGCGTTTCTCTTTCTCGTCCAGCCCCTGCGGCCCCTGCTTGTCGAGCTTGCGCTGCGCCATTTCGCGGGGAATATTGCGCCAGACAGACATGACGTTATCCGGCATATCGGTAAGGGCTCCGGTGCCTTTGACGTCCATCTTTCCGGTAGGAACTGACTCATCGGTTTTGCGTGCATGCGTCACGAGGATCACATGGCAGTTATGCTCGTTTTTGAAATCGCAGAGGGCATCAATAAACGCCTTCTGCCCCGATGCGTCCTCCTCGTCAAAACCACACTTCGCCAGGTTGTCGATAACAAACAACTCGATACCGTAGCGGCGGCGGGCATAGGCAAAGATCGTAAGCAGGCGGTCAGCTTTGGCTGTGCCGGTCAGCTTGAATACCCAGAGATTTTCACTCAGCCATTCGTTGCACATGGTGATATCTTCACGGGTTGGCGTGGCCGTACAGATTGCCTGGCGGGTCAGTCTGGCCAGCATCTTGCCGGGTTTAAGCTCCAGCGAGGCGATACAGACCCGGGCGCTCTGAGCCATAGCCTCGATGGCGATATGGCCCACCAGCTCGGTTTTACCGTGACCGTTTACGCCATTGACCAGCGTCAGCTCGGATGAGCGAAACTTGAAGTTGTAATTCAGCGACTGCCACGGGCTTTCAAACAGGCCAGCGTCACGCTGTTCAAAGGCATCAATGGTTTCCTGTAGCAGATCGCCGGCTGAACAGAGCTCATCGGGATCGAAGTATTTTGCACGCTCAAGGTATTGCATCACGTCATCGCCGCTCATGCCCTGAATCAAACATTCGTTGATGTCTTTGTGCGGCAACTCCACCAGGCGGCAGCGGTGCTCACCCAGACGGCGGGCAATCTCTTTGGCTGCTTCGCGGCCAACATCGTCGTTGTCCATGCTGAGCCAGATTTCTTCGAAGCGGTCCAGGTTGTGATACTCATGTTCGATCCACTGCTGTTTAGCCCCTTTGCCCCCGCCAAACGGCACTGACAGCGCGGGGAGGCCAATCTGCGCGTAGGACAGACAGTCTATCTCGCCCTCGCACAAGATCACCAGGCGCGTGGTTTTGTCCAGGGCCTGCCAGCCGAACAGGCACGGTTCACAGTTGGACTCTGCCATGATGAGTTTTTTACCGCCTGGCCGCTCGGTGCTGATCCGCTTGACCTGCAACAGTTCGCCTCCACGAATGTACGGGTAGGCGATGGCCGGTACCTCACGGTTTTCATCGTGATACCAGACTACCGCATCGCTGATTTTGAAACGGTCGGCCGTCTCACGGTCAATGCGGCGCGATTCCAGGTACGCATAGCAACTGCTGGCCTTCTTGACGCCCTTTTTGGTTGGGCGGGCGAATGACTGTTTTTTCTCGGTGAAGTGGTAGTCATCGTCCTTCAGGCCAAGAAACTCTTTGGCTTCGCGCATGGCTTCGTGAAGCGCACAGTTGCGCACCAGTACCCACAAATCCAGCAGATCACCACTGTCGCCGCTGGCAAAGTCTGCCCAGGTCTTTTTGCCTGCAAGATTGACCTTGAGGCTCTTACCTTCGTCACCGTTGACGTTGCCAACGCACCACTCATTCGACTCTTTATGACCGTTAGGCAGCAGGTATTTCACCACCCTGTCAACGTTACCCCACAGCTTTTCTGACAGTTCAGCCGCTTTCATTCACACGCTCCGTAAGTCGAACTTTTTAAAACACCACATCACGAAATCCATTCTCAGAAATCCCCGGTTGTATCCGGCCACCAGGGCAGTTTTAAGCCGTTTACGCATGTCAAAACCTCCGGTTGCCGCCGCTGTCTGAACGCATGGCGTCAAGGTTCAGGAATACTTCGGAGCTTTCCGTGTCATGGTAGGCATATGGCCTGGCTGCTATGTCTGGCCCCGAGGTCGGCGGTTGAGATTTGATTTCATCGTTCCACCGTTCACCGTTGAGATACGAGGTTGGAAGCATTCTGTCGATCCCCATCTGCTGGATGGCAAAGCGGGATTTAATATCCTGCGCCAGCATCGTAGCGAACTGCTCAGGCGTTCCTTTCGACTCCCGACGCCAGATCTGGAATTTGGTTTTGAATGCTGTACGTGATTTGACCTTGGCGTCTTTACGGAGCCCTGCACACCAGAAGATATTTTCGAAAGCCTGTGATAACGGGTCTGTCGCGTCATCGTTATCGCAGTGATCTTCACCGTCATTGTGTGCAGGAAAATTTCCAGAAATCGAATCATCGCCAGTCCGATCAGAATCGGACGATATGTTTTTATTCCCTTCCTTTTCCCTTCCCTTCCCTTCCTTTCCGTCACTGAGTTCGATATGAGCACTCACTGAGTCCTCATTGCCATATCCGCAACTGGTGCATGAATCGTATGATTGGTTTTCATCACCATTCACTGATTCATCCATGTTTTCCGGTGTGTGTTTCAGTGAGTTGCCATCAACTTCTCCGGGAGTAGGTATCGTTGTTGCAGACGGGCGGTTAATTTTTTGGTGTTTAGAAAAACCATCAATGTGAATATATTCAACACCATTCACTGAATACTCACTGACTAATCCTGCCACGCTAAGCTCTTTTATCAACGGCTCGCAGTCGATCATGTCGGCAGGGAAAATCTGCATCTTGATACGCTTAGGAGAGCGGACCAGATTTCCTTTATCATCAGCGAAATTGAACATGCCGATGAACATCAGGCGTGCCTCAAACGAGCACTCGACAACCTTCTCATCGGTCCAGAACTCAGGTTTAATAGTTCTAATGCGTGCCATCAATCAGCCCTCCATCAGCAAATTGGATTTCGGTTACAACAGGACTTGACTGGGATTTGGCATCGACCAGGGAGGACTTACGTGCATTACATGAATCACACAAACATTGCATATTGTCTGGATGATGAGCACCTCCGTTACGTCGAGAAACAATGTGATCTGCGACCAATTTAATTCGGTCTTTACTTCCACAATGACGACACTTGTAGCCATCGCGCCAAAGAACAAATTCGCGTAGCGCGCGATGGCAGGGTACGCGCATTTTCAGGCGTCCTTTAATCGTGGGTACTTTCCACTTGTTGCCGTTTTGGTCTAGCCAAAACTCAGCAGACACTTTTCCATAGTCACGCATCAGCTATGACCCTCGTAAACAACTGTTGGAACTGCCAGACCGGGCGCATGCACTCATGCTCATAGCCAGTCCGGGTAAAAATCACCTGCTCCTTCTCGCGGTCATAGCCAGTGACATGCACCAGAACGCCGCGCGGATCACGGTAGATGCGGTCAAGCATCTGGATGGGAGAATCAGGCTGCATGGTCATTACCTGCCAGCTCAGCATCGTGGGTAAATTTTCCATCCCAGCCCTTCTTCATCGGAAGCTCGCCTTTGAGGTAGCGGCGGTAAAGCCAGACCGCGCCCTTGTGTTTCAGCAGCGGCTTGAAAATGTCGCGCATTTCGCCATTTTCCTGCTCAACCCTGCCGGGCCGTTCAGTCAGGTACTGATCGCGGGCGTAAGCCTTAACGCGCCAGCGCGGGTATTTGGCGTCCGGGCGGTCGTCATAAAGCCAGTTATGGTCTTCGAGGAAAGCGTTAACCAAACGGGTATTAACCCCATTAAGCTGTTTACAGAACTGAGTCGGCGTAACGCCCTCGGCCAGTTGAGTCTCAAGCTTGCTGATGTATCGAGCCTGACGGTCAACGTAACCAATCGCAGTGCGCTCGGCCTTTTTGGCCTCAATCCAAGCCTCAGCAGCTGCTATTGGATCGTCGAAGTCAGGCAGAGCATCAGCAGGCTTGACGCTATATGACCCAGTGGCACGAATGGACGGCAGCACATCAGCGGTGACCCAGCGCTTAAAGCGTTTAGCCTGTGGTTTGCGGCTTCCCATAATAGCGGCATACAAACCGGATTCGTTTATAACTGACTGATTTGTATAGTTACATCCGCTAAGGATGGTTTGAGTACTTTTGTCATCGGCATCAATCAATTTTGTCATGGCTTGTGTCTGGCTGTACTCAAGAGCCAGAGCCACATCAGCAGCAACAAACCACGGCTCCTGGCCGATCATTACCGCGCGAACCGATGCGAGCAGTTCGCCAGATTCAGACATGAAGTCGAACGTTTTGATAGCAGTGTTCATGGGCGAGCCTCCGGTGAGCGATCTAATTTGAAGCCGGGTGTTTTGATAGTTGGGCTCATGGCTTTGCCGCGGCTCAGCCTGATTTATCTTGAATATCTGATTGCCTCAAAGGAGCAAAAACGAGTGATTCTTTCGAAATGCTTAAACCAGGTGATACCTGAGATACAGCGGCAGCTATTTTTTCTGCCAAAGAGACTGATGGCCTTCGAAACCCAAGCGCAATTTGATTTAAGTAAGCCACTGAAGTTCCTGATAATTTCGCAACAAGAAGCCATTGGTTTGGACTAACATTCTTACGAACTGATTTAAGATTTTCTTGCATAGACTCTCCATGACTCAGCTTGTATAGTAGCAATATGCTAATACTAAATCCTTTAATCGATATTAGCAATTATATATATATCAAAACGCTAACTTTTGAGGCCGCAATGGAAATCAAAGACATAAGGTTGCAAAACCTTAAGCATCTGATGAATAGAGAAAATATGACTCAAACTGAGTTGGCTTTAAGGTGTGAGTTGTCACCATCTGTCATAAGCCAGGTCATTACTGGACGTAGAAATCTGGGTTCAAACTTATCAAGAAAAATCGAGGAAAATCTTAGACTTGGGCATGGATGGTTGGATGTACAGCACGATATCATCAGCAATATCCATATGACTGCCAGACGCAAACAGTCAGAAAATGAGTTAAAAAAATTGGTGGAAGAAATGCCTATCACCAATCAGGAGAAGAGGTTGCTGGAGTTGTTCCGGCAAATGCCAGCAAGCGAAAAGCAGAATATAATCATAGATTTATCAGAAAAAAAACGTAAATATGATGTTTTGTTAGATGAATTAATAGCCGTTAAAGATCAGTTCATATCAAGTGAGGTTAAAAAAAATAACAAAGAAAACAATGAGTAATGATATCAAATCAAATTATTAGCATTTTGCTATTGAAAAAGCATTAGCATATAGCTACATTCTTTTCATCGAGACATATGAGGTGAAAAGAATGATTGCTTATAAAAACGAGCTAGTTGCTAAAAAGATTGATAATCTCAGTTCTATATTAATGTGCGTCTTATCATCTATGGAGCTCGACATTATCTCTTTTAGGGATGCTAAAAACATCATTTCTGAAGCTGTTGATTTAACAGCTTCGCTGGTTTCCACATTTGATAAAAGAGAACTATTTTCAGATATTAGTGAGACATCTGGAAGAAAAGTTAATTTATTTGAGTCTGTCGGCGACCGTATCTGCAAAATGCGCAAATTGCGCGGACTCAATCACTTCCAGCTTGCAACTAAAGTTGGCGTCACCCGCTCATGCGAAGAAGCATGGGAAGAAAATGTGACCGTACCGGCTAGCGACAAAATCATTCCACTTTCTGAAGCTCTGAACTGTGATCCTCTTTGGCTCTTAACGGGCGAGGGCTAACCATCATGGCTATCGATATTGATGAACTTAATGAAGCTTTAATCTTAACCAAGTCAGCCAGGTGCATCATGGATAAAATGACCGATGATGTAAGCATTGAACTTAACGACGATAATGCTGTTTATTTTGGTGTGCTGCATATTCTTGATGCCATAATTATCAAACAGCAAACTTTGATTGATAAAATAAACACTTTTTAATAGAAAAATTCACTTCACGCTCCACAGCGCGGGATTCCCATACTCAAAATAAGAAGTGCGGCAAATGACAGAAGAAGAACTAAGCAGCATTGATATCTATATCAGCCAGATTGTAGATTCTTTTACTACTCTTGAAGTGGCATATAAAAATTGCAGCGCAATTGACAGCACCGACATGGTTTCTATTATCGGATGTGCTGAACGTTCTGGAATGCGTGCTGTAAATGAATTAGAACAGCTTCTTTATAAAATTAAGAAATAATCCCCCGACTTAAGCATCAAAACTAAAAATGGTGTCCAGATTATGAAAATGACCGATAAAGAATTGAAAGATTTTCAGGAAGCAAGTGAAGCTAATTATGGTGTGGAGGTTTTCCTGACGCTAGTTGAAGAATATCCAAGCCAATTAAATGACGAACAGATAATTGCTATCGCTGGCACGCTGAAAAGGATTATCTCTGGGGTCAATAACTTCATGGCTTCCGAACTCCACAATCACGGCGTGGGGCGCATGGGATGAATATCAAAAACTCTGTTGCATACCGTCACGCTCAGACCTGCCATTTATCTAAGCATGACGTTATTGCAAACCTGTTTCTCCGCGCAGCTTATGGGGTGAAGTGATGAAACTCAAAGAAAGGCAATGTGTAGAGGATGTAAGTATCAAGTGTGACCAACTTATTTCTCTCTTAATGGTATTAGGCACTCATGCCAAAGACATAGAAACAGAAGAGTTAAGCTCAACCATTTTTTTAGCTAGGAATATAGCGCAAGAAATAGATGAATTCGTCGAAACTTTAAGACTGGGCAACTAATGACCAGAGACGCAATTGATATATCAGAGATATTGAATGCAGCTTCTAAAGCTCGTCAGTTAACTGCATTACTTCAGAATATTTTTGAAAAAGGCACCGATACCTGTGACGCAGATGATGAATTGGTAGGGCTAGCTTATGACTTGAGTGGAGTAATTTCTAATCTTCTAAATAAAATCGAGGAAGAAGAAAACCAATGACTGACATCCTTGAACGTAATCGAACTCGACTTGTTAATTGCTATCTTGCAGAACTGGTATCGAAAAGAGGCGCTATGATTGCCGCGCTTAAATTGCCAGACGGTTCCATTGCTACTGTGCAGCTTGATTCCGAAATACTGAATAAAGCGCTTATTAAATTATTTGAACGGGCTGTTTACAAAGTCACTCCAGGAGAGGCTGGCGAACGTGAAATAGCTTCTACCTATAGCGACTGTGTGCGAATTAAGTCGGGAAAGATTACTGAAATTGGTACGGGTTTCATGGGAGCACTTATATCTAACCTGGTTGAAATGGCCGAAGCAGAGAAGCGTGATAAATGAGCCTGACCACCTTTAAAGCGCCTGAATGGGTAATCGTTCAGGCAACGAAGAAATTAACGCAATACAGGAAGCGCCGGATATTCGCGTGTCGCATTCACAGTACCGGCTTCCTGAGTCTGGCTGTTAATCCGCGTTGGCGTCTGCTGTCGCGGAATAGCGGCAAAGACTGGCAGTTAATGACACACGCTGAATATAACAATTGTAAGGATGGGAAATGAAGAAGCTATCAGTAATTAAAGAAGACGCTATCGACGAGTCGTTTCGCATCGTCCAGTCGCCAGTTTTCGTCGTGACCCGTCACGGCTGGTCAAAGCGCTGCCTGAGCCGCAGTGCTGCCATCAACAATCTGGCGCATTACATGGTTCTCAAGGCTTTTACTCGCTCTGGATTTGAAACCTGCGAACCAGATGTGCCAGTTATCCGTGATGGCCTTTCTGTCATTCAGGCTGGAAGTTTAACCCAGCAATACCTTGCCGCTCACAACCGCTGCACCCGCCGTATTCGCCGGATTCTGGCCAAAAAGCGCGAGTTCAAAGCGTGGGTAGCGAAGCACGAAGCCATCAAAACGCAGTATGCCGAACACCTGGCCAATAAACCTTACTGAGGATTTTAAGCATGGCAAAAAAAGCAGGCCCGAGCAGAACCGGCCAAGGCGTTCCGGGCGGTTTAACAATGTGTCAGGCCAATCACTTATATGCCCGCAGTGGCGGTGATGGCACCGAATCTGAGCAGGTAAAAGATTATTTGGGTGCTCGCCGCACTGGAAAGTATGTGGGGAATGGCGAAGTAAAAATGCCCCTAAGCAGAAACCAGCGCCGCCTGGCTAAAAAACTCGGAATTGAACTGAAAGAGGTTAAATAACATGACCAGTAAACCGCAAATCAGCCTTCAGCAACCGTCACAAATGATGACAGTTACGCCCCAGACCATCGATAGTCAGAACCTGCTGCAAATGGTGAATGACGCTCGCAAGGCTTGTGGCGAGAAGCCTATCCGCAACAATGATTTTGTGGCCCGCATCAAAGATGAACTCGATGGGGAGGCCTACGAAATTTTCGTAACCCCCATGGATAAAGCACGGGGCGGCGCAGACCAGGTTGTTATCCGCATGCTCATCAAGCAAGCACTCCGTGTTGCCGCGCGGGAATCCAAAGGCGTGCGCCGGTCTCTGGTCGATAAGCTGGAAGATATGCAGAATCCAGCCCCTGTTGATGCCATGCGGATGCTCAGCGATCCCGCTACCCTGCGCGGACTGCTGATGAACTTCTCAGAAGACAACCAGCGCCTTACTGGTGAAAACCAGCTTCTTACTGCGACTGTTGACAGCCTGGAGAAGCATTTCACCAAAGGGATGACGATCCCTGCATTCTGTAAGCATCTGAACGGCGTAAACATCAACAAAATGATGTGGTGGGCTTTTCAGCGCAAGTGGATTTTCAACGAACGCCGTGATCCTGAGAAAAGTCCCAAATGGCGCGTTGCGTCTTATGCCCGCCATAAATACCTGACCGAAGATGAAACAAAAATCACTCCGCACGGTTCGGGTGAAATGACCAAATTCGTTCCTGTACTTCTGCAAGGTGGATGCCACCGACTGTATCAGCTTTACATGCAGGGCAAGCTGCCGATGAAAAAGACGTGGAACGGTGAGTTTTCCCACGATAAAGCCATCCTTAAAGCAGAGGAGGAATAATGGAACTTCTTCCATGTCCACTGTGTGGCAATGATTTAGTCGAGCTGGTTCCAACCTTGTATGAAGGAGATGCTCTGTTTGTGATCCGCTGTGATTGCTGCGGAGTGAGTCGCCCACCGGATTGTCGTGAAAATGCAGTGGCTTTCTGGAATCAACGCGCACCACGACCAGAAGAAGCTACTAAGCCTTTCGAAATTCTGGAGCATCCGATCATGGGCCGATTTCAGATTATTAATCGCGGAGCGCTTCATGATTAACACCCACAGTAATTTTCTGGTCACCCCGAATTCAATGAGGGAGCGCCACAAGTGGGCGCTTCACCGGATGACTGATGCGTATCTGTTTTACCTGGTGAGCCTGCATCGTCGCCCGGTATACCGTCATCAGTACGGTGACATATCGCTTAATCAGCCTTCTGTTCAGGGGTTTATTGACTCTTACCTTGCCGATAAAGGGTGGAGTGTTGAGCGGAGGTGGTATCGGTATGCCCGCATTCTCGATCTGAAAGGTGAATTAGAGCGTAATAATTCTGACTTCATCGACTGGGGAACCGTACCAAAGCTTAATCCCAGAGGCATCAAGTGGCTGAATGCCTGCTTCTGGCAGTTGGGCGAAATGGTGAATGAGAAAGGCGGATGGTCATACATGGTTAGCTATATCGACGAATGGAAGGCTCAAAATGAAGTTTGATTTCAGAGACAACGGCGCTACAGCCACGCTGACTATCACCAGCAGCCTCTTTGAGTATCGCAGGCACCAACGGGCGGTTGATGCCGCACTGCTTTCATCGGATGTGATAGTAGCCAGCACGTCAGGCATCTTTATTCGCAAGACGGTAATCAGTGGGCCGGTTCAGCGCGGTTTTCGGGCATACAAAGCAGTAATGCGGGAGGTGGCACAGTGAGCGATATTCAACTGCCTAACGGCCGCATCAATATTGAAGGGCTGGATGGTATCGCCGATCACCTCAAGGCGCTGTCCATCACCAACAAAACTATCGACAGTATCAAATCGCGCCTGGAAGAAATCGACGAGTTTGATATTGGCCGCTACCGCCGAACGCATGACGCGCTCCGAGCCTGGCGTAAAACGCAGAGCCGGATTACCGAACGGCTTTCTGTTCTGCGCCAGGAGGAAAAGCAGATGAACCGTATGCGCAGCCAGTTTGAGAGCGAAGAACTGCTCAGGTTGTTGCGGGGCGAGGTGTCGAAGGAAAGTTTGCTGAGTTGTCGGGTTCTGGCGCAGGCCATTGCTGAGCAGCGTTTGCAGGAAGTTTTGAGTAAGGCGGTAAAAAAATGACCGAGCACAATATGGCAGACCTCAACGACGATCTGGTGAAGGCCAGCTTCACTATCGATGACGGGCGCGACTGGTCGAAGTGGCTGGTCTGGGATATGCG
Organism: Pantoea sp. JZ2; assembly: GCF_035191405.1. NCBI lineage: Bacteria > Pseudomonadati > Pseudomonadota > Gammaproteobacteria > Enterobacterales > Erwiniaceae > Pantoea > Pantoea sp. JZ2. Next base: position 1,320,938 of record NZ_CP045247.1, on the reverse strand, counting down.
AAAAAACTACCGGCGCAGTAGCGGACAGCGTGAACCTGAGCCAGCGCGGCCACAGGTTGCACAGGTCAGGATCGAGCCAAAGAAAAAGGCACGTAAGCGCGGGCATCGCGTGGTTCAGCAGGCAATAGGAGCAGTGTGATGGGGGAACGCATGAAATCGAAGTACGAAGATGAGGATTTGCTGAAACCCGAAGAGGTTTGCGAAATTATCGGCGGGATTACTCCAAAAACGCTGAGAGACTGGAATAATCACCACCGACATAAAAAGGCGTTAGCGCCAATCCGGATCACGTATCGCGTTGTAAGATACCGCTATGCCAACGTGAAAGAGTTTATCCGGCTGTGTGGGGCTACTTACTGAGGTATGTCAGCGCATCCTCATCAGACCATCCGCTGAATCCAGGCCTGCCAGGTGCGCCGGGGAATCCCGGCCTACCAGGTATGCCAGATAATCCAGGTAAGCCCGGAGTGCCGGACATTGCAGGGCGATATGGAAGGTGTCCGGTTGCATTCGAAAGGAAAACAAGCGCTTTATTTTTGCTGTCGTAGACAACTCCACTATCGAACCAACCAATATGCCTTGCCTGCAAAGAATAGACATTAATCCCATTAATCCAAGCTATAACTCGCCCCCTCGGATCACGAATATTTGTACCTTCATAAATAACAACTGGTTTGCCGTGCCTGTTAAACATCCAACTACTCATAAAGCCTCCTTTCAGTGATTGCCTTTCCGCTTAAAAAGCGCTACCTGCGCCATTATGCTGCCCTCATGCGCGGCGAATGCCTGGCGCTTGAGTTTCATTTCTTCCTTCAAAATCTCGTCCGAAAAGTCGTAGTGTTCAGCCATCGGATCGCTCTCTTTGTCAGAGTGGTGCATACACAGCATGCTGATTTCTTTCGTGTCAGAACGCGAGAAACCCTGCGCCCGCATCTGAGCGATAACATTACTCTTGAGAAACTTGCGGCACATCGTGTTAAACGCTCCAGAACGGCCCTTAACGGTGCCGTCATGCCTTATCCCCTTCACTGCATTGTCAGGGCTGTAATCCTTTATCAGCTTATCGAGAGAACGTTTTGAGAAGGCTTCCATAGGATTCCGTGGCTGCAGGAAAACAAACTGCTTATTGCAGTCGCTGACGGCATCGCGCCATTCCCGCTGTTCAATGAGTATCTTCTTTATCTCTGGCGTCACCGGTATAGCAAATTCTTTTTGTGTCTTCATTGCGCCCCGCGTGCCAATCACGCCAGCCGGGTAAGTTATAACGGTAAGGTCATCGTCGATAAAGCGCCATTCCAGGTTAGTGACGTTTATCGGCCTGACACCAGTCAGGATCATGTAGCGAATGGCGTTTTTCTGGTGTATCGATGTAGCCCCGGCCATGTTTATCCACAGCCTGGCGATTGACTCTATATCGGTAAATAGCTTTGTTGGCGTTGGGCGCTGCACCCGCGACGACACATAATCATCCGGTATACTGGCGGCCACGTTCCGGCCATTGCAGTATACCGGCGCACCGTACTTCCATATCCGGCGTAGCTCAGCGAAAAGCTCAAGCGCATGGTTGTTCGTTTTTGTGGCTATCCATTCATCCAGCACTTTAACCAGGCGCTGATAAGTTACCGAGCTGAAAACCTCGCGATCGGAGAATGCCTGCTTTACCACTTTCGAGCGGCAAAGATAGGTTTGATAGCTCCCCTCCCCCAGTTTATGGCGCTTCACCTTTGCGGCTAAATCAGCTTCGTAATATTCGATGACATGAATAACAGAGTCAGCTTTTAAACCACCCTCAGCAAGCTCAGCGGCTTTCTCCCGGGCGATGGGTAATGTGAGCTCGGGCCACTCTCCCAGGCGCTGGCCTTTGACGTTCATTTTTTTGGGGAATTCGGCGTAAATAGTGACCTTGCCAGCCTTGTTAAAATCGAAACGCAAAAAACTGTCTTTTTCATACTTGGATCGGCGTGAAAGCCCCAGCCGAGTAAGGATTGTCTTCGCTGCCGTAACACAGATACGCATGTGTGAGCTTGTGTAAGGCGGCTTGCATTTTTCCCATTGCTGTTCTGCTGCGGCATACGCGGCATCAAACTTTGTGCTGGCGGTTTGTGTTACTGTCTTTGTCATCTCGGAAACCTGTATTTTCGCGCCTCTTACTCCATGCTCACACATGGGGGTAAAAAGCGGGGCGTTTAGGGGTTGTGTTGCGGTTTTGTGTTACGCCACATCGTTCCTCAACAGGTTTAATACTGTATAAATATACACATCAGTTTGCAATGTGCGTTTAACTGACAGATTGTAAGTCACTGATTTAACCAACAATTGAAAGCAAACTACTGATATGGCTTTATTAATTACTGAGCGTTGTATTAACTGCGATATGTGTGAACCCGAATGCCCGAACCAGGCTATTTCGATGGGTGAGATGATTTATGAGATTGAGGTGAGCCGCTGTACCGAATGTGTGGGACATTATGATGTGCCGACCTGCCAGCGGGTTTGCCCTATTGATAACACCATTGTGACGGATCCCCAGCACATCGAATCACGCGATGCGCTGTGGGATAAGTTTGTTGCCCTGCACGGTTAGCTTTCGATAATGACCGTAGCACAGGCATAGTGGCGCTCGTCGGCCAGGGTGACATGGACATGCTGTACACCCAGTCGCTGCGCCACCTCAGCAGCATGATCGAAAAAACGCAGGAGTGGTTTACCCAGCGCATCGTTGTAAACTTCAAACTGATTGAATGCCAGTCCACCGCGAATGCCGGTGCCAAACGCTTTGGCTGCCGCTTCTTTAACGGCGAAACGTTTAGCCAGAAAACGCACCGGCTGACGATGCTGCTGATACTGCTGCCATTCGGCCTCACTCAGCACGCGACGCGCCAGTCGATCGCCAGAGCGAGAAATCACATCGGCAATCCGCTCTATTTCGACGATATCGCTGCCCAGTCCCAGAATAGCCATTAGCGACGCGCTTCTCGCAGCAGCTGTTTCATGGCTTTGACGGCGTCAGGCAGGCCGCTCATCACCGCCCGACCAATGATCGCATGACCGATGTTCAGCTCATGCATTTCCGGCAGCGCGGCAATCGGCAGGACGTTGTGGTAAGTCAGACCGTGACCGGCGTTAACTTTTAATCCGCGGCTGGCCGCAAAGGTGGCCGCCTGACGAATCCGGGCCAGCTCAGCGTCGCGCGCCGGGCCTTCAGGGGCTTCAGCATAGGCACCGGTATGAATTTCAATATAAGGCGCGCCGCTGGTGACAGCCGCTTCGATTTGCCGGTGATCGGGATCGATAAACAGGGATACCAAAATGCCCGCCTCACTGAGTTTTTTTACCGCAGCGTTAATTTTTTCCTGTTGTCCGGCGACATCCAGTCCGCCTTCGGTGGTCACTTCCTCACGCTTTTCCGGCACCAGGCAGCAGAAGTGCGGTTTGATATCACACGCGATGTTCAGCATCTCATCGGTGACCGCCATTTCGAGATTCATCCGCGTTTCGATGGTATCACGCAGAATACGCACGTCGCGGTCGGTAATGTGGCGGCGATCTTCCCGCAGGTGCACCGTGATTCCATCCGCGCCCGCCTGTTCGGCGATAAAAGCCGCCTGGACCGGATCAGGGTAATGGGTGCCACGCGCGTTGCGGACGGTAGCAATGTGGTCGATGTTAACGCCTAACAGTAACTCAGCCATGACAATCCTCGGTTCATTATGATCATTGTATGGAGTGTAACGCGCCGTGATGCGATTCCGCTACGACCCGCATCAGGGCTCGCCGGCAATATCGGGCTTTTTTTTCGGTGTAAACTGACGGAAAAGCTCCTGACTTTTTAACGGTTTGCCCCCCAGATAGGGTTTCAGCGCCATGCGGGTAAAGCGCTTCGCCGCGCGCAGGGCATCCGCATCGGGAAATTCACGCGTGGAGAGCGCCTGCAGGTGTTTACCTGTAAAGCTGCGCTGATTGAGCACCAGACTGGCGATAAAGCCCTTCTCTTCCCGGTAGCTGTAGGTCATGTCTTCACTGACCGGTTCACCATTGCCTGCGCAGTGCAGGAAATCCACGCCATAGCCAAGGTGCCCCAACAGCGCCAGCTCGAAACGACGCAGTGCAGGCTCGGGTGAACCCTCGGCGGCGGCCAGCGTCTGGATACATTGCAGATAGTCAAAAAACAGACCGGAAAAGGGGATGTGCTGTTCCAGTACCCGAGACAACAGCTCGTTGACGTACAGGCCGCAGTAAAGCGTGATACCACTAAGGGGGAGAGCAAGCGAAACCGCTTCGGCATTGCGCAGCGTTTTCACCTCACCACGACCGCTCCAGCGCACCAGCAGCGGGGTAAAAGGCTGAAGCGTGCCTTTTAACTGAGAACGCCGTGATCGTGCTCCTTTTGCCAGGACACGAACACGGCCTTCACTTTCACTAAACAGGTCAAGCAGCAGACTGGTTTCGCTGAAAGGACGACTATGCAGCACAAAGGCGCGTTGCCAGCCTTCCATTTATTCAGAGATCGTCTGTGTAACCCAGACTACGCAGCGCACGTTCGTCATCTGCCCAGCCGGATTTAACTTTAACCCACAGTTCGAGATGCACTTTGGCATCGAACATCTCTTCCATGTCCTTACGCGCTTCAATACCAATGGTTTTGATTTTGGCGCCTTTATTGCCAATCACCATTTTTTTCTGCCCTTCGCGCTCGACCAGAATCAAACCGTTGATGTCATAACCGCCACGCGCGTTAGACACAAACTGTTCGATTTCGACTGTGACCGAGTAAGGCAGTTCCGCACCGAGGAAACGCATCAGCTTTTCACGGATAATTTCGGATGCCATAAAGCGCTGTGAGCGATCGGTAATGTAATCTTCCGGGAAGTGATGGTCAGATTCCGGCAGATGCTTGCGGGCGATGGCGGCGATGGTGTCGACATTTTTACCGCTTTCGGCCGAAACCGGCACGATATCAATAAAGTTCATCTGCTCGCTGAGGAACTGCAGGTGCGGTAACAGGACGCTTTTATCCTGGATGTTGTCGATTTTATTGATCGCCAGCAGAACCGGCACTTTGCCATCGCGCAACTTGTTTAACACCATCTCGTCGTCGGGCGTCCAGCGCGTGCCTTCAACCACAAAGATGATCAGTTCAACGTCACCGATAGAACTGCTGGCCGCACGGTTCATCAGGCGGTTGATCGCTCGCTTCTCTTCCATATGCAGGCCGGGCGTATCCACGTAAATCGCCTGATAAGCGCCTTCCGTATGGATGCCCATAATGCGGTGACGGGTGGTTTGCGGCTTACGCGACGTAATTGAAACCTTCTGCCCCAGTAACTGGTTCAGTAAGGTGGATTTACCGACGTTAGGCCGGCCAACTATCGCGACAAAGCCGCTGTATGTAACATTTTCGCTCATTCGAGTCCTGAGGTTTTCAGCGCCGGTTGCGGCGCCGGGATAATACTGTTATTCCAGACCAAGTTTAATCAGCGCCTGTTCAGCCGCTGCTTGTTCAGCTTTACGGCGGCTGGAGCCCACGCCCACCACCGGTTCTGCCATGCCACTCACCTGACAGTGAATGGTAAATTCCTGATCGTGGGCTTCGCCACGAACCTGCACCACTAAGTAACTTGGCAGCGGCAGATGACGGCCCTGCAGGTATTCCTGCAGGCGCGTTTTCGGATCTTTTTGTTTATCACCCGGACTGATTTCGTCCAGGCGCGTCTGATACCAGTCAAGGATCAGCTTTTCGACCGTCTGAATATTACTGTCGAGGAAGACACCACCAATCAGCGCTTCCACGGTGTCCGCCAGAATAGATTCACGACGGAAGCCGCCGCTTTTTAATTCGCCGGGCCCCAGACGCAGGCATTCACCCAAATCGAATTCACGCGCCATCTCTGCCAGCGTATTACCGCGCACCAGCGTCGCGCGCATGCGGCTCATGTCGCCCTCATCCACACGCGGAAAACGGTGGTAGAGCGCATTTGCAATCACGTAGCTCAGAATCGAATCGCCTAAAAACTCCAGGCGTTCGTTATGCTTGCTACTGGCGCTGCGATGCGTCAACGCCTGCTGTAAAAGTTCAGAATGTGTAAAAGTGTAGCCCAGTTTGCGCTGAAGCTTGTTAATCAGGATGGGGTTCATGCGATTCCAGTTCTGTTTTGCGTCTGTCACTCTGCATACCAAACAGGGCTGAGAATCCAACACATTCTGTTTGGTGTGCAGTGGCCCCCATGACGGAGGCCATCCTATTTTGCCTGACTCTCAGGCTGGCTTAATGGATACCGCCGATACGACTCAGTCGTACGCCGGTTGGCCACTGGCCTTCTTGTTTTTCAAAGCTCATCCAGATGGCGACCGCTTTACCGACCAGATTGCGCTCGGGAACAAAGCCCCAGTAGCGACTGTCGGCGCTGTTGTCACGGTTATCACCCATCATGAAATACTGCCCCTGCGGCACAACCCAGCTCGCCTGCGGCTGGCCGGGCTGCTGATAGTACATGCTCGCCTGGCTTTGTGCTTCCGTCACCAACAGAATGTCATGCGTCACATTGCCCAGCGTTTCTTTGCGCGTGGCCAGACGTAATCCACCGCGCATGGTTTCATTCAGCGGCACCTGGTAGAACCCGTTACCGGCTTCGTTACCATCAAACCCGCTAAACGTCTGAACAAACTTGCTTGGCTCAATGTTGCTGTAGGTGACGGGCAACGCTTTGCTGCAAGGCTTGCCATTATCGCAGGCCGGATTAATGGTCAGCGTTTTACTGTAGGGATCATAGGTTACACGATCGCCCGGCAGGCCAATCACGCGCTTGATGTAGTCCAGGCTGGGATCTTTTGGGTATTTAAAGACCGCAATATCGCCACGCTTAGGATGACCGGTAGGAATCAGCGTGGTTTGCGTAATCGGGTCTTTAATGCCGTAAGCAAACTTCTCGACCAGAATAAAGTCACCAATCAGCAGCGTGGGCATCATTGATCCTGACGGGATCTGGAAAGGCTCATACACAAATGAGCGCACAAAGAATACCACGGCCAGCACCGGAAATACGGAGGCAGCGGTTTCAATCCAGCCCGGCTTAGGTGCCATTTTTGCCAGCGTTTTTTTATCGAGCGTGTCGCCTGACTGCGCCTGTGCCGCCGCCTGCAGCGCCCGGCGCTGTGGTGCCCACTTGATACGATCGATCACCCAGAGAATACCAGTAATCAATGTCGCTATCGCCAGGACTAGCGCGAACATATTAGCCATTTAAGATCCTTATTTGCTGTCTTTTCCGACATGCAGAATGGCGAGGAATGCTTCCTGCGGCAGTTCAACGTTACCGACCTGCTTCATTCGCTTCTTACCCTCTTTCTGCTTCTGCAACAGCTTTTTCTTACGACTGACGTCACCGCCGTAACACTTGGCAAGGACGTTCTTACGCAGCTGTTTGACGGTTGAGCGAGCGATAATGTGGTTGCCGATTGCCGCCTGAATCGCAATATCAAATTGTTGACGTGGGATGAGGTCTTTCATTTTCTCAACCAGCTCACGTCCACGATAAGGTGCGTTATCACGGTGGGTAATCAGCGCCAGCGCATCAACACGTTCTGAGTTAATCAGCACGTCGACGCGCACCATGTCAGAGGCCTGAAAACGTTTAAAATTGTAGTCCAGTGAAGCATAGCCGCGCGATGTTGATTTCAAACGGTCAAAGAAGTCGAGCACCACTTCAGCCATTGGAATCTCATAGGTCAGCGCAACCTGATTGCCGTGGTAAACCATATTTGTCTGAACGCCACGTTTCTCGATGCACAGCGTAATGACGTTGCCCAGGTATTCCTGCGGCAGCAGCATGTGACACTCCGCAATCGGTTCACGCAACTCTTCAATGTTATTGAGCGGTGGCAGCTTCGAGGGGCTGTCCACATAAATGACTTCGCCGCCCGTGGTTTCCACTTCGTACACCACCGTCGGTGCGGTCGTGATCAGATCGAGATCGTACTCACGTTCCAGACGTTCCTGAATGATCTCCATGTGCAGCAGACCCAGGAAGCCGCAACGGAAGCCAAAGCCCAGCGCGGTTGAACTCTCTGGCTCGTAGAACAGAGAAGCATCGTTCAGGCTCAGCTTGCCCAGCGCATCACGAAACGCTTCGTAGTCATCAGAACTAATTGGGAACAGACCGGCGTAAACCTGCGGCTTCACTTTTTTAAAGCCAGGCAGCGCTTTGTCCGCCGGGTTACGTGCTGTTGTCAGGGTATCGCCCACCGGCGCGCCCAGAATGTCTTTAATGGCGCAGACCAGCCAGCCGACTTCACCACAGTTCAGTTCAGTGCGGTCAACCTGCTTCGGCGTGAAAATGCCCAGTCGATCGGCGTTATAAACCTGGCCGGTACTCAGTACCTTGATTTTATCGCCTTTACGCATGGTGCCGTTTTTCACACGAACCAGCGAGACAACACCCAGGTAGTTATCGAACCAGGAGTCGATAATCAGTGCCTGCAGCGGCCCTTCCGGATCGCCTTCTGGCGGCGGAATATCGCGCACCAGGCGCTCCAGCACTTCAGGTACGCCGACACCGGTTTTCGCCGAGCAACGAACGGCATCGGTGGCATCAATACCGACAATATCTTCGATTTCCTGTGCAGCACGTTCAGGATCGGCGGCAGGCAAATCGATTTTATTCAGCACCGGCACGACTTCCAGATCCATCTCAATCGCGGTGTAGCAGTTAGCCAGGGTTTGCGCTTCAACGCCCTGTCCGGCATCCACCACCAGCAGCGCACCCTCACAGGCGGCCAGTGAGCGGGAAACTTCGTATGAGAAGTCAACGTGTCCCGGCGTGTCGATAAAATTGAGCTGGTAAGTTTCGCCGTCTTGGGCTTTGTAATCGAGCGTCACGCTCTGTGCTTTGATGGTAATACCACGTTCACGCTCAAGATCCATTGAGTCCAGAACCTGCGCGGCCATCTCGCGGTCAGTTAATCCGCCACAGATCTGAATCAAGCGGTCAGAGAGCGTGGATTTACCGTGGTCAATGTGGGCGATGATGGAGAAATTTCTTATGTGCTTCATTTATAGAGATATCTTCACGTAGAGAATCAGTTAGAAACCTGAGCACAGACACATTCAGGAAGATCGCTCTTAACCCACAATCCTGTCAGCCTCATTAATGACGACGCATATTACACTGTTAAGGCCGCGCATAAAAGAATGGAACGTCGTGGAAACGAAACAGTTTTTTGCGCGTCAGGCTTAAGACAAAAGCCGCAACAAGTGCGGCTTAAGCAGGGGTCAGGCTTCGCTTTCAACACGAAGCGCATCTGGGGGCAAGGCGATATTGAGGATAACCGGCTGGAAGGCCTCACGATCGCCAAATTTCATGGAAATGCCTTTGGCGACGATAAAGCCGCCAACTCCGCCTAACAGCGCGCCGCAGGCGGCGGCCAGGTCACTGCCGAACAGGGCCTGGAACAGACCCGCGAACAGAAACAGGCCAAACAGCGGCGTCATGTATACCAGCAGTGCCGAACCGAGCAGGCTGCTCTCTTTGATGCCCAGTTCGACACGTTGGCCCGGAGCCAGGGGCTTGCTGCTGGCGATTTGCATCACATGCGCATTCTTTGGCCCCAGCTTATTCAGCATATGGCTGCCACAGCCTTTGCGTGCCTGGCAGCTGTTGCAGGAGGTTTTGGCTTCGGTATGCAGTGTCGCGATACCATCCTGCCATGCCACCACGGTGGCCCATTCTCTCATCATTTTTTTGCCCCAGGATTAACACTGTCCGCGATACGTTTGGCCGTCGCAGGCGGTAACTCGCCAACGACCGTAATTTCGTAATTATCGCGTATTACGGTTTCCACCGTACGACGTCCCGTGCGCAATGTCTGTGCGACGCTGTTTTTATCTGCCGGCGTAACGTTTACAGCAAAGCTAAACAGACCATCGCTGTACAGCCGGGATTCAAGGGATTTATTTAACGCGGGAAGCATACGCCGGCTTTGGGAAACGAGCGTCATCCCTGCGGGAAGCCAGGCGGGCTCCCAGTCCAGCGTCGCGTTGTCTGATTTGGTTAATGAGAGCGACGGCGGCAGATTGGCTTTTTCAAGGCCCTGCATCAGGTTGCGTACGCCATCATCCACCGCGAAGCTGATCACGCGAAACTGTTCCATCGTTTCACCGTCACGATCCAGCAGATCCACGCGCAGCGGTAGCTTGGTATCCACATCCAGCCATACAACATAGCTGTAGCGCGTGCCATCGCGCGACACTACGCGCACCACATCACACATCTGATCGGCAATGCGGGAACGGCCGACGGTAATAAAGTCATAAGCCGCATCAAGTTTGGCAAAGTCGGCGTAGATAATCGATGGCAACGCATCGACGATGTGATTGCCGGGAAGCGAGAAAGGCTCAATACCCGGTTCGAAATAGCTGATGTCGTTGCCGCGCTGAATGACTTCGCGACGCGGACCGTCCATCTGCAGAATCTGTGCATAGACGCGATCGTCGATTACTGCGTGACGATAACGGAGCGATTCCATACCAAGACGGGAAACGTTGATGTAGGCGAATTCGTAGTTGAGCGTCTGACTTGCCTGCTCCATCTGCTGTAATAACGCCCCAGACGCAGAAACCTGCGCTGGGGCGGCAGTGGACCACAACAGGCTGCCCGTCAGAAGACTAACGGCATACCATAGCGGCTTCATTACTGCTGCTGCATTCCTAATGACTGATTACCCGGTACATTGGCCTGCGCTTGTTTTGGCGCATTGGTTTCGAACTGCAGCTGATCGGCGTGCAGACGACGCTGAAGTTCGTAGTCCTGCAGCATGGCGTTCACGCGGCGACGCTGGTCCTGCACCTGTTGTGAGGCATTGCCTGAACCAAACATATCCGAAGGGACACCCAGACTGACAGGTGACGCTTTGCCCATAACTGGCAAGGTGTTGAAGACCGGTGAGTCAGAGCTTTCCACGCTGCCGTTGGTGGGTTGGTTATAGTGCTGAACACCCACAATTACCGCCAGGGAAACACAGGCGGCGACGCCGACCTGCGTAATCTGGGCCGCCCAGGGGCGAACTTTGTGCCAGAACGGCATTTTTTCCCAGCGAGAAGGCTCGGGCTGTGCTTCAGGAATCAGGGACGTCACATTACGCTGTGGCTCGTTTTCGATGGCAGCGGCAACGCGAGCAGAAATATCAAAATGCAGGTGTTCACCAACATCGCCGCGCATGGTATCGCGAATCAGATGGTAGCGTTCCCAGCATTTTTGTAGATCTGCATCCTTAGACAGGGCTGAAATCAGCGCGTTATCTAAAGCCTCACCATCCATTAAAGCGGAAAGTTTTTCTTTCTGCATGCCTAATACCCTTCCAGTAGCCGTTATCACTGACGTTGGATAAGCGGTTGAACTTTATTATCAATGGCCTCACGTGCACGGAAAATACGTGACCTTACCGTGCCCACCGGGCAATCCATAATGACGGCGATCTCTTCATAGCTCAGACCGTCAAGTTCCCTGAGGGTAATTGCCATTCGCAAGTCCTCAGGAAGCGCCTCAATGGTACGAAAGACGATTTGTTTCAGTTCGTCAGACAACATTAAGTTCTCAGGGTTCGAAATTTCTTTTAACGCACCCGCACTTTCGAAATTTTCCGCATCAATTGCATCAACATCGCTGGAAGGCGGACGGCGTCCCTGAGCAACCAGATAGTTTTTGGCTGTATTCACGGCAATCCGATACAGCCAGGTGTAAAACGCGCTATCGCCACGGAAAGAATCCAGTGCCCGATACGCCTTAATAAATGATTCCTGAACGACGTCAGGCACATCGCCTGAAGGCACATACCGTGAGACCAGGCTCGCGACTTTATGCTGGTAACGGATCACCAGTAAGTTGAAAGCTTTTTGATCCCCCTTCTGAACCCGTTCAACCAGAACCTGGTCCGCTAACTGCTCGCTCATCCGAGGTAAAGTCTCCCCAAATACTTTCTTATGCGTTAAGGAACTGCCAGCACACAGCTATTGAGCAAGCATGCGCTTTGAGTCATTACGTGGCGAAAAGTTCATTTTCGGCCGCTTTGCTGCAGGATTACACAGTTTGTTGATTTTCGTTCAATGTAACACGCGCAAATCGCAGGCAGAGTAACCTATGACAGCCGCTTTTTCATCTTTAAATCCTTGTATTCGATTAAGTTTGGTATGAAAAACAGATTTTAAACGGTTAAATGACTAACCATTTGATATATCTCATAAATTAGATTTAGTCCGCTATTACGCCTGCTTGCGTGTTCAAAATACTTCACAAAAAACCATCAAAGGCTTATGCTCGGGTCATTCTTGTTTAGTAAATTAAACGCTATGACAACATTCTCCCCCTCAGATTATCAGTGTGATGTGCTTATTGTGGGCAGCGGTGCGGCGGGACTGTCACTGGCGTTGCGGCTGGCCTCGCATTACCGGGTCACTGTGCTCAGTAAAGCGCAGGTTAATGAAGGCTCAACGCTGTATGCGCAGGGCGGCATTGCGGCAGTGTTTGATGAAACTGACAGCGTGGATTCTCACGTTGAAGACACGCTGATTGCCGGGGCGGGCTTGTGCGATCGTGAGGCTGTTTCATTTGTCGCCAGCAATGCGCGGCACTGCGTGCAGTGGCTGATCGATCATGGCGTGGCGTTTGATACCGATCCTCAGGCCGGCGGTGAGATGCGTTATCACCTGACGCGAGAAGGCGGCCACAGCCATCGCCGTATTCTGCACAGCGCCGACGCCACCGGCCGGGAAGTGGAAACCACGCTGGTCGGCCAGGCGTTGCGTCATCCGAATATCCGCATCCTGGAACGCACTAACGCGGTGGATCTGATCCTGTCAGACAAACTGGGCTTACCGGGCCCCCGCCGGGTAATGGGGGCCTGGATCTGGAACCGCAATCGCGAACGGGTCGAAACCTGCCAGGCGCGCGCCGTCGTGCTGGCCACGGGCGGCGCGGCCAAAGTTTATCAATACACCACGAATCCTGATGTCGCCTCTGGTGACGGCATTGCGATGGCGTGGCGAGCAGGATGCCGGGTCGCTAACCTGGAATTTAACCAGTTTCACCCTACCTGCCTGTTTCATCCGCAGGCGCAAAACTTTCTGCTGACGGAAGCCCTGCGCGGCGAAGGCGCCTGGCTGGTGCGGCCCGATGGTTCGCGGTTTATGCCTGACTTCGACGAACGCGCGGAGCTGGCCCCGCGCGATATCGTCGCCCGCGCCATCGATCATGAAATGAAACGGCTGGGCGTAGACTGCATGTATCTGGATATCAGACACCAGCCGCCGGCCTTCATCCGTTCCCACTTCCCGATGATTTACGAAAAACTGCTGACCTTTGGCTTTGATCTGACAAAGGACAGAATCCCTGTGGTGCCCGCCGCGCATTACACCTGTGGTGGCGTGGTCGTCGATCGGCATGGCCGCACCGACATCGATTGTTTATATGCAATCGGTGAAGTCAGTTATACCGGGCTGCACGGTGCCAACCGCCTCGCCTCAAATTCTGTCCTGGAGTGTCTGGTATATGGCTGGTCTGCCGCGGAGGATCTGATGCGGATCTTACCTGAAACGGAGACCGTAGATCGTTTACCGGCATGGGATGAAAGCCAGGTGGATGATGCCGATGAGCGCGTGGTCATTCAGCATAACTGGCATGAGCTACGGCTGTTTATGTGGGATTATGTCGGCATTGTCCGTACCACTAAGCGGCTGGAACGCGCGTTGCGCCGCATCAGCCTGCTTCAACAGGAAATCGACGAGTACTATCGCCACTTCCGGCTGTCAAACAACCTGCTGGAACTGCGCAACCTGGTACAGGTGGCAGAGCTGATGGTGCGTTGTGCGCTGCAACGCAAAGAGAGCCGCGGACTGCATTTTATTCGCGACTATCCCGATACGCTGGCGGAAGCGCAACCGACCGTCCTGCAGCCCGGCGATCACATAAACAAATAGAAGTCACGCGTCAGGCTTTGCCAGGCGTCAGAATACTGCCGGTCGGCATCGCGGATAGCCAGGCGTTCAAACAGGGTTTCACCCGGACTGGGTGAAAACCCCAGCAATACACGATGCGGCGGACGGTGAGCATATTCCGCCACATCGAAGCGAAAGCGCAGATGCCAGCCCTCCGATTGTGCCTGCGCAATCACCTCCTGCCCTGTCGTCTCAGGCAATATCACACAAAAGAAGCCCTCTTCTTCCATGAGCAACGCTGCGCAACGTAATAAGGTCTGATGGTTTAAGGTACCGGTCGCGCGTGCGCTGTCGCGTGCCGACGTTGAGCAGGCCACGCCAGGTGTAAAGTAAGGCGGATTACTGACGATCAGTGAATAGCGCGTATTGCTGTTTTCCGCCCACTGCGCGATATCCTGTTGATGAACATGAATACGCGCAGCCCAGGGTGACTGACAGGCATTCTCGCTGGCCTGTTGCGCAGCGTCGGCATCGAGCTCCACCGCATCGATCACCACATCAGAATGCGTTCGCTGGGCCAGCATCAGCGCAATCAGGCCCGAACCGGTACCGATATCAAGGATGCGCTTTACCCCGGCGACCGGTGCCCACGCGCCCAGCAGAATGCCATCAGTACCGACCTTCATTGCACAGCGATCGTGTGCGACAAAAAACTGCTTGAAGGTAAACCCGTTCTTTTTTAACTGCGGCCGCGCCTGCGGCTTGTCCTGCATCATACTCAGCGACCATTCACCTGTTTTTCTGCCGTATAGCTGGCGCCAAGTGTAACGTGCCAGGTTGGGGAATTCACGCCGTTAACGTAATCTGACGCAGTCAATACCGATAAACAGATGAAGATTATGTCCGATCTGTCTATAATCAGCGCCCCAAACTGAGGTAGAACATGACCGTAACCACATTTTCCGAACTTGAACTCGACGAAAGCCTGCTTGAAGCGCTGCAGGAGAAAGGCTATACGCGCCCGACAGCAATTCAGGCTGCTGCCATTCCCCCCGCGCTGGAGGGCCGCGACGTTCTGGGTTCGGCACCTACCGGGACCGGGAAAACCGCCGCGTATTTATTACCGGCGTTGCAGCACCTGCTCGATTTTCCACGCAAGAAGTCTGGCCCGCCACGTATTTTAATTTTAACGCCCACCCGTGAACTGGCGATGCAGGTTGCCGACCAGGCGCGGGAACTGGCGAAACATACGCATCTGGATATCGCCACTATCACCGGCGGCGTGGCCTTTATGAACCACGCCGAAGTGTTCAGCGAAAATCAGGACGTTGTGGTTGCCACCACCGGCCGTCTGCTGCAGTACATCAAAGAAGAAAACTTTGACTGCCGCGCAGTGGAAACGCTGATCCTGGATGAAGCAGACCGCATGCTGGACATGGGCTTTGCCCAGGATATCGAAACCATCGCGGGTGAAACGCGCTGGCGTAAACAGACAATGCTGTTCTCCGCTACGCTGGAAGGCGAGCATATTAAAGATTTTGCCGAGCGCCTGCTGAACGAACCGGTTGAACTGGAAGCCGATCCCAGCCGTCGCGAGCGTAAGAAAATTCAGCAGTGGTATCACCGCGCCGACGATCTTGAGCACAAAACCAAACTGCTGGTTCACCTGTTAAAGCAGCCGGAAGTGACCCGATCCATTGTGTTTGTGCGTAAACGTGAACGCCTGCATGAACTGGTCAGCTGGCTGCATGATGCCGGAATCCGCACCAGCTACCTGGAAGGGGAAATGGTCCAGGCTAAACGCAATGAGGCGATTAAACGTCTGGTGGAAGGTCGGGTAAACGTGCTGGTCGCCACCGATATCGCCGCACGCGGGATTGACGTGGAGGATGTGAGCCACGTGATTAACTTCGATATGCCACGCACGGCGGATACCTATCTGCACCGCATCGGCCGTACGGGCCGTGCCGGTCGTAAAGGCATCGCCATTTCGCTGGTCGAAGCCCATGACCATCTGCTGCTGGGTAAAGTCAGTCGCTACGTTGACGAGCCGATTAAAGCACGGGTGATTGACGAGCTGCGTCCGGTCACACGTGCGCCTTCGCCAAAAACTACCGGAAAACCGTCGAAAAAGGCGCTTGCGAAGCGTGCAGAGCGAAAAGCCAAAGAAGAAGAGAAACCGCGGGTGAAAAAACGCCATCGCGATCTTAAAAATGTCGGTAAACGCCGCAAGCCAAGTGGCAGCTCATCCGGCAGTGAGAACGCGGAATAAAACAGCACGCTTCTAAAAAAATCGCCTCCTGAGAGGCGATTTTTCATTGTTCAGGTGGGTAAAGCCCGGTTTCGTCTCCATTCAGCATCAAACATCATAAAGCCGCCCGGCTGGATATTTCACCCGACGACAGTCATGTTCTATCTGTCTGTTAACGTGTAGAAATTTGTCCTTCTGGCGCTGCGTTTTATTTCAGCACACAGGCAGTTTATAAACTTTCCGTAAAGGTTCGGGCAATGACGTCACGCTGTTGTTCAGGCGTCAGCGAATTAAAGCGCACGGCATACCCGGAAACACGAATGGTCAGCTGCGGATACTTCTCAGGATGTTTCACGGCGTCTTCCAGCGTTTCACGGCGCAGGACGTTAACGTTTAAGTGCTGCCCGCCTTCCACGCGCACCTGGGGTTTAATCTCGACCGGTACTACACGGTAAGCCATGTCCCCTAACTCACCAATCGCGACAATCTGATCGTCCTGATAGCCTGCTACGGCACACAGACAGCGTGCCTGAGCGGTTTCTTCATCTAACAGCCAGAACGAATTCACTAAGGCCGGATTGTGTGACTGGGTAATTTGAATACCTGTGATCATCTCAGTTTCTCCTGCAAGGCATTGGCTGGACCAATACCGTCAATAAATCAATGATGAGCAACTGGTATATCATTCGCTCATGACGTTAGTTTTGACCTGAATCAAGTACAATCGGGCGCTTTTTGGCCACATTGCTAAGCGATTGATTTTTAAAACGTAGCGGGACTACATTTTATTGAATTTTTAAAATAATTTTAGGCTTCATGTCTGGATACTGAACAGCTAAGCTTAGCGTTCAGAACACAAGGGAGTTGATTATGGCTGCAAAGCTGACCTGGCACGATGTGCTGGCTGAAGAGAAAGAGAAGCCCTATTTCATTGAAACCCTGAAACAGGTCGCCAACCAGCGGGCTGCAGGCGTGACCGTTTATCCGCCGCAAAAAGACGTCTTTAATGCCTTTCGCTTAACGGAGTTAGGCGATGTGAAAGTGGTGATTTTGGGTCAGGATCCTTACCACGGGCCGAATCAGGCACATGGTCTGGCTTTTTCTGTATTACCGGGCGTGCCCATTCCGCCTTCCCTTCAGAACATGTATAAAGAGCTGCAGCAGGATATTCCGGGCTTTGAGAAACCCAGTCATGGCTATCTGGCCAGTTGGGCAGAGCAAGGCGTGCTGTTGCTGAATACCGTGTTAACGGTGGAAGCGGGCAAAGCGCATTCTCATGCCCGGCTGGGCTGGGAAACCTTTACCGACAGGGTGATTGACGCGATTAACGCGCAGCGTGAAGGGGTAATCTTTTTACTGTGGGGTTCGCATGCGCAGAAGAAAGGCAGCATCATTGATCGCCAGCGCCATCATGTGTTGCAGGCGCCGCATCCTTCTCCCCTTTCGGCACACCGCGGCTTTTTTGGCTGCCAGCATTTCTCAAAAACTAACGCCCTGTTAAAAGAAAGCGGCAGAGATCCTGTTGACTGGACACCAGTTTTACCTGACCCGGCAGCCTGAACACAACGGCCGCGTCAGTGCGCGGCCGTTGTGAGATGAGGCTACAATCAGGCTTTCGCCTTGGCCACTGCAACCATGGCCGGACGCAGTAGACGCCCATTCAGGGTATAACCGCGTTGCATCACCATCATCACGTGGTTAGGCTCCACCTCGTCAGATTCCATCATCGACATCGCCTGATGGACTTCAGGGTTGAACGGGACGCCGGTTTCACCGACCACTTCAACACCGAATTTACGCACTGCGCCCAGCAGCGATTTCAGCGTCAGCTCAATGCCTTCCACCATCGAAGCGGATTTCTCATCTTCTTTGTTCGCCAGCTCCAGCGCACGCTCCAGGCTGTCAATCACCGGAAGCAGCTCGTTGGCAAACTTCTCCAGCGCAAATTTGTGCGCTTTTTCAATGTCCATCTCGGTACGACGACGCACATTTTCAATCTCTGCCTGTGCACGCAGCTGCGCGTCACGCACGCCGTTCTGCAACTGCGCCAACTCAGCTTCGAGCTGAGCAATGCGCTCATCACGCGGATCCACCTCACCTGCTGTCTCCGCGTCCTGAGGTTGCTGTTGTTCCTGTTGAATTTCGTCTGAGACTTGCTCGTTTGGGGTGTTCTGTTCTTTACTACTCATGAATTTCTCCGCGTTTTGCACATTCACTTCGCTGGTTGGCTTATTATGGGGATTGGTTTGGCGGTTTCAAGGGAACACGTCACATCATCGTGCCGATTTGGCTTATGAGGAAGACCCACTCGATGAACAAACACTTTAACTGCATTGGAATTGTGGGCCATCCACGCCATCCCACCGCGCTCACCACGCATGAAATGCTGTGCCGCTGGCTGACCGGTAAGGGCTACCGTGTCATTGTCGAACAGCAGATTGCGCAGGAACTCTCACTGGACGATGTCCAGACTGGCACGCTGGCAGAAATTGGCCAGCAGGCGGATTTAGCCGTCGTGGTCGGCGGTGACGGTAATATGCTAGGCGCAGCCAGAGTACTGGCGCGGTATGACATAAAAGTGATTGGCATCAACCGCGGCAATCTGGGATTTCTGACGGATCTGGATCCGGATAACGCGCACCATCAGCTTGATGACGTGCTGAACGGCAATTATTTTGTGGAAAGCCGCTTTCTGCTGGAAGCGCAGGTATGCAAAACCGACTGCTCACCCCGCATCGGCAGCGCGATTAATGAAGTGGTACTCCATCCGGGCAAAGTCGCCCACATGATCGAGTTTGAAGTGTACATTGATGAGGTGTTTGCCTTTTCACAGCGCTCAGACGGCCTGATCATTTCTACGCCGACCGGATCTACGGCCTATTCCCTGTCCGCAGGGGGCCCGATCTTAACGCCGTCGCTGGACGCGATAACGATTGTGCCGATGTTTCCGCACACCTTATCGGCCCGGCCTCTGGTGATTAACAGCAGCAGCACCATTCGCCTGCGCTTTTCGGCCCGCCGCAACGACCTGGAAATCAGCTGCGACAGCCAGATTGCGCTGCCTATTCAGGAAGGGGAAGATGTGCTGGTCCGCCGCAGCGAAAACCATCTCAATCTTATCCATCCCAAAAACTACAGCTATTTCAACACGCTGAGTTCCAAACTGGGCTGGTCAAAAAAATTGTTCTGAAAGTGAGCGCGCCCTCTTTACTGGATAAAAAACCAGTTTATACTGTATGAAAAACCATATGTGTTTATTCATACAGGTGACGCTATGCTGGCACAACTGACCATCAGCAATTTCGCTATCGTTCGTGAGCTCGACATTGATTTTCAACGTGGCATGACGGCCATTACCGGTGAAACCGGTGCCGGTAAATCTATTGCTATCGATGCGCTCGGATTGTGCCTCGGCGGTCGCGCGGATGCCGATATGGTGCGTCAGGGTGCCAACCGCGCAGATTTATGCGCGCGCTTTCAAATCAAAGCCTCGCCTTCCGCTCAGCGCTGGCTCAGCGACAACCAACTGGATGATGGCAATGAGTGCCTGTTGCGCCGCGTGATCAGTGCCGATGGCCGCTCACGCGGTTTTATTAACGGCACGGCGGTTCCGCTTTCACAGCTTCGCGATTTAGGCCAGTTGCTGATTCAGATTCATGGCCAGCACGCGCACCAGTTGCTGCTCAAGCCCGACCATCAAAAACACCTGCTGGATGCCTATGCCGGGCATGACGCGCTGCTGGTTGAGATGCGTGCGGCGTATCAGACCTGGCATCAGAGCTGCCGTACTCTGGCGCAGCATCAGCAGCAGGCGCAGGAACGTGAATCCCGTCGCGAATTACTGCAGTACCAGCTCAAAGAACTGAACGAGTTTGCCCCGCAGGCAGGTGAGTTCGAGCAGATCGACGAAGAATACAAACGCCTGGCCAACAGCGGACAGCTGCTTTCAACCAGCCAGCAGGCACTTCAGCTTCTGGCGGACAGCGATGACACCAACCTCAACAGTATGCTGTACAGCGCACGCCAGATGCTGTCAGAGCTTACCGCACTGGATGACAAGGTCAGCGGGGTTTATAACCTGCTGGAAGAAGCGGCCATTCAGTTGAGCGAAGCCAGCGACGAACTGCGTCACTACTGCGACAGCCTCGATCTGGATCCCAATCGCCTTTATGAACTGGAACAGCGTATCTCGCGGCAAATCGCGCTGGCGCGTAAGCACCATGTCACGCCGGAAGGCTTACCCGCTCTCCATCAGCAATTGCTGGATGAAGCAGAGTTGTTATCCCAACAGGAAAGCGATCAGGAAAGTCTGCAAACGTTGGTCACCGAACATTATCAGGCGGCCTTACAGTGCGCGGAACGACTGCACGAACAACGTAGCCGCTTTGCGGATGAGCTTCAGCAGTTAATTACCCAGAGCATGCATTTGCTTTCGATGCCGCACGGCCGCTTTGCCATCGACCTGGTGTTTAATCCCGATCAGTTAACGGCGGATGGCGCAAGCCGCATTGATTTCCAGGTGACGACCAACCCCGGGCAGCCTTTACAGCCGTTGGGCAAAGTTGCTTCCGGCGGTGAGCTGTCACGCATTGCGCTGGCCATTCAGGTGATTACGGCCCGCAAGATGGAAACCCCGGCGATGATCTTTGACGAAGTTGACGTGGGCATCAGCGGCCCTACCGCCGCCGTCGTCGGCAAGATGTTGCGCCAGTTGGGCGAATCAACACAGGTGATGTGCGTTACGCATCTGCCGCAGGTCGCCGGTTGCGGACATCAGCACTTCTTTGTCAGCAAAGAGACTGACGGCGAAATGACGGAAACCCATATGCAGCCGCTGGACAAGCGCGCACGTTTGCAGGAACTGGCGCGTTTACTGGGTGGCAGCGAGGTCACCCGCAACACGCTGGCTAATGCTAAAGAACTTTTAGCCGCCTGATATGCACTTTTTTAACACAGCGTGGTCATATGCATGCTCTGTAGAGGTTTCCAATAGCGAAAAGGTTTATTATCATCGACAGCTATTGTCGCCTGAATAATAAAGCCTGCCGCAGGCAGAGTTCAGAATTTGATGGCAGAAGAACAGCCTGTAAAAGGCGTTTGGCCCCAGAAAAGGAATGTATAGATGCGCTGTAAAACGCTGACTGCCGCGGCAGTGGTAATGTTAATGATGACCTCCGGATGCTCCACTTTAGAGCGCGTGGTTTATCGTCCCGATATCAATCAGGGAAACTATCTGGTTGCCAATGATGTTGCCAAGATTCATACCGGCATGACTCAGCAGCAGGTGGCCTATACACTGGGTACGCCGATGATGAAAGATCCGTTTGGTAGCAATGTCTGGTACTACGTATTCCGTCAGGAACCTGGCCATGAGAAGGTCAAACAGCAGACACTGACGTTGACCTTCGACCGCAGCGGTGTGCTGACCAACATCGACAATAAACCTGCCCTGTCCTCGCAAGAAGGCTAACGGTTGATTCTGACCGTCGCTATCGCGGCGGTGATTAACCCGCAGAAAGCAAAAAGGCGCTCATCAGCGCCTTTTTCATGTTCTTCGATCTGACCAGTTATTTCTTGCTGCTGGCCGCGCGTTCTGCGCGTTGACGACGCAGTTCTTTCGGGTCGGCAATCAGCGGGCGGTAGATCTCAACCCGATCGCCTTCCTGCACGATATCCGTCAGTTTCACCGGGTGGCTGTAAATGCCCACTTTATTGCTGGCAAGGTCGATATCAGGCCGCAGCTCAAGCAAACCCGATTTTTTGATGGCCTGCTCGACCGTACTGCCCTCTTCCAGCTTTACGTACTGCTGATACTGTTTTTCAGGCAGGGCGTACACCACCTCAACCGAGATATCAGGCACTGTAAACCTCTTTGGCGCGTTGCGTGAACGCCTGCACCATGCTGTTGGCCAGTTCTTTGAAGATGCGACCGAATGCCATTTCAACAAGCATATTGGTGAACTCAAACTCCAGGCTAAGTTCGACCTTACAGGCATCATCGCCGAGATCGATAAAGCGCCATCCGCCGGTCAGCTTGCGGAACGGGCCGTCGACCAGCTGCATATGAATGCTCTGGTTGTCGGTCAGCGTATTACGGGTAGTAAAGGTTTTACTGATGCCCGCTTTAGACACGTCGACTGACGCCGTCATCTGATTTTCAGAGGTATCCAGCACGCGGCTACCGGTGCAGCCCGGCAGAAACTGCGGATAGGCATCGACATCGTTTACGAGTTGGTACATTTGTCCGGCGCTAAAGGGGACCAGCGCCGAACGACTAATCTGAGCCATAATGGTTCCTGTTCGTCACAAAACCGCTAAATAATAGCATTTTCAGCGATTAAACAAAAATTCCTCATTGTCATGGTGTGCTAGAATATCCTGTTTCCTGCTGCCCCGCTGGACTGGGGATGCGATAACCGACCAAGTGATGTAAAATACGCGGCATTATGACAAAGAAAAAAGCACACAAACCCGGTTCTGCCACCATTGCCATGAACAAGCGCGCCCGCCACGAATACTTCATTGAAGAAGAGTTCGAAGCCGGTTTGTCGCTACAGGGATGGGAAATTAAATCACTCCGTGCAGGTAAAGCGAACATCAGCGACAGCTACATTTTGCTGCGCGATGGCGAAGCCTATCTGTTCGGCTCAACCTTCCAGCCGCTCGCCGTGGCTTCAACGCACGTAGTCTGCGATCCTACCCGCAGCCGTAAACTGCTGTTGAAAAAGCGTGAGCTGGATTCACTGTATGGCCGCGTTAATCGCGAGGGCTATACCGTTGTTGCGCTGTCGCTCTACTGGAAAAACGCCTGGTGTAAGTTAAAAATCGGCGTGGCTCGCGGTAAGAAAGAACACGACAAGCGTAACGACATCAAAGATCGTGAATGGCAAATGGACAAAGCGCGTATTATGAAGAATGCCAATCGTTAAATACTGGAATTCGATACGCTTTTTTGCTAGTATTTGAAGTTCTGGGGCTGATTCTGGATTCGACGGGATTGTGAAGCCTTAGGAGCATGCCGAGGGGCGGTTGGCCTCGTAAAAAGCCGCAAAAAAATAGTCGCAAACGACGAAAACTACGCTTTAGCAGCTTAATAACCTGCTGAGAGCCCTCTCTCCCTAGCCTCCGCTCTTAGGACGGGGATCAAGAGAGGTCAAACCCAAAAGAGATCGCGTGGATGCCCTGCCTGGGGTTGAAGCGTTAAACTTAATCAGGCTAGTCTGTCAGTGGCGTGTCCGTCCGCAGCTGACCGGCGAATGTAAAGACTGGACTAAGCATGTAGTGCCGACGGTGTAGTAATTTCGGACGCGGGTTCAACTCCCGCCAGCTCCACCACACAATGATCCGGATACGTCCGGTGAAATCCTGAAAGCCCGCACGGTACAAGCCCTGCGGGCTTTTTTGTGTCTGTAATCGTCCGTCCAAATCCGGCTAAATCCAGTGATTATTGGTATACGAATTGGTATACGTAAGAATGTATGCCAATAACGTATACCAATTCAGGCGGGAAACACAGGCATGGCAAGGACTACGCGCCCATTGACCAATACAGAAGTGCTGCGTGCTAAAGCAACCGATAAAGATCTGACATTGCACGATGGCGATGGACTATTCCTATTAGTGAAAACTAGCGGTAAGAAGCTGTGGCGCTTTCGTTATCAACGCCCAAACACGAAGCAACGAACGATGATTGGCTTAGGTGCTTTTCCTGCGCTTTCTCTTGCTAACGCAAGAGGACTTAGAGCTGAATATCTAGCTTTGTTAGCCAATGGCATTGATCCACAGGTACAAGCAGAAGTTGCGGAGGAACAGCAACAAATTGAACTAGATAGTATTTTCTCAACAGTGGCCGCTAACTGGTTCCAGCACAAGCCTGCGGGCTTTTTTGTCCCCTCCTGTGCCTTTGAAACCCGCATTAAAACTTACCGGTTCCAGAGAAGCATGATCATTTATTGCAGGTATCCGATATTGACTGACTTAATGGTCCATGCGTCATGGTAGACCTCAATGCATTACGGGAAAACCATTATTCATTTAAATAACGCTATTATGCTAAGCCAGCTTATTTCACAAAACAGAATCAAATATTTCACATAATCAGACTTATTATTGATCCAAGTCATTTTTCGCAACCTCTTAACAATTATATAAATTAACAAGAACATCTTTTACCTTTCGTAAATATCATCCCAAACGTAAAAAAAGATAATATTAAAAAGAAACTTACAGGCAGGGAATCATTCAGCAATCCAGTCAGTAAAAGAAGAAATTCTTCGTCTTAAATCTTTATATATCAAAGACCTGTCTTTCATAAAAAGCAATTACCCTTTCCAGCTTCCAGACCATTCCGGCCGATCCTGAACCATTAAAATTCTCACGCAATTACCCTGCGCATTTATTTCACCGCCAACTGATAATGATTATTGATTTGATTCCCATTTATATATCGCCTTATGCTGTTTATCAGCCCGTAAATATCTTCAGGACAAACAACCGTTAAAGGATTAACCGTTATGACGTCGTTAACCCCTCTCGCCCGTCGTATCAAAACCAGTCTGTTCATTCCCGTTTTTGGCATAGCTTCACCTGCGTTTGCTGAGCCGGAGATCACCGATCCCGATGAAGAGGTGATGGTGGTGACGGCTTCGGCTGTCGAACAGCGTCTGAAAGATGCTCCGGCATCAATTTCCGTGATTACCGCACAGCAACTGGCACAGGACGTTGGTAAATCGGCCACGGATCTTGCGGATGTGCTGGAACGTGTCGCGGGCGTATCCAAAGCCATCGGAACAGATGTGGGCTCCGGTATTCAACTGCGCGGTATGCCAGCGGCGTATACGCTGTTGCTGGTTGATGGCAAACGCATGAGCTCCAGCAACGGCATCAAAAGCACGCAACAAAACTATTTCGACGATATCAACTGGATCCCCGTTGATGCCATTGAACGCATCGAAGTGGTGCGGGGACCGATGTCCGCGCTCTATGGCTCGGATGCGATGGGCGGCGTGGTGAATATCATCACGAAGAAAAACAGTGATGTCTGGCACGGTACCTTAACCGCAGGCACGCGCCAGCCGCAGGACGATAAGCGGGGAAGTACCCAGACCTGGACAGGTAGCGTTGGCGGCCCACTGGGGAAAGGGTTTGACCTGCGTCTGAATGGTTCATGGAATAAGCGCCAGGCGGATAAAAGCGACACCGGCGCACTGCGCTGGGGAAGCGGTCAGGAGGGACGCAAGAATGAAAATTACGGTGCCGAACTGGGCTGGGATATTACCCGCCAGCATCGGCTGACGATCTCTACGCAGCAGGGAACCGAAGAAGGTCTTCCCGGCGTCGCCAGTAACGGCAGTGAAATTAATCTGCGCGGGGCCAGTAAGCTTGAGCGTGAAAACTATGCGCTGGATTACCGCGGCATTTTTGCATTTGGCACGGCGAAGCTAAGCGCTTATCAGAATAAATTTAAAAACTGGGTGTCGGACGTACCGGTTATCGCCAACGGCGCGGTGACGGGCAGCGAGGACAGCACGTTGTGGAATAAAGAATCCATTATTGAAGGCGATCTCAACCTGCCCTTCGAACTCGGTTTGCCCCAAAACCTGACCGTGGGCGCGCAATGGAAAAAAGAAGAGCTGCATAACCCACGCTCGCTGGGCGTGACAGCCGACGCGGCCGATACCTTTGGTAAACATACTGGCGAAGCGAAAAGCACCGGCATCTTCATCGAAAACCACATTGACCTGCGGGACGATCTGGCCCTGACGCTGGGCCTGCGCCGGGATAATACCGATTACGGCAACCGGACCACGCCACGCGCCTATCTTGTCTGGCAAGCCACGGATGCTCTGACGTTGAAAGGCGGCTATTCCGAAGGCTTTAAGGCGCCCAGCGTTCGTCAGGCCAGCAAAGGCTTTATCGAAACCTCCCGCGGTGCCGGCTGTAACGGCTATGCCGATTACCAGGGCGGGAGCTGCTATACCCTGGGGAATGACGCGCTGAAGCCTGAATTGTCGCAGAACTGGGAAGTGGGCGCCCTGTACGATTATGCGGGATGGGGCGTGGGCTTAACCTTCTTTGACAGCCGCTTTCAGGACAAAATTGCTTCCGCGCCGGTGGGCTATATTCCGGGCGATGCGTCCGGTAGCTACTGGCTGAAGCGCGTCAATCTGGATACCGCCCGCACGCAGGGCGTGGAAGGCAGCCTGACGGTGCCTCTGATTACGGAAGAGAAAGGCCCCTGGCTGAAAAGCCTGACCCTGAATAACACTTTCACGCGCATGATCAAAGCGGAAGACACACTGGGCGTCATGTTGGTGACCACACCAAAACTCGCCACCTGGTCCTCGCTGGACTGGCAGGTCAATGAGGCGATCAGTCTGTCGATGACCGCCAAATACTACGGAAAAATGCTGGGGCTGAATAACCGCGCGGATCAGGCCGCACGCGGCAATACCGCAACTGCACGTATCCGCCAGGCCTATATGATTTATGGCCTGTCCGGGCAGTACCGGGCGACCAGGCATCTGAAATTCAACATGGGCGTCGATAACCTTTTCGATAAAAATCCGGTGTCCGCGCAACCCTCTGCCAGTACCACCAGCGGCAATAACTATTACGTTCCCGGACGAACACTGTACGCCTCCGTGACGGCTTCGTTCTGATAACACTGAGGGTCCGCTCGCCCTGCTGAACATACCACGTACCCAGGGCGGAAAGCGGATGGTCAGCCCGACAACCGGGCACACTTTTACGGACAATGACAACGTACAAGGAGAAGGTATGCGTTTTTCCCGTCTGGCAGGTTTACTGGCGCTCGCCTGCTTACTGAGCGCGCCGTTAGCGTCGGCCAGCGACGCCCCCACCGTCCAGCTGTCGCATTTTCAGGGCACAACGGCCATTCCTCTGCATCCCCAACGTGTGGTGATCTTAAACCCGGTAACGCTGGACAGTGCCGATGCGTTAGGAATTCATCCGCTGGGCGTGCCCCGGACCGCGATAAGCTATCCGGCCCATCTGGCGCGCTACAACAGTGATGAGTACCTCAATGCGGGCACGTTATTTGAGCCTGACTATGAGGCCCTGAGCCGCGCCAGGCCGGATCTGATTCTGGCCGGCGGCAGAGCCCTGGCGGCCTATAACAAACTCAGCGACATTGCGCCGACCGTATCGCTGGATATCGATCCCAATGATGTTTTAAACAGCCTGCGTCAGCGAACCACGCAACTGGGCGAAATCATGGGAAAACAGGCGCAGGCGAGCACCGTTCTGGCCAGATTTGATGCGCAGGTTGCTGACCTTCGCCGCCAGGCGGCTCAGGCAGGCACGGCCATGATGCTGATGGTCAACGGCGGCAAACTCAGTGCTTACACACCGCATTCCCGCTTTGGTTTTATTTTTGATGTCCTGCAGTTCAGACCGGCCATCGCCCTGCCGACCGCCAGTAAACACGGAAACGCCATTTCGCCCGAACTCATCATGCAGGCCAATCCGGACTGGCTGTTCGTTCTGGATCGCGACAGCGCCATCGGCAGCAAGGCGGGCGTTTCTGCCCGGCAGGTACTGGATAATCCGCTGGTGCGCCGCACCACGGCATGGAAAAAACAGCAGATAATCTGGCTGGATTCGGCCTCGTTGTACCTCGCTGGCGGGATCCAGAGTTACAGCCTGATGATGGAGCAGATCAGGCAGGCACTCAGCACAGCCGGCGTCCGCCCAGAATGAAGTCCGTGGCCTTTAGCTTTAGCCTGATCCTGCTGGGGGCGCTGATGATGCTCAGTGTGATGACGGGCGTCACGCAGCTGTCACTGATGGACGTGTGGCGCGATGCCGACATGCGGGAGATTATGTGGGTGAGTCGCGTGCCGCGCACGGTCGCGCTGGTGCTGGCTGGCAGCGCCATGAGCGTTGCAGGGCAAATCATGCAAATGCTGACGCAAAACCGTTTTGTCGAGCCCTCTGTCGTGGGCACGACACAGTCCGCCGGTCTGGGCTTACTGCTGGTCATGCTGTTTTATCCCGCCGCGCCCGTCATAGTCAAAATGGGCATTGCCGCCCTGTTCGCCCTGGCCGGTACCCTGCTGTTTATGCTGTTAATCGCCCCTGTTCGTCAGAAAAGCGCCCTTATTGTGCCGCTGACCGGCATCATGTTGGGGGCCGTTTTCAGTTCGGTCACCACCTTTCTGGCGATGCAGTTTGACCTGCTGCAGGCGCTGGGCAGTTGGGAATCGGGGGATTTTTCCAGCGTGATGCAGGGGCGCTATGAACTGCTGTGGCTAGTAGGGATGATCGCCCTGCTCGCTGGCCTGCTTGCCGACCGCTTCACGGTCGCCGGTTTAGGGCATGACTTTTCCGTAAACGTCGGGCTGAACTACCGTCGTGTTCAGCTCTCGGGCATGGCGATGATTGCGCTCATCAGCGGCGTGGTTATCGTGGTCGTCGGGGTCCTGCCGTTCCTGGGGTTAATCGTGCCGAATATTGTCAGCCTGCTGGCTGGCGATAACCTGCGACGCACCGTGCACTGGGTCGCGCTGACGGGCGCTATGCTGGTAGTAAGCTGCGATATCCTGGGGCGGCTTATCGTGCAGCCGTTCGAGATCCCGGTCAGTACGTTGCTCGGCGTACTGGGCGCGGCGGTGTTTCTGCTGCTGATTATGAAGGGGAAACGCCATGGCCGTTGAGTGTTCGCTGCCGTCTCGCGTGCTGAACAGGATGCGCTCCCCTGCCGGACGGCTGTGTTTGCTGACCGTCATCGCGATTGCGCTCTGCACGCTGTTTCTGACCCTTAACCTGCAGGGCAATATCGGCTATCTCCTGAAACACCGCGGGCAGATTTTACTGACTATGGTGCTGGTTGCGTTTGCCTCGGGCATCAGCACGCTGCTTTTCCAGACCATCACGCAAAACCGCATTCTTACGCCGTCGATCATGGGGCTGGAGTCGCTGTTTATTTTACTTCAGACGCTGATGGTCTTTTTTATTCACCTGTCGCCGTTGAGCCAGACCTACCCTGTGGTGCAGTTTCTGGGCGAAACGGCGCTTCTGATGCTGTTTGCCACGCTGCTTTACCGCTGGTTATTTAACCGCAGCGGGCTGGAACTTCAGCGCGTCTTACTGGCAGGCCTGGTGTTCGGCACGCTGTTCCGCAGTCTGTCCGGACTGATGCAGCGCCTGCTATCACCGGGAGAATTTGCCGTTTTACAGAGCCGGATGTTTGCCACCTTTACCCGCGCCGATAGCGACGTCCTGCTGTTGTCAGGCAGCGTCATTGCTGTTGTGACGGTAATCATCTGGCGCATGCGCCATCGCCTTGACGTGCTGGCGCTGGGCAGCGATACCGCTACCGCACTCGGCGTGCCCGTTCAGCGCTACGTGACCGGTCTGTTGCTGCTCATCTCCCTGCTGGTAGCGATCTCAACCGCGCTGGTGGGGCCAATGACGTTTCTGGGCTTGTTGATCGTGAATCTGGCCTGGCCCGCCATGGGCTCATGGCGTCATCGCGAGATGCTGCCTGCCGTGGTACTCATCGGCATAATTACGCTGACCGGCGGACAGCTCATTCTGGAGCGACTGCTGGACAGGGCTGGCACGCTGTCCGTCATCATTGAATGTGTTGGCGGTGGACTCTTTCTTTATCTGGTGCTTAAAAAGGTGGCAACGTGATTGAAGTGGTGAATGTGAATAAGCGCTACGGCACGCTTTCTGTTCTCAACAATATCAATGAAACCCTGCCCGCGTCGGGCATCACTGCCATCATTGGTCCTAACGGTGCCGGAAAATCCTCTCTGCTGTCGGTGATGAGCCGACTGCTGACGCCGGACAGCGGTGAAATCAGAATCGATTCGCTGGTGGTGAACGAGGCGCACACTGAACAGCTGGCGAAAGTGCTGTCGGTGCTACGGCAGGAGAATCATTTTACCCATCGGCTGACGGTGTACGATCTGGTCAGTTTTGGCCGCTATCCCTGGTCAAAAGGACGGATAACGGAAGCGGACAGACACCATATTGAGCAGGCGTTGTATTTTCTGGATTTGTTGCCGCTGGCACAGCGTTATCTGGATGAGTTGTCCGGCGGGCAGCGGCAGCGGGCCTTTGTGGCGATGGTGCTGTGCCAGGATACGCAGTACGTTCTGTTAGATGAACCGCTAAATAATCTGGATATGAAACACAGCGTGACCATAATGCAGCAATTGCGACGAGCGGCGGATGAACTGCACAAATCCATCATTCTGGTCATTCATGATATCAATTTCGCCTCCGCCTATTCCGACTACATCATTGCCATGAAAAACGGCGCCGTTTTTATGCGCGGTACGCCAGCCGACATCATGCAGCCGGACGTGCTGACGCGGCTGTTTGAGATTCCGGTGGCGATTGAAACGGTGGCGGATCAGCGGATAGCGATCTATTACCGCTAACCTGACTCACGCTTTCGTGGCGCGGAAGCGGAGCCGCGGACGTCGCCGCGCGGTCCGCTTTATCACTGGCCGATTGCAGGCAAGCGGAGAAACGCGGATGCGACCGGCTCAGCAGTAGAATAGATGTCGGAGTTCTGCCTGCACACGGGGCGGAGGACGGCAGCACATGCCTGCCCTGCTCAGCCGCCGAACGGTTCTTGACCCAACCGCGCGGCACTGCCCGCTATTTACCCCAGTAAACCCCATCGCAAAACGGCTTTCTGGCCCCTAACTGAGCCGACAATCTGGCGGCACTTTCCCGCATCAGGTCACCGAGCCCTGCCGCTTTGCGGTCCAGGGTTAAGCGTGATGACGGACCGGTCAGCGCCAGGGCGGCCGTTAATTTATCCCCTTCGCCAAACACCGGGATGGCAAAGGCGGCAGTGTGCGGATCGCGCGCCCCCGACGTATAGAGCGGTAAGTCCGGTGTCTCAGCAAACAGGGGTTCGCCCATTCCCCAGTAACGCAGCACCTGGCTAATCGCCGAGTTATCCAGAGGATAAAGCGAGCCCGGCAGTCGCGTATGGCGCAGGCCATCCGACGATTCCGCACGGAAGACGCAAAGACGCTGACCGTTATCAATCACATACCAGCTGGCGCTTTCATGGGTGGCCGAAGCCAGCGCCTGTAGCTCGGGCTGGACCACGCTGGCCAGATGAAACGACTGTTCGTAGAGCTTGCCCAGATACAGCAGTCTTGGTCCCAGGATATAAATCCCGTTATCCCGTCTGACTACATAACTCATGCGTTCCAGCGAATTCATCAGGCGATAAACGGTGGTTTTGTGGTAGCCCGAGAGCTGCGACAGCGCCGTCAGGGACAGGCTTTCTTCGCCTGGCTTAAAACAATCCAGCAATGCCAGCGCCTTCTCTACCGCATTAACTCCTTCGTTTCCCATTTCGCTTCTCCTGATTTTTGCTGGCACTGAGTGTACCTGAAACTGTGAGTCACATCTTATTTACATCACAAACAAGCTCGCAACACTGGCGCGAGCGTCAGTGTCACCGATATAGTAATTTCATTATGTACAACACAGTTTTACTCTGTAAAACATCAAACCTGTGAGGTGACCCATGTCCGCGAACGAAAAACCGATGATCAACCGCGACGTTACGCGAGTCAGTCATGATTATGTCAGACGTGCCGCTGAATTTCAGGCCGCGATTATTGCGGATGTCGCGGGCAGACGAGGCACGCTCCATGGCCGCGTTAAGCCACTGGGTGCGCATATGAAAGTGGCCGGACCGGCGGTAACGGTGGAAGTGCGTTCAGGTGATAACCTGGCGATCCATGCTGCGCTGGCGGTGGCCAAACCCGGCGATGTCATCGTGGTAGACGGTAAAGGCGATATCAGTTGTGCGCTGCTAGGCGAAATCATGGCGACCCAGGCAGAAGCGTCCGGCATTGCCGGCATTATCATCGATGGCGCGGTCAGGGATGCGGATGCGCTGAGCAACCACACCTATCCGATTTTCGCCGCTGGCCTGAATCCATGTGGCCCGACCAAGCTGATTCCCGGTCGTGTGAATTACCCGGTTTCTGTGGCCGGTGCGACGATCAACGCGGGCGATCTGGTGGTCGGTGATATCGATGGTGTGGTGGTCGTCCCACGTGACGAGGTCGAATTGGTGCTGGAACTCGCGGCGAAAAAGCTGGATATGGAAACCCGCCGTATTGCGGCAATCAAAGCCGGGGACAAAAGACCGACCTGGCTGAACGGTGCCCTGCGTGCAGCAGGCATGTTAGCGGAAGGGGAGGAACTCTGATGCGCAAACAGGATACTGTCATTATTACCGGCGCTGACATCGCCCCCGCCGCGCTTGCGATGCTGAACGATTATGAAGTGGTGTTTGCGGGCACCAGGCCAACCGAAGACGATCTGGTCGCGCTGTGCCAGCAGTATAATCCCGTCGGAATCGTGGTGCGCTATGGAAAAATTAACGCCCGCATCATGGACGCCGCGCCTGCGCTGCGCGTGATCTCCAAACATGGCAGCGGCATTGACGTTATTGATCAAGCCGCGGCGGCCGAACGAAACATCAGCGTTCAGTCTGCGCCGGGTGCCAACGCGGCGGCGGTGGCTGAACATACCTGGGCAATGATTCTGGCCTGCACCAAATCCCTGATTCCGCTGAATCGCCGGATGCGTGAAGGGCACTGGGACAAATCCAGCCACAAGTCCCTTGAACTGGAAGGCCGGACGCTCGGGCTCGTGGGCCTCGGCGCGATTGGCGGCCGGGTGGCCGATATTGGCCGCGTGTTTGGTATGCAGGTTATTGCTTACGATCCCTGGGCGAAAACGCTGCCCGCGGGCTGTGAGCAGGTGGACGACTTAGCCACGCTTTATGCGCGCGCGGATATAGTGTCGCTGCACTGTCCGCTGACCGCGCAAAACAGCCAGATGATTAATGACCAGGCGCTGGCACAGTTCAAACCCGGCGCCGTGCTGGTGAATACCGCACGCGGTGGACTGATTGATGACGATGCTCTGGAACGCGCGCTCAGGAGCGGCAGGCTCAGTTGGGCGGCGCTGGACAGCTTTACTGTGGAGCCGCTGACCGCGCCCAACCTCTGGCAGACGGTAGAAAACGTCATTATTACCCCGCACATCAGCGGCGTGAGCGATAACTCTTACGTGAAAATGGGGACGGCTTCCGTGACCAATCTGCTGAAGATCTTAGCGCAGAAGGAAGCGACGGTATGATGTGCCTGACTACACCGGAGATCAGGCAGACCACGGTATTTACCCGGCTGCCCGATCGTTTCCGCCAACCTGACAGCCACAATGCCTGGGCGGCCGCTAATCGCGGCGGCCAACTGACCGATTCGTTTCTGGAAGGGCCGGTCTGGCATCCCTCGGGTTGCCTGTACCTGACCGATATTCCGTATGGCCGCATATTCCGTGTCGATATGGCGGGCAACTGGGAGCTCGTCGTGCAGTACGACGGCGAACCCAACGGCATGAAACTGACCGATCCCGATACGCTTCTGATCACGGATTACCGTCACGGCCTGATGAAGCTGTGCCTCAAGGAGAACACGATCGCGCCGTGGCTCTCGCGCCGTAACAGCGAAAGTTTTCGCGGCGTGAACGATCTTACCCCTGACAGCCGGGGCAATCTTTATTTCACCGATCAGGGGCAAACGGGGCTGCACGATCCGTCCGGACGCGTTTACCGGCTCAGCCAGGACGGGCAACTGTCCGTTCTGCTGGATAACTGCCCGAGCCCAAACGGCCTGGTGCTGTCACCCGACGAGAAGGTGCTGTATGTCGCCATGACGCGCGGCAATGCGATCTGGCGCGTACCGCTTCAGCGTGACGGATCGGTCAGCAAAGTCGGCCAGTTCTTTACCTCGCACGGGCCAAGCGGTCCTGATGGTATCGCCGTCAACGCGCAGGGCGAACTGCTGATTGCTAACCCGGGGCTGGGCCGCGTCTGGCTGTTAAACGATCTGGCAGAGCCGATTGAGATTCTGACCAGCCCGGTCGGACGATCCACCACCAACCTCTGTTTTGGCGGCGATCAGCGCCGGCAGTTATTTATCACCGAATCTGTCAGCGGCAGCATTCTTACCTGCTCAATGCAAACGCCAGGCCACCCGCTGCCCTTTCTTTCCACTGCTTTTCTCTGAGAATAACTCTGCGTTGACGCAACGCAGCGGAGACAACCA
Organism: Pantoea sp. JZ2; assembly: GCF_035191405.1. Lineage (NCBI taxonomy): Bacteria > Pseudomonadati > Pseudomonadota > Gammaproteobacteria > Enterobacterales > Erwiniaceae > Pantoea > Pantoea sp. JZ2. The sequence goes on along the minus strand of NZ_CP045247.1, from coordinate 1,286,638 downwards.
TGAATCTGCACTCAACGCCTTCCCGCTCAATGACGGAGCAGGATGACGTGCCCGTGTCCCATGACGGCATGACTCAAACGGATTTTGAACAAAGTGAAGTCGCGGCAGGCAAAGCCTTTCGCCGTATCCTGCCTTTTATTTTTATCTGCTACGTGGTCAGTTATCTGGATCGCACGAATGTCAGCTTTGCCGCGCTGGGCATGAACGCGGATTTAGGGATTACAGCAGAGCAGTTTGGCTTTGGCGCGGGCATGTTCTTTATCGGGTATTTCCTTTTCGAAGTGCCCAGTAATCTGATCATGCAAAAAGTAGGTGCCCGCATCTGGATCGCCCGCATTATGATTTCGTGGGGGTTGATCTCCATGGCCACCGCCTTCGTCACCGGTCCCGTCAGCTTTGCCTTTGCCCGTTTCTGCCTGGGCGTGGCGGAAGCGGGCTTCACCCCGGGCATTTACCTGTTTTTTACCTACTGGTTCCCCGGCAGCTGGCGCGCCAAAATCACGGCCGCCTTTCTGGTCGGCATTCCCGTGGCGAATATTATCGGTGCGCCGTTATCCGGCATGTTGATGCAAATTACCGGACACGACACTATCCGCAACTGGCAGTGGCTGTTGCTGCTGGAAGGCTTTCCGGCGGTAATACTTGGTGTCATGTGCCTGTTCTTTTTACATGACCGTCCGGCCAAAGCGGGCTGGCTAAGCGAGGCGGAAAAAGCATTGCTGAGCAGGCGGCTGGCGAATGAACAGAAAAAGATCGAACAGGCACACGGTTCCAGCCTGCGGGATGCAATGCGTAATCCCCTGCTCTACCTTCTGGCTTTTATTAACTTTTGCGGCATTGTCGGCTCAATTGGCGTAGGTTTGTGGATGCCGCAGATTATCAAACAGCTTGGCGTCAGCCACACCGCGACGGGTTTTCTGACCGCGTTGCCCTATATCTGTGGCGCCTTCAGCATGCTGTTTTGGGCACAGCGCGCGAATGCTTCCCGCCACCGTATTCGCTGGATCAGCGCGGCGCTGGTGATCGCCGCCGTGGCGTTAGGCTGCAGCGCCCTCATTGATGAACCCGTCCTCAAAATGCTTGCGCTGTGTTTCACTGTGAGCGGCATCCTGGCATTTCAGGCATCATTCTGGGCGCTGCCTTCCGGTTTTTTGACAGGGAGCGCGGCGGCGGGCGGACTGGCGATGATTGTCTCGATTGGTAATCTGGGCGGCTTCGTGGGCCCTTCGCTTATTGGCTATGTGCGCCAGACCAGCGGTGGCTTTATGTGGGCACTGCTGGCGGTGTCGGCGGTGCTGCTGCTGGGAGCCTTCTGCGTAGCGTCCGTCAAGGATCCTTACCGTCACACCTGACCGGACAAAACGACCACGCCGCCGACATTCAGGGTGGCGTGATGTCGCCTCGGATTATGGCCTCAGTTAACTAACCCCGACGCACGATCTGAATGGACACAAAGCCACGCCAATATCAGAGGCGGCGTGGTTTTATCCCCCACGGCTTCATTTCTCCATTATCCTCCTTCCTGCCGCCGTTCCTGCGCATGCAGACTGTTTTTCCACGCCGTTGTCTTTCCCACCGCAACAACGTTCGCGTTCGTCTGCTGATCGCGGCCCGGTATTTCCGATAACCGATACCGGTTTCCGGGAAGTATCCCATCACGATGGCAGGCGAGCACATGGAGCAGAGCAGGCTGAAACGGTATACAGGCGTCCTTGCCGCATCAGAGCGCTCGGCCTGCCCGATAAGGATGGCAGAACCGAACACGGCACCGCTCCTTCCCGGCATTCCTGCGGTTCGCCTCACCTTCACTTTTCTCCGGTATAAAAAAAAGCGCCCGGAGGCGCTTCAGTGATTTCAGCGATGCGACTTATTTGCTGACGGTCGACAGGCTATGATCCGCTTCGATTCTGGTCGCGCTTTTGCGGCCCATGATCAGCACTGCGATACCGCCCGCCCCGCAGAGCACGGCCAGCGGAACCATGGCCAGCGCATGACTGCCCGTCTGCTCGTTGATGATCCCGTACACGTTAACCATCAGCCCGCCGCCAATCAGGTTCGCCATGGCACCGATAGCCGCCAGGCCCGCCGCTGCCGTGCTGGACGACAGCCAGCCGGAAGCCAGTGCCCAGAACGGCCCTTTCATGGAGTACGCGCCAATCAGCACCAGCGACAAAATGACCACGCTGCCCGCCAGCGACTGCGTCAGGAAAGCCGACAGTAGCCCACCCGCAATAAGGAACAGCGTCAGCGCCGTGTGCCAGCGACGTTCGCCCGTACGGTCGGAACTGCGGCCCCAGACGATCATCAACACGGACGCCAGGCCGTAAGGAATGGCGTTCACTAGACCGGTCGTGAAGTTGTCGAGTCCGAACGACTTGAGTAATTGTGGCGACCAGACGCTGAGCGTGGAACCTGCCGCCGAGGCACCGGCATAAATTAAGGCCATCACCCAGATGTGCTTGTGTCGCAGTAACTGCCACAGCGAGATATGACCGATCACCTTACGTTTCGCATTCTCGTCCGCCAACGTTGTGCTGAGCCAGTTGCGCTGTGCTTCCGTCAGCCAGGTCGCGTTTTCCGGGCGGTTGCTTAACAGGAAAAAGGCGGCTATTCCTAAAAGGATGGCCGGGAAGCCTTCTAAAATAAACAGCCAGTGCCAGCCACGTAAGCCAAACCAGCCATCCAGTGACAGGATGGCCCCGGAGATCGGTGAGCCGATAAAGTTTGCTGCCGGGATAGCCACCATAAAGGTCGCAATGACGCGGGCGCGGTATTTACCGGGGATCCAGTAGGTCAGGTAGAGGATCACGCCAGGGAAAAAGCCCGCCTCCGCCGCGCCCAGTAAAAAGCGCAGGAAATAAAGCATCCCGGCACTGGAGACAAAGGCCGTGCAGACCGACACGATGCCCCACGTCACCATAATGCGCGATATCCAGATCTTCGCCCCGATCTTTTGCATCGCCAGATTGCTGGGCACTTCAAACAGAAAATACCCCACAAAAAACAGGCTGCTCGCCAGGCCGAACACCGCTTTGGTCAGCCCGAGATCTTCATTCATCTGCAGGGCCGCCATTCCGATATTGCCCCGGTCAATGATAGCGATCAGATAACAGACAATCAGAAACGGCAGAATGCGCCATATAACACGCTTTACCGTCTGCTGCTCTATATCGGAGGTTATGGCCACATTGGGTCTCTTTTCAGACATGGTGTTCCTCACAGAAGGTTCATGGTTTTACATCTGGGTAAACTTCATGTTTTACTCTGTAAAACTATGGTGTACAAAGTACACTAATTATCTGGCGAAACTTTTTCCTGTGCTGGCAAATGTTATGAGGTTGTGTGACTTGTCACAAAAAGGGATCAGTTTGCCGTGGGATATGTGACGCAGCCGGAGCTTTTCCCGCTTCCCCCGCGTCCCCGGGACATGGCGCATTGAGCAGAATCGCAGAAAGCCCGCAGGTACAAACGCCAGGAAAAGCGGAGCCGTGCGATAAAAGCAGCACGGTGCCCTGCGGTGCTGACAATACTGAAAAGCAGTATGCCGTTTACCGGACTGCATATGTGATGCGGCTTCGTTGTTCCCCTCTTCGACAAAATTAGCGTCGCCGCAGGTTATTTTGAAAAAGTCATTTAAAAGCCATAATACTGAAATATATTTTTAGCGGTAACAAACGCGTGCAAAATGATAATAGATATTGCAGATATAATGTCGCACTGATAATTAAAGGGCAAAAAGGATGGAGTTAATATGAAATATATTTTCTGTGCGGCTGCCGTTTTTGTCCTGACCAGTTTTACCTCACAGGCGGCGATGAACAAAGTCGTTGACGAGAAGCGCCCACCCAACACCGTTAAAACGGTAAAAATTGCTTTCACTGGCGCGATAACGCAGAACAAAATTATGGCCCTGTCCGCCGCCATTGACGAGATTGCGCAAAACTACAAAGCCGCTACGGAGATACAGCTTTATCTCACCAGCCCCGGCGGTGATGTTGATGCCGGGAAAATGGGCTATCAGATAGTGAAGGACTCACCCATTCCGGTGACCACCGTGAATATGTCCTCCGTCGAATCCTCAGCAACCTTAATTTATTGTGGCGCAAAGAAACGGCTAACCATGGACGATTCGATTTTTTTATTACATGCGCCCACGATTCATGATGCTCAGGACAGAAATTTTTCAGAAAATATGCTGGTTGAAAAAAATGAATTTAGCAGCCGATTCCGCAATATTATTAAAAATATTTATCACACCTGTACCAACCTGACGGATGATCAAATCGACAAAATTACCTACAGCGAAGACAACCATATGCTGCTGGATAATCAACACGCACTGGCTGTCGGCATTGCGACAGGCGGGCTCAGCCATTTTATGCCCGCTGACGCGGCCTATTATATTCACGACAATAATTAGTCCTGCGCAGGCCGCGATGCCTGATGAAGGTTCTGGTTTCAGCCCTCATCAGGCACCGTTTCTACGGACACACCAGCCTTACTGCGCGTGACTCACCATTCCACACAGATCTTGCCGAAATGCGAACCGCTCTGCTGCCAGGCAAAGGCCTCGGCGAGGTCCTGATAACGGAAGAGGCGATCAACGACGGGCTTCTGATTCATCCCTTCCAGCGCGTTCACGTAATCGATCTGATCCTGTCGGCTGGCAACGATCACCCCTTTGATGGTGACCTGCTTCGCCAGGACAGACAAAATGGACAGCCGGGCTTCATCGCCGGAAATGATGCCGATTTGGGTAATGTGGCCGCCCACTTTGATCGCTTTCAGCGACTCACCCAGCGTGGCAGGTCCGCCCACTTCCACCACCTGATCCACGCCCACGCCGCCGGTCAGTTCGAGCACCTTCTTCCCCCACTCTGGCGTCGTGCGATAGTTAATGGTTTCGTCTGCGCCCAGTTGTCGGGCGCGCGCCAGTTTCTCATCCGAAGAGGAGGTGGCAATCACTTTCGCGCCCATGGCCTTAGCGATTTGTAAGGCAGCGATAGATACACCGCCGGTGCCCTGCACCAACACGGTATCATTAGCCTGAAGATTGCCTTCGGTCACCAGTGCTCGCCAGGCGGTCAGGCCAGCTGTCGTAATGGTGGCTGACTCAGCGTGCGTCCAGCCTTTTGGCGCATGGGTAAAGGCGCTCTGCGCCCGCACAACGTATTCACTGGCCATGCCATCAATGCCGTCGCCCGGCGTGTGGGCAAAGCCGCCGACGTCCGCGGTGGGTTTGCCGGACAGCCAGACGGGGAAGAATGTCGACACGACGTGATCACCTGCGCGAAAATCGGTCACGCCCTCGCCCACGGCTTCCACCACGCCCGCGCCGTCGGACAGCAGTATGCGGCCATCTTCGGTGGGAAATTGCCCGGTCGCGACGACCAGGTCATGGAAATTCAGTGAGCTGGCCTTGATGGCAACCCGGATTTCGCCTTTTCCCGGCTGTCCCGGATCGGCTCGGTCTGACAGGTGGATGTTCTGCAGTCCGCCAGGGGCTTTCAGGGTCATTGCTTTCATTACGTTCTCCGTTGCCTGATGTGTTTTCTTAAGACATGTTGCTTAACATAGTCCACAGGGGGATTTTGTAAAATGTCGTCATCAGGAAGCGGATCGCGGCAAAGGGAATACGATCAGGCCTGCGCGATGGTACGGTGACCGGGCTAAAGGCGTGACCACCGTCACCGTGGTTAACGCCGCAGCGCTGTCAACGCGCGCCTCCATTTCCCGCTAAACGGACGTAAAGGGCACGCTCGCGCCTTGCAAAACGGGCACTGCGAAGCAGAGCACCCCGCGCGTCGTTCATTGTACGGGTGAGCATGTTAAAGGGCGCTTGTTGGCGCCCCGCCTCGCGTTAAACCGTGCTGTCTACCACCGCATACATTTGCTCAAAGAGTTGTGCATAGTGGCTGGCGTCATCCTGAATGGCCTCCTCAACCCCTAACGTGTTGTAGAGGAAATGGACGTCCACATCGCGGATCGCCAGATAAGCCGAAACGCCCAAAAGATGATCGGTGATGTTTTTCTCCCAGCCATATTTAATAAATGACCGATGGGAGCCGCCCGCCAGCGCCAGCCAGCGCACCTTTTTTGCCGTTAACCGGTTTTGCTCACCATAGGCCAGGCCATAATTCCATACGCGCTCAAGATAGCCTTTCAACATGGCCGGAAAGCTGTACCACCACACCGGGAAGACAAAGAAGATAATGTCCTGATTGTCCAGTTCAGCAAACAGGCGGTGGACCTCTGGCGAATAGCGCTTATCCGGGTTGTCCCACTCCGGTTCATCCTCGACACGTAACACCGGATCAAAATCGCTGCGATACAAATCCAGTTCAGTAACATGGGCGCCGCGCGCTTCTGCGCGCTGGCGCAGGCTGTGGACCATCTGCGCGGTTAACGAATTCCTGCGCGGATGCGACCAGACGATATAGACATGTTGTTTCATCGTTCACCTCATTTTTGTGCTGACGAAAGCACCTTACGCTCGCGACATTGCTGTGGGAATCGTATGATTTGAGACGGGTTAATGAGGGATTTTCATCAATGAAACTGAACGTCTATGACTTCGCGACTTTTATTGCCGTTGCCCGGCACAACAGTTTTCGCGCCGCGGGAGATGAACTCGGACTGTCGCCATCGGCAGTCAGCCACGCGATTAAGCAACTGGAGCAGCGGCTGAAAATTCGCCTGTTTAACCGTACCACGCGCAGCGTGTCACTCACCGAAGCCGGCGCCCGTATGTTTGAACGTTTACGCCCCGCTTTCGATGAAATCAACATGGTGCTGGATGAAGCCAACTGCTATCGCCAGACGCCGATGGGCGTGCTGAAAATCAATGCCTCGCGCCTTGCCTCACGTCTGGTGCTGATTCCGCTGGTCACCGGGTTTAGCCAGCGCTATCCGGATATTCGTGTGGAAATCACGACAGAAGACAGGCTGGTCGATATTGTGAAAGAGGGTTTTGATGCGGGCATTCGCCTGAGCAGTACGCTGGAAAAAGACATGATTGCCCTGCCGGTAGGGCCAAAAGTCAAACTGGTGGTCGCGGCCAGTCCCGATTATTTTGCCCGTCATCCTCGTCCCACGCATCCACGCGAAATCGACGTGCACCCGTGCGTCATGTTTCGTCATCGCAGTGGCCGGATTTATCAGTGGGAATTCAACGGACCGGACGGCCAGTTTGCGCTTCTTCCCGGCGGAAACATTATCCTTGACGACATGGATTCACAGTTGGATGCCGTACTGCAGGGTGCGGGGCTCGGCTATCTCTATTACGAGCAGGTGAAAGATCATCTGGCAAACGGCAGTCTGATCTCGGTAGTGGAGGACTGGTTACCGGAACGGCCCAGCCTGCAATTTTATTATCCTAATCGCCAGTATATGTCTTCGGCATTGCGGACGTTTATTGACTATATCAAAGCGGCACCGTTGTCGACGTTCAGCCGCTGATCTCATACGCTTTTAGCTTACGCCACAAGGTGGTCGCACTGATCCCCAGCATTGCCGCCGCCTGGGTTTTATCACCCTGGCATTTTGCCATCACGTCAATAATTAGCCGGCGCTCCTGTTTTTTCAGAAGATCGGTTTCAGCGTCTATGCACGCCAAAGAGGATGATTCATACACCACGTTATTGAGTACCTGCTCATCCTCAAGCAACGAGATCACGGTCGATTTATCGACCGTACCGCCCTGATGAAATACCGCCAGTCTGCACACGACCGATTGCAGTTCTCGTATATTCCCCGGCCAGTGATAACGGTTTAAATACGCCAGCGCATCCGGCGAAAAGACCCTGTATTTTCCCTGCTGGTGAAGTAAATGCCGGATAAGAGGTTCAACGTCACCTTTACGCTCAGTCAGCGCGGGAAGCCGGAGTGTGAGGATATTGATACGGTAATAAAGATCCTGACGAAAAGCGCCCATGGTTATCTGCGCCTTCAAATCTTTATTACTTGCTGTTATGAGTCGAAAATCCGCCGCAATCAGCCCATCACCGCCCACGCGAACAAACTGTTTTTCCTGTAGCACACGCAGTAATTTGACCTGTACGTTGAGTGGGGCCTCGCTGATTTCATCAATAAATACGGTGCCCTTCATCGCCATCTCAAAGATACCGGGCTTGCCCCCTTTCCGGGCCTGGGTAAATGCCCCGTCAGCATAACCAAACAGTTCACTTTCAAGCAGACTTTCAGGAATCGCCGCGCAGTTAATCGCAATGAACGGGCTGTGGCTTCGGGTGCTGTGCTGGTGAATGCTTTGAGCGAACAATTCTTTACCCGTACCGGTATCACCTAAAATGTGGACAGGTGCATCATGGCTGGCACAACGCTTTGCTTTTTCGATCGCTGACTTAATACTGGCTGACTCACCAACAATGTCATCAAAGGTGTAACGGGTATAAAATGCACGCTGTTTTCGCTTTTTACTGACCATGTTTCGCCACGGGGCTTGCGATTGCAGACAGCCGGTCACGATTGAATAGCTCTCCTGCCGCTTACAGTAATGCTTTATCGCGACAGAAATGCGTTCACCGTCAAGTTCAAGGGTCATATCGCTGACGTCAGACTCGTCAATAATGGCGTTGTATACGTCTTTGAATCCTTCTTTTTTGTATATTTTCTCCCCGACGCGGCACTGAAAAAGCGCTTTTCCTTTGCTGTTTATTGTGACGACAGTCCCCATCGGGTCGAGACACATAATGCCTTCCCGTGACTGATTTATCGCGGACTGACTTATCTCCAGCTTCAGATTTTCCTGGTTAATATATTTTAACAGGCTGAAGGCCTCGTTGATGGCCTGTTCAATGGAGATATTATCGGTATCCCCCATTACAACCTTCAGACCATATTTTTTGGCCATTTCAGCAACGGTCAGACCGCCAATCACGATCTGATAATTATTTTCCGCAAGGCTTTTGACGACATTATCGATATCGTAATGATTATAGACCTGACAGATCTTGAAATTATCATGAGTCATATGTTGATAATGCTTAAGCGCGTGGCAAAACTGGGGAAAGCCGACCGCAGCAATCTTCTGTGACTTGATTTTTGCTTCCTGCAGAATACGGTTCACGCCTTGAAAATCATGTGCAATTTCGACCACCGGGATGGCCAGGCTGCTGCGCAGTAAGGCAGCGGTACCGCCACGACTGATGATGATTCTGGTGCCGGCGCGAATCATTTCATTCGCTTTATCCAGCACATCTGAATACCCTATTTCGTAGACGGGTAATTCTAGCTGTTTTTCAAACAGCACATTAGAGATACGCTGAGTAATGGTTTTTGAAACAGAGAAAATGACAATTTCATTGAACTTCATTAACAGTCCGATTATATCGATAACGCGCTGAACAAGTATAAAGATAACGTCTGCCCCTATATTGACAGACGTCATGTGCAGGCACGTAAAAGCTACCTGGCGTTAATATTCCAGGACTGAGCGAACGGATAAGGCGTGATTAAACATGCAGACGACGATAGCAGATCTGCCCACGACTGATGGTTAAGCAGTTATCAATATAGCGATCGCCTTGTAACTGATTGCCCCTCGTGTCTTCGAAAATGGTTTTTGCCTGACGTATTTTAACCACGGCGATGTCGGCAAATGCCCCCGGTGTGAGCGTTCCGATCTGGCCCTGCATTTTCATTAGCCTGGCAGGGGTGCTGGTGACCGCTTTTACGATATCAAACAGTGACATACCCATATTCAGGTATTTTGACATGACATGAAGCAGACTGTAGACCTTATTCGTACGCAGGCTGTTACGCTGCGTTAAGTCCGTGCTGATAATATCGGGATAAAATCCCTGCGCCATCGCATGACGGGCAATATTAAAATCAAAATGCGCCACGCCATTTGAACAGTCAAAGATGACGCCTTTCCGCTGGGCTGCCTGAATCGACGGGTATATTTCGCCCTGCTTATTAAGGATGGTGTGACCCGTTCCGTGAAAGCAGTGCGCGTATATATCACCCGGGTTGAAATGCGGGATGAGTTCGTCCGCCTGGCGTTGGGAATCCGTGACGTGCACGCATAACGAGGTATTCAGCTCACGTGCCAGCGCAACGGTCGTCAGAAAAGGATCGCTGCTGTAGGATTTGCCTTTCGCAATATCCTGACTGTAGCGCAGCTTCAGGCCCAGAATATTGTCTGCATTTTTGCTGACAACCTGTTTTATTTTTTCCCGATTAAAATTGGCCGGATTCGTGTTTTCCAGATATCCCGTCGGCCCACCACCCAGCGTAGACAGGCCTACATTTACCACATTTAAGTAACTTTTTATCCTTACCGTAGCCGTGTTGATCACACTGTTACGGAACAATCCATAATTGACCCAACCGCTACTACCAGCGTCAACCACGCTGGTTACGCCATTGGGCAAACAAATGATGTCTGGATTCACGCTTATAGCCGTTCCGCCATGAAAAACATGAGTATGAAAGTCAATTAAACCGGGAAGGACAATACAGCCTGCGGCATCAATTTCAGTTTCAGCTTCAATGCCGTCAACCTGGGTAAGATCAACGATAACATCCCCCATAATGCCCACATCCCGCTGAATATAATTCTGGCCGTGGCCGTCTATCGTCAGGCCATTTTTGATACGAAGATCCAGTTTCATGTTTATCCTCCGATCAGATACCGATGAATTTCCAGTAAGGAATGCCGAGCAGGAAATAAACAATGACGTTAAACAGCACCATCATTGTGCCCAACAGCCAGAAGGTTTTTTGAGGCACATAGCCACTGGAGAAGGTAAAAACCCCCGCTCCGTTACCGTAATGCGTGAGGAGAGCACCGTAGCCTGCTGAAAACGCCAACGACAATGCAACGTACATTGGATTGGCCTGCGTCGTCATGCCGAGGGTAAACAACACGGGATAAAAAGAGACGACAAACGCACTGTTTGAGACAAAGAAATAACGTACGGCAAGACTGATAAAAATCAGCACACCAATTGCGCTAAATTCATTGAGATGAGAAAGATCCAGGTAGTTTTTAATCACCCCCACCAGGAAAACGTAGAACCCGCCTTTTGACAGCGCGACAGCACATCCATAGAACGCGCCGTACCAGACAAACGTTTGCCAGGCCGCTTTTTCACTGACCACATGTTCCCAGCTCAGCACTTTAAATAACAACAAGCAGGCAAGGAATGCAAAGCCAACCGGAATAAAAGGAATACCCGTTACTGAGCCGGTCATCCATCCCAAAACGCCCAGAATAAAAAACACGATCAGCAGTTTCTCTTCGCGCTTCACCGGCCCGAGTTCACGCAGTCCCTGTTCAGCGATCTCATTGACGTTATCAATTTTTTTCAGTTCAGGCGCGTAAACTTTATAAAGTATCCAGGGACACAGCAGCAGAACTAATCCGGCCGGAATAATGGCCGCCTTAAACCAGGTCATCCAGTCCAGATCGACCTTCATAATTTCGTTAGCCAGTGACACGGTGATAGCGTTGGTGGCCATACCGGTTAAAAACAAGCTGGATGTTCCCATTGATACGACATACATCAGAATCGTCAGGTAGGAACCAATCCGGCGGCTACCTTCGTCAGGTTTAGAGCCCAACGCTTCAGCAATGTTGCGGAAAATGGGATAGACGATACCGCCAGAGCGCGACATATTCGAGCCGGTGGCCGGAGCCAGCACGGTGTCCGTAACCATCATCAGATAACCCAGTGTCAGAGTATTTCTGCCGTAGCGTTTCAGTAAGATGTAGGCGATACGTTTACCCAGTCCGGTAATAACGAATGCCTTACAAATAATAAAGGCGCTGATAATAAACCAGACCATGGCCGTGCCATAACCTGCAAACAGAATATGGGGATCGATAAAAACAGATGCGATGCCGAGGATAATGAGCATAATAATCGCATCCGTAAAAGGCCGAAATACCAGCCCGCATAACATCGCCAGATAAATACCGACCATATGCCAGGTCGTGGCGGAAATCTCGTCAGGGTTAGGCAAGATCCAGAATAAAACCGGGAAAAACACGATCAATAAGATTTTTAAAGAGAACATATATTTTTACCTTTGCTTATCACCACGAGAGCATGACTCCCGTGGTTTGAGCGAATGGATATTATATTGGTCGACTAACGAAATACGTCGTTAATAAATTCAACGCCCTTTTCTTCCAGTGATTTGGTGACCCATTCACGATTTGCCGTGCCGTTTTTTGCGGCTTCAACTTTGCTCGCATCGAATGCTGCATACGCTTTAGCTTTTTCGAGTAAGGGTTCTGCATCATGCAAAGGAACAACAATTACGCCATCCGCATCACCAATAATGAGATCGCCAGGGCACACGGCTACGCCACCCACCGCAACAGGTGTATTTACTTCGCCAGGACCTTCTTTAAACGGACCGGCCGGGTTTGCCCCTGTGGCAAAAAGGGGAAAATCCAACTGTGACAAAGCATCAATATCGCGGATGGGACCATCCAGCACGATGCCAGCGATCTTCTTGCAGTGATGCGCGTAAGCCACCATGATTTCGCCCATCAGGGCTCGCGAACGGTCACCTTCATTAGATACGACAATAACGTCATTCTCCGTCGCCATATCCAGTGCGGCATGCAACATCAGGTTGTCGCCCGCGCGCGCTTTCACCGTAATGGCATATCCCGCCATAACCGGTTTTTGAGGGGAAGAAATCCGCCTGATACCGTTGCCCAACACAGCAATACGATTCATGGTATCGGCGATATTCGCAGCGGGAAGTTGCGCGTATTCCTTGAGTAAATCAGGCTTACCTGCAGGACGTTTTAAATAAATACGATTTCCAATAGTCATTTTATTATTCTCCAAAGCCAGGAACGGGCCAGGTTGGTTTTTTACCCGACAGCACCTCATCAATCCCTATGGCGGTATGAAGTGAGGCTCTGTCGGTGGCTTCTTTCGTTGCGGCGCCGATATGAGGGCCAATAACGACATTGCTGAGTGAAAAAATCGGATCGCTGGCGTCGAAGGGCTCTTTCTTTAAAACGTCCAGACCTGCGCCGGCAATAAGGTGGTGACTGAGGGCGTGATACAGCGCTTTTTCATCGACGAGTTTGCCGCGCGCAGTATTAATGAAGTAAGACGTCGGTTTCATCATGGCAAATTGCTTTTCTCCGACGAAATTCTGGGTCTCTGCCGTTGTCGGGCAATGCAAAGAGACAACGTCGCTTTCGCTGAAAATGCGGTCAATATCATCTGTACGTTCGACGCCGTCTGGCATTTGTTCCTGCGTCTTATAGGGATCGTATGCAATCACTTTCATATTAAAACCCCGTAAGGCTTTAACAGCGACGCGCGAGCCAATATTGCCTACACCAATTAATCCCAGCGTTTTGCCATCCAGTTCCACTTTGGGCGTGCGCAATTTTGCCCAGTAGTAATCCTCAAGCATTTTCTCTTCAACCAACCTGAAATTGCGGGAACAGTGCAGCATGTAGAAAATAGCCAGTTCGGCCACGGACATGCTGTTCGCCACCGGCGCATTCAGCACCACAACACCGTGACGTTTCGCGGCCTCAAGATCGACAGTATCGTAGCCCGCGCCGTGTCGTGCGACGACTTTGAGTTTTTTCGCGGCGTTAAATACACGTTCAGACATTTTTGAAAGCCGAACGATGATGCCATCACAGTCGGGAATATCACGAATAATGTCGTCCTCTTCCATGCCAGAGCCCGTAATTAATTCATAGCCCCGACTCTCCAGATACGCTCTCCCTTCCGCCATAATTTCCTGTGGGAGTAAAATTTTATAAGCCATGCCATTATCTCCAGTGTTATACGCGACAATGTTATTGTTTGCAGACGCCGTGCCAGACCCGATAAAAAAACAGAAGAAATAATGCAATCGCCTGAGAAGAAAGGATTTAATTTATTTGGCCGTAAAAGAAGGTGAAGGGGTAAAAGTGAAATGCGTCACGAAATAAAAAAATGATAATTTCAAAAAGAAAACCCATTTCGGATAGTGAGTTCATTTTGAAATGCGAGATGTGAATACGTTAACAGCGAATTAAACATCAACACCGCATCATCTATGAACACCTGATGCATCGACGCAGACTTCTTATTACTGCAATCCGTACAGGTATGATAAAAACGCGCTTTAATCACGCGTGCCTTTCTAAGGCGTCACCTAAAAAAATGAATACGCTTAGCAACCTGCTCCATTTTTTGTGCTGGCAGGCTAATACAGAAAACGATCAGGCCCGATGTTTTAACCGATGCTGCAACAGCGTCAGGAGGCTTGATGGGCATTTTTGAGGAATCTTTATTACAGCGTTAGTGTCATCTGCAAAATACCTCTCTCTTGACGCTATGCACGCTGCCTTTCACTCAAATTTTAATAATATAATTCGATACAGCTTTAACTATTACTTAAGATATGCCTCTGTAATTAACATGCTAGTTACGACTTCTGATCGATACAAAAAATGACATAAACCATCACAGCGACACCCATAAAAATTCAAACAAAAAGTAAAAATAAGAAGCAGTAACAACAAACACCGCTAAGGTAAAAATATATACAAAAACATTCAAAATAAATATCACAATAAAATCAAACAGCATAATAAAGTGATAACAAATAATCACTGATTACTGGATCGGGATCATATAAACAAAAACAAACAAGATCTTACGGAAACTTATTATTGAATTTACACTGCATTCTATTTTAAAAATAACGCGCTATTTAAGCGCACCATACTTTTCAATTGCTCTGGTCGAGATAAAACATAATTAAAAGGATTTCTTTAATGAAACTTAACTTAGTTGCAGTGGCCGTTACCACCTTATTCGCCGCAGGCGTAACAAATGCTGCGGAAGTTTATAACAAAGACGGTAATAAAATTGATCTTTACGGTAAAATGCAGGGGCTGCACTATTTCACCAGTGATAACGACGGACGTGGGGATAACTCCTATGCCCGTCTCGGAGTAAAAGGTGAAACACAGATTACTAACCAACTGACTGGATTTGGTCAGTGGGAATACAATATGCAGGCGAACCGTGATGAAAGGTCTGAAAACCAGTCCTGGACACGTTTAGGCTTCGCCGGGCTCAAATTCGGTGAGTATGGTTCGGTCAACTATGGCCGCAACTACGGCGTCGTTTACGATGTCACCTCCTGGACCGACGTCCTGCCAGAGTTCGGCGGTGACAGCTACGGCTCGGATAACTTTATGCAGCAACGTGCCAATGGCCTGGCAACCTATCGTAACACCGATTTCTTTGGCCTGGTCTCCGGCCTTAATTTTGCCTTGCAGTACCAGGGCAGAAATGGGGGCTCCAACGCTGAAGGCGGCAGTCTCACCAATAACAACCGAAATGCAGTGAAACAGAATGGCGATGGCTATGGCGCGGCTGTAACGTATGCTCTGCCAGAAGGTGTGAATTTCGGTGTCGCCTATTCGCATTCTAAGCGTACGCTGGACCAGAACGGCCTGGCATTGGGCGAAGGCGATAATGCTGAAACGTATTCAGGCGCCCTGAAATACGATGCCAATGCTATTTACCTGGCAGCCCAATATACACAGACATACAATGCTACCCGCATTGGTAATGGCAATCCAGGCTACGCCAATAAAGCCCAGAACGTTGAACTCGTTGCACAATACCAGTTTGACTTCGGTCTGCGCCCCAGCATCGCGTATCTGCAGTCAAAAGGGAAAGATCTTGAAAGCTATGGCGATCGGGATTTAGTGAAATACATCGACGTGGGCGCGGCTTATTACTTCAATAAAAACATGTCAGCCATCATCGATTACAAGATCAACCTGCTTGATGAAACCGACTTTACTCAGGCAGCCGGTATTTCAACCGACAATATCCTGGCCGTGGGTCTGACTTACCAGTTCTGATTCCGGTGTACGCGTATCAAGCCAGCGCTTTCTGCGCTGGCTTTTTTTATGGTGCGGCTTTTATCGCTCTGCGGTTTCACAAGTGGCGCTCACGGCACTGACCGGACAGCATCTTTGGTGGGGCGGCCCGTTCACAATCCAGATCCACGAACGAAACAGGCACGTCCGTTATTTACGCTCTGTCCGCCTCCCGGCGACAATGCAGAAGGCGTTGGTCTTCTCCACTGTGCTTTTCACGCCAGGAGGCGGCCTTTGCCCACGCGGCCCTGCACACTGTTAAGACCGCTTGCGCGTCAGTTTCTCCACGACCTTCATGACCGAGAAATAGAACAGCGGAACAAAGAAGATGGCCAGTAACGTGCCGCTGATCATGCCACCAAACACGCCCGTTCCAATCGCCTTTTGCGTTGTCGCGCTGGCCCCTGTGGCCAGCATCAGCGGTACAACACCCAAGGTAAACGCCAGCGATGTCATCAGAACAGGCCGCAAACGCATACGTGAAGCCGCTAAGGTGGCGTCGACCAGCCCCTTACCACTTTCGTGAATCTGTTTCGCAAACTCGACGATCAAAATGGCATTTTTTGCCGACAGCCCGATGAGAGTGATCATCCCGACTTTAAAAAAGACGTCGTTTTGCATATCCAGCATGCTGACCATCAGTACCGCTCCCAGCAGTCCCAGCGGGACGACCAGCATGACCGATATCGGAACTGACCAGCTTTCATACAGCGCCGCGAGCACCAGAAAGACCACCAGCATCGACAGCACCATGAGCGCGGGCGCTTCTGATGCAGATTGCTGCTCCTGTAACGATCCGCCGCTCCACTCAAGGGCAAACCCTTCAGGCAACTGCTTTACCAGACGTTCCATCTCGTTAAGCGCATCGCCACTTGAATAGCCTGGTGCAGGGTTACCGGTGATTTTTATTGACGGGTAGCCCTGATAACGCACCCGTTGCAAGGGGGCAGTTTCCCACTGAGCCTGCACAAACTCAGCGAGCTGCACCATGCCGCCTGTCGCGTTGCGCACATATAACGCCAGGACGTCGTCCGGTTGCATGCGATATCTCGCATCCGCCTGAATAATGACCTGCTGCATACGATCGCGGTTCGGGAAGTCATTGACGTACAGCGAACCGATCGCTCCCGAGAGCGTCTGGCTGATCTCCTCAAAAGAGACGCCCAACGCGAAGGCTTTCTGGCGATCAATATTCAGTCGGATCATCTGTCCGTCAGGCAGGCCATCGACATAAACGTTGCGGACCACCGGGCTTTTTGCCGCAAGCGCGAGCAACTGCGCTTCAGCCTTCTTCAGTTCAGCAAGGCCTTTACCACCGCGATCCTGCAGACGCAGGGTAAAGCCCGAGGAGTTTCCCAGCTCATCAATGGCGGGCGGGATCAAACTGAAGGTTTCCGCTTCAGGGTTCATCGCCATCTGTTCCTGCGCATGCGCCGCTTCAGAAAAGGCGGTCGCGCCGTTTCGTTCGTCCCAGCCCTTTAAAGTCGTAAACGCCATCGCCGAGTTGGGCCCGGATCCGGCAAAGCTGAAACCGAGAATGGCGATGGTCGATTGCGTCGCGGGGCGTGAAAGCACCACCTGTTCAAAAGCCTTAACCACGTTTAACGTGCGCGCTGCCGTGGCTTCCGAGGGTAGCTGAATGGACGTCATAAAGTAGCCCTGATCCTCTTCAGGCAAAAAGGACGAAGGCAGATTTTTCATCGCCAGGAAAAGCAGCAGACACAGCGCCGCGTAAACCCCCAGCGCGCTGCCGACGCGTTTCAGTAAGCGACTGACACCGCGACCATACAGCGCCGTAATGGCGGCAAACTGGCGGTTAAACCCGCCAAAAAATCCTGTTTTCTGCTGCGCGTGTTGGTTGACAGGCCTGAGCAATGTCGCACAAAGGGCGGGGGTCAGGCTCAGCGCCAGAAATGCCGAGATCAAGACAGAGACAGCCATTGTCAGCGTAAACTGGCGATAAATCGCGCCGACCGACCCGCTTGCCATCGCCATCGGGATAAACACGGCACTCAGCACTAACGTAATGCCGATGACCGCGCCGGTAATCTCTTTCATCGCTTTCCGGGTCGCTTCTTTCGGGCCCAGTCCCTCTTCCGCCATGATACGTTCGACGTTTTCCACCACGACGATGGCATCATCAACAATGATCCCTATGGCCAGTACCATACCGAACATCGTAAGTACGTTGACCGAGAAGCCAGACAGCAGCATAACGGTAAATGTGCCCAGCAGGGCAATCGGAGCCACAATAGCCGGGATAAAGGTATAACGAATGTTTTGCAAAAACAGGTACATGACGAGAAAGACCAGCACCATGGCTTCAATAAAGGTATGAACCACTTTCTCAATGGAGATTTTTACAAACGGCGTGGTATCAAACGGAATGCTGTAGGTCATGCCTTCGGGCATGGCGTTACTCAGTTCATTCAGGCGCTGTCTGATCCTGTCTGCGGTTTTAACGGCGTTTGCTCCCGGCGTCAGCTGAATGGCCGCGGCCGTCGACACGTGACCGTTTTCACGCGTAGCAAAACCATAGGATTGGGAACCCAGTTCGACGCGGGCCACATCCGACAGAATGACGCGCGAACCATCGGGATTGGCGCGTAAGGTAATATGACCAAACGCCTCAGGTGAGCCGAGCTGCCCGGTGACCAGCAGCGGATAGCTGACCTGCTGACCGGGGATAGCGGGTGAATCACCGGTCCGGCCTGGCGCAATCTGTGCGTTTTCGATGCTGACCGCCCGGTTAATATCGCTGACGGACAGACGATACTGACTCAGCCTGACGGGATCGATCCAAATCCGCATCGCTTTCTCGGCACCAAACAGCTGAACGCGGCCCACGCCTTCCACCCGGCGCAGTTCTTCGGAGAGGTTACGGGAAAAGTAATCGCTCAGATCGGCGTCAGTCAGCTTACCGTCTTTCGATGTCAGCCCGACAATCATCAAAAAATTTGCGCCTGAGGCTTCAACGCTCAGGCCATTCTGTCTCACAACCTGCGGCAGGCGAGGCTCCACCACTTTTATACGGTTTTGCACGTCAACCTGCGCCAGCTCGGGATCGGTTCCCGGCGCGAAGGTCACGGTAATGGAAGCCATGCCGCTGGTATCGCTGGATGATTCGTAATACAGCACGTGCTTCGCCGAAGAAAGCTCACGCTCAATCAGGGCAATCACGCTGTTGTTCATCGTTTCCGGCGTTGAGCCCGGATAAGAGGCATTAATGGTAATGGTAGGCGGCGCGACAGACGGATACAGGGCCACCGGTAATTTTGGAATCGCGAGCAGGCCAGACACGATAATAAAGATGGCAATTACCCAGGCAAAAACGGGGCGGTTAATAAAAAACTGAGGCATGTTCTACCCTGAGAAAATAAGTAAAGTGTGTTCCTGCTGCATCTGATCAGGTGTTATTCAGCGCATGACGCCCTTTTGTGCGCATCTGTGGGATGCATTTCACCCGACGCGCTCCACCGTCAGTTTTCAGTCAGCCGATGGACAACGGACTTATATAACAGCCGGGTAACCCGACCGCCGCGCCAGGCTGTGGCGTTTGTCGCGACGGCCTGCCAAAAATGCCGGTTCCACGCGTGAACGGTGAGCGTTTTTTTTGGATAATAAAGCGCAATAACCGTCGGCTTTGCGTGGGGAACACGATAAATTTTTTGAGACAGGCCTGATGCGGGACTTATTCCTGTCGCGAGTAATGACCAAAATAAACAGCAATAACTTAACCTGATTAAAATACCTGGCCTCATCACGAACGGTCTCATAATAATGCGCATAGTTACAGCTTAACGCGCGAACAATGAGCCATGATGTCATTTTTATGGAGGGAATATGGAGAAGAAAATCATTAAATAAAAACGGGGGGAATGGCTTATATACGATGGACAACATAAAACCATCAATAGTAATATAGCGCCAGTTTTCACACAGTGCAGCCTTTTAAAAATGCTTCATCTTTCCTTATTATCGCTTCTATTTCCTCACGTAAAGGTGCGTTATGCAAATAGCAGAGTCAGAACGATTAATCCTGCGGCGTTTTATGCCGGACGACGCCGAAGCGCTGTTTGCTTATTTGTCTGATCCCCAGCCCGCATGCTTTTACGATGAAAAACTGGAAGACATGGCCGCCGCCAGAGAGGAAGCCACAAAAAGGCGCGATGATGACACGCAATATGCCATCTGTTTAAAAGAAACGGGTGCCGTGATCGGCCATCTGTTTGCTTCTGGTGAGGCCGAGCCTGATGACAATACGTTAAGCGTTGGCTGGTATGTCAATCCACACTATCAGGGACAGGGTTTTGCACTGGAAGCCACGACCTGTCTGTTTACTTATCTCTTTAACGTCAGGGATGTCCGCCGCCTCTATGCGTATGTCGCAAGCGATAATGCAGGCTCACAAGCGCTATGCCGCCGTCTGGGGATGCGCCTGGAAGGCTGCTTCAAAGAGTACGTCTGTTTTACGCAGGAAGACGGTGTGCCTGTGTATGAGGACACGTTGGTTTTTGCCCTGCTGCAAAAAGAGTGGTGAGTGAACTGTTGCGAGCCTCCTGCGGTCTCATCATGCTGTATGCGTTCAGGGCCTGATGTCTGTTATGTCGCACTGTGCTTTGCTGGTCTGCCGCGACTGACATACTGTGCCGATTGCGAGGCGACGCATTCTGGTGTGGATGTGACATTGAACAGCAACCGTTTCTGACTTTGATGTTGAGGGCGTCATGAATAACGACAAATTAATCCTGGTGGCGGAGGATGATGTTGAAATCTCCGATATCCTGATGAGTTACATCAAGCGAGCCGGGATGAGAACCGTCCATGCGGCCGACGGTGAGCAAGCCCTCACATTGATCACCCGCCTGCAGCCTGATTTAGTGCTGCTTGATATCCAGTTGCCCCGCGTTGATGGCTGGAATGTCCTTTCAACATTGCGCAAAGAGAGCAATACGCCGGTCATCATGGTCACAGCGCTGGATCAGGATATCGATAAACTCATGGGGCTTCGGCTGGGTGCGGACGATTATATCGTTAAACCGTTTAATCCTTCTGAGGTCGTGGCCCGTATCGAGGCGGTGTTGCGCCGCGCCAACCCTCAGGCGGCACCGCAAAACCTGATTAAAACCCGTTTCATGACGCTTTATCCCGATGAGTTTTATGTGGAGATCCACAGCAACGGTCAGACACTGACGCCTGTCCTGACCACGACAGAATTTAAACTGCTGACGCACATGGCAAAATACCCACGTAGAGTTTTTAGTCGGGAAGAGTTGCTGAACGCCTGCTTACCTGAAAGCGATACGCTGGACAGAACGGTCGACAGCCACATGAGTAAATTACGCAAAAAATTCGAAAACTGTGGCATATCAGGCGTACCGGAAAGTATTCGCGGCATGGGCTATCGGCTGGGTGAACAGAAGTGAATAAAGACAAAGCGCTCAGTCGGCAAATTCTTTTGTTTATGCTGACTCTGGCCTTAGCCATTATTTTTGTTGCGGTGGTGGGCTCCTATCTGTTCTACAGCTTTGTCATTGATCATATCCCTGGTGGCTTATCCGCCAGCAACAGCGAAAATATGACGGTCTTCGACTGGGTCTGGATCGCCATCAGTTCCTCTCTCTGCATCCTGATTGCCTTGCTGTTTGCGTTTAAACTCACCGCGAAAATCCTTCACCCCTTAAGTTCCGTCGCCGCCAGCCTGCGACGTATTTCTCAGGGTGATTTAAGCGCGCGCGCCGCCAGCAGCCAGAGTCGCCTGGGCGAGGTCAATCTGTTAGTCCGGGACTTTAACGACATGGCGGAAAAACTGCAGACCCTGGACAACGAAAGGAAGTCCTGGAACGCGGCCATTGCCCACGAACTTCGCACACCGGTGACTATTCTGCGCGGCAGGTTGCAGGGGCTGGTCGACGGCGTTTTTGAGCCTGAACCCCACTTATTTATCAGCCTCTTGCGGCAGACTGAGGGATTATCTCGTCTGATCGACGACCTTCGCGTTGTCGGCGCGGCGGAAGGGGGTTCGTTTACGCTGGATATTCAGTCTGTCCCGTTTAGCGATATCCTGGAGAACGTCAGTACTGCGTTTTGCCATCCGTTCCGTGAACGTGGATTCACTCTGGTCATGGAGAAAACGCAGGCGATAACGCAATGTGATCCCCTCAGAATTATTCAGTGCCTGACGATTTTATTTGATAATGCACGCAATTACGCCACGCCAGGCCCGATCGCTGTGCGAAGCGGTGTCCGGGACAGCGCCTACTTTATTGAGGTGGAAGATGCGGGGCCGGGCGTAGCCGAAGAGTTCCAGCGTCATATGTTCGAGCCGTTTCAACGTGGTATCGCAGGCCGTGCGGCCAATCCGACAGGCTGCGGGCTGGGCCTGTCGGTCGCCAAAGCAATTATGCAGGCTCACGGTGGCGATATCGGCTATAAAACGTCTTCTCAGGGCGGTTCGCTGTTTTTATTGCGCTGGCCCGTTGCGCGCCAGGGCAGATCGGCAGGATAAGGTGGGTTGATACGGCTTCTGTTGCCACATCGCGCCGAGTTTAGCGTCCCATTCCAGAGGCATTATTTTGAGCTTGCCGCGCTGAGGCGTTAAGGTGATTTCACTAAAATACAGGCTGTCATCTTTCAGCATTAAATCGACCCGACAGTAGTCGATATCTTTTGCCAGCGCCTGCGCGGCACAGAGTGCGCGATAAAACAACGCGGGCTCGGCTATCGGCGCAGGATGATGAGGATAGTCAATCTGGAAAGGCTGCAGTTCCCACTTTCTGTTGTAGACATTGACATATTCCCTGCCCTGCTCATCAGTAAAATCCGCCTCAATAATGCTGGCATTACCGTTGAAACAATGGATACGCAACATCTCAGGCGTTGTACTTCTTTCACGGCCTGCAAACAATTCAATATATTCTTCACAGAGAATCTTCGGCGAGATGTTTTTATATTGCCATTCCCGAGTGGTGTAATACATATTCTTTTTCATCGCTAAATCCAGCTTCAGTAAAGCGGCTTTGATATTGAACGTCGCTTTGTCTTTACAGATTATCGTACTGCCGCTGTCGTGATTGCATTTCAAAACGAAAGTCGCGGGTAAACGGTTTAACGCAATCTCTTTGGTGCTTTTATACGTGTTAATGAGTGGCACAATCATCACATCATCGGTCCGGCTGGCCACGTAATCGCGCACCGCTAATTTATCCGCCAACTGCGTATAATGCGGATTCCTGTCATATATCAACCGATGACACATTTTTTCATTCAGGGTGACCGGATGAATCAGGTCAGGCTCTCTGCCCAGTAAAATACGCAATCGCTGCGTATGAAAACGTGCATCATTAATAATAAAACACCTTGCAACCTTGAGGCCGTATTCACAGTATTTAGCAATAAACGTAAGGGTATTCATGACATCCTCCACAATGGTGGCAGGATGATAAGCACCCCAGGTTGCCTGAGTTTGTCTGAACTGTGGAGCGCAAATGGAGGCTATCTGTTTCACTCAGCTCTCTCACCCAGGCCCGTTTTAATCGTGCGTTCGGTCAAGTGCAAAGCGGTTTTTGGGTTTATTCTCTGATATCGATGCCGCTCAATGGTTCGTGATCTTTTTATCACGTGGAAAACGATTAACCCGTTCTTATGCAAGAGCGGCGTCAGTGCCGCCTCAGCAAGGGCTTATCACGCTGTTTTGACTCGGCGTGATTTATCTTTATTGCTGCGCTGATATTTCTTTCCCGGCTAATAACTGAAGTAAATTTTATGCGTTTTTGTTAAATATCAACTCATATAATAATGATTTCTATTTACATTTTTTGTCTGATAAAATTCGCCGCGCCAGAATCGTTACGGCATGCCGTCTCATTTAATGATGGAAAACACCAATGAAAAAAATGCTTAGCCTGTTGAGTTTTATTTTCCTCACGACGAGTTCCGCCTGGGCCACCACCTATCCGCTGACCATCGAAAACTGTGGTCAGAAGGAAACCTTTACTAAAGCGCCAGCGCGCGTCGTAGCGCTTGGGCAAAATACGGCGGAAATCATGCTGCTGCTGGGGCTGCAGGATAAAATGGTGGCGAGCGCATTCTGGCCGACCAAAGTGTTACCTGAGCTTGCTGAAAAGAATGCGAAAGTGCCGGTACTGACGGTGGAAATCCCTACGCTGGAATCCATCCTGGCGAAAAACCCCGATTTTGTGGCTGCCCAGATTCAGCTACTGATGGGGCCGAGCAGTAAAGTTGCCAAACGCGAAGACTTTGAGTCCGTTGGCATAAACACCTACCTGTCACCAGGCATGTGTGCCACGAAGCAGAATACCGGCGATATTTATGGCAGCCGTTCGACGCTGTGGAATATGGCCTATGTTTACGAAGAAATCGCCGATTTTGCCAAAATCTTTAACGTTGAAGATCGCGGACAGCAGGTGATCAACGACTTTAAGAAGCGTGAAAGCGCCCTGAGAAAAGCCTTTCCTAAAGGCAAGAAAGACCTGTCTTTCGTGTTTTGGTTCTCCAGCTCCTCCCCCACCGCGGATGCCTACGTGGGCGGTAAAAATGGTGCCTCCGGCTTTATCGCCGATCTGCTGGGCGGCCATAATGCCATTACCACCGAAACCGAGTGGCCCACTGTCAGTTGGGAAAGTATCATTGCCGCCAATCCGGATGTCATCGTGGTCACCAGCCTTGATCGTAATCGCTGGAAGCTGGATAACGCCGAAGAAAAGATTAAGTTCCTGAAAAGCGATCCGGCCGTGAGCCAGCTCGATGCCGTGAAAAAAGGCCATATTGTCGTGATGGACGGTCAGGCGATGAACCCGACGATTCGTACGATTTATGGTGCAGAACAGGTTGCAGAGCAGTTACGTAAGATGGGCCTGAATTAATGAGTGAAGGGGTTGTTCAGGCACGACGAGTGGGGTTTATCGCCATTGCGATCCTCGCCCTTGTCGTGCTGGTTGTGGTGATTGCACTGGGCGTCAGCGTAGGCGAGTTATCAATACCGCTAAAATCCGTCTTTTATACCGTCACCAATAAACTGGGAATGACGGCGGTGCCCGTTAACCGTATCCATGAAAGCGTGATCTGGGATTTCCGTTTAAGCCGGGCGCTGGTTGCCGCATTCAGTGGGGCAGGTCTGGCGATTTGCGGGGCGGTGTTACAGAGCCTGCTGAAGAATGCCCTTGCCGAACCCTACGTGTTAGGGGTTTCGGCTGGCGCATCAACCGGGGCGGTGTTGATTGTGGTCTCGGGCGTCGGCGCGGGTGCCATCTCCCTTTCGCTGGGTGCCTTTACCGGTGCCTTTGCGGCTTTTGCGTTTGTTGCCCTGCTGACCAATGGCGCACGTGGCGGGACGGAGCGCACGATTCTGGCGGGCGTTGCGGCATCGCAACTCTTTAATGCGATAACCGCTTACACCATTAGTACCTCGGCAAATGCGCAGCAGGCGCGCGACGTCATGTTCTGGCTGCTGGGCAGCTTTAGCGGCGTACGCTGGCCGGAGTTTCAGTTGGTGGTCGTGGTCGTGCTGGTCGGTTTAGCGGTCTGTCTTTATTATGCGCGCGCGCTGGATGCCTTCACCTTTGGCGACGATGCCGCGGCTTCGTTAGGTATTCCGGTTGGCGTGGTTCGTCTGGTGCTGTTCACGGCAACCGCC
This sequence comes from Pantoea sp. JZ2, assembly GCF_035191405.1. Classification (NCBI taxonomy): domain Bacteria; kingdom Pseudomonadati; phylum Pseudomonadota; class Gammaproteobacteria; order Enterobacterales; family Erwiniaceae; genus Pantoea; species Pantoea sp. JZ2. The sequence goes on along the minus strand of NZ_CP045247.1, from coordinate 1,261,085 downwards.
CTGATGACCGCCACGATTGTCAGCATGGCCGGCTCAATTGGCTTTGTCGGGCTGGTGGTGCCGCATGTGATGCGCTTCTTTTTCGGTCCTCTGCACAGCCGCCTGCTGGTGGCCTGTGCTATCGCGGGTGCGATTTTGATGGTGCTGGCGGACATTGCCTCTCGTATGCTGATTGCCCCCCAAAGCCTGCCGGTGGGCGTGGTTACCGCGCTGGTGGGTGTACCATTCTTTGCCGTTATTATTTATCGCTCCAGGAATCAATAATGAGCATTAGCGCCGAACACCTTACCTGGCAGGTGGGGAAAAAAATCATCGTTAATGACGTTTCCCTGGCGGTATCGCCGGGCGAAACGGTGGGATTACTGGGGCCAAATGGCTCAGGCAAATCCTCCCTGCTTCGTCTTCTGGCTGGCCTGCGTAAGCAACAAAAGGGCAAAGTGCTGCTGGATGGCAAGGACCTGTCGTCCATTGCCCGCAAACAGCTTGCCCGCCGTGTCGCCTTCGTTGAACAACATGCGTTAACCAGTGCCAATATGCGTGTGCGCGATATCGTCAAACTGGGCCGCATTCCGCATCACTCGCCGTTTTCCAGCTGGACCCATCAGGACGACGACATCGTCGATGCCGCACTGAAACGTGTGGATATGGCCTCACGTTGCGATCAGGGCTGGCAGAGCCTGTCTGGCGGAGAACGGCAACGTGTGCATATCGCCCGGGCCCTTGCCCAGTCACCGAATGAAATACTGCTTGATGAGCCCACCAACCATCTGGATATTCACCACCAGATTCAGCTGATGAAGCTGATCAGCGAGCTACCGGTCACCAGCATTGTGGCAATTCACGATCTGAACCATGCCGCGCTGTTTTGCGATCGTCTTATCATTATGCTGCACGGGGGCGTGGTGGCGCAGGGCACGCCGGATGAGATTCTCACGGAGTCACTGCTGTGGGACGTGTTCAGGGTCAAAACACAGATCGAGACGTCCCCGGTACATGGTAAAAAACATATTCATTTCTATGTGTGAATCCCCGCGGCGCGCCGTCAGGACGGCCGGTTACCGGCCATCAGTCTGACGCGCGCGGGGGCGCGTCCGTTGCCGCGTTATGACGGGCTTCTTTCCCTGCGGCACATCCCACCTGTGCAGTCACGCACGGTTGCCGGTGAGCGTCAGGTCATCGGGAGCAAGCACGGGAAACACTAAAGAATAAACCATTTACAGGATTTGGTTCCGGCCTCTCTTTTTAGCAGTCCACTGTTTTCCAGTTTTAACAGCCAGTTTCTTGCAGCATAAATAGATATATCGCACTCATCGGCGACGTCCCGGGTTAATATGCCTTCCGACTGTTTTTTAATAAGACACATAATGACGTCTTTCATCTGTGGTTTTTTCTCAGTGTCCTGAAGCTGATTCCATTTCGCGTCACATTGAATTTTATAAGCAAGCTCTTTCATGGCCGTTTCCCCGTAAAGTGTTAACACCTCAAAAATTAAATTTTCCGGCTATGTCTGTTATTTCGTTACAGCGCCAGGCTGTAACGAACCCGGGCATGCTGCCGATATGAGGATTTAACAATTACGGGGCTCAAATAGATACAAACACCTTATAATGGTTAATTTTAGAAAGGAAAAACTGTTTTTATAAATTTATATAAAATTAAATTCCACACAAGAGACGCTCGCTGTGCAGGGTAGCCACCAGAAGGAGGCGTAAACCCGCACACATTCCGCAGGGCAAGGACGTGCGAAACGGCGCTACCCGCGTCTGCGGACAACGCCATTAGCGGGTATGACAAACGATAAGAGGTAATACCCGACTGCCTACCAATATCGCATCCTCCATTCCTTTAATTTTCGAAATATAGAGATAGGCAAAGTGGCTGTTTAATATATTTTCCGGTACGTTGTCGCGCAGACCGCGACTCACACTATAGTGGTCGAGCTTATAAAGTGACTGAATATAGGGTGAATACTGAAATTCGACATTACGTCTTAAGATATACGTATTTCCCGCTTGATAGACCGTTCCATCAACGGACACCATGCCTTCTCCGGAATGACGCAGCGTCAGAACAAAGCTGGCATCCAGATGATAATTCCGGGTGAGATCGCGCTGTTGAAAATTCGCTGCGCAGGTAAATTCGAACATGGCGCGTTGCGATTTTACAGAGTACAGGCCTCCCGCAATAACCAGGATGGCACAGAGCAAAACCAGACTGAGCGACACGACGTTCTTCTTATTCATTCTCTGCCCGCCATCCGAGTTCAGAATAGTTTGAGCAGTAGGCCTGGCCGCCCGTTACGTGGCGGCAGTAAGCGACGTAGACATTGCCCCAGTGGCCAGCCGTCACGTTTCTGTCCGCATAAAACAGATATTTGCCGCCCTTCTGACAGGGCATGCCGCTGCTGGCGATGATTTTGCGCCACACGGGTTCTGGCGGGAAAGCCGATTCCCCCGGATGCACCGGCAGATAGAGTACCTCGCAGCCGTTGACGTCTGCCACGCTGACAGGCGCGATCGATTTTTCAGGCCGGAGAGAAGACAGCACCAGCACAGTCATGCCTGCCAGCAGGAGCACCGCAATACCTGCAGCGTAATAACGACGGTCGCGTCGCGGCAGAGCCGCCGTCGGAGAGACCGGATCCGCAGTGGGAGCCGCCAGTTCCGGCTCAAGGTGCGTCGTTTGAATCGCCAGCGTGGGATTGAAAACAAAGCCCACTTTATAAACGGTGGTGATAACGTCCTGGCTGATGCCCAGCGAGGCAAAACCGCGTCGAATAGACGATACATAGGCATTCAGGCTGTTGAACGAAGGCGTTGCGCCCGTTTCCTGCCAGAAATTATCAAGAATATGTTCCCGGGCCAGCACCACGCCGGGGCTTTTCAGAAACATTTCCAGTAAATGATTGCAGGCAGGCGATAAGGGCACGCTGGTTTCACTGGACTCGACCAGGCACAGTCGTCCCTGAGCGGGTGAAAACCGAACCAGACCTTCAATTACATATTCTGTCTGCTGCATTTCAGGCTCCGGCAACACACAGGCAAGGCAGTAAACAACAACGCATGCGGGATAACGATCCTCAATCATCGGGCAAAAAAGTCCGCGCATCATCAGCGCCGGTCGGGTGTGGTATGCATGGCCACTGAGCAAAATCTTCTGACGTGGCGGGCAGTGTGCATTACCGGCCGGGGAAACGGGCGGCGTTCAGATACGTGTCCGTTCGCTGAGCTAACACGCATGATGACGGCAGATCCCTCCAACCCGGATATTGTCAGGTCAGGTTAAATAATTTCGCTGTAATTGTATCAGAGAACGCCACGGCAAGAGCGAGAATGGCAGAAAGGTTCGTCTACGTTATCGACATCACGTTTTTTGCAATGATATAGCACAAGTTCACGAAGACGGGCCGTGCAGATGCGCACAGAGGGAAAACCGGTCAATGCCACCCTCACCTTGTGGCATTGACCGGCGATGTTTTTACGGCTGAAGCATTTAATACCAGCGGCCAAAGCGTTTGATGTACGCCATCTTCATTCCCTGCGCCACCAGACAGTAGCTAAACAGGGTGAGCACCAGCCAGGGGAAATAGTGCCAGGGCAGCGGAACTAATCCCACCAGCGTACCCAGCGAAGAGAACGGCAGCAGGATACCCGCCGCACAGATACCCATCGTGGTCAGCAGCACCGGCAGCCGGGCGCAGCTTTGAATAAAGGGAATTTTCTGCGTCCGCAACATATGCACCACCAGCGTTTGAGACAATAACCCTTCCACAAACCAACCAGACTGGAAAAGCGACTGGGCGCTTTCATGATTTGCCCCGAAGACGTACCACATCAGCGCAAAGGTCGTGACATCGAAAATAGACGATGTTGGCCCCATCCACAGCATAAAGCGCTTGATGTTACCGGCATCCCACTTACGCGGTTTACGTAAAAACTCGCGATCCATCTTGTCCCAGGGCAGAGCCAGTTGAGAGATGTCATACATCAGGTTCTGAATCAGCAACTGGATAGACAGCATGGGCAGAAAAGGAATAAATGCGCTGGCAATCAGTACGGAGAACACGTTGCCGAAATTCGAGCTGGCCGTCATGTTCAGATACTTGATGATATTGCCGAAGGTTTCGCGCCCTTTGAGGACACCTTCGCCCAGCACGGCCAAATCTTTTTCCAGCAAGATAATGTCCGATGACTCTTTGGCAATGTCCGTCGCCGTATCGACAGAGATCCCCACATCGGCCTCGCGCAGTGCAGGCGCATCGTTGATGCCATCGCCGAGGAAACCGACGGTATGACCATTCTGCTGCAGCAGTTTAAGCACGCGTGACTTTTGCTGCGGCGTCAGCCGGGTGAAAATCATGCAGCGCTCCACTTCCGTGCGCAGCACCGCGTCGCTCATGTCATCAATCTCATTGCCGGTCAGCATGGCTTCAGAAGCCAGCCCCACTTCCTGACAGACGCGCAACGTCACCAGCGGATTGTCGCCTGTCAGCACTTTGACCTTCACGCCACTGTCTTTCAGCGCCTGAATCGCTTTGCCCGCGCTCTCCTTAGGCGGATCCAGAAAGGTCAGCATCCCTTCAATGGTCAGCTCGCACTCATCATTGCTGCTGAGTGGCAGCGCTATGCCGTGCTCACGGGTTGCCACCAGGAGGACGCGAAAGCCTTGCTGATTATAATGCTGCGTCAGGTTCAACAGTTCGACGCGTTTCTGTTCGCACAGCGGAATGACCGACTCGCCCTGACGTAGTGTGGTCGCAGCAGCCAGCATTTCCTCGACCGCCCCTTTGCAGATTAACAGTGGACGGTGCGTTTGCAGATCTTCCACCACCACAGAGACACGACGGCGGACGAAGTCAAAAGGCAGCTCATCCACCTTCTGAAACTGGATGCACTGGGCCGCAGACAGGGTTTGCTCTCCAAATTTCAGTACCGCGCGGTCCATCAAATTTTTTGCCCCGCTCTGGCTGCTGCTGTTGAGCCAGGCCAGCAGCAATACGCGCGCATCCTCTACGCCTTCCCCGTTCAGATGCGCCGACAAAAAAATGTTGTCCTGCGTCAGCGTGCCGGTTTTATCGGTACACAGCACATCCATTGCACCGAGGTTTTGAATCGCGTTCAGCCGTTTAACGATGACTTTGCGCCGTGACATCGCAATCGCGCCTTTGGCCAGATTGGCACTGACGATCATCGGCAGCATTTCGGGGGTCAGACCGACGGCAACCGCCAACGCGAACAAGGTGGCGTCCATCCAGTCGCCTTTAGTAAAGCCGTTGATCAGTAAGACAACCGGCACCATCACCAGCATGAAGCGGATCAGCAGTCTGGACACGCTGTTTACGCCACGGTCAAACGCGGTCTGCGGACGACGACCTGAGAGCGAGGCCGCCAGCGAACCAAACCAGGTTTCACTGCCGGTGGCGACGACCAGTGCGCGAGCCGTGCCGCTGGCGACATTGGTCCCCATCAGACAGCTGTTTCTGAGCTCCAGTACGCTGCGACCGGGCTGCTCTGCGATCTCTTCACCTGCGCTGAGATCGTTTTTCTCAACGGGCAGCGATTCACCGGTCAGGATCGCCTGGCTGATAAACAGGTCGCGCGAGGCCAGCAAGCGCACGTCGGCCGGCACCAGATCGCCCGCACTCAATAAAATCACATCGCCGGGCACCAGTTCACGCATATCGATATCGTGACGGCGGCCAGTCGTGCTGCCTTCTTCACGACGCAGTACGGTAACCTGCGTGCGAACCAGCGACTTTAAAGCCTGCGCGGCGCGGTTGGTACGGAACTCCTGCCAGAAACGCAGCAGTCCACTGAGCGTTACCATGGTAAGTATGATGATCACGCCAGACAGATCGGTGTCCTGACCGGCCCGCAGCGGTAGCCAGTAATCGGTTACCCAGCTGACCAGTGCCAGCACCATCAGCACATAGATGAACGGATTGTTAAAGGCCAGGATCAGCTGGACAAACGCGGAAGGCGCTTTTTCATGCACCACCTCATTGCGACCATAATCACCTAATCGCGCCCGGGCTTCCGTGTGCGTCAGGCCCTCATAGCTGCTGTGGAGGTTGCTCAGCGTGACATCGGTGCGATTGCGTGCTTCGCGTTCAATGGCAAAGGGCGTTTTGGTTTTTTTAAGTGCACGCTGGCGGTTGTGAATCATCGCGGCGTGTTCGAGTTTCATGTCGCTCATGTCGACATCTCCCTGATTTAAAGCAACAGATATCCTGCATGCGAAATAAAGCATGCCTGTATTTCCGGTTATTTCCGGTAAAGAGGTTCAGTCAGTTTTTAATAAATAAGCGCGCACGTCCGCCGCGCAGAAAAATAAAAATACCGCGCAATACCGGACCTGGCGAAATAAACGCACAAAAAATGACTGTATGAGAAAGGGTGCGCAGCCCGCGGCTACGCCTGTCGAGGCGGAGGAAAAAGGGCCTGAATATACATAAACATAATGCGCTCTCGCAGTGACTACAGCGTGTATTTCAGGGAGAGCAATCGGATCGTACAGAGAAGATTGCTGCCCGCCAGGTGGCAAGCAGCGAAATGCAGTTAGCTTGCCGGAGTAATAACGTATTTAGGGTGACTGTCCAAAGTATGACTCCTGCGACTATTTTCACTTAGTATAATCTCAGCCCCGTTCGGGTAAAGAAAAATAACGGTTCAATCCCGGTTTCGTTTATTAACCGTTGTGACTTCAGCATGACCGCCTGATCAGCCTTATAACTGTGCTGCATTTGTTATAACTTTTTTGCATATCATTAGCCCATAATCGACTATTCTTTGCATGAGCCCTTTCGTACACTCGCGTTACTTTCTCAGGCAAGGATTTTCCATGAAAAAAATAATTCCATCATTACTGGCCTTGTCACTGGCCACCGCATTCAGCGTTAACGCCGCCACACCAAAAGATACCCTGGTCGTCGTACAGTCAACAGACGATGCAGACAGCTTTGATCCGGCGAAAGGGTTTGAACTGACCAGCGTGCAAGCGTTTACCAACATTTATCAGCGCCTGGTGCAGTCGGATCCACAAAACCCCACAGATTTAAAACCGACCCTGGCGACATCCTGGCAGCCAGGTAGCGATAACCGCAGCCTGACGTTTGCATTGCGTAAAGACGCCAAATTCGCCAGCGGCAATCCCCTGCGCCCGGAAGATGTGATCTTCTCGCTGGGGCGCGTGGTGAAACTGAATCTGGATCCTTCCTTTATTCTGACCCAGCTCGGCTGGAACAAAGATAATGTGGATGGCTTCCTGAAAAAGGTTGATGACAACCATGTGCAGATTAGCTGGACGGCGAACGTCAGCCCGGCTTACGTTCTTAGCCTGCTGTCCGCACCGGTTTCCTCCATCGTCGATGAAAAAACTGTCAGCGCGCACGCCGAAAAAGGCGATTTCGGTAACGGCTGGCTGGCCACCAACTCTGCCGGTAGCGGCCCTTACCAGATTCGTAAAGTGGTGATGCATCAGGCCGTCATCCTGACCGCCAACCCGACGTCACCGGCCGGCGCGCCGAAGATTAAAAATATTCTGATCAAAAATGTGCCGGAACCGGCGGCCCGCCGGTTGCTGCTTGAGCAAGGCGACGCTGACATCGCCCGTAACCTGGGGGCAGACCAGATTGCCTCGCTGCAGGGCAAAAGCGGTGTGAAAACCGACGCGATTCCGATGGCCTCGCTGTATTACATCCAGTTCAACATCGGCAACAAAAACAATCCGGCGTTAAAAAACCCGGCCTTCTGGGAAGCGGCACGCTACCTGTTCGACTATAAAGGCATTGCCGGACAGCTGCTGAAAGGGCAGTTCGATGTGCACCAGACGTTTCTGCCGAAAGGTTTTCTGGGTGCCTTAAACGACAACCCGTACAGTTACGATCCGGAAAAAGCGAAAGCGATCCTGAAAAAAGCCGGCCTGACGAATGTCAGCTTTACCCTGTCCACCAGCAATCAGCCCCCGTATCTGGATATTGCCCAGGCCCTGCAGGGCAGCTTTGCTAAAGGCGGCGTAAAAGTGGAAGTGTTGCCGGGACTGAGCTCTGAAGTTTCTACCCGCGTCAAAGCGCATAACTACGAAGGCACGATCAACGCCTGGGGCGCAGACTACTTTGATCCGAATACCAACGCCTCGTCGTTCGCCTACAACCCGGAAGATGGCAGCAAGACGATTGCTTACCGTTCTGACTGGCATATTCCAGAGCTGAATAAGCAGGTGCTGGCTGCAACCGCGGAAAGCGATCCGAAAAAACGCGTTGAACTTTACCAGGCGATGCAACGTGAAGTGCTGAAAAGCTCGCCTTATGTTATTGGACTGCAGGCGAAAAACCTTATCGCCCTGCGCGATAACCTTAAAGGCTACGTTCAGGGCATTAACCCGGACATGGTTTACTATTCGCAGGTTACTAAGTAATGGCACACTCTGCCTCTTCTGCCGGGTCCGCCCGGCATTTTTGGCGGCGCGCTGGCCGCCTTTCATCAGACTTACTGTCACTGGTAATCACTCTGTCAGGATTGCTGGCGTTTACCTTTATGCTGTCGCATCTCTCGCCGATCGATCCGGTACAGCAAATCGCGGGCGATCATGCCAGTGAAGCGACCTATGCGCAGGTTCGTCACGATCTCGGGCTGGATCAACCGGTACTGATGCAGTTCTGGCACTACATTGCGCATCTGATGCGCGGCGACCTCGGCGTTTCGCGTCTGACGAATCAGCCCGTCAGCAGCGACCTGTTGCAGACGTTTCCGGCCACCATTGAGCTGGCCACCTGCGCAATGATTTTTGCCGTGATCTTTGGCGTTTCACTGGCGTTGCTGGCCGCCTGGAAACCCGGCAGCGTGATCGATAACGTGGCACGCTTTATCTCTCTGTTGGGTTACTCCGTGCCGGTCTTCTGGCTGGGCCTGCTGGGCTTATTGCTGTTTTATGCGGTGCTGCACTGGTCTGCCGGACCGGGACGGCTGGATGATATCTGGGCCTATACGCTGGAGCCGAAAACCGGCTTTGTGCTGATTGACAGCTGGCTGTCGGGCGACCGGGAAATTTTCTGGAACGCGGTGGCCCATCTCTGGTTGCCGGTGGTGATTTTGGGCCTGCTGGCGATGGCGGGCATTACCCGTTTGCTGCGCGCGGCGCTGCTGGAAGAGAGCAGTAAAGAGTACGTGGTGCTGGCGCGGGCAAAAGGCGCGGGCCGGGTGCGGATTCTGCTGCGCCATATCTTCCCGAACGTGCTGGGTACGCTCATTACCGTGATTGCGCTGTCCTATGCCACGCTGCTGGAAGGCTCGGTGCTGACAGAAACCGTGTTTGCCTGGCCTGGTGTAGGGCGCTATATGACCAATGCGCTCTTCTCTGGCGATGTGCCAGCCATTCTGGGGGCCACTCTGTTGATTGGAAGCTGTTTTATTCTGATCAATGCGCTGGCGGACGCCCTCACCTGGTTAACCGATCCGAGAACACGATGACGCAACAACTTACTGAACTTGAAACGGTGCGACCACGACGCAGCCGCCGACGCATCACCTCGTTAACCATCGGGTTAACGCTGGTGGCGATTGTCATTCTGATGGCAGTGCTGGCACCGCTCATCGCGCCTTACGATCCCAATCTGCAAACCATCTCCAGCCGCCTGCTGCCGCCTTCGGCTGCACACTGGTTTGGCACCGATGGCTTTGGCCGCGACCTGCTCTCACGGGTGATCTATGGCGCACGTCCGACGCTGCTGCTGGTATCACTGATTCTGATCCTCACTATCCCGGTGGGCCTGCTGGTGGGCATTACCGCCGGCTATACGGGCGGCTGGACCGAGCGCGTCTTAATGCGCATCACCGATATTTTTCTTTCACTGCCAAACCTGGTGATTGCCCTGGCGCTGGTTTCCATTATGGGACCGGGCCTGATGAACGGTGCGCTGGCGCTGGCGCTGACCAGTTGGCCGCCGTTTGCCCGTCAGGCGCGCGCCGAAACCCTGGCGTTGCGGCGCAGTGACTATCTGGCCGCCGCCCGTATGCAAGGCATTACCGGCTTTCGCCTGATGTTCGGCCATATTCTGCCGCTGTGCCTGCCCACCGCCGTGGTGCGCGCGGCGCTGAGCCTGGGCGGGATTATCCTGGCCGCTGCCGGACTGGGCTTTCTGGGCATGGGCGTGCAACCGCCTACCGCCGAGTGGGGTTCAATGGTTGCGGAAGGCAGTAAGGTGATCTTTGACCAGTGGTGGGTGGCGGCGGCTCCCGGCGCGGCCATTCTGTTTGCCAGCCTGGCGTTTAACCTGACAGGCGATGGCCTGCGTGACCGACTGGATACCCGACATGCAAAATAACATTCTTGTGGAGTCACTCAGCATCCGCAGCGAGGCGGCGACACTGGTCGACAATATCAGTTTCTCCATCGGGCGGGAGCGCGTGGCGCTGGTCGGTGAATCCGGTTCGGGTAAATCGCTGACCGCCCGGACGTTAATGGGCTTACTGTCCCCTGCCCTGCATCTGCAGGCCAGCCAGCTTCAGGTCGCGGGTGAAAATGCCCTGACCCTGAACGAGCGCGGCTGGAGTAAGCTGCGGGGCGAGCGCGTGGCCATGGTCATGCAGGACCCCAAATATGCGCTGAATCCGTCACGGACGATCGGCTGGCAGGTGGAAGAGCCGCTGATTCTGCACCGTCGTCTGAGCCGCGCAGCGCGCAAAGAAAAGGTGTGCGACATGCTGGATGCCGTCGGGCTGCCTAATCCGCGCCAGTTGATGCAGGTTTATCCGCATCAGCTGTCCGGCGGGATGGGACAACGCGTGATGCTGGCCATCGCCCTGATTACCGATCCGGCCTTTTTGATTGCCGACGAGCCGACATCCGCACTGGATCACGCCATGCGCGATCAAGTGCTGTCGCTGATTCGTGAGCTGGTGGAGTCCCGCAACATGGGCCTGCTGCTAATTAGCCATGATCTGCAACAGGTCTCAGAGCACTGCGAGCGCGTGATGGTAATGTACAAAGGTCGCGTGCTGGATACGCTGCCTGCGGCGGATTTGCCGCGCGCAACCCATCCCTACACTCGCACGCTGTGGTCCTGCCGCCCCAGTAAAGCCACGCACGGACAACCGCTACCGGTGCTGGACCGCGCAGCGCTGGAGGCCCACCATGATTAATCTGCAACACCTGAGCGTGTCACACAAACAGGGTTACGATCTGCGTACCGTCGTACACGACGTTAACCTGCAGGTTAACGCGGGCGAGTGTTTTGGTCTGGTCGGCCCGTCTGGCTGCGGCAAGTCATCTCTGCTGTGGGTGATGGCCGGACTGAACCCGCACTGGCAGGGGAATATGGAACTGGCAGGGCACAAAGTCCTGCCGGGCAAAAGCTTTACCGGCGCGCTGCGTCAGGAGGTGCAGATGGTGTTTCAGGATCCCTATGCCTCCCTGCATCCCCGCCATCGCCTGCGCCGTACGCTGTCCGAGCCGCTCAACCTGCTGAAACGGGACAACATCGACGATCGTATTCATGAGGGATTTCGCCATGTGGGGCTGGATCCGTCGCTGGCCGATCGCTATCCTCATCAGTTGTCCGGCGGTCAGCGCCAGCGTGTGGCTATCGTGCGCGCCCTGTTGCTTCAGCCCAAAATACTGCTGCTGGATGAGCCAACATCGGCACTGGATATGTCAATCCAGGCTGAGATTCTCAATCTGCTTAACGATCTTAAGCGTCAGGATGGTCTGACGATGGTGCTGGTCAGCCATGATCCCGATGTGATTGATCACATGTGTGACCGTGCCGTCCGGATGGCGCAGGGACGGATCGTTGAGCAGATTGCCGCCTCAGCCTGATGCAAGGAAAAACCATGAGCATCCGACTTCGCCCACTGGAACGAGAAGATCTTCACTTTGTGCATCAGCTGGATAACAACGCCAGCGTCATGCGCTACTGGTTCGAAGAGCCGTATGAAGCCTTCGTGGAATTGTCCGATCTGTACGATAAGCACATTCACGATCAGACCGAACGGCGCTTCGTGGTTGAGCATGAGGGGCAAAAAGCGGGGCTGGTGGAGTTAGTGGAGATTAACCATGTTCACCGCCGCGCTGAATTTCAGATCATCATTGATCCGGCGCATCAGGGCAAAGGTCTGGCCACCCAGGCGGCGAAGCTGGCGATGGATTACGGTTTTTCCGTGCTGAATCTGTATAAGCTCTACCTGATCGTCGATCAGGAAAATGAGAAAGCCATCCACATCTACAGCAAACTGGGCTTTGAGATTGAAGGCGTGCTTAAACACGAATTCTTTATCAATGGCGAATACCGCAACACCATTCGTATGTGCATTTTCCAGCATCAGTATCTGGAACGCCATAAAGCACCGGGCGGTATGGTAAAACCTACCGCCCAGTAATCAGCCGCGTGCGCCGACCGGGTTCATGTAAGGCTTTGGATGCTCGGGCTCCAGGTTATACATGCCCCCGTAGAACGGATCGACCAGCAGCCAGCCGGGGAAGCCCAGCAGTGGAATATTCCCCAGCAGGTACCACAGGTTGGCACGGGCTTCGATCGGCACCGTGACGGGCACATAGCCCGGACTTTCCAGCATCAGCAAATAGTGCTTTTTACCAAAATAGCGATGGGTGGATTTTTCCAGGATGACGGTTTTTGGCGTATAGCCTTCCGCAACCGGACGACCAGTTTCATCCTGTACGGTAAAACGCGCGCCGGGCGGCTGCGAATCGATCAGAACCGATTGGGTTTCGTTGCCAACAATGGTGGCGCAACCGCTCAGTAGCATCGCGGCAGCGAGAGCCAGAATGTGCTGTTTCATGGCAGGATCCGATAAAAGTCAGGAAGCACAGTGTAAACCGCCCTTCCCACCTTTTCATCCTTCTCAATCGGGCTATCATCGCCCGATTCTGCTGCTTTATTGCGGTTGACAATGGCGGGCAATCGCCGCGATGTCACGGGGTGAGGTGCGGCAGCAGCCGCCAATCAGTCGGGCGCCGGCCTGCTGCCATTCGGCAAATTTGTCATGCAGCGTGCAACCTGAGGGCGCGGAGTGCCAGCTTTTGCTGTTGGCATCGTACTGCTCACCCGAATTGGGATACACCACCAGGGGCTTCTCTGTCAGGCGCTGAAGCTGCTGCAGAGCGGGTGTGACACTGTCCAGCGCGATGCAGTTGATCCCCACGGCAATAACCTGCGGCTGCGCATTCAGGTAGGCCGCAACGTCACGCAGCGACGTGCCATCGCTGAGGTGTTCCGCATCACGCAGCGTAAAGGAGAACCAGGCACAGCTGTCAGGGAATTCGCGCAGCAGGTTGACCAGCGTCTGCGCTTCGGCAAACGAAGGCAGGGTTTCACAGGCCAGCACATCCACGCCCGCTGCCAGCAAGGCAGCTATCCGGGGGCGATGAAACGCCATCATCTCGGCTTCGGGCAACGTATAGTCGCCGCGATATTCCGACCCGTCCGCCAGAAACGCGCCATAAGGGCCCACCGAGCCTGCTACCAGCAATATCCTGTCGTCTGTCTGCGTCGCCAGGTAATCTGCGCGGGCACGTTGAGCCAGTTCGACGCTTTGTGCGATCAGCGCCAGCGACTGCTGTTCGTTCAAACCGCGTGCCGCAAAGCCTTGTGGCGTCGCCTGATAGCTGGCGGTAATCGCGCAGCGCGCGCCAGCAGCAAAATAGTCATAGTGCACCTGGTAAATCAGCTCAGGATTTTCCATCAGCACTTTCGCGGACCACAACGCATCCGTCAGATCGCAGCCCCGGGCTTCCAGCTCAGTCGCCAGCGCCCCATCCAGAATCAACGGAGCAGTCTGCTGCAGTGCGTGTGATACAGGATTACGCGACATCTCTGGCCTCCTTAGCCTGTGATTTTTTGTGGGTCACATGGTAAGCGCCATAGCAAAACAGCACAAACGGAATTCCGCACCACAGGGCAATGCGCTGTGAGGGATCAAACGCCAGCCCGGCACAGGCCAGCAGGCAGAGTAAAAAGCCCAGAATCGGCGTAAACGGATAGAGTGGCGCGCGGTAAATCAGGTCCGCTGGCGCTTTGCCCTGCTGCACATGGCGGCGACGGAAAACATAGTGCGATGCACAGATGCTGAGCCACACCGCCACGACGGCAAAGCCAGAGATAGCAGACAGCGCCACAAATACGGTGTCCGGCGCGACCACACTGGAAAACAGCGCCAGCAGCCCGCCAATCATGCTGACGGTGATAGCCAGCAGCGGTACGCCACGTTTATTTACCCGGGCGAAGGCGCGCGGCAAGGTGTTTTCATTGGCCAGCGACCACAGCATCCGGCCCGAGGCATACAGGCCCGAGTTCGCCGCTGACAGGATGGCCGTGAGGATAACAAAGTTGATGATATCCGCCGCCCATGGAATACCGATTTTCTCAAACACCAGCACAAACGGGCTTTTGACGATACCGGCCTGATCCATCGGGATCAGCGCCGCCAGCACGAAGACGGTGCCGACAAAGAACAGGATGAGACGAGCGACGGTGGTACGAATAGCCAGCGGCACGACTTTTTGCGGGTTTTCGGTTTCACCGGCGGCAATACCGATTAACTCAGTGCCGGAAAAGGCAAAGTTCACCGCCACCATGGTCATGATGATCGGCAACACACCGTTGGGCAACCAGCCGTGCGCGGTAAGATTGCTCAGCCCGGGTGCTGGCGTACCGTCCTTCATGGGAATAAACCCGAACATGGCTGCACCGCCCAGGACGATAAAGGCGACAATGGTGATGACCTTGATGATGGAAAACCAGAATTCCCCTTCCGCAAAGAAGCGGGTAGAAATCACGTTCAGCAGATAGATGGCAATACAGAAGACCAGGCACCAGATCCAGACCGGCACATGCGGAAACCAGTACTGCATACAGAACCCTGCCGCCGTCAGGCTGGACCCCAGCGCGACGGTCCAGGTCAGCCAGTAGAGCCAGGCCACGGTATAGCCGGTTGCCGGACTCAGATAGCGGGCCGCATAGACGTGGAATGCGCCGGTTTCGGGCATCGCCACGGACAACTCACCCAGGCAGGCCATGACCAGCCAGACCACCAGCGCGCCAATCAGATAAGCCAGCAGCGTACCGGCGGCCCCTGTCGTGGAAATGATGTAGCCGGTGTTAAAAAACAGGCCCGTACCGATCACGCCGCCCAGCGATAACATCACCAGGTGGCGTACTTTCATGGTTCGCTTGAACTGACCCTGCGAAGACGTATTCTGCTCGCTCATAAACCTCATCCGTATGGACGTCTAAACATCTATATGCAGCAGATTTATACGCGTCGTCGCGCCGAAATGCAACGGGCGAAGCGGTAAGGTGCCAGAAAGGCCGGGATCGGCGCCCCGTGATAACGGGGCGGAATGCGTTAGCCAAACACGCTTTGCAGGTAGCGTTCCAGCGCCATTCGCGAACTGAAACCGTGCGGAATACCGTAGTGTTCCTGCGTATCACCGGCCAGGTAGAGAGGGAACTGTGTGTAGTGATCACAGGTTTTCATTTCTGAGGCCGGTTCGGCGAAAGGCTGACTTTTTTCTTTTAACGTCGGGTGGATGACCAGCGCCGTGCGCCCCATGCGCGCTTCGCGATTGACGTAAACAT
Source organism: Pantoea sp. JZ2 (assembly GCF_035191405.1). NCBI lineage: Bacteria > Pseudomonadati > Pseudomonadota > Gammaproteobacteria > Enterobacterales > Erwiniaceae > Pantoea > Pantoea sp. JZ2. The sequence goes on along the minus strand of NZ_CP045247.1, from coordinate 1,245,493 downwards.
AGTTGTCGCCACGACGATAGCCGTACGCACGGGGGGTAATTTCATCGACTTCAAAGCCCACTTTTTCCAGGACGCGCGCTACCTCATCTGGTCGTAAATACATGCTTGATCCTCTCCTCTTCAAAAGCCACGCAACCTTACATCAGCGTGGCTGTACGGGCATTCGGAATTTTCCCTAAAGGGTCGTCCCGCGCCTCGTTAAGCAAAACGTGGTCTACACTGAGTATTACGTGTTAATGACAAGGGAGCCAAAAATGTTTAATCGAACGCAAAAAAACGATGACATTGATATCAATCAGGATGTTAATGAGTTGGCAGATTCACTTGAAGCCCTGCTGAAGTCTTACGGCAGCGAGGCCAAAGACGAAGTCAATTCTGCGCGCAGTCAGGCTGAAGCCCTGCTTAAGCAAACCCGGGCAAAACTGAACGGCGGCGGTAACCGTGTCACGCAGGTGGCCCGCGATGCCGGCTATCAGGTTGACGCGTATGTCCATGACAAACCCTGGTACGGTGTCGGTATCGGCGCGGCCGTCGGCATTGTGTTAGGCGCACTACTGGTTTCACGCCGCTAACGCTGTTCCACCCCGTTATCATCCGCCTCGCTCACTGAGCGGGGCTTTTTTATGCCTGTTTTTTAATCAATCAGCTTTACAAATTTATTTTTCGGGTGGCAGAGCGCGCCAGGCCTGACTTGCCGCGATAATCGCGATTAACCCTACATATGGTGCTATTGACCGCCATAAATACTACATCTAGTATTCATTTCATTGTCAGCCCACAAGATGTTTGCACGAACGAAGCCTGATTCAGGAATATACACGTCGTTATTCGCAGCAGGACCGCAATGAAAGAGGAATACGAATCATGCGCATTATTATTTACACTAAAAACCACTGTGTCCAGTGTAATGCCACGAAGAATGCACTGGATCGCCACGGCATCGATTACCAACTGATCAATCTGGATACCCAGCCGGACGCAATCGACAGCCTGAAAGCGCTGGGCTATCGCCAGGTGCCCGTGGTGATGACCCATGACGATCACTGGAGTGGCTTTCGTCCTGACAAGATAGCCCGTTTAACCCAAACCACGACCATCGGCGGGTAGTCACATGTTCCCACTGGTCTATTTTTCCAGCCAGTCGGAAAACACCCATCGGTTTATTACCCGTCTGGGCCTGCCCGCGCACCGCATACCGATTGAGAGCAAGCAACCGCTGCATATTCACCAGCCTTATATTCTGGTGGTGCCGAGCTATGGCGGTGGCAGTCATCGCGGCGCCGTGCCCAGACAGGTGATTCAGTTTCTTAATGATGAAGCCAATCGTCGCGGTCTGCGCGGCGTGATCGCGGCCGGTAACCGTAACTTCGGTGAAGGCTACTGCCTGGCGGGCGACATCATTGCTAAGAAATGTCAGGTTCCCTACCTGTATCGGTTTGAACTGATGGGAACGCCGGACGATATCGCCAATGTAAAAGCGGGAGTAACCCAATTTTGGCAACAACAGACACTCTGAACAACGTTGCGCTGGACTACCATGCGCTGAACGCCATGCTGAATCTGTACGACGCCGATGGCCGTATTCAGTTTGAAAAGGATCAGCAGGCGGCGCGACAGTTCCTTATTCAGCACGTGCAACCCAATACGCTGCACTTTGCCAGCGTAGCCGAGCGCCTGCGCTATCTGGTTGCAGAAGGCTACTATGAAGCGGACGTGCTGAATCAGTACGATTTTGACTTCCTGTGTGCCCTGCACGATGAAGCCGACGCATGGGGTTTTGAGTTCAAAACCTTTTTAGGCGCGTGGAAGTACTACACCAGCTACACGCTGAAGACATTTGACGGCAAGCGTTATCTGGAAACCTTTGCGCAGCGTGCCTGTATGGTGGCACTGACGCTGGCACGGGGCGACGAAAGCCTGGCACGCGCAGTGCTGGCGGAAATCCTCAGTGGCCGTTTTCAGCCTGCCACGCCGACGTTCCTTAACTGCGGCAAGCAACAGCGCGGCGAGCTGGTTTCCTGCTTCCTGTTGCGTATTGAAGACAATATGGAATCGATTGGCCGGGCGGTGAATTCCGCCCTGCAGCTGTCCAAACGCGGCGGCGGCGTGGCGTTCCTGTTGTCGAACCTGCGGGAAGCCGGTGCGCCGATTAAGCGCATTGAAAACCAGTCTTCCGGCGTCATTCCGGTCATGAAAATGCTGGAAGATGCGTTCTCCTATGCTAACCAGTTGGGCGCACGTCAGGGAGCGGGCGCAGTCTGGCTCAGTGCTCACCATCCTGACATTTTACGTTTTCTGGATACCAAGCGCGAAAACGCCGACGAGAAAATCCGCATTAAAACCCTGTCGCTGGGCGTGGTGATCCCGGACATCACCTTCCAGCTTGCCAAAGAGAATCAGCCGATGGCGCTGTTCTCGCCCTACGATGTGGAGCGGATCTACGGTCAGGCGTTTGGTGATATCAGCGTTAGTGAGAAATATCACGAGATGCTGGCGGATGACCGCATTCGTAAAACCTATATTCAGCCGCGCGATTTCTTCCAGACGCTGGCGGAAATTCAGTTTGAATCGGGTTATCCCTACATCATGTATGAGGACAGCGTCAACCGCGATAACCCTGTTGCCGGTCGCATTAATATGAGCAACCTCTGTTCAGAGATTTTGCAGGTGAACAGCGCCAGCGAGTTTAATGAAGACCTGAGCTACCGCCGCGTGGGAAAAGACATTTCCTGTAATCTGGGTTCCCTGAATATCGCGCATGCGATGGACTCGGGCAATCTCGCACAGACGGTGGATACGGCAATCCGCGCCCTGACGGCGGTATCAGAGATGAGTGATATTGCGTCCGTGCCTTCCGTTGCAGAAGGTAACCGGCGTTCCCATGCGATCGGCCTGGGCCAGATGAACCTGCATGGCTATCTGGCGCGGGAAGGCATCGTCTATGGTTCCCCGGAAGCACTGGATTTCACTAATCTCTATTTTTACTGTGTGACCTATTATGCGCTGCGCGCCTCGAATCAGCTGGCAAAAGCACGCCAGCAAACCTTCGAGGGTTTTGAGTCCTCGACCTATGCCACCGGCGCTTACTTTGACAAGTATCTGAACGCTGACTGGCAGCCGCGCACCGCCCGCATTGCCGCCCTGTTTGCCAAAGCGGGCATTGCGCTGCCCGGACGTGAAGACTGGCTGGCGCTGCGTGAAGCGGTGATGACCTCGGGTTTATACAATCAGAATCTGCAGGCTATCCCGCCCACGGGGTCGATCTCCTACATCAATCACGCCACCTCCAGTATTCATCCGATTGTGTCGCGTATTGAGATCCGCAAAGAGGGTAAAACCGGTCGCGTATACTATCCCGCCCCCTTCATGACCAATGACAATCTGGCGTTCTATGAAGATGCCTACCAGATTGGGCCGGAGGCCATTATTGATACCTACGCTGAGGCAACCCGACATGTGGATCAGGGCCTGTCACTGACCCTGTTCTTCCGGGACGACGTGACTACGCGCGACATCAATAAAGCGCAGATTTACGCCTGGAAGAAAGGCATCAAAACGCTCTATTACATTCGACTGCGCCAGATGGCCCTGCAAGGCACCGAAGTGCAGGGCTGCGTCTCCTGTGCACTGTGAGAAACCTGTTATGCAACTTCGACATATTCACGCGATTAACTGGAACCGGATTCAGGATGAGAAAGATCTTGAGGTCTGGAACCGTCTGACAAGCAACTTCTGGTTGCCGGAAAAAATCCCGCTGTCCAATGATTTGCCGGCCTGGCAGACGCTGGACAAGTCACAACAGCAGCTCACCATTCGCGTCTTTACCGGCCTGACGCTGCTGGACACCATTCAGAATGTGCTGGGCGCACCGGGGTTAATGCCTGACGCGCTGACGCCGCATGAGGAGGCGGTGCTGTCGAATATCAGCTTTATGGAGGCGGTGCATGCCCGATCCTACAGCTCGATTTTTTCGACCTTATGCAATACCAGCGATGTGGATGCGGCGTACCAGTGGAGTGAAGAGAACCAGGCCCTGCAAAATAAAGCCGGGATTATCCTGACCCATTACCGCGCTGACGATCCGTTAAAGAAAAAAATCGCCAGCGTCTTTCTGGAGTCGTTTCTGTTTTATTCGGGCTTCTGGCTGCCGATGTACTGGTCCAGCCGCGGCAAGCTGACCAATACGGCGGATCTGATTCGTTTAATCATCCGCGATGAGGCGGTACACGGCTACTATATCGGCTATAAATACCAGAAAGCGCTTGAGCAGGTCGATGAGGGCCGCCGCGAAGCCTTACAGCAGTTCGCCATCGATCTGCTGCTGGCGCTGTATGAAAATGAAGTGGCCTATACAGAAGCGCTGTACGGCGAAACAGGCTGGGCAGACGAGGTGAAAACCTTCCTGCATTACAACGCCAATAAAGCGTTGATGAATCTGGGCTACGAGGCTCTGTTCCCGGCGGAGCTCACGCAGGTCAATCCGGCCATTCTGGCGGCACTGTCACCCAATGCGGATGAGAACCATGATTTCTTCTCGGGCTCAGGATCGTCTTACGTGATGGGGAAAGCGGTCGAAACCGAAGACGAAGACTGGAATTTTTAAGACGTTGTGTGCCGTGCTGTCAACGGCACGTTTCCCCTTAGCGAAGGGACAGGCGCGCGGCATTTTCACAGCGCGCTGAACCTTCCCTCTCCGTCCGCGGAATGGGTGCCGATCGCGCCACAATAAATGACGGTAACGATTTGGCCGCCGTTGCCAGGGTTAACCAGACCGATATCACTGCTCACGCACTGACCGCTCTCAGCATCGCGCTGCCTTTGGCATGGCGTTGAGAAACCCGTTTATTCCGACGCCAAAACGGGGCGCCGTACCCGGATCCAATCTGACAGAGGGATAAGTCTGTGCCTGCCACGACCCGAGAGATCGCGACCAACAAACCCGACGTAAACGGCTGTCGATCTTTACTGTTACCCGACTATCACATAAACATAGCTATCAAATTATTTTTTAGGTTATTATTAACGCCACATTATTATTCATCTTTGCTACTGACGACCTATGACAACGTCTCACCCTGGTTTATCTTCCGCGCTGGTGGGACTGATGTCCGTTGCCACGGGACTGTGCGTCGCCAGTAATTATTATATTCAGCCTCTGCTGCATACTATCGCCCTTCACTTTCACTTATCCGTCGCATTCGCCGGGTTTATCGTGACCAGCGCGCAACTCGGCTATGCCTGCGGTCTGCTGTTGCTGGTCCCACTTGGCGATATGCTGGAACGGCGTGGACTGATTGTTGCCATGATGGTGCTGGCGGCGCTTGGTATGGTGATCATTGCCCTTTCCTCCTCCTTTCCTGTGTTGTTACTGGGAACGGTACTCACCGGGCTCTTTTCTGTCGCGGCGCAAATTCTGGTACCGCTGGCGGCCACCCTGGCCCGCCCGGAAACACGGGGCAAAGTGACCGGCACCGTTATGAGTGGCTTGCTGTTGGGTATTTTGCTGGCGCGCACCGTGGCGGGCGGCCTGGCTCAGTTGGGCGGCTGGCAAACCGTCTACTGGGTCGCCAGCGTCTTAATGCTGTTGATGGCGCTGGCGCTGTGGCGCGCGCTGCCGCGTATTACCCCCTCGGTCTCGTTAAATTATCCGCAGCTGCTGGTTTCCATTTTCAGGCTGTATGCGGCCGACGCTGTTCTGCGCACCCGGGCCTTTACCGGTTGCCTGACGTTTGCCAATTTCAGCATCCTGTGGACCTCAATGGCCTTTCTGCTCTCTTCCGCGCCCTACGGTTATTCGGAAGGGGAGATCGGCTTACTGGGGCTGGTGGGTGCCGCTGGCGCACTGGCGGCCAGAAAAGCCGGGGCGCTGGCGGACAAAGGTAAAGCGAAACTGACCACCAGCATGGGCTTGCTGATTATGCTGCTGTCATGGAGCGTGACCACCTGGGGCACACAGCATCTTGCAGCTCTGATTATCGGCATTTTGCTGCTGGATCTGGCGGTACAGGGCGTGCATATCACCAATCAGAGCGTGATTTACGCGCGTCAGCCTGATGCCCGTAACCGCCTGAATGCCGGCTATATGACCAGCTACTTTATCGGCGGTGCGCTGGGTTCGCTGCTGTCTGCCAATGCCTATCATCTGGGCGGCTGGCATGGGGTTTGCGCAGCCGGTGCAACACTGACGTTACTGAATTTACTTGTCTGGTGGAGGAATCACCGCTTAGAGCAACCGAATAGCCAGAATAGTGTGATTTAGCCTGTTCAGCCGAGTGTGAGTTTGCTATGGTTGGCCCCAAAGTTATTCACGTCGGTTATTTTTTCTTTCGAAATCATTTGATGTCGTACCGTTTCGCTCTACGACCAACGCCTGTGATATCGATGCGCACCACCTTCACCCTGGGGTCAAGGACAGATCTTGAATCACCACAGTGGAACAGCCCGAGAACACCGCTTCTGTGTCCGGTGACTCAACAGTCATGCTGTCGCCGTGGTTACTATAAAAGTTGAAATTAGTGAGGTTTTTTCTAATGGAAAGTTCGTTTACTCCCATTGAGCAAATGTTAAACATCCGCGCCAATCGTCATGCGGATTTCCCCTTTCAGGAGATTCTTCTGACGCGACTCTGCATGCATATGCAAGGTAAGCTGCTGGATAATCGTAATAAAATGCTGAAAGAACAGGGCATCAATGAAACCCTGTTTATGGCATTGCTGACCCTGGATGCGCAGGAAGATCAGAGCATTCAGCCTTCTGAACTGAGCACCGCGCTGGGTTCATCACGTACCAACGCCACGCGCATCGCTGATGAGCTGGAAAAACGCGGCTGGATTGAGCGCCGTGAAAGTGCGCAGGATCGCCGCTGTCTGCATCTGCATCTGACCGACAAAGGTAATGCCTTCCTGCAGCAGGTTCTGCCGCCGCAGCATCAGAGCCTGCAATATCTGTGGTCCGCTCTGACCGCTGACGAAAAGTCGCAGCTCGAAAGCATCACCCGTAAGTTGCTTACCCGACTGGATAAAATGGAAGAAGACAAACTGTCTGCCTCGTTATCACGGTAATAGCAAGATCTGCGACACAATCACCTGACGAAATCGTTATTTTAACCCTCTTTCATCCGGCCAGCGCTTAGTCGCTGGCTTTTTTGGCTCGGGCGAAGGCGAAAACGGACTTGACCTCGCCGACATAGTGGAAAACGTGGAGAAATACATGAGTGCATCAGAGGCGCAAAGCCCGCATCAGCCTGTGAACAACAAAAAGAAAAAGCGCAAAGGCGCACTGATTTTACTGGCGCTGGTGGTCGTACTGCTCGGCATTGCGTGGGGCGTATACTGGTTTTTAGTGTTGCGTCATTTTCAGGAAACGGATGATGCCTATGTTGCGGGTAATCAGGTGCAGATCATGGCCCAGGTATCAGGCAGCGTGAACAAAGTCTGGTTTGACGATACGGACTATGTCAAAAAAGGGGATGTGCTGGTGTCGCTGGATAAAACTGACGCACAGCAGGCCTTTGAAAAAGCGCAGACGGAGCTGGCTACCAGCGTTCGTCAGGTGCACCAACAGATGATTAATGCGAAACAGTATCAGGCCACCATTGCACTCCGTCAGACGGCGTTGGATCAGGCGCAGGCCGATCTGAAACGCCGCGAACCGTTGGGTGCGTCCAACCTGATTGGCCGTGAAGAACTGCAACATGCGCGCGATGCCGTGGCCTCCGCGAAAGCAGAGCTGGATGTGGCAATTCAGCAATACAACGCCAACCAGGCGATGATCCTGAACACCTCACTGGAAAACCAGCCTGCCGTAAAACAGAGCGCCGCGCAGCTGCGCGACGCCTGGCTGGCACTGCAACGTACCGACATTCGCAGCCCGATGGACGGTTATGTCTCGCGTCGTAGCGTCCAGGTCGGATCGCAAATCAGCACCAGTACCCCGCTGATGGCTGTCGTCCCGGCGACGGATTTGTGGGTGGATGCAAACTTTAAAGAAACCCAACTGGCAGGCGTGCGTATTGGTCAACCGGCCACCGTTGTGGCAGATATCTACGGCGACGATGTGGTCTATCACGGCAAAGTGGTGGGGCTGGATATGGGCACAGGCAGCGCGTTTTCCCTGTTACCTGCACAGAACGCCACGGGCAACTGGATTAAAGTCGTTCAGCGCCTGCCAGTGCGCATTGAGCTGAACCAGGACGAAGTCGCGAAGCACCCACTGCGTATTGGCCTGTCAACGTTGGTCAAAATTGATACCGACAATAAAGACGGTAGCGTACTGGCTACCAGCGTACGTCAGCAGGCAGCCTACAGCACTAACGCGCTGGCCATTGGCCTGGCACCGGTTAATACGCTGATCACCGATATCGTCCACGCGAACGCCGGATGATGAGCCGGAGGCTGTAATGGCACAAACACCGCTTAAAGGGATGCCGCTGGTCTTAATGACCATTGCGTTATCGCTGGCGACGTTCATGCAGGTTCTGGACTCTACCATTGCGAACGTTGCGATTCCGACGATTGCCGGTAACCTGGGGGCGTCCAACTCCCAGGGAACCTGGGTCATCACCTCATTCGGGGTGGCCAATGCTATCTCGATTCCGATTACCGGCTGGCTCGCCAGGCGCATCGGTGAAGTCAAACTCTTTACCTGGTCCACTATCCTGTTTGCGCTGGCCTCCTGGGCCTGCGGTATGTCAGAAAGCCTGGAGATGCTGATTTTCTTCCGCGTCATTCAGGGGATCGTGGCCGGTCCGTTGATTCCGCTGTCGCAAAGCCTGTTGCTGAACAACTATCCCCCGGCCAAGCGCAGTATCGCCCTGTCGCTCTGGGCGATGACGGTGATCGTGGCCCCGATATGTGGACCGATCCTCGGCGGCTGGATCAGCGATAACTACCACTGGGGCTGGATCTTCTTTATCAACGTTCCTATCGGGGTTGTCGTCATTATGCTGACGCTGCAAACCCTGCGTGGTCGTGAAACCCAGACACAGATTCGACCGATCGATACCGTCGGCCTGGTCCTGCTGATTGTCGGAGTCGGTTCGCTGCAGGTCATGCTGGATCGGGGTAAAGAGCTGGACTGGTTTAGTTCGACGGAAATCATCGTTCTGACCATTGTCGCCGTGGTGGCGCTCGTGATGTTGCTGATATGGGAGTTGACGGATGAGCATCCGATAGTCGATCTGTCGCTGTTCAAATCGCGTAATTTCACCATAGGCTGTTTGTCGATTAGCCTGGCCTACATGCTCTATTTTGGCTCGATTGTCCTGTTGCCGCAGTTGCTGCAGGAGGTCTACGGCTATACCGCAACCTGGGCCGGGCTGGCGTCGGCACCGGTGGGGATTATCCCGGTTATCCTGTCGCCGATTATTGGGCGTTTCTCGCATAAGATAGACATGCGGCAACTGGTAACGTTTAGCTTCATTATGTATGCCATTTGTTTTTACTGGCGAGCTTACACCTTTGAGCCCGAGATGGACTTTGCGGCCTCCGCCTGGCCTCAGTTTATTCAGGGCTTCGCGGTGGCCTGCTTCTTTATGCCATTGACGACAATCACGCTTTCCGGTCTGCCACCGGAGCGCATGGCCGCGGCATCCAGCCTGTCTAACTTTGTGCGTACGCTGGCGGGCTCGATTGGCACTTCCATTACCACGACAATGTGGACGGATCGTGAGGCAATGCACCACAGCAACCTCACCGAATCGGTGACGCCGTACAACATCAATGCGCAGCAGATGTACAGCCAGCTTGAAGGGATGGGCATGTCGCATCAGCAGGCATCGGCCTACATCGCCCAGCAGATCACCAATCAGGGGCTGATTATCTCTGCCAATGAGATTTTCTGGGCCTCGGCGGGCGTGTTCCTCGTCTTGCTGGTCCTGATCTGGTTTGCCCGTCCACCGTTCGGCGCAGGCGGCGGAGGCGGCGGCGCGCACTAGCGGCTGCCGCACTGTCTTCGCCGGTTCTGGCGTACCTGCCCGGTACGCCAGAACGTCCTTACCAACGCGTCGCTTTTATATCAATCACGAACCGGTATTTCACCTCCCCTTTCAGCATCCGCGCAAATGCCTCTTCTGTCTGCTCTCCGCGAATCAATTCAATGTCAGCCGTAATATTGTTCTCACCGCAGAAGTCCAGCATGTCCTGCGTTTCTTTGATGCTGCCAATAGAAGAGCCGCTGATGCTTAAACGGCGGAATACCATAGGCGTGATATCCGGTGAGGCGTGCGGGCTGTCGGGAATGCCCACCAGCACCAGACGGCCATTGGTTTTAAGCGTGGCCAGATAGGGATCCAGATCGTGAGGCGCGGCAACGCAGTCCACGATCAGATCCAGCGACTGCTGACTGGCCTGCATCTCTGCTGCATGGCGTGATACCACGACATGACGGGCACCAAGTCGGCGCGCATCTTCCGCTTTGTCGGGAGAGGTGGTGAACAGCGTGACGTCCGCACCCAGTGCGCTCGCCAGTTTTACCGCCATGTGCCCCAGGCCACCCAGGCCAATGACGCCAACCTTGTCGCCCGCTTTGACATCAAAGTGACGGAGCGGTGACCACACAGTGACGCCCGCACACAATAGCGGGGCCACGCCTGCCAGCGGCAAGTGCGAAGGAACCGATACGACAAAATCCTGATCGACGACAACGTGTTCCGCATAACCGCCCCGGGTGCGCTCCCCGGTATATTTATCTGTGCCGTTATAGGTCGCGGTGAAGCCGGCTTCGCAATACTGCTCTTCCTGCTGCTGACAAAAACGACAGGTGCGGCAGGCATCCACCATCACGCCCACACCGACAAGATCGCCGGGGGCAAAACGGCTGGCCTTTCCGCCGGTTTCAATAACCCGGCCCACAATTTCATGACCGGGTACTAATGGATAGTGGCTCACCGCCCACTCATTGCGGGCCATGTGCAAATCGGAGTGGCAAACGCCACAGTAAAGAATTTCGATTCTGACATCACTGGGCTGAAGCGGACGCAGCGCTATCTGGCCGGGCGTCAGGGGTTGTGTCGCATCGTGGGCGATCAGTGCATTGATTTTCATTGTGCCTCTCATCGTATCTGGCGTTATTTAACGGAAGGCGGCAAACTCTACTGAAATGGGTTCATTATTGATAGTAGTCACCCTTTGGTGACCATAGAAAGGAAGGACACTATGCCAGCCTGGGTTGACGGAAAACTGGTTTTTTATGTGGATTCGCCACCACGCCGCCTGATGGATCTGTTTTCGGTGAAGTGGAGCACAATGGTGCTGCACGCGCTGTTTCACTGGCCTGGTGGCCGTGCACGCACGGGGGAACTGCAGCGAAGCCTGCAGGGAATATCGAAAAAGATGTTGTTTCAGACGCTAAAAGAGCTGGAGCAACGCGGACTAATTTCCCGCCATGTTTATGACGTGGTGCCGCCTAAAGTGGAATATCAGTTAACGGCGCTGGGCAGAACCTTTGCGGAACCGGTGGAACAGCTTTATCAATGGGGACTGGAGAATCAACAGGTACTTGATGAGATGGATGCGCATTATCAGCGATCAAAGCCTGAGGGAGAGTAAAGCGCGGTAACGAACGGCATAGAGCATGATGGCGCCTTGGCCGCGCCATCGTTTTGCTCGCACAGATTATGCGTTCTGACGCCACCATTCGGCTAACAGCACACCGGTCGCGACCGACACATTCAGACTTTCCACATTACCGGTGCCGCCAATTGACAGGCTCATATCGCCCTGCTGGAACGTGCTGTCGGACAAGCCTTCACGTTCCTGCCCTAACACCAGGACCATTTTGGCAGGCAGCTCGGCTTCAGACAGCGGCGTACCCTGATGGCTGGATGTGGTTACGATGGTGTAACCCGCTTTACGGAACGCGTCGAGGCCTTGCGTAAAGGTTGTGCCGCTGATGGCCTGAACGTGTTCCGCCCCGCCTTCCGCGGTACGAACTGCCGCGCCGGATTCCAGCAACGAGGCATCATTCACCAGCAGCCCTTTCACACCGAAATGTGCACAGCTACGCATGATAGCGCCAAGGTTATGTGGGTTACTGACATCTTCAAGGGCCAGCACGCAGTCTTTGCTTTCGGCCTTCTCCAGCCACGCGGCCACATCCATGCCCATGCGCTTTTTAATCAGGAAACACACACCGCCATGGTGTTCGGTGCCGGAGGCTTTGGTGATCTCAGCGTCATCAACCACGTGGTAGGCTTTACGGTTCGCTGCCAGCCAGCGCAGCGCGTCGCGAAAACGCGGCGTAACGCTCTGCACAAACCAGGCACGCACGATGCTTTCGGGACGGCTCTGGAACAGCGCCTGACAGGCGTTTTCGCCATAAACCCGGGTTTCTTCCAGGCGCTGGCGGCGGATCTGCTCTACGTCCACGACACCTTTACCGCTGATGCCCGGGTTATCCGATTTGGGCTCATCGACCGGTGCACGGGAAACGGTGCGCCAGGGCGAATCACTGCTGCCGTAAGCGTCGCGGTTATCGCTGCTGCGATCGTTGCGGCGAGGTGCACTGTCATTGCGCCGTGGCGCGCTGTCGCTGCGACGACCTGTACTGCGTCCGCCTTCTTCACTGCGCTCAGTACGTGGGCCGGATGAACGACGAGTGTCTTCACGGCGAGCAGCAGGACGGCCACCTTTGCCTGTACGAGGATTGGGCGCACGCGCGCTTTGCTCATCTTCGCCACGCACATACATGACTTTGACCTTACCACTTTTGCCTTTAAATTCGTCGTTCATTTCTTCCTCCTGCATTGAGAGCGCGAAGATTACCTGATGTGACTGCGCTTAGCTATCAACTATTGAACCTATAGAGCAATCCACATTGAGCGGATCTTATCACCCTTTCATAATGGACAATATTGAGCAAAGCGCTCTACATCATTATCAGAGGTTTTTTATGAATACGGTATGCACGTCTTGTCAGGCAACCAATCGCGTTCCCGAAGAACGGCTTGCCGATGGTGCCAAATGTGGTCGTTGTGGCGAAAGCCTGTTTTCGGGTGACGTGATCAACGCCACTGCCGCCACGCTGGACAGCTATCTGCAGGATGACCTGCCTGTCGTCGTGGATTTTTGGGCACCCTGGTGCGGCCCTTGTGTCAACTTTGCGCCCGTTTATAAAGACGTCGCGCAGGAGCGTAGCGGCAAGGTTCGCTTTCTGAAGGTGAATACCGAAGCCGAGCCCGCCCTGAGCAGCCGTTTCCGCATTCGCAGTATCCCGACCATTATGGTGTTTAAAAAAGGCGAGATGGTGGATGTGCTGAACGGCGCGATGCCGAAAGCCCCCTTTAATGAGTGGCTCGACGAATCCCTGTAAGTCCCTGAGGCCAGCATCTGCTGGCCTTTTCCTTTTGTCCGACGCTTCGATTACACTACGCTTTTTCCTGTCCTGAAGAATCATGTCTGATAACGCCGTTTTACGTTTACGCAGCCAACGTCTGGCGCGTGCTACGCGTCCTTTTTTAGCCCGCGGAAATCGTGTGCTTCGCTGTCAGGGCTGTCTGTTGCCGGAAAAACAGTGCCTGTGCGACAGCATCGTTACACAGTCCGCCCGGAGCCGCTTTTGCCTGGTGATGTTTGATACCGAGCCGATGAAGCCAAGCAATACCGGCCGGTTGATTGCAGATGTGTTGCCAAATACGCAGGCCTTTGGCTGGTCACGCACGGAGCCCGATCCGCTGTTACTGGCGGCGGTGGCCGATGGGGCTTATCAGCCGATGGTGGTTTTTCCTGCCTCCTATGCGGATGACGGTCGCGAGGTTCTCCACGCGCCGCCGCTGTCGGGCAAACCGCCGCTGTTTATTATGCTGGACGGTACCTGGAATGAGGCGCGGAAGATGTTTCGCAAAAGCCCCTGGCTTGATCGTTTCCCGGTGCTGTCGCTCAATGTAACGTCCCCTTCCCGCTACACGCTGCGTGAAGCACACGGCGAAGGCCAGCACTGTACGGCAGAAATTGCAGCGGCATTACTGCAGCAGGCGGGCGACAGCGACGCAGCGCAGGCTTTATCCCGGCATTTCGAGCAGTTTCGCCAGGCTTACCTGGCCGGTAAACCGCACCATCCCGGTCAGAACCGATAACGTTAGCGGTCACGTACATGCGTGACGAATAGTGTCCCGGGCGCGCTGATGTACACCCTTCTTCAGCCTGCGATCTGCCCGGCGGTAAAACGGGGCAAATACGTTTACAATCACCTAAATCCTGATGAATGGAGTACGTGATGAGTCAACGCGGACTGGAAGCGCTGTTAAGGCCGAAATCCATTGCGGTTATCGGCGCCTCGATCAAACCGGGACGCGCAGGCTATTTCATGATGCGCAACCTGCTGGCCGGCGGCTTTAGCGGACCGGTGTTGCCGGTTACGCCAAAATACAAAGCCGTCAGCGGCGTGCTGGCCTGGCCTGATATTCACAGTCTGCCTTTCGCCCCGGATTTGGCGGTGATTTGCACCCATCACAAAAGGAATCTGGAATTGCTGCAGCAGCTTGGCGAGAAAGGCTGTAAAGCCTGCATCATTCTTTCTGCGCCCACCAGCCAGCTTCCCGAATTAAAACAGTGCGCCAGCCGCTGGCAGATCCGTCTGCTCGGCCCTAACAGTCTGGGCCTGCTGGCACCGTGGCAGGGACTGAATGCCAGCTTTTCGCCCGTACCCATTGCTAAGGGCCGCATTGCGTTTATTTCGCAGTCATCCGCCGTCTCTAATACCATTCTCGACTGGGCACAGCAGCGTAACCTGGGCTTCTCCTGGTTTATCGCGCTGGGAGACAGTTTGGATACCGACGTGGATGACCTGCTGGATTTTCTTGCCCGCGATGGCAAAACCAGCGCGATTCTGCTTTATCTTGAACATCTTAGTGATGCACGCCGTTTTGTCTCGGCTTCGCGAAGCGCCTCACGTAATAAGCCCATCCTGATCATCAAAAGTGGGCGCAGCCGTCAGGCACAGGCGTTGCTGGGAACGCACAGTGGTCTGGATGCCGCCTGGGATGCGGCCATTCAGCGCGCCGGGTTACTGCGGGTACAGGATACCCACGAGCTGTTTACCGCAGTGGAATCCTTAAGCCATATGCGCCCGCCGCGTGGTCATCGCCTGATGATCGTCAGCAATGGTGCCGCGCCCGCCGCACTGGCGCTGGATGAACTCTATGCCCGCAACGGTAAGCTGGCCGTGCTGAGCGACGAGACCGTGCAGCAGCTCAATGCTGTCCTGCCGGAGGGCGTCGGACATGGCAATCCGCTTGATTTAAAAGACGATGCCACACCGACGCGTTATCTTGACTGTATTAGCGTGCTGCTCGACAGCCATGATTTAGATGCGTTGATGCTGATTCATGCCCCCAGTGCCGTTGCCCCCGCCACCGAAACCGCAGAGAAAATTATTCAGCTGGTGCAACAACATCCGCGCGGTAAACAGCTTACGCTGTTGACGAACTGGTGCGGGGAATACTCTTCTCAGGCGGCGCGCCGGGCTTTTACGCAGGCGGGCATTCCTACCTGGCGCACGCCGGAAGGTACCGTTACCGCCTTTATGCACCAGGTGGAATACCGGCGTAATCAGAAGTTACTGCGGGAAACCCCCGCGCTACCGGCCAGTCTGACTCAGGACAGTGCGCAGGCGCACCAGATCTTATCTCAGGCATTAAATCAGGGTGTGTTATCGCTGGATACGCATGAGGTGCAGCCGGTGCTCAAAGCCTACGGACTGGCCACTCTGCCCACCTGGATTGCGAAAGACAGCGATGATGCGGTCACCATTGCCGAACAAATCGGTTACCCGGTTGCGCTAAAACTGCGCTCCCCGGACGTGGCGCATAAATCCGACGTCCAGGGCGTGATGCTGTATCTGCGCAATGCTGCTGAAGTGCGGCGCGCGGCAGACGCCATTATCGACCGCGTAAAACAGACGTTACCCAGCGCCCGAATCGAAGGGCTGGTCGTGCAGAGCATGGCAAATCGTGCCGGAGCACAGGAGCTGCGCATCGTCGTGGAACAGGATCCGCTGTTTGGCCCGATCATCATGCTGGGTGAAGGTGGCGTGGAATGGCAGGCTGAGAAACAGGCTGCCGTAGCGTTGCCGCCGCTCAATATGACGCTGGCGCGCTATCTGGTCATACAGGCGATCAAAGGCGGTAAGATCCGCAGCCGCAGTGCGCTCATCCCTCTTGATGTTGCCGCGCTGAGCCAGTTACTGGTACAGGTGTCTAACCTGGTGGTGGATTGCCCGGAAATAGCGCGCCTGGATATTCATCCGCTGTTGGCGGCGGGCAGTGATTTCACGCTGCTGGACGTCACCCTGGCGTTGGCCCCCTTTGACGGTGACAGCGAAACCCGCCTGGCGATTCGTCCTTATCCTCAGCACCTGGAAGAGGAGGTGGAGCTGAAAGATGGTCAGCATTGCCTGTTCCGCCCAATCTTACCCGAAGATGAACCGCTGCTGCGTGACTTCATCAGTCAGGTAACCAAAGAAGATCTCTACTACCGCTATTTCAGCGAAATTAACGAATTCACACATGACGATCTGGCCAATATGACGCAGATCGACTATGACCGGGAAATGGCGATCGTCGCGGTGCGTCAGCACCAGGGACAGCCGGAGATCATCGGCGTCACCCGCGCCATTTCGGATGCCGACAACATTGATGCAGAGTTCTCCGTGCTGGTACGTTCCGATCTGAAAGGTCTGGGAATGGGGCGGCGGTTACTCGAAAAAATGATTCGTTACACCCGCGCCCATGGCCTGCAACAACTGAACGGCATCACCATGCCGGGCAACCGTGGCATGGTCACGCTGGCGAAAAAACTCAATTTTAACGTGGATGTGCAGATGGACGATGGTATCGTCAGCCTTAAGCTTTTGTTACAGGATAATGTCAATTTACCGTGTACAGAAAAGTAAAAATCGCCCGGTCAGCTCGGGTTGATGTTATTATTTAGCGTTATGACCCTGATTTGGTGGCAAAAGGCCATACAATGAACCGAGAAGAAGTGCACTGTGATGTTGTCTAAATTTAAGCGCAATAAACACCAACAACACCTCGCACAGCTGCCTAAACTGTCACAATCTGTTGCGGATGTGTCGACGCTTTATTCGCCTGGCGAATTCCGTGAGACGCTTTTGGAAAAGATTGCGTCAGCGCAATCGCGCATTTGTATCGTCGCCCTTTATCTGGAAAATGACGATGCGGGCCGCGCCGTCATGAACGCACTCTATGCGGCAAAAATCGCGCGTCCACAGCTGGATATCAGTATTTTAGTTGACTGGCACCGCGCCCAGCGCGGGCGCATTGGTGCCGCGCGCGGCGTCACTAACGCCGACTGGTATTGTGAGATGGCCCAGCAACATCCCGACAGCGTAATTCCGGTGTACGGCATCCCGGTGAATACGCGTGAAGCGCTGGGCGTACTGCACCTTAAAGGTTTCATTATTGATGACATGCTGCTTTACAGCGGTGCCAGCATTAATGACGTCTACCTGCACCAGCATGATAAATACCGCTACGACCGCTATCAGCTCATCCGTAACCCCGCCCTGGCTGACACCATGTTCGAATGGATTAATCACCATTTGAAAGAGGCGGAGGCGGTGAATCGTCTGGACTATGCAGAGCGGCCTTCCAGCCCGGAAATTAAAAATGAAACCCGGCAGTTTCGTCAGGACCTGCGCGGTTTTAACTATCAGTTTGAAGGCAACGCTGGCAACGATGAACTGGCCGTAACGCCTTTAGTAGGCTTAGGCAAACACAGCCTGCTGAACAAGACCATTTTCCATCTGATGCCCTGCGCAGAGAAAAAACTCACTATCTGCACCCCCTATTTCAACCTGCCCGCCTTGCTGGTGCGCAATATCATTGCCCTGTTACGTCAGGGCAAAGATGTCGAGATCATTGTGGGTGATAAGACGGCGAATGACTTCTATATTGCACCCGATGAGCCGTTCAAGATCATCGGTGCACTGCCCTATCTCTACGAAATTAATCTGCGTCGCTTTTTGAGTCGCCTGCAGTATTACGTCAGTAACGGACAGCTGATCGTGCGCTTATGGAAAGAGGGTGAGAACAGCTATCACCTGAAAGGGATGTGGGTCGATGATGAATGGCAGCTTATTACAGGCAACAACCTGAATCCGCGCGCCTGGCGGCTGGATCTGGAAAATGCGGTACTGATCCACGATCCGCATCAGCAGCTGGCCGATCAGCGCCAGCACGAACTGATGCTGATTCGCCAACATACCACTGTGGTTAAGCATTTCCGTGAGCTGGAAAGTATTGCTGACTACCCGGCTAAAGTCCGTAAACTGATACGACGCCTGCGTCGTATCCGTATTGACCGCCTGATCAGTCGTATCCTCTAGTTTTTCAGCATGCCGCAGACTGACTGCGGCATGCTGACCGATTAAAGCGTCATGCCCTTACCCTGCCGGTGCAGCAACAGCGATACCACGAAGGCCAGTGCCCCCATCCCAGAAACATACCAGAAGAACGTGGTTTCCATGTCGTGGTGTTTCATCAGCAACGCAACATACTCTGCCGATCCACCAAAAATGGCATTCGCCACCGCATAGGAAAGCCCGACACCGAGCGTCCTGACCTGCGGTGGAAACATCTCTGCTTTTAAAATCCCACTGATCGAGGTGTAAAAACTGGTGATCAGCAGCGCCAGCATAATCAGAATAAATGCCATGCCCGGACTCTGAACGTTTTGCAAAAGTGTCAGAATGGGCACAGTACAGATTGCTGCCCCAGCCCCAAAGATCATCATGGACGTGCGGCGGCCGATTTTATCCGACAAACCACCGATAATCGGCTGCAGCAGCATATAAACCAGTAACGCGCCGGTCATTAATCCGCTGGCCGTTTTCGCATCCATGCCTGACGTATTGACCAGGTACTTTTGCATATAGGTGGTAAAGGTATAGAAACTCAGCGATCCGCCCGCGGTAAAGCCCAGTACCATCAGAAACGGCTTAGTATGATTTCGCAATAAGCCGATGACGCTGCCCGCATCGCGGTGTTCACGGGTTTGTTTATCCGAGGTCTCATCCAGCGAGCGGCGCAGCCATAACGCCACAACAGCCAACGCGGCGCCTAAAAAGAACGGGATACGCCAGCCCCAGGTTCGTAGCTCATGATCGGTTAACAGAAACTGCAGCACCACGACCGTCAGTACCGCAGCCAGTTGGCCGCCGATTAAGGTGACATACTGGAATGAGGCATAAAACCCTTTTCGTCCTTCCAGCGCGACTTCACTCATATAGGTGGCGCTTGTGCCGTATTCACCGCCTACTGACAGTCCCTGAAACATACGCGCCAGCAAAAGCAGTGCGGGCGCGGCGATGCCAATACTTTCGTAGCCCGGCAGGCAGGCGATCACCAGCGATCCGAAACACATCATGCAGACCGAGATCAGCATGGATTTTTTGCGGCCGTGGCGGTCGCCAATGTAGCCAAATAACCAGCCGCCAATCGGCCGCATTAAGAAGCCCGCCGCAAAGACGCCTGCGGTCTGCAGCAGTTGGGTTGTGGTGTCGCCCTGGGGGAAGAAAATATGGGCAAAGTAGAGTGAGAAAAACGAGTACACATAAAAGTCGAACCATTCGACGAGATTACCTGAGGACGCGCCTACGATGGCCCAGATACGTTTTTTTCTGTCGATCGCCTGCGTGTGGGGAGTGCTGTTCATGTCTGACATGCTATGCCTCGGCTCCTTGCTGATAAGCAGCGTTAAAGCGTTGAGTAAAGCATGGACGGCAATAAAACGGAAAGAGGTGTTGCCCCGAGCCTATAAAATGTGACCTGTGTTGCTAATTTACTGAAATCATTGCGTGATATATCAGGCGGCTTTTACCGATAACGCCGCGTCAGCGCCTCACGATGACATCCTGGAAGCACTGACATGCGCACAGGAAGACCGTTAAAATGCGGTGATCACCGTAACACCGGGCGATTCAAACTTATCCATATTCATTAACGCCTCTATGGATTGCTCCAGGTTAATGGTTCTGCCGATCAGTTTTTCCGGACAAAGTTTTCCTGCATGAATCATGTTCATCATCACATCATAGCGATGGGCCTGCATGCCGTGGCTGCCAATAATTTCCAGTTCATTAGCAATGACCCGCGCCATAGGAATGGGCGGTGCGCTGTGTTCACCTGCCATCAGGCCAACCTGAACGTGCCTGCCTCTTTTTCTTAACGAGTTGATAGCGTTGACACAGGTTGCCGTATGACCCAGCGCATCGATTGAAACGTGCGCCCCGCCGTGGGTGAACTCTCTGACCGCTTCCGCTACGTCGGCGACCTGCGTGGCATTTACGATGGCAACAGCGCCCAGCTCACGCGCCAGTTGCAGCTTTTCATCCGAGATATCCACCGCTATAACATTGGCGCCAAGTGCATTGGCAATCATGATGGCGGAAAGGCCTACGCCACCACAGCCGTGCACAGCAAGCCACTGCCCTGCGGACGTTTTCCCCTGATCAACAACGGCCCTGAAAGAGGTGATGAAGCGACATCCCAGACTGGCCGCAGTGGTGAAATTCAGCGTATCCGGAAGAGCAATGAGGTTCAGATCCGCCTGCTGTATGGCGACATATTCTGCGAAGGAGCCCCAGTGGGTAAAGCCTGGCTGAAACTGATGATCGCAGACCTGTTGATTGCCTGAATGACACTCATGGCATAAACCGCATCCCGAGACAAAGGGCACGGTGACATTATCGCCCGGCCGCCATTTCGTCACCGCACTGCCGACCGCTTCAATCGTGCCGGCGAATTCATGCCCCGGCACGTGGGGTAACGGGATATCAGGATCGTGGCCGACCCAGCCATGCCAGTCGCTTCGGCAAACCCCAGTTGCTTTAACCCGAATCACAACGCCATGGGGTTCCGGTGTGGGATCCGGCAGCGTTTTCAGGACAGGCGGGGACAGAAATGATTCGTATATGACCGCTTTCATCAGTAAACCCTCATGTATGGTTTATTAAAAGTATACTGACGGGCCGTGAAATTACTTTTCGTGTATTGCAGGCGGATCATGGTTTATGAAATTATCTTTCATTAACGATAATAAGGCTGAGTGGATATTTCAGTGAGTATTCTTGATAAGAAAGATGTGGCGTTACTGCGCTATCTGCAAAAGGACGGCAGAGTATCGAGTCTTAAGCTGTCTCAGGATTTGGATATGAGCCCGGCGTCAACATGGCGGCGCCTGAAGCGGCTTGAGGACGAAGCCTTCATTGAAGGTTATCAGGCGGTAGTGAATCGTCGAAAGATGGGGTTTGGCGTGATGGCATTCGTGCGTCTGGTCTGCAGCCAACACAGTGAGGCGGCAACACGAGACTTTGAAGAGCGGATCAATGCGAATCCTTATGTCCTGTCATGCCACAATATCACTGGCGAGGCCGACTTCCTTTTGCAGGTGGTTGCGCGGGATTTAGATCATTACAGCCTGTTTATTGAAAAGGAACTGCGCAAGCTGCCGGGGATCCTGAGCATTAATTCTTCGATTTCGCTCAGGGAAGTGAAAAAAAGCCATCCCCTGCCGGTCTGAGGGTACGGTTTACTTTCTGACCCAGGATGGCGGGCCTGGAGAATTTATACAAAGAAACGGTACCAGGCGACGATGGAAGGAGTCTTGCCAACCGGTTCAGTGCAAACAGCAGCGTAGGATATCGGGCTCAAGAGGCTTTAAACGGCCATAAGATTCTGCCCGGCTGCCTGCTGAACCATGATTTGCGGACGTAAAAAAGCCCCGTACTTCCGTACGGGGCTTCTCTACTTGATTGATGCCTGGCAGTTCCCTACTCTCGCATGGGGAGACCCCACACTACCATCGGCGCTACGGCGTTTCACTTCTGAGTTCGGCATGGGGTCAGGTGGGACCACCGCGCTACAGCCGCCAGGCAGATTCTGTCTGCCGCACCGCCCTCTCGGGCCGCACGGCGTTATCCGGTAAACAAGGCTGAAAATTCTTTCTGTCTCTCAACCAAAACGCCTCTGGCGTTGTAAGGTTAAGCCTCACGGGTCATTAGTACCGGTAAGCTCAACGCATCGCTGCGCTTACACACCCGGCCTATCAACGTCGTCGTCTTCAACGTCCCTTCAGGAGGCTCGGAGCCTCAGGGAGAACTCATCTCGGGGCAAGTTTCGTGCTTAGATGCTTTCAGCACTTATCTTTTCCGCACTTAGCTACCGGGCAGTGCCACTGGCGTGACAACCCGGACACCAGCGGTGCGTTCACTCCGGTCCTCTCGTACTAGGAGCAACCCCCCTCAATTCTCCAGCGCCCACGGCAGATAGGGACCGAACTGTCTCACGACGTTCTAAACCCAGCTCGCGTACCACTTTAAACGGCGAACAGCCGTACCCTTGGGACCTACTTCAGCCCCAGGATGTGATGAGCCGACATCGAGGTGCCAAACACCGCCGTCGATATGAACTCTTGGGCGGTATCAGCCTGTTATCCCCGGAGTACCTTTTATCCGTTGAGCGATGGCCCTTCCATTCAGAACCACCGGATCACTATGACCTGCTTTCGCACCTGCTCGAGCCGTCACTCTCGCAGTCAAGCTGGCTTATGCCATTGCACTAACCTCCTGATGTCCGACCAGGATTAGCCAACCTTCGTGCTCCTCCGTTACGCTTTGGGAGGAGACCGCCCCAGTCAAACTACCCACCAGACACTGTCCGCAGCCCGGATCACGGGCCCACGTTAGAACACCAAACATTAAAGGGTGGTATTTCAAGGACGGCTCCACGCAGACTGGCGTCCACGCTTCAAAGCCTCCCACCTATCCTACACATCAAGGCTCAGTGTTCAGTGTCAAGCTGTAGTAAAGGTTCACGGGGTCTTTCCGTCTTGCCGCGGGTACACTGCATCTTCACAGCGATTTCAATTTCACTGAGTCTCGGGTGGAGACAGCCTGGCCATCATTACGCCATTCGTGCAGGTCGGAACTTACCCGACAAGGAATTTCGCTACCTTAGGACCGTTATAGTTACGGCCGCCGTTTACCGGGGCTTCGATCAAG
This sequence comes from Pantoea sp. JZ2, assembly GCF_035191405.1. NCBI lineage: Bacteria > Pseudomonadati > Pseudomonadota > Gammaproteobacteria > Enterobacterales > Erwiniaceae > Pantoea > Pantoea sp. JZ2. The sequence continues at coordinate 1,222,477 of NZ_CP045247.1, read as the reverse complement.
AGCTTCTCCTTACGGATAACCCCATCAATTAACCTTCCGGCACCGGGCAGGCGTCACACCGTATACGTCCACTTTCGTGTTTGCACAGTGCTGTGTTTTTAATAAACAGTTGCAGCCAGCTGGTATCTTCGACTGGCCTCGGCTCCGGGAGCAAGTCCCCTCACCTACGCGCCAGCGTGCCTTCTCCCGAAGTTACGGCACCATTTTGCCTAGTTCCTTCACCCGAGTTCTCTCAAGCGCCTGGGTATTCTCTACCTGACCACCTGTGTCGGTTTGGGGTACGATTTCGTGTTACCTGATGCTTAGAGGCTTTTCCTGGAAGCAGGGCATTTATCACTTCAGCACCGTAGTGCCTCGTCGTCACGCCTCAGTGTAAAGTGCACCGGATTTGCCTGGCGCACACACCTACACGCTTAAACCGGGACAACCGTCGCCCGGCCGATATAGCCTTCTCCGTCCCCCCTTCGCAGTAACACCAAGTACAGGAATATTAACCTGTTTCCCATCGACTACGCCTTTCGGCCTCGCCTTAGGGGTCGACTCACCCTGCTCCGATTAACGTTGAACAGGAACCCTTGGTCTTCCGGCGACAAGGTTTTTCACCTTGTTTATCGTTACTTATGTCAGCATTCGCACTTCTGATACCTCCAGCATGCCTCACAGCACACCTTCAACGGCTTACAGAACGCTCCCCTACCCAACAACGCTTACGCGTCGCTGCCGCAGCTTCGGTGCATGGTTTAGCCCCGTTACATCTTCCGCGCAGGCCGACTCGACCAGTGAGCTATTACGCTTTCTTTAAATGATGGCTGCTTCTAAGCCAACATCCTGGCTGTCTGTGCCTTCCCACATCGTTTCCCACTTAACCATGACTTTGGGACCTTAGCTGGCGGTCTGGGTTGTTTCCCTCTTCACGACGGACGTTAGCACCCGCCGTGTGTCTCCCGTGATAACATTCTCCGGTATTCGCAGTTTGCATCGGGTTGGTAAGCCGGGATGGCCCCCTAGCCGAAACAGTGCTCTACCCCCGGAGATGAGTTCACGAGGCGCTACCTAAATAGCTTTCGGGGAGAACCAGCTATCTCCCGGTTTGATTGGCCTTTCACCCCCAGCCACAGGTCATCCGCTAATTTTTCAACATTAGTCGGTTCGGTCCTCCAGTTAGTGTTACCCAACCTTCAACCTGCCCATGGCTAGATCACCGGGTTTCGGGTCTATACCCTGCAACTTAACGCCCAGTTAAGACTCGGTTTCCCTGCGGCTCCCCTATACGGTTAACCTTGCTACAGAATATAAGTCGCTGACCCATTATACAAAAGGTACGCAGTCACACCACGAAGGTGCTCCCACTGCTTGTACGTACACGGTTTCAGGTTCTGTTTCACTCCCCTCGCCGGGGTTCTTTTCGCCTTTCCCTCACGGTACTGGTTCACTATCGGTCAGTCAGGAGTATTTAGCCTTGGAGGATGGTCCCCCCATATTCAGACAGGATACCACGTGTCCCGCCTTACTCATCGAACTCACAACCTGTGCACCTTTGTGTACGGGAGTATCACCCTGTACCCTGCGACTTTCCAGACGCTTCCACTGATGCACAAGCTGATGCAGGTTCTGGGCTCCTCCCCGTTCGCTCGCCGCTACTGGGGGAATCTCGGTTGATTTCTTTTCCTCGGGGTACTTAGATGTTTCAGTTCCCCCGGTTCGCCTCATGCCGCTATGGATTCACTGCATGATAGTGTGACGAATCACACTGGGTTTCCCCATTCGGGTATCGCCGGTTATAGCGGTTCATATCACCTTACCGGCGCTTATCGCAGATTAGCACGCCCTTCATCGCCTCTGACTGCCAGGGCATCCACCGTGTACGCTTGGTCGCTTAACCTCACAACCCACAGGCGTTTTGCGCTTGCGTGTCGTGAGCTTTTGAGAGACCCGAACGCATCGTGCTGTGTTCCTTATTACGGAGGAACACGACGTGCGTCGTTTCAAATTTTCAGCTTGTTCCGGATTGTTAAAGAGCATAATACTTCGCAGCACACCGTCGCCGGTACGCTCTGAAGTATTGTCAGAAAAAAAACAGCAAGTATGGTGGAGCTAAGCGGGATCGAACCGCTGACCTCCTGCGTGCAAGGCAGGCGCTCTCCCAGCTGAGCTATAGCCCCATACAGTTACTGCAGAGACCACTACCACCACTCAACTGCGTGCACTTCATGAGAAATGCACTTCGTGCTCAGGCAAGGCGTGTGTCCGCGAAGCATAGTGAACTATGCGAGCCGGAGACATAACGCAGCATGAGTGCGAAGTTGGTAGGCCTGAGTGGACTTGAACCACCGACCTCACCCTTATCAGGGGTGCGCTCTAACCACCTGAGCTACAAGCCTGTAGAGGTTTTTCTGCTCGTGACTTTCTATCAGACAATCTGTGTGAGCACTTCGCACGAAGGTATCTTCAGGTAAGGAGGTGATCCAACCGCAGGTTCCCCTACGGTTACCTTGTTACGACTTCACCCCAGTCATGAATCACAAAGTGGTAAGCGCCCTCCCGGAGGTTAAGCTACCTACTTCTTTTGCAACCCACTCCCATGGTGTGACGGGCGGTGTGTACAAGGCCCGGGAACGTATTCACCGTGGCATTCTGATCCACGATTACTAGCGATTCCGACTTCACGGAGTCGAGTTGCAGACTCCGATCCGGACTACGACGCACTTTATGAGGTCCGCTTGCTCTCGCGAGGTCGCTTCTCTTTGTATGCGCCATTGTAGCACGTGTGTAGCCCTACTCGTAAGGGCCATGATGACTTGACGTCATCCCCACCTTCCTCCGGTTTATCACCGGCAGTCTCCTTTGAGTTCCCGACCGAATCGCTGGCAACAAAGGATAAGGGTTGCGCTCGTTGCGGGACTTAACCCAACATTTCACAACACGAGCTGACGACAGCCATGCAGCACCTGTCTCAGCGTTCCCGAAGGCACCAAGGCATCTCTGCCAAGTTCGCTGGATGTCAAGAGTAGGTAAGGTTCTTCGCGTTGCATCGAATTAAACCACATGCTCCACCGCTTGTGCGGGCCCCCGTCAATTCATTTGAGTTTTAACCTTGCGGCCGTACTCCCCAGGCGGTCGACTTAACGCGTTAGCTCCGGAAGCCACTCCTCAAGGGAACAACCTCCAAGTCGACATCGTTTACGGCGTGGACTACCAGGGTATCTAATCCTGTTTGCTCCCCACGCTTTCGCACCTGAGCGTCAGTCTTCGTCCAGGGGGCCGCCTTCGCCACCGGTATTCCTCCAGATCTCTACGCATTTCACCGCTACACCTGGAATTCTACCCCCCTCTACGAGACTCAAGCCTGCCAGTTTCAAATGCAGTTCCCAGGTTAAGCCCGGGGATTTCACATCTGACTTAACAGACCGCCTGCGTGCGCTTTACGCCCAGTAATTCCGATTAACGCTTGCACCCTCCGTATTACCGCGGCTGCTGGCACGGAGTTAGCCGGTGCTTCTTCTGCGGGTAACGTCAATTGATGAGGTTATTAACCTCACCACCTTCCTCCCCGCTGAAAGTACTTTACAACCCGAAGGCCTTCTTCATACACGCGGCATGGCTGCATCAGGCTTGCGCCCATTGTGCAATATTCCCCACTGCTGCCTCCCGTAGGAGTCTGGACCGTGTCTCAGTTCCAGTGTGGCTGGTCATCCTCTCAGACCAGCTAGGGATCGTCGCCTAGGTGGGCCGTTACCCCGCCTACCAGCTAATCCCATCTGGGCACATCCGATGGTGTGAGGCCCGAAGGTCCCCCACTTTGGTCTTGCGACGTTATGCGGTATTAGCTACCGTTTCCAGTAGTTATCCCCCTCCATCGGGCAGTTTCCCAGACATTACTCACCCGTCCGCCACTCGTCACCCGAGGAGCAAGCTCCTCTGTGCTACCGTCCGACTTGCATGTGTTAGGCCTGCCGCCAGCGTTCAATCTGAGCCATGATCAAACTCTTCAATTTAAAGTTTGATTTGCTGCAACCAGTGCAGCGATGCTCAAGGAAAACGTCGTAATGAATTTCAATACGTGTTCACTCTTAAGACTTGATATTTTTTGCGTCCGGAGACGCGGATATCAATCCTGCGAGTGCCCACACAGATTGTCTGATAAATTGTTAAAGAGCAGTGCAACCAGCGGGTTAACCGTCTGTTGCGAGGTGGCGTATATTACGCTTTCCTCCTTCAGAGTCAACTTCTTTTTCAGAAGTTTTTCTCCGGCGAAAACTCTGGGGAGCTCTCTGCTGAACACCGCGTTACGTAAGCCGTTGTGCCGTGTCAGTGGAGGCGCATTATAGGCAAATATTTTGGGCTGGCAAGGGGGTAATTCAAAGAAACTTCTCAACCGCTCACTTTCCAGGCAAACCGTCGCAGAAACCACCAATCCGGCCCGTTTCAGAAACAAAAAACGGGCATTACGCCCGTTTTTAACAGAGACAACCTTACTGATGTGCCGTAATGACGTCGTCTTTGACATCCATTTCTATCACTTTTCCCGGAACCAGTTGCCCGGAAAGGATCTGCTGTGCCAGCGGATTCTCTATCTGTTGCTGGATAGCGCGTTTCAGTGGACGCGCACCGTACACCGGATCATAACCGTTCTCACCCAGCAGCTTGATCGCGGCATCAGAGATATGCAGCTGATAACCGCGATCCTCCAGACGTTTGTACAACCGTTGCAGCTGAATCTGTGCGATAGAGGCAATGTGTTTTTCACCCAGAGGATGGAACACCACCACCTCATCAATACGGTTAACAAATTCAGGACGGAAGTGCTGTCCTACCACACCCATGACAACCCCCTTCATTTCGGCGTAGTTCAGATTGCCGAAACGTTCCTGAATCAGATCGGAGCCCAGGTTCGAGGTCATGATTACCACCGTGTTGCGGAAATCAACGGTGCGACCTTGCCCATCCGTTAACCGGCCATCATCCAGCACCTGCAGCAGGATATTGAAGACATCGGGATGCGCCTTCTCTATCTCATCCAGCAGAATCACCGAATACGGACGACGGCGAACCGCCTCGGTCAGATAGCCGCCTTCTTCATAGCCAACGTAGCCCGGAGGTGCCCCCACCAGCCGCGATACCGAGTGTTTCTCCATAAATTCAGACATGTCGATACGGACCATCGCATCGTCACTGTCAAACAGGAAGTTAGCCAGCGATTTACACAACTCGGTTTTACCCACACCCGTTGGGCCGAGGAACAGGAATGACCCGACAGGACGGTTTGGATCGGCCAGACCCGCACGGCTACGACGAATGGCATTGGACACCGCTTCGACGGCTTCATCCTGTCCGATAACGCGTGAGTGGAGCTCCTGTTCCATTCGCAGCAGTTTGTCTCGCTCCCCTTCCATCATGCGGGCAACCGGAATACCGGTCCAGCGCGCCAGCACATCGGCAATTTCCACATCTGTCACGCGATTGCGCAGCAGCTTCATGGTTTTGCCTTCAGACTGGGTGGCAGAAGCCAGTTGTTTTTCCAGCGCCGGGATTTTGCCGTACTGCAGCTCAGACATCTGCGCCAAATCACCAGAGCGACGCGCCTGCTCAAGCTGGAGGCGTGCCTGTTCCAGCTCCGCTTTAATATTCTGCGTACCGGTTAATGAGGCTTTTTCCGCTTTCCACTCTTCTTCCAGCTCAGCATATTCACGCTCTTTCTGATTCAGCTCCGCTTCGAGCATCTCCAGACGTTTCACGCTGGCATCATCAGACTCTTTCTTCAGCGCCTGCTGTTCCAGTTTCAACTGAATAATGCGCCGCTCCAGTCGATCCAGTGCCTCTGGTTTGGAGTCAATCTGCATACGAATGCTGGATGCCGCTTCATCGATCAGGTCAATCGCCTTATCGGGTAACTGACGATCGGCGATATAGCGGTGAGAAAGCGTGGCCGCCGCAACGATAGCCGGGTCAGTAATCTGTACATGATGGTGCAACTCATAGCGCTCTTTTAACCCGCGCAAAATGGCGATGGTATCTTCAACGCTTGGCTCTGCGACAAACACTTTCTGGAAACGACGCTCCAGTGCCGCATCCTTCTCAATGTACTGGCGATATTCATCCAGCGTGGTGGCACCGACGCAGTGCAGCTCACCACGTGCCAGTGCCGGCTTCAGCATATTACCGGCATCCATTGCGCCGTCCGCTTTGCCTGCGCCCACCATGGTATGTAACTCATCGATAAACAGGATGACGTTGCCTTCCTGTTTGGCCAGGTCGCTGAGTACGCCTTTCAGGCGCTCCTCGAATTCACCCCGGTATTTTGCCCCTGCCACCAGCGCGCCCATATCCAGCGCCAGTACACGGCGACCTTTCAGCCCTTCCGGCACTTCGCCATTGATAATGCGTTGGGCCAGCCCTTCAACAATGGCGGTCTTACCTACGCCGGGCTCACCGATTAACACAGGGTTATTTTTAGTACGGCGCTGCAATACCTGGATGGTACGGCGAATTTCCTCATCACGACCAATCACCGGATCCAGCTTGCCTTTCTCGGCACGCTCAGTGAGATCGATTGTGTATTTCTTTAACGCCTGACGCTGATCTTCAGCACCCTGATCGTTCACGTTGTCACCTCCACGAAGTTGTTCTATCGCTTTGGTGAGCTTGTCGTTAGTGGCACCCGCAGACTTCAGAATGTCTGCCAGCGAGCCACGTGAATCCAGGGCTGCCAAAACAAATAATTCAGATGAGATAAAGTTGTCATTGCGCTTCTGTGCCAGCTTGTCGCACAGATTAAGCACTCTGATCAGGTCGGCAGAAGGTTGCACGTCGCCGTCGCTGCCTTCCACCTGGGGCAGACGATCGATAGCCTGGTCAATCTGCGTACGCAGAGAGGCCACATCTATGCCGGTAGAGGACAACAGCGGAGCGACCGATCCCCCTTCCTGTTTGAGCAGTGCGCTCATCAGATGCAAAGGTTCGATAAACTGGTTGTCGTGTCCCAATGCCAGAGACTGCGCGTCGGAGAGAGCAAGTTGAAATTTATTAGTAAGACGATCCAGACGCATAATTCCTCCCATTACAGGTCAAATGCTACTGGAGATTAAAATGAGGTCATCCCTCAAGTTTTCAAGGATAATGACCTGAGATATGAGTAAAAAATGCACTGCCTGGATCGTCTTATGGCGTAAGACTATAACAGCCAAATTAAAGTTGCCATACGCCCGGTGATCCTGTCCCGGCGGTAGGAGAAGAAATTGTCGGGTTCACTGAAGGTGCAGCGTGAATCTGCACTGACAGACTGGACCCCTGCGGCCTGCAGGCGTTGTCGGGCCAGGTGCCAGATATCGGCAAAAAATTTATCCCCGACGGGGCGGAATGCATCCGCCGCACGCGGATCAATGTCCATGAATGCACGACGAACCTCCGCGCCGACTTCAAAAGCATCAGGACCGATCGCCGGCCCCAGCCAGGCATGGATTCTGTCGGGCGGCGCCTGAAACTGCGCCAGCGTATTTTCCAGCACGCCGCCACAAAGCCCACGCCATCCGGCATGTGCAGCGGCCACTTCACGCCCATCGTCAGAACAAAACAGCACGGGCAGGCAGTCAGCGGTCATCACAGCACAAACTACGCCCGGCTCACGCGTTATGCAGGCATCGGCTTGCCGCGGCTGAGGAACCATGCGGGCAGAGAGATGTTCAACGTCAGTTGAATGCACCTGATTCAGCCATTGCGGCATCGCGGGCAACGCCGCAAGCGAGACCAGTCGCTCACGGTTAGCACGAACATGTTCTGCTTTATCACCGACATGGCCCCCGAGATTCAGCGAACACCAGTTTCCCTCACTGACGCCACCGTGGCGTAATGTCGAGACAGCTCGCACCTGCGCTGGCGCAGGCCATTGTGGGATAATCAGACTCATAACCAGTCCAGTTGATCCTTGAACATCTCTGTGTCGGCTTTCAGCGCGTCAATCAGATCGATCATATCCTGCGGAATGGCCGCATGAAACTCCATCTCAATACCCGAGATGGGATGATAAAGACGGAGCATTGTGGCGTGCAGGGCCTGACGATCAAAACCGCGTAAGGTCGCGATAAATTCTTCAGACGCGCCTTTTGGCGGACGCGGCCGGCCACCGTAGAGCGGATCGCCCACCAGCGGATGATTAATATGCGACATATGCACGCGAATCTGGTGCGTACGGCCGGTTTCCAGTCGCAGACGAAGCCGCGTATGGGCGCGGAAATGCTCCATAATGCGATAATGGGTCACAGCGGGTTTACCCATTGGATGCACGGACATATGCGTACGTTTCGTCGAGTGACGGCTAATCGGTTCATCCACCGTTCCCCCCGCCGTCATGGTGCCAATGGCCACCGCCTCATATTCACGCGTAATTTCACGACGCTGCAGGGCATCAACTAAATGCGTCTGCGCCGGTACGGTCTTCGCCACCACCATCAAACCGGTGGTGTCTTTATCCAGACGATGGACAATCCCCGCACGCGGAACGTCCACAATGGCGGGATAGTGATGCAGTAGTGCATTCAGTACCGTACCGTCGGGATTTCCCGCCCCAGGATGAACAACCAGGTCACGTGGTTTATTGATGACGATAATATCTTCGTCTTCGTATACGATATCCAGCGGGATGTCCTGGGGTTCCCAGCGCTGCTCCTCTTCGATCTCTGCATCAATCGTGACGCGCTCGCCGCCAAGCACTTTCTCTTTCGGCTTATCAATGACAGTGCCGTTAACACTGACGCGCTGGTTGAGAATCCACTCTTTTATGCGGGAACGTGAATAATCAGGGAACAATTCCGCCAAAGTCTGATCTAAACGTTGTCCGAGTTGTGACTCGGATACCGTTGCGGTGAGTTGAACTTGTTGTGCCATATACAGCTTCTTCGTTAACGTTGGGTTTTACGGCGATGCCGTTTAATATAATGTGCTATCGTACCTGGTCATTACCGGGAGCTATACGGACAGCTTCCGCCATAACATTTTGAGGATAATCACTTCGTCATGACGCGTATGAAATATCTGGTGGCTGCAGCCACACTGAGCCTGGCACTTGTTGGTTGTTCCGGCTCAAATGACGCGGTACCGGACAACCCGCCTTCTGAAATCTATGCTACAGCGCAACAAAAGCTGCAGGACGGTAACTTTAAAGCGGCGATTAAGCAACTGGAAGCGCTGGATAATCGTTACCCGTTCGGTCCCTATTCGCAGCAGGTTCAGTTGGATTTGATCTACGCGTACTATAAAAATGCCGATCTGCCCATGGCGCAGGCGGCGATCAGTCGCTTTATGCGTTTAAATCCTACGCACCCTAATATCGATTACGTCATCTATATGAAAGGTCTGACGGATATGGCGCTGGACGATTCAGCATTGCAGGGCTTTTTTGGCATTGACCGTTCGGACCGTGATCCTACGCATGCGCGCGATGCTTTCCGCGACTTTGCACAGCTGCTGCGCAGTTACCCGAACAGCCAGTATGCCGCTGATGCTTACAAGCGTCAGGTCTTCCTGAAAGATCGTCTGGCTAAATATGAACTCTCGGTGGCGCAATTCTATACCAAGCGCGGGGCTTATGTCGCGGTCGTTAACCGTGTTGAAGGCATGATGCGCGATTATCCTGATACGCAGGCGACCCACGACGCGCTTCCGCTGATGGAAAATGCCTACCGTCAACTGCAGTTGAATGCAGAGGCCGATAAAGTGGCAAAAATTATCGCCGCCAATAACGGTTAATCAGCCTTCCTTTCCCGAAACAAAAAAAGCAGCCCTGAGGCTGCTTTTTTTTGCGCACAGAACAGGCAATATTGACACGTTGCCGCTGAGCTAACCTATCAACAATGCCTTGTTAATGCCCTGGCTTCAAGCCTTTTCGACCACATTCTCGCCCTTTCTCACAATTTGCCCTGGTTGACAAAAAATGACATTTTTTTGTGATAAAAATCACACAAATACAGAATTATCGCGCTATGCTGGATCTATTCCGACGGCAATCACAGAGAGGTAAGCATAATGATCGTGAACATTACCAGTAAGCAAATGGAAATTACTCCAGCCATCCGTGAACACGTCGAAGACCGCCTTGCCAAGCTTGAGAAATGGCAAACTGACCTGATTAATCCGCATATCGTCCTGTCGAAAGAGTCCAAAGAGTTTGTGGCAGACGCGACCATCAACACACCAAACGGTACCCTGGTCGCCAGTGCCAAACATGACGACATGTACACCGCTATCAATGATTTGATCGGCAAACTTGAGCGCCAACTCAATAAAGTCCAACACAAACCTGAAGCGCGGCGTGCGGCCAGCAGCGTGAAAGATTTCACGCCAGCAGCCGAAGAGTAGCCTCATCCCGGTTTTCTGACGCGCCTCCGGGCGCGTTTTATTCCCTTGTAGCATATTGAAATAGAAGGAATTATTTCAATTAATGTCCACATATCGACCACATCGACTATAAAACCCCGTTTATCGGGGTTTTTTACTCAATTTTCTTTAGTCAGATAATAACATTAGTCTACGCCATTGACTTACTCTCTTACCATGATAACATCACTCCATTCATACGCCAATGACGTACAGTTATGCTTTTTATTGAAACCCATATCTTCACCGAAGATGTAAAGGAACTACTGAGCGATGATGAGTATCTTGAGTTTCAGCAGTTCATGGCAGATAACCCCGACTGGGGCGATGTAATCCAGAATACTGGCGGCCTGCGCAAAGTTCGCTGGGCGGCCAAAGGCAAAGGCAAGCGCGGCGGCGTCAGGGTGATCTACTACCACAAGGTGTCTGAATCACAAATCAGGCTGCTGCTGATCTATAAAAAAGGCATCCAGGATGATTTATCCGGGGATGAAAAACGCCAGCTTAAAACGTTGAACGAGGGGTGGTAATGGACAAAAAACTGTTTGAGCGTCTCACAGAGAGTATGACGCAGATGAACGAAATTGTTGAAGGCTCCCGAGAACCTTCCCGCGAGACGATTGTTACTGCGGTTAAGGTCAAGGCTATACGAAATGCCACGGGTCTTTCGCAGAGTGGGTTCGCCAAACTGATTTCAGTGAATGTTGACACGTTGAAGAACTGGGAACAGGGGAGACGCGAACCGACTGGGCCTGCTAAAGCATTATTAAGAGCCATCGAGCGTGACCCCCAGCATGTAATCCCTGCACTTTCTCAAAAGCACTGAAACAGATCGAACCAGCTTGTCAGCTGGTTTCTTTCTATTCAACCTCTGAATCTAATCTTCATTCCTTTCTCTGAAAGACTGCATTAATTTGAAATAACAGTCTTCGCAAAATTCACTGTCCGTATCAAGTAAACGCTCAATAAGGGAGCGCTTCTTTCCACAGATCCGGCAAAATTTCAAACCCAGAACATTCATTTCCTTATGCCCTATTTACTGGTTTTATTTTCTGTTCAAGCGACATAATCTCAAACACTTTGCTTGAGTCATTTGACATGACTTGAAGTCATAACCATGACATTTGCTGCAACATGTAAAAAAGTATAACAAAAAGAGTTTTCTGGTTCTAATTTTAGTCGGCCATCGGAAAACCGTCACAACCATCACACGTCAAAGAAACGCCACCTATCCACATGATTATCATGAATAAAATTTGTGACGGTAAAACTATCACAAAACGTAACACAAACCGTCACACCTAATAAATTCATTAAGTTACAAAACAGCATTGTGATGATTTCAGACCGTCACACTGTGATGCTCCTGTGATGCTTTTGTGATGGTTATGAATGTGCTTATATATATCTATATATCATATAGATAGATGATAATTTTAAACCTTGTGACGTTTGTGATGTTTTTCCGATGCCCCCCTCAAATTTTGGAAATCCCAGAATTGTCTATAAAATGCACTAAATTACTGGTGTTTGGTGGTTAAAATATGCTGTCTACATGGAAACCCTGTGAAGGGCAGAAAGCAAGGCGGGTGGAAAGACGATACTCACTAAAACGATAAAGGTTGAGGAGGTATAAAGATCGACTTCAGCTCTTTGGATGGGCAGACCTGAGACCTGCTGACACGTTAAAAATCAGGATATGTTGCCTGTTTGTTTATTCAACAATCAGTATGATAAAAATCATTACTTGACTTGTGATGACAGAGAGAAGTGATGAAGGAAAGAAAATCAGGGAACGAAAAGGCAGCCCGCTACGTATTAGCCTTCACTCTTATCTACATGATTTCTTGCGGCGTCCTTGCTTGTCTATTTTTTAAATATCCTCATTTTTTTTATTCGGTCCTGGGTTGAACCGGCCTACCGACACATACTGAAAATCAGAGCATAGCTGTAACGTAAGAACTTCTTGAGTGAGCGAAATAAACCATTCCATGCTTCATTGCTGTAGCATGAACCAGCATCAACTGCACTTTTAACTTCTACAAAAAAATAAAAAATTATGCCACTAGCGCAAACCACGGCAATCAGCATCCAGTATTTTTTCACAAATGTGCGCAGTACAGCCATTCTTTGACGAAGTATGTTCATAAGAGTGTCTTTACTAAAATTACCCACATATAATAACATAAAGTAATTACAAACAGTGATTAAGTTCTCTATCACAGATGATGGATTGTCATTGGGTAATGCAAACTCAAAAATGTTAAAGGCCACCGGGGGTGAGCCGGTGGCCTTACTTACGTTTTCTGACTGCTTATGGTAAGCAGGCCAGAATCAACTCAATGAAAGCAACAAGTGCTTTCAAAGCGATGACTGCAATCTTTAAGAATGACTTCATCCGTTCGCCTCTGTAAAAGAAGCGCGGTTTACCAGTCATAGCCTTTGAGCTGCCTGTCCGACTGGCTCTCCATAAATTGTTAGTTTATGAGAATCGCGCTCTGGCCGAGGCTCTGCATCAGCACCACCTGTATGCAGCCAGGACTATTAAATCCATTTTACAAGCCGACCGCTTCCGTGACCTTTACGTGATTCTCACTAACAGGCCGGATTATAAGTAGAATCCGGAGATAAGCAAACAGGCAACTCAATTTTTGAAGGCAAAAAAAACCCAGCTGGTGAGGCCGGGTTTCTCTTATTTTGCTACTGGCGATTTGTTCAACCACAGTAGCAGCACGATTCTCATAAACTAACGAGGAATAGTTTAGCCACAACAAGCCTCAATGGCAATCAGTGATCCACAAGGCATCGCTATGGCATTGAAAAGGATTTCAGTTAACAATGTTGCTAAGAGACTGTAATAAAACACATCAGTGAAACTCAACACGGTATCGCCTATACGTTATTTTTCACGAAAAGCACTACGAACCCGCACCGCGTCTGACTTCATGTTTTTACATCACGACCGCCCATCGCCCAAAAACTGAAATCTCTGAAATCTGTTTCACACATTTCAGTTTGGGTTCAGGCATCAAAGCCCCAGCGCTGGCGCGGTCTGGCGATATGTTCTGTACCCCACGAAAAACTGAAATCATTCTCAACACGAAAACCGCAGGCGGGTGCGGTGTAGCGCCGTTTTCGTCACTTCTGCAGTTATTTTGTCATCTTTAGACGCACCTGAAAGCGACCAACGCTTTAATTAAAGGTGGCTGATTGAGCTTTTATGGCGATACTGAGAAAGCGTTCTGCAATGTTTAACTGAAGAGGTTTTCTGAATGTCTGAAACTTCAAAATGATTTACAATCACTTGTCGGTGATATGGAAAATATTTTGTTGATACATGTCCCTTACTTGTATCGATACAAATTTTGCAGATACCTTAAAGAGATAATTAAATCCGAAAAAATATGAAGGTTTTAGATGATGAAAAGCAAAAACTTGATTGTCCGGATGCTTATCGCATCAACACTAACGCTAGGGGGCTGCACATCTTATGATTCTGTGCAGTTAGATAAGCATCAACTGAATGACGATTATACTTTTTACAAACTGTCACCCCCTCTGTATGAGGGAGACGTTGTTCGCTACAAGCTTACAGATGGTGTTAGCAATACGATAACTGTTAAAAAAGCAACGCCTCAAAGCATCATAAGCAGTACTGAACAAACTATACCTTTCAAAGATATGGCAGTACTTGAAAGAAAGGAAATTTCAAAAGGTAAAACTGCAGCCGCTGCTGCAGCCGGTATAGGCGGTACCGCTGTGGTAGTTGGTGCAATATTACTTATTGGTTTAGGCGCTGGGTTTGCCGCGGTATTGTCAGGCGGTTGAACAAAGACTTATCATTTTCAGTAATGAAGCCTATATTACATTGGCCTGTATATGCCCGGCATCAAGTTCGCGCAAGTCGGGTGCTGTCAATTTGACCGAAAACAATGCAACAATCAAAGTCCCTCCAATCTGGAAGCTTGGACATCTCCCTAAAGTGAGCATTAATAATTAAAGCTTACCTGGCAATCAACCGGGAATACTTAACTTTCAGCTGTAGGGACTCTGTGCCGATGCTGCGAACGTCAGCGGCGTTCAACGGTGCGCCTGTATTGTTGTGCGTATGGCCGGCCGTCAGTTCTGCCAGCTGCTTTACCACATCAAGCGTATCCAGCATCAACTGCGCCACATTTACGCTTTCAGAGCCTATCCACACCACCGGCGCGATAATCTGCTGTTGAACGGCCGCAATGCTTTTCCGAATCTGGCCAATCTGCTCCGTCAGGTTTCCGCCAGTCCTCAACGTACTGCTGCCGGCTATATCGGTTTCGTCGCTGCCGCCGACAGTGGCCAGCCGGCTACCCTTAATCGCCTGACTAAACTTGCCTGTGCTGACCTGCTGAATGGCTCCGGCCAGCAGCATGGACGTACCGATGACGCTGGTTTTATCCGTGGCCTTGATGGTCGTTTCACGGCTGACCAGTTCCCGCCTTTCCGTATCGGCCTTAACGATTCTGGCCATAGAGGTTTCGCTGATTGTCTGGTCAGTCTGTCGCACCCAGTCCCCGGCCTGCGTCACGCGCTGGGAGACTTCCGCCCGCTGCTGCTGGAGCTGCTCACCGGGTTTGATATCAGGCAGGCTCGTACCATCCGGTACGGTCTGGCGGATGAAAGGCTTATCCGGCCGGCCATCAGTAAACGCAACTTCTACCAGCGTTCCTTCAGGCGGGAACTGGTACATGCCGGAATCATTGCCGGCCATCGGCACCGGTAGCGGCACGGCGGAATAGGTCGGCGTCTGTGCGTCAGGCTTTCCGTCTGCGTCAAGCAGCTGCACGTCCACGGCATACCGAGGGCGGAACGGATCCGAAAAGTTGCCGCTCTTTACGGCTTCTGTCGGCGCTATTACACGGGCAAACTTCGGCAAATGCAGCCCGGACGCCAGCTCCGGAAAATGGCTTTCAATCTGTCGCTGTACCGGTGATTTCTGCAATGGCTGGCCTGTTGCCCGATTACGCGGCGTCCAGGTAACGGCCATCGTATCGTTAGTCAGGTGTATCTTTGTGACGCGCTCGCCGTTCATCTCAACACCCGGCCGCAGGCTCTGGACAACCGGCAATGTCATGGTGTTGCCGCCAGCTACCCCCTGACTGAACCCGGCCGGGATATCCACCGGTTTACCGGCAAAGAGGGATTTTTCCGCGCCTCCCACATACACGCCGCCGTCCGGTAGCGGATACCAGATGTAATCCGTAATGCCAAAGGCTTTACCCAGATTATTCAGCAACTGATACCCGCTGCCGCTGTGGGTAAAGTGGGGGATCGGCTTATCGGCATAACCGGTATCAGGTACCGTCACCGTAATGCCGCTGTTCTCTTCCAGCCAGCCGGCCACGCTGCGCAAAGTCGGGTGCTGAAGTGAGCATGGCCACAGGCGTTCAAACACACCAGCCAGCTCACGTACATAAAGCCGCTGGAAGCCGTTATCTGCCGGCTGCGACCGTTCCACATACCCCGTAAACCACCGCAAAAGAAGGTCAGTATACCCGACATTAAGGCGTACCAGCTTACCGGTGTAGTCCTGGTCAGTTTCGGCCGTAATAAACCCCCGGCCGCAGCTGTTAAGCTCCAGCACCAGGCTGACATCAGCAAGATGTACCTCATCCGTTGACAGATACAGGCGTTTTACCGGTTTCATCCTTACCCCAGCGCATCGTTGACGGGCTTCAGGACTTTGCGCTCAAACCACGTCATTTTTTCATCACTTTCATCACCAGACTGACCCGTGCTGCCGGCACCGCCTCCCTGTTTTTTTGCGGTGGTTTTGCTGATCGCCCTTGCCTCGCGTTTTTCCTGAACGCTGATATGCTCAGTCAGGGTAAAAGTCACCAGCCAGGACATTTTCCCGTCCTGCTGTGGCGCATCCAGCGTGCCGGTGAAGATCGCTTCACGAAAATTAACCGCACGCGCCTGATCGTGCGCAACGCGGTATTTCTGGCGCTGACCGCTGGCATCGGTGGCGCTGGCCAGCTCAAAAATGCGGCGCAAAATCGCCTTATTTCTGAAGGGGATCTCGCCAGATACGCGCAGTTCCTTTCCCTTTGCGCCCTGTTCAGATTTCGTGGTGGAACTGGTCTGGCCGGACTGGTCTTTATCCTGAAACTGCTGCGTTACCGTCACACGCATGTTTTTAAGCCTTATCGCTTCGCCGTTAAGCGCCAGCGTCGGGTTCGGGGTCATGTATCATTCCTTTTATACCGTCGAGATTGTCACCAATCAGCATCATCGCCGCAGAGTAAATCGCCGATTGCAGCGGGATTCCTTTTACCAGTTCCAGCAATGTGGTAGCCAAATCACCCCTTGCAGTGAACACCCAGGCTCTGGCGCTTTTGCCCTGCAACGCTTCCAGGTCACCGGCGATATCAGCCAGCACGCTATCGCGCAGCCGGCTAAAGTCGTCCAGCTGTTGCTTCAGCGATCCAATATCCACTACGGCGGCGGCTTCTTCCTGCGCTTTTTTGACTGCCGCTGCTGCCAGTGCGGTACGGCTGGTTGGTACGGAGAGAGGAAGGGTATCTGCCAGACCCGGACTGTATTTTGCAGGTATCTGCATCTTTTCAAGCGCCGTTTCAGCAGCCGACTGCGCCAGACGTTTTACCTGTGTGAACGCCGGCGCAGGAAAAACATCTGTCAGCTGGTTAAGGCTGTTCATGAAGCTGTCATGCGTCTGACCTGCGACCATCATAATAACCACATCAGCAGTATCCCCTGTTCCTGCCAGCTTTTCGGCCAGATAGGCAATGGCATTAACGGGGCTGAGATAGGTTCCGTTTTCCGTCTGCTGCCCCAGCCCGTAAATCCACGGGTGCGCCGGAACGATGGTACAGTTCACTGCTGCCACCGGGTTTGTAAAAGCCAGGCGCGCTTTACGCCACACCATCAGGAGCCTCCGGCCAGTTCACCTCTGACACCACAGCGGTGTCGACACGATTAACCAGGACGCGGTACTTTTTCCATGCCTTCAGTTTCTGGGCTTCTTCTTTCGTAGCCATATCCAGATCAACGGCATCCTGAAGCGGTTCGATGACCTTTGATGCAGCAGCAAGCAGCCTGCTTTTTTCAGCCTCTGCCAGGGCGGTCAGTTCCTGCTGAGTGTAGACCCGCTCACTTATGCCTTTGCCGTCAAACACCCAGCCACCAGTGATATCGGCACGCTGGTTCTGGGCTGTGTTTTCCACTTCCGCCACGCTCATACCGTCAGGGAACAGGGACGACACGTCGGTAAAGTTTGTCGCTATGGCCGCAATGACGCCGTTTTCCCGGTACGCAATTTTCATCGTATCCGACGCAAACCGCGCCTGACTTTCGTACCATTCGTTGCCGTCTTCATCAAACAGAAACCATGCCCCGGAAAGCGCCAGTTCTTTCTGCTGCTCTGTCTGCGGTTCACCGCGTCTGAAGTTTTTGAGATTTATCATTATGAACGTCCCACCGTTATCCACTGACCACCTCGGTAATACTGGATATAGCTCCAGAAAAGCCCTTCAGGAGAATAATCACCGTCACCGTTCGTGAAGCCTGAGAGAACGGTATTGCCGTTGCGGTAGTCCCAGACGCCAGTAGCGCCCACCTGGTGCTCTGACGTGAAGCGAATGTCCGATACCCTGTTGACCTGTGCGTCATTGGCTTTGTTCCAGGCGTCGTCAGCGCGGTTAGTAATGTTACGTAATGCACCTTCCAGATTGGTTGCACCCCAGTAACCCCTGAAAATACTTGAAGTACCAGACGTCTCAACAATATCCCCGTTACGCTGGAAAACATGCCCCATGCCGCCAAAACTGACGTTGAGATCTGTTTCCATCGTCACAGCACCGGTGGCCGCATTGATTTTTAAAGGACGGGCATCATCCCAGCTACCGTCCGGGTCACCTGCTGCCGTTTTGAGGATATAAAAATCACTGCCGTCAAAACGCAGGAAAAAAGCCCGGTCTCCGGCCTTTATCCGGTAGCTGTCCATATTTGTTGTGCTAAGTTGGCCGCTCATGGTGCCGCCGGAAAGAGGAACCGCGCCCACCTGTTCAGGGGTTGGCGGATTAGTTTCATTAAACACAGTGCCTAGCGGGGCTGAATCGATTTGCGCAAGTAGTCGCTCACCACTCCAGCCCAGCATAATTTGATTCAAACCTTGTGCTGCCATTCCTTCACCACCGCCTGCCTGAACCGCGTTTACATCAGTTGCATCCAGGCTGTCTTTTACAGCAAGGTTACCCAGTCCGAGATTTTTCCGGCCTGCCTCGTTATCCTGCAGATCACTGAGATTGTTGTCCGCGCTGAGGCGGCTGTTGGCGTTATCACTGGCGGCCTTAACCGCTCTTGACGTTGCCGCCAACGACTCACTGTCACTGGTGACGCTGTTGGATAACCGCACAAACCCTTTTTCCGTCAGAGACGCATCAGGATGATTACGTGACTGCTCATGCTGTCTGAGCGCCTCATTCGCCTGCCGGTCAGGCAGTGAACCTTTCGGGCGCAGGTCGGTGATATTTCCGTTTTCATCAATGCTGGCCAGCGCACACACATAATGCTTAATACCGTCCTGCCCGTAGTCTTCCATACTGTCGGCCACAATGATTTTACTCTGAACACCCCAGACGCTGGTCAGCGCTCCCGTCCAGCACACATCCAGCCAGACACTGACCGGTTTTTTTGTTACGGTGATGTTCTGGTTCGCCGTCAGCACTGCCCGCAGCCCCGCAACATAGCCCGCGCCTTTGGTCACAAAATACTGATTACCGGATTTCCCAACCAGCCAGCCATCACCAAAGAACGCCGCCGCGCTGTAAATATCGATGTTCTCCACCCGCTGGCGCTCGTCCATCGCGGCCATGCGAGCGGTGAAGTCGATCTGCCAGGTTTCAGCTGGCGTATTAATGCCGGTTTCGGTTTGTGCACCGTTATATTCCATCAGGAACGAGCGGGTAAGCACGTTGCCCTGCTGACCTTCTTTCGTCTTTAGCTTCTGCTGCTCAGGCGCATGAACAATCATCGCCAGCGTAGCGGTAGCCTTATTTATCAGCCCGATCCAGTTAAAAGAGAAATCGCCTACATCCGCGCCCAATACTGCCGAATGCACCACAGCATTGTCATTCACGACCCCTTTACGGTCGACGGGGGCGCGGTAAACAATCTGCGCGGCCGGTGGCAGCATTTCATTGCGATCAACAGGCAAATCCGGATCCAGACCCGGTACCAGTGCGAAAACAAACTCATCAAGCATGACAGGCTCATCCGTTGCAGCCTGCTGCGCCTTCCACTGCTCAAATGCCAGCGTGATAGCGGTCTGTGACATAAAAACTACTCTCCCTGTAAGCTCGCGCTGAATGTCGCGCTACTGGTTTCCGTACCGGCAATACTCGCCGGATAAACAATATATTCACCCTGATCCCACCCTCCCCGGATGGCCAGACTTTCGGAAGTGATAACCTCAAACTGATAACGCCGGCACGTTCGGCCGTACTGGCGAATAATCTGGATCATCAGCTCAGTGTTATCGGCTATCTGGCTGTCAGTAACGCGAACCCGTATCACGTCCCAGTCAATCCCCGGCTGGCGCTCCAGTAGCTCCACATAGCCGATCCCCAGCCGGTCAAAGATATTGATAAAGCCCGCAACAGAACCGGCATCAGCCGCATTCACAAAGGCATAAGCAACACGCCGGCGAAACAGCTTCAGCGGTTCGCCGTTAAAGCGGCTGATATCCCTGTCCCAGGCGATAAGGCCCAGTATCGTCTCGTTGCAGGTCAGCGGGTCAGACTGGCGCAGCGGCCACGTAACCCAGTCGTGAACATCTTTCCAGAAGGTCTGTGCCGCTTTTAGGAGCTTTTGCGGTTCCCCCTTATTCATCCAGGACGGCAGCACCATGCCGTCCAGCTTTTTAAGAAAATCATTCATCCTGTAAATCCACCGTCAGCGTGTTAAGGCGCGGTATGCTGAGTTCACTGGTGATATCTTTCAGTGAAAATTCCAGCGAATCCGTGTCCGGGAACGTCTTATGGATCTCCCGTCCCAGCTGAGAGAAGGAGAAGCGCGAGTATGGCCACGTCTTCTTCACTTCATAGTCAGTGTTTTCCCGGAAGGCGCAGCGGATAAGGTTTTCCACGCCCTCTTTCAGGCTGTCGCGCTGCTCCTGTTCCAGGTTGCTCAGGTTTTTGATCCAGACCGTGGCAACCAGATCGTGACGGCTTTCCGGCATGGCGAAACACTGTATATCATCGCCGTGGCCATGATGCCCCTGGGTATTGATGTAATCATTGACGGCATCAATAAACGGGTCGGACGCAACCCCGCTATCCAGCAGTAAATACGCATTAGCGGTACCCGGCCCGCGCGGCGCGTCATGCTCAAAGAAAATCCTGTCGATACTCAGACCCGCCACACCGGCAATCATCGAACGATAAACCGCGTCGGTATGGTAATTCCCCACCAGGTTAAACTGATTGCGGCAGCGTTCGCGCAGTTCGTCGTCGCTCTCCTCGTCAGCTCCCGGCACCGTCAGCCAGTTTTCTTCACTGGCGACGTGGCTGATACCGTCTACCGCCACCGGCAGAATGCGATAATAGCCCGGCGCCAGGTTGTACGCCCCGCCCGTTCCGGTGGCGTCGACTGCCAGCAGAGCGCTGGATGTACCGACAGGGATCGAGACATCAGCAACGGTGGACACGGCGTACACCCTGCCATTGATACGCTCAGTCTGTATCACCGTGCCGGCTTTGACCGTCACCGCCTGCTTTACATCGTCCTTAAAGAAACGGATCACGCCTTCGGCCCGGCTTGCCGGTTTCGGCGTGACGTTCACCGCCCAGGCAAGCAGGCGCAGCATTTTGCCGGCGGCCGTGGCCACAAACATACCGGGCAGCACCACCGCAACCAGCGCATCTTTGAGCCACATCACCGGCGCGGTCACAATCGCCGTAATCAGCCGCCAGAATGGCGACATACGGGACGTATTGGTAATCAGCCCTTCCCCGGCCACAACGGCATTAAAACGGGTACTCACCTCATCTTCCCTGGTTGGCATCCCGCTGGCCTTCACCACGTCTTCAAAATCGACCTGCGGTTTTTCCGTCATAGGTTCACCTGATAAGTCATGCTGCCAAAGTCATACGTACCGGCAGTCACCCACAGACGTTTAGCGCTTTCCTCGCGGATTTCCACCGTACCTGGCACGATGCGATCGTCACTTTCAACCAGCAGTTCCAGCTGGGTGAAAATATCCGCGCGTAAAGTCGGGCTGCGCTCGGCAATTAACTGCGTGGCCAGCCCGCTTTCAATAACTGAATGAACCACATCCTGCCCGATACTTTTGCTGTTATTGCACAACTCAGGCTCGCTGCCTGTATTAAGCACAAAGTTTCGCCCCTCTATAAGCAGGTCGATATAAAGTACGTCAATCATTAATTCAGCTCCTGAAATTCCATTAGCTGACCGGGCGACACCATTTCTTTAGGGTAAATATTCACAGTGCCAATTTTCCGGCTGTTATCCGTTACCGATTTTGAATTTTTGCTGACAGTGCTGCTGATTCCGCCCCGGTCAATGCCCTTTAATTCTCCACCCGTCGAAAGCGTGTTGGTTGTCAGCGACGACTGGCTTTCACTGGCCATTGAAATATTCACGCCAGGTATTTTGTTGAGCTTAACGACCATCCAGTTCCAGTATTTCAGGAACCCGCCTTTGATCGTCTGCCAGATGTTATCGAACATCGTCACTATGCCCGTCGCCATGCCCCTTAACGCGTTTGAGGGAGAAAAACCGGTAAGCAGCGCGGTAAAGCGTTTCCAGCCGTCCGCAATCCACTGCCATGCCTCAGAGAAGATCCCTGCCAGCCACTTAATGACCTCCGCCACCGCCTTAAATGCGGCACTGTCCATGACAGCGGCTTTAATAGCGTCCCAGTGTCTGACCAGCAGATAACACCCGACAACAAGCAGGGCTATCGCCCCGATAATCAGCAAAACCGGCCAGCTCATCAGATTGATACTGATCCCGGCCAGCATCGCGGCCATGCGTACCGCAAGCAGAACGCCACGCAGGGTTTTCAGCACAATGTTCCAGGCCAGAACGGCTTTCTGCGCCAGCCAGATAACAAGTGTGTATGACTTCACGACAGCGACCAGTAAGCGCCATACGCCGGTCAGCCCCATAATGATGAATTTAGAAATACCCATCACGATACTGGCGCTCGCGCCCACAGCGGCAAAACCCAGCAATGCCAGCGTGGCATAACCGATTACGCGCGCGATATTGGGAAACATCTGCATCCAGCGGGCAAAGGTCTGCCCCATATCGGCCAGGCGGTTCAGCAGGGGATACAGAACGGGGATTAACGTCAGGCCAGTCACCGTCTGAATGGCTTTCAGGATTTGCACAAAGCGATCCCACGGCTTGACCATCTTTTGCGCCATTTCCTGCGTGCGCTTCAGCCCGTCAGCCCCGCCCAGCTCGGTGATGTTGCGTTGAAGTAACGCTACATTGCCATACAGCTGTTTTACCACCGCTGAACTGTCACCAAAGGCCGCATCCAGCTCCGCCTGCGCTTTCAGGTTGCCATCCAGGCTTCTACCGTACCTGTTCTGGAGCTTCGTCAGCATGTCAGGCATGGACAGCATTTTGCCGTTCACATCGGTAAACGACAGCCCGAGCTTTTTAGCGCCATCAATCGCGCCGGTCATAAAGCCCTCGTAGGCGCTGCTGGCCTCCGTTCCGAGCGTACGCTGAAGCTGCCCCAGTACCGCCAGCTGTTCATCCATTCCAACGCCGTAGTTCGTCCCGACGCCTCGCGCACCTTCCATCAGGTCTTTAATGATTCCCATCCCGGTACCAAAGGTTTTGCGCATGTACACCATCTTGCCCGCCAGCTGTTCGGCAAACGGGACTTTTCCCAGCCTCGCCGCCTCAGCGGAAAAGTTGCCGAACATTTGTCCCATAAATTCCGACGTTTCAGCCGCGGTGGATTTCATGGCAAACGCCAGCGTGTTAGCCACCCTCGTCACCTTCGGCAGTTCTGTGCTGCTGAGGCCGGCAATGGAGGCGTTAATGTCTTCCGTTGACTTCACAAACTCTACAGCACTGGTGCCAAAGGTCATGCTGAAGCGCAGCGCATCACGCTGCACGGTTTTCAGCGAAGTATCATCAATCCCTTTTGCGGCGGCATCGTTCAGCGCATCATACATCTCAATCGCCGGCGACAATGCCCCCTGAATGGCCTGAGCAACGCCCCACATGGCAAGCCCGCCGGCACCAATCTGTTTAAAGGCATTTTTTGATTTTTCAGCAAAACCGGATACGCTGGCCTGCGCCTGTTTTAACGGGCGGGTCAGTTTATCAATCAGGCTTAATGTAAAATCTAATTGTTTCATTCCGAGCCTTTAAATGCCGTGCTGATTCCGTTAGCCACCGCAACACGCATATTCTCCCAGTGACGATTATCCAGCCATATGGCAGCGGAAATATCATCCACGGTATCTTCCCCGTGCGGGAGATAATAACGGCGCAATATCAGATATTGTTCGAGTCCATTCTCTTCAATGGTCTGGACTCGTCTGGTTAGTTTTTTACTTCAATTTCCAGTTCTGGCGCGTAAAGTTCATTAACCTTACCCGCAAGCTGAAGCGCAGCACCCGGACGTTTTAAAATTTCCGTCAGTGCTTCTTTACTTTCTGCTACAACAATGCGCGTCAGATAATTGTGCGCAGGCACAACTTTATTATCCATCGCCATTTCATTAATGAATTTGTTATAAGCCGTCTGGTTAGGTTCAAAGGTAATATCCTGACCACAAACAGTAAGATTAATCTTTTCCATAAATAATGCTCTCTCTTAAATTAATTTCATCAACAAGCTGGTTATGTCGGGCAGCGCACTGTCCGTATAAGTCCAGATAAAGGGTTAATAACTCAGCTGCATCCCGCCCTGTCGTCCCGGTCAGACGCGGCAGCTGCGTGGTACATTTAGTCTTCAGGTTTTCCTGATAGCGCACGCTCAGTGCCGGCTGCGGCCTCGTTGTACATGCTGACAAAATCATCAGACAGGCAACGATTGGTAAAAACCGGCTTGACCACTTCAGTACGAATCTCACGCGGTGGCGCATTTTTTAAAGCCTCCAGCTGCTCCTCCAGCTTTCGCCCCGACACGCTGGCCGCGTCTGCCAGCTGCTTCCCGGTGGCGGTGGCCGTCTGGCTAATCGCAAGGTCAATACTGTCCCGCTGCCACCCTGCCACCGTCCAGCCGCTACAGAACGTCAGGACAACCAGAATAATTCTCACCACAGGATGTTCCATCAACGAACCCCGTTGTGTTCCAGGCTGAAGTGATTGCCGTCCGGACGGGATTTGAAGCGCCCGCCCCACGTACCGCCAAGCGTCTCCCAGTACTCGCCCAGCGGCAGGTACGCCGCGCTGTCGGTCTGGTACTGGCCGTTAATGAACAGATTGAAGTCCACTGCCAGACGCTGGGTGTGCAGGCTGTTAGTGATACCGCTGCCTTTTTTCGCATTCAGCGCGGCCTGCTCAGGCGTGCGGTACGCTTCACCGAACGTCAGGCGATAACCGTGTTCTTCCGCCCACTGGATCAGATTTGCCACCATTACGGTGAAAAGCTGCTGTTTTTCGCTCAGAGTCATTTCCCTGCCCCTTTATTCAGAAAACCGCCGATCCCTTTTTTACGCAGCCAGGCTTCCACACCGTTCAGACCCAGAATCCCCAGCCCGGAACCAATGCCGACCAGCGCCAGCGGATGAATGTCCGGTACCACATACAGCGCCACCCCGGCCAGCAGTGACAGCGCACTGCCGACAATCAGACGACCTGCCAGTAAGCGAACGGTGATAGGCTCACCACTGCTCAGCATCTTTCCCAACGCAATCATCGCGCCCATGATGGCCAGCGCAATAAATCCCTTTTCGTACTCCTGCATCCCTGCCTCTTATCCAGTCAGATTTTCCGTGGATTCCGCTTCCAGATACGGAATCCCGTCGATGTTGATAAATTTGGGGCTGGTCACGAGAAACTTAATTTTTCGCGTAGACAGTGCCCCGCCTTTGGGATCGAGATCCAGAAGGTTGTTCAGCAGCAGCTTGCAGCCGAACGCCTCCACTTTGGTTTCTTCGTTGCCGGCTTTGGCATAGAAAAGAAAATCCAGCTCAGGAATGCCGCGCCATGAACCGGCAGACTGCGCACGGGCCTTAATGACCTTCAGCGCTTTGGTGGACAGCTCCAGCTCACCTTCGGCGGAAACATCGCCATCCACCCAGCCATCCGGCACGCCACGCGTTTGTGCAGCAGCGGTGTTATCAGTGATATCGAGTGAAATTTTCTCCGCATGTACCAGTTCGGCGTCCATGTAGAAATCAAAGGACATACCGGAAATACGTCTTGTCATGCGCTTGCCTCCAGGCTGGCATCCAGCAACAGGCTGATCGTGATTTGCAGCGGTACCTCATACGTACGCACCACCATGTAAATATCCACAGCCTTTTTATTCTTCCAGACGATCGTGATATCGCCATCCTGCGGCGGCTTCACCTCTCCGGGGAAGGAGACGCCGTTAATGTTCGCTGCCGTGGACATTTCGCGCAGCGGGCGGGCAAACAGCGTCTGGTGTGCCGCAATGCTGCCCGGCGTACTGTTAAGCGAACGGTCGGCTATTTTGCCGATAGCCAGCAAACGTACACGACGCGCGGCTTTATCTGCGATACGCAAGGTTTCGATGGACTGATAATCGCCCCCTTCAACGTCCAGCGTACGGCCATCAGACCAGTAGTAACCGTCATAGTCCGGATACCACATCGGTACGCTAAAACGCTGGGCTTCCAGCGCCTGCAGCGTGGCCAGCTCCAGCACCGCACCGGTGCCGTCCTTTGGTAGCTCATCGCTCCCCATGCTCAACAGCGCCCCAGTTTTCACCCGCGCGGGGCTGTCAGCGATGGTGACAGCGCGATTGCACAACCGGCCGGCAAGCACACCCGGTTCATTCCCCCAGAGACGGGGAACCAGCTGTACTGATTTCTCGGCAATACCATCCTGAAGCGTGGACAGGCGGGTCAGGTAGTCGGCCTGTGCCTCCTCATCCTGCATCCCCTGTACCGCCAGAATGAACCAGACCCAGCGGCCATATTTCGCCTTCAGTTCCGATCGCAACGTTGCCGCCTGGTTAACAATGGCTTTAGCGGACACATCATCTGACAGCACCACGCCTTCCACCGAACAGACTACCTGCGCAGCCTTAACCGCCTCCACCCACGCATCTGCTTCGCTGTCTGCGGCCAGCACATGGACAAATCCCCACCAGTTCTGGCCGGCGTTTGCCTGCGCGGCCAGAACATCATTTTTTAACGGGCTGTCACCGTCACCCAGCAGCGTGTCAAAATCGCTCTGCGCGTTGACGGCCAGCGTCTTCCCTTCATTTTTTGAACCGGTACCGATAAACAGCAGCGTGCGCTCCACCTCACTGGTTTCGCCCAGCAGCTGGTTCACCTGATTCACGGTTACGTTTGGCCAGGTCATGCTCTCCCCCTGATATCCTGCGAGTTAACATCCAGACCGAACCCGACAGCCTGAAGCTGTCGCGCCAGCGCTTTGTTAAAATCTTCCTGACCAATCCCCAGAAACGCCCTGGCAGGTAAATCAATCTGCCAGGACGTTTTGACCGACTTATCTTCCAGTATCCGGATAAGCAAACCAGCCTGGCGGGCGGTCATTTTTTCCTGTATTTCCTTATAGCCGGGTTTACGCCAGCGCTTACCACGCCTGACTTTGTACCCGGCTTTACGCAGGCGCTTCGCCTGTCGCAGCGAGGCAGGTTTATCCCCCTGCTCACGGCCTGCCACCTGCTTACGGTTGACGGTAACGCTCATCCCGTTTTGCTGGACATACCCCACGACGCCGGCAGAGAGTTTCCCTTTTGCGTTGCGGTAATGCCCGCCGGCAAGATACAGCCTGACGGACCCGGTTTCCGGCATCTCCCGGATGCGAATCAGTTTTGGCATGTTGCGCAGCATCTTGCCCTTACGCCGCGTCTGCCTGCCCTGCCATTTCGCGCCGTCTGGTGCCTGCTGGTTACGCACGTTGCGCCTGGATGCCGCCTCCACCCCGTATCTGGCCATGCGCCACAACAGACGGCGACGTTTGGCCGGGGGCAATTCAAGGCTGGCCAGCGCAGCCTGAAGCTGGCGGAACTGCTCCTGATTCAGCTCTCCCTGAATCATTGCTGCCCCTCTGTAAGCGGGATAATGGTCACTTCCTCCGCCGTCCAGATATCCGGCTCAGCCAGTCGCCAGCGCTGGCCATCAAAGGGGATTTCACCTTTGGGATCGGGAACCATATTCAGTTCTTCCGCCATCGGCAGCGTCACCACCATGATGGCCGTTTCCTGGTCGATGGTTTCGATATCAAATTCCGGCAGCTCGCTGTCAATGCCGGTTTCCTCCAGCAGCCCCCGCTCATCCAGCGTCAGCCAGGACATAAACAGCGCCATCAGGATTTTGGGATCGTACTCGCGGTAGGGGTAACGCTCCCACGTCAGGACGGCGTTATAGCGGATGATGGCAAGGCGATACTGCCCCAGCCCGTTATCCCGCTGCGCCGGAATGAACGTGATTTCATCCATCTGGCTGTCAAAACCCTGCATTGCCCGCTTCGGCATGTTCGCAATGAGAAAATCGGTCAGTTGCTTCAGCTGGCTCATATCATGGCCACCGTAATACGTTTAAGCCCCTTGATACGCCGTACCGTCAACGTGGATTCGGCAATCAGGCTGGAGCGGGTTTCGTCGCTCTCCTGCCCCGGATGGCTCTCACGCCGCCCAATGGACGCAAACTCGCCCATCAGGTCAGCTTTAGCGCGGGCATACACTGCCTTGCGGTAACGGGCGCACAGCAGGTTTTCGCCGTCGATTTCCACTCCTGGCACGGACTCCGCGCTGGCGTGGCCATCGCCCTGATATTTTGCGGCGACCTTAACGAGGTCATCATTGATTTCGCCGGCTGCGGTCAGCAGCGCCTGGCGAATGGTGGCCGCGTCGATATCGGCCGGAATGGTGCGCTGGGACTGAAAATCTTTCACGCTCATGTCTGGCCAGAAGCCGTCATTCGTAAGACAGGCATCATCAAAATCAATAGAGGTTCCGCTGAACATCCTGTTTCTCCGGAAAAAAGCGGGCTGGCCGGTTTCCACGGGCGATACGCTTATGCGATCCCCTCCACCGCGCCCGCTTTCGGGTCGGTAGCCTTATGCGCCGCGTTTTGCGGCCTGAATCTCGCCTTCTTCAAACCACGCATCAGATGCGCGGCCGTCAGCAGTCTGGTAGTGGATCAGATACTGGTTGCAGCTGTTGGTATATTCCGCGCGGGCCTTGATATGCCCCTCTTCGCCACTAATGGAAACTTCAACAACCTGTCCTAACTCATGCTTAAACGACATATCAAACTCCCGTAGTCTCTTTCTCCAGCGCCCGCAGACGTGCAGCGATACGCTGCAACATCGTGCCGACACCACATTTAGGGTCGAATCCCTTCGCCTGCTCCAGCATTTCCTTAGCCCGGAGCAATACTTCCCTGTCTTCCGTTGCCGCTGCGCGTGGTTCTCCGTTTTCATCGCGTAGCAGGTGCAGACCGGCAAACTTCAGGTATTTGGCCTTAATGACCTCATACACATTCCAGTGCTGCATCACGTTTTCCAGCGTGCGGCTGAAATACGGCTCTAAATCGTTCCCCTGCACGGCTTCCACTTCCGCCCAGGACAACACCGTATCCGCCACAAACACCGGGAACGTACTGCCGAACGCGGCAGGGGTTTCCTGCCCCCGTGTGATTGCCACATCCGCCCAGTCCAGCGCCTGGTCATACTGGCCTGTATCAAACAGCCAGACGACGCACCAAGCAAAAACAGGGTTTTGCTGCACACTGTCACCTTCCAGCCAGGTCTGAGCGGTAGGCATCCAGCGCGGTAACAGCACATCACGCTTAAACTCCATGCGCTCTGCGCGGCTCTCAATCGCTGCGGCCGCTGCCACATCCTTTTCCAGCGCGACGATCTGAATATGCAGGCTGGTTTCCGTATCCAGCGACTGCTGCTGTCGCAGTAACCGCTCTGCTTCAATTCGTGCGCTGTGGCGCTGTGCCGGTGACAGTTGCATCAATCCCCCTTATTCCCCATCCGGTGGCACGACAGGTGCCCCGATAGTTACCGCACTTTCATCAAACGCGGCGTACAGTTCCGGATACTCAACCGCATAACCTTCGTTACGCAGGTATTTGTTCTCGTACTGCTTACGGTCTTCCACAAATTCAGCCTTACGCTGGCGGGTGCCGCGCTGGGTGTAGATGTGCAGGTTCGGCAGCGTGGTGACAATCATGCGTTTACCCGGCATAAACGGCGGGACGTAAGCGGTGCGGCCGGCGATACTGTCAGACAGCAGCTGCGCGGCGATCTTCTCGGTCGGTTTATCCGCTTTCTGGTACAGGCGGAAAGACTCAGCCGCCACAAGATCAGCGCCAACCAGCACCACCAGACGCGGGTCATTACGGAACTGCGCCGGAATTTTGGTATTGATAAGGTCTGATGCCATTGCGTCGAGTGACACATACTCGCCTTTACCGTCGCCATCGAGCACAACCGCATCAGTGATGATCTGCTGGCCATCTTTCCACTCTTTGACGATTTGATGCCAGCCCTTGTTCACATCTTCGCCATTCGGGTTCTTCTCGGCGTCCGTGGTTTCCGCAACAGACTTACCGTTAAAGCCGATACGCAGCATATCCAGCGCAAATGACTGGTTGGTAAATTCCTGCACGCGCTGGAAAAACTCACCTTCGTCGCCGGCGTTCGCCCAGACAGAAAGAAGTTGCCAGGTCAGTGCGGCGCAGGAGTCTGTTTCGACCAGCTTGTAGTCATTGCCGCTCACGCCCACTTTCTTACGGAAGCGGCCATCCAGCACACGCCCGGTATACAGGCCAGAACTTCCGACCGGCACCACCTGCCCCTGTAACTGGTCAACATCAGCAACGGTGATCAGATTCAGGAAATCAGACTGCTCCATCAGCGCATTGCGCAGCTGGGTTTCTTTCGGGTCGGTCAGCGCAAACCAGCGATCTTCTTCGCTGGCACCGTAGGATTCACGCAGCCCGGTGTGGTACTGGCGCAGAAACTGACGGGCTTTTGCATTCAATTGCATATTCATTTTCCTTAAAGAAAATCAGCATCATCCCTTACAGGAAGTTGAAGCCTTTTTTGCCCTTGCTGAACTGCTTGTTCGGCAGCTTAGTGACCTTCTCGTTCAGCTTGCTGAAGCCCTTCACCAGCTCCGGCAGGTTGCCGACCAGACGCGCGAAATCTTCGGTATCCACCACCTCTTTCACGGTACCCACATCGTCCTGCACATCGGTCATAGCGGATTCAATCGCGCTCACACGGTCTTCCAGCGATGCCAGCGCATCGGCCAGCGCCTGCATGGCATCAGACGGTACGGTTTCCTCTGGTTGCGTTTCTTCCGGCTCTTCAATGCTGAAAAAATGACGCCAGCCTTTTTTCGCTGTTTTTGACATTCCCTTTTCCTTTTTAAATTCCCTGACTTCATCAAACGCGAGCGGCTTATATGGGCCGATGCGCTTTCCCTTTGTGCGGCTGAAACGTAGCCGTGTGGTATTTACCCCGGCCGGACTGTCAGTAACAGCCAGCCCTTCCAGATAGGTTTTCCCTGTACTTCTGAAATTGCCGTCCGGTGTAAACTCCGGTGATAAAAATAAAAGCTGACCCTTCGCATTTGCCTGAAGCAATGCAATTGCCGGACAGAGACGGGCATATAAACGAAGAATACCCTCATCATCCCGCCCGGTTTTTACTTCCAGCACTTCACCCATATTCCCGAAATTTCGGGTATGCTCCGGCCATAACAGCGCGGTATATACATTGGGATCATATAATTCAGCTGCATCAAGTAACCATTGTTCTTCAATGGCTCGCTTATCAACCGTTTCACCCGCAGTGGCGATACAAACCCAGTTTGTTGCCAGTTGTGAACCTGACATATTGCCTCCGTTCATTCTGCGGGTTTCAGTATCACCAATAAAAGGTATCTTCGCATTCCAGTTATTTCGGAGAAATTCGGATATACCAGTTAACCGAATCAAACAGAATTAATTTTCAAAACTTGCGGCTGAATTGCTGAATAATTCGCTTGTTAAATAAAACGGACATAAAGGCACGGAAGCCAATGGCGAAATACAGCGAAGAATTAAAAGGTGTAGCGCGGGCGCTTTACCTGAAGCGCTATACCCCGCAGGAAATAGCCAGTGAACTTAATTTACCCAACCGGCGTATCGTCTATTACTGGGCGGAGAAATATGCCTGGGCGGAACTGCTCAGCCACGAATCCACGGAAGACGCGCTCAATCGCCGGGTGCAGTCGCTGACGCTGCGTGAGGGCAAGTCGGAGCTGGAGCTGCGCGAGCTGGACAGTCTTGTGGCGCATCTGGTGAAACTCCGTGCGCAGCATAACAAGCATCAGGAAAAGCTGGCTGAAATTAAACACACTGAAGGTGATGCAGTTGCGTCGCGGCAGTCCGGCGACGGCGAAAGATCGCGTAAACGCGGAAAATACAAAAAGAACGATATCAGCAAACTCGCTCAGGAGGACTTCGACCGGTTCGCGCTGGAGACCCTGTTCGGCTACCAGAAACACCTGAGAGCGAACCTTCACCGGCAGGTCAGAAATATACTTAAAAGCCGCCAGATTGGCGCGACCTGGTATTTTTCGTTTGAAGCCTTTGAGAATGCGGTGATGACTGGCGATCCGCAAATCTTCCTCTCGGCATCCAAAGCCCAGGCGGAAGTCTTCCGCAGCTATATCGTGAACATCGCAGAGCAGTATTTCGGCGTGGAACTCACGGGCAACCCCATCCGCCTGTCCAACGGCGCGGAGCTGCGCTTCCTGTCCACCAACAAGAATACCGCCCAGTCCTACAGCGGCCACCTGTACTGCGATGAATATTTCTGGGTGCCGAACTTCGCCAGACTGAATGAAGTGGCCAGTGCGATGGCCACACACGACAAATGGCGCACCACCTACTTTTCCACGCCAAGCAGCAAAACCCACCAGGCATATCCGTTCTGGACGGGGGAAGAGTGGAAGCGTGGCGACAAAAAACGCGCCCGGGTCGAGTTCCCCACAGAGAAGGAACTGCGCAACGGTGGGCGGCTCTGCCCTGACGGTCAGTGGCGCTACATCATCACGATGGAAGATGCGATCGCTGGCGGTTTTAATCTGGCCAGCATCGGGAAGCTACGCAACCGCTACAACCGCGATACGTTCAACATGCTTTACATGTGCGTGTTCGTGGACAGTAAGGACAGCGTATTCTCGTTTTCCCATGTTGAACGCTGTTGTGTCGATCCTGCCACCTGGGAAGACCATGACGAAAACCTGCCCCGGCCGTTCGGCAACCGCGAAGTGTGGGCCGGCTACGACCCGGCCCGCAGCGGCGATACGTCCACCTTTGTGATTATTGCGCCGCCAATACTGGCCGTAGAAAAGTTTCGCGTGCTGCGCGTTTTCCACTGGCAGGGAATGAACTGGAAGTGGCAGGCCGCACAAATCAAGAAGCTGTCTGGCCAGTACAACATGACCTACATCGGCATTGATATCACCGGGCTGGGAAGCGGTGTCTTTGAAGATGTTCAGCACTTTGCCATGCGCCAGGCTGTCGCGATCCGCTACGGCGTCGAGACGAAAAACCGCCTGGTAATGAAGATGATCGACGTTATCGAAGACGGCCGCGTGGAATGGGATAAGGAGCAGACGGAAATCGCCGCCAGCTTTATGACCATCCGCCGTACGTCTACGGCCAGTGGCAACGCGATGACGTTCGTTGCTGACCGCACCGCAGAAACAGGACACGCAGACAGTTTCTGGGCTATCGCCCACGCTATCGACAATGAACCACTTAATTACGGAAACCAGCGTAAATCCCGCTGGGGAAACTTAGGGAAAGCAGCATGAAGAAACGCAAATTCAGGGAACGCCGCAGCGCCCCAAAACCACGTCATATGAGCCTTATCAGCCTGGGTAAGCCTGAACCCATTCTGACCACTGGCACAAACTATACCGATGTCTGGTACGACAACGAGGCAGAGCACTGGACGCTGCCGATTGACCGGCTGGCGCTGGCACAGTTGGTTAACCTGAATGCACAGCACGGCGGCGTACTGTATGCCCGCCGCAACATGGTAACGGCAAACTACGAAAATGGTGGGCTGACGCATGAACAGCTGGGCGCGGCGGTATTCGACTGGCTGACGTTTGGTGATGTGGCCATTCTGAAGGTGCGCAACGGCTGGGGGGATGTAGTGGAGCTGTATCCGCTGCCGGCGCTGTATACCCGCCAGCGTAAAACGGGGGAGTTTGTCGTGCTGCAACAGGCTGAACCGGTGATTTACCCGCCTGAAGATATCATTTTCCTGAAGCAGTACGACCCGCAACAGGCGGTTTACGGCCTGCCGGACTACATCAGCGGCATTCACTCCGCACTGCTGAACGGTGAAGCGACAATCTTCCGTCGCCGCTATTACCACAATGGCGCACATACCGGGGGCATTATCTATTCCAATGACCCGAACATGACCGACGAAGTGGAAGAAGATATTATCAGCAAGCTGGAACAGTCGAAGGGGATCGGGAACTTCAGCACCATGTTCGTGAATATCCCAAAAGGCGATCCGGATGGTATCAAATTTATCCCGATTGGCGATATCAGCGCCAAAGATGAGTTTCAGAATATCAAGAACATCAGCGCCCAGGACGTACTGACCGCGCATCGCTTTCCGGCAGGGCTGGCGGGGATTATCCCGACGAACGGCGCTGTGATGGGAGATATTGAGAAAGCGGCTAAAACCTACTGTAAAGCTGAAGTTCTGCCCATCCAGCGCATGTTTGCGGCGGCGGTGGCAAATCAGCCAGATATTCCACAACATTTGTACCTGAATTACCTGAAAGACAGCGAGCTGGAAGGTGATTAATGCCGGAAAAAAGGCTAAAATATAGGCGTTTTCAGGTTCATGGAGCGCGGAATATGCGGGTACTAAAAGTAAAATGTCCGGAATGCGGGGCAAAGGCGATCATCAGAAAGACCAACCCCAAGCACCGCCATATTTCAGATATTTACTGCGCCTGTTCCGACGTGGAATGTGGTCACACCTTCGTGCTTAACCTGACGTTTTCACACACGTTAAGCCCCAGTGCCAAAACCGGGGACTTGATGGTGCAGACTATCCTCAATTCCTTCTCGCCTGAACAAAAGCAAATGACGCTGGATCTACTGAAAGCAGGCATCGCGGCCTGAGTCCCCTTCGGAGGGCTTACGGCACTGAGTTTTTACCCCTGATATCAGTTATTTTACCGTCAGCCACCGTATAAATTTTGCCGGCAGGCCAAAGGTCATACAGGCGCAGAAAAGTCCGGTTGAAACATCTCCGGTTCCTGCGCCAGCTGTTCCTGAAATATTTTTCGCTGTCCTGCTTATACCGTGAATAGCCACCAGAACGGGAGCAAACTGCACGGACATTCCGCATATATCGCTCGTGCCGGTTTGCACGCTCAGTTGCATAAGACTGATACAACTCATGAATAAATGAACGTCTACCCACCGTTATTTCTCCCTACGGAATATCCAGCAACGGAATGTATCCGGCATTCTTTGCATTTCACCTTTGCCACGGTTGTGGCGTTCGCTTACCGCGCTACGCGTGGTTTTTGTGTCAATAAAACGGCGTTCATTGCCGTTTTTAAGCAACTTTTTAATCTCGGTTAACGTAAACGGAATACGCTGCCGGTGGGCGGCGGCGACTTCTTCAAGGTGGTTAAAGTTGACCGCAATTTCCCCTTCATCCGATGAATGGTTGATGCCGTACGGTGCCAGCTCGTCGAGATAATCAAACAGCTCCCAAAACTCCTGCACCAGAGGGTGATCCTTTTTAAGCGCCTGGCAACGTTCCACGGCCAGCGCGGTGATGGCCTCGCGGGTCTTCTCAATGCGTTCCACCGGTACCGGCACAACCAGCGCCAGCGCTTCCAGCAATCCGACCAGCTGCGCGTGGTTTTTGGCGATACGAATATGGCGAATGTTGGTATTAGACTCCAGCTCACTGCGGGCGTGTTCGTAGCCATGGCCGAACACCTTCATGATTTCTTTTTCGCGCATGGTGGCCAGCAGTGTAAACCCGGATACCTGGCTGACCGGAATCTGTTCAAGGCGCTCTGCGGCATAGCGGGTCTGAATGGACTGGCCGCGCTTGTCGGTATAGATGTGGATAATACGCTCCAGAAACGCCTTACTGCCGTCCGTGTCGGCGTTCTGCGCTATCACTATGCTGCCCCTGAATGGCGGCTCGTAAGTCTCGTTATTGTTCGATTTGATACCCACGGCGCGGGAAGCGCGGCCGTTGTACAGTGATTTCAGTTCGTCCCAGTCAAAAGCGCGTTGTTTGGCGTTATCGGTGGTGCGATCGCCTTCGATTAAAACCACCGGCAAGTTACCGACCTGAGCAAAGTTACGGCCACGCGCGGCGGCGGTAGATTTCGAAGGGTCAAACCCTTCATACTCTTCACGGCCGGCGAGCTTCCATAGAAATTCAATCAGCGTCGATTTACCCGTTCCTGGCTCCCCCACGATTTCAAGGAACGGGAAAGATTTATCACGCTCGCGGATTTGCTCAGCAAACAGCGACCCCAGCCAGAACGCCAGCGCCACATACCCTTTTTCACCAAAAGCCGTCCAGATATCGTCCACCCAGCCCGTGGTAAATTCGTTCAGCTTCGGATTCAGATCCAGCGACGGCGTGAGGCTCAGGCTCTTGACGCTGGCACTGTTAATTTCGAAGTAATCTTCATCGTTCATTTCGTACAATCGGCCATCGCAAACAGCCACGCGGTTATACAGCCAGGCGGCATAATCCTTGTTATAGCCTATGAAATTCTGCGTCTTAACCTCTTTGATTTCCGGGAGGCGCATCTGAATGAACTTATCCAGCTGTTTAGTACTACCGGTGTAAACCGCCCCTTTGGCGATGTGCAGTAGACGCTTTTTGAACTCGGCGGAGCTGGTGAGCTGATTGGCCGTGAAGATGTCTTTTACGGCTGGCCGGTTCGGCATATTGACCTTCACGTAATACCAGGACTCGTCCGTAGGTTCAGATCGTTGGAAGTAAAGCGGCGTCAGCCAGCAGTTGGCGATTTCGGTCACACCACCTGATTCTTTAACGGCCCGCTCTTTAGCCTCCCACTCCATCACCACTTCGGTACCGGTATTGGTGATGCGTTCATAGGCTCGCATATACCTGTCCAGATCCAGTTCAAACCAGTACATGCGGGAGTTATGCTCAAAGTAAAACGAATGCCATTCGTTATGCTGATGCATGAGCAGCGCTTTTTCAGTCGGGCTTTTCGCCAGCAGGATATCGCCATAGTAGCGATAATTTTTGATGTCCGATTTGCCAAGACGGCCACGTAACAGCAGGTCATTCCAGTCCAGGCTGGAGGATGTTTTCACCGGCTGCGCCGCGCGAACCTTCCAGCCGGCTTCCTCGCTACGTGCAGCAAAGGCCAGCGTATGCTTTGTGCCGGCTTTGTCGCCATCAAACGCCCATATCAGGCGTGGGCGGGGTTTCTCACCCAGCTCTTTAGCCAGGGTATCCAGCGCCGCCAGTGGGTAATTGTTGCTGCTCAGCGTGGCTACAGCGGGTAAACCCGCCTGGCACAGACTCAGTGCATTGAATATGCCCTCAGTGATCCAGATATCATTCACTTCCAGCAGGTTTACGGACGGCGGAACCCACCAGTGACCAACGTAGCTTCCTTTGATGTTCGCTTTCTGTTTACCGAAACGCTGCGGCTGGTCGATGATGCGCTCCCACGTCGCACCACAGGCCAGCTTAAATCTGACGGTAGCCGACCCCATGCCATCTTTGGCGAACGCGCCCTGGGTAAAGCAACCTTTCAGCGGTTCAGTATCCAGCCCCCGCGCCTCACGCAGATACGCCTCAGCGGCAGCGTGTGGGGTTTCAGGCGTGTCCTGGTACCGCTTAGACCAGTCCTCAAAGATTTCAGGGTACTGCTCTTTTACAACGACCTGATGGCCGCAGTTGTTTTCGCGGCCACACTTCAGGATCCACGGCTTTTCTATGCTGGTGAATAACTCGCGTTTATGGCATTTAGGGCAAATGCCCTGCTGCAAATATTTATCCCGTTCCTTGAATTCAAAATCCTGAACGAGCCGGCGCACAACGTCCTGCTGTATTGTGGCATTCATAATTAATCCAGATGTAGAAAGGTGTGAAAGGCAAAAAACTATATTCGGTATTGTTTGTTATATCGCTCATGCGTCATTAACTCCCAATGCCTGCCCTTATCTTTACTCAGTAACCGCCAGCGATAAGAGACATGCACAGAAAAATAATGATGCGGTTTTATAACCTGATATACTTTTTTGCCGCTGTAATATTCCGTCAGCACAGAAAATGCCTTGCATATGACACTTTCACTTGCATGAGAGGTCACTGTCAGCATAGTTATTTCACACTGGCTATTTTAATGAGATACATCCAGACGTAAGAAACAATTTTTGCCTGATGAATGGCATCATATAAGGCGTGATGTTTAACACCTTCAAATTGGATAATATTACGAACATTCAGCCCAAGCGTTTTGGACAACTCAACAACCGTTCTTACATCACGGTCATTCCAGTAGTTCCACAATGGGTCTGTGAATCCGCACTTCTCCGCTGCATTACGTAAAATAACGTTGTCGAAGGCTGCACCATTCCCCCATACCTGCACTTTAGATGGGTCAGAACCTTCAGTAATAAAGGCTTCCAGATTCGCTAACGCCAGAGGCAAATCCAGGCAATCATCATTCAGCAGTTCGCTACGTGCCTCTGCATCCTGACGCATCCACCAACGCACAGTATCAGCCCCCATTGTGAGGCCGTGTCCTACGCAGCTGTCCAGGCTTACACGCTGATAAAACTGCTCACCCATTTCGCCGGTTTCCGGATTGAAAAAAACAGCACCGATAGAAGTAATCGCCGCAGTTGGTTTATTATCCATAGTTTCAAGGTCAATCATTAAATGTTTCATATCGGTTCCTTAACGTGGGGAGGCTGCAACAGGTTTAAGATGCGAGTTAATACTCTTCAATTCGGAAGTCGCCAACGACATAAGCCCGGAAATGTTGTTTTCAGTTGGGATATTACCGCCAAAGACCATAAGTGTGATTTTGTGCAACTCCTCAAAATCATCACTGTCGTTATTAAAGCGAGCTGTAGACGTTATTCCCTCAAGACATTTCGCCAGTTGAATATTCAATTCCATTAACTGTAAACCATCACTGTGGACAGAGAATGTTTCTTTATCAATTGCTTTTGCCTGTGCATGATAATTTTGCAACAGGCTACGAATGAGAGTGGCGTATTTAGTTTTCATCATTAGACCCAATGGTATTTATTTTACTAACGAGCGCTTTTATCTGTCGTGAATAAACGGTTCTTCCAGTCATGCCATTCAGGCGGCGCAATCTGGGCCAAATGTGCTGCATATGCATCCCATTCCCCCCGATGAATATAGATTTCCCCACCTTTCTTTGATGGGTTCAGAGGGTCTTTCATGCGGATCACCGGCAATTTTCCAGCCATAGCCATTTTGCGAATCGCTGCGGGTGTTTTGCCTATATATGCAGCAAAAAGTTCTGGCGTTACCAGGTCTGAAAGCGCGTTTTCTGCTGGCTCCTTCATCTGTGGTATCCTCCGTTAGTTTGGGTTCCTAGGGCGCTTTAAGACGCTCTAGGGTTCTTTTTTTAGGGTTCTTCCGTGAGAACCAATGATAGTTGCGATACAAGAACCATGTCAAGAAATTATGCGGACAAACTCCGGCAGATCCGGAAAGCAGAAGGGTTAACTCAAAAAGAATTTGCAGAGCTTACTGGGGTTGCCCTTGGGACAATTAAAAAGTACGAAACTGGCCATCAGCCAGCTCGTGCAGAAGTTATGGAAAGTGTTATTGAGGTGAATACGTTTGAAAAATATACACTCTGGTTGATGACAAACAAGACGGCACCAATTGCGGGGCAGGTGTCCCCGTCTCTCTCCCCTGATGGGCACGACAACATGACATCAGCCCGTTCCAGCCGAAAAACTGGCTAAACATCTTTTTTTTCTATGCGTTAGCGCAAAACTTACATAATGATTGCGATGCCGGAGAGGATTTCCATGTCAATCAAAAAACTCGATGACGGGCGGTATGAGGTAGACGTCAGGCCCCAGGGCGCACGAGGAAAACGCATTCGTAGAAAATTCAATCGGAAATCAGAAGCAGAGATTTTCGAAAGATACGTGCTCACTAATTTCCATAATAAAGAATGGGCGCCTCGACCTGTTGATCATCGCCCCTTATCAGAACTGATTACTCTATGGTGGCATTATCACGGACGAAATCATAAATATGGGGAATCATACAAACAGCGGCTTGAGAAGGTTGATCGCGAGATGGGTTTTCCTCGCGTTTATATGCTCACAAAAAAATTTCTTATGGGATTTCGT
Organism: Pantoea sp. JZ2; assembly: GCF_035191405.1. NCBI lineage: Bacteria > Pseudomonadati > Pseudomonadota > Gammaproteobacteria > Enterobacterales > Erwiniaceae > Pantoea > Pantoea sp. JZ2. The sequence goes on along the minus strand of NZ_CP045247.1, from coordinate 1,182,483 downwards.
TCAGAGAGGCTGCAACAGGTATCACCAGGAACACTCAACAGAGATTTTTCAATTCTTTCAAGCGTTTTTGAACTATTGGCGAAGGTAGAAGAGTTTCATTCTGATAACCCTATTCACGAAATCAAAAAGTTAAAGGTCAAATCCAAAGAAATGTCATTTCTCCAGGATGAAGAAATTACTCTTCTACTTGAAAATCTGACTGGAGATGAGCACCGGGTCGCCGTTCTCTGCCTCAATACAGGAGCAAGATGGGGTGAGGCCAGCGGCCTCCGGGCCGAAAATGTAGTGAACAACCGTGTTACTTTTGTTGAAACAAAGACGGGGCCACAAAGGACTGTTCCGATATCTCAAGAAGTAGCCGACTACATACTAACTCGCAAATCAGGAAAGCTATTTGATGCAAAATATTCCATCTTGCGAAGCGTGCTAAAACAGATAAAACCTAGCCTACCGCGAGGACAGGCTGTACATGTATTACGCCATACCTTCGCAACTCATTTCATGATTAACGGTGGCAATATCGTCACTCTTCAAAGAATCCTAGGCCATACCAGAATTGAACAAACAATGGTTTACGCACACTTCGCCCCTGACTACCTCACTGATGCGATCAATTTCAATCCTCTAAGAGGCGGAGTGTCCATATCATGTCCACAGGCTGGGGTGTCTTAGGGTGTTTTAGTCTTTATTAGGATGATATCCATTTTCAGATAAATTCATAACGCATTGAATATAAAAAAATAAATGTCTATTCGACGTTATGCAGTGCTCCTCCGGGCGCGTTTTTTGTTGACAGCTTTTCGTGAGTACGGTTACTCTCAGGTCAGCTCAATTTTGGAACGCCTCATGAAAATACTGTCGTTTTTCTTCGCTTTCTTTTTTACCTTCCCCTGAACGGGAGGCCATTCGTCGTGTAAAAAGAAAGCGAAGACGAACAACAAAGCCTCCCAATCGGGAGGCTTTTTTATTGGATAGCTTACAGGTGAGCCTTATGACCCCGGACAATCCGCTTCTGGCGCTGCGTGAAAAAATCAGCGCCGTGGACGAAAAACTACTGACGTTACTTGCCGAACGGCGTTTGCTGGCTGTGGAGGTGGCAGAAGCGAAACTCGCCACCCATCGTCCTGTCCGTGATATCGAACGTGAGCGCGCGCTGATCGAACACCTTATTGTGCTGGGCAAAAAGCATCAGTTAGATGCGCATTACATTACCCGTCTGTTTCAGTTAGTCATTGAAGACTCCGTGCTGACACAGCAGGCATTGCTGCAAAAGAACCTGAACCATCCGCATGCACAGGCTGCGCGCATCGCGTTTTTAGGGCCAAAGGGCTCTTATTCTCATCTGGCTGCGCGACAGTATGCTGCCCGCCATTTCGACAGCATGGTGGAATGCGGTTGCCTGAAATTCCACGACATTATTAAACAGGTTGAGAACAACGCGGCAGACTACGCTGTCCTGCCCATCGAAAACACCAGTTCCGGCTCCATCAATGATGTTTATGACCTGCTTCAACAGACCAATTTGTCGATTGTCGGTGAAATGACGTTGCCCATTGAGCACTGCATGCTGGTGAGCGGCCCGAGCGACCTGGAACAAATCGAAACGGTTTACAGCCACCCACAGCCTTTCCAGCAGTCCAGCCACTTTATCAACCGTTTTCCACACTGGAATATTGTTTACACAGAAAGTACCGCCGCCGCGATGGAAAAAGTGGCCGCGCTCAACTCGCCGAAGGTTGCGGCTATCGGCAGTGAGGCCGGAGGTGAGCTTTATCAGTTACGCGTGCTTGAGCGCCATCTGGCTAACCAGCAGCAGAACCATACTCGCTTTATTGTTCTGGCACGCAAACCTATTGATGTCTCCGATCAGATTTCGGCCAAAACCACGCTGATCATGGCAACCGGTCAACAGGCAGGTGCACTGGTTGACGCCCTTTTGGTCCTGCGCCAGCACAATCTCATCATGAGCAAGCTGGAATCCCGTCCAATTAACGGCAATCCCTGGGAAGAGATGTTTTATCTGGATGTGCAGGGTAATTTGCAGTCTGAGAAAATGCAGCAGGCACTGGAAGAACTTCGCGCCATGACGCGTTCACTGAAAGTTCTTGGCTGCTATCCCAGTGAGAATGTGATTCCTGTGGAACCCAAGCAATAGAAATGAAAAAGGCATCCGGTTGGATGCCTTTTGCTTTTAAGGACGGCTGTCGTTAGCCGATCGCAGTAAGCTTCTGCTTTCAACCAAAAAGCGTTTTGCGTGATCGCCAAACCAGGCCTCAACCCGATTGAAGCTGGCGATAAAGGCGTGCTTATCGCCTTGTTCCAGCAAAGCAATCGCTTCGCCAAATCGCTGATAATACCGCTTGATAAGATTCAGGTTATTTTCAGACGACATGATGATATCCGCATAGAGCTGGGGATCCTGAGCAAACAGGCGCCCAACCATTGCCAGCTCCAGCCGGTAGATAGGCGATGACAACGCCAGTAGTTGGTCAAGATTGACGTTCTCTTCCGCCAGATGCAGCCCATAAGCAAACGTCGCAAAATGGCGCAGGGCCTGAATAAAGGCCATGTTCTGATCGTGCTCTTCCGCACCGATACGATGAAGGCGCGCGCCCCAGACCTGGATCTGCTCCAGAAACCACTGGTAGGCTTCCGGTTGTCGCCCATCACACCAGACCACAACCTGCTTGGCCAGGCTGCCGCTGTCAGGCCCAAACATTGGATGCAGACCCAATACTGGCCCGCGATGTGCGGCCAGCATCGCCTGCAAAGGGCGATGTTTAACCGAGGCAAGATCCACCAGTATGCAGTCATCCGGCAAGGGAGGAAGCCGGTTAATCACCGCCTCTGTCAGATGAATAGGGACACTGATCATCACCATACCGGCATCCGCCAGCAATGTATCCGCCTTGTCCCAGTCATCTTTGTCCAGCGTCTTTACCGCATAGCCAGACAACGTCAGCATTTTATTGAACAGGCGCCCCATCTGCCCTTCACCGCCGATAATCACGATTGGGCGAAGCGCAGGACACAATGTTTTAAAACCTTTATCGTTTTCGCTGGCATAAGATTCACGCATCACCCGGCGTAATACGTCTTCGATCAAGTCCGCAGGAACACCAAGGGCCTCAGCTTCTTTACGACGCGACGCCAGCATCGATGCTTCACGTTCAGGGACATAGACCGGCAAACCATGGCGGCTTTTGACTTCACCCACTTCAGCGACCAGTTCCAGACGTTTTGCCAGCAGATCCAGTAAAGCTTTATCTACCGTATCAATTTGTTCACGTAATGCGTTTAGTTCCGCGACCATTACCTATCAGACCTCGTGTGAAAAACGCGCCGCCAGCGCCCCTTGTAGCTCATGATGCATGCCACGCAGTAAATCTTCGGTAACCTGCCAGTTGATGCAGGCATCCGTGACGGAAACACCGTACTTCATCTCGCTGCGCGGCTGCTCAGAAGACTGGTTGCCTTCATGGATGTGACTTTCCAGCATCAAGCCAATAATTGAGCGGTTACCTTGTTTGATTTGCGCAACGGCAGATTCCGCTACACCGGGCTGACGGCGGTAATCTTTATCGGAGTTACCATGGCTGCAATCTATCATTAAGGCCGGACGGAGTCCCGCTTTTAGCATGGCGGCTTCGCACTGCGCCACATCTTCAGGGCTGTAGTTGGGCGCTTTTCCTCCGCGTAAAATGACGTGGCCATCCGGGTTACCCTGCGTTTGCAGCAGGCAGACCTGGCCCGACTGATTGATCCCGACAAACCGGTGAGGCATCGCCGCCGCACGCATGGCATTAATCGCCGTGCCCAGGCTGCCATCAGTCCCGTTTTTGAAGCCAACCGGCATGGAGAGTCCTGACGCCATCTCACGGTGCGTTTGCGATTCCGTTGTACGCGCACCGATCGCCGACCAGCTGAAGAGATCGCCCAGATACTGTGGGCTGTTAGGATCCAGCGCTTCCGTAGCTAAAGGCAGGCCCATGTCGACCAGATTAACCAGCAATTCACGTGCAATATGCAGCCCTGCTTCCATATCAAATGAGTTATCCATGTAAGGATCGTTGATCAACCCCTTCCAGCCAACGGTTGTGCGGGGTTTCTCAAAGTAGACGCGCATAACAAGATAGAGTTGATCACTCACCGTTTCGGAAAGAGTTTTTAAACGACGCGCATAATCAAGAGCGGCTTCTGTGTCATGAATAGAGCAAGGACCGCACACCACTAACAGGCGTGGATCGCGACCGGCAATGATATCGGCAATGGTCTGGCGCGATGCCGCGATTTGCGCCTGCTGCGCAGGGCTTAACGGAAACTTGGTTTTCAGCTCTTCAGGGGTGATCAACACTTGTTCATTCGCAATGTGAACATTGTTTAGCGCGTCTTTTTGCATCTTGCTGTCCTTTACACTCATTTATGCGTTTACAGGATCCTCACAGAGGATGTGGCACTACTGTACCATAACTGATACACGCAACAATGCTGGATGTACACTTTATTTACCACTAACCATAAAATCATTGGCAAAATAAATTAAATACCAATAAAAACATAATATTAATAAAAAACAAAAGAACTCAAAAGTCGCTGAATGTGTAAACTTTAATATACATACAAGAATTTTACGTGGCGGTATCGCCTGTTAAGATAAGCGCATTCCCACAGAGAGGCAGAAATATGGTTCAGATCCCACCAACAATCCGGCTACGTCCTTTTCAGTTAAACGATGTCGAGGCATTTACCGCGGCGGTAAATGCCTCACTTGATACCCTTTTGCCCTGGATGAGCTGGGCACACGAAAACTATCAGCCTCATGAGGCCGAAAGCTGGATTCGCTTTACCCACTTACAACGGGCGGTACGAGAATCAGAAGAGTTTGCGATTGTGGATGCGCAGGATCGTCTGTTAGGCGGTGCTGGTTTTCGTTTTGCCAGCGAGCCGGGCGCGTTGTGTTCCCTCGGTTACTGGGTGCGCAGCGATGCACAGCGCCAGGGCGTGGCTACGCAGGCGGTGAAGTTATTACTGGAATTTGGCTTTGCGCGGCCGGATGTGCAGGCAATCGAACTGCTGGCGGTGGAGAACAACTATGCCAGCCGGCGAGTGGCAGAAAAAAGCGGTGGGCGCTTTATCGATTACCGTTATGGCTTAATTGTCCTGGACAGCGGGCCAGTAAACGCGGCGATCTATCATTTTCAGCGCCCCTGATGTCAGGTCAGCCGGGCGTTCTCAGAGGCTATAAGCCTCAACATAAGCGATAAGCCAGTCGTCAACGGTCATGCTTTCATTTGTCCGCCAGACAATAACCATGCCGTACTCAATCCGGTCCAGTTCGAATGCGCGTAACTCTCTGTAAAAATGACTATAACCTTTAATAAATCGCCCATCGCAGGATTCCACATCGACGCGTTGGTAAACGACCTTGCCCTCATAGTCAAAATAACTGAAGCCGATCTCTTTCATGTTCAGCCAGGGCATATCCACATCAACTAACGGGATATGCGGCTTAACAGCCGTGGCTTTCTGCTTCTTACGCGCCATTTCCTTTCTGTGTTCACGGCCAGCCCAGACAATGATGAGGTTCAGCGCCACCAGAATCAGGGCCGGACCATATAATCCAATGGCGAGAAACAGGGGAAACAACACGAACACCATGAGGGACCACAGCACGGTCAGAATGCGGCAAAGCCATAGATTGCTGTTGCCTTCCAGCGCATAGCGGGCTGAACGAAATGAGGCGATGGAAAGTAAAAATCCAGAAAGAAAAAAAAGAGCGTCCTTCACAACCTGTCCTTATGATAATGCGCACCTTCCCGGGCAACCCCTCTCATGGGCGAGACGACGAAAATCGGGGAGGCAATATTTATGCAGCCGCTCATAACAGCGTGCTTTTATTTTGCAGTACGGCCCTGTCTTCAACGCGCGAACGGCGGGACACATGTTACCTGAAAACACCGGCAGAGACGCCATCCCTTGCTGACGGGAGTGATCGTGATCGTCCTTCACGCCGGGATTCGTCATCCTAAACGACAATCAGCCCTGTCAGGCCGACAGACCCGGACTGCGGGCTGCATCGGGTAAGTCTTTTCTGTAAAAGCGTTTCTCTGGCAATAAAAAAAGGGGCTGGCATGCTGCCAACCCCTTGTTTGCTATTAACTTTTAGATGTCGCGTTAGCGATACCTTAGCTAAGACGCTCTTTGATACGAGCAGACTTACCAGTACGCTCACGCAGGTAGTACAGTTTGGCTTTACGCACAGCGCCACGACGTTTAACAGCGATGCTGTCAATTACCGGAGAGTGAGTCTGGAAGACACGCTCAACGCCTTCGCCGTTAGAAATTTTGCGAACAGTGAATGCAGAGTGCAGACCGCGGTTACGAATAGCGATAACCACGCCCTCGAATGCCTGCAGACGTTTTTTAGAACCTTCAACGACCCATACTTTCACTTCCACGGTATCACCCGGACGGAAGGAAGGTACGTCCTGTTTCATCTGCTCTTGTTCAATTTGCTTAATAATGTTGCTCATAATTAAATCTCTTATCCTGGGTAAACTGATAGTCAGGGAAGATTACTCTTCCGCATCATCGTTTTGTTGCTGGTGTTCCTGTTGGAACGCCTTAAGCAACCTTGCTTGCTCTTCAGTCAGAGCCAGGTTTTCCAGAAGTTCAGGTCTTCTCAGCCAGGTACGGCCTAGCGACTGTTTCAGGCGCCACTGGCGAATATCGGCATGGTTGCCCGACAGTAATACTGGCGGAACCTCCATCCCTTCTAACACTTCAGGTCGGGTATAGTGTGGACAATCCAGCAATCCCTCCGAGAACGAATCCTCATCGGCTGACGCCTGCTTGCCGAGTACTCCCGGAATGAACCGGGCAACTGCGTCAATCATCGTCATTGCGGGCAGTTCCCCACCGCTGAGAACGTAATCACCGATTGACCATTCTTCATCAATTTCGGTCTGGATTACGCGCTCATCAATCCCTTCATAGCGGCCACAAACAAGAATTAACTTGTCGCGTGACGCCAGTTCGCAAACGCCCTGTTGGTCCAGTTTGCGCCCCTGAGGTGAAAGATATATCACCCTGGCACCCTCTCCCGCCGCTGCTTTCGCTGCGGAGATGGCATCCCGTAAAGGTTGTACCATCATCAGCATTCCCGGTCCGCCACCATAAGGACGATCGTCCACAGTACGGTGCCGGTCGTGCGTGAAGTCACGTGGACTCCAGCTTTGAACGCTGAGCAGGCCATTTTTTACTGCCCGGCCAGTTACCCCGTAATCGGTAATAGCGCGAAACATTTCTGGAAACAGGCTAATTACACCAATCCACATTGTTTTCGCCGTTACGTTACCGTTTGATTCGGAGATCAAAAACCAGGATCCCAATCTACTTCAATAAGGCCAGTAGCGAGATCGACTTTCTTGATAACCTGTTCATCAAGAAACGGAATTAACCGCTCCTGTACACCAAACGCATCTTTCAGGTTTGCCTTCACGACGAGAACGTCGTTCGAACCGGTTTCCATCATATCGATGACTTTACCCAGCTCGTAGCCTTCAACGTTGACCACCTTGCAACCCATCAGGTCTTTCCAGTAGTACTCACCGTTTTCCAGCGCAGGCAGTTGCGTAGAGTCGACCTGAATTTCGCAATTGGTCAACTGTGCCGCCGCATCCCGATCGTCAATGCCTTTGACTTTGATGATCAGGTCCTGATTGTGGTGCTTCCAACTATCCAGTTCCACCTGCTGCCATTTACCGGCGCGCTGGATAAACCAGGGTTGGTAGTCAAAGATGCTTTCAGCGTCTTCAGTGGAGGAAAACACTTTGAGCCAGCCGCGAATGCCGTATGCAGCGCCCATTTTGCCCAATACAATCGGGTTAACAGGTGCCTGTGCGGCAAGTTGTCTGCTCATGCTCACCACCGTGACAGATTAAGCTGCTTTCTTTGCTTCTTTGATCAGCGCGTTAACGCGATCAGAAAGCGTTGCGCCCTGGCCAACCCAGTGCTCGATACGATCCAGATCCAGACGCAGTGCTTCAGCCTGACCAGAAGCGATCGGGTTGAAGAAACCTACGCGCTCGATGAAGCGACCGTTGCGTGCATTGCGGCTGTCAGTAACGACGACCTGATAGAACGGACGCTTTTTAGCGCCGTGACGTGCCAAACGAATTGTTACCATAACATCCTCTTCAGTTAATAAAACACCCGGCCCCCATCGAGGAACGGGGTCCGGGTGCTGTATAAAAAGCCCGAAAATTTTACTCATTTTGGCGCAAAAAGCAACCTAAACTGAGCCATCCCAGGCTTTTTTGTGGAACCCCTTAGCGTCCGGGGAAACCTGGCGGCATCATACCTTTCATGCCGCGCATCATTTTCGCCATTCCGCCCTTCTTCATTTTCTTCATCATCCGCTGCATGTCGTCGAACTGCTTTAATAAGCGGTTAACGTCCTGCACCTGCATACCGGAGCCGGTGGCAATACGGCGCTTACGTGAGCCTTTGATGATTTCTGGTTTTTCGCGCTCTTTGCGCGTCATTGAATTGATGATGGCTTCCATGCGCACCAGCACTTTGTCATCCATCTGCGATTTCACGTTGTCAGGCAGTTGCCCCATGCCCGGCAGCTTGCCCATCAGGCTCGCCATTCCGCCCATGTTGCGCATCTGCTTCAGTTGCTCAAGGAAATCATTGAGATCAAAACCGTCGCCGGTTTTCAGCTTCTTCGCCAGTTTTTCCGCTTGCGCGCGGTCAACTTTGCTCTCGATATCTTCAATAAGCGAGAGGACGTCGCCCATACCAAGGATGCGTGAGGCGATACGGTCCGGATAAAACGCTTCCAGCGCATCGGTCTTCTCGCCCATCCCCATAAACTTGATTGGCTTGCCCGTGATATGGCGAATCGACAGCGCGGCACCGCCGCGCGCGTCACCATCCACTTTCGTCAGGATAACCCCGGTCAGCGGCAGCGCTTCATTAAAGGCCTTCGCGGTATTCGCCGCATCCTGACCGGTCATGGCATCCACGACAAACAGGGTTTCAACCGGATTAATCGCGGCATGAACCTGTTTAATCTCGTCCATCATCGCTTCGTCTACGTGCAGACGACCTGCGGTATCCACCAGCAATACATCGTAAAACTTGAGTTTGGCTTCACGCAGCGCGTTGTTGACGATATCAACAGGCTTCTGGCTCAGATCGGACGGGCAGAAATCCACCCCCACCTGTTGTGCCAGGGTTTCCAGCTGTTTGATCGCCGCCGGGCGATAAACATCCGCAGACACCACCAGCACTTTTTTCTTGTGCTTTTCACGCAGGAATTTACCCAGCTTACCCACACTGGTGGTTTTACCCGCACCCTGCAGGCCCGCCATCAGCACGACAGCCGGCGGCTGCGCGGCCAGATCCAGCGCGTTGTTTTCTGCGCCCATCGCCGCAACCAGTTCATTGCGGACGATTTTGATAAATTCCTGCCCCGGCGTCAGGCTTTTATTGACGTCATGGCCCACCGCGCTTTCTTTTACGCGGTTAATGAAATCCCGCACCACCGGCAGCGCAACGTCAGCTTCCAGCAATGCCATGCGCACTTCGCGCAGCGTGTCTTTGATGTTGTCTTCAGTCAGCCTTCCGCGGCCGCTGATATTGCGCAGGGTTTGCGACAAACGATCGGTTAAATTGTCAAACATTGTCTCTCACTTAAAAAAAATCGCGAGGCGCCATATCGGCAGAATGCGGCGGATTATAACACGAAGCCGAGCCGATCTCTTCAATTCCACCTCAGATCGTTTGGAGCCTGCTTCGCCTGGCGCTATACTGCCCTTTTCCTTTATCTGACTGATGCCTGAAAGGAACTATGTCCGTTTTCGCGATTGTGGCGCTGTTCGCCTACTCCCTGAGTCTTGCACTCATCATCCCCAGCCTGTTGAAACGTCAAAGCGGCTGGCGTCGGTTAGCTGTGTTGTCGGCCTGTGTGGCGCTTGTCACCCACGCCGTCGCCCTGCAGCAACGAATTTTCGCTGTCGATGGCGGGCAAAACCTCAGCCTGCTGAATATTGGTTCGCTGGTCAGCCTGCTGATCTGTGCCATTATGACCATTGTTGCCTCACGGAATCGTGGCTGGTTACTGCTGCCGATTGTCTACAGCTTTGCCTTAATTAACCTGGCTTTTGCCACATTTGTACCGAACGCATTCATTACCCATCTTGAAACAACGCCAGGCATTATGATCCACATTGGCCTGTCGCTGTTTGCCTATGCCACGCTGATTATTGCTGCGTTGTATGCGTTACAGCTGGCATGGATTGACTACCAGTTGAAAAACAAAAAGCTGGCCTTCACGCAGGATATGCCACCGCTGCTGACCATTGAACGGAAGATGTTCCACATCACCCAGGTAGGCGTGGTGTTACTGACGCTGGTGCTGTGTACGGGCCTGTTCTATATGCACGATCTGTTCAGCGCCGAGAACGTGGATAAAGCCGTGCTGTCCATTATTGCCTGGTTTGTCTATATCGTTTTGCTCTGGGGCCACTATCATGAAGGCTGGCGCGGTCGCCGTGTGGTGTGGTTCAACTGCAGCGGCGCTGTGCTGCTGACGATGGCTTATTTCGGCAGTCGCGTGCTTCAGCATCTGCTTATTCACAGTTCTTAATCAAAAGGAAGTTTTGCGGTGGAACATGTTTCGACCACGACCCTGATTGTCACGCTCATCATCATGGTGTTGGTTTCAGCCTACTTTTCGGGTTCTGAGACCGGCATGATGACGCTCAATCGGTATAAATTGCGTCATCAGGCAAAAAATGGTCACCGCGCCGCCCGCCGCGTTGAAAAGTTGTTAAAGCGTCCCGATCGCCTTATCAGTCTGGTGCTCATCGGGAATAACCTGGTCAATATCCTTGCGTCCGCCATTGGCACCATTGTGGGAATGCGCCTGTATGGTGACGCCGGTGTGGCGATTGCGACGGGTGTTCTGACCTTTGTCGTGCTGGTTTTTGCCGAGGTGCTCCCTAAAACCGTTGCTGCACTTTATCCAGAAAAAGTCGCCTATCCCAGTAGCTTTCTGCTGGGCCCGCTGCAGTACGTTATGCTGCCGCTGGTCTGGTTACTGAATACCATTACGCGTCTACTGATGCGTCTTGTCGGCATTCGGGCTGAAGGGGCTATCAGTTCCGCGTTAAGTAAAGAGGAACTGCGCACTATCGTTTATGAATCACGTACGCACATGTCCCGACGCAACCAGGACATGTTGCTGTCCGTACTGGACCTGGAAAAGGTCAGCGTGGACGATATTATGGTGCCACGCAATGAAATCGTCGGCATCAATATCAATGACGACTGGAAATCCGTGATTCGTCAGCTCAGCCACTCACCGCACGGTCGTATTGTACTGTTCCGCGACTCACTGGATGACTGCGTGGGCATGCTGCGCGTGCGTGAAGCCTGGCGCATGATGACGGAGAAAAAAGAGTTCACTAAAGAGATGTTGCTGCGTGCCGCTGATGAAATTTACTACATCCCGGAAGGCACTCCGCTTAATACACAGTTGGTGAAGTTTCAGCGCAACAAGAAAAAGACCGGTCTGGTCGTTGATGAATATGGCGATATTAAAGGGTTAATCTCTATCGAGGATATTCTGGAAGAAATTGTCGGGGACTTCACTACCTCGATGTCGCCGTCGCTGGCCGAAGAGGTCATGCCGCAAAACGATGGCTCGGTGCTCATTGAAGGCAGCGCCAATATTCGTGAGATCAACAAAGCTTTCAACTGGCAGTTACCCGAGCAGGAAGCGCGCACGATTAACGGCATGCTGCTGGAGGCGCTGGAAGAGATCCCCACCGTTAATACGCGAGTCCGGGTGAATCATTACGACGTCGATATCCTGGATGTGCAGGATAATATGATTAAGCAGGTGCGCATTACGCCACAGACGCCGCTTAAACAGTCTGTAGGCTCCTGAGCAGAATAAAGCCGCCTTTTAGGGCGGCTTTTTATTGGCCTGGCTCCGGCTTTTTGCATAAACGGCGAGCCGTAACCCAATAAAAAACGCCGCGTATGCGCGGCGTTTTTGTGAGAACAGCCCAGACTAGATGTGCAGCTCTTTCAGCTTTTCAGCAGGCAGTTTCAGATCGTCATTATGGTTAACGCCGATCTCCTGTGCCAGCACATTACGGGCAATTTGCTGCGCTTCATCCAGCGAATGCAGCTTGTAACTTCCACACTGGTATTCATTCAGCTCAGGAATCTGGTTCTGATCTTTCACTTTCAGCACATCTTCCATCGCGCCTTTCCAGGCCTGTGCCACACGTTGCTCATCTGGCGCACCAATCAGGCTCATGTAGAAGCCGGTACGGCAACCCATAGGTGAAATATCGACAATTTCTACGCCATCACCGTTGAGGTGGTTACGCATAAAACCTGCAAACAGATGCTCAAGCGTATGGATGCCACGTTCAGTCAGAATATCGATATTGGGGCGACAAAAACGCAGATCGAAAACGGTAATCGTATCGCCATGCGGCGTCTTCATGGTTTTTGCAACACGCACGGCGGGCGCGGCCATGATGGTATGATCTACAGTAAAACTATCCAGTAATGGCATACGTCACCTCTTAGTCTGAAAAATTTTTTATGAACGATGAAACTTTTCCGATCGCCCAGCGTCTGAATATATGAAAGACGCGCATTTGTTATCATCCATCCCTGACAACAGAGATGTTAATTTGGCCACAGTGATGTGGCCTTTTTCTTTTCTACCCTTCCCGGCTGGCCAGATAGGTTTCAAAATCCAGCGTATCACTCGCTTCGAGCTGCTGTTGCGCCGCAACAGATGCCTGCGCCTGTTGCGCAAAGTCTTCTGGCTTTAACACTTCCAGCGGCTCATTAACCAGCAACTGACGATACTGTTCCGCCAGCATAATCCCCGTGCCCGTTACGCCGTGTTCTTTCATGGCATTCAGAATACGCGCCGAATAGGTTAGCTCAGGATCGTCAAAGGATGCTACCAGTTCATCGCAGACCTGCTGATATTCAGTGGTGCCCTGATTACTGTCCAGCGCTTCTGCGACGCGGCGCAGGTCGGCGAACAAGGTTTTGCCCACCTCGCGCAGTGAATATTCCGCCTCACCACATCCTACCGCAATCTTCAGGTCAGGCTTACGTCCTTCCAGCACCACGCGGTTCCAGTTCTGCCGGCTACATTGTAATTCATCAGCGCTCATTTCAGGCGCGTCTGCCAGCGTGCACCAGATCAGGAACAGATCGAGGAAGCGGACCTGATTCTCATCCACACCAACAGGTGAGAAGGGATTAATGTCCATGGAACGCACTTCAATGTACTCAATACCACCCCGTAACAGCGCATCTGATGGAGCTTCTCCGGAACGGGTAACGCGTTTCGGACGAATCGGCGCATAGAGTTCATTTTCAATCTGCAATACGTTGGTATTCAGCTGTAACCAGTTGCCCTCAGCATCCCGGGTGCCCATCTTCACAAAGTCTTCTGAAGGCGTTTTAATCGCTTTTTTCAGTGCGCTGACGTAACCCTCAAGGGAATTAAAGGTAATGCCCAATGCGCTTTGTGACTTGTTGGTGTAACCCAGGTCGCTCAGACGTAACGATGTCGCGTAAGGCAACCACAGCGTGCCTTTGTCATCGTGTTTAAACGGCAGTGCGCTTTCTTTGCCCTGCAGGAAGCTGGAGCAGATAGCAGGTGATGCGCCAAACAAATAAGGAATGACCCAGCCAAAGCGATAATAGTTACGAATCAGGCGCAGATAGCCCGCAGAAATCGTCTCTTTACCACTTTCGTAATCTTTTACGTCTGCCCATGCCTGCCAGAACGACAGCGGCAGAGAGAAATTATAGTGAATGCCGGAGATGGTTTGCATCAGCGCACCATAGCGGTTTTTAAGCCCCTGGCGATACAGCGTTTTCATCCGACCAATATTCGATGTGCCATACTGCGCCAGCGTAATCTTATTGGCGTCCTCAATCAGGCAAGGCATGCTGAAAGGCCACATGCGTTCGTCACCGAGCTCATCCGCAACATGGCGGTGGACATCGCGCAAAAACGCCAGCATATGCTCAATGCTGTGATCGACTGGGGTAATGAACTCCAACAGCGTCTCAGCAAAGTCAGTGGTGATCCAGTCATGCTTAAGCGCCGATCCGAGCGACGCAGGATGCGCAGTCGTTGCAAGATGTCCATCCGGCTGCACGCGCAACGTTTCACGTTCGATGCCACGACCAATGCCTTTTAATGCATCAGGATGCGCCTCCAGCCAGGATAACGCTTTTGATACGTCGGGGATCACATTAACCTCCGGCTGTGTGAATAATTTATTTTTGTTCAGCATAGTGTTAACCCTAGCCCCGAATCTGTACGAATCAATGCCACCATTCCATGCCCTGTAATGTGGCGGTCGCAATAACGATGTAACGCAGAGTTTTGCCAATCGCCAGAAACAGCACAGTAGGTAGCCAGGCAAAACGCAACCAGCCTGCAAGCACGCAGAGCAAATCACCCACTACCGGCAACCAACTCAATAACAAAGCCGCCGGCCCAAGCCGCTGCAACCATGCCATTGCTGTTTCATGCCATTGCCCCTGACGTTTTAACGGCAATAAGCGACCCAAAATTATGTTGGTCAAGCCACCCAGGGTATTCCCTAACGATGCGACTCCAATCAACCCGTAAACTGATGCGCTTTTCGCGATCAGCAATGCAACCAACAGCGCCTCTGAACTACCCGGAAGTAGCGTCGCACTAAGAAAGCTGCTGCTCAATAAAGACAGATATGCCAGCGTCTCGCTCACAGCAGACGGACATCAACCACTGCCATACCTGCGGCTTTCGCTGCCTGTACGCCAAAATCTGCGTCTTCAAATACCACACAACGCGCCGGTTCAACGCCCAGTAATGCCGCACAGCGCAGGAACGTCTCGGGCTCCGGTTTGTGATGCTCGACGTCATCCGCCCCAACCACCGCCGAGAAGAGATCTCTGACACCCAGATGATTAAGAAGTGCATCTGCCATGGCGTGCTGGCTACCGGTGCCAACAGCCAGTGGTCGACGTCCGTGATAAGCCTTAACGACGTCCATTAACGGAAGCGGCTGGACATTTTCCAGCAGCATCGCTTTCACTGCTGCCGTTTTTTCTGCGGCAAGCAGATAAGGATCGTGATCGGCGTTATTGGTTTCGACAATTAGCTGCGCCAGCCGCCATGATGGCGCACCATTGAAATCCATCATGCGCGCTTCATCAAACGTTAAGCCATAACGCGTCAGCACCTGACGCCACGCTTTTCGATGTGTCGGTTCTGTATCAAGAATAGTCCCGTCCATATCGAAAATCAGGGCGTCGTATTGATCGTAGATTGTCACAGAGGACCTCCAACAAATGAGCCACTACTTTAGCTGAATGTGCGTAGGTTGTCGCCAGGCGGGATGAACAGCAAATGCTTTGAAAGCATTAGCTATTTTAGTTTTCAGATAAAGGTGATCGTGATGGAAAGCCTGTAACCCTTCGAATTTCCAATGGTTTTAGCAGGAAAGCAGAACGTAAGCATTATGTTAAGAAAGCCGAAGTGCCTGCCATCCGGGACAGAAAGTTTACGTCGCGATAAACACGATATTCCTTACAAAATCAGCCTGATCGAGAGGAATTCAATACTATGTTTATGACTAAAACAGTTAAGTTGGCGTTCTGGATTGCGACGGTAAGGCTGGCTGTTACGCACCTGCTGCACCAGGACGGCGTTGAATGAAATACACGACGCCAATCCTTGCTTTTGCGTTTAGCACGCGTGGCGAGGTTGTGTGGACTGTCAGGTGGAGCGCAGAGAAAAGGCGTTTGAAGATTAATCGCGATACACCGGGAGGATGATTCGGCTCGCGCCTTACCCTTCGGGCCGTTGCTGACGCAACGCTGGTTCTGACTGACAGACTGAATGGCTTACAGACCAGGAACACATGTTCGTACTGAAAAGTAGGGTGCATCCGGGAGGATGATTCGGCTGACGCCTTACCCTTCGGGCCGTTGCTGTCGCAACGTTATCCTCTCTGGTTCTGACTGACAGACTGAATGGCTTACAGACCAGGAACACACGTCCACACTGAAAAGTATGGTGCATCCGGGAGGATTCGAACCTCCGACCGCTCGGTTCGTAGCCGAGTACTCTATCCAGCTGAGCTACGGATGCATTTAGAAAGCTTTATGGGACGGCAGAAGCCAGTCTGGGGATAATACGAAGAATGGTGCATCCAAGAGGATGATTCGGCTCGCGCCTTATCCTTCTGTCCGTTGCTGACGCAACGTTGGTTCTGACTGCCAGACTGATTGGCTTACAGACCAGGAACACACGTCCACACCGAAAAGTATGGTGCATCCGGGAGGATTCGAACCTCCGACCGCTCGGTTCGTAGCCGAGTACTCTATCCAGCTGAGCTACGGATGCATTTAGAAATCTTTTATGGAACGGCAGAAATCAACCTGGGGATAATACGAAGAATGGTGTATCCGGGAGGATGATTCGGCTGGCGCCTTACCCTTCGGGCTGTTGCTGTCGCAACGTTATCCTCCCTGGTTCTGACTGACAGATTAAATGTCTTACAGACCAGGAACACACGTCCATACTGGAAAGTATGGTGCATCCGGGAGGATTCGAACCTCCGACCGCTCGGTTCGTAGCCGAGTACTCTATCCAGCTGAGCTACGGATGCATTATGAAATTCTTGTACAACGCAGGGTGCTAACGACTCACCATGAAGGAATTGCTAATTCACTTTACAACTCTGTTCCGATACCGTTCTCTGCTGGCGCGTAGCCTTGCATCAACGTGTCCATATTCAACGATATGGTGCATCCGGGAGGATTCGAACCTCCGACCGCTCGGTTCGTAGCCGAGTACTCTATCCAGCTGAGCTACGGATGCATCGGAAATGGCGGTGAGGGAGGGATTCGAACCCTCGATACAGCTTTTGACCGTATACTCCCTTAGCAGGGGAGCGCCTTCAGCCTCTCGGCCACCTCACCTTACGCGTTCTTCCGAACTGTGCTTCTGAACTTTGTTTCCGCTCATCGGCACTGCGTGGCGCACATATTACTTTCCCGGACTTATAAGTCAAACAATTTTTCGGAAGGTTTTTTCTGTTTGCACAAATGACAGGCAATTGGGACAAAATGACGGCAAAAAGGGTGAATAATCAACAATGAAAGATGATGAAGTTAACAAAAATGGGCGATAAACAGAAAAAAGGAAATTAAGCGGCGGGAGGAAAAAGGGGAGCGTCTCGCACAGGTGCGAGACGCAGAATCTGTCAGACGTTAGTTTGTTGCGTTTTTTCGGCCTGGATGCGCTGGTAAATCTCTTCGCGATGCACAGACACTTCTTTGGGTGCGTTAACACCAATACGGACCTGGTTACCTTTGACGCCCAGCACCGTTACAGTCACCTCATCGCCAATCATGAGGGTTTCACCAACTCGACGAGTTAGAATAAGCATTCTTTGCTCCTTGAAAGATTAAAAGAGTCGGGCTCATACAGCTTCCCGGCGTTATCCATCACTTAACGCTGTACACAGGTTATGAGAAATACACCATTGCACATCAACGCGCCAATACATTCTGCTGATAAATAGTTTAGCCGAAATACGCTACATCAACCCGACTTTGTCACTAGCAAATTTAACACCGTATTAAAAAGCGCCGGAACACCAGTTCTGACGCTTGCTACGATGAATTATTTTATTTCATCACAGACGGCTCGAAACCCATCCTTCAACACCTGCCAGCGCACCTTTCAGTGCCGTAGCATCACTGCCACCTGCCTGCGCCATATCAGGTCGACCACCGCCTTTCCCGCCCACTTTCGGGGCAAGTTCAGCAATCAGCTCTCCCGCTTTTACGCGGTCGGTAAGATCTTTTGTTACGCCAGCAATCAATGACACTTTGCCCTCAGCGACAGTGGCCAGAACAATGATGGCCGAACCCAGCTGATTTTTAAGATCATCAACCATAGTGCGCAACATTTTCGGATCGGTGTTACTGAGCTCTGTCACCAGCAGCTTCGCGCCGTTCACATCAATGGCGTTGTTGCCAAGCTGGGCACTTTCCTGCGCCGCCTGCTGATCGCGCAACTGCTGTAATTCTTTTTCCAGCGACCGCACGTGATCAACCAGCCCACGCACTTTGTCGTTCAGGTTACTGCTGTTGGCTTTCACCAACTGAGCAATGTCCTGTAACTGACTGCTCTGGGCATAAACCTGCGCCAGTGCCGCTTCACCCGTGACCGCTTCAATGCGGCGAATACCGGCTGCGCTACCCGATTCAGCCTGAATACGGAACAGACCAATATCCCCCGTACGTGCAGCGTGCGTACCACCACAGAGTTCAACAGAGAAATCGCCCATGGTCAGTACACGCACGCGTTGGTCATATTTCTCGCCAAACAGCGCCATTGCGCCTTTCGCCTTCGCCGCCTCAAGATCCATCACGTCGGTTTCTACCGGTAAGTTGCGACGGATTTGCGCGTTCACAATGTCTTCGACCTGACGAATCTCCTGAGGTTTCATGGCCTCAAAATGAGAGAAGTCAAAACGCAGGTATTTATCGTTAACCAGAGAGCCTTTCTGTGCGACGTGCTCACCCAGCACCTGACGCAATGCAGCGTGCATTAAGTGCGTTGCGGAGTGATTCAGACGGATACGTGCACGACGTGCTTCATCAACCACCGCCTCCACGCGGTCGCCAATGCGCAGCTGACCGCTGCTCACTTTGCCAATATGCCCGATTGCCTGGCCATATTTCTGCGTATCCTGAACCTGGAATTCAACGTTATTGCCTTTCAGCACACCGGTATCGCCAACCTGACCACCCGACTCGCCATAGAAAGGCGTTTCATCCAGCACTACCACCGCATCCTGGCCTGCCGAAACGGCATCAACCGCTTCACCTGCGACGAACAGCCCTTTCACCGTCGCGGCCAGGTCCAGTTGGTCATAGCCTTTAAAGGATGAGGCTGCATCTGTGCGGATGACATTGCTGTAGTCAGCGCCAAAGCCGCTGGCTTCACGGGCCCGTTGACGCTGTTGTTCCATGGCTTTTTCAAAACCGGCTTCGTCAATTTTGAGATTACGCTCACGGCAGACATCGGCCGTTAAATCGGCAGGAAAACCAAAGGTATCGTACAAACGGAAGACAGTTTCACCATCCAGCGTATCGCCTTTCAGTTTAGCCAGTTCGTCATCAAGCAGGGCCAGGCCACGCTCCAGCGTTTTCGCAAACTGCTCTTCTTCGCTCTTCAGAACATTTTCAACCTGAGCCTGTTGGCGCTGCAGCTCTTCGCCAGCCGCCCCCATCACCTCAATCAGTGGCGCAACCAGTTTGTAGAAGAACGCCTCTTTCGCACCCAACATGTTGCCGTGACGCACTGCACGACGAATGATACGGCGCAGAACATAACCGCGGTTTTCGTTCGACGGGATCACGCCATCCGCAATCAGGAATGCACAGGAGCGGATATGATCGGCAATAACGCGCAACGACTTATTGCTCAGATCGGTCGCACCAGTGACCTCAGCAACCGCGTTAATCAGCTTCTGGAACAGATCGATTTCATAGTTGGAATTCACATGTTGCAGGACCGCCGTGATGCGTTCCAGCCCCATTCCGGTATCTACCGACGGCTTAGGTAATGGCAGCATGGTGCCATCCGCCTGACGGTTAAACTGCATGAAGACGATGTTCCAGATTTCGATGTAACGATCGCCGTCCTCTTCAGGACTGCCTGGCGGCCCGCCCCAGATATGATCGCCATGATCGTAGAAAATCTCGGTGCAGGGACCACAAGGACCCGTGTCCCCCATCTGCCAGAAGTTATCTGACGCGTAAACACTGCCTTTGTTGTCGCCAATACGGATAATACGTTCGCGCGGAACACCAATATCATTGGCCCAGATGTCGAACGCTTCGTCATCGGTTTCATAGACAGTAACCCAAAGGCGCTCTTTCGGCAGCCTGAACCATTGGTCACCGGTCAGCAGTTCCCAGGCATAGGCAATGGCTTCTTTTTTGAAATAGTCGCCGAAGCTGAAGTTGCCCAGCATTTCAAAAAAGGTGTGATGGCGTGCGGTGTAACCGACGTTTTCAAGGTCGTTATGCTTCCCGCCCGCACGAACGCAACGCTGCGACGTGGTGGCGCGGGTATAGTCACGCTTGTCCTGACCGAGAAACACATCTTTAAACTGGTTCATTCCGGCGTTAGTAAACAGTAACGTCGGATCGTTGTTCGGTACCAGGGAGCTGCTTGCTACAACCTGATGTCCCTTACTATTGAAAAAGTCGAGAAACGCTTGACGGATCTCAGCAGTGCTCTTGCTCATATATATCCTGGAATCACGCTAACGAAAGGTCCTTCTTTATCAGGCGTACCGCGTTATCACGGCAGCAAGCTTAAGGAACCAAAAGGGGTAAGATAAATATTCTTCGGAGGGAAGTAAAATCACATCGGCCTTTAGTCGTCAAAATTTCTGAAAACCTGCTGAATATCTTCACTCAGAAAGCCTTTTGCATGAAGATAGCGTTGCACTTTTGCTTTTTCTTTCCATTCGGTCGGCAACGGATGGCCAAATTTCTTTTCTGCCAGTTCCGCTGCGCAGGCTGACCAGTCGATCTCCGTCTCTTCCATGGCGAGATCAATCGCATCACGGCTTATGCCCTTTTGCCCCAGCTCCAGCCGGATCCGTTGTGGGCCAAAGCCTTTACGGCTGCGGCTCTGAATAAATCGCTCTGTGAAGCGCTCATCGTTCAGCCAGCCATTTTCGCTGCACCAGTTGATGACCCTTTCCAACAGCTCGGGAGTGATAATTTCAGGTTCTTTTTGTTTTATCCACGCACTGCGCTGGGCAGATAACTGCAGTTTTTGTTTGAGCTCTTCGCGACTGTGATCGCGCTGACCCAGCAGGCGCATTGCCCGATCGAGCAGGCGTGAAAAAGAGATAACGTGTGGCTGAGGTTGTTCAGACATACTGCGCACCTTTAACAAACGGAAAGAGAGTATGGAGGCAGAGGAGGAAAGAGGAAAGGCAAGTGAGAGGTTAACGTCAAACGGGAGCAGATTTCTCTGCTCCCGTTTCAGGCATTAATAGTCTTCGTTTGCTTCGCTGGCTGCATTCTCAACGTCGTCAGCGGAGAAGTCCGCTGCGTCGTTTTGCTCAGCGCCGTTGAGCAACATGTCGCGCAGTTTCAGGTCAATTTCGTTTGCGACAGCCGCATTTTCCTTGAGGAAGTTGCTGGCGTTTGCCTTACCCTGACCAATTTTATCGCCTTTATAGCTGTACCAGGCACCCGCTTTTTCAATCAGCTTGTGCTTCACACCGAGGTCTACCAGCTCACCGAAGGTGTTGATCCCTTCGCCATACATGATCTGGAACTCAGCCTGCTTAAAGGGCGCAGCAATTTTGTTCTTAACCACTTTAACGCGGGTTTCACTACCGACGACGTTATCACCCTCTTTGATGGCGCCAATACGGCGGATATCAAGGCGAACTGACGCGTAGAACTTCAGTGCGTTACCGCCGGTAGTGGTTTCCGGGTTACCGAACATCACACCAATTTTCATACGAATCTGGTTGATGAAGATCAGCAGCGTATTCGACTGTTTCAGGTTACCGGCCAGCTTACGCATCGCCTGGCTCATCATACGCGCCGCCAGGCCCATATGTGAGTCACCGATTTCGCCTTCAATTTCGGCTTTTGGTGTCAGGGCAGCAACGGAGTCGACGATAATCACGTCAACGGCACCGGAGCGCGCCAGCGCGTCACAGATTTCCAGCGCCTGTTCACCCGTATCGGGCTGTGAACACAGCAGGTTATCGATATCAACGCCCAGTTTCTTGGCGTAGACCGGATCCAGTGCGTGTTCAGCATCGATAAAGGCACAGGTTTTACCTTTACGCTGTGCGGCGGCAATCACCTGCAGCGTCAGCGTGGTTTTACCCGAGGCTTCAGGACCGTAGATCTCGACGATACGGCCCATCGGCAAACCACCCGCACCTAATGCGATATCCAGGGACAGGGAGCCTGTTGAGATGGTTTCCACATCCATTGAGCGGTCTTCACCCAAGCGCATGATGGAGCCTTTACCAAATTGCTTCTCAATCTGGCCGAGCGCGGCAGCTAAAGCCTTCTGTTTGTTTTCATCAATTGCCATTTCTACTCCTAATCATGCCGGGTAAACACGCACACATGGTGCCTGTGCACTTTCTGTTGCGAATAATTATACTGTATAGTCATACAGTATCAAGTTTAATTTTTCAGAAATTTACTGGCCAATGTCTGCAGCGCCCAGGCAACCGACTGACGGCGCACCGCATCACGGTCACCATCAAACTGCTGGCGAAAAGCCATGACAATATCGTCGGGGCCGGCAAAGCCAAACCACACCGTTCCCACGGGTTTGTCTTCACTGCCCCCTCCGGGCCAGCAATGCCGCTCACGGAAATGGCGTAATCGGCCCGCGCCTGCTGCCGGGCACCGACAGCCATTTCGCGCACTACGGCTTCACTGACCGCGCCAGATTGCGCCAGTGAGGCGGCACTGACGCCGACTAATTCCTGCTTGGCTTCATTACTGTAGGTCACGAATCCCCGTTCAAACCAGGCCGAGCTTCCACTGATGTCCGTAAACACCTTGGCGATCCAGCCGCCGGTGCAGGATTCGGCGCAGGTCACCGTAGCATTACGCTGCTTCAGCGCCTCACCAATCTGCGCACTCAACGTCTGCAACTGCGAATCATTCATTTTGTCGCTCCCTGTCAACGAGTACTGAACATGGTGCAAGCCCTGCCCTTTTTCAAGCGCCTGGGGTAAAGCAATGCAGAAATTGCGTGTGACTATCCAGATATTTTAGCGATTACGTGTCGCCACCATGAAAAGCCGGGGAAACGCCAGTAAGACCTTGCCGTCCTGCCGCGCCGGATACGCGGTCATGAGGCACTGGTGATAGGCGGCCAGAAACTGTTCCTGTTCAGATACGCTAAGTGGCGCAAGAAACGGACGCAGCCCGGTGGCTTTCAACCAGTGGATGATGGCCTGGGCATTATCCATAACGTGATAATAGGTGGTCCGCCAGATATCAACGGCACACCCGGCCGTTGTCAGCACATCGTAATAGTGTTCAGTTGAAGGTAATCGCTTGCGCTCGGCCGCCTGCGCGCTGATTTTGTCACGCCACGGCCCGGAAGTGGCCACATCTCGCATTAACTGATGTGAAGGCTCATCCAGATTATCAGGCATCTGGACGGCCAGCGTACCGCCGGGTGCCAGCTGATTTACGAGATGTGGTAAGAGCGAGGAATGGCCGCCCAGCCACTGTAGCGAGGCATTCGCATAGATAACCTGCTGTGGAATCGCGGCCTGCCAGGTGGCGATATCAGCCTGAATAAATGCGCATTGTGGTAGACGTTCACGCGCCTGCTCCAGCATGGCAGCAGAACTGTCGAGGCCCGTAATCTGCGCCTGTGGCCAGGCATCGACAAGCAGTTCGGTACTGTTGCCGGGGCCGCACCCCAGATCGGTAACGAAACGGACATCTTCAACCCTGATTCTGGACAGTAATTCCTGAGCCGGTCGTGTTCTTTCGGCTTCGAACTTGCGATACAGCGTGGGATCCCAGTCTTGCATAACGTTTCACCTCTCATGCGCTCCGGACACACAGAACATAGACGTATAAATACGCATAAAGTGCCCGTTCAGGCAACAAAAGGGATAATGTCTGGTGGGGCTGTCAACGGATTTTGGCAGAGCCGGTGAGTACCGGTAACGCATCAGGGCGACGTGAGGACACATAAAATCGGGCGCACTGGGCGCCCAATACCATCAGTTCTTTTTGACAAACTCAGACTTCAGCTTCATCGGACCGAATCCGTCAATTTTACAATCGATATTGTGGTCGCCTTCTACCAGCCGGATACTCTTCACGCGGGTGCCAATCTTCAGCACAGAAGAGCTGCCCTTCACCTTGAGATCCTTGACAACCGTTACGCTGTCGCCATCTGCCAGTATATTGCCGTTAGCATCGCGAACGACCTGTTCCTGAGCGCTGTCGCTGCCTTCAGCTTGCGTCCAGATATGACCACATGACGGACAGTTTAGGTTCTCAGCATCCTGCCAGGTGTAATCAGCCTGGCAAACGGGACAAGCAGGTAAAGACATAACGACTCCAGATAATAACGGCGGCACAAAATACAGGGCCGCCATCATATAGCCTTACAGTTAATAAGGGTAGTATTAAAACAGCGAGCCCTTACGCGCCTTACTGACGGCTTCACCCAACTGCCACACAGCCATCGCATAATGCGTGCTGTTGTTGTAACGCGTAATGGCATAGAAGTTAGGTAAACCGTACCAGTACTGATAACTGGTGCCTAAATCCAGCCGCAGCAGGCTGACCTGATCATTGCCGTCCAGCGGACCCTGGGGAGAAAGTCCTGACGCGGCCAGCGTACTGACGCTGTAACGGGTCTTAAAGCCATTCTCCAGCATCGGTGCCTGGCCGCTGGCCGGCACGGCCACATTCTCGCCAGGACGCCAGCCATTCTGCTGAAAATAGTGCGCGACGCTGCCTATCGCATCGACCGGATCCCATAAATTAATATGGCCATCACCATTGAAGTCGACTGCGTAAGCTTTGTAGGACGATGGCATGAACTGGCCATAGCCCATCGCACCGGCAAACGATCCTTTGAGATCGAGCGGATCGTCTTTTTCATCACGCGCCATCAGCAAAAAGGTTTCCAGTTCGCTGCTGAAATAGGCAGAACGGCGTGGATAATCAAAGGAAAGCGTAGCCAGTGCATCCAGAATACGGGTTTTGCCCATAACACGGCCCCAGCGCGTTTCGACGCCAATAATGCCGACGATAATTTCCGGAGGAACGCCATAGACCTGCTGCGCGCGCTGCAGAGCATCCTGATATTGATTCCAGAACGCCACGCCATTTTGTACGTTATCCGGCGTAATAAACTTATCGCGATAGCGGATCCAGGCACCGTTAGGCCCACTTGGTGGTGTATACGAGGGAGCCTGGCGATCCATCAGACGCAGGACATAATCCAGTCGTTTTGCCTGGCCGATGATGGCGTGGAGTTGCTGACGGTCAAAGCCGTGCTTCGCCACCATTTTATCAATAAATTGTTCTGCAACAGGATTACTGGCGAAATCACCAAACATCGGTTGAACCGCATGTGCGGGTTCCAGTAAAAATCCGCCTTTCGGCGCAATCAGTTCCGCAGGAGGCTGCGGCTGCGAAGAGTGTGGCTTACTGCTACAAGCGGCAAGCAGGGCAAAAAGCGGAAGAAGAGCAAGCTTAGAACGCATTGGATATCCATATAACAAGCCAGACCAGGGATGTTAATGTTAATCGTTCAGCAGGAAGACATACAAACGTGATCGTATAAAAAATCGCTTTTTTTACCGCTGCATCGGCACGTTTTGTGAAGTGGCCCGAACGCTGAGGCCTCCCTTTACTGACGCGCTTTCTGTCACCCCGCGGCTTTGTTAAGTTCATGACTCGCCGTGGCAACCCTGATGATGCAGAAGCCGTAAACTGGTAAGATTCCTGCACGGTACAGACATCCCTGTCTGTCTCTCTGTTAAACCACCGCCTTGACCGTGACGGGCAAAAGGAAGAGTCAACCTTGAGTAAAGATGAGATGAAAAAAGCAGAGCAAATGGACTTGAGCACCCATACGCCAATGATGCAGCAGTATTTACGCCTCAAGGCCGAGCATCCTGACATCCTGCTGTTTTATCGCATGGGCGATTTCTATGAGCTGTTTTACGACGATGCGAAACGCGCCTCTCAGTTATTAGACATTTCCTTAACCAAGCGCGGTGCCTCGGCGGGCGAACCGATCCCTATGGCCGGTGTCCCGCATCATGCGGTTGAAAATTATCTGGCGAGGCTGGTGCAACTCGGTGAGTCGGTCGCCATCTGTGAACAAATTGGCGACCCGGCGCTCAGCAAAGGGCCGGTCGAACGTAAGGTCGTCCGCATTGTTACCCCGGGGACGATCAGTGATGAGGCACTCTTGCAGGAGCGGCAGGATAACCTGCTGGCCGCTGTGGTGCACGGTGCGCGCGGCTATGGTTATGCCACGCTGGATATCAGTTCAGGCCGGTTTCGTCTGAGTGAGCCCATGGATCTGGAAACCATGGCGGCCGAACTGCAGCGAACCAATCCTGCCGAACTCCTTTATCCAGAAGATTTTTCGCCGATGTCGCTCATCGATCAGCGTCGTGGTCTGCGCCGTCGTCCTTTGTGGGAATTTGAAATTGATACCGCGCGTCAGCAGCTTACTTTGCAGTTTGGTACGCGGGATTTAAACGGTTTTGGTGTGGAGCAGGCCCATCTCGGCCTGCGCGCGGCGGGTTGTCTGCTGCAGTATGTCAAAGATACCCAACGGACCAGCCTGCCACATATCCGCGCCATCAGCATGGAACGTCAGCAGGACAGCATCATCATGGATGCCGCCACCCGACGTAATCTTGAAATTACCCAAAACCTTGCAGGCGGTACCGAGAACACCTTAGCCGCGGTGCTGGATAAAACCGTCACGCCAATGGGCAGCCGGATGCTAAAACGCTGGCTGCATATGCCGTTGCGTGACAGCAGCGTCATCGCGAAACGACAGGAATCAATCGCCGAGCTGCAGGCGCTGAGCGACGTGCTTCAGCCCGTTCTGCGCCAGGTCGGTGATTTAGAGCGTATTCTGGCCCGTCTGGCGCTACGCACGGCGCGTCCACGCGATCTGGCGCGCATGCGCCATGCGTTTCAGCAGTTGCCGGAACTCAACGATCTGCTGGCAAACGCCGGGTCCGCCCACCTGAAAACCCTGCGTACCCAGATAGGTGACTTTAGCGACCTGCGCACGCTGCTTGAGCAGGCCGTTGTCGAATCCCCACCCGTATTAATCAGAGATGGCGGTGTGATCGCCCCGGGTTATCACGCTGAGCTGGACGAGTGGCGCGCCCTGGCGGATGGCGCGACGGATTATCTGGATCGCCTGGAGATCCGCGAACGTGAAAAACTCGGTCTGGACAGCCTGAAAGTCGGTTTTAACGGCGTGCACGGTTATTACATTCAGGTCAGCCGGGGTCAGAGCCATCAGGTGCCTATTCACTATGTCCGCCGTCAGACTCTTAAGAATGCTGAACGCTATATCATTCCCGAGCTGAAGGAGTATGAAGACAAGGTCCTGACGTCAAAAGGCAAAGCGCTGGCGCTGGAGAAAAGCCTGTATGAAGGCCTGTTTGATCTGCTGCTGCCGCACCTTGAAGCGTTACAGTTAAGTGCGGCGGCGCTGGCCGAACTGGATGTACTGAGTAACCTCGCGGAACGCGCATGGACGCTAAACTACTGCAGTCCCACGCTGCACGACAAGCCCGGGATTAAAATCACCGCCGGCCGCCATCCGGTAGTGGAGCAGGTCCTGAAAGAACCTTTTATCGCCAACCCGCTCTCGCTGGCACCACAACGCCGCATGTTGATCATCACAGGCCCGAATATGGGCGGTAAAAGTACCTATATGCGTCAGGCTGCGTTAATCGCGCTGATGGCCTGGATCGGCAGTTTCGTTCCCGCCGAAGAAGTGGTCATTGGTCCACTGGATCGTATCTTCACCCGTGTGGGCGCAGCAGATGATCTGGCCTCCGGCCGCTCGACATTTATGGTCGAAATGACGGAAACGGCCAATATTCTGCACAACGCGACTGAAAACAGCCTGGTCCTGATGGATGAAATCGGCCGCGGCACCTCTACGTATGACGGCTTGTCGCTTGCCTGGGCTTGTGCGGAAAATCTGGCGAACCGAATCAAAGCGATGACCCTGTTTGCAACGCACTACTTTGAACTGACGACCCTGCCTGAAAAACTGGAAGGCGTGGTTAACGTTCACCTGGATGCGGTAGAACATGGCGATACGATTGCGTTCATGCACAGTGTGCAGGACGGTGCCGCCAGTAAAAGCTACGGGCTGGCCGTGGCCGCGCTGGCCGGCGTGCCAAAAGAGGTGATTAAACGCGCGCGTAATAAGCTGAAAGAGCTCGAAACGGTTTCCAGTCAATCCGCAACGTCAAACGTTGACGGCTCGCAGTTGCCGTTGCTGGTGGAAGAAACGTCTCCCGCCGTGGAAGCGCTGGAAGCACTGGATCCCGATACGCTGACACCGCGCCAGGCGCTGGACTGGATTTACCGCCTTAAAGCACTGGTCTGATGACGGCCGCCCTTTCGCAGGGCGGCTACGGACTTCCCGTTACGCGTTTCTCTGCGCCCGCTTTCTTTATCCCTGCTGGCGCATCCTTCTGCTACCGCTTTACGCGATTACAGGCTGATAAAGCGGTGTCATAATGCTGTCGTGTGCCTGTCGTGCTGCGATCGTGTTTCTGTCGACACTTACCGGCGATGCTGCAAACCGATTGTTTACTCTTTCGGAGACTCATTATGCGTAACCTGAACAATGTCAGAGAATATCGTCTGGCACGTGCCTGGTCACAGGAACAACTGGCTGAAATGGCCGGCCTCAGCACCCGAACCATACAGCGCATCGAAAACGGCGATCCGCCCAGCCTGGAAACATTGAGCGCACTGGCAGCCGTGTTTGAGATTAACGTGACCGATCTGACCGATGCCCCTGCGAATAACGGTGAAGCGCTGGACAGCTACATTTCTGACGCCCGCCAGCAGCTCGCTGCCGAGAGCCGGTTTTACCGTTCTCTGTTTAGCGCTGTGGTGGTATGCGCATTGCTGTATGTCCTGAACTACTTTACGGCGCCCAATGACCGCTGGTCACTCTGGGTCGCCGCCATTTGGGGCGCCTTACTGCTCGTCAGAGCATTGCGTCTGTTTATATTTAAGGATGCGATCCGCCGCTGGCAGCAAAAACGGCTGCAAAAATTATTGCGCAGGCAGGGCTAACTTCCGCCGGTTGCACATCTCTGTTACACCACACTGCGGGAAAAGCCTATGAACTGGTATCGTCAGGACGCGTTTGCTGTTCGTCTGGAATGGGGGATCCCGGCCATTGATCATTTTGCCGGGGACGTGGATATCATCGTGATTATTGACGTGATGTCCTTTTCTACCTGTGTCAGCGTGGCAGTGGAGAACGGGGCGCGCGTCTATCCTTATCCCTGGAAAGATCACTCTGTCACGCAGTATGCGCAGTCCGTCGGTGCCATCGCGGCTAACAGCGACAGGCGATTCAGTGGCGAGGGCTACAGTCTGTCACCGCGAACGTTACTCAGTGTTCGTCCGGATGAAAAACTGGTGCTGCCCTCCCCTAATGGCTCCGCAACCTGCTTCAGGGCGCGGGAACGGGGCGTCCCCGTGCTGACAGGCTGCCTGAGAAACCTGACCGCAACGGCCGAAGCCTGCCGCGCCTTCAGCCGTATTCTGATTGTCCCCTGTGGCGAACGTTGGCCAGACGGGAGCCTTCGCCCCTGTATTGAGGATTATGTGGTAGCGGGGGGAATCATTGCCGCGCTGGCACAACGCACGCTTTCACCTGAAGCGCAGACCGCTGTCGCCGCCTGGCACGCTCATCAGTCCCAGAATTTCGCGGCACTGTTTCACTGCGCGTCCGCAGTCGAGCTGATACAAAGAGGCTTTCCGGACGATGTGACACTTTGCCTGACAAAAGATGCCGCCCGTCAGCCCTGTTTTCTGACAAGGGAGTATTTTGCCGGACAGGCTTAAGCGTAAATAACAGACAAAAAAAAGCGATGGGGGTTACCCATCGCTTTCTGTTGACGTGCCGTGTTCAGCTTATTCGCGGAACAGTGCTTCAATGCTGAGGCCCTGACCTTGCAGGATTTCGCGCAGACGGCGCAAACCTTCAACCTGAATCTGGCGCACACGCTCGCGGGTTAAACCGATTTCACGGCCAACATCCTCAAGCGTTGCCGCTTCATAGCCCAACAGGCCGAAACGACGAGCCAGCACTTCGCGCTGCTTGGCGTTCAGTTCGAACAGCCATTTAACGATACTTTGCTTCATATCGTCGTCTTGCGTGGTATCTTCTGGGCCGTTGTCTTTTTCATCGGCCAGGATATCCAGCAGCGCTTTCTCAGAATCGCCCCCTAAAGGAGTATCAACTGAGGTAATACGTTCGTTGAGACGCAACATACGGCTTACGTCATCAACCGGTTTATCCAGTTGTTCTGCAATCTCTTCCGCACTCGGCTCGTGGTCGAGCTTGTGAGAAAGTTCACGCGCAGTACGCAGATAAACGTTCAATTCTTTCACAATGTGGATAGGCAAACGAATTGTCCGGGTCTGGTTCATGATTGCCCGTTCAATGGTCTGACGAATCCACCAGGTGGCATACGTTGAGAAACGGAATCCACGTTCTGGATCAAATTTCTCAACGGCGCGAATCAAGCCGAGGTTACCTTCCTCAATCAGGTCCAGCAGGGCCAGACCGCGATTGCTGTAACGTCGTGCAATCTTCACCACCAGTCGTAAGTTACTTTCGATCATGCGGCGACGAGAAGGAATATCACCTCGTAATGCCCGGCGAGCGAAGAGTACCTCTTCCTCGGCCGTCAGCAATGGAGAATAGCCAATCTCCCCAAGATAGAGCTGAGTAGCGTCAAGGACACGTTGCGTCGCACCCTGCGCCAGCAACTCCTCTTCTGCTACATCATTGTCGCCAGAGTCATTTTCGACGAGCGCCTTCTCATCAAAAATTTCTGCTCCATTCTCTTCGAATTCCGCATTCTCATGTAACTCGTTTACTTTCAGCGTATTCTGGCTCATAAGTGGCTCCTACCCGTGATTCCAGGGCAGACTCCAGAGGACTCTGCCGGATTATCGCTGCGGTAAATAACGCAACGGGTTTACGGATTTCCCCTTGTAACGAATTTCAAAGTGTAATCTAACTGAACTGGTTCCGGTGCTACCCATGGTAGCGATCTTTTGCCCAGCCTTAACTTCCTGTTGTTCCCGGACCAGCATTGTATCGTTGTGGGCGTAGGCACTCAGGTAATCATCATTGTGTTTGATGATGATTAAATTACCGTAACCACGAAGCGCGTTGCCTGCATAAACCACCCTTCCTGAAGCAGTGGCCACAACCGGCTGTCCGCGCGAACCTGCGATATCGATCCCTTTGTTACCACCCTCGGTGGCAGAGAAGTTATCGATGATCTTACCTTCGGTCGGCCAACGCCAGCTTCCAACAGGCGTTGAACTGTTTGTTGTACTGCTCACCGTCGGTGGTGCGGTAACGGCTGGAGCTGTTGTCGTTGCAACATTTGCTCCCTTCGAAGGCAACAATTTACTGCCATTCGAGTTACCTGAATCATCAGAATACGTAATAACAGGCTGCTGTGCAACAGGGGCCTGTTTTATTTGTGGTGCGGTGACGATGCCACTTTGTGATGCATCCGCCGCGGTAATCGCGTTGCCCCCGGTAATAGGCTGGCCGGAGCCGTTGTCGACCTGCAAGGTTTGCCCAACATTTAGGCTGTACGGTGGCTGTACGTTGTTGCGCTGCGCCAGATCGCGGAAGTCATTGCCGGTAATCCAGGCAATATAGAAGAGGGTATCGCCGCGTTTTACGGTGTACGTTTGTCCAGAATAGCTTCCTTTAGGAATATTCTGATAACTTCTGTTGTACACAATTCGCCCGTTCTGGGTTTCAACTTCATTACTTGTATTATTACCGGTACTAATGATTCCCGGCTTATTCTGCGGCACAGGCGTATTTCGGCTTAACATGCCGCCCTGCGATGGCATCGTCGGCACACCACTGGAAACAGGCGCAGTACCAGTGCTGGCCATATTACCGTTATCATTCATGCTGCTGCCGTCGCCGATATTACTTATTGGCGCTTGTGTATTGTCGCCTGAACTACAGCCTGCCAGCCAAAAACTCACCAGTGAAAGCGCCGCCAGACGGCGTAACTGAAAAATTGTGCTTCCCGTGCTCATTAATCCCCCGTGGTGGCAACCTTTAAAAACTGACTTTCTCTTTTCACCAGCACATTACACTGTGTGGCACGTTAAACGCTGTATTTTCGTTGAACTGACTGGATAGTAACAATATCAACTACCGTGTGCCATGAAACAGTTATTAAGAAATGCTAACACGGTCATCAGGCCAGATCGCCCTGAACCAGCGGGACGAAACGCACCGGCTCAATCGTTTCCTCGGTGATTTCACCGCCACGTCGGCGCAGGCGTTTAAGCACCTGCTGCTCTTCACCGACAGGTAGCACCATAATGCCACCTTCTGCCAGTTGTGCTATCAGCGCAGTCGGAATTTCGGGGGGCGCCGCCGTCACAATAATGGCATCGAAAGGCCCGCGCGAGGGCCAGCCCTGCCAGCCATCACCGTGGCGGGTAGAGACGTTATGTAAATCGAGCTGTTTCAGACGGCGCTTTGCATGCCACTGCAGACCTTTGATGCGTTCGACAGAGTAAACATGCTCAACCAGATGAGCCAGAATCGCGGTCTGATAACCAGAACCGGTCCCGATTTCCAGAACACGCGAGTGCACATCGAGCTCCAGCAGGGCGGTCATCCGCGCCACCATATAGGGCTGTGAAATCGTCTGGCCTGAGCCGATGGGGAGCGCCATGTTATCCCAGGCTTTGTGCTCAAAGGCCTCATCGATAAAGCGCTCACGCGGCACGTCGGCGATGGCTTTTAACAGGTGTTCGTCATGAATCCCCTGTTGACGCAGTTGCGCCAACAGTGTCTCGATACGCCGACTCACCATACCAGGTTTACCTCAG
This sequence comes from Pantoea sp. JZ2, assembly GCF_035191405.1. Classification (NCBI taxonomy): domain Bacteria; kingdom Pseudomonadati; phylum Pseudomonadota; class Gammaproteobacteria; order Enterobacterales; family Erwiniaceae; genus Pantoea; species Pantoea sp. JZ2. Next base: position 1,149,678 of record NZ_CP045247.1, on the reverse strand, counting down.
CGTTATCCAGCCAGCGACTCAGCACGTCCTGAGCCTTATGCGCGGTGAGATCAACATGCAGCGCGGTGACGGACACATAACCTTCATCCACGGCGGCAAAATCAGTATCAGGGCCGGCATCCAGTTTTTCGCCCGGTGGTCCTATCCAGTACAGCGGATTGCCGCGCGGATCGGTTTGGGCAATCACCTGATCGGCCGGATGCCGACTGCCACAGCGCGTCACGCGAATGCCTTTCACCTCCGCCAGCGGCAGATCGGGCACATTGATGTTCAGTATGCGTCCGGTGCGCAGCGGCTCACGACTCAGCGCTTTTAGCAGCGCACAGGTTACCGCCGCCGCAGTGGCATAGTGCTCGTGACCATTGAGCGAAACCGCAATGGCGGGCAAACCCAGATGACGTCCCTCCATGGCCGCGGCCACCGTGCCGGAATAGATAACGTCATCACCCAGATTGGGGCCGGCATTGATCCCCGAGACCACAATATCGGGTCGGGGTTGCATCAGCGCGTTTACGCCCAAATACACGCAATCGGTGGGCGTGCCCATTTGCACCGCAATGTCCCCGTTTTCATGGGTAAAGGTGCGCAACGGGGTTTCCAGCGTCAATGAGTTGGAGGCACCACTGCGATTGCGATCCGGTGCCACCACCTGCACCTCGGCAAATTGACGCAAAGCCTTTGCCAGCGTCTGAATACCAGGCGCATGGATGCCATCATCGTTGCTGAGCAATATCCGCATTTAATTCTGACCTTTTCTGTTCAACCGGGTCGCCGTAATAAGGACCTGTTTTGAAGCATGGCAACAGGTTATGACTGGACAGCGACTTTTGCATTCTAGCGGTGAGCGAGAGGAAGTGGTAGACGAAAATAAAACGCACAGGCAGGAAAAAGGTAACACATTTGCTTGAAAGGAAAGATTTCGTGCGATGCTGGCCCCCTGCTACGCCGCCCATTGTGCACGCCAGCGCGTCCCTCACCCGCGCGACTGGCCAGGTGAGGGCGTGGCTTATTCGTCAGGTAAATCCGCTGTGTCGTCAGTGATGACCAGCTCTCTGACCACGCTGGTGGCAAAGCTGCCCGCCGGTAACCAGAACTGCAACGTCAGGGTGGCGTCATCCAGCCACTGCCAGTGCAAATCGCGCGGCACCACCAGCATGGCACGCCGGCTGGCCTCCACCCGTTCACGCACCAGCAGCGCGCGCAGTTCTACGGCATCCGCCAGACAGTGCTCTTCGAACGCCAGCGCGTCGCCCTGTGGCCCCGCCTCGCCTTTTCCGGGCAAGGGTGCCGTGATACGCAGCGCGTGCTGATCCACGCGCGCCTGCAAGGCCTCCCTTTCCTCGGGCTGGGCGACAAACCAACTGCCACACCCGGTAAGCTGCAATGCATCCCCGTTCATGACCTGAGTCAGGCTACCCTGCTGCTGCAAACGCAGACTGGTGACCTGATTGAATAACGCACTGCGTGCAGCAGAGAGCATCAGGCCACGTTTATTGCGGTCACGTATCTGGATTTCCTGACGCGCCAGTTTCAACGCCGTCTGCAGATTGTTGCCGTTGCGCCCAAAGCGTTGCTCGCCAAAGTAATTAGGCACACCGCGTTCACGAATCTGCTTAAGGCGGGCCTCGACGTCATCGCGCTGGCTGACCTGTCGTATGGTCAACCGAAAGGCGTTTCCGGCCAGCGCGCCGACGCGCAATTTGCGCTTATGACGCACAACCTCAAGGATTTCGACACCTTCTGATGCAAAGCCTGTCAGGTTGGGCATCGCATTGCCCGGCACACGGAAGCAGAGTGTTTGCTCGGTCACGGCGTGGCGGTCTTTCATGCCGGCATAACTGAGGTCGCGGGCAGGAATTTTCATAAATTTTGCCAGGGCTTCGGCAACAAAACGCGTATTGGCACCCGTTTTACGAATGCGCACCAGCACATGCTCACCTTCACCGTCAGGGCGATACCCCAGGTCTTCCTTCACCTCGAAGTCTTCCGGGCGGGCTTTAATTACGCCCGTCGCGCCAGGCACACCGTGGAGGTACTGCAACGTCATGCCGACTCCGTTTTCAGCAGCAACGCGACCGCTTCACAGGCAATGCCTTCGCCGCGTCCGGTGAACCCGAGCTTTTCCGTCGTGGTGGCTTTAACGTTCACCTGGTCCATATGGCAACCCAGATCCTCAGCAATATTGATGCGCATCTGGGGTACATGCGGCAGCATTTTAGGTGCCTGAGCGATAATCGTGACGTCCACGTTACCGATGCGATAGCCTTTCGCCGCAATACGGCGCCAGGCTTCCCGCAGCAAACCGCGGCTGTCTGCGCCTTTGAACGCCGGATCGGTATCCGGGAACAGCTTGCCTATATCGCCCATTGCCACCGCGCCCAGTAAGGCATCGGTCAGAGCATGCAGTGCCACGTCGCCATCCGAATGGGCGATAAAACCATACTCAAATGGAATTCGCACACCGCCAATCACCAGCGGACCTTCTCCACCGAAAGCGTGAACGTCAAAACCGTGACCGATACGCATCATGCGCTCTCCTTTGACTGAATCTGACTAAGATAAAAAGCCGCCAGGGCTAAGTCTTCCGGGCGGGTAACTTTAATGTTATCGCTGCGACCTGTGACCAGTTCAGGATGGTAGCCACAATATTCCAGTGCCGAGGCTTCATCGGTAATGATCGCGCCCTCGTTCAAGGCGCGGGTCAGGCAGGCGGTAAGGAGCGCGTGGGGAAAAAGTTGCGGCGTCAGGGCATGCCACAGATGGTCACGTTCGACCGTATGCGCAATCGCTGACTGGCCGGGTTTCCCCCGCTTCATGGTGTCACAGACCGGTGCCGCCAGAATGCCACCCGTTTTGCTCTTTCCTGGTAACTGCAGCAGGCGGTCCAGATCATCCGGATGCAGACACGGGCGCGCGGCATCGTGCACTAACACCCAGTGCGCGCCCTGCGCCGCCTGTAATCCCGCCAGCACCGACTCGGCACGCGTTTCGCCGCCGGTCACGCGCACAACACGCGGATCGCTGGCCAGCGGCAAACGGGCAAAGTGATTATCGTCAGGGCTTAACGCGACGATGACCTGAGAAACCGCAGGATGGGAGAACAGACGCGCAATACTGTGTTCCAGAAGTGTGTGCTGACCAATCGTCAGATACTGTTTGGGACAGGTTGCCTGCATGCGGCTGCCGATACCGGCAGCGGGCACCACGGCAATCACATCCGCAGAGTGGGACTGATTGTTCATGTTTTATCGTTGTTGGTTTTGCGCAGCTTGTTGCGCGTTGCGTTTGTTCTGGTCAGGCACCAGACGATAGAAGGTTTCACCCGGCTTAATCATGCCTAATTCACTGCGTGCGCGTTCCTCGATCGCTTCAGAGCCGCCATTGAGATCGTCAATTTCGGCAAACAGTTGATCGTTACGCATTTTAAGTTTGGCGTTTGTCGCCTTTTGTACCGCCACGTCATCGCTGACGCGCGTAAAATCATGGATACCATTCTTGCCTAACCACAAGGAATATTGCAGCCAGCCAAGCAGCACCAGTAGCAGTAACGTCAGTTTTCCCATCCCGCCCCCTAAAAACGGCTCAATCATCCCATAACTTTACTCAGGACTCCACACTGGCAGCGAAAATGCCTGCTAATGCCGTTCGCCTGAGCAAAAAAAGGAGAAGAATGAGAAGGCACAAGACCGGAAAACTTTTGTAACCTGCTGGTGCGTTTAGACATCAACGCCGTTACCAGCGTGACAGAAACAGGAACAGTATCCAGAACTGGAGGGCGACAGCGATAACGCATATCAGGGAGGTCCATATCCATTGCCCACGCAGCCAGGTACTCAGTACCATGCCCGTCAGGACGGAAACCGGAAACAGCGCCAGGAAAAAGGGCCACGTGTAGAGAAAGAAAAACAGCGTACTGGAGCCGTACAACAGGAAAGGAATGGCCAGCGCACACCAGTAACATACGAAACCAATGATACCACCCGGTAACACCGAACGCGGTTCATCAGGCGTACGTGAGTCTTTGCGTGCCAGCATGGGGGTTATATTCTGCATAAATATCCTGTCAACGCGAAGGCGGCAAAACGGAATGCGCTCTGCCGCTGTCTGTTCAGGAACTGATAATATCGCGCTGGCGCAGCAGATCTAATAATTGGGGCGTCAGTTTTGTAACCAATTGTTCCCCATTAAGCCGGATTTCTGGCTGTTCCGGCGCTTCATAAACGCTGTCTATACCGGTAAAATTTCGCAATTCGCCCGCGCGGGCTTTTTTATATAACCCTTTCGGGTCGCGCGCTTCACAGACTGCCAACGGTGTATCGACATAAACCTCAATAAACCGCCCTTCATCCAGCAGATCACGCACCATTTGACGCTCGGCCCGATGCGGTGAGATAAACGCGGTCAGCACCACTAACCCCGCATCCACCATCAGTTTTGCGACTTCGCCTACCCGGCGGATATTCTCTTTGCGATCGGCATCGCTAAAGCCCAGATCGCGGCACAGGCCATGACGCACGTTGTCGCCGTCCAGCAGATAGGTGCTGACGCCGATGCGGTGCAACGCCTGTTCCAGCGCGCCAGCCACGGTGGATTTTCCCGACCCCGAAAGGCCGGTGAACCACAGCACCACGCCCTGATGGCCGTGCTGCTGTTCACGCGCATCGCGCGTGACGGGATGGTCATGCCATACGACATTTTCATCATGCCGGGCCATTACTGACCGCCCAGCAGATCGCGTGCATTCCAGTGCGGGAAATGACGACGAACCAGCGCATTCAGTTCCAGTTCAAACGCACTAAATTCACCGTGCTGCTGGGGGTTATCGGCCAGCGGCTCATGAATAAGCCCAGCCCCGACGGTCACGTTACTCAGACGATCGATGATAATCATTCCGCCGGTGACCGGGTTATCCTGATAGCTGTCGAGCACCAGCGGTTCGTCAAAGGTAAACGTCACCAGACCAATGCCATTCAGCGGCAGGCTGTCCGCCTCGCGTTTTTCCAGCGAGTTAATCTCAACCTGATGAATGACCTTTTCAACACGACCGCGCGCTTTTTTGCCCGCAATTTTTACATCGTAACTTTGCCCGGCCTGTAACGGCTGCTCTGCCATCCACACCACATCGACGGTGGCTGACTGAACCGCACGCAGTTCCGCGCTTGCCTCCACAAGCAGATCGCCACGACTGATATCAATCTCATCATTGAGAACCAGCGTAATGGCTTCACCCGCGCCCGCCTCCTGCAAATCGCCATCAAAGGTCACGATGCGGGCAACAGTCGATTCAACGCCGGAGGGCAGCACTTTAACCCGCTGGCCCACCTTTACGGTCCCGGACGCGAGCGTACCGGCATAACCCCGGAAATCAAGATTGGGACGGTTAACGTACTGCACCGGAAACCGCATCGGCTGATGATCGACGACTGCGTTCAGCTCCACCGTTTCCAGCACGTCCAGTAAGGTCGGACCGGTGTACCAGGGCATGCTTTGACTCTGTGAGGCGACGTTTTCGCCTTCCAGCGCCGACATCGGCACGAAACGAATATCCAGGTCGTCGGGCAGTTGTCCGGCAAAATCGAGATAATCCTGTTTGATCTGCTCGAACACAGACTGCTGATAGTCCACCAGATCCATTTTGTTGATCGCCACGACCAGATGCTTGATTCCCAGCAGAGTGGAAATGAAGCTGTGGCGGCGGGTCTGGTCCAGCACGCCTTTACGGGCGTCGATCAGCAGAATAGCCAGATCGCAGGTCGATGCCCCCGTCGCCATATTGCGGGTGTACTGCTCATGCCCCGGCGTGTCGGCAATGATGAATTTGCGCTTCTCGGTAGAGAAATAGCGGTAAGCGACGTCAATGGTGATGCCCTGCTCACGCTCGGCTTGCAGGCCATCCACCAGCAGGGCCAGATCCAGTTTTTCGCCCTGCGTACCATGACGTTTACTGTCACTTTGTAATGACGACAGCTGATCTTCGTAGATTTGTCGGGTGTCGTGCAGCAGGCGACCGATCAGCGTACTTTTCCCATCGTCCACGCTGCCGCAGGTCAGAAAACGCAGCAGGCTTTTGTATTGTTGTGCGGTCAGCCAGGCTTCAACGCCGCCCTGTTCGGCAATTTGTTGTGCAATTACGGTATTCATCTGGCGTCTCCTTAGAAATAACCCTGACGTTTTTTCAGTTCCATCGAACCGGACTGATCGCGGTCAATTACCCGGCCCTGACGCTCGCTGGTGGTCGAAACCAGCATCTCTTCAATAATCTCAGGCAAGGTTTGCGCTTCAGATTCCACCGCACCGGTGAGCGGCCAGCATCCCAGGGTACGGAAACGCACCATGCGCTGTTTAATCACTTCACCTGGCTGAAGGTTGATACGGTCGTCATCGATCATCATCAGCATGCCGTCACGTTCCAGTACCGGACGCGGCGCGGCAAGATAGAGCGGAACAATCTCAATGTTTTCCAGGAAGATGTACTGCCAGATATCCAGCTCGGTCCAGTTTGACAGCGGGAAAACACGGATGCTCTCGCCTTTGTTAATCTGGCCGTTATAGTTGTGCCACAGTTCCGGGCGCTGGTTTTTCGGGTCCCAGCGATGAAAACGGTCACGGAATGAGTAGATACGCTCTTTAGCGCGTGACTTCTCTTCATCACGGCGCGCGCCACCAAAGGCCGCATCGAAACCGTACTTGTTCAGGGCCTGCTTCAGGCCTTCGGTTTTCATGATGTCGGTGTGTTTGGCACTGCCGTGCACAAAGGGATTAATGCCCATCGCCACGCCTTCCGGGTTGCGATGCACCAGCAGTTCGGCCCCCATCGCTTTTACGGTGCGATCGCGGAATTCGTACATCTCACGAAACTTCCAGCCGGTATCGACATGCAGCAACGGGAAGGGCAGCGTACCCGGATAGAAGGCTTTGCGTGCCAGATGCAGCATCACAGAAGAATCCTTGCCGATAGAATACATCATGACCGGATTGCCAAATTCGGCTGCCACTTCACGGATGATATGGATACTCTCTGCCTCCAGTTGGCGCAGATGAGTGAGTCGTTTTTGATCCATCGTTTTTCCTCTCAAGCCAGATTGACAACGGCGGACTCACGAGCCCCCTGCTGTGCCGAATGCTGAAACCAGGCAAGTTGCCCGTGTAAATTAACCACTTCCCCAATCACCAGCAGGGCCGGGGAAGGCGCTGACGCTGCCAGCGTTTCAAGATGTTCAAGCGTGCCGGTCAGAACCTGTTGGTCGGACCGGGTGCCGCGGCCAATTACCGCCACCGGCGTCGACGCCGCGCGTCCATGGAGAATAAGCTGTCGACTGATTTCGGCGGCCTTCATCGCACCCATATAAATCGCCAGCGTTTGTCGCGCGCGCGCCAGGGACGGCCAGTCAATGTCATCACTGTCCGGCCGACAGTGACCGGTAATAAACAGAACGCTCTGCGCGTAATCACGGTGCGTCAGCGGGATACCGGCGTAGGCGGTTGCGCCAGCGGCAGCGGTAACGCCAGGCACGACCTGGAACGGAATGCCCGCCTGCTGGGCGGCCTGTAACTCTTCGCCGCCGCGGCCGAAGATAAACGGATCGCCGCCTTTCAACCGCACCACGCGCTTGCCTTTCTGCGCCAGCTGCACCATCAGTTGGTTGATTTCGTCCTGCGGTAACAGATGCGCGCTGGCACGCTTGCCCACGCAGATACGGTCGGCATCGCGTCGAACCAGATCCAGCACCTCTTCACTGACCAGATGGTCATAGAGCACCACATCGGCCAGTTGCATCACCTGCAGCCCGCGCAGCGTCAGCAGACCGCTGTCGCCCGGCCCGGCACCGACAAGGATAATCTCGCCCTGCCGGGGCGGCTGATCGCCCAGTTCGCTGTCCAGCGTCGCTTTGGCGGCCTCAACATCGCCTGTTGCCATCTGACTGGCAAAGCGGCCGTTAAAGATCCGTTCCCAGTAGCGGCGGCGATCGGACATGCGACTGAAGCGGGCTTTGACTTTGTCACGCCACTGCCCCGCCAGCTCGGCCATCTGGCCCAGATGAGACGGCAGCAACGTTTCCAGCTTTTCACGTAACATGCGGGCAAGGACCGGTGCCGTCCCGCTGGAGGAGATCGCCACCACCAGCGGTGAGCGGTCTACGATGGAGGGGAAAATAAAACTGCATTTCGGCTGATCGTCGACGACATTGACCAGTTTATGGCGGGCATTGGCCTCGTCATAAACCTGCGCATTCAGCGCGTTATCGTCGGTCGCGGCAATGACCAGAAACACCTTGTCTAGCTGTGCAGGCTCAAAAGCCGTCGCCAGCCATTCAAGCTGCTGTTCATCCAGTAAGGTTTGTAACTCCGGGCACAGCTCGCGTGAGGCAATCTGAATGCGCGCCCCCGCCCGACGCAGCAATTCAATCTTGCGCGCCGCGATATCTCCCCCGCCCACGACCAGTACAGGTCGACCCGCGAGATCGGCAAAAAGAGGCAAATAATCCACGTTAACCCTGGTGTTGTTACGATGCGTTATCGCGACTATACGTTCCCTAGTGAATTGAGATGAAATTACGAATTGGAATGAGATGTTACCGAATGGAATAACGCTAAAGAAAAGCTCAGAACAAAATGTGCTTAGCGGATGATCCTACAGGCCTTTCAGGACGATTCAAATTGTGTAATGAGCATCACAGTTTCATACTAGGCCACAAAAAATGCCCCTCCTTTTTAGGAATAAGCCACAAGGAACCCGACATGCTTGCCTTTCTCCGCCTGGCCGCACTGCTTGGTGGCAGCGTGATCTTCAGCGCTCAGGCCCTGACCGACCTCACAGGACACTTCGCCGAACAGCAGGTCCGTCATATCTCAACGTACTTTCCCGGTCGCATGAGCGGCAGCCCGGCCGAGTTGATGGCGGCGGAATACCTGCAACATCAGTTTACGGCCCTGGGGTTTGAAACCAATACCCGACAGTTCAATACGGGTTACACATGGCAGGAACGTGATGGCACATCACGCTGGCGCAAGCTTACCGCGACCTCGGTGATCGCCGCACGGGAAGGCAGCGCCCCACAGGAAATTCTGGTGATTGCCAGCCTGGATACCTGGATTCCACTCAGCGACAATGAGCAGGCGCGCGGCCTGGGTGGCCTGCGTTTGCAAGGCGTGGATGATAATGCTTCCGGATTAGGCGTGATGCTGGAACTGGCTAAGCAGTTAAGCCATAAGCCGCTTCATTACGGGGTGCGCTTTGTGGCGCTCAGCGCCAGCGAATCCCATCTGCATGGCATGGACGATTATGTGGCGCGCATGAGCGAGAAAGAGAAGAAGAATACGCTGCTGGTAATCGATCTCAACAGTTTGATTACGGGCGACCACCTCTATTTCAACAGCGGTATGAACACGCCGCGTGCCGTACGCAAACAGACCAGCGAACGCGCCCTGCTGCTGGCGCGTCGTTTTGGCATTTCCGCCGCCAGTCGTCAGCTCACGAAAAATGACTTTCACGGTGTCAATCCTTTCGATGCGGCAGGTTTTCCCTTACTGGATGTCACCGCCAGAAACTGGAACGCAGGCAGCAAAGACGGCGACCAACAGCGCCGCCGTTCCCGGCATTTCCCTGACGGTACCACCTGGCATCAGACCGACCGCGACAATCTGGATTTCCTGGATCACTGGCTGCCCGGTCGTATCAGTCTGCGCACCCATGACAGTGTGAAAGTCCTGCTGCCGTTACTGAGTGAACTAACCAACCCCAAAGTGTGAGGAGCTACGATGTACATCGTTTACCTGAACTATTTCCGCCCGATTGAGGACGTCGAGGCCCTGCTGGCTCCGCACATTACGTGGCTGGATCAGCATTTTAACAGCGGCGACTTTATCGCTGCGGGCCGAAAGGATCCGCGTACCGGCGGCATGATTATGGTCAAAGCAATGCCGCGCGCCCGGTTAGATCACATTCTGGCGGACGATCCTTTCGTTGCGGTGGCCCATTACGAGGTCACTAACGTCAACATCACGCGCGCAGCCGATGAAGTCGCGGTCCTCAAAGGTTATTAGCACGTCAGTGTGACCGACAGAAGAAGCAGGCTCTTCTGTCGGTTCAGGTAAAGTCAGACAGCTTTTGCCCCGCGTTAATAAGCGTTTTTAACAGCATCTGACGTCGCTCCTCGGGCGTATCCCGACTGACCATAAAACAAATCGCGGCCACGGCCAGATCGTTTCGGGCGCGAATCGGGGCGGCCATACAACAGGTAAAACTTTCAGACAGCCCTTCCGTCATCGAATAGCCCTGATGGCCCGCCCGATGAATATCGGTCAGAAAAGCCTGCTTATCTAAGACGTTACCATTGGCCAGCCGGTAATCCTCCTCGGGGATCAGGGCCAGAATCGCCTCATCACTCCAGTTACTCAACAGCAGACGGCCCGTTGCGGTCCAGGGAATCGGAATTTTAACGCCGATGTCTGAGGTGATTTTGAAAGGATGCGCATTGCTCTCTGACAGCACCACCGTATATTTATTGCCTTCCAGCATGCACAGCTGCACGGTTTCGCCATGCTCAGCAACCATCTCGATCATTAATTGATGCGCGCGGCGAATCAGAGGATTGTGCGCCATGTAGTCCGCACCGTAATAGTGCATTTCGCGGCCAAAATACACGCTGCCTTCTGCATCCAGTTCAACCAGCCCTGCCTCACTCAGCAGATTAACCAGTTCATAAACGCTGGAACGCGGCGCACCGGTCGCTTCAATCAGTTCGCGCATCGCCATCGGCTGGCGGGCAATATGCAGCTGACGGAAAATATCAATTACGCGGTCCACGCCGCGCGCTCTGGCGGGTTTATCTTCCTGCATACCACTTTTCTCCTACCGGCATCGCCACGTTAAATCGGTTCAGGCCGCCATCATACACAGCCAACATGTTTTTACCTGAGTACGCGCACAATAACCATCCTTTTCTTTTTTCTCCTGATGCTAATTATTGGGGCACCAAAAACGCGCACGCTGAATTAAAAAAAGAGACATCGATCACTTTTAATTTAAAAAACTAATCATTGATAAAAAATATTCGTGAGCCATACGTTAATGCTAAAAAATAATCCCGTTACTCGCTATTGCAAAATAATTAACATTGTGCAAATCTCGACCTATCCGGTATTGCAGATTTAATTCCGGTATACCAGACAAAGCAAGGTGACGATTTTAAGGGCATAAGTATGACTATCAAGCGTTACGGTACGGAAGGCGGCGTCGGAACCGGAGGACAAAAACTGCCTTTTGCACGTGCGGTCGAAGCCGATGGCTGGCTTTATATCTCCGGACAAACACCGATGACAGGCGGTGAAGTCGTAGAGGGCGGCATCATTGAGCAAACACGGCTGGCCTTTGAAAACTGCCTGACCATCATGCGGGAAGCGGGTTATCAGATTAAGGACGTGGTGCATGTGACGGCGGTCCTGACGGATGCCCGGTACTTTAGTTCATTTAATAAAGTGTTTAGTGAACTTTTTCACGACCATCCGCCCGCCCGAATCTGCAGCGTGCAGGACCTGGTTGTGGATTGCAAAGTCGAAGTCGATATGACGTGTTTTAATGCCGGACGAAAATAATAGCTGCGGTTTATTCGCCTGGTAAAAATAAACGCATCCAACAGAAAAGCCATAATTAAAAATATCCCGCCACATTATTTAATAATGTTGGTGATATCCCTCTTTTATTTGAGAGAAGAAATATGAATACCACTTTCCAGCAAAATGTATTCGTCCGGCTCCTTCCCGCTCTGCTCACCGTCGCGGCGCTGACCGGTTGTACACCGACCGAAAATAAAAACGAAACCGCAGGTGCAGCACCGCCATCCACGCTACAAACCGTTCTTCAGCGCGGCACATTGCGGGTGGGCGATTGCCTGAGTTTTGCACCGTTCGGTTTTTACGATAAAGCGGGTAATCCGGATGGTTACGATGTCGACCTGGCGAAAGCGCTGGCAAAAGAGATGGGCGTCAAACTGGAAATGGTGAATACCACCAGCGCTAACCGTATTCCCAATCTGCAAACCAACAAAGTGGATGTCGTGTTCTGTAATTTCACCCGTAACCTGACGCGCGCGAAAGAGATTGGCTTTACTCAGCCCTACGTGGTGGCCAGTGAAGCCATGCTGGTGCGTAAAGCGAGCGGGATCAAATCGGCCCACGACATGGCGGGCAAAACCATTGCGACCGTGAAAGGCTCGACCAACGGCGACGAAGTACGCAGCATGGGGATCGACGTGAAGATTCAGGAATATGACTCTTCTCAGGCCGCTATCCTGGCGGTGAAACAGGGACAAGCCGATGCGATGATTGAGGATAACAACTTCCTCGCCTACCAGGCCAAGCTCGATCCGACGCTGGAAGTGACAAACGAAGCGCTGGTCCCGCTGGAATATAACGCGTTTGGTGTTAAACAGGGCGATCAGATCTGGACGAACTACCTCAACGAGTTCCTGTTTGAAATTAATGCATCCGGTGAGAATGCCCAGCTCTACCAGAAATGGTTTGGCAGTAAACCTCGCTATCCGCTGAATCCGCAGTTCTGACCAGAGAGGACGCAGGTGATGTCCTGCGTCCTGTTAAGGAGGCTTCCTATGCGCTATCAATGGCTGACACTCTGGCAGTATGCCGACACCTTTCTCGCCGCGACCTGGCTGACGCTTCAGGTGACGCTGCTGGCGTTTATGCTGGCGCTGGCGCTGGGATTGCTGGCTGCCGTGGCAAAAGCCGCCCGCTTTGCGCCTGTTCGCTGGCTGAGCCACGGCTATGTTGAATTTATCCGTAACACGCCCGTGCTGTTGCAAATATTCATCGTGTTCTTTGGGCTGCCTTCGCTGGGCATCACCATGAGTGCGTTTACGGCGGGTGTGCTGGCGTTGGGCATTAACGTCGGAGCCTATCTGGCCGAGATTTTCCGGGCCGGGATTCAGTCGGTTCCTAAAGGTCAGCTGGAAGCCGCCTGGATTTTGGGCATCAGCCGCCGCCAGATGTTTATCAATGTGGTCATGCCCCAGGCAGCGCGCGCGGTCTGGCCCGCTATCGTGAATAACCTGATTCAACTGTTGCTGGGCACCTCACTGCTGTCAGCGATTGCGTTGCCGGAACTGACGGGCACAGCCACCGTGATTAACGCCCGGACGCTGCTCTACATCCAGACCTTTAGCGTTGTCGCGCTGGTCTACCTGTTTCTCAGCAACCTGTTCTCGTGGTTAGGGACGGTTGCGGGACGTCGGCTGTTCATGCCACCGCTGGTCGTCGCCGTAAAAAGGCCGCTCTGGTCACAGGCCAGAAAAATGCTGTCACCTTCCGCTAAACAGGAGCCGGTCCAATGAGCGAACTGATTCTCAGCAGCCTGCCATTGTTGTGGCGCGGTCTGATAATTACGTTGTTGCTGTCGGTTGCCGCCATTGTCGGCAGTACCTTGCTTGGCCTTCTGGCCGCCGTCTTGCGGACCAGCCGTCTGCCTGTCGCCCGGCAGATTGCGGTGATCTATACCGAGCTGTTTCGCGGCACACCGGTTTTGATCACGCTGATGTTTATCTACTTTGGCGTGGCGTATTTTGGCTATGACATCAACCTGTTTGCCGCAGGCATTTTGGGGCTGAGCATTTATCAGGGCGCATACATTGCCGAGATCTTTCGTGGTGGCATTGAGGCGGTCCCGAAAGGCCAGTGGGAGGTTTCCTGGATCCTCGGCCTGTCCAGACGACAGACCTTCACCAGCGTTATCCTGCCGCAAACCCGTGGGATCGTCTTGCCCCCGCTTGTCGGCCAGTATCTGTCGCTCATCAAAGATACCTCGATTGTCAGCATGATCGGCATGTCTGAACTGATGCATCAGGGCCAGGCCATCGTTGATCGTATCGGGCAGCCGGTGCTGATTTATGGTCTGGTCGCCCTGCTCTACTTCGCGCTTTGTTACCCGCTTTCTCGCTGGGTGCAACACCAGCAAACCAGGAACCCGTTATGATGAAAAATGCAGCCATTACCCTGAGCCGGATCACGAAGTCATTCGGCGCGACTCAGGTTCTGAAAGAAATCAGTCTGGATGTCTCGCCGGGCGAGGTTCTGGTGCTGATCGGAGCGTCCGGTTCGGGTAAAAGTACGGTACTGCGCATTATGAGCGGTCTGGAAAAAGCCGACGGCGGCGAAATTTGGGTTAACGGCATACCGCTGCACGATCAAAAACGGAGTCGCGATATCTGTGGGCACGTCGGCATGGTGTTTCAGCAGTTCAATCTGTTTCCCCACAAAACGGCACTGGGCAACGTCACGCTGGCCTTGATTAAAGATCAGAAACTCTCCGTCGCAGAGGCAAACGCGCGCGGCATGGCCGCGCTGGAACGCGTCGGACTGGCTGACCGCGCCGGCCACTATCCTTCTCAGCTTTCGGGCGGACAACAGCAACGTGTGGCTATCGCACGCGCGCTGGCGGTACAGCCCAAAATCATGTTTTTCGACGAAGCGACCTCCGCACTCGATCCCGAATTAGTCGGCGAAGTCATGGAAGTCATGCGCGGGCTGGCGCGTGAAGGGATGACCATGGTTGTGGTGACGCATGAGATGGGCTTTGCCCGCAAAACCGCTGACCGGGTGGTGTTTATGGATCAGGGCGTGATTGCCGAACAGGGCACACCAGACGCCATTTTCGGGCATCCCCAGAATCCACGCACGCAACAGTTTCTGTCACGCGTTCTTGAGCATTAAGGAGCCGCTATGTCTTTACGTCTTCCGCTAAACGCGGATGCCACGCTGGATGCCGCGCAGCCATCGCCCCGTTTTAAATCCGTTGCCGGTACCGGCGCGGCGCCGCTTGAGATCGGCACCGACGTCCTGCGCAGCGCAGCGGTGTTTTCGCCGGTGATGGTCATGAAACAGGCCGCACTGGAGAATAACCTGCAGCAACTCGCGGCATTCTGTCGCGAAAAAGGTGTCATGCTGGCGGCGCACGGTAAAACGTCGATGGCACCGACCATCTTACGGCGAGCTGTCAGTCAGGGCGGTGCATGGGGCATCAGCGCCGCCACGCCCGCTCAGGTCCGTGCCCTGCGACACTTTGGTATCCGCAATGTCTTTCTGGCAAACGAGTTAGTCGATCCTGCCGGTATTCGCTGGATCGGTGAATGGCAGCGCCAGCATCCTGACCACGGCTTTCTCTGTTATGTGGACTCACTGGCGGGCATCACGCTGCTGGAAGAGAACCTGGGCGATACGGCCATTGCCGTGTTGATTGAAGTATCGATTCCCGGCGGCAGAACAGGATGCCGAACCGAGGAGGAAGTGCTGAGGATAGCTGAACGCATCGCCCAGAGTCGTCACCTGCAGCTTGTCGGTGTCGCGGGCTATGAAGGGGCGCTGGGTGCCGCGCGTGATGCAGCGGGCGTGGCGTTAATTCAGCACTACTGCAACGTCATGTTATCTACCGCCACTCTGCTGGCTGAACGCCAGCTGTTTCAGAGTGAGACCATTCTGCTGAGCGCCGGTGGGGGGGCCTGGTTTGATGTGGTGACAGCGTGCTTTACCCAGGCCACGCTGCCGCTACCGGTTCAGCCTTTAATTCGCTCGGGGGCGTATATGGCACACGACAGCGGTCTCTATTCCCGTATCGCCCCCTTTGCGCAGCCGGGCTCAGGCCACCATTTTGAAGCCGCGCTGGAAATCTGGGGGCGCGTACTGTCCCGTCCGGAACCGGGACTGGCGCTGCTGGACTTTGGCCGACGCGATGTCCCTTTCGATCAGGATTTACCTGTCCCGCTATGGATGCGTGCCGCTGACGGCAGCGCATCGCGATCCGGCACGCATCTGTCGATCAGCGAGGTTAACGATCAGCATGCCTATCTGCGCCTTCCCGCGGATGAATCCCTTCAGCCGGGCGACTGGGTAGGATGCGGTATTTCTCATCCCTGTACCGCTTTTGATAAGTGGCGCTATCTTCCGCTGGTCGATGACGACTACCGCGTCGTGGACAGCGTAGAAACCGCGTTCTGACCGCAGAGAATCTCCACCGCTGAGGCCGCGACCCGGCCCATAACAAAACGGGCGATTCATCCGAATCGCCCGTTTTGTTATGCTGCCTTCATCAGCCTTCGTGCAAGCCGCACTCGCGTTTCAGGCCAAAGAAACGTGTTTCTTCTTCCGCCATGCCCGGTTCCCACTTACGCGTGGTGTGCGTATCTCCCACCGACAGGTAGCCTTCGTCCCACAACGGATGGTATTTCAGATTATGGGTTTGCAGATACTGATGAACCTGGCGGTTATCCCAGTCAATAATCGGCAGCACTTTAAACACACCGCGCTGAACGCCCAGCACCGGCAGACTGGCACGACTGCCTGACTGATCGCGACGCAGGCCCGCAAACCAGGTCTGGGCGCCCAGCGTTTCCAGTGCCCGGTTCATCGGCTCAACTTTGTTGATTTGATTGTACTGCTCAATGCCTTCAACCCCTTGTTCCCACAGCTTGCCATAACGCGCTTCCTGCCAGGCAGGCGACGTTTCGGCGCGGAACACCTTCAGGTTGAGATTGAGCTGGTCGGCCAGCTCATCTATAAAGCGATACGTTTCCGGAAACAGATAGCCCGTATCCGTGAGGATAACCGGAATATCGGGTTGCACACGCGTGACCAGATGTAGCGATACGGCAGCCTGAATACCAAAGCTGGACGAGAGCACATAAGCACCCGGCAGGTTTTCCAGTGCCCAGCTTACGCGTTCTTCCGCAGAGGCTTTTTCCAGTTGGGCATTCGTCGCGGCCAGCGCCATCGCGCGCTGGACCTTCGACATCGCATTCAGTGCTGCAAGATCGATACTCATTTTGCCTCCTGCCAGAAGTCGCGCGCAGGGTCCTGCACCGGTGCAACGATGCCCGCACGGATCACGAAGTCGCCAAAGCCTTCTGCGGCCTCGCGCTCTTTCGCCCAGCGCCCTACCAGCTCATCAATTGTGGCGAGAATTTCAGGTTCGGTAATGTTTTCACGGTACATACGTGGGATGCGCGTGCCGATACGGTTACCCCCAATGTGCAGGTTGTAACGCCCTGGCGCTTTCCCGACCAGGCCCACTTCTGCCAGCATCGCACGGCCACAGCCGTTCGGACAACCGGTAACGCGTAGCACGATGTGCTCTTCACCGACGCCGTGATTGTGCATGATCGCTTCAACCCGGGTGACGAAAGACGGCAGGAAACGCTCAGCCTCCGCCATAGCCAGTGGACAGGTCGGAAACGCCACGCAGGCCATTGAGTTTTCTCGCTGCGGCGTCACATTTTCCATCAGGCCATGTTCACGGGCAATCGCCTCAATCTGCGCTTTCTGGCTTTCTGGCACGCCCGCCACGATCAGATTCTGGTTGGCGGTCAGGCGGAAATCGCCCTGATGGATTTTGGCGATTTCGGCGATGCCGCTTTTTAACGGACGTCCCGGATAATCCAGCAGACGGCCGTTTTCAATGAACAGCGTCAGATGCCATTTGTTGTCGATCCCTTTGATCCAGCCGAAACGATCGCCGCGTGTAGTGAATTCGTAAGGGCGCGTCGGCTCAAACATCACACCGGCGCGCTTCTCAACTTCGGCCTTAAAGGTGTCAACGCCCACGCGCTCCAGCGTGTATTTGGTTTTGGCGTTTTTACGATCGGTACGGTTGCCCCAGTCGCGCTGCGTGGTAACCACCGCCGCGGCGACGTCCAGAATCTTCTCTACCGGAAAATAGCCGAATTCGCTGGCGGTACGGGCATAGGTCGCTTTGTTACCGTGCTCAATGGACAAACCGCCGCCCACCAGCAGGTTAAAGCCGACCAGCTTGCCGTTTTCCGCAATGGCAATAAAGTTCAGATCGTTAGCGTGCAGATCGACATCATTGTGCGGCGGGATCACCACCGTGGTTTTAAACTTACGCGGCAGGTAGGTTTCCCCCAGGATCGGCTCTTCGTCGGTTGTGGCGACTTTCTCCTGATCCCACCAGATCTCAGCATAGGCGCGGGTTTGCGGCAGCAGATGTTCTGACAGCTTTTTCGCCCATTCGTAGGCTTCCTGATGCAACGCGGATTCCACCGGGTTGGAGGTACACAGGACGTTACGGTTAACGTCATTCGCCGTCGCCAGCGCATCCAGCCCCACTTCGTGCAGCATCTGATGCGTAGGTTTGACGTTCTTTTTCAGGATGCCGTGAAACTGGAACGTCTGACGGTTCGTCAGACGAATGCTGCCGTAGAGCGTTTTCTCGGTGGCAAACTTATCGATCGCCAGCCACTGGGTCGGCGTGATAATCCCACCCGGCAGGCGGCAGCGCAGCATCATGGCATGGCGCGGTTCCAGCTTTTGCTCGGCGCGTTCTGCGCGAATATCGCGATCATCCTGCTGGTACATGCCGTGAAAACGGATCAGCAGGAAGTTGTCGCCGCTGAAACCACCGGTCAGTCCATCCTCAAGATCGTCAAGAATGGTTCCACGCAGATAATTGCTCTCTTTTTTTAACCGCTCTGCATCTGTCAGTTTGCCTTCAACCACCAGCGGTCCAGGGTATTTTTCAGTCATTAGTAAACGTCTCGCTGATAGCGGCGCTCAATGCGCAGCTCACTTAAAAATTCGTCAGCCGTTTCACGATCCATAGCACCGTGCTCGACCACCACATCCAGTAACGCCTGCTCAACGTCTCTTGCCATGCGATTTGCATCGCCGCAGACATACAGGTGCGCGCCATCCTGAATCCAGCGCCAGACTTCCGCACCCTTCGCGCGGATTTTATCTTGTACATATATTTTCTCTGCCTGATCGCGCGACCAGGCCAGATCGATGTGCGTTAACAGGCCGTCTTTAACATATTTCTGCCATTCAACCTGATACAGAAAGTCATCCGTAAAGTGCGGATTGCCAAAGAACAGCCAGTTTTTCCCGCTGGCCCCATCGTTATCACGCTGTTGCATAAAGGCGCGGAATGGGGCGATTCCGGTGCCCGGACCAATCATGATCACAGGTGCATCGGGATTCTCCGGCAGGCGGAAGTTATCATTATGTTCGATAAACACCCGGACTTCGCCGTCTTCTTCAACACGGTCTGCCAGCCAGGTTGATGCGCCGCCGCCACGCTGCCGTCCTTCGATATCAAAACGTACCGCACCCACGGTGATATGCACTTCGGTATCGGTCTCCGCCTGCGAAGAGGCAATCGAATACAAGCGCGGGGTTAAGGGACGCAGCAGGCCGGTCAGCTGCTCAGCCGTCAGTTGCGCAGGCGCCAGGCGAACCATATCGACAATCGGATAACGTTGCGCGTACTGTTGAAGTTTAGCTTTGTCATCCACCAGCGACAGCAGTTCGTCGTTGCGGGACAAAGTGGCGTACTGCGCAACAATTTGCGCGGTGTTGACCGTTAACTCGAAATGTTTCTGCAGCGCCTCTGCCAGCGGCAGCATCTGGCCCTGTACGTCAACCGGCTCATCGCCTTTTAACCACACCAGCTCCAGCAGTTCGCTGACCAACGCGGCATCGTTTTCATACCAGACGCCCAGCGCATCGCCGGGCTGGTAGCGCAAACCGGAATCGCCCAAATCAATTTCGATATGGCGGACGTCTTTATCCGAATCGCGGCCGGTGATTTTCTGATTGACCGATAAACTCGCGCTGAGGGGCTGCGTTTTGGAATAGGGGCTGGTGGACACTTCATTGACGCTGCCCGCCACGGTTGCCGCCGCCTGTGCGGGCGAGGCCGTCGGGACCCGTGCTTTCAGAATGTCGGTGAGCGCCTTGCGCCAGGCGCTGGCCTGCTCAGCATAGTCAACATCGGCATCAACCCGATCCAGCAGGCGTTCCGCCCCCAGCTCAGCCAGCCGTGTATCGAAATCTTTGCCCGCCTTGCTGAAGAATTCATAGGAGGTGTCGCCCAGACCCAGTACGGCAAAAGCCGCACCGTCCATTTTGGGCGCTTTTTTCGACATCAGGAATTTATGCAGCGCAACGGCTTCTTCCGGCGGCTCGCCTTCCCCTTGCGTGGAGGTCACCACAATCAGCAGCTTTTCCTGGCCGATTTGTTTAAATTTGTAGTCGCCGGCGTTCACCAGATTCACGGTCAGCTTTGCGGCCTGCAGGTCATCGCGGAGCTGTTCAGCCACCCGACGGGCGTTGCCGGTTTGCGAGGCGGAAAGCAGCGTAATCGCGGGCGCTTCAGGCTGTGCCGGAGCGCTGGCCACCGCCTGACCAGGCGCATGATTGACTTTGCCCCAGAAGTAGCCGGAGAGCCACGCCATTTGAGTGGTGGAAAAATCTGTCGTTGCTGCCTCTAAACGGGCAAGTTGCTCCGGAGAGAGCGGAAGCAGTGAACCTGGTGCCTGAGTCGTCATCGCGATAAAAATTCCAGTAGCAGAAATCCGGACCGAATAGTGGCGGAAGAGAGAGAAGGGTACAGCCAGCTATATTAACGATTAAAGACGCCTTCGACATATCAAATAACCAAAATGACTAAATGGTTTTTCAGATACAATTAATCGTTAAAAGTGGTAATCCTGACAGTCATCAACAGACTCAAGTAATCATCCTTCCCGCTCTGATTAATGGCGGGTGATTGCCCTGAATACGTGGCATAACGAATTGCCAACGCGACGATACGAGAGGATCGGGTGCCTGAGACAGTAACTGCATTATCGCCTGCGCTGACAGAGCGAATCCTGGATAAACTGGGCCTGGATCACTCCCCTGCCCCAGATGCGGCCGGGCTTCAGGCGCTTTACCGCGCCTGGTGCCAGAAGGTGCCCTTCGACAATATCCGCCGGCGCATTCTCGCGAACGATCCTCCTTCCCAACCGTTGCCCGGCACTACGGCCGACGATTTTTTCACGCACTGGCTACAATTTGGCACCGGCGGCACCTGCTGGGCCGGTCATGGCGCACTCTTTGCGCTGCTCATGCAACTGGGATTTCGTGCGCAACTCGGTGTATCCAGGATGCTGTCCTCGCGTCCGTCCCCCGTCGATTCTCCCGGTCATGGTCTGCTGTTGGTCACCCTCGACGATCGTCCTTTGGTGGTGGATGCTACGATGCTTCATGGCCATCCGCTGCCGCTTGAGGTAGCAGAGTATGCGCATCCCGTCTGGGGCACGCAGGTTCATCAGCAGGGCGACAGTTGGTTGATTAACTGGAAGCCGTTAGGTCGGGCAAGGCTGAATTGTCAGCTCCTGGCGCTTAATATCCCCTTCGCTGACTTTCAGGCGCGCCATCAAAAAAGCCGCAACACCAGTCGCTTTGACGGTGCACTGCTGATTCGTCGGGCAGGTCATGAAACACTCACCGGCATCGTTAAAGGTGAGCAGGTAGTAAGAGCCCAGGACGGAAGCGAAAGCTTCACGCCGCTGTCACAATCACAACAACATCAGTTGTTAATTGAACATTTCGGTATCGCCGAAGAAATCGTGGCGCGTCTTCCCGCCGACGTGTCGCACAACGGTTAACGGCTTTATGCCGGGTTAACGCCCTGATGCGCTTAACCATTCTGGCGATTGGCTGAGCAAACTGCGCTTAACGGGTGCGAAAAAGCTGCTTTTCAGGTAGAATTCGGCCCGTTTTTAATGCCTGAGAGCGATTATGTCTACCACGTTATTTAAAGAGTTCCAGTTCGAAGCCGCACACCATTTACCTAATGTACCGGCCGGACACAAATGCGGTCGTTTGCACGGTCACTCCTTCCTGGTGCGTCTGGAAATCACCGGCGAAGTGGATGCGCATACCGGCTGGGTGATGGATTTTGCCGAACTGAAAGCGGCCTTTAAACCCCTTTATGACCGGCTTGATCATTATTACCTCAATGACATTCCGGGACTGGAGAATCCGACCAGCGAAGTGCTGGCCAAATGGATTTGGGATCATATGAAGCCTCGCCTGCCGTTGCTGAGCGCGGTCATGATCAAAGAAACCTGCACCGCAGGCTGTACCTACCGCGGTTAACCGGCCGCCCTTCGCCAACGGGCGGCTGATCGGACACAGGGTTGATCAGTCGGCAGGGTTGCTGACATGTGCATTGTAACGTTCCGTCGGCTGTCATCCCGCTGTCATCTTTACCGACCAGGCTGTTCTCTCCTTCATTAAAGATCATGAGAATCAACAATGAACCTGAGAAAGCCTTTTCTGGCCTTGTCCGTTTTTATCACTGCCTCTGCCGCCGTCCAGGCGGAAAACATCCTTAACTTCCCGCAACCCGAAACGCTGCCGGATGCCTTCTATGCCGTCACGGAAATTCCGGCAGGCGGCATCATTAAATATGAAACCGATGCGAAAACCGGTTTCATCGTTGCCGACCGTTTTCAGTCCATGCCGGTTGCGTATCCGGCTAACTACGGTTCGCTGACGCAATCACTGGGCGGTGATAACGATCCGCTGGATGTGATCTTCTATACGCGCGCCCCACTCGCCCCCGGGACACTCATTAAACTGCGCCCGATTGGCGTACTGAAAATGATCGACGGCGGCGAAGTGGATGACAAAATTGTCGCCGTACCCGCCAGTCATGTCGATCCAACCTATGATGCGATTCAGACGGTAGCCGATTTGCCCAAAATGGAGCAGCAGCGGCTGGAGGCTTTTTTTCGCGTTTACAAGGAACTGCCCGAGGGCCGTAAGAAGGTTGAGCTGAAAGGGTTTGAAGACGCGAACGCCGCAAAAGCGGAGATTAAGCAGGCTTATGAAACCTGGAAAGCGAAACAGTAAATGAAAAAGGCGGCCAGGGCCGCCTTTTTGCTGTCAGGCAATATTCAGGTATTTATGCGTCTGCATCGACAGGCGCCAGTTGCGCGCAATGCAGGTTTCGATACACAGTTTAGTCGCATCATCTTTGCGACTGATCGGCTGCAGCGCAATAATGCGCGCTTTCGTGTCCTGAATCCCGGCCAGTAAATCGTCTAAGGCCTCCACATCACGTTGCCGTGCTACCGGATGTTTGATCTCATCTGCACGGCTCAGCGCCTGTGCCAGGACATCATAACCGCCGCGCATATTAACCTTCGGCGACACGGTCACCCAGGTTTGTGCAGAGCAGTGGATTTCGTGGGTCCCGCTGGTTTCGATCTGGCACTGAAACCCTGCGGCTTCCAGCGCGTCGGTCAGTGGGCGCAAATCGTAGATGGCCGGTTCTCCGCCGGTGATCACAATGTGACGGGCCGTCCAGCCCTGTTGCGCGATGCTGCTGAGCAGCATTGGCACATCCGCGTTGCCCCAGGCATCGCTTTCCACCGTTTTAACCAGAATATCGCCTAATGCTGTTTCCCGATCCGCCTGTTTTTCCCAGGTGTGTTTGGTGTCACACCAACTGCATCCTACCGGACATCCCTGTAAGCGGATGAAAATCGCCGGCACGCCGGTGTAATAGCCTTCGCCTTGCAGCGTCTGGAACATTTCGTTAATCGGGTACTGCATAATCATCTCTGTGAAGTTTTAAAACGTGATTATCGCAGAACTCAGCGCTGAGATCATGTCAGGTGATGCTGAACCGACGCGATCTGCTGTGAACGCGCCAGGCGACAGAAGGACATCAGGCGGGATCAGAGGGTCAGATCCACCCACACCGCCGCATGATCAGACGCTGCATTGACCTCTTTTTTCAGTTCGGGATAGGTTTCCCATTTTACCGGGCGAACACCGGGCCACATCCCTTTGCGCCACACGCCGCCTTTTTCGACCTTTTTCCACAGGGCGGGCGACAGCAAAATATAGTCAATTTTATTACTGGCGCTGCAACCGCCCCAGGTACCGGGATAGCCACCGTTATCAAACTTTTCATGGGTAAAGATATCTTTCAGGTCGGTGTCCTTCAGCAACGGCGATAAGGCCTCGCTGTCTGGCGTGTCGTTAAAATCGCCCGTGATCGCGATCAGGGTTTGCCCGTCTTTAATGCGTTGCTGATATATCGCTTTGACCCGCTCCGCCTGCCGTTTACGGCGGGCGTCAGAGCTGGCTTTTGCACCGTACCCTTTGCTTTTAAAATGGTTAACCAGCACAAGCAGGGTTTGACCGTCGGGCAAAGGAATCGTGAATTCGGGACAGTCGCGCGAGAAAATCAGCTCGCCCTGTTTATCTTTGTCATCGACATGGCTTCGGATTATGTCGATAGCAAAGTCTGCCGCGCTCATTAGCCCGACATCAATGCCCCGCTCATCGTTGCCATCAATCACCATCACATGATTAAACGGCGTGCCGCCGCGGGCAGGCAGCATCGTGTTATTAAATTCCAGCAACGCGGGGCGGCTTTCTGCTTCCACGACCGTCAGGATATCCGCCCTGAGATCTGTCATGACCTGCGCCGTTAATCCCATAGCAATCTCGTCTATCGGCGCACGTCGCAGTTCCAGCGATCCGACCCAGTCAGCACGGCCATTGGCGATAATGCGAATGCCGCTGTTGTCTGTGGGTCGGGTCAACAGTTTACCCCGGTTGCGCCGCAGGAGAACAAAAGGCCCGGTGTCTGACTTTTGCAGTCCCAGCGCCACCATCAGTTCAACCATCTGTTTTTTCATCGCGTCGGTATACTCAGCCTGCCCCAGCAGGGCATTCAGCTCGGCGAATTTTTCGAGTACCGGTTTTCCTGCACGCCATTCGTTCTGATTCATCGCTCTGGCGCGATCAAACAGGTTTTCAACGTTATACGAAGCCAGCCTCACAGGTTTTCTCCTTCAGCCAGTTAATCTTTGCCTGAAAGCGGTGATTCATGCGCCTCAGGCGAGCAACAGGATGCGTCAGATTCATGTATACAGCGTCAGTGTCGGTGGGTTGTGTTAAGCACAGATGTAAACAGCATAGACGTCGCAGAAAAAGGTGAGGAAGCCTGACGGCAAAGGCATAAAAAAACCCGCCACGTGGGCGGGTTTTCATCAGAAGTCAGAAGTCAGTAAACTTACTGGCCTTTTACTTCTTTCAGGCCGTTGAAGGGCGCTTTTGAACCCAGCGCTTCTTCGATACGGATCAGCTGGTTGTACTTCGCAACACGGTCAGAACGGCTCATTGAACCGGTTTTGATCTGGCCTGCAGCAGTACCGACCGCCAGGTCAGCGATGGTCGCATCTTCGGTTTCACCTGAACGGTGAGAGATCACAGCGGTGTAGCCTGCGTCTTTCGCCATTTTAATCGCAGCCAGGGTTTCGGTCAGTGAACCGATCTGGTTGAATTTGATCAGGATGGAGTTCGCGATGCCTTTCTCGATACCTTCTTTCAGGATCTTCGTGTTGGTAACGAACAGGTCGTCACCTACCAGCTGGATTTTGTCGCCCAGCACTTTGGTCTGGTAGGCGAAGCCATCCCAGTCAGATTCGTCCAGGCCATCTTCGATAGAAACGATCGGATACTGCTTCGTCAGATCTTCCAGGAAGTGGGTGAACTCTTCAGAGGTGAAGGCCTTACCGCCTTCACCGGCCAGCACGTATTTGCCATCTTTGTAGAATTCAGATGCCGCACAGTCCATTGCCAGGGTGATATCTTTACCCAGCTCATAGCCTGCTGCTTTTACCGCTTCCGCGATAACCGCCAGCGCTTCGGCGTTAGAACCCAGGTTTGGCGCATAGCCACCTTCGTCACCTACCGCTGTGCTCATACCTTTGCTTTTCAGCACTTTCGCCAGGTTGTGGAACACTTCTGAACCCATGCGGATCGCTTCTTTCACGCTTGATGCGCCGACAGGCTGAATCATGAATTCCTGAATGTCGACGTTGTTGTCCGCGTGCTCACCACCGTTGATGATGTTCATCATAGGCAGTGGCATAGAATATTTGCCTGGGGTGCCGTTCAGTTCAGCGATGTGCTCATACAGCGCCTGACCTTTAGAGGCTGCCGCCGCTTTTGCCGCAGCCAGTGAAACAGCCAGAATGGCGTTAGCACCGAAGTTAGATTTGTTCTCAGTACCGTCCAGGTCGATCATGATTTTATCGATGTTCGCCTGATCTTTCGCGTCTTTGCCTTTTACCGCTTCAGCAATCGGACCGTTAACCGCAGCAACCGCTTTAGTTACGCCTTTGCCCAGGAAGCGAGATTTGTCACCGTCACGCAGTTCCAGTGCTTCACGAGAACCGGTAGAGGCACCTGATGGTGCTGCAGCCAGGCCTACGAAGCCGCCTTCCAGGTGCACTTCAGCTTCAACAGTTGGGTTGCCACGTGAGTCGATAATTTCGCGACCGATGACTTTTACGATTTTGGCCATTACGATTTTCCTCAGTACAAGTTAGTCAATCCTAAGACAAACAACGCGCGAAAAGTTCGCGCGTTGTTCGTTAAACTTATTTCGCTAAACGCTTCTGATGCTCATGTGCTGCCTTCACAAACCCGGCAAACAACGGATGACCATCGCGTGGCGTCGATGTGAACTCAGGGTGGAACTGGCAAGCAATAAACCATGGATGGTTCGGGATCTCAATGATCTCAACCAACTGATCGTCGCCAGAACGTCCTGCCACGCGTAAACCCGCTGCTTCAATTTGCTTCAGCAGCATATTATTCACTTCGTAGCGGTGACGATGGCGCTCAACAATCGTGTCAGAACCGTACAGCTGGCGAACCTTGCTTTCCGGGGTCAACTGGCACTGCTGGCTGCCAAGACGCATGGTACCGCCCAGATCGCTCTGCTCAGAACGGACTTCAACGTTACCTTCTTCGTCACGCCATTCGGTGATCAAGGCGACCACCGGGTACTTACAGTCTGGCACAAATTCTGTGGAGTTTGCGCCTTCCATACCGGCAACATTGCGCGCGAACTCCATCAGGGCAACCTGCATGCCAAGACAGATGCCAAGATAAGGCACGTTGTTTTCGCGGGCATATTTCGCCGTCATCAGCTTGCCTTCGACACCGCGGTAACCAAACCCACCCGGAATCAGAATGGCATCTAAATCTTTCAGCAACTCGACACCGCGGGTTTCTACGTCCTGGGAGTCGATCAGCTTGATGTTGACGGTAACGCGATTCTTCAGCCCGCCGTGCTTCAGGGCTTCAATAACAGATTTATACGCATCCGGCAGTTCGACATATTTGCCCACCATACCAATGGTGACTTCGCCGCCCGGGTTCGCTTCTTCATAAATCACCTGCTCCCACTCGGCCAGATTGGCTTCCGGAGCATTCAGATTGAAACGCTTACAGATATAGTCATCCAGACCCTGCGATTTCAGCATGCCTGGAATTTTGTAGATGGAATCGACGTCTTTGAGCGAAATAACGGCTTTTTCTGGCACGTTACAGAACAGGGCAATTTTGCCACGCTCGTTGGCCGGCACAGCCCGATCGGAACGGCAGATCAGGACGTCTGGCTGAATACCGATAGAGAGCAGTTCCTTTACAGAGTGCTGCGTCGGCTTGGTTTTGACCTCGCCCGCTGCCGCCATGTAAGGCACCAGCGTCAGGTGCATGTACATCGTGTGTTCGCGGCCCACGTCGACGGCCATCTGACGAATCGCTTCCAGGAACGGCAGGGATTCGATATCACCGACCGTACCGCCGATTTCGACCAGCACGACGTCGTGACCTTCGCCACCTTCGATGATGCGCTCTTTAATCGCATTAGTAATATGCGGAATGACCTGAATCGTGGCACCCAGATAGTCGCCACGGCGCTCTTTGCGCAGGACTTCCGAGTAGATACGGCCAGTGGTGAAGTTGTTGCGGCGCGACATTTTCGTGCGGATGAAGCGCTCATAGTGACCCAAATCCAGATCGGTTTCGGCCCCATCATCAGTGACGAATACTTCACCGTGCTGTGTCGGGCTCATGGTACCCGGATCGACGTTAATGTACGGATCCAGTTTCATGATGGTCACGTTCAGACCACGCGCTTCGAGAATGGCTGCGAGGGAGGCTGCGGCAATGCCTTTACCCAGAGAGGAAACGACCCCGCCGGTCACAAAAATATAATTCGTTGTCATGCTGAACCTGAGAGTTTAGGTTTAAAGACGGTGGAATAACCAGGACGGGAAAACAGTATACTGGAAACCGCCATCAGCCACAATTGATGAATCACATCCCTCTCCTCACGCATTGCTGCGCGTACCTTAGCGGATAGCGGTTAACAAAATGTTGACGTACATCACAAAGTTGACGCGAAGCTGAATCGAGTAAGCCCAAGCGCGCACTTTATGCGCAGCGCTGGAATAATCAGCGTTTTTCGTCGGCTTTTACCTGCTGCCAGGCCGCTTCCATTTGTTCCAGCGTGGCGCCAGGCATAGACAGCCCCTGTGCAGTAATGATTGCTTCCACCGCACGGAAACGGCGTTCAAACTTATCGTTGGCCTTCTGTAGCGCGATTTCGGCTTTGCTGCCTAAGTGACGCGAGAGGTTAACCGTCGCAAACAGTAAATCGCCGATCTCTTCTTCCAGCTTTTGCGGGTCGACGACGCTTTGCTGCGCCTCGTGCATCACCTCATCGATCTCTTCATGCACCTTGTCGACCACCGGGCCCAGCGTGGTCCAGTCAAAGCCCACATTGTGGCAACGCTTTTGAATTTTATGGGCGCGCATCAGCGCAGGCAGCGCTTTTGGAATATCGTCCAGTGCCGAATGCTGGGCTTTCTCTGCCCGTTCCGCGCTTTTTATCGCCTCCCAGTTTTTCAACACCTCAGCGCTGTTCCCGGCGGTGCCTTCCGCAAAAATATGCGGATGGCGACGTTCCAGCTTGTCACTGATGGCATGGCAGATATCATCAAAATTAAAGCGCCCCTGCTCCTGTGCCATCTGGGCATAAAACACCACCTGAAACAGCAAATCGCCCAGCTCACCCCGCAGATCGTCGAAGTCTTCGCGCTGGATCGCATCCAGTACTTCGTAGGTTTCTTCCAGGGTATAAGGCGCGATGGTGGCAAAGGTCTGCTCGCGATCCCACGGGCAGCCCTGTTGCGGATCGCGCAGGGTTTTCATAATGCCCAGCAGGCGATCAATTGACGTCATAGGGTAATCCTTCCGGTGTTCCGTTGGCATAAACGCGGTGATAAAAGCAGCCAGGCGCACGTCGGTCAAAACGTGCGCCTGATGACAGGTTAGTGCAGGCGGCGGGCATCGATGATGTCAGGTACCTGATTGAGGCGAGACAGCACGCGCCCCAGGACCTGGTGATTGTAAATCTCGATGTCCATATCAATGGTGGCGAGCTGTTTTTTGGTATCGCTGCGGCTCGATACGCCGAGCACGTTGACCTTTTCGTTGGCGAGAATCGTGGTGATATCGCGCAACAGCCCGCTGCGATCGTTAGCCGTGACGCGCACCACCAGCGAATAGCCGCTGGAGTAGCTTTCGCCCCATACGGCATCGACGATGCGCTCTGGCGCGTTGGAGATCAGCTCCGACAGCTGATCGCAGTCGGCACGGTGAATGGAAATACCGCGTCCGTGGGTGATAAAGCCGACGATATCGTCGCCCGGGATAGGCTGACAGCAGCGTGCGATATGGTGCATGAGGTTGCCCACCCCTTCCACCACGACGCGACCACTTTCCTTGCGGGCAGACGGCGCGTGCGATTTTTGCGTCAGCTGACGCAGGGCTTCACGGTCCTGTTCTTCCGCCGTCGGCTTATTAAGTTTGGCCTGCAGGAAATTCACCATCTGGTGCAGACGAATATCCCCGCCGCCAATGGCGGCCAGTAACTCGTCCAGCGAAGTGACATTATAGCGCGGCAGCAGCAGCTTCTCGGCTTCGCGCAGGCTGATATCCATCTGGTTCAGCTCGTTGTCCAGAATCTGGCGACCGGCGAGAATGTTTTTATCGCGATCCTGCTTACGGAACCAGTTGTGAATTTTGGCGCGGCCACGGCTGGTGGTGATGAATCCTAAATTCGGGTTCAGCCAGTCGCGGCTTGGATTCGGCTGTTTTTGTGTGATAACTTCAACCTGGTCGCCCATCTGCAACTGATAGGTAAAGGGCACGATGCGCCCACCGATTTTGGCACCGATGCAGCGATGGCCGATATCGCTGTGGATATGGTAAGCAAAGTCCAGCGGCGTAGAACCGGCGGGCAAATCGACCACATCGCCTTTCGGGGTAAAGACGTAGACGCGGTCATCAAACACCTGACTGCGGACCTCTTCAAGCAGCTCGCCGGAATCGGCCATCTCTTCCTGCCAGGAGATCAGCTTACGTAACCAGGCAATGCGTTCTTCATGGCCTGCCGCCCCACGGGCATGGCTGGACGACGGACCTTCTTTGTATTTCCAGTGTGCCGCGACGCCGAGTTCCGCGTCCTCATGCATCTGACGCGTACGAATCTGGATCTCAACGGTTTTACCCTGCGGTCCCAGCACCACCGTATGAATGGACTGATAGCCGTTAGGCTTCGGGTTAGCGACGTAATCGTCGAATTCACTGGGCAGATGGCGGTACAGCGTATGTACCGTACCCAGCGCGCCATAGCAGTCCTGTAAACGCTCAGCCACAATACGCACCGCGCGCACGTCGAACAGCTCATCAAAGGCGAGCGATTTTTTCTGCATCTTGCGCCAGATGCTGTAGATATGTTTGGGACGGCCGTACACTTCGGCACGGACGCCCTCTTTCGCCATCTCTTTACGCAGGTTAACGACAAAGTTATCAATATATTGCTCACGATCGATACGACGTTCGTGCAACAGTTTCGCAATGCGCTTGTATTCTTCGGGATGCAGATAGCGGAAACAGTAATCTTCCAGCTCCCATTTCAGCTGGCCGATGCCCAGCCGGTTGGCCAGCGGCGCGTAAATATTGGTGCTTTCTTTGGCGGCCAGAACGCGTTCGTCTTCCGGTGCATCCTTCACCTCGCGCAGGTTCATAATGCGCTCTGCCAGCTTAAGCACCACGCAGCGGAAATCTTCCACCATCGCCAGCAGCATGCGGCGCACGTTATCCACCTGCTCTGAGGCCATTGAATCGTTATGAATGGCTTTCAGCTGGCGAATCGCATCCATATCGCGCACGCCATGTACCAGCGAAACGATGCCTTTGCCCACGGTTTTTTCCAGCTCTTCTTCGCTGACCACTTCGTCATTGGCGAGCGGGAAAATCAGTGCCGCGCACAGGCTTTCAATGTCCATGCTGAGCATTGAGAGGATTTCCACCATCTCAATACCGCGCCACAGCAGCAGCGACTGGTCGGGATGGCCTTGCGTCTGCGCCTCACAATAGCGCCAGGTTTCAGCAAGACGTTCACATGATTGCGGGTTAGCCACGCCAAGACTGGCGATCCACTGGTCGAGGGCAAATTCCCCTTCCGTATTTAAATGTGCACTTCTGACCGCAACCATATCCTCTCCTGCACAGCGCCCCTGCCGGACACTTATGTTTTTTTTCTGAACAGCACCATGGATTCGAGATGACGGGTATGCGGAAACATATCCAGCATCGCGACCCTTTCCAATTGGTAGCCCGCCGACAACAGTGTTTCGCTGTCACGCGCGAGTGTTACAGGATTACACGACACATAGACCACACGCTGTGGTGATAGTTTGACGACATGGGACATGACACCCGCCGCCCCGGCCCGCGCCGGATCGAGTAACACCTTGTTAAAGCCTTGCGTCGCCCAGGGCTGACGCGAAACATCGTCTTCCAGATTGTGCTGAAAAAATCTGACGTTTTTAAGATCATTGACCTCAGCATTATACTCCGCCTGCTGGACTAATGCTGCAACGCCCTCCACACCTACGGCATTTTGTACCGTTTTTCCTACAGGGAGCGTAAAGTTTCCCATGCCGCAAAACAGGTCCAGCACACGATCGTCAGGCTGTAAATCCAGCCACGCGATTGCCCTGGCGACCATCTGCTGATTCACCGTATCGTTAACCTGAATAAAATCCTGTGGACTGAAGGTTAGCGTAAGCTGGTGTGAATGATAAAACGGGCGTTGTTCGCTGATTGCGCGCAGTGCCTCGCCGCCATCATCCAAAAACAGCATGAGCTGATGCTGATGCGAAAACCGTTCCAGTTTTGCCATATCGTCAGCAGTTAATGCATCCAGATGACGCAATAACATCACCGGCCCGTTATCAGCCAGCACCAGTTCGACATGGCCTAAACGGTTGACAGCATTAAGCGTAGTGAGACAATTGCGCAGCGGAATAATCAGCGCCTCAAGTTGGGGCGCCAAAACGGGGCACTGCTGGATATCGACCAGATCGTTGGTGGCTTCCTGGCGAAAGCCCATCTGAAGCTGCTGTGTTTTGCTGTGCCACTGCAGGCCAAGGCGGGCACGGCGGCGATAGCCCCAGGCAGGACCGGCGATGATCTCATCCACCGTGATCGGCTGCTTTGCTGCCTGAGTAAGCATTCGTGCCAGCGCACGCGCTTTACTCTGCTGCTGT
The DNA here is from genome assembly GCF_035191405.1 of Pantoea sp. JZ2. Taxonomy (NCBI): domain Bacteria; kingdom Pseudomonadati; phylum Pseudomonadota; class Gammaproteobacteria; order Enterobacterales; family Erwiniaceae; genus Pantoea; species Pantoea sp. JZ2. Next base: position 1,117,393 of record NZ_CP045247.1, on the reverse strand, counting down.
AGCGGCTCATCAACATGTTGCTGTTGGCAGCCGCCACAGCGGCTAAAATGCGGACAGCGAGGTTCAACCCGTGACGGGCTGTGGTTCAACAGACGCTCTGTTTTGGCGCGAGCATACTGGCGCTTCTCCTCCAGCAGGGTGACTTCCGCCTGTTCGCCGGGCAGCGCACCCGCGACAAACAGGGTTTTTCCTTTGTGCCGGGCCACGCCCTGACCGAAAGGATCCAGGTCTTCGATAGTAACGGTCAGCCTTTTTCGGGTCGTCACGCGCTGTTTTGCGGAATAAAATTGCGCCATAGTGTAGTTCTTTCTCTTTAAATTCGATGTGCATCCATTTCAGCGACGTGCACAGGGACGTTCAGGCCGAAACAGCAGGCGACTATTATGACTAAATACAGCCTGCGGGCGCGAATGATGATTTTAATCCTGGCGCCTACGCTAATGGTAGGCTTGCTGCTCAGCTCATTTTTTGTGGTGCATCGCTACAATGAATTACAGCGCCAGGTGATTGAGGCGGGGGCGAATATCATTGAACCGCTGGCGGTCTCCACAGAATACAGCATGACCTGGCACAATCGTGATGCGCTGCGTGAACTGGTGAGTTTACTCCATCGCCGCCATTCCGGCATTGTACGGGCCATTTCTGTTTTTGATGATAATAACCAGCTCTACGTCACCTCCAACACCAACCAAAACCTCAGCCTGAAGACAAAGCAGGCGATCCAGGCGCTGCCCGAGGATGTTTCCCTGGAGGGCAGCGGCAACCTGTTGATCCTGCGCAAACCCATCACCTCCGAGCGTTACGCCGTGGATGAATTGCCCGGACAGGATGCCAAGCCCGCCGGGAATCCGCTGGGCTACGTGGCGATAGAGCTGGATTTGCAGTCCGTGCGTTTACAGCAATACCGGGAAGTCTTTATTGCCACCCTGATGCTGCTGTTCTGCCTGTGTATTGCCATGTTGTTTGCCTATCGCCTGATGCGGGACGTTACCGGCCCCATTCGCAATATGGTCAGCACCGTTGACCGGATTCGTCGTGGGCAACTGGACAGCCGGGTGGAAGGCCACATGCTGGGCGAGCTGAGCATCCTGAAGAATGGGATCAATGCTATGGCGATGTCGCTTACCGCCTACCACGAAGAGATGCAGCACAACATCGATCAGGCGACCTGGGACCTGCGGGAAACGCTGGAGCAGCTCGAAATTCAGAATGTTGAGCTGGATCTGGCCAAAAAACGTGCCCAGGAAGCTGCCCGCATCAAATCCGAATTCCTGGCGAACATGTCCCATGAACTGCGCACGCCGCTGAATGGCGTGCTGGGCTTTACCCGTCAGATGCTGAAAACGCCGCTGCGCACCACCCAGCGTGACTATATGCTGACGATTGAACGTTCGGCCAATAACCTGCTGTCGATCATCAATGACGTACTGGATTTCTCGAAGCTGGAAGCCGGAAAGCTGATGCTGGAATCCATTCCTTTCCCGCTTCGCGCCACGCTGGATGAAACGCTGGTTTTGCTGGCCCCATCGGCCCACGAAAAGAAGCTGGAGTTGACGGTGGTATGCGATAACAACGTCCCCGACAACGTGATCGGTGACGCGCTTCGCCTGCAGCAAATCCTGATTAACCTGATGGGCAATGCGATTAAGTTCACTGAAAAAGGCACCATCAATTTACGGGTTGAGCAACATACCCTTACGGCAACCCAGGTTGAGCTGGAGATTCAGGTGCGTGATACGGGGATAGGCATTTCCGAAGAACAGCAGGCGCAGCTGTTTGAGGCCTTTCGCCAGGCGGATGCCAGCATTTCCCGTCGCCACGGCGGATCGGGGCTGGGACTGGTGATCACCCAGAAACTGGTGCGGGAAATGAACGGGGAGATCACCTTCGTCAGCCGCCAGAATCACGGTTCCACCTTTTGGGTGCGCGTGAAACTTGATCTCAATCCGAATGCACCGAGTATGCCGCGCGTCCTTGACGCACTATCGAACACCCGTATGGCCTATGTGGAAGCGAATCCCGATGTTGCCAGCGCAGTCGTCGAGATTTTAGGCGCGACGCCGTTACAGGTAGAGCACAGCTTAACGCTGGAAGGCCTGAGTCAGCCGCGTTATCCCCTGTTGCTGATGGCGATGCCTGTCGATGCCAGCCAGTCGCAGGTGCTGGAAAGCCGGTTTATCAATTCGCTGCTGGAACGCGCCGATCAGGTCATCATGGCGCTGCCAAGCCCAATGATGTTACTGGCCGATGAGCTAAAAGTACGTGGCATTGACGGCTGTATTGCCAAACCTGTCTCACAAACACGTTTACTGCCCATGCTGCTGGAGCTGCATGCCCGCCACAGTAACGATACCTCTTCCTCGCCGCGTCTGCCGTTAACCGTCATGGCGGTGGATGATAATCCTGCGAATCTCAAGCTGATCGGCGCACTGCTGGAAGAACAGGTTGAGCACAGCATCCTGTGCAATAACGCCGAGCAGGCCATCCACGTCGCCCACCGGCAAGCACTGGACGTGATTTTAATGGATATCCAGATGCCCGACATCGATGGCATTCGCGCCAGTGAAATTATCCGCACGCTGCCAAACCATGCCAACACGCCGATCGTCGCTGTAACCGCGCACGCGATCGATGGTGAACGTGAGCACCTGATCCGGGCCGGCATGAACGACTATCTTGCTAAGCCTATTGATGAAAATAAGCTCAGTCAGGTGTTGACGCGTTATATGCCCAGCCCGGCCAGCGCTGTGCCCGAGGTTCCCCAGATCCTGCCCACGCTGGACTGGAAACTGGCGTTGCGTCAGGCGGCCAACAAACCTGATTTAGCGCGGGATTTATTGCGAATGCTGCTGGAATTTTTGCCGGAAGTGCACGCTAAGATCGTACAGTACATGGCTGAAAACGATGCGGTTGCCTTGCGGGAAATTATCCATAAACTTCACGGCAGCGCCAGTTACAGCGGCGTACCGCGGATGAAGCAACTCTGTCGTAAACTGGAAAAAGAACTGCATCAGGCCAGTGATATTGAGGCGCTGGAGCCGGAGTTGCTGGAGCTGCAGGATGAGATGGAAAATGTGGCCAGACAGGCGCGCCGCGTGCTCGCTATGCCGTGAAAAGCCGGTCAGTCAGCAGGCCCCTGAACGCCAGGGGCCGACAAATTAGCGTTTAAAAACCCCCGATTTTCAGGGTGGCCGCCACATTGCGTGCAGTAAGCCGCACATTGTTGCGTGCGCCATCCAGCGCTTCATCCAGCGAACAGATACGGTATAGCACGCTGAATACCGCATCAATGCCATGTTGATGAACGACGCCGACATCGTCCGTCAGGCTACCGGCAATGCCAATCACCGGAAGACCAAACCGCTTTGCAACTTTCGCGACGCCAATCGGCACTTTGCCATTGATACTCTGACTGTCTATGCGCCCTTCGCCCGTAATCACCAGTTGGGCGTCCTGCAACTGCGCCGCCAGCCCCAGCGCTTCTGTAACGATTTCGATGCCGGGGCGCAGGGCCGCCTGGCAAAATGCATACAGCGCGGCCCCCATTCCCCCTGCGGCACCGCCACCGCTGACCTGCAGGACATCCATGCCCAGATCGCGCTGAATCATCGCAGCATAGTGCGTCAGCGCCTTATCGAGCAGTGCCACCCGTTCAGGTGTTGCGCCCTTTTGCGGGCCAAAGACCGCCGACGCACCGTCATCGCCTGTCAGCGTATTGGTCACATCACAGGCCACTTCGAAAAGGCACGCCCGGATACGGCTGTCCAGGCGGGAAATATCAATGCGGGCCAGATGCGGCAGCGCGCCGCCGCCTGGGCCAATCTCTTCACCTTGCTTATCCAGCAAACGTGCACCCAGCGCCTGCATCATTCCTGCGCCGCCGTCATTGGTGGCGCTGCCACCAATGCCAATAATGATGTGCTTTACCCCTTTATCCAGCGCGTTTTTGATCAGTTCACCTGTGCCAAACGAAGTGGTAATCAATGGGTCGCGCCGCGCCGCCGGGACCAGCTCCAGGCCACTGGCGGCGGCCATCTCGATATAGGCGGTCTCGTCGTTGCCCGACACCCCATAGAACGCCTCCACAGGTTCCCCCAGTGGACCGGTCACCTGTAACCTGATCTTTTTTCCCTGGGTTGCAGCGACCATCGCTTCAACCGTGCCTTCACCGCCATCAGCGACCGGTATTTTCACATAATGCGCATCGGGGAAAATCTCGCGAAATCCCGCTTCGATTGCCGACGCCACATCCAGGGCAGAGAGACTTTCTTTATATGAATCCGGTGCGATGACGATTTTCATAAGCAATCCAGGCGGTATGGTTTGACGGTAAGGGAAGGACATTCGCCCGGCATCCGCAGATACCGGGCAACCCTTAGCGCGAAATTTCGACGTTTGCTAACTTTTCATAATAGCAGGCCAGCGCGCTGTGGTCGGCGGTACCCTGTCCGTCGTTACGCAGTGCCTGCATCATCTCCATCACCGCCGCTGTCAATGGAAGAGGAGCACCAATGTCATGTGAGGTATCCAGTGCGTTAGCCAGATCTTTAATATGTAAATCGATACGGAAGCCGGGTTTAAAATTGCGGTCCATCACCATCGGCGCTTTCGCATCCAGCACGGTGCTTCCTGCCAGACCGCCACGTATAGCCTGATAGACCAGCTCCGGATTGACACCGGCTTTGGTCGCCAGTGTCAGCGCTTCTGACATCGCGGCAATATTCAGCGCCACAATCACCTGATTAGCCAGCTTGGTCACGTTACCGGCACCGATATCGCCGGTATGCACGACCGAGCCCGCCATGGCTTTCATGATGTCGTAACACTGGTCAAACACGGCTTTATCGCCGCCCACCATCACCGACAACGTGCCTTCGATGGCTTTGGGCTCGCCGCCGCTGACCGGCGCATCCAGCATACGGATCTGTTTTGCCGCCAGCGCATCATGAATTTCCCGGCTTGCCAGTGGGGCGATTGAGCTCATGTCGATGACAATCAGACCGGGTTTTGCCCCATTGATAATGCCATTTTCACCCAGACAAACCTCTTTGACCTGCGGCGAGTTCGGCACCATGGTGATGACCACATCGCACTGCCCGGCAATCTCTTTCGCGTTGCTGGCCGTTGTCGCACCCAGCGCGACCAGTTCGGCCTCGTTTTCGGCATGATGATCCCGCACGACCAGTGAATAACCCGCCTTCAGCAGGTTCTTACTCATAGGTTTGCCCATAATCCCAAGGCCAATAAAGCCAATTTTCATTGCGTCTCTCCTGGATGATTACGTTTTAAATTTGTCACACAACGCCTGCGTGGCACTACGGAAAACACCGAGATCGCTACCCACAGCAACAAAGGTCGCGCCCCACTCGAGGTAGCGGCGGGCGTCGGCCTCGACCGGCGCCAGAATCCCGCTGGGTTTGTTGGCAGCTTTTGCCCGTTCAAAGATGTGTTTGATGACGGGCAATACCGCCGGGTGCGCAGGCTGGCCGAGATAACCCAGCGCGGCGGACAGATCGCCCGGTCCGACAAAGATCCCGTCCACGCCCTCAACGGTCGCGATAGCATCGATGTTGTCCACGGCCTGCTGCGTTTCTATCTGGACTAACACCGTAATGTTGTCGTTGATAGTGCTGTTGTACGCTGGCATGGTGCCGTACATATTGCTGCGATGTGAAACGGATACGCCGCGAATCCCCGCGGGCGGATAACGCGTCGAGGCGACCGCACGTCTGGCCTCGTCTTCGTTCTCGACGAAGGGCACCAGAATGTTGTTAAAACCAATATCCAGCAGGCGTTTAATAATCACCGGCTCGTTACAGGGTGGACGCACAACCGGCGCACTATTGCTGCCTTTCAGCGCCATCAGTTGAGGCACAAAGGTGGTGATATCGTTAGGCGCGTGCTCGCCGTCCAGCACCAGCCAGTCAAATCCGGCCAGCCCCAGGACTTCGGTCGAAAGGGGATTCGCCAGGGCACACCAACTGCCAATCAGGGTTTCACCTGCCAGCAGGCGATGGCGAAATTCATTGCGCCAGGCTGTATTACTCATGGTTTTACTCCTGTGAAACGGGTTTCCTGCAGGAAGCCCAAAAACGTTAACGCACCAGGCACGGACGCTTGTGATCGAACGTCCACTGCGGAATCAGAAACTGCATGGCCTGTGCATCATCACGGGCACCCAGGCCATGCTTTTGATAAAGCGCATTAGCCTGCATCACCCGCTCCCTGTCCAGCTCAATACCCAGGCCCGGCTTCTGCGGCACTGCCACCCTGCCACCTTCAATCTGGAAAGGCGCTTTTGTGAGCCGTTGATTGCCCTCCTGCCAGATCCAGTGCGTATCAATGGCGGTGATGTTGCCCGGTGCGGCGGCCGCAACGTGCGTGAACATCGCCAGGGAAATATCGAAATGGTTGTTGGAATGGGAACCCCACGTCAGGCCAAATTCATGGCACATTTGCGCCACGCGCACGGATCCCTGCATCGTCCAGAAGTGCGGATCGGCCAGCGGGATATCGACTGACTGTAAAGACAAGGTGTGTCCCATCTGACGCCAGTCTGTAGCGATCATATTGGTGGCGGTAGGCAGGCCGGTGGCGCGCCGAAATTCGGCCATAACTTCGCGTCCGGAGTAGCCCTGCTCTGCGCCACAGGGATCCTCTGCATAGGCCAGCACACCTTTAAGCTGTTTACCCAGCGCGATGGCCTCCTCAAGCGACCAGGCCCCGTTGGGATCGATCGTGATACGCGCCTGGGGGAAACGCTTCGCCAGCGCAGCGATCGCTTCCGCCTCATCATGGCCGTTCAGCACACCGCCTTTCAGTTTAAAGTCGTTAAAGCCGTATTTTTCATAGGCTGCTTCGGCCAGCCTGACCACGGCCTCAGGCGTGAGCGCTTCCTCATGACGCAGGCGATACCAGTCACAGGTCTCGCTGTCCTGATTCTGATAAGGCAAGGTGGTTTTTCGGCGGTCGCCGACGTAAAACAGGTAACCCAGCATCTCGACGCTGTCGCGCTGCTGCCCGTCCCCTAACAGTGAGGCGACATTCACGCCCAGATGCTGTCCCAGCAGATCCAGCAGCGCGGCTTCGATGCCGGTGACGACGTGAATGGTGGTGCGCAGGTCAAACGTCTGATTACCGCGCCCACCGGCATCCCGATCGGCAAACGTCGTGCGCACCAGATTCAGGATATTTTTATATTCACCCACCGTTTTACCCACCACCTGCGCGGCAGCCTCTTCCAGCGTCTGGCGTATCTTTTCGCCGCCGGGGATTTCTCCCAGGCCCGTATTGCCGGCATTATCTTCAAGGATGACGATATTACGGGTAAAGAAAGGTGAATGGGCGCCGCTCAGGTTCAGTAACATACTGTCATAGCCGGCGACCGGAATGACCTGCATGGCGGTGATCTTCGGTGTCGTGTTCATTTGTTATCCCTTAAGCAGAGGCCCGGCCAAAAGCCGGGCGTTTACGGTCAAATGTCCAGCCGGGAACCAGGTACTGCATGGCCGTCGCGTCATTACGTCCGCCCGCTGGCAGTGATTTGTAGCGTTCGTTTGCCCGCCGCAGTTGCGCCCAGTCCAGTTCAATGCCCAGGCCCGGTGCAGTGGGCACTGCAATTTTTCCCTGCTGAATCGGCAGTGGATTTTTCGTCAGGCGCTGGTCGCCCTCCTGCCAGATCCAGTGCGTGTCTATCGCGGTGGGGTTACCGGGTGCCGCAGCGCCGACATGGGTAAACATGGCCAGGGAAATATCAAAGTGGTTATTGGAGTGACAGCCCCAGGTGAGTCCCCATTCATCGCACAGCTGAGCGACCCGCACGGCACCGCTCAGCGTCCAGAAATGGGGATCGGCCAGCGGGATATCGATCGCGTTGAGCATCAGTGCATGCTGCATCTCGCGCCAGTTGGTGGCGATCATGTTGGTGGCGACCGGCAGGCCCGTCGCGCGCCGAAACTCTGCCATCACCTCACGCCCGGAATAACCCTGCTCCGCCCCACAGGGATCTTCTGCATAGGTCAGCACATCCTGCATGCCTTTACACAGCCGGATCGCCTCGTCCAGCCGCCATGCGCCGTTAGGATCAACGGTGATACGCGCAGCGGGAAAGCGTTTTTTCAACGCCTGCGCGGTCGCGATTTCCTGTTCGCCCGACAGCACGCCGCCCTTGAGTTTAAAATCGTGAAATCCGTATTTATCCTGAGCCGCTTCCGCCAGCCTGACGATGGCCTCACTGCTCAGGGCTTCCTGATGACGCAGCCGATACCAGTCATGCTGCGCGTTCTCACCAGTGAGGTAAGGCAGATCGGTTTTGCGCCGGTCACCGATATAGAACAGGTAACCCAACACCGTGACCGCATCGCGTTGTTTACCCGGCCCCAGCAGCTCGGCGACCGGCACGCCCAGACATTGCCCCAGCAGATCCAGCAGCGCGGCCTCCAGCGCCGCAACCGCATTTACGCGCAGTTCGAACGTCCAGCCGCCCTTGCCAAGGGTCTCGAAATCCGCAGACTGATTGCCCCGATGCACCTGCTGTACCAGCCGGTTCAGGCAGGCGACCTGCTGACCTGTCACCTGCGGTACGGCATCCAGCAAGGCCTGATAAATGGTCTCGCCTCCCGGTGCCTCACCCAGCCCGGTATGACCCGCACTGTCCGTCAGTATTACAATGTTGCGGGTAAAACTGGCATTGTGTGCCCCCCCAATGTTGAGCAGCATACTGTCGTAACCGGCCACCGGCACAACCTGCATAGCGGTGATAACGGGCGTGGATTGCGTATTCATACAGGCTCCTTAGCGGGTTTTCAGCTCAATGCGCTTGATGTTATCCACCAGCACCAGATAACTGAGTACCGCGACAAAGGCGTGGATACCCACGTATACCAGCGCACCGTTATACGATCCGGTCGAGGCAATGATGTAGCCAATCGCGACAGGCGTGATAATGCCGGACGCATTACCAAACATATTGAACAGGCCGCCGCTCAGACCGCTGATCTCCTTCGGCGCGGTATCGGCCATCACCGCCCAGCCTAACGCACCAATGCCTTTGCCAAAAAAGGCCGTCGCCATAAACAGCACCACAACCCAGTCGGTTTCAACGTAGTTACATATCACCATAGAGGTCGAGAGCAGCATCCCGAGCACAATGGGCGTTTTGCGGGCAATGTTCAGGGAGCCGGTTTTGCGCATCAGCCAGTCGGAGATCACGCCACCCAGCACGCCGCCAATAAAGCCGCACAGTGCCGGTACGGAGGCAACAAAACCGGCTTTAAGAATCGACATTCCGCGCGCCTGAACCAGATAAACCGGAAACCAGGTGATAAAGAAATAGGTCAGTGCGTTGATGCAGTACTGGCCAATATAGATACCGATCATCATGCGTGACTGCAGCAGCTGTTTGATCTGGAACCGCTTGTCACGGAAGCTGACGTTTTGCTTTTCGCTTTTCTGATCCATGTTGATCAGTGCACCGCCCTGCTCCATGTATTCCCGTTCCGCCTGATTAACGCCAGGATGATCGCTGGGATCGTGAATCACTTTGAGCCAGATAAGGCTCAGGATGATGCCCAGTCCCCCCATGAACCAGAAGACATGAGCCCAACCGACTGCGGAGGTCAGCCAGCCCATGATGGGTGCGAAAATCACGGTCGCAAAATACTGGGCAGAATTGAAAATGGCCACGGCGGTACCGCGCTCCTGAGCCGGAAACCAGGCGGCCACAATCCGGCTGTTACCCGGAAATGAAGGTGCTTCTGCCAGCCCCACCATAAAGCGCAACATAAACAGCGCCATAACGATGGTGTAACCACTGAACAGGTCCACGAAACCTTGCAGCAAGGTAAATAACGACCAGAGGAAGATGCTCCAGAAATAGACGCGTTTGGAACCAAAGCGATCCAACAGCCAGCCGCCGGGGATTTGTCCAATAACATAGGCCCACGAAAACGCCGAGAAGATGTAACCCATGCCCACGGGATCGAGGCCAATATCCTTTGCCATCGCGGAGCCAGCGATGGATAACGTCGCCCGGTCGCCGTAGTTGAATGAGGTCACAATAAACAACATGACCACAATCCAGTAGCGTGCATTTGTCCGTTTCTGGACCGCCTCTGACGTCTGGTGAAAACTACTCATGATGCACTCCTGAAAAATAGCGAAAGTGACATTCGCTCTGACTGCATACACATCGCGTTGGGTATCAGAGAGATGTAGGTTAAACACGGCGATTTTTTTATTGGCAAATTACTCACGCGGCGTGACATATAACCTGACCGGGGAAACGGAAATCAGTATAAGAAGTGGGTTTCACGGTGACATTGGAATATCTCCCTGGAATAAGGAGAAGGAATCGTGCTTTTTTGGGCTATTGCATAAAACACTGCGGCGCATTTCACGTATTTTGGTATTCCTCACCCAAAGCCAACTCCTAGGCCCGACGATCGTCGGCTTTGTGAGAATCTTCACTTGATTTGGTAAAAAGACATGAAAACGGCCGTCTCTGAAGGCTGAATGTAGGTCAATTGCACAATGTGCAGGTGAGAACCCCTCTTTATACTGACGGTGGCAAATACTGAACCTGTGACACCTGACTTCTTATAATGAATGCGCCACAGAAATAAGGCGCGACGCACTGGAAGGTGAGCGATGATCCCCCTGTCAAACGAACAACCGCTCTATATCAAAGTTCATGAAAACGATAACGTGGCCATTGTGGTTAACAGCCAGGGACTGCCTGCCGGTACCACGTTTCGTGATGGCTTAACTCTGACCGAGCATATTCCCCAGGGACACAAGGTGGCGCTGCAGGCTATTCCTGATGGGCAGCCCATACTGCGCTATGGCGAGGTGATTGGGCTGGCCATGCGTGATATCGCCCAGGGGAGCTGGATCGACGAATCGCTAATTGCTCTGCCGGACGCCCCGGACTTAGCGCATTTACCTTTAGCGAATAATGTGCCGCCGGCGTTACCGCCGCTGGACGGTTATACCTTTGAGGGCTATCGCAACGCCGACGGCAGCGTGGGCACCCGTAATCTGTTGGGGATCACCACCAGCGTGCACTGCGTCGCGGGCGTGGTGGATTATGTGGTGCAAATCATTGAGCGTGATTTACTGCCCCGCTATCCCAACGTTGATGGCGTGGTGGCGCTGAATCATCTTTATGGCTGTGGCGTGGCGATCAATGCCCCCGCGGCGGTGATCCCGATCCGAACCGTTCATAATCTGGCCCTGAATGCCAATTTCGGCGGCGAAATCATGGTGGTCAGTCTGGGATGCGAAAAGTTACAACCCGAACGCCTGCTGACCGGCACGCCTGACGTACAGCCCATCTCGCTGGACGATGCGGATATTGTGCGTTTGCAGGACGAGAGCCGGGTGGGCTTCGGTGCCATGGTGGATGAGATTTTGCAGGTCGCAGAGCGTCACCTGAGCCGCCTTAATCAACGCCAGCGCGAAACCTGCCCGGCCTCTGAACTGGTGGTTGGCATGCAGTGTGGCGGCAGCGACGCGTTTTCGGGCGTGACCGCGAATCCCGCCGTCGGCTTCGCCGCTGATCTGCTGGTACGCTGCGGAGCCACCGTAATGTTTTCTGAAGTCACGGAGGTACGGGATGCCATTCATTTACTGACGCCACGCGTGGTTGACCAGGCCGTGGGCCAGCGACTGATTGAGGAAATGGCCTGGTATGATCGCTATCTCGATCAAGGCAAAACGGACCGCAGCGCCAATCCCTCGCCCGGCAACAAGACAGGCGGACTGGCCAACGTGGTGGAAAAAGCATTAGGCTCGATTGCCAAATCAGGCCGAAGCCCGATTGTGGAAGTGCTGTCGCCGGGACAACGGCCAACACGACGAGGGCTGATTTTTGCCGCCACGCCCGCCAGCGATTTTGTCTGCGGCACGCAGCAGCTGGCCTCAGGCATCACCTTACAGGTTTTTACAACAGGCAGGGGAACACCTTACGGCCTGGCGGCGATTCCGGTGATCAAAATGGCAACCCGTACCGCATTGGCTGAACGCTGGCATGATTTAATGGATATTAACGCCGGTACGATTGCCACGGGCGAAGAAACCATCGAGCAGGTTGGCTGGCGGTTGTTTACATTAATTCTGGACATTGCCAGCGGCCGGAAACAAACCTGGTCAGACCGCTGGGGCATCCGCAATCAGCTGGCGGTCTTTAATCCCGCACCGATCACCTGATGCCGTTTTTATGCAGACAGGCCGTGCTGACACCCGCGTGGCGCGCATGTCAGCCACGCGGGTGCCGTCTTCCCACCCTGTACAGTCAGAGCTGTTTGCCCCACTGCTCAACCCAGGGAGACGTTACCGACTCTGGCTCCGGATTTTCGGTGGCGTCGATGAGCAACACGTCACCGATCCGCTTCGCCTGGTGCGCCTGCAGCAATGCATCAAAACGTTTGCCTGCGCCGCAGAAATTTTCATAACTGCTGTCGCCCAACGCTATCACGCCATAACGCAGCGTGGGCTGATGGCCCAGCTTATCCTGCATAGCATGAAACAGGCCGGAAATCGTATCCGGAAAATCGCCCTGACCGGTGGTCGAGGTGATGATCAGAGCGACATCACTGGCATAGTGTTGCCAGTCGGCCAGTGTCGGATCTTCGAAAATCGTTACCTCATGGCCCTGCTGCTGCAACAACGGCTCAGCTTCTTCTGCAACCAGTAAGGCGTTCCCATAGACGGTGCCTACAAAAATCCCAATCTTTGCCATTTCTTTTCCCCTTTATTCCGGAACGCTATCCTGACCTGAGCCTGCGAGAAACTCAACCCGTGGCACATCAGGAATACAGGCCTGCCAGCCAAACTGCTCCATCACCCGTTGCCAGACAGGATCGAGCCCGGCACGAATAAGCAGCGGTTCGCCCGTCACAGGATGGTTAAGGGATAAGCTGCTGGCATGCAGCATCAAACGGCTGGCACCAAAGTGCGCAGCCGCACCACGATTCTGGCGTAAATCCCCGTGGGCCGAATCGCCGATGATGGGATGACGCAAATGGGACATGTGCCGACGGAGTTGATGTTTCCGCCCGGTTTGCGGTTTAAGCTCAACCAGGCTGTAACGTGCCGTGGGATAGCGACTGATGGCGACCGGCATTTCTACCGTTGCCAGTGCGGCGTAATCGGTCACCGCCGGCTGCGGCGCACGGGGTTCGCTGACAAATTTGTCCGCGATCTTGTCCAGCTCTTCCACCAACGGATAATCCAGCCTGTCACTGCCTTCAAGCCAGCCGCGCACAATGGCATGGTAGGTCTTTTCCATGTGGTGATGCTCAAACTGCTGGGACAGCAGGCGGCCTGCCTCACTGGACAGCCCCATCAGCAGCACGCCTGATGTGGGGCGATCCAGCCGATGCGCCGTGAAAACATGCTGGCCTATCTGGTCGCGTACCGTCTGCATCACAAACCGGGTTTCATGGCGATCAAGCCAACTGCGGTGTACCAGCCAGCCTGCGGGCTTATTCACCGCGACCAGCCACGCATCCTGATAAATGATTTCCAGCATCAGACCGGGTCATCCTGCAGCAATGCATCCAGCTGCTGTAAGGTCAGCAACAACAGTGTGCGCCCCGGCTGAACCGGCGTTAACGCCATTTCAAAATAGGGGGCAACCGCAAAATTTTTTGGCAATGCCTGGCCCGCACGAATCAGCATCTGCACCCGTGGAATCAGGACCCACTGCAACCATTCCAGTGGCTGCATCGTGTCGAGGAAAAAAGGTTGCTGGCTTGCGAAAGCCTGTTCGTCTGGCGCGTCCACCTGCCACAGATCGTGCTCACGCATGACGGCTTCGAGCTGTTCAAGCCGTTGCATAATAAACTGTTCTGACGTCATGCCTCACCTCTGACGAATAAAAAGGGGCGGCAAGGATAACCCGCAGGCACAAAAAAAGGGAGCACTGTATTAAACAGTGCTCCCGGTTCGTTTGCAGCTCTCCTGCTACGTTAATGCTCCCTGCTCATCCTTGACAACTTTTCCCGTGCGTAGTCCTTCCGCGAATCATCCTGATCACTCCTTAGCCTCCTGGCCCACCGCCTCGTCCGAGGGGCTCTCATTCTCCATCCTGGAGGTGTCCCTTAACTCATTCCTGAGTGTCCTGCTTCGTCCTGAAGCCTTCCCTGTGACGTAACAGCATTACGTTCCTGCCTCCTGGCTACCGTCTTCCTGACGGTTCCTGCTGTCCATGACGTCCTGTCAGCGAGACCTATTCTCTTAAGAAAAGCCTCAGGACACAAGGTGTTAAAACACGATATAACGCGATCCTGTTCAAGAGATTGAACAGCGGTGCTAATAAGTTAATGATTTACAATATTTTTACATCTCGGCCGCCACTTCACCGTTTCGCTAATATGGCGATCTCTCACACGGCATGTAAGAGATCTCTCACACGCGAAGCGGCACATCTCTGCAATTAATCACTAAGCGGTTGTAAATTATTAAGAAAAGTACAGATATCCGATGCCAGCGTAATACGTTTCTTCTGGCCGGGCGTTTCAAGGATGATGTCACCGCTCAGATTGCACAGGGAAATAATGTTCTCTTCTGACGCAGTGGTGGCAATAAACAGTGTTGGATTCTGCTTCAGGCGCCGCTGCATGACGAGGTGCCCGATCAGGTTTTCCTGCAGCCGGACAAAGTCGGTTTCACTCCAGACCTGGAGCAGCGTTAGCCTGTGGTCCTGCCACATAGCCTGCATGTCCCCCGCGAACTGGTGCGTATAAAAGGCCGTAATCTGCGGTTGCAGCGCAATCTCCAGCGCCCGCTCAACCGCCTCCAGCGAGGGCGGTAGTGTAAAGGGTTGCGGTTGCCAGAGCGCACACTCATCACGGTTTTCCAGCAAACAGGGGGAAGGAATACCATAAAGATCGCGACTGGCTGGCGCATGGCCCCGGCTCTGCTGCCAGTGCTGGCAGTAGCGCGTGGTAAAATCCGTTAACGCTTCAGCGGTTTGCTGCATCATTCAAATTCTCACTTCTGATAGGTTACACTTACTCACTTTGATGACTCTAGTGGTAACCGTTATGTCTTCTTACCAGCCGGACCCGGCACTGAGCAACCTGACGCTGGGCAAGCCTACAGCGTATCACGATCGCTATGACAACAGCTTATTACAGGCCGTGCCGCGCAGCATGAATCGCGAGCCTTTGGGCCTTTATCCCGATAATTTGCCGTTCTCGGGCAGTGATATCTGGACGCTCTATGAACTCTCATGGCTCAACAGCAAAGGCGTGCCCCAGGTGGCCGTGGGCGAAGTCGAGCTTGATGCCCGGAGCCGTAATCTTATCGAATCAAAGAGTTTTAAGCTCTACCTTAACAGCTTTAACCAGACGCGATTTACAGACTGGGCCGAGGTACGCCAGACGCTGGAGCAGGACCTGCGCGCCTGTGCCGAGGGCGATGTCCGTGTGGCGCTGTTTCGCTTACAGGAGATCGAAGGTCAGCCTGTCGGTCACTTTGCGGGCACCTGCATTGATGAGCAGGACATCGAGATTGAAGATTACGGCTTCAATGCCGATTATCTGATCGACGCCGCCGGTCAGGAACAGGTGCAAGAAACGCTGGTCAGCCATCTGCTTAAATCCAACTGTTTGATCACCAATCAGCCTGACTGGGGATCGGTAATGATTCGCTATCAGGGCCCGCGCATCGATCGTGAAGCTCTGCTGCGCTATATCGTTTCATTTCGTCAGCATAATGAGTTTCATGAACAGTGCGTGGAGCGTATTTTCAACGACCTGATGCGCTTTTGTCAGCCATCACAGCTGACCGTCTACGCACGTTACACGCGACGGGGTGGACTGGATATCAATCCGTGGCGCAGTAATGTGCCCTTTACGCCGGGCCATTCTCGTCTGGTTCGTCAATAGTTTGCGAATCCTTTCTCAGACTGTTAAACGCGCATACGGTTCCACTTGAGCAAACCTTGCCGACAAGGCTACTCTGGACAGGGCGGTAACCTGCGGGTTGCCAACCAGGGATTTTGGTCACTGCATTTGCAGTGTCAGTTATCACCCCAGCGGGTGCAAAGGAGTTCATTTGATTACACATGTCAGCCCTCTTGGCTCTATGGATCTGCTCTCCCAACTGGAAGTAGATATGCTGAAGCGCACGGCCAGCAGCGATTTGTATCAACTTTTCCGTAACTGCTCGCTCGCCGTACTCAACTCTGGCAGTCAGACTGACAGCAGCCATGAACTGCTGTCGCGTTTTGAGAACTTCGACATCAACGTACTGCGCCGTGAGCGCGGCGTTAAGCTGGAACTGATCAATCCCCCGGAAGAAGCCTTCGTCGACGGTCGTATCATCCGTTCACTCCAGGCCAACCTGTTTGCCGTCTTGCGCGACATCCTGTTTGTCAATGGCCAGCTCGCCAGCTCGGGGCGTTTACCCTGCGAAGAGGACAACGACTCAGCCACCATCACCAACACGGTGTTTTCCATTTTGCGCAATGCCCGCGCCCTGCATGTGGGTGAATATCCCAATACCGTTGTCTGCTGGGGTGGCCACTCGATCAACGCGGTGGAATACCAGTATTGTCGCAACGTGGGCACGCAACTGGGGCTGCGTGAGCTGAACATTTGTACCGGTTGTGGACCGGGCGTGATGGAAGCGCCGATGAAAGGTGCCGCCGTGGGCCATGCCCAGCAGCGCTATCGTGACAGCCGCTTTATCGGATTAACTGAGCCGTCCATTATCGCGGCTGAGCCACCGAATCCGCTGGTGAACGAACTTATCATCATGCCGGATATCGAAAAGCGCCTGGAAGCCTTTGTGCGCATCGCGCACGGCATCATCATCTTTCCGGGCGGCGTGGGCACCGCAGAGGAGTTCCTCTATCTGTTGGGCATTCTGATGAATCCACAGAACGCGCATCAGGTTCTGCCGCTTATTCTGACCGGCCCGAAAGAGAGCGCCGATTATTTCCGCGTACTGGACGACTTCATTGTCAGCACGCTCGGCGAGCAGGCACGTAAGCATTATCAGATCATCATTGACGATGCTGCTGAAGTTGCCCGTCTGATGAGAAAAGCCATGCCGCAGGTGAAAGAGCATCGCCGTGAAACCGGTGACGCCTACAGTTTTAACTGGTCAATGCGTATTGCTCAGGATCTGCAGGTGCCGTTTATGCCAACGCATGAAAATATGGCCAACCTCAATCTCTACACAAACCAGGCTCCAGAAAAACTGGCGGCGGATTTGCGCCGGGCCTTCTCTGGGATTGTTGCAGGAAACGTCAAAGAGATGGGCATTCGCGAAATCCGCGAAAAAGGCCCTTACAAACTGCACGGCGATGCCGACATCATGCACCGCATGGATGAACTGCTACAGGGCTTTGTGGCGCAGCAACGTATGAAACTGCCCGGCACTGCCTATATTCCGTGCTACGAAATCATCAAGTAAATCTGGAGGCAGCCTGCGGGCTGCCCATATCTTATGTCTCTTCACTTACTCATTGTTGACGCCCTCAATTTAATTCGTCGCCTGCATGCGGTACAAGGCTCGCCCTGCGTCGACAGTTGCGTAGGCGCGCTGCGTCAGCTTCTGGGGCACACGCGGCCGACGCACGTGGTGGCGGTGTTTGATGGTGAAGCCCGCCATCAGGGATGGCGGCACCAGTTGTTGCCTGACTATAAAAGTGGCCGCCCACCGATGCCCGACGATTTGCAGGCCGAAATGCCCGCGCTGAAGGACGCTTTTCGAAACGCGGGCGTCAGTTGCTGGATAGCCGACCAGGATGAAGCCGACGATCTGGCGGCGACGCTGGCGGTCAAAATGGCGCAGGCAGGTCATCAGGCGACCATCGTTTCAACCGACAAAGGTTACTGCCAGTTACTGGCACCGACGATTCGCATCCGTGACTATTTTCAAAAGCGCTGGCTGGATGTGCCTTTTATTGAAGCCGAATTCGGCGTTGCACCCGCGTTGCTGCCTGACTACTGGGGATTATGCGGCATCAGCAGCAGTAAAATTCCCGGCATCGCAGGCATTGGACCCAAAAGCGCCCGGGAACTGCTACAGCAGTTTGGTTCGCTGGAATCGCTGTATCAGCAGTTGGATCAGGTGCCGACCAAATGGCGTAATAAGTTACAGGCCGGACAGGAGATGGCGCTGATCAGCCGCGATGTGGCCCGGCTGAAACAGGATTTGGTGCTGGAAGGGAATCTGAATTTACTGCGTTACCATGGCGGCTAATCATATCAGACCGGGCACAATCGCGCCCGGTCTGCAGGGTTAACGCTCGTCGCGGCGGCCACCGACAGCGGCCCAGATGCGACGAATGTGCACTGTCACTTCTTCACGATCGTGATAAAGCTGACGTGCCCGAATCTGCGCGTTAACGCCATTTTCATTGAGTCGCTGCTCGATCATGGCCAGATTCTGCGTGACTTCTTCGTAGCGCTTCTTCATGGGCAGTTTCAGGTTAAATATGGCTTCGCGGCACCAGCCGTTGACCAGCCAGTCCGCCATCAGGTTCGCCACGCGAGCCGGC
The DNA here is from genome assembly GCF_035191405.1 of Pantoea sp. JZ2. Lineage (NCBI taxonomy): Bacteria > Pseudomonadati > Pseudomonadota > Gammaproteobacteria > Enterobacterales > Erwiniaceae > Pantoea > Pantoea sp. JZ2. Next base: position 1,098,876 of record NZ_CP045247.1, on the reverse strand, counting down.
TTTTCCACCATGTCGCAGACCAGCCAGCTGATGTTGGTGCGGGGCGGACGGAAACGGAAACCGTCTTCACGCTCGTGAAAAACCTGGCCGGTCTCCATCAGGCTGGGCGCCATCGGCCCGTTATCCACGGCGTAAACCATCATGCTGCGCTTTACCAGTTGATAGGTCCAGCCGCCTGGACAGGCCCCCAAATCGACGGCATACATTCCACTGGCCAGACGTTCATCCCACTCATCGGCCGGAACAAAAACGTGAAAGGCCTCTTCCAGCTTAAGCGTGGACCGACTCGGCGCATCAGACGGGAACTTAAGACGCGGAATGCCCATATAAAAGGGTGAGTTGTTCTCCGGCAGTGAATACCCGACGTAGCAGGTGCCGGGGGCGATAAAGAACACATGCACGACCGGGCGTTTTGGGCTTTCATAGTTGAGCAGGATTTTGCTCTCACGCAGGCTGGCGCGCAGCGGGACGGTAAACTTGCGGCAGAACCTGGTGAGCTCTTTGGCTTCGTTGGTGTCCGGCACTTCAACACGCAGTTCCCCGCCCTTTTCCACCACGCCGCTTAACATGCCTACGATGGGGGAAATACGATCGTCCTGGGGCAGATCCCGCAGCAGTTCGCCAACAACCAGCATCTGACGGGCAAAAATCAACTGCTCAAACGGCAACTCGCGGATCAGTCTCTCCGCATCGGGCTGCTGGTAGCACTCAAACAGGACATAACCTGCACCCTCTTTAACCCGAGGAAAGCCGTAAACATTGCGCTCGGCGGCTTTAGCACTAATTTCCGCCGCACACTCTTTTTCAAAGCCAGCGCGGCAATACAGTAAAACTTTATTCATGGCGTTCTGCCTTGGTTTTAAGACGCAGTGCGCCAATCAACATCAATAGCCAGCCAACGAGGAAGAACAGCCCCCCGACTGGCGTGATAAAAACAAAAAACGTTAAGTGCGACAGCGCCAGGGAATAGAGGCTGCCGCTGAATAATACGGTACCCAGTGCCATAGAGGCGCTGCTCCAGTAGAACCAGATATTACAGCGATAAAGCATCGCCGCTCCCAGTCCCAGCACAGCCAGCGTATGATAAGCCTGGTATTCCAGCCCGGTATGAATCCAGGCCATTTCAGTCGCTCCCAGCGTTTTATTCAACACATGAGCACCAAAAGCACCAAATGCCACCAGGAAAAACCCACTGATGGCCGCAAAAATAAACATGGCACGTCTGGACATGAATGTATCCTCAAGGTGCGTTTGCAGGTCCCTGCAAAAAAATAAAAAAGTTACTGATCATAACGAAAGCGGAATTTTTCTTGTTCGGTAGCCGCTTTGGCGAGGATCCACTGTCGAAAGGCGGCTATTTTACCCAGTTCTGCCTGACTGTCATGACAAACCAGATAAAAAGCATTTTTGCTCACTAAAACGTCATTAAACGGACAAATCAACCGTCCCGCTTCGATTTCGCTTTGCGCCATAACGTTATTGGCCAGGGCAACGCCCTGCCCATGGATGGCCGCCTGCAGCACCATCGCGCTGTGGCTGAAAATGGGCCCCTGTTGCACATTGATATGCTGGACGCCTGACTGACGGATATACGCCTGCCAGTCACGGCGGGAAGCATCATGCAACAGTGTAAAACGAGCCAGATCCATGGGCGTTTTCAGGGGATTTTCACCCGTCATCAGCGATGGCGAACAAACCGGCAGCAAATATTCGGCATAGAGTTTTTCGACCCGCAGGCCTGGCCAGTTTCCCCGGCCATAGAAAATGGCCACGTCCACATCATCGGCCAGCTTCTCTTCATCCCGATCGACCGCCTGAATGCGGACGTCAATTCCCGGATAAGCCAGATTAAAGCTGGAAAGACGCGGGACCAGCCACTGAATCGCAAAGCTTGGCAGCAAACTCACCGTCAACGCCCCTTTGGCGCTGCGTGCCTGCAGTTTACGCGTCGCCTCGTTGAGCGCAGAGAAAATTTCTTTGATATCCAAATAGTAACTTTGGCCTTCCTCGGTGAGTAAAAGCGACCGGTTTCGCCGTCTGAACAGCTTCAGTCCCAGAAAATCTTCCAGTGATTTGATCTGATGACTGACAGCAGCCTGGGTCACAAACAGCTCTTCAGCGGCTTTGGTGAAGCTTAAATGGCGTGCTGCGGCATCAAATACCCGCAGTGCATTCAGGGGAGGAAGACGTTTTGACATGGTTATCCATAGCCAGCCTGGCAAAAAATACGCGGACTAATACAAAGCCTTAACGTATTAGAATTTATAATCCGAGACATTATAAATTGTCCGTTGAGGAAGCTCCAGCAAATACCTATAGTTGCGGTACTTCCTGAGCCGGAACGAAAAGTTTTTAGATTTGTGAGTGAGTTCGCAGATTTTCTGAAAGCTTTTGGCTTGTGGTCGTGATGTTGTGTTTGCAATTTTGATCTGACCTTTACAGATCAAGCTTTTTTATTTCCTGTAGATTTACCCTGTCTGTCCATTGTGATATTGAGTAGCACCGCAAATTGCGGTGCTTTTTTTATGCGCGGATTACTTCATCTCAACCATTTCTTTCACATCTGAACGGTTAATCTGCTGCTCATTGCCATTCGCATCTTTATAGCTAATCATACCGGTATCAGTATCGACTCTTGGTTTACCTTCAGCAACGATAGTGCGTCCGTCATTGGTATGCATTACGTAGTTGCTTGAACAGGCAGCCAGGGTAAAGGCCATTGTACAAACGGCCAGCATTGCGGCGAGTTTTTTCATCTTCTATCTCCTTGCAGATTGATTGCACCAAACCGCCCGCGTTACGCTGACCCGAGAAATGGTCAAGTGGGATCGACTATCAGAATGTCGTATCGCCATGCGGGTGAAGTTTTTACCTTGCAATATTCAGCATAACCCGCTTTTCCAGCTTTGCCAGACAGACATCCATCTTTCAGCCTGAGTCTGATAATTAACAACGAGCTATGTATGCGTGCCTTTAATCCTTCTTCATTCCGGCAGCAGTTTCCTGCCCTGAGCGACGCGGGTGTTTATCTCGACAGCGCCGCCACCACGCTAAAACCGCAGGCGGTAATCGAGGCGACTCAGCAGTTCTACAGCCTGAGCGCCGGTACGGTTCATCGTAGCCAGTTTGCAGCGGCTCGCCGGTTAACCGAGCAGTATGAGCAGGCGCGGGGCCAGGTGGCGCAGTGGCTCAATGCCGCCAGTGACCGGCAGATTGTCTGGACGCGCGGTACCACCGAAGCCATTAACCTGGTGGCGCAAAGCTGGTTAGCCCCGCGTTTACAGCCCGGCGATGAAATCCTCGTCAGCGAAGCCGAGCACCACGCCAATCTGGTTCCCTGGCTCATGGTCGCACAGGCCACGGGCGCGCGCGTGGTAAAATGGCCAATCGGTGAGGATCGCCTGCCCGATATCGCCGTGCTGCCCTCACTGATCACTCACCGGACGCGTCTGCTTGCGCTGGGTCAGATGTCCAATGTCACAGGCGGCTGCCCCGATTTATCCCGGGCCATCGCTCTTGCCCATGCGGCAGGGGCAAAAGTTATGGTCGATGGCGCGCAGGGCGTCGTACATTGCCCACCGGATGTACAGGCGCTGGATATTGATTTCTATGCCTTTTCCGGCCACAAGCTCTATGGCCCAATGGGCATCGGTGTGCTGTACGGTAAAGCGGAATTGCTGGAAGAGATGGCCCCCTGGCAGGGCGGCGGTAAGATGCTGACGAAGGTCGACTTCACCGGCTTTACGCCCCAGCCGGTGCCCTGGCGCTTTGAGGCCGGTACGCCAAACGTGGCGGGCGTGACCGGACTGAGTGCCGCGCTGAGCTGGCTGCAACAGCATAATATGTCTAAAGCGGAGATCTGGAGCCAGCAGTTAGCCAGTCTGGCCGAGGAACAGCTTGCAGAACTGCCGGGCTTTCGCAGTTTCCGTTGTGGCCAGGCCAGCCTGCTGGCCTTCGACATTCAGGGAGTGCATCACAGCGATATCGTGACACTGCTGGCAGAGCACGGGATCGCCTTACGTGCGGGTCAACATTGTGCCCAACCGTTAATGGCGGCACTGGGCGTTGAGGGGACGCTGCGCGTATCGTTTGCCCCCTATAATAATTTACAGGACGTCGATGCGCTGCTGCGCGCTATGCACAGCGCTGTCGCGTTGTTATCGGAGTTTTAATCATGCACGCATCCCTGCTTGCCCCGCATCCGTTCGGTGTTGAAATTACGCCTGCGGATCTGAAAGAAACCTTCTCTCACTGTCGGCAGTGGGAGGATCGCTACCGGCAGCTGATTTTACTTGGCCGACAGTTGCCGGCCTTACCTGACGCATTAAGAACACCGGACAGTGAGCTGAGTGGTTGCGAGAATCGCGTCTGGCTGGGCAGCCAGATCCGGGAAGAAGGTTCCCTGCATTTTTACGGTGACAGCGAAGGTCGCATCGTTCGTGGTTTGCTGGCCGTGCTGCTCACCGCTGTTGAAGGCCAGACGCCCGCGCAATTACTGGCGGCCGATCCGCTGGATCTGTTTGAATCGCTGGGCCTGCGTGCGCAGCTTAGCGCCTCACGCAGTAGCGGCCTGAAAGCGCTGGCCGATGCCGTCCAGCAGCATGCGCAACGGGCGCTGGGTTAACCGCTCATGGCGCAGTCGTCGGTCAGTGTTTAGCTAATCAGGTCAGGCTGCCGGCCTGGCAAACGCGGGCTAAAGCCGTACAACCGCGTAGCACGGCAGATTAGCATTACGCCTGGCGCGCGGCCCGTGCCAGAAATTTCTTCAGGGCATGCGAAACGGCAACAAAGCCAAAGGTGGCGGTGACCATCGTGGCTGCGCCAAATCCGGATTCACAATCCATTCTTTTCGGCCCTTCCGCTGTGCTGCGTGAGGCGCAAACCGAGCCATCCGCCTGCGGATAAACCAGCGCCTCTGTAGAGAAAACGCAGTCGATGCCCAGCTTGCCTTTGCTGTTTTTTACCACTCCCAGCTGTTTAAGCCGCTCGCGTAATTTAGCTGCTAGCGGATCCTGGATGGTCTTCGCTAAGTCAGTCACCTGGATTTGCGTGGGATCGATTTGCCCACCTGCGCCGCCCGTGGTGATCAGGGGAATCTTATTGCGTCGACACCAGGCAATCAGCGCCGCCTTGGGGCGCACACTGTCGATAGCGTCAATCACATAGTCGATATCGGCAGTCAGCAGCGTCGTCGTGTTTTCCGGGGTGATAAAGTCATCAATACAGATCACCTCACAGTCAGGATTAATGGCGCGCAGACGCTCGGCCATCACGTCCGTTTTGGCTTTACCCACATTGCCGCTCATCGCATGTATCTGACGATTGGTGTTGGTGATACAGACATCATCCATATCGATCAGGGTAATCCTGCCGATGCCGGTTCTTACCAGTGCCTCGGCAGCCCAGGAGCCCACGCCGCCAATACCAATCACACAGAAGTGGGCATCAGCGAAATGCTGCAACGCCGACTGCCCATAAAGACGTGCCGTGCCACCAAATCGCTGGTGCCAGGCATCGTTTAACACTTTCATAGTTGAACCTGTTACTGAGCGCGGGCCCGATCGCCCGCCGCTTCAAAATTTAGTTAGCGCCTAACAGCAGGCTGCCGTTGTTGCTGCTCTGCGCGTTGCTGAACAGCGGCTGACCGGCTCCCGGTGCCGATTTCAACACCCACACACGACCATAATGGTTATAGAACCCCGCCAGATGGGCAGCATCTGGCCCTACGCCCTGATAGATATCGAAGTGCTGGCCTTTGATCGCGCCGCCGACATCCAGCGCCACCATCACCCGCATTTCATATTTCCCGTTGAATTTGCCCTTTTCATTGAGCTGCGGCACTTCCGCCAGCAGCACTGTTCCGGCAGGAATCAGTGAACGATCGGATGCCACAGAGGCTTTCGCCACCAGCGGCACCGCGCTCGCGCCACGTACCGGCACATAAGGTTCGGGTTTGAAAAAGACAAAGGAGGGGTTAGTTTCTAGCAGCGCCCGCACTTCCTCGGGTGAATGTTCCTCAGCCCACTGGCGAATGGCCTGCATTGACATGTCTTCACGCTTGACCTCGCCCCGGTCGATCAGCTCTTTACCGATGCTATGATAACCCCAGCCGTTTTTGCCGCCATAACCAAAAAAGCTCATCGGACGTCCGTCACCAAAATCGACATAGCCGCTGCCCTGCACGTCCATAATAAAGTTATCGATGAGTGAGTTACTCCAGGCAATGACGTAGCGATCGTCTAACGCCCCACTGTATATCGATGCGCGGCTGGGTAATTTCTGACCGCGTTTGCGCGGCGGCATGCGGTAAATAGGGTACTGAAACTCGCCCTGTCGCGTGTAGCGTGCCTGAACGACCGGCGTGTAGTAGCCCGTGAACTGAACGTTACCGTAATTATCGGTGCCTTCCATCTGAAACGCATTTAACCCAAACTGGCGCAACTGTCGTGTATCGCCCCCCGCCATCAGCCAGTTTTCAACCGCACTGTAAGTGCTGTTGTTACGGCCAAACAAACCCGAAGCGGCCGCCTGGATTTGCTGAATCTGTTGCCCAAAATCTCTGCCGTTAACCGGACGGCCTTTGGCGTTAGGTTGATTCACCAGCGCTAAGGGTTGATCAAGTTTTCCGTCTTTATATTGTTGACCCCGATCGGTCGGCTTAGAACTACAGCCCGCCAGAAGCGCTAAAAATGCGCCAGTAAGTGCGTACTTCGCCCAACGTCCTTTCATCTTCATCTCTTTTTATAAGTGTTCGCCACGCGACGATAGCAAAGCCGTCATCAGAATGAAATCCATCCTCTTTCGTCATAACGGATATCGGTGCAATAAATCACCAATTGGTGGAATCCTTCAGCAATTAACAGCAAATTTAGCCTTTTAGGGCAAAAAGGGGTTGCAACAATCATCGTGCGGAGTATAGTGCGCATCCACGGACGCGGGGTGGAGCAGCCTGGTAGCTCGTCGGGCTCATAACCCGAAGGTCGTCGGTTCAAATCCGGCCCCCGCAACCAGTTCTTCTGTAGTTTTGCTCAGACAGAAGAAACAATGTGAAAAGTCGCTATGCGCAATCGGACGCGGGGTGGAGCAGCCTGGTAGCTCGTCGGGCTCATAACCCGAAGGTCGTCGGTTCAAATCCGGCCTCCGCAACCAATTCTTCTGAGATAATGCTCACTCAGAAGGGACAATGTGAAAGTCGCTATGCGCAATCGGACGCGGGGTGGAGCAGCCTGGTAGCTCGTCGGGCTCATAACCCGAAGGTCGTCGGTTCAAATCCGGCCCCCGCAACCACTTTAAACACCTGAGAAGGTGTTTTTTTGTTTCTGGCCTCCGTCAGTCAATCCCCCTCTCCTTTTTACCGCTCAGACACGCAGTGAGATCAGACCGCACGCGAATGTCGCAACAGATCTTGCTCTGGCCAACCCGTTTCTGCTTTTATGATTCATCCGGACACGACAAGGTCTGTTATGAATACCTTCAACATTGCTGCACTTGCTGCACAGTATCCGCCGGTTGCGGATATGATCGCGCTGAAAGAAACCATCTGGTTCAATCCTGCCACCACAACCGTCGCCAACGCCCTGCCCTTTGTGGGTCTGACAGAGCAGGACGTTGAAGCCGCCCATGCCCGCCTGAAGCGGTTTGCGCCTTTGCTGGCTCAGGCCTTTCCTGAAACCGCCGCCACGGGCGGTATAATCGAATCGGATGTGGTCGCGATCCCCGCCATGCAGGCCCGGCTGGAACAGGCGTACGGCCAGAAAATTGCAGGCACACTGCTGCTGAAGAAAGACAGCCACCTGCCGATTTCTGGCTCCATCAAAGCGCGTGGCGGCATTTATGAAGTCCTGAATCATGCCGAGAAACTGGCATTAGCTGCCGGTTTGCTGTCCCCGGAGGCGGATTACCGCACGTTGCTCTCCCCCACGCTTCGGCAGTTTTTTAGCCAGTACCGTATTGCCGTGGGATCGACCGGCAATCTCGGGCTGTCGATTGGCATCATGAGCGCCCGCCTCGGCTTTAACGTAACCGTTCATATGTCGGCGGATGCCCGGGAATGGAAGAAAGCAAAACTGCGCAGCCATGGCGTAACGGTGGTGGAATATGAACAGGATTACGGCGTGGCGGTCGGGCAAGGACGCAAAGCGGCCGCATCGGACCCCAACTGTTTCTTTATTGACGATGAAAACTCCCGCACGCTGTTTTTAGGTTATGCGGTCGCCGGCCAACGGCTGAAAGCGCAGTTTGAACAACAGGGCCGCGTGGTTGATGCTCAACATCCCTTATTTGTGTACCTGCCCTGCGGCGTGGGCGGTGGCCCCGGCGGCGTCGCGTTTGGCCTGAAGCTGGCATGGGGTGACCATGTTCACTGTCTGTTTGCGGAGCCCACTCATTCGCCCTGCATGTTGCTGGGCATAACAACGGGCTTACACGACGGCATTTCCGTACAGGACATAGGTATTGATAATGTCACGGCTGCGGATGGTCTGGCGGTAGGCCGGGCGTCCGGCTTTGTGGGCAGAGCCATGCAACGTCTGCTGGATGGCATTTACACACTTGATGATGCGCGCATGTACGACATGCTCGGCTGGCTGGCGCAGGAAGAAGGTCTGCGGCTTGAACCTTCTGCGCTGGCCGGGATGATCGGTCCACAGCACGTATGTGGTTCAGCGCACTATCACGCGCTGCACGACTTCAGCCCAACACAGTTACAACAGGCCACTCACCTGGTCTGGGCGACGGGCGGCGGCATGGTGCCGGAACAGGAAATGGCGCAGTACCTGGCAAAAGGCCGCTAAGTGGACGCACATCGCCGGCGAGACAGGAACGCCACGCAACCCGGTCCCTGTTCTTCTTCTGACGACAAACCCTGACAGCAGATAAGGCCGGGCGGGTGATTTTTCCTGCCCGGTTGCTTAACGGTGTGCCAGCGCCGCCCCGTTTTTGAAATAGGCCTTAATGCCTTCCAGAATGGCCTCGGCGACCTGATGTTGATAACGCGTGGTGCGGAGTTTACGCTCTTCTTCGACGTTGCTGATGAACGCGGTTTCCACCAGGATCGAGGGAATATCCGGTGCCTTCAGCACCGCAAAACCAGCCTGATCCACAGTGCGTTTGTGCAGATGGTTAATCCGCCCCATCCGGTGCAGCACTTCTTTGCCAAACTTCAGGCTGTCATGGATCGTCTGGCGCTGCACCATATCAAACATGGTGTGATCCAGATAGCGATCGCCACTCATGCTGACGCCGCCAATCAGGTCGGATTCATTCTGGGTTTGCGCCAGAAAACGCGCCGCGGCTGACGTCGCCCCCCGGGTCGAAAGGGCAAACACAGAGGAGCCCCGTGCGGCCCGGCTGGTGAACGCATCCGCATGAATGGAGACGAACAGATCGGCCCGCTGTTTCCGGGCTTTGGCCACGCGAACCCGCAGGGGAATAAACACATCCTCGTTACGCGTCATGTACGCCTTCATATTGTGTTCTTTCTCAATCAGCGCCTTAAGGCGGCGGCCAATCTTCAACACAATGTCTTTTTCACGGGTTTTGTATTTACCGTGCGCGCCCGGATCTTCCCCGCCATGGCCAGGATCGATCATGATAATGATGGGGCGATCGCGCCCGGCTTTACCGGGTAACGGCGGCTGAACGCTTTCATTTTTATCCAGATCGCCCTGGTTGTAATCTTTCAGTAATGCCAGCAGCGGATCATCTTCTACCGTATTCTGGCTGGGGTAGAGATCGACCACCAGCCGGTGTTGAATACTGGAGACCGGTGCAAGGCTGAAGATTTTTGGCGAGACGTTGCGTTTCAGTTCCAGCACCACCCGCACGGTATTGGCATCGAACTGCCCGACCCTGGCGTTTTTGATAAAAGGATCGTCCACCCTGACGTGCTGGTTAACGCCCTTAAGGACCGAATTAAGGTGCAGGTTCTCAATGTCGATGACCAGCCGGTCCGGATTCGTCAGTGCGAACTGCTTATACTTAAGGGCAACATTGGATTCCAGCGTCATGCGCGAATAGGTTGAAGAGGGCCAGATGCGAACCGCCATAATATGGCTGGTGGCCGCGATGCCCACACCGCTTACGCTGAGCAGCAGCAGTGCCCCAGTACCTTTTAATAATCGTCTACGTGAAATAAGGGGATGACCTTCCGACATGCCACTCCAGCTGTTATATCGTGTTTAAAAAAACGGCAACCAAATAAAATGGCGGCGAAAACTTTATCCAATCCGGCTGACGATGTCACCCCGGAAACTCTAAATAATGCAGTCTGTTAGCGGCGTTATCACCTGAAAAAACGTAAATAAACGTCAGGATTAGCGCTTGCAAAATGGCCGCCAAAGGCATAAAAATACAGAAAATACGAATAAACATTCACTGAGGGTTAGCCGTGAAGGAACGTAGTACTGAACTGGTTCAGGGTTTTCGCCATACCGTTCCCTATATCAATGCGCATCGGGATAAGACATTTGTCATCATGCTTGGCGGTGAGGCCATTGAGCATGAAAATTTCTCAAGCATCGTCAACGATATTGGCCTGCTTCACAGCCTTGGCATTCGTTTAGTCGTCGTGTACGGCGCACGTCCGCAGATTGATGCCAGCCTCGCCGCAAACCAGCTGGAACCGGTTTACCACAAATATACCCGCGTGACCGACGCGCAGTCACTGGAGCTGGTAAAGCAGGCCGCAGGCCGTCTTCAGTTGGATATTACCGCCCGCCTTTCCATGAGCCTGAACAACACTCCGTTACAGGGCGCGCATATCAACGTGGTGAGCGGCAACTTTATCATTGCCCAGCCGCTCGGCGTGGATGATGGCGTCGATTACTGTCACAGCGGTCGCATTCGTCGTATTGATGAAGAGGCTATTCACCGCCAGCTCGACAACGATGCTATTGTGCTGCTGGGTCCGGTGGCCGTGTCAGTGACCGGTGAAAGTTTTAACCTGACTTCTGAAGAAGTGGCCACGCAGCTGGCAATTAAGCTTAAAGCAGAAAAAATGATTGGCTTCTGTTCGGAACAGGGCGTAATCGATCGTGAAGGCAACATTGTCTCGGAGTTATTTCCTAATGACGCTCAGGCACGCATTGATGAAATGGAACGCGATGGCGATTTTCTGTCTGGCACGGTGCGCTTTCTGCGTGGCGCCGTTAAAGCCTGTCGCAGCGGCGTCCGTCGCAGCCATCTGATCAGCTATCAGGAAGACGGCGCCCTGTTACAGGAACTCTTCTCGCGCGACGGCATTGGTACGCAGATTGTCATGGAGTCCGCCGAGCAGATTCGTCGGGCCACGATCAACGACATCGGTGGCATTCTGGAGCTGATTCGTCCGCTGGAACAGCAAGGGATTCTGGTACGCCGTTCACGCGAACAGCTGGAAATGGAGATCGACAAATTCACCATCATTCAGCGGGACAACCTGACCATCGCCTGCGCCGCGCTCTATCCGTTTATGGATGAAAAGATTGGCGAAATGGCGTGCGTTGCGGTCCATCCGGATTACCGCAGCTCCTCGCGCGGAGAGCTGCTGCTGCAACGCGTTGCACTTCAGGCGAAGCAGATGGGGCTGGAAAAACTGTTTGTGTTAACCACACGCAGTATCCACTGGTTCCAGGAGCGCGGTTTCACGCCGGTGGATATCGAGTCGCTGCCGGAGAGTAAGAAAGAGATGTACAACTACCAGCGCCGTTCCAAGGTGCTGATGGCCGATTTAACCTGATGGCAGCCGGGCGGCCATCCCGCCGCCCGACCTGTTATCCCTGCGTTTCCGCCCCCAGCCTTTCCACCAGGCCACTTCGCCGCTGCGTCTGCAGCTGGACTGCCCGTTCAAATATCGCGCGATCGCTGTAAAGGGTCAGTTGTTTGCGTGCACGGGTAATGGCCGTGTAAACCAGCTCACGGGTCAGGACCGGCAAAAACTGCGTCGGCATGACCAGCGCGGTATGATCAAACTCTGAACCCTGCGACTTGTGCACCGTCATCACCCATGCCGTTTCATGAGACGGCAAACGGCTGGGCTGAATCGCTTTCACGCTGCCGTCTGGCAACGGAAAAAACACCCTGAGTTGCCCTTCAGCATCACGCAACGTAATGCCGATATCGCCGTTAAACAGCCCCAGGGCACTGTCGTTGCGGGTGATCATCACCGGACGTCCCGGATACCAGCGGCTGCCCAGTGCAGGACGCCGGATGCGCTGCAGCTGCATCAGACGCTGTTCGATGCGCTGATTTAATCCGTGCACACCGAATGGCCCTTCACGCAGGGCACACAGGAGCTGATAACGGCTAAATGCCGCAATGGCCTGTTCTGGCGCAGCCTGACGCTGAACGGCATCCAGATAGTCCTGATAGCCCTGCGCCACCTCGTTCAGCATGGTCTGATATGCCTCACCGTCATTCAGCGGCTGAAAAGACAGGTCAGCATGTCCGGCGGCGAACACCTTACTCATCTGGCGCGCATCGCCCTGGTTGACGGTGCGGGCAAGCTGGCCAATACCGGACTTTTCGTCAAAGCGGTAACTCTGGCGGAGCAGACAAATGCTGTCGCGAACGGCAGGCGCGGTATCGTCATCGCTGCCCGTAAGCGCACATTCGGTAAGCGTCACCAGTTGTGCGGCGCGCGCCGGACTGAAGCCGGTTTCGCTGCAACGACAAATGTCCCCCAACACCGCTCCGGCTTCAACCGAAGCCAGCTGATCGCGATCGCCCAGAAACACCACTCTGGCGTGAGGCGGCAAGGCGGAAATCAGTTTTGCCATCATCGTCAGATCAACCATCGACGCTTCATCAACCACCAGCACATCCAGGTGCAACGGGTTACCCGCATGGTAGCGCATGCGCTGCGAGTCAGGCTGTGCGCCAAGCAGGCGATGCAGCGTGGTCGCTTCAGCAGGAAAACGCGCACGCTCGTCATCGTCCACCGCCAGTCCCTGCAGAGCTTTTCCCAGGGATTCGGTCAGACGGGCTGCCGCTTTCCCTGTCGGTGCCGCCAGCTGTATGCGCAGAGGTTCGGGATTCAGGCGAATCAGCGCCGCCAGCAATTTCGCCACCGTCGTGGTTTTGCCGGTACCGGGTCCGCCTGAAATAACGGCGGTTTTACGGGTCAGTGCCACCGCAGCAGCAATTTTTTGCCAGTCGTCAGGCTGACGGCCAAATAACGTCTGCAGAACATCTCGTGCCTGCTGCGAATCGAACGTCCCGCTATCCGGCTGCAATGAGAAAAACCGGGCAACCTGGCCTTCACTTTGCCAGAGCCGGTGCAGGTATAAACGCTGGTGACTCAGCACCAGGGGCGTCACAACACAGCCATCGCTCACAGCTGACCAGCTGGCCAGCTGTGCATGCCGCTCCGCTTCATCAGGCGCGCCTGCAGCCTGCCACAGTGCCTGCGCCAGTGCGGGCTGACGACCGGAGAACAGCCCAGCCTCATTCAGGTTAGCCAGCGGCAGGCAGACATGTCCTTCGCCCGCGTCGGCACTCACACAGGCCGCTGCCAGCAACCGAAAGGGTTGCGTCTCATCTGCAATCAGGCGGGCAAACTGAATATCCAGAGGACGCAGTAAACGCTTTTCGACTGCCTGAAGCAGCAAGGCGTTTATATCACTCATAAGCTCTCCTCTGTATGACCAAACAATGCATCCAGTTCCTCAATAAAGGCGGGATCGGGACGAGTGGTAAAGATGCCGTTATCGGCAGAGGTGCCATCCACCCCGCGCAGGAATACATAAAAGACGCCGCCAAAATGCTGTTGGTAATCATAGCCCGCCAGGCGGTGCTGCAGATACCGGTGCAGCGCCAGTGTGTACAGCTGATATTGCAGGTCATAGCGATGGTCGATCATGGCCTGCGCCATCGCCTCCTGCGTATACGCGGTATGGCTGTCACCCAGCCAGTTCGATTTGTAATCCAGCAGATAATATTTTCCCTGCCAGCGAAATACCAAATCAATAAACCCTTTTAACATGCCTCTCACCTGACGGAAATCCAGCGCGGCAGCGCGCTGCGACAGTGGATCGTACCGGCGCATCAGCGCATCCAGATCGGCAGCCGTCAGCAGGCGGTTGATCGGCAGGTAAAACTCCATCTCAATCAGCCGATCAGCGCTGCGGATGCAGTCCAGGGTTAAGCCGTCTTTGTTGAGCGGCGTGGTCAGTACGCGGGCGATCCACTGCTGAATCACGGGCAGCCAGTTCAGGGAATAGCCCTGTTGCTGAAGCTGATCCTCCAGCCAGAATGCGTCCGGCGGCTCAGTGAAATCCATGGCCTCAAACAGCCCGTGCAGAAACGTGCCGGGAGCCGCACCGCGGGGGAAGTGGTGCGGCGTTAACAAGGGCTCTTCATCCTCAGCCGCCTCACCAGCAGCATCAATATCGAATTTCGGCAAAGCATCCAGCAGGGGGGAACTGCCGTGCTGTTGTAATCCGGAATAACTGGTGACGCGCCAGCTGTCCGCCAGCGCTCGGGTCATTTCCCGACTGCTCAGCGCGTTCTCGCGGTGTTCGCTGTCCTGCCACTTCGCGCCGGGCTGCAGCTCGCTCCGTATCATCTCAATCCCTTCGCCTGCGAGCGCCTCAAGATGGTGACTGAGCACGGCGGCATCGCCGCTCTCACCGCGCTGTACCAGGTAGCCCAGCGCGCTCTTATGCAGATCGCTGTCGCCCTCTTTTTTACGCGCGCCTTTGATCAGGGGCGCAATACCCACGCTGCAGTGGTAAACCGAGCGCGTCAGCGCGACATAGAGCAGCCGTAAATCCTCGGCCAGTCGCTCCTCTTCCGCCAGCGTCAGGCTCTGTGCATCGCCCTGCACGTCGAGCATGGCAGCAAAACTTTCACGGTCGTGATACAGGGCGCTGGCCGCTTCGCGAAATCCGGCCGCAAACGGCAGCCAGACCAGCGGATACTGCAGGCCTTTGGATTTGTGAATCGTGACGATCTGCACCAGATGGCGATCGCTTTCCAGACGCAGCTGCTGACTGGCGGCCTGGCTGTCAGGGCGGGCAATTTGCTGTGCCAGGAAACGCACCAGTGCATGCGTGCTGTCGAGCTGCGTTGCCGCTTCCTGCAGTAACTCGCCCAGATGCATCAGATCGGTTAAGCGCCGCTCGCCATTTTCGGAAGCCAGCATATTTTCCGCCAGTTGCCGTTTAATCATTACATCGCGCAACATGGGCAGTACGCCACGTTGCTGCCAGATCTGCTGCCAGCTGACAAACTGCTCTACCAGCGCATCCCACTCACGTTCGTTTTGCGCCAGCGCATCAAGTTGGGCGGCATCGATAGCAAAGATGGACGTGGCCAGCGCGCTACGCAGCAGCCGCTCCTGTTCAGGTGACTGCACCGCCTGCAACAGCCATAACAGCTCGCGCGCTTCAGGCGTGGTATAAACGCTGTCGCGGCTGGACAGGTAGACCGACGGAATGGCCAGCTTATTCAGCGCATCACGAATCAGACTGGCTTCATTGCGGCTACGCACCAGTACGGTGATATCCGAGGCCTTAACCGGCTGCAGTGCATCGCCTTTCCCTAACCGCGCCTTGCCCTGCTGACCGGCCGCCAGCCAGCGGCTGATATCGGCCGCACACTGCTGGGCCATAAATTGTTGGTAATCACTTACTCCAACACCTTCGCCCGGCTGGAGCCAGAAGCGCAAGGCAGGCTGGGGCTGATCATGGTAAACCAGCGTTAACGCCTGATTCGGGGCGGCCGGGCTGACCGCAAGAAACGGAATGGAAGAAAACAAAAAGGGTGCGTCAACCTGTGAAAACAGGCGGTTGACGCTGTTCACCATCGCGGGCGATGAGCGCCAGTTCGTCTCCAGCGTATAGTGAGCACTAACTTCACTACGGGCGCGTAAGTAGGTAAAAATATCTGCGCCGCGAAACGCATAGATCGCCTGCTTGGGATCGCCAATGAGCAGCAACGCCACATCCGGCTGTTGAATATACAGCGTACGGAAGATTCGGTACTGTTGCGGGTCGGTATCCTGAAACTCGTCAATCAGGGCCACCGGGAAACGGCCACGAATAGTTTCGGCCAGCAGCGCCCCGCCCGGCTGCTGAAGCGCTTCATCCAGACGACTTAACAGATCGTCAAATCCCAGCAAGGCACGCTGCCGTTTTTCCCGCTGCACCGTTTCTTTCACCTCGCTCAGCGCCTGCCAGATGATGATATCGCGGAGCGTCAGCGGTTCGGCAAGAAAGCCATCGACGGCATCGAACAGCGCATGTTGCGGTGCCTCGCCCTTTTTGGTTTTTTCGTGCAGCACCTGCTGGCCAAAGCGTTCAAGCTCTTTAGGAAACTGGTAATCCAGCGTATCGCTCTGTGCCCACTGAGTCACTTTCGCCACCCAGTTAGGTAAGTGCTTACTGCTGTAGCTGCGTTTGTCGACGCCGGAAGCCGCGATCATCCCTTCGATATCGGCACAGACAGTCTGCCACTGCTGCTTGAGGGCCTGGATGCGTTGCAGGTTAGCGGTATGACGTGATGCCAGCGTTTCGTCTGCGCGAGGCGGACGCTTCAGCCTGGGGGATTCCCCCTGCAGCCAGGGCCGTAACGTCGTCAACAAACTGTCCGGGCCGCTCCACTCCGCCGCGATCACCCGGGCCACATCCAGTGACAGGGGATAACACTGGCGACGCCAGAAATCCGCCGCGGCCTGGCGGAGTAACGTTTGTTCGTTTTCGATGAGTTCCTGCTCGAACAACATGCCTGACTCAAAGGCATTCAGGTTGAGCATGCGCTGGCAAAAACCATGAATGGTAAAAATCGCCGCTTCATCCATTTGCCGCTCAGCCGCCAGCAGCAGCGAGGCCGCCTGGGGCAAATCCGCTATCTGTTCAATCAGCTGTTGGTGCATGGTGTTATGGCTTTTACCCCGCACGCAGGCGAGCCGAAGCTGATGAATATTGTCACGAATACGGCCGCGCAGCTCCGCCGTGGCGGCTTCTGTAAAAGTCACCACCAGGATCTCTTCGACTGACAGCGGCCTGCGCCAGGCGTTCTCGCCCCCCAGCCCTAATAACAAACGCAGGTAGAGCAGACCAATCGTAAAGGTTTTACCGGTGCCCGCTGAGGCTTCAATTAACCGCTCGCCGTTGAGGGGCAGCGTTAGGGGGTTTAACGGTTCAGGTCTGGACGCCGTCATGGTGTTTCACTCTTGACCGGCAAAGACTGCTGTAATTTGGCGATTTCTGGCCAGGTCCGCCAGCCCGGTAACGGTGCGAACGCGATGTTATGCTCGCCGCTACCGGCGATTTGAGAGGTCATTGCCATGCCTTTTTTCTGCATGACGGCCTGGTGAAAGAAGTCCGACAGTCCGGAAGGGGTAAGCTGTTGAACCTGCTCCATCAACTTTTGTCGGGTATCAAAATCGTAATTCTGCCGATCAAAATCGCGGCTGTAACGATCGGCCTCTTCATTCAGCGTTTGTGGACGCTGTTTCAAATCGTTGATCATGGCCTGCTGATACTGCACAAAATCGGCCTGACTCATCGAGCGCAGGCGGTGTTCCGCCTGGGGATAAAACGCCTGATAGCGCTGCATCAGATAAGCGGGTGGCTTACTGTTACTTTGCAGCAGAAAGCCAATCCCCCACTGACGCCCTACCGGCATCCTGAACGCAAACACGGCATAACCTAACTGCTCCTCGGTACGCAGTTGGTTATAGAACCACGGCTGGACAATCTGACTGAGCATCGCGCTGTTGGCCATACTCTGGTATTCGTCATAACCCAGGGGAATATAAAGCGCCGCCAGCGCAGAGTCCGTGCTGCTGCCGTGCTGCTCCAGATTCGCCTTAAGTGGCTTTTCGACACTGAGGTAATTGCTGTGCCAGTAGTGCGTACCGTCGCACTGCATCTGCTGTTTCAGCTCGCGTCCCAGTTGCGTCACACTGTCAGCACTCAGATTACCGATCACCATCATTTCTGGCGTGGCATTTTTAATTAAGGCATCGCGATAGGCCACGACATCCTTCAGTGTAATCCCCTTGACCAGCTTACGGCGCGTGTCTCGCTGCGTGTAAGGCAGTTGGGATAAGAGCTGCATAGGCTGGATCGCCTGCTCAAAGGCTTTTCCTTTCTCAGCGGCATCCAGACGCTCCAGATACCAGGATTTGGCCTGTTGAAGCTGTGCCTCGCTGGGCTGAAAAGTGCTGTAGCGATTAACTAACTGCTTAAGCAGGTCAGGCAGGCGCTGTGTAAAGCCGCTGGCATTAAAGACCAGACCATCGTTTTCGCTGGTTGAAAAACTGATGCCGCCAATAGACGCCTGGGAACTCAGTTCATCCAGCGCCAGGCTTGCCAGATAATCATTCAGGCCGAACAGTACCTGCTGACGCGCATCACTGATCGCCTGCTGATTTCGCAGCGCGACGGTGATGCTGGCCTTTGGCTCGCTGGCATAGAACTGGCTTGGCATCCAGTAAATACGCATCCCGAAATCATTGTCGAGCTTAACCGGATGACGGTAGGTTTTGTCAGTCGACACCAGGGTAAACGCATCGGGAATGTAGGGATTTAAGCGCGGCATGGCGAGCTGAATCGCCTGGCCACGCTGTTGCCATTGAGTCAACGTCTGGGCCGTTATCTTATCAACCTGATAAGGCGCATTCACAAAATAGGCCAGCTTGTTATGCGGTTCCTGCGGGCTGATGTACCAGATTCGCGCCTGCGCTGGCGTCATGCTTTCCAGACGAGCATTGATAGCCGCGGGATCGTAGCGATCGGCCAGATAAGGCGCATCCAGCGTGTGCTCAACCGGGACACGCAGCATCGTATCCGCCAGCCACTCGATGTAGTCCATGTCGCGGGTGATTGACGGATAACGGAAGTCCAGCGCCAGCACATGCGAAACTTCATCGAAATAGCGTTGGTCGATACCGTTTTTGCGCAGCATCGCGAGATAGCTAAAAACAGCCGCGACGACCTCATCACGTTGTGCCAGACCTTTGTCCGTTAATGACACGCTGATGGAGAACACGCCGCTGGTGCGCTCGGTCACCGGATCGGCCCCCGCGCTGACGCCGTCGGCCAGGCCCTGTTTTTGCAGCCAGTCGGCCAGCGTATTGGGGCTGCGGTTACCAATGACATAGCTGATAAGCGTGTCCGTTTTACTGCGAAAGCGGTCACTGTTATTCGGTATACGGAACTCGATTTTTAACTGCTTACGCGGCTGCGCCGGCACATAGTGAATAATGATGCCCTGCTGGGCTTCCGTGATGACCGGCTCGGTAATCGCGGGAACGCTGGCATTGTGGTTAGCCACGCGCCCAAACGTATTCACGGCGATGGTCGCCATCTCTGCCAGCGGTTTATTACTGTAGATCACCGCCTTCATCAGATTGGCTGAATAGTGCGTGTGGTAAAAGTCCAGCAGCGCCTGATGCAGATTACTGCCGGGCTTATCGCGCAGGGTATCCAGATTGCCGCCGTAAAAATGCGCGGCCGGGTGCGCCGGGTTAATCGTCTCAGCCCCGACCTGTCCCATGCGCAAACCGTCACGGGACCGTGCCATGGTCAACTCCGCATTGACCGCATGGCGTTCCCGATCGGCATTGACCGGATCCAGTAAGGGTTCGGCAATCGCGTCGGCCAGACGATCGACGGCAGGCTCAAGCGCATCGTTTTCGACTTCGAGGTAATAAGCTGTGCGACAGGAGGCGGTGCTGGCATTATGGCTGCCACCGTGTTTCTTGAGAAAATCGGCAAGGCTGTCAGGCTGTGGGTAACGCGTTGAGCCCATCAGCACCATATGTTCAAGGTAGTGCGCCAGGCCGGGCTGCTGCGCGGGATCATCCAGTGAGCCAATGGGCAATGTCAGCGCAGCAAGGGATTTCGGCGCCTGAGTATCTGAAACCAACAGCACCGTCATGCCATTATTCAGCGTGATGGCCTGATACTGACGCGGATCCTGTTCGCTTTTCCCGATGGGCGTGTTGACAGGCTGCCAGCCCGCGCCGGTTTCGGCTTGTACCGCCAGCGCCAGTAAGCCCAGCAGAATTGCGGCGATCAAGCGTGCATGTGTGCGCATGTAAAACCTCTTACGTTACCCAAAAGCCGCGTTGCGAGCGCATTAACGGCTGAAAGTACAACAAACTTTTTGATGTTTTCATTACCCGGCAGCGGTCGCTTACCGGTCGTCCTGATGCGCCTGGAGTACCGGTAAATACCAGCATTCAGCCGCGTCGGTTATCTGCTGTATCCGGGGTTCATCCAGTGCCCTGCATAACCGTTGCAGGTAGGGATCGCTTCCCTCACCTTCCTGTTGGTAACCGCCGACCCAGGCGGCAAGCAGAGCGTTACGGGCTTTGAGCTGTGTCGCCTCATCTGTCATAAACTGATGATTTTTCTTGTCAAAACACGCATTAAGCCAGGCACCACCGCTTTTGGTCAGCAACATCAAAGGCTCGCGCATGCCCTGCAGATAGCCTTGCATATAGCGCGCCAGCGCATCAGTCGCCTCGTCCGGCGGCACGGCAGGGAAGCACCAGTAGCTGTGCTGTCGGCCAAACATCCGACTTTTACCGTCGCCACCCAGTGCACAATAAACTAAATGTTCCAGCCACAGTAATAAACCGTCATTGATATTCAGCACACCCGGTCGCCAACGCAGCAGGCCATCGCTCTGCACCTGGGTTAACCAGCCGGTTAATGTGACGCCCGCCAGTGCCAGATTGATCTCCCGACTTTCACCCTCACTGCGCTGAGTGATCACCTCTGCGGCCACCTCCTGCATCTCTTCGCGCTGAGCCTGCCAGAACAGCTCGCCAAACGCCCCATAAGGTAAATTGCCGGCGGCGCGGTGATGGGCATAAAGGCGATCGGTGTCCTCTCCTGTTACCAGCGCATTCAGTAGCTGCGCATTGATTTGATAGCGCTCCAGGCTGTCCAGAGCAAAGGGTTCACTGTCGGGCAGTTCATTTTCTTCAAGCCAGAAATTGACCCCCAGGCGCTGCTGAAACCAGGCCCGAACCGGATGACGCCAGAAGCGCAGAAACTGTTCGAAGGCTAATGTCTCTACAGGCGGTGTGCTCAGCGGCTGAACAAAATCAGGCTGGGGCTGACCGGTGCCCTGTGCGGCAGGCAGCCATTCACGAGCAAAGCTGTGTGCCGCTGACGCAGGCTGGAAGTTTTCCGGCGCAAACGGCATCCGGCTGTGTAAATGTTCCAGGTGTGCCCGTACCCGCTGTGCGCTGTCATCCAGTTCCCTGTCCTCGTCGCCAGGCAGGTAAAAACTTTGCCCGATATACTCCAGCAATTCGGTGACCAGCACCGAAGGGTAACGTTCGGTATTGTCCTGAATAGCGCGGCCAATATAGCTGATATAGAGCTGTTGCTGAGCGGAAATCAGGGCTTCCAGAAACAGATAGCGGTCGTCATCACGACGGCTACGGTCACCTTTGCGCGACTGCTGCTGCATCAGGTCAAACCCCAGCGGCGCTAAAGTGCGCGGATAAACGCCGTCGTTCATCCCCAGTAAGCACACCACGCTGAAGGGAATCGAGCGCATCGGCATCAGGGTACAAAAATTGATTTGCCCGGCAAGAAAGCGTTGACTGATCCGCTGCTGATCCAGCCGCCCACGCAGATCGTCGCGCAGGAGCACGACCGGAATCGCCTCATTGAAACGCGCGTCCATACCGTACTCAATCAGCGTTTTCCACTGCTCTTCCACCAGCAGCAATGCCGCTTCTGTTTCGGTATCCGGTGTAAAAAAGGCATTCAGCAGTTCGCGACACAGCGGCAGCCAGGCCTCCAGCGGGCGCGGCTCCGATAAGACCTGTCGCCAGTGATTAAGCCGGGACAGCAGTTCGGCCAGATGGCCCGCCAGTTCGGCGACCAGCCCACTTGATTCGTCATAAGGCAGAATACCTTGCCAGTCGCCATGCTGGCTTTCCATTGCATATCCCAGCAGCATACGTTGCAAGCCAAAGCGCCAGGTATGCTGACCGGTGACCGGCAGAGCCAGCGCTTCCACACTGGCATCATCCAGCCCCCAGCGCACGCCTGATTCGCTGACCCAGCGGCGCAACAGACGCAGGCCGCTTTCGTCAATCGAGAAGTGATTCGCTAAGGCCGGGACATCCAGCAGCGCCAGCACATCTTCAGAGACAAACCGGCTGTCCGGCAGTGACAGTAATTGCAGAAACGCAACGATAGCAGGATGCGCCTGACTGGCACGACGGTCAGAAATGGCAAACGGCAGATAGCGTTCTGCCGGGGCGTTTGCAAACACGGCCTGAATAAAAGGCGCGTAAGCGTCAATATCGGCCACCATGACGATAATATCCCGCGCTTTCAGCTCAGGATCGGCTTCCATCAATGCCAGAAGATGATCCTGTAGCACTTCAACTTCGCGCTGCGCACTGTGGCAAACCTGGATGGCAACAGAGCGATCCTGCGGGTCCAGCCGCCGTTTCTGCCCACTGTAAGCCAGTTCATCCGCCGTCAGGCCAATGATTGCCCTGTCCTGCAGATTAAGAAGATCGTGCTGCATGCAGTGCAGCAGGTTGTCTTCTTCGACGTCAACAAACGCATCGATTTCGCTGTTCAGCTCCATCTGGCTGAGCAGGAAGAGGTTATCGCGGCCTAACTTGCCCCAGGAGGCCAGCAGCGGGTTAGTCAGATGTTGTTCCCCTTGCTCACTAAACAGGGCTGGCGCGCGCGCCACATCACTGAATAAACCGCGATATTCTTCCCGGTCATGACGCCGCCGCTGGCGGCTTTGTAGCTTCGCCAGAAACGCATAGTCCTGAATATCGCCCCAGTAATCACGGCAGGGATTGGTAAACAGCAGATAGATATCAACGTGCCGCCCCAGCGCCTGCAACGCCTGTAAATAGACCGGCGGCAGCGCTGAAATACCACAGATAAACACCCGCTGCGGCAGGTTATCAGGTCGGGTTTGTGCCTGCTCAAGCGTGGTAATAAAGCGCGCATAGAGGTTGGCACGATGCCATTTGGGCTGGCCCAGCGCGTCGGTATAATCGACTAAATCACGCCACAACGCGGCCTGCCACACCTGCGCCTCTCCCAGGCCCTCGATCTGTTGACCGCGTTCCCAGCTGTTAAGCCAGTCCGCGCGGTAAACCAGATACTGGTCAAACAGGTCGGCAATGCGGGCGCTGAGCTGAAAAAGTTTGCGCCTGTCTCCGTCGTCACTCAGATAATGGCGCAGTGAGGCAAACTCGTCCTGCAGCAGCAACGTAGGTAAACGATGCATCAGTTTCCAGCTCATGCTGGCTTTGCTGAAGGCGCTCTCCGGCGGAATGTCTGGCAGGACGCGCACAAACATTTCCCAGATAAAGCTGGCCGGGAGCGGGAATTCGATATTTGCCGCAATGCCAAAGGTGCGCGCCAGTTCCATCTGCAACCACTGCGCCATCCCCGGGCTTTGCACCAGCACCATTTCTGACGCAAAGGGATCGTCAAGCGGATCCAGTTTAATCACTCTCGCTGCCAGACTTTTGAGCAGATCAAGCTGATTAGAGTGATAAACGTGAAACATGCAAACTCCTGTGGAAACGCTAAACGGCATGGCGATGGCAGACGGTACTCACTCTACCGCGTATCGCATTTGAAGCCTACCGTGAAAACCCATTCTCATCCGCTCAGCAGTGCAATCGCGTCAGGCTGGCCTGACGTTGATGCGGACCGCTCACCGTAACCGTTTCCAGCGTGCAGCCGCCCGGCCCCGTTTTTTTATCTGACCGCGTTTGCCAGCCCGCCACCTCGCGCCCCAACAACCGCTGTTCCGCCACACGCCAGGCTTCACGCTGCTGCCATTGCTGACTAAAGCCGAGCGTTAACACCCGGTGATACTGCAATAAGGCGCTGGTGCTGACGGCCATCAGTAACAGGGCAAACAAGGCTTCCGGCAGGCTGAATCCTGCCGCCTCACAGGCACTGCTCCGGCGCGGATTGCGGGCAATAATCAATCCAGCCCTGTGGCAACGGACTGATTTTGCTGCCCTCCAGCCTGACCCAGTGCCATAACGCCTTATCACCTTTTTGCGTTTCACCTTTAAGCAATCCTTTCTCATCGTCCACGCGATGCAGGCACGCCTGCCAGCCATACTGCGACTCGCGCTGGCAGGTGGCAGGTGGTTGCGCTGGCCACGTTAATGTCAGTCCCCATTGCAGTGCCGACTGGGCCTGCCAAAACCCCTGAATAGCGTGTTGCTCATCGGCGACGATAAACATTCCCTGCGCCAGCATCTCGCGGCTGGCCTGAAGCGTGATGCCGCCTGTCAGCAGGATGATGAGTACCATCCCCAGCGCACTGTTGCCCTCGGCGTTCACAGATTCATTCCTTCGACCCGGCTTTCCAGCGTTTCGGTTCGGTTCCCGCTTCGCCCCTGCAGTACAACGGTGACCAGCCGGCCTTCACGGCGCACGTCGAATGCCTCAATCGAAAGGAAAGCCGGATCGGAAAGCCGTTCCCATCCACTGCCGTTGCAGTTATCCACACCACGCTGCATCTCCAGTTGGTGTTGTCGCAGCCGGTAACCGTAGTAATCGCTCTCACTGTGCGTAACCCCTTCCCACTGACCGTTGCTGTTCTCGTCAAACCGGATCAGCACACAGCCTTCGGCTGTCATCAGGCCACCCGTTCCGCACTCCCCGTGGCAATAACCCGCCCGCCGGATCGCTTTTTCCAGCGTGGACAGCATTTGCTGTAACTCCTGACGCAGTTGAACCTGTTGTTGCAGCCTGAGGTTTTCGGCCAACAGTCGCGGCATAAAGCGTCCTGCACTGACCATTAGCACCGCACTGATCGCCATGGCGATGAGCATTTCCAGCAGACTAAACCCGGCCCTTTTCATTCGCAGTCCGCATCGTCAATACGGCAAAGACGAACTCGCGCCCGTGCAGAAATAATCACCCGTATTTTTCCGGCGCGATTGCGCAGCTCAATGCTGCCCGCTTTGGCCACGTTGCGGCGTCCGTAAAAACCCGGCTCGCCACGCAGGGCGTGAAGGGTGATGTCCGCATACGGCGCGATAAAGTGCAGGCGGCTTGCCGTACTGCAGCCATTCTGTGGCGGTGCTGCCACGCCGATACACCAGGGCTGTGTGGGGCGGTGCCACAGCACCAGGTCCCGGTTTTGCGCATTGGCCTGAGCACGGACGCGTAACAGAAAGTGTTGCAGTTGCAGCGCCGTATCGCGAAGCTGTTGACGCTGCTGCCAGCGCTGCCCGCCTTGCGTGGCAAAGGCGCTGAGTATGCCAGCGATTACCATCACCAGCAGCAGCTCCGCCAGCGTAAACCCTTTTGACTGTGATCTTTTCATGGCGGCAGAGTGCCGCAGCAGCGAGCGCTTCAGCAAGCCCGAAAGCCACCTGTTGGAAGCAAAGCTACAGCATTATTCCTCTGGATAAAGACATGATCAGTGCAAGTGTGCACCGCGCCGCAACATCGCTGTAAAAAAAACGCCCCGGCATGCTGTGGCAAGACCGGGGCGGATGCTGGCGGCGGGTGTTCAGACCGCAACCGGCGCTTTGATGGCGGGATGCGGATCGTAACCTTCAATCTCAAAATCGTCGAAGCGATAGTCAAACAGCGAGGCAGGCTTGCGTTTAATCACCAGCTTCGGTAACGGACGCGGTTCGCGCGTCAGTTGCAGGCGCGCCTGCTCCAGATGGTTGCTGTAAAGGTGCGTATCGCCGCCGGTCCAGACAAAGTCACCGACCTCCAGATCGCACTGTTGCGCGACCATATGCACCAGCAGCGCATAGCTGGCGATGTTAAACGGTAGCCCCAGGAAAATGTCGCAGGAACGCTGGTAAAGCTGACAGGAGAGCCTGCCATCCGCGACGTAGAACTGGAAAAAGGCATGGCACGGAGCCAGCGCCATTTCATCCAGTTCGCCCACGTTCCACGCCGAGACAATGATGCGGCGGGAATCCGGATCGCGCTTGATCTGTTCAATCACTTTGGTGATCTGATCAATCTCTTCGCCACGGGCGGTGCCCCAGCTACGCCACTGTTTGCCGTATACCGGTCCCAGATTGCCCTGCTCATCTGCCCACTCATCCCAGATAGAGACATTGTTTTCTTTCAGGTAACCAATGTTGGTGTCCCCTAGCAGAAACCACAGCAGCTCATGAATGATGGAGCGAACATGGCACTTTTTAGTCGTGACCAGGGGAAAGCCATCCTGCAGATTAAAACGCATCTGGTGACCAAAAATTGAAAGCGTGCCTGTACCGGTACGGTCAGATTTTGGTGTGCCTTCGTTCAGCACGTAGCGCATTAAGTCCAGATACTGTTTCATTTTTCCTCGTGAAGTTGTTGCTGCGGACGTCGACGGTACGCCCAAATCATCATAATCACACCGGCGATGATCATCGGCAGAGACAGTATTTGTCCCATGCTCAGGCCGCCGGTGAGCAAACCCAGTTGCGCGTCGGGCTGACGGAAGAACTCAACAATAAAGCGGAAGCAACCGTAGCCGATCAGGAACAGGCCGGACACGCTGCCCATCGGGCGGGGTTTGCGAATAAACAGGTTCAGGATAATGAACAACACAATGCCTTCAAGGAACAGTTCATAGAGCTGTGAAGGATGGCGCGGCAGGACGCCATAGGTGTTCAGCAGTGCCTGATATTGTGGGTTGTTAGCCGCCAGCGCGATATCTTCGCTGCGTGAGCCGGGGAACAGCATGGCGAAACGGAAATTGGGATCGACACGGCCCCACAGTTCACCATTGATAAAGTTGCCCAGACGACCGGCGCCGAGGCCGAACGGAATCAGAGGGGCAATAAAATCAGCAACCTGGAAGAAATGACGTTTGGTACGGCGCGCAAAAATCAGCATCACCAGGATGACGCCAATCAGACCGCCGTGGAACGACATGCCGCCATCCCAGACTTTGAAAAGGTAAAGCGGATTTTCCAGGAACAGCGGCAGGTTATAAAACAGCACGTAACCGATGCGTCCGCCCAGGAAAACCCCCAGGAAGCCGGCATACAACAGGTTTTCGACTTCCTCTTTTTTCCAGCCGCTGCCGGGTTTGTTCGCGCGGCGCACCGCCAGCCACATGGCGAACACAAATCCCACCAGATACATCAACCCGTACCAGTGAAGCGAAAGCGGTCCGATTGAGAAAATCACCGGATCAAACTGTGGAAATGCGATGTAGCCGTTATTCATCATTCACCGTTTTTTTTCTGCCCTGAAAGGGGACGTGATGCACATAAATTAAGGCTGTGCATCATAGCACAGCCAGTTTTTTGCGTAGTCGCAGAAATGTAACCTGGGTTAACGCCCGCCGCGGATCAGACCGCCCAGACCACGCTGTTCCATAAACGCCGACATCATCTGGCGTACCTCCGTCGCTGACGAGGCTTTAAGCGCCTGGGTGCTGAGCTTCTGCGTTTCTTCGTAATCCAGATGACGCAGCAGGTATTTAACACGCGAGACGTTTTTCCCGTTCATACTGAGGTGGTGATATCCCATTCCCACCAACAGCGCCACGCAGGTCGGATCGCCCGCCATTTCACCACACAAACACAATTCCAGATTCGCCAAATGGGCTTCAACAGAAATGGCCTGCAGTGCGCGCAACATGGCCGGATGGAGGGAATCGTACAGATTCGCCACGCGCGTATTGTTACGATCGACCGCCAGCAAATACTGGGTCAGATCGTTGGTGCCTACCGAGATAAAATCAACACGCGAGGCCAGATGCGGGATCATAAACAGCATCGAGGGCACTTCAATCATGATGCCGATGCGCGGCTTAGGAATCGCATAGCCGAGCATCTCTTCCACTTCTGCCCCGGCACGCTGAATCAGCCGTTTGGCCTCGTCGATCTCATCAATGTGGCTGATCATCGGCAGTAAGATGCTCAGGTTGCCGGAGGCGGCATTCGCACGCAGCATCGCGCGCACCTGCACCAGGAAAATTTCCGGTTGATCGAGCGTCAATCGAATCCCGCGCCAGCCCAGACACGGGTTCTCCTCGCTAATCGGCATGTAAGGCAGTTGTTTATCGGCCCCGATATCCAGCGTACGCAGCGTAACGGGCTTGTCGTGAAAGAGCTGTAACATGCCCTGATACTGTGCCACCTGCTCTTCTTCTGACGGGAATCCGCTTTGTAGCATAAACGGGATTTCCGTACGGTAAAGACCGATGCCGTCAACCCAACTGCCCTGCGTTTGCTCATGCTCCGGGCTCAGTCCCGCATTAAGCATCACCTGTATGCGCTGACCGCTTCTCAGTTCTGCCGGTCTGTCTACACCGCCTTCAGCCATCTTGCTGAGGGCATTTTCTTCATTGATTAACCGCTGGTACTCCTGCACGATCACCGGTTCAGGGTCGATCAGCAGTTCACCACGATAGCCGTCGACAATCAGCAGACGCTTATTGAGCTGGCCGGGCTGAATGTCTGCGCCCATCACCGTGGGGATCCCCATGGCGCGGGTCAGGATCGCGGCGTGCGAATTCGCGGCGCCGTCACGCACCACAATACCGGCCAGGCGATCATGCGGGATCTCGGCGAGCGTTGTCGCTGTCAGCTCATCGGCTACCAATACAAAGCGTTCGGGCCAGGCATTGACGCCCACCAGGGAATCATCAAGGTGGAACAGCAACCGCTGTCCAAGCACCCGCAGATCGCCCGCGCGCTCTTTCAGATAGCTATCCGTCAGGCTGGCAAACTGCGCGGCAAACTTTTCAATCACGGTTTTGACTGCCCACTCGGCCACGGATCCGCGTTCGATCTCATCGAAGAGATCTTTTTTCAGGCGGGCATCCGTTAACAGGTGCGAGTAGAGATCGAAGATTGCCGCGCTTTCTTTCTGCGCGCTGGCAGAAAAGCGTTTACTGAAGCGACGAAACTCACTGGCAGCTTCGCTCATCGCCAGTGACAAGCGCTCACGTTCGCGCAGTGGATCCAGCGTGGAGGCCGCGGAGACCTGATCGAGCAGGGGTTGGGTTTCATCCACCCAGCCCGGTGCAACCGCCACACCCGGTGCGGCCGCGATGGCGCGAACACGGGCCTGGCGATACTGACCAAACAGCTGGCTCAGCTGCGATTGTGACAGCAGGGCCGCTAGCTGGGTGGCGAGCGTAACCAGAAAAGACTCTTCGCTTTCGTCGAACTGGCGATGCTCGCGCTGCTGCACCACCAGCACGCCCAGAAGCTGGCGGCGGCTGATGATGGGCACACCAAGGAAAGAGCGATAGCGTTCTTCCTTAACGGAAGGGATGTATTTAAAGCTCGGATGGCTCTGCGCATCAGCAAGGTTGATAGGCTCGGCCAGGCGACCGACCAGGCCCACAATCCCTTCATCAAACGCCAGTTTCACCGTCAGGCCACGCGGTTTTTTCAGACCGCGCGTCGCCATCAGGTAATAACAGCGATGATCGTGATCGGCCAGATAAACGGAACAGACTTCCGTTTCCATCGCCAGACAGATCTCATTAACCAGGATGTCGAGTGCTTCGTTCAGACGGGGCGCACTCGCCACCTTTTCAACAATTTCTCGCAACTGAGTGAGCATAAAGGGCGTGGCCTATCCTCTTTTACGTCGATGGGCAGGATGATTTCGCTGCACCGCACTCTCCTGCATGGACATGACAACGCCTGCAAACTCCTTCATCACCCGACGGTACACATCGCGTTTAAAAGAGACAACCTGACGTACCGGATACCAAAAGCTCACCCAGCGCCAGCCGTCGAATTCCGGCGTGCTACTGTGTTGCACATTAATATCTGCATCACTGCACATCAACTGCAGAAGAAACCACTTTTGTTTCTGACCAATACAAACCGGTTTTGTGTCCCAACGCACCAAACGTTTTGGCAATTTGTAGCGCAACCAGTTACGGGTAGATGCAAGTATTCGGACATCCTTTCTGTGTAACCCTACTTCTTCGAACAATTCGCGATACATCGCCTGTTCTGCGGTTTCACCGGGATTGATGCCTCCCTGAGGAAATTGCCAGGAGTGCTGTCCAAAGCGCCTGGCCCATAACACTTGTCCCTGCCTGTTACAAATTACGATACCAACATTCGGGCGGTAGCCATCATCATCGATCACTGGACTACCTCAAAAGCTAAATTTGAATGGTCTGATTGTTTCACACTCCTTACAGGCGGTAAACCACTGGATTCGCGGGCAATGGGGACCGTAATCTCGGGATAACTCACAGAAGAATGCAAAGTTATAAACAAAGTAACGAGAAAACATCGATCTTATTCACGTTTTCTGTGGATAGCTTTGTGTAGAACACGGGAGTTAACTGAATAACCCGTTGGGAGGAATCTGAATACGCTTTACTGTGATTCTGAAATAGCCATTGAAATATAAGACTATTTCTCTGCTGAGGTTTGAATAAATTCGTCTGAGTGACATTGTATAATGTCCTGCCGCTGACAATTGGCTAAAGATCCACCACCCGGCTTTTTATCCACAGAGATCGGTTCAAGCTTGCAGCAAACCGGCTAATTTTTGCTAAAAAACAGCAAAGTCAAGGCTGTAAATCGAACCAGTAACCCGTCTGATGCCAGGTTATCCCATCTTTCTGTGGATAACTGGTCATAAGATCCTGTTCATTGTTGATAGCAAGTTGGGATAACCTGACCCGTCGTTAACAGCATGAGGCGGTGCATTCTTAAAAAAGCACTATGTTTCATGTTATTATGCGCGCCCTACCCTGCTCATTCCTGTGGAAAACCTGACAGGCCGCAGGGCGCTTATTTTTTAACCATACCGGGTTACGCATATGATCACTCTTCCAGAGCCACCTGAAAACGAATCGGTACTGTTCGCGCGGGCGCAGGCACTGGCAGGTTTACCTTTACACTGTCTGGCAGAACAGGCCGGCATTCCAACGCCAGCCAATCTGAAGCGCGATAAAGGCTGGGTGGGCATGCTGCTGGAATGGCATTTGGGGGCCAGCGCAGGCAGTAAAGCCGAGCAGGATTTTGCGCATCTGGGCATTGAGTTGAAAACTATCCCTGTCGATCGTGAAGGCAAACCGCTGGAAACCACATTTGTCTGCGTTGCACCGCTGACCGGTAACAGCGGCGTGACGTGGGAAAACAGTCATGTTCGCCATAAGCTGGCTCGCGTACTGTGGATGCCGGTTGAGGGTGAGCGTGATATTCCCCCTGGCGAGCGCCGGGTAGGCGCGCCCTTGCTGTGGAGCCCGACGGCACAAGAAGAAGACATGCTGCGTCAGGACTGGGAAGAACTTATGGATATGATTGTGCTGGGTCAGGTGGAACGTATTACTGCCCGTCATGGTGCCTGGCTGCAAATTCGCCCCAAAGCGGCTAACAGCCGGGCCCTGACCGAAGGGATCGGCGAACAGGGACAGCCCATTATGACGTTACCGCGCGGGTTTTATCTCAAGAAAAGCTTTACCGCCCCGCTGCTTGCCCGCCATTTTCTTCTCTGAATCCCCTTTCCCCTGGCCATGCACTATTTAAATGTGAGTTCGACAGATTAGGTGCGTATAATCTTCGTTTACTTTTCGTTTAGGATACGAGTGCAGGTATGTTCGAGTGGATTTCCGATCCTAACGCCTGGCTGGCGTTGGGCACCCTGACCATTCTGGAAGTGGTTCTGGGCATTGATAACATTATCTTTTTGTCATTAGTGGTGGCAAAACTGCCTAAACATCAGCAGGCCCGCGCACGGCGCATTGGTCTGATGGGCGCGATGCTGATGCGGCTGGGACTGCTGGCCTCGATTGCCTGGGTAGCAAAACTGACCAATCCCCTGTTTACCCTGATGGATCATCCGTTCTCCGCGCGCGATCTTATTCTGCTGTTTGGTGGCTTATTTCTGCTCTGGAAATCCAGCATGGAAATCCATGAAACTATCGAAGGTGAGGAAACCGAACACAAATCCAATGTGCATTCGTTCCTGGGGGCGATTGTGCAGATTATGTTGCTCGACATTATTTTCAGCCTCGACTCGGTTATTACAGCCGTCGGCCTTTCCGACCATCTGTTTATTATGATGGCCGCCGTGGTGATTGCCGTCTTAATGATGATGTTTGCGGCACGCAGTATTGGCGAATTTGTTGACCGTCATCCGTCGGTCAAAATGCTGGCGCTTTCTTTCCTGATTTTGGTGGGTTTCACCCTCATTCTGGAGAGTTTCGGCGTGCATGTACCAAAAGGTTACATTTATTTTGCCATGTTCTTCTCGATGGCCGTTGAGTGCCTTAACCTGATGCGCAGTAAGAAAAAAGTCAGCTAGCGTTGTCAAGGGCGGCGGCCTGCCGCCCACCTATTTTCAGATTGATACGATTAACCCAATCGGTAAAAGGATTTATTACTACACTTTTTTACAGTGGACGCGTTGCGAGGATAAGCACAATGAAAGGGCTGAGTAAGATTATATTGGTGGCCGTTGCCGCAGTGACATTAGGTGGTTGTAGTTCTGATTATGTGATGGCGACAAAAGACGGTCGCATGATTATGACGGAAGGCAAACCGAGCATTGATAAGGAGACCGGACTGGTACAGTACACCGATCAGTCAGGCCATACGGTACAGATTAACAGTGATGAAGTATCAACCATCATTGAGCGTTAAATGCGAAACGAGCAGGCCTGTCGACCTTTCCCTCTCCGGCAGGCTGTTTCTCCTTGTTGTTTCCCTTTCTTAGCCGCTACGCCTCGCGCTATAGTCCCTTAAGACACAATATCCATCCTCAGAGAAAAGGAAGCCGGCAATGCATTATCACCGTATCCCCCATAGCACGCTGGAAGTGAGTCAGCTTGGATTGGGCACCATGACGTTTGGTGAGCAAAACAGCGAAGCCGACGCCCACGCGCAACTGGATCTTGCGATCAGTTCAGGCATCAACCTGATCGATACTGCCGAAATGTATCCGGTGCCGCCTCGCCCGGAAACCCAGGGCCTGACCGAAAAGTACATTGGCAGTTGGTTAAAAAAGACCGGCAGCCGCGATAAAATCATTCTCGCCAGTAAAGTCGCAGGGCCGACCCGCGGCAACGATGCCTCCATTCGCCCTAATATGGCGCTGGATCGTAAGAACATTCGCGAAGCGCTGGATGCCAGCCTGAAGCGCCTGAATACCGATTATATCGACCTGTACCAGCTGCACTGGCCGCAGCGCCAGACCAACTTCTTTGGCAAACTTGGCTATCAGTACAGCGCTTCCAGCGTCCCGGTGACCCTGCTGGAAACGCTGGAAGCGCTGGCAGAACAGGTGCGGGCCGGTAAAATTCGCTACATCGGCGTCTCTAATGAAACCCCCTGGGGCGTGATGCGTTACCTGCAACTGGCAGAAAAGCATGAGTTACCGCGCATTGTTTCTATTCAGAATCCCTACAGCCTGCTGAACCGCAGTTTTGAGGTGGGCCTGGCGGAAATCAGCCAGCATGAAGGCGTGGAACTGCTGGCCTATTCGTGCCTGGCTTTTGGTACGCTAAGTGGGAAATACCTGAACGGTGCACAGCCTGCTGGTGCACGTAATACCTTGTTTAGCCGGTTTACCCGCTACAGTGGCGAGCAGTCTCAGCTGGCAGTCGCAGAATATGTGGCGCTGGCAAACAAGCATCAGATCGATCCCTCGCAAATGGCCCTGGCGTTTGTTCGCCAGCAGCCGTTTGTTTCCAGCACGCTGCTGGGCGCCACCACGCTGGATCAGCTAAAGATCAATATCGACAGCGCCAACCTGACGCTCAGTAGTGAGATTCTGGAAGAGCTTGAGGCGATTCACCGCCGTTATACCTACCCTGCACCTTGATGCCATGTGCCAGCCGCAAGTGCGGCTGGCAGTTCTGACTGACAGCCTGCGTTAACCCAATTCCAGAGCCAGCAGATCCTCGATACGCTGCGCGCGACGAATCTCGCGTGGCGTGCCGTTTTCAAACAGGATTTCCGGAATCAGCGGTCGACTGTTGTAGTTAGAGGACATGGACGCACCGTACGCCCCGGTATCGTGGAACACCAGATAGTCGCCGACTTTCGCGTCGGGAATCGCCCGGGTTTCCACTTTGCCCCCTTCAAGCTGGGTAAACACATCGCCGGACTCGCAAAGTGGCCCCGCGACAACGCTTTCACGCGTATCCTGTTCATCAATCTGTCGGTTGTCGCCAGCCATCAGGGAGATATGGTGATAGCTGCCGTACATCGATGGGCGCATAAGATCGCTGAATCCGGCATCCACCAGCACAAAGTGACGGCTGCCCATCTCTTTAACGGCCCGCACCTGCGACACCAGCACGCCTGACTCCGCCACCAGGAAACGGCCCGGTTCAATTTCCAGCTTCACGGCGTGGCCCAGATGTGAGGCAATACGCTGGCGCGCGGCGTCCCACAGGCCAAAATAGTGATCGGTATCAATCGCTTCCTCCCCATAGTGATAGGGAATGGATAAACCGCCGCCCGCAGAAATCGCCTCCAGATCCTGACCGAACGCCACCACCAGATCGACCATGGCATCGCAGACCTGCTGCAGGTGCGCATAGTCCACGCCCGAGCCGATATGCATGTGAATGCCGATCAGGCGCAATCCATATTGCTCAATCGCCGCCTGAGCAGCAGGCAAATCACTCGGCCAGATGCCGTGTTTACTGTTTTCACCGCCGGTATTGGTTTTCTGGCTGTGGCCATGACCAAATCCCGGATTGATACGCAGCCAGACCGCGTGCCCTGGCGAAACCGCACCCAGCTGATGCAGCATATCGACCGAACCGGCATTCACCGGCACATTTAGTTCCGCAACTCTGGCGAGTGTAGGCTCATCCAGCACGTCAGCCGTAAACACGATGTCGTCACCGCCAGGCGTAAAACCAGCCACGAGGGCGCGCTCAATTTCGCCCAGCGAAACGGAATCCACCTTAACTCCGGCCGATTTCATGAGGCGCAGGATGTGCGTATTTGAACAGGCTTTTTGAGCAAAGCGCACCACATCAAAAGCGTGAAGCTGTGCAATACGCTGCTGAATCACCTGCGCATCGTAAGCCCAGAACGGGCCCGAATACTGGCGGGCAAGCGGCAGCAGTTGATCAACGTTGAGGGCGGTTTCTGTGGTGTTTAACGGACGCGGCATGGCATTTCTCCTGTGGCAATCCTCCTATTAAGCCAGATTCGTGCCATGTCGAAAAATATCTGTTTTAATAGCATCTATGCATAAATGATATGGGATATCCCATGGCCACGATTAACTGGCGCCACATCGAGATCTTTCATGCCGTGATGACCAGCGGCAACCTCACCCAGGCCGCCACGCTGCTGCAAACCTCACAGCCCACGGTCAGCCGTGAACTGGCGCGGCTTGAACGGCAGTTGAGTCTGCAACTTTTTGAGCGCGTGCGTGGCCGCCTGCAACCGACGGTGCAGGGATTACGCCTGTTTGAAGAGGTGCAGCGCTCGTGGTATGGGCTGGACCGCATTATGGATGCGGCAGAAGGTTTGCGGCAGTTTCGTCAGGGCGAGCTGTCGATTGCCTGTCTGCCGGCCTTCTCACAGTCGTTGCTGCCGCCCATTTGTCAGACGTTTTTACAACGCTATCCCGACGTCAGCCTGAACATCATTCCGCAGGATTCACCGCTGCTGGAAGAGTGGCTGTCGGCGCAGCGCTATGATTTGGGTCTGACAGAAACGCTGCACGCACCTGCCGGTACCGATCGCCAGGCTTTACTGACCTGCGATGAAGTCTGTGTCTTACCGAAACAGCATCCTCTGGCGCAGCGCAACTTACTTACGCCGCAGGATTTTGCGGGTGAGAACTATGTCAGCCTGTCACGTACGGACAGCTATCGGCAGTTACTGGATGCACTGTTTCATGAGCAAGGCGTGACGCGCAGGATGGTGATGGAAACCCATAGCGCAGCCTCGGTGTGCGCGATGGTTCAGGCTGGCGTGGGTATTTCTGTCGTTAATCCGCTGACAGCACTCGATTATGCTGACAGCGGGATCGTCATGCGTCCGTTTAGCGTGGCGGTGCCCTTTACCGTCAGTCTGGTCCGGCCGCGCCACCGGCCGGCTTCAGCACTGGTTGACGCGTTTGCGGCGCACCTTCAACATCAGATTGCCCGTTTTCCGGCGCTGATTGCGGCCAGGCTGGTTTAGGCGTGAACGCTGGCCGCCGCGCCGCCTGATTTACGGAAGGTGATCACGCAGACGATCAGCCCCACCGCCGCCAGCGCGGCCGCGGCAACCGGCACGCTGGTCAGCCCATAGCCCCGGGCGATAACCGCTCCGCCTACCCAGGCGCCCAGTGCATTCCCGACATTAAAGGCCGAAATGTTCAGGGTCGACACCAGATTTGGTGCCTCCTTACCGTGGCGCACGACATTTATCTGCAAGCCGGGTACCGTAGCGAAGTTAGCCATCGCCCAAAGGAACAAGGTGATTTCCGCCAGCCACAGCGCATGGCTGGTCCAGCTAAACAGCAGTGAGAACAGCGCGATCAGCAGGAAACTGCCTGTCAGGCTGAGCGCCACATTGCGGTCAGCCAGTTTACCGCCCAAAATATTGCCTGCCGTCAGCCCCGCCCCAATCAGGAACAGAGTCCAGCTCACGCCATGATCGCTGATGCCGGTGACCTGCAACAGCAACGGCGCAATATAGCTGAACAGCGTAAACATGGCGGCAGCAAAACAGACCGTCATCAGTAACGACAGCCACAGTTTACCGTTTGCCAGCGCGCTAATTTCGCTGGCCAGATTGACGGGCTTCTCGTTTTTATTTCCCGGCAGGCTGGTGATCAACGCAATAAAGGCCAGCACACCAATTACCGCAACGCCCCAGAAGGTGGCACGCCAGCCAAACAGCTGACCAAACCAGGTCCCCAATGGCACGCCTAATACGTTGGCTAACGTCAGGCCGGTAAACATCAGCGCCACGGCGGACGCCTGGCGATCGGCAGCCACCAGACTGGCAGCCACCACAGCGCCAATGCCAAAAAACGCACCGTGACAGAGGGCGGTAATCACCCGCGCCAGCATCAGAAGGTTGTAGCTGTACGCCAGCGCGCACAACAGGTTACCGATGATGAAGATGGCCATTAACAGAATCAGCGTTTTCTTGCGTGGCAGTTTCGCGGTCAACAGTGCCATGACCGGCGCGCCAATCGCCACGCCCAGGGCATAGCCGCTGATGAGCCAGCCCGCTGACGGAATGGTCACCTGTAAATCGTTTGCCACTTCCGGCAGTAACCCCATAATAACGAACTCAGTGGTTCCGATGGCGAACGCACTCAGCGCCAATGCCAGTAATGCCACAGGCATAACACTCTCCCAAATATGATTATTGCGACGCGGTTGCTTCCGCGTGCATCGCGATGAACAGGCTATAATTTATGATCTCTGTCACATTCTGTATTACACCATAGTTGACTGTCATCGGATACTCACACAGAGGCAACACTGTATTGCAGGAAAGGCAATAATTGACAGTAAGATGAACTATGCTTATTAAACATGAGGTTAAGGAGAAAAGGATAGCCCGCCACTTAAAACAAGCAGAAAGGTTGCCAGCGAAGTAGCCGTTTTTTAGCTAATACCGATTTTAGTTATCAATAAAGTATTAGCGTTGCCGATAAAGCTCTTATGAATCGCCAGATGAAATGCAGTCCAACTGACGCGGAGAGAGAATAATGCAACGGCTTACCCTCTTACTGGTACTGGGCTTAACGGGTTGCTCAGTCGGTCACTATGAGTACAGTAAAGAAGCTGAAAAGCGGGTTGATATGACCGTTACCGGCATTCCAACCATCATGGGGCTGGGCACGCTGGGTACGACCATTCCCCTGACCCCGGACTACAGCCTCACGGCGGCCCACGTGGCGAAATATTCGCTTTACCGGGTGAAAGCCTGGCATCCGGAGTGCGACCTGGCGGTGGTCTACCACAAGAACAGCGAAGCCAACCTTCCTCCCGCCTTCCGTAACAGCCACATTGGCGACAAGGTGAACCTTTACGGGTACAGCTTTATCTCGGCCATGCCGGTCAGCTCAACCGGTCAGAATCTGGTGAATACCACGCTGGCCAATGACTGGAACAAAGCTAACTGTGTGGTGGTGGCAGCGAATGCCGGCGTAGTGAAAGGGATGTCTGGTGGCGCGGTTTACAATGCTTCTGACGACACACTGGCTGGCGTGATTGTCGGCTACAGCCAGCGCATTAACGATAACCACAGCGGCAAGACGTTGTATAAAGACGTCGCCCTTTATGTTCCTTACTCTCGCTTTCAGCACTGGCTGGATGACGCCGTAAAATCTTAATTTTTGTCGGGCAAACCGGGATGCTTGCCCATCGTCTGTTCAGGCGGATTCAGCCACCTGTCCTCACGGGTTGCTTCGTAGTCCGGATTGAGCGGATAAGTAATACGGTTTTCGGGTTTGCTCACCTCGCCCACCACTAAAAGGCGCGCCTCATGGTCGCGGTTGTTGATAAAGGTATGGCAGATGCCGGTTCCGGCCGGAAAAGCAACGGCATCGCCCGGCGACAGCGGGTACAACTCACCGTT
This sequence comes from Pantoea sp. JZ2, assembly GCF_035191405.1. Lineage (NCBI taxonomy): Bacteria > Pseudomonadati > Pseudomonadota > Gammaproteobacteria > Enterobacterales > Erwiniaceae > Pantoea > Pantoea sp. JZ2. The sequence continues at coordinate 1,060,412 of NZ_CP045247.1, read as the reverse complement.
TATCCAGGCGTCAGGATGACCTTCAAGCACAAAGATAAACTCTTCTTCCGCGCTCTCCGCGTGCGGATAGGACATGCGGCGTCCGGGCAACAGCCTTTCATGGTGAATGCCGAGGCGGGTTAACCCCAGTAAACGCCCCAGTGGCGCGCCAATCGACATGCGCTCATCGCTGTCAGAATAGTGTTCGTTATCGTCGCCTTCCAGCGTCTGCCAGTGGCGAATACAGTCGGGACGTTGTGTCATCGTGGTTGGCTCCCTGTTGAGATTTCAGTCTGGCAGAGGGAGCGGGATGACTCAAGCACGGCATCGCGAACAGCAGAAAGAAAAAAGGCCGGGATAACCCGGCCTTTTTACAGAACAACAAGACTTATTTAGCGCCAGGACGCAGCGCCGGGAACAGGATCACGTCACGGATGGTATGGCTGTTGGTAAACAGCATCACCATCCGGTCGATACCAATGCCTAAACCTGCCGTTGGCGGTAAGCCGTGTTCCAGTGCGGTAACGTAGTCTTCGTCATAGAACATGGCTTCATCATCGCCCGCGTCTTTGGCATTAACCTGCTGCAGGAAGCGATCAGCCTGATCCTGCGCATCGTTAAGCTCAGAGAAGCCGTTGCCGATTTCACGTCCGCCGATAAAGAACTCGAAACGGTCGGTGATTTCCGGGTTTTCATCGTTACGACGAGCGAGCGGAGAAACTTCCGCCGGGTATTCGGTAATGAAGGTAGGCTGAATCAGGTGCGCTTCTGCGGTTTCCTCAAAAATCTCGGTCACCACGCGGCCTAAGCCCCAGCTTTTCTCGACTTTGATGCCGATGGCCTGGGCGACTGCCACGGCTTTATCGAAATCGTCAAGATCGGCCAGATCGGTTTCCGGACGGTATTTTTTGATGGCTTCACGCATGGTGAGCTTTTCAAACGGCTTGCCGAAATCGAATTCCTGCTCACCATAAGGCACGACGGTGCTGCCCAGCACATCCTGCGCCAGCGTGCGGAACAGGCTTTCGGTCAGTTCGATCAGATCCTTATAATCCGCATACGCCATATAGAGTTCCATCATGGTGAACTCTGGATTATGACGTGGCGAAATCCCTTCGTTACGGAAGTTACGGTTGATCTCAAACACGCGGTCAAAACCGCCCACAACCAGACGTTTCAGATACAGCTCTGGCGCAATACGCAGGTACATATCGATATCCAGCGCATTATGATGCGTGATAAACGGACGCGCTGATGCGCCGCCCGGGATCACCTGCATCATTGGCGTTTCCACTTCCATAAAGTCGCGAGCGACCATGAACTGGCGGATACCGGCCATAATCTGAGAGCGAATTTTGAAGGTGTTGCGTGATTCATCATTGGCGATGAGATCAAGATAACGCTGACGATAACGTGTTTCCTGATCGGCCAGGCCGTGAAACTTATCAGGCAACGGACGCAGCGCTTTGGTCAGTAAACGCAGTTCTGAACAGTGAACAGACAGCTCGCCGGTTTTAGTTTTGAACAACTTACCGCGTGCGCCGAGGATATCGCCCAGATCCCACTTTTTGAACTGCTCGTTATAGATGCCTTCAGGCAGATCGTCACGTGCTACGTACAGCTGAATGCGGCCGCCAACGTCCTGCAGGGTGATGAAAGACGCTTTGCCCATAATACGGCGCGTCATCATACGGCCCGCCACGCTGACCTCAATGCCTAAGTCTTCCAGCTCTTCGTTACTCTTCTCGTCATAGCTGGCGTGCAGCCGATCGGAGGTGGTATCACGACGAAAATCGTTAGGAAACGCCACGCCGTTTTCACGCAGCACGCTCAGTTTCTCGCGACGCGTTTTCAGTTCGTTATTTAACTCAAGTGCGACGTCAGCGCTCTGCGGTTGTTGTTCAGACATGTCGGTTCCTTATAGCCCTGCTTTTAAACTTGCTTCAATGAAACGGTCCAGATCGCCATCCAGAACCGCCTGCGTATTACGCGTTTCCACGCCGGTACGCAGATCTTTAATTCGTGAGTCGTCCAGAACGTAAGAACGGATCTGGCTTCCCCAGCCGATATCCGACTTATTGTCTTCCAGCGCCTGCTTCTCGGCATTTTTTTTCTGCATCTCAAGCTCGTACAGCTTCGCCTTCATCTGCTTCATCGCCTGATCTTTGTTTTTGTGCTGAGAGCGGTCATTTTGACACTGCGTGACCGTACCGGTCGGAATATGGGTGATACGCACCGCAGATTCCGTCCGGTTAACGTGCTGACCACCGGCACCCGAGGCACGGTAAACGTCAATGCGCAGGTCTGCCGGGTTAATGTCGATATCGATATCGTCATCGACTTCCGGGTAGATAAACGCGGAGCTGAATGAGGTATGGCGGCGACCACCGGAGTCAAACGGACTCTTACGAACAAGGCGATGAACGCCTGTCTCGGTGCGTAACCAGCCAAACGCATAATCGCCCGACACGCGAATGGTTACCGATTTAATGCCCGCCACTTCGCCTTCGGACTCTTCAATAATCTCGGTTTTGAAGCCTTTCGCTTCAGCCCAACGCAGATACATACGCATCAGCATGCTGGCCCAGTCCTGCGCCTCGGTGCCGCCGGAGCCAGCCTGCAAGTCGATATAACAGTCTGCGCTGTCGTACTCACCCGAGAACATACGGCGGAATTCGAGTTCACCCAGTTTAACGTCCAGCGCGTCCAGTTCTTCGACCGCTTCGTTAAAGGTTTCTTCGTCATCGGCTTCCACAGCCAGATCAAGCAGGCCCTGTACGTCTTCCAGCCCCTGCGTCATCTGATCCAGCGTATTCACGATTGCTTCGAGAGAGGAGCGCTCTTTACCCAACGCCTGGGCGCGTTCAGGTTCGTTCCAGACGTCAGACTGTTCGAGTTCTGCGTTTACTTCTTCAAGGCGTTCTTTCTTGGCATCGTAGTCAAAGATACCCCCGAAGAACGTCGCTGCGCTCGGTGAGGTCCTGAATACGGTATTTGACCGGATTAATTTCAAACATGTGTTTAGCGTCTTTTTAACGTTTGATGGAATAAGAAATGTAACCTGCGAGTTTACCCGAAACCGGCGACAGTTTGTAGCGTTGAGAAAATGCGCAGGGTGTAAACGTTTGGGACAGGCTGTGCTGAAAGGGAGGGAGGCAACGTCAGAAAGGCCTGGCGGACGGACTCCCGTCCGTCCACCTTCATCCGTTAACTGAGCGGCCAGAGATGTTCAATAATCAACTGCACTGAGCGGTTACCGCGATATTCATTGATATCCAGCCGGTACGCCAGTTCAACCTCGCGAACGCTGCTGTCAGGCCACAGCGTGGTATCTACGTTAAACGCGATACCGTCGATCAATGGCCCGCCGCCCAGTGGCTCCACCATGACTTTCAGATGACGTTCCCCCACCAGCCGCTGCTGCAACAGCCGGAATTTGCCGTCAAACGCAGGCTCCGGAAAGGCCTGTCCCCAGGGACCGGCATCGCGCAGCATTTCGGCGGTCTCCAGAGAAAACTCAGCGGGTTGTAACGCGCCATCAGACCACATCACCCCTTGCAGCGCTTCGCCAGCCAGCCAGTCGCCGACCAGTTCAGCGAACCGCTGACGAAACTCCTCGTAGCGCGCCTCCTCCAGCGACAGCCCGGCCGCCATGGCGTGACCACCAAACTTCTGCATCAGCCCGGGGTGGAGCGTATCAAGCCGTTCCAGGGCATCCCGCAGGTGCAGGCCCGCAATCGAACGTCCCGAGCCTTTGAGCATGCCGTCGCCCGCAGGCGCAAAGGCGATGACCGGACGGTGAAAACGCTCTTTGAGCCGGGAAGCCAGAATACCTACCACGCCCTGATGCCATTCGGGATGATAAAAGGCCAGCCCCAGCGGCAAATCGGTTTGCTCACGCTCCAGCGTCTGACAGAGCGCCAGCGCCTCGCTTTGCATGCCCTGTTCAATCTCTTTGCGCATCTGATTGAGCGCATCCAGCTCGCTGGCTAGCATACGCGACTGGCTGAGATCGTCCGTCAGTAACAGCGCGACGCCGACCGACATATCGTCGAGCCTTCCGGCCGCATTCAGCCGCGGTCCCAGCGCAAACCCCAGGTCGCTGGCGGCCAGCTGGCGCGCATCGCGATTGGCGATTTCCAGTAGCGCCTTGATGCCCGGTCGGCATTTACCGGCACGAATGCGGCTCAGGCCCTGCCAGACCAAAATACGGTTATTTGCATCCAGCGGCACGACATCCGCAACCGTGCCCAGCGCCACCAGATCGAGCAGGTCAGCCAGGTTAGGTTCTGCCCGCGTGACGCCAAACCAGCCCTGGGTTCGCAGATGGGCACGCAGCGCCATCATCAGGTAAAAGGCCACACCAACGCCTGCCAGCGCACGCGACGGGAAAGTGCAATCAGGCAGGTTTGGGTTAACGATAGCGTCCGCGTCAGGCAGCGTTTCGCCGGGTAAATGGTGGTCGGTCACCAGCACCGCAATCCCGTGCGCATGCGCGACGGCGACGCCAGCATGAGAGGAAATACCGTTATCGACAGTGAGGATCATCTCCGCGCCGCGCGCTTTCGCCTGTTCGACAACCTCAGGACTGAGGCCGTATCCATCCTCAAACCGGTTAGGTACCAGATACTGAACATTGCTGCATCCCATGCTGCGCAGAGCCAGCACAGTAAGCGCGGTACTGGTGGCACCGTCAGCATCAAAATCGCCGACGACCATAATACAGCGTCCATCCAGCAGCGCTTCATGCAGCAAGGCGACGGCCTTATCAATACCGCTCAGCGCACTAAACGGCAGCAGGTTTTTCGCGCCTCTTTCCAGCTGAGCGGCATCACTGACGCCGCGTTGCAAATAAAGCCGACGCAGAAGCGGCGGCAAATCAGCAGGGAGCCCGGGCAAATCCGGTACCGCCTCACGACGACGTAATTCGACTTCGTGCTTTACCACGCCTTAACCACCACGCTTTTGATTATCCAGTACCTGTTTGAGTTCCTGAGGGCTTTGGTAGCCCGGGATCATCATTCCGCTATCGGTCAGAATGGCGGGCGTGCCCTGAATGCCGAACAGAATGCCGAGTTTATACTGCTGACCAATGTCAGTTTTGCATGACGCAGGCGCCTCCATCTTCGGCGCATCACCTTTCATCGCGTCATCGAAGGCTTTGTTACGATCGGCGCTGCACCAGACCGCTTTCATGGCGCTGGCGACATTACCGTTCATCCCTTCGCGTGGGAAAGCAAGATAACGAACCGTGATGCCCAGCGCATTGTAATCGGCCATCTGCTCGTGCAGCTTGTGACAATAGCCACAGGTAATGTCCGTGAACACCGTGACCACATGCTGCTCTTTTGGCGCTTTATAGATGATCATCTCCGGAACCAGCGCGTCGACCTTTTTATCCAGCAGCGTGTTGGTCACGTTCACCGGTTGCGTGCCGCTGACATCATAAAGGGGACCCTGGATCATGTGCTTACCATCATCGGTCACATACAGGACGCCGCTTTCGCTGAGCACGGTTTTGAAGCCTGGCAGCGGAGACGGCTGAATCTCGGTCTGGTGTAAACCCAGCTTTTTCAGGGAAAGCTGAATAGCGCTGTCATCAGCGTGGGTTAAACCGGAAAAGGCGCTGACCAGCAGCGCCAGCGTGGCAACATGTTTGTTCATTGTTTTCCTTATATCCGTCGGTCATGCACGCGGATGATGCTGTTGATGTAACAGTCGCAGACGTTCCGTGGCGACGTGAGTATAAATCTGGGTCGTGGAGAGATCGCTGTGTCCCAGTAACATCTGTACGACACGCAAGTCTGCTCCGTGGTTCAGCAAATGTGTGGCAAAGGCGTGGCGCAGCACATGGGGCGACAGCTTTTCGCTGTCAATGCCTGCCAGCGTGGCGTAGTGCTTGATTCGGTGCCAGAACGTCTGCCGCGTCATTTGCTGCGCGCGGCTACTGGGGAAGAACACATCCAGCGTTTGCCCGTTGAGCAACCACGGACGACCATGTTCCATATAATATTCCAGCCAGTAGACCGCCTCTTCACCTAATGGCACCAGGCGCTCTTTATTGCCCTTACCGATCACCCGGACCACGCCCTGACGCAGGCTGACGTCGTTCAGGGTTAATCCCACCAGCTCCGAAACACGCAGCCCGGTGGCATACAATAATTCCAGCATGGCTTTATCGCGCAGTTCCAGCGGCACGTTGACATCCGGAGCCTGCAGTAAACGCTCGACCTGTGCCTCGCTCAGATCTTTGGGCAGCCGCTGGGGCAGCTTTGGCGCGGCCAGTTGGGCGCTGGGATCGTCCACACGAATCTTTTCACGGTACAGGTACTGAAACAGGCGGCGCATAGCGCTGAGCAGACGCGCTGAGCTGGTGGCCTTATAGCCGCCTTCCAGTCGCTCTGCGAGAAACTGTTGCAGATCCTGCGGGCTTAATGACACCAGCGTCAGGCCGTGATGTGCCAGCCAGCCGGTGAGCGTTTGCAGATCCTGTCGATAGGAGGACAAGGTATTTTGCGCCAGATTGCGCTCAATCCACAGCGCGTCAAGAAACTGTTCTGTCAGTTCGCTGTCTTGCACGTTTTCCCCGCCGTTCAGTCTGAAATCGTGCTCATTATGCCTGATTCACCCCTGCTTCTGATACAATTACGCCAAAGTCTGGATTAACAGAGCACTATCTGCATGAAAATTGGTCTTTTTTACGGTTCCAGTACCTGCTACACCGAAATCGTAGCGGAGAAGATTCGGGATTTTATTGGCGACGAGTTAGTGACGTTGCACAACGTGAAAGATGACGATCCGCGTCTGATGGAAGAGTACGACCTGCTGATTTTGGGCATTCCGACCTGGGACTTCGGCGAGCTACAGGAAGACTGGGAGGCCATCTGGCCGCAGTTGCCCACCCTCAATCTGCATAACAAGATAGTGGCGCTTTACGGCATGGGCGACCAGATTGGCTATGGTGAATGGTTTCTCGACGCGCTGGGTATGCTGCACGACCTGCTGCAACCCATGGGCGTGCAGTTTGTCGGCTACTGGCCGCTGGATGGCTATGAATTTACCAGCCCCAAACCGCTTAGCGCGGATGGCAAACAGTTTGTCGGGCTGGCGCTGGATGACGTCAATCAGTTTGACGTGACGGATGAGCGCGTTGAGCAGTGGTGCGAGCAGATTCTGACGGAAACGGCCGAACGACTTTAGGCTGTCGGTGTTAACGCGCGCGTTGTCTGTCGCGAAAACAGCAGGCGCGTAAGGCGCGCCATTCAGCAGGCTGCATATTATCCTGCATGAGCCAAAACCGCGTTATCCTGCCCTGAGGGTTCTTCATGACCAGCAACACCGCGCCAGGTAACCAGTAAAGCGGTTGCTGCGTTTGCCAGTGTTCATCCTGCCAGTGCCAGTCACGGGCACTGTCACGTCGTAGCGCTCCACAGCGCAGACACAAGCGCCTGTCCTGCCGCCATCCTTCCCACACGATGAGGGCGAACAGCACCGGCTTTATCACCCACTCTGCCGCAGACAAGGGCATCAGCCCGACGCCGGCTAGCGTTACCACCAGCGTCAGGGCAAGGATTGTGCGCGCCTGCAACGAGGGATGAAGGTTACATTGCCACCGGGCCGCGTTCACGATTACGCTGCTGAATAAGCTTCACCATGCGTTTCAGCTCGGGATCGGCTGGCTCGCCGTGGTTCATCATCCAGTTGAAAAGGTCCGGATCGTCACTTTTCAGCAGGGCAATGAAAACCTGCTTGTCGGTATCGTTTAACGTGTCATATTCGTACTTGAAGAACGGCATAATAGCGACATCCAGTTCCAGCATGCCACGACGGCAGGCCCATTGAACGCGCGATTTATCATGAATATCCATGCATCAGTTTTCCTGTTTCACATCGTGGCGACTAGTGTAACCTGGATTAACAGCGGCTGCAGGCTCCAGACTTCGTCATGTGCACAACGCCGCAGGATGACGCTTTTGCTGGCGTTCATCACGCGTTTTGTGCGCCCTGTTCAGTAAACAGGTTGCAATGCCAGTCTGCTCTTTTACCATTGAAGATATTGTTCCGGATGAACCTTCATACTCAGGATTTATCAATGCCAACATTTACGCTTCCCCCACGTCAACCTGCGGCCTCATCGCGTCTGCCGCTCACGTTAATGTCTCTGGATACCTGGGCTCTGGTGTCTGTAGTGGGCCCTGACAGTACGTCCTATTTGCAGGGTCAGTTGACGCTGGATGTCGCCGCGCTGGATGCCGCCCATCATCTGCCCGCCGCCCACTGCGATGCGAAAGGCAAAATGTGGAGCAATCTGCGTCTGTTTCACCGCGGCGAAGGTTATGCCTATTTAGTGCGCCGGGCACTGCGTGATACTCAGTTGCCGGAGCTAAAAAAATACGCCGTATTCTCTAAAGTGACGCTGGCCGCCGATGACGATGTGGTGTTACTGGGCGTTGCCGGTTTCCAGGCTCGGGCGGCGCTGGCCGACCGGTTTGAAGCCCTTCCTGACAGTACCACTCCCGTGGTGCACCAGGGCGAAACCACCCTGCTGTGGTTTGCCCAGCCCGCAGAGCGCTTTTTACTGGTCACCTCGCTTGCTGAGGCAGAAGCACTGAAACAGAAGCTGGCCGAGGATGCTCAGTTAACAGACAGCACACAGTGGCTGGCCCTGGACATTGAAGCCGGTATTCCGGTGATTGAACCTGCGACCAGCGCGCAGTTTATTCCCCAGGCGACTAATTTGCAGGCACTGGACGCGATCAGCTTCAAAAAAGGCTGCTACACCGGGCAGGAGATGGTGGCCCGCGCGAAATACCGTGGCGCCAATAAGCGCGCCCTGTACTGGCTGTCAGGCCAGGCCAGCCATCTGCCTGCCGCAAACGACTCGCTGGAATTGCAGATGGGTGAACGCTGGCGTCGCACAGGTACCGTTCTCGCCGCCGTGCAGCTTGATGATGGCGTGACCTGGGTGCAGGTCGTGATGAATAACGATCTGGAGCCAGACAGCGTATTGCGCGTCGAAGGGGATGAAGGAGGCAAACTCACTATTCAGCCTTTGCCTTATTCGCTGGACGAAAACTGAGTGTCGGGGCGGGAACCTCTCCCGCCCTGTTTCTACATGACGTAGAAATAAATGGCGCAGAAATGACAGATGCAGCCGCCTAACACAAAACCGTGCCAGATGGCGTGATTAAACGGCACGCGGCGCGCCACATAAAAGATCACCCCCAGGGAATAGATGATGCCACCCAGCGCCAACAGCCAGATTCCGCCCGGCGACAGTTTCATCGCCAGTTGATAGACCACCACCAGCGACAGCCATCCCATACAAAGATACGTGACCAGTGACAGCACCTTATAGCGTTCGGCGATCGTCAGTTTAAACAGGATGCCCAGCAGCGCCAGTCCCCAGATGACCGCCATTAATGCGTGAGCCAGCGGTGACTGCAGCCCTGTCATCAAAAACGGCGTATAAGTGCCCGCAATCAACAGATAGATGGCGCAGTGATCCACTTTTTTCAGCACGCGTTTGGCGCGTGAATGACTGACAGCGTGATAAAGCGTGGACGCCAGAAACAGCACGATCATGCTGCCGCCATACAGGCTTGAGCTGACGATGGTGGTGACATCCGCATGGATCGCTGTTGCCTTAACCAGTAGCAGCACTAACCCAACGATTCCAAAGAGGCAACCCAGCCCGTGACTGATACTGTTGGCAATTTCCTCTGCCAGTGGATAGCCCTGCGTGGAAAAATGTTTATGCGTCATAACCTTCCTGCCTGAAAAGTGAGAGCCATTGCAGATTAATCACCAGATAAATTAATCAGAAAAACTTTCAGTGTACAAGTGTAAGCTTAAATTAATTAATGCGGTCAACGCCGGTTCAAATTCTGTTAAAATGCTGACTGGTCAACTATCTGGTGATTTTTTCATGTTCGCGCATCACGATCTTGCCACGCTCAACGATCTGGAATTGCAGGTTTATCAGTACATCATCAGACATCGTGAAAGTGTCAGTTACATGACCATTCGTGAACTGGCGGAGCAGGCCGCCGTGTCAACTACCACCGTGCTGCGTTTCTGTCGCAAAATGCACTGTGAAGGCTGGTCTGAGTTTCGTATCCGTCTGCGGCTGGCCCAGGAACACACGGCCCCAGCTTTACCGGTCTCTGGCCCGGCCGATATGCTGAGTTTTTTTAAAAGCATCAATAATGCTGAATTTGAGCAGGTCATCACCCAGGCAGCCGCGATGATCAGGCAGGCTGAGCGGGTATTTTTTATTGGTGTGGGCACATCAGGGAGCCTGGGAAAATACGGTGCACGTTTTTTTTCGAATGTGGGGAAATTCAGTCATGCTATTGATGATCCTTATTATCCCGTCAGTCCGAGCCTGTATGAAAATGCCCTGGCGATCATCCTTTCTGTCTCGGGCGAAACAGAAGAAGTACTGCGTATCGCCAGCCAGTTTAGCCTGAATAAATGCAAAATTATTGCGGTCACCAACAGTGAAAACTGTTCGCTGGCAAAAATGAGCGACTTTACGGTTTCCTATCACGTCCCGGTTATCCGCCTGGCGGATAACTGCGATATTACCACTCAGGTACCGGCGATTTATATTATCGAATCACTTGGCCGACGGTTAAGCCAGTAAAACACAGCGTTTTTTAGCTGTGACAAATCCCTTTTTTCGCACGGTGTTATACCGTGACTTTATAAAGTGCTTTGCTACACTCAGCCCAATTTTATCTGTATTGGAGAGTGGGTAATGAGCTTACCAGACACATTTTTGTGGGGCGGTGCCGTCGCGGCTCACCAGGTTGAAGGCGGGTGGGATCAGGGTGGAAAAGGTATTAGCATCGCTGACGTGCTGACAGGGGGTGCACACGGCGTGGATCGTGTCATTACCGATGGCGTTCAGCCCGGAAAATTTTACCCTAATCATCAGGCCGTCGAGTTTTACTCACACTACAAGCAGGATATTGCGTTATTTGCGGAGATGGGATTTAAATGCTTCCGTACCTCGATTGCGTGGACGCGTATATTCCCTAATGGCGATGAGCAGCAACCTAACGAAGCCGGCCTGCAGTTTTATGATGACCTGTTTGATGAATTACTGAAATATGGCATCGAACCAGTAATCACCCTTTCCCATTTTGAAATGCCCTACCACCTGGTAAAAGAGTATGGCGGCTGGCATAACCGTAAAGTCGTCGATTTCTTTGTGCGTTTCAGTGAAGTCGTGCTGGAACGATACAAAAATAAAGTTAAATACTGGATGACCTTTAACGAAATTAACAACCAACGTAACTGGCAATATCCGCTGTTTGGCTACTGCTGTTCCGGCGTTATTTTCACCGACCATGAAAAACCTGAACAGGCGATGTATCAGGTCATGCACCATCAGTTCGTTGCCAGTGCCCGGGTGGTGAAGCGCGGACACGAGATCAACCCGGACTTCAAAATTGGCTGCATGATCGCCATGGTGCCGGTTTATCCGTTCTCCTGCCATCCTGACGATGTCATGCTGGCTAAAGAAGCGATGCATCAACGCTATGTCTTTAGCGATGTACAAATGCGCGGTTACTACCCTGCCTACGCGCTGAAAGAGTGGGAACGCAAAGGCTACCACATTGAGATGCAACCAGAGGATGCAGATACCCTGCGTCAGGGCTGTGCCGATTACATCGGTTTCAGCTATTACATGAGTAATGCCGTGCAGCACAGCGCCAGCGGTGTTGACGACCCCATTACCGGTTTTGACGGAGTGGTCAAAAACCCGCATGTCAGCGCCTCAGACTGGGGCTGGCAGATCGATCCCGTTGGCCTGCGTTATGTGCTGAACGATCTGTACGAACGCTACCAGAAGCCGCTGTTTATCGTGGAAAACGGCTTTGGCGCGATCGACAAACCGAATGCGCAGGGCGTGATCGAAGATGATTACCGCATTACGTATCTGGCGGCGCATATCGCAGAGATGAAAAAAGCCGTCATTCATGATGGTGTGGATCTGATGGGATATACGCCGTGGGGCTGCATCGATTGTGTATCCTTTACGACCGGCCAGTACGACAAGCGCTACGGTTTCATTCACGTTAATAAAAACGACGATGGCAGCGGTGATTTCTCACGCGCGAAAAAGAAAAGCTTTGCCTGGTATCAGCAGGTTATCGCCAGTAACGGTGAAAAGCTGTAAGTCGGTTGCCGCAGCGTCACGCTGCGGCATGAATTTACCGCCCGCCGGCGGCATCAATGATGCTGCCGGTGATGTAAGAGGCCGCATCGCTGGCCAGCCAGACCACCACTTCTGCAATTTCTTCGGCATGTCCACCACGTCCCATCGGAACGCCGCTCGCCAGTCGGTCGACCCGGCCGGGCTCCCCGCCATCGGCATGCATCCCGGTGTAGATCAGACCGGGCCGCACGCCATTGACGCGAATTCCCTGTTGCGCGACCTCCAGTGACAGACCTTTCGTCAGCGTATCCATCGCGCCCTTCGATGCGGCATAGTCGACATATTCACCGGGAGAACCCGTACGGGCTGCCGCGGAGGAAACGTTCACAATACTGCCGCCCAGTCCTCCCAGGTGCGTTCCCATGCGCCGGACGGCTTCACGACAGCAGAGGAAGGTGCCCGTGACATTTGTGGCAAAAACCTGTTGAATGCGCGCCGCGTCCAGTTGCTCAAGACGGCATTGCTGAAACAGGATACCGGCGTTATTTACCAGCAGCGAGAGCGGCAGGTTCTCCTGATCCAGCCGTTGAAACAGCGCCATGACCTGCGCCTCGTCACTGATATCGGCCTGTACGCTAAAGGCTTCTCCGCCGTTACGCACAATCTCATCCACCACCCGCTGCGCTTCACTTTCGCGCGCGCGATAATTCACGGCCACACGGTAGCCCCGTGTCGCCAGTAAAACGGCGGTCGCACGGCCAATGCCGCGACTACCGCCAGTAACAAGCGCGAGTTTCATCTGAGCCTCCATAAAAAAAGGGCCGAAAACCGGCCCTCAAAACAGTTGTGTTAACCCGACTCAGGCATAATCGCTCATCGGTACACATGAGCAGAACAGGTTGCGGTCACCAAAAACATCATCCAGGCGCTTCACTGTTGGCCAGTATTTATTGTGGCTGCCTGCCGGGAAAACGGCCAGCTCGCGGCTGTAAGGATGCGTCCATTCGCCAGTCACTTCCATTTGTGTGTGAGGCGCGTTAACCAGCGGATTATTATCCATTGGCCACTCGCCCTTTTCCACCCGCCCAATTTCCATACGAATCGCCAGCATGGCATCAATAAAGCGGTCCAGCTCCAGTTTGCCTTCCGATTCGGTAGGTTCCACCATCAGCGTGCCCGCGACCGGGAATGACATGGTTGGCGCATGGAAACCGTAGTCGATGAGGCGTTTTGCAATATCCAGTTCACTGATCCCGGTCTGCTCTTTCAGCGGACGAATATCCAGAATACATTCGTGCGCCACACGACCATCCCGCCCGGTATACAGAATCGGATAAGCTGATTTCAGACGGCTGGCGATGTAGTTGGCATTGAGAATCGCCACCGAACTGGCCTGCTTGAGCCCTTCCGCGCCCATCATGCGGATGTACATCCAGCTGATTGGTAAAATGGAAGCACTGCCAAACGGTGCAGCAGATACAGCGCCCTGCTGTGTCAGCACACCATCAATCTGCACCACGCTGTGACCGGGTACAAACGGTGCCAGATGCGCTTTCACGCCAATAGGTCCCATGCCCGGGCCGCCGCCGCCGTGCGGAATACAGAAAGTTTTGTGCAGGTTAAGGTGCGAAACGTCAGCGCCAATATAACCCGGCGTCGTAATACCCACCTGGGCATTCATGTTCGCACCGTCCAGGTATACCTGGCCGCCGTACTGATGCACGATCTGGCACACTTCACGAATAGTCTCTTCATACACGCCGTGCGTGGATGGGTAGGTCACCATGATGCATGACAGTTTATCGCCCGCCTGTGCGGCTTTTTCGCGCAGGTCGCCCAGATCGATATTACCCTGTTTGTCACAGGCCACGACCACCACATCCATGCCCGCCATCTGGGCTGAGGCCGGGTTGGTCCCGTGTGCTGAGCTGGGAATCAGGCAAAGGTGACGTTCACCTTCACCACGACTTTCATGGTAACGACGAATTGCTAACAGCCCCGCGTATTCCCCCTGTGCACCGGAGTTCGGCTGCATGCAGAGCGCATCGTAACCGGTAAGCTGAACCAGCCACTGGGAAAGCTGGCCAATCATTTGCAGGTAGCCGCCCGCCTGTTCTGCCGGGCAGAACGGATGCATTTCGGCAAATTCAGGCCAGGTGATGGGAATCATCTCTGCGGCAGCGTTAAGCTTCATCGTGCATGAACCCAGCGGAATCATCGCCTGGTTGAGAGCCAGATCTTTTTTCTCCAGGCTGTGCATATAGCGCATCATCTCGGTCTCACTGTGATGGCGATTGAACACAGGGTGAGAGAGGATGTCGCTGACGCGCTGCTGGCTTGCAGGGATTGACTGGCTGTCTGCCGCAACCTGGCTATCAAGTTGATCGATATCCAGACCATGATCATCGCCCAGCAGGATGGCGAACAATGTCGCAACGTCTTCACGACATGTGGTTTCATCCAGCGTGATACCGACAGCGTTATGAATATCACTACGCAGGTTAACGCCGAAACTCAGCGCACGGTTTAACACGGCGGCTTTATCGGTCACGTCCACTGTCAGCGTGTCGAACCAGTGGTGATGACGCAGCTTCAGCCCGCCACGTTGCAGTCCGGCAGCCAGGATATCGGTGAAGCGGTGAATACGTGAAGCGATACGTTTCAGCCCAACAGGTCCGTGGAACACGGCATACAGTCCCGCGATATTGGCCAGCAGCACCTGAGAGGTACAGATATTGGAGTTGGCTTTTTCCCGACGGATATGTTGCTCGCGAGTTTGCATCGCCATACGCAACGCGGTGTTGCCAGCGGCGTCGCGTGAGACACCGATAATACGGCCAGGCATAGAACGCTTGTGTTCATCACGGCTGGCAAAGAAGGCCGCATGAGGACCGCCATAGCCCATTGGTACACCAAAGCGCTGAGCGGAACCGAACACAATATCCGCGCCCTGCTTGCCCGGCGATTCAAGTAACACCAGGGCCATAAAATCCGAGGCCACGCTGACGACTACTTTACGGGTTTTCAGCTCGGCAATCAGGCTGGTGTAATCGTGTACCTCGCCCGTGGTGCCTACCTGCTGAAGCAGGACACCAAACAGATTATCGTGCTCCAGGGCTTTCTCCGCGCTGTCGATAATCAGTTCAAAACCAAAGGTTTCGGCGCGGGTCCGTACCACATCCAGCGTTTGCGGATGGATATCATCAGCGATAAAGAACCGGTTGGCATTTTTCAGTTTGCTGATGCGTTTTGCCATCGCCATCGCTTCGGCCGCCGCGGTGGCTTCATCCAGCAGTGAAGCGGACGCGATATCCATGCCGGTCAGATCAATGGTGACCTGCTGGAAGTTTAGCAGCGCCTCCAGGCGTCCTTGAGAAACTTCGGGCTGATACGGCGTGTAAGCCGTGTACCAGCCCGGATTTTCCAGCATGTTCCGCAGGATAACGGGCGGCGTTATCACCGCACTGTATCCCATGCCGATCCAGGATTTGTAGCGCAGGTTTTGCGCGGCAATCGCTTTTAACTCTGCCAGCGCCTGCTGTTCAGTTGCCGCATCGCCAACGGCGGGCGGACCGGGCAACTGAATGTCGGCGGGAACAATAGAACCAATCAACGACGCCAGAGAGCTGGCACCAATCGCCTCCAGCATAACGGCCTGTTGTTCTGGCGACGGACCAATATGGCGCTCAATAAACGCACCGTTGTGTTCAAGCTGGCTGAGAGTCTGAGTCATGAGCTGTAAATCCTGAATCGGGCTGGGGAACAGAGAGTGCTGGTCAGATATCGGCGGCCTCATCTGGAGGCCGCGCAACGATTACTCGTCAATAGATGCTTTGTAGGCATCCGCGTCCAGCAGTGAGTCTAGTTCTGACTCATCGCTGGCTTTGATCTGGAATAACCAGCCGTCCTGATAAGGCTCGCTGTTAACCAGCTCTGGGGAATCATTCAGCGCGTCGTTCACGGCGATAATTTCGCCACTGACAGGAGAATAGATATCGGAAGCCGCTTTTACGGATTCGGCGACGGCGCACTCTTCGCCGGCAGCGAACGTCGCCCCTACTTCTGGCAGGTCCACAAAGACCATATCGCCCAGTAATTCCTGCGCGTGTTCGGTGATGCCGACGGTGTAAGATCCATCCGCATTTTTGCGCAGCCATTCATGACTGTCGCGGTATTTCAACTCAGCTGGCACATTGCTCATCGCCCTTTCTCCTGTAATTATGTTTTACTGCGCAACCGGCTTGCCGGCGCTAACGAAAACGGGTTTAGTCACTTTTACGGGCATTTCACGGTTGCGGATTTCGACGATAGCGTCTTCGCCAATGCCCGCAGGCACGCGGGCCAGCGCAATGCTGTAACCCAACGTTGGTGAGAAAGATCCGCTGGTAATAATGCCCTGCTGCATCTGCCCCTGACTATCCGTAAAACGCACGGGCAGGCCGTTACGCAGTACGCCTTTTTCTGTCAGGATCAGGCCAACCAGTTTTTCAGTGCCTTTTTCGCGCTGACTTTCCAGTGCTTCGCGCCCGATAAAATTGCGGTCCGCCGGTTCCCAGCACAGGGTCCAGCCCATGTTGGCGGCCAGCGGTGAGACGCTTTCATCCATTTCCTGACCGTAAAGATTCATGCCCGCTTCCAGACGCAATGTATCACGTGCGCCCAGCCCGGCGGGTTTGACGCCCGCGGCGAGCAGGCGCTGCCAGAATGTAACGGCCTGCGCCGCAGGCAGCGCGATCTCATAACCCGCTTCGCCGGTATAACCGGTGGTGGCGATAAACAGCTCCCCGGCCTGCATACCAAAGAACGGCTTCATACCTTGTACAGCCTGACGCTGTGCATCACTGAAGAGCGTTTGTGCTTTTTGCTGGGCCTGTGGGCCCTGCACGGCGATCATCGCCAGATCGTCACGCTCCCGGACTTCCACGCCATAACCCTGCGCATGTTCATTGATCCATGCCAGATCCTTTTCACGCGTCGCAGAGTTCACGACCAGGCGGAAAAACGTCTCATCCATGAAATACACGATCAGATCGTCAATCACGCCGCCCGACGCATTCAGCATGCCGGTGTAAAGCGCTTTGCCGGGTTGCGTCAGCCTCGCGACATCGTTTGCCAGCAGAAAACGCAAAAACTCACGCGTACGTGCACCGTGCAGATCGACGATGGTCATGTGCGAAACATCAAACATGCCTGCGTCGTTGCGAACAGCATGATGTTCATCCAGTTGGGAGCCATAGTGCAGCGGCATCATCCAGCCATGGAAATCCACCATACGCGCACCGTTTTCCTGATGCTGGTCAAACAGAGGTGTGTGCTGAGTCATAACTATCCTGTGCTGAAACAAGTAAGTTTGAAACCACGCCGCCGGGAGCCGACGCAAACGTTCTCTTTGCAATGACGTTACCACTGAACGGGTCGATTAACCATAAGCAAAGCGAGGTCGAACGCAGACGCACAGCCTAATCGCGCAAAAGAAAAAGCAGGACAAAAGACTGTGATTTTGTGATTAAACACACAAAAAATACGACCTATTCATTTTTTTACAGCCATTTTATTCGTACCGACACGCAAGATGTTAAAAAAATAGCGAAGCAAAAATGGCATCGAATAAAAATAAGTAATGCGAAACATCACGCAAAATTAGAATAAATCAAATGAGGCGCTGCAACGGTGCAGGACTGCATTTTTACGGTGCAGTCCTTTTTTAAAATAAAAAAGCCAGCAATTACGCTGGCTTTAAGAAAGGGATTCGCGTCAGCGAAGCCAGGCGGGAATGTCGTTCAGGCCCATCGCCTGCCGCAACATGACAGGTTTCACGCCCGGTAAATTATCGGCCAATTTTAGCCCGACATCGCGAAGCAGCTTTTTAGCCGGATTATTGCCCGCAAACAGCTCACGAAATCCCTGCATGCCCGCGAGCATCATGGCGGCACTGTGTTTACGGCTGCGTTCATAGCGGCGCAGATAGAGGTGCTGCCCGATATCTTTGCCCTGCTGATGCAGGCGGCGAACTTCACCAATCAACTCTGCGGCATCCATAAAACCGAGATTGACACCCTGCCCGGCCAGCGGATGAATGGTATGCGCAGCATCGCCCACCAGCGCCAGGCGATGTGCAGCAAAGCTGCGCGCATAGCGTGCCGTGAGGGGGAATGCCTTCCGTTCGCCTTCCAGTTCGCACAGGCCAAGGCGCATATCAAACGCCACCGACAACTGTTGATTAAAGAGCGCCTCAGGCATCGTTTCCAGCCGGGTGGCTTCCTGGGGCGACAGCGACCAGACGATGGAGCACAGATGCGGATCCTGCATCGGCAGAAACGCCAGAATGCCATCGCCATGGAATACCTGACGCGCGACGCCATCATGTGGCATGGAGGTACGGATGTTCGCCACCAGGGCATGGTGTTCATAATCCCAGAAAGTCAGCGGAATATCGGCTTTGTTGCGCAGCCAGGAATTGGCACCGTCTGCGGCAACCATCAGCCGTGCGCTCATCATGCCGCCATCCTGTAGCGTAATGAAGGCTTCGTTATCGCCAAATGCCACCTGCTGAAGATGTGACGACGGCAGCAACGTCACGTCACTGCACTGCCTGGCTCGCTGCCATAAGGCGCAGTGAATCACCGGGTTTTCGATAATGTGCCCGAGATGGGTTAAGCCCTGCTGCTCACCGTCAAATGAGATAGCACCAAAGCTGTCACGATCCCAGACTTCCATGGCCTGATAAGGGCTGGCTCTGAGCGACAGGATCGTCGACCAGACATCCAGTTTTTGTAAAAGACGTTCACTGGCCGCATTGATAGCCGATACGCGGACAGACGGAGAAGCGGTGGCATCAAATTGCGGCTCGGGCGCTTGTTCGAGTACGGCGATACGCAAGCCACTGCCCTGCAGACCGCAGGCCACGGCCAGTCCTACCATACCGCCACCGGCGATCACCACATCATAAGTTTGCATCAGTGCCTCTCAGTTAACGCTTAACCCAGCCAAGCGTGCGCTCGGCCAGAAGATTTCTCAGCAACGGCAGATGATCCATTGCCAGCAGGCCAAGGTTGCGCCCGACGACCAGCGGTGCATGGCGGTTGGCAAACAGGCGCACCAGACCGTCGGTGAGACCGATGGTCGTGGCCCGATCCTGTTGGCGACGCTGACGGTAATGCTGCATGACAGCATAGCTGCCGGGGTCCTGTTGCTGCCGGTGCGCGGTGGCCAGGGTTTCGGCTAAGGACATGACATCCCTCAGGCCCAGGTTAAATCCCTGCCCGGCAATAGGGTGCAGCGTCTGGGCTGCGTTGCCCACGGTGGCAACACGATGTGAAACGACCGGTTCGGCCTGTTGCAATGCCAGCGGATAGATATCGCGTTTACCGGTGTGGGTAAATTTCCCCAGTCGCCAGCCGAACGCGTGCTGAAGTTCGCTGAGAAACGTCTCGTCGTCCCAGCGCTCAAGCTGCGGGCGCTTATCCAATGAATGACACCACACCAGCGACAGACGGTTGTCAGACATCGGCAGCAGGGCGAGCGGGCCGAACTCAGTAAACCGTTCAAAGGCCCGCCCCTGGTGCGGTATCTCGCTGGTGACATTCGCAATGAGTGCCAGTTGCTGATAAGTTTCGGTTTGCCACTGAATACCGCAGGCTGCCGCGACAGCCGAACGCGAGCCATCAGCCGCCACCAGCACATCAGCGTCCAGCTGTTCATCATTATCCAGCGTGACCTTCACGTGCGCCTGAGTACGGTTCACATTGGTGACCCGTGCCGGACAGCGCAGGGTGACGCCGGGAGCCTGTTTAAGCTGCGCGAATAAACGCTGGCCTACGTCGAACAATTCGACGACCTGGCCCAGCGCGGGAATCGCATAGTCGCTGGCCGTCAGTGAGACAAAACCCGCATGACCCCGATCAGAAACATGGATCGTCGTGATCGGCGTTGCGCAGGGGGCAATGCGCTGCCAGAGATTAATATTGGCCAGTTGCTGACAGGTGCCGGCAGACAGCGCAATGGCACGGCCGTCATAACCTGGATGCGCGCGGCTGGCAGGTTCGCTGCTTTCGATCAGCGTGACGGGCAGCGCGCCCTGTGTCAGGTGCGAAATAGCCAGCGCCAGCGTGGCGCCGGTCATTCCGCCACCTGCGATGAGGACGGTCATCCTGCGCGTGCCGCCGCCATCAGCGCCTCAATAGCATCCGGATCTTTCACGACGCTGTCAGTGAGATTCTCATTACCTGTTTCAGTGATCACAATGTCATCCTCAATGCGAATGCCGATACCGCGGTATTCCACCGGCACGTCGGCATCGGGGGCAATGTATAAGCCTGGTTCAATAGTAATGACCATGCCCGGTTCCAGAATGCGATCCCGGCTTGGCGTGCCGTAGTGCCCCACATCATGGACATCCAGCCCCAGCCAGTGGCTCAGGCCATGCATAAAGAATTTGCGATGCGCGTCTTCAGCAATTAACGCGTCAACCTCGCCCTGCAACACGCCCAGTTCAACCAGACCGGTCACCATGATGTGCACCACCTCATCATTCACCTCGCGAATACTGACGCCAGGCCGGAAACGGGATAATGCCGTCTCTAACGATTTCAGCACGATGTTGTAGACAGCACGTTGAGCGGGTGAGAATTTACCGTTTACCGGGAAGGTGCGGGTAATATCGCCTGCGTACCCCTGCCATTCACATCCCGCATCAATCAGCACCAGGTCGCCATCCCGCAGCTCACATTCATTCTCGGTATAGTGCAGAATACATCCATTTTCACCGGAACCGACGATGGTGTTGTAGGAGGGAAAACGCGCACCGTGGCGGTTAAACTCATGATGAATTTCGCCTTCCAGATGATATTCGTACAGGCCGGGGCGACAGGCCTGCATAGCGCGCGTATGGGCCAGCGCACTGATCTCACCTGCACGGCGCAGAATGGCGATTTCTTCCGGACTTTTGAACAGGCGCATCTCATGCACCCAGGGACGCCAGTCTGTCAGGCTGGCAGGGGCGCTCAGGTTCTGGCGGAAACCGCGACGTAGTTTATCCAGTGCACTGAACACCAGCTTGTCAGCCTCAGGATATAACCCTTGCGCGTGATAAACCTCATCCAGACCGTTCAACAAAAGATGAAGCTGCTCACCGATATCGTTCCAGGGCAGTGCGCGATCCACACCCAGTTTTGCCGGTGCCGCCTCCTGGCCCAGACGGCGACCAAACCAGATTTCTGCGGTCAGGTCGCGGACACGATTAAACAGCACACTGTGGTTGTGGTTCTCATCACTTTTGATCAGCACCAGTAAGGCTTCAGGCTCATTAAAACCTGTGAAGTACCAGAAATCACTGTTTTGACGAAACGGATATTCGCTGTCGTTACTGCGCGTTACTTCAGGCGCCGCAAAAATTAACGCTGCGCTGCCCGGAACCATTTTCGCTAACAGCGCCTGACGACGCTGCTGGAAGGTCTCCAGTGAAATCATGTCTGCACTCCCTGTTGAACTGAGATATCTGGCTTAGTGTAACGTTGGCTTCTGTACTTCAGGTGCGGTTGGCTGCGGGCGCGTGAACGTATCATGACAAAGTAGCGCCGCGACGCGGACGTACTCGATCACCTCCTCCAGCGACTGCTCCAGCTCTTCCTGATCTTCGTCTTCGTCATAGCCAAGCTGCGCGATAGTACGCAGATCATCAATGGCCTCGCCGGTTTCGCCGGTGACCTTATCCAGTTTAGGCTGAGTTACGCCCAGGCCGAGTAAAAAATGGTTTACCCAGCCAGCCAGTGCGTCCGCCCGATCAAACACGGTGATGTCATCATCGTCGGGCAGCATCAGTTGAAAGAGAAAGCCATCTTCTTCAAGCGCCGTCGTAATATTTGCATGCAAATCCTGCAGCGGCTGGGCCAGCGTGTGCGAAAAAGCCATGCCTTCATTCGCGAGATCGTGGACCAGCGTTTTCCAGCTGGTATCCTGATTACCGCCACACAGAATACCGCTGAGTAATCCGTGCATTTCGGCAGGTGTCATTCCGACGCCGTGCTGTGAGAGCGCCGCCGCCAGCGCATTGTAATCAGGGGTTGCGTTCTGTGAAGACATCATTTTTCATCGTCGTTGGCTGTAAGAGTTCGTGGTATGCTACCACTAGCTGCCTCAAGGTTTCCAGAAAAGGGGTTGTATCTTATTTCTCAGGTCTATATAGTTGCCCGCCTCCCAGGCCATTGAAGGCTAAGGGAATGGCGAGCCAGGTAATCAGTCAGGAAGGTGGCATGTCTGCACAACCGGTAGATTTACAAATTTTTGGTCGTTCTTTGAGAGTAAATTGTCCGCCTGAACAGCAAGATGCGCTGAACGCGGCGGCGGAAGATCTCAATCAACGGTTGCAAGATTTAAAAGTTCGCACTAGAGTCACCAATACAGAGCAACTGGTGTTCATTGCCGCGTTAAACATTTGCCATGAACTGGCACAAGAAAAAAACAAGACGCGCGACTATGCTGCTAATATGGAACAACGAATCCGTATGTTACAGCAGACGATAGAGCAGGCATTAGTTGAGCAAGGTCGCATAACTGATCGTCAGGATGCGAAGTTCGAATAATACTTCATGGTCACTGTGCTACACTGACGGTGAAGTCAATTTTCTCTGAGATGTTTGCAAGTGGGCCAGTCCCCTGAGCCGATATTTCATACCAACAGAATGTGACGCTCCGCAACCTGTGAGCATGCTCGGTCCGTCCGAGAAGCCTGATGGTTGCGACGGCATGTTCACCTTGAACCAAGGGTTCAAGGGTTACAGCCTACGGCGGCATCTCGGAGATCTCCTTTCTGGTTGTACTGCATTATCCCCCACCAGACATGATATAGTGCGTCGCTCAGGCGACTTCTTCTGGGGGACACCATGTCAGAACCCTCTTTACTTCAGCGACAGGACATTCGTCAGCATGTTCGTCATTTACGTCGCGCCTTAACCCCGGAACAGCAACATACTGCCGCCGAACAGCTTGCGGAACACGCGATTAACTTTGCGCCTGTCTCCGACGCCCAAAACGTCGCGCTGTTCTTATCCGTCGATGGGGAAATTAATACGCGTCCGCTTATCGCAAAATTATGGCAGCAGAACAAACGCGTTTATCTTCCTGTGCTTCATCCCTTCTCTGCCGGTCATCTGCTTTTTCTGCGCTATACGCCAGAAACGCCGTTGAGCCCGAACAAGCTACGTATTCCTGAACCGCCACTCGATATCCGGCATATGGTTACGCTGGACGAACTGGATGTGATGATGGTGCCGCTGGTGGCCTTTGATCGCAGTGGTCAGCGTCTGGGCATGGGGGGCGGTTTTTACGACCGCACGTTACAAAACTGGAAACAGCACGCTTTTTTACCGGTTGGCATCGCGCACGACTGCCAGTTGGTCGATTCGCTGCCTGTGGCGGCCTGGGATATTCCTTTGCCCGCCGTGCTGACGCCGTCAACGTTGTGGTTGTGGGAAGAATAAACCCAGGCACTGTTGTGCGCCTGGGTTGATTATTTTGATAAATCAGTAGAGGAGACGGGCGCGGATAGTGCCAGGGATAGCCTTCATCAGCTGCAGCGCTTTCTCTGCCAGTTCGTGCTCGGCATCGATATCAATCACCACATACCCCATCATGGGTGAGGTTTGCAGGTACTGCGCGGCGATATTGATGCCCTGTTCGGCAAAAATCTGGTTAATTGCGGTCAGCACACCCGGACGGTTTTCATGAATGTGCAGCAGACGGCTTGCGCTGACGCCGTGCATCGGCAAGGACACTTCAGGGAAGTTCACTGCAGACAGCGTTGAACCGTTATCGGAATATTTCGCCAGTTTGCCTGCCACTTCGATACCAATGTTTTCCTGCGCTTCTTCGGTGGAACCCCCGATGTGTGGCGTCAGAATGACATTATCGAACTCACTCAGTGGCGAGACAAACGGATCGCTGTTTGTGGCTGGCTCAACCGGGAACACGTCAATGGCCGCGCCCCCGACCTGCTTGCTGGCCAGCGCGTCACACAGTGCCGGAATATCCACGACGGTGCCGCGTGAGGCGTTGATTAACAGCGCGCCAGGTTTCATCTGCGCCAGCTCATCAGCAGAGATCATATTTTGTGTCGAGGCGGTTTCAGGCACATGCAGACTGACGACATCGCTCATATTCAGCAACTGCGTCAGGCTTCGCACCTGCGAGGCATTACCCAGCGGCAGCTTATTTTCAATATCGTAAAAATACACGTGCATGCCCAGGCCCTCAGCCAGCACGCCTAACTGCATACCAATGTGACCATAGCCGATAATGCCCAGCTTCTTACCGCGCGCTTCGAATGAGCCTTTAGCAATCTTATTCCAGACACCGCGATGGGCTTTGGCGTTCGCTTCTGGCACGCCACGCAGCATCAGCAGCATTTCGCCAATCACCAGTTCGGCGACCGATCGCGTGTTAGAAAACGGGGCGTTAAAAACGGGAATACCGCGCTTTGCCGCCGCATTTAAATCAACCTGGTTGGTACCGATACAGAAACAGCCCACAGCGACCAGTTTTTCTGCTGCGGCAAAAATCTCTTCAGTCAGTTGGGAACGGGAACGGATACCGATAAAGTGCGCGTCACGGATGGAAGCCTTTAATGACTCGCTATCCAGTGCGCCTTTGTGGAATTCAATATTGGTGTAACCTGCAGCACGAAGATTGTCCAGCGCGCTCTGGTGGACACCTTCCACCAGCAGGAACTTAATCTTGTCTTTTTCCAGTGAAACCTTTGCCATTTCCCAACCCTATTCAGAATTCAACGAGGACTGAACGCAGTCAGCCAGCAGTCAAAATATCAAAAAAAACGCCAGCAGCAATACAAACGATTGCCTGACCGGCTGGCTGGCTGGATTCAGAAGCCAAACTTTGCCGGACAAAATCGTGGGTTGGCCGCATCGGGGAGAATGAACCCGCTGTTGATGACGCTTATGTGACATAAGTCACCAAATTTCAGCCTGGCGAGAAAAGTTTTTTTTTAATTAAAAAACGCGGGCGCAAATTATGCGCCCGTCGCGTTATTTTTTCAGCGTTTTGACCCCATCCGGTCCGCCAATCAACGCCACATCGGCACCCCGGGTAGCGAAAAGCCCGACGGTGACGACGCCCGGTAACGCGTTAATGGTTTTTTCCAGCTCAATGGGATCCAGAATACGCAGATTATGCACGTCCAGGATGATATTACCGTTGTCAGTGACGACATTCTGGCGATACTCAGGCAAACCGCCCAGCCTGACCAGTTCACGCGCGACGTAGCTGCGTGCCATGGGAATCACTTCAACGGGCAACGGAAAACGCCCCAGCACGTCGACTTCTTTCGATGCATCGGCAATACAGATAAACTTTTTAGCCACGGCCGCGACGATTTTTTCGCGGGTCAGCGCGGCACCGCCGCCTTTGATCATCTGCATCTGGGGATTAATTTCGTCGGCACCATCAACATAGATGGCCAGGTCATCGATTTCATTCAAATCAAACACCTGAATACCGAGGCTTTTGAGCTTTTGCGTGGAGGCTTCAGAGCTGGACACGGCACCTTCAATCTGGTGTTTGATGCTGCCGAGCGCATCAATAAAATGGGCAGCGGTAGAGCCTGTTCCCACGCCGACGATCGTACCTGGCTGGACATAATCAAGTGCAGCCCAACCAACAGCTTTTTTCAGTTCATCCTGCGTCATGGTATGTTTAGAACCTGTGCGATAAGAAAATGCGCGTAGTATAAAGCAAGGTTTGCTGAAAATGCTCGGATGCATTGGGCGGATTTAATGCTTTGGAAGCCAGCCCACAAAAATACCCCAAACTTTTGCTCAGGCACATTTGTGGCATCGTAACGTCCACCCTGAAGGAGAGAAAAGAATAATGAAACGCCCGGACTACAGAACGCTTCAGGCGCTGGACGCAGTGATACGTGAACGTGGCTTTGAACGTGCTGCGCAAAAACTGTGCATCACCCAGTCGGCCGTATCGCAACGCATCAAACAGCTGGAAAACCTGTTTGGTCAGCCGCTGTTGGTTCGCACCGTGCCCCCTCGTCCCACTGAGCAGGGGCAAAAGCTGCTTGCGCTGTTGCACCAGGTTGAACTGCTGGAGGAAGAGTGGCTGGGGGATGAAATCAGCGGTACGACGCCGTTACTGCTCTCCCTGGCGGTGAACGCCGACAGTCTGGCCACCTGGCTGTTGCCTGCATTAAAAGACGTGCTGGCCGATTCGCCGGTGCGCCTTAACCTCCAGGTTGAAGATGAAACCCGTACGCAGGAACGTCTGAGACGTGGCGAAGTGGTCGGCGCAGTCAGTATCCAGCCCCAGCCTTTACCCAGTTGTCTGGTTGATCAACTGGGCGCCCTGGATTACCTGTTTGTGGCTTCCCGTGACTTTGCCGAGCGCTTTTTTCCCAACGGCGTCACCCGTTCCGCGTTGCTGAAAGCGCCTGCCGTCGCATTTGACCATCTGGATGATATGCATCAGGCCTTTTTACAGCAGAACTTCGATCTTTCGCCGGGCAGCGTGCCCTGCCATATCGTTAACTCTTCTGAAGCCTTTGTGCAGATGGCCCGTCAGGGCTCAACCTGCTGTATGATCCCGCATCTGCAGATTGAGCGCGAACTGGCGAGCGGTGAGCTGATCGATCTGACACCGGGGCTGTATCAGCGCCGGATGTTGTACTGGCACCGTTTTGCACCGGAAAGCCGACTGATGCGTCGGGTCACCGATGCGCTGATTGCGCATGGTCATCGGGTTCTGCGTCAGGACACGATGGAATAGCGGCCAGAGGCGAAAGTGAAGGCCGGATAAACTGGAAGACGGTGCGTGCCAAACGCGACTCTCTGCCGCTACCGGGCAGCATTCCTGGTCTGCTTATTCTCCTGACAAACCGCCCGGAACCGGACAGCCTGTCCGGGCTTCTGCTGAACTAAAGAGAATAATCCCCTGTGCCGCAGCAAGCGTCAGGCGTTGCAGTGAGAGTGTACCCTGCTAAAAGCAGCACGGCTCCATGGCCATCAGGGGCGTGATTTCAGCAGGTGATACCGGGCGCTGAAAAGCGGGAATCAACCAGAGATTGCCCCCGCAGGGATGCGGGGGAAAAGCGCCGCCGGTAAAGGAACAGGCCGACTGCGACAGTCCGTCAGGTTGCTGAGCGATGGAAAGGCACCGCATCAGCGGCGCAAAGCGCACCTGGTAAACACGGCCGCTGATGGCTTCACGACAGCATCGATAGGCTTACTGTGCCGTATTGGGTTTCATCTCAAAAACCACATCAACCTGGTCATCGAAGTTAATGCTTTGCTGGTCGTAGGTTTCCTGCGCGGAAGTATCGGCCGCTGCCGCGGAGGCTTTAAACATGCGATTCATCGGCATAGGCTGGTAGTTAGCGACCTGATAGCGAATGCTGTAGATTGGCCCCAGTTTGGCGTTAAAGCCTTCTGCCAGTTCTGTGGCTTGCTGAGTCGCATTTTTGATGGCGGCTTTCAGCGCCTGCTGCTTGTAGCGCTCAGGATTGGCGACGCCTAACTCGACGCTGCGAACTTCGTTCAGGCCCGATTTCAGCGCGCCGTCAAGCAGCTCATTCAGCTTGTCCAGCTGGCGGACGGTCACCTGAACCTGACGTACCGCACGATAACCTTTCAACTGCGATTTACCGTCTTTGGTATAATCGTATTCTGGCTGCGTGGTCAGGTTGGCCGCTTCAATATCCTTTTTCTCGATGCCGTTTTTCTGCAGGAAATCAAAATACTGCGCAACACGACTGTCGACCTGTTTCTTTGCCTCTGCGGCATCTTTCGATGAGACATTCACCACAATTGACAGCGTCGCGATATCCGGGCGGGCATCAACCGTCGCTTTGCCTGACGTCACAACATGCGGTCCGTTTGGCAGTTCATCAGCCTGTGTGCTTAAAGGCAATGCCCCTGCGCTCATCATCGCGACAAGCGCCAATGCTTTCAGTTTCATGAAAGTCCTCCTTGAAAGGTCAGTTCGGTGGCTTCGGGTCCGAAGCCGGCATGCGCATCATATTACGCCTTGCTTGGAGTGAAGGTAATGACAAAAGTTCGGAAAACGGGTCTGGATAACCCGTTTTCGTTTACCTTTTGCTCAAAATCCTTTGATGGCCTGCTGTACGAGTTGAAACGCGATAAACCACATGACCGCGCCGACCAGCAGGTTGATGAGGCGTTGCGCGCGCGTTGTCTGCAGTAACGGCGCAAGCCAGGCCGCCAACAGGGCTAAGCCAAAAAACCACAACACAGAGGCACTGACGGTCCCCAGGGCGAACCACTGACGCGCGTGGGTATCAGGAAACTGGCTTCCCAGGCTGCCAAGCACAACAAAGGTATCGAGATAAACGTGGGGATTGAGCCAGGTGACTGCCAGCAGGGTAGCAATGATCCGGCCTCGGCTCTGCCGGATATCCAGGCCTGACGCCAGCGCCAGCTCGCGGCGAAAAGCGGTCCGTAATGCGCCCCAGCCATACCAGAGCAAAAAGGCCACACCTGCCCAGGTAATCACGGTCAGCAGCAGTGGCGACTGCTGCAGGAGCGCACTTCCCCCAAAAATCCCCGCGCAGATCAGCACGACATCGCTCAGCGAGCAGAGCGTGGCGGTCATCAGATGATAGTGCCGTTTCACGCCCTGATTAAGTACGAAGGCATTTTGTGGCCCCAGCGGCAGAATAAGCGCGGCCCCAAGAGCAAGCCCTTGAAAATAAATCGATAACACGGGAAATATCCTTACATCAGTCAGATGTCAGGCATTATAGGGAAGCCGATATGATTAGCGGAAATGGAAAAAATTAATACGTCATTAGCCATTTTAATGGGCGGCGGCTGCCGCCCATCGGCTTAACGGGTGACCGCAGTTTCCGCGTCAGGTTTGTTCACCTGATGCAGATGGACATCCATCTGTGGGTAAGGAATACCAATGCCTTTGTTATCCAGCGCACGTTTGAAGTTCTTGAGCAGATCCCAGTAAACGTCCTGCAGATCGCTACTGTTGCTCCAGCAACGCACAACGAAATTCAGCGATGAAGCGCCCAATTCATTCAGGCCAATCTGGATGCCACGATCTTTTAAGACACGCTGATCGGCTTCCACCACTTCACGCAGCAGGGCAATCACCTCATCCACATCGGCTTCATAGGCCACGCCGACAATGAATTCATTACGGCGCACGGGTTCACGCGAGAAGTTGATGATATTCCCGCTGATGATTTTGCCATTGGGCACCACCACAATCTTGCCATCCGCCGACCGCAGTGTGGTCGAGAAAATCTGCACATTCAGTACGGTGCCCATCACGCCGCCCAGATCAACAAACTCACCGGTACGGAAAGGACGGAACGTGACCAGCAGTACACCGGCTGCCAGATTGGACAATGAGCCCTGTAGCGCAAGCCGACGGCCAGACCTGCCGCACCCAGCACGGCAATGACCGACGCGGTTTGCACGCCAACGCGTCCCAGCGCAGCAATCACCGTAAACGCAATGACGCCATAACGAACCAGCGCGGAAAGAAAGTCTGCCACGGTGGCGTCAATATGACGCGCGATGAGCAGACGATTAACGGCGTTTGAAATCACTCTGGCGATGACCATCCCGACAATAATGATGGCAACAGCCGCAACGATATTCACGGCATAACTCAGAATCAGCGCCTGGTTGTGTACTAACCAGCCACCGGCACTATTGATACCATCCACAACATTCAAGTCTTCCATTTGTAAGCCCTGTTGATGAATCCCCGAGGGGAAAAACAAAAACTGCCAGATGTAATCCGACACCCAGGGATTAAGGGTAATCAATTATTTAGCCTGGTGCCAAATTACATGGCACCATAATGAGGACGGGCAGCCTGAATCGTCGCCACAATGCGTTTGACTCCCCTCGCTTCGCCCTTCCCTGTTGAGAAGTTTTTGAGCATAAAAGGTGGTAAGCGATGCCGCTGTAACCGGACGTCGACTCATCAAAAGCGCAAAGAGAAAGGTGTGCAAAGGCGGGATAAAAAAAGTCCCGATCAGCTGATCGGGACAGAGTCAGTCACGCTGACGTCCTGACGACCTCAGCGCTGAGCAACGCTACTTACAGAACGTCAACGGCGTTGAGTTCTTTGAACGCCTGCTCCAGACGCACCACCATGGATGCCTGCGCAGCGCGCAGCCAGACGCGTGGATCGTAGTATTTCTTGTTCGGCTTATCAGCGCCTTCTGGGTTACCCAGCTGCGCCTGCAGATAGCCTTCGTTCTTTTTGTAGTACTGCAGAATACCGTCCCAGGTCGCCCATTGAGTATCGGTATCGATGTTCATCTTGATCACGCCGTAGCTGATAGACTCTTCGATTTCTGCAGCAGAAGAACCTGAACCACCGTGGAACACGAAATCCAGCGCATTGTGCGGCAGGCCATGTTTTTCACAGACAAATTTCTGGGAGTCACGCAGGATGGTTGGGGTCAGTTTCACGTTACCGGGTTTGTAAACGCCGTGGACGTTACCGAAGGATGCCGCAATGGTGAAACGCGGGCTGATCGCATTCAGTTTTTCGTACGCGTAGTTCACGTCTTCTGGCTGGGTGTACAGGGCAGAAGCGTCCATGTGGCTGTTGTCCACGCCATCTTCTTCACCGCCGGTGCAGCCCAGTTCGATTTCCAGGGTCATGTCGATTTTCGCCATGCGCGCCAGGTATTTGCTGCTGATTTCGATGTTTTCTTCCAGTGACTCTTCAGACAGGTCGATCATATGAGAAGAGAACAGCGGCTTGCCGGTTTTTTTGAAGTGCTCTTCGCCTGCGTCAAGCAGACCGTCGATCCACGGCAACAGTTTTTTGGCACAGTGGTCGGTGTGCAGGATAACCGGCACGCCATACTGTTCAGCCATCAGATGCACGTGCTGTGCGCCAGAGATCGCACCGAAAATGGCGGCGCCCTGTGGCTTGTCGGTTTTAAAACCTTTACCGGCGATGAACGCAGCACCGCCGTTAGAGAACTGTACGATAACCGGGGCTTTAACTTTCGCGGCGGCTTCCAGCACAGCGTTTATTGAGTCAGTACCGACGCAGTTAACCGCTGGCAGAGCGAATTTATTCTCTTTCGCTACTTTGAAGATCTTCTGAACGTCGTCACCAGTGACAACGCCGGGTTTTACGAAATCAAAAATTTTAGACATGATTGTGTCCTGTTTCGTGACCGGTTATCCCCAACATGGGGACAGCGATTTAAACGCCCGGTATCGGGCGAGTTTTCAGGCAGTGCCGCCAGGCACCGCCCCCAAAGGATTACTGCTTCGCACGCTCTTCCAGCATGGCAACGGCAGGCAGTTTTTTGCCTTCAACGAACTCAAGGAACGCGCCGCCGCCCGTCGAGATATAGGAGATTTTGTCTTCAATGCCAAACAGATCGATAGCAGCCAGCGTATCACCGCCACCTGCAACAGAGAACGCGTCACTGTCTGCAATCGCGTTAGCGACAATCTCGGTGCCTTTACGGAAGTTCGGGAACTCAAACACACCAACCGGGCCATTCCACAGAATGGTTTTCGCATTCTTGAGGATGGTTGCCATGGCCTGAGCGGTTTCGTCGCCGAAGTCCATAATCTCTTCGTTATCTGCCACTTCCGAAACCTTTTTCACGGTTGCCGGGGCAGTTTCAGAGAATTCCGTGCCAACGCGTGAGTCGGTTGGGACAGGAATACCGTACTGATCGCGCAGGCCTTTTGCCGCTTCAACAAAGTCTGGCTCATACAGCGATTTACCCACTTTGTTATCGATAGCGACGAAGGTGTTCGCAATGCCACCGCCGACAATCACGGTGTCAGCAATCTTGACCAGCGACTGCAGCACATCAAATTTGGTTGAGACTTTTGAACCACCGACAACGGCCACCAGCGGACGCTCAGGGTTTTTCATCACTTTACCCAGCGCGTCCAGCTCAGCCGACAGCAGCGGGCCCGCACAGGCGACAGGCGCAAATTTACCCACGCCGTGTGTAGAGGCCTGGGCGCGGTGCGCGGTGCCAAAAGCATCCATCACGAACACGTCACACAGTGCTGCGTATTTTTTTGCCAGCGCTTCGTCGTCTTTCTTTTCGCCTTTGTTAAAGCGAACGTTTTCCAGCACAACCAGCTCGCCCGCGCCGATATCGACGCCGTCAAGGTAGTCTTTCGCCAGCGTTACCGGGGTGCCGTTCAGTTTTTCTTTCAGGTAGTTCACTACAGGCAGCAGTGAGAATTCGTCGTTGTATTCACCTTCGGTCGGACGACCCAGGTGAGAGGTAACCATCACTTTAGCGCCCTGCTTCAGGGCTGCTTCGATGGTAGGCAGAGACGCACGGATACGTGCATCTGACGTCACTTTCCCTTCTTTTACCGGCACGTTGAGATCGGCGCGGATTAGAACGCGTTTGCCAGCAAGATCCAGATCGGTCATCTTAATTACGGACATGGTGAACCCTCTCGTTGATTCTCATAAGTTTTGCCAGACGCAAACCGCGTCTTACCTGAAACCGCTTGCGGCCATCGCTAACGTCGTGTCGATCATTCGGTTAGCAAAGCCCCATTCGTTGTCGCACCAGACCAGGGTTTTGATCAGATGCTGACCGCTGACCCGCGTTTGTGTACCGTCCACAATGGCACTGTGCGGATCATGGTTGAAATCTATTGAGACTAACGGCAACTCCGTATAGTCAACTATACCACGAAACGCCCCTTCTGCCGCGCTCAGCAACAAGGCGTTAACCTCACAGGCCTTAACCGGCTGACGCACAGAAACGCTGAGATCAATGGCGGTCACGTTGATCGTCGGCACACGCACTGCGATGGCTTCAAAGCGATCGTTAAATTTCGGAAAAATACGCGTAATGCCTGCCGCCAGGCGCGTGTCCACCGGAATAATAGACTGACTGGCTGCACGCGTGCGGCGCAGATCGCTGTGATAAGCATCGATCACCTGTTGATCGTGCATCGCCGAATGGATCGTCGTCACCGTGCCCGACTCAATCCCAAACGCATCATCCAGCAGCTTAATCACGGGAATAATGCAGTTGGTGGTGCAGGAGGCATTCGAGACAATGCAGTCCGTTTGTTTCAGTTCCTGCTCGTTAACACCGTACACGACGGTGGCATCAAGATCGTGACCACCCGGATGGGAAAACAGGACTTTTTTAGCGCCAGCGCGCAGATGGGCTTCACCATCCTGGCGGGAACCATAAACGCCGGTACAGTCCAGTACCACATCGACATTGAGTTCGCGCCAGGGCAGCGCGTCCAGTCCGGCGTGGTGCAGAATACGAATAGTATCTTCTCCCACCCACAGCAGGTCCCGCTCCTGGCGAACATCCAGTGCAAAACGGCCATGACTGGTGTCGTATTTTAATAAGTGCGCCATGCCTGCGGCTTCCGCCAGCTCATTAATCGCCACCACGGTGATTTCAGCACGGCGTCCCGTTTCATACAGTGCACGCAACACGTTGCGTCCAATGCGACCAAAGCCGTTTATTGCAACCCGAATGGTCATCTTTCTCCTGCCAAACCAGACTGAAAAAAAGGTGCAGATAGCCTGAGCGTTTCACCACGTTTTGTACAGGAGATTCTTACCCGATGCAGGGTGAACGCGCCATAACTGAAACGGTTCAGCGAGAATAATAGAAGTGAGGAATAACAGGAATGACTGCGATCAAGCGAGCTGCGAATTTTTGGATCTGCATCACATAATTGAGCAAAAATGAGCGATTACTCCAGGAATAATTGCGTCAGTCAGGGGGCAGAAAGCGCCCCCTTTTTATTGCAATCCTGACGCGCAGGCACGCGTCAGGATTGTGGCATTACGCCAGCAACGCTTTTGCTTTTGCGACAACGTTGTCGAGCGTGAAACCGAACACTTCGAACAGCTTCTCAGCAGGAGCCGACTCACCAAAGGTGGTCATCCCAACAATAGCCCCGTTCAGCCCGGTGTATTTAAACCAGTAATCGGCAATACCAGCCTCAATAGCGACGCGCGCCGCAACGGCTTTTGGCAGAACAGATTCACGGTATTCTTCGGACTGTTTATCGAAAGCATCGGTCGATGGCATAGACACCACGCGCACCTTGTGACCTTCTTCAGTAAGTTTCTGGTAAGCCGCGACGGCCAGTTCCACTTCGGAACCGGTGGCAATCAGAATCAGTTCTGGCGTGCCTGCGCTGTCTTTGAGGACATAACCACCGCGGGCCACGTTGGCCAGTTGCTCGGGTGTACGCTCCTGCTGTGCCAGGTTCTGACGCGAGAAGATCAGGGCGCTTGGGCCGTCTTTACGCTCAATGGCATATTTCCACGCCACGGCAGATTCAACCTGGTCACATGGACGCCACAGGCTCATGTTCGGCGTCGTGCGCAGGCTTGCCATCTGCTCAACAGGCTGGTGCGTCGGGCCATCTTCACCCAGACCGATTGAATCATGGGTATACACCATGATCTGACGGATCTTCATCAGCGCAGCCATACGTGCCGCGTTACGCGCATATTCCACGAACATCAGGAAGGTTGCGGTATAAGGCAGGAAACCGCCGTGCAGGGCCAGACCGTTAGCAATCGCGGTCATACCAAACTCGCGCACACCATAATGGATGTAGTTACCCGCAGCATCTTCATTGATTGGCTTAGATCCCGACCAGATAGTCAGGTTACTGGGTGCCAGATCCGCTGAACCGCCCAGATATTCCGGCAGGATCTTACCAAACGCTTCAATCGCATTCTGCGAAGCTTTACGGCTGGCAATTTTCGCCGGGTTCGCCTGCAACTGCTCAATGAATTTTTGCGACTCTTGCTGCCAGTTAGCTGGCAGTTCGTTGCTCATGCGACGTTTGAATTCGGCAGCCAGTTCCGGGAAGGCTTTAGCGTAAGCGGCAAATTTTTCATTCCACGCGGCTTCTTTCGCCTGGCCCGCTTCTTTAGCATCCCACTCGGCATAAATCTCAGACGGGATAACAAATGGCGGGTACTCCCAACCCAGTTGCTTACGGGTCAAGGCCACTTCGTCGTCACCCAGTGGCGCGCCATGTGAATCATGGGTGCCCGCTTTGTTTGGTGAACCGAAACCAATCACGGTTTTGCACATCAGCAGTGAAGGCTTATCGGTTACGGCTTTCGCTTCTTCGATGGCTTTCGCGATCGCATCCGCGTTATGCCCATCCACACCGCGCACCACATGCCAGCCATAGGCTTCAAAACGCTTAGCGGTGTCATCGGTAAACCAGCCGTCGATATGGCCATCAATTGAAATACCGTTATCGTCATAGAAGGCCACCAGCTTACCGAGCTTCAGCGTACCGGCCAGTGAGCAGACTTCGTGTGAGATGCCTTCCATCATGCAACCATCGCCCATAAACACCCAGGTGTTATGGTCTACGATGTCATGACCCGGACGGTTAAACTGCGCCGCTAATGTGCGCTCAGCAATGGCAAAACCCACGGCATTGGCAATGCCCTGGCCCAGCGGACCGGTGGTGGTTTCCACACCAACGGTGTAGCCGTACTCAGGGTGCCCCGGGGTTTTAGAGTGCAGCTGACGGAAGTTTTCCAGTTCGCTGATGGGCAAATCGTAACCGGTCAGATGCAGCAGGCTGTAGATCAGCATCGAACCGTGACCATTTGACAGCACAAAACGGTCGCGGTCAGCCCACAATGGGTTAGTTGGATTATGATTCAGGTAGCCACGCCATAACACTTCGGCGATATCCGCCATGCCCATAGGGGCACCCGGATGTCCCGATTTAGCTTTTTGCACTGCATCCATACTTAACGCGCGAATGGCATTGG
Organism: Pantoea sp. JZ2; assembly: GCF_035191405.1. Classification (NCBI taxonomy): domain Bacteria; kingdom Pseudomonadati; phylum Pseudomonadota; class Gammaproteobacteria; order Enterobacterales; family Erwiniaceae; genus Pantoea; species Pantoea sp. JZ2. Next base: position 1,024,468 of record NZ_CP045247.1, on the reverse strand, counting down.
CAAGATCTTTACGAGAGGGCATCTTCTACTCCATTTCGGATTAACGATTTGCGCCTTAACCTTTTGTAATTAATCAGTTATCGGGCAAAGCGAGGGGAAACTTTCACAACAATGTACATGAAAAACGGCCTAAAAGTAATGTTGTAAAACGCGAAATATGCCCGGCGCGTTTGGCTTTTCCGGTAATGTCTGCTAGCAAAACGGTTTACCGCCGACTATAACCAGTAAGTTCGATCACCAGCCACCGCGTCAGGTGATTGTTTTTTATCTTGTTACTATTGGGAAGATGGAATGAAAATTCAGAAAACGGTACTGGCTTTGGGGATGATCGCGCTGTTAAGTGGCTGCGAGGGGATGAATAACAACGGCCTGCTGCAGTCAGGTGCACAGGCTTTCCAGGCGTACACATTAAGCGATGCCCAGGTGAAGCAGTTGAGCGATCAATCCTGTGCCCAGATGGACAAAGACAATCAGGTCGCGCCGGCGAACAGCGAATACCAGCAACGTCTGAATAAAATCGCGGCCGCACTGGGCGACAACATTAACGGTACGCCGGCTAACTATAAGGTCTACCAGACCAAAGATGTGAATGCCTGGGCGATGGCCAACGGCTGTATTCGCGTTTACAGCGGCCTGATGGACATGATGAACGACAATGAAGTGGAGGCGGTGCTGGGGCACGAAATGGGTCACGTCGCGCTGGGCCATACACGTAAAGCGATGCAGGTTGCCTTTACCACGACCGCCGCGCGCACCGCTGCCGCGTCCGTAGGAGGCATCATTGGCTCGCTGTCGCAGTCACAACTGGGCGATATGGGCGAAAAACTGGTGAATGCGCAGTTCTCCCAGACTCAGGAAACGCAGGCGGATGACTACTCTTACGATCTGCTTAAAAAACGGGGAATTGACCCTGTCGGATTAGCGACCAGCTTTGAAAAACTGGCGAAACTGGAACAGGGTCGCCAGAGCTCTATGTTCGATTCGCACCCTGATTCTGAAGCCCGCGCACAACACATTCGCAATCGTATCGCGGCAGACAGCAAGTAAGCCTGAATCAGCGGGATAACGCTGCGTTATCCCGCTGTGGCATTAGCCTTTGTTGGCGGCCTGAACGTGTAACATATCCAGTGCCAGCGTTGCGGCAGCCAGCGCGGTCAGATCGGCGTGATCATAGCCCGGGGCCACTTCCACCAGATCCATCCCGACAATATTCATGCCCTGCAAACCCCGAATCAACTTGGTCGCTTTGTCGGTCGTTAAACCACCGATCACTGGCGTACCGGTACCCGGCGCATGCGCAGGGTCCAGGCAGTCAATGTCAAAGGTAAGGTAAACCGGCAGATCGCCAACGGTGCGCTTAATTTCCGCCAGGATATCGTCCACGCTGCGGTCGTTAACCTGTGCCGCATCCAGCACGTTAAAGCCCAGGCTCTTATCGAACTCGGTACGGATACCGATCTGGACGGAGTGCTGCGGATCGATCAGGCCCTCTTTTGGCGCCGTAAAGAACATGGTGCCATGGTCAAACGTGGGGCCGTTAGAATAGGTATCGGTATGCGCGTCGAAGTGCACCAGCGCCATTTTACCGAAGTGCTTCGCGTGGGCACGCAGTAGCGGCAGCGTGACGTAGTGATCGCCGCCAAACGTCATCATACGTTTACCGTTAGCCAGCAGCTTCTCTGCGTGAGCCTGCAACTTGTCAGACAGATCCTGAGAGTCGCCAAAGGCATAAACCAGATCGCCACAGTCCACGACATTCAGGCGCTGACGCAGGTCAAAATCCCACGGCCAGCGACAGCCTTCCCAGGCCAGATTCGTTGAAATCTGACGGATGGCACCAGGGCCAAGACGGCTGCCTGGACGGCCAGAGGTTGCTGCATCAAATGGAACGCCGGTGATCACCCACTCTGCGTCGCTGTCGTAAGGCTGAAAATTGACTGGAAAACGCATAAAACCAAAGGCGTTAGAAACCAGTGAATTGTCGTACTGATTACCGAGGGTATTGTACATAAGTCGTCCTCTGTTAATGTCTGAACCGGGCCGGGCCCGCACACCTTTCAGGTTGAGATAAAAAAAATCCCCTCCGCGTCGTTAGGCCCGACGAGGAAGGGATGTGTTGCCGCCGATTATCAACAATGTCCCGCCCGGCTGCAAGCGCTTCGCAGGGCGTTATTCGTCTTCTAAATACGTGTAGCCATACAGACCGCTTTCAAACTCCTGCAGGAACTGCTCACGCAGGTCTTCGTCCAGTTCAGAAGTCTGAATCTGTTTACGGAACAGCGTCATCAGCTCATTGGGGTCCAGCTGCACATACTGCAACATGTCGGCCACGGTATCGCCTTCATCGGAAAGCTGTACTTCCACTTCGCCATCCTGGAATGCGAAGACATCCACCGCTTCGGTATCACCAAACAGGTTGTGCATGTTGCCCAGAATTTCCTGGTACGCGCCGACCATAAAGAAGCCCAGCATCGGTGGGTTCTCCACATCATATTCCGGCATCGGCATGGTCGTCGCGATGCCGTCGCCATCCACGTAATGATCAATGGTGCCATCGGAGTCACAGGTGATATCCAGCAGCACGGCCCGACGTTCGGGCTTTTTATTCAGGCCTTCCAGTGGCAGCACCGGGAACAGCTGATCGATGCCCCACGCGTCCGGCATCGACTGGAACAGCGAGAAGTTCACATAGATCTTATCCGCCATGCGCTCCTGCAGCTCATCAATAATCGGGCGATGTGCGCGGTTGCTGGGATCCAGATGCTGCTGAATATAATGGCAAATGCTCAGGTACAGCTGTTCAGCCCAGGCGCGCTGCTTAAGGCTGTAAATGCCTGACGAATAGCCGGTGTGAATATCAAACAGGTCCATCTGGCTGTCGTGCAGCCATTCACGCAGAGAGCGGCGCGTATTCGGCTCGTGCATCTCCTGCCAGGTTTCCCACATGCTCAGGATAGGACGTGGCGCATCATCGATATCGGGCGCTTCAGGTTTGCTGAATTCGTTCCGCTCAACACCAATGATGTTAGAGACCAGCACCGTATGGTGCGCCGTTACGGCGCGACCGGACTCGGTGATGACGGTAGGATGTTCAAGTCCGTGTTCGTCGCAGGCGGCACCGATGGCCCAGATAACATTATTAGCGTATTCATTCAGCCCGTAGTTTACCGAGCAGTCAGACTGTGAACGCGTCCCTTCATAATCCACGCCCAGGCCGCCGCCGACGTCGAAGCACTTAATGTTGACGCCCAGCTTCGCCAGCTCCACGTAAAAACGTGCCGACTCGCGCACGCCGGTGGCGATATCGCGAATATTCGCCATCTGAGAGCCAAGGTGGAAGTGCAGCAGTTGCAGGCTGTCAATGCGTCCGGCTTCGCGCATGATTTCAACCAGCTTCAGCACCTGCGTGGCAGACAGGCCAAATTTGGATTTCTCGCCACCGCTCGACTGCCATTTACCGGAACCTTGCGACGCCAGACGCGCACGTATGCCGAGGCGCGGCACCACATTCAGGCGTTCCGCTTCTTCCAGCACCAGGCGCACTTCGGTCATCTTCTCCAGAACCAGATAAACCTTGTGCCCCATTTTTTCGCCGATCAGCGCCAGACGAATGTATTCACGATCTTTATAACCGTTACAGACAATCACTGAGCGGGTGTGGCCGGCATGCGCCAGCACCGCCATCAGTTCCGCTTTTGATCCGGCTTCAAGGCCCAACGGCTCACCGGAGTTCACCAGCGATTCAATCACGCGTTTGTGCTGGTTAACCTTGATGGGATAAACCAGGAAGTAGTCACCGGTATAGCCATAGGATTCACGCGCGCGTTTGAACGCGGCGTTGATTGAGCGCAGGCGGTGCTGAAGGATCTGCGGAAAACAGAACAACGCCGGCAGACGCTGGCCTTGCGCCTCACGTTCTTTCACCAGTTTTGCCAGATCAACGCGCACGTCCGGGCGATCCGGGTCGGGACAGACACTAATATGACCCAGTTCATTCACGTCATAATAGTTATTGCCCCACCAGGCAATGTTATAGGTCCGCAGCATCAGGCTGGCGTCCTGATCGTTCATCGCCACCTCCTGCATAGAGCGGAGAGCACCTTGTTCGCCAGCTGACGAACCCTTGATATTCTTCATGCCGTCAGACATCACGAACCTCAATTTTCCGTTGAAAGATAATACTGTAATCCGACTCAACAGCCGGATGTAGGGAAATTCGTTGCCACATATTACGTCATGCTCTGTCAGCGTCACGCGCCCAGATAATCCCCTTGCATGACCTAAGTGTAAAACACTCCGCCACGACAGGGGAAAAAAGGGCCGCGAATAATTCACACCACGTCGGTCGGGCCACTTGCCCACGTTGACGTGTCAGAGGTTAGCCAGCGCTTGTGTCGGGATAATTACCGAAGCGAATAAAAGGGTGGCAGGAAAGAAATAAAGACGGGAAACAGGATAACGCTGACGCAAAGCCAGCACGCAAAGAAGCCGTGAAGGAGAAGATAAGGCTCATGACGTGTATCACCTCCGCACATGACGCCGTCATGTGGCAAACCATCAGGGTGAAAGCCAGACAGTGGTCTGACGGGCGCGACGCGATAGCGCGTCATCCTTTTTCTGCTGCAAACGCAGCGGCGTTTTATACAATTTGCGCCTGAAAAATGCAAAGAGATTATTCGCTTAATGCTGGCCCTGCCCGCAGCATTATTCACTACTCAGCACCAGGCCGGCAGTGCATCAGAAAAAAGGGCTGGTAATTCGCTCATCTCGTAACCTAAAATAGACGTCCAGATGGTTTTCCATCTAAACAGGTTAATATCCAGGCGGTGTTGGCCTGGCGTGCTGACACTACCTGACTGCTCTCGGCTTTGCCTTAAGGGGCGTTAAGTCAGCTAACACTCACTTGCGCTACGCAGTCGAACTCAAACCATTGGTAAGGTAAAGAACATAATGGCTAAACATCTTTTTACATCCGAGTCCGTATCAGAAGGACATCCTGATAAAATCGCTGACCAGATTTCCGATGCGGTGCTTGATGCGATCCTGGAGCAGGATCCTAAAGCGCGCGTGGCCTGCGAAACGTACGTGAAGACCGGTATGGTTCTGGTCGGCGGCGAAATCACGACCAGCGCCTGGGTTGATATCGAAGAAATCACCCGTAATACCGTACGTGAAATCGGCTATGTTCATTCCGATATGGGCTTTGATGCCAATTCCTGCGCTGTGTTAAGCGCCATCGGTAAACAATCTCAGGACATCAACCAGGGCGTTGACCGCAGCGATCCGCTGGAACAGGGTGCAGGCGATCAGGGCCTGATGTTCGGCTACGCAACCAACGAAACCGACGTGCTGATGCCCGCCCCGGTAACCTATGCGCATCGTCTGGTTCAGCGTCAGGCTGAAGTCCGCAAAAATGGCACGCTGCCATGGCTGCGCCCGGATGCGAAAAGCCAGGTCACTTTCCAGTATGACAATGGCAAGATTGTAGGCATCGACGCGGTCGTGCTCTCGACTCAGCACAGCGAAGCCATCAGCCAGAACGATCTGCAGGAAGCGGTGATGGAAGAAATCATCAAGCCGGTACTGCCTTCTGAGTGGCTGAACGCGTCCACCAAATACCACATCAACCCTACCGGCCGTTTTGTTATCGGCGGTCCAATGGGTGACTGTGGCCTGACCGGTCGTAAAATCATTGTCGATACCTACGGCGGGATGGCGCGTCACGGTGGCGGCGCATTCTCAGGTAAAGATCCCTCAAAAGTTGACCGCTCCGCGGCGTACGCTGCGCGCTATGTTGCCAAAAATATCGTGGCGGCTGGCCTGGCCGATCGGTGTGAGATTCAGGTTTCCTACGCCATCGGCGTGGCAGAGCCGACATCTATCATGGTGGAAACCTTTGGTACCGAGAAAGTCTCTACTGAACAACTGACGCTGCTGGTCCGTGAATTCTTTGACCTGCGTCCATACGGTCTGATTCAGATGCTGGATCTGCTGCACCCAATCTATAAAGAAACGGCCGCTTACGGTCACTTTGGTCGCGAACATTTCCCATGGGAAAAAACCGACAAAGCGGCACAGCTGCGCGAGGCTGCTGGTCTGTAAGCATTGGTGAGTAAGTGCACCTGAAAGCCCTGCCCGATGGCGGGGCTTTTTTATGGGCTTTATCCCGCATTCGTCCTCCGCTTTTTTCCTGCGGCACATTTTTTTAACTCAACTACACTTTCTTTCAGTTTGTACCCTGCCCTTGTGTTAACGATTACAATTTGAAACGCTTTAAATATCGGCTATTTAGGAATTTATCGCCGTAGTTATTCTTTTAAAAATGCGTTATTTTCAGCGTCATCTGATAGGCGTTAATCAGGACATTGTCAGAAACTTCGAGGGTACTATACCTCACTGGTTACTTGACCTTTCTGGGTTGTAAATGCTGGATTTCAGGGTTTCAGCATGTGTAAGCGATTACATCAATGTGATCGGGCTCACTTTTAACCCAGATAAGGTTTTTTAACATCGATAACAACAATGATGGATAATTTGGAGGCAACCATGCCTGGCAACTCACATAAAAGCAGAACCTCAAATAAGGCAATGACCTTATTTGTCTGCTTTCTGGCAGCGCTCGCAGGCCTGCTCTTTGGGCTGGATATCGGCGTTATCGCAGGTGCCCTGCCCTTTATCGCTAAGGACTTTAATGTTACTGCCCACCAACAGGAGTGGATTGTCAGCTCCATGATGTTTGGTGCAGCCATTGGTGCTATCGGCAGCGGCTGGATGTCATCACGTCTGGGCCGTAAAAAAAGCCTGATGGCCGGTGCGATTCTGTTTGTCATTGGATCACTCTGGTCAGCGATGGCACCTAATCCAGAAATGTTGATCTGCGCGCGCGTCCTGTTAGGTCTCGCCGTGGGTGTCGCCTCGTATACCGCGCCACTTTACCTTTCTGAAATCGCACCAGAGAAAATCCGCGGCAGCATGATCTCGCTGTACCAACTGATGATTACCATCGGTATTCTGGGTGCGTATCTCTCCGATACCGCATTTAGCTTTACCGGAAACTGGCGCTGGATGCTGGGCGTGATCACGATCCCTGCCATTCTGCTGCTGATTGGTGTGTTCTTCCTGCCGAACAGCCCGCGCTGGCTGGCGGCGAAAGGCAACTTCCGCGACGCACAGCGTGTTCTGGATCGTCTGCGTGACACCAGTGAACAGGCAAAACGCGAACTGGATGAGATCCGCGAAAGCCTGAAAGTGAAGCAGTCTGGCTGGGGTCTGTTTACCAATAACGCCAACTTCCGCCGCGCGGTCTTCCTCGGCATTCTGCTTCAGGTGATGCAGCAGTTCACCGGGATGAACGTCATCATGTATTACGCGCCGAAAATCTTTGAGATCGCCGGTTTTGCGAATACGACTCAGCAGATGTGGGGAACGGTTATTGTCGGTCTGGTTAACGTACTGGCCACCTTCATCGCCATTGGCCTGGTGGATCGCTGGGGCCGTAAGCCTACGCTGATTCTGGGCTTTCTGGTCATGGCTGCCGGTATGGGCATCCTGGGCACTATGCTGCACATGGGCATCCATACACCAGGCGCGCAGTACTTCGCCATTGGTATGCTGCTGATGTTTATCGTGGGCTTCGCCATGTCAGCCGGTCCGTTGATTTGGGTACTGTGTTCCGAAATTCAGCCGCTGAAAGGGCGTGATTTTGGTATCACGGTTTCAACCACCACCAACTGGATTGCCAATATGATCGTTGGCGCAACCTTCCTGACCATGCTGAACACGCTGGGTAATGCACCGACCTTCTGGGTTTACGCGCTGCTGAACGTGTTCTTTATTGTGCTCACCGTTATGCTCATTCCGGAGACCAAAAACGTGTCGCTGGAACATATTGAACGTAACCTGATGGCGGGTAAAAAACTGCGCGATATCGGCCAGTAAATTCCTTCGCGCCCGCGCCCGTGAAAGCCAGTCAGTGTAAACTGACTGGCTTTTTTTAACCCTTTACCCACGCCAACAGCTCAGCGTATTCACGCTAAAACCCTGCCACGCCTGGCTTGCGCCGCCCCGCTTCGCTTTTCTTTCGTTAAAGTCGAAAAAATATACGCCGATAAATGACCTGACGTTTCCCTTATAAAAACCCGTTTTCAGACTTTATTTTCATCAGGAAATCCAATGAACAACCCCAGCGTTAAAAAGACAATGAGCACCCGGGCTCAGATGCTGCTGGCAGGGGGAATGACGATTGTCGTGGGCTTTGCAGCGACCATCGGATTGCTCAGCTGGCAGTCTTCAAAAGCGCAAAAATCTCTGGCCGCTGACTACCTGCAACAAATTGCTGCCAGCCATGCCGGACAAATTCAACAGGAACTGACACATGCACTGGACGCGGCACAAAACCTGGGGCAAAGCCTTGCCGCGCTGCCTGCGGCCGGCGTGACCGATCGCAACGTTGCCCATAAGCTCATGGAATATGCCCTGCAGAAAAATCCTGACTTTGTATCGATGACCGTGGTGTTCGAACCCAACGCCTTCGACGGTCGTGACAGTGCTTTCGCCGGCCAGCAGGGAATGCCACCCGAGGGGCGCTATGCCTGGTATATTGATCGGGATAAAGACGGGCATTTTAAAATGAATCCGGCGCTGGATTTTTTACAACCCGGTGCGGGCAATTACTATCTGCTGCCGAAAGAAACGCTTAAAGACACGCTGATTGAACCCTACAGCTTCGCCTATGATGGTGCGAAACCCGAGTGGTTAACCTCAGTCGCCACGCCTGTCATGGTGAACGATAAGCTAAAACTGGTCGTCAGCTCGGATATTCTGCTGTCGTCTATCCAGAAAAAAATCAACCAGATCAAACCCTGGCAAGGCACCGGTTACGCGCTGCTGATTTCGAACAGCGGTAACGTGATTTCCTCCCCCGATACAAGTGAAGCGGGCAAGAAATGGCCGGGGAACGTAAACAGCACCAGTACCAACGTGACGGAGCAATACGATCCGGTGCTCAAAGAACAGGCCATGTATACGTGGTATCCCGTGCGCGTTGGGAAGAGTGATAAACCCTGGTATGTCGGGATCGTGGCGCCCGTCAGTCAGGTGATGGCGGCCGCTGACCGCCAGCTGTACTGGGCAATCGGGCTGATGATCATCAGCATCCTGTCGGTGGGTGCCGTACTGGGGCTGCTGTTCAGTCGCAAAGTGATGCGCCCGCTGGGTGGTGAACCGGCAGAGGCTGCGCGTATCGCGCTGGCTGTGGCTGAGGGGCGGTTAAACAACAGCATTGGCGTTGCGCCCGACGATAGCCGTAGTCTGTTCTACGCGTTGAGTACCATGCAGTCACAGCTTAGGACGATGGTCGGCCAAATCAAAGATGCCAGCCTCTCTGTCCAGCAGGGCGCGGGCGAAATCGCCAGCGCCAACCTGAACCTGTCCTCCCGAACTGAGGAGCAGGCTGCCGCCCTGGAGGAAACTGCGGCCAGCATGGAACAGATTAGCGCGGCCATTCGTATGAACGCTGACAACGCACAACAGGCGACAGGCCTGACGGAAAATGCCACCCGTATCGCTAACCGTGGCGAAACGCTGGTGGATCAGGTCGTGACAACCATGGCGAAGATCGATGAAAGCTCGCAGAAAATTGGTGATATCACCACGCTGATTAACAGCATTGCTTTCCAGACCAATATTCTGGCGCTTAACGCCGCCGTTGAAGCGGCACGTGCAGGGGAACAGGGACGCGGATTTGCCGTGGTGGCCTCAGAAGTGCGTAACCTGGCGCAGCGCACCACCAGTGCCGTAAAGGACATCGCCGCCCTGATTGAAGAGTCAGCGCTGCGCGTCGAGAATGGCGTTGTGCTGGTCAATGATGCGGGCAAAACCATGCATGAAATGACAAATGCCGTTTCATCCGTGCAGCGCATCATCGGTGAAATTGTTGCCGCATCCGATGAACAGGCGCGCGGTATCGCTCAGGTCACCATTGCCGTTAATGAAATGGACGGCACGACTCAGCAAAATGCGGCACTGGTTCAGCAGATGTCGGCGGCCTCCAGTTCGCTTGAGGATCAGGCCCGCCAGCTGGCACAAACCGTCGCGCAGTTCCATTAAGCCGTGGCGATGTCCGTCGTGACAGACGGGCATCGCCATCTTTGCCCCGCGCATTCATATTGAGTTCCGCCTCTGCGGCGCTTATGCTGAGCGCCATGAAAACACCTCGTCTTCCGATTGCCCTGCAACAAGCCGTTATGCGCGCCCTGCGTGATGCTCTTGAGCGCGCTAATCGCACGCTTGAACGCACCTACCCTGAGCCCACGCTGGTTTATCATCAACGGGGCACCGCCGCCGGTACCGCCTGGCTGGAAAAATGGGAGATTCGCCTCAATCCTGTGCTGCTGCTGGAGAACCAACAGGCGTTTATTGATGAAGTCGTTCCTCACGAACTGGCCCATTTGCTGGTGTGGAAGACCTTTGGTCGCGTGGCACCGCACGGGAAAGAGTGGAAGTGGATGATGGAAACCGTCCTCGGTGTTCCGGCCCAGCGTACCCACCGTTTTGAAGTCGCGTCCGTCCGTAGTCGCACCTTTGCCTACCGCTGTCAGTGCCAGCAGCACCACCTTACCGTACGGCGTCATAATCGCGTGATTCGCGGCGAAAGCGAATACCGCTGTGTCCATTGCGGCAACGTATTAAAAGCCGGCCTTTTCCTTCCATCCTGACCGGATTCTCATTCCGCCTGCCCCCGCATTCTGGTACCCTGCCGCCCTTTTTAGGATCAAGGTGATAACTGGAATATGTCTCGCAAAATAATCATGACCGCCGCGCTGCTGCTGGCCTCCTTTCATGCTACCGCGCTTAACCTGAATAATTACCATCAGAATAATTTTCAGCAGGCAAAAGCTTATGCGGCCGAGATTAATGCCGATGCACCGGGCAGTTTTTATTGCGGCTGCAAAATGACCTGGCACGGTAAAAAGGGCGAACCTGATCTGAGCAGCTGCGGTTATCAACCGCGTAAAAATGCCAACCGTGCCGCGCGCATCGAGTGGGAGCACGTGATGCCTGCCTGGGAGTTCGGTCATCAACGTCAGTGCTGGCAGAATGGTGGACGCAAAAACTGCAGTAAAGATGCCGACTATCGCCATATGGAGACCGATCTGCACAATCTGCAACCGGCAATAGGTGAAGTAAACGGCGACCGGGGTAACTTTGCTTACAGCCAGTGGAACGGGACAGAGAAGCAATATGGTCAGTGCAGCATGCACATTGATTTTAAAAACAAACAGGCAGAGCCACCAGAACGGGCCCGCGGTGCCATCGCGCGCACCTACTTCTATATGCGCGATCAATATCATCTGCGCTTGTCGCGCCAGCAAACCCAGCTATTTACGGCCTGGAACAAGCTCTATCCGGTCAGCCAGTGGGAATGCGAGCGAGACCAACGTATCGCACGGGTACAGGGGAATCACAATCCTTATGTGCTCGAAGCTTGCAAGCGTTAAAATCCCTGCCCTAAACTAACTGTCTTTACGGCCTCGCCGCGTGGATCGCGCGGCGTTTTGCTCTCAGGTACTTTATGCGCATACCTCGCATTTTTCACTCACAGCCGCTGCATGTTGGCAGTGAGATTACACTGGATGACGATGCCTCTAACCATGTTGGTCGCGTATTACGCATGACCAGTGGACAGCATCTGGAACTGTTTGATGGCAGTAATCTGACTTTCGCAGCAGAAATCACGCAAGTTGATAAAAAACGTGTAAAAGTATCCATCACAACGAGTCAGACAGACGATCGTGAATCGCCCCTTTATCTCCATCTCGGTCAGGTGATGTCGCGTGGCGAAAAAATGGAATTTACCATCCAGAAATCAATCGAACTGGGCGTTAATGTTATCACGCCGCTGTTTTCTGAGCGCTGTGGTGTCAAACTGGACGCCGAACGTCTGGCGAAAAAAATTCAGCAATGGCAAAAGATTGCGATTGCCGCCTGTGAACAGTGTGGCCGTAACCGGGTACCGGAAATCCGTCCGGCGATGACGCTGGAAGCCTGGTGCAGTGAAGCGGAAAGTGGGTTAAAACTGAATCTGCATCCGCGCGCCAGCCACAGTATTAACACCTTGCCCCAACCGGTCGAGCGCGTCAGGTTGCTGATTGGCCCGGAAGGTGGGCTGTCCGCTGAAGAAATTGCCATGACGGCACAGCATGGATTTACGGATATTTTGCTTGGCCCACGCGTTTTACGCACCGAAACCACCGCGCTGACGGCCATTACGGCACTTCAGGTGAGGTTTGGCGACCTGGGTTAAGCGATACTTTTAGCACGTTCAGGTCATGCAGCCTCACCGCCAGCCTGAAAGATCAGCCCCTTTTGCCCGAACGGAACGAGACGGTTAGTGCCGCCTCCTTCAGGAGAGAATAATGATTAAGCTTGGCATCGTGATGGACCCGATCGCATCCATCAACATTAAGAAAGACTCCAGCTTTGCAATGCTGCTGGAAGCCCAGCGCCGGGGCTACGAAATTCACTATATGGAGATGAACGATCTCTCCCTGCGCGGCGGCGTGGCCTTTGCCCGCACGCGCCTGCTCAGCGTGGAACAGAATGCCGCGAGCTGGTACCAGTTTGGCAGCGAACAGCAGATCAAACTGGCCGATCTTGATGTCGTCCTGATGCGCAAAGACCCACCGTTCGATACCGAATTCATCTACTGCACCTACATTCTGGAACGTGCCGAAGAACAGGGCACGCTGATCGTTAACAAGCCGCAAAGCCTGCGCGACTGCAATGAAAAACTCTATACCGCCTGGTTTGCCGAATTTACGCCGGATACGCTGGTGACCCGTTCGAAGCAGCAACTCCGTGCATTCTGGCAGGAGCATGGCGATGTGATTATGAAGCCGCTGGACGGCATGGGTGGCGCATCCATCTTTCGCGTGAAGCAGGATGACCCAAACTTTGGCGTAATCGCCGAAACGCTGACAGAGCATGAAAGCCGCTACTGCATGGTGCAAAATTATCTGCCAGCGATCAAAGAGGGCGACAAACGCGTACTGGTCGTCGATGGCGAACCCGTTCCCTATTGCCTGGCGCGTATCCCTCAAGGCGGTGAAACCCGTGGTAACCTGGCCGCCGGTGGACGCGGTGAAGCGCGCCCGCTGAGCGAAAGTGACTGGGCGATCGCCCGCAAAGTCGGACCCACGCTTAAAGCCAAAGGCTTGATTTTTGTCGGACTCGATATTATTGGTGATAGACTGACAGAAGTTAACGTGACCAGCCCAACATGCATTCGTGAAATCGAGGCCGCTTTCCCTGTGTCCATCACCGGTATGCTGATGGATGCCATTGAGAAGCGTCTGGGCTCAGCATAACGCTGGGACCATGCTCCGTGATCAACCCAACACCGGTGCTGACGTTACGCACCGGTTATCTTTGGTAAAGCATGTGAGAATGAATTTACAGCATCACTTTTTGATTGCCATGCCAGCGTTGCAGGATCCCTTTTTCAAACGTTCTGTGGTCTACATTTGCGAGCACAACGAAGAAGGGGCAATGGGGCTGATTATTAACAAGCCTATGGAAAACCTGACGGTTGAAGGCATTTTGAAAAAGCTCAAGATTGCCGAGGAAAACCGCGATCCGGCAATCAACCTGGATAAGCCGGTATTCAGCGGCGGCCCGCTGGCAGAAGATCGCGGGTTTATCCTGCACTCTGCCCAGCGCACGTTTACCTCCAGCATCCGTGTCTCAGACAACACGGTGATCACGACATCACGCGATGTCCTGGAAGCCATAGGTACCGCCGATCAGCCCGATCATGTTCTGGTGGCGCTGGGCTATTGTGCCTGGGAAAAAGATCAGCTTGAAAATGAGCTGATGGAAAACGCCTGGCTGACCACCCCCGCAAACAGCAATATTCTGTTTCAGACGCCCATCGCTGAGCGCTGGCGCGAAGCGGCACGAAGCATCGGGGTGGATATTCACAATATGGCCAGCGATGCAGGTCACGCCTGATGACACACCAAACCTTGTTAGGCTTCGACTTCGGCACCAAAAGCATTGGCGTTGCCGTCGGGCAGCAGCTGACGGGCAGCGCCCGTCCGTTAAGTGCCCTCAAAGCACAGGACGGTACGCCTGACTGGCTGCAAATCGAAAAGTTGCTGAAAGAGTGGCAGCCTGATTTTGTGGTGGTGGGATTGCCGCTTAATATGGACGGCAGCGAACAGCCACTGACCGCGCGTGCGCGCAAGTTTGCCAACCGCTTACACGGGCGTTTCGGCATTCGCGTGGAGCTGCAGGACGAACGCCTCAGTACCGTTGAAGCTCGTGCGGGCCTGTTTGAGCGTGGCGGTTACCGTGCGCTGAACAAAGGGTCGGTCGATTCACAGTCAGCGGCCATTATCCTGCAGGACTGGTTCGACACTCACTAGCGAATGACCCCTTCAGCCTGACGGGCTGCGCGGCTCTGTTCGAACGTCTGCATCCCGGCCCGAGCGCCGGTTTGCAGAAGCGCCGGAATCTGATGCATTTTGCCTTCCCGAATCAGATTGACCACGGCACTGGTCGCCATCAATACTTCAAACAGCCCGGTCCTCTTCTCATCACAGGCTGGCACCAGTTGCTGCGCGATCACTGCGTTGAGGCTGCTTGCCAGTTGAGTGCGCACCAGATTTTTTTCTTCCGCAGGAAACACATCCACCAGCCTGTCTACCGCCTGCACCGCACCGCGCGTGTGCAGCGTGGCCAGCACCAGATGGCCGGTTTCTGCGGCCGTGAGCGCCTGACGAATGGTATCGCTGTCGCGCAGTTCCCCCAGCATAATAACGTCAGGATCTTCCCTGAGTGCGGCTTTCAGGCCCTGGCTGAAACTCCGGCAATGCACACCGACTTCACGCTGTTGAATCAGGGATTGCTGACTGCGATGGATAAACTCAATCGGGTCCTCCAGGGTCAGGATATGGCGGGCCTGCTGCCGGTTAATCGCATCCACCATTGCCGCGAGGGTGGTCGACTTACCGCTGCCCGTCGCCCCGGTGATTAATATCAGTCCGTCCCGTTTCTTTAGTAACGCCTGCACCCCTTCCGGTACGCGCAGATCGGTCAGCGTCGGGCATTCGCTGGCGATGGTGCGTAGCGCCAGAGACAGCCCGTTACGCTGCATAAACAGGTTGGCGCGCAGGCGCTGTCCCGCCGCCAGGGTCAACGCGAAATCCAGTTGCCCTTCCCGCTTAAGTTGCTGCTGCTGTTCGCTGTCCAGCCACACCGACGTAAACTGCGCCATCCAGTCAGGTGACAGCGCAGACCGATCGGGCAGCGGCTCCAGCCTGCCCTGACGCCGCCAGTACGGCAAATGTCCGCTACAAAGGTGCAGATCGGCAGCGTTATGCTTTACACTAAGCGCCACGATTTCATCCAGATTCATTGTGTTCTCCCGACTATGACTTCAATCCAGCACAACCTACAGCAAGTCCGCCAGCGAATCGCCGCTGCTGCAACGCGTTGCGGCCGGGCTCCCGAAGAAATTACGCTACTTGCAGTGAGCAAAACGAAACCTGCGAGCGCAGTCGAAGAAGCGGCGGCGGCGGGTCAGCTCGCGTTCGGGGAAAATTACGTTCAGGAAGGGGTTGAAAAGGTTCAGGCGCTGACCTCACATCCCAATCTGATATGGCACTTCATTGGCCCGCTGCAGTCCAATAAAAGCCGACTGGTGGCAGAACACTTTGCCTGGTGCCACACCCTTGATCGTCTGAAGATTGCACAGCGGCTTAACGATCAGCGGCCTGAACATCTGGCACCGCTCAATGTGCTGATTCAGGTAAATATCAGTGACGAAAACAGCAAATCTGGCATCATGCTGGAGGCCGTCGACGAACTGGCGCAGGCTATTGCCGCGATGCCGCGTTTGCGTTTGCGCGGGCTGATGGCGATTCCGGCACCCGAACAGGATTATCAGAAACAGCTGGCGGTATGCCAGCAAATGGCTGATGCATTTCACCAGTTAAAACAGCACTATAGTGATGTTGATACGCTGTCGATGGGAATGAGTGATGATATGGAGGCGGCGATTGCCGCAGGCAGCACCCTGGTGCGCATTGGCACCGCAATATTTGGCGCACGTGATTACACACAGCCTTCACAACAATAATTGAGGAACTTCATGTTAACAATGACGTTTTTGGTAAAAACGCTAATCGATCTCTACGTCATGGTGCTGTTGCTGCGCATCTGGATGCAGTGGTCACGTTGCGATTTTTATAATCCGCTTGCCCAGTTTGTCGTGAAGATCACTCAGCCGATTGTGAAACCGTTGCGTCGCATTCTGCCTGCGTTGGGTCCGATTGATACGGCTTCTCTGCTGCTGGCGTTTGTGCTCACTACGCTGAAATATCCGCTTCTGCTGCTGATTCAGGTCGGCGTGTTCTCTGTCGATCCCGCTAACTTGCTGGTCGGCCTGCTGTCGCTACTGAAATCCGCCGGTTATCTGGTGTTCTGGGTCATTATTATCCGTTCCCTGATGAGCTGGATCAGCCAGGGCCGCGGTCCGATGGACTATGTGCTGATTCAGCTGACCGAGCCGTTAATGGCGCCGATTCGCCGCATTCTGCCCGCGATGGGCGGCATCGACTTCTCCGCCATGATCGTCATTCTGGTGCTGTATGCCCTGAATTTCCTCGGCATGGACCTGTTCCCGGGTCTCTGGTATTTGCTGTAAATGAACCAAACTGGAACTGTTATGCAAAAAGTTGTTCTTGCCACCGGTAATCCCGGCAAAGTCCGTGAACTGGCGGATCTGCTCTCCGCCTTTGGTCTGGATATCGTGGCGCAAACCGACCTCGGCGTTGAATCCGCCGAGGAGACCGGCCTGACCTTTATTGAAAACGCCATCCTGAAAGCGCGCCATGCCGCGCAGGTGACCGGGCTGCCCGCTATCGCAGATGACTCCGGGCTGGCCGTCAACGCGCTGGGCGGCGCACCGGGCATTTATTCGGCCCGCTATGCCGGTGACGACGCCAGTGACCAACAGAACCTGGAAAAGCTGCTTCAGGCGCTGGAAAGCACCCCGGACGGACAGCGTCAGGCCCAGTTCCACTGCGTGCTGGTGTATTTACGTCACGCTGCCGATCCCACGCCGCTGGTGTTTCACGGCGCCTGGGACGGCGAAATCACCCGCACCCCAGCCGGTGAAGGCGGCTTCGGCTACGACCCGGTGTTCTACATTCCGGCATTGGGTAAAACCGCCGCCGAGCTGACAAAAGCAGAGAAAGGAAAAGTCTCTCATCGAGGTAAAGCATTGACGCTGTTACTGGAAGCGATGCGTAATGCCTGATTTACCCCCGCTGAGTTTATATATCCATATTCCCTGGTGCGTCCAGAAATGCCCTTACTGCGATTTTAATTCTCACGCGTTAAAAGATGAGGTGCCGCACATTGAGTATGTGCAGCACCTGCTGCGCGATCTTGAAAACGATCTGCCGCTGATTCACGGACGTGACGTGCGCACGATATTTATCGGTGGCGGAACGCCAAGCCTGTTAAGCAGTAGCGCGATGCAGATGCTGATGGATGGCGTACGCGCGCGCCTGACGCTGGCAGAAGGGGCGGAGATTACGATGGAGGCGAATCCAGGCACGGTCGAAGCCGACCGTTTCAGCGCCTATCAGCGCGCCGGGATTAACCGCATCTCCATTGGGGTACAAAGCTTTAGCCCGCAGAAGCTGGAACGTCTCGGTCGCATCCATGGTCCCGAGGAAGCGAAGCGCGCCGCGGCGCTGGCGCAGGGCCTGAACCTGCGCAGCTTTAACCTCGATCTGATGCACGGTTTGCCCGACCAGTCACTGACGGAAGCGCTGGACGATTTGCGTCAGGCGATCGCGCTTAATCCTCCGCATTTGTCCTGGTATCAGCTGACCATCGAACCGAATACGTTGTTTGGCTCACGTCCGCCTAAATTGCCCGACGACGATGCGTTGTGGGACATCTTTGAGCAGGGACATCAGCTGCTGACCGCTGCCGGTTATGAGCAATATGAAACATCGGCCTATGCCAAACCGGGATACCGCTGTGAGCACAACCTGAATTACTGGCGTTTTGGCGATTATCTAGGGATTGGCTGTGGTGCCCATGGCAAGCTGACCCAACCCGATGGCCGTATTGTTCGCACGGTCAAAGTGCGCCATCCGCGGGGTTTTATGAAGGGCAACTATCTCGATAAACAGTACGAGGTAGCAGACAGTGACAAGCCGTTCGAGTTCTTTATGAACCGTTTCCGGTTGCTGGAGCCTGCGCCACGCGCGGACTTCAGCCGCTATACCGGGCTGAATGAAGCGCTGATTCGTCCACAGCTCGATCAGGCTATTGCCGCAGGTTACATCACTGAAACAGCGGACATCTGGCAAATTACCGAGAAGGGCAAACTGTTTCTGAACTCGCTACTGGAACTGTTCCTGGCCGACGAGTAACGCGCTTCGGGTTCGGCGTGCAAACTGCGGCTGTATGAAGGAGGCCGAATCCTTATCCGCGCTCAGTATTCTGTCTCAGTTGCAACAACCGGGTATTGATGATGGCAATGTTCACCTCGCAGGGCATGCCATCATCCAGATAAACCGTCTCATTAATCTCCAACGCCGCCTCATTCGCACTAAAATTCAGCAGTCTGAGCTGCTCACTGTCGGTCACGTTAATCGCATTAAGCTGCTGGTCGCGGCGCTGAATCTTTTTGCCGGTGATTTGTTCAATGTAAGAGTATTTCGAGATTTCCAGCCGGCCAAACTCCATGCTGCTGAACAGGCTGACAGGCAGGTGGATATATTCCAGCGCCACGGGAATATCGTCAAAGCACATCAGTCGAAGAATTTTGTATATCTGATCGCTGTTTCTGATACGTAACGCCTGCGCCATCTCCGGTCCGGGCACCTTGATGATGCTGGCAGTGAGCACCTTCCTGACCGCTTTATGGCCTTTTTTATGAGCCTGATAATCAAAGGGCGAAAGCGCATGGAACCGGCCGGCGTGATTGCTCTTGCCGATAGAACCGACAAACAGTCCCGACCCCTTCACGCGATAAATACGCTGCTGCTCAATCAGAATACGGGTTGCTTCCCGTACCGTCGCCCGGGTGATACCGATGTTCTTTGCTATCGCAATTTCGGTATCCAGCTTGTCGCCCGGCAGCAGTCCGTCCTGCATGATCTTGGTCAGAATATAGTCGACAACCTCTTTTTGTTTCTCTGTTATGCCATCGAACATCACGCTGTTCCCGAATAGTAAGCCCGTGCCTGCGGTGCGCCGCCGCATCGCCTGTATGCCTGATTTCCGTCACTGCGTATGAGTGAGACAGGAACCAGTGTGATCCAGCTAACGATTTTGCACTCCAGTGTCGCCTGTCCAGCCAGAATTGATTCTTGCATATTGTATCTGTACAGGTCGAGGTGCATCATCAAGATGACTAGACACGTTAAACATGTCTATACGTATAAATAAATTTGTGCAACAGGCAATTGTCAGAACTGACGCCTGCTTTAGCAATAAAAGTCATTACTAATCAAATAACTGGTTTTGACTTTTTATCTACCCTGACGTGTGTGGAAGAGAATCAGGAAAAACAAACAGGTTGACCGCCTAAAAAAGGCAAAAAGCTGACTGTACATCTTGCAATGACAAGCAGCCTGCCTGCTGGCCCAACTTTTTTATCCAGGACACCGTATGGCAAATCTTACCCAATGGCTGAATGCTGAAAAAATTCAATACATTGAGCGCGTTTCCGACTGGAAAGAGGCGATTCAGGTCACCGGTAATCCTCTCTGCCGTGAAGGCGCCATTTCGCAGGATTACATTGACACCATCGTCCGGCTCAAAGAAGAGACCGGCCCCTACTTCGTGATCGCCCCCCGAATCGCGATGCCACATGCGCGTCCTGAACAGGGCGCGAAGAAACTGGGCTTGTCCGTCGTGAAACTGGCAACCCCTGTCAACTTTGATGCTGATGAAAACGATCCTGTCGACATCCTTTTTATGTTCTCGGCCCCTGACAGCAACAGCCATATCGAGATGATTTCGCAGCTGGCTGAAGTGCTGACAGACGAGGACATCATGCAACGCGTTTATCACGCACAAAGCCAGCAGGAACTGTGCACGGTTCTGCTGGCAGACGACCTTATCAGTTAACAATTTCAAATAAGAAGAGGTAGTTATGAAAATTATGGCAGTGTGTGGTTCAGGCCTGGGAAGCAGCTTCATGATGGAAATGAACATCAAAAAAGTGCTTAAAGCGATTGATATGACGGCGGAGGTCGAACATGCCGACCTCGGCTCGGTGACGCCGGACGTCGCAGATGTATTCGTGATGGCAAAAGACATTGCCTACAGCGCTAATCTGCCCCCGGAAAAAGTCATTATCATCAACAACATCATCGACCTGAAAGAAGTTGAGCAGAAAATTCGCGACTACTTCAACAAATAACACCGTTATCCCCTTTGATAAGAACACTTACCGCTGAGGTTATTATGTTTATACAAAACCTTTTACTGGTAGTTGTCGATGTGCTGAAAGTCCCTTCGATTCTGGTCGGGTTAGTCGCGATGTTCGGCCTGATCGCGCAGCGCAAGCCGTTGCCGGATGTGATAAAGGGAACGGTAAAAACGATTCTGGGCTTTTTAGTGCTGGCAGGCGGTGCCACCGTTCTGGTGGGCTCGCTGACGCCGCTCGGCGATATTTTTAAGCACGCATTCAACGTTCAGGGCATTATTCCTAATAACGAAGCGATGGTATCCATCGCGCTGGCGAAATACGGCGCGCCTACCACGCTGATTATGGCGTTCGGCATGGTGGCAAACATTACCGTCGCCCGCTTTACCCGCCTGAAATATATCTATCTCTCTGGCCACGTCACCTTCTATATGGCCTGTATGATTGCCATTATTCTGTCCGTTGCCGGTTTTGAAGGTGTGCAGCTGATTTATACCGGTTCGCTGACGCTGGGCATGCTGATGGCCTTTTTCCCGGCCCTGGCTCAGCCCTATATGCGTAAAATTATCGGTCACGATCAGGTTGCGCTGGCTCATACCGGCACGGTGGGTTATGTCCTGTCAGGCTGGATAGGCTCTATAGTGGGCAAAGGTTCAAAGTCCACCGAAGAGATGAACATGCCCAAAAACCTGAGCTTTTTGCGCGACAGTACCATCTCCATCTCTCTGACCATGATGATCATCTATTTTATTTTGTCCGTCTCGGCGGGCAGAGAGTATGTTGAAAGTCAGTTCAGCCATGGTCAAAACTATCTGGTGTATTCGTTTGTGCAGGCCATTACCTTTGCTGCCGGGGTCTTTATTATCCTGCAGGGCGTGCGCTTAATTCTGGCGGAGATTGTACCGGCCTTTACCGGGTTTTCAGAGAAGCTGGTGCCCAGCGCGCGTCCTGCTCTGGACTGCCCTATCGTGTTTCCCTATGCGCCCAATGCCGTTCTGGTCGGCTTTATTTCCAGCTTTATCGGTGGACTCGTCGGGTTGTTTATCCTTGGGCAGCTGCACTGGGTGCTGATTTTGCCCGGCGTGGTGCCGCACTTTTTCTGCGGGGCGACGGCGGGCGTCTTTGGCAATGCGACGGGCGGCAAGCGGGGTGCGATGATTGGCGCCTTTGCACACGGTATTCTGATTACCTTCCTGCCGGTTGCGTTACTGCCTGTGCTGGGTGCGATTGGTCTGACGAATACCACATTCTCCGATACGGACTTTGGCGTGACAGGGATTCTGCTGGGTAATATGGCGAGGTTCCTCGATAAAGGCACCATTACCATGATTATTACGGGCATCTTTGCGCTGCTGGTGATCTATAACTATGTCGCCGGTAACAAGACCGTGACCAAAGAAGCTAACGGCGACTGAGACAAAACGGGGCTGATGATTCAGCCCCTTCTTAACAGGGCAGGACATAAAACGGGTTAGTTAAATGATTTAACCAGCGTTTTACGGTCTTTTTCCAGCGAGATAACCCGGTTACAGACGTCTTTACCAAACTGCTGGAAGTCCGTTTCCTGATTATTCCATTCGCTCTGAATGGCGTTCTGCAGACCACCAAGGTTACCCATCAACCCCTGCAGCCCGCTGCCGCCACCGTTGGTCATGGCTTTCGTCCCCATCTCATTAATGCTGTCCTGCAGGATACCGCCCATCGCCTGATTCACCAGTTGCTGCCCATCGGCACGAACCTGATCGATCGCCTGGTGATGGAACGTCAGTCCGTCACTGCGATGTTCAATAATGCGGTTCATCTGGGTTTTTAACTGGGCATTCAGCGTGGCCAGTCGGCTGTGCAAGCGGCTTGATTCCCCTACCTGCTCAGTGATGATCTTATCCAGCGCCAGCCGACCTTTCTCCAGACGGGAGGTGGCACCGTTATCGATCCACGGCAGATCGCGACGTAACGCATTTTGGTAATTAATGGCCTGCTGACGACTGGCGGCGTTCATCGTGATTTTTTGCCCGTTGAACTGCACATCGCCCTGCGGCGAAATCACAAGATTGCCGTTTGCGCCAACAACCTGCACGTTTTGTGGGCTAATGACCACATCATCCTGTGGTTTAACGCTGCATTCCCAGGCCGCCTGGGCCTGCGTTGCCGCCAGCAAGAGGCCAGCGACCAGCACGTTACGAATCATACGTTCTCCCTGTCTGGGTGTGAAAGCGATATCGCTGGTAACTTAGTCCCACCAGACGTCAAAGAGTTCGGTCACCTTTACATCCAGTAACTGGCGATCTTCCAGCCATTTACGTACCAGCTCGCGATGTTCCTCGGTACATTTACCGGTTTGCTGCAGGCAGATTAGCCCTTCCCAGGCCAGATAGCCGCTGCCGTCATAAGCCAGGCCATTGGGATCGATCGCTTCGTTAATAAACTGATTCAGCGTTTCGTCGATAACCTCTTCAGAGGTGCCGTCCGGGAAGCGCCAGGCTACGGAAAAGCCCAGCTCCTGAAACTCATCAATATGCAATTTTTTACGTAAACGACGGCTGCGTTGTGTGGCCATTATTTCACCCTCTCAAACATTAAATCCCAAACGCCATGGCCCAAACGCTGCCCGCGCTGCTCAAATTTGGTCAGTGGACGCGTCTCAGGACGCGGCACATACGTATTGTCTTCAGACAGGTTTCGATAACCCGCGATGCTGCTCATCACCTCAAGCATATGCCCGGCATAGGCTTCCCAGTCGGTCGCCATATGGAACACACCGCCCAGTTTCAGTTTACGCATCACAAGCTCGGCAAACGGCACCTGCACGATACGGCGTTTGTTGTGACGGGCTTTATGCCACGGATCGGGAAAGAACAGCTGAACCATGCGCAGTGAATTATCCGGGATCATTTTCTCCAGCACTTCCACCGCATCATGACACATCACCCGCAGATTGCTGACATTGGCCTCTTTCGCCGACGCCAGGCAGGCTCCCACGCCGGGCGCATGCACTTCAATGCCCAGGAAGTTTTGATGCGGATTATTTTGCGCCATGGTGACCAGCGACGCGCCCATACCAAAACCGATCTCCAGCGTGACAGGCGCATCGCGCCCAAACAGCGCGGGCAAATCAATGGGCTCTGGCTGATATTCAACACCCATTTCCGGCCAGTGGTTGTCCAGCGCCTGCTGCTGGCCTTTGGTTAAGCGGCCCTGGCGGCGCACAAAACTACGAATCCGACGCAACGGGCGTCCATTTTCATCATATTCTGGGGTGATGACGTCATTAATCATGTTGAAGCCTGCTGGTTAGCCTGTTCAGGGAAACGGGCATTATGCAAAGTTCAAAAGCAGAAGCAAGCCTTTGCCACTTTCCGCGCGCACCCGGCGTGTTTTGACATGCGTTTTCCTGCCTGAGTGTAGAGTAATGCAAGAAAATTGCCTGGGAGGCTGCTGGCCGGAAACAGAATTATAACGTCATGGTCTGCCGCCGTTGCTGACTGAGCTTGCGGTACTGTTGTGGCGACATGCCGACATACCTGGCAAAGGTGCTGTAAAAGCGACTACTGGAACGGAAGCCGGCCGTCAGCGCCACATCCAGCACGGTAATATCGGTATCGCTCAGCAGCGCCCGGACGTGATTAATGCGCATCGCGGTAATGTACTGTTTTAGCGTAAGCTGCATGACGCGTTGAAAGATACCCATGGCATAGTTTGCATTAAGCTTGACGTGCTCTGCGACGTCATTGATTGTCAGGGCCTGGTCATAATTGTCGGCAATATAGCTCAGCATCTGGCTGACATAAAACTGCGCATGGCGCGACACGCTGTTTTTGTGTGTCCGCGACGTTTTGTTCACCAGCACAGGCTGCCACCCTGACAGACTAAAGCGTTTAAGCATCAGGCCAATTTCATCCACAGCAAGCTGGCGAATCTGTTCATCCGGGCTGTTCAGTTCCTGCTGCCAGCGCTGCACTTCAAAGGCGCTGAGCTGCTGTTTTGCCACAGACTTAATCACCATGCCATGTGTGACATGATTGATGAGTTCCCGGTCGAGCGGCCATGACAGAAACAGATGCATCGGCAGATTAAGGATAGCCATGTTCTGGCAGTTACCGGGCCGGGTAAGCTGGTGCGGTGTACAGGCCCAAAACAGCGTGATATAGCCCTGCTTAATCTGTACGACTTCATTATTGATTAAATATTCCACGTCCCCGTCGAACGGCACATTGACCTCAACCTGCCCATGCCAGTGACAGCTGCTCATCGCCAGCGGCCGACGCAGTTCGATATCCATACGTTGATATTCGGAATAGAGCGACAGCGGGCTGCGGGTTTGCTTTTCGTCACTGCTGCACATATGCGGATCGGGCGGCAGCGTGGCAACGGGCTGTAATGTCGTCATGATTCTCTCCTGAATTATCAGAACCCCGCCCAGCGTACCCGCGGAGACGGCCAAAAACAGCAGTGGATTCCCTATACTAAGCGCTCTTTCAGACCAGATACTCTTCTTTTTACGTTAATTTATCCCAAAAACTCAGATCTGTTCGTTGCCAGCATCTGATCTGAGTTTTTGGGAATGCTCATCCGATAAGACGGAAGTTTTCGCCCGCACAGCGTGCCACCATGAGATTATCCCACCCTGTCATGGAGCGTTCTGATGTCTGCACCCAAAATTACCTTTATTGGCGCGGGTTCCACTATCTTCGTCAAGAATATCCTTGGCGATGTTTTCCATCGCGATGCGCTAAAATCGGCCCATATTGCCCTGATGGATATTGATGCAACCCGGCTTGAAGAATCCTATACCGTCGTCAGTAAACTTATGGATTCCGCGGGCGCGGCTGGCCAGATTACCTGCCACAGCGAGCAGAAAGCGGCCTTAGCGGATGCGGATTTTGTCGTGGTCGCCTTTCAGATAGGCGGCTATCAGCCCTGTACCGTCACCGATTTTGAGGTCTGTAAACGCTATGGTCTGGAGCAGACCATAGCAGATACGCTGGGCCCCGGCGGCATTATGCGCGCCCTGCGCACCATCCCGCACCTGTGGCAGATTTGCGAAGACATGACGGAAGTCTGCCCGCATGCCACCCTGCTTAATTACGTCAACCCCATGGCGATGAACACCTGGGCAATGTATGCGCGCTATCCCCATATCAAACAGGTTGGGCTGTGCCACTCGGTACAGGGAACGGCGGAGGAACTGGCCAACGATCTGAATTTAAATCCTGCCGATCTGCGTTACCGCTGCGCCGGGATTAATCATATGGCGTTTTATCTGACGCTGGAGCGTAAAACCGCTGACGGCAGTTACGTTGATCTCTATCCCGACCTGCTGGCGGCCTGGAACGCTGGCCAGGTGCCGAAGCCCAACCTGCACGGCAATACGCGCTGTCCCAACATTGTGCGCTATGAAATGTTCAAAAAGCTGGGCTATTTCGTCACCGAATCCTCAGAGCACTTCGCAGAATATACGCCGTGGTTTATCAAACCAGGCCGCGAAGATCTTATTGAACGGTATCAGATTCCGCTGGATGAATATCCCAAACGTTGTGAAGAACAACTGGCGGAATGGCGAGCAGAACTGGCACGTTACCGTCGCGCCGAACGTATTGAAAGCAAACCCTCACGTGAGTACGCCAGCACGATTATGAACGCTATCTGGACCGGCGAACCGGCGGTCATTTATGGCAACGTGCGTAATGATAGCCTGATCGATAATCTGCCGCAGGGATGCTGCGTGGAAGTCGCTTGTCTGGTCGATGCCAATGGGATTCAGCCCACCAAAGTCGGCACGATTCCGTCACATCTGGCCGCCATGATGCAAACCAATATCAATGTGCAGACGCTGCTGACCGAAGCCATTCTGACTGAAAACCGCGATCGGGTTTATCACGCCGCCATGCTGGATCCGCATACGGCAGCGGTATTAAGCCTTGATGAAATCTATGCACTGGTGGACGAACTCATCACTGAGCATGGCAGTTGGCTGCCCGCCTGGCTTCATCGTTAATTCTTTGTCGCCGGATGCTATGTCCGGTCGCGATTCTACGTCATAACAGTGAGCGGGCGCTGGCAACAGCGACCCGGCAACCGATGAGCATTTCGATAACGACAAAACTCAGTTACGGATGTGGTGCGTTTGGAAAAGACTTCGCGATTGACATTGTTTACCTCTACCTGATGTATTACTACACCGACGTGGTGGGATTATCGGTTGGCATGGTCGGCACGCTGTTTTTAGTCGCCCGAATCTGGGATGCGATTAACGATCCCATTATGGGATGGATCGTTACCATTACACGTTCTCGCTGGGGGAAATTTAAACCCTGGATTTTAACTGGCACGCTGACAAACTCGCTGGTGCTGTTCGCGTTATTTAGCGCCCACCTGTTTGAAGGGACGACACAGCTGGTTTTTGTCTGGGTCACCTACATTCTGTGGGGAATGACCTATACCATAATGGATATTCCGTTCTGGTCACTGGTACCGACCATTACGCTGGACAAACGTGAGCGCGAAGAGCTGGTGCCCTGGCCACGCTTTTTTGCCAGCCTCGCCTCCTTTGTCACGGCCGGCATTGCGCTACCGTTTGTCAGTTATATCGGGGGCGACGATCGCGGCTTTGGCTTTCAGATGTTTACCCTGCTCCTGATCGTGTTTTTCATCGCGGCAACCCTCATCACGCTGCGTAATGTTCATGAGGTTTATTCATCAGACGGCGCGCAGACCCAGGACGGCGGCCGGATGGGACTGAGCGCGATCGTCGGCCTTATCTACCGCAACGATCAGCTTGCCTGCCTGCTCGGTATGGCGCTGGCCTATAACATTGCGGCGAATATCATTACCGGTTTTGCGATTTACTATTTTACCTATGTGATCGGCGATCCCAGTCTCTTCCCTTACTACCTCTCCTATGCTGGCGCGGCGAACCTGGCAACACTGGTTCTTTTCCCCAAATTAGTGAATCTGCTGTCACGCCGGATACTATGGGCGGCGGCGTCTGCCCTGCCGATTCTGAGCGGCGGTGTGCTGTTCGCTATGGCATTAGCAGGCAGTCACGCGACATCCTTAATCGTTATTGCCGGGATTTTATTCAATACCGGAACGGCGCTTTTCTGGGTGCTTCAGGTAATTATGGTGGCGGATACCGTAGATTACGGCGAATACAAACTGCATGTGCGCTGTGAAAGCATTGCCTATTCGGTGCAAACCATGGTCGTTAAAGGCGGCTCTGCGCTGGCGGCTTTCTTTATCGCTGTCGTGCTGGGCATGATTGGCTATCTGCCCAACGTCAACCAGTCGCAGGAAACCCTTGCTGGCATGCAGTTTATTATGATCGTGCTGCCCGCTGTCTTTTTTGCCCTGACGCTGCTGCTCTATTTCCGTTTCTATACACTGAACGGCGACATGCTACGGAAAATTCACATCCGCCTGCTGGATAAATACCGTAAGCCACCGGAAAAGGAAGCGGTGCCGATCGCAGCAACCAAAGAGATAAAAATTTAAACGCGAAGCCCCGACCCGGGGCTTCTGTTTTAAGTCTGACTTTCGGCTATGCCCGAAAACGAGAAACAACCCGTGTTTTATCAGCAACATTTCCATCGCCTTCTTGTGTGTAACCGGCCTTATCTGACAACCGGGCGTCAGTGGCCACCAGAAAGAAACAGGCCTTTGCAATCTTCAGGTTTACTCTCAGTGGCGCTTATGCTGGAATTCCCGCCTGAATGTCGCGTAATCACGGAAATATCCCCTTTATGATGCAAGCCCCGCAGTTCGCGCAACAGGTGCTGGACTGGTATCAACGCTTTGGCCGCAAAACCCTGCCGTGGCAGTTGGAGAAAACACCTTATAAGGTGTGGCTGTCCGAAGTGATGTTACAGCAAACCCAGGTCGCCACCGTTATCCCCTACTTTGAGCGCTTTATGGCGCGCTTTCCGACCGTCAGCGATCTGGCCGCCGCGCCGCTGGACGAAGTGCTGCATCTCTGGACCGGTCTGGGTTACTACGCGCGTGCGCGTAACCTGCACAAAGCCGCCAAACAGGTGGTTGAGGTGCACGGCGGCGAATTCCCGCGCAACTACGATGACATCGCCGCGCTGCCCGGCGTAGGCCGCTCGACAGCGGGTGCGATCTTATCGCTATCGCTGGGCCTGCACTTCCCGATTCTGGACGGTAACGTGAAACGGGTTTTGGCTCGCTGTTACGCAGTGGCTGGCTGGCCGGGCAGGAAAGATGTTGAAAAACGGCTGTGGCAAATTAGTGAAGACGTGACGCCAGCCGAGGGCGTCAGTCAGTTTAACCAGGCCATGATGGATCTGGGCGCCATGGTTTGCACCCGGTCGCGCCCGAAATGTGAAATCTGCCCGCTCAGCGATGGTTGCGAAGCCCGCGCGACGAACAGCTGGGCAAACTATCCGGGCAAAAAACCTAAGCAGACGTTGCCTGAACGCAGCGGCTGGTTTTTGATGATGCAAAACGGCGACAATGTCTGGCTTGAACAGCGTCCGCCGGTGGGTTTATGGGGCGGTTTATTCTGCTTCCCGCAGTTCACCAGCGAAGACGATCTGAACGCCTGGCTGTCGACGCGCGGCATCCATGCCAAACCGCAGCAGCTTACGGCATTTCGTCACACCTTCAGCCATTTTCATCTGGATATCGTTCCCATGTGGCTGTCATGGCCTTCTGCCGGGGCATTAATGGATGAAGCTGGCGGTCTCTGGTATAACTTAACGCTGCCGCCATCTGTGGGATTAGCCGCACCTGTAGAGCGTCTTTTACACGAACTGCGCCATCCCCAGCCGTTGCCTGTGGGCGACGGTGAGATTAATGAGGAAGAGTAATGAGCCGCACCATTTTTTGTACTTTTTTACAACGCGACGCTGAAGGGCAGGATTTTCAGCTCTACCCTGGCGATCTGGGAAAACGCATTTACAATGAAATCTCGAAAGAAGCCTGGCAGCAATGGATGGCTAAGCAGACGATGCTGATCAACGAGAAAAAACTCAATATGATGAATCCCGACGATCGCAAAGTGCTGGAAAAGGAAATGATCAATTTCCTGTTCGAAGGTAAAGACGTTCATATTGAAGGCTACACGCCACCCGAAGCATAACTTTATTGGCCTCCGTGTTGAGGCCGTTTTCCAGGTCAGGCACGTATTTTAGATGAATAAAAAGCTGATAGCCCTGCTGGTGATTGCCCCCCTTTTGGTGTCCTGCTCCGGTAAAAAACATCCGGAATATTCAGAGGAATGGGTCAAAGATACCAACGGATTTGACATTCTGATGGGGCAATTCGCCCATAACATTGAGAACATCTGGGGTATCAATGAGGTCCTGATCGCCGGACCGAAAGACTACGTTAAATACACCGACAATTATTACACCCGCAGCCACATCAACTTTGAAAGCGGGAACATCACCATTGAGACCATTTCCGGTACCGATCCTGCCGCCAGTCTGCGTCAGGCGATCGTGACTACGTTACTGATCGGTGACGATCCGGGAAATGTCGATCTCTACTCTGATGCCAACGACATTCAGATCAGTAAAGAGCCGTTGTTGTACGGACAGGTGCTGGATAACACCGGTCAGGCGATTCGCTGGCAGGGACGTGCTCAGGCCTTTGCTGACTACTTGATTGCCAATAAACTGCAACGCCGTACGTCCGGCCTGCATGTGATCTACTCGGTCACGATTCCGATGGTGCCAAACCATCTGGATAAGCGTGCGCATAAATATCTGCCTATGGTGCGTAAAGCCGCCGAAGAGTACGGTGTAGATGCGTCTCTGATTCTGGCTATTATGCAGACCGAATCCAGCTTTAACCCCTACGCAGTCAGCCATTCTGATGCGCTCGGCCTGATGCAGGTAGTGCAGCATACCGCCGGTGTGGATGTATTCCGCATGAAGGGCAAATGGGGCAAACCGAGCCGCAGCTATCTGCTGGATCCCGAGAACAACATTGATGCCGGTACTGCCTATCTGTCGTTGCTGCAGAGCAACTATCTGGCCGGTATTCAGGATCCGGTTTCACGCCGCTATGCGGTTATCACCGCCTATAACGGCGGCGCCGGTAGTGTACTGCGCGTGTTCTCCAGCGATAAAGATCGTGCCTTTACCATTATTAACAGTATGTCGCCGGGTCAGGTTTATCAGACGCTGTCGAAGCAGCATCCGTCGGCGGAATCGCGGCGGTATTTGTATAAGGTGAGTTCGGCGCAGCGGAGTTATCACAGGTATTGATTTGGCGGGGTTCCGCTCAGCAGGTGCTGCGGGTTGCTCTGAGCGGGTTCTGCTCACCAGGTGGCGGGGGCTGCGGGTTGCTCTGAGCGGGGTCCGCTCACCAGGTGACGGGGGCTGCGGGTTGCTCTGAGCGGGTTCCGCCCGCCTGGTGGCGGGAGCTGCGGATTGCTCTGAGCGGGTTCCGCCCGCCTGGTGGTGGGGCTGCGGGTTGCTCTGAGCGGGTTCCGCCCGCCTGGTGGCGGGAGCTGCGGGTTGCTCTGAGCGGGTTCCGCCCGCCTGGTGGCGGGGCCTGCGGGCTGCTCTGAGCGGGTTCCGCCCGCCAGGCGACCGGGAGTTTCAGCCTGCCCGTGCAGGCGGACGTGTTAAGGGGCTCGCGCCAGCCCCTTAACAATCCCGGCGGCCGTCAGCCGTCGCTGTTCCTTCGTCTCTCACTCCGGCCCCACGGGCCGTCCGGATGCGCCCTCCCTGCCGCGCCGCCCTGGCCTCCGTTCTCTCCTCAGCGCGCCGGATGCCGGCAGAACCCCCCCCCGCCTGCCAGTCCTGGTTTCTTTTAAAAGCGGGTGTTGTCTGTTTGAATGTGTTCAGTGAGGCTTAAAAAGAGCAGACTTGATAAACGGGGAGTGCTTCAGAACCCACAAAAGCAGGTTTTGCGATTACTTACAGCGGCACCGGAAGTGGCTTTAACACAGAGACAGTGAAGCGGGGGTTTGGGGCGGCCTTCCCACCCGCTGAGCGGATGAGGGATTTCCGGATGAGCCGACAGGACGTCGGCGAGAGCCGGGCCGCGCCACGGATGGCGCGTCCTGGCGGTCCGCAGAAATCCTGAAGGAGCGAAGGCACCGCGAAGCGGCGGGCGGGCAGGACGGGAGCCCGGGGTCAAGGGGCCGCGGCGGCTGGCGGCCCCTTGTCGGTCGCCCGCACCGGGCTGGCTGAAACTCCAGGCCGTCTGGCGAGCGAAACCTTCTCAGCGTTTCATAAGCAGTCAGCGACTCAAACCTTCCCAAAGCCTGCTCACGCAAGCATCACTGCCGCGCCGCCCAGGCCTCCGTTCTCTCCTCAGCGCGCCGGATGCCGGCAGAAAAACCCCCGCCTGCCAGTCCTGGGTTTTTAAAAAGCCGGTGTTGTCTGTGGTCAGTGTATGAAGTGAGGATCAAAAATGAACGCTTTAATAAACAGGGCATTGACTCAAAACCAGCCGACTGTAGGACTTTCCGGTCACCTACAGCGACACCGGAAGTGGCTTTAACACAGAGATAGTGAAGCGGGGGTTTGGGGCGGCCTTCCCACCCGCTGAGCGGATGAGGGATTTCCGGATGAGCCGACAGGACGTCGGCGAGAGCCGGGCCGCGCCACGGAGGGCGCGTCCTGGCGGTCCGCAGAAATCCTGAAGCAGCGAAGGCACCGCGAAGCGGCGGGTGGGCAGGACGGGAGCCCGGGGTCAAGGGGCCGCGGCGGCTGGCGGCCCCTTGTCGGTCGCCCGCAACGGGCTGGCTGAAACTCCAGGCCGTCTGGCGAGCGAAACCCTCTCAGCGTTTCATCAGCTGCCAGCGACTCAAACCTTCTCAGTACCAGCCATGGCCCCTGATTCCAGCCAGGCTGTGCAAACAGCCACCCAGCACTTACCCCTGCATCATGTTCGCCACCAGGTACTTACGTCCCTCGGCATCTTCCTCGGTGTAAACGCCCTGTAGCTCGGGTGAAAAACCCGGGAGCTGGTTGATGCCTGCTTCCAGCGCAAGAAAATAACGCTGTACCGCCCCACCCCAGGCTTCACCGGGAACAACACAGAGTACGCCAGGCGGATAAGGCAGCGCGCCTTCCGCGGCGATGCGCCCTTCTGCTGACGCAATCGGCACCAGCTCCACATCACCGCGAATATAAGCCTGATGTGCGTCCTGTGGATTCACTTTGACCTGAGGTAAGCCCTGCTCACGGAACATGAGACGTTGCAGATCTTTCACATTGAAGCTTACGTACAGGTCATGCATCTCCTGGCACAGGCGGCGCAACGTGTAACCGGCGTAGCGTTTGGCGTTCTTACGGTAAAGCGTGGGCAGGACTTCAGCCAGCAACGTGTCGTCTTTTACATGCTGCTCAAACTGCGCCAGCATGGCGACCAGGTTGGCCATTTTCTCCGGGCTTTCCGCTGGCGTAAGCAGAAACAGGATGGAGTTAAGGTCACATTTTTCCGGCACGATGCCGTTTTCACGCAGATAGTTGGCCAGGATCGTCGCCGGAATCCCAAAGTCAGCATATTCGCCGCTTGCCGCGTCAATGCCCGGCGTGGTCAGCAGCAGTTTGCAGGGATCGACGCGGTACTGATCGCGATCGTATCCCGCAAAACCGTGCCATTTGGCGTTGGGTTCAAAGCTGAAATAGTGCAGATCCCGCGCGATCTCCTCTGTGGGCGCATCCTGCCAGCGTTTGCCGTTCACCGTTTCAGGAACAAAAGGCAGGATCATATCGCAGCGCTCAAAGATTGCCTTGCGCGCCTCAATGCCCAGCATGACGCACTCGTCCCACATGCGACGTCCCGCCTCGCCCTGGTGCATTTTGGCGTTAATATCCAGTGCGGCAAACAGCGGATAAAACGGGCTGGTAGAGGCGTGCAGCATAAAGGCGTTATTCAATCGCTTATGCGGGCAGAAACGCTTCTGACCACGGATATGGTTGTCTTTTTTATGAATCTGCGAGGTCTGTGAAAAGCCCGCAAGCTGCTTGTGTACCGACTGCGTCACGAAAATGCCGGGATCGTTTTCGTTTAACGACAGCGTCAGCGGTGAGCAGCCTTCCATCAGCGGAATAAACTGTTCGTAGCCCAGCCAGGCGGAGTCAAACAGGATGTAGTCACACAGATGACCTATGCGATCCACCACCTGACGCGCGTTGTACACCGTGCCGTCATAGGTGCCTAACTGGATAATCGCCAGGCGGAAAGGACGTGCTTCCTGCGCTCGCTCAGGGGCCACGTTGGCGATCTGAGCACGCAGATAATCCTCATCAAAACAGTGCGCGTCAATGCCGCCAATGAAGCCAAACGGATTACGGGCCGCTTCGAGATAAACGGGCGTTGCGCCAGCCTGAATCAGCGCCCCATGGTGGTTGGACTTGTGGTTGTTGCGGTCAAACAGCACTAAATCGCCGCGCGTCAGCAAGGCATTCGTGACCACTTTGTTGGCGCTTGAGGTGCCGTTCAACACAAAGTAGGTTTTATCGGCATTAAAAACTTTGGCAGCAAACTTCTGTGCATGCTTGGCCGATCCCTCATGGATCAGCAGATCGCCCAGCTTGACATCAGCGTTACACATGTCTGAGCGAAAAACGTTTTCGCCATAAAAATCATAAAATTGCTTACCTGCCGGATGCTTTTTAAAAAAGGCACCGCCCTGATGACCGGGGCAGGCAAATGTACTGTTTTGCATATCGACATAGCGGGTCAGCGTTTCAAAGAACGGGGGCAGCAACTCAGCTTCATACGCCTGCGCCGCCGTTTCCAGTGCCGCCCAGTCCTGCGGTTCACCGTTCAACTCACCCGTCACGCCGGGCAGATGCATGACCTCTTCTTCAAAGGCATTGGCAACAAACACCGGTAAGTTAAAACCGGTATGCCGCAATAAGGCCAGCACGCCACTGCGTGTATCCGCAAGCGAGACGACCACAGCCGCCACATCGGTAAAATCAGTATTATCCAGCGTGACCACGTCGCGCGCAGTATTCAGGGACAGACTTGGCGCAACGGCAGCGCTGGCAGCAATTTTAAGTGGTGTCATAACACAAATCCCTAACAGTCAGGGAGTGGGTGCCTGAGGCACGGCAATAGGGAAATTTCCCCGGCGAATGATATCTGACGGGCCAAACCGATAGACATCAGTAAAGAGTAGTCCTTACTCATGTCCAACAGCAACGACCAGGCTGGCGTCACCGCATAGTGACGGAAATTTGTGTAACCGGTATGACGGCGGAAAACAGGTCACGCGCCAGGTCTGGCGAGTGGGAACAAGTGCAAAAACGCATTGATCCGGACATGGTAGCGTCCTCTGTCTGGGATGGCGGCGGGGAAAAATGTGGCGGCAATAATGTCATTTTTTACTGACAGGGACAACCCGACAACGTTAAATATCAGGTCAATAACTTTAAAATAAAAAACAATACATATCATTCAGTTGCAATATCTTTAAGCGACTAAACCTCTGTAATCAATGCAAAATTATGCCATGTCCGGACATTGCCGCCCCGCCACCTGAATGTTTGATAATGCCTCAGAGCGGGGTACTTGTCGGGCCAGTACCTGGCCCTCTCAGGCTGTCGGGCGTAAACTTGCCTGATGATTCTTACGCCTGACGGAGGCTGTATGTTTAAGGCACTGGTCATTGAAAATGACGAACAAGGTTACCGTACCGAGTTAAAAGAACTCTCCGAAACACAGTTGCCCCACCAGGATGTCACGCTCGACGTGCACTATTCCACCCTGAACTACAAAGATGCGCTGGCCATCTGTAATAAAGGCCCGATTGTCCGTGAATTTCCCATGGTGCCGGGGATTGATTTCGTCGGTCGCGTAGTCGCCAGCCAGCATTCCGACTGGAAGCAGGACGACACCGCTATTTTGACCGGCTGGGGCGTGGGAGAAAAACACTGGGGCGGCCTGGCGCAAAAAGCCTGTGTCGCAGGCGACTGGTTAGTGCCCGTGCCAGACGGCTTATCGCCACTGAATACGATGGCCATTGGCACCGCCGGTTTTACCGCCATGCTGTGCGTGCTGGCTTTAGAAAAACAGGGCGTTACGCCCGATCGCGGCCCCGTGCTGGTCACCGGTGCCAGCGGTGGCGTGGGCAGCTTTAGCGTCAGCCTGCTGGCAAAACTCGGCTACGAGGTGATCGCCTCCAGCGGCCGCGCCAGCGATGAAAACTGGCTGATCAACACGCTGGGCGCGAAAAGGATTATGGATCGTGCTGAACTGTCTCAGCCGGGCAAACCTTTGGGCAAAGAGCGCTGGGCCGCGGCTGTCGACAGCGTGGGCAGCCATACGCTGAGTAACGTTCTGGCGGGTACGCAGCGCGATGGCGTTGTCGCCGCCTGTGGCATGGCTCAGGGGCTGGATCTGCCCACCAGCGTCGCGCCTTTTATTTTACGCGGCGTGACGCTAGCGGGCGTGGACAGCGTGATGTGCCCTAAACCGCTTCGCCAGCAGGCCTGGCAACGGCTCGGACAGTTGATGAATGATGCGCAACTGTCTCAGATGATCACGGTCATCCCACTGAGCGAAGCCAGTCAGGGCGCGCGGGATCTACTTGAAGGCAAGGTTCGCGGCCGCCTGGTGGTGGACTGCCGCTAACGGTCTTTATGGGGCGGCGCATTCTGCTGCATTAGTAACGCGCTTAGCCCCTGCAGTGCACAGCTCGCGCCCTGCTCCATGACGGCTTTGGGGTCGCCAGAAAAGTGCTGACAACGGGCCACGACTTTGCCATCAGGCAATGTCCATCCTACCCAGACAGTGCCTGCAGGCGTACCATCTTCGCCGCCGTCCGGTCCGGCATAGCCGCTTATCGCCAGACTCACCGGTTCGCCGGACCGTTCACGCGCCCCCAGCGCCATTTCACACACGGTTTCTCTGCTGACTGCAGTGTGATTTTCCAGCGTTTGCGGGTTAACGCCAAGCAGACGCACTTTGGCGCTTTCGCTGTAGGTGACGAAGCCGCTGGTAAAAAAATCACCGCTGTTTTCGACCGCCGCCAGCGTAATACTGATCAATCCCGCCGTGCAGGACTCTGCGGTTGCCAGACGCAAACCAGAGGATAAAAGCTGCTGACCCAGTTGTTCAGCAGCCTGACTGAGTTTCATGGTCATGAGTTTTCCTTTGTTTTCTGTCACAGGTAAAGTATGGCTGAAACTCAGTAATCTGATGCGGCTAATCTGATGTTTTATCAGCGTAAACGGGAAAATGGCTTGTGCCGTTTCGGCTAACACGTCGCCCATGGTTCTCTGCCGTTTCGGCTGGCAACGCGAACCGGTTTGTCCCGGTCAGCCTGTAGATGTTTCATGTAGCCTGTCTGCCATTGCGTAACATCGCTGACAGCCCTTATTCAGGAAAAGGAGAAAAGAATATGCAAAAACCTGTCGTTGTGATCCACTACTGTACTCAGTGTAACTGGCTGCTGCGCTCAGCCTGGATGGCACAGGAATTGCTGCACACTTTTGCTCAGGACCTGGCCAGCGTCACGCTTCGCCCCGGCAGCGGCGGCATATTTGAAGTCACGGTAGATGACCATCTGGTGTGGGAACGTAAACGTGACGGCGGCTTTCCCGATGCTCAGGTGCTCAAGCAGCGTGTCAGAGACATCTGCTTTCCGGAACGTTCACTGGGACACATCGACAAAAACAAAACTGACGGAAGCTGACGAGCGCGATCCGGCGTTAACTGCGGCTGATTTGCTCAGCGGCTGCGTTCAGCGCAGCCACAATCTTATGCCGTGTTTCGTCCGTGATGTCCTGCTGTGCCAGACGGCCATTTAAGGCGTTTTTAAACTGAAAGATGGCCTGTTCTATGTCGGGAATACTGCGGTTGTTGACTAATACAGCCAGCGAGGAAAGGCGCGTAATCAAACGCGACAATGGCTGGGCTTCGGCCTCTAACATCGCCTGGCCCGTTGCGGTCACTACATAAGCCTTTCTCGCCGCCTGAGGATCGACAATCTCAATGGCCTCCATTTCCTCAAGCAAGGTCAGGTTGGGATAAATGATACCCGGGCTGGGGGAATATTCCCCTTTCGACAGTTCTTCAACGCATTTAATCAGCTCGTAACCGTGCGAGGCACGCTGAGCGATAAAGTGCAGCATCAACAGGCGCATTTCACCCGCATCAAGCATCTTTTCCCGGCGCTTCCGCCGCGCTGCGCAAGGCCGCGCAGACTGGCTGCGGTTATCCTGTTCTGAATGGGCCGAATCCATCTGTCGCCTCTGCCTGTTTAAGGAGAAAGAGCCTGATGGTAGAGGGCCACTAGGTAAAATTCAATCAACGGCAGGTCACTCACTTGTGATGCCAGTAAGCAACCGCACGCACAAGATCAGCATCCACGCCGCGTTGCGTTGTGAAGTAGTCAGCGAGCTGTTTAACGACGCGCCCTTCTCCCGTTAGCCAGATAAAAGCGTCATGCGACGGTATCGCTATCTTATCCAGCGCCGCCGTCAGGGCTGGCAAAGCCGCCTGCGTCATCTGCTGGCTACCGAGCCAGGCCACCTTTGCCTTGCCGGTGTCCGCTAAGTAGTCACGCCCCGTTTTTTCATCGGTGAAGGCAAACAGGTGCAGGGTTTCGGCTTCAATGCTGCGGCTGCGGCGCTGAAACGCAGGCAGACCAGTTTCATCACAGACATAAAGCTGGAAAGCATAATCCGTTGGGACCAGCAGAGAACCGCGAGGTCCACCGATAATCAGGCTGTCGCTGGTCTGTGCCTGCGCGGCCCAGTCGCTGGCGACACCGCTTTCATGCAGGTAAAAATCGATTGTCAGCGAAGATTCACCATCAAAGTCAAACGGCGTGTAGTCACGCGCAGCCGGCCGCAAGCCGTCTTTCCAGTGAATGCCGTCCTCGTCCATCGTCGGCAGTTGCAGCGTCGTGTCAGCGGTGGGCGGGAAAAAGACTTTGATGTGGTCATCAAAACCGGGCGAATTAAATCCTTTCAGGTCGTCGCCCGTAAACTCGATGCGCCAAAACCGGTCAGCCACTTTGGTTTTGGTGGCAACGTGAATACAGCGAAAGCGGAGCGCGTTACGGATACGTTCAGGTAAACGGCGGGAAGAAGATGCAGGCACAGTGGCTCTCCGAAAAACAGGGTTGTACGCAACCTTAGTAAACAACAATCATTCTCATGTCAGTCGGAGAGAATAGCTATGATATATCTTAAGAACAATGACTAAAAATGCGGTCCGGCAGTAGGTGCAGGCACATCTGTCGGCCTTTTATCGCTGAAAAGCAAAAAGGCGCTTACGCGCCTTTTAAAGGAGGACTGTCGGTTACCGGGCGGTTACTGCGCCTGATTTTGTCCGCTGTTTTGCGGCAGCGAGCTGTCACCGAGTATCTCGCTGTGGCCGGCCTGACTGCCGGGATGTAATCCTGTGCGAACATTGCCGGGATCGGTGAGTTGTGCAGTCGCCAGGCCGGGAGCGGCACACAGCGCGACAGTCAGAAAAAAGGCGGCTATTTGCGTTATTTTGGTCATGGTATTTTGCCTGTTCAGGCGTAAAAAGCAGGTGAATATCTAGCACTGAGAAGGAAATACAGTATGCGTAGCTGTGCTCAGCGCTTCGGGAAGGATTTTACGCCTTGCCTGCCAGCCTGCTTATAAAATCGTGCGCTTTATCACACAATGACGCACATAATGTGCATTATCCCTGCGTGACAGGAATAGAGAACACGCCTTCAATGTTGTCGGCTGTGCATCGGGTTAAATCCAGACAGAGCAAATCCATTCCCGGCCGGCAGGCCACATTCAGCTGCGGCAGATAAAGGTAGTAAATATCCGCGATGAAACGCGTCAGTTCTTCCGGTGAGCCACGCCATGCCAGGCGGGCGTAAAGCCCCGCAGGCACCGTGCGGCATTGAAGATCGCCTGGCCCGGCATCCGTGTTTGCCAGCGCGACGCCACGAAACAGGCTGATGTGCTGTTGATCGACGGACGCGTTGCCGGGGCCATACTGAAATCCCAGCCATCCTTGCGCGTCGCCCTGCTGCGTACGGACAAAATGGCGTACCAGGCCGGCCATACGCTGATGCCGGTCGCGAATATAGTCGCCATACGGGCATTCCCATTCCAGCGTATCGCCCTGCAGGAGCAACTCCTCTTCGCGCCGGTAAAGCGATACCGGCATGACCGGCTCGCGCTGGGCAATACGGCCGTGAAAATACCGGACAGGCAGCACGTTAAGACGGCGAAAACCGCCCGGCGTAACAGAGAAGTGATTTTTAAACACGCGGTTGAAGTTTTGCTGATTTTCAAACCCGAAACGGACGGCGATATCAATTAACGGCATGCGCGTCAGTCTTAACGCCATAGCGGCAAGGGTTAAGCGGCGCTTGCGCGTATAGGCCGCCAGCGTTTGTCCGGTCATCTCCTTGAACAAACGTTGCATATGCCATTTGGAATAGCCCGATTTGAGCGTAATCAGATCAATGGAAATGTCGTTGGTCAGGTTGGCTTCAATCCAGTCGACTAAATCATTTATATGCTGTTTTTTTATGGTTTGACTTAGCATTTTAAAAACGTGAAAAGAAAAAAGAGGGAAAGATTTGTAATAAAATAGTAACAAAAAGCGTTGCAGGATGTCATGGCTCATGGGCCAGCCAGGGCCGGATAGCGGCAAAAAGCGCATTAATTGCCTGGGTTACTACTTTAAAAAGCCAACACACAGGCTGGCTTATGGAAGGACGAGGGGAGCAATGGAGGCAGTCAGGAATGCACTGCCTCGTTCGGAGGACTCAGTGGCTACGCATGCCTGCGGCGGTCATCATCATTCTGAACAGCGTCGCGACCACACCGAGTGCCAGCACGCTGGCACTGTAGATGACCACCAGCCACAGCACGCGTTTCCACCACGGTGACCGGGTTTCATTCTGACGTTCTTTGCTGCTGACCTGGGTCTGCATATCAATGGTATCCTTCGTCTGCTTTGATTTTTCCACGGAACACGTAGTAGCTCCAGAAGGTATATCCCAGAATCATTGGAATGATCAGTAAGCTACCTACCAGCATAAAGGCCTGGCTCTGCGGCGGGGACGCGGCGTCCCAGATGGATACCGAGGGCGGAATAATATTCGGCCAGATACTGATACCCAGACCCGAGAAGCCCAGGAAAATCAGGGCCAGCGTCAGCAGGAAAGGCGAATAATGCGCCTCGCGCTTGATTGCGCGGCGCAGTCCCCATGCACACAGCAGCACCAGTACAGGCACCGGCAGGAATAAGAACAGATTTGGCGTGGTGAACCAGCGATGTGCAATGTTCTGATGCGTGAACGGTGTCCAGATACTGATGATGCCAATAATTAACAACAGCGCAATCAACAGCGGTGTCGCCAGGGCTGACATTTTACGGTGCAGTTCATGTTCGGTTTTCATGATAAGCCAGGTGCAGCCCAGCAGTGCATATGCCACAACCAGCCCGACGCCGCAGAACAGCGGGAACGGGGCCAGCCAGTCCATCGTCGAGCCTGCAAAGCTGCGGCCTTCGACAGGAATGCCATCCAGCATCGCGCCGACGGCAACGCCCTGGCTAAAGGTTGCGAGGAGTGAACCGGCAATAAACGACTTGTCCCAGAAGGCCCGATGGTGCTCGACAGCCTTGAAGCGGAACTCAAAGGCGACGCCACGGAAAATCAGCCCAATCAGCATGGCGGTTAACGGCACGGAAAGCGCATCGGCTATTACCGCATAGGCCAGCGGGAAAGCGCCATACAGTCCTGCGCCGCCCAGCACTAACCAGGTTTCGTTGCCGTCCCAGACAGGCGCAACGGTGTTGACCATCATGTCGCGCTCGCCTGCGTCTTTGTTAAAAGGAAACAGCAGGCCGATGCCCAGGTCGAAACCGTCCATGACGATATACATCAGGACAGCAAAAACGATAATCGCGAACCAGATAACAGAAAAATCAATCATCTCAACGCTCCTCATGATGGTGAGTGGCCGCAGAGAGCGGGCGCGCTGGCGTTTTGATTTGTCCGGGGCCACCTGTTTCTACGGTATCGCCTTCGCCGGTGACCGGCCCTTTTTTAATCAAGCGCATCATATAGTGATAACCCACACCGAAGACGGAGGAGTAAACCAGAATAAAGGCGAGCAGGCTGATACTCATGTGCATTTCGCCATGGGGAGATACCGCATCAATCGTTCGCTGAACGCCATAAACTACCCAGGGCTGACGACCGATTTCGGTAGTAAACCAGCCTGCTAAAATCGCGATCAGGCCGGAGGGTCCCATGAGCAAAGCAAACCACAGGAACGGACGCGACTGGTACAGGCGTCCTTTGTAACGCAGCCACAGGCTGACTACGCCAAGGGTGATCATTAACAGTCCCATTGCCACCATGACGCGGAATGACCAGAAAATGATGGTGGAGTTAGGACGGTCCTCTTTCGGGAAAGATTTCAGCGCCGGGACCTGTTTATCCAGACTGTGCGTCAGGATAAGGCTGCCCAGATACGGGATTTCGAGCGCATATTTAGTACGTTCCTCTTCCATATCCGGTAAACCAAACAGTATTAATGGCGTGGCTTCACCGGGTGGGTTTTCCCAGTGGCCTTCAATGGCCGCAATTTTTGCAGGTTGATGCTCCAGCGTGTTCAGTCCATGCGCGTCACCAATCATGGCCTGCACAGGGGCGACAATCAGCGCCATCCACAACGCCATTGAGAACATTTTACGGATGGCAGGATTGTCATTTCCTTTAAGCAGATGCCAGGCCGCCGACGATCCGACAAAGAACGCACTGGCCAAAAATGCCGCCACGGACATATGTAACAGGCGATAAGGAAAGGACGGGTTAAAGACAATTTTAAACCAGTTTTCTGGCACCACGATGCCATTCTGAATGAGATAGCCCTGCGGTGTTTGCATCCAGCTGTTAGAAGACAGGATCCAGAAGGTGGAAATCAACGTTCCCAGTGCCACCATGCAGGTCGCAAAGTAGTGCAGCCCCGGGCCGACGCGGTTCCAGCCAAATAACATCACACCTAAAAAGCCCGCTTCAAGGAAGAAAGCCGTTAACACTTCATAGGTCAACAAGGGACCCGTGATACTGCCGGCAAACTGGGAGAAACCACTCCAGTTGGTCCCAAACTGATACGCCATGACCAGCCCGGAAACCACGCCCATGCCGAAATTCACCGCAAAAATTTTCGACCAGAAATGATAGAGATCGCGGTAGGTTTGATTACGTGTTTTGAGCCACATTCCCTCCAGCACAGCAAGAAAGCTGGCCAGACCGATGGTGATGGCTGGAAAGATAATATGGAAGGAAACAGTAAAACCGAACTGGATCCTGGCGAGATGAAAGGCATCTAATCCAAACATTGCTTACCTCTTTGCCACATAGAGCACCACATATAGTTACTTATAATTAACGACTTATACACAAAGCATGTCATTCCATTGCATGGAAAAATGCCATGACGAATGTAAGATGCTTCGTCCTGGTAAAACAGAGACAATCAGATAAGTAAAAACTATAACAGTATTTTTTGATTAAGATCATTTTTTTGTTGAAAGTTTTCTTATTTAGGACGGATAAGCAAAACGTTAATTTCAAAGGGGCAATGTGACATTATTGTTATTAAAACAGACCCTGCACGGAGCCGTAACGGCCAAACGAGATTACCGCTAAAAAATAACGCAACTCGCTGTTTTTAAGCGTCATTCGCCATTTCCGCGCTTCGTTAAACAGAGAAAAGTACCGTTCTGACAGGGGAATCACGTGTTTTATTATATTGTTAGCAGGATATTTATCTTATCTGCGCTTTATGATGCTTTTTTTTAGAATACGTCCGGTTTTTCGCACTCTGGCTTCGCTATTTCCGGGCAGGAAAACGAAGCTCAACCGGTCAGGCATGTTAAAAATCATATGCAATATGTAAATAACTCATCACATCTTTATCGCGCGCAATAATTAACGCAGCCAGAAACCTCAGGAAAAAGTCGCCTGGTAAAAAGGATGTTAAAGAAATGCTGTGAGTAATTAAGACCGCCCGACGCAGAATGAATCTGTTATGTCGGACAGGCATTTTTTTACGGTGGCGAGGGGAGTGTTTCTCTGCGCGCTTCGGTCCCGTCTTATGAACGGTCTTACGCGTCGGCGGACTGTTTCTCCCGGTGGGCGAGGATGCGTTCTACATTCATCTCCAGCCAGTCGGCCAGTCCTACCACCTGCTCCCCTACTTCCAGACCCAGCGGTGTCAGTCGGTATTCAACATGCGGCGGCACAACATCGTAAGCGATGCGCTCAACAAAGCCGTCTTCCTCCATATAGCGCAGGCTCTGCGACAGCATACGTTCGCTGACGCCGCCGACTGCACGCCGGAGTTCGCTAAAACGCAGCGTGTCATTTTTCAGCGCCAGTAAAATTAATACGCTCCAGCGACTGGTAATGCGCTTTAACACATCGCGCGACGGGCAGTTAACATTCAGCAATTCGCCGCGCATAAATTTTTCGCTTAATTTATCAGTCATTTAAACAAAACCCTTCATCCTAACAATTCTGTAAGTACTTACGGAAAGTTAGCATATCGCATAGGCTGCTGTTGACCAACTATCCTCTTAAAGGAGCTATGTGATGATCGCAGTGACTGGAGCAACAGGCCAACTGGGCCGTTTAGTTATCGACGCATTACTGAAAAAAGTAGCCGCAGATACGCTGGTTGCCGCCGTACGCACGCCGGCGAAAGCGAGTGACATCGCCGCCCGTGGTGTTCACGTTCGTGAGGCGGATTACAACCGCCCAGAAACCTTAACGGCCGCCCTGCAAGGGGTCGACAAACTCCTGCTGATTTCCGGCAGTGAAGTGGGCCAGCGTGAAGCGCAGCACCGTGCAGTTATTGATGCCGCTAAAGCCGCAGGCGTGAAATTTATCGCCTATACCAGCCTCCTCCATGCGGATAAGTCTCCGCTGTCGCTGGGCGCTGAGCATCGGGCTACCGAAGCCCTGCTGGCAGCGTCTGGCGTCCCTTATGCCCTGCTTCGCAACGGCTGGTACACCGAAAACTACGCGGCGAGCATCGCCCCTGCCCTGGCGCATCATGCG
Organism: Pantoea sp. JZ2; assembly: GCF_035191405.1. Lineage (NCBI taxonomy): Bacteria > Pseudomonadati > Pseudomonadota > Gammaproteobacteria > Enterobacterales > Erwiniaceae > Pantoea > Pantoea sp. JZ2. The sequence goes on along the minus strand of NZ_CP045247.1, from coordinate 979,994 downwards.
TTTCTCGGTGCGGCAGAACAGGGCCGTATCGCTTCAGCGGCGCGTCGGGATTATGCCGACGCGGCAGCCGAAGTTATGGTGAGTGACGGCCAGGCGGGCAAGGTGTACGAGCTGGCCGGCGATGACAGCTATACGCTGGCGGAGTTTGCGGCTGAAATCGCCGCGCAGAGCGGCGAAAAGGTGGATTACGTCAATCTGCCACAGGCAGATTTTGCCGCCGCACTGAAAAGCGCAGGCTTGCCAGCCCCGCTGGCAGAGCTTCTGGCAGATTCCGATGCGGGTGCCGCTCAGGGCGGTCTGTTCGATGCGTCCCGCACACTGAGCCAACTGCTTGGTCGCCCCACCACGCCTTATGCCGAGGTGATCCGCGCGGCGCTGACAAAGGGATAACGCACTCACGCTTACGCTGCGGTTAAGCCCTGCCGGTTAACCGCAGCGATTATCCTCTCTCACTCCCTTTCTCCCCTTTCTGTTGCTCCATCAGCCACGATTCGGTGCACACCGAAGTAACCGCTTTTGCATCGGGTACGCTGTCTGCAGGCTGACTTAAGGGAGAGAGAAATGATTGCCGTACTTTTTGAAGCAGAGGCCTTACCGGCAGCGCAACAGCGTTACATTGAACTGGCGGCCGAACTTCGGCCCGAACTGGACAGGATACCGGGATTTATCGCGATTGAGCGCTTTCAGAGTTTGAGCGAGCCTGGCAAGATATTGTCCCTGTCGTGGTGGGAAGATGAACGGGCGGTGCGTCACTGGCGGGAAAACAACCTGCATCAGTCGGCACAGCGGGAAGGCCAGAACACAATTTTCAGCCATTACCGCCTGCGCGTTGCGAAGGTTATGCGTGATTATGCTGGTCCAGAGGAGAACACCCGGCATGTTTAATCTTTATGTGGTCTTCAGGAACGAACCGGGATCGCTGGCCGCGTTTGGAACACTGCTTGGGCAGCATGGCATCGGCCTGGAAGGCGGCGGCGTCTTTTCAACGGGCAAGGAAAGTCACGCTCATTTTCTGGTGGAGGATGGCCCGCGCGCCCGGCAGGTGTTAGTGAATGCCGGTTTCGATGTCAGGGACGTCCGAAGGCCACTGCGCCGAAAACTCCCTCAGCAGCGGCCAGGTGAACTGGGTGAAATTGCGCAGTGCCTGGCGCAAAATGGCATTAATATTCGCGCGCAGTACAGCGATCACAGCAACTGGCTGGTGCTGATTACCGATGATGACAGGCGGGCCGAAGCACTGACCCGCCAGTGGAAAGGATGAGCAGAATGACACGCATGGCGGCCCGGTGTGATGACAGCACACACTCTTCTCTGACCTTCAGCATGGCGACGGTGGCCACTGCGCTGGCGGATACCTCGCGCATGCACATCCTCTGTGCCCTGATGGATGGCCGGGCCTGGACGGCGACCGAGCTGAGCGTGGTCGCTGACGTTGCGCCCTCCACTACCAGCGGCCATCTGAATAAGCTGACGGAGACAGGGTTGCTAACCTGCGTGGTACAGGGACGGCATCGTTATTACCGTCTGGCCAGCCATGAGGTGGCGGGCCTGCTGGAAAACCTGATGGGCATTTCGACCCGGCCCGGTTCAGTCCTGAAAACAACCACGCCAGACCGGCTCCGGCGAGCCCGCACCTGTTATGACCATCTGGCCGGTGAGATTGCCGTCGGTATCTATGATGCTATGCAGTCAGCGGGCTGGCTGATGTCGGATGGCACGGCGCTCACAATGGAGGGCAAGGCGCATTTTGCCGCAACAGGCATCGAGCTGACTTCGCCGTCGCGACGAAAGCCCTGTTGCCCCTGCCTGGACTGGAGTGAGAGGCGCTTTCATCTTGGTGGCGAGGCCGGTGCAGCCTTGCTGCGCTTCATGATACAAAAAGCCTGGCTACAGCAGACGCCCGGCTATCGGGAGCTTGGCGTCACCGCACGCGGCCAAACTGGGCTGTCGCGCATATTTAACCTCCGCCTCGGCTGACAGCCTCCTTTTCGCCTTATACCACGCGCGGGCATGCTGGCAGTGTGCCTCAGCCGATAGTCGTCAAGTCCAGCCGCATCAGCACGGTATCGTGGAACACACCGTCGACATACAGCGCCGCGACGTCTGTTCCGTAGGTCGTAAATCCCGCAGACCGGTACAGGGCCGTTGCTGCTGCATTGGTGGCGCTCACGGCAAGCCGGATGCTGATGCATTCACGGGCTTGCGCGATTGCGGTCATGAGCAGCGTCTTCGCCAGGCCGCTTCCCCGCCACTCAGGCAGCACATACATTCCCCAAATCGTGGCGACGTGCCGCTGTTTCTGGCCGTGATGAAAGCGTAAACCCGTCACGCCCACGATCTCGCCCTGGGGATCGAATCCGGCCAGCACAGTATTGTTTTGCAGCAGAGCCGCAAAAAACGCGTCAGGTTCAGAGCGCTCACGCGCATAATCCGCGCCAAACGCCTCAGGATGGCGTTGTAATCCGTCCAGCCGAATGGCGCGATAGCCTACACTGTCGCTGCCGGTGAGTCGTCGCAGAGTAAAGGAACGCACGATCATTCTCCTTAACAGGGCACCCCAGAGGGTATTTTCTTACATCATGCCACTTTTGCTTCATTTTCCTGCCGCACAGGGAAAAAACAGCCCCTTTTGGCCCAGGCAAAATTTTATTAAGCCTGCCGTAAGAGATTCATCTGAAATGCATTTACGTCATAAGTCGAGATATTCGGTTGAATTGTCTGTGTTTTATTCAATCTATACGATTAATAGACAATTTTTATTACGTTCATAGACAATCTGCATTGTTGTTCCTGCCTGCGAGAGGTCTATAATTTCCTTTTTGTGCAACCCCGTTCGCTCAGGAGGCCGTTATTAATACTTATCGCCAGCAACTCAATGCATTCGAAGAGAATCGTGCCGGGGCGGAAGTTGAGTATCAATACGATCCCCATGAACTGAAGCTGGAGCGCATGCAGGATTCTGAACCCGAGCCAGAGCTGATCGAAGGTCTGCCTGCCCCGGATGCGTTGACGCCTGCCGATCGCTATCTTGAGCTTTTCGAGGCCGTTCAGATGTCGGGCATCTTCGAGGACAGCAAAACGTTCCCCGACTGCTCGCCCAAATACGATCCGCTTGATGTGCTGATGCGTTATCGCCGTCAGAAGCGCAGCAAGGACTTCGATCTGGCGCGTTTCGTTGCCGACCATTTCTATATGCCAGGCATCAACGAAAGCTTCTACGTTTCGAACCCTGACAAAACGCTTAACGAGCACATCGACGATCTGTGGCCGGTTCTCACCAAGATGCCGCAGCAGCATATGCCGCATTCGTCGTTGCTGCCGTTGCCTAAACCTTATGTCGTGCCCGGTGGTCGTTTTGGCGAAACCTATTACTGGGACTCGTACTTCACGATGCTCGGCCTGGCGGAATCAGGGCGTGACGATTTGTTACGTCATATGGCCGACAACTTTGCCTGGCTGATTGATAACTACGGGCACATTCCGAACGGGAACCGCACTTATTATCTGAGCCGCTCACAGCCACCTGTGTTTGCGCTGATGGTGGAACTGTTCGAAGAGGACGGCGTGCAAGGCTCACAGCGCTATCTGGATCAGCTGATGAAAGAGTATCAGTTCTGGATGGATGGCGCCGGCTCACTGATGCCCAACCAGGCTTATCGCCATGTGGTCCGGATGCCGAACGGCTCGCTTCTGAATCGTTACTGGGACGACCGCGACACACCACGTGATGAATCCTGGATCGAAGACATCGAAACAGCGCGTCATTCTAAGCGTCCGGCAAGCGAAGTTTACCGCGATCTGCGCGCGGGTGCCGCGTCAGGCTGGGACTATTCATCACGCTGGCTGCGTAATCCAAAACGTCTGTCGAGCATCCGTACAACGCAGTTTATCCCTATCGATCTCAATGCGTTTTTGTACAAGCTTGAGCTGATGATTGCGACGTTGTCTCACGTTAAAGGCGAAGAGCTGACTGCGCTGGCCTGGCAGAATAAGGCGGACGCCCGCAAACGTGCCATTACCCGTTACCTGTGGGACAGTACCGCAGGCGTTTTCCGTGATTATGACTGGCGCCGCGCCCGCTTTGGCGCGTTCACCGCCGCTGCGGTAGTGCCGCTTTTCGTCGGACTGGCAACGCCTTATCAGGCGCATTTACAGGCTATCGCGCTGCGCCATCTGCTGCTCAGCAATGGCGGGCTGCTGACCTCTATGGTGGAAAGCGGCGAACAGTGGGATAAACCTAACGGCTGGGCGCCTATGCAGTGGATGGCGGTGGTGGGCCTGAATAACTACGGCGAAGAAACCCTGGCGAGCGAAATCGCCGTGAACTGGCTGACAACCGTGAATAACTTCTACCAGTTACACCATAAACTGGTCGAGAAGTACGATATCAGCGGTGACCGCGCGCGTCCCGGTGGTGGCGGTGAATATCCTCTGCAGGACGGCTTTGGCTGGACAAACGGCGTAACCCGTCGGCTGATGGCAATGTATGGCCATATGATGATGGATTAATCTGTGTCGCAGGCACAAAAAAGCCGGGAAACGTTCCCGGCTTTTTTCTGGCTATTTCTCTGTAGAGAACTTACTTTTTCGCTTCAACGCCTGGCGCCGCAGAGCGCTGCAGAAACTGCTGAGTGACTTCCGGCAGATGCGTGAACAGCCATTCGGCCATCGCAATTTCCTGATCGCGAATTTCGGTCAGGACTCTGACGCCATCACTGTCGCCGACCTGCTCGGCAGCCGCGATCAGGCTGGTGTAGCTGGCGATTTCCGCGTTTTCGAACACATAGCCGCTCATCGCGCCTTTGACGACTTCGTCAGAAGTAAACATGCCGCCAATCGCCTGTCCTGTGGCGGCCATTTTGCCCATCACGTCTTTCATAATGGAATGGTCAATGCCGTGGCGATCCAACAGTTGTTCAAGCAGAGTAAGCTGATGCTTAGTTTCATCCAGATGCTGGGCAAGGCGCTGCTCCAGAGCGGGATAATGCTCCAGACGACCCGCCATTTTGCTCAACATGCTCTCGGCCTGCTTCTCCATGGCATGCGCGTCACGCAACCAGTCATGATAGTTTTCAATGGCTGTCATTTCGCGACTCCTTCAGCCGAACTGATGGTCTGTGCAACGCTGGTCAGTTTTTCATCTGTCTGCTTTTCCTCCGCAAGGGTTTGGGCCAGCAGCTTCGCGGCTTTGGTATAACCCAGCTTTGAGGCCAGCGCGTGCAGCGTACCGTAGGTCGCAATTTCATAATGCTCGACCTTCTGCGCCGCCCCGATCAATCCCTGATCGCGTACTTCACCCTTTTCAACAGACTCAATAATTTCCTGGGCTTCTTCTACCAGGCCTTCCAGGGCATGGCATTTCATTCGCTTGATTTTCACTTCAGGCGTAACGTCGACTAATTCGTCCAGACGTTCGATTTGCCCGCGTGTCTCTTCGAGATGCTGATTAAACGCAGCGATAAGATTTTCATCACTTGCCGCACGCGCCATTTTAGGCAGTGCTCTCGCGATTTGTTTTTCCGCACTGTAAACATCGGACAAGTCATGGATAAAGAGATCGTTTAACGTTTTGACAGTCATAAAAGAGCCTCATTAATTGAACGGCTACGCCACTATTTTTTAATGCAGCGCCAGTGACAATGTACTCACTAACCTTAGACTATTTAACGAAGAATGCATTCGGCTCCGTTTAATTCAGATTTTAAAGTAGCATTGAAAATGCCTTTTTCCCTTAATTACCAGCACTTTACTCAAAATGAGTTATTTTGATAAATGCTCCGCCTCACCTCAATTAAGACAAACCTGTACAGAATTAGCAAAAACCGTACAAGTTAACCTTCAGTTAAAATAGAGGCGTTTCACCTGGTGAACCCGGATTTCATTTTTTCGTTCAGACAGCCGTGCGTTGACCGGAAAAACAGCAATAAAAAAACCGGAAAGGAATATCCTTTCCGGCAAGATTGACCAAATCCTAAACCAGAGGTGGTTTATTTCATGGATTAAACAGCGAAGTTTATATATTGAGTAGAAGTCAGCTTCACTGAAGGTTTCAGTTTAAATAGCTAACCCATTGTTAATATTGAATTAACCCCTTCGACTGACCTTACCTCCCTTACGCCCCGCCTCAATAGCTCGCTGGGGATCGTTTTTGAAATTCCCACCGCTGTTTTGTCCGCCTTTACGGCCTGCTTCTGCTGCTCTCTCTTTGTCTGCAGCGAAATTACCGGCCCCACCACGATATTGAGTCATTCTGTGTTCTCCGCAAGTTTAATTATTGAAATAGCACAGTGGAAGTTGCATCAACTAAAGAGTGCACAAACAAATGTAGCTGTAAAAATCACCTAATCAAGCATGACGGCCACGACACTCACAAAGGCAGATACATATACCTTATTTGTACATCCAGTTAATTCTTTAGTGATGAAACTATTTTTCGAGGAAACTCTAGTTTAACGCTCCTGGCGAAAACTTTAATGAAAACGCTCCTCTAAGGCTCTATTAATCGATCTATTTATTAAAAAGTCCACACTGATTTTATTTTCAATCGCAGCACAGGGACGGCCAGGTGACATTGCCTATCGTCAATATGATCAATAAATGATCTATTTAACTAAGCGCGATAAAATCGAATTCATTACGGCAGGGTTTGCAACATGCAAAAATAAGCGAAGCGGTAAACGTCTCGTTTATTAGAATGAAGAGAAAGAAAAGATCATAAAATGACCAGGCAGGCGACAATTAGTAAAATGGCACTTCTCACAAGCGGAAGAAATACCGCTCATCACATTTCAGGTAAGCGAAGCGGCAATAAAAATAAAAACGCCCTGACGGGCGTTTTTTTCGGACTATTCTGCCCTGCTGTTTTGCAGGAAGGCGAGTAAATCGTTGTTGAGCTGAGCCTGATGCGTGACAGCGAATCCATGAGGCCCCTGATCGTAGATCTTGAGCTCTGAACCCGTAATCAGTTCATGGGCCAGCTTTCCGGTTGCCTCGAACGGGACGATCTGATCATGGCTGCCATGAATGATTAAGGTGGGCACATCAACGCGAGCGAGATCCGCGCGAAAGTCGGTTTCAGAAAAAGCGGTAACACAGTCCAGCGTTCCCTTGAGCGATGCCAGCAGGGCCATGTTTAACGTCTGCGTCAATACGCCCTCGGATACTGACTGGCCAGCATTGGTGCCATAAAAGGGGGCGGCAAAATCCTTAATAAACTGCGCTCTGTCGTCAAGCAGTCCCTGTTTGATATCGTCGAAAACCGATTTCTCTACGCCTTCGGGATGATCGTCTTTCTTACCAAACACGGGCGTGACTGCGCCTAACAGAACCAGCCCTTTAACGTTGCCCGTGCCATATTTTCCAATATAACGCGATACGTCGCCGCCGCCCATTGAGAACCCGACCAGCGTGACATCCTTGAGCTGTAAATGTGTGATCAGGCTATGAATGTCGTCAGCAAACGTATCGTAGTCATATCCTTCCCATGGCTGGTCGGAACGTCCAAAACCGCGCCGGTCAAAAGCAATAACCCGATAGCCGCGTTCGGCAAGGAAGTTGAGCTGGCTATCCCACATATCCGCGTCCAGCGGCCAGCCATGGCTAAACAGTACCGGCTGCCCTTTGCCCCAGTCTTTGTAGTAGAGGTTAAATCCATCTTTGCTTTTAAACAGACTCATAAACGCCTCGCTATGGATGAAGGTGATGACGCTTCCGGCCATCGTCTGAGAAGCTCAGCGACGTTCCGGCGCGCGGCACTACCTGTCAAGCATGGCAGAGGGAAACCGATGGTCAAACCAGAAGCAGAAAAAACGCGTTTTTACAACGCTACACCGCGTTTACCGTTTTTTTTGATGCGGTACATCGCCTCATCAGCACGGGCCAGCGCACTGTCAAAGTTTTCTGGCTCCTCAACCTGAACAACCCCAATGGATGCGCCAATGACGGCAGTACCGTTGGTCAGCTCAAAAGGTTGCAGGGCAGCATTAAGACAGGCGTGCGTGAGCCTCTTCGTGAGTGGATGGGTTAACGCGAGCGGAATCAGTAAAACAAACTCATCGCCGCCCAGTCGCCCAATAATGACACCTGGTGGGCAGGCTGCGATAAAGCGCAGACTAAGTTGAATCAGGACTTCGTCGCCACTGCGATGCCCTAACGTGTCGTTGACATGCTTAAAATTATCTAAATCAATAAAGGCAATACATAATGCCTTTTTCTTCATATCGCGAAAATGATTGATCAACGCATGCCGGTTGGTTAATTGCGTCAGGGGATCGTGCATGGCCAGTGAAGCCAGTTGCGCTTCGTACTGTTTCTCTTTGGTCATATCAATGTGCGTGCCCGTCACTTTGATCGGTCTGCCCTGCTCGTCCCATTCACTGACGCGGCCCCGGTCCAGCACCCACGTAATTTTTCCTGTTTTACCAATCATCCGATGTAAGGCTTCATAGAAGGGTGCTTTGCCCTCGATATGGTCATAGAACGCCTTCAGAACATCTGCGGCATCCTCAGGATGCAGGCAGGATTTCCAGACATCAAAATGGGCATCCGTTTCTTTAGGCTGAAAACCCAGCATGGATCCCCAGCGGCGGTTAAAAATAACCAACTTGCCCGTGGGAATATCCAGTTGCCACAAGCACAGGCCCGTGCCGTCCAGCGCAGCACCCAATTTATCGCGGGCATCATGCGCAATACGCCTTAATCGCGCATTGTGTTTTTTTAAATTCGCAATTTGCTGCCGCAGGGCATCTTCAGACATATCGATAGCGGGAAAGGGAAAAGGCTATTTTGCCATTGCCATGCGCACTGTAAAGCAACATGTTCAAAACACGATGAGACAGGGATAAAGTCAACCCGTTCAGAATTAACCACGCTTAGCCGCATCAGAACCAGCATACGGCAGACGCTCAGTGACAGCGCGCTGAATGATTATCTTGCACAGAGAGTGATCAACGACGGCGCGGCTGATGTGGCTTCTTTTATGACCCGACTGTCAGCCTGTACGCTTTCTTCTATAGAAAACTCAGGTTTTTTAAAGAAGCGGTAAGATGTAACAAACACTGATTCGCAAGCCATTGAATTAAAATGATAAAAAAACCATGCAATTGTAACAGTGACATTTTTCTGCAAACTCATAATTACAATTAAATATCCTCCGGGTGTTAAGTAAAGACGTCAAGACGACATCAAGGAGATAACATCATGGCTCTGCCCCTTCTGCTTTCTTACCACGGTAACCTGTGTAAAAGTGATTATTCACGCCAGGATTCACATCTGACCGACGCCCTGTTTGTTGGCGATATGTTTTTCTCAAAAAACAGCCCGGACATTTCGCAGGCGGATTATGTTTTCAACGCCGTTTCACCTCATTATTTTTGCGTGAAGAATGCCATTCTGGATAACTGTTTCCCAAACAGCAAAAACAGCGACGTTGCATTTGTCTGACAACGCAGTGTTATTGCTTTTTCGAAAAAGACAGTCCTGGTAAATGAACACTACAGATGTAATCAATGACGTTAGCACCTTTCGGATGCATAAATACAGAGGATAAATATCATGAAAAAGATGATTATTAGCTCAATGATTGTAGCCGTATTAGTGTTTACTGGTGGCGCTGCGGCCGCTGAGTCCTTTAAAGACAGCCATACATTAAATAATGAAGTAATTTCGGCCCAGGCCGCGCAGGCCATGAATGATATTCAGCTTTCACGCAACGCGTTATTTAATGGCCAAACTCAACAAGCAAAAGCGCTGGCGACTCAGGCTGACACCTATTTAAAAGATAATAGTGTGGACTGGACAAAGTATATTCGCTATGACAAAAAAGCCCCGATGACGGGAGATAATTATATTCGCATCGGCTCCGATGTATCCGTGTCGGAAGATTACCAGTTATCAAAACAGAAAAATGACGCGATCGATAAAGCCAATCAGCATATTAAAGCAGGTGATAAGCAAGGTGCGCTTGATGCGCTGAAGCTGGCTGGCGTAGCCGTCACTGAAACGCAGGAACTGATGCCGCTACAACAAACAGAAAATGATGTTTCAAATGCCCTTGCTTTAATGAAACAGGATAAATACTACCAGGCAGGCATGCTGCTGAAATCCGCAGAAGAAGGCGTGATTTACGATACGCAAACTTATTCTGAACTGCCTGTGAGCCCGACCCTGCATCACTCACAGACCGGTGCCAGTGCATCACAGAGTAATAAAGGCTCGTAATTATCAATAAGCGTGACATTAAATACACGATGACGATGTTAAACAACAAGGCCGCTTTCATTTCATCGATAAGGTGAGATGAAAGCGTCAACCTTATTTAATCCGTTCAGATATCAAGCGCACAATGATACAGCCTGATTATCATCCATTTTTTTCTCCCCACTCCAGCGACTACGCTCACTTAACACAAATCCCCCGCATCTCCTTTTCATTATCACTTTTATTTTCAGTTCATTTATACACCTTACGCTAATCTCGTCCTTTCTATCGAATACTATAGATAACTCAGGAAATTAACTTTTTACTAAACTTAAGGATAGTTTTTAAACTTTTTTTTAAAAAACGGCTTCGCTTTCATAAACTGCCTTCCTTTGTTGCCGATACTCGAAAAGCAAGGGTTGTTATTACAAAAATAAAAAAATTACTAAACGGGGAATCAACATGAAAATCACAACAGGCCGCAAAATCGCGTTCGCGTTCGGCATCATCGTTCTTGTGTCATTAATAGGCAGCAGCTTGTCAATTATTAACTTTCTCAAGCTACGGCAGGCCAATAGCTGGAATATTCACAGTTATAAGGTGATGAGTCTGAGCGACAGCATGTTAACTGACATGGTTAATATGGAAACGGGCGTGCGGGGATTTGTCATCTCCGGTAATGAAGCCTTCCTGGCACCGTTCAACGCAGGCAAAACGGCGTTTGACCAGAAATATAATCAGCTCCGCACCATGACGGCAGATAATGCCAGTCAACAGCAAAGACTGACGTCATTACTTGACCTGCACAACAGCGTCCAGGCCATTGACGATCAGCTAATCGCATTGCGTCGTCAGGTTAATGGTGGACAACAACCGCTCGATGCCCTGACGCATTTTTTTCAGGAAGGGCGTGATAAAGCCTTTATGGATCGCTACCGCGCCGTCGCCGCCGGGTTCAACAACGCAGAATCGTCGCTGCTGGCTACGCGTTCTGACGACGTAAACAGCCTGGCCTTTGCCACGAAAATGACGCTCAGTCTGGCCGGGTTAACCACCATCGTGCTCTCGTTGGTGCTGGGCACCATCATTACACGCAGTATCGTTCGCGCACTGGGCGGCGAACCCAAAGCGGCTGCCGATATTGCTGGCATGATTGCTCAGGGTAACCTGACGGTAGATATTGCTGTGCCGCTTAAAGGCCAGGGCAGCCTGATGGCCTCGCTGGAAGCCATGCGCCAACAGTTGGTCACCATTGTGAGTGGCATTCAGTCCTCTGCGGAACTGATCAATAACTCAGCGAGCGAAATCGCCCAGGGCAATATTGACCTGGCTCAGCGCACTGAAGAGCAGGCTGCCGCACTTGAACAAACGGCCGCCAGTATGGAGGAGCTGACCGCTACCGTCCGTCAAAATACCGATAACGCCCGTCAGGCAAATTCTCAGGCGGATACCACTTCGCACGTGGCCCTGCAGGGGGGAGATGTGGTGAAACAGGTTGTCGAAACCATGCGCTCTATTTCAGAAAGCTCAGGCAAAGTGGCCGAGATTATCTCTGTCATTGAAGGGATTGCATTCCAGACGAATATTCTGGCCCTGAACGCCGCCGTTGAAGCCGCACGGGCTGGTGAAGGCGGACGCGGATTTGCGGTGGTTGCCGGAGAAGTACGTTCGCTCGCCTTACGCAGTTCTACCGCGGCTAAAGAAATCAAAGATTTGATCACCCAGTCGGTTGAACACGTGGCAAAAGGTTCGGGCCTGGCGAAACAGGCAGGTAACACGATGGAGGAGATCGTGAAATCCGTACAGGGCGTGACGACCATTATGGGCGAAATCACCATTGCGTCGGATGAGCAAAGCAACGGTATCGGGCAGGTCAGCATTGCCGTAAGTCAAATGGACCAGGTTACCCAGCAGAACGCCGCGCTGGTGCAGCAGGTCTCCTCTGCGGCCCAGGGCATGGTGGAACAAACGACCCTGTTACGTAATGCCGTGTCCATTTTCCGTATTGACCGACACCAGCCAGCCGCTGTGCTGCGCTAAACAGCCTCGGTGTTTAGCTGCGGCATGACGTAAAGCCCACCCGGCACGTGTCTGGATGATTCTGGCGCGTGCCGATTTTACTGTTAGCGTGAATCACTCACCTTCCTCTGTCGCCTGAAAAAAGCCGTTTAAAAAAACAGCCATGCCGACTAAAGTGGGCCTTCCCTCACTTACCAGTGGCCATACTATGTTTAGCAAAACGTATCAGGTTGACGAAAAGCATATCGATTTTCAGGGCGTTGTAGACGGACTTTACTATCCCTTCTATATGGAATGGACACGCCACGCGTTTATGAAAGAGCACCTTGGCGTGGATCTGGAAGCGGAGTTTGCCGAAGGCCGTATCCATATGCTGCTTGAATATACGCTTCGCTTTAAAAAGAGCCTGAAAAAAGGCGATGAGATGCAGGTGACCTGCGCACTCGCGGCAAACGAAAAGCGTAACCGTGTTAATTTCGTTCAGCAAATTTTGGTTGATAACGTTGTTTATGCTGAGGCGGTTTTCACCGGCACCTGTCTGGAAAATGGGCGTCCCGTTATTCCGGCTTTTTTACGTAGTGCGATACCTGACGCCGGAAACTAACGCGCCGGCTTTCCGCCTGATTACCGCGACGCTCGATCACGACATTCTCATCATGTTGAGATCGAGACGTCCTCTCCTGTGTCGATGTACCTGCCTTGCCCACCACCTGTAACGTGACGCATCTCACTGTGCGCTCACCGTGGCTGAAATGTGACCTAAATATGACATGCGCAATGCCGATAACCGAAGTAGACCCGAGCCGATCGACTTCCCCTTAACCGGGTCGCTGTCTCTCCACTACGCGGTCATCACCTTTCGAGCTTATTACAGCGATATCTGGAGAGATCTATGTTTTCCCTTATGCGTTTACTTCGCGGCAAAAACGCGCGGAGCGCCTCGGATGATCAGAATAATATCCAGGCCATCCAGGCCTGTAGCGGCTGGATTGAATTCACGCCCGAGGGCATTATTCTCACGGCTAACCCGGCCTTCCTTGCCGTAACGGGTTACCAGCTCAGTGAGATCACCGGTCAGCACCATCGGCTGTTCTGTAAGCCTGATTTTGTGCGCTCCCGTGAATATGCCCTGTTTTGGGAAACCCTGGCCTCAGGCCAGTCATTCAGCGGCATTTTCGAACGCTACCGCAAAGACAACAGCCTGCTCTACTTAAGCGCTAACTATTTCCCCGTGAAAGATAAACACGGCACGGTCAAAAAAATTATCAAAATCGCTAACGACATTACCGATCGGCATGAAGAACTCACGCATAAAGAAGCGATTATTACGGCGCTGAACAACACCATGGCCATGATTGAATTTACGCCACAGGGCGAGGTCATTAATGCCAATAAAAACTTCCTTACGCTGATGGAGTACGATCTGGCCGCTATTCAGGGCAAACATCACCGTCTGTTCTGTTTTGACGCGTTCTATAAAGAAAACCCGGACTTCTGGCACAGAATTCAACAGGGGCGCGCGTTCACCGGGCGCTTCGAACGGGTAACAGCATCAGGAAAACGCGTCTGGCTTGAGGCCAACTACAACCCGGTGAAAGATGCCTCGGGACACGTTTATAAAGTGATTAAGCTGGCGTCGGATATTACCGAACGTGTCGTCACGGCGCAGGACGTGGCGGATATCGCCATGACCACGTCTGAAAAAACGTCACACATCACCGTGAATGCCAATGATGTTCTCAGTCAGACGGTGCGTAACGCCGAATCGATGGCTTCGCAGGTCGCTGCGGCAGCGGGAATCAGCGACAAACTGAATTACTCAGCCAAAGACATCAAAGAGATTGTCTCAACCATCCATAACATTGCCGGACAAACCAATATCCTGGCGCTCAATGCTGCGATTGAAGCCGCACGGGCAGGCGAAGCAGGACGCGGTTTTGCCGTGGTAGCAGAAGAAGTCAGACGTCTTGCTGCTTCTACCTCACAGGCGACGCAGAAAATCAGCAAGGTGGTCGAAGAAAATGCCAGCCTGATTGGCGAAATGCACCAGCAACTCGACGGCATTAACAGCTTTCTTACCACAGAAAACGACAAAATCACGCATCTGTCCGACAACATTCAGGAAATTTTCAGCGGCGTGAACGAATTCGTAACGGTGATTCATCGACTGAAGGTCTGAGGGCACAGGCAGCATTGATGCGATTCACGGCACTGCATACGGTTTTATTGTCAGGGTTACGCCCCACACACGGGCGCGTCATTGTTTGGCGCGTCAGCCTTTTCTGCTGCCGCCAGCCTGTCGACGCCGCCGTGTGGTGATGCAGCTCACGGGTATCACAGCGGCGACATGCCTGCCCGACAGAAAATCCGGCTCATCGCCATCGCAGGCGCGTTCTCGGGTGTGCATGAAAACGCCTGGCGACGCCATTGCCATCGGCTTCGCTCTCGCTGATTCACGCTTTCCTGTCATAAAAACGTCCCTACACTGCAACAAGCCCTAAACACTTTATGTTGACTGTATAGCCCCTCCTGATGTCTTCTTTTACCTCGTTTGACAAACTCTGGTTAACAATCTTATCCGGTCTGTAGCGGTTGCCGCTGACATCTGCCCGGAAAAGCCCCCGCTCATCCTGCTTTTTTATCTGCCGTCCTGTCTGGCAGCGGGAAGCAATCCGCCACATGGCTGCTGTTTTTCTGCTTTCGCCATCTTTTCACTGTTACAGGCAGTCTGTCAGAAGACGTAGCTCGTTATCTGTGTGCACTGACAGTCACTGTGATAAGCATCAATTTTTTTAATACATTTCTAAATATGAACCGGCCTGTGCCGATAAGTTAAATGACCCGGGCCGGACGCTTTACTTTCCATCAGACAGCAAACTCTCCGCCACGAGGCCCGACGCTTTACGCCCCTTTAACTGAATCAGATGGAGAGAAGTATGTTAGCCCTGACACGTTTTATGCCTGGTAAAGCTTCACTGGGGTTAGCGGACGACCAGACCAATACACAGGCGATCAAAGCCAACATCGGCTGGATTGAATTTACGCCCGACGGTCGCATCATTACGGCAAACACGCCTTTCCTCGAACTGACAGGCTACACGCTAAATGAGATCGCCGGTCAGCATCATCGCCTGTTCTGCGATGATGAATTTGTGCACTCCAGCGACTATACCCACTTTTGGCAAACACTCGGCTCAGGTCACTCGTTCAGCGGTATCTTTGAGCGGTTTCGCAAAAATCACAGCCGGCTGTATTTGAGCGCCACCTATTTCCCTGTGAAAGATCGTCACGGTGCGGTGAAAAAAATCATAAAAATTGCCAACGACATTACGCATAAACATGAAGCGTTAAAGCATAAAGAAGCCATCATTACCGCGTTGAATAACTCCATGGCCATGATTGAGTTTACACCGCAGGGTGAGGTCATTGACGCCAATAACAATTTTCTGAAATTAATGGGCTATCAGCTTGAGGCCATTCAAGGTAAACATCATCGCATATTTTGCTTTGATGAATTTTATAAGGAGCAGCCTGATTTTTGGCAAAAGATTCAGCAGGGGCGTGCTTTCACAGGGCGTTTTGAACGTGTGACAGCGTCTGGAAAACGCGTCTGGCTGGAGGCCAGCTATAACCCTGTCAAAGATGCCTCCGGGCATGTTTATAAGGTTATTAAACTGGCGTCTGATATCACCGACCGCGTAGAGAATGCCAAACGGATCGCTGACATTGCCGTTACAACGTCGGAAGAGACGTCGCAAATCACCTTTAATGCCAATGATGTCCTGGGTGAGACCATCCGCAATGCGGAATCCATGTCGTTACAGGTGGGTGCGGCAGCAGACATTGGCGACAGACTCAATCATTCTTCCATGGACATAAAAGAAATTGTTTCGACGATCAACACCATCGCCGGACAAACCAATATTCTGGCGTTAAACGCGGCGATTGAGGCCGCGCGGGCAGGCGAAGCGGGACGTGGGTTTGCCGTGGTGGCCGAGGAGGTCCGGCGACTGGCGGCTTCGACATCGCAGGCGACGCTTAAAATCACGAAAGTTGTGGAAGAAAATACCGCGCTCATTGAAAACATGTCCCGGCAGCTTGATGAAATCAGACGCTTTCTTACGACTGAAAACGATAAGATCAGCAACCTCTCGCGCAGTTTCCAGGAGATCAATCGCGGGGTGAACGAATTCGTGACGGTCATCCACCGGCTCAATGTGTAAGCATGAAAACGTCATGCCAGCGGCGCATACGCTGGCTTTTTTTTCTCAGACGAGCAGAAAAAAGCGCGCAGATGAACAAGCCACAACGACGCTGCATCGGGCGTTATAAAGCGTGCTGAAAGCTCTAATGCGGCCCGCTTAGTCATAACAGGTATTCCTCTTTCGCTCGTTGTACGTCTTCAGTCATTTTTTAGTCACAGATCTTCACTAAGCTTCCCGATTGAGAAGCGCCCTGAGCGGATCACCGTGCAGGATGACGTCGGGTTCTTTGTTTCTGCGCATGCGCGTTATTGTCCCCTTATCACAGCCCCCCCGCCTGTTAAGCCCGGTCAGGCATGAGAACAGCTTCTCACGAATACAGCACGCGCAGATACGGGTGGCGTTGCGCGGGGAAACGGTCCCGTTACCGACCTTGTCGGAACCGGCTAAATGCAGAGGTTATTCGATGACAACACGGAGAAGGCTGTTGAAAGGTACGATTGCCACCCTGGGCGGTCTGGCCGCTTCCCTCGCCATCGGTGCGGAACACCGCCCCAACGACGTGGGTCGTAAGTTTGACGCAGATGGCCGGGTTCTTCCCTTTAAAGGAAACACGATTATCTGCCATCTGCCGCAGCAAGGTGACGGCTCAGAACCCTTTGATGCCTTGCTTGATGTCTATCGTGAATTGCCTGGCGAAAGCTGGTCAAGGAAGGTTACCGCACTGCCGCCCTCCAGTTATCACATGACTGTTTTCGGCGGAGCCAACGACAAGGCAAGACGCTATCCCTTATGGCCTGCCGGGCTGCCGCTGGACATGCCCATGGACGAGTGCGACCGGATTCTGGCTGAACGCCTGCGGACATATAAACTGGGTGAGGATGCCTCGCCTTACCACATGCGCGTCAATCCGGAGGCGCCGCCTGCGCGTGAAACCCCGTTAACACTGCGCCTGCTAACGGCGGATGCGGAGACAGAGACGCGGTTGCGCCGTTTACGCGATCGGCTGTCCGAGGTCACCGGCATTCGCGAACCAGACCACGATCGCTACCAGTTTCATATCACGCTGGGATATCAGGTTGCGCCGTTGACCGACGACGAAGACGCCGCCTGGCGACGTTCACTGGCGAACTGGAAAACGATAATCGCGCAGCGCGCGCCAGTTATTACGCTCGGTAATCCCGAGTACTGCCTGCTGAATGATATGTTTGCCTTTAAGCGACAGTTTTATCTGACCTGATCCGCCTCACTGTGCAGCGCGACGCCCCTGCTTCGCGCCTTTGTTTTGATTCCTGACTTTACGCGCCAGCCACGGTTTACCGGTGGTGGCTGAAACGTTTACAGCTTTCGCGTTTATGCCGATAAAAAGATGACATAACAGCATTAATAAGCATTTTAAATGTGAGCAACATCCCACTAACACGCTTAATCCTGCCTGATTTTCCAGCAGGTGAGAGAAATCACGTTTCCGCGTAGCCCAAATCAGTAAATTCCTCTCACTAATGAAAAAACGATTCAGCCAGAGAGGTAAACGATGAAGACGAAACTCGCACTGACGGTGCTGGCCGTAATGATTTCGGGTTCGGTATCTGCAAAAACCTGGGTGCTGACGAGTGCTGAACAAGGCACCGACAAAGGAAACTGGCAGATAAACAGCAGCGAGCTGAACATTCAGGGCAAACCGTTCAGCATTGAGCAGAAAATGTTGCATGGCGGCAAGCAGGAAGGCAGTAAGCTTCTGGTCATCCGCAGTCAGGATGGCCTGACTATTACGCTTATTCCGACACGCGGTATGAACCTGCTCCGCGTAGAGGGATTCGGCACCCGCCTGGGCTGGGATTCCCCCGTTAAAGAGGTGGTAAACCCGGCGTTCATCAATCTTGAAAGCCGCAATGGCCTGGGCTGGCTGGAAGGATTCAACGAAATGATGGTGCGTTGTGGCTACGAATGGACCGGCCATCCGGTGAACGACAAAGGCCGCATCTACACGCTGCATGGCAAAGCCGGAAACACGCCGGTCTCGCAGCTTGAAGTCGAGGTGGCGGATGCGGCTCCGCATGAAATTCGTATTCGCGGTTTGATCAAAGAGAGTACGTTTAAGAAAGCCGATCTGCAGACGTGGACGGAATTGCGTTATGTGCCGGGCAGCGATCAGTTCAGCCTGCACGACGTGCTGACCAACCATTCCGATTACCCGCACGATTACGAGATCATCTATCACAGCAACTTCAGTACGCCCATTCTGGAGGAAGGTGCCCGCTTTATGGCCCCGATGTCGGGCATCAGCCCGTTCAATGACTATGCCAAAGCGGGGCTGAAAAACTGGCAGACCTATCAAGGCCCAACCAAAGACTTCGATGAAATGGTGTTTAACATCAAACCGCTGTCCGACAAGAATCATCAGACGGTCGCCGCCGTGGTTAATAAAGCGGGCAACAAAGGCGCGTCCATTCAGTTTGATACTCAGCAGTTACCGCTGCTGACCTTGTGGAAAAATACCGACACGCTTAAACAAGGCTATGTCACCGGGATTGAGCCCGGCACCAACTATGCCTATCCGGTCACGATTGAACGGGAGCAGAAGCGCGTGAAACAGCTGGCACCGGGCGCGAGTGCAACCTTTGATCTGACCTACACGCTGTTGCACAACAGCGATCAGGTAAATGCGGTAGAGAAGCGGATTCAGGCGATTCAGGGCGACACCAAAATCGAGGAAAATTCGACGCCGATCGCGAATGAATAAGCGCGGTTTACTGCCACAAAAGCGGTAAAGTTTCGCTGCTCATCACAGAGCCGGGGGCAACCCCGGCCAGTTGGTATTTACGCGAACAGCGTGGACAGGTTTTTTATTGCGCCGCTGAACGCAATATGGCGTTACGCTGAAAACTGGCCGGGATTATCCAGCTCGTCCAGCTTCTTCTCCACCAGCCACTGAAACGTTTTACCATCCGGTTGTGAGTAGAGCGTCTTTCTCACCGTTGACAGTGCAACCCACTTTTGGGCGATGGTCATTTTTCTGACCTCCGCCAGCGGCAGCCCCTGACTCTCGCTAATCACGCGGTTGACGGCCTGCTCCGCGCTGATATCAGTCCAGTTGTGGTTACGTTTCAGCGCCTCGCCGAACCACAGCAGACGAAAACTCTGGTGACGTTCGATAAGCCCTTTCATCGCACTGACGCGCTGCCAGAACGTTTTACTGAGGGTATCAATGACATCCTCAGGAAAGAAAGAATCCATGGTGGTTCTCCTTTGCAGATGAATGTTCAGGTCAGTATGTGCACTGTTTTCTGTTTTATCGGCAAACTTCCGACTGAGTGACAGTGACGTATGGCAGGAATGATAAGCGCGTCACAGGCTAAAAACGCGCGTTTTTACAGCCTTTTACGTCCTTTACACTACTCCACAACGCAGCCGTACTGGCGATCAGATAAAGCGGAAAAGCGATAAGGCGAAGTCCGAAAAACGCAGTCTGCCTTCACAGCGGGTGCGTAACCTCATGACGTAATCAAACGGCTGAAGAATGAAGCGGCCCAGGCAAGTGAACGCACGGCGCTTTCGTCATCCGTCAGGGGATCGTGGCCGTTGCAGAGCAAAGAGGCGGGCTTGCAGGGCGTTGAGCGGAAACGCTCTTATCGTCTGGGAAGCCCTACCTGAACCTACCGCTTTATAACCCGGCGTCTCAGGGCTGCGTGAGTGCCTCCAGCGCCGTTAACTGCTGCCGCGCAAACGCTAAAAACATCTCCAGCGCAGCGCTGCGGGGCCGACCAGAAGGCACCTGCAGTTGCAGATTGCGCTGGCTCAGTTGATCGATGTTGACAGATCGCATCACCAGTCCATGCGCTTCGGCTTCCTGTAGCACGCTGAAGGCACTACAGATGGTCATCGCCAACGGCGTACGCAGCAGAAACTGGAATAAGGTAGAGAAATTATCGCAGGTCACCACCGGCTCAATCAGGTTGCCACTCATATGGCTCGCCAGCTCAAACAGCTGACGCACGGTGGTATTCTGCTGGGGCAGTGCCAGCGGATAGGGACTGATATCACGCAATGTCACCTGCGGCGCGCTGGCGAGTGGGTGGCTCTGATGCATCACTAACAACACCGGCGCAGGCCAGGAGCCGATAATTTCCACGCCCGTTTCGGCATGGAGACTGAACTGCAGCGCCAGGTCGCACTCGCCGCTGCGTATTCGTTCGGACACGCCCTGCGGGCTGGCGACATTAATGTCAAAGAGGATGCCGGGATTCGTCTCGCGAAAATCGGCAATCATGCGCGGCAGCAACGTAAAGGCCAGCCCGTCGGTACAGGCCAGCCGAATCAGCGTGCGCCGCACGGCTTTCAGTCCTTTGATCTCGGCCAGCGCATAGTCCATATCCAGCATGTTCTTGCGCACATGATGGGCAAAAATTTCCCCGGCTTCATTCAGCACCATCCCGCGTGCATGACGTTCAAACAGCGGAACGCCCACCTGGGTCTCCAGCCGCTGAATCTGACGGCTGATAGCCGACACCGCAATAAACAACTGTTCGCTCGCCGCACTTAACGAGCCCGTATTCGCCACGGCGAGAAAATAGCGGATTTCATTACTGATCATGCGCGCCTCATGCTGGTGCATGCCTCGAAAACGGGCAGGTTAGCTTTGCTTTAAAAGCAAATCTTACTCGATAAATTGATAATTGTGGCAAAGCAGCGTTTCGGAAATGATGGGACAACATAATACGCATAAAAGATACGCAAACATGACAGCGCAAAACGCCATACAACAGGCCACCGCCTGGTTCGACAGTGGTGAATTTCAACGCATTCTGGCGCGTCGCGTGGCGCAGCGCACCGAGAGCCAGCGTCAGGATCGCGACGGCGAGTTGCATCACTATTTACACAATGAGATTGGGCCGCAGCTGCGCGCGCTGGGCTTTACTCTGCACTTTATTGAGAACACCGAAGCAGCCCATCGTCCCTTTCTGGTGGCGGTACGCATTGAAGATCCCGCTCTACCCACCCTGCTGAGCTATGGTCATGGCGATGTGGTGTTTGGCGATGACGAAAACTGGCGCGCAGGGTTAACGCCCTGGGAGCTTGTTGAAGAAGACGACCGCTGGTATGCCCGCGGCAGTGCGGATAACAAAGGTCAGCACTGCGTTAACCTGGCCGCGCTGGAACAGGTGTTTCAGGCGCGCGGCGGCAGGCTGGGTTTCAACTGCAAGCTGCTGTTTGAGATGGGCGAAGAGATCAGCTCGCCAGGTTTGGCACAGCTGTGCCAGCAGCACGGCGATCTGCTCAAAGCCGACCTGTTTGTCGCCTCAGACGGTCCACGCCTGAACGCGGTGCAGCCGACCCTGTTCCTGGGCTCGCGCGGCGCCGTCAATTTTCGCCTTACCATCACGGCTCGCGACAACGCCTATCACTCCGGCAACTGGGGTGGCCTGTTGAGTAACCCCGGCACGCAACTGGCCAATGCCATTGCCTCGCTGGTGAATGCTCAGGGCGTGCTTCAGGTGGCGGCGCTGAAACCCAGCTCACTCACTCAGCAGGTACGCGATATTCTCCGTCAGATTCACGTCGGCGGCATGCCTGGCGATCCCGAGATTGACAGAGACTGGGGCGAACCGGCACTTACCCCCACAGAACGCCTGTATGGCTGGAACACGCTGGAGGTACTGTCTTTTCTCACCGGCAATCCTGCCCGCCCCATGAACGCCATTCCGGGCGAGGCGACCGCGGTATGTCAGCTGCGGTTTGTGGTCGGCACCGACTGGGAAAATCTGGCGCAGCACGTCAGGAAACACCTTTCACAGCACGGCTTTGACAACGTGAACGTCGAGTTTATGCGCGGATCGCCTGCCACGCGGCTGGATCCCACCGATCCGTTAGTCGACTGGGTGCTGACCAGCATGGCCGAAACCAGCGGCAAAACGCCGGCACTGCTGCCGAACCTGGGCGGTTCACTGCCTAATGAGGTGTTCTCCGACATTCTCGGCCTGCCCACGTTGTGGGTGCCGCACTCTTATCCCGCCTGCGGTCAGCACGGCGTGAACGAGCATATGCTGAAGTCGATTGCGCGCGAAGGCCTGCAGATCATGACCCGACTGCTGTGGGATTTGGGCGAACAAGGCCGCGAACTGGTCGCGAAGCATCGTCACCATGCCGGAGGTGCCGCATGAGCACACTTAATACCACCGCATCTCTGCACGCGAATAAACCCAGCCTGCACAAAACCCTGTTTGCCACCTGCATCGGTAATGCGCTGGAGTGGTTTGATATTGCGGTTTACGGCTTCTTTGCCAGCTATATCGCCCATGCGTTTTTCCCGACCCGCGATCCGTCCGTGTCGATATTGCTCACGTTCGGCAGTTTCGGTGTGTCTTTCCTGATCCGGCCGCTGGGCGCGATTGTGCTGGGCAACTATGCTGACCGCCATGGCCGCAAAAAGGCGCTACTGCTCTCCATCAATCTGATGATGCTGGGCGGTGCCGTGATTACGTTTATGCCGGGTTACGACAGTATTGGGTTGATGGCCCCTGTACTTATCCTGCTGGCGCGGCTGGTTCAGGGTTTTTCTGCCGGCGGCGAATTTGGCAGCTCGACGGCGTTCCTGGTGGAGCATTTTCCCGAGCGCAAAGCCTTTATCGCCAGCTGGCAGTTTGCCACTCAGGGGGCCAGTACGCTGATGGCATCCGCGTTTGGTCTGGGATTAACGAAAATCCTGACGGAAAGCGAGATTCAGGACTGGGGCTGGCGCATTCCCTTTGCCTTTGGTCTGCTGATTGGCCCACTGGGAATTTATATCCGCCGCCATGTGCATGAACCTGCCAGCTTTGCCACACATCAACCTGATGTTGCCCCGCTTAAACGCCTGTTTGGCCGCCAGAAAGAGCTGATGTTGCTGGCGATTGGCCTGATGGTCATCTCCACGGCGGTTAACTACATGCTCAACTATGTACCGACCTATGCCACGCGCAATCTGCACCTGCCCGGCTCTGTGGCCTTTACCGCGACGTTAATGGCGGGTGTGATCCTGACCGTGGTGACGCCGGTTATGGGTCTGTGGGCAGAACGCATCGGCCGGGTTCCGTTGATGTGGGGATCGCTGATTTTACTGATCGTCACCATCTATCCCGCCTTTAAGCTGGTCGTCAGTCACACCACGCCCATCACGCTTGTCGCGCTGGTCTGCTGGATGGCGTTGCTGAAATCGATCTACTTCTCAACCGTGCCATCGGTCATGGCCGATCTGTTTCCGATGGGCACCCGCGCCAGCGGCATGGCGATCAGCTATAACATCGCAGTGACCGTATTTGGCGGATTTGCACCGCTGATCTGTTCGCTGTTAATCACCGCCACCGGCACCAGCCTGGCACCCGGCTATTACCTGATGGCCATGTCGGTGCTGAGCGGCCTGGCACTGCTGCGCAGCCAGAAGCGCGTGAAGTAGGAGAACAGGTGCACAGGGTTGTGCACCTGACGGATTTTATAAGGTGGCAGAAGTTTGGCTGTTAACGCTTCATTTGCTTCAATAACCCCAGCATCAGTCGGGCTGAGAAAGCTGACTGATTTTTCCTTTCTTTATACCTTGCTAAGAACCCCACCGATTGCTGTCAACAATATTCATCCCCACCCACTGTAGAATGTAACAGTCTTCATAAAACCCGGTAATGGCTCAATGTGTGGTCTGCTACCCCGAAAACGGAACGGTAGAAAAGACGCATTAATACTGTAAACAAGATTAACTTACTCACATGAGGCATCATCTTTATGCCGTCTGGCAAGCTGACGATAATGAAAAATAACGACCCAGTCACGATAAAGAAGCTCTGTGAACCATCATATTCTGCTGCGTTCCAGCAGCAAGACTTACGGAGAACCCACTAACACTTAACACGCACCGTTTTTATTCCAGTGATGGAACGGCAGAACAATAAGGATGCGTTCACCAATACGAGCAAAGATTATTACAGCGTTATTAAGAACAACCCATATCGGAAATATTTTTTAGCAGCATTAAAACTATCAGACCATGACTTTTCGCCTGGCCAGTGAGCCATCTTTCCTCCGCCTGAATATGCTGTTTGTCAGCGACCCGTTCGCCTTTTTCCTGTTGCGCGATTTGGCAGGGATCTGTGAATCATTTCAGATCGGCTTTAACTGTAAAATCTATCCCGTATTCTGTTTAACTCATACCGGCTCTGTTAACCATTTTGATCTCGCTCAATGTTCTTACGCTTAATGTTGCCTACCCAGGCAGAAACCCGTTTTTTATTACGTGCAATCATGCAAACTTGCCATTATTCAGCCCTCCCTTGCTGAAGAAGCAGTAGAAACACTGCGTAATTTACATTAAATACGGACAGACACACCATGCAGATCAAGTAGGTTTTACGTTAAAAATGAGGTGAATATGGATACGTTATATGACTATATTTTTGCGCCCGACATGGGTATTTACCCTGATACATCCGAAGATCTCTCTGAAAAACTCATTGCGCTATTAAATATCAGCACGCAACAGAAAAAAGGCATTTATTTCCCCGCAGGCGTCTACCTTTTCTCGCAGGATATCCAGCTCAAATCGTTTAACTCACTGAAAGGTGATGTTACCGGCACGGTATTTCGCGGTATCAACAACAAACGCGCCGTCATGTTTGGTGACGGTCAATATGGCAATACCGTCGCTAACCTGACAATAGAGAATATTATCTTTGAGAATGCGACGCTGTATTTTTACGGAAGAAAAACCGGCATTAATGTTAACTATAATGTTTTTATTAATACGGTGAGCGATACTAACGTGGCCCAGTTAACCTGCTCAACAAAGGCTTACCTGATTAAGGGCAATGTTTTTATGCGTGGCCGGGGTTATCCCGGCGTGGCGATAAATACCTATGGCAATGCGCCCGGCCTGATAATCGAGCAAAATTTTCTGGGTTCAATAACGGACATTTCTGTTGCGGAAGCGTGGATTGATGCAACCACAAAAGCGATGCTGCTGACGCTTATCGCATTACGCACACGGGGGATAATGACATTTGATGATGAGCAGGGACACTTTGTTGCCGGTTGGTACTCGACCAGCAATTTGAAAAAGGGGTTTTCCGTAAAAATTTCTTTTCAGGTAGCACGACTCCCCGCTTGTATAATCCAGCCAGCGGTGAAAATGATATTGTCCGGGATCATGCTGTTTATATTAAAGCCTACGACCAGGTTGAAGTTGTTGAGAACTATTTTTCAGGCTGGCCTGCTGATGCGTCCGGTCAGTTGAAATTCCGTAATGCCCGAGGCCTCGTATTTGCCGGTAACTATCTAAAAAGTATCTCATTTGATGCACGTCCCTACGACGATTTAGCCGTTCAATGGCGCATCATGCAGGATACCTTTATATTCAATAATTATTTGAACGATGGAATGATTAGCTACTGGAGTAATATTTATGATACGCCAGAGAAACACATCACCGTTTCAAAGTATCTGGTGTTCTCTAATCTGTTTATTAATCGCAGCGAAGATTCTCAACTCATTGGCTCGCCTGGCCCTGGCGTCACCCTGTTCCCTGACGCTTTTCTTTGCGCGGAAAACCGCTTTGCCGACAGTGGAAAACGGGTGGTGGTAGCAGGCGTCATCGCAGAAATACCCCTGCCAGCGATCATCGACCTGTTACCTGACTATGCGTTGCCCTATCTAAATCTTCAGCCGATCATGCCAGCCGTGTAGCCTCTCGCTTCGCCCCGGTACCGGCCGGGGTTTATTATTAGCCTGGGCCAGGCTGGACAGCCTGATTTACGCAATTTGAATGGGGCAGCAGGCCGTAGCAGTAAACTGGATGTCAGTCCTTGCGTCTGGCAGGCGTCAGCGACGTGATCCCGTTAAGCTGATGATAACAGGCTTCCGGTAAAAAGAGGTCTTTCTGCTCTGCTACCGGACTGCATACTTTTCGGAGAAGCGCATGACATAGGGAAGATCGAGGTGCTATCACCGCTCAGTCAGCCTTTTTATGGGCAGATGCCGTAACAGGCTGGCAAACGACATACGCCTTGTCCCTCGCCACGAAGAGGCTGTTTTGCACGTTTAGCCGTCCCGATAACTACGGCCTTGCCCCCAAACGCAAAAACCCCCGCCGAAGCGAGGGTTTCAAATTTGTGGTGCCCGAACCCGGAATCGAACCAGGGACACGGGGATTTTCAATCCCCGTGTTTCTAAATCACAGGAGAATGCGCATTTGCTCACACTTGAATAATGATTCTGTTATTCAGGTGAAAAAATGCATACAAAAACAAAAGTTATACCCGTTGTTTCTACCAAAGGCGGAGAGGGTAAATCAACTCAAACCGCTAATCTTGGTGGCTTTCTGGCCGATGCCGGCCTGAAAGTACTGCTCATTGACGGCGACCATGCCCAGCCAACAACCAGCAGTATATTTCCTCTGACTTATGAAGCCCCCTGCGGACTGTATGAACTGCTCATGCAGAGCGCAGACCTGTCGGTGGCTGATAACATTATCTCCCGCACAGACATAAATAATCTCCATCTTATTGCATCAAACGATCCCCGTAACCTTCTCCCGACCCACATGCTCAATGTGCCGGACGGTCGTGTTCGTCTGCGAAATGCGCTATCAGCACAGCTGTTCAGTAATTACGACGTGGTTCTCATTGACTCTCAGGGCGCCAAATCAGTGATGCTGGAGCTGATTATACTGGCCTCGACAGGTGAGATGATTGGCATGGTTAAACCTGTATTGCCGGACGTCAGGGAGTTTTTAAGGGGTACGGTCGCGCTGATGGAAGACCTGCTGCCTTACTCTGCATTCGGGATAAAACTACCGGCCATTCGTATGCTCGTTAACTGCATGAAGTATAACTCTCTGGCAAAAGCGACTATCGGCCATGCTGAAACCATCATCAACAGCAAAGAATACAGTGCCCATACTGATGAGATAGTCGTGTCGATGCTGCAGACCCGTATTTATGACCTAGCCGTATATGAACAGGGGCATGCCAGCGGAAAACCCGTGCACCGGCTGGAAAACAAAACGTCCCGTGTCAGCGATTCGGCATTTGATTCTATGCACAAGCTTGCAAGCGAACTTTTTCCTGAGTTTAAAGCGCGTTTTGACGCCTTTGCTGTCGGCGGAGGTGTGAATGTCTGATAACCGCAGAAATATACCGGGTCTCTATGCACTGGACGCGGAACAGAGCGTCATTGGCGGCCTGATGCTGGATAATGAGTGCTGGGATGAAGTTGTGATGCGTGTCGGGCCTGATGATTTCTTTCATAAGGCTCATCGGGAAATATTCAATGCCATGTCGCATCTTGTAGCGGCAGGCAGGCCGATTGACTTGCTGACGCTGACTGAGAGCATTGAAAGCCGGAGCAAGGACTCCCTTGAGCAACTGGGCGGCTTTGCTTACCTGGCTGAGCTTGCCAAAAACACCCCGAGTGTGGCCAACATCGTACACTACTGTGACATTGTGGCTCAGTACAGTCGCGGGCGTCAGTTGGCAGCCATCGGTAGTGAGATCCATGCGTCAGCCACCGCACCGGGCGCAGACATTGCCGCCGCGATGGAAACAGCCGAGCGGAAAATCACACAGTTGGCAGAGCGGGCCGAACCGCAGCAGGGCGTGACCATAATAGACGGACTGGAAAAACTGGCGGCCGAGCTGGAACGCCGCTGCCAGACTCCTGACGGCATCACCGGCACGCCGACGGGGTTTGACGAGCTGGATGACTTCACAAGCGGTCTTCAGCCAGGTGACCTCGTTCTCGTCGCGGCACGCCCCTCCATGGGTAAGACTGCGTTCCTTATTAATATCATCATGAATTCTCTGATGAAAAAAACAGACTCCAACGGCCAGTTCTACAGTCTGGAGCAGCCAGAAGAACAGATTCTGATGCGTGTGGTGTCATCGCTCGGTAACGTTGAACTGACCCGTATGAAAAGCGGAATGATGGACCAGGAAGACTGGGCCCGCGTATCAGGTGTATTCAAATTGCTTACTGAAGATATGAAAGATCGTTTGCTCATTGATGACACCAGTGATCTGACGCCGGCCATGCTCCGTGTGCGGACAAGACGCAACGCCCGCCGCTACGGTAATCCCTCCATTATTGGCCTCGACTACCTGCAGCTCATGCGCTGTCCTGACCAGGAGAATCGTACCCAGGAAATTGCCGAGATATCACGCTCTCTCAAAGCGCTGGCGAAAGAGATGGCCTGCCCGGTGGTAGCACTTTCCCAGTTGAACCGTGCACTGGAAAGTCGGGCCGATAAACGCCCCAACAACGGCGATCTACGCGATTCAGGTGCGCTTGAGCAGGATGCGGACGTCATCATCTTTGTTTATCGCGATGAGGTCTACAACGCAGACTCCCCGGACAAAGGACTGGCTGAGCTCATCATTGGCAAGCAGCGCCAGGGGCCTACAGGCACCCTGCGCCTGCGGTTTGAGGGCCGGTACACCCGCTTTGAGAATCTTAAGGCCGACACGGGGAGATTCGCATGAGTAACTTACGTAACCTCGATCTGGGTAAAGCCATGCTGCAGAGGGGCAAAAGCCCCGTTCAGCTGGCTGAAACACCTGCTGTTCCGCTTCCGGTCAGCGAAATGGCGATGGTGCTGACGCTGGATCAGCTCAGGCCCAATCCTGACAACCCGCGCAAAAGTAAAAATCCGCGTTATGACGAAATCAAGGCGTCAGTGCTTGCCGGCGGGCTTAATACGGTTCCTAAAGTCACCCGTGACCCAGAAGGAGAAGACGTTTACATTTTCAGTGACGGCGGAAACACCCGCTACCAAATCCTCAGTGAGCTCTGGCAGGAAACAGGAGATGAGCGTTTTTATCGCATTCTGACCGTCTTTAAGCCCTGGCCGGGCCGCCTCAAATGCCTTGTTGGCCATCTTGCTGAGAATGAAGTCAGGGGAGACCTGACATATATAGATAAAGCGTTTGGCATCCATAATGCGAGGTCCATTCAGGAGGAGATCCTAGGCCGCGCGGTGACATTACGTGAGCTCTCAGAACTACTTAACAGAGAAGGACTTCCTGTAGATTTTTCAACTATCAGCAGAATGGAAGATACCATTAAGTACCTGTGGCCATGCCTGCCCACATTACTGAACAGTGGTTTTCCTCGCCTGCAGGTTCTTTCTCTACTCCGTATACGCTCTCAGGCCAGTAAAGTCTGGGCACAGTATGTTAATGAGTCAGACCCTGCCATCACTTTTGATGAGGTGTTCTCTGCCAGCTGCCGCTCTTTTGATCATCCTGACAGTTATGCTTTTGAGACCTTCAGGGATGAGTTTATCGGGAAACTGGTGAAGGCTCTGCCACACCCCAGCCTAAACTATGACCGCTGGCTGATTGAGCTTGACCCTAAGGAGCAGAAGCGCCGCGAGCAGTTTGGAGAGCCGCCGGCCATGCCGCCGCTGACGCTTACTCGCCTGTCAGAGGGTTCTGGCGGGAAGGCTCCCCCTGTCACCGTTCTGCCGGATGATCCGACCACTGTCACGCCTGTTACCGGCCTGCGCTCAGGCACCCTAACGGGCTCAACCCGCCCCGAACCGGCTTCTGAGCCAGCTGGCCTTACAGTGCTGCCTGACAGCACTGGCATCAGCGCCGGCAGCCTGCCCAGAAGTGAAATCCAGAATGACCTGTTTGGTGGCCGTTCCGTTATTACCGGTGATGCCGTTATCACAAACAGTGAGCACGGCGCCGATCTGGGTTTTTCAGGCAGCCATTCCCTTGTTTCTGCGTTCAGCGAGCATGACGACACGGTGCCGGTATCCGCCGGCTCAGTGAGCTTTGCCGAAACCGGCCTTGAACCCGTCAGCGACATCTGGCTTATACCGGCTATGCAGGATGATGTTGAGCATCTTCAGGACATGGCCTACCGGCTGGTCTACGAAATTGCCGAGGGGATGGGCTGTGTAAGCGACATCAGTGAGGACAAAAGCCCTGAGTCTGCCGGTTTTTCCGTATCCGGCGGCAGTCGCGAGTTCAGCCTGTTCCTTGCGGGCCTGTCCGGCCGTCTGCCTAATCAGCAGTGCAACATGTTCATGTTCTGTCTGAATTTTTTTGGTTCACAGGAACCGGATGATACGCCGGTATTTGACGACGTCATGGTGGTCAAAATGATGCGCCTTATCCGCATCATTCGCCGCCTGCGTGAGCTGCAGCGCCTTACCGCAACAGGGGGAGAAAATGTCTGATGATTTGAACGACGAAATGGCACAGGCCAGTACGGCTTTATTCATTCAGCGCGGCATTGACGCCGTCCGGTCGCAGCTCCGTACCGATGAGCCTTCAAACGAGTTCTGTGAGTGCTGCGGTGCTGACATTCCAACAGGCCGCCAGCGTGCGATTCCGGGTGTGAAACTCTGTGCCGGCTGTCAGTACGTCAAGGAGAAAAAGGCCCTACACATGGCTGGCAGTTACCGGGGGGCTCATCATGGCAGATAAGTCAAAACTCACCCGGCGTATCCGTCGCCTGATGGCGCTGGGGACGCAGAACAGCAACGATCATGAAGCAGCCCGTGCGGTTGCGCTGGCGCAGCGCCTAATGCGCCGTCACGGCCTGAATGACGAACAGATTACGCTGAGTGCGATAGGTGAATCGGTCTGCGAACAGCTGACCAGTAACGCCGAGAAAGTGCCTTCCTGGATGCACTCGCTGGCCACAGTGGTGTGTATGGCCACAGGCTGCAGATGCTGGTTCGGCTGGTACGGTTACGTAAGCACGGGCGGGTTACGCCTTGTACGGAGGTCGCTTCACTTTTACGGTTTCGGCGAGCGCCCCGAGCTGGCCCTCTACATCTATACCGTCCTGCAGCGCAAGCTACGGGCAGCAACTGACAGCCATATGTCTGCTTACCGCAAGCGCCGCATTCTCAGGAGCACGCTGCGCGGCCGCGCCGACCAGTTCCGTGAAGGCTGGGTCTGCGGCGTCTGGCAGGTTCTTCAGTCTTTCAGTACGCCTGATGGTGAGAATCAGGTGCTGCAGCGCTGGCTGGCGCAGCGGCATTCGGGACAGGCTTTCTCTGCGCTAGTCACGCGTCAGGCGAAAAGCTGCCGCGGCGACTTATTGGCAAGAAACGCCGGATGGTTCGCAGGCCGTCAGGCCGAACTCAGTCACGGCCTGGCAGGGGCGCAGGCTAATAAGCAGCTTACGGCGGGAGACACACGCAATGATTAACACACTCTTACTGGGGGCCTGTCTGTCGGGCTGGCTTTTTGATGCAATACAGTTGACCAGCCAGGTCTGCCCGGGAGGTGGTCTGTGAACCAGCAAAATCTTTCCGGCGCGACAACCAGCATTCTGAACTCGCTGCTGATGGACATTAAAAGCGGCAACATACGTCGCTGTGAATCGATGGGCCTGTCCGTTGAAGAAATTCGTGCGCTCAGCGGACTCAGCCTCGACGAGCTGCACTACATAGGTCAGTCGAAGGTGTCCGTCCTGGACGTCACATTCAACCATGAGAACTTCTGGCTGATACTCAACCAGGCACGTAACGAGCAGGCCCGTATGCTGATGATCGACCGCGCCCTTGAGCTCGGCGGCTCTATGGAATTGATGGACAAATACTTTGGCATGTCACCCTCTGATGTGAGCAGCCGTCGCCGGCTGATGGGTATTGAGAGCCGCCAGGGCCGGACGCAGTCTCTGACCGAGGAGCAGGATGCGCTTCTGTGGAACGAGTGGAAAAACGCCGGTATTGAGTCGCCGGAATCACACAAGGCACTGGAGGCGATGATGCTGGCGGCTGAGCTTCACAGCCTGTCGCTGACCGCCGTGTGGACGAAGGTCTGCCAGTGGTGCCGTGAGGTATCAAAACGGATTCCCCCAGTACCTGCGCTGCGTAAGGAGGCCTGATGCGGTTAAGCGACTTTACACGGCGTCAGCAGGTTTCCCCGTCGGTTCGCCGCCGGTCTCAGCAACTGTTCCTTTCGGTCTGCAGCGGCAAAAAGGTATTCCGGCGGCTTGCCCGCAACGGCTACCTCAAGATTGATGTCGGTCCCTGCTGGCGTATTCTCAGCAAGGACGGAGGCCGGCAGTGGTGGCTGATGGATCATGAGACGTACAACCGTGAAATACGCAGGTAACGGACGACCAGCGATGACCAGACAGTGCCGGGTTAATCCCGGCACTGTGCTGTCTCAGGCAAAAAAGGGGAACAAAAAATGAACATACCCGCCGACAGCATCGTGGCGCATACCCTGTCCCGTATGGAAAAAAACCTTGAGCGCAGGGCAGTGAGCGGCGACGCCGGTCAGGAACGAAACGGCCTGCTGTTTATGGGCAACGTCCACGACGCGTTTCCCCGCCGTTTATTTCTCGACACGCGCCTGTCGCCGCTCGACAAAACTGCCTGGGTGATGATACGCCTTTATGCACAGCAGAATGAGGGCGCAGTATTTCCGACCTATGATGAACTGCAGGCACAGCTTGCCTCAGCACACTCAGACAAAGCCTCGCGTGAAACCGTGAGCCGTACGCTGCTAATGCTGCGGCTCACGGGCTGGATAAGCCTGTGCAAAAAGGTGCGCGACGAGGGCGGCCGGGTACGTGGCAACATCTATGCCCAGCACGATGAGCCGCTGGGCTACCGTGATGCAGAGACCTTCGACCCGGGCTGGCTGACGCTGGTTGAGCAGAGTTGCCAGAGTAAGAACAAATCCGTGCGCATGACGGCGCTGGCCATCGTTAACGATATTCTCCTGGACAAAAGTATGCGCCACCGTCACAGCCGCCTGGCGCTGATTGAAAGTCGCCTGAATGCTCCGTCAACGCCGATCGCCATGGTGCGGAAAAGCGGCTCGGCACTACCGGGTTCGAAAAACGAACTCAGTCAGAAAGCTTCTGAAAAATCCCCTTTAGCACTGAGTTCGGAATCCGAACTCAGTAATGTGCAGGGCCGAAAATCACTGAGTACGGAATCCGAACTCAGCCTGAAATCAGTAAGTTACAACAGAGTTCGAAAATCGAACCGTAACGTACGTCCTTTCACACACAGTGTGATTAAAGAAACGTACGTCCCTGACGCGCCGGTGCTGCCTGACAGCTTTCTGGCCATGCTGAGCAGTGAAGACAGCCAGATGGTCAGCGTGCAGTTCGGTGCGCTGCCGGTGCAGGTGGCTGACGCACTGAGCGGCCTGCTGCAGGAACAGCTGCGCAAAGGCCGCCTGGCGAATCCAGCCGGCTGGATGTTCGCCATGCTGAAACGCGCCAGACAGGGCGAATTCCGGCAGCCTGAAGCTACGGGCACACCCGCAGTCCGGAGTGGATCGGCACCTGTTAACGTTGCCGCAAACAGGCCTGCAGCGGTTGCCGCCTCATCTGTCACTGCTAGGGTGCTGCCTGAGAACCGGGCATCGGCTGAACAGGTCATCGCTGCCATTGCCGCTATCAAGAAGCAGTTCAGATAAGCGATTAAGTGTGTCTGCTCAGGAGTTTTGTTTGTTGCCAGTGGCAACAAGATTAAAAATTGAGCAACCCTGTTTGCCGGAACTTCCGATTTAACTATTGAAGTGTAGAACCCGTATAGGTACTGGTTAAAAACTGACCCTGTTGCCAGTGGCAACAAGATTAAAAAATAAGCAGCACTGTTTGCCGAAACTTCCGGTTTAACCATTGAAGTGCAGAACCCATATTGGTGTTGGTTAAAAACCGACCTTGTTGCCAGTGGCAACAAGATTAAAAAATAAGCAGAACCGTTTACCGGAACTTCCGATTTAACAACTGGAATACAGGCCCCGCATCGATACTGGTTAAAAATCAGCCTTGCTGCCACTGGCAGCAAGGCTGATAAATGAACAGGATAAATTGCGATCAGCTGATTATGAGTTTCACATTGTTGTAAAACCTTGGATTTCAGGAAGATGTCACCTCATCTTAACTGACGGCAGGTGACAACAATGGCTGATAAAACGGACAAACGGACGGGCGCATTGCAGTCCGAAATGACGATAGCGCTTCATACTAATTATGCAATTGGGCTCTGGCAGGGACGCAAACCTGAAAAGAATGAGTCTGATAAGCCCGGGCGGCACGGAATCATCGGTATGCCTCAGTTTTTCCAGAGAGCGGGCCAGATAAATCAGGATTCGCTCAGGAATAACCCTTGGGCAGATCAGGCGATGTTCCAGCTTGAAGAGAAAATAAGGTCTGCTTCTGAAGCCATGACTTCTCTGCTGGAACAGATAGATAAAGACATGAGTATGCTGCCTAAGGGTGTGTCGGTCAGCGACGTGGAATCAGCTGAGCCACTCGACATTAATGTCTTTACCAGGACCCCTCTGGGT
The DNA here is from genome assembly GCF_035191405.1 of Pantoea sp. JZ2. Classification (NCBI taxonomy): domain Bacteria; kingdom Pseudomonadati; phylum Pseudomonadota; class Gammaproteobacteria; order Enterobacterales; family Erwiniaceae; genus Pantoea; species Pantoea sp. JZ2. The sequence continues at coordinate 945,280 of NZ_CP045247.1, read as the reverse complement.
TATCGCTGTGTATTCCTGCTCATGGGATTCGATCAGTTTGCCAAAAAGGTTTTGCAGGCATCACATTATGGTCTGATAACACGTTCTAAAAGAGACCAGTATCTGAGCGAAGGTGGCCGACTTTTACGACAGATTTACGGTACGGTACTTTCATACCGTCATGTTGACGCCACTCGTATCGATGCCGCTGAAGATAATGAAACCTGGCGAAAAGCCTGCGAAGCAGCTGGTGAACCCGACCGGGCCGTTCTGCTCGGTGACAAACGCTCGGCGTTCTCCCCGCCAGTTAATGAAGCCAGCGTGAACCTTCTGCGCCTGCGCTATAAAGCTGGCCAGTAAGCGGGGGGCCGGTGATGCGGTTATTCTTGTGCGAAAAACCCTCCCAGGGCCGCGATCTGGCCGGGGTACTGGGCGCGACCCGCCGGGGTGACGGTTTTATGACGGGTAACGGCGTTACGGTCACCTGGGCGGTCGGTCATCTGCTGGAGACCGCGCCCCCAGAGGTCTATGGCCAGCAGTACGGCAAGCCCTGGTCGCTGTCTGCGCTGCCAATCCTCCCTTCAGCGTGGCAGGTTGTCGTTAAAAAGGACACGCAGGATCAGTTCAAAGTCATTGAGAAACTGCTCAGGGTGGCAGATGAAGTGGTGATTGCCACCGACGCCGATCGCGAAGGTGAAGTCATCGCCCGCGAACTGCTGGACTACTGCGGCTGGGAGGGGAAAATACTGCGCCTGTGGTTCTCGGCCCTGGACGAGCTCAGCGTCCGGGCTGCTCTGAGCGACCTGCGTCCGGGACAGGCTTCGGTCGGGATGTACCATGCCGGGCTGGGTCGTTCACGCGCGGACTGGCTGGTCGGCATGAACCTGTCCCGGCTGTATACCCTCCGGGCAGCCGAAGCAGGTTTTGAGGGCGTGGTCTCAGTCGGTCGGGTACAGACGCCCACGCTGGCACTGGTTGTTCGTCGGGACCGTGAGATTGCCGCTTTCGTGCCGAAGCCCTACTGGCAGGTTAAGGCAACGCTCAGCGCCTCAGGTGTCAGTTTTCAGGCGTCATGGGTGCCGGCCGCCGTCTATGCGGATGAGGAAAAGCGCTGTGTTCACCAGAATATTGCTCAGCAGGTGGCGCAGCTCTGCCGTCAGGCGGGTGTCGCTACGGTGACGGAGTACGAAACAAAACGCGAGAAAGAGCCCGCCCCGCTGGCTTTTTCACTGGGAACGCTGCAGCGGGCCTGCGGCAAGATGTGGAATATGTCGCCACAGCAGGTGCTGGACACTGCTCAGAGCCTGTATGAAAAGCATAAGGCCACAACCTATCCCCGCACAGACTGCGGCTGGCTGCCGGAATCAATGCGGGAAGAAATCCCGGCCGTGTTTGATGCCATGGCGCGGACTGACCCCTCACCTGAGTTCGCATCCCTGCTTTCACAGCTGGACAGAGGATTTGTTTCCCGCATCTGGAACGATAAAAAAATCACGGCGCACCACGGCATTATCCCCACACGCAATGCCGTTCAGCTGTCCACCCTGACTGAGACTGAGCGTCAGGTTTACCTGCTTATCCGCCGCAACTACCTTGCCCAGTTCCTTTCACTCAGTGAATCGGACGCAACGCGTATTTCCTTTGATATCGGTGGCCAGCTGTTCCGCACGACTGGCCGCACTGAAGTCTTAAAGGGCTGGAAACTGCTGTTTACAAAGGATGAAGAGGATAAGAAAGTTAATGACGAAGAGAGCGCAGGAGCCCTTCCACCGCTCAGCAAAGGGTCACAGTGCGGCGTTACTGGCGCAGACGTTAAACAGCTGATGACCCAGCCGCCTGCGCACTACAGCTTTGACACGCTGATTGGTGCCATGATGAACGCCGCTGCTTATGTCACGGACCTTCAGCTGCGTAAAATCCTCAAAGAAAACGCCGGGCTCGGCACTGAAGCAACGCGGGCCGGCATCATCGAGCAACTGCTGAGCCGCCGTTTCATCACACTTAAAGGCAGCAAACTGCTGGCAACAGACCTGGGGGCGGACGTCATTGATGCCCTGCCACCGCAGTTGACCGACCCGGGTATGACTGCGCTGTGGGAGCAGGCGCTTGATGAAGTGGCTGCCGGCCGTATGAACCTGAACGACTTTCTGCAGCGTCAGACCGCCTGGACCTCGACGCTGGTCAGCCAGGGGATGCAGCAGCGCATCAGTATCCGGGTTCCGCCTTCGCCTCCGTGCCCGCTCTGCGGCAGCAAAACTGCCCTTCGCAGGAGCCCTAAAGGAGAATTCCGCAGTTGTACGCGTTACCCGGAATGCAAAGGCATCATCAGTCTGGATTCAGGCAGGCGTAAAAGCCCCGCCCGCGCTAAGTCGCCAAAAAAAAAAAAGAATTAACCCGTTTTATCCGATTGCGGGCGGGTAGCGCCTTTGTTATTGTGACGCCGGCTCTGAAGCCTCACCCCGTGACTGCGGGCTCCGTCAGCATCTAATGCATGTGTTGCCGGAGTACAGTCTGACCGCCCATGCACACACCTGAGCGTGAGACGGTAAGGCACGAAAACTCCGTGAAACCCGTGCCGGGCGCTGAACACGCCAGCGGAGCAACTGCCTCAGGCAGGTTAACAAAAGGTCGATGGTGCAGACCCCGATGGCGGTGCCGAGAGGTGCCGCTTTTTATTATCCGCGCACTGATGAATTTTTATACGCGGCCAGATTGACAAGCGCCGCGTGTACGTGAAAGATAAAGAGGCTAAACGTTGTCCTTCCGACAACTGCCAATGTTCCGGTGATTTGAGAGGAACGCCTTCGGGTAATCACATGCCAATGCCATCACAACCTGAGAGATGGCGCTTTCGGGCGGTTTAAACCTGTTTAACCTTTGCAAACAGGTGCCTTTTAAGGTCAAGGTCCACTTCACCAATACAGCCTGTCGGCAGTTATCTGCTGACCCCCTGCGGGAAACTCTCTCCCGCACGGGACTGATGTTTCTCCGCACCCTGTTTCGTTTTACTCCGGAGATAACATCATGACTGCAACTGCAAACACCCCTGCTTCAAACAACACTGCCTCTGCTGGCTCTGTCACTACCGGCAACAACCAGAAAGAGTATTTCAACCTCAACGTCAGTGGTATCGGTTACCTCAGTTCGATTCGTCGTCTTGAGGGGCAAAAAGGTGAATTTACCTGCGCCGTTATCAATGCCCTGACTGGTCCGACTGACAGTGCATCCTATACCCGCTTCGACATTACTGTATCGGGTAAAGAAGCGACCTCCCTCATCAACCGCTGCCAGAAAGCCGTTGATGAAGAGGAAAAAGTCCTGATTGGATTTGTCCTCAGTGGCCTGAAAGCCGATGTGTTTACCCTGCAAAGCGGTGAGCACGCCGGTGAATCACGTCCCTCCCTGAAGGCCCGCCTGATAAAGGTCGAGTTCATCAAAAAGGGACAGGACATTGTTTACAAGGCTCCTAACGCTTCCCAGACGCCAGAAACCGGTCCGGCCACTCAAAAGGCTTACGATCCGGAATCTTTCTAAGCGTCACGGACACACCGCCGGAACACATCCCGGCGGGTGTGTTCCTCTCAACCCCATTTCTAAGAGGAATTCATTATGTCCGCACGCGGCGTCAACAAAGTTATCCTGGTCGGTAATCTCGGTCAGGACCCCGAAGTTCGTTACATGCCAAACAGTAAAGCAGTAGCCAGCATTACAGTGGCCACTTCCGAAACCTGGCGTGACAAACAGACCGGTGAAAACCGGGAAATAACCGAATGGCATCGCGTCGTTCTGTTTGGAAAGCTGGCTGAAATAGCCGGTGAATACCTGCGTAAGGGTTCACAGATTTACATTGAAGGTCAGTTGAAAACCCGCAAATGGGAAGATAACGCAGGCGTTACGCGTTATACGACCGAAGTAATTGTGGGAATAAACGGAACGATGCAGATGCTGGGCGGGGCTAAAAACAGCACCAACACCAGTGGAAACAATAAGCCTTCAGGCCAGCAGAGCGCATGGGGCCAGCCACAACAGCCTCAGCCCTCTCAGGCACAACAGACGGCTCCGAGTAATCCGGCGAACGAGCCGCCAATGGACTTTGACGATGACATACCGTTCCTCGGACACGGTTACGGCGTCTGTCGTAAGGCCATTTACGCAATTTCGTAAAGGATTCATTAAGTTATACCCTCAGGAGCGCCAGTTTGACTGGCGCTTTTTTATTCACCATAATCGAGCCATGCACAGGGTAAAACGTTTATGCCCGTTATACTCAGAGTACGCGGATTCAAATTTTTCTTTTATTCAAACGAAGGTAACCCCCTCGAACCTGCTCATATTCATGTTCGCAGTGCAGAGGGTGAAGCTAAATTCTGGACGCAGGGTGAAGTCCGGCTGAGCATTAATGATGGATTTAATTCCAGAACGCTCAGAGAGTTAACAAAGCTGGTTAAAGATAACCAGACGCTTTTTGTGGAGGCCTGGAATGACTATTTCAGCTAAAACGGTAAAGTTCGACGAAAGCACCATGTGGGTTGAGCTGAGCGATGGCAGAACGATGGGAGTGCCACTTGTGTGGTTTCCAAAACTTCTCAACGCATCAGAACATGACAGAAACGACTTTGAGCTGAGTAAGCGAGGCATTCACTGGGATACACTGGATGAAGATATTTCAGTGGATGGTCTGCTGGCTGGTCGTGGAGACGTTACTCACAGTCCTCACCATGTTGCATGATGATTCAGAAACTAAAACGCCAGCTCATGCTGGCGTTTTTTTACAACTGACAGAAGCTGCCTTTAGCGTGTCACATTAGAACTAAAAACAAAATTATTTTAATGAGCGTCGATTTGCGTGACTTTGAAGTCATCAGGCTTGAATTTAGCACTGACGAATGGAGCGGTGATTGTAAATTTTTGGTTAGGCTCAATGTTGTTTGCCCCACTGATAGCCTCACCGATTACTACACCGTCTTTTAGAAGATTGAAGTGAACAAAAATATTTGCCAGATTCTTGCCGGAAACATTCTTTCCGATTCCATCGATCTCATAAACACCGCCTGAAGTCTGATTAAGCTTTAGGTCACTTACGTCCACCTTATTTCCCTCAGCATTAACATGGCCTGCCGCCAGAGAGGCAAAAAATAATGCTGAGACAAGTAATTTCTTCATAAAAAATCCTTCTTAAATTTGAGTTAGACACTAATCGGTCGCATTGCTAATACTTTATCGGCTGCCTTCTTTTTTTTCTTTAATACTCAGACAGAGTTTCACATTGCCCGTATTTACACCACAGCCAGAATAGCAGTCCTGATTAAGACTATTCCTGGGGTGGAACCTGATGGCAGTACCTTCCGGACAGGCCGCTAAACGTGCCGGCATCATTGCCTGTACTGTGATGCTGGCAGGCTGTGTGAATGCAGCCGCGACAGACACCGCATCGGTGTATTCCCGCAGCCGCACACCGGCCCGGTTTGATGATATCTACCGCAACCGCTCGCCTGAGGTGGTGCGCTACGATCGCTATACCCTTGTCAGCACCCGCCCTGCCGATGCGCAACTGGACCCGCTGAATCAGGTTGTCGATATCACTATGCCGGCACAGCTGGTCAGCACGGTCGGCGAGGGATTCAGGTATCTGCTCCTGGAATCAGGTTATTCACTGTGTTCAGCAACGAGCGCTGCGTTTTCCGAACTCCTGAGCCGCCCGCTGCCCGCCGTTCAGCGCACCATCGGCCCGCTGAAGCTCAGCGAAGCGCTTCAGGTTGTCGCGGGTCCCGCCTGGCGTCTGAAAGTGGACGAAGTAAACCGTGAGGTCTGCTTCGAGCTCCGTGACCAGTACCGCAGTTTTTCAGCGCCGGCTGCCAGCCTTCCGGCCATTCGCCCTGCGGTCAGCGGCCCGGTTACCAGGCCATACGTAGCTCCGGTTGTGCAGGCTAAATCCGTATCAGTTCCGACACCTGCATCCGGGCTTGCCAGAAACCCTTTCACCGGCGATGTGGTCACGCCCTCAGGGCTTAAACCGCAGAGCCTCAGCGTTCCCTCGCCGGTACTGCAGCAGAGTCAGTCGTCAGTAACCTCAGGCAGTTTACCGGCCTCTTCACAGAAGCCGGCCTCTTTAGCTTCAGCGGGAACCGCAGCTGCTGCGCACACCACCGCGCAACAGAATCACGTCGTCATTACGCCGGCAGCCGTCAAAACCAAAACTGCCCCCCTGACTACAGTGAATGCCACGCCGAAATCGTCTGCAGTCGTGCATCAGCAGCCGTCCACGGCTGTCACACCGGCACCCGCTGCGGACAGCCGCATCGTACCCACTTACTCGACGGGTACACCGGTAACGCCGCCTGCAACGGGCCAGACCTGGCGGGCTGAGCCGGGCACCACGCTTAAAGAAGCGCTCACCGCCTGGACGGCAAAAGCGCCCTGCGCCAATGGCGGCAACTGGGTCCTGATCTGGCCCGTTGCGCTTGATTACCGCATCGATGCCCCCCTGGTATTTCACGGCAATTTCGAGTCGGTTCTGGTGCAGGTGTTTGACCTGTACCGCCACGCTGAAAAGCCGTTGTTTGCCGAAGCAAACCGCATTCAGTGCCTGGTGTCCGTCAGCGACACCCCCACGCCCGGAGGGCGCTGAAATGGGTTTTGCCCTGCCGGTTATTGCGCTGGCCATGTTCTTCTGGCTGATGGCCAGTGACGCCCAGCGCCGTAATTCTGACGTTGTCACGCAGTCAGTGACCGTGGCCGCGCCCGCCCGGCTTGCCACCGACATGCTGCGTACGGCTGATGCGGTGAACGACTGGCGGCATGGCCGCTCAGTGGGTGACGGCCCCGTTTCGCCGGCGGCGACCGGCATGATGCCGCCCCCTGATGCACGGATTCAGAGCGTCATCCAGAACGGCAGGCTGTGGGTCTGGGTCGCTGACACGCCGGGGGTTTATGCCGCGCTCCGTAATCAGTCGACATCCTCTGCGCTGGCGCTGACCGTTTCCGGGGGCCGGCTGCGTATGTATGACGGCACCGACATGAATCTTTCCCTTCCGTCCGGCGTGACGGAGGGGAGCATTGTTTACCTTAACTGAGGAGCAGCAGATGTCGCGCACCCCATTAAAACTGATGCTGCTGGCCGCTGCGGTGATGTTGTCTTCGTGCTCAGTCAGAGACGTCTCAACCATCGAAAAAGAGAATAATGCGCAGGCTGACACAACCCAGCGTGTGCTGAAGAGTCGCCAGGAGATTACTCAGCCGGCTGTGGTGTGGTCTGATAAGCCATGGGTCAATCTCAGACCGATACAGCCTGTGATATCGGCACCTGACGGCGTAAAACTGCCGCCCTGTCCGGTATTTCTGAATAACCCTGAAGGGCTGACGCTGCCGCAGATAGCGAGCCGCATTAATGCCATCTGTGGATTCCGTGTTTACATCTCGCCGGAGGTGTCCGCAGCGCTGCTGCAGACGCCGGGTGGCGGCTTCGTCACTTCCCAGATGAATGGCCGCCTTCCTGCGCCGGACGACAATGGTCGCGTTCCGCTGGCACAGATGGGAATGTCAGCGCAGCCAGCGGCCATGTCGTCGTCTGAACCTCTTCTCTTCCAGGGAACACGCTTTCAGGGCGATGCGCAGGAGGCGCTTAACATCGCGGCGAGCACGCTGGGTCTGTCCGTAAGGCGCTCAGCAGGCCGCGTAGATTTTTATATTCAGGACACGCGCACCTTCCAGCTCGCCATCCTCAATACCAAAGTCAACAGCACCGCATCGATAACGTCCGGTGCAGGTACACAACTGGGTTCAGAAGGCGGCACCGGCGGCACTAAAGGCGAGGTGAGTTCGAATCAGAAAACGGACTACGGCATGAACAGTGACCTGTACAACGATATCCGCAAAACTGTTGAGCAGATCCTGACGCCGAAAAGCGGTCGCTACTGGCTGTCCGACGCCACGGGCACGCTCAGCGTGACTGACACTCCGGAGGTGCTGGACCGGGTCGGTCGCTACATCGATTACCAGAATAAAGTTCTGAGCCGGCAGGTCCAGCTTAACGTGCAGATTGTCCGGGTTACCCAGACCAGTAATGTCGACAGAGGCCTGGACTGGGGCCTTATTGTGAAAAGCGTTACCGGCTTTGGCGCAACACTTGGCAGCACATTTGCCGGCGCACCAACCAATGCCGGCAGCGCCGGTATTTCCATCCTGGATACAGCAAGCGGCGGTGCAGCGAAGTTTTCCGGTTCGCAGTTGATGCTGAAGGCACTGGCTCAGCAGGGCACTGTCACCATGGCTCTTAACCAGACCGACCCGACCGCCAACCTGACACCGGTGGCCTACCAGCTTTCAAAAAGCACCGGACTGCTGAACAGTTCTACCTCGACGGCCGTTGCCAACGTGGGCGTCACGTCAACCCAGACCGTCTCAAGTATCACAACCGGCCTCTTTATGACCATGCTTCCGTTCGTTCAGGAAAACGGGGATATTCAGCTGCAGTTCGCCTTCAGCTATACCACCCCGCCTGACGTAACACAATTTATCAGTAAGGACGGCAATACCCGTAACGACGTGGCCAACACGGCAACCGAAGGGCTTGCCCGTAAGGTCAACCTGCGAGCCGGCCAGACGCTGGTGCTGACCGGTTCTGAACAGCAGAACGCCTCTTCCAATAAACAGGGAACGTTCACGCCTGACAACTTTATCCTGGGCGGCGGTCAGAGCGGTGCGAAAAGCCGCTCCACGCTCGTCATTATGGTTACGCCGGTTTTGCTGGGGCAATAACGATGAAAATCAAAATGAAAGCATCACTTCATCTCAACAACGGCGTAACTGTCAGGGACAGAAAGAACCGCCGGGAATGGGTTGCCGGTGTGGAATGGGAAAAGGCTTCTTCAGGCATTCAGTGGCTCCGCCACGGCGTCAGGGCTGCGGATACGCATTACCGGATTCAGGGGAGTCGCCCGCATACCATGGTGGGTAACGTTTCGCCGGGCCGGACCCGCAGTGGCGTGTATTCACTGGCCGTGGCGTTTCAGCTCTGCGAAGGCGGCAATGCCTGGGGTATATACCGGCTGAGCCGTGAGCAGGAATGCTGGGTGTTTTTTGCGGTCAGCAACGGTCACCTGTCCGTTATGGGCGACGTGACCGGCACCCGGGCTGACGTGGAGGCAGCGGCTGAAAATTTTCTGCTTTTCAATGATTCAGGTGAAATCCGCTGCGCCGCCAGGGCTGAAGACGGCACCAATGCGCTTTCCTTCACGTCGCGCCTGACAAGAACGCAGCTCAGACGCTGCCGCTTACACCGCCGCGTGGCCCCGGTCGCGCTCGCGCTTCCTTCTTTGCTGCTCATTACACTGCTGGGCGCCGGCTGGTATGCCCGGGACACCCTCAGCGAACGGGCGAGACAGGCCGCCGATGAAGCCGCATTCCGCGCAAGGCTTGCCATGACGCCGGCAAAACCTGTGATGCCTGCCTCGGCGCCGCATCCCTGGGCGCATCAGCTGCCGGTGCCTGTAATGCTCAGCTTCTGCTGGCTGACGCGTGAACCGCTTTACGCCTCTGTTGCCGGCTGGCGCGTTTCAGATGCGGAATGCATTCCGAAGGGCATCCGCCTGCGCTACACCGCGACGCCGGGCGCGACGGTGAGTGATTTTGCCAGACGCGTCAAAGAGTTGTTTGGCCTCGATGCGGTCTTCAATCTTCAGGAAGGCGGCAAAAACGGGGATGTGTTTATCCCTGCCCGGGTTAACGCGGAGATGTTTAAAGATGAAAAGCTGCCCGGTACAGATGCGCTTCTGATGCGCTTTATCTCTCATCTGCAGCGGCGAAACATTGATGTGAAGTTTGACGAAGTTAAGCCGCCTGTTCTCGCCCCCGGGCAGGAAATGAAAACAGCACCGCAGGACTGGCGGAAATTCACCTTCATCATCAACTCCCGCCTGCTGCCCGATCTGCTGTTTCAGGGGCTGGATGCGACGGGGATTCGTCTGACGAGCGTGGCCATCACCATGAACGAGCAGGCGAAGTTCAATTACACCATTAAGGGGAGCGTTTATGCGCAGAAATAGCCCTGCAGTTATCTGTCTGCTGCTGTCATGGACGCTGATGCATCACGCTCAGGCAGCAGACAGCGGCTCTCTTCCGCCCAACGTCACCCTGGGCGAGCTGGAATCTGCTCAGGCGCAAAACCTGCTGCTTGAGCAGAGGGTACAGACGGCGCGACTGCAGCAGCAGCTGCGTGAGAGCCTGGCGCCTGTCACCTCTGGGCCAGCGCTGTCAGCCGTCGTTCCGCCGCTCTCCTCTTACCCGTCAGCAGGTCAGATGCCGGCATCATCTGCACAGGTGAAAGAGAGCAGTTCAGCGGCTGCTAAGTCAGCCGGCATCCGGCTGGTCGAGATTTACGGTAAGCCTGGCGAGCTTCGCGCCCGCCTGCTGTTACCGAGCGGTGGTATCGCTGAAGTGGTCAAAGGCGACCCCGTCCCCGGTACGTCTAAGCGCGTGACGGCCGTAACCGAAACCGTTGTGCGTCTTAGTGACGACACCGAACTCTCATTCTGAGGTGAACATGATCCCGGCTAAGGAAATCGCAGACTTTGTGTTCGCCGAGCACCACCCTGTTCAGGGCGTGACGCTGCTTGTCGATAAAAACCGCCGCCAGGACCCGGCCATTCAGCGCTGGGCGATGGACTCGGCGAAACAGTATCCGGGTGCCAGAACCGAATTTGTTTCGCTCAGTGAGCTGAACCAGCGTCGTGAAAGCGCCGCCGCACTGGGCCCGGGCGTGACTGAGGATGACCTGAGCACAAAGGACGTCAGCCGTTCACAGGATAAAGTGCTGAGTTATTTCCGCCTGGCTAACGAACTGAATGCGTCAGATATTCATATGGAAATTAGCGCCGACCGCAAACTCACCGTCATTCAGCTGCGCATACACGGCGAGCTTGAGGTGATTGACGAGCTGACCGACGAGGAAGGCACAACGCTGGCATCCACTGTGTATATTTCCATGTGTGATGTACGCGAACAGTCATTTGTCGCGGGGCGCGAGCAGTCGGGGCGTGTCAGTTCAAAATTTGCACGTCAGGCCGGCCTTTTCGGAGCCCGGTACGAACACCGCCCTACGCCGGACGGCCTCTACCTGGTCATGCGCATGATCCCCGATGACAGCAAAAACATTCCCACACTGCCGCAGCTGGGTTTTCTTGCTGAGCAGATCAAAATCATCACGCAGATCCTTCGCCTGCCGTCTGGCATGGTGCTGGTGACCGGGCCGACCGGGGCCGGAAAAAGCGCCACTCTTCGCGTGTTAAGCGATATCTGGCTGACGCTCTCCGGCGGTAAAAAGCGCCTGCTGACACTGGAAAACCCGCCGGAAGGCCTTATCCCCGGCGCAATCCAGACGCCGGTTATGCCCGATGACAACACGCCGGAAGCCATCAGCCGGGCCTGGAATAACGCCAACGCCTCGGCGCTGCGTCTCGATCCCGACGCCATCCTGAACGGTGAAATGCGGGACTTCTATTCCATTATGGCGGGCATTTACGGCACCGAAACGGGGCATATTTTCATGTCTACCCAGCACACGCTCAGCGCTATCGGCGCCCTGAGTCGCATGGAGCATTTTGGCATCAAGCGACAGCTTCTGGCCGATGCGTCCCTTATCACCGGGCTGGTTGGTCAGCGTCTGGTGCCGCTGCTGTGTGACAACTGCAAAATCTCCTGGGCAGACAAATTGCCTGAGCTGGACAGCGATACCCGCGAGCGTCTGGAAAAATACTGCACAGTGAAGGGGGTCTGTCGTCCTGAGCAGCTTTTCTTCCGCAATTCGGAAGGCTGCGACCGCTGCCGCAAAGTCATCCCGGTCACGAAGCGCGTGGTCAGCAAAGGCATCATCGGCCGTACTGCTGTAGTGGAAGTCGTCCGCACTGACGCGATGATGATGCAGTTGTGGCTCACTCAGGGACCGGCCGTGGCCCGTCAATACTGGGTGAACAAAGGCGGCATCACCCGCGTGATGCACCTAGTGCGCTACCTTGCTGAGGGGCGCGTTGACCCGCTTGAAGGTGACCTGGTCTGCCCACTGGACGAAGACGAGCTGATGCGCTGCGAGGTTCCCAATGTCGCGTAATCTGCGCTTTCGCACTGAGCGGGACTTGTCCCTTTTTGAAAAATGCCGCTATCACGCCGTCAGGCTGACCTTCACCGGCTCACACCGGCAGGTCTTCTATGAAAACATGCGTTTTCTGTTGGAAAACAGAAAGCATCTTGAGACCTCGCTGAAAATGATTGGCGAGGTGCACACCAGTTTCGGTGAGAAATGGCATCCCTACTTTGAACTCACCGAAGACTGCCTTGAGGGGCTCCGGGATAATTCGCCAGGCCGGACTCTGGCGGATGTATTGGCGGTATGGGTGCCCTACGAAGAGGCTGCGCTTATCAGTGCCGGGATGAAGACGGGCAATATTCCCGTTGCCCTGATGCAGGCAGACAAACTCATCAATGCACGTGAGCAGATCTTCGGTCAGGTCGTTTTTGCGTCGATTTACCCGCTGGTTCTGCTCGTGCTGGGCGGCGGTCTGCTCGGGGTTAATAACCAGTCCCTCGTCCCGATGCTGAGCAGAATGTCTGATCCGGCCAGCTGGAGCGGGGCACTCGGGTTCATGAAGGGGCTTTCTGACTGGACAGAACAGTGGGGACCTGCAGTGGCATTCTCCGGTGCTGCTCTGGTTGTGGCAAGCCTGTGGTCCCTTCCCCGGTGGCGCGGCAGAATTCGTCGTCTTGCTGACAGCATTATGCCCTGGTCTCTCTATAAAGATTTGCAGGGTGCGGTGTTCCTGATGAACACCGGTGCCCTTCTTGGGGCCGGCGTGCATGAGCTTGAAGCCATGCAACTGCTGCACAGCTTCGCGCCGCCCTGGCTGCAGGAGCGCCTTGATGCGGCGATGGACGAGATGAGTGAAGGCAACTCACTCGGTATGGCGCTGCGCAAAAGTGGTTACGACTTCCCGAGCCGAGAGGCCGTGAACTACCTGTCACTGCTTGACGACGGAGACGGCGCCGCTGAGCTTATCAGCAACTATGCCGACCGCTGGCTGACACAGACCCTCAGGCGGGTGGCCCGCAGGGCTAATGTAACCCGTCTTTTATCCATGCTTCTGATTATGGGGTTCTTCGCGCTGATCATCATGATGGTCATGCAGATCCAGGACTCCGGCTCACTTAACCTTCACTGAGGACGCACCATGTCTTTTTTAAACACTACTGCAGGAAAGCACCCTGATCGGGGCTGGGGATTTATGGAACAGGGTGCCATCGGCCTCCTTTATGCCATTGTCATCACAGTGGTTTTGGGGGGCGTCTGGAAGCTCTTCAGTGCCAAAGACTCCACAACGGAGGTGTCCAGCCTGCAGACAATGATGAGCAACGGGACGGCACTAAAAGGACCTAACGGCTATGACTTCAGCAGCGGCGCCTCTATGACCGGCTTCCTGATCCAGAAAGGCGGCGCACCGTCCGGCTTTACCGTGCACGGCACGGCCTCATCCGGCACTGCGACGCTCACCAACAGCTATGGTGGACAGGTGGTCATGGCGCCGGTGGCAAACAGCAATGGTTATAACAATGGATTCTCAGTGACGACCCAGAGCGTGACGCAGGCCGGTTGCATTGACATTGCCACCCGCATGGCTTCTGCAGGCTCCTCCAGCTCAATGGTCATCAACAGTACCGATTTCAGCAGCGGTCAGGTGAGCTCTGAGGCGATCGGTCAGGCCTGTACCGCAGACAGCGGCCGGACCGGCAATAACACACTGGTCTTCACGCACAACGGCTGATGTCATGCCTCGTAATGTGCTGATCGTGTTGATGCTAATGGTTCTGTTCTGCGCCCGCGCGCACGCGTTTTGTTTTGACGCAGCGGGCGCAAAGTACCACATCGACCCGCTTCTGATTCAGGCGATAGCAACCGGTGAGAGCAGCCTGCACGCGGGTATTACGCACATTAATCGTGATGCGCGCACCGGGAGGGCACTCAGCACGGATTACGGACTGATGCAGGTGAACTCAACCCATATTCCGTCGCTTATCGCAAAGGGCTTTATCAGCAGCCCGCAGGATCTGCTGACAAAACCCTGCCTCAACGTGCAGATAGGCACCTGGATTCTGGCCACCCATTTTCAGGTCTGTGGCATCAGCTGGAACTGCCTGGGTTCGTACAACGCAGGATTTCGAAAAGACCGGCACGAAACCCGCGAGTCCTACGCACACCGCGTGTATGCCATTTATAAAAAACTGCTGTTAAAAGAGCGGGGAATAAAACTGTGACACTGCTGACCCTGAGTATGCCCTGGCAGTTTGCTGCGGGCCTTTTTCCATTGTTTCTTCTTTTGCTGTGTCTGATGGCCGCCCGCGTTCGCTCAGACCTGAAATTGTCTTTGTACTCTTCAGTCACTATGGATCAGGATGTCACCGAATCGGCTGTGTGCTGGTTGTTTGCAACGGCCGCGACCCTGACCATGCTCTCCCCCCTGTCAGCGCGACTGCCGGCTTTCTTCTTTATCCTGTTCCTGTTCCTGTTCAGGCTGACCCTGACCGATGCACTCACCGGACTGCTGCCACGTTCCGTGACGGTCAAGTGCCTGATTGCCGGTCTGATGGCTTCGCTCTGGCAGCCGCTGACAGGTGCCTCTGTATCCGCTCTGTCAGCTCTGCTTTCACATATTGTGGCGGCGACCACCATGCTGGTCATTACCGGCGGTCTGCGCTACGTCAGTCTGCTCAAGGGGGGAAGAGAAAATCCGGCAATGGGTGATGTGTGGATGAGTGGTGCCGTCTGCGCCTGGCTGGGGTTCAGCGGTTTTCATGCCGTCGGCATTGGTGTCATGCTTTTTGCGATGTGGCAGTTACAGTCTCGCCGCGCTTCTGAGGGCGGACCATTAGGCCCCTGGCTGGCAGCCGGAGCTGTAATGGTAACGCTCTTTCAGCTCTATCAGCCCCTTATTACCTGGTGAACATCATGCCAACACAAAAATGTCACGATCGGGGCTGGGCAATACTCAGTATGGGCGCTGCGCTTATCGTTCTGGTTTATATTACCACCTGGGGGAGTTCACTGATTCAGGACTGGAACGCAAGACAGAACTGGCTCAGGAGCGCCACGCAGGCCTCGCGTTTTACCCAGGCCGTGAAAAGCTATACGGGCCGTTATTACGATACGCTACTCTCGACCGCACCCGTCACGGTGACGCCGGCCATGCTGAAAAATACGGGTTTTCTGGAGCCGGGATTTACTGAAAACAACGATTATGGTCAGCAGTATCTGGCCACGGTGGTGCGTAATCCGTCCCAGAATAACCAGCTGCAGGCGCTGGTTTACACGCAGAACGGGAATCCACTGCCCTTTATGGCCATGGATCAGATTGCCGTCAGCATCAACTCAGGAATGGGCGGCTACATCAATACAGCCGGCACCGTAACCGGTGCCCGGGGCGGCTGGTCGGCTCCTCTTCAGACCTTTAACGCGAACACCACACCCGGCCATATCGCGGCGCTTCTGACCACGGATGACCTCGGCGCCTCCCGTGCAGAGAGTGACCGCTTATACCGCTTTGCGGTGAACGGCAAACCCGACCTCAACACCATGCATACCAGCATCGATATGGGCGGGAATGACCTGAACAATACGGGCAATGTTAACGCGGCAAACGGCAATTTCAGCAGCAACGTCACGGCGAACGGCACCGTAACGGGTCAGGACGTTAACGCACGCGACAATATGTCTGCTGGCAGCAACATCACGGCGAACGGCGATATCCGCAGTAACAATGGCTGGCTCATCACCCGCGACGGTAAAGGCTGGCTCGATGAATCTCACGGTGGTGGTTTTTATATGTCGGATAACGACTGGGTAAGGGCCGTGAATAATAAAAACATTTATACCGGCGGTCAGATCCGGGGGAACTATCTCAGTTCAGAAGCCAACATCAACGTCGGGGGCCAGCTGGAACTTAACCAGGTGAACAGTCCCGGTGCCTGGTGTCCCCGAAACGGGAACGTCAGTCGCGACTGGAACGGTGCAATAATTTCCTGTCAGAACAACGTCTGGGTGGGAGCGAAATCAAGCGGTCAGTACGGTGACCTGGGATACATCACGGGGCAGTATAATGGTTATAACGGTCAGCCTTATACCATTACCGTTTATGCTACGGGCGGCGCGTCAACTGTCCACAGACAAATTGGCGATGGTGACTGCTCTAACACTTATGACCTTGTCGGTTACGCTGGAGGAAAGTTTGTGGCGCAGGCGCACGACAACAATACGGGCTGGGCAAAGGCGGGATTTATCAGCTTTCAGGTGCCGGCAAATACGAGCTACAGCATCGTTTCCAATCCCCTGCCCGAATACGGGTGTTCACCGGGCGCCTTCAACGGCTTCATTTACCAGTGATGTCTTTATACAGAACGGGCGTGCAATAAAAGACCGCCCTCTGGCGGTCTGAATTTCATATTGCTGACCGGGATACCCGGGGTTGCTCTTCTCTGATGTGTTCGTCGGGTGTTTCAGCCGTATCGGCTATACCCGAATGGCCGGTATAGCCGCTGCGGTGCCAGGGCAGCGGTTTGACATGGGGAATGTCTCTGGCCATTGCGGTAAAGGTGACGAACATACACAGAGCTGCAAAACGGAATCCCGCTTTCATGTGCTTTCCTCCTCGCTGTTGAACAACCGGAGCTATCCTGCAAAAAATTCCGTAAAGCTGCGTCAGTCAGATTTAAAGCTCCCGAGGAGCCTGTAACGGATTCATAAATCTTTGAAAGCGGCTGATGAGTTAATCATCGCCAGTGCTGCGTTAATTTTGCACCTTATGGCCGTTCTGCTGTGCAGCCATAAGGAATTCACCGATGTCACTTTCCCATGCCTCACCTGATGAACTGGTTGCGCCCGTTTCGGGGGCCAGCATCACAACAGATGAGCCCGTTATTTCTTCGCAATCCCCTGAAAAACGCCTGCCCGACATACGGCGACTGTTACGTCAGGGGGGGGCGGCTTTACTGGGTATCGTTCTCCTCGGCACCCTGGCGGCTTCAGCGGTCCTGCTTGTTCGGGTGTCGAACCTGACTATCCGGGTTAACACCCTTGATGCCGCTTTTCGCAGCGGCGAGATTGGCCAGCTGTCTTCGAACGTTACCATCATGCAGGAAAAGCTGAAAACGCTGGAAAAACAGGTCTCAGCGCTTGCGCCGGTGCAGGACAAAGTCACCTCGCTGTCGACTGAACAGCTGAAACTCAGCACCCGTGTGAATCAGCTCAGCGATGCGAGCCTCTCCGATCAGCAGTCTGTTGAACAACTGCAGCAACAGCTGGGGCAGCTTCGTCAGGAAGTTCAGACGTCGACCTCGGCTGTTGAGGCGCTCAAACAACAGGCGGTGGCCACGCCAAAAGCCCCTGAGCCGGAAAAGGCTAAGCCGCAGCCGTCTCAGAAGGCGGTTTCCTCACCAAAAAAGGCTAAACGGTCAGTCCGGCACGCGGTGATGCCGGCTGCACCGTTTGAGCTGACCGGCATCGAACGTCGCGGCGGCCAGACCTTCGCCGTCGTCATTCCCCGTGGCGTCACCGTGATTTCCTCCATGCGCCTGCTCTCACCGGGGGACGGCTTTATGGGCTGGACCCTGCGTGCACTTGAGGGCAACGCCGCGCTGTTCAGCGTTAACGGCAGTGCCGTTCGTCTTCAGGTTCAGTAAAAGGACAACTTATGAAAAAAACACTGACTGCAGTTCTCATATTACTGCCGCTCTGGGCGCTGGCATCCACTGCGCAGACGCCGGCAGTTAACAGCCGTGTGGCGCCGCTTCAGGAAAATACCTCTTCCAGTCTGAGCACTCAGCAGCAGGCCCAGCAGTGGGGATTATCTGACAGCGACTGGAGCCGTTATCAGACGCTGATGAAGGGCGAGCGCGGGATCATGTCACCGGGTCTGGACCCGCTCACGGCGCTCGGCGTGGAAACCGATAACAGCGCGGAACGTCGCCGCCTGGCTGAGTTGTGGGTAAAACACGAATATCAGCGAACCGAGAAGGAGCTGGCTTTTCAGCGTGACGTCAACGCGGCCTGGCTTCGCCTCTATCCGGAAACGCTCGCGGTAAACATGGGCGCCAACGCCGCCGGCATTGCGCACGACACACAGGGTCGCCTGGCACTGTTCCTGAAGGATAACTGCTCACGCTGTGATGCGCGTCTTGCTGCCGTGCTGGCTGATAACCGACCCGTCGACCTTTATCTGGTCGGCATCGACAGTGATGACGGTCTGCGTGCCTGGGCCGTTAAGCACAATATTCCGGTTGAAAAAGTCCGCAGCCGTCAGATAACGCTTAATCACGACAATGGCCTGTGGTTCAGGTACGGCATGGGTCAGATGCCGGTCATTCTGCAGCAGGGGGAGATCGGATGGCAGGTCGCGGCGTACTGAAGAAGGTGGCTGTCATGATCTGCTTTGTCAGCTGCGCCTGCAGTGCGGCTGAAAGGCGCCAGGTCATTCCGGATGCCTACCGGCAGATAGCGGCAGCAGAACGCGTGCCGGCAGAGTCGCTTTATTCGCTGGCCATGGCGGAGAGCACCCGAAAAACCGCCTGGGGTTCAAAACCCTGGCCGTGGACCATCAACGTAGCCGGCCGGGGTTATCACTATGAAACGCGTGAAGCGGCCTTCACCGCGCTGCTCGGGTTCATGCAGCGCTGGCCACTGAAGAACATCGATGTCGGCGTGGCTCAGGTCAACCTGGGCTGGAACGGGCATTTTTTCCCGACCTACCGCGACGCCTTTGACCCGTATCTCAACCTCCGTGCCGCCGCCCGCATACTTCGCGCCTGTTACGAAGCACGCCCCGGCAGCTGGTTAAACGCGGCGGGCTGTTATCACCATCCGGCCGGCGGTAAAGAGGCGCAGACCTACATCGCCATCGTCCGCCGCAAGCTTGGCCAGATTGCCCCGGTGTCATTGGGTGCACAGTCTGTCACGCCGGTCGAGCTCGCCAGTAACTCCCTTACCTGGATCGAACCGAAATGATGAAACGCAACTGCTTTATCCGGAATGTTCTGTTCAGCGTATGTCTGCTCTCCGTCGTCACGGGGGCCAGCGCGGCGCTGGTTGTGGTTGGTGACCTGGGCGGTGAGCCCACGGCGCCGTACTTTGATGCCATCAACGCCGATAAAGATGCTGTTGCCGGTGCATCCTCTGTGCCGGCTGCGCCGCCTGAATCGCTGTCCATTTCCGACATGCTGCCCGTCAGCACGCCGGAAATGAGCCCGGGCCCTGTGTCGCCTCAGCCTCTTGAGCTTTCAGGCATGCCACCGGTGTTTGTGGTGGGTGACGACAATCTGTCAAAACAGTGGCTTTCACAGCATGCGGCAGCGCTCAGTCAGATGCGTGCCACAGGCATGGTCGTGAGCGTGAAGGACGCGGCTGCGCTGAGCGCGCTTCGTGCGCTGGCGCCGTCCACTGAAATGGTGCCGGTGAGCGGCGGTGATCTTGCCCGTCGCCTGCACATCGCCCATTACCCCGTGCTGATTACTGATAAGGGGCTGTCACAGTGATGCCCGTTACTGTTATTGTGGAGCTGCTATTTACTCACCCTTATCAGACAGCAGCTGTAGTTATTTTTGCACTGGGTTTTGTATGCCTTTCTTTCCCTTTATGTTTCAGAAACGCGAGCCAGCGTCGTCACGGGCAGTATCAGAAGCGTGCAGCGTCTGCATTAGCGCGCCTGCCACAGCTGCGCGATGACGCTGCCAGGATGGTGTGGCTGCGCAAAATGAATCCCTACGTGTTTGAGGAGATGTTGCTCACGGCGCTGTCCCGTCAGGGGTTTCGTATCAAACGCAATGCCAGCTACAGCGGTGACGGCGGTATGGACGGTCAGGTCTGGATAGCCGGACAGCGCTGGCTGATTCAGGCGAAGCGCTACGGCGCCACTATCAACGCACAGCACGTTGTTGCATTCGGAGAGCTGGTCCGTAAGGAAGCGTGCGGTGGGCTCTTCATCCATACCGGGCGCACGGGTGAAGTCAGTCGTGAAGCCTTCAGATGTTGTCCGGATGTCACGCTCATCAGCGGTCAGCGTCTTCTTCAACTGCTTGCCGGCGACCGGCGCTGGCTGGATTTCCCGGACAATGTCCATCACCTGAAGCTGCAGTCCGGTTTCAGCGCCCCTTCATCCCGCCATTGAGGTAGTCTGTTATGCATATTTTCTTCAGAACCGTGCCGGTCGCTGCCATTAACCTTCTGCAGTCACTGAACGCAGGCGGTGCATTTAACGCCGTATTCAAACCTTTACTTAAAGTGCTGACGTATGTGCTCCTGCTGTTTATGTACCTGCTGAAGCCCGTGTTCCTCTGGCCATTGATGTTCCTCTCCGCAGTCCTGACCCTCCTCACGATGGCGGTTCCGATTCTTTTGTTTGCCAGTCCGGCGTTTACCCTGGGTAACGCCTTCAGCGGGCTGTTAAAGATAATCGATCAGTTTCCTGCAATGTGGCCGGTGTTAATCCTGCTGAGCCTCCAGATCGACATGCTGATGTTTTTGCGTCGCGAATATAATCGCGAATTTAAGAAGATGCGCGACCGTATATTTATAAGGGATATCTGTAAAGGACAAGCCAGGCAGGGATCGGTTCGCGGTGATGATTTAACAGACAAGCAGAGAGGCTGAACGATGAGCGAATTTCTGTCGAAAATTGATGCAAATCCGCCACACTGGGCAGGTGAGACGATTGGCACCTGGGACGACAGCCGGCTGCGGCTGCACGGGGGATTCCTCAAACGTCATTACTGGGCTGATGCCGGCAGTATTAACGTGTTCTGCATCAAAGGTACGGCGCATCCGGATTACCAGGGGCTGACCTGGCATGAGTTCCTGCACCGGGGCAAACGCATGGACCGTAATGTCCCTATGCTTGAGCGAAATCCCGACTATTACTTTGAGACGTCAGCTAAGAAGCCGTCCATGTATTACAACAGCTATGACGGCATTGACTGGTATATTGGTGCTGACGGCAACCACCGCAGCGGACTGGCCCGCTTTCTGTTTCACGAACGTGAGGCCACCTGGCTTCACGGTGTCCATCTGAACCACTACGAATTTAATGAGTCCCTGCTGGCCGTTTATCTGGCACTGCGGGAAGAACTTTCCCTTCACAGGCCGCTGGGTCTGTATGCTGAAACCGGCGTCAGCCATGTTCAACTCAGCAGAGCGGATAATCCCGGATGGAAGACGGACACGTTTTCCTCTTCTCTGTGTTTTACCTCAGTAGACGTGAGTGGAGAGCTGCTCAGCCACCCTCTGGTGCAGTGGCTCAAGGGTCCGGGTGTCATTGAAAGCCCGGCAGAAGGCTGGAAACTCCTGCATGAACTCCGTACCTGGCGAAACGCGCCCGCTGTCAAAGGCAGGCGTCAGGTATTTTTCAGCAGGCTGTTCAGATAAACCGCCGGGAGTATTCATCGTGAGCGATCGCTATGTTATGGAGTCGCTGCTCCGTCCCGCCGTCGAGCTGTATTCGGCAACCGTGGCGGGCAGCGCCACATTCATCTGTCTGACTGCGCCCTGGTCTGTTGCGCTGGCACCCTCGGTGAGCTGGGTAACCGCCGCCGGCTTTGGCGTTCTGGCGCTGAAGCGCACTTCTCAGGGATTAAAAATACTGCGCTACCGCCGCAATATCCGCCGCCTTTCCCGCTACGCGCTGACCAGTGACCAGATACCGGTCAGTCGCCGGCATCTGTTCCTCGGCAAAGGTTTTCAGTGGTCCCCCCGGCACACACAGCGGCTGATGGAAGCTCGCCGTCCTGAATGCGAAATCTACGTCCAGCCCTCATTCATGTACCGCATGGCCCGCGAGCTGGAAAAAAAGATGGAGTACAGCCTGCCGTGGCTTTGCCGGATGACGTCGGCAGACTCTGCCTTAAACCCGTTCCGGCCGCTGCCCCCGGTCGGCGGCAGTTCCGTTTATCACGGGGTTGAGCCTGACGAGGTTAACGTCATGTCTGACCTGGGCGAGCGTGTGGGCCATATGCTGGTCATGGGCACCACCCGCGTCGGTAAAACCCGCCTGGCGGAGCTGCTTATTACGCAGGACATCCGCAGGCGTAATGCCGCCGGCGAATTTGAGGTGGTCATCGTCTTTGACCCCAAAGGTGATGCAGACCTGCTGCGACGCATGTATGCCGAATCGCACCGCGCCGGACGTCAGCATAACTTCTGGGTTTTCCACCTGGGGTGGCCGGACATCAGCGCCCGCTATAACGCCGTGGGTCGCTTCAGCCGTATCTCCGAGGTGGCGTCGCGCGTCGCGGGTCAGCTTTCCGGCGAGGGTAACTCTGCCGCCTTCCGCGAGTTTGCCTGGCGGTTCGTTAACATTATCACCCGTGCGCTGGTTGCCCTTGGCCAGCGTCCGGATTACAGCCTGATCCTGCGTTACGTCACCAACATCGGCGAGTTGTATGAGACCTATGTCGATAATCTGCTGAGCGAAAAGGCTCCAGAGCTGGTCGCTTCAATGCAGGCTAAGATAGCGCTCCCGTTAGCAGACAGAGATCTGCCCCGACACCTCCAGGGGCGGGAGAACGGCAAGAAAATCTGGGCGTCTGAGCAGGTGCTCGGCAGTCCTGAGGGTAAAAAGCTCTGGGACCCGGTCCTCGATGGCCTGCGCAGTGCGGTGCAGTATGACCGGACGTATTTTGACAAAATCGTGGCGTCGCTGCTGCCGCTGCTGGAAAAGCTCACCACCGGCAAGACGGCCGCGCTGCTGGCACCTGATTACACCGACCTCAGCGACCCACGTCCGATACTCGACTGGCACAATATCATCAAGTCTCGCGGCGTGGTTTACGTGGGCCTCGATGCACTGTCTGACCCGGTAGTGGCCGCCGCCGTGGGTAACAGTATGTTTGCCGACCTGGTCTCTGAAGGTGGCCATATCTATAAGTTTGGTCTGGGCGATGAGGCCGACAAAAAAGCCGGTAAGGCCGTCATCAACCTGCACTGCGACGAGTTTAACGAGCTGATGGGCGATGAGTTTATCCCGCTCATCAACAAGGGGGGCGGTGCCGGCTTTCAGGTTACGGCCTACACGCAGACGCTGTCCGACATTGAGGCCCGCATCGGGAATGCGGCCAAAGCCAGCCAGGTCATCGGTAACTTTAACTCACTCGTCATGCTCCGGGTTCGCGAAAAAAACACAGCCATGCTGATGACCGACCAGTTACCTGAAGTGGGGGTCTACCAGAAAACCCTGACGTCAGGTGTAACCGACGTCTCCCGCCCGGGGGAAGGCACGGACTTCAACAGTAACGTCAGCGATCAGGTGACGCTGGTTAAGGTGCCGATGATAAGCCCCTCTGACATCATCAATCTGCCGAAAGGTCAGGCCTTTGCCCTGCTCGAAGGCGGAAGGCTGTGGAAAATCCGTATGCCGCTGCCGGTCAGCGACGACAGTGACCGCTTTATGCCGGCGAGCCTGAAACAGCTGGCTGACATCATGGAGAAAAACTACCACAGCGGCGAATCCTGGTGGACGGGTGGCGACACCGGTATTCCGGGAGGCCTTCATGTCCCAGAATGACGGCGGAAATACCCGGCAGAGCGCTCCCGCGAAACACAGACACCCGGGCCCTTTTACGCTGCTGCTGTGGGACATGCCGCTGAGCCTTGTCGGCATCCTGATCGGTTCGTTGTTCGTCAGCCTGGGTGTTGAATATGCGTGCATGACGTTCTTCTGGCCGGACGAGGGTGCCACGCACAGCTATCAGGTGATGCTGGCTGAAAGTCACTGGCTTTCATCGGGATATACCCGAAGCCTGCTGATGGCCACGCCGGTGGAAACCATCACCCGCTGGGTTCAGGCTGCCTGGCACTGGCTGTTTGTGGACAGCGGATTCAGTCACTGGCTGGCCTCTTTCAGGGAAACGAGCCGGAAAGGGAGCGGTCTCATTCCGTCCCTGAACGGCTTCGGCGCATCCCTCATCAGCAGGCTGGGAGAGTACCTGCAGGCCACGCTCTGGGTGACGCTGATCTTCTTTATCCGCGTGATGATCCTGTTTCTCAGCATCCCGCTGTTCGGGCTGGTCATCATCACCGGCATCGTTGAAGGACTGGTCAGGCGTGACCTGCGTCGCTACGGGGCAGGCTACGAATCAAGTTTTGTCTATCACCACGCCAAACGCTTCGTTAAGCCTGCGCTGTACGGGCCCTGCATGCTGTATCTGGCATGGCCGACAGCAGTCTGGCCAAATCTGTTTTTGCTGCCCTCTGCGCTACTGGTTGGTGGCGTCCTGGCTGTTGTGACAGCGTCCTTCAAAAAGTATCTGTGATGTGTGTGCTTGCGGGGGATGTGCCCGGAGGGCCTGCGCTGCTGCAGGCCTTTTTTATGGCTAAAAGAGGATTCAGAGGTTCATGCCCAGAACGTGCACCGTAACATCCTGAGTAGCAGTGTTATAAAAAATATCTTTGATAAACGTCATACCCTGTCTTTCATAAAATCTACGCGCACGGTTATTTTCTTTAAGCACCTCAAGCCACAGAAAGTCACTCCCTCTTTCTTTCGCCATCTCAGCCACTTCACCAAATATGAGTTGACCGTAGTTTTTCCCGGTTGTGCCTTCTGAAAGATAGAGTTTTTTAAGAAGAGTTCCCTTTAAGGGCGTCCCCGGAATGCTGCACCGCCATATGACCTTAACAAATCCGATCGGAGCCGACGTCTCGACTATATACCAGCCTGCGTTAGGGTCAGCGAGGCTGCTTTCGATGACCTGTGGCGAATACTCCTGATAAAGGAACTCGTCCAGTTCCTCGCTGTGGGTCCAGTATTGCTTAAAATGATGGGTGTATGTACTGACACCCAGCTCACTCAGGAGCGAAACATCACACTGTCTTACTTCGCGCAGAATTAATGTCATTCATTTATCCCGGACTATAAATGTCATCGTGTTGTTCAGGGGAAAAGCCAGCGTCCGGCTTCAGCAGACTCAATCAGCATTCTGACGGTCAGAGGCGCAGGTTCATGATGGTCGGTACGCATGAATTTAGGCAGGATTGCATTAGGCAGAAAGCGTATGCCCTCGTTAGGAAAGTATTTCCTGAACTCAAAATGGGTCATGTCGACGCCAAACTTCTCTGCATATTCTTCGATGAAATCAGCGGCCTCTTCAGGGAGTACCATCTGATCCCCTGTACTCAGTGAGACATCATCTGACATTTCCCAGAAGTATTTTTTAAGCAGATTTCTGACCTGAACTGAAGTTTCCATGCGCTTAATCCTTTTCACCCGTTATCAGTCGGTAGCGATGTATGACGTTATTCGTAATGATGTAGATGTCACGGGCAGTAATAACGGCGCCTACCCACGGCACCCAGCGTCCAATGTAGGCGCCCACACTTGTCGTGTAGGCCCATTTGCCCCGCATCATGCTACTGAGCGTCAGCGTTCGGCGGCGTTTAGCAAATCGTTTTTTGATGAGTTTGCGCATTACCATTGAGAGAGGACTGGTGCCGGTCGTGGCCGTTTTCGCATCCAGTTTTCCTGAGACAGGAATAAATGGCAGGCTGGCCAGCATTGAGGCGACGGCCAGAATATCCGTTATGCCGCTGAAGGTTTTAGTGAATTCGTCAAGAATCAGCCACATCAGCAACTCTTCTTTATCCACACTCATGCCGTCAAAGTAATACTTCCCGTCCAACTGTTCGGTCGTGTCCATGTGACATCAGCCCCGTCTGTAAATGCATTGTGTATTTAATCATCGCCCAGCCGGCGCGGTTTCTGCCAGAAACAATCTGCTTTTATTTTCAGAAATCCATAAAGATTTTACTGCTGTCAGGCGGGCGCGGTTGCGTCACTCTCACCCTCATCTGTTATCCGGGAGAGCCTTACATGCGCCGTTTACCCCCTTTCATTGCACTCCTTGCCTGCGTCATGCCGGCAATTGTGTGCCATGCCTCCGAAAAGGACGAGCTCGCGCTGGTGATGCGCCAGCTGGATCAGGTCCAGGCGGGCCTTGACCGCGCCCGCGTGGTGGCGAACCAGAATCAGGATGCCCGCTTTTACTTCGACTATCAGCAGGCAACACGCGACATCGCCACCATGAAACAGGGTATTTCCACCTACCTCGAACCGTCCCGTGCGCAGCCTAACACCGGCTCAGCGTCGGTGAGCGGGCAGTATCGTGCGCAGGAGCCTGCGTGGCGATGAACGGCGCTCAGACCTCCGGCTGGGCGGCAGGCACCGGCGGCGGCCTCACGCCCTCCCAACTGAACATTCTGATCCTGAGTGCGCTCGCCATCGTCATCCTGCTGTTCTCTGCCTGGGCGCTGGTTCAGGCGTACCGGGGCCTCGCGTCTAAAAGGGTGACTTTTCGGCAGTTTACCGAGACGTTCATCCGTCTGGCACTCCTGTGGCTGCTGACCCTGTTTTTCTTTTTTAACTGAAAGGACACCACAATGAAACTCCGTTTTATCAGGTTCTGCCGTGCCGCACGACTACGTGCCACGCTGCTCATTCTTCTGCTTTCTGACGGTCAGGCGCGAGCCGGGCTGCCTTCCGTTCAGCAACCGACAACGGGCGGCGGTGGTGGGATCTGGAACACCTGGATGGGCTACGCAAAAATGGCCGGTTTGGGTTTTGGTCTTCTTGTAACCGTCTCTGCTTTCCTGGCTGTTGCACACGCCGTCATTACTTCGTTTCACGATGTCCGTAAAGGTAAGGGCACCTGGACCGAACTTATTCTTTACAGCGTCGTCGGCATCATCCTCATCCTGGTGGTGATTTTCCTAGCGACACAGGCAGCAGACATTCTCTGAGGAGCAACGATGGCCGTTATCGACTTTCTCCCCGACCGGCTCAATTACCCGCCCGTGGTGTACCGGGGATTTACCGCCGGCGAGTTTCTGCTTGCGGCAGGTACGGGCAGCCTAGTGGGCATTCCACTGGGCGTACCGCTGTGCCTGGTGCCCCACGTCGGCTGGCTGGCGTTCCCGACATGCATGTTGCTGATGCCGATTCTGACTGTGTTTTTCGGCGGGAACTGGATTGCTGCCTACAAGCGCGGCAAGCCTGAGAACTACATCTGGCAGCGGCTGGAACAAATCCGCTGCCGTCTGGGCCTGTCGCGTTCGATGATTCTGGCCAGCCGCGCCTGGGAGCTGCAGCGCACGTCCGCGCGGGCAATGAGGAGGGGTTTATGAGCCGGTTTCGTAACGGTATCACGGCGCGTGATAACCACATCTTTTCCCTGCGGATTTTCTGCGTGCTCTTTTTCGCCGGCATGCTGGTCACATCAGTCGGCTGGATGCGTGCGCCCTCGGACATGACCATCCACATTCCCCCCGACCTGCGCTCAGGCAGCACGCAGAAATGGTGGGTTATTCCGCCCTATACGGTGTACGCCTTTGCGTTCTACATCTTCCAGCAGCTCAACGCCTGGCCGACCAACGGTGAGGTGGACTATTCGGCGAAGATTGCCCAGCTCAGCCCTTACCTGACGCCGTCCTGCCAGGATTTCCTGAACAGGGACTATGAGTTTCGTAAAAACAGTGGCGAACTCAAGGACCGCGTGCGCGTGGTGTATGAAATTCCCCGTCGCGGCTACAGCGACAGCAGCGTCGACATCCTTAGCGACGATCGCTGGGTGGTCCGGCTCGACCTGATAGCTGACGAGTACTACCACGCTGAGAAGGTCAAGCGGGCGCTTGTCCGCTATCCCCTCAAGGTCGTGCGCTGGGAAGGTGATCCGGCGCGCAACCCTTTTGGCATGGCGCTTGACTGTTATGACTCCACGCCGCAGCAGCTCGAAGCCATGCCGCAGCCGGAGCCGGAGAAAAAATCAGGAGTATTCCAGTGATGAAACGTCCTCTGATACTGCTTTGCCTGCTTCTGGTCTCAGGCCTGACGCAGGGGGTTGAGCTCATGAAGTGGGAGCGTATTCCGCTGCAGATACCGCTCACCGTCGGCCAGGAGCGCATCGTGTTTGTGAATAAAAACGTGCGCGTGGGGTTCCCGCCCTCTCTCAACGGTAAAGTGCGTATTCAGAGCACCGGCGGCGCGGTCTACTTCGATGCCAGAGAGGCCTTTCCGGTGACGCGCATTGAGCTGCAGAGCAAGGAAAACGGCGAAGTCATCCTGCTTGACGTCAGCGCCGTGCCCGGCAAGGTGACGCGCGAACCGGTGAAGCTGGTCTATGACGGTGAAGTGGCCACTGCAACGGCCAGTGACAGACAGTCGGTGAGTAGTGATGCAGGCAGCAGCAGTAAAAACACTTCTTCGGCGTCGGGTACTGACACTGCGCCGGCACGCAAAGCACCAAAACTCAGCGCGCCGCTGCCGGTGGTACTGACCCGCTATGCCGCGCAGAGCCTCTACGGGCCGGTCCGGACCGTGGAGCCGGTGCCGGGCATCAGCCCCGTGTCACTGAAGCTGCCATCGTCCATTACGACGCTGATGCCCGGCGAGCCCGTGTCGGTCACGCCGATGGCGGCCTGGAGACTGATGGGCGACAGCGTGGTGGCGCTGCAGGTGCGTAACCGCTCGGCCGATAAGGTTGTCCTCGACCCGCGTGAGCTGCAGGGCCAGTTCGAGACGGCGACTTTTCAGCACCGCTGGCTGGGCCGTGCCGGCACGCCGGAAGACACAACGGTCGTGTACCTGGTCATTCAGGGACGCCCTGAAGGCGCGTTTATCGCTGAACCCGTCACGGTTATGCCCAAAATGGCGCGGAGGGCGAAGAAATGAGCCAGCCCGGCACAAACCTGATAGCGAAAATTGCGGTGCCAGTGGTCGTTACTGTCGCCATCGTCGTGGGCGTCAAATCCTGCTCGGATTCAAAGAACAAAACGACGTCGACGCAAAAAACCACCAATGCAGCGCTGAAAGACCTGACACCTGATGAGCTCAAGGCGCTGGGCGTAGAAGGCGACACGCCGCAGGATACCCTGCGCACGATAGTGGGCAACTTTCGCCGCGTTCAGGACCGCCTCGATACGCTCGCCAATGACAACAAAAAGCTGAACGATGAAAACACGGAGCTGAAAAAGACCAACAGCAACGTGGATGCACAAATCAACGAAGCGGTGGCAAACGCCCGGGCTGACGAGGCTGACAAGCGGGCAAAGCTCAGCGCACAGGTCTCCGACCTCAGTTCGCAGGTCGGTCAGATGCTTGAGCAACTGAAAAACAAAAATGCCGCAACGCCTGACAAAAGCAGCGCACCCGGCAGCGACATTCCGATTGGTCTGGGCTATGACAACGGCACCAGTGGCAGCGTCGCGATGTCAGCCCCTGTCTCAGACGGCCTGCTGTGGGTCGAACCCAAAGACGGTATCCCGGTGGATGCCAGCGGCAAACCCGTGAATGACAGCAATAAAAACAGCGCGACCGGCTTCTCGTTTGCCTCGTCGTTCGGTGAAGCGGGTGATGCCGGTAAGCAGGCCGGCGCAGCGGTTTCCACAGCCGTCAGTCAGGCTGTGCCGGATGCGGTGAAACCCGTCGATCCGGTATTTACGCTGCCGGAGAACTCCACGCTGGTCGGTAGTCGCGCCATGACGGCACTGCTCGGCCGCGTTCCCATAGACGGCAAAGTCACCGATCCATACCCGTTCAAGGTTATGTTAGGCAAAGACAACCTGACGGCCAACGGCATCGAGCTGCCGGACGTTCAGGGCGCCATCGTGTCCGGTACGGCGACCGGTGACTGGACGCTGTCCTGCGTGCGCGGGTCCATTACCAGCATCACGTTTGTGTTCGCGGACGGCACGGTGCGCACGCTGCCGTCGCCGGACAGCCAGAACGGCGGCAGTAATAACCAGAATTCCCAGAACAGCAGCGGAAACGGCAATAACAGTATCGGCTGGCTGTCGGATGACAACGGCATTCCCTGCATCTCCGGCACCCGTAAAAGCAACGCCTCTACCTATCTGCCGACTATCAGCCTGCTGGCCGGCGCGGCCGCTGCCGGCGATGCCCTTTCACAGAACCAGATGACGGGCCAGACTAACGCCATGGGCGGCGTGACGCAGACCCTGACCGGTGATGCGGGACAGGCTGTGCTTGGGAAATCGCTGTCAGGGAGCATGAAAGAAACCGTGGACTGGGTAAAACAGCGTTATGGACAGACGTTTGACGCGATATACGTGCCGCCGGGTCAGACAGTGGCGCTGCACATTACCCGCCAGCTGGCGCTCGACTATGAAGAAAAAGGCCGCAAGGTTAAGTATGACTTCAGCCTGGCAGGCTCAGGTACGGGGATGGACTGATGAACAGCCAAAGTAAAGACAGCTGTGAGCTTGAGTACCGCGTGGGTTATACCCCGCTAAGTGGCCGACTTTATGCCGGCTTCGTCCGGCGAGATACAGGCAAGTGGGAAGCTGAACCGCAGGACGTGACGGACTGGGCCATGCTGGCCGTCGCGCAGAAGCTGGTTCGTGAAAATACTGATGTTCTGCTCAGGCAGGCGGATGGCCGCATCCTGCGCCTGTCAGCAGTCATTTCTGAGATACACACGCTGGAGGCTGATGATGAAGAATAATGCCTTAATTTTGCTCGTTCTGGGCGGAACAGTTGCTCTGATGCTGAGCGGCTGCAGCACCTCCAAAGATGAAATGCTGCCACCGGGTGACAGCACCATGCTGGAGCTCTGGAACAACGGCGCCTCAACAACCCACGCCACCGCTGAAAGCCGCACCACGCTGCGCCGGCCGGTCTCCGACAGTGAGCGTACGATCGGACAACAGACCCGGGACAGCTACAGCCGCACCCAGGAAAATGAAATTCAGCAGACGTTTCCGCGACTGCCCAACCCCGACATGGTGATGTATGTGTTCCCGCATCTGGCCGACGGCAACACGCCGGTGCCGGGCTACAGTACCGTTTTCCCGTTTTACAGCCAGGTGCAGTACGCGCTGCCCGGCGAACGCACGGAGGCGCTGTAAATGGCCTTTCGTCTTTTTCGCCGCAGCCGTGAAGCCCAGACTGAACATCAGTACGGTCATGGGCCGTTCTCGGTTGAGGGCCATGAGCCGATCACCCGTGACGGCCGGCTGACTCACGCCGATGAATCAGGTCTTTATGCCACCGGTCCCTCCATTATCGACCACGTTCCCTGGGGGGAATACCTTCCCGAACACCAGTGCATCCTGCTCGATGACGGCGTTTCTGTGGGTGCAGTTTATGAGATCAATCCGGTCGGCACCGAAGGCCGTCCCGAATCGCGCCTGGAAGAAATCCGTGACGTGGTTGAAAATGCGCTGCAGGACAGCATTCCTGAACTGGACTCACACCAGTGGGTGGTGCAGTTCTTCTGTCAGGACGATTCGGATTTGTCGGCGTATATGGATTCCATCCGGGGCTACGTCAGACCACGGGCACAGGGGACGGCTTTCACCGAGGCCTGGTTGAACGAACAGGAGCGGCATCTGAAGAACGTGGCCGCTGAAAAAGGCCTGTTTGTCGATGAAACCGTGACAGGTGCACCCTGGCGCGGGCAGATCCGTCGCACGCGTATGGTGGTTTACCGCTGGGTGGAAAAGCCTTACCGCGACCCGATGGCGCCGGAAGTTTTACTGAATCAGGTCTGCGACCGTCTGACCTCGGCAATGAGCGGTGCCGGCATTCGTTCCGTGCGCCAGAACGGTGAGCAGATACACAGCTGGCTGCTGCGATGGTTCAACCCGGCCCCCCAGTGGACAGACAAGGCCACGCTTTACCGCTGTGCCCGCCACCGCGATGACGCGCCCGGCGACCTTCCTCTGCTCAATGACTTCAGCGAAAGCCTGTGGTTCACCCGCCCCCGCAGCGATGCGGACAAGGGCATCTGGTGGTTTGATAACGTCGCGCACATAGCGGTGCCGGTCGCCCGTATTCGTACCCGCCCGCAGACAGGACACCTCACCGGTGAGGTAAAGCGCGGTGACAATATCAACGCCATTATGGATCTGCTACCGGAAGGCACCGTGCTGGCCATGACGCTGATTGTGCAGCCTCAGGACAAACTGGAGGCGAATTTTGCCAGCCTGAGCCGCAACTCGATGGGAGAGAACGTCGATTCGCTGCGTGCGCGTGAAGATGCCGCCACTGCCCGTACGTTTCTGGGTAACAAGCACAAGCTTTACCGGGCGGCAATCACCCTGCTCATAAAGGGTCAGGACGAGGACGCCCTGAGCAAACGCTACCTTGACCTCAGCAGTAAGCTGCTGAACTGCGGGCTGGAGCCGGTTAATCCGGAACACGACATCGGTCCGCTCAGCACTTACATGCGGGCGCTGCCGATGTGCTTTAACCCGCAGCTTGACCGCCACAACTGGTACACGCGCCTGATGTTTGTTCAGCACTTTGCCTGCCTGTCACCGGTTTACGGGCGAGACACCGGCACCGGCCATCACGGTCTCACCTTTTTTAACCGGGGCGGCGGTCCGCTGTCTGTCGACCCGCTGAATAAAGCGGATCGCACCCAGAACGCGCACCTGTTGCTGTTTGGCCCGACCGGTGCCGGCAAGTCAGCCACGGCGGTCGACAAGCTTTCTCAGATGGTGGCCATCTATCGATCGCGTATTTTCCTGATTGAGGCGGGGAACAGCTTTGGCCTCTATGGTGACTACTGTGCGTCGCTGGGCCTCAGCGTTCACCGCGTCAGCATCAAGCCCG
Organism: Pantoea sp. JZ2; assembly: GCF_035191405.1. Lineage (NCBI taxonomy): Bacteria > Pseudomonadati > Pseudomonadota > Gammaproteobacteria > Enterobacterales > Erwiniaceae > Pantoea > Pantoea sp. JZ2. The sequence goes on along the minus strand of NZ_CP045247.1, from coordinate 912,656 downwards.
GCAAGGTCGTGTCGCTGGCACCCTTTGGTGACTCGCACCTGTTACTGGATGTGAAGCCCGAAGCGTTGATCATCAGTGAGGAAGACCTGCCGGATACTGATGCAGACGATGAGGATGATGAAGACGGTGAGCGTGACGTTCTGGGGGAAATGGAGATTGCTGCCCGCCTGATGATTACCGGTGGTGAAGCCTCGGAAGAGTCCAGAATGACGCGTGCTGACCGTGGCATGATCCGCGAAGCCATCATGAATGCCGCCCGCAAGGCTTATGCTGAGTCCCGCCAGATGCTACCCGAGGACCTGATGTTTGCGCTGCAGGACATTGCTCATGACATCAGTCTGGGCACTGACGACCGCGAGAAACGCACGCCGGCCCGCCGCGCACGCGCCGAGGAGATGTCAGAGGCGCTGCGCATGTTCACGGAAGGTTTTGAGGGCGAACTGTTCAACCGCCCGGGCACCCCCTGGCCTGAGGCCGACGTCACGATCGTGGACCTGGGGCAGCTGGCCCGCGAAGGGTACGAAGCGCAAATGGCCGTGGCGGTGATTTCTCTGCTTAACACCATCAATAATATCGCCGAGCGCGATCAGTATCTTGACCGTGACATCATCGTGCCCATTGATGAGGGACATATTGTCACCACCAACCCACTGCTGGGACCCTATGCCACCAAAATCGCCAAAATGTGGCGAAAGCTGGGCACCTGGCTCTGGATTTTCACCCAGAACCTTGCCGACTTCCCTGATACGTCGAAAAAGATGCTGAACATGGCCGAGTGGTGGATATGTCTGGTTATGCCGCCTGAAGAGGTTGAGCAGATTGCCCGCTTCAAGACGCTTAATGATGAGCAAAAAGCAATGCTGCTCTCTGCCACAAAACTGCCGCGCAAATACACTGAGGGGGTCATTCTCTCGCGTAAGGTGCAGGCGCTGTTCAGGGCCGTACCGCCGAGCCTCTACCTGGCGCTGGGCATGACGGAAAAAGAAGAGAAAGCAGAACGCCGGGCCATCATGAATGAATTTAAATGTACGGAACTTGAGGCCGTTTACCATGTTGCACGTCGCCTTGACGAGAGCCGTGGTCTTATTCACTGACAGGGGATTTTATGAAAAAACTGACCATGGCGCCGCCACTGGTTGTCGGGGACAAGGCTTTAATCGCCACTGTTATTTTTACCGTCCCCCCGCAGGGGCAGGCATCGGTGGGTGAGACGGATAACCGTGCCATCGTGAAGCTCCGTGAGGAGATAGGTCAGCGCCTTGAGCATCCCTTGCTGGTATCGGTCTATCCTCATCGCGTCGGGCGCCGCAGCTGCACGGCGGTGCATATGTCCGGTGCCAATGATAAAGCACTGGATATTCTCATTACCGTCACTGGCAACACACTCTGGCCAACCGAGGGGGATTACAGGACCGGCATTCGCTGGAATATCTGTGTGCCGGATGCGACAGATATGCTGTGGGTGCTGAAGGAGATAGACCGCGCGACAGAAGCTGAGATGTGCCATTAAACAGACCCTCCGTTATCGCCCGGCACCGGTGTTTGGTGTCGGGCGGGAACGGAGGCTGCGGGTGCGGGCGGCATAGAGCCCGCGAATACTACGATTCAGTATCCTTCATTGTAGCGCTGCCGCGCCTTATACAATCGTCTCGTCTCGGCACGACGACCGTCAGGCGGTATATCTGCCGCCATGTTAAGGCAATGCTCACGCCGCCTGGCAATCAATTCTCTTTCTGCATCGTCTTTGGAGCCATCCATTACTGCCAGCCAGCGTCGTGCGGCACGGTGCCAGAGGCCGCGTTTTTCAAGTGATTCAGCAATGCTGTCTTCCAGTTTCATTGATTTTTTGCTCGTATTAATCAGCCTGATCGTACCCGCTATTCTTTCAGGCTCCCGTTATGACTTCTTCATTTAACCCTTAATCAGCATCAGAAAAATGGCTCTGAAACCACTACAGGAGCAGTCTGATGCGACACCCTTTCGAACTCGACCCCGAAATCATTCACCACATCATCTACAGCCAGGCCGGCTCAGTGGCCAAAGCCCTTATCGAACTCATAATGAACAGCGTCGATGCCGGCGCGGGTGCGGTCATTCTGGAGATTACCCCGGAGGGCTTCACCTGCCGTGACGACGGTCGCGGTTTTGCCTCACATGACGATGTGAAACGCTATTTTGGCCGCTTCGGTACGCCACACCGTGAAGGCGATGCCACCTACGGCCGTTTTCGCCTCGGCCGTGGCCAGATTATGGCGCATGCCCGGACCGCCTGGCGTTCGCAGCGCTGGCAGATGGACGTCGACACGCGGGTGATGGGCTATGAGTATGAACTGACAGAGTCGGGAGAGATTCAGGAGGGGTGTGCCATCAGTGGTGACTGGTATGAGCCGATGTCCACCCAGGAGCGTATGTCCTGCATGCAGGAGATTCGTGACCAGGTGCGTTACACGCCCGTCTCGGTCAGCCTCAACGGCAACGTGATTACGCGCAAACCGGAGCTCGAAAAATGGGATGCTGAAGACGACGTGGCCTGGTATCGCCTGCGCGAAGACGGCACCGTGTCCATTTCTAACCAGGGCGTGCTTGTCAGGCATGACCCGGGGCATAACTGGGGCGTTGGCGGCCTTATCGTGAGTAAAAAAGCCATTGCGCTCAACGTTTCACGAACGGAGATTCTGCGCAAGAGCTGCATGGTCTGGAAGCAGATAGCAGCAAAATTCAGCGGGCTGGCGCAGGCCTTTTCTGACAACACCGGCAGCCACCGCAAAACAGAGGCCCGGCGTGAAAAAACCGCCCGCGCGCTGCTTGCCGGCGAGGGAGACCTGCAGACGCTGGTTAACGGCGAAGAGGTGATTACGCTGCTCCCGGGCAAACAGCACGTCACCCTGGAGCACTTCCTGCGTAAATGCCGCTACTATCCCTCTGCCGTCGATAAAAACTGTTTTACTTTGGTTGAGTATGCTCGCAACGTCCCGCGCGGGGAGCTCATTGCGCGTGCCGGCATCGCGCCGGTCATTCACCCGGTGACGCTGACGCGCTTTAACTGCGACGGCACGGATGATTTTATGGACTGCATGCGTCGCGTGCGCGACAACCTCATCGCGCACCGCGCACAGCTGCCGTCTTCCGGCCGCTGGGGAATGCCGTTCAGCTCAGAGCTGCAGCTTATTGATTTTGACACGCTCAGCGCGAACTTTGTCGACCGCACGCAGATGGTGAGTGAAAAGACCCTGGATAAGGAAACCCGCAGGGCCTGGACGGCGCTGCGCTACTGCCTGGCCCAGTATGCACGGGTATGCTCGGGCGGCGAACGCCATAGCACCGCCCGGGCTCACGGCGGCGTGCGGTTCCAGATACTGCTGGGCGAGTCGACGTCGGCCGACGCCTGGACGGACGGTGAGACGTACATCGCCTTTGACACTGATATCGTGCGCCAGCTTAAAACTGACGCGCTCAGAACGGCCAGTCGCCTCTTCAGCCTGACAGAGCACGAGGTGGCACACGAAGGTGACAGCATGGACTGCGGCCACGATGAGGGGTTTTATCAGCGGTTTCACGATATCAGCACAGGGTGTGCGGCTGAACGTCAGCATTTTATGCACGTCTGGCTGATGAAATACACGACCAGCCTTGAAGGTGCCGGCAAACGCGCGAAAGGTCAGGCGTGGAGTGAGCGTTACCTGGCTGAGCGTGCCAGTACCGGTCGTGAAAGGAACGGCCTGCCCGGGATTATCAGTGCTGACAGCCTGGCTGATGACGTCGGGGCGGCTGTCGAGCCGGAGGACGGTAACCTTCTTACCTTCCTTAATCAGCAGCTAGGAGTAGCGGGTACGCAGTCACCTGAATCCGGCGACTGGGCTGACGTCGTGGCTGCGGGGATCGAGGAGGCCGGCGTCGCCCGAGAACGCAGGGCTGAGGAGAGAAGAATTTACGAGGAGGAATTGGAAATTTACAAAGCATCGCCCGAATACCAGCAGCTTATAAAAGACCAGACCGAGTATTTTGGTGCCTCTGAGCAGGAAGAGCGAGAGTTCATGGCGTCCAGCCGTCTTCGTTTACTTGAGTCCCTTCCCGGCGCAACCCCTGAAAACCTCACGCAGGAAATTTTAGAATATCTTGTCTACATCACAAATACAGATGAAGAGGAGCTGGATGCCTGGCAGCGAAAAACCTGGGAACAGCCCGGCGGATACAGACCTCTGCCCACAGCAGACGACAGCGCTTCCGTTGTTCAAAAGTCAGAGGCCCGACCAAAAGACAGCATCCCTGAGGCCTGGCAGCCTTACGTTAATGAGGGTGAGACGCGCGCAACGATTGAGCGCAACGCGGCCGCTGCGGGCTTCTTCTGGGAGCTGGATTATCTTGAATGGCGACATTCAAACGAGACTGGCAGTCAGGAATGACAGATAAAAAAAAGGGGGCCTGGAGGGCCCCAGAGAGTTCAATTTTCAGCAGTAGCTTTTTTATTATGATGTTCAAAGGGGACTCGATTTAGTTATCGACGGCATCCGTTCAATCTTCAGCACTTTTCAGAGTCTTTTTTCAATTTGAGCTATACCGGCGTAATGACCATGGAAGCTGCTCAGAAGTTAAAAAAAAGGGGCCAGGAGGCCCCAAACGGAATTAGCTAAGATTTTATTCACGATGCTCACCACCTTCTGGCAGTTCGCTTACTGGTGTATCGGCTGGCTTTTCCGGTCCTTAAGGGCCAGTGTGTAACGGTTTATGAATCAGCGTGCCGCACAGCTGACCGCCGTAAGAATTATGATTTCTGAGTTAAGAGTTAACGGCTGATCCTGCCACGCGAACAACGCACCCTGACTGTACTATCCACTCAGGGAGTGTTGTCCATGAAAATCCCCCTCTGCTGCCTTACCACTCTGTTTATCACCGCAGGTGCCCACGCCGGCACCGTGATTTATACCGACCATGCGCACCCCGTTACCGGTGAGCTGAGCCCCGACGTGACCGTCACTGAGCTGGACGCGCCCGACCGTCTCCAGGCCCAGCTATTCGGTCCGCTCTCCGCTAACCCGGCGCAGGCAGAGCAGCAGGCCCGGGCGGTCATCGCCTCCCCGGCGTTCCGTCAGAATCAGCAGGCCTTAGCAGCGAGCTATGCCGGCGTCGCACACGCCTGGTCACTCGGGCTGGAAAAGTACCCTGCCGTGGTGTTCGACGATAAATGGGTGGTGTACGGCACCACCGACGTCGCCGGAGCCCGGGCGAAACTCAATGCCTGGCGGGAGAAACAGCCGTGAACATGCGCCTGTCCCGTCCGCGCCGGCTGATGCTGGCCACGCTGTTTACCTGCACCGGCACGCTTGCCAGCGTGAACACCGCGAGCCTGCTCTCCGGCGCCATGAGCCCGGACTGTATCAGCTGGCGCATCAGCGGCATCTGTTACTGGCTGCTCTGCACACCTTTCGGCTGCACGGTGAAAACCTCGGTCAAAGTCACCCACTACACTCCGGAAGCCGTGGTCTCTGCCTACCTTAACCCGGGCGACAACCCCTGGACCGAAATGTCCGCCGTGAGCGCCACGGCCGGTGGCGCTGAAAGCCTCGTGTCGGGCGGTCTTGCCGGCGTATCTGCTGGCGGTGGCCGTCAGGAGATGAAGGCCCCGGGCATGCGCAAACAGAACCTGCATTTCTACTACGGCGATGCGTATGGCCATCCGGCGACGTCGCTCATCGGTGGGATGGTGCCGGGCTATTCCTGCCGCTCAGCGGCCACGCCGTTCGTGCCGTATTTCGTCAGCGCCATGGACGCGCTGGCCTGGCGAACGGGCGTGCCGGAGTCGCTCTATCCGGAAGCGCTCATCCCCGGAAAACGTGAAATCGGGAATACGTTTGCCGGCGAGATGTGGGGCAACGTTTATCCCCGCAGCGGCTTCGTCACGCAGACCGACAGCTACAAATCGGCGGCCGTCGTGGTCCAGCGCGTCGCCGACATCATCACCCGCGAGGGACAGCTGCACGTCTACACCCAACTTGTTGGCCAGCGGTCTCCGGGCTACTGGCCACCTGACCCCGTTACCGAAAACACTGGTACAAAAAATCACAAGTGGCAGCGGCTTTCGCCGCAGCTGTCGCAGAGCTGCGCGGTCTTTCCGGACACGGGTGGCCAGACGGCGGAAAGCGGCGATTACGCCTGGGCGCTCTGGCAGCCTTACAGCTGCTGTAAGCGACGTGGCCAGACCTTCCTGTACAGCACCGATTTTTAATAAGGACACACTGCATGAAGAATTTCAGCGTTAAAAAACTGCGCGTGGCCACGGGCGCGCTATTCCTTTTCCTGGTGATGCCGGCACTGGCCATCGATACCACGCTTTCCTCTCAGGGTGCCGGCGTCAGCGGCGCCATCAACGACGGCCTGTTCTACTCCATAGGTGGCGGCTCGGTCATTTCGCCGCCCTCAACGCGCAGCAATATGTCGCGCCTCGGCCTGGACGGCGGCTGGAGCAGCGATTTGATGTGCGGCAACTTCGACCTGAAAACCACCGTCGGTAACCAGCTCAACGGTATCACCAGCGGATTCAGGGACCTCATGGGCAACGTCATTCAGGGCGCGACCGGCGCGGTGATGAGTATGCCGGCGATGGCCATTCAGCGTGCCAATCCGGGTCTGTATGAAATGCTCACCAACGGCGTGCTGCAGGCAGGTCTGAACTTTGACAAGGCACAGATGAACTGTCAGAACATGTCGAAAAAGCTGGCCGACTACACCCTGGGCAGCAAGTGGCAGCAGGCGGCGGTGTCTGAAGAGTATAAAGACATCGTGGCATCGAGCGGCGGTGATGCGGTTTCGAGCGACCAGAAACTGCAGAAGGCCACCGGTGAAGAAGGCGTGACCTGGGTCGGTGGCCAGAAACGCGGCGGTAAGGGGCAGCCGGCGATTCAGCCCACGCGCGACCTGGCAAAAGCCGGCTACAACATGATGAACAGCCTGCCGGTGACCAGCAACAGCAGCGTGGGGTCAGCCAGCTGTAACGGTACGGTCTGCCAGCGCTACAAATCCTCCGATGAAGCCGCTGCGGCCGTAGTGAAGGTGCTCGGCGACCGCTCTATCCGCACCTGCCGTGAAACCAGCGAATGTACCAGCGGCGGCGCGGATAACCAGCCGGGCAGCACCGTTGCCGGCACCGGCTTCTCGCCGGTACTTGAAGACGCCACCAAAACCAACCTGGAGCAGCTCAGCAAGCTGGTTAACGGTCAGCTGCAGCCCACGGCCGATAATCTGGCCGCGCTCAAAACCGGCAGCCTCGTCGTCACGCGCGGCGTGATTCAGGCGCTGCGTGATGACCCGGACAGGGCCGCACTGGTGCAGCGACTGGCGGGTGAGCTGGCCATGGCTGACACGGTTGAGGCGGCACTCACCATGCGACGCATGCTGACGACCGGTGAGTCTGAGCCGAACGCGGCCGAACAGCCTGAGGCCATCGCCGAGGGTGACCGTCGCGTGGATGCGCTCGACCGCGAGCTGAACGCGCTGCGTAACGAGATGGAGCTGCGCAGGTCCATCAGCAGCAACAGCCTGCTCACCACGCTTGAACGTCAGGGCGAACGCAATCAGGACAACCAGCTGCAGCAGAAAGCCGGCAATCAGGACCAGGGTTTCAGCCAGATGAGCCAGCCTCAGCCGGGAGGCAACTGACATGAAGCGCAGATTCCTGAGCGGCCTCACCGGCCGCATTCTTCTGATATTCCTAATCATGTTTCTGGCCATGGGCGCGATTTTTGGTCTGGCGTCGGTGTTCATGGCGTATGACCCCGATGGCCACCTTCTTCAGAAGTGGCTCTACGACAGCCGGTGGGCCATGTTTGCCTGGCGACTGTGCATGTATGGCTTCATCGGCTGCGTCTGGATTATGAAGGTGCGACCGCGCCTGCTGAAGCGCTGGCCGGAAGACGCAGCAACAGTAAAAAGTACAGAAATCTATGCCGTGCTTTTCGTTCTGGCCACGGAGTACGTAGCCTGGTCAAACGCGGTTCGGGGAGGCTGACATGACGGCGAACAGTTACCTGGAATACTTCCTCATCCTGTTTGGCTGGGTACTCAATAACTCGATGTGGGGCATCCTCAGCAGCACCGGCCTGTTCGCGCTGCCGCTGGTTTTCAAGGTGCTCGGCGTGTGGCTGAAGGTGCGTGAGGAAGGGGCCGACGAGGGTAATAAAGGTGTACTCGCGCTGCCCCGCATCGAGCACACGATTTACCTTTCCTTTCTGGTCATGCTGCTCTGCTGCGTTCCGCTGGTGCCGGTGGATATCAGCACCATCAAGTTTGACGACGCGCGGGCGAAACAGTGCGGCTTCAGCGTACCCACGCCGCAGAACTCCGGCTATAAAGGGCTTGTAAATGACTTCGACGGCCGCACGGCTGAGGTGCCGGTGTGGTGGTATCTGCTGCATATGATGTCGAAGGGCACCACGCAGGCGATGATAGCGTCCATTCCCTGCGGCACGCAGCTGCGTCAGCTGCGCTTTGACGTGCAGAACACAAAACTGCGCGACCCGGTGGTGCTGCAGGAGGTCCAGGACTTCGCAAACCAGTGCTACTCCCGTGCCTATTTTAAGTTAAAAAACAGCAACAGCCAGCTGAGCGACGCCACCATCAACTCAGTCGGCTGGATTGGCAGTGACTATTTCCTTAACACCTCAGGTTATTACGACTATTACACGGCCATGACGCCACGAAGCCAGTGGCCCTACAACAGCAGTCGTGACAGTGGCTATCCGGATACAGGCCAGGGAGGGTATCCGACGTGCAAAACCTGGTGGTCTGACGGCAGCAACGGACTGCGTAAGCGTGTACTGGCCAGCTTCAGCGAATCTACCCGAAAAGAGCTTCAGCGCCAGTTTCCAGGCACACAGTGGGAAGAGCCGGCGCTGCGCTGGCTGGTCAGCCCCAGCAACGCAGAAATTTCAGGGAGCGGCGTCACCTACATGTCCGGCAGTGCGGACACAACGAGTGGTATCGGAGGGAGCCTGTCACGGTTTACGTCCACGGTCGGGCTGGGCATGAAGCAGGTTGAGGCGTTGCCGGGCTTTGATGCGCTCAAGCAGGCGCTGCCGATGATACAGGCGCTGCTTCAGATGATGATCATTATTGTCATCCCCGTGCTGATGATGTTCAGTGCCTACGAGCCAAAGACAGTAGTAACGATTTCGTTTGCGCTGTTTGCGCTGCAGTTCATCACGTTCTGGTGGGCACTGGCGGGCTGGCTGGATGACAGACTTATCACCATTCTCTACTCAAACCTTGCGGCAGGCGGCATGGCATCAGGGCAGCCTATTGCAGACTTCCTCAGCTCACCGCGTGACGGATGGATCATGAACCTGGTCCTGGGGATGATGTATGTGGTGTTTCCGGCGTTCTGGGTAGGAATGCTGGGATGGGCAGGAGCAAAAATTGGGTCGATGGCCAGTCATTTATCAGACGGAGCTAAAATGTCTATGGATGCAGGTGCCGAAGCAGGGAAAAAGGCTCAAGGTATAGCCACTCAAGGTGTCAAAGGGGTAATAAAGTAGCAAAATCAAATAAATAAAAGCGGCGGTATCATTTCGCCGCTTTATTAAAAACCGTCTTTCTCTTTAAAAAAACCCTCTTTTTCCCAACTGTATTTCAAAGATGACTTATATTCATCACTTGGTTTAGATGCAGCTTTGGTTATGGAAGAAACTAAGGTAGTGGCAGAAAAAGCTGCTCTAACAGAATCTCGCAAATCCTCACCAAAGCTCCGACCATTCTCGTATTTATCAAGCTCATCATTCCAGTCGCTGGCCATGAAGTCTGCCTCCGATACTATGATAAACGCCCGACCCCAGATTACTTTAAAGACAGCTAAGTTGGCAAATTTTTGTACAGTATCTGGGGTGTACGTTTACAGGGTTAAGTTGGCAAACAGTAGTCGCTGAGTGCGGCAGCAGTTTTGCAATTAATTACAAAATTCAGCTTTTACCAGGCAAACAGAACAGGATACATAACAGTAAATTCATCTTGTAACTCGCTCAGGAGTAAAAATGAAATCATTCAAAACCTTTGAAATGGATGAGAGTTTTATTAAATCTAAACACTGCATGAAAAACGATATTCTTGCTGCTTGCATTGGGTATAGAAGTAAATATGAGGAATATGAATACATCAGGGGATTTAGCGAAGAGAAAGGCAATGGTTACGCCATTTTATTATGGTTTTATTCAAAGCTATTTAGTGATCTAAAATTACCTATTAATAATGACAGAAATTATTTGAGATACAAAGAGGATGTTGATAAAACGATAGAGTCGCTTAATGAACTGCAATTGAACGAGGTTGTGAGCGAGTTGACGGAAATCTACAATGGCACTCAGAAAGCACTAAAGGATGCTGGCGTAAGTTATATAAATTTGAGACGTGAAATTGCGCCTGGGAAGATACGCTCAATGGGAGGAAGTTCAGCTAAAATATCACCCTTTGGGATTTTCGAAATGGATTACAGTGGTATGCTCATGCTTTACAAAGCTTCTGCTGAAGTTATAGGTAGAAAAACAATACCCGTATATATGGATGTGATTAACTCTTTTACAGACACAAATGACAAGGGCGGGTATGGCTCTATTTCATTAGAGTTAAGCATCCCGGCAGAAGACGTTCTGTATTCGCATCTTAATTTTCACACCGATGAGACAGAAGGAGAAGAGTGGGTGATACTTAACCGTTCTCCCACAGGCATGGTTGAATTACAAGTTTCCAGTATTGTTATTATTGATAAGGAGGTTGAAAGCTTTTACAAAAATTGTTATAGCAATATTGACATTGATTCGGCATACCAGATTTTATCTCAGGCATATTTAAAAACATGGGGGTGCTAGTTATTTAAATTCCTGATAATAAGCACTGAGTAAATCTGAGCATAATCCTTTTCCCTAGGGCTATTCGAAGCCCCCTGCTTAACTAAACATAACTCCTTATGTCGCTATGATATTTAGCTTGTAAATGGATCTCATAACGATCTAACATTCCTGCTGCTGTACCGTTGCTTTTGCAACACGCCAATGTCCCGGCAATCTGAGAGGGACGCCTTCGGGTGATTGCGCTGCCAAAACCGTCATGACCTGAGAGACGGAGCCTTCGGGCGGTAACTTCGTTTAACCTTTGAGAACGAAGATCGCTATGCGATTAAGGTCCTTTCTTTTACAAAGCCATTTCTGGCATTTTCTGATTACGGTTTCGGCCGTATTGCTTTCACTTTTCTTTACGCACTGACGCTGAAGGGCTGCTGCGAACTTTGCAACGCGGGTATGACCATTTGGAACATTTGGGCATCTTCCACGTTTGCATTGAAAGCAGAGGAGCGCGGCGTCACTTGTGTACGAGTGAAACGAGTACCAAGTGACGCGCGCGAAAACACGTCCTGAACGCGCATTTTACGTACCTTTTCTTCCTTCACTACAACGTGAAACGAAGTGAGAAGACGAACACAATTTTATCAACCCAGTGAAAAACGCAAAACGAATCCGTTTATCACATTGTTATTAAAGGAATAGCTATGTAATGAGATACCGAATCGGCGACATCATCGGAGGATGATGTCGGGGGCGACCTGGAAACAGGTACAGCGAAAGCTGCGGTCAGTGTAGAACACTGATTTGACACCTCTCAAAACCTCAACACTTTGCACTTCCCTGGTGCTCAGGTACTCATTACGACGCAGGATGCGCGAACTCAAACCGTGTCGCCAGGGTAATGCGGGTGTCGTTTTCTGCCGTTTTCACGGAACGGCAGAAAACGACATCTGCCTGTAATGCTGTTTTACGTGGCAAAACTGTTAAGGAGGTACAGATGTCCAGACGTGAAAAACTGTTAAAGCAGGAACTTGTCGCTGAAATCCGTAAAAGCGGGGGGAGCTTTAAAAAGCAGGATGACTATTCCAGAATTATGCACCGGTTTGCTGAGCGTCTCGCCGCGCTCAATATTCAGATAAACTCGGTATCACAACTCAAAGTCCGGCACATTGAGTTGTATATGAACAGCCGGGCATCTGATGATGTTTCCCGGCGAACCCGTCAGAATGAAATGTCGGCAATACGGGTAATGCTCCGTAATGCCGGTAAACACAAACTGGCTGACCCTTCACATGAACGACTGAATAATAAAAGTCTGGGTATTTCAGACACGAGTCGCATGGGCACAAAAAAATCTGTTTCTGACGAGCGCTACATCGAGATTCTTCAGAACATTGAGAAAAAAAATGAAGGCGTTGCCGTGGCGGTATGTCTGTCACGTTATATCGGACTGAGAAATGAAGAAGCTATTCAGTCAGCAAAATCGTTAAATACCTGGCAGAAGGCATTACAGCGGGGCGATAAAACCCTGAAGGTTATTTTCGGAACCAAAGGGGGACGTGCAAGGCTGACCACAATCGTCGACAGGGATAAAGTTCTGGATGCCGTTAACCGTGCTATTAAACACGCAGAAAACAATAACGGTAAGATTATTGATAAGCCCGATTTAAAATCCGCGATGGACTATTACAGAAATACGCTCCGGACCGAAATGACCGGGGGGCATGAGACACCACACAGCTTACGTTACAGTTACGCGGAAGATGCTTTCAGATATCACCTTACCAGAGGTTTTTCGAAAGACGAATCACTTGCACTGACCTCGATGGACCTCGGACATGGTGACGGACGAGGAACCTATATCAGAAATGTTTACTGCCAGTCCCTGATGGACTGATGATTAATCATGAGGTGTACTGTGAATAATTTACCCGTTATAACTTTCAGCATCTTATCTGTTGAGTATATTCACGAAATTAGCTTATCTGAAATACCACCCTCAGAAATCAGGATTACGTTTAGTTGTCTTTCACCGGTTAATGAAGCGGATACGTTTGCGACAGTTAACCGTTATTATGATGACGGTATCGACTTCAGTTGCGCGACTGCCATTTCAGAAACAGGCTATATATTTACGGGTTCATTAAAGATGTGTAGCCGCGACAACATGGAAAACATTGCGGCGGGTGAGTTTATCATTCCTCTTTCAGCGGTTTTAGCCACGTTGCTTAAAAACGGAACCTACATGCAGCAGTGTGATCCCGATGCCATTATGGCAGACGCCTGGTTTGGGGATCGGTGCGATACGGTGAAAGCGTCCTGGTTATCTTCATAAAATTCACTCCGGCGTTATTGATTTGGACAGTGCGCTGGAGTACATTTTCCATGCTAACCGTTGTCATCTCGACAACTGCCAATGTTCCGGTGATTTGAGAGGAACGCCTTCGGGTAATCACACGCCAATGTCATCATTACCTGAGAGATGACGCTTTCGGGCGGTAATAAATCTGTTTAACCTTTGAAAACAGAGACCCCTGCGGTTAAGGTCCTTTTCTACTTCGCATCACCCCCCATACACCTGTTTTACTCATCTGGCATTCTGTGCCTGATTTTCACTCCTGAGGGATACTTTCCCTCCGGGACGGTTCCCTTTTCATTAAGGGATCGTACCCATGCATTACACCAGAATGATCAACCCTCTCACGTTACTGAACTGTGATTCGCCGGCTTCTGCAAAAATCTTGGTGGATTACGTAAAAACTCAGCTTAACGCTCGTCTGGATTACAGACTCATGGTCGACGCAGACCCACAGGTTCCTGCTGACGGCCTTCCTGACTACCTGACTTTCTTGAGGCATGTCGCCTATACCGTTGGTTTTGCGACTGAGAATGGCTACATCAGGCATGCCTTCATTGCAGAGGCAGTGAACGAGCTCACTCTGCTGGGGATGGAAATTAACCGTCTTCACTGGAACGCGGCTTTTCATGAGGGCGCTGCCCGGTCTCGCGAGGACAAAGCGCTGGACAACGCTACAGAGCAATTACGTGAAATGTTTTATCAGAGCGCTGATGCTTCTGACATTGTCTGAAAGCCTTATTAACTGATTAGTTTCTCACCCTGACGGGACTTCTGTCCCCGTCCGGGGCAGGGTTCCTCAATTCTTTAAGGAATCCTTTATGAACGCATTAACGTTAGCACATGATTTTGCCCGTGATTTTACCATCGATTATGCAGCTGAAGCTTATGCAGAAGACGCAGAAGAAGTGTTTACAGTTGATTTTAACACCCACGCTGCGGAACTGACCGCTCATAAAGTTGCACTGGCCAAAGCTGAAGGAGACCTGCTGATTATTGCAGCGCATCGTCGTCTTGGTCTTAACACCGATACCGATGAAGACGGTTTTCAATACTATGTCTGGGAAATGGCTCAAGTCGCACGGGACCTTGCCGAGCTGTCTGTACGCAAACTCGTGCCGGCATCCTGGCAGTCTTTCTTTGAAAGCCTGTGCCAGATGGCCAGAGACATTGATGAAGCCGCCTGGACGTTTTTTTTCGGCTGTGCCGTGTGGGACGAAGAGGCTTTGCTTGAAGAAGACAGCTGGTATGACTGAGGAGGATATCTCAAAGCAACCAGCAACCTGTCAGCATCACAGCTGTCTGTTTTACCCTTGCGGGGACTTATCTCCCTGCGGAGACAAATCCTCCTTTAATTAAAGAGGATTTGTCGATGAACACTCAGGCTTCTGAAATATCACTGCTGGTTAAGCACAACAGCGAAGAGTGGCACCGTATGTGGAACAGGCTTGCGGAGCACCCCTTTAACCGTTCTCTCACCGCCCCCGGGCAGACTTATCATGGTGGCGAAGACTGGGAGTACGTTGAAACACTGGAGCCACCATCCAGCGGAGCTGAAAGATGTTATCTCCATCAGTTCAGACACCGTTGTCACCCTGTGGCAGGGAATGTGAGTGTTAACATTTCTGCCAGCCGGCGCTTTACCCCGCAGGATTCGGGTAACGCTTACTACCACGATTTTGGTTAGTGATTAACCGCCGGCCTGCGTCAGTTTCTGACAAAGGCTTTAACCCGCGCGGGGACAACCTCCCCGCCACAGCGGCGATGGTTTCTCCGCGCTTTATCAGGAGAAAACCATGAGCAGTATAATGCTTTCACTCGTCACCCGCCTTTCAGGCGCACTCAACCGGCTTGCCGGCAACCTGCAGCAACAGCAGGCAGAGTGGTTTACTAACCGCAGCGGCCGCTGCAGCTTTAAGGCCGACGTCGTGCTGACAGAGAACGGGTTTACGCCCGTCATCTCCCGTCGCACCGGCTTTACCCAGCGTGACTGGCGTGTTGACCAGTTGCCGGGGGCCGGTACGTACGCAACAGCCCGCAAGGCTCTCAGGGCCGGTCGGCTGATGGCGCAGCAGATGGCGGAACTTCGCTATCGCTTTGACTGATATTAACTGAATGACACTTCCCGGAGGGACCTTCCCTCCCGGGGAGGTCACCTCCTTTTTTAAGGAGCCACCATGATACGTTTCACTTCCATACAGCTTCGTCCGGTTCTGTCTCTCAGGCGGGGCATGAGAGGTCCCGTGATTCTCGAAAAAAACAACGGTATCTTTCTCCGCCGCAGTGATCTCAGACCGCTGGTAAAGGAGCCACTGGCCTGGGCAGAAGGATGCAATCCGTTGTCAGATGACGGATGGCGTAAGCTGTCAGACTGCCTGATAACCGAAAAATACTTCTTTCATCAGTTTGATCTGAGCCAGGACGCCTGCGACGCAGTCCTGAATGAGCACCAGGACCTGCTTGTGTCTTTCATTTGCCAGACTCCGGGTGACGTCAGGGTTTTTGCCGAAACAGTTGAGCCTGAGAAGGTTTATCTTCCTGTCGGCATTTACCGTAGCAGGATCTCCTGGCTTTATGACCATGCATTACATCACTACCAGTCTTGCGGCGGTAAGGCTGATCATCTCAGCTGGCGTTCACAGGCCCTGAGCGTGCTCGACAGGGTTGTCCGGCTTGATTCAAGGCGGGCTAAACCCTCCGATTATGAAATGTTAAACACTGCTGTGCAGGAGCTTCGTAAGCGTATCAGTCAGATCGCACCAGACGGCTCGATACATTTTTACTCATAAAGAAAGTTTTCCCACTCACCGGTGGCGCACTGTCCGCCACCGGGCAGATGCGCAGTTTTTTTAAGAGGCGCATCTCATGAAGAAAAAAACTCCTGGCCGTAAGGCCCCAACTGAACAACAGACTGACCTTTATCAGCACGTCACCGACAAAATCATCACCGCACTGGAAAACGGCGTGCCGCCCTGGCGCCGGCCGTGGTGCCGGGGGCAGAAGGACCATTGCCTCGGGCGGCCGGTCAATGCCGTCACGGGAAGACACTACAGCGGCGTCAACATGCCGCTGCTGTGGATGGCCGCTGAAGAGGCAGGTTACAGCAACGACTGCTGGCTCACGTATCAGCAGGCAAAAGTTGCCGGCGGACGGGTAAGGAAAGGCGAACGCAGCTCGCTGGCCATCATCTTTAAGCCGTCTCAACGGCGTTCCCGTCATGGTAGTCATGGTCAGGGACCCGAAGACGGGGAAGCGCAGGTCAGAATGCGGTCGCTGCAGCTTTTTAACGTTGCGCAGTGTGAAGGCCTGCCTGAAACGATGTTTGCTCCGCCCTGTACCCCGGATGCGTTGAGTGTTCAGCATCAGGTGCGTGAAATATTCAGTGCCTCCGGGGTTATGGGGACACATCACGGGCTTTACCGTTCCGACTACATCAGCTGTATTGACACCATCGTGGTGCCTGAAAAAGGTTTTTTTCAGTCACCGCCGAACTACATGGCCACCGTACTGCATGAGCTTGTTCATGCCACCGGTCACGCCAGCCGTCTCAGCCGTGAGGGAATAACGTCTCATCTCAGCAGGTTTGACAACCCGGTGTATGCCCTGGAAGAGCTTATTGCCGACACCGGCACTGCCTTTCTTTGCGCACAGCTGGGAATAGCCGGCAGGGTCCAGCACGACAGCTATGTTGATGAATGGCTGAGCCTTCTGCGTAACGACAAAAAAGCGTTTTTCCGCGCCTGCCGGCTTGCCCGGGAAGCATCGGAATATCTGCTGAAGCTGCCCGGTGAAACCCGCACTGAAGCAGCGTAATTAACCCCGGCGACGTCAGTCGCCATCATCCCCCTGAGGGCATTCCCCTCTGGGAGATGCCCTCTTTTTTAAACGTAAAAGAGGAGTACAACGATGTTTTCATGGTGCAAAAACCGTCTGGAAATCACCGGTAAGTCTGCCGACATCGACGTTATGCAGTCGTGGATTACCGGCACCGAAGCGCCGCTTTACCGCCACGCCATACGGCAGGCCATAAAGCTGTTTCTCGCCGGCTGTGCCGGCATGCTCAAACCCGCGAAGGCAACGGAATACCGTGCTTATCCGGAGCTGGTTTCATCAGGCTCCGGGGGCGGCACGTCACCCAACCAGGCGTTTCAGCATTTTCTGGAGCTGCTGGAGAAGGATGCCTGGCTTGACGGCGCAACGCTCTCGCGAATGGACAAAATCTGGGTTCAGTCCGGCATTGGCGACATCAAATGGGAGAGTATTCCCTTTGCTGCCCGCCAGACCATCACCCAGCTTATGGCCGTTCACTACGCCGACTGGTTCGGCGTCGCCTCTGCGGGCGATCAGTTTGACCCGCAGGAGCGCTGGGAGTGGCTCAGTATAAAACCGGACACAACCTGCCCGTGTGACATGCTGATGGTGATGCCGTCACGTCTGGCCACCGAGCTCAACGGGGACAGCGGTCTGTTCAGTGGCCTCAGTACCACGTCAGAACTCTATAACCAGCTCTACGGGACGGAGTTTCCGGCGGGGCACCGGATGGAGTGTAGTCGTGATGATATCGGTTCACTGAAGCTGACGTTCTCTTCGCCCTGGTCTCCGCCGTCGGCGGAAGTCATGGGGCAGATGTCGGAGAAGTTTAACTGTGAAATCCGTCACTACTGGCTGTCTCCGGATGCCGGCACGTCGGGTTACCACTGTTTTGATCGCGGTGACCACGTCGACAGCGGCCCTTATCCGGAGGATGAGGTGCAGTATCCGGTGAGTGAAGGGGCCCGTCTGTATCAGTTCAGTGCTGAAGGAGGCGCACCTGCCACTCCGGCCGTTGCACATTACGCCGGCGTTCGCGCATGACGTTACCAACCGACAGACCGGTATCTCAGGTCTGTCAGACAATGGCCACAGCATCTGCTGTGGCCGCTTTTTCACCCGAAGGGGGAACATCGTTTCCCTTACGGGGCGTGTTACCCCTTTTTAATGAGGAAACACGCATGAGTATCCGCACCGACCATGAGAAAGAATTCATCTCCCTGTTCAACTCCATCGCCCGGGGCACCCGGCGTCTTCAGGTGTTTACCGACTTCATCAGCTGCAGTGTTATTGCGATTCAGAATGGCCTGCAGTTCTGTGAGAAACGTGAAAAGAAATACATGGCCATCGTGGCCAGATACAAAAAAGAGGACGTTTCATCAATGGCCAGACTGCTGGCATACGTGGTGAACGGCCTGGAAGAAAAGCCCTGTGACTTTCTCGGGCGCATTTACATGCTGCTGGAGCTGGGTGACAAAGGTAAAGACCAGTATTTCACGCCGTGGAGCGTGGCGCTGATGATGGCGCAGATGCAACTCGGCAGACCAGAAGAGCTGTTCAGGGGCAAGCCGTTTATCACGTTTGCTGAGCCCGCCTGCAGTGCCGGTGCCATGACGCTCGCATTTGCCTATGTGCTCCGGCAGGCCGGTTATTCTTCGCACCGCCATATGTGGGTATCGGTGACTGACATTGATCCGCTGGCTGCGGCCATGGCCTATATCCAGCTGTCACTCTGCGGCATAGCCGATGAAGATGTTATCGGGAACGCCTTGTGTGACGAACGGCGACGGGTACTGCTTACCCCGGTACATTACTGGGAGGGATGGTTCAGACGTCTGCAGAAGTATGCCGACAAGCAAAATAAAGAAGCTGCATGACGGGAAATAAATTCGAATCTGTTAATCATCAATAAGGATTTTTTTACAGACAAAAAGAGTGACCTGCCCCCAAGGTTAAATACAAAACTAAGTTAGTAATGTAGGATCCTTCACTCTCAGAATTACCCTTTCTCCAGCTCGCTGCAAATTCAGACAGCGTCTGATAATTCAGCGTGGAGTGCGGGCGACATTCGTTATAATCCTGACGCCATTCGCTGATGGTTTTCCTGGCATGACTGACGTCGCTGAACCAGTCTTCATTCAGCCATTCATCGCGAAAGTGTCCGTTAAAACTCTCAATAAATCCGTTCTGTGTCGGCTTGCCGGGCTGGATAAGTCTTAGCCCCACTCCATGCTCAAAGGCCCACTGATCGAGCGCGCGGCAGGTAAACTCCGGGCCCTGATCGGTTCTTATCGTAGCCGGATAGCCGCGAAACAGCGCAATGCTGTCCAGAATACGCGTGACCTGCACGCCTGAATTCCCGAAGGCAACATTGACCGTCAGGCATTCCTTTGTGAAGTCATCGACGCAGGTAAGGCACTTGATCCTGCGACCAGTAGCCAGCGCATCCATGACAAAATCCATCGACCAGGTCATGTTGGGCGCCGCCGGGCGGAGCAGCGGCAGACGTTCTGTTGCGAGCCTTTTACGACGACGTCTGCGTTTAACGCCAGCCCGTTCAGATGATAAAGGCGGTACACTCGCTTGTGATTAACCAGAAGCCCTTCACGGCGCAGTAACTGCCATATGCGGCGGTAGCCAAAACGCCTGCGCCCCAGTGCCAGTTCAGTAATGCGCCCTGATAAATGGGCATCAGCCGCCGGACGCTGAGCATCATAGCGGCAGGTCGACTGGGACAAACCTGTGAGTCTGCAGGCACGACGTTTCGACAGACCGGTCGCATCACACATCAACACCACGACTTCGCGCTTCTGGTCTGTCGTCAGTACTTTCGCCCAGGAGACACCTGAAGCGCCTCCTTATCCAGCATGGCCTCGGCGAGCAGCTTCCTGAGTCTGGCGTTCTCTTCCTCAAGTGACTTCAGGCGCTTAACCTCAGGCACCTCCATGCCGCCATACGTCTTACGCCAGGTATAAAACGTGGCGTCGGAAATAGCGTGCTTACGGCAGAGTTCCCGGGCAGAAACGCCGGCTTCAGCCTCGCGGAGAATACTGATGATCTGTTCGTCGGAAAAACGCTTCTTCATGGGAATGTCCTCATGTGGCTTATGAAGACATTACTAACATCGCGGTGTGTTAATCAACGGGGAGTAGGTCAAATTCGGTCTGCCCCCGGGCTGTAATATGCCCGGTTCTGCCGGTGAGAAGAGCACTTCAAGTCGGTTGCGTTGCGTATCTCCAGAACCTGTTGCTGCTGTTCGGTTGAGAACCCCCTCAGGGGAAATATCCGGTAGCGCCCCGCAAAGCCACGGTAAATCGCGCTTATGAGCGCTTCTGGCACCTGATGGACCGCCACAGCCTTGATGTCGCGCAGGTGGTCACACTACTCTCTGAGCTGAACATCGGCATGAGTGTGCTTGAGAACCGGGAGCGTATGCTTGTGACCAGCCGGTAATTTTTCGTGAGAACAGAAGAACCACCACGGCCAGATACATACAGCCTTAATGGGCCCGGAAGTAGGTTATATCCGTCACCCAGCGTTCATTCGGTGCGTCCGGATTGAACTTCCGCTGGAGCCTGCTGGATGCCATCACGCTGGCCTTACTTTTACATGCCCGTGGACTCCGGTACCCGACCTGAGCCTTTATTCCGGAACGTCTCATCAGCCGACGAACCGGTTCAATCCGCACTGTAGCCCTGTATCAAGCAGAAAGAGATGGATTTTGCGATGACCACAGGCACAGCCTGTTTCCAGTCAGATCTCTTTTCAGTCATCTCAGATAATTCTGAGGATCTATTAAACCTGTGGTGATTCATTTAAATTATTGAAACATAAGTTGTGAAACAAATCCTGCCAATTATCAGTATTTGATGCAGAACAACATGATGGGATAGTTAAATGAAAATTATGTTTTTTTGTTAACTGAACTTTCCAGATGGCTGCTGTTTCAATTTAAATTTCTAAAAAACTAGATTAAAATAATCCTAATTTTATCTTCAATCATCATGATGCCATGAATCGACAAGGAGAAAAAACTGGAGCCAATCAGAAATAGAAAATAATAAACGCGTTAATAACTCCACTACCACTTCATAATTAATTAATTTAAAATATATAAAAAATGAAACTTAACCAGTGAATAAAGAATAAAAAAAACGAAAAATTTAGCACATAATGTTCATTTTTTTTATTAAATCCGCTTTAAGTTAACCACTGGAATTTAAACAGTTTCAATATACGGAATGTGAATTATCTGATTACATGATTGAGATAGGATAATAATGGAGAAGGAGCCCCTATGAAATATCTTAATGATAAGCAAGTCATTTCTGAGATAAATAAAAATGAAGGTCATGAAAAACAGCCCGATTCCCTTCAGCTTTTACCACTTAGTTCTGTGCAACAGGCGATATGGCTAGACCAACAACTTAATTCTGACTCAATCAATTATAACATTGGCTACGTAGCTACCATTGAAGGTGATGTAGATCCAATAGCTATGTCCCAAGCTTTTAATACTATTGTTGCACGACATGACGTATTCCATTTGCGCTTGGATAACAATGGTAATCCACTACAATATTTTTCGGATAACTGTCTACCAACTCTTGAGTTTCAAGATTTCTCACAAATTTGCAGTTACAATGATTTTGATTTAGAGAAAAACATTGATGACAGATTTAACACCCCTTTTGCTTTGTGTAAGATTTTATGGAGAGCTGCTTTAATAAAAAAATCAAATAAATTATTCTACTTGCAATTTTGCTGCCATCATATTGTCTCAGACGGCCTGAGTTTAAGTTTGCTTAACGAGGAAATTGCCGAGGTATATAATCAATTAGTAAAAGATGGTGAGTATTTATCAAAACAATCACTATCTTATAAAGATTTTATAGCTGATGATATTGCTTACAGAAAATCTAACCGCTTTTTCAAAGATGAAATTTTCTGGTTGAAACGTTTTGAGAAAATCCCGCCACCTTTGTTTTCAAAATTAAAAAATAACAAACCCAATCACGCACTCTCGTCTAAGCCTTTAATATGGTCGATAACTAATGAAAAATTTGATAAAATAAAGAAAATAGCTAATAAATATGAGCTTTCAGTATTGCATTTTATGTATGCAATTTTTTCATGTTATTTTGCCAGAGTGAAATCTGTAGATGAAGTTTCTATTGGAATTCCTTTGCACAATCGCAGGACTGCCTTGCAAAAAAAAACCATGGGTATGTTTGCATCTGTTATTCCTGTGAAAATTAAAATAAGTTCCTGTGATTCATTTACTGATATTATGCGCAAAGCCTCTGTTGAGTTGCGTAAATGTTATAAACATCAACGTATGCCTATTATTGAAATTCAAAGAAAAATCAATAATAAAAACAAAGCACAACATTCAAATTTATTTGACATAAGTTTATCTTATGAATCCTACGACGTAAGTGTTCATTTAGAGAAAGCGGTTATTCAATCGATCAGGCCACATCATAGGGCACAATACCCACTTGCAGTAACGATTAATGAATATACATTCAAAAACAGAGACTGTGATAATCCGATAACAATTGATTTTGATTTTTCTAGTGCTTACATGACACTTGATGAAGTGATTGCTATGAAGAGCCGATTATCTATTTTACTTGATGGGGTTTTAGAAAATGAAAACACACCTATCTTCCAATTACCCTTGTTATCACAAGAAGATAATCAGTTTCTTTTGAAAAAATGTAACGCTGACACTGAAAAGATGACATGCAGTGGATTAATCCATAAGATATTTGAGGAGCAAGTAAAAAAAACACCACTAGCTATTGCTGCTGTCTTAGGTGAAGAGAAAGTTTCTTACACAAAATTAAACCAACTGGCAAATAATTTAGCTCATCATCTTATTGGTTCAGGTATACAACCAAATGATCGTGTTGCCATTTGTCTGGATCGTAATCTTGATATGTTGGTAGGAATACTTGGCATCCTTAAAGCAGGTGGGGCTTATGTACCATTAGATCCGGTATATCCATCAGACAGGTTGGAGTATATTCTTGAAGATGCCTTACCAAAAATATTAGTAACACACAACGACCTTGTCGATAAATTTAATAGTGCAGTACCAAAGTTTTTTATTGACTCATCATCCGCACAATCAGTAAATGCGGATTATCAAGAAAATCCCATAGTATCTTCGTTAGAACTAAACTCCCGCAGCTTGGCATATGTGATCTACACTTCCGGTTCAACCGGACAACCAAAGGGAGTGATGGTTGAACATTGGAGTGTTGTTCGTCTCCTACTTACTACTAATTCGCATTTTAAATTTAGCAGGAATGATGTATGGACTTTATGCCACTCTTTCTCATTCGATTTTTCAGTATGGGAATTATTTGGTGCAATATGTCATGGAGGAAAACTTGTTATTGTTTCATCGCAATGCGCTCGCTCCCCACAAACACTCTTTGAGCTCATATGTCGAGAAAAAGTCACCATCCTTAATCAGACTCCAAGTGCTTTCCGACAACTAATAGCGGTCCAAGGTAACTCAAATCATTCACTACGATGTGTAATTTTTGGTGGTGAAGCGCTTGAGATGCACACACTCATTCCATGGGTAAATAAAAAGGCTAATATCTCTACACGCTTGATCAATATGTATGGAATCACGGAGATAACAGTACATGCAACATTTTATGAGATTAAACAGGCTGATATTGGTACTTATACAGGAAGTATCATTGGATCACCTCTCAATGATCTTAGCATATACATTCTTGATGACCACGGACAGGTCGTTCCGGTCGGCGTGCCGGGTGAGCTTTATATCGCAGGCGACGGCGTGGCCCGGGGGTATCTCAACCTGCCCGAAATGACCGCCTCGCGCTTCCTTGATGACCCGTTTTCGCCCCTGGCGGCACAGCGCATGTACCGCACCGGCGACCTCGGACGCTGGCTGCCCGACGGCAACATCGAATATCTGGGGCGCAATGATTTTCAGGTTAAAATACGTGGCTTCCGCATCGAGCCCGGGGAGATAGAAGCCTGCCTGACGGCCTGCGACGACGTGCGCGAGGCCGTTGTCATCGCTCGTGAAGACGTCCCCGGCGACAGGCGTCTGGTCGCTTACCTGATACCGGAAGACGGGTGCGTACCTGAGCCTGCAGCGCTGCGCCTGCAGCTTTCCCGCTCTCTGGCGGAGTACATGCTACCGGCCGCCTTCGTTGTGGTCAGCACGTTTCCGCTCACCCCTAACGGTAAGCTTGACCGCCGCGCCCTTCCGGCGCCGGACCAGTCCGCAGTGGCTTCCCGCGGCTACGCCGCGCCACTCGGGGACACCGAAACCGCCCTCGCTGCGGTGTGGTGCGAACTGCTTGGTGTGACGCAGGTCGGGCGGCATGACAACTTCTTCGAGCTTGGTGGTCACTCCCTGATGATGGTCAGCCTGCTTGATCGCCTGCGCATTCTGGGCTGGTCGCTGGATATCCGCAGCGCCTACTCGGCAACCACGCTCGCTGACATGGCCCTGTGCGTTACGCTGCAGCATTCCGGTGCAGCCGAGGCGCCCCCGCATATGATCCCTGAGGGCTCTGCCGCCATCTCACCAGACATGCTGCCGCTGATTACGCTGTCACAGCATGAGATTGATACT
This sequence comes from Pantoea sp. JZ2, assembly GCF_035191405.1. Classification (NCBI taxonomy): domain Bacteria; kingdom Pseudomonadati; phylum Pseudomonadota; class Gammaproteobacteria; order Enterobacterales; family Erwiniaceae; genus Pantoea; species Pantoea sp. JZ2. The sequence continues at coordinate 888,034 of NZ_CP045247.1, read as the reverse complement.
GTGGTCGCGACAGTCTGCGGGGGAGCTGCCAACGTGCAGGATATTTATCCACTGTCTCCCTTACAGGAGGGCATCCTGTTCCACCATCTCCTGCAGGAGCAGGGCGACACCTACCTGCTCCACAGCCTGATGGCCTTTGATTCGAGAGGTCATCTGGATGCGTTCATTCAGGCACTCCAGTTCGTAATTGACCGTCACGATATTCTGCGTACCTCTGTCTGCTCACAGGGAGTTTCCCGTCCGGTTCAGGTTGTCTGGCGCAGGGCGGTGCTGCAGGTGAACAGCTTTGAATCCGGCAACGCAGATGACAGGCTCTCCTCACTCCGTGAGCATATTAATCCGCGACAGCGCCGCATCAGCCTGGAAAAAGCGCCCCTCTTCTCCGCAGACTGTGTTTATGACCCAGGCCGTCAGCAGTGGCTGCTGGGGCTCTGCTTCCATCACATGGTCTGCGATCACATCACGATGGCGCTGATTTGTGACGAAATAACCCGGGTGCTGCAGGGTAACGGCTCCGCACTGCCTGCCCCGCGACCTTACCGTGACTTTATCGCGCAGCTTATTTGTACCCCCAAGGCGGCGCACGAGGAATATTTCCGCAGCCGGCTTGCCGGCATTGACACGCCCACAGCACCCTTTGGCATACTAGACGTTCAGGAAAGTGGCGGCCGCACCGCCGAGGCATCTCTCACGCTGGATGCGCTACTTGCCGGGCGTATTCAGGCCGGTGCGCGTGGCCTGGGCGTTACCCCCGGCATACTTTTTCATGCAGCCTGCGCCCGCATGCTTGCACAACTCTGTGGCCGCGATGACGTGGTTTTCGGAACTGTGCTGATGGGCAGGCTTCAGGCAGGAAGAAGTGCTGAAGGCGGCCTCGGTATGTTTATCAATACGCTGCCGCTTTGCCTTTCTCTGGCTGGTTACACGGTGCGTGAAGCCATACTGGCCACGGCCCGGGAGCTGGCCACGTTGTTAGAGCACGAACAGGCCCCTCTGGCTCTGGCCCTTCGTTGCAGCGGCGTTGCAGCACCGCTGCCGCTGTTCAGTACGCTGCTGAATTATCGCCACAGCCTGCCCGGTGGCGGCGCTGACAGCTGGCAGGGAATGCATCTGCTGGAGGCAGAAGAGCGTACTAACTATCCGCTCACCCTGTCGGTTGACGACACGGGGGACAGCTTTATACTGACAGCGCAGACCGTCACCGGCATCTCACCGGGCAGGATCCTCAGCTATATGAAGACCGCAATGGAGGGGCTGGTAAACGCGCTCGGGAGGGAGCCGGAAAGTCCGTTTTCCCGTGTAGCCATCCTGCCCCCCGACGAGCGACGTCTGCTGCTGGAGACGTTCAATGCCCCCCGGCAGGACTATCCGCACGACAGCCTGGTGCATGTCCTGTTCGAAGAGCAGGCCCTGCGCACGCCGCAGGCTCTTGCCGTGGTCTCTGAAGAGGCATCCCTCACCTACGACAGCCTGAACCGTCAGGCGAACCGTCTGGCCCATCGCCTGCTTGCGCTGGGGATCGGCCCGGATGACCGGGTGGCCGTCTTCATGGACCGGGGCCACGATACCGTGGTGGCACTGCTCGGGGTGTTAAAAGCGGGCGGGGCCTATGTGCCGCTCGATCCGGCCGCGCCGCGCGCGCGCCTGCAGTACATGCTGGGAGACGCGGCACCGGTTGCGATAGTCACCCGCCGGGAACTGTTGCAGGAACTGAACAGCCCGCTGCCGGTTGTGCTGACAGACGCACCACAGCCCGGTGCAGGCGGGACGGAGAAAGAAAGCAACCCGGGCACGCCGGGGCTCACCTCACGCAATCTGGCCTACGTTATTTACACCTCCGGCTCCACCGGGCAGCCCAAGGGCGTCATGGTGGAGCACAGAAGTATTAACCGGCTGGTCATCAACAATGCTATTGCTCATATAAACAGCCAGGACTGTGTCGCCCACTGCGCCAATGTTGCTTTTGATGCCTCAACATGGGAAATATGGTCTGCGTTGCTGAATGGTGCAAAACTGCTGGTTGTTTCATCAGCCACCCTGCTTGATCCGGTCCGTTTTAGCGACACTTTACTGGCGGGTGAGGTCAGTGCACTGTGGTTAACATCTGGTCTGTTTAATCAGTATATTGACGGGCTTAAGCCGGTATTTAGACAACTGCGCTACCTGCTTGTCGGGGGAGAAGCTCTTGACCCGCGAAAAATCAGTCAGCTGCAGCAGTCAGCATCTCAGCCAGCACAGCTGATTAACGGTTACGGCCCGACTGAGACTACCACCTTTGCTGCCAGCTATCTCATTGACTCGCCAGTCAGTCCGTCAAGATCAATTCCTATAGGCAAACCAATTTCCAACACCCGTATATACATCCTTGATGACCACGGACAGGTCGTTCCGGTCGGCGTGCCGGGTGAGCTTTATATCGCAGGCGACGGCGTGGCCCGGGGGTATCTCAACCTGCCCGAAATGACCGCCTCGCGCTTCCTTGATGACCCGTTTTCGCCCCTGGCGGCACAGCGCATGTACCGCACCGGCGACCTCGGACGCTGGCTGCCCGACGGCAACATCGAATATCTGGGGCGCAATGATTTTCAGGTTAAAATACGTGGCTTCCGCATCGAGCCCGGGGAGATAGAAGCCTGCCTGACGGCCTGCGACGACGTGCGCGAGGCCGTTGTCATCGCTCGTGAAGACGTCCCCGGCGACAGGCGTCTGGTCGCTTACCTGATACCGGAAGACGGGTGCGTACCTGAGCCTGCAGCGCTGCGCCTGCAGCTTTCCCGCTCTCTGGCAGAGTACATGCTACCGGCCGCCTTCGTTGTGGTCAGCACGTTTCCGCTCACCCCTAACGGTAAGCTTGACCGCCGCGCCCTTCCGGCGCCGGACCAGTCCGCAGTGGCTTCCCGCGGCTACGCCGCGCCACTCGGGGACACCGAAACCGCCCTCGCTGCGGTGTGGTGCGAACTGCTTGGTGTGACGCAGGTCGGGCGGCATGACAACTTCTTCGAGCTTGGCGGTCACTCCCTGATGGCAGTTCAGCTTATGAACCGTATCAAGGCCAGCTTTTTGATTGACGTGCCAATTTCTACTTTTTTCATGTCACCCACAATATTTGAATTGTCAGAAGCTATTTTATCGGCGCAAGTAAAAATGGCTCAGGATACGGAAATTGAGGAGATTGAAAAAATGATCGACTTAATGTCTCCTGAAGAATTAGAGCTAATATTGAAAGAAGGATCTGATTTATGATGAATAACGGAAAGGACATTGAAGCTCTTAAACGTGCCATCTTAAAAAGTAAAGTCAATGCATTATTAAAGCGACGCGAAACACCTCATATGCATAAGGGGGGGGAATACCACTTGCTGACAGGAGAGATGTTTTACCGCTATCTTTTGCTCAGCAACGTTTGTGGTTTTTATGCCAATTAGACTCTTCGGCAAGTCTGGCCTATCACATTTCAGCGACTCTGAAAATTAAAGGGCAACTTGAACGTCCTCACCTAGTTAAAGCATTTAATGATGTTATCTCTCGGCATGAGAGTTTAAGAACACGTTTTGTTGTCATCAATGGGGTTCCTTGTCAGAAAGTTGATCCTATCAATAATACTTTTTCAATTGAATATCACGATTTACGGACTATCGATAATAAAAAACATCATAAACATATAGAGGCGCTATCCAATTTAGAAAAGTTCACACCATTTGACTTAAGCAGAGGTCCTCTTATCCGAGGGCGGTTATTACAACTAACTGATGACGAGAATATTTTAATCCTCACTCAGCACCATATTATTTCTGATGGTTGGTCTATAGAAGTATTGATAGATGAGCTAGGAGTACTGTATAGTTCTGCTTGCTCAGGTAATAATCCACATTTGACAGAATTACCTATTCAATACGCGGACTATGCAAAATGGCAACAGCAATATCTTAGCAGTGAGAATCTAAGTAAGTCCCTTGATTTCTGGAAAACTTACCTGCAGGGAGCTCCATCCTTGCTTGCTCTACCAACAGACAAGCCTCGACCAAATGTGCAAACTTTTAAAGGGGGGCAGGTTCCCGTTCAATTTGATGAATCGTTGGTATATTCACTCAAAAGGATAGGCCAAAACCACGGCACAACATTTTTCATGACTTTATTGACGGGTTGGTCGATAGTTCTTTCCCGCTTAAGTGGTCAAAAAGATATTGTAATAGGTACACCGATAGCTAATCGTTCACAACGTGAATTGGAGGGATTGATAGGTTTTTTTGTTAATACACTGGCGCTTCGGATCAATTTGCATCGATGTGCAACAGTTAGCGATCTGCTTGCTGAAGTACGTCAGCAGACTCTGGCTGCATATACACATCAGGAAGCGCCTTTTGACAAAGTTGTAGAACAAAAACAGCCTGAACGTAGCTCTAATTATAGTCCTGTATTTCAAGTAATGTTGGCTCTTAACAATACACCTAAGAAGCATTTTGAGCTCAGTGGATTAGATCTGTCATTAATTGAGCAGCAACAATACTCCGCACACTTTGATCTGACACTCTCTCTGGCTGAGAATGCTGGTAAGCTTGCCGGCTATCTTGAATTTTCTTCAGATATTTTTGAGCGTTCTACAGTTGAGCGAATAGTTTCTTATCTAATCCATGTGTTAACTGAAATGATCAGAGATGATTCTCAGAATCTCCAAACTCTTCAGATAATGCCTAATGCAGAGTATGACCAAGTAACAACTGGCTTCAACTCGACCCAAACACATTTTCCTTGTAATAAAACGGTCCATACCCTATTCGAAGAGCAGGCCCTGCGCACGCCGCAGGCTCTTGCCGTGGTCTCTGAAGAGGCATCCCTCACCTACGACAGCCTGAACCGTCAGGCGAACCGTCTGGCCCATCGCCTGCTTGCGCTGGGGATCGGCCCGGATGACCGGGTGGCCGTCTTCATGGACCGGGGCCACGATACCGTGGTGGCACTGCTCGGGGTGTTAAAAGCGGGCGGGGCCTATGTGCCGCTCGATCCGGCCGCGCCGCGCGCGCGCCTGCAGTACATGCTGGGAGACGCGGCACCGGTTGCGATAGTCACCCGCCGGGAACTGTTGCAGGAACTGAACAGCCCGCTGCCGGTTGTGCTGACAGACGCACCACAGCCCGGTGCAGGCGGGACGGAGAAAGAAAGCAACCCGGGCACGCCGGGGCTCACCTCACGCAATCTGGCCTACGTTATTTACACCTCCGGCTCCACCGGGCAGCCCAAGGGCGTCATGGTGGAGCACAGAAGTATTAACCGGCTGGTCATCAACAATGCTATTGCTCATATAAACAGCCAGGACTGTGTCGCCCACTGCGCCAATGTTGCTTTTGATGCCTCAACATGGGAAATATGGTCTGCGTTGCTGAATGGTGCAAAACTGCTGGTTGTTTCATCAGCCACCCTGCTTGATCCGGTCCGTTTTAGCGACACTTTACTGGCGGGTGAGGTCAGTGCACTGTGGTTAACATCTGGTCTGTTTAATCAGTATATTGACGGGCTTAAGCCGGTATTTAGACAACTGCGCTACCTGCTTGTCGGGGGAGAAGCTCTTGACCCGCGAAAAATCAGTCAGCTGCAGCAGTCAGCATCTCAGCCAGCACAGCTGATTAACGGTTACGGCCCGACTGAGACTACCACCTTTGCTGCCAGCTATCTCATTGACTCGCCAGTCAGTCCGTCAAGATCAATTCCTATAGGCAAACCAATTTCCAACACCCGTATATACATCCTTGATGACCACGGACAGGTCGTTCCGGTCGGCGTGCCGGGTGAGCTTTATATCGCAGGCGACGGCGTGGCCCGGGGGTATCTCAACCTGCCCGAAATGACCGCCTCGCGCTTCCTTGATGACCCGTTTTCGCCCCTGGCGGCACAGCGCATGTACCGCACCGGCGACCTCGGACGCTGGCTGCCCGACGGCAACATCGAATATCTGGGGCGCAATGATTTTCAGGTTAAAATACGTGGCTTCCGCATCGAGCCCGGGGAGATAGAAGCCTGCCTGACGGCCTGCGACGACGTGCGCGAGGCCGTTGTCATCGCTCGTGAAGACGTCCCCGGCGACAGGCGTCTGGTCGCTTACCTGATACCGGAAGACGGGTGCGTACCTGAGCCTGCAGCGCTGCGCCTGCAGCTTTCCCGCTCTCTGGCGGAGTACATGCTACCGGCCGCCTTCGTTGTGGTCAGCACGTTTCCGCTCACCCCTAACGGTAAGCTTGACCGCCGCGCCCTTCCGGCGCCGGACCAGTCCGCAGTGGCTTCCCGCGGCTACGCCGCGCCACTCGGGGACACCGAAACCGCCCTCGCTGCGGTGTGGTGCGAACTGCTTGGTGTGACGCAGGTCGGGCGGCATGACAACTTCTTCGAGCTTGGTGGTCACTCCCTGATGATGGTCAGCCTGCTTGATCGCCTGCGCATTCTGGGCTGGTCGCTGGATATCCGCAGCGCCTACTCGGCAACCACGCTCGCTGACATGGCCCTGTGCGTTACGCTGCAGCATTCCGGTGCAGCCGAGGCGCCCCCGCATATGATCCCTGAGGGCTCTGCCGCCATCTCACCAGACATGCTGCCGCTGATTACGCTGTCACAGCATGAGATTGATACTGTGGTCGCGACAGTCTGCGGGGGAGCTGCCAACGTGCAGGATATTTATCCACTGTCTCCCTTACAGGAGGGCATCCTGTTCCATCATCTCCTGCAGGAGCAGGGCGACACCTACCTGCTCCACAGCCTGATGGCCTTTGATTCGAGAGGTCATCTGGATACGTTCATTCAGGCACTCCAGTTCGTAATTGACCGTCACGATATTCTGCGTACCTCTGTCTGCTCACAGGGAGTTTCCCGTCCGGTTCAGGTTGTCTGGCGCAGGGCGGTGCTGCAGGTGAACAGCTTTGAATCCGGCAACGCAGATGACAGGCTCTCCTCACTCCGTGAGCATATTAATCCGCGACAGCGCCGCATCAGCCTGGAAAAAGCGCCCCTCTTCTCCGCAGACTGTGTTTATGACCCAGGCCGTCAGCAGTGGCTGCTGGGGCTCTGCTTCCATCACATGGTCTGCGATCACATCACGATGGCGCTGATTTGTGACGAAATAACCCGGGTGCTGCAGGGTAACGGCTCCGCACTGCCTGCCCCGCGACCTTACCGTGACTTTATCGCGCAGCTTATTTGTACCCCCAAGGCGGCGCACGAGGAATATTTCCGCAGCCGGCTTGCCGGCATTGACACGCCCACAGCACCCTTTGGCATACTAGACGTTCAGGAAAGTGGCGGCCGCACCGCCGAGGCATCTCTCACGCTGGATGCGCTACTTGCCGGGCGTATTCAGGCCGGTGCGCGTGGCCTGGGCGTTACCCCCGGCATACTTTTTCATGCAGCCTGCGCCCGCATGCTTGCACAGCTCTGTGGCCGCGATGACGTGGTTTTCGGAACTGTGCTGATGGGCAGGCTTCAGGCAGGAAGAAGTGCTGAAGGCGGCCTCGGTATGTTTATCAATACGCTGCCGCTTTGCCTTTCTCTGGCTGGTTACACGGTGCGTGAAGCCATACTGGCCACGGCCCGGGAGCTGGCCACGTTGTTAGAGCACGAACAGGCCCCTCTGGCTCTGGCCCTTCGTTGCAGCGGCGTTGCAGCACCGCTGCCGCTGTTCAGTACGCTGCTGAATTATCGCCACAGCCTGCCCGGTGGCGGCGCTGACAGCTGGCAGGGAATGCATCTGCTGGAGGCAGAAGAGCGTACTAACTATCCGCTCACCCTGTCGGTTGACGACACGGGGGACAGCTTTATACTGACAGCGCAGACCGTCACCGGCATCTCACCGGGCAGGATCCTCAGCTATATGAAGACCGCAATGGAGGGGCTGGTAAACGCGCTCGGGAGGGAGCCGGAAAGTCCGTTTTCCCGTGTAGCCATCCTGCCCCCCGACGAGCGACGTCTGCTGCTGGAGACGTTCAATGCCCCCCGGCAGGACTATCCGCACGACAGCCTGGTGCATGTCCTGTTCGAAGAGCAGGCCCTGCGCACGCCGCAGGCTCTTGCCGTGGTCTCTGAAGAGGCATCCCTCACCTACGACAGCCTGAACCGTCAGGCGAACCGTCTGGCCCATCGCCTGCTTGCGCTGGGGATCGGCCCGGATGACCGGGTGGCCGTCTTCATGGACCGGGGCCACGATACCGTGGTGGCACTGCTCGGGGTGTTAAAAGCGGGCGGGGCCTATGTGCCGCTCGATCCGGCCGCGCCGCGCGCGCGCCTGCAGTACATGCTGGGAGACGCGGCACCGGTTGCGATAGTCACCCGCCGGGAACTGTTGCAGGAACTGAACAGCCCGCTGCCGGTTGTGCTGACAGACGCACCACAGCCCGGTGCAGGCGGGACGGAGAAAGAAAGCAACCCGGGCACGCCGGGGCTCACCTCACGCAATCTGGCCTACGTTATTTACACCTCCGGCTCCACCGGGCAGCCCAAGGGCGTCATGGTGGAGCATAGAAGCGTTCTTAGTCTTCTTAATGCCATGCATGAAAAACTGGAATTAAAGCAACCACTGCGTATAACAATGAATGCCAGTATTGTTTTTGATGCCTCAGTTCAATGCTGGATTCAGCTCCTTTTAGGTCACACCTTAGTTCTGATACCTGAAGCATTACGCACAGATGGAAAACAGCTATTGCAGTTTCTTATCAAACATCGTGTCAATGTTTTAGATTGCACTCCCGTTCAACTTCAATGGTTACTGGATGCTGGCATAGGAGAAAGCCATCGCTACCCTCAGTTAATCCTGGTAGGTGGTGATGCTCTTTCAAACTCGATGTGGGCCTCCTTGCAAAAGAAAAAAAATATCAAGTTTGCCAATGTTTACGGCCCCACGGAATGTACAGTAAATGCATCTTGCTGCTTCATTAATAACCACCTTGATAAGGCCAGTATAGGTAGGCCGTTAGCTAACAATTCAATATATATTCTCGACGAACATAGAGAACTGGTTCCGGTCGGCGTGCCGGGTGAAATTTATATCGCAGGCGACGGCGTGGCCCGGGGGTATCTCAACCTGCCCGAAATGACCGCCTCGCGCTTCCTTGATGACCCGTTTTCGCCCCTGGCGGCACAGCGCATGTACCGCACCGGCGACCTCGGACGCTGGCTGCCCGACGGCAACATCGAATATCTGGGGCGCAATGATTTTCAGGTTAAAATACGTGGCTTCCGCATCGAGCCCGGGGAGATAGAAGCCTGCCTGACGGCCTGCGACGACGTGCGCGAGGCCGTTGTCATCGCTCGTGAAGACGTCCCCGGCGACAGGCGTCTGGTCGCTTACCTGATACCGGAAGACGGGTGCGTACCTGAGCCTGCAGCGCTGCGCCTGCAGCTTTCCCGCTCTCTGGCAGAGTACATGCTACCGGCCGCCTTCGTTGTGGTCAGCACGTTTCCGCTCACCCCTAACGGTAAGCTTGACCGCCGCGCCCTTCCGGCGCCGGACCAGTCCGCAGTGGCTTCCCGCGGCTACGCCGCGCCACTCGGGGACACCGAAACCGCCCTCGCTGCGGTGTGGTGCGAACTGCTTGGTGTGACGCAGGTCGGGCGGCATGACAACTTCTTCGAGCTTGGTGGTCACTCCCTGATGGCAGTGAAACTTTTAACGCAGATGTCAAGGGCAGGATTAAAAACGACCCTCCCAACTCTTTACAAAAATTCAACATTGTGTCAACTCGCTGAGGCTATAGATAAACCTAGAGATATAGCAATTTCTCTTTTAGAGGATAATCCCATACCTCTAAAATTAAGCGGAAATGAAGCGCCCCTATTTCTTCTACATGAACCATCTGGCGATCCTCTGGTTTATTCTGCTTTAGCTGAAAAACTTAATTTAAATCGGCCTGTGTATGCACTTCAGGCAATAGGGCTGCATACCCTTACTCCTTCTCCAGCAACATTAGAGGAACTGGGAAATTATCACCTTCAAGCAATACGTAAGGTTCAATCTTCTGGACCTTATTATCTCGCTGGATGGTCTTTAGGAGGTGTGTTGAGTTATGAAATAGCAACGCAACTTGCGAAAATGGGAGAAAAAGTTGCTTATATAGGAATGATAGACTCCTACAATCCAAATTTTATAAAAAATAATACATTGGGGAAATCATATGAAAACTCTATAAAAGATGAAATGATTTTAAGATTCGTAAATAAGTTTGTACCAAACAATCAAAAACATATTTTGTGCGAGTGTAGTCGACCGATTGACGCAAAAAAAATATTTGATTTAGGTTTGCATCACCAGTGGTTTCCATCGAAATTTTCTTTTGATGATTTGATGTTGCGCTTAAATACTGCACTCTACTTAAGAACCCTGGGTCTTAACTACGTGCCAATCTATTCAGGTTTGAATGTTGACATTTACATTGCAGAAGATGGAGGAGAAAAAGATCTGTGGCGAGGCTGGCAGCAATTGATAGGTATTGAATCATCCATTCATATTATTGGAGGGACCCACGACTCAATAATGCAAATGCCTTTATTGGAAAGTCTGGCAAAAAAAATGTCTTCTAAGTTATCCCCGTACGAAAATTACAATCCCTTGGTAAGATTAAGTGATGGAATTGTTGGCGAACCCCCCATTTTCTGCATTCCGGGAGCTGGAGCCTCTGCGATTAGTTTTTTCGAATTTGCAAATGCTATCTTGTATAAAGGCCCAGTCTATGCTTTTCAAGCTCGCGGTTTAGATGATTCCAACATCAAACCATACCAGACGATTCAAGAAACTGCGACTGATTATATAAAAGCCATGGTTAAAAATTACCCTTCTGGCCCATACAGATTGATAGGCCACTCTTTCGGAGGTTGGATTGCTTTTGAAATGGCGTTGCAGTTGCATGCTTCGGGGAAAGTAGTTTCAGAAGTAGTTATACTTGACAGTCGAGCTCCTGGAGTTAGAATTGAAGAAGACAAATTATTGGGCAGTACTGATACAATAATAAAGCTTATAAATATTTATAATCTTACCTTAGAAGAACCGTTACCAATAAATGGAGATGAAATTATTAATTTAGAGAAGAGGGAGCAGGTTAACTTGCTGTATAAAGCTCTAATCCAGTGTGGGGTTTTCACAAAAAAAACTCCAATCTCCTCTTTGGAAAGGATTCTAGATGTTATGCAAAAGAATATTAACACTCACTACTCTCCATCTTCTTCTTATAGTGGAAAGGTATTGTTAATTAATGCAAAAGATTCTGACATTAAAGCAAGGAAAAGAAATGAAAAGCACTGGAAAAAATATGCTTACAAATTAGAGTTAATGAAATCTGATGGCAACCATATGACTATGCTGAAAAAACCTAATATCACCAGCTTGATTAGAATGTTGCGTGATGTGTATAGTTAAAACCCTCAAAGATAACAAGTAATATTTTGATGGCTAAAAAAATGCATAAAATACTATTTTTATGCATTTTTATAATGAGGGTTTTTCACCACCAGCCGACTCAGAGTTAAGTTTAAATAGTTTTATTTTTTATGGATAAGAACTTAATTATGGCACTTAAAAACTGTCGAGATTCACTGAAGGGATTTAGTTGATTTTATTGGCTCAAAGTTTTGTCGGGGGTATTAATGTTTATCGCAATCAATTTAATGGGGATTTAATAGTGACTTTTAATAAGCCACTTATATGATTTCTTTCGAATTTTACATAGGTATTGCATTTAAGATGTTTTCACAAAAATATTATGACTCACACCATGTCTTTATTAGGAGTGTTGAAGTTGGTCTTGCAGGAGGATTTGATTTTCTAACTTATTCTGCGGTCGACTTTTCAGTGCGTTATTATGAGGATTGCCTTTTTGATTTTTTTTGCATTCCTTTTCCGGAAGGAATAAAGTTAGCAACACTAAAACGGAAGGCTGAATATCTCGCGACTCGTTATGCTGCCAAAATAGCACTTCAAAAACATGGCTGTAATTCGCTTCCTTTTTTGGGGGCGGACAGGGCTCCGGTGTGGCCTATAGGGTGGAAGGGAAGTATCTCACACTCAAACGAAAGCGGTATCGTTTTAATTGCACCAACACACTCTGGAATTAATCCGGGTGTTGATGTTGAATACATACCTCCACATTCTATGGCTGAGGCAGCTGATGTTTTCTCTTCCCGGTTAGAGCAGGAGCTAATTAAAGCTAGCGATATAGACTATGAAATGGCATTACTAATAGTTTTTTCAGCTAAGGAGAGTCTGTATAAATCTCTTTATCCTGTAACTCGAACCTTCTTGGATTTTGATGTAGTGAGTGTTTGTTATATCGACACACAAAAAAAATTAATTCTTTTGACATTAAATAAAACTATTTCCACTGAATATCCTAAAGGAAAAAAAATCACTTGTCACTATATTCTTTTTGTTGAAAAGATTATCACATTTGTCGCAAAGTTATAATTTTTTATTTTATTGCGAATTAATATTATTTGCATTGCGCTATTTTTAATCTCATATTCCCAGCTGGAGGGAGCGTTCTGGTTAAAAATGAATTATCATGGGTTTAACATACACTTCAGAATTATCTGAGATGACTGAAAAGAGATCTGACTGGAAACAGGCTGTGCCTGTGGTCATCGCAAAATCTATCTCTTTCTGCTTGATACAGGGCTACAGTGCGGATTGAACCGGTTCGTCGGCTGATGAGACGTTCCGGAATAAAGGCTCAGGTCGGGTACCGGAGTCCATGGGCATGTAAAAGTAAGGCCAGCGTGATGGCATCCAGCAGGCTCCAGCGGAAGTTCAATCCGGACGCACCGAATGAACGCTGGGTGACGGATATAACCTACTTCCGGGCCCATTAAGGCTGTGGCGGTCCATCAGGTGCCAGAAGCGCTCATAAAGGGGTCAGTTTGGATATCGAACATTATTGTACGTTAAGCTCATCTTTTGAACGAATGTGTATGCTCCATGGGCGTGTCCCAGGGGCTGTTAAAGTGAGCCAAGAAGAGGAAGTGGCTGGTAATCCTGTTTCAATTTTTTGGGGAACAGCATAAAGTGGTACTACGGTACGGATAACCGTTATACAAATATATTCAGGGAGGAATATCTTGTTTCGTACGGAGGCGCTTCAAAACAGGCAACGGAAATGGCAGGGGAAAGCGCTTCTGCTTACGCGTATCCCCTTCTGGGTCACGGCAGGATTATGTTTCTTCTTCATTACAGCCTTTCTTACCTTTGTCATTGCAGGTAGCTACACACGCAGAGTAAATGTTTCCGGTGAAATAACTACTTTTCCCCGGGCTGCCAACGTTTACTCCGGCGTTCAGGGAGTGATCGTAAAACAGTTCGTCAGTGAAGGACAGAATATTAAAGCCGGCACTCCCGTTTATCGAATAGACGTCAGCAAAAGTACCCGGACAGGTGTCATCAGTGATAATCAGCGCAAGGATCTGGATAAACAACTGGAACGTATCAGGCAGATTACGGCCAGGCTTGAAGCCAGTAAGCAGTCAACACTCGCGATGCTGACAAAGCAAAAGGAACAGTATTCCTCTGCCCTGAAGCGCTCTGCTGACATTCTTCAACGCGCACGGGAAGGTCTCAGGTTTATGAAGGAGAACATGGAGAACTACCGCCACTATCAGGCCAGAGGTCTTATCAACAGAGATCAGCTTACCACCCAGGTCGCCCTTTACTACCAGCAGCAGAACAGTCTGCTTGGTCTGTCCGGTCAGAACGAACAAAATGCATTACAGGTAACGGTGCTGGAAAGCCAGATCCAGACGCGTGCGGCTGAGTTTGATAACCAGATTCATCAGATGGAACTCCAGTACTATGAGCTTCAGAAAGAGCGGCTCAGTATCGACGCTGGCGGGGAAATAATAGTGCGTTCGCTGACAGACGGACGCGTTAATTCACTCAGTGTCACAGTAGGACAAATGGTTAATATCGGGGACAGTCTGCTCCAGATTATTCCGGATAAAATTGAACATTACTCACTCATTCTCTGGGTTCCTAATGATGCAGTTCCTTACGTGTCGGCTGGTGACCGGGTCAATATCCGCTATGATGCCTTTCCGTCTGAGAAATTTGGCCAGTTTCCCGGAAAATTATCTGTTATTTCAAAAGCCCCTGCTTCACCGCAGGAAATGATGACCTATCAGGGCGCACCTTCCCCCTCTTTAAGCGGCGGCAAACCTTACTACAAAGTGATTGTCAGACCGGACGACCAGAGTATCAGATATAATGACCGCCGCCTTCATCTTGAAAACGGTATGAAAGCGCAGAGTACGCTTTTTCTGGAAACAAGGAAGATATACCAGTGGATGCTGTCACCCTTCTACGATATGAAACACAGTGCTGCGGGGCCTGTCGATGCTGATTAACAGGCTTTCAGTAAGAAAACTGCTCGACCAGATTGATCTGCGCCTGAGACACCGGGTCCCCCTTATTCATCAGACTGAGTCTTCAGAGTGCGGCCTGGCCTGTCTGGCCATGATTTGTGGAGCCTGGGGCAAAAATGTCGACATGATTGCGCTTCGTCAGCGTTTTAACATGTCAGCCCGCGGGACCACGCTTGCCGGACTGAAAGGAGTAGCCGCGCAACTGGAACTGACGACCCGTGCTCTGTCGCTTGATATTAACGGGCTCAGTTCACTTAAAACACCCTGCATACTGCACTGGAATTTCGATCATTTTGTGGTACTTGTCAGCGTCAGGCGTAAAAGTGTTGTGCTGCATGACCCCATGTACGGACGCCGTGTCGTCCGCACTGAAGAACTGTCCCGGAGTTTCACCGGGGTGGCACTTGAAGTCTGGCCAGACAGCAACTTCCGGGCCTTCACGGAGAATAACCGGTTAGATTTTCGTAAGCTGGCAGGCAGTGTAAACGGCATTAAAGGCGCGTTGGGCAAGATATTCTGTCTGTCACTTGTGATAGAAACAATAAACCTGGTGATGCCGGTAGGCACACAGCTTGTGATGGATCACGCCATTCCGGCAGGCGATCGCGGCTTACTGACGCTCATCTGCTCAGGCCTGATGGTATTTATTTTGTTGCGCACGGCAACAGGCATGGTCCGCGCCTGGTCCTCACTGGTTATGTCGACCCAGATAAATGTTCAGTGGCAGTCGGGGCTCTTCAGCCACCTTCTGAGATTACCCCTGAGTTATTTTGAACGACGTAAACTGGGCGACATCCAGTCCCGTTTCGGCTCGCTGGACACCCTGCGCAGTACATTCACGACCAGTATTGTTGGTGCCATCATGGACGCTATTATGGTTACGTCCGTTCTGATAATGATGATGCTCTACGGAGGATGGCTGACCTGTGTAGTCACGGCATTTACATCCCTCTATGTGCTGCTCCGTCTGCTGACTTATGGTCATTACCGTGAGCTTTCAGAAGCCGCTCTGCTGAGAAAAGCCCGGGCTGACTCGTATTTTATGGAAACGTTATACGGTATTGCGGCAGTCAAAATGCAGGGGATGACAGAACGACGCAGCACGCAGTGGCTTAATCTTGAAATAGAGACGGTCAACACCGGTATCCGCATTACAAAGATGGATATGCTGTTTGGCGGGATCAACTCATTTATCACAGCCTGTGACCAGATAGTTGTTTTATGGCTGGGAGTGAGCCTGGTAATAGACAACCAGATGACGATTGGGATGTTTGTGGCTTTCGGTGCTTTTCGCGGACAGTTTTCTGAGCGGGTCAAATCGCTGACGGAATATCTGCTGCAGCTGCGAATGATGAGCCTGCACAACGAGCGTGTCGCCGATATCGCCCTGAACAGCCGTGAAGCGCAGCGGGCCGATAATCCACGTATAAACACTTCAGGGCATCCGGTGACACTCAGAACGGTCAGTTTAAGCTACGCGTATGACAGCCAGCACAGGCCGGTATTTACCGGTATTGATATCCGTATAGAAGCCGGTGAATGCGTGGCGATCACAGGTCCCTCCGGTGTGGGGAAAACCACGCTGATGAAAGTACTCTGCGGCTTATTTGAACCGACAGAAGGTAAAGTCCTGGTCAATGAAACTGATATCTGTCAGATGGGCGTGAATAACTACCGCAAATTAACAGGCTGCATCATGCAGGAAGACAGGCTTTTCTCGGGCTCTGTTCGTGAAAATATTTGCGGTTTTGTCGGAGAGTGTGATGAGGAATGGATGTTTGTATGTGCACAGTCGAGCTGCATTCATGAAACTATTATGGCCCTGCCAATGGGGTATGACACGCTGACTGGTGAGCTGGGGGAAGGACTGTCCGGCGGGCAGAAACAGCGGATTTTTATCGCACGCGCCCTGTACCGCAAACCGGGAATACTGTTCATGGATGAGGCAACCAGTGCGCTGGACAGTGCAAGTGAAGCCGCTGTAAACGAATCAATCAGGAAAATGAATATAACGAGAATTATCATTGCTCACCGACCATCAACGATAGCTGCCGCGGACCGCATCATTGATATCGGGGAGCTTATTAAAACGTGAGTGTCATTTTCCGGAAAATGATGAAATCTGAAAATTGCTGATAAAATAAATTCGTCATCCCCGTATCTGGCGGGGATGACATTTCATTAACCTGTCTGAGCGCTATACTTGCCTATTCACTCCCAAATCAGATGCCCGCCCTGCATGCGTGCTGTTCTCGCTCTTCCTCCGCCCATAGGGACACACATTATTCCCCCTCCGGGCAGTCTGGTGCTGTAAAATCCACCGGGCCATGAGCAGTTTCTTCCTGAAATAGCACTGACAGCGGTTCCCCAGACTGCCTGCGCGCCGGTTCCCCAGTCACCGCTGCCCTGTCCTCCGGCGACAAGTAACAGATCAACCTCATCAGTCAGTTCCTTAACGATTTGTTCATGTTGATTTTTCATTGTCCATCTCCTTTATTTTCCTGATTACAGGTCCGATATTAACGGTTGCATAATCCATCATTCCAAGATAGATGATGTATTCTTTACTGAATCCACGGTGGCTGAACTGGTATTTTAATCCTGGTGCGCAGATAAGAAGCCTGACGTCTTTTTTTATGATCAAATCAATATCTGATTCAGTATCATCCCGGTAAACGGCCCAGTCTGGATAATGTTCTTTGAGATATTCAGAAAGCTTATTTATATAATCGTCTTCAGTATAGATACCGAACACCCTTCCAAAGAAACCAGAGCCGTTGAAAAACTGAAGTGGATTTCGTCCAAGAACCGGAGTTGGCATATAAATAAAATAAATTTTCTTCTTGCTCATATCTGATTCGGTCCTAGAAAAGTTAACTGCAGATGTATTTTTCAGTAAGGGGGGTTATAAACCCAGATTTTCTGACACTCGTCAGAAGTTTTTCACCCTGTTCAGAAAAACCTGCTTCATGAAGGTAAAAAGCAAGAGCAGCATCAATATGCATGCCTTCAGAGTGGAGCATGTCATCGTGGAGCAGTTTATTTTCCTTACGCAACCGTATCAGCCTGGCCATGGTTTTATTTGCAAAAATCTTCCACTTTAGCAAATAAAATACGACCTCATAATATACGGCGTTCGAGTTATTTGGTATGAGGCTGTTCATTACCGAAAGCAGTGTGTTGAACCCGGCCTCATCATCCATTAACTCAAGTTTTGCCATGACCATCAGGTCCACAAGGGGGAAGGTATAGTCACAGAAAATGATATTGTTTAACGATAAATCCTCATCCTGATTTTTTTTCAAAAGTCTTGAGAGATTATAGCAAATCTCTTCTGAAGAGAAATCCTCAAAATTATCCCGGTAAAGAAAATACGTCCATCGCAGATTGTCCGGTTCAAGGAGGGTGTTTTTTATGTTCAAGTGCCTGTTTCTTTCTTTTTTTTCTTTTGAACACATTACTTCTGGAGAATAACCATCATGAGAAAGAATGATGTTTAATTTCTGCTCGGTTACTGCATTGTGCTCTTTGTTCCGCAGTTCTTCATGGACGTAACCAGCGAAATAAAAAAAACCTGTGTTTCTGAAAAAACGCCTGACCGAACAGGTAATATTGTTATCACCTGTATCTCTGATACCGGGGCTCCATGCATAAGTATGATTATCACAAATTCGTTCAACCCGCTCAATTTCGGAGCAGACAGTATTTTTATCAGATATTACAAATTCATCCGCATCAATAAAGAAAATGTACTTACAATTCGCCTGAGAAATAGCCATGTTTCTTGGTTCGGAAAAGTCATCATTCCACGTGCAGTGGAACAGTTTTACCTGAGATGGTTCATAGCTACTGACTATATCGAGGGTGGAGTCTGTAGAACCGGTGTCTACGACCACTATTTCCGTAAATAAAGGTAATACACTGTCAATACAGCGCTTAATGCAGCGCTCTTCATTCTTTACTATGACTGCAGCTGTGACGTCCATGCCGTTCTCCCTTAGTCAGCCAATCCTGTAACGACTAAATTATAGACAAAGTATCACCCAGAAAACCGTGATGCAAGTATGAATAATTCTTATTCAATAAATTGCGGATTTTTATCGATTACATCAACGTTTTTAAAGTGATGCTTTAGCAGCACAAAGTGTCTGAGATGGAAGTAGCACTAATGTAATTCCCTTAAATAATGGTGCCGCGAGAGAGGATTCTGCTTCCAGCAGGGTGAGAGGAACTCAATACGGTAACCTCTGTTTTCCTGAATTAAGTACAGCCAGTTAATTACTGGAAATCGCCTTTTGGGCAGGAGCACAGGGCCTCAGCGACCATTATCTGCATCTGATGGGGCCGAAGAATCTGATTGCCGGTACAAAGCCTGGATTCGACATACCTGCGAGCAACTGTATCCTGTAGCATCAGCTGTTTCACGAATGCTCAGTTTTTTAATCAGGCGGTAGTACAGGACTTTCTGGTGCCGCTCCTGATCGGCCCGTTTGCCCCGGTATTTCCCCAGCGTATGTGCGCGTTCAATTCCCTGTTTTTGCCGCTGGCGGCGGCTCAGCCAGTCCTTATGTGACATTGCGGCCATCAGGTCTATCAGCATATTATTGATGGCAGTTATAACGGCGCGGGTAACCGGGTCAGCCTGTGAAGGCTCTTTATCGGAGAGCGCCTGCCATGATGTGGGAACATCAAGGCTGACAATTCGCAGCTCGTGTTGTTCGATCTGCTTTTTCAGCGTCATCCAGTCGCTGTTGCTGAGGCGGGTCAGGCGGTCTATCTGCTCAACCAGCAAAATATCACTGCGGTGACTGTCTATTAGTAAGCGTTCCAGTTCAGGACGGTCAAGTTTTGTTCCACTGATGTTTTCACGATAGTAGCTGGCGATTTTATGCCCCCGCTCATGAACAAAGCGCTCCAGCATCTCTTTTGCCCGATCCGCAAACTGATCTTCCGTCGATGCTCTCAAATAAGCTCTGATGAACATTTTTTCACCAAATTATCGCATTTAGGTTGTTGCATTAACTCTATCGCATATAGGTTATGTCATTTATCGTGAGCCGTCACGGTTTGGTTATGGCATAAGGGTATACTCTTATACCATATCTGGTTCTGTTAAAAATACCGCACTGAATAATTTACAAGGAAAACTATATTTCAAGGAGGCAGATTCTTTCTCTTTCTGAAAGAGAATCATTACTGAAATTACCAGACGATGAGTTAACGCTGACCCGGATGGCTTATTTCAGTGAACATGATCTGGCACTTATCAGTGCCCATCGTAAACCTGCCAGCCGTTTTGGTTTTGCCGTCCTTCTTTGCTATCTGAAAAATGTTGGCTTTGCCCCGGATAAAAAAATCCCGCCCTCTGATGCGCTGCTGAAACATATCGCCAGCAGGCTAAAACTTGCCGGGGATCTCTGGCCTGCTTACCTTTCCGGCAGGAATTCCACCCGCCGCGAGCATTTAACCGAACTGTACCGCTATCTTGGCGTAAAAGCGTTCACCGGCAAAATACAGCAGAACTGTATTACACACCTGCTGCCGATGGCGACGCGCACCGATAAAGGTATTCTCCTGGCCGAAGAACTGCTGGTCTGGCTCCGGAAGAACAACGTGATAATCCCCGCGATTGATGTCGTGGAACACACCTGTGCAGAGGCCATGGCTGGCGGCGATAAAATCGTATTTCAGACCCCGAATGCCCCGTTAACTCCGGCGCACAGGGATGCCCTGGATCGTTTACTTGAGTCCTCAGATAATCAGTCTTCCAGGCTGACATGGCTTCTGCAACCGCCGGGTAAAATCAATGGTAAGAACGTGCTGCAACACCTTGATCGGCTCAGCAGCATTGAATCGCTGGCATTACCTGAAGGTATAGAACGTACCATTCACCAGAACCGGTTGCTGAAACTGCCGAGGGAAGGCCGAAAGATGAGTAGCCGGGATTTGACCCGATTTTCAGCAGCCCGCCGTCATGCGATCCTGGTCTGCGTGCTGGAAGAAGCCAGAGCCACACTGACAGACGAAGTGATTGAGCTGCATGAGCGAATGCTGAACAGCCTTTTCAGCAAAGCCAAAAGAACACAGGCTGAGCGCCTTCAGCAGACCGGAAAGCTGATCCAGTCCAAACTGAGGCAGTACATCGATGTTGGTCAGGCGCTGTCTGATGCCCGCGACTCCGGTGGCGATCCATGGCTCGCAATAGAAACCATACTACCGTGGCCTGAGTTTGTCGCCAGTCTGGAGGAAACACGCCATCTCTCCAGAAAAAATAATTTTGACCCGCTGCATATTATTACTGAAAACTACAGCACATTACGGAAATATGCCCCGCGCATGTTATCCGCTTTACAGTTAGTCGCAACCCCGGCAGCACAACCTCTGGCTGATGCGCTGGTTGTGATCAAGGATATGTACCGGAAGCAGTCACGTAAAGTTCCGGCGACTGCGCCGCTTGAGTTTGTCCCTGAAAGCTGGCGCAGGGTGGTGATTACACCTGCGGGTATTGACCGACAGTATTATGAATTTTGTGCGCTCAGCGAGCTTAAGGGAGCGTTGCGCTCCGGGGACATCTGGGTTAAAGGCTCGCGCCGCTACAAAAATTTTGATGATTACCTCATTCCCGAAAAGGACTTTGACAAACTCACACCGGCGCTGCCCCTGCCCGTATCTGCTGATTGTCATGAGTACATTACCAGCCGTATGACCCTGCTACAGTCCAGACTTGAAGAGGTCAATGCCATGACTGCCCTTGGTGAACTGCCCGATGTGGAAATATCTGACAGGGGCGTAAAAGTCTCTCCGCTGGATAACTGCGTTCCGGCACAGGTTTCACCGCTGGCAGAGCTGGTTTACAGCATGCTACCGCGACCTAAAATCACGGAAATTCTCGATGAGGTAAACAGCTGGACGACGTTTACCCGTCATTTTTTGCATATAAAAAATGACATTACCCGTCCCGTTACCCGCCTGCTCCTCACCACCATTCTTGCGGATGGCATCAATCTTGGCCTGACCAAAATGGCAGAAGCCTGCCCCGGGAGCACCAAATCATCACTCGAAGATATTCAGGCATGGTACATCCGCGACGAAACCTATTCAGCCGCTCTTGCTGAGCTGGTAAATGCGCAGGGAAAAAGACCACTGGCGGCATTCTGGGGAGACGGAACAACGTCATCATCAGACGGACAAAATTTCAGAACAGGCAGCTCAGGCCGATACGCAGGGCAGGTTAACCCGAAATACGGGCAGGAGCCCGGACGTCAGTTTTATACCCATATTTCGGATCAATACAGCCCGTTTTACACCTGTATAATCAGTCGGGTCAGGGATTCAACCCATGTGCTCGATGGCCTGCTGTACCACGAAAGCGACCTGGAAATCAGGGAGCATTACACCGATACAGCTGGTTTCACCGATCATGTCTTTGCCCTGATGCATCTGCTGGGATTTGCATTCTGTCCGCGAATCAGGGATCTCCACGACAAGAAGCTGTTTATCAAAGCGAAAGCAGACCAATACCCGGCGCTTCAGTCACTGATATCAACAACCAGCCTGAATCTGAAAGAGATCGAAATTCACTGGCGTGAAGTGCTGCGCCTGGCAACCTCGATAAAGCAGGGAACCGTGACGGCATCCCTGATGCTGAAAAAGCTTGCCAGCTACCCCAAGCAAAACGGACTTGCCAAAGCACTGAGGGAAATTGGCCGTATTGAACGAACGCTGTTTATGCTCGACTGGTTTCGCGATCCGGCACTGCGTCGGCGGGTCCAGGCGGGACTGAATAAACGGGAAGCCCGTAACGCGCTTGCGCGCGCGGTATTCCTGCACCGTCTGGGTGAAATCAGGGACAGAAAACCGGAAAATCAGAGCTATCGCGCCAGTGGACTGACGCTGCTGACAGCAGCTATCTCGCTGTGGAATACCGTCTATATGGAAAGAGCGGTCGATGCCCTGAAGCGTAAGGGACTAAAGATCAACGAACAACTGCTGTCGCATTTGTCGCCGTTAGGCTGGGAGCACATCAATCTGACAGGCGATTATATATGGAAAAGCAACCGGATACCGACTTCAGGTAAGTTTCGTCGGTTGAGACCAGCTAAAGTCGTAAGGTCAAAAAACAGCCTTAACTTACAATAATTTTCGATATCCAAACTGACCCCATAAACACGGTTAACCGTGGCTTTGTGGGGCGCTGTGGTTTCTGTCATGACGCCCTAGACAATCACATTGACCAGTTCCGAAACGGAGATGCCGAGTTTAAGTGATGCCTGATTAACAAATTCTCTTGATGCCGGCCGGAAACGAATGGTCACTGGCGGACTTACAGGTTTCTTCCCTTCCGCAAACTGCTCAAGCAGTTGCCTCTGTTCATCGGTCTGTTCTAAGGCGACCCGGGACAGGATTTCTGTCAGGTCCATGCGTTTCATAAAGTTTCTTGTGTTGGCTTAATGAGAAAATATTTTGTTAATCTTTTCTGTATTCGGTGTGAATACAACACCTGGCGAAACCGTGCCTTGCATAACGCGATATTTCGATCGTTCAGATCGAATACATGCGTGTAATCAGTCTGAACATTGCCTTTGTGACTTAACACACGAAATTATTTTTCCGGTTCAGAAGTTTTTTTCAGCAGCATCACCGGCCACCAGGTCCGGGACGGACAACGCCAGTGCCACTGCCGGAAGAGGATTTCCATCTGCATCAGCGCGCGGGCTGAATCCCGGAAAGGGACGCTGGTCAGCCTGCTGCGGTAAGACCAGCCCCGCACCTTCAGGTATGTCCTGAGCCTGGCGGCACGGGCAGGCGTCAGCAGATGTGAAGCAACTACAACGGTTTTCCCCCCGGCTAACGCGGCTTCAGTTGACTCAAACACCCCCGACCAGAACCAGCTCACGCGCTCAGGCGTGAGTCCGACGGTTGGCTGACAGGGTGACAGATGAACGGTGATACGTTTTCTGCGGCTCAGCATGCAGGGCTTCCTGAGCAGCTGACGGGTCAGCCAGTCAAGGGGTCTGAGCAGGAACGGAGATAGAGCCGTAAGCAGCCACATAAAAAAGAATGCATCGCGGCCGGATGAAATAAAAAGGCTGATGCTGCCGGACAGAGTCAGCCACAGAAGAAGGTACAGCGCTACCAGACGTTGCTGCATGAGTGAGTTTAGATTAATTAAAGGAAGGTTGCGCAAGAAAAGCACGGGACGTTAAAGCCGTCCGTCGTTAATCCTGAATCCGTTCCTGAAAATTAACGCAAGCAGAATATCTCTCTGCGCTAAATCCAGGTTTAACGTTGCAAATGTCGCCCCGTCTCTTAGCGTTACGTCATTTCAGATAAAGAGCGGGTGTCGATGGAGCGGGTGATGAAGTGGCTGACGGGGCGGGGAAACAACAGGCCTGCAGAGCAGATGGCGAGTGCGGTCGTCAGGGAGGTGGCGTTTCGCCCGGTTCTGGAGGGCAGCATGCTCATGCAGACGGAGGAGCGCCGCAGGCTTGTCAGAATGCTGGCGGATAACAGCCCGCTTTCACAGTCCGTTACCGGGGCTTGGTGGCTGATGCCTGCGCAGACGATGCTTGAGCGTGTGCAGGACTGCCCGGCCGCATGGAACGGTGCCTATTCGTCACCGGGGGGATTTGGTGACCTGAGCCTCGGCGTGGCCGTCCGGGCGGTCAGGCTCGTCAGGGGAATGATGCTGCCGCCAGGTGCCACACCTGAAGAGCAGTCGGCACAGGCCCCGGGCTGGGTCTGCGCGGTATTCTGGGCAGGCCTGTTTCATCATCTGCCCTGGCTGACGCAGGTGGAAGGCGCGACACAGTCCGGAAAAATCTGGTATCCGGGGCTGCACACGCCGGACGGCCCGTGGCGGGTCCGGCCCGCAAAGACTGCCCGGGCTCAGGCCCTGACAGGTCAGTATATGGCGGCAAAGCTGCTGCCAGAAACAGGCATGCTGTGGCTTCACCAGTGGCCGGAAGCGTCACGCTGTCTTCTTCAGTTTATGTCGGGTGAGCGTGCCGGTGCCGGAGTGCTTTACAGCATCATCATGCAGGCGCGGGAGGGGGCGGGTCTGGAAACAGGTGGTCTTTCAGTTATTACTGGCACGTCTTCTGTAAACCCGACGCCGGAAATGCAACATGCTCATAACGCCCCAAAATTAGCAGATAACGCACCTGTCCTTTTGTCGAGTCACATCATTTCAGCAAATATTTCAGAGCCAATTGAAAGCGAAGCGGCAGCGTATACTTCCACACAGGCAGCCGTAGAGGAGGCCTGTCCCGGAACAGAAGAAACTGAGTTACCGGTACTGAGCTCCGCGCTGCAGTCTGCAATCGGCGGGCGCGAAGCGACTGAGTATGGTTCAGAGAGTGAAAATGAAAAGGAAGATTCAGAAATTAAACAGAGAGTGGATTTACTTTCGGTACTGGACCTGATGGCTAAAGGGGAGGCACCCGTCTTATCAGCCGTACAAACTGCTGAGTCAACGAAGCGGGAGCAAACGGAAGACGGTAAGCCGGCGGGGGACAGTGAACCCTCTGAGGGCACCGTTTTTCTGGACTGGCTGCGGGAGAGCGTGGAGGCCGGAAAAATTACCGTTAATGAGTCCGACAGTCTTCTGCATATGCTGTCCGGTTTTATTTTTATGATATCGCCCGATGTGTTTTTCCGGTTTATTTCCTCGCAGACAGAAAATAAATACGAAAAAAACAAGCTGCAGAAAAACTTTGAATCACTGGGCCTTCACCACATACGAAATGGAAAGGGGCTTTACCCCTACCATAAATATGACTCGCCGGATAAACGCGGTCAGTTCACCAAACTGTCGGGCTACATGATTAAGTCTGACATTATTTTAAAGAAAGGACGCTGTCTTTCAGACAGCATATGGCTCTCTCCTAAAAGAGAGTAATTACAGGGTTAATAAAATACGAGGTTACCATGTCTGAAAAAACGACCTTCGATGACATTCTGAACGACTATTTTTTCAGTAAGGTTCTCCGCCCAGCCAGTGAATGGAGCTACAGAAAGGTTGTAAAAACTTTCACAGAATTCAGTGAAGGTAAAATATTGCCTGAAAGTATATGTCGCCTTGATGTTCTTAAATGGCGACGTCACGTTCTGAACGAACAAAACTGCAGTAAACGGACATGGAATAATAAAGTTGCACATATGAGAGCGCTGTTTAACCACGCTATAACGCACTCTCTCGTTACTGCACGGGACAATCCGTTTAATGGCGTGGTTGTTAAGCCAGACCGTAAACGAAAGAAAACACTTACCCGGGAACAAATGAAGAAAATTGATCTCGTAATGCAACGAAAAATTGAACAGGAGCAAATCGGTATTCATGATCCCCGGCCGAACGCGCTTGAACCCGCATGGTTCTGGATGACAGTGATTGAAACGCTAAAGTTTACGGGCATGCGTCAAAACCAGCTGCTGCATATAAGGCTGTGCGATGTGGATCTTAAACAGGGTGTTATTGAGCTGAGACCTGAAGGCTCAAAAAATCATCGAGAACACCGGGTGCCTGTCACGGACAAGCTGAGGCCTCGCCTTGAAGATCTGTACCGTCAGGCTAAACAAATGGGCGCAAGGCCGAAGGATCAACTGTTTAATATCAACCGTTTCAGTCGTTTAAAAAAGAAAACCGTCATAGGCAGTAACATGGATCATCCCCCAATGAGGGCGTTTTTCAGGCGGCTTTCACGCGAGTGTCAGTGTGATATCAGCCCGCACCGTTTCAGGCATACCATCGCTACAGACCTGATGAAAACACCGGAACGAAGCCTGAATGACGTGAAAATGTTGCTGGGGCATTCAAGTGTTGCGGTCACTCTGGAGTATGTTGAAGCGAATATGGATCATCTCCGAAGGAATCTTGAAAGCGCATTTATGCTCTAGGACTATTCCTAAGTCAAATTTCTAACGGATTGATATCAGTGGAGGAAAAATTAGCGCGGTTTCATTTACAGATCGTTGACACAAACCTTGTGAAAAGGTAAAAACCTGTAATTGAAATACTCGGGATGTGAGAAATCCGGATGATGCTACCAACATCATCCGGATTCTTAATCCCATAATCTTCAAGTGTAGAACGAATGCGACTCATCCTGCACGATGACGAAAAGGGATCTCTGTCTTGCCCGTTAAGGATCTCATCTCTTAACGAACAGGCTCTGAAGAGTGGTGCCCGAACCCGGAATCGAACCAGGGACACGGGGATTTTCAATCCCCTGCTCTACCGACTGAGCTATTCGGGCAACGGGGCGCATTAAACCCTATGCAGGCCCCAGCGTCAAACGCTTTTCACAAAAATGAAATCAACTGCCGCCTTTTCCATCAACCGCAGCAACATTGACCGCCGGTCCCGGTGGCGCATAACTCGGGTGCCGGATTTTCACGCTGTCTAACGCCGCCTGGCTGGCGGTTTTTCGCTGCTATTTTGCTTTATCCACGATTTATCGGCGCTCTTTTTACTAACTGTTTTTTTGCCATAAATCCGTCATCTGCGCTCATTACTCTTAAGATTATTCCTGGACAATCAAGAGCCGCATCATGCAGTTACCCGCCTCTGTGAATACTGTGGTTTCCGCCTCAAGTCGTTACGACGCGCGGGTGTTATGCATTGAGGTCCCTTTTGTCAGTCCGGAGACGGATAACCGTGCGGTGATGGCGCTGTTTGCCGAGCATAAAGATCTCATCGGTTTGCCCGTGGTAGAAAACGGCAAACCGTTTGGCATGATTAACCGCCACATCTTTTTGTCGCAGATGGCGCGGCCCTTCTTTCCCGAACTGTATGACCGTAAAAGCTGCATTGCCTTTATGGATAAGTTCCCGCTGGTAATCGATGTAGAAAACACGCTGGAAAGCGTGGCGCAGCAGGTGGTGGCCAATGGCGATAAGTCCGTCGCTGATGGCTTTATCCTGACGGAGAACGGACACTATATTGGCATTGGTTTAGGGATCGATCTGATCCGCCGCGTCTCCGACTTACAGGCGCGCCAGCATCAGCAGATTTTACAAAGCATTGATTACGCGCGGGTGATTCAGGACGCGATGCTGGACCGATCCAACCAGCTAATCGCGACTCTGCTCGACGACTGGTGTCTGTACTGGCAGCCCAGGGACGGCGTGGGGGGCGATTATTACGCCTTTCACCGTCATAATAACGGCTGGCTGGCGGTCATTGCCGACTGTACGGGCCACGGCATTCCTGGTGCCTTTATGACGGTAATTTTGCAGTCTGCGCTGGAAAATGCGCTACGCGAGGCCGATCTGCAGGCGCCTGCCCGCATTCTGCATGCGCTTAACCACCATATTAAACAAACCCTGGGACAGTTAAATGCGTCTCAGCAAACGTCACTCTCTAACGATGGCTGCGATGCCATCGTGCTGTCTGTCGATACCGAACTGCATCAGCTGCGTTGGGCCAGCGCCCGAACCCAGGCATTTATGCTCAGCAACATCAGTAACGAAATCATCGCGCTCAGCCAGGATCGCGTCGGCGTGGGGTATACCGATACGCCGGAGGATTATGACTGGCCAGAACAGAGCCTGGCATTTAATCGCGGCGATATGCTGTTTGTGCTGACGGACGGCGTCACCGATCAGCCGGGTGGCGAGCGCAATATTATGTTTGGCAATAAGCGTATTCAGTCACTGCTGATGCGCTATCAGCATTTGCCTATGGCGGAGTTATCGCTGGCGTTTCAGCAAGACTATTTAAGCTGGCAAGGTAACCAGGCGCGACGCGACGACGTCACCTGGTTTGGCTTTCGCTATTGATTGCACCGGGAAGAAAATGAAAAACGAATCACTCCGTGGTCTGCCGTTCAACACCGAATCGCAATCTGGTCTTATCGCGCTCCAGTACACCGGCTTTTTTTCGCCGCAAAACATCACGGCAATGGGTGAAGTGGTCAAACTGTTTCTGGAGAACCACGAGCAGTCACAGAAAGTGCGACGACGGCTGTTCTCCAGCTTTGTCGAGATCGCGCAAAACATCCTGCGCTACTCGCAGGACAGCCGGGCGCTGAGCCACAACGATCAGCTCTATCGTTTTGGATCGCTGAGCCTGCGCTATGATGGTGGGCGCTACTATCTGGAAAGTGCCAATCTGGTAGGCAGCGATGCCAGCGTTCAACTGCGTGGCGATCTGGACTCGTTACGGGTCATGAACGCAGACGAAATTAAACAAGCCTACCGCAGTCGGTTACGCGCAGAGAGTCCTGTCTGGAGCAAAGGCGCCAATATCGGCTTACTTACCCTTGCCCGCGACGTCAGTGAACCGCTGGAATACTGCTTCCAGCCACTGGAAGCCAGCGAGCTCTCTGCCTTTTGGCTAAAGGCGACAATCTGCCATGACTAAAGAATCCTCTATGCAAACCATTCATCTCACCGCCACCGAATGCACGCCCGCCGTGGAATTTGATTTTGCGGCCCAGCGATTTTCCCTGCGGGGCGAATCCTGGCCGGAAAATGCGGCCGCCTTTTATCGCCCGCTGCAAAGTGCACTGGAATCCTGGCAACCGCAGGCCAGCCAGCTGACTGAAGTCAATATCGACCTGAGCTATTTCAACAGCTCCAGCACCAAAATGCTGTTTGGGCTGTTCGATCAGTTCAACAGGCTGGCGCAGAACGGCTGTGAGATTGTGCTGAACTGGTTCTATGACGCTGAAGATGACGTGTCAGAAGAGTTTGGCGAGGAGCTGTCGCTGGATTTCACCGCCCTGACCGTCACATTACATGCGGAACAGCGCCAATGACGCACCTTAATGAGCTGTTTCTGGAAGAAACCCAGGCGCTGAACCATGCCAGCCATGTGGCGGCGCAGAGCTGTCTGCACGCCGAAGAGTACCGCCAGGCGCTGTCCGATCTTAATAACCACTATCAGCGGCTGATGCGCGAAACCTACCGGCTGATCTCGCGCAGCGATCGGGCCGAGCGTGAGTTAAACCGGGTGAATGAGCAGCTTATTGAGCTGACGAGAGAGCTGGAGTACAAAGCCACTCACGATCCGCTGACGAATGTCTGGAACCGCAGCGCCATTATTCAGCGCATCAGCGACACACTGACGCGAACCCCCGCCGCTCTGATCATTCTTGATATCGATTTTTTTAAACGGATTAACGACGAATATGGCCATCCCACCGGGGACAAAGTGATCTGCGAGCTGGTGCAACGTATCCAGCGCAACACACCGGACATTGCCAGCATCGGGCGCATTGGGGGGGAAGAGTTCACGATTATGCTGCCGGATACGTTCCTTGGGGAAGCGGTGATTGTCGCCGGGGCGATTCTCGCCTCACTGAACGCGTCTCCCCTGGATGCGTTGCCCGAGCGGCTGGTCACCGCCAGCCTGGGCGTGAGTTGGGGCGCGGCGGGCTACCACTTCGAAGCGCTTTATACGCATGCCGACGCCGCACTCTATGATGCTAAAAAGCACGGACGTAACCGGGTATTTTTCCGCTAGCGGGCCGGACGCTGGGCAACCTCAACGGGCGGCGGCGTGGTGGGCGGCAGGAAAATATGATCGAGAAGCTGCCGCATTACCGGCGCGGCCAGCACGCCTTCGCTGCCCCCATTTTCCAGGATCAACGCCACAGCCACCTTAGGATCGTTAAAGGGGGCGAAGGCGGTATAAAACGTATGATCGCGCAGCCGCACCGGGATCATTTTGGCATTGTAGGTCTGATTTTGTTTCAGGCTGAATACCTGCGACGTTCCACTCTTGGCCGCAATGCCATAAGGCGCGGTGTGGAAATACTTGTAGCCTGTGCCGTTCGGCGCGTTAGCCATGCCAAACATCGCGTGACGCACCAGCGACCAGTAAGGGGAATGCGGATCGCCAATCTGCGCCTGCGGCAGTTTCGGCTGGTAAAGCTGCACGTGGTTGCCAAGCTGCGATTTCTCCAGCAGGTGCGGGGCAATGACTCTGCCATTGTTAATCAGCGCCACCAGCGCCTTTACCATCTGAATCGGCGTGGCAATCCAGTAGCCCTGACCAATGCCGACTGACACCGTATCGCCCTGATACCAGGGTTTCTTATGCACTTTCATCTTCCAGTCACGGCTGGGCAGCAGTCCGTTGTACTCTTCATTCAGATCGATGCCGGTGGACTGACCGTAGCCAAATTTACTGAGCATGGTGTGAATACGATCGATGCCCATCATAAACGCCACCTGATAGAAGAAGGTATCCGCCGACTCTTCGATCGCTTTAGTGACATCCAGCGTACCGTGACCGCTTTTTTTCCAGTCGCGATAGCGGCGGTCAGTACCGGGTAATGTCCAGGTGGGCCCGCCAAAAAAGGTGGTCTGTGGCGTAATGACGTGCGTGAGCAGCGCCGACATCGCCATATAGGGTTTTACCGTTGAGGCCGGCGGATACAGGCCCTGCGTGACACGGTTGATCAGCGGTAAATTTTTATCCTGCAGCAGCTTTTTGTACGCCTGATAGCTGATGCCCTTTACGAACGGATTGGGATCGTAGCTGGGGCTGGAAACCATCGCCAGCACCGAGCCGTCATGGGGATCTTCGACCAGCAACGCGGCGCGCTGCCCGACCAGCAGGCTTTCCGCGTACTGTTGCAGATGCAGATCCAGCGTCAGCGTAATGTTCTTTCCCGCCACCGGCGGCACTTCTTTCAGCACCCGGACAATGCGCCCGTGGTTATCCACTTCCACTTCCTGATAGCCGGGTTTGCCGTGCAGCAGGGATTCGTAATAGCCCTCAATCCCCTGCTTACCGATGTTATGGTCGGCAGCATAGTTTTCAGCGATGCCCTCTGCGTTCAGCCGCTTGTAGTCATTATCGTTGATTTTGGAAACATAGCCGATCACATGCGCGAGATCGGCCCCATAGGGATATTCCCGGTCCTGATAGGTATCGATGCTGACGCCGGTAAAACGGAACTGGTTAACCGAAAAACGCGCCACCTCTTCGTCTGTGAGTTCCTCTTTGAGAATGACGGGCTTATAGCGGCTGGTCTGATGCAGATCGTGCTGAAAGCGCTCGATATCTTCCGGGGTCAGATCAACCAGTGGCGTCAGTTCTTGCAACAGCGCCTTCATGTCCTCCACTTTGTACGGGGTAACCGTGATGTCATACCAGGTCACGTTGCGCACCAGCGGGATCCCGTTGCGGTCAAAGATCAGTCCGCGCGTGGGCGCAATGGGGATCATTTTGATGTCATTCTCGTTCGAGCGCGTCTGATAATAGCTGTGGTCGCGGACCTGCAGGCGATACAGGTTAAAACCCAGGATGCTAAAGCACAGGCAAACCAGTACAAACGCCATAGCGGCACGGCGGACAAACAACTTCTCTTCAGCGTCGAAATCACGGAAATTCATCAGGCAGGTATTTTCTGTATGGCGTGTTGTTATTAATTGTTCGGCTTCATGATAGTGACATCAGCCCGTCGTGCCAGCGCGAAGATGCACAAGCCTGATGAAAAGTGTGTCATTTAGTGAGAATGTTGCGAAATGGAAAACGGGAGAGGATCATCCGGCCGCAGATGCGCAGCCGGATAAAGGGGCCGATCAGCCACCGTGGGGATTAATCACCCAGCAGCACCGACTCCAGCGCGATTTTAATCATGTCATTAAAGGTGGTCTGGCGTTCTGCGGCCGTGGTCTGCTCGTGGGTACGGATATGGTCAGACACGGTACAGATGGTCAGCGCTTTCGCGCCAAATTCAGCGGCTACGCCGTAGATGCCTGCGGCTTCCATTTCCACACCCAGAATGCCGTACTTCTCCATCACGTCGAACATCTGCGGATCGGGCGTATAGAACAGATCGGCCGAGAAGATGTTACCGACGCGCGCCTCGACGCCCAGGTTTTTGGCCGCATCCACCGCGTTGCGCACCATGTCGAAGTCCGCGATAGCGGCAAAGTCATGGTCTTTGAAGCGCGTACGGTTCACTTTGGAATCGGTGGATGCCCCCATGCCGATCACGATGTCACGCAGTTTCACATCGGGACGCACCGCACCGCAGGAGCCCACGCGGATGATTTTCTTCACACCGAACTCGGTGATCAGTTCTTTCGCATAGATGGAGCAGGACGGAATGCCCATGCCGTGGCCCATAACAGAGATTTTGCGGCCTTTATAGGTGCCGGTGTAACCCAGCATGCCGCGCACGTTGTTGACCTCAACGGCATCGTCCAGAAAGGTTTCTGCGATGTGTTTCGCACGCAGCGGATCGCCCGGCATCAGTACGACGTCAGCGAAATCACCCATTTCTGCGTTAATGTGAGGAGTTGCCATGATTCTCTATCCTTTTTAAAAATTTCGCTGTTTTTACAGCATGTTCTTGCCGTAGTCCATGGGGGACAGGTCAAAATAGTGTGCAATCGTCTGGCCGATATCCGCGAAGGTATCGCGGTAACCCAGCGATCCCGGCTCGACTTTCGGGCCGTAAATTAAGATCGGAATATGCTCGCGCGTATGTTCCGTGCCTTGCCAGGTCGGATCGCAACCGTGGTCGGCGGTGAGGATCAAAATATCATCCTCTTTGACCAGCTCCATCAACTCTGGCAAGCGGCGATCGAACAGCTCCAGCCCGCCTGCATAACCTGCCACATCGCGACGATGGCCCCAGGTAGAGTCGAAGTCTACGAAGTTGGTAAACACAATCGCCTGATCCGGCGCGGTTTTCATTTCCTGGATGGTGGCATCAAACAGCGCATCCAGTCCGGTGGCTTTGACTTTTTTGGTGATGCCCTGCTCCGCATAGATGTCGGCAATTTTACCTACCGAAATCACATGACCGCCCTTCTCATCCACCAGCTTCTTCAGCATGGTAGGCGATGGCGGCTCCACGGCCAGATCGTGACGGTTACCGGTGCGCTCAAAGCTGCCGGCTTTGTCACCCACGAACGGGCGGGCAATCACGCGGCCAATGTTATAACCGCCTTCCGTCAGCTCCTCGCGCGCAATTTCACACAGTG
The DNA here is from genome assembly GCF_035191405.1 of Pantoea sp. JZ2. Taxonomy (NCBI): domain Bacteria; kingdom Pseudomonadati; phylum Pseudomonadota; class Gammaproteobacteria; order Enterobacterales; family Erwiniaceae; genus Pantoea; species Pantoea sp. JZ2. The sequence goes on along the minus strand of NZ_CP045247.1, from coordinate 854,710 downwards.
CATACAGGCGATCTAAGCCGAAGGTTTCTTCATGGCAGGCAATCTGAAACACGGAATCCGCCGAGGTGTAAAAAATCGGCTTGCCCGAAGCCATGTGTTCTTCACCCAACTGGTCGAGAATGACCGTACCGGATGAGTGACAGTTACCGAGATAACCCGGCAACTCGGCCTGCTCAACCAGTTTATCCAGCAGCTCCTGCGGAAAGCTGTTCTCTTTATTGCTGAAGTAGCCCCAGTCGAACAGAACAGGCACACCGGCGATTTCCCAGTGGCCTGACGGCGTATCTTTACCGGATGAGCGTTCGCTGGCGTAAGCGTAAGCGCCTTTTATCTCAGCGTCAGGGTCCAGTCCCGGCGGGAAACGCCCAGTAGAAAGCTCGGCCGCTTTGCCCAGACCTAACGCGGTCATATTCGGTAAGTGCAGCGGTCCTTTACGGCCCTGGTCCGCTTTACCGTTAAAACAGGCTTCTGCGATATGACCTAACGTATCGGAACCTGCATCGCCGAATTTGTCGGCATCTTTGCTGGCGCCGATTCCAAAGGAATCCAGCACCATAATAAAAGCACGTTTCATGCCAGTCTCCTGCGCTAACGCGCGCGACAAGTCAAAAAAAAGCGATCAGATCAGTATACCCGAATCGTCTCCGGTATACAGTCTGTTATCCGCGTTATCCCGCTTCAGTCACACGGCGATAAACCACCGGTGTGGTCGCCGGGGCGCTGTCCCCCAGAGTGATGGCCGCTTTGACAGCGGCGGCGGCCTGCTGCCAGTGCGCTTCGCTGCTGGCATGAATAACCGCCAGCGGGCGTGAAGCGTCCACCCGCTCGCCCAGCGTGATCATGTCGCTTAAGCCCACGCTGTAATCAATGGCGTCGCTGGCGCGCTGACGTCCACCGCCCATCGCAACCACCGCCATGCCTAACGCGCGGGTATCCATCTGCGTGACGTAACCTGCGCCATCGGCATAAACCGCTTTGCTCATCACAGGGGCTGTGAGGTAGCTGTCGTAGCGCTCAACGAAATCGGTTGGGCCACGTTGTGCTGCCACCATGCGGGCAAATACCTCTGCGGCTTTGCCGTTATCCAGCACGGCGAGAAGTTGTTCACGGGCGTCGGTTTCGTTAGCCGCCAGTTTGCCGGAAATCAGCATTTCGCTGCACAGGGCCAGCGTCACGTCCAGCAGGCGCGGATTGCGCTGCTCACCCGTCAGGAAGCGCACGGCTTCGCGCACTTCCAGGGCATTGCCCGCCGAAGAAGCCAGGACCTGATTCATATCTGTTAGCAGCGCCGTGGTACGGCAGCCCGCGCCATTCGCCACGCCCACAATGGCCTGCGCCAGACTCTCAGAGGCTTCCCAGGTCGGCATAAAGGCGCCGGATCCGACTTTGACATCCATCACCAGCGCATCCAGGCCTTCGGCCAGTTTTTTCGCCAGGATCGAAGCGGTAATCAGCGGAATGGAATCCACGGTGGCGGTGATATCGCGGGTCGCGTAAAAACGTTTATCCGCCGGTGCCAGCGAGTTAGTTTGCCCGATGATGGCCACACCAACCTGCTTGATGGTCTGGCGGAAATGGTCATCGCTGGGGAAAATGTCAAAACCGGGAATCGCCTCCAGCTTATCCAGCGTACCGCCGGTATGGCCCAGTCCGCGTCCGGAGATCATCGGGATATAGCCGCCACAGGCCGCCACCATGGGTCCGAGCATCAGCGAGGTCACATCGCCCACGCCGCCCGTGGAGTGCTTGTCGACCACCGGCCCGTTCAGATTCAGTGAAGCCCAGTTCAGGACGGTGCCGGAATCCCGCATCGCCATGGTCAGCGCAACGCGCTCCGGCAGTGACATATCGTGGAAATAGATGGTCATTGCCAGTGCGGCAATTTGCCCTTCGGACACGCTGTTATCGCGCACCCCGTTGATGAAGAAACGAATTTCGTCTTCAGTCAGCGCCTGGCCGTCACGTTTTTTTCGAATGATTTCTTGTGCGAGGTACAATGTCGCCCCCTTACGTCAGGGAAAGAGGAGAAGAGGCGGCCGTGAGCCGCCCGGATGAATCAGTAACCCGACTTGCTGGTGTCGCTGCTGTGCCCAAGCGTGTTGAGCAGATTTGCCAGCAGGCTGGAGGCACCAAAACGGAAATGGCGGGCATCGGCCCAGTCGGCACCCAGCGTGTCATCCGCCAGTTGCAGATAGACAGCGGCATCTTCAGCGGTGCGAACGCCGCCTGCCGGTTTGAAGCCAACCTGCATTTTCACACCTTTGTCGCGGATGACGCTCATCATGATCTGCGCCACTTCCGGCGTGGCGTTGACCGGCACTTTACCGGTTGAGGTTTTGATAAAGTCAGCCCCGGCATCAATCGCAATTTCAGAGGCCTGACGAATCAGCGCTTCCTGCTTCAGTTCGCCGGTTTCGATAATAACCTTCAGTAAAACGCCGGCTTCCGCACAGGCGGTTTTGCAGGCCTTGACCAGATCAAAGCCGACCTGCGCATTGCCTGCCATCAGCGCGCGATAAGGGAAAACCACATCCACTTCATCAGCGCCGTAAGCGATGGCGGCACGGGTTTCGGCCAGCGCAATCTCAATATCGTCATTGCCATGAGGGAAGTTGGTTACGGTGGCAATGCGCACGTCAGGCGTGCCCTGCTCACGCAGCGTTTTACGCGCAACGGGAATGAAACGCGGATAAATACAGATGGCAGCGGTGTTACCCACCGGAGATTTCGCCTGATGACAGAGCGCGATCACTTTCTCGTCGGTGTCATCCTCGTTCAGCGTGGTTAAATCCATCAGTTTCAGGGCGCGCAGGGCCTGCTGTTTAATATCGGTCATGGTGATCTCCAGAACATCGGGTAAACGTTCGCCCACCCTTGAATGTGATAATATTAACAATGATAACGACCATTTTGTGTGCACCAAATCACATAAAAGTATGAAACGGCTGCAAACACTCAGCGAAAATTTAGATTATATGCAAGGTATGGCGCAAGGAAGCCAGTATAATTCAGCCACAGGGATGTTACTATTATAACATTTCACCAGGACACGATGTGACGGCGGGGATTATGCAAGCGAAAACAGCGCATGACTGTTGTGCCATAACGCGTCGGCGATTTCGGCGGGCGGCTCGTCACGCAGTTCACACAACACCTGCCAGACTAAAACGGCGCGCTCGGGTCGGTTTGGCTGGCCCTGGTAGCCGTTCAGCGGCATATCAGGCGCATCGGTTTCCAGCAGCAGCGACGAGAGCGGTAAACGGGCAATCGTCTGCCGGGTTTTACTGGCGCGGGGATACGTAATCGTGCCGCCTACGCCAATCGCATAGCCGAGCTTAATAAACGCCTGCGCCTGCTGCAGGCTACCGGCAAAACCGTGTACGACGCCGCGCCGTGGCACAGCCTGCCGACGCAGATGCAGTGCCAGCTGATCGTGCGTGCGGCGCGAATGCAGGATCACCGGCAGATCGTAACGTTTCGCCAGCTTCAGTTGCGCATCCAGGAAACAGGTTTGCTTATCAAACTGCGGATCGTCCCGATACAGATCCAGGCCGATCTCACCGAGGGCCACCAGCTTTGGGGGCCGCTGTTGTAACAGGCTTTCAAGCTGAGCGAGGTGCTGCTCCTCGTGCTGCTCCGTCACAATCGGATGCAGGCCGAGTGCGGCATATAATGCGCGGTGCTGCCGGGCTAACTGACAAACAAGGTCAAAGCGCCCTGCCTCGACCGACGGCACAATAATTTTTTCTACGCCCGCGTCCGCAGCCTGGCGCAGACTGACGTCGGCCGCGTCCACAAACGGCGGAAAATCAAAGTGACAGTGGGTATCAACGAACCTCATGTCAGCGGACCCTCGCCATAAGTGCCATCGTTGCCGGTCAGCGGGATGACCGGAGCGATATCCCCCGGCTCATTTGCCACCGGCGCAGAAGGGACCACAATATCCAGCCCTGTGTGGGGCTCGGCATCGCTCAGCCATTGCCCCAGCGTGGCAATAAAGTAGCGACCACAGCGGCGCCCCAGATGGTAATCCTGATTCAACGCGGCAATACGACTGCCCAGTGCGTTACTGGCTAACACGCGCGGCGGGAAGATTTCGATGATACGTAAATCACCCGGCGGCTTTTCAATAAACTGCTGGGTTTCGCGATAGGTCTGCTCGTGATGGTGCAGAATCTTGATCATTGGCTGCAGCGCCCCGCCGCTGAACCAGCGTTCCATACGGGTCACCCAACGGGGCACATCGAACATCTGCGACGGCACGGTACGGATGACCACAATGGTATCGGCCCCGCGTTTTGCCGCTTCGCGCACGGGAATCGCATCGCTGACGCCGCCATCCAGATAGCTTATGCCCTCCAGATCCACGCCCAAACGGTAAAAGCCCGGAATGGCGCTGGAAGCCTTAATAATATCCAGCCAGTTACTGGCTGTGGGGGCAAAGTAACTGGGGGCATAATCATCACTGCGACAGGCGCACATGTAAAATTGCCGCCCCGAAGCAAACAAGGTTTCTGCGCTGGTCATGGCCAGTGGAAATTCGCTGCGGGTGATATCAATTAACCAGTCGAGATCGATAAGATTACCGCCGCGCAGGAAACGCACGGGGTCAAAGAACAGCTTACTGGTGGTATAGCGGGTAATCACCCGACGTGCATAGCCCGGCTGGCCGCAGATATAAGCGGAAAGGTTCTGCGCACCAGCAGAAGAGCCTAACAGCAACTGAAAGGGATTGAATTTTGCCCGCTGGAACTCATCCAGAACGCCTGCTGTGAAAATGCCGCGCTGGCCGCCGCCCTCGCACACTAAGGCAATTTTGTTGGCTTTAAACGGTGTGAGTGCAAGGGGTTCAATGGCCCCGAGCGTCACGGGAATACGTATACCCAATGTACCGACCTCAGAGTGGGATCCCGAAATACGAATGAAGAGAATGCAGGGAGTTAATTGTGGGTCGATACTAGCACGGAGAACCAGCCAGAGTGTCCATTAATTGTGCTATTAGCGTTGCGCTTTTTAACACTTCGTTGCGAATATGAAGCATCCTTTGCTTCACACTACCTTTCGCGACAAATAACTGGTCTCCGTTTAACGCTGACTATGCCAGCGTTAACCTGTCTGGGTCATCGCTATAGCTTTTTACGGCCAGTAAACAAGCTGATGAGGAACAGAATAATACCCACCACGAACACGACTTTCGCTGCCCATGCTGCGGTACCGGCCAGGCCACCAAAACCTAATGCAGCGGCGATCAGTGCAATCACCAGAAAAATAATGCCCCAACGAAACATAAGCCTCTCCTTAACCATTTTTAATATTGAACTGCTTGTTTCATCCCAGGATGGGTATTCTTATTTGTGCGGCCCGGACAGAGGCCGCACGGAGTCATGTTAAGACTTGACCTTCAGGTCGTTTTTAACACTTTTTACGCCTTCGATAGCTTTCGCGATGCTCTCGGCACGATCGGACTGCGCCTGGTTCGCCACTTCACCTGAGAGCTGTACCACACCGTCGGTGGTTTCAACTTTCACGTTACGTGAAGGAACCTTGTCATCTGCTAATAGCTTAGCTTTAATTTCGCTGGTTGTGGCAGCGTCACCGGCATAACCTTTCATGGACTGCTTTTTCACGTCTTTTACGTGCAGCTTGTCACTAACGGATTTCACGCCTTCCACTTTCTTCACCACGGCCACGGCTTTTTCCGCCTGGTCTTGTGAAGTCACGAAACCGCTCAGCGTCACAACGCCGTTGTGGGTTTTGACCGAAATATCGGTGCTCTTAATCGAGTCGTCATCCACCAGCGCCGCTTTCGCTTTCGCGGTCACCGCGCTGTCGTCCATAAAGCCACCGACTTTCTTCATTGAGCTGTCGATTTTCGCGCCCGCGCTGTCAGCGGTTTGTGACGCTTTCTGAGACGCGGACTCTTCTGCAAAGACGTTTCCGCTTAACAGTGCGGTACCTACCATTGCAGCCATTAATGTTTTAGTAAGCTTAGTTGTGTGCATCGATATCATCCTTCTATCTGTTAATTCGCCCCAGACTGTGGGCGCAAGAGCAGCAAACAACGCTACTGCGGCACAGGACGCATGGAGAAATAAGTCTCTTTAACCGTCCGATGAAATAAGGATAGTCGGGATTTGGCACTTTGCTCGGGTAACTGGTTGATCGTGCGTCAAAAGCGAGGAAAAAGCGTGTTTTAGGAGGGTTCTGTATCGTGGGAAACCGGGCCATTCCCAGGGAGAATGGCCCGGAAAACGCGATTAGTGCTCGCGGGTTTTGCGGAAAATGACGTCAGGATAGCGCTCCTGAGTGATGTTCAGGTTCACCATTGTTGGGGCGATATAGGTCAGATTATCGCCGCCATCCAGCGCGAGGTTGACCTCGTTTTTACGCTGGAAATCTTCAAATTTTTTGGCGTCTTTGCATTCAACCCAGCGCGCCGTCGACACGTTAATCGCCTCATAGATGGCTTCGACGTTGTATTCGCTCTTCAGGCGCGCCACCACCACGTCAAACTGCAGCACACCGACCGCACCGACAATCAGGTCGTTGTTATGCACCGGGCGGAACACCTGCACTGCCCCCTCTTCCGACAGCTGGACTAATCCTTTCAGCAGCTGTTTCTGCTTAAGCGGATCGCGCAGGCGGATACGGCGAAACAGTTCGGGGGCGAAGTTCGGAATCCCGGTAAACTTCATGTTTTCACCCTGCGTAAAGGTGTCGCCGATCTGAATGGTGCCGTGGTTATGCAGGCCGATAATGTCGCCCGGATAGGCTTCTTCCACATGCGAACGGTCGCCCGCCATAAAGGTCAACGCATCCGAAATCACTACATCTTTGCCGGTACGGACCTGACGCAGCTTCATGCCTTTTTCATAACGCCCCGACACGACGCGCATAAAGGCCACGCGGTCACGGTGTTTCGGGTCCATGTTGGCCTGAATTTTAAACACAAAGCCCGTGAATTTCTCTTCTTTGGCTTCAACGGTGCGGGTATCGGTCTGGCGCGGCATAGGGCGCGGCGCCCACGCCACCAGGCCATCCAGCATATGATCTACGCCGAAGTTACCCAGTGCGGTTCCGAAGAACACCGGCGACAGCTGACCGCTGAGAAACGCGTCCAGTTCAAACTCGTGTGATGCGCCCTGCACCAGCTCCAGCTCGTCACGCAGTTGCGAGGCCAGCTCTTCCCCGACAGCCGCATCGAGGTCAGGGTTGTTCAGGCCCTTAACGATGCGGACTTCCTGAATCGTGTGACCTTTACCGGTCTGATACAGGTAGGTTTCGTCCTTGTAGAGATGGTAAACGCCTTTAAACAGCTTGCCGCAGCCAATCGGCCAGGTGATGGGCGCGCAGGCAATTTTTAGCTCACTTTCCACTTCATCCAGCAACTCCATCGGATCGCGGATATCACGGTCAAGTTTGTTCATAAAGGTCAGGATCGGCGTATCGCGCAGACGGGTTACTTCCATCAGCTTACGGGTACGATCCTCGACGCCTTTCGCCGCATCGATCACCATCAGGCAGCAGTCGACCGCCGTCAGCGTACGATAGGTATCCTCGGAGAAGTCTTCGTGCCCCGGTGTATCCAGCAGGTTTACCAGGCTGTCACGATAGGGAAACTGCATAACGGAGGTAGTAATCGAAATACCACGCTGCTTTTCCATCTCCATCCAGTCGGATTTTGCGTGCTGGTTAGAGCCACGGCCTTTTACCGTACCGGCGGTCTGGATAGCCTGTCCGAACAGCAGAACTTTTTCGGTGATGGTGGTTTTACCGGCATCCGGGTGCGAGATAATCGCGAAGGTGCGGCGGCGTGCCACCTCTTCTAAAAAGGGATTAGACATGAGTGAATTCTTCTCAACGTAGCCACGCACTCTCAGGCGCGGCAGATAAATCACGGTGGCCGGCAGAATTTTACCGGCGAGTAAACGGTGCCAGATGCGACTTTCTGTCGTCGCGGGATGAGCGCAAAGTTACATTGGCGTGATTCCGGTTACCTGGTCAACTTTAAGGCGGCATAGCATACAATATTTTGCGCTATTGGCCTACAGCGGACGGAAGAGAAAGTCGCGCCACCGGCAAACAGCGGGTCACTGTGCAGCAGATGGCTACTGGTGAAGTCAACGCGGGGGAAATGACACCGGGTTTTCTCCCGTCTTTACGGTATTCATCCCGCCGCCTCGCCAGCGGGTTAATCCACCAGCTCAATGCCCAGACTTTCCAGCAGGCAAACCGCCTCCAGCCGCGAAAAGCGGGCTTTTTCGACTGTGTTGTTAAAGATGTTGATGGCGTAATGCCAGGATTCCGTCAGATCGGCCCCGCGCAGCACGGTGTGATGAAACAGGCTGCTCGTCATGTCACACTCGGTCAGCGCGGCACCCGTTAAATCGCACTCTCTGAAATCCACCTCGATCAGTTTGCATCCTTCCATTTTCACGCCGTGTAGCCGCAGACCAAAAAACGATCCGCTGGTCAGGATACACGTTGAAAAGTGCAATTCATGGTCCAGGTAAAAATCAGGCCACCAGGCTTTCGTCCAGTCCATGCCGGTCAGCTTGCAGTCGTTAAAGTGAACGCCAAAGAAGCGGGTGCCGGACGGATCGACCAGACTGAGGTTACAGTGCGTAAAGACGCAGTTAATGAATTTACAGGCTGAAAAGCGCGCCGAGGTAAAGTTAACGTGCGTAAATTCACAGTCTTCAAAATGCGCCTGCGTGAGCACCCGTTCGCTGAGATCGCAGGTGGTAAAACACGCATCATAGTATTCAGTGTTGCTTTCCAAAGATTGCATTTTTACGCCATCCTCTTTCGTGCGAAGACACAGGCCCCGCTCCGCATAGTAAACCCCGGCCAGGCACACCAGTGTAATGCTGCTCATGCTTCCTGACGCGATTATGGCCTTACCTTATCACCGGGACGGGAAAAAGCGGTTTCCGGACAGTAGCAGAACGCCGCAGAACGCGGTCCACTGACGGATCCGGGCCGACTGGATAAACCGCCTTCACGCCCGCGCGTCCGGCACAACCTGGCTCAGACACAGGCAGAAAAGCAGACCACAATGATAATCGCTCGCATTCAAGAGTTGAAATAATTCTTTTTAAATCAATCAGATAAAATGGTGTTTTTTTAACAAAACGCTTCACATTTCTTATTAGCCTGATGCATAATTCATCACTTATCACCTGTCTATTTACAATGAAATAAGGACGCGGCCATGCTGACTGCTGAAATGACTGGGCGTTTAAACGACCAGCTGAACCTGGAATTTTTCTCCGCGAATCTCTATTTACAGATGAGTGCGTGGTGCAGCGATAAAGGCTATGAGGGCGCAGCGTCCTTCCTGAAAATGCACTCACGTGAAGAAATGGAACACATGCAGCGCCTGTTTAACTACCTGAGCGATACCGGTGCGATGCCGGTGCTGGGTACCATCGCAGCCCCGCCTGTTGCCTACAATTCACTGAACGAAGTGCTGATTCAGGCGCTGGATCATGAAAAGCTGATCACCAGTAAGATTAACGAGCTGGCCCATGCGGCAATGACCACCCAGGACTATTCGACCTTCAACTTCCTGCAATGGTACGTTGCGGAACAGCATGAAGAAGAAAAGCTGTTTAAAACCGTACTGGACAAACTGGCGATGGTCGGTGAAGGCGGCAATGGCCTGTTCCTGGTAGATAAAGACCTGGGACGCATGAGCACTGAAACGCACTCAGCCTGAATACAAACCGGCCCACGCAGGTGGGCCGGTGGTTATTGTGACAAACCCTACCGGTCTGACACGTTACGGCTTATGCCAGCCGATAGCATGACGTCATTTCACCGTTGATCCACAACGTACGTTTCTCACCCGGCGGTAAGATAACCGTCATTTCCCGCCATGCTGGCAGATAATCCCCGCGCTTCTCGACCGTCAGATCCAGCCGCGACGCGCTACTGGTTAACGTCCAGCTCAGCCAGAGTGCATTGCCCTGGCGCCAGCCGTGCGACTCGCCGTCATCGTCAAACAGCTCACCGTGGGTCGTGGCGTTGCCCGGCGCAGGCCATACCTGCAGTTCACGCACGTTGTCACGTTGCGCATCGGTGGTGGTTTCACACTGGCCAAGCGGAAGCGCGGCACCTGCGCGCACCAGCAGCGGCAGGCGATCCAGCGGTGCATCCAGCGTAACTGTTTGTCCGCCCGCCAGCCAGTTGCCGTTATGCCAGTCATACCAGCCGTGTGGATTCTCGGGCAGATATACGGATCGGGTACGCGCGCCCTGCTCCACAACGCTGGCGACCAGCAGGTCGCGTCCCAGCATAAAGTCATCGCACTCATCATAGGTCCGTGCATCGTTCTCATGGTCCAGGAAAGTCGGACGCAGCATCGGTTCATCGTGCGCGCTGGCCTGCCATGCCAGCGTATACAGATACGGCATCAGCCGGTAACGCAGGCGAATCGCCTCGCGGATCATTGGCGTGGCTTCCGGATACATCCACGGCTCATTCACGGTGTGATCGTCATTCCATGAGTGAATGGTAAAACGCGGATGCATAACACCATTCTGAACCCAGCGCACAAACAGCTCCGGATCCGGTTTATCCCCGGCAAAGCCGCCGACATCGTGCCCCACGTTAAACAATCCTGACAGGCTCATCCCCAGTCCCATGCGGATGTTGTAGCGCAGGGTCTGCCAGTTGGTCCGGTTATCCCCGCTCCAGGTCTGCACATAGCGTTGCATACCGGCACAACCCGAACGGGAAATCAGGTACGGGCGTTTTTCCGGGGCAAAACGCTGTTGGGCTTCCAGCGAGGCGCGCATCATCAGCAACGGCATGACCGGACGAATATGCTTAATGGCAATCGGCTGGCCGAAGCCATGACAGCGCGCTTCGCCGTCCCAGACTTCATATTCATTGTTGTCGTTCCAGGTCGCGTCGATGCCTTTTTTCAGCAACTGCTCCGTGACGTTTTCCTGCCACCACGCCACCGTTTTGGGATGGGTGAAATCCAGATGCGAACCTTCGTCGTCCCAGAACACGGAGCGTTCTGGCTGATCCTGCTCAGAATCACGGATAAACAGTCCCTGAGCCGCCACCTCGTCATAGCGCGGATGATCCTGTAACAGACAGGGTTTGATATTGGCTGCCAGCTTCATCCCTGCATCATGGAACGCGGCGGTCATCGCCTCGGGATTGGGCACTTTGTCGTAGTTCCAGTTAAAGACATAGCGCTTGTTATTAATCGAGGTATAACCGGATGACAGCTGAAACGAATCACAGGGGATCTCATGCTCACGGCACAGCTGGATGAAGGAGAGCAGCTGGTGTTGCGCATCCGGCGCATCGGTGTAGTGCATGGTGGATCCGCTGTAGCCCAGGCTCCATTTCGGCTGAAAGAGCGTTCGGCCCGTCAGGCGCACAAACGCCTTGGTCACATCCAGCAGCGTCGGCCCCAGCATCATGTAGTAATCCAGATCGCCCGCCTCTGCACGATAGCGGCGATAAGGCAGATGGTAATTATCCAGCTCATTGCCCAGATCGAGCCAGCTACTGGAAAGATTATCGTAGAACAGGCCAAAACTGACGCCGTCGCGCTGGGTCAGCGTGAAGGGAATATGTTTATAGAGCGGATCGGTGCTGGCCGCGTTATAGCCCATCGCATCCAGATTACGCATCTCATAGCGGCGATTAACCCGGTTAAGATCCCCGCTCTTTTCGCCCAGGCCATACACCCGATCCTGCGGCTGACGGCGCTGGTAATGTTCAACGCCATCGCCATGCATGTTCAGCAGATAAGCCCCGGTATGACGATCGGCCGCCAGCGGCTGCCACTCGGTACCATCGAAATGCTCCCAGCTAAGGTACAACGGCGAATGCACCGTCACGCGCAGCCGGTCGGTGGCCAGGCGAACAAACTGCGCCCCCTGTTCAAAGGTGAATGCGGGCAACGAAAAGCCTTCCAGCGATTCCCGATCGCGCCCCTGCCAGGGCACGTCATCCTGAGGCGCAATGCTCCAGGTCCGGTTTAATGCCAGCTCCCCGTCGCGTTTTAATAACACGCGCATCAGCCCGCTTTCCAATACGTAAATACGTAAAAAGTGACGCTGCTCGGTTTTCAGTTCGACGAAGTGCGCTGCCTGCTGATGGAGCGTCCATGTCTTAAGCGTTTTCATCAGGTTACCCTCAATTTTTAGCAATATTCTGGCGGCGTTCGGCGATAAACATCACCAGGAAAACCGCGCCAATCAGGTCAAAGAAACCCATGGCAATAAACAGGGGATTGAAGCCAATCGTGTCGGCGGTGACGCCGATAATCAGCGAGAAGATAAAGCTGGCGATCCAGGCGCAGGATCCGCGCATGCCGTTGACTGTCGCCATCTGGCGGCGATCAAAACGCTCTACCACCAGCGCACTCAACATGCAGGAGATCACCTGATGACCGAAGCCACCAATGGAGATCAGCGCGATGGCCAGATAGGGATCTTTAACCAGCGTCATTAACGCCAGCGAGATCATCAGCACCGCACCGGTGATCGAACTGGCGACGATCGAGTTCACCCGGGTGCAGCCAAACCAGCGCACATAGATTTTGGTCAGATAACCACTGGCCACGCTGCCAATATCTGCCGCCAGGAAGGGCAGCCAGGCAAACATCACGATCTGTTTCAGATCCATGCCGCGCTCATTGGCGAGGTAGAGCGGCACCCAGAAGCTCAGCACGGCCCAGGCGGGTTCGGCTAAAAAGGCCGGAATGGCAATGCCATAGAATTTCTTTTCTTTGCCGATGACTTTCAGCGCGGTAAAGAACGGTAACTTTTCACCGATGACTTCCTTGTCCTGCGTAATAAAATCCCGCTCTTCATCCGACAAACGAGGATGGCGTTCCGGTGAGTGATAACCCCACCACCAGAGCGCGACCCAGATAAGGCCAAGGCCGCCGGTCAGCAGGAACGCGCCCTGCCAGCCAAAGGAGATATGGGCGACATAGATGATGGGCGGTGCCAGCATCGCGCCAATAGAGAACCCCACGCCCGCCCAGCCTGCCGCAACCGGACGTTCCTTTTTCGGAAACCATTCGCCGATGGCCTTGGCGTTGGCCGGCGTCGCCGCCGCTTCGGAGGCACCCATCACAAAGCGCAGCAGCGCCAGATGCAGCCAGCTTCCCGCCCCGGCGTGCAGCAGGCAGGTGATCGACCAGATGACGGCGCAAATCAGAAAGCCCATCTTCAGACCGATGACATCGATTAACCAACCGCACACGGGCTGAAACAACGTGTAGGCCAGCTGGAAGGCGGCAACGACCCAGGAATATTGCTCGGTGCTCATATTCAGGGTGTTTTTCAGTTCAGGGGCCAGAATGCCCAGGGAGTTTCGGGTGATGTAGTTCACCGTCACGCCAAGCAGAAACATGCCCAGCATCCACCAGCGCAGATTTTTTATGATCCGCAGCGGGCGCGATGCGCTGCGGGCAGAGGTTGAGTCGAGACTCATGATGACGCTCCTGTAGCCAGTGATTATCACGTTGCCGTGAACAAACTTCTCTCTGCCCCGACCTTAAAAAAGCGCAAAACGTGGGTACAGCCAATTTTTTGCAACTCTTTTCATGGCAAGCTTGCAGCACAACAAAAATGTCCGTTCACACCAGAAAGGACACGATTCAGCACTTTATGAAAAATTTTTCATTTGCAGACTTGAGGGCGATCACAGAATGAAACAAAGCTTAAAAGTGAGCGAAATTGCCGCCCTGAGCGGTGTGTCGGTGAGCACGGTTTCACGCGTTCTGGCCGGCAAAGCCAACATTCGCCCTGCCACGCGCGACAAGGTACTGCGTATTGCCCAACAGCAAGGTGTGCTGGATAACCTGCACCATGGCCGGCTGCTGCTTAATGACCTGATCGTGTTTGCGCCGCCGCGTGCCTTCGATATCCGTACGGATATTTTCTATTACAAGGTGATCCAAGGGATCAGCGAAGCCGTGAAACCGCACGATGTCCGGGTGCGCTACTGCCCGCTGGAAGAAGTCGACAGCGATGCGGCACTGTTTATCGATAAGATGCAGCAGACCGAAGCTGCGCTGGTGATTGGTATTGATGATGAACATATCCATCAGCTGGCCGCTGAAATGCACAAGCCCTGCGTGCTGATTAATGCCCGCGACCGCCGGATGCGCCTGCCGTCGGTCTCCCCCGATCATCATTTGATTGGCGAGTTCTCAGCACGCTATCTGTTTGAACAGGGCCACCGGCAAATCCTGTCGCTGCACTGCCTGCGGCGCTACACGATGGAGCAGCGGCTACAGGGCGTCCGTGATGCCTGGCATGCCATGAATCTGCGCTTCGACAGTCGTCAGCATCTGCTAACGCTGAACAGCTTTAGCAGCAATGACGCCCGCGACCGGCTGAGCGACTACCTGCGCCATTGCCCTCAGGCGCAGCGGCCCACGGCCATTCTGGCCAGCGGCGATTATATTGCCGCCGGGGCGGTTCAGGCGTTACAGCAGGCGGGCCTGCGGGTGCCGGAGGATGTGTCGGTGATGAGCATGGATGGTTTTAACCTGGCGACCGTTCAGGAGATTCCCTTAACCTCGGTACAGGTGCCACGCGATGAGCTGGGCGAAGCCGCGGTGAGAATTCTTCAGTCGCTCCGGTTAGATCCGGATCTTCCTCCGGGTAACCTGCTGCTGAACGGCAAACTGGTGGTGCGCGATTCGGTACGCCGCATCCGGGATAATCCGGGCCATGCGCCGGTCCAGCAGTACGGGCTTTACAGTTGAAGCCGTTTGCTAAAGCGTCAGACAAAACTCTCCCAGCGGGATGACAGCGTGAAGTGACGCTGCCAGCACAGGGTGCTACCCGCACGGGCCATCAACTGCTGACACTGTTCGGGTGCGACAAAGGCGGGGATCACCTGCTCGGCTCCGCAGTGTTTTATCAGGGCCAGTTGATCGTCCAGCGGCGGATGAATGTTCCAGGGCAGCCACTGCGCCAGCCCGTTTTGCAGCATCTCAAAGGCTCGTGTCCCGCGGGCGACGTGGCTACTAAAAATCAGGGTAAACTCAGGGCAGTGGCTCAGCGTGGCCGCCAGACCGCTGTCGGCGACCGCATCGGCAGCCACGATTACGCTGTCAGGTTGCCAGCGTGCCGGTGTCGGCTCGCGCAGCAGCGGCAGTAACGCCAGCGCCGTGGCGGCCGGTAACGTTTTTTGCGCCAGTAACTGGGAGACTTCCTCGCGCACCTGCGGACACAGCCTGACCGGTAATCCCTGGCTGCGCAGTCGCAGGGCCATCTCTGGCCCTCTGCCATGTAACGGTGCCGTGACCACCGCCCCGTGTCGGGCCGCCTGCACCAGCGCGTCGACCTGTTGATGCAGACGCTGATGACGGTCGCCGTAGGACGCATCGGTAATCAGCCAGCGCGCCCGTGGTGGGCGGTCAAACGGTAACAATAATGACTCGCGGCTCCAGTCACCCATATAGGTGATGCCGCCAGCGACAGGCAGATGAAGCCACACGGATCCTGGTGAATGTCCGCTCCGGCCGGTAAACAGATTCAGTGGCCCTACGGCGCACTGGCCCTGTAAAGGCAGCGCATGTCGGCAGCGCGCAGGCACCGGACCGTCGCCCAACTGCTGCCAGGTGATGTCCGTCGCGTAAACCGGTGGCGAGCCCAGTTGCTGCCAGCTGTCCAGCGCCCCGGTATGATCGCGATGAGAATGGGTCAGGCAGATCGCATCAACCTGACCGATGGCGGCCAGATCGGGTCTGACGCCCGGCTCCGGCCCGGCACCCAGATCCCACAGCAGACGATAGCCCTGAATCTCCAGCAGGAACGCCGCGGGCAATTTGCCGCCCACCCCGCTTACAACGGTCAGGCTTGCCATGGCAATGTACCCTGTGGCAGACGGCGCGTTAAGCGCGTCGCCAGCAGCATTAACGTCAGAACCACCAGTATCATCAGGCAACCCACCGCCGCCGCCAGCGGCGCAGATCCGCCTTCATCAAGAAAGATAATCGTGGGACCGAGGGTTTGCGTTTCCGATGTCACCAGCAGAACCGATACCTGAATTTCGTTTAACGCGGTAAGAAACACCAACAGACCGCCTGCCAGTGCGGAGGGTGCGGCCAGCGGCAGTAAGATATCGCGCATACGGCGCATCAGTCCTGCGCCACACAGACGGGCGGCTTCATCAAGCGCAGGTTCGATTTGCGCGAAGCCAGCCAGCACAGGCCGCAACACCAGCGCCAGAAAGTTGGACAGATAGGCGGCCAGAATGATCCAGACCGTGCCATAAATCGACACGTCCAGCAGCGGAAGCGGCGGCAGAAAAAACAGGATTGCCGCCACGCCGGTGACAATACCGGGCAGCGCATAGGTCAGCTCGCTGGCGAACCACAGGCCGCGAACCAGCCGGGTACGCTGCCAGCTCAGAAAAAAAGCCAGAAACAGCGCCATGGCGGTCAGGATCAGCGTCGCCAGCCCGGTCAGCCACAGGCTGGTTGCAAAAGCATGGCGGATGGCGGGATAGCCCCACAGCGCCTGAAAAAAGTTTTCCAGCGTCAGGGTTTGCCACGTCAGAGCCTGTCCAAAACCCCGCGTCAACGCGCTGGTCAGCAACGCACTGACGGGCAGGATAAGCGTTGCGACCATCCACAGCCAGGCCAGAATTTCTGTCGGCAAACGTGCGCCCTGTAGCGGTTGTCGCCACGCCTGCGGGGATCCACTGACGCGGACATCGCGCCGTCCGCCCAGCCAGCCGCTCAGCAACATGCCCGACAGGCTAATCAGCGCCATCAGCAACGAATAGACAGCCGTGTCCGGCAACGCACCCGGACCTGTCGCGTTAAGCTGTTGATAGACCAGGGTGATAAGCGTGGGCAGGCGAGCCGGAATGCCCAGCATGGCCTGAATACCAAAATTGCCGACGGCCGAGACAAAGGCCAGCGCGGCGCCGGCAAACAGGGCCGGACGCGCCAGCGGCAAAATGATGGTGCGAAGAATCTGCCCATGTGACGCGCCACTGATACGCGCCGCTTCCACCAGTTCGGCGGGTAAACGCCGCAGACCGGCCCGTACCGTCAGAAACACCAGCGGCGCGCTGTGCAGGCCCAGCAGCAGTACGATGCCGCCCCATGAAAAGAGCGGCTGATCGCCCGGCGCGAACCAGGGTAAACCCAGTAACTGAAACAGTGAGGCCAGCAGGCTACCCGGTGCCAGCGCCTGCAGCCAGGCCAGCGCGGTCACCTGGGGCGGAATCATCAAGGGCAGAATAAACGCAAAAACCCAGGCTGCTTTGGCGCGCATATCGCTGAGCGCGACCAGCCAGGCAGCGAGCGTGCCCAGCAGCAGCGACAACAGTGTGGCACAAAGCCCGATACTCAAGGTATTGAGCGTTGCACTGAGGACCCGCCGACTGACCAGCAACTGCGTTAGCCGCGTCAGATCGGGGACGCCCTGCGGCGCTACCGCCGTCCAGATAAGCCGGGCAAAAGGCGCCACCGACAGCAGCCCAATCATCAACACCAGCACGCCCAGCACCCACGGCTCGGCGCGAAAACGCCCGCGTGTAAGATGCCAGCAGCGAGGCTGACTGTCGTGACTCAGCACGCTCATGCTCAGCCTCCGAACAGTGCGGTAAACTGCGCCCGCACCTGCGCATCATCCGCAACCGCCTTTTCCACGTCCGGCGTCAGCAGTTTGATCTGCGCAACCGGAACAAAGCCTTCCGGCGCGGCTACGCGATCGTCAACCGGCCGGTTGCCCTGATCGGCCACCAGTTTCTGGCCCTGCTCTGACAGTAAAAAATTCACAAAGGCTTTCGCAGCGGGCAGGTTGTGGACGGATTTCATAATGGCAACCGGTTCGGTGACGTAAGACACGCCCTCTTTGGGATACACCAGATCGATCGGCGATCCTTGCTTTTTCGCCCGGATAATATCGGCATCGGTGATCACGCCATATTTATCCATCCCGCTCGCCACGGCTTTCAGTGCTGGCCCGTTGCCTCCCTGCGGCGCAATGCCCAGCGCCGCCAGCTGTTTATAGAAGTTCCAGCCGATGCCAGGCGTGGCGATGTCGGTATGCAGTTTGTACAAGGCCGCCCCGGAATAGAGCGGACTCGGCATCGCGATTTGCCCTTTGTTATCGGCGTTGAGCAATGCGTTCCAGCTGTTGACCGGTTTGGCCCGTTGCGTGTTGTAGGCAATGACCGTGGCAATGATCTTGGTGCCAAAAAAGGTCTTGTCACGATCGTAGAAGGACGGCTTCAGGTGTCCAACGGGTGCGTCCTGATAGGCATAGAGCTGCTGCTCTTTCTTCAGCGCGCCGAGATTAATGGCATCCGCAACCAGCAGCACATCAGGCTTGACTCTGCCGCTCATCATTTCCGTATGCAGCACGTTCATTAACTGCGTGGTGCCGTTGCGCGTCCACTCTACCTGAATATCGGGATAGGCCGCTTTGAACGCATCCATCGTTTGCTGTGCAATTTCCGGTGCCTGTGAGGTGTACACCACCAGTTTACCGGTGGGCTGGTCTGCCGCCTGCGCCAGCGCTGAGCCTGCCAGCAATACGGTAAACAGCAGCGAGGTCACCGAAGTGAAAATAGCCTTTTTCATACTGTCTGAAGTCCTTTATGCGGGGAGAATCCAGCCGTCAGTCACGATAATGCCGACGGTATCGTCAACCGTAAGCGCAGAAACGTCGTCGAGGGCCAGGGTGAAAGACACATCAGGCGCTGCCGAGGGGGACAGATGGACGTCGTAATGACCGCCACGGTAGACCAGACGTGTGATCTGCGCGGCAAAATGCCCGGTTTCGCCCTGGGCCAGGCGGAAACTGGCGCGATGGAAACTGGCTTTGCCATAAGGTAAGGCTGTCTGCTGCGCGGCACAACGCAGCCGTAGTCGCGTACCGCAGAGCATGACCGATGCCACGCCCTGCCCCAGGGGTTCAATATCCTGTACCGGTAGCACACGTCCTTCATCGATAAAGGTGGCGACCATCTCGTTGGCCGGTTCGCGCCACAAGGTTTGTGGCGAGGCAAACTGCATCACCTGACCACCCTCCATCACCACAATACGATCGGCCAGTGCCATGGCCTCACGCTGATCGTGGGTGATGTAAATCAGCGTCGCGCCGCTGTGACGATGAAAACGGCGAAATTCGTCTTCCATCGCCGCGCGCAGATGTACGTCAAGGTTAGCCAGGGGTTCATCAAGCAGCACCAGCCGTGGCCTGGCCACCAGACAACGCGCCAGCGCCACGCGCTGACGCTGGCCCCCGGAGAGATCGGCCGGGTGCCGATCGGCAAACGCCAGCAGATCGACCAGCGTCAAGGCCTGCCGGATGCGATCCGCCCGTTCAGTTCGGTTTACGCCGGTGACTTTCAGGCTGTAGCCCACGTTTTCGGCCACCGTCATGTGCGGCCACAGCGCGTAGTTTTGAAACACCACGCCAAGATCGCGACGTTCCGGAGGCAGGTGAAAATCCGAAGCAGCAAACACGGTGTCGTCCACCCGAATCTCGCCGCGATCCAGGGTTTCGAATCCGGCGATCAGGCGTAGCAAGGTTGTCTTGCCGCAGCCGGACGGACCCAGCACGGCGACAAATTCGCCCTGCTGGATCTTAAGCGTTACGTCATGGATAACCGGCTGCGCCGCGAAGGCCTTATGCAGCCCGGTGAGAGAGAGTGCGGCCATATCTACTGTGCCTTTGCCATAAACGTCCTGCGTTAAACGTTACGACACGTTGATGACAGCACCGTGACATCCCGCTACTTCGGCAGATGCACCGCCACGTAACGTTCGTAGCGCGACGGCTTGATTTTGGTGAGATCCGCCAGCACCAGTCCATCGATACAGTTGTTAAAATCGGGATCGCTACCGAAATCAATAAACTGCACGCCGCCCGGCTCGTACACTTCACAGTACTGTTTGTACAGGGTCGGAATCGCGGCGCCAAGGTTACTGAGCAGTTGTTTCAGCCGCTGCAGATCCTCTTTGTAATCATTACCGCTGAACTGTGCCAACACGTCAGGCAGCGAGGCCGGATACGGGCAGCGTGAGGTGGCCAGCGGAAAATCTGTCGGGAAGTAGATGCGGTAGAACGCCACCAGCAAATCACGCGCCGCCAGCGGCATGGTGCCTGAAATCGAGACCGGCCCGAACAGATAGCGTACTTCGGGATATTTGGCGACATAGGCACCAATGCCGAGCCAGAGGTAATCCAGTCCACGTTTGCCCCAATAGGCTGGCTGAATAAAGCTACGGCCCAGCTCGATGCCCTGGCGCAGGATCGGGATCATCCGTTCATCGTAATGGAACAGGCTGTGGCTGTAGAGACCTTCCATTCCGCGCCGTTCCAGCTGTTCGCCACCCGGAATAAACCGGTAGGCACCGACGATTTCCAGTTCGGCGTCATCCCACAGAATCAGGTGATAATAGTCATCATCGTAGCTGTCCAGGTCACGACGACGTCCGCTGCCCTCGCCCACGGCGCGAAACGCAATTTCACGCAACCGGCCCAGCTCGCGCAGGATTGGCACCCAGGTTGCGCCGTTGCGTCTCCACAGATAGATCTGCTTACCGTCGGTGGTCGTTCCCAGCAGCTCGCTTTGCAGTAGCGCTTTCTTCAGTTCAGCGCGGTCTTCCGCCAGGGCGATAGCGGATTCGGTCTGGAACAGCCCCTTTTTCCCCTGCCCCAGGCGATAGACATGTTTACGCACACGTTTTGCCAGCTCTTTGCCTGGCGTATGACCGTCGTGCCAGTGCGCGAACGGAATCTGTGCCCCAATGCGCAGTTTGATGCGCATGCCGCGCTGTTTAAACATTTCACGCACCAGCATCAGCATCGCCACCGGTGGGGCGACTTTGGCGGTGGTGTAAAACAGGGAGCTGTTACGCCCTTCAACGTGCACCGGTACCAGCGGTGCGCGGGCTTTCGCGGCAAGGCGCAGGAAGCTGTGATGCCATTCACGGTCGCGAACGCCCGCGCTGGTGAGACGGGAAACTTCCCCGGCAGGGAAAATAATCAGTACGCCCTGATTATTGAGGTGCTGCTGCATGTGTTGCAGCTGCTGGCGGCTGGTACGGTTACCGATGTTGTCGACAGGCAACATCAGACTGTTGAGCGGCTCCAGTAACATAATCAACCGGTTTGCCACGATTTTGACATCACGGCGCACCTGAGAGATCGCATGCAGGAGTGCCATGCCATCAATCGTGCCCAGCGGATGGTTCGCCACCACCACGACCGGGCCGCGCGGCGGAATTTGTTCCAGATCGCGCTCGCTGAGTTCGCAGCGTACATCAAGGTGTTCCAGTACCTGCTCCACCATATCCAGCCCTTTCAGGTGCGGATAGCGCGCGGCAAAGCGCTGGAATTCATCTTCACGCAACACCCACTTCAGCATCCGTTTCTGCCAGTTGGCAGGACGCTGGTTAGGCCAGAAACTCTCAATAACCTGATCGACTGAAAACATAGTTAACCTTTCGTGCCTGTCCCAGAGATACAGCGAAAGTAAGTCGCGATGTTTGCACTTTTATGAATCGGGACAAATCGAAGGGCAAAATTGTCAGCACAGTCTGCTGAGAACGCATGTAAATACGAATTTTATTTACTAAAAACAGCATGTTAATAAAGACAATTTCGCCAGAGCGAAACGCGGCGTAAAGGGGGAAAAGTCGGCTATGACGTGGCAGTCACTTGCCCTTGCCGGGAGAAACAAGGGGCGGTTGCGCGGCGTAAAAAACGGCAGCGCAACCGTGCAGCGGCGGGGCAGCGGGTCCCTGCCTTACTGCTGGTGCATGATGGTGGCAACGGGATTCCAGATCTCCGTCATCGCCCCGGCTTTGCCTGTGAAGGGATCGCGTGTTGGCAGGGGCACTTTTTTCACTTTTTCCTGCGACAGTTTGAGCAGGCCGATTTCGTCGCGCAGAATCTCGGGCTTCAGGCCCTCGGGATACGCGCCCACGGCCACGAAGTCTTCGCTGGCCGACACCTGACGGTGCCCAACGCCCGCAGGAATCAGGACGGCATCGCCCGCCCGCAGGGTAATCATACGGCCGCTGTCCCCACCAAACAGCACTTCAGCCCAGCCTTCCGCCACACCCAGCAGCTCATGCGTGTTGGGATGATAATGCATGTAGGGGAAGATCTGATCGCGCCAGTCCGAAGGCCAGCCATTTTTTTCAAACGTCGTCTCAAACCAGCGCGCGATGTCCTCTTCCTCTTCAGGCACAACGCGCGGCCAGATGATGAGCGGCAACGGATTATTGGGCACGCCAGCAGACGGGCTGGCGAACATCAAATGTTGCGGGTTATTCGATGCACCGGCTGAAAATGTCCCTGCGGCGAAAGACATCAGCAACATCAGACTGGAAGTTTGGGCAGTCATACAATGTCTCCTTTTTTCTATAGTGTGACAAAGGTCGCAGGTGATGTAATGTGCGCCATGCATCACAATTTACACAATCATCCAAACTCGCTAACCAAAGCCAAATTAATTGTTAACAATTCCACCTTAAGTCGGTAAGGCTTTGTATCGTGGTAGGATTAATCTGTAAAACGCGCAACACAATGCGCCCGTCGCTGAGCTGGCCGGGAAAACCTGCCAGAGCAACCGGCCATGCAGCCTGTTTATATCAGGAAGGGATGAGCGAAAACAGGCTGACCGCGCAGCCTTCTTCTGTCAGATGAGACGGGATTATTCGCCCGTGCTGGCGCTGGACTGTCAGGGCCTGTGGGGGAAAATCCGCCTGCAGGCCCTGAATCAGTACACAATACCGGGTGGGTTAATCGTGGAATGGGTGATCGCCTCATCCTGCTCACCCCAGCGTTGCAAAACCTGCTGATATTGTCCGCCTGCAATCGTGCCATCGAGTGCAGTTTGCAGCGCCGCCGCCAGGCCATTACCCTTTTTTGTGGTGACGGCAACCCAGGCGCGAAACGGCCCCTGGCCCACCAGTTTCGTCTGGCCCCGTGAGGCGACTTTCCAGGCCGCCACAGAATGTGGACCAAACATCACATCGGCCCGCCCTGATAGCAGATACAGCGTGGCTGAAGCATCATCGGTCAGATAGATCGGCGTAACCGGCGGCAAGCCCTTCGCCCGATTCTGTGCGTCCCAGTTCAGCAGTATGCGTTCCTGATTGGTCCCCGAGGCCACGATGATACGTTTGCCTGCCACGTCCGCCGGTGAGGTGATCGCGCGGAGGGGACTGTCAGCTTTGACCGAAAAGGCATGGTTATCGGCACGATAGGTCGCGAAATCAAATTTCTGCTTTCGCTCTTCGGTTACTGCGATGTTAAACATGGCTACGTCATAGCGGCCTGCGCGAATGCCCAGGGGCCAGTCCTCCCAGGAGGCCGGCACCAGTTTCAGTTTGAGTCCCAGGCTGTCTGCCAGCAGGCGGGCAATGTCCGGATCGCTGCCAATGCGCGTCACGTTATCCGACGCCAGCAGCGCCAGCGGCGGTGAGTGGATAGCCGAGGTGGCGACGGTCAAGGTGCCCGGCTCCACAAACGGAAAATTCGCCGGGATTTTTCTCACCGCTTCCGGGTTCACGGGCGCATGAATGGGCTGTTCATTCTGGGAGGCATCCCGTCTTTCTTCGGCGCATACCGCACCGCTCACCAACACCGCTAACAGCGTCAGAGACGCGTATTTCATATCGGCTCCTTATAATACGCGTGCCAGAAAGCGGCGGGTGCGTTCATGACGTGGATGGTTTAGCACCTGGGCACTGCTGCCCTGCTCCACAATTTTCCCGTCCACCATAAACACCACGTTGTCGGCAACTTCACGGGCAAAGCCAACCTCGTGCGTCACGATAACCAGGGTGGTGCCGGAGCGGGCCAGTTTTTTAATCACATCCAGCACCTCGCCTACCAGTTCAGGATCCAGCGCGGAAGTAGGCTCATCAAACAACATGACACGGGGTTGCAGCATCAGGGCCCGGGCAATCGCAATGCGTTGTTGCTGACCGCCCGACAGATGACGCGGCCAGGCATCCGCTTTATGGCGCAGGCCGACCGTCTCCAGTAGCTCGCCAGCCCGGATGATCGCCTCACGTTTTGAGAGCTGCCGGTGCGCTATCGGCGCTTCGATTAAATTTTCCAGCACCGTGAGATGAGGAAACAAATTGAAGTTCTGAAAAACATAGCCAACGTTGACGCGCTGGCGCAGTATCGCTCGCGCCTTCAGTTCATAGAGTGTATTTCCCCGACGCTGATAACCGATGTACTCACCGTCGATCTGAATAAAGCCTTCGTCCACGCGCTCCAGATGGTTGATGGTGCGCAGCAGGGTCGACTTTCCTGAACCGGATGGCCCCAGAATCACCGTCACAGAACCGGGTTCAAGTTCCAGCGAGACGTCGTCCAGCGCCTTGAGCTTGCCGAAACGTTTGCTGACCCCGGTAATGCTGATGGCCCCGGTACGATGCGCTACGCGGTAATCAATGGCTTCGGACATGGCTGATCTCCTCAACAGGATTGAGCGGTGTGACGCGGCTGCGCCATTGTCGCCAGCGCGACGGTTGGGGTTCACGGCTGACGCTACGCGCCAGCCAGCGTTCGACGCTGTGCTGAATCAGTGACAGAACGGTGGTGATAATCAGATACCAGGCCGCACCGACCATGAGTAAGGGGATCACCTCCTGGTTGCGGTTGTAGATCATCTGAATGGTGTAAAACAGTTCCGGCATCGCCAGCACATAGACCATTGCCGTGCCCTTCGCGAGGCTGATAATTTCGTTAAAGGCCGTGGGAATAATGGCGCGTAGGGCCTGGGGCAGAATAATGCGGAAGGTGCGCCGCGTGGCAGACAGCCCGAGTGCGGAAGCCGCTTCCACCTGACCGTGATCAACGCCCAGAAAACCACCCCGGATGATCTCTGCACTGTAGGCCGCCTGGACCAGGGTCAGGCCAATGACGGCCGCCGGAAACTGCCCCAGCACGTTAATCGTCTGAAAATGGCCCCAGGACAGCGTGGTAAAAGGCACGCCTATGGACAGCGTGTCGTAGAGATAAGAGAAGTTATAGAGAATGATCAGCACCACGATAAGCGGCAGCGATCGAAACAGCCAGATGTATCCCCACGCCAGGCTGCTTAGCAGCCAGGACGACGACAGCCGCGCCAGCGCCAGTAGCCCGCCTAAAAGCAGGCTGAATACCGTGCCCAACAGCGTTAGCAGCAGCGTTTGCCCCAGACCATGCAGAATGACGGGATCAAAGAACCAGCGGGCAAACACGCCCCATTCCCAGCGTGGATTAAACGCGACCGACTGCACCACGCCTGCCAGGATAAACAGCGCGACCACCGCGCCCAGCGTGCGGGCAGGATAACGGGCAGGCACGACATGTAAATGTTGATGAGGGTTCATACTGACTCCTTAACTTGCCTGCGCAACGCTGTGCACGCCGATCACTTTGATAAACCGTAAGCGGCCATCGTGCGGTGGCTGCCCGTAACGCTCCAGATCGCCACTCAGATCGAACTGCGGCTCATAGCCGTGGCCGGTATATAAGCGAACGGCCTCGGGCTGCCGGAAACCGGTAGTCAGAAACAGCCGTTGATAACCGGCGCGCAGGGCCCGTCGCTCCAGCTCTTTCAGCACCACCAGGGCTAACCCCTGTCGCCGGAGATCGCCACGCGTCCAGATTCGCTTCAGCTCTGCCGTCTGCGCGTCGTAAGGTTTGTACGCCCCCATCGCGATAATCTCCTTGTCGCGCTCCAGCACGATGAATAAGCCGTGCGGCGGCAGATACCATTCGGTTTTTTCCTGCTCCTTGTGGCGGCTGAAGTAATCGCCATAGCGGGCCGCATATTCACCAAATAAGCCGGTGAGAATGGGCTCTAACTCTGGTGCATCAGGTGACAGTTCACGGAATTGCTGTTGACTCATCGTGTGCGCCTCAGTCACCCAGACCGGGTGGATTAATTTCGGAATGGTCGATGCGTTCAACGCCTTCGCCCCAGCGATCCAGTACCTTCTGGTAAGCGCCATTTTGAATGACGCCGTTCAGCGCCGTACTGACAGGTTGCGCTAAGCCGCTGCCTTTCTTCACCGTCACGGCAATATGCGCCGCCTTGGGCCAGCCGCCATCCACACTGCCGACCAGACGAGTCTTACCGTTGAGCGCGGCTTTCCAGGCGCCAATCACGTTAGGGCCAAAATAGGCATCTGCACGTCCGGCCTGCAGCGCCAGCGTCTGTGCCGCATCGTCTTTGGTATAAATGGGTGTAAAGGGTTTAAGCCCTTTAGCCTGATTTTGTTTGTCCCAGGCCAGTAAAATGGCCTCCTGATTGGTCCCGGAACCGACAATGATGCGCAGCCCGGCGATATCGTCGGCTTGAGTGAGTGATTTAATCGGGCTGCTGGTTTTTACGTAGAACCCCAGCGAATCTTTGCGGTAGGTAGCAAAATCAAATTTCGCTTTGCGCGCCTTCGTCACGGTGATGTTGGTAATGGCGGCATCATATTTTCCGGACGCCACGCCCAGCGGCCAGTCCTCCCACGAGGTGGGCACCACGTTGAGCTTTAACCCCAGGCTGTCTGCGACCAGTCGCGCGATATCGACTTCGCTCCCCAACAGCGTGGTATTGTCGTCCGAGAAAACGGTGAGCGGCGGCGAGTTCAGGGCCGCCACCGCCACCGCGAACGAACCGGGCACAGCAAAGTGATAACCGGCGGGCAACTGTGCGATGGCCTGCGCATTCTTTACGGTATGGACAGGCGTTTTATTGGCTTCAAGACTGACGCGCTGCCCATTTACCGCGACGCTGGTGCTTTCCGCATGGCTGGTAGCGCTGGCCGTCAGCAGCATCAGCGCCATCAGGATTTTTTTCTGCATAGCAAAGGTCCTTATTGCAAAGTGAACTGATTGACCGGCTTGGGCAAGGCGAAGCTGTCACGCAGTGTGCGCCCCGGATACTCACGTCTTGTCAGGCCACGCGCCTGCAAAACAGGCACCACTTCATCAACAAAGCGCTCAAACGTACCCGGCGTACCGCCATTGATGATAAAACCGTCTGCAGCCTCGCTCTCAAACCATGCCTGCAGGCCGTCGGCAACCTGCGCTGGCGTGCCATGAAACAGCGGCCGTGGCGTGGCGGCTTCCAGTGCCGCCTGGCGCAGTGAATGTCCCTGTTCACGGGCTTTGCGTTTAATTTCGTCGGTGGTGCTGCGGAAACTGTTTTGGCCAATGTCGCCAACGTCGGGGAACGGCGCATCGAGTGGATACTGGGAGAAGTCATGATGATCGAAGAAGCGGCCGAGATAATTCAGCGCATCATCAATCGAGACCAGCGCAGCGGTAGTTTGATACTGCTGCTCCACATCCTCTGCATCGCGACCCACAATGACGCTGACGCCCTGAAAGATATGCAAATCGTCCGGTTGCCGTCCGTTTTTCACCAGCTGCTGCTTCACATCCCGGTAAAAGGCCTGGGCTTCTTCCCGCGTCGGCTGGTGCGTAAAGATGGCATCGGCATGTCGCGCCGCCAGCTTTTTACCGTCGTCAGACGCGCCGGCCTGGAAAATGACAGGCCGTCCCTGCGGCGTGCGTGAAATATTGAGCGGCCCCTGTACCTGAAAGAAATCGCCGTGATGATGCAGTGTGTGTAGTTTGGCGGGATCGAAGAACTGGCCACTCTCTTTGTTGCGAACGAAGGCATCCTCTTCCCATGAATCCCACAGCCCTTTCACTACCTGAAGGTATTCGTCGGCAATGCGGTAACGCAAAGCGTGTTCCGGGTGCTGCTGGCGGGAAAAGTTTTTTGCCGACCCTTCGAGTGGCGAGGTGACGACGTTCCAGCCCGCGCGGCCACCGCTCAGATGATCCAGGCTGGCAAACTGGCGCGCCACGGTAAAAGGTTCGCTATAGGAAGTGGAGACCGTGCCCACCAGCCCTAAATGTTCCGTAACGCCGGCCAGCGCCGAGAGCAGCGTTAAAGGTTCAAAACGGTTCAGGAAGTGAGGAATCGATTTTTCATTGATAAACAGACCATCGGCGACAAACAGAAAGTCCAGTTTGCCCTGCTCGGCTTTACGCGCGATTTTTTTGGCATAGTCGAAGCTGATGCTGGCATCCGCCTGAGCGGCCGGGTGGCGCCAGGCGGACATGTTACCCGAGGTACCGTGCAACAGGGTACCCAGTCTAAGCTGTCTTGTGGTCATGATTACTCTCTTTTTTCTGCGTCACAATGCCAGGCGGTTGTCCGCGACAAGCCGCACAGGTCGTCAGGAAGTGGAACTTAATTCAGGGCGGGTTCACGACATCGGTCATGAAGATGGCGCAGGGCCTGCTGCGCGAGTTGAGCAAAATAGTGGGCAGCGGGCGCGATCGACGCTTCATCGGGTGTAAAACCGGCATGGTGCAGACCAAAGTCGCTGCCGCTGCCGATGCTGACAAAGGCACCGGGCACCTGCTGCAGGTAGAAGGCAAAGTCTTCTCCCCCCAGATGCAGGTCAGCCGTCTGTACCCGATAGCCGACATCGTGCGCTACTTCGCTGGTAAACTGCGCCCACTGCGCATCATTGTTCAGCACAGGCGGTCCGGCGTGCCAGCTCAGACTGGCCTGCGCGCCGCTGGCCCGGGCGATGTGCTCCACCAGCGTGCGCACACGGTCTTCCAGTTCGGCACGGCGTTGCAGGTCGTGGGTGCGGGCAGTGCCGCCAAATTCCACAGAACCCGGCAATACATTCCAGGTTTTGCCGCCATCAATGCGGGTCACGCTGAGCACCAGGCTGTCGAGTGTATTGAAGCTGCGACTGGTCAGCGTCTGAAGAGCCTGAATAATCTGGCTGGCCACCACAATGGCATCCACGCCCTGCTCAGGATGCGCCGCGTGCGCGCCTTTGCCGGTAACCTGAATGACGAACTTGTCTGCATTGGCATAAAACGCACCGCTGCGCGTGGCAAAGGTGCCGCTCGGCAGGCCCGGCTCGTTATGCATGCCAAAAATTGCCTGAACGCCCTCCAGCACGCCGGCCTCAATAAACTGTCTGGCACCGCGTGCGATCTCTTCGGCGGGCTGAAATAAAATACGTACCCGTCCTGGTAGTTGATGCGCCCTTGTCTGCAGCTCAAGGGCTGCGCCCAGCATGACGGCAGTATGGAGATCGTGACCGCAGGCATGCATGACGCCGGGCTGACGGGAATGAAAACTGACGCCGCTGGCTTCATGGATTGGCAACGCGTCAATATCGGCACGCAGTGCGATCAGATTTTCACCCTGGCCGATTTCCGCCACCACGCCGGTTGCCAGTGGGTAATCCAGTAAGCGAACCCCGGCGGCCTGGAGCCACTGGCGAAGGCGCGCGGTGGTGGCAAATTCCTGACCGGAAAGTTCGGGCCAGGTATGCAGTTCACGTCGCCATTCAATTAGCTGTGCTTCGTTCAGACTCATCATGACCTCGGCGATTCAGGCAGCGACCCATTGATGGGTTGCCAGTAATTCCAGAGACCGGTATCGGGCGCGCGCATCGGCAACCGGCGTGTCGATAACGAATTCATCAATGCTGAAGTTCTGATGCAGCGCGTCAAGCTGCGCGTGAACCTGTGAGGCCGTGCCTTTCAGCAGCGAGGGCGTGCGCGGCTCAATCAGGTAGTCCGTGAATCCACCCTGACGGACATAACGTTCAGCCTGTTCCAGACTGGCAACATTGACGCCCGGCCCGTCTTTAACCTGGACATGGAACTGTTTGAGCCCCGCGACCAGCAGATCGGCATGGGCGGGAGAATCCGCCACCACAACCTGTACCGCCACCAGTGCCCGCTTGCCGCGGGTCAGATGTGAATAGGTCTTCAGTGCACGCTCAAGTAACGGGCGATCGCCATTGATGTGAGCGGCAAAGACAAACTGCCAGCCCAGCTCTGCCGCCAGCTGTGCGCTCTGTTCACTGCCACCCAACAAAAAACGCTGCGCCGGGCGCGCCGGTATCGGCGTGGCGCGTAACGTTTCGTCCTTATCCTCTTGCGCCGCGCCGGGCGCCAGCCAGTGTGCTAACTGGCGCAGCTGTTCCGCAAAGCTGCCTTTTTCATCCTGATGCACACCGCGCTGCAGCGCCCGGGTGGAAAGCGGCAGGCCGCCCGGTGCTTTGCCAATACCCAGATCGATACGTCCGGGGGCCAGCGAGGCCAGTACATTGAAATTTTCTGCCACTTTGTAAGGGCTGTAGTGCTGCAGCATCACGCCACCCGATCCCAGCCGGATGCGCGTCGTTTGTGCCGCAATCCAGGCGATTAACACTTCGGGCGACGGACTCGCCAGCTGTTCAATGTTGTGATGCTCAGCCAGCCAGAAACGGTGATAGCCCCATTTCTCGGCCTGTTGCGCCAGCCGCAGCGTACGTTGCAGGGCCGCGCCGGGCGATTCCCCTTCCGCCACGGGCGCTTTATCTAACAGACTTAACTGATATGCCATTCACCTGCCCTCGCTTATTTCCTTTGAAAGCTAGTGTGGCGATAACGTTATATTTCGTAAAACAACAATTATGAGAATATGAAGTTAAAAAACGGCAATAGAATTTAAAAGAATAAAAAGAAGGCAGAGAATAACGTTATTTCCGCCTCCCTGTTTAGACGACCTGTGGAAATAAACCCGGCAACATATCTCAGGCATTTGCGTATTTTCACTAAGCTTTGCGCTATTCCTTATTTTATCTGACAGACAGAACGTTTAATGATGAAACCATTGTAAAAACACCGCGTTTCAAGAGGAAGATAAGGATGAACAACATCATTGGCCTGATACGGGAAAACGTTCTGAAGCCGGGTGGGTTTTCAAAAAAAAGACTGTCGGCTATCCCCCCTGTCCCGCCAGACCACGCATCTAATCAGACGTATTCTGACAGCGGTTCATGCCTGAATAATATTCCTGCGCCTGAGACGCGTGAAAAGAACAACGCGCAGCAAGCTTTTATTCAAACGCCATTATCGCGGAACGACAGTGCCCTTACGGTATTACCGGATTATCGCTGGCAGCCCAATCATATTTAAAGACAACGCGGCCCCTTTTGCTGACCGGGTCTCAGTCTGTGTTATCAGGAGAATCATGACTTCTTTAACGGAAAAACTGGTGCAGTGGCGGCGTGAACTGCATCAGCATCCCGAGCTCTCTCATCAGGAGTTTGCGACCACGGAACGTCTTACCCGTTGGTTACAGCAGGCGGATATTCGTCTGTTGCCCCTGCCGTTAACGACAGGTGTGGTGGTGGAGATTGGTCAGGGCGAGCCGCTGATTGCTTTTCGCGCCGACATTGACGCCCTTCCCATTGACGAGGCGGTGAACGTGCCCTGGAAATCTCAGCGGCCCGGCGTCATGCACGCCTGCGGACATGATATTCATACGTCAGTCATGCTTGGCGTTGCGCATCAGCTGAAACAGCAGGAAGCCGCCCTGCCTGGCCGGGTACGCATTCTTTTTCAACCCGCAGAAGAAACGTTCGACGGCGCCAGACAGCTGATTGATGCCGGTGCACTGACGGGCGTACAGGCTATTTTTGGTCTGCATAACGCGCCGGATTTGCCGCTGGGTACGCTGCGCACCCGCCCCGGCGCGTTTTACGCCAATGTTGACCGCTTCACCATTCGGGTGCTGGGTAAAGGTGCGCATGCCGCCCGACCGCAGGAAGGCATTGATGCCATCGTGATCGCCAGTCATATCGTTTCGGCACTGCAAACGCTACCGGCTCGCGTCTTTAGCGCGCTGGACACGGTGGTATTAAGCGTCACCCGCTTTACCGCCGGCAATACCTGGAATGTGCTGCCAGAGCAGGTGGAACTGGAAGGTACGGTACGTACGCACAATGCGACCATACGTGAGCACATGCCTGAACGCATGACCGCGCTGATTCAGGGCATCGCGTCGGGCTTTGGCGCGCGCGCTGAACTGGCGTGGATAACGGGACCGCCTGCGCTGCTGAATACCCCGGAATGGGCCGACTTTGCCCTGCAACAGGCTGCCCAAAGCGGTTATCGTGCCGAACGGGCTGAAATACCGCTGATGGGAGGTGAGGATTTTGCCTTTTACCTGCAGCAGGTGCCGGGGGCATTTGTCAGCATTGGCAGTGCCAGTGAATCGGGGCTTCATCATCCGGCCTTTAATCCTGACGAAGCGCTGATGGGACCGGCTGTCGACTATTTTAGTCAGTTGGCTCCGCACGCCCTACGCCGGATTGCGGCGCGCAAGGAGGCATTGGCGCAACTGTTATAGAAAAACGGGCGTAATCTGTGTCTGAACAAGTTGACTGTTATCTGTTCTAATCGCTATCAGTTGAAAGTGAGGGGAACGATGGACGCCATTAAACAGATCTTAATCGACGAAATTAATACGCTAAACCGTGAAGGACGCCGCGATAATTTGCCGCGTTTCAGCTTCTCGTTTTTAAAAACCCATCCCGGACTGTGGGCAGTGATGTACCTGTGCTATGGCCTGTGCGTCGCGCTGATTTTTTCCACGGATATGCTGGGCTGGCCCGCGTTCTGGTTTGCGACGGCATTTGTGCTGGTGATGAGCTTTCTGATGTTGCTGGACATCAATCCTAAATACCGTTTTGAGGATATTGATGCTCTGGATCTGCGGGTTTGCTACAACGGCGAATGGTATTACGTGGAGCCCGTCCCTGAACAGGCGGTCTCCCGCATCCTGTCACTGCCGGATGCGCCAGAGCGTGTGAAAAGCGGCATTACCCGTTTGCTGAAGCAGAAAGGTGAAGTGGACTTTTACGATGTGTATTACCTGACCTGGGGACATCGTCAGGCCGCTCAGGTTTAATCCTGCGCCATCTCTGCCATTAACCTGCCCAGCGTGACCACCGCCGCCACGGCCCGCGTATCCCACGGCCAGGCGGTGTTAAGCCGAAAACAGTGACTGAACTGTTCGCCTGCGGCAAACATCTGTCCCGGTGCAATACTGATCCCTTCTGCCAGCGCACGCTGATACAGCTGTGTGGTATTAATACTGTCTGGCAACGTCACCCATAAAAAATAGCCCCCCGCCGCGTCACTGACCGTTGACTGCGCAGGCAGCACCTTTATCAGGGCCTGGCGCGCCAGTTGCTGACGCTTAGCCAGACTTTGCCGCAGCCGTTTCAGGTGATTATCGTAACGTCGGGTCGCCAGGAAATCGGCTAACGCCAACTGCATCGGCGCGCTGGTCGAGAGTGTGCTCATCAGTTGCAGGCGCTGAATTCGCTGCGCATGCCGCCCGGCCGCGACCCAACCGACACGGAACCCCGCCACCAGCGATTTCGAAAAGGAACCGCAGTGCAGCACATTCCCCTGGCTGTCCCAGGCTTTAGCGGGCAACGGCGGTGTGCTGTTGTCGTCCCATAGCTCTGCGTAGACATCATCTTCAATCAATGGCACCTGATAGCGTTCCAGCAGGGCAACCAGTTGCGCTTTACGCGCCGGCGTTAAGGTCACGCCGAGGGGATTTTGCAGCGTGGTCATTAACCAACAGGCTTTAACCGGCCAGCGCTGAAGCGCGTCTTCAAGCTGTTGCAGGTCGATGCCGTGCTGGGTATCGCTCGGGATCGCCAGCGCCTTGAGCTTAAGGCGCTCAATGGCCTGCAGGGCACCATAAAAACTGGGCTGTTCGATCACCACATAGTCACCCGGTTCGGTGAGCGATTGCAGGCTGAGGTTCAGGGCTTCCAGTGCGCCGCTGGTTATCACGATTTCGTCGGGCGACAAGGTGATGCCCTGGCGGGCATAGCGCTGAGCCAGGAGCTGGCGCAATGTCGCGTTGCCCGGCGGCAGGTTATGCAGCGCATCCGTGGGCGTGAGCTGATGCGAGACATTTGCCAGCGAACGCATCAGCGGACGTTGCGGGAACAGCGCCGGATCGGGAAAAGCTGAGCCAAACGGCACAATAGCGGGATCGCGCGAGGCCTGTAACACATCGAACACGAAGTCATTAATATCGACCCGTTCGCTGATGGCAACGCTGAGCGGCGCGGCGGCAAGGGCACGGGGCGCGACGTAATAGCCTGACTGCGGACGCGAAACGATCCAGCCCTGACTTTCCAGCAGTTCGTAGGCGTGCAGCACCGTCATCAGGCTCAGCCCCTGACGCGCGACCTGCTGGCGCAGCGACGGGAGCCGGGTACCCGGCGGCCAGATACCGGCTTCTATTTGCTGCTGAATGTCATCCATTAATCGCTGATATTTCGCCACGGCCTGTCGCTCCTGATGCAGAGGCGTCACTTTAGCATGTTGATCAGCGCTAACAAAAATCCCTGGCGGGCCTTACACTTCCAGTGCGGCAGGCTCAGTAGCGTGCGGGCCGACAAACTCCTTCAGCTCATCGATCCGATCGGGTGGCAGCGGTTTGCCAAGCAAATAGCCCTGCAGCGTATTACAGCCAAGCTGGGTCAGAAACGCTTGCTGTTCCGACGTTTCCACGCCCTCTGCCACGACCTTTAACTGCAATGACTGCGCCAGCGCCACAATGGCCGACACAATGGTTGCATCTTCAGAATGATGCTCCAGTTCGTTGACGAAGGCGCGGTCAATTTTCAGCTCACTTGCAGGCAGGCGTTTAAGATACAACAGGCTGGAATAGCCGGTACCAAAATCATCAATCGAGGCTTTCACGCCCAACTGCGTCAGTTCGGTCAGAATCCGCACGCTTTCATCGGGATTACGCATGGCGGTGGTTTCGGTCACCTCCAGCGTCAACAGCTTCGCCGGAATCTGGTGTGTCGCCAGTGCCAGCTTAACGGTGTCGATCAGATTGCTTTGCTCAAACTGCAGCGCCGACAGGTTGACCGCGACTGACCACGTCTGATGGCCCTGCAGGTGCCACTGATGCAGCTGGCGACAGGCTTCGTTAATGACCCATCCCCCAATATTCACAATCATGCCGGTTTTTTCCGCTATCGGCAGAAAGCGATCCGGCGACAGCAGGCCATGCTGGGGATGCTGCCAGCGCAGTAGCGCTTCGAAGCCCAGAATCGGGCCGTGCGGTGCGCAGTATTTTGGTTGATAAAACAGGCGCAGTTCATCATTGTCCAGCGCATGCCAGAGGTCGTTGTTCAACTGTAACTGGCTCTGTGCCAGCAGATTCATAGAAGGCTGGAAAAAGGTGTAACCGTTTCGGCCATTGTTTTTGGTGTGGTACATCGCGGCATCGGCATTAAACATCAGCTCGCGCTCATCCTCGCCATCACCGGGATAGACAACAATGCCAATGCTCAGTGAGACCACCAGATCGTAACGCGAAATGGGGAACGGGCGGTCAACGGCCTTAACCAGCTGATCGGCGACCGCCGCCGCATCATTCGGCTCGGTAATTTCAATCAGCAGTACAAACTCGTCGCCGCCCAGACGTGCCAGCGTGTAGTAGCCTTTCATCTGGTCACTCATTCTTTTGGTGACGCTGATCAACAGGCTGTCACCGATGTGGTGACCAAAGGCATCGTTTACGGCCTTGAAGCCATCAAGGTCCATAAACATCAGCGCAAACTGCGTGCTTTCACGATTCGCTTTATTGATGGCCTGCTCAAGGCGATCTTCGAGCAGAATACGGTTTGGCAACCGGGTCAGGTTGTCGTGCAGCGCCAGTTGTGCCAGCTCACGGTTGGCTTCAGCCAGCGAGCTGGCCAGGATCGAGGTGCGCGCCTGCATACGGGCATCCAGCATGGAAACCAGCAGCGTAATCCCCAGTATGGCGAGGGTTACTACCGTGACGACAATCGCCAGCCAGTTGCTGTTGACGCCGGATGACATCGTGTGGCTCCCCATCGGGAACTCCGCCGCCATCATGCCGGTATAGTGCATGCCGGCAATCGCGGCCCCCATTACGATAGAGGCACACAGCCGCAAGGCGGCAATTCGCCCCTGTGGGCCTTCGCGCAGTTTAAAAGCCAGCCACAGTGCGACCACCGAGGCCACAAGGGCAACAATGACTGAAGCCGCGACCCAGCCCCAGTTCCAGCGAATACCCGGTGAAAGCATCAGCGCGGCCATGCCGGTGTAGTGCATCGCGACAATGCCGCAGCCCAGGACAATCGCGCCGCCCAGCAAGCGGAACAGCGGCAGGTTGCCCTGGCAAACCAGCCACAAGGCGAAGATGGATGCGCACACCGCAATGCCGGCGGACAGCGCCGTCAGCGAGGCGTCGTAACTCATCATCATGTTCAGGTCCATGGACAGCATGCCAATGAAGTGCATGGCCCAAATCCCTATCCCCATGGCAAAGCCACCGCCAAAGAGCCACGCCAGGGCCACTTTACCGGTTGAGGTCGCAACCCGTCCCGCCATATCCAGCGCGGTGAATGAAGCCAGCATCGCCACTAAGACCGAAATGACGACAATGAATGAGTTGTATGAGGCCACTAACATAGTGATTTCCGAATAGCGCCGAACACGCCGCTGTTAAAGAGATGATGAAAAGGAATTTTCGCCTTGTTACCCTTTTATCGGCGCGGGAAACGACTAAATTAGGCTTTTTTAATAGCGCTTTCCGATACCTGCAAGCGTCCGGCTCAATCAATTCTTTTAGCTGGCATATGAGCCGCCGTTTTGCTGCCTGACCACAACGTTATGCCTGCACTGACGACCTTTACCGCACGGGCAGACAGCAGCTATTCAAAGATAGCGCATCTGCCGCTTTTCAGCCTCACATCCCGCATGCGCTTCTTTCTCATACCAAACTGACGGAGACATAACAGCGACACCACAGACAGGCAAAACAGTTCTGCGGCTCTGCGTCTTCAGCCCGTGATCGCCTGTCGATTCGCCGTTGCGGCAGGCAATGTAACAAAATAATAAAAAATTTATCGATGAGTTTCGCCACTTTGCCTGCGCTGATGTATATTAAAAAAAACTAATATAAATCAGCACCCCTTTTTTCTGGGGCGCTGGAGAGAGTGACGGCAGGTTGCTGTTATCTGGCGATTTAATGTTATTTTTTCGAGGTTTTTGCATTATACCATCAGGTGAAAAAGCACTGACCCTAAATAATCAGTAAGGAATGGTTATGAAATTCAAGCTTTTTCTGTTAGCTGCCGGTGTTGCTACCACCCTGCCGTCCGCGACGTTTGCTGCCACTACCACGGGTGCAATTAACGCTACGCTAACATTAACCACGGGATGTCTGGTGAACGGCCAATCGGCCACCTCTGGCGTCAACTTCGGTTCGTTGAACTTCGGTAGCAGCGCAGCCACCTTTGGTACGTTGAACGCTACGCTGGTCGGCGCGGCGGGTAACGGCATCTATGTGCGCTGTACGACCGGCCAAACGTTTAACGTTCAGGTGACCAGCAGTAACGCAGCACCGGGAACCGTCTACGGTACCGTTTCTTCTGCGCCACGCTACCTGGTGCTGGGCGCCGATAATACTCAAGGCATCGCTTATACCCTCTACAGCGATGCGTCCTTTACGACCGCCATCGCCAACAACACGAATATTGCGCCCAGCGGGACGACCGATCCGACCCTCGGCACCAATTACGCGATCTATGGACGTGTGGTAGGCGGCGGATTTAATCCGGTGATCCCGGCCGGGACTTATACCGACACGATTAACGTTGCCGTGAACTATTAAGTGCCTGTATTGGCGTAGATGCAGATGACGGTAAGACGGTCACCTGTTTCGTTCACCGCTGGCGGGTTGCTGCTGATCGTGTGTATGAATGGGTGGAGCATTACGACCAGCTCCACAACATTCCAGGTTTCAGCATCAATCGTGGCAGGTTGCGTGATCTCCGGCACCAATACGGGGATCTTCGGCACGCTCAATTTTGGCACCCAGTCGGGGCTGGCCAGTAGCAGCGTCAGCGCCAGCTATGTACAAAGTTCCACGATTAACCTGGCCTGCACGCCGGGTACGACGCTGAGCATGACCATCAACGGCGGCAGCAATTACACCACGGCCCGTAACCTGAAGCTGGCGAACAATACCAACACGATTCCTTATTACCTCTACAGCAATGCTGCACACACCACGCCGATTCCGGTGAACACAGCCGTGCCATTGAGTTACAGCAACGCGAACAACATTACGTTACCTATTTACGGCTTGCTGCAATTACCCGGTCCGACAAGCGCCGGGGTTTATTCTGACACCCTCAGCGTCACGCTGACCTGGTGATGAAAAAGGAGCTTTACCATGCCATCCCTGCGTGCCCTGTTTTTTCTGTTCGCTTTTCTGGT
Organism: Pantoea sp. JZ2; assembly: GCF_035191405.1. Taxonomy (NCBI): domain Bacteria; kingdom Pseudomonadati; phylum Pseudomonadota; class Gammaproteobacteria; order Enterobacterales; family Erwiniaceae; genus Pantoea; species Pantoea sp. JZ2. The sequence continues at coordinate 816,566 of NZ_CP045247.1, read as the reverse complement.
GTTGCCTCAGGCTCAGGGTGCAAATTCCGTAATGATTTGGCCCATCGATCCGGCCATCGATCCGGAAGATAAGGCTAGTGAACTGTGGCTGGAAAACCGAGGCAATACTACCACGCTGATGCAGGTGCGCATTTTTGCCTGGCAGCAAACGAACAACCAGGAGCAGTATCAGACCCAGCAGCAGATTGTTGCCAGTCCCCCGTTAGTGCGCATTGAACCGGGGCAAAAGCAACTGGTCCGTCTGATTAAACAGATCCCGCCTGCCGCAGGACAGGAGATGGCCTATCGCGTTGTGCTGGATGAAATCCCCACGCCACGTGCCGTTGGCGATAATCAGGCCGGGCTCAATTTTCAGATGCGCTATTCGGTGCCGCTCTTTGTCTATGGCAACGGTCTGGTGCGCGACAATGCAAAACCCGCCCTGAGCTGGCGTCAGGTGAATGCGGGCGGTAAGCGCTACCTGGAACTGACGAATCGCGGTAACGGCCATGCCCGACTCAGCAATGTCACCATTGGTGGCCAGCGGCTCGGCAACGGCCTCTATGGTTATGTGCTGGCGAACAGCACACAGCGCTTTCCGCTCAGATCAGCCGTCAGCGGTGAACTGCGCGCAGAGACCAACACTGGACAGTGGCGCAGCGCCGCGGCGCAGTAAATCGCAATGAAGCCGTATTCCCCGCATCCCGTTGCGCTCGCCATTGCGAGTCTGTGTTGTCTGGTGCCCACGTTTGTGTGGGCAGAAACGTTTACGTCGCTTCCCCCGCCGCCGCCCGTTGACAACGGGGCCACGGGCCAACGCTATATGCTGGAGTTGGTGGTGAATCAGCTGTCACGTGGCGATATTGTGCCCGTGGAGCAACAAAACGGCCACTTCCTGGTGCGGGCAGGCGACTTACAACGCGCGGGAATCCCGGCGGAGAAGATTCAGGGGCAACAGCAGGTCGATGTGAATCAGCTCGCCGGGGTCAACGTGGAGTACGACGATCGCCGTCAGCGCTTGTTGCTGACCGTGCCGCCCGGCTGGCTGCCTGAACAGACCATTGGTGAGGAAAGGAACGGGTCGCGCTTCCCCGGACGTGTGAGTACCGGGGCGCTGTTCAATTACGATCTCTATGCCACGCGCACCGATGTGGCAGGCACGCGTCTGGCCGCCTTTAATGAGCTGCGCGTGTTTGGTCCCGCCGGGCACTTCTCCAGCAATGGCGTTTTACAGCAGCAGCTGGAAGGACAGAATCGCTACCAGAATGACGGCTACATTCGCTACGACACCTGGTGGAGCAATGAAGATGAAAACGCCATCCTGAGCTGGCGGGTTGGGGACCTGACTACCGATGCGCTGTCATGGAGCAGCAGCGTGCGGCTTGGCGGCATCCAGATTGCACGCGACTTTAGCGTGCGACCGGATCTGATCACCTATCCCTTGCCTGCCTTTTTTGGCCAGGCGGCGGTGCCGTCAACGGTGGATCTGTTTGTCAATGGCTACCGCTCTACTCAGGCGAATGTCCAGCCTGGCCCCTGGTCGCTCACTAACGTGCCTTTCGTTAACGGTGCCGGTGACGCCGTGATTACAACAACGGATGCGGTGGGTCGTCAGGTCGTCACGACGCTGCCGTTCTATGTGTCCAGTAACTTGCTCAAGCCAGGCCTGTCTGACTACGCCTTTTCAGCCGGTGCGCTTCGGCAAAATTACGGCATCAAAAACGCCGATTATGGTGCGGCCGCGATGAGCGGCTCGTGGCGCTATGGCCTGACAGACTGGCTCACACTGGAAACCCATGGTGAAGGGAGCCGCGATTTGGCCATGGGCGGCGCAGGTGCCCTGTTTAAAGTCGGCAGTTGGGGCGTGATCAACGGAGCCGCCGCACAGAGCCACCTGGACAGCGAGTCGGGCAATCAGTACAGCTGGGGTTATCAATACAACACCAGCCGTTTCAGCCTGGGCACTCAGCATACGGTGCGCAGCGCGGGCTTTGGCAACCTGGCGTTGGTGAGTAGCCAGAGCAATGCCCTCTATGCAGATAACCGCTACAGCCTGGCACGGCGCACAGCGCAGTACACCGCCAGCGTGTCGCTCAATCGCTATGGCAGTCTGGGCGCGGCCTGGATCGACATTGCCAGCGGCGATAACCAGCGTACCCGCCTGTGGAACCTCTCCTGGAGTAAAAATTTGTGGGGCAATGCCAGCCTGTATGTCTCCGCCAGCCGCGACAGAGAGCAGGGAGAATGGAGCGGCGCAGTCTCGCTGGTGATTCCGTTTGGTGAAAACAGTAATGCTTCCCTGAGCGTCGAACGCGATCAACAGGGTCAACAAAGCCAGCGGGCGTATTTATCCCGCGCCATGCCCAGCGATGGCGGATTCGCCTGGGATGCCTCCTGGGCGAACCAGGGCGGCAACAGTGGCGACTATCGCCAGGGCAGTCTGCGTTACCGCAATAACAAGATCGATACCTCTGCCGGCTTCTACGGCGATGACGACAACCTCACCCAGTGGGCCGATGTGTCCGGCTCGGTGGTGTTAATGGACAGCCAGGTGTTTGCCGCTAACACCATTAACGATGCGTTTGTGGTGGTGAAAACCCATTACCCTGACGTGAATGTGCGCTATGAAAATCAGTCGATGGGACGCACTGACCGTCAGGGCTACCTGCTGGTGCCGTCGATCAGCAGCTACTATCCCGCTAAATACGACATCGATACGCTCGATCTGCCCGCCGATATGACGGTGCCCAACGTCGAGCAGCGCTTTGCCGTTAAACGGCAAAGTGGGTTTTTGCTGAACTTCCCGGTCGAGCGGTTGCGCGCCGCCAGCGTGATACTGCATGACGCTCAGGATAAGCCGCTGCCCGTGTCCAGCCAGGTGATTCGGCCGGGACGGGCTACGGGCTATGTGGGTTGGGACGGTATTGTCTGGATGGAAGAACTGGGTGCCACCAATCCCATCCGCGTGATCGCCCCTGATGGTCGCGCCTGCGAAACGATCCTGACGTTGCCTGGCGGTCAGCCGCAGGCACTCAAAACGTATGGCCCGCTTACCTGCCCGTTGCCGCCGCTCCCCAGAGGCGCATCCGTGCCTAATCCCGATAACGCCACTGCCGGAATCACCCCATGAAAACGCTAATGTTGCTGCTTTGCCTGCTGCTGTTACCCTCGCTGAGTTACGCCGCCTGTGCCCTGCCCGCCTCCAGCGCCAGCTTTGGCAGTGTGACCACCTTTGTGGCTAACACCACGGTCAGTAGCACCTCGACCAATGCTGACGTCAACTGCGGGGCCGGCAGTGCGCTGTCGCTGCTGAGCAATAACCAGATCACCTTTCAGCTGACCAGCGCCAGCAACGCCAATGGGACGCGCGGCATCCTCAAACGGAGCGGCGATACCGGCAGCGACAACATTCCGGTGCGGTTATGTACCGACAGCGCCTGTGCCAGTGAGCTCACCATTGGCGGACCTGCGTTTGTCTACAACTCCGCCACCTTAATCAACCTGGCGGGATTGCTGGGTAGTCTCAACTTTGCCATTCCGGTCTATTTGCGCACCCTCACCGGACAAACCGTGGCCGCCGGGACCTACACGGTGACGCTGAATATGACGGTCACCTACAACATCTGTACCAGCGTTTCGGCTGTTGGCCTGTGTCTCACACCGCAAACCGGCAGCGGCGTCATTCCCATTACTGTTACCGTGGTGCTCAGCAACGACTGTACCGCCATCACCGCGCCCAATATCAGCTTTGGCAGCGCACCGCTGGTCGCCAGTTTTGGCAGCGTGTCACAAACCATCAATGTCCTGTGCAGTAAAGGCAGCACCTATACAGTGGGGTTAAGCAACGGCAATAACGCGGTAAGCAGCGTACGTAATATGGCGAGTGGGACGAACCGACTGAGTTACGAGATTTATAAAGGAACGACCAGTAATCGCTGGGGACCGAGTGGCACGGAACGGGTAAGCAGCTCGGCGGCGGATACCGTCAGTACCGATGGGCTGACGCGCAGCTACAACTACACTGCGCGTGTCCTCACCACCCAAAATACGCCGCCTGCAGGGAATTATACCGACAGCGTCGTGGTGGATATCGCGTTTTAGAGCGGCGCGCTGACGGGGGTTCCGCTATGGCGGGCGCGATACTGTTTCACCATGCGGCCAATCAGTAATGTCCCGATCAATCCACAAATGGCCGCAAAGGTCAGCCACGCGCCGGGCATCGCCTTATCGCCGCTGGCGTGGATCAGATAGCTGGAAACGGCGGGCGTGAAGCCACCGAACAGCGCCGTGGCCAGGCTGTAAGCCAGCGAGAAACCGGCGGCACGCACCTCGGCGGGCATAATTTCTGCCAGATAAACCACCATCGCGCCGTTGTAGCTGGCGTACAGGAAGGAGAGCCAGAGCTCCGCCGCCAGCAGGTGGCCGAAGCTCGGCGCGCCAACCATCCAGTGCAGCACAGGCCAGGCGGTGGCAATCATCAATACCGTAAACGTCAGCAGCAGCGGGCGACGACCTACGCGGTCAGACAGCGCGCCCATCACCGGGAGCCAGAACAGGTTGGAAATCCCCACAAACAGCGTCACCATAAAGGCCTGTTTGTCACTCATCATTAATACGGTCTTGCCGAAGGTTGGCGTGAACGCGGTGATCATGTAAAACATCACCGTGGTGGTCACCACCATCAGCATACCGGCCAGCACCAGTGCCCAGTTGCTGGCGACGGAACGCATAATGTCGGTCATTGATGGATGGTGTTTACGCTGACTAAAGGCTTCGGTCTCTTCCAGCATGCGACGAATATAGAACAGGAAAGGGACGATCAGGCAACCCACGACAAACGGAATACGCCAGCCCCATTCGGTCACCTCATCATGTGAGAGCAGATGATTCAGCCCCAGCCCCAGCAGAGCCGCGAAGATCACCGCGATTTGCTGGCTACCGGACTGCCAGCTGACAAAGAACCCTTAACGCCCCTTCGGTGCCACTTCGGCCAGATAAACCGAAACGCCGCCCAGTTCTACCCCGGCAGAAAAACCCTGCAATAAGCGACCAAGTAAAATGAGTATCGGTGCGGCGGCACCCAGGGTGGCATAACCCGGGACCAGTGCGATAGTCAGCGTGCCTAACGCCATCAGCCCAAGCGTTAACAGCAGTCCTTTACGACGGCCATGATGGTCAATGTACGCTCCCAGAATAATCGCCCCCAGAGGACGCATCAGAAAGCCGGCACCGAAGGTCATCAGTGTCAGCATTAACGAGGAGAAGGGATCGTCTCCGGGGAAAAAGGTTTTGGAAATGGCCGTGGCGTAGTAGCCAAACACCATAAAATCGTACATTTCAAGGAAGTTACCGCTGGTAACATTGAAAATGGTTCTGGCCGCACCTTTTGGCGGCTTTTGTAAAGTTTCACTTTGGCTCATAACTGCTTCCTTGGTTTTTTATCCCTTTTAGCCTGCCAGAGGTGAGATTAATGTGACCTCCATCACCATTGCACTTTACAAACTCTCTGGTTTAAGTAACAAGAAATTAACAGAAGGGTTACAGCAGCATAACTGCCTGCTCGGCGCAGGATTTGCCAGACAAGATGTGGCAAAAATTCAGGCATAAAAAAAGCGCGTCGGGCTGAACGCGCTGTCTTACAAAACAAGGGATAAACGGATGAAGGAGAAACAGGCGAAACGCACTCAATGCAAGGCTGTGCAGGACGGGTTTAGCCTGCGCACATCAACGACGCGTTATTTTTTTACCGTTTCCATCCCCATCAGGCCGATCTTGAGATAACCCGCCGTGCGCAGTTCATCCATCACGCTCATCAGAGTTTCATAATCGACCGATTTGTCGGCCTGGAAGAAAATGGTGGTATCTTTGTTGCCTTGCGTCTGCTGCATCAACACGTTGATAAGCGCGTCCTTGTTCACCTGATCGTTACCTACGTAAAGCTGCTTATCGGCTTTAATCGAGAGATAGACCGGTTTTTCCGGACGCGGTTGCGGCGCACTGGTGGACGCGGGCAGATTCACACGCACATCCACCGTTGCCAGGGGCGCAGCCACCATAAAGATAATCAGCAGTACCAGCATCACGTCGATAAACGGCGTGACGTTGATTTCATGCATTTCACCATCGGTTTCTGAGCTGTCGTTAAATCGCATTGCCATAACGCTTACCCCAGACGCAGTTTTTGCGCGGCGGCAGGACGGCTGACCTCAGGCTGAGCCAGGTTTCCCAGGTCGATATCGCGGCTTTGCAGCAGCATGACCTGTGCGGCAACGTCGCCTAAGGAGGCTTTGTAATTAGCGATCATACGGGCAAACACGTTATAAATCACAACCGCCGGAATCGCCGCGACTAAACCAATGGCCGTCGCCAGCAGCGCTTCGGCGATACCCGGTGCCACGACCGCCAGGTTAGTCGTCTGGGTTTTGGCAATACCGATAAAGCTGTTCATGATGCCCCAGACGGTACCAAACAGGCCGACGAAGGGGGCCACCGAGCCAATCGTGGCCAGGAAGCCATTCCCGCGCCCCGCATGACGGCAGAATGCCGCAACCCGACGCTCAAGACGAAACGCAGTGCGTTCTTTAATGCCGCCGGTTTCTTCCACGCCTGCGGACAGTTCCAGCTCGTTTTGCGCATCATGTAACAGCACCGCGCTGTGGCTGGCCGCATGGAAGCTCTGGGCCGCGCGCGCGGCATCATTGAGACTGCGGGCTTCGCCTAATGCCAGCTGTTCACGCTTCAGGCGACGTCTGGCGGCGCTCAGCTCAGCGTACTTCCCGAAGAAAATGGCCCAGGTCACGACTGAGGCCAGTAACAGACCGATCATGACAACCTTCACCACAATATCGGCATGCTGATACATGCCCCACACGGAAAGGTCCGCTTGCATTAAATCACTGGCTACCACGCTGCTTCTCCAACTTCATATACAGGATGCGGAATAAGGGCAAATGATAGCAAAAATCAATCGAATTGATAGTGGTTCTCATTAGTATTTACAATCAAATAGCTGGACATCGCTGGAAGAAGGGATAACGCGTAGCCGTATCTGTTGCACCGTGTTGCCTGTATCCGGACAGTATGCAACGCAGCGATGAGGGCGGTCAGAAACTGCCTGGTCGATGGCTGATGCGCATGGAGAGTGAGTTGATCCGCAGCCCGCCCTGCTGAGCACGCTAACCGCAGACGCAGGGAAAGTGTTTTGTGGCGTTTAATAAGCCATCGGGCGTCATAATGGCGCGAGAAAAATAATTTTATCCGGTCCAGCATCAATCTGAATTTTCATTGTCAGATAAGCCAGCACGTAAAACATTGAGGCCGCCAGTCAGGGTTTGCCTGTTGTAAGTGGCCGTTGCGCAAACATAATGAAAACAGCCGATGAGTAACCTCTTTATCGCCAGCCTGATGACGTTTTTTCGTCGAATAAAGCAGCAGGGCCGCTGTGCTTCACATAACAGGATCGCTGCCTGCAATCGCCACGCTGATCGGCAATCCGTCCGGGCCCATCCGGAAGATGCGTCACTGAGTGCCGGCGCGCGCCGGTCCTCTTTGGTATCTGTACCAGGCGCTGAGGACTCGCCACAAATGCCGGGACGCCCTGCCTCTCACTGGCTGTCGCGCGTCTTCCTGCTTATCTCACTGCTGTTGCCGGGATCGGGCATGGTTTCACCCTGTTCAGGGGCGTGCTATGCCGCGACGAACACCTTGATTACGTTGCACTTCTTCAGACGCTGCTATGAATCGGGTAAGCCCTCATCCGGTATGGTGAAGTGTTTCAGTCGTCAGCTCCGCACGGTCGCGCTCATTCGCTTTATTCATGCTTCACGCAATGCGGCACCGCCGGGCAAACTGAAGCGTTTTCACTATGCGCATCACGCCGGTAAAAAGTCCGTCCGGCCGCCATTCCGTGCAGACAGCGGGGAAGCGCCAACACCGGTAAGTACGTCAACCTCCCCCCTGTTCCAGCCTGATACCTTACTGCGTCAGCGCCCTGCGCAACCGCTGCCGCCCTGCCTGAGTCAGGCAGACAACGCGGCACAGCAAAATCTGTTTGTGCCGCAACGGGACATGGACGCGGGCTTACTGCCCTGTCTGCATTGACCGCGGCTGGGCAGGTTAATGGATATCCCCCGGGCTGACGCCCCAGCGGGAGACGGTGCCGCTGTCCGCGCGCTGACGCTGCTGATAGCGTCCTTTCGCCGCAATCATTGCCACCGTCAGCAAGGCCGGAATCGCTAATACCGCGAAAATCGTGGTAACGCCCCACCCCAGCGCCAGCATTTCCGCGCCCGCCAGCGCACTCAGGATTGCGCCAACGCGCCCGACGCCGTGCATCCAGCTGGAACCGGTTGCCCGCGCCTCGGTGGGATAAAAGCTGGCCGACAGGGCATTCATTCCGGTGTTCGCGCCACCAATGCAAAAGCCTATCATCAGTGCGCAGCCGCCAAGCAACACCGGATGCGTCATCGACAGCCCCATACAAACAGTAAACAGTCCACCCGCACCGTAAATCAGCGATAAGGCACGATGCGATTCAATACGATCCATCAGCCAGCCCGAAAACAGAGAACCGCATGTGCCGCCAGCCTGGAACAGGGCCGTAATAACCGCTGCCTGAACCACGCTAAAACCGTTGTCTTTAATCAGCATCGGCAGCCAGCTGCCCAGGGTGTAAAACAGAAACAGTGCGGTGAAATAGGCGCCCCACAGCATCAGGCTGCCGAAGCGGTAGGTGTCATTGAGGACGACTTTAACAGGTTGCGCGTGAGCCCGACTGACCGGGGGCAACGCCAGCGTACACTGTTGCAGATCCAGATCCGGGGCCAGTTTCGCCAGGATACGGTGAATTTTTTGGCTGGCCGCGCGCCTGACCACCAGAAAGCAGACCGACTCCGGCAGCGCCCAAAGCAGTAACGGCACAAACAGAATCGGCAGGATGCCGCCCAGCAACAGCACAGCATGCCAGCCAAAGTGCGGCATCAGCCAGGAGGCGGCGAAACCGCCCAGTGCCGCGCCAAAAGTAAAGCCACAAAAAACGACGGTGATAAGAAAGGCGCGCCGTCTGGCCGGGGCAAACTCCGCCACCAGCGTCCCCACATTCGGCATCGCCGCGCCTAAACCCAGGCCGGTGAGAAAGCGAAACAGGACCATCTGTTCCATATTTTGCGAGAAGGCGGTGATCAGCGTCCACGCGCCAAAAAAGAACACGCTGTTAATGATGACCACTTTTCGGCCCAGCTTATCGGACAGCGGACCCGAGAGCATCGCCCCCAGCGCCAGTCCCACCAGCGCCGCGCTGATAATCAGCCCCAGTTCGCGATTCGTGATCCCCCAGTCTGCTTTTAATTCAGGGGCAATAAACCCCATGATGGCGATATCGAACCCATCAAGCGCGATGATGCAGAAGCCGAACAGCACCACCATCTTTTGCCACATCCCCAGCGGGCGGCTGTCGATTAACGCCCGAACATCAATTGCTTTGCTTTCCGCCACGGTGACTCTCCGGTGAAATAAGTAATGTGCAGTTACTATATGCAGGCGCTGCAGGGCAAGAAATGGCGATAATCGAAATTTTGTGCGTTTATCGCGCAACCTGCGCCCGTGCGGGCAGCTGAAATGCGTTAATGGCTTGTTAAAAATAAGGAATTTTCTGGAAAGTCTGTCTGGACTGTCCGGTGAGGATTGTGAGCATGATCGGCGTGATGCCAGCAAGGGGAAAGTGAGAAAACGCGGGATTGTGGTAACGGGGCCAGTCAGCCTGGCCCCTGTGGATTACCGCATGGCGGTCAGCCGTACCGGCGCGTTTGCCGCACCGAAGCCGTGATAGCGACGCCGCCGCTCCAGTAATTCAAAGAAAAAGCGCCCTTTTTCATAGGGTTCCGTATAGACGTGAAGCAGCTCTCCGCCCTGTTCATCGCGATCATACATCACGTCAAAGCGCTGTAACTGCGCCAGAAAATCCGGGTCGAGGTCAAAGCGCGCCAGCAGATCCTGATAATAGTTAGCGGGGATGCGCAAGGTTTTCAGGCCGCGTTCGCGGGCGGCTTTTACTGCGCTGAACAGATCGTCGCAACCAAACGCCACGTGCTGTAATCCCGCCCCCTGGTAGGTCGTCAACGCACGGGCGATCTGCGTTTCCCGGCTGACTGACATATTCAACGGCAGACGGATAGCATCATTCGGGCTGCGTAAAACGCGGCTGCGCACCAGCCCAAGCGGATCAGGCAGTTCCCATTCGGTATCCTGAACAAAGCCCGGTACGCTGCGCAGGAACATAATCCAGTTGTCGCGCGTTTCATCCGGCAACGCGATCGCCAGATGATCCAGGGTCTGCATCGCAGGCTGAGGCGCGCTGCGATGCGTTAAATTGAAATCACTGTGGTAACCGTCCTGACCGGCGGGCTCGTCTTCCACCAGATAAATCAGGCTGCCATCCGGCGCGCATAAAGCCGGTATCTGACGTTCATTCGGGCCGGTTTCGCCCTGCCAGATAGCGTAGCCATAATCCTGCGCCCGCTGAATCAGGTTCTCCACGCCGCGTACGCGCCAGGCCACTGCACAGAGGGAAATACCATGCTGATGGTAGTAACCGCTGGCCTGGCTGTCGGGCTGCGCATTCAGAATGACGTTGACCTTGCCGTTGCGATAAAGCGAAACCTGTTTCGAACGGTGCTCGCCCGCGTGCACCAGGCCAAGCTGCGTGAGCCACTGCCCTAACGCCAGCGCATCGTTATGGCTGACGGCAAATTCAATAAACTCCAGTGCCATCAGCGGCGGCTGAGGCGCTGAGTGAAATAATTCTTCTCCCACCAGCGAAGCCAGCGCGCTGGGCAGCAGCGGTTGCCTGACCAGCCAGTCGCGGGTTTGCTCCTCCAGCCACAACAGCGATCGGTAGCCGTCCTGCGCCGTCGGCACTACCGGTGAAGCGCGGAATCCGTCGTTAAAAATCTCCAGCGACCAGGCATCGCGATAGCCATGTGCTGACAGCTGCGTCATAAACTGCGTCAGATTCAGTTCCCCCTGGCCGGGGAAGCAGCGGAAGTGACGGCTCCAGGAAAGCACGTCCATTTTCAGCAGCGGCGCATCTGCCAGTTGCACGAACACTATTTTTTCGGGCGGCACGATGTCCAGGCCGTCAAGGCTGTCGCCGCGAGACAAAATATGAAAACTGTCGAGCACAATGCCAAAGGAGGGATGGTCCACCGCTTCCACGCGGGCCCAGGCATCACGCCACAGGCTGACATGTCGGCCCCAGGCCAGCGCCTCATAACCGAGGGTAATACCGTACTGCGCGGCCAGCTCCGCCAGCGCACGCAGATCGCTGACCTGGGTGTTGAAATCATCGCTGCAATCGGGTGACACATTACTGCATACCAGCATCCGCTGGCAGCCCAGTTGCGTCATCACCTCAAACTTGCGCGCCGCACGGGCCAGATTTTGTGCCAGCCTGTCACGTGGGCCGCCTTCGAAGTCACGGAAGGGCTGGAACAGCAAAATTTCCAGCCCCAGCTCTTCGCACAGCTGGCGAATCTCCACGGGTGAGCCGGGATAATAGACTAAATCGTTATCGAAAATTTCGACACCATCAAAGCCGGCGGCCGCGATTGCGCGCAGCTTTTCCGGCAGCGTGCCCGATACCGAGACCGTTGCGACAGAACGTTTCATTATTGCCTCCTGATAAACGGTCACAGGGTGACCTTAAAGCAGCCAGTCAGCAGCGAGGCGTTCTGCTAACGGAGATTGGCAATTGTTATGAACCAGATGGAACATTTCGTCAATGTGACAGGTCATGATTTTTGGTTATGAGCACAGCTACGTTTTTTCACTTTTCTTTTACAAGTTACGCTTCCTACACTCGTTCCTCTGTACGCGAAAAACAATAAGGATGCCTGGATGAAAAATGACTGGCCCGCCCGTGAACTGGTACACCGTGATTACCGCCATCACCCGCCGGCGCTTGCGCCGTTGTACAAAACCAGCATACTGCGCTCGCCGCGCAATGCGCTGATTTCGCTGCAAAATTCCTTATCGGAAATCACCGCACCGGTGTTCACCCGTCAGGAGCTGGGCCCCCGGGACAGCGATCTGATTCTTAATTATGCGAAGGACGGCCTGCCGATTGGCGAGCGCATCATTGTGCATGGCTACGTGCGCGATGCGTTTGGTCAGCCGGTGCGGAATGCCCTGGTTGAGGTATGGCAGGCCAATGCTGGCGGTCGCTATCGTCATAAAAAAGATCAGTATCTGGCCCCCATCGATCCGAATTTTGGCGGCTGTGGTCGCATGCTGACCGACGACAATGGCTACTACTGCTTTCGGACCATTAAGCCCGGCCCCTATCCCTGGCGTAACCAGGTCAGCGACTGGCGTCCAGCCCATATTCATTTTTCCCTTTCTGGCGAAGCCTTTGCTCAGCGCTTGATTACGCAGATGTATTTTGAGGGCGATCCGCTGGTAGGACGCTGTCCTATCCTGCAGTCGGTAGGCAGCGAAGAAGCCGTCCGCACCCTGATTGCAGAGCTGGATACGCATTCGGCGATTCCCCTGGACTGTCTGGCCTATCGCTTTGATCTGGTATTGCGGGGTCACCGCGCAACCTGGTTCGAAAACCGCACTCAGGGAGCCGCATCATGAAAAACTATCTGCCTGAAACAGCCTCACAAACTGCCGGCCCTTACGTGCACATTGGCCTGGCACCGCATGCTGCGGGCTTTGATATCTTTGAACATAATTTCAGCGAGGTGCTCACACAGCCGGAAACGCGCGGTGAGCGCATTACCGTTGAAGGCTGTGTTTACGATGGTTCTGGCACGCCGGTGCGCGATGTGCTGATTGAAGTGTGGCAGGCCAATGCCGCCGGGCGCTACCAGCATCCCGCTGACCAGCAGCACGACAAGCCGCTGGATTCGGCGTTTCGCGGCTGGGGGCGCACCTGCTCCGATTTTGACAGCGGCATCTGGCGTTTTGAAACCATCAAGCCCGGCAGCGTGACCGGCCGCGACGGACGTCCCATGGCGCCTCACCTCAACTTATGGATTGTGGCACGAGGTATCAATATCGGCCTGAACACCCGCCTCTATTTTGCCGATGAACAGGCGGCAAATGCCCGGGATCCGGTGCTGAATCTGATTGAGTGGGAGAAGCGGCGCAATACCCTGCTGGCACACCGTGAACAACGCGGCAGCGAAACGGTTTACCGTTTCGATATCGTTCTGCAGGGCGAAAACGAAACCGTGTTTTTTGATGTCTGACGCTTAACAAACTCGCTACATTGTCCTTGCCGCTACGGCGGCAAATTCTTACCATGAGCCATGGATAGTGTTTCCCGGTTCAGTCAGCGCGTGCGCCTGCGTCATCTTCACGCTTTTGTTGCCACCGCGCAGCAAGGGACGCTGGGCCGTGCCGCCCGCCAACTGGGTATTACTCAGCCCGCCTTATCGAAAACCCTCAGCGAACTGGAATACCTGACCGGTGAACAACTGCTGGTGCGCAGCCGCCAGGGAACAGCGCTGACCGCCAGCGGGACGCGCTTTCTGCATGACGCCATTCGCATCCTGGATGCACTTACGCTGGTCGATCAGGTCATGCGTCCGGACAGCGCGCCACATCTCGCGCCTCTGCATATCGGTGCCTTGCCGACCGCCATCGGCAGCGTGGTTGCGCCGGTGCTGGCCAGCCTGCAGCAGCACTATCCGGGCTGGCGTATACAGGTCACTACGCTTTCGAACGACGCGCTGCTGATGGCGATAAAGTCGGGGCAAATGACGCTGGGAATCGGACGGATGGCGGAACCGGTTCTGATGGACGGTCTGAACTTTGAACTGTTGTATCTGGAAACACTGCGTCTGGTCGTGGCCCCGCACCATCCCTTGCTGCATGCGGGCGTGACCCTGGCAGAAGCGCTCAGTTGGCCGTTGATCCTTTCGCCACGCGGCACCGTACCGCGTCAAAATGCGGAATCGCTGATGACCAGCCATGGGCTGACCCTGCCCGAAGGCGCGGTAGAAACCCTGTCAACGACGCTGGCGCGGCGGCTGACGCAAAACCACGGTTACGTCTGGCTGGTGCCCTACGGCGCGGTGCGCGACGACTTAACGAGTAATCAGCTTCGGGCTCTGCCGCTGCCGAACCAGGGCATGGCCGAAGCAGTGGGCATCCTGACCCGTCAGCAGCATACACCGCCCCCTGAACAACAACATCTGGTGGCGGCATTGCGTCAGCGGGTGCTGGATGTCCCGGTCTGACACCGCGATTTAACGGGCACTATCCCGCTCGTCGAAAATGCTTTGCGCCAGGTGGAAGGCCGCGTTCGCCGCAGGCAGGCCACAATACAGCGCGGCATGCATCAGCACCTCTTTGATCTCATCCCGACTGACCCCGTTGTTAAATGCGGCCCGCAGATGCATTTTCAGTTCGGCTTCACGGTTAAGCGCAATCAGCATACCGATGGTGATCAGGCTGCGCGTGTGGCGCGACAAACCGGGCCGGGTCCAGATCTCTCCCCAGGCGTAACGACTGATGAAGTGTTGAAATTCGTCGTTCAGAGGGGACAGATTCTCCAGGGTGCGGTCCACATGCGCGTCACCGAGTACCGCGCGGCGCACCGTCATTCCCTGCTGATAACGCTGCTGCTGCGTCAGTTGCGCGTCAATAAACGGCTGCAGGGCGCGATTAAATGCCAGCCACACCTCCACACTGGAGAGATGCGACGCAGGCAACACCACCAGCTGCGCGCCGTGGATGTGCGCCACCATGGCTTCTGCGTCGGCCACCGTCGTCACGGCATCGTCCCGCCCCGCAATGACCAGCACAGGAAGATGAATGGCCGCCAGTTCGTGACGTAAATCTGCGGCAGCCAGCGCATCGCAGCAGTCCGCATAACTTTCTGCATCACAGTCACGCAGTTGCGTGAGCAACGCCTGCACGGTGGCGGGTGCCCGTTCGCTGAACGCCGGCGTAAACCAGCGTGCGGCGGCCCCGTCAGCAATCGCCGCCATACCGTACTGACGCACCTGCGCTGCGCGCTGCTGCCAGGCCGCAGACTCACCGATCTTCGCGGCGCTGTTGGCGACCGTGAGCGTGATCAGGCGATGAGGATGGAAACGGGCCAGCCAGAGCCCGGTCAGCCCGCCCATCGAAATGCCGCAAAAATGCACCCTGTCGATAGCCAGCTTATCCAGCAGCGACAGCACCGCCCTCCCCAGCTGTTCCAGCGAACGGGTTTGTCCGTTCGGTGCCGAGGCACCGTGCCCCGGGACATCGTAACGCAGAATGCGATAATGACCGATCAGCGCATCGCGCTGGGGCTGCCACATGTCTGCCGCCGTTCCTAAGGAGTTGCTGAATAACACCACCGGAGCATCGTCTGGCCCCTCAAGGATGTAATGAAGTGTCATGATTCCCTCGCCGCCGCTAAAACCTGTTGAATAAAGCGCGCCGCACTGCCCGTGGCATTGGCCGGGTCGAGCAGCGCCTCCAGCGTTGAATGACTCAGGCGCGTTCTGACCGTTTCATCCGCGCTCAGTACGGACAACAAACTCTGCTGTGTGTCCAGCGCCCGGCGGCAGCACTGCTCAATATGATGGTGCGCCTGCTGGCGTCCCATCTCGTTCGCCAGCGCCAACGTGACCGCTTCCGCCATAATTAATCCCTGCGTCAGGCCAAGGTTACGTTGCATGGCATCTTCATGCACCTCCAGCCCGTCGATCAGTTCCGTGCTGTGGGCCAGCGCCGCGCCGCTTAATATGATCAGTTGCGGCAGGCTCTGCCACTCGGCCTGCCAGCCACCCAGCGCACGCTCGTGTTCCTGCACCATCCCGGCATACAGACCGGACATCAGCGCCGGTACCCGATTGGCCGCGCTGAGAATGGCGGCGCACAGTACCGGATTACGTTTATGCGGCATGGTTGAGGAGCCGCCGCGCCCTGCCGCCTGAGGTTCGCTGATCTCCCCTACCTCGCTCTGCATCAGCAGCGACATATCCCGCGCCAGCTTGCCCAGCGTCCCGGTCAGGCCGGCATACCAGCCTGCCAGCTCGGTAAGCCTGTCGCGCTGAGCATGCCATGGCGTGGCGCTACGCGGCAAATTCAGCGCCTCGGACAGTGCCTGCTCGACCTGCTCGCCTTTATCGCCCAGCGAGGCCAGCGTGCCTGCCGCCCCGCCAAACTGCAGCGCCAGTACCCGCGTCTGCATCGCCCTGAGGCGTTGTCGATCGCGTACCAGGGCGTCCAGCGTGCCTGCCAGCTTCAGCCCAAGGGTAACGGGCAAGGCATGTTGCAACCACGTGCGTCCGACCATCAGCGTTTTGCTGTGCCGTTCGCACTGCGCGCTCAGCACGGCAATCAGCCGATCCAACAGCGTAGCCGTACCGCTGAGCGCCGCGCGCAGTTGCAGCATCAGTCCGCTGTCGATTGCGTCCTGGCTGGTTGCGCCCCAGTGGACATAGCGCGCCGCCTCGGGCGATCGGGCAGCCACCAAAGCGGTCAATTGTTTGACGAGGGGAATCGCCAGGTTGCCGGCCAGCCCTGCGGCCTGGGTCAGCGCAGCGGCATCGATCGCGTCGGCACGGCAGCAGTCCTGAATGATCTGCGCAGATTCGCGGTCCATCAGCCCCGCACTGGCAAGCGCCTGTGCCAGGCCAGCTTCAAAATCCAGCATCCCCTGCAGCAGCGCCGTATCGCTGAAGCCCTCACTGAGAGGAGAAGCCATAAACATGGCGCGGTAAAGAGACATTAATTATACCCGTTCCAGAATAAGTGCGATTCCCTGCCCGACACCGACGCACATGGTGCAGAGTGCGTAACGTCCTCCGGTGCGCCGCAGGTGATAGGCCGCGGTCATGGTCAGCCTGCCACCGGATGCGCCGAGCGGATGGCCCAGCGCTATTGCGCCGCCGTTAGGGTTCACCTGCGCGGCATCGTCGGCCAGCCCGAGCGCCCGCGTCACGGCCAGCGCCTGGGCAGCAAACGCTTCATTTAATTCGATTACGTCCATTTGTGCCAGCGTCAGGCCACTCTGGGCCAGCACTTTGCGTACCGCAGGTACGGGACCATAACCCATGATACGCGGTTCAACGCCGCAGGCAGCCATCGCGACCACACGCACCAGCGGCGTGAGGCCGTGGGCGGCAACCGCGTTTTCACTGGCGAGTAATAAGGCGCAGGCCCCGTCATTGATGCCCGAGGCGTTGCCTGCCGTCACGCTGCCGTCCGGCGTCACGACGCCTTTTAATCCCGCCAGCGCCGCCAGGGAGGTACTGCGCGGATGCTCATCGCAGGCAACAGTGATAGCTTCACCTTTGCGCTGCGGGAGAGTGACGGTCATCAGCTCGTCACTGAACAGGCCCATCTCCTGCGCACGCGCGGTACGAAGCTGGCTGCGTAACGCAAAGGCATCCTGATCGGCGCGGCTGATAGCAAAATCGCGTGCCACGTTTTCCGCCGTTTCCGGCATGGTTTCAACGCCAAAGCGGGCGCGCATCTGCGGGTTGATGAAACGCCATCCCATGGTGGTGTCTTCCATTTTCAGGCTGCGACTAAACGCGCTTTCTGCTTTCCCGGTCACGAAGGGCGCGCGCGACATACTCTCTACGCCGCCTGCGATCATGACCTCGGCTTCGCCGCATTTTATTGCCCTGGCCGCCATGCCGATGGCATCCAGCCCCGAACCGCAAAGACGATTGATCGTCGTGCCAGGCACGCTGGACGGCAGCCCGGCCAGTAACAGGGCCATACGCGCCACGTTACGATTGTCTTCGCCTGCCTGATTGGCGCAGCCATAGATCACATCATCGATCGCCTGCGCGACAGAAGCAGGCTGACGGGCAAGCAGCGCCGCCAGCGGTAAGGCCGCCAAATCGTCTGCCCGAATTCCCGCGAGCGCGCCGCCATAACGGCCAAATGGCGTGCGGAGCGCATCACAAATAAAAGCCTGTTGCATTCGCGGTTCCTCAGGCGGTGGTCGCCAGTTCAGGTTGCAGTAAACGCACCGGCGTGACCGCCTGGAGCGCCTCGAAACTCAGCCCGGGGCAGCACTCGACCACCAGCGGACCGTCCGGCGTAATATCAATCACGGCCATATCCGTATAGATCCGGCTGACGCACCCCAGCCCGGTGAGCGGATAGCTGCACTGCTTCACCAGCTTGCATTCCCCTTTTTTCGTCAGGTAGTCCATCATCACGTAAACCTTGCGCGCGCCAATGGCGAGATCCATGGCGCCGCCGACAGCAGGAATTGCATCCTGCGCACCGGTACTCCAGTTCGCCAGATCGCCGCTGACGGATACCTGGTACGCGCCCATGACGCAGATATCCAGATGCCCGCCACGCATCATGGCAAAGGAGTCGCCATGATGGAAAAAGCAGCCGCCCGGCAGCAGGGTTACCAGCTCTTTCCCGGCATTGATCAGCTCCGGATCGGCGTCTTCCGGCGCAGGCGCTGGCCCCATGCCGAGCAGTCCGTTTTCGCTGTGCAAAAAGATTTCTTTGTCCGCAGGCAGATAGTTCGCAATGCGGGTCGGCAGGCCAATCCCCAGGTTAACGTAAGCCCCTTCCGGAATATCGCGCGCCACGCGCTGTGCCAGTTGGTCACGGGTGAGTTTTTGCATTGCCGACTCCTCAGGCTGAAACGGTCAGGGTAACGGGATGGGGAACGCACACCAGGCGCTGGACAAAAATGCCCGGCGTGACGACGTTTTCAGGATCGAGCTGGCCCAGCGGCACCAGCTCTGCTACCTGGGCAATGGTCGTGGTGGCGGCCATCGCCATCACGGGGCCAAAATTCCGCGCCGCTTTGCGGTACACCAGGTTGCCCCAGCGGTCGCCCTGATGAGCTTTGATAAGCGCGAAATCGGCTTTGAGCGGTTTTTCGAACACGTAATGGCGGCCATCGATTTCCCGCGTTTCCTTGCCTTCCGCCAGCGGCGTGCCAAAGGCGGTGGGGGTGAAAATGCCGCCTAAACCGCTGCCAGCGGCCTGCATCCTGGCGGCAAGGTTGCCCTGCGGCACCAGCTCCAGTTCAATCTCTCCACGACGATAGCGCTCATCGAACACCCAGGAGTCAACCTGACGCGGAAATGAACAAATCATTTTATCAACGCGGCCTGCCTTAAGCAGCGCGGCCAGGCCGCTGTCACCGTTGCCAGCGTTATTGCTGATCACCGTCAGCCCGCGAGCGCCGCTTTCGATCAACGCATCGATCAGTTCCAGCGGCTGACCGGCAGGTCCAAATCCGCCAATCATGATGCTGGCCCCGTCCGGGATGACCGCCACGGCCTCTGCCAGTGTTGCCACACTTTTATTGATCATTAGCTGTTCCTTTAGACCGGCATCAGCCGGTTAGTAGTGAATAGCCAAAAAGTAGATCGCTCTGTGAGTGCAAACAATACCGGTTATCGAAATAGTGTGCGATTATCGGTCACTGGCAAAACCAAATGGCACAATGTGATCGTTCGCACAGTTGCAGGACGATCCTGTTAATCTCGGGAGAAAAGCATGATGGATGACGATCAGACGCTGCGCGGCAGCAGCGATCCCTGGAAAGGGGATCCGAACTTTATGGCTTCACTGGCGCGTGGGCTGGAGGTCTTGCAGGCATTCACCCCACAGCGACGCGTGATGTCCGTGTCGCAAATCAGTCAGCGCACCGGTATTCCGCGCGCAGCCGTGCGGCGCTGTCTGTACACCCTGAGTAAGCTGGGTTTTGTCTACGCCGAAGATGGTAAAAACTTTGAACTGCGTCCGCGCGTGCTCACTCTGGGTCATAACTGGCTGGGCGCCACGCCGCTCGCCAGCGCCTCACAGCCGGTTTTACGCCAGCTGAGCCAGACGCTGAACGAGTCCTGCTCAATGGCGGTGCTGGACGGGGATGACATTCTCTATATCGCCCGCGCGTCCGCGTCGCGCATCATGACGATCGACCTGCATATCGGCAGTCGTCTGCCCGCCAGTACCACCTCCATGGGCAGAGTGCTGCTGAGTGGGCTTGCCGCTGAGCCATTGAACGACTATCTGGCGCGGCTGACCCAGTTGCGTTATACCAGCCACACGCTGGTCAGCAGCAGCGCACTGCGTGAAGAACTGACCCGCGTCCGGCAGCAGGGTTACGCCATTAACGATCAGGAACTGGAAATCGGTCTGCGTTCGCTTGCCGTGCCGCTTTGTGGCGCGGACGGACGCATCGTGGCCGCTCTGAACGTCGGCGTCCATGCCGGACAGGTTTCTGCGGATACGCTGCGTCAACACCATTTGCCGCTACTGCAGGAGGCCGCACGGGAAATCTCCCTGTTGCTGCGCGAATAATCTGTTTTGCCCCTCAACGTCATCGCCGAATTCGTGCTAACGTGAAGGCTCAGGTGCAAGCGGCAAGGCAGGGAGTTCATGACCACAAAAAAAATTGATACCACACTCGTCAGCGCAGGACGCGATAAACGTTATACCCAGGGTTCGGTGAATGCGGTCATTCAGCGAGCCTCGTCGCTGGTTTTCGATACCGTTGCGGAGAAAAAACGCGCGACCGCAGGGCGGGCAAAGGGCGAACTGTTTTATGGTCGTCGTGGCACGCTGACCCACTTTGCCTTGCAGGACGCCATGACAGAGCTGGAAGGCGGCGCGGGCTGTGTGCTGTATCCTTGCGGCGCCGCAGCGGTCTCTAACGCTATTCTGGCGTTTGTTGAAGCAGGCGATCATGTGCTGATGAGCGGCGCGGTGTATGAACCAACCCAGGATTTCTGCACCAAAATCCTTGCTAAACTTCAGGTCTCCACCACCTGGTTTGATCACGGCATCGGCGATGCGATCGCCACCCTGATTCAGCCCAACACGCGCGTGGTGTTCCTGGAGTCGCCCGCCTCCATCACAATGGAAGTGCAGGACGTCCCCGCCATTGTGGCGGCGGTGCGCGCAAAAGCACCGGACGCGATTATTATGATCGACAACACCTGGGCGGCGGGCGTGCTGTTTCGTCCTCTTGCGCTGGGCGTGGATATTTCGATTCAGGCTGGCACCAAATACCTGATTGGTCACAGCGATGCCATGATTGGGACCGCCGTCGCCAATGCCCGCTGCTGGGATCAACTGCGCGAGAACAGCTACCTGATGGGGCAGATGGTGGATGCCGATACCGCCTACATGGCCAGCCGGGGGTTACGTACGCTGGGCGTACGTCTGCGGCAGCATGAAGAAAGTGCACTTCAGGTCGCGGAATGGCTGGCCGCCCGCCCGGAGGTCGCCAGAGTGAATCATCCGGCGCTGCCCTCATGCCCCGGTCACGCCTTCTGGCAACGCGACTTCAGCGGCAGCAGCGGATTATTTTCGTTTGTGCTGAAGGAAAAACTGAGCCGCGAGCAGTTAGCGATGTATCTTGATCATTTTCAGCACTTTAGCATGGCGTACTCATGGGGCGGTTATGAGTCGCTGATTTTAGCCAGTCAACCCGAAGAGCTGGCGGCTATTCGCCCGGCGGGCGGCGTTGATTTCAGCGGTACGCTGGTACGGCTGCACATCGGTCTGGAACATGTGGATGATTTACTGGTTGATCTTGAAGCGGGTTTTACACGCCTGACGCGCTAAAAGAGTAAACCTGATATAAACCAGATACAGACCCGTGTGATATATCGACAGGCCACAGCCAGATAGATGTTAAAATTCTCTTAATATAAAAGTGTTCAGCGAGCAGAAGAACCCCCGCAGGTTAAGGTTGTCGCCCACTCTGGGGCAGGCGACAACCAAGAGGTCAGGCCGATCTGAACACTATAATTCAGCATGATTGTGACGTAATGGGATAGCTAATGGGTGTTTTACATGAGATTGTGCACGCGCTTTGGCATCAAGACTTCGCCGCGCTGGCCAATCCGGAAGTGGTATGGATCGTCTACAGCGTGATGTTTATGACGCTATTCCTGGAAAATGGTTTACTGCCCGCCTCTTTTCTGCCCGGCGACAGTCTGCTGCTGCTGGCTGGCGCGATGGTAGCCAAAGGCGTGATGGATTTTTTCCCCACGCTTTTGATCCTGACCACCGCCGCCAGTCTGGGCTGCTGGCTCAGTTACCTGCAAGGCCGCTGGCTGGGTAATACCCGACTGGTTAAGAGCTGGCTGATGCAGCTTCCGGCACAATATCACCAACGCGCATGGAATATGTTTAATCGTCATGGCCTGATGGCGCTGCTGGTGGGACGTTTTCTGGCCTTTATTCGTACCATTTTGCCAACAATGGCGGGCATTTCCGGCCTGAAGAACAGCCGTTTTCAGCTGTTTAACTGGCTGAGCGGTCTGCTGTGGGTGGGCATTGTGGTGACGCTGGGTTACGGCATCAGCCAGGTGCCGTTTATTAAACGGCACGAAGATCAGGTCATGGCTGTCCTGATGGTATTACCGATGGTGCTGCTGGTCGTCGGGCTGGTTGGCAGTATCGTGGTTATCTGGAAAAAACGTCGTCAAAGAGCCTGACCACGCGTGCGTCAGGCGGGCGGTTCGGCCACCGTCTGACGCACCCGATTCACTTCCTCACCCGGCGTCACGCCAAAGTAGCGCTTAAACTCCCGCGAAAACTGCGACGGACTCTCATAACCGACGCGCACCGCCGCGACGCTGGCTTTCAGGCCATCCTGCAGCATCAGTAAACGCGCCTGATGCAGGCGATAACGCTTGAGATACTGCAGCGGCGACGTCTGCGTCACCGCTTTGAAATTATGATGAAACGCTGAGACACTCATGTTCACCTCTGCCGCCAGCGTGTCCACGCTGAGGTTGTCGGCATAGTGATTCTCTATACGGCGCAGTGCCCGGGCAATCTGGCTGAACTGCGTCTGACGACTCACCAGTGACAGCAGTGCCCCCCCAATCGGCCCGGTCAGCACATAGTAAAGAATTTCCCGCACAATCTGTGGCCCCAGCACCCTTGCATCACGAGGCTGGGTCATCACATCCAGCAGGCGTTCTGCCGCACACAGCATCGGCTCCGTGAGAAAGGCAGAGTGAATGCCCGAGGTCAACGGCTGAGGCTGAAACCCTTCGTCATCACCGATGTCCATCAGCAAATCCTGCAGGCTGGCCGTATCCACGCGCAGGCACATCCCGGCCAGAGGCTGCTCGGGTGACGCCCAGGTTTCACATTCGACCGGGAGCGGCACGGTGAGCATCAGGTATTTTGTGGCGTCGTACTGAAAAACCGTACTGCCCAGGTAACCGGTTTTGCTGCCCTGAAACAAAATGACAATGCCGGGCTGATACATAATGGGCTCACGCGGTCGGTGCTGCCCCGCATAAATCAGTGAGACATTTTCCACCGGACACAGCTGTTCGCGTCCGTTCGTCATCAGCGTGACCACCTGTTGAGCCAGCCGCTGACACAGTAAGTCGTGGGGCATCATCACTCCTGAAAATAAAAAGCGCAGTTTGCCGCGCGCCAGGTTAAATCGCCAGCAAAATGGAGAATCAGGCAAGAAGTTTACAGGATCAGGCAGGGTTATCCTCGCCTATTCGCAGGCAGCCTGAAAATTGTTAGCTAGACTTAAGCACAGCGAAGATTCCCTGGTTTACTGCAAATGTAAGGAGCAGGATATGGCAGACCAACCTATTATCAAACTGCACGACGGTAACATGATGCCACAGCTTGGACTTGGCGTGTGGCAAGCCAGCATGGAAGATGCGCGCAACGCCGTGCTGAAAGCGCTGGACGTTGGCTATCGTTCAATTG
The DNA here is from genome assembly GCF_035191405.1 of Pantoea sp. JZ2. Classification (NCBI taxonomy): domain Bacteria; kingdom Pseudomonadati; phylum Pseudomonadota; class Gammaproteobacteria; order Enterobacterales; family Erwiniaceae; genus Pantoea; species Pantoea sp. JZ2. The sequence continues at coordinate 792,893 of NZ_CP045247.1, read as the reverse complement.
ATACCGCCGCCGCGTACAAAAACGAAGAAGCGATTGGTCAGGCGTTACAGGAAACCGATGTCGCGCGTGAGGATATTTTTATCACCACTAAACTGTGGAATGCTGACCAGCAAAATGTCCAGCAGGCACTGGAAACCAGTCTGCAAAAACTGAAGCTGGAGCAGGTAGATCTGTATCTGATGCACTGGCCGTGCCCGGAGAAAGATCAGTATGTTGACGCCTGGAAGAACATGATTGCGATGCAGCAACAAGGCTTGGTCAAAAGCATCGGCGTCTGTAACTTCAACCAGCCGCACCTGAAACGTCTGCTGGAAGAAACCGGTGTAACCCCGGTGATCAACCAGATCGAGCTGCATCCGATGCTGCAACAGCGCACGCTGCATGCCTGGAACGCCATGCACCAGATTCAGACCGAGTCCTGGAGTCCCCTGGCTCAGGGCGGCGAAGGCGTATTCGATCAGGAAATCATCAAGTCTCTGGCCAAAAAATACGGTAAGACGCCGGCGCAAATCGTTATCCGCTGGCATCTGGACAGCGGGCTGGTGGTTATCCCGAAATCCGTCACGCCGGCACGCATCGAAGAAAACTTCAATGTGTTCGATTTCCGCCTGGATAAGGCAGAAATGAGTGAGATTGCCCAGCTTGATACCGGTAAGCGTTTAGGTCCTGACCCGGATACGTTTAACGGCTAATACGGGCGCATCGGACCCGATGCACGCCTCGTGCAGGCCTCTCCTCCGGGAGGGGCTTTTTTACGGTTAGCGCCCACGCAAAATGTTAAACGTCCTTAAAATGTATGACAAAACGCATAATAATTACGCAACGCCTTTCTGGGCAGTGCGCGGCGCCGGGCAAAAAAACCCTTTCCTGACCGAAATCCCCCTGTCTTTCCGCTCTGTTAAATCAAATTTTTTGCGCTGAACGCTGACACCTTAATCCCGCCCTGCATTTTGTCTTTTAAATCAAAAACTTAAAATTCTAATCACCTCACCTTACCTTGTTATAACAGGTAAAATTTTGCAACACACCGAAGCCGCTCCGCTTTTGTGAAAACGACGTTGTGCAGGTAATACTGTTTTCTGTCACACCTGTCGCGTGATCCCGGCTACCACCATTGAACGTCATTTCACGGTTTTCAGAACGTTAAGCGACTTAACCAGGGAGCGTATCATGTCGGTTATCAATACCAATATCGTGTCGTTGATCGTTCAAAACGATCTGTATAACTCTCAAAATGCTTTATCGACCGCCATTGAGCGCCTGTCTTCAGGTTTGCGCATTAACAGTGCGAAAGATGATGCGGCGGGAATGGCGATTGCTAATCGTTTGACCTCAAACATCAACGGCATGACGGTAGCGGGCAGGAATGCCAATGATGCGATTTCGCTATCACAAACCGCTGAAGGGGCGCTCTCCACGATTAACGACAATCTGCAACGCATACGTGACCTGACGGTGCAGGCGCAAAATGGCAGCAACTCCGCTGCGGATATCGACTCTATTCAGACAGAAGTGAATCAGCGAATGGAGGAGATTAACCGTATTACCGCACAAACGAATTTTAACGGCATTAGTATGCTGAATACCGGATCGGGCTCTGCTGCGTATCGCTTTCAGGTCGGTGCGGAAGACGGCGAAACGATCACGATCGAGCTGGATGCCAGCGACAGCTATAACCTTCTGAAAGCGGGTACCACCGGCTCAACACTTAATATCCGGCAAATGACCTCAGGAGATACCGTAAATGGCGTGGCCCGTACGGTTGCGGCAGAAGGCTTTGACGTTTTAAAAGGGGATGTTACCGGCGGAGCAAGTGGAACCGCGACAGACGGTACGCCTTTGGCCGATCTCGATCGGGCGATTAAATCCGTTGATAGTCAGCGTAGTATGCTGGGTGCCTATGAGAACCGCTTTCAGTCGGTTATCGCCAACCTGAACAATATGGTCACAAACCTTACCTCTGCCCGTAGCAGGATAGAGGACGTGGACTACGCTGCGGAGGTATCGGCGATGTCACAGGCGCAGATTTTACAGCAGGCCGGTACCGCCATGCTGGCCCAGGCAAATCAGATGCCCCAACTGATGTTGCAGCTTCTGCGCTAGCCAAACGCAAAAGCTGAAAGCCCTGCCCGGCACAGTCTGCTCCGTTATGCCGTGGCAGGCTGCACCAGCAGCTGACCTGCCGTTCCCCGATCCGCCAGCTCCAGCGTCTGACTGTAATAGACAAACGGGAAATGGTCTGAAGAGCTTTGGGTAAAGTTGACCAGCAGTTCGACCTCGCCGTCCACCCAGACGGTGTCTTTCCAGCCCCGGTCTTCCCCCATCGACTGCGCACCGTTCACGCTCTTAATGAGGAACATTACGCCCTGAATATGCAACGATTGCGGACGATCGGCACGGATAATCCAGCGCTCAAATGTGCCCTGCTGCGCGGTGGTATCAATGCGGTTCATATCCCACACGGCACCGTTGATGCCGGGCATACTGTCGCCAATACGAAACTCCCGGGTACGCACCGAAGCGCCGTCCAGAATCTGATCGGCCAGTAAACGCATTGGCAGGTTATCCGTCACCAGCGGCAGCAGGCCAGTGGGGCGAAGCGTGAGCACCAGCGTTGAGGTCAAAATCGTCGAAGGCTCGAAGAAACCGCGCAGGCGATCCATGATGCCAGCCGCGGTGCCCGCCGTAATGGAGACCTCATCCCCTTGCGACATATCCACCAGAACTTCGCGCCGCTCACCGGGAGCCAGCGTTAACCGCTGTACCGCTACCGGAGACGGTAAAAAACCCTGATCGCTGGCGATGACCGTAAACGGTCGGTTATCACTGATGCTGAGTTCGTAATGTCGGGCATTGGAGGCATTGAGCAACCGCAGGCGCACCCAGCCGCGTGATACCTCAATAAACGGATTGCGTACGCCATTAACCAGCAGCGTATCGCCCAGGAAACCGCCGTCAGCGGGTGGGTCATAAACCGGTGTCGCAAAGTTATCCAGCCGCTTGTCCTGAATGATCAGCGGAAAGTCATCCACGCCATAGTGTTTTGGCAACGGAAGCTGCTTACTGAGGTCGTCCTCGATCAGCCACATGCCCGCCAGGCCGTTATAGACGTGCGGTGCCATGCGGTTTGGCGTGTTCGCGTGATACCAGCAGGTGGCGGCGTTCTGACGAATCGGTAACACCGGTGCCCAGTCGACGCCCGCTGACATCATCCGCGGCGCGCCGCCCATCAGTGCCCCTGGCACCTGCAGGCCGCTGACGGTCATCGAAACCGGTTCATTGAGGCGGTTGCTGTAGATCAGTTTGACATCATCGCCGCTGTAAACACGGACAGTTGGCCCAAGGTACATGCCATTGATGCCCCAGACCGGCACCTTGTTATTGTCACCGTTAAACGACCAGTGGCTGCGCTGTAAGGTCAGAAACAGCGGCTGACCCCGGCGGGATTCGATCAACGGCGGAACGGGAAGCGGCGTGTCACCACGCAAGGAAGCGGCACGTGCCGCATGCGGCATTACCGTGGCACTGAGCGCCACACCGGCAGAAAGCTGGATAAACTGACGTCTGCTGAAAGACATGAAATTTCAGACCTTTTACGCGTGGCGCTGAAACGCCAACCCTGTTTTTATTGCTGTCATTGCTGTGCTGCTTTCACGGCGAGCGACGCAGGACGTCACTCGCCGTGGGGCATCCATGCAGAATAGTCCGACAACGGATTTGCCGGTTAGATTTTACCGTTTTTTTCGCGTTCTTCGACTTCGGCGTTAAGCTCTTCCAGCTTCGCCGCCATCAGTTCACGACAGTGGGTAGCCAGTTTGCGCACAGACGACGACTCAAATTGTTTGACGTCTACCGGCGGCAGCATTTCCACAATCACCAGGCCGTTTTTCAGGCGGTTGAGGTTAATTTTATTGTGCGTATTGGACACCACAATCGGAATGATCGGGACGCCGGCCGCCACCGCAGCGTGAAACGCACCGGTTTTAAACGGTAATAATCCCCGCCCGCGACTGCGCGTACCTTCAGGAAACATCCAGAACGAAATCCGTTTTTTATTGAACTGCTCAACCAACTCGCCAATGGTGCCGTGTGCTTTGGCCCGGTTGTCACGGTCAATCAGCAGATTACCGGTCAGCCAGTAAAGCTGACCAAAGAACGGTATCCACAGCAGGCTTTTTTTCCCCACGGTCACGGTGGTGGGCTGCACAATTTTAGCGGCCGTCACCATATCGTAGTTGTTCTGGTGATTAGCGATATAAATCGCATTACCGTAATTATCCGCGCCCTCTGGGCGACGAAGTTCAACCTTCAGACCGAACAGCGTCGATAATTTGCCAAACAGATGACCAAAGGTGGCGACGTGACGCGGATTACGCGGCGAGAACAGACACCAGATGCAGCCAAATACACAGACCAGAATCGAATAAATTACCACAATAATCGTGCGTAATATCAGTAACATAGCTTCCTCAATGTAACACGGCTGGCGATGAACCAGCCGGATGAATTACGCGTCGCTGTCAGCGCTGTCAGGACGTGCCGGGGCATCCAGTTCGACCCGATCAATTTTTTGCAGACCGCGCGGTAACAGCGTGCCACGGCGACCCCGATCGGCACGGAATTTCTGCAACTCTTCACTGCGCAGCAACAGCTTGCGTTTACCGACGTGCAGCGTAATCGCGCTGCCTGGTGGCAGAATCATGAGCCAGGCCAGTTTATCCGTGCCCGCTGCGGCATCTGCCGACGGAATCGAGATAATCTTGTTGCCCTTGCCTTTCGACATTTGCGGCAACTCGCCGACCGGGAACATCAACATCCTGCCCGCCTGAGTGATCGCTAACAGCATGTCGTCTTCATGATGCACAGCCATCGGCGTCATGACGCGCGCATTCTCCGGCAGAGTCAGCAGCGCTTTGCCCGCACGGTTGCGCGAAATCAGATCGTTGAAGGTGCAGATAAAGCCATATCCGGCATCCGAAGCCATTAGCAGGCGCTGCTCTTCCGGCTCCATCAATACCTGTTCAACAACTGCACCCGGTGGTGGCGTCAGTTTACCGGTCAGTGGCTCGCCCTGGCCGCGTGCCGACGGCAGCGAGGTGGGGTCCAGCGTATAGCTGCGACCCGTGGAATCGATAAAGGCCACAGGCTGATTACTCTTGCCGCGTGCCGCCGCCAGGAAGCTGTCACCGGCTTTATAGCTCAGGCCCGCCGGGTCGATATCATGTCCTTTGGCGCTGCGCACCCAGCCCATCTGCGACAGAACAATCGTAACCGGCTCAGACGGAACCAGCTCGGTTTCGCTGAGCGCTTTGGCTTCTTCACGTTCACGCAGAGGCGAACGGCGATCATCACCAAAACTGTTGCTGTCTGCCTGCAGCTCTTTTTTCAGCAGCGTATTCATTTTGCGTTCAGAGGCCAGCGTCGCCTGCAGCTGATCGCGCTCTTTTTCCAGTTCGCTTTGCTCACCGCGAATCTTCATCTCTTCCAGCTTCGCCAAATGGCGCAGCTTGAGTTCAAGAATCGCTTCGGCCTGGGTTTCACTGATCTCAAAGCGCGACATCAGCACTGGCTTTGGTTCGTCCTCGGTACGGATGATGTGAATGACTTCATCAATATTAAGGAAGGCCACCAGCAAACCGTCCAGGATATGCAGACGGCGCAGCACGCGTTCTAAACGATGATTCAGACGGCGACGAACAGTATCGCGACGGAACACCAGCCATTCAGACAGGATTTCCAGCAGGTTTTTCACGGCCGGACGGTTATCCAGTCCGATCATATTCAGGTTGATACGGTAGCTTTTTTCCAGATCGGTCGTGGCGAACAGGTGGTTCATAACCTGATCCAGATCGACACGGTTTGACCGGGGCACAATCACCAGGCGAGTCGGGTTTTCGTGATCGGACTCATCACGTAAATCCTCGACCATTGGCAGCTTTTTATTGCGCATCTGGCTGGCAATCTGCTCCAGTACCCGGGCACCGGACACCTGGTGCGGCAGCGCGGTGATCACCACCTCGCCGTCCTCTTTTTTCCACACCGCACGCTGGCGAATCGAGCCGCGCCCGTTCTGATAGATTTTACGAATCTCGTCGCGTGGCGTAATGATTTCGGCTTCGGTCGGGAAATCCGGCCCTTGCACAATCTCCAGCAGCGCATCCAGGCTGGTTTTCGGATCGTCAATCAGGGCGATAGCGGCCTGCGCCACTTCGCGCAGGTTATGCGGCGGAATATCGGTTGCCATGCCCACCGCGATCCCAGTGGTGCCGTTCAGCAGAATGTTTGGCAGGCGCGCCGGCAACATCTTCGGCTCCTGCATCGTGCCGTCAAAGTTTGGCACCCAGTCTGCCGTGCCCTGCCCCAGCTCACCCAGCAGCACTTCGGCATACTTCGACAGGCGAGACTCGGTATAACGCATGGCGGCGAAAGATTTAGGATCGTCAGGTGCCCCCCAGTTTCCCTGGCCATCGACCAGCGGATAACGGTAGGAGAACGGCTGTGCCATCAACACCATGGCTTCGTAACAGGCGCTGTCACCATGAGGATGGTATTTACCCAGCACGTCACCCACGGTACGGGCCGATTTTTTAAATTTGGCGGTGGCGTTAAGCCCCAGCTCCGACATGGCATATACAATGCGGCGCTGGACGGGTTTCAGGCCGTCGCCAATGTAAGGCAACGCACGGTCCATGATGACGTACATGGAGTAGTTTAAGTACGCATTCTCAGTAAACGTATGCAGGGCAAGACGCTCTGCACCATCCTGCGTCAATTCGCTCATTAAGTCCTCATCCTCACATCGTGACCCGCAACGGCGGATCACCCGGCGGTTGTTTGGCGAGGATAGTACCTTATTCGTGGGTATTAGTCACAGTCCTGGAGCGGGCTGGTCACTCTTTTTTCCCTGTTTTCCGGTCGCCGAAAAAACCACACCGGTAAAAATCCCCGTGCGCTTATTTTTAATAGTTTGTGACCTTCCTCGCAATTAATTATCAGCTTATTTATAGCGTATTAATCCTGTCCCGTTCCCGGGACAACATTTAGTATTGTTGCTTTTTCTTTCACCCCCTAAATTCAATTTCAGCGACATATGCCGGTTTTATTTTATGCCCTGGTTGGATTTAACGAATTGCCACTTAAGCACCGCTAACGAAATAATAGACAGGTGACTGAATGCAAAATCTGACTTCACGACAACACCGATTACTGAAATTACTGTTACAGGCGGGCACGCCGCTGGCGTTAGCGCAATTAGCCCAACAGTTAACCGTTTCTGAAAAAAGTATTTATCGCGATTTACAAAGTCTGGAACCCTGGCTGCATGGCTGGCAGGCGCAACTGGTGAAGCTGCCTGGCCGCTGTGTGGCGCTGGAAACACACGATCATGAACAGCGGCTGCGCTTGCAGCAGCATGTTGCCAGCGACGATAACTGGTCTGCGGGCTTAAGCAACAATGCGCGGCGGGTAAAAATCCTGTCCCAGTTGCTACGAGACGCGCCACGTGAAACCTCGATCAGTAAGTTATCTGAACGTTATTTCATCAGTCACGCTTCGATTGTTAATGACCTCAAGGTGATTGAAGAGTGGTTGCAGCCGCTGGAGCTGGAGCTGGTCCGTAGCCAGAGCGGCACGCATGTGGCAGGCAGCGAACAGGCACTGCGCCAGGCCATGGTTTTGCTGATTAACGACGTTATGCAGCATAACACGGGCAGCAATATGGCCCTGCCGCGGCTCGACCCCGGCAGTTATCAGGCGCTGATCCACTATTTTGGCGAAGAGGACGTAGCCTTTGTGCAGCGCTTACTGCAGCAAATGGAGCAGCAGCTTGGCTACCCTTTGAGCGATGCGTATTACCTCAATCTGTCCACCCATATTCTGATCATGATTCACCGTATGGCGCAGGGCAAAGCCTTGTCCCTGCCGCTGGCTCTGAGCGCGTCAGAAATGGACAACCGCATTCTGAAGATTGCCCGCCAGATGGTAGTACAGATTGAACAGCGGCTGGGGCAATCCGCGCCCGCAGATGAAGTGGGATTTATTTATCAATATATTATTTCATCAGGCATTGTAGTCGAAGAACGCGGCAGCCACATGCTATCGCACTCTCCTTTTTCAAATGCAGCATCGCGCAATATTACGCTCGAATTAATTCATTGCTTTTCCGCATTCATCCAAAAGGATCTGTCGACCGATTCTTTATTATTTGAAGGTTTGCTATTCCATATTAAGCCGCTACTTAACCGGCTTAAATATCATATTACGATTCGCAATCCCTTACTCGATGACATAAGAGCGGAATTACAGGATATTTTCACGCTGACCCAACGCGCCATGCAGGTAACGGCCGAGCGGTTTCATTATGGGCCAATCGCTGACGATGAGATCGGTTATCTGTGCGTGCATTTTCAGGCCGCGCTTGAACGGCAAATCGCCCATAAACGTATTTTGCTGGTGTGTTCCAGCGGCGTCGGCACGTCGCATTTGCTGAAAAGTCGCATCCTGCGCGCCTTTCCGGACTGGATTATCGTGGGCGTTATTTCGGCCAGCACGCTGGACGACTTTTGTCAGCAGGAGCCGGTGGATCTGGTCATCTCCACCATTCATCTCGATATCAGCACCTTGCCCACCGTGTATGTTACTGCGTTTTTTAACGACGACGATATTCGCCGGGTGACGGACGCCATGATTGGTCGCCAACTGCCACAGGCCGCAACGCGCGCACTGGCAGAACATTAACTGAATGAGGTCTGATTAATGGACATTTCTCGCATTCTCACGCCACGCCGCGTCAATCTCAATCTGCAGGCCAGCAGCAAAGAAGCGGCCATTATCGAACTGACGGAGTTGCTGTTCAGTGACGGTGCCATTAGCGATAAAGAGGCCTTTATCCGTGATGTCTGGCTACGCGAGGCGGAGGGATCGACCGGGTTTGAGAATCATATCGCCATTCCTCACGGTAAGTCCTCCGCCGTTAAGCAAACCACGCTGGCCATCGGGCGCAGCCAGCAGGATATCCCCTGGGAGACGCTGGATGGCAGCAAGGTGCGCTGCATCATCCTGTTTGCCGTGCGGCTGGAAGATCAAAACACGACCCATATTCGCCTGCTGTCACAGGTGGCCAGTGCGCTGGCCGATGATGAGGTGATTGCGCAGCTGCTGGTGGAAAACGATCCCAGCGAAATCATTCGGCTGTTTAGTCAGTACGCCGAAACCGACCTCTGTTAACCCTGGAATCCGAGGTAATCATGAACATTGTCTGTGTTGCCGCCTGTACGGCGGGCATCGCGCATACCTACATTGCGCGTGAAAAAATGATCAAAGGCGCTCACGCCCTTGGCCACACCATCCATGTGGAAACGCAGGGCACCATCGGGACAGAAAACGCCCTGGATGCCGAAACGATAGCGGCAGCCGACGTGGTGATCCTGGCGGTGGACGTGAAGATCACCGGCGAGGAACGTTTTCGTGGCAAACCGATCGTGCGGGTGAAAACCGAAGTGGTGATCAAGTCGCCCATCAAGTTTCTGGAAAAAGTGGCGGATTCACTGGCGCGTGCCTGAGGAGATCCACAATGAACGCTAACAAAAGCCAGTACGGGCAAGCGATCAAAGGCCATCTGTTAACCGGGATCTCCTGGATGATCCCGCTGATTGTCGCCGCCGGGATCTGCATTGCGCTGGGTCAGGTGATTGGCGGGCCCGATGTGGGTAAACATCCCGGTACGATCGCCTGGATGCTGAACCAGATCGGTGGCTGGGGCATGGGCTTAATCGTCCCGTTGATCAGTGCGGCTATCGCTTACTCGATTGCCGACAGGCCGGGCTTCGCGCCGGGTTTAATCGTCGGGTTTATATGCGGACAGATTGGCACCGGCTTTATCGGCGGCATCCTGGGTGGCTTCCTGGTGGGTTACACGGTGATTTTGCTGCGGCGCAGTATCCGGTTGCCACAGTCGATGCAGGGGCTGATGCCGATCATGGTCTTGCCCGTACTGAGCACCATCATTGCCGGGCTGCTCATGATGACGTTTATCGGTCAGCCCATTGTCTGGCTGCAAAAGGCGCTGATCGCCCTGCTGGAATCAATGCAGGGGGGCTCTAAGTTCATCATGGGGGCGATTCTGGGGGCGATGGCGACCTTTGACTTCGGCGGGCCGGTCAATAAAACCATGTCGCTGTTTGCGGATGGCATGCTGGTGGACGGCATTTACGGGCCGGAAGCGGTCAAATTTGCCGGTTCGATGATCCCGCCCTTTGGCATCACGCTCTCCTGGCTGCTCACGCGCCATAAGTACACCCGCGCGGAAAAAGAAGCCCTGAAAGCGGCCTTCCCGATGGGGATCTGCATGATCACCGAAGGTGTGATCCCCATTGCCGCACGCGATCTGTTCCGGGTCGTCGGGAGTTGTGTGGTTGCCTCAGCCGTTGCTGGTGGCCTGATCATGGTCTGGGGCGTGGAAGCGCCGGTGCCTCACGGCGGCATGTTTGTCGTACCGCTGTTCACCAAACCCGGGTTGTTCTGCCTGGCGCTTGGTATCGGCACCACGATCTGTGGCGTCATGCTTTCGCTGCTGAAAAAGCCCGTCACTGAAGCCGACGAAGAGTTTGACGACGTGGAAGATCACACCGTTCGCGACGACGACATTAAATTCACACTGGAATAAGGAGTGAGTATGTACGCGGCAATGAACGACCTGATAAGCCAGGCTGCGCAGAAAAAATATGCCGTTCTGGCCATCAATTGCTTCAACCTGGAAAGTGCCCGGGCGGCGGTTAAGGCGGCGGAGCAGCAGCGTGCGCCCCTGATACTGAATGTGTATCAAGGCCATAGCCGTCATTTTCCGCCAGCCATCGCGGTGCCGCTGGTGCAGGCGCTGGCGGCGGAGGCCAGCGTACCAATCGCGCTGGCGCTCGATCATGGCAAGGCCTTTCCGCTGATTGGCCAGGCCTTTCGCGCAGGCTTTACCGGGCTGATGATCGATGCTTCGGCGGAGCCGCTGGCCGAAAACATTCGTCAGACGGCCCGCGTGGTCGACATGGCCCACACCGCCGGGGTTTGCGTCGAAGGCGAACTGGGCCATATCGCCGATGCGCCCACCTACGCGCTGGCCGACGCGGCGGTCAAAATGACCCAGGTGGCGGATGTCCTGCCGTTTCTTGAGCAGACCCATATCGATCTGCTCGCGGTTTCGGTTGGCACCGCGCATGGGCTTTATCCCGCTGGGGTGCAGCCGACAATCGATTTCCAGCGTCTGGCAGACCTGCACGCGGCCTCATCGCGCCCGCTGGCGCTTCACGGCGGCAGTGGCACGCCAGCGGACGATATTCGGCGCGTCAGTCAGCACGGCGTCGCCAAGATTAACGTTGGCGCGGCGGTATTTGAAGCCGGTAAACAGGCGCTGCACCAGGCGCTTAAACACCCTCCCACCACCGAACTGCCGGACTTACTCGCCCTGATGGAGTCCGCCTGTTGTGAAGTCGTCAGTGACTATCTGAGCTGGTCTGGCTCCGCCCGTCAGGCCTGATGGCTTTCTGCTGTAACCCGGTGCGCGTCTCTGAACGTCAGCGCAGGGCAACCCTTTGTCATAAAACAAGCTGAGGAAGATTTAACATGTTGATTTCTATGAAAGAGATGTTAAGACCCACCCGTCAACATCGCTTTGCGATTGGCGCCTTCAATGTCGCTGACAGCTGTTTTATCCGCGCGGTCGTGGAAGAAGCCGAAGCCACTCAAACCCCGGCCATTATCTCGATTCATCCCAGTGAACTGGAATTCGTCACCGATGCATTTTTTGGCTATGTGCGGGAGCGCACACTGAAAAGCAGCGTGCCGTTTACGCTGCACCTGGATCACGGTGCATCGGTGGCCCATGTGCTGCGCGCTATTCAGTGCGGTTTCACGTCGGTGATGATTGACGGTTCCCTGCTGCCTTACGAAGAAAACGTGGCGCTGACGAAAGAGGTGGTGAAGCTGGCCCATGCGGTGGGCGTGTCGGTTGAGGGCGAACTGGGGACGATTGGCGATACCGGGACGACCGTGGAAGGCGGCGTGAGCAAAGTGATCTACACCGACCCGGCTCAGGCCGAAGACTTTGTGCAGCGAACCGGCGTGGATACCTTAGCGGTCGCCATCGGCACCGCGCATGGTATCTATCCCAAAGATATGAAACCGGAATTGCAAATGCATATCCTGCGCGACATTTCACAGCGCGTTTCCATTCCACTGGTGCTGCATGGCGGCTCGGCGAATCCCGATGCCGAAGTGGCCGAGGCGGTGACGCTGGGCGTGGGTAAAATCAACATCTCCAGCGACATGAAATATGCCTATTTCCAGAAAGTGCGTGAAGTGTTAACCCGTGAAACCTGGTGGGATCCGAACGTAATTTATCCCGAAGCGATTGAGGCGGCAAAAGCGGTCATTCGCTACAAGATGAATTTGTTTGGTGGGCTGGGTAAAGCGTCGTTGTATTAAGCATCTTCGCTTTTTTGATTCAGATAACCGCACCGTGGCGTTTCAAAGCCATCTGACAGAAAGTCGGAGCAGGCAATCCGCAGCGCTGAACAGAGCGATAAAGCCAGGATTAGCCCGCAGGACGCGGGCAAAAAACGGAGCCGGTACAGGCTGTATCGTCTCCGTCAGTCCGTCAGTCCGTCAGGCTGAAGCGCGACGTGAAGGCAACCGCGACAGCGACGTGAGGACGCCCGCTCAGAAACCCTGTCGGATGGCGTGTACAGCGCTGCAAAAAAACTGAGCGCACAAAACATGATTACTTCATCACGCCCATCCACTGCTGCGCAATCTTCGCATATTCTCCCGTGGCCGTGCTCAGGTGTAGCCACTGATCGACATACTGTTTCCAGCTCATATCATCACGCGGAAGCATATAGGCCTTCTCGCCATACTGAAGCGGTTTATCCGGATTGAGTGCGCACAGGGAAGGGAAGCGTTTTTGCTGATACAGCGCCTCTGAGGCATCGGTAATCATCACATCGGCTTTGTTATCCACCAACTGCTGGAAAATGGTGACGTTATCGTGAAACAGCGTTAACGCCGCCTGAGGAAGATAACTGTGCACAAAGGCTTCGTTCGTCCCGCCCGCGGGTTCGATTAACCGGACGCCGGGTTTATTTAACTGGTCAACCGTCTGATACTTCGTTTTATCCGCGCAGCGCACCAGCGGAATTTTGCCGTCCACGCCAAACGGCTGAGCAAACCAGGCCGTTTGCTGGCGCTTCAGCGTAACCGATACGCCACCCAGTGCGATATCACACTGTTTCGCTAAAAAGTCCTGCATCAGGGTTTTCCAGGTGGTAGGTACCCATTGCACTTTCGCTCCCAGTGACGCCGCCAGCGACTCCGCCATGCTGATATCCAGCCCTTCATAGTGGCCATCGGGTTTCAGAAAGCTGTAGGGCTTGTAGTCCCCGGTCGTACACACTTTCAGGGTTTTGGTGTTGAGCACGCTGTCCAGACGTGACTGGGCCTGAGCACCGCCAGCCACCAGCAGTAAAGTCATTATGAGTGTTTTCTTCATCATTCTTTTTTTTCAGAGGTGAGTTTGCGCCGTTATGGTGACATAACCTTACGGGTTATTGCGCTAATCGCAAAAGTGTTGTGATCATTCTCGCATTTTTCTCCCGCGCGTCGCGGCCTAAGCTACTCCCCATAAACGCATACGGGAGACACGCTTAATGAGCAACATTTTAATTATCGATGGTGGTAAAACTTTCGCCCATTCTAAAGGTGAACTGAATCATACGCTGACCGACGTGGCCGCCAGCCAGTTGCGCGATCTGGGCCATGAGGTGACCGTTACCGTCGCCGACAGTGACTATGTTGTGGCAGATGAGATCCAAAAATATCTCGACAGCGATGTCGTGATTTATCAGATGCCAGGCTGGTGGATGGGCGAACCCTGGACCGTGAAACGTTATATTGACGAAGTCTTTACGGAAGGCCACGGCAAGCTGTATGCCAGTGATGGTCGCACACGTTCAGACAGCGAGAAAAAATACGGTTCTGGCGGCCTGCTTCAGGGCAAAAAATATATGCTTTCCCTGACCTGGAACGCTCCGCTGGAAGCCTTTACCGATCCTGAGCAATTCTTCGAAGGCGTCGGCGTGGATGGCCTGTACCTGCATTTTCACAAGGCTAATCAGTTCCTGGGAATGGAAGCCTTACCGACGTTCATCTGTAACGACGTGATCAAGCAGCCTGATGTGCCGCGGGATATTGCTCGTTATCGGGCGCATCTCAGCGAAATTTTTGCTTAAATAGACTTTCCCCCCGAAAGAGGAAACGTGAATGTTAACCGTCGTTGCTGAAATTTGTGTGAAGCCAGGCTACCGTCAGAAAGTACTGGAGGCGTTTCATCAGGTGATCCCGACCGTGCTGGAAGAAGAAGGCTGCCATCAGTACAGCGCGCTGGTCGATCATCAGGCGCAGGTGCCGTGGAAACACAACTCACCCGATTCGATTTTCATGCTGGAGCAGTGGGAAACCCTGCGTCATCTCGACCAGCATCAGCAAATGCCGCATATGGAAGCCCATCGCGCTGCCATTAAAGAATACGTGACAGACGTAAAAATTCTGGTGCTGGAACCCGGCCAGTAATTTCTGCAACGCTGACACGAAAAAGCCCCGGTACAGGCCGGGGCTTTTTGCAGCGGGTAACCGACTCAGACTTCGATATCGGCCTTGTCGCCTTTTTCCTGTAACCAGTTGCGGCGATCTTCAGAACGCTTCTTCGCCAGCAGCATGTCCATCGTCCGCAGCGTCTGCTCAATATCGTCGTCACTGACGGTAAGCTGAACCAGACGGCGGGTATTCGGATCGAGCGTGGTTTCACGTAACTGAAGCGGGTTCATTTCACCCAGACCTTTAAAGCGCTGAACGTTCGGTTTGCCCTTCTTACGCTTTAACTGCTCCAGTACGCCCTCTTTCTCGTCTTCATCCAGCGCGTAATACACTTCTTTGCCCAGATCGATACGATAAAGCGGCGGCATCGCTACATAAACGTGGCCGTTTTTCACCAGCGTGCGGAAGTGCTTCACGAACAGCGCGCAGAGCAGCGTGGCAATGTGCAGCCCATCTGAGTCGGCATCGGCGAGAATACAGATCTTACCGTAGCGCAGCTGCGTCAGATCTTCGCTGTCGGGATCGATACCGATCGCCACAGAGATATCGTGCACCTCTTGTGAGGCCAGCACTTCATCCGACGAGACTTCCCAGGTGTTCAGGATCTTGCCTTTAAGCGGCATGATCGCCTGGTATTCGCGGTCGCGTGCCTGCTTGGCTGAACCGCCCGCCGAATCCCCTTCCACCAGGAACAGTTCGGTTTTATTCAGATCCTGTGCTGTACAGTCTGCCAGTTTTCCGGGCAACGCCGGGCCGCTGGTCAGCTTTTTACGCACGACCTTCTTCGCCGCGCGCATCCGGCGCTGGGCGCTGGAAATCGCCAGCTCTGCCAGCTGTTCTGCCGCCTGCACGTTCTGGTTCAGCCACAGGCTGAAGGCATCTTTGACCACGGCTGACACGAAGGCGGCGCACTGGCGTGAAGATAAGCGCTCTTTGGTTTGACCGGCAAACTGTGGATCCTGCATTTTCACCGACAGCACATAGGCACAGCGATCCCAGATATCCTCGGCGGACAGCTTCACGCCACGCGGCAGGATATTGCGGTATTCGCAAAACTCACGCATGGCGTCCAGCAGGCCCTGGCGCAGACCATTAACGTGTGTCCCACCCTGCATGGTCGGGATCAGGTTCACATAGCTTTCGGTCAACAGCTCACCGCCTTCCGGCAGCCACAGTAACGCCCAGTCCACCGCTTCGATATCGCCTGCAAAGGCACCCACAAACGGTTTTTCCGGCAGCGTCGGCAGGCCGTTTACGGCTTCACACAGATAATCTGTCAGGCCATCTTCGTAACACCAGCGCTGCTCGGTATTGTTGAGCTTGTCTTTAAAGACGATTTCGACACCCGGACACAACACGGCTTTCGCTTTCAGCAGGTGAGATAAGCGGGAAACCGAGAAACGCGGGCTGTCAAAGAAGTGTTCGTCCGGCCAGAAATGGACGCTGGTGCCGGTGTTGCGTTTGGCAACCGTGCCGGTGACGGTCAGATCCTGCACCTTTTCACCATTTTCAAAGGCGATAGTGTAGATCTCGCCGTTACGGCGCACATTCACTTCAACGCGTTTGGACAGGGCATTAACCACCGAAATCCCGACGCCGTGCAGGCCACCGGAAAACTGGTAGTTTTTATTGGAAAATTTACCGCCCGCGTGCAGCCGGCACAAAATGAGTTCAACAGCCGGAACGCCTTCTTCCGGGTGGATGTCCACCGGCATGCCGCGCCCGTCGTCGATGACTTCCAGCGACTGATCGGCATGCAAAATCACCTCTACCCGTTTGGCATGGCCCGCCAGTGCCTCATCGACGCTGTTATCAATGACTTCCTGACCCAGGTGGTTAGGGCGCGTCGTATCGGTATACATTCCCGGGCGACGGCGAACCGGCTCAAGGCCAGTCAGGACCTCAATGTCACCCGCATTATAGCTTGATTGACTCATGGTAACTGTCTGATTAGATGAAGAAAATGGTTGCGATTTCCACGTTGCTCAAGCGTGATTCAGGCCCAGAAAGTCCAGAATTTGCGGGAAATGGCGCTCGAATCCAGTAAATGCATGATTTCCGCCCTCTTCAACCGTATGACGGCACGCGCTGTAATAGTCGAGTGCCTGGCGGTAGTCGAGCACTTCATCGCCGGTTTGTTGCAGCAACCACAATAAATCAGGCGCTTCCAGCGGATCAACTTGCATCACTTTCAGATCGTAAATGTGGCGAGACTCTAACACATATTGCTGACCGGTGTAGGGATTCTGATTTTCACCCAAAAAATCCACCAGCAACTCAAACGGGCGAACGGCGGGATTGACCACCACCGCCGGCAGCATAAAACATTGTGACAGCCAGGTGGCGTAGTAGCCGCCCAGCGAAGAACCGACGAGGCCCAGCTGTCGTCCGCTGTGGCTGAGCACAATATCTTCCAGCATAGCTGCCGCATCCGCAGGAAACGTGGGCAACTGCGGTACAATCATCTCGATATCGGGATGATGCTGGCTCAGCCACTGTTTAAACAACGTCGCTTTTGCTGAACGCGGTGAGCTGTTAAAGCCGTGCAGATAAAGCAGCGCCTTCATCCGTTAATATCCTTCAGCATCCAGATCGGGGCGAAAAGCCTGTGTGGTGAGTCGGTTGACTTCGGTCTCAAGCTGACCGTCATTGTGCAGCGTAAACCAGCGCCAGCCGGGCGCAACGGTATCGATGGTAAAGCTGGTACAGTGCGGTTTGAACTGCACGCAGGTCGACGGCGTTGCCAGCACACGGCGGCCCTGCCAGGGTACATCCATTTCCTGATGAATATGGCCGCAGACCAGCGTTTTTGCCAGCGGATAGTGCTGCAACACGGCGTCTAACTGATGCGGATTGCGCAGGCTGTGTTGATCAAGCCAGGTGCAGCCCGACGCTAAAGGATGATGGTGCAACAGCACCAGCGTATGGCGCTGCGGATAACGGGCAAGCGTGGTATTCAGCCACTCAAGCTGGTAGTCACTTAACATGCCATGGGGCACGCCGAAGACCTGGCTGTCCAGCAGAACAACCTGCCAGTGCTCGCCTAACAGCACATGCTTATGCGCGTTAATGCCGGCCTCTGCCAGCGTATCGACCATCGCAGGTTGAAAATCATGATTCCCCGGCAGCCAGACGCAAGGTTTAGGCAGGCGCGAAATGCCCTCAACAAAATGCTGATAGGCTTCGACTGAGTGATCCTGAGAGAGATCGCCGGTGGCAACGATAAGATCATAATCACGCTGCTGCGCGATGATCGCATCCAGTACCGCGTCATAACTGGCCCAGGTATTCACCCCCAGCAGGGATTCGTGTTTTCCTGCGAACAAATGCGTGTCCGTTACTTGCAGAATCCGAACCTCAGATTCTGTTGTCGCAGGAAGAGTTAGCAGGCTATCCAAAGCGTTTCCTTCGTCTCTACGCCATTCAGTGCATTATACGCATCAGCAAACCGGTACTGCCATCGCGCCGTGCGTCAGGCAATAACGTAACCAGTCAGCAAGAAACTGATTGATTTGATGCTTCTCATCACGCTGATTCATTTTTTTATTCGGATAATCATAACGTGCTTTGAACCGATAGATCTGCTGTGTCGAACACACTTCAGCCACCATCGCGTCATGATACAGCCTGACAGACATTGACGGCAGGCTCCAGTAACTTACGGCTGGGGCCGTCTGACGGATATCGACCAGGGTAGTATAACGCGTTGATTCCTCAACGGTTACCTGGTAGCGGGCGCCACTCACCTGATAGATCACCGATGCGCCTGCTGCGTCATCACGTGGTAGCAGACGACGTAACTGGGCGAAATTGGTTTCGCACAGCCTCATCATCTCGGGGAAATCAGGGATATAGCGCTGTTTCATTTTTGCGTCCACTCTTCTCGAAGTTTTTTATGGTGCAGTGCCAGCCATTGCAAGGCGATGACAGATGCCGCGTTATCAATAATCCCCTGTTCCACCCAGTGGTAAGCCTGTTCACGACTGACCACATGGACAAGAATATCCTCATTCTCTTCCTCCAGACCATGGCATCCTTTTGCCTGGCTGGCATCCACTTCTCCGACCATTACCGATAACCGTTCGCTGGTGCCGCCGGGGCTGGCCAGGTAGTTCAGCACCGGTTTGACCCGGCCAACCGTCAGATCCGCTTCTTCGACGGCTTCACGGCGCACCACCTGCTCCGGGGTTTCACCCGGTTCAATAATGCCTGCCACCATTTCCAGCAGCCAGGGCGTGGGACTGCAATCGAAAGCCGGGATGCGGATCTGTTCAATCAGCACCACTTCATCACGGACGGGATCATAAGGTAGCAGCACAGCGGCATGACCGCGCTCAAAAACTTCACGCGTCACTTCCCGGCTCATTTGGCCATTAAACAACCGATGACGAAAGCGATAACGCACAATGGAAAAAAAACCCTCGTACGCGGTTTCTCGTGCAATAATTTCTACATCATTTTTTGTGAAAGTCACAGGTGATGTTTTATTGTCCTTCATCATTAAGTTCCTTATGCAGATTGGGATAACACAGATAAAACACAAGCCCAGATGCCATCCAAAGGGTTATTACTGAGTTATTTACCTGAAACACACAAATATGGCACGTTCAGCCACCTTATCTCACAGTTGCCCTCTGCTAGAATCTGCGATAATTTTTGGCTTACAGGCGGCACAGTCACTGCGATTTGCTGCAACAAAAGGAATGCAAATGAAAAAACTGCTCCCATTTTTTATTGGGCTGAGCCTGGGCGGTTTCAGCTTCGCCAGCCAGGCGGAAAACCTGCTTCAGGTTTACCAGCAAGCGCGTTTAAGCAACCCTGATCTGCGTAGCTCTGCGGCGACGCGTGATGCGGCGTTCGAGAAAATTAACGAAGCGCGCAGTCCTTTATTACCCCAACTGGGTTTGGGTGCAGACTATACCTACGCAAACGGCTACCGTGATAGTAGCGGTATTCACTCCAATACCACCAGTGGCTCGCTGCAATTGACGCAAACCATTTTCGATATGTCAAAATGGCGTGCGCTGACGCTGCAGGAAAAAGCAGCCGGTATTCAGGATGTGACCTACCAGGTCGCCCAGCAGGATCTGATTCTGAACACCGCGACGGCCTACTTCAATGTGCTGAAAGCCATTGATACGCTTTCTTACGTCGAAGCGCAGAAGATGTCGATTTATCGCGAACTGGATCAAACGACCCAGCGCTTCAACGTGGGCCTGGTCGCCATCACCGACGTGCAGAACGCCCGCGCGCAGTACGACAGTGTCCTGGCGAATGAAGTGACCGCGCGTAATGACCTGGACAACGCAGTGGAGTCTCTGCGTCAGATTACCGGTATGGATTACCTGGCGCTGGCGTCGCTGGATATTGATCGCTTCAAAACCACTAAACCTGAAGCGGTTAACTCGCTGCTTAAGCAGGCTGAAAGCCGCAACCTGAACCTGCTTTCTGCCCGTCTGAACCAGGACTTAGCCCGTGAGCAAATCCGTTCAGCGGAGGCGGGCCATTTACCGACGCTGGATCTGACCGCCTCGACTGGCCTGTCCAACAGCAAATACGGCGGAAGCCGTGCTGAGCAAAATGCCAGCTCGACAGATTCCATCACCGGCAACAACAAAGTGGGCCTGAGCTTTACCCTGCCGCTTTACAGCGGTGGCAGCGTGACCTCGCAGGTGAAACAGGCGCAATACAACTTTGTCAGCGCCAGTGAGCAGCTGGAAGCCGCGCACCGTTCAGCCGTGCAGACCGTGCGCTCGTCTTACAACAACGTCAATGCGTCAGCAAGTAGCATTGCCGCTTACAAACAAGCCGTGGTATCCGCGCAAAGTTCATTAGACGCGATGGAAGCCGGTTACCAGGTGGGAACCCGTACCATCGTTGACGTGCTGAATGCGACATCAACGCTTTATAACGCTAAGCAGCAGTTGTCGGATGCGCGTTACAGCTATCTGATTAACCAGTTGAATATCAGCTATGCCCTGGGCACGCTGAACGAGCAGAGTTTGGGTGTGCTTAACAGTCAGTTAGGTAAAGAAATCTCAACCTCGCCGGAAACGGTTCAGCCACAAAATGTACAGCAGGTGCTGGGTGAAGATCACATCTCCACTTCCGAAACGGCACCAGCACCGGCCCCCGTACATAAGGCCGCACATAAGAGCAGCCGTAATCCGTTCAGTCACTAAGCCTGTTGCGGGCTGCTTTGCGGCCCGCCTCTCTGCAAAACGTATAACTACGTAAAGATCCCCGTCCTGCCTGGCCGTTAGCTTCATTTCTCACCACTCATCCCCTATTCTATGCACTACCTTTGGGCACAGGATATTTATAATGAAACGGACTAAAACGATCCGCTATGCCGCCTTTCGTAAGAGCTGGCAAGCAAGACACTTAACGCCTGTTGCTATCGCTGTTTCAGCGGTATTTATGCTGGCAGGTTGTGAGCAAAACGACGAAACCGTCACCCTTTATCAAAACGCGGACGACTGTTCAAAAGCCAATCCGGGACAAAGTGCGCAGTGCACCACCGCGTTTAACAACGCGAAAAAGGAAGCTGAACGCACCGCGCCAAAATATGCGACACGTGAAGACTGTGTCGCCGAATTTGGTGAAAACCAGTGCCAGCAGGCACCGGCACAGGCGGGCACAGGCAGTACGAATGCCGAAGCGCAGCAAAGTGGCAGCTTCTGGATGCCGTTAATGGCAGGCTACATGATGGGGCGCATGATGGGCGGTGGCGCGGGCTTTGCCCAGCAACCGTTGTTCTCACCGAAAACCCCCAACAGCCCGGCAAACGGTCAGTTTGTGGATGCCTCTGGCCGTAACTACGGTAATGCCACCCCAGGTAAAACCATGAACGTGCCCAAAACTGCCCTGGCGCAGAAACCGACCACCACCTCCACCATCACACGTGGTGGTTTTGGCGAAACGGTTGCGAAACAAAACGCGATGCAGCGCAGCAGTGCTTCCGGCACCTCCAGTCGTTCGCTGGGAGGCTAATACCGTTTATGCAACGTATCGCGATTTCTGAGCGTCCGGGCTGGCGGGAAAAAGCCACAGAGTTTGGTTTTCGTTTTCACACCATGCACGGTGAGCCCTACTGGTGCGAAGATGCTTACTATCAGTTTACCCTGGCGCAAATCGACTATCTGGAGGAGGTGACCGCCGAACTTCATCAGATGTGTCTGCAGGTGGTGGAAAAAGTGGTAAACAGTGAAGCCCTGCTTACCCGGTTCCGTATTCCAAAACACACCTGGGATTTTGTGCGTGACTCGTGGAATCAGCGTCAGCCTTCACTTTATTCCCGTCTCGATCTGGCGTGGGATGGCCGAGGCGATGCCAAACTGCTGGAAAACAACGCCGATACACCGACCTCGCTGTATGAAGCGGCGTTTTTCCAGTGGCAGTGGCTGGAAGACCAGCTGAATGCGGGCCAGTTGCCGCCTGGCAGCGACCAGTTTAACAGCCTGCAGGAAAAGCTTATCGATCGCTTCACGGTGCTGCATCAGCAGCACGGCTTTAACTGGCTGCACTTTGCCTGCTGCCGGGATACCGAGGAAGATCGCGGCACGGTGCAATACCTGCAGGACTGCGCCACGGAAGCCGGCTTACCCAGCGAATTTCTCTATATTGATGAGATAGGACTGGGTGAGAAAGGCCAGTTTACTGACCCGCACGATCAGGTGATCAGTAATCTGTTTAAGCTTTACCCGTGGGAATTTATGCTGCGCGAAATGTTTTCGACCAAGCTGGCGGATGCGGGCGTGCGGTGGCTTGAACCCGCCTGGAAAAGCATTCTGTCAAACAAAGCGTTATTGCCAATGCTGTGGCAGATGTTTCCCAATCATCCCAACCTGCTGCCTGCCTGGTTTGCTGAAGACGACGTGCCGCCTATGGACAAGTATGTGGTCAAACCGCTGTTCTCCCGCGAAGGCGCTAACATTCGTATCGTGGAAAACGGCAAAGAGATCGCCCGGGTGGATGGTCCATACGGCGAAGAAGGCATGATTGTGCAGCAGTTCCATCCGCTGCCAAAATTTGGTGACAGTTATACGCTGATTGGCAGTTGGCTCATCGACGATCAACCGGCCGGGATTGGCCTGCGGGAAGATCGGGAGTTGATCACGCAGGATCTGTCGCGTTTCTATCCGCACGCCTTTATTGAATAGCCTTTTAGCTCCAGGCCAGTTCGCTGGCCTGTCTTGCGCGTTAACCGACCTGTACCGACAACATACTGATTGCGCCCATCTCCATACCTTCCACCGGAACGGTCACAGGCTCATCTGCGTGACGGGAGCCCAGCACATACAGCAATGGCAGGAAATGTTCCGGCGTCGGGTTGGATAAGGCCGCATCCGGATGCTGCATAAAACTCACCAACGGATGTGCATCCGCCTCGGCCTGCACCGCCAGATTGTCCCGCACGAAGTTATTGAACCCCGTGGCCCAACTGTAAGCTTCGCCACCGCCCCAGAGAACTTTACGCAGGTTGTGCACCACGTTACCGCTGGCGACGATCATCACGCCGCGATCGCGCAGCGCAGACAGCTTTCTTCCCATCCCGAAATGCCAGGCGGCGGGCTTGCCGCTGTCGATACTGAGCTGGACGACCGGGATATCTGCGTCGGGATACATCTTAATCAGCACGCCCCACGAGCCATGATCCAATCCCCATGCGTGATCCAGATGAACCGGCACCGGGGATAACCGTTCCGCAATCTCTTCCGCCAGTGCGGGTGAGCCCGGCGCGGAATAACGGATATCAAAAAGCGCCTGAGGAAAGCCGCCAAAATCGTGAATAGTGCGTGGATTGTCCATCGCCGTCACAGCAGTTCCCTGTGTGTACCAGTGAGCCGAAACCGCCAGAATCGCACGTGGCCGTGGCAGGGTTTCACCGGCTTTACGCCAGGCAGCGGTATAGCGGTTTTCTTCTAAGGCATTCATTGGGCTGCCGTGTCCCAAAAACAGCGCCGGCATGCGAACCTGACTCATAGTGATCCTTGATGTGTTCATTCTGTGAACACCACGATACGCTTTTTACCGGCGTGATCACGCGGATAAGCATGATGTTCTCTGTCAGAAATTTTGAATAAAAATGGCAGGGACTGAGGAAGCACACAGACAGGACAAGGCGAGACGATCAGGCCAGAGAACTGGCCTGATTAAGACGAAAACTAGCTGGCCTGACGCGTTTCGTGTTCGCGACGGTAGGCTACCAAATCTTCGATGGTGACGACGGGCATGGCGTGTTGTTTCGCGAACACGATCACTTCCGGCGCATGCGCCATGGAACCGTCGTCGTTGGTCAGTTCACACAGAACGCCTGCCGGCTTGAAGCCTGCCAGCGTCACCAGATCGATAGTGGCTTCGGTGTGGCCACCGCGCGTCAGAACGCCGCCATCATGGGCACGCAGCGGGAAGACGTGACCCGGACGGTTTAAATCTTCAGGTTTTGCGTCATCGGCAATCGCGGCACGGATAGTGGTGATACGATCCTGAGCAGATACGCCGGTGGTTACGCCTTTTGCCGCTTCAATCGTCACGGTGAAACCGGTGCCGTAGGCGCTGGTGTTGTTTTCCACCATCATCGGCAGCGCCAGCTGCTGGCGACGCTCTTCAGTCAGGCACAGACAAACGATACCGCTGCCGTGACGAATGGTTAACGCCATCTGCTCCACGGTCATGGTTTCCGCGGCGAAAATCATGTCACCTTCGTTTTCGCGATTCTCATCGTCGAGAACCATAACACCACGGCCTTCGCGTAAGGCTGCAATAGCACGTTCTACACGCTGTTTCGGCGTGCCAAATTCAGAAAGTAGAGTCTGATTCATGGTAATAAAACCTTATAAATGTGTTGGGTTACCAGAATCAGGGCAAGCTTAGGAGTGACGTCGTAAAGACGTAGCAATGACGCAAAACAGACATAATGCCTGACAGATGTCGTTACCCTCTCCCATCCGGACTTTAACCGTCGGCCCCGGAATTACACCGGATCTGCTGACCTTCACCATTACAGCGAAGCGCTCGCGGGCTTTCAGCCTGGGCTGATTTACCGCCGGTGGGGAATTTCGCCCCGCCCTGAGAATAAGCGTTTTAACTATAACGTTTCCCCGTCAGGGCAGCAATCCACAAAGCCATTATTGCTTTAGCTTTTTTTGCGCTATGGATTTCAGGTTTAACCTTTTCAATTCAGGCATTACACTTAAGTGACTCTAGCGTTGGTAAAATGCTGCCACAGCAACCCGTAACCAGGAAATCATCATGATCGACACGAAAAAAATTGAACAAATTGCCCGTCAGGTTCATGACGCGCTGCCGAAGGGAGTTCGTGAATTTGGCGATGATGTTGAAAAGAAAATACGGCAGACTCTGCAGGCCCAGCTGACCCGCATGGATCTGGTCAACCGTGAAGAGTTTGATGTACAGACTCAGGTTTTACTGCGTACGCGGGAAAAACTGGCGGCGCTGGAACAACGTCTGGCCCAGCTGGAAAGCAAAGGAACCGGGACCGCATCGTCTGCACCCGCGGTGCCCACCACGCCAGGCCCGGCACCGGCGATTGTCCCGGCGGCGAACCCTGCGGATAAATCCGGCGAGTGATGCTGGCTGGCGGGAGCCTGCGCTCCCGCCATCACGACTCAGTTGCCGCGAATGGTTTTAATGATATTGGTGGTTGAAATGCCATCTTCAAAGTTCAGCACCCGCACGTCACCGCCATTCGCCCAGACTTCCTTACTGCCTGCAATGTCTTCCGGCTTGTAATCCCCGCCTTTCACCAGTAAATCCGGTAATATGCTGGCGATCAAACGCTGCGGCGTATCTTCTTCAAACAGCACTACCCAGTCTACGGCTTCCAGTGCACCCAGCACGATCATCCGGTTTTCCTGCGGATTCACCGGACGGCTGTCGCCTTTAAGACGTTTCGTCGACGCATCGCTGTTTACCGCCACAATCAGGCGATCGCCCAGTTTACGGGCGTTTGCGAGGTAGGAAACATGACCGGCATGCAGGATGTCGAAGACGCCATTGGTCATGACCACTTTTTCGCCGCGCTGACGGGCCATAGCGACGGCCTCTTTCAGTTCCGCTTCGGTCATGATGCCAAAACCGCGCTCCGGACGGGCATGAATGGCGTTTTCGAGCTCCACGATGCTGACGGTTGAGGTTCCCAGTTTACCCACCACCACACCGGCTGCCGCGTTGGCCAGGAAACAGGCTTCTTCCAGCGAATCCCCCGCCGCCAGAGCAGCAGCAAGCACACCAATCACCGTATCCCCGGCGCCGGTAACGTCAAACACTTCCTGTGCCTGCGTGGGCAAGTGCAGCGGCGCTTTCCCCGGCTGTAGCAGCGACATGCCATTCTCAGAACGCGTGACCAGCAGCGCGGAAAGGTCGCAATCGGCAATCAGTTTCATGCCGCGTTCAACAATTTCCTGCTCCGTCCTGCATTTACCGACAACAGCTTCAAATTCCGACAGGTTGGGCGTCAGCAGCGTCGCGCCGCGATAGCGGGCAAAATCGGTGCCTTTCGGATCGATCAGGACGGGCACACTGGCTTCACGCGCCAGAGTGATCATCTGCTGAACGCTGTCGAGCGCCCCTTTGCCGTAATCCGACAGCACCACCGCGCCACTGCTGGCCAGCGACTGGCGCATTTTTTCGTGCATCGGTGCGGCATCAACCTGCTCAAAACCTTCTTCAAAATCCAGGCGGATAAGCTGCTGGTTGCGGGACAGCACACGCAGTTTGGTGATCGTCGGATGGCTTTTTAACGTGACAAAATCGCAGTCAACACGAACGTCCTTCAGCGTTTTACTCAGGACCTGAGCCGCATCGTCCTCACCGGTCAGCCCGATCAACCGAGAACCGGCACCCAGCGCAGCAATATTCATCGCCACGTTAGCGGCGCCGCCAGGGCGTTCTTCAACGGTCTCCACTTTCACCACCGGCACCGGGGCTTCAGGGGAAATACGGCTGGTAGGGCCATACCAGTAACGATCCAACATGACATCGCCAACGACCAGTACCGAAGCCTGGCCGAACGCGGGCAGAGTAACTTTCATTCCAGACACTCCAGACTGCATTCAAAATAGTGCGCGGATGATAGCACAGTTGCTATCAGCATCACGCCGTGAGAGATTCTGCTGACTGCAACCACCGCTGCCAGCTGGCGTTGACCGACGCTCTTTCCTGCGCAAAGGCATCCGGTTCGACGTGTCCCGGCAGCGCCTGCAGCGCCAGATGGTGCAAGGCATCGCGCAGCGTGACATAGGCATGGGTTAACGCCGCCGCTTCGTCGTCTGCCATTTTTTGATGGTTTGCCATCAGTTCAAAGATCCGCACATTGTCCGACCAGCGCGTTAAGGCAGGCTCTGCTGCGGCATAGCGCAGTACCAGATATTGGGCAATAAACTCGATATCGGTAATGCCGCCTTCGTCGGTTTTGATCTCCCAGCGCCCTTTATGCTTATTGCTCAGATGCGCGCGCATTTTATCACGCATCTCCCTGACCTCGGTTTGCAACGCCGCCGGTTCACGGGGCAGGCAGAGAATCGCCCGGCGAATGGCGTTGAAACGTTCGCTCAGGGCGGGCTCACCGAAGACAACCCGGGCACGCACCAGCGCCTGATGTTCCCATGTCCAGGCTTCGTTACGTTGATAGTCATCAAAAGCGTCGAACGTGCTGACCAGCATGCCCGCCGCACCGGAAGGACGCAGGCGCGCATCCACTTCGTACAAAATCCCGGATGAGGTGCGGGTGCTAAACAGGTGCATGATGCGCTGGGCCAGCCGCAGATAAAACTGTCGGCCGTCAATGCTGCGTTCGCCCTGGGTCACCGCGTCCAGCGGGCAGTCGTGCAGAAAAACCAGATCAAGATCGGAGCTGTAACCCAGCTCCCATCCACCCAGCTTGCCATAGCCCAGCACGGTAAAGCCCCGCTCGTGCTCCTGCACCAGATGCGAAGGCCGACCGTAACGTTGCACCATCATATTCCAGGCCTGTTGCACCACCGATTCAATGATGGCTTCGGCCAGCCAGGTTAAGTGATCGCTCACTTTCATCACTGGCAATGTCCCTGCAATGTCGGCTGCCGCGATGCGTAACATCTGCGCCTGTTTAAACTGGCGTAACGCTTCAAGCTGTTGCTCTTCATCATCGGCGGGAATGCGCATCAGGTACTGGCGCAGTTCATCACGATAGGCATCCGTCGCGGTGGGCTGATACAGCGTGGCGGGATCGAGAAGCTCATCCAGCAGCAGCGGATAATGCGCCAGCTGGCTTGCCACCATCGGCGAGGCTGCACACAGACGGATCAGGTGCCGCAGGGCTCCGTGATATTCCGTCAGCAGCTCCAGATAGGTACTGCGCGTCAGCACGCTGAGCAGCAGCGGTGCCAGCCGGCTAAAGGTGACGGCCGCATCGCTGCGCAGACAGACTTCGCTCAGCAGGCGCGGCATCAGCTGATCCAGTGCCTGACGACCGCGCGGACCAATGGAACGGCGGCTGATATCCTGACGAAACGCTTCCAGTGACTGATTGAGCGCCTGACAGTGTTCCGCGTCCAGTTGAGGAACCAGCGGGGCCAGCTCGCTGTCTTCCAGACTGTCCTGCCAGAGCATATTAAAATCGGCCAGCTCCGGTTGATCGCCAACATCCGGCGAATCTTCACCAATCAGCTCGTCAAAGATTGCCCGCACGGCGGCCATGTGCGTATCCAGTTTTGCGCTAAGTTCTGACCAGTCCTGACACTGCATCGCCCAGGCCAGTCGGGCGCGGTGCAGGGCATCTTCCGGCAGCGTTTGCGTTTGTTCATCGGCCAGGCTTTGCAGCAGGTTTTCCAGCCGCCGCAAAAACAGGTAGGCCTCGCGCAGTGCAGCAACCTGCTCCGGTGGCAGTAAGCCCAGGGATTCAATGGCGGAAAGCGTGGGCAGCAAGGCTCTGAGCTGAAGCGAGCGCTCACGTCCACCGCGAATCAGTTGAAAGACCTGGACGATAAACTCCGTTTCGCGGATGCCGCCCGCCCCCAGCTTAATGTTATTTTTCAGGCCACGGCGGCGCACTTCACGTGAGATCATCGCCTTCATGTTACGTAACGACTGAATCACGCTGAAATCAATATAGCGGCGATAGACAAACGGCCGCAGCATCTGCTGCAACTCCTGGCTCCAGCGATCCTGATCATCGCCCATCAGTCGGGCTTTCACCATGGCATAGCGTTCCCAGTCGCGCCCCTGCTCCTGGTAATAATCTTCCAGCGCGGCAAAGCTCATCACCAGCGGCCCACTGTCGCCAAAGGGCCGTAAACGCATATCCACCCGGTAAACAAACCCGTCCGCGGTGGGCTGATCGAGCACCTTGATCAGGCGCTGCCCCATACGGGTAAAAAATTGCGCATTGTCGAGTTCACGCCGACCGCCACGGGTACTGCCGTTCTCGGGCCAGACAAAAATTAAATCGATATCAGAGGAGAAATTCAGCTCGCCGCCGCCCAGTTTTCCCATGCCCAGGATCAGCAGCGGCTGAGGCTCACCCGCGGCATTACACGGCGTGCCAAACTCACGACAGCAGTCCTGATAAACCCAGTCACGCGCCGCACTGATCAGGACCTCCGCCAGTACACTCAGCTGTTGCAACGTCTGTTCTGTGCTGGCGTGATGCAGGCACTGCATCCAGGCAATGCGCACCAGCATCCGACGCCGAAACAGGCGCAGCACGCGCATCAGACTGGCTTCGCTGTCTGCCGCCGCCATGTCACCACTCAGCCACTGCGCGTAGTGCCGCCACTCTTCAGGCTGAGGCGAGCGGTCAGCGATCGCCTGCCACCAGTCCGGGTTCTGCTGCAGGTTGTCGAGCACGAAATCGCTGAAGGCCAGACCGGCAAGCTGCTCTTCCGTAAGAGCAGAACCGGTAAGACCTGACTGTTCGACCGCCCGCTCGGCCTGAGTACGCAATACGGTAGGTAAGGCTGGCAACATGTTCTCTCCCTGATAGCGTGCTGTTAGATTCAGCGCGGCGAGCCGCTGGTTAACCAGAACGGCGGTTGTTTCATTGCCTGCGCGGTTAAGCCGTCTAAGCTGACGTGCTGCTTTTCGTGTATGGCGCGCTGTAGCTGCTGCCACGGGGCCAGCCAGCGCTCTACCGCGTCCGGCGAGTAAGCGCCCGCCAGCAAATGAACGGCCAGTAATTGTCGATCGAGACGCGTGGCTTTGTCCTGATATTCATTCGCCTGATGAATGGTGGCAAAGGTTTCTTTCAGATCGGCATTAATGCGGCCCAGCATGATATCGCCGAAGCGCTTGAAGGAACCTTGCAGCTTGGCTTGCCCCTTCTGATCAATCCACGGCGTCCATTGTGCCTCAGCCAGCCAGTGAGTAAGTGCTAACTGGGTTTCTACGGAGCGAGTAGAGAAGCAGAAGCTGTCTGCATCCACGTCTTCATTCAGCAGCGTTTCTTCCAGCGTCGTCAGCTTCTGACGCAGATCGCTACTGGCCTTACGCGGCACTAACGCACCAAAGAGCGCAAAGGCCTGGCGCAGCACGTCCAGCGCTTCACGTACTGATTCCCGCGCGCGCTTATTGCCCCGTAACCACACTTCTTCATGATATTGCCAGTGCTCCAGGCCAGCGGCCATTGCCGCCACCATGCCAGCTTCCACCGTCGCCTTCGGTCCGGCTTTCAAAAGCGGAAAAGCACGTAATTCACGTGGAAGGTTACCTTTCGCCAGCTGATAGCCGCGTGCCGCTTTGCTCAGGCTGCCCATACGCAGGTCGCCCACGGCAATCAGTTGCTGCGCAAACGCCAGCATATCGCTGCGCTCACCGCTTTTTAACTCCAGTTCGACTTCTGACAGCGCTTCCTGATGCTCACCGGCCGCGACCTCGCCTTTATCGAACGCGATTTCCACTTCGCTCTTACCTGCCGTCACCAGCCAGATTTCACGGTCAAAATGCGTGCTGAACAGCGGGTTCAGGCGCTGCTGTAAGGCCGCGATATCCGTTCCCTCTGGCCAGATGTCGGCGGGCAGGCGGCTGATATCCA
This sequence comes from Pantoea sp. JZ2, assembly GCF_035191405.1. NCBI lineage: Bacteria > Pseudomonadati > Pseudomonadota > Gammaproteobacteria > Enterobacterales > Erwiniaceae > Pantoea > Pantoea sp. JZ2. The sequence continues at coordinate 762,223 of NZ_CP045247.1, read as the reverse complement.
GCGTAGGTTCCGTCAGGTCAACGTTGTATTCGCCGCGCTGATGTAAACCGCCCAGCGTACTGCCGGCCGTTTTCAGCGTCATTTCGTAACGCTGGTCCACGCCGCGAATACGTAAGCCCATGTTCCACCGACGTAACTGGTTATCGTCGGTTTCAAAATAGATATTGGTCAGCTGGCGCGCTGCCTGATGCTGATGCGGAAAAGCCGCCAGCTTCTCTGCCAGTTTCCCGGCAGCGTTGGGTTTTGCAATGAACTTAAGCTCAATCTCGATGGTCATATTTTTTTATTCACTACGTCGCTGGCACTTGAGGATATATTCCCTGCCCGTTTAAGGTTATCTTCTGCTGCATCCACTGAGCCGAAAATGCGGGTTTTCAGGCGAAGAGTAATGCACAGAAGCCTTGCTGTCTCTGGTTTCTTTCTGCTTTCGCTCGCCTTTTCGCACTGTTATGAGACCAGGATAGTTCTCATTCAGATTTATGCGAAGCCTCTACAGACTGTGCCGGTAAATTATCTTTATTTTTAAACAAAACGAAATCGAATGAAAAAAATCACACTTGCTGGAATCACTTTGCTGGCCCTCAGCGCCCTTACACCTGCTCATGCCGATCAAAAACGCTATGTTTCTGACGAATTATCCACCTGGGTTCGCAGCGGCCCCGGCGACCAGTTTCGCCTGCTCGGTAAGCTGAACGCGGGTGAACAGGTCGAACTGCTACAAACCAATGACGCCACCAAATATGGCCAGGTGCGCGATGCGGAAGGCCGCACCGTCTGGATTCCCCTGTCGCAGTTGAGTGAAAATCCCAGCCTGCGCACCCGGGTGCCTCAGTTAGAACAACAGGTTAAAGATCTGACAGCTAAGTTAGCGAACATTGACAACAGCTGGAACCAGCGCACGGCCGAGATGCAGAATAAAGTGGCCAGCAGCGACAGCGTCATCAATGGGCTGAAAGAGCAAAATCAGAAGCTGAAGAACGAACTGATCGTGGCCCAGAAGAAGGTCAATGCCGCTAACGTTCAGCTGGATGACAAACAGCGCACGATCATCATGCAGTGGTTTATGTACGGTGGCGGCGTGCTCGGCGTGGGCCTGCTGCTGGGTCTGTTGCTGCCGCATATGGTGCCGCGTCGCAAGAAAAACGATCGCTGGATGAACTAACCTTTTCCACCGCTCGCTGCAAAAGGGGATCGCAAGATGCCCCTTTTGGCCTGTCTGCAATATGTCGAATTTGTGTAACAATAAGGATTGTGCCCGTCTGAATTCAGGTGCAGGACGCCCGCAGACGCGCAGGTCGCTTATTTATCTCTGGAGTGGTGCGTGAAGACGTTTCTTGTTGGCGGTGCGGTACGTGATGCGTTGTTGAAATTGCCGGTTAAAGACAAAGACTGGGTGGTCGTGGGCGCAACGCCAGAAAGCATGCTGGAACAGGGCTATCATCAGGTGGGCCGCGATTTTCCGGTGTTTCTGCATCCTGACAGCCGCGAAGAATATGCACTGGCGCGCACCGAACGCAAAAACGGCAAAGGCTATACCGGTTTTACCACCTGGTCGGCCCCGGACGTCACCCTGGAGCAGGATTTACAACGCCGCGATCTGACGATCAACGCCATCGCCCGCGATGAAAACGGCACGCTCTATGATCCCTACCAGGGGCAACAGGATATTGCTGACCGACTGCTGCGCCACGTTTCAGAAGCCTTTAGTGAAGATCCGCTGCGCGTGCTGCGCGTGGCGCGGTTTGCTGCGCGCTTTGCCCACCTTAACTTTCGCATTGCCGATGAAACCCAGGCGCTGATGCGGCAAATGGTCGAGAGCGGCGAGCTGGCCGATCTTACCGCTGAGCGCGTGTGGAAAGAGACCGAAAAAGCGCTGTCCTCGCATAATCCTCAGGTCTATTTTCAGGTGCTGCGTGACTGCGGTGCCCTGAAGGTGCTGTTCCCGGAAATCGATAACCTTTATGGCATCCCCGCCCCCGCCAGATGGCATCCTGAAATTGACACGGGCGTGCATACGCTGATGGCATTGACGCTGTCCGCCGCCTTAAGTGAGGCCATTGATGTACGTTTTGCCACGCTGTTTCACGATGTAGGCAAAGCGTTAACGCCCGTTGAAAAGTGGCCCAGCCATCGCGGTCATGGCCCCGCCGGCGTGCCGCTGGTTGCCGCACTCTGTGAGCGTTTGCGCGTGCCGAATGCCATTCGCGATTTAGCCCTGCTGGTAACCGAATTCCACGACACGATGCACACCATTGAGCAGTTGCCTTCTGAGGCGATTGTGGCGTTATTTGACCGTCTCGACGCCTGGCGTAAACCTGAACGCGTGCATCAACTGGCGCTGTGTAGCGAAGCCGATGCCCGTGGGCGCGGTGGGCTCGCCAGCATGCCGTATCCACAGGGCGACTATCTGCGGCGCGCATTTGCGCGGGCGCAGGCCGTGTCATCGAAAGCGGTGGTTGAGGCGGGCTTTAAAGGGAGTGCGGTGCGGGAAGAGCTGACGCGGCGCCGCATCGACGCCGTTGCCGAAGGCAGAGGTTAACGCGGCCAGTGACCTGGCCGCGTTGGGTTTACGTGAACAGCATGTAAACCGCAGCCGCTACGATAAAGCGGTAGACCGCAAACGATACGAAAGAGATGCGTTTGATCAGCTCCAGGAACACTTTGATCGCAATCATCGCGACGACAAAGGCAGTGATAAAACCCACTGCAAACATCGGGAAGTCGGCCATGCTCAGGAAGCCCAGGCTCTTATACAGATCCAGCCCGGTCGCCCCCATCATCATCGGTACGGCGAGGATAAAGGAGAACTCGGACGCCGCATAGCGACTCACGCCCATCAGCATTCCGCCTGAAATCGTGGCACCTGAACGCGAGAAGCCCGGCCACAGCGCCAGACACTGGAAGCAGCCGATCATAAACGCCTGACGATAGGTAATGTCATCCACGCCAACGGATTTTGGCTGTTTTGGCTTCAGGAATTCCGCCGCTAACAGCAGCAAACCGCCGACCACCAGCGCATACATAACATTTATCGGATTAAACAGCGTTTTAATTTGATCGTGTAAGACCAGCCCTATCACGACAGCAGGAATCATGCCCAGCAGGATATGAATCAGCGTTAAGCGACCGGTTCCTGTCCCTTCGTGTTTGACTTCGCCAAAGTGGATGCCGATCAGGCCAAACAAACGCCGCCAAAACATCACGACTACCGCCAGAATGGAGCCTAGCTGAATCACGACTTCAAAGGTTTCGGCTTTGTCACCCTCAAAGCCAAGCAAATGCCCCACTATAATCATGTGCCCGGTGGAAGAGACCGGTAAAAACTCGGTCAGCCCTTCTACCACGCCCAGGATTGCAGCTACCCACAGCTGATGAATATCTGCCATCAATGTATTTCCTCTGTCCGTTTTAAAACCATGAAAAAGGCGCTAGCAGTCGCGCTATCGCCTTGAATCTTATCTGCTTCAGTCTGAGTAAAACCTTAAGGTTAACTACCGTTGAGTTTTTGCTAACGAAACGGTATCTGCTGAGACAGACCATAATTTGGTTTGGTTTCATTGTGATGGCAATCACATCATCACTATTTAGGAATAGTCCCGCGCTCAATTCGCACGCCAACCTGCGCGGCCTGCGCTACAGCGCCCGGTTTTGCTACCTTTATACGCACACCGGGCGAATTGAAACGGTTCATCAACAGATCCGCAATTTCTTCGGCAACGCGTTCGACCAGTGCAAAACGTCCGCCCGTCAGATGTGTCAGAATCGCCTCAGAGACGTCAGCGTAGCTCAGACAATCCTTAACATTGTCACTGGCGGCCGCCTGGCGGTTATCCCAGGCCATTTCGATATCGATCACCAGCTTCTGCTGAATCCCCTGCTCCCAGTCGTAAACGCCAATTGTAGTGAAGACGGTGAGTTGTTCTATAAAGACGATATCCATGACGGTGCTCTCTGTTTTTGGCCAGGCCGGATACCACTTCCGGCAGATTGTGCGTATTATCCATAGTTGACGTGATCAAAACGACCCCAAAGGAAACGGGACGGTGTTATGAGTGCTTTCGCGCTTGGTATGATTATTTTCGCGTATCTGTGTGGGTCCATCTCCAGTGCGATTCTGGTATGCAAACTCGCCGGGCTACCCGATCCCCGCACCCACGGTTCAGGCAACCCGGGTGCCACCAATGTGCTGCGCCTTGGCGGCAAAGCGGCGGCAGCAACGGTGCTGGTATTCGATATTCTGAAAGGTATGGTGCCTGTCTGGCTGGCGTACCTGCTTCATGTGCCCCCGCTCTATCTGGGCTTAACCGCCATTGCCGCCTGTCTGGGCCATATTTATCCGGTGTTTTTCCGCTTCAGGGGTGGGAAAGGCGTGGCGACCGCGTTTGGTGCTATTGCGCCTATCGGCTGGGATCTGACCGGGCTGATGACCGGCACCTGGCTCTTGACCGTGCTGCTCAGCGGCTACTCATCGCTTGGGGCGATTGTCAGCGCCCTGATTGCGCCGTTCTATGTCTGGTGGTTTAAACCGCAGTTTACGTTCCCGGTTTCCATGCTCTCCTGCCTGATTTTGCTGCGGCATCATGACAACATCCAACGTCTGTGGCGTCGTCAGGAAAGTAAAATCTGGAAGCGCAAAAAGAAACAGTAAGCGTAAAAAAAGCCGGTTGACCGGCTTTTTTCTGTCAGATGGCAGGCAGTTCGGCCAGCGGCCAGCGCGGCCTGACGCTTACGCCCAGCTCTCCCCGCGTACCGCCTTTCAGACGCACCATGCCCGCGTAGGCAATCATGGCACCGTTATCGGTGCAAAATTCAGGACGGGCATAAAACACCTCACCACCGCGCTTCTGCATCATGACCGCCATTTGCTCGCGCAGCGTACGGTTGGCACTCACGCCGCCCGCAATCACCAGCCGCTTAAAGCCGATTTCATCCAGGGCGCGTTTGCATTTGATGGCCAGCGTATCCACCACCGCATCTTCAAACGCACGGGCGATGTCGGCACGGGTTTGCGCGTCATCGTCATGGCCACGAATGGTATTCGCCGCAAAGGTCTTCAGGCCCGAGAAACTGAAATCCAGCCCCGGACGATCGGTCATGGGACGCGGGAACGTGAAGCGTCCAGCCGTGCCCTGCTGCGCCATTTTCGACAGCATGGGACCGCCGGGATAATCCAGCCCCAGCAATTTGGCGGTTTTATCGAAGGCTTCGCCTGCGGCATCGTCAATTGACTCGCCAAGCAGTACATATTCACCAATGCCGGTAACGCTGATCAGCTGCGTGTGGCCGCCAGAAACCAGCAAGGCCACAAACGGGAAGGCGGGTGGATTGTCTTCCAGCATCGGCGCCAGCAGATGGCCTTCCATATGATGCACGGGCACCGCAGGCACCTTCCACGCAAAGGCCAGCGCGCGCCCAATCGTCGCGCCCACCAGCAGCGCGCCGACCAGGCCCGGACCCGCCGTATAGGCCACCGCATCAATCTGCTGCGGCGCTAAACCCGCCTGTTTCAGCGCCGCCTGAATCAGGGGCACCGTTTTACGTACGTGATCGCGCGAAGCCAGTTCCGGTACCACGCCGCCGTAATCGGCATGCAGTTTTACCTGGCTGTAGAGCTGGTTCGCGACTAAGCCAGCCTCGTCATCATAGATTGCGATGCCGGTTTCATCGCACGATGTTTCAATACCCAGAATTCGCATTGCTTCACCTCATTCTTGCGGCGCGCAGTTTAGCATAGCCACTGTGCAAAAAGAGGACTCAATCCACGCAAAAAGTCATTTTCTGCTGCCTAAAGAGTGCGCTATACTCCCGCCCCTGGAAAAAACCGGCAGCCGCACAGGCACACGCTCCTGTTGGTTCTTAATTATCCATGGTGCTTTACAAGCCGACGCGAGTTGGAGTAAAATGCTGCACCATTTTGAAATGTGCTGGCGCCGCAGTCAGCAGAAAAACCGAATTTTATTGAGGTGAGAGTTACATGCCGGTAATTAAAGTACGTGAAAACGAGCCGTTCGACGTAGCACTGCGTCGCTTTAAGCGTTCTTGCGAGAAAGCAGGCGTTCTGGCTGAAGTTCGTCGTCGTGAGTTTTATGAAAAACCAACGACCGAGCGTAAGCGCGCTAAAGCATCTGCAGTTAAGCGTCATGCCAAAAAACTGGCTCGCGAAAACGCACGCCGCACTCGTCTGTACTAATATCCCGGAGGTTCGCCTCCACAGCGTGATAAACGCAGACCGAGTCAAGTAAAAGGCCGTGCTTTCCGAAAGGAAGCGCGGCTTGTTGTCGTTTATGAGCTGAAAAAACGGGGCTTATGGCAGGACGAATTCCACGCGTATTTATCAATGACTTACTTGCCCGCACGGACATCGTGGAGTTGATCGATGCTCGCGTAAAGCTGAAAAAGCAGGGAAAGAATTATCATGCGTGCTGTCCTTTTCATAATGAGAAAACCCCCTCTTTTACCGTAAATGGCGAAAAACAGTTTTATCACTGTTTTGGTTGTGGTGCGCACGGTAATGCCATCGACTTTCTGATGAACTACGATCGTCTGGAGTTTGTTGAAAGTATCGAAGAGTTAGCCACTTCTCACGGGTTAGATGTCCCTTACGAAGCGGGTAATGGGCCCAGCCCGATGGAACGCCATCAGCGCCAGAGCCTGTACCAACTGATGGACAACCTTAACGGTTTTTATCAGCAGAGTTTGCAACAATCCAGTGCCCAGTCAGCGCGCGATTATCTTCAACATCGCGGCCTGAGCGCCGATATCATTAATCATTTCGCGATAGGTTATGCCCCCGCCGGTTGGGACAATGTTCTCAAACGCTTTGGTAAGCAGCCGGAAGATCGCGAGTCATTAATGGAAGCGGGCATGCTGGTCAGTAATGACAAAGGCCGGGTTTACGATCGCTTTCGCGAGCGCGTGATGTTTCCCATCCGCGATAAGCGAGGCCGCGTTATCGGCTTTGGCGGCCGCGTGCTGGGTAATGATACGCCGAAGTATCTGAACTCGCCCGAAACGCCTGTTTTTCATAAAGGTCGTCAGCTGTATGGCCTGTATGAAGCCTTAAAAAATCATCCTGAACCGAAACGCCTGTTAGTGGTGGAAGGCTATATGGATGTCGTTGCCCTGGCGCAATACGGCGTGGACTACGCGGTTGCCTCACTGGGTACATCGACCACGGCTGAACATATTCAGTTGCTGTTTCGCAGTACGGATAACGTGATTTGCTGTTACGACGGCGATCGCGCCGGACGTGAAGCCGCCTGGCGAGCGCTTGAAACCGCATTGCCTTACATGAATGACGGTCGTCAACTACGCTTTATGTTTTTACCTGACGGCGAAGACCCGGATACGTTGGTTCGCAAAGAAGGTAAAGCCGCATTCGAAGCGAGGATGGAGCAGGCTATGCCGCTCTCTTCGTTTTTGTTCGACAGCCTGTTGCCGCAGGTCGATTTAAGCTCTCGTGACGGCAAAGCGCGTTTAAGTACACTGGCATTGCCACTGATCACGCAGATTCCCGGTGAAACGTTACGCATTTATCTGCGTCAGGAGCTGGGAAACAAACTCGGTATTCTGGATGATGCGCAGCTTGAAAAGCTGATGCCTAAACAGGCACAGGGCGCAAGCGCACCGGTTGCTCCGCCGCTGAAACGCACCACAATGCGCGTTCTGGTGGCGTTGCTGATTCAGAATCCACAACTGGCAAGTCTGGTCCCTGCACTGGATGGGCTGGCCGAGTCAAAAATAGCCGGTTTACCGCTATTTATTGAATTAGTGAAGCGCTGTAACGAGAATCCTGGATTGACCACCGGTCAGCTACTAGAGTTATATCGCGGAACAAATTTTAGCCAAACGCTTGAAACACTGGCCGTGTGGAACCACATGATAGTGGATGAAGAGAGCGAAGCGGTGTTCCAGGATTCCCTGGCCAGTATTTATGACGCGGCTCTGGAAGAACGACTGGAGTTCCTGATTGCGCGAGAACGCACCCATGGACTCAGCACCGACGAACGTCGCGAGCTCTGGACACTGAGCCAGGCCTTCGCGAAAAAGTAACAGGTTACCCTACCTGCTGCTGTCCGTAACCGGAGCGGCAGGTTTAGTTATTCAGGGCGAAGCAGGTTTTGCCGCGGTAAGCGAACCGTTACCTCCGCTATGTGAGGATGACGATTACCGTCAGTGGCAAAAACGTTGTGAAAGCCAGCTTCCGCCCTCGGGCTATTGGCGTTGAAGCAGGTTTTGCCGCTGAAAGCGCGCAGTCACCGGAGCGTACTGATGTACGTGAGGATGACGAGCACTGTCAGAGGCAAAAATGGCGAGTAAGCCAGCTTCCGCCCTCGGGCCGTCGGCGTCGAAGCAAATTTTATCGCTGAAAGCGCGCAGTCACCGGAGCGTACTGATGTACGTGAGGATGACGAGCACTGTCAGAGGCAAAATGGCGAGTAAGCCAGCTTCCGCCCTCGGGCCGTCGGCGTCGAAGCAAGTTTTGTCGCTGAAAGCGCGCAGTCACCGGAGCGTACTGATGTACGTGAGGATGACGAGCACTGTCAGAGGCAAAAATGGCGAGTAAGCCAGGCCCGACATAAAATTTGCGGCTTAAGTGCCGATTACTAATGGGCAAAGCCCAGGCCGCGACGAAGGCAGCGGCGAGAACGAAATGCCTTCAATGTTATTGTTGGCTCGCTGCCGACCGACACCAATCTAATTAACAGAAGTGTGGATACCGTCTTATGGAGCAAAACCCGCAGTCACAGCTCAAGCTTCTTGTCACCCGTGGTAAGGAGCAAGGCTATCTGACCTATGCTGAGGTCAATGACCATCTGCCGGAAGATATCGTCGACTCCGATCAGATCGAAGACATCATCCAGATGATTAACGACATGGGCATCCAGGTGGTTGAAGAAGCCCCGGACGCCGACGATCTGATGCTGAATGAAAACAGCTCCGATACTGACGAAGATGCCGCGGAAGCTGCCGCTCAGGTATTATCCAGCGTTGAATCTGAAATTGGCCGCACCACCGACCCGGTTCGCATGTACATGCGTGAAATGGGTACCGTTGAACTGCTGACCCGCGAAGGCGAAATCGACATCGCGAAGCGTATTGAAGACGGTATCAACCAGGTTCAGTGTTCCGTTGCTGAATATCCGGAAGCCATTACCTACCTGCTGGATCAGTACGATCGTGTTGAAGCCGGTGAGTCGCGTCTGTCAGACCTTATCACTGGCTTTGTCGATCCTAACGCAGAAGAAGACCTGGCACCGACCGCCACCCACGTCGGTTCTGAGTTGTCCGAAGAAGATCGTAATGACGACGACGATGACGACGAAGAGAGCGACGAGGACAGCTCTGACGACGATAACTCTATCGACCCGGAACTGGCGCGCGAGAAGTTCTCTGACCTGCGTACGCAATACGAAACGACGCGCGATGTGATCAAGAGCAAAGGACGCAGCCATGCGGCCTCTGTCGCTGAGATCCAGAACCTGTCGGACGTCTTCAAACAGTTCCGCCTGGTACCGAAGCAGTTCGACTACCTGGTGAACAACATGCGCGAAATGATGGAACGTGTCCGTACCCAGGAGCGTTTGATCATGAAGCTGTGTATTGAAGTGTGCAAAATGCCGAAGAAAAACTTCATTACGCTGTTCACCGGTAACGAGACCAACGAGAGCTGGTTCAAAGCCGCACTGGCGATGAACAAGCCATGGTCTGAAAAACTGCTGGACGTGCAGGATGACGTGATGCGTTCGCTGCAGAAGCTGGCACAGATTGAAGAAGAAACCGGCCTGACCATCGAGCAGGTGAAAGACATTAACCGTCGTATGTCGATCGGTGAAGCGAAAGCCCGCCGCGCGAAGAAAGAAATGGTTGAAGCTAACCTGCGTCTGGTGATTTCAATCGCCAAGAAATACACCAACCGTGGTCTGCAGTTCCTGGATCTGATTCAGGAAGGTAACATCGGTCTGATGAAAGCGGTTGATAAGTTTGAATACCGTCGCGGCTACAAGTTCTCGACCTACGCCACATGGTGGATTCGTCAGGCGATTACCCGTTCTATCGCTGACCAGGCGCGTACCATCCGTATTCCGGTGCATATGATTGAGACCATCAACAAACTCAACCGTATTTCGCGCCAGATGCTGCAGGAGATGGGCCGTGAGCCGACGCCAGAAGAACTGGCTGAGCGCATGCTGATGCCAGAAGATAAGATCCGCAAGGTGTTGAAGATTGCCAAAGAGCCTATCTCTATGGAGACGCCGATTGGTGATGATGAAGATTCACATCTGGGTGATTTTATCGAAGACACCACGCTGGAGCTTCCGCTAGACTCTGCGACCTCTGAGAGCCTGCGTTCTGCGACCCACGACGTGCTGGCTGGCCTGACCGCGCGTGAAGCCAAAGTGCTGCGCATGCGTTTCGGTATCGATATGAACACCGACCACACGTTAGAAGAAGTGGGCAAACAGTTTGACGTTACCCGTGAGCGTATTCGTCAGATTGAAGCGAAAGCCCTGCGTAAACTGCGCCACCCGAGCCGCTCGGAAGTGCTGCGTAGCTTCCTCGACGACTAAGTCCCTTAAAACCCCGGTTCGCCGGGGTTTTTTATGTCTGCTGCCCTGCCCTTTTCCCGCAAACCGCCACCATTAACGCCGCAGCTGTAACGCCTCGTACATCTGGCGATATAGCGCCACCATCTCTTCCAGTGAGGCCCGGTTTAATCCGCTGGGATTCGGCAACACCCACACCTGGGTTTTCCCCATGTAGATCGGCTGCTCGCCCCATTCCACTTTGCTCTGACGAAACGCGCGTTTAAAGGCATCTTTGCCCAGGATAGCCAGCGCGGCAGGCTGATAGCATAGAACCTTGTCCATCAGCCGCTGACCGCCATCACGTAGCTCATCACTGGCCAGTTCATTTGCCTGGATGGTCGGGCGCTCGACCAGCATCGTAATACCACAGCCGGTCTCCAGTAAGCGCTGCTCCTCTTCCGGCTTCAGTTGCTGTACCGTAAACCCTGCCAGGTGAATCACCTTCCAGAAACGATTGCCCGGATGGGCAAAATGATAGCCGGTGTGCGCGGTCGACTGACCGGGATTGATGCCGCAGAAGAGGACGTTCAGGTCCGGTGCAATGATATCGGTGATGTTGTGTTCGCTCATGAGGCCTCCTGGCTTTGCGCTGCGTCCTGGCCGCTCACGCAAAGAATCCGTATTCGTCATAATCTTGCCAGTGGTTAACGCTTATTTGCGGAGCAATGTCGTGATCGCGGCAGTCTTTCCTACTGTTAAGCCCAATAAGACAATCGCGCTTCACCGCGCATGTGATGACGCTGCGTATCAGCGTAGCGTTTTTGGCGGTTTTATCATAGTTATCAGCAAGTAAAACATTGCTGCTTATTTCAGCAACCAGCCGAACAACGCTGGATTGCCCCGAACAGATACTTTATAATCCCCGCTCCATTGGCCCCTTAGCTCAGTGGTTAGAGCAGGCGACTCATAATCGCTTGGTCGCTGGTTCAAACCCAGCAGGGGCCACCAAATAAAACAAGGAGTTAGATGAGAAATCATCTAACTCCTTTTTCTTTGGATGCAATTTGGGTCAGGTAATGGGTCAGGTAAGGAATTGCCTCCCTGCCCTCTTCATCTCGCTGCCAGCATCCCTGGATAGTGCTTCGCCACGATATCATTCATCTTTTCTGTAAGATCGTACCGCTTAAAAGTGATGTGCGCCGTTCCCTTCTGGAAGTAACGAATGCTGAAAAACTCATCTTCATAAACATCCTTCGACGGATTGTCCCGAATATGATCCATCAACCGTGTAGTGACATCGCCACGGTTGTCAGGTATAGGTTTACCATCCAGCAGGAGCAGCATTCTTTCCAGGTCTGCCAGTTGATTTCGCCGCCAGCCCCAGTTCAAATTAAATCCCCAGCGATTGTAATTCACCAGATTGTTGACGATGATCTTTTTACCGAAGCTGCAGGGACTATTGGTTTTGTAATCCCAAGACAGGCCTTTGAAGACGTTGATGATCCCGCGTTCGAATACGTCCATTTTGTTCAGATGTAGCTGCTCAAAAGTACTGAGGATATTCGCCTCACTGATTACAGGAAGGTCGTCATCCTCAAGGTTCTTATGCCACTGGTCGCGAGCCTGCGCATCCATCAAGGCCATCATGCCTGACTTCAGCATCAAATCGCGCCAGATGCTGCGATCTATAATGCGGGTGACAGCAGGCATCGCTTTATCAGCCTTCTCAGTTAGCCAGCTATCGTAGCGGTGCCCGGATTTCATCGCCCAGTCTTGCGCTGCGCCACCACCGATTTCTGAGGTCAGCCGTGAAATAGCATCAAGCTGCTGAATGAGTTGTTCGATCTGTTTAAGTGCAGAATCGCGCCCAGTAACTACACGTTCGATACTGGTCGAAAGAATGAGCTCATTGTGTTCCGTCAACACGTCGGGTTCTGTTTGCATCGTTAATCGTCCATAAAAGCAAACACGCCTGCCGGGAGTGGCAGGCGCATTATGCGATGAATAAAAAGAGTGGAAAGTGCAGAGGTAAAAATCAGGAAAGAGGCTCGAAGAATTTAAGTATTTATTAATCCGGTAGCTCGCCTGGCTCGGAGAATATCGATAGCGGTCAGGAATGGCGTCTGCTCCTGCCAGGTGAATCCCTTACGGTCGATGCGTACCAGTTCATAACGTTCCACCAGAAAATTAACAGAATCGGCGAGCGTGATTCCTGCATCAATATGCTCCTTAATGGCCGTGTTGTCATGGAATGGCGTGTCGTTAAGCGTCAGGCCGTAATGGTGCTCCAGCAGATACGTTAACAATTGCTGCCATACCTGTACGGGCGATAGGCGTGACGAAACCGGCACCGTGGCCGGTACAGTTGAAATGTGCATGAGTAGAATCCTGAGAAAAGAAGAAGAGAGAAGGTGTTACGGGGTCGGATAAATAGAAATGTAAACGTAGCCGCAGCTACCACGGGTATCAGCTATACAGGTTAAACTCGCAAGTTGGATGTTCACCTGACGTTGCTGATGTGGATTTAGTTCGCCAGCACGCAGCATTTCTTCCAGTTGTTCTACAAACAGCGGGAAAGCCAGATCTAATTTCTTCAGGTGTATCGGACTAAAGCTCCCCGTAAAACCAGCCCTGTCAGCAAGGTAATGCAGCCAGTTGCCCTCCTGTACCAGCCTTGCGCCAAAGCGGGGGGTAATATCACTTTGCAGTCCCCATTGGGGAGAATCAGATAACGACATAAAAGTTTCCTTTTGTTGATATTTTGCCGGACTTACAGCCAACCGCGCTCTGCAAATGACATCACGTCATCCCCTACCACGAGGTGATCCAGCACACGTACTTCGACCAAGGCCAGTGCATTCACTACCCGCTTTGTGATGTGCCGATCTGCTTGGCTGGGCTCCGTTTCGCCGGAAGGATGGTTGTGGGCCAGAATGACCGCAGCGGCGTTATGGCGTAGAGCCGCTTTGACCACTTCGCGGGGATGTACCTCCGTATGGCTGAGCGTGCCGGTAAACAGCGTTTCACGCTCCAGCAAACGATGCTGATTATCGAGGTACAGGACGATAAAGATTTCCCGCTCAAGGCCCGCCATTTGTAGCTGCAGCCAGGTTTTAGTGAAGCAGGTTGAGGTAAATGACTCTCCCGGCTGGCGCTGATATTTCTCCAGTAGACGCAGGGCGCGACGGATAATGCGTTGTTCGTTAACCGGAAAAACGGGAGATAATGCGATTTCGGACATCACAGTTCCTTAAAACATAATGCCCCGCCGGTTTATTGGCAGGGCATGAAAGATAATAAAAAGGTTCATGAGGCAAGCTGCAGCATATTCTCAGCCATCTCCCACAGAGCACGGTTAAGCTTCACATCACCGTCGATACCTTTAACAGCACGAGTATGGGCACGTTTGCCTTTGGTGGTTCGTCCAGACAGACCACCTTTAATCAGGTTTTCCTGAATGCGCTGATAAGTGGTCCACAGGTCGTTACTTTCATCCTGCCAGCGGCGCGGGGATAGGATTTGCGATTCCGTCACCGGCTGATGCTCTTCACCAAAGCGATAGGTTAATGCCGCTTTCGCCATCGCCTGCTGTGCTGGCGGAGTTAACATTAGCGACTGCATAGCATCGCGTTTCTCTTCTACGCGGTCAAATATTCCCAGCACTTCGTAAGCCCCTTCAATGACTTTCTCCACCACGTTGCCTTTATGAGGTACACGAAACTCACCAAAACTCTCACCGCAAATTAGTCCATTCTGGCAGACTGAACGAAATAATCCCGGCAACATCTGATAACTGCTCGAACCATCATGGCTGTTGAGCAGAATAATTTCCGGAACTTGCTTGCCAGTGATTTGGCCCTCACGACGAAGACGCAGCATGTGTTTGGTGTGTTCGCGTTTGCTCTGGTCGCGCACTCGGGTCTGGCAGGCAAAGAACGGCTGGAAACCTTCACGTTGCAGATTATCGAGCAGGGTTATTGTCGGGATATAAGTGTATCGGTCGCTGCGGGACTCATGCTTTTCTTCACTGAATACGCTGGGCACATAATGTGCCAGTTCGTCGTGAGTTAATGGGCGGTCGAGGCGTACAACATTAACCGCACCAAAGCGGCTGGCTAATCGGATCATGATTAATTCCTTTTTTGGCGATGAAAAACGAAAAGGCCATGCTTCCCGAAGGAGGCATGGCCTGATGTTGTTGCGAGTCTGAGGTCTGGCAGTTTTAAGTCTAAGCCAGTTATGATGCCTTATTCACAGCAACCGATACTGACAGTGGCTGATAATACTGAGGGTCGAAAACGGACAGTGGCAGCCTGGTCTGATGGCCGTTGCGCTCTTCGGTCGCCTTCATGATTTCAATAGCGCTGACGTTTTCGACACATTCATGCTCAAGAAAAGCTTCCTGAGAACGAGTAGAATCGCTGTCGCCAAAGGGGGCTACGTCCATTGTTGCCGTCGCCAGCGTGTTGCCCGCCTTGTCTTTCAGCCCCAGCGAAACAGACAGCGGGCCAAAACCCACACCGCTACCACCATTATCCAGACGGAACTGATACACACAGATATTACCGGGAGTCCACACGGTATCGGTATTGCGGATACTGATAAAGCGTTGTTCATCTGCGTAAGCAGATGAGAGATGGCACAGCATTAAAACGACAATGGCAGGTAAGATTTTAGCCAATCGGCTGACGAGTGGCATGATTTTGCTGTAAGTAGGTTTTGCCCATACCCTTCCTATTGTGAAAGAAGGTATATCTATATCTTTCTGACAATCCTTTTCCATCGTTCTTTTCCTTCAGTGGCATTTGGGACGTGGCTTTTGGGAAGTGCTCAGCAGTTGCCTGTGCGACGACACAATTCCGCTAAGCTTTGCTGTGCGACCCATTGCTGTAGTTTCCGATCCTCTTCCGAGCGCTTAGCCGCCAATGTGGCTTGCTGCTGTTTATTTACACAATTATCTGGCATCACCATAATGACTTTTGGGGCTATCTGTTGTCTGACTTTTGCAATCTTAGCCTTTAGAACAGCATCCGTATCTTGGGGTGCAGACCAATCGGGGTATATAAGAGCATCGATAGCCTTATCACGTACCGAAGCCTGGTTATCAATAACGGCAAAGTAGCAGCCTTCCCCTTTATCATCTCCCTGATAAACCGTTTCAATGTCGTTGTAGGTTTCACCGACAGGATTCAGTTTTAGTTGACGAATAGTGTGGGTTTTCTTATCGGCAAGGAAAATTGCACCACCACCACGGGTACGTAGCAAAAACTGCTTCGTCCACGGGTAGTTATCAATAACATTGGCCTGGTAGAGCATATTGTGCAGCGTATTGGCATCCATGCCATCAGCTGCTTTCCAGCCGTCAGCCTGCATGTACTCCCAGGCTTTGACAGAGCCGACGATATTGCCAGCGTCAGCCGGAAAAACTGCACTCAGACAAATGCTGGTAGCCAGCAATGTAGTGGTAAGTAATTTCATCGTGGTTATTCCTTCTGAGGTATAAGCCCGCCGGCAGTTGCGACAAGCAATGAATGGAAAAAGCGAAAGTGGGGTAAAGCCTGAAGAAAATCCGGGTGAGAGAGGATATCGCGCATCGCTATATCAGGAGCGAAGCTGCCGTTGTGGAGCGTGACTGCACGAATATCCGTCAAGGGAAATACTGCGATCCGGGTCTGATGCTCGCCTGTCAGATACCACTCGCCGTCACGCAGAACCAGCCGATAGGGAGCGAGGCCTGTACAGCGGCAACCGTTACCGAGCAGCGTCACCTTTCGATGTTCTGATACCGCGCTCACCAACCGAGTGAATACGCCTGATTCTGGGGATGAAACCTGAGCTGTTCCCTGCCAGATAAGGCAAGGAGACTCTCCTGATCCGCTCAACAGTGAACTGACCAGATGGTTATCCATATCAGGAAACAGAGCTTCAACGCCTGACTGACGGGCAAATTTCATCACCGCTAACTCTCTCTGGCGGCTACCGGATAGCAAGCGGCATCGGCCTTTGCGATACTCCAGATCCAGATACATCAGACGTTCCCGAAAGTCCCGGCGTAGAGTTCGAACCGACACACCAAATTCAGTTGCCAGCGCTCGTAAATCCAGTGTTTCTCCAGCCACCAGGCGGCTGATAATTAACGACAGTCGGACGGCAAGCCGATCATGACGACGTTCAACCTGAACCATGCGGCAGGTTCTCCAGTGATATAATTAACTGAAAATAAAACGGTTATTCTAACGAGGGGGAGGGACAGGGAATGGACACCAGAAGACGTATTTTTTACAGTTGCCAAAATCAACCGTGACGGGGCGTAAAGGGAAAACTGTCGAAATTCAGCAGATTATAAAACATTAGAACGGACAGGGTATGTCCCGACGATAATCGCAGGTTAGTCAGCTCAGAAGAAAATCCAGTCCCAAACGGCACGAGCGACCGATACTACGGTATCACGTACAGCCTGGATAATTGTCCGAACCGGGGCCGGTATCAGGGGAATGCTACTTACCGTATCCAACACCGAACCGACTGTTTCACTAAAATCGTCACGGGCTTTTTTATTAACGCCATCAGTACGAAGTGTCCCACTGAGTTGTACCACCACGGGACTACTGGCCTCGCGTGGCAGGCACTTAATCATCTGCTCTGCCATCGCCCGTACTCCTGACTGCAGCCGGACCGACACCGTACACACGGGATGCACGGGCTGGAACAGTTCATGCAACAGACAGATTTTGCGGCTGATATTTTGTTTCTGCTCTGTCGATAAGTGACCGCCACCGCTGGTGGGCTCAGTCTTGTCCGACTGGCTGATAACAAACAACACCTTATGCCGGTAAGCCTCACCAATCACCTGATGATAAAAGTGTTCATCCACCGCCAGTGCCCGATCATCAGCCTTAATTAGCCACAGCACCAGGTCGAGCCGGGGAAGTTGTTCGCGGTACAGCGCAGTATATTCATTATCGCGAACACCACTTTCGCCCACGCCAGGCAGGTCCACGATGGTCATAAAGCGTTCACCGACTTGCAGACGAAATTGCAAAGGCTCACGGGTGCATGCCGCCACATCGCTGACCGGCGATACCTCGCCAGCAAACAGGGCATTGCACAGACTGGACTTACCAGCTCCGGTTTTACCCATAATGCCAATTACCGGCTCGTAATTTGTTAGGTGATTGATCTGATACAGGATCCGTTCTGATATCCACTCAGGTAATGCATTAAGTGCCCCCTGAAAAGATTGCAATCTTTTCTTATTATTCATGATATCTCCTGAGACAAAAGAAGCGAAAACAGAAAGTTCGTCTTATTTCACTGTAATGGTGGTATGTTCAGTGAAATAATATATATCTGAGAACTTTTACAATATGGGGGACTGCTTTGAGTGAAAATTGACTTAAATGTGTGCATTTATTGCTTGTTGTAAATAGCCATACCAGCTACAGCTCTGTAATCACAAACGAGCTATGTCACAACAGAATTCGGTTAATAGTGACAGAGATATTCCTCAGGATGAATGTTAACTGGCCTTCATGCGATAAAGGCCAGTTAATTAATTTTGACGTCTGTTGCTAACGGGGTAACTTTAGCCTCCTACTGAAGTTTAGCCAGGAAGTTGTTTGCTCCAATTAGTCAAAATATCTTCGGCTAAAATCTTCACATCTTCCACTATAATTTTACGTGCCACTCTATCGTGTTCTTGGTGAGCAGAGTGAACCTTCTCTGCGAGCAGAACATGCTTGACATCACTCTGACTAAACTTCGGTAAATCAAGGTGTTTGAACACGTCTGCCACTTGAATAGATACATTGTGTGCGTTAATCCACTCTTGCACCGTTTTTGAGTTCAGTAGTCCGCATAAATAATAGGCGGTCTCACGATCATCAAAGGCAGCAAAATACACTTTATGGTCAGGAATATAAGTGCGTGTTCCTACCAGAGGAACATCCGCGCTACCAGCTACGGCAGCATAGAAAGATGAAGACATTTCAGGCCATATCACTTTCCATGGCTTAAATGTATATTCTCCAACGTTATAAACCGCATGGAAGGGAGCCCCTTTCATTTGTCGTCGGTATGTAGAGCGTGCCTGCAATAGTGGTTCAAATGAATCAAACCAAGCTGCAGTTTTCTTAAGCTTCTCTTGGTTCATTCGCTCTGCTGCATCTATGTAATCAGCATTAGAGATCCCGATATTTGGCACGAACGTATATAGCCGCTCTTCGTTATCCACATCAGGCGCACTGATTTTGAGGTAGCACTCTTCAAAATCGCTTGCACCTTTAATCAGTGGATACAAATCTTCCGGCTCCACCCAAGCTTTTTTTACCGGGCCAATGTCTTTTTTCCCCGCTTCTGGCCTGCTTCTAATCTGAACATAGGATTCATTGGCATTAAGGATAGGAACGAAGTACACACCATTGAGATCAGTCGTGATCCCCTTGCGGCCCTTGGTCCAGGAACATTGGCGAGATAAGTATTTAATGGCTTCAAATCTATGTGGCGCGAGGATAGCCCAAGGCGAACCCGCCTCATTAACTGGAAAAGCTTCTTTTTCATCGTGCTGTAAAGTATCCATGATAGCTTCAAGCGTTTGAGAAGCTTTAATAGCACGTTTATAGCCTTCACGAGGGCTCCATACGCGATATGGAACCGGATATTCCGGTGCTTTTTCTGACTTCTTGAATACAGCAATCGTTGTATGATTGCTTGCATCTTCAAACGGTTTCAGCCCTTTCATATCATCGACAAATAGCGGTTGAAGGTACAACGAGTCTTCTCTCGAAGGTTCGATCTTGAATGTTCTAAAACCAGCAGATGAAGGATTTTTAAACAACGTACCTGTGATAACAAATGCCAGATGTCCACCGACATTTAGCCATTTGTCCGCCACTGTATAAGTAATCATTGCAGATATATCGAGTTCATTGCCGCCGTGCATACGCGTCTTTGAGAAAATCCCATAGTGTTCACAAGTTGGCTTTACTCGCTCCCGATACAACTCGGGTAATTTAGACCACCTGACCCATGGTGGATTACCAATGACTAGGTCAAACTGTCCGGCAGTTGCCGACCAGAAAAAGTTCCTGACAATCCTGAACCATATTCCATTCCAGTTTTGACGATGTAGAGTCAGGATCTGATCATACGTATAACGTAGAGGCGTATCCCATTCTTTAATCAGGTCTTCGGTAAAATATTTGCTTTTGCGAACCTTCTCCATAGATTCATCAAACTCGAGCCCCATTTCGACATCTTTACCCATGCGATTAAACATGTAATCAAGGCTTACGCGATCGAGTGCCAGTGCTACAGGCAAATGAATGTCGAGCTTGGCAACCTGACTGCCAATACGATATTGGATGACAGGCTCAAGCGAGCCCGGGGCTGCTGCCGGGGAATAAATCGCATCGGCCATCAATACCGGCACTTCAAAATCTTGGCCTGGACATTGCGATAGTAAATCGGCGACTTCAATCAGAAAGTTCACCCTCGCAGTCTGAACGGCTAAGGGGTTAAGGTCAAAACCCCATACGCTTTCACAAAGAAGCTTTAGAGTTTCTTTCGCGCTGAGATTTTTCGCCTTCGCTAATTGACGCTTTTTGCGAATCACTGCTAGTAAAAACGCCCCTGAACCGCAAGTAGGGTCAAGGACCCTCTGGGTAAGAAGTTCAGGGGAACTAACTTTGTCCAGCGTGAAATCTACCAGCCAGTCAGGCGTATAAAATTCGCCTAAGCTCTGACGTAGTTTACCTGGTACCAGACCCTGATAGAGATCACGTAGTACATCACGTGTTTGTGATAACTGATCCAGACGATAGAGTGACAGGACAGAAAGCAATCGCCTCAACGTGGGAAGCAGTTCAGGAACAGTATTCAGTCTGGCTACATCAAGGTACCAGCTAAAAATGGCTTCCTCGACAAATCCATGGATACCGGCTTCTTGGAAAATCGTAGAACGCTCAATAGCCGAGCCGAGAAATTCAAGCATCTGCTCATTATTCTTCAAGGCCGCCATGCTTTGAGCTGGTTGAGCGGTCGAAGTTAGCCCATGTGCTGACACTATCTCTGCAGCTAGTAACTTAATAAGCATTGAGTTGTAGGTATGTAGTACAAAAAGCCGTGCAGGTATCGACTCTGATGGGGAGCCGGACCAGGTGAATTTCAGCTCCTTAGCTATGGCTTCTGCTTGGAGAATTGAAAGATCGGCAACCTGACCATACAACGTTCGCCATTCTGCAAAGAGCATTTTGATTTTGTTGTTACCGCTGGCGACCAGTTGCTGACATAGCCCGTCAGAGAGCTGCTGCATGAAAGCGCGGGCATTTGCTGAACCGTGACCAAAATCAGCCAGCAGATTGTCTGTGGTTAAACCTTTACGCGTATCTGATCGTAACGCATCAATAACCATTTCAACAGATTCAGGAGAAAATGGCATTAGATGTTGAGTATTGATTTTTCCATCAATTACCTGAGCAAAACAAATATGTTCCCCATCGATTGCAATACCAATGAAGTCAGATTCAGGTATTTTGGTTTTTGCGGCTTTTTTGATAATGTAAGGTAGCAACCGCTCTGAAGTCGCATTCAGAAACGCAGGGCTATTTTTTTTACCGTTGAAGAGACCAGGGGCTTTGTATTCAATTATAACGTGGTTGTAACTTGCATCATTACGTTCGCGCTCAGCAAAAAGGTGTAATCCTGTTGCATCTTCTAACGCTTTGTTCCAAGCAAACCGGACTTCTTCTTCACCCTTCCAAGGTTGAAGACGTTTTTCTTGAATGGAGGTGTAAGCGGATTGCTTCATGATAGTAAGGCCTGGTCACAAGGGGAATGTATGCAACCGAGCATTATGAATGCCGTATACTTCTATATCAAGTTCTTACGCTTTAGAAACTCCATGTTTGTCCAATATTCAAGCGGTATCTCTCATTCGTTCCGCTCACCTACGCTAAAAGTTACCTCGTGAATCACTCAACTTAACAATAACCTTAAGCTGGTTCCTTGTTACACCTACTGTGGGCGCACGTTGAATCGCCCGCAGAGCGGTTTAACCAGTATGTTGCATTTATCGGTTGAACCCACAGCGAAAAGCAAAAAATAATCATAAATATCAATAATTTAAATTATTAATATTACTTTTTTAGTCCAGCTCATGAATAATGAAACCGATCGATTATGTTTCCAGTATATCAGGTCATCACCGCTTTTAACTTTCCCGTCACGCGACCATTTGGGGAACGGTATAGCAGATTTACGTTCAAGTATCAGCTCATTCTGATGCATGATGCGGTACACGCATTTGGCATTCATATCTTGCCCCGCAGATGCTTTTAGTTTTTTATTTGCTACATCGAAGATGCCAGCCCCGACGCGGGTACAAATTGTTTACCAGCGGTAACGGCAGTAAGACAGCCTTTCTGATACTGCTTGCGCCACAGGCAGCCAGCGATCAGTATGTTTATCAATGTGATGCAGCGATTTTAAGCGTATTATTTGCTATGTGGAATAATATACTAGAAAGATATGGAGCCTGACGATGTCTGTGAACTGGACTAAAGCTGATTTTTTTAAGTGCGCTTTGCAGGTTAACCCTGCGGGTTACAGTAAGTATCGCGGGAAAGAATCACTCAGCGAGGATACTTATAATCAGCAGCTTCTGGAGTCCTGCCTCGAAGCTGGTATTCAGGTTGTTGGTGTTGCGGACCATGGTGCTGTTAATGCTGTAGACAGGATTCGTCAGCTCTTTAAGGAGCATAACATTGTCGTTTTTCCTGGGTTTGAGATCTGCTCAAGCGAAAAAATTCATTTCGTTTGTTTGTTTGATGAAAACCGGACCGTACAGGAACTGGAACGCTGCTTGAGCAATCTGGGCTATGAAAATCCCGATGATTGCATTTCCCCTTCAAAGCTCAGTGCCATACAGATCATTGAAAAAGTAGAAAGCCTGGGAGGGTTTATTTTCGCTGCACATAGCACGAATGATAATGGAGTACTGAAATGCCGTATGAATCATATATGGAAAGAACGTGGATTGTTGGCGGCGCAGATTCCAGGAACTGTCGATGACTTGAAAGGGATTGAGGATGATTTTTATCGAAAAGCTATTCTGAACAAACTTCCTGACTATCGTCGCGAGAGACCTATTGCCATTATCAACGCGGCAGATGTTGCCCAACCAGTGGAAATTAAATCCCCGGGAGCATCCTGCCTGATAAAAATGACGCGGCCATGCTTCAGCTCATTTAAACAGGCATTTTTAGATCCAGAATCACGAGTGCGCCTCAACGTAGATAAGCCACACTGCTATGCTTCGGCAATTGAAAATATTCGTTTTACTGGTGGATATCTGGACGAAACCGATATCACTTTTTCCGACCACCTCAATGCTGTAATTGGTGGGCGTGGAACTGGTAAATCGACTTTGCTGGAAGCTATTCGCTTTGCTCTGGGTAAACAGCCTTTTGGTGATTCAGCACAAAAGCAACACAGTGCAATTATCAAGAGCAACCTAGGAAATGGTTCGCTGGTTCAACTGCAGGTTCGCTCTGCTTTGATGCAGGGACGTACCTTTACCATCAGTCGAAAATTTGGCGGGCAATCCATTGTAACGGACAGTGAGGGGAATGTTTCACCTTATTCTCCGGATGATTTACTTCCTGGGCTGGAGTTGTACGGGCAGAATGAAATTTATGAAATGACCCGAGATGCTCGGAGTCGTAATCGTCTGGTAGAGCGATTTTTAGAAGGCGAACATAATCAGTACGATGTGATTATCAACCAAGCGTTGTCACGCTTGGGAGAGAGCCGTCTGGCTATCCTTAATGCTCTGGAGCAAAAGGCGGAGGCAGAACTTGAAGTTGCACGATTGCCGAAACTACTGGAGCAAGCAGAGCAATTTAAACAGCTTGGCCTGGATGAAAAACTCAAAATCGTCCCTTTGCTGGAAAAAGAAAAGCAACTCAGTTTACGTCATCAGGAAGAATTATCTAGGGTGAAGGATGCTCTACTTACACTAAAAGGCAGCCTGCCCGATCTCGCTTACCTCAGCGATGGTGTGATAAATGCCTTGCCTCACCACTCTCTTCTTCTCCAGCAACGTGATGTGCTCCAGCGAGCACAGGAGCAGGTGGCAACATTAGTCCAACAACTTGGTGAGGTCGTTCAACGTTCATCTGGGGAACTTGCTCCTTTACAACTTGAGTTATCAGATTTAATCGGTGCAGAAGAGGCTCAGCTTGAAAAAGCCTTTAAAGATATCCCAGCCAGCCAGGGAAAAAGCGGGCGACAGATTGGCGCAGACTATCAAACCTTGTTACGTCAGATTGCCTCTATTCTCCCTAAAGCAACGGCGTTGGAGCACCGGCAAAAGCAACTTACAGAGCTAAACCAGCAGCGAAAAAAATTGCTTCTGGAACTTATCCAAGCGCGTTCTCAGCGCTCGGCGGCATTGGCAAAATCAGTAAAACGTCTGAACAGAAAACTGGATGAAAAAGTACGGCTCAATTTGCAACCTGAAGGTGATCGTCAACCTCTGTTGCATTTTCTGGAGCAATGTAATCTGGAAGGTGTTGGATCACGACGCCTTGCTTGGGTGCTGGAGCATGATTTTACACCGGAAAATCTGGTTGGGAGTATCCGTCTTGGTGAACAAGCCTTACATAATGCCGGGTGGGGAATTACACCAACGGTCATCCAAGCATTATTGCGTTTGAGCGAAAAGCAGCTGCTGGAACTGGAAGCATTATCATTGCCGGATACGATGCAAATTGAGCTGAATGTCATGCATGACGGTGGTGGCGTATTCTGGCGCCATATCGACGAGCTATCTACCGGGCAGCAGTGTACTGCAGTCCTGCATTTACTGTTGTTAGAAAATCAGGACCCACTAATCCTCGATCAACCCGAAGATAACCTTGATAATGCATTTATCGCTGAGCGTATAGTGACGGAACTACGTAGGGCGAAGCTGTCTCGGCAGTTTTTATTTGCCACACATAACGCTAACATACCGGTTTTCGGTGATGCAGAGTGGATTGGTGTGTTGAGTGTAGAAGAGGGTAAAGGGCGAATTCTCCCTGAGCAGCAGGGGGCGATTGATTTACCTGAAATCCAGCATCTGGCGGCGAATATTCTCGAAGGTGGTCAAAGCGCATTCAATCAACGTCGGGAAAAATACGGGTTTAAATAACAAAGAATCAGAAATCAATTATGCTTAAATGCGAATTTCTAGAGATCATTGTCAACGGGGATAGCTCTGGAGTGGAGTTTAAGCGTGATGGTATCCGTAATTTTCACTGCTGTCTCAGCCGAGCCCGAAGCCATCTGAACACCAATGCATATCGCTTTCTACTATCGCGATTTTGTCCTAATGTTCACATTTATGCGGCCCTTGTTTGTCATTAAGTAACAACCAGTTACGTTCGCGTATCATTTTTTAAAGCCGTTTGGTATTCAACGGGGACAGTCCTTCTGTCCGATGTTGTTTCGCTGGAGACGCCACACATGTCGATCATCTAGTGTGTGGAGTATCTTTCAGCTCTGGTCGTGTTTAAGCTACTACCACTAAAATAACGCCCGTCACGGTGTATATAAAAGGCCTTCTTATACCAGAGAAGGCCCTTGCTGTCTTATAAATCGATTTGGCTACAGCCGAAGTTACGATCCCCTTCGCCAAAAACTTTGCTTTCGACTTTGGTTAGATAGTCCAGTCGGGTTAGCAATGCCTGGTACTCATCCTCAAAGTCAGGGGATTCGTTATCCAGTACGTAGCGGCAGTTATCAGGGAATGTCACCAGTTCTGGGCA
This sequence comes from Pantoea sp. JZ2, assembly GCF_035191405.1. Lineage (NCBI taxonomy): Bacteria > Pseudomonadati > Pseudomonadota > Gammaproteobacteria > Enterobacterales > Erwiniaceae > Pantoea > Pantoea sp. JZ2. The sequence continues at coordinate 736,887 of NZ_CP045247.1, read as the reverse complement.
GTCGTCCCGCTGGAGCTTTAATGCGCTATACCAAGCACCTGTAATCATCCCTCTCAGGTTATCTTCCTGCTCGTAGTCACCAAGGTGGTAGTAGGCGTCTTTGTTGAAAAGTAAGCAAATGTGGTAATGGCACTTACCTGATTTAGAATACTCCTTCGCCCACATAATAAACAAAGGGCAGCGGTATATACGCTTACCTTCACGTTTCTTACGAATACGGTCAGCTTCCAGCTTGGCCCCAAGGGATTCACGCATTCTGGAAATGACCCCAGATTCCAGATTAGGGAAGCAACAGATATTGTCACCGTTATCGACTATTTTTGGATAGTGGAGATCCACACGTACAGCCGTTAGCCTGGGGTAACGGTTAGTCAAGTGACAAAGCAATCTATTAATCTTTACCCAATATTCCAGAACGTGTTCACCATGTGATCCTTCATAAGTTTTCATCTTAGTATTCCTATGTGTTTAGACTTACGCTCTTGTCAGACCGTATTGGTTATTGCCACATAGGCAGAGCTATGCTTACTCAGAGTTAGGTGTATATACTGGTATCAGATCCTAGTACGAATATAACGATCTGATAGCTACTCTTACCCGTTAATACAGATAGTAAGGATTCGTATGGATATTATAATACCTATCCAACATCTAAAATTAAGACGAGTGCAGCCCCTGCCTGGTATGGCAGTTAAAAAGTTACTCCGCAATTAGCTCTGCATTAATATTCAGAAAAAGAATATTTTTGGCAGTAGAGCGAGGGATCAAACCAAATCAGATGTGTCCACTGGTTGAATAAATATCGTCTTCCCCCGTTTTTCAGCCAGTATCTTACGCTGCGAATAAAGTGTACTTAATAATTCGTTAACTCTTGCCCTGTTTCTAAAGCGATTGGGGCCATATTGCAGTATCGTGTTTTTCCTGAGATAAGGGATCATATTCTGAAAACAGTATTCTTTTATCCAGTAGTAAAGTTCATTTGCTTCTGAGCCTACGAGTGTTAATTCCTCGTGTTGTGAGAAAAGCCTTACATACTCATCCACGTACCATGAAATTATCTGTATGGCCGCTTCTACGGCAATGAGTGAAATATCCCCTCCCCCACCTTCGAAATAGTGCAGCAAAGCAGCCATTCTCGCCATATTCTCTGCGACCTTAGAAGCATAGTCTTTGAAGTCAGAAAGAAAGCCCAGCATCCCCATCTCGGATTCAACTTTATTATAAAACTCAATCATTCGTTGTTCCGCTTCAGGACAAAAAATGAGGCGCTCCCGTTTATTTTCATCATCTCGATTCAGATTTTCAGTGATGACCGCCATCAATCGTTGATGGAATACCGGAAGATGTTCGGTTGAAGTAACTGGGCTAGTAATTTTCCTATAGCCTTGAGTTGATTCCGGTTGACAGATCAGGCAGCGGGCAAAAAAACCTATCCCTTTAGCCATATCTCCCTTACGCTCCTGATATGCCCTAAAAATAACAGGTTGTAACATCAAAGATAGGGTAAGTCTGGCATCCTTAATGAACCGTTCAGGACTACATTTCCTTTCCACTGAAAATGTTGAGCCATCCCACATTTTGTTGATGAAAGGTAGCTCATTTAGTGTATGACCATTAAATATGGTGCCTGCTTCATCGGACGTTATGCCAATAGCCCGCGATTGCCCACTGAGAGAATGTTTAATCGCAGCCGAAGTGGCATCATTAAACATCAACTTGTATCTTACTGGCTCTTCCGGGCGGTTTGCCATAAGTTCTTTTAATTTTGCTTCGGTTGCAGAGGAATCTTTATTGCGACGGATCTCCGATTTCAGCTTTGAAGTCAACGCCTTTTTATGGGTGTTAAACACCTGCATGTCATTTTCCCAAACTGCATAATCCTTCATGTATTGTATAAATTGTTGTTCCTCCAGGTCGTACAGCGGCTTCATCAACGCTTTATCCACGCTACTCTTTCTTTCTCCAGAATCAGCCAATGTCAACAAAAACAAAGATACGGGACTATGCAAATTATTAAACCTGCAAACATCAATCCCGTTTTGACAGGCAAGAGAAATAGCACCAAGTGCAGATGCGGCAACTAGAGCTAATGGTGCCTGTGAATTTTTAGTCACCTCATAAACCGCATTTCTGATTACTAATGGTAGTACTTGTACAGGGAACGGACGTCCAATGAGCATGAGAAACCTCTCTCAATTAAGGATAAAAGCATTTCACCTTAGAGGCTATTCCGCTATTAATAGCGAAAATAGCAATATGAAACCATGTTCATTAAAGATAAAATGAACTGAAAATACGACTTTTGATTAACGAAAACTGATCCAGCAAAGAAGGTCACTCAACAGCCAAGCACAAGATTTCAGCCCAATCGACTTACGTAAAGGAAACTGGCCCGCTCGTTCAAGTTTCCATGCTGTAGATCGTGATATTGATGTGATACGCTGGCGCTCCCGTTCACGAACCAGACGATCTGACGTCTCGCCATAGTTCTGTAAAGCCTGCAAACGCTGCTCAGCGGTAGGTTGGGTAAAAGAGTTGTGCATGATTGTCTCCTGTGGTTTCGGTGGAGACAGAATGAGCTATGGAAATGTATCAGGAAAGGAGCAATACTCTAATTTAGAGTTGATGGGTCTTATTAAGACCCGCTTGTGAAATTAAACGTAGAAATTCATTCTGGATAAATATCCAACCACTTCTCAATCTCCGACTCGCTAAATGAAAAACTTAAGGAATAGCGCTCTAATTGCGAGAGTGAATTTAATTCCTCACATAACGATCTTGGAGACCTATCAATTCCATTTTTCTTGCAAAGTTCAGTCAAAAGATATGAAATAGCCATCCTTTGTTTTTCATTAACTCGATAAGATTTTTCCCTTTCCAACTCAGGTCTAATACCATATCCCTTTACTGTATCAATATCAAAATCAATACCAAATAATGACGACAAAGGTTTTGCTACAATAGACGGCCTCAGTACACCGGACTTATCCAAACTACATTCCTGCATCAATATATATAATGCAATAAGCTCCGACGGTACTTTGTAAAGCGTGCCTGGCTTCTCACTCCTTGCATGTTTTATTAATAAATCCTTGCTAACTTCTGGCACCTGAACAAAATTAACAATATTTGCATCATCAACAAATAATGACTTTCGATTTATATAAGTTGGTTCAGAAAAAATAAGGTAATCACGTTCTTGATGAGCATGAATGGTAACATCCCCTAGAGAATCTGGTTTTAGATCTTTTAATCCAACATCCGCAATCAAAAAATCACCACGACAGAATCTGGCTGAATTGGATGGCTTAACATGCCAATAACCATGTGCCTTTCCACGATATTTATACTCGTAAACCATGCCTCCATAACGAAATTCAGGAGTTACTTTAAGGTGCGAGTCTAAAGGTGTTTCAGGCACAAACAGCCTCCACTTGCCTTCGGGACTATCTGGATATTGATACAAATCGCGGCCATACATTATATCGCTGATAGCGTATTTATGTTCATCAATGGAGATGCAACGTCTAAAAGTACATACCGGATGTCTACCATCAAGGTAAACGTACAGAGGAAGCTTTCCATCTATCCATTGCTGAATAATCATATCGTCCTCATCCTCAGAAAAGGATGTCAGTTCCGATAAACGACGAAAATGCCTTGCCATGCAGTAACCCCTCAGTCAACATTTAATGCCTATTATACATCTCGTTATCTCATCTCAAACCAGTGCACAACAATGATTTTTTCCTTAAAAAATAAATGTTCACGTGCATTTCACCGATCACAACTATCCTGTGATTTCGATTAATAGGTAGCCAGATAAATCAAAATTCCTTTGGTAAATGACCAACTGATAACAGCCTTTCTAGCTGTCCCTATCCCAACTAGAATCAGCAGTGATGCGATGAGGCTTTTCACATGACTAAAAAAACAGCACATAGCCAGATCACGAAAAATCAAATCTACCGCGCCGTTGTCAGCTCAACCGCGATAGAAACCGGTGTTTCTGTGCAAAAAATTGAGCAGCAACTCAAAAAAAATCAGGCACAGGCGAAAGCCGTTGGCCTCGCCCGCTAGTCTGGCAAGATGTCCCTCACCAGCTGCATCATAGAGCTGTAATAGCCTGAGACACCCACCTGAATTGCCTTGAAGTAAAACTCCCTGTGTTCATCCCATAAGCTGTAATCCCGTAAGCCCTTCCCCCGCTAGAACCGACAACACATCGCAGAGCAATCTAGACAGACGCCCGTTATCTTCTCTGAATGGATCGATTAACTGAGGCAAACCAAAAGCAGCCCCTTTTCAGGTTGATGTTACACAGTATCCCTGCCCAATAGTGCATATCCCAAAGCTATTTCCTACTTCAGGCAAACTCACCACAAGGCGCTCATGGCTAGCCTATCACGCACTGTCCAAAAGATATGGTCGAGGCAATGCTGTGGAATGTGGAAAAAAATGGGGGGATTTAGCATTGTGATTGCATGTCTTAGGTTACTTATCTACTTGCTTTCATTAACTTGTTGAAAGTGTTGTCTTAAACAATGTTGTTAAGTAGGTCTCTGTGAGATAAGCTTGATCCACTCTTTAGCGTTGGACGTTTTACGTCTAGTCGGGTGATTAGCCAGACTCTAACTTATTGAACGTATTTAGGGTTGCGAAAGTGTCGCAACCCTCACTCGTTCCTCCCTCAGGTTGCGACACTTTCGCTTCCTCTAGTAAAGAGTTGAGCCCGGCAGAACATATCCTACCGGGCTTTTTTACAGGTAACATTATGTCGGTAATTAGCAGCATAGCTACTTCGTTAAACCAGAGCGAGTTAGAGGTGAGAGCGTATCTATCTGATGCATCAGGTAAGTACAAGGTCTACAGGATTCCCAAACGCACTACGGGATTCCGGCTCATTGCGCAACCCGCTAAGGCGCTTAAAGAGTATCAACGCGCCTTCCTCCAGCTTTACCGTTTTCCAATTCATGAATGCGCAATGGCCTATCAAAAAGGTAAAAGCATCCGTGACAACGCACTAGCGCATGCGCATAACCGCTATTTACTTAAAACAGACCTAGAAGACTTTTTTAATTCAATCACCCCAGATATCTTCTGGCGATGTGTTGAGTTGTCTTCTGTTGATGTTCAACTGTTTCTACCCGAAGACAGACGCTATGTAGATCAAATTCTCTTCTGGAAGCCTACAAAACGCAGTACACGGTTGGTGCTAAGCGTTGGCGCGCCTTCTTCCCCAATTATCTCGAATTTTTGCCTTTATGAATTCGACAAGCTCATACACGAAATCTGTCGGAGTTTGGATATTGTCTACACACGTTATGCGGATGATCTGACGTTTTCTTGTAACGTCCGAGATGTACTTGGCTCTATTCCTTCCATGATCGAAACCCTTTTAAATAAGCTTTTCAAAAAAAAGTTAAGGCTTAATCGTGGAAAAACCATATTTTCCTCTATGGCACATAACCGCCATGTTACGGGCGTCACTCTTAATAACGAAGGCAAAATTTCTTTAGGCCGTGAACGCAAGAGGTTCATCAAGCATCTCATTAACCAGTACCGATATGGATTGATAGATGAATCTGACAAGGCCTATCTTGTTGGTCTACTGGCTTTTGCGAACCATATTGAGCCTGAGTTTATTATCAGAATGAACAATAAATACTCAACAGAAACGATGGATCGTTTAAGGAGGCATCTGTGACAAAACAACTGGAACGTAAAGCCAAAGGTGGGAGTTTACTCTCCGCCTTTGAACTTTATCAGCAAGAGAAAAATAATAACCTTCATGACCTAAATAATAAATCTGACCAATGGTTCGAGCTCTGCTGGAATTACCTACAACAACCTGCCCACGATGGTAACCTCGATATATATCATCCTGAAAATCAGTTTTTCCTACGTTCAATGTCATTTACGGATTTCCGCCGATTTCCACAACTTGATATCAACTTTGAAGAAGACCTGACCATTATCATCGGTAATAATGGACAGGGTAAAACCAGTATTCTTTATGCTATTGCCAAAACTCTAAGCTGGTTCACAGCAAATATCCTCAAAGAAGATAGCAGCGGACAAAGGCTTAACGAATACTCGGATATCAGGAACGATTCAGATAACAATTTCTCGGATGTCAGTTCTAATTTCTTTTTTGGAAAAGGCCTTAAGAACATTTCCATTAGACTTTCACGCTCAACTCTTGGCGCATCTGAGCGTAGAGAGAGCATCATCAAACCTGCTAAGGAGGTTGCTGATGTCTGGCGGATTATCAATGAGAGGAGAATGGTTAATCTTCCTATTTTTGCACTCTACTCTGTTGAACGATCGCATCCTTTTAGCAAGCCAGCAAAAGAGAGCATTGAAAAACGAGAAGATCGTTTCGATGCATACAATCACGCCTTGACCGGCGCTGGACGCTTCGATCATTTTGTTGAATGGTTCATCTATCTTCACAAAAGAGCCGAAGCTCAAGGGGCATCGGCAATCGAACTGCTTGAAGAGCAGGTTAATCATCTGAAACAGTCAGTGGAAAATGGGCTGACTTCCATGGTACCACTCTTAGAAGAAACACGAAAAAAACTGCTTACGGCTCAGATGAGAAAAGAATCTCTCCAATCGGTTAACATGCTAACTGAGACGGCCCAAATGGATATTGTGTCCAGAGCTATTACCACTGTTGTCCCCAGCATAAGCCGAATCTGGGTTGAGACCGCATCAGGTGCGGACATTATCAAAGTTACCAACGATCTCCAGGATGTCACCATTGAACAGCTATCTGATGGGCAGAGGGTGTTTCTGGCTCTGGTAGCTGATCTCGCGCGGCGCATGATTATGCTTAATCCATTGTTAAAAAATCCACTTGAAGGCAGAGGTATCGTCTTAATTGATGAGATTGAACTGCATCTTCATCCGAAATGGCAGCAAGAAGTTATCATCGTTTTACGCACCGTATTCCCTAATATTCAGTTTGTCATCACCACTCATAGCCCAATAGTGTTATCCACTTCTGAGATCCGCTGTATTCGAGAGTTCAAGCAAAACAGTGAAAGTGGAGAACTATTTCTTGACTCACCTCCAATTCAGACCAAAGGAAGTGAAAACTCAGAAATTCTTGAGCAAGTTATGGGAGTTTTGTCGACCCCGCCGAACATTGCAGAGTCTTATCTTGTCAGTAACTTTGAGAAATCAATTATTGATGATAGTGAGGAGTTGAGTGCCGAATCACGTCGCCTTTACAACAAAATCATTTCTCATTTTGGTCAGCATAGTTCTGAACTAAAAAAAGCAGACAGCTTGATACGCCTTCACCGCATGAAGAACAAAATCAACAAAGCCAAACGCGAGAAGGATAGTTAAGGATGAAATCACTCAATCGCACCGCAGGCCCGGCGCATTTGCATCAGTTTAGGGCAGGACGCGATCCTTGGATGTCTGTTGAGCAAAGCAATATCTGGCCGCATCTGTTGGAAATGCAAGGTGAATTTTGTGCATATTGCGAGTGCAGTCTCAATCGAAAGCACATTGAACACTTTAGGCCCAGAGGGAAATTCCCCGCATTAACCTTTGCATGGGGCAATTTATTCGGATCTTGTGGCGACAGTTCAAAAACAGGAGGTTGGCAACGTTGCGGGATTTTCAAAGATAATGGTGCAGGGAATTACAATCCGGATCACCTCATTAAACCTGATGATGATAATCCTGACGATTATCTTTTATTTCTGACAACAGGGCATGTGGTTCCAGCCAAAGATATCTCCGGCACCAAGTTATTAAAAGCACAAGAAACTATCCGTGTTTTTAATCTCAATGGAGATCCTTCTCTGCTCGGCAGTAGGAAAAAAGCGTTAAATTACATCATGGAAGAGGTAATACTTCTTCATGAGTCTTATGAAGATCTTGGAGATGCACTATGGCATGAAATGCGTGACGCAGAAATTCAAGCAATTGGTAATAAAGAATTCTACACAGCACTAAAACACGCTTGGCTTCATAACAGTGAATATTAAGTTACTATTGGCAAGAAGCAACCAATACTTCGTTACTTTTTTCTGATGAGAGATGCTTTAACACATAGAATTTATATTAAAGTCTCTCTCAACGTAACTTAAATTTATAAACACAAACCAAGTGTATTCACTCGAGTATAATAATTAATTATTTAGCTAGCTAAATAAGTTGTAATCTACTATAACTTTGGGGTAAAAAATAAAGAATATTTTTACATTCGAGCAAGATATGCTTGGCGAGCTCTATTTTTATAATCAAAATAATTGATATTGCTAAGTTTTTCAATATGTCCTGAAATTTCTCGATAATGCTGATCAAAATCTTTGACTTTATAATCTTCTCTTTCAACCGAAAGGTTGTTAATGGCTGTACTAATTGCCAATAAAAGTTTAGCCTTCTCGCTGATAGTTAATAAATTTTCATTAACAAGAAGAAAAGATATTTTAGTATCGGGGTTAATTTTGAAATAATTTGAATTCTCCCAAGATTCTCCGGGAGTTTTAGAAGTAAATGGATTAACCCATTGCCCATGCGCAATTTTATTTCTGCTCTTTATAGAACTAGAAAAGTATTCTTCAATCCAGTCAGCTATTTCTGAGTATATATTGTAAGAACTGAATCCAACATTCGTGCGAGTTATCTCATCTGAGAAAGATAGTCCAGCACTTTTCTTTACGGCTACAGCTAGAGCGGTAGACCATTTTTTTTCAATAGTGCCACTGTTATAAATAAAAGCACGCTCTTCTTCAGTGAATGCATTATTTTCATACAACAAAACATGAAGACGAGCTTCGATCCATATACCCATCAGCATTGAATAAAGTCGAGTGAAAGTTAACTCACCCTCATCACTGTCAGATTTTACGATAATATCAGTTAACTGTTTTTTTGCTTGCTCAAGAGCAGCTCTAATTGATAAAAAATTCTCATAGTGCCAACCTTGAACTTTGAGTATGTGCGCTGCAGGATCAAAAGAATACAAATCCACATCTGGTCTTTCCGATGTAGTCTGAGTACCATTCAAAGAAATACCATCCTGAGTCATCTCAATTACTCTAAAAAAATCCCGATGCCAAAGAACTCAAGGAATCCTTTGGCATCCAGGATTCGAACCTGGACCTCTCTATTGCTAGAGTGTGCACCTTTACACCATTGCCCTAAGAGCATGCTAACAGCAATCTAATTTTTCATCAACAAAATCAGATAAAAAGAGCTAGTCAATTCTTGTTTAGCACGCAAATTGCCAAGCTCTTACCTCCGTCCAAACAAGTTCACAACGTTGTTTTCCTGCTGCCGTTGATAGCTGTTAACCCGATCCTCCCAGATCTCAAGCTCCCTCCGCTTTTCAGTCAGGTAATCATAACGATCATAGTGTTTCGAGCTGACGTCGTTCAAAGCGTGATTCTGGATACGGTCGCGGATCTCTTTACTGATCCCCGCCTCCCCCATTAGCGTTTTACATGTGCGACGTAAATCTCGTGCCGTAAAAACTTTAAACTCCGGATTAAAAGCCCGAAAATACATGATGGAACGCGCCAGGCTGTCAGTACGTACTGGACGCTCGGCGTTGGTCGAAAGTGGAAAGATGTATGGACTGTTACTCTCCTTAGTCAGCTCTTTCACTGAGGCTAATTCCTGTAGTGCCGATTCAGTCAGCGGGATCAAGTGCTCACGCTTGTTTTTCGATACATCAGCTATAACCAGTAACGTCTTTTGCTGCCAGTCAATCGCGCTCCACTGGCTGGCAATCATTTCAAACGGACGCTGCCCGCCAGCATAAACACAGAAGCGGATTAGGTGCTGCATCAGCGGCCCAACGTTGGTGGCCTCTGCGAACTGCTCCATGACAAAACGCAGCTCTTCCAGCGTTAACCATGTATCACCCACTTTCTCCGCCGAGGACTGCTTCGGTATGGCCGATACCGGATTAACTTCAAGCCCGAACGTAATGCCCACGCTGGTATTCATCGGATCGTTATCGGCTTTAAGCGCGTAGTTGAACGCCGCCATCAGGTAGGAACGAATTCGGTTCGCATGGACCACCGCATCTCGCTGGATAATGCCTGAGAGGATGGTTTTGATCTGTAGAGGAGTTACATCCTTCGCTTTGGTTTCGCGAGGAATAACCGAATAGCACTCTTTTTCAAGACGCTTCAGTACATCGGCCCAGGTCCGCTTATTGTCGAGCTTCATCTTGTTCACATAGCCATGTACCAGTTCTTTAAACGATCCCTGCGAGCGATGAAGCTGCATTATGTGCTGCTCGGCCAGGCGCTGTTGCTCAAGCTCCTGCTGGGGCTCTTTTCCTTCAACAAGCCAGGCTCCGTACTTTTTCGCCAGCTCATTGGCCGTTACAAGTTTCATCTCAGGCCAGATGCCCAACTGGATGAACTTCTCTTTCTTCCCTTTCTCAACGTAGTAACGGAAATAAAAAACCTTGCTGCCTGACGGCTGAACCTTAACGCCAAGTCTGCCGGTACCACGCTGAGCGCTGTTGCTCCACACGTAGTACGACGTACTTTTTGTCTTCAATCCACGTATAGCAGTCTCGGTAAGATTAGCGGCCATGAGGTTACCTTTCTAAGGATAAGCGTTACCTGACCCGATGCCCATGTTGGGTCAGGTAATGGGTCAGGTAACGATAGTACAATGAGGAGATGAGAGAACCAATTAGAAACGAAAATAACATCATAACCAATTGATTATAGGCAATTAAAAATACAATAAGCGTCAATGACGAACGATTAGAAACATGCCGATTATATGACTCATAATCGCTTGGTCGCTGGTTCAAACCCAGCAGGGGCCACCAGATTTAGTGATTAAAATCATGCATTTAAGCCACCTCGCAAGGGTGGCTTTTTTGTTTTTACTTTTTGAGTGGCGATAAAATGGCGATGGATTTTTAACAAGTGGTGGGCTGCAGCTATAAAAAACCCGCCTAAGCGGGTTATAACCATAGATTTTGTTGTTGCTCTCGCCCGTGATTTTTGGTCGGGTGAGGTGTAGCTGGTCTGACTTTACCGGGACACATGATAATGTCTGTCACTGTTTCCAGTGATTTAAACGTACATCCGCAGTTAATATTTTGGCACTGGTTATAGCGTTCTTTAGTCATTTCGGAAATGACCAGGCTACTACGAGTGTGTGCTGCATGGTGACACTTAGGGCAATTCATCATTTAAAATAATCCCCAAAGGAAAATAAGAATTCACTTAAAGTGAATTTACCATTCAATCCATTTCTAAGCTATCGATTTTCACCTCAAGCTCAATGCTTGTTGTATAGCCACTGTCGGCGCTCAGACTGTGCGTCAGCGTGGTAATGATCCACTCCCCATCATCAATCTGCTTTTTAAACCCCGTCACCTTTACCGGCATTTCGGTGTAAAGCTCTGCTCGCCCGCGCGCCAGCTGGATCGAGAAGGTCGCTACGCCACGCTGCAGCCGTTCCCACTGCATTTTTGCTGCCCGCTCTGCGTTTGACCGGTTGGCATAGGTGCGGCTCAGCACCAGTACGTTTTCGTCGGTGCCGACGAGATAATCACCCTGTTTCGCTTCCGGCTCTTTTTTCTTCGCCGTGGTTTTGCGGCGTCGCTTTACCTTTGTTTCCGGCTTTTTCGCTGGCTCGCGCGTGTGCAGCCAGCTGGCAATCACGCCGGTGTAGGCGTCACGGTCAGCCAGGGTAAAGCGGTGGCTGTCGCCGTCACGACGCTGAATAGTGATGACCGGCAGCACCTTGCCGCTGGCGTTTTTGCCCTGCCCCTGCCGGATAAACAGCAGTTTGCCATCTTTGACGCAGGCCAGCGCACCGCACTGGCGGGCCAGGCGCATCAGAAAACTGGCGTCGGATTCGTTGGTCTGGTCGATATGGTCGATTGCCATTTTCTCGACGTCGGCACCCAGCGCTAAATCCAGCTTGTGCTTTTCCGCAATGGCTCTGGCGATTTCGCCTGCCGTGGTTTTGTGCCACGACTTTTCGCGTCTGGTGTTTAGCGTCTGGCGGAAATCGGCGCTGCGGGCGCGAAGCGTCAGCCGGTCGGGCGTGCCGCTGTGCTCAATCTCATCAACCGTATAACTGCCCTTGATGATAAGCGGCTCCCCCTCCCAGCCCAGCGCCAGCTTTAATACGACGCCCCGGCGCGGCAGCTGCAGCAGGCCGTCTGCGTCGTCCAGCTCAATATCAAGCTGGTCAGCCTCAAAGCCCCGGTTATCGGTCAGCGTCAGGCTGATGAGCCGCTTTTGTATGGTCTGCGTGACGTCTGCGCCCGCCATCGTCAGCCGAAACGCCGGGGCGCTGGCCGCCCCTTTTACCCAGCTTTCTGCCTGCATCATCAGAAAAGCCCTCCCGCTGCTGCAGTGACTTTGCCAGCCACGCCTGCCGCCGCGCTTTTCATGGCGTCAAGCTGGCCGCTCAGGCTGCCGAACATCTCGCCCAGCGATTCATCGGCGCGCTTAAGCGTGAGCGTGAACTCAATCCGCCTGCACGCGCCGTTACTGAAAAACTCGGCCTTTGTCTGGCTCAGGCTCTCAATCACGAACATGCCGTAAATGGTGCCGCTGCCCTCAATCAGCGGCCACGCGCGCCCCAGCTCCGCGATTTGCTCCAGCGCATACAGCGACAGCCTGCCGCCGGTCAGCTCGGGCAGCAGCACGCCGGAAAGCGTCAGCGTGTCGGTGTCCGGCCCGGCAAACTGCAATGACGGGCGAAAGCCCACGCGGCTGTTGGACGGAAACCGCCAGCTGCGCTGCAGCTGCAGCTCCTGATAAGGCACCGTTTCCAGCATGAAAACGAACAGCCCCAGCGTCATCATCATTCGTCAAATCCCCCCTGATCACGGTAAGAACTCCGCGCGAGGGCTTTCGCCCGGCGCTCTCTTGCATCCAGCTGCCGCATCACCTCTGCCACCACGTCCTGCGCGCTCTGGCCCGGCTGCTGATGAATGGTAATGGGCGCGTGAATGGTGACAGGCGCGGCAGTTGTGGCGCTTTGCTTTGTTACCTTTTCCTGCACATAGCTGCCAGCGGGCAGGCTCATGGGATGAAGCGGGCGCGCAGCTGCAGGTGCGGCGGCCATACCCATCGCCAGCGCCGCCGAGGCGGCCAGTGCGGCAGTGCGGCGGCGGCTGGTAATGCGCGCCGGGCCGTTGACCAGCTCCGGCCCGTTCTCGCCCGCGATGCCATACTGACCGGCGGGAATGTAGCCGCCGTTATCAAACAGCCCGGCAAAGCCGGTCGCCGTTTTGGCACGCCCGGCGACAGCGGCGGGCCGGTCTGACGCTCCGGCGTCTGGCCTCATGAAATCAGGCAGAAGGCTGAAAACACGCGGCGGACGCGGCGGGACCGTCGCGCCGTCGGGGTGTTTACCGCCACTGGTCGCAGCAGGGACCACGGGCTTGTCGGCGGACGGTTTCATGAAGTCCGGCAGCAGGTCTGTCATAGATGATAATTTAGCTTTAAGCGCCTCCCATTTGGCCGTGATGCCGTCGAGCATGGCGCTGATCATGTTGCTGCCCGCTTCTTTGAACCGCTCCGGCAGCGTGCTGGCCGAGTTAACCAGTTCATCCCACTTCTGCGACACGGCTGCCTTGATGCTTTGCCATGCCCCGGCGATGCCGTCGCGTATCGCATCCCAGCCTCTGCCAATGATTACCTGCAGCGCGTCATCTGCGAACAGGGATTTAACCCACGTCCACGCACCGGCTATTTTGCCTTTGATGGCCTCCCATGCCGCCGACGTGTTATCTGTCACCTGCTGCCACAGTGCCGCAAACTTCGGCCCGAGGGTGTCCCAGTTACGCCAGATATAAATTGCTGCCATTGCGATAAGGCCCAATACGGCCAGAATCGGGTTGGCAAACATCAGGCGGCCCAGCCAGATAACACCGCTGCCGACGACACGCAGCGCCTTACCCATCATTCCGAATGCGCCCACGCCCTTAAAGCGCAGCTGAGCCATGCTCAGCCTGATAACCGCCATCGGCCCGATAATGGCCGCAAAGCCGATGGCTAACGTTCCCAGCCCGATGACGATGGCAGACACCGCCGCGCCGACTTTCACCAGCGTGCCAGCCAGCGCTTTGTTTTTCTCGATCCACTGCGCCGCCATGCCGGTGACCTTTTTAATCGCCCCCATGATGTCCATCAGCGGCTGGCGCAGCGTGTCGCCCAGCCCGCTCATGGTGTTGGCTACGCCGGTTCTGGTCAGCATCCACTGTGCGGAAAGGGAATCTTTGTTGATGTCAGATTCTTTCTGCATTGAGCCTCTGGCGGCATCGCCCTGCGTCAGCGCCAGCTGTCGGCGCAGCTCCGGCAGGTTGTTGGCAAGTTTCGCTGCATCCTTGCCGAACTCCTTGCCGAAAATCATTGTCAGGGCAGACAGGCGTTTGTTTTCCGGCAGCTTTTTGACCTTCTCCAGCACGCTGATGATGGTTCCCATCGCATCCGTGGTCATCTGCTTTTCAATCTTTTTCGGGTCCAGCTTAAGCAGCGTCATGCCTTCCTGAAAGCGCTTGCCCTGCATGGTGGCAATCGACAGCTCGCGCACCATCGCGTTGGCCGAACTCGCCGCAATCTCAGAGGTGGCACCGAGTGAAAGGAACGTTGAACCCAGCGCCGCCGCCTTGCGAAAGTCCAGCCGGTCGGCGTTGCCGCCCATGCGCTGCAGCACGTCGATAATATCCGCCCCTTTCGACATGGCGTTATCGTCTAAATAGTTCAGCGCATCGCCCAGCTGCTCAATGTTGCGGGTCGGTATCTTGTAAAGCTGGCTGATTTTACCCAGCCCCTCGGCCAGCTGGTCGGCGGGCAGCTCAAACGCCGTGGACGCCTTGGCCGCCGTGGTGGCAAAGGCCAGTAAATCGCGCTTCTGGTCGGCGTAAGAATCATTCTGGTTGGTGACGCCCATGCGCGCGCCGCCCTCAACCAGCGCGGCATAGTCAACCGCGCCGTGCTCCATCGGCAGTTGCTCACTGGCGGCCTTGATGGCGGCCTGCATGTCGTAAAACTGCGCGGTGCGGTTGCCCTTGTCATCGCGCAGCCCGTTGACCTGCTTTGCCACGCCCTTCATGGCGTCTTCCATATCCGCCGAGGCTTTAATTGCTGCCGCAAACGGCACGCCCATTGCCATCCCCGCCGCCGTGGCTGTCGCCCCGGCCCCGGCCACCTTATCGCGGGCCTCCAGCGTTTTGCCGTAGCGCTCTCGCACGGCGCGCAATTTAGCCTGGCGCTCGCCCAGCTTTTTCAGCTCACGCTGCTGCTGCTCAATCGCCTCCGTTGCGGCGCTGGCGTCGGTTTTCAGGCGACGCTGTGCCGCGCTCAGCTGCTTTGTATCAATACCGGCGGCGGTCAGCGCGCCGCGCTGCTGCTGTACCGAGCGCAGCAGGCCGTTGTAGCTCTGCTGCAGGTCATTAACACGGTTTTTTGCCTGCTCAAGTAAGCGGGACTGCTGCGCCGTGGGGCGGTTGGTGGCGGCAAACTGCGTCGCCAGTGCGGCGGCCTCCTGCCGGGCCGAGGCAAGATTGCGCTCCGTGATGGCAAGCTGCTGGCGTGTTTTGCGAAAGCCGTCAATGCGCCCGGCCTGATCGTTCAGGCTTTTCAGGCTGTCTTTGCTGGCTTTGAGGGCGGCGGACAGCTCCCTGGAGCCGTCGCGCGCACTGCGGAAAGGGCGGGTGATTTTATC
The DNA here is from genome assembly GCF_035191405.1 of Pantoea sp. JZ2. NCBI lineage: Bacteria > Pseudomonadati > Pseudomonadota > Gammaproteobacteria > Enterobacterales > Erwiniaceae > Pantoea > Pantoea sp. JZ2. The sequence continues at coordinate 721,197 of NZ_CP045247.1, read as the reverse complement.
CACCGCGCTTAATACCACCTGCAGGCGCAGGTTTCTGTCACTCATCGTCACCGGCTCCGTTACGCAGGATCGCTTTGTGCCGCCACATCAGCACGTCCGCCAGCGATTCCGCGAACATGACCGGTGGCGGCCAGTGAAACACGGTGGCGATGTCTGCCACCAGATCGTCTACGGTCAGCTCTGCGGGAAAGCCGACAGCGCCGACTTCGGCAACAAAAAAGTGACCACCTCCACCGACAGCGCCAGTAAATCGGCGGGGTCCATTTCGTTGACCTCCTGCGCAGTGAGCGCCGGGGCAGACACGCGCGGTAATACGCCCATCACCGCGTTGACGTCCATTTCCATCAGCGCCTGCAGCCGCACGCCGCGAAGCGCACCGGACTGCGGCTTGCGCAGGACAATCTCTTTAATCTCGGTTTTGCCGCGCTGAATTGGGGTGTCCAGGGTGACGGTTTTTTCGTTAATGTTTTCGTTCATGTTCTTAATCCACTGAATAAAATTGATAAAAGCAGCAGGCCAGCGCCTGCCGCCGTGATTACAGGCCCAGCGCGCTGCGGTGCGCTTCCAGCAGGTCTTTGCCGTCAACGATGTGAACCATATTGACCAGATCCACCTCGTAGAGCACTTCGCCGTTAATGGTCAGCTTGGCGTAGCTGTTGGTTGCCGACACTTTGGTGGTGTTGGAGTCCGCCGTTTTCCACTCGCCGGAATCCAGCTCCTTATAGCGGCCACGAGTGACCAGCTCCACCGCCTGCACCTCGCCCGTGTCGTCGCGCTGAATGGAGCCGGTAAAGCGCAGCTGAATGCCGTCAATCGTCGGCGTACCCATCTGTTTAAACAGCTTCGCCTCGGTGCCGCCAATGGTGAATTCCGTATCCAGCGCGCCATCGTCCAGGCCCATGTCAATATCTACCGCGCCCGGCATCCCGCCGCCCCGGTATTTTTCAAACTTCGTGGTGAGTTTCGGCAGGGTCAGCGATTCGATCACGCCCTGCCAGTTGTCGCCTGCGTTAAACAGGTTCAGGTGTTTTAGCTTACGGGGTAAGGCCATGTGTTCAGCTCCTTATGCTTTAACGCTGGCGGCGAAGTTGACCAGATACTGGTCAGTGATGCGCTGGCGCAGCATCAGGTTTTCCAGCGGCGGCACCGGCGTGTAGTCGTAATCGATAATGAGTTGCCCGGCCTTGAGCGTGTCTTTGGTGTTCACGGTGTCATCCAGCCAGCAGTCTGCGCCGATGAGATAGCCCTGATTCACCATGCTGCGCAGCTTGGCGCGGATACTTTCGATGATGTCGCGGGCAAGCGACGGATTCAGTGCGCCGTCAACGGACCACAGCTGCGCCTCGGCCATCGTGTCGGCCAGCACCTGCGCCGTGCGGGTGTAGCACTCAAAGGCAAACAGCGGATCATCGCTCAGGCAGCGCGAACCCCAGAAGCGGAAACCGTCCTTGCGGATAAGCGTGGTGACGTCGTTCTGGTTCAGCAGGCCCGCATCGGTTGCCGGATCCTGTAAATCCCAGAACACGTCTTTTGAAATGCCGGTGACGCCGTTCACGCCGACGTTAGACAGGGACTTGTGCCAGCCGGTCGCCTCGTCAATTTTGGCGCGCAGTCCGAGCGCGCGGGCGGTGGCATACGCCGTCGCGTCAGCATTCAGCACGGTGTCAAAGCTGATGAAATCAGGCCAGATAAGCATCCCTTCGCGCTGGCTGAAATTAGTGCGGTAGGCGATGACTTCGGACACGGTTTTGCAGCCGTAAGCCGAGATATACGCAAACGCGCGCAAGGTCTGCGCGACGCTCAGCAGCTCGGTTGCCACTGCCTTTGTGTCATGCCCCGGCACGCCGAGAATGCGCGGTTTGACGCCGCAGACGTTCTGCGCGGCCAGCAGCGCTTTCATGCCGGTGCGCATCCCGTCTGCGGTCACGCCGCCGATGATGTTGGATGTGGTTTCCGCCTCGGTTTCGCCCTGCGCGACGCGCACGACGACGACGAGCGGTTTTGCCTGGTCGGCGATGGCGTCCAGTGAATCGGCCAGCGTACCGGTTTTACCGGCCTTGCCGATGGCAATTGTGACGTCGGTCAGTAAAACCGGGCGGTTGAGCGGAAACGCTGCCGCGTCGGCGTCGTCGGCGGTGCAGACCATGCCGATGATGGCCGTGCTGACGGTGGTAATGGTTCGGGTGCCTTCGTTGACTTCGACAACGCGCACGCCGTGATGATAATCCTGTGCCATAGAGCAGATCCTCTGTTAAGGGGTTCCGCTATGGTGAAAGGGATGGCGCGCGGGCGCACCCTGCGGCGATTGTCTGGCAGATGACACAAAGGAAAAAGGCCCGAAGCGGGCCTTTGATTACTGCGCGGGCCGGTCAGGCCAGCTGACAGCGGGCGCGGTGGTGGGATCTGTCGCCTGCACGGCCTGCAGGTAAGTCATCCATGCCGTGAGTTTTACCTTATCGTCGGGGGAAATAATGCCGAGCATCAGCTGCGTCTGCCATGCCTGTGTCACGTCCGCCGCTTCGGTGATACGGGCGCTTTTCTCCGCCTGTGCCGCCTCTACGGCGGCGCGCTGTTTTGCCGCTTTGTCAGTTACCCAGGCTGCGCCGCCCCACCGGTCAAAGGCCGTTTCTGGCTTAACCGGCGTTGTCCCGGCCGGATAATCACCGGGCTGCGTGACTGTCACCGCCGCACCGGTTGCCGTGCTGTAAACCGTTTCGCCGCGATGGTCCGGCACCTGCTGCCAGCTGCCGTCTTTATAAACGCACACCTGCCCGGCAACGTCATCAGGGGGCGCGACTGCCGTAGAGTGCGCGGGCAGACCGACACCTTTTGGCAGAAACTCCAGGCTGCTGCCGGTGTAAATCCCGCTCGCCTGATCAAAGTTAAACACGTTTACGGTAACGGGCGCGACAGCCAGGCCGTCCGCGCTCAGTGCTTCACTGTTCTGCTGTGACATTATGCTGCCCTCACGATGTAGTTAAATGCGACGTTACGCGGGCGGGTAGAGGCGAACGCATACCAGTTGTACGAATCCATCGCACTGCTTGCCTTGTTTATCCAGGTCTTGCCCTGAATCATTGCCAGCTGACCGCCGGTTAACGGGTCACTGAATGCGTAATTCGGTGAACTGATGGCGCTGAAATCGCCGGATTCGTTATCGTCATAACCGCCCACTACCGTCGCCTCCTGTGCGGACAACAGCGCGCGGGACGGGTCAAGCCCGCGTCCGTCATCCCAGCCCCTGATAAACTCGCCGCGCAGGTCAGGTAGCCGCAGCGACGGGTAGGCTTTCGCCAGCTGCGGGTAGTCTGACGCGCTGAACGTGGCACCGTTACACCTCAGCCACCCTGATGGCGCTGTTGCAGCAGGCCACGGCACTGGCACGCCGACCGGCAGCGCCGAACCGTCGCCCAGGCCGAGATTTTTAAGAAACGCGGACACGTTAGCTATGTCACTGCCATTTTTCGCAATGTCCATTTTACCGGCCAGCCTGTTAAGCACCGTCGTGGAAAAATTCGCATCGCCGCCCAGCGCGTCGGCCAGCTCCTTGAGGGTGTCCAGCGCGGCAGGTGCGCCGCCCGCAAGCGCGCTCAGCGCGGCCTGAACAAACGCCGTGGTTGCCAGCTGCGTACTGCTGTTTCCCGCTGCCGCCGTGGGGGCTTTCGGGATGCCGGTCAGGACCGGGCTTTCCTTCGGTGCATACTGCGTATGCGGGTCAGCGGCTTTCAGGTGCGCCGTCATCAGGCTGTCAGCGTACTGGCGTACCTCTAATACTTTTTCGTCCACATACTGGCGCGTCGCCAGCACCACCGACGGATCGACTTTCAGTGTCACGGCCTCGGTACTGCTCACGATGATGAGCATACGCAGGCGCTGCGTGCGCCCGCTGCCCTCCTGCAGTTGCGGCTTATAGGTTTCTGCCGTGTTGCAGACCGCAATCAGCGAGCCGTCAGCGTCAAACAGGCCCATTTCCCTGATCCAGAAACCGCCCTCGGTTTCGGGGATAACCTGCTCGGCAATAATCTGGCTGCTGTTGGCCGCATCCACGGTCAGCGAATTAAGTGCCGCACGGCGCACCTCGTTAACCAGCTTTGTCTGCGCCGCGTTGGGCGTTGGCAGCGTGCCGCCGCCGTCGCCAACGGCCATGTGCGTGATATTCAGTTTTGTGCCGAGCGACACGGCGTTAGCAATCTTCGCCGCGCCCAGGTTGGTCACTATGGCGTAAAATTTCTGTGTCATGGTCCCACTTCCATCATGTCGATAACGTGAACCGCCGCGCCCGCATATGCCGGGCCACTGACGGAGATAAGATCGGGCGTGTAGGGATAAACGGCAAGGTCGTCGCCGTCGTAGCTGACCGCACCGGTGAAGCACGGGCCGCTGCTCTGCAGGTTGATACTCATTCCCAGCATGTGACGGCTGCAGGGTTTGGCATCGCTGATAAGCCGCTCAAGTTCCTGATAGGTTTCCTCGGTAATCCCCTGTTCCTGCACGCCAATATCCAGGCGAAACGTGCCGGGCGCTTCACCGGTTTTCCACCACTCCAGCACGCGAATAAGGAAGCCGAACGGCTCCACCACGCGGCGCACGGCGCTGATGGTGCCTTTATGCTGATGGATGTAAAACGCATCCAGCACCACGCGCCGCTTGACGCTTTCCGGCCAGGCCTCATCCCAGCGGTCAACCGAGAATGACCAGGCGAGATAAGGCAGAAACGATGCGGGGCAGGTGGCTGGATTCCAGAGATCGCGCAGCGGCACGTTCAGCCCGCTTATGCCGCTGCACGCCTCGGCCAGCCTGCGCTCAAGCGCCGAGGAGGCAGGAGGTAACAGGCTCTGACTCATCCTTTACCCCCGTTATCGCTGGCAACCGTGACGGCCACCGCCGTGCAGTTGCCCGCCTGCGTGCGGTTCAGAATGATGTCCTGCGCCGGTTCGGTGATTTCAACCCAGTCAACGCCCGCCACGCGCAGCACCGCCCCGTAAGACTCGCGGCGCACGCTGCGACCCAGCTTTTTCTGGTCAGTCAGGTAGGCATCCATCGCGGCCTGCGCCGCCTCAAGACACGGGGCGGTGGCCACGCCGTCAAACAGGTGCAGCGTGGCCTTTACCTGATAATCGAATATTGCTGCCGCCTGCACGGTGACGCGGTCAGCCACCGGTCGGACGGTTTCAGCGTTTAACGCGACGTTTACTGCATTCAGTAAATCATCCGTTGCCGCCCCGCTGTTGTCCCGGCTAAGTACCGTAATCAGCACCTCCGCCGGTGCCGGACTCGTTGCCGACACGTCAGACACGCGCCCGTCGGCACTTTTGGCGTAGAACTCATACGCCGCCGTCGGCCCCGCCACGCTCAGCCCCTCAAACGCGCCCGGCACGCGCAGGCGTAAATCGTCGTCGGACTCCATCACTGCCGCCACGGGCGGCACGGCGTCGGGGTTAGCCGGGCTGATGGTCAGGCGCTTAACGTTGTTGTTGGCCGCCAGCTGATCCAGATCGGTGCCGAGCGCATAGGCCACCATAACCGCCTGCGCGGCTTCATTAATGCGCTGGCGTAGCAGGATTTCGCGGTAGACGTTTTCCTGCAGGCACTTGACCAGCGGATCGGACTCCAGCGCCAGCACGCGGCGCATGGCATCCTGCTCATCTGACGGATAGAGCGCAATGAGGTTTTCTTTACGTTCGGCCAGCAGCGTTTCAAAATCCGGCACCTCAATGACTTCCGGCGCGGGAAGCTGCGATAAATCAATCACTGCCACGATTTACCCCCGTTGGGATGGTCATTGCCAGCGGCGAACCGTCGGCACGCTGTGCGTTTATCTCAACGACCATCAAACCGTCATAAGCCGTTGTGTAATTCACTGAAATCAGCCGGATACGCGGTTCCCAGCGACTCAGCGCGGCATAGGTCGCCGCCATGACCTGCATACGGGTGACGCCGTTCTGCGGCTGGTCGATGAGCGCGGAAAGCATGGAGCCGTATTCACGACGCGCCAGGCGGCTGCCCTCCGGAGTCAGCAGAATGTCGCGCACACTCTGGCGAATATGATCGATATCGGTCAGCGCTTTGCCGGTGTCGCGGTTCATGCCGAGATACATCACGCCGGGCCTCCTGATGTGTCATTACCAGACTTAACGCCGCCGTGTTTATGGGTATGCACCACGACGCCGTTAGAACTCATATCACCGCCGCCCTGTGTGACAGCGCCGTTAATGGCCGTTTCAGTGTTGAGGGTTGTTTTACTGGCCTCAACGCCGAATGCCTCGGTCAGCAGCTGAATGCCGTCCGCCGCTTCGATGCGCACGCTTTTGATGTTCTTTATCAGCAGCTGGCCGGTTGCCGGTTCGTACTGAAAAAAACCGCCGTCGCTGTACTGCGTGGCGCTGCCATTCTCTGAATTCGCAGGCGGCGGGAATGCATCGGAATAGATGGCGGGCAGTGCAAAGGCGGTTTCAAGGTTGCCGCCCATGCTCAGCAAAATGACCTGTTCGCCAACGGTGGGCTGCCACCATGTGCGCGTGTTACCGGCGCGAAGGGTGAGCCAGTTAATCCAGTTGGTTTCGAGGTCGCCCGTTTTCACCCGGCACAGCCAGTTAACCGGATCAACTTGGGACACGGTGCCGGTTCGGATCAGGTTGGTGATGAGGCGCATGATTTCGGTAAGTTTTTCGTTCATGGCGTGAGAATGTCACCAGGGAAGGTTTAAGGCATCTCCACGCCATTGCGTGGTCAATCTCACAATATGAAACCGGCTGATAAAGTTTGTAACTAAATAAAATTTAATTACTGAATTTGATACATCAGGAGATGTTTTATGAACTTCTATGGAGAAAAAAATCCCCTATTAACATGTAAAAAGCGCCAAAAAGGGAAATTATTTCTATTCATTCACAGTTAAATTGTTCTCAGGGAGGATTCAAATGCAAAAGACTGCTGTAGTAATTTTATTTCTTATTGTCACACTCACATGGGGTACAACCTGGCTTGCCATGCAAATCGCTGTCCAGACAGTCCCACCGTTATTTGCGACGGGAATGCGTTTCATCTTTGCCGCCCCGTTTTTAATAACAATTGCTTACGCGACTAAAACTCCACTTTTATTCCCTTCCGGGCAGAGGTTATTTCAGGTAATCATTAGCATTTTCTATTTCTCCATACCTTTCACTTTAATGATATACGGAGAGAAGTATGTTAGTTCAGGACTTGCATCGGTTATTTTCTCAACAATGCCTGTTGCTGTAATGGTGGCTTCAGTTCTTATTCTCAGAACCCAAACCAACGCCTTACAAATTGCAGGACTCGCTCTGTCAACGATTGCGCTTACTTGTATGATATTTAATGAGTCAAAATCAGGATATGGGGGGCAATGGCTGGGAGTCCTGGCATTGATAACCGCTGTTATTATGCACTCCATACTCTACACGTGCTGCAAAAAAAGGAGTTGCAACGTATCGGTGATAACTTTTAATGCCCTTCCTTGTTTACTCGCAGGGATATTACTTATCATAACGGGCTGGGTATCAGAAAAGCCTGACTTACACTCATTCTCAGCAAGTTCTATACTCGCTACATTTTACCTCGGTGCCTTTGCCGGCGTGTTTGGTATATTGAGTTACTTTGCCCTTCAAAAAAAAGCTGGCGCTTTTAAAGCCTCTCTGGTTTTCCTGATTTTTCCTGTTATAGCATTGTTTCTTGAGAACAAAGTTTACGGAAATTCAATATCCCTTTCATCTTTATTCCTTATAATTCCATTACTTACAGGGATATTACTGAGTCTAATCCCAGTCAAAAACCTTGATAGTCTCTTAAAATCTGACAGCCCAGACACAAAATCAATCGAAAGTGAGTAATGAATTACTGCCAAACCAACTATGACCAAGGAGGCTCTATCATGTATATGTTTTTACCATTTCTGATATCATTAGCATCAGCTGTATGTGCGATTTTAAAAAAAGAAAAAATTACTTATATTTTGTGGTGGTTGTTATTATTAGTCACAATATTAAGCTTCAAATACCATGCAACGGATGCATTAAATCTTTCATTCTGAGGTAAAAATGGAATACAAAAAAATAAATTCTCAAGTTCATACGCTCATGAACATTGTTGGCTTAGCAGGAATGCTGGCTGTTCTTACAGTTGCTATTATAATACAGATTACAAAGTCAGAGCTTCCTTGCCCCCTTTGCCTCCTCCAGAGGGCTGGACTCATAATGACTGGCTTAGGATTTATGTTCAATCTGAGCATAGGAATAAGAAAGAAGCATTATGCAATGATGATTACTGGATGTCTTCTGACAGGCGGAATTGCAGCCAGACAGGTTCTATTACACATTCTTCCTGGAGATGCGGGTTACGGTTCAACTTTTCTTGGTTTACATTTTTACACCTGGTCGTTGATAGTATCCTTCGCGACATTAATATACATATCATTAATGTTATTACTTCCAGAGAAGTCTGGCAAAATTTATTTATCCTTCGACCTGTCAACATTATCAAAAACAATATCAATTCTATTCGCCCTGATCATTTTGGCCAACCTTGTTTCTACCTTCCTCGAATGTGGTACTGGGCAATGCGCTGAAAACCCGGAAACATATCTACTACTAAAAAAATTGCACATCTGATAACTTCAGCAAAAAGCCCCGAAGACGAAGTATTATTATCAGGCGGGGCTCACTCATAATAATTTTCCCAAAAAACTTTGCATGTTCATTCCCCCCTGACATTGGGACTCTTTTACAACCTTGTATTTTTCGGCATAAAATTTCAAACAGCCAACCACCTGTTCAGAATTTTGCCAATCCTGTTTTCTGTTTCACCGCTTATACCCAGCAGCGGGCGCTCAGCGTATTTCACCGTAATGCCTCGCCTGCTCACGCGGTCACGCAGCCCGTAGTGGTGAACGCGTGCCAGGCGCTGCACGGCAGGCACGAAAGCCACCTCGGCACTGTCGCCGGTCGCCTTTGTCTTGAGATACTTTGCGGTTTTCAGCTTCACAAACATCTTGCGCTTTATTCGCCCCGGCTTTGTTCTGGCGGATACGCGGCGCGGCTCCCATGCGCTGCCGTCAGGCGCACGCTGTGCCGTCATGTTGGCCTGCTGAAGCCGCCTGACGTCGCGTGCCACCTCGCGCAGCATTTTTTTGCGCTCTGCCGGTTCCAGCTTTGCCAGCAGCGCATCCAGCCAGGCGTCAACCTCGTGCAGATTATCCACGTTTCACCGTCCAGGCTTCCTCTGGCCCGTCCGGCTCCGGCACGGCTCTGACCTCGGTCACGCCGCTGACTTCCTCGGCAATAACACGCTCTGTCAGCTTTAAATTTATGCTGATGTCACACGCGCCGTTGCCGAGAATATCCACTTCAAACGTGCACAGCTGGTCGCGCTCAGTGGGATTCTGCAGCGCATCAGGCTGGTTGGTGCGCAGCCAGTACACCACCGCCGCCATCAGCAGATTTTGATCGCCGGTGAAGTCCGTAATGATGACGTTAAGCGTATAACGGTATTCCCACGACACGGACGCGGCACTGGTGGCAACCAGCGCACCTCTGTCAACAAAGAGGTGCAGCCTGTCGGGGTTCTCCTGCAGGTAGGCAACAGCGCTATTCAGGGCTTCGCGTAAGGACTGCGGCTTGTTCATCGTCTTTATCCTGGCAGGTTACTATGGTGTCCACCTTGTCGGCGCAGGCCGCCCAGGCGGTTTCTGTTTCATCCAGCGCGGCCAGCAAATCGCCGTTAGTGCGCGCCGACGACGGTCCCAGCTGGCAGCGGGTTATTCTGGGACAGCCACTGACGGTAAGATTCACCTCCGGTGATGGCCGGTCGCTGGCGCAGCCGGACAGCAACATCAGGCAGAGGGGCATCACTCCAGCGGCGAAGGGCGTCATTTTCACGTTTCAGATCCTCAATCTGGCGCTGCCGCTGGCGCAGCAGTGCGTTGTTTTGTTCAGCCGCCGCATACAGCTGCGTCTGTGCAAGGTTGCTGCTCTGCGCCATGATGTTGACCGCCATCAGCTGGCTGTTTTTCTGGCTCAGCTTTTTATCTTTAGCGGCCAGCTCTGCCGCCTGCGTGCCGATGGTCCTGTTTGCGCTGTGCAGCTGCCACGACAGCAGCCCGGCAGTCACCAGCAGCACGACAAAGCAGGTCACCACAACGGCGCGCATCATGATGCCGCCCCTTTCAGGCACCAGCTCAGTTCCCGCCCGCGCCGGTTATCCAGTCCCTGATTAAATACGCCTTTCACGTACACCCATCGCGGCAGCTGATGACAGGCATCGCGCCACCGGCTGGCCCTGATGAGTTTCACCATGGTTGATGCGCACACGTTGCCGGTGCCGACGTTAAACGCCAGCGACACCAGCGCGTCATAGACCTGCTGCGGCATGGTGACCGCCACGCAGCGCGCCAGTGCCCCCTCAACGCGTAACACATTGGTGATAAACGTCCCGGCGGCCTGCCGCCCGGTAATGCTTTTGCCGGGCACAACGCCCTGTGTGTTGCCGATGCCGTCGGTCCACACACCCGCATCGCACAGGTATGGCTTAAGGCGGCAGCCTTCGTAATCAGCAATCAATTTCAGCCCCTCAACCGAGGTGTGCAACTGCTGAAAGCCCGGCAGTGTGGCAGCGATGGCCAGTACCGCGCCGACGGCGCAGCGTTTAACGGTTTGCAGATTCATAGTCCTCCCGTGTGATGCGCCCGCTTGCCAGTAACTGGTAGGTTTTGTGCTTGTAGTACCAGCTGATCAGCGCCATGCCGATGCCGATAATCAGCCCGGCCCACGTTGAAACGTCCTTAACCGATAAGTCGCCCAGCCATGCCATAAACACGGCCATCGACCAGGTAATAAACGTGCTGATTCTTTCCCACATGATTCAGTCCCATAGCTGCACGGTCTGCGCCGTGGCTGCGGGCGCAACGTCCGGCAGCTCGACCTTTAAACCGTGGGGTAAGGTGGGGCCGTATTCCGCCAGCCCCGGATTGGTCTGTAACACCAGCTCAGACAGCCCCTGCGTGCGCCCGTAGTGACGCCAGCACAGTGCGTCCACCGTGTCATACTGCTGCGCACGCACTTTCATCAGATAAGCTCGACGGTTACGTGCGGCAGATCCTGCACGCGGCTGATGGCCCAGCGCGCATCGCGCCACAGATCGCCGCTGGCATCGTCCAGCGTCTCGCCGCGCTTCGCGCCGGATGCGGTGGCGTCAAAGTCGCTGTAACGCTCGTTGAGTACCGCGCGCGTCCAGCACCACACGGCGTTTTCATAGTGGTGCAGGCGTGCGCTCTTTCCGGCCAGTTGCTCAGCCGGTACGTCACCCAGCCCGTTGTAACCGGCCACCTCCTGCCGTTCCCGCCACGGGTACAGCTCGGCGTTCACCTCTGACATGGCGGTCAGCACCACCTGCTTAAGCCGCTCCTGCGTCACGGTGCCGTCAACGCGCATCGCGCTGCGAAACTTAGCCAAATCCAGATCCGGCCAGAATGAATTGTTCGGGATAATGACCGGCGCAACCGGCGACTGCTCTGGCGCTGTAAACTGCATCCTTACTACTCCTGAATAGGTGGGCGGTGGACGGGGTTTTGATGCGGCGCTGCCTGTCGCCACCCCGTGCCGCCCCGCGCGTGGGCACGTTCGGTTATCAGCTGTCTTTGCGGAGTTTCCGCTCAAGCTGCTCAATGTCTTTTTTCACCCCGCATCTTTCGTCCAGCTGCAGGGCGTGCTTAAGGTGATTCAGTGCGGATGCCGGGTTGCTTTCGGTCTGCACCCAGCCAATGGACTTGTGCAGGCGCGCACGCGACTGATCCGGCATGTCTTCCCCGTCCACCGCATCCAGCGTCTGCAGCAGCAGGTCAGCATCAAACGGGGTTCCGGCCAGAATGGCGGCTTTGGCGGCGTCGGCCATTTCCTCAGTAAGCACCGTCGCCGTGTTGCGCTTGCCGACCGGCATCACCCAGCCATGTTTAAGCGCATGGCGGCCAATGGTCAGCGCACCGGCATAATCACCGGCATCAATACGCCACAGCATGACGTACATGATCACGTCATCCTGCTGCGCCCCGTCGGCGCTCAGCACGCCCTCTGCCCAGGGGGCATATTTCGGCAGCACCTCAACCTTAATCTGCGCTTTGGTGACAGTGGACTGAATGCCCTTGAGGCGGCGGCGATCTTCGTTAAGCTGCAACAGCATCAGGTCATAGCCTTTTGCGTGGCGGCCATTGCCGCCCGTGCGGGCGGCCTCCTGTGCCTGAATGAATCGCGTATGTGTGCGAAAAGGATTGGTCACGGGTTACGCTCCTGCGCTGCCGGTGCCGCTGGCCACCGTGCTGCCTGACGAAGCGTCTGTGTCGTCTTTCGCCTCCGGCGCATCTGCATCGCCGAAAGACCTGGACGCGCAAATCCCCATACCAATGATTTCTGCCAGCTCACCCTTGCTCATGCGACTCAGCTCTTTTTCCGGCTCTGGCTCCTGCTCCAGCATTTCGATGTTTTCGATCAGGCAGGTGCAGTCGTAGTCTTCGACCACATACGCCTCGTTGACCGATTCAAGGTTCTCAACGCGATCCCGTTTAGGGTTGTCGATGAGGGAGCGGCGGCGCGTGTCGTCCTGGACATAAATCGACAGGTTATCAAGGCGCGTAATCAGCATGGCATCAGCCGGGAAGAACGGCGCACGCACCGCAGGCAGGCCGCCGATGCGCTTCTGGCTGATAATCAAATCAGCGGCCAGCGCTTCGGTGTTGGGCTGGTCTTTGTTGACGATCGGGAAATACTTGTCGGCCAGCAGCTGGCGGCCGCAGATCACAACCAGCTCGGTATCATCCTGATACTGCACGGCGATTTTTTCGGTAACGGCCCCCATCACCACGGCATCCAGATTGCGGAACAGGCCCTTTTTACCAATGGTGATTTTATCGGCGATAACTTTTCCGCTGCTGTCGATGTGCTGACCGACCACCTGTGACGGTTTCTCCTGGCGGATTTTTTCCAGCCAGCCGATGTTGACATCCTGCAGCAGCGGGTTCTGGACGCGGTTAGAAGTTTTCTCACGCTTGAGGCCGTTAAAACCGATCATGATGCGGTCAAGCGCCTGGCGTTTGACAATCATGTCGCGGATGCGCACCTGAAAGTCGGCAAACTTCGCCCACATGTCCAGCTTCGGATAAGGCAGCGCCGTGTCAAAGTTGGTCTGCGTGCACTTATAGCCTTCGCCGTCGATATAGGTCGGATCGGTAGGCTCGCGCTCTTTCTGCGTGGTGTCGGTTGTACCCGCAATCGTGCTGCCGATACCCAGCCCCAGACGTTCGCCGCTCTGCTCAGGCACCGGCACAATGTTGATGCGCGTCAGAAAGTCTGATGACTCCTGAATTTTGGTTTCCAGCGTCTGCGCGACGGATGGCTCAACGGTAAATTTGCTGTTGAGGGCCGACAGGTTGATGTTGTTGATTTCCGCCAGTACCGACATGTAGGCGTTTAACTTAAAGCGGGTGTTGTTTTTCATCGTTTCGTGTTCTCTGTTCGTTAAGAGTGTTGGCCGCACCTGCATCAGCAGTCGGTGCGCACGTCCTGGCTGTTGCTGTTGCCATTACCGGGTGTGCGCGGGCGGAAGTCCTGGCGCCCGTCTTCACGGCTCAGCTGTGCCTGCAGCTGGCTGAAATCCGCCTGCAGCTGCTCACGGGCTGCAGCTTCTGCGCTCAGCTGCACCTGCAGGCTGCTGGCCTGCTCGCTCAGGGCGGTTTCGATGCGCTGGCTGAATGCCTGCTGCTCGGTGGCGACCAGCTCGACGGCTCGGTGAACGTCACTGAAACGCGCGTCATCAGACTTCTGTTTGTTGCTGAAAAGCGCGACAACGCGGCTGTAAAGGGACGGTTTTTCGTCGGCCTCGTCCTCAAACTCGATCACGGTTTCGGTGGCGGCGGTAAACAGGTTGTCAGGATGTTGCTTGCGGTTAGCCAGCGGGTTTGCGCCTGCACTGGCGCTGAACTGCAGCATTTCGGTGCCGAGGCTGGCCGGATTGTCGGTCACGGCCAGGCCAATCAGATACGCCTCGCCGGTGTCGGCGAACTCCGGGCGAATCTCCATTGAGGTGAAAAGCTTCTGCATGTTGCCGGTCATCGTCACCAGCTCATCCGTCGGGTTAATCACCGCGTACAGGCCCAGCTTGCCTTTCAGCAGGCCGTCGCTGATTTCTTCGGTGTCCAGCGCATCGACCACACCGAAACGGCGAAACGCGCTGTCAGGCGTGTAACCCTTGATGTGCTCCATGTTGATCACGGCGGTGTAGACAGCCGGATCGTAATTGGCCGCCATCTGTTCCAGCCAGCTGCGCTCGATGGTGCGCCCGTCCGTGGTGGCACCTTCCACCCCGATGCGGAAACGCTTTGCTTTCTTTGCCATTGTCCAGGCTCCGGTTAGATAAAAACTCTGTGAGTCCCTATGTTTGCGGCGACGGGGGTACTGAAACAACGCGGCGACGTTGTACCGTAATTCACACAATCACGGGCGGCAGAAAAGGAAACGGGCGGGCCGTATTTTGGGGCCATGACAACGACAATCGCCCCCGCAGACCTCGATCCCCGCAGACAGGCTTTGCTGCTGTACTTTCAGGGATACCGCATCGCCCGCATTGCTGAAATGCTGGGAGAGAAACCCGCAACCGTTCACAGCTGGAAGAAGCGCGACAGGTGGGGCGACTATGGTCCGCTTGACCAGATGCAGCTCACCACCGCCGCGCGCTACTGCCAGCTGGTCATGAAAGAGGTGAAGGAAGGAAAGGACTACAAAGAAATTGACCTGCTGGCCCGGCAGTCAGAGCGTCATGCGCGCATCGGGAAATTCAACAACGGCGGCAATGAGGCGGATTTAAACCCCAATGTCGAAAACCGCAACAGAGGCCCGCGCAAACCGCCTGAAAAAAACGTATTCAGCGACGCGCAGATCGAAAAGCTGCAGGACATTTTTCACAGCACGATGTTCGGCTACCAGCGCCAGTGGTGGGAAGCCGGAAATAAATATTCGGTCCGAAACCTGCTTAAGTCGCGCCAGATTGGGGCGACGTTCTTTTTTGCCCGCGAGGCGCTGATCGATGCGCTCACCACAGGGCGCAACCAGATTTTTCTCTCAGCCAGTAAGGCACAGGCGCACGTATTCAAGCAGTACATCGTGGAGTTTGCCCGCGAGGTGGACGTGGACCTGAAAGGCGATCCAATGACGCTGGCTAACGGTGCGTGCCTGTACTTCCTCGGCACCAACGCCCGCACGGCGCAGAGTTATCACGGCAACCTGTACCTTGACGAATATTTCTGGATCCCGAAATTTCAGGAACTGCAGAAAGTCGCCTCGGGCATGGCGCTGCACAAGAAATGGCGCGAAACCTATTTTTCCACGCCGTCCAGCCTCACGCACAGCGCTTACCCGTTCTGGTCTGGCGCACAGTTCAATAAAGGGCGCGCCAAAGCCGACCGCGTTGATATTGATTTAAGCCACGCGTCCCTTGCCGCTGGCCGCCTGTGTGCCGACGGCCAGTTCCGCCAGATTGTCACCGTTGAGGATGCCGTACGCGGCGGCTGTGACCTGTTCGACTTAGAGCAGCTGCGCACGCGCTACAGCCCCGAGGACTATCAAAACCTGCTGATGTGCGTGTTTATGGATGACCTTGCCTCGGTGTTCCAGCTTGCCATGCTGCAGAAATGCATGGTGGACAGCTGGGAAGTATGGGACGACTTCGAAGCGCTGGCGCTGCGCCCGTTTGGCTGGAAAGAAGTCTGGATCGGTTACGACCCGGCGAAGGGTACGCAGAACGGCGACAGCGCGGGCTGCGTGGTGATTGCCCCGCCAGCCGTGCCGGGCGGCAAGTTCCGCATCCTTGAACGTCACCAGTGGCGCGGCATGGATTTCCGCGCGCAGGCCGAAGCTATTAAGACCCTTACGCAGCAGTACAACGTGACCTATATCGGCATCGACTCGACCGGCGTCGGACTCGGCGTCTATGAGAACGTGAAAGCCTTCTTTCCGCAGGTGAAAGAGTTTGTTTACAACCCGACGGTGAAAAATGCACTGGTACTTAAAGCCTACGACACCATCAGCAGCGGGCGCATGGAGTTTGACGCCAGCCACCTGGACATCGCGCAGTCGTTTATGTCCATCCGTAAGGCCACCACGGCCAGCGGCAACCGTCCGACCTATGAAACCAGCCGCAGCGAGGAAGTCAGCCACGGCGATTTAGCCTGGGCGACCATGCACGCGCTGGCAAACGAGCCGCTGCAGGGACAGGCGGCACACACGCAGAACATTGTGGAGATGTATTAATGAGCAGACGCAGGAACCGCACGCGCATGCAGCCCGTGCAGCAGCCGGAACAAATGACCAGCACAGCCACCTCGGAGGCGTTTACCTTTGGTGACCCGATCCCGGTACTCGACCGGCGCGAACTGCTGGACTACGTGGAGTGCGTCATTAATGACCGCTGGTATGAGCCGCCCGTAAGCTTTGACGGGCTGGCGCGCACGTTCCGCGCCGCCGTGCATCACAGCTCACCCATCAGCGTGAAATGCAACATTCTGGCGAGTACCTTTATCCCGCATCCGCTGTTGAGCCAGCAGGCTTTTACCCGCTTTGCGATGGATTATCTGGTGTTTGCAAACGCGTACCTGGAGAAGCGAACCAGCCGCCTCGGCACCACGCTGAAACTGGAACCCTCGCTTGCCAAATACACACGGCGCGGGCTTGACCTGGACACCTACTGGTATGCGCACTACGGCCTGAACGCGGAGCCGTATGAATTCACAAAGGGGAGCGTGTTTCACCTGATGGAACCGGACATCAATCAGGAAATTTACGGCGTACCGGGCTACCTGTCGGCCATCCCGTCCGCGCTGCTGAATGAATCGGCCACGCTGTTCCGCCGCAAGTATTACATTAACGGCAGCCATGCGGGCTTTATCATGTACATGACCGACCCGGCGCAGAGCCAGCAGGACGTTGACAACATCCGCAGCGCCATGAAAAGCGCAAAGGGCCCTGGTAACTTCCGCAACCTGTTTATGTACAGCCCGAACGGGAAGAAAGACGGGATTCAGATCATCCCGCTGTCAGAGGTGGCGGCCAAAGATGAATTTCTGAATATCAAAAACGTGTCACGGGATGACATGCTGGCCGTGCATCGCGTGCCGCCGCAGTTGATGGGGATAATCCCCAATAATACCGGCGGGTTCGGGGATATTGAAAAGGCCAGCCGCGTATTTGTTCGTAACGAACTCATCCCGTTACAGGCACGCATGAAAGAATTAAATGACTGGCTCGGCCAGGAGGTTATCAGGTTTGTGCCTTACAACCTCGATCTGGAAGATGGCAACTGATATACGTTAAAGACAAAGCGCCTACGGGCGCTTTTTTTATTTATCCACCCATTGTCCGGCGCGCGCTGAATCAATCAGCAGCTGAATAGTCAGCGGCTTTTCCGCTTTTCCGTTATCTGCCGGGAAATAACGCCCGAAATTTATTTCACCTGGATTGATTGAAAACTTATCAGCAAACTCTTGGATTAAATCATAAGCGTCTATCGGATCCATTTTAAAATCTTCGTTAAGGTCAGTGTCGTGCTTTAACTGATACCGCTTAAAGGTGAATATGCTCGGTGCGTTGTAAGTCTCAACGAGATCAAACACCGCTTTTTCTGTTTCGTCCCTTACCATAACCTGTCCTCTTTACTGACAATTCGGTTATATCTTACTGTTGCCTCGTAGCTTATCTGCGCCACATCAGCAGCCAGAACTACCCAGCCTAAAACGGGTATTGCTCGGCCCGTAAAAGTTGCCAGCTTGTGAGTCATCAACATCTTAATTCTTAACGGGTTGCCGGGTACTGGCGAATGAATGAACGTTGGCAGTCTGAAAGGCAGATGAATATTTTTGAGTAACCGTCGTGAATATTGAGACGCATAGCTTGTGCCTGGCGTTGCGTCACCGGGTTTACCTCTGACTGCAATCTGGTTACTACCTGCATAAACCGCAGCTCCGGCTATAACATCCTTTGCCCCCGTAAAATGCTCAGCTGTTACATCAACCATAATCCAGAAAAAAAGCTCACCGGCAGACAGGTTCGAAAGTCCGCCATAAAAATACGTTCCGTTCAGTTGTTCGGTTGTATCCATACCCACACCCAGTAGTGACCAACATGATTAAACTTTAACCGCAACGGCTTTGAATTTCCAGCACCCTGCCATTGCGC
Organism: Pantoea sp. JZ2; assembly: GCF_035191405.1. Taxonomy (NCBI): domain Bacteria; kingdom Pseudomonadati; phylum Pseudomonadota; class Gammaproteobacteria; order Enterobacterales; family Erwiniaceae; genus Pantoea; species Pantoea sp. JZ2. The sequence continues at coordinate 702,970 of NZ_CP045247.1, read as the reverse complement.
CTGTAACGCATCGTGTCGCACCTGTGTCCTCACCCGTCGCACGGGGTCAGCTGTAACCCCATCTCGCGGCGGCGGGTCGGAAATCGGGCCGAATGGTGATGGCCTAAACGTCGTGGCGCGCGCTCGTAGCCCCGCCACGCCTGCGCGCTTTATGTAGTGGTTTTCATGCAGGTGCATGGTGTAAGCAAAAGCCCGGCAGAACTGGCGGACCTCAGCAAAAACGATCCTTTTGCGATCATTCATTTTCATGCGCTATAGTCATGCAACAAACGCATACGAAAAACATGGTTATATTACTCATCAAGTCAGATGGATTTTCAGGCAGATTGCGACAGCAATTGTAAAGGAGCGAGATTGAAATGGGTGGAGAGACTTCGGCTATACAACGAGTCGCGGGTAAGATTTCTGATGATATTTTCTTAGTGTTCAAATGGGATAGAGCCGCTAGAGCGGACATGAATTGGGATTGCTGCCAAGAGGCTCATTCGAAGAAAACACATCCAAGCGACGTTGTCTTTTTCTACATAGATCCATATGAGGAGGAAATGGTCTACCTCAACACAGACCTCAAAAGCTATGCAGAAGGTACTATTGGGAAAAAAATAGTCGAGGGAGCTTTAACATCGCTTGCTTTAGCTACCGAGTGTGCAAATGTAAGTGAAGAATGGCGATTGAAATATGTTCATGATGATTCTTTAGGTTATAACGTAAGAGGCTTATTATTCTTATATAACCATGATAATTTATATGATAAGGACTTCTATGAGAATATCACAAAAAAATTAGATCACTCATCTATAAATTGCCCTCCAAACATCAAACTACATTTACTTGATCCTTATAAAATATCAGATTTGATAAACATATCTTCTGACATAACCAAATTAATTGGTTCAGGCAAACTTCCTCAACCTGATAAGTTCACATATTATTACCCAGACCTTTCCCTAACAAGAATAAAACACCCTATTAATCAGACAACACCTGCAACAATTGAATTATTAACATCACCATACATTATAATAAAACATGAGGCTTTTAGTTGGCTAAGAGATAAAACCCCTGAGGGATATGTTGTTTATTACAATCAACCGGGGGATTCAGTAGACGAATTTGTTTACTTTTTTGACATGTTATCAACTTATCAGATACTAACTGAAGGTAAACCAATTGTATTACGCCATTGTCACATTCATCCAAATGAAAATGCCATTCATCACTTTGAAAGAGCGAAAAAGAAATACAGCACAGATTGGCTTTTAGGTGAGGATGAAAGACTTTTTCTTAAAATTGACTTCGACAAGACGGACAAAATTGTTGTTGAATATAATCTTGAACAAATCGGCATGGAGCAACGATAATGGCTAAAAAATTATACTTCGCAACTGACAAAAATATTTATGATGCATTACATCATAAAAGAATAACTTCTGCGAAGCTGCATGAGTTATTGTTAAATAGAGGTGTATTTTTATCGCCAGAACTCGACAAGGAAATATTAATTGAGGAAATATCCAAACTCCCTCACGGATTTAATGAGTTAGAACACATAAAAAAACTTGTCAAAACATATGACCCAAGAGAAAGCACTACTAATGTGAGCTTCCAAACCTCAACAAATCAGGCCGAATTAAAAATTGCTGCTGAAGCACTAAAAAAAACATGCTCCCCTAGTAAAGGTCAAAGCCTGAATATTGTAGCTAAAAAAGATGGCTCGCTTACAGTAGAATACAACTATGAAGAAATAGACCTGTCCAAAACTGCATTACGTCAAATCGACAAGCGGAATATTATAATTGAACTTCGCCCTGGAACTGACAAAGTTGAAGTACGTATGCCTCAAAACCCCGAGGCAAAAAAAGTTATCGAGAGCCTGCAAAACGAACTATCTAAAATAAAGTCCGAGCCTATCGAGCGCTTCGAAATATCATTACTAGCAATAACTGATCCTACATTGCGAAGTCAGTTCTTCCAAGAATTAATGAATGGCCTAAGTGGTTATGAGACTGATGACGTAACAAAAGTCGAATTAAATCGCAGTACTGATGCTAGTGAGGATGAAGACAAAGAAGAAACTATTGATACCGGCTTTGTTAAGAAAGCCGTCCTGAATGGTGAAGGGGTAAATAGTTCAGCTATATTTTCTCAACTACATGAGAAAGGTTATTATATCGGGCGCATTGCATGGTCTTCAAAGACTACAAGTGGAATTGGAGATAGAATCAACGTCGAAGCATTTTTCAAAGACTCAGAGAAATGCTGTGACTTTGCCTATCAAATTAAAGGGATAAATAATCAAAAAGAAGACGGTTTCAATGTAACCATTCGCGCGGCAACGGCACAAGAGAAAAAACATATTAGTGAATTAATTGAGTCCGCCGCTGAAAATGCCTATAATATAATAATAGGATCAGAGGTGAACGAAAAATGAAAAAGGTTAAATGGCTTAAGTTAAACATACGGCTTGAGTTTGAAACAGCCGTTAGACGTCTCTCTCTTGATTCTTTTACGGAGACTAAAGGGAAAGGGTTCATTTTTGATAAAATACGCCATAATTTTGCAAATGGGCGTTTTGTCGAACGTATTGTTTATCATGACAAAATATCAAGCTTTGACGGAAGTGAAACTACCGTTGAAAGAATCGAATATCGCACTACTAATTTTAGCATAGCTTTAGACTCTCTTCCTATAATGCAGATTACTAACCCACCCAGAACTTTAAAGCCTTTTTCGCAGGCTTTGGTAAAAAATATTGGCTTAGGTGTTAGTTTGGAAGAAATTGACATAAACCCTATAGATTGGATTAATGAAATATCTTCAAGTGTAAATATCAATTTAACACAACTTGATATTTCAAGGGTTAGAGTATCTGATTACGCCACGGCTAAAATGCAAATAATTGGCAGCAGTGACCTTAGGAAATACTATAAAGAGGAATTAGAGGGTAAAAAAATACGAATTGACAGACTTGTTTGCTCGGTTAATTCACTAGAGTATTCCGGTAAGCTCAAGATCACCAATAGCGGCCTTGCTTATATTGATGTAAGAAATGAAAATGAGTTCACAAAAATCGTTTTTGATACGTTAAAAAAAATCATCCTTCATTCATAGATGGCTTATAAAAAATTACTTCACCTAACGCCTCGCCTTACTCGTTGTTCAACCTCGCATGCGTCAGAATCAAGTTCTGACGCATGCGAGGTTTCTTAATACAGCCAGTTATCGTCTTTCTAGATGGCCTGTAAAATTTCGATCACGTCTTTTTTATCTTAATCCAGCTTTAAGCCTGACAGCTCGACGCCGTTCGCACTGCCTTTGCGGATTCGGTTAGCCATTTTTGGATACTGAGGTTGCAGATTTTTTATGATTTCTGACTCAAGCGCCTCAATAGCCTCCTGGATGACCTTTTGCTGTTTGTCGATCTTGATTACAATGCGCATCCCCTCCCCCTTTTCTTACTCTGAAACTTCAATCGAACGGGCGTATTCGTGACTCCTGACCTTTTTCATTAGCTCGTCGGTCAGCTCAGACACCCACTGGATCGCCAGACTCTTTTCATCTTCACTGCAATCACTCGATGCAACCAATTTAAGAAATAAATCAATACGTTGTAACTTTAATGACTCAAAGAAATAATCCTGCATAGCATTTTCTCCCTACAAACAACTGTACATAAACACAGTATATTAGAGAGTTCTTAAAGTGAAATGTTTTTTTACTTTTATCCTTACTTTTTGTGCGCTTCGCTTTCTGCTTTAAGTAAGTTGGCAGCCTGTGCCCTTTCAGCGAGCCTGTTGAAACGGCCAAGTATTTCGTCTTTACGTGAAGTGTCAGCCTTGCTTTTGAATGGCCGCACTAAATCACCGTAGCAGGTGCTGCGGAACATTTTCCCTGCGATTTCTGTCTGTGTGCCACCTATCAGGCGCACGGCCAAACCGCGGCTGATGATTTCGCCGCTTAAATCTCTGACCTGACCGATCACGTTGTCGCAAGCTGTCTCGATTTTTTCTGGCCGCCGCAGCACTAAGTGTTTTTTATATGGTCTTTCACCCCTCAGTCGGGCCAGAAGCCGTCGCCGTTCTTTACGGCTCATCCCTTTAAGGTCGATTTCTTCCACACTTTCCGGCGGGTTTGAATCCTCAGAACTCAAACGCCCCGTACAGTTATTGACAGAACTCCGAGAGGGCGCGGGCGCGCCCTGAAGGTCAAAACCAAAATCAACGGCACGTTTTGGGACAATCTTCCAATGTGCCAGACGGGTTAAAATCGGGGTGTCAGCGCCAACCTCAGTTGCGTAAACGCCCTTGATGCGCACAGTTTCCTCACCGTATGCATTCAGCTCATCGCCCGACTGATACCATGTGCGCACGGCCAGCTCATCAAGACGCACGAACGGGCCGCCCTGCGCGTTAACGTATGCTGCCCAGTCGCCCACGTCTGCCGCGTCATGCGCAGCGGCAAACTCAACACTCAGGCCGTGGGCGGTTTCGGTGTCATCCATGCGGCGCAGCTCGCGGTAAACCGTGACCGGCGCACCGCCTACAAACTGAAACTGTCGGATATGCCAGCGTGCCGCCCATGCAGAAACGGCGGGGGCGGTTTCTTTCAGCTCTTTGCCGCTTTCGTCGTCCAGCTCGCCATCCAGCGCGTAGCCATCGATATTCTTAGAGATATATTTAGCCACGTACCCCGTAGCGCTGCCTTTTTCCGGATCGATGGCCTCGGCATGAAAACGCGCTTTACGGGCTTTATCCGTGGTCAGCTCGTTGCTGTCCTGCTGAAAGGCGTAGTCACGGATTGTCTGGCGAACCTGATCCGCATCTTCGGGACGCATAAACATCAGCATGTGCCAGTGTGGCGTTGCGTCGTGATGAGGTTCAGCAACGCGAATGCCAAAGATTCGAATGTCATCACGGTGCAGCTTTGCCCGGATGCGCTGCCACACGCTGCAGAGGTAACGCTGCGTGTCTGCCGGGCTGGCGCCATTCCACTTGCGGTTGCGATGGCCGGTTTTGATTGTGGCGTGATAGCGTGACGGCGCGGTCAGCGTATAAAACTCGCCAACATAGCCCAGCTCATTACAGATATTTTCAAAGCCACGGATGCGGGTCATCAGCTCACAGCGACGTATTGCCGGATTTGCCACGCTGCCGTCGTATTTTTCAATCAGGCTGATGCGGTTGCCTTCCTCGTCTTCCAGTTCCATACCCTTTAAAAACTCACGGGTGCGGCGTTTCTGCTCCCGCCATTCGGAAACCGTCATTCTGCTGGCATAGGGGGTGTGCTTTTTGCTGACGTTAGCCAGGGCAATCTGCAGGTGTTCCCGCCATGACGCAGCAACGCGGCGCAGTCGCCCCGTCCACCATTTCTCTGTCTGCATACGCAGCACGGCGGGCGTGACTTCTTCGGGATCAAAGAAACGGGACGTCACCTTATCCCACAGTGGCGGCGTCTGATTAAATTCACGGGTGATGGCCGCCGCTGTCATGTAAACGCGGTGCGTGTATTTATAATCTGACTCATCAGCTGCCTGCGCGTGTGCCTGTACCAGCTCGGCCAGAATGAAACTGGCGATATCACCGGCCAGTAAATCCACATCGGCGCGCGACATATCAGCCAGGCGGTTAAAGCGCTTCATCAGCTCCCACAGCTGGCCGCCGGCACGCGCCGCGCCATTCTCTTTCGGGGCGTTTTGCGCCAGCAGGTTAAAGGTGCTGGCGTCCATAGTCTTAACCCGGTACTGCTCGTTAACGCATTCAACACGCGGCAATGTGCGCTCGACGAAGGTTTTCGTTAAGTACGCATTGGCGCGGGCAATGCCCTGTGATTTTTCCAGCTCGTTGACGCGACGCTTAACGTCAATCTGGATCAGCGTCGGCTGTTGCTCAAGTAGCTCCTGCGCACGCACTAAAGCCGCAATCATCTGACTGCGGCTGTGCATTTCCTCATAAGTGGGATAAGGGCTGGCGATGGCTTCCCGTGGGGCATTCCACGGGTAAGCGTAGTGCTCGATCACTCGCACACCCCTGCATAAACACTGTTGCAGACACCTTGATCAGTGGCGGTTGCCAGCAAATCGAACTGACTACCTCCACGGGTTGTCAGCGCCCAGTCCCGGTAAGTTTCAATACCGTGAGATTCAATTGATATAAAATCTATTCTGCGCTCTGCCTTGCGCGGATCCTGTGTTGACGGGAAAAAAGTGGAATTGCCACGGCGTGAACAACGCGCAACAAGTTTCTCCCATGCTGCTACACGTGCTATCTCTTCTGGCCAACGGCTGAAAATTTCTGCCAGCTCTGACTTGCGGGCATGGATGCACGGCATACACCCTACGCGGCTGCAGCCTTGCTCGTAGAGAGGGTTAGGCTTGATTCCGTGACGACGCGCCAAAGCAAAAACATCTTCATGTTTCCATTTCAGGATAGGCCGATAAATTGCCAGGCCCGGGCCAATGTCAAACCCCTCTTCCCATGGCTCCAGCATCGCGCGCTGTGGTGATTCCTGCGCACGGACACCCTGCCATGAGATAACTTTTTTCCCGGCAGCTATTAAGGGATCCACTATCTGAACTTTTATTGGCTCATGCTTCAGTTCGAAGGTGCAGAAACGGGCTTTAGTTGAAGGAAAACGCCCTTTCCATAAGCACAAATCAAGGAAAGGAATGCCCGTGGGTTTGAGTGTTTCAAGCGCTAAAGCAACAGCGGATAGCGCACGTTCAGAAGTAAATCCACACTCCTCAACCAGAGATACAGGCCATTTTTCCGCGATAAACTTGCGCTTGTTTTCAATGCGGGAAGTGAAATCAGCCTTAACACGCTTAACCGGCCCCAGCTTCGATTCCAGATAATCCAGATATTCCATGGTCTGCGGGTGCTCATGGCCGGTGTCTGCAAATGCCGTCTGAAACTCAACACCGGAATCAACAGCCAGCAACCAGTCAGCAAGGCTGTCTTTTCCGCCAGATATGCTGACCACATTCATGACGTTCTCACCAAAGCAGCGTTTGTCGATCATGCGACCACCTCCGAAGATGCTGCAGGGTCAAAACCAACCCAGACAGCGGCAGGACGACGAACGGCGATGATTTCTGCCGCGCTTTTGCCGTCACCTGCGGCCACGCCAACCGCGCGGGCAGCCCTGATGCTGGTCAGCTCGTAGGCATTAAAAAGCGTGCGCGTAAATTCGGTATCGCTGTTCGAAGCGATGACCGGGCAGCGCTCTGACACGCTGGTTAACATACTGGCTAAGTCCTGCTGAGCGGCCTTATCAAATCCGCCTGCGTGGTAGTCGCTAAACGTACCGTCATAGGGCGGATCGCAATAAACCACGTCGCCGGTCTGAATCATGCTCAGCGTCTCGCGGAAATCAGCACATATAAACGTTGCACGGTGAGCTTTTGCTGCGAATGTTTCGATTTCTTCCAGGGGGAAATAAGGTTCAGAATAGTTACCGTAAGGAATATTAAATTCACTCTTACGGTTATAACGGCAAAGGCCACGATAGCCGTGGCGGTTCAGGTAAAGGAAATGTGCGGCTCGCTCAAGCAGCGGCAGGGCGGGGTCATGATTAAACGCTTCGCGGATGCGGTAATAATCCTCTGCACTTTTGTTTTGGGTAAACAGGCTCATCGCCACTACGATAAACGGGCGCGCGTGTTCTTTAATCTGGCGGTAAAGATTAATCAGGTCGGGATTAACGTCAGCCACTAAATAAGCCGGGTAATCCGTTGCCATCATCACCGCGCAGGAACCTGCGAAGGGCTCAACGAGGCGATGCCCCTGCGGCAGATGATTAAGCAGCTCGGGCATGAGGCGGGTTTTGTTGCCCGCCCACTTGAGGATCGTACTCATACAGCACCGCCTTTATAGTGGGCGCTTTTCAGCTCGACGATTTCCTGACAGGCGACGCAGTGGGTAACACCCTGTACCGCGCGGCGACGGGCCTCCGGTATCGCCTCATCGCAGGCCAGACAAAAGAACTCACCAGCCCCGACAGGCTGGTGACGTGCGTTAGCGAGATTGCGCTGCAGTTCTTCCTCAACGCGCGCCTGGACTAAATCCATTGAATCGGCCATTAATGCAGCTCCCGCGCCTGATGCTCAAAACGCTCTGCCTCTTTATCCAGCAGCTCAATGATTTCCGGCGCGGTCATTTCGTGCCTGCGGGCATGGATGACCAGCGCCGCAATGCGGATTGACACGGCCAGCGCATCATCGCTGCGCTGTTCTGTTTTAGCCTTGTTCAGCAGTGCATTAAGCGTGTCTGCGTCGGCTTCAAAATTACGGGTTTCGGTATTTCTCATGTTTCTAATCTCCAGATTCAGGGCAAAAGAATGCCCGGCGGGTTTACGCCATTAATTTTTTTGAGTCTTATTTACTCAGGTAAAAAACAGTCTGCGGTAGAAAACTGTCGGGGCAGAATCTTTCCCCAGCGCGCCATTTTATTCATCGCCATGATGATTAACTCGCGGCGGTATTCGTCGAAGTATTCAAACGGCTTTCCAATTTCCTCCTGTGAAAATGTTTTAGGATTTTCGCGGTTAGCCAGGGTTAACACGCAAAATTTAAACTCGTCATTCTGACGGTTGAAATAACGCAGCGACGGGTTAGCGTTATTGTCACGCTGCTGCCGCCAGCTTTTCCGAAACTCATCAAACGACATTTTGTTAACAGCATCAGCACGATTGCCCGTTGAATGAGTTTTGGCAAAAGATGCCGGGCCTTGCTGTGCGGTTGTGTTGCCTGTTACTCGCTGCATGTTACCCCCTGAATAAACGCGCCATGAAACCGGCGGGTTTGCGTTTGCTGGTCAGCCCCTGCAGCAGTTGCTTTTGGCTGTTGCACGGATGCCAGGGCTTGCCATTCTCACCCATGATCCAGCCGTTGCCGTATGCTACTGACGGGCTTTGACGCTTAAGACGTGATGCCAGTGAAATCATTATCAGTCCCTCAGCTCAGGCCAATGGATGCGCCGAAGCCGCTGATCGCGTCTACGGTTGATGCCATAGTGGGATTGGAATGAATGCGGGCCTGCACTGCTATAGCGGCCAGACTCAGGCAGCGAATGCCGGTATTAACGCTTTGCATCAGACTGCGGCGACAGGAAGTGCTAAGCGCATCCTGATTCACTGCACCGGCTGCCAGTTGCCCAACTTCTGCCGTGGCCTTCAAAACGTAGGCTGACAACTTTTCCTCGGCGTGTTCGTTCATCGGTACGCAAGGCAAACAATGTAGCTGTGCCAGTGCGCCATCCATTAAGGTTGCATCTTCGGTCAGGTCAATAAGCAAAAGCATTTCCGCAACGGCCAACTGGTGGGGCTGCTCAGGGTTCAGCTTGTTGCGTAGGGTCTGCACATTCATGCCTGTAGCCTGTGCAAGTTCTTTCATGTTGTGGGACAAAGCAAACCGGCGGCAAGCCTCGTCAAAGTGGTTATGTTTGGAAACGCGAAAATCAAACATGTGGATTTCTCCAAATTCACATAATGTGAATTAAGCGCCGATGATGAGTTGAAAACGGGAATGACCCAGCGATTTACGTAACTGCTCTTCTTTCCAGCGTGCGTAGTAGATTCGAACGGGGCCGCCAGCTTTTTTACATCCTTTACGGATTTTGCGCGGTTCAATTGGTACACAAGGATTTTCGCCGGTAGTCCAGCGATAGGCGGTGCGCTCAGATACCCCTTCCAACTCTGCGAACTGCTGCAGAGATACCATAGGGGCTGGTATTTTGAAGATTGCGATCTCAGAAGCCATGTTGCATCATTCCCTATTTGCCAATATTTGCCATCTGGTTGCCAACGTTTGCCAACGTTTGCCACTAATTGCCAACACAGTTGTGTACATTACTCAACAAATGGGTACTGGTCAACACGGAATACACTAAATGAAAATCAAAGAATACACTTTCGAAGCCACCGAGATTCTTGACCGTGTATGCGAAACATACGGATTTCACCAAAAAGCCCAGCTCGCGGAGTATTTCAAAATTTCGCCTAGTTCCTTATCAAACAGATACATGCGTGGAACTATTTCATATGACTTTGCAGCTATCTGCGCCTTAGAAACCGGTGCAAATTTGAAATGGCTTCTTTTGGGTGAGGGTGAAAAATTCTCAGCAGAACAACCTAAAAGTGAAGATAAAACTTTCGACTTATTCACTCTTAGTGAAAACCGCTTATCTGAAAAGTCACAATTACGGATTGGCGTAGGTTTCTTCGCGAAACAGCCTAGCAATGGCTTTGCGGTTAGGTTTTCTGGTGACGTCTATTTTATTGATAAGGATGCAAAAATTTCTGATGGCTCATGGCTGATAGGTATTGATGACTCAATAAGTATCAGAAAGCTTACAAAGCTTCCCGGAAATAAAATCCATGTTTCTGGTGGCGCAGTTGATTTCGAATGCACGCAAGAAGATCTAGAGATAATGGGCCGTGTCGTTGGGATTTATAGCGAGATGGATCAGTGACAGTACGTAAAAACCCTGCCGGTGGATGGATATGTGAACTTTACCCCAACGGGGCTAAGGGCAAACGCATCAGGAAAAAATTCGCTTCAAAAGGTGAGGCCCTAGCTTTTGAACAATACACCGTACAAAACCCGTGGCAGGAAGAGCAGGAAGACAGGCGAACTTTAAAAGAGTTAGTTGACGCATGGTTCAGCGCTCATGGAATTACTTTAAAGGACGGCTTAAAGCGCCAATTGGCAATGCACCATGCATTTGATTGTATGGGCGAGCCTTTAGCGCGCGATTTTGATGCACAAATGTTTTCACGCTATAGAGAAAGGCGTCTTAAAGGCCAGTTTGCTCGCTCCAACAGGGTTAAGGAAGTTTCACCCCGCACACTCAATCTCGAATTAGCTTATTTTCGTGCGATGTTCAACGAGCTAAATCGCCTTGGGGAATGGACAGGAGAAAACCCCTTAAAAAATATGCGCCCTTTCCGAACTACTGAAATGGAAATGGCCTGGCTGACTCATGATCAAATTTCGCTACTACTGAATGAGTGCAATCGCCATGAACATCCAGATTTAGAAAAAGTGGTCAGGATTTGCCTATCAACTGGCGCACGATGGTCTGAGGCTGAGAGCCTAAAAAAAAGCCAGATAACTAAATATAAAATAACTTATATCAATACTAAGGGTCGTAAAAATCGCACTGTTCCAATTAGCGTGGAACTCTATGAAGCGCTCCCGGATGTTAAAAGTGGCCGACTCTTTAGTGAATGCTATGGCGCTTTCCGTTCCGCGATGGAAAGAACCGGAATTGAATTGCCAGCAGGCCAATTAACTCACGTTTTGCGCCATACCTTTGCAAGTCACTTTATGATGAACGGCGGAAATATTTTAGTTTTGCAGCGCGTGCTTGGTCACACCGACATTAAAATGACAATGCGTTACGCGCATTTTGCGCCCGAACATTTAGAGGATGCTGTAAAACTCAATCCACTGGCGGTAAGTGGCGATAAAGTGGCGATGTAAATGGCAAATATTGGCAAGGTTTTGGCATATAGTGGCAAACTATGTCAATGATTAATAAGCTAAAGCATTGATTTACCGTTCTATCTCTAGGAACTCATAATCGCTTGGTCGCTGGTTCAAACCCAGCAGGGGCCACCAGATAAAACAAGGAGTTAGATGAGAAATCGTCTGACTCCTTTTTCTTTGGGTGCGATTCAGGTGATGTAGTGGATGACGCAAGTGAATGGCTGGGTGACGTAAGTAGTATGGGTTTAAATGTCTGGCTGGCCGGTTGCCAGAAACCTGATTTCCTGTTTTCGAAAAGCCTGAAAGCCCTTCGAGTTCAATAATAAACACAGCCTTATCTAAACCATCCTAGGGTTGCAGTACAAAACAAGCCATGAGTTTCGACGATTCCATTCAGCAACTGCGTAATGAGCAACTAGCGTGCCGGTCAGATACAGAACGCTTTATAAGCATCCCGGCAAACCCGACCATTCACTTTAGAGATCTTCCGGCATACTGATTATGTCCACGGAGGAGATCGCCATGCTTAAAGCACGATTCACTGAACACCAGATCATAGCCGTTCTGAAGCCCGTCGAAGCCTGACGCACGATTAAGGATGTCTGCCGCGAGGCCGGGGTCCCTGAGGCCTCGTACTACAACTGGAAAGCGAAGTTCGGCGGCATGGAACCCTCTGATATCAAAAAGATTAAGGAACCTGAGGATGAAAACCGTCGACTGAAACAGATGTTTGCGGAACTGAGTCTCAAGTGCCGCGCCCTGATAGACGTTATTGAAAAAAAGCTTTAAAACCAGCGATAAAGCGTGAGCTGGTCAGCTATCTGACCGCGCAGCTTGCCATGAGCTTACGTCAGGCATGCAGGACATTGTCACTGAGCAGGACGGTATTCGTTATCAGCCGGATACGCGACGTGATGAGCCGGTGATTATGGAACTGACCGTGGCGGCTGAACGCTATCCGCTATCCGCGATACGGATTTAAAAAAGCTTTTTCAGGTGCTATGCAGGCAGGGCAATAGGTGGAACCATAAAAGGGTTCGCCGTATTTATTGCCTGCTGAAACTGAATTTTCGCCGTAAGAGAAAACAGCGCCTGCCGGTGCGTAATCTGGCTCCGCTGGCGACGCCAGGAGGCGATGAACCAGAGCTGGCCCGTCGATTTTATGCACGATGCGCTGGTGTGCGGCTGGCGCTTCAGGACTTTCACCGTGGTGGATGATTTTAACCGCCAAGCACTGGCGATCGAAATTGACCTGAATATCCCGGCGCAGCGGATTGTGAGAGTGCTGGACATGATCGTGACAAACCGCGGATATCCGCTGAAAACGCGGATGGATAACGGTCCGGAGCTGATCTCGCTGACGCTGGCACAATGGGTAGAAGAACATGGTGTGATGCTGGAATTTATCAGGCCCGGCAAGCGCACGCAGAATGCCTTTATCGACCGGTTCAATCGTACATAAAGGACAGTAAAACTGGATTTTTATCTGTTCAGAACGCTGAATGAAGCACGGGAAATTACTGAGCGCTGGCTCAAAGAATATAACAGCGAGCGCCCTCATGAATCCCTGAATAACCTGACGCCTGAAGAATACCGGCTGACGGTCGAAAACCCGGAGATCTAAAAAAGTGCGTGAAATTAAAACAGGCATGCTTACAATAAAGTGCATTAATTCGGTGAGTTGTGTGTTCATGCTGAAATGATCGCAGTCTAAACATATTAAGGAAATCATTGCATTATGTGTGGCAGATGATACAAATTTATACACATTTTCAATCTGAAAAAAGCTGGAGAGCAATATGGTAGAAACACATGCTGTTAGCGGGCTGCTTAATAATCTTAGCATGAAGGATATAATTGTTAGCTTGGCAGGATTGACTGCTATATTAACTGCCTTAGGTAAATTTATAAGTACAACCATAAATAAATTAAACCTTCCTATAAAATATCATCAAGAAACTTATCGGAAAGCAGGTATAAAAACATGGCTATTAAAATTATTTTCTATAAGCATCAACCTTAAAAAGGTTCCAAAGTTAGATCGCATTGATCTTTTCTTTATTTATTTAATGATGGCGGTATTTATTTCTGCAGCTGTAACTTTTACATACCTAGACTGGAAGATCGCAATAGTTCCTAAAAACTGGACTGCATTAACGTTAAAATCAACAAAAGAAAAATTCCTTATTACATATGATAAAGCTTCTGCACATGCATTGAAACCATCTTGGTCAATTAGTAGTGAGCAGTGTAAATCAACCCCTCACACTACCCTAGCCTACAATAATAAAATATCCAATGAGCTTGCGAATGTAATTTGTGAAATTTTAAGTGCAACACCTCCTGATAAAAAACTCAAGCAATCCATACTGGAGTTTAACAAAAATCGTAATTTTTATATTATACTCCTTTCCCTATTAATATTACTTATGGTTTGGTTATCAATTGGCGCCAGGCTTAATATAAAGTACACAAAAAAATTAAGGGAGCATATTTTAAAGGAGCAAGAAATGGTAGAGAGATATACGTAATTTTATTTTCAATATATTCCCAACCAACGGAGTAATGCTTTCCATATTGCGTTGGTTAAATCACCCCTCTTAGTGAAAACTCATCAAGAATTTAAATTATATAAGCTTCTTACCTGTTCACTAAGCAATTAGTTATGTTTCTCTTAAATAAAACAATTATTATTGACTGTAAAGATAGTTCCAACATAGCTCAAGTTGGAGGTAAAACGCATTAGCTCAACAATTTTTTTCATAGTGTTATAATGACATGAAAATAACTACTATACCTTAAACAGAAATTTTGACAAATTACATAGCACGATATACCACCTAACTTTTAAATTATATGATAAATCCATCTGATAAGAGAATCCGACTGGACAATCACCCACTTTATGTATTTTTAAAAACCGACAGGAACGCATCAATGTTTGATATTAAAGACGAGAAATTTACGTTTGCGGTTTCTCCATTTGAAAGAGTGGTCGATAACGACATTGACCCTGAACATCATCGCTGGGACTGGATAAAATCTTTTGTTGAATTTTCTGTTCCTGGCCTGAAAGCACAGTTTCAAACTGAATTTACGGTAGGTGAGCTACTGGAACTACGTGAGCAATTTGCAGCGCACCATAACGCTTTAATTGCTCAACGTGAGATAAAGCCTTTCGAGTTTCAAAGCCAGTGCCATCAACTGAATATGATAATCAGGAAAGTAACCGGCGAAGAGGGTGTAATTATTGAATATAACCTTCGTCCTGAAGCGCATGCTGACAGCGCTCAGGTGAAAGGTGATTTCGGCATCAATGAGAGCTACTTCCCAGATATTTTAAAACGGCTGGATGAGATGATTGAATGGCAAAATTAAGCCTTCACGCCTCTAAAATTTTCCTGATAGTCCCCGCTGTAACGGGGATGTTTCTGTTTAGGCTTTCCCGGCCAACTAATATCCGGTGCCGTTAAGGTCTCCACGCGGTAGGTTCTTCATTGCTCCAGTAGCGCTTTCTCGCTCTCCATGGCGATGCCCAACTCGTCCGCATCCTGCAAGGGCGGAATAACGTATTACACCTCACATTACGCTAAGAATGGCACACTTTGACCTACTCACATTTCCCCCATGAGTTTGCGCGGACCAGCCACTGTAAAACAGGTCCGCAGATCCTATACGCTTTCCTGGATTGCTTTCGCTCAACGTTTTCAGCTTTGGCAAAATTTTGCTCTCAGTGCGTTGGTAACGCATACAGAGCGTACAGCAGGTATGCTATTTTTTAAACCTGACAAAATATCGGTAGATTTTTTTTGCCAGACAGATAGCGGCAATGCCCAGCAAAATCGATGTTATACCGAGAAAAAGCATTAACGAAAGGAGATGGCTAAACATCCCGCCCAGGCTTGTGAAGTCGCTGAGTCTGACGAGTTGTTCTGGGGTTAGTGTACGAACCACTATTTCCGGGAGAATCAGAAAAAATATAATGAATGCTAAAACATAAATCGTCTTATTTTTTCCCTTTTTCATTATTTTCCTGTCTGAGTTTGAGGGTAAGGTATTTTCTGTTTTTGATTTTTCTTCATCCGTCCAGTGACCTGCTCGGGCCGAGTCAATCAGTAATTGAATGGTCAACGCCTTTTCTGCTTTGCCATTATCTTCATGAAAATAGCGAGTGAAATTGATTTCATCTAAATTAATTGAAAATCTCTCTGTGAATTCCTCTAGTAAATCATAGGCATCTAACGGGTCCATTCGAAAATCTTCATTAAGATCGGTATTATGTTTGAGCGGATACCGCTTAAAGGTAAATATGCTGCGATCATTGTAAGTCTCAACAAGATCGAGTACTGTTTTTTCTGTCTCGTCCATTATCGTAATCTGCTCTTCTTTCTGGCAATCTTATTTTATTTGAATGTTATCTCATAGCTAATCTTGTAAGCGTACAACTTAGATTGCTCATTCATTTATAAGGATCTTACATCCTGATTATTTACTTTGAGCAAGTCAATATGGGTAAGGCCCGATTCACTGAACATCATATTACAGATAAATATTGAAACTTCATGGTGTTTTGAAAATCGCCATGAAAAAGATTATACGGTTGAGGTTAAACCCACTTACTGTATGTTATATAAAGATAAGCAACGATACCGACCCAGGCAACCACAAACCCCATTGGGTAAAATGGAACGAATCGCACAATAAAATAAGCACCAACAACACTGACTATAATCGGTACAAGATAGAAAAAAGATTGCAGTAACCATACAATAAAAAGCTTCATTTACTCAAAACTCCATCAAAGCCTCAGCTATTTTATCAAACTTGTAATGGCCAAATTAAAAACTTCACAATAGCGAAATTTAGCTTTTTTTCATTTACCACACATATAATTAACTCAATATTTCACGCACAAATTACCCCTCCGGCTCAATTCCCCTTGCCTTTAATGCCTCTCTCGCCAGGTTCTTCAGCCAGCTTGCCAGACTAATTCCTTCTTCAGTTGCAACCGCATCGAGCTGTTTTTTCAAGGCCGGATCAATGCGCATTTTAAATTGTGGAGACTTGCCTCCACCTTTTGGTTTTTTTTCACGCATTATTATTGACATGTGGCCACCTACTCCCTCAGTTTAGCCTCATAAAAGACCACATTAACATGAGGCCTTTTGTAAGAGCAACGCCCCGGCAGTGCAGCAACACATACCGGAGCGTCTGACCACAACGTTCACTCTAAGGAACAACGCTATGGCTAACACCGATAGTAACACAACCGCCCATCATCAAATCTTGGACATTCAGCCAGTTATCGAATCTGCGATCTCAAACCTCTTGAAAACGCCGCTTGGCACCACGCACGATCTGTTTCAGGTGCTGGATACGTGCGTGCGCTATGTGGATGCCCTGATTGAATGTCACGATATCGCCGCTCGTATGGCACTGTGCGGCCGTTTGCTGGCTGCACTGGAAGTATTGAAAGTTCTGTTAGACCAGCCACTGCCAGAACACCTGATTAAACGCCTCACGCTGGAGAAAGGTAATGACAAAGCCTGTCGCAGCGGTTGTTCGATAGATTTGGAAGAGATGCGGCAATATTGCAGCGCATTGACGTTAGTGTTGCTGAATCAGCCGGCTTCTACAGACTTGCAGAAACACATCACCGGCTTGTTATTCCAGATGATTAACATCATGACTGATGACTTAACCGCGCCGCGTTTTGTGCAAACAGCGTCGGGGCTGGTGATGATCGATAGCAAATTTACAGATAGCGTTCATTAATTCCGGCCCTTTCCCTTCTTCCCTGTGGAAGAAGGGAATTCGCATACCGAATTCAAATCCCAGCGCGGACTTACTCTTAGTACCAAAATACTTTATCACCCCTGCGTTTTCTTCTGGCGAAAATCGCCACGCTTTTTCTCTCTTCACCGGAAGCCTGTTTTGCCTGACTCATATCAGTAAAATCTTTTTATTCCGTACAGTAATTGCCAGTGTCCCCAAGGGCCCCGGCCCTCACCACCGTACAGTTATTAACAGAACTCCCAGAGGCCGCTGTCGCGCCCTTAAACGTCAACGGCTCGCTGGCCTTCAGCCTGATCTCCCAGCGATCCCATCCGGGCCGCAGCCATAAAAAAACCCGCTTTCGCGGGTTGGGCTTACAGCAACTGCGGTGACGGGTTATTGCTGCCTTTCGCCATCACCGGCACGGTATTAATCTGCGCCGGTTCGACGATAATCCCGGATACGCTCTCCAGGGTTTTAAAGGTACAACTGCAGTTAATGTTCTGGCACTGGTGATAACGTTCTTTCGTCTCTTTCGAAACGTAACGGCTGCTTTTCGTATGGGCGGCGGTCTGACATTTTGGGCAATGCATCATAGTTGTTCTCCTCTCTGGCATAGTGCAACATTAGCCAAAGACTAAACAAAAAGCAACAATAATTAGACTTAATCTAACCCGCTTGATTTTCTACTAAGATGTAGTCCACGTTTTCAGTCATCAGCTCCAGGTTCAACTGGGTGGTAAAGCCACTTTTATCGAGGGTATGCACGATATTGGTAATCAGCCATTTTTGATTATCGATGACCGATTTAAAACCTTGAGCTTTGACCGGCGTTTCAGGAATCAACTCCGCAGCACCCAGCGCCAGTAGGATCTTCAGCGTAGCCCGATTGCGTTGCAGTTCCTGCCACTTTGCCTTAGCCGCCTCCTCTGCTTCCTCCTGGCTACTGAAGTGCGTATTCAGTACATACAGCTTCTTATTGCTGCCAAAAACATAGGTTTTTCCCGGGTCTTGTTGCCCGATTGTGGGGATGTTTTTGGCCGCGGGATGGACAGGGTTCACCGCCGGTGTTGCTGGCGGTATCGTGTTGACGGTTACCCCTTTCTGCTGCGCCTTTTTCTGATCGTACCATTTTGCTTCTACGCCACTGTAATCGTCGCGCTTAAACAATTTGTACTCATACTTATCGCCATCCTGTCGGTTCAGATTCAGGAGTGAAATCGGCTTTCCGCTCACGGTCACGCCCTGCCCGGGGGCAAAGAACTGCAGCATTTCTTTTTTAATTGTCGCCACCGCGCCAACCAGCATAGCCAGACGAGTAATAAATGTGCCGTCCGTTTCCTGTGTTTGATCGAGGTGCTTAATCTTTTTCTTAGCTATCTCCTGCGAAACTTTCCACTTGAGGTTATTACGTTTCGCGATTTTTTCCACGGCCTCGCCAACCGTCATGTCTGGATATGAATCAGTGATTTTAACATCGAGCGAACCGCTAAAATCGGCGCTTCGGGCGACCACCGTTATCGTGTCCGGCGCGCCCTGGTAGGTGACCTCATCAATGAGGTAGATGCCTTTATTTGCAAGCGGCTGTCCTTTCCAGCCAATCTCCAGGGCGACTTTTGCGCCAAAAGGCGGCATGACCAACTGGCCGTCGCTGTCGTCCAGCGTCAGCTCCAGTTGATCGGCCTGTAAGCCACGGTTATCCGTTAACTTCAGAGAAATCAGCCGTGGGCGAATATCTTCCGTTTTATCCTTCGTCTCAATTTTGATATTGAAGTCCGGCGTCGGCGCAACGCGCAGAGGCACCGGAATCGGGGCGATATCGCTCATCTCAGCGCCCTCCGCTCAGCGCAGAGGTAACGCTGTTGATGACAGAACCCACCCGTTGCGCTGCGTCACTGGCCCGGTTTTGCAGTTCTTCCGCCTGCCTTTTTAAGTCGCCGAACATGCTGGTCAATGAATCGTCTACCCGCAACAGGTTGAGGGTAAAGCCTATCTTGCGCGCGCTGCCGTCGCTGTAGAATTCGGTATGCGTGGCCGAGAAATCTGTTACGACAAACATGCCGTAAATAATGCCATTGCCGCCAATCAGCGGCCACGCCAGGCCTTCATCGGCCATCGCCTTCAGTGCCAGCAACGTGACATTGCCGCCGGTGATTTCAGGCCGGAGCTCGCCAGACAGGGTGATTTTATCGTCACCGGCACCCAAAAACTGGGTCGACTCACGTCGCCCTACGCGACTGTTTTTTGCCCAGCGATAGCCCACGTCATGCTTCAGATTGTCGAAGGGAAGGGTTTGCCGTACAAACGGCATCATGCCTAATATCATCATCATGGTGAATTAATCCCGGCTAAACATGGAGTTATAGCTGCTATCAGCCGTGGACCACGGCGATGCCGTGGAATACTGTGCAACGGCCTGTCCAATCGCCTGGGGGTCTCCTGTCGCATAGATGTTGTTGGTTACGGTGTGCTGACGGTTATCCACGTTTGAATTGTTAACCGAAGGCAAAGGCTGATTGAGCGTGCTGTTAAGGCTGGCGCGCGATGCGGCCGGACGGGCATCCGCGTTATCCTCATCCTCGTCATCCTGCTCGCGCATTTTGGGCGGTGGCAGCTTGTCTTTCACCTTGTCAGATTTCTCATCGATGATGCCAAGTTTGCCCAGTACCCAGTCAATGCCGCCCCGCAGTTGGTTAAGGGCTTCACCAGGCAATTTCAGTGCTGTCGCCAGCATGTTGCCAAAGCGCTGTCCCATCTCACCTGCTGAAGCCAGTTCCTGCTGAGAAAACTTCACGGGTTCCAGCAGCTTCGAGAACCAGGCGCCCAGCTCGGACACTTTGTTACTGAACCAGTCAAATACCGGCTTCAGCGGCGCGAACGCGTCGCTGATCGGTCCCATCGCCGCGCTGAAACCTTCAGCAACGCCGCTGATAAAAGCGCTAATCGGTTCCCAGTACTGGTAAACCAACATGGCGCCCGCCGCGATAGCCGCGCCAAGCAAGACCACCGGTAGCGTAATCGCCCACAGCGTGGCCGTAATCGCGCCACCGATGATGGCAAACGCGCTGCCCAGCAGCTCCACACCCGCCATGATGGTGCTCAGCCCGCTAATGACGGGCCAGGCAATGTTCCCCACGCTGGCCAGTGAATCCACCAACGTCAGCCCACCGGCCGCCAGCGTCAGCAGGCTGTCCGAGAGCTGGGGATTGATATTCATGACGCCGGTCAGGACGGACTGTACGGACAAGCCATCCTGAGTGATAGCCTGCAGGCTGGTATCAACCGACGCGTCTGCGGCTGGCGGCTGGGCAGCGGGCGCCTGAGACAGCTGATCCAGTCGGCCACTGGCTGCGCCCTTCATCAGCACTGCGGCAGGGGCGGCACCCTGTTCACCAAAAATGGCCTGCAGATAAGCGGCTTGTTGGGCTGCGTCGAGTTTATTTTTCTCAAACGCCGCCTGTACCTGACCGAGTACCGCGAAAATGGGCTGGTTGTTGCCCTGGTCGTCAGCGGTTTGCACATTCAACGCTTTCAGAGCGCTGTCTGCGCTGGCGTCCGGTGCCTGAACATGCGTCAACATGGCGCTGACGCCAGCACCGGCCTGGCTGCCCGTCATGCCGTTTTCTGCCAGCACGCCCATCATGGCCGCGGTCTGACCGACGCTTACACCGGCGTTCTTCGCGGCTGGCCCTACAGCGACCATCGCCGTCTTAAGCGCGGTAAAATCGGTTGTTTTATTGGCAAAGGTCGATGAGAGCACGTCGCCTAACTGACCAACCTGGTCATCTGCAATGCCGAACGCGTTTTTAATATTGAGCACCAAAGACGCGCTTTCTTGCATGCTACGTTGCGTCGCGTTTGCAAGGTTAGCCACTGCCGGTGCTGCAGCTTTTGCCTCACCCGATGAGCCACCCGATTGCGTAATCGCCGCGCGGGCTTGCACAATCTCATTTGCAGGTGACAGGTAATCAATGACTTTTCGGCCCTTCTCAACAAAGTCTTTGGCCTTCGAACTGGCACTTTGCACGTTATCTGCCAGCGCCATGCCGGCACGGTAGCGATCGCGTATGCGGTTGAGCTTGTCCTGACGTTGATTCAGCCGATCCATGGACTGACCCTGCGCATTGAGGGTGGATGTCGTCTGCTCGGCTTGTTGATTCAGCTTCCGGCGCTCACTGCTCAACCGGCGCGTGGAAATCCCGGCGTCATTCAGCGCCTGGCGTTGCTCCTGTACCGACTGACGCAGCTGAATATTTTTTTGCTGCAGCGCGTTAGCCGACTGACGCAGCTTATCCAGCGCCTGCGTTTGTTCCGCGGTGGGGTTTTGGGTGTTTTTAAGTTGAATGGCGAGTGCTGCCGCTTCTGCCCGGGTATTTTTGAGATTTTGTTGGGTCAGCGTCAGTTCTTTGCGTGTCGCCCGGAACCCTTCAATCTGCGCGGATTTAGCGTTGAGCGCATCCAGGTGGTCCTGCGTTTCCTGGATATCCGCAGACAGTTTTTCTGTTTCTTTACGCACGGCACTGAACGGGCGCGTCGCCCGATCAACCGCTTCCAGCAGCACTTGCAGCTTGAGCGTGTTACTCATCTGAGGTTACTCCACTGCGGATCATCACTCTATGCCGCCAGTCGAGTAACTCTTCCAGCGACATGGGATACATTTCTGAGGGGGGCCAGTGAAAAACGCTGGCAATATCGGCCATCAGATCATTGACCGTCATATCGCGGGGCCAGCTTACGTGGCCGATTTCGCTGACAAAAAACCAATCACCTTGCCGCCCAGGGCAATCAGGTCAACCGGGTCCAGCGCATTGCATTCCGCTTTGGTCAGCGAAGGCATCGTGATGCGGGGCAGCACCATCAACAGCGCATCCACATCGGACGAGGCCAGCTCGGCCAGTCGTACACCGCGCAGCGCGCCGGCGTTCGGTTTGACCAGCTCGACCTGGGCGATCACTACATCACCGCGTGAAATCGGGCTTTCCAGCACCACCAGGTTGTCTTTCTGTTCCGGCTTATCCAGCTGTTCCATTTTTTCTCCATCTCAATCAAGAGGGGCCAGCGCAGAACGCGCTGGCCTTTGTTATTACACCAGGCCGAGATTTTTACGGCGCTGTTCCAGACGATCGACGCCGTTGACCTTCTCCACCATGTTGACGGTGTCGATTTCAATCAGCTCTTTGCCATTCCAGGTCAGTTTGAAATAGGTATTTTTGCTGGTGACTTTGGTTTCGGCGTTTTCACCCTGCTTGGCTTCACCGAAGTCAAACGCCTGGTGCTTACCGCGCACTTCAATTTCAACGGCAATCTCTTCGCCGGTGTCATCGCGCTGATAAGAACCGGTAAAACGTAACGGAACGTTGGCCGTTGCGCCCCACTGGCTGAGTACCAGCTCATCCATACCGCCCAGCGTCCACTCCATATCGAGCGCCGCATCGTCCAGGCCGTTATCGATAAACGCGGCGCCGTTCATGCCGCCTGCGCGATAGGTATCCAACTTGCGTGACAGCTTCGGCAACGTAACGGCGGTTACAATGCCCTGATAGCTGTTTGAATCATTAAAGAGGTTTAACCCTTTGAGTTTACGTGGCAGTGCCATTTATCCGGCTCCTTAGCTGTTTACGGATGCGGCGAAGTTCGCCAGATAGGTATCAGTGATGCGCTGACGCAGCGTCAGATCTTCCAGCGGGGGCACCGGCGTGTAGTCGTAATCGATAAACAGTTTGCCCGCCTTCAGGCTCTCTTTATCGTTCGCGCTTTCGTCGTACCAGCAGTTCGCCCCCAGCAGATAACCAGCGCTGACCAGTTCACGGAACTTCGCGTTGATGCCGGCGATGATTTCGCGTACCAGCACTGGCGTCAGCGGTTTATCGTTGGCCCACATGTGCGCTTCCGCCATGATATCGGCCAGCACCTGCGCTGAACGGGTGTAGTTCTCAAACGCGAAAAGCGGATCGTCGCTACAGGTGCGGTTGCCCCAGAAACGGAAGCCGTCTTTGCGGATTAGCGTGGTGACGCACTTCTCATTCAGCAGATCGGCATCGGTGCCAGTCTGTTGCAGATCCCAGAAAACGTCTGCAGAGATGCCGGTTACGCCATTGACGCCCACGTTGGACAGGGTTTTATGCCAGCCCGTATCGTTGTCAATTTTGGCGCGCAGGCCCAGCGCACGTGCGGTGGCATAAGCCATTTCAGATTTGCTGGTCGCGGTGTTCCAGGCAATAAAGTCTGGCCAGATGACCATCAGCTCACGCTGGCTAAAGTTTTCGCGGTACTTCATGGCATCAGAGATGGTTTTGCTGTTCCAGGCGGACACGTAAGCAAAGCCACGCAGCTGCTGCGCAATGCTGGCCAGCGCGGTCGCCACTTCCAGCGAATCCAGCCCTGGCACGCCCAGAATACGTGGCTTAACACCCAGCTGAGTTTGCGCGCTGAGCAGCGCCTTCATGCCGCTGTATTTACCGTTCGCGTCTGTCGAGCCAATCAGGTTAGAGGTGGTTTCCGCCTGACTCGCGCCTTCTGCTACGCGAACCACGACAGTCACTGGCTTCGCCTGGTCAGCAATCGCCTGCAGCGCGGCCGCCAGGGTGCCCTGGGTACCGGCTTTGCCGATGGCTGCCTGCACGTTGGTCAGCAGAACAGGTGTGTTAAGAGGGAACGCCGTTGCATCAGCATCTTCTGCGGTGCAGATCATGCCAACAATGGCGGTTGAAACAGTCGAGATGGTGCGTGTGCCGTCATTAATTTCGACGACGCGGACACCGTGATGAAAATCAGACATCTGTAGCACTCCGTGTTGAGGGTGTGCTCAGAGTGTCAGGTCAGCAGAAAGGATGCATGCGATTGCAGTTTGCTGGCGCGTGGCTAAACAGCGGCGATAATTTACAGGGTAACGGGGCTGTCAAAAGCCTTACTCCAGAGCCGGATATCCACGTTTTGACGCAGCCCCTCTTGCCAGAACGGGTCCTGCTTCAGGAGGGTTTCAACAGCTTCTTTGGATGCGGCTTCCACAATCCATAACGCACCATCGGGATGAGCCGTGGCATGCTCTCTGAGGGAGCCCGCAATCAGTACGCCTGACCTGACGCTTTCCAGCCACTGCAGATGAGCGTCCATATAGATTTTGCGGATATCAGCCCGGTCGGCACGATCGTAAAAACGTACGGCAAACAACATAGTTTATTCCTGTTAGTTACTGCTGTGATCGGTGGGTTTAGTGGCGTTGACTGGAAGGTAGCGATACAGGGTTTTGACAGAAATATCCAGCACCAGTGCCACCTGGTAACGTGTGGCGCCGTTCGTCAGCATTCTTTTTGCCCGTTCCACGACGTCCGGCGTCATAATGCGCCGCCGCCCACCAATACGTCCTTTTTCTCGCGCAGCGGAGAGGCCCGCTCGCGTGCGTTCAACGATCAATTCACGCTCCATTTCCGCCAGGGCGCCCATCACATGAAAGAAAAAACGCCCCATCGGCGTGCTGGTGTCGATGCTGTCCGTCAGGCTACGGAAATTGACTCCACGTTCACGCAGCTCCTCAGTGAGCATGACCAGATGACGCATGCTGCGGCCAAGCCGATCCAGCTTCCACACCACCAGAGTATCGCCTTCTTTTAACGTCCTGAGCGCCCGCTTTAGGCCTGGTCGTTCGCTGGTCTTACCGCTGATTTTATCCTCAAAAATCTGTTCACAATTTGCACTCTGCAAGGCATTCCGTTGTAAATCGGTGTTTTGGTCATTTGTTGACACCCTGACATAGCCAATCAGCATCATTTTTCCTCTGGTAAAAGGTGGGGAGTTTGCCATTGCGTAGGTTACAGGGGCCAGGGGTTTGTTTCGCGAAAACCTCGGTTTAGGCGAAGGCTCTGCTTTGCCGGTTGGCGTGCCGGTTCCCTGGCCTTCGGAAAATCCGCCAACTGGGTGGCTAAAGTGTAATGGTGCCGCTTTCAGCGCTGCCACCTATCCGCTTCTGGCTAGAGTGTACCCGTCGCTTAAATTGCCAGATCTACGTGGAGAGTTTATTCGTGGATGGGATGATGGAAGAAATGTCGATAATGGAAGAACTATCTTCTCTGCACAAGGAGATGAAATTCGTTCGCATAACCACAAATTTGTTAACGAATACGGAACCCCAACCCGAATTTTATTGCATTCACTGATCAAAATAGCGAGTCAATAGAAATAATGGGACAAGCTGGCAATCGTTGTCATACATATATATTTATGGAAAACACGGGTGGATCAGAGACACGACCACGCAACATTGCATTTAACTATATTTTGAGGGCTGCATAATGTTAAGAGCTCAGTTGGATAAAAATCTCATAGCTATTAACTCTGGGAAGTTAGTGTTTATAATTATGATGGTATTTCACGTGAATATCTTTCAACTATCACTGAAGCTCTTGCTAAAGGAGTAGGCCTTCCTGCTAATTCATGTGTCGACGCTCCCTTAGAAAAAAAAGAGGGCATGAAGGTTTGCAGAACTAAAGACCTTTCTGCATGGGAGTATATTAGCGATCATCGTGGTGAAACTGTCTACAACACTGAAACAGGGGAATCATTTATTATAACTGAACTGGGTGATTACCCAACCAATACAACTTCAAAAGTTCCAGCTTCAGAGTACTGTAAATGGGATGGTGAAAACTGGGTTGAGGATTTTTCGCTTAAACATGAAGCTGATAAAAAATTGCAGAAAAAAACCGAAATGATATTTTAAACAGTATTGATAACACAATATCAGATTGGAAGATTGAACTTTTTCTTGGTGATATTAGTGATAGTGACAAAGCAAAACTATCAGCTTGGATGGCGTATAAAGCTTCGGTCAAAGCCGTCGATATATCGACGGCTCCTGACATCATTTGGCCGACACCTCCGGTGGCAAAGGCCATGTGATATCTGGCACCTGATAAGTTTTAATTTCTTTTAATTTTCTTATATAGGCCAGCCAATCGATTAAGCTGGCCTTATCCTTGTCAGTTATAATACCTAATTGCAGTTCTGTCTGCCAGATACTAATTATATTTTGCGCATTAACCAATAGTTCATTTTGTTTTTTTTCTGCGAAGCCTACTTCAGCCTCGTGCTGCACACGGCTATCGGTTATCCATGTACTCCCATCCCATGAATCATACTTGTTTTTGGTTTGAGAGTTGTAGTATCCTTTGGGTATGGACCTATGGTTTTTATTATTCTTTCATTACCCGTTTCAGTGTCATATACAGTCTCACCGCGGTGATCATCAACTAATTTCCATTCATCGTTTTCATAAACGCAAGTAGTACCTGCTTTTCCTGATAAATTTGGCTTGATGGTTGAAAATGCAGGAATGCCAACACCTTTTAAAATATATTCCTTTGATATATTTTTAAACTCTCCAGTCACGGCATCGTAATTGTATACCTCCAAAAAAACATCTTTTGTAGATAGTTCGTTTTCGTCAAAAGAAAACTCTTGTTTATTATTCATTAGATTGCCCTTAAAATATAATTAAATGCAATGTTTCTTGGTCGACTTATACCATAAACACCCACGGCCCACGTGTTAGATGAATAATCATTCGTGGCTGGTGTCATTGAGATATACATCCCAGCAATGCTTGGTAAAGGTGTATCGTCGTAACCCCAGCGAGATTTTTCAGTTAAATTATTTATCGTGACAAGCGTATTTGCGCTTATTCCATCGTCTCCAACAACTACTGATCCTTGTTGATAAGAGAGGAGACTTCTTCCGCTATCAACCCCCGTCCATCGTCCCAGCCACGTATAAATTCCCCACGCAAATCCGGCAATTTAAGCGACGGGTACACTCTAGCCAGAAGCGGATAGGTGGCAGCGCTGAAAGCGGCACCATTACACTTTAGCCACCCAGTTGGCGGATTTTCCGAAGGCCAGGGAACCGGCACGCCAACCGGCAAAGCAGAGCCTTCGCCTAAACCGAGGTTTTAAAGTTTTTCCGGGCTTTGTGCCAATAATAAAAAGAGGATACAAACCTCGGTTTAGACGAAAAGCTTTTTGGCCGATTATTGAAGGTAAATATTTTCAGTCAAAATACGACTTATGCAAAACCGACCGCGAGACTACTAAAAATAATCGTTACAGGAGGCGGCGGCGGTGGCGGTGGGACTTCTGCAGTTGGAGCAAATCAGGGAGCGGTTGGCTCAGGTGGAGGGGCGGGTGGTACCGCTATCTCCTGGCATTCAGTCGATGAGCTTGAGTTTCCCATATTGCTAACCGTCGGAAAGGGTGGTTCTGGTGGAGTCGGTGGTAACGAGCCGCAATCAGGGCAAAGCAGCAGTTTTGGTAGATACCTCTCTGCATCAAGCGGTGCTCGAGCGGCAAGTGGTACGGCATTTAACTACGGAGAGAATCGCTTACTTTCTAACGGCGGCAGTGGTATTGGCTATGGTGGTAATCACATGAATGTCAGAGGCTCTGCAGGAACCCCAGCAATTACCTTAAGCTCGGGCTATGAGAGTGGAGGTGGTGGCGCATCGTTTTTCTGTGGAGGGGGAAATCCTATTGCTGCAGGCTCATCTTTGTCTGGTGATCCTGGCGCGTTTGGATCAGGCGGCGGCGGTGCATTTTCTGTTAGTAATTCATCTGCTCAAAATGGAGGGGGCGGTGGCGATGGCATTATTATCATTGAGGAATATGCATGAAAAACTATGCGCGAATTGAAAAAAACACAGTAAGAGAACTATTTTCAACGGAAGATGATATAACGGAATTGTTCCACCCTTCTATTCAGTGGGTTGATATCACAGAATGTGAAGTTAAGCCTGAAGAAGGTTGGGAGTATGTAAAAGGTATGTTCGTGCCGCCCAGGAAATGAACACCACGTCGGAAAAAGACCCGCGGCAGCGGGTCTTACTTTAAATCTCATAAATATCAAAAAGATGCTTATAAAATGATTGGTAAATAATTCCAGGTTATGGCTTCAACTGTTATGGATTGCGTTAATAAACTTATGCTGAAGTATATTTTTAAAAATAACCCTCAAAAAAAATATAAATTAAAAATTAACCATGGAAAGATTGAATATTTTTAATTATTTCTGGCCGGATTATTTCTTCAGGGTTATTAAATTTTGGTGAGAAAAAATTTTTTCCCAGTTACCATTCGACTATGACTAAACCTGGCTGCCCCACAGCCCCTTTACCATTTATTCCTGTTGAACCACCTGCACCGCCAGCACCATAACCATCACCAACGTAACCATTTTGGCCTCCAGCACTACCTGCGGAAGATGAGCGAACGGAGCCACCGCCTCCACCGAATGGACATGATGCGCCTGCGCCGCCGCAACCTGTTCCAATCGTCGAGCCCGTTGTTCCTGCTCCATCATTTCCAGTGCTTCCGCGAGGATAACCTCCTCCGCCAGCTCCGCCATACTGCGCTGAACCACCACCACCAGGGTCTCCACCCTGACCGGCGATGAGGGTCAAATAATTGCCAAAAACAGTATTGCCACCAACTCCTCCAGCTTTGCCATCGGAGTTTACTGACGTGGTTCCACCGGCACCACCAGCCCCGATGACTACATCGATCATTTCTCCCGGCTTAACTGTTATGGCGCGCTTAATAACTGACTGTCCAGCGCCACCGCCACCGCCGCCACCGCCAAATTCACTGGTGTTTGTACGGCAACCGCCACCGCCCCCGCCGCCTCCAGCAGCACATCCGGATAAGTAGACAGTGCTTACGCCATCCGGGACCTGGAACTTGCCGTTACTCGTGAATTGTTTAACGCCTCGGGAGCGCGAAATTTCATTTTGAACCGCTTCTACAAAACCGAGGTTTTTGAGAACCTCCGCCACCAGCCCCGCATCTTTAATCTCTGCCAGCGCTTTAGCCGTTTGCAGATACTGGCTATGAGGGTTTGCCGCATCGACATGCTTCTTCATCACGTCGTCGGTATAGGCTTTCACTTCGATGACTTTGTCATCCACATACTGCCGCGTGGCCAGCACCACCGAAGGATCAATCTTTAATGTGACGGCACTGGTGCTGTTCACGATCAGAATCATGCGCACGGTCTGGGTACGGCCGCTGCCTTCCTGAAGTTGTGGCTTATAAGTTTCAGCGCAGTTTGCCACCGCAACCATAACGCCATCGGCGTCATACAGGCCAATTTCGCGGATCCAGAAGCCACCTTCGCCTTCAGGGATAATCTGCTCAGCAATAATCTGACTAGCGTTCGCCGCATCCACCTTCAGTGAATTCAGCGCGGCGCGTCGCTTTTCGCCGACCAGTTTGGTCTGTGCAGGATCGGGCGTGGGCAAAGTGCCGCCGCCATCCCCCACCGCCATTTGGGTGATTTGCAGTTGGGTACCCAGGGCCGCGGCATTGGCCAGCTTTGCCGCGCCCTGATTGGTCAGTAGGGCAAAATATTTCGTTGTCATGCTCTCACTTCCGTCAGGTCAATAAGATGGACCGCTGCGCCGGTGTAACCGGAACCGCCTGCGGTGATAACTTCAGGTGTATAGGGATAAACGGTAAGCTCATCGCCACTGTAACTGGCGGCCGCAACAGGAACGGTGCCGGTGCTGTCCAGATTGATGGATAACCCCGTCAGATGACGGCTGACCGGTTTGGCATCGGCAATTAATCGCTCCAGCTCGTTGTACATAGCCTCAGTGATACCGGTTTCCAGCACGCCCACGTCCAGGCGGAACGTGCCCGGCGCTTCGTTGGTGTTCCACCATTCCTTGATGCGAATTAGATAGCCAAGCGGCTCCACCACACGGCGCAGCGATCCAATCGTTCCCTTGTGCTTATGGATGTATTCCGATGCGGCAACCACGCTGCGCTTGGTGCTTTCGCTCCAGCCTGAATCCCAACGGTCAACCGACCAGGCCCAGGCCAGATAAGGCAGCAGCTCGACCGGGCAGGTCTGAGCATTCCACAACATGCGCATCGGCGCAGGGATGGCCTCCAGCGTTGCGCAGGCTTCCGCCGCCGCCACTTCCAGTGCCGAAGATCCGGTGGGCAGCAGGCGTTTACTCATCAGAACCTCCTACCGTGATCTGATAACCGGTGCAGAACGCCGCCTGGGTTTTATCCAGCACCACATCCGCAGTCGGCTGCGCCAGTTCGACACGCTGTACGCCTTCGACGTGCAGGGCGGCGTAAAGCGCAGACTTACGGATATCGCGGCCCAAACGTGCCTGGGTGTTCACGAACGCCTGCAGTTTTGCTTCTGAGGCAGCGCGAATAGGTTCGGCTTCGGGGCCGGGATAGAGGTACAGCGTGGCCTCGACGCGATAATCCACAATCTGAGCCGACTGAACAGTGACGCGGTCGGCGACCGGTCGTACATCTTCATCGTTCAGGGCGGCATCCACGATTGCCAGCAGATCGTTATCCGCCACGCCGTTGCCCTCGCGTGACAGCACGGTAATGGTGACGCTGGCAGGAGACGGACTGATGGCGGAAGCATCGGCGACGCGTCCGTCGGCACTGCGCGCATGAAACTCATAGGCACCCGATGGCCCTGCCACACTCAGCCCCTCAAAGGCGGCAGCAATGCGGGCGCGAAAATCTTCGTCGCGCTCCATTACGGCTTCAACAGGCGGCGTGGCGGTGGGATCTGCAGGGATCAGTACCAGCCGCGTCACGCCGTTATTTGCGCCCAGTTGATCCAGATCGCTGCCGTTGGCCCAGGCAACCATCACCGCCTTTGCCGCCTCGTTAACGCGCTGGCGCAGGATAACTTCCCGGTACGCGTTCTCCTGCAGGAGCTTCACCAGCGGATCCGACTCCAGCGCCAGTACGCGGGCAACCGACGCCTGCTGGTCAGCAGGATAGAGCGAAATCAATGTCGCCTTGCGTTCCGCAAGCAGCGTTTCATAGTCCAGCGTTTCCACCACATTTGGCGCAGGCAGCTGGCTCAGGTCGATAGTAGGCATGGTTCAACTCACAGGGACGGTTAACGAAAAATCCTGCGCGGTATCCGCACGGTTGCCGGTGATTTCCACCACCATCCCGCCGTCAAACGCAGACTCAAAATTGATGCCGGTCAGGCTGATGCGCGGCTCCCACTGCAGCAGCGCCATATAACAGGCCGACATGATTTGCAGACGCAGCGTGTCGTTTTGTGGCTGGTCAATCAGCGCCGACAGTAGCGAGCCATAATCACGGCGCATCACCCGCGACCCGAGTGGCGTGGTCAAAATGTCGCGCACGGATTGTCGGATGTGATCCAGCTCTTCCAGCGTCGTACCCGTTTCGCGGCTCATACCGCTGTAGCGTGCTGTTGTCATAATGGCGCTCCTGTTGTCCCACCGCTGTCGCCCGGATGTTGGTGCGTATGCAGCACTTTGCCATTGGAGGCGAAACTGCCGCCGCTGTGCGATACGTCGCCCTTCATGGTGCCGCCCTGTGTGACTTCCAGCGTGGCGGTTTTGAGTAACGTTGTGCACTCCACCTCGGGCGTATCCAGCAGGATTTTAACGGCCGCCTTGAGAGTGGCAGTCTGGATCCCCTCCGCTTTTAGCGCGCCGGTCTGGGGCTCATATTCAATAACCGCCCCATCGGGAAAGGAGCAGTGCAGCGCATCCGCAGAGGCCGATGGCGCCGGGCTGGCATCCGAAAACACACCGGGCAAAACAAAGCCGCTGTTCAGCTCGCCGCCCAGGCTCATGATCAACACCTGCTCGCCAACCGAAGGGGCATTCCAGGTACGCGTGCGTCCCGCCCGGGCTGTCAGCCAGTGCAGCCAGTCAGTGGTGTTATCACCGGTCTTTACACGGCAGGTGCCCGCCTCCAGATTGACGTCGGAGACAGTACCGATGCGGACCATGTTGCGCAGCAAGCGCTTGATTTCTAATATTTGCTCGTTCATGGCAGTAGTTTCACGTTGCAGGAGAAAAGCAGCAATCGAATGCCGTTTACTCAGAAATGACTAAACAGCGCCTCAGCAAAAGCGGCAGTGGCTATGCCTTCCATTCGCTGACCAGCTTGCCTTTGATATACAACTGCCAGGGCCGCGCATCGTTTTCTGGCAGCGCAGGTTCCGGCAGATGCGTGATGTGTAATCCACCTTCCTGCTGCTCAACCCAGACACGTTCGGTCAGCTGGAGCGTGACCGTCACGGTGTGCTTCCCCTCGCCCGTGGCATCGAGCGTGAAGGTAAAGCCGGTGCGGCGTTTTTCCTCCGACACCATGATGTCGGGCTGGTTTTCCCGCAGCCAGGCCAGCACGGGCACCATGATCAGATCAATATCGTCGGCATACTGAGTAATGACGACAGCCAGCTGAAAGTGGTATTCAAACGACAGCGAGCTGGCGAGGGTGGAGACCAGACTGCCGGACTGAATATCGATGGTCAGGTTGTCAGGATTTTGCTGTAGCAGCGGAACGCTGTTTATCAGCACCTGACGGAGTTGGGTTGCTTTCAACATCATGCTGCTCCTGGCACGCTTTAATCATCTCTACCTGCAACCCGCACGATGCGAGCGCAGCCTCTAACTGGCGGTTATCTGCCGCCAAATCACCCTGCGTTTGCAGGCGGTTCTCCGGGATGGGGCAACTGGTCACGCGTGGACAGCCAGTCCAGATAATCTCGGGCATTGCTGAAGGCGGGACGGCTGTGCAGCCGGATAACGTCAGCAGGCAAAGCAGTCGCACTCCAGGCACGTAAAGCGGGATTCGCATCGGTTTCTCTTCTGATTGTCGTTTCGCGGTTCAGCGCCTGAGCGCTGGCCTGGTTTTGCTGTAGCCGCAGTTCGGCCTCACGTTTTCGGCTGGCCTGACTGTCCCGGTTGAGTTGATCGATGGCCTTCTCCCGGTTGCTCAGGTCGGCGGCCAGCGCCGCGGCCTTGTGCTGTGCCTTGTCCAGCCGCGCCTCGATGACGCTGAGACGCCAGCCGCCGGCCCCCAGTGCCGCAAGTAACGTCACGATCGCAAACACCATCAGTCGCATCATCCTGCCCCCTTCAGGCACCAGGCCATTTCACGCTGGCGACGGTTATCCAGCCCGGCGTTATACGTCCCTTTGACATAGACCCAGCGTCTGAGCTGCAGGCAGGCATCGCGCCAGCGGCCACGGTTAATGAAGCCCGCCAGCGTGGAGTTACAGGCGGCATGTACGCCGACGTTAAAGCCAAAGGACACCACCGCGTCGTAGACCTCGGAGGGCATGTCACGTGTCATGCACTGATCAATGCCGCGCTCAACGCGCATGACGTCATAAACCAGGTTGACTGCCGCCTGGCGCTCGTTCACCACGCTGGCAGGCGTAACACCCTGCGTATGGCCAATGCCATTAGTCCAGACGCCGGCGCTGCACTGATAAGGTGACGTGCGGCACCCTTCGGCATCAGCAATCAGCCAGAGTCCGGCTTCGGAGGTTTTTAGCATCTTGATTTGCGGTAGCAGTGCGGCCATGGCCAGCACGGCGACGACGGCACATCGCTTAGCGGTCTGGCTCAAAATTCAGCCCCTTAACGTTGCGCTGCTGCAGCTCGTAGGTTTTGCGGCGGTAATACCAGTTGATAAAAAAGGTTGCGACATTGATGCACATCGTTAACACAGCAACGCCAGAGCCCACCATAAAAGCGATATCCTGTGGTGTGTGACGTCCAAACCACATCAGGACAATCCCGATGAGGTAATTAATCAGAGAACTGATTTTTTCCATTGGCACTAATCCCACAGATTGAGCGTCTCACCAGTAGCCGCCTGGGGCAGATCCGGTAAGACCACTTTGCATCCGTGCGGTAGGGTTGGGCCTTTTTCTGCCAGGCCAGGATTGGCGGCATAAACCTGTTCAACCGCCTGCTGCGTGCGTCCGTAATAACGCCAGCAAATCTCATCAACCGTTTCTTCCTGTCGTGCATAAATCAGCATTGATTGGCCCCTTATGAGCATAAAAACCATGGTTGGCTGGGCGAAATGTTGTCAGCGGTAGCCTGCATTACCGGCACCGCATCGCCAGGCCATATCTCCTGTCGCAAAAGCAGGTTTCATAAAGCTCAGGCCATGCGGTAAACAGGGGGCATGTGCTCAGCGCGGCCTGCGTTGCCAGCGCGCGACAGGAGTAGTGTCTGCTTCAGCAGCGCATTGCTCAACGCGGGAGCGCCCGCTCAACAGTGAGCGGGCAAAGGCAGTAAAAATGGGATGACTCCGGCTAAAAAAACGGCAGGAAGGAAGAAAAGCGCGCGTTTTAACGATGAGGTTCAACGACCGGAAGAGGCAATAGAACGGGAAAGGAAGGTGCGTGTTTTAGCCGTGATGATCCGCAGGCGGAAGAGTCAGCGAAACGGGAAAGAAAAGTGCGTGTTTTAACGATGAGCGTCTGCGGCCGGACGAAGCAGTGAAACGGGAAAGGAACGTGACAACTGCCTGGCGTTTTTTGTGGCCTGACACGACAGTAAGGAACGCTAAAGACCGATCGAAGTGAAGGTCTGTTTGCCCGGACCGCTGCCCGCGCCTGAGCCCACATCATCCTTTGGGTGGGCTCAGGCGACAGACAACCCGCTGACGTTACAGTGAGAACGCCGGCATCATGGTTTTTTTAAAGGCGTAGCCGAAAAGACAACGGAAAATCGGTTATCGGAAAGGGTGTAGTTAGCTGCGAGTTCAGCAATCAAATTTAACGCAATTTCCCTGTCTCGTTCGCCGCAGGCCCCTTCACTGGTGAGCCTGGCGATAAGCTCAACGCGCTCAAGCATAACTCGCTCATGTAATTCATTTCCCACAATTCCCTCCCCCAAAATAAACACTGTACATACATACAGTATCATAGCATTGATTAACTGTGGAAGCGTTTTAAGATAGTTGGTAAAAAATTATATCATGTTGATAGGCATAAACTTTTATTAACCTTCCCTTAAGACAAACCTTCAGCACTGACCTGCAGAAGCGTAAGAAAAATCAATAGATTTTCCTCTAAATGATGCCAAAAACGTGGCGTGTGTTTCGTCCGGATTTGAAAGCATTTCATGTATGCTCTTCCACACAGAGCGCTACCAGCCATAAATGCAGACACACTTTTGAGCGGATGCGTCTAAAGGCAAGATTGCCATAAAGCCGTCCTTACAAAAGGAGATGGGTAAGCGATACCCCCTACAGCGCAACCATCCACCAGTGCACTTCTGCGAAGGGTGAAAGCGGGAGGGAAAACCTACTGAAAAGATGTTCAGCGTTCCCTTCGCTATCCTGGCATGCTCGATATCCAATACCTGACATAGCGTTGTTGCCAGTTACTTATTTGAATGAATGAGTTGAAATTATGATAAGTAGTATGGCTCAATTATTTAAAACCTTAATCTGCAGCAACATGATGGCTTTTAATTCCCCCTATAATCATCTATCAATACGTTTCATCCTCGGCAGCTAAAAACGAATAATTCTTTTAACGATACTGCCATGTAATTTAATTCCCCAGTCAAAAATTCCATCCGAACATTCTCCGCCTGCATTCTTTATGCATACTACAAAAATTTTATAATCTTGCATATTTAATCAAAAGACCGGCTCACCTTTCAGGCTTTATTAAGTCATCAGATGGAGGCGGCCTGATGGAAGAGCTACTGAATTTTATTTATTACAAGCGTAGCTTGCCCCGTGTTATTGTAACAACCATCGTCAGAAACCCAGGCAATTATTGTTGAGGTTACATCAACGTAAACGCGAACCGGTGTCGATGTAATGCTTTGCCCCCACCGATTAGTTGAATATCCTAAGCCCCCCTGAAGCAGAACAGTATCAATAGCGCAGCCACCGCCCAGATCATTACTGGAACAGCTCATATTGTTATTCGTGATTGAGACATCATAAGTCCCTTTTTGCATCTGGAACTGTGCCGGTTTACCAGCAGCAGCGGTTCCCGGAGGCGATGTGATGCAGTTTTGTAGTGCATTGATATTAATGCTTGTTGCTGCCTGACTTGACAGCGCTATAAAAGCAGTAAAAGCGACCAACGTTTTCTTTGCGTTCATAATTCTTACTCCTGAAAACAATGTAATTGAGAAAATCCAGTACCGGTTGAATACATTCCATTTGGATAAACATGACTTGAAAAGACGAAAAATTAACCAGCAGTACTCTTGAAGATACGGAAATTCATCCGTGTTCTGGTGTCACGATGCTGTCCCACTAAAAAAAACGTTAAGTCCCCAAATACATTTCGATAATTTAAAGAGATACCTTATTGCCCATCCAGTTTCATGTCACGTGGACTCAACAGCAATCGTATACCGTTTACTCAGCAATACCTAAACAGCACGTCACGCTAAGATAAATGTAAATTTTTATCTCTTGGCTCGGCTGCAAGGATTTAAAAGCAGTCAGTCCTTTTCGATATTCGTGAGAGTTCTACTTTATTTTCATACGGCAACAATGTCGGTCTGGCTTTTTCAAAGCCCGTTAAGTACTCGGACAGGAATAGCCTGTAAAACGAAGAGTATTCATCATTATCTAAACCTTTTTGCTGAAATTTTCGGCATTCGATAGTGTAAATCCCGCTGCCGTGGCAATTATTAAAAGGCATTGCTGGCATATGCGTACAGTTATTAACAGAACTCCAAGACCGCAACGCCGGCTGCGGTTTTTGGCCGCCCTCTTCTTCAGCGCGTTTAGGCACAACTTTCCATGTTTTCAGCCGGGTCAACACGGGCACGCCGGGCCCTGTCGCCGTGGCATAAACACCTTTAATCGACTGCGTTTCCTCGCCAAAGGCATTACAATTTTCATCGGGCTGATACCAGACACGCACGGTAAGTGCGTCACGTTTAACGAAGGGGCCGCCCTGCGCATCGGTGTACGCAGCCCATTGACCGGCATCAGCCGCAGCATGTACGGCAGCAAACGCCTCGCCCGCACCATGAGCGCTTTGCAGATCAGCCAGGCGGCGCAGTTCGCGATAAACCGTGACGGGAGCACCGCCGATAAACTGAAACTGGCGGATGCGCCAGCGGGCCGCCCAGGCCGAGACGGCCATCGCCGTTTCCTTCAGCGGCTTTCCGCTTTCATGATCCCGCTCGCCTTCGAGCGCATAACCATCAATGTTTTTTGCTACGTATTTAGCGATATAGCCTGTCGCGCTGCCTTTTGCTGGGTCAATGGCTTCCGCATGAAAACGCGCTTTGCGTGCGCGGGCGCTGTTCAGCTCATCGCTGTCCTGCTGGCAGGCATAATCACGCAGGATCTCACTTACCCGACTGACGTCCTCAGGGCGCATAAACATCAACATATGCCAGTGCGGTGTACCATCGTGATGAGGCTCAGCAACGCGCAGACCAAAAATACTGATGTTATTTCGATGCAGTTTGGCACGGACTCGCTGCCAGAGCGTGCAAAGATAGCGCTGCGTGTCCGCCGGGCTGGCCCCGTTCCATTTCGCATTGCGGTGGCCCGTTTGCAAGGTGGCGTGATAGCGAGAGGGGGCGGTTAAAGTATAAAACTCCGCCCGGAAGCCCATATTTTGACAAAGGGTTTCAAAGCCACGAATGCGTGTCATGAGTTCCGCACGACGAATGGCTGGATTGGCCACACTGCCGTCATATTTTTCGATCAGGCTGATGCGGTTCCCCTCCTCATCTTCCAGATCCATACTCTGCAGGAAGTCACGAGTGCGTCGACGCTGTTCCCGCCATTCCGCGACCGCCATCGGGCTGGCATAAGGTGACCGCTTTTTGCTGACGTTGGCTAAGGCAATATGCAGATGTTCTCGCCAGAAGGCGCTGAGACGACGCAACTGTCCTTTCCACCATTTCTCTGCCTGCATACGCAGGATGGCGGCGGTAACATCGTCGGGACAGAAGAAGCGAGTACTGACCGTTTCCCAGAGCGGTGGTGTTTGTCCCAGTTCACGGGTGATGATAGCCGCGGTTGTGTAGAGGTGATGGACATAACGGTAATCCGCCCTCTCACTGATGCTGGCATGCAACTGCACCAGTTCTGCATGAATAAAGCTGGCAATATCGCCCGCGAGTAAATCAACATCAGCACGGGACATATCCGGCAGGCGGTTAAACCGCTTCATCAGTTCCCACAATGTGCCGGCCGCTCTGGCTGCACCTTGCGGGCACGACAGCGTTCGGGATAGCTGCGCCACGATGCCGGGACGCATGGCATGCAACTGGTAGCGCTGGTTGACTGACTCAACACGCGGTAATGTACGCTCAACAAAGGTTTTTGCTAAGTACGCATTAGCCCGGGCTGTGCCCTGTTGCTTTTCAAGTAACGCCATGCGACGCCGGACGTCCAGTTGCACCATCCTGGCCTGGGCATTAAGGGTTTTCTGCCCATGCAGCCACGCCGCAATCAGGCGATCGCGGTGTTGCTGCTGGTCATAAGTGGGATACGGGCTGGCAATCGCCAGCCGGGGGGCATTCCAGGGGTAAGCAAAAGTCATCATCGCGCCTGTCCGTGGTGAAGACGTGTGCGTAACTCGCAGACTTCCTGACAGGACAGGCAGCGGGTGACACCCTGAACGGCGCGACGGCGCGCCTCGGGAATCGGTGCATCACACTCTTCACAAAACGAAGCGCTGATTGCCACGGGCCGTTGCGTGACCTGGGCAATATTGTGCGCCAGGATTTCTTCGCTGCGCTGCTGCGCGACATCAATGGTATCGGCCATCAGCGCAGCGCTCCTGATTCGTTTTCATAACGTTCAGCTTCGTTGCGCAGCAGTTCCGCAGCCTCAATGCCGTTTAATGTCTGACGCGTAATATGCGCCGCCATAACATTCAGCCGTCTGGCGACCGCCAGTGCGCAGGCTTTTCTTTCGTTATCAAGCAGTTTGTTAAGGGTAAAGGTAGTGGCGTCATTCAGTGAATGGGTTTCGTTGTTCATCATTTCTCTCCAGATTTTGGGCAAAGTCATGCCCGACGGGTTTACGTCATTGCGTTACGATTAGGTGGTTTATTCAGGCAAAAAGCAGTCCGCCGTTGAGAACTGTCGCGGCAATATCTTTCCCCAGCGCGCCAGCTTGTTCATCGCCATGATGATGCGTTCACGACGTAACTGATCGAAACACTCGAAAGGTTTGCCAATATCTTCCTGCCTGAAACTGCCGGGCCAGTCACGATTGACCAGCGTTAAAACACAGAATTTGAAATCGTCATTTTGGTGATTGAAGTACCGCAGCGCAGGGTTACGGTTGCTGTCGCGCAGCAAACGCCAGCGCTGACGAAATTCATCAAAGGTCATCTTTTCGCTGCTGCCGTTGTCAAAACGCGCTTCAGCATGCGAAGCGGATAGCGGGCTTTTTATCTGGACGGTGCGACTCATTGTTTTCCTCTGATAAAGTTTGCATCGGGTTTGACTGACCAGTCGCCACCGTCACTGACATCATGGTGTCTGTACCTGATGACGGATTCGCGCCTGTCTCATCGCTGGCTTTTGTTAAGCATTAAGCGAAACGGTAATAAAACTGGCCTCAGTGTCAGCACGACAAGGCGTTAAACCACTTTCACTCACATCTTGCGTGCAATCGCGGCGCTTACCGACACAATCGCCCGTGTTGCCTTATCTCACCGGTGCTGACCGTTACACGCAGACAGGTGAGCGACGCGATAAGGTTCCGGCATGACGATTGTAAAAATGGGCCTCATCAGGCAAAATCTTTCGTTATCTGATAAAGCCGCCTGCTGCTGCATCAATCAAAGGCTAACTAAAACCGGAGGATACTTAGACTAAATCTAAGTGTCAATGAAAATGAGCGTTTATACTAATTTCAAATTTCCGAACTCGAGCGCTGAAGCTCTGGATCGCGTTGTCGATGCCTATGGCTTTACCATGAAAATGCAGCTTGCAGATCACCTTGGAATTGCCGCAAGCAGCCTGTCTGCACGCTATAAACGTGATGTTTTTCCGTCAGATATCGTTTTGCAGTGCGTTATGGAAACGGGGGCGGACTTGCAATGGTTGATTACGGGTAAAGGAAGTAAGTTCTCAGAAAGCAAACCTGACACACCGACACTGATTAGAAAAAAACTAATCAGCGGAAAAATCGAGGATGCGGGTTATGTGATGCTGGATAAAGCCTTATATGCGCCCCTGAAGCAGGAACCGCGCAACGCTTTTTTACTGTTGGCCGAAACCACGCAATACATCATCGATACTGACTTCGAAGATATGCATGGCGGCGTCTGGTTGGTCGAAATCGAAGGCACAGCCAGCGTCAGAACGCTGACGCGTATTCCGGTCAGGAAAGTCCACGTCAGCGGGATTGGCGTGGCCTTTGATTGTGGGATTGATGACATCAAACTGATTGGCCGGGTTGTTCTGACCATTCAGTGACAGGCCTGATTGCCTGGCGACGCGGGGATGTCCTGTCGTGAGGCTGGGGAAGCCAGACTCTGTGATATAAAAAAGGGGCGTTACCGCCCCTGCTAAGCGATCAAACCTGAAATGCTTCAACCATGCCGCGTAAGGCGTGCGCCTGCTCTGACAGGGAGTGCGAGGCGGATGAGGATTCTTCAACCAGCGCCGCGTTATTCTGGGTGACCCCATCCATCTGACTGACGGCAACGCTGACCTGCGAGATCCCCTGCATCTGCTCTGACGAAGCCATTGATATTTCATCCATCGCGCCCGCCAGTGCATTGACCATGCCCACGACCTTCAGAATACTTTCTCCGGTCCCGGCGGCGACATGAACGCCGCTATCCACCTGTTCCACCGCATGTTCGATCAGTTCTTTGATCTCTTTTGCGGCAGTGGCGCTACGCTGTGCCAGGATTCTGACCTCGCCAGCGACGACGGCAAAACCGCGCCCACCCTCGCCCGCCCGCGCTGCCTCAACCGCCGCATTTAACGCCAGGATATTGGTCTGAAACGCAATACTTTCAATCACGCCTGTGATGTCGCGTACTTTTGTCGCGCTCAGGGCGATGTCATTCATGGTATGAGACATGCGCTGGACTTCGGACTCGCCGCTGCGCGCCAGGGTTGCAGCCTCGCGGGCAACGGTAGCCGTATGTTGTGCACTGGCCGTATTGCTCTTCACCGTGGCGGTGAGCTGTTCCATACTGGCCGCCGTTTCCTGTAGGGCGGCAGCCTGCTGTTCAGTACGTGATGACAGCTCAGTATTGCCCTGAGCGATTTCATCGGATGCCGAGGCGACGGAGCCGGCGGTCTCTTTGATTTGGCTAACCAGACGCCGCAAACTGGACTGCATATTCGCCAGAGAAGCAAGCAGACTGGTTGAATCGTTGGCACGCAAGGTGACCGGTGCGGTTAAATTGCCGCCGGCAATCGCCGCAGATAATGCCTGCGCCTGAGCAGGTTCACCACCGAGCTGACGCATCAGCACGCGTATAATCATATACCCCGCTGCGACGGAAACGACCACCGACAGAGAGGCAAGAATCAACAGAATCAGCGTGGCCCGGCGCACATTTTGACTGGTGATTTCAACGGACTTTTCACTGTCTTCCATTTGCAGCCTGGTCATCTCTTTCAGCGACTCAAGTAATTGCCCTTGCAATGGCCGAACCGTTTTTATCAGATAAGACGTCGCGTCCTGCTGCTTGTTTTGTAAGCCAAGCTGGCCGGCATGTTCCAGCGCCGCCAGCACCGGGCCCTCGCTACTTACTATCTTATCAAAGGCCTCTCTGGCCTTTGGCGTTGAATCTCTGGCAACCATTGCAGCCAGACGCTCACGGTTCTCTATATAGCTCGCTTTTTGCGTGACAATACGTTGCCACTCTCGCTGCATTTGGTCGGGATCCGTAATCAGGGCAAGGTTACGCACAATGACGGCCATGTCACGTAACCCACCGTACATGTCCATCCCCACACGGTATTTCTTCATTTTGACATTTATGGCTTCATCCATGCCGTTACGGGCATTATTCATACCGGTATAGGCCACTGAGGTACAGATAATAAACAGCGTAATTAAAAGGCCAAAACTCATCGTCAGGCGCGTTGAAATTTTCATTATGGACTCCCTGCTTATGGTGAAAAACAGGTATCGGTTAAAAAAGTAAAATCCACAGTAAAAATTAATAAGCCCGCAATAAAAAAATAACAACCCATTGATAATTATGAATTTTTAATAAAAATAAAAATAATTTGACGAATATTAAATCTTAAACTAAACGAGAAGAATTTCATTTAGAAAAAGAGAATAAAACATTGTATTGGTTACTTTCTGGCGATAAGAAAAAAATATTCAATCTTGGTTAACAGGGAACACTCACCGTTTGCCGCTGCGGCGTCAGAGCGTGCACCACTTCTTCACTGTAAACAGTGCTTAAGCGCAGGAAAACACGCAGGCGATGACGCACGCAGCGACACAAAACGCGTCACAGGGATTGCAACACAACCCTCAGCTTCGAAAGCGTCTTGCGGGAGTAAGCGGAATGTATGTTTAACCGGTCCTGAGCACGTGGCGATACTCATCGTAAGTCATATGACTTTAATTATCTGACCAGAATATTACCCGGTAAAAGCCCCTGGAAGACTTTATTGTTGGCTAAAAAAATAAGGACCGCCATTATCGTCACCCCTCAGGATAACTTTAATTTTTTTTCATTCTTTGGGAGCGAGGCTGCTTTTTTATAACAAGCATCCCATATATACCTATTTATGATTAGATAAAAATTAAAAAAGAAAAATAATTTGGCTTAGCCACACTGAAAAGAAAATTTAGTGAATCTTTTACATGATAAACAGAAGAATGCACTCTATACTGTCTTTCACTGTGAAAAATGGGCCTCGCCCTGCCGTTAAATCAAACAGATCGTTGATAATAAGCGAAAAATTTCCATTCTATTACAGTAAAAACATAACATAATTATATTTTGATGATTTTATCAAAAGACACCACTCCACCTGGACCGCAAGTAATGAAAAACATTCTCGACAAACTCGGCCTGCCGACAAAATTTCTTATCCTCGGTATTTTTGCTCTGGTTTTATTTATATTACCTACCTATCTATTTATTCAGACGGGTAATGAAGCGATTAACGTAAAAACACAAGAGTTACAGGGCGTACCGATCGAAAAAGATATCCTGACATTACTTAACCTGATACAGCGCCATCGTGCGGAAAGTGCCATCGCTATTTCCCAAAATAAGCTGGATAACGCGCCACGCGTAGCGCTGGCTTCTCAGATCGATGCAATGTATGAAAAAATAGCCTCTGAATTGCGTCAATATGATGCCAGCGCACAACCCACTCAGCGTTTTTTAAATGTTCAGACCGCATGGTCACAGCTACAACAGGACGTGTTAACGGGGAAGTTAACGCTGTCGAGCAGCCTGACGCATCATGCCCAACTCATTCAAAACCTGCTGGACACGAATCAAGACATTCTTGATTTGTATAGTCTCTCTTTAGATGCCGACCTGAATACTTATCAACTTATCATGAGTATTTATGGCCGCCTGCCAGAGCTGACCGAAACGCTCGGGCGCATCCGGGCAAGTGGTACGTCCATCATTGCGGCGGGGGATAAAGCTGACGAATCCTATCGTGGCGCCATGGAATATCAACTTGAAGGCGGCCGAAATGCACTGGAGAAATTCAGTAATGTACTGAATAAAGCCTTTACCGTGGAGCCAGGACTGAAAACTGACTTTGCCGCGCAGGCGCAGGACGCCTATCAACGTTCGGCCAGCGTGCTTAAGATGGCGGAGAACGTCTTTATCACGAAAACCGTGCAGATTACGCCTCTGGACTACGTAAAAGCCTTTACCCAGGCGATTAACGCCTATAACGATCTTGGCACCAAACTCAGCCAGCAACTGGCAATCACGCTCAACGATCAAATCGATCAACGTCGTCATTCGCAATATATCCTGCTGGCCGCATTACTGGTGTTAGCACTCATAGCAGTCTTTGTGGCGTTTATGATTAGTCGTTCGGTCACGCGCCCTGTAAAAGAGGCGGTGGCAGTGGCCAGTAAAGTTGCAGCGGGTGATCTAACCACCGTAATAACGGTCTCGGGCAATAATGAGATCGCCGAACTGCTGAATGCCCTGGCGCAGATGCAGCTACGTCTTTCGCTGTTAGTGACCAGTATTAAAAATAACGCGTCAACCATTGCCAACTCGTCGGAAGAAATTGCGATGGGTAATAACGACCTCTCATCGCGTACGGAGGAACAGGCCGCCTCGCTGGCTGAAACCGCCGCCAGTATGGAGCAACTGTCGTCCATTATTAAACAGAATGCCGATAACACACGTTACGCCTCCGATATGGCCGTATCGGCGACTAATGCGGCCTTAATGAGTGGTGATGCGATGAACGCTGTCATGGCGACAATGCAGAAGATTCGTGGCAGCTCAAGCCAGATTGAGGAAATCACCACCGTCATTGACAGCATCGCCTTTCAGACCAATATACTGGCGCTTAACGCCGCCGTTGAAGCGGCTCGCGCCGGCGAACTGGGTAAAGGATTTGCCGTAGTAGCGGCCGAAGTGCGCGCACTGGCGCAGCGCTCAGCCGGTGCCGCGAAAGAGATTAAAGGTCTCATAGAGCAATCTGTCGTTCAGTCGAATGAAGGCTTAACGCTGGCGCAGGATGCGGGCAGCAAAGTTAAGCAGAGCGTAGAGGCCATAGAGCAAACCTCTCAGCTGATTCGCGATATCTCATCATCGTCTGAAGAGCAGAGCAGCGGCGTAAGCCAGATTAATATTGCCGTTAACCAGATGGATCA
Organism: Pantoea sp. JZ2; assembly: GCF_035191405.1. Classification (NCBI taxonomy): domain Bacteria; kingdom Pseudomonadati; phylum Pseudomonadota; class Gammaproteobacteria; order Enterobacterales; family Erwiniaceae; genus Pantoea; species Pantoea sp. JZ2. Next base: position 658,087 of record NZ_CP045247.1, on the reverse strand, counting down.
GGTGACACAGCAAAATGCAGTACTGGTTGAGCAGTCGGCGTCATCCGCAGATGAACTGGCAAAACGGGCCAGTGATTTGCGCGACATGGTTTCTGTGTTTCGTACAGCCTGACCGCCTGCTCAGTTAACCGGCGATGCAGCAGCATGACCGCCAGAGCCCGGCACTGCCCGGGCTCTTTCTTTGGCAAAGATGAAAAATACGTCAATGTGCAATTGAATGATTGCTCAAAGAAACTTATTCTGTTGCCCGCAAAAAAAAGCCAGTAAAGGTTTTCGGTGCCATTGCAGTGCCGCCTGCACATCCGTGCAGTCTCATTTTGATGCTGAGCAAACCCCCACTGGAAAAACCTGTGCTAATCTTTCGGTCTCAGAACCGCCTTCCGGGGAGTATATGAATAACGTTTTTGACGAAAAAATGACGGACATCATCATCGGAGAGATGGTGACGCAGCTACTGAATGAGGATGCGGCAATTTCCTGGCGCCTTCTCCTTGAGCGGCTGCAACAGCTTCTGGATACCGAAAGTGATGAGGTACGCATTCGCGCAGCATTGCGGGCCATTGAAGAAATACGTGCGGAGATGATTTCTCGTCCGGCTGAATCGCAAACGACAGAACTCGGTGATCTCAGTATCCATCACCTTCATTAAGTCGCTGCCAGGCAGCGGCTTACCCCATTTTCTGAAAAACGCTTTGCACGAGTAAGCGCCTTGAAAGGTATTCACATAACCGACGCGCTGATTAATAAAGGCACGTTTTCGCTGACGGAGGTCGAATGAGTGATGACACCGCCATGCAAGACATCTATACCATTATTGGTACGATAGTTGCGCGTTTGCTTAAACCCGATGGCGAGCTCCATCTTCAGGATATTGTCAGTTCACTGCATAATTACAGTGAACAGAGCACAGAGCAGCTTGAAAAGAAAGCGTGTCAGGAAGCGATACGCCTGCTTTCCCGACAGTTTCATTAAGATGATGAAGCACCGGACTAGCGGTGGCACCGATACCGCTTTATCAGTACAGGGCGATGCGCTTTTATTCCATGACAGATTCAGCGAGACCGCGCAGGCTGTATCTTACGCATCGTCCCTGGAGGATGTTCGCCCCACAACAATTTCCAGGCAATGGCGTAACACGGCCAACTCATTGCTATCTTCCGTGCATTCCAGTTCGGCAATCAGACGTATGATGATGGCCTTACTGGTCACCTTTTGTCCCTGAATGACGATGTCACGAATCACCGCATCCAGCACTGCATTTTCAGCCTGAAGTGTGTCACCCGCACGGCGAAAGAGATGCAGTATTTCTGCTTCTGTCGTGTTTTGCTCAATGTCGATAGTATTCGGCATGATGATCTTCTTAATCTGTATCTGTGAAGGTAAGTGACGTCATACTGACTGTTCAGTGCTGCAATCCTGCGTGCATACCAGCAACCGCTGCGTTTTTACCCTGCATGCATCGCCCTGAAGGCCGCCCAGACTTAGTGCTTACGACTGTTGTCCGGAATGCTCTGACCAAATGCCAGTACGGTGGCATCAATCGGGTCACGTGCGGAGGCAAACTCGTTGCGAACTTCCGTGAGCGCCATTTCAATAGCCTCGTGCCGCTCGTCGTGAGTTTCATCCCGGAGCATGATCTTAAGTCTGTTTGCCAGTGTCGCACCACTGATGGTGTCATTGCTGTCAAGCAACGCGGTAATCGCCTCGCCCATGACAATTTCAATAAGTTTCTCTTGTTTATCTTTTTGCATACCCGCATTCCTGATGACATTGTGCCCCTGTAACCGGGCAAACCAGCCTCAAATGCTCAGGCCTCTGGTGACCTGCTTATTTGACCAATCAGATTACTGCTGCGGGACGTGAATGCACGTGTGAGTCGCAGCTTTCAGCGGTCAAAAAGCATACTGATCAGTTTCTGATAATGTTGCTCTTCAAGCGGACTGGCCGACTGACTCAGTCGACGAATCAGCGCGCTACAAATGGCCTTACGGTTAAGGCTTTTGCCTGCATGAAGGATTTCCACGATGACCTGACCCAGCGTCGCTTTTTCGGAAGGGAGCGTGTCGTTGCCAAAGTAACGGGCAATATCGTGAACCGTATTGGACGTATTTTCGTTCTGACGCATCATGAATCTCCCAAATGAGAAATAGTATAAACGTTAGTCAACGCAATGTTCACTAAACTTATACAACATCTGGAAAATTGTACAGGAATTCTCTTAACTGGCTGGCAGGGTTATTGTGCATAAAGTGCTATATCATACTTAACAGTCACTTGCGTAAGTATCAGATCGCTAACCGTCTTACAGCGTTGCGATTACACCACAGGGCAGAGGCGAGGCGGTAAAGCAGAGGCAGAGAGGTCATTGATTACCTTTTCTTGACTAACTTGCCAACGTTTGGCTATGCACGGTCGTCATCCTCTTCCGGATTAAGACGAATAACATTTTCATCTGTTTTTCCTTCCTGACTGGCTGTCATTAACCAGCGCAGGCCGGAATCCCTCCTGACGGGTGAAGGTCTGAACTGCTTTAGCCAGCGTCGCGCCGAAAAAATGTCGGCTAATCTGTTATCACAGGTTTCTGACTCGGCCATCATATTGAGCTCCGCAATGAGTGTATCAATACTAATTTCTTTCTCACCAAGGGCAAGATTGACCACCGCTTCGCCAAGAATGACATGACTTTTCTCATCGTCGTGAAATAACACTTTACGTTCCTCAATCGGGCAATTAATCACTATTGTTTTTCACATTCTAGTAATAATCAAACAGATGACAAAAGCCTTTTTCTGCCGAAAGAATAGTAGCCTGAAGTGATAAAAATGATACTTTTGAAATGCCTGTTTTAACTTAATGAATTGCAATAAATTTATTAAATTCCTGGCCTGAATGCTGTCTGATAAAGACTATTCTGAATATATCTACAGTACGCCTGACAACACCTGCAGGCCTTGCCAGGCCTGGCCCGGCGTTATGCGTGTATTTTCAAAGGCACGTAAAGACAGATATCCGTCAACGTCGAGATATTATCGTTCAGCATTTTGTAAGAGCAGTATTAATATTTTTTGTTGTGGCGCTGATGGTTATACTTCCTGGCGACTGTTTACGCCCCATGAATAAAACCCTGCTAATGATAATGTTATTCTCTTCGGTAATGCTTCGCACTAAAACGTTATTATTAACGTGCGCCATGCCTGTGCCTGTTCATTTAGCGGCGTTTATGCTCTTATCACAGACTGAAATATTCACGCACAATGGGAAGCCAGTCGCCGCTGTCAGCCAGCTCTGAAGCGCCAGTGCCCGCCTTACATATCGCCGCTTTACCCTGCCAGATCTAAGCCAGACGGCTGGCAACCTTTCTTTCGCCAGCAATCGGTAATACTGCTGTACAGCGGCCCCCAGGATCGGTTAACTTGCGCACAAATATTCCTACTCAGCTTCAAGGAACACTATGCGCCAGGACGGTTTGCCGCCCTCAGGAAAAACCAGCAATCTGGCCCATTATTTCAGCCAGATTGATCACCCATATCAACTTGAAACACTTGGCAGGATCGCAGTCGAAATTCTTCGGGAAAATAAGCCTGTGAGTCGACGCATCATCTGTCTGAAGCTGATTGGTTGTCTTGAAACGGCAACGAATGAGGACGATGCGTCACATTATCGTGAACTTCTGACGCTGCTCTTCAGGCAATAAACGTTACACGCGCCTGCTTACCTGCCTCTCGACTCACCATTACCACGCTGACGTTAATGCCCTTCCTTCTCTTACTCTGTCTTCTGTCGTTATGCACAGAAAACGGGCTTCCGTCAGCGCTGGCCTGCAGGCAGATTTACGGCCTTCCCTGACGCGTTGAACGTGTAACAGAGAGGCAAGGCGCTGTTTAAAGTGCAAAAAAATGCCCGAACCTCGTTAAAGGTCCGGGCCGGAGTTCTCAGGGAAATCCTAAATGACTTCCAAACAGCGTTATTACACTAGTTCACGCTTTGGATTGTCGCCACCCGGGATCAAACAAATTTTCTCTATACCTGAAATGCCTCTCTCTTTTTTTGCGGATAAATGCCCTCAGACCGCTTAAAACCTGCGTCGCGTCACGTTTTCACAAACGTGTCATCGGTTCGCTCAATCTTCCTTGCACAGGGCCGTTAATCTTAGTGTGAGTTGATTATCACAATGATTGTCCTGACAAACGTTGCTCATTTCGGCACCCTCGCGGTGCCGTTTTTTCTGCCTCATCGGTCAGGACAGCGTCATCTTCGTTAACGCTCAGGACCCTGAGCGTTAACGCCAGAAGAACAGCAAATCAGGGTTGGGGGCAATTGAGCGGCGTAACATAAAGCTTTTCGAAGCGAGGCGCGCTGACGGGTGCCCCCATCTGTTTGCCCTGTAAAATGTCACATGCCGCAGCACAAATGAATTCATGCTGTGCACGGTTCTCAATGCCTTCAGCCGCGACCGTGATGCCCATATTTTTGCCTAACGAAGCAATCGCGTTAAACAGCAGTCGGGCTTTGTTGCTCTGCTCAAGTTGGCCCGTCAGCGATTTATCTATCTTGAGACCGGCAACACAGCGATGCTGCAACAGGCTGAGCGAGGCCAGGCTGCGACCAAAATGGTCGATGATAAATAACGCCCCCGTATTTTTAACCGCATCCAGAACCTGTAATTTTGTCTCATCGGCGTCGGTAAGCAGCGGTTCATCGATTTCCAGTTCGATAAAGCCTGCATCTTCCCCGGCACAGTGACGGATAACATCGGCCAGGCCCGTTTCCAGCAACTGACGTGGGAACAGATTAATACTGACACGCAAGGCAGCGTGTTGACGCCGCCACTGCTTAATTTGACTGACAGCGGACTGAATGATCCACTCCCCAAGTTTGACTGACAGCGGACTTTTAATCAGCATATCAATAAACTCAGCGGGAAAAAGGATGCCACGCGCGGGATGCATCCAGCGCACCAGTGCTTCGCAGCCGATCAATGTCCCATCGGCCCCATTAAAACGCGGCTGGTAATGCAGAACGAACTGATGCTGACGTACCGCAGCTTCCAGTTCACGCTCAAAACGGCGTCGTCCCTGTTCCGCCTCACGAAATTCAGGCTGAAAGAGAACAGACTGGCCTTTCCCGCGCGCTTTGGCGCGATACAGCGCTAAATCGGCGGCTGACATGACCGATGACGTGTCGGTGCCATGTAAAGGAAAACAGGCCACACCGGTGCTGGCCCCCACCGTCAGCACCGATCCCATGTAATCAAATGGCATCTGGATGGCCGCAGTGAGTATGTGCGCTATCCCCATGGCCTCATCGCAACCATTGGGTAGCAGGACAATAAACTCATCGCCGCCAAGTCGGGCTGCCGCAATCGCATGGGTACAAACCGCGCGAATCTGCTCAGCCACATGGCACAGCAAGGCATCGCCTGCGGCATGGCCTAGTGTATCGTTCACCTCCTTAAAACTGTCTAAATCCGTCATCAGCAAGGTATAAGGTACGCCGGATTCCGTCAGCTTACTGAGTTGGGTCATAAACGCACTGCGGCTGGCAAGACGCGTCAGCATATCCAGTGACGCCAGCTCACACAGTCGCGCCTCGCTTTCATAACGCAGCGTAACATCACGGATAATCATGCCAACATAGCGTTCCTCCCCTTCGCGCCAGCCCGAGAAAGAAACTTCTGCCGGAAACTCTTCACCGTTGCAGCGTTTCCCCCAAATCTGCAGAGTATGAGGGACTGCGATCGCGTCATCGTCATGCTCAAGCCGATCAAGTTCGTTGCGGTAGTCGGTCTGGCAGCGTTCCGGGATCAGTCCGGCGACATATTTTCCCATCATTTCGCTGGCGTCATAGCCAAACATGTTGGTCGCGGCAGGGTTCCAGAATGTAATCCCGCGATTCAGATCGGTACAAATAATGGCATCAGGCGAGGTGACCGATATGGCTTCAAGCCGCTGCTGACTGGCATGGCGCAGCACCTCCATACGATGAACCTCCATGCGGTCCATCACCAGCGCAGCCAGATCGGTCAGGTTCTGACGATCCGTTGGGCTCATTGCAGGGCGGGGATGATTGTCGGTCAGACATAATGTCCCAATTCTGTGCCCGTCGGGCGTAATCAGCGGGACGCCAGCATAGAATCGAATATAGGGATAACCCAGCACCAGCGGGCTGTTACAGAAGCGGGGATCGTTGAGCGCGTCAGGCACACAAAGAATCGAGTCACTCTCAAGCGTATGATGGCAGAACGCCACGCTCCGCGAGGTTTCAGTAATCTGCAGACCATAGCGAGACTTGAAAAACTGGCGTTTTTCATCAATCAGCGACACAAACGCCACCGGCACGCTAAACAGTCGCGCGGCCAGAATCGTCAGGCGATCGAACGCTTCATTCGGCGGCGTGTCCATCAGGTGATACTGGGCCAGCGCACGCAAGCGCGCTTCTTCAGCGCCGTTTTCGGTTGAGTGCTTCAGAGTATGTCCTCCTGAGGTCGTATACTGTGGCCGGGCATCTCACAGTAAAAAGAGGACGCCTGCAATCAGACAGAACCAGGTAAACGTTATCTGCCAACCTGAAACCGCAACAAAGGCCCGCCTGTACAGCAAAAATCCCAATCTCAGTCATCTGCTCTGATCACGGGATCGCCTTTAACTTCGACCCCGTTTTTACTGTTATCGTCCTCACAGAGATGAACTTCATAGTCTGAGGCTGCTTATCTGTGTAAAACGGTAAAAATCGCTATTTTTTGGACTGTGGCACCAGTTCATAATAGGGATGCTTGCCTGCTAACAGCAGCAGCAATTCATACTCGCCCTGACTCAGTAACGCGACTTTCGCCGTGGCTTCTTTTGTCTGCCAGGCGCGTAAGCTGAGATCAAAGCGTTCGGCTGCGCCCTCCTGTGACAGACCTGCCGCAATACGCAGCTCCCGGACGTTATTCTGGACGGGCACGGGCCGTCGGACGATTGAATTTCCCAAACCAGGCTCCCTGTTGTTGACTTAGGGTAACAGTGCCTTAGCGCAGCCCGTATCGGTTCTCTCACACGGTCATCAGCCACCGCCGCAGCACACATTTCATAAGAATACTTAATCTTAACAGGGGAAATGTCAATCGAGGGAAGGCCGTTCTGGCAGGAATTTTATGGGCCCGAATCTATGCTTTGATCAACTTATATCACTTTCCCTTAAGCGAAACGGCATGACTTTTAAAAAAACCAATAATTTGAGTTTATTTCGTAACGTAAGATGTAAGGAAATATAAATTTAAAACAGGGCGTTCAACAATAAATTCCCCCGCCATAAGGCGGGGGCATGAAAACCACAGTGGTTATTTTCAATTGAAAAACAGACCACCGGCTGGCTTATATATCTTTATTTACCAAACGCAATCCAGGCCGCATCATCTTTTGTCGCCACAGAGACCGAAGGACGAAGAGGTTGCGTGGCCTTATGGCTGGCTGAACGGACAACAGACGAGGTTGTCACGGGCAGTGTAAACCGTGTAATGACGCTGGTCAGTGTCTCAGTCTGGCTGCTCATGCTTTCCGCAGAGGCTGAGATAGTCTGCACCAGACTGCTGTTTTGCTGCGTAACCCGGTCAATTTCCGCTACGGCGAGTGTGACCTGAGAAATACCTTTACTCTGTTCTTCGGAAGCCAGAGCAATCTGACCAATCAGGTCGTTCACGCTGCCGACGTTACGTAACACCTCTTCCATCGTGCTGCCCGCCGTGTTGGCCGCATCACGTCCTTGACTGATACCGGCGACCGTATCCGCAATTAATCCTTCAATCTCTTTCGCCGCTTCGGCACTGCGTTGCGCCAGAGAGCGTACTTCGCTGGCCACTACAGCAAAACCGCGCCCCTGCTCTCCGGCGCGCGCCGCCTCGACGGCGGCATTGAGCGCCAGAATATTGGTCTGGAACGCAATACCATTAATGGTAGCCGTAAACTGACGTATTTTTTCTGCGCCCACAGACAGGCCTTCCATCGCGCCAACCACCGTTTTCACCAGTTGTTCGCCCTGCTGAGTGGTTTGCGCAGTGATGCCTGACAGCGCGCGCGCTTCACGGCTGTTTTCTGCGTTATAGCGCACGGTCGCGGTTAACTGCTCCATGCTGGCCGCCGTTTCTTCCAGCGCGGCTGCCTGAGTTGCCGTCCTGTTCGACAGATCGGCATTGCCTTTAGCGATATCGCTGGCCTCATCCCGTAACACGGATGCATTGTCGCGAATCGCCAGAACAGTCTTCAGCAAACTTTGTTGCATTTCTTTAAGTAACGGCACCATTTGCCCGACACAATTCCGACCAAGATCTTCGGGTTCCTGGGTCAGATCGCCGTCAGCAATGATGCGGAAGTGATTACGCAGTTTTGCTACGGGGCGAACAAGATGGACAACCAGATAGCGGTCACAAAAGAAAAGCAGCCCCGTGACCGCAGCCAACGTAATTAAAAAGAGTTCTACCAGTCTCTGATGCTCTACGCTCAGCGGCGCGTTATTGCTGGAAATCTGCTGCGTCAGAGCACGGAGTCTTTCCTGCGCAGCCGCAGGATAATCCTGTGGCGCGCTGGTCAGCGCGGCACGGTAGCGCTGCCACTCATCACCCGCAGGCACGTCTGCCACCAGCGCAGCACGATTCGCTGTCGCATTCTCCTGCATCTGCAAACTGGCACGATTGAGGAAAATAAGCTGCTCTGTCAGGCTGTTACTGCGTGTAACTTCCCGATTAATGTCTTTGAGAATCACCGAACCATAGGCACCCGCAAGCGCAATGACGATCACGGCGATAATGAGTATCCATAAGACGACACGTCTTATCGTAAAATTTTTTAGAATATTCATAGTATTTCCCCGGTGTGGCTGTGTAAAAACGTCAATAAAAATATTCATGCCTAATAGTTGCGGGCAAAACAATAGCGCGCTACTCTTTATAAAAATAATTGTGGCAGTGTTAATGAAAAAATAAAACGTAAAAATTGATTAAATGTGTGCATCGTTCATAACTAAGAAATTTATTAAAGAAAATAAAAAGAGACATAAACCCAGAACACGCCTATTATTTAGTGAAAATAAAATTATTTCCTGTTTTTCCTTTCGCGCCCTTTGGCCAGCGTTGCGGTGCTTCTATCCGACACTTTTTCTTTTTAATTTCGCGCCGTTATCAGTACGGAGCGGAGGACACACATGCTTATGAGTCTCGACGGCGATCCTGAACGCCGCATCCGTGCCCTTGAGGCACTTCGTCATCCTGATGAAAGTCGGGATGACATACTGAGAAAATTTGTCAGACTGGCCAGTCAGGCACTGAACATTCCCGGCAGTTTTATTTCTATCATTGATGATGAGTTTCAGTATGTACGTGCCTCACACAATTTTAAGCTGGAACGTTCATCCCGGGAGGATTCACTTTGTCGCTATGCGGTAGATGGTGATACCGCCGTCGTCGTGCCTGATACCTATCTCGACAGCCGCTTTGCGGCCCATCCCCTGATCGTTGGGGCGCCCTTTATTCGGTTCTATGCGGGCGTCCCACTGAAAAACCGTGATGGCATAAACCTGGGTACGCTGTGCGTCACGGATGTTCAACCGCACCCCTTCAGCGCCTCACAAATTACGACGCTTCAGTTACTGTCATCATTAGTGATGTCGTTTCTGGAGGCCTGGCATTCTGCGGGCTTTGTCGACCCGGTGACCGGGCTGCCCAACCGCCAGCGCCTGATTCGTGACATGCATTATTTATCGGCAGCAGGCGACACAACCTTACGCCGCCTGGTCCTGATTGACTGTATTGATATGCCGCGCGCCTATGAACTGGCCCGGTCGATGGGCATGGGGCCCGTTGAAAGCCTGCTCAAGGATGTCGCTACCCTTTTGCCCCTTCGGCTGCGTCCTGCGGCCAGTGACATTATTTATACTGTTGCCACCGGGCGTTTTGCGGTGCTGACGCGTGCGGACAGCCGCATCAGTGCGCACTGGGTCGCCTGTCAGATGGAAGGCATCAGCGCCGACCTGGGTGAAGGCCTGTCAGTGGGGCTCAGCACCCACACCGGCGAGGTCGATTTCGTCTCCGGTATTTTCCCGCCCCATGAAACCCTGCGCCAGGCGGTCAGCGCCTTGCACGAGGCCATTGGGCGCGGTTTACCCTCTTTACGCTTTAGTGAAGCCACGGATATCAGACGTACGCAGGATTTCACGTTAATCAACGATCTGGCGCGCGCGCTGCGCGAAGATGTGGGCCTTTATCTGGTTTATCAGCCTAAAATTTGCCTGCAAAGCGGTAAACCCATCGGGCTTGAAGCCCTGATTCGATGGCATCATCCTGAACGAGGCGAACTCTCACCGGCCACTTTCATCCCGCTTGCTGAGCAGACCGAAACCCTTACTGCCCTGACATCATGGGTGATTGACAACGTTATCGCCCGCCTGAAGCGCCTGCGCAACAGCTGTATCCAGTTGCCTGTTACGATTAATGTGAGTGAGCGCGATTTCTCGCTTGACGGTTTTGCGGATAGTCTGGAAGAGAAAATGCTTAAGGCAAAACTCCCCACCTCCCTGCTGGGAATCGAGTGTCTGGAAACGGAGCGCATTGTTGAGAGCCCCTCGTCCATGCGGGGGCTTGAGATGCTGAAACTGCGCGGCTTTGGCATTTCTCTTGATGATTTTGGTACCGGCTACAGCAATATCAGTTATCTGCGCCGGATGCCGCTGGATGTGATCAAGCTGGACCGTTCGCTAATTAGTGAGCTTTCATCCGATATGGCCTCACGCATTATTGCTCGTAATATTATTACCATGCTGAAAGAGCTGGATTATGTGGTACTGGCCGAAGGCGTGGAATGTGTCGATACCGTGGAAGCGTTAACGGAATATGGCTGCGATCAGGCCCAGGGTTTTTTCTATTCCCGTCCCCTGGCAGACAGCGAACTGGACCACTGGCTGCACTGGAAACTCCGCGAAATGTGTTAAGACGCCGTTGGGTTCACGCCCACGGCGTTACCTGGCAGAATAGCGAGAAATGTTCCCCTCATGGTTCACCATGACGCAGTTACGGCCTTCGTCTTTTGCCGCGTACAACGCTTCATCTGCCCGCCTGAGCAGTGAGGCGTCGTCGCCCAAACCGTTTAAGGTAGCGACGCCGAGGGAAACCGTCATGCTGTTGATAAACGGGAACACCGTATGACTGACGGCCTCACGGATGCGTTCTGCCATTGCGGCCGCGTCGCCCATAGAGGTGCCCGGCAGCAGCAGCACAAACTCTTCGCCGCCGAACCGGCTGATTACATCCAGCGTACGGCAGCGCTTTCTTAACAAACCCGCCAGGCTCACCAGGACTTTGTCGCCAGCATCGTGTCCATAGCGATCGTTGATGATTTTAAAGTGATCGATATCGATGGCAATCGCACTCTGCACAGGCTCCTCGCGGTGCTGAGCCGCCTGTGCATAGAAACCGCGACGGTTATTTAATCCGGTCAGCGGATCGGTCATGGCTTTATCGTTCAGGTCCGCAACATGCCCTGCGACCGCACGCCGGTGATGCTGAACCGCTTCTCTTAATCTGTCAGCTTCGTTGTACCAGGTGTTAACGGATGACAGCGGATCCGGGCTGGCCTCACTTCCCCCGTCACGCACCATGCCTGCCAGTTTTTCCAGCGGATAAGAGATGCGGGACGCCAGAAAGGCCATGCAGGTTGCAGTCAGGACGATGATGATCAGAATAAACCAGAAGGCATTTCTGGCCGTATGCATCATCAGGCCATTTACCGTTTCTGAGGTACCGGACATAAAGATATTCCAGTCCGTTTTTTGCAGGCTGGCGTAACCGATAAGGTACTTTTTGCCCGCGTCCTGAATCATAAACTGGCCGCTCATCGTGGCCGCCAGGCGTTTCTGTAACGGCTGACTTAACGCCATGCGCGTCCCGACACGCGTCGGATCCTGACTGAAAATAATCGTGCCATCATCACTGACAATACTGACCGATGTGCCATCACCGTAATAATGCTGGCTCAGGATGTCACTCAACATACTCTGTTTTTTCAGGTAAATCGTTCCCCCAATAAAGCCGAGATAATGACCGTCATGCGCAAACAGGGGATGCGAGATAAAGACCACATAGTTGCCCGAGGGTGAGATAAAAGGCGAAGAAATAAACGGTTTTTGTAGCTTACTCGCCTGTTCCGTTTCAGCGGTGTCCACCTTAACACCCAGCAGAGACAGGCTTTCAGGCGAGATGGAGGCGATAATGGAATGGTTATCCAGCACGACTACCGAGTTGAAAAAACCTGACTGTTGTAACAGGCGCGTAGTTTCGCGATGTAACAGCTGAACGTTATTCAGGTCAGCGATCTGACCGGCGCTCCAGGCCAGTTCACGTTGGGCAATGGCAAGATAATGATCGGTGGTGTCGGCCAGCTTACGGGCATAGGCAATATTGCTGTCCAGCAGCGACTCTTCAATATTACTTTTTTGAAAAAGAAACAGCGCGCCCAGCAGCAAGCCGGAAGTCACAATGACACTTCCTATCGATAACGCGGTGAGTAACGTTCGAAGATGGATTTTTCTGCGATACATAACGGGATGTGCTGAGAATAAATTATGCAGATAGTAAACGCTAATCAGCCAGACAAAGGGCAGAATAAACGTCACTTTTGTTCTCTACAGTACTGAATGAGTGGCAGTATTCATCCGCAGGCAGCAAGCGACACTTTTTTACCTGTGTGCAGATTCTCACCGTGTTGAGGCGTCATCTGAGCTGGCATCAATCATAGTGGCCCCGCACGCAATACCGCTATAAGAGTAGTTAATTATTTTGCCTTAAACAAAATCAGCCAGTTATTCGATGGCAGATTCTTTCTTGAATATGCGTCAGTTCGTTAACCCCGTGTTGAGGAGTACGCTGAAGGAAATTCAGGCGCTACTCCTTGCGAGGTAATGAAGCGTCGCAAGCGTTCTGAAGCGCGTGTCTCCTCTTTTCTCTCAGACCTCGCCCGGCGTGCTGATCACGAAGCACAACAGAAGGCGCTCTCGTTCATCCGGCTGTTTTTTATGACAATGCGCATGCTATGGTAGTGATTTGCGTTTATGTGGATACCTTTGATGAAAAAACAGCGGGTTGGCATCGTCTTTGGCGGGAAATCTTCAGAACATGAAGTGTCGTTGCAGTCAGCAAAAAATATCGTTGATGCCATTGATAAGACACGGTTTGAGGTCGTGCTATTGGGTATCGACAAACAAGGGCAATGGCACCTCAATGACGCCTCCAGCTTCCTGCTCAATGCAGAAAATCCGTCACTGATTGCCCTCAATTGCACGGCAAAACAGATTGCCCTGATTCCCGGCGAACCTGAGCAGCCACTCATTGCCCGTAACGATGCGCATTCCCTGTTACAGCTGGATGTCATTTTTCCGGTGGTTCACGGTACGCAAGGCGAAGATGGCGCGCTGCAGGGGTTACTGCGCATGGCGTCGCTGCCCTTTGTCGGGTCGGATGTGCTGGGGTCGGCGGTCAGCATGGACAAGGATTTCACCAAGCGCCTGTTACGCGATGCCGGCTTGCAGGTTGCCCCCTGGCTGAGCGTCACGTCTTCACAGCTGAACCAACTGGACACCGAAGCCGTCATCGCCCGCTTCGGCCTGCCGTTGTTTGTTAAGCCTGCCAATCAGGGCTCCTCGGTGGGCGTAAGTAAAGTGACCCATGCCGCAGCGCTCCTGCCCGCGCTGGAAATGGCGTTCACGTTCGATCGTAAGGCCCTGATTGAAAAAGCCATTAAAGGCCGGGAGATCGAATGTGCGGTGCTGGGTAACGAAGAGCCACAGGCCAGCCCATGTGGCGAAGTGGTGGTGAAAGAAGGCTTCTATTCCTACGACACAAAGTACATCAGCGAAACCGGCGCACAAACGGTGATTCCTGCCGCCATCCCACCGGACGTCGATGCGGCGATTCGCCAGGTTGCGATTAAGGCATTTACCACACTGGAATGCTTTGGCATGGCGCGTGTCGACGTGTTTTATACCGAGGAAGGCGAAATCGTGATCAACGAAGTGAATACACTACCCGGTTTCACCAATATCAGCATGTATCCCAAACTGTGGCAGGCGGCGGGCCTGAGCTATCAGGACCTGATTACCCGACTGATTGAACTGGCTATCGCACGCCATCGACAGAGCGCCCTGCTGAAAACCAGTATTCATTAATGTGCGTCCAGCGACCTGCTCAGGCAACGTCGCTGGTCATTTCATTATGGGCTTTGCCCGGCGATGTCTGATTGCGGCCATTTCGCTTGGAAATATAGAGATTTTTGTCGGCTGCGGAGATCAGGTTGTTAATCGTCTCAGCCCAGGCCGTACCCGGTTGGGCTTCGCCGTTTGCCAGGCCCAGGCTCACCGTGACCGTGACGGCATTGCCCTGCAGCACAAATTTCTCGCGGACAATGCTCTGCCGAATCCCCTCCGCCAGCGAATAGATTTTCTCTGGAGACAGATCGAACTGCACCACCACAAATTCTTCTCCGCCAAAACGGCAAATGTGCCCTTTGCTGCCAACCAGCGGCGAAATGCGGCGGGCAATCTCTTCCAGCACGCTGTCGCCCGCATCATGGCCGAAATTGTCGTTGACTGATTTAAAGTAATCCACATCCAGCAGGATCACGCCGACCTGACGTTGCGCATAGCTGGGCTCGTTACGCAGTCTTTCATACAGGCCGGAGCGTGATAATAACTGGGTAAGAAAATCGTAATCGGCGCGCAGAGCCAGCCGCTCATTGAGCTGACGGATAGCATCCACGCTGACCGCCACAATCAGAGGACTGATGGCAAGCGTAGCCACGCCCAGTCGCGCTGACGTCAGATGACTGATGGGCAGCAGGCTTGAATCGCCCTGGATATGCATGACGCCATGGGAAACCAAAATGATCTGGCTGATGCCGGTTATCAGTGTCACCAGGCTGGTGAGCGGGATGGGCAAGACAATGGCGCACCAGATTAACGCCGGCACCGGCAGCGTCAGGCTGCCTGCGCCGCCCATTAAGGCCCCCGTCGTTAAGGACAGCCCCACGGCGATAAGCGGCAGAATCGTCCCCACCTTTACCCGTAGCCCTGAGAACATCACACGCCAGTTTGGGGTCAACAGAAACGGCAACAGCATTAAGCCGGTCGAAAACTGTTCGCTGAACCAGTTCATCCAGGCATCGGCGAACGCGGCATTGACACTGCCTACCTGTGCCAGTGCGCCCCAGGTGGCGCAACCGAACGCCGCCAGCAGGCAGGCGGGGAAGATCCGTAAGGCATTCGAGATGCGTTCACTGCTGGAATCATGCTGATACTGTTTTCCCATCACTATTACGCATATCAGGATAAACAGAATATTGGCGACATTGAGCGTAAATGCCGGTAACGTCCAGCCCGAAAAGACCGTATCGTTAAATACCATCGCACTAAAGCAAATAAGATAAAAACGGGTTCGGTGAAGGAAGGGATAACGCAGCATCATACCGGCAATAAACACGTTTACCGGCCAGAACAGGGATAAGTCGTGGGGAATGCGCAGATGACCGCCAACGAAACAAAACATCAGCGTAATCATAAACAGCCAGAAGGCACTCTTTTTAGCATTATGCTCTTCAAACAGCTTAGCGCGCATACGTCCGGACCTTGTCACAAAGAGGCTCACTATCTCGCCGCCCACAAAGTATGTGGCGTTATCATCATCATTAAAGCCTGATTCGTGTCTGCGCCATTCAGAGAAAAACAACAGTAAACAGGCGAACGTCAGGGTATTGAAACAGGTTACCGGTAACGAATGGGCTGGCAGACATCCCTGCCTATTATGTCTTACAAATAAAAAAATCGGATATCCGAGATATCCGATTTTTCTGCTGTAAATTCCAGAATACCGATGTCTGGTTATTTCACCGCCACCGGCCACTGACTCAGGCGTATGTTTCGTTTATCAGCATTTTCACCAAAATCTTTCAACACGGCTTTTACATCCGGATCGATGTATTCTGCATTATCGTTATCAACAATTACCACGCTATTTTCGGGAATTTTTTCCAGCAGGCCCTGAAGTTTAGGGTTGTGCAAAAACGTCAAATTTTGCTGAAAACGCAGCACATAGTGGTCGTCATAGCGCGTAAGCTGCAAGGCGTTGCGATGACTCTTGTAGATGCTGTAGATAATTTGAGTGGCAATACCTATGCCGATTCCCACCAGCATTCCCAACGTGATAATTCCAATAATCGTCGCCAGGAACGGGACGTACTGCTGTGCGCCCATACGAAACTGTTCGATGAACAGTCGCGGTGCAGCCAGCTTATAACCGGTATAGAGCAGGACCGCAGCCAGACTGGCAAGCGGAATGGCATTCAGCATCTCACTAAACCACATACCGCAAATCAGCAACATCACACCATGAAGCAAAATGGACAGTTTGGTTTGTGCGCCTGCGTTGACGTTTGCTGAGCTGCGAACAATAACCGCCGTGATAGGCATTGCACCCAAGAAGCCCGCCGTTATGTTACCAATGCCCTGAGCAAACATTTCTCTGTTGGGCGATGGCGCAGGATTTTGCGGACGTAGCTTTTTCAGGGCTTCCTGGCTCAGGAGCGTTTCCAGACTGGCCACCAGCGCCAGCGTCACCGCGACAACCCACACCTGCGGATTTTGCCAGGCCATCCAGTCCGGCGTTTCAAGTTCGGCTATCATCGCCGAAACGCTGTCAAAAGCGGGCAGTGAAATACGCGGTAAGGCGTCGGTGAGTGACGGGAACAGTCGCGCCCCCAATACTGTCACCCCACAGCCAAACAGAACCGCAAAGAGCGGACCCGGGATCCAGGCTATCGCCTTGATGCGCTTGATGGGGCCGGTTGTCCACGCAAACAAAATGAACAAGCCCACCAACGACACCAACAGCGCCGAGAGCGAAAAGGTCATTTCACCGTTTACCAGCGACACCAGTTTTACGCTGCCGCCGGCTCCTAGCGCCACCGGTATTTGCTGCATGATCAGTAGCAGGCCAATCGCCGCCAGCATACCTTTAATCACGCTACCGGGCACGAGTGCAATAAAACGGCCAGCGCGCAGCAGACCAAACAGGCACTGTAAAAGCCCGGCGATGATCAGCGCAGTGAGAAACGCGGAAAAACTTCCCAGCGTGGCCATCGAGGCGACCACGATAGTGACCAGTCCTGCCGCAGGACCGCTGACGGCGAAGCGTGACGGACTGAGTGATGTCACGATTATCCCGCCAATCACACCGGTCAGTAAGCCGGCAAAAGGCGGTAAACCGCTGGCCTGAGCAATACCGAGGCAGAGCGGGAGTGCGACCAGAAACACAACCAGCCCTGCCGGCACATCACGGCGTAACGTATCCAGATTCATGGTGAAGACTCCTCTGCAGATTGCTGAATCAACTCTTTAAGATGACCCGATTGCAGGTCGTAAACACAGCCAAACACATCCAGTTCCTGACCAGATTGCCAGGCCTGACGGACAGGGTCGGAAGCCACCAGCCTGGCAAACTGCACCCGCACGTTTGCCTCCACCAGACGGTTCAGTTTCTCACCCTCGGTTTCCTGCGCCGTCGGGTCGCCAAGATGGCTTGCCAGGCCGTCGCGCAAACAGGTAATACGACGCGCCAGTGCAGAATCCTCCGTCGCTAACGGACTGCCGGGCAGATTCAGAGCCGCCTGAACGCCGCCGCAACCATAGTGACCGCTTAATACAATGCGCTTCACGCCAAGAAAGAAGACGGCATATTGCAGAACACTCAGCAGATTGTCGTCTTCCGCCACGACCATATTGGCGATATTACGATGAACAAACAGCTCGCCAGGATGGGAACCCGTTAACACCTCCGCCGGTACCCGACTATCTGAGCAGCCAATCCATAATGAATGCGGTTTTTGCTGATAGAGCGATTTTTCAAAATAGGCGGGGTTACGTTGGCGGCGCTGTAAGGCCCAACTGCGATTTTTCGCTAATAAGGGTTTAAGTGTCGTCACAATCATCTTCTCTTAACTACCGGGAATATCATTTCCAGGCGAACCACGGAGTGAACCCGCTCACCTTATTTGGCCGAGGGGCTAATGAAACCTGAACTCCATCACATTAAAAGGTTATAGCCGCTTATCATTTTCAATGCACCTGGAATATTACACGCGCCAAAATACTGCCTGCCTGTGTAAGACTTTATTCAACTAACGTCATCAAAACGTAAATAAGATTAAGAGGTCATACCACCAAATTTTGCAGATATTTTACTTTTATTCATTTAAAATCAAACACATAAAATTCACGCCATGATTTATAAATTGACAAACAAATACAAAAATTTCATAGCGAACTAAGTAATTAAAATAACAGCGACGCCGCAGACCAGGATTAGTCTTAAATGCAGAATTTATGAATAGCACGATTAACCGCCTTTATTTAATGCAGGCAGTGAATCCGTCTTAATGAAGGGGTAAATTAAAGCGAGAGATAGTTAATTTAATTTGCGTGAAAATAGTGACGGATGTAAGTAAATATTTGAGCCAACGTGAAGGCGCCCGCCCAGTGCAGGCGCTTCATATTGACATTTTATTTACCGTTCCAGGCGTTGAGGCGCGCCTCACGAACGGAAAGCTGTTGTTGTGGTGTCAGCTTATTGTAATTTTCCGCCATGCCGCTTTCCCAGTCGCCATACAATGGATTGGGTAAAACAATAAATTGCGTACCGAAAAGCGCGTGATTATTGTCGACAAATGCCCGACGCTGCGCGTTACCCTGATGCCAGGTTGCGCCGCCAAAATCATTCAGGTTGTCACCGATATATAAAACGACATTGTAGCCCGCATTTTTAATGGCATCGAAACGCGCCTGCTTGTTTGAGGAGTCGGTTTTCAGGCTGACCGTTTTCTCACTGACTCCGCTGAAGCCAAGCTGCTGCAGGTTGGCCACCGTGGCGGCATAGTCTTTTTGATCGCGATTGGAAACGTAAAAAACGGTGCCGCCATGGCTGTTGACGTAGCGGGCGAATTCCACCGCGCCGGGAACCGCTTTTGCCTGCCGCGCCTGTGTCCAGGCTGACCAGGTTTTGTCGCTGAAAGGCTGGCCATTCTTCACCTGCCACGCGCTATAGGCACTGTTGTCCAGCATAGTTTCATCTAAATCGACAATGACCGCTTTAGGCTTGCCCGCCAGCGAAGCCGATTGATCAAAGGCCAGACGGGCGCTGTTGAATGCCTGCCAGCAGAGCGCCTGATATTCGCCGGACTGCTGGAACCAGTTCAGGGCCAGGACCGTTTGTTGCCCCAGTTGCTGCTGTGCCTGCTGTCGGGCAGGTTGCGCGCAACCTGCCAGTGCCAGCGCAACCACCGCCGACAGCGCGAAATTCACTGAATGTTTCATCGTTTTATCCTAAGGTGTGAAAGATTTAAGTGGGTAACGCTTCAAAAATGTAGCAGTTAACGTAAGCTGAGGGCAGCAACATTACACGCTGTTTCAACAGGAGATGAGGATGTCCGCTACACCGCGTTCGCCGTTGCTTGATGCACTTGACTGGGTCGATTATGCGTTTCAGCCCGCAGGCGAACCGCCTCCTGATGATGCCGCCTATGCCCATCAGCGTCACAGCGCCGTCGTGTTAACCGACACTCACACTATTCCACCCAAAAGCGGTGATGCAGATGGCGTGATCGCCACCGGCCACCGCCCCGTCGCGGTTTACACGGCCGACTGTTTACCGGTGCTGTTTGCCGACAGCCAGCAGAAACAGGTTGCCGCTGTTCATGCGGGTCTGCAGGGGACCCTGGCTGGCGTGCTGTATCGGGCGGTAGCGCATCTTTGCGAACGCGGTGCCACGCCAGCGAGCCTGACGGTGGCGATTGGCCCGGCGCTGGCTCCCTGCTGTTTTGAGCTGGATCTTCAACGTCTGGCAGAGATTGAACAGATGCCCGACATGCCATTGCCCCTGCGCTATTATGCGGTTCAGCCCCACAATCCCGGCGCTCAGCGCCCCCAGGCCGTTGCTACCCGTGGCGGTGTCTGGTTTGATCTACCGTATCTGGCGACGCAAATGCTGATAAAAGCAGGCATTCCGGCAGAAAACATTGACCCTGTCCACCAGTGCACCTATTGCACTACCGAGGCGGGCTCCAGCTACCGTTTCAACACGCATCACGGCAGTGGCTATCGTTCTCGCTATTCCTGGATTCGCCGCCGCTGAGGTTGCGCGCACATCCGCTGGCCTTCCCCTGCATTTCCCCGGCCTGGCCGTTTTATGTGGCGGGTAAGGCCGCTTTTATGATGTTTCTCACAGCCTGATGCCATTTCACTTTTTTTTAACAGAAAAATGGTTAAAGCTAACTCATCCGACCACTTTATCTGTGAGTGATTATGACTGTGCTGCCCTCATCCTACCCGGCGTTGTTTACGCCCCTTGACCTGGGGTTTACTCAGCTCAGAAACCGCTTTTTGATGGGATCTATGCACACCGGTCTGGAAGAGCGTGAAGATGGCGCGGCCAGGCTGGCGGCATTCTATGGCGAACGGGCACGGGAAGGCGTGGCGCTGATCGTGACGGGCGGCGTGTCGCCCAATCCTCAGGGCGTGACCGCCGCACACGGTGCGGTGCTGAACCAGGATTCACAGTGTGACTGGCACCGGCAAATCACCGCCGCCGTGCATCAGCACGGGGGAAAAATCGCGCTGCAGATTTTGCATACCGGCCGTTACAGTTTTCAGCGCGATCTGGTTGCGCCCTCTGCAATACAGGCCCCCATTAACCGTTTTACGCCGCGGGAACTGAGCGACGCCGAGGTTGAGCAGACCATTGCCGACTTCGCGCACTGTGCCCGTCTGGCGCAAAAAGCGGGCTACGACGGCGTAGAAATCATGGGCTCCGAAGGGTACCTGATTAATCAGTTTCTGGTACCGCACACCAACCAGCGTCAGGACCGCTGGGGCGGCGATTTTACCGGGCGCATGCAGTTTGCTTTAGCGGTCACCCGCGCGGTCCGTCAGGCCACCGGCGACCGTTTTATCATTATCTTCCGCTTGTCGATGCTGGACCTAATTGAGCAAGGCAGTACGCTGGACGAAACGCTACGACTGGCAACAGCGCTGGAACGCTGTGGCGTGACGCTGTTTAACACCGGCATTGGCTGGCACGAAGCTCGCATTCCGACCATTGCGACCTGCGTGCCCCGCGCCGCCTTCGCGTGGGTCACGCGCCGCTTGCGCCAACACGTTGCCGTGCCCGTGGTGGCAACGAATCGAATCAACCATCCACAGGTGGCAGAACAGCTTTTGCAGGATGGCTGCGCGGACATGGTTTCCATGGCCCGACCGTTCCTGGCCGATGCCGCGTTTGTCAGCAAGGCGCAACGGGGGGATGACGACAGTATCAACACCTGTATCGCCTGTAATCAGGCCTGTCTGGATCAGATCTTTGCCGGTCACGTCACCGCCTGTCTGGTCAACCCGCGCGCCTGCCACGAATCCCTCATGCCGGTGACACCGGCGCACATGCCCAAACGGCTGGCGGTTGTAGGGGCCGGTCCGGCAGGTATGGCGTTTGCCTTACAGGCGGCTGAACGCGGCCACCAGGTCACCCTTTATGAGGCGGCCGATGAGATAGGCGGACAGTTCAATATCGCCCGACAGATCCCAGGGAAAGAGGAATTCCGCGAAACCCTGCGCTATTTTCGCCATCGTTTGCCGGCGGCGGGCGTGGTAATCAAAACAGGCTGTCGGGTCACCGCTCCCCTGCTGGCAGACGCCGATGAAGTCATCCTGGCGACCGGCATTAAACCGCGTACGCCAGATATCCCCGGCATTGATCACCCCAAAGTCCTGAGCTATCTGGCCGTGCTGGCGGATAAGCGTCCGGTTGGTGCACGCGTGGCGATTATTGGCGCGGGCGGGATCGGGTTTGATACGGCTGAATATCTGTCTGAACCGCCCGCAAACGAAACCACCGGGGATTTTTATCGCGAATGGGGCATCGATCAGAGCCTGACGCAGCGCGGCGGCGTGATTGCGCCCGCGCCACAGCCTTCACCGCGTCAAATCTGGCTGCTTCAGCGCAGGCCCGGCAAGCCCGGTGCCACGCTGGCGAAAACGACCGGCTGGATCCATCGCAGCAGTCTCCAGTCACGGGGAGTTGAAATGTGGGGCGGGATTGAGTATCTGGCGATTGATGATGAAGGGCTGCATATCCGGCGCGAGGGCGAGCGCCTGCTCCTGCCGGTCGACAACGTGATTATTTGTGCCGGTCAGGAGCCGCAACGCGAGCTGGAAGCGGCGCTGCGGGCAAACGGTAAACCCGTGCAGGTGATTGGCGGGGCCGACGTCGCGCAGGAGCTGGATGCCCGTCGGGCGATAGCCCAGGCCACCGCGCTGGCGTTAACGCTGTAGTTAACGCATTTTCACTGCACGCAGCACCACAAATTTTTTGTTGGAGGCAACCAGGGTGCAGTTGCCAAAGAGCTTCTTCAGCTTGTGGTGATAATCCAGGTGACGGTTGCCGACAATGCGCAGCTCCCCGCCGTATTGCAGGCAGCGATTTGCGTCACGGAACATCTGCCAGGCCAGGTGATCGGTCACCGCGTGCTGCTGGTGGAACGGCGGATTACACAAGACCGCATGCAGCGTATCGGAAGGATAACCGCTCAGGACATTATTGACCCGGAACTGACAGCGTGACAGATCGTCCGGGCGGTTGATCTCTACGTTTAACCGGCTGGACGCCACCGCCATGTATGACTCATCAAGAAAATGCACCTCCGCCTCGGGATTTTGTGCCAGCGCCATCAAGCCAATCACGCCGTTGCCACAGCCCAGATCGACAATCTCGCCTTCAATATTTTCCGGCAGGTGCTGCATGAACAAGCGCGCACCAATATCCAGTGAAGAACGGGAAAAGACGTTGGCGTGGTTATGGATCTGATAAGGCGTACCGTCCAGCGACCAGACCTGGGTAGGCGATTTTTCGCGCAGCGCAGGCTGGGTGAACTGGCTGTAAATCACGCGCGCTTTTTTGACGGCCAGTGAGGTTTTGGTCTCACCAATGATTTGCTCAAACAATTGCAGAGTGGAGGTATGAATCTCTTTCGCGCGCCCCGCCGCCATTATCACGGTCTCTGGCGTGATAACCTGACGCACTGCGCGCAGTTGCTGCTCCAGCAACGCCAGGGTTTTAGGAATTTTGATCAGGACCAGTGCCGGTGCGGCCGGCAACGGTGCCAGGCTGTCAAGGAACTGGACATCGCTGTCGTCCAGCGCATTCAGGCGCAGGTTCTGACGCGTGGCCTGCTGACTCAGCCAGGAGTCACTGATATGCCACAGCGGACGAGTATTCAGTGCGCAGGTTAACGCCCCAAAGCTGTCGTTAAAGATTAACGCTGGACCAGACGGCAGGCTTTGCTGCAGGAGATATTCATCAGCGGCATCCCAGGCTTGTAACGGACTTTCGTCACGCATCTGCGGGAAACGGTGCAGGATCAGTGTGCGATCGTTCAGTTCAAGTTGGCTCATGAATTCTCCGGCGTGGTACACTTTGGTTGATTTTCGCCCCAAAAAGGGGGCGCAGTATACTGTCTTTCGCCGGGAATCTCTAATGTCCTCACTGATCTATCTTCAGGGTTATCCTGAGTCCATCCTTGAACAGGTGCAAACGCTCATCGATCGCCAGCGTCTGGGCCCGGTGCTGCAACAGCGCTATCCCGACAGACACGATGTGATGAGTGATAAGGCGCTGTATGACTTTACGCTGGCACTGAAAAACCGCTTCATGCGCAACGCGCCGCCCATCAATAAGGTGATTTGGGATAACAAAATCAAGGTGATGAAGCACGCGCTGGGCCTGCACACGGCCATTTCCCGTGTGCAGGGCGGCAACCTGAAGGCCAAAGCGGAGATTCGTATTTCCACGTTTTTCCGCCAGGCGCCTGAGCCTTTTTTACGCATGATCGTGGTACATGAGCTGGCGCACCTGAAAGAGAAAAATCACGACAAGGCCTTTTATCAGCTGTGCTGCCATATGGAGCCGGACTATCACCAGCTCGAATTCGACGCCCGCCTGTGGATGACGGAACAGGCTTTGCAGGGCAATGCGGCTTAGAGAAACTCCTGCGCTTTCTGAATCAGGCTGGTTTTGGTCAGCGCGCCTAAAAAACGGCGCTCCTGGGGATTATTCAGGACAGGCAGACGTTCCAGCGTGACGGCTGCAAAAGCTTCCCATCCTTCCCGCAGACTTTGGTTTTGATAGGCCACCGGGAAATCCTCATCCATCACGCACTGCACCGGCGAGTCCAGATTAATCTCCTGCGCCAGCACCCGGCGGGATATTTCGTGAATGGAAACCACGCCCAGAAACGCGCCCTGCGCATTGATGACGTACACATAGCGCTCACGCTTAAGCGAACTCACCGCCAGTGCTTCCCCAACCGAGGCCTCAGGTTGCAGGGCCGCCCCCGGAATGATCAGTTCGCTGATGCGCATATTATCGAAGTCATATTTGGCTTCAGAACGGTTGAAATGGTGCGTCACGACGGGATAGGTACTGGCCATTTGCAGGCGGTAGACCACCATTGTCGCCAGAACGGACGCTATCATCACCGGAAACAGCAGGCTGCTGTTGAGCGTCATTTCCAGCACCATTAACATGGCCATTAACGGCGCCTGACTGACGGCCGCCAAGACGGCCGCCATGCCAACAGCGGCGAACAGCAGGACATTATTCAGGGGAAGATGCAGGGCAACCCCACATAACGCGATGACCATACCCAGCAGCGCCCCGATCAGCAAGGACGGTGTAAACAACCCGCCCACCGCATTGGAGCCTACCGAGAGGCTGGTCGCGAGCGTTTTTAAGACCAGCAGCAGCAGTAAACCTGATAACACATAATGCCCTGCCATCACCTTTACAATGACTTCATAGCCGTTCCCGAGGATATCGGTCGAGACCAGCGCCAGCAGGCCCACGGCAAAGCCACCCGCCCCAAGACGTAGCGGTAAGGACCGAACCCGACTGAACAGCGTTTTAGCACGGGCGATCAGGCGAATCAGGAGCAAACCGGCCAGCCCGGACAGTAAGCCAATCAGGACGGTAATCAGCAGGCTGCTGACATCCATCGTGAAACTCACCTCGGCCAGCGGATAAAGCGCATTACGAAAGCCCAGCGCCCACATGGTCATGACCGCAACAGCGGAGGAGACCACCAGCGGAATCAGGCGTTGCAGGGCGGAGATACCAAACGCGATCTCTGCCACGAAAATGGCCGATGCCAGCGGTGCATGGTAGACCGAGGAAAGCCCGGCTGCGGCGGCCATGGCGACGACGTCGCTGTTTTTTAACTGCACGCCAGGCGGCAACAGGCGGCCGATCATGCTGCCACAGAGCGCGGCCAGTTGAACCATCGGGCCTTCTTTACCGATTGACGCGCCGCTGCCAATACTGGCAACCGAAGACAGCGCCCGGAAAAGGGAGGTTTTCGTCGGCACGGCATCAAGGCGGGCATTAATGACTTCGAGATAGTCGGTCTTGACGGTTTGCTGCCGCTCTATCGCGACCGCGTAGCGCAGGAAGAAACCGGCCAGCAGACCGCCCACGCCGACCAGAACGGGCCAGAACAGCATGGGCCAGAGATGAATGGATTCGGTGATGTCGTCGCTGCGGCCAAACAGCAGATAATTGATGAACTCAATCGTTTCGCGGAACAGCAAAGTAACTAACGAGGCGGCACAGCCCACCGGCACGGCAATCACTAATGTGGTCCAGTTTAATGCGTGTTTGCTTCCTTTCACCTGCGCTCCCCGTCTTGTGCTTAACGTGCGGTATTCAGACATAGTATTGGAATGGCGATCTCAGGATCAACGTCTGATGTTGCCTGCCGGATGCCAGATGCTACTCTGCACTTTTACCTGCGCAGGAGATCACTGTGATTCGCTTTGCCATTGTGGGAACGAACTGGATAACGCGTCAGTTCATCGAGGCGGCACACGAAACCGGCAAGATGAGGCTGTGTGCCGTCTATTCACGTACCCGGGAGCAGGCGGCGGCATTCTGCCATGACTATCCTTGCGACCAGCGCTTTACGTCGCTGGCGGCCATGGCCGCCTGTCCTGATATCGACGCCGTCTATATCGCCAGTCCCAATGCCCTGCATTGTCAGCAGGCCATGCTGTTTATGTCGCAGGGCAAGCACGTCATTTGTGAGAAACCGCTGGCCTCGAATCTGCACGAGGTCGAAGCCATGATCGCCTGCGCCCGCCAGTATCAGGTGGTGCTGTTCGAAGCCTTCAAGACCGCCAGCTTACCCAACTTTATTCAACTCCAACAAGGGCTGCCTGCGCTTGGCACAGTGCGCAAAGCGCTGCTGAACTATTGTCAGTATTCGTCCCGTTATCCGCGTTACCTGAACGGCGAACATCCCAACACCTTCGATCCTCGCTGGTCCAACGGGTCCATCATGGATATTGGCTACTATTGCCTGGCGGTCGCCGTCACGCTGTGGGGCGAGCCCCGGCAGTTGCTTGCCTCGGCCACCCTGCTGGAAAGTGGCGTGGACGGCCACGGCACAGTGAATCTGAATTATGGTGAGTTTGATGTCACGATAGTGCACTCAAAAGTCAGCGACTCGGTACTGGCCAGTGAAATCCAGGGGGAAGCGGGATCGCTGGTGGTGACACGTATTTCTGAGTGTCCATCTGTGACCTTTATTCCGCGTGTCGGGGAGAAACAGGATTGGAGCCAGCCTCAACACATCAATACCCTGCTGTATGAAGCAGAAACCTTTGTGCGACTGGTGGAACAGCGCCATGTCAGCCATCCGGCGCTGGACATTTCCCGTAGCGTTGCAAAATTACTGACCGAGATCCGACGTCAGACCGGCGTGGTCTTTCCGGCCGACAGTGCCTGAGTGTAAATATTTCAAAATATGACGGGCAGACGATTGATTCCTGACGGCCAGCCACGTAATTTATCGGCTTGCAAAGGGGAGTAACTTGTAAGCTGATTGATCGTCACTACGTTGCGTACGCATCCGGTCATCAGGCAACCCAGAATCCATTCCTGAGTTGTAAGTGAGACCTTGCCGGAAGGCGAGGTTTGCTTACACAGAATAAGCGGCTGACGTCTTCTGACCTCAGCCGTTTTTTTATTTCAGACAGGATACGATTATGCAAACTGTAGGTACGCCACTCCTCTGGGGCAGTTTTGCGGTTGTAGTACTTATCATGCTGGCGATTGACCTGTTCCTGCAGGGCCGTCGCGGTTCGCAAACCATGTCCTTCAAACAGGCTGCCGTCTGGTCGCTGATTTGGGTCTCCGTCTCGCTCCTGTTCAGTGCGGCGTTCTGGTGGTATCTGGACGGTACCGCCGGGCGTGACGTGGCGACCAGTCAGACGCTGGCTTTCCTGACCGGTTACGTGCTGGAAAAATCGCTGGCGGTAGACAACGTCTTTGTCTGGCTGATGCTGTTCAGCTACTTCTCTGTTCCGGCCAACCTGCAACGCCGCGTCCTGATCTACGGTGTACTGGGCGCTATCGTTTTGCGCACCATCATGATTTTTGCGGGTAGCTGGCTGGTAACGCAGTTTAGCTGGATCCTCTATGTATTCGGTGCCTTCCTGCTGTTTACCGGTATCAAAATGGCGATGGCGAAAGAGGACGATGCAGCCGTAGGTGACAAACCGGTTGTGCGCTGGCTGCGTAAACATCTGCGCATGACCGATACGCTGGACGGGGAAAAATTCTTTACGCGGAAAAACGGCGTGCTGTTTGCGACGCCGCTGCTTTTGGTACTGATCATGGTCGAACTGAGCGATGTCATTTTTGCCGTCGACAGCATTCCGGCCATCTTTGCCGTCACCACCGATCCCTTTATCGTTCTGACCTCAAACCTGTTTGCGATTCTGGGTCTGCGCGCCATGTACTTCCTGCTGTCTAACGTGGCGGAACGTTTCTCAATGCTGAAATATGGTCTGGCTGTCGTGCTGGTCTTTATCGGTATAAAAATGTTGATTGTCGATATCTACCACATTCCGGTAGCGATATCGCTGGGCATCGTCGGAACGATTCTGGCGTCGACGCTGCTGATCAACGCCTGGGTTAACCGTCAGAATGACAAAAAGAAGCTGAATAAGCCGTAACGGCACGGCAAGGAAAAACACGGAACAAGGGCGGCATGGGTGCCGCCCTTGTGATTTACAGCGTCACACCGCTCTTGAAAATCGCGAGCTCACGAAAATCATTTTGTTCGTTACGGGTGCGTTGCCCGTTGGCAATGGCCACAATCGTTTCCACGAAATCGGCCAGCAGCGCTTCCATGCTCATGCCCTCAACCAGCCTTCCGGCATTAAAATCAATCCAGTGCGGTTTCTTTTCAGCCAGCGGCGTATTGGTGGCCAGCTTAACGGTCGGTACGAATCCGCCGTAAGGGGTTCCGCGTCCGGTGCTGAACAGCACCATATGACAGCCTGCGCCCGCCAGGGCACTGGTCGCCACTGCATCATTGCCCGGTGCGCTTAACAGATTAAGGCCGGGTACCGTCAGGCGTTCACCGTACTTCAGTACGTCCACCACCTGACTTTGCCCCGCTTTTTGTGTGCAACCGAGCGATTTCTCTTCCAGCGTAGTGATGCCGCCGGCTTTATTGCCCGGAGACGGATTTTCATAAATAGGTTGATGGTGATCGATAAAGTACTGTTTGAAATCGTTGATCATTGCCACGGTTTTATCGAAGGTCGCGCGGTCGCGACAGCGCCCCATCAGAATGCGCTCGGCACCAAACATTTCGGGGACTTCGGTCAGCACCGTGGTGCCGCCGTTGGCGATCATCTGATCAGAAAAACGCCCCAGCAGCGGATTGGCGGTAATGCCTGAGAAGCCATCAGAGCCGCCACATTCCAGACCAAATTTCAGCTCGCTGAGTTTGCCCGGTGTACGGCGATCGTGACGCATTTTTTCGTACAGTGCGTGCAGGCGTTCCAGCCCGGCTTCTATTTCATCGTCATGCTGCTGGCAGACCATGAACGCAACGCGGTCGCTTTCAAACGCCCCTAATGTCTCACGAAAGGCATCGACCTGATTATTTTCACAGCCCAGGCCAATCACCAGCACCGCGCCCGCGTTTGGATGACGCACCATGTTTTGCAACATGGTGCGGGTGTTCTCATGGTCCTGGCCCAACTGTGAACAGCCAAATGTGTGGCTGAAAAGAAACGCCCCGTCGGTTCCGGCCGCGTCCTGGGTTTCTTTCAGGAAACGCTGCAGAATTTGCCGGGCAATTCCGTTAACACAGCCGACGGTCGGTAAGATCCACAGCTCGTTGCGAATGCCTGCCTCACCGTTGGCGCGGCGGTAGAGCTGCACGTCGCGATCGCCAGGTTGAGGCGTTAAGGCTGGCGGCTCTGGCTGGTAGTCGTACTGGTCGAGATCGCTAAGATTGGTACGTGCATTGTGCGAATGCACCCGTTCTCCGGCCGCGATAGCCTGCGTGGCGTGCGCGATGGGCAACCCGTATTTCACGACCGTTTCGCCTTTCTCCAGCGAGCGTAAGGCAAACTTATGCCCCCGCTCCACGGCCTGTCGTAACGTCACGGGGTGATCCGCCAGCGCAATTGACGTCCCGATGTCGATATCCTGCAACGCCACGGCGACATTGTCCTGCGGATGAATTTTTATGGCGTCTTGCATCATGATCTCCGGTGGCTCAGCGCGTCGCGTATTCCATGCGCGAGAATGCGTTGCAGATGGTGGCTGACCGTTTCGGTCAGGCCGGGTAGCTGAGTTAAATCCTGTCCCCAGTGCGATGCCTCACCTAAAACCTGCTGAACCAACGCCGCGGGAGAAAGACGTTGTGCGCTGACGGCAGCCCAGCTCTCTGCATAACGCTGCAACCAGTACGGCTCGTCCTGCAAGGTCCAGCGCTTGTCTGCCTGTTCGCCCCGGTAAAACGCGATCAGGGCGGCAAGCGCAAACGTCAGGTTTGTTGGCCACTGGCCGGTTTGCTGATGGGCAGTCAGTAATGGCTGCAGCAAACGTGTGCGAAATTTGGTCATGCCATTAAGAGCGATAGACAGCAGCGCATGGTGGATAAAGGGGTTACGAAAGCGGCGCAGTACCGCGTCGGCGAAGGCGTTAAGCTCATCAGCGGGCAGATCGAGCGTTGGGATGATCTCTTTGCGCAGGAGATCGTCAATATACCCAGCGATCTGTATATCCTCCATCGCCTCGCCCACGCTCTCCAGGCCCGCCAGAAACGCCACCGGCACCATTGCGGTGTGCGCGCCATTCAGAATGGCCACTTTTTGGGCTTTATACGGGGCGATATCCTCCACCCGGCGCACGTTGGGTGCCAGCGCCGTCAGCCTGAGTTCGTCAAACAGCGCGGCGGGGCCTTGCAGAACGAACTGATAATAGACCTCACCCGCTACCAGGAAGTGATCCTGATAACCCAGTTGTGCCTCAAGCGCGGCGCTGTCGGCTGGAAACCCGGTGACGATGCGATCCACCAGCGTGTTATAGAACGCACAGCTTGTCGTTACCCAGCGTGTAAAGGCGTCCGGTAACTGCCATTGTTCGGCATAGCGCAGTACCAGCGCGCGCAGCATATCGCCATTATGATCGACCAACTCGCACGGCACGATAAGCCAGCCTTTGCTTTCGTCACCGGCAACGTGCTGATAACGCGCCCAAAGCAGCTGCGTCAGTTTGCCGGGAAAGCTGGCGGCGGGCGAATCGGTCAGCCGATCCGTTTCGCTAAACGCGATGCCCGCTTCGGTGGTATTCGAGAAAACAAAGCGCATGTCGGGCTGGCGCGCCAGCGCCATAAACGCATCGAACTGCGTGTAAGGCTGGATTTCACGGTTCACACTGCGGATCAGGCGGCTTTCGCTCACCGACTCACCCTGCGCGTTCAGGCCACGAACCAGGGTCGTATAAAGGCCGTCCTGCTGATTCAACGTGTCGCTGACTTCGCGATTGCGCGGCCTGACCACCACCACACCGGCATCCGTTCCCTGATGCTCATTGAGCCAGTCCAGTTGCCAGTCGATAAAAGCACGCAGAAAATTGCCTTCACCAAACTGAATCACGCGATCGTGGTAGACCGCGCCGGGAAAGTCGTGGCGGTTCAGCCGCGTCATCATCAGGCTCCCAGCTCAATGCCAAAATAGTCGCGCGCATTGTTAAAGCAGATGTTTTGCACCATCTGTCCTAACAAGGCTTCATCGGCCGGGGCTTCGCCGTGATCCACCCAACGACCAATCATCTGACACAGCAGACGACGGAAATACTCGTGGCGGGTATACGAGAGGAAGCTTCGGCTGTCGGTTAACATGCCCACGAAACGGCTCAGCAGACCGATTTGGGCCAGCTGCGTCATCTGACGTTGCATGCCATCCAGTTGATCGTTAAACCACCAGGCGGAGCCAAACTGCATTTTCCCGGCCTGGCCTTCTCCCTGGAAGTTGCCGGCCATAGTTGCCAGCACTTCGTTGTCACGCGGATTCAGGCAATAAAGGACCGTTTTAGGCAGCGCATTATTGAGGTTTTGCGCACCCAGCAAACGAGCCAGCGGTTCTGCCACAGGCTGATCGTTAATGGAGTCAAAACCGACGTCCGCGCCTAACAGCTGGAACTGGCGCTGATTGGTATTGCGTAACGCACCAATGTGGTATTGCTGCACCCATCCGCGACGGGCGTACTCGCCGCCCAGCCAGACCAGCACCGCCGTTTTGAACTGGGCAATCGCCTGCGCATCGGGTTTGGCACCACTGCGACGGTGCGCCAGAATCCTGTCCAGCGTCGTTTCATCGGCCTCGGCATAACACACGACATCCAGCGCATGATCGGAAATCTTACAGCCGTGTGCGGCAAAGTGGTCCAGCCGTTTACTGAGCGCCTGACGCAAATCATCGAAGCGTTGCACGCTGACATCGGTAAGGCTTTCCAGCTTTTCAATCCACGGCAGGAAGGTGTCCGCTTCGATGTTGAACGCTTTATCCGGACGCCAGCTTGGCAGCACCTTAACGTTGAAACTGCCGTCTTCGGCGATCGCACGATGGTGCACCAGATCGTCCAGCGGATCGTCGGTGGTGCCGACCATTTTCACATTCATCTGCTGCATGATACCGCGCGCGGTGAAAGCGTCCTGAGCCAGCAGATCGTTACAGCGCTGCCAGATCTCATCCGCCGTTTTTTCTGACAACAGGACGCCGGTAATCCCGAACGGGCGACGCAGCTCCAGGTGCGTCCAATGGTAAAGCGGGTTGCCGATGGTGTGCGGTACGGTCCGTGCCCAGGCATTAAATTTCTCGCGATCGCTGGCATCACCGGTGCACAGCGCCTCAGCCACGCCGTTTGCCCGCATCGCGCGCCATTTATAGTGATCCCCTTTCAGCCAGATATCGTAGAGATTGGCAAAACGGTAGTTTTCAGCGATCTGTTGCGGCGGTAAATGGCAGTGATAGTCGTAGACAGGCTGGTCTTTGGCGTAGTCGTGGTAAAGACGACGGGCGAACTCTGTGTCCAGCAAAAAATCCTCGGTCATGAAACGCGACATAAAAAGCTTCCTTATGGGATACACCCTGAATGGCTCAAAGTTATCATACCAATTTTCACTGACTGCCGTTTTTTTTACGACTCAGGTCACATTTAAGCGAGATTTTTCCCCCGAAAAGCGACCTTTTTGCCGCCGGCAGCGCGCTAACTGGCTGTGTTCTCATCTGTTTGCAGTATCCCACATGCGATTACGGGTTTTTGTGATGGCTTTCAACTTTTAAAGTTGTATAACAAGTTAGTCTCTCGCTTTACCGCAAGGTAACAAACTTCTGACATAAGGCAAGGCAGATAACGGTCGCTCAGGCAGGGCCGGCGG
The DNA here is from genome assembly GCF_035191405.1 of Pantoea sp. JZ2. NCBI lineage: Bacteria > Pseudomonadati > Pseudomonadota > Gammaproteobacteria > Enterobacterales > Erwiniaceae > Pantoea > Pantoea sp. JZ2. The sequence continues at coordinate 625,232 of NZ_CP045247.1, read as the reverse complement.
GCGTGAGCAGAGCTGTATCACGAGATGTCCCGCTCCAGATAACAACAGCGGTTTGACCGCATACACAACTGGAAGAGGTACAGAATGCGTAAGATCAAAGGATTACGCTGGTATATGATTGGCCTGGTGACGCTGGGGACGGTACTGGGTTATCTGACGCGTAACACTATTGCCGTAGCAGCGCCAACCTTACAGACCGAGCTGCACATCACCACCCAGCAATACTCGTACATTGTGGCGGCGTACTCCGCCTGCTATACCGTGATGCAGCCCGTTGCGGGTTATGTGCTCGACCTGCTAGGCACCAAAGTCGGTTATGCGGTCTTTGCCGTACTGTGGGCCACATTCTGCGCCGCGACCGCGCTGGCAGGCAGCTGGGGCGGACTGGCCCTGGCGCGTGGCGCTGTCGGTGCCGCCGAGGCAGCCATGATCCCCGCCGGGCTCAAAGCCAGTAGCGAATGGTTCCCGGCAAAAGAGCGCTCCGTCGCAGTGGGCTACTTCAATGTGGGCTCATCCATTGGTGCCATGGTCGCGCCTCCGCTGGTCGTGTGGGCTATTGTGGCGCACAGCTGGCAAATGGCGTTTATCATCGCAGGCGTACTGAGCATGATTTGGGCGCTGTGCTGGCTGGTGTTCTACAAGCATCCTAAGCAGCAAAACAAGCTGAGCGACGAAGAACGTAACTACATCATTTCAGGTCAGGAATTGCAGCATCAGACAGGTAACACGACCAAAATGTCGGCACTGCAGATCCTGCGTAACCGCCAGTTCTGGGGCATTGCGCTGCCGCGTTTCCTGGCCGAACCTGCGTGGGGCACCTTTAACGCCTGGATCCCGCTGTTTATGTTTAAGGTTTACGGTTTCAACCTGAAAGAGATCGCGCTATTTGCCTGGATGCCCATGCTGTTTGCTGACTTTGGCTGTATTCTGGGTGGCTACCTGCCCCCGCTGTTTCAACGCTGGTTTGGCGTAAACCTGATCGTGTCGCGCAAAATGGTGGTCACAATGGGCGCGATATTGATGATAGGCCCGGGCACCATTGGTTTGTTCACCAGCCCGTACGTTGCCATCGCGTTGTTATGTGTTGGCGGCTTTGCCCATCAGGCACTCTCTGGCGCGTTGATTACGCTCTCTTCTGACGTTTTTGGCCGTAATGAAGTGGCCACCGCCAATGGTTTAACCGGTATGGCGGCCTGGACAGCCAGCACGCTGTTTGCGCTGGTGGTTGGCGCGCTGGCAGATACGTTAGGTTTCAGTCCCCTGTTCGCTGCGCTGGCCGTGTTTGATTTGCTGGGCGCCATCGTCATCTGGACCGTCCTGAAAAATCAACCGGTGTCGGAACTGCAGACGCCACATTCGCCTTCTCAGGCTGCGCCCGTTCGCAGCTAATCTCCCGGGCTGGCCTGCGCCAGCCCTTTTCTTCAGTTACAGCAAAGTGGTATAACAACTTATCTGCTTGTTACTTTGGATCGTGCTATGGACCTCACCGAATCGCGTCGACTTTATCAACAACTGGCCAGCGAATTAAAACGGCGCATTGAAAATGGCGTTTATCAGGTGGGAGACAAGCTGCCCGCAGAGCGTCTGATTGCCGAAGAAATGCAGGTCAGTCGCACAGTGGTCCGCGAAGCCATCATCATGCTGGAAGTAGAAGGCTATGTTGAGGTACGCAAAGGCTCGGGTATTCATGTGATAGCCAGCCAGCAGCAAACCCGTGTGGCTGAGTCCAGCAGTCAGTTGGAGTTCGCCACCTTTGGTCCCTTTGAACTCCTTCAGGCGCGTCAGCTGATTGAAAGTAATGTCGCCGAATTCGCCGCCACGCAGGTAACGCGTCAGGATATTGTCGACCTGATGGCGATTCAGGAGAAAGCCCGTCAGGAGGACCATTTCAGGGACTCAGAATGGGATATGCACTTCCATGTTCGTATTGCGCAGTCCACGCAGAACAGTGCCCTCGCGGCCATTGTCGAAAAAATGTGGCTGCACCGGTTACACAATCCCTACTGGCTCAAACTGCACGAGCATATCGATCAGCGCAGTATTCTCAGCTGGTGTGACGATCACGATCAGATTCTTAAAGCACTCATCCGCAAAGATCCTGCCGCCAGTAAGCTGGCAATGTGGCAACATCTCGAAAATACTAAGCAGATGTTATTTAACGCCACCGCCGACGATTTTGAATTTAATGTCGACCGCTACATGTTCAGCGAAAATCCGGTTGTCTTACCTGATGCCGATACGATTCAGCGCTAATCTGACCTAAAAACAGTCAGTTAATCTGCAATAGTGTCAGAACATGTAAAACTCCTTTTTACATCGTAATGGAGAGGGTAAAACTCCTGTTCGTTTAGGAGTAGTTCTGTCTCCGAAGCTGGATTTTTGTTACAGTTATCACCCTTTTCTTACCTTTTGCGTTAAGGGCTTATCAAATCGCTGATTTAACAATCAGTTCTGGAAGGATCCAGACATGCATGCTCAGACGGTCACCCCAGAATTTATAACTAACTGTCAGTCTGCGCTTTAGTCCCTGTGGGACATGTTCAACGATGATGTTCGGGAATGATTGATGGAAATTTTGCAAGCGCTGCTGCATGCCTTATGGCAACAGGATTATGAAACGCTTTCTGATCCAACACTGGTGTGGGCGATTTACGGCGTTTTATTCATGATTCTTTTTCTGGAAAACGGTTTACTGCCTGCCGCTTTCCTTCCCGGGGACAGTCTGCTGATTCTGGTTGGCGTGCTGATTGCCAAGGGGACAATGAGCTTCCCGCTGACGATCCTGGTCTTAACAACAGGTGCCAGCCTTGGCTGCTGGGTCAGCTATATTCAGGGCCGATGGCTCGGCAATACGCCCACCGTACAAAACTGGTTATCGCACCTTCCCGCCCGCTATCATCAGCGGGCCCATAATCTGTTTCATCGCCACGGATTATCCGCCTTACTGGTTGGCCGTTTTATCGCCTTTGTCCGCACCTTACTGCCCACGATTGCCGGTCTGTCCGGTTTAAGTAATGCCCGTTTCCAGTTTTTTAACTGGATGAGTGGCTTCCTGTGGGTGGTGATTCTGACCGTTCTGGGCTTCGCGCTGGGTAAAACCCCTATTTTTCGGCGTTATGAAGATGAGCTGATGTTCTTTCTGATGATGCTGCCGCTGGTGTTACTGGTGGTGGGATTAATCGGTTCGCTGGTTGTTCTCTGGCGCAAGCGCCGTGCAAATCAGCGGGGGACCGGCTTATGAAAACATTACAGGCCATACCTAAACACTGGCGGCCTTGGTTGATTGGCGGTGCATTCGCGCTGATTGCGATAAGCCTGGTGCCAGGTCTGATGCGCCACGAAAATGTGGTACAGATTCGTGTTTCGCACGCGGGAGCCCCGATGCCGGACGGCTTTTATTTATACCAACAGTTGAGCGCGCAAGGTATTCGCATCAAAAGCATCACACCCGCAGGTGATGCGCTGGTTATTCATTTCGACAATGAAGAGCAGAGCCTGGCCGCGCAAAAAGTGTTGCGTCGCTTGCTGCCTGAGGGCTTTATCGTCGCGCAACACGATCAATCGCCTCACCTCTCTCTCGCCTGATGCGCGTTTCTTTATACGTTCAGCGTTTATCGACTGCGCGCTGAACGTTTCCCCGTATATCGGTGATCTTTGGACTTTTTCCACCTGATGTCTATGCTTAAACTAAGGCGGGTTTCAACGCACACCGTGAAGCGGTTGCGCCGCGTTGATGTAAATCAGGCAACAATGGAAGGTACTACGCCTAATGAAAAATAAATTACTGCTGGGCATCGTGTTGTTTTCGCTTTCAGGTTCATTGATGGCGGCGGAATCGCTGTGCCAGCAAAAAGAACAGGACATACAGCACGAAATTGAGATGGCGAAGAAGCATAACAATCAGCGCCGGGTAAACGGCCTTGAGCGCGCCCTTACTGAGGTGCGCGCGGGCTGCACGGACAAAAAGCTGAAAGCTTCACATCTGGAAAAAATCAACGCGCAGAAACAGAAAGTGGCTGAGCGTGAACGCGAACTCAAGGAAGAGCGCGATGAAGGTCATGATAAGGACAAGATAGCAAAACGCGAACATAAGCTGGAAGAAGCACGCCAGGAGCTTAAGAAGTTACAGGCGGAGCCCTATTAATCGGATTCACTCTACTGATGTTAAAGGAGTATTTTATGTCTAAAGACACATCATCGGAACATTTGCGTGCTGAGCTGAAAAACCTGGCGGATACGCTGGAAGAAGTGCTGAGCAGCGGCACAGAAAAATCGAAAAGTGAACTGGATAAACTGCGTCATAAAGCGCGCGTGGCGCTGGACAGCTCCCGCGAGCGTTTAGGTGAATCCGGCGAGCGCCTGGCAGCCACTACGCGCGAAGCGGCACAAAAAGCAGACGGTTATGTACGTGATAACCCGTGGCATGGTGTCGGTATTGGCGCGGCGATCGGTGTCGCTATCGGTATGCTGATCTCGCGTCGTTAACCATGACCGATTCACAGCAGAACCACGGACCAGCTAAAGGGGTGATCACGATTGGTCAGCGTATCGTTACGACGCTGGTCAGTATGGTCGAAACACGCGTTCGTCTGGCAGTGGCAGAGCTGGAAGAAGAAAAGGCCAATCTGATACAGATGTTGTTGATGCTTGGCCTGACGATGCTTTTTACTGCTTTTGGCCTGATGAGCCTGATGGTGCTGATTATCTGGGCAGTCGATGCGCAGTACCGTCTTATGGCGATAGCCATCACCACCGGCGTACTGTTCCTGCTGGCGTTGATTTTTGGGCTCTGGACACTGCGTAAATCACGCCAGTCGACGCTGCTGCGTCATACGCGTAAAGAGCTGGCCAACGATCGTGATTTGCTTGAGGATAACCGCTAATGAGCCGCCGCGAACGTGAAGCGCGTATAGAAGAGTTGCTTAAACAGGTTCAGCAACAGCGCCTTGATCTCAGCGCGGCGCGGCGTGGCTGGCTCGAAATCACGGCACCTTACGACCGTGGCTGGTTTACCTTTTTGAGCCTTAAACGCTATCTGGCCATTGGCAGCAGCGCGTTAGCGATTTACTCCATCCGCAGTCCCAACCGCCTGTTACGCTGGGCCAAGCGCGGCTTTGGCCTGTGGAGCACCTGGCGCATGGTTAAGTCAACCTTCCCCCCGCGCTGACATCACCAGGCCAGTCCATTGTGACTGGCTTTTTCTTTTGTCAGATTTACTGAATAACATCGACAGTTTATATCGCTTACAACTGTCACGCCTCGCGACTATCATCTCCAGCTATCAGCCCAGCGGTTTGCTATCAGGCGGCCAACGGGAATATTCACTGCGGGCATTCCTGCCTTGCAAACTTATAGCGTTGGAGTAGATGATGAAAAAATTCGAAGACAGTGGTTTGTTGGCCGCCCGTATCCTGATGACCATTCTGTTTATCACCGCAGGCTGGGGCAAAATTACCGGTTATGCAGGTACACAGCACTACATGGAAGCGATGGGCGTCCCCGGCTTCATGTTGCCACTGGTTATCCTGCTGGAGTTTGGCGGCGGTCTGGCGATCATGTTTGGCTTCCTGACCCGTTTCACCGCGCTGTTCACCGCGGGCTTCACGATTCTGACCGCCTTCCTGTTTCACAGTAACTTTGCCGAAGGCGTGAACCAGCTGATGTTTATGAAAAACCTGTCTATCGCTGGCGGTTTCCTGGTGTTGGGTCTGGTTGGACCGGGCGCGTACAGCATCGATCGCCTGATCAGTAAAAAGCCACAGGGTGTTCTGGCGCGCTAATTCACCGCCAGCAATCCCGCTTTAGCTGAACGCACCGGCTGCTTTTTCCGGTGCGTTTTGCTTTTTTGCTGCCTGCCGTCTCGCCGCTTCTCCGGTACCGCGGAGAAACGCTTAAGGTAAGCCTAATCTACGCATGAAAATATAGTGTCCTGTTCTTTTCATTTCAGGATTACTATGAACATGTCTTACAGGCAGTGGCTCCCTCATCACGATGCGCCTTTTTTTCGACGGCTCCATCTCTTCGTTGCCGTCCTCATCCTTTCCCAGATCATCAATTCCGGTTTCACCGAACGTGAAGCGCTGGGCGGGCACAGTCTGGAAACGGTGATCACCTGGTTTCATATCCTGTCTGGCCTGTTACTGATTGTCGCCGGATTCGCTATGCTGATCTGGATGCGCATGCAGCGCGGCTTACACTGGTACTTTTCGTGGCTGACGCTGGATTTCCGCGGTATTCGGGACGATCTCGCCTGTCTGGCGCGCATGAAATTACCCGACGCGCACAGTGGCGGCATCGCTGCCACCGTACAGGGGCTGGGCGTTAGCGCGTTGCTTGTGGTGGCCTGCTCAGGCGCGCTATGGTTTTTACTTAACAGCACATCGTTCGCGTCGCCGGGTCTGACGCATGCAGTGCTGCACTGGCACAGGTTCCTGACCACGTTTGTCGAAATCTATTTCTACAGCCACGGTGCAATGGGCGTGCTGCATATTCTGCTTTCGCACGATGAAAATAAGCGTACCCGTCGGGTCGCTGATCACAGGGATAACGAATGCAACACAGTGAAACGCATAAAATAGAACACGCAGGCTGGCTGCGCGCGGCCGTTCTGGGGGCTAATGACGGGATTGTCTCAACCGCGAGCCTGCTGGCAGGCGTGGTGTCAGCCAGTAGTGCCCCCCACACGGTGTTGCTCGCCGGGCTGGCGGGAATCGTCGGCGGCGCGATGTCGATGGCCACGGGAGAATATGTCTCCGTGTCTTCACAGTCAGATAGCGAACAGGCCTCTCTGCAGCAAGAAAAAGCCGAGCTGGAGGCTGACTTTGCGGCGGAAACCGTTGAACTGACGGCGATTTACCAGGCGCGCGGGCTGTCTGCTGACCTGGCTCATCAGGTAGCAGAGCAACTGATGGCCCATGATGCCCTGGCCGCACATGCCCGGGACGAGCTGGGCATTACCGACTTCAGCAGCGCGAAACCTCTTCAGGCCGCGCTGTTTTCCGCTATCAGCTTTGCCTCCGGCAGCGTGCTGCCTTTTGCTGTCGCCCTGCTCATTACCGGGCCCTTCGCCCTGCCCGCGATTGCATTGTCGGCCCTGCTGGCGCTGGCACTACTGGGTGCCCTGGCAGCTAAAGCGGGCGATGCGCCCGTACGCAAAAGTATCATGCGCATCTGCTTCTGGAGCCTGCTGGCAATGAGCTTTTCGGCGACCGTCGGCTACCTTACGGGTCAGGTACTGGGCTAGCCGCATAAGGCCGTCCACGAGCCCCATCAGGCCTTCACGGGCTGGCCCACCACCAGCCCAAGCTGACTGGCCAGAACCCGGCCTGAAACAGATTCACCGTCCGGGCCCTGCCCTTGCAGGATTTCGAGTTGCCCTTGTCCACAGCGAATGATCAGGGGCGATAGTGATACAACCTCACCCACACGCCCGCTGTTATCGCCGTTCATCACCCGGGTTTGCCAGACGGTAAACCTTTGCGTGCGGGTAAAGCTGAACGCCCCCGGCCAGGGAAAGTCCAGCGCCCGAACCAGATTGTGGATATTGACGGCACTGTCCTGCCAGTGTATCTCGCCGTCCTCGGGTTTGCGGCTGCCCCAGCAGCTGGCGGCCCGTTCATCCTGCGGTGTTTCTGTCAGCTCGCCCGCCACCAGCGCCTTAAGCCAGCCCGGCAACATCTTGCCCGTCGTTGCCACTAAGCGCGTATGCAAGGCCAGAGCATTATCTTCCGGCAGAATATCCACCGCCTGCTGCGCCAGTATGGGACCGGCATCTGGCCGTTTAATCATGCGGTGCAGCGTAACACCTGTACGGGTTTCGCCCTTGATAATGACCCAGTTGAGATGGGCGCGGCCACGGTAGGCTGGCAGCAGCGCGGCATGAACGTTATAGGCGCCTTTTGTTACCGAAGACAGGATGGCCTCGCTCAGGACCTGACGGTAGGAGAAGCAGAACAGGTAGTCCGCGTCGAAACTGGCAATACGGGCCTGCCACTCGGCGGTATTCACCTCCTCGGTGATGAATACCGGAATAGCGTGACGACGCGCCAGCTCAGCAACGGAACCATAAAATGGTGTGGCGTTGCCGGGATCGGCATGGGTAAACAACGCACTGATACTGAATCCGGCATCCAGCAGCGCCTGTAATCCGGTACAGGCCATTTCATGGTATCCAAAGACGACGGCTTTCATTGCACTTTCCTTTTTCTCCGCCTCTCCGCACGGACAGGCTGGTGGAATGAGATGCCTGGGGCAGGCAGAATGTCCGACATCATAAAGGAATCGTTACCGGTTTACGTCATCAACCCTTCTCTCAGTGAGAGGCCGTTAAGACGATGGCACAAAATGTCTGACGCCATGCGCGCACAACGCTGTCGCAGTCGCGCATCACCACCTATGGTTAATCAGACGAGAACATTTCATTGCACGACAGAGAGTGGAGACAAGATGGGCCAGTTAATTGATGGTGTCTGGCATGACACCTGGTATGACACAAAATCAACCGGCGGGCGTTTTAAGCGCTCGGAATCCGCATGGCGCAGTTGGGTCACGCCGGATGGCAGCGCCGGCCCGAGTGGCAACGCCGGGTTTGCGGCAGAGCGCGATCGCTATCATCTTTATGTATCGCTTGCCTGTCCCTGGGCACACCGTACCTTGCTGATGCGTCAGTTAAAAGGGCTGGAGAACATGATCGATGTGTCAGTCGTGCATCCGCTGATGCTGGAAAATGGCTGGACCTTCGATGACAGCTTCCCGGCGGCAACCGGTGACAAGCTGCATCAAAATGAATTTCTTTATCAGCTCTATCTGCACGCGGATAAGGACTACACCGGTCGGGTGACCGTGCCCGTGTTATGGGATAAGCAGCAGAATACCATCGTCAGTAATGAATCTGCCGATATCATTCGCATGTTTAACAGCGCCTTCGACGGCGTGGGCGCACGTGCGGGCGACTATTATCCGCCGGCACTGCGCGACAAGATTGATGACCTCAACGGCTGGATTTACGACACGGTCAATAATGGCGTGTATAAGGCGGGGTTTGCCACGTCACAGGCGGCTTATGATGAAGCGGTTACGGCACTCTTTCAGTCGCTGTCCCGTCTGGAACAGATCCTGGGCCAGCACCGTTATCTGACCGGCGACACGTTGACCGAGGCGGATTTACGTTTATGGACTACGCTGGTGCGCTTCGATCCGGTCTACGTCACCCACTTTAAATGTGACCGTCACCGTATCAGTGACTACCTGAATCTGAGCGGTTTCCTGCGGGATATTTACCAGATGCCTGGCATTGCTGAGACCGTGAATCTGGCCCATATTCGCCATCACTACTACTGCAGCCATAAAACCATCAACCCGCACGGCGTAATCTCTGTCGGCCCGGCGTTCAACTGGGATGAACCTCACGGTCGCGGTTAACAGGATGACGCAGACCTGACATGGGGGACATGTCAGGTCAAAACGGCTGCGCGGCCCGTCAGAAAAACTTGTACGCAATATTCAAAATCGTCAGCACGCCAATCGCGCTCACGAAAACGTTGTCAGCACGGCCTTTATATTTCGCCAGCGCCGGAACCCTGCGGATAGCAAACATCGGTAACAGGCACAGCAGCGAGGCGATAATGGGCGCACCCATCGCCTCGATCAGGTCAAGAATATTGGGATTGAGATACGCCACCAGCCAGGTGGACCCCATAATAAAGACCATACTTACGGTGTTCAGCTTACGATGGGACACGGCGTCTTTATCACCGTGGTAGCGGAACTTGATGATTAACCCATTCAGCCCTTCCAGCGTGCCCAGATAGTGTCCAAAGAAGGATTTAAAAATCGCGACCAGGGCGATGACCGACGCGCTGTATTCCAGCACCGTGGAAAAGGTAGACTTTTCACCCGCCATACTGGAGAAGTGATTCGCCAGATAAGACAGCACAGGAATATTTTGTGCCCTGGCATCCGCCATGTCCTGCGGCGACAAGGTAAACAGACAGCTAAAGGCAAAGAACATGACCACTGCCACCATCAGGATGCTGGCGCGGGAGATAATCTGACTGCACTTGTTTTCTGTGTAGGTCCGGCCCATTTCCGGCTCGTACTCCTCCCGTTTCGACACCACGAAAGAAGACACAATGGGCGAGAAGTTAAACGAGAACACCATGATAGAAATGCCAAGCCATACCGTGACGAGAATGCCATCATGCCCGGTAAAGGCCAGATCGTTCAGGTGAACCTGATCGATAACGGCGCGATTCCAGTACGGGATGAGCGACAGTGAAATCAGCACCAGACTGGCAATAAACGGAAACACCAGCCAGCTCATCACTTTGACCATCAAATCTTTACCAAACCCAATCACAAACGCCATCAGCAGCAGCAGACACAGCGCGACGACGCCACGATTAAGTGCGGGCAACAGTAGCTGATATTGCCAGAACGCCATAAACGTGTTGGTGATGGTGACGCCATAAATCCATAACAGCGGGCAAATGGCAAAAAAGTAGAGGAAGGTGATGACCACGCCGCCGGTTTTACCGAAATGTTCTTCTACGGTATCGGTAATATTACCCGATACGTTACTGCCGGACAGGCACAGGCGCGCCAGTGCCCTGTGGCAGAAAAAGGCAATCGGATACGCCAGCACTAACATAATCAGAATGGGGATCAGGCCGCCATAGCCCGCTCTGATAGGAAAGAAAAGGACCCCGGCTCCAATGGCGGTACCAAAAAGTCCCAGTGTCCATGTGGTATCGGACTGACGCCAGATCGACGCTTTTTCCCGGTTGAGAATATTTTCAGAATTACTCATAACTTATCCTTTATGCGTCAGCGAGACCCGAAACCCGGGACAAATCAATATTGCCGCCAGAGAGCGTGTAAACGGTTTTCCGCCCCTGAATGTCATGGTCCACGTTGCCGCTGAGCGACGCAGCGCAGGCTAACGCACTGACGCTTTCCGTAACCATCTGGTTTCGCTGAGTCTTTTCAATCAAACACTTACGAATGTCGCCTTCACTTAGTCACCCCTTCTGATCGACCTGTTCGTTCATAACCGCGAAGGTGAGTTCACCCGAACAGGCGACATCGCGGCCATCCGCAAGGGTACCCGAGTACAACAATGGGGCGTCATGGTACCAGCAAAAATGGAGGCTGCCATACCGTCAGGATCAACAGATTGCGCACCGTTGACGGTAAACGCTGGATTCCTTGATCTCAGGGCAGCCACCCTACCGGCCCTCCGTCCATGGCGAAACCGACACCGAAAAGTTCGTCAGGCATCGCCAGACCGATGGCACCCTGCCCGGCAATACTGGGCATTTTCTTGCCAGCAGGGATAAAAACAGGGAATGAGTGCGCGAAAAAAACGCCCACTGGGTGAGTGGGCGTGATGAGGATATTACTTCTTGTCGCAGGCGACCGGCCAGGGCTTCGCGGGGGAGTTAAACGGATGGTACTGATAACACCAGGTTTCAGATACCACGTTTTCCTGCGCTTTCAGATAAAGCTTCAGCTCCACCGGGTCACCGTCCCCCGCCACCAAATCAAACTGCGCCAGCCAGTTGCCGGAGCCATCAGGCAGCTTAGAGACCAGCACGTTCTCAAACGTCCCGCGCGAGGCCGACAGCACGGCTTCCGGCGCAACGCCTGACGGCAGGTGATTCAGGTTGCCACCGTGGAATTCAACGGTGAATTTACGACTGTCATGCGGACGGTCAGATCCCGGCACGCCGCCGCGTCCCAGTCGGGTCGCACCACAGCGCGCCAACGTTGAGGGATAAGGTTCATCGGACAGCCAGTGCAGCCGGTAATGGAAATAATGTTCATCACCCGCTTTGGCTGGCGCATCCGGCACCCACATGGCGACGATATTGTCGTAGATTTCGTCATTGGTCGGTATTTCCACCAGTTGTACCGATCCTTTGCCCCATTTCCCTAGCGGTTCGACCCACAGGTCCGGGCGACGCTCGTAGTGCGCAGCATCCAGGTAGCTGTCGAAATTCCTGTCTTTCTGCAGTAATCCAAAGCCTCGCGGATTCTCGTCGTGGAAGCTTGAGGTGACCACACGCAACGGATTGTTCAGCGGTCGCCAGAGATGTTCACCGCTGCCGGTCCACATTGCCAGACCATCGGAGTCATGCACTTCGGGACGCCAGTCTGTCGCAGCCCCCTTGACCGTTTTTGAGAACCAGTACATGGACGTCAGAGGCGCGATGCCGAAACGCTGAATATCCTTACGCAGGAAAAGCGTGCATTCCACGTCCTGCACCACGCCTTTGCCACGATGCAGGATAAACTTGTAGGCACCCGTTATGCTCGGCCCGTTGAGCAGGGCATAGACCGTGAGGTTTTTGCTGTCATCTTTCGGCGCTTCGAACCAGAAATCCGTGAAATCAGGAAACTCTTCATCCACACCGGGCTGGACGGTATTCAGGGCAATACCGCGAGCGGACAAACCAAACTGCCCTAATTCACCAATAGCGCGGAAATAGGACGCCCCCATAAAGGAAATCCAGTCATTTTGGGGATTGGTTTTTAACGCGTCCTGGCTTGCCAGCACTCTGAAACCCGAAAATACGTTTCCTTCCAGCGCCGGCAACCTGACGCTTTTATCCGTCGTGGTGAAGTAATCAATATTTTGAATGATTTCGCGCGCAGCGTTATTTTCCACTACGTGCATTTTCACCGGCATGCGGTGCAGGCCGTTAACCATGAAAAAGGTGACAGGAAACCGCCCGGCATTTTTGAACAGGGCATATTCCGGTTTGTACACGGTCTTCATGTAGGCGTCATAGGTGATGTTGGACAACAATGACGGATCGAATTCGGTGGGGTTTTCGTAAGGTTTGGCTGCCAGCGCTTTAGCCCGGGCAATCAATGTCTGAAAATTAAATGTTTCGCTGTTACCCAGTTTGAGCACACCTGCTGCCATCGCGCCGGGAGAAATGCCTAAAGCAGATAAGGCAGCAAACGCCCCGGAATACGTTAATAAATCCCTTCTTGTAACCATGATCCACCTGTTTTTTTAATCTTCATTCAATGAATGCGTGCCCAATGGGGCAAAACGTAAAATCAGTGACGTCTGGCGAGCTGCCTTCAACTATAGACGAGAGAAACCGTTGCCTCCCAAACAGATGGCAAGCCATCATGTAACACATCGGATGAGCGTATAGGGCATTGGCGAGAAATTGCATGGGATTTGCCTGAGAAACACGCCCTCTTGCAACCGACCGCTTATTTCCCCGATCAAAGGGTATAGCCCGGACGCCCGCACAGAACCGCCCTGCCGCATTTTTTTACCACGGCATCGTGAAACCATCCTGTATGACTCGCGCCTGGTAACAGTGGCTCCCGTGGCAACGTCGTGCGCGTCTTTCCCCTGTGCCTGATGGAGACAGCAAAGCCTGCATAGCTGCGCCATAAAGCAAAAACCCCGCTTGCGCGGGGTTTGCATGAATAAGTCGAAACTGACCGATAAGCCGGGTTCTGTCGTGGACAGTCATTCATCTAGGCCAGTAATCGCTTACTGGCTCAAGCAGCCTACCCGGGTTCAGTACGGGCCGTACCATGTGAACCCCTATTTGGCCTTGCTCCGGGTGGAGTTTACCGTGCCACGGACTGTTACCAGCCGCGCGGTGCGCTCTTACCGCACCCTTTCACCCTTACCTGATCCCATTGCTGGGCCATCGGCGGTTTGCTCTCTGTTGCACTGGTCGTGGGTTGCCCCCCCAGGCGTTACCTGGCACCCTGCCCTATGGAGCCCGGACTTTCCTCCCCTTTGCCCGTCTCCCTCAGAGAGGGACGACGACAAAGCGGCGACTGTCTGGTCAGCTTCGGCGCGCATTATAGAGCGTTTAGCCGGCGCTGTCACGCAGGCAAAACAGGATGCTTACGCCTGCTGATCCAGCGCATATTTATAGAGGGCGTTCTTTTTCACCCCATGGATCTCCGCTGTCAGGGCGGCCGCTTTCTTTAGAGGCAATTCCTGCTGTAACAGGGCCAGTGTGCGCAAGGCCTCCGCTGGCAAAGCCTCTTCATCAGGCTGGTGGCCTTCCACAATCAGCACCATCTCACCTTTGCGGCGATTTTCATCCTCTTTGACCCAGGCCAGCAGTTCCGCCACGGGCGCACCATTGAGATTTTCCCAGGTTTTAGTCAGCTCGCGCGCCAGCACGACATAACGATCGGCACCCAGCTCGGTCACCATGTCCTGCAGGCTGTCTAACAGACGGTGGGTCGACTCATAAAAAATTAAGGTGCGTGGCTCGTCGGCAAGGGCCCGCAGCGCATCACAGCGTGCCTTGGTTTTGGCTGGCAGAAACCCTTCGTAACAGAAACGATCAGACGGCAATCCCGCTGCGCTTAATGCTGTAATCGCTGCACAGGCACCCGGTAAAGGAACGATGCGAATACCGGCCTCCCGGCAGCGGCGAACCAGGTGGTAACCGGGATCGTTGATCAACGGCGTGCCAGCATCAGAAACCAGAGCTATGCTTTCTCCCTGTTGCAGCCTGGCGAGCAGGATGTCTGCTTTCTGCTGTTCGTTGTGGTCATGAAGTGCGAAGAGTCGCGCATTGATGGCGAAATGTTGTAGCAACAGTCCGGTATGACGTGTATCTTCCGCTGCGACCAGATCGACGCTGGAAAGTACCGCTAGCGCCCGCTGGGTAATGTCAGCCAAATTACCTATTGGGGTTGGCACGATGTAAAGCGTGCTGGCGGAAATGTCTGCCCGATCGAGTTGTTTCATTGTTTCATCCGAATTGCCGATTTAATATTGAGCATCTTGAAAAAAACATCACTGGATACAGTATGCTTCCTTCAAAAATCGTTCGTCATAAAGCAGGACGCTTTGTGCCTGTCCTTCTTGCTGGTCTGATTTTAGCCGCGTGTAGTGGCCAGGGTCCCAAAAGCCAGTCCGTAGACATTCAGGGGCCAGCCACCAATAATTCTGCTTACTATCTGCAACAGGTGCAGCAAAGCAGCGATGATAGCAAGACCGACTGGCAATTACTCGCAATCCGCGCCTTGTTAAAAGAGGGAAAATATCCTCAGGCCGACCAGGCGATTGGCGAACTGCCTAATCAACTGTCCTCAACACAGCAGCAGGAATTACGCTTGCTGAAAGCCCAGTCGCTGATTGGACAGCAAAAAGTGGCTGACGCGCAGCAACTGTTGAGCCAGGTGAAAACCAGTGAACTGTCTCAGGATCAACTGGCGCGCTACTACGATTTGCAGATCGCCAGCGCACAGGGGAAAACCTCTCTGGCCCTGCTCCGTGCCTACATTGCCCAGGAACCGTTGCTGAAGGGTGACGCACGTCAGAAGAACATTGATGCAACCTGGCAGGCACTGACGCAACTGTCACAGCAAGACATGAACGCGCTGGTCATCAATGCCGATGAAAACATTCTGCAGGGCTGGCTGGATCTGCTGACCGCCTGGCACGCCAATGCGCAGGATGCCAACATGCTTAAGTCGGCCATTAAAGACTGGCAGACGCGCTATCCCGACAATCCCGCGTCCAAAACCTTGCCGACGCAGCTGAGCCAGGTGCAGAACTTCACCAAAGCGTCCACCAGCACCATCGCGCTGCTGCTGCCACTCAACGGTCAGGCTCAGATGTTTGCCAGCGCCATCCAGAAAGGCTTCAACGACGCGAAGAACGGTGTTATCCCGGCGGCACCTCAGGCAACGCCGGGCAGCGCACAGGATCCCATCGCGATGAATCAGCAGCAGCCTGCTGATGCCAACGCGGTTGTCAGCCCCTCAGCCACCCCTGCGGCAACAACGCAGACGGGCACGGCGCAGCAACCTGCCACGACCGCTCAGCAGCCTCAACAGCAGCAACAGCCGTCGGCGCAACCGGCCAGTAATGCGCAGGTTAAAGTCTATGACACCAGCAGCCAGCCCATCGCCCAGGTGATGCAGCAGGCGCAACAGGATGGCGCGACACTGGTCGTCGGCCCGCTGTTGAAAAACAACGTCGAAACCGTCGCCAACAGCCAGACACCGTTGAACGTTCTGGCCCTGAATGAGCCGGAACACATCCAGAACCATCCCAATATGTGCTACTTTGCGCTGTCGCCAGAAGATGAAGCGCGCGATGCGGCTCACCATATCTGGGATCAGGGTAAGCGCCAGCCACTGCTGTTGCTCCCGCGTAATGGCCTGGGCGATCGCGTCGCAACGGCCTTTGCGAAAGAGTGGCAGTCACTGGGCGGTGGCACCGTGCTCCAGCAGCGTTTCGGTTCGGTTTCAGAGCTTAAGCAGGGCATCAACAGCGGTGCAGGAATTAGCATGAGCGGGACGCCGGTGGTTATCCCTTCTGCGTCCCAACCGCAGAACGTGTCCGTTGCAGGGCTGACTATACCGGCCCCCCAAACCAGCGCACCGGCAGCCAGCGAATCGGGTGCGGTAGATGCGGCCTATATCGTGTCGACGCAGGATGAACTGCAGCTGATTAAACCGATGATCAGCATGCGCACCGGCAGCCGCAGTAATGTCGCGCTCTACGCCAGTTCCCGTAGTGCTCAGGCTGGCGCAGGCCCGGATTTCCGTCTGGAAATGGAAGGCCTGCAGTACAGCGATATCCCTCTGCTGTCCGGCGCCAATCCAGGCCTGATGCAGCAGGCCGCCCGGTCGTTTAACAACGATTATTCACTGGTGCGCCTGTATGCCATGGGGATGGATGCCTGGACGCTGGCTAACCACTTCAATCAGATGCGTCAGGTGCCTGGCTTCTCTCTTGATGGCAATACCGGCAAGCTCAGCGCGACGCCTGATTGCGTGATCAACAGGAAGTTGACATGGAACCAGTATCGTCAGGGCAATATCGTACCGGCCAGCTAAACCGCCGCCGTACAGGTGCCGAATATGAACAACGCGCCCGCCGCTATCTTGAGCGGGCGGGGTTAACATGGGTCGCCAGCAATGTGTACTATCGCGCAGGTGAACTTGACCTGATAATGCGAGACAACCAATGCTGGGTGTTTGTCGAAGTGCGTTACCGCCGTAACGCACGATTTGGCGGCAGTCTGGCCAGCATTACCCGACAGAAACAACACAAGCTGCTGCGTGTTGCCTCTCTCTGGCTGGCGCAACGCGGCGGCAGTTTTGAAACAGTGAATTGCCGTTTCGACATCATCGCCATTACAGGCCCGGCGCTCGAATGGTTGCCCAATGCCTTTAATGCAGACGTTTAGAACCAGGTGGTCGTGTGCAGGAAAGAATTAAAGCGTGTTTTACTGAAAGTATCCAAACTCAAATCGCTGCGGCTGAGGCATTACCTGATGCCATCTCACGTGCAGCAATGACCATGGTGCAGTCCCTTCTCAACGGTAACAAGATACTGAGTTGCGGTAACGGCGCATCATCCGCCAACGCACAGCATTTTGCCGCCAGCATGATCAATCGTTTTGAAACCGAACGCCCCAGCCTGCCTGCGCTGGCTTTAAGTGCGGATAACGTCATGCTGACTGCGATCAGTAATGACCGCCTGCATGATGAGATTTATGCCAAGCAGGTGCGCGCCCTCGGGCAAAACGGTGATGTGCTGCTCGCCATCTCGACCCGCGGCAATACGCGTGACATCGTCAAGGCTGTCGAGGCCGCCGTCACGCGCGATATGACGATCGTTGCGCTTACCGGTTATGATGGGGGAGAATTAGCCGGATTGCTGGGACCGCAGGATGTGGAAATTCGTATTCCTTCACATCGCAGTGCTCGCATTCAGGAGATGCATATGTTAACACTCAACTGTTTGTGCGATCTGATTGATAACACCTTGTTTCCCCACCAGGAATGACGGAAGGAGCACCCATGAAAGCATTGAACGCTGTAGCCATTGTTTTAACCGCCATGCTGCTGCAAGGCTGCGTCGCGGTGGTGGCCGGTAGTGCCGCTGTCGCGACCAAAACCGCCACCGATCCCCGCTCTGTGGGCACGCAGGTTGATGATGGCACGCTGGAGTTACGCGTCAGCAATGCGCTGGCTAAAGATCAGCAAATCAAAACCGATGCCCGCGTCATTGCCACCGCCTACCAGGGCAAGGTTCTGTTGACCGGCCAGGCACCGAATCAGGAAGTCGCTAACCGCGCGAAACAGATCGCCATGGGCGTTGACGGTGCCACCGAAGTTTATAACGAGATTCGGATTGGGCCGAAAGTCAGCCTGGGTACGTCCTCCGCTGACACCTGGATCACCACGAAGATCCGCTCGCAGCTGCTGGGCAGCGATCAGGTGAAATCATCAAGCGTGAAGGTGACCACTGAAAACGGTGAGGTGTTCCTGTTGGGTCTGGTCACGCCGGAAGAAGCGAAAGCCGCTGCGGATATTGCCAGCCGGGTAAGCGGGGTGAAACACGTCACCACGGCCTTTACCATGGTGAAATAACGCGGAGGTCGGGGTGGTCTTGCCTGCCTGAATCGCGCGAATAAAAAAGCCGTCCCCTTTCAGGGACGGCTTTTCTCGTTTCTGGCGTCTGATCCCATGACCAGGCTGACGCAAACCACTTCGCCCTTCGCTGTCGGCTATCCGTCTCTGCGCGGATATCCACTGTTGTGATACCGCCACAACGCCACGCCAGCAGAAGCGCGTCAGACAGGGATATCGATTACCAGCGCCCGCGTCGGTGTGAGGGCAGCCAGCCACAGTTGCTGCTCTTCCTGCAAAAACGCGCCATCACCACAGCCGAGCGTTTCCTGATGTGATGCCCCTGCAGAGGCTTCAAGCGAACCATGGATCGACTGCAGATAGGCGCGCGCGCCATGCAGCGGCACCAGATGCTGCTCGCCAGCCGCCAGCTCAAGCTGGTGGATCCAGACCTGCTGACGCAGTTGCAAGCTGTTGTCGCGGCCATCCGGCGAAGCCACCAGTTGCGAGCACGTTCCTGCGGTCAGGCTGATTTTCTGCATACGCGGGTTTTCCCGTTCCGGGCAGGCCGCCAGCCAGAGCTGCATGCGGGTCAGTGAGCGCTCTTTACTGGGATTCAGTTCACTGTAGCTCACGCCCGGCTGGGCAGAGAGCAGCAGTGCCTCACCTTCACCGACGGTAATGTGATTGCCTTCGCTGTCGCGGTACTCCGCTTCACCCTGCAGGACAATATTCAACACGTCCACCTGAGGATAGGTGCGCGGCTGAAACGCCGCGCCGGGTGCCAGCACTTCCTGGTTCAAAACACGTAAAGCGGCATAACCCATTAATTTGGGATCGAAATAGTGGCCAAAAGAGAAACTATAGCGTGCCTGTAGCCAGCCATAATCAGCCTGACCACAATCGGATGCACTGCGTGTGGTTATCATTGTTTACCTCCTGCATCCGTCGGCAAGAATCGACGACGGGTATGATTCCCTTATGGTAAAAGTCTGGACGCCGGATTGTTAGCCAGTTAATCTGCCGGGCATATTCAAATTTCCTGACAGAGAACCAGGATGGCAAAAGACCGTGCGTTAACCCTTGAAGCTTTACGTGTGATGGATGCTATCGATCGCCGGGGCAGTTTTGCCGCCGCCGCCGATGAGTTAGGGCGCGTGCCCTCGGCACTCAGTTACACCATGCAGAAACTGGAAGAGGAGCTGGATGTGGTGCTGTTTGACCGCTCTGGCCATCGCACAAAGTTTACGAATGTCGGACGCATGCTGCTTGAGCGCGGTCGGGTGTTGCTGGAAGCCGCTGACAAACTCACGACCGATGCCGAAGCGCTGGCGCGCGGTTGGGAAACGCAGTTGACCATCGTGACCGAAGCCCTTGTCCCTACCGATGCGCTGTTCCCGCTGGTTACAAAGCTGGCTGACAAGGCTAACACCCAGATATCCATTATGACAGAAGTGCTGGCAGGTGCCTGGGAAAGGCTGGAACAGGGGCGTGCAGATATCGTTATCGCACCGGATATGCACTTTCGCGCCTCAACTGAGATCAATACCCGCAAACTCTACAGCATCGTCAGCGTTTATGTCGCCAGCCCTGACCATCCTATTCATAACGAACCCGAGCCGCTTTCAGAGGTCACCCGGGTAAAATATCGGGGGATTGCCGTGGCCGATACCGCACGCGAAAGGCCGGTGTTGACCGTACAGCTGCTGGATAAACAGCAACGTCTGACCGTCAGTACGATGGACGATAAGCGGCGTGCGCTTCTGGCCGGTTTAGGCGTGGCGACCATGCCCTATAACATGGTAGAGCAGGATATCGCGGAGGGGCGGTTACGGGTCGTCAGCCCGGAATATTCTCGCGAGGTGGACATCATAATGGCCTGGCGTCGTGACAGTATGGGCGAAGCGAAAGCATGGTGCCTGCGCGAAATCCCCCGCCTGTTAGCAAAGAAACACTGATAACGGGCTGGACGCTATCCAGCCCACCTTGCCCCCACTTACAGCCGACTCAGGCAGTCCAGCGCCACGGTTTTAAAACTGCTGAAGTCAGTGCTGTCGCGCAGGCGCGTCATCGCCCGCTCACGCATAAACGTGACGAAAAGGTCATAAATTGCCATGGCTTCTTCATACTCGCTTTTACTGATTGCCAGCAGAAAAATCACGTAAGCCGTATCGTCGCCCCACGGAATACCCTGTGGAGCCAGCACGGTGTAGACGACCGTTTCCCGGGCCATGAGCCCCAGCGAGTGCGGTAGCGCAATGCCCTCGCCCAGCATGGTACTGACAATGGCTTCGCGTTCCTCCACGGATGCAAAGAAAGCCTCATCCACCACACCTTCATCCTCAAGCTGATCGCACAATAACCGGAACAGATCCGACTGGCTCATGGGCGCATCAACAATCCGAAAATGCCGGGCATCAAAAAATTTCTCCAACATATAGGGACGGGTACGATCCACCAGCACCAGCTTACCAATCTGCTCCATCTGGAATTCGGTCGGGAACGGCGCCACCACCACCACCGGTTTTTCTTTTTCGCTGACCCGCGCGGTAGAGATGACAAAGTCTTCTTCGATGCGCTGACGTGCTTCGTATTCGCGCTGAGACAGACACTGGGTTACCTGCAACTGGGGATAGTTTCGCAGCAGCATCGCTTCAATCATGCGCAGCGTGGAATTCCCGCTGTCGCACACCAGCAGCACCTGAGGGCGACGTTGATAGCCCACATTGTAATGGCGCTCCAGCCCGACGCCAATATGCAGCACCAGGAAGCCAATTTCATTCTCACTGATGACGTAAGGCGAATATTTGCCCCAACTGGAAACCGCCGCCAGCGTTACGTCATAGGCCATCGGATAGTGCTGCTTGATATTACTTAACAGGGGATTGGGAATATGGATCTGATAACGCACCCGCGTGATCATGGTTTTAATATGGGTGAGCAGATCGGCACGCAACTGAGGATCGTTCTGCAGATCGTAATAGTAGTGTGTGTTAATAAAGCTGAGCAGATAGTCGACCAGCGCATCCGCGTCATCCGCATTGATCGTGCTGGGTGCGCTGTCCTGAATGCGCCGGGCAGCGATATTAACCTGTAGCCAGCTCTCCTCCGCCGGCGAAACGGGCTTGCCGATAAGCGGCAGCAGCGAATGAATCAGGGTTTGTGCCGCGTCGCGTATCGCATCGTCCATCTGTTCCGTGTCCGCGGGATCGTTAACCGGATAACCTTCGCTGATGCGCCGGACCGCCACCGCACAGTAAAACTGTAAATAGCGTTCACCTTCGTCACTGAGACGGATATGGTGCTGGGCAAAACAGCGTTGCAGGCACGGTTCCAGACTTTCCAGCAGGCCACCTTCCAGGGATTCCGGCGTGATCAGCGGGCTGTCTGGCTGCGACTGATCGATCTCGATCAACAGATCGGTTAAGCAGGTGCGGATCGCCACCTCGCTGCCAAACAGTTTCATGCCGTGGTGCGGTTTGCTTTCAATGCTGAGTTGGTAGCGTCCGAGCCATTCACGTACGTCGGCCATGTCATTCTGCAAGGTCGCGCGGCTGACAAACCATTCTTCTGCCAGCGCTTCCAGTTTCAGCGAATAGGCGGCGGTCAGGAAGCGCACCAGCAGATAACGGATCCGCTCCTGAGAGGTACGCGGCACCCGGAGAGGGGCACGCGTTTGCTGCTGGAGAATAGTAAAACGCTGCGCGTCGGCAATTTTAAGCTGATAACCGGCCCCGCGATTCAACACAAACTGCGCGCCGTGCTTTTCCAGTAAGGCATTCAGGGCGGTGATATCCGTGCGTACGGTACGCGTTGACACGGCAAAGCGCCGGGCCAGCTCGTCCTGAGGCAAGGTTTCGTTTTTCAAAGCGTCAAACAGTTGCGCAAGGCGCTGATTAGGAAATCTCACGTCGGTTTACCTGACTGAATGGAGAAAAGAGCAACACTAACAGAGTGCAGGAAACGCGGCTGTACGTCCAGGAAAGGGCACGCCGGCCACAGTTTTCTGCGCCAGCGCACAACCTACGTCAGGCCAGCAAGGACTTGCTCATTGCCAGAAGCTGTTTGACGTCATCCACGCGGGTTTCACCGCTGGCCTGATCAATGATCGAACTGTAAATATGCGGGATCACCTTGCTGACGCCCGCATCCAGCGCAATTTTTACGATCTCGCTAAAATTTGCCAGATCGATCCCGCCTGTCGGCTCCAGCCAAAAATCCTGCTGTGCACAGGCCTCCGCCACGGCGCGGTATTCTTCCACCCTGTCCAGACCGCCCATGGGGAAATATTTTACCGAGCTGCCGCCCATATCGATCAGCATGGCGATCGCGGTGTCGATGGGCACGATGCCGTCGTTGCGCTGTGAGCTGAGCGGACCGGTCGAAATTTTTACTTTTCCTGGCGTCCCTGTCGGCGAGATCAAGCCGTTCACCACCGTTTGTGACTGGCCAAGCAGCGCCCGGCTGGTGCCAACGCCGGTAAAGACCTGGTTAACATGCTGAGGCTGTAGCTCAGCGGCCAGTTCGCTGACCATGCGTGACTGCCGGGGATCGCCCGCGCCCAGGCCAATCGAGAGCGCATTATTGATCAGCGCAGCATAGTCGCGCATATCCGCGATTGCGGCGTCATGACTGGCGTAATTCTTCGATAGCACACCGACCAGAACGTGCCCTTCTGCCGCCTGCCAGATAGCGCGCGCATTTTCTTTTGAGCCGGCCAGCACGTTGAGGCACAGCCGGTCTTGATAAAAATCAGGGGTAAGCGTCATTAGTGTTCTCCGGTTATCAGCGCCTGAATACGGGTAAAAATGATATGCAGCTGCTCAGCGCTGACGCTACGCACGTCGGCTTCGATAATGCCTTCATTCGCTTTGTAGCCACGGAAGTAAATGGCGATATCGCCGTTTTTCAATGCCTGAACCAGATCGCCGGTTTGACGCGCAATTTTGGCTTCATCAAAGTGTATTTCGGCGCGTGCAATATCGCGTCCGGCCGCATCCCAGACGACGCGCGCAGTTACGCCGTCCAGCCCATTGAGGTTGTTAATAAAGGGCGTCATTTTTTCTACCATCTGTGCGCCAGTCACTTTCGGCAGAGTCAGATAGGACTCAATGGCCTGCGTCAGCCCCAGAATCCCCTCTTTGCCCACTTTCATGGTGCGGCCAATGCCGTTGCTCTGGCGCTTCACCCACTCAACAAGCTGATGCTTACCGATAACCAGGCCGCTGGTTGGGCCTTCAATCGCTTTGGCGCCGCTGTAGATCACCAGATCGGCACCGGCCTGGTAGTAACACTGCAAGTCTTCTTCGGCGGCGGCATCCACAATCAGTGGCACACCATGCTTACGTGCGACTTCTGCGGCCTGTGCAACGCTCAGGTGGCTCTTTTGTACGCAGTGATGTGACTTCACGTAGAGAATGGCGGCCGTCTGATCGGTCACCGCGGCGGAAAGCTGCTGAGCCGAGCATTCATTACTGTAACCCGCTTCAACCGTCCGGCCCCCACCCAGCGCGATCATGCTGCCCACCGGCGCACCGTAGTTCACGTTATGCCCTTTTGGCACCACGATGTCGCGCGGCACGGTCAGCGGTGCACTGTGTAAATTATCCAGCAACCAGTCATCATCTTTCACAATGACGGCGGCCACGCTCTGGGCTATCCCTGCCGAGGCGCAGGAGACCACCAGCGCATTTTCCACTTTCAGCAGATTAGCAATATACGCGCCGGTTTTATCGACCAGATCCTTTACTTCAAAGTAGTGCGCCAGACCGTACTTAACCGTATCGATCACCTCATCCGATGGCGTTGAAACGCCCAGTATGGTCATGCGACCGGAGGCGTTGATGACCTGCTTCAGGCCATATTTTTCATACAGAGAAGACATGGTGTTTTTTTCCTTGTTCAGTAATCCAGCACTCGCCGGCGACAATGGCGGCAAGGGGAATCAGGTGACGATCGCCCTGTTCCGCCAGCCCTTCCGCATCCACAAAGGACACCGGCTCTTGCGCGACGGTGAACAGCGTAAAGTCGGCATCGTAGCCGGGCTCAATACGGCCTTTGTGGCGTAAACGCAGGCCGCTGGCTGCCTGGTGAGTCACACAGGCGATAATCTGTGGCAGGGTCATGCCGACATTGAAAAACTTCGACATCACATGGGCCAGGGTATAAACCGGTCCATTGAGGCGGTTACGGCAGTAAATATCCGAACTGATGGTATCAGGCAAAATGCCCTGTGCGATGGCCGCACGCGCGACCTCGAAACTAAAGCTGGCGCTGCCGTGGCCGACATCAAGCCGTACGTCGCGTGCCAGCGCATGTTTGACGGCGGCACGCAGTTCGCCGTCGGGTGTCAGGATGCGATTGGGTTTGCCGTTATAGCAGTGAGTGATGATGTCACCCGAGGTCAGCAGTTCCGCGATCTCATCAAGGTTGGGTGGGTTGTTACCGATATGCACCATCAGCGGCAGATGGCCGTTTTCCTGCTGAATAGCTTTCGCGAGGACCAGCGGCTTAATGCCGTTTTCGCCCACTACGCTGCTGCTCATACGGGCTTTAAGCCCCACAATAAAGTCGGGGTGACGTTTTACCGCGTCGGCAATGGCCTGGCGATCAATCTGCGTCATGTCCGCCAGTTCATTTTGGGTAATGATGCCAGTGCGTGCGATATTCAGCAGCGCGTAAACCTGCGTGCTCACCGCTCGGGTGCGCTGCCAGAAATCGTCAATGTCATTCGCGCCAGTACTGCCTGCATCCACCACGCAGGTGACGCCGCTTTCCACGCCAACCCGATCGGGATGATCGTGGTAGACGGGGGATTTTTCATAGCAGTGCACATGCGAATCAATCCAGCCCGCACTGAGATAACAGCCTTCTGCCAGCGTTTTCTCGACAGTTGCGTGGCCGCTGATTTCACCTGTGGCGGCAATCTTGCCGTCACGTATCGCAATATCGATCAGGGTTTCATCCGGCAAACGCGCACGCCGCAGAATCAGATCGTACACAGGAACCTCCTTAACTGCCCCGATCGGCCTGAACCGATCGGGGGATAACAGGGTCAGATCGCCACAGGAAAGATCGCGCCCAGGATCATGGCACCCAGGATCGCACCGCCCGTGATCGGTTTATTCCACAGATAGAACACCAGCGCGCCCAGCAAGGATCCGAGGCCGATAGGAATTGAGGCACCCATCGCGGCCAGAATGATCAAGGGTCCCAGGAAACGGCCTGATGCATTGCCCGCCCCCATCATGACGTCCGCACCGTACGTGCTGTTGCTCTGATTGATGGTGAACTTACGCGCCAGGATAATGACGTAACCGATTGCCACACCGAGAATCAGGCCGGTGACCAGCGAAGCCGCAAAGTTAGCGACGGGGAAAACAAAACCCGCTCCGAGCAGCAACGCCGGCACGCCCAGACCGACACCGGTCTGGATCGCACCACCGATGTCCAGAATCCCGACCAGCGATCCTTCAATGATGCGGGCGAACAGGAAGCTGGCTCCGAAGGCAGCCACCGCCCCATAGACGCCGGTATCGATTCCGGCCCGGAGCATGGACACGAAAGCGACTTCGTTAAACGCCCCAATGCCGTACAGGTAGTACATATGGGTCCCGGCAAACACGCCGGAGGAGAGCAAACCGACAAAAATCGGGAATGACCAGTCGGCATACCAGAAACCTTTGTTTGATTCTTCCATTGCAGACGCTCCGTTATTTGCCGCTCAGGCTGTTATGAATACTGTCGAGCCAGCCAGGAATGCCGAGCTGGAAGGATTGCAGCATCTTCATATCGAAACCGCGGAAGAAGGCGCTGAGGACAAACAGGGCAACGATGGCGGTCATCATGACTTTGGTCACTTTGTGCCAGCCGCTCTCTTCAACCCCTTTGCCAATCAAAATACCCAGCACCAGGCCCGGTACTGCATTGCCCATAATCAGCTGCGCCAGACCGCCAAAAATGGTGGCCCAGAAGCCCGATTTCTTACCGGCATCGATTGCGGCCAGCCAGAAGATCACGGGCATGACCGTGTTCACCAGCAGATTCGCCGCAGGGACCAGTACTTTGACCGCCGTAACCTGCAGGGCCGCCGGAACGGCAGAGGCCGTCGAATTCAAAAACGCGACCACCACCATGCCGATGATGCCGCAGGCGATAGCCATCTTTTTTGGATCGTGCAGCGTTTGCGCGACGTTGCGGTTTTTGACCATGATGGCCGCCGCGCCCCAGTTGGGGATGATGCGGTGATCCACATCCTGGGTGAATGCACCCGCCGCAACGGAGGAAGCCCAGGCATTGAAAAAGAAACCCAACCCAAAAGAGAAGTGAGAAGCGGGATCGCCTTCACAGGAGTTGAGTTCACCCAGTGTGCGAAACGCGCCCATACCTTGTGTCGTCGGCGCGTGGAACATGCGGGCAGCGCCAGCACCCACACCGACGCCCACAAGGCCGCCGATGATTAACGACTTGAGCAAAATGATGAGAAACATCCTCTTTCCTTATTTATGTTGTTTGAGGCTGACTTACACGCGGGTGAACGCAACTTTATCGCCGTCCAGACAGGTCACGTTGATGGTGACCTCCAGATCGACACTGAAGTGCCTGCGCTCGCGTGCCAGGAAAAAGAAAAGAAATTTTTCGGTTCTGACGCGCTCCTGCGCGCGCACCACCTTTACGTCCTGGGGTTCGATGCGCAGCAAAATCTTGTTGGCGTTGCGCAGGACTTCGTGCTGCACCCGGCTGAGCGCATCAGAGAACGCTTTCGCTTTGGTATCGCCTTTGCCGCTTACGGCTACCGAGGTTGTAAAGGTCTCTTTCATTCCTTATCCACCGTGTTTTTTGTGCCAGGCCTGAACCAGACGTTCACCCAGCTCTTCTTTATCCATAAACCCGAAGCCCAGCACGGTGGCGCCTTCGTTGATGGCTGTCACACCTTCATCCACTGAGCGCATGCCGTGTTTGGCTTTGTAGCCATACTTGTTTTGTGCCGTAATCGCCCCCGCACCGCCGCTGCCACAAAAAGAAATGCCAAAATCGGCATTCTCAGCCTTCATCACATCGCCCAACTTCATGTCAGCCGCCACGCCGGGCACGACAACGGCACGCCCGCCCGCTTTCTCAACGCCGGCCGCCACTTTCTGTCCTTTACCTAATCGATCGCCTATTACTACGGTTACCATATGTCTGTACCTCTCATGGTGGTGAAAATCAGTCGTTCTTAGCCACTTCAAAGTGGACGGAGAGCAGCCAGGCTTCTTCCGGCGGTAAATTGCCAAACAGATCCACGACCTGCTGCGCCAGTGCCATTGACGCTGGCGAGATCTCATCGAACAGATCCGCCTCCACCTCCGGCAGCCCTTCACCGGTTACCGATCGCAATGCCATTGCGCGGACATGCGAAGCCAGCATTTGCAGCTGTACCGCATTCGGCTTAATGGACCGCTCGGCAAACAGCGCGCCGATCTGGGTCATTACGCGATCCGCCAGGGCCTGAATCGTTTGCTGCTCGTCTTGTGACACGTTCATCGCTACCGCTCCATTACACGTGCTCATCGTCTGCATCCCGTTACGCATTCAGCGTGATCACAAACTAAACAGAGTCCGCGCGGCTGTGGAGAACGACTTTTTCCGTTTCGAAGTGGAAATCCTGCACCTGAGCGTGATCGGTGCCGCAAAGTGGGGAGTGAACAGGGGAGGAATGGAGATTCAGGCTATATAAAACAACAGGTTAGGATGTCTTACCTGTGCGCAGTGATGCGCCTGTGAACACATAATGCGCGATGGCCGGTACTGTACCGCTGTCACAAAACCGACAAACAGTTATCTGCCATCACGTCTTAACAGAGAAACTTATGGCTTTTCCGCCCCCGTCACCTGAACGCAGGCCTCGTTGCGCGTTGGGATAGCAGCAGGGGCAAGAGCGTGCCGTTTACGCTGGTTAATGGCCGCGACAATGCGCGCGAAACGCGCTTCATTGAGCCTGTAACCCCATCCCATAATCAGTGCCGCCGCGATGGCCAGCGTACAGGGCCAGATAAAGATCAACTGCCGCAGCCCCGCCAGCGTGGCATCCGATTGAAGGGCATTCGGCACATAGCCGATTTGTGTCAGCATCAGGCCCGGCAAAAACCCCGCCATGGCGGCAGAGATTTTACGGAAGAAGGTGTAGCCGGTATAGCAGGCGCCCTCTGCGCGGATACCGGTTTTCCATTCACCGTACTCGACGGTATCCGGCACCAGCGCCCAGTTAAGGCTGTTCACAAACGCTGTGCCGAAGAACGCCATACAGGAGAACAGGACGAACATTAGCGATGTGCTGCCCCAGAGAAAATTGCACAGATCGCCGACAGCCCAGAATACTAAACCACCGAGATACACCTGCTTTTTACCCCAACGTTTCACCGCAGCGGGCACCAGCAGCACACCGGCCAGAATACAGCCCATGCTGAAGAAACCCATCCAGGAGAGCAGACTGACATCGTTCAGCACGTACTGGGTGTAATAAACCTGAATCGCCAGCTTGATGTTGAATGCCGCCAGGGTACACAGGTTCGCCAGGCACAGCGTCCGCAAGGGCGGATTGTGAAAGATGGCGCGAAAGGCGGTTGCAACGCCAGGTTTGTGATGGGCGGGCGTGACCTCGACATAGCGTTCTTTCACGCCGCTGTAGCAAAGCCCCATGCACAGCAATCCGCCAGTGACAAAGACGGCAGCCGCCACCTGATAACCCAGCGCACTTTTGCCCACAAACAGCGACTGGATGGGCATAAAGCCTACGGTACAAACCAGCAATCCTAACGTGGCCCCGCCCTGCCGCCAGGCGGCAAGATGAGCGCGCTCGGTGGGATTCCTGGTGATGGCAGGCACCATTGCCCCGTAGGAACAGTTCATCAGACTGTAAAACAGGCCAAACAGCATAAACAGCGCGGTGGCGACAGCCGTTTTACATGTCAGGCTGAGGTCATGCGCCACAAACTGCGCCGCCGCCACCAGCGCGACCGGCAGCGAAAAATACAGGATAAACGGCCTGAATTTTCCTTTTGTGCCAATTGTCCGCCGTGAATCCAGCACGATGCCCGTAAACATATCGGTAAGGGCCGTAAAGAATTTGGCGACGAGGAAAATCATGCCGCCATACCAGGCCGGCATCCCCAGTTCATCGGTGTAAAACTTAAGTAAGTAAAGCGTCCCGATAGCCAGCATCAGGTTGGAGCCGAAATCACCGATGCCGTAAGCAAACTTCT
Organism: Pantoea sp. JZ2; assembly: GCF_035191405.1. Lineage (NCBI taxonomy): Bacteria > Pseudomonadati > Pseudomonadota > Gammaproteobacteria > Enterobacterales > Erwiniaceae > Pantoea > Pantoea sp. JZ2. Next base: position 595,620 of record NZ_CP045247.1, on the reverse strand, counting down.
CACGCAGAGGCAGTTTCAGCGTTAAGGAATCAGAACCTGTGTTCATAACGGATCCTTATCACAGAGCCAAATCAGTGCTGACGCTTACGGGCGTCAATCTCGTCAATGATGCGGACATACATCTTTTCATTGAGGTTGTAGAAACACCCCATGGCCACAATCGTGACCACGGCTAACGCACCGGGATAAATAAACATCAGTTGCTTCAGGCCCTCGACCGTACTGGCGCGCTGGACAACGTTAGGCACGTAGCCAATCTGGGTCAGCATCCAGCCGGGGAAAAAGCCCGCCAGTGCCTGTGAGACCTTACGGAAAAAGGTGAAACCGGTATAAACCGTGCCTTCAGAACGCACGCCCGTCCGCCATTCCCCGTATTCGACCGTATCAGAGACTAAAGCCCAGTTAAGACTGTTCACAAAGGCAGATCCAAAAAAAGCCAGACAGGAAAACACGATGAAACTGACGGAACCGCCCCCATAGCAATAGTTGAGCAGATCGCCCACGACCCAAATCAGCAAACCGCCGATATACACTTTTTTCTTACCAAAGCGCCTGACGGCGCCGGGCATCATAAAGACACCGATAAAAATGCAGCCCATGCTAAAGAAGCCCATCCATGACAGCAGGATGGGATCGTTCAGAACGTACTGGGTGTAATAGACCTGAATCGCCAGCTTGACGTTGAACGCCCCCAGTGTGCACAGGTTGGCAATACAGAGAATAAACAGCGGACGGTTACCCGCGATAGCGCGGAAGGAGGCTAACAGGCCCGGGTTTTGCGTGGGGTGGGCAGACGGCTGTTCGACATAGCGCTCCTTTACACCGGCATAGCACCACCACATAAAGAACAAACCAAATGCCGAGAAAAGTGTGGCTGCAGCGATATAGCGGAACTGCGCGCTGCCTTCTGCCAGGTTCATCACCGGCACAAAACCCACAGTACAAATCAGTAACCCCAGCGTTGCACCGCCCTGCCGCCAGGCGGCCAGGGAGGCGCGCTCATCAGGATTTTTGGTGATGGCGGGCACCATCGCCCCATACGAACAGTTCATCATGCTGAAGAACAGGCCATACAACATAAACAACACCGTGGCGACGACCGCTTTACCGGTGATTTCAAACGGCGTACCGATAAAGTTGGCGACAGCCAAAAGCGTGACCGGAAACGCGGCGTACAAGACAAACGGCCGGAACTTCCCTTTCGGGCCAATCCTGCGCCGCGAATCCAGCATGATGCCCGTGCCCATATCGGTAAACGCCGTGAAGAATTTGGCGACCAGAAAGATAATTCCGCCGTACGTTCCCGGCAGCTCCAGCACATCGGTATAGAACTTCAGTAAGTAAAGCGTCCCGATATCTAACAGGATGTTAGAACCCAGATCGCCCATGCCATAGGCCACTTTTTCCCGGAACGGCAACCGCAGCGTCGCAGGCTCGCCGGCAGAAGATACAGTTTGCTGATTCATGATAGTTCTCCGGTTTACCCGCCCGCCTGGCGGGTAACCTTGCTCAGGATGAAGGGGAAGCGTTTTGCTGCTGTGTTTCCGCTTGCTGCTGTGTTTCCGCGCGTATCGCCGCAACTTTTTTGCCCAATACCCACTGCATAATCGCCAGCAGGCCAAACACCGGCACCAGTACCGACCATGCCGGAATCGCCAACGCCCCCTTGATCAGCATGGCGCCGGATGCGATCAGCAGCAGGAGCACCATCAGCCGGAAAGTGCTGACAGAGATGCGTTGGTGAACATACTGGCCCACCAGCGAGCCCAGGATCATGGTGGGCTCGCAGAACAGCACCAGCTTGACGGTTGACAGCGTTAAGATGCCGCTGGTCGTCAGGCCGCCAATAATGGCGATGTTACTGGCGGTAAAAAACGCATTGAGCGTGCCACGAAACGCCGCCGGAGCCAGATTTCTCAACATGCCATAAATCACTACCGGCGGGCCGTTGGTCGCAAAAGCCGACCCCAGAGCGCCGGCGATGATGCCCGTCGGCACCACTAGCCAGTTTTTGTCACAGACGGGCAGACGAGGAACAAACAGGCTGTAAAACGCGTACAGGATCAGGAAAGTGCCCAGCCCGGTTTTCATGATGTTGTCCGGGAAACTGGCGAGCGCATAAATCCCCAGGGGAATGCCGGCAAAGGAGAACAGGATAAGCACCAGCGCAGATCGCCAGTGGGTTTCGTTACGTGACAACCAGGTCGCATATAACGCGGTGGCTGTCCCGACAATGACCGACATAGGTGCCGCCATTTTGACCGGCAGCAACAAGGTGATCAGCGGCATCGTCACCAGCGCGCCACCAAAGCCTGCGCAGATACCGATGAAGGTATACAGGAACATGATGGCGATGATGATGCAGACAACCTCAATACTCAGCTCAAGCCCGTCGGGAGTAAAAAGCGTGAAGAAATCCATACCCTTTCTCCTTTATCGCGTCGAACCGGCACTGTCGATCAGCCGTAATGAGGCAAATAACGCCTGCCATTCACTTTCAGCCCGGTAAAAGACGGGCGGCTGGCCAAGCGGTGCGGCCACCGTGATCTCGCCACCGTTGGCCGCTTCACCGGTCCAGAGGTTTATCCAGCGATCCTCCGGCAGATAGAGCGTCCAGTCGTGGCGGCCCTCTTCATACACCGGCGCGACCAGCAAATCACGACCAAACAGGTACTGGTATTTCAGCGAATAAGTGCGGGCATCCGCTTCATAGTGCAGGAAAAGCGGCCGCATAACAGGCAGACCACTGCGGGCATTCTGCGCCACCGCCTGCCTGATGTAAGGCTTTAAGGAAGTAAAGATCGTCGACATACGGGCAAAATGCGCCATGGTTTCGTCATCGCTGTCAAACTGCCAGTTATCGCCGGGACGGTTACCTTCATGGGTGCGCATCATGGGCGTAAAGGTGTTGAAATCACACCAACGCAGCAGCAGTTCTTTGCTCCGTTTCATGCCGTAGAGCGTGGTATAGCCACCAATGTCACTGTGATGCAAACCGTGCCCACTCATTGCCAGCGACAAGGCGGCAGGCACTACCGACGCGAGGCCATCGTCCAGACTCCAGTCAACGTTTTGATCCCCGGCCCACATCATCACGGCGTATTTCTGACTGCCGGTATAACCCGCGCGCATAAAATAGAGCGTTTCGCCGAGCTTGCCGGTTTCTGCCAGCGCGTCGTAGTTACATTTTGCCCACAGCGCAGGCCAGGCATTATGCATAATCTCGGCGTGGACACCGTTATGCAGAACCGTATCGGTTGGGAGATATTCGCCAAAATCCGCCATCCAGCCGCCACAGCCCAGGCCGATCAGATTTTGTTTGATAACCTCTTTGAACCAGTTATAAGCATCAGGATGAGTCAGATCGACAACGCCCGCATAGAACTCACCAAATTCAACGTGGTAGTCCTGACCGGAAGCCGTTTTGGTGAGATAGCCGTGCCGGGCGGCCTCGTCACACAGAGGGCGATCGCTGGCGACATAAGGATTGATATAAGAGAGAAACTGGACGCCTTCGGCTTTCCATTGCTGAATGCGTGTATCCAGTTGCGGATAGAGTTCGCTGTCCCACTGCCAGTTCCACATGACACGTTTGCCAAACGACGTCATGCGAATACCGGACCAGTCCTGAGCCCAGATACCATTAACCTTCACGCCCGCCTGACGCATCTTGTCTAACTTCTGCTGACACACGTCGGTGCCGCCCTGAATGCCCAGAATCACGCCATCGTAAACCCAGTCAGGCAATTCAGGCTGGCGGCCCAGCAAGGCGCTCAGTTTTTCCAGCAGCGCAATATAGCTGTCGGCGCATTCAAAGCGTAACGTCGCGCGGTTTTCCCAGAACGCCAGTTCGTGATAATCGGGTGCGCTGAAGTCAAAATTCATGTAGCCGCTGTTGTCCACATGGCAGTAATACTTCTGGCTGCTGACGAAGGTGGGCTGAGGGAAAAACGTCCAGTAATAATCGCCGCCGGCATTCTCCGCGCAGTCCGCCTGCCAGGTAACATAACTGTTTTTATTCCGTCCGACGCCCTGCTCACTGGTCCAGAGCGGGAACGGTTTCCCGCGCAGGTCAAAACAGGAAAACTGTTCGCCGCAGCCGTAGATGTGATCCGCCTGCTGCGCTGCCAGCCGTAGCCAGATGCGGTTATGACTGTCGGCGTCATTATTTAGCGTGAGCAGTAAACGCCCGCCGGCATCCAGCCCAACCGTCAGCGTGGCGCTGATGACGTTGCCGCGCGAGAAACGAATGTGCCAACAGTCGGCCTGCGACGTCATGGTGGCCTCAGTCAGGGCCAGCTTTTCATTCAGCCGATCTTTGATACTGAAATTGCCACGAAACATTTTAATGTCGGCCCGACCGTGCCCCATCCACAGACAGGGCGCTTCCGGGCTGTGGCTCAGAATAACGCGGCCGTGATAAACCAGTGAAAAGCCGTTATCAGTGGCAGTGAGTTTTACCCCTGCCGTTTCAAGATGTTGTAAGTGCATACTGGCCTCTTAGTTGTAGGGTAAGGCGGTAAGGTGATCTTTATCCGGGGCGATCGCAGCCAAGGGTGAAGGCCAGCCGATGCGTCGCCTGCGGTGCGAGCCAGACCAGATCAACGCCGGAGTTAAACGCATCAGGCGGGCAACTCATGGGCTCGGTTGCCAGCCCGGTGCGGCCCAGTTTTTCGCCGGTGTAAATTTGCAGCCAGGGCTGATCGCTACGTAAGTAAACAGAAAGGGACGGCTTCCGGCTGGTCAGGCGCACTTCCCACTGCTGGCCGTCCGTGCCTGTGCGAAGGCTGTCATCAATTTGCGTTGCGCCGAGCAGACTTGGGGAAAGGAAATCGCCTTGCGCTATCGCGGCAGGCAACGTGAGCAGGCACTCGTCCAGCGGCATTCTGTTGCAGGTCAGATACGGGTGCGCACCTGCGCCATAAGGAGCAGGTTCACGTCCTGTATTTTGACTGTCGAGCGTCACCAGCAGGCCCTGCATGGCATCCAGCCGGTACGTCACCGTTGAAACCAGGGCAAACGGATACCCGTAGCTGGGCGGTAAAAAGATTGTCAGCCTCGCTGTGCTGTCGGTATGTTCCGTAATCTGCCAGTCACGCCACGCCAGCAAACCGTGAATGGCGGTTCCCCCTTCGTGATCATTGATCGGTAAATGAAGCCATTTACCGTTATGGTATCAGGTGCCCTTCGCGACGCGATTGGGCCAGGGAATCAGGACTTTCCCCATGTGCGCCAGCGGCAGGGTTTCAGGGGGATGGGGGAGCACCAGATGCTGACCTGCGTATGTCAGTTCAGCCAGACCCGCGCCCACGGTGACAAGGGTGGCCTGATAGTCTCCGGCCCGCAGTACAAGGGTTTTTCCGCTGCTGTGCATAGCTGGTACTCCCGTCTGTTTTGGAATTATTTTGCGTTACAGTCCAGTAATCCGGCGGCGACAGCGGGAGCCAGGCCCGGTGCCAGCGGAAGGCGTGGGATGACCAGGCAATGCAGCAGGTGATAGATATCCTGTTTGCCGTCCCAGACTTTGGTCGTCACCTTGTTTTCGCAATCCAGTTCCTGCCACCAGGAACCGTTTTCGAAGTCCATCAGATAGGTCATGCAGTAGTCCCACCACTTCTGATACCAGGCTTCGTATTGCGCCTCACCGGTGACGGTATACAGCGCATAGGCGGTTCCCATCGCTTCGACGATAGGCCAGCGTACCCGCTCGCGCACCACGGGCTTGCCGTCCCAGTCCACGGTATAAACGAAACCGTCTGCACCATCGGGCGCCCAGGCATCACGCAGGGTGGCGTGAAATAACCCTTTGGCATCTTCCACTAACCAGGCCGGTGGGGTTTCAAAGCGCGCTTCAAACGCGGCGTGCAGATGCAGCATCAGTCGCCCCCACTCAATCCAGTGGCCGGGCGTGCCACCATAAGCACGGAAGCGGTGGGCAGGGTTATCTTTGTTGTAATCGCGCAGTGGCGTCCAGTGCGTGTCAAAGTGTTCATTCACGCGATAATTATTTTGACGCGCGACATCATGGATGATTACGGACGTGACGCGCAGCGCGCGATCCAGCCATTTCTTATCGTGCGTGACGTCATACACGATCAGGAACGCTTCAACGGCGTGCATATTGGCGTTCCCTCCCCGGTAGTCTTCGGTCTTGCTGAATGCCTCGTCCCAGGATTCCAGGCACATCTGCTCGTCTTCACTCCAGAAGTAACGTTCAATGACCTTGATCGCCTCATCCAGCAATGGACGTGCCGCCGGATGGCCGGTGGTAACGGCGCTGGCGGCGCCCAGCAATACAAAAAAATGCTGGTAGCCCTGCTTGGAGGCATCGAGAACGCCTTCATCGTTGACGCAGGCGTACCAGCCGCCATATTTTTTATCGCGAAGCGCACCGTTTAACGCATTGATACCATGTTCAACCAGTTGATAAGCCCCGGGCCGCCCCATTGAGGCCGCCACCGCATAGACGTGCAACATGCGGGCGGTGATCCACAGGTGCGTTCCCTTATCGGGTTTGACCTGACCGTTATTACCCAGCCAGCCAAATCCGGTTGGCACCGCCGCATGCTTGCCAAAACTGAAAATTCGATCGGTTTCCTGTTCGAGCCAGCGATTGTGGCTTAAGGTGTTAAACCATTTCATCTGCTTCTCCCTATTAACGTTTCGCCATCATTTCATCTACGATCTCGCCCAGCCGTTGCAGTCTGGGAACAGAGATATCCCGCAGCATCAGGTCGGTATCGGGCAAACCAATAACCGAAGACCAGACTGCGCGGCCCGCCAGGAATCCGGAGGCACCCGCCTGCATGGCGACTCTGACGGCTCGTGGGAATAATTTTTCGTCAATGCCAGAGGAGAGGATGACCCACGGCATCATGATCAAATCGTTAAGTTTCTGCGCGGCCGTCAGCAGGTCGGCTTGTGAACCTTTGCCGTACAGCGGCATTTCCACCTTATAAAGATCCGCTCCGCTGTTACCCAGTTCCTTCGCTGCAGCGAGGATCGCCTGCTCGCGATCGAAGCGATCGCCCCGGCGCGGCGGTCTGACAACGGGTTCGATAATGCTGAGCAGACCATGGCGGTGACAGCGCGCAGTGAAGGTATTCACCATATCGAGCCGCTGCTGTGCGTCTTCATCGCTGCGCCACAGCACCAGCAGCTTGAGCGCCTTTGCCCCGTCACGCTTGACGGCCTGAGGATCGACGCGGTGATCAATCTCCACACTGTCAACCGGCATGCCGTTGCCCGGTATAAACGCATCCGCCGCGACAATGATGCCGCAACCGGGCGACACAGCCCGCTGCTCCACAATCTGCTGAAAGCAAAATTGCTGATCCACCAGGATGGCGGAGGCATAAGGCGATAACACGCTGGCGGCATTCACTTTGAATTCGGTCAGAACCCGATCGCTGACCGGCTCTGGCGCACCCGCGGCGGCAAACATCAGCCGCATCGCTTCACGCTGATCCACAGCCAGCATGGCGAAACCACCTGATGGCCGGGCGATGTCTTTAAGGGTGTAATGAGTCATGTGCTTTCCTCTGATTAAGCGTCACAAGGGGTTGTCGAAGGTGAGAGGCCTGCGCTGGCGCGCACGTGTTCGAGAAGGGCGGTCCAGTCCTGACGTCCGCGTCCGGCGGCGCGCGCCTGGCTGTAAACCTCACGTGAGGCGGCCCCGAGCGGCATGGGCACATGCAGCTGGTTAGCCACATCCAGCGCGATGCCCAGGTCTTTATGAGCCAGATCGATCATAAAGGCCGGTGACAGGTCGCCTTTCAGCACCTTATTTGGCCAGGTCGTGGTGAAGTGCCCCTTCCCTGCTGGCGTGCCGTTCATGACCTGTAGCGCAACTTCCAGCGGCAGCCCCAGCCCTTCACACAGCACCGCCGCCTCTGCAGAGAGCGCATTCAGGGCGATACTCATGTAGTTATTAATCAGCTTGACGCGAATCCCCATGCCCGGTCCGCCAGCCACCACCACCTCATTTCCCATGGCCAACAGCAGCGGTTTTGCCCGCTCAATCTGTTGCAGTGTTCCGCCTGCCAGCAGCAACAGCGTGCCGGCGATAGCATGATCGGATGTGCGCCCAACCGGCACGTCCATCATGCTGAAGCCGCTCGCCCGCATCTCGTTAATCATCTGGTCGGTCTGTAGCGGATGGATCGTCGACATATCGATCACCAGTGCCGAAGGCGACAGCGTGGTACAGACGCCCTGATCACCTGACAGGACAGCGCGCACCAAATCGCCATTGGGCAGCATGGTGATAACGAATTCAGCCCCTTCGGCGGCCTCGGCTGGAGAACGGGCAGCCTGTGCGCCTTTTTCCACTAACCTGGCAACCGCCTCGGGATTGACGTCAAACACCCTGAGCTGATGGCCCTGCTTAAGCAGATTGCTCGCCATCGGCGCCCCCATTTGCCCCAGTCCAATAAACGCTACTTCCGCCATACCGCTCTCCCAAACCCAATGAATGTCACATTTTGTCCTATATATGATTTTTGCTGTCTTTTTCGGATCATATTTGTAATTTATGGTCAAAAAATTGACAGGTGTCACTTTTAAAACATTTGATGAAATTAAAATGACAGCACGAGAAAATGTCTGAGGAAGAGTGACGACGCGCATAGCTTGTGTAGGGATCACCGTACTGGATCGCATCTGGTACCTGGAAACGTTACCGCATCAGGGCGGAAAATATGTCGCCAGCAACTATCGGGAAGTCGGCGGTGGCCCGGCGGCCACGGCAGCCGTCGCGGCTGCAAAGTTGGGTGCGCAGGTAGATTTTATTGGCCGGGTCGGGGACGATGACACCGGGAAAAGGCTGCTGTCCGAGTTAAACAGTTACGGCGTAAATACACGTTATACAAAGATTTTTAACGCTGCCCGCTCCTCGCAATCTGCCATTCTTGTGGATGCTGAAGGCGAACGTATCATCGCCAACTATCCCAGCCCGGATTTACCCGACGAGGCCGACTGGCTAGCGGAAATCGATTTTTCTCAGTGGGATGCCGTGCTGGCGGATGTCCGCTGGCATCAGGGCGCAAAATGCGCCTTTACGCTGGCACGCAGGTCCGGCGTTCCCACTATTCTGGATGGCGATGTGACGCCACAAAACATTGCTGAACTGGTAACGCTGAGCGACCACGCGGCGTTTTCCGCACCCGGTTTGCAGCGTCTGACCGGTATGGAGAGTGACGCCAGTGCGCTGAAAAAAGCACAAATGCTCACAAAGGGTCACGTCTATGTGACACAAGGCGTTCAGGGTTGCCTCTGGCTTGATGCGGGCAGATTACAGCATCAGCCAGCTTTTCATGTCAGGGTGGTCGACACGACCGGTGCCGGCGATGTGTTTCATGGCGCACTGGCATTCAGGCTGGCCCAAAAGCCCGCCGTGGCGGAAGCGGTGCGCTTTGCCAGCGCTGTCGCGGCCTTAAAATGTACGCGCCCGGGTGGCCGGGCCGGTATTCCCAATTATGAGCAAACCTGTTCTTTTATGTCAGTTAATGGTTAAACTGACAGCCAAAGTGGTCTTCAGAGAGCAGCTCATGATCCTCACGGACGTAACCGGTAATCCTCGCCACGATCGTTTACTCAGCCTGATCGCCGAACGTGGCTACATGAATATTGATGAACTTGCGGTGCTACTGGATGTGTCGACGCAAACGGTACGCCGCGACATTCGCAAACTCAGCGAACAGGGATTGATTACCCGTCATCATGGCGGCGCAGGCCGCGCATCCAGCGTGGTCAATACCGCCTTTGAACAGCGCGAAGTCTCACAAACCGATGAAAAACGATCTATCGCTGACGCCATCGCTGACTACATTCCTGATGGTTCCACGGTGTTTATTACGATTGGCACTACCGTGGAGCATGTGGCCCGCGCCCTGATGAACCATAAGCATCTGCGGGTTATCACCAACAGCCTGCGGGTGGCACATATTCTGTATAAATGCCCCCAGTTTGAAGTCATGGTGCCCGGCGGCACGTTGCGCCCACACAATGGTGGCATTATTGGTCCGGTGACCACGGCCTTTGTGGCCAGTTTCCGGGCGGATTATCTCGTCACCAGCATGGGCGCCATTGAGAGTGACGGTGCGCTGCTGGAATTTGACGTCAATGAGGCCAACGTTGCACAAACGATGATGGCGCATTCGCGTCATATATTGCTCGCCGCCGATCATACTAAATTCCAGGCCTCGGCCGCGGTGGAGATGGGCAGCGTGGCGCAGGCGACAGCCCTGTTCACTGATAAACTGCCGGGTACGACGCTGCAAAACCTGCTGAAAACCCATCAGGTTGAAGTGATCCTGGCTAAGCCGGGTGGCGATGAGGGGGCGGAATAATTAACCCCGGCAGTGCCGGGGTTAGCGTGTGTTTAGCGGAACTTCTTGTGGTTTTCGTTACGGATAGCAGCCAGTTTTTGCGCTTCTGCTTTGGCTTCATCCAGCTTGCCCTGTTTAGCCAGTGCATCGGCTTTATCAATCTGGGCAATCAAATCATCCATGCCTTTGTGAAAGTCTTTCATTTCCGGGCTGTCCGGTGCTTTGCCTTCCAGTTTGTCCGGGGTGCCTTTTTTGGCATCTTCGGCTTTGGCGCGCAAATCACCTAACATTTTGTGCAGCTGATCGGCGCTTTTCGCCCCATCCAGCGACTTGTAAATACCCGCCATCTCTTTCATATCGTGCTCAAGAGAAGCCGCACCGGCGGTGACATTAACAGATAACAAGGCAACAGCTAACAACGACATAAACGCTTTACGCATGCTCAGCTTCCTTTTTATTGTGAAAACGCTGCTTATAAAAAAGCGGAGGGTCGATGCCCTCCGCTTGCTATCGCCTACACAACTTAAAAGAGATTTTACTGTCCGGCAATATACATTTCGGGTAACAGAACAGAACCACACTGAATATTGCTGCGGGTTTCAATGTCATCGCCTACGGTAACAATGTTCCGCCACATATCGCCTAAGTTACCTGCAATCGTAATTTCACTTACCGGATACTGAATCTCGCCATTCTCCACCCAGAAACCGGCTGCGCCACGCGAATAATCGCCCGTGATGGCGCTGACGCCCTGTCCCATCAGTTCGGTCACGACCAGCCCGGTGCCCATCTGCTTCAGCATGTCGTTGAAGCTGTGCCCCTGACCGGCGATGCGCCAGTTATGAATGCCGCCCGCGTGACCGGTGCTGGTCAGGCCCAGCTTGCGCGCAGAATAGCTGGTCATCAACCAGGTTTGCAGCACGCCATCTTTAATGATGTCGCGGGCCTGTGTACGTACGCCTTCGCTGTCAAACGGCGTGGAGGCCAGGCCTTTTAACAGATGCGGCTGCTCCTGAATGGTCAGCCATTCAGGCAGAATCTGTTTGCCCATCGCATCCAGTAAGAATGTGGATTTACGATAGACGCTGCTGCCGCTGATGGCGCCGACCAGATGGCCGAACAGGCCGGTCGCGACTTCCGGCGCAAAAATGACCGGCGCTTTCATGGTGTCGAGCTTACGCGGTGCCAGGCGCGACAGCGTCCGGCGAGCGCACTCGGCCCCAACCCAGTCCGCGCTCTTTAAGTCCTCAATGGCGCGGCCAATGGTGTACGCATAATCACGCTCCATATTGCCGTCCTGCTCAGCAATGACGCAGCTGGACAGCGAATGACGGCTGGAACAGTAGCTTTGCAGCATGCCGTGGCTGTTACCAAAGACTTTGATACCGACATGGCTGTTAAAACTACCGCCTTCAGTATTGGTGATGCGTTTGTCTGCCTGCAATGCCGCCTGCTCTGCCTGTGCCGCCAGCTGGATAGCATAATCGGCATCGATCTCCCACGGATGGTAGAGATCCAGATCCGGTGCGTCATAAGCCAGCAGTTCGGCATCCGCCGGGCCGGCAAAGGGATCCGGCGAGGTATAGCGTGCGATATCAATCGCCGCCTGCACGGTTCGTTTAATGGCATCCGGGCTGAGATCGGTCGATGACGCACTGCCTTTACGATTTTGGTGGTAAACGGTGATGCCCAGTGCGCCATCACTGTTGAATTCGACGTTTTCCACTTCGCCGTAACGGGTACTGACACCAATACCGGTGGTCTTGCTCACCGCGACTTCCGCGCCATCCGTACTTGCTTTTGCCAGTTCAAGCGCCTGTGCAATTGCCTGTTCCAGTGCTTTTCGCTGTTCTGCAACTTGAGTTGATACGTTCATCGACCTGCCGTCTAATCTTATGGTTGAATAATTTGAGTCTATCAGAGTCAGAGAACAATTTCGCAGTCACCCGATAAACTGGTAGGATTAGCCTCTTTTTTTTGGAGCCAGATATGACTAAGCAGCCTGAAGAGTGGCTCGATGATGTGCCCGATAATCACGAAGAAGAAGATGAAAAGATTATTTGGGTTAGTAAGAGCGAAATCAAACGCGATGCTGAAGAGCTGAAACGCCTGGGGGCCGAACTGGTCGACCTGGGGAAAAACTCGCTGGATAAAATTCCGCTGGATGAGCGTTTGCGTACCGAGATTGAACTGGCGCAGCGTATTAAGAAAGAAGGCCGCCGCCGTCAGTTACAGTTAATTGGTAAGCTGCTGCGCAGCATCGACGTTGAACCGATTCGTACCGCACTGGATAAGCTTAAAAACCGCCATAACCAGCAGGTTGCGCTGTTTCACAAGCTGGAAATGCTGCGCGATCGCCTGATTGAAGAAGGCGATGAGGCGATGACCGACGTGCTTGCCCTTTATCCTCAGGCCGATCGTCAGCAACTGCGTAGCATGATTCGTAATGCACAGAAGGAAAAAGCGGGTAACAAACCGCCAAAATCTGCCCGTCAGATTTTTCAGTACCTGCGCGAATTAGCAGAAGCCGTCTGACCCTGGCGGTGATGTGCGGCTGAGCAGTGCCCAGCCGCAGGGTTTTCTCTCCCCTCGTTCGGGGAGAAAAGGATCGGCTACCGGTTAACGAGCCAGACGATCCAGCAGCTTCTGATGAATCCCACCAAAGCCCCCGTTGCTCATTACCAGGATGGAATCGCCCGGCTGCGCCGTTTTGGCGATCGTTTCTACCAGCGCATCAATATCCGCGCTGCAGTGCGCAGGCTGCATGCAGGCTTCTGCGACATCCGCGACCTGCCAGGGAATATGGCTCGGCTGGAACAGAAACACTTCGTCGGCACGCGCCAGTGACGGGGCAAGTTCATTTTTATTCACGCCCATTTTCATGGTGTTTGAACGCGGTTCGAGCACGGCCAGGATACGCGCCGTCCCGCCCACTTTGCTGCGCAGCGCGCTCAGCGTGGCAAGAATCGCGGTCGGATGATGGGCAAAATCATCATAGATCTTGATGCCGTTGACCTCGCCGCGCAGTTCCAGACGACGACGGGCATTGATAAAGCTGTCCAGTGCCTGGCTGGCATCCTCGGGTTTCACGCCAACATGACGGGCTGCCGCAATGGCCATTAAACCATTGTGCATGTTGTGTTCGCCGACCAGTGCCCAGTTCACTTCACCCACTTTGTTGCCGTCCAGCCAGACTTCCCAGTGTGAGGCGTCAGGCGTCAGTTTTTTCGCCTGCCAGTGACCGCCGTCGCCGACATGTTCCTGCTCGCTCCAGCAGCCCATCGCCATTACCTGCTTCAGGTTATGATCGTGCTCCGGCAGCAGGATCTTGCCCTGGCCCGGCACGATGCGCACCAGGTGATGGAACTGTTTCTGGATCGCCCGCAGATCGTCAAAAATATCCGCATGATCGAATTCCAGGTTATTCAGAATCAGCGTACGTGGGCAGTAATGAACGAATTTAGAGCGCTTATCGAAAAACGCGCAGTCATATTCGTCAGCCTCAATCACAAAGAATGGGCTTTTTCCTAATTTTGCTGAAACATCGAAGTTGCCGGGTACACCGCCGATAATAAAGCCCGGTTCCAGACCACACGCCTCCAGAATCCACGCTGCCATGCCTGCCGTCGTGGTTTTACCGTGCGTGCCGGCCACGGCCAGCACCCAACGGTCACGTAGCACGAAATCATGCAGCCACTGGGGACCTGAAAGGTAGGGAATGTTGCGTTCCAGAACCGCTTCCACACAGGGATTACCGCGCGTCATGGCATTGCCGATGATGACCAGGTCTGGTTGAGGATCAAGCTGACTGGCGTCATAACCCTCTGTTAATTCAATACCTTGCTGCTCAAGCAGGGTGCTCATCGGCGGATAAACATTGGCATCTGAGCCTGTCACCTGATGGCCAAGGGAGCGTGCCAGCATCGCCAGCCCGCCCATAAACGTGCCACATATCCCGAGGATGTGAATGCGCATAAAAACGTCCATAACTCAAAAGTTCGGCGCACAGTGTAACCTCGGTTGCGAGCGGAAGAAACGGATTAGGACTATGGTTTTTGAAGTTCAATCGGCTAAACTGCGTACGCATCCGTCGGCAGTGAAGTATGCCGCTGCCACTCCATCGATGATTCAGGGAATGTGTTATGAAAACGTTGGGCGAATTTATCGTCGAGAAGCAACACGACTTTCCGCACGCTACAGGTGAACTGACGGCGCTTATCTCAGCGATTAAGCTGGGTGCCAAAATTATCCACCGCGATATTAACAAAGCCGGTTTAGTGGATATCCTGGGGGCCAGCGGCGTCGAGAATGTTCAGGGTGAACAGCAGATGAAACTGGATCTGTTCGCCAACGAAAAACTCAAAGCCGCACTGAAAGCACGCGGTATCGTTGCCGGTATCGCTTCTGAAGAAGAGGACGAATTTGTCATCTTTGAGGGCGAGGAAAACGGCAAGTACGTGGTCTTGATGGATCCGCTGGATGGATCATCAAACATCGACGTTAACGTCTCTGTCGGCACCATTTTCTCAATCTATCGTCGCGTCAGTGAACCCGGCACACCGGTCGTCGAAGCGGACTTCATGCAGCCGGGCAACAAACAGGTCGCGGCCGGTTATGTGGTTTACGGTTCGTCTACCATGATGGTTTACACCACCGGTTGTGGTGTGCACGCGTTTACCTACGATCCGTCACTGGGCGTGTTCTGCCTCAGTCACGAACGGATGACGTATCCGGAAGTGGGCTACACCTATTCCATTAACGAAGGTAACTACATTCGTTTCCCGCAGGGCGTGAAAAAATACCTGAAATTCTGTCAGGAAGAGGATGTGGCAACGCACCGTCCTTACACCTCACGCTACATCGGTTCACTGGTGGCGGATTTCCATCGTAACCTGCTGAAAGGCGGCATCTACCTTTACCCCAGCACGGCCAGCCATCCGAAGGGTAAACTGCGCCTGCTGTATGAGTGCAACCCCATGGCCTTCCTGGCCGAGCAGGCGGGCGGTAAAGCCAGCGACGGGCAAAACCGTATTCTGGATATTCCCCCCGTAACGCTGCATCAGCGCTGCCCGTTCTACTGTGGCAACACCGCCATGGTGGATGACGTAGAGCGCTTCCTGGCAGAGTTCCCGGAGTGTCGTCAGGGCTAAACATAAAGGGCGCGGGTGTCGCGCCCTTATTTTGTCTTATGCCTGCTGAAGCCGGAACAGCGCCATAGCAGCCTGCAACTGCTCTGACTGCGCCTCCAGTGAATGCGTGGCGGCGGTGGCCTGCTCCACCAGCGCTGCGTTCTGCTGCGCCGCTTCATCCATCTGCGTCACCGCATGGTTGACCTGATCGATGCCACGACTTTGCTCTTCTGAAGCCATTGAAATCTCTTTCATCAGTGCCGTCACGCGCATGACTTCACCAGCGATATCATCCATGGTTTCGCCTGCACGCGTGGCCATTTCACTGCCCTCTTTCACCCGCGTTTGTGAATCGCTGATCAGCGTGCGAATCTCTTTCGCCGCGCTGGCACTGCGCTGCGCCAGGGTGCGCACCTCATTCGCGACGACGGCGAAACCGCGCCCCTGTTCACCGGCACGTGCCGCTTCCACGGCGGCGTTTAACGCCAGAATGTTGGTCTGGAAGGCAATGCCGTCGATCACGCTCAGAATATCGCCGATGCGATTGGCGCTCTCGGTGATCTCACGCATTTTTTCCATCACGTAGTTCACCACTTCCGCCCCGCGATCGGCACTGTCAGAAACGGCATTTGCCAACTGGTGAGCCTGCTGCGCGTTACTGGCGTTCAGACGAACCGTTGCGGTCAACTGTTCCATACTGGCCGCCGTTTGCTCCAGCGACGCGGCGGATTCTTCGGTACGTTGAGAAAGGTGAACGTTGCCCGCCGCCAGCTCGCGGCTGCCGCTGTCAATTTTCAGCCCGGCCTCACGCACCTTATTCACCGAGTCACGCAGAGCCTGCTGCATGCCCGCCAGCGCATTGTTAAGACGACCCAGTTCGTTGTTGCCCGCCAGCGGCAACGGTTGAGACAGATCGCCCGCCGCCACCTGCTCAAGGTGAATAATCGCATTGTTCAACGGCGTCAGTAACATGCGGCGCAGCAGCACCCAGGCCAGTACCAGCAGCAGCACGGAGAGCCCCACCGCCACGGCGATCAGCACTTTCATCATGATTTCATTGCGCTGAGCTTCAACTAACTGTGCCTGGGTAATTTCGTCGGCTTTTGCGCCAAAGGTCTCTACCGCTTTGGTGTACTTCGCCGATAAAGGCTCCAGTTTACCTTCCAGCAGTTGGTAATATTCATCGTTATACTGCTTGTCGAGCGCCTTCATCATCGGCAGGATGCCCTGATCAAGGTAATCCTTATAGCTTGATGCAATGGCATCGGCCATGATTTTGCCTTCCGCCGTCACGGTTCCGGCATCCACAAAACGTTTTAAATTGCGCTGAGAGGACTCGACATCGGCCTGCGCCGTTTTGGTGACCTGCGCGCCCTCATCCAGTAAACCAATCTCAATCTTGCGTACTGCAAGCGCAGCACTGGCACGCGCGCGCATTAAATCGGCGTTACTGCGATACAGACTGTTTAACTCAATCCCCTGAATGCGGTTAATCACATCCAGCGAGCGGTTGCCCTTGTTGATTGCCACAATGCCCATCACACTCACCGCCAACAACAGCAGTGTCATGAATGCCAGCAACGCCAGCAACCCCGTGCGTAGTGATAACTGTTTCATCTTGATCGTTTCCGTATGAGTAGTAAAAGGCGAAATAATTTCGACAACCCTTAAACGGAGAAAGTATCGGCATTGCGATTCGCAAACTTTAACGCCTGTGAATGATTAATCCCGTGCTTGCCGCTAATCTGTTAATGAAATTGAAGGTATTTTGTTAAGGAAACAAAGGGGAAATCGATGAAAAAAAGGGTAATGTTGATAGCGCTCTTGAGTTGTAAGCTTGCAGTGGCTGAGCAGTCCACGATTGATGTCACGTTAAATCAATGCCTTAATCAAGCCGATACCACGCTGGCCTTGATGCAATGTCAGGATACGGCAACCCAGCAATGGGACGCGGAAATGAACGCGCAGTACAGTGCATTGATGAAAAAATTAAGCGGAGAACCCAGAGAGAAACTGCGTATCGCCCAGCGCGCCTGGCTGCGTTACCGGGAAGCCTGGTTAGCGGTGAGCCGCAGCCAACTCAACACGCAGGGCACTCTCGGCCCCGTTGCGCTGGCCACCCAGAGCACCGCGCTGGTCCGCAATCAAACCCTACAACTGCAATCTTTAGCCACTGGCAGTTGCGCGAACCCCGACGATTGTTGATTAATGTAAACCTTTAAAGTCAGTCATAACTGTCTTCATTCATTTTCAGGGAAAAACTATGGTTGCTTACGCCTCCACGCTGATCTTGATCTGCCTTGCTGTACTGAGTTACTTCGTCCACAACACCGCCGTGACTCTGTCCATTCTGATCCTGCTGATCATCAAAATGACACCGCTGTCGCAATTCTTTCCTTATGTGGAAAAACAGGGCATTACAGTGGGCATTATTATCCTTACCGTAGCCGTAATGGCCCCGCTGGCCAGTGGTTCGCTGCCTGCGTCATCCCTGCTGAAATCCTTTGCCAACTGGCAGTCGATTGTCGCGATTTTGGTAGGCATTTTCGTGGCCTGGCTGGGCGGGCGCGGCGTGAGTTTTATGAGTGTACAGCCTTCAGTCATTGGCGGATTGCTGATAGGAACAGTAATCGGCGTGGCGTTTTTCCGTGGCGTTCCGGTAGGGCCACTGATTGCTGCGGGCATTGTATCCCTGTTTGTCACAGCCAAATAGCGTTGAGGAGCATTCTGAAACGCCAAAAAGGGGGCGTACTTTCACAGTCAGTTGGCTATAATAGCCGACACTCAACATACGACGACTGAAGGAATACCCGATGAGTTTGAACCAGGTGCCAGCAGGTAAAGACCTGCCAGAAGATATCTACGTAATTATTGAGATCCCGGCGAATGCCGATCCGATCAAATATGAAGTTGATAAAGATTCTGGAGCCCTGTTTGTGGATCGCTTTATGTCTACGGCAATGTTCTATCCATGCAACTATGGTTACATCAACAATACGCTGTCGCTGGATGGTGACCCGGTAGACGTACTGGTTCCAACACCGTACCCACTGGAGCCCGGCTCAGTGATCCGCTGCCGTCCGGTTGGCGTGTTAAAAATGACCGACGAGTCTGGCGAAGATGCCAAACTGGTTGCTGTCCCGCACACCAAACTCACCAAAGAGTACGATCACATCAAAGATGTGAACGACCTGCCAGAACTGCTGCGTGCGCAGATCACCCACTTCTTTGAGCACTACAAAGATCTGGAAAAAGGCAAATGGGTTAAGGTTGACGGCTGGGATAACGCCGAAGCAGCCAAAGCCGAGATCGTCTCGTCTTTTGAGCGTGCGGCGAAGAAGTAATTCTGCCCGGCTAACGCAGGTTTACCTGAGGTAAACCGTTAAAAAACACCGTCCAACTGGACGGTGTTTTTATTCAGACTTCCGACGCCTCATCACGCTTCAGCCAGTCTCCACTCTGGATACGCTGGCGACCCGCGACCGAACGCTGATAGACATAAAGCCAAGCACTACCAAACGGCGTCTGAATCAGATGGCGTTTGTACTCACCACCTTTGGTCCGAAGCGCATCTAACTCGGCGAGAATGGAGGCATCAATTCGGTAGACTTCGCAATATACCGTTCCTTCGCCCGTGATCACGCCAGGATAGTGACCCAGACTGTAGAGTTCATAACCCTCAATCTGGTGATCACCCAACCATTGCGCATGTGTCATCCAGTGACTGTTTCCCTGTTTGCGCCGTAAACTGCCATAGACAATTATTCGCATTACTAAAACTCAAACTGATAGAGCAAATCAAGAGCCTGATCCACACCGGACAAGGCTTCCAAATAGAGTTTGGGCATCAGTCGGTAACGTAAGGTTAACGTTGCCAGTGAATCAAAGATGCCAACCCCGTATTTTACTTGTAGACCCGGCAATACATAGCCACTGACCTGTACCTGCTGACTGTCGCCAACGCCGGTCGTATCAAGGGCAAGATTACTGACACCGAATGTCTCGCCGATTTTACCCACAACCTGCCCACTTTGTGCAACCCCTAAGCCGACTAACGCTGACGTTAACGCGTTACTGTCGCCGTCGCTATTCAGCCCCTGACCGCGTAACAGGTAAGAAAGGGCCTCCTGCTGTGACATCGCCGGATCGGAGAACACTTCCACTTTCGGCTCATCCGCCAGCCCCGTAACGCGCAATCCTGCCGTTACGCCATCCTCGGTCGCGTCCGGATTACGAATCGCTTCCAGGTTGAGATAAGGCTGGTCTGGCGGGCCCGCAAACTGCAGCTCGCCTTTACGCACGATCAAGTCCTGACCGTAAGCATGGAAACGGCCGGATGGAATATTGATCTGTCCGTTGAGTCCCAGTCCTGATTTATCCTGGACCATTTTCAGATCGCCATTCAGACGGGCTTTCAGTCCAAAGGCCGACAGACGCACATCGTTTCCAACATGAATGGTCAGGTTACTGTTAATCGGTATTGAGGCCGTTTTAGGCGCAATCGGTTTAAGGTTTTTATCCAGCATAACTTCATCAGACGATACGCCGACTGCGCTCTCAGGAACCTCCTGTACCGTGATACGTGCCCAGGGAATATCGACGCGCCCGTCAAGATTAAAGGCGGCTGGCGTGGCTTCAAATACCACATCCGGCGACACATCCATGCGCACCATTGGCGGCACCGTGACACGGACCCGGCTGCCTTTGGCGGCTACGCGCGCACGCCAGTTATCCAGCTGGCTCCAGTCCGCATCGCCGCTCAGGTTGATATTGCCCTGTGCGGTCTGTAGCAGGCCATTCAGCGTCGAACTCATGCCGTTAAACACCATGTTCAGACTGGCACTGGTCAGATCCACCGGCATGAAGTTGCCTTTCACATTCACATCTTTCAGACCCAGTTGCCCAAAAAGCTGCGGCTGCTGCACTGTGCCGCCCAGGCGCAGATCGCTGTTCAGCAGGCCTTTGATGCTCTCGCCCTGCATTAAGGCGGGATTGATCATCGCCAGCGAGATATTGCGGATATTCACATTGCCACCCAGCTCACGGCGCTGTTGCGGATCGGTAATCTGCACATTGCCATCCAGTTGGCCGTTATTGACGAGGCGAATCAGCCAGTCGAGCTGTGCACGTCCGTCCCGCAGTGCCGCATTGACATTAATTGTGTTAAACGCGATGGGCAGCGTATTGCCCTGCACATCCTGCGCGACTTTCACGTTATTACTCTTCAGCGCCAGCGTGCCGACGGGCAGCTTGCCATCCTCCATCCAGTTAACGCGGGCATCACCGCTGAACACGCCGCTCAGTTGGGTCTGGTCAGTCAGGAAGGGTTTTAGCATCGCCAGATCGAAGCGGTTTAATACCACATGAGCGTGACCGCTGGGGCCGGCTTCAATCGGTTCTGGCACACAAAGCTGCGCGTTGGGGTTTTGCCAGCAGTGCGGGCCGATTGACGCAGTCTGCTTCTGATTAACATAGTCGATCGCCATAGCGCGCGTCAGACGCCATTCTCCGACGGGCGTATTAAAACGCGTATTGTTCAGGCTGCCTTTCCATGTCTCCGTCTGGCGGTCAAAGCTACCGTTCAGCGCGAGCTGACCCGATACCGGCTCGCCCTGCACGTTAAGTTTAAGCTGATGCTGCTTTTCGTCGCCATCAGCATTGAGCGTCAACAGATTAATGTTAAGCGCATCCTGCTTCAGTTGTTCAACGCGCAACTGCAGCTTACCGGCGATCTGGTCGCTGGAGCGTACATCGCTTTTCAGCGTTACGCGCCGGACCAGCAGTTGCTGCCAACGTAAGCCAGTGGCCGTCAGATCCGCCAGCAGCTGAGGGGCTTTCAGCGAGCCGCGGGCTTTGATATCCCCTTTGACCACACCGCCCAGCCCCGGCAATGCGTTATCAAGATGGGGGGCATCCACGTTGGCATCCAGGTTCAGCGTTTCGCCCAGACTGCCTTTGATATCCAGATGATTGCGGCCCAGCGCAATCTTAATACCCGGAATATCCCACTGGTTGTAGCTGTTGCCCCGTAATGTTCCGTCCGCACTGACCGCGTTCTGTTTGACGTTACCCTTCAACATCAGTTGCGGCACACTCAGCTGCCAGCTGCCGCCATACAGGCTGCCGCGCGTAGTGATTTTACCCTCCAGTCTGGCTGGCCAGTCCGGATACTGGCGGGCGGTATTGATGCCCGCCAGCGTCAGTTCACTGCGCCAGCTGATGGCTTTGCTCCAGTCCACCAGCGCCGTCAGATCGATAGTGCCCTGTAACGCTGCCACACGCAGCTTGTCCAGGCTGAACTGTTCACTATTCCCTTTACCGTCCAGCGTAATCGTGGCAGGCGGCACCGCTTCGCCTTTCACCGCCGTGCGCAGCGACATCACGTAGTCGGTCGCCTTGCCTTTGAACTGATAGTCGAGATTGTCCGCCTGGTACTGAACCGCTCCGGTGAGCGGCCAGCGCAGTTGTGGACTGGTCAGGGTTAATGCCAGCGGAAGACCGGCAACAGCAGGCTGAGCGCGGGCATCCAGCTGCGCCCTGACCGGGCCAGAGAGGTTGAGCGCCAGCTTCAGCTCGTCACGCATCGCGCCCTGTAAGGTCAGACTCAGCTTTTCCTCTTTAACCGGATCAACATTCACATCGCCATTCAGGGCAAAATCAACGGGCCAGTTGTCTGCGAGCGTGGCCTGGCCGCTGCCGTTGAGCCTGCCGAGGTTTGAGTCCACGTCCAGCGTTTGCAGTTGTATATGGCGGTCAAGCGTTTTGGCCTTCACACGCAGCTGATTCACAACGATATCCGTATCGCCGGTAATGCGCAGTTGTTCGCCCACGATGTCCTGAACATCGATATCCAGCGGTAACTGGAAGTCCGGCAGTGTCGGTAGCAGGGGTTTGGCAAACATCGCCTGCAGCGTTTCGCCCAGCGGCTTCTCGTTTGGCTGCGGCTGCTGTACTTTCGGATCGACCACCTGCTCCTTCGCGACCGCTGCCGCTTTAGGCAGCGCAATTAACAGGCTTTGAATGTGGGTAGGATTCAGCGTTAACGCCCGCGCCTGCCAGTGTAATCCGGTGGAAAAATCCACCAGCGAAATCGCGGTATCATCGACTTTCACACTGATGTTATGCAGCCCGACGTGGCGCAGGCTGATGGGGTACGGCGTACTGAGATTGGTCGCGCTGTTATCGTCTTCGGGTGCCGCCGCCGACGGCGTCATCTTTTTACTGTCGACGACCACACTGATATCTTTTAGCGTCAGATCATCGACGCAGACCGACGAGTGCAGCAGGCAATTGAGATTTACCGCCAGATGGATATTGCCCGCGTTAACGCTGACGCCCGGCATGTCGTAACGTAGACCGCTGAGCGTAAGATTACGCCAGCCGCCATCCACTTTGTTGATGGATAATCCCGGTACCCAGCGCGACGCGCCGTTTAACACTAAATGCAGGCCCGGCGTCGTACCAATCAAAAATGCCACGCCAGCCAACAACAAGACCAAAAAAATCAGAAAGCCAGTCAGGACCTTTTTCCAGCGCTTCATAGTTCAGGCCCCAATCCTACGTAAAATTGCAAACCGTGCTCCTCCCTGTCGCCAATGGGACGCGCAATATCAAACTTAATGGGCCCCACAGGCGATGCCCAGCGCACGCCGATACCGGCACCGGTTTTAATATCGCTTTGGCTGATATCATTGACGGCCTCACCGGCGTCAACAAACACCGCACCCCACCATTTTCCGCTGACGTTGTACTGGTATTCCAGTGAACCGGTGGCCATTTTTGAGGCTCCGGTCAGTTTGCCATCACTGTCACGCGGCGAGACGTTTTTGTACTTATAGCCACGAATACTGCGGTCCCCCCGGCGAAGAAGCGCAGATCCGGCGGCACCTTATCGAAGTCGTTGGTTTCAATCCATCCCACCGTGCCGCGTGCAATAAAGCGGTTCTTTTCGCCCAGCGTACGAATCCAGACGTTTTGCGCCTGCAGGATCAGGAAATCGACATCCGATCCCCAGGTGGTATCGGACACATCGACAGAATAACGTTGCGAGTCGCCCCAGGTCGGCATCAGGCCACCGCGTGAGCGCGTGCGGTTCAGACTGACGCCGGGATAAAGCAACATCGTGGTATTGGTGACATTCCCCTGGGTAAAGTGGTCAAGGCTCCAGCGCAGATTGACGGCCCTTTGCCAGCCACTGCTGCTGTCCCAGTTACGCGATACTGCCAGCGTGCTGGTATCCGCTTTGGTGTCGTTCAGATCGGTGCGTTTGAGCCCGCCTGAAAAAGTGTAGTACTGCTCCAGCGGGCTTTTGAGTAACGGAACTTTGTAGCTGAGATCCACCTGCTGCTCAGGCGCAGAAATATAGGCACTGGCCATCATGCTGTGGCCACGGTCGTTAACCCAGGGCTTTCTCCAGGTGCCTTTCAGACGCGGCCCGACATCCGTCGAATACCCGACACCGGCTTCAACAATATTTTTTGCCCGAGGGGAAACGGCCGCATTTAACGGCAGGACTTTGGTTTTGCGTCCCTCTTTAAATTCCGGCGCGACGACCACCGACTGGAACCACCCCGTCGCCGACAGGCGGCGATTCAGTTCAGCCAAATCACGGGAACTGTAATAGTCGCCCTTTTTAAACGGCACCAGATTTTGCAAATAGGCGTCACGGATCTGTGAGCCCTGGAAGGTGACATCGCCGAAGCGGTAACGCGGTCCGCTATTGTAGTCGATATCCCAAAAGGCTTCGTGGCGCGCCACGGAAACGCCTAACTGACTTTTTTCAAATTCGCCATCGAAATAGCCGTTGCGCAGCGCCAGGTTGGTAAAGCCACTTTTGAATTTATCGTACTGACCATGATTAAGGATTGTGCCAACTTTAGGGCGGCCCTGGGCGATCCAGTTTTTATAGTCCGCATCGTTTTTCGCCTGACCGGTGACAATGATCGTACTACCGGCAATCTTTACCGGCTGGCCAGGCGTCACGCGCGCGATGAGCACCGGACGGCCACCTTGCGCAGGGGCAGGGCGTGATTCAAAGTCGATATCAGGCTCATAGTAGCCGAGCGCGCGAAGCCCTTCTTTGATAGCGGCCGATACGCGCGCGCGGAAACGGCCATCGTTGGTGACTTCGTCGCTGCTGATGGTCGACAGGCGTGCCCTGACGTTTTTTTGCAGTTCGCCGGTCAGCCCTTCAAGCTGTAGTCGAACCGGTGCCGCCCCAAAGGCGGGCGCGACGAGCAATAAGCCCGCCATGCAATAAACATAAAATCGTGGCACCTGTACTCCTGTCTCTCATGCCCGCCCCATTCCGCAGGGCGCGTGTTAATCCTTGTTGCCGTCACAATCGCAACGGCAACTTACTCATCATAGCCGCACTTTTTGCCAAAGGGCAGTCTGTAACGCGTTCTAAGTCAAATTGCGCATTATTGTCGGTAAAACGGACGCACGATACAACGACCTTGTTGTCCAGACAGGCCGCACGCCAGTAGACCGCTCTCCTGCATTACACATGCATCCTGAGCTGAAAACCTCATTATAAGCCACTGTTTGCCCTCTGGCGGCGGCCTCCTCGCTGCTGCTATAATCACCCACCGCAGGCATCCCGCCTGTCTTCATTTCTGCCCCTTTCCCCTTACAACCTTGTCGAACGGGCGCAGACATTTTTGGCACGGATAGCTCCTCTGCGTCGTACGTACAGGGAATAAGCGCCTCAACCGCACGCTGCCCAGGCCAAAAATGACAAGTGGATAACTCTTTGGATTACTTATGCTTGATAGCTTACTTGTCATTCTGCTACTGATCGTAATCAGTGCTTTTTTTTCTCTCTCCGAAATCTCGCTGGCTGCCGCCCGCAAGATTAAGCTGAAACTGCTGGCTGATGAAGGCAACGTTAACGCTCAGCGGGTCTTGAAGATGCAGGAAACGCCCGGCATGTTCTTCACCGTGGTGCAAATTGGCCTGAACGCCGTCGCCATTTTGGGTGGTATCGTCGGTGATGCGGCCTTTTCCCCGGCATTTTCCGCCCTCTTCAATCGCTTTATGTCTCACGAACTGGCCGAACAGCTCAGTTTTATCTGCTCATTCACCATCGTCACCAGCCTGTTTATTCTGTTCGCCGACTTAACCCCAAAACGGGTAGGCATGATCGCGCCAGAAACCATTGCCCTGCGGATTATCAATCCCATGCGCTTTTGTTTACTGGTGATGCGGCCGCTGGTCTGGCTGTTTAACGGCCTGGCCAACGTCTTTTTTCGCGTCTTTAAGCTGCCGATGGTACGCAAAGACGATATCACGTCCGACGATATTTACGCGGTTGTGGAAGCCGGTGCGCTGGCTGGCGTGCTGCGTAAGCAGGAACACGAACTGATTGAGAACGTGTTTGAGCTGGAATCACGCACCGTGCCCTCCTCCATGACGTCACGTGAAAATATCGTCTGGTTTGATCTGCACGAAGACGAAGTCAGCCTGAAAACAAAAATCGCTGAACATCCTCACTCGAAATTCCTGGTCTGTAATGGGGATATCGACCACATCGTTGGCTATGTCGATTCGAAAGAGCTGCTGCTGCGCGTGCTGGGCAATCAGAGCATGGCGCTGAACAGCGGCGTGCAGATTCGTTCTGCGCTGATTGTTCCGGATACCCTGACGTTGTCTGAGGCGCTGGAAAGCTTTAAAACGGCGGGCGACGACTTCGCGGTCATCATGAACGAATATGCGCTGGTGGTCGGTATCATTACGCTGAATGATGTGATGACGACGCTGATGGGCGACTTGGTGGGTCAGGGCATGGAAGAACAGATTGTTGCGCGCGATGAAAACTCCTGGCTGGTGGAAGGCGGGACGCCGATTGATGATGTTATGCGCGTGCTGGATATCGATGATTTTCCGCAGTCGGGTAACTACGAAACAATTGGCGGCTTTATGATGTATATGCTGCGTAAAATCCCGAAACGTACCGACTTTGTGAAATTTGCGGGCTACAAGTTTGAAGTGGTCGATATCGACAGTTACCGCATTGATCAGCTGCTGGTGACACGGATTGATGAACGACCGCCGATGCTGAACGTGACGAAAAGCGAAGAATAGAAACACTCAGGGCGCCATCGGCGCCCTGTTTTTTAGTTAAACTCTAGCTTGAGACGAACGACCTGGCGGTTAATTTCTGACATCACGCTCAGGTGCTGTTTGTCTTTGACCCGGGGGATCAGGACTTTACCTTTATCAAACTCAAACGCGCCCACATCCTTGATGTACAACCTTCCTTTAAACAGCGTCTTAACATATTTTGCTATCTGTAGCGGATTATAGCGCTGGAAGATTTTCATACTTCTTAACTCCTTAATTTTTAAGCACGCTTCACCGTTGCCAAATTCGGTACGGGTCCATGAAGCGCGAATGCGAGATAAACTATAGAACACTCTGCTTACTTCGCACGACCAGAAATAACTTTTTTTACCGTGCTGACAGAACATTACAGAATACTCTGTTATTTACTTTTCACTATTCAGTATAAACCTTCGTTCGTTACAGAATTGTGTGGTTGATAACAAAGCTGACAGCTTTTTGAGACAGCCGCATCATCCCTGCTTACTATTACAGTTGGATGACTAACTGGTCTGATCACTGGAGAAAATAATGAGGCGTATCACTCTGGCCGCACTGGCCTTGTCACTGCTGCTTCCTGTAAGTGCGTTGGCCCACAATCTTGAGACGGGAAAACGCGTGCCGCCCGTGGGCGTCAATGACAAAGGCGAGTTGATCCTGGCGCAGGAAAAATTCAGTTATCAAGACTGGAACAGCGCGCAACTGAACGGAAAAGTACGTGTCATACAGCACATTGCAGGCCGCTCATCGGCTAAAGAGATGAATGCAGCGTTGGTTGAGGCCATCAAGTCAGCGAAACTGCCGCACGATCG
This sequence comes from Pantoea sp. JZ2, assembly GCF_035191405.1. Classification (NCBI taxonomy): domain Bacteria; kingdom Pseudomonadati; phylum Pseudomonadota; class Gammaproteobacteria; order Enterobacterales; family Erwiniaceae; genus Pantoea; species Pantoea sp. JZ2. Next base: position 568,248 of record NZ_CP045247.1, on the reverse strand, counting down.
CTATCAGACCACGACTATCGTGAACACCGATGATGCCATTCCCGGTACCAGCCTGTTTGTTCGCAGCAGCATTCAGAGTAATAAAAAGCAGTATCCGTGGTCACAGTTTATCGTCGACAGCAAGGGCAATGTGCAGCACGCCTGGCAGTTGCAGCAAGGCGGATCGACCATTGTGGTGCTGGATAAAAACGGTCAGGTGAAATATGTCAAAGACGGGGCACTGACGCAGCAGGAAGTCAAAGAAGTCATTACGTTGTTAAAAACGTTGTTAAAAGCACCCTGACAGCTGAAGTCGGGAGGCGAGTGCCTCCCGTCTGACGTCAGAACAGCGATACACGGAAGCCCGGATTCAGGAAAGATTCACGCGGCGCATAATCCAGCGTTCTTCCCTGCCAGTCGTGGACGTGAGCACCTGCCGCGACAGCAACGGCATGACCCGCGCCGGTATCCCAGATATTGGTGGGTCCAAAGCGCGGATAAAGCTGGGCCTTACCTTCAGCGACCAGGCAAAATTTTAACGATGAGCCGGTTGCCACCGTCTGATGTTCCCCTAGCTGCTTCAGATACTCTTTCATCTCATCATCATCGTTGTGGGAACGACTCACCACCACCAGCGGTGGACGTGCATCCAGAACGTGAATCGGCTGCTTTTCTCCGCCCTCTTCCTTCCAGGCTTTACCTTCTGCTGCCGAGTACATCACGCCCAGCGCGGGCGCGTACACCACGCCCATGATCGGTTTGCCCTGCTCGATCAACGCAATATTGACCGTAAACTCACCATTGCGTTTGATAAACTCTTTGGTGCCGTCAAGCGGATCCACCAGCCAGTAGCGCTGCCAGTGCTGACGGACTTCCCAACCGGGCGGATCTTCCTCTGACAACACCGGAATATCCGGTGTCAGCTGTTTCAGGCCCTTAACAATCACATCATGCGCGGCCAGATCGGCTGCTGTGACGGGCGAATCGTCTGCTTTATGCGAAACATCAGCGGGAACCGAACCGTTATAGACCTGCATAATCGCGTCGCCTGCTTCACGCGCCAGTTGGCTTATTTGCTCTAACATTTGTCACCTCATGTATGCGAATGCTACGCGTTAACTGTTATGCCTGTTGGGGTACATTTTAGCAGTTTCATGCTCGCCCCTGGTTTCAGGTAAACATTTTGAATCCTTTTTCAGCTATATCAACACAATAGCCCACAATGGCAAAGACCTCTTTTCACGCCGGCCTCTGCACTGATGTGACTGAAGCGGCACCAGTCAGGCTCAAAACGTTATTTGCATCACGTTTTAATCTGCCCTTTCATCAGCCTTTTACATTACTTTTGTAGCCTTGATCTTTTAACGTTGGGAGTGAACATGGTTAAGGCGGGAATGATGTTACTGGCACTGAGCGTTTCAGTTGCAGCACAGGGAGCCACCGTGGATTTACGCGTGCTGGAAACGACCGATCTGCACAGCAATATGATGGACTTCGACTATTACAAAGATACGCCCACAGAAAAATATGGTCTGGTGCGCACTGCGTCCCTGATCCATGCCGCGCGTCAGGAAGTCACGAACAGCGTGCTGGTGGACAATGGCGATCTGATTCAGGGTAGCCCGTTAGGCGACTATATGGCTGCGAAAGGGCTCAAACAGGGTGAAGTCCATCCCGTCTATAAGGCGATGAATACGCTGGATTACAGCGCGGGCACGCTGGGCAATCATGAATTCAATTATGGTCTGCCCTATCTGCAAAAAGCCCTGGCGGGCGCGCATTTTCCTTACGTCAATGCCAACGTCATCGATCTGAAGAGCGGTAAGCCACTGTTTACGCCTTATCTGATTAAACCCACCACAGTGACCGATCGCGACGGCAACACGCAGACGGTGAACATCGGCTATATCGGCTTTGTCCCGCCGCAGATTATGGTGTGGGATAAAGGCAACCTGCAGGGCAAAGTGCGGGTGGACGATATTACAGAAACCGCCCGGCGCTACGTGCCCGAAATGCGCGCTAAAGGAGCGGACGTGGTTGTCGTATTAGCCCATTCAGGGTTAAGCAGCGAGCCGTATCAGGCGATGGCAGAAAACTCGGTTTATTACCTCAGCGAAGTTCCGGGCATCAGTGCCATTATGTTTGGTCATGCGCATGCCGTATTCCCGGGGAAAGAGTTTGCGGGGATCAAAGGTGCAGACATTGAGAAAGGAACATTAAACGGTGTGCCTGCGGTCATGCCCGGCATGTGGGGCGATCATCTTGGTGTGGTGGATCTGGTGCTGAGCAAGGAAGGCGATCACTGGCAGGTGACAAGCGGTACCGCGCAGGCGCGTCCGATCTACGATATCGCGCATAAAACTGCGCTGGCTGCTGAAGATCCTGCACTGGTTAAGGTTCTGAAAGACGATCATGATGCTACCCGCACCTTTGTCGCCCAGCCTATCGGAAAATCTGCGGATGTGATGTACAGCTATCTGTCGCTGGTGCAGGACGATCCTACTGTGCAAATTGTGAATAACGCCCAGCGCGCCTACGTCGAGCATTTTATCCAGGGCGATCCCGATCTGGCGCACTTGCCGGTACTGTCTGCCGCCGCGCCGTTTAAAGCCGGGGGACGTAAAAACGATCCTGCCAGCTATGCGGAAGTTGAGAAAGGCAACCTGACCTTCCGCAACGCAGCCGATCTCTATCTGTATCCGAATACGCTGGTGGTGATGAAAGTCAGCGGCGAGCAGGTGAAAGACTGGCTGGAGTGCTCTGCGGGTCAGTTTAACCAAATCGATCCGACCAGTCGCCGCACACAGCCGCTGATCAACTGGAATTTCCGCACCTATAACTTCGATGTGATTGACGGCGTGAGCTATCAGATTGATGTCACACAACCCGCCCGTTACGACGAAGAGTGCAACCTGATCCATCCGGATGCGTCACGCATTAAAGATCTTCGCTGGCAGGGAAAACCCATCGATCTTAAGGCGACCTTCCTGGTGGCAACCAATAACTACCGGGCCTACGCGGGCAAGTTTGCCGGAACGGGCGACAAATACATTGCCTTTGCCTCGCCTGATGAAAACCGCGCGATTCTGGCGGCGTATATCAGTGCCGAAACCAAAAAGCACGGTGAAGTGCGCCCACAGGCGGATAATAACTGGCGACTGGCTGCAATACCTGCCGCGCAGCCTCTTGATATTCGCTTTGAAACCGCACCCGGCGATAAAGCCACACACTTTATTCAGCAGCATGCGCAATATCCCATGAAGGCGACAGGGAATGACGAGACGGGATTCGCTCTCTGGCAGGTAAACTTACAGCAGTAGAGGGGTAAGGGCGGCATCGAACCGCCCTTTATCCTTACAGGATTTCCAGCAGCTCAACTTCAAAAATCAGGGTGCTGAATGGCGGGATGGACGCGCCCGCTCCACGCTCGCCGTAGGCGAGGTTGTGGGGAATCACCAGTTCCCACTTCGAGCCAACCGGCATCAGCGTCAGCGCTTCGATCCAGCCCGCAATCACGCCGGTTACCGGGAATTCCGCCGGCTCGCCACGTGCAACAGAGCTGTCAAACACCGTGCCGTCGATCAGTTTACCGGTGTAATGCACGCGTACGCGGTCCTGGCGCGAAGGAATCGGGCCTTCGCCCTGCGTAATCACGCTGAACTGTAAACCTGACTCGGTGCTGCTGACGCCTTCACGCTGAGCATGGTCCTGCAGGAAAGCCTGGCCTTCTGCGGCCATGGCTTCCACGCGCTCACGACGCACGCTTTCCGCACGCTCATGTACTTCACGCAGGGCGCGATGTACCACATCGACAGGCACCGCAGGTGAGTTCCCTTCCAGCGCGTCGCGCAGGCCCGCGAGCAGTGCTTCTGGCTGCAGCCCCTGCAGACCAGATTCCAGCAGCTGCTGGCCAACCTGTAAACCAATACCGTAACTTGCTTGTGCTTCGACGCTGTCGAAAGAAGGGGTAGTCATCTTCGTTCCTTTCACTCTCGGATATAGTAAGACGGGCAGCATAACAGCGCAGGCCGCTGGCGTAAAATCCGCAGCGCTACAGATGACTTTTGTCGGCGAAAGAGAAACAATACGCAGGTCAAATTTACCAATGCTGGCAGGCACTTCGCGTCCACATTGCCCATACTGTATAAGTGACAAGTTCCCCCTTGTCAGTGGCACTATAAGAAAGAGAGAGAATATGGGCCAGATAGCCCCTCGTCGCCGCAGGACGCATGCACTGCGTATTTTAACCCGGTTACAGAACTTACTGCCGCAACGAACGCGGTCGCAAGGTGCCGGAGCGGAGGAACCCGATATGACTTCAGACGTCCCGTCTCGCCTGCCCAACTGGCTGTATCGCCTCTGGCATTTTACAGACGATATTCGCTGGATGGACCCGCTCCCGGCTTTCCACCGTCGGGGGATCGTCATTGCCGTCATCATACTGCTGCTGGCCTTTCTCTGGCCCTCCAGTACGCCGCAGTATCCGGTCGAACGGCCTGTGACACCCTCGGCCGAAAAAGACGTGCCGATGCAGGCGGATATCTACGATAACAAACCGTCTCGCTCCTCTGCCCAATCCGAACCGAAGGCGGACACGCAGGGTGACTGGCACAGCTACCAGATTGCCGCCGGACAAACGCTGGCACAGCTGTTCCGCGACAATAATCTGCCGGTCAATGATGTGTTTGCCATGGCACGCGTTGAGGGCAACGATCAGCCGCTCAGTACGCTGAAGCAGGGGCAGCAGGTGAAGATCCGTCGCGATGCGAATGGCGTCGTTACAGGCTTAACGCTGGAAGGCGCTAACGGTCCCGTCCTGTTTACCCGCCAGCCGGACGGCAGCTTTTTACGTGTAGAATAAGTCCTCCCCGGTGGCGGTCCGTCGCCGGTTGCGCCCTTCATGGCCGTCATTTTATTTGCCCGCCCGGTTTCCGGGCAGACCAACCGCAACGCAAGCGGATAGCCGCGTCAGCACAGATGACGGAGCGTGGTCGCTGATGTCGCGTCGTCACCCTGATGCGCTGAGGGTTTAGCCGCACATATCATCGTCACCTTTTAATCGGCAAACAGCGCGTTGATCGCATGAGGATCGGGTTGTCCGGTACGCCTTTATGTGATGGCGAAGATGCGGGTGCCGGTGAAGAGGGATGGGGCCGGGCAGAAAAAGAAAGGGTGTTAACGACTGAAAACAAAAACGCCGACACAAGTGTCGGCGTTCAGGTGCGGCAGGCTAATAAAAATTAACCTGCAACCACGTTCACGATCAGTTTCGCGAATACTTCGCTGTGAACCTGGAAGTCCACTTCGTGCTCACCGGTGGTGCGCAGAACGCCGTTCGGTAAACGAACTTCGCTCTTAGCAACGTCAACGCCAGCTGCAGTAACAGCGTCAGCGATGTCGCGGGTACCGATGGAACCGAACAGTTTACCTTCATCGCCTGCTTTAGACGTGATGGTAACAGTGCCCAGTGCGTTGATTTTTTCTGCGCGCGCGTTAGATGCTGCCAGAACGTCAGCCAGTTTGGCTTCCAGTTCTGCACGGCGTGCTTCGAAGAATTCAACGTTTTTCTTGGTAGCAGGAACAGCTTTACCCTGTGGAACCAGGAAGTTACGAGCGTAGCCCGCTTTAACGTTAACCTGATCACCCAGGCTGCCCAGGTTTGCTACTTTATCAAGCAGAATAACTTGCATTACCTTATCCTCTTAAAGTCGTTAATGGACAGTTGCCGATTACTGATGACGATCAGTGTACGGCAGCAGAGACAGGTAACGCGCGCGCTTGATAGCACGAGCCAGCTGACGCTGGTATTTTGCGCGAGTACCAGTGATACGGCTTGGTACAATCTTGCCGCTTTCAGTGATGTAGTTTTTCAGCGTTGCGATATCTTTATAATCGATCTCTTGAACGCCTTCCGCGGTGAAACGGCAGAACTTGCGACGACGGAAATAACGTGCCATTTGGCTAGTCTCCAGAATCTATCAATTCAATCTGCTCGGCATGTAACACCATTTTACTCTGACCATTTCGCGCCTGATGGCAGCTAATAAAGCCTTCGAGAATGAGTTGCGTGCCGACCGTTATATGTTGAGTAATCACCTGATGGGCGCTGCCGCTAAGAATAACAGGCATTCGACACCAGGCTTGCCGGTGAAATCCGGCTTCCATCTGCACCGAGTTGTGCTCAAGCACGAACTGACAGTGCGGAATTCCTGACGGGCTAATTTTTCGAACTGGCGTCTTACACACGGTGCCAGACAGGCGCAGCCGATTAACCGTCACGATGGATTACTCTTCAGAATCCCCAGCATCTGAGTCATCAGCGGATTCGTTAGCAAAATCTTCGCGGCGCTCACGACGCTCGTCTTTCGCTTTAACCATCGGTGATGCTTCAGTTACCGCGTTTTTAACGCGCATAACCATGCTGCGGATAACGGCGTCGTTGAAGCGGAAGTTCGTTTCCAGCTCGTCAATCACTTCCTGCGGCGCTTCTACGTTCATCAGAACATAGTGTGCTTTGTGCAGTTTGTTGATTGGGTAAGCCAGCTGACGGCGGCCCCAGTCTTCCAGGCGGTGGATCGTGCCTTCTGCACCAGTGATAGCACCAGTGTAACGCTCGATCATGCCAGGAACCTGTTCGCTCTGGTCAGGATGAACCATAAATACGATTTCGTAATGACGCATCGAAATTGCTCCTTACGGATTATTCAGCCTCCTGTCAGGGTCAGCTGCGGCCCACGGAAGCAAGGAACGTTATAGGTTGTGAATCACCGAAATGACACACACCTCTGAATGCAGCTGAAAAATTGACGCGTAATCATACTGGCGTGGGCGGACAAACTCAAGCGGGGATTTCATTTAAATCGGCGGGAGACCGCCCCGCTCCCGCGCTTATGTGTGAAAAGCAAGCAAGGGCCAAAGCAAGAGGGCGGTTTCGTTAACGGATCAGAGTTGACGCTTAAAAAAGCTGACCAGCGCGGTCAGACCTGACGGCGTAATTTTGTGTCCGATATGCGTTTCGGACAGCGTGGTCAGGTGGGCATCAAGCCCCTTTTCGCGTAATGCCCGATCCAGGCGCTGAGTTTCAGCAAAAGGCACCACTTCATCGGCATCACCGTGCCACAACAAAAGTGGCCGGTTCGCCAGGTTCTGCAGCCGGGCTGAAGGATCATAGTCCGCCAGCGACGCCATACGTGCTGTGAACTGGGCTTTCTGTTCTTCATTCGTTACCACCACAGGCGGAAACAACGTATGACTGAGCTGCATAAAGTAGCCTGACCCCATCATGCAGGCAACGCTGTGGATGTGTGAATAGCGCGCCATAATCCCCAGCGCCGTCATGCCTCCCATTGAGGCGCCAGCAACGGCAAAGCGCGCATCGGCAATCAGATCGTCGGCACGTAAGGCGGCCTCGATAGCCGGAAATTCATCAATGTTCTGTTTGAGGATGTCCCAGAAATGGCGCAACCGCGTCTCGGCATCACCGTTATAACGCGCACCATGCATGTCGGCATCGGGCATAACGGCACGGAAGCCTGCCTGCGCCAGCGCAACGGCAAAGTAAGCGTACACCTCTTTGGATGAGGTAAACCCGTGATAGAAAACGAGGGTGGGTAAGCGCTGGCGACGCTGACCCGCAGGCGCAGCATGCAGGCACTCGATTCCTGCAAACCTTTCCGTGGTGAGCTCTATCATTTTTTCTCCTCTCCGACGACAAATTGAGACGACATATTAGGGGTTTAATGTAATTCCGCGCTTCACAACATCATAAAGGCAATAATTTCTTAACTAAACATTTGCGCCGCGCTGCCGTTGTTAGTGCATATTTGACAAAAAATAAAGGTACTTTATGAAACGTTTCTCTCTCAGCAGAACAAGCCTTGGAGTGAAGCTGTGCGCCATAACTTCAGTAAGTGTAGGCGTTTTATTGTTAGTTTTGACGCTGATTCAAAGTCAAAATGCTTCACGCCAGTTGGAAAGTCTCGCCATGGATGACATGGTCAATCAGGTGCAGGGCATTACTGAAATGGCGTCCATGTTTAACGCGACGCTGACGCAGGAAGTGGGCAATTATACTCAACTGTTTGTCAGCTTTTTGCCTAAGCGTTTCAGCCGCGATGAAACTTCACGTATTCAGGTGGGCGAGTTTTCAACACCGACTCTGCGGGCCGGGCTCAAAACGCTGAACCTCGATCAAATTGCCGTAGATGATTTTACGGATCGTACGTCGGCCGTCGCCACCATCTTTGTGCGTGATGGTGATAATTTCATTCGTGTTTCCACCTCGCTGAAAAAAGAAGATGGCAGCCGGGCCATTGGCACCCAGCTTGATCGGACCAGTGGGGCCTGGAAAAAAGTGACGCAAGGCGAGATCTACCGTGGACTGGCCACCCTGTTTGGTCACCGTTATATCACGCAGTATCAGCCCGTTAAAGACGACAGCGGTACCGTGATTGCCATTATTTTTGTTGGCGTACAGATCGATAAACAGTACGGCCTGATGCGCGAAAAAGTGCTGGCACGTCGTCTGGGCGACAGTGGGCATTTCTACGTGTTAAACGGCACGCCAGGTGCTATGCAGGGGCAGTACCTGTTTGATAAACAGGCTGAAGGTAAACGTCCCGACTGGCAGGAGGGCGTGCTGAACGCGATGCTGACGCAGCCTGAGGGCGTACAGCAAGCCGATATTGATGGGGAAACCAAAATGCTGGCCTGGCAACAGTTGCCTGGCTGGAACTGGATTGTGGTCGGTGAGGTCAACCGCGACAGCCTGCTGGCACCGGTGATTCACAGCCGCAATATGTTCCTCATAACCGGCCTGATTCTGGTCTTGCTGTTTGCGCCGTGTTTTGTCTGGTACAGCCGTCGTGCCATTACGCGTCCGTTACAGCAGGTCATCCATTTGGCTGAGCAATACGCGGCCGGTAACTTACTGGTTCATCTGGCTACGACGCGCCACGATGAAGTGGGTCAGCTGATTAATGCCATTAACGGGATTGGCGAAGGGCTAGAGAAAATAGTCGCGCAGGTTCGCCGTGCCGCGCAGGAAATCAGCGATGGCACGGATACCATTGCCGCCAGCAGTCACAACATCAGTGAGCAAATTGGGCGCCAGGCAAGCAGCGTTGAAGAGACATCGGCCAGCATGGAGCAGTTTGGTGCGACCGTCGAGCATACCGCCGACAGCCTGCGTCAGGCCATGTCGCTGGTGGCCGAGGCCAGCAGTATTGTGGATAACGGCAACCAGACGGTCACCCGTTCGGTCAACACCATGTCCGCCATCAACGTTTCGTCGCAGAGCATCGCTGACATTACGCACGTTATTGAGTCCATTGCCTTCCAGACCAATATTCTGGCGCTGAACGCCGCGGTGGAAGCCGCCCGGGCGGGTGAGCACGGGCGCGGCTTCGCCGTCGTTGCCGCCGAAGTACGGGCGCTGGCACAGCGTTCCGCCCAGGCAGCAAAAGAAATTGATACGTTGATTGCGACCTCAATACGTCATGTTGCTGAAGGCCATGCATTGTCGGAACAAACCCGCGATGCGATGAGCGAAATTGTGACGCATATTGAGCAGGTTCAGGCGTTAATGGGTGAAATTAACGTCGCCGCACAACAGCAAACGGCAGGCATTGGCCAGGTTAACCTGGCGATGAATCAGATTAGCCAGGCCACGCATCAGAACAGTGAACTGGTTACGCAGGCAGAACAGACAGCCCAGAGCCTGAGTGATAAAGGCCACCACCTGACGCAGCTTGTCAGCGTTTTCTCGATTAAGTCGTGATGATCGCGGGGCGGTGGCTTACACTTATCCTGTTAAGGTGACTCTCAAGGATTAGCTATGCGTTATGTTGTGTTACTGACGTTGAGTCTGTTGTTGAGTAGCTGCACGGCGTTTCAGGAGACGCCGAAAGCCCCGCCCGCGCCAACGGCTCAGGCGCAGTCGATTACCCGCGCGCAAAGCTATGGTTTACCGAAGCTCGGTACGATTAGCGCCAGCGTGAGAGGCTCACCGGATGACGCGGAGCGGGCGATTGCTGCGCGCGCGAATCAGGCAGGCGCCGTTTATTATCAGATTCTGATGGTCGACGAAACGATAACGCCTGGCATCTGGTATACCACCGCGATCCTCTACGGTGCCTCACCGGCCGCTGGCGCGCGCCAGTAGGCGATCGGCCAGTGCCGCATCGATAGTGGGTTCGCCCCGCGTATCCAGCCACTGGCCGCACCAGGCATCCGCCAGTCGCGGTTCAGCGTGGCGTAACAGCTGAACCGCTGTGGCCAACTTCAGGATGTCCTGTGTTAACGTCCGCGCCTGGGCTTCATCGTGTTTGCCCAGGCGCAGCTTCAGTTGACGCCAGCGTCTGTCGAAGTGGCGGTTAACGCCCTTTACCTCATCACATTCCCGAATTAACGCCTCCACGATGCCGCTCTTTTTGCTTATCACACGCAGAACATCCAGACACATCACATTGCCTGAGCCTTCCCAGATGCTGTTAACGGGCATATCACGGTAAAGCCGGGGCAGTTCGCTTTCCTCGCAGTAGCCATTCCCTCCCAGCATTTCCATGGATTCTGCTACAAACGGCATGCCCGCTTTGCAAATCACAAACTTCGCCGCGGGAGTTAACAGCCGGGCAAACGCCGCCTGATTCGCGTCATCCGCCTGCGACCAGGCACGCGCCAGCCGCATCAGTAAGGCCGTTTGCCCTTCCAGTTGTAGCGCCTGACGCGCTAACACCTGACGCATCAGGGGCTGATCCACCAGATTTTTTCCCATCACCTGGCGCTGGTGGGCATGGTAAAGGGCGACGGAGAAGGCCCGGCGCATTTGTCCGTGACTGCCCAGCGCGCAGTCAAAGCGCGTCATGCCGGCCATTTTCAGGATCAGGCGCACGCCTTCGCCCTCTTCACCCAGCAGCCAGCCGGTTGCGTCTTTGAACTCCACTTCACTACTGGCATTGGCGCGGTTACCGAGTTTGTCTTTTAAGCGCTCAATGAAAATGGCGTTATGTGACCCGTCCGGCAGCAGGCGAGGCAGAAAGAAACAGCTGAGTCCCTGCTGCGTTTGCGCCAGGATGACGTGGGCATCGCTTTGCGGTACAGAGAAAAACCATTTATGGCCGATGAGGCGATACGCTTTGCCACTTCCCCGTCCCTGCAGCGGCTCTGCGCGCGTGGTATTCGCCAGCACATCGCTGCCGCCCTGCTTTTCAGTCATCCCCATGCCGATCAACAGTCCACGCTTCTGATCGCCCGGCATCGCATGTGTGTCGTAACGATCGCTGAGTAATGGCTCAAGCCAGCCCCGAAACGCGGTGGGCAGATAGCGTTGCAGCAAGGGAATCGCGGCGTGCGTCATCGTCACCGGGCAAAGCGTGCCGGCCTCAACCTGGGCATGCAAAATAAACCGGGCCGCGCGCGCCACGCTGGCGTTTGGCTGTACATCAGGCTGCCAGCTGAGGTTATGCAGACGGCTGCTGCACACGCCCTGCATCAGCAGATGCCAGGCAGGATGAAAGCGCACGTCATCCACTCTTACGCCGCGCGCATCATAGCGGTGAAGTTCAGGAGGACAGGTATTCGCAAGCCGCCCCAGCTCCAGCGACTCTGCACTGCCCAGTTGACTGCCTACCGATGCCAGCCAGTCGCTGTCCCCTCCGCCGCCTTCACGCAACAGCGCGTCACATAACGGCACGTCAGACAGAAACAGGTTGCTGTTACTGAGAGGAAAAGGTTGATTAAACACGGTGTGAGTTGTCCAGGTCATAACGGCTCCTCGCGATATCACTCACTCAGTATGTAAGGTGAGTGGCCATTATGACCGGACAGAAAACCTAATTTGCGGCGGCGATCACGCGTTGCGCTGACGCACCGCCTCAAACAAACAGACGCCCGTTGCGACTGAAACATTGAGCGAGGAAACGCTTCCTGCCATTGGAATGCTGATCAGTTCGTCACAGTGCTCACGCGTCAGGCGGCGCATGCCTTCGCCTTCCGCGCCCATGACCAGCGCCATCGGGCCTGTCATCTTACTTTGATAAACGGTGTGGTCGGCTTCACCAGCGGTACCCACAACCCAGATGTGATATTCCTGTAGCAGACGTAAGGTACGCGCCAGATTCGTGACCCTGATTAACGGGATGTTTTCCGCTGCACCGCTGGCCACTTTTTTAGCGGTTGCGTTCAGGGGCGCAGAGCGATCTTTCGGCACGATAACGGCATGTACGCCCGCCGCGTCGGCACTGCGCAGGCAGGCACCCAGGTTATGCGGATCGGTGACGCCGTCCAGCACCAGCAGGAAGGGTTTCTCCAGGCTCTGCAGCAGATCCGGCAGATCGCCCTCCTGATACTGCCGACCCGGCTTAACACGTGCCACGATGCCCTGATGTACGCCGCCTTCGACCTGGCTGTCCAGCCATTTGCGGTCGGCCAGCTGAATGACGATCCCTTGAGCTTCCAGCGCGGTCACCAGTGGTTGCAGGCGACGATCGTCGCGGCCTTTGAGAATAAAGACTTCCTGGAAACGTTGTGGGTCACGTTCCAGCAACGCCTGCACGGCATGGATACCAAAAATAATTTCGCTCATCAATCTGCTCAGTGGTTGGAAATAAATGGATAACAGCCCCTGCGCGAACGCAGAGGCCTGGGCGCATCAGGCAGGCTTCGCCTTCTTCGCGGCGCGCTTCGCCTTAGTGGCGGCGGCGATTTTACGGGTTTTCTCCGAAACTTTTTTACTTTTTTTCTCAGTCTTTGCCGCAGCAGGCTTGCTGCCACTCTTGCGGAAAGCGGAATCCGGCTCAAAGTTGGTTTTACGGCTGGCCTGGCGACGGCGTTTGGTTGGTGCTTTACCGTCCCGCTTCGCCTTGTCACGTTCGGTTTTCCCTTCGCCGCGCACCTGACGCTTGCTGGAGATCAACGCAAAGTCAATCTTGCGCTCGTCCATATGGACCGCTTCAACACGCACTTCAACCGCATCACCTAAGCGATACGTGCGTCCACCGGATTCACCGATCAACCGCTGCCCCACCGGATCAAAGCGGTAGTAATCATTGTCCAGTGTCGACACATGCACCAGGCCGTCGATAAACAGATCGCTGAGACGGACAAAGAAGCCAAAGCCGGTAACGCTGGAGATGACACCATTGAAGACATTACCGACCTGATCCTGCATAAAGTCACATTTCAGCCAGTCGGCGACATCGCGGGTGGCTTCGTCGGCACGACGCTCGGTCATGGAACAGTGCTGGCCCAGTTGCAGCATCTGCTGCATATCGTAGTGATAACCGCCCGTGGGTGTCGTCAGGCCCTTCACGTCGCCCTGTTCTTTAGCCAGCAAATACTTGATGGCGCGGTGCAGGAGTAAATCCGGATAACGGCGGATGGGTGAAGTGAAGTGAGCATATGACGCCAGCGCCAGACCAAAGTGCCCACGGTTTTCCGGGTCGTACACCGCCTGTTTCATGGAGCGCAGCAGCATGGTTTGCAGCATTTCCGCATCCGGACGATCGGCAACCTGCTCCAGCAACGCGGCGTAGTCGACAGGCTGCGGTTTATTGCCTCCTGGCAAACTCAGGCCAAGTTCATTTAATACGGTGCGGAAACTTTTGATGCTGTCATCGCTGGGGCGATCGTGATCGCGGAACAGCGCAGGCTCCTGATTCTTCTCCACGAAGCGGGCAGAAGCAATGTTTGCCAGAATCATGCACTCTTCAATCAGCTTGTGGGCGTCATTGCGCGAGGTGCGTTCAACGCGTTCGATGCGGCGTTCAGCGTTGAAAATAAACTTCGCTTCTTCTGTCTCAAAGGAGATACCACCCCGTTCTTCGCGGGCGGTTTCCAGCACCTGGTACATGTTGTGCAGTTCCTGCAGGTCTTTGACCAGCGGCGCGTACTGCTCACACAGCTCCGGGTTGCCTTGCAGAATATTCCACACTTTGGTGTAGGTCAGACGCGCATGGGAGTTCATCACCGCTTCATAGTGTTTAAAGCCGGTGAGTTTACCTTTTGCCGATACGGTCATTTCGCACACCATACACAGGCGATCGACCTGAGGATTCAGCGAGCACAAGCCGTTCGACAGCACTTCCGGCAGCATCGGCACTACCTGCGAAGGGAAATATACCGATGTCCCGCGCTGCTGTGCTTCGTTATCCAGCGGTGTGCCGGGGCGAACATAGTAACTGACGTCCGCAATGGCCACCCACAGACGCCAGCCACCTCCGCGCTTTTTCTCGCAGTAAACCGCGTCATCAAAATCGCGCGCATCCTCACCGTCGATAGTGACTAACGGCAACTGGCGCAGATCGACCCGGCCTTTTTTCGCCGACTCGGGCACCTCTTCACTCAGCTTGCTCACCTGAGCTTCAACCTCTGGCGGCCAGCTGTGCGGAATTTCATGGGTGCGCAGCGCCATATCCACGGCCAGGCTGGTGCCCATATCATCGCCAAGAATCTCGGCGATTTTACCGATTGCCTTCGAACGCCGGGTTGGACGTTGTAAAAGCTCAACGACCACGACGGACCCCATGCGGGCATTCATGGTTTCTTCAGGCCCGATCAGAATATCGAAGCTCAGACGACTGTCGTCGGGCACAACAAAGCCGACGCCGGCATCGGTGAAATAACGGCCGACGATTTGATTATTGCGCGGTTCCTGAACCCGAACGACACGCGCTTCGCGGCGACCTTTTCGATCGGCCCCCAGCGGTTGCGCCAGGATGACATCGCCATGCATACAAAATTTCATCTGTTCGGCAGAAAGATACAGATCGTCTTTTTGCCCTTCAACGCGTAAAAAGCCATAGCCATCGCGATGACCAATGACCTTTCCACGCAGCAGATCAAGACGTTCAGGCAGGGCATAACACTGGCGGCGGGTGAAAACTAACTGGCCATCACGTTCCATTGCACGTAAACGACGGCGTAAGGCTTCGAGGTGCTCTTCTTCCTGCAAATTCATTTCTTGTGCCAGCTCTTCGCGGCTGGCGGGTTTTTCGCGTTTTTCTAATAAAGCCAGAATAAATTCACGGCTTGGAATAGGGTTTTCGTACTTTTCAGCTTCTCTGTCCAGAAAAGGATCTTTTGACATTACGGTTCCTCCGATGTCATTGAGTATTCATTGCCACCGGCGGTTCAGACAATACAATTTCATATAAAGGCGTATTACCTTCCACTAAATCTGCCAGCGTATAGCCGTCCAGTTCTTTTAAAAATAACTGCACGGCATCATGTAAGGCCTGCTTAAGGCGACAGGCAGGCGTGATAGAGCACCGGGCGCAGTCAACCAACTGCAAAGGTTCCATTTTGCGAACCACATCACCAATGATGATATTTCCCGGAGGCATTCCCAGACGAATGCCCCCATTTTTGCCACGTATGGCCGCAACAAACCCAGCACGACTAAGTTGATTGATAATTTTGACCATATGATTACGCGACACGCCATACGTATCGGTGACCTCTGTAATACTGGTTAGTCTGCCTTCCGGCAGCGTGGCCATATAAATCAACGCCCTCAGGCCGTAGTCGGTAAAACTTGTTAGCTGCACAGTGACCTCAGTCAATCATTCGGTGGCACCTGTATGCTCGCCCGTCCTGCTGTTTATTTCAATATTGAACTGGTTCTGACGTATTTCGCTACGATGATAAACCAGAGTGTTGGCGGCTGTGTATTTTTTTCAGCCAGTGTAGAGTTGGACAAGCGAAGGGAATTTTAGTGGCATTAAATCACATAAAAAACAAAGGCCGGACATTGTCCGGCCAGCTGATGATTACGCGCTGAATGGGTCACGCAGAATCATTGTCTCGCTACGATCAGGGCCGGTTGAAATAATATCAATCGGAACACCGGTCACTTCTTCTACACGTTTGATGTAGTTGCGCGCCGCCTGAGGCAGGCCTTCCAGCGTTTTAACGCCAAAAGTGGTTTCGCTCCAGCCCGGCAGGGTTTCATAGATCGGCTCAATGCCTTCCCAGTTCTCAGCAGCCAGCGGCGTAGTGGTGACTTCACTGCCGTCAGGCATGCGATAAGCCACGCAAATTTTTACTTCTTTCAGACCATCCAGTACGTCCAGCTTGGTCATACAGAAACCAGACAGTGAGTTGATCTGCACCGCACGGCGGACCGCAACGGCATCCAGCCAGCCCGTACGACGGCGGCGGCCTGTAGTGGCACCAAATTCGTTACCTTGCTTGCAAAGGAACTCACCGGTTTCATCGAACAGCTCGGTAGGGAACGGACCCGCACCCACACGCGTTGAGTAGGCTTTAACAATACCCAGTACGTAATCGACAAAACGCGGGCCGATACCTGAGCCTGTCGCCACACCACCGGCGGTGGTGTTGGACGAGGTCACATAAGGATAGGTACCGTGATCGATATCCAGCAGTGTTCCCTGCGCGCCTTCAAACATAATCAGATCGCCACGCTTACGCGCCGTATCCAGCAGTTCAGACACATCGACCACCATGCCGGTCAGAATGTCGGCAACCGCCATGACATCGTTCAGCACTTTATCGTAGTCGACGGCTTCTTCTTTGTAATAATTCACCAGCTGGAAGTTATAGAGATCCATCACTTCTTTCAGCTTGGCAGCAAAGGTTTCTTTGTTGAACAGGTCGCTGACGCGCAGTGCACGACGGGCAACTTTGTCTTCGTAAGCCGGTCCGATGCCACGGCCCGTCGTCCCGATCGCTTTTGCACCGCGCGCTTTTTCGCGCGCCATGTCCATGGCGACATGGTATTGCAGGATCAGCGGACAGGCTTCAGAAATCAGCAGACGTTCGCGTACGGGAATCCCACGCTCTTCCAGGCCTTTCATCTCTTTCATCAATGCTTCAGGAGAGAGAACCACGCCATTACCAATGATGCTGGTAACGTTATCACGCAGGATGCCAGAAGGGATTAAGTGGAGAACGGTTTTTTCACCGTTGATGACAAGTGTATGGCCCGCATTGTGGCCGCCTTGATAACGCACCACGTAGTTAGCGCGCTCAGTCAGAAGGTCTACAATCTTACCTTTACCTTCGTCACCCCATTGGGTGCCCAGTACGACGACGTTCTTACCCATTTCTCAAAATCACCGATTGCTTAAAAAAGGATTCTACCATCTGATTTTATGGTTTTCAGCACTTTTAGCACACGATTGCGCGCTTTTTTGCCTGCGTTTTGATCACTACTACATCCAGGGGGTAAACGCGGCTTCAGATACCACACAGACGGCGAGCGCCACCTTATCAGGCTTCGCCATGCAGCCGCAGCATGCAGTAAATCACCACGCCGGCGACCACTAATCCCCCACCAAAACGGTGTAAAAGCCGATCGGGCAACTGGGTCATGCTCAACACTACGCGCCGCCACAGCCGTGGCATAAACATCGGCCCCAGTCCCTCGAGCACTAAAACCAATGCCAGTGCCATCCAGATATTTACGTTCATTCCGCATCCAAAAAAAAGGCCGACAACATTGTCGGCCTGTCAGTTATATCAGTTCTTAGCGCGTGGCGTTAGACGGTGCCTTCATATAGCGGAAGAAGTCACTGTCCGGGCTCAACACCATCACGTCCTGATTTTCGTTGAAGCTGTTTTCATAAGCACGCAGGCTGCGGATAAAGGCGTAGAAATCCGGATCCTGACTGAAAGCATTCGCAAACAGTTTTGCCGCTTCTGCATCGCCATCACCGCGGGTAATCAGGGCTTCACGCTGGGCTTCTGCCAGCGTACGGGTAACCTGATAGTCAGCCTGAGCACGCAGTTTTTCCGCCTCTTCCTGGCCTTGTGAACGCTGACTACGCGCAACCGCTTCACGCTCGGCGCGCATACGGTTAAAGATCGCATCTGAGACTTCCGTCGGCAGATTGATCTGCTTGATCCGCACGTCAACAACCTGAATCCCTAACGCCGCCATACTGTTTGGATTTGGCGCAGGTTCACTGCTGTTGGTTTCCCGTTCAACCCGTGCCGCTGCGCTGGCGATAGCATCATCTGCGGCTGGCGTAGACACGTCATCGTCACCGCCTGCCGTACCGGTATTCAGCGCATCACGGACATCCGTGGTCAAACGACCACGAGAATCGGTCACGATGTCTTTCACGTCGAGACGGCCCATTTCTGAACGTAAACGGTCACTGAATTTACGCTTCAGCAGCACTTCGGCCTGAGACACATCCCCACCACCGGTTGCCAGGTAGTAGCGACTGAAATCGCTGATGCGCCACTTAATGTAAGAGTCGACAATCAGATCTTTCTTCTCTTTGGTGACGAAGCGATCGGCCTGGTTATCCATGGTCTGGATACGCGCATCCAGCATTTTAACCGTTTCGATAAACGGAATCTTGAAATGCAGACCCGGTGCAAAAACCTGAGGCTTGTTTTCGCTGTCGCGCAGGACTTTACCAAAGCGCAGGACAATACCGCGCTCACCTTCCTGTACCACGAAGAGCGACGCATAAATGGCGACCAACGCGATAATAATGACAACTATGACTGGCTTACGCATTGATTACTCTCTCCCTTCGCGCTGGGTATCGTTGCGCAGAGCGTTGGCTCGACGCTGATCCATGATGCTGTCTGGACTGTATGACGACGTGTCCGTGCGGCTTGCACTCCGATCGGAAAGTGACGGCAATGCTGCGCTGCTCTTTTGCCCGTTCTTCGCAGAGGAAGACTGAACACCACGCATCAGTTGATCGAGAGGCAGAACCATCAGGTTGTTACCACGATCGTTCACCAGCACTTTACGTGTATGACTCAGAACACGCTCCATGGTCTCAATGTACAGACGCTCTTTGGTAATTTCCGGCGCGGCTTTGTATTCCGGTAAAAGCTTGGCAAAACGCGCCACTTCACCCTGTGCTTCCAGCACCGTGCGCTCTTTATAAGCACGTGCTTCTTCCAGCACACGCTGCGCACGACCGTTAGCCCGCGGCTGAACTTCGTTCGCATAGGCTTCCGCTTCACGCACATACTGCTCACGGTTTTCACGCGCGGCAATCGCATCATCAAACGCTGACTTCACTTCTTCAGGAGGACGCGCCGCCTGGAAGTTAACGTCAAGCACCGTGATGCCCATATGGTACGGGCGAATGGTTTCGTCGATTTCGCGCTGCGTTTCGCTACGCACGACCGTACGACCTTCTGTCAGAATACGATCCATGGTAGAGCGACCAATTACGCCGCGCAGCGCACTGTCCGTTGCCTGACGCAGGCTGTCGTCCGGGCTGGTAACAGAGAACAAATAGCGTTCCGGATCGGTTACGCGGTACTGCACGTTCATCTCCACGCGCACGACGTTTTCATCAGAGGTCAGCATGACGCCCGAGGCCGCCAGTTCACGCACGGCTTCGACATTCACGGCGCGGACCTGATCGATAAAGGTGGGCTTCCAGTTCAGGCCTGGCTCAACGATGTGGCTGAACTTACCAAAGCGCGTGACAACACCGCGTTCCGCTTCTTTGATCGTATAAAATCCGCTTGCTGCCCAGATCACTACTGCCGCAACAGCGACAATGCCAAAAAGTTTGCCGCTACCGCCGGAACTGCGCTGACCATTGTCACCTTTATTGCCACCGCCGAATCCGCCAAGCTTTTTACTCAGCTTGCGGAAGATATCATCCAGATCAGGAGGCCCAGCTTCCTTACCTCCCTTATTCCCCCAGAGTTGCCGCCTTGATTATTGCTGCTTCCCCACGGGTCGCGGTCCTGTCCGTTATTTCCGGGCTGATTCCACGCCATGTCATTACTCCATTTATAGTTTTAGCGGCTTACCCTTGTGATTTTCCGTTGTGGCGGCACTGGCTGCGTCTGTGTTCCCGACTCGCCGACCAGGTGAAGAGAGTGGCCGTCGGGAAATATGTCAACTAACGCCGCGCAACAACATAAAATCGTCAGGGTAAGTTCGGTTTGGCAATCTCAAACAATATAACTGGTCAGCGACGGCTCCTGCTTGCATAAGCGGTGCCAGTCAACAATCGGCATTCGCACATGCAACCCCACACTGCCGTCCTCTTCGTTCCACTCTTTTTCAATCGCCTGCAACTGATAGAAACGGCTGCGTAAGCGCCCCGCATCCGGTGGCAAACGTAAATCGTACTGGGCAATCTCGCCCGACAGACGCTCGGACAGCGCCTGCCATAACAGCGGAATCCCCGCCCCCGTCTGCGCAGAGAGCCATACTCGCACCGGCAGGTTATTTTCGTCACGGTCAATGCGCGGTTCAAAACCGTCCAGCATATCGATCTTATTCATGATCAGTAACGCGGGAATTTCATCGGCTTCGATTTCTTCAAGCACCTCATTGACAGCATCTATGTTTTCATTGACCCGTACGTCGGCTGCATCGATCACATGCATCAGCAACGTGGCCTGGCGGGTTTCCTGCAAGGTAGCTTTAAATGCGGCCACTAAATCATGCGGCAGATGGCGGATGAAGCCGACGGTATCGGCCAGCACAACTTCACCGACATCGGCAACATTCAGGCGACGCAGCGTGGGATCCAGCGTGGCAAACAGCTGATCCGCGGCATAAACGTTGGCAGAGGTGATGGCGTTAAAAAGGGTAGACTTGCCGGCGTTGGTGTAACCCACCAGCGAGACAGTCGGCACATCGGCTTTAGCGCGCGCCTGTCGTCCCTGCTCGCGCTGTTTTTCAACGCGTTCCAGACGTGACAAAATCTGGCTGATACGGCCACGCAATAAACGGCGGTCGGTTTCTAACTGCGTTTCACCCGGGCCACGCAGGCCAATACCGCCTTTCTGGCGTTCAAGGTGCGTCCAGCCTCTTACCAGGCGTGTTGCCAGGTGACGCAACTGCGCCAGCTCAACCTGCAATTTCCCCTCATGGGTACGTGCACGTTGGGCAAAAATATCAAGAATCAGGCCAGTGCGGTCGATAACACGGCACTCGCACAGGCGCTCAAGATTACGTTCCTGAGCGGGCGTTAAGGCATGATCGAAAAGGACGACCGATGCTCCACTTGTTTTTACCGCATCGGCAATTTCAACGGCTTTTCCTTCACCGACAAAATACTTGGGATGTGGCGCTTTACGACTGCCGGTGACAACCTGCAGTGCTTCAACGCCAGCAGAAGAAACCAGGGTTTCGAATTCCTGTAAATCTTCGAGCTCTTTGTCTTGGGAGAACCAGATGTGTACCAGTACGGCCTGCTCACCGGCATCATAACGGTCAAACAAGCTATAACCTCGCTTATATAAAAAGACCAGGACGGAAAACCTGAGGCTTTCCAGTCCTGGTTAAACGGTGCCGCCTTACTCTGCGTTATCACCGTCTTGTTGTGGCTGCGACTGAGCAGACGTATTGCTGCCGCCGTGATGGTAATTGTTGTTGCTGCCACCGCCGGTATTGTTGCTATGGTGAGAAACCGGACGTGAAGGCACAACAGTAGAGATGGCATGCTTATACACCATCTGACTTACCGTGTTTTTCAACAAAATAACGAACTGATCAAAGGATTCAATCTGACCTTGCAGCTTGATACCGTTGACCAAATAGATCGAAACCGGAACACGTTCACGACGCAGTGCGTTCAGAAACGGGTCTTGTAATGATTGCCCCTTAGCCATTCTATCTTTTCCTTATATGCTTGTTGTTTGTTGCTTGTAGAACACAGTGGTTCTGAAAAAAACTGCGTAAAAATTTGCGCACGTAACTTGCCAATTGTACACAATCACCCATGCTTCGCACTAACAACCTGAAGTACTGTATCACGCGCTAAGTGAGGTTCATCACTGTCTAACCAGTGAATGTTCTCCCAGCCACGTAACCAGGTCATCTGCCGTTTAGCGAGTTGCCGGGTTGCGCAAACTCCCCGATAAACCATTTCGTCGTAGTCGATCTCGCCCGCTAAATAAGACCACATCTGGCGATAGCCGACACAACGAATGGAAGGCATATCCGTATGCAAATCACCTCGTGCAAACAGGGCCCGAGACTCCGCTTCAAATCCTGACGCCAACATCTGGTCGAAACGCAACGCGATGCGTTGATGCAACAGCTCGCGGCTCGCGGGGGCGATAGCAAACTGGTGAACATCGTAAGGGAGCGCTTCGCCGGAAATTTTAGTCAGTTCCGTTAAAGTTTTACCCGAAATAAAAAAAACTTCCAGTGCTCGCGAAAGTCTCTGCGGATCATTCGGATGAATACGACTGCCTGCGACCGGATCAATTTCGCAAAGTTGACGATGTAAAGCTTCCCAGCCTTTTTCACTCGCCATTTGCTCTATTTTTTGGCGGACATCCGGATCGGCCGAGGGCAGCGGCGACAATCCTTCAAGTAACGCCTTGAAGTAGAGCATAGTTCCACCAACAAGCAACGGAATTCGTCCATGCTGAACGATATCCGCCATTTCTGCTAACGCGTCTCGCCGAAACTCCGCTGCCGAATAGGCCTCAGCAGGATCGCGAATGTCCAGCAAACGATGGGGTGCCAGCGCCAGTTCCTCCGCAGAAGGCTTCGCCGTACCGATGTTCATCTCTCGATAAATCAGAGCAGAATCTACGCTGATCAGTTCCACCGGCAACTGTTTACGCAGCTCAATCGCTAATGCGGTTTTGCCTGACGCTGTCGGCCCCATCAAAAAAATCGCCTTTGGCCGGCCAGCCTGGTTTAATTCACTCATGCTTCAACGCGTTTATCGCGCTCTCAATCTCGATGGCTTGCAACAAGCCTGAAGGTGGCGATTTCAGCAGCTGTGGACAAAGCCTTTCCAGCTCCGTCAACAGCGTAATCGCCTGGGAGTGATTCCAGTTCTGAGGCTCTGCATCCTCTCGTCGCGCCAGCCACTGGGCCAGCTGCGTCGCAGAGTTCTCTTGCTGTCGGGCGAGATAGCCTAACAGTTCAGGAATCAAGATTTGTAAATTTTGTGTTCGTAACGGTAAAGGCACGGCGCGCAAGATAATGTGGTCGCCCTCCGGATGCAAATCAATGCCCATCTGGTTAAGCAGACTGAGATTGTCCTGTGCCGCCTTGCGCTCTGCCGAGGCGATTTTTAACCGCACAGGAATCAAAAGCGGTTGTGCTTTTAATCCACCTTCCTGCGGCTCTAACTGGGCCTGTTTTAACCACCGCGCCGCCACGGGCAGGGCTAATAACAGTAAAGTCTGGTCCTGCTCCAGCACGGCATACTGATCTGCCAGCACCGTCAGTACGCGACCAAAACTGTGCAGATGCGCTTTCACAGGCGCTGGCGTGATCGTCGCCTCACGTGGCGGCGAGACCGGCGCTTTTGCCGCAGTGGCAGGAGGGGCTGCGGTATCCAGCAACTGCTGATAAACCTTGCCTTCACGCGGGCGATAACCCGGCTCTTTACTTTGCCAACCCGCCCCACCGGTTGTGCCACCACTGTTACGCGGCGTTGCCGCAGGCTGGCTGAAATGATTGCCGCCTGCGGCCTGGCGGTTTTCCTGTTGCCAGCGTGGTGCAGGCTCCTCCGCCTGTACGGCTGGCAGAACGGGCGCCGCACTTTCCTGCAAGACGCTCATGACGCCCTGGTAGATAAAATCATGCACCAGACGTGACTGATGAAAACGCACCTCATGTTTTGCCGGGTGGACGTTGACGTCGACCTGGTGAGGATCGATCGTCAGATAAAGCACATAGGCGGGCTGTTGATCGTCCTGCAACTGGCTCTGAAACGCCTGCCGGATGGCATGGTTGATGAGCTTGTCACGCATCATGCGGCCATTAACATAACAGTACTGGATGTCGCTGATCTGACGAGAACCGGCGGGATCGGCAACCCAGCCGCGCAGAGCTAAATCGTCATGCTGCCAGTCGATTCGCAGTGCGTGCTGCATGAAGGTCGTGCCACAAATCGCGCCAAGGCGACGTTCACGCTGGCGCTCATCGTTAACCGCCCGGTACTGACGCATCAGCTTGCCGTTATGGTTCAGAGAAATCGCCACGTCAAACCGCGCCAGCGCAATGCGACGGATGACTTCATCAATATGACCAAACTCGGTTTTCTCAGTACGCATAAACTTGCGGCGCGCTGGCGTATTGTAAAAAAGGTCAAGGACTTCCAGCGTCGATCCACAGGGATGTGCGGCAGGCTTGAGGGTCACCTGCATATCACGGCCTTCCGCGTACGCCTGCCAGGCTTCGCTTTGTTCGGCCGTGCGCGACGTCAGCGTCAGGCGGGAAACCGAGCTGATACTGGCCAGCGCTTCCCCACGGAACCCCAGGCTCATAATGGCTTCCAGATCGTCCAGCGATGCAATTTTGCTGGTTGCATGGCGAGCCAGCGCCATCGCGAGTTCATCTTTTGCGATACCACAGCCGTTATCGCGGATGCGGATGAGTTTTGCACCGCCCTTTTCGATATCCACATCTATTCGCGTTGCCCCCGCATCAAGGCTGTTTTCCACCAGTTCCTTCACAACCGATGCGGGGCGCTCAACCACTTCTCCGGCGGCAATCTGGTTAGCGAGTTGCGGCGGTAAAATTTGTATTGGCATGCGGGATATCCTTGTAGCTGGTTGCCCGGCCTGCTGGCCGGGCCCACAATCAGGATGCAGGGATTTTCAGGTTTTGACCCAACATCACGTTGGTTGATTTCAGGTTATTCGCCTGAAGAATCGATTTCGGGCTGACACCGTAATGGGCGGCGATGCTGCTCAGTGAATCACCACGAACCACCTTATGTCGGATCGGGCGACGGGGAGTCGTTGCAGCTGGCGTTGTCCTGCTGGCTACCGCGCTGGCAGGCACTTTCAGTCGCTGTCCCACCCAGACGACATCGCGCTTCAGGGTATTCATCTGCCGTAACGTTGCCATACTTACGCCATATTTTGCTGCAATACCGGACAGCGTCTCTCCACGTGTCACGGTATGCCGCTGCACAGCGCCCGTATACTGCGTCTCACCGGTAGCCGGATTACTGGCTACGCTGACCGCTGGCGACGAGCCCAGCGGCCGGTTTTCCTCCTTTGGGACCGATTGTAGCGGGTGCGCCAGGAAATAAGCGCGCAGTCCTTTATATATTGACTGTGCAATCTTATCCTGGTGTGCGCTACTGCCGAGCAGTCGCTCCTCCGAGGCATTACTGATAAATCCGGTTTCCACCAGAAGCGACGGAATATCCGGCGAACGCAACACGCCAAGGCTGGCATGCTCCGGTAAACGTTTGTGTAACGACGTCACACCGCGCAACTGTTGGATGACTTTCACCGCAATGTCATATCCGACGCGCTGCGAGTGACCAAACTGGAGATCAAGCACCGCCTGGCTCAGATAAGGATCGGCCTGGCTGTTGGCCAGTAAATCGCCGGCCCCGCCCAGAAGTTCAGACTGTTTCTCTTTTTGCTCCAGCCAGTTCGCCATCTCACTGTTTGCACGACGGTTAGACAAGACCCAGACCGAGGCACCTGTGGCCGCATGGCTGGGGGCAGCATCCGCATGGATAGAGACCAGCACGTTGGCATTCGCTTTACGCGCCACGTCTGACCGGCCCATCACTGAAATAAAGTAG
Organism: Pantoea sp. JZ2; assembly: GCF_035191405.1. Taxonomy (NCBI): domain Bacteria; kingdom Pseudomonadati; phylum Pseudomonadota; class Gammaproteobacteria; order Enterobacterales; family Erwiniaceae; genus Pantoea; species Pantoea sp. JZ2. The sequence continues at coordinate 542,788 of NZ_CP045247.1, read as the reverse complement.
TCGCCATCACGCGTCAATACACCTTTAAACATCGGATCATTGTTTAAAAGCACCTTCAATTTACGCGCAATCGCAATAGTGACGTTTTTCTCTTTCAGGCCGTGCTGCCCAATTGCGCCGGGATCCTGACCGCCATGTCCCGCATCAATGGCGACAATCACCGTATCGTTGCGGCTGGACGTGCCACCCGGTACGGCCGTGCTATTGGTATTGGTTACCGTAGTGACCGGATTCGCATTGAACGGATTGCTGGCATTGCGTTGTCGCGTTCGGATGGGCTGGGATTCTGCCACGGCAGCAGGTGCGCTGCGCGTAACGGCGGGATGCTTACCCTGAATAGTAAAGACAACGCTGTAATTGCTGCCATTGCGCTGTGTCACTGCGCGGGTTTTTCCCGACTGCGTTAGCTCAAAAACCAGCCGGATACTTTGTTTATCTTTTGGCGTGCTGGTACGAATACGCTTTACGATGTTATCGCCGCTAAACGTTAGGGGTAGCCCTTTAATCACGCCACTTTGACGGATATCCAGAACAACGCGGTCGGGATTATGTAGGGGAAAATAGGCATAAACCGGCTGGCCAGAAAAACTGAGCGTTACTGTCGCCTGATTCCCGCCATTTGATACCTGAATGTCCGATAAATTAGCGGCAAACAGCGGACCCGCAACCAGTAGCAATCCTGCCACGATAACTGTTTTCATCCATGACATCATGCCGGTGCCCTGCCTTGTTCGATCTGCGTCACCCAGCGCTGTCCCTGCTCGGAATGTGCCACCAGTTCGGCCTCGCGTGCCTCATTGACATAACGCAGCGTTAAGGCGATATCCGGGGAAGGCAAAATACCGGCACCCTGTTGCGGCCACTCCACCAGACAAATCGCGTCATTGGTGAAGTAATCACGAATCCCCATGAACTCGAGTTCTTCCGGATCGGCAAGGCGATAAAGATCAAAATGATAGACAGCACGCCCGTCCAGAACATACGGCTCAACCAGCGTATAGGTCGGACTTTTCACATTGCCCACGTGGCCGGATGCCTGTAAGAAACCGCGGCTGAATGTGGTTTTTCCCGCACCGAGGTCGCCGTAAAGATAGATAACCGCCGCCTTGCCACAGGCATGCGCCAGTTGAGCACCCAGGTCGAGTGTTGCCGCCTCAGTGGGCAAAGGTATAACACAGCTCTTCATGCTTCTTGATTCATCTCTGGATTAACAAACTGCCACAGCAGATCAAATAAGTCTGATGCCAGCATACCGCGCGTGCCCCATAGTGCCGCTCGCTTATCAGCGGCAGCACCGTGAGCGACACAACCTGCGCAGGCAGCATCAAACAGCGCCAATTTTTGTCCCATCAACGAGGCAATAATACCGGTGAGCACATCACCCATACCACCCGATGCCATTCCTGCATTACCCACATCGGCAAAAGCCATCTGACCACTTTCACTGGCAATAATAGTGCCGGCACCTTTTAAGACCACGACACCACCATAGCGTTTCACCAGTTCCTGTGCAGCATGTAAGCGGTCACTTTCAATTTCGCTGGTTTTAACACCCAGCAAGCGAGCCGCTTCGCCTGGATGCGGCGTTATAATGCGATTCTGACGTTTCTCTGCCTTTATTGCCAGCAAGTTAAGCGCATCAGCATCCCAAAGCATCGGCTTTTCAGCGCTTTTAACCTTCTCCAGTGCATTCTGGCCCCATTCACGCTGTCCCAGCCCCGGTCCAATCGCAATGACATCCGCCCAGGCGATGCCGTCATCCAGGCGCGTATCCGTCAGCTCGTCCACCATCACTTCCGGGCGCGCGGTAAGAATGGGTGCAATATTATCCTTGTGAGTAAGTACTCGCACCAAGCCGCTACCGGTGCGTAGCGCTGCTTCCGCAGACATCCGAATAGCGCCCGCGGTTCCACTGTCCCCACCAATAATCAGCAGGCGGCCCTGATCGCCTTTATGGGAGGTCGCCTTACGCGGCTTAAGCCACTGGCGTAAACTGTGTGCATCGTATCGGGCCATGGGGGGCTGCTGTGCTGCCAGAAAGTCGTGTAAACCCAGACCGGCGAAATAAAGTTGTCCGACACAATCCCGTGCTTTACCGGTGAGCTGTCCGGGTTTTAACGCGATCACGCTCACCGTATGCGTGGCTTCTGTCGCCTCACCCGGCGTCGTGCCGTTTTCTGCCGACAGGCCGGATGGCATATCGATGGCCACGACCGGCGCGCTATGCTCATTGATCTGTGCAATCAGGGTGGATAAAGGCTCAACCGGCGCCCGTGAAACGCCAGTGCCTAACAACGCGTCTACGATCACGTCGACGTTTTCAGGCCAGGCGGCGTCGGGCGCGTGAATTTCGCCGCCCGATTCAAGCCATCCGTCTCGCGCAGTACGCGCTTCGTCGGGTAAAGGTTTACTGCCATCGCACGCCAGCAACGTCACCTGTTTACCTGCAGCCTGAGCCAACCGGGCGACAACATAGCCATCGCCTCCGTTGTTGCCGTGACCGCACAACACCAGCCAGTGCTGAGCTTCTGGCCAGTGCGCCATAATATGTTCATATACCGCCTGACCTGCACGTAACATCAGCTCGTAGAGCGTAATGCCCAGCGCATCTGCCCCCTCGCGCTCAAGTTGTTTCAGCGCCTGCGCAGGCCAGACAGAGTGTGGTAAACTGCCGCGGTTTCTCTTCGGATTCTGGTTAGTCATGTCATACCCTCTGGATCTTGATCAACTCGCTCAACACATTAAGCAGTGGGGACGCGATCTGGGCTTTCAGCAGGTCGGTATTACCGATACCGATCTCAGCGCAGAAGAACCGCGCCTGCAAGCCTGGCTGGATAAGCAGTACCATGGCGAAATGGAATGGATGGCCCGCCATGGAATGATGCGCGCACGTCCGCATGAACTGCTACCCGGCACGCTGAGGGTGATCAGCGTTCGCATGAACTACTTGCCCGCGAAAGCCGCGTTTGCCAGCACGCTGAAAAACCCACAGTTGGGTTATGTCAGCCGTTACGCGCTGGGCCGCGATTACCACAAAGTATTGCGCAATCGCCTGAAAAAGCTTGGAGAAATGATCCAGACGTACTGTGGCGAAAGCCAGTTTCGCCCGTTTGTGGATTCTGCGCCGCTGCTTGAACGCCCGCTGGCGGCGAAAGCCGGACTGGGCTGGACCGGTAAACATTCGCTGATCCTGAATCGTGAAGCCGGTTCGTGGTTTTTTCTGGGTGAACTGCTGATTGATCTGCCCCTTCCCATCGATACGCCGCAGGAAGAACAGTGTGGGCGCTGCGTTGCCTGCATGACCATTTGCCCGACGGGCGCGATTATTGAACCCTATACCGTCGATGCGCGACGTTGCATTTCCTACCTGACGATCGAACTCGAAGGAGCTATACCGGAGGAGTTTCGGCCGCTCATGGGAAACCGGATTTATGGCTGTGACGACTGTCAGTTGATTTGCCCCTGGAATCGCTATGGGCAGTTGACTGACGAAGCCGATTTTTCGCCCCGCGCCGCGCTGCATGCCCCAGAGTTAACCGCGCTGTTTCAGTGGGATGAAGCTAAATTCCTGCGCATTACTGAAGGGTCCCCTGTTCGGCGCATTGGTTATCAGCGCTGGTCCCGTAATATTGCCGTCGCGCTGGGCAATGCACCCTGGCATACAGAGATCCTTAGCGTCCTTGAGCAACGACGTGGCGAAAGCGATCTGCTGGACGAACATATTGAGTGGGCCATCACGCAACAGTTACATAAGCGAAAAGCGCTGGCGATCGATGTTCAACCCGCGCAGCAAAAACGGCTGGTGAGAGTCATTGAAAAGGGATTACCACGTGATGCCTGATTGCGCAACTGTCCAGAAGGCGCGGATTTCCACATCCTGTGAATAAAAATAAAAACGCGTTGTCATTCAATCGTAATAACACAACTGACAGAAAAGGATAACATAATGAAATATTATTATTTCATTAAAAATCAGCAACTTAAATAAAATTTGTGTTATTTTGCAAATGCGTCTACCGTCTGGCTTAATTCACAAACCTGTGGATAACTCTGTTTAAAACAAAATTTTAGAAGGGCGAAAACGGCACAGACAACGCGATAACGGCTGTGGATAACTGGACTGAATTGTCGTTGATACTGCTGCCAGCCTGACAGGCTGTTAACAAAAACGTGACGATAAATCTGGAGCGGGAAACGAGACTCGAACTCGCGACCCCGACCTTGGCAAGGTCGTGCTCTACCAACTGAGCTATTCCCGCATAGAAGGGCACTGCAAAACACATTTTGGAGCGGGAAACGAGACTCGAACTCGCGACCCCGACCTTGGCAAGGTCGTGCTCTACCAACTGAGCTATTCCCGCATAGTAGGATACTGCTAAACATCATTTGGAGCGGGAAACGAGACTCGAACTCGCGACCCCGACCTTGGCAAGGTCGTGCTCTACCAACTGAGCTATTCCCGCGCCTTGTACCGTCATAAATTCTTCACCGGTACGGGGTGCGCATTATACGAGAAATCGCTGCTGCTGCAAGATGCTGACAACAAAATTTTGCGCTTTTAACGCGTTTGCTGATTATTGCAGCAACATGGCGATTTCCTGTGCACCCTTTGCTGGTTAAAGCTGCAAAAAGTGTTGACGGTAATAAGCAAGCTCGGCGACAGACTCACGAATATCGTCCAGTGCCTGGTGCGAACCCGTCTTTTTGAAGCCTGGCAGGATGTCTGGCTTCCAGCGGCGAGCCAGTTCTTTCAGTGTGCTGACATCCAGATAGCGATAATGGAAGTAGGCTTCCAGCTCCGGCATGTACTTAAACAAAAAACGGCGATCCTGACCGATACTGTTGCCGCAGATCGGCGAGGTATTGGCTGGCACCCACTGTTTCAGAAATTCGATCGTTGCCTTTTCAGCAGCACGGTCATCTGTCTGGCTGGCCTTAACGCGCGCAACCAGTCCACTGTTAGTATGAGTACGGACGTTCCAGTCATCCATCAGGCTCAGTTGTTCATCAGACTGATGAACCGCCATCACCGGCCCCTCCGCCAGAATATTCAGATCGGCATCAGTCACCAGAGTGGCAATCTCAATGATACGATCGCGTTCCGGATCGAGCCCGGTCATTTCCAAATCAATCCAGATTAAATTATTTTCGTTTCCAGTGGCCATGCTATTACCTGTGGTTGCTGAGTCGTCATTCGTCATCAATAAGGTGTATCATAGACGTTTTGCCCCTGTGGCGAAATCCAGCTAAACCGGTGAGGGTGAGTGAGTAAAAATAAACTGTCGAAAGGTCAACAACGCCGCGTAAGCGCTAACCACGATCGTCGTTTAAATCAGCGCAAAACGCGCCCGGAAGCGGACGATAATTTATTTGGTGAAGATGCTGAGGGCATTGTGGTCAGCCGATTTGGCATGCATGCCGATGTCGAAGACAGTGCGGGCATTACGCATCGCTGCAATATTCGCAGGACGATTCGTTCACTGGTGACGGGCGATCGTGTGGTCTGGCGCCCTGCCCTCAACGGCGGCAAAGGCATTGTTGAAGCGGTGCATGAGCGCACCAGCGTACTGACACGTCCTGATTTTTACGACGGCGTTAAACCTATTGCCGCGAACATCGATCAGATTATTATCGTGTCGGCCATTTTGCCCGAGCTCTCCCTGAACATAATTGACCGCTATCTGGTCGCCAGTGAAACGCTGGATATCGAGCCGCTGCTGGTGCTCAATAAAATCGACCTGCTGGATGATAAAGCCCGCGCGTTTGTCGATGAGCAAATGGCGATCTATCGCAAGATTGGTTATCGGGTCTTAATGGTCTCCAGCCATGAGAAAGCCGGTCTGAGTGAATTGCAGGCGGCATTGATTGACCGGATAAGTATCTTTGCGGGACAGTCCGGCGTCGGCAAGTCGAGCCTGTTGAATGCCCTGCTCGGTTTTGATCAACAGGAAGATACGGCCATTCTGACCAATGACGTGTCCGACGTGTCGGGTCTGGGTCAGCATACGACGACAGCATCCCGGCTTTATCATTTCCCCGACGGCGGCGATGTGATCGATTCGCCCGGCGTTCGTGAGTTCGGTTTATGGCATCTGGAGCCGGAACAAATCACCCGGGGATTTGTCGAATTCCGTGAGTTTTTAGGCGAATGCAAGTTCCGTGACTGCAAACATGGCTCGGACCCTGGCTGTGCCATCCGTGAAGCCGTTGAGCAAGGAAAAATCGACGCATCCCGCTTTGACAACTATCACCGCATTCTGGACAGTATGGCGCAGGTGAAAGTCCGGAAAAACTTTGCTGAGAGTGAAGATTAAGGCCAGTAACAGCGTAGTCGCCATCTGACCGGGGCGCTGCTACAATCCGCCCCCATTTTGTCAATGTTATAAAAGATAGCCAGGAGGCTAGGGTGTTTGATCGTTTTAAACTTGGCTTGAACCACATTCTCCCCAAAAAATGGCTGACTGAACTTGCTGGCTGGGGCGCAAGCCGTCGCGGCGGCTGGCTGACTAAGCTGGTGATTGACGGCTTCGTCTGGTTTTATAAAGTCGATATGACTGAAGCACGTAAACCGGATACCGCCAGTTACCGCACCTTCAACGATTTCTTCGTCCGCCCGTTAAAGGATGAGGCGCGCCCTGTGGATCCGGATGCGAGCCTGATTGCGCTGCCTGCGGACGGTGCCATCAGTCAACTTGGGCATATCGAAGGCGACCAGATTTTCCAGGCAAAAGGCCACTATTATACGATCGACGCGCTGCTGGCAGGGAACGAGCAACTGGCCGCGTTGTTTCGTGAGGGTGAATTTATCACGACGTATCTGGCACCGCGTGATTATCACCGCGTCCATATGCCGTGCAACGGCATCCTGCGTGAAATGATTTACGTGCCAGGCGATCTTTACTCAGTGAATCCTCTGACCGCACGCAACATCCCTAACCTGTTTGCCCGTAACGAACGGGTCATTTGTTACTTCGAGACCGATATGGGACCGATGGTACAGATCCTGGTGGGCGCGACTATCGTCGGGAGCATTGAAACCGTTTGGGCTGGCACGGTCACGCCACCACGCGAAGGCATTATCAAACGCTGGCACTATCCGGCCGCCGACCACGACGGTGCCGTTGTTCTGCTTAAAGGCCAGGAAATGGGCCGCTTCAAGCTGGGCTCGACCGTGATTAACCTGTTTGCGCCTGGCCGTGTCAGGCTGGCAGAAAGCCTTGAGGCCGAAAGCAAAGTCCGGATGGGACAACCTATGGCGGTCGCCCTGCCTCTGGCCACCGCACCGTCTGACGCTGTCGAATAAGAGTAAGCCCTGTGTTCGTACGCGCGTTCCTCTGTTTGCTGCTGAGCCTGGGGCTCAGCAGTACTACGTTTGCCGCCAGCCTGCCAGATGCCAGCCAGCTCAGACAACAGCTGGAAGAAGTCAAGTCCGCTAAAAACGCCACTTCGCAAACCGATCAGATTCAGTCGCTTGAAGCTGCACTGGCGGCCCTTTCTGAACGTGATGATGCCGTTGAGCGCGCGCAGCAGTATCAACAGGTCATTGATGATTTTCCGCGTCTGGCACGCGAGCTGAGACAGCAAATCGCCTCACTCAACGACAGTGTGAAGACGGTACGCAGCACAATGAGCAGTGCCGAGCTGGAACAAGAGATTCTGCAAATCAGCAGTCAGCTGATTGAGGAAGGACGCCAGGCTCAACAGGAGCAGGATCGGGCCCGCGAGATCAGCGATTCCCTGTCACAACTGCCGCAGCAGCAAACGGAAGCACGTCGGGCGCTGACGGAGAGCGAGCGACGTCTGCAGAGCGCGGGCAGCCCTGCCACGCCAGCCGGCCAGGCACAACTGATGGCCCGTCAGGCAGAAAATGCCGCGAATAAGGCCCGGGTGGATGAGTTTGAGCTGGCGCAGCTGTCGGCAAATAACCGTCAGGAACTGGCGCGCATGCGCGCCGAAGTCCACCAGCGTAAGGTCACCCAGCTCGATAATTATCTCCAGGCGCTGCGTAATCAACTTAATGAGCAACGTCAGCGCGAGGCAGAAACTGCACTGGCCCGGACAGAACAGCTGGCGGAAAACAGCGGTGATCTGCCGCCAGCGATCAGTAAACAATTTCACGTTAACCGCGAGTTATCTGGCGCACTGAATCAGCAGGCGCAGCGAATGGACCTGGTGGCCTCACAACAACGCCTCGCTACCAATCAAATCATTCAGGTCCGCCAGGCACTGTCCACGTTACGGGAACAATCTCAATGGCTGGGTGCATCCAGTCTTCTCGGTGATGCCCTTCGCGCGCAGGTCGCACGATTACCTGACATGCCGAAGTCTCAGCAGATCGACAATGAGATGGCCCAGCTTCGTGTTCAGCGACTGCATTATGAGGATTTGCTCGAACAGCAAAACGTATTGCGTAAGGCCCATCAGCCCGACGGACAGCCTTTTACCAGCGAACAAAAGCGGATTCTGGATGCGCAGCTTAAAACGCAACGCGAACTGCTTAACTCGTTGATTTCGGGCTGCGATACGCTGATTCTGGAGATCACCAAGCTGAAAGTGGCGAACACGCAGCTACAGGATGCGCTAACTGAAGTTAAAGACGCGACGCACCGCTACCTGTTCTGGACGGCCGATGTCAGCCCGATTTCGTTAAGTTATCCCCTCGATGTGGCTAATGGCCTGTCTCACCTGCTGACGCTGGACACACTGGGGCAGCTCGGTAAAGCGCTGGCCATGATGTTTACCAGCCGCAGCACGGTATTACCCATTCTCGGTGCGGTGCTGCTGGTCGGCTTCAGTCTCAGTACCCGCCGTCACTTCAATGCTTTCCTTGAACGCTCAGCCAGCAAAGTCGGTAAGGTGACGCAGGATCGTTTTCGCCTGACAATCCGTACCGTGTTCTGGTCGATTCTGGTGGCGCTGCCGCTGCCGGTACTCTGGGCTACGCTGGGATACGGCCTGCAAAATGCCTGGCCCTATCCTGTCGCCGTGGCGATAGGCGACGGCATCACCGCCACCTTACCTTTGCTGTGGATCTTTATGGTCAGCGCACAGTTTGCGCGCCCGAACGGCCTGTTCATCGTGCATTTTCGCTGGCCTCAGGTGCGTGTTGCACGCGCGATGCGCTATTACTCGTTGAGTATTGGCCTGATCGTGCCGCTGATCATGTTGCTGATTACCTTCGATAACCTTGACGATCGCCTGTTCTCCGCCACCCTGGGGCGGCTGTGCTTTATTTTGATCTGTGGCGCGCTCAGTATTGTGACGGTAAGCCTGAAGCGTGCGGGCATACCGCTTTATCTCGATAAAGAGGGCAGCGGCGAGAATATGATTAACCGCCTGCTGTGGAATCTAATGATTGCTATTCCACTGGTAGCCGCCCTTGCGTCAATGACGGGCTATCTTGATACCGCGCAGGCGCTGCTCGCCCGTCTGGAAACCTCTGTGGCGATCTGGTTTTTCCTGCTGGTGATTTACCACATCATTCGCCGCTGGATGCTGATTCAGCGACGCAGACTAGGCTTTGATCGCGCACGCCAACGCCGTGCCGATATGCTTGCCAACCGTGCGCGCAACGAAGAGGAGAAAGATCAGGCCGCACAAAATACGGACGTGATTGAAATTGAAGAGCCTGTTATCGACCTGGACGCCATCAGTGCCCAGTCGCTGCGTCTGGTACGCTCCATTTTGACACTTATCGCGCTGGTATCGGTCATCGTCCTGTGGTCAGAAATCCACTCTGCATTTGGTTTCCTTGAAAATATTCGTCTGTGGGACGTGAATACCTCCGTTCAGGGCGTCGAAAGCATTCAACCTATTACGCTGGGTGCCGTCCTGATTGCCATTCTGGTATTCGTGATTACCACACAACTGGTGCGCAATATGCCGGCTCTGCTTGAGCTTGCGTTACTGCAGCATCTTGATTTGTCACCGGGCACCGGTTATGCCATCACCACGCTGACAAAATATGTGCTGTTGCTGATCGGTGGCTTGCTGGGCTTCTCACTCATCGGCATTGAGTGGTCAAAACTACAATGGCTGGTTACCGGTCTGGGCGTCGGGCTGGGATTTGGTCTGCAGGAGATTTTCGCGAACTTTATTTCCGGCCTGATTATCCTGTTTGAAAAACCGATTCGTATCGGTGATACCGTGACCATCCGCGACCTTACCGGCAGCATTACGCGCATCAATACCCGCGCAACCACGATCACTGACTGGGATCGCAAAGAGATTATCGTGCCCAATAAGGCGTTCATTACTGAGCAGTTTGTTAACTGGTCGCTTTCCGATTCCGTCACGCGTGTGGTGCTGACCATCCCTGCCCCCGCAACCGTTAGCAGTGAAGAAGTCACTACCCTGCTTAAACAGGCGGCAGAGCGCTGCAGCTATGTGCTGGATACACCGCCACCTGAAGTGTTCCTGGTGGATTTACAGCAGGGAATTCAGTTGTTTGAACTGCGCGTGCATGCGGCGGAAATGGGCCATCGAATGCCGCTTCGCCATGAACTGCATCAGCTTATTTTACATGGCTTTGCAGAGCATGGCATTGAAATGCCGTTCCCGCCGTTCCAGATGCGTGTAGAAGCGCTGAGCCGAAAAACGCCGACAGGTAATAGCGCATCGACCACCCGAACGTTCCGCTCAGGTGGGCTCTGAGAATAAAAATTGCCGTAACGGGCCGGTTAAGAGCGGATTGGTGCGCAGCGAGACAGCTCGTAATCTTGTTCAGGTTAGGTATCAGAACGCAATAAAAAACGCCCGGTCGAACCGGGCGTTATGTTGTCTGAAACGCTTTATTGCTTCACAAAGGCTTCGCCCTGCGCGATATCTTTTTTCAGCGTTTCAAGCATGCCTTCCAGTGCCTGCTGTTCAAACGGACTTAATGCGCCGATGGGCTTGCGCTCAGCAACCCCATTCTTGCCCAGCAGCAGCGGTTGAGAGAAGAAGCGGGCATACTTTCCTTCACCTTCAACATAAGCACATTCCACTACGTTCGCTTCGCCATTCAATGCACGCACCAGCGATAATCCAAAACGGGCAGCTGCCTGGCCCATAGACAATGTAGCAGAGCCGCCACCGGCCTTGGCCTCAACGACCTCAGTACCCGCATTCTGGATACGTTTGGTCAGGTCAGCCACTTCCTGCTCACTGAAGCTGACGCCCGGCACCTGAGACAACAGTGGCAGGATGGTCACACCGGAATGCCCACCGACGACAGGCACTTCAACTTCGCCAGGTTGTTTACCTTTAAGCTCCGCAACGAAGGTGTTTGCACGGATGATGTCCAGTGTAGTGACACCGAACAGACGATTCTTATCGTAGACGCCGTGTTTTTTGAGCACTTCCGCCGCAATCGCCACGGTCGTATTAACAGGGTTGGTAATGACACCAATCAGCGCCTTAGGGGCGGTAGTCGCCACCTGCTCGATCAGGTTGCTGACGATGCCGGCGTTAACATTAAAGAGATCCGCACGATCCATGCCCGGTTTGCGTGCCACACCCGCGGAAATAAGCACAACGTCGGCCCCTTTCAGGGCTGGTTTCGCATCCTCACCGCTAAACCCCTGCACCTTTACTGCGGTGGGAATATGGCTGAGATCTACTGCCACGCCCGGCGTGACAGGCGCGATATCGTAAAGAGACAGTTCTGAACCTGCTGGAAGCTGGGTTTTGAGTAGAAGTGCGAGCGCCTGGCCTATGCCACCCGCGGCACCGAGAACGGCAACTTTCATTCATAACTCCTTATTAAGGTGGGGCAGAGAAGATCCGATATTCCATCTGTATCAGAGCGTAACCAACGGCTCAGTGGATGACGTTTGTCCGGTGCCTGCTCTACCTGCTTCAATACAGAAGCGCCGGATAAAAAATGACACATCATCTTCCTGTCCCTTACTCGCCAGGTTACTCACGCGAGTCAGGCAATTCCCGGTTCAGGCTTACTTTAGTAACAAATGATGAAGGCATCATTCTCACTAACAGGCTGTAAACATTATACCCGTGAACTGGCAACCGTATTATCCGCAGAAAGAGATCGGCAATGTACATTTTTATTTTCTTACCTCATCAATAATATAACACCTTTGCAACCTTTGCCTTTTCAGGCTGTGAGCTGGGTTTTGGTCTGAGGAGATTCTTTGCTATTATCGCCGCCCGCGATGATGACCTCGCAGTACAATTAACAACCGATTGCATAAAAATTCATTTATATGCATAATAATGTCTTTGCTGCGGCCTGGTTCGCGGTTTGTCTTACGTATACTGGTAAATTATGCGAAACCCATCGAAACAAGACGATCTGATTAAAGCCTTCAAGGCATTATTAAAAGAAGAAAAATTCAGCTCTCAGGGCGAGATTGTTCAGGCGCTTCAGGAAGACGGCTTCGAGAACATTAATCAGTCAAAAGTTTCTCGTATGCTGACGAAATTTGGCGCGGTGCGCACCCGCAATGCCAAAATGGAAATGGTTTACTGTTTACCTGCGGAACTGGGCGTGCCGACTACCACCAGTCCTCTGAAGAATCTGGTGCTTGATATTGACTATAACGATGCTCTGGTCGTGATTCATACCAGCCCGGGTGCCGCACAGTTAATTGCGCGTTTACTTGACTCATTAGGTAAGTCCGAAGGCATCCTGGGCACGATTGCAGGAGACGACACCATTTTTATCACGCCAGCACGCGCCTTTACTGTCAGGCAACTGCACGATGCTATTCTGGTATTGTTTGAACAAGAACTTTAGCCTTTATCTCTGACCGGCAGCGCATCTGCCGGTTGATCTGCAGCGCGTCCCTCCTTGTGTTCTCTTCTGTTTAAACGCTCTATTATCAACGAGTTGAGCCTATCTCATTGCCGCTATTTACCTTGTACTATTGGTCATACCCTTTATCCTGACTACTTTTCCACGCTATTTTATACTGCTCTACACCGCATCGATGGTGCTATCCTTTGAGGTTATGTTCACAAGCAGCCTGATCGACCATAAATTTCCGCACCAAAAGTTAAAGTTGCGCATCTTACTGTTTTTATAAGTAATTACCTGCCAAAGGCCGTTTTTTAACCGCTTTTAATAACGTTTAGTTATAAAAAAATCCCATAAGGTTAAAGTATGACTACAAAACATTATTAGGCAGATATTAATTTCTTCCGTTATTAGTCCTATACTTACTTTCGTGATGTGAATCACACTAATAAAAAAGAAGAACAGCCACGACGAGGACATCTTTCATGAAAATTAAAACTACCATCGCTGCTTTAAGCATTCTCTCTGCCCTGTCATTTGGTGCATCTGCAGCTGAATATGTTTCTGCTGCGGATGCTCAGAATCTGCACTCTGTCGGCACTGTGAGCGTTAGTGGTGTCGCCGGTGCGCCATCAGATATCAGACAGCAACTGAGTGAGAAAGCGGATCAACACGGCGCTAAAGCTTTTCGTGTTATCGAGGCTTACAACGATGGCAACTATCACGCCACCGCTGAGTTGTACAAATAAAAGCGTTTGAACTGACAGGTAACCAGATGAGACCACATGCTCACTGGTTAATTAACATTGCTGGAGAAGAGTAATGAAAACCACATTAACCTTTGCCGCCCTGAGTTTGGCTTCGCTCCTGTCCTTTGGTGCCCATGCCGCCAGCCCGGTAACAAATCAACAGGCGCAGGAGATGAACCTGCAGCCCCTGAATCAAACCATCACCGTCAGCGGCATCGACGGCGATCAGACGAATGTTCGCCAGGTTCTGTCTCAAAAGGCAGATGCCCAGGGTGCGGGTCACTATCGCGTCATTGAAAATAATCGCGACGATACGTTCCACGTTACCGCTGAACTTTATAAGTAATGCATCGACGGCAATCGTGCCGCATCTGAAATTAATCGACAACCCGCTCTGTGTTTTGACTCCGTAGGTTGTTGACAGTTATGAGGAAATAAACATGAACATCAAAGCAACCATCGCAACAGTAAGTCTTCTTTCTGCTATGACATTCGGCGCTTCCGCTGCACAGCTGGTGACCGCCGAACAAGCACAGAACTTACAACCTGCCGGAACCGTAAGCATCAGCGGTGTAGCAGGCTCTCCGATTGATTATCGTGCTCAGCTGTCTCAAAAAGCTGATGAGCAAGGCGCAAGCGCTTACAAAATCATTGAAGCAAATACCGGTGACAGCTATCACCTCACCGCACAGCTTTATAAATAGTTCCTCGTCTGTTCATGACGAACCCTTTAGCCCCGATCGCCGGGGCTTTTTTCTGTCTGAAACGGCGAGGCAGAACCTGACAGCCGTAAGGCGCAGGAAAACGGACATCGGCTAACGATCGCGCCAGCGGCACAACACTCAGGCGCGTTAAAAGAAAGGAACTGGCTTTCGCATGAGGTGCTCTGACGCGAAATGGGTGACGTATTTAATGACAGAGTTGCGCTAAGTCGTCATCAGAGAGTGCTGTCATCTCGGCGACAACACGGGGATGCAAACCATTTTGCAGCATCGTGCGTGCGATCTTCAGCGCGGCCGCACGCTCTCCCTCGCTGCGTCCTTTCTCCAGACCACGTTGCTCACCGAGCTGAATTCCTTCTTTTAAACCTTGCTGAATGCCCTTTTCAATGCCTTTCTGCTCAAGCTGCTGTGCAATAGTCATCAATGCATCCTCATGTTGCGGTACTCGCTGTGCCAGCGTCCTGACGAAAATGTCGGCGTCGGCTGTTTCGCCTGCCTGCAAGAGATAGTGTACCAACGATATCACTTGCGATGAAGAGAGATATCCAGCCAGTAAGACGGGGGCCAGCTTATCGATGAGTTCTGTCAACTCTCTTTGATGTATATGCTTTTGCAGCAATGTTAAAGCCGCCATGCTGCGGTGACCGAAAATGTCCTCATCCGGAATAACCGTCACGTCCACCAGCGGAAAAGCGTTGCCATACAGTTCACTGGCGAGCACAGGCATTGCAAACTCATCAAGCCAGCGGGTACTGTAAGGATACGGGCTACGTTTGCCGCTATAGAACAGAACCGGGATGACTAACGGTAGCCGTTTGTTCCCTGCGTCAAGATGCCGCTGCATTGCCGCAATGGCATAGCGCATCAGTCTGAACGCCATATGCTTATCCGGTGATGACTGGTGTTCGATTAAGACATGGATGTAGCCATCCTCTCTGCTTGTGGTTTTCATGCTATACAGCACATCGCTGAAATATTGCCGCAGATCCTCCTCCACAAAAGCACCCGATTCCAGTTTTAATGTATTCAGATCGCACAGGGCGAGCAGCGCTGCGGGAAGGTGCAGTTCCATAAAATCACGGGCAATCGTAGGCTGGGACAAAAATTGCCGGAAAGTCGCATCATGTGGCGTGGGCGTGCCTCTTTTACTTTTCATGTGACCTGTCCTGATGATTGGCGGGCAGAGTATCACGACCAGAAAAAGCGAGGCGTCAGTAAGCGTTAACGTTGCGAGGATGCTCGAGAAATAATGTTTACTTACGCGGACAAGGCATTAAGCCTGATGATCACAGCCGACCTTAGCGTGTTGAAGATGAGAGCACGTTAAATTGCAGTTGCCCTTCCAGTTCCTCCTCCGCCTCGTCGAACAGCAGAATCAAGGCACCGTAGCGCCGCTTCTGTCCCTGCCCCAGGTTCACAAACTCTATTTTGATGGGCAAAGGTAGCCCTCTGCAGACAATCACGTCCCACAATCCATCCAAATCGCAGATATAGCGCGCTTTCAGGGAAAAGCGTTCACAGAATTGCCGGAAGAAATGGGCCTGATCGACAATCTCATTAAAATCAAAACGCTCGACTCTCATACAGGTGACTCCTGTTATTCGTCGCTGGGCGGCCCGGTGCCGCCCAGATAGCCGTTTAACTTAAACCGCCAAGGTGCAGCGCTTTGACCTCAAGGTACTCTTCCATTCCCAGTACCGATCCTTCCCGGCCCAGTCCCGACGCTTTCACACCGCCGAAGGGGGCCAGCTCTGTCGAGACGGCACACTCATTGATGCCTATCATCCCACTTTCCAGCGCCGAGGAAACGCGGAAGACGCGTTGCAGATTCTGCGTATAGAAATACGCCGCCAGCCCGTATTCGGTTTGGTTCGCCCGACGAATAACCTCGTCTTCATCATCAAACCGGAAGCACGCCGCAACCGGGCCAAATGTTTCTTCCTGAGCCAGCTTCATGCCTTCATGCGCATCGACGATGACCGTAGGCTGCCAGAAATTGCCGCCCAGCGCATGTGGCTTACCGCCCGCGAGCACCTTGCCACCCTGGGCAACCGCATCGTTAACATGTTCTTCCACTTTTTCTAACGCCGAACGCTCAATTAACGGTCCGACAATGACGCCGCTGTCCATACCGTTACCCACTTTGAGTTTATTGACCTCATCTGCCAGTTGGGTTGTGAAACGCTCATAGATCGCATTATGAACAAAAAAACGGTTTACGCTGACGCACACCTGGCCCGCGTTACGGAATTTATTGGCAATAGCGCCCTGAACGGCAGCATCAATATCTGCATCCTCAAATACGATATAGGGCGCGTTGCCCCCCAACTCCATCGACACTTTTTTCATGGTCTCGGCCGCATTGCGCATCAACGTTTTGCCCACCGCCGTCGAACCGGTGAATGAGATTTTACGTACGGCGTTGCTCGCCATAATCGCATCGCTGATAGCATGCGTATCCCCTGCCACGCCGTTAAGCACGCCGTCCGGGATACCGGCTTTCTTTGCCAAAGCCAGCAAGGCAAACGCAGAAAGCGGCGTATTGTTGGCAGGCTTGATGATCCCTGTACATCCAGCTGCCAACGCCGGACCTAACTTACGGGTCAACATGGCCATCGGGAAGTTCCACGGGGTGATCGCCGCTACAACACCAACGGGTTCCCGCGTGGCCAGGATACGCGACCCCGCTTTAGCAGGCGGAATGATTTCACCATTGGCTCGTTTGGCCTGCTCGGCAAACCACTGGATGAAACTGGCGGCGTACTCAACCTCGCCTTCCGCTTCTTTAAGCGGTTTGCCCTGCTCCATTGTCATGAGCTCAGCAAGCCAGCGTTTGTTTTCAATGATTAACGTATACCAGCGGTAAAGCAGCGCTGAACGCGCTTTAGCCGTCTGCGCCCGCCAGGCGGGAAAGGCATCTTGTGCAGCCTTAATCGCGTCTTCGGTTTCCTTTTTACCGGCTTTCGCCACCTGAGCAACAACGTCCCCCGTTGCAGGATTGGTTACGTCAAAAGTCGACGTCGTCCTCAGCCACTGCCCGTTGACTAAATAGCCGGTCTGGAACAGTTCGCTGTCTTGCAGTGAAGAAGGCATCTGCGTTACTCCTGTCAGTTTGTTTTTACTTCAGGAAAGTATAGATGGCAAAAATGACAGGTCGGGGAAGGAAGGAAAGTGAAAGGGCCGCCAGCATGGCTGACGGCCCAAATTCAGATTTGGACGAGCGTATTTTGATACTTTGAAAGCATCTCAGACAGCCGTTTCACCGGCTCGGTAACACTGTCCGGTGCATCATAAAGGGCCAGCTTTTCCTGATAGACATCCAGCTCGCGCAGCAAGCGTTGGAAATAATAACGGCGTTTCTCATCACTACGGACGGCAATGATACGATCGGCCGTGTGCCGTAACTGGCGGTGGAAGGCGGAAAGCTCCGCATTAATCGGCACGTCTGCCGCACGCAATCGTTGATGTCCAATGATTAACGTCAGGGCGATGCGGTATTTGTCGATGTCACCGGGAAACAGGTTAAGCAATAAGAAGAGCTGCTGGTACAATGCTGGCAAATGGTTTTCACGCCGGCGCGCCTTATTGGTTGTCATTGCCGACACCGCAGCATACATAAAGCGGTTAAGCAATTTACGTCCTGTTCGCGCTTTCGATTTATCACGGATCAGCAGAATCACCATTAAGGCAAGAAAACTCCCGATCCACTGCCCCAGTGCGTTATCGATAAAAACCGTAAAGTTGAACTGCATCGGATTATCCAGCACCAGGACGTTAATCGTACCGGCCATCGCGCCCAGCGTACCAATCTGGCGGCGTTGAATGAGAATGCCTGAAATAAAGCCCAGTAAACCGATGGCAATGCACAGCAGCAGAGCGCTTTGCTGCGTATTGGGCAAGATGTACATAAAATAAAGCGCCCCCAGCGGTATCGCGACCGTCATGCCATAAACGAAGTCTTTCGCCATCATGAGCGGATTAGGCATGCGCATCGCCAGGGCGGTAATCACGCCAAGCATGACCATACAGCCACTACCTGAAGTCCAGCCGGTATAGAGCCAGAATAATGAGCCCAGTGCCGTCGCCACAAACGTACGAATACCATTTATCATCGCATGGTGGGTTTCTGCCGAACGCGCCTGAATCACGACTTCTCGCTGGAGAATGCGCGCTTCCAGATCG
The DNA here is from genome assembly GCF_035191405.1 of Pantoea sp. JZ2. Taxonomy (NCBI): domain Bacteria; kingdom Pseudomonadati; phylum Pseudomonadota; class Gammaproteobacteria; order Enterobacterales; family Erwiniaceae; genus Pantoea; species Pantoea sp. JZ2. The sequence goes on along the minus strand of NZ_CP045247.1, from coordinate 524,399 downwards.
GTAATACGACTATTGCTCTTCACACCATGAATCAACAGCTGGTATTCCGTTGCGGCACTCATCCAACTCCCCAACGTTTCCGGCACGGTTTTACTGCTGGCTGCCATGAGTCGCCGCATCGTTTTCAGACGTTTATGCACATCTTCTGGCGTCGTGGCCTCTTTTTCCGTCAGCACGCGATACTGCGTGGGAATGTACTCAGGACGTGAGTTCTGAATCAAAAACGTTTCCGCCGCCTGTGTAATCAGCGTCAGCGATAGCGTGTTTAGCATCTGCAGACGGCGGCTGGTATTTTGCCAGCGTGACGACTCCATCATTAACTGGCTACGCATACTGCTCAGCGCCGTTGTGCGTCGTACCAGCGCACTCCAGGCTTTATCGACTTCCTCTTTGTCCTGATGCGCCACACACAGTTGCAGCAACCGGTAATGGGCCACCAGCAGCGACGTCACCTCGGCATCAATCACTTTTTTAATGGAGCGCGGGGAAAAAATCATATCTGCCAGAATGGCGCAAAGGATGCCCAGGATAATTTCGCTACAGCGTTCCACCGCATATTGCGGAACCAGCGTAAGGCCGCCGCTGGCGTTTGCCGTGACCACGATAATTAATGCGGTATAGCCCGCGAGACCGAGCGCATAGGAATTTTCGACTTTAATCAGCGACGAAAGCCATACGCAAAAACCGGCCCAGATACAGCACAGCAACAGCATGACCACTGGCGCTCGCACAGTGGCAATCATGATAACCAGAGCGGCAACACAGCCAATTAAAGTACCGATAATACGCAGAAGACCGCGATAGCGTAATGCGCCAGAGTAGGGATCGCCTCCTGCCGCAAACGCCGTTCCCCCTGCAACAATCCCGGCGGTCATCACTGCCCAGCGCGGTGTTTCAAGGTTGAGATGAAAGCCGATCATCAACGCTGCCACCAGCGCAAAGGTCAGCTTTATCGGGAAACGCAGAAATTCGATCATATCGCCCTCTTAACCAAACTCACGCAGGCGGTTAAAGAAGGACATCATGGGTGAAACCGCTTGGTGCGGACGATCCTCCGCGCCAGTAATCACCACGGTCGCCGTCGTGCCGGCAGGGAACTGATTACCAGGCTGCTGATCAAGTCGGATGCGGACCGGTACGCGCTGAGCCAGGCGAACCCATTCCAGATTAGACTGAACGGTTGCCATCCCCTTGCTGTCAACACTGCTACTGCTGTTGGTTACGCCTGCCGCAATGCTGTCCACGGTGCCACGTAAGGTGATGTTGCTGCCCAATGGCGTGATCTCTGCCCGAAAGCCCGGTCTGACGCCGTGCAGTTTGGTCTCTTCCAGATAGGCCAGCACATAAAAGGAGTGCTGCTGCACCAGGGCGACCGCAACCGAGCCGCGCGTAATGAATTCACCCTGGTAAACATTCAGGTTCGTCACCCAGCCGTCTGACGGTGCCTTAATCGTGGTCCGTTCCAGATCAATTTTCGCCAGATCGCGGGTCGCAACAGATTTCGCCAGCTGGTGTTCTGTGGTTTGCAAATCGTTATTGGATTGCTCGATGGCTTCACGCGACATCGCAGAGGTGCCGAGTTGGTTACGACGTCCGGCCTCACGGCGTTTTTCATTCACCAGCGCCTGGTAATATTCTACATCTGCCTGGGCTTCATCCAGCGCCTTTTGATAGCGGGGACGATCGACAACAAACAGCGTATCGCCTTTTTTAACGAGCTGGTTGTCATGAACCGGCACATCCGTAATTAACCCAGTGACATCAGGAGAAATGGCCACCACGTCGGCTGCAAATCTGGCGTCACGCGTCCAGGGCGATTCGGTGTAGAACACCCAGGCACGGAATATGATGATAACGGCGATGATGACCAGCAGGATGGTGATCGCGTAACGCGCGATTTTTCTTATAAGCGTGTTCACGTAAACCTCAAACGAATAAACGGGATACTAAATAAAATACACAGCAGTAGAGAGCTGTATTGAAGAGTGCCGGGTGCCAGACAAGATCGTAAATACCACTGGGCGTCAGCACGCGTTTCACCAGCCAAAACAGCATAAGTGAAACGATGAGTTCGATAAAAATGGGCGGAAAAGAGAGCCCAAACATGACAAAGACCGGAAGTACACTCATTAAAAATCCTTAGTTCGACACGGCCGGGATAGTCCACCGCCTTGATCGACGCAAAAGCCTGCGCCCTAAGCCACATCTGAACTACGGCTGGCTTAATAATAGCGTATCATCGGGTGTTTTCAGGTAATGAAGCGTCGCCAGGTGATACCCCGGTACGCTTATAGTAACGCGCTTAACTATACGTTTTCTACTGAATGTGATCTAAATCACTTTTTAGCCAGAGTAAACAATGGAACGACTTAAAGGTATGTCGATATTTGCCAAAGTGGTTGAATTAGGTTCTTTCACGGCGGCCGCACGACAGCTTCATCTCAGCGTGTCATCCATCAGCCAGATAATCGCCAGGCTGGAAGATGCCCTTCAGGTTAAGTTACTCAATCGCAGCACACGCAGCATCGGCCTGACCGAAGCGGGGAAAATTTACTATCAGGGTTGCCGCCGCATGCTGGCTGAAGCCAGCCAGGTACATGAGCAGTTATATGCGTTTAATAATACGCCTGTCGGGGTGTTACGGATTGGCAGTTCCTCCACGATGGCGCAGAACGTCCTGGCCGGCATGACCAGTGATATGTTGCGTGACTATCCCGGCCTGAGTGTCAATCTTGTCACCGGCATTCCTGCCCCCGATTTAATCGCCGATGGCCTGGACGTGGTTATTCGGGTGGGCGCATTGAAAGATTCCAGTCTGTTTTCACGCAGGCTGGGGGCAATGCCCATGGTGGTGTGTGCCGCTAAATCCTACCTGGCGCAGCATGGAACACCCGAAAAACCGGCAGACATTACAAAATTCGCCTGGCTGGAATACAGCGTTCGCCCCGACAACAATTTTGAATTGATTGCACCCGAAGGCCTTGTGACTCGTTTGTCACCTCAGGGGCGTTTCGTCACCAATGACTCCCAGACGTTAATTCGCTGGCTTAAGGCAGGCAACGGCATCGCCTATGTCCCGATGATGTGGGTGGCAGATGAGATCAAGAGCGGAGAGATCGATATTTTATTCCCACACTATCAATCCGACCCGCGTCCGGTTTATGCGTTATACACCGAAAAAGACAAGCTGCCGCTGAAAGTTCAGGTCTGTATCGACTACCTGACGCACTACTTTGAACAGGTTGCCGAGCAGTACAAGCAGCACCGCAAGACATAGCGCGTCGCCTTTAGCAAGGTGCAGAACAGGGCATCACAAAGGTGCGGAGCAGGACTTTAAACAGGCCTCATTTACGGCAGAGACAGGAAAATCGCGCCAGCGTTTACTGAATGTGGCGCCTTCAGGATGTAATAGTAGCGCACTAAAAAAACCCGCCAGCAGGCGGGTTTGTCAGGCTAATCAGGCGGTGCCGCCGATAGTCAGCTTGTCCAGCTTGAGCGTAGGCTGGCCCACGCCAACCGGCAGACTCTGGCCTTCTTTACCGCACACGCCAACGCCTTTATCGAGCGCCAGATCGTTGCCAACCATAGAGATTTGCTGCATTGCCTCAATACCGGAGCCGATCAATGTCGCCCCTTTTACCGGTTTGGTGACTTTGCCTTTCTCAATCAGATAGGCTTCGGACGTGGAGAACACAAATTTACCCGACGTAATATCGACCTGGCCGCCACCAAAATTAGGCGCATATAACCCGTATTCCACACTTTCAATAATGTCCTGCGGCGTCGATTTACCCGCCAGCATGTAGGTGTTGGTCATACGAGGCATTGGCAGGTGCGCATAAGATTCGCGACGACCGTTTCCGGTAGGATTCACGCCCATCAGCCGGGCATTCAGCTTGTCCTGCATGTAGCCTTTCAATACGCCATTTTCAATCAGTACGTTGTACTGTCCGGGTACGCCTTCATCGTCAATAGCCAGTGAACCGCGTAATCCCTCGATCGTGCCATCATCAACCACCGTACAGAGGTCAGACGCCACCAGTTGGCCCATCTTACCGCTAAAAACGGAGGTTCCACGGCGATTGAAGTCGCCTTCCAGACCATGACCTACGGCTTCATGCAGCAGCACGCCTGGCCAGCCCGCCCCCAGCACCACCGGTAAAGCGCCTGCAGGCGCAGCCACTGCGGAAAGATTGACCAGTGCCATGCGTACCGCTTCGCGTGCCCAGGCATCAGCGCGCACATCGCCATTTTCATCAGCGAGGAAAAACGCGTAGCCAGTACGCGCACCGCCACCGCTGGTACCCCGTTCGCGTTTGCCTTGATCTTCCACCTGAACGCTGATGGACAGACGCACCAGTGGGCGCACATCGGCGGCCAGGGTACCATCGGTTGCCGCCACCAGGACCTGCTCATATACGCCGGTCAGGCTGGCATTCACTTCCTGAACCCGTGGGTCAGCAGCCCGCGCAACCTGGTCAACACGATGTAACAGGGCGATTTTGTCTTCACGGCTGAGGCTGCCAAGCGGATCGACAGGCGCATAGAGCGCGCGGTTGACGACGGCTGACAGCGTGTGCGCCTTGCCATTCCCCTGCTCGCGTACGATGCTGCGGGCCGCTTCTGATGACAGACGCAGGGCATTCATTGTGATCTGATCGGCATAGGCGAAGCCGGTTTTTTCGCCGCTGACGGCGCGGACACCCACGCCCTGATCGATATGGTAGGAACCATCTTTAATGATTTTATCTTCCAGAACCCAGGATTCATGGAAGCTGGACTGAAAATAAAGATCGGCATAGTCCAGACGACGTTCTGAAAGCTGCCCTAACAGGGAAAAAAGGTCCTGCTGATTAATGTTGTTAGCAGTTAGCAACTGCTCACTTACCAGATTCAGAGTCATCGTTTCTCACTCAATATGTGCTCGGATATTCATAGCCTGAGGCAATTATGTTACGCCGTCAAATATCACTTGTTATAGGTTTCGCGTGGCTTACGCATAACCTCGTCAATTTTGGGCTTATCGAGCGGGCCGCTGATGTGATAGCGCAGCACAGAAATTTTACTCCAGAGCGGCCCCAGAACCTTACTGGCCGCGAATACCGCGGCCCCGACGACCGGGTTAATCGCGAACGCGGTGGCGACACCAACGGAGGCGGAAATTTCCGGGGTAACTATGGCTTCCATATCAATCCGTCGCTTCACAAGATCCATATTGCCCTGCATGGCGATATCCGCCTCCAGCCCATCGACTGACAGGTTATCAGTACGGATGACGCCATCTTCAATCCAGGCGGTACCATTGATTGAATCGAAATAGAAACCCTGTTTAAAAGTATCACTGAAGTCGAAACGCAGTTTACGTAGCAGTGCATCAAAACTGAGCAGGCGCAAAATCTGCCCCGCCGCACCGGTATCCACATCCGTTATCTGGCCTTTACCAAAGTGTGTTTTCAGTGTGCCGCTCAGCGTTTCCGCTGATGGCTGCCAGGGTGCAGCGCGCCAGTGCAGGTCATAGTTAATTTTGAAAGGTGCATCGCGTAATGGCGTATTTACGCCGAACCAGTTGGTTGCGTTATTGATATTGCTGCCCTGCAAGGTGCCTTTCAGCGAGGTACGCTGGTCGTTGGGCCGGTTAACCCATTCGCCCTGAATATTCAGACGCGAACTGCCTGTATCCACCAAGCCATTAGTAAGTGCTAACGTACTTCCTTTAGGTTGCAGCCCGGCGGAAACGCGCCCGTATTTTTGTCCCATCAGCCAGCATTCTGCACACTGAAACTGCACCGCAGGCCACTTGCTAAAGTCAATCTGATCGCTTTTTTGCCCCAGTGGCGAAGCCGCGGTATTTTTTCCGTCAGCGCCCTGCCAGTCGGGATTGTAATAAAGATAATCCAGAGCAACCTGCCACGCTGCTGACGGCGAGGTCGTAAGCTGACCACGTAACTCTTTGGCATTAACCTTCACCTGGGTTTTACCGCCCATTTCCTGGGTGACGGTGGTATCCACGTCATGCCACTCTTGCCCTGCCAGACTGACAGCGGGGCTACGTAAGATAATATTGCCTGGCAACGTTGCCCCGCCCACCTTATGCTCACCCGACGGGCTGGCCGCTCCGCCTTCGCCAGCCATCAGGAGTGCCGCCCAGGCTTCGCCATCGAGCGCAGGCAAATTCAGCACCATGCCTGAACGATCCGGCAGCGCCGGTGTGGTTTTGGTGTCGTTAAGCCAGATGCCTCGCTCAACGCGCAGCGTGGGCTCCAGCAGCCAGCGGCTGTTAAACCGGTGCCGCTCGTCAACGCTGCCGCTCAGATCGAAATGCGTTAAGTCGCCGTCTGCATTAACGGTAACCGGCAGGCTCTCGCCAGCCTTTTTGTCGAGTGGCGGAGGTAAGCGACTACTTACTTCCTTACCGTCTCCTTTGAGTTGCACGGCATAATGTGCACCGCCCTTGTGAGGCAAGGTGACGTTTACCTCACCTTGCCACGGAAGATGACCGGCCAGTTGGCTGCTAATCTGTCGGGGTATATCATTGATTTTTGCCAGTTGCCAGTCCGCCTGTAATTTGACGTTCACGCCAAAATCGTCAGGATTCTCCTGCGTGGTGAAGCTGACATCAATCGGCTGTCCAAACCAGTTGGCCTGCAGCGTATCGCTTTCGAGATTGCCGTTGTTATAGCGGAACTGCCCCGTCAAATGGGTCATTGTGGTATTCAGGGGTTTGATATGCAGGCTGTTGTTATTCATCTGCACATCCCCGCTGGCGTGAACATCTTTGCCATTCAATGGAATATCCAGCTTGAGATGACCTTTGGTCAGGCCTTTGACCTGGAGCTGTTCCAGTGCCGCTCCCAGCGACGATTTGAGCGGCGTGTGCTGGAAGTACTCACCGATTTGCTGCCCGTCACCGCTGATATCGCCATTAATAATCAGCTTTTCCTTCAGGTAATCCGGGATGACGGCGCTGACATTGCGGGCATCGACTTCACCCAGTTTCGCCAGTGGCGCATTCATCCACAGGCCGTCATTCAGGAAGTTAAGATCGATATCAAGATTGCTGAGATCGGGCCAGCCCGGCTGGAACGCATAGGTTGCCTGGCGTAACGGCACCCAAACCTGGAACATCCCGTCGTTGTGCTGGAAGGGAAAAAGCGCTGGATTACCGTTAAACAGCAGCGTGGCATTACTGACCTTGCCGCCTTTAATCGCACCGCTTAAATAGTGTGTCAGCGAGTGGCCCATTATCGGTGTCGGAAAATAGCGCCACGCATCACCAGCGTTCGTGACGTTAATGCCGGCCAGAATATTCAGTTGAGGTTGCGCATCACTGTTTTGCTGATAGCGGAAATCGCCGTGCGCCCAAAGGGAACGGGCCTGAATGTCAAGGTCGTGACCCGCCAGCGTCAGCCCCTGCTTATCCTGCGTCCAGTTAAGGTTGCCGGTGATCTGTTTGATCTCCAGCGGTGCCTGGAACATATCACCATAAGGCACCGTAGCCTGCCCCATCGCAATTGCGGCTTGCCCATCGTTCAGGCTGCCTGTTGCCTCACCATTAAGATGGCTGATGCCGGGAACCAGCTTCCAGTACTGCCAGCTAAAATCACGCCACTTTACCTGAAAGCGGGTCTGCTCGGGTTGTGCTAAGGGAATATCTAACGCAAGCCCATCAATCGTGCCCCGCGGCCGCAATGCACGCCAGTTATCAAACAGCGCAGGTGAGAGAGGCGCAAAAAGCGGCACCAGCGGCGCGATGCGATCTAATGCTAACTGCGTCGCACGAACGCGGACTTCGGCCTCGCTGTTGCTGCCCAGCATCTGCTCGTCCTGCGGTTGCCAGAACAGCGAAAAATGACCAGCAGGCCACGCATTGCCGTCTGTGCTGAGTTTGGTTTGCGGCACCGTTACCACCCAGCCATTTTTATAACGCGAAAGGTGCGCCGTCAGACCATCAACGTTGAGAGTATGGGGACCGCTCTCGCCCTGCCAGCTTGCGCCGCCTTGACTTAACAACAGGTCGCCAGCGTAGATATCACCATCACGCAGAGTGACCCAGGCTGCCAGGCTAAACCGGGCGCTGTCCAGACGGGTGTTATCCCGTACCCAGCGGCCCAGCCAGGGGCGCATATCCACGTCATCAGCCTGCATCCAGATGCGACCGTCGTTGAGTAAGCCTTCGTTATCGTTCAGGTCGAGACGGACCTGCACAACACCGTGCTGTCCGGTAAAACTCGACAGGCTGACCTCACCTTCTGCGCGATGTCGCGTATGTTCGTTCAGCCAGGTGAGTTTAGGGATAGCCAGTTCAGCATGCTGACCGGATGGCGTGATAAAACCAATCGTGCTGTCGCGCAGATCGAAGTGATCGAACTGGCGTAAAAACAGATCGTTGATCTGGGTGAGCCTGAAGCTGTGCTTCTCGTTGTCACTGGTCAGGAGAGGCTGAGTGCTGTTAAAGTGTAACTGCCAGAACGTCAGATCGCGGAACTGCCAGCGCCAGTGGAGCAATGACTGCCAGACGTCCAGCGCAACGGTAATACGCGCGATCGAGAGCGTCCCCGTTTGTTTCATGTCCACGTTCAGGTCACGGATTTGCAGCGTGGGCCCAAAATTTTCCCACTTGCCCTTCAGCTGGCTGGCGTTAACATTGGCACCGCTGACGTCAGAAACAAACTCTAAGACCTGACTACGATAGTTATCGAGGTGCGGCATCGCCAGACGCAGCGCACTGACCAGCAGCGCCACAATCACAATGACTGTCGCGAGCAGCAGTAACATCACTCTTGGCAACTGCCTCACTCACACCTCTCCTTGTCTACCGTTAACGACGGATGGTTGCTGCTCATACCCGGCGTCTTATGACATAAGCGGTATGGGGCCACATTTTACCCTAAAATGTGCGGCCAGACATCGTGAGCCTGACCGGCCAGCACTACATCATGACCACATCGAACTGTTCCTGAGTATAGAGCGCTTCAACATGCACCTTTACCTGCTTGCCGACAAACAGCTCCACTTCCGCCAGCGCATGGGACTCATCCGTTTTCAACGCTTCGCCCACCGTCGGCGACACGTAGACCAGGAAACGGTCAGAATCATAAGCATGATGAACACGAACAATTTCACGCATAATTTCGTAGCACACCGTTTCGACGGTCTTCAGTGTGCCGCGCCCTTTACACACCGGGCAATCCTCACACAGCACGTGTTCGATACTTTCGCGCGTACGCTTGCGCGTCATTTCCACCAGCCCTAAGGCGGAAAACCCGCTGATGCCCGTCTTCACTCTGTCTTTACTGAGCGCGGTTTCCAGCGAATGCAGCACGCGACGGCGATGATCTTCATTACTCATATCAATGAAGTCGATAATGATGATGCCGCCAAGGTTACGTAGCCTCAGTTGGCGGGCGATCGCCTGTGTCGCTTCCACATTGGTGTTAAAAATAGTTTCATCAAGGTTTCGGTGTCCGACAAAGGCACCGGTGTTGATGTCGATTGTCGTCATCGCTTCAGTTTGGTCGATGATGAGGTATCCGCCAGATTTCAGTTCAACTTTACGTTCCAGTGAGCGCTGAATCTCGTTCTCAACATCAAACAGATCAAAGATGGGCTGTTTTCCATTGTAAAGCTCGAGCTTGCTGGACATCTCCGGGATGTATTCGCTGGTGAATTCCTTGAGGAGATCGCAGGTCAGGCGCGAATCGACACGAATGCGATCCAGCGCTGCGCCCGCAAAATCGCGCAGAATACGCTGCGCCAGCGCCAGCTCACCATAGAGTAGACAACGGGTTTGATTGCGCTTTTTCCGCTCGCTGACTTTGGTCCAGAGCCGTTTCAGAAACGCAGCATCCTGCGCCAGCTCTTCTTCGCCAATGCCTTCCGCGGCGGTGCGGATGATGAAACCGCCCAGGTCGTCACAGTAGTCGGCCACGACGGCTTTAAGCCGTTCACGCTCTTTTTCACTGGCAATGCGTTGTGAAACGCCAACGTGTGAAGCGCCGGGCATAAACACCAGGTAGCGCGAGGGCAACGTGATATCTGTGGTTAGCCGCGCGCCTTTGGTGCCGAGGGGATCTTTCACCACCTGCACCACGAGATCCTGTCCCTGACGCACCAGCTCCGCGATATCACGTACCACGAAATTTTTCTTTTCGTCGCCCGCAACGCATTCTGTATGCGGCATGATGTCGGACGCATGCAGGAAGGCCGCTTTATCAAGCCCGATATCCACAAATGCCGCCTGCATGCCAGGCAAAACCCGGCTGACGCGCCCTTTGTAAATATTACCGACGATGCCCCGCCGGGCTTCGCGCTCAATGTGAATTTCCTGCAGGATACCGCCATCAATGTAGGCGACGCGCGTTTCAGCAGGCGTAACGTTAACCAGTAGTTCTGCCGTCATGTTAACCCCTTACGGCACGCAGTGACTGGAACTGGTCGATCAGTTCCGCGGTCTCAACCAACGGTAATCCGACGACTGCGTGATAACTTCCATTGATTTTACGAACAAAGTTTCCGCCCTTTCCCTGAATACCGTAAGCGCCTGCTTTATCCATAGGTTCACCTGTGGCGATGTACTCATTGATGTCGTGTGCGGTTAAGTTACGAAACGTCACCTCGGTGACCACCAGACAGTCCAGCACCTGCTGACGATCGGCCAGCGCGATAGCCGTCATGACCTGATGCGTTTTTCCCGAGAGTTTACTAAGCATCGCGCTGGCATGGTCGGCATCGTGGGGCTTTTCCAGCACCTCGCCATTGAGCACCACGATGGTGTCGGCACCCAGCACCGGTAAGTCTTGCCGGGCAACCGTGACGCCCGCTTTAGCTTTGTCATGCGCCAGGCGTCGAACATAGCCCTCCGCCGTTTCACCGGGCTGACGTTGCTCTTCAACATCAGTGACAAGACGCTCGAAGGTGATGCCAAGCTGGCTCAGCAGTTCACGTCGGCGGGGAGACGCGGAGGCCAGATACAGGGTTACCATAAATTTCCTTATTGAACAGCGAACTGACGGCGGATCTTTCTCATCAATAAGAATAGCCACGGCCAGAGAATCCCGTCGACAACACTGCTCCAGAAAATTTCAGGGCGGAATGAGACGTTGATCACCAGAAACTCTGCCCAGAAGACGATCACATCCATTGCTAATGACAGCACCATAACCATTAACGCCTGCTGCCACAATGCTAAGTTACGGAATAACTGGAATTTAAACGCAACCAGATAGGCGATAATGCTGAGCGCCAGTGCGCGAACGCCCAACGTCGAACCGGCGATTAAATCCATAATCGCCCCCAGCAGAAAACCGCTGCCCACATTCACGCGATGCGGCAGCGCCAGCACCCAATACACCAGAATCAACAATAGCCACGATGGCCGGAACATATAGATCTGTTCCGGCCATGGCATGATTTGCAGAATAAACGCCATCAGAAAGGACAGCCAGATCACCCATCGTCCCTGGCTGCGATATCGACTCAATTCTGGCCTCCGCGTGAGCGGGAAGCGGCATCCTGCGAACGACTTTCGCTGCTGCCCGAAGCGGGTGTGGTAGTCTGTGTGGTGGGCGCAGGCGGCCCCATTTCGCCGGCAGGCGGCAGCACCTGCGGCATCATTTGCATCAGGCGCTCGTTCGCGACCCGATGCACTTCATCAGGCGCCATAGGCATATCACCATTATGATCGGCTCCCCAAAGCAGCAGCAAATAGCGCAGACGTTGCAGACCCGCAGTAGGATGTGCCTGAATCACGGTATAAGCGCGTTGCGTATCCACTTTTACCGAGGACACGACACCGACAGGATAGCCTTCAGGGAAGCGGCCACCTAAGCCTGAGGTGACTAACACATCGCCCACGCGAATATCGGTATTGCCTGGCAGATGTTCCAGTTGTAAATCTTCCGTACAGCCATTGCCCGCCGCAATGACACGAATATCATTACGCAGTACCTGAATGGGCAGCGCATGTGATGCATCACAAATGAGCAGAACGCGGCTGGTAAACTGACCGACAGCGATGACCTGGCCCACAACCCCTTTATCACTGATGACCGGCTGACCTTCATATACGCCATTGGCGCTGCCTTTATCAATCACGACCTGATCGGTATAGGGATCGGTACCGGTGGAGATCACCTGGGTCACCATCTTATGCTCGTCCTGACGCAGAGGTGAACCCAGCAATTCGCGCAGGCGTGCATTCTCCTGCTTGTATTGCCCCAGCATGAGCAGGTCGCTGTTTTTCAGAAACAGCTCCCGACGTAACGCTTTATTTTCCAGCTCAAGCTGCTGGCGTGAAGCCAGCGTATCTGACACGCCATCCAGAAGTTGACGCGGGCCGTTGGCCAGGAAGTAAAACGGACTGACCGATGTGTCCAGATAGTTGCGTATTTGCGTAAATGAACTCACGCGACTATCTGCGATGATGATGGCAATCGCCACAATCACCGCCAGAAAGAGACGCAATTGCAGAGAAGGGCCTCTGCTAAAAATCGGCTTCATATAATCTGCGTGTTCCTCGACTACAAGGTAAGAAAGTACGGACGTACCGCACTTTCCTGGGCTGGACACATCATACCGATGCACGCAGCGCCGGTTTACACGCTACTCCCTGCGCACTGTTACGACGGTCTCAGCCGGTTGAGGCCATTATTCTTCGCTGAATAAATCGCCGCCATGCATGTCGATCATTTCCAGGGCTTTACCGCCGCCGCGCGCAACGCAGGTCAGCGGATCTTCCGCGACGACAACAGGAATGCCTGTTTCTTCCATCAGCAGACGATCCAGATTTCTCAGCAGCGCACCACCGCCCGTCAGAACCATGCCACGCTCGGAAATGTCAGAGGCGAGTTCTGGCGGACACTGTTCCAGCGCGACCATTACTGCACTCACAATTCCGGTAAGCGGCTCTTGCAGGGCTTCAAGGATTTCATTTGAGTTAAGGGTAAAGCCGCGTGGCACACCTTCTGCCAGGTTACGACCACGCACTTCGATCTCACGCACTTCGTCACCCGGGTAAGCAGAGCCGATCTCATGCTTGATACGTTCCGCTGTGGCTTCACCAATCAGTGAACCGTAATTACGGCGCACATAATTAATGATGGCTTCATCGAAGCGGTCACCACCGATACGCACGGAAGAAGAGTAAACTACGCCGTTCAAAGAAATGACGGCAACTTCAGTGGTACCGCCACCAATATCGACTACCATTGACCCGGTCGCTTCAGAAACCGGTAAGCCAGCGCCAATGGCGGCCGCCATAGGTTCTTCAATCAGGAACACTTCACGTGCACCCGCCCCCTGGGCAGATTCGCGGATTGCGCGGCGCTCAACCTGCGTGGCACCGACAGGCACACATACCAGCACGCGCGGACTTGGACGCATAAAGCTGTTGCTGTGAACCTGCTTAATGAAGTGCTGCAGCATTTTCTCGGTCACGAAGAAGTCGGCGATAACGCCATCTTTCATAGGACGAATGGCTGCAATATTGCCCGGTGTACGGCCTAGCATCTGTTTGGCGTCATGACCAACGGCCGCTACACTTTTAGGTGAGCCGGCACGATCCTGGCGAATAGCCACTACGGAAGGCTCGTTCAGCACGATGCCTTGTCCTTTTACATAAATCAGGGTGTTCGCGGTACCCAGGTCAATGGACAAGTCATTGGAAAACATGCCACGAAATTTTTTAAACATACTAAGGGATAATCCTGCAAGCTGGAGGCGGAAAATAAAATCCGCTTACTTTACCAACCACACGAAGCTGCCACAAGGCGCAAAAACGTTCTGCTTCGGTGAAAAATTAGGCGACATTCGCATTAAATCATTTACAGCTGTTTCGCACACGAGCGGAACAGCGATATCACGCTATCAGAGCTGCTTGTTAAAGAATTTTCTTAACTTTACTCCGACATAAAATCTAACATTTCAGGCGCTCTATTCTGCCTGTTTGTTGTCCTGTATTCACTAAAAGCTGGCGTAAAACCGGCGAATTCAGGCAAACGATTAAATCTGGTAACGTTGCGAGTACTTTTTCACATTACTGTTGACCGGCTGAGAAGGTGAAAACAGGTCGCCCTGCCCGCCTTCAACGCCTAATTCGACCAGAGTTTGCCACTCCGCTTTTGTGCGAACGCCTGCCGCATAAAGCCGGGTACCGGTCGGCTTGCAGACGTCCAGCAAGCTCCGCACAAACAGCTGATTTTCAGTACGGCGCTCAATGTTGCGCACCAGGCCGGCATCCAGCTTGATTAACGCGACCGGCAGTTGCCTGATATAGGCGCTACTGACTACCGTCAGTCCTGCCTGACTGATGGCAATCCGGCAGCCAAATGCCTGGAGCGAATGCAACACCGGAATCAAACGGCTGATGTGTTGACAAACATCCCCTTCCGCAAGTTCAAATAAAAATCGTTTTCGCTGACTTTTTGGGCAGGCCAGCAACATTCGCTGCAACCAGACGACAAAGGGACGCTTTAACAGAGAGTCGATACTGACCGGGATAACCAGTGTTTCTTCAGGCCACAGCTCTGACAAAGCGGCAATGCGCAACACCATCTGCCGGTCCCAGCTCTCTACCATCCCAAGCTGCTGCACCAGTGGCATGTATTCAGCCGACAGCACTTCTTTATCACCATCAAAGATGCGGCTGAGTATGACACGATGACGAACCTTGCCCTCACGGTCCACGGCAGGTTTTTGATAGAGCCGCGGCCCACCGCGACTGAGTGTATTTTCCAGCAAAGTGCGCCAGCGAACACTGCCGCGCCCGGCATCCTGCGGATTGCCCGCGCCGTTTGACCAGTTATTGCCACCGGACAGCGTTGCCCGTCGCGTCGCCATCTCCACATTTTCCATTACCTGCGGCACCGTCTGGCCACTGTGCCAGGCGCTGATACCAATGTGAATAAAGTCGTCACGGTTCACCATGCGCATAGGAGGTAACGCATCAACGGCATTAATTAACTGGTCAGCGATGCTGTTGGCCTCTTTCAGGCTGCGGTGCGGCAGCAATACCGCAAAATCACTGCGAAAATAACGCGCAAGAAGCGCGCCGGGATAACGCATGACAAAAGTGGACAGCATATTGACGACGTTAAACAGGTACTCTTCAACCAGCACCGGTCCAAGCGAGTGATCGTGCGTGTCGAGCTCAGGAAAGCGGATCATCATGACCACGCCGTGTGTCCCGACATCTTCCTGGTCCTCCAGCAAGGTGGCCAACTGATTATCGAAGAAAAGCCGGTTATTCAGCCCGGTTCGGCCATCCTGCGCAGCAAAGGTACGAATTAACGTATCAATGCGAACGCGCTGCTCGCCGGCTTCCTGTAAATCTGACAGAAGCTGATCGATCGCCCGACTGGCTTTGGGCGGCCACTCATCACGCTGCTTTTGGCGGAAGAAGGTACGCTCGCCAGCAAGAATCGATGCCGAACGACTTTCCAGGTGTTCCATCCCGCGCCATTGACGCACCAGCCAGCGATGGATGATGGACAGCATCACCGCCATAATCAGTACAACCAGCACGAGGGCGACAAGGGTATAAGTCGCAGGAATCGAGCGTAGCCAGGTTTGTGCAGGATCGAGAATCGTCAACTGGAGCCGCATTCCCGGTTGGTGCATTAGCGCAATGTCAAAATGGATATAGCGGTTTTTTTCGTGCTCGAGCATCTGATTTTCATGGCGGGACAGCGTAAAAACAGGTTGGCGACCGTTATAGAGAGAAAGTTGCTCCGCGTTAATAACAGGCAACATCGGGGCCAGCCAGGCCTTAAGCGCATCGGGAGGTTGGCTCAGCAAGACGTTATCAACTTCGGTCGCCAGCACCTGTACGCGACTTTCGACGCGCTGATGCGTGAGCCAGAAAACACTAAAAGCACAACCCACCAGCATTAAAACCATTGCCAGTACGCTAATCAGTGTAATAAATGCAGAAAGTTTGGTCGTTAATCGCATCCCTGTGCCTGTTTCACTTCGGTTGTCGCCGGATCACGCTGGCGCTGCACGGCAGCCGGAAGAAATTTGAGCAAAATAACACAAATGTCGTCTGGCAACAGTGGCGTTGTGCGTGAAGGCGAAGTATACCGCTGAGAAGATCTCACAGCGCCTGATTCTACATTTTTCAGTGGATTCCCATTTGAGAGCGAAGCCAGGAAATTTCACATTTTTGCAGCGAAATTCGCCAGCATAGGTAATAGTCATCATGCTGGTTGAGACTATCGCGCCTGGAGAAAAACGATGAAGCCGACTAAAAGCCTGACCGAAGCAGATGTAACGCCGGAAAGCATCTTTAATATGAACCGTCGTCGGGTGCTTCAGACGCTGGGGCTGGGTGCCGCGGCCATGGGCCTTCCCGGCATGGCGAATGCTGATATCCTGAGCTGGTTCAAAGGCAACGACCGCCCTGCTGCCCCCGCAGGCCGTCCGCTTGACTTTACCAAACCCGCCCAGTACCAGGCTAACCTGCCCTTAACGCCCGCCGATAAAGTTTCCGGATACAACAATTTCTACGAATTCGGTCTGGATAAAGCCGATCCTGCGGCGAACGCCGGTACCCTAAAAACCGATCCCTGGAAACTGACGATTGAGGGCGAAGTGGCTAAGCCCGTGACGCTGGACATGGATGATATTTTTAAGCGCTTCGCGATGGAGCAACGAATCTATCGCATGCGCTGTGTTGAAGCCTGGTCGATGGTCGTTCCCTGGATCGGATTTGAACTGAATAAACTGCTGAAGCTGGCAGAACCCACCAGCAAAGCCCGCTTCGTCGCCTTCCAGACGCTGTACGCGCCCGATCAGATGCCAGGGCAAAAAGACCGGTTTATTGGCGGCGGGCTCAATTACCCTTATGTAGAAGGTTTGCGTCTGGATGAAGCGATGCATCCGCTTACGATTCTGACAACGGGCGTATACGGTAAAGCGCTGCCGCCGCAGAATGGTGCGCCGATTCGCCTGACGGTTCCGTGGAAATATGGCTTTAAGGGCATCAAGTCCATTGTGAAAATTACGCTCACTCACGATCAACCGCCAACGACATGGAATCAGATTGCCGACAATGAGTATGGTTTCTATGCCAACGTGAATCCCCATGTGAACCATCCACGCTGGTCACAGGCGACCGAACGTTTTATTGGTCCGGGCAGTAGCTTTAATGTGGATCGTCAGCCCACGTTACTCTTCAACGGTTATGCCGATCAGGTTGCCTCACTCTATCGCGGCATGGATTTGCGGGAGAATTATTGAGTGCGCCTGACAATAAAGCAGATCGGCTGGCTTAAAGTCCTGTTGCATCTGGCTGCGTTCCTGCCGTTGGTTTATTTGATCATGGCCGCGATGCACGGTGGACTGAGCGCCGACCCGGCAAAGGATATCCAGCATTTTACCGGCCGAATGGCATTGAAACTGCTGCTGGCTACGTTGCTGGTGTCGCCCTTAACGCGCCTGATAAAACAACCCCTGCTCATTCGGACCCGACGCCTGCTGGGGATCTGGACATTTTTCTGGGCCAGTTTGCATTTGACCAGCTACTACCTGTTGGAGCTGGGAATAAATAACATCGGCCTGCTGGGCAGTGAGCTGATTTCCCAGCCCTATCTGACGCTGGGGATCCTCTCCTGGTTTATCTTGTTGGCGCTGGCCGTCACGTCTTTCCAGCGCATGCAGCGTAAACTCGGCAAACGGTGGCAAACATTGCATAACCTGATCTATCTGGTCGCGATCCTGGCACCTGTCCATTATCTCTGGTCAGTCAAAATCCTTTCGCCGCAACCCATTATTTATGCGCTTTTAGCCCTGGTCCTGTTAGCGTGGCGCTACAAAAAGTTCATTAAGTGGTGGCCGCGTTAACCGCTCTTTTCCCCGCTATCGTCTGCAAAAATGCGGTCTCCGGACCGCATCCGATCAACTTCGCAGATAAGACCAGTATTTTGCTGCGAAATGCCACGAAACGGATATAATGGCCGGCTTTATTGCGATTTGACGCTTCTTTTTCACCGTGACGGGTGACAAATGGAAAGCGGCAAGGTATTTTACGCGATGCCTCAATGATTGCGGGAGATGGCAGCAAGATGGCCGATAAATTACATATTCTGCTTTTGAACGGTCCCAACCTTAATCTGTTGGGAACGCGCGAGCCTGAAAAATACGGGGACGTCACGCTGGATCAGATCGTTTCTCGTCTTGTGCAGCAGGCAGACCAGTTGAATGTAGCGTTAAGCCATTTGCAGTCCAATGCTGAATATCAGCTCATTGATCGCATTCATGAGGCAAAAGGCAACGTGGATTATATCATCATCAATCCTGCCGCGTTTACGCACACCAGCGTCGCACTTCGTGATGCGCTGTTAGCAGTGGACATTCCCTTTATCGAAGTCCATCTGTCAAATGTGCACAGCCGCGAGCCCTTCCGCCAACATTCCTATTTTTCTGATGTCTCTGCGGGCGTTATTTGTGGGCTTGGCGCCGATGGCTACTCGTGGGCATTACAAACGGCAGTAAAGCGCCTGTCTCATACTAATTAATCAAACTGAGTACGGAACCCCATTCATGGATATTCGTAAAATTAAAAAACTGATCGAACTGGTTGAAGAATCTGGCATTTCTGAGCTGGAGATTTCCGAAGGTGAAGAGTCTGTTCGTATCAGTCGTGCACCTGCAAACACTGGTTATCCGATGATGCAGCAGGCTTATGCTGCGCCTGTTGCTCAGCAACCGGCGCTGGCGAGCGCCGTGGCACCTGTTGCCGCTGTCGCAGAAGCTGCACCAGCAGAAATCAGTGGTCACATCGTACGTTCACCGATGGTCGGTACCTTCTACCGCACACCAAGCCCGGATGCGAAAGCGTTTGTGGAAGTGGGCCAGAAAGTCAATGCCGGTGACACGCTGTGCATCGTTGAAGCCATGAAAATGATGAACCAGATCGAAGCCGACAAATCTGGCGTTGTTAAAGCCATTCTGGTCGAAAGTGGTCAACCGGTAGAATTTGACGAGCCACTTGTTGTCATCGAATAACGGGGCGAACCATGCTGGATAAAATTGTTATTGCTAACCGCGGTGAGATTGCACTGCGCATTCTGCGTGCCTGTAAAGAACTGGGCATTAAGACTGTCGCTGTTCACTCAAGCGCGGACCGTGACCTGAAACACGTGCTGCTGGCAGACGAAACGGTTTGCATCGGCCCGGCACAGTCGGTCAAAAGTTATCTCAACATCCCGGCGTTGATCTCTGCTGCAGAAATCACCGGCGCGGTGGCGATTCACCCTGGCTACGGCTTCCTGTCTGAGAACGCGGATTTTGCTGAGCAGGTTGAGCGCTCTGGCTTTATCTTTGTGGGCCCAAAAGCTGACACCATCCGCCTGATGGGCGATAAAGTGTCGGCCATCACGGCGATGAAGAAAGCTGGCGTGCCGACCGTACCTGGCTCCGATGGCTCACTGACCGATGACATGGAAAAAAACCGTGCCTTCGCCAAGCGCATCGGCTATCCGGTCATTATTAAAGCCTCCGGCGGCGGCGGCGGTCGTGGTATGCGCGTTGTGCGCAGTGACAAAGATCTGGAACAATCCATCAACATGACGAAAGCGGAAGCCAAAGCGGCTTTCAACAACGACATGGTGTACATGGAGAAGTATCTGGAAAATCCACGTCACATCGAAATCCAGGTTCTGGCTGATGGCCAGGGCAACGCCATCTATCTGGGCGAGCGTGACTGTTCTATGCAGCGCCGCCACCAGAAAGTCGTGGAAGAAGCGCCAGCACCGGGCATTACGCCAGAGCTGCGTTCATTCATCGGTGAGCGTTGTACTAAAGCCTGTATCGATATCGGCTATCGCGGCGCAGGGACGTTTGAGTTCCTGTACGAGAATGGCGAGTTCTATTTCATTGAAATGAACACCCGTATTCAGGTTGAACATCCGGTCACCGAAATGATCACCGGCGTCGACCTGATTAAAGAGCAACTGCGTATTGCTGCTGGCCAGCCGCTGTCAATCAAGCAAGAAGATGTGATTATTCGTGGTCATGCGGTTGAATGCCGTATCAACGCCGAGGATCCGGTCACCTTCCTGCCAAGCCCTGGTAAGATTACCCGTTTCCATGCACCGGGTGGTTTTGGTGTGCGTTGGGAATCCCATATTTATGCGGGTTACAGCGTGCCGCCGTATTATGATTCCATGATCGGAAAGCTCATCACCTACGGTGAAACCCGTGATATCGCCATTGCCCGTATGAAAAACGCGCTGGCGGAGCTGATTATCGACGGCATCAAAACCAACATCGAACTGCAGATGAAAATCATGTCCGATGAAAACTTCCAGCACGGTGGCACCAATATCCACTATCTGGAGAAAAAACTCGGCCTGCACGAGAAGTAATCGCAATGCTGAGTTAGTCTGAGGCCGGATATTCCGGCCTTTTTCTTTTCCCGCTGGCGTTAAGGTCACATCATGGACGCGCGTTTTTTACAGGCTCACAAAGAGGCTCGCTGGTCGCTCTGTCTCACGCTGGCCTGGCTGGCTGTCTGGGGCA
The DNA here is from genome assembly GCF_035191405.1 of Pantoea sp. JZ2. Lineage (NCBI taxonomy): Bacteria > Pseudomonadati > Pseudomonadota > Gammaproteobacteria > Enterobacterales > Erwiniaceae > Pantoea > Pantoea sp. JZ2. The sequence goes on along the minus strand of NZ_CP045247.1, from coordinate 503,882 downwards.
TTTCCGCCTGGTCAGGCGGCGATGCGGTTGGCATAACCGGTTTGCCACGCTGGTTTGAGCTCTCCTGCATTTTTGCGCCTCTGCTGTTCATTTTTCTGTGCTGGCTAATGGTCCGTACACGCTTCCGTGAGATGTCTCTTGAGGAGGAAGATGAACACTGAAATCATCCTGCCACTGTTGGCTTATCTGGTCGTTATTGCCGGTCTGTCCGTCTTTGCGATGCGTAAACAGCGCAAAGGAAATTTCCTGACCGAGTATTTTCTGGGTAGCCGTTCGATGGGCGGATTTGTGCTGGCTATGACCATCACCACCACCTATATCAGCGCCAGCTCCTTTATCGGTGGCCCAGGCGCAGCGTATAAATATGGTCTGGGCTGGGTGCTGCTGGCCATGGTTCAGGTTCCTGCTGTCTGGCTTTCACTGGGTGTACTGGGGAAGAAATTTGCCATTCTGGCGCGTAAGCATAATGCGGTCACGCTTAACGATATGCTCTATGCGCGCTATGGCAGCACACTATTGGTGGTCCTGGCCAGCCTGAGTTTACTCGTTGCCTTTGTGGGCGCGATGGCCGTGCAGTTTATCGGTGGCGCACGCCTGCTGGAAACCGCAGCCGGTATCCCCTACGACACGGGATTACTGATCTTCGGTGGGACTATCGCGCTTTATACGGCATTTGGCGGCTTCCGGGCCAGCGTGCTTAACGATGCCATGCAGGGCATTGTGATGCTGATTGGCACCTTTTTGCTGCTGTTTGCGATTATTCACCATGCCGGAGGGATCCATACTGCTGTAGAAAAACTGCATGCGATTGATCCCAAACTGCTGTCTCCTGAGGGGCCGGGCGATATCATTACGCCGACGTTCCTGAGCTCGTTTATTGTTCTGGTCTGTTTTGGCGTTATCGGTCTGCCCCATACCGCTGTCCGCTGTATTTCCTACAAGGACAGTAAAGCCGTTCACCGGGCGATTGTTCTCGGCACCATCGTGGTCGTGGTACTGATGCTGGGAATGCATCTGGCAGGCGCGCTGGGCCGCGCCATATTGCCCGATCTGACCGTGCCGGATCGGGTTATCCCGACGCTGATGATTACCGTCCTGCCGCCGCTGGCCGCTGGGCTGTTTTTAGCGGCGCCGATGGCGGCGATCATGTCGACCATCAATGCGCAGCTGTTGCAGGCTTCCGCTACGCTGGTAAAAGATCTGTATTTACGCCTCGCACCTCAGCAACTGGACAATGAGCCACGACTGCGGATGTTATCGGGCACGGTGACATTTGCCCTGGGTGTCGTTTTGCTGTTCGTGGCCTGGCATCCGCCCGACATGATTATCTGGCTTAACCTGCTGGCGTTTGGTGGGCTGGAGGCAGTATTCCTGTGGCCGCTGGTTCTGGGGTTATATTGGGAACGCGCCAATGCCGCAGGCGCGCTCAGCGGGATGGTGGTGGGCGGAGGCTGTTATGCCATTCTGGCAACCCTGGGCCTGCAACTGTGGGGATTTCATCCCATCGTGCCTTCCTTATTGTTAAGTCTGCTGGCGTTCCTGGTCGGCAATCTGTTTGGGCGTTTACCCGCCGTGGTTAACGCACCACAACACTGAATTAAGAGAGATGTTATGCCGTGGATTCAAATCAAAATTAACAGTTCTGGCGCCAACGCAGAGGCGCTGAGCGATGCACTGATGGAAACCGGTGCCGTGTCAGTGACCTTTCAGGATACCCATGACACACCCGTCTACGAACCTCTGCCCGGGGAAACCCGTTTATGGGGCGATACCGATGTTATCGGGTTGTTCGATGCCGAAAGCGACATGGAAGGCGTCATTGCCGAACTTTCACAGCATCCACTGCTGGGAGAGAATTTTCGCCACAAGATCGAGCAGATCGAAGACAAAGACTGGGAACGCGAGTGGATGGAGAACTTCCATCCTATGCGCTTTGGCGAACGCTTGTGGATCTGCCCGAGCTGGCGCGATGTGCCCGATCCGAATGCCGTCAATGTCATGCTGGATCCCGGGCTGGCTTTCGGAACCGGCACACATCCCACCACATCGCTCTGTCTGACGTGGCTCGACGGTCTGGATCTGAACGGTAAAACGGTGATCGATTTTGGCTGCGGCTCTGGGATCCTGGCGATCGCCGCCTTAAAGCTGGGTGCAGCGCAGGCCATTGGCATTGATATCGATCCTCAGGCGATTCAGGCCAGCCGCGACAATGCCGAGCGCAATGGGGTGGCGGACCGTCTGTCTCTTTATCTGCCGCATCAGCAACCGGAAAACCTGCAGGCTGATGTGGTGGTGGCAAACATTCTTGCCGGACCGCTGCGTGAGTTAGCGCCGCTTATCCGCGTGCTGCCTAAACCAGGCGGGCATCTGGGATTATCAGGCGTGCTGGAAAGCCAGGCCGAGAGTGTCTGTGAAGCTTATGCCATGCACTTTGCGCTGGACCCTGTCGCCGTTAAGGAAGAATGGTGCCGGATTACGGGTGTAAAAAACGCTTAGCGTCGTAAACGATGCGAGCGTCAGACTCAGCCCTGCGAACGTCGCAGGGCTGTATACCTTCTCCTCATACAGATGAAAGCGAACCTGTCTGGTCGTCGCTGCCTTTCACGCTCAATCGCTATGCTTTTGTCAACCGTCTGTACGGCGTGTTGTGTCGTTAATCACGGTATGTGACGTTTTTTATCTGGCGAATGCCGAATCTTCGTCGGAAAAACCTTTGTTCACAAAATAAACATAACTAGATAACACCATGATTTTTAATGTCATTTATCCATAACACCCTTGTCAGAGCAGACTAAAAGCAGTTTTCTTGCGAATTGTTCAAAGTTTGGCCTTTCATCTTAAGAAAAAAATGCGTAATATACGCCGCCTTGCAGACACAGTATGGCATTACGACTTCATGCGCATTGGAAACCTCCAGCTGAGAAATCGACTGATTGCGGCACCGATGGCCGGTATTACAGACAGGCCTTTCAGAACGCTTTGTCATGAGATGGGTGCAGGAATGGCGGTTTCTGAGATGTTGTCATCCAATCCCGAAGTGTGGGCCAGTGACAAATCTCGTTTACGCATGGTGCACAGTGATGAATCCGGCATTCGTGCCGTCCAGATTGCAGGCTGTGATCCCAGTGAGATGGCTCAGGCTGCACGTATTAATGTCGATGCTGGTGCACAGGTGATTGATATTAATATGGGTTGCCCAGCCAAAAAGGTGAACCGCAAAATGGCGGGGTCGGCCTTACTGCAATATCCTGCCGTGGTCGAGTCTATTCTCTCTGCCGTGGTAAATGCGGTTGATGTACCGGTCACATTGAAAATCCGTACCGGTTGGGATCCAGAAAACAGAAACTGTGTCGCGATTGCCCAATTGGCTGAGCGTTGTGGCATTCAGGCTTTGACGATACATGGCCGCACTCGTGCCTGCCTGTTCAACGGAGACGCTGAATACGACAGCATTCGGACAGTTAAGCAGAGTGTCTCTATTCCGATTATCGCGAACGGAGACATAACTGACCCGCATAAAGCCAGAGCAGTGCTCGACTACACCGGAGCCGACGCTTTGATGATAGGACGTGCTGCTCAGGGAAGACCGTGGATCTTCCGGGAAATCCAGCATTATCTGGACACTGGGGAGCTGCTTGCCCCGCTGCCACTGGCAGAGGTCAAGCGTTTGCTTGTTTCGCATATACGTGAGCTGCACGACTTTTACGGTCCAGGCAAGGGATACCGTATAGCGCGGAAGCACGTGTCCTGGTATCTCCAGGAACATGCCCCAAATGACCAGTTTCGGCGCACATTCAACGCCATTGAGGATGCCAGCGAACAGCTGGAGGCGTTGGAGGCATACTTCGAAAATCTTGCGTAACGAAATAAAGAGCTGAAAGAACTATGTTCGAACAACGCGTAAATTCTGACGTACTGACCGTTTCTACCGTTAACTCACAGGATCAGGTAACTCAAAAACCTTTGCGTGATTCGGTTAAACAGGCACTGAAGAACTATTTTGCTCAACTGAATGGTCAGGATGTGAGTGACCTGTATGAGCTGGTTTTGGCTGAAGTCGAGCAGCCTCTGTTGGACATGGTGATGCAGTATACCCGTGGCAACCAGACCCGTGCTGCCCTGATGATGGGTATCAACCGCGGTACGCTGCGTAAGAAACTGAAAAAATACGGCATGAACTGATTTAAATCGGCATGTTATTGAAAAAAAAGGCGCTTATGTTAATTCATAGCGCCTTTTTTTATTATTCTGACTGCACCACTGACTGCACACCAACCTAAACAATGCTGAACGTTATTGAACGGTAGCACGCTTGGACATAAGATAATTTTCTTGACTCACATAATGGTTTTATCACTATGAAAACAATCATGGATGAACTAAATACTGATTTTGAAAAAGCTCAGGCACTTCAATCCATGCTTGTCAGCTTGGCTACATCAGGATCGTTCGATTCGTATAACTACCAGTTGCTCAGAACATTTTTTATTGAATCTCCTATCTACCAATCACTGACACCAAGTTTTGTCAAAACGAACAGGAGCGGAGATCAGTTTTGGCAGTTTATAAAGTTTAAGTTCGGAAGCTATGCAGAGCGCAGGAAATTCATTTGGGATGAATTTCAACCCTTGCTGGATTTCATCGAAGGTAAAAACAAAGCCCCCGCAGATGAGAAAATTTCCGAGGTCCTAAAATCATTTAGCGAGGATGGCGTGCACTCAGTTTGGGCTAAAGCGCTCGAAAGAAGGCATACCGACCCTGACGGAGCTATAACCTCAGCCAGAACTTTGCTCGAAACTGTCTGCAAGCATATTTTGGATGATATAGGTGTTGCATATAACGACAAAAATCCCGAAATGTCAGAACTCTATAAAGCTGTTTCAAAGGAACTTAATTTATCTAACGATCAACATTCTGAACCTGTTTTTAAGCAGATTTTAGGTGGTTGCTCTTCAGTTGTTAATGGCTTAGGCATATTGAGGAATAGACTGGGTGATTCACATGGTAAGAATCGCAGAGCAGTTAGGCCAGCAGCGCGACACGCGGAGTTGGCCGTAAATTTGGCTGGTTCAATGGCTCTATTTTTAATCAGTACATGGTTAAATAAAAAAGGTGAATAAGTTACTTGGATCTCGGATTCGGTGTCCTCGCCCATGCGAAGTGACCATTAGCTGATCTGAGATGGTTATCTTTTCGGCGCTGCGATGCCAATCCTTCTGAAATAGTTTTTCTTATCAGCAGTCGGTCAGCTCCGTCCAGCTCATGACCATCCCGTTTTAAAGCCACGGCAAGTGCTTTAGCAATTTCATCTTGCATAAAAACCTCACTGCTGATCGCTGGTAAAACTCCCGGCACTAATAACAGCGCCACCAATCTCACGCTCGCCGTACAGAACCGGAACCGGATAACCCATAGCAACAGTGTTGACTGGCGATCCAAAAGCATAGTTAGGCTTATTATCAGTACTGGACGATGCGCCAACGTTAAACTTAGGTTGCGGAGTCAGCATCTGAACGACTCCCCCCAGAGTCATTGACAAACCCAAACCCAGTAGTGCGGTTGATGTGGCCGCTACAGCCGCGCCGACACCGTTAGCAGCCGCCCAGGCAGCAATGCTTGCACCGCCAGTGAAAAAAGCTGCGACTAAAGCAACAGCACCAATGATGATTTGCAACGTGCCGCCGCGCTTTGAACCTTCGATAATGGGCTCCATTTCAAACTCAGCAGACGCAGAACACATATCAAACTCCTGAAGCGAGATATTGTCTTTGCCACTGAAAAACGCAAAACGAACGCCATTAAGATGCGCGTTAGATACGTACTTTTTGAAGCCCGGCACCTGTGAACACATAGCGCGGATAAGCTCGCGCAGGTCTGCAACGTGGAAGCGGTGAATCCTCCCAAACTTTTTAGCCATTAAACCTTTAAGTTTCATAGTCTTGATCATTATTTCACCCTTATATGATGTAGTTCCGGGGTTTAAAGACCTTTTCCGGCAGGTCAGGAATTCAATGAACATCAATTTTGCCAGTACTACCGCCGCTGGCTGGCGGTTTCGCCCTTTTTGCGGAGGGACTATCCGCTTTCAAAATTTATGAGCCAGATGAGAGGCTGGTAACCGGCTTTCCTACTTTTTCCCAGCCACAGTAAATCGTGGTCATAATTGCTGCTGAGTTCGTTTGATACAGACTTACCTTTTCTGTTTGGACAGGCTCAGAAGAATTATTTTCAGGGGAGTCAGACATTTCTACAGCCCCCTCAGTTGAGGTGATCATTCCCGCGCCTTCAACGTTGATTAGCATATTCGCGGGGTCAATCAGTGATACCCCTGCTGCGTATTGGCTTGGAAGAACAGAAATTCCCAGAAGATCAAACTGACGTAGCTGATTTTCTGTCAGGCTAAGTACATAAATATTAGGCACCACCAGCGCAGAACCCTGCAGAGAATTGCCGTTGCTTACGTGCGTCGAAATCAAATCAGCATAGCCAGATGAACTTGGCGCGTTGATAAGAACTCCGGCAGGTGACACCTCAGGCACCTCGGCGTCTCCTGATAAGAACTTGCTGTCGATTTTCCTGATGCTTTCACTCACCATCATGTTACGGATAGTTGAGTCAGCACCGGGGCTGGAAAGACGCAATAGCTCATCAGTTACGACGACCAGTGAAGCCATTTTGAAAGGTTTTAGCGTTTCAGAGTTATTGACAGCACCTTTGCGGACAGGAACGGCAGAACCTTCTTTCAGCCAGCCCGCCCCGATACCACTGACAGCGCCGACTTTGGTTTTAAATGGGTATTGCATCGCTCTCGCCATAAGGCGACCAGGAATTGATTGCGAGAATACGTATTCAGCAAATTCTCTGGCAATAACATCTGTGGTGATCAATGGGCTGTCTGATGTGGTTGCTCCGGCAACCAGAGCTTTTGAAAAATACTGCTCCAGCTTCTGATCCTTTTCAGAAAAACTCTTTGCCTCACTCAGGCGACCATTGCAGCGGGCCAGTATGCGGGCTGCTTTGACAAATTCCAGACCTTTCATAATTTCTCCGTAGGGTTAACTGTTCCTGTTAACGGGCACCAAAAAAGTTAATAGGCTTGTTAACAGCTTAATCTGATAAACAATTGATTATTAATTGCTTAATCGGTTTATAGGTTGATTGTTAACACCCCCTCAAAAGGGGATATTTTCTGCGCGTGAGAGGGGGCGAGGTTTCGTAGCGCGAAGGTCTGCGACCTTTTCCGTACCCCCCACCCCTTTAGTGCTCACCCAGCAGGCTAATCAGTCCTGACACATCGCTCTCCAGCTTCTCAATGCGCATGTCACGCTCCTGTAGCTCTGCGGCGTGCTTGGCATTGGCTTCAGCCATTACCTCTCTTACAGCCTCGCTGACGGCTTTCAGGATTGATGTATCTCGATCAGTTAATGCCATCGGCTTTTACCTCGTTGTTGCCTAATGCCTGGTCAATCAGGTGTCTTGCGATAGCGTGTACAGACGGGGCGCTACCCATGCTGGAACGCTGGCGCTCTGAGGCCTGAATCTGTTCCAGCCGCTTCACTTGCTCAGTAGTGAGCAGGATAGTTTTGAAATTGGGGTTCATTAGTGCTCACTCCTTAATCAACTATCTTAATTGTTTCACCTATCGCAATACTTGTCACCAACATTGCAAATAACGAAACGATACTCACAAAAGAAAAGGAGCCTAAGCTCCTCACCATTTCTCACTTATCCATATTACTCACGCGCTCCTCACCTGATTTCTATTAATTAGGCTCTAAGCCAGTTACAGCAAGGGTTTAAGGGGTATTCCTCACTTGTGTCGCATATACACAGTGAAAGTGAGGAACCAGCATTTATCTTCAAGAGGTTCCTCACCATTAATCAAATCACTCCTCACGCTTCCTTTTCGACAATATTTTTACCTCTTCACCATTCACAGATATCAAACCATCTGTATGCAGCTTGGTTAACCAGCGACTGAAATTTTTACTGGTATCAATCCCCATCGATTTCATGTCATCCCTGAGAATTGCTCTGGTGCAAATATCTCCGCTCTCTGTTCTGCTGCGTATCAGATTCCAAAGTGTTGAATGATTCTCCGTAACATTGCCAACCCTGGCTAACTCAGGGTCAATCTCAACCGCTGCACGCGCTACATCACGCACCACCAGCGAACAGATATCTTCGCCGTCATCATCGGTAAAAAGATCAACGCTGCGCAGGTCATAGGCCTTCTTATGTGGCTCCTCGGCATCTTTCATCTTCGTGCAGTTCAGAATTAGCGCCTTTCCCTCACCTTCTCGTTTGACACTAAATTCTGCGTCCAGAGCAGCCCTGAAGGAACTGGAGCCACGCGCCCCCTTAGCCTCATCTTTGCCTGAATGGTGAACCACCAGCACACTGGCTCCCGTTACACGCTTGATGTTGTCGCAACCCTCAATGAATGCCCCCATATCGCGGGCGTTATTCTCATCGTCACCACCAAAGCAGCGGGCAAGAGTATCAATCACGATCAGCTGCACAGGCACACCGCATTCAGACTCAATATGTTTTGAAGCCCTGATTACTTCGTCGACTTCCTCACGGCGCACCGGAAAGACAGGACGGTTTACAAGCCAGAGATTGTCTGCCTTCCTCTGGTTAACCTGCTCCCATGCACGGATGCGGCGGGGAACGCCAACACCACCTTCACCTACGATGTACATCACAGCACCTGCGCTCACCTTGCGCCCTGACCATTCCATGCCTGCGGCAATGTGACAGGCCCACGATACCGCTAAAAAACTTTTGTAGGAGCCGCTTGGCCCGTAAATGCTGCACAGTGACTGAGCCGGCAAAAAGTTTTTGATGACGTAATCCTGCCTGACGTTATAACCCTCAGAGCCACGCGACAGCGGTAAGCGGGTACGTATAGGGCCAACACCCGACTCAGGGAATACCCGACCAATACGGGCGGTATCCCGCAGCAGAGCGTTAAGCTCCTCCTCGCCAATTTCTTCCACCAGCAGGCTACGCCGTGAGGCAAGCATCTGCTCATTGTCTGTCTGGATATAACCCGCATCACAAAGCGACTCGTAGGACAGGGAAGATACCTGTTGCAGGCGGGCCACCAGCTTCCCGTAGCGCGTGGACGGGTCTTTGTGGGCCTTAAGCGCCTTTTCAGTCTCAGAGCGTTTCAGGTGATGCCCGTTAGCCCAGCGGTAAGCACAGTAGAACAGGGCATCTGATACAGTCTCTACGGCGGTTAATGTCACTGTCATTTCGGAATACCCCCGCTCATCTGGAATTTGCCAATCAGTGGGTGATACCAGTAAGCAGAGCCATACTTGCGCTTAGCTGACTTGAGCACCAGACCAGCCGCCTCCCTGAACTTCTCATCGTGAACCAGATAACCGCCGCCTTTGTGCTTCACCATCATCACGCCAGTGTTCTGCGCCAGTTCTTCGCCCTTCTTGGTGGAAATGCCAAACTCAGCCGCCAGCGTTGACACCATCGACATGCCAGGCGGGATTTCTCCCCCCTGTGTGGCCACCAGCGATTTTAGTTTTAATTCCAGTTCATCCACGCGCTGGAGCAGAGAATCAACACGGCCAGACAACTCATTAAACTTAACGTTGCTAATCATGATTTCTGCTCCTTACGGCGTTTATTTTCTAAATCCGCTAAATCGCTGTTCTGTGTCAGTGCCTGTGCAATGCGTGGAAGGTTTCTCAATACCGCGCCAATCAGGTTCAGATCACGTTTTGCATCTTCATCGGGATATTCTTCGCTCTGGCTGGCTTCGAAAGTCATATTGCCGATAACCTGTAACGCGGAATTAATTGCACGTGCAGCTGTTGAACAGTTGTCGCTGTATTCCTGTAGTGAGTCAGTAGGTAAATCAGCCAGTGTGTGCCTGATAAGTGCGTGATAGATGTCAGTCATCGTTACCACCCTCAAGCAATGCCTGATCCATATCCATACTGATGTCACGAACAAGACTGTTTATGCCTGCAATGGCGGCGGTAATATCCCCGGATTCCATTTCACCGCTACTGTGTTCCAGCGCGATTAACAATGCACAGACCTGATGTATTCCATACGTACCACTGTTGAATCGGTTGGTGCCAACTGAGGTGACTTTCAATTTATCCATGATTCACCTCCTGAACTAAGGTGAATTCTTTGCAGAAACGCTGCTCCGGCCATGTGCAGGGGCAATCGAAACCATCACGAATGAACGCTACGCGGTTGAAAGCTGCGCCCACTACAGTGACCAGTTCGCCCCGGCTGTTCTGCCAGCGCTGCTTAGGCTGAATGCTATGCATGACGCACCTCCGTTAATGGCAGGCGTGCAGCAAGTGAGAGAATGAAGTGCGGGGCCAGTACGCGGCGGGCGTCCTGCTCTGTTTCTGCCTCTACTGACAGGCGGCACGGCTTTGAAGCCATATCAGCGCGATCAATAGCCAGAAAACGCCATGTAAATTTAGGGTGAGTTTGGGTATGCTGTTGAACAGCCATAATGTAAGCCTCGATTACGTTGTGGTAAGAGGCCCGGTAAGTGTTAGCGCACTGCCGGGCTTCGTTGTTTTTGTCCACCTCACCAAACGAAGTGAACACCACCAATATATTCACAGGTGAACACCACGTCAACGCTTGATTTAAGATTTTCCTCAGGCATACTGAACACCACCAAGCATATGGAGATTCAGCAATGGCAACGGGTAGAAGAAATAACAAGTCACTACAAGTTTCAGTAAGGCTTCCGCTTGCAGATCTTGAATTGATTGAAGCCGTTAAAGAGCCTGATGAAAGCACGGCGGGTTTTTTGATAGCAGCGGCCAAAAATGAAATTAAGCGCCGCCAGCGCAAAAAGACTAAGGACACCTCACAGGAATAACAGTCTGACCTTTCAGGGGCATAAATCGAAAAGTCTCTGATTTCTTCGATAACCTTGTTTTGAGGTAACCGGTCTTTCCCCCCAATGAGGTAAAAGCTCAGAACCGACTCGCTTAAAGATAGTTGGATGGGCTCATCGCTTATGAAGTCTGTCGAAGAAATCAACGTTCTACTTAGCTCTTTAGGGGTCGATCCAAAAGTCGAGACACCCCCCTTTGCTTTTGAAGGTGCCGAAGATGCGCTGTAAAACCAGCTTATTAGCGATGACGACGATGCGTCCAACTTTGGACGTATTGATGAAGCGCATTTTTTCGGTTCAGTCAACAACGTTGGCCCATTTACAGCGGTGGATTTCCCGCAGCCAGAAAAGATATGAGCAAATCTGCGTGCATTGACCTGATCGATCAGTGTGCTATTATTTTCAGCGCTATTTAAGAAGTGACTTGGGCGGCCCTGCAAGGTCGCCTTTGTTTTATCCGGCATACCTCACCCCGCATTCCCGATATCTGCTTTAGGCTGTGAAATCTGCCAGGCGGTAACTTCAGACAGAAGCCAGCCAACAGCACGACCACCGATTTTACGGCGTGCCGGAAACTGGCCTTTCTTTTCCATCAGGTAACGAGTGGTTCGGCAGAGTCCGGTTATCTTCCGGCACTCTGGTTCACGGATAGTGCGCTCTGAAATTTGGTTGTTCATTACTGCTCCTTACGGTGTGTTTTCGTTCGTAAGGAGCGTAATGAGGCGGGATTGGGTCTTTTGGCTTTGTCCTATTTTACTGTGGATTTATCCACATATTCTAAATCCACCTCTTTGATCCATTCAGCGAGAACTTTACCGGACACTGGCGGCCTGATTCCGGCAGCGTCGAAATCAGCCAGCATCTCCCCGTTATCTCTTTCTGTGTTCAGCAAGGAACGCGCCTTCTCTGATGCACCTTTACCGTACTGAATCTCAATCAGCGCTTTAATCATTTTGGCCTGCTTATTGGTATTCACTCTCTTTGGTGCGCTATCAGCATCTGATTCTGGCAGTTCGCCTTTTCTAGAGCTTATTGCGCTCATGTCAGGAGCCATAATGCATAGGTTTTTTACAGGCAATTGTACGCCATAAAAGCTGTGAATTAGCACCTCATCAAAATCAGTTTCTTCAGAACTAACTTTGAGGGAGTTAACCTTGAAAGTAATTAAATCCTTGTCGAACTCTAAATCTATTAAATTTGATGGAAGTAATTTAAAGAAACCATTCAATGACTTAATGAAAAAAACTTTTCTATCCTCTTTTCCTTCCACCTTCTCGGGGTAAATACCACTAACAGACCAACCTTTCCCCCTCAAAGAATTATGAATACCGGATTCGTCCATATCAAATGTAAAGATATTGAATCTTTCTTTTTCCGTCTCGCGCCAAAAAGAAATATATATTGAAAAATCGACGACTCCTGTTGCCCCCATATGTATTACATCGCTTACAGAGCAATTTAATTTTTTTGCGGCTTCATCTATCGGGTAGTAAAGCCGCTCAGGGATGGTGAAATCTTTTTTATTGGTCATTTAGCCGCCTTCATCACAATGACGTTTTTAGGTGTTTCAGACAGCAGGTTTAGCCTGTCCATCCACTTATTTAACGCATCCAGCTTTTCCGGCATGTACTGGCTGCGGTTATAAACTGCCATTACGCCACCCAAGGTATGCCCCAGAAGCTGCTCAACAACGTGCGGCGCTATCCCCATGTTGTTTAGCGTGGTAGCGAACGTCCGGCGCAGATCGTGAAGCGTCCAGGGCTCAGAATGGCCCAGATGTTTATACAGGCTTCTCCCCCACTGACTGACCGCCTCTGATTTCTTCTCAACACCAAGCAGCAGGCCGCTACCTCTGTTCTGCTCCACCAGCGCTGTAATGTATTCCCGGACATCATCAGGAATGGGCCTCACAATGCGCTCACCGCCTTTACTGTGTTCACGCGGCACAATCCACACCCAATCCTTCAAATCCCACTCAGAGAGGCGTGAGAGCCTTAATTCCTGCGTCCTGCATCCAAACACCACCAGCAGGCGAACCAGAGCGGCGTAGTAAGGCGTAAAACGCTTTTCCTGACATGCTATCCAGATATCAGCTAATTCCTGCTGTGTGTGCTCTCTGTCGCGTTTGTGCTGCTTTCTGCCAACATCATCAATGGTCAGGTCATCCAGCGCGTTACTGCTGGCATAGCGATGTACACGGCAGAATTTAAGAGCCTGCTTACACATCTGAAGGAGATAGCCAGCGGCCACGGGAGCATTACTTCTCACGCGCTTAAAGCATTCCAGCCAGTGGCGGGTTTCACACATGGAAAGAGGATAAGAGCCAATGTAGGGGTAAATATGTTTTTTAAGCTGTTCTGTATGCTTTGCAACGTTGGCGCGGCGATGGGTGGCGTATTCAGTGATCCAGTACTCAAGAGCCTCTTTCACCGTGACCGGCTGTAAAGATTGTTGCTTAGTAATACCAAGCTGAAACTTTGGATTCACGCCCTCAGCCAGCCAGGAGCGGCACTGCTCACGCAGTTCTCTGGCTGCTTTGAGCGACAACTCTGGATAGTTACCCAGCTTGATGCGTTGGGACGCGGTTTCCCGACCTCCGGTGCGGTATGTGAAATACCAGGTAAGAACACCAGCCTTTGAGACTTTGATGCTTAGCCCGTCACCGTCCGCATAGAAATTATCAGCAGGGCTTTCCCTACCGTTCATTTTTCGTAGAGCTGTATCGCTCAGTTTGTTCGTTCCACCAGCCATTAAGACCTCAGTTCATGTGTAAGACTGACTGCACCACTGACTGCACATCGCTATGTTACTCCTTAAACCTTAGCGAACAAGTTTAAACAATAAATAGCTATAAAGTCCGTAAATACATAAGGTTACATGAACACTAGCGAACGAAGATAAACGTTAAAAAACAAGGGTTTTGATAATACGGCATGAACTGATTCAGGTTCACACCGTTAATCTCGCCAGCCTTCGGGCTGGCGTTTTTATTTGTGCGTTACTACGCAAATTTTTTTAAAAACGCTGAAACAGTTGCATCACATATGGTAACTGTAGTTGCAGTCGCCAGCGTGACTTTAACAGACTTACCTTTCACACTTTCTCTTCTTCGCGGCCTTTGTCTTTTGTACCACCATGCCCTTCAGCCCAGCCCTGTCGGCCTTTTGTGAGCACGGCTACCTTTTTAAGCAATCTCATGTCTGCTTACATCAGCCACATGCAAACAGGCTCACACTGTTGCTAAATAGTGAAACAAATTGCACTAAATGTGATCTACCCGACTCGAAATGCATCCTTTTGGTGCGCCATATTATTGCAGCCTTCCGGATAATTCAGATTATTACCCGATATTTCAGGTGAATTCAGAATTCTGCAAACCTGGCACTGGCTTTGCAAAGTCGTGGATGGCTGATCGCCACAGACAGGAAACGCACACCAAAGTGCGCACTACATAACAACACAACACGACATGCCACACAGGATGCTTTATGAAAAAGATGATGCTCTCTACTCTGGTTGCTGCGGCTTCGCTGCTCGCCGTTGCTCAGCAAGCCCACGCAGGCGCCACGCTGGATGCGATTAAAAAGAAAGGATTCGTTCAATGTGGTATCAGCGATGGCCTGCCAGGTTTCTCTTATGCAGACGCCAGCGGTAAATTTACCGGTCTTGATGTGGATATCTGTCGTGCCGCGGCAGCAGCCGTATTTGGTGATGCAACAAAAGTAAAATATACCCCGCTGACCGCAAAAGAGCGCTTCACCGCATTACAGTCTGGCGAAGTGGACGTGCTTTCTCGTAACACTACCTGGACCTCATCACGTGATGGCGGCATGGGCTTCATGTTTACCGGTGTTAACTACTATGACGGCATTGGTTTCCTGACACACAAAAAAGCGGGCCTGAAAAGTGCGAAAGAGCTGGATGGTGCCACCGTCTGTATTCAGGCCGGTACTGACACTGAACTGAACGTTGCGGATTATTTCAAAGCGAACAAGATGCAGTACACCCCGGTGACATTTGACCGCTCCGACGAATCGGCAAAAGCACTGGATAGCGGCCGTTGCGATACGCTGGCTTCCGATCAGTCACAACTTTATGCACTGCGTATCAAATTAGGTAAACCAGACGACTTTATTGTTCTGCCGGAAGTCATCTCTAAAGAACCGTTGGGTCCTGTTGTTCGTCGTGGTGATGATGACTGGTTCACCATCGTGAAATGGTCACTGTTTGCCATGCTGAACGCCGAAGAAATGGGCATCACCTCTAAAAACGTGGATGAGAAAGCCGCGAAGCCAGCGACGCCCGATATGGCTCACCTGTTAGGTGCCGAGGGTGACTATGGCAAAGATCTGAAGCTCGATAACAAATGGGCGTACAACATCATCAAGCAGGTCGGTAACTATCAGGAAAGTTTTGATCGCAACGTCGGTAAAGACAGCCCGCTGAAAATCGCTCGTGGCCAGAATGCGCTCTGGAACCAGGGTGGTATTCAGTACGCACCACCGGTTCGTTAAGTCTACGTCCCCGTCGGGCACCGTTTTCTGCGGTGCCCCAGCAAGGCTTTCGTTATTGAGGTTTCAACATGTCACAACGCCCAACCGTGAAAAGGGATTTTTCGTTCGGTAATCCCACGGTTCGCGCCTGGCTTTACCAGATCGTGGCGATCGTTATCGTACTGTCTGTGGTGGGTTATCTCGTCCACAACACCGTCATCAATCTTGCTAATCGCGGTATCACTTCCGGGTTTGGTTTTTTAGAACGTAATGCGGGTTTCGGCATCGTTCAGCATCTTATTGATTATTCCGAAGGGGATACCTACGCGCGGGTATTTCTGGTTGGCCTGACAAATACCCTGCTGGTTTCCGCACTTTGTATTGTATTTGCTTCCATACTGGGCTTCTTTATTGGCCTGGCGCGTCTCTCAGAGAACTGGTTATTACGTAAAATCGCGAATATCTACATTGAAATCTTCCGCAATATCCCGCCGTTATTGCAGATTTTCTTTTGGTATTTCGCGGTGTTGCGTAACCTGCCCGGCCCGCGTCAGGCGCTGAATGCCTTTGATCTCGCCTTCGTGAGTAATCGTGGCCTGTATATTCCCTGGCCGACCTATGCGCCTGGTACCTGGCCTTTCGTTATCGCTCTAGCACTGGCTGTGGTGGCGAGCTACGGTTTATATCGTTTTAACCGACAGCATCAGCTTAAAACCGGTCAGTTACGTCGCTCCTGGCCCGCAGCTGTTGCGATGCTGATCATGTTCCCGCTGGTTGCGCATGCAGGTTTTGGTGCCGCTATGCACTGGGATATCCCGGAGTTGCGTGGATTTAACTTCCGGGGCGGCTTCGTCATGATACCTGAGCTGGCAGCGCTCACGCTGGCCCTGTCGATCTACACGTCATCTTTCATTGCCGAGGTGATTCGCTCAGGTATTCAGGCTGTGCCTTACGGACAGCATGAAGCGGCGCGTTCACTGGGGTTACCGAATCCCGTCACGCTGCGTCAGGTCATCATTCCTCAGGCCATGCGAGTGATTATTCCGCCCCTGACCAGCCAGTATCTCAATATCGTCAAAAACTCCTCTCTGGCTGCCGCGATAGGTTACCCGGACATGGTGTCGCTGTTTGCCGGTACGGTGCTGAATCAGACCGGTCAGGCTATTGAAACCATTGCGATTACGATGAGCGTCTACCTGATTATCAGCCTGCTGATTTCACTGTTGATGAATATTTATAACCGCAAAATCGCGCTGGTTGAGCGTTAAGAACACGGGATGACTATGTCTGTCACTGCACATGAAACGACGCCCGTAGCCTCCTCGCCGCTGAGCCGGGGCTGGCTATGGGCCCGCAAGAACCTGTTTTCAGGATGGTTTAACACCTTACTGACGTTGTTATGTATCTGGCTGATCTGGCACCTGATCCCCCCGGCGCTGAACTGGCTGATCTTTGATGCCAACTGGTTTGGCACTACGCGCGCAGACTGCACAAAAGAAGGCGCATGCTGGGTCTTTATTCATGCCCGTTTTGGTCAGTTTATGTATGGGCTCTATCCTCATGAGCTGCGCTGGCGCATTAATCTTGCGCTGGTGATTGGCTTAGTGTCGATTGTGCCCATGTTCCTTAAACGGTTGCCGTTTCGTGGACGCTATATCGCCGTCTGGGCGGTATGCTATCCGCTGATCGTCTGGTTTTTACTGTACGGTGGATTTTTGGGACTGGATCGCGTGGAAACGCGCCAGTGGGGCGGCTTAACGCTGACCCTGATCATCGCCTCGGTAGGCATTGCGGGCGCCTTACCTTTAGGCATTTTGCTGGCGTTAGGGCGCCGCTCTAAAATGCCTGTTGTCCGTACGCTTTCTGTCATCTTTATTGAGTTCTGGCGTGGCGTTCCGCTGATCACCGTGCTGTTCATGTCATCGGTCATGCTGCCGCTGTTTATGGCAGAGGGAACCACTATCGACAAACTGGTACGTGCCTTAGTCGGCGTGATTCTGTTCCAGTCGGCGTATGTGGCCGAGGTAGTTCGCGGTGGGCTGCAGGCATTACCAAAAGGACAGTATGAAGCCGCTGAATCCCTTGCCCTGGGATACTGGAAGACCCAGATGCTGGTGATCCTCCCTCAGGCGTTAAAACTCACCATTCCGGGCCTGGTGAATACCATTATTGCGTTATTCAAAGATACCAGCCTGGTTATCATCATCGGTTTGTTCGATCTGTTTAGCAGCGTTCAACAGGCTACGGTCGATCCGGCCTGGCTGGGCATGTCCACAGAGGGCTATGTCTTTGCGGCGCTGGTCTACTGGATTTTCTGTTTTAGCATGTCACGTTACAGCCAGTATCTGGAAAAACGTTTTCACACCGGGCGTAAATCGCACTGAGGTTTCTATGACACAAATAATAACTGATTCAACCAATGCGATGATTTCGCTTGAAAATGTGAACAAATGGTACGGCCAGTTTCATGTGCTGAAAGACATTAATCTGCAGGTGAAACCGCGCGAACGTATCGTGCTATGCGGTCCGTCAGGGTCAGGAAAGTCGACGACGATTCGTTGTATCAACCATCTGGAGGAACATCAGAAGGGGCGGATTGTGGTCGATGGTATTCATCTGAATGATGACGTACGGAATATAGAGCGCGTTCGTACTGAAGTCGGTATGGTCTTTCAGCACTTTAATCTTTTTCCTCACCTTACGGTTTTGCAGAACTGTACGCTAGCGCCGATGTGGGTGCGTAAGATTGCCAAAAAAGAAGCGGAGGAGCTTGCGATGCACTATCTGCAGCGCGTACGCATTGCTGAACATGCGCATAAGTTTCCTGGTCAGCTTTCAGGCGGCCAACAGCAGCGTGTCGCGATTGCGCGTTCATTGTGCATGAAACCTAAAATTATGCTGTTTGATGAGCCCACCTCTGCCCTGGATCCGGAAATGGTGAAAGAGGTGCTGGATACCATGATTGGGCTTGCAGAAGATGGCATGACGATGCTGTGTGTCACGCATGAGATGGGCTTTGCACGTACCGTTGCCGATCGGGTGATCTTTATGGATCGCGGCGAGATCGTGGAGGTTGCGCCACCGCAGGAGTTTTTTGCAAATCCGAAGTCAGAACGTACCCGCGCTTTCCTGTCCCAGGTTATTCACTAAACGCTCTCGTTTCTGACCGTACCTCCGTCTCTGACAGAGGTACGGTTCTGACCTTTCCTGTCCGGATGATGCACCACGTTGTAAATCCTCCGTCATCCTTTATAAAACTCCGCTTTTAGCAACTGAGGATACGCTGTCGTCGACGGTGCATGCCTGAATCGTGCTTGTATCCAGCGAGGGTGAGCTGGCCCAGCCAGTGCTCGCTGTGCATTGATCGGATATGGGTGATTCAGGCAGGTTTGCTGACGGCTTATAGGGTGATCCACAGATCTTTCCGCTTTAACCCTGATACGCGTCTGCCTGAGCTGGCCCGTCATGTACTTTATGTGGACGAGCCTGCTGGCGACAGGTAGAAATCGACGTTGCGGAAGTCAGCCAGCCCACCAATGAGGCGAGTTTCCAGACTGTGGGGCCGGCGGTAGCGCGGCTTCCGCTGAGGTGATCGGCTCGTCCCTTTCGGTTTCAGGCGGATAACCGACGTAAAAAAGCCCCGTACTTTCGTACGGGGCTTTTTTACTTTATTGATGCCTGGCAGTTCCCTACTCTCGCATGGGGAGACCCCACACTACCATCGGCGCTACGGCGTTTCACTTCTGAGTTCGGCATGGGGTCAGGTGGGACCACCGCGCTACAGCCGCCAGGCAAATTCTTTATTCGCCGAACTCTAGCCATATATAACTGGTGCTGATACCCAGAGTCGAACTGGGGACCTCACCCTTACCAAGGGTGCGCTCTACCAACTGAGCCATATCAGCACGCAACAGGTATTCCCGGCATTGTTATGCTGATGCTCGGGTCGTTCAATTTGATGCCTGGCAGTTCCCTACTCTCGCATGGGGAGACCCCACACTACCATCGGCGCTACGGCGTTTCACTTCTGAGTTCGGCATGGGGTCAGGTGGGACCACCGCGCTACAGCCGCCAGGCAGATTCTGTCTGCCGCACCGCCCTCTCGGGCCGCACGGCGTTATCCGGTAAACAAGGCTGAAAATTATTTCTGTCTCTCAACCCAAAACGCCTCTGGCGTTGTAAGGTTAAGCCTCACGGGTCATTAGTACCGGTAAGCTCAACGCATCGCTGCGCTTACACACCCGGCCTATCAACGTCGTCGTCTTCAACGTCCCTTCAGGAGGCTCGGAGCCTCAGGGAGAACTCATCTCGGGGCAAGTTTCGTGCTTAGATGCTTTCAGCACTTATCTTTTCCGCACTTAGCTACCGGGCAGTGCCACTGGCGTGACAACCCGGACACCAGCGGTGCGTTCACTCCGGTCCTCTCGTACTAGGAGCAACCCCCCTCAATTCTCCAGCGCCCACGGCAGATAGGGACCGAACTGTCTCACGACGTTCTAAACCCAGCTCGCGTACCACTTTAAACGGCGAACAGCCGTACCCTTGGGACCTACTTCAGCCCCAGGATGTGATGAGCCGACATCGAGGTGCCAAACACCGCCGTCGATATGAACTCTTGGGCGGTATCAGCCTGTTATCCCCGGAGTACCTTTTATCCGTTGAGCGATGGCCCTTCCATTCAGAACCACCGGATCACTATGACCTGCTTTCGCACCTGCTCGAGCCGTCACTCTCGCAGTCAAGCTGGCTTATGCCATTGCACTAACCTCCTGATGTCCGACCAGGATTAGCCAACCTTCGTGCTCCTCCGTTACGCTTTGGGAGGAGACCGCCCCAGTCAAACTACCCACCAGACACTGTCCGCAGCCCGGATCACGGGCCCACGTTAGAACACCAAACATTAAAGGGTGGTATTTCAAGGACGGCTCCACGCAGACTGGCGTCCACGCTTCAAAGCCTCCCACCTATCCTACACATCAAGGCTCAGTGTTCAGTGTCAAGCTGTAGTAAAGGTTCACGGGGTCTTTCCGTCTTGCCGCGGGTACACTGCATCTTCACAGCGATTTCAATTTCACTGAGTCTCGGGTGGAGACAGCCTGGCCATCATTACGCCATTCGTGCAGGTCGGAACTTACCCGACAAGGAATTTCGCTACCTTAGGACCGTTATAGTTACGGCCGCCGTTTACCGGGGCTTCGATCAAGAGCTTCTCTTTACGGATAACCCCATCAATTAACCTTCCGGCACCGGGCAGGCGTCACACCGTATACGTCCACTTTCGTGTTTGCACAGTGCTGTGTTTTTAATAAACAGTTGCAGCCAGCTGGTATCTTCGACTGGCCTCGGCTCCGGGAGCAAGTCCCCTCACCTACGCGCCAGCGTGCCTTCTCCCGAAGTTACGGCACCATTTTGCCTAGTTCCTTCACCCGAGTTCTCTCAAGCGCCTGGGTATTCTCTACCTGACCACCTGTGTCGGTTTGGGGTACGATTTCGTGTTACCTGATGCTTAGAGGCTTTTCCTGGAAGCAGGGCATTTATCACTTCAGCACCGTAGTGCCTCGTCGTCACGCCTCAGTGTAAAGTGCACCGGATTTGCCTGGCGCACACACCTACACGCTTAAACCGGGACAACCGTCGCCCGGCCGATATAGCCTTCTCCGTCCCCCCTTCGCAGTAACACCAAGTACAGGAATATTAACCTGTTTCCCATCGACTACGCCTTTCGGCCTCGCCTTAGGGGTCGACTCACCCTGCTCCGATTAACGTTGAACAGGAACCCTTGGTCTTCCGGCGACAAGGTTTTTCACCTTGTTTATCGTTACTTATGTCAGCATTCGCACTTCTGATACCTCCAGCATGCCTCACAGCACACCTTCAACGGCTTACAGAACGCTCCCCTACCCAGCAACGCTTACGCGTCGCTGCCGCAGCTTCGGTGCATGGTTTAGCCCCGTTACATCTTCCGCGCAGGCCGACTCGACCAGTGAGCTATTACGCTTTCTTTAAATGATGGCTGCTTCTAAGCCAACATCCTGGCTGTCTGTGCCTTCCCACATCGTTTCCCACTTAACCATGACTTTGGGACCTTAGCTGGCGGTCTGGGTTGTTTCCCTCTTCACGACGGACGTTAGCACCCGCCGTGTGTCTCCCGTGATAACATTCTCCGGTATTCGCAGTTTGCATCGGGTTGGTAAGCCGGGATGGCCCCCTAGCCGAAACAGTGCTCTACCCCCGGAGATGAGTTCACGAGGCGCTACCTAAATAGCTTTCGGGGAGAACCAGCTATCTCCCGGTTTGATTGGCCTTTCACCCCCAGCCACAGGTCATCCGCTAATTTTTCAACATTAGTCGGTTCGGTCCTCCAGTTAGTGTTACCCAACCTTCAACCTGCCCATGGCTAGATCACCGGGTTTCGGGTCTATACCCTGCAACTTAACGCCCAGTTAAGACTCGGTTTCCCTGCGGCTCCCCTATACGGTTAACCTTGCTACAGAATATAAGTCGCTGACCCATTATACAAAAGGTACGCAGTCACACCACGAAGGTGCTCCCACTGCTTGTACGTACACGGTTTCAGGTTCTGTTTCACTCCCCTCGCCGGGGTTCTTTTCGCCTTTCCCTCACGGTACTGGTTCACTATCGGTCAGTCAGGAGTATTTAGCCTTGGAGGATGGTCCCCCCATATTCAGACAGGATACCACGTGTCCCGCCTTACTCATCGAACTCACAACCTGTGCACCTTTGTGTACGGGAGTATCACCCTGTACCCTGCGACTTTCCAGACGCTTCCACTGATGCACAAGCTGATGCAGGTTCTGGGCTCCTCCCCGTTCGCTCGCCGCTACTGGGGGAATCTCGGTTGATTTCTTTTCCTCGGGGTACTTAGATGTTTCAGTTCCCCCGGTTCGCCTCATGCCGCTATGTATTCACTGCATGATAGTGTGACGAGTCACACTGGGTTTCCCCATTCGGGTATCGCCGGTTATAGCGGTTCATATCACCTTACCGGCGCTTATCGCAGATTAGCACGCCCTTCATCGCCTCTGACTGCCAGGGCATCCACCGTGTACGCTTGGTCGCTTAACCTCACAACCCACAGGCGTTTATTTGTTTACAGTAACGGCTGCGCGTAAAGAATGCATCGTTGCGCGGTGCTCGCCATGCTCACGTACTTCAGTACGCTCCGCTGGCTGTGCGCCGACGCGCCTTGCTTTCTTTACTGCTCGCGCGCTACTGCATAACAGTTGCTTGTAAGCTGTAAGCTTTTGAGAGACCCGAACGCATCGTGCTGTGTTCCTTATTACGGAGGAACACGACGTGCGTCGTTTCAAATTTTCAGCTTGTTCCGGATTGTTAAAGAGCAATATCTTAAACACGACTCGCAAGTCGTCTTTAAGATATATCGGCAACACCTTTCACCTGTCACCAAGCAAGTGGCGTCCCCTAGGGGATTCGAACCCCTGTTACCGCCGTGAAAGGGCGATGTCCTGGGCCTCTAGACGAAGGGGACGTGAAATCCTTGTGCAACAGACACGGGTTATTTCACGTGAAGGTGAGATTAGATAATCAGGCGACAATAGTTATTGTTACCGCACCCCAACGCGTAGACGCTTTGCTCATTACTTTTCTATCAGACAATCTGTGTGAGCACTGCGCACGAAGGTATCTTCAGGTAAGGAGGTGATCCAACCGCAGGTTCCCCTACGGTTACCTTGTTACGACTTCACCCCAGTCATGAATCACAAAGTGGTAAGCGCCCTCCCGAAGGTTAAGCTACCTACTTCTTTTGCAACCCACTCCCATGGTGTGACGGGCGGTGTGTACAAGGCCCGGGAACGTATTCACCGTGGCATTCTGATCCACGATTACTAGCGATTCCGACTTCACGGAGTCGAGTTGCAGACTCCGATCCGGACTACGACGCACTTTATGAGGTCCGCTTGCTCTCGCGAGGTCGCTTCTCTTTGTATGCGCCATTGTAGCACGTGTGTAGCCCTACTCGTAAGGGCCATGATGACTTGACGTCATCCCCACCTTCCTCCGGTTTATCACCGGCAGTCTCCTTTGAGTTCCCGACCGAATCGCTGGCAACAAAGGATAAGGGTTGCGCTCGTTGCGGGACTTAACCCAACATTTCACAACACGAGCTGACGACAGCCATGCAGCACCTGTCTCAGCGTTCCCGAAGGCACCAAGGCATCTCTGCCAAGTTCGCTGGATGTCAAGAGTAGGTAAGGTTCTTCGCGTTGCATCGAATTAAACCACATGCTCCACCGCTTGTGCGGGCCCCCGTCAATTCATTTGAGTTTTAACCTTGCGGCCGTACTCCCCAGGCGGTCGACTTAACGCGTTAGCTCCGGAAGCCACTCCTCAAGGGAACAACCTCCAAGTCGACATCGTTTACGGCGTGGACTACCAGGGTATCTAATCCTGTTTGCTCCCCACGCTTTCGCACCTGAGCGTCAGTCTTCGTCCAGGGGGCCGCCTTCGCCACCGGTATTCCTCCAGATCTCTACGCATTTCACCGCTACACCTGGAATTCTACCCCCCTCTACGAGACTCAAGCCTGCCAGTTTCAAATGCAGTTCCCAGGTTAAGCCCGGGGATTTCACATCTGACTTAACAGACCGCCTGCGTGCGCTTTACGCCCAGTAATTCCGATTAACGCTTGCACCCTCCGTATTACCGCGGCTGCTGGCACGGAGTTAGCCGGTGCTTCTTCTGCGGGTAACGTCAATTGATGAGGTTATTAACCTCACCACCTTCCTCCCCGCTGAAAGTACTTTACAACCCGAAGGCCTTCTTCATACACGCGGCATGGCTGCATCAGGCTTGCGCCCATTGTGCAATATTCCCCACTGCTGCCTCCCGTAGGAGTCTGGACCGTGTCTCAGTTCCAGTGTGGCTGGTCATCCTCTCAGACCAGCTAGGGATCGTCGCCTAGGTGGGCCGTTACCCCGCCTACCAGCTAATCCCATCTGGGCACATCCGATGGTGTGAGGCCCGAAGGTCCCCCACTTTGGTCTTGCGACGTTATGCGGTATTAGCTACCGTTTCCAGTAGTTATCCCCCTCCATCGGGCAGTTTCCCAGACATTACTCACCCGTCCGCCACTCGTCACCCGAGGAGCAAGCTCCTCTGTGCTACCGTCCGACTTGCATGTGTTAGGCCTGCCGCCAGCGTTCAATCTGAGCCATGATCAAACTCTTCAATTTAAAGTTTGATTTGCTGCAACCAGTGCAGCGATGCTCAAGGAAAACGTCGTAATGAATTTCAATACGTGTTCACTCTTAAGACTTGATATTTTTTGCGTCCGGAGACGCGGATATCAATCCTGCGAGTGCCCACACAGATTGTCTGATAAATTGTTAAAGAGCAGTGCAACCAGCGGGTTAACCGTCTGTTGCGAGGTGGCGTATATTACGCTTTCCTCCTTCAGAGTCAACTTCTTTTTCAGAAGTTTTTCTCCGGCGGCTCAGTTGCCTGACCCTCTCAACACCGCCTTCCGTAAGCCGTTGTGCCGTGTCGATGGAGGCGCATTATAGGGATCCGAATGAATTGCACAACCCTTTTTTTGGATCTTTTTACTGACTGCCGAGAAAACATTCATATTGATTAGATCACCAACGATCCGGCACAAAATCCCCTTGCCAGTTGGTCAGAATCGCATCAGGCTGCCAGTAAACTCAGTAAAAGGAGAACAAAATGACTGTAGCGTTACGCCCTTACAAACATCTTTTCCCAAAATTGGGTCTGCGCGTCATGGTTGATCCCACCAGCGTGGTAGCGGGTGACGTCATTATGGAAGATGATGTAGGTATCTGGCCTTTAGTCGCTATTCGTGGCGATGTGAACCAGGTGCATATTGGTGCCCGAACCAATATTCAGGATGGCAGCGTCCTGCATGTCACGCATAAATCAGAGGCCAACCCCGCCGGTTTTCCTCTGATAATTGGGGAAGACGTAACGGTTGGGCATAAAGCGATGCTACATGGCTGCACGATAGGCAATCGCGTACTGGTTGGAATGGGCTCAATAGTACTGGATGGCGTCATTGTTGAAGACGACGTTATGATTGGTGCCGGGAGCCTGGTTCCCCCCGGCAAACGACTGGAAAGTGGCTATCTGTATGTCGGGAGCCCGGTCAAACAAATCCGGCCGCTGAATGAAAAAGAAATTGAAGGTCTACTTTACTCTGCCAGCAACTATGTTAACTGGAAGAACGACTATCTGGCCGGAGACAGCCAGACCCATCCTTCATTATCGACCTGATCGTTTCGAATGCAGTCTTCGGCCTGATCTTCCAAATCCCAGCGATGATGGCGAAACAGCGTCATCGCTTCTCCCTCACCGAACTGTTCATTAAGCGCCTCAACACTGATAGCGCAGGTTAAGCCCATCCCGTTTACCAGAACAGGGAAACAAACGGCCCTTAATTCTGTATTCAGGCTTTCCCGATCAGGAAACTGTATCGCCTGGTTCATGACTGCATCCCGGCTTTTAATGAGGCGATGACCGGTGCGATTTCGGGCATCACCCCGTGCCATAGATGAAAGGCATGCGCGGCCTGACCCACCAGCATCCCCAGCCCGTCAGCAAGATGAGATGAACCGTGCTGCTGACACCAGCGCAGGAAAGGCGTTAAGCCACTCTGATAGAACATATCGTAGCAACGTAGCTCAGCATGAACTAGTGAAGGCGGCAACGGCGGTACTTCACCCTGAATACCACTTGATGTGGCATTAATGACAAGGTCGAAATGTCTATCCACAAGCGCGTCAAACGAACACGCATTAATCGCTCCGCGATGGGCAAACTCTGCGGCCAGAGTCTGCGCATTCAACGCCGTTCGGTTCACGACCGTGATCGTTGCTCCCATTGAAAGCAGAGGGAGAATGACGCCCCGAGCGGCCCCACCTGCCCCCACCAGCAGAAGATGGCTGTCGGGCTTAATCATCCCAAGGCGCTGAAGATCGCTGAGCAGCCCAATACCATCCGTATTGTCGCCAAGAATTTGGCCATCATCACACAGCTTTAGCGTGTTCACAGCCCCTGACAGCGCAGCGCGCTCGGTCAACTGGTCGGCAAATGCCCATGCCTGCTGTTTAAAAGGCAGCGTAATGTTCGCACCCGCCCCGCCGTCGTGGAAAAAAGTGCGGAGAGTCTCAGGAAAAGCATCAACAGGCGCATCAATACGATCATACTGAAGAGAGATTCCAGTCTGTCGCGCAAACGCCTGATGAATGTGCGGCGATTTGCTGTGACTGATGGGATGACCGAAAACTGCAAAATTTGCCATATATTAACCCTGGCGTATCAAATTGCCGCTGATGACATCGCGAATCTCAGAAGGATTGAGCCTTCCTCCTGTCTTTCCATTCAATACAGGAAACGCGGTGCCAAACTGCAATTTGACCTCTTCGACTGAACGGCACGGTGGCTGACCGGAAAGATTAGCGCTGGTCGATACCAAAGGTTTTCCAAACGCCCGGCACAGCGCCTGAACATCCGGATGATCGCTAACGCGGATGGCCAGCGAATCAAATTGCCCGGTTAACCAGCGCGGGGTAACCGGAGAAGCAGGCACGACAAAGGTGACCGGGCCTGGCCAACAGGCAAACATACGTTCACGCTGCTCCGTGGTTAAGGCCTCATCTGATACGTAAGGTTTAAGCTGATCATAGTCGGCAGCTATCAGGATCAAGCCTTTCTCTACTGGCCGTTTTTTTAATGCCAGCAGTGCCATGACCGCAGATTCATTATCGGGATCACAGCCTAAGCCGAATACCGCTTCGGTGGGATAGGCAATCACAGCATGCTGGTTAAGATGGCTTACACAATCCTGCAATGAGCCGGCAACGGGTTGATTTAACATGGTTATGTCTTATGTCTCTTGAATAATAGCTTTGCCACAACTTTTACTGGCGCAGAAAAGCCGGATGCCCTGCGCCGTCTTTTTCTCGACTAAAAGCGGAAATTCACAATGCGGACAGCGCCCCGCCACTGGCGTCAGGTTCACGGCAAACTGACAGGCTGGATAGCGTTCGCAGGCATGAAACGTTTTACCAAAACGCGAGCGGCGTTGTACCAGCTTACCCTGCTGACACTGCGGACAGTCGATCGTGGTTTCATCCGGTTTATCGATGGTTTCGGTGTAATCACACGCGGGATAGTCGCTACAGCCAATAAACATGCCAAACCGGCCCTGGCGCAATACTTTTTCCGCCCCGCATTGTGGGCAAACGTGGCCTTCCAGAACTTTGACAACATGCCCATCAGCCTGGTTTCCCAAAGGCTTGATATAGTCACAGGCAGGGTAATTTGCACAGCCCAAAAATGGGCCATGCTTTCCTGAACGTATAACAAGTTCTGCCCCGCATGCGGGGCAGGGATCCTGTTTACGCACAGTAAAGAGTGCGGTTTTACTCATAACAGTCATGCATTACTAAAAATTTAATGCAGCATACCTTCGTTGACGTCGAATAGCAGTTCTTCCATCTGCTGATACGCGTTTTCACATCCAGGGATGTTAAACAGCACCATCAGCACCACCCATTTAAGATCCTCAAGATCGAAATCCAGCGTATCAAGCGCCATGACACGTTCAATGACCATTTCTCGTGTTTCCAGACTCAGTACCTGGATTTGCTCCAGGAACAGCAGGAAACCGCGGCTTTCGGCATCTAAACGCTTGCTCTCTTCATCGGTATAGATGCGCATAGAGAGCGGATCATTTGCCAGCAAAATTGGTGCGACCAGTCCTTCCTGATAGTCCGCCAATTTCTCTAACCAGTTCAACGCATTATAAATATCTTCGCGGTGGAAACCGGCATCCGTCAAGTCATCTGTCAATCTGTCCTGATCAACACCCATTTCTGTTTCGTTGTGGATATAGGTCTCAAACAAGTACATGAGTACGTCGAACATGGCATGCCCTCCTCAATCGGACATAGCCGCCGGGTACAGCTGCGATCCATCCTGCTAACTCCAGTTCCAGCAATTGAGCTGTAATAACTGGCACAGGTTGGCCGGCACGTTCAGCGACAACGTCAACAGGTGTAACCTCATCACCTACGTTAGCCAACAGCTCGGCAAATGGCAATGGAGCATCGTCACTGGCATCAGAATAAATTTCATCTGACGGGTTAACAGGTAACCAGTTAAGCATAGCGCGTAAATCTTCGACAATGTTATTAGGATGTGCCACCAACATGGCACCTTGTTGGATCAGCCAGTTTGTCCCCTCACTGCCGCTGTTACCCAGCGCACCCGGTAAGGCATAAACATTGCGATTCTGCTCTAATGCATAACGGGCTGTGACTAATGAACCACTTTTTAATGACGCTTCAATGACGAGAACACCCTGACTTAACCCACTGATAATACGGTTTCTGCGCGGAAACTGATGCGCCAGTGGCGCGGCAGTAAGCGGAAACTCCGAGATCACGGCGCCTCCCTGCATAACAATCTCCTGCGCCAGCGCAGTGTGTTTTTTGGGATACAGATGGGCCAGTCCACTCCCCAGTACGGCCACGGTTTTACCCTGCACATTTAATGCGGCACGGTGTGCCACGCCATCAATCCCGATAGCCAGCCCACTGGTTATGGTCAAACCGCTCAATGCCAGTTGTTGGGTGAACCAGTCGCACCAGTAACGGCCTGAGGGCGAACACAGACGGCTGCCTACCACCGCCAGTTGAGGTGAAGATAATACGGTTGGATCACCGTTTACATATAAGAGCGGAGGGAAACAGGCCGTTTCAAGGAGTTGAGCGGGGTAATGCGCATCCAGCGCCGTAATCAGGTGATGCGTTGGACACTGTGCCAGCCAAGTGTTAACGGTTGCCAGCCAGTCCGTGGTTTTCTGATGGGCATAATGATGTTGCGCTGTCTCGAAGCCCTTTTGGCTTAATATCACATCAATATCCTGACCTGCGCACAGTTGCTGCGCCGCGTTAAGCCAGCGTCGGCCCGTCAGGCCGGGTATCGCGGCCAGCCGCAGTAATCGCGCCCTTTTTTCCATCGTCACGGCCTCCTGATAACCGTCGCATCCCTCCGCAGAATGCTGTCAATCAGGTACTAAAAAGTCTACAATATGAGGCAGTAATCTTTTCCTTTTAGAATATAGATCTGGATATTTATGTCAGTTTTACAGGTGTTACATTTTCCTGACGAGCGCCTGCGCAAGATCGCCGCGCCAGTCAAAGAAGTTAACGCAGAAGTTCAGCGTATCGTTGATGATATGTTCGAAACCATGTATTCCGAAGAAGGTATCGGCCTTGCCGCTACGCAGGTGGATATTCATCAGCGCATCATTGTGATTGATGTCTCTGAGAACCGGGACGAGCGACTGGTATTGATCAATCCCGAGCTTCTGGAAAAAAGTGGTGAAACAGGTATCGAAGAAGGTTGCCTGTCCATTCCTGAGCAACGCGCCTTTGTGCCTCGTGCAGAGCGGGTAAAAGTGCGGGCGTTAGATCGCGAAGGTAAGCCGTTTGAACTGGAAACCGGTGACCTGCTGGCTATCTGTATTCAGCATGAAATTGATCATCTGGATGGCAAACTGTTTATCGATTATCTGTCGCCTCTAAAGCGTCAGCGAATCAAGACAAAGTTAGAAAAACTGGCGCGGCAAAACGCCCAGGCCTCTTGAGATCTGAAAAAGGGATAAACGTGTCTGCCCCGCTTAATATAATCTTTGCTGGCACACCAGACTTCGCGGCGCGTCACCTTGACGCGTTGCTCGCATCTGAGCATAAGGTCGTTGGTGTTTTCACCCAACCAGACCGCCCTGCCGGGCGCGGCAATAAGTTGACCGCGAGTCCGGTAAAAGCGCTGGCTCTTGCCCACGACATTCCGGTTTTTCAGCCCAAATCGTTGCGCCCTGCGGAAAACCAACAGCTGGTTGCCGATTTGCAGGCCGATGTCATGGTCGTGGTGGCTTATGGCCTTATCCTGCCGAAAGCCGTGCTTGAGATGCCACGTCTGGGCTGCATCAACGTACATGGTTCGTTGCTGCCACGCTGGCGCGGCGCGGCGCCTATTCAGCGCGCGCTTTGGGCGGGTGATCAGGAAACCGGTGTCACCATCATGCAAATGGATGTCGGGCTGGATACCGGTGATATGCTGGTAAAACTGGCCTGCCCTATTACTGCTGAAGACACCAGTGCTTCGTTATACGACAAACTGGCCAGCCTCGGACCAGAAGGGCTACTGACAACCTTGTCGCAATTGCGTGAGGGCAACGCCC
Organism: Pantoea sp. JZ2; assembly: GCF_035191405.1. Taxonomy (NCBI): domain Bacteria; kingdom Pseudomonadati; phylum Pseudomonadota; class Gammaproteobacteria; order Enterobacterales; family Erwiniaceae; genus Pantoea; species Pantoea sp. JZ2. Next base: position 473,242 of record NZ_CP045247.1, on the reverse strand, counting down.
AGCCGGTGAAACAGGATGAAACCCTGGCAAATTATGCTGAGAAGCTCAGCAAAGAGGAAGCACGTCTTGACTGGCAGTTGCCCGCAGAACAGCTTGAACGCTGCATTCGCGCCTTTAATCCCTGGCCGGTTAGCTTTTTTATGGTAAATGATCAGCCAGTAAAAGTATGGCAAGCCGGTGTTTTACCTCATGTCAATAAACGACCGGGCGAGATCGTTAAGGCTGACAAACAGGGCATTCACATTGCCACCGCCGATGGCGTACTCAATTTACTTCAGTTGCAACCCGCTGGTAAAAAACCGATGTCGGCACAGGATCTGCTCAACTCTCGCCGGGAATGGTTTGAACCTGGCTCTCTTCTGGACTGACATTCAGGCCCGGTAAATCCGGGCCTTTTGTTTGATGGCACTATCTTATGACTAAATCATCCAACCTTCGTAGCCTGTCTGCACAACTGATTGAACGTGTTGTCGATAAGGGCGAGTCACTCAATACTGTGCTGCCTGCCGCACAGAAAAAAGTCGCCGATAAAGACGCCGCTCTGGTGCAAGAGATCTGCTTTGGTGTGTTACGAACGTTACCGCAGCTGGAAGCGCTTATCGGGAAATTGATGGAGCGCCCTCTGACCGGCAAACAGCGTACGCTGCATTTTCTGATCATGGTGGGCCTGTACCAGTTACTCTACACGCGCGTCCCGGCACATGCGGCATTAGCCGAGACCGTTGCTGGTGCTGAAGTGCTGAAACGTGCCAATCTGAAAGGATTGATCAACGGCGTGTTACGTCAGTTCCAGCGCCGTCAGGAGGAACTCCTTGCCAGCATCCAGGAAGGTCCACAGCGCGATCTTCATCCCGGATGGCTACTGAACCGACTGCAGCTTGCCTGGCCAGATCGCTGGCAACAGATTGTTGACGCGAATAACCAACGCCCACCGATGTGGCTGCGGGTTAACCGTCAGCACCATACCCGTGACAGTTGGCTTGCTCTGCTGACCGCCAGTGAAAGAGAGGCGATGGCCGCAGAGGATGTGCCGGAAGCATTACGCCTGGCCTCGCCAGCGCCGGTTCACCAGTTACCCGGTTTCGACCAGGGCTGGGTTACGGTGCAGGATCTCTCAGCACAGCGCTGTGCGCTTCTGCTTGAGCCTAAAAATGGCGAACATATTCTCGATCTGTGTGCAGCGCCAGGCGGTAAAACGACGCATATTTTAGAAATAGCCCCTGACGCGCAGGTCCTTGCTGTGGATGTGGACGCACAACGACTGAAGCGCGTAACCGAAAACCTGACACGGCTGGGAATGACCGCCGAGGTCAAACAAGGTGATGGCCGTACTCCGCAGCAATGGTGTGATCAACGGCAGTTTGATCGTATCCTGCTGGATGCGCCCTGCTCAGCCACAGGCGTGATTCGCCGCCATCCGGATATCAAATGGTTACGCCGCGATCGCGATATCAGCGAACTGGCCGCTTTGCAGCGTGACATTCTGGAGGCCACCTGGCCGCTTCTTAAAGCGGGCGGTACGATGATCTACGCGACCTGCTCTGTCCTACCGGAAGAGAACCATGAGCAAATCAGCGGTTTCTTACAGCGACATGCGGATGCACAGGCTGTCTCCCTTTCAGGCGCGCCCGACACGGGCTGGCAGGTGTTCCCTGACGCTGAAGGCGGAGACGGATTTTTCTACGCTAAGCTGATTAAAGACGCTAACGCATAATGAAAAGGCTTTGAATAGCGATGAAAATCATCATTCTTGGTGCAGGCCAGGTTGGAGGCACACTGGCCGAAAATCTGGTTGGCGAAAACAACGATATAACAGTTGTTGATACAGATTCAGCACGTTTACGTCAGTTACAGGATAAATTTGATTTACGTGTTGTGCAGGGTCATGGTTCCCACCCACGGGTTCTCCGTGAGGCCGGCGCGGAAGACGCCGATATGCTGGTCGCCGTTACCAGCTCTGACGAAACCAACATGATAGCCTGTCAAATCGCGTATTCGCTCTTCAACACGCCAAATCGTATCGCCCGTATACGTGCGGCTGACTATCTGCGCGATGCAGATAAGCTTTTTATCCCCGAAGCAGTGCCTATCGACCATCTGATTTCGCCTGAGCAACTGGTTATCGACAATATTTACCGCCTGATTCAATATCCGGGCGCGTTGCAGGTAGTTAATTTTGCTGAAGGCAAAGTGAGCCTCGCAGTCGTGAAAGCCTATTACGGTGGCCCCCTGGTGGGCAATCCATTGTCGATCCTGCGCGATCACATGCCCCATATCGATACGCGCGTAGCAGCGATTTTTCGTCAGGACCGCCCTATCCGGCCACAGGGCTCCACCATTATCGAAGCCGGCGATGAAGTTTTCTTCATTGCCGCCAGCCAGCATATTCGTGCGGTAATGAGTGAAATGCAGCGCCTGGAAAAGCCTTATAAACGCATCATGTTAGTAGGCGGCGGCAACATTGGCTTTGGCCTGGCGCAAAAGCTCGAGAAAAACTACAGCGTGAAACTTATTGAGCGCAATCCCCAGCGCGCGGCCGAACTGGCTGAACAGTTGCACGACACGGTGGTCTTTTACGGTGATGCCTCCGATCAGGAACTACTGGCGGAAGAGCATATTGAGCAGGTGGATTTGTTTATCGCCGTCACCAACGATGACGAAGCCAATATCATGTCTGCCATGCTGGCCAAAAAAATGGGCGCCAAGAAAGTTATGGTGCTGATTCAACGCCGTGCTTATGTCGATCTGGTCCAGGGCAGCGTCATTGATATCGCCATTTCACCCCAGCAGGCGACCATCTCGGCCTTACTGGGACATGTGCGCAAAGCCGATATTGTGGGTGTCTCGTCATTACGTCGAGGCATTGCTGAAGCCATCGAAGCCATCGCGCATGGCGACGAAACCACATCGCGCGTGGTGGGACGGTCAGTTGATGATATCAAGCTGCCACCAGGCACACTGATTGGTGCTGTGGTGCGCGGCGACGATGTGATGATAGCGAATGACAATCTGCGTATTGAACAGGGCGATCACGTTGTGATGTTTTTAACCGATAAAAAGTTTGTGCCGGACGTCGAGCGCCTGTTCCAGCCTAGTCCGTTTTTCCTATAACACATAAAAAGCCAGCACTGACATGTCAGTTGCTTATTGTCTGTGGTTGATGGCAAATATTGTGAGCTTTGTTAAACTTTATGGCATTGGCTAAGGCAAGGAGAGAAGTATGAGTTTATTCAAAGAGTTTCGTGATTTTGCGATGCGCGGCAACGTGGTTGATCTGGCCGTCGGTGTGATTATCGGTGCGGCATTCGGTAAGATTGTTTCATCACTGGTCGCGAACATCATTATGCCACCGCTGGGCTTGCTGATTGGCGGCGTTGATTTCAAATCGTTTAGCTGGGTGCTTAAACCTGCCGTCGGCAACACACCGGCTGTGGTTATGGAATATGGTATTTTCCTGCAAACCGTATTTGATTTCATCATTGTTGCTTTTGCTATCTTTATGGCGATTAAGCTGATGAACAAACTGTATAAGAAGAAAGAAGTGGAAAAACCGGCACCTAAGCCTACAAATGAAGAACTGCTTCTGACAGAAATCCGCGATTTACTCAAACAACAGAATACGAAAATCTAAAATAAAAAGCCGCTCTGAAGCGGCTTTTTTGTGTCTGTAAAGCAGAAGGCCAGTGATAAACGGCTTGCTTATCACTGGCCTCCCAGCCTTTCCCATGTTTTTCTTTACGCCGGTAACTGCCTTTGCCTTTTTGTTTTTCTTCAACACGTTGCCTGAACAGCGGGTCGTGTAACAATGCCTGTAAGGCGTTATCCTGTATTTGTCCTTTCGTATGACGGTATCTGGACATAACTTCTCCGGTTGAGTAATGGAATAATGCGGTGAAAAGATGAAGCAAACTCATTATACGCGCACAACAGCGACAAAAAATACACCTTAATCGGGCACGAGTTTGGTCTTAATCGCACGACCATATTCCCCCTCAAGAAAATCAGTGCGCATACCGGCCTGGCTCAGCCTTATCTTCAGTTGCCGTAATCGTTGTGTCTGGATCAGCGCCTCTGGATCGTCAGGATCTAAATGCTGTAAAAGATCGCTGACCTGAAGTGCTTCGCGGCGCAGCTCAAGTTCGGGTGGAAGAAAGCCTGCATTTTTTAACAGTCGGTATCCTGCACGCAGTTCAGGTGGAACCTGACTGTCGTCTTCGAGATTCAGCGGTGCGCCTTCGCCAGGCAGATCACTCAGCTCACCTTTCTCCTGCGCGGCTTTAATATGCTGTTCTGCAAGCTGATCAACTAACCACATTGTTCACCTCCTTCATGACACCACAAGCGTAGCAGACGCTGAATGACAGGCAATAAAAAACCCGCCGAAGCGGGTTTTTCACATTGCAACAGATTACTCTGCTGCAGCTTCTGCTTGAGCTTCTGGACGATCAACCAGCTCGATGTATGCCATCGGAGCGTTGTCACCAGCGCGGAAGCCACACTTCAGAATGCGAGTGTAACCACCTGCACGGCTCGCGAAACGCGGGCCTAACTCATTAAACAGTTTTGCCACGATCTCGTTATCACGAGTACGGGCGAATGCCAGACGACGATTAGCTACGTTGTCGGTCTTGGCAAGAGTAATCAGCGGCTCAACTACGCGGCGCAACTCTTTGGCTTTCGGCAGAGTCGTCTTGATGATCTCGTGACGAACCAGAGAGCCAGCCATGTTGCGGAACATAGCCTGACGATGGCTGCTGTTGCGGTTCAGTTGACGACCACTCTTACGATGGCGCATGACCTTATCCTTCTCAGTGAAACCTTAACCTGTGATCGGGTTATTCATCAGCAATGCTTGCCGGTGGCCAGTTTTCCAGGCGCATGCCCAGAGACAGACCACGTGAGGCCAGCACATCTTTAATCTCGGTAAGAGATTTTTTACCAAGGTTAGGCGTTTTAAGCAGCTCAACCTCAGTACGCTGTACCAGATCACCGATGTAGTGGATAGCTTCTGCCTTAAGGCAGTTAGCAGAGCGGACAGTCAATTCCAGATCGTCAACAGGGCGCAGCAGGATCGGATCGAATTCTGGTTTCTCTTCTTTCACTTCCGGCTGACGTACATCACGTAAGTCAACGAAAGCTTCCAGTTGTTCTGCCAGGATGGTCGCCGCACGACGAATCGCCTCTTCAGGATCGATTGTGCCGTTGGTTTCCATTTCGATGACCAGCTTGTCCAGGTCGGTGCGCTGCTCTACACGCGCTGCTTCAACATTGTAGGCGATACGGTCTACAGGGCTGTAGCAAGCGTCGACCAGCAGACGGCCGATTGGGCGCTCATCTTCTTCCGAATGAATTCGGGCAGAAGCCGGCACATAACCACGACCACGCTGAACTTTGATACGCATGCTAATAGATGCGTTGTCATCGGTCAGATGGCAGATCACATGCTGCGGCTTGACGATTTCGACATCACCATCATGGGTAATGTCGGCTGCAGTCACAGGGCCAATGCCAGATTTATTCAAGGTAAGAATAACTTCATCTTTGCCCTGAACTCTTACCGCCAAACCTTTAAGGTTGAGCAGGATTTCCAGGATATCTTCCTGTACACCCTCTTTGGTGCTGTACTCATGCAGTACACCATCAATTTCAACCTCGGTCACCGCGCAACCCGGCATTGATGAAAGCAGAATACGGCGCAGCGCGTTACCAAGAGTATGGCCAAAGCCACGCTCTAAAGGCTCAAGGGTCACCTTGGCGTGCGTCGAACTCACTTGCTCGATATCTACCAGGCGCGGTTTTAGAAACTCTGTCACAGAACCCTGCATTGTGTCCTCTCTTTGGTACTAAGCTTTACTTAGAGTAAAGCTCGACGATCAGGTGTTCGTTAATGTCCGCAGACAGATCAGTACGTTCAGGAATACGTTTGAACACACCTTCCATCTTAGCTGCATCAACTTCCAGCCAGGTTGGCTTTTCACGCTGCTCAGCCAGCTCCAGAGCGGCCTTCACGCGAGATTGCTTTTTGGCTTTCTCACGGATGCTAACGACATCATTCGGAGATACCTGATAAGAAGCGATGTTAACAACGCGACCATTTACCAGAACAGACTTATGGCTGACCAGCTGACGTGCTTCCGCACGCGTGGCACCAAAGCCCATACGATAAACGACGTTGTCCAGACGGCCTTCCAGCAGAGCCAACAGGTTTGCACCGGTGTTGCCTTTCAGACGTGCTGCTTCTTTGTAATAGTTACGGAACTGACGCTCAAGCACACCGTAGATACGACGAACTTTTTGCTTTTCACGTAACTGACCGCCGTAGTCAGACAGACGTGGCTTGCGCGCACCGTGCTGACCAGGGGCTTGCTCAATCTTACACTTGGAATCAATCGCGCGAACGCCAGACTTAAGGAATAAGTCAGTGCCCTCACGACGGCTCAGCTTGAGCTTAGGACCCAAATATCTTGCCATTTTCTTTCTCCAACTAACCTAAAAAACGGACGTTATACGCGACGTTTTTTCGGCGGACGACAACCGTTGTGAGGGATCGGAGTCACATCAGTAATGTTCGTGATGCGGAAACCAGCGGCGTTCAGAGCACGAATCGTTGATTCGCGGCCTGGACCCGGACCCTTAACCATAACTTCCAGGTTCTTAATACCGTAATCTTTTACAGCTTCTGCACAGCGCTCTGCAGCGACCTGAGCAGCAAACGGCGTAGATTTACGTGAACCGCGGAAACCGGAACCACCGGCGGTTGCCCAACCCAGTGCGTTACCCTGACGATCAGTAATGGTAACGATGGTGTTGTTAAAAGACGCATGGACATGAGCCACGCCATCTGAGACTTGTTTTCTTACACGCTTACGTGCACGAACTGGTGCCTTTGCCATTATTTACTCACCCCGATTATTTCTTGATCGGTTTACGCGGACCCTTACGGGTACGTGCGTTGGTCTTGGTGCGCTGACCGCGAACCGGAAGACCACGACGATGGCGCAAACCACGGTAGCAACCAAGGTCCATCAGACGCTTGATGCTCAGGGTGATTTCACGGCGCAGATCACCTTCAACAACGAATTTAGCAACTGCATCACGCAGCTGATCAATTTGTTCTTCAGACAGCTCACTGATCTTAACATTTTCAGCAATACCCGTTGAAGCGCAAATGGCTTTAGAACGAGTTTTACCAATACCGAAGATCGAAGTTAATGCGATAACGGTATGTTTCTGATCAGGAATGTTAATGCCTGCTATACGGGCCACTATGCACTCCTACTATTTAATATGTACGCACCATGCTGAAAAGCCCGTTTTCAGGATACTCAAATGGAAACGTACAGACATACAAAAGATTGGCTGGCTAATCTAGCCAGCTCAACCCGACTTTGCAAGAAAAATATGTGAAAATCAGCCTTGGCGCTGTTTATGCTTTGGCTCGGCGCTGCAGATCACACGAACGACACCGTCGCGACGAATGATTTTGCAGTTACGACATAATTTCTTGACGGAAGCACGAACTTTCATTTTTACTCTCCGTAACTTCTCAACCACCTGAATTAACGGCCATAGCCCTTCAGGTTAGCTTTCTTCAATGCAGACTCGTACTGACTTGACATCATCAGAGTTTGCACTTGAGCCATAAAGTCCATGATGACGACCACTACGATAAGCAGCGATGTACCGCCAAAGTAGAAAGGAACTTTCATCGCATCACGCATGAACTCCGGGATAAGGCAAATAAAGGTAATGTAGAGGGCACCGATTAAGGTTAACCGTGTCATTACTTTATCGATATATCTCGCCGTTTGCTCTCCCGGACGAATTCCCGGTACGAATGCACCAGACTTCTTCAGGTTATCTGCTGTTTCACGCGGGTTGAAAACCAACGCCGTGTAGAAGAAACAGAAGAAGATGATAGCAGTCGCATAGAGTAGCACATAAAGCGGCTGTCCTGGCTGCAAATACATCGAAATTGTTGTCAGCCAGTTCCAACCGGTACCGCCCCCGAACCACGATGCAATCGTTGCCGGGAACAGAATAATGCTGGAAGCGAAGATTGCGGGGATAACCCCTGCCATATTCACTTTCAACGGTAAATGTGTGCTCTGTGCAGCGTAAACGCGACGACCTTGTTGACGTTTCGCATAGTTCACCACGATGCGGCGTTGACCACGCTCAACGAAAATAACAAAGAAGGTCACTGCAAATACGAGAACTGCAACCAACAGCAACAGAAGGAAGTGCAGGTCACCTTGCCGCGCTTGCTCGATGGTATGGCCAATGGCCGGCGGAAGTCCCGCAACAATACCCGCGAAGATAATGATCGAGATACCGTTACCGATACCACGTTCAGTAATCTGTTCGCCCAGCCACATCAGGAACATTGTCCCGGTAACCAGACTTACAACAGCGGTAAAATAGAATGCAAAGCCTGGATTCATTACCAGGCCTTGCATACCAGGCATATTCGGCAAACCGGTAGCAATACCGATCGACTGGAATATGGCCAATACCAACGTACCGTAACGGGTGTACTGACTAATCTTACGACGGCCAGCCTCCCCTTCTTTCTTGATTTCTGCTAAGGCAGGATGAACCACCGTTAACAGCTGGATAATAATAGATGCCGAAATATACGGCATGATACCCAGAGCAAAAATAGAAGCACGGCTGAGAGCACCACCAGAGAACATGTTAAACATTTCAATGATGGTGCCACGCTGTTGCTCAAGCAGTTTGGCAAGTACAGTGGCATCAATACCAGGGATTGGAATGAAAGAGCCAATGCGGAAGACAATCAGTGCACCGATAACAAACAGCAGTCTGCGTTTCAGTTCACCAAAGCCACCTTTGGCACTTTGAAAATCTAATCCCGGTTGTTTAGCCATCTGCTACTTATTCCTCGATTTTACCGCCAGCAGCTTCGATTGCAGCACGAGCACCTTTGGTGACACGCAGGCCGCGAACCGTTACCGGTGCAGAAACTTCACCAGACAGAATGACTTTAACGAACTCAATCTGGACACCGATAATGTTGGCTGCTTTCAGCGCGTTCAGGTCGACGATACCGCCTTCAACTTTCGCCAGATCAGACAGACGAATCTCTGTGGTGATCATTGCTTTGCGAGAGGTGAAACCGAACTTCGGCAGACGACGGTACAGAGGCATCTGACCACCTTCGAAACCGCGACGTACGCCACCGCCAGAACGTGAGTTCTGACCTTTGTGACCACGACCACCGGTTTTTCCGAGGCCAGAACCGATACCACGACCCAGACGCTTGGTAGCGTGCTTAGACCCTTCGGCCGGAGACAGAGTATTTAAACGCATCTCTTACTCCTCCACTTTAACCATGTAGGAAACCGCGTTGACCATGCCGCGTACAGCTGGCGTGTCTTCACGCTCTACGGTATGACCAATACGACGCAGACCCAGGCCAACCAGAGTGGCTTTATGCTTAGGCAAGCGGCCGATTGAACTACGGGTTTGAGTGATTTTAATAGTCTTTGCCATCGTGATTACCCCAGAATTTCTTCAACGGATTTACCACGCTTAGCAGCGACCATTTCCGGAGACTTCATATTGCCCAGGCCGTCGATAGTTGCACGAACCACGTTAATCGGGTTAGTAGAACCATAGGCTTTTGCCAGAACGTTATGTACTCCAGCGACTTCCAGAACGGCGCGCATTGCACCACCGGCGATGATACCGGTACCTTCTGAAGCCGGCTGCATGAACACACGGGACCCAGTGTGCGCACCTTTAACAGGGTGCTGCAGGGTGCCGTTGATCAGCGCGACATTAACCATGTTGCGACGGGCTTTCTCCATCGCTTTCTGGATCGCTGCTGGAACTTCACGCGCTTTACCGTAACCAAAACCAACGCGGCCGTTACCATCACCCACTACAGTCAGTGCGGTGAAGGAGAAAATACGACCACCTTTTACAGTTTTAGATACACGGTTTACCGCGATCAGTTTTTCCTGCAGTTCGCCAGCTTGTTTCTCGATGTGTGCCATCTTAGACCTCTACCTTAGAACTGAAGGCCAGCTTCACGGGCAGCATCTGCCAGTGCCTGGACGCGACCATGATATTGGAAACCGGAACGGTCGAAAGAAACACCAGTGATGCCTTTTTCGATTGCGCGTTCTGCAATAGCTTTACCTACAGCAGCTGCGGCTTCTTTATTACCGGTATACTTCAGTTGTTCAGTGATAGCTTTTTCTACAGTAGAAGCAGCAACCAGAACTTCGGAACCGTTCGGGGCGATTACCTGTGCGTAAATGTGACGCGGGGTACGATGTACCACCAGGCGAGTAGCACCCAGCTCTTTGAGCTTGCGACGTGCACGGGTCGCACGACGGATACGAGCAGATTTCTTATCCATAGTGTTACCTTACTTCTTCTTAGCCTCTTTGGTACGCACGACTTCGTCGGCGTAACGGACACCCTTGCCTTTATAAGGCTCAGGACGACGGTAGGCGCGCAAGTCAGCTGCAACCTGGCCGATCACCTGCTTATCAGCGCCTTTCAGCACGATTTCAGTCTGAGTCGGACACTCTGCAGTGATACCCGCGGGCAGCTGGTGATCAACTGGATGAGAAAAGCCCAGAGACAGGTTAACTACGTTGCCTTTAACGGCAGCACGATAACCAACACCAACCAGCTGCAGCTTCTTAGTGAAGCCTTCGGTAACACCGATAACCATTGCGTTCAGCAGCGCGCGAGAAGTACCCGCCTGCGCCCAGCCGTCAACATAACCTTCGCGCGGAGCGAAAGTCAGAGTGTTGTCAGCATGCTTAACTTCAACAGCATCATTGATAGTACGAGTCAGCTCGCCGTTTTTACCTTTAATCGAAATTACCTGACCGTTGAGTTTTACCTCTACGCCGGCAGGAACAACGACAGGTGCTTTAGCAACACGAGACATAGTATCCTCCGATTACGCTACGTAGCAGATAATTTCGCCACCAAGACCAGCCTGGCGCGCTGCACGATCAGTCATAACACCTTTCGATGTAGAAATGACAGCGATACCCATACCAGCCATTACCTTTGGCAGCTCATCTTTTTTCTTATAGATGCGCAGGCCGGGACGGCTTACTCGCTGAATGCTTTCTACAACCGCTTTACCCTGGAAATACTTAAGAGTCAGTTCCAGTTCCAGCTTGGTGTCGCCTTCGATTTTAAAATCTTCAATAAAGCCTTCTTCCTTCAGCACGTTGGCAATTGCCAATTTCAGCTTGGAGGAGGGCATGGTGACCGCAACTTTGTTCGCGGCCTGACCGTTACGGATACGGGTCAGCATATCCGCGATCGGATCTTGCATGCTCATCTGTGTTACTCCCGTGATTCAATTGGTGACAATTACCAGCTAGCCTTTTTCAGACCCGGGATTTCACCGCGCATTGCGGCTTCACGGACCTTGATACGGCTCAACCCAAACTTCCGCAGGAAACCGTGCGGACGACCTGTTTGACGGCAGCGGTTACGCTGACGTGAAGGGCTGGAATCACGCGGCAGACTCTGCAGCTTGAGAACGGCATCCCAACGGTCTTCGTCGGAAGCGTTCACATCAGAAATGATCGCTTTCAGTTCAGCGCGTTTTGCGAAGAATTTGTCTGCTAATTTCACACGCTTAACTTCGCGTGCTTTCATAGATTGCTTAGCCATTAAGTAACCCTACCTTACTTACGGAACGGGAAGTCAAAGGCAGCCAGCAGAGCACGGCCTTCATCATCAGATTTCGCAGTAGTGGTAATGGTAATATCCAAACCACGAACGCGATCGACTTTGTCGTAGTCGATTTCTGGGAAGATGATCTGCTCACGTACACCCATGCTGTAGTTGCCACGACCATCGAATGACTTAGCGGACAGGCCACGGAAGTCACGGATACGCGGTACAGCAATGGTGATCAGACGCTCAAAGAACTCCCACATGCGTTCGCCACGCAGAGTTACTTTACAGCCGATCGGATAGCCCTGACGGATTTTGAAGCCTGCAACTGATTTGCGTGCTTTGGTGATCAACGGTTTTTGACCGGAGATTGCTGCCAGGTCAGCTGCTGCGTTATCCAGCAGTTTCTTGTCAGCGATCGCTTCACCAACACCCATGTTCAGGGTGATCTTCTCGACCCGAGGGACTTGCATGACAGAATTGTAGCCGAACTCAGACATGAGTTTCTGGACTACCTCGTCTTTGTAGTAATCATGCAGTTTCGCCATCGTACTACTCCAAATTACTTGATAGTTTCGCTATTAGATTTGAAGAAACGGACTTTTTTACCGTCTTCGAATCTAAAGCCTACACGGTCAGCCTTACCGGTTGCCGCATTGAAGAGAGCAACGTTAGAAACCTGAATTGCAGCTTCTTTTTCAACGATGCCGCCTGGTTGGTTCAGAGCCGGAACAGGCTTCTGATGTTTCTTAACCAGGTTGATACCTTCAACGATGACCTTGCCAGAAGACAGGACGTTCTTAACTTTACCGCGCTTACCTTTATCTTTACCGGTTAACACGATAACTTCGTCGTTACGACGGATTTTAGCTGCCATTGTTCGCTCCTTAGAGTACTTCTGGTGCCAGAGAGATAATTTTCATGAACTTTTCAGTACGAAGTTCACGAGTTACCGGCCCAAAAATACGCGTACCGATAGGCTGCTCGCTGTTATTGTTTAAAATAACGCATGCATTACCATCGAAGCGAATGACAGAACCGTCCGGGCGACGAACACCCTTCCTGGTGCGCACCACTACCGCCTTCAGGACATCACCTTTTTTAACTTTACCACGTGGAATTGCTTCCTTGATGGTAACTTTAATGATGTCGCCGACGCCTGCGTAGCGACGGTGCGAGCCACCCAGAACCTTGATACACATTACGCGACGTGCACCGGAGTTGTCGGCGACGTTCAGCATAGTCTGTTCTTGGATCATTTCAGTGCTCCGCTAATGTCAACTACTACTTCGGGACCTAGACCTCAGGTCGATTGAAAGCCCCATAATTGAGGGCGCGGCATTATAACACCGGTTCTCGCAGATGGGTAGAAAAAATGAACGGCTCTTTCGAGCCGTTCATTAGATTTTTAAAGAGGGCAAATTCTATTACAGAATTGCTTTCTCTACAACGCGAACCAGTGTCCAGGACTTAGTCTTAGACAGTGGACGGCATTCGCGGATTTCTACCACGTCGCCGATTCCACATTCGTTGTTCTCGTCATGGATGTGCAGCTTAGTCGTACGCTTAATGAATTTTCCATAGATTGGATGCTTCACGAAACGCTCGATAGCAACAACAGCAGATTTCTGCATTTTGTCACTAACAACACGACCCTGCAGAGTACGGATTTTATCGGTCATTACGAACCCGCCTTCTCAGTCAGTAAAGTCTTAACGCGTGCAACATCACGGCGAACCTGCTTCAGCAGATGAGACTGCTGCAGTTGGCCAGATGCTGCCTGCATGCGCAGGTTAAATTGCTCACGCAGCAGATTAAGCAGCTCAGTGTTCAGCTCTTCAACGCTTTTTTCACGCAGCTCTGTTGCTTTCATTACATCACCGTCTTAGTTACAAAGGTGGTTTTGATAGGCAGTTTTGCTGCTGCCAGCTTGAATGCTTCACGGGCCAGCTCTTCTGGTACGCCGTCCATTTCATACAGGACTTTACCAGGCTGGATCAGGGCAACCCAATACTCAACGTTACCCTTACCTTTACCCATACGCACTTCCAGCGGCTTCTCGGTGATCGGTTTGTCCGGGAATACACGGATCCAGATCTTACCTTGACGCTTAACTGCACGGGTCATAGCACGACGTGCTGCTTCGATCTGACGGGCAGTCAGACGACCACGGCCAACAGCTTTCAGACCGAAAGTCCCGAAGCTAACATCCGTACCCTGCGCCAGACCGCGGTTGCGGCCTTTGTGCACTTTACGGAATTTCGTACGCTTTGGTTGTAACATAGCGACTCTCCTTACTTACGGCCTTTACGCTGCTGCTTTTTAGGTTGAGCAGCCGGTTCCGGTTGTTCAACAGCAGCCATACCACCCAGGATCTCGCCTTTGAAGATCCATACCTTAACGCCGATTACACCATAAGTGGTGTGCGCTTCAGAGGTGTTGTAGTCAATGTCAGCACGCAGAGTGTGCAACGGCACGCGACCTTCACGGTACCATTCGGTACGTGCGATCTCGGCGCCGCCCAGACGGCCGCTAACTTCAACTTTGATACCCTTCGCGCCCAGACGCATGGCGTTCTGAACCGCACGCTTCATAGCACGACGGAACATCACACGACGCTCCAGCTGTGAAGTGATGCTGTCAGCAACCAGTTTTGCGTCCAGTTCCGGTTTACGGACTTCGGCGATATTGATCTGTGCAGGAACGCCAGCGATTTTCGCGACGACCGTGCGCAGTTTTTCTACGTCTTCACCTTTCTTACCGATCACGATGCCAGGACGAGCGGTGTGAATGGTCACACGGATGCTCTTAGCTGGACGCTCGATAACGATACGAGATACAGACGCCTTAGCCAGTTCCTTAGTCAGGTACTGACGTACTTTAAAGTCGCTGTCCAGGTTGTCAGCGAATTCTTTGGTGTTCGCAAACCAGGTAGAGTTCCATGGTTTTACAATACCCAGGCGAATACCATTAGGATGTACTTTCTGACCCATTGCTAGTCTCCAGAGTCTCAGCGATCGGACACAACCACAGTAATGTGGCTGGTGCGCTTCAGGATGCGATCTGCACGACCTTTTGCACGCGGCATAATGCGCTTCATGCTTGGGCCTTCGTCGACGAAAATTTTCGCGACTTTCAGATCGTCGATATCAGCGCCATCGTTGTGTTCAGCGTTAGCAATGGCAGATTCCAGAACTTTCTTGACCAGTACAGCCGCTTTCTTGTTGGTGTAGGTCAAAATGTCCAGTGCCTGCGACACTTTCTTACCGCGGATCAGGTCAGCAACAAGGCGAACCTTCTGAGCAGAAGAACGAGCGTGGCGATGTTGAGCTAAAGTTTCCATCTCTTCCTCCTACTTATTTCTTCTTGGCTTTTTTATCAGCCGCGTGACCGCGATAAGTACGTGTCGGCGCGAATTCACCCAGTTTGTGACCAACCATTTCGTCGGAAACAAAGACAGGAACGTGCTGACGACCATTATGGACAGCGATGGTCAAACCGATCATGTTAGGAAAGATCGTTGAACGACGGGACCAAGTGCGCAAAGGCTTCTTGTCACCGCTTTCCACCGCTTTCTCTACCTTCTTCAGCAAGTGCAGGTCAATAAAAGGACCTTTCTTGAGAGAACGTGGCATGGCTTATCCTCTAATATTATTTGCTACGGCGACGTACGATAAATTTATCGGTACGCTTGTTGCTACGGGTCTTCTTACCTTTGGTCTGAACGCCCCACGGAGTTACCGGGTGCTTACCAAAGTTACGACCTTCACCACCACCGTGCGGGTGATCTACTGGGTTCATCGCGGTACCACGAACGGTCGGACGAACACCACGCCAACGGGTTGCACCAGCTTTACCCAGAACGCGCAGCATATGCTCAGCGTTACCGACTTCGCCCAGTGTAGCGCGGCAGTCAGCTTCGACTTTACGCATTTCACCTGAACGCAGACGCAGGGTAACGTAGGAACCTTCACGCGCAACGATCTGCACGTAAGCACCGGCTGAGCGAGCAATCTGACCGCCTTTGCCTGGTTTCATTTCTACGTTGTGAACGGTAGAACCCACCGGGATGTTACGCATCGGCAGTGTGTTACCTGCTTTGATCGCAGCATCAACGCCAGACTGAATCTGGTCGCCGGCTTTCAGGCCTTTAGGGGCCAGGATGTAACGGCGTTCGCCGTCTTTGTACAGAACCAGTGCGATGTTCGCAGAGCGGTTCGGATCGTACTCAAGACGTTCAACGGTTGCCGGGATACCATCTTTGTTGCGTTTGAAGTCAACCAGACGGTAAGCCTGCTTATGACCACCACCGATGTGACGGGTAGTGATGCGACCGTTGTTGTTGCGGCCACCGGATTTGCTGTTTTTTTCCAGCAATGGAGCAAACGGCTTGCCCTTGTGCAACTCTGGGTTCACCACTTTAACGACGTGGCGACGACCCGGAGATGTCGGTTTACATTTAACAACTGCCATTGTCTTTCTCCTCCGACTTACTCAGCGCCGCCGACGAAGTCCAGATTCTGGCCTTCCTTCAGGGTGACGTAAGCTTTTTTCCAGTCGCTACGACGACCGATACGCTGTCCGTGACGCTTAACCTTACCTTTAACTACCAGGGTGTTAACGTCTTTAACTTCTACTTCGAACAGTTTCTCAACAGCAGCAACGATCTCTGCTTTAGTCGCGTCTTTAGCTACTTTGAGTACGATGGTGTTGGTTTTTTCCATCGCGCTAGATGCCTTTTCAGATACGTGCGGCGCGCGCAGTACTTTCAGCAGACGTTCTTCACGGATCATGCCAGCATCTCCTCAACTTGCTTAACTGCATCAGCAGTCATAACGACTTTGTCGAAGGCGATCAGGCTAACTGGGTCGATACCCGCTGCATCACGCACGTCAACCTTGTACAGGTTACGCGCAGCCAGGAACAGATTCTCATCCAGTTCGCCGGTGATGATCAGCACGTCTTCCAGCGCCATGTCTTTCAGCTTCTGTGCCAGCAACTTGGTTTTCGGTGCTTCAACAGAGAACTGCTCGACAACGATCAGACGATCTTGACGTACCAGTTCGGACAGGATGCTTTTCAGCGCGCCGCGGTACATCTTTTTGTTAACTTTTTGACTGTGGTCTTGTGGCTTAGCAGCAAAGGTCACGCCACCTGAACGCCAGATCGGGCTCTTTACAGAACCTGAACGCGCACGGCCGGTGCCTTTCTGACGCCAAGGCTTTTTGCCTGAACCGGTTACTTCAGCGCGAGTTTTCTGCGCGCGAGTACCCTGGCGGGCGCCTGATGCGTAAGCAACAACAACCTGGTGAACCAGCGCTTCGTTGAAATCACGACCGAAGGTAGTTTCGGAAACAGTCAGCGCGCTCTGCGCGTCTTTCAATACTAATTCCATTGCTATCCCCTTACGCCTTCACAGCTGGTTTAACGATCAGGTCGCTACCGGTAGCACCGGGAACTGCACCTTTAACCAGCAGCAGGTTGCGCTCAGCGTCAACACGTACTACGTCCAGGCTCTGAACAGTTACGCGCTCATTACCCAGCTGACCTGCCATTTTCTTGCCTTTGAACACTTTGCCCGGAGTCTGGTTCTGACCGATAGAACCCGGAACGCGGTGAGACAAGGAGTTACCGTGGGTTGCGTCCTGGGTACGGAAGTTCCAGCGCTTAACGGTACCTGCGAAACCTTTACCTTTAGAGGTGCCAGTTACGTCTACTTTTTTAACGTCAGCGAAAATTTCAACGCTGATGCTCTGACCTACAGAATACTCATCACCTTCAGCGGTGCGGAATTCCCACAGGCCACGGCCAGCTTCTACGCCAGCTTTAGCAAAATGACCAGCTTCAGGTTTGGTCACACGGTTTGCTTTTTTAGCACCGGTGGTAACCTGAATTGCCTGGTAACCATCGTTCTCCAGGCCTTTGACCTGAGTAACGCGGTTCGCTTCAACTTCGATTACGGTTACTGGGATAGATACGCCATCTTCAGTGAAGATGCGGGTCATACCCACTTTTTTACCGACTAAACCAATCATTGTTTCAACCTCTCAATCGCTCGATGACCTGATTAACCCAGGCTGATCTGCACGTCAACACCGGCAGCCAGGTCCAGACGCATCAGAGCATCAACGGTTTTTTCAGTTGGCTCAACGATGTCTACCAGACGCTTGTGAGTGCGAATTTCGTACTGGTCACGCGCATCTTTGTTAACGTGCGGAGAGATCAGAACGGTAAAGCGCTCTTTGCGGGTCGGCAGCGGGATCGGACCACGTACCTGCGCACCAGTGCGCTTGGCAGTCTCGACGATTTCCGCGGTTGATTGATCGATCAGACGATGATCAAACGCTTTAAGACGGATACGGATTCTTTGGTTCGACATGAGACCAAGGCTCCAAACATTTTATAGACGAAAAAAATTACTACTCGAACCCATTACGATTGATGGGAGAGTGTAATCGTTCAGCATATAACTCCACAGTTGGGAGTATTGTCAGACGGCCCAACAAACTGCCGTCTGCGATTCAGCTCGAATCGCGCCTGCCAATATCGGCAGGCCCGCGCATTATACGTAGATTTGCTCAGGAAGCAACCCACGATGCACATTTGCCACAGAAAACTGTGTTTAACGCTTTTGTGTACGTCTGCACAAAAGCCCTGCAGGACGGATGTCTTCGCCCCTTTTTTTCTGGGCGCGGTTTTCCATTCTCTTTTTCTTATCCGCGACGCAGAGGATGCGTTCAGACAGACTCAGTCATCACATCAGGTTAACCGGAGGTCATCGTGTTGCTCATCATCGTTGCTGTCTCCCTGTCAGGCGGCGCGCTTGGCAGCTTTCTCGCCCTGGCCTGTCAACGTTTTAATACGTCCGCTTCACCACGTCGCTGGCTGCAGTCATTGTGGACGCCGCCTTCCCACTGTAGTTACTGTCGCCGCACGATCCTGTGGCACGACAGCGTTCCGCTGATAAGCTGGCTGTGGTTGCGGGGGCACTGTCGGTTTTGTTCGCATCCGGTCGGTTTGCTGCCCGTGCTGTTTGAGCTGACAGGCGCCCTGCTCTGCCTGTTGCTGGCTTACCTGTTTCACGACAATCTCATTCATGCGCTGTTTCCGCTTCTGGCTTCCTGTTTGCTCCTCGTCCTTGCGGCCATCGACCAGCGCCACTTCCTGCTGACAGATGTTCTCACCCACGCGCTCCTGTGGCTGGGTCTTTCACGTTTCATGTTCTTTCAGCCACTCACGGTCAGTTCGGCCATCGGTGGCGTCATGTTTGGCTATGGTTCACTTTGGTTGCTTGCCGGAATTTTTCAACAGGTTACACGGCGGAAGGGATTAGGTTGTGGGGATATTAAACTGTTTGCCGCACTGGGCGCATGGTGTGGTTGGCAGGCCCTGCCCTTCATTGCCCTGACCGCCTGTACGACAGCCTTGATCGCTTTCGGCGCGCTGCGGATAAGGAACTGGGCGTGGTACCTGAACAGCCCGCTTCCCTTTGGCCCTTTCCTGGCCGTCGCGGGCTGGGGAGTTATCGTTAGTCAAAGCCTTACTCTTCTTTGATTTGCGCCTGCAGGTAATTCTGGATGCCCATCTTACTAATAAGATCAAGCTCAGTTTCAATCCAGTCGATATGGTGCTCCTCATCTTCGAGGATGGCGATCATCATATCGCGGCTTACGTAATCATGAACTTTATCCGCATAGGCGATGGCTTCACGCAGGTCTTTTGCGCCTTCGAGTTCAAGATTGAGATCGGACTGCAACATCTCCCCGACATCTTCTCCAATCCTGAGTCGTCCCAGATCCTGCAGATTAGGAATGCCTTCAAGAAACAGAATACGTTCGATGTATTTATCCGCATGCTTCATTTCATCTATGGACTCATGGTACTCAACGTCGTTAAGACGCATCAGTCCCCAGTTTTTGAACATCCGTGCATGTAAGAAGTACTGGTTTATTGCAACCAGTTCATTCCCCAACAATTTATTGAGATGACTTATGATTTTCGCATCGCCCTTCATTTCGCTTCCTCCGCTCATGTTTATTTGAGCGTAGATGCGGTTAAAAAGAAGTCAAAAAAACGCGATGAAAATTGTGGGTATTATCAAGTCGGTGGTGTGTGTGCGTTTACGCGATTTCTTTATATTGCGGAGCGTGCTGCATCTCTTCATCCATAATCGCACGGGCATCCCGAATACATTTTCCACATTGCTTTCCCACGGGCACGATTTGGCGCAACTGCTGGATAGATTTGGGCTGATAACGGCGCACGACTTCACGGAGCGTTTTGTCACTGATGGCATTACACAGACAGACGTACATTTATTCATCACCCGGTCTATTTCGTGCGCACAGTGTAAATGCGAATCGTTTTTATTTCAAACCTACCTTTTGTGAGGAGAAAGCCTGCGTGATTAAATGACAGGCATAAAAAAAGAGCACCGAAGTGCTCTTTTTATTTTGCAGTGGCCACTCATGTGGCCACATCAGAGATCACAATTAAGCGATAACTTTAGCAACAACGCCCGCGCCAACGGTACGGCCACCTTCGCGGATTGCGAAGCGCAGACCTTCGTCCATTGCGATTGGGTGGATCAGGGTAACAACCATTTTGATGTTGTCGCCTGGCATAACCATTTCAACGCCTTCTGGCAGCTCTACTGAACCGGTCACGTCAGTGGTACGGAAGTAGAACTGTGGACGGTAGCCCTTGAAGAACGGAGTATGGCGGCCACCTTCGTCTTTAGACAGAACGTAAACTTCTGACTCGAACTTGGTGTGTGGCTTGATGGTGCCTGGCTTCGCCAGAACCTGACCACGCTGGATGTCTTCACGCTTGATACCGCGCAGCAGAACACCACAGTTTTCGCCTGCCTGACCCTGGTCCAGCAGTTTGCGGAACATTTCAACACCGGTACAGGTTGATTTCGCCGTATCTTTGATACCCACGATTTCAACTTCGTCGCCGACTTTAACAACACCGCGCTCAACACGACCGGTTACTACAGTACCACGGCCAGAGATTGAGAATACGTCTTCGATTGGCAGCAGGAACGGCATGTCGATAGCACGAACCGGATCCGGGATGTAGTTGTCCAGGTGGTTAGCCAGCTCAACGATCTTCTCTTCCCACTCTGGGTTGCCTTCCAGCGCTTTCAGTGCTGAACCGCGAACGATTGGAGTATCGTCGCCCGGGAAGTCGTACTGTGACAGCAGGTCACGGACTTCCATCTCAACCAGCTCCAGCAGCTCTTCGTCATCAACCATGTCACACTTGTTCAGGAACACGATGATGTAAGGAACGCCTACCTGACGACCCAGCAGGATGTGCTCACGGGTCTGCGGCATTGGGCCGTCAGTCGCAGCAACAACCAGGATCGCGCCGTCCATCTGCGCAGCACCGGTGATCATGTTTTTCACATAGTCGGCGTGGCCCGGGCAGTCAACGTGTGCATAGTGGCGAGACGGGGTTTCATACTCAACGTGTGCAGTGTTGATGGTGATACCACGTGCTTTTTCTTCAGGGGTGCTGTCGATCTGGTCGAACGCACGCGCCTGGCCGCCGTTGGTTTTAGCCAGAACGGTGGTGATTGCTGCAGTCAGGGTGGTTTTACCGTGGTCAACGTGACCGATGGTGCCCACGTTTACGTGCAGTTTGTTACGTTGAAATTGCTCTTTCGCCATGGCGATATTCCTTACGTTATGCCTTCATCACCCGGGATGAAGGCATCAGTTCAAATTTAAACCGTAGCTTATTTGCTACGAGCTTCAATAACGGCCTGCGCAACGTTGTTCGGTGCGTCGTCATACTTCAGGAACTCCATGGAGTACGAAGCACGACCTTTGGTCAGAGAGCGCAGCTGAGTTGCATATCCGAACATTTCAGACAGTGGAACTTCAGCGTGGATCTGAACGCCAGTAGCGTTAGATTCCTGCCCTTTGAGCATACCACGACGACGGCTAAGGTCACCGATTACGTCACCGGTGTTCTCTTCTGGGGTTTCAACTTCAACCTTCATGATAGGCTCAAGCAGAACAGGCTGCGCTTTCTTAAAGCCATCTTTAAAGGCTATAGACGCGGCCAGTTTAAACGCCAGTTCAGAGGAGTCAACGTCATGGTAAGAACCGAAGTGCAGACGAACACCCAGATCCACAACCGGATAACCTGCCAGTGGGCC
Organism: Pantoea sp. JZ2; assembly: GCF_035191405.1. Classification (NCBI taxonomy): domain Bacteria; kingdom Pseudomonadati; phylum Pseudomonadota; class Gammaproteobacteria; order Enterobacterales; family Erwiniaceae; genus Pantoea; species Pantoea sp. JZ2. The sequence continues at coordinate 451,389 of NZ_CP045247.1, read as the reverse complement.
TGATTTCAACTGCTCCTGGATACCTTTATCAACGGCTGGGATGAATTCGCCAGGAATTACACCACCTTTAATATCGTTGACAAATTCGTAACCTTTCGGGTTCGAACCTGGCTCCAGCGGGTACATGTCGATAACAACATGACCGTACTGACCACGACCACCAGACTGCTTGGCGTGTTTACCTTCGATACCGGTAACTTTAGAGCGGATAGCTTCACGGTAAGCAACCTGTGGTTTACCCACGTTCGCTTCAACGTTGAATTCACGCTTCATACGGTCAACGATGATATCGAGGTGAAGTTCACCCATACCAGCGATGATAGTCTGGTTAGACTCTTCGTCAGTCCATACGCGGAATGACGGGTCTTCTTTCGCCAGACGACCCAGAGCCAGACCCATTTTTTCCTGGTCAGCTTTGGTTTTCGGCTCAACGGCGATAGAAATTACCGGCTCAGGGAATTCCATACGCTCCAGAATGATTGGCGCGTTTGGATCACACAGGGTATCACCAGTGATAACGTCTTTCAGGCCGATCGCAGCGGCGATGTCACCTGCGCGAACTTCGCTGATTTCTTCACGTTTGTTAGCGTGCATCTGAACGATACGACCGAAACGCTCACGTGCAGATTTCACGGAGTTCAGAACGGTATCGCCTGAGTTAACCACACCAGAGTAAACGCGGAAGAACGTCAGGTTACCCACGAATGGGTCAGTTGCGATCTTAAACGCCAGAGCAGAGAACGGCTCTTCATCACTTGCGTGACGCTCAGCTGGGGTATCTTTACCATCGTCCAGCATACCGTTGATTGCCGGTACATCGGTCGGGGCTGGCAGATACTCAACAACCGCATCCAGCATTGCCTGAACACCTTTGTTCTTAAATGCAGAACCACAGGTCACCAGGATGATTTCGTTTTTCAGCACGCGCTGACGCAGCGCTTTTTTGATCTCTTCTTCAGTCAGCTCTTCACCGCTGAAGAATTTCTCCATCAGCTCTTCAGAGGCTTCTGCTGCAGCTTCGATCAGCTTGCCGCGCCATTCTTCAGCCAGTTCTTGCAGGTTAGCTGGGATCTCTTCGTAATCGAAGGTCACGCCCGCATCCTGGTCGTTCCAGTTGATGGCTTTCATTTTGATCAGGTCAACAACGCCGGTGAAGTTTTCTTCAGCGCCGATAGCGATCTGCAGCGGAACCGGAGTCGCGCCCAGACGAGATTCGATCTGACCAACTACTTTCAGGAAGTTTGCACCCATGCGGTCCATTTTGTTAACGAACGCAATGCGTGGAACTTTATATTTGTTAGCCTGACGCCATACGGTCTCAGACTGTGGCTGAACACCACCTACAGCACAGTAAACCATTACTGCGCCATCGAGCACACGCATGGAACGTTCTACTTCGATGGTGAAGTCAACGTGTCCCGGGGTGTCGATGATGTTGATGCGGTGTGGCTCAAACTGCTTAGCCATACCTGACCAGAACGCGGTCGTTGCAGCAGACGTGATGGTAATACCACGTTCCTGCTCCTGTGCCATCCAGTCCATGGTCGCTGCGCCATCATGCACTTCACCGATTTTGTGGTTAACACCGGTGTAGAACAGGATACGCTCGGTAGTAGTGGTTTTACCGGCGTCGATGTGTGCGCTGATACCGATATTACGGTAGCGCGCAATGGGTGTTGTACGAGCCATTTTATTCCTCGGTTTTTAGGACGTTCAAAGTTAGTCGACCCCAGCGGGTTGGCTGTTTGAGCGCCCGCTGGTTTAACAACAACTACGCAGCTGTTACCAGCGGTAGTGAGCGAACGCCTTGTTGGCTTCAGCCATACGGTGAACGTCTTCACGTTTCTTAACTGCAGTACCTTTGTTTTCTGCAGCGTCAGAAAGTTCGTTCGCCAGGCGTAAAGCCATAGATTTATCACCGCGTTTACGAGCAGCTTCTACGATCCAACGCATTGCCAGGGCATTACGACGAACCGGACGGACTTCAACTGGAACCTGATAGGTTGAACCACCAACGCGACGTGACTTAACTTCGACAGTCGGACGCACGTTTTCGAGAGCAACCTCAAAAGCTTCCAAGCCATCTTTACCAGCACGTTGAGCCAGGGTCTCAAGTGCGGTATAGACGATAGATTCAGCAGTAGATTTTTTACCATCTACCATCAGGATATTTACAAATTTAGCCAGCAGCTCTGATCCGAACTTAGGATCCGGCAGAATTTTACGCTGACCAATGACGCGACGACGTGGCATGGAAATACTCCGTTGTTAATTCAGGATTGTCCAAAACTCTACGAGTTTAGTTTGACATTTAAGTTAAAACGTTTGGCCTTACTTAACGGAGAACCATTAAGCCTTTGGCTTCTTCACGCCGTACTTGGAGCGTGACTGCTTACGGTCTTTAACACCTGAGCAGTCCAGCGCGCCACGAACGGTGTGGTAACGCACACCTGGCAGGTCTTTAACACGACCGCCACGGATCAGGATCACGGAGTGTTCCTGCAGGTTGTGACCTTCACCACCGATGTAGGAGGTGACTTCAAAACCGTTAGTCAAACGCACACGGCAAACTTTACGCAGTGCTGAGTTTGGTTTTTTAGGAGTGGTGGTGTACACACGGGTACAAACGCCACGTTTCTGCGGGCAAGCTTCCAGCGCCGGCACGTTGCTCTTTGCAACTTTGCGGACGCGTGGTTTGCGAACCAGCTGGTTAACTGTTGCCATTAAATAGCTCCTGGGATTTAGCTTTTTGCTTCGTAAACACGTAATAAATCACCTCGTAGAATTACGAGGAGGCAGAATTTTAGGGCTGTGTCAAAAAGGTGTCAAGAAATAACCAGGGGGCCAACGCATTACCAGGCCATTTGTTGTTGATGTTTTACCGTTAGCGCAACGAAAAAAGTATAGTCCACAGACTGCACAACAGGGGAAATTTGCGTGCTCAGCCCCCGGGCATTCAGGTCATCTTCCAGTGCCCAGAGCTTCGCCCCTGAGGCGCGAAGCTGTTCCAGCGCCCTGCTGCCCTCAATCGCCGCCAGTACGCCATCCTGCAGCAAGAGCAGGTCATCCTCCGGCATAAGCAGTCGGGTCAGGCTTTCGATGTCGCTGTAAGTCGGTGAGTGAAATAACGTATGCAGCATTAGGTGCTCTTAAAAAGTCAAAATACGGTCATAGCCTGCGAGTTTTTGCCGCAGGGCCGACGCATCTAAAATTTCGGCATCCAGAATGCGTGGCGCATTTTCCGCTAAACCGCGCGACTGCAGCGATGCCCTGCACAGATAACACTGGTCGATATCATACAGCGCCAGCACGCCGAAGGTAGCGGCATAATGCCGGCTGTGAATATTTTCCGGCTGTTGCTCACTGTTAAGCTGCAGAACGCCATCTCCAATAAAAAACAGGCCGATATCGTCACTCAACGCGCCGGTGGCCAGCACCGCATCTAACCCTTCACGTCCCGCACTGCTGCCATGTGGGGCTCGGGTGAATACAAACGCGACACGCTTCATCAGAACTGCACCATCCGCTCGCAACGCAGCGCCGCTTCCGCCAGCGCGCCTAAGCCGGCCAGGGTAAAACCGGGCTGAAGATTCGCGCCCGGCAGCGCAAGCCGTGAGGCTTCCTGCGCATCCGTTACGCCGCGCCGGAGTGCGGCCGCCACGCAAATGTTCAGCGCCACGCCATGCGCCTGATGAAGCGACTGCCAGGCACGAACAAGATCGAATTCGTCACTGGCGGGCGCGCTAAGCTGATTGGCGTTCAGCACGCCTTCCCGATAAAAAAAGACGCTTTCCAGCTGGTGTCCCGCTGCCAGCAGCGCGTTGGCAAACAGCAGGGCGCTGGTCGCCTGCTGCGTACCATAGGCCGGACCGGTGACAAGAAGCGCATAGCGCATTAACGATCCTGCCCCTGAAAGTCACCGTTTTTAAACTGGCGGATGTACAGGTACACGGTATGTTTGGAAATATTTAAGCGCTCGGCGACCTGATTGATGGCGTCTTTGATATCGAAAATCCCTTTTTCATACAGATTCAATACGATCTGACGGTTCTTGGCATTATTCGAGACGTTACGGTCGGCGCTCACTTCTTCAATCGTAAATTCCAGCGTCTGCATGACCAGGTCATCGACCGAACTGGCAAAGTTCACATTGGAATCGACCTGCTGCATCTCTGGCGGCAGAAACGTCGACATGATCTGTGAAAACGGAACGTCGAGGTTCATGTTGATACACAGTAAGCCAATCACCCGCTGCTGGCGATTACGAATCGCAATCGTGACGGACTTCATCAGCACACCACTTTTCGCGCGGGTAAAGTAAGCGCGGGAGACGTTGCTGTCTGCACCCTGCATATCATGCAGCATGCGCAAGGCTAAATCCGTGATGGGCGAGCCCACTTTACGCCCTGTATGCTCGCCGTTAGCAATACGCACGGCCGAACAGTTTAAATCTTCCAGTGAGTGAAGGACGATTTCACAATGCGAGCCGATCAACATGGCAAGACCATCTACAACGGCCTCATACGATTTTAAAATATCGTAATCAGTTTGCTCGAACGGATGCTGCTCCAGAAGATCGAAGTCGCTCAGTTCACCGGGATTGAATGGATTAGACATTGAAGACATCACCCTACATGGCTGGAGCCTGTCACAGCGGCTACGGGCAGACTCAATATTGGGATAGTTATGCAGGCGATAGTCTGGCAAATGTCGCGGGGTTATGCCAGAGGTTTGTCATAAAGAGAAACCGCCACCCGAAGGTGGCGGCAGACAGATTACTGGGATTTCTTCGCGTCAGCAGCAGGTGCCTGCGTTTTTTCATCCGCTTTTGGTGCCGGTTTGATATCAAGCAGCTCAACGTCAAACACCAGCGTGGAGTTAGCCGGGATGCCCGGAACACCGTTTTTACCGTACGCCAGGTTTGGTGGGATAACCAGCTTGATCTTACCGCCTTTCTTAACGTGCTTCAGGCCTTCAGTCCAGCCTGGAATCACGCCGTCAAGACGGAAAGACAGGGGCTCACCGCGCGTGTAAGAGTTATCAAACTCGGTGCCGTCGATCAGCGTACCTTTGTAGTTTACAACGACTGTATCGCTGTCTTTTGGTGCCTCACCGGTCCCTTCTTTCTCAACCTTATACAGCAGACCACTTTCGGTCTTCTTCACGCCGCTCTCTTTAGCAAACTTAGCGCTGTAAGCTTCACCCTTCTCGGCATTTTCTTTTGCGTCTTTTTCCATCTTGGCTGACGCCGCGCCTTTCACGCGGGCTTCGAACGCCTGCAGGGTTTGCTCGATTTCTTCGTCAGACAGCTTGCTCTTGCCGCCAAACGCGTCCTGAACACCGGCAATCAGTTGCTGCTTGTCCAGCTTGATGCCCAACTTCTCCTGTTCTTTCAGGGAGTTGTCCATATAACGGCCCAGTGACGCACCCAAAGCGTATGCAGATTGCTGATCTTCATTTTTGAAGGCGGCATTTTTTGGAGCCTGAGGAGCAGACTGTGGAGCATCGGCAGCGGCCGGAGCTGCTGCTGTTTCTGCAGCCATTGCCAGCGGAGCATTCAGCGCGACGGCCATGGTGGTAGCTAACAATGTGACTTTAAACAGTGATTTCATCCTTTCTCCAAAACCGAAGCCTCTCACCTCGGGAATCATTGCGGACTGAGGGCCCACACTATAACTTTACGTGGCAATGACGAACACTCCCACAACGTAATTATCTGGTCTACTTCCGACCTTTTTTGCATCAGGAAGTTTCACCAGAGATGATGTCATCTGACCCTTTTTCAAGCTAAACACCAAATAAAAGCGAATAAATAGGGCAATTCTGCAACGCCAGCCTTTAGAATCATGCGCTGAGTAACCCCTTAACAGGAGAAAAGATCATGCAACAGTCAGAGTGGGAACAACGTATTGAAGCGCTTGAAAGTAAGCTGGCCTTTCAGGAGATCACTATCGATCAACTGAACAATACCGTCGTTCAGCATGAACTTGAAATGAGTAAGATGCGCGAACATATGCGCCTGTTACTTGAGAAGTTTAAAGCCAGCGCGCCGTCGATGATTGCCGATGCTTCAGAAGAAACCCCGCCGCCGCATTACTGATCCATCCGTGACAGGCCAGGCTGACTGTCGGCAGGCCCGCTCTGCCGAGGTCTGCTGACAATAAAATGCCGCAAAAAGTAAGGCCACCCGAAGGTGGCTCTGCACTACCGCGTCGGACTTAGTGGCTGCAGCCACAACCACCCGTTCCGCAACCACCTTTACCGTGGTCATGGTCATGGTCGTGATCGTGGTGATGACCATCTGCACCGTGAACATGGCCGTGTGCCAGCTCTTCCGGTGTGGCTTCACGAATCGCAACCACCTCAACGTTAAAGTTCAGGTTCTGACCCGCCAGCATGTGGTTACCGTCAACCACAACATGGTCGTCTTCCACTTCGGTGATTTCAACCGGCACCGGACCCTGATCGGTTTCCGCCAGGAAACGCATGCCAACCTGTAATTCGTCAACGCCCATAAAGACGTCTTTTGGTACGCGCTGTACCAGGTTGTCATCGTACTGACCGTACGCGTCATTTGCCGGGATATGCACGTCAAACTTATCGCCCGCGACGTGGTTTTCCAGCGCATTTTCCAGACCAGAAATCAGGGAACCATGACCGTGCAGATAGTCTAACGGTGCACTCACCGGTGACTCGTCAACCAACACACCGTCTTCTGTACGTACCTGATAGGCCAGGCTTACCACCAGGTCTTTTGCTACTTTCATGATATCTCCTAACCGTTGAGAACTAAGATCCCGTCTCATTGGTCTATTCTTGCGTGCAATAACACCAACCAGAAAGGTTCGGGGCTGAGTACAAGAGGCACTCTTTTGCTCTTGCGACTTCAGCGTTAATGGCGTCAATTGTAACGGAATTCAATCCCGCTGTGTGCTTAAGCTTAAAAAAAGCTGGGCCATTTCGCTACTCGGGATGGAAAATTCCGATCACTTGCTCGTTACTGCGAACCTGATCGCGTGCCTGTTTATCGGCTTCCCGCATTTGATGGCCGCACTTTACACACTCGACGACATCGACATTGTTTTCACGCCACATGGCCAGCGTGTCTTTTTCCTGACAATGCGGACATACCGCACCAGCAATAAAGCGTTTACGCATGCTGTTCTACCTGTGTCTTTTGATTACTGATCGTCATCCCAGTCATGGAACTGACGTCGTTCATGCTGCATTTCACGCTGAAAAATGTCTTCCAGTTCACGTCGCGCCTCGCGGACACGGGAAATCTGCGCCATATCAGAGTGGACAGGCATCAGCTCCCGCAACATGCGCATATCCAGCCGGCGGAAGTGTTGCTGTGCCCGATGAGCCTGATGAGGATGCATTCCCAGCGACATAAGCGTTTTACGCCCCAGTTCCAGCGCACTGGAAAAAGTTTCACGTGAGAACTGCGTCACGCCCGCCTGCAGCAGTTCGTGGGCTTCCACACGACCACGGGCACGCGCCATAATCTGCAAATGCGGAAAATGTTGCTGGCAGAGATGCACAATCGTCATCGCATCTTCCGGATTGCTGCAGGTAATGACGATTGACTGCGCATCAGCCGCACCCGCCGCTCGCAGCAGTTCCAGCTCCGTTGCATCACCATAGTAAACCTTGTAGCCGTACTTGCGCATCAGGTTGACCGCACTAATATCACGCTCCAGTACGGTGATGCGCTTATTGTTTGCCATCAGCAAACGGCCCACTACCTGACCAAAACGTCCGAAGCCCACCACAATGACCTGCGGCTGATCGTCCTCAACGAAGGGTTTTTCAGTGTCTTCATCGCTTTCATTAAAGCGACGCGCCAACAGCCGATCAATTGCCTGCATCAGCAGCGGCGTGGTCATCATGGACAGCGTCACGGTAACCAGCAGCAGCGGCAGTTGGTCGCCCGAGAACAGTCTGGCTGACGAGGCCGCCGAGAACAGTACAAAAGCAAACTCGCCGCCCTGACTCAACACGCCGGCAAACTGCTGACGTTCAGAGCTGCGTAAGCCATAGATTCGAGCCAGCACATACAGCACCAGTAACTTGACCGACACCAGCGTCAGTACGCCCAGTAAAATGGCGATAATGTGGGTATAAAGCACCCCGAGGTTCAGCGCCATGCCCACCGAGATAAAAAACAGCCCCAGCAGTAAGCCTTTGAACGGCTCGATCGCCACTTCCAGCTCATGACGGTATTCACTTTCCGCCAGCAGAATCCCGGCGATAAAGGTGCCTAACGCCATGGATAACCCCAGCGCATCCATAAACAACGCGGAGCCCAATACCAGCAGCAGCGAGGCGGCGGTAAACACTTCACGCACGCCTGAGGCCGCGATGTAGCGAAAAATGGGGCGCAGTAAATAGCGGCCCCCGACGAGCATGCCGGCAAACGCCAGGACCTTCATGCCCACTTTCATCCAGTCGACGCTGCCGCTGTCATTCCCGGCCAGAAGCGGAATCAGTGCCAACGCCGGAATAACAGCCAGATCCTGAAACAGCAGCACCGAAAACCCTAGCTGGCCCGCTTCGCTGCGGTTCATGCCCTTGTCCCGCATCAGCTGCAAGGCCATCGCCGTTGATGACATGGCCAGACCGATCCCGCCGATTACCGCCGCGCGCCAGTCAAAGTTTGTCAGCCACAGCAATGCGCCAAGAATGGCGGCGGAGAAAATGACCTGCGCGGCACCGATACCAAAGATAGAACGGCGCAGCGCCCACAACTTTGCCGGGTTCAGTTCCAACCCGATGATAAACATCAGAAAGACAACGCCCAGTTCAGAAAAGTGCAGAATCTCGTCGACGTCACTAATAAATCCCAGTCCCCACGGACCAATGGCAATACCGGCCAGTAAGTACCCCAATACTGCGCCAATCCCCAGGCGAGCCGCTACCGGTACAATCAGCACCGCCGCAAAGAGATAGATGACTCCTGCGGTCAGCAGCGTTTGTCCTTCCATTTATAACCCTCCATTCGGCAGCGGTGCTGCCAGCCAGTCGCTATAGGCACGGGCATATTTTTTGAGTAAATCAGGTTGCTGACGGCGCGCCCAGTAAATAATCATCGGCGACATCCAGTGCATACGGCACATCTGTGCGGTCAGCTCAAAAGGTCGCAAAATGTCATTCATGGAATAGCGGTTCAGTCCGTGCTGCTGAAAGGCCGTTTCAGGTTCGCCGGTTGTGACGATACTGCGCCAGTACTTTCCTTCTAATGCGTTTCCGTCTATGCCGTTAGCAAAACCCCGGGACAACACGCGATCTAACCACTCTTTAAGTAACGCCGGGCAGCTGTAGGTATAGAGAGGATGTTGAAAAATAATCACATCATGCTCACGCAGTAGCTGTTGCTCATGGTGGATATCGATAAAAAAATCCGGATAGGCGGCATAGAGGTCATGAACAGTAACATGCTCAAGGGGCCTGGCCGCGTCCAGCAAAATACGATTTGCGATGGAATCCTGCGCTTCCGGATGAGCAAAAAGCAGCAAAATCTTAGGTGGCTGCGACATCCTTTCCCTCCAAAGCGTCGTCATTGGTGCGGATTTCCGCTACCATGCACAACGCAACAAAAACCCAATTATGTTGCACGTAAATTAACATATTCTGACGATACGGCGCTTATGATTGTCTTTTCTGCCCTACAAATTCGCCGCGGTGTTCGCGTCCTGCTCGACAACGCTACCGCCACCATCAATCCCGGCCAAAAAGTCGGGCTGGTGGGTAAAAACGGCTGTGGAAAATCCACCCTGCTGTCGTTGCTGAAAGGTGAGATCACCAGCGATGCGGGATCGTTTACCTTTCCCGGTAACTGGTCGCTTGCCTGGGTGAATCAGGAAACGCCTGCCCTCAGCCAGGCCGCCCTTGACTATGTCATCGATGGCGACCGTGAATACCGCCATCTTGAAGCAGAACTGGCAGAGGCCAACATCAGAAATGACGGAAATGCCATCGCCCTGATTCACGGTAAGCTCGATACCATTCAGGCCTGGACGATTCAGTCGCGCGCCTCAAGCCTGCTGCACGGGCTCGGATTCAGTCAGGAACAGCTTCAGCGCCCGGTCAGTGATTTTTCGGGGGGCTGGCGCATGCGTCTTAACCTGGCCCAGGCACTGCTGTGTCGATCGGACCTGTTGTTACTCGATGAACCGACGAACCACCTCGATCTGGACGCCGTGATCTGGCTGGAACGCTGGCTAAAAAGCTATGAGGGCACGCTGATTCTGATCTCGCACGATCGCGATTTTCTCGATCCGGTGGTGGACAAAATTATCCACATCGAACAGCAGACGATGACCGAGTACACCGGCAACTACAGTTCCTTCGAACGCCAGCGCGGCGCGAAACTGGCCCAGCAGCAGGCGTTATACCAGAGTCAGCAGGAAAAAGTGGCGCACCTGCAAAAATATATCGATCGTTTCCGTGCACAGGCCACCAAAGCCAAACAGGCGCAAAGCCGTATTAAGATGCTGGAACGGATGGAGCTGATTGCGCCAGCCCATGTGGATAATCCGTTTAGCTTCAGCTTCCGCGCACCCGAAAGCCTGCCGAATCCGCTGCTGAAAATGGATAAAGTTACCGCGGGCTATGGCGATCGCATTATTCTGAACGCCATTAAACTTAACCTGGTGCCGGGATCGCGCATTGGCCTGCTGGGTCGCAACGGTGCCGGCAAGTCAACGCTGATTAAGCTGCTGGCGGGCGAACTCGCCGCCAAAGCGGGCGAAATTGGCCTGGCGAAAGGGATCAAGCTGGGTTACTTCGCTCAGCATCAGCTGGAGTTCCTGCGCGCCGATGAGTCGCCTTTACAACATCTTTCACGGCTTGCGCCGAAAGTGCTCGAGCAGCAGTTACGGGATTATCTGGGCGGCTTTGGCTTTCAGGGCGATAAAGTCACAGAGGTAACCGAACGCTTCTCTGGCGGCGAAAAAGCGCGGCTGGTGCTGGCGCTGATTGTCTGGCAGCGCCCCAACCTGCTGTTACTGGACGAACCCACCAACCACCTCGATTTGGACATGCGTCAGGCATTAACTGAGGCGTTGATTGATTTCGAAGGCGCACTGGTTGTCGTATCGCACGATCGCCATCTGTTACGCGCCACCACCGATGACCTCTATCTGGTGCATGATGGCAGCGTTGATGTGTTCCCGGGCGATCTGGAAGATTATCAGCAGTGGCTGAGCGACCTGCAAAAACAGCAAACGCAAAATGAGGCCGCGCCTAAACAGGACAATGGTAACAGTGCTCAGGCCCGTAAGGATCAAAAGCGTCGTGAAGCCGAGCTGCGAACGCAGACCCAGCCCTTGCGCAAAGAAATCGAGAAGTTAGAAAAACAGATGGCGAAGTGGCAAGCCCAACTGGCCGACGCCGAACACCTGCTGGCAGACAGCGCGCTGTACGAACACAGCCGCAAGGCTGATTTAACGGCTGCCCTGCAAAAACAGGCTGAGAGTAAATCGGCGCTGGAAGAGGTGGAAATGGCCTGGCTGGACGCGCAGGAAAAACTGGAAGCGATGCTCGCCTCCTGACAGAGGCGGCATCACCTTTCGTCACAACCGTACCGGTGTACTCGCGGTACGGTTCAGTAAGGCTTATCGCCTAATACCGTGGCGCGCTGCATCACTCTTCGGGCCGGATAGTAATCGGCATTGGCGTAGTGCTGAGTGACGCGATTGTCCCAAATCGCCAGGTCATTAGGCTGCCAGCGCCAGCGCACCTGAAACTCCGGTTTCGTGCTATGCGCAAACAAAAAGCCCAGTAATACATCGCTCTCTTTCTGACTCAGCGTCAGAATTCGGGTTGTAAAACCCTCATTGACGAACAGCGCTTTTTTCCCACTAACCGGATGCGTCCGGATAACAGGATGCTGCACAGGTGGGTTTTTCGCCGCAGCCTGCCGCCAGCGCTGGTGTTCCTCTTCTGTCTTACGGTGTTTATATTCCGGAAACGACTTTGTAAAATCGTGCTCCGCATAGAGTTCAGACAGCAAGGTTTTGAAGGGAGCAGACAGCGCCTCATACGCCGCAATACCGCTGGTCCATAACGTATCCCCACCCGCCTCCGGCAAGACTTTGGACGCCAGCAGCGCCACAGCCGGAGGCGTCTGAATGAACGTCACATCGGTGTGCCAGTTATCATTATCCGGAGGATTATCCTGATGCGTATCCAGGACAATGATCTCTTCCACGCCCGGCGCATGCGGATAAACCGGATGGATATGAAGATCGCCGAAGCGAATGGCCAGCGCACGATGCTGCTCGGGCGTGATCACCTGATCACGTAAAAACAGTACCTGATGACGCAGCAAGGCGTGATAGAGCTGCTCAAACTGCGCGTCACTGAGTGGACGCGAGACATCAAGGTTGCCGACCTGCGCGCCGATAAAGGGGCCCAGAGGCGTAATCGCTAACTTTTCGTTCATTTTTGCTCTCCGTTCCAGGGCGTCAGACGGCGCTGTAGCGCACGCAGACCCAGTTCTAAACTACATGCCACAATGGCAATCACCGCGATCCCTGCCAGCACCACATCCGTTGCCAGAAATTCCCCTGCCGACTGCACCATAAAGCCCAGCCCACGCGTGGCAGCAATGAGCTCGGCGGCCACCAGCGTTGACCAGCCCACACCTAATCCAATGCGTAAGCCGGTCAGTATCTCTGGCAAGGCACCCGGCAGGATGACCCAGCGCAGCCGTTGCCAGCGATTCGCCCCCAACGATGCCGCGGCGCGCAGACGAACCTGCTGTGCGTTGCGAACACCGGCCACAGTCGACAGCACTATCGGGGCAAAAATCGCCAGCGTGATCAGCAGTATTTTCGATGTTTCACCAATACCGAACCAAATGACCATCAAAGGTAAATACGCCAGCGGCGGCACGGGCCGATAGAGCTCAATCAGGGGATCGATCAGGGCACGTAAAACCGGGCTGACGCCCATCGCAATGCCCACCGGAATGCCTGTTAATGCCGCCGCGCTGAGCGCGATCAGCATGCGCGTCAGGCTGGCTGACAGGTGCTGCCATAACGTCGCGTCCATAAACCCCTGCGGACCGGCAACGCTCAGTAACTTACTCAGCACCTGCTGCGGCGACGGCAGAAACAGCGGCGCAATGAGCCCCAGTGTGGTCACGCTCCACCAGATGAACAACAGCACAAGCAGGCTCACTGTGCTCAGCGTGGCCGTCAGGGAGAAAGGCCAGCGCAGGCGACGACGCCGGGCGCGGGTCGGCACATCGTTAATGATCGCACTCATGCAAATGCCTCCCGTTGTGCAAATACCCGGTTCAGCACATATTCCCGTTGGGCGATGAAATCGGGATCAGACTTGATGCTGCGGCAGGGTTCGCCGTCCACGAAACGCTGGCCAAAATTCAGCGTCAGCGTTTCCTGTACCCGACCGGGCCCCGGAGAGAGCAGCACCAGCTCGCTCGCCAGAAAAATGGCTTCTTCAATGTCATGCGTAATCAGCAGGATCTGTTTACCGCTGTCCTGCCACAGCCTTAACAGCAAGGTCTGCATTTGTTCACGGGTAAACGCATCAAGTGCGCCAAACGGTTCATCGAGCAGTAACAGGCGGGGATCGGCAGCCAGCGCGCGGGCGATGCCAACGCGTTGACGCTGTCCGCCAGATAACTGCCAGATATGCCGCTTTTCAGCGCCTTCCAGCCCAACATTTTTTATCATCTGCCGTGCAAGGGCTTCACGCGGCTGGCGCGCCATACCGGCAATCTGTAATCCGAAAGCGACGTTATCCAGCACATTCCGCCAGGGCAGCAGGCCTTCATGCTGAAACACCACGCCGCGATCGGCGCCTGGCCCCTGAATTGCCTTGCCGTCCAGAGAAATACTGCCGGACTCGACCGGTAAAAACCCGGCGATCAGATTCAGCAACGTGGTTTTGCCACAGCCTGACGGTCCCAGCACAACGACCAGCGCGTTATCCTCCACGCGCAGTGAGATGTCCTGTAATACCGGCTGTCCGCCATAGCTCGCGTTCAGATGGGCTATTCGCAACATGACGATGTCCTCAGGGCTTGACCAGGGGCGCAACAAAACGACTCGTGACAAAGGCGCTGTAATCATTACCGGCCTGCGGCACCTTGCCCTGTTCTTTCAGGAATTGCGCCGTGTCCACGATGGCTTTGTTCACCGGCTGCTGCAGTTGCGCCACCTGCTGGGCGGCGGTCAGATAGGTGTTGCCCTTAACCAGTCCAGGAATTTGTTGCTCGGGCACGCCGCTTAAGCGCGAAAGTTTACTGAGGTTATCAGGCTGTTTAAGCCAGTGTTCGGGATGGTCCAGGTAGGCTTTCTGCGCCTCAATAGCGCTACGGGCAAAGGCGGTCACGATATCCGGATGCTGCTGCGCGAAGTCTTTGCGTACCACCCAGACATCAAGTGTCGGTGCGCCCCAGCGCCCGACCTGCGACGAATCCGTTAAAACGGTGCCATCTTTCTCCAGTTCATTCACCGCAGGTGCCCAAACGTAAGCACCGTCAATGTCCCCGCGTTGCCAGGCCGCCACAATCGCAGGCGGTTGCAGATTGACCAGTTGGACCTGAGACGGCTTAATCCCCCAGTGTTTTAATGCCGCTAACAAGCTGTAATGGGTAGTCGAAATAAAGGGGACAGCGATCCGCTTGCCGATCAGGTCCTGGGGACGGGTGATCGTTTTCTTCACGACCAGCGCTTCAGAATTGCCTAACTGAGAAGCCAGTAAAAAGGCTTCGATGGGGAGCTGCTGCGTTGCCGCAACGGCCAGTGGGCTGGAACCAATATTGCCAATCTGGACATCGCCTGATGCCAGCGCACGAAGCACGCCTGATCCGCTATCGAATTTGCGCCATTCGACCGTCGCACCGCTCTCTTTGGCAAACGTATTATCCGCCTGCGCCACCTTCGCGGGTTCAGCGGAGGTCTGATAAGCCACCGTTACGTTGACCGCGTTGGCCTGAAACGCCAGCACTGACAGGACCGCCGCCAGAATCGTGAGTCGCCCTTTTTGCATGATTTTTCCCCATCATTTTTATGATGTGGGCAGTGTTGCTGGCACAAGTAATTTCATAAAGGAATTAAAAGTTATCCCTAATAGAAAGAAATTCTTAGATCATCATCTGCAATAGATTGCCGTTATACGCAAATTAAATTTCAGACAAAAAGCCATAAATTTGTCAGGCGCTCACATCCTGGTTGTGCTATTGATATGCGCTATTATTTGCTCCCCGGTGAGGCTTGCGAGTTCGATGTCGATCGACAAAGTTGCCCTGTTAGCTGGCGTGTCTAAAGCCACGGTATCCCGCGTGCTTAACGCGCATCCTGGGGTAAAAGCAGATACGCGACAGAAAGTGCTGGATGCCATTGCCACAAGCGGCTATCAGCCAAACCTGCTGGCGCGTCAGTTGCGAACCTCGCAGAGTCATATGCTGCTGGTCCTGATCTCCGATATCACGAACCCTTTTTGCTCCCGAGTTGTTCAGGGCATCGAAGCTGAAGCAGAAATGCACGGCTACCATATTCTGCTGTGCAATTCGGCCTCACAGTTTAAACGTGAGTCGGCCTACCTGACCTTACTGACCGGCAAGGTGGTGGACGGCGTGATTACGATGGATGCCGCCGCCGGGCTGCAAAGCCTGATCGATATTATCGGTGATGCGCCCTGGATTCAGTGTTGTGAGTTTGATCCCGAGATTGCGGCCTCGTCCGTCTCCATCGATCATCTGGACGCCGCACGTGATACCGTCCATTATCTGGCCGGCCGGGGCCGTAAGCGCATTGCACTGGTGAATGGCGATATGCGTTATCTCTATTCTCAATATCGCGAACAAGGCTATCGAGAAGGCGTTGCGCAATCGGGGTCAGACTGGACGAATGTCGTCTATACCGAAGGCATTACCTGCGAAGAAGGCAGTCGGGCATTGCAGGAATTGTTGCGTTTAGCGGAGCCGCCGGATGCGGTATTTGCCGTGTCTGATGTGCTGGCGGTTGGCGTGGTGCATGCAGCGCTGGAGGCGGGCCTGCGTGTCCCGGAAGACCTTGCCGTCGTGGGGTTTGACGGCATTCCCTTTACCAGCAGCCTGAATCCACCGTTAACCACCATTGAACAGCCCATGTATCAACTGGGCGCGCGCAGCGTGCAGCTGTTGCTGAAAAAAATTCGCCAGCCGCACGCGCCGGTTGTTCGCGAAGTGTTGCCCTGGACGCGCCTGGAGCGCGCATCCAGCTAAGCTCAGTGCCAGATCAGCAATACGCAGGCCGCCGTTAACAGCCCCATGCTCAGGTTAAAGCGTTTCCAGGCGCGGGGACTACGTAAAATACGGCCGATCATCGCACCAAAGCCCATCCAGATAACGCCTGCAACCAGATTGACCATAACCATGCCAAGACTGATTAACAGGACAGAATGGCGATAGCCCGCACCGGCCAGACTAAAACTGGCGACGGCACCCAGCGCCATGAGCCAGGCTTTGGGGTTGATCAGTTGTAATAAGCCTCCCTGCCAGAACGGCATAGGTGCGACAGGTGCCGCATCGGTTTCCAGCTTCTCATAGGCTGCGGTGGCAATCTTCCAGGCCAGCCACAGCAGGTAAAGGCTACCGGCAATTTTCAGGATGAGATGCAGGGAGGGATAAAGCAGTATCAATCCACCCACGCCAAACGCTACCAGCAGCAGCATTAGCTGCATGCCAATCATAATGCCGATCATCAACGGGAGGGTGCGCAAAAAACCAAAATTGGCCCCCGAGGCGGTGAGTAACATATTATTAGGTCCGGGTGTAATCGCCGCGACCCAAAGAAAGCCTAATAATGATAAAAACAGACTGAGTTCCATTAACCCGGGTTCTCCTCCCTTAGTGAAAACTTATCGAAGCTAACAGTGTGATATGGAACAGACAAGCCTTTACAACATGAAATTTTCGGGCCCTGACGACGCGGCGTTCATTCCCCTGCCCGGTCTGGGCAACCCGCACCTGCAAACCATTCTGCCGCGGTTGATACGGCGGACGAAAAGGTTAACGCCACACTGGCAGCGGCTGGATTTACCTGACGGTGACTTTGTTGATTTGGCCTGGAGTGAAGATCCTCAGTTTGCCCGGCATAAACCGCGCGTGGTGCTGTTTCATGGCCTGGAAGGAAGTTTCCACAGTCCCTATATTCATGGCCTGATGCTGCAGTGCAAACAGCGTGGCTGGCTGGCGGTAGTAATGCACTTTCGCGGCTGCAGCGGTGAGCCGAACCGTCTGAACCGGATATACCACTCCGGTGAAACCGAGGATGCGCGTTTTTTCCTGCACTGGCTGACGACGCGCTGGGGCCGGGTACCCACAACTGCTGTCGGCTTCTCGCTGGGCGGGAATATGCTCGGTTGCCTGTTAGGCCAGCAAGGTGATGAAGCCCTGATCGACGCGGGCGTGATTGTGTCTGCGCCCCTGATGCTGGAACCCTGCAGCGCCCGACTGGAGCGCGGCTTTTCACAGGTTTATCAGCGTTACCTGTTAAGCCAGTTAAAAAAGAATGCCCAGCGTAAACTGCGGGCCTGGCCCGACACGTTGCCGGTGAACCTCATTCAGCTTAACGCCCTGCGCCGTCTGCGGGACTTTGACGACGCGATCACGGCCCGGGCGCATGGTTTTGCCGACGCCACGGATTATTACCGTCGCGCCAGCGCTATGCCGCGACTTAAGTTCGTGACAAAACCGCTGCTCATCATCCATGCAAAAGATGACCCGTTTATGAGCGATGAGGTGATCCCGCAGCCTGCGCAATTATCTGCCACTATTACCTATCAGCTGACACAGCAGGGTGGGCATGTTGGTTTCGTCAGTGGCACCCTGCGTCAGCCTCGGTTGTGGCTGGAGCAGCGCGTGCCACAGTGGATTTCCTCTTATCTGGATAACTGACTCTGTGATTATTCCCTGGGAACAGGTTTCTCCCGAAACCCTTGAAAATCTTATCGAAGCGTTTGTTTTGCGTGAAGGCACGGATTACGGCGAGCAGGAGCTCAGCCTGACGGAAAAAGTCGCCGATGTGCGTCGTCAGCTGGAGCACGGCGAGGTCGTTCTGGTATGGTCGGAACTGCACGAGTCGGTCAACATCATGCGCAAAAGCGAGTTTCGTGGCTGATGCAACGAACGGAAAATCGTGCTAACAATGCTCATCGCCCGACGTCACAGGGACTTCAACTATGTCTGCACGCCATCCGATTATCGCGGTAACGGGCTCCAGCGGTGCGGGAACCACCACCACCAGCCTGGCGTTCCGTAAAATTTTTCAGCAACTCGGTTTGCACGCTGCCGAACTGGAAGGGGACAGTTTTCACCGCTTTACCCGACCCGAAATGGACATGGCTATCCGAAAAGCGCGCGATCTGGGGCGACATATCAGCTACTTTGGCCCGGAGGCGAATGATTTTGGCCTGCTGGAGCAAACGTTCATCGAATACGGCGAACACGGTAAGGGCCAGTCGCGTAAGTATCTGCACACCTATGATGAAGCCGTTCCCTGGAACCAGGTTCCCGGCACCTTCACGCCCTGGCAACCGTTACCACCGGATACGGATGTGCTGTTTTATGAAGGCTTGCACGGCGGCGTGGTGACTGCACAACACAATGTGGCGGAAAAAGTCGATTTGCTGGTCGGCGTCGTGCCCATCGTCAACCTAGAGTGGATTCAGAAACTGGTGCGCGATACCAGCGAGCGTGGCCATTCACGCGAAGCGGTGATGGATTCGGTAGTGCGTTCCATGGAAGATTACATCAATTTCATTACGCCGCAGTTTTCACGAACCCATATTAACTTTCAGCGCGTCCCCACGGTGGATACCTCTAATCCCTTTGCCGCGCGCACCATCCCTTCGCTGGATGAAAGCTTTGTGGTTATCCACTTTCAGGGGCTGGAAGACATTGATTTTCCCTATCTGCTGGCCATGCTGCAGGGATCGTTTATTTCCAATATCAACACGTTGGTGGTACCCGGCGGCAAAATGGGACTGGCGATGGAGTTAATTATGGCGCCGTTAGTAAAACGGCTCATGGAAGGGAAACGGATTGAATAACCACAGAGGCCAGCCTGGCCTCTGTGAGATTACAGCGCGATCACTTCGTAGCTGTGGGTAATGTTGACGCCTTTGCCTAACATGATGGCGACAGAGCAATATTTTTCCGCTGACAGATCGACAGCGCGTGCCACGGCTTTATCCGAAAGTGCGTTGCCGCTGACGATAAAATGCAGATTGATATGGGTAAAGATGCGGGGGGCTTCTTCCCGACGTTCAGACGATAGTTTCACTTCGCAATCAACCACATCGTTGCGGCCTTTTTGCAAAATTGACACAACGTCAATGGCGCTGCATCCCCCTGCCGCCATCAGCACCATCTCCATAGGGCTCGGCGCTTTATCGCCAGAATTGCCATCCATCAGTATCTGATGGCCGGACGATGATTCCCCCAGGAATGTTAACCCTTCAACCCATTTGACGCGTGCCTGCATAATTTTGACCTCAGAATAACCTGTTTTGGCTCAGCGTACGCTTTTGCCTGGGAAACAGCAATCCAGAGAAAACGCCATCTTGCTGAAGCGAGACAACACAAGACAGTCGACGTAAGCTGTGCTACAAACAGAGCTGAAAATATTTTTCGTCATCCGAAGACGAAGCCGGGAAGAATGATGCGCACTGCGCCGAATGCAGCCCGAATAATTTCCTGAATGGAAAGACGCTTAACGCTTACATCGCCTGGCAGGGAAACAGAGCCCTGTATTTTGGGCACGATTACAACAGAGGATAATAGCGAATGGTTCTCGGCAAACCGCAAACAGACCCTACACTTGAATGGTTCCTGTCCCATTGCCATATTCACAAGTATCCATCCAAAAGTACGCTCATTCATCAAGGTGAAAAGGCGGAAACGCTTTACTACATCGTTAAAGGTTCCGTTGCGGTACTGATTAAGGATGAAGAAGGCAAGGAGATGATTCTGTCCTATCTGAATCAGGGCGACTTTATTGGTGAGCTTGGCCTGTTCGAAGAAGGTCAGGAGCGCAGCGCCTGGGTACGTGCGAAAACCGCGTGCGAAGTGGCAGAGATTTCCTACAAAAAATTCCGTCAGCTGATTCAGGTGAATCCGGACATCCTCATGCGCCTCTCCTCGCAAATGGCGCGCCGTCTGCAGGTCACATCGGAAAAAGTGGGCAACCTCGCGTTCCTTGATGTCACCGGTCGCATTGCGCAGACGTTGCTCAACCTGGCGAAACAGCCGGATGCCATGACGCATCCTGACGGCATGCAAATTAAAATTACGCGTCAGGAAATTGGCCAAATCGTGGGATGTTCACGTGAAACCGTGGGACGTATTTTGAAGATGCTGGAAGACCAGAATCTGATCTCCGCACACGGCAAAACAATTGTTGTTTACGGCACGCGCTAAGCTTTATTCTTCACGGCATAATGGCAACGTTATGCCGTGAATTATTTGCGTTGAGCCGATGTGGCGAAGAATAATTTATCACCCTGAAGTTAACTATGCCCTGCGCCAGACACTGGTGTTGTGTCTCCCCGTCGCGCTCGGCTGGCTGTTTGGCGATCTGCAAAAAGGATTGCTGTTCTCATTGGTGCCTGCCTGCTGCAATATTGCCGGTCTGGATACACCCCACAAACGCTTCTTTAAACGCCTGATTGTCGGCGGCAGCCTGTTTGCCCTGGGTAGCTTACTGATGCAGTGGCTTCTGTTTAAAGACGTGCCCTTACCGCTTATTCTTTTCGCCCTGCCTTTGCTGCTGGGCGTGACAGGTGAAATCAGCCCACTGCACGCACGGTTACTCCCTGCCACACTGATCGCAGCGATATTTACCACCAGCCTGATTGGCCGCATGCCCATTTACGTACCGCCCCTGCTCTACATCGGCGGTACGCTGTGGTATGGCCTGTTTAACTGGTTCTGGTTTTGGCTGTGGAAAGAGCAGCCAATGCGTGAAAGCCTGAGTCTGATTTACCGCGAACTGGCGAACTATTGTGACGCCAAGTACACCTTGTTGACGCAACTTACCGATCCGGAGAAGGCGCTACCACCGTTGCTGGCGCGGCAGCAAAAAGCAATCGACCTCATCAACACCTGTTATCAGCAGATGCATATGCTGTCCGCCAGCCGCGATCACAGTCATAAGCGACTGACCCGCGCTTTTCAGGTCGCACTGGATTTACAGGAACACATTTCTGTCAGCCTGCATCAGCCAGAAGAAGTGCAAAAACTGGTAGAACAAAGCCATGCAGAGGCCGTGATTCGCTGGAATGCGAAAACCATTTCCGCCCGTTTACGTGAGCTGGCAGACAACATCCTGTACCACCAACTGTCCAGTCGCTTTGATATGGACAAGCAGCTGGGGGCACTGGAAAAAATCGCCCGTCAGCACCCGGACAATCCGGTAGGAAATTTTTGCCTTTATCACTTCAGCCGCATCGCACGGGTACTGCGTACACAAAAGCCCCTTTATCAGCGTGATTTGATGGCGGATCGCCAGCGCCGTTTACCGCTTCTGCCCGCACTCAGAAGCTATCTCTCGCTGCGCTCATCTGCCCTGCGCACGGCCGGACGTTTTTCTGTGATGCTGATGCTGGGTAGCGGGCTGGCGCTGTTCTTTTCGATTCCCAAACCCTACTGGATTCTGATGACCATTATGTTTGTCAGCCAGAGTAACTACAGCGCCACACGGGTGCGTATTCAGCACCGTGCGCTGGGCACCTTTGCCGGGCTGGTGATTGCGGCAGCCTCGCTGCGGCTGGATGTCCCTGAACCGCTGGTGTTGAGCATCATGCTGGTGATTACCTTTATCAGCTATCGCTTTACCCGCCAGTTTTACGGCTGGTCGATGGTGGGATTCACGGTCACCGCGGTATATACCCTGCAACTTCTGTCACTTAACGGCGCACAATTCTTACTGCCGCGCCTGCTGGATACCCTGATGGGCTGCCTGATTGCGTTTGGCGGAACGTTATGGCTTTGGCCGCAGTGGCAAAGTGCCCTGCTACGACAGAACGCACATGATGTGCTTGAGGCTTTCCAGGACGCGTTACGCATGTTGCTTGGTCCGGAACAGTCTCCCGAGGTACTCGCCTATCAGCGCGTTAACGTTAATCAGGCCCACAATGCAGTCTTTAACTCACTAAATCAGGCGATGCAGGAGCCGGGGTTTAACGCACGCTATTTACAGGATATGCGTTTATGGGTCACGCACAGCCAGTTTATCGTTGAGCACATCAACGCCATGACGATTCTGGCACGCGAACATACCATGCTGCCGCCTACGCTGGCGGAGCACTATCTGCAATGGTGTGAAATTGCGCTGCAGCGTTGCCAGCAGCGGCTTGAATATGACGGCGAAAGTTCGCAAACCGATCTGTTACAGGGGATTGAAGATATCAACGAGGGACCGGTCACAGTACTGGAGCAGCACATCAGGCGCATTCTGGATCATCTTAAGGTGATGCACACGATCTCATCGCTGGCGTGGAACCAGCGACCGCATCATGGTCGCTGGCTGATTCGTAGTCTGGGTCGAAAATAACTCAGGCAGCCAGGACTTTCCCGACCGCTTTGGCAAAGCGCGCCATGCCTTCTTCAATATCGGCGGGTTCAATAATCAGTGAAGGGGCAAAACGCATCACATCCGTACCAGCCACCAGCACCATAACGCCTTCAGCCGCGGCGGCATTGAGGATATCGCGTGATTTTCCGGCATGTTGCGGCTTCAGGGCCGCGCCTACCAGTAAGCCTTTGCCGCGAATATCGCTAAACAGATCGTAACGGGCATCAATCGCCTTGAGTGCCTCGACAAACTGCTGGCGACGGGATTCCACGCCGTTCAGCACGTCTGGCGTATTGATCAGATCCAGCGCGGTTTCAGCAATCGCACAGGCCAGCGGATTGCCACCATAGGTGGTGCCATGCACGCCAGGAGCCATCGTTGACGCCACCTCTTCGGTGGTCAGCATCGCGCTGACAGGAAAACCACCGCCCAGCGCTTTCGCCGAAGTCAGAATGTCTGGCGTGACGCCGTAGTGCTCATAAGCAAACAGCTTACCGCTGCGCCCCATACCGCTCTGAACTTCATCCAGCACCAGCAACGCCTGATGTTTATCGCAGAGCTCACGCAGCCCCTGCATAAATTCTGGCGTGGCCGGCATGACGCCACCTTCACCCTGAATGGGCTCAACGACAATCGCACAGGTGTGGTCGTCGATAACGGCTTTCACTGCCGCCAAATCGTTAAATGGCACATGCACAATGTCAGCGGGTTTTGGGCCAAAACCGTCGGAATATTTTGGCTGGCCGCCTACCGTGACCGTAAACAGCGTCCGGCCATGAAAGGCATTATGGAAGGCAATAATTTTGCTTTTAAACGGGCTATGACGTTTACAGGCATAATAACGCGCCAGCTTAAACGCGGCCTCGTTGGCTTCTGCGCCGGAGTTGGCAAAAAACACTCTGTCCGCGAAGGTGGCGTTAATCAGTTTGCTGGCCAGGCGCAAAGCCGGTTCATTGGTGAACACATTGCTGGTGTGCCACAGGGTTTCGCCCTGTTTCTTCAGGGTTTCAATCAGCGCCGGGTGACAATGGCCCAGCGCGGTGACGGCAATCCCACCCGAGAAGTCGATATACTCTTTACCCTGCTGATCCCACACCCGGCTTCCTTTGCCTTTTACCGGTACAAACTGCGCAGGTGCATAAACAGGCAAAATAACCTGATCGAACGTTTCCCGTGTTACCGCAATGTTTTCCGCTGCCATTGACAACCTCGCAAACTGATGAGTTGATTCATGATGAAATAATAATCATGAAATATGCATAAAAAATCACTTAAAGGCAAACACAACTTTACTGTTGCAGGAAATTAGCGAGCAGTTGATGTCCCTGTTCGCTGAGGATACTTTCAGGATGAAACTGCACGCCTTCCAGTGCCAGCGTTTTATGGCGGATGCCCATAATTTCGTCGGGCTGACCGTCACGTAAACTCCATGCGGTGACGTCAAATTCATCAGGCAGCGTATCGGCTTTCACAATCAGCGAGTGATAACGCGTTACGGTCAGCGGTTGATTCAGACCGCGAAATACACCACAGCCGTTATGCTGAACAGCAGACGTCTTACCGTGCATGACTTCGCGCGCACGCACGACCTGCGCACCAAACACCTGGGCGATGGCCTGATGCCCCAGACAAACGCCCAGCACCGGCAGGCGACCGGCGAAGTGGCGAATGGCCTGTAATGAGATCCCGCTCTGATCGGGCGTACAGGGGCCGGGTGAAATCACCAGGTGGGTTAACGGCAACGCCGTCATTTCATCCAGAGTGATGGCATCATTTCTTACCACCTGAACGTTCGCGCCCAGTTGGCAAAAATACTGGTACAGGTTCCAGGTAAAAGAATCGTAATTATCAATAAGCAGCAGCATGGTTATGATTTCAGGCAGATCAGAAGGATACGTACAAGGCCCGGCATCCGGAATGAGGACCAGAGCCGTATCTTATCATGCGGTGTGACGTGAGTGTGATGTGAGGAAAACAGACTACCATGCGCAGGGAGACGCGCTCGCCTCCCTGGCGGGAACGGGGTTCAGACAGGATGCGCTTCGCTGACGATGCTGGCAAAGACGTCTTCCAGCGGTTGTAAATCCCCTGCCGCACCGGCCTGACTGGCGCTGACCCACTCTTCCGGATTCAGTTTTTCCCATTCCAGCAGGTAACCTGCATGCAGGGCCAGTTGCTCAAAGAAAATACGCTGCGCCCGGCCATTACCTTCGCGAAAAGGATGAAGCATATTGATTTCGCAATAATACCAGGCGACGCGTTTCGCAAACTCAGCTAAAGGCAGATCGGCCAGGCCGTTCTCTTCTTCTAGCGCGGCCATGAGTGCATTACCCTCTTTTTCGATATATTCGAAGTGACAAAAAGGGGTTTCGTCGCGCCAGATGTCCAGCGTGCGGAGTTCGCCAGCCCAACTGTAGACATCCTGAAACAGCGTACGGTGAATGTGACACAGGTAAGGCAGGCCGATTTTGGGTGGGCCCAGTTCAAGCGTGGCAAGCCGGGCGGCGCTAAAGCTCAGTTCCGCTTTACGTAACTGTGCCTCATCATGAATATCGAGACGGTTTTTGAGGACCGTGTCGTTTTGCCACAGGTAGGGATCCTGCGTGACGGCAGTATTAGCAGCCATATTGCCTCCTTAATGAGGCCAGACGGGCTTCCGCCTCTTCACCCTTAACCTCCGGTTCCGTCAGGGTAAAGCCTTCAAGCCGACAGCTTGCCCGATAGCTGGCATTCCGCCGCTGTCGCCAGAGCGCTGCCTTCTGTTTGTCTGTAAGTGTATTTGCCATACCGCCTCCTGCTCAGGTTTGCCCTAAGTATAAGAGCAAATTTTCCCTTTGCCGGAAACGGGATGGCAATCAAGACAATCAGGGCAGGACTTTTGCTGACAAAATGACCACCGGCTTGACGGGAACATTCTGGTAAGGCCCGACATCTTTGGTTGGCACCTGAGAGATTTTGTCCACGACGTCCTGGCCCTTCACGATCTTACCAAAGACGGCGTAGCCAAAATCGCGCTGACCATGATCCAGAAAGGCGTTGTCAGCGACGTTCAGAAAGAACTGGCTGGTGGCGCTGTCTTTGTCGGAGGTGCGCGCCATGGAGATGGTGCCGCGCAGGTTGCGCAGACCATTATCCGCTTCATTTTTGATCGGCGCATTGGTTTGTTTTTGCTGCATTTCATTGGTAAAGCCACCGCCCTGAATCATAAAACCCGGGATAACGCGGTGAAAAATCGTGTTGTTGTAAAAACCACTGTTAACGTAATCAACGAAGTTTTTAACGGAGATCGGTGCTTTTTGATTATTCAGTTCGAGTTCGATGTTACCGGCAGAAGTGGTCAGCAGGACATGCGTATCACCTTTGGCCGCTAAAGCTGAGGCAGAAACAGAAGAGAGCGCTAACAGGGCAACTGCCGCTGTCAAAGTACGTTTAAACATGAGTAATTCCTTACTTTGGAGAGCTAGCTCAAAAACGATATTGATTGTAAAGAGCATGTAATACAAGAGCCAGCGTTTTACCTATATTTACGCTAAACGCACCCAAAAACGCCTGAAAAAGATTGCTTCCGCTTCGTGACTAAAATCACAGTATTGATGAAATGAATGACAACAGTTTTCACTCTTAGTTTATTAAGATCACGGTTCCGTTTACAATTTCTGCCGCTTCAGCGCTCCCGCTTCCCAACAGGTTCAGAACATGACAAATCGTAATCGTATCGGCCTTACCTGGATTAGCTTTCTTTCCTATGCGCTCACCGGTGCCCTGGTGATTGTCACCGGTATGGTAATGGGTGATATCGCGAAAGATTTCCAGATTCCCATCGACAGTATGGGTAACACCTTCACTTTCCTGAACAGTGGCATCCTGGCTGCCGTTTTCCTTAATGCCTGGTTGATGGTCATTGTGCCGCTCAAACGCCAGTTGATTTTTGGCTTTGTGCTGATGGTATTAGCCGTTATCGGACTGATGACCAGCCGGGATCTGTCGGTATTTTCGCTGTGCATGTTCGTACTGGGCGTCGTCAGTGGTATCACCATGTCGATTGGGACGTTCCTGATTACCCACATGTACGAAGGCCGCCAACGGGGTTCACGCCTGCTGTTTACGGACTCCTTCTTTAGTATGGCTGGCACCATTTTCCCGATTCTGGCCGGCATTTTACTGGCACGTCATCTGCCGTGGTACTGGGTTTACGTCTGCATTGGCGTCATTTACGTCGGTATTTTTATCATGACGTTATTCGTGGAGTTTCCGGTTCTGCGTAAGCCAGAGAACAGCCCAACGGTTGAAAAAGAAAAATGGGGACTGGGCGTACTGTTACTGGCGATTGCCGCCTTATGCTACATTCTTGGCCAGCTCGGCTTTATTTCCTGGGTGCCTGAATATGCCACCAAAGTGATGGGCATGAATATTGATGATGCCGGTCAACTGGTAGGAAGCTTCTGGACCGCTTATATGGTCGGCATGTGGGTATTCAGCTTCCTGCTGCGCTTCTTCGATCTGCAACGTATTCTGATGGTACTGGCAGGACTGGCCACGGTGCTGATGTACTGGTTCGTAAGCAGCCAGGATGCAAGCATGTTGCGGTGGATTATTCTGACGCTGGGCTTCAGCTCAAGCGCGATCTATACGACCATCATTACGCTCGGCTCTCTACAAACCAAAGTCGCGTCTCCCAAGCTGGTTAACTTTATTCTGACCTGTGGCACCGTGGGTACCATGCTGACCTTCGTCGTTACGTCACCCATTGTGAAAAACAGCGGCGTGCACAGCGCGCTGCTAACGGCAAATGGCCTGTACGCCGTGGTGTTTATCATGTGTGCGTTGCTGGGCCTGGTGACCAAACACCGCTCGCACGGTCATATCACGCATTAATCCTCTCAGGGCGGCGGCAACGCGCCGCCCTTTGCTTCATCGCCTAAAGGTCACCGCTTCCCACGTTTCCAGACAGATTTTGCTCTCTGCGGGCTGCGTCGCCGCGATGACCTTTCCACGCCGAAGCGAATAACGCACCGGCACCTGCCGCCTGACCGCATCAAAACCGTTCTCTGCGGGCAGAATGATAAAACTGGCTTCATGACCGCGCTGAATACCGTACTCTGCTAAATTCAGCGTGTTGGCACTGTTGCGTGTAATCAGATCGAGCCCGGCATTAATTTGCTCGTACCCCATCAGCTGACACACATGTAATCCCATATGCAGCACCTGAAGCATATTGCCCGTACCCAGCGGATACCAGGGATCGAATACGTCGTCATGGCCAAAACAGACGTTAATCTCCGCCTCCAGCAGCTCTTTCACCCGGGTAATGCCGCGGCGTTTGGGATAGCTGTCAAAGCGACCCTGTAGGTGAATATTCACCAGGGGATTGGCAACAAAGTTGATGCCGGAGAGCTTCAGTAAGCGAAACAGACGAGAAGTATAAGCCCCGTTATACGAGTGCATCGCTGTGGTATGGCTTGCCGTGACGCGCGCACCCATCCCGTCACGGTGTGCCAGCGCGGCAACGGTTTCGACGAAGCGTGACTGCTCATCGTCAATTTCGTCACAGTGCACGTCTACCAGCCTGTCGTAACGGTTGGCCAGCGCGAACGCTTTATGCAGGGATTCCACGCCGTACTCCCGCGTGAACTCAAAATGGGGAATCGCGCCGACGACATCCGCGCCGAGTCGGAGCGCTTCTTCAAGTAGCGCTTCGCCATTAGGGTAAGACAGAATGCCTTCCTGCGGGAACGCCACGATTTGAATCGTGATCCAGGGTGCCATCTCCGCTTTCAGTTCCAGCATAGCCTTGAGGGCGGTTAACGTCGGATCGGACACATCCACATGCGTGCGCACAAACTGTATGCCATTCGCGATCTGCCATTTCAGCGTTTGCATCGCGCGCCGTTTTACATCCTCATGACTTAATAAGGCTTTCCGCTCTGCCCAGCGCTCAATACCTTCAAACAGCGTGCCGGACTGATTCCAGGCCGGTTCACCCGCCGTTTGGGTGGTATCCAGGTGAATATGAGGCTCAATAAAAGGCGCGTACGCCAGGCCGCCTTCCGCATCGAGTGCTGCGCCCTCGGCTGACAGCTGCTGAGGCTGCGCCGTGATGCGGGCGATTTTTCCTTCCACGATCTCTATCTGCCACAGCCCTTCCCGGGTGGGCAAACGCAGATTGTTTATCCAGCGAAGTGGTGCTGTTGTCATTCCGGGCTCCTCATGCGTTAAGCGCTGCGAAGTAAAGCTAACACGATCTCTCTGCCCTGCTCCAGATGACTTTATTCGTTATTTAAATCACTTAGCGCGTACGAGGCCGAACCGGTGCCCTGCCTCTGCGGACAGATCAGGCGCGGGAGCAAAAGGTCGGGGACGAATAAGATGACATGATTACCGAAAGCGAAACGCAAGAAGGGTTGGCACACGTTCCGCTCCGTTTGCGCGTGGTACCTGGCCGTCATTTTCCTTTGTCGGCAGCGTGGTCAGCCTGCGCCGCCCATTACGCCGGGGGGGAAAATCAAAACGGCGAGCCTTCGCTCGCCGTTTGACTTACAACGTTACCGATTAGGGTTGAGAAACAAACCCGACCGCTTCATAGACTTTTTTCAGGGTTTCCTGCGCCTGGGCACGGGCTTTCTGTGCACCGTCACGCATCACCTTTTCCAGCAACGCTTCGTCGTTGCGGAAGCGATGATAACGTTCCTGCAGGTCTGTCAGCATGCCCGATACGGCTTCTGCGACCGCGCCTTTC
The DNA here is from genome assembly GCF_035191405.1 of Pantoea sp. JZ2. NCBI lineage: Bacteria > Pseudomonadati > Pseudomonadota > Gammaproteobacteria > Enterobacterales > Erwiniaceae > Pantoea > Pantoea sp. JZ2. The sequence continues at coordinate 422,058 of NZ_CP045247.1, read as the reverse complement.
AGGTGCCCGTACATTTTGCCTTCGAACGCCTGCTCCAGCGCGGTCACCGGCGTACCGGTTACGCCTGACAGGATGTCCAGCAGATTCGAGACGCCCGCTTTCTCTTTAATGTCATAGCGGATAACCGGCGGCTCTTCAGAGTCGGTCATCGCACGCTTAATCTTTTTAACCACCGATTTGGGATCTTCAAGCAGGCCGATCACATTGTTGCGGTTATCATCCGACTTAGACATCTTTTTCGTCGGTTCCAGCAGCGACATCACGCGTGCGCCTGATTTTGGAATGAATGGCTCCGGCACCTTGAAGATATCGCCATACAACGCATTAAACCGGCTCGCAATATCACGGCTCAGCTCAAGATGCTGTTTCTGATCTTCCCCCACCGGTACCTGCGCGGTCTGGTAAAGCAGAATGTCGGCAGCCATCAGCACCGGATAACTGAACAAACCCGCGTTGATGTTTTCTTCATAGCGTGAGGATTTGTCTTTGAACTGGGTCATGCGGCTCAGCTCACCGAAATAGGTGTAGCAGTTCAGAATCCAGCTGAGTTGCGTGTGCTCCGGCACATGCGACTGAACAAAGATGGTGCTCTTCTCGGGATCGATGCCGCAGGCCAGATAGAGCGCCAGCGTATCTAAGGTGGCTTTACGCAGTGCAACCGGATCCTGGCGCACGGTGATGGCGTGCAGATCGACGATACAGTAAATGCAGTGGAAATCGTCCTGCATCTGCACCCACTGACGCAGCGCCCCCATATAGTTGCCAATGGTCAGTTCGCCGGACGGCTGTGCGCCGCTGAAAACGATGGGTTTGCTCATGCTTATGTCCTGATAAATTACAGCCCGATAGCGGGCAAAAGTTCGTCAAAAGAGTCAAGGGTCAGATCGGGCTGGCTGCTGGCAATAGGTTCACCATAGTTATAGCCAAACGTCATGCCGACATTGGGTACGCCGGCAGACTGCGCGGCCAGAATATCATTGCGTGAATCCCCGACAAACAGCAGTTGTGAGGGCAGCAGCCCCCATTTACCCAACACCAGAAAAATCGCGGCAGGATGCGGTTTTTTAACCACCACATCATCGCCACCAATGATCAACGAAAACGCCTGGTCGATTCCCAGCGATTGCAGCAGCGGCGCGACAAACGGCGTCGGCTTATTGGTCACAATCGCCATCGGCATGCCTGTGGCCTGTAACCGTGTCAGCGTCTCTTTGACCTGAGGAAACAGGGTACTGCCCGCCTCCACCGTGCTGGCATAATGTTTGTCAAACAGCACACGCGCATCACGCTGCTCGTCCGGGTGTGGCTCGCGTCCGAGCGCCCAGGTCAGCGCACGGCACATCATAACGTCGGCACCATTCCCAATCCACGTTGACACGCGCGCCACGCCAGCAGCAGGCAACGCCAGGTCTGCCAGCGTCAAATCGATCGCATCCGCCAGCCCCGGCGCGCTGTCGACCAGCGTACCATCCAGGTCAAAGGCCAGCCCACGAATATCAGTGAAATGAGCCATTCGCTTTCTCCAGCTCGTTCCGCATGTCGTCGATCACTTTCTTGTAATCCGGATGGCCAAAGATGGCCGAACCGGCAACGAACATATCTGCACCCGCTGCCGCGATTTGCGCAATGTTATCAATCTTCACACCACCGTCGACTTCAAGGCGAATGCTGTAGCCGCTCTGATCAATCCGCTTACGCGCTTCACGAAGCTTGTCGAGCGTGCCGGGGATAAATGACTGACCACCAAAGCCGGGGTTCACCGACATCAGCAAAATGATGTCCAGTTTATCCATCACATAGTCGAGGTAGCTGAGCGGAGTGGCAGGATTAAAGACCAGGCCTGCTTTGCAACCGTGCTCTTTGATTAACTGCAGCGTGCGGTCAACGTGCTCGCTCGCTTCGGGGTGGAACGTGATGTAGGTCGCGCCAGCCTTGGCAAACTCGGGGATTAACGCGTCCACTGGCTTCACCATGAGATGCACATCGATCGGGGCTGTGATGCCATAGTCACGCAGCGCTTTCAACACCATCGGTCCCATTGTCAGATTCGGCACGTAGTGGTTGTCCATTACGTCGAAGTGAACCACGTCGCCTCCGGCCGCCAGTGCCTTCGCGGTGTCTTCACCCAGGCGAGCAAAGTCTGCCGAAAGGATGGAAGGGGCCAGCAAATATTGTTTCATCCGATTCTCCACTGTTGTGCGCCAGCATGATGGCTGGCGTAGTACCCTGGTCGCGGACGAAACAGACTAGCTATAGAGTGCCAGCAGTTCGTCGACCTTGGTGCGACCGGTTATGCTTCGGCTAATAGAACGCCGGACTTTGACCACATGTAACACGGCATCCTGATACCAGCAACGCGTCAGTTCCGTATCATGGTTAGAAATCAGGACCGGAATTTGACTCTCAGACGCCAGCTTTGCGGCCAGTTGCGCCAGATGCTGCTGCTCATGCAGGCTAAAACTGTTGGTGTGGTAAGCCGTGAAGTTAGCCGTTGCGGACAGCGGCGCGTACGGCGGATCACAATATACCACAGAGCCTTTTTGGGCATTGTTCAGGGTAACATCGTAGGATTCACAGACAAACGTCGCCTTTTGCGCCCGTTCGGCAAACCAGAGCAGCTCGGCTTCCGGGAAGTAAGGTTTACGATAGCGCCCAAACGGCACATTGAACTCACCACGCAGATTGTAACGGCACAGGCCGTTGTAGCAGTGGCGATTCAGATAGAGGAACAGCAGCGCACGCTGATAAGCGTCATGACTGAGGTTAAACTCCGTGCGCAGTTGGTAATAACGGATTTCGCTGTTTGTTTCGCTGGTAAACAGTAAACGCGCATCGCGAATAAAATCCGCCGTGCGCGTTTTGACAATATTGTAGAGATTGATGAGATCGTTGTTGATGTCGGCCAGATGATAGCGATCAAAATCGGTGTTAAGAAACACGGAGCCCGCGCCAACGAAGGGTTCGATCAGGCAATCACCTTGCGGCAAATGACGGTGGATCTCTTCGACTAAGGGAAATTTCCCCCCCGCCCATTTCAAAAAAGCGCGATTTTTTTTCATGCTGTCGTGGTAATTACATCTTATTGTGAGGCTGTGGTTGAACCGACAGCAGATCTGCGCTTAAAACAAGGCCCGCATGGGCAGGCCCCACATCACTTATTGACTGGCTTCTTTCCTGACCTGACTGACCGGTTTCACCCAGGGATTCTGTGCACGTACCTCTGCAGGCAATGTCGCAACGGCACGCTTTGCGTCGGCCGGCGTGGCGTAAGAACCACTGACCAGCACATACCAGGGTTGACCATTGCGCGTGGTTTTATACACATGGTACGCACTCAGGTTTTGCTTCTTCGCCCAGGCATTCAGGCTTTCCGCTTTAGATGCGCCGCTCAACTGCAACGTGTAGTTGCCGCCCGGTACTGATTTGCTGGCCGTAGCGCTACTGCCCGCCGCTTTTGCCGGCGCGTTATTCACGGATGAGTGCGCTGGCGTTGTGTGGGTTTTATGCTCGCTGGCTGCGGGTTTAGACGCCGTTCTGGCAGGCTCACGCGTATGACGCGGCGTGACGGGTGCCTGCGCGGCGTTTTGACGACCTGTAGCGGGAAGACTCGCCGCTGCACCTGCTTTCCCACTCACCGTAGCGGGTGCGGTCGGCAGAGAACTGCTGCCTTCTGCACCCTGTGCGGCGCCATCAACCTGCTGTTGCTGGTTGGTCAATGCGCTGTTCAGGTCGCCGGGTAATGTAATGCGTTGCTGATTAGCCGGGGTTTCAACCGGGGCTGCCTGCGTGGGTGTGGATGCAACCGGTGGCATGGAAATATCGCGTGGCGCATTTGTCGCCCCGGCTGCCGGTTCCGCTCCTGCTGCATTCGGAGTGCCGGTGGAAGGCTGTGCTGTTCCCGTGGCGTTCTGACCGCCGCTCATGGCGGTGGAGCCGCTGAGATCAATATTTTTTCCGTTGCCCGATCCTGCGGCCCCGCTGGTGGCGGTGCCTTTGTCAGTAGAGGACGACGCGGATTTGCTGTCGTCAGCGCCGTTGAGCGCTGAGCCAATGCCCAGCACGAGCAGCAGCAACACAAGGATACCGACGCCCATCATGACGTGCTGGCGCGAGACCGGAGCTTTCGTCGCAGAGGACGATTTACGTGGGCGCGAGGGACGACGGTCACTGGCGTCAGGTTTTAACTCATCATCCGGTTTGAACTCATCCATTTTGCCTCCTCCGTAAAGCGGCCGTTCGCACTGCGCACCCGCGCGTCGCGTCACCACTTACCTGCTGAATATCAAGATTTCTGGCAGTCATTAATTGCCGCCATCACCATATCATGAGCCACGCCACCACGCACTTCAGCGCGGCCTATTGCCAAAGGCAGTATCAGACGTAATTCGCCCGCCAGCACTTTTTTATCGCGCATCATATGGGGCAAATAGTCTTCGGCCTGCATCTCAACCGGTCCGTTTACCGGCAAACCGGCGCGCTGCAGTAACGCGATAACGCGTTCGCAATCCTGCTCGCTGAACTGACCAAGACGTTGCGCGGTTCGCGCCGCCATCACCATACCAGCGGCAATCGCTTCACCATGCAACCAGTTGCCATAGCCCATATGCGCTTCAATGGCATGGCCAAAAGTATGACCCAGATTCAGTAATGCGCGCTGACCGTTTTCACGCTCATCCGCGGCGACAACCTCGGCTTTCAGCTCACAGCAACGACGGATGCACCAGGCCAGCGCGGCTTCATCCAGCGCCAGAAGGCGGTCAAGATTTTGCTCAAGCCAGTGAAAGAATTCACCGTCCAGAATGATGCCGTATTTAATCACTTCAGCCAGACCGGACGCCAGCTCACGCGGAGGCAGTGACCGGAGACATTCCGTATCAATCACGACCGAAGCGGGCTGGTAAAACGCACCTATCATGTTTTTGCCAAGAGGATGGTTAACCGCCGTTTTTCCGCCAACCGACGAGTCAACCTGAGACAGCAGCGTGGTCGGCACCTGAATGAACCGCACACCACGTTGATAGCTTGCCGCAGCAAAACCGGTAAGATCGCCAATCACGCCCCCACCCAGCGCCACCAGCGTGGTATCGCGCCCGTGGGGCTTTTGCAGGAGGGCGGTAAAAACCTGATCCATCACCGCCAGCGTTTTGTGCTGCTCACCGTCGGGCAAAATCACCTGATCCGTCTTCACTCCCGCCGCCTTTAGCCGCGCCGTGACCTTATCCAGGTAAAGCGGTGCCAGCGTCTCGTTCGTGACCAGCATGGCATTATCACCCGCTTTTAACGGCCAAAAAGAAGCCGGATCATTAAACAGTCCGGCGGCGATAGTGATGGGGTAACTGCGTTCCCCCAATGAAACGGTGATCTTCTCCATGATGCTCGATACCTGTCAAAGAGCTTTCAAACGTTGGATCAACTTTTTTCCAACATGTGGATAATCTGATTCGCCACCACTTTTGCACTTTGATCGTCAGTGCGGATGGTAACATCGGCGATCTCTTCATACAGCGGGTTGCGTTCAGCGGCCAGCGCTTCAAGTACTTCACGCGGTGGCGACTCGACCTGCAGTAAGGGGCGTTTTTTGTCACGCTGCGTACGTGCCAGTTGTTTCTCAATAGTGGTTTCAAGATAAACCACGACGCCGCGGGCGGAGAGACGATTACGTGTTTCCCGGGATTTTACGGAGCCACCGCCGGTCGCCAGGACGATGCCCTGCTTCTCGGTCAGTTCATTGATGATTTTTTCTTCACGATCGCGGAAGCCAGCTTCGCCTTCAACGTCAAAAACCCAGCCCACATCCGCTCCGGTGCGTCGCTCAATTTCCTGATCGGAATCGAAGAACTCCATATTGAGTTGCTGAGCCAACTGACGGCCAATAGTGCTTTTGCCGGCACCCATCGGCCCAACCAGAAAGATATTGCGTTTCTCTGCCATTTTGTCGGTATTACTAAGAATTCGTTAATGATACCCCGCTTTCAGCATTTTACTGGCGGGACAGGAACTGAGACCTCATGAGCGTTAGCAAGAGTCAGACGAAAAATTATCTCAACACTCAAGGCTGTTTGGCAACCGATTATATTGCTTACAGCACATCCATTTCTGAATTGGCCTGTTGTTCGCGAAACTGTAAGGCGTCAGTAAAGCGTTGTGACATGACTGCGTACAGAGGAATTCGCTCATCTGCTTGCCGGGTTCTTCCAACTCAGACGCTTACAACGTGTTAAAAATCGCTAAACCTTGTAAGCTAATTCCTGTCCTGCGTCAACGCAGTTAAACTTTAAGGGCACATTTTCCGTTTTATCGTGCCGTAAGCGCTGCTTCCCTGACCAATCGCGGCGTCATGAAGATCACCAGCTCGCGTTTTTTATGTTCTTCAGCCTGCTGGCGGAATAATCCCCCCACGACAGGCAGACGGCCAAGTAACGGCACCTGCGTTTGCCCCTGAGTGCGCTGCTGATGGAAAATACCGCCCAGGGCCAGTGTTTGCCCGTCGTTAACCGTCACCTGCGTTTCCATTTCCTGCTTATCAATCGACAGCACCTGCGAGGCGCTGGTCTGAACCACGCGCCCCGGCACGTTCTGGCTGATACGTATTTTCAACTGAATGCGGCCATTGCCTAAAACGGTGGGCGTGACTTCCATGCCCAGCACCGCTTCTTTGAATTCGATACTGGTTGCGCCGCTGTTACCGGCTGAGACTTCATAAGGGATTTCGGTGCCCTGTTTAATCGACGCGGTTTGCTGATGCGACGTAAAAAGCCGTGGGCTGGCGATGATTTCAACCTGGTTTTCCTGCTCCAGCGCACTGAGCTCCAGATCCAGCACTCTGCCGCCTGTCCGCGACAACGTGACGCCCAGCGAAACAGCGGGCGAGGTCAGCCCCAGGGGAATAGCCAGAAGCGGGTGATGTAAAGCCCGGCTGAGGCTTTCACTATCCTCAGACAGTCGCCAGTTGACGCCCAGCTCATGCAGATTCTCTTCGCTAATCGTCACGATATGGGCCGCCAGCTCAACCTGTTCCAGCGGCACATCCAGCGCCTGAATCCAGCGCTCCGTGTCTTGCAGCGCCGGTTCAATGTCGCGTAGCAACAGGCTGTTGGTGCGCGTGTCCACAGAGGCGCTCCCGCGCGATGTCATAAGCGACTGGCGTTCCCCTTGCAGGCTGCGATGCACCTCACTGGCACTGGCATAGAGCAGGTTGATCCTGCGCTGCATTAAAGGACGCTGCTGACGCGCTTCCGCCTGTTGTACCTTTTCTGCTTCGCGCCGCTGCTGCTGCCAGCGCTCGGGATAAACCAGCAGAACGTTATCTTCTTCCAGCACAGTCAGTTGCGCCATCCGCGCGACCAGCGACAGCGCCTGTTGCCAGGAGACGTTGTCCAGCCGCAGTGACAGCGTTCCGTTAACCTCAGGGGAGATCATCAGGTTGATCTGCTGGTAATCAGCCAGCGCCTGTAAAATGCGCTCAATCGGCGCATCATCAAACGCGAGGCTCAGGCCTTCATCAGGGCTGGCGTGAGCGGGGATCTGGCAAAACAGCAGGAGGGTCAGAATCGCTATCCTTATCATGCAGGCGTCCTTTGAGATGAAACGTGAAACGTTGGGCCGGGCAACTGCCCGGAATAAATAGCTGAAGCGAACGGGAAGTAAACCGGAGGGTTTGCCAGGGGAACAACGGAAAAGGCTGGTCGCTCAGGACGTGAACAGATTTGCCCTGTGGCGTCAGTAGCCAGCCCTGAAACCGGGGAGCACGACCAATGATGCCCTGCAAACGCCATTCGCTGAGAGGTTCAACCTCCGCCAGGCAGGCCGCGCCAGGAAGGGGACGAAACGGATCGCGTGCCTGCGCAACGCCAGCGCCACAGCTGAGTAACAGCAGAACAACACTAATGGGTTTCATCAGCGTCCAGCCAGAGTTGCGCCACCAGATAGTCAGAATGAGCGGTTAACTGAAAGCGATCAGGAAACGCCGTTGCAGACGTTGAAAGCGCTGAAAACAACGGCGGAAACTGGGCCCATTGCAGATGGAAAGTGAGGGCTCGAGGCTGTTCATCGGGCAGCCACTGCTCAAGCGCTGCACCCCGTTCTGCGATAATCGCCTCCAGCGTCGATGACGCAGCTGGCTTTTCCATCTGAATCTGCTGAAGTTGTGCCTGTAAAACAGCAAGGGCGGGATAGCGGGCAAACTGTCGCTGCAGCTGTTGCAGGTGCGCCTGCTGCTGCACGCATTGATGCCTGGCATCAGCCAGCACCCGTTTTTGCGGCTGTAGCACGGTCCACCAGGCCACACACAGCAGGCAGACCGCGCCCGCCAACAGGCTGCCATAACGCAGCGGTGGAGCTAACCGCATCCAGTGCCCGGTAAGGCTACTCACTAGTCGCCTCCTTAAGGCGAATATGCAAGACGAAGCGATACTCCCCTTCAGGCTGGCGTTGCACATTGCCTTGTTTGATCTGTGAAAACAGCGCCACATCGCTTAAGCGCTGGCGAAAGGCGCGAATCTCCTGCATATGCTGCGCTTTGCCCTCCAGTTGTAACGACGTTTCCCGTTTATCCAGTCGCGTTAACCACAGCCCGTCAGGCAGCAAAGCAGGCAACGCAAGCCAGAGTTGCTGCCAGACGTGAAACTGCCTGCTCTGCTGGTGCAGCCAGTGGCGGCGCTGCTGCGCCTCATCCAGTTGTTTCAACAATCGCTGTTGCTGCGCCACCTGCTGTTCAGCGGCCTTAAGGGCATGACTGAGGCCGACATGCTGACGCTGAACCCGTCTGAGCGCCTTATGGTTCCGCCAGCACTGTCCTGCCACCAGCAACACGACCAGTCCTGACGTGACAGCCAGTATACGTAAGCTCTGACGCCGTTGACGCTGCCAGCGCCAGTGCCGCCAGGGAAGAAGGTTCACAGCGACCATCAGCAATCCTCTTTCCGCAACGCCAGCCCGGCGGCCAGGACGAAGGCCCCCGGATGCGCGGGCAAAGGTGGCTGCTGATAGCGAAATGTTTGCAGGGGAGAGAACGGCACCGTGCCAGCCGGCGGCAATGCGTTATCGGCATCACAATAATAAAGCGACGTCGCGTGGGGAAAAGCCTGCTCACGTAGCGCGTCAAAACCGCCCTCTCCGGCAAAAAGTGCGGCGTTGACGCCATCGCTCCACAGGTAACGTGCATCCTGGCGTAAAACCACTACACTTCCCGCAGCCAGTTGCGCCTGTTCTGCGACGATGTTGAGTGCGTTCGTTGCCAGTTCAAATACAGAGCATTTAAGGCCGGCCTGCTCCAGCGGTGTCCGCCACTGCGTAACGACATCCCGCCGTGCAGCCGTGACGCTTAGCCGTTCCAGGTTGGTATCGACACGGTAATCCAGGGTCAGTTCACTGGGGTCCACCGGGAAAAGACGCTGAGCGGATGCCCGGACAAAGCGGCCCAGTGCGGGTTCTTTTAAGGGCGGATCAGGCAGAGAAAGCGGTTGCTGTAGTGCCAGATACGCGGGAAGACAGACCCGTAACGTATAGCGCCGTGGTAACAACTTACGCCACTGGCTTAATACAGACAGCAATGCAGGGGAAGATTGCAGCACACCGTTTCTTAACGTATCTTGCGGCAGCCGTTGCTGCCACCAGTGGCATAATTGCCAACCCCGGCGACGACGCAGGATGGCAAGGGCACAGCACTGCCGGTTCTGAATATCCAGTCCAATTTGCCAGGTGTGAAAAGCCATGCGCGCGATCTCCTTATCGTCCGGAAAAATGGACATATCAAAGCGTCTGGCTTGCCTTTATACTACTGCGCGGTTGCTTATAAACTGCCCAAACGACAACAGATGGGAAATCTCAGGTGAAGTTCGTAAAGTATTTATTAATCCTTGCAGTGTGTTGCATCTTGCTGGGAGCTGGCTCGATTTATGGTTTGTACAAATATATAGAGCCCCAGTTACCCGACGTTAACACACTGAAAGATGTGCGTTTGCAAACCCCTATGCAGGTTTACAGCGCCGACGGTGATCTTATCGCCCAGTATGGTGAAATGCGCCGTATTCCGCTTAGCCTGCAGCAGGTTCCACCTGACATGGTCCATGCGTTTATTGCGACGGAAGACAGCCGCTTCTATGAGCATCACGGTGTGGATCCCATCGGGATTTTCCGTGCCGCCAGCGTTGCGCTGGTTTCAGGCCATGCGTCCCAGGGGGCCAGTACCATCACACAGCAACTGGCGCGTAACTTTTTCCTCAGTCCGGAACGCTCCCTGATGCGTAAGGTAAAGGAAGCCTTTCTGGCGATTCGCATTGAGCAGTTGCTGAATAAAGACGAAATTCTTGAGCTTTACCTGAATAAAATCTATCTCGGCTACCGGGCTTATGGCGTTGGCGCAGCCTCGCAGGTGTATTTTGGCAAACCCGTTGGCGAGCTGTCGTTGAGTGAAATGGCGACCATCGCCGGGCTGCCGAAAGCCCCGTCAACCTTTAACCCGCTGTATTCCCACAGTCGTGCTGTCGCCCGGCGCAATGTGGTGCTGGCTCGTATGCTGGACCAGAAATACATCACCCAGCAGCAATATGATGAAGCACGTAATGCGCCGCTGGTCGCCAGCTATCATGGCCCGAAAATCGTCTTCTCCGCGCCCTATCTGACCGAGATGGTGCGCCAGGAAATGGTGAAACGCTATGGCGATAATGCGTATACCGATGGTTACAAGGTTTACACCACCGTGACGCGCCGTCTGCAGGAATCCGCGCAGGAAGCCGTGCAGAACAACGTCATCGCCTACGATATGCGTCACGGCTATCGTGGCCCTACCAGCGTGCTGTGGAAAGTCGGCGAGCCAGCCTGGGGGCAAACGCAGATTGTTAAAGCATTAAAAAATCTGCCTCTGTACGGGCCGCTTCATCCGGCCGTCGTAACGCATGTCCAGAGTGACGAAGCCACCGTCATGATGAAGGATGGCAGCAATGTGTCACTGACGATGGCGGGCGTGCGCTGGGCGCGTGCCTTTAAATCGGACACAGTGCAGGGACCGACACCAAAAAGCATTGCACAGGTGCTTCAGCCGGGCCAGCAGATCTGGGTACGCCAGGTCGGCGATACATGGTGGCTGGGCCAGGTACCGGATGTGAACTCGGCCCTGGTTTCACTGGACCCTAATAACGGTGCGGTTCGCGCACTGGTCGGGGGCTTTGACTTCAACCAGAGCATGTTTAACCGCGCGACTCAGGCGCTGCGTCAGGTGGGTTCAAACATCAAGCCGTTCCTGTATACCGCGGCGATGGATCGTGGGTTAACGCTGGCCTCCATTCTGAACGACGTACCGATTTCTCGCTGGGATGCCGGTGCCGGTGCGGACTGGCGTCCAAAGAACTCTCCGCCCACTTACGATGGTCCGATTCGTCTGCGTCAGGGGCTGGGGCAGTCTAAAAACGTTGTCATGGTTCGTGCCATGCGTGCAATGGGCGTGGATTACGCCGCAGAGTATCTCCAGCGTTTTGGCTTCCCGGCACAGAATATTGTGCATACCGAATCGCTGGCCCTGGGTGCCGCGTCGTTCACACCGCTGCAGGTCGTGCGGGGCTATTCGGTGATGGCTAACGGCGGCTTCCTGATCGATCCTTATTTCATCAGTAAGATCGAAAATGAACAGGGACAGACCGTTTTCGAAGAGAAACCCAGAATTGCCTGTCCGCAGTGCAACTTACCGGTGATCTACGGTGAAACCAAAAAAGCGCTGGCGCTGAATGCGGAAAGCGTTGAGAACGTTGCCCCGTCCGCCCCACAGCAAAATCAAGCCGTGCCGCAGCCTGAGCTGGAGCAAGTGCCCGCCCAGCCTCAGCAGGGTGGCGAGCAGCAGTATGCGCCGCACGTGATTAACACACCGCTGTCCTTCCTGATCAAAAGCGCACTGAACAGTAATATTTTTGGTGAGCCAGGCTGGATGGGCACCGGCTGGCGTGCCGGACGCGACCTGAAACGTAATGATATCGGCGGGAAAACAGGGACGACTAACAGCTCCAAAGATGCCTGGTTCTCGGGTTACGGCCCGGGCGTGGTGACCTCGGTGTGGATCGGCTTCGATGATGCGCGTCGCGATCTGGGTCGCAGTACGCTTTCTGGTGCCATTCCCGATCAGATTTCGGGCTATGAAGGCGGGGCGAAGAGTGCACAGCCTGCATGGGATGACTTTATGAAAGTGGCCCTTGAAGGTGTACCTGTTCAGCCGTTAACGCCGCCTGAGGGCATTGTTACCGTGACCATTGACCGCAGTACGGGCAAGCTGGCCAATGGCGGAGGAAACACACGTCAGGAGTACTTTATCAACGGAACACAGCCAACCGAATATTCGGTTCATGATGCAGGTACGACCATCATGGACAATGGCGAAAGTCACGAACTGTTCTGATAAACGTGAGAGGCGGCCTGGCCGCCTCTCCGCTTTTTACCGCCCGGAAATCTGGTGCTCAATCAGTAATGCAGACGGCCCTGCTTCACCAGCCACTCACGCACCATAAACAACGCACTGACGTTGCGCGCTTCGCGGAAATCAGGCTCCTGCAGTAACGCCAGCATGTTGCTTAACGGCCAACGGTGGACCACCAGCGGCTCAGGCTCATCCCCTTCCAGCTTCTCCTGGTAAAGCCCTTCTGCAACCACGATGTTCATCTTGCTGGAAAAATAGGACGGTGCCATCGTCAGTTTACCCAGCATAGTTAACTGGCCAGCCCCGAATCCCGCTTCCTCTTTCAGTTCACGGTCGGCCGCCTGATTGACCGTTTCACCCGGATCGATTAAGCCTTTTGGAAAGCCCAGTTCATAGCTTTCCAGGCCCACGGCATACTCTTCGATCAGAATCAGATGATCATCAATAATGGGCACAATCATGACTGCCTCGCGTTCCGACGGTTTCATGCGTTCATAAATGCGCCGGGCGCCATTGCTGAAGGCCAGGTCGACCGCTTCGACAGTAAACAACCGTGAACGTGCTACGGTTTCTACATTGAGGATGTCAGGTTTTTTTAACGACTTTTTCATATCAGCCTCAAACTTGCTGCGCCAGCACTCCGTAGCGAATTAGCATACCTAACCGTGGAGCATTGTGCGACTCAATGACGTCATCCGGTTACGCAGCCGACGTTTTCTCTATGCAATAACGGCTCTATTTCGGGCACAAAAAATTTGCGTTAGTCAATATCTGCCTTCAAAATTCAGACAATGCCGATACAATACTATGTGCATGATAGTTACTATTCTGGCACTGTGTGCTGTAATAACGCCTAATCAAATGATTTACAGTACAATTTTGTTTGTTGTTAAACTTGTCAGAGTTGTTTAACCTCCCATCAATCGCCTGAAATCAGGGGCGCGTCTGGGGACGTAAGTCTAAAGTGAAGGCAGTATTTTGGCTGAATTGAGCAAAGCATGAGCACAATAATTATTATATTGGCCTTAGTGCTAACCTGTTCAATTCTGGCAGGTATTGGATTTTGGTACGCTATGCGGCGCAGGCCGCCGTTGGCGAAACCGTTGCCATTCATCAGCCCGCCCTGCCGTAAACTGACTGAAAGAGAGCGCAGAGCCGTAGAGCAGTATCTTGCCGCCCTGGAAAAACAACCCCGTATTCTCAGCCCTGGTGAATCCCGTCGTCGGCACGAAAAGCTGGTGCTGACCGCCCAGAGCAACAATGTTTATCCGGTTACCCGCGCGATTACCCGCTATGGGCTTTCCACCGACGATCCGCATAAGTGGCGCTACTATCTGGATGAAGTTGAAGTCCATTTGCCGCCGCTGTGGGAACAGTACATCACCGATGAAAATTACGTTGAGTTGATCCGTACGCAATCGATCCCACTCATCATTTCGTTAAACGGCCACTCGCTGGTGGATTACGCGATTGATCAGCAGTCACTGCCTAATCTGATACGTCCGGCATCCACAAATGCCTCTATCCGTAAGGCCGAAAGCGAAAACGTTGAGTTAGTTCGGGTGCGCAAAGAAACCCTGGAAGAGTATCGACTGTCCCGCCCGGATGGCACGCGCGAGGCCGTTATCATCTCGTTTGCGTTGATGATGTTTTTTATTGGTTTGTTATTACCCACAAGTCTGATGATCTGGCTGGTGGTGATTGCCAGCGCGATGGTCGTCGCAAGTCTGTGGTTAATGTACCGGATTCCCGGTGAAAATGGTCTGCGTGAGATCCACTGCCTGCGCGGCGCGCCAAAACGCTGGGGCTTGTTTGGCGAGTCCAATCAAGAGCAGAGCAACATCACGCTGGGAATTATCGACCTGATTTATCCTGCGCACTGGCAGCCTTACGTCGCTCACGACCTGGGACAGGTTACAGACGTCGAAATTTATCTTAACCGTCAGGTGGTGCGTCAGGGCCGTTTTCTTTCTTTGCAGGACGAGGTAAAAAACTTTCCGCTTCAGCGCTGGCGGAAAAATGTCGTTCTGGCCTGCGGTGCCTTTATTGTTCTGGCCTTCTTACTCACCTGGATACCGCTCAGTATGCCCATCAAGCTCAGCCTTGCATGGGTAAAAGGTACTGACAGCCTTGATGTCAGTAGCGTCAATCAACTGAGTCGTGAAGATTTGAAAGTGGGTGACAGCCTGAAGGTTACCGGGACCGGAATGTGTGCCGTGCCGGGCAATTATCAAAGCAATCGCACTTATATCTACATGCCGTTCGACTGCTCGCAGATCTACTGGAATAACGCTACGCCTCTGCCACTGCCTCACTCAGATATTATTGAGAAAGCCTCCGCGCTTCTGGAAACCACCACAAAACAGCTGCATCCCGAAACCAATACGGACCCCAAACTGAATCCGCAGTTAGCGTCTGCAATTCAGAAATCAGGCATGATTTTGCTGGATGACTTTTCCGATCTGGTGTTGAAAACGCAGGCGCTGTGCAGCCAGGCACAGGACTGTGTTCGGCTTAAAAACGCGTTGGTGAATTTGGGCAATGCCAAAGACTGGGACACATTAGTCAGCCGCGCCGATTCCGGTCAACTTAACGGGATGAATGTCCTGCTGCGCCCTGTCAGCGCGGAAGCGCTGGAAAATCTGGTGCACACCGCGACGTCGACCTTCTTTTATCGTGAAACGCGTCGTGCCACAGAAAATCTCAACAGCCCACCGCCGGGCGGGTTTGTGATTGTCAGCGACGAAGGGCATCAGTTAGTCAACCAGCCTCAGCCCGCGGTTCCCTTGTTTGATCTGGATGCGGCCTCACAATGGCAGGAGCTGCAACGTCTGTCCTCACTGCTGTTGCACACGCCGTTCAGCGCGACGGGCATCATCACGAACATCTACACAGATGCCAACGGCACGCGCCATATCGCCCTGCATAATGAACCTGATGCGATGGCAAAATGGCGCTATCTCGGTGCCGCCTTGCTGTTAATCGTGCTCCTGGCCTGTGGCCTGACTAACGGCCTGCTGGCGCTGCGTCGTATACATCGGAATCGTCAGCGTATGCTCGCGATTCAGCAATACTACGACACGTGCTTTAACCCTTCCCTCAGCACTATACAGGGCGTGCGCTCCGTATTCTGACCGGCCTGCAACTGTGCTACCCTGTTGCGCGAAAAGGCAATGGGTAAATCCGCCATGATGTGTAACGGTTCTGATATTGATACCGTGCTGTTGGATATGGACGGCACGTTACTGGATCTGGCGTTTGACCGCGTCTTTTGGCGGGAACAGGTGCCGGATGCGCTGAGCGCGCATCGGGGCATCCCTGTCAAACACGCGCGGCAGTTGATGGAAGAAAAATATCAGGCCGTGTCCCATACGCTAAACTGGTATTGTCTGGACTACTGGTCAGAGGCCCTGCAACTGGATATCCACGCGATGCTCTGGGCACACCGTCATCGCGTCCGCTTACGGCCCGATACGCTGCCTTTTCTGCAGATGCTGCGGCGCGCAGGTAAGCGCACTATTCTGCTGACCAATGCGCATCCCTGGAATCTGGACGTTAAACGACGACAAACAGGTTTAGCACCACACCTTGATTTATTACTTTCCACCCATACCTTTGGCTATCCGAAAGAAGATCAACGTTTGTGGCAGGCGGTCGCGCAACACACGGGCTTTGATGCATCACGAACATTGTTCATTGATGACAACGAAATCCTTCTTGATGTCGCTAAATCCTGGGGAATCGGCTGGTGTTTAGGCATCCGTAATCCTGATTCCGGTCGTCCCGAACAACCCTTTCAGCGTCACTATGCAATAAGCCATTACCGCACAGTGATCCAGGCCTGGGAGCAGCTATGAAAGAAAAATCTGAAGACGGTGTTCGTCTTGATAAATGGCTTTGGGCGGCGCGGTTCTATAAAACCCGTTCCATTGCGCGCGAGATGATTGAAGGCGGTAAGGTTCATTACAATGGTCAGCGCAGCAAACCAAGTAAGCTGGTTGAACGTGATGCGGAGCTAACCCTGCGCCAGGGCAATGATGAACGTACCGTCGTAATTACCGGGATCAGCGAACAGCGGCGCCCGGCCAGTGAAGCGCAGCAGCTTTATCGTGAAACGGACGCCAGCATTGAGAAGCGCGAAAAAATGGCGCTGGCGCGCAAAATGAATGCGCTGACTATGCCCCATCCCGATCGCCGGCCTGACAAAAAAGAGCGCCGCGATTTGATGAAATTTAAGTTATCGGGTGATGAGTAAGACAGGCCTTGATGCCGCTCACCGCCCGCCCAAAGAGAGAAAAATTATGTCTGTAAACGATCAACTGCGCCGTTATCTGTTTGAAAATGCTGCTGTTCGCGGCGAACTGGTCAACGTTTCAAACACCTGGCGTGAAACCATTAAAAACCACGATTATCCACCCGCTGTGCAAACCCTGCTGGGTGAGTTACTGGTGGCAACCAGCCTGCTTACCGCGACGCTGAAATTTGATGGTGAGATCACCGTGCAGTTGCAGGGCGATGGTCCGCTGACGCTGGCCGTGATCAATGGGAATAATCAGCAGGAATTACGCGGTGTCGCGCGAATGAAAGGCGAGATCCCTGACGACAGCACGCTTAAGAGCATGGTGGGCAACGGCTATCTGGTGATTACGATTACGCCAGAAAAAGGTGAGCGCTATCAGGGCGTGGTCGGTCTGGAAGGTGACACGCTGAGCGAATGCCTGGAAGATTACTTCATGCGTTCAGAACAGCTGCCAACCCGACTGTTTATCCGCACCAGCGATGCAGGCGCCGCCGGGATTCTGTTACAGGTTCTGCCCGCGCAGGACACGGATAAAGAGGATTTCGACCATCTCGCTACGTTGACAGAGACGATTAAAACAGAAGAATTGATCGACCTGCCGGCAACTGATGTGCTCTGGCGACTGTACCATCAGGAAGAAGTGACCGTTTACGATCCCCAGCCGGTGATCTACAAATGTACCTGCTCGCGCGAACGTTGCGGCGAGGTCCTGAAAACGCTGCCGCAGGAAGAAGTCGATGAGATTATTGCCGAAGACGGCAAAATCGATATGCATTGCGACTATTGCGGATCGCATTATGTTTTCGATGCTGTCGATATTGCCGGTATCCGCAGCAACTCCGTGGAAAACAGCAACCGTCTTCACTGATCCGACCAGGGCGGTTCTGCCGCCCTCACCTCTGCTTTGCTATGCCCTTAATTTACTTGATAAATTATCTTTTTTTACTTTCTTAACATCTTAAAAACGTTCGAAACACGACCTTAACGCGCCCTGAGTCGCATTTTTAAAAGAACATACCTTCCCCCTCAGACTCAGTAGAGTACACTGCGCGCGATCTGTCTCCTCGCCTGACCGGGCGGCCTTTGACCGACACGATCCCAAACTCTTTTTGCCCGTACAGAACAGACACCGATTTAAGGAGCAGTAAAATGCGCGTTAACGGCCTGACCTCGAAAGCCCTTGCCGATCTGGGCATCACCGATACCACTGAGGTGGTTCACAACCCTGATTACGACACGTTATTTCAGGAAGAGATGCGCCCGGAGCTCGAAGGTTTTGAGCGTGGCACCCTGACGCAAAGCGGCGCAATCGCAGTCGATACCGGGGTGTTTACCGGGCGCTCGCCTAAGGATAAGTACATCGTCCGGGATGACACCACGCGCGATACGTTGTGGTGGAACGATCAAGGCACCGGAAAAAACGATAACCAGCCTCTGTCGCAGGAAACCTGGCAAGCGCTGAAAAAATGCGTGACGCAGCAGCTTTCAGGTAAGCGTCTGTTTATTGTGGATGCCTTCTGCGGTGCCAATCCTGACTCACGCCTGAGCGTACGCTTTATTACCGAAGTGGCCTGGCAGGCACACTTTGTGAAAAACATGTTTATCCAGCCCAGCGCTGCCGAACTGGATAACTTCACGCCGGATTTTGTGGTCATGAACGGCGCAAAATGCACCAATCCGGACTGGCAGGCGCAGGGACTGCATTCTGAGAACTTCGTGGCCTTTAACCTGACGGAAAGGATGCAGCTGATTGGCGGCACCTGGTATGGCGGGGAGATGAAAAAAGGGCTGTTCGCAATCATGAACTACCTGCTCCCACTGAAAGGCATTGCGTCAATGCACTGCTCGGCCAACGTGGGTAAAGCCGGTGACGTGGCGGTGTTCTTTGGTCTGTCCGGCACGGGTAAAACCACATTGTCTACCGATCCGGATCGCCAGCTTATTGGCGATGATGAACACGGCTGGGACGATGACGGCGTGTTTAACTTTGAAGGTGGCTGCTACGCCAAAACGATTAATCTTTCTGAGCAGGCCGAGCCCGAAATCTACCGCGCCATTCGCCGCAATGCGCTGCTGGAAAACGTTGTGGTGCGTGAAGACGGCAGTATCGATTTTGCGGATGACAGCAAAACCGAAAACACCCGCGTCTCCTATCCGATTCATCACATCGATAATATCGTGCAGCCGGTTTCCAAAGCAGGTCATGCGAAGAAGGTGATTTTCCTGACCGCCGATGCCTTTGGCGTACTGCCTCCGGTCTCCCGTTTAACGCCAGAGCAGACGCAGTACCATTTCCTGTCGGGATTCACCGCCAAGCTTGCCGGCACGGAACGCGGTGTGACCGCCCCCACGCCAACATTCTCAGCCTGCTTTGGTGCCGCCTTCCTGACACTGCACCCCACGCAGTATGCAGAAGTGCTGGTGAAGCGCATGGAAGCGGCCGGTGCGCAGGCTTATCTGGTTAACACCGGCTGGAACGGCAGTGGAAAACGCATTTCGCTGAAAAATACCCGCGCCATTATCAACGCGATTCTGGCCGGTGAACTGGATGATGCGCCAACGGAAACGCTGCCGGTATTCAACCTTCAGGTCCCTAAAACCTTGGGCGATCTGGATGAAGACACCCTGGATCCACGTCGTAGCT
Source organism: Pantoea sp. JZ2 (assembly GCF_035191405.1). Classification (NCBI taxonomy): domain Bacteria; kingdom Pseudomonadati; phylum Pseudomonadota; class Gammaproteobacteria; order Enterobacterales; family Erwiniaceae; genus Pantoea; species Pantoea sp. JZ2. Next base: position 402,714 of record NZ_CP045247.1, on the reverse strand, counting down.
GGGAAAGTGAAGCGAAGTGGCACGCTGCGGCGGATGATTTGGCCCAGCGTTTTATCACTAACTTTGAGAAGTATACCGATAATGCGGCAGGTGCCGCGTTGGTTAAAGCCGGTCCACAGCGCTAATCGCCACGGCGCGGCCTGAACCGCCGCGCCGTTGTTTTAGCTCAGCGAAAGATTGCCGCTGTTTTGAACCGCTTCCGGGGTTTCTGCTAACGGCAGCCAGGCACGGATGCGTAATCCTCCCCGCTCACTGTCGCCAATTTCCAGCGAACCCTGATGTGCATCGATAATACGCTGCACGATAGCCAGTCCCAGACCGGTACCGCTGGTGCTACGCGCACTGTCACCGCGCACAAAGGGCTGGAACAAATGGGCCAGTTGATCGGGTTTAATACCCGGGCCATCGTCTTCAACCTGGAACCAGGCGCGATGCAGTTCCCGACCGCTGCTGACCTTGATCCAGCCATTTCCATAACGTGCTGCGTTCACCACCAGGTTAGCCAGCGCACGTTTAATGGAAAGGGGATTAATCTCCAGCATCAACTCTTCCGCCATCACCGCATTTTCGATTTCACGCTCGTAACCGCTTTCTGCGGCCACCACTTCACCTAAAACGCTGTTCAGGTCGGCCAGTTCGGTCTGCATTTCCTGACCGGTGCGCAGGTAGTCAATGAACTGCTCTATGATGGCATTGCACTCTTCGATATCTTTATTGATCGATTCGGCCAGATAGCCATCCTGCTCGTTCATCATCTCTGTGGCGAGGCGAATACGGGTTAACGGCGTACGTAAATCGTGGCTGACGCCCGCCATGAGCAACGTTCTGTCGTCAGCGAGCTGTTTAACGCCTGCCGCCATCTGGTTGAACGCGCGCGTGACCGAGCGCACTTCTGACGCGCCATACTCACGCAGTGGCGGCGGGATAATGCCTTTGCCGACCTGCAGTGCGGCGTGTTCCAGGTCCACCAACGGGCGGTTTTGTATGCGGATAAATAGCCAGGCCCCGCCGATCGCCAGCAACATTATCGCCAGGGTATAGCGGAACAGCGGCGAGAAATCACCCTGGTGAATTTCAGTCAGCGGCACGCGCACCCAGATATCGGGCGACAGCCAGGTCTTTAACCAGACAACCGGGGAGTTTTTATTAACCTCGACGCGCACATCGGTCGGGCCACCAAGCTGCTGCCCCATCTGATCGCTGAGGAACTTATAGTGCTGTGCCCAGCGCAGTCCGCTCTCCTCTGCTGCCGCATTGGTATAGAGCGAAATACCCAGTTCACGATAGATTTCTCGGCGAAACGCGGGTGGCACTTCCAGCTGCGTGCCATCTTCCAGTTGTAAACGGTCCGTCATCAGCATACGGACTTCATACGCCAGAACCTTATTGAACTGTTGCAGGCTGGGAAGAATGGCGAAGTTCAGCACCACCAGGTAGGTCGTTACCAGGCTGACAAACAGCAAGGTAACGATCAACAGCAGGGTGCGGGCAAACGAACTTCGTGGCGAGAAGCGCAACCGCCTCATGCTTTACTGCCGTCCGGCACAAAGACGTAACCCAGGCCCCAAACGGTCTGGATGTAGCGTGGGTGAGCCGGATCTTCTTCCACCATGCGGCGCAGGCGAGAGATCTGAACGTCAATGGAACGCTCCATAGCACTGTACTCACGACCGCGGGCCAGGTTCATCAGTTTATCGCGCGACAGCGGCTCACGTGGGTGACTCACCAGCGCCTTAAGCACGGCGAATTCGCCGCTGGTTAACGGCATAGGTTCATCTTCACGGAACATTTCCCGCGTGCCCAGATTGAGCTTGAACTTACCAAACGCGATGACCGCTTCTTCCTGCGAAGGCGCACCGGGCAGCTCATTGGCCTGACGACGCAGCACGGCACGAATGCGCGCCAGCAGTTCACGCGGGTTGAATGGCTTGGGAATATAGTCGTCCGCACCGATTTCCAGCCCCACGATACGGTCCACTTCTTCACCCTTAGCCGTGACCATGATGATAGGCATGGGGTTGCTCTGGCTACGCAGACGGCGGCAAATCGACAGCCCATCTTCGCCAGGCAGCATCAGATCCAGCACCATCAAATGGAAGGATTCGCGGGTTAACAGACGATCCATCTGCTCGGCGTTGGCGACACTGCGCACCTGAAAGCCTTGTTCGGTAAGGTAGCGTTCAAGCAGAGCGCGTAAACGCATATCGTCATCGACGACCAGGATCTTGTAGTTTTCTTGCATTTTTAACTCCCAAAGGCGCGATTGCCTGAGCCAATATTGTTAAAAAAACATGTGGCACAGCGACAGTGTTTAATGGTTTATATTCTAGTCAAAATTGTTACAAAGCATATTAAACAGCAGCTTATATTTAAATTCACGTTCTGCTGACGGAGAAGCCGTTCCGTTTCGTCCTCCGTGGGACAGAATACGGCAAATCTGAAATATTGGCTAAAATTCCGCTATTTACTGGTTTTAACACCGTACCAGTAATAATCGCGCTAACAAAAACAACGGGTTGCCAGAAAATTTGACTTAAATCGAATCCGTTATTGCCCGCTTCTCCGGCAAGCTGCGGTTTATGACTCTGATAACAGCATATTCTTCCGCAAAAAAACAGGATAATACGCGACCGTTCTCGGATTAGTATGAGATCCGCTTTTAATGAGTCCACTTGCAGCTAAAGTCCAATAAATCAATCAGTAAAGCTCACTTTGCGTACTGCCTGATATCACCCAGACTAAAGCAACGCCAATCTGTCGCTTTACGGGGAAAACATGAAAAAAACGATCTTACTGCTGAGCGTACTGGCCTTGTCCAGCATCAGCCAAAGTTATGCCGCCCCTGCAGCCGGTGAAGCCGCCGGTGCACAGGCCACCACAACCGCTCAGGGCAACTCCAATGCCATCGGTATTGGTGCCATTGGCGCGCTGTTGGGCGTAGCGCTGGCGACCGCAGGCGGTGGCGGCGGTGATGGTAACAGCAGCAGCACCTCAACCACGACGTCGACCAAAGCGGGTAAATAAGTCAGCCTCCTCGCCTCATTGTGCTTCCCTGAGCGTGAAGCGCAGTAAAAGGGTTTTTAGCCTGTTAAAAACCCTTTTCTCGCCCCCTTTTTCGCCACACCGGATTTGCTTTACACTGAAGCTCTTTTGATTTGACCGGCTGCAGTACATGAGAACGCGACTGATTACCCGTGAAGGTTTTAACACCTTAAAAGCTGAACTTGATTATCTGTGGCGGGAAGAGCGACCCGAGGTCACCAAAAAAGTGACCTGGGCTGCCAGCCTGGGCGATCGGAGTGAAAATGCCGATTACCAGTACAATAAGAAGCGTTTGCGCGAGATTGACCGCCGCGTCCGCTATCTCAGCAAAAGTCTTGAGCAACTGCGTATTGTGGATTATTCGCCCCAACAGGACGGCAAAGTATTTTTTGGTGCCTGGGTGGAAGTCGAGAATGACGACGGTGAAGTGAAACGCTTTCGTATCGTGGGCTACGATGAAATTTTTGGCCGTAAGGATTACATCTCGATTGACTCGCCGATGGCCCGTGCGCTGTTAAAAAAAGCGGTCGGTGATATGGCTATTGTTGAGACGCCAGCCGGGCCGGCCGCCTGGTATGTTAATGAAATTAGCTATATTGAAGCCTGATTCAGAATATCGCTGAAAGCAGGCCCATTCTCTGGCATTTTCGCCCATCAATCCGTATAACTATCGGCTATTTCTCAACCCAGAAAGCATAATAGTCCGATGATGAATGTTCTTAGCCAGCTAATTGCAAGTGAGCTCCAGGCGCGCCCCGAGCAAGTTGACGCCGCCGTCCGCCTGTTGGATGAAGGGAATACCGTGCCATTCATTGCACGTTATCGTAAAGAGGTGACGGGCGGTCTGGATGATACGCAACTCCGCCAGCTGGAAACCCGCCTCGGCTACCTGCGTGAACTCGCTGAACGCAGGCAGGCCATCCTGAAATCCATTGAGGAACAGGGAAAACTCACCGACGACCTGGCTCAGGCCATCAATGCAACGCTCAGCAAAACAGAACTCGAAGATCTTTACCTGCCCTACAAACCCAAACGCCGCACCCGTGGGCAAATCGCCATCGAAGCCGGTCTGGAGCCGTTGGCCGAGACATTGTGGCAGGATCCCTCGCACGATCCGGAGCAGCTGGCTGCCGGTTATGTGAATGCCGATAACGGTGTCGCCGATGTTCGCGCAGCCCTTGATGGCGCGCGCTATATTCTGATGGAGCGCTTTGCTGAAGATGCCGCGCTGCTGGCTAAAGTACGCCACTATTTGTGGAAGAATGCCCATCTGGTATCGAAAGTGGTGGAAGGTAAAGAGGAAGCGGGCGCGAAATTCCGCGACTATTTCAACCACCATGAGCCGCTGCATACCGTACCGTCTCACCGTGCACTGGCGATGCTGCGCGGACGTAACGAAGGCGTGCTGCAACTGTCACTGAATGCCGATCCGCAATTTGATGAGCCACCGCGCGAAAGTCATGGCGAAACCCTGATTGCCGAACACCTGAACCTGAGACTGAATAACGCGCCCGCCGACAGCTGGCGCAAGGCTGTGGTCAGCTGGACCTGGCGCATCAAGGTGATGCTGCATCTGGAAACCGAGCTGATGGGCACGGTTCGCGAGCGGGCCGAAGATGAGGCCATCAACGTCTTTGCACGCAACCTGCACGATCTGTTGATGGCGGCACCTGCGGGCATGCGTGCCACTATGGGCCTGGATCCGGGCCTGCGTACCGGCGTGAAAGTTGCCGTCGTTGACGCCACCGGCAAGCTGGTCGCCACCGATACCGTTTATCCCCATACTGGCCAGGCCGCGAAAGCGGCGGCGGCCGTGGCGGCGCTGTGCGTGAAGCACCAGGTCGAACTGGTGGCGATCGGAAACGGTACCGCCTCACGTGAAACCGAACGTTTCTTCCTTGATCTGCAAAAGCAGTTCCCGCAGGTCACGGCGCAAAAAGTGATCGTCAGCGAAGCGGGCGCATCGGTCTACTCCGCGTCAGAGTTAGCGGCGCAGGAGTTCCCGGATTTGGATGTCTCCCTGCGCGGGGCGGTTTCCATTGCCCGCCGCTTACAGGATCCGCTTGCCGAGCTGGTGAAAATCGACCCGAAATCCATCGGTGTAGGCCAGTATCAGCATGACGTCAGCCAGAGTCAGCTGGCGAAAAAGCTGGATGCGGTCGTGGAAGACTGCGTGAATGCCGTCGGCGTTGATCTGAACACCGCTTCCGTACCGCTGCTGACGCGCGTAGCAGGTCTGACGCGCATGATGGCGCAAAATATCGTCGGCTGGCGTGACGAAAACGGGCGTTTTCAGAATCGTCAGCAGTTACTCAAGGTGAGCCGCCTGGGGCCGAAAGCCTTTGAGCAATGCGCAGGCTTCCTGCGTATCAATCACGGCGATAACCCGCTGGATGCGTCTACGGTTCACCCCGAAGCCTATCCGGTCGTCGAGCGCATTCTGGCGGCCACGGAACAGGCCCTGACCGATTTGATGGGCAATCCGGCCAGCCTGCGGAATCTGAACGCTGTGGACTTTACCGATGCGCGTTTCGGCTTGCCGACCGTGACTGACATCATGAAAGAGCTGGAAAAACCCGGCCGCGATCCCCGTCCTGAGTTTAAAACCGCGCAGTTCGCGGAAGGCGTGGAAACCCTGAACGACCTGATGCCGGGCATGGTGCTGGAAGGTGCGGTCACTAACGTCACTAACTTCGGTGCTTTCGTGGATATTGGCGTTCATCAGGACGGGCTGGTCCATATCTCTTCCCTGTCCGATAAGTTTGTGGACGATCCGCATCAGGTCGTGAAGGCGGGCGACATCGTCAAAGTCAAAGTCATGGAAGTGGATCTGCAGCGTAAACGTATCGCGCTTACTATGCGTCTTGACGAGCAGCCGGGTGAAGGCCATGCCCGCAGTGGTAAGAGCAGCACGGCACGTGAGGAAAGACGTCCCGCAGCGAACAAAGGCCGGGCGCGTCCCGCCAGTCAGCCAGCAGGTAACAGCGCCATGGGTGATGCCCTGGCTGCGGCCTTCGGTAAGAAGCGCTAGTTAACGGCGGTTACGTCGCCTCTTTCCCGGTGCGGAAGGAGGCGACGCTTCACCCTCCCTTCCCCTTTACGCTGTTCTTAGCCCTCCGCCAGGCTTTGCCTGTCAGCAAGCCGTTGCGCCCTTTCGCTGGCTGCGCGTGCGATTAAGTTGAAAATCCTCACCCTGACGCTACGCTAAAAAGACGCCCGTGATAATAACGACACCCGCTGTGGCAGCCCCTTAAAATGGAAAAAATCACTGCTTTACTCGATGCGATTTATGCCGATGCCTTTCCACAGGCTTTACGTGAACGCCTGCTCGTCCTGATTGCAGACGCTCGCGATACCACAAAATTGCCACGTAAAGCGCACTGGGACGAACAGGATGTCGTACTGATTACCTATGCCGATCAGTTTCGCGAACCGAATACGCCTACGCTCCACACTTTCTCACGCTTTTATCAGCAGCATTTGCAGTCGACCTTTCCACTGGTGCACCTTCTGCCGTTCTATCCTTATTCGTCCGACGACGGTTTTTCCGTCATCGATTACCATCAGGTCAATCCGTTATGTGGCGACTGGCATGACATTGCCCTGCTGCATCAGGAAACACGACTGATGTTCGATTTTGTCTGTAACCATATGTCGGCGCACAGCGCATGGTTTAAGCATTATCTTGCACAGGATCCGGGCTGGGATGATTTTTTTATAAGCCTGCCGCCCACTACCGATCTGAGTGCGGTAACGCGGCCACGGACGTCGCCCTTGCTCACCCCGTTCACGCTGGCAAACGGTGACATTCGTTTTGTCTGGACCACCTTCAGCGCCGATCAAATTGACCTGAACTTTGCCAGCCCTGACGTGCTGCTGCGCATGGTTGAGGTCCTGCTCGACTACCTGAAACGTGGAGCCGATTACGTACGGCTGGATGCAGTGGGCTATATGTGGAAAACACCCGGCACCACGTGCATTCACCTCGAAAAAACGCATCTGCTGGTCAAACTGTTTCGTGCCATCGCCGACGAGGTTGCACCGGGCACCGTGATCATTACTGAAACCAATGTGCCGCATAAAGACAACATCAGCTATTTCGGCAAGGGTTATGATGAAGCCCAGATGGTGTACCAGTTCTCGCTGCCGCCGCTGGTGCTGCACGCCATCCACACCGGCTCGGCGCGTGCGTTACGCCAATGGGCCAGTACCCTTACGACAGGCAATGGCAATACCACTTTTTTCAATTTCCTGGCATCGCACGATGGTATTGGCCTGAATCCGGCACGCGGTATTTTATCTGAAGTGGAAATTACCGCCCTGGTGCGCGATCTGGCGCTGGAAGGTGCGCTGATCTCGTACAAAAATAATCCTGATGGCACGACCAGCCCCTATGAAATCAACGTGACCTATTTCGACGCGCTCAACCGTGAAGGCGATGACGATGAAACGCGGCTCAAACGCTTTATGTTAGCGCACGCTATCTTACTGGCGTTTCCGGGCGTACCCGCCATTTATATCCAGAGCATACTGGGTGCACGTAACGATTATGAGGGCGTACGCGAAGCCGGCCATAACCGGGCGATCAACCGGCAAAAATATGCGATGCCGGAGATTGAAGACGCGCTGGCAAACAGGAACGGTTTACGCCATCAGGTTTATACGCATTTGAGTAAACTGATTCAGCAGCGTCGCCGTCTGGCCGCTTTCCATCCTGATAATCCGATGCAGCTCTTTCAGAGTGACAATGCGCTGTTAATAATGAAGCGTGATGAGCCCGCCCGCTGCGATGCGTTACTGTGTGTATTTAATCTCAGTGGCAGACAGGTTAAAGCGCAGTTACCCGAAGCGCGCCTTTTTCAGGATGTGATCAGAGGTGAGAAGGTGGATGGCACCCAGCCTGTGGTGCTGGATGCCTGGCAATTCATGTGGCTACGCTAATTACTTGTACACTTCCGCAGTTGCACTGAACTTACCGTGCTCACGGCCCGCGATCACCCGGAAGTACTTGCCGCCCTTCTCATCCGCTGCTTTTGACAGCTTCTTCTTGGCATCCATTGGCGAGGTGGTTTCTGCCGTGGTGTTTACGGTACCAATTTTGGTCAGATTCATCTTCTGCACTTCTTCTTTGGTGACTTCTTTCGCCGCCAGTGCAGAAAATGACACTGCGCCCATCATCACTGATGCAACTACCCATTTCATAACCTTCATTTGTCTACCCTCATTCATGATCCATTGTTGAGATGTAAGCAGCCGCAAATCGCTTAAGGCTATATCGAACGGCATAGTCATCTCCCTGACTAATCGCATAGAAGTGCAGCGGCCTTGCTCACTCATCAAGTATTGCTGCTACACAGAAATTTGCCAGTTACGGTCTGGGTTAACTGTCTAATCCGCTGATAAATGAAATAATATGCTGGCAGAAGGCGTCAGGATGAGAAATAAACGGCGCATGTGCGGCTTTGTCTGTCACAACAGAAGGCGATGCCGGTAACTGTTGGTCAAGCTGTTGCGCAATGCGACGGGGTACCAGACCATCCAGCGCGCCATAGATGCGCAGAAAAGGCAGCGAAAGCGTGGCAAGCCTGTCACGTAAATCGCATTCACTCAGAATCTGCAGACCACCATTCAGCACCGCTACGTCGGGCATCTGCTGTGACAGCACAATGTCTTTCAGCTGGCGTGCATCGGCGCGGGCGCTTTCCGAGCCCATGGTTTGCAGAGCCAGAAAACGCTCAACGGTACGCTGAAAGTCCTGACTCAGCTGCTGCTGAAAGTTATGTAAGGTTAAAGGGGCAATCCCAGGCCAGTTATCGCGGGCGGTAAAGCAAGGTGACGAGGCGACGGTAATCAGGGCACGTAATCGTTCGGGGACGCTCAACGCCAGCTGCGTGGCAACCAGCCCGCCCAGAGACCAGCCCAGTACAGTGGCGCGCGAGGGCAGATGCGGCTCAAGCACCTGTGCCATCGCTTCCAGCGACATTGCCGGGAATCCCTGGCTGCGGCCATAACCGGGTAAATCCACTAAGTGCAGACGGAAATGCGTGCTGAGTCGCGGCACGATGTTTTGCCACACTTCCGCATTCAGTCCCCAACCGTGCAGCAGCACAAGATCGTTATCTCCTTCGCCGCAGGTATGCCAGTAAAGTGAGCTCATCCGTTATGCTTCCATCATTCATTAATAAGGAGGCCACTATGCTACCAATGCCCGCCCTGTGTTGGCTATGCCAGTTGCCGCTACGTCTTGCCCGGCACGGCATTTGCTGTGTCTGTCTGCGCCAGTTGCCCCGCCTGCCCCCGTTATGCCCGGTGTGCGGTCTGCCTGCCGCTTCTGGCAATCTGACCTGCGGGCGCTGCCTGCGTCACCCGCCGCCCTGGCAGACGTTAGTCTGCGTCAGCGCCTGGCAGCCCCCGCTCAGCACATGGGTAAACCAGTTAAAATTCTCCGGGACGACCGCACTAAGGGTGATGCTGGCGCGTTTGCTTTTGTTAAGCTGGTTGAATGCGTACCGTAGCAAACGGACGAGCCGTCCCGATCTGCTGATGTGTGTTCCGCTGCATTCACGACGCTGCTGGTGGCGCGGCTACAATCAAACGGTCCTGCTGGCCGCACCCCTGGCTCACTGGCTGGGCTGTGCATTCAGTCCGGCGTTATACCGACGGCGCGCAGGTGCCGTTCAGCATCACTTAAGCGCCCGCCAGCGTCGTCGCAACTTGCGAGGAGCGTTTCATCTTGAAGCCGATGTCACCGGACGCCATATCGCCCTGATCGATGATGTGGTCACCACCGGCAGTACGGTCAAAGAAATCAGCCGGCTGCTCCGGGCGCGAGGCGCAGCCAGCGTGCACATCTGGTGCCTGTGCCGTACCTTGTAGAGCCCGAATGATGGGCGTATTATAACCAACTAAATTAGTCAACTATTGAGCAACTGACATGATCCGAATTACTGATTCTGCCCAAGAGCATTTTTCAAAACTGCTGTCTAAACAAGAAGATGGCACCCAGATTCGCGTATTCGTGATTAACCCGGGTACGCCAACGGCCGAATGCGGCGTGTCATACTGCCCACCCGATGCGGTTGAAGCCACGGATACTGAACTTAAGTTTGAAAAACTGTCCGCGTATGTTGATGAACTGAGCGCGCCCTATCTGGAAGACGCTGAAATTGACTTCGTCACCGATAACCTGGGCTCGCAGCTGACGCTGAAGGCGCCTAACGCTAAGATGCGAAAGGTTTCTGACGATGCGCCACTGGTTGAGCGCGTTGAGTACCTTTTACAGGCGCAGATTAACCCACAGCTGGCCGGACACGGCGGACGCGTTTCGCTGATGGAAATCACCGACGACGGTTTTGCTATCCTGCAGTTTGGTGGCGGCTGTAACGGCTGTTCGATGATCGACGTTACCCTGAAGGATGGCATTGAGAAAGAGTTGCTGGCAGCCTTCCCGCAGTTGAAAGGCGTGCGCGATATTACTGAGCACCAGCGTGGCGAGCACTCGTTCTACTGATGTTCACGCGCGACAGCACCGCTGTCGCGCGTTCCCGTTATCCCGCCTTTCGCCGTTTAGTCACGGTTTTCAGTAGCTTATTGACGTCATCATCGGCAAAGATGCTTTCCAGTGGCTGCACCAGCTTGCGGCGCCAGTTGGGATATTGATCGACGGTGCCCGGCACGTTAACCGGCGTGGTCATGCCCAGCCAGTCCTCAGGCTGCAACCCAAGCAGTGCACTGTTAGTATCCGCCAGAAAGCGGTGCACAGACTGATTCAGACCGGGCGTCATCGCGAGCGACGCCGCCTGTTTTGCGCTCCGTGCCGGCACCGCGCCCGCTTTATGTAGCGCATCGAGCAGCGCCTGCTTTTGCTTCAGTCGCTGCTGCTGCAGGTTGAGGACAGTTTTTTTATCGGGATAAAGCCCAAGCTCCTCGCCGAGCTGCAAATCGCCGCCACTCCAGAACCCTGTCAATGTGGGCAGATCGTGCGTGCTGGCGCTGGCGATTGACTGCCGTGGATAGGCCCGGGGCGCGCGATACTGGCCCTGCCTGCCCTGTTCAAACCACAACACTTTCCACGAAAAGACGCCACTGTCGCGCAGCAGACTGACGATCTCTTCAGGCACGGTACCTAAATCCTCACCGATCACCATACAGCCCTGTCGGTGGCTTTCCAGCGCCAGAATACCTAACAGATCGTGAACCGGATAAGCCACATATGCCCCTTTATCCGCCGTTTCACCCGCCGGTACCCACCAGAGGCGCAGAAGCGCCATTACGTGGTCGATACGTAGCGCGCCGCAGTCACGCATATTCGCACGCAGGATGTCGATAAAGGGCTGATAACCTCTGGCCTGCAGAACATGGGGATCCATCGGCGGCAGCCCCCAGTTTTGGCCCAGCGGACCAAGCCGATCGGGCGGCGCGCCGATGGACGCTTTCAGCCGGTAGAGCTCTGGATCGTGCCAGGTTTCAGCGCTGCCTTCTGCTACGCCGACAGCCAGATCGCGGTACAGGCCGACACTCATACCCAGCGCCTGACTGCGCGCCCAGCACTGCGAAAACTGCTGCTGCGCCAGCCACTGCAACCACTGCCAGAAAGCAATCTCCTCGCCGTGCTGTTCGCACCAGTTCTGCACCTCCGCGGAGCGGCAGTCACGCCAGCTTTCGGACCAGGCAGGCCAGCCTGTCAGCGCGGAGCCTTCACGCTGCATGTCTGCCTGCAGACCGTCATAAACGGCCTGATAGCGCAAACTGTCGCCCCCTTGCTGGATAAATTCGGCAAAGCGTTGTTTCTGCTCATCTTCCGCACGCCGGGCCTGGAACTGAGTCCAGCTATGGCGCAACGCCGTCAGCTTCAGCGCCATCACTGCATCGTAATCCACCCACTCACTTTCCCGGGCCTTGCTGAGTGCTTTTTGGGTTTTCGCGCTTTTCCACCACTTTTGCGCCGCGCGGCTCTGCTGGAAATCCTCTACCTGTGCCACATCAATATAGATGATGTTTAACCAGCGACGGGACGACGGACTGTAAGGGCTGGCAAAAGCGGGGCTGGCCGGATAGAGCGCGTGCAGGGGATTCAGGCCGACAAAATCACCACCGCGCGCGGCAAGCTGCTCCAGCAAATATTCCAGATCGCCAAAATCACCAATGCCCCAGTTTGTTGCTGAACGCACGGTATAAAGCTGAACCAGCGCGCCCCAGCGTTTCTCTCCGGCACGCAAGGCCGGGGGGAGATAACAGCGGCGCGGCGCGACGATCACTCTCGTCTGCCACGTACGCTTGCCCTTGCTCAAGGTAAGCTGGTGATAACCCTGTCCCAGAGGAGAAGGCAGCGTAAAGGGTGCACCACCTTCGAGTGTTCCGCTAAAAGTTTTGCCTTTCTCTGTCTGCAACTGCCAGCTTATGCGACCGTCAATCTGTGGCGCCAGCACGCGTTGGCGATTACCGCTGAAGACCACAACAGGCGGCAGCGGTGATTTGCTGGCTTTCTGCGGATTTTCCATCACGGCAAGCAAGGCACGCTTTGTCTCATCGCTGATCGCTTCCGGTTCACCGTTCGCATTGAAGTACGTCAGCGCTATTCCTGCCGCCAGTGCGGCTTTATCAAGTGAAGAGGATGTCATCGCAATTCCTTAGCGTTGCGCCTGCCAGATGCGCTGTTGGTAGTCCCGAATCGAACGATCCGAACTAAAAAACCCGGCTCGTGCCGTATTGAGAATGGCGGCGCGCGTCCAGGCTTCCTGATCGCGCCATAACGCCTCAACGCGTTTTTGCGCATCGACGTAAGCCTGATAATCCGCCAGCACCAGCCAGGGATCGCCATTTTTTGTCAGACTCTCCAACATTAGGTCGAATGCATGCTTATCGCCATTACTGAACTTCCCTTTTTTCAGAGACGTCAGTAATTCATCCAGCTCTTTGTTATGCTTGCGGATCTTTTGCGGCTTGTAACCTGCCGCTTTAAGCGCCTTAACCTCATCCACGGTATGGCCGAAAATAAAGATGTTCTCTTCGCCGACCTGTTCGGCGATTTCTACATTCGCCCCATCCAGCGTGCCAATAGTGAGTGCGCCATTTAATGCCAGCTTCATGTTGCCTGTGCCTGAGGCTTCGTAGCCCGCTGTGGAGATCTGCTCCGACAGATCGGTAGCAGGGATCAGGTATTCGGCTGCCGTAATGCGGTAATCCGGCATAAAGACGACTTTGAGTTTGTCGCCAACAAGCGGGTCGTTATTCACCACGTCTGCCACCTTGTTGATGGCATAGATAATGTTTTTTGCCAGGTAATAACCCGGTGCGGCTTTGGCACCAAAGAGAAACACGCGGGGAATCATGCTGGCATCATCGGGATTATCGCGAACGCGTTTATAGCAGTGCAGAATATGCAACAGGCCTAAATGCTGACGCTTATACTCATGCAGTCGCTTGATCTGCACATCAAAGATCGCTTCTGGATTAACAAGGATGCCGGTGCGCTGCGCAATGTAGGTAGCCAGACGCGCTTTGTTATGGCGCTTAACCGCACGGAAGCGCTCACGGAAGGCAGGATCATCCGCACAGGGCTCCAGGCCCTGTAGGGCCGTCAGATTACTGACCCATTCGCATTGAAGCGTATCGTCAATCAGGCTCGACAGTGCGGGATTACACTGCTTAATCCAGCGGCGCGGCGTGATGCCGTTCGTGACATTGTGGAATTTTTGCGGCCAAAGCTGATGGTACTCGGGGAAAAGATCGGTCACGACCAGGCCGGAATGCAGGGCCGCCACGCCATTCACTGCAAAACCGCTCACCACGCACAGGTTTGCCATGCGCACCTGACCATCGGCCACCACTGCCAGCTTCTTCCATATCGCTTTATCACCTGGCCAGCGCTGTTTAACCTGCTGTTTCAGGCGGCGATTGATCTCTTTGATAATGACCATATGACGCGGCAGCACACTGCGCATCAGCTTTTCATCCCAGCGTTCCAGCGCTTCAGGCATTAAGGTGTGATTGGTATAGGCAAACACGCGGCTGGTGATATGCCAGGCCTCATCCCAACTCAGCTGATGCGCATCCAGCAATACACGCAGCATTTCCGGTATAGCGATAGTGGGATGCGTATCGTTTAGCTGGATCACTTCATGATCTGGCAGGGCATGGATACTGCGCCCTGCCTGATGATGACGTCGCAAAATATCCGCCACTGCGCAGGCACACTGAAAATATTGCTGCATCAGGCGCAGGCGTTTTCCCTGTGGGTGATTATCGTTGGGATAAAGCACTTTGGTCAGGCTGGCGGCATCAATCCCCTGCTGTTCAGCCTGTAAAAACTTACCATCGTTAAACAGCGTCAGGTCAAAAGGATGTTCGCTGGTGGCTTTCCACAGCCGTAACGGCAGCGTCACCCCGTTACGGTATCCCGTAATCGGCAGATCCCAGGCTTCCCCGCGAAGATAAAGGGCAGGTACCCATTCCAGGCGACCTTCATCGCGCTTGATCACTTTTCCACCCAGCCCGACACGCACATCCAGCGCTGCGTTATGGCGAAACCAGGGATAGGTGTCGCGCTCCCAGTCATCCGGTTCTTCAACCTGTTTGCCCTCTGCGAAGCGCTGGCGGAACAGGCCATATTGATAATTCAGCCCATGTCCGGTTGCAGGCTGGCCTGCCGTCGCCATGGCGTCCATGTAACAGGCCGCCAGCCTTCCCAGGCCGCCGTTACCTAAGGCTGGATCGACCTCTTCTTCCAGCAGTTCGCTCAGCTCAACCTGATGTTCAGCCAGCAGGGCTTTTACCTCATCAAACCAGCCCAGATTAAGCAGGTTATTGCCCGTAAGACGTCCCAGCAGAAATTCCATCGACAGATAGTTCACATGACGTTGTGGCGAGAGGGATCGGGCGGTGGGCTGCACACTGATCACATCATTCATTGCGGCACTGAGTGCCTGCCACCACTGATGCGGCGTCATTTGCCTGGCGGAGGTGTAGCCAAGATGTTGCCATTGGCGGGTTAATGCAGCCTGAAAGCGGGATTTATTGAATTTCTGCTGTGGCATATCACTCCCTTTGTATCCATATGGGTAAGGTAAACATGGCATGCGCATGGGCCGGCAACATGGCCAGCGACCGTTTTAATTAAATACGTGAGTGCGGGAAAAAGCGACAGACTGAGGTAAAAAACGCCAGTTTACTCACTGGCGGGCAGGAATTAGCAAAGTTCGAGGTGAACGTCGTGCTGTTCAATCACCTTCATGACGCTGGCGGGCGGCATTTTATCGGTATAAAGATAATCAAGCTGGCTCATATTGCCCAGGTTGACCATGGCATTACGTCCAAATTTCGAGTGATCCACAACCAGCATGACACAGCGTGAGTTCTCGATGATGGCGCGCTTGGTGCGCACCTCGTGGTAGTCGAACTCCAGCAGTGATCCGTCCATATCAATGCCGCTAATCCCGAGGATGCCGTAATCAAGGCGAAACTGTGAAATAAAGTCCAGCGTCGCTTCGCCCATGACCGCGCCGTCACGGGTACGTACTTCGCCACCCGCAATAATGACTCTGAAGTCCGGTTTGCCCATCAACAGCATGGCTACGTTCAGGTTGTTCGTCACCACGCGCAGATCGCTGTGGCCCAGCAGCGCATGCGCCACCGCTTCCGGCGTAGTGCCGATATCAATAAACAGCGTTGCGCCGTCGGGAATCTGGCTGGCAACGCGCTGGGCAATGCGCGCTTTTTCGGCCGACCACATCATTTTACGGTCCTGCCAGGCGGTGTTCTCCGAGCTGGAGGGCAAAGCCGCCCCACCGTGGTGCCGTTGAATTTTATTTTGATCGGCAAGGTCGTTTAAATCACGACGAATCGTTTGTGGGCTGACTTCAAAATGGTCGACCAGCTCCTCAGTACTGACATATCCCTGACGCCGAACCAGATCAATAATGGCGTCATGACGTTGCGTCTGCTTCACATTCCTCTCCTGTTTCGGGCTTATTCTTCTTCGTTGTGACTAGCGTTTTTTCTTGCGCGTATCAACAAATGCCATCGCCAGGCCAACCAGTAGCCCACCCACGTGCGCGGCATTGGCGATGGCCAGACCAAAGGCCCCAAACCAGCCGACCACCAGCCAGACGAGGGCAAATCCGATTAACCCGCGCTCCAGACAGATACCACTCTCAGGATCGCGTTCGCCACGCAGCCAGCAATATCCCATTAATGCATAGACCACGCCGGACAGACCACCAAACCAGATGCCGCTGAACTTTGCCTGCAGCCAGCCACTGAGCAGGGCGGAGATCAGTAAAATGACAAAAAGTTTGCCGCTGCCTAACCGTTTTTCTACCGCTCCGCCGAGATACCACCACCACATCAGGTTAAACAGGATATGCAGCAGCGAAAAATGCAGCAACGCATGACTAAACCAGCGCCAGACCTCAAAGTGCTGATCGGCATCGGGCCAGGCTAACCAGTACATTACGGTGCGATCGCCCAGCACCTGCATCAGAATAAAGACGGCGATACAGGCCAGCATCACGACGGTCGTCAATGGTCCGGCCCGCTCACGTATGTTTGCCCAGATGTTGCTGCGCTCATAGCGCAGGCCGCTGTCGGTTTTACCACTTTGCCAGCTCGCTGCCTGGTAGCGCGGATGATTGGGATCGCGCACGAACGCCTGAAGTTCGTTTTCGACCATTGAAAGCTGACTTTCATCATCCAGCACAATGACATAGTGACTTTCATGCTCAATACGCAATTTCACGCCACGCGTCGCCATGTAGTCAACAAAAGCCTGCGCCATGCGCGGCTGATTAAATTGGGTAATGCGCATTACTCACTCTCCGTGTTACGCCCGCTTATTTATTCAGCGCCGCTGGCAACCTGTTGAGGAAAGGCGGCGCGCCAGGCGTCAAATCCGCCATCTATACTGTAAGCCGTGGCAAATCCCTGACCATGCAGATAGTCCGCCGCGCCCTTACTGCTGTTGCCGTGATAGCACATCACCAGTACAGGCAGGCTCATGTCAGTGGTGCTGATGAAATCATTGAGGTTGCTGTTCGACAAATGCAAGGCGCCGCGGGCATGGCCGAGTGCAAAACTTTGCGCATCGCGAATATCCACCAGCACTGCGCCCTGCTCAAGATGCGCCTGCGCCTGGTGAACATCGATACATTGGTAGGTTTCCATGGTGTCTCTCATCATGTTTCATCATCAAAATGACAGCTAGTGTAACCCGATAATCCTCGGCAATAACCTGACAATAATTGTGGCTACTCACCTTTCCGCACACATAATGTTATCCATATCACGCAAAATTGTTTTTAAGCGGTTAAATACTGGCATCAATGTTGGTTTGCGATTATGATTATGCTCGAAAACGAACATAAGTGAACTATTCCGAACATCGGAGGAGACAACGTGGAAACCAAAGACCTGATCGTTATCGGCGGCGGCATCAACGGTGCTGGCATCGCAGCAGACGCTGCAGGACGCGGACTGTCGGTGTTAATGCTAGAGGCGCGGGACCTGGCTTGCGCGACCTCTTCCGCCAGTTCAAAACTGATTCATGGTGGCCTGCGCTACCTTGAACATTATGAGTTTCGTCTGGTAAGTGAAGCGCTGGCTGAGCGCGAAGTGCTGCTAAAAATGGCACCGCATATCGCGTTCCCGATGCGTTTCCGCCTGCCGCACCGTCCGCATCTGCGCCCGGCCTGGATGATTCGCACCGGTCTGTTCATGTATGACCACCTGGGCAAACGCACCAGCCTGCCGGGCAGTAAAAGCCTGACCTTTGGGCCGGATTCGGCGCTGAAGCCTGAAATTAAACGTGGTTTCGAGTATTCCGACTGCTGGGTCGATGATGCCCGTATGGTCGTCCTCAATGCGCAGGAAGTGGTTAAGCATGGCGGTGAAGTGCGCACCCGTACCCGCGTTACCCGCGCGTGGCGTGAAAATGGCCTGTGGATGGTCGAAGCAGAAGACATTGACAGCGGCAAAACCTTGTCCTGGCAGGCTAAAGGTCTGGTCAACGCAGCCGGCCCCTGGGTTAAGCAGTTCTTTGACGACGGGCTGGCGCTGAAGTCGCCCTACGGTATCCGCCTGATCAAAGGCAGCCATATCGTGGTGCCACGCGTTCACAATGAGAAGCAGGCTTATATCCTGCAAAACGAAGATAACCGCATTGTGTTTGTCATTCCGTGGATGGACGAGTTTTCCATCATCGGCACAACCGACGTGGAATATAAAGGCGATCCGAAAAATGTCGCTATTGACGACAACGAAATCGACTACATCCTGAAAGTGTACAACGGCCACTTTAAAAAGCAGTTAACGCCAGACGATATCGTCTGGACCTATTCCGGTGTGCGCCCGCTGTGTGATGATGAATCGGATTCGCCGCAGGCCATCACCCGTGACTACACGCTGGACGTCCGTGATGAAAACGGTAAAACGCCATTACTGTCGGTCTTTGGCGGTAAATTAACGACCTATCGCAAGCTGGCTGAGCATGCGATGGAGAAACTGGCGAAGTATTATCCCAAGGCTGGCCCGGCCTGGACGAAGAACTGCGTATTGCCCGGCGGTAATATCTCTGGCACCAGTGATGACTACGCTGCCAGCCTGCGCCGCCGTTATCCGTTTATTACTGAAAACATGGCGCGCCACTATTCCCGCACTTACGGCAGCAACACGGAACTGCTGCTCAACGATGCAACGTCGCTGGAAGATCTGGGTGAGAACTTTGGCCACGAGTTTTATGAGGCCGAACTGCGTTACCTTGTTCAGCATGAATGGGTGCGTGAAGTCGACGACGCTATCTGGCGCCGCACCAAGCAAGGTATGTGGCTCAACGAAGCCCAGCAGGCCCGTATCGCTGAGTGGCTGGCGGAGAAGGCCAAGCCGACGCTGTCGCTGGCCTCGTAACAGCGCGTGAGCGCTGAGCGTGCGGCACAACAGGTTACGGCCTGTTGTGCCGTTTTTTTTGCCTGCGCGGTCCTTTCGCTCGTTCAGATTACCGCCAGGACGTCATGTGAGCTCATCCTGAAATCCCTCATCCGCTCAGCGGGTGGGAAGGCCGCCCAACTCCCCCGCTTTGAGATTTGCGCCTGCTCAGGCGTTTTTATTGCTTTGGATACCGATAATTGATGCTTGTGCGAGAAGTCTTTTCAGGCACTGAGAAGGTTTGAGTCGCTGACAGCTTATGAAGCGCTGAGAGGGTTTCGCTCGCCAGACGGCCTGGAGTTTCAGCCAGCCCGGTGCGGGCGACCGACAAGGGGCCGCCAGCCGCCGCGGCCCCTTGACCCCGGGCTCCCGTCCTGCCCACCCGCCGCTTTGCGGTGCCTTCGCTCCTTCAGGATTTCTGCGGACCGCCAGGACGCGCCATCCGTGGCGCGGCCCGGCTCTCGCCGACGTCCTGTCGGCTCATCCGGAAATCCCTCATCCGCTCAGCGGGTGGGAAGGCCGCCCCAACCCCCCGCTTCACTATCTCTGTGTTAAAGCCACTTCCGGTGTCGCTGTAGGTGACCGGAAAGTCCTACAGTCTGCTGGTTTTGAATCAATGCCTGTTTATAAAAACTTTTTTGAATCCCACTGCACACATTCACTACAGACAACACCCGCTTTTAAAAGAAACCAGGACTGACAGGCGGGGGTTTTTCTGCCGGCATCCGGCGCGCTGAGGAGGGAACGGAGGCCAGGACGGCGCGGCAGGGATGCCGCGCAGAGGACGGCTGCGCTAGGGAGGGCGCATCCGGACGGTCCGTGAGGCCGCAGTGAGAGACGAAGGAACAGCGACGGCTGACGGCCGCCGGGATTGTTAAGGGGCTGGCGCGAGCCCCTTAACCCGGCCGCCTGCACGGACAGGCTGAAACTCCCTGTCGCCTGGCGGGCGGAAAATTCCCGGTGCAGGACCGTAATATCCCCCGCCCCGCGGCCAAACAGACAAATCCTCAGACAACACCACACCACATCAGTAACACGATCCCACAGGCAGGGGTTTCCTGCCGGCATCCGGCGCGCTGAGGAGGGAACGGAGGCCAGGACGGAGCGGCAGGATGCCGCGCAGAGGACGGCTGCGCCAGGGACGGCGCATCCGGACGGTCCGTCAGGCCGGAGTGAGAGACGAAGGAACAGCGACGGCTGCCGGCCGCCGGGATTGTTAAGGGGCTGGCGCAAGCCCCTTAACCCGGCCGCCTGCACGGACAGGCTGAAACTGCCATCGCCTGGCGGGCGGAAAACTCCCGGTGTACGACCGTAATCTCCCCCGCCCCGCGGGCAAAATATTCCCGACACACAACCGTAATCTCCCCCGCCCCGCGGGCAAAATATTCCCGGCGCACAACCGTAAACCCTCACCCCACGAACAACGCCCCAATAAAAAAGGGGCTGTCACCAGCCCCCCTCAATCTCAACTTTATCGCCAGGCTACAACCTCACCGGCGAAATATTCCAGATCTCATCCGCATACTCCTGAATCGTGCGGTCAGACGAGAAATAGCCCATGCCGGCGATGTTCATGGCGGCGCGGCGCTGCCATTCGTCTGGCTGACGATACAGTTCATCGACCTTATCCTGCGTATCCACATAACTGCGGTAATCCGCCAGCAACTGGTAGTGATCGCCAAAGTTCACCAGCAAATCGAACAGGTTACGGTAGCGGCCCGGATCCTGCGGGCTAAAGACGCCCGAGGCGAGCTGGGTCAGCACCTGGTGCAGTTCAGCATCTTCTTCATAGTACTTACGCGGGTTGTAGCCTGCCTGACGCAAGGCTTCGACCTGCGGAGTGGTATTACCAAAAATAAAGAAGTTTTCTTTGCCCACATGCTCCAGCATTTCGACGTTGGCACCGTCCAGCGTGCCAATGGTCAGCGCACCGTTGAGGGCAAATTTCATGTTACTGGTGCCCGAGGCTTCGGTACCTGCCGTCGAGATTTGCTCAGAGAGATCGGCTGCCGGAATAATAATCTGCGCCAGACTCACGCTGTAGTTAGGGATAAAGACGACCTTCAGCTTATTTTTAACCTGAGGATCATTGTTAATCACCTTCGCCACATCGTTAATCAAATGGATAATGTGCTTGGCAACGTAGTACGCCGAAGCCGCTTTACCCGCAAAAATATTCACGCGCGGCACCCACTCGGCATCGGGATCGGCCTTGATGCGGTTGTAACGGGTAATCACGTGCAGGACGTTAAGTAACTGGCGCTTATACTCATGAATACGCTTGATCTGAACGTCGAACAACGCGTTAGGATCGATCACCACATCGAGGTTTTTCGCTACCCAGACGGCGAGCCGTTTTTTGTTTTCCAGCTTGGCATCCGCCACTTTCTCAATAAAGGCCGGGTAATCGATACAGGCTTTCAGCTCGCTGAGCTGGCTTAAATCTGTCCGCCAGTTACGACCAATCTGCTCATCCAGTAATTCAGACAGAGGTGGGTTTGCCAGCGCCAGCCAGCGGCGCGGCGTAACGCCATTGGTTTTGTTGCAGAAACGGCCGGGGAACAGGCGGGAGAAATCGGCAAACAGGGACTGAACCATCAGGTTCGAGTGCAGCTCTGAAACGCCATTGACCTTGTGACTGACGACCACGGCCAGCCAGGCCATGCGCACCCGGCGCCCGTCGTTCTCATCAATGATAGAAATGCGCGACAGCAGATCCCAGTCGTCAGGATAATATTCCTGAATCGTTTTAAGGAAAAAGTCGTTGATTTCAAAAATGATGCTGAGGTGGCGCGGCAGGATCTTGCCAATCATATCTACCGGCCAGGTTTCCAGCGCTTCGCTCATCAAGGTGTGGTTGGTATACGAAAACACCTGGCAGCACACATCGAACGCATCATCCCAGGTAAATTTATGCTCATCAATCAACAACCGCATCAGCTCGGGAATCGCCAGCACCGGATGGGTGTCATTGAGGTGAATGGCAATTTTGTCCGCCAGGTTGCCCCAGGTCCGGTGCATCGTCCAGTGACGATTCAGAATGTCCTGCACGGTAGCCGACACGAGGAAATATTCCTGGCGCAAACGCAGTTCCCGACCGGAATAGGTTGAGTCGTCGGGGTAAAGCACGCGGGACACGTTTTCTGAGTGGTTCTTGTCTTCCACAGCCGCAAAATAGTCACCCTGATTGAATTTACCCAGGTTGATTTCGTTACTGGCCTGCGCGCCCCACAAACGTAACGTGTTAGTAGAATCCGTATCGTAGCCGGGGATGATTTGATCGTAGGCCATAGCCAGAATCTCTTCGGTTTCCAGCCAGCGAACCTTGGCCCCTTCGTGCTGAACACGGCCACCGAAGCGAACTTTATAACGGGTGTTGAAACGCTGGAACTCCCACGGGTTGCCGTATTCAAGCCAGTAATCCGGTGACTCTTTCTGCTCGCCATCCACAATATTCTGTTTGAACATGCCGTAATCGTAGCGAATGCCGTAGCCGCGGCCCGGCATACCGAGCGTTGCCAGCGAGTCCAGGAAGCAGGCCGCGAGGCGACCCAGGCCACCGTTACCCAGACCGGGATCGTTCTCTTCTTCCATCAACTCGGCCAGATCGAGGCCCATTTCGTCGAGCGCCAGATTGAGATCGTCGTAGATCCCCATCGCCAGCAGAGCATTGCCCAACGTGCGCCCCATCAGAAATTCCATCGACAGGTAATAAACCTGCCGCACATCCTGAGAAAGTTGCGCGCGGTTAGAGCGCAGCCAGCGCTCAACCATACGATCGCGCACGGCCAGCAGTGCGGCGTTCAGCCATTCGTGTTTATTCGCAATGGAAGGGTCTTTACCAATGGTGAACATCAGTTTGTATGCAATTGAGTGCTTTAAAGCATCAACCGTCAACGTAGGTGAAGCGTAAGTGAATGGTGTATTCATTTTCAGTTTCCCAATCCGTTACAACAAACGTTGATAAAGATCGCGGTAGGCTTGAGCGGCGACCTGCCAGCTAAAATCCATCCCCATCGCCTGACGCTGCACATAACGCCACAGTGAAGGGCGAGACCACAACACAAACGCGCGACGAATGGCCCTTAATAAAGACCAGGCATTACTGTCTTCAAAACTGAATCCACTGGCAATACCATCCGCAAGGTTTTCCAGCGAACTGTCGTTTACCGTATCGGCCAGGCCGCCCGTGCGACGCACTAATGGCAGGGTGCCATATTTCAGTCCGTAGAGCTGTGTCAGACCACAAGGCTCGAAGCGGCTTGGCACCATGATGACATCCGCGCCGCCAACAATGCGATGCGAAAACGCTTCGTGGTAGCCAATCTGTACGCCAACACTGCCAGGATGTTCCGCCGCAGCGGCCAGAAAACCCTGTTGCAGTTCGGCATCACCTTGCCCTAACAGCACCAGTTGTCCGCCCTGAGCCAGCAAACCGGGCAGCGCTTCCAGTACCAGATCCAGCCCTTTCTGTCGGGTCAGGCGGCTGATCACGGCAAAGACGGGGGCTTTGTCGTCCACCTTCAGTCCCATTGCCACCTGCAGCTGACGCTTGTTTTCCGCTTTGGCTTCCAGCGTATCGCGGTTATAGCGTGAGCTCAGCAGCAGATCATGGGAGGGATCCCAGATTGCCGGATCGACACCATTTAACACACCGCTTAAACGCCCTTCGCGCATCCGTTGGGCCAGCAGGGTTTCCATGCCGTAACCGTATTCGGGCGTGGTGATTTCATGCGCATAGGTTGGGCTTACGGCCGTCACATGATCTGCGTAAAACAGGCCCGCTTTCAGATACGAGATCTGTCCAAAAAACTCCAGGCCGTACATATTAAAAAAGGATTGTGGCAGCTGAATCTGATCCAGATGATGCGCGGAAAACAGTCCCTGATAGGCCAGGTTATGCACGGTGAAAACGGATTTTGCAGGCCGTCCACGCGCTTCAAGATAGGCACAGGTCAGCCCTGCATGCCAGTCGTGTGCGTGGACGATATCGGGCCGCCAGTAGCTGTCCAGACCGCAGCCTAACTCAC
The DNA here is from genome assembly GCF_035191405.1 of Pantoea sp. JZ2. Classification (NCBI taxonomy): domain Bacteria; kingdom Pseudomonadati; phylum Pseudomonadota; class Gammaproteobacteria; order Enterobacterales; family Erwiniaceae; genus Pantoea; species Pantoea sp. JZ2. The sequence continues at coordinate 378,727 of NZ_CP045247.1, read as the reverse complement.
AGCCCATCCACCCCAGTAAAGCAAAGCGTAAATAGTTGTCGACGTAGGCAAACTGCGATTCATCATGATAAGGACTACCCGGACGATCATAGAGATCAGGGGCATCAATAAGGTAAATGCCTACCCCATCAAACTGCCCAAACAGTAAGCGAACGGGCCCGGCAAACGTCTGCAACTCCGCCACCAACTGCGTATCCGGTATTCCTTTACGTAATGCAGGAAACGCGGGAAGTAACACTCGCGTATCTGTTCCACCCGCAATTTGTGCCTGAGGTAATGCCCCGACTACATCAGCCAGCCCGCCCGTTTTCAACAGCGGGAAAAGTTCTGAACAGACATGTAAAACCTGCATCCTCGACCTCATTAAGTTACCAGGCACGATCCTCGTGCCGATGGGTTGTGTGCCGCTTGTCGTTTATTGTCCCGCACTACTGAGTTTGGCCAGCATGGCGCGGGTTACCAGTACAATGCCTTCTTCTGAACGGAAAAAGCGGCGGCTGTCTTCATCAGGGTTTTCACCAATCACCATCCCTTCTGGCAACACACAGGCGCGGTCAATGACGCAGCGGCGCAGACGACAGGATCGGCCAACCACCACATCAGGCAGCAGTACCGTTGAATCAATGTTGCAAAATGAGTTCACCCGCACGCGGGAAAACATAACCGAATTCACGACCACCGAGCCCGAAATAATGCAGCCGCCAGAGACCAGGGAATTCATTGTCATACCATGGCTACCGGAACGGTCCTGGACAAACTTCGCCGGGGGTAAGGGTTCCATATGGGTACGAATCGGCCAGCTGCTGTCGTACATATCCAGTTCCGGTGTGACCGAGGCCAAATCGAGGTTCGCACGCCAGTAAGCCTCCAGCGTACCGACATCCCGCCAGTAAGGCGGAGCCTCGTGATCGTTTTGCACACAAGAGATCGCAAATGAATGGGCGTAGCCCTCACCACTTTCTACGACCTTCGGCAAAATATCTTTGCCGAAATCGTGGCTTGAACCGGCCTGATGCAGATCGTCCTCCAGCAAACCATAGAGATACTCGGCGTCGAAAACGTAAATCCCCATGCTGGCCAGCGATTTTGTGTCATCGCCCGGCATGGTTGGCGGCTTCGGCGGCTTCTCCACGAAATCGATTACTTTATTGTTTTCGTCAACCGCCATCACACCAAACGCGGTCGCCTCTGCGACGGGCACCGGCAGACACGCGATCGTGCAGCGGGCATCGTTCAGCACGTGATCCAGCAGCATTCTGGAGTAATCCATTTTGTAGATGTGATCGCCTGCCAGGATAACCACATACTGCGCGTTGTAACGCCGGATAACGTCGAGGTTCTGGGTCACCGCATCCGCTGTGCCGCGATACCAGTGCTCAGTGGAAAACCGCTGCTGAGCCGGAAGCAGATCAACAAATTCATTCATCTCTTCGTTGAAGATAGACCAACCACGCTGAATATGTTGGGTTAACGTATGAGATTGATACTGCGTAATGACGCCGATACGGCGAATGCCGGAGTTAACACAGTTGGAGAGCGCAAAATCGATAATGCGGAATTTGCCGCCAAAATGAACGGCGGGCTTGGCGCGTTTGGCGGTCAGATCCACCAGGCGCGTCCCGCGTCCTCCAGCGAGTACAAGGGCGATGGTTTGTGTAGGGAGCTGGCGCGCCAGCATAAGATGTTCTGCTCTTTCTAATTTAACCATGTCTGACTCCTTATCATTGCTTTTGGAACACACACACAGCGTGTGCGGGACCATGCCAGACAGTTAATCGGATGGGGTTACATTCCCCGGTAAAAGGAGGAAGGACGTGCCATTCTCCGTCTGGTAAGGCGATATCACATTGCGTATCTGTCGCATTTATTGTTATTAACCAGCAACCAGAGAGCAGAATTTGCAACCTGCGCATGCCCTGCTTCCAGCCGCCTTCATCCACAGGTTTACCCTGGTCATCCAGCCACTCGACATTGCCGTCCTCGTTCTGCCACCAGCTATCCGCAGTGAGTGCCGGAATGCGCTTACGCAGGTGAATCAGCGATGCGGTAAAGTCGACAAGGCCTTTTTCTTCATCGTCCCACTTGAGCCAGGTCAGTGGGTTGTCCTGGCAGTAAGCATTATTGTTGCCGTGCTGGGTTTGACCACGCTCGTCCCCGGCCAGCAGCATCGGTGTGCCCTGAGCAAGCAACAACGTCGTCAGCAGCGCTTCCGTGCTGCGCCTGCGGCGCTGGGCCACATCCGCACTGACCACCAATCCTTCTGTACCATGGTTATGGCTGTAATTGTTACCGTGTCCGTCACGGTTTTGTTCGCCGTTGGCTTCATTATGTTTTTGACTGAAGCTCACCAGATCGCGCAGCGTGAAACCATCATGCGCGGTGATCATATTCAGGCTGGCATGGGGCTTGCGGCCATTGTGCTGAAAAAGGTCGCTTGAGGCGGCAAACCGGCGGACAAAATCCCCCATCGTCACATCCCCATGCAGCCACGTCCGGCGGGCCGTGTCACGAAACTGATCGTTCCACTCAGCAAACTGTGCGGGGAAATTCCCTACCTGATAACCATTGGGGCCAATATCCCAGGGCTCGGCAATCAGTTTGACCGTTGAGAGGATCGGGCAGCCGCGTATGGCCTCGAACAGCGCGGCGTCGCGATGGTAGTCAGGCTCACGCCCCAGAACCGGTGCCAGATCAAAGCGAAAGCCATCCACGTGGCAGACGCGCACCCAGTAGCGCAACGCCTCCAGTATCCAGTTCATGACCTGAGGATGGCTCAGATTGAGTGTGTTACCGCAGCCAGTCCAGTTGTGATAACCGCCCTGGTCGTCGAGCCAGTAATAGCTGGCATTGTCGATGCCGCGAAAGGATATTGTCGGCCCGGTCTCATCCAGTTCTGCCGTATGGTTAAACACCACGTCCAGGAGCACTTCGATGCCCGCAGCATGCAGGCGCTTCACCGTCTGCTGAAACTCCTGCAGCGGAGACAGCCCATCCTGGCCGGAAGCATAACGAGGATCGACCGCCCAGAGGGCAAAAGGGTTATAGCCCCAGTAGTTGGTTAAGCCCAGACGCAACAGGCGCGGCTCGCTGGCAAAGTGGGCCACAGGCAGTAACTCGATAGCCGTAATGCCCAGTTGGAGCAGGTAATCGATCATCACAGGATGCGCCAGTGCGGCATAAGTGCCACGCAGTGCCTCAGGAATACCGGGATGCAGCTGGGTCAAACCGCGAACATGGGTTTCATAAATCACGCTGCTGCCCCATGGCGTGCGCGGCGCCTGATCTCCCTGCCAGTCGAAATCCTCCATCACCACGACAGATTTGGGTGCCAGCGCCGCGTTATCGCGTGTGTCGGGCTCCGTGTAGCCACAGTGGAAACGCGGATCGTCGGGGATGTCGCCCAGCACTGCTTTGGCACAGGGATCGACCAGCAGCCTGGCGGGATTGAAAACATGCCCCGCCTGCGGTGCCCAGGGGCCATAAACCCGGTAACCATAGCGCTGTCCGGGCTGGACGCCCGGAAGATAACCGTGCCAGATATCGCCGCTACGCGCAGGGAGTTCAACGCGCTGCTCAAGCCCGTTCTCGTCGAACAGGCAGAGTTCAACGCGCTCAGCATGATGGGAGAACAGCGTAAAGTTTACGCCCTTCCCGTCATAGCTGGCACCCAGCGGGTGGGGATGTCCGGCACGCACGATCATTCTCCCTCCCGCACCAACCATACCGTCGCCAGCGGCGGTAAGTTCAGGCTCAGTGACTGGGGACGACCGTGGCTTTCCTGCTGATCGGTATGAACACGATGATTACGTACGTCGCTGCCGTGATAGTCATGCTGATCGGTATTGATGACTTCGCGCCAGCTGCCCGCCTGATTGACGCCAAAGCGATAGCCCGGCCGCGGTACAGGCGTAAAGTTGCTGACGACAATGATTTCATTGCCTTCACGATCGCGACGCACAAAGGCAAAAACTGAATGTTCGGCGTCATCCACCACCAGCCATTCGAATCCGGCCGGATCGAAATCAAGCTGATGAAGCGGGGTGTAATATTGGTAGGTATGGTTCAAATCACGCACCAGACGCTGCACACCGTGGTGCCAGTTGTCTTCCCCTTCCAGCAAATGCCAGTCCAGGCTGACATCATGGTTCCACTCTTTGCCCTGTGCGAATTCGTTGCCCATAAACAGCAGTTTTTTACCCGGGAATGCCCACATCCAGCCGTAGTAGGCGCGGAGGTTGGCAAATTTTTGCCAGGCGTCGCCGGGCATGCGATCCAGGATAGAGCGTTTACCGTGCACCACCTCGTCATGGGACAACGGCAGGACAAAGTTTTCGCTGTAGTTGTACATGATGCCAAAGCTCATCAGGTTGTGATGGTAACGGCGATGAACGGGATCGAGCTTCATGTAGTCGAGCGTGTCATGCATCCAGCCCAGATTCCATTTGTACCAGAATCCCAGGCCGCCGCTTTCAGGAGGACGTGAAACGCCGGGATAATCGGTAGACTCTTCGGCCATCGTCACCGTACCGGGCGCGACATGCCCCAGCGTGCGGTTGGTGTAGCGCAGGAAGTTAATCGCTTCGAGATTTTCCCGACCGCCATATTGATTGGGGATCCATTCGCCCTCGGCGCGGCTGTAATCGCGATAGATCATTGAAGCAACGGCATCCACGCGCAGACCATCAATACCAAAACGTTCCAGCCAGTAAAGCGCATTGCCTGACAGATAGTTACTGACTTCGCGGCGACCAAAGTTGTAAATCAGTGTGTTCCAGTCCTGATGGTAGCCTTCACGCGGATCGCTGTGTTCGTACAGTTCTGTGCCATCGTATTTCGCCAGGCCAAAGTCATCGCTGGGGAAATGGCCTGGCACCCAGTCCAGCAGAACGTTGAGTCCCGCCGCATGGGCCGCCTCGATAAAGTGACGGAAATCATCCCGGGTGCCAAAACGGCGCGTGGGCGCATACATGCCCAGCGGCTGATAGCCCCAACTGCCGTCAAAAGGATGCTCATTGATGGGCAGCAATTCGATATGGGTAAACCCCATCTCTTTCACGTAAGGCACCAACTGTTCAGCCAGCTCTTTGTAGCTGAGCCAGAAGTTGTTGTCGGTATGGCGGCGCCACGATCCCAGGTGAACTTCGTAAATAGAAACAGGCTTGTCGAAATCATTGGCCGCTTTACGGGCCTCGGACATCTCGACTTTTTCTGGCAGGCCACAAATCATCGAGGCCGTTTGTGGCCGCATTTGCGCCTCAAAGGCATAGGGATCGGCTTTGATTCGCAACTGACCCTGCGCATCGATGATTTCAAATTTATAGAGCTGCCCGTTAATGGCCCCGGGAACAAACAGCTCCCAGACCCCCATTTCCTGGCGCAAACGCATCGGATGGCGACGGCCATCCCAAAAGTTGAAATCACCGACAACGGAGACACGACGCGCATTAGGAGCCCAGACGCAGAAACGCGTGCCGATGACGCCATCAATCACATCACCGTGCGCGCCCAGGGTTTCATAAGGCCGAAGGTGAGTTCCTTCCGCCAGCAGCCACAAATCCATCTCCTGCAACAGAGGACCAAAGCGGTAAGCATCATCGATGAGGTTTTGCTGACCATGCCAGTTCACAGCCAGTTGATAGCGAAAGGGATTTTTACGACGAGGAATAACGCCGCTGAAAAACCCGCGCGCGTCATCGCATTTCAGTTGAGCAAGCTTACGTCCTGTGGAGGTTTCGATAACCCAGACTTCAAGGGCCTCGGGGAGCAACGCCCGCACTTCAAGACCGTTTTCCGTTTTATGCATCCCCAGCAGCGAAAAGGGGTCGGAATAGTTACCCGCAAAAAGGGCATTGATCGCCTGGCGATCGGGTAGCTCTGACATGACTTTCTTCCTGTGATAGTTGGCAGGCTAAAAGACCACGATGCACGCGCTATCGCATATCTCTTGCGCTGCTCTTCATTGAGCCATGAGTACAGCGGCGTGGGCGCCAGCAAAAAACGCTTGTCACCACGCGCCTCCTTAAATCACAACCAGTAAGCATTAAGCCTGTCTGCTTGATGCCAATCCCGCAGTATCACCAGACGACTATCCGGCACTCCGAGACATTAGATAATTTTGACTTTTTCCTACCGTCCGGTTCCTGATGCAATCCTGCGCCATTCGGACGATTTTCCTGTATACCGTCGACTTAAACCGCGGAGCCGGTATGTGAGCGCCCTTGCACAATGATGAAAAACAGTAAAATATATTAATACATAACGGATCTATGTCTCATAATCTTCACTCAAATGCAGTATCTTTTTTTGGCGCGATCATCTTGCCTGCGTGCCGTATGGACGAAAGGCGGTCAACGGCCTGCCGGACTCGCCACCTGTCTTACGCGCCGGGAGCCGTGAGCCACGGCGACATTTCCCTGGCCGCTTTAACATGACATAAAACGGACAACTGCCGAGTGTGCGTTAACAGTGTGACAGGATGCTGCTCACACGCCGGAACCACGCGCCTTTTGAAAAAAAACGCGGCCAGCTTGCACCGAAAAAAGTCTGTCTTTACCAGCCACAACAACCAGTTAGTGAATACATTAAAACAGCCCGTCTGTTACACGCCCTTGTTAAATCATAGCTTGGCGGCGAGCGTTGACAGAGCAGATCAGCAAAAATTTATTTCTGGACAGGCAAAAAGGGGAAGCGGATCACTTAGTGATCGTAACGGTAGAACAGTTTGCAGGGATTTGTAGAAAAAAGACCGGAAAAACCCGGTCTTTTTCGTCTTTCAGATTTAGTCGATCAACAGACGTAACATGCGGCGCAACGGCTCAGCCGCACCCCACAGTAGCTGATCGCCCACGGTAAAGGCCGAGAGGTATTCTGGTCCCATATTCAGTTTGCGCAGACGGCCGACCGGCGTGTTCAGCGTCCCCGTTACCGCCGCAGGCGTCAGTTCACGCATAGTGATTTCACGATCGTTAGGCACGACTTTTACCCATTCATTATGGGACGCCAGCAGTTGCTCAATCTCGGCCAGCGGCAGATCCTTTTTAAGTTTCAGCGTGAAAGCCTGACTGTGACAGCGCAGCGCACCGACACGGACGCAAAGTCCATCGACAGGAATGACGCGCGGGGTCGCCAGAATCTTGTTAGTCTCAGCCTGTCCTTTCCACTCTTCGCGGCTTTGGCCATTATCAAGCTGCTTGTCGATCCACGGAATCAGGCTGCCCGCTAACGGCACGCCGAAATTATCCGTCGGCAACGTGCCAGAGCGCGTGAAATCCGTCACGCTACGTTCGATATCCAGAATGGCAGAGGCAGGATTTTGCAACGAGGTCGCCACGTGATCGTGCAGCATGCCCATCTGTGTGAGCAGCTCGCGCATGTGACGGGCACCGCCCCCGGACGCAGCCTGATACGTAGCCACGGAAACCCATTCAACCAAATCATGTGCGAACAGGCCGCCCAGTGACATCAACATCAGACTCACCGTACAGTTGCCGCCAACAAAAGTTTTGATGCCGCTGTCGATGCCCTGACGAATAACCTGATGGTTAACCGGATCCAGGATAATAATGGCATCGTCTTTCATGCGCAGCGTGGACGCCGCATCAATCCAGTAGCCATTCCAGCCACTGGCACGCAATTTCGGATACACCTCAGAGGTATAGTCGCCGCCCTGGCAAGTAATGATGATATCCAGCGCCTTCAACGCGTCAATATCAAAGGCGTCCTGCAATGTTCCCTGCTGTTTGCCCGCAAACGTCGGGGCCGCTTCACCATGTTGTGAAGTGGAGAAGAAGACCGGATTGATTACATCAAAATCACGTTCTTCACTCATGCGGGACATCAGCACTGAACCCACCATACCGCGCCAACCCACTAAACCTACATTCTTCATGTCATATCCGTTTCAGGGTGATAAACACCTGACTTTCTCATCGAAGGGAAAAGTGTCGTGGTACTTTCACGCCACTCTGCGTAATAATCAACGTTGCCTGTGATGATTAACTCTACAAAATGCAGATTTTCTGGCAAGTGAATTAATGTAATCGGGCCAACTTTTTCAGCAGCCCTGCTAATAACCCGGCTTTATCTATAACGAGAAGATGTTAAACGAATGACTGAAATGATCTCAGCAACAATATTGTTGTTGTTAATAATGGATCCGTTGGGCAATTTGCCGATTTTTATGTCGGTTTTAAAGCATCTGGAACCCAAACGTCGGCGCGTCGTGCTTATTCGCGAAATGCTGATTGCCCTTATCATCATGTTGTTGTTTTTATTCACGGGCGAACGCATTCTGGCCTTCCTTAATCTGCGTACCGAAACCGTCTCCATTTCCGGTGGCGTTATTCTGTTTTTAATCGCTATTAAGATGATTTTCCCCTCGCCGGAAAGCAGCAGTACCGGGTTACCGGCGGGCGAAGAACCCTTTCTGGTGCCACTGGCCATCCCACTGGTGGCGGGGCCTTCACTGCTGGCGACACTGATGCTGTTATCTCACCAGTATCCAAACCAGATGTCGCACCTGGTTGGAGCCTTACTCATCGCCTGGGGCGTAACGGTGATGATCCTGCTGTTATCGGGCCTGTTTCTGCGTCTGCTGGGGGACAAAGGCGTTAACGCACTGGAACGCCTGATGGGATTGATCCTGATTATGCTGGCGACGCAGATGTTTTTAGACGGGATTCGTGTGTATCTGAAGCTATAGTTGTCGGCGTTAACCCGGGCAGCGTTGCCCGGGTTAAATCGCTCAGGTGAGCAGGGTAAAGGCGATCATCCCGACCACCGCGCCCACGGTGCCTAAAATGGTTTCCATCAGCGTCCATGTCTTGAGCGTTTCACCTTCGGTCGCGCCGGTGAAGCGGCCAAACAACCAGAAGCCCGCATCATTAACATGGCTGATAATAATGGAACCGCCGCCGATGCAGATGGACAAGGCTGCCAGCTGTGCGCCGGAGTAATGCAACGGTTCTATCACCGGCATGATCAAGCCCACCGTCGTCAGGCAGGCCACCGTCGCCGACCCCTGAATCACCCGGACCGCACCGGACAGAATAAAACAGGCCAGGGCAACCGGCAGCCCGGCACCGGTCAAGGCATTGCCCAGTACCGGCCCTACGCCAGAATCAACCAGCACCTGTTTAAAGACGCCGCCCGCTCCTATTACCAGCAAAATAATCCCCGCAGGCTGCAGCGCACTGCCACAAATCTGCATCACTTTTTCTTTATCCATGCCCTGACGGTACGCCAGGCCATAGATAGCGACCAGGCAGGCCAGCAGAATCGCGATGAAGGGATGCCCGATGAATTCCAGCCACTCGTAAAGTGTAGAGCCCTCAGCGGTGAAGCGTGCACCAATGGTTTTCAGCCCGACCAGCACAAGTGGAAACAGGATAAGCGCCAGGCTAAAGCCAAAAGAGGGCAACTTGCCGGCATCAACGTCGGGCTGATGATCTTCCGGTGGTGCGCTGAACGTTACGCGCTTCGCGATAAAATTGCCAAACAACGGCCCGGCAATCAGCATGCCCGGCAGAGCGGCACACAGCCCAAGCAAAATCATCCAGCCGAAATCCGCATGCATTTGCGAAGCTAACAGCATGGGCGCAGGGCCCGGCAGCAAAAAGGCCGCCGCCGCCGCCACACCGGCAAACAAGGGAATAACCAGCCTGACCAGGTTATCCCCTGTCCGCCTGGCGACAGCGAATGCGATGCTAATCAGCAGCACTACGGCCACCTCAAAGAACAGCGGCAACGCGCAGATTAAGCCGGCAATGCCCATGGCAAAATGCGCCCGGCTCTCGCCAAAGGTGTTCAGCATGCGAATCGCAATCTGATCCACCGCCCCGGTTTCATGCAGGATCTTGCCAAACATGGCACCCAGCGCCACGACGATGGCTAAGAAACCGAGCGTGCCGCCCATGCCTTTCTGCATCGTTTCCGCGATTTTATCCAGCGGCATGCCCGACAACAGACCCGCGCCTACAGAAACCAACATCAGGGCAAGAAAAGCATGCATCCGGGCTTTCATCACCAGAAAAAGCAGCAGCAGGACAGAGCCTGCTGCAGTCAAAATAAGTGTTGCGGTATTCATGGTCTAGCCTTGATTGATTGCATCCTTAATGGTTGCAACCGTTGCCGCTACAACCTCGTCCAGGGAGTGCGTGATATCGACAGCCAGCACATCCGTTTCATCCGCACCCGGCTCTTCCAGCGTCGCAAATTGTGTTACCAGCATTTGCGGCTTAAAGAAGTGCCCTTTGCGCGCTTTCAGACGCGATTCGATGGTATCGAAATCCCCTTTCAGGTAGACAAAACGCAGGTTGTCGTTGCCCTGTCGAAGCATATCGCGGTAATGCTTTTTCAACGCTGAGCAGACGATGATGGAGATCGCCTGCGTACGTTGCATGGCGAACGCCGCGTCATTCAATGCCTGTAACCATGGCAAACGGTCGTTATCGTCCAGCGGATGGCCTTCTGCCATCTTTAAGATATTGGCGCGGGGATGAAGAAAATCGCCATCGAGAAAAGCGGTGTTCAACTGGTGGGAGACCCGGTTTGCCACAACGGATTTGCCGCTGCCTGAAACACCCATCAAAATAAAAACGTGATGTGGCGTGGATTGCGTCGTCATTTTCTACTCCGGCAAGTCAATGTGCCATGTTACCGATAACAATGATGCTTATCATTCTCCTGGTGACATTACACTCTGGCAACCTTTTTACTGACTGAAGCCTTAAAGTGTGAGCTGACTCATAAATTTGCGCGAATCAGATACTGCCGCCTTCCACAATAGCAAATCCCATATCCAGCGGCTGGCTGACCCGGTTTTCACCGGCAATGCGCGCCAGTAACAACGCGGCCGATTCACGACCTATTTGGTCTCGCGGCGTCAGAACCGTCGCCAGCGCAGGCGTCACCACCTGACTGATATCATGACCGTGAAAACCGGCAATAGCCATTTGGGAAGGCACCTGAAGCCCCTGACGCTGGCACTCAAACATCGCGCCCACCGCCAAATCGTCGTTGGTACAGAACAGGCTGTCCGTCTGAGGATAGCGTCGCTGCGCTTCGCGGAGCAATTCGCCACCGGCACTGAAAGAGGAGGCTTCTTCCATCATGACACTGCGCGGCGTTAATCCGGCTTCGCGCATGGCACTTTCATAACCCCGCTGCTTTTGCAGCGTGCGTTCATCCAGGCGCGCGCCCAGATAAACGGTATGACGGTGCCCTTTTTTCAGAATCGCCAGCGTCATTTGCCGGGCGGCTTCGACGTTGTCAAAGCCTACCGCCATATCCAGACAGGGCGTAACGCTGTCCATCATTTCAATCACCGGAATACCGGCCACCTCCAGCATGCGTAACGTCCCTGCTGTATGTGTGCGTTCGGTCAGAATCACGCCATCGATGTTCCAGCCAAGCAGCGACCGCAGCTGGCGCTCCTCTTTTTCCGGGTTATAACCAAAGTGTGCCACCAGCGTCTGGTAACCGGCTTCATCCGTCACCGCTTCGATTCCCCGCAGAACATCGGCGAACACCTGATTGGTCAGCGAGGGCAGCAACACGCCGATGGCGCGGCTGGTCGCGTTGGACAGCATATCGGGGGCGCGATTGGGGATGTAACCCAATTCATCCAGCGCAACGGCGATCTTCTCCCCCAGCGCAACCGACACCTGCTCAGGATTGCGCAGATAACGACTGACAGTCATTTTGGTGATACCGATACGATCGGCAACGTCCTGTAGAACCGGTCTTTTCTTCTTCATCGTAAGCGCCTGGATCTCGCTGAAAGCACATGATGACGAGTCTACCACTTTTTTACAGGCAGATTGCTAATGGGGCGATGGGGCGAGACAGGCTCGCCCCCTTCAGGCTCAGACCGGCGGCAGGTCAAACAACAACACTTCGGCCGCGCTGTCGGCTTCAAGCGTCAGGCCAGTTTCGTCCCAAACGGCAAAGGCATCACTGTTTGACGCGGATTGCCCGTTCACCTTCACGTCGCCTTTGACAACCTGAATCCAGATACGGCGTCCCGGCTCAATGGTCACGCTGTCGCTTTCGCCTGCCGCAAATACCCAGCGCGATAGCGTCATGTCCTGCCAGACTTTGAGCGAACCGTCACGGGCATCCGGGGTGAGGATAAACTGGCGACCCTGCACATCCGGAAAGCGACGCTGATCGTAACGCGGCTCAATCCCCGTGCGCTCTGGAATGATCCAGATTTGGTAAAGATGCAGCGGTTCTGTTTTGCTGGCGTTGTATTCTGAATGACGTACGCCGGTACCTGCACTCATGATCTGGAACTCACCCGCGGGAATCTGTTCCTTGTTGCCCATGCTGTCCTGGTGTTCCACGGTACCCGACAGGACATAGGTCAAAATTTCCATGTCTTTATGCGGATGCGTACCAAATCCCTGGCCGGGATCGATCACATCTTCATTAATCACCCGCAGGGCTGAGAAGCCCATAAAATTTGCATCGTAATAGTTGGCAAACGAGAAGGTGTGCCAGCTGTCCAGCCAGCCATGATTAGCGTGGCCACGTTCTTCAGCTTTACGTAAATAGATCATGTTCAAATCTCCTCACTGTTTTTTATAGTTTGGTATCAGGTGAGAAAGATTGATAGCTGAAAAACTTCACCTCTCTGTTCAAAAATTATGAACCTCTGGCAAGGGGTTGTTGAACGGAACTGAAGGAAAGCAGGACGGGCGCGCAAAAAAAAAGCCAGCACCCGGCTGGCTAAATAATACTGTGAGCAATGTCGTGCTTTCTGACGTCTCGACAACATCCAGAAAGCATGACAATAATAATTATTATCATTCTCGTCTGTAAAGCGATTTTGTGTATTATTTCTGTTGACGCCTGACGTAAATCCCCTGATGTTTAAAGGGTTTACCACGTGCTCATAAGGATAACCGCCATGCCTTCAGTGATGATTCGCCATGCTGTCCCGGCTGATGCCCCCGCGTTAACTCGTCTTTACAGCCAGCCTGAAACCCAGGCCGCAACCCTGCACCTGCCCTATCCCTCACTATGGGAGCAAAAACTGGCCAGTCCACGCGCCGGTGTGCATATGTTGGTAGCCTGTATTGATGAGCAGGTGGTCGGGCAACTCACGCTTGAAGGCGTTACGACAGCACGGCGGCGACACTGCGCCAGCATAGGGATGGGCGTTGATCCGGCGTTTCATCGACGCGGGGTGGGCAAAGCTTTGATGGCGGCAATGGTCGATCTTTGCGACAACTGGCTTCAGGTGACGCGCATTGAACTGACGGTCTTTGCTGATAATCACAAAGCAATCGCGCTGTACCAGCAGTTCGGTTTCCGAATTGAAGGCACCGCGCAGGGCTATGCGATACGCGAGGGGAACATGACAGATGCGCATTTTATGGCGCGTATCAAAGCATAACGAAACGGGCAGCCAGAAGGCTGCCCACCGATATTAATAACCGGCACTCAGATCGCCCACCGTGCGGGGATCAGACGCACCGTACAGCGTACCGTCAGGACCAATCATAATACTTTGTGTACTGCCCATGGCCGGTTGCACTTTAACGTGTTGTCCTTTCGCTTCGAGCAAGCGCAACGTATCCGGGCTGAAGCCCTTCTCAACCCGTAACTGATCGGGCAGCCACTGATGATGGAAACGCGGCGCATTGGTCGCCTCTGCCACGTTCATGCCGTAATCAATGCTGTTCACGACCATTTGTAATACCGTGGTGATAATGCGACTGCCGCCCGGGCTACCGGTAACCAGCCACGTTTTTCCGTCCTTCGCAACGATAGTCGGTGACATTGAGGATAACGGACGTTTTCCAGCCTGCACCGCGTTGGCTTCCCCGCCCACCAGCCCATATACATTCGGCGTGCCCGGTTTGGCCGAGAAATCATCCATCTGGTTGTTCATCAGAATGCCGCTGTTACCCGCTACGATGCCACTGCCGAAGTTAGTGTTTAAGGTGTAGGTGACCGCAACCGCATTGCCGCTTTTGTCCACCACAGAGAAGTGAGTGGTTTGATTACTTTCGTAAGGGGCCAGTTTACCGGGCTTAATATCACTGGATGGCCGTGCCTTCGCCAGATCGATTTGCTGTGCCAGCGATTTGGCATAGGCTTTGCTGGTCAGCGCCTGCCACGGGACTTTGACGAAGTCTGGATCGCCCAGATACTCTGAGCGATCCGCATAGGCATACTTCTCTGCTTCAGCCATGACCTGCATGGCGTCGGCGCTGCCAAAACCCATTTTTCCCAGATCGAAATTTTCCAGGATATTCAGGATCTGCACGATATGAATACCGCCCGATGAGGGTGGTGGCATCGAGAAGACCTCATAGCCCCGGTAAGTGCCGCTGATCGGCTTACGCTCTACCGCATGATAGGCCGCGAGATCGGCTTTCGTTATCAGGCCGCCATGCTGCGCCATCTCGGCCGCAATCTGATCGGCAATCTTGCCTTTATAAAACGCATCCGGGCCTTGTTGTGCGATCAACTGCAGGCTGTGAGCCAGATTCTTTTGTACCAGACGTTCGCCTTTCAGCCAGGGCGTGCCATCCGGTTTGAAGAAAATAGCTTTACTGTTGGGATGGGCGAGCAGGACTTCCTTGCCATAGGTGTTAAGATCGTCCGCCAGCGCATCATTCACGATAAACCCGTCGCGCGCCAGTTTGATGGCAGGTGCCAGCAGTTTATTCAGCGGCAGCGTACCGTATTTGTTCACCGCCAGCGCAAAGCCAGCCACGGTGCCAGGCGTGCCTGAAGCCAGCGGTGACGTTAGAGAAAGCTTACTGTCGGCGTTGCCTTGCTTGTCCAGGAACATATCGCGCGTGGCCGCCGCCGGGGCCATTTCACGAAAATCGATCGCCGTGGTCTGTCCTGATGCCGTTCGCAACAGCATAAATCCACCGCCGCCCAGGTTGCCCGCCTGCGGATGCGTCACTGCCAGCGCGAAGCCAACCGCCACAGCGGCATCGACCGCGTTACCGCCCTGACGCAGGATATCCACGCCCACATTGGTGGCCAGCGCATCGACTGACGCCACCATGCCGTTATGGGCTTTGACCGGATGAAACGTATCGCTGTCTACGCCATAGGAGACAGGCGGCGCCTGAACCGGGGCGGCATTTGCCCCCGTAACAACAGTAAAACTCATTAGTAGTGACCAGCTCAGCTGGCGTAACCTGGCTTGCATCATCATTCCGTTCCCACCTTCACGGTTATTTACATTTCTTTATCCTTTATGTAACTGACTACAAACAAAGCCGAATATCAAGGATTAACGCAAATTCAGTGCACTCCTGGAGCAGTAATCTGAACCAGCGCATAAACTTACGCTAACGACCACATGACCTGCTTCAGGCATGCACACACAGCACCGGTCGTTTACTGGAGGATTAAAATGAAAAAGTGGCTTATGGTTTTCGCCGCCCTGCTGCCGTTAACCGGCATGGCGAACATGCTGAACAGCACGAATGATTCCAACAAGCCTGGCTATAATCCCAGCCAGCAACGCATGCAGACCCAGATGCTTAACCAGTCGCAGCAACAGCAGACGAAGTTACAGCAGGACCAGCAGCGTCAGAATCAGGACGTACAGCGGAAGTTGCAGGAGCAGCGGGATAGTGCCCAGCAGCGGGTGATCAAATCGCAGCCGGGCCAGCAGCAGAACCAACAGAATATGAACTAGTGAAAATCGGGGCCAATGCTGTCGATGCTGTCGGTACAGATGGCATCGACGCCCCATTTCAGTAATGTCCTTGCCCGTTCCGGGCTGTTCACGGTATACACCAAAATACGCAGATCGGCCTCTTTCAGCTCAGCGACTCTGGCTTCAGTGAGGACCTTGTGATTCAGGTGAATTGAAGTGCAGTCCAGCGCCCGCGTCTTCGCCTGCCATGCGTTATCCCAGTGATGAGACAACAGGCCGCGCGGTAGTTGTGGTTCGGCCTGCATGGCCGCTTCCAGTGCCACAAAGGAGAACGAGGAGAGCAGAGGAAGAGGTTGCCGCTGCCACAGCGTGGCAGCGGCCTGCGCAATGGCGCGTCCGGTTTCGGCGTCGGTCCCTGTGGTCGGTTTAATTTCGATATTGGCCATCAAACCATGCTGACGGCAGCGTGCCGCGACCTCATCCAGTCGGGCCAGCTTTTCGCCCTGAAAGGCCGCGCTGAACCAACCGCCCGCATCAAGCTGCGACAGCTTGTCCCACGGGAGCTCGCCCGCAATGCCCCAGCCGTCGCTGGTGCGATCTAACGTATCGTCATGCAGCAGAAAAATGTGCGCATCTGCCGAGAGTTTGGCATCAAACTCAATCATCAGATGTCCGTATTTTGCGCCAACGTCAATCGCAGCAAGGGTATTTTCAGGTGCCAGCTTGCCACCACCACGATGGGCGACAATGCGCGGATAGGGCCATTGCTTTTCACTCATTCCAGACGCTTCCCGTGACTTGAATCGAAGAAATGTAACGCCTCAACAGGCAGATGCAGCCACAGGGTGCTGCCTGCTTCCGGGCGCTCGCTATGGGGTAAGCGTACCACTAAACGTGCCTCACCGATGCGACCGTGTGCCAGATTGTCGGCACCCAGCATCTCAAGCGTCTCAACACGGAAGGGAATGCCGCCCTGCTGCTGGCTACTGAGTTGAACATGTTCGGGCCGGATACCAAGCACCACGGGGCGATTGGCCCATTTGGCTTTGCCCTCGCCCACCGGAATAGCGTGGGACGCATCAACCACAAAGCGAGCGCCATCTTCGCTGAAATTGCCCTGTATCAGACTCATCGCGGGGGAACCCATAAAGGAGGCCACAAACAGGCTGGCCGGGCGCTCGTAAACATCGACCGGCGTGCCAATCTGTTCCAGCACGCCTTTGTTCATCACCATCACGCGCTGGGCCAGCGTCATCGCTTCAACCTGATCGTGCGTCACATATAAGCTGGTCGTTTGCAGACGGCGATGCAGTTGCTGAAGCTCAAGGCGCATTTGTACGCGCAGGCGCGCATCCAGGTTAGAGAGCGGCTCGTCGAACAAAAACACGGCGGGTTCACGCACGATGGCACGCCCCATGGCCACGCGCTGGCGCTGTCCACCGGATAACTCACGTGGACGGCGCGTTAACAGATGATCCAGCTCCAGGCTCCGTGCCGCATCCAGCACGCGTTGGCGAATATGCTCTTTACTCATCCCACGAATTCTGAGGCCGTAAGCCATATTTTCTTCGACGGACATATGGGGATAAAGTGCGTAGTTCTGGAACACCATGGCAATGCCGCGATCCTTGGGCTCCTCATGCGTGACGCGTTTATCCGCGATATAAATATCGCCGGACGTGACGCGCTCCAGTCCTGCCACCATGCGCAACAGCGTGGATTTGCCACAACCCGAAGGGCCTACCATCACCATAAACTCGCCGTCATTGATCGTGACGTTGAGCGGCTGGATGATTTGATTTTTACCGTCGTAAGATTTGGTCACCGCCTGAAGGGTTACGCCTGCCATCACTATTTCTCACTCTCAACCAGACCACGCACGAAGGCGCGCTGCATAACAAACACCACCACCACGGGTGGAATCAGGGTTAATAACATTGCGGCCATGACTTCGTTCCACTGCGTTGGCGAACCGCTGGTAGAAATCATGCTTTTGATCCCCGCCACGGCCGTGCCCAGGCTGGCGTTATCAATGATTAATAATGGCCAGAGGTACTGGTTCCAGCCATAGATAAACGTGATAACGAACAGCGCCGCCAGATTGGTTTTTGACAAGGGCAGCACGATGTCCCAGAAAAAACGCATCGCGCTGGCACCGTCAATGCGCGCGGCTTCAATAAGCTCATCCGGCAACGACATAAAGAACTGCCGGAACAGGAAAGTGGCCGTCGCGGAGGCCATCAAGGGCAGTGTCAGGCCGCTGTAGCTGTCCAGCATGTTGAGATCGGCAATCACCTGCACCGTTGGGAAAATGCGCACTTCGACCGGCAGCATCAGGGTGATAAAGATCATCCAGAAGAACAGTGAGCGCAGGGGGAAGCGAAACCACACCAGGGCAAAAGCGGACAGAATCGACACCAGAATCTTACCGACGGTGATGCCCAGCGCCATGATAACGCTGTTCATCAGCATCAGGCTAAAGGCCGGACCGTTGCCGTTCACGCCCTGCGTCCAGATATGCGAAATGTTTTCCCACAGGTGAGTACCGGGAATCAGCGTCATCGGGACGTTATAGACGGCGTCGTTATCCAGCGTGGCGGCCACAAAGGCCACATAGAGTGGAAACAGGATGGTCAGGATACCCAGCACCAGGACGACATGGCTGAAAATGTCCAGCCCGCGACGATTTTCAATCATTGATATTGCACCTTACGCTCGACGAAGCGGAACTGAATAACGGTCAGCGCGATAACCAACAGCATCAACACCACGGACTGCGCAGCAGATGAGGAGAGATCCAGACCGGTAAAGCCTTCACGATAAATCTTATAGATGAGCGTCGTCGTCGCCTGGACCGGGCCACCGCCTGTCGCGGCATCAATGACCGGGAACGTATCGAAGAAGGCATAAATCAGGTTAACCACCAGCAGGAAAAAACTCACCGGGGTAATCAACGGAAGCGAAATAGAGAAGAACCGACGCACCGGCCCTGCCCCATCAATGGCGGCGGCTTCGACCAGCGACTTTGGTATCGACTGTAACGCGGCAAAAAAGAACAGGAAGTTGTAGCTCATCTGCTGCCACACTGAAGCCAGCACCACCAGGAACATGGCCTGGCCGCTGTTCTGTGCGAAGTTCCAGTTATAGCCCATGTGGTTAAGCAGGTAGCTCAGCAACCCCAGTCCGGGACTGAACAGGAACATCCACAATACGGCCGCGATCACCGGTGCCACCGCATAAGGCAACAGCAGCAACATCTGATAGAGCTTGCGCAGGCGTACGACGTAGTCCACCAGCGCCGCCAGGAGCAATGAGGACACCATGCCAAAAAAGGCGACCATGCTGCTGAACTTGATGGTGGTCCAGAAGGTGTCCAGATAAAGCCCGTCGGAAAAGAGCCGTTCAAAGTTCGCCAGACCCACAAAGGTGCTGGAGATGCCGAAAGGATCCAGGTTTTGCAGTGAATACCACAACGCTTCACCCGCTGGCCAGACAAAGAAAATAGCGGTGATCAGAAGTTGCGGCAGCACCAGCAAATAGGGTAACAGGCGATTACGAAACACCGGGCGAGATGGAGACATAACGTTCTCTGACTTGGGTGAAAAAAGGCCAGCCGGAGCTGGCCTGCAGAACGGATTATTTATTCTGTTGCTCGAAACGACGCAGCAGCTCATTACCCCGCTTCACGGCGTTATCTAACGCAGCCTGCGGTGTCTGCTTGCCGGTCCAGACGCTTTCTAACTCTTCATCCAGGATGGTACGAATCTGCGGCATATTCCCCAGACGCATGCCTTTGGTGTAAGGCAACGGCGGCTTGTTCATCATCTGGCGAATCGCAATATCCGCACCTGGATTTTTCTCGTAGAAGCCTTCTTTCTTCGTCAGCTCATACGCGGCGGTAGTAATAGGCAGGTAGCCCGTTTTCTGGTGCCATTCCGCGGCAATTTTTGGCTCGGTAAGGAACTTCATAAATTCCGCCGCGCCTTTGTAGGTATTGGCATCTTTGCCTTTCATCACCCACAGGCTGGCACCGCCGATAATCGCGTTCTGCGGGGCATTCGGAATATCCGCATCGTAAGGCATCATGCCGACGCCATAATTGAATTTGGCGTAATGGCGGATATCGGCCAGTGAACCTGACGAGGCCGTGGTCATGCCACAGTCACCGTTATAGAACTTCGCGGTGGATTCATCTTTACGACCAAAATAGGTGAAATCACCTTTCTTGTTCATGTCTTCCAGCAACTGGATATGGCGAACCTGCGCCGGTTTATTGAATTCCAGTACCGCATCGGTGCCGTCGAATCCGTTATTTTTGGTGGCCACCGGCAGACCGTTCCAGGCGCTGAAGTTCTCAATCTGAATCCAGCCCTGCCAGCCGCTGGCATAGCCACAGCTCATGCCTGATTTACGCAGTGCATCGGCATCTTTTGCCAGTTCCTGCCAGGTTTTGGGTGGCTGATCCGGGTTTAAACCGGCTTTTTTAAACGCATCTTTGTTGTAGTACAGCACAGGCGTGGAGCTGTTGAACGGTTGCGAGATCAGCTGGCCTTTTGAATTGCTGTAGTAAGCCGCGACCGCAGGAACAAACTGCTTCTCGTCCATTGAAATGCCCGCGTCTTTAAAGACCTGATAAACAGGCACAATGGCTTTAGAGGCCATCATGGTGGCGGTGCCCACTTCGTAAACCTGCAACAGCGCGGGCGCTTTTCCGGTGCGGACCGCGGCGATACCTGCCGCCAGACTTTGTTCGTAGTTCCCTTTGTACACAGGGACGATTTTGTAGTCAGGGTGTTCCTGGTTAAAACGTTGTGCCAGTGAGTCAACTTCTTTGCCTAACTCGCCTTCCATTGAGTGCCAGAAAGGGATCTCAGTGACGGCCAGTGCATTACCACTGATCGCCAGACCGAGCAGGGCGCTCATCAGGCTACGACGAAAAGTAACAACGGACATAGGATTTTCCTGTTCAGGTAGGTACGCGCGCTATCACGCATTTTTTGCTCGCGAAGTAACATGACATGTGGAAATGACGGAAAAATAACAGTCAGATGACGGAAAAATGACGACAGAATGTCAGGATATGACAGTGATAAGCGCGTTTAATGGACCGGAAAGCACCGGGCTGAACCGCGCTGCTGAAGCAGGGATAAGTATGTGCCGTAAGGGAAGGAAAATTCGCCGGGTGACAGCCCGGCACAGAGCCTGCAGTCACCCGGCATAGATGATGGCGGGGAAACCTAGGCGCCCAGATAGGCGCTGCGCACGGCTTCATTCGACAGCAGTGCCGCACCGCTGTCCTCCAGCACGACATGACCATTTTCCAGTACGTAGCCCCGATCGGCCAGCTTCAGCGCCTGGTTCGCGTTCTGTTCAACCAGGAAAATCGTCATACCTTCGCTGCGCAGTTGCTCAATCGTGTCAAAAATCTGCTGGATAATAATCGGCGCCAGACCCAGAGAAGGCTCATCGAGTAACAACAGGCGCGGCTGGCTCATTAACGCGCGGCCGATGGCGAGCATTTGCTGTTCACCGCCCGACATGGTGCCCGCACGCTGCACCTTACGCTCTGCCAGACGTGGGAACAGAGTGTAAACGCGATCGATGCGCGCCAGATACTCCGGGCGACTGGCAAAAAAACCGCCCATGGCCAGGTTCTCTTCCACCGTCATGCGTGAGAACACGCGGCGACCTTCGGGCACGATGGCAATAGCCTCACGCATAATGCGCGCCGTTTGCCAGTCGGTAATGGTTTTGCCGTCAAACGTGATCGTACCGCTGGTGGCGCGCGGCTCGCCGCATAATGTGCCCAGCAAAGTGGTTTTGCCTGCACCGTTTGCGCCGATCAGGGTGACGATTTCGCCCTGATCGATATGCAAACTGACATTATGCAGCGCCTGAATTTTGCCATAGTGCGCACTGACGTTATCAATGGTTAACATGGCCATATTACGCCTCTCCTAAATAGGCACGGATCACATCCGGATTATTACGAATCTCTTCCGGCGTGCCGTTCGCCAGTGGCGTGCCCTGATTCACCACATAAATACGGTCAGAAATGCCCATTACCAGCTTCATATCGTGCTCAATCAACAAAACGGATACCTTATGCTCGCCTCGTAACTCGGCGATCAGCGCATCCAGCTCATGCGTCTCTTTCGGGTTAAGTCCGGCTGCCGGTTCATCCAGCATTAAAATCTCCGGCCGCGTCACCATGCAGCGGGCGATCTCCAGTCGGCGCTGCTGACCGTAAGCCAGGTTACCGGCCTGGCGATTCGCCATATCGAGTAAGCCAACCCGCTCAAGCCAGGTGGCAGCGCGATCCAGCGCCTCGCCTTCACTGCGGCGAAAAGCCGGGGTTTTCAGTAGCCCCGCAAACACGCCACTTTTCAGGTGCTGGTGCTGGGCGACTAACAGGTTTTCAATCACCGTCATTTCGCGGAATAAACGGACGTGCTGGAAGGTACGCACGATCCCCATACGGGCGATCTTCTGTCCGGGCAGGCCAGTCAGGTTCTTGTCGCGTAAGGTGATACTGCCGCCCGTTGGCTTATAAAAGCCGGTCAGGCAGTTAAACACGGTGGTTTTACCCGCACCGTTTGGACCAATAAGCGACACAATTTCCTGGGGGCGCAATTCCAGTTTAACGTTGTTCACGGCTAACAGACCGCCGAAGCGCATCATCAGGCCTTCAACGGCTAATAAAGGCTGACTCATGCCTGTTCTCCTTGTTTACCCTGACGCAGTTTCAGGTGCGGTCGTTTCATCGGCAGTAAGCCTTGCGGACGCCAAATCATCATCAGCACCATCAGCGCCCCCAATACCAGCATGCTGTATTCGTTGAGGTCGCGCATCAGCTCACGCGAAACCACCAGCAAAATGGCGGCCAGAATAACGGCAAACTGCGAGCCCATTCCGCCCAACACCACGATAGCCAGAACAAAAGCGGACTCGACAAAGGTAAAGGACTCCGGACTGACAAAGCCCTGGCGAGCGGCAAACAGCGTTCCCGCGAAGCCAGCAAAGACGGCGCTGATAGTAAACGCGGTCAGCTTAATGCGGGTCGGGCTCAAGCCCAGCGAACGACAGGCGATCTCATCTTCACGTAACGCTTCCCATGCCCGACCCAGCGGCATGCGCAGCAGGCGGTTGATCACAAACAGCGTCAGCACCACCAGCAACAATGCCACCAGATAGAGGAATATCACCCGGTCGTTAGGATCGTACTTCATGCCAAAGACATCGTGAAACGTGCCCCATCCCCCCTCGCTGACGCGACGGCCAAACTCCAGGCCAAAAAAGGTGGGCTTAGGAATCTGAGCAATTCCATTTGGACCGCCGGTGATTGCCGTGTTATTGAGCAGCAGAATACGGACGATTTCGCCGAAGCCGAGCGTGACAATAGCCAGATAGTCACCGCGCAAGCGCAGCACCGGGAAGCCGAGCATCAGGCCAAATGCGCCCGCAACCAGGCCCGCCAGCGGCAGGCTTTGCCAGAAACCAAAACCATAGTAATGATTAAGCAGCGCGAAGGTATACGCGCCAATGGCATAGAAACCACCGTAGCCCAGCACCAGCAGACCCGACAGCCCTACGACCACGTTCAGTCCCAGACCCAGCATGATGTAGATCAGTGTCAGGGTGGCAATATCGACGCTGCCGCGTGTAACCAGGAACGGCCAGATAACCGCCGCGGCGATCATCAAGCCCATAATGGCTTTTTGCTTTGGCGTTGAGCCGTCGAAGCCCGGCAACACCAGGCCACCACCGCTACGTATCAGCTTGCCCTGAAACAGCGGACGTAGCAGTTGAAACAAAAACACAACGGCACAACCGATGAATATCCAGTTCCAGCGCACGCTGCCGGCATTCACTATCTGTAGCTGCGTACCATTCAGATCGAGGCGCATTCCCATAAAGAAGGCCGCCAGCACCAGCAGCATGGCCGCTGAAACAATCGCATTGACCAGACCAAGGCGTTTCATACTTTCTCCACCTCCGGGCGGCCCAGAATACCGGTAGGCATGACCAGCAGCACCACAATCAGTAAGGCAAACGACACCACATCTTTGTATTCGGTGGAGAGATAAGCCGAGGTCAGCGCTTCGGCAATGCCCAGCACCAGCCCGCCAATCATCGCGCCGGGAATACTGCCGATGCCGCCCAGGACCGCCGCGGTAAAGGCTTTCATCCCCGCCATAAAGCCGATAAACGGGTTAATCGAGCCATAAAACTGCCCCAACAGCACGCCCGCAACCGCCGCCATCGCCGCACCAATCACAAAAGTCAGCGAGATCACCCGGTCAGTATTAATGCCCAGCAGGCTGGCCATTTTGAGGTCTTCCGCACAGGCGCGGCAGGCGCGTCCCATGCGGGAATAACGGATAAACAGGGTCAGGGCCAGCATTGCCAGGAACGTGACCACCCAAATCACGATCTGCATCGTCGACAGCGTGGCGGCAAAGCCGTTGCTTTCGCCCAGCGTCCACTGGCCGGTGATTAAGCTCGGCAGGGCAAGGTCACGTGAACCCTGCGTCAGGCTGACGTAGTTTTGCAGAAAGATGGACATTCCGATGGCGGAGATCAACGCAATCAGACGCTTGGATGCCCGTACGGGACGATAAGCCACCCGTTCGATGCTCCAGCCATAGGCACTGGAGATGATAACGGCCATAACAAAACCGGCGGCAATCATGAGCCAGCCGGTATCAATACCCATCATCATCAGGGCTGCAATAACCATAAAAGAGACATAGCTACCGATCATATAGACTTCGCCATGGGCGAAGTTAATCATGCCGATAATGCCGTAAACCATGGTGTAACCGATGGCGATCAGCGCGTAGGTGCTCCCCAGAGTCACCCCGTTGAACATCTGCTGAATAAAATAGAGAAACTGCTCGGACATAGTGAGGACCTGCTCAGAAACCAGAAAACCCCTCTCCTGCTGCCAGAAGAGGGTTAGCCAGGCGATGGCGCGTCAGTCACGCCTTCTCCTGCTTCCCCGCTGTCGTACGACGGGGAAGAATCAGTGCCTTATTTAACTGCGGTAGACGAACCGTCTTTGTGCCATTTGAAGACGCCAAACTCGAAGCCTTTCAAATCGCCTTTCTGATCCCAGCTCAGTTCGCCCATCACTGTCGGAACCGGTGCGCCGGTTTTCAGGTTCTTCGCAATCGCATCCGGCTCATCGCTCTTACTGCGCTCCATGCCGGTCACCAGAGACTGGATAGCCGCATAGGTTGTCCAGACAAACGGGCCGGTAGGATCTTTACGGTTAGACGCGCTATTCGCTTTGATGGCGTCCACGATGGCCTTGTTCTGAGGCAGCTGGTCGTAACGTTTTGGCAGGGTTACGTAGAGCCCTTCTGAGGCGTCGCCCGCAATGTTAGACAGCGAGGCGTTGCCCACACCTTCTGGCCCCATAAAGCCTGCTTTCAGTCCTGCCGCTTTTGCCTGACGCAGAATCTGGCCCAGCTCCGGGTAATAACCACCGTAATAAACAAAGTCGACGTTTTCTTTCTTCAGTCGCGCAATCAGCGTTGAGAAATCTTTATCGCCCGCGGTGATCCCTTCAAACATCACCACGTTGCCGCCTTTCGCTTTCAGGGTTTTCTGTACCGATTCTGCCAGACCCTGGCCGTATTGCTGCTTGTCGTGCACCACAGCAATGCGTTTTGGCTTGATGACATCCAGAATGTAGTTCGCCGCAGTTGGACCCTGATCAGAATCCAGACCGGTCGTACGCATCACGTCGGCATAGCCGCGTGCAGTCAGTTCTGGCGCGGTAGCCGCAGGCGTAATCATCAGCACGCCTTCATCGTTATAGATATCTGATGCAGGCTGCGTAGAGGAGGAGCACAGGTGACCGATAACATATTTGATACCGTCATTGATGACCTTGTTAGCCACCGCAACCGCCTGTTTCGGGTCACAGGCATCGTCATATTCGACACCGACCAGTTTGTCGCCGTTTACGCCACCTTTGGCATTGATGTCTTTAATCGCCTGTGCGGCGCCGGTAAATTCCATATCACCATATTGCGCGACCGGGCCAGTAGCGGCACCTACGATAGCGATCTTAATGTCTTTCGCCATTGCCGCATGGCTCATCGCCAATGCAATGCATCCTGCCAGTAACGCGCGACCTGTCATTTTCATGCGAACTACCCCATTAGTTATGTCGTGTTTGTTGTGAGTGGTTTTATTTTGGCCAGATAAAGGGGAAAACTGATTTAACAATAAGGAGTTAGCACGCTTTTCTGGCTTTTATTAATAATAAGGCTTTATATTTCAGTCTATTAAACAGGAAGTTTATTCTGTAAAGCAACTGACATATTCATGATTCGCGGCCAAAAGCAGCATAATCAACTGGATGCAATGCGCGGCTTTTGTTCACCAGGCCAGCGCGTTATGCTGGCTTTAAATGCTGACTACCTGTTTATAACTATTATCCTGGCACTCTGTCGCTGTTTTGACCTGTTTTATTGCGTAAAATGTGCCGGGGTTCTGATTACGGGAATTGACTACACTTTCGGCTTATACACGGACAGGTGTTTGTTATGAAGCTTACTATTTTGCGGTTGACCTCTCTAACGCAGCAGGATCGGATCGATCTGGAGAAAATCTGGCCTGAGAGGGATTTGGCCACGCTGGAAAACGCGTTAAATGAAAATCACCGCCTTTATGTCGCACGCTTCAACGACCGTTTGCTGGCGGCGTTACAGTTAGAGATAGCCGGTATCCACGGTAAAGTGCATCATCTGACCGTCAGAGATGTCACGCGACGTCGCGGTGTCGGGCAATATTTGCTGGAAGACACGATGAAGCAGAACCCATCGCTGGAGGACTGGTGGATTGCTGATGACGGTAGCGAAGATCAACGCGTTCGGGCGGCGTTTATGCAGGCCTGTGGATTTCGTGCGCAGGTTGATGGCTGGGTAAAATAAATCGCGGGCAATAAAAAGGGCGACCTGAGGTCGCCCTGTCTCGTCAGGCTTCGATAGCCATTCGGAGTTTTTTCATCGCGTTCTTCTCAAGCTGTCGGACACGCTCAGCAGAAACACCGTATTGATCGGCCAGTTCCTGCAGGGTGGTTTTGTTGTCTTCGTCCAGCCAGCGGGCACGGATGATATGCTGGCTGCGCTCGTCCAGCCCTTCCATTGCATAAGTCAGCTTATCGGCTGCATGCGATTCCCAGTTGTCCTCTTCGATGCCGTCCGCAAAGTCAGAGGTTTTATCCTGGAGATACAGCACCGGCGCCATGGATTTTCCTTCGCCGCTTTCGTCGTCAGCGGACATATCGAAGGTCATATCCTGAGCCGCCATGCGCGATTCCATTTCTCGCACATCTTTGCTGCTCACGCCCAGCTCACGCGCCACCATCTCGACTTCATCCTGGTTAAACCAGCCCAGACGCTGCTTGGTTTTACGCAGGTTAAAGAACAGCTTGCGCTGTGCCTTAGTGGTCGCCACTTTCACGATGCGCCAGTTACGCAGCACATACTCGTGAATTTCTGCTTTGATCCAGTGAACGGCAAAGGACACCAGACGAACACCCACTTCTGGATTGAAGCGACGAACGGCTTTCATCAAGCCAATGTTACCTTCCTGGATCAGGTCAGCCTGAGGCAGGCCATAGCCAGAATAGTTACGAGCGATATGAACAACAAAGCGTAGGTGAGACAGGATCAGCGTCTTTGCCGCATCCAGATCGCCCTGGTAATGCAGCCGTTCAGCCAACGCTTTTTCCTCTTCTGCCGACAGCATCGGCCAGGTGTTGGCAGCCCGAACGTAAGATTCCAGGTTGCCCAGAGGAGCAATAGCTAAAGTTTGCATTTCTTTGGTCATTCAAACCCTCACAAAATCAGTGGAATTGCCGCATCTTTCCATAAGCGCACGTCACATTATGTCAACGTCGCAGGAAAACCAAAAGCAATCTGTGCTACTTAGAAAACAAAGTTATCCACAAGTTCAATTATAGCAGTGAATATTTTACACACAGATGACAGCAGGGCAACATCCTCTGCGCCCACTGTCGGCAGCAGAGGATGATTATAACAAAAAAATGTTGCAGCGCTTTACTGGGGCGTAAATCGACGTAAATGTTGTACGGTTGCCAGCCAGGCGGCAATCCAGCCGATAATGGCGGCGATGAGCAACAGCAGTAATGCCTCATCCCAGGAAAACCCTTCCAGAGAGAAGGTGGTGCCAAATACCGACGCCACCTGAGCCACAACAGACTGCAGGCGCAGCACCAGCACTTCAGACAGGATCAGGGAAAGTACCGCGCCACTGAACCCGAGTAACGCGCCACCATACAGGAACGGCCGCAGGATAAATCCATCCGTTGCCCCGATCAGCTTCTGAACGTTGATCGTATCGCGGCGGGCAAAAATACTCAGCCTGACGCTGTTACCAATCACGAGGAAGACCGCCACGATCATCAGGATACCGATCATCGACGCAATTTGACCGACCAGGCCGGTCAGCGCCGCCAGACGGGCAAACCAGCTGTCATCCATCCGTACCTCATCGACGCCCTGCACTTTCGCCACTCTGTCGCGTAACGTTTGCATGGTGTCCGAATTCTGGAAGTTGAGCTTTGGCGTAATGATAACGACAGCAGGCAGCGGATTCTGTTCCAGCATATCCATCGCGCCGCCGAAGCCTGACCAGTTGCGGAATTCATTCAGGGCTTCTTCACGCGTCAGATAGTTAACGTGATCCACACCCTCAACCTGTTTCAGTTGCGCGGTCACATTCTCAGCAGCCGTATCATCCAGCGTTTTTGAGAGATACACCGTCAGTTGCGGCGCGGGATACCACTGCGAAGCCGCCTGACTGACGTTTTTCCACACCATATAGCAGACGCTGGGCAGCGTCAGGGAAATCGCAATCACCATCACTGTCAGCAACGTCGCCAGCGGCTGACGCCACATATCTGACAGCGTACCGCGTAGCGCGTAGCGCCACTGTTCCTGCCAGCCACCGCGTAACGCTTTGCTCTTTGACGGTTGCTTCGCCTTCGGGGCTGCCGCGCGTTTGTTGCGTTTATTGACCATCGTGGCCTCCGTGCAGGCGTCCTTTATTCAGCGTCATTACCCGATAATTGCGGCGACCAATAAGGGCAACATCATGCGTCGCCATCAAAACGGTCACACCTACGCGGTTAAACTCTTCAAACAGGCGCAGGATGTCTTCTGACAGCGCCTCATCCAGGTTACCCGTTGGTTCGTCAGCCAGCAGAACGGCGGGCTTATTCACGACGGCACGGGCAATACCGACACGTTGCTGTTCACCGCCGGAGAGCTGAATAGGAAAACTTTTCGCTTTGTCGAGCAGGCCCACTTTATCGAGCGCCGCCGAAACACGACGACGGATATCCTCGCCGCTGGCACCGGAGATGATCAACGGGATGGCCACATTGTCATAAACGCTACGATCCATCAGCAGATGGTGATCCTGAAAGATCATCCCGATCTGACGACGCAGGAACGGCACTTCGCTGTTACGTAGGCGCGAAATATCGTGTCCGCTAAACCAGATTTGCCCGGCGCTGGGGCGCTCAATGCCACAAATCAGCTTCAGCAACGTACTCTTACCTGCCCCGGAGTGGCCGGTCAAAAACGCCATTTCGCCAGGACGCAGATTAAAATCTACGCCCTGCAGCGCCTGACGTCCGCCGAGATATGCCTTACTGACCTCTTCAAAGCGAATCATCCTAATTAGTCCTCTCGGGCAAACAGTGCCTCAATAAAATCCTCGGCCTTGAAGGGCCGTAAATCGTCGATGCCTTCTCCGACACCGATATAACGGATAGGGATGCCAAACTGATCGGCGACCGAGAAAATCACGCCACCTTTGGCTGTCCCATCCAGTTTAGTCAGTGTAATGCCGCTCAGCCCTACCGCTTCATGGAACAGTTTGGCCTGGCTGATGGCATTTTGCCCGGTACTGGCATCCAGGGTCAGCATGACTTCATGTGGCGCCTGCTCATCCAGCTTCTTCATCACACGGGTAATTTTCTTCAGCTCTTCCATCAGGTGCGATTTATTTTGCAAGCGCCCTGCGGTATCCGCGATCAACACGTCAACGCCACGTGATTTGGCCGCCTGGATGGCATCGAAAATCACCGAGGCAGAATCCGCGCCGGTATGCTGCGCGACAACGGGAATGTTGTTGCGCTGGCCCCAGACCTGAAGCTGTTCAACAGCGGCCGCACGGAACGTATCGCCCGCAGCCAGCATCACAGATTTACCTTCTGCCTGATACTGACGTGCCAGCTTGCCGATGGTGGTGGTTTTACCCACGCCGTTCACGCCGACCATTAAGATAACAAACGGGGTTTTACCTTCGACATTCAGCGGTTCATCGACTTTCGCCAGGATCGCCGCCATTTCGCTTTTCAGCAGGCCATAAAGCGCTTCCGCATCACGCAGTTGCTTACGGTCAGCATGCTGCGTCAGGCTGGTAATAATGCGCCGCGTCGTTTCCACGCCCACGTCGGCAATCAGCAGTTGTTCTTCCAGTTCTTCGAACAGGTCATCGTCGATTTTCTTGCCACGGAACAGGCTGATAAAACCCGAGCCCAGGTTCTGGCGGGTCTTCACCAGGCTGCGCTTCAGGCGGGCAAAGAATCCCTCTTTGGTGGGGCGCTCCTGTTCCTGCTCGTGCGCTACCAGCGGTGCGGCGGCTAACGGAAGATCGCTGACCGTGTCGTCTGGCGCTGTCGCCCCGGCATCGTGCCCGACAGTTTCAACGTTAACGACGTCCGCGTCTCCCAGTGCCAGCGCAGCCAGTTCTTCGTCACTCAACGGCGCATCGTCCGCCTGTTCAGTTTCAGCGGTGGCAGCGTCGTGCGGCGCGATATCTGTCACGTCGGCATCCGCCAGCGCCAGCGCGGCCAGTTCATCGTCGCTCAGCGGCGCATCGTCCGCCTGTTCAGTTTCAGCGATGGCAGCGTCGTGCGGCGCGATATCTGTCACGTCGGCATCCGCCAGCGCCAGCGCGGCCAGCTCATCGTCGCTCAGCGGCGCATCGTCCGCCACAGGTGCCTGTTCAGGCGCGGATGAGGCAAGCTCAACCTCCGCTGACGGCAGCGCAGTCAGTTCCTCATCGTTGACGTCATCGGCAGGCTCAACGGGCGTGATCATACCGGTATGCGGATCAACCGCCGTTTCAGGCCCGGCTACACGGGCGGTAACCGGTACGTCTTCAGACGTAGCTGCATCACTTTCCTGTTGCTGTTCAACACGGTTTTCAGGTGCGGCACCGCGTTCCTGTTCAGCGGTTTCCGCCTGACTGCGTGCCGGGGCTTCCTGTTCTGGCTGCTGGGCTTCCGGTTGTGCCGTCTGCGCATCCGTTAAGGGTTGTTTCTCTTCTTCTTTGCCAAATCCCAGCCAGGAAAAAAAGCCTCGTTTCTTCTCTTTTGCCATTGTGTAACCACACTCCTCGATGGCTTCATCCCGGTAGCACAATGTTCCCAGGGTTAAAAACAGTATTGGTGATAAACGCCAAAGTGGCGTTAAACCGCAGAATTATGCATAACATCAGCAGCGTCGTAGTCTAACACTTTCCTGGCAGCTCACCACAGCACCCTTTTTTAACGTTTCTTCTCATCGTTTCGCCCGTTAAACTACGCAACAAATTATGACGATTTGTGAGCAAGATGATAAAACCTCCCCGTAAAACAGGTGGTGCGGGCCAAATCCGCATTATTGGCGGACAGTGGCGCGGCCGCAAATTACCGGTGCCAGACAGCGCGGGTCTTCGTCCCACCACCGACAGGGTGCGAGAAACCCTGTTTAACTGGCTGGCACCCCACCTGCA
Source organism: Pantoea sp. JZ2 (assembly GCF_035191405.1). Lineage (NCBI taxonomy): Bacteria > Pseudomonadati > Pseudomonadota > Gammaproteobacteria > Enterobacterales > Erwiniaceae > Pantoea > Pantoea sp. JZ2. Next base: position 347,265 of record NZ_CP045247.1, on the reverse strand, counting down.
GCAGGCTGACTGCCTGGATTGCTTTGCCGGAAGTGGCGCACTGGGGCTGGAAGCGCTCTCACGCTATGCCGCGTCGGCAACGCTGCTTGAGCTGGAGCGCCCGGTGGCGCAACAGCTGAGCAAAAACCTTCAGACATTGCAGGCCTCAAACGGCAACGTCGTACAAACCAACACCCTGAGCTGGCTGGCGCAGGACGGCCATCCCTTTGGTATCGTGTTTGTCGATCCTCCGTTTCGGCAGGGTTTGCTGGAGCAAACCCTGCAACTGCTGGAAAAAAATAACTGGCTGACAGCGGATGCACTCGTCTACGTTGAAAGCGAAGTGGAAAACGGCCCACCGCCGGTGCCGGTTCACTGGGATTTACATCGCGAAAAAATTGCGGGCCAGGTGGCCTATCGTTTATATCAGCGCCAACAGGAGACGCATGATGTTACTTAATTTAGGACGCCTGCTGATGCTGTGCGTATGGGGTTTTTTACTGTTTAACCTGATTCATCCGTATCCGAAGCCCCTGACCTGGTTCATCAATGTGGCCTTGATATTTATGATCCTGATGCACGGCCTGCAGTTAGTCCTGCTGCGCACGACGCAGGGCAAAGATGCACCACCGCTCGATCGCGCTACCCAGATCAAAGTCTTTTTGTTTGGCGTGTTCGAACTGGTTGCGTGGCAGAAAAAAAATTTCCCACGTAAATAAAGGATAACGGCGGGCGTCACGCTCGCCGTCAGTTTCCGGCAGGCGTGAAGCGGATAAAACGCGTGCCCTGAAGTGTCAGCTCGCCTTTCGTGCCCTTGTCCATCAGGTGGTAGTCGCTTTCATTAACGCGCATCTTAATATCGCTTTCGCCATTGAGCGGATGAAACCAGGCCTCATAGCGCATTTCGTCTCCGGCGATCACTTCGCGCTCACGTGAGCGGCGACTGGATACCGAAAACTCACGTTTGGTTTTGACCTCAACCGCGACGGTGCGTACCGGCGAGGCATCGTTGACGGCTGCCTCGCGCCGCTGTTTGATGAACTGGCGTGTCGCGAGTACGGCAATAATGGCCACGACGATAATAAAAAGTAGCGGTGGTTTCATCTTTCCTCAGCGTTTATCCGGTCTCAGATCGTCTTGCATTGCGCGATAAAGCATACAACCAGAGTTGACCGATTGTCACATCGCGCTGGCATAACCTAGACTGACAGGAGTGTTTCAGGAACTGTCACCATTTTGGTAAAAAGGGAGAAGCAATGCTCTGGTCCTTTCTCGCTGTACTTTTCTCCGGCTGGCTGTACGTTGATGCCTCTTACCGGGGCCCGCAATGGCAACGCTGGTTATTTAAACCTGTTACGTTGCTCCTGTTAGTCGGTCTGGCCTGGCAGGCCCCCACACGCAATACATCTGATTACCTGATTGTGGCTGGGTTAGTCGCCACGCTCATCGGCGACACGCTGACGCTGCTCCCGCGGCAACAAATGCTTTATGCGCTGGGCGCGTTTTTCCTGTCGCATCTGCTGTACACGCTGTGTTTTGCGGCCAATATGACGATGACATTTTACTGGCCCATCCCACTAACGTTTCTGATCATCGGGGTGGTTGTGATTGGTGTGCTGTGGAGTAAGCTGGAAACGCTGCGCTGGCCCGTCTGTACGCTGATCGGCATGACGCTGGTCATGAACTGGATGGCTACTGAACAATATGTCTTCCGCCCCAGCGATTACAGCTTCTCAATTCTGGTTGGCTCTGCCCTGCTGCTGCTGGCCAATATCGTGTGGTTTATCAGCCATTATCGCCGCCGTTTCAGCGCCGACAGCGCGATTGTCGCGGCCTGCTACTTTGCCGGTCACTTTATGATCGTCCGCTCCCTGTGGATCTACTGAAAAAAGGCACAATAATGCTGGCGTTGGGTTAAACCTCTGGGTGTAAGATAAGCCGTGGGCACGTCGCCCACGTCTTCCGGAGGTTATATGCATCAACATCATGCTTGTGGCTGCGGTAAGCCACGCAATACTCATCGAGCCGCAAAACCACTTTGTGCCATTCGCCCTGTTCGTCCGGGCACCTTATCCATTACTGCGGCCTCTCCTGAAACGACAGAGAGCACCAGCTGCGGCGGCGACTGTAGCTGCTCTGCCGCGTCTGCCGGCGAAGCCAGTGACGAAGGTGACCGACGACGATCCTCTGATGCTTTTCAGTTCAGCTGGCAGGTTAGCGGTATGGACTGCCCCAGTTGTGCCCGCGCAATCGAAACCGCCGTTCGCCAACTCCCTGACGTCCTGCAGGTCCGCGTCGTCTTTTCCAGTGAAAAACTTGTCGTTAATGCCCGTGCCCCGGTTCAGTCTGCAATAGAAGACGCCGTGATAAAAGCAGGTTTTCATCTCTCCTCAACCTCTGTTTCTGCGCCTGCGCCATCGCCCTGGCGTGCCCGTTTCCCGCTTTTACTGCTTGCTGCGCTCATGGTAGCCAGCGCTGCGCTTACGCAGGTGAATGCCGTTTGGGGCGACCGGTTATTTATTCTGACGACGCTGGTCGGGCTGGTGCCGGTCGCGCGTAAGTCGTGGCAACGTCTGCGAACCGGCTCTGCCTTTACCATTGAAACTCTGATGACCCTGGCGTCGGCAGGTGCGTTATTAATTGGTGCGCATGCGGAAGCCGCCATGGTTCTGCTGCTGTTCCTGTTGGGCGAAAAACTGGAAGCCTATGCCGCAACCCGCGCGCGCAGTGGGGTAAGCCAGCTGATGGCGCTGCGTCCCGAGTTCGCTGTGCGCCTGCAAAATGGCACCCGTAGTGAGGTGCCCCTGTCCGCGTTGCAGCCTGGCGACCGGATCGTAATCGCCGCCGGTGACCGTTTGCCGGTCGACGGCTGCTTACTGGCGGAAAGCGCCAGTTTCGATGAGAGCGCGCTGACGGGCGAGTCGGTACCGGTGCTGCGTCAGCGTGGCGAAAAAATACTGGCGGGTGCGACCAGCGTTGATCGTCTGGTGGAACTGGAGGTGGTTTCCAGGCCTGGCGAAAGTGCCATTGACCGCATTTTGCAGTTGATTGAGGAAGCCGAAAGTCATCGTGCCCCGGTAGAACGTTTTATCGATAACTTTAGCCGGATTTACACGCCAGCCATCATGCTGCTGGCCCTGCTGGTGATGGTGCTGCCGCCCCTGTTTGGCGCGGGTGCCTGGCTGCCCTGGGTTTATAAAGGCCTGACGCTGCTGTTGATCGGCTGTCCCTGTGCGCTGGTGATCTCCACGCCCGCCGCCATCACGTCCGGACTGGCCGCCGCCGCCCGCCGTGGTGCGCTGATTAAAGGAGGCGCGGCCCTGGAACGGCTGAGCACAGTGCAGACGATCGCGTTCGATAAAACGGGTACGCTGACAGAAGGCCGGCCGCAGTTGACGCGAATTTTGCCGTTCGGCGAGGCTAACGAAGACGCGATTCTGCAATTAGGTGCCGCGGTGGAACAAGGTTCTACCCATCCACTGGCAACGGCGATTGTGGCAGCCGCACAGTCCAGGGCACTGCCGCTTCCGTCTGCCACTCAACAGCAGGCACTGGCGGGAAGCGGTATTCAGGCTGAAGTGGACGGCCAGCGTATAACGTTGCTGGCACCGTCGTACGTCAGCAGCCTGAGTCCGGCGCACCAGGCAATGGTGCATGAGCAGGAAGCCCAGGGCGAAACCCTTGTGATGGTGCTGCGTAATGGCGAGGTGCTGGGGGCGCTGGCCTTACGGGACAAGCTGCGCAGCGAAACCCCCGCCGCCTTGCAGGCCTTAAAAGCGCTTGGCATCAACAGCCTCATGCTGACAGGTGATAACCCGCGGGCGGCCGCTGTCGTCGCCCAACCTTTAGGCATCGCCTGGCATGCCAGCCTGTTGCCAGCCGGTAAGGTGGAGGCGGTTCGTCAGCTCAGTGAGCAGCAGGTGGTGGCGATGGTGGGCGACGGTATCAACGATGCGCCAGCCATGAAGGCCGCCACGCTGGGTATTGCGATGGGCAGTGGGACGGATGTCGCGCTGGAAACGGCGGATGCCGCCCTGACGCGCAATCAGCTCAGCAACCTGGCCCCGATGATTGCCCTGGCGCGCCGCACCCGGGCGATTATTCGTCAGAATATTGGTATTGCGCTGGGGCTGAAGGCGCTGTTCCTGGTGACGACGCTGGCGGGGTTAACGGGATTGTGGCTGGCGGTGCTGGCTGATTCCGGTGCCACCGCACTGGTCACGGCAAACGCGTTGCGGCTGTTGCGCACGCGGGATGCATAACCTGACGGCGGCTCACTGCCGCCGTTATTCTCCCATCCCTTTCTGAATCAAAAACTGGTAAGGCAGCGTGTCGGTTTGTTCGGCCAGTAGCTGGTGCTCCATAAACCGGCAAAAACCGGGGATATCCCGCGTGGTTGCCGGATCGTCCGCGATAATCAGCAGCGTTTCACCGTCCTGCATGCCGCGCACCGTTTTACGTACCATCATGACCGGCTCGGGACAACGCAGGCCCTGAGCATCCAGTTGATGGTCGGCGGAAGAAAATGCATCACTCATGACGGTCTCGATTTCAGTTAACGGGCGCTTATTCTAGCGCGTCCGCCCTTTGACGCAAGGCGGTAACGATTGCGTTAAAATTAGCCATTGCATTAATAGCACAACAGGGTAAGATGCGGCCGTTTTTTGTTCATAAAACTGCAGCGCACTGAATGTTCAGTTGCCTGCACTGGGTTCCCTCACCCCACCACTAAAAAGGCTTACTATGCTCGCATTTACCCCGCGTCAGCGCGCTCATGCGCTCGTCTGGTTGTCCCTGTTTCATCTGCTGGTGATCACTTCCAGCAATTATCTGGTGCAGTTGCCTGTTTCCCTTTTCGGTTTTCATACCACCTGGGGCGCCTTTAGCTTTCCGTTTATTTTCCTGGCCACTGATCTGACCGTGCGCATCTTTGGTGCGCCGCTTGCACGCCGCATTATTCTGGCGGTGATGGTGCCGGCCCTGTTTATCTCTTACGCGATTTCCAGCCTGTTTTACCAGGGCGAATGGCAAGGCTGGCAGGCGCTGCAACAGGTAAACCTGTTTGTCGCCCGTATCGCCTGCGCCAGCTTTATGGCTTACGCATTGGGCCAGATTCTGGATGTGCACGTTTTCAACCGCCTGCGTCGCTTGCCGCAGTGGTGGGTGGCGCCAGGCTGTGCCATGTTTTTAGGCAACATCAGCGATACGCTGGCCTTCTTTTTCATTGCCTTCTACAAAAGCTCCGATCCGTTTATGGCACAGCACTGGGTAGAAATCGCTCTGGTCGATTACAGTTTCAAAGTGCTGATTTGTATGATTTTCTTTTTGCCTGCCTATGGTGTTTTACTCAACGCTGCGCTCAAACGCCTGGCCGAACGCCAGGCCCAGCCGCAGATACATTTCGGCTAACCGGCAATACAGCCTTTCCTGACAATCCGCTAAAATCTCCTGACAATACTCAGGTTGCGTTTGCAACCTGATTCCTGTTGTATAAACGCCTTCGTGGAATGTTAAAAAGGGATTCTGATGCGTAATTTAGTGAAATATGCGGGAATTGGTTTGCTGGTACTCGGCCTTGCCGCCTGCGATCAAAAGAAAGATGAAGCAGCAAACGATAATGGCGCATCTGCCAGTCAGTCTGCACAAACCGTGGCGCTGATGGACGGTAAATTACGTTTTACCCTGCCACCTGGACTGTCAGATAAGAGCGGTAAACTGGGTTCTCAGAGTACCAACATGCACGTTTATGCTGATGAAAGCGGTGCGCGGGCGATTATCGTCATTGCCGGTGAGCCGACGAATGAGGCCCTGGATGTGTTAGCGCAACGCATGGAACAACAGCAGCGTAATCGCGATCCCCAGCTTCAGGTTGTCTCCAATAAAGCGGTCACGCTGGGCGGTGAGCCGGCACAGCAGCTGGATACCGTCATCTCAGCAAACAACCAGACCTCCTGGTCCTCGGTTGTTCTGGCCAAAGTCGATGGTAAGCTGATGACGATGCAGATTACGCTGCCCGGGGACAATCAACAGCAGGCCCAAAGCGATGCTGAAACCGTGGTGAAAAGCATTACCCTGAAATAACGGCAAGGGCACACCACACCACCGCGCGTTAATACTGAGCCATGCAATGATCATTCTGCCGCATGGCTCAGTTATCACTCATCCCTTCTGCTTCAGACACGCTGTTCGCGCGCCTGACGCCAGTAATCAATCAGCCGCAGGTAGTTCTCTTTTACCGCCGCCACCAGTGCGTCGTCACGTATTTCACCCTGCAACCACTGGCGCGAGGGCTGTGCAAAGATTGTGCGCCCCACCGCAAACCCTTTTACCCACGGGGCCTGCGCCGCCGCGGCAAACCCCGCTTTAAGCGTTGCTTCTGGCGCATCAAGTCCCAGTAATAAAATGCCACGACAGTAAGGATCCTGCTGTTCGATCAAGGCACCTATGTCACGCCAGCTTGCCGGAGACAGGGGTGGGAGCTTCCACCAGTCAGGCTTGATGCCAAGCGCATAAAAGTGGTTCAGCATCTTAAGAAAATGCGCTTCATTGTGGTCTGGCTGGCTGTCAGGCAGGATCACTTCCAGCAGTAACTCATGACCGCTCTGGTTACAGCTTTTCCACACTTCCAGCAACAGCGCGTCCTGCTCCTCGCGCAGTTCGGCACTGTCGTGAGGATGATAAAACACCAGGCATTTCACCACATGCTCCGCTGGCCAGCCGATCAACTGGGAACCAATGCTGCCATGTTCCAGGCGTAACGGACGCGACCCCGGTAGTTCAATGGGTCGGCCAATCCATCGGTTCTTACCCGTAATCGCATTCAGCGTTTTCTGACCGAAGGTCGTGTCTGCCAGAATGCCGCTTTTACTTTCAATGCCGGCTTGCTGCACGGCCTGCTCCGCAGCCTGCAATAGCAAAAGTTTCAGCTGCGGAATGCGCGAAATGTCCGCGCCAGCCTCCGTAGCCATCTCTACCAGCTGTTTGCGGTGATCAAAAGCGAAAATATTCAGTTCTGGCCAGGCGTGTTGACGCGACGTGACGCGGTGCAGATGGGTCAGACGGCTATCCAGATCGGGGCGTTTCACGTCCTGTTCGCGGCTTAAAAAGTCATCCAGCTCCTGTCGGGTGGGCATCGCAGGGGCGCACCCGTGTCGCGAAACCACCAACGCGCCACAGGCGTTTGCGTAACGGCAGGCCTGTTCCCATCCTTCATCGTTTAACCAGCCGCGCAGCAGACCGGACATAAACGCGTCCCCTGCGCCCAGCACATTAAGGACCTCGACACGCACGCCGCTGTGCAGTTTCACCGCTGCCCAGTTGTCTGGAATCGCGCCTTCAAATACCACGCATCCCATTGCTCCTCGCTTACAGACCAGCGTTGCGTTGCTCACCGTGCGCACGTTTTTCAGCGCGGTCAGCGTATCGGTGCTGCCGCCTGCGATATGAAACTCTTCTTCCGTGCCGACAATGAGATCGAAATAATGCATAACCTGCTGCAGTTGCGCGGTGACTTCAGAGGAGGCGATAAACCGGGTTTCCCCGTCCCCCAGTGAAGTCAGGCCCCACAATACCGGACGATAGTCGATGTCCAGCGCAGTACGCAGATCATGCTTACGGGCATATTCCAGCGCTTTCAGCACGGCCGCTCGCGTCTGCGGGTGCGACAAATGCGTGCCGGTTACCGCAACCGAGCGAGAAGAAGCGATAAAGTCTTCATTAATGTCGTCTGGCACCAGGGCCATATCGGCGCAGTTGTCGCGGTAAAAAATCAGCGGAAAAGTGTCTTCATCTTTAATGCCCAGGATGACCAGAGCGGTCAGCCGCTTTTTGTCCGTGATAAGTGCTTCTGTATTGCAACCGACCCGCTGCAAACTTTCCCGCAGAAAACGGCCATTATGTTCATCGCCTACACGAGCCAGCATGGCGGATTTCAGCCCCTGAATCGCCGTACCGTATGCGACATTGCCTGATGACCCGCCCAGATATTTCGCGAAAGACGTGGTGTCTTCCAGCCGCGCGCCAATTTGCTGACCATAGAAGTCGACGGCAATGCGTCCGATACAAATCACATCAAGACGCTTCTGTTCTCTCTGCATGCTTCTGGTTTCCTTCTGTGATGAGCAGACACTGCGGACAGGTTGTGCGTGGGGTCTGAAGGTGTCTGGTTAACGATAAACGCAGTATGAGGAACAAATATTCCAAACTCAATTCAAAATGAAACTTACACTGCGATTATGTGAAGCAGTTAAAAATCTGTTATGCCCGACACGTCAGTCAGGCGTTGCCGGACGGGACCTCGCGGGCCCGGTGCGACAGGGCCATGACGCTCCTGCCCGTTTTGCAGCATCTTTCTGCGTGATGAAATGAAATCTCGAAAACTTTGTAACTCTCACTAAACATTCCAGTTACGCTTATGGCATAGCTTCCCGCTGCCCTGTCAGCAAGGGTAAATTTGATCCCCCTCGCAAAATGAAATATTTCTTCTGTAATCGTATTTTATGAAAAATGCATTTGTTTATAATCCTCTGACATTTCAGTTCTTCAGGTAGCCTTTTCCGTTACGTCACGCCTTTTTAGCGCGGTGCCGGACTCTGCTACTGCCAGCACGTTGAGGAAGGTTTATGGCCACCATCAAACTGACTACCGCACAGGCATTAGTTAAGTTTCTCGATAATCAATACATTGACGTAGACGGCACAGAGACAAAGTTTGTAAAAGGCATTTTCGCCATTTTCGGTCATGGCAATGTGTTGGGACTGGGACAAGCGCTGGAGCAGGACAGCGGCGATCTGGTGGTCTATCAGGGGCGTAATGAACAAGGGATGGCCCATGCCGCAACGGGCTTTGCCAAACAGTCTTTGCGCCGCCAGATTATCGCCTGTACGTCGTCCGTAGGGCCCGGCGCCGCCAATATGCTGACGGCCGCCGCCACTGCCACCGCAAACCGAATTCCTCTTCTGCTCCTGCCTGGCGACGTCTTTGCCACCCGCCAGCCCGATCCGGTCTTGCAGCAGATTGAGCAGCCCTGGGATCTGAGTATCAGCACCAACGACGCCTTTCGTGCCGTCAGTAAATACTGGGACCGCGTCAGCCGTCCGGAGCAACTGATGAGCGCCTGTATTAACGCCATGCGCGTCCTGACCGATCCGGCTGAAACGGGTGCCGTCACGCTCTCTTTACCGCAGGATGTTCAGGGTGAAGCCTGGGATTATCCGGATTATTTCTTCCAGAAACGCGTTCATCGTCTGGATCGGCGTCAACCCACCGTTGCCCAGCTCGAAGATGCGCTGAAGCTCATCATCCGTAAACGTAAGCCATTAATTATCTGCGGCGGGGGCGTGAAATATTCCGGCGCAGGCGAGGCGCTGCGTGCATTTGCCGAACGCTATCAGATTCCGTTTGCTGAAACCCAGGCGGGAAAAGGTACCTTATTGTCTGATCATCCTCTCAACATCGGCGGCGTGGGTGAAACCGGCTGTCTGGCGGCCAACCTGCTGGCAAAAGAGGCCGATCTGGTGATAGGCATTGGAACGCGCTACACCGATTTCACCACCTCGTCGAAATGGATCTTCCAGCATCCTGATGTGAGCTTTCTGAATGTCAACGTCAGCAACTTTGACAGTTATAAGCTCGATGGCGTGCAGTTGCTGGCCGACGCACGTGAAGCACTGCTGGCGCTCAGCCATGGACTGGTTTCACAGCACTATGCCAACGACTGGGGCGATCAGGTTGCCCTGGCCCGGCAGCAGCTGGAAGACGAGACACAGCGCGTTTATCACATCACGCCCAACGATACCGCCTTTGAGCCTGAGATTGCCGATCACCTTGACCGAAAAGCCGTCTATGCCGAATTTAACCGCCTTACGCAGTCTCTGCTGACACAAAGCAGCGTAGTGGGCACGCTGAATCAGCACCTGCCTGCCGATGCCGTGATCGTGGGTGCTGCGGGCAGCCTGCCCGGCGACCTGCAACGCGCCTGGCGTACGCGGGGTTATAACGGCTATCACCTTGAATATGGTTACTCCTGCATGGGGTACGAAGTGAATGCGGCACTGGGCGTCAAACTGGCGCAGCCTGAGCGAGAGGTTTATGCCCTGGTAGGCGATGGCTCGTTCATGATGCTGCATTCCGAGCTGGTGACCTCCCTTCAGGAAGGGGCGAAAATCAATGTGGTCCTGCTGGATAACATGAGCAATGGCTGTATTAACAACCTGCAAATGGGGCACGGCATGGACAGCTTTGTTACCGAGTTCCGTTTCCGTAATCCGGACGGTGGCAAGCTCGACGGCGGACTGGTTCCGGTGGATTTTGCCGCCATTGCCGCCGGTTATGGCTGCAAAACCTATCGCGTCAGTACGCTGGAGCAGCTTACCGCCGCGCTGGAAGACGCAAAAACGGAGCGCGTTTCCACGCTGATTGATATCAAAGTGCTGCCCAAGACCATGATTCACAACTACTTCAGCTGGTGGCACGTTGGTGTGGCACAAACCGCCCACTCGACGCGCGCGCAACAGGTGGCGAACACGCTGAATACGCATCTGGCTCAGGCCCGTAAATACTGATTTCCGGGCCGTCTGACGGCCCATGTTTCTACTCTCCGATTTAACCCTACAGGTGTAATTATGACATTGAAACTTGGTGTGATTGGAACAGGTGCGATTGGTCAGGAGCACATTCGGCGCTGCAACAATGTCTTACAAGGGGCAAAAGTGGTTGCGGTATCCGATATCAATGCGGAAGGCGCCAAAGCCGCGCTGCAACGTCTGAACAGTGATGCAGACGTATGTGAGGATGGCTTCGCAGTCATTCAGTCACCCAACGTGGATGCCGTGCTCGTCACCTCCTGGGACCCGACCCATGAAGCGTTCACGCTGGCCGCCATTGAAGCGGGCAAACCGGTCTTCTGTGAGAAGCCGCTGGCGATGAGCGCTGAAGGCTGTCGTCGTATCGTGGACGCCGAGATCAAACACGGCAAACGTCTCGTACAGGTCGGCTTTATGCGCCCCTACGATGCCGGTTATCGGGCATTGAAAAAGGTGATTACCGATGGTGATATCGGTGAGCCGCTGATGCTGCATTGCGCGCACCGCAACCCGACGGTGCCGGAAAACTACAACACCGAAATGGCGATTACCAATACGCTGATCCACGAGCTGGATGTCCTGCGCTGGCTGACCCGCGACGACTATAAAACCGTGCAGGTGGTGTTCCCGCGCGTCAGTTCTAAAGCCCGTCCACACCTGAAAGACCCGCAAATCGTTCTGTTTGAGACGCAAAAAGGGATTCGCATTGATGTGGAGATCTTTGTGAACTGTACCTACGGCTACGATATTCAGTGCGAAGTCGTGGGCGAGGAAGGTATCGCCAGACTGCCCGAGCCGTCATCGGTACAGTTACGTAAAGACGCCAAACTGTCCAATACCATTCTGGTCGACTGGAAAGATCGCTTTATTGAGGCATACGACGTTGAGCTACAGGCCTTTATCAACGACGTAAAAGCGGGCCAGTTAACCGGTCCTTCCGCATGGGATGGTTTTGCCGCCTCGGTCGCTGCTGACGCCTGTATCAAAGCGCAGAAGAGCGGCGCGATCGAACCCATTGAAATGCCCGCCCGTCCGGCATTTTATAACTGACTCCTCTCGCCTTCAGGCAGGTAACTGATGAACAATCAAAAGGTTAAGCTGGCGATCGCGCCCATTGGCTGGACGAATGATGATATGCCCGAACTGGGCAGCGAAAACACCTTCCAGCAAACGGTCAGTGAAATGGCGCTGGCCGGGTTCACCGGCAGTGAAGTCGGCAGTAAATACCCACGCGATCCTGCGGTTCTGAAACCGATGCTGGAGATTCGCGGTATTGAGATCTGTAACGCCTGGTTCAGCACCTTCTTTGCACAGGGCGACAAAGCGAAAACGATTGAGGGATTCACCGAGCACATGAATTTCCTCTTCGAGATGGGCGCCCGGGTGATTGGGTGCTCTGAACAAAGCAAGAGCATACAAGGCACGACGCTGGCGGTGCTGGACGATAAGCCCGTGTTTAACGACGATGAATGGCAGCGCACGGCGGAAGGCTACAATGAACTGGCCGCGATCGCCGCCCGTAAAGGCATGCGCGTCTGCCTGCACCATCACATGGGCACCGCTATCCAGACGCCAGCAGAAATTGACCGTTTTATGGCCATGACGAACGATACTGTCGGCTTACTTTACGACACCGGCCATATCTACTATTCCGAAGGCTCACAGCAGGCCATGCTGGCGGTACTGGAAAACCACTTGCCACGTATTTTCCACGTGCACCTCAAAGATGTGCGGGATGACATCGTCGCTGAAGTCAGAGATCAGCATCTGTCTTTCCTGGACGGCGTAAAAAAAGGCACTTTTACCGTGCCGGGCGATGGCGTGATCGACTTTAAACCCGTGTTTAAAATCCTTGATGATTACGGCTATCAAGGCTGGATGGTGGTGGAGGCAGAGCAGGATCCCGCGCTGGCGAATCCATTTGAGTATGCGGTGAAGGCACGAAAATATATTCGCGAGCACACCGGGCTGTAAATTCACCCTGACGCAGGACGATATGCATAAGGCTGCCCCAGAGCAGCCTTTTTTTTTCAGCCCGATCGCACCGTTTGACGACGAATCTGTGAGTCATTTCATAAACCAATGAAATAAATTATGCCTGAAAAACAAACAAATGAAATTTTCCATCCATCTGGTATCATAGCGATTCTTATCCAGCCACGCTTTCCGCACATGAGCCGACGTAATGAGCAATAACCCTTCCCAACTTTCACTGCTGCAGGACGAGATTCGTCGCCGTTATGAAACGCTGAGTAAGCGTCTGAAGCAGGTGGCTCGTTATATTCTTGATAACAGTAACAGCATCGCCTTTGATACCGTCGCGTCTATTGCTCAGCAGGCCGATGTGCCGCCTTCGACCCTGATTCGCTTTGCCAACGCCTTTGGTTTTAGCGGCTTCAACGAAATGAAACAAATTTTTCGTCAGCATCTGATGGAAGAGACGGTTAACTACACCGAACGGGCACGCCTGTTCCGCCAGACCGCCGCAGATGACGCAGCGAACGCGCCTGAAAGCCCGGCGGAAATTCTGAATGTCTTCACCATGGTAAACAGCCAGGCGTTGCAGCAACTGGCGATGCAGGTGAGCCCGGAGCAGTTGAACAAAACGGTACAGTTACTCAATGATGCCGAGAATGTCTATGTTATCGGCCTGCGTCGCTCGTTCAGTGTCGCCTCCTATCTGGTTTACGCCCTGCGCCATCTGGAGCGCCGCGCCTTTCTGATTGACGGGTTAGGCGGCATGTTCACTGAACAGCTGACGCTGGTGAATCCGAAAGACGTGGTGATTGCTATCAGCTGTTCGCCTTACGCCCGCGAAGCGGTAGAAGTGGTTGAGCTGGGCGCCAGGCTCGGTGCCCGCCTGATTGCGATTACGGACAGCCAGGTGAGCCCTCTGGCCGCGTTCAGCGACGTTTGCTTTGTGGTACGGGAAGCCCAGGTGGACGGTTTCCGCTCTCAGGTGGCGTCACTCTGTCTGGCTCAGACGCTGGCGGTTTCCCTGGCACTGAACAATGCCCGGACGCCCCCCGCATCCTGACGATCGCGCCACCTGACAGGGCGGCGTAGCCTGCGCCGGTCAATCAGAGACGGCCTCGTCAGGTAACAGACAGAGCCTGTCGCCGAACACCGTTCTCTGGTCAACTTACAGGTACCATCACGCAATAAAAAAGGCAGCGAATAGCGCTGCCTTGTCAGTCCTCGCCACGGATTAACGTCGCGGATAACTGTCGCTGTTAACCCAGGCGTGATCGTGCTCCCAACTGAACTTCCACAAACGTACCGGCCCCGCCATGACGTTAAGGTAGTAATTGTCGTAGCCTGCCAGCGTCGCCACAGGATGATAGCCGCGCGGCACCATGACCACATCACGGTTATACACTGCCATGCACTCATCCAGCGAACGGTCGTCAGTATAAACGCGCTGCATGGCAAACCCCTGCTCGGGTTGAAAACGGTGGTAATAGGTTTCTTCCAGATAGGTTTCGTGTTCGCTGTTTTCCTGATCGTGTTTGTGGCTCGGGTAAGAGCTGGTATTGCCCTCATCGGTATACACTTCCACGACCAGCAGGCTCTCTGCCGGTTGAGAGTCCGGCAGAATATTATGCACCAGGCGCTGATTTTGCCCTTTGCCCCGCCGTTCAACGCCAACATCCTCCGGCGCAATCAGGCGAGCGGGCAGCTTGCCGCCCTGCCCGGGTGCCTGGCAGACCGCCAGCTCAAGATCGCTTTCAGCCTGTACCCTGACGTCATCATCATGAGGAACATACACAGAATAAGGCGGCGTGCGCTCAAACGGTGACAGACGTTTGCCGATATTCGGGAAACGTGCGTGGCGCGTGGTGACGGAAGCCAGCCCCGCGACCAGCACCAGGCAAAGTTCGCTGTCGCCACTTTTCAGGTCGAGCGTTTGCCCTTTTTTCAGCAGATAGGATGAAAAACCGACATAACGCCAACCGGCGCGCGCTGGCGTCACCTGCTGAATGCAGCCGTTATTGTCGGGCTGTTTTACCTTCGAAAGTAAGGCCATTCGCCTCCTCCTGTTTTGCGGTCCTTCACCTGACAACCCGCGCCCCTGTGTGTGGAACGCTGCGTCAGTGGTGCAGGTGATTTAGCCTAACGTTGGCATGCTGAATTCGGACACCGTTTGCTGACCGCCTGGCCAACGCACGGTGGCGGTTTTCATGCGGGTGTAAAAACGCACGCCGTCTGGCCCGTGCACGTTTAACGCACCAAAGACTGACCGTTTCCAGCCCCCAAAACTGTGGAAGGCCATCGGCACCGGCACCGGCACATTGACGCCGACCATTCCGGCCTCAACATCCTGCACAAACTCCCGCGCGGTATGGCCATTGCTGGTAAAGATGGCGCTGCCGTTACCAAATTCGTGGCTGTTAACCAGCTTCAGGGCACTGTCGTAATCCGGCGCGCGCATAATGCTCAGCACCGGACCAAAAATTTCCTCACGCCAGATGGTCATCTCGGCGGTAACGTTATCGAACAGCGTACCGCCGACGTAGTAGCCCTCTTCGAAACCGGCGACTTTGTGGTTGCGGCCATCAACGACCAGCTTCGCCCCTTCCTGCTCGCCCAGATCGATATAGCCCAGCACCTTTTTCTGGTGTGCCGCAGAAACCACAGGCCCCATTTCATTTTCATCGCTGCCTTGCTGGATTCCCGGCCCAACCCGTAATGCGTTGATCAGCGGTGTCAGGCGCGAAATGAGCTTATCGGCGGTATCATTGCCCACTGCAACGACAACCGGCAGCGCCATGCAACGCTCGCCCGCCGAGCCAAACGCACCGCCCATAATCGCGTTTACCGTGGCGTCCAAATCGGCGTCTGGCATAACGATGGCGTGATTTTTTGCCGCGCCAAAAGCCTGAACGCGCTTACCGTGCGCACTGGCCGTTTTGTAAATATGCTCGGCCACACCGGATGAGCCAACGAAGCTGACGGCGGCAATACGCGGATCTTTATAAAGCTGTTCTGCATTGTCATTGGAACTGTGCACGACATTAAATACGCCATCCGGCAGGCCCGCCTCCTTCAACAGCTCGGCCATGCGCACCGACGCTGACGGATCCAGCGCAGGCGGCTTGAGAATAAAGGTGTTACCGCAGGCCAACGCAATCGGGAACATCCACAATGGCACCATTGCCGGAAAGTTGAAGGGCGTAATCCCTGCCACGACGCCCACCGGCTGCATCAGCGAGTAACTGTCTACGCCACCGCCTACATTCGGGGAATACTCGCCTTTAAGCAGGTGCGGAATACCACAGGCAAATTCGATGACTTCGATACCGCGCGTCAGCTCACCCAGCGCATCTGACCAGACTTTGCCATGCTCAGACACAATCAGCGCCGCCAGTTCATCGCGGTGCTGCTCCATCAGAGCTTTAAAATTGAACATGATGCGTGCGCGGCGCAGCGGGGAGGTTTTTGACCAGGCAGGAAAGGCCGCATGTGCCACATCAATCGCCTGAGCCACTTCATCTGCGCTGCTTTGCGTGAGCTCACGGATAACCTTGCCGGTTGCCGGATCGAACACAGGAATGGTTTCGTTGCTGGCGCTGAATGTGGTTTGACCGCCAATAAAATTTCCTACGATAGTCATGATGTTGCCTCTTTGGTATGTACGGTTCCAGCGGGCAGAGCACAGAAGTGGCATGCTGGCTGGGCAGGAAAAGCCAAAAGCATGCTGGAAAACTATTACAATGGAATAAATTTTTCAAATAGATATTTTTGGAAAATTACTTTTTAGTGGCACAGATCGCATTTCTCTTTTCATAAAGGATTGACGCCTTCGCGGCGGCCATTCTGGCTCGTCATCGCTGACGGTGTAATCGGGGTCCCCATGACATTGTCGCTTCAGGGCGGTTTAACACCTTTGCGGGATGAAAGGTTTTCGGCCTGACGGCATTAAGCAGCCCGGATATGTTTCATCAATTTAAAATATGAAATATACATTTCTTTTTGCTGAGAGTCGGCCAGAAAAATGGCTGCTGGCCATGAGGACAGTTGTCTGGTGAAAAAACATCACTACGCACTAACGCAGTGCAAAAAAGGGCGTTAATCGTCATTTCATGAACCAATAATTTCTTCACTGCCCCATCAGGAATCATGTGTTTCACTTTCCCTGGGCGAGCAACACGTTTTATCACAACATTATCCCTATGATTTTAAAGGCATTGATAGCAGAGGAACGTTTATCAGATAAACCTGGCCTGCTTTATGCAACATCTGGTGACTTCCCCGCACTGAGATGAGATAACCGTGTCTGACGAAAAAAACAGTGGCTTACTGTACGGCCTTGATCAGCGAATTCCGCCTGTGCAGGCTTTTTTTAGCGCATCGCAGCATGTACTGGCAGGTCTGGTCGGGATTATCACGCCGCCTTTGCTAATTGGCACCGCGCTTGGTCTGGAAGCCTGGCTTCCGTATTTAATTAGTATGTCGCTCCTTGCTTCGGGCATCGGCACCTTTCTGCAGTCAAATCGCGTGTGGGGCGTGGGCGCGGGCATGATATGCATGCAGGGCACCAGCTTTGCTTTTCTCAGCGTCGCCATTTCAGGTGGCCTGTGGGTCAAAGCCCAGGGCGGCAGCCCTGAGGACATTATGGCGATGCTGTTTGGCGTCAACGCCGTGGCCGCGCTGGTTCCGGTTATCGTCAGCCGCTTTATTGATACCTTAAAACGGGTCTTTACGCCGGTCGTGACGGGAAGCGTGATTGCGTTAATCGGTATCAGCCTGATTAAGGTCAGCGTGATTAACTGGTGCGGCGGTCAGAATGCACAGGATTTTGCCAGCCTTAGCAACCTCGCCCTGGGGGCGTTGACGCTTGGCGTGATCGTGCTGCTGAGCTGTTCGGGGAACCGCTGGCTGCGTCTGTCATCCATCGTGGTCGGCATTCTCACCGGCTGCATCGCGGCGGCACTGAGCGGCAAATTTCAGGTGCATGGTTTGGGGGACAGCCTGTTTCGCCTGCCCGCGCTGTTTCCGTTTGGCTTTCACTTCAACAGCAGCCTTTTTGTGCCTGTAGTGCTGGTTTCACTGGTCTGCATCATTGAGGCGGTAGGCGATCTTACCGCAAACCACCTGATCTCCGGTAAGTCGATTACGGATAAAGCGTTCAGTGCGCGCCTGAAAGGCGGCATTCTGGCTGACGGACTGAGTTGTATGATTGCCGCCATGCTGAGTGCCTTTCCAAATACCACCTTTGCGCAAAACAACGGCGTCATACAGATGACCGGTGTGGCAAGCCGTTTTGTTGGCCGCTATATCGGTGTGATGCTGATTTTACTGGCTCTGTTTCCGCCGTTTAGCGAAGCGTTGCGTCAGATTCCCACGCCCGTCCTGGGTGGCGCGACCATGGTGATGTTTGGCTGCGTGGTAACGGCCGGCATTCGTATTCTCAGCCAGACCGCGCTGACGCGCAGAGAGATGCTGATTGTCGGCCTGGCCTTCAGCTTCGGCTTAGGGATTGAGTCCGTGCCTGCTGCCCTTTCCCATCTGCCGCCCCTGTTTGCGAACCTGTTTGGTTCAGCCGCCACCAGCGGCGGGATTGTTGCCATCGTGCTGAATATTCTGATTCCCGGCGGGCAGGAGCCGGTGCCACAGGACGCCACGAAAGAGGAATCTGCGCCCTCAGTGTAAGGCGGCGGCATCGCTGTTGACAGCATATCGCAGTGACAGTCGCCATTGTCCGCCGCGGCATCAGGACGCTTAACACCCTTTCGCGTCCTGTTTCCCGTCACCGTCTCGCCTCGCTTACCCTTTTCCTCAACGAATCCGCTTCTGATTTTTCCTTCAACTACACTTCAATCAGTTATTTATGCGTAGAGAGAACGAATGAACGGGTTGCAGCAGGAAAGAATTGGACAAAATATCTTAATCAAACTGGCGATGTTAGTGATTATCCTTGCCGGGATAAGAGCCGCTTCCGATATTCTGGTGCCGTTACTCCTGGCGGCGTTTTTTGCCATTGTGTTGAATCCCTTAGTCACGATACTGATGCGGCGCGGGATGGCGATTACGCTGTTGATCACGGTCATTTTTGTTGTGATTTTGCTGCTGGGGGCCGTACTGGCCAGCTCCATGAGTGAGTTTTACGATCTCTATCCTCAACTGCGCACCATCATGGAAAAGAAAATGCTGGTCGTTCAGCATCTGGCGGCCAGCATTCATCTGAATGTCTCTACCGATGCGCTGGTTCAGCGCTTCGATCCCAACACATTGATGAATCTGGCCAGCGTGGCGCTGAGTGGTTTTTCCGGCGCAATGACCAATACTGTCCTGTTGATCCTTACCGTCGTCTTTATGCTGTTTGAAGTGCACCACCTGCCTTACAAAATGCGCAACTCGTTTGTGAACCCCAAAATTCGTATTGCGGGTTTACACAAAGCGCTTAAAGGCGTGACGCATTACCTGGCATTAAAAACGCTGATCAGCCTGATTACCGGTATCTCGGTCTGGCTGACGCTGTACCTGCTGGATGTGAAATTTGCATTACTGTGGGGCGTGGTAGCCTTTATCCTGAATTTTATTCCCAATATCGGGCCGATTATCGCCGGTATTCCCCCTTTCCTGCAGGCACTGTTGCTGAACAGTGTGTTTGACGCGGCGATGGTGGCGGCGCTGTTTACCGCCATTCATATGGTGTTTGGCAATATGTTAGAGCCGCGCATCATGGGGCGCGGACTGGGATTGTCGACACTGGTGGTCTTTCTGTCCTTGATCTTCTGGGGCTGGCTGTTGGGTCCGGTCGGTATGCTGCTCTCCGTACCGCTGACCAGCATTACAAAAATTTTGATGGAAACCACGCCAGGCGGAAGCCGGCTGGCAATCATGCTGGGCACCGGACGTCCTAAACCTGCCCGGCTGCTAACCAAGTAAACGCTGCTGCACATGCTGCAGATGCGCTCTCATCGCAGCCTGTGCAGCCTGCTCATCTCCCCCGACAATGGCCTCTGCAATGCACTGATGGTCGGCGTTCATTTCGTCAGCAAAGGTATTGTCGGCATAATGGCGTTCCAGCCGACGAAAATGCGCGCTGTCGCGTTTGTTCCACAGGTTTTCCATCATCTCCCGCAGCAGATCGTTACCGCTCATCTCGCTAATCAAAAGATGAAAGGCTTTATCCTGTTCTATAAACGCCGCATCGTTTTCATTAAATTGCTGGAGACTGATGCTCATCGCCATGAGCCGCTCACGTTGCGCCTCACTGCCGTTACGCGCCGCCATTCCTGCCAGCAGACTTTCATAGGCTTCGCGCGCCTGTAAAAGATCCTGCAGGCTGAAATGTTCGGTGTCTTTGACCGCTGAGGGCTGAGGCAGGGTTTGGGCGACAAATACGCCCGTTCCGGTCTGGATAGTGACGTAGCCCGTCATCTCAAGCGCAATCAGCGCTTCACGCACGGACGAGCGACTGACACCCAACTGCTTTGCCAGCTCTCGCTCCGGTGGCAACGCACCGCCGGGTACGAAATCCCCACGCTGAATGCCCGCGATAATGGCATTGGCGATCTGTCGATAAAGTCGTTCAGTTTTCAGTACCGGTAGCACCATCACCTTCTCCTGTTATGGCCGTCTTTGCAGAATCCAGCCGGACGTATTTACTATGCTGCGATCCGGATCACGGCCTTAATTTACGCGCTAATTTACTCTTGGTCCAGCGGCCTGACCACTGGGCCACCCGTTCATCAAGGAGTAATAATGGAACATACATGGCGCTGGTACGGCCCCAACGATCCTGTTTCACTGGACGATGCTCGCCAGGCAGGTGCAACCGGTATTGTTACGGCACTTCATCACATCCCAAACGGCGACGTGTGGCCCGTAGCCGAAATCAAAGCGCGTCAGGCGCTACTGGCGGAAAAAGGACTCACCTGGTCTGTTGTTGAAAGCATTCCCGTTCACGAATCCATTAAAACGCAACGGGGCGATTATTCGCGCTATATCGCCAACTATCAGCAGTCGATTCGTAATCTGGCCGCCTGCGGGATCGATACCGTGTGCTACAACTTTATGCCGGTGCTTGACTGGACGCGTACCGATCTGGCCTGGACCTTGCCGGATGGGGCGAAAGCGTTGCGGTTTGACGCCGATGCGTTTGCTGCGTTTGAACTGTACCTGTTAAAACGTCCCGGTGCGGAAAAAGAATACAGCCCCGCCGAGCAGCAGGCCGCTGCTGCCTGTTTTGCCGCGATGAACGAAGAAGAGAAAGCCACGCTGGTGCGCAACATCATTGCGGGTTTACCCGGTGCGGAAGAAGGCTACACGCTTGAACAGTTCCAGGCCCAGCTGGCCCAATATGATGGCATTGATAAAGCCAGACTGCGCGAGCATATGGCCACCTTCCTGCGGGCTATTGTGCCAGTGGCAGAAGAGGTGGGCATCAAACTGGCGGTACATCCCGACGATCCGCCGCGTCCTATTCTTGGCCTGCCGCGCATTGTCTCCACCCAGGAGGATATGCAGTGGCTGAAAGAGACTGTCGACAGCCTGCATAACGGATTCTGCTTCTGTACAGGTTCGTACGGCGTTCGCGACGATAACCCACTGGTTACGATGGCCGAAACCTTTGCCGATCGTATTAACTTCGTGCATTTACGCGCCACAAAACGCGAAGCAAACCCCAACAGCTTCCACGAAGCCGCTCATCTGGCGGGAGACGTTGATATGGTTGGCGTCATCAAAGTCATTCTGGCTGAGGAGCAGCGCCGTCGCCGTGCAGGCAATCTACGCGCTATTCCTATGCGTCCCGATCACGGTCATCAGATGCTGGACGATTTGCACAAGCGCACCAATCCGGGCTATTCAGCAATCGGCAGGCTCAAGGGGCTGGCCGAGCTGCGTGGCGTAGAAGTCGCGCTGAAGCAAATCTACTTCCAGGATTAGCCCACCACGGTGCCGCTGGAGGGGACATGCCAGACCAGAAGCCATCGTGTTCCGTTGACCCGGCGCATGTGGTCCGTGGCTGCGGCGTCAACGCCCTTTTGCTTTCCCCACCGCGCGGGGACATTCTTTTGCCCCGCGCACACGGCCTGCCTGCCGGCCACAGGGACACTTTGCAGAAAATGTGAGTATTCACTTTCATCAGTACACTCTGTCATATGCCGTCTTTCACCCAATCCGGGCATGAATTTTCTGTCAATAAATTATGGACGAGGCCGATAATGACGATTATCGGAGGCAAAGGATATCCGACCGTTCACCCGTGGTGTGAACTGGCGTGCTATGCTGAATAAACCCTTAGCACCGCTCAAAAACATGATTACAATTCAGAGGTTATACGGTGCCGCTGATTAAAGAAAAACCGGCCCATACCAGGCTACTTATCGTCTTTGCTGGCGTCCTGCCACTCCTTCTGGGACTGTTTTTTTGTGCTATTGATGCGCGTCAAACTGTGCGCGAGCAACAGATCAACACGGCAGCGACTTTACTGTCTCAGGCAGAAAAAATCAGCGACAACGCCTGGAGCATGATTGCCTGGCTTCGGCAGTACGAGGAGCAGCCCTGCGAGCAAATTGAGCATGCATTGCGGCTTAACGGCACGCTTTATCCCTACTTTCGTGGCCTGGGCACGCTGGAAAACGACGTGATCACCTGCTCTTCGGCTTACGGTAATAAACCCTCAACCCTGAAGGCGATGATTGGCGTAACGCCGCCGGTGGCGCGCAAAGACGGGTGGAGTTTGTCTCTGCGCGGCTCCTACAGCGTACCCGACCGGCCC
This sequence comes from Pantoea sp. JZ2, assembly GCF_035191405.1. Lineage (NCBI taxonomy): Bacteria > Pseudomonadati > Pseudomonadota > Gammaproteobacteria > Enterobacterales > Erwiniaceae > Pantoea > Pantoea sp. JZ2. The sequence continues at coordinate 324,972 of NZ_CP045247.1, read as the reverse complement.
GCCGTCATCTTTGTGCGTAACCTTACCGCAGGCAGAGCCGTCTGGGTAATGGTGGAAGGGCAATATCTCATCGATTTTATGAGTGCGTTAGGGAGCACGCACGATTATCAGATCACGATGCGCTTCAGTGACGGTGCGTCAATTGTGTCAGGTGAACATGATTTTACCGGGGATACCGGGCCTTCTCCTCAACTTTATCGCGCCACGTCATCGCGCTATCCCATCAGCGTAACGCTACTGGCACCGGGCACAGAACGCATAAAAGCACTGAAACAGTTGTTGCTCCTGATTATGCCTTTTGCTTCCGTGTTTTCCGTTTTGTTGATGATTCTCACGGCATCATGGCTACGCCGGCGATTTTCATGGGCAGATGACATTCGTCGCGCCATTCGTTCCGGGCAGTTCAGCGTGCACTATCAGCCCACCTACAGCTATGCGCTTAAACGCTGCACCGGCGCAGAAGCCCTTTTGCGCTGGACGCTGCCCAATGGTGACAGCGTACGTCCCGATACCTTCATCAGCGCGGCGGAAGCCGAGGGAATGATCATTCCCGTTACCCGCCATTTAATGGATTTAATCGTTGAAGACGCGCGGCAGTGGAAAACGAATCCCGGTTTTCATCTGGCAATTAACGTGGCCGCCGACCATCTTCAGCATCCAGACTTCGTCGATGAGATGCTGAGCTTCGCGGAAAAGATGGCAGTAACGGAATTCAACCTTACTCTGGAGCTGACCGAACGAAGCCTGATTAAGGAAGGTAACGTGGTGGCGGACAAACTGGAAAGATTGCGTGCGGCGGGGATGAAAGTCGCGATTGATGACTTCGGAACCGGCCATTGCTCGCTCAGTTATCTGCAAACTTTCGCGCTGGACTATCTCAAAATCGATCGGGGCTTTATTAATGCCATTGAATCACTGGATGGCGAAACGCCTGTGCTGGACGCCATTATCAGCCTGAGCCACAAGCTTAAGCTACAGGTATTAGGTGAAGGTGTTGAAACTGCACTGCAATTCCACTACCTGCAACAGCACGGCGTGACCTTCGTGCAAGGCTATTTTTATGCCCGCCCTATGGAAAACAGCGCCTTCATTGCATGGATGGAAAAATATGGTCATTTGCCAGTGCCTCCTGAAGCGCTCTAGAGCACATCAGGTCACCATCGGATGACAACAGCACGAAATGATTTTGTAGGGATTTAGCGCCGTTTACGTGCCGCGCGCAATGCGACGGCTACCGTTTCTTCCTGCTGGCAGACAGACAGGCCTTCACAGGGCCGACGGGTACGCTGGCTTAGCCGCTGGCGTTGGCACCGACTGCTGGAGTAACTGCTGGCATTCTTCATATGCCGAGCACTGCTTTCCCGTTGTCGTCGACGTGATAAGCGTTTCGCTCAGCTTCGTCAGTCGGTTTATCCAGCGTTTCCCCCGACAGCGAAACCAACCCGGCGCAGAGTCCATCTGTGTCCTCTCGCCGCGCTGCCGATCAGCGGACAACAGAGTGGCAGGATAGATTAATTTTTTTTCCACACTATCGATGAGCGCCACCCAGGGATTTTGGCTCATGGCGATATCCTCCTTGACAATTTCTATCCAAATCAAGGGGGATGAGTATTACTGAAGGGAATTGATTAGGCAAGCCTCAACGGTCAACACGAAAAATCATAAGTAATTTTAACCTGTAATGCGTCAGAGCGCGTTTTCATTTGCGATCGGCACGTATAGTTACCATGCAAACGCGTTCGCCTGCTTCTTTTTTTAGCCAGTAAGACTGGTGTAAACACAAGGCAGAGTTGGTCACTTTCAGGCCAAACATGACAAATATCACACAAAAACGTTATACTCTGCGGTCGATGAAATGAATCACGGCAGTTTTCGTTGTATTTATACGTCGACAGATAATGCTGTTTTACGGCTATGCTTAAATTTCCTCAACGCAGCGGTCTGAACGCTGTTGTCGGTTCGCGCCGTTGAGGACTTTCATGTTCCATTACAGGGTAATTCTATGAAATTGCGTAGGAAGCGTGTAAAACCGATTGGGATCGATGATGTGACCATCATTGATGATGCCCGTTTACGAAAAGCCATTACCGCCGCGTCGTTGGGTAACGCCATGGAGTGGTTTGATTTTGGTGTTTATGGCTTTGTGGCTTATGCCTTAGGTAAAGTCTTTTTTCCGGATGCCTCACCGGGCATTCAAATGATTGCCGCCCTGGCAACGTTCTCTGTTCCTTTTCTGATTCGTCCTCTGGGTGGCCTGTTCTTCGGCATGCTGGGTGATAAATATGGCCGTCAGAAAATACTGTCCATTACCATTGTCATTATGTCGGTCAGTACGTTCTGTATTGGTCTGATTCCCTCTTACGCCTCCATCGGCATCTGGGCACCGATTTTGCTGCTGTTGGCCAAAATGGCGCAGGGCTTTTCCGTGGGCGGGGAATATACCGGCGCATCGATTTTCGTGGCGGAGTATTCACCGGACCGCAAACGTGGCTTTATGGGAAGCTGGCTCGACTTCGGTTCTATTGCCGGTTTTGTACTGGGTGCGGGCGTTGTCGTCCTGATCTCGACCATTATTGGCGAAGAGAACTTCCTTGAGTGGGGCTGGCGTCTTCCTTTCTTCCTGGCCTTGCCGTTGGGCATTATTGGTTTATATCTGCGTCATGCGCTGGAAGAAACGCCAGCATTCCAGCAGCACGTTGATAAGCTGGAACAGGGGGATCGCGAAGGCCTGCGTGATGGTCCGAAAGTCTCTTTCAAAGAGATCGCCACCAAACACTGGCGCAGCCTGTTAGCCTGTATCGGCCTGGTCATTGCGACCAACGTGACCTACTACATGCTGCTCACCTACATGCCAAGTTATCTGTCACACAACCTGCATTACTCAGAAGATCATGGCGTGCTGATCATCATCGCCATCATGATGGGGATGCTGTTTGTGCAGCCGGTAATGGGCATGCTGAGCGACCGTTTTGGCCGCCGTCCGTTTGTGATTCTGGGCAGTATTGCGTTGATGGTTTTTGCTATTCCCGCCTTTATGATGATCAACAGCGGCGTGCTGGGAATGATTTTTGCCGGACTGCTACTACTGGCGGTAATCCTGAATGCCTTTACGGGTGTGATGGCATCGTCTCTGCCTGCAATGTTCCCTACGCATATTCGTTATAGCGCCTTAGCCAGCGCCTTCAATATTTCGGTATTGATTGCCGGTCTGACGCCAACGGCCGCGGCCTGGCTGGTCGAAGCGACCAACAACCTCTACATGCCCGCGTACTATCTGATGGTCGTGGCGGTGGTCGGTCTGATTACCGGTCTTTACATGAAAGAGACCGCGAATAAGCCGCTGAAAGGGGCGACGCCTGCCGCATCAGATTTAGAAGAGGCGCGCGAAATCCTTCAGGAACACCACGATAACATCGAACAGAAAATCGAAGATATCGACGCAGAAATTGCCCGTCTCGAAGCGAAACGTAAAAATCTGGTGCAGCAGCACCCGGACATTAACGAGTAAGCTCTCCCGTCTCCCGCCTTGTGGCGGGAGACGTTTTATTCTCTCAGCGCACCGCACACAAACCTTCATCGCCTGCTCTTAATCGGAGTAGACTGTCCGTCTTATTTGAATTAGCTACGTGAGTAACTATGTCTGATTTTTCCCTTACCCAACGTCCCAGAAGATTGCGCGCCAGCGCATCCATGCGTGCAATGTTTCAGGAGTCCACCCTCAGTATCAACGACCTGGCTTTACCCATTTTTGTTGAGGAAGGCGTTGATGACTATAAAGACATTCAGGCTATGCCAGGCGTAAGGCGTATCCCGGAAAAACGTCTGGCCCACGAGATTGAACGTATCGCCAGGGCAGGCATCCGCTCCGTGATGACCTTTGGGATTTCTCATCATACCGACGCGACCGGCAGCGATGCCTGGAATGAAAACGGCCTGGTCGCACGGATGTCGCGCATTTGCAAAGATACCGTGCCTGAAATGATTGTGATGTCGGATACCTGCTTCTGTGAATACACCAGCCACGGCCACTGCGGCGTGCTGTGCGATCACGGCGTGGATAACGACGCAACCCTTATCAACCTGGGTAAGCAGGCCGTTGTCGCGGCAGCGGCAGGCGCTGACTTTATCGCGCCCTCGGCCGCGATGGATGGTCAGGTGCAGGCTATCCGCCAGGCACTGGATGCTGCGGGCTTTACGCAAACGGCGATTATGTCTTATTCCACCAAATTTGCGTCATCCTTCTACGGCCCGTTCCGTGAAGCCGCCGGAACCGCGCTGAAAGGCGATCGCAAAACGTATCAGATGAACCCCATGAATCGCCGCGAGGCCATTCGCGAATCACTGATTGATGCCGCCGAAGGTGCCGATTCGCTGATGGTGAAACCGGCTGGCGCCTATCTGGACATCCTGCGCGACATTCGTGAACGCACTGAGCTTCCCCTGGCGGCTTATCAGGTCAGCGGTGAATATGCGATGATTAAATTTGCCGCGCAGGCCGGCGCGATTGATGAACGTAACGTGGTGCTTGAGAGCCTGGGGGCCATTAAACGTGCGGGTGCCGATCTGATCTTCAGTTATTTTGCGCTCGACCTGGCGGAGCAAAATCTGCTGTAGGCAGTCGTTCTCTGCGATGCGACAACGTGTCGCAGAGAGGTCTGTTTTAACTTTGCTCAGGGTGACATTTTACTTGCGGCATGGTAACGTGATGTAATATTACCACAAAGTCACCCCTCCCACCTTTGCAACAAATAATATACATATCACGCATAAATATAATTGCTCATCATGTTATTTCACATCCCTGGAAATAACCATGCACTTCCTTGAGAATCTTTACGTAACGCCTATTTTGAGAAACATATGTTAATTTAAAATCATCTTCATTATTTAAGGGGGTGTTATGAATGAGAACAAATACAATGAGAGCGTAATTATTTCTGTTACTGAATGGATTAATGAAAATCTCGATCAGCGATTAAGCATTGATGATATTGCGGAAAAGGCGGGCTATTCAAAATGGTATCTGCAGAAGTTATTTTCCCGCTATAACGATGAAACGCTTGCACGCTATATTCGCAAGAAGAAATTAATATCCTGTATTAACGATCTCAAAAACAGCCGTACACCTATTATCAACCTGGCCGTTAAATACCATTTTGAAAGCCAACAATCTTTTACGCGCTCGTTTAAACAGATGATGGGCTGTACGCCCAGCGTTTGCCGCAAAAGACAAATGAAAGGGGGAACGGACAGCGCCACGTCCACCGGTGCGCATCCCTGTAGTCTCTGCATACGGACGCCGAAAAAGGCAAAAAAGCCGGTTTACAGCGGAATAAATGACACCCGGAGCAGCGACGATTTAGTCCGCTTTTTTTAAATACAGGCGTTACTCGTCCGGCTTATAATATTGCACGCCAATCTGAATTCGCTCTCGCCCGTTGGCAACACGATGACGATTGGTATCGCGTAATGAGTAAATACATCCGCAGTACTCTTGCTGATAAAAGCTTTCGCGCTTACTGATTTCGATCATACGCGCCGAGCCGCCGCCTTTGCGCCAGTTAAATTCCCAGTAGGTCAAATCGGGATATTTTGCCGCCGCACGGACACCGCAGTCATTAATCTGCTGCATGTTCTTCCATCGGGAAATCCCCAGACAACTGGTGATAACAGGAAAACCATTTTCATGCGCATAGAGCGCCGTACGCTCAAAACGCATATCGAAGCACATGGTGCATCGCTCACCACGCTCAGGCTCCCATTCCATGCCTTTGGCCCGTTTAAACCAGTCATCACGATCGTAATCTGCATCGACAAAAGGCACATTAAACTTTTCAGCAAAGCGGATATTCTCCTCTTTACGCAGTTCGTACTCTTTAAGCGGATGAATATTCGGGTTATAGAAATAGATCGTGTATTCAATGCCGGAGGCCAGCATGGCTTCCATGACTTCCCCTGAACAGGGCGCACAGCAGGAGTGCAGAAGCACTTTTTTGTGTCCACCGGGCAACGGTAGCGGTTGACGCTGATAGGGCTGAGACATAAGCACCTTCAATCAATGAAATAAAAAAGGCAGTGTAATGCCGGGACTGGTCTGTTGCAAAACTTCAGTGTATCGGATCGCCCCTGCCTGTAGTGAAGGCCTGAGGGCGAATTCCTTTACGCCATTACCATTGCAGCGTTTTTCCCGCGTAGTCCACATAGTGGTGACCACCGCGCCCCTGAAACATCGTCAACTGCGTGAAGATCCCTTCCGCGCTTTTTTCAGCCGTAAGGGGGGCCTTATCGCCGCCCATATCCGTTTTCACCCAGCCGGGATGCAGCGTTAACAGCGTGCCATTCTGCGCTTCTACCCCTCTGGCAAGGGAACGGGTCAACATATTGAGCGCCGCTTTACTGGCCGAATACAGAGGAGCGTCCGCGCTGCGGTTCTCATTCAGGCTGGCAAGCTGCGAAGACGTTAACGCAATCACGCCCTTTTGCTGATTCAGCAACGGCAGCAAAATCTCAGCGCAACGTACCGGCGCGACGGCATTGGTCAGGAACAGCTGCATCAGTTCGCTGTCATCCGTCTCGGCCAACTTTTGATGCGCTGGCCCGTAAACGCCTGCATTAATCAAAATGGCGTCATAAGGCTCTCCACTCAGCTGGACCGCAACGTGTTTAACCGCGTCGGTATCCGTTATATCCACTTGATGCCAGTCAACCTCAGGGTGCTCGCCTTGTGGCGGAATAGCACTACGGTAAGTGGCCGTCACCTGCCAGTGATGGGCTACAAACGTGTTAACCACGGCGAGTCCGATGCCGCGCGACGCGCCGATAACTAAGATTTTCCCCTGATGAGCCATAGGATTGTCCTCGTTGATGAAGTCAGTAAGCAGAGTAGAGGCGGGTTAGCGCACGCACTGCATTATACAGGCTGTTTTGTGCGGATACCGCCGCTCCGACCCTGCTGTGTGTCCTGATACGCCCTGCCTGGGTTATTCAATCTGCTGATCAGGCGGCGAAGATTTGTTGCCATCCCGGCTCTTTTCCACACTCTGCGGATGATCTTCCCCCATTGCCAGGGCTGTCGCGCTGGCGGGATCGAACAATGAGAAGCTCTCGATCTGGTCCAGCATGATCACTTTGCGAAACGCCATGGCATTTTTGGGTTCTGAATCCAGCGTGATGCCGTGCTCGGCGTACCAGCTACTGTAATTATGTTCGACCGCCAGCTTTAATGTATGGCTGTCGCGATAACCGCTCAGCATCGGAATGAGCACGATATTGGCGGTGCTTTCATATTCAAAAGTTGCCGCATGCACCATGCCTATGTAGATGCGTCGCGATTTTAGCGTGATCCATGCCAGCTCCCCCTCCTCCATGCACTGGAAAAGCATCTGCTCGACGCCGTTAGAACGGGAGAGTTTTTGATAGAGGTCTTTTCGGCCAGAGACATTAAGCCGTGCGCTGCCCGCCCAGTTCGAGCGATAAAGGCAAAACAGAATGGCGAAGGTCAGCATAATGACTACCGGTGCCTGAATACCTAAAAAGCTCCAGTTCATAAACTTCATTTGCAGCTGAAGATGATCGCCGGGGAAAATATAAAGCGCGTTAGAAACGGAGGAAATAATAAATAAGACAAACCAAATAAATGCGGTGGCAAAAACCCCCTGAAGCACGAATATACAACCGTATAACGCCACCAGAAAATAGACATCCCAGCCTGAGGTACGGCGCATTTTGAAACGGCTGGAAAGATCCCGACTGGTGTACCAGTAACCACTTACCATCAATACCATAAAAATCGCGGTACCCACCTCAGACTCCTTTTAAGCTATTGACGTGCCGGTTGAAATCCTCCTTTACTTCCTCACTGAGGATATTGACCGCGGCGTTACCGTTTTCATCGATAATAATGCGCTCACCATCGGCAATGGAGTCGTTTATGTCCTGGCGGCTCATTATCTGGAGGAATTTATCCGGGCTGGCGAACAAGGAACGAACAAAGCTGATCATGACAGGTCACTTACTGAGTTAAAAAACACAAGTATGTGACCGAATTGGCTTTGCTGCCATTTTATTGCCGGTAAACATTCTTAAAAGCCTGATTAACGAAGCGGTAAATGTTGCTGATTTTTTCGCGTTCTGCTCTCCCCCTTTATAAAAGATGGCGAAACGAATTCATTCATCCCTGACGATGATGCCCTTCTTAACGCAATCCGGTCTGCCCGATGCACGCCATAAAACGACAGTGCACAAACCGCTTTTGTCGCCTGATGGCAGCTCATCGCGGCGGTCGACAGCGCCGTGCATCGTACGCACCTTGTTGCCGGCCCCGACGTAAAGGATCGGCCACTCGCTCGTACGCGGAAAGAGGAACATCGTTTCTTCAGTCTGGATCACATTACCGGGTTATTTTGTTGCACTAGTGTGATGCAAGTTTCAATTACGTTGCACCTCGATTGCGCTTAATTTATCGGCAGGCTATCAACTCCACCATTCCGTTGCACATAATCACCTGACGTGGCTGTTTTTTAACAGGCCAGGGCAAACTGGCATGCATTGTGCTTGTTACTTAAATAACAACATTGCGAGAAATGACAGCCAGGTAACATTGAGGACGACATGAGCGCTCACACCGAACTGCTGAAAAAAATCGAGGCTGCCATTAGTCAGCAAACGCCCAGCGAAAAACGGATAAGTTCGTGGCTGCTCAGCCATTCCGAACAAATCCCCTTTGAAACGGCGGACAGCATTGCCCAGGCGACCGGCACCAGCGGAATTACTGTCGGGCGTTATTTGCGCAAGCTGGGATTTAAAAATCTTGATGATGTGAAAAACCTGCTGCGCGATGTGCCCAATACGCCGTACAAGCAATGGGGCGTGATTGACCGCCTTGATTCATGGGAGCAGCAACGCACGCTGCCGGATCCGGCCAGCCAGTCACTACAAATGGAGTTAGAGGCTATCCGCTATGTCTACCAGCTGGCGCAGACGGAGACCTTTCGCCATATCAGCCAGCAAATAGCCGAGGCCGAAACCGTCATCGTGTTGGGGATTCAGTCCACCCGGGGCATCGCGAATACCTTCTTCAGTCATCTGGAATATCTGCGACCGCGCGTGACCTATGCCGATGGCAGCTCGGGCAGTTGGCTGGAGTCGCTGAACTCCGAGTCGTCAAAGCCTTACGTCATTCTTACGGATACGCGAGCCTATTCCACCGTAGCAAGACAGTTTTGTCGGGTCGCCACCGCACGTGGCGTGTCGATGGCGCTGGTTACCGATATCTGGTGTCCATGGGCCCGAGATTATCCGGTGGATTTACTTCAGGTAAAAACGGACACCGCCAATTTTTGGGATTCGCTGGCCCCCATCAGTTGCCTTTTCAACCTTCTGCTGTCTGCAGTCGTCGAACGCCTTGGCCCCGCGCTTTCTCAGCGCCTGGCACAAAACCGATTGTTGCAGCAGGAATTTGGTCAGTTTGAACATTGATAAAACAGGGATTACAGAATGATGCAGGAAACAGAGCTGGTCGATATCGCAGTGGCCTTTCCGGCGCTGACTATCGATCTGAAATATGCCACCGCCGATAACATTACGGGCCAGCCCATCTACAGCGTAGCCCGCTGCCTGCTGCATCCCGATGCCGCCGTCGCGCTGGAGAAAAGTATTGCTATTGCCAGCGTGGCGGGTTTTACGCTGCTGGTGCTGGACGCCTATCGCCCACAAAAAGCGCAGGAGCTGCTTTGGCACGCCTGTCCTGATCAGAATTACGTCGTGCCTTTATCGCAAGGCTCGAATCACAGCCGTGGCACCGCGATTGATGTCACGCTAATCGATGCTGACGGGCACATTCTGGATATGGGAACCGGGTTTGATGAAATGCAGGCGCTGTCGCACCCCTACCATCCCGACGTGCCGCTGGCTGCTCAGCGCAACAGGCTACTGCTTAATGCCGTGATGTTTGGCGGTGGCTTTACTGGCATTGCGACCGAATGGTGGCATTTCGAGTTACCGGAAGCGGCCCGTTATCCGCTGATTAACGATGTTTTCACCTGCATATCCCCAGCCCAGACTGACGGAGTTTTACCATGACAATGACGCACACAGCACCCCATTATTTTCGCCCTTTGTTACTTGCTATTACCCTCGCGGCCACGACGACATCCGTGCTGGCTGCGGTACCGAAAGACATGCTGGTGATAGGAAAAGCGGCCGATCCGCAGACGCTGGATCCGGCGGTGACGATTGATAACAATGACTGGACCGTTACGTATCCTGCCTACCAGCGCCTGATCAAATACAAAACAGAAGACGGTAAAGGCACCACGGAGATCGAGGGCGATCTGGCTCAAAGCTGGCAGAGTAGTGACGATGGCAAGGTCTGGACGTTTACGCTACGTCCGGATGCCGCGTTTGCCGATGGCTCACCCGTGAATGCTGAGGCGGTTAAGCTCTCTTTTGAGCGTCTGATGCGTATCAAACAAGGCCCGTCGGAAGCCTTTCCAGCCGACATGAAAGTCGAGGTAGTCGATCCGCATACCGTGCGTTTCACGCTGAACACCCCGTTCGCACCGTTTCTTTATACGCTCGCGAATGACGGCGCGTCCATTATTAACCCTGCCGTGCTGAAAGCGAACGCCGCCGATGATGCGCGCGGCTATCTGGCCGAGCATACCGCAGGATCCGGTGCCTATATGCTGCAACGCTGGCAGAAAGGTCAGCAGCTGGTGCTGGTGCCTAACCCGCACTTTACGGGGCCTAAACCGGCCTTTAAGCGCGTTTCCGTGAAAATTATCAGCGAAAGCTCTGCCCGTCGTTTGCAGCTGGCAAAAGGCGATGTCGATATTGCCGATGCGTTACCGGTAGACCAGTTCGCCGCGCTGAAGAAGCAAGGTGACGTCACCGTCATGGATTATCCCGCCCTGCGTGTGACCTACCTCTATCTGAACAACAGCAAAGCACCGCTAAATCAGCCTGATTTACGCAGAGCGATCTCCTGGGCGACCGACTACCAGGGCATGGTACAGGGCATTCTGGGCGGCAACGGTAAACAGATGCGCGGTCCGATTCCGGAAGGCATGTGGGGCTATGATCCTCAGGCCATGCAGTACAGCTTTAACATGGATAAAGCCAGGGCTGAACTGGCTAAACTGCCCAGCAAACCGCAGACCTTGTCCTTTCTCTATTCGGACAACGATCCAAACTGGGAGCCGATTGCCCTTTCCATGCAGGCCAATCTGAAGACGCTGGGCATCAACGTTAAGCTGGAAAAACTGGCCAACGCCACCATGCGCGAGCGTATCGGTAAAGCGGACTATGACATTGCCATTGGCAACTGGAGCCCGGATTTTGCCGATCCCTACATGTTCATGAACTACTGGTTTGAATCAGACAAAAAAGGTCTGCCCGGCAACCGCTCTTTTTATTCCAACCCGGCGGTCGATGCGCTGCTGAAGAAAGCGGTTTCCACGACCAGTCAGGCTGAACGGACCCGCGATTACCAGCAGGCCGAGCAGATCGTGATTAACGATGCGGCTTACGTGTATTTATTCCAGAAAAATTATCAGGTTGCGATGAATAAGTCGGTTAAAGGCTACGTGTTTAATCCGATGCTGGAGCAAATCTTTAACCTCGCCACCATGCATAAAGAATAACAACCTTCACGCCCGTTCACGCAGGGCCTGCCTGGCCCTGCTGAGGAAGACATGATGAGTTACTGGAGTCTGTTAAGACAGCGTAGCTGGGGACTGCTGTTGGTGGTCGCTGGCGTCTGCGTCATTACGTTTATTATTTCGCATCTTATTCCCGGGGATCCGGCCAGGCTGCTGGCCGGCGATCGTGCCAGTGATGAAATTGTCCAACACATCCGCCAGCAGTTAGGGCTGAACTTACCGCTGTGGCAACAATTTATCCGTTATGTACAGCAACTTTTGCATGGCGATCTGGGCACCTCGATCCGCACAGGCCGCCCGGTGTTAGACGATTTGCGGGCATTCTTTCCCGCCACGCTGGAGCTGGCCTTTTGTGCGCTGTTGATCGCGCTGCTGGTCGGCGTGCCGCTGGGCGTGCTTTCTGCCGTTTATCGCAACCGCTGGCTTGATCATCTGGTGCGTCTGCTGGCGCTGACCGGTATTTCGACCCCGGCGTTCTGGCTGGGACTGGGTGCCATCGTCCTGTTTTATGGCAAGTTGAACCTGCTGCCCGGCGGCGGACGCCTGGATGACTGGCTTGATCCACCCACACGCATCACCGGTTTCTACTTGGTTGATGCCTTGCTGGAGGGCAATACTGAGGTCTTTATGAACGCCCTGCAGCATCTGATTTTGCCTGCCACCACGCTGGCCTTTGTCCATCTGGGCATCGTGGCGCGTCAGATTCGCTCGGCCATGCTGGAACAGTTAAGCGAAGACTATATTCGCACCGCGCTGGCGAGCGGACTGCCTAAGTTTACTATCGTCGTGCGCTATGCCCTGCCCAACGCCCTGATCCCCTCTGTGACCGTGCTGGGGCTGGCCCTGGGTGACCTGCTGTATGGTGCCGTCCTGACCGAAACCGTGTTTGCCTGGCCCGGTATGGGCGCGTACGTGGTGTCCTCGATTCAGGCACTCGATTTTCCCGCCGTGATGGGTTTTGCCATCGTCGTGTCCTTTGCGTACGTGCTGGTCAACCTGTTTGTGGATCTTCTTTATCTGTGGATTGACCCGCGCATGGGTCGGGGAGCGTAACGCATGATGATGACGCAAGAACAGCCTGCTGTACGTCAGGCGAAACCCACGCTTCTCGTCTGGAAGCGTCGGCTCTGGATGGTGCGTAAAAGTCCACTGACCCTGCTGGGGGCCGCCATTATTGTCCTGATGCTGGGATTGATGGTGTTCTCGCCCTGGCTGGTGCCCCACGATCCGAATGCCATCAGTTTGACCGACCGTCTTCAGCCGCCCAGTGCTGCGCACTGGTTTGGCACCGATGAAGTGGGCCGGGATCTGTTTAGTCGCGTGTTGGTCGGCAGCCAGCAGTCTGTCGCGGCGGGACTGGCCGTGGTGCTGCTGGCGGGCATCAGCGGTTCATTACTGGGCTGTCTGTCCGGTGTTCTGGGCGGTCGCAGTGATGCGCTCATTATGCGCCTGATGGACATCATGCTGTCTATCCCTTCGCTGGTGCTGACCATGGCGCTGGCCGCGGCGCTGGGACCGAGCCTGTTTAACGCCATGCTCGCCATCGCCATTGTGCGTATCCCTTTTTACGTCCGGCTGGCACGCGGTCAGACGTTGATTGTCAGACAGCATACCTTTGTCGAAGCCGCCAAAACCTTTGGTGCCTCGCGCTGGCATCTGATTAGCTGGCATATCCTGCGTAATGCACTGCCGCCGCTGGTGGTACAGGCCTCGCTGGATATCGGCAGCGCCATTCTGATGGCCGCGACGCTGGGCTTCATTGGCTTAGGCGCGCAGCAACCGACCGCTGAATGGGGTGCGATGGTAGCGAACGGGCGCAACTACGTGCTGGACCAGTGGTGGTACTGCACCTTCCCCGGCGCGGCGATCTTAATCACCGCCGTTGGATTCAATTTGTTTGGCGATGGGATTCAGGATCTGCTGGATCCGAAAGCAGGAGGACGTCACTGATGCAAGAGAGAATCCTGACGATTGAGGATTTACGCCTCAGTTTCCCGGTCTATCAGGGCGAGGTGAATGTGCTGAACAATGTGTCCATGCACATTAACCGTGGTGAAATTGTCGGCGTAGTCGGGGAATCCGGTTCGGGGAAATCGGTCACCGCCATGCTGGCGATGCGGCTGATTCCCGAACACAGCTATCAGATCAAAAGCGGCAAACTGGAACTGGCGGGACAGAATGTCCTGACCGCCAGTGAGGCCGCGATGCGTAAAATGCGCGGCAATCGCGTTGCCATGATCTTTCAGGAACCCATGACCGCCCTGAATCCCACTCGCCGCATCGGCAAGCAGATGGTGGATGTCATTCGACAACATCGTCCCGTGTCAGCCCGTGAGGCCAACGCACGGGCGCTTGCGCTGTTGGGCGATATGCAAATCGCGGACGCAAAGAACGTGATGGCGCGCTATCCCTTCGAGCTTTCCGGCGGCATGCGTCAGCGCGTCATGATCGCCCTGGCCTTTTCCTGTGAACCCGATCTGCTGATTGCCGATGAACCCACGACCGCGCTGGATGTCACCGTACAGCGTCAGGTACTGCGCCTGTTAAAACAAAAAGCGGAGGCAACGGGCACGGCGGTGCTGTTTATCAGCCACGATATGGCGGTGGTTTCGCAGTTGTGCGACCGGATTTACGTCATGTACGCCGGCGCAGTCATTGAAAGCGGCCTGACGGAAACCGTCCTGCATTCACCGAGCCATCCCTATTCCATTGGCCTGCTTGCCTGCTCGCCCGATGCCAGCGAACCGCGCGCCCCGTTGGCGTCCATTTCCGGCACCGTCCCCAACCTGACCTGCCTGCCCTCGGGCTGTGCGTTTCGCGAGCGCTGCTTCGCGGCAGGCGAACGCTGCACCCGCGCACCACGTTTACAGGCGACGGGCAACGCTGCCCAGCAGGTGGCCTGCTGGTATCCACAACAGGAGACGCGCCATGTCTGATGCTCTGCTCACGCTACAAAACGTACACGTTGCCTTTCCTGCGAAGAAGAACTGGCGTGGCAAAGTGACGGAACGGGTTCATGCACTGAATGGCCTGGATATCCAGGTCAGACAGGGCGAAACGCTGGGCATTGTCGGTGAATCCGGTTGCGGCAAAAGCACCCTGGCGAAACTGTTGATGGGCATGCTGAGTCCGACAACGGGTCAGCTTGACCTGGCCACCGCCGCTGGCGGAGGCCAGGAACGTCGCATGCAAATGGTCTTTCAGGATCCGCTCTCGTCACTGGATCCCCGCCTGCCGGTCTGGCGTATCATGACCGAACCGGTCTGGATTCAGTCACGCGCGTCAGAAAAAACGCGACGCGCCCTGGCTGACTCCCTGGCCCGTCAGGTGGGGATTCGCCCGGAATACCTGGACCGTCCACCGCATGCGTTTTCCGGCGGTCAGCGTCAACGCATTGCCATCGCCCGGGCACTGTCCTCCCAACCCGACATCATTGTGCTGGATGAACCTACCTCGGCACTGGATATTTCTGTCCAGGCGCAGATTCTGAACCTGCTGGTGGAACTGCAACAGCAGTACAATCTGACGTATATCCTGATCTCTCACAACGTCTCTGTCGTCCGTCACATGAGCGATCGCGTTGCGGTCATGTATCTGGGCCAGATTGTCGAACTGGGCGCGGCTCAGCACGTTCTCGATTCACCTCAGCATCCCTATACGCAATTGCTGATGGACTCTGTGCCACGTATTGGCGCGCCGCTGGAGGGGGCTCCCGTCAACACCGAACTACCGGGTAACCGCCACCTGCCAACCGGCTGTTTCTTTCGCGATCGCTGTCCGCAGGCAACAAGTGGCTGTGCCACGCCTCAGCCTTTGCGCGTTCAGGATGACGGGCGGGCGGTCAGGTGCTGGCTGGCCCATAACCTTATGCATGCCTGATTCACAACACATCAAGCGGGTGGCGCAACGCGACCACCTTTTAACGATCACTCTTTCAGGAAGACATTGCGATGAAAATCATTGTGCTTGGCAGCGGCGTGGTGGGCGTCACCACCGCCTGGTATCTGCAGCAGGCAGGGCATCAGGTCACCGTGATCGAACGTGAAGCGGGCCCGGCATTGGGTACCAGCGCCGCCAACGCCGGTCAGATCTCGCCTGGCTACGCCGCGCCCTGGGCCGCACCAGGCGTGCCGCTTAAAGCGGTTAAGTGGATGGTGCAGCGCCATGCGCCCCTTTCGGTACGGCCGGATGGATCTCGCTTCCAGTTGGCCTGGATGATGCAGATGCTGAAAAACTGCAATCCTCACAGCTATGCCGTCAATAAAGCCAGGATGGTCAGACTGGCAGAGTACAGCCGTGACTGCATCAGTGCGCTGCGGGCCAGCACAGGAATTGAATATGAAGGACGCCAGGGCGGCACCCTGCAGCTGTTTCGCACAGAACAGCAGTTTGAAAACGCAGCGCGTGATATTGCCGTGCTGCAGGAGGCTGGCGTGCCGTATCAACTGCTTGAAGCCGACCAGCTGGCGACCGTCGAACCTGCACTGGCTGACGTAAAGCACAAGTTGACGGGAGGTTTACGGTTGCCTAACGATGAGACTGGCGATTGCCAGCTGTTTACCCAGCGACTTGCCGCCCTGGCGCGCGATGCCGGCGTCACGTTCCGCTTTAACACGCAGGTGGATGCGCTACTGACCGAAGGTGACAGGATCAGCGGGATTGTCTGTGGCGATCAGACGCTGACGGCGGACGGGTACGTTATGGCATTTGGCGCTTACTCTACCCAGTTGCTTCGACCACTGATGTACATTCCGGTGTATCCGCTGAAAGGCTATTCCCTGACGATTCCCCTCGCCGATGAGGCCGGTGCCCCGGTTTCCACGGTACTGGATGAAACCTATAAAATTGCCATCACGCGTTTTGATAATCGCATCCGCGTCGGCGGTATGGCGGAAATCGTGGGATACAGCAAAACCCTGCTGCCCGCGAGACGGCAAACGCTTGAGATGGTGGTAAACGATCTTTATCCCCGTGGCGGCCGCGTTGAGCAGGCGACTTTCTGGACCGGATTACGGCCGATGACGCCTGACGGCACGCCGATTGTCGGTCATACACATTTCACCAACCTGTGGCTGAACACCGGACATGGCACGCTGGGCTGGACGATGGCCTGCGGATCCGGCCAACTGTTAAGTGATGTGATTTCAGGCAAACAGCCCGAGATTGCGCACGCAGACTATGCGGTTTCGCGCTATGCCTGAGCGCGTCACTGATGGCGAAGCTCGTTACACGGCCTGCGCGCAAGCCCAGGCCGAGCTCCAGGCCCACTGGAAATTATAGCCTCCCAGCCAGCCGGTCACGTCAACGACCTCACCGATAAAATAGAGTCCCGGCACGTCACGTGCTTCCATTGTTTTAGAGGACAGCTGAGTCGTATCCACACCGCCCAGCGTGACTTCAGCGGTACGGTAACCCTCCGTGCCGTTGGGCTGCACCTGCCAGTTGTGCAACGTCTGCACCAGCGCTGACTGCTGCTTGCTGTTCAGCTGCTTCAGCGTGACATCCGGCACCACCTGCATTTCCTGTAAAATTTCGACCAGGCGCTTAGGCAGAATTTTCGCCAGACTGTTTTTCAGACTCAGATTCGGGTGCGCGTCACGCTGAATCGTGAGGAACGCATCCAGCGGCGTGGCAGGCGAGAGATTGACCGAGATAAACTCACCCGGCTGCCAGTAGCTGGAAATCTGCAAGACCGCCGGGCCGGACAGGCCACGATGGGTAAACAGCATCGCCTCTTTGAAGACGGTGCCGTCTTTCGCTTCGATGGTCGTGTCCAGCGCCACACCGGACAGTGTCTGCAGTTGTTCAAGCAGGGGTTTATGCAGCGTAAAGGGCACCAGGGCGGCACGGGTTGGCAACACCGTTAACCCAAACTGCTCGGCCACTTTATAGCCAAACGGTGACGCGCCCAGGCCCGGCATGGAAAGCCCGCCGCTGGCGATGACCAGCTTCTCTGCCTGTACGCTGCTGCCGTTGAGTTGCAGGACATAGCCCGCTTCGTCGCGGGTTACACTCAGGATTTCGCTGCGCAAACGCAGGGTCACACGCCCCTTTTCACACTCGGCGAGCAGGAGATCGACCATCTGCTGCGCAGACTCATCGCAAAACAGTTGCCCCAGCGTTTTCTCGTGCCAGGCAATGCCGTGACGATTCACCAGATCGATAAAATCCCATTGGGTATAACGCGCCAGCGCTGACTTACAGAAATGGGGATTATTCGACAGGTAGGCGGCCGGTTCGGTATAGAGATTGGTGAAATTGCAGCGCCCACCGCCTGACATTAAAATCTTGCGGCCCGGCTTTTTGCCGTTATCCAGCAGTAATACGCGGCGACCGCGCTGTCCAGCCTGCGCGGCACAAAAAAGCCCCGCGGCCCCTGCTCCAATCACGATAACGTCAAACTGTTCCACTGCCATTGTCCACCTGATAAAAGAGGGGCAGATTGTAGTGATCTGCCTGCGTTGATGCCAGTGTCAAAAAATTGCCGCAATTATGTCATAATGTAACTTTATAATTTTTAAGGAATTTACGCCTTTAAGCTTACAAAATTGACACTTTTAAGCCGGTTCAGGTCTATATTTTCCTTTCCCAGACCACATATTGTCGCGGATAATGCGCCGCGTTCATGTCCTCCAAAATGGCGTAACGTCTATGCTACATCTGTTTGCTGGTCTCGATCTTAGCACCGGCCTGTTACTGGTTCTTGCTCTGCTGTTTGTATTGTTTTACGAAGCAATTAACGGCTTCCATGATACGGCCAACGCGGTTGCGACGGTCATCTATACACGCGCTATGCGTGCTCAGCTTGCTGTGTTAATGGCTGGGGTATTCAATTTCTTTGGCGTGCTGCTCGGCGGATTAAGCGTGGCTTACGCCATCGTGCATATGCTCCCGACCGATCTGCTGCTCAATGTTGGCTCCGCTCACGGTCTTGCTATGGTCTTCTCCATGCTGCTGGCCGCGATTATCTGGAACCTGGGAACGTGGTATTTAGGGCTTCCGGCCTCCAGTTCTCACACCCTGATCGGCGCGATTATCGGTATTGGCCTGACCAATGCGTTAATGAGCGGGACATCGGTGGTGGATGCGCTTAACATTCCGAAAGTGCTGAATATCTTCCTGTCGCTCATTCTCTCCCCCATTGTCGGTCTGGTGATTGCGGGCAGCCTGATTTTCCTTCTGCGCCGTTACTGGAGCAACACTAAAAAGCGTGCACGGATTCATATGACGCCCGCTGACCGTGAGAAGATTGACGGCAAGAAAAAACCGCCTTTCTGGACCCGTACCGCCCTGATTATCTCCGCCATTGGCGTCAGTTATTCACATGGTGCTAACGACGGGCAAAAAGGCATTGGTCTGATTATGCTGGTCCTGATTGGCGTTGCGCCAGCGGGCTTTGTGGTCAATATGAACGCGTCGGGTTACGACATCACGCGAACGCGCGATGCTGTGAATCACCTGGAACAGTATTACCAGCAGCACAGCGAATCACTGACCCATATTATCCAGATGGCACCGCCTAAGCTGCCCACGCCGGAAGAAGTCGAACCCACCAGTCCCAAAGAGTTTCACTGCGACAGTGCACGTGCGCTTCAGGCCGTGCAGCGTGCGCAGGTGCTTCTGAACAATCTGCAAAACTACAACGACTTGTCGGTTGAGCAACGCAGCCAGATGCGTCGCCTTTTGTTGTGTATTTCCGATACGGCCGATAAAGCGGCGAAGCTGCCGGAAACCTCGCCAGAGGATAAACGCTTCCTGGGCAAGCTCAAAGGCGACCTGCTGAACACCATTGAGTACGCCCCGGTGTGGATTATCATGGCGGTCGCACTGGCATTGGGAATCGGCACGATGATTGGCTGGCGCCGTGTGGCCACCACCATCGGTGAGAAAATCGGTAAAAAAGGCATGACGTATGCGCAGGGCATGTCGGCGCAGGTTACTGCCGCAGTGTCCATAGGGATTGCCAGCTACACCGGCATGCCGGTTTCCACGACCCACATCCTCTCGTCTTCCGTGGCCGGCACCATGCTGGTCGACGGTGGCGGACTGCAGAGTAAAACGATCAAAAACATCGCCATGGCCTGGGTTTTCACCCTGCCGGTCTGTATTTTGTTATCAGGTTCACTCTACTGGATAGCGCTGAAGCTCATCTGAGTAAGCAGCACATCAGGGCGACTTCGGTCGCCCTTTTTAATGCCAGATAGCCAGGGCGATCAAACTGATAATGACTAATCCGCACAGCGAACTGGTCAACAAAAACAAGCCTCTTACCCGCTCACACCGGCGAATAAATTCGTCATCATGATGATCAAGATAGCGCCTTGCCCAGATATAGCGGACCAGCCGCACCTGCTTGCCAGGCTGACCATGGGAGGTGAAAAAACCCGCGCCGTCAACATATTGGTATAAGAGGGGATCGCAACCCCGGAGAACCACCAGCAGCGCACGCAACGAAGAGAAATAGCGCGCCATATTTACAAGGCATACCACACAAAGAGCCCAAAAAAGCGCGATAGTGCTGATCATGTCACCCTCCTTACCGGCACCGCAGAACAGTGCAGAACGCGCACCGTGCTGAACAGTCCCTGCAGAATTTGCCAACAACCCCGTTAAGCGATTTGTAGTTTTATTTTTGAATCATCAGAAAAGTAACAGCCATGTGATCAAGGCTGCTTTTTTTAGTTTAGGAGAAATGTTCAATTTTTTACCAGCGAGGATTTTCGTTTTATACGAGTAAAAATCATTCATCATTGATCTTATTCACAAGCCAGACGGCTTCAGAAGCATTTGTTAACACACAGGGCTATACTTTCAGGTATAACAACAGCATTGCCTGTATTGCAGGTTACCCATTTTGGTGGCGCTCATCGCCCGTTCGCGCAATGGATTTCGCAGCTGTGACGCGTCTGGAAACCGCTGCCATTCTGAATCTCGTGGAAGGAGTTATATCATGGCTTATAAACATATCCTGATTGCAGTCGATCTTTCGCCAGAAAGTCAGTTATTAGTGGATAAAGCTGTCTCGCTCGCGCGCCCTTACGACGCCAAAATTTCGCTGATTCATGTCGATGTGAATTACTCTGATCTGTACACCGGCCTGATTGACGTCAACCTGGGCGATATGCAAAAGCGGATTTCTGAAGAAACCCATCTGGCGCTGAAAAATCTGTCAGATGCAGCGGGCTATCCCATCACCGAAACCCTGAGCGGCAGTGGCGATCTGGGCCAGGTGCTGGTCGATGCGATTAAAAAATACGACGTGGACATGGTGGTGTGCGGTCATCATCAGGACTTCTGGAGCAAGCTGATGTCATCAGCGCGTCAGTTGATCAACACCGTGCATATCGACATGTTGATCGTGCCACTGCGCGACGAGGATGACGAATAACCCGCACGAAAAAAGCCGGGGCGGTTGACGTGAAGGAACGTCGTCGCCGACCGGCTTGACATGACTACTCCGCGAGCGGCGGATAGATATCGAAGCGGTGGCTTTTCGTGACCACCGCAGACTGCGTCACGACACCGGCCAGCGGTGGCGCATAATCAGGACGTTTCACCACGATACGCTTCTTTGCCAGACGGCGTGCCGGTTCCAGCAAGGCATCCGCATCCTCATCCGCGCCGACTAATGACTGAAACACCCGCATCTCTTTTTTCACCATGGCGCTTTTTTGTCGATGGGGATACATAGGATCGAGATAAACCACATCTGGCGGTGGCGCAATATCGGTGAGTGCCTGAATACTGGAGGCATGAATCAGTGAAAGACGCTCACGCAGCCAGCCACCAATTTCCGCATCCTGATAGCCACGCGCCAGCCCGTCTTCCAGCAGCGCCGCCACCACGGGATGCCGTTCCAGCATGCGCACCCGACAGCCTAAGGCCGCCAGCACAAACGCATCGCGCCCTAACCCGGCGGTCGCATCCACCACGTCGGGCAGGTAACTGCCTTTAATGCCGACCGCTTTTGCTACCGCTTCGCCACGGCCACCGCCAAAACGCCGGCGATGCGCCATGGCACCGGAAACAAAATCCACGAAGATGCCGCCCAGTTTAGGCTCATCCCGCTTACGCAGTTCAAGATGCGTTGCGGTCTTTACCAGCGCCAGCACCGCATCGTCACAATGAGTCAGTTGCCAGCGTTCGGCCAAAACAGATAAGGCGCCGTCACCGGCGCCTGTTTCATCAAACAAACAAATTTTCACGTACGGCTTATCCCTGAATACCGTAGTGTTCCAGCATGGCATCCAGCTGAGGCTCACGGCCACGGAAGCGTTTAAACAGCTCCATCGGTTCTTCCGAACCGCCGCGCGTCAGAATGTTGTCGAGGAAGGACTGACCGGTTTCGCGGTTAAAAATGCCCTCTTCTTCAAAACGTGAATACGCATCCGCCGCCAGTACATCGGCCCACAGATAGCTGTAATAACCCGCTGCGTATCCGCCCGCGAAGATATGGCTGAACGCATGCGGGAAGCGGCCCCATTCCGGGCTGGGGACCACGGCGACTTTGCTTTTCACTTCGCGCAGCGTCTCCAGGATCTGTGCGCCTTTTTCTGGGTTGAATTCAGTATGCAGACGGAAATCGAACAGACCGAACTCCAGCTGGCGCAGGATGAACAACGCCGCCTGGTAATTTTTCGCTGCCAGCATCTTATTCAGCAGGTCTTCAGGCAGTGGCTCGCCGGTTTCGTAGTGCCCGGAAATAAACGCCAGCGCCTCCGGCTCCCAGCACCAGTTCTCCATGAACTGACTTGGCAGTTCCACCGCATCCCATGGCACACCGTTAATGCCTGACACGCCAGCCGCCTCAACGCGGGTCAGCATATGGTGCAGGCCGTGACCAAACTCATGGAACAGGGTGATCACTTCGTCGTGCGTGAACAGCGCCGGTTTACCACTGACGGGACGGTTAAAGTTACAGGTCAGGTAAGCGACCGGTTTTTGCAGGCTGCCATCGGCTTTACGCATCTGCCCAACGCAGTCATCCATCCACGCGCCGCCACGCTTATGCTCACGCGCATACAGGTCAAGGTAGAAGCTGCCGCGCAGCTCGCCACTTTCATCAAACAGATCGAAGAAACGCACATCCGGGTGATAAACATCCACATCCGTCCGCTCTTTGGCGGTGATGCCATAGATGCGTTTGACGACTTCAAACAGGCCAGACACCGCACGGGATTCCGGGAAGTAAGGACGCAGTTGCTCATCACTAATGGTGTAGAGGTGCTGTTTCTGTTTTTCGCCATAGTAGGTCAGATCCCAGGGATTCATGGTCTCCACGCCGTACTCTTTCTTCGCGAAAGCACGCAACTGCGCCAGCTCTTTCTCGCCCTGTGGACGTGCGCGGTCGGCCAGATCGTTCAGGAAATCGATCACCTGAGCAGGGCTTTGCGCCATTTTGGTTGCCAGCGATTTATCCGCGAAGGAGTCGAAACCCAGCAGCTGAGCCAGTTCGTGGCGCAGAGCCAGCTCCTCGGCCATAATCGGGCCGTTATCCCATTTGCCCGCATTAGGGCCTTGATCGGAGGCGCGGGTGGAATAAGCACGGTACATTTCTTCACGCAACGCGGCGTTATCACAGTAGGTCATCACCGGCAGGTAGCTGGGAATATCCAGCGTCAGCAACCAGCCTTCCTGACCTTTGGCTTCAGCCTGCGCTTTCGCTGCGGCCAGTGCGCTCTCCGGCATGCCCGACAGTTCGCTTTCGTCAGTGATCAGCTTGCTCCAGCCCATCGTGGCATCCAGCACGTTGTTACTGTAGGCAGAGCCCAGCTCAGACAAACGCGCGGCAATTTCGCCATAGCGCTGCTGCTTGTCTTTTTCAAGACCAATCCCGGACAGTTCAAAGTCACGCAGGGCGTTATCGACGGCTTTCTGCTGCGCCTGATCCAGCGTGCGGTAATGACTGCCTTCCTTTAAATTCCGGTAAGCCTGATAGAGCCCTTCGTGCTGACCAACCCAGGTACTGTACTCAGACAGCAGCGGCAGCGTTTGCTCGTAGGCTTCACGCAGTTCCGGGCTATTTTTAACCGAGTTCAGATGGCTGACCGGCGAAAAAATACGGCTCAGGCGATCGTCGGCTTCTGCCAGCGGCTGGACAAGATTGTCCCAGGTGTAAGGTGCGCCGTGCGCTACCACTTTTTCCACCATCGCCCGGCATTCATTTAAAACGTCGGTCACGGCAGGCACCACGTGCTCAGGCTTAATCGCCGAAAACGGGGGAAGCGTGAACGAGGTGAGTAACGGATTAGTCATAGCGCAGTCCTTTAACAATGTGTGGGGCGCGATGAATCGCGCAACGCAATCTTATTAACATGCGGTCTGGAATGCTGAAAATCAATGGTGTAACCGGTCATGAATAGCAGAATAGCGCCGGGCTGGCCTTCCGCCGGCGTTTGGATTAACCATAGCAGAGGATAAAACAGGCTAACACACCGATGGCGCAGAAGGTTTACCCTGTAATCCAGGGCCAGAGGCCCGCTGCCGTGCGCGAAATGCCAGCAATTATTCTTATCTGTCGTTATAATCGGGCCAACTTGATTATTTTTAGCTTCAACCGCGGACATACCCTTTTTTATGTTGAGTTATCGCCACAATCTTCATTAATGGTTTTTGTGCTTACTCATGCTTACCCAGTTTTGTTATTTATCAACAAGTTAACCTTTTAAACCCACTGTACATTGTTCCAGTGTTTTTTGACGTTTATGCAGTTATGCGGCAGACTGTGGGGTAATCGGTGGGGTAATAAAACGGCGCATCAGGTATGGCTACATCCATTAATAAGTTAAGCGACAGAAAACTTCGCTCATTGCTGGGCGTGGAATCTGACAAGCTGGTAAAAATATCTGATGGTGCCGGGCTGATGGTCAGGATCACCAAGTCAGGCTCAATTACATGGCTTTTCAAATATCGCTTGGGTGGCCGCGCTACAGAGGCAAAACTGGCTACGCTGGGCCGCTATCCAGACCTGACCTTATCCAAAGCGAGAGAATTACGCGATCAGTGCCGCCAGTGGCTGGCAGAAGGTCGTGACCCGCAAAGAATGCTCAAACTGGACAGGGAAATAACCTTAAAGCCTGCCACGGTGAAAGACGCTATTGAGTACTGGCTTGCCGAATACGTGGATGGCAATCTGGTCAACGATACCCGCTACCGTGAGCGTTTCGACAAGCATATATTCCCGCACATTGGCGAAATGGCTCTATCAGACTGTGAAACCCATCACTGGCTTACCTGCCTTGCCCGAACAAAGAAAACAGCTCCAAGCATTGCCGGAATGCTTCTGCAAATGTCACAGCAGGCTTTTAAGTTTTGCCGCGTTCGGCGGTTTGCCGTCTACCATGCGCTGGACGGCCTCACAATGCAGGATATTGGTGTAAAGGTGAATCGTCGCAAGCGCGTTCTGTCTAACCGTGAATTGCGTGACCTGCTAACCGCGCTGAGAGCAGATTTCTTTGCGCCCTATTATCAAAACATTATTCATCTGCTGCTGGTGTTCGGTGCCCGTACTGTAGAACTGAGGCTCTCAGAAATCAGGGAATGGGATTTGAAGGAAAGACTCTGGACTGTACCGGAAAGCCACAGCAAGACCGGCGAGAAGATTATCAGGCCGATTCCTGAAAAATTATTTCCACTGATAAAGCGGCTGGTGGACGAGAACAGACACACAGGCTATCTGCTGGGCGAACTGAAAAAGAATACAGCAGTAAGCCAGGTGGGCGCATATGTCGCAAAAAGGCTCAGTCATGATGAGCACTGGCGCTTACATGATTTGCGCCGCACTTTCTCAACCTATATGAACGATCTCGGTATACCGCCTCATATTGTTGAATTACTGCTAGGGCACTCATTGGGCGGCGTAATGGCAGTTTACAACCGCAGTCAGTATCTGCCTGAAAAGCTGGATGCGCTTAATAAGTGGTGTGATCGGCTTGAAGTACTTGCAGGTAACCACAAAAACGTAGTTTTACTTAAGGCTGGTGGAAATGAGTAATTATCCTGATTATGTTCATGAAGAAATCATTAGGTATTATGAGTCTGAGCTTATTAATGCTGATGGATGCAAAGATATCACCTCTAAATTGATTTTTGATGAGCGAATGATGTTCATTTGGAGCGCCCTTTCTAAAAGAGCAAATTCTCTGAATAGTCCGTTTTTTTTCTTCGCATGCCTTGCCATGAAAATAAATGAATTGGCCGAAGGTCCTAGCGAATGGGATTTAGTGACGCATAAAAATAAGATAGCTAAGATAAAGAGGATTTCTGAACTTTCAAGAATGCTCTCCATGGAGTTAGACGGCACGCCGCTTGATAGTTCGGTAACTTCTTACATGAGCCATGGTTATTTTGTTAGAAGATTCCAAGATAAATGGCAAGGCGGTGACAGATTAAAGGTCATGGATTATGTGCTGGATAAATATTGTTCAGAAGTTAATGGTACATATGTAGATAACACTGACGATGTATTAGGAATTTCTGCCGCCTGGAATTCAGTCGGGGTAAACGGACCTTACCTTAGCTATGTTCTTGATTCTCTTAGTCAGAAAGCAGAAGAATTTAATCCGGTATCAGTTATAAAAAGGAAGAGCGGAACGCCTGAAAAAACCTTTTTTGTTAGGTCTTTGAGTGACTTTTTCAAAAGTGGTTTTGGTGACTCACTTTACAATATTACAGCGGTCATAAGCAGTATTTTTCTTAATTCTGATATTGATATTGAGACAGTAGTGAGCATTAACAAAAGTAGTTAGACATTGGCGTAAAATTGGGTAAAGTGCATTAATTTACGCCAATGTCACTAAATTGACCAAGAATCAAGATTTTCTGCCAATGATGTATAAACAGCTATTAATAGAGGTTTAGCGCAAATTACATAATCATTTTTGACACTGCACAATCTCCATAACACCAAAACGGAGAAGTAAACATGTCAAATAATGCACCTGCGCAAGCTCAACAATTTACCCCCCCGACTCCTGAGCAACGCCGCACTATTCTCAATGAGTACGCTTTCAAATACGACAAGCGTATTCGTGAGGATGAGTGCGTGGAAATCACCAGCCTTTCCCGCTCTACCCGCTGGAAGATGGAACAGGAAGGCCGTTTTCCTGCCCGTTGTCATTTTGGCCGCAATAGCTGCGCCTGGCTCCTTTCTGATGTGCTCTGGTGGGTTCGCAACCCGCCGTCAGTAAACAACGTTAATAACCCATACAGCCGCAAAACAGCTTAAGGGGCCATCATGAAGAAATTAAATCAGTTGGTGCCCATCCAGCAGGGAAATATTTGTGGTGAGTCTGCCTCTGTGGTTAGCGCTAAAAAGCTTCATGCTTTTCTGGAGGTTGGCCGCGACTTCACAACATGGATCAAGGCTCGCATTAATCAATACGGCTTTACATCAGGCGTGGATTTTATCGTCGTCGAAAATTTGAGTTCCCCCATTTTGGGGAGCGCAAATATTAACCGGTTTACCCCCGAATGGGGGAAAACCTCTGCTGGTGGCCGTCCGGGTGCTGACTATCTGATCACCACAGATATGGGGAAAGAGCTGGCGATGGTAGAGCGCAATGAAAAGGGGCGTGAAGTACGCCGCTATTTCATCAATTGCGAGCGTCAGGCGAAATCAGCGGCTGCTATTCCTCAATCCTTACCTGAAGCCTTACGGCTTGCCGCTGACATTGCAGAGAAAGCCTCGCGCCTTGAAAGCCAGCTGCAGGATGCGGCGCCAAAAGCTGAGTTCGTTGACCGCTTTGTCAATTCAGCTGGCAGTCTGGGATTCAGGGAGGCTGCAAAGCTGCTGAACGTCAAAGAGACTGTATTGCGCCGCTTCCTGATTGATAAAGGGATCATGTATGCACTGGCAGGAAAACTGACACCTTACGCCCATCACATCGAGTCAGGACGCTTTACCGTCAAAACTGGTGAGAACATGAATAACGGGCATGCGTTTACCCAGGCAAAATTTACGCCGAAGGGTACTCAGTGGCTTGCTAAAAAACTTTTGGAGGCTGGGTTGCTGGGAGGTGGAAATGCGGGAGCTTAATAAAACAAAAGCGGCCTTGCAGGGCCGCCTAAGTCACTTCTCAAATATCGCTGAAAATAATATCACACTGATCGGTCAGGTCAATGCGCGAAGATTTGCTCATATCTTTTCTGGCTGCGGGAAATCCACCGCTGTAAATGGGCCAACGTTGTTGACCGAACCGCAAAAATGCGCTTCATCAATACGTCCAAAGTTGGACGCATCGTCGTCATCGCTAATAAGCTGGTTTTACAGCGCATCTTTGGCACCTTCAAAAGCGAAGGGGGGTGTCTCGACTTTTGGATCGACCCCTATAATCGATGAGCCCATCCGATTATCTTTAAGCGAGTCGGTTCTGAGCTTTTACCTCATTGGGGGAAAAGACCGGTTACCTCAAAATGAGGTTATCGAAGAAATCAGTTACTTACAGATTAAGGCTCAGGCATTTCCCCAAATCCGGGGAGATAATCTGGCTCCTGAAAAGTCAGGAGATTACTGTCAGCATTCTGAATCTTTGCGCTTACCCTGGGCAAGATATGCGTCTACGTCAGCAGAAAGAGCATTTGTAATCGTTCTGGGTGTAAAGCCAGCCTTTTCCCGCTCACGCTTCTTCTTGCGGAGGGTGCGCAAATCCTGCTCGGATACAGCGTTTGTTGTGCGGTCAGGAAAGCCTTCTGCTGGTGGATCGTCATCATCAAAGGGCCAGCGCTTCATGGTTCATTCCTTTGGTTCTGTTTTAGCCTGTTTTCGCTGGCGGCGTTTTATTTCGCTTTCCAGCGCAGTAACAACAAACTGCCCTGCACTCTCGCCTGAATCTTTAAGGCGCTCAACTTCGCTTGCAATACTCAGTGGCACTCTTACATCAATCCTTTTTGACTTTGCATTAACTGATTTTGTTGCCATTGCAGGTTTCCTTGTAGTTGGGTGTCCGACAATGATAAACAAAAAAAAATATGTTTCAAGCCTTGACGTGTCCGACACCAATAAATACTCTTTGTCCGACACCTCAGAATTCCCTCAGGTGCAAAAGCAGCGAAGCCCGGTAGTGTCACCAGCACTAACCAGGCTTCTGACCAAACCGTTAAATGGAGTAACGACTATGGCTAAGACTCATAGTACCCAAACTCACCCAAAATTTACATGGCGTTTTCTGGCTATTGATCGCGCTGACATGTCGGCTAAGCCTTGCCTCCTGTCAGTCATTGCAGAAAATGAGAAAGACGCCCGCCGCGTACTGGCCCCGTACTTCATTCTTTCACTGGCTGCACGCCTGCCGGTAGTGGTGGTGAACCATGCATAACATTCAACCTAAACAGCGCTGGCAAAACAGCCGCGGCGAACTGGTCACTATCGTTTCTGCTGCATTCAATCGAGTTGGCTTTGTTCGTGACGGCTTCACATGCCCCTGCACATGGCCAGAACAACGTTTTGTTAAAGAGTTCACCCCTGCTCAGGAGGTCAGCCATGGATAAGCAAACCCCAGTTCATGTTGCCAGTGAACTTTACGGCCTTGAAACCATCATCAGGGCTGCTATGGAAATGGATCACCGCTGTGATGATGAGTACGAAATTACCCTGCACCTGTTAGAAAGGGCCATTCAGCGTTGCGTTAAAACCCGAGAAGCCGTTGAGACAGCGGGGGTGCACCATGTCTGATAAAGCACAGTTCTCAAACGTCTGCCAGTTAGAGCAGATGCATTCAGACGATCTCCGCATTGGTCAGGTCATGGGGCAGGCCAGTAACCCGGATATCAAAAATATCTCCCGCGCACGGCTGATGCGTATTGGTAACGGACTGCATCACCTCATGACTGAGGTTATTCCCCAGATTGAGGACATTCCGTTGAGGCAGGAAGTGTACTTATGGGTAAGCCGCTGTTACCAAATCACGCAGTTTGAGCAGATCGATCAGGAAAAGGGGCGTTAATCATGAGAGTACGTAAAGCCCCAAATGTTAAGCATCTGCCGAGTGATCAGGGGGAGGAAGCCATTATTTTTGCCGGTGATGACGCTTGGTCTTTTGCTAAGGCGTGGCAGGATTCAAACCCGATGAACGACAAAACGCCGCCCGTGGTTCTGAGCCCTAAGGAACTCAGGGATTTGAGCTCCGTGACAATCATCAATGAGGGTCGCCGCTACGTCAGCGTTTATCGGGGCGGTAACCTGACACAGACTGAAATCACCACTATAGCGACAAAGCTGGCGCTTGCTGGTGTGAAAGAGGCCCGCCTGTACGACGAGGCATATCAGTTGCTTGAGGACTGGACGGCGCAACTTCCTCGGCTGAAAGAGGAAGCGGAGAAAGGTCAGAGCGTGGTAATCAGCCTGCCCGTAAAGAACGTGCGCCCTGAGCCGGGTGACGAGCTTAAAGCGCGGGTAGAAAGGCGCGAAGACGGTCTGTTCTGGATTACGCCTAAAGTCGATAAGGACAGCGGCGAGATCATCAATAACGAGGCGTGGCTCTGCTCACCTCTTGAGGTGGTCGGTTCCGGTAGTGATGGGGCAGAGCGTTATCTGGTTCTCCGCTGGCGTTCACCGCGAGGCAAAGAGGATATTACCCGGCCCATTCCCAGCGCTGACATTGGTGAGCGTGACGGCTGGCGGGCGTTAAAAGCTGGTGGGGTGAACGTCACGACCAAAAGTTCTTACCGGGCTATCCTGGCTGACTGGCTACAGCAGAGTGGCAGCGGTCAGGAATGGATTATCAGCCAGACCACCGGCTGGCATCACGGCGCGTACATCATGCCGGATGGTGAAGTGATCGGCGAACCTGAGACACCAATCCTGTTTAACGGGCGCAGCGCGGCTGCGTCAGGTTATGCGGTGTCGGGAACGCCGGAGAGCTGGAAGCAGTCTGTGTCGCGTCTGTCCTGTGGTAACCCGTCAATGATGTTGGGCGTTGCTGCTGCGCTCTCAGCCCCGCTTATCGGGCTGGTGGGTGCTGACGGGTTCGGCGTTCACCTTTTCGAGCAGTCCAGTGCGGGTAAAACGACCACGGCCAACATTGCCAGCAGCCTCTGGGGTGAGCCTGACGCACTGCGCCTGACGTGGTACGGCACGGCGCTGGGTATTGCCAACGAAGCGGAGGCACACAACGACAGCCTGTTACCGCTTGATGAAATCGGGCAGGGCAGCAGCGCCAAAGACGTGGCCACGTCTGCTTACACCCTGTTCAACGGAGCCGGAAAGCTACAGGGCGCGAAAGAAGGCGGCAACCGCGACCTGAAGCGCTGGCGCACGGTGGCGATCAGTACCGGTGAAATGGATATCGAAACCTTCCTGTCTGCGGGGGGAATCCGCGTTAAGGCTGGTCAGCTTGTTCGCCTGCTGAATATCCCGATGGAAAAAGCGTCTGTGTTCCATGATTACCAGAACGGCAAGCAACATGCCGATGCGCTGAAGGAGGCCTATCAGGCTAACCACGGCGCAGCTGGCCGCGAATGGGTTCGCTATCTGGCATCCCACCAGCAGGAGGCTAAACAGGCGGTGCGCGATGCTCAGACGCGCTGGCGGGCATTAATTCCCGCTGACTACGGTGAGCAGGTGCACAGGGTGGGTGAGCGGTTCGCCATTCTTGAGGCGGCGCTGGTCATGGGAACAGCCATTACGGGCTGGACGGAGCTACAGAGTCGTGACGCCATACAGCACTGTTTTAACGCCTGGGTAAAAGAGTTCGGCACCGGCAACAAGGAGTATCAGCAGATCATCGAGCAATGCGAAGCGTTCCTGAATGCTCATGGGCTGAGCCGGTTTGCGCCACTGCCTTACAATCCGTCAGACATGCCGATACGCGATCTGGCTGGCTACAGGGAGCGCGGAAAGCATGACGATTCGCCAATGGTGTTTTACACCTTCCCGGCAACGTTTGAAAAAGAGATGGCTCAGGGTTTCAACGCTAAGCAGTTTGCCCGCGTTCTGGCAGAGTCCGGGATGCTCACACCGCCTGCAAGTGGCAGGGGTTATCAACGCAAGTCGCCACGCATAGATGGAAGGCAAATAAATGTTTATGTCATGCAGTATCAACAGGATGAGCATGAATAATAGTTACACGTAAGCGTTTATTTTGTTGGTTCAGTTGGTTCACTGATACATGTAAGTTATTAGTTATATGATTTTACTGATAATTTTTTTAAAAAACTGAACCAACACTGAACCAACAAATAGCGATTTTGAACCAACAAACGTGTGATTTGAACCAACAGGATTTAAGCCTCGAAAAATTGCGAGTCGTACTGAACCAACATCAAAACCCCGTTTGTTGGTTCAAAACGGGCCTTTGTTGGTTCACTTTTTAAAAAATAACCCTTTAAAAACAGTCATCTTTACAAATTGAACCAACTGAACCAACTGAACCAACAACGTTTTGTTTATATATACGAAAAAGAGAGGATGTTATGAGTGCAAAACTGACAGATGAACAGATTTACTCGCAGGTTTTGATTAGCAAAATTGCAGAGCATCAGGATCACTTCGGTATGCCACGCAGCAAAACAGACTTGCAGCTTATGGCGCTGAGTGATTACCGTGACATGTCACGCCGTGATGCGTTCTTTTATGTGGATCACAATGGCTTCCTTCGCCACCAGTTTTCGGGCGAAGTTATTGCAGCCAGTAAGGAGCAGCTTGATATTTTCATTGATGAGCTGAAGGCAAAAAGATACCTCCTTGATGACGCGATGGACTGCGCCAGAGAATAGTTTTGTAAATTATTTGTTCGCATCTTATCGCCAGTGTTCAGGCATACAAACTACTGTTTACTCTGGTTTTATCATGTATATCTTAGAGAGTGGCACTCAGACGTGAGCCGCCACTGGCCGTTAAATCAAGCTGTAGTGAGTACAGCCTGCGCGAGGCAGAAAAAGGTTTAACGGCCTCCCCTTCCCTGTCGGTTTCACGTCTTAACTTTTTATTGTTACGAGAAACCACTTCATGAAAAAACTTTTTGAACTGCGCCAGCAGAAAACCGCCCTTAAAGACCAGATGCGATCATTGCTGACCACCGCAGACGGTGAAAAGCGCAGCCTGAACGACGAAGAAGGCAAACAGTTTGACGAACTCCGCGCTAAAGTCGCTGACCTCGATGTAGAAATCTCCCGCCTTGAAGCCGTACATGACGAAGACCGTAGTCAGCCAGGCATTCCCGCAGAGGGAAAAGGCGTCACCAACGAAGAATTGCGCACCTATATCCTGACCGGGGAGCGCCGCGCCCTGTCTACTGCCGTTGGCGCTGATGGCGGTTATACCGTTATCCCTGAGCTGGACAAAGAGATCATGCGCCAGCTTCAGGATGACAGTGTGATGCGCTCCATCGCCACGGTAAAGACCACCAAAACCAACGAATACCAGAAGCTGGTGTCTGTTGGCGGTACCACGGTTAAGCGCGGTACGGAAGGCGAAGACCGCACCGAAACCGCCACGCCGAAGCTGGAAGAGGTCAGCATTAAACTGAATCCGATTTACGCCTACCCGAAAACCACTCAGGAGATTCTCGATTTCTCCGAGGTGGATATTCTGGGCTGGCTGTCGTCTGAGGTTGCCGATACCTTCACCGCCGTGGAAGAAGACGATTTTGTTAACGGCGATGGCGTGAAGAAGGCGAAAGGCTTCCTGACCTATCCCCGCGCGGCCACCGGCGACAAGGCCCGTCCGTTCGGTACGCTGGAAAAAATCGTTTCATCTGGCGTGACCGCTGACGGCCTGATCGACCTGCTGTACAAGCTGAAAGCCAAATACCGTAAAAATGCGGTCTGGGTGATGAACTCCAACACCGCCGCAGCCCTTCAGAAGCTGAAGAACGGCAACGGGGATTACATCTGGCGAGATCGTCTGGTTGCCGGTTCTCCGGATACGCTGCTGGGCCGTCCGGTTCAGTACGTTGAAACGATGTCAGATGCCGCAGCCGGTAAAGCGTTTCTGGCCGTGGGTGACTTCAGACGCGGTTATTTCATCGTTGACCACACAACCGGCGTGCGCACCCGCCCGGACAACATCACCGAGCCGGGCTTCTACAAAGTTCATACCGACAAATACGTTGGCGGCGGCGTGGTGGACTCTAACGCCATCAAAGTGCTGGAAATCGCTGGTTCAGGTTCCTGATTCAGTTCATGAGGGGCTACGGCCCCTTTTCAGCCTCTGTGGAAGCCGACAATGAAAACAAAAGAATTTGAAATCCGCACCTCTGAAGTCACCGCCAGCGATAAAAAGCTGGTGGGCTATGCCGTGCGCTGGAACAGCCTGTCAGAAGTTATCTGGGATGAGTTCCGCGAACAGTTTGCACCGGGGGCCTTTACTGACAGCCTGGCCGCTGGTGGGGATGTTCGCGCCCTGTATGAGCATAACTACACCCAGCTTCTGGGCCGCACCAAATCCGGCACGCTGCAACTCTCTCAGGACGATACCGGCTTACGCTTCGAGCTGACGCCGCCTGACACGCAGTTAGGCCGTGACGTGCTGACGCTGGTGGAGCGTGGCGACCTGTCCGGCATGAGCTTTGGCTTTCGTGCGCTGAAAGAGTCATGGGATATCGCCCTGGCACCTTACCTGCGCACCATCACCACGGCTGAGTTGATCGAAGTCACCGTCACCAGTATGCCTGCCTACCCCGAAAGCGCGGTTGAAGTGGCGCAGCGTTCCCTTTTTACCCAGCACCCTGAGTTACGCCGCCATGGTGATAACCGCCGCCGCTGGGCTGATTTAGCGGGGCTGTGATATGTGGCCTTTCAGTCGTAAAAAAGAAGAACAGCGCAGCATGACGATTGATGAGTTCATGGCGATGGCAGGGATACCCAATACCGGTTCAGGTGAATACGTTTCATCCGGTACAGCGGAATCCCTGCCGGCGGTCATGAATGCCGTATCGGTCATCAGCGAGGCGGTGGCAACCATGCCGTGCTTCCTTTATCAGGTTCGCCACATCAACGGACAGGAAGAACGCGAGTGGATGAGCAACCACCCGGTGGATTTTCTGCTCAATGAGCGCCCGAACGAGGTGCAGACCGCCTACCAGTTCAAACGTACCATGATGCGGCACTGCCTGCTGAACGGTAACGCCTATGCGGTGATTACGTGGGGCCGTGACGGTCAGCCGCAGTCACTCTATCCCTATGCGCCGGGTTCGGTTGTGCCGGAGCGCATCGGCGAGCGTAAATTTCGCTACACCATCACCGAACCGTATACCGGCAACGTGCGCGTTTATCTTCAGGAAGAAATCCTTCACCTGCGCTATGCCACGGAAGACGGCTTTTTAGGCCGCTCACCCGTTTCCGTCTGCCGCGAAGCGCTGGGGCTGGGTCTGGCTCAGCAGCGTCACGGGGCCAGCATCATGAAAGACGGCATGATGGCATCGGGCATCGTGAAGGCCAAAGAGTGGCTCGACAGCGTGAAGGGCAAGCAGGCACTTGACGCACTGGAGCGCTACAAGGGCGCACGTAACGCCGGAAAAACGCCGATTCTTGAGGGCGGTATGGAGTACGAGCAGTTAGGCATGAGCAATCAGGATGCCGAATGGCTGGCTTCGCGCCGGTTTTCTATCGAAGACATTGCCCGCATGTTCAACGTGTCGCCCATCTTCCTGCAGGAATACAGCAACAGCACCTACAGCAACTTCAGCGAGGCGAGCCGTGCCTTTGCCACCATGACCATGCGCCCGTGGCTGACCAACTTTGAGCAGCAGATTAAATCCGCACTGGTGGCGTCTCCGTCCGTTCCCGGCATCCGCTATCAGGTGGAGTTTGACACGGCCGACCTGCTGCGTGGTACGCCGAAAGAGCGCTACGAGAACTACCAGACCGGCATTAAAAACGGCTTCCTGAGCCCGAACGATGCCCGTCTGCTGGAAGGGATGCCACCGCGTGAAGGCGGTGATGAGTTCAGCCAGGCATGGAAACAGGAAGTCAGCGTGAAGAAGTCCGGGGAGGCTGACCAGTGAGAGCCGGAAAAATGAAGCGCCGCATTACCTTTCAGAAGTCGGAAACCCATCGTGACAAAATGGGGCAGGTGATCTACGTCTGGTCTGACCTTGCGACCGTCTGGGCAGAAATCAGGGCCATCAGCGGCAAAGAATTAATCGCATCCGGTGCCCAGCTTTCGGTAGCCACAGTCCGTATCTGGACACGCTACCGTGACGATATCACCACCGCTAACCGCATCCTGTACAGCCTGCCAAACATTCGTGGTCAGGTTTACGGCATTGTAGCCGTCATTCCCGATACGGACCATTCCCGCCTGGAAATTCTCTGCAAGGGAGGGATATCCAATGCCTGAGTTAATCACGCTGGCAGAAGCAAAGATGCACTGCCGCATTGACGATGACTACGAAGACGCGCTGATTGAGGCCTACATCGCCGCCGCTCTGGAGGTCTGTCAGCAGCATATCGGCAAGCGCTTTGACACCGAGCCACCGCAGATTGATTTTAACCCTGCCCTGAAGGTGGGCTGCATGATGTACGTCTCACAGCTTTATGAGTACCGCGCCACCGTCAGCGATATCGAAGCCAAAGAGGTGCCGATGGCGATTTCCGCGCTCTGGTCAGCGTACCGCGATCCGGGAGTGTACTGATATGCCGTGGCAACCCTTACGCCGGTGCAGTGAGCCAGGATGCAACAAGCGTGTTAAGTCAGGCAAGTGTGATGAGCACAAACGGGAAGCCTCACGACAGCAGAACGCCCGCCGTGGTGGACGCCGTGAGCGTGGCTATACGCCTGAGTGGGATAAATACCGCCTGGTGTTTCTGAGTGCTCATCCTCTGTGCGTGCACTGCCTGAAAGAGGATCGCTACACCGCTGCAACCATCGTCGATCACATCATCCCGATTAACGGCGGCGATGACGTACTGTTCTGGCCTGCCAGCAATCATCAGCCGTTGTGCCATTCCTGCCACTCACGCAAGACCACCACAACTGACCCGCTGACCAAGCAGCAGCGGAAAGCCGGTAAGTTCAGGGAGCAGGAAGAAGCCGCCGCGCAGCGCAACAACTGGATGTATGACCATGACTGAGCAGGAGATGAAACAGATTATGGCAGGCCTCACCCGCAGCCGTGACCAGTTCACCCGCAGACAGCCCGCCAGCAAGGGCAGGCGCATGAGAGAGCGTGAGCGTGACATACGCGAGGCGATGCGCAACCGCTGACCGTTCAGGGGTGAAATCATTGCAGATGCAACTATATCAATGAGAATGATTATCATCGAGGGGTGGGGGTGTCT
Source organism: Pantoea sp. JZ2 (assembly GCF_035191405.1). Taxonomy (NCBI): domain Bacteria; kingdom Pseudomonadati; phylum Pseudomonadota; class Gammaproteobacteria; order Enterobacterales; family Erwiniaceae; genus Pantoea; species Pantoea sp. JZ2. The sequence goes on along the minus strand of NZ_CP045247.1, from coordinate 288,094 downwards.
GCCATGACAACGCCCTGACCCGGTGGCACCACCCGCCTCCTCAGATTTTTACGCACGGTGATTTTTTTGAAAATAAAACGAGCAGGAAAATAATTTTTATGGCCAGACCTCCGAAACCGCCGGCTTACCTCGATGAGATTGCGGCGCAGCAATGGAAAGCGAAGGCGAAACAGCTTGCGGAACGTGGAGACCTGACGCCCGCCGACTGGAACAGCCTGGAGCTTTACTGCGTTAACTACGCCATGTACCGCCGCGCGGTGGCAGACCTTGAGAAGCGCGGGTTCAGCATCACCAACAGTCAGGGCGGCGAGAGCCGCAACCCGGCGCTGAGTGCCAAAGCGGACGCAGAAAAAATCATGATTAAAATGTCCTCGCTGCTGGGCTTCGATCCGGTCAGCCGCCGCCGTACCCCGGTTGAAACCGAAGAGGAAGACGAACTTGACCGCCTGGCATGAGTACGCAGACGCCATAAAATCGGGCGAAATTCCGGCCTGTAAGCGGGTAAAACAGGCCGTCGAACGCTACTTTTCAGACCTGAATGACCCCCGTTACCGGTTTGACAGCGCAACCGTTGAGCGCTTTATCGCCTTCTCCGTGCTGTGTCCGCACGTCAAAGGGCCGCTGCGCGGTCAGCCGATAGCGCTGGAGCCGTGGCAGCAGTTCGCCTTTGCCTGCCTGCTGGGGTTTAAGGTGGCGGCAACCGGGCGCCGTAAGTACAAGAGCGCCTACATTCAGGTGCCGCGCAAGAACGCTAAGTCCACCGTGGCCGCTATGCTGGCGAACTGGTTTCTGGTGATGGAGGACGGCCAGCAGGACATTTACACCGCCGCCGTGAGCCGCGATCAGGCCCGTATCGTTTTTGATGACGCGCGTCAGATGTGCCTGCTGTCAAAACCGCTTCGCAGGCGTCTGACCATTCAGCAGCACAAAATGAATTATGCAAAGTCCAACAGCCTGTTAAAGCCACTGGCGGCAAAAGCGGCCACGATTGAGGGCACTAACCCCAGCCTGGCGGTAGTCGATGAGTATCACCTTCACCCTGACAACGGCGTGTATTCGGCCCTTGAGCTTGGCATGGGCGCACGTCCTGAAGGGCTGCTGTTCGCCATCACCACAGCAGGCAGCAACATCGTGTCGGCCTGTAAACAGCACTACGACTACTGCTGCCAGATTCTGGCGGGTGAGGAGGTCAACGACTCGCTGTTCGCGCTCATCTACGAGCTGGACGACGAGGCAGAAATAGACGACCCGGCCATGTGGATCAAGGCCAACCCGAACCTGAATATCTCCGTTGACGCCACGGCGCTGGCAGACACCATCAGCAAGGCACGGGGCATTCCCTCGCAGTGGGTGGAAATGCTGACGAAGCGCTTCAACATCTGGTGTCAGGGGGCTACGCCATGGATGGGCGCGGGCGCGTGGGACGCCTGCAAAGCTGATTACAGTGAATCTGACCTGCACGGTCTGGAGTGCTATGCAGGCCTTGACCTGTCCTCAACCGGCGACATTGCCAGCGTCTGCTACGCCTTTCCGTCTGACCGTGAAATCCGGCTGCTGACCCGTCACTACCTGCCCGAGGCGCAGTTGCAGAACGTGGCGAACAAGAACCGCGCCGTCTACCGCCAGTGGGCCAGAGCGGGCTGGATACGCACCACGCCGGGAGACTGCATCGACTATGACCGCATCCGCGACGATATCCTGCGCGATGCGGAGACGTTCGGCATCAGGCTGGTAGGCTTTGACACCTGGAACGCCACGCATCTGCGCACCCAGCTACAGGGCGCGGGGCTGGACGTTGAGCCGTTCCAGCAGACCTACCTTAAATTCAGTCCGGTGGCGAAGTCTCTGGAGGTGTTCGTTAACCGTAAAGTCATCCGTCACAACGGCGATCCGGTGCTGGCGTGGGCCATCAGTAACGTGGTGATGGAAAGTGACGCCAACGCCAACATCAAGCCCAACAAAAGAAATCGGCCAACAAGATTGACCCCGCCGTGTCCGCGCTCATGGCGTTCGGCACATGGCAGGCAGAGCATGAAGATTTTGCATTCAGCATGAGCGACAGCCACAAAGCGCGGCTCAGTCATTTCAACGGAATCTAACGGAGCAGGGTATGAAAAATATCGCAGAAGCGCGGGAAAAAGTTTTTCAGATGTTTGGCAGTGACGGCTTGCAGGCCTTTGACGAGGTGATCCGCGATGAGGCGGGCACGATCACCATCGGAGAAAACCGGGTAACGTTCCACAATATTGAGGGTGCTATCCTTTTCCGTGCCGGTGAAGCAGACCCGGACAGCGAGGGTTAATTATGTTTGGTTTATCCGTTCAGCCCGCAGACGGCGGCAAACCCATTCTGTTAACGGCGGGCATGCGCTACGCTTCTTTTCTGGGGGGCGCTTCACTGCCCGCTAACGGCTCAGCCGTGACTATGAAGCCGCAACCCGGTAACTCAAAATCCCTTATCGTGCCGCGAAATCTCGTCAGGGTTTATGAATCCGGCAATCCGGCAGGCCCTGTACTTGCCTGTACCACTTCCCTGAGCTACAGCGGAAACACGCTGAGTTACAGACCCAAATGGATTACGCCCGGGAAGAATCCCCCTAATGCTTCTCCGGCAGGTTACGTCGATGTGTTTTCAGTCGCTTACGCAGACAGGCCCACAGGGGGAGATTTCGGTATTCTCGTTTCTAACGGCGCAAACTTTATGAAGATAACGGACTCATCCTATCTCGGGTTTGTCACGTACCGGGGGGTTATCAGCGTAAACGGCGAGTGGACGATCCCTTCTTCCGTCACCGCTCTGGGTAACTACATTGTCTTTGCCCGCTGGTCAAATACCGACACGCCGCTTTATCTCGACAGAGACAGCAATACAATCAGGACGTACACAGGGTTTGGTTCGACAGCAGGTTCCGTGCAGGGCGGCAGCGTATCAAATATCCAGATCGTTATCGTGTCATGCGGATTCAGCCCACCCCTGCCAGCCAGTGGATTTGGCATTGCCATATGGAATGCGGCGGGTCAGTGCGTCTACTCCAGCGCCTTAGCCCCCGTGATGTGGTCAGACGCCTATTATGATTTCGGTTCATACGAAAATTACGACGACACCACAGGCGAGGTGCTTTCGTGGGTCAACCCTACAGGCAATGTTGCACAGCCGATGATTCCGTTATGCAGTCTGGGTATTCAGCGCGGCGACTACAGCAGGAACGCGAACAATTACAGCTATAGAGTCTGCCTGGAGTCTGGTTTCAAGATGAGCGGCAACGCTGTCTCAACTGCAAGAGCACGCTCCACAGGGAGAGAGGTTGTGCTTTACCAGTACCCGAAAGCCATGCAGGTTGCCTGCCAGTTACCCTGCCTTGACGCCAGCCATTATTTTTAACGCCGCTAAAAATTTTTGAAAGCCAGACAGGGGATATCTATGCAAAAGAAAGACATTACCGCCACACTGACCGCCGCAATGAAGCAGGAAGGGTACGAGCTGGACGGGAGTGATCGCCTGCTGATACGCAAAACGGTTATGGACAGCCTGGCATCACAGCGGCGAAGGGAAAACTTTCACAGATCGGCTGCAACTCAGTTCACCTGGAACCGCCCACACAATCCCCGCCAGAGATAATTCACACAGAGGGGTGTGCGAAGTTTTGCGCATACCCTCCCCTGCATTTCCTCCAGCCTAACAAGTGCTGATATACTCGCGCCCGATTGGTTCTCATGCTTTTTCCTGCATATGCTGCTGTGCGCTGTTCTGTGGGGTAATCCGTGGGGTAATAATTGTAATAAATTGATTCACTATCAATTAAAACCTTATAAATTCAACAGGATAAATAAAAATGCTCAGCTATCGCCACAGTTTTCACGCTGGCAACCATGCCGACGTGCTTAAGCACACCGTACAGAGCCTCATCATCACTGCGTTAAAAGAGAAAGAAAAACCGTTTCTCTATCTGGATACGCACGCCGGTGCAGGACGTTATCAACTCAGCGGCGAGCACGCAGAGCGCACGGGTGAATATCTGGAAGGCATCGGACGCATCTGGCAACAACCGGACGCGCCCGCCCTGCTGCAACCCTATTTCGATGCGATTCATGCCCTGAACCGTAACGGCACGCTGCGCTACTATCCTGGCTCTCCGCTAATCGCCCGCCATCTGCTGCGCCCTGAAGATAAGATTCAGCTGACCGAGCTGCATTCCAGCGATTATCCGCTGCTGCGTACCGAGTTCAGCAAAGACAGTCGCGCGCGCGTTGAAAGGGCCGATGGCTATCAGCAGCTAAAAGCGAAGCTGCCACCGCTGTCACGTCGTGGACTGATACTGATTGATCCGCCTTACGAAATGAAAAGTGATTACCAGGCCGTTGTAAAAGGCATTCAGGAAGGTCACAAACGTTTCGGTACCGGTATTTATGCGCTGTGGTACCCGGTCGTCTTGCGTCAGCAAATCAAACATATGCTGCGCGAGCTGGAGGCCACGGGCATCCGTAATATCCTGCAGATTGAGCTGGCCGTGCGCCCCGATAGCGATCAGCGTGGCATGACCGCGTCCGGCATGATTGTCATCAATCCCCCGTGGAAGCTGGCCGATCAGATGAACACGCTGCTGCCGTGGCTGCATCAGAAGCTGGTGCCAACCGGCACAGGCCATTTCAGCGTTAACCAAATCGTACCTGAATAATTCCTTTCCCAGCTTAACGTCGCCGCGCACAGCACGGCGGCGTTGAACGTAGGTCATTTTTATGTGGATCATCCTGGCGGGCGCGCTGGCCGCCCTGCAACCGGCGAAACGCCTCTCTCTGTTATTACTCGCGCTGGCAACGGCGCTGGGCGTTTATCAAAACGTCCTCGACTGGCCCGTTACCTTTGTGTTTGCGGCTGTCGCTGCCTTGGTCGCGTTTCGTATCTACGATCGCCGGAGTCGGCGATGGCAGATCGTCAGCGAAGCCCTTCTGGTGTTGATTGCGCTGGCGCTGATGCTGCACCTTATTCCGGGATTCAATAATCCCCTGCAGGTCGAGGCGGTTAAGGTCGGTGCCCGCAGCGTGCCCTTCTCATTTTCCTTTAATTTCGATAAAGCGCTGATTCCTTTTCTGCTGCTGGCCTGTCTGCCGACGCTGTTCAACGCAGAGGCGCATCCGCCGCGCTCGCCGGCCTGGTGGCTCGCGCCTGTCGCCGCCGTGCCGCTGCTGTTGGGCAGCGCCGTGTTGCTGGGCGGCCTTGCCGTCGAAACGCACCTTCCGGACTGGCTGGGATCGTTTGCCCTGGCCAATCTGTTTTTTGTCTCACTGGCCGAAGAGGCGTTTTTCCGGGGTTATCTCCAGCAGCGCCTGCGCCAGAAATGGGGCGGCGTGATCGCCCTGCTGGTAACGGCACTGCTGTTTGGTCTGGCCCATGCATCTGGCGGGGTGCTGCTGATGATCTTTGCAGCGCTGGCCGGACTGATTTATGGTCTGGTCTGGCACTGGAGCGGCCGCCTGTGGCTGGCGACCGCGTTCCATTTTGCACTCAACATGGTCCACCTGCTGTTCTTTACCTACCCTGCGCTGGCGCACTGATCCCTACAGCGTGAAGACCGCCAGGTCGTGCGCCATCTCAGTGTCAGGGAAAATGCGCTGGCATTCTGCCAGCAGGCGCGCCATGTCCCGGGCGAGGTAACGCGAACTAAAATGGGTGGCAATCAGGCGCTTTGCTCCGGCCTGCTTTGCCACCGTTGCAGCCTGTAAGGTGGTAGAGTGACCGCGCCCGTTGGCTTTTTCAGCCAGCGCCTCTTCCAGCGTGGTTTCATGCACCATCACATCAACGTCCGCCGCCAGCTGTAGCGCGACGTCAGTGGGCGCAGTATCTCCAAAAATGGCCAGCGTTTTGCCTTTCACTGGCGGCCCAAGATACTCAGCGCCGTTAACGGTACGCCCGTCTTCCAGCGTAATCGTATCGCCCTGCTTTAACTGCTGATACCAGGGACCGCGCGGTACGCCCTCTGCTTTCAGGCGAGGCGCATCCAGAAAACCGGGTTTGTCATGCTGCTCAATGCGATAGCCAAAGCAGGCAATGGTGTGATTCATCGGCCAGGCGGTCACGCGAAATTCGCCATCATCCAGGACCTCACCCGCGGCGATCTCGACGATCTCCAGCGGGTAATCGGTATACGAGCTGGACAGCGACAGTGCCGTTTCAACGAAGGCTTTCAGCCCTGCTGGACCGTAAACCGTCATTGGCGTGGTTAACCCCGCCATCGAGCGACTGGTAAGCAGGCCCGGCAGCCCAAAAATATGGTCACCATGAAGATGGGTGATAAAGATTTTATCGAGTTTGCCAGGCTTCAGGTCTGAGCGCATAAACTGGAGTTGTGTGCCCTCACCGCAGTCAAACAGCCAGGTGGCGCCGCTTTTGTCGCGGGTAAACGCGATGGCAGTGACATTGCGTTGCAGACTCGGCGCGCCCCCGCCGGTGCCAAGAAAAGTCAGGTACATGCTATGCTTCCCTGTAAATAATGAAACGATAAGGCCTGTTACAATCATAGGCGCAATTTTTGCGACGCCGTACCCTGCGGCGTTACACTCTCTATCACTTTCCCAGTAACCGGATGAGACTTCCATGACCCGACATTATGACTATCTCGCCATCGGCGGCGGCAGCGGCGGTATCGCTTCAATTAACCGTGCAGCAAGCTATGGCCAGACGTGCGCCCTGATTGAAGCCAAAGCGCTGGGCGGAACCTGTGTCAACGTCGGCTGCGTGCCGAAAAAAGTAATGTGGCACGCCGCACAAATTGCCGAGGCCATTCATCTTTACGGGCCGGATTATGGTTTTGATACCACCGTTAATCGCTTTGACTGGGGCACGCTGGTGAAAAACCGTAGCGCCTATATCGATCGTATTCACCAATCATACGACAATGTTCTGGGGAAAAATAAGGTCGATGTGATCCACGGTTTTGCCCGTTTTGTTGATGCCCATACCGTTGAGGTGAATGGCGAAACGATCACCGCCGATCATATTTTGATTGCTACGGGCGGACGCCCGAGTCATCCCGACATTCCCGGCGCGGAATACGGGATTGATTCTGACGGCTTCTTTGAGCTGGATGCCCTGCCAAAACGTACCGCCGTGGTCGGCGCGGGCTATATCGCCGTTGAGCTGGCGGGCGTGGTAAACGCATTAGGTTCAGAAACCCATCTGTTTGTTCGCAAACATGCGCCACTACGCAATTTTGATCCGCTAATTACGGATACGCTGGTTGAGGTGATGAACGCGGAAGGCCCAACGCTGCATACGCAGGCGACGCCAAAAGCGGTAGCAAAAAATGCCGATGGCAGCCTGACGCTGCAGTTGGAGGACGGCAGTGAATACACGGTTGATTGCCTGGTCTGGGCGATTGGACGCGTTCCTGAAACCGACGGCCTGAATATTCAGGCAGCGGGTGTGGCGCTGGACGAGAAAGGCTACATCAAGGTCGATAAATTCCAGAACACCAACGTGCCTGGCGTTTATGCCGTCGGCGATAACACCGGTGCCGTTGAACTGACGCCGGTCGCCGTCGCGGCGGGCCGTCGCCTGTCAGAGCGTTTGTTCAATAACAAACCGGATGAGCATCTGGACTACCGCAATATCCCGACTGTGGTGTTCAGCCATCCCCCCATCGGCACGGTGGGCCTGACAGAGCCGCAGGCGCGCGAACAGTACGGTGATGACCAGGTGAAAGTCTACAAGTCCGCCTTTACCGCGATGTACACCGCCGTCACGCAGCATCGCCAGCCGTGCCGCATGAAACTCGTCTGCGTCGGTCCGGAGGAAAAAATCGTCGGCATTCATGGCATTGGCAGTGGTATGGACGAAATGCTGCAGGGCTTTGCGGTTGCGTTAAAAATGGGCGCGACCAAAAAAGACTTTGATAATACCGTGGCGATTCACCCGACGGCGGCGGAAGAGTTTGTCACCATGCGCTAACCCGTTCCTCTCTGCTGCCGACAGACAGCAGAGAGACCACCGCTCGCTGGCCTTCGCGCCAGTGAGCGATTTATCAGTTGAAATAGGTCTCCCGCAGCGGCGTCAACGCCGCACCGAGTGCCGAGCTGTCGCCCTCAATAGTGCTCAGCAGAATATCCGGATACTCCGCCGAAATATTCCAGCGTTTGCCCGAACTGACCCGGGGCATGGCTAAAAACATTTCGCCCAGCTTACGGGGCAATTCGCCGCCTAAAATAATGGCACCGGGATCGATAACGGCATTCAGGGCATCCATGGCCCGATGTAAATTGGGCGTGACTTCGTTGACCCATTGCCGGGCAATGGGCCAGTCCGGATCGAATTTATTATTCAGATCGCGAATGTTGTGGATTTCAATACCGCCGTTGCGCAGTCGATCAATTAAGATTCCCAGCGCAGGACGCAGTTTGCCCTCTTCCGGCGAAAAAATCCGGCTGATCTCGCCCGCATTGCCAAAAGCACCCTGAAACGGTTTGCCGTTAATGACAATGCCGCCACCAAAGCCGTAATTAAAAGAGAGGTAGCCGAAGGTCTCGTAGTGCAGGCCCGCGCCCAAAAAAGCTTCTGCATGCGCGGCCGTCGTGGCGTTATTTTCAATCCAGACGGGCCGGTCAAACAGCGTCATAATTTCACGGCGCAGATCAATGCCCATCCAGTTTTTCAGCGGTTCTGGCGGATTAAAATATTTCCGGGAGTCATACAGAAAGCCCGCCATGCTGTATCCGACGCCACACACTTTTTCTGACGAAATACCAATATGTTTTAAGGTATCCAGATAATGGCGTTTGAGATCCAGCAGCGTTCGGGCAGGATTGCCGGGCAGCGTGTCCAGCACGCAGTATTCGATAATATCGCCGCGGAAATTAATCAGGCTTGCCGCCACGCTGTCAGAGTTAATGGAAATACCGTAACTGTAACGTGCGTCCGGATTCAGGGATAACGACGGGCTGGGCTTACCCCTTCCCTGTGAGGGCGATTCCCCCAGGCTGAGAAAACCGTTTTCGGTCAGTGTATCAACAATACGGTGAACCGATGACTGATTCAGAATCGTTTGTGAAACCAGCGAGGAGCGGGAAATGCCGTGATTGCGGCGAACAAGCTCAAGAATAAGTTTTTCACTGCGATTAAGTTCGACTTCATCACGACCTGAATATCCATGAACCACCACGTTATCCTCACCGTTTTAATGACAGGTTCTGTTACACCCTAGCACGCTTTTATGCATTCCGAATAGTCATGCGCCTGACCTTTACGTGCTGTGTGAACATGCTGATTCAGGACGATATTCCTAAAAAAAATCGCATCACCAAATCATCATAATACTGACACAAAACAGGCCGACACTCTAATTTCATGCGTAAAGCATTATATTAAATCAGCGTTTCCCGTTGCTGAGTCATTGTGCAGCACAAGGTAAACGAACGAGCTCAGGACCTTTCACAAAATGAACGGATTAAGAATGGATACGCGCGTAAAGGTGATTGAACGTATTGCTCAAGAGGCATCACAGCTGGCGCTGGATTATTTCAGGCAGCTCAGTGAATTAGAAATCTGCGAAAAAAGGCCCCAGGATGTGTTCAGTGAAGCAGATCAGGAGGTTGAGAAGCTGATTCGTCAACGTCTGGCGCAATATTTCCCCAATGAACGCGTCATTGGCGAAGAGCAAGGCGGCGAACTCAGTGACCGTTACTGGTCGGTCGATCCGATTGATGGCACCAGTAACTTTCTCCGTGGCTCGTCGTTATGGGGCATTTCTGTCGGTTATGTCATCGACGGCGAACCGGTCATCGGGGTGATTGTTCATCCGGTGTTAAACATCATGCTGAGCGGGGGCAAGGAGACCGGCATTTATTTTAACGGCCAGCCTTTTACGCGACCCGAAATCGCCCAGGGACTCAAAACCGTTGCCATTGGCGACAGTCCTTCATGGGACTTCACCCACCAGCTCTGCATTGAAAAAGCGTACCGGGATACTGGCTGGAATGTGGTGCGCTACCGCTGTGCCACCATCGGTTTAAGCTTTAGTGTGCTGGGCTATGTCGATGGCTATCAGGAGTGCTTCAGCAGTATGTGGGATGTTTCTGCGGGCTATGCCCTATGCAAAGCCGCAGGGCTTGATGCTCATCTGGCCGGGAGCCAGGAAAAAAGTTCAACACATGTGAGTGTTGGCACCGCGGCACTCAATCGCCTTTCCGCCCAGTTTATTCCGCACCCCCGCTTTACCCCCGCCTGAATATCCGTCAGTCCGCGCTCTCTTCCTGCCGTCTTTTCAGGACAGCGTTTCGGCGCTGTCCTCCCCGCTTTTTTCTTCATATGACCGACAAACGTTCTGCCTTCAATATTATTCACTATGCATGATAATAGTTAGCAGAGTAAATGTACGAAATCAAAGCAACTCATTATTATCATGTTAAATATGGGTTTTATAAAATTAATAAATTCTTAACCTGTCTGAAATTGCCTAATTTCGCCGCATCAAATTATTATGCGCATCGCATTAATTAAGATACACACATTTCTTCAATGACGGGGCAGCCATACGTGAATACGCTTGAAATCAATAATGCCATGCTCAGATTCGACGACTTTGTCGCGCTGGACGGCATTTCACTGAAGGCCGAAAAAGGACAGTTCGTTTCCCTGCTGGGTCCGTCTGGATGTGGCAAAACCACGCTGCTCAAAGTGATTGCGGGCTTTTACAGCCTGGACAGCGGGGAAGTCCTGATTCACCAGCAGGACATGCATCAGGTTAAACCTGAGCACCGCGATACGGCCATGTGCTTTCAGTCCTATGCGCTGTTCCCTCACCTGTCTGTGGCCGAAAACATTGGGTTTGGGCTGAAGCAGAGGAAAATGGCCAAAGCGGAGAGACAGGATCGCGTCACGCAAACCGCCGCTCAGGTCTCGTTAAACGCCCACTTACCGAAGCTGCCTGCGCAGTTATCGGGCGGTCAGCAGCAGCGTGTCGCGCTGGCCAGAGCGCTGGCTGTGCGGCCCGAAATCGTGTTGTTCGACGAACCGCTGTCGAATCTCGACGCCACATTACGCGACAGAGTCCGCCTCGAAATCCGCCAGCTGCAGCGTTCACACGGGTTTACCGCTATCTATGTGACCCATGACCGTGCAGAAGCCCTGTCCATGTCTGACGTCGTCGTGGTTATGAACGCCGGACGCATTGAGCAAACCGGCACCCCTGAAGATATTTATTACTCGCCGGTTAACCGGTTTGTTGCGGGCTTTGTTGGCCAGGCGAATGTGATGAAAGCGCATGTCATCGACGGTGACAGTCACACCGGAATGTATCGTGTTTCCTGCGTGCTGGGTGAAATGAACATTCACAGTCCTGTTCCGCCCCTTTCCGACAAGGTATACACCTTCTGGCGTCCGGAAGATGCTCTGCTGAGCGAACAGGAAACCGGTATGAATACCCGTGCTTTCGAAATAGGTGCCGTGAGCTTTCTGGGCAACCTGTCCGAGCTACAGGTTCACCCAAAGGACCATGAAGAGCCGGAATACCAGTGGCATATTCAGTTAGTCGGTAAAAATCACATTCGGGAAGGAGATAGCGTTAATTTTTCCATCGCGCCTGACAGGATTCGCTTTTTGCAGGAAAGCTGGTCATGAAAGTGCACAACCGAAACATAGTCGCCTGGTTACTGGTGCTGCCTGCGGTCGCTCCCGTCGTGCTCACCCTGATTCTGATCGTCGTTATGGCCATCGCGCAATCTGTCGGACTGTTCAACTTTGGCGCGCCTGCGCATTTTACGCTGCAGTACTGGGAAACCATCCTGAACGACAGTCAGCTGTGGCGCGCCACCGGCTATTCCCTGAAAATTGGCGTGGTCAGTGCCGTCCTGTCTGTGGCGCTGGCCCTACCGCTGGCGCTGTGGCTGAGAAAGCCCTTTCCCGGCTCTGTGCTGATGAGCGGCTTACTGAAAGCCCCGTTGATGGTACACGGGCTGGTCGCCGCCCTGCTGTTCATCAATCTGATTTCCTGGCAGGGCTTTATTAACCTCGGCCTGCTCAAACTGGGCATCATCTCGCAACCCATCCGTATGCAGAATGATCGCTGGGGCATTGGTGTCATTATCCTCCAGGTCTGGAAACAGCTTCCCTATGCCCTGTTGATCATCACCGGCAGCCTGCGCGCTATCGGGGACGAAATCGTTGATGCGGCCCGCGATCTGGGCGCAGGCAAAACCGCCCGCCTTTTACAGATCATTCTGCCCTTATCCATCAAAGCCGTTCAGGTTTCGCTGATCCTGATCTTCATTGGCGCATTGGGCGACTTTTCATTCCAGGTCGTGGCTGGCCCCACCAGCGTTTTCTCCCTGTCGCAATACATGCTGCGCTTTCCGGAAATCAGCGCCCAGGGCTGGAACCTTGCGGCCGTGGTGGCGGTAATATTAATGCTGGCGGCGTTTGTCGGTGCGGTGGTGCTGGCCGGTGTGGCGAAGTGGCTGCAAAAAGTGGGAGAACATAAATGATGAGAGCCAGAAAAAGCATGTCGCCCCTGCGTATCATGATGATGATCCTGATTACCGCACTGTTCATGTTGTGGCTGGTGATCCCCTTTATTCTGACCGTGCTGTGGTCTCTGGTGGATAAAACGCATCCCTGGGCCTGGCCGGATGCCCTGCCGCCCGTGCTTTCCCTGGGCCGCTGGGTCGAAGTCTGGACGACCACGGCCCTGCCACAGGCGCTGAAGAACAGCTATTTACTGGCGGCAACCGTCTCTGTGCTCACGTTGCTACTGGCCCTGCCAGCGGCCTGGGCGTTTGGCCGGATGTCGTTTACGGGTAAGTCCCTGCTACAGAATGCGATTTTGCTTCCGCTCATCGTGCCCGGCTTTGTGATTGCGCTGTTTTTTTCCATGCTGTTGAACGTGGTGGGCATCCACAGTCGGTTTGTCGGCATTTTACTGGGACATACCATCATCTTAATGCCCTATGCCGTGAGGATTCTGACCCTTTCCTTTTCTCAAATACGTCAGGACACCCTGGATGCCGCCCGCGATATGGGCGCGTCTGTAGTAAATCGTTTTTTAGTTGCCTGCCTGCCAACTATCAGACCCGGCATATTTGCGGCCTTAATTATTGTCTTTACGTTATCCATCGAAGAGTTCGCCATTAGCTTTATTGTCGGCTCGCCGGATTTTATTACCGTACCGACCATTCTTTATTCTTATCTGGGTTACAACTTTATCAGACCTAATGCCGCTGTTATTTCTTTAATGCTGGTCGTGCCGAATGTCATTTTAATGCTGATAGCTGAAAAATTACTGACAAAGAATCCCGTCGCCGCTTTTGCTGGAAAAGGCTGACGGTTATTAACTCGCTTAACTGGGGAAAATCATGTTCAGACGATCTGCCACCTTATTATTACTTGCGTGGGCTTTTTGTACTCAGGCTCAGGATATTACACAAATGGACTGGCAACATATTGTTGACGAGGCTAAAAAAGAAGGGAAATTAACCTGGTACCAATGGTATTACCAGGATCGTCTTAAAGAGCAGGTCAGCCTGTTTGAAAAACAGTACGGTATTGCTGTTACGATCTCTGAAGGTCCGCTGCAAGGCAATATTAATAAACTCATGGCTGACCGGGGACGGGAAACAGGCGATATTGATGTGTTTTCGATTGGCGGAGGCGCATTCGGTACGGTATCGCCTCAGCAAACGTTTTTTGGCCCGATTAATACACTGCTGCCGGAAGGCAAAACCCTGAACTACACCATTGAGGGTACGGACAGTAAAGGTTATGGCGTGGCATTTTGGGGCAATCAGACGGGCCTGGCCTACGATTCGCGCCGCATGAAAGAAAGCGAGTTGCCCCGTACCCTGCCGCAGCTCACCACCTTCCTGCAGACTCATCCTCAGGAGTTTGGCTTTAACGTGGAAAACGGCGGTTCCGGTCCGGCGTTTATTGAATCTGTCACGCGTACGCTGGTGCCTGGCTTTGATTTCACCAAAGGCGATGCGGATGTAAAAAGCCTGACGGCCTTACAACCGGCCTGGAACTGGTTCAAACAACTGCGTCCTGATTACATTATTACCGCCTCTAACGCCGACAGCGTAACGCGACTGGTGAGCGGTGAGTTTCTGCTGGTCCCCGCCTGGGAAGACTATCTGGTGGGCTTAGAAAACCACGGCGAAGTCCCCAAAACCATCCGACTCTATATCCCCGATTTCGGCATGCCCGGCGGCGGAAATATGGTGGCGATTCCCAAGAATGCGCCACACAAAGCGGCAGCATTGCTGTTTATCCACTGGCTGACGCTGCCCACGACACAAAGGCTGTTTCAACAGGTTTATGGCATTACGCCACAAAATAAAGAAGTGAATCGCGATGCTGGTCTGATCAACAGCAAAGAACGTGTTCATGGCACCCAGTTCATGCCTAAACCGCTGGGCGACGAAGTCAGAACCGAATTTTCTAACCAGGTCTTACTTAAGTAAGCCTGTGCTAACCCGACAACAGAAGGTAACGCTGAGCATGCCGACAAAAAAACACCCTGTACGCGTAGTGAATTCCCGCCTGATTGCACATCGTGGTGCGCCTCTGCTGGCACCAGAAAATACACTGCCTTCTTTTCAGGCGGCCGTTGAGCATGGCGCGACGTGGATAGAGGTGGATGTCAAACTGACCAAAGACAGGCACCCGGTCATCATTCACGATGACGCGGTGGATCGGACAACAAATGGCACCGGCTATGTCGCCAATTTAACCCTGGACCAAATCCGGTCGCTGGATGCGGGCGTCTGTTATGGCCACCTGTTCAAAGGCGTTAAAGTCCCTACACTGGCTGAAACCGTGGGATTTGTGCTGGATAAAGGTATTGGCCTTCAGCTGGAGATCAAACCAACGTCAGGTCAGGAAATTGAAACTGCGGAAATTGCCATTACGCAGCTGAAATCGCTGTGGCCTGCGGATGAAAAGAAGCTCTTTATCAGCAGCTTTTCTGAGCTCTCGCTGAAGGTTGCGGAAAGGATCATGCCTGACGTCCCGCGTGGACTGGCCGTGTGCGTTCCTCCCAGCGATCCTGTGGCATTACTGGCCAGAACCGGCTGTCAGATCCTGCACTTCCTGGCGGACTTTGCGACGGATGACGACCTGAAACGCCTGGCCGATTCCGGTATTGAGTTTGCGATTGCCACAATTAATGACCCTGCTGTCGCCCGTAAATATTTACACAGTGGCGCGCAAACGATATTGAGCGATATACCTGATTTAGCCATTTAATAATAAATACATTATCAAGGCGTTATGCGCCCTGATAATCAACACCAGGGAAAACCATAAAAATACGGCCACATGATGTAGCCACGTAACGCTTTTAATTATTTCGTCATAACGAAACTGACATTTTTGAACAATGCCGCCTTGTGCGGAAATAAACCTCATGCTTCACCAACATTAAAGGGTAGATGATATGCAACGTAAAATAAAAATATGCGCGCCGCATGCACTGTGTTTGCTGATCTCATTTTCTGCATGCTCCGCTGAAATTTATAATAAAAACGGTAATAAACTTGATCTGTACGGTAAAGTCGATGCGCGTCATGTCTTTTCGGACAATACCGCCGAAGATGGTGATAACTCTTATGCGCGCCTGGGTTTTAAAGGTGAAACCCAAATTAACGATCAGCTGACAGGCTATGGTCAATGGGAATATAACTTCCAGCTGAACCACAGCGAAGGCGGCACTGACGCACAAACCGGGAATGCGACGCGTCTGGGTTTTGCAGGTCTGAAACTGGCTGACTTTGGCTCATTCGATTACGGCCGCAGCTTTGGCGTGCTGTATACCGCATCGGCTTACACCGATATGGCACCGATTTACGGTTCCGGCACCATGACCACCAACGACAACTTCCTGTCAAAACGCTCAACCGGCCTGGCCACCTGGCACTCGCCAGACTGGAACGGCCTGAAGGTCATTCTTCAGTATCAGGGGAAAAACGACCGCTCAACCGCTAAGCTGGCAAACGGCGACGGCTACGGTGCCGGTGTGACCTACAGCATTACCGATGGTTTGAGCATTGCTGCGGCCGGTATGAAAGCCAATCGTACGCTGACACAGCAAGCTGACGGTCAGGGTGACGATGCGACGGCATGGGTGACCTCGGCCAAATACGATGCGAACCAAATCTACCTTGCCGCGATGTACGGTGAGGCCAACGATGTGACCCCGTACGGCCAGCTGTCGCAGATTGCTGATAAGACGCATAACTTCGAAGCCATTGCGCAATATCAGTTCCTCAACGGCTTACGCCCTTCCATTGGTTTTGTCACGCAGCGTGGGGAAAACCTGCAAGGCGCAGGCAACTTTGCCGGTGGAAGCCAGACCATGCAGAAATATATTGCGGTGGGCACCTATTACTACTTCAACAAGAACATGCTGACCTATGTGGATTACCGCATTAACCTGTTGAAAGATAATGACTTTACTCGTGCTACCGGTATCACTACGAAAGACAGCGTCGGGATGGGCCTGACCTATCAGTTTTAATCGCAGTGACCGTGCTTTATCACATGCTTTGCCCTGTGTCGCTTCAATCCTGAGAATCGCTGTTTTAGCGAGGCCGGCAACTGCCGGCTTTTTTTATGACCGGCGTCGCCAGGATAACTAAAGGACAGTGGCAGACCGATGCGTCAACGGTGAGGGGTTCTGATCAAGGTTTTCCAGCCATTTCACATAGGCCTGATCCCACAGCGCAGCCGGCGTGCCCGCTTTACCCAGGCCAAAACCATGCCCGCCGCTGGAAAGCTGAATCAACTGAACCGGCACGCGATTGCGGCGACAGGTATCGCGCATTAACTGCGTGTTAAAGGGTTTCGAAGTGTGGTCGTCACCGGCCTGCGCCAGGAAGGTTGGCGGATAAGCGTGCGTGACATAATTTTGCACAGACCAACTGGCTTCTTCCTGTGGGCTGGCATCATTACCGACCATCATCAGATGTGTATTGGTATGTTGATAAGGGGCTTCCAGGGTAATGACCGGATAAATCAGCCCGACACTGTCCGCTTTGGGGATTTCCTGATCCACTCTGTCAATGGGGGGATAGGACTGAAAGTCCGGACGCGCCGCCGCCATCCCCAGCAAATGCCCACCGGCCGAAAATCCTAATACATGCACTTTTCGTTCGAATGAGCGAAGCAGACGCAGCGCGCGCTGGGCATCCTGTAAAGGCGCCAGATTTCCGGCCTGCCACTTTTCACGCGGCAAACGGTAGCTGAGAACATAGGCGGTATAGCCGTTGGCATTTAACCAGTGTGCAACGGGCCAGGCTTCACGTCCCATACCGATCCAGCGGTAGCCGCCGCCTGCCGCGATGAGCACCGCTTCACCGTTGGGGTTTTCAGGTCTGAAACGCTGAATCGCCGGGCTGACGATATTCGACCAGGAGCCCCATGCATCAACACGTAATTTTCCGCCAGGGCCGCCACCGCCGGGCGGTTCGTCCGGCCAGAGGGGAATAATATCATCGCGGGCAAACAGTTTGCTGGTAGCCAGTGAAAGCGCAAGCGCTCCTGTGCCGAAAATAAAGCGTCGACGCGTAATCATGATGCCTGTTAAATCTATGCCAGAAAGGTCAGACGGCCCTGTCGGTCCGCTGCGTTTTTATTATGTATCGCACGTTTGGTGAAGACGCTGGCGATTATGTACGCAATCGGGCATGAAAATCCATTAAAAAACGCGCCATTTTAGCGCGTTTATTGACGATTTAACTGCGGTTAATCTTCCTGCTGGAACTGCGTCATCACCGTTTGCTCACACTGCTGCGTATTTTTACGCAGTTTAGCGCGCTCTTCGTCACCCAGCTGCAGCCATGCGCTGGCGACTTCATTCGCCAGTTCCTCGTCAAATTCAGGTTTATTGAAGGCGGAAGAGGACTGCGATCCTGCGACGCTGGATTTCATTTTTTCGACATACTGATCGGCTGTCGATACGCTTTTTTCACTGCTCACGATGTGACACAGCTGGCTGGCGTAAGCACTTTGTTCCGTGTCGTCTGCCGCCAGCGCACTGCCAGAGGCCAGTACGCTCAGCAACAGTATCTGAGATATCTTCATCGTCTTCTCCTGTTATCAGTTAACCCACTTTCATGACTGGCGCTGCTTTGCATCCAGTCGGGCCTGGCGCCAGTTTAGCAACGGCGTTACCGACACGCCGTGCACCACGATGCTGCATACCACCAGCGTCAGCGCCATATCAACCATCATCGTTGCCTGCGAGCCGCCCATACCATGGACCCAGGCAAACGCAATATAATTAAGACTACCTATACCGCGAATCCCCAGCCAGCCGATGAGCAAACGGTGAGGAAGCGATACGCCGCAGCGCAGCGTGACCAGCCATACGGCGAGTGGCCGGACGACCACAAACAGCAACAGGCCGAGCATCACGCCCTGCATGTTCCAGTGATGGGCCAGCGTCACGCCGAGGACCACCATCATTGTGGCCGCCAGTAAACGCTCAATAGTATCGCCAAAAGACAGCGCGTCGCCTACCACTAAACCGACCGATTTCACCATACCGCTACCGTGTTGCTGTAAACGCTGGTTGGGATTGACCAGTGCTTCCGCAGGCAGCACCCGATCGTCATCCGGCATATCATCAGGCTGATAACGTTTGAACACACCCAGTTCAGCCCGACGTAATCCCAGGCCTGCCGCAAAGGTAGCCAGAAAGCCCGACGCGCCCAGCGATTCAGCAAGGGCATAGCTCAACGCAATGAGCGCCAGCGCCAGAAAGTCATTGGGTGCGACATCACCATGCGCATGACGAAGCCGTGCGGCCAGCAGGCCGACTAACCGCCCCAGACCAAACCCCAGCAGAATGCCGCCGCCAATGGCCCACACCACATCAATGGCTGCCCAGCGTGCCAGCATGCCCGTGCCCAGACTTTCACCGTTAAACAGCAACAGGGCCAGAATGAGTAACGGCAGCGCCGAACCATCATTCATACCCGCCTCACTGGATATCGCAACGCGCAGGGCATCATCGTCCTGCGCATCGCTGACGGAAATCAGGCTGGCCAGCACAGGATCGGTGGGCGCAACAATGGCACCAAAGGCCAGCGCAATCGGCCACGACAGCCCCACCAGCCAGTGAGACAGCAGCGTCATTGCGGCGACCGTCAACAACATGGCCGGAAACGCCAGCAGGCTGCCCGCGCGCCATTGCCTGGCTTTCAGCGGCAGACGCAGCTTGAGCCCGGTGATGAACAGCGACGCGGCCATCGTTATCTCGGTAATATGCGCGACCAGTTCAGCATGGCGGAGGATATCGATTTCAATCACATCAAATCCCCACGGCCCACAGGCGATCCCGGTTAATAAAAAAAGACCAAAAGAGGTCACGGGGCCGCGGTGGATCCACCCTGATGCCAGCGACATTAATAACAGCAGACAGCCCGTCGCAGCTGTCCAGGCAATGAAGTTCATAACGCACCGTTTTAATTGAGTTTATGAGTAAGCCTGGCACATTTGCTGGCGGGCGGAAGAATCAGTCCCTGAGGTGACGACTGGCGAGGCGGATCAACAGGCTGACAGCGGCGGCAACGGTGGATAACACGACAACGCCATTCCAGCCCCAGTGCGCCAACGCCAGGCTACCCAGTGCCGCCCCGCTGGCCATACCGATAAACACCACGGTAAACAGCAGGGCATTTAGCCGGCTACGCGCCTCGGGAACCAGACCGTAAATCAATGTCTGATGGGCCACCAGGGTCGCCTGCACGCCTAAGTCAAAACCTATTGTGCTGATAATAATGACGGCCAGTTGAGCTGACAGCGGCAGGAAAGGCAGTAAAAACATCAGCGCGAAAGAGAGCGTCACCAGACCGGCACCAAACTGGGTGACGCGCGCCGGGCCAATACGATCCGCCACGTTCCCGGCCAGCGGCGCCGCCAGCGCGCCTGCCACCCCTGCCAGGCCAAAAGCACCGGCAATGGCACTGTCAAAATGGAAGCGGTCGCTAAGCATGATCGCCAGTGTTGACCAGAACGCACTAAAACTCACGGAGAGCAGTCCCTGTGCCAGCGCCGCACGCCGCAGGGTTTGATGCGCACGCCATAAGTGCACCAGTGACAACAGCAGGCGGGGATAGCTTACCGACGTACCCGGCGTAAAGCGTGGCAGTACGCGCCACAGCGTCAGGCTGATCAGCAACACGGCCACAGCCGCAATCATGTACATGGTGCGCCAGCCAAAATACTCCGCCACCACACCGCTAACGACACGGGATAATAAAATGCCGACCAGTAAACCCGTCATCACCGTGCCAACCGTTTTACCCCGGCTGGCCACCGGGGCGAGCGCGGCCGACGCCGGAACAATGTCCTGCGCCACGGTCGCCGTCAGGCCGGTGATAAAACTGGCGATAAGCAGTGCGCTGATGCCGCCGGAAAAGCCGCACAGCAGAAGCGCCATGACTAGCAGTAACCCTTTGATCAAAATAATGGTGCGACGATCGTGGCGATCGCCGAGCGGGGCCAGCAGCAGGATCCCCAGCGCATAACCCGCCTGGGTTAACATGGGCACCATCCCAACGCTGCCGACGCTTATCTGGAACTGCTTGCTGATGATGTCGAGCATGGGCTGACTGTAGTAAATCGATGCCACGCTCAGACCCGCACCGGTTGCTAACGTAAAAACAAGGGGCGCAGGCAGGCGCTCAGTTGAATGCCGGTTCAGGTTGTGTACCACTGTCATAGTGAGATCCTCGAAAAAAGCGTGTGGCAAGTAAAGCCTGTTTTTGGCATACGCGGTAGACTGATAAAAAACAAAACGGTTATACGTTGGGCGCATGATCAATTTCAGCAATAACGATCGTATCGCATTGATGCATACCTTTATTCGCATTGTCGAAAGCGGCAGTTTGTCTGCCGCCGCAGTGCAACTTGGCACAACGCAGCCCACTATCAGCCGTCGGTTGCAGGCGCTTGAGCACGGGCTCGGCGTGAAGCTGATACTGCGCACGACGCACGCGCTCAAGCTCACCGATGATGGCGAACGCTGTTATGCACAGGCACGTCAACTGCTCGCCACCTGGCATGCGCTGGAAGACGATCTGACCGGCGCAGGCAGCGATCCCATCGGGACACTGCGGGTACGCGCGCCGCATGCATTTGGTCAGGATCAACTGGTCGCCCCGTTGGTGGACTTTATGCGCCGCTATCCCCGTTTACGCATAGAGTGGATGCTGAACGACAGAACACCCGATTTTGTGGCCGAGAACGTTGACTGCGCCATTCAGGTCGGCGCGCCTACCGATCCTTCGGTCGTGGCGGTGCTGCTGGCCGAAGTGCCGCGCATTGTTGTCGCGGCCCCTGAACTGCTCCGGCAGCATGCACCGATCACCCGGGTCGAACAGCTGGGCGCGTTGCCCTGGCTCGCGTTAACCAGCTTCTACCGTAACGAAATCGCGTTACAGCATCAGGACAAAGGTGAACCGGTGAATCTGCCCATCGCCCCTGTTTTAAGCAGCGACAGCCTCTATGCGGTACGCAAAGCTGCGCTGGCGGGCCTGGGGGCCGCCATCGTCTCGTCGTGGGTGATACAAGAGGATTTAGCAGAGGGCAGGCTGGTCCAGCTCATGCCGGAATGGCAGGCTCCGGCGTTACCGGTATGGCTGACCTATCCCTGGGCGAGCTATTATCCTGCCCGGCTGACTGCGTTTTTTGCCATGATCAAGGCGGTGTTGCCTCATCTGGCGGGGGCACGGCCGGCGTCAGGCTGACGCCGGCATCTCGCGGGAAAAGCGACGTCAGTCGCCGGCGCGGATAACGCGTGCCGTCGGTTACACGTTTTTCTTCTCTGCCCGCGACATGCTGTCCAGCCAGCCCATCACAAAGGCCGACAAAACGAAGGTCAGATGGATGATCACGTACCACATCAGCTTATCATTTTCGACATTGCGCGCGTCCATAAACACCCGCAGCAGGTGGATGGAGGAGATAGCCACAATCGACGCCGCCACTTTGTTTTTCAGCGAGCCGGAATCCATCTTACCCAGCCAGCTCAGCTTCTCTTTGCCCTCATCAATATCGAGTTTGGAGACAAAGTTTTCATAGCCAGACAGCATCACCATCACGAGCAGCCCGCCGACCAGCGTCATGTCCACCAGTGACAGCAACAGCAGGATCAGATCGTTTTCTGCAATGCTAAAAATGTTGGGCAACAGGTGAACAATTTCCTGGAAAAATTTGATGGTCAGTGCCAGTAATCCCAGCGAAAGTCCAATGTAAACGGGAGCCAACAGCCAGCGCGATGCATACATCAGGTTTTCGGTAAAACGTTCCATAATTTCCCAGTCATAAGCAGTAAAGTCGCGCATTATAACCGATCATCTGTGAAGTTATTTCAGCCCTTCAGGAGAAATTTCAGGTGCGGGCGGCAAGGGTAAAGAAAGGCGGAAACAGGCCCCACCTTCCGGGCGATTTTCCGCCCAGATCTGACCGCCGTGACTCTCAATGATGGTTTTACAAATGGCCAGTCCCAGTCCGACGCCTGGTACGGCCGACTCTTTGTCGCCACGCGAAAACTTATCAAAAATACGGGTCATGTCCTGTTCCGCGATGCCCGGACCGCCATCCCAGACGGCAATTTCCAGGCGGGCATGATCACACCAGGCGCGGATCCCGCGCGGCGCGCAGTTACCGGCGTATTTGAGGCTGTTTTCGATCAGGTTGGTAAACACCCGCTCCAGCAAGGTGCTGTCTCCCTTAATCAGGACGATATCCGCAGGCAGATCGAGTTCGACCGCCTTTCCTTTCAGCGACGGTGCCATGCTACTGAGCGCCCCGCCGATCACCTCTTCGAGAGCCAGCCACTCTTCCCGTAAATTCAGACCGCCGGACTGAATACGCGCCATATCCAGCATATTGCTGACCAGACGAATCGTGCTCAGGGTCTGTTCGCGAATCTGGCTGGCCTGGGGCACATATTTTGAATTATCACTGGCCAGGTCGAGCATCAGCATTTCCGCCTGACCAAACAGCACGGTTAAGGGCGTGCGTAAATCGTGAGACAGCGCCGACAACAGGGCATTGCGTAACTGTTCACGCTCGGCGGCCAGCCGCGAAGCCGCTTCACTCTGCGACAGCGCCAGACGTTCCAGCGCGTTCGCAATCAGGACGGTGAAGGTTTCTAACAGCCGCTGCTGTTCGGGAATCATCAGCTGGCGCACGTTTTCTGGCTCGACGACCAGCAGCCCGCGACAGGATTCTCCTACCTTCAGCGGCAGAATCTGGTAGGGCACGGCCGGTAACGTGTCTGTGCCTGCGCCGGCTGGCTGGCCTTTGCTGTAGCTCCATTTGGCGATAGCCCAGTCCGGTTCATTTCCCGGCAGCGCGTTGCCCAGGGTTTGCAGCTCGCCCTGCTCATCCGGCAGCAGCAGCAGGGATCGGGCCTGCAATGTGGCGTCGAGCACGCGCTGACTGGTGGCCGCGATATCCTCGGGTGTCAGACCGCTGCCCAACGATTTAGCCATTTCATACAGTTGCCGGGTGCGCTGTTCGCGATAACGCGCGACGCGCGCCTGGTAGCGCACGCCCGCCGTCAGGTTACCCACGATCACGCCGACCGCCAGCATTACGCCAAAGGTCACCAGGTACTGTAAATCGGAGACGGCAATCGTGCCTTTCGGTGCCACAAAAAACAGATCAAAGGCAATGATGTTGATGACTGTGGCGATCACGGATGGCCATCGGCCATAACGCAGGGCCACGATCACCACTGCCAGCAGGTAGATCATCACGCAGTTGGCCGGATCAAAGCTGATCAGCACCGATTGCCCGGCGGCGGTGACCAGAATACACAGCACCAGCGCCATCATGACGCCGCGCAACTGCATGCGCCATTTGTCGCTGTTAACCCGGTCGCTGGCTAAAGGATGCGGCGCATCCTGCATGGGCTCATTGAGTGCCACTACCAGCAAATCCAGATCCGGGCCCAGTTGCCCTAGCCGCTCAGCAAAACTGTCGCGTCGCCAGCGTCGCACGGGACGCCGTCCGGTCACAATCTTGCCCAGATCGTGTTCCCGCGCGTAGCGCAGCACCGCCTGAGCGTCGTCGGGATCGGAGAGCGTTGCCGTTTCCGCGCCCATCTCCTGCGCCAGTTTGAGCGTCCGCAAAATGGCGCGGCGACGGGCCTCCGGTAAGCGGTTGAGGCGCGGCGTTTCAACATAGACAGCATGCCATTCGCTGCCGAGCCGGGCGGCCAGCCGTGCCGCCGTACGAACCAGTTTCTCGCTGCCCGTATCGTCTCCGATACAGAGCAAAATCGCGTCGCGCGTGTGCCAGACCTTGTCCCGTCCCTGGCTGTCGCGCCAGGCGCGCATCTGGTCGTCTACCCGATCGGCCGTGCGGCGCAGTGCCAGCTCACGAAGCGCAAACAGGTTGCCTTTGCGGAAGAAATTTTCGATGGCCCGCTCGGCGCGATCGCCAATGTAGACCTTGCCCTCTTTCAGGCGTTGCCGGAGATCGTCAGGCGGCAGATCCACCAGCACCACTTCATCGGCGCTGTCAAAAAACGGGTCTGGTACGGTTTCACGCACCTGAATGCCGGTAACGCCGCCGACCACATCATTCAGGCTTTCCAGGTGCTGAACGTTCACTGTGGTCAGCACATCGATGCCCGCATCCAGCAGCTCTTCAATATCCTGCCAGCGTTTGGGATGTCGCGAGCCTTTCACGTTGGTATGAGCCAGTTCATCCATCAGGATGACCGCCGGATGACGTGCCAGCGCGGCATCCAGATCGAATTCAGCATGGCGGGATCGGCCGGTAGCGCGACGCGGCAGCACCACCAGTCCGTTAAGAAGCTGGGCCGTTTCCGGCCGCTCGTGGGTTTCCACCACGCCGACCAGCACGTCGAGTCCCTGGGCACGGAGCCGCTGCGCCTCCTGCAGCATGGCGTAGGTTTTCCCTACCCCCGCACAGGCACCAAAATAGATCTTGAGCTTACCGCGATGGCTGTCACTGTTGGCCTGTAACAGCGCATCCGGATCGGGGCGCAGCGGTTCGTGATTCATAGCGTCCTTTTACTTATTTAAGATCGTTCAGCGCCAGATTGAGTTGCAGCACATTCACCGTGGGTTCGCCGATAAATGGGAGCAGCGGACGTTGAGTCAGGCTGTCCACCAGCGCATCCACTTTCGCCAGCGGCAACTGACGGGCCGCCGCCACGCGCGGTGCCTGCCACAGCGCTGCCTGTGGCGAAATCTCTGGATCAAGCCCACTGGCTGAACTGGTCACCAGATCTACCGGCACCGGCCCATTGGCCTGCGGATTGGCTGCACGTAACGCGGCAACGCGTTCAGCCACCGCTTTGTCGAGTGCCGGATTACTCGCGGCCAGGTTACTGCCACTGGATGCCAGGGGATTATACGGTTTGTCGCCGGTGGCAGAAGGACGGCCCCAAAACTCGCCAGGCTGGCTAAAAGCCTGCCCAATCAGTGCAGAGCCCCGTTCTTCACCTTCTACCTTTAACAGCGATCCGTTAGCCTGCCAGGGAAACAGCCACTGCGCCAACCCGGTCGTGAGCAAAGGATAAACTACGCCACATACAACCGTTAGCAGCAGCAGCAGAAAAATTGCCGGACGTAACTGACTCATTTTATTCTCCTCAGGCCATACCAAACAGCACAAGCAACATATCGATCGCTTTGATACCGATAAACGGCACCAGCAGTCCACCTAATCCATAAATCAGCAAATTACGGCGCAGCAGTGATGCGGCGCTTAATGGCCGGTAGCTCACGCCTTTTAAGGCCAGCGGAATCAGGAAGACGATTACCAGGGCATTAAAAATCACTGCCGACAGAATCGCGGAGGACGGTGAGTGCAGCTCCATCACGTTGAGCATATTGAGCTGAGGATACGTAGCCGCAAACGCCGCCGGAATAATGGCGAAGTATTTGGCTACGTCGTTGGCGATACTGAACGTGGTTAACGATCCGCGCGTCATCAACATCTGTTTACCGATATGGACCACTTCCAGCAGCTTGGTCGGGTTGGAATCCAGATCGACCATGTTGCCTGCCTCTTTTGCGGCCTGCGTCCCCGAGTTCATCGCGACCGCGACATCGGCCTGCGCCAGCGCAGGCGCATCGTTGGTGCCGTCACCGGTCATCGCCACCAGGCGGCCTTCGGCCTGATACTGACGGATCAGCGCCAGTTTGGCTTCGGGTGTCGCTTCCGACAAAAAGTCATCCACGCCCGCTTCGGCTGCAATCGCGGCGGCGGTCAGCGGGTTATCACCGGTAATCATCACGGTTTTAATGCCCATTTTGCGCAGTTCGGCAAAGCGCTCTTTGATCCCGCCCTTGACGATATCTTTCAGCGCGACCACGCCCAGCACTTTCGGGCCTTCAGCGACAACCAGCGGGGTGCCGCCCGCACGGGCAACCTCTTCCACCCGGGCGTTTACTTCTGCCGGGAACGCACCGTGACTGGCTTCAATATGACGGCGCACCGCATCGACCGCCCCTTTACGAATCAGGCGGTTCTGCACGTTCACACCGCTCATGCGCGTCTGGGCTGAGAAGGGAATAAAACTGGCTCCCATGCTGCTCAGGTCCCGCTCACGCAGATTAAATTTTTGCTTCGCCAGGACCACGATACTGCGACCTTCCGGCGTTTCATCCGCCAGCGAGGCCAACTGGGCGGCATCGGCAAGCTGTTCTTCTGTGACGCCGGGGGCCGGTAAAAACTGGGTCGCCTGGCGGTTACCCAGTGTGATGGTGCCGGTTTTGTCCAGCATCAGCACGTCCACATCCCCGGCCGCTTCGACAGCACGACCACTGGTGGCAATCACGTTTGCCCCCAGCATTCGGCTCATCCCCGCGACGCCGATGGCGGAGAGTAAACCACCAATCGTGGTAGGGATCAGGCACACCAGTAACGCAACCAGCACGGTGATGGTCACCGGCGTACCGCCCCAGGCGGAGAACGGCCACAGCGTGACGGTAGCTAACAGAAACACAATCGTCAGGGACACCAGCAGAATCGTCAGGGCGATTTCATTGGGCGTTTTACGGCGCTGTGCGCCTTCCACCATCGCGATCATGCGATCCAGGAAGGTTTCGCCGGGGTTTGCACTGCAGGTGATGACCAGCCAGTCGGACAGAATACGCGTCCCGCCGGTTACCGAGGCAAAGTCACCGCCCGATTCACGAATCACCGGCGCGGATTCCCCGGTGATGGCACTTTCATCAACCGATGCGCCCCCTTCGACCACCTCACCATCGCACGGGATAACGTCACCCGCTTCCACTAATACCGCATCCCCTTTGCGCAGCTCATCGGCCGCAATCTGCTGCCATTTTGCACCGTAATGCGCAGCCGACAGTTTTTTCGCAAAGCTGGTTTTTTTGACGCCTTTCAGGCTGTTCGCCTGGGCTTTACTGCGCCCTTCGGCCAGCGCTTCTGCCATGTTCGCAAACAGCACGGTAAACCACAGCCAGACAGACACCGCGCCGGTAAAACTGGCGCTGCCGGTCTGATAGCCAGTAGACATCAGCACCGCCAGTACCGTGGTCAGGAGACTGCCCAGGTAGACGACAAACATCACCGGATTACGAAACTGAACGCGTGGGTCGAGTTTTTTCACGGCATCGATTGCTGAAGTGCGCAAGAGCGCTGCGTCAAACACCTGTTGTTGACGACTCAT
Organism: Pantoea sp. JZ2; assembly: GCF_035191405.1. Classification (NCBI taxonomy): domain Bacteria; kingdom Pseudomonadati; phylum Pseudomonadota; class Gammaproteobacteria; order Enterobacterales; family Erwiniaceae; genus Pantoea; species Pantoea sp. JZ2. The sequence goes on along the minus strand of NZ_CP045247.1, from coordinate 260,430 downwards.
GATTAATGTCCCTGAATAAGTTGCAGATGCTCGGCTACCGGACCCAGAGCCAGAGCGGGGATAAAGGTCAGTGCGCCCACCAGCAGGACGGTGCCTACCAACAACGCGATAAACAGCGGACCATGCGTTGGCAGCGTCCCGTTACCGACCGGCTGAATTTTTTTACCGGCCATAGAACCGGCAATCGCCATTACCGGCAGGATGATGCCAAAGCGCCCCAGGAACATGCAGATGGCCAGCAAAACGTTCCAGAACGGCGTGTTCGCGCTCAGACCGGCAAAGGCACTGCCGTTGTTGTTGGCGGCCGACGATACGGCGTATAACACTTCACTGAAGCCGTGGGTGCCTGGGTTAGCCATACCGGCCCGGCCAGCGTCGGTCATCATGGCGATGGCTGTACCGATCAGCACCAGAGCGGGCGTCACCAGAATGGCAAGGGCGGTCATTTTCATTTCCCAGACTTCGATTTTTTTGCCGAGAAACTCGGGAGTACGGCCAATCATCAGTCCGGCGATAAACACCGCCAGCAACACGAACAGCAACATCCCATACAGGCCCGCACCGACACCGCCGAAGATCACTTCGCCCAGTTGCATCAGCAGCATAGGTACCATACCGCCCAGGGCCGTGAACGAGTCATGCATCGCATTCACCGCACCACAGGACGCGGCGGTCGTGATAACCGCAAACAGGCTGGAATTGAGAATGCCAAAGCGCGTTTCTTTTCCTTCCATATTGATGGCGCTGTCCGCGCCCAGCGTCAGGAAGTGCGGATTCCCGTTCACTTCCGCCCACATCACGAAGGCCGCCGCCACAACAAACATCAGCGTCATTGACCACAGCAGCATGTTGCCCTGACGACGGTCTTTCACACATTCGCCAAAGGCAAAGCACAGCGCGGCCGGTATCAGGAAGATACTGAGCATCTGCACGAAGTTGGTCAGCGCGGTGGGGTTTTCAAACGGGTGAGCAGAGTTCGCGTTAAAAAAGCCGCCGCCGTTGGTGCCCAGCATTTTGATGGCTTCCTGCGAGGCCACCGGGCCCATTGCCAGCGTTTGCTGCGCCCCATCCAGGCCGGTAATCGTCTGATAAGGCAGGACGTTCTGAATGCTGCCCTGGCTGACAAAAAACAGCGCCATCAGCAGACTGACGGGCAATAACACGTAAAGCGTCACGCGCGTCAGATCGCGCCAGGCGTTACCCAGGGTTGCAATCGAGCGATTCGCAAAGCCCCGAATCAGGGCAAAGGCGACAGCGATACCGGTCGCGGCAGAGAAAAAGTTCTGCACGGTCAGGCCCACCATCTGGCTGAAATAGCTCAGGGTGCTCTCGCCTGAATAAGCTTGCCAGTTGGTGTTAGTGACGAAGCTAATCGCGGTGTTAAGCGCCAGATCCCAGCTCAAGGCCGGAAAGTGTTGTGGATTGAGAGGGAGCTTGTCCTGAAGCAGCAGTATAGCCAGCAGGAGGATCAGGCCGAAAAGGTTGAACAGCACAATGGCCAGCAGGTATTGCGGCCAGCGCATATCGCCTTGCTGTACCCCGGCGACGCGCCAAAACAGCGCTTCGGCACGGGTAAAAAGGGGTTTGTCCGCCACCAGCGCTGCCAGACCACGTCCCAGCGGCTGTGCCAACACCATCAGCACCAGCAGATACACCGCGATCAGTAAAAATGCATTGGCCGCCATCAGAAGGCCTCCGCATTCAACAGGGCATACACTAAATAGCCCAGCAACAACACGACCAGCACAATGCCGGTTATCACGCCTGCACTCACAGCAACCTCCAGAGGTTTGGATTTGCTGAATAGCTTGCGCTGAGTCACATAAAGAAAGGGTTAAAAAGCACTGGCACGCTGTAAAAAAGGTATAAAAATGGCGACGTTGGCTCAGGCAACGTCCAGCAACCAGACCCGGTTGAGGTCGATCGTTGGCCAGGCCGCGAGACTCTCCGAGCAGACAATGCTGTCCGTGCAAAAACTGTCCCCCAGATCGACCACTTCTGGTCTGACGGGGCGCTTAGCGTGCAACGACCAGAAAACATGTACGCGCGGCTTCTGAAGCGATTGTTCGCCCGCCTTGACCACCAGTGCAATACGTCCCGATGCCAGCCGCACCAGCGACCCCACCGGATACAGACCGATTGTCGTAACGAACGCATGCAGCAGCGTTGTGTCAAAATGCCCGCGCCAGGCCAGCATCGACTGTAAAGCCTGTGCGGGTGTCCAGCCCTCGCGGTAAGGACGCGTTGAGGTCAGGGCATCGTACACATCACAAATGGTGGCCATACGGGAATAGACGCTAATCTCATGGCCTTTATGACGGTAGGGATAACCGCTGCCGTCATATTTTTCATGATGATGCAGGGCAATATCGACCAGGTCATCCCCTGCGTTCGCTTCCATCAGCATCTGTGCACCCGCTATCGGATGCTCGCACATGATGGCAAACTCGTCGTCGCTCAGCTTATCCGGTTTATTCAGGATACTGAGCGGTACGGCCGCTTTGCCAATGTCATGTAACAACCCTCCCATGCCAACGCGCTGAAGTTGCTGCGCATCCAGGCCGAGCTTTTTACCCAGAGCGATCATCAAGCCGCAGACCGCCATGGAGTGCAGGTAGGTGTAATTATCGTGATCTTTCAGTTGTGCCACGCGCAGAAGTGCGCTGGGCTCGCGCTCAATCGAACCGGCTATTTTATCCACAATATCAATCATACTGCTCAGATCGAGGCCGCAACCCATTCGCGCTTCGTTAAACAGCGCCAGGACCTTGATTTTGCCTTGTTCAAACAGCTGCTGTGCCTGTTCACGTTCCTGCGTAAAGGGAGCCTGCTGGCAGGGTGCGGTATGGACTGGCTCAGGAGGTGGTGATGAAATCGATTTCTCTTCATCAATCCATAACCGCTGAATACCTTCACGCCGGAACATCGCAACCTGCTGCGGATCGGTGATCAGCATCTGATTACGAATACGTTTGTCTTTAAACCACCAGACCTCAAGTTTGTGGACGAACATGCCCGTTTTCAGTTCGTCGATCGTTATTAGTTTTATCACAATCGCCCTCCAGAGCATCAGTGGGTGATACCGTCATATCGGCAGGCGATGGGTTTTATGCAGGGCATTTTGTGCGAACTGTGGCACAGAACAACGTTTAAACATGTTGCGCGACTTTTGACCTTAACGCCGCGCGCAAAAACGGGCAATGCGCGGTCGTTACGCCACGTTGAGCAGTTTGGCCATCATCACCACATCATGAAGTTTACCTTCACGTAAGGATGCCTGACGACGCACCCCTTCGCGCTCAAAACCCAGCCTTTCATACAGCGCCAGCGCCCGATGGTTGTCATGAAACACCTCAAGCTCCATGCGGGTGATGCCCAGCCAGTTACGTGCATAATCCATTGCCGTGCGGATCAACAGCTCGCCAATGCCGCGCCCTGAGAACGCCGGATTGACACCGATGCCGAAGCTGATGCAGTGACGCGTACGCGGATTATGATTTGTAAACAAGGTCAGCTCACCAACCATTTCGCCGTCTACTTCGGCAACAAAATTGATGAAGCCCTCGGCATCCATTTTTGCGAATTTCTTTTCCCAGGTGGCGACGCTGGGAAACGGCAATTGCAGCGTCCAGGGGAAAACCGCCGGATGGCCGTAAAGACGTTGGTAAGCCGCTGCATCATGCGGTTCACGGCCGCGCAGAGTGATATCCATAGAGAATCCTTTTTTTAATCGGGCGTACACATGCACTAAGCTGTAATTCTTATCGAACGGAAAGAGTAACTGTATGTTGTATCGTCGTTTCGAACGTTTTATCAATATTTTTCAGGATGCCCCCACCGATATGCCGCCCTCACGGGTCTGGCCTTTTTATTTTTACTACCTGCGCCAGGTGTGGCCGAGCTTCGCAGCACTGCTGGTGGTGGGGCTGGTGGGCGCGCTCATTGAGGTGGCGCTGTTCAGTTATCTGAGCCGCATCATTGATCTGGTTAACCATTCCACCCCGGCTACGCTGTTCCACGATAACTGGCCAACCTTACTCTGGATGGGCTGCGTCGCCCTGATACTGCGGCCGGTGTTTATTGCGCTGCACGATATGCTGGTTCACCAGAGCATTAATCCCGGCATGACCAGCATGATTCGCTGGCAGCACCACAACTACGTTCTGCGTCAGAGCATGAATTTTTTCCAGAACGATTTTGCGGGCCGGATTGCGCAGCGCATTTTGCAAACCGGCAACTCGCTCCGCGATTCTGCGGTGCAGTTGGTCGATGCCATCTGGCATGTGCTGATCTACGCCGCGACGGCGCTGGTGCTGTTCGCCGAAGCGGACTGGCGTTTGATGATTCCGCTCATTATCTGGATTGTGCTTTACAGCGCGGCGCTGCGCTATTTTGTGCCGCGCGTAAAGGCCCGTTCCGTGGTGTCCTCAGAAGCGCGCTCGAAACTCATGGGCACGATTGTGGATGGTTACACCAATATCGCTACCATCAAGCTGTTCGCCCATAGCGACCTGGAGCGGCAGTACGCACGTGAGGCGATTCAGGAGCAGACAGACAAAACGCAGCAGGCTAACCGCATGGTAACCAGCATGGATTTGACGCTGTCGACGCTCAACGGCGTTCTGATTGTCGCCACGTCCGGCCTGGCGCTGTGGCTGTGGAGCGCATCGCTGATTAGCGTCGGTGCCATTGCCCTGGCGACCGGCCTGGTTATCCGTCTGGTTAATATGTCCGGTTGGGTGATGTGGGTGGTGAACGGCATTTTTGAAAATATCGGCATGGTGCAGGACGGACTGAACACCATTTCCCAACCGCTTAGCGTGCAGGATGCGCCCCAGGCGAAACAGCTCAGGGTGACGCAGGGGGAGATTCGCTTCGACAACATCCGTTTTAACTATGGTGGCGAGCGGCAGGTGATTAATGGCCTGAACCTGACCATTAAACCGGGAGAAAAGATTGGCCTGATTGGACCTTCCGGTGCCGGAAAATCAACGCTGGTCAATCTGCTGTTGCGTCTTTACGACCTGAACGGCGGGCGCATCCTGATTGACGGTCAGTGTATTGCCGAGGTGACGCAGGAAAGCCTGCGCAGCCAGATTGGCATGATCACCCAGGATACCTCGCTGCTGCACCGCTCTATCCGCGAAAATCTGCTCTATGGCCGGCCCCATGCCAGCGAGGAAGAACTGCAACTGGCTATCCGTCGCGCCCGCGCCGACGAATTTATCCCGCTGCTGTCGGATTCCCAGGGCCGGACAGGGCTGGATGCGCATGTCGGTGAGCGCGGCGTAAAACTGTCTGGCGGGCAGCGTCAGCGTATAGCCATTGCGCGCGTGTTGCTGAAAGACGCGCCGGTTCTGATCATGGATGAAGCCACTTCCGCCCTTGATTCAGAGGTGGAAGCGGCGATTCAGGAAAGCCTGGAGTCGTTGATGCAGGGTAAAACGGTGATTGCCATCGCTCACCGTCTGTCCACCATTGCAAAAATGGACCGGCTGGTGGTGCTGGAACACGGCCAGATTGTCGAAATCGGTAGCCACCAGGAACTGCTGGCACAAAATGGCCTGTATGCCCGGCTCTGGCAACACCAGACCGGCGGGTTTGTCGGGGCGGACTAGTCGCCGCGTCGGTAAGGCAAGGCGTCCCGGGCTTCCTCGGCCCACAGGTGAACGCCCTGCCGCTCCTGCTGCAAAAAATCGTCAACGGCGGCGCGCAGGCCGGGATGACACAGGTAGTGCCAGGAGTGGGTAATCTGCGGTTCGAAACCACGCACCAGCTTGTGTTCGCCCTGCGCGCCCGCATCGAAGCGTTGCAGGCCTTCGGCGATGGCGAAATCCATCCCCTGATAAAAACAGGTTTCGAAGTGAAGCTGGTTAAATTCCGCCAGGCAGCCCCAGTAGCGGCCATACAGGCTTTCCCCGTCTTTAAGGTAAAAAGCCATCGCTGCGGGCTGCTGCTGCAAACGGGCAATGACGACGCGAATGTTTTCCGGCAGACGCGCGGCCAGTAAGCTAAAAAAGGCACGCGTCAGATAAGGACGCTGACCGCGCACCGCGTACGTGTTGGCATAGCAGGTGTACACAAAATCCCATTGATCTTCACGCAGTTGATCGCCGCGATACCAGTCAAATTCAAAGCCGTTCAGGGCGACCTGCTCCCGTTCCTTGCGCAGCTGTTTGCGCTTGCGTGACATCAACGTATCCAGAAAGTCCTGGAAGTCGCGATAGCCGCGATTGTGCCAGTGATACTGGCAGCCCAGCCGCGCCAGCCAGTCGGGTTGTTCCGCCAGCAGCGCGTTAGCGTGAGAGTCGGTGAAATTGATATGCGCGCCACTCAACGCCTGGCGCTCCAGCCAGTCTGGCAGCCTCGACAGCAGACGGATAGCGGCATCGGATTTGCCCAGCACGCGCGCGCCCGTTACCGGGCTGAAGGGAATGGCACCGAGCCATTTCGGATAGTAAGCGATACCGGCTCGCTGACAGGCATCGGCCCAGGCGTGATCGAACACGTATTCACCCTGTGAATGGCTTTTTTGGTAGCCGGGTAGCGCGGCGCAGAGTTCACCCTGCTCACGCCAGACCAGATGGGCTGGCTGCCAGCCCCTTTCCGGCCTGACGCTGCCGCTGTCTTCAAGGCTCAGCAAAAAGGCATGGCGCAAAAAAGGCTGATCATCAGGCAGCAGCGCATCCCATTCAGCGGCGGGAATGTCGGATAACGTGCTCAGGGTAAACAACGACATGCATAACTCCAGACGGCAAGCGGTGACGTTTCAGTCAAGCAGGTTTTACGTTACAGGGAAAGGGAGACGGCACGTAATGTTTGCCTTTTCCTGAACGACAGGCGGCCTTCCCGGCGGTCAGTTTGATTTTGACGTTAACCGGTGTAACTGTTCAAATACCTGTCAGACAACACAACTTTTACAGGAACCGGCATGGCAAAAGCACTGGTGATTTTTCTGCACGGCGTAGGCAGTAACGGCGACGATCTGGCACCTGTCGGCGACTATTGGGCAACCTTGTTACCCGATGTGGTCTTTGCCTCACCGGATGCGCCTTATGCTTTTGAACAGGGCATGGGCTATCAGTGGTTCAGTCTGGCGGGCATTACGCCGGAAAACCGTCCAGGGCGGGTTCGCGAAGCTCGTGAGGCGTTTGACCGCGTTCTGCGTGACCTGATGGCGCAGCATGATATGGCAGAATGCTGGGAGAAGGTCATCCTGGTGGGCTTTTCTCAGGGCTCGATCATGGCGCTAGATCTACTGGCCTCTGGCCGTTATCCCCTGGCGGGCGTGGTGGCATTTTCCGGCCGACTGGCCTTTGACGGCCCACTGACACCACTCGCGCATACGCCAGCCCTGCTGATCCATGGCCGGGCTGATGCGGTGATCCCCGTCAGCGAAAGCGAGTCAGCCGCGGCTCGCCTGAAAGCTGCGGCGGTTCCGGTCGAGGCATTGATTGAGCCACAGACTGGCCACACGATTTCAGCCGAGGGCGCCCTGCACGCCGCCAGCTTCATCGCTCAGTGTCTGCAGGACTGATGGCATCCGGTTTCGCGGCGGCGTTAACCCAACAGGTTAATCAGCGCAAAACCGGCAAAACTCATCAGCAACGAGCCAATGACATGCACCAGCGCGCTGCTCATGGCCCAGAGATATTTTCCGGACTGCAACAGGGTCATTAATTCTGCGGTAAACGTGGAAAACGTGGTGAGCCCGCCACATAAGCCTGTAATGATCAGTAACCGCCAGGCGGGATCGAGCTGGGGATTTTTAATAAACCAGGCCATGGCCCCCCCGATCACAAAGCCGCCAATCAGATTCACCAGCAACGTACCCGGTGGAAGATTGGGGAAAAACGCATTGAAACGCATACCGAACCACCAACGCAGTACACAACCTACGCTGCCGCCCACAATCACAGCGAATAGCGGTTTTAACATCTTATACTCCCGTTAACAGGCATTGTGCAGAAGACGGTGGAGGGTCAGCAAATACCGGCACCTGACGCTCCCGCTCCCACGAAAGGATAAAGGATAGTGTCAGGCGTCATCAGCCGCAGGGGAAACCTGCTGGCGGTTGGGGAAGGTGGAACGCCATCACCTTGCGCAGGCAATCATACGCTGCCGTTTTCTGACTGGCAACTCAGACCATGTGAACGCGCGCCCGTGATGTGCGGCTGACATGTAGTGTTAAAAACCCGACGCGGGTAGCCTTAAAAGGGGGTAGAATTCAGGTTTCCCCTTTTTCCGTTTTCCGCTTAAATAAATGACGGCTTTTACGCTTGCCGCGCCCACACAACGATTGTCGCCCCGGGTGAGGCGCTCACGCTTTCTGGAGAATCCTGTGCGCACTGTCATTTTTGATACTGATATCGGCGTGGATGATGCCTTTGCGCTGGCCTATGCCGCGCGGACGCAACATCTGCTGGGCATTACCACGGTATTCGGCAACGTTGCCGTGGGCCAGGCGGTGAAAAATGCGCGGCTCTTTTGCCAGAAAATAGCGATTGACGTGCCGGTGTACCGCGGCTGCGCCCGTCCGCTGGCACGGGAACCGAGCGCACCTGCCAGGCTGCATGGTGAAGACGGTTTAGGGGATGCGTTTGATAATCCGTTTAGCGACGACGCGCCCGGTGCCGTGCAGTTTATTATCGACAGCGTTCGTGCTAATCCCGGCGTCATTACGCTGGTGGCAATCGGCCCCCTTACCAATATCGCCAGCGCCATCAATCAGGCACCGGATATTATCCCGCTGGTCAAAGAACTGGTCATCATGGGTGGCGCCTTTGGTACCGATGGCCACAGCGGGAATGTGACACCGTTCAGTGAATTTAATATCTGGAAGGATCCTCATGCTGCGGATCAGGTCCTGTCCTCGGCCTTGCCGGTTATGCTGATCCCGCTGGATGTTACCCATAAAGTGTTGATCAATAGCGATGAGGTGGATCAACTGCAACAGCCGATCCTGCGGGCGATCTGCCGCCCTTATCTGGCGTACAGTCTTGAGAAGGAAGGATTTGCGGGAATGGCGTTGCATGACACGCTGACGATATCCTGGCTGTGTTTGCCCGAGGCATTTACGCTGGTGGAAAGCCCACTGCGGGTGATTACCGAAGGCATCGCCTGTGGTCAGACGGTGCGCCAGATCAGCACGCTGGCTTCCCGTCACAACCCTTTTCGCGATTTGCCCCGACAACGCATCGCATTGGGCGTGGATGCCGACGCCGTGCGTCGCCACTTTTTCCAGTCGCTCTCCGGAACGGCGTAGCGCGTGCGGAGACAGCGCACCCCGTTGTCTCCGGCTTCAGCGATCAAAATCGATAACGCCCTTAATTAACGCACGATTGTTGATGACCTGCGCCTCAAAGTGTTCTGCCAGTGTCGAAAACGCGAAACGCCGGTTGAGCATCATATCGGCACGTAACGTCCCGGCCGCCATGAGTTCACGCACCCGATCAAAATCCTCACGGGTGGCGTTACGGCTACCCATGATCGTGCTCTCCTTCTTGTGAAACTCACTGTCAGGAATCACCAAATCCCCTTTATGCAGACCGACGTACACGATTGTTCCGCCATGGCGAATCAGGCTCACGGCCGCGTTCATCGCCGCAGGATTGCCTGTGGCATCAAGCACCTTCAACGGCAGCCTGCCATCAAATTCGTTTCGCAGTGAGATTATAAACGCCGCATCAGCCGGATTGAGCGCACAGAGGCCCAACTGCTGGCTGACGTGCTGACGGCGGTAATCACTGGTATCCGCGACCACCACCTGCGCGCCGTTAGCAGCGGCAATGGCGGCAGCCCCCAGGCCGATCGGCCCCGCTCCCACGACCAGCACCTGCTCGCCCTGCGCCACCGCCGCTCGACGCACCGCGTGGGCGCTGATGGCAAAAGGCTCAATGAGCGCTGCGGCTTCTGGCGCAAGATCGTCCACCACCAGCAGGTTAGCTGCCGGTACGCAAAGGTAGTCGCTAAAGCCGCCATCCTGATGGACACCCATCACCGAAATGTTTTCGCAGCAGTTGGTTTTACCGCTGCGGCAGGCATCGCATTCAAAACAGGAGAGATAGGGAATCAGTGCCACCCGCTGTCCTGCGGCTAAATCGTGAACGGCAGCGCCTGTCTCCACCACCTCCGCACAGAGTTCATGGCCGAGGACACGCGGATAGCTAAAAAAGGGTTGGTTGCCTGCCCAGGCGTGAATGTCGGTGCCGCAAATGCCTGCGCTGACGATTTTAAGCAGCGCTTCAGTCGCGGCAGGCCGGGGTTGAGCGCGTGTAGCCCAGACCAGCGAACGCGGTTCTGCGATGACTAAGGCTTTCATAGTGGTCATGGCCCCTCTCCGGTTATCAAAAGCGCAGTTATGGCGAATCTGGCTGCGGCACCGTATTCCCCTCTTCTCACTTTGTGAACCAGAACGGCTTTTTTGGGCCTTCAATGGTTTTTAATGCATAAAAAACCGGAGCCCCCGCATGAGCCGCAGCCAAAATTTACGCCATAACGTCATCAACCATATGCTGGAAAGCATCGCCCAGGGCCACGTTCAGTCACCGCTGCCACCGCAGGCCGCCCTGGCCGAAATGTTTACGGTCAGCCGCACGACCGTGCGTCATGTGCTGAGTTATCTGCATGAGCGAGGCGTACTGGAAAAAGTCAAAGACAGCTGGGTTATTGTGCGCGCGCCGGAGGCGCAGGACAGCCTGAACGCGGTGATGCCGCCGATTGATCAACAGGCCAGTCTGGTTGAAAAGCGTTTTTTCGATCTGATCAATCAGCGACAGTTGCAGCCCGGCGATACCTTCAGCGAGCTGCAACTGGCAAAGCAGGCCAATGTCAGCCCGGTGGCCGTGCGCGAATTCTTACTGCATTTTATGCGCTACAACCTGCTGGAACCGGTCAAACGCGGCCACTGGCAGATGAAAAAGTTTTCGCAGACGTATGCGGAAAAGCTGTTTGAGCTACGTGAAATGCTGGAAACCCATGCCCTGACGCGTTTTTTAAATTTGCCCATGGACGATGAACGCTGGATTCAGGCGCGCGATCTACTGGATCGGCACCGATCGATGCGTGAGACCATTGCCAGCAACTATCGCCATTTTGCGGCGCTGGATAAGCAACTGCACTCGCTGATTCTGTCTGCCGCCAATAACCCGTTCTTTAATCAGTCGCTGGAGATTATTTCCGTTATTTTCCATTCGCACTATCAGTGGGATGAAAGCGATCTGAAGCAGCGCAACATCGTTGCCCTGGAGGAGCATATGGCGATTTTGTCTGCGTTAATCGGTCGCCGGGATGTGGATGCGCTTTGCGCCCTGCACAGTCATCTGGCCACAGCCAAGCGATCCATGATCCGCAGCATTAATCAGTACAATTAAAAACCGATTAAAAACCGCAAAGCATTAGCTCTCGCACGATTTTGAAACAACTTTACAACATCTCTGCTTTATCGCCCTTACTCTTCATCGCAACGCGCCGGCGGCCCTGTGCCGTCGGGCATCATTAATGCTCACAATAATGATAAATCGCCTGCTCAGGGAGATTGCCATGGAAAACAGATCGGTTATTGATCGTTCAACCTCGCCCGCCGCCGCTGCACCTGATGAGGCGTTTGTGCCGTTGCGCAGTGATATCGTGCGCTCGCCGCGCATCCGTAAAGTCCAGATTACCGCCATGCTGTTGCTGCTGCTTGCCGCCATCATTAACTACCTTGATCGCAGCTCGCTGTCGGTGGCCAATATGACGATTCGTGAGGAGATGGGGCTGAGCGCGACGGAAATTGGCGTGCTGCTCTCGGCATTTTCGCTGGCTTACGGGCTGGCACAACTGCCCGCTGGCGCCCTGCTGGACCGCAAAGGCCCACGTATTATGCTGGGCGTGGGCATGTTCATCTGGTCACTTTTCCAGGCCGCGTCCGGACTGGTGCATAACTTTACTCAGTTCGTGTTGGTGCGCATTGGCCTCGGGATGGGTGAAGCGCCCATGAATCCATGCGGCGTAAAGGTCATCAATGACTGGTTCAATATTAAAGATCGCGGGATGCCGATGGGGATGTTTAACGCCGCCTCGATGATCGGATTATCGGTGGCGCCGCCGATCCTGGCGGCCATGATGCTGCTGCTGGGCTGGCGCGGCATGTTTGTGACTATCGGTATTTTAGGGATTTTCCTCGCGATCGGCTGGTACATGACTTATCGCGACCGTGATAACAACACCTTAAGTGCGGAAGAGATCCATTATCTGCAGGCGGGCAGCGTGGCATCGCGTAAAGCGCCGATCAGCTTTCGTGAATGGCGAGGCCTGTTTAAGCAGCGCACCATGTGGGGCATGATGATTGGCTTCAGCGGCATTAACTACACCGCCTGGCTGTATATTGCCTGGCTGCCGGGTTATCTGCAGTCGACCTATCACCTTGATCTTAAGAGCACAGGCTTACTGGCGGCGATTCCTTTCCTGTTTGGCGCAGCCGGCATGTTGCTCAACGGCTATGTGGTGGATGCGTTAGTGAAACGCGGCTGGGATGCGGTTAAAACCCGTAAGGTGTGCATTGTCAGCGGCATGGTTCTGTCTGCGGGTTTTACCGCCTTCGTCACGCGCGCCACTGAGACCACCAGCGCCGTCACCCTGATTGGCATGGCCCTGTTTTGTATTCACTTTGCGGGGACCTCATGCTGGGGCCTGATCCACGCTAACGTGACCGCGCGCATGACGGCCTCCGTAGGCAGCATTCAAAATTTCGCCAGCTTTATCTTCGCGTCCTTTGCTCCGGTGATTACCGGCTGGATACTGGACACCACGAAGTCCTTCAGCCTGGCGCTGATGATTTGTGCCTGCGTAACCCTGATGGGCGCACTGGCCTATCTGGTGCTGGTTCGCAAGCCCATCACCGACGGAGCCTGACTCAGGTCAGCGCTCTGATGCTCACGCCATGACGGGCGCCGTAACGCTGAATACCGGCGATCGCTGTCCCGACAGTGAGCGGCGGCGGCGCAGGCAGCAGCGGTGCCCGCTCACGGAGCGCCGCGTCAAACTGCGAAACACTGGTGACATCATGAGGAAAACGCGTTTCATCCACACCGACCAGCGCGCCTTCGTCTTTGGCGAAGGTAAGCAACTGCTGCCAGCGGGCGATGTCGGCCAGCCCGATGCTGTCGGCCCCTTGTGAGTACAACACCATATCGATGTAGCGGAACGGCGGCTGTTTTTCCAGAAAACGCTGCAGCGCATCTGCCGAGGCGGCAGAGGGGAACATCAGCCAGAAGGGAATCGCCTGTTGCTGCATACTGCACCAGGGATCCAGCAATATAAAGCTGTCTACCGTAAGCCGGGTGGGCAGCACGCCTGCCGCCAGATACCAGTCACGGTAGATTTCCGCCACCACAAAACTCAGCGCCTCCGGTTGCTCATAACGAATTTCCATCAGCGTCCAGCGTTGAGCTTCTGCCAGTTTTTTCAGAGGAGAGATCAGGTAACCATCCAGCCCCCATTCGGCTTCAGGGACATGATCGGTGATGGCAGGCGGCGTCCAGCGCGCCCGATCAACCCCTGCCCGCGCCAGATATTCCGCAACGCGGGGGCCGCCCTGCAAATACTCGCTTTCCGTTGCCCCACCGGGTGCGCCAAACTGGAAAAACGAACGGTCGCTGGTGCGGGTGACCGGCCACTGGCGCGTGCAGTGATTGATAAACAGGGTCGCGCCTGCGGGCAATCCTCCCAGCAGAAATTCATTAAAGGCGAGTGGCATATCGCGTAATTTAAGCCGGAAAGCCTGCATATTTTCGAGCAGCAGCCGGTCCTGACTCGGATCCTGCCTGTGATGGACCGCCAGCCTTGGCCAGGTCGCCAGCAGCGCCGCGGCCACCGCTTTGCCTTGCTCAAAGCCGGCCTGGGCATCGTCCGGATCGCTGGGTTCCACGCGCACCGGGCACAGAAACGTTTGCGGTAGCCAGGGCGTTCCCATCGCCGCCGCCAGATGGACCAGCGCACCGTTCGATGCGCCGATAAATGCCGCCGGATACTCTCGCTGCGGGTAGGCACTCACCATCCATTCGGCGATGCCTTCCACATCCAGCTCACCCGCCTGTTTCGGGCTGATTCCGTCCGCCTGGCCACTTATCGCATGGCCCCATTCACGTAACCGGCTCGGTAGTCGATCCAGTGAAGGCAGTAACCGGTCCAGCATCGATGACGAACGGGTAAGGGGCTCATCGCGTAGTGCACTTGCCAGAGCCAGCAGCATGGTTGCTGCGGAATCAAAGCGGGCGATGCCCTTCGGCGGTTTACTCATCGGCGTTCTCCTGCTGAATACGGGCCAAAAAGGGTCGGATCGCATGGCAGAAGCTCCATGGATAGACATAGTGCAGCCGGTGGGTACCGCCGCGCAGGGTGATTTTTTCACACTGAGGCAACAGCCCCGCCAGCTCATCCAGCCAGCGCGCCGGACAAACCGGGTCCCGCGAACCCCGGAGCAACAATGTGGGGGCCGTCAGATACGTCAGATGGTATTCAATCGGATCGTTAAGCATGGCGCGCAGCGTGCCAAATACGCGGGGGAGACCGGCTTTCGCCCAGTCGATGCGGGCCAGCGGGTCAGGTGAACGGTGGGCTTCCAGTCGGCTGTTGCGCCAGCCGCGCCAGAGCTGGCGCAACAGGCTTCGCGCATGGCGATCGGCTGTGGGCCCCTGTAGCACCAGTCCGGCCACGGCGTCCGGGTGTTTATCCGCCAGCGCCGCCAGCACCTGACAGCCAAAGGCGCTGCCGACCCAGATTGCCCGCCGGAAACCATTGTGCTGGAGCCACTGCCACAGGATATCGGCCAGTTCACTGACGGAAAGCACCGGTGCCGATGCGGGCAACGCGCTACCGCCAAAGCCGGGCAGGTCGGGGACCAGCACGTGATAGTCCCGACCCAGCGCGAGGGCCAGCGCCTCCATCGAACGGCCTGACATCGCCAGACCATGAAGCAGGACGACAGGTAAACCATGAGGTGCGTCGGGCGTCACGCGGGTGAACATGCGCCAGTCACCGATCTGTTGATAGTAACCCGCCAGCCCCGCATGGTGACTACGCGGTGAAACAGGCGGCGTTTGTTTCATTTGCTGCCAGCGCTTCGCGCCCCACAGCACGGCGCCTATACCTAAACCAACCCCTGCGGCCACGGCTATGCCCTGTCGCCTTTTACACCGGATGGTACGCCTCATCAGCTGCTCCTGTTCCTGGGTACTTATTGAGTGTAGGACGGGATCGGCAGAGAGGCAGTGAATACACTGCGTCAGGCGACAGGGTTACGCAGGCAACCGATTTTTTCTATCTCGACTTCCACCACGTCGCCACGGAACATGAACAGGGGCGGCGTCCGTTTTTTCCCTACGCCGCCGGGGGAGCCGGTGATAATGACATCGCCGGGTGATAGCGGACTGAAGGCAGAGATATATTCGATAATGCTGGCGACCGGATGCACCATGCTGGCGGTGGTATCGTTTTGCACTTCACGACCATTCAGCCGGGTTTTAATCGATAACTGTTGGGGATCAGGAATCTCGTCCGCAGTCGTCATCCAGGGACCAAATCCTCCGGTCTGCGGCCAGTTTTTCCCGGCGGTAAACCAGGTAAACTGCATGTCACGCACGGTGGCATCCATAAAGCAGCTGTAACCCGCAATGACGTCCAGCGCGTCGGCGGCCTTAACCCGATGCGCCGGTTTACCAATAATCACCGCCAGCTCACCCTCGTAATCGAATTCCTGGGTAGTCAGCGGTTTTTGCAGCGGTTGCTCATGGCCGGTCAGTGAATCAGCAAAACGGATAAATAAGGTTGGCGCGTCCAGCGTTGCGGCAAACTCCTGGCGTTTATCCGCGTAGTTCATTCCTACGCAGAAAATTTTTCCAGGCTGCTCAATAACGGGAAGAAACTGCACGGCAGAAAACGCGTGATCGACGGGCATGTTCTGAAAGGCGGCAAGATCGGCCAGAGAAGAACGTGTCAAAAAGGTTTTTAAATCCGGGCAGGCTTTGCCCAGGCGCATCCCGACATCGATCACGCCCTGTTCCCGTACGATACCCACGCTTTTTTTCCCCTGAGCGGGAAGATAAAAACTGCATAACTGCATTGCTGCCTCTTTTATTATGTCGGGCTATCCACCCGTGTTGAGAATAAATCGGCGCGCAGAGTAGCAAAAAGCATGACGGAAATCGTACTGCGATTGGCACAGTGGATGTCCAGATGTATCACAGTATGTCAGGCGGAATGCGAGACCAGTGCGGGCTGAACAGAGAGGCGGAGACAGGCGAGAAGAACGACAAAATGAGGTGATAATCACCGGTCATTCCCTGACCGCGACTATCGAGGGTAAAACGTGGCGCTTAGTTCAGCGCACCGGGTGGTACGTGTTTAAAGGTTTCCACATACGCGTGAAACACGTACTTAAAAAAACGTTTCATACAGCATCCAGTTAAAAATTTGTTGAATAACTACAGGAAAAGTATAGCTCCTGCTGTTTTAATCAGCAATAAATTTTGAACCAGATCACAAAATACGATTTTGCGGGCGTTACTGAAACAGCCCGAGATGCTCGGTGAGGATGGTGGAGCCGATGGCGATGAGGACCAGTCCGCCCAGCACTTCGGCCCATTTACCTAACACAGGCCCAATGAAGCGGCCGACCAGCACGCCAGTGGTAGCCATAACGGTAGTGGCGGCACCGATTGTCAGAGCCGTGGTGACGATATTAACCTGAAGGAAGGCCAGCCCCACGCCAACCGCCAGCGCATCCAGGCTGGTGGCAACGGCGGTCGCCGCCAGGACCATAAAACCATGGCTTTGCGGCGCTTCGCACGGTTCAGACGCCGTTTTACGGAAGCCTTCCATCATCATTCGGGCACCCAGGAAAGCCAGCAGGAAAAAGGCTATCCAGTGATCCCACGCGGCAACATACTGGCTGGCAGCAAGACCCAATGCCCAGCCAATCAGCGGCGTCAGGGCTTCGATACAACCGAAAATCAGACCGGTGCGCACGGCTTCTTTCAGGCCCGGGCGATGCAAGGTCGCACCCTTGCCCAGCGCAGCAGCAAATGCGTCCATCGACATTCCAAAAGCAAGAATCAGGGTGGCGATAAAGGTCATGATTTGTTCACTTGGGATGAAAAGCCAGCATTTCGGGCTGAATTCATCACACATATGGCTCGGTTATTAAAAAGTGCGCGCAGTCTATCACGCAATAATCGTTATAAAAAGACAATAAAATCAGGGATTTAAGTATAGCAAAGGCTATAACTCATAACAATCGCTATGAATGTCTCTAAGTTAATGTCATTTAAGCCTTTTCTTTGCAATGCACAGCGTGACTTCCTGCCCTGAACAGTCCGTCATTGAACCTTCTCGCGGAATGCCGGAAAATGGCGGGCTGGTAAATACGGAATTTTTGTCCATGACTAACCCCTTCGAATCCCTGATCATTCCCGGCGGCATTTTACTGTTGGGCTTTCTCTCTGCCCTTCTGCTTCCCGCTCCCGCGTTTAGCCTGGCCGTCGCGCAGCACCTGCAACAGATGTTCCATCTGCAGGACCTTAATCAGCTTTATACCGTGGTCTTTTGCCTGTGGTTTTTACTTCTGGGCGCGCTGGAGTTTTTTGTTATTCGCTTTATCTGGCGCCGCTGGTTTCGGGCGTAATCACGCCGTCAGGGCGACATCTGCCTGCTGCCCCTCTTTTTTTAAAAGACTGAATTACTGAGAGGCTGGCGGTGGTGAACCTTTGATCATGCAAAGCGTCAGCGATGCGGCGCGCTTCCTTGCCGTCGGTCAGTCACCTGGCTGGCTCTGAGGTCACAAAAATGTAACATTTTTTTTACAAGATAGCCTTCGCCGCCTTATCGATTAAAAATTCAACGCAAAGAATAAATTTCAATAATCCCTTTTTTTCATTAGGTTAGATTATTCCTTTCGCTAAGTGACATTTTCATACCGCACCATTATGGGGCAATCCCGCAACATCCTCTTTTACTTAACCCGTTGAGTTAGCTGCAAAAAAGGCTTATGGCGCGCCTGTTATTATGATTCTTTCTTATGCTGAATCATTTCTGCATTTAAAAAATAAACAAATGTTTAATTCGAACGCGAGAATGTTATATTTGGGCAACAAAGCATAACGTTCAGTTAACTCGTTATCGTCGCTTTAACCTATACCTGAGTCTTAACCCGGAAATAGCGCAACGCGCTCGACAGAAGCGTGACTATTTCGCCTGCAACACTGTTGAGCTTCAGGTCAACAGAAGAGGAGATGTCGCCTCATGTGCAAATCAGCTGTAAATCTTGCGCTCACAATGAGTGTTAGCGGAAAGGACACCACCGGGGCGCAGGAGCGTAAAGACGTCGATGTGCTACTCATTGGCGCTGGCGTCATGAGCGCCACCTTAGGCACCTGGCTGCAGGATCTTGAGCCAGACTGGTCCATTGAAATGGTGGAACGGCTGCCGCATGTGGCGGAAGAGTCCTCTAATGGCTGGAACAATGCCGGTACAGGCCATGCCGCGCTGGCCGAGCTGAACTATACGCCGCAGAGAGCTGACGGCAGTATCGATATCGCGAAAGCCATTGCGATTAACGAAGCCTTCCAGATTTCTCGCCAGTTCTGGGCCTATCATGTCCAGAAAGGCAATCTGCATACGCCAAAAAGCTTTATCCACAGCACACCGCATATGAGCTTTGTCTGGGGCGATGACAACGTTAACTTCCTGCGCAAACGCTTTAACGCATTACAGAAAAGCACTTTGTTCCGTGGCATGGCTTACTCTGAAGATCCACAGCAAATTGCGAAGTGGATTCCGTTGGTGATGAAAGGCCGTCCCGCCAGTCAAAAAGTGGCCGCGACCTGGACCGATATGGGCACCGACGTCGATTTCGGTGAAGTGACGCGTCAGTTGATTGCCTCACTGGAGAAAAAAGCCAGTTTCCGTTTGCGCATGAGCCAGGAAGTTCGCGACATTACACGCCTGAACGATGGTCGCTGGCAGGTTACCCTTGTCAGCCTGACAGACGGTTCACGTCGTACGTTAACCGCCGGTAAGATTTTCATTGGCGCAGGCGGTGCGGCGTTGCCGTTGCTGCAGAAGGCTGGCGTTCCCGAAGCCAATGGCTATGCGGGCTTCCCGGTCGGCGGCTCTTTCCTGGTGACCGAAAATCCCGATGTTGTGAAACAGCATATGGCGAAGGTCTATGGTAAAGCGAGCGTCGGTGCGCCGCCAATGTCCGTGCCGCATGTGGACACGCGCGTTCTGAACGGCAAACAGGTTCTGCTGTTTGGGCCGTTCGCGACCTTCTCGACCAAGTTCCTGAAGCAGGGTTCGCTGCTGGACATGTTTGCCTCGCTGAACAGTACTAACCTTATGCCGATGATCAAAGTCGGACTGAAAAGCTTTGATCTGGTGAAGTACCTGATGGATCAGGTTCTGCAAAGCGACCGTGACCGGATGGACGCGCTGCGCGCCTATGTTCCGCAGGCGAAGCAGGAAGACTGGCGTCTGGTGACCGCAGGTCAGCGCGTGCAAATCATCAAGAAAGATGAAAAAGAAGGCGCGGTATTGCGTCTGGGCACAGAAGTGGTGTCGTCGGAAGATGGCTCGATCTCGGCACTGCTGGGTGCTTCGCCGGGCGCCTCAACAGCGGCACCGATCATGCTGGAACTGCTGCACAAGGTCTGTCCAGAGCAGATGGCGTCACCGGAATGGCAAAATAAAATTCGTGCCGTTGTGCCGTCCTGGGGCCGCAAACTTAACGGTGACGTCGCCCTGACTGAAAAAGTGCTGGCTGAAACCAGCCGCGTCCTGCAACTGCCGTATACGCCTGTAACGCCGGTGGCCGCGAATGACGAAGGCCGTGAAACTGCCTACGTCGTCGGTAAATAACCGTCTTCTACCTGTCTGAGGCCTCGCTTGCGAGGCCTTTTTGTTTGCCGCTTGCCTGGTTGACTCCCCCATTCTCTATTAGGGTTAGTGCATCGTCTGACGTAATGCAGGAGAAAATGGCATGGCTCAACCGAACACGGCACACGAACTCACGTTACTTGATCGCTACTGGCGCGCCGCTAACTATCTGTCTGTCGGGCAGATTTATTTGATGGACAATCCGCTGTTACGCGAGCCATTGAAGCCAGAGCATATTAAACCGCGCTTACTGGGCCACTGGGGCACCACGCCCGGACTGAATTTTATCTATGCCCATCTGAACCGGATTATTCGTCAGCGCGACCTCAACCTTATTTATGTCTGTGGTCCCGGCCATGGCGGGCCTGGCATGGTTGCGAATACCTGGCTTGAGGGGAGCTATAGCGAAATCTATCCGCATATCCGTCAGGATGCCGACGGCATGCAGAAGCTGTTTAAACAGTTTTCTTTTCCGGGCGGTATTCCCAGTCATGCGGCACCCGAAACCCCGGGCTCGATCAATGAAGGTGGAGAGTTAGGCTACTCACTTTCTCATGCCTTTGGCGCTGTCTTTGATAACCCCGATCTGATCGCGCCCTGCATCATTGGCGACGGCGAAGCCGAAACCGGACCGCTGGCCTCCAGCTGGCACGGGATTAAGTTTCTTAATCCCCAGCGCGACGGTGCCGTGCTGCCCATTCTGCATCTGAATGGTTATAAGATTGCGAATCCAACGATTCTGGGCCGCGCCAGTGACGACGATCTGCGTCAGCTGTTTCGCGGTTACGGCTATGAACCGCTGTTTGTCTGCGGTCATGAACCTGAAGAGATGCATCCGTTGATGGCCGACACGCTGGATCGCGCTTTTTCAGAGATTGCCGGCTTTCAACAGGCCGCCCGGCAGGGCTCACCAATGAAGGCCATTCCCCGCTGGCCGATGATTATCCTGCGCAGCCCTAAAGGCTGGACCGGGCCGAAAACGGTAGATGGCAAGAAAGTGGAAGGTTTCTGGCGGGCGCACCAGGTGCCCGTAGCGGCCTGCCGCGAAAACGAAGACCACCGTAACATTCTGGAGAACTGGCTGCGCAGCTATCAGCCTGACGATCTGTTTGATGAACAGGGGCGGCTTAAGCCGGAACTGCAGGCGCTGGCCCCACAGGGCGACAAACGTATGGGCGCGTCCCCGTTTGCCAACGGTGGTTTACTGCGCCGTGAATTAGTTACGCCTGATATTCGCGAATTTGCTTTCGATACACAGCAGCCCGGCTCGCAGGCCGGACAGGCAACTGAACAGTTTGGCCGTTATCTTAACGCCCTGTTCCAACGCAATCGGGACAATTTCCGCGTGTTTGGTCCGGATGAAACCGCCTCTAACCGCCTGACGCCGGTATTTGACACCACCAGCCGCACCTGGCTTGAAGCTATTGAGCCTTATGATGAGCAGTTGGCCCCCGATGGTCGGGTAATGGAAATTCTCAGTGAACATCAGTGTCAGGGCTGGCTGGAAGGATATCTGCTTACCGGCAGGCACGGATTATTTAACTGCTACGAAGCCTTTATTCACATCATTGACTCGATGTTCAACCAGCATGCCAAATGGTTAAAGGTGACACGCAAGCTGGGCTGGCGTCAGCCCATCTCCTCGCTTAACTATCTGCTGTCTTCTCACGTCTGGCGTCAGGATCATAACGGTTACAGTCATCAGGATCCGGGCTTTATCGATCACGTTGCCAATAAAAAAGCCGACATCGTGCGTATTTACCTGCCGCCCGATGCAAATACGTTGTTATGGGTGGGCGACCACTGTCTGCGAACATGGGACCGCATCAACGTGATTGTGGCCGGCAAACAGCCTGCGCCGCAGTGGCTGGACATGGACAGCGCCATCGCCCATTGCGAGGCCGGAATGGGTGAATGGCACTGGGCCGGCACAACCCCGCAGGGCGCAGAGCCGGATGTGGTGATGGCCTGCGCGGGTGATGTGCCCACCATGGAAACGCTGGCGGCCGTCGATCTGCTGCGAAGTTATCTGCCGGACCTGCGCATTCGGGTGGTTAACGTGGTAGACCTGCTGGCGCTGCAAACGCAGAAACAGCATCCTCACGGCAAGTCAGAAGAGGCGTTTGATGCGCTGTTTACCGCAGACAAGCCGGTGATTTTTGCCTTCCATGGTTACCCCAGTCTGATCCACCGGCTGACCTATCAACGCAATAACCATCGTAATTTCCATGTGCATGGCTTTAATGAAGAGGGCACAACTACCACGCCTTTCGACATGACGGTGCTGAACGAGCTGGATCGCTATCATCTGGCGCTGGCGGCCATCAGGCATATCCCGGGGCTTGCCGATCGCCATCCTGAACTGCCTGACGATCTGCAGCAGCGCCTGGCAGAGCATCATCGCTATGTACGGGTCTATGGCGAAGATGTGCCGGAGGTGCAGAACTGGAAGTGGCCCTCCGCCAGCGCCCCCGGCGCACCGGACTAAACCGCTTTCAGGGCATCGGCCAGCATCCAGATCGTCGTTACCACCAGTGACAGCGCCATCAGGCTGTTGAACAGCTGGCGTTTCCAGGCGATTTGCAGGTGACCGCGCAGGCGGTCACCTAACGCCGCCCACAATAATATGCAGGGCAGGTTGAGCAGCATAAAACTCGCCATCACGATCAGGACGTGACTGTTGGCGCTGTACAACAGCGCCACGTTGCTGGCCATTAACCAGGCTTTAGGATTCACCGCCTGAAAGCAGGCACCGCCGAGAAACGTCATCGGCTGAGGCTTGTGCCGGGCCTCAGGTGCAGCCGCACGAAATATTTTCCAGGACAGCCACAGCAGATAGCTACATCCCACCAGCGTAAGCGGCAAGCGGATGGATGCCATCCAGTGCAGCAACAGCTCCAGTGTCATGCCCGCAATAACCGTTTGCAGGCCGCATCCAAGTAAAATGCCAAACACCATCGGCAGCGTCCGGCGCATACCAAAATTCACGCCGGAAGTGGCAAGCAACAGGTTGTTAGGACCCGGCGTAATCGACATCACGGTGACATAACTGAAAAAAGAGGGATCAAGCATCATGGTATTCCTGACAGGGAGACAGAGCACCATGCTACGTTGCGAAAAGTGATGGTAACAGGGACAGGAAATGGCTATTTTAATGGGTACAATCACGCTGATGTCAAACTGTACCTGTCGTGCCAGGAGGCAATTGTGTCCCTTGAAATTCAGCCTGAACAAACGCTTTACCAGCAACTGGCCGATAGCTTCGCAGAGGCCATTCATCAGGGTACTCTCAAGCCTGGTAAGCGCTTACCGGCTATCCGTCGCGTCGCCCAGTCGCACCAGGTGAGCGTGAACACCGTGCTGAATGCCTGGCAGCTGCTGGAGAACCGTGGCCTGATTGAGGCACGACCGCAATCAGGCTATTACGTGCGCGGCGTCCTGCCTGTGGTCACCCGGCATACTCAGCACGCTGCTCGTGTGATACGCGATCCCAGCAACGAAAAGCTGGATTTGATCGATAAAGTGTTCGCCGCGCAGAATCATCCTGATTACATCAATATCTCGCTGGCCTGTCCGCAGGACAGCGAACTGTTCCCCTCGGCCCGGTTAGCCCGCATCACCGCCTCATTGCTACGACGCAATCCCAACCTTATCGGTCGCTATGCGCTTCCGCCCGGTAGTGAGCGCTTACGGGAGGAGATTGCGCGACGCGCATTACATGCGGGTCAGTCACTCACCGCCGATGATATCACCCTCACCCATGGTTGTATGGAGGCGTTGCAGCTGGCATTGCGCGCGGTGACGCAGCCCGGCGACTGCGTAGGGCTGGAATCACCTACCTACTTTTTTTTGTTCCCTTTGCTGGCTTCACTCGGCCTCAAAGCGCTGGAAATCCCCACCGATCCGCAGCGTGGTTTGTCGCTGGATGCGCTGAAAATGCTGCTGCAGGAAGAGCGACTTCAGGCGATTGTGGCGATGCCCACGGCACAAAATCCGCTGGGTTACTGTATGAGCCTGCCCGACAAGAAAAGGCTCGCAAGGTTGGTAAATACTTACAAAGTGCCGCTCATTGAAGACGGCCTTTACGATGAATTGCAGTTTGACTGGCCGCTTTCCCCTGCCGTGAAGGCCTTTGACGAGCAGGGCTGGGTTTTATACTGCACCAGCTTTACCAAAACCGTTGCGCCGGATTTCCGTGTCGGCTGGATTGCGGCCGGACGCTTCCACGATGCTATCGCACGGCTTAAAGCCGTGTCATCGATGGCGGAGTCCGCTCTGCTGTCAGAGACGCTGGCAGAGTTTCTTGCTAATGGCGGTTATGACCATCATCTGCGTAGCCTGCGGCGCTGTTATGCCAGCAATCTGGATGAGGCGCGAGGGTTAATTGCCCAGCATTTTCCCCAGGGCACGCAGGCCACGTTGCCGCGCGGCGGCTTTGTTTTTTGGGTGGAACTGCCGGGCAACGTGAACACGACCGAGATGTTCTCTCGTCTGCTGAAAGAGCAGATCTGCGTGACGCCCGGCGCGCTGTATTCGCTGAGTGAGCGCTATAACCATGCACTGCGCCTCTCGTGCTGCTATCCGTTTACCGATCGCTACATTCGCGCTATCGCCCGCGTCGGTGCCATCGCCTGTGAACTTGCGGGCCTGCCGCCGGGTCGGGCTCAGGGCGTTCCGTTCCGTCCCCAGATGGTATAACCATGACGTTCAGTCAGACGCTCGTAATAGGTCCGGACAGCCGGCAGGTCGGGATGATCCAGCGGGGTTTCAAACCAGCGGTTCACGGCAAGGCCAATCGGGATATCCGCCAGCGTGAAGTTGCGTCCGGCGACATAGCGACCAGTGTGCTCCAGCTGCTGGTTGAGAATCCCCATGGTATGGGACCAGCCTTTGCAGGCCGCAGCTAACAGGCGGGGATCCTGATGCGCGGGCGAATGGCGCACCAGCGACATAAAGGCATAGCGCCACGAGGTGTTAAGTTCGGTTGATTGCCAGTCCATCCACTGATCCACCGGCGCGCGCGCGCGCGGATTTTCCGGGTAAAGCCACTCGCCGCCATAGGCCGTGGCCAGATAGCGCAAAATAGCGTTGGATTCCCACATGACAAAGTCGTCGTCGAGTAATACCGGGATCATGGCATTGGGATTAAGCGCCATAAATTCTGGCGAGTGAGTGGATTTGAAACCTTCGCCCCACTCTTCGCGTTCGTAAAGCAGGTCCAGCTCGTCACACAGCCATAATACTTTGCGCACATTGATTGAGGAGGCGCGTCCAAGAATTTTTAACATAGCAGGCTCCATCCGGTTGCTTAACTTATTCATAGCCCTGTTAACTGACATAAGCAATTGCCCGGGCATGAAAAAACCTCTTTATCTCAATGAAAAGGAGTGACAATGAAGGTTGCGTTTAAACAAGTGGACGTTTTCACCTCGATTGCGTTCAACGGCAATCCGCTGGCCGTCATCATGGATGCGCAGGGCCTCGACGACAGCCAGATGGCGGCGATTGCACGCTGGACCAACTTATCCGAGACGACCTTTGTCCTGCCGCCAGAAGACAGCCAGGCTGACTACCGCGTGCGCATCTTCACCGTACAGGGCGAGCTACCGTTTGCAGGTCATCCCACGCTGGGTACCGCCCATGCCCTGCTTGAGGCGGGCTGGAAAACCAACACACC
The DNA here is from genome assembly GCF_035191405.1 of Pantoea sp. JZ2. Classification (NCBI taxonomy): domain Bacteria; kingdom Pseudomonadati; phylum Pseudomonadota; class Gammaproteobacteria; order Enterobacterales; family Erwiniaceae; genus Pantoea; species Pantoea sp. JZ2. The sequence goes on along the minus strand of NZ_CP045247.1, from coordinate 234,842 downwards.
AGGCAGGATGGTGCAGCAGTGCGGCGTCGGCAATGTGGTGGTGACAATCCCATCCGATGGTACGCTGGCTTTTGCCGCGCCCAGCGCCACCCTGACGCCCTACCACGATGCCCTGATCAGCACAGCATTAAACAGCGACGCGCTGGATCATTCACAGCCTGTCACCGTGGCGGATATGGGCATTCGCTGGTTGCTTATCCCGATGGTCAGTGCCGAGGCGGTGCGCGCCGTCATACCCGACGTCAACGATCTTGAGCGGTTAATTACCCACGCCAGCGTGGATGGTGTAATGCCCTTTGGCCCGCTGCCCTCGGGAGAAACAGAACAGTATGAAGTGCGGGGATTACTGGTTGAGCACGGCAGCCTGACAGAAGATCCGATTACCGGCAGCGCAAATGCCTGCCTGGCGCGCTACTTCGCGGCTCAGGGTAAACCGCACAATTACCGCGTTCGTCAGGGCACGCAGGTCAGACGTCAGGGCCGGGTGAACGTGGCTTATGAGGGCGAAACCATCTGGATTGGCGGAAAAACAGTGACGATCGTTGAGGGCACAATTGACGTTACGCCCTGAGACACGACAGGGCGACGGAGTCGCCCTTACTGTTACAGTCCCTGCCCGCCCGATGCTTCGATGCGTTGCGCGGTGATCCAGCCGGTTTCCTCGCTCAGAATGGCGCAAATGGCGTCGCCAATATCATCAGGTAATCCGACCCGCCCCAGAGCGGTCAACGCAGCGATGCTTTCATTCACGGCTTTATCGTCACGCACCCGTCCACCGCCAAAATCCGTTTCAATCGCGCCCGGCGCCAGGATATTAACGCGGATTCGACGTTCCCCCAGCTCTTTGGCCTGGTAACGGGTCAGCACTTCCATCGCCCCTTTCATCGCCGCATAGGTGCCCGAGCCAGGATAGGTCAGGCGCGTTAATCCACTGGAGATATTCAGAATGCGCCCGCCGTCGCTGATAACAGGCAGCAGTTTTTGCGTCAGGAAGTACGGCCCTTTGAAATGCACATTCATCAGCGCATCAAATTCCGCTTCCGTCGTCTCGGCAAAAGGTTTGTAGTGACCATGCCCGGCATTGTTCACTAAATAATCAAATGTCTCACGCTGCCAGTGCTGCTGTAAGGTGTTTTTGACATCAGAAATGAAGCGGTCGAACTGGCTAACATCACCCACATCCAGCTGTAGCGCTATGGCGCGACCGCCTGCGCGCTCAACAGCGTTGACGACGTCCTGTGCTTCGTTTTGATGATTGCGGTACGTCAGGATGATATCCCGGCCTTTTGCCGCCAGTTTTAGCGCTGCATTCTTGCCTAAACCGCGATTTGCGCCCGTAATCAAGACGATTTTACGATTCATGTTGATTTCCTGTTGCAAAATTGAACACAGATTCAGGATATTCGTTAAAAATTGTTCTATAAACGCTTAAGAATGCGCAGCACTGTTCCATTTACAACAACAATCGGCAGGCTATATGGATAAAATTCATGCAATGCAGGTGTTCGTCAGAGTTGCAGAGATGGGCAGTTTTACGGCGGCGGCTGACAGCCTTGGGTTACCAAAAGGCAGCGTATCACGGCAAATTCAGGCGCTGGAGAATCTGATGGGCACACGGCTGCTGCATCGTACTACCCGCCGCGTGCAGCTGACTCAGGATGGCCTGGTATACTATGATCGCTGTCTTGATTTGCTGGCGATGATTGGCGATATGGACAGCCTGTTTCAGCACGATCCCGCGACGTTAAGTGGCAAACTGCGGGTCGACATGTCCGTGGCAATGGCGAGCGATCTTATTCTTCCGCGTCTGCCTGAATTCCTTCAGCACTATCCTGGCGTGGAAATTGAACTCAGCAGCAACGATCGCCAGGTTGACGTCATTCGCGAAGGTTTTGACTGTGTGATTCGCGTTGGCGAGCTAAAGGATTCGGGACTGATCGCCCGCCGTATAGGCACGCACACCTTGATTAACTGTGCCAGTCCTGACTATCTTGCGCGTTTTGGCAGGCCGATTCGGCTTGAGGAGCTGTCGCAGCATGCAATGGTGCATTACAGCCAGCCGTTAGGTCAGGCGGCGCAAGGCTTCGAATACTTCGATGGTAAGCAGTGCCACTATGTGCACACGGGCGGCGTCGTGACGGTGAACAGCACCGAAACCTACCGCGCCGCCTGCCTTGCGGGCCTGGGCATTATTCAGGTGCCGACGGTGGGCATCCAAAAATATCTTGAAAGCGGTCAACTGGTCGAGGTGCTCCATGCGTTCCCGGCCAAACCGATGCCCATTCACTTGCTCTATCCCCATCGCCGGAATGTCGCGCGTCGGGTTCGGGTGTTTATGGAGTGGTTAAGTCAGGTGCTCCAGGAGTATGTCACCTGACAGGCTATAATGTGATTTTAAGGTTCAACAGGAAAGTGAATGTCTATGACAGACGAGCAGGACAACGTAAAAGACGCCAAACCGCTGATCGATATTAAAACCGGCAACAAGTCCGTCGATCGTTCCATCGTGCGCGTATCACGCTTCGCCGCCTGGTTCCAGGCGATACCGGCGGTAGCGCACTTTATTCGCGCGCTGGATCGGTTTAACGATCGCCTCGGCAGCCAGTTTGGTGCCGCCATTACCTATTTTTCGTTTCTGTCGCTCATCCCCATTTTAATGGTGTCTTTTGCTGCCGTGGGTTTCGTGCTGGCCTCGAATCCGGACCTCCTGACCGATATCATCAACAAAATCGTCAGCAGCATCAGCGATCCGTCGCTGGCGACCACGTTAAAAAACACCGTGAACACGGCCATTCAGCAACGCGCAACCGTGGGCATCACCGGTTTGTTGCTGGCGTTGTATTCCGGTCTCAACTGGATGGGGAATTTACGCGAGGCTATTCGTGCGCAGTCACGCGACGTCTGGGAGCGTCAACCCGACGATAAAGAGAAGATCTGGAAACGCTATATTCGCGACTTCTTGTCCCTGACCGGCCTGATGCTGGCGCTGGTGATTACTTTGTCACTGACCTCCGTCGCCGGTTCCGCCCAGGCGACTATCGTTAATGCGTTAGGGCTGGATGGCATTGAATGGTTGCGCCCGGCACTGACGATCATCGCGACGTCCATCTCTGTACTGGCAAATTATCTGCTGTTTCTGTGGATTTTCTGGATTCTGCCTCGCCATAAACCGCGCAAAAAAGCCCTGCTGCGTGGCACCTTACTGGCGGCCATCGGGTTTGAAGTCATTAAGTTTGTGATGACGTTGACGCTGCCGAAACTCGCCAGCTCGCCCTCGGGTGCGGCTTTTGGCTCGGTGTTGGGGCTGATGGCGTTCTTCTATTTCTTTGCCCGCCTGACATTGTTCTGCGCGGCCTGGATTGCCACCGCCAAATACAAAGACGATCCACGCATGCCTGAAAAAGGCGCAATGGCCACCCACGAACAGCAGTAACCAGCGAAAAATCCCTGCCCCCGGTTATTTATCAGCCACTTTACAGCATGAATAACCAGGGGGTCACTTTTCTTCAGCGCTTTCACAGAGTATCTCGCCATGTTTATCTCTGTTAACGCTGCCATTCTCCGACATTTCACATCAGGCAAAGATTTTCTACTTTTAGGCAGAGAAAGCCGCGGCTGACGCGGTTTCCAGCCATTGAATGCCGCTATACAGGTGCGTAAGATTCCTTAACGGTATTTAAAAATAAGAAACATTTATGCAAGCCTCCATCTCAGAAACTCTTGATAAACAACATGAGCCAACGCCAGTGAACTCACGCAGTAAAGTCGTTATTGCTTCACTGGTTGGCACCGCCATCGAATTTTTCGATTTCTATATTTATGCCACCGCCGCGGTCATTGTCTTTCCGCATATCTTTTTTCCTCAGGGTGATGCCACTGTCGCCACGCTACAGTCACTGGCGACCTTCGCGATTGCGTTCGTTGCGCGCCCTATCGGCTCAGCGCTGTTTGGTCACTTCGGTGACCGTGTCGGTCGTAAAGCCACCCTGGTAGCCTCGCTGCTGACCATGGGGATCTCTACCGTGGTCATTGGTTTGTTACCCAGCTATCAGAGCATTGGCGTTCTGGCCCCGCTGCTGTTAGCACTGGCCCGCTTTGGTCAGGGCCTGGGACTCGGCGGCGAATGGGGCGGTGCGGCCCTGCTGGCCACGGAAAATGCGCCAGCCAAAAAGCGTGCGCTGTACGGTTCCTTCCCGCAGTTGGGTGCGCCCATTGGATTCTTTTTTGCCAACGGCACCTTCCTGCTGCTCTCCTGGTTGCTGACCGACGAGCAGTTTATGCAGTGGGGCTGGCGCGTGCCTTTTGTACTGTCTGCCGTGCTGGTCCTGATTGGCCTGTATGTGCGCGTGTCGCTACATGAAAGTCCGGTCTTTGCCAAAGTGCAGAAAGAGAAGAAGCAGGTGCGCGTGCCGATTGCCTCACTTCTGAGCAAACATCTGACGGCGACCATTCTGGGCACCTTCATCATGCTTGCCACCTACACGCTGTTTTACATCATGACAGTTTACTCAATGAGTTACGGCACCGCCGCCGCGCCTGCGGGGCTGGGCATCTCACGTAACAGCATGCTGTGGATGTTGATGATGGCGGTCATTGGCTTCGGCGTGATGGTCCCCATCGCGGGCCTGCTGGCTGACCGCTTTGGTCGCCGGAAAACCATGATCACCATTACGCTGATGATTATTGGTTTCTCATTCCTGTTCCCTGTGATGCTGGGTTCCGGCTCTCAGGCGCTGGTGATGGCCTTCCTGCTGCTGGGATTAAGCATCATGGGCCTGACATTTGGCCCGATGGGTGCGCTGCTGCCCGAGCTGTTCCCGACAGAAGTGCGCTATACCGGCGCGTCGTTCTCATACAACCTGTCGTCGATTCTGGGGGCCTCCGTTGCGCCATATATCGCAACCTGGCTGAACGTGCACTACGGCTTATATGCCGTCGGATTGTACCTGGCCTCTATGGCCTTCCTGACGCTGATCGCCCTGATTGCCTGTAAAGAAACCCGGCATCAAACGCTGTATGAAGTGTGATCTCAGGTCACGCTTATAAAAAAACCCGGGTTTTTAGCGGCAGCAGACGGTTGGGTAAGGTGATGGCCCAGAGCGTCATCGGTGTTGTGTTTTCACTGTGCCAGTCCGGCAAAACACGACGCAGTGGACCATCAAGCAGATAGCCGTTTGCGATAAATCTACACACATTGCGCAGCCAGACTCTTCCCGAAGCGCATTTGGGGAAAAGGCGGGGACTGACTGAATGCCGACCCGACCCGCAGCGCCCGGCTGTCGCTTCTGTCGCCGTATGCTATGCCCTCAGACATCATCACGAGTATTTTGCTGGCAACCTTACGGCTGGCGTGTTCCTTATTCTTGCCGGGTGTCAGTATGTTGGTTACAGGAGCCTTTTACCGCCTGTTATCGTGTCGCCAGGCGCATGCTAAAACAAAAAGGCGCAGCCAGATGGCTGCGCCTTTTTGTCTTACATTTGCTGAAAACGGTGGCGGTGCGACTTAGCCTGCAACCGCGATGCGTTTCATATCGGTCATGTAACCACGCAGTTTGCGGCCAACCTGCTCGATAGGATGCTGACGAATGGCTTCATTAACGTCGCGCAGTTGGGCGTTATCCACCTGCGTGCCGTCAATAGCTTTACCCAGATCGCCCGGCTGCAGTGAGGCCATAAACTCTTTCAGCAGCGGCACCGCCGCAAAAGAGAACAGGTAGTTACCGTACTCAGCGGTATCAGAAATGACCACGTTCATTTCATACAGGCGTTTACGGGCAATGGTGTTCGCGATCAGCGGCAGCTCGTGCAGTGACTCGTAGTAAGCCGACTCTTCGATGATGCCAGCATCTACCATGGTTTCAAATGCCAGCTCAACGCCCGCTTTGACCATGGCAACCATGACAACGCCTTTGTCGTAGTATTCTTGCTCTTCGATTTTGCCGTCGAACTGAGGGGCGGTTTCGAACGCGGTTTTACCGGTCTCTTCGCGCCAGGTCAGCAGCTTCTTATCGTCATTCGCCCAGTCCGCCATCATGCCAGCAGAGAAATCGCCTGAGATGATGTCATCCATGTGCTTCTGGAACAGGGGAGCCATGATGGTTTTCAGCTGCTCAGACAGTGCGTAAGCACGCAGTTTCGCCGGATTAGACAGGCGATCCATCATCAGCGTAATGCCGCCAAATTTCAGGGATTCGGTGATGGTTTCCCAGCCAAACTGAATCAGTTTCTCGGTATACGCCGCATCGTGACCTTCAGCCACCAGCTTATCGAAGCACAGCAGAGAACCGGCCTGCAGCATGCCGCACAGAATGGTCTGCTCACCCATCAGGTCAGATTTCACTTCCGCAACGAAAGAGGATTCCAGCACGCCAGCGCGGTCGCCACCGGTGGCAGAAGCCCAGGCTTTAGCGATAGCCATACCTTCACCTTTCGGATCGTTTTCCGGGTGAACCGCGATCAGCGTCGGTACCCCGAAGCCACGCTTGTATTCTTCACGGACTTCGGTGCCCGGACACTTCGGCGCCACCATAACGACGGTGATATCTTTACGGATGGTTTCGCCCACTTCGACAATGTTGAAGCCGTGTGAATAGCCCAGCGCGGCACCGTCTTTCATCAGTGGCTGTACAGCCTGAACAACGGCGGAGTGCTGTTTGTCTGGCGTCAGGTTAACCACCAGGTCCGCCTGAGGAATCAGTTCTTCGTAAGTGCCCACTTTGAAACCGTTGTCGGTGGCTTTGCGATACGAGGCACGTTTTTCGGCGATGGCTTCTGCACGCAGGGCATAAGAAACATCCAGACCGGAATCGCGCATGTTCAGGCCCTGGTTCAGGCCCTGCGCACCACAGCCCACAATCACAATCTTTTTGCCTTTCAGGAAGCTGGCGCCATCCGCGAACTCGTCACGCCCCATAAAACGACATTTGCCCAGTTGCGCTAACTGGTTGCGCAGATTCAGTGTGTTGAAGTAATTAGCCATGGCTACTCCGGTTAAATGTTGTGTTTGCTTTTGTCTGTTGACGGCGTGAGATTCAGCGCCGCGAATGACCCCATCATATGACAGGATTTCTGTTGCTTAAATTGATATATTAACAACATTACATTGCAATAATCGCAATGCATTCCTGAGGTGGAACCTGTATGGATTTACGCGATCTCAAATTGTTTTTACATCTGGCAGAAAGCTGCCATTTTGGCCGCACCGCACGGGCCATGCACGTCAGTCCGTCCACGCTGTCACGCCAGATTCAGCGGCTGGAAGAGGATGTCGGCCACGCGTTGTTTCTGCGTGATAACCGCACCGTCACGCTCACCGAAGCGGGCGAAAGACTGAAGTTATTTGCACAACAAACCTTACTGCAGTATCAGCAATTGCGCCATGCCATGGATCTCAACGGTCCGTCACTCAGTGGTGAACTTCGCCTGTTTTGCTCGGTGACCGCCGCGTACAGCCATCTGCCGCCCATTCTGGATCGTTTCCGCGCCGAGCATCCTCAGGTGGAAATCAAACTGACTACCGGCGATGCGGCCGATGCGATTGAAATGGTCCAGTCGGGTAATGCCGATCTGGCGATTGCCGGTCGACCTGAATCGCTGCCTGCCAGCATTGATTTCACCACGCTGGGGCTGTTGCCGCTGGGGCTGATTGCACCTGCACTGCCCTGTCCGGTGCGCAGTCAGGCGACAGAAGAGGCACCGGACTGGTCACAGATTCCGTTTATCCTGCCCGAGCAGGGACCGGTCCGGCGGGCGATCGAGCTATGGTTCCGCCGTCATCGCATCGTTAACCCATTGATTTATGCGACCGTTGCCGGTCATGAAGCAATCGTGTCGATGGTAGCGCTGGGCTGTGGGATTGCGCTGCTGCCGGATGTGGTGCTGGAGAACAGCCCTGAGCCGGTACGAAACCGTGTGCTGCCGCTGGAAAGCGTGGCGTCCGTCGCACCGCTGGAGCTGGGTGTTTGTGTACAAAAAAAGCGGCTCGGAGAGCCGCTTATCAGTGCATTCTGGCACCAGCTATAGTTACTGGCCTGCCAGGAAGAAGCGGAATGCCGGGTTATGCGTTTCGTCGTGGAAATCGTAACCCAGGTCGGCAAGGTGCTCTTCAAAACGCGGTTCGTCGTTGCCAAGCTCGAAGGCCGTGAGGACCCGGCCGTAGTCCGTGCCGTGGCTACGGTAATGGAACAGTGAGATATTCCAGTGCGTGCCCAGCGTTTGCAGAAACTTAAGCAATGCGCCGGGCGCTTCCGGAAACTCAAAGCTGAACAGGCGCTCACGCAGCGGCTTGGAAGGCCGTCCACCCACCATGTAACGCACGTGCAGCTTCGCCATCTCATCGTCAGACAGATCCACCACCTGATAGCCGTTTTCCGTTAACTGGCTGATGATCTCTGCGCGCTCATCCATCCCGCGCGTCAGCCGCACGCCGACAAAAATGCAGGCTTTGTCGGTGTCGGCATAGCGATAGTTAAACTCGGTAATCGAGCGACCACCCAACGTCTGACAAAACTTCAGGAAGCTGCCCTGCTGTTCCGGGATCGTGACCGCCAGCAGAGCTTCGCGTTGTTCACCCAGCTCACAACGTTCAGAAACGTAGCGCAAACCATGGAAGTTAACGTTAGCCCCCGACAACACGTGCGCCAGGCGTTCGCCCTGAATATCGTGCTGCTGGACGTATTTCTTCATGCCCGCCAGCGCCAGCGCGCCTGAAGGTTCTGCCACGGCGCGCACATCTTCAAACAAATCTTTCATTGCCGCGCAGATCGCATCGCTGTCCACGGTGACGATGTCGTCGAGATATTCCTGGCACAGGCGGAAAGTTTCGTTACCGATGCGCTTCACGGCCACACCTTCGGCGAACAAGCCCACGCGCGGTAAATCCACCGGCTCACCAGCCTCCAGCGCCGCTTTCAGGCAGGCCGAGTCTTCTGACTCAACAGCGATCACTTTGATTTGCGGCATCAGCTGCTTGATGAGCACCGCCACGCCCGCGGCCAGACCGCCGCCGCCCACCGGAACAAAAACCCGATCGAGATGTGCGTCCTGCTGCAGCAGTTCCATCGCCAGCGTGCCTTGTCCGGCGATGACCGCCGGATGGTCAAACGGTGGCACAAAGGTGTAACCCTGCTGCGTCGCCAGTTCAATGGCTTTGGCTTTCGCCTCGTCAAAGTTGGCACCATACAGGAAGGCTTCACCGCCAAATGCACGCACCGCATCCACCTTGATGTCCGCTGTCGCCAGCGGCATGACGATCAGCGACTTGATGCCCAGCTTCGTCGCCGATAACGCAACGCCCTGGGCGTGGTTACCGGCCGACGCGGTGACAACACCGCGTGCTTTCTGCTCTTCATCAAGGCCGGCAATCATCGCGTAGGCACCGCGCAGTTTAAAACTGTGCACCGGCTGGCGATCTTCTCGCTTCACCAGAATGGTATTGCCCAGACGTGCAGAGATTTTTTCCATCTTCTGCAGTGGGGTAACCTGTGCCACTTCGTATACCGGTGAACGTAACACCGCACGCAGATACTCGGCACCGCAGGGCGCCTCGGGTAGCGGTTGAGCCTCAGCCATCTTAGCCTCCCAGCTTACTCTTATCGCGCACAGCACCTTTATCGGCGCTGGTCGCGAGCGATGCATAGGCGCGCAGGGCAAACGACACGTCGCGCTGACGGTTCATCGGCGTGTAAGCTGCGTCGCCACGGGCTTCCTGCTCTTCACGGCGGGCATGCAGTTCATTATCCGGTACGGCCAGTCTGATACCGCGGTTTGGGATATCGATATCGATGATATCGCCATCTTTCACCAGCGCGATGGTGCCGCCGTTAGCGGCTTCAGGTGAGGCGTGACCAATTGACAGGCCAGAGGTGCCGCCAGAGAAGCGACCGTCGGTGATCAGGGCACAACTTTTACCCAGCCCCATCGACTTCAGGTAAGTGGTGGGATACAGCATTTCCTGCATGCCCGGCCCACCTTTTGGCCCTTCGTAACGGATCACAACCACGTCACCCGCTACCACTTTGCCACCGAGGATAGCTTCCACTGCGTCATCCTGGCTTTCATAAACTTTGGCCGGGCCGCTGAACGTCAGAATCTCTTTATCGACGCCCGCGGTTTTTACGATACAGCCATCTTCGGCAATGTTGCCGTAGAGCACGGCCAGACCACCATCCTGGGAATAGGCATGTTCGCGCGTACGGATACAGCCTTCAGCGCGGTCATCATCCAGCGAGTCCCAACGGCAACTTTGCGAAAACGCCTGAGTCGTTCGAATACCGGCTGGACCCGCACGGAACATGTCCTTCACCGCCTGATCCTGAGTCAGCATGATGTCGTACTGATCGAGCGTTTCACGCAGGCTCTGCTGCAGAATGTTACGGGCGCTGGTGTCAATCAGCCCGGCACGATCCAGCTCGCCGAGAATACCGATGACGCCACCCGCACGGTGCACATCTTCCATGTGATATTTCGGCGTGCTTGGTGCCACTTTGCACAACTGAGGAACTTTGCGTGACAGGCGATCGATATCAGAGATGTTAAAGTCCACCTCACCTTCCTGCGCGGCAGCCAGCAGGTGCAGAACGGTATTTGTAGAGCCGCCCATAGCGATATCCAGCGTCATGGCATTTTCAAACGCGGCTTTGGTGGCGATGTTGCGCGGCAGCATATTCACATCATCCTGCTCGTAATAGCGTTTGGTCAGGCTGACGATGCGCTTACCGGCGTTAATGAACAGCGCTTTACGGTCGGCATGGGTGGCCAACAGTGAACCGTTACCCGGTTGTGACAGGCCGAGGGCTTCGGTCAGGCAGTTCATTGAGTTTGCGGTGAACATGCCCGAACAGGAGCCGCAGGTTGGACAGGCGGAGCGTTCAATCTGCTCACTGTCAGCATCGCTGACGTTCGGGTTAGCCCCCTGGATCATGGCATCCACCAGATCCAGCTTGATGATCTGATCGGACAGTTTGGTTTTACCGGCTTCCATTGGGCCGCCGGAAACAAAGATCACCGGAATATTCAGGCGCAGTGCGGCCATCAACATGCCGGGGGTGATTTTGTCGCAGTTTGAAATGCAGACCATGGCATCAGCACAGTGCGCGTTCACCATGTACTCGACAGAGTCGGCAATCAGCTCACGTGAAGGCAGAGAATACAGCATGCCGCCATGACCCATGGCAATACCGTCGTCCACCGCGATCGTGTTGAACTCTTTGGCCACGCCACCTGCCGCTTCGATTTGCTCGGCAACCAGCTTACCCAGGTCACGCAGGTGTACGTGGCCCGGCACAAACTGGGTGAATGAGTTAACGACGGCGATAATCGGTTTGCCGAAATCATCGTCGGTCATTCCTGTTGCGCGCCAGAGGGCACGGGCACCAGCCATGTTGCGGCCGTGGGTGGTGGTAGCGGAACGGTACTTAGGCATGCTCTTTACTCCAGTCAAAATAAGATCGCGGACATCCAGCGACATCCGCGCAAGGTCTGGTTATGCGTTAACCGGGTCCAGCCAGCCCCATTTGTCTTCGGTCTCGCCGGTAAACAGGCCAAAGAATGCCTGCTGAATGCGTTTGGTGACGGGCCCACATTTGCCTTCGCCAACCTGAATGCGATCCACGCTGCGTACCGGGGTGATTTCTGCCGCCGTGCCGGACATAAAGACTTCGTCAGCCAGGTACAGAGATTCACGAGACAGTGCCTGTTCACGCACTTCGATGCCCATATTACGCGCCAGCGTGATGATGGCATCGCGGGTGATGCCCGGCAGTGCAGAGGAGGTAAACGGCGGGGTAAACAGCACGCCATCTTTCACTTCAAACAGATTTTCGCCTGCGCCTTCTGAAATCAGGCCATTGGTATCCAGCGCAATGCCTTCCTGATAGCCATGGCGGCGCGCCTCACTGCCTACCAGCAGGGAAGACAGATAGTTGCCGCCCGCTTTTGCTGCGGTTGGCAATGTGTTTGGCGCAACGCGGTTCCATGAAGACACCATGGCATCAATGCCGTTTTCCAGCGCTTCAGCACCCAGGTAAGCGCCCCACGGGAACGCTGCAACAATCACATCCGTGGTGAAGCCATCCGGCGGGTTCACGCCCAGACCGACATCGCCCACGAAAGCCAGCGGACGGATGTAGGCGCTTTTCAGGTTGTTCACGCGAATCACTTCACGGCAGGCTTCCATCAGTTCATCAACGCTGTGCTTGATCGGGAAACGGTAAATTTTGGCGGAATCGTGCAGACGCTGCATGTGCTCGCGGTGACGGAAGACGACCGGGCCTTTGTGTGAGTCGTAGCAGCGCACGCCTTCAAATACCGAGGTGCCGTAATGCAGAGCGTGAGACATCACGCTGACTTTCGCCTCTTCCCACTTAACCATTTCGCCGTTGAACCAAATGAAATCTGCTTTCTTGGTGCTCATTATTATTTCCTTTCGCGACTACGCGCGGATTTGTTGTGATGTCTGTTGTTGAATCTGGACGCAGGCGACATCCATCAGTTTGCTTAACTGGGAAGACAGTAAATCGACAGAGCGCTGGCTGGCAACGGTCATTTCGATATTAATGTTTTCGGCGTTAGCCACAGTCGCCATGTTCATTGAACACACCTGAAAGCCACGATGGCGTACTACACGTAAAATGCGTTCCAATATTTCAGGTCGAAAGCGCGCTTCGATAGACAATTGATGCTGGTTCATACGGTTTTCTCCATCATGTTGGCGTTGCTGGCACCGGGCGGTACCAATGGCCAGACGTTTTCATGCTCATCAATTGACACGTGCAGGAAATAAGGACCTTCACTGTTCAGCAGAGCATCGATTGCGGCGTCGACCTGATCTTTACGGGTGATTCGCTGGCCCGGGATATCAAATGCGCTGGCCAGCGTGAGGAAGTCGGGGTTGTCGGTCAGGATGGTTTCACTGTAGCGACCGTCAAAAAACAGCTGCTGCCACTGGCGAACCATGCCCAGACGCTGGTTATCCAGCAGCAGAATTTTCACAGGCAGTTTGCCACGCTTAATGGTGCCCAGTTCCTGAATATTCATCATGATAGAGCCGTCGCCCGAGACACAGATGACGGTATCGTGAGGGCGCGCAACCTGTGCGCCGATTGCCGCAGGCAGGCCAAAGCCCATGGTGCCTAAGCCACTGGAGGTGATGAAATCTTCAGGGGCGTCACAGGCTATATGCTGGGCCGCCCACATCTGATGCTGACCTACGTCGGTGGTAACAACAGTGTTTGCCGGTTTGCGATCGGACAATTGTTTCAGTAATAACGGCGCATAGATGGCTTCACCGGGATGATCGTAGCGCCACGCATGCTGTGCTTTCAGCGCCATGACTTCGTCGCGCCAGGCCTGAATCTGTAAAGGCTGGCTCAGGGCCGGCAGGACATGGTTGAGATCGCCTTGCAGCGACACATGTGCACGGCGCAGCTTATTCAGTTCTGCAGGGTCCACATCCAGATGGATCACGCTGGCCAGCGGGGCGAAGGTGTCCAGTTTACCGGTGACGCGGTCGTCAAAACGGGCACCCACCGCGATTAACAGGTCGCAGGACTGGACGGCCAGATTAGCGGCCTTAGTGCCGTGCATGCCCAGCATGCCCAGATAACATTCGCTGTCGGCATCCACACTTCCCAGGCCCTTCAGCGTGGCAACAGCGGGAATGCCGGTTTCCTGCATCAACGCGCGCAGTGCCGGCACCGCTTGCGCCATGCCGACGCCACCGCCGACATACAGCATAGGTTTTTTGGCCTGCGCCATCATTGCCCGCGCGTCAATAATTGCCTGATGCGGCATCGACATCGCTTCTTCCACCGGCATCAACTGCGGTGAAGGTTCCCCTTTTGCCAGCTGAATATCCTTTGGGATATCGACTAATACCGGCCCGGGGCGACCCGACTGCGCAATGGCGAACGCCTCGGCCATCACGGAAGGCAAATCATCCAGCGATTCAACCATGAAGCTGTGTTTGGTGCAGGCTAACGACAGACCGAGAACATCGATTTCCTGAAAGGCATCCGTACCGATGAAGGCAGAAGCGACCTGACCGGTCAACGCGACAACCGGCACGGAGTCCATCATGGCGTCAGCCAGGCCGGTGATTAGATTTGTTGCACCGGGGCCCGAAGTGGCAATGCAGACACCGGTTTTACCGGTTGAACGGGCATAGCCGATTGCGGCCATCACCGCGCCCTGCTCGTGACGGCACAACAGGTGTTCGACGCCGCCGTCGTATAGCGCATCGTACACTGGCATGATGGCGCCGCCAGGGTAACCAAATACGGTATCAACGCCTTGTGCGCGTAAAGCCTGAACTACCCATTGTGCACCTGTCATCGTTATTCTCCTGTCGCCTGAGGGGAACAACAGAATTTTATGCTACTGTTCATTGTTTGTTCCTTGCAGATTTACTGAATTTTGCCAGGTCAAAAAAAAACCCCCGGACCTTTCGGTGCGGGGGTTTTTTTAGAGTTCTGGCTTGATTTTTAAGCCTTTCTTGCTCCAAGCGTTGCCCCGCACAGTGGGTTAATAATCACCACCACGCTAATCACGACAAGGCTAATCACTAGTAGAAGGGCTTTCATAACGTATTCGATTCTTTAACTCGTTCGAAGTAATGCCTACAGAGTTATCATAGTTAGTAGGCTAATTACAATATTTTTTATCAGGTTTTTTATTGCGGCCCATTGCGTTCTTTCGTTATCAATTTGTAATTAAAAGATTATTTTATTGAGCCCCGACTTTGACAAAAAAACCATGCCGATGCGGTTATACCGCGTTCAAAGTCCGGTTCCACAAAAAAAAGCGTGCGGATGTATAGTGCGCAAATAAATCACGGCGCAGCTTACATTTTGTCCTTTTGGCCCTCGCCGTCATTGAAGCGCCAGGGCAGACTTGCCGCATTTGGGAGCGGCCATGTCTTTGTCAAAAGTTCTGACACGTGCAGCCATCGGGGTTGATGCGCCGCTGGTGACTATTGAAGTCCATATCAGCAACGGATTGCCTGCCCTGACGTTGGTGGGCTTACCGGAAACTACCGTCAAGGAGGCACGCGAACGTGTCCGTAGCGCCATCATTAACAGCGGCTTTGACTTCCCTGCCCGGCGAATCACCATCAATCTGGGCCCGGCCGATCTGCCTAAGGAAGGCGGGCGCTACGATTTGCCCATGGCTGTCGCCATTCTGGTCGCGTCTGAACAGCTCCCTGCAGAGAAGCTGGGCGGATATGAGTTTCTGGGCGAGCTGGCGCTAAACGGCGCTCTGTGTGGTGTACAGGCCGCCATTCCGGCTGCCCTTGCGGCGATTAAAGCTGGCAGGCAGTTGATTCTCTCAGCAGAAAACCAGACTGATGTGGGTTTAATCCGTAAAGGCTCAACGCTGGTAGCCGCCCATTTGATCGACGTTTGTGCTTTCTTACACAACAGGGGTGAACTCACGATTGCCACCCCCCACGCCGATAACACCGACGAAATCACAGACGATCTTCGCGATATTGTCGGGCAGGAACAAGGACGCCGTGCCCTGGAGATCACGGCGGCCGGTGGACATAACCTGATGCTGATCGGACCGCCAGGCACAGGCAAAACCATGCTTGCCACTCGTTTACCGGGCATCATGCCGCCATTAAGCGATCAGGAGGCCTTAGAATGCGCAGCGATAGCCAGCCTGAGTAATGCGGGCCCTGTGCATCATTCATGGCGTAAAAGGCCGTTCAGGGCCCCTCATCATAGTGCTTCACTGTATGCGCTCATTGGCGGTGGCGCATTGCCCCGTCCCGGCGAGATCTCGCTGGCCCATAATGGAGTGCTTTTTTTAGATGAATTGCCTGAATTCCAGCGCAGCGTTCTGGATGCATTGCGCGAACCCATTGAGTCCGGTGAAGTCGCGATTTCGCGAGCCAGGGCTAAGGTGGTTTACCCTGCACGTTTTCAGTTAGTCGCTGCGATGAATCCCAGTCCGACAGGACACTATCAGGGACAGCATAACCGCACCTCACCGCAGCAGATTTTACGCTATCTCAGCAAACTTTCCGGCCCCTTCCTTGATCGCTTTGATCTGTCGCTGGAGGTGCCATTGCTACCGCCGGGACTGTTAGGCCAGCAACAGCAGACGGGAGAAAGTTCTGTGGCGGTACGCGAGCGCGTGCTTGTTGCCCGGCAAAGACAGATTGCGCGTTCAGGAAAAATCAACGCTCATTTAGCTAATGCGGAGGTATTACGGTGGTGTGCGCTTTGTTCAGCGGATGCGAAGTGGCTGGAGTCTGTTTTAAATCAGTTGGGCTTATCAGTACGGGCTTGGCAGCGGATCCTGAAAGTGGCGCGCACGGTGGCCGATTTGGCCGGTGAAGAGACGATCAGCCGTTATCATTTGCAGGAAGCCGTCAGTTACCGAAGCATTGACCGCCTCATGACCTATCTTCATAACAACCTGCAGTAAAAAGGGGCTTTCGCCCCTTTTCATTAATCGTCGCTTTCTGTGTAGTCTTCAACGGTATCCATTTGTGGCTTACCGCCTGACAGTGTGTGAAAACGCTTAGGACGCTTGATACGGGTCATGTATTTGGACCAGACACGTTCTGCTTCCGTCTGCGGCTCACGGACACCACGACATACCTCGATGAACAAACGCTCTTCTTCTGTCGCTGGTTCACGTTTGGCAAGATCCAGCTCATTAAACGCGACGCCGTGGCGTTCAAGTAGCTGTGCTTCTTTAATCGTAAAGTCCCCATGACGCGAAAATCCGCGTGGGTAATGTTTGTTATCAAAGAAACGATTTTCCGTTGAGAAGCTTTCCGCCATGTTACACGCTCCTGTTTCTCTTATGGCCGTGCTATTTATGGCGCGGAGTATTAGATACGCTTGACAGAGTGTAAAACAAAACATTTAAATCTATACGACAAACAAATTTTGGGAGAAGGCTGTGGATACGGAATTACTGAAAACTTTCCTGGAAGTGAGCAGAACTCGCCATTTCGGGCGTGCTGCAGAAGCACTTTACTTAACGCAGTCTGCTGTCAGTTTTCGCATCCGCCAGTTAGAAAACCAACTGGGAGTGAATCTTTTTACCCGACACCGCAACAACATCCGTTTGACCTCGGCAGGTGAGCGTCTTTTGCCTTACGCGGAAAGTCTGATGAATACCTGGCTTATGGCGAAGAAAGAAGTGTCGCACACGCAGCAGC
Organism: Pantoea sp. JZ2; assembly: GCF_035191405.1. NCBI lineage: Bacteria > Pseudomonadati > Pseudomonadota > Gammaproteobacteria > Enterobacterales > Erwiniaceae > Pantoea > Pantoea sp. JZ2. The sequence continues at coordinate 217,666 of NZ_CP045247.1, read as the reverse complement.
ATCATGAGCTGTCCATTGGTGCCAGCGCCTCACTTTGGGAAGCCTATCTGACGCCATGGCTTCAGACACTCTACGAAAACAGGGAAAGTCTGCACCTGGAAGCGCGTGTGGCGCAGCGTCATTTGTTAGTTAAACAGTTGCATGAACGCCAACTGGATTTATTGATTACGACGGAAGCACCAAAGATGGATGAATTGACCAGCCAGCAGATAGGTCATATCTCGCTGGCACTGTTTCGTTCCCGGCAGACCGAAAAGCGTGAGAAATATGACTATATTAAGCTGGAATGGGGCGCGGACTTTCATCAGCACCAAAGTTATCTTTCCGGCGGGGACGATGTTCCGGTATTAACAACGACATCAGCACAGGTGACGCGTGAATTGTTGCACACGACAGGAGCCTGCGCGTTTCTGCCCGAGTTCTGGCAAAGCTTGTACAGCGACCTGATAGTGATGCCCGATACGTCTGTGGCGGTGCGGCCTTTGTATGCGGTATGGCTGCAAAACAGTGATCAGCAGACGTATATCCGTCAGTTGCTGAAGTTTCCAGTCGTGCCGAATTAAAGAGAGGGAAGAAAGCGAGGATTAAGCCAGTCTTTGCTGGCTGGTTTTCTGTTTTGCTTTTCTTAAGGCAAAAAAAATCCTTCGCATACGCAAAGGATTTTTCTTTTTCTGGCAGGGGCGGAGGGACTCGAACCCCCAACACCCGGTTTTGGAGACCGGTGCTCTACCAATTGAACTACGCCCCTAAAAAGGGTGGCGGAACGGACGGGGCTCGAACCCGCGACCCCCTGCGTGACAGGCAGGTATTCTAACCAACTGAACTACCGCTCCACCGATTCTGTACTGATCGCAGAAAAACGTTCTGCTGTCAGGTGTTTCGCCCTTCCGCGTCACCGGTAAGGTCATGACCAGCGTGCTGGTCTTAAATTGATGCCTGGCAGTTTATGAATCACGCTGTGATTCACCCTTCGGGCCGCTGCGTTGCAGCGTTCAAAAGCGTTCGCTTTTGTCCTACTCTCTGTTGAGTAGCGAACTGCCCGAAGTTACGTACAGGTTTTTTAATTTAATGCCTGGCAGTTCCCTACTCTCGCATGGGGAGACCCCACACTACCATCGGCGCTACGGCGTTTCACTTCTGAGTTCGGCATGGGGTCAGGTGGGACCACCGCGCTACAGCCGCCAGGCAGATTCTGTCTGCCGCACCGCCCTCTCGGGCCGCACGGCGTTATCCGGTAAACAAGGCTGAAAATTCTTTCTGTCTCTCAACCAAAACGCCTCTGGCGTTGTAAGGTTAAGCCTCACGGGTCATTAGTACCGGTAAGCTCAACGCATCGCTGCGCTTACACACCCGGCCTATCAACGTCGTCGTCTTCAACGTCCCTTCAGGAGGCTCGGAGCCTCAGGGAGAACTCATCTCGGGGCAAGTTTCGTGCTTAGATGCTTTCAGCACTTATCTTTTCCGCACTTAGCTACCGGGCAGTGCCACTGGCGTGACAACCCGGACACCAGCGGTGCGTTCACTCCGGTCCTCTCGTACTAGGAGCAACCCCCCTCAATTCTCCAGCGCCCACGGCAGATAGGGACCGAACTGTCTCACGACGTTCTAAACCCAGCTCGCGTACCACTTTAAACGGCGAACAGCCGTACCCTTGGGACCTACTTCAGCCCCAGGATGTGATGAGCCGACATCGAGGTGCCAAACACCGCCGTCGATATGAACTCTTGGGCGGTATCAGCCTGTTATCCCCGGAGTACCTTTTATCCGTTGAGCGATGGCCCTTCCATTCAGAACCACCGGATCACTATGACCTGCTTTCGCACCTGCTCGAGCCGTCACTCTCGCAGTCAAGCTGGCTTATGCCATTGCACTAACCTCCTGATGTCCGACCAGGATTAGCCAACCTTCGTGCTCCTCCGTTACGCTTTGGGAGGAGACCGCCCCAGTCAAACTACCCACCAGACACTGTCCGCAGCCCGGATCACGGGCCCACGTTAGAACACCAAACATTAAAGGGTGGTATTTCAAGGACGGCTCCACGCAGACTGGCGTCCACGCTTCAAAGCCTCCCACCTATCCTACACATCAAGGCTCAGTGTTCAGTGTCAAGCTGTAGTAAAGGTTCACGGGGTCTTTCCGTCTTGCCGCGGGTACACTGCATCTTCACAGCGATTTCAATTTCACTGAGTCTCGGGTGGAGACAGCCTGGCCATCATTACGCCATTCGTGCAGGTCGGAACTTACCCGACAAGGAATTTCGCTACCTTAGGACCGTTATAGTTACGGCCGCCGTTTACCGGGGCTTCGATCAAGAGCTTCTCCTTACGGATAACCCCATCAATTAACCTTCCGGCACCGGGCAGGCGTCACACCGTATACGTCCACTTTCGTGTTTGCACAGTGCTGTGTTTTTAATAAACAGTTGCAGCCAGCTGGTATCTTCGACTGGCCTCGGCTCCGGGAGCAAGTCCCCTCACCTACGCGCCAGCGTGCCTTCTCCCGAAGTTACGGCACCATTTTGCCTAGTTCCTTCACCCGAGTTCTCTCAAGCGCCTGGGTATTCTCTACCTGACCACCTGTGTCGGTTTGGGGTACGATTTCGTGTTACCTGATGCTTAGAGGCTTTTCCTGGAAGCAGGGCATTTATCACTTCAGCACCGTAGTGCCTCGTCGTCACGCCTCAGTGTAAAGTGCACCGGATTTGCCTGGCGCACACACCTACACGCTTAAACCGGGACAACCGTCGCCCGGCCGATATAGCCTTCTCCGTCCCCCCTTCGCAGTAACACCAAGTACAGGAATATTAACCTGTTTCCCATCGACTACGCCTTTCGGCCTCGCCTTAGGGGTCGACTCACCCTGCTCCGATTAACGTTGAACAGGAACCCTTGGTCTTCCGGCGACAAGGTTTTTCACCTTGTTTATCGTTACTTATGTCAGCATTCGCACTTCTGATACCTCCAGCATGCCTCACAGCACACCTTCAACGGCTTACAGAACGCTCCCCTACCCAGCAACGCTTACGCGTCGCTGCCGCAGCTTCGGTGCATGGTTTAGCCCCGTTACATCTTCCGCGCAGGCCGACTCGACCAGTGAGCTATTACGCTTTCTTTAAATGATGGCTGCTTCTAAGCCAACATCCTGGCTGTCTGTGCCTTCCCACATCGTTTCCCACTTAACCATGACTTTGGGACCTTAGCTGGCGGTCTGGGTTGTTTCCCTCTTCACGACGGACGTTAGCACCCGCCGTGTGTCTCCCGTGATAACATTCTCCGGTATTCGCAGTTTGCATCGGGTTGGTAAGCCGGGATGGCCCCCTAGCCGAAACAGTGCTCTACCCCCGGAGATGAGTTCACGAGGCGCTACCTAAATAGCTTTCGGGGAGAACCAGCTATCTCCCGGTTTGATTGGCCTTTCACCCCCAGCCACAGGTCATCCGCTAATTTTTCAACATTAGTCGGTTCGGTCCTCCAGTTAGTGTTACCCAACCTTCAACCTGCCCATGGCTAGATCACCGGGTTTCGGGTCTATACCCTGCAACTTAACGCCCAGTTAAGACTCGGTTTCCCTGCGGCTCCCCTATACGGTTAACCTTGCTACAGAATATAAGTCGCTGACCCATTATACAAAAGGTACGCAGTCACACCACGAAGGTGCTCCCACTGCTTGTACGTACACGGTTTCAGGTTCTGTTTCACTCCCCTCGCCGGGGTTCTTTTCGCCTTTCCCTCACGGTACTGGTTCACTATCGGTCAGTCAGGAGTATTTAGCCTTGGAGGATGGTCCCCCCATATTCAGACAGGATACCACGTGTCCCGCCTTACTCATCGAACTCACAACCTGTGCACCTTTGTGTACGGGAGTATCACCCTGTACCCTGCGACTTTCCAGACGCTTCCACTGATGCACAAGCTGATGCAGGTTCTGGGCTCCTCCCCGTTCGCTCGCCGCTACTGGGGGAATCTCGGTTGATTTCTTTTCCTCGGGGTACTTAGATGTTTCAGTTCCCCCGGTTCGCCTCATGCCGCTATGGATTCACTGCATGATAGTGTGACGAGTCACACTGGGTTTCCCCATTCGGGTATCGCCGGTTATAGCGGTTCATATCACCTTACCGGCGCTTATCGCAGATTAGCACGCCCTTCATCGCCTCTGACTGCCAGGGCATCCACCGTGTACGCTTGGTCGCTTAACCTCACAACCCACAGGCGTTTTGCGCTTGCGTGTTATGAGCTTTTGAGAGACCCGAACGCATCGTGCTGTGTTCCTTATTACGGAGGAACACGACGTGCGTCGTTTCAAATTTTCAGCTTGTTCCGGATTGTTAAAGAGCATAATACTTCGCAGCACACCGTCGCCGGTACGCTCTGAAGTATTGTCAGAAAAAAAACAGCAAGTATGGTGGAGCTAAGCGGGATCGAACCGCTGACCTCCTGCGTGCAAGGCAGGCGCTCTCCCAGCTGAGCTATAGCCCCATACAGTTACTGCAGAGACCACTACCACCACTCAACTGCGTGCACTTCATGAGAAATGCACTTCGTGCTCAGGCAAGGCGTGTGTCCGCGAAGCATAGTGAACTATGCGAGCCGGAGACATAACGCAGCATGAGTGCGAAGTTGGTAGGCCTGAGTGGACTTGAACCACCGACCTCACCCTTATCAGGGGTGCGCTCTAACCACCTGAGCTACAAGCCTGTAGAGGTTTTTCTGCTCGTGACTTTCTATCAGACAATCTGTGTGAGCACTTCGCACGAAGGTATCTTCAGGTAAGGAGGTGATCCAACCGCAGGTTCCCCTACGGTTACCTTGTTACGACTTCACCCCAGTCATGAATCACAAAGTGGTAAGCGCCCTCCCGAGGGTTAAGCTACCTACTTCTTTTGCAACCCACTCCCATGGTGTGACGGGCGGTGTGTACAAGGCCCGGGAACGTATTCACCGTGGCATTCTGATCCACGATTACTAGCGATTCCGACTTCACGGAGTCGAGTTGCAGACTCCGATCCGGACTACGACGCACTTTATGAGGTCCGCTTGCTCTCGCGAGGTCGCTTCTCTTTGTATGCGCCATTGTAGCACGTGTGTAGCCCTACTCGTAAGGGCCATGATGACTTGACGTCATCCCCACCTTCCTCCGGTTTATCACCGGCAGTCTCCTTTGAGTTCCCGACCGAATCGCTGGCAACAAAGGATAAGGGTTGCGCTCGTTGCGGGACTTAACCCAACATTTCACAACACGAGCTGACGACAGCCATGCAGCACCTGTCTCAGCGTTCCCGAAGGCACCAATCCATCTCTGGAAAGTTCGCTGGATGTCAAGAGTAGGTAAGGTTCTTCGCGTTGCATCGAATTAAACCACATGCTCCACCGCTTGTGCGGGCCCCCGTCAATTCATTTGAGTTTTAACCTTGCGGCCGTACTCCCCAGGCGGTCGACTTAACGCGTTAGCTCCGGAAGCCACTCCTCAAGGGAACAACCTCCAAGTCGACATCGTTTACGGCGTGGACTACCAGGGTATCTAATCCTGTTTGCTCCCCACGCTTTCGCACCTGAGCGTCAGTCTTCGTCCAGGGGGCCGCCTTCGCCACCGGTATTCCTCCAGATCTCTACGCATTTCACCGCTACACCTGGAATTCTACCCCCCTCTACGAGACTCAAGCCTGCCAGTTTCAAATGCAGTTCCCAGGTTAAGCCCGGGGATTTCACATCTGACTTAACAGACCGCCTGCGTGCGCTTTACGCCCAGTAATTCCGATTAACGCTTGCACCCTCCGTATTACCGCGGCTGCTGGCACGGAGTTAGCCGGTGCTTCTTCTGCGGGTAACGTCAATTGATGAGGTTATTAACCTCACCACCTTCCTCCCCGCTGAAAGTACTTTACAACCCGAAGGCCTTCTTCATACACGCGGCATGGCTGCATCAGGCTTGCGCCCATTGTGCAATATTCCCCACTGCTGCCTCCCGTAGGAGTCTGGACCGTGTCTCAGTTCCAGTGTGGCTGGTCATCCTCTCAGACCAGCTAGGGATCGTCGCCTAGGTGGGCCGTTACCCCGCCTACAAGCTAATCCCATCTGGGCACATCCGATGGCGTGAGGCCCGAAGGTCCCCCACTTTGGTCTTGCGACGTTATGCGGTATTAGCTACCGTTTCCAGTAGTTATCCCCCTCCATCGGGCAGTTTCCCAGACATTACTCACCCGTCCGCCACTCGTCACCCGAGGAGCAAGCTCCTCTGTGCTACCGTCCGACTTGCATGTGTTAGGCCTGCCGCCAGCGTTCAATCTGAGCCATGATCAAACTCTTCAATTTAAAGTTTGATTTGCTGCAACCAGTGCAGCGATGCTCAAGGAAAACGTCGTAATGAATTTCAATACGTGTTCACTCTTAAGACTTGATATTTTTTTGCGTCCGGAGACGCGGATATCAATCCTGCGAGTGCCCACACAGATTGTCTGATAAATTGTTAAAGAGCAGTGCCACACTTCTCTGTGGCGCGGGCTGCATATATTACGCTTTCCGCTTTATGAGTCAAGCACTTATTTTTGCTAAACTCATCGGCTCGAATGATTCTGAACCTTACTCAACCCGGCGCTTCGTATTCCGTTGTGCCGTGTCAGTGGAGGCGCATTATAGGGAGTTCTTCGAAGCTGACAAGGGCTAATTTCAATTAATTTTCCGAGTGCTGTTTTTTTCAGCGAAAACCCGCTAAAGCGCCAGTTTTTCAAGCAACGGGAAGCCATAACGCTGTAAAACCGACGATAATTGCGCCGCCTCTTCATCCAGCTCAGTGCAAAACGCCATGTTTTGATCCGGCGAGCGGACTTCGGGTGCTTCATTGTCCAGTAGCCAGGCAGTACGTCTGGCTATTGCGGCACCGGAGTCAATCAAACGCGTACCTTCAGGCAGGACATGCTGAAGCTCATCGCGAAGTAAAGGAAAGTGCGTGCAGCCTAATACGACAGTATCCGGTGGCTCCGTCATACGTAACCAGGGTTGCACAATGCGCCTGACATCATCCAGTGAAACCTTATCGCCATGAAGCTTGGCTTCGGCTAACTCCACCAGCTCGGCTGAGCCCAGCATTTCAATCTTGCAGGTTTTAGCAAACTGCGACACCAGATCATGCGTGTACGAACGCCGGACCGTTGCGCGCGTCGCCAGCAGCCCGACCACACCGTTACGTGTAAGGCGTGCAGCCGGTTTGATTGCCGGTACAACGCCGACAACCGGAAAGGCAAATCGCTCACGTAATGCAGGCAAAGTCACGGTGCTGGCGGTATTACAGGCAATAATGACGAGAGAAATGGGATGACGGCGAGTAATGGCATCAACCATCGCAACAACACGCTCGACAATAAAGGTCTCGGTTTTCTCACCATAAGGAAAACCAGCGTTATCGAACGCATAAAGATAATGCAGGTCCGGCAGGAGTTGCCGAACCTCATCATAGACAGAAAGCCCGCCTACGCCGGAATCAAACACCAGCACAGTCGGGCGCAGGTCAGAAGCTGTAGCTTCCGTTGAGGTAATACTCTCTTCCTGGAGTCTGGTAGCCATACGCTGTCTCGTAATCTTTATCGAACAGGTTGGCAATTCTACCACGAACGGTCAGATGTGATGTGACAGGATACGATACGGCGAGATCAACGGTGCTGTAGGCCGGCAAACGGCGCTGCTCACTCGTGTACTGGCTCGTGTTATTGTCATAACGCTTGCCAAAATACTGGTAAATAACATCTATATCAGCCTCATAAACCATTACACCCAACTGATATTTCATCTGTTGATGAGACCGGCGAGCCAGGACTTCATCATCCGAATCCCGTCGGGCATCAAGATAGCCTAAGGTGATTTGATGATGCAGGAAAGACGTATCGAAGTCTGCGGTGGCTTCAATACCTTTCATTGTCACCGCTTTCTGATTGAAATAGCCGCCCTGGAATGTCACCGGATCGGACGCATAGTCAATCAGGTTCGTGACGTGATTACGGTAGGCCGCCAGCCGCCAGTTAACGGGGCCACTTAACCCTTCGAGCGCAGCTTCCCATTGTTTTGATTTCTCAGGCTGCAAATCGGGATTGGCGCTAATGCCAAAATGCTTTTGGCCATAAAGCTGCCCCAGCGTCGGTGCCTGGAAACCGGTGCCATAGGAGAGCGATGCCTTATAACCCGGCACAAACTCCCATCCAGCCGCCGTTTGCCAGGTACCATGACGACCATAATCCTGGTTATCGTCCCCCCGGACAGCACCTTCAAGCGTAACAGTGCCCAATTGCTGCTGCGTCGTCAGATATGCCCCGGTATTATCCTGCTTATAGCGGTCCGTTTCTCTGGGCTGGCCAGAAAAGAGTTGGCCTACTGAGCTCAACGCTTGCCGCTGCCAGTCAATCCCGGTACTCACCGTGCCATAACCGACTGCGAAGGCGTTCCCCCATTGAAGGTTGCGCTGATCCATATCATCCAGCGTATTGGAGTCTGCGTAACGTCCCTCAGCGCCAACATAATTATATATTTTGTACTTTTGGTAGCTGGCGACCAGTTGAGAAGAATAATCACCTTTAGTAAAGCGCAGGCCGGTATCAAAGGCGTGGTTATAAATCTGCTGCTCATCCGATCCGCCCGGGAAGCCAGCATCGTAGTCAGTATTCGCCGCATAACCATAACCACGAAAGAAACCAGAAAACATGTCATTGAACTTATGCTCAACCCCTGCCCAGAACGCTTTGTTGCGCCAGCCATCACGATCGCGATCGGCTGGAGACGTCGAATCAGGCTGGATGTTATAGCCATTGGTTGCCTGATAAGAACCGGCGACGGTAAGGCGGGTTTGGTCGGTCACATTCTGGTTTACGCCCCCGCTGTATTCCTGATATCCCTTTGACCCCATGCCTGCAGAAAGCACATTGTGATTTTGTGGATTTTGAGTAATCACGTTTACCACTCCGCCAATGGCATCAGCGCCATAGACGGAGGAGCGCGGCCCGCGAATGAATTCAACGCGTTGTATAAGGGAGATCGGAATCAGATTGAAGTCCGCTGCACCGGTGATGCCCGGTCTGGCAAAGGGCACGCCATCCACAAGAATCAACGTCTGGCGCGCTTCAGCGCCTCGCACAAACATTGACGCGCTTTGCCCAATCCCACCGTTCTGCGCAATATCCACGCCGGGCAGGCGACGAAGCACGTCTACCAGATTTTTTGCCTGCCACAGTTCAATCTCATCCCGTGTCACCACCGAGGTTGAAGCCAGCACCGACGAAACCGGCTGTTGAAAACGATTAGCCGTCACGATGAGCGCATCATCACTTCTCTGTGCAAAGCCATTTTGCGCCCAGAGGAAAATCGCCGTTGCACTGAAGGCAAACAGCGGGGTTGTTGTTTTACTCATTTTTATCGCATCCAAAAGAAAAAGGCCGCAGGCATACAGTCGATAGCACGCGATGACTGTACGCGTGGCGACGTCACACCGGCAGGTCTTCGGGCTGGGAATCATAGCAGGTGATGACTTCCCATCCCGCAGGACAGTGTCTGCAATCGCAATCACCCTGACATTCCTTACCGCTGCGCGTCAGCTCCAGATTCACACTGGATTCCCTGTTAACTCAAGGTTGAGGCCGGTGCCCGCAGTCTACGAAGCGCGCACGGGCAAGTCCAGATCTGCACACCCCGACGCTCTGCTCGCGCGCGCAGGACTGGACATCAGCAGGTGAATCCCTACAATCGCCCGGCAAGCAGGCTATTAACCAGGATTAAACATGACACCCGAACATCTCCCTGTTGAACAGTATGACGCGCAGCTGGCGGAAAAAGTCAGTCGGTTAGAAACGATGATGACGCCTTTCGCTGCCCCCGCCGTGGAGGTGTTCCGTTCACCGGTCAGCCACTATCGCATGCGTGCAGAATTCCGCATCTGGCATGATGGCGACGACATTTATCACATCATTTTCGATCAGGAGACGAAACAGCGCATTCGCGTTGACCAGTTCCCGGCGGCCAGTGCCCTGATTAACCAGATGATGCCGAAAATGATGGCGGCCATTCGCGATAATCGCATCCTGCGCCATAAGCTGTTCCAGCTTGATTATCTGTCGACGCTAAGCAACCAAATCGTCATCTCTCTGCTCTATCACCGCAAGCTGGATGAGGAATGGCAGCAGGCCGCCACAACGTTACGCGATCAGTTGCGGGCGGAAGGCGTCGATGTGCAGCTGATTGGTCGCGCCACTAAGACCAAAATTTGCCTTGATCGGGATTACGTGGAAGAGCGTTTGCCGGTCGCCGGTAAAGAGATGATTTATCGACAGGTGGAGAACAGCTTCACGCAACCCAACGCGGCGATGAACATTCATATGCTGGAATGGGCGCTGGATGTGACAACGGGTTCCCGTGGCGATTTACTGGAACTCTACTGTGGTAATGGCAACTTCTCGCTGGCGCTGGCCAGAAATTTCCGCCGCGTGCTGGCCACGGAAATTGCCAAGCCATCTGTCGCGTCGGCCCAGTACAATATTGCCGCCAACCAGATTGATAATGTCCAGATTATTCGCATGGCGGCCGAAGAGTTTACCCAGGCAATGAACGGCGTGCGCAGCTTTAACCGGCTGGAGGGGATCGACCTGAAGAGTTATGACTGCGAGACGATCTTTGTGGATCCGCCGCGCAGTGGGCTGGATGAGGAAACCGTCAGGATGGTGCAGGCTTATCGCACGATCCTGTATATCTCCTGCAACCCGCAAACCCTGTGTGACAATCTGCTGGAGCTGGCGCAAACCCATGATGTCACGCGACTGGCCCTGTTTGACCAGTTCCCGTATACCCATCATATGGAATGCGGTGTGCTACTGACGCGCAAAGCGTAAAAAAACGGGAACCCAGGGGTTCCCGTTTTTGTGATTACCGGTTGCGATTGCGCTTGTAACGCAGGGCAATCCAGAACACCAGCCCGACCATAAGAATCGTGGGGATAAAGTTAGATCCGATATCCGGATATTCGGCACGCACTAATGCGCTGTACACCAGGATTCCCAGCAGGAAGAAGGCCGCAGCCAGCCCCGGAACCCCATCGGGCATACTTTTATTCAGGTAGCGTTGATGCAGGCACCATGCCGCCAGCCCCAACGCAATCAACGGGAAAATAGAAAAAGGAACGAAAGCACTAAACAGCACAGAGAACGAGCCGTTCATAGCAAGGCCGGTAATAAAAGCCAGTAACATCGTGCCTTTATCACGGGAGCTTGGGTGGGTCATGGCAGGGTCCTTATTCATAGCTCTTCAGGTTTCTCCAGGGTTACCGCCAGGCGTTCTTGTTCCCGGCGATACCAGTAATACGCGCCCTTCGCGATCATACGTAACTGCAATACCAGACGATCTTCCAGCTTACGACGCTGCGCTATATCAATATCCAGCGCCTCGGCACCGGCACTGAAGACAATGGTCACCATCGCTTCAGCCTGCGCTTCGGTGAAGCTGCGCGGCATGCGGTTTTCGACCTCAAGATAATCAGCCAGTTCAGCAATAAAATGTTGGATTTCACGCGCAACCGCCGCACGGAAAGCCGCAGACGTCCCCGAACGTTCGCGTAACAGCAGCCGAAACGCATTGGGGTTATTTTCGATGAACTCCATAAAGGTGGCGATAGAGGTTTTAATGATGCTGCCGCCTTTCGCAATACGTTGACGTGCCTGTCGCATCAACTGCCGCAGCATCAGCCCGCTTTCATCCACCATGGTTAAACCCAGCTCATCGACATCTTTAAAGTGCCGATAAAAAGAGGTTGGCGCGATGCCCGCCTCGCGGGCAACCTCACGTAAACTCAGACTGGCAAAACTGCGTTCGGCGCTGAGCTGACTGAAGGCAGCTTCAATCAGTGTACGTCGTGTACGTTCTTTTTGTTGCGCTCTGACGCCCATTCTCTCTGCCTTGTGAGGTTCTGAAACAGCACTATAACAAAATATTCAGCGTACAGTCCGGCAAACTTTGTGACGACGTGTTAAACCTCACTGAAAGCCAAAACGTGATGAAAATCGCTGTTAGAATTCAGAAGTGCGCGGCGAGATGTTAGAATCTCGTTGTAAAAATGTATAAATAATAGGACGTACCGGTATGCAAAAGTCTTACGATTACGATGTCATTGTGATTGGATCAGGACCAGGCGGTGAAGGTGCGGCGATGGGGCTGGTGAAGCAAGGCGCCCGAATCGCGGTTATCGAACGCTATCACAACATAGGCGGCGGCTGTACACACTGGGGTACGATCCCCTCGAAAGCCCTTCGTCATGCTGTGAGCCGCATCATCGAGTTCAACCAGAATCCCCTCTACAGTGACCATACCCGCCTTCTCCGCTCATCGTTTGCCGATATTCTCAATCACACGGAAAGCGTGATCAGCCAACAAACCGCAATGCGTCAGGGTTTTTACGAGCGCAATCGCTGTGAGCTGTTTCAGGGCGATGCGCATTTCGTGGATGCCAACACGGTTGAAGTGGAACATCATGATGGCACGCGCGAACAGCTGACCGCCGGGAAATTTATTATTGCCTGTGGTTCGCGCCCTTATCATCCGCATGATGTCGACTTTACCCATCCACGTATTTACGATTCCGATTCTATTCTCAACCTGCATCATGAACCCGGCCACGTCATCATTTATGGCGCGGGCGTGATTGGCTGTGAATATGCTTCCATTTTCCGTGGGCTCAATGTCAAGGTTGACCTGATCAACACCCGTGACCGCCTGCTGGCGTTCCTTGATCAGGAGATGTCTGACTCGCTGTCTTATCACTTCTGGAACAGCGGCGTGGTGATTCGTCACAACGAAGAGTTTGAGAAGATTGAAGGCGTGGATGACGGCGTTATCATGCACCTGAAATCCGGCAAGAAAGTCAAAGCGGACTGCCTGCTGTATGCGAACGGCCGTACAGGTAACACCGATTCACTGTCGCTGGAAAATGTCGGTCTGGAAGCGGATGGCCGTGGGCTGTTGAAAGTGAACAGCATGTATCAGACAGCGCAGCCGCACATTTATGCAGTGGGCGACGTCATTGGTTACCCCAGCCTGGCCTCCGCTGCTTACGATCAGGGCCGTATTGCCGCACAGGCCATCATTAAAGGCGAAGCCTCAGCGCACCTGATCGAAGACATTCCGACCGGGATTTATACCATTCCGGAAATCAGCTCTGTAGGCAAAACCGAACAGCAGCTCACGGCGATGAAAGTGCCTTACGAAGTGGGACGTGCGCAGTTTAAACATCTGGCGCGTGCGCAGATTGTGGGGATGAACGTCGGTAGTCTGAAGATCCTGTTCCACCGTGAAACCAAAGAGATTCTGGGCATTCACTGCTTTGGGGAACGTGCTGCGGAGATTATCCATATCGGTCAGGCGATCATGGAGCAAAAAAATGGTGGCAACACAATTGAGTACTTTGTGAATACCACCTTTAACTACCCCACCATGGCAGAAGCGTATCGCGTCGCCGCGCTAAACGGTTTAAACCGCCTGTTTTAGCGTGGTATCGAAATAGCCTTGCATATGTGTGCGGATTGCCTCTGCCAGTTGTTCATAACGGCTGCGCAGAGGTGAGCCGGGACGGTAAACCAGCGCAATCGTACGCTGTGGTACCGGCTTATAACAGGGCAGATAACAAACCCCATCACGCACACGCTGTGGCGGGACAGCCAGAGCAGGCAGTAACGTAATACCGCTTCCTGCCGCGACCATATTGCGCAACGTTTCCAGGCTTGTCGCACGGAAATGGGTATCTTCGTCTGCACCCGCTTCAAAACAAAAACCCATGGCCTGATCGCGCAGGCAGTGGCCGTCTTCCAGCATCAGCAGTTTTTCACCAGCCAGATCGGACATGGGCACACGATCGCGTTCGCGCCACGGATGATCCTCATAAACCGCCAGCTTCATCGGTTCATCGAACAGCGGGACTTCAATAAAGGCTTCGCTTTCTTTGACCAGCGCCAGAATCGCGCAGTCCAGTTTGCCGCTGTCGAGCTGAGCCAGCAATTGCTGGGTCTGTGCTTCATGCAGGTACATTTCCAGCTTTGGAAAAGTCTGATGCAGCATAGGAATAATTTGCGGCAGTAAATACGGACCGGTGGTGGGAATCAGCCCAATATGCAGTGGTCCTGACATCGCTTCGCCCTGCTGACTGGCCATCTCTTTCAGCACTTTGACTTCACGAAGGACAGTACGCGCCTGGTCGACCAGCAGCAAACCGGCCTGCGTAAACAGTACTTTGCGGCTGGTACGTTCCAGCAGCATGACACCTAACTCATCTTCTAATTTGCGAATCTGCCCGCTTAAGGTCGGCTGACTGACATGACAGGCATCCGCCGCACGTCGGAAGTGACGATGTTCAGCAAGCGAAACCAGATATTCAAGATCACGGATATTCATTATTACCCTCCATTCCACGATAGCTCGTGGCGATAGATAGAATAGCAACCAACGATTGGCCCTATCAAGAGCGGATGGGAATAATGCCCACATCAAATTCAGACTCATCGCCACCCAGGGAAATGTTTTCTGAATCATAAAGACAGCGTTATCCGCTGTTTTTAGCTGACGCAAATCTTCTGGCAACGCTGATAAAACAAAAAACTGAACAGGCGAAGGCCAGACGACAAGCGTAACGAATCTGAACATCGGTCGGGAGCACCGATGGTCTGATGATGTGCCTAAAATAAAAGTAGTTTCTGAAGCTAGAGGTTGGCGGGCATGGTATGCCCGCTCTTTTTTTATCTGCGACTCAGGCTAAGCGCGCTTTGGCATCCGCAATGGCACGGGCAACCTGAGACGGTGAAACGCCTCCCTGCGCATTGCGCTTATCCAGGCAGGATGACAGGGCCAGCACCGGATAGACATCGTCTTCGATAACAGCACTGAACTGCTTAAGCTGAGATAACGACAAGGCTTCCAGTGCCACACCTTGCGCGATCGCTGCAACGACCGTTTCTCCCACGATATGGTGCGCTTCACGGAAGGGAACGCCTTTTGCCACGAGATAATCGGCCAGTTCCGTTGAGTTTGCGTAACCCTGTTCGGCCGCTTCCTGGCAGCGAGGACGTTTTACCTGCAAACCTTCCAGCACCAGCACGGACATATGCAGGCAGTCCAGCCAGGTATCCAGCGCATCAAACAGCCCTTCTTTGTCTTCCTGCATGTCTTTGTTATAGGCAAGCGGCAGGCCTTTCAGCGTCATCATCATGCCGGTTAACGCGCCCTGAACCCGCCCGCATTTTCCACGGATCAGCTCCAGTGCATCCGGATTTTTCTTTTGTGGCATCAGGGACGAACCTGAGGTGACTTTATCCGAGAGTTCGATAAAGCCGGCTTCGCCGGTATTGAAGAAAATCATGTCTTCCGCAAAACGTGAAAGGTGCACCATGCCGATTGACGCATCGGAAAGCAGCTCCAGCACATGATCACGGTCGGATACGGTATCCAGGCTGTTACGCGTTGCAGACGCAAAGCCTAACCAGCCTGCCAGTTGCTCACGGTCAATAGCGTAAGCCGTTCCGGCCAGTGCACCACAACCTAACGGGCTGACATCAAGACGCTTTAACGTATCCTGCAAACGGCTTTCATCGCGCGCCAGCATTTCAACGTAAGCGAGGCACCAGTGTGCAAACGTCACCGGCTGTGCACGCTGTAAATGTGTATAGCCCGGCATCACCGCGTCCTGATTGACTTCGGCAGTCGCCACCAGCGCCTGCTGCAGCTCACGTGTGGCATCCAGCAGTGCGGCAACCTGCTCTTTACACCAGAGTTTCAGGTCGGTCGCCACCTGATCATTGCGGCTACGGCCGGTGTGCAGTTTTTTGCCCAGCGCACCGACTTTCTCAATCAACTGGCCTTCAACCCAGCTGTGAATATCTTCGGCATCGCTTTGCAGGATTTGCTCAGGATTGGCACGAACCTCCTCCAGCAGTGCGTTCAGTGCGGCTTCAAGCTGTTGCTGCTCATCACTGCTCAGGACATTTACCGTCACCAGCGCTTTGGACCAGGCCACTGAGCCAATGATGTCCTGCTCTGCCAGGCGGTAATCAAAACGCAGCGAGTCGTTGAACTGTTTGAAACGTTGATCTGCTGCCTGGGTAAAGCGTCCACCCCAAAGTGCCATGTGAATCTCCTTCAAGTCGTTAAACCAGGGGCGGCCTGAAAGCCGCCCCTGATGCCATACTGAGAGGCGAGGCGATCCCCGCCTGCGATTACTTTTTCTGCTCGTTCAGCGCACGGATACGTGAAGAGAGTGAGAACAGACGAATAAAGCCGCCTGCATGACGATGATCGTAAACTTCGTCTTCGCCGAAGGTCGCGAACTCTTCGGAATACAGGCTGTTAGCTGAACGCTTCTGCGTCGCCGTGGCCTGACCTTTGTAGAGTTGCAGAACCACTTCGCCGTTAACCTCTTCCGCCAGCGACTCTGCCGCCGCCTGGATAGATTTACGCAGCGGCGCAAACCAGCGACCATCGTAAACCACATAAGACATTTCATGGCCCAGCTGCTCACGCCATTTGAAGCTGTCGCGATCCAGAACCAGTTGCTCTACCGCACGCAGCGCGTTAACCATAATGGTGCCGCCAGGGGTTTCGTAACAGCCGCGTGATTTAATGCCTACCAGACGGTTTTCAACGATATCGATACGGCCCACGCCATGTTTTGCGCCCAGCACATTCAGTTTTTCCAGACACTGGAACGGGCTCAGTCTTTCACCGTTCACCGCCACCACGCGGCCTTTTTCAACGGTTACTGTCACGTCTTCTGGCTGATCGGGCGCTTCCAGCGGATCGACAGTCCAGACCCAGCAATCCTTGTTAGGCGCGTTAGACGGGCTTTCCAGCACGCCGCCTTCGGTAGAAATGTGCCAGGCGTTTTCATCACGGCTGTAGATTTTTTCCAGCGAAGCGGTGGTAGGGATGTTGCGCGCTTTCAGATAATCCAGCAGCGCTTCACGCGACCGCAGATCCCACTCGCGCCATGGCGCAACCACTTTCAGCTGCGGCGCCAGTGCGGTGTAAGTGGTTTCGAAACGCACCTGGTCATTACCTTTACCCGTGGCACCGTGGCACAGCGCATCAGCACCCACTTTCAGCGCCAGCTCAACCTGGGCTTTCGCGATGATAGGACGCGCCATTGAGGTACCCAGCAGATACGTGCCTTCATACAGGGCCCCGGTCTGCAGCACCGGATAAACGTAGTCACTGATGAACTCTTCACGCAGATCGACAACGTGACATTCTGATGCACCTGACTGCAGCGCTTTCTTCTCAACGCCTTCCAGATCGCTACGTTCCTGACCGATATCCGCCACGAACGCGACCACTTCACAGCCGCCATAGGTTTCTTTCAGCCAGGGAATAATGGCCGAAGTATCCAGACCACCGGAGTAAGCCAGTACGATTTTTTTGATGTTTTGCGTTTGCATTTCGTAATCCTTGAATCTGAGTCGTTAAGCGAGAATCCGGGTGCCAATGGACACGCCGTTAAAAAGGGTAGGTAACTGCTCGGCATGACGCCAGCTGGCAATATCGACCGGACGGCCCAGCGTACGTGCCGCATCCAGCGCAGCGTTCACTTTGACAATCATGCCATCGGTGATGATGCCCTGAGCGATCAGCTGTTCTGCTTTATCTGCCGTCATTTCTTCGATGCGCTGACCTTTGCCATCAAGAATGCCGCTGACGTCCGATAACAAGACTAAGTCAGCACCCAGCGTTGAGGCCAGCGCTGTGGCAGCCTGATCGGCATTGACGTTCATAAGCTCACCGCTGTCGGTGATGCCGATTGAACTGACAACGGGCATGTAACCTGCACCCAGCAGCGTGTTAATTAATGCAGGATTGCCCGGCGTTGCGTTGCCCACATGGCCCAGCGCTTCATCTAACTGGGTGACATTGACCAGGCCCGCATCGCCCAGGCACAGACCGACGGCCTGAATGCCGTATTTTTTCGCCCAGGCCAACAGCGTTTTATTGGCGGTACCAGCCAGTGCGCCGGTGATGATGTCAATCTGATCGGCAGGCGTAACACGCAAACCGTTCTTCTTTTGCACCGGCAGCGCCAGTTTTTTCATCAGTTCATCGACCAGGCAACCGCCACCGTGAACGATAATCAGGGGGCGCTGATGAGCAGAACGGTAGGCCAGCAACGCGTCAAATAAACGGGCCAGTGCTTCTTCGCTGTCTAACAGCACACCGCCCAGCTTGATAATTAATGGATTAGTCATGGTTTAGTCGTCCGTTAAATCAGTGACTGCGTTTCAGGGAAACCGAAACGAATATTAAGACACTGTACTGCCTGAGAGGCTGCCCCTTTAAGCAGGTTATCTTCAGCAGCCACCACAATCAGGTGTTCGCCCTGTACGGCAAAGCCAATATCGCAGTAAGGCAGACCGACCACGGCTTTCAATGCCGGTACGCCTTGCTCGTAAACGCGTACCAGCGGCTTATCGTGGTAGGCATTGTGAAAGACCTCAGCGACATCATCACGGCTGACGCCGGCATTAAGACGGCAGGTGATCGTGGCCAGGATGCCACGCGGGAAACTGCCCAGGTGCGGCGTAAAAATTACCGGTGTGCCCAGGTGCGCCACAATTTCAGGATGATGACGATGATTAAAAATACCGTAAGGCTGCAGACTGACTTCACAGAAGCTGGTACCAACATTCGCTTTGCGCCCTGCTCCACTGACGCCACTGGTGGCATTGATGACCGGCCACTGCGCCTCATTCAGTAAACCGGCATCCACCAACGGCTTGAGTGCCAACTGAGAGGCGGTGGGATAGCAGCCAGGGACGGCAATCAGCTGTGCTTCTTTGATTTTTTCCTGCTGGAACTCCGCCAGACCGTAAACGGCTTTATCCAGCCAGTCCCCATGCTGGTGCGTGAAGCCATAAAACTGCGTGTAAAACTTGCCGTCGTTGACGCGGAAAGCGCCGGACAGATCGAACACGACGCAGCCAGCTTTCAGAAATTCAGGCGCCAGGTCGTGGCTGACTTCGTGGGCCGTCGCCAGAAACACCACATCAACTTTATCTGCCCATTCGTCGGCGCGGCTCAGTGGCTGCAGCGGCAGATCCACCACGCCTTTCAGCTGTGGATGAAGATCGGACAAGCGCTTACCCGCATCGGGACTTTGCGCAGACACCGCCAAAGCGGTTATGTTGATATGTGGATGGCGATTAAGGAAGGTGGCAAGCTCTACGCCAGCGTAACCACTGGCACCAACGATCAGCGTATTCAACATCAGGCTGTATACCTTTATTACAGTCACACGTTCCGGGTCGCGGCCTTGCCCCGTTGCCCACGATGTCGTTTGCAGCGATTTAAGGTTCACATGCACACGACGTTAATGTATTTTTATTCACTATTAATGCATGAATATTGATACATCCTAACTCAAGGACCGTCAACAGTGAAGACAAAATTACCGCCTTTTATCGAACTCTACCGCCAGTTGATCGCAACACCGTCTATCAGCGCAACCGATGCCGCTCTCGATCAGAGCAATGAAACTTTAATCAATTTACTGGCTGGCTGGTTCCGTGACCTGGGTTTTACCGTGGAAGTCCAACCCGTGCCGGGCACGCGGCATAAATTTAATATGCTGGCGCGCACCGGAAGCGGTGCGGGCGGTCTGCTGCTTGCCGGGCACACCGATACCGTTCCGTTTGATGATGGTCGCTGGACTCGCGATCCCTTTACCCTGACCGAGCACGACAATAAGTTGTACGGTCTGGGTACCGCCGATATGAAAGGCTTCTTCGCGTTTATTCTGGACACGCTCCGTGATGTGGATGTGACAGCCCTGAGTAAGCCGCTTTATATTCTGGCCACCGCTGATGAAGAAACCACCATGGCGGGCGCGTCATATTTTGCCGCATCCACACAGCTTCGCCCTGACTGCGCCATTATTGGCGAACCGACGTCACTGAAACCTGTTCGTGCGCACAAAGGACATATCTCGAATGCGATTCGTATTCAGGGTCAATCCGGCCATTCCAGCGATCCGGCTCGCGGCGTCAACGCCATTGAGCTGATGCATGAGTCGATTACCGAACTCATGCAACTGCGCAATACGCTGAAATCCCGTTACAACCATGATGGTTTTGCGATTCCTTATCCCACAATGAACTTTGGTCATATTCATGGCGGTGATGCAGCAAACCGTATCTGCGCCTGCTGCGAATTGCACATGGACATCCGCCCTTTGCCGGGGCTGACGCTGAGCGATCTTGACGCGCTGCTGAATGAGGCACTGGCGCCGGTGAGCGAACGCTGGCCGGGACGGATTACCATCGAAGAATTGCATCCGCCGATTCCGGGCTATGAATGTCCGGTTGACCATGAGCTGGTCAAGGTGGTGGAAAAACTGCTGGGTACACCGACAGAAGTGGTGAATTATTGCACTGAAGCCCCGTTTATCCAGCAACTTTGTCCAACGCTGGTGCTGGGCCCGGGTTCTATCAACCAGGCGCATCAGCCGGACGAATTTATCGATACCGCATTTATTCAGCCTACGCGCGCCTTAATCGCTCAGGTTGTGCAGCATTTCTGTCACTAATTATCATCAAACGGGGCATTTCACTGTATTAACAGCAAAATGCCCTGCCAATCTGTGGGATTTGATAATAAGAATAACTTATCCCGCTTCGCCGCTATCAAATTCCATGAATTTCCGTCAGTTAGCTGCACGTTTCCCTCACTTTAAGTCATTTGACGAACGCCTGATTACGTGGCTAGATAAAAGACGATGTTATACCCACTGGGCAATCATCCCACTTTATTCAGCTTGCGACGGGCAGCAACTGAAGAACCCCGGTCAGAGCCGGGAGGACGACGTTGCTGGCTTTTCTGCTGCCTGAAAAGGCCGGGTATAGAGGTTTATCAAGACGATAAGGGTGTCAGGGTCACATGAACGAACAATATTCCGCAATGCGAAGTAATGTCAGTATGCTCGGCAAACTGCTCGGGGATACGATTAAGGATGCGCTGGGAGAGAATATCCTGGGCCAGGTGGAAACCATCCGTAAGCTTTCTAAGTCATCCCGTGCAGGAAATGACACTCATCGTAAGGAATTGCTGAATACGCTGCAAAACCTGTCAAATGACGAGTTATTGCCCGTGGCGCGTGCCTTTAGTCAGTTCCTCAACCTCACTAACGTGGCTGAGCAGTATCAAACGATTTCCCGCAGCGGCGATGGCGCAAACCACCCTGAACTGTTGAAAAAAACATTTGAAACCCTCAAGCAAAATAATCTCAGTGAAAGTGCGATTCATAACGCCATTGAATCACTTTCCCTGGAACTGGTTTTAACCGCGCACCCTACTGAAATTACTCGCCGCACGCTGATTCACAAACTGGGCGAGGTCAACAGCTGTCTTGAACAACTCGACCACAGCGATATCTCTGAATACGAACGCAACCAGATTATGCGCCGCCTGCGCCAACTGGTCGCGCAGGCCTGGCATACGGATGAGATCCGTAAATACCGTCCAACGCCGGTTGATGAAGCCAAGTGGGGATTTGCCGTCGTTGAAAACAGCCTGTGGGAAGGTGTACCTGCATTTTTGCGTGAGCTGAATGAGCAGGTAGAAGAGACGTTTGGCATTAAGTTACCGGTTGATTTTGTGCCGGTGCAGTTCACCTCCTGGATGGGCGGAGACCGTGACGGTAACCCGAACGTCACCGCCGCCATTACCCGCCATGTTATGCAGCTCAGCCGCTGGAAAGCCACCGATCTGTTTCTGCGCGATATTGGCGTGTTGATTTCGGAACTGTCGATGTCCGAATGCAGTCAGGAAGTTGCCGAGCTGAGTGGCGATCCTGAGGCGCTGGAGCCGTATCGCGTGATCTTAAAGCGTCTGCGCAGTCAGCTAATGTCTACCCAGGCTTACCTGGAGCGCCGCCTGAAAGGCGAGCGCTTGCCCCGCCCGGCAGACCTGCTGGTCTCCAACGTGCAGTTGTGGGATCCGCTTTTCGCTATCTATCAGTCCCTGCAGCAGTGCGGCATGGGCATTATTGCCAACGGTCAGTTACTGGATACGCTGCGCCGTGTGAAATGCTTTGGCGTGCCGCTGGTTCGCATCGACGTCCGTCAGGAAAGCACCCGTCACACTGAAGCTATCGCTGAAATTACCCGCTATCTGGGCCTGGGCGATTATGAAAGCTGGTCGGAAGCCGACAAGCAGGCTTTTCTTATCCGTGAGCTGAACTCCAAGCGCCCTTTACTTCCTCGCAGTTGGGAACCGAGTGACGAAACCCGCGAAGTGCTGGAAACCTGCAAAGTAGTGGCAGAAGCGCCCCAGGGCTCTATCGCAGCCTATGTCATTTCGATGGCGAAAACGCCGTCTGATGTCCTTGCCGTCCATCTGTTACTGAAAGAGGCTGGCATTCCGTTCGCTATGCCGGTTGCTCCCCTGTTTGAAACCCTGGATGACCTGAACAATGCCAATGATGTGATGAGCAAACTGCTTAACATCGACTGGTACCGTGGTTTTATTCAGGGCAAACAAATGGTCATGATTGGCTATTCCGACTCGGCGAAAGATGCCGGCGTGATGGCCGCCAGCTGGGCACAATACCAGGCACAGGATGCACTGATTAAAACCTGCGAAAAGGCGGGCGTTTCCCTCACGCTATTCCACGGACGCGGCGGCACCATCGGCCGCGGTGGTGCACCCGCGCATGCCGCACTGCTGTCCCAGCCGCCAGGCAGCCTCAAAGGCGGCCTGCGCGTGACGGAACAGGGCGAAATGATTCGCTTCAAGTACGGCTTGCCGGAAGTCACTATCGCCAGCCTGTCGCTTTATACCGGCGCGATTCTGGAAGCCAACCTGATGCCGCCGCCGGAACCCAAACCGGAATGGCGTAATATCATGAACCAGCTTTCTGCCGACTCCTGCGCCATGTACCGGGGTTATGTGCGTGAGAATAAGGATTTTGTGCCTTACTTCCGTTCCGCAACCCCTGAGCAGGAACTGGGCAAGCTGCCCCTGGGCTCTCGTCCGGCGAAGCGTCGTCCGACGGGCGGTGTGGAATCCCTGCGCGCCATTCCCTGGATTTTTGCCTGGACGCAAAACCGCCTGATGTTACCCGCCTGGCTGGGCGCGGGCGCCGCCCTGCAGCAGGCGATGCTGGCAGGCCATCAGGATCAGCTTGAGGCCATGTGCCGCGACTGGCCCTTTTTCTCAACCCGCCTTGGTATGCTGGAAATGGTGTTTTCGAAAGCAGACCTGTGGCTGGCGGAGTATTACGATCAGCGACTGGTTGATAAATCGTTATGGCCATTAGGTAAACAGCTGCGTGACCAGCTGGATGCCGATATTAAAGCGGTGCTGACCATCGCCAACGATTCCCATCTGATGGCGGACCAGCCGTGGATTGCCGAATCGATTGCCCTGCGTAACGTTTATACCGATCCCCTGAACGTACTCCAGGCAGAGCTGCTTCACCGTTCACGTGCACAGGAAGCCCGTGGTGAAGAACCGGATGCGCGCGTCGAACAGGCGCTGATGGTGACGATTGCCGGTGTCGCTGCAGGGATGCGTAATACAGGTTAGCTCACAGAAACAGGGCGGTTGATACCGCCCTGTTTCGTATCAGTTAACGTCATCCTCATATCGCCATTACAGGTCGCCCAACTGACGCGGGGGCAAAAGGTATCGCACCTTTCAGATTGTAGAAATGCCGGTCTTTTACCCTTTCGCGTGACAGAATATTCACCCTGTTCGTAGCAGGCTCAGGTGACCAATGGCATGCCATAGCTTCTCTGCCATTTCGCTGATCCGGGGCGGGAAGAATGAAGAGTAATCTGTCCGTTTAGCGCTGACCGGCAAAAAAACGCATCCTGCCACCACCACCCAACGCTTCCCCCCAACATAGTGAGACGTTCAGACATTCAACGTGATCGATGCTCCCCTCAGCGCCAGTCAAAATGGCGCCACAGGCAGGCAAACGTTACCGCACGTTATGACATCGGCGAGCAGAAACAGGGCAAAAAAACAGGTGCCAGAGCACCTGTGTTGAAACCTGTTTAGAGGAGTTGCGCGAGGCGATTGATATCAGACTGTATGGCGCCTGCCGTGACGTCACGACCCGCGCCAGGTCCGCGAATCACCAGAGGATTATCGCGATACCAGCGGCTGTCGATGGCAAACACATTATCGCAGGGCAGTAAGGCTGCCAGAGGATGCTCAGGACGAACGGCTTCCACACCCACACGTGCTTTGCCATTGGCATCAAACCGTGCCACGTAACGCAGGACCAGCCCCATTTCCTGAGCGGCTTCAAACCGTTGCAGCATCTGCTCATTAAGTTCGTCACCGTTCTCGAAGAAATGGTCGACGGATTCATCACAGTTCTGGGGCACCAGTGACTCGACGCGTACCTGATCGGGTTCAATGTTATAGCCCGCTTCACGGGCCAAAATGACCAGCTTACGCATCACATCCTCGCCAGACAGATCAACTCGCGGATCCGGCTCGGTTAAGCCCTGCTGCCATGCCTGATCCACCAGTTCGGTAAAGGGCACCGACCCGTCAAACTGCAGGAACAGCCAGGACAATGTGCCAGAGAAAATACCGCTAATCGACAGAATGGTATCGCCACTTTCACGCAGATCCCGCACCGTATGGTTGATGGGTAAACCTGCGCCTACGGTGGCGTTATATAACCAGTGACGCCCGGTTTTTTCGAAGGCATCGCGAATCTCACGCCAGGTTTGCGTGTCGGACGCGCCCGCAATCTTATTGGCGCTAATCACGTGGAAGCCATGACTGGCAAAATCCAGATACTGCTGTGCCAGTGGTTTACTGGCGGTGACGTCCAGCACCACAAGATCATCGTAAGGATGCGCCCGCATCCACAGAAACAGCGATTCTTCATCACGTGTTTCCGCTTCATCGTCAAAGAAGGCCAGCGCGCGGCTGGCATCAAGCCCGTCATAGTTCAGCAGGCTGCGTTGACTGTCGACCACACCCGCGAGCACAAATTCAAAACCGGTTCGTGCTGACAAGGTTTCCTGCTCACGCGCAAACAGTTCCAGCCAGCGTGAGCCGATATTGCCTTTGCCAAACAGCATCAGGCCAATTCGCTTTTCGGCACGGAACAGGGAGCTGTGTAAGCCCTGAATTAAATGCTGCGTCGGCCCCACGCGCAGGACCGCCACCACGCTGATATGTTCTGGCGACTGACAAACAAACTCAACCGGCTGATCTTTCAATTGCTGCCAGAAACGGTGCGTATGCAACGGATTACGAGTCACGCCTGCTCCGACCAGCGCTACCAGCGCTAAGCCATCACGTAACTGTAAATGCCCGGGTAAGCCTGCGTCCTGTAACAATGTGAAGGCGCTGTTAACCACTTCAGAGGTGTAACAGAGTTGCAGCAGCTGACGATCAGGATGAACGCCCATTGCCAGTGGGCGCATCTGCGCGCGCGTGAGCAACTGATCGATCTCTTTGCGCAGGAGCGTAAAATCGTGCTGCCCGGGAAGCTGGATTTCGACCAGACACACATCATCGTGACTGGTCACAATGCGTGCGCCCGTTCCGGAAGCGAGGACGCGCTCAATACGGGTTGAGCCCTGTTCTGGCTGATAGCTACAGCGCAACTGCAAATCGATGTCGCTGCCGGAAACGGGCTGTAAGGTGCGGGTATGCAGCACCGGTGCGGCGAGACGCGCCAGTTCACTGGCCTCATCAAGACGCAACAGCGGCAGCAGACAGGCATCAGAAACTTTACGTGGATCGGCACTGTAAACACCCGCCACATCACTCCAGATAGTGACGCGTCCCACACCGGCCAGCGCACCAATTTGTGTGGCGGAGTAATCAGAGCCATTACGCCCCAGCAACACGGTTTCACCCGCATCGTTGGCGCAGATAAAGCCCGTCACCACGATACGTTTATGGGGATGCTGGGCCAGCAGCGTTTGTAACAACGGCCAGGATTTTCCTTCATCAACCTGAGGCTGCGCGGCACGTTCTGCACGCAGAAAATCGCGCGCATCCAGCCAGCAGGCCTGCAGGTCGTGTTGATTCAGCACAGCGGACATTAAACGTGCCGACCAGACTTCACCATGGCCCACGACTTCCGCATAAACCGCGTCGGTAACGGTACCATCGAGTAATCCGGCAAGCTTCTCAAGATCGCGAATAAAGGCCGATATTAAAGGTTCGGCGATTTCGGCAGGCAACAGGGCACTGATGAGCTCACTCTGATAACGACGTAATGTCTGCTGCACCTGATGCGCGGACAAGCGGTCACTCTGGCTCAGTTTCAGCCAGCTAATCAGCTGATTGGTCGTTGAACCTGCGGCTGAGACCACCATCATGTCGCCTGGCTGGCTGTAATCCGCCATGATGCTGGCAACACGCTGGTAGCAGCGTGCATCGGCAAGGCTGCTGCCACCAAACTTGTGGAGCTGTCTGTTGTTTGGCGTTCCTGCGCCTGCTGAAATCGTCATGGTTAATCCTCTGCTGCGATCCGGAATGCATTATCCAAATCGGCAATTAAATCTTCGTGGTCTTCAATCCCCACAGAAATACGGAGCAATGTTTCAGAAATACCTGCTGCGGCACGGGCTTCTGCAGACATGCCAGCGTGCGTCATGGTCGCGGTATGCGAGATTAAGCTCTCAACGCCACCCAGTGATTCAGCCAGCGTAAACAGTTCAAGCGCTTTCAGGAAACGACGCAAGCGCGCTTCATCGCCATCCAGTTCGAAACTGAGCATGGCGCCAAACCCACGCTGCTGACGCGCAGCGACTTCATGCCCGGCATTTTCTGGCAGAGAAGGATGATACAACTTTTTCACCAGGGGCTGCTGCTTCAGATAAGCAACAATTTCTAACGCATTACGCTGAGCAGCGGCCATACGCGGACCCAGCGTACGCATACCACGTAACAGCAGGTAGCTGTCAAAAGCGGAACCGGTCACGCCAATATTATTCGCCCACCACGCCAGATCGGTCGCGACCTGAGGATCTTTGGCAATGACAGCGCCAGCCACGACATCGGAGTGCCCGTTTAAATATTTGGTACAGGAGTGAATAACCAGATCTGCGCCCAGCGCCAGCGGATTTTGCAGCGTCGGACTCATAAAGGTGTTGTCCACAACGCTTACTGCGCCTACTTTACGCGCGGCGTCGCAGATGGCCGCGATATCGACGACACGCAGCAGCGGGTTACTGGGGCTTTCTACTAATACGAGCTGAGGTTTCTCGTCCAGCGCAGCCTGTAGCGCGGCACTGTCGCCTTGATCGACAAACTTCACCCGATAAGCACCGCGCTTGCTTAAACTATCGAACAGACGGTAGCTGCCGCCATAGCAGTCGTGCGGTGCCACCAGCAAATCGCCAGGCTTCAGGAAAACCGTTGTGACCAGATGAATGGCGGACATACCGGTATTAGTCAATACCGCGCCCGCACCGCCTTCCAGCTCTGCCAGCGCGCGTTGCACAACGTCGCGCGTAGGATTACCACGACGAGAATAATCGTGGGCTCGCGGCTCATTGAAATCATGGAAGTTATAGGTGCTGGAAAGGTGGATGGGCGGGACAACGCAGCCATATTGCTCGTCGTCATTCAAACCGCTGCGCACTGCGATGGTTGCCTGTTTACGCGTCATAGGGCTAACTGTTCCTGAAGTGAGAAATAAACTGACCACAGGATATCAGCTTACATTTAGACGTCAATACATCTGGACATCCAAATGTCTTTGCGTATAGATTGAGCATGGCCGCAATAACCGCTAAAATTATGCGCCCATGCTGGCGTTCAACCCATTTTCTTCCTGTGTTGGACGAAGAAACCCGCCAGAGAAGGGGTCCGGTAGAAGAAAATCAGGCATAATCGGCTGATTTCGTAACTTTTAACTTTTATTGATTAAGGTATCCCATGGCTGAATGGAACGGCGAATATATCAGCCCGTACGCTGAGCACGGCAAGAAGAGCGAACAGGTTAAAAAAATCACGGTTTCTATTCCGTTGAGCGTGTTAAAGATTTTGACTGACGAACGGACACGTCGTCAGGTGAATAACCTGCGCCATGCGACCAACAGTGAGCTCCTGTGCGAAGCCTTCTTGCATGCTTTTACCGGACAACCGTTACCAAATGATGTCGATTTGCGTAAAGAACGTAACGACGAAATCCCGGAAGAAGCGAAGAAAATTATGCGCGAGATGGGCATTGACCCGGACACCTGGGAATACTGAGTCAGCCAGACATAAAAAAACCCAGCCTGAGCTGGGTTTTTCTTGCCGCCGAACAAATGTTCGAATGCCGTTTCTTATTTTTTGGTGCCTGGCACGCTGAAACGCTTGTTGAAGCGGTCAACGCGGCCACCAGTGGCAACTTCACGCTGCTTACCGGTGTAGAACGGGTGGCACTTACCACAAACGTCCAGGTTCAGTTCGTGAGTCAGCGTAGAGCGAGTGTGAATCACGTTACCGCAAGTACAGTTGATGGTAACTGCTTCGTATTTAGGGTGAATACCTTGTTTCATGGGAAACCTCATAGAAGGCCGTGTCGCTCTCCGCGCCAGGACGAAACCTGCGCAGCACCACACGCGATTGAACATTAATGGTGTACTCCGGTAAGGTCTTTCCTACCGAAGGCGGCATATTATACAGGCTAATGTTTGCTGCTGCAAATGTCGCCTGAGATATCCGTCCTGTGCGCCAGCGTGTACACTAATCGCCCTGTCAGATGAACCGGAAAGAGAAAGTTATGCCCGTTGTTCAGGTTGCCCTGCCCGTTCCCCTTCCCCGCCTTTTTGACTATCTGCCGCCTGAGGGTGTGCAGCCGGTGACTGGCGGTCGCGTGATCGTGCCGTTTGGTAACCGGAAAATGATCGGCATTGTGGTGGCGTTCTCTGACAGCAGCGATCTGGCGACCTCACAGCTTAAACAGGTGCTTACCGTCCTGGACAGGGAATCCCTGTTTCCGTCCTCTCTGTGGCGCATTCTTCACTGGGCAGCCGACTATTATCACTCTCCGCTGGGTGAGGTGCTCAGCCATGCCATTCCGGTACTCCTCAGACAAGGTAAACCGGCTCAGGATGATCCCCTGTGGCGCTGGGAAATCACGGAACAGGGCCGCGCGACGTCCCCGGAAAGTCTTAAACGCGCGCCCAGGCAGCAGCAAGGTCTGGCGGTGCTGCGCCAGCAACCGCTCTATCGTCATGAAGTCAGTGAACATGACCTGACCGAGGCGGCTATGCAGGCGTTGCGCGCGAAAGGGCTTTGCGAATTGCACGAGCACCAGCCGCAAATGCATGACTGGCGAACCGCGTTTGCGGTAAAGGGTGAGCGTCTGCGCCTGAACACCGATCAGGCGACTGCGGTGGGCGCCATTCGGGGAGAAGATGAGCACTATGCCGCCTGGCTGCTGGCAGGAATTACAGGTTCCGGTAAAACCGAGGTGTATCTCAGCGTACTGGAAAATGTGCTGGCGCGGGGGAAACAGGCACTGGTGCTGGTACCGGAAATTGGCCTGACGCCACAAACCATTGCCCGTTTCCGTGAACGTTTTGACGCGCCGGTGGATGTCCTGCATTCGGGACTTAATGACAGCGAGCGTCTGTCCGTGTGGCTGCGGGCGCGACGGGGGGAAAACGCCATTATTATTGGTACGCGTTCCGCGCTCTTTACTCCCATGGCGCGACCGGGCGTGATCATTATTGATGAAGAGCACGACAGTTCCTATAAGCAACAGGAAGGCTGGCGCTATCAGGCACGGGATCTGGCTGTCTTCCGCGCGCATGAAGAAAACATTCCTGTAGTCATGGGATCCGCAACGCCGGCACTGGAAACCCTGCATAACGTGCGTAACGGTAAATATCGCCAGCTTGATCTGATGAAGCGTGCCGGCAATGCTAAACCGGCACTGCAGCAGTTGATCGACCTGAAAGGGGCACAACTTACTGGTGGCCTGGCACCCGCCCTGATCTTCAAAATGCGTCAGCACCTGAAAGCCGATAACCAGGTTCTGCTGTTTCTGAACCGCCGCGGTTTTTCGCCGGCTCTGCTCTGTCACGATTGCGGCTGGATCGCCGAATGCCAGCGCTGCGACCGTTATTACACGCTGCATCAGCATCACCGCCAGTTGCGTTGCCACCACTGTGACAGTCAACGACCACTGCCGCATCAGTGCCCGCAATGTGGTTCAACACATTTACTGCCGGTCGGTGTGGGCACGGAACAGCTGGAGCAACAGCTGGGCACCCTTTTTCCCGGCGTCCCTGTCTCACGCATTGACCGTGATACCACCAGCCGAAAAGGCGCTCTTGAACAGCACCTCGCCGACGTTCATCGCGGGGGCGCGCGTATTCTGGTTGGCACGCAGATGCTGGCAAAAGGTCATCATTTCCCGGATGTGACCTTAGTGTCGCTGCTGGATGTAGACGGTGCCTTGTTCTCAGCCGATTTCCGTGCTGCGGAGCGCTTTGCTCAACTGTATACCCAGGTGGCCGGACGTGCCGGACGTGCCGGTAAGCAAGGTGAGGTTTTACTGCAAACCCATCATCCTGATCATCCCCTGCTGCAAACGCTGCTGCATCAGGGCTACTTCGCTTTCGCACAACAAACGTTGCTGGAGCGCCAGTCGGTCTTTTTACCTCCCTGGACGCACCATGCCTTATTCCGGGCAGAAGACATGGATAATCATCAGGCTGCAGAATTTCTGCAACAGCTACGCAATATGCTGGAAGCCAGCCCGCATAACGATGCGTCAATGTGGTTTATGGGCCCGTTACCTGCCTTGCAGCCTAAACGCAGTGGCCGCTGGCGCTGGCAGTTACTGGTTCAGCATCCCTCGCGTAAACGCCTGCAACAGTTGCTGAGCAGTTCGTTACCGCTGGTCACAACCTTGCCCGCCTCACGAAAGGTGAAGTGGACGCTGGATGTCGATCCTACCGAAAGTTAAGGCCGGCCAGGTTGCGAGCGGGATCGAAATACGTCGCATAAGTCACAATTTTTATGCAAATTAAGTAACAGCCTTGTTGGCCAATCGATAACAATAGTGCCCGGCTTGTTTTTATACCCGTCGATACGAACGTTGAATGCGCGATTACGCATCAGGAGCATGTGTTGGATCAGAATCAACCGCCGGCCGCCGCCACCATGAAAGACGTCGCAGAAAAAGCCGGCGTCTCCACTGCTACCGTGTCGCGTGCGCTGATGAATCCCGAAAAAGTCTCTTCGGCCACCCGTCAAAAGGTGGAACAGGCCGTCGCGGCCGTAGGCTATGCGTCGCAAAGCATGACACGACATTCCCGGCGCAACGACACACAAACGATTTTGTTGATCGTCCCCAATATCTGCGATCCCTTTTTCAGCGACATTATTCGCGGCGTTGAAGTCGCCGCCTCAGAAGCCGGTTATCTCGTGCTTATCGGCGATTGTGCGCATCAGAAACCGCAGGCGTGGACATTTCTCAACCTGATACTGACACGTCAGATTGATGGCATGGTGCTGCTGGGCGCGCAGTTGCCTTTTGACGTCAGCCCGGACGAACAACGTAATCTTCCGCCCATGGTGATGGCGATTGAGTTCGATCCCGAGATGTCGTTGCCGACGGTGAATATCGACAATCTTACCTCCTCATTTGTTGCCGTTAACCATCTGCTGGAGTTAGGCCATAAACGCATCGCCTGCCTGGCCGGTCCGGAAGATGTCGCCCTGTGTCAGTATCGTCTGCAGGGCTACGTACAGGCGTTACGACGCAGCGGGATTAGCGTCGATCCGACCTGTATTGTTCGGGGAGATTTCACTTTCGAATCAGGTGTGGCCGCGATCAATCAGCTCATGACCTTAGCCGAGCCCCCGCAGGCCCTGTTTTGTCACAGCGATATCATGGCCATCGGTGCCATCAGTCAGGCAAAAAAACTGGGCTTACGTGTGCCGGAAGACCTGTCCGTGGTGGGATTCGATGACATCGAGCTGTCGCGCTACTGCGAACCGCCGCTGACCACGGTGAAACAACCCTGTTTTGACATTGGCCGGGAAGCGGTGCTGTTACTGCTGAACGAACTTCAGGGGAAAGGCACGCGGAGCGGGTCAAAGTTACTCGACGCAGAATTAGTGATACGCGGTAGCACAACATTGGCAAAAATGGGGCGTTGATACAGAAAATGTTCCGCTATTTTCAGGAGATTCTTAGGGCTATCATTGCTGGTCAAAGTTCCAGCCCTTAAGTAACATGGCGGGCTCCTTGCCGGGCGTGTGGTAACAACGGATTCGCCCAAATGGCATCATATTTTGAAGGGTATCAGGACGAGAGTGGCACAAAAAGATTATGTAGGCCGCGGGCGTTCAACAGGGACGCGTCGCAAGAAAAGCCCCAGCCGTGGTAAAAAAACGAAAAGCGGTTCAGGCACCTCTAAACTTATGATTGTACTGGCGGTGGCTGTATTAGTGACCTTTGCCGGTGGTTTATGGTTCCTTGCGCATCATAAGAAGGAAGATGTGCCGGTCATTACGGATCATAAAGCCAACGGTAATGGCTTGCCGCCCAAGCCTGAAGAACGCTGGAAATACATAAAAGAGCTTGAAAATCGTCAGGTTACCGTTCCAACGCCCAGCGAACCAACCTCGGGTGGCGAAGTCCAGTCACATACCCAGTTGACGGATGAGCAACGTCAGTTGCTGGAACAAATGCAGGCAGATATGCGCCAGCAGCCTACCCAGTTGAACGAAGTCCCGTGGAACGAGCAAACCCCGGCACAGCGGCAGCAAACGCTGCAACATCAACAACAGGTTCAGCAATACCAGCATCAACAACAGGTGCAACAATTCCAGCGTCAGCAACAGCAGGTGCAGCAACGTCAGCAGCAGGTACAACAGCCGCGCCAGCAGATTCAGGAACAACATACGCAGCGCCAGCAACAGCAGAATACCCAGCAGCAGTCACAACCTGCGCCGGTGACACGCGAACCTACCGCCCAGCCTAAGACACAGGATACGGCGAAAACGAAACCTGCTGAAAAAGCGGCATCGCAACGCTGGATGGTGCAGTGCGGTTCGTTCAAGGGAACAGAACAGGCTGAATCCGTGCGTGCTGCCCTGGCGTTCGAAGGTTTTGAAAGTCGCCTCACCTCCGGCGGCGGCTGGAACCGTGTGGTGGTAGGGCCCTTTAAAGATCGGGCCAGTGCCGACAGTACGCTGAAACGTCTGCGTGCGTCAGGCCATTCCGGCTGCATTCCGCTCGCCATTGGGGGTTGAAACCCGTCAAACCCGCCCCATATCTGTCTGCATGATCCTCCGCGCCTTGTGCGCGGAGCTTTTTTCCGACAGTAAAAGGGGTCTGCCCGTGACAACAATAGTAAGTGTTCGACGCAACGGCCAGGTAGTGATTGGCGGTGATGGCCAGGCTACGCTCGGTAATACCGTAATGAAAGGCAACGTTAAAAAAGTGCGTCGTCTTTACAACGATAAAGTCATTGCTGGCTTCGCTGGCGGTACCGCCGATGCCTTTACCCTGTTTGAACTCTTCGAACGTAAACTTGAAATGCATCAGGGCCATCTGGTGAAAGCGGCCGTTGAGCTGGCGAAAGACTGGCGCACCGATCGGATGTTGCGCCGTCTTGAAGCGCTACTGGCGGTGGCCGATGAATCCGCCTCGCTGATTATCAGTGGTAATGGTGACGTCATTCAGCCTGAAAACGATCTTATTGCCATCGGTTCAGGCGGTCCCTTCGCTCAGGCGGCGGCGCGCGCACTCCTGGAGAATACAGAGCTGGGCGCACGTGACATCGTTGAGAAATCGCTGAATATCGCTGGCGATATTTGCATCTACACTAACCACAACGTTAATTTTGAAGAATTAACGTCTAAGTCGTAAGGATTTAACCATGTCTGAAATGACTCCACGCGAAATCGTCAGCGAACTGAACCGCTTTATCATTGGTCAGGACAGCGCCAAGCGTGCCGTGGCCATCGCGCTGCGTAATCGCTGGCGCCGTATGCAGCTTGATGAAGAGTTGCGTCACGAAGTGACACCGAAAAACATTCTCATGATCGGCCCGACCGGTGTAGGTAAAACGGAAATTGCTCGCCGACTGGCAAAACTGGCTAACGCCCCCTTCATCAAGGTGGAAGCCACCAAGTTCACCGAAGTGGGTTATGTCGGTAAAGAAGTCGACTCCATCATTCGCGACCTGACGGACTCCGCGATTAAAATGGTGCGCAGCCAGGCCATTGAGAAGAACAAATACCGCGCAGAAGAAATGGCGGAAGAGCGCATCCTGGATGTCCTCATCCCGCCGGCAAAAAATAACTGGGGACAGGCTGAACACACCAGTGAGCCCTCATCTGCGCGTCAGTCTTTCCGTAAGAAGCTGCGTGAAGGCCAGCTTGATGATAAAGAAATCGAGATCGACTTAGCCGTAACAGGGCCGGGTGTAGAAATCATGGCACCGCCGGGCATGGAAGAGATGACCAGCCAGCTACAGTCCATGTTCCAGAATCTGGGTGGTCAAAAGCAAAAGCCACGCAAACTCAAAATCAAAGAAGCGATGAAGCTGTTGATTGAAGAGGAAGCGGCTAAGCTGGTTAACCCGGAAGAACTGAAACAGGATGCTATCGACGCGGTTGAACAGCACGGCATCGTCTTCATCGATGAGATCGATAAGATCTGTAAACGCGGCGGCCAAAACGCCGGTGGCCCCGATGTTTCGCGCGAAGGTGTCCAGCGCGACCTGCTGCCACTGGTAGAGGGCTGTACCGTGTCGACAAAGCATGGCATGGTTAAAACTGACCATATCCTGTTTATCGCCTCGGGCGCATTCCAGGTGGCCAGCCCGTCTGATTTGATTCCTGAGCTGCAGGGCCGTTTACCGATTCGCGTTGAACTGCAGGCGCTGACGGTCAATGATTTCGAGCGCATTCTGACTGAACCAAATGCCTCCGTCACCGTACAGTACAAAGCACTGATGAATACCGAAGGCGTGAACATCCACTTCACCGACGATGGTATTCGCCGTATCGCGGAAGCGGCCTGGCAGGTCAACGAAACGACCGAAAACATCGGTGCGCGTCGTCTGCATACCGTGCTGGAGCGCCTGATGGAAGATATTTCTTACGATGCCAGCGATCGCAGTGGAGAGTCCGTAACCATCGATGCTGATTACGTCGGCAAGCATCTGGATGAACTGGTTGCAGATGAAGATTTAAGCCGCTTTATTCTGTAACACTCCGCATCCATGCGTTGTATCAAAGCCCAGACATTACGTCTGGGCTTTTTTCTGCATGCGCTTGATGCAGGACCGTTTTTTTACGGTTGATGATTTTGCCAACAATTAGCATAAAGCGATATACTTAGCGCTCCTGTGGCAAACAGACGAAACCCTTATGAAATACGATACTTCTGAACTCTGCGACATCTACCACGAAGAAGTGAATGTTGTTGAACCGCTTTTCTCAAATTTCGGTGGGCGGACCTCATTCGGCGGTCAGATAACCACAGTGAAATGCTTTGAAGATAACGGCCTGCTTTACGATCTGTTGGAAGAGAATGGCCGGGGTCGCGTACTGTTAATTGATGGCGGCGGTTCAGTGCGCCGTGCGTTAGTGGATGCACAACTTGCGCGTCTGGCAGCACAGAATGAGTGGGAAGGCATCGTCGTTTACGGTTCAGTTCGTCAGGTTGACGAACTGGAAGAGCTGGAAATTGGTATCCAGGCCATTGCAGCCATTCCGGTGGGCGCAGCGGGCGAAGGGATTGGTGAAAGCGATGTGCGCGTGAATTTTGGTGGCGTCACTTTTTTCTCAGGCGATCACCTGTATGCAGACAACACCGGTATGATTTTGTCGGAAGACCCGCTTGATATTGAATAATGTCTGCAAACGAAAACGGGTGCCAGTGGCACCCGTTTTTGTATCAGCAGAGGCTTAAACCTCTTCCATTTTTCCCAACAAGGCACGCAGGCGTTCTTGCCAGACATGCTGCTCCTCTTTCAGATGCTGATTTTCACGCATCAGAGCTTCGTGGTTGCCGGCTGCGTTCTGCGCCTCATTACGCAGGTTGTTGTTCTGCTCTTTCAGCTCTTCAATTTCCATTTGCAGCAAGGTGATAGTATCAATCGCCTGCTGTACTTTCGCTTCCAGTTTCTCAAACACTTCAAATGACATCTTTCTGACCTCTCCTAAAATCCTGCAAGGCGTTGATGATGCCAGCTTTCGCACACAAGGCGTTTACCAGCAACGTTGTCCCGATTGTATGTAGCCTCATCCCGCAAGTCCAGCAACGCAGGCCTGCAGTCCACTGTCAGTACCACTTTTCAGCCTATCCCTAAAAACCACTTTTTGCTGCGCGCATTACTGTCAGAGCCTGAAGAAAGCCCGCAGAAAGGCACTCAATGGCGCTTAAAGAAAACTGAAACACGCGAAAACGCGCATTTTTTTGACGCGCCACACAAAAATCAATTTCGCTATTTCTCGTTTATGCTCGTTAACGATAAATTAACATCAGCCCTACAACGAAGATGGGTGACTCACGGACTGAGAACAAAAACTGATAAAATTTAACCTCGCTTCAGGAACAACTATCATGAGTCAGACTACAACCACACTCAAAGGTCAGTGTATTGCCGAATTTCTGGGTACCGGTTTGATCCTGTTTTTCGGCGCGGGTTGTGTTGCCGCGCTTAAGCTGGCTGGCGCCTCTTTTGGCCAATGGGAAATCTGTATCGTCTGGGGTTTAGCCGTTTCAATGGCGGTCTACCTCAGTGCTGGCGTATCAGGCGCCCACCTCAATCCAGCCGTTACGATTGCACTTTGTCTTTTCGCTAATTTTGAAGGCCGTAAAGTCGTGCCTTATATCCTGTCTCAGGTCGCAGGCGCATTCTGTGGCGCAGCGCTGGTATATGGTCTTTACTACAGCTTGTTTATCAATTTCGAACAAAGTCATAACATAGTGCGCGGTTCAGTTGAAAGCCTGAGTCTGGCCGGCATTTTCTCTACCTATCCAAATCCACAGATTTCCGTGGGCCAGGCGTTCCTGGTAGAAATGGTCATCACCGCGGTATTGATGTCTGTGATTATGGCGCTGACGGATGACGGCAACGGCGTTCCACGTGGTCCAATGGCACCCCTGTTGATTGGCCTGCTGGTAGCGGTGATTGGCGGTTCAATGGGTCCACTGACCGGCTTTGCGCTGAACCCGGCTCGTGATTTCGGACCTAAAGTTTTCGAATGGCTGGCTGGCTGGGGCTCCGTTGCCTTTACGGGCGGCCATCAGATCCCTTATTTCCTTGTGCCAATTTTTGGTCCACTGGTCGGTGCTTGCCTGGGTGCCTTTGGTTATCGCGCCCTGATTGGTCGCCATTTGCCCGGCGCGGTGATTGCCTCACCCACTACTGACAAACCGATTGCGTCCGCGCATGAACGTAAAGCGTAAGTTCCACTTTTATCATCAGGAATGAATTTATGACTACCACCGATAAAAAATACATCGTCGCTCTGGATCAGGGCACAACCAGTTCACGCGCTGTTGTGCTGGATCATGACGCTAACATTGTGGCGGTATCGCAACGCGAATTTACTCAAATCTATCCCAAAGCGGGCTGGGTAGAACATGACCCTATGGATATTTGGGCGTCCCAGAGTTCAACGCTCGTAGAAGTGCTGGCCCATGCTGATATTCGTTCTGATGAAATCGCCGCTATCGGCATTACGAACCAGCGTGAAACGACCATCGTCTGGGATAAAGAAACGGGCAAGCCGGTTTATAATGCCATTGTCTGGCAGGATCCCCGTACCGCTGACTACTGTCACAAGCTGAAGAGTGAAGGGCTGGAAGAATACATTCAGCACACCACGGGTCTGGTGATTAACCCCTACTTCTCCGGCACCAAAGTGAAATGGATTCTTGATAACGTTGAAGGTGCGCGTGAGCGTGCAAAACGTGGCGAATTGCTGTTCGGTACTGTGGATACCTGGCTGGTCTGGAAAATGACTCAGGGACGTGTGCATATCTCCGATTACACGAATGCCTCACGTACCATGTTGTTCAACATCCACACACTTGAGTGGGATCAACGCCTGTTGGATGTTCTTGATATCCCGCGTGAAATGTTACCCGAAGTGAAATCTTCGTCTGAAGTATACGGACAGACTAACATCGGTGGTAAAGGCGGTACGCGTATTCCTATCGCCGGTATTGCAGGCGACCAGCAGGCTGCGCTTTACGGTCAAATGTGCGTGCAGCCGGGAATGGCGAAAAACACCTACGGCACCGGCTGCTTTATGCTGATGAACACCGGTACCGAAGCGGTGACTTCAACGCATGGTCTGCTGACGACTATTGCCTGCGGCCCGCGTGGAGAAGTGAACTACGCGCTGGAAGGTGCCGTCTTTATCGGTGGCGCAGCCATTCAGTGGTTACGCGATGAGATGAAGTTGATTAGCGATGCGGCTGACTCTGAATACTTCGCGATGAAAGTGAAAGATTCTAACGGCGTATATATGGTGCCAGCCTTTACCGGTCTGGGCGCACCTTACTGGGATCCCTATGCGCGTGGTGCGCTGTTCGGTCTGACACGTGGTGCGAATGCAAACCACATCATCCGTGCAACGCTGGAGTCCATCGCTTACCAGACGCGTGACGTCCTGGAAGCCATGCAAAACGATGCAAACACACGTCTTCAGTCACTCCGTGTCGACGGTGGTGCGGTTGCCAATAACTTCCTGATGCAGTTCCAGTCTGACATTCTGGGTACGCGCGTTGAGCGTCCTGAAGTGCGCGAAGTCACAGCACTGGGTGCCGCGTATCTGGCGGGTCTGGCCGTTGGCTTCTGGAAAGACCTGGATGAAGTCCGTGCTAAGGCTGTCGTTGAGCGCGAATTCCGTCCAACGCTTGAAACCACAGAGCGTAACTTCCGCTACGCCGGCTGGAAAAAAGCCGTTGCGCGCGCGCAAGCGTGGGAAGAAAAAGAGTAATCTGCCCTATGCCCGTGACCTCGGCTGTCACGGGCCTTTTCCCCGCCTTCTCCCTCCGCTACACTGCCTGCCTGTTTTTTGTCAGGTGCCTACAATGAAACGAGAACTTGCCATTGAATTTTCCCGCGTAACCGAAGCTGCCGCGCTGGCAGGCTATAAATGGTTAGGACGCGGCGACAAAAACGCGGCCGACGGTGCGGCGGTCCATGCCATGCGTCACGTCTTAAATACCATCCAGATCGATGGCCAGATTGTGATTGGCGAAGGGGAAATCGACGAAGCCCCGATGCTTTATATCGGCGAGAAAGTGGGAACCGGCCAGGGTGACGCGGTAGATATTGCGGTCGATCCCATTGAAGGCACACGCATGACGGCGATGGGACAAGCCAATGCGCTTGCCGTCATGGCCGTAGGCGATAAAGGCACCTTTCTTCATGCGCCTGACATGTATATGGAGAAGCTTATCGTGGGTCCGGCGGCGCGCGGCCATATAAATCTGGATCAACCGCTTGAGCTTAACCTGCGTAATATCGCGATCGCCATGAATAAACCGCTCTCAGAGCTCACCGTATCGATTCTGGCCAAGCCGCGCCATGACGCTGTCATCCAACAGCTTAAAGCGCTGGGCGTACGCATTTTTGCCTTTCCCGATGGCGACGTTGCGGCATCCATACTGACCTGTATGCCGGACAGTGAAGTTGACGTGATGTACGGGATTGGCGGCGCGCCTGAAGGCGTGGTTTCAGCCGCCGTTATCCGTGCGCTGGATGGTGATATGCAAGGCAGATTACTGGCACGTCACCATGTGAAAGGTGACACGGAGGAAAACCGCCGCATTGGCGAATATGAGCTGAAACGGTGTGCTGGTATGGGAATCGAAGCAGGAAAGGTCCTGCCACTTCAGACGATGGCGCGCAATGATAATGTCGTTTTTGCGGCTACCGGCATCACCAGCGGCGACCTGCTGAAAGGTATTACTCGTCAGGGCAATATGGCCACCAGCGAAACGCTGTTAATACGCGGCAAATCGCGCACGATTCGCCGCATTCAGTCTGTACATTATCTCGACCGTAAAGATCCAGCTCTGCACCCTTTTATCCTGTAACCGCCTGATTGTCACCTGCTGGCTGGCGCGAAAGCGGTAGCCAGCAGAGCAGCATCACCAGCGCCGTGACGAACATCAGCATGCCAAGACTGAACTGATCGCGCTGTGGCATCAACGCCGACAAAGAAGCGACCAGCCCGGACCCCAGGTTCTGCATACCACCAATCAATGCACCCGCGCTTCCTGCCAGCCAGGCATAGGGTTCCATGGCACCCGATGTCGCCAGGGGAAACAGCATCCCCGCGCCAAAGAAGAACAGCGATGCCGGTATCAATAACGTCCAGATAGTCATGATGCCAAACCAGGCAGGCACCCACATCAGCACTGCTGCCAGCAGGCAACTGTTGACGCCAAACCACATCAGGCTGTGCCAGGAACGCTGCTCACGCCCGGCAAACCATGCCCCAAAGAAGGCGGCCGGGATGGGCAGAATGAACAAGATACTGACGGTAAAACTGTTCAGACCCAGTACGCCGCCCAGCAGCACACCACAGCTGGCCTCAAAGACGGCAATGCCTGACAGCGCACCAATCAGCAGTACCAGATAGCGGACAAAATTCGCATCGCGTAACAGACGAATGTAACGTTTAAGGAACGGCGTTACTTCGGCGCTGACCGGGCGTGTTTCCGGCAACCAGCACGCCATAGTCACCGTCACGATCATGCATAACAGCAGTAAAAAAGCGAAACAGGCATGCCAGCCAAACAGTTGTGTCAACGCTGCGCCAATCACTGGCGCGACTAACGGGCTGGCAAGCACGCCCATGTTGAGCCAGCTGTTCGCCTGACGTAACGCATGGCCATTATAGAGGTCGCGCGGCATGGTCCGCGCCATCACCCCGGCCACGCCAGTGCCCGCGCCCTGAATCGCACTGCCAATGACCAGCATATCCAGTGATGAAGCCAGTAAGGCGATCATTGATCCGATCATAAAGATCGCCATGCCCGCCAGGATCACCGGACGGCGTCCTACGCTGTCAGACAACGGGCCATAGATCAGCTGCGATCCACCATAGGTCATTAAATAGGCCGCCATGACATGTTGCATCATGCCGTTACGCACCTGCAGTGCGTCCGCCATTGCCGCCATTGCCGGCACATAAATGGTCTGAGCCATCTGCCCTACTGCGACCAATGCGATGAGCATGATCAACAACGGGCGATTTTCTATCTTCTTCATCATCATTGAACAAAAATTCTGTATGAAAAGGAACGTTTAAACAGCACAACTAACGGCTGAAACAGGTTGTGGCAGGAAAATATCAGGATTACGTGACAAAGCGAGTGATTCACACAAAGTGGGTGCGCCATTCACGTCAATAAATGCAACCAGGATGTAAACTTAATATTACAGTTTGTCGATTAGAGCCTTTGCCCCGTTACCGACTGGTAATCTGTCAGAGCAGTAGCGAAGATGTTTATCCGCCTGACTATCAACGCTTAAGGAGTCACTATGGCCGAGTGGATCAATGCGCAAGTGAAGGAAGTGAAAAACTGGACCGATGCGCTGTTTAGCCTGCGGGTTAAGGCACCGATTGCCCCCTTCCATGCCGGACAGTACGCAAAACTGGCACTCGAAATTGAGGGCGAACGTGTGCAGCGAGCTTACTCTTACGTCAATGCACCCAATGACGACCTGCTTGAGTTCTACTTAGTCACCGTACCCGACGGCAAATTAAGCCCGCATCTGCAGGCGCTGCGCCCCGGTGATCAGGTGATGATCACCAAAGATGCGGCGGGCTTTTTTATTCTGGATGAAGTCCCTGAGTGTCAAACATTATGGATGCTGGCGACCGGTACCGCCGTGGGCCCTTACCTGTCGATCCTGCAACAGGGCGAAGGCCTGGATCGCTTCGATAATATCGTCCTGGTCCATGCCGCCCGTTATGCCGCCGACCTGAGCTTTTTACCGCTGATGCAGCAACTCCAGCAAATCTATAACGGTAAGTTGCAGATCATCACGGTTGTCAGCCGTGAGGAAAGTCTGGGGTCGCTGACGGGACGCATTCCGGCCCTGATTGAGAATGGCAAGCTGGAGCAGGCAGCAGGGTTAACCATTGACGCAGAGACCAGCCATGTCATGGTTTGTGGCAATCCACAGATGGTACGTGATACGCAGCAGTTACTGAAAGAGACGCGCGGTATGCGTAAGCACCTTAAGCGCAAACCCGGCCATATCACCAGCGAAAACTACTGGTAAGGCGCGCGTTTCAGACGCAAGGGCACCGGCGCGGCACCAAAG
The DNA here is from genome assembly GCF_035191405.1 of Pantoea sp. JZ2. Lineage (NCBI taxonomy): Bacteria > Pseudomonadati > Pseudomonadota > Gammaproteobacteria > Enterobacterales > Erwiniaceae > Pantoea > Pantoea sp. JZ2. The sequence continues at coordinate 175,371 of NZ_CP045247.1, read as the reverse complement.
CGGTTGTCGCCGACGGTGCCACGAAACACCCCCAGATCCAGAATCAATCCGGCCAGGATAATAAAGGGCAGTACGCGCCCGATGAGCCACTGTAACACCTCTCCCGTCATGCTCCAGTTGCCCGCCATCAGTAGCCAGGCGGCAATCAGCAGCAGGGCCCAGTAGCCCCGGCGATCGCGATCGTGCAGGCGTTTAACCACAATCGCGCTGGCAGGCCACAATAAGCAGACGATGCCAAACGCAGCCATCTGTGTGTCCAGCAGATCGTTACCTGCCAGGAAAAACAGCAGGCTGGTTAGCAGTACCCAGATTGCCTGCCAGAGCCAAAAATCCCGACGCCCTACGCGCCCGCGAAAAGAGAAAAACCATTGCTGGATTATCATGCACTTTCCTTAGACAAAATTTTACGCTGCACACTTTTGACCTTGAAGATAAAAACCGTTCTAATTTGGCATCGAGTTTATTGGTCAGAGCCGACAAAATGAAGAATTTGCCAGGCGTACTGTTGCTGAGCGTCGCGCTGACGGTTCCGGTATTTGCCGCCGATCCGCAACCCCTCGACAAGGCTGAACACATGCCAACCGCCCCCTATCTGTTACCGGGCGCACCCACGCTGGACATGACCATTGGCCAGTTTCGTGAAAAATACAACCTGGCCAATCCCCAATTGCCGCTCAGGGAATACAGTGCCATTGATACGCGCGATGAAAAGAGCGATCTGACACGCGCCGCCACCAAAATTAATGAAACCCTTTATTCTTCTACGGCGCTTGAGCCGGGCACGGGCAAAATCAAAACGTTGCAGATCACGTGGCTGCCGATTCCGGGGCCTGACCAGAGTGCCTCGCAGGCTAAGGCGCTTGATTATATGACCGCCATGTTACGTTTTTTTGTGCCGGGACTCACGCAGGAAGAAGGGCGAAAAAAGCTGGAAACGCTGCTTAAAGCCGGTAAAGGCTCACGATACTATGAGCACGTTGAAGGCGCACTGCGTTTCGTGGTTTCAGATAACGGGGATAAAGGACTCACCTTTGCCATTGAGCCGGTAAAACTGGCGCTGGCTACGCCTTGATGGACGGGGCAAAAATGACGAAAAGCAAAGCCATGGCATTATTTGATCTCTATACTGTCTGGCAGACAACGTTGCCCCAGGGCAGCGCCATTTCATGTATCGCGTTATGCGGAGGATAGAATGCGACATCCACTGGTTATGGGTAACTGGAAGTTGAATGGCAGCAAGCATATGACAGCCGAACTGATCGACGGTCTGCGCAAAGAACTGTCGGGCGTGGGAGGCTGTGGCGTTGCTATTGCCCCCCCTGCGCTCTATCTTGATCAGGCTAAACATGCTGTCTCCGGTAGCCATATTGCACTGGGTGCTCAAAACGTTGATGTAAACCTGTCTGGCGCATTTACCGGCGAGATTTCCGCTGAGATGCTGAAAGATATTGGCGCGAAGTACATCATCATTGGCCACTCAGAACGCCGCACTTACCATAAAGAAAGCGATGAATTCATTGCGAAAAAATTTGCCGTCTTAAAAGCAGCGGGGCTGGTGCCGGTTCTGTGCATCGGCGAAACCGAAGCCGAAAATGAAGCAGGCAAAACCGAAGAAGTGTGTGCACGTCAGCTTGATGCTGTACTGACCACTCAGGGTGCCGAAGCATTTAAAGATGCGGTTATCGCCTACGAACCCGTCTGGGCGATTGGCACGGGTAAATCAGCCACCCCAGCGCAGGCGCAGGCCGTTCACAAATTCATTCGTGACCATATCGCGAAAAAAGATGCTGCTGTCGCTGAGCAAGTGATTATTCAGTACGGTGGTTCAGTCAACGATAAAAATGCAGCCGAGCTGTTTACGCAGCCGGACATTGACGGTGCCCTGGTTGGCGGTGCGTCACTGAAAGCCGATGCATTTGCGGTCATCGTTAAAGCAGCCGCGGCAGCCAAACAAGGCTGACCTGGCGCTTAGTCCATTCTGAGCGGCCAAATCAGGCCGCTTTTTTTATGGGTTGCAGTAACGCGCAGTCGTGATCCTGCACTTCCTCAGCGGAACCTTTATTTAACAACAGCCAGTTGCGCTCCACTGCCATCAGTATCAACCGCCCATCAGACAAGCGCGCTAACGCGAGGCCGTAGCGGCCCATCTGATCGCGTGCATGCGGTATCTCAGCGGCCAGACGGATAAATACGCTTTGCTCTGCCAGCTCGGCTTCACTCAGCGTACGCACGTGATAAGGATGACTGAGAAAGGTGACGGCTTTCCATTTCGGTGTGAACGTGGGTGTCAGCGCATCCAGTTGCTTTCTCACATCAGGCCGAAGGCATGAAAGATGAATATGAAGCTGATTCTGGGTACGGCCGTACTGGGAATTGATGGCCAGTGACAGCACACTGTCGTTGATGGGCTTGCCATATTTTTGCGCCACGACGCCTCTGTCCTGCCAGGACAGGTCAAAATAATTCGGCGTGTCTGAACGGAGCAACTGTGGGCTTTCGATTCCGGTGATTTTATCAATGGGGATGAGCAGATACTGAAGGGGGCCGTTTCGGTCTTTCAACAGCGCGTAGCGGTGCTGCAGATCAACGTGCTGACACGGCGCGGGTTGACCATGCGTGAGCTGATCGGGCAGACACTTTTCACTGACGATTTGCCAAAGCGCATCCGCATTCGTTTTAACATGCGTAGCCGCAACCAGGATCCCTGCGCCAATCAATACCAGCAGAAGCGCAATGATGATGAAGGCCCGACGATTTGCCTGCATTGTTATCTTCCCCTGACTGTTTTCATTCGCATCCTCACCTGACAGCGCGTAAATGTCACGCATAAAAAAACCAGCGTTTCCGCTGGCTTCAAGAATAACCGGTAAGGATTACGGCTTCATGATCTGATCATAGGTGCCGCCATCAGCGAAGTGCGTTTTTTGCGCCTTCGCCCAGCCGCCAAACTTATCGTCGATGGTAAACAGTTTTACCGGCGCAAACGTACTGGCGAACTTCTTCGCGACCTCTTCATTGCGCGGACGATAATAGTTTTCAGCCGCAATCGTCTGCCCTTCCGTCGAGTAGAGATATTTCAGATAGGCTTCCGCCACCTGACGCGTTCCCTTCTCATCGACCACCTTATCCACGACGGACACAGTTGGCTCCGCGAGAATCGATTCACTTGGCGTCACAATTTCAAATTTGTCTTTACCCAGTTTATTGACCGCCAGGTAGGCTTCGTTTTCCCAGGCGATCAGGACATCACCAATACCACGCTCTACAAAGGTATTGGTTGCGCCGCGCGCACCGGAATCCTGCACTTCAACATGCTTAAACAGATCTTTCACGTAACGCTGTGCTTTTGCCTGATCGCCGTTGTTATGATCCAGTGCCCAGCCCCAGGCAGCCAGGTAATTCCAGCGAGCGCCGCCTGACGTTTTAGGATTTGGAGTAATCACCGAAACGCCGGGCTTGATAAGATCGCTCCAGTCATGGATGCCTTTAGGATTGCCTTTACGCACCAAAAAGACAATCGTGGAGGTATAAGGCGCGGAGTTGTCGGGCAGACGTTTAATCCAGTCTTTATCAATGCGACCGCGATCAGCAATTGCATCAACATCCGACTGCAGCGCCAGCGTCACCACATCAGCACGAATACCGTTGATGACAGAAGTCGCCTGTTTACCTGAACCGCCGTGCGACTGGCGGATGACCACGTTGTCGCCCGTTTCCTGTTTGTAGTGCGCGCTAAAGGCCTTGTTGTACTGCTCGTAGAGTTCCCGGGTAGGATCATAAGAAACGTTTAGCAGCTGAATATCCTTCGCCAGAACACTGCCAGATGCCAGTAACAACCCTAAACCCACGGCCCATTTATTCATTGCGCACTCTCCCCATTCATGATGAGACAAGCGTGACATAAACGTGATTATAGCTAAAAGAATTAAAAATAAGCGGTTATAACTTTGGGGAATATGAGGAAGGCACAAGGGCATGCCGTTAAGCATGCCCGGTAATACTTAGTACAGCTGCTTAGCCGTATCCATCCAGTCACGCTTAAAGGGACGTTTCATATTTTCAATGGCATCAATGATATCGTGATGGACCATCTTGTCATTCTGGATACCTACACACCGGCCACCGTAGCCCTGCATCAGCAACTCAATCGAATAGGCACCCATGCGCGACGCAAGAATGCGGTCATAAGCGCAGGGCGCGCCGCCGCGCTGGATATGACCAAGTACCGTGGCGCGCGTTTCGCGTTTGGTTTCTGTTTCGATGAAACGCGCCAGGTCGTCGATATCACAGATGTGCTCCGTAATAGCTACGATCGCGTGCTTTTTACCTTTCGCAATACCGGCTTTAATCTCTGCCACCAGTTCCTCACGAGTGTAAGGAATCTCAGGTAACACGATAAATTCACATCCCCCGGCAATAGCCGCAGCCAGCGTCAGGTCGCCACAGTAACGGCCCATGACTTCAACAATCGAGATGCGCTGATGCGATGACGACGTATCACGCAGGCGGTCAATGGCTTCGACGACCGTTTCCAGCGCCGTAAAGTAGCCGATGGTGTAATCTGTCCCGGCCACGTCGTTGTCAATCGTGCCTGGCAGACCGATACACGGAAAGCCCATTTCGGTGAGCCGCTTGGCCCCCATATACGAACCGTCGCCACCGATCACTACTAAGGCATCAATGCCCCGCTTTTTCAGGTTCTCGATTGCTACCTGGCGGACATCATCATTACGAAACTCAGGAAAACGTGCAGAACCCAGGAACGTGCCGCCGCGATTGATCATATCTGACACACTGTAGCGGTCGAGGTTGATCATGCGATCTTCATATAAACCCTGATAGCCGTCATAGATACCAAAAACTTCCAGCCCTTCGCTTAATGCGGAGCGAACTACACCGCGAATGGCTGCGTTCATGCCTGGGGCGTCACCGCCGCTGGTCAGTACACCAATTTTTTTGATCATGACAACCTCTGGATTGTTCAAAACTAAGGGTTAATCCGGCCTGTGCAACGCTGATGAACACTGATGTGGTAAGCGCGACATATGATGGCAGATAGTATATCAAAGGCCTGATGCTGAATTGATTCAGGTCAGACAACTTTTCACTAATTTTTTTAGCAATGTTAGCTGCATGTCATTTTCATCTTTCTAACGTCTTTCCTGTGCGTCAGAAATTGAATGCATCCTGTTTCTCTGACGGTACCACAGAACAGGGATCCTGATGAATAATGACGTCCGACCCGGGAAAGGCTTCGCGTAATGCTTTTTCAACCTGATCGGCGATTCGGTGTGCCTGCACTAACGGTAATTGATCTTCCAGCTCTACGTGAAGCTGAATAAATTTCGTCGGGCCAGACTGACGCGTCCGCACATCATGAACGCCTTGCACACCGGGCCAGTTTGATGAAATCGCAATAATATGTTGTCGTTCTTCATCGGGTAAGGCTCTGTCCAACAGGGACTGAACGGCTTCATAGCCCATCCGAAGTGCGCTGACGAGAATATACACGCCAATGCCCAGCGCAAACAGCGCATCGGCACGAGCGAATCCGTAGCTGGTTAACACCAGCGCGACCAAAATTGCCCCGTTCATGAAAACATCGGATTGATAATGCAGCATATCGGCCCGAATCGCCTGACTGCGTGTTTTTCGTACGACCCAGCGCTGGAAAGCCACCAGCAGTAATGTCGAAATGAGAGCCAGCACCGTCACGATAATGCCCATACCGGGCGATCGCAGTTCATTCGGGGAAGCGAGATGCTGAATACCCGTCAGAAAGAGGAAAAGTGCCGAACCTGAAATGAACATGCTTTGCGCCAGGGCGGCCAGCGATTCCGCTTTACCGTGGCCAAAGGTGTGATCGGCGTCAGCGGGCTGAAGGGAATAGCGCACCACCAGCAGGTTTGTCAGGGAAGCGGCAATGTCCACCAGCGAATCAACCATGGCAGCCAGCAGGCTAACCGATCCGGTATACCACCAGGCAAAAATCTTGATAATTAACAAGGTTGTCGCCAGCAGCGTCGCCGCAATCGCCGCAGATTTAACCCACTTTCCATACGAAGCCTGCATGCCACACTCCATGAACATCATGACTGAAGAGGTAAAATAACAGCAGAGAAGGGCTAAGTTTAACACTGACGCAGGCGATGCGCCCGACTGATACCGTTCGGACAGCGTGATGAGGGATAAGACGGGAAGAGATAATACGACTTCGCCCCATCGGGTAACGATGGGGCGAAGGATTGCTTACCTAAGTAAGCGCCAAATCAACGTGCAGATTTGGTTCAGTGCTCAGCAAAATTATTTTTTGCCGCCTTTCTTGCCCGCTTCGGAGGCTTTTTCGGGGTTATTTTTGAAATTACCGCCGCCGCCGTTGCCGCTGCTCTTTCCGCCTTTTTTACCGGCTTCAGAGGCTTTTTGCGGGTTGTCTGCGAAATTACCTGAACCACCACGATGCTCTGCCATAATTTACTCCATTAATAGATTAATTCGGACTACATGATGTGGTTGCTGCTCTCCGTTAATTTCAGAAGTGCATCGGCTTCCTTGCTGAGACAATATAAGTGTAGGCGAGGCCGGATAAGGTGCAAGCGGAGCGGGATATTTACAGCCCCTTGAAAAGAAAGGAAAATGCACAAATAAATTAATGAATCTTTATATTTATCAATCGATTGGAAATAACTCATGACCTGTAAAACAGATCGGCAAGACAGTAATAACAGACAGGAAAGCGTGCGTAAGAAAAATAAAAAAACGTTGCCATTCAATCGTCCAGATCATTTTTTCGCGCACTGTAAAACTACAGTAAATAATGGCGAAAAACAGATAAAAAAAACCCCCTCATCATGAGGGGGAAGACAGGGATGTGTCTATGGCAAGGAAAACAGGGATACTATTTACTACTGGTTACTACTGGTACGACTTACGGGTTGCAGCGTCGAAGCTGGCTGCAAACTTGAGAGCTTACGCATGGCATTCAGGCGCTGCTCATAATTCTTCTGTAACGCGGCCTGCTGCTCGGGCGTTAACAGGTGGTACATCTGATTACGCACTCTCGCCATCTCAACTTGCTGTTCAACCTGAACTTTGGCGATGGCCTCTGCCTTGTCACGTATGGCCGCTTCGTTAAATTTATCTGCCGTCACCAAATCGTGCATAGCTGCGATATCATCAATATTCGTTGCCGGACGGTCATGTCGGGCTTGCTGCATAAGGTCACGCATTTGTTGTCGTTGATGTTCCGTCAACTCAATGCCGTCGAACATGTGACTTTGCGAATTTTGCGTCATACTGCCTGTCGTAAATCCGCCGTGATGCACCTCGTCAAGCGCCATCGACTCTGCTGCTCCTGCGCTGGCGTGACTGAGAACCATCGCTGAGGCAAGAACGACGGCGGTTAATTTGCGCATCGTTTACTCCAGTTCGTTCTGTTTTGCGATTCAACGATAGCCAGTGTACGGCGATAGCTGCAAACATCCGTCAGGGGGTGTAAAAGTACGTAAAGCGATGGATTGGTATCATAGGAACACGCTATTTTGCCTGCGGAGGGCTACAAAAATGAATAAAATCCTGTTGGTAGATGATGACCGCGAATTGACTTCGCTTTTAAAAGAACTGTTAGAAATGGAAGGGTTTGAAGTGGTGGTTGCCAGCGATGGTGAGCAAGCACTGAATCTGCTCGATAACTCAATTGATTTGCTTTTACTGGATGTCATGATGCCCAAGAAAAACGGTATCGACACCCTGAAAGAATTACGCCAGCAGTATCAAACACCTGTGATTATGCTTACCGCCCGCGGAAGCGAGCTTGATCGTGTGCTGGGCCTTGAGCTGGGCGCCGATGACTATCTGCCTAAGCCCTTTAACGATCGGGAGCTGGTTGCGCGCATACGCGCTATCCTGCGCCGTTCGAACTGGAGCGAACAACAGCAGCAGCACGATAACAGCTCACCTACGCTGGAAGTGGACTGCCTGCGCCTGAACCCGGGCCGTCAGGAAGCCAGTTTCGATAACGAAACGCTGGATCTCACCGGCACAGAATTCACCCTGTTGTACCTTTTGGCTCAGCATTTAGGTCAGGTTGTCTCGCGCGAGCATCTTAGCCAGGAGGTGCTGGGTAAACGCCTGACGCCTTTTGACCGTGCCATCGATATGCACATCTCGAACCTGCGCCGTAAACTCCCTGAACGTCGCGATGGGCATCCGTGGTTCAAGACCTTACGTGGCCGCGGTTATTTGATGGTTTCGGCATCATGATAGGCAGTTTGACTACCCGCATCTTTGCTATTTTCTGGCTGACGCTGGCACTGGTATTGATGCTGGTGCTCATGGTACCCAAGCTTGATTCACGCCAGATGACGGCGCTGCTGGAAAGCGAGCAGCGCCAGGGCACGATGATCGAGCAGCACGTTGAAGCCGAGCTGTCACGCGATCCGCCTAATGATTTGATGTGGTGGCGGCGCTTATTTCGCGCTATTGAGAAGTGGGCTCCACCCGGCCAACGTTTGCTCCTGGTCACCAGTGAAGGCCGGGTCATCGGCGCACAGCATAATGAAATGCAGGTCATTCGTAACTTCATCGGTCAGTCAGATAACGCCGATCACCCACAGAAGAAGAAATATGGCCGGGTAGAGATGGTAGGTCCTTTCGCCGTCCGGGATGGAGAGGATAACTATCAGCTGTATCTGATCCGCCCCGCCAGCAGCTCTCAGCTGGATTTTATTAATCTGTTGTTTGATCGCCCTTTGCTGCTGCTCATTGTTACCATGCTGATTAGCTCACCGCTTCTGTTGTGGCTGGCGTGGAGCCTGGCGCGTCCTGCACGGAAACTTAAATATGCCGCGGACGAAGTCGCCAGCGGTAATCTGCGCCAGCATCCTGAACTGGAATCAGGCCCACAGGAATTTCTGGCGGCAGGTTCCAGCTTTAACCAGATGGTCAGTGCGCTGGAACGGATGATGAACGGTCAGCAGCGCTTACTGTCTGATATCAGCCACGAATTACGCACGCCGCTAACGCGATTACAGCTGGCGACCGCCCTGCTGCGCCGCCGTCATGGTGAAGGCAAAGAGCTGGAACGTATAGAGACGGAAGCACAACGCCTCGATGGCATGATTAATGACCTACTGGTGCTGTCGAGGACCCAGCATAAGAACGCGCTGGTCAGCGAGGCCATGAAGGCAAATCAGCTGTGGAACGGCGTGCTGGAAGACGCCCGATTTGAAGCGGAACAAATGGGTAAGACACTGGAGATCCCTTATCCTCCGGGGCCATGGCCTTTGTATGGTAACCCCCATGCGCTTGAAAGTGCGCTGGAGAATATCGTGCGGAATGCGTTGCGCTACTCTCATACCCATATCAGCGTCAGTTTTTCCGTTGATATTGCAGGCATTACCGTTCACGTTGACGACGATGGTCCCGGCGTGAGCCCGGAAGATCGTGAGCAGATATTCCGACCGTTTTACCGCACTGACGAGGCGCGCGACCGAGAGTCCGGCGGCACCGGCCTGGGGCTGGCCATTGTGGAAACGGCCATTCAGCAGCATCGTGGCTGGGTAAAAGCAGATGACAGCCCACTGGGTGGTCTGCGTCTGACAATCTGGCTGCCACTTTACTCCTCTGGCAGACAATAATTTGCTATGCTTCGGCCCTCGTTACCGGGGGCCTTATGCTTAACATCGTACTCTTTGAACCAGAAATTCCACCCAATACAGGTAATATTATTCGCCTGTGCGCCAATACCGGCTTCCAGCTTCACCTTATCGAACCGCTGGGTTTTGCCTGGGACGACAAGCGCCTTCGTCGCGCGGGACTGGATTACCACGAGTTCACCGCCATTAAGTTCCATGCTGATTTTCAGGCGTTCATGACGACCGAGCAACCTGCGCGGCTGTTTGCGTTGACAACGAAGGGGACGCCCGCGCACAGTGCCGTCGCCTGGCAGCAGGGAGATTATCTGCTGTTTGGTCCAGAGAGTCGGGGCTTGCCCGCAGAGGTGCTACAGACGCTGCCTGCAGAGCAAAAAATACGGATTCCCATGCGGGCGGAAAGCCGCAGTATGAATTTATCAAATGCGGTATCCGTGGTGGTATACGAAGCCTGGCGCCAACTCGACTACGCTGGCGCGTTGATTAAGTCCTAAATTCCGTCACCAAACTGAAAACCTGCGCCATTGCCGCTGAAATGCTGGTCCATATCCATGGACGGCTTTTCACTGCCGGGCTTGCCAACGATGCGCGCAGGCACGCCAGCGGCGGTGGTGTGAGGCGGAATGGGTTGCAGCACAACAGAGCCAGCACCAATCTTGGCACCGCGACCAACTTCAATATTGCCCAGAATTTTTGCACCTGCGCCAATCATGACGCCTTCGCGAATTTTCGGATGACGGTCGCCGCTGGTTTTACCGGTCCCGCCGAGCGTCACCGACTGCAGGATGGACACATCGTTTTCCACGACGGCCGTTTCACCGATCACAATACCTGTAGCGTGATCCAGCATGATCCCGTGTCCAATTTTTGCGGCCGGATGAATGTCCACAGCAAAGGAAACGGACACTTCATTTTGCAGGTAAACGGCTAAAGCGCGTCGGCCTTCATTCCAAAGCCAGTGCCCGATACGATGGGCCTGGAGCGCATGAAAACCTTTCAGATACAGCAGCGGCGTCGAATATTTATCAACCGCAGGATCGCGCTGGCGTACGGCCTGAATATCGCAGGCAGCGGAAGCAATCATTGAGGGATCTTTTCGGTAGGCCTCTTCGACAACTTCACGAATCGCAATAGCAGGCATGATTGGATTCGCCAGCTTATTGGCCAGCATATAGCTCAGGGCGCTGCCCAGATTCTCATGCTTAAGCAATGTCGCATGATAAAAGCTGGCCAGCATTGGCTCGCAGTCTGCCAGCGCGCGTGCTTCTGCCTTAATGTTGTTCCAGACCAGTTCTAACTCATCAGACGACATGCTGTTTTCTCCCGATAAAAAAAGCGCCTTGACCGGCGCTACAGGTGATGACGCTTGGCTTCCTGCTTTAGTTTGTGCTGTTTTCGTCCTTCCGTGAACGCCCCAGCAGGCTTAATGCTGCATCTCGTGCCGGTTTTCCGCAATAGAGCACCTGATAAATCTGTTCGGTGATAGGCATTTCAACCCCTGTGCGTGCAGCCAGCGCTTTGACTTCTTTGGTATTTCTGTAGCCTTCTACAACTTGTCCGATAATGCGTTGTGCGCTATCGACATCTTCACCCTGCCCGAGCATCATGCCAAAACGGCGATTGCGCGATTGGTTATCAGTACAGGTCAGCACCAGATCACCCAAACCGGCCATGCCCATAAATGTTGTGGCATCTGCGCCTAATGCCGCACCCAGACGACTCATCTCGGCCAGCCCGCGCGTAATTAACGCCGTGCGTGCATTCGCACCAAAGCCGATGCCATCAGACATGCCAGCACCGATAGCAATGACGTTTTTCACCGCGCCGCCCAGTTGAACCCCAATAAAATCGGGATTGTTATAGACGCGAAAGCTTTTGCCGCAGTGCAGTCGCTGTTGTAAATCGTCTGCGAACTGCGCGTCAGTAGCCGCCAGCGCAATCGCTGTTGGTAAACCCGCTGCCAGTTCTTTTGCAAAAGTGGGGCCGGAGATGACGGCCAGTGGAATCGTTTCGCCCAAAATGTCGCGGGCAACATCCTGCAGCAGACGACCCGTTTCCTTCTCCAGTCCTTTCGTTGCCCAGACGATGCGTGAGTCATCACGTAAACCGGGCTTTATCTGCGTCAGCACATCGCCGAAAACATGACTCGGTACAACAACCAACAAATCGCGGCTGGCGGCTATAACGGTATTCAGGTCAGGTTCAACAGTCAGATTATCGGGAAACGTTACATCTGGCAGGAAAGCACGGTTGCAGCGGTCGGACTGAAGTTGTGCCATATGGGCAGGATTGTGCCCCCACAGCAGCACCGGGTGGCCATTGCGGGCCAGCGTAATCGCCAAAGCGGTGCCGTATGAACCGGCACCGATGACGCTAATCGAAGCGTGAGTGGTCATCAGGCATCCTGATGTTGCGCTTCTTCGCCTTGCTGCTGCTGCAGATAATTCATAAACAGCGCATCAAAGTTCACTGGCGCAAGGTTAAGCTGCGGGAAGGTACCACGTGAAACCAGGCTGGTGATGCATTCGCGGGCATAAGGGAACAGGATATTTGGGCAGTAAGCGCCAAGGCAATGCGCCATCTGGGTACCTTCAATGCCACCGATGGTGAAAATACCTGCCTGCTGAACTTCACACAGGAAAGCGGTATCTTCGCCAACGGTTGCCGTAACGGTCACACGCAGCACCACTTCATACACTTCATCAGCCAGCTGCGAAGAGGCAGTATCCAGATCCAGCTTAACGTCTGGCTCCCACTCTTTCTGAAACACCTGCGGCGCATTGGGCGCTTCAAAAGAAATATCCTTCGTGTAAACGCGCTGAATCTGGAATTGCATTTCGTTAGTGTTATGTTCTGACATGTGACTAAGTCCTGTAAGTTAAAATGTCTGGCGTAAAACTACGCCTGAAGTAACGGATCTAAACCCTGACGATCGTTAAGTGCCATCAAATCGTCGCAGCCACCAATATGCTGGCCATCAATAAAGATCTGAGGCACTGTCGTGCGGCCGCTGCGCTTAATCATCTCTTCACGTTTTGCCATGTCCCCATCAATGGGGATCTCCTGGAACGCCGCGCCTTTCTCATTCAGCAGCGCTTTTGCGCGATGACAATACGGACAGGTTGGTTTGGTATAAATCTCAACGTTTGCCATAGGGACCTCAGGATGGTTATTTACCGCGAACTAACGGCAGATTTTCGCCGCTCCAACCGCTAATACCGTCTTTGAGCACGCTCACCTGATTGAAACCTGCCGCGCTCAGATGTGCAGCAGGATCGGCCGCGCTCTGCCCGGTAGCGCATACCACAATTATGGGCTGTGTTTTATGCTTTTCCAGCTCGCCAAAACTGCCTTTCTTGATATCAGCTGCAGCGACGTTGACCGCGCCCGAAATATGCCCCTTGCGGTAATCGTCGCGCGAACGCACGTCTACCACCACCGCATCCTCTTTGTTAATAAGTCGGGTTGCTTCGCCTCGACTGATCGTTTTTACTTTAGAGAACATCCCTTTAACGGTGGTCACAATCACCAGTATAAGTAAAACGACCCATGCCAGACTCAGGATGGGGTGATTGCTTGCAAACTGCATAATTTCTTGCATGAGGGGTAACGACTCCAGACCGGGCTAATAAGCTAAAACAAGGCTTCTGAGTATACCTGCGCCACTTCGCATGTACAGACGCTAAGCGGGCAGAGTGATAATTTGTGCGTCATTTTCCAAAAAAATTCACCGAATGGCAAAAATGTCGTGACGCTTATGCCTTGTACTGTTGAAAATGGTCACGTTTAGGGAAGCAAAAGCCGGTCGGCAATGCTGGTAAGCAACTGTTCATCGTGGAATAATCATCGACCTATGAAGGGAAAGACACCTGCTCTGCCAACATGGACCCGTCACAACGGCGTTACCGTGCCGCTGTTTACACGCTTGTCCGTTCTGTCTTTTAGCCTGCTTTATGCGGGCCTGTTGTCATTGCCCTTACCCGGGCTGGCCGCTGATGATAACAAAGCGCAACTGAAATCCATTCAGCAGGAAATTGCTGAAAAAGAAAAAAGCGTTAAGGCGCAAAAAGCCCAGCGCAGCCAGTTGCTTAATCAGCTGCAAAGTCAGGAAAAAATCATTGCGCAGGCCAGCCGGCAGTTGCGTGAAACGCGCAATAGTCTGTCCGCCTTAAACAATGACATCGCGCAGGTCACCGCCTCCGTTGCCCACCTTGAGAAACAACAGGCTCAGCAGGAAAAACTGCTGGCAGAGCAACTGGATGCCGCTTTTCGTCAGGGCCAGCACAAGGGCCTGCAACTGCTGTTAGGTGGTGAAGAAAGTCAGCGCAGCGAGCGCATCCTGGCCTACTTTGGTTACCTGAACACGGCACGTCAGGAAAATATCACCGCCCTGCAAACTACCCGCAAGGAACTGGCTCAACAGCGCGCATCGCTGGAACAAAAACAGCAGCAGCAAAAATCGTTGTTAACTCAGCAGCAAGCACAGCAAGACAAACTTCAGCAAGCCAGTGCCGCCCGCAAAAAAACGCTAACCTCTCTGGAAAGTGCGCTGCAGAAAGATCAGGCTGATTTGGTCGAGATGCGGCAGAACGAAAGCCGCCTGCAAGACAAAATTGCCCGTGCCGAGCGAGAAGCGCGTGAACGCGCCGCACGGGAAGCGCGTGAGGCTGAAAAAGTCCGCCAGCGTCAGGTGCAGGCAAAAGCGAAAGGCTCCAGCTATCAGCCAACCCAGAGTGAACGCGAACTGATGGCGCGCACAGGCGGGCTTGGGCGGCCAAATGGTCAGGACATCTGGCCAGTAAGAGGACGGATTGAGCATCGCTTCGGTGAGGAGCTTCAGGGCGAATTACGCTGGAAAGGGCTGGTCATTAACGCGCCTGAGGGCACAGAAGTTAAAGCCATTGCCGATGGTCGCGTGTTGATGGCTGACTGGTTACAGGGTTATGGCCTCGTCGTCGTGATTGAACATGGCAAAGGGGATATGAGCCTCTATGGTTACAACCAAAGCGCACTGGTCAGCGTCGGCGCTCAGGTAAAAGCAGGTCAGCCTATTGCCCTGGTCGGCACCAGCGGTGGCCGTGGTACACCTTCGCTCTACTTTGAAATCCGGCGTCAGGGTAAAGCGGTTAATCCACTTCCGTGGTTAGGAAAATAAGTGTTACGTCAGCGAAAGACCCTGGTTGCGCTGCTGAGTGGATTGCTGCTCAGTTTCGCAGCCCAGGCCGGTAAGCTCGCCATTGTTATTGATGATGTCGGCTACCGGCCTACAGAAGAGAATAAAGTGTTGCAGATGCCGCAGGCGATATCGGTTGCCGTCCTCCCCGATGCGCCCTATGCACGTCAAATGGCAATCAAAGCGCATCAGGGCGGACACGAAGTCCTGATTCATCTGCCCATGGCCCCTCTCAGTAAGCAACCCCTTGAAAAAAACACGTTAACGCCCGAGATGAGCAGCGCCGAGATTGATCGCATCATCCGCAGTGCAGTAAATAACGTGCCTTATGCGGTGGGGCTGAATAACCATATGGGCAGCAAAATGACGTCCAGTCTGCCGGGTATGCAAAAAGTCATGCAGGCCCTTAACCAGTACAATCTGTACTTCCTTGACAGCATGACGATTGGCAACAGCCAGTCTGTACCCGCCGCCCAGGGCACGCATGTCAGAGTGCTAAAGCGCAGGGTCTTTCTGGACGACAGCCAGGACATCAACGCCATCCGTCAGCAATTTAGTCGGGCAGTGAAACTGGCCGAGCGGGATGGCTATGCGATTGCGATTGGTCACCCGCACCCGAACACTGTGCGCGTGTTGCAACAAATGCTGCCCACTTTGCCTGCGGATATTACGCTGGTGACACCGGGTCAGTTATTAAATGAGCCGCTGCGTAACGGCAGTGCTTCGCCGGCAAAAACCCTGCCGCGCAATAAACCAGTGCAAGGCTTCCAGCCGCCAGGCGAATGTAAAGTGAAGCAACCACTGTCACCTGTGCCTGCTACACGCGCACTGGGCGTGATTGGTGAGAGCATCGCTGAGAGCCCGCTGTATCGCCGTATTAATGCACTTTTCTGACACACTCAGCATCGGCCTTAAACCCGATGCTGAGCGTCAACGTTAAAAAAACAAAGGGCAACATTACGTCCAGCTCAAAATCACCTTTCCTGATTGCCCCGACCGCATATCATCAAAACCTCGCTGAAAGTCATCTATATCGTAGCGATGTGTAATGATCGGGGTGAGATCCAGACCTGACTGTATCAGTGCGGCCATCTTGTACCAGGTTTCAAACATCTCCCGCCCGTAAATGCCCTTAATAAACAGCCCTTTAAAAATCACCTGATTCCAGTCGATGGCCATTTCACCGGGCGGAATGCCCAGTAAGGCGATACGACCGCCGTGATTCATGACGTCAAGCAGGGTCCGAAAAGCAGGCGGTGCGCCCGACATTTCTAAGCCCACGTCAAAGCCCTCTCGCATGTCGAGCGTATGCATGACCTCACGCAAGTCATGTTTCGCCACGTTGACCGCACAGGTCACGCCCATTTTACGGGCCAGTTCAAGGCGATAATCATTAATGTCTGTGATGACGACATTTCGTGCACCCACATGACGACATACCGCCGCCGCCATGATTCCAATCGGCCCTGCCCCAGAGATCAGAACGTCTTCTCCCACCAGATCGAAGGACAAAGCGGTATGAACTGCGTTGCCAAACGGGTCAAAAATCGACGCCAGTTCGTCTGAAATATTGTCAGGAATTTTGAAGGCATTAAAGGCAGGGATCACCAGATATTCAGCAAAGCATCCCTGCCGGTTGACACCTACACCTTGCGTATTGCGGCATAAATGTGTCCGCCCTGCCCGGCAGTTACGGCAGTGCCCGCAGGTAATGTGACCTTCACCCGAAACGCGATCGCCAATCTGAAACCCTTTCACTTCCTGCCCCACAGCCACCACTTCGCCTACATATTCATGGCCAACAATCATGGGCACGGGGATCGTTTTACGGGACCAGTCGTCCCAGTTGTAAATATGTACATCGGTGCCGCAGATCGCGGTTTTGCGGATTTTGATCAGCAAATCGTTGTGGCCAGGCTCCGGCATGGGCGCATCGTTAACCATCCAGATACCCTGCTCTTTTTTCAGTTTCGCAAGTGCTTTCATGGTCTGTCCTCAGGCGATCACGCCAAGTTGCTTACCAATCCGCGTGAAAGCGGCCACAGCGGTATCGAGCTGCTGCTGGCTGTGCGCGGCTGAAATTTGTGTGCGAATACGTGCCTGACCTTTTGGCACTACCGGATAGAAAAATCCGGTCACATAAATCCCCTCCTGCTGAAGCAGATGTGCAAACGCCTGCGCTACGCTGGCTTCGCCCAGCATGACCGGAATGATGGCGTGATCGGCCCCCGCCAGCGTAAAGCCCGCTGCCGTCATTTTTTCGCGGAACAGGCGTGCGTTTTCCCAGAGGCGCTGACGCAGTCCGTCGCCTTCGCTTAACAGATCCAGAACGCGCAATGAGGCAGCCACGATTGCGGGTGCCAGTGAATTAGAGAACAGATAAGGTCTTGAACGCTGACGTAGCCATTCTATAACCTCGGTTTTGGCTGCCGTATAGCCACCGGAAGCACCCCCCAGCGCCTTACCCAGGGTGCCGGTGATGATGTCTACCCGCCCCATGACATCACAATACTCATGCGTTCCCCGCCCTGCCTTTCCCACAAAACCCACCGCATGGGAATCATCGACCATGACCAGGGCAGAGTATTCGTCTGCCAAATCGCAAATGCCTTTCAGATTGGCAATTACGCCATCCATAGAGAAGACGCCATCGGTTGCAATCATGATGGTCTTTGCGCCGTTATCTTTGGCTTCCTGCAGGCGGGCACGTAACTCGTTCATGTCATTATTGGCGTAACGGTAGCGTTGTGCTTTACACAGACGCACACCATCAATAATCGACGCGTGATTAAGTGCGTCAGAAATGATGGCATCCTCAGCCCCCAGCAGTGTTTCAAATAATCCGCCATTCGCATCGAAGCAGGAGGAGTAAAGTATGGCGTCTTCCATACCCAGAAAATCAGCCAGTTTTCTTTCCAGTTGTTTGTGCTTATCCTGCGTGCCACAGATAAAGCGCACCGATGCCATCCCAAAACCGTGCGAATCCATTCCCTCTTTCGCGGCCTGAATCAAAGCAGGATGGTTAGCCAGCCCAAGGTAATTATTTGCACAGAAATTAATGACAGCGTGATGATGCCCAACGTCGATTTCAGCCTGCTGCGCGGAAGTGATAATACGTTCTTTTTTGAACAGCCCTTCTTGCTGGGCGATAGCCAGTTGCTGACGAATATGCTGATAAAAATGCGCTGACATTATTACACTCCTGAAAAGGTAGGAAGGGGCAAATACGACTGAACATATCGCCTTTTAACGCCTAATCGACCAAAATAATGTGAATTATGTAGCACAGTTCACGTCACAGGCATTTTGGGTCCTGACCTTACGGAGTCATCTGGCTGTCTGTGGCGGGATGAAATGTTATGATGGTGACATTACGCGTGAGACGTCCCGTTTCACCACAAAACGTTAAAGGTAGCAATATGATTATCGTAACCGGTGGCGCAGGTATGATCGGCAGCAATATCGTTAAGACGCTGAACGATCGTGGCCATACAGATATTCTGGTCGTAGATAATCTGAAAGATGGCACCAAGTTCGTGAATCTTGCCGATCTGGACATCACAGATTACATGGATAAAGAAGAGTTCTTAACCTACATCATGTCGGGTGAAGATCTGGGTCCGATTGAAGCGGTGTTCCATGAAGGTGCCTGCTCAGCCACAACGGAGTGGGATGGTAAGTACATGATGGATAATAACTATCAGTACTCAAAAGACCTGCTGCACTTTTGCCTTGAGCGTGAAATCCCCTTTCTGTATGCCTCTTCGGCAGCCACCTATGGTGGACGCAATGAGAATTTTATCGAAGAGCGTCAGTACGAGCAGCCGCTAAACGTTTACGGCTACTCAAAAATGCTGTTTGACCACTATGTACGCCAGATTCTGCCAGAAGCAACGTCACCAGTCTGTGGTTTCCGTTACTTCAACGTTTACGGACCGCGCGAAGGCCACAAAGGCAGTATGGCGAGCGTTGCCTTCCATCTGAATACGCAGATCAGTAATGACGAAAATCCAAAACTGTTCGAGGGCAGCGACAGCTTTAAACGCGATTTTATTCATGTTGATGATGTTGTGTCAGTCAATCTGTGGTGCTGGGAGAACGGCATTTCCGGGATTTATAACTGCGGCACAGGCCGCGCCGAATCGTTCCAGGAAGTTGCGGACGCCGTGCTTAATTTCCATCAGAAAGGTGAAATTGAATACATTCCTTTCCCGGAAAAACTGAAAGGCCGTTATCAGGCTTATACCCAGGCTGATCTGACGAAACTGCGTGAGGCAGGCTACGACAAGCCTTTTAAAACCGTGGCACAGGGCGTGTCTGAATATATGGCCTGGTTAAACCGCAACGTCTAAGGAACGGATACCGGTAATGAAAATTCTGGTGATCGGCCCGTCGTGGGTCGGCGATATGATGATGTCGCAAAGTCTCTATCGTACGCTCAAGGCCGAACATCCTGATGCGGTGATTGATGTGATGGCACCTGAATGGTGCCGTCCTTTACTTTCCCGAATGCCTGAAGTGAATCAGGCGCTGGCCATGCCACTCGGCCATGGAGCGCTGGCGATAGGCGAGCGCCGCCGTTTGGGTAAATCACTGCGCGATCAGGGTTATGATCGCGCTTACGTGTTGCCCAACTCATTCAAATCGGCATTGGTGCCCTTTTTTGCGGGTATTCCTCGCCGCGTCGGCTGGCGCGGAGAAATGCGCTATGGTCTGTTGAATGATGTGCGGGTACTGGATAAGGCCGCGTTTCCTTTAATGGTAGAGCGTTATGTTGCGCTGGCCTATGACACGCCTTTCCGTTCAGCCCGTCAACTGCCACAACCCTTGCTGAAACCGCAGTTACAGGTCAGCGAAGCGGAAAAAAGCGTAATGGCTGCGCAGTTTCAACTTTCCTCTGAGCGCCCGGCTATTGGCTTTTGCCCCGGCGCCGAATTTGGTCCGGCAAAACGCTGGCCGCATTTTCACTACGCCGCACTGGCAGAACAGTTAATTCGCGAAGGGTTTCAGATCCTGCTGTTCGGTTCAGTAAAAGATGGCCCTACTGGCGAAGAAATCATCGCGTCGCTGCCCGAGAAAAGTCGTGAGCATTGCCGCAATCTGGCAGGTCAAACCCAGCTGGAACAGGCTGTCACTCTGCTGGCCCAGTGCCGGGCGATAGTGAGCAATGACTCTGGTCTTATGCACATTGCCGCCGCGTTGAACCGCCCACTGGTGGCTTTATATGGTCCCAGTAGCCCGGACTTCACCCCGCCGCTGTCGGATCAGGCGCGTATCATCCGTTTAATCAGCGGTTACCATCGCGTCCGTAAAGGGGATGCTGAGCAGGGCTACCATCAAAGCCTGATTGACATCCAGCCTTCACAAGTCCATGAAAGATTACGCAGTTTGTTGCGTGAAGCCCAGGAGAGTTCATGCACGTCCTGATTGTTAAAACCTCGTCAATGGGGGATGTGCTCCATACGTTACCTGCCCTGACTGATGCTATGCATGCCCTTCCCGGTATTCGTTTTGATTGGGTGGTAGAAGAAAATTTTGCCCAGATTCCTGCATGGCATCCCGCCGTTGATAAGGTTCTGCCCGTTGCAATCCGTCGCTGGCGTAAGCACTGGTTCGGCAGCGAGCAGCGTGAAGAACGTGTTCGATTTAAACGCGATTTACAGTCTCGCCACTATGATGTGGTGATTGATGCTCAGGGGCTGATTAAGAGTGCCGCACTCGTGACGCGTCTGGCTAAAGGTGTCAAGCACGGTCTGGACAGCCGCAGTGCGCGTGAACCCTTTGCCAGTTGGTGGTACGACAAAAAGCACGAGGTCAGTAAGCAGCAACACGCAGTAGAGAGGACCCGGGAACTGTTCGCGAAAAGCCTGGGTTATGAGAAGCCGCAAACGCAGGGAGACTATGCTATTGCTGGCCATTTCCGCAATGTGGCATTACAGGGTGAAAACGCTTATCTGGTCTTCCTGCATGCCACGACCCGTGATAACAAGCACTGGCCGGAATCCCACTGGCGCGAGTTAATTGAACGGCTCCAGCCGACAGGTTTGCGCGTAAAACTGCCCTGGGGCGCTGAGCATGAGCATCAGCGTGCGATCCGGCTGGCTGAGGGTTTTGAGCATGTAGAGGTATTGCCCAGGCTCACTCTTGAAGCGGTTGCTCAGCAGCTGGCAGGTGCGAAAGCTGTTGTCTCAGTAGACACAGGTTTGAGCCATATGGCAGCAGCACTGGACAGACCCAATATTACGTTATACGGTCCGACCGATCCCGGCTTGATTGGTGGTTACGGACAAAATCAGCATGTTTTGCGTCCTGCAGAGGGCAGCAAATTGGCAGATATTAGCGCTAAGGACGTGGCAGATATGGTTTTTGAGATTACCGCATGAAGAAACTTCATATCATTAATCTCGGCAAAATGGGTGGCGTTGAGCGTCTTTTCCTACAGTACATCAACGATTTTTCTGACGGGCGTGACGATGTTATTTGCATCAGTAACGAGATCGATGATGACATTCGCCGTCACATCCCTCAACAAAAAATCATCTTCGCCAATCGATGGTTAAATAACCTGAAAATAAAAGTCCCACAATTTCTTCGGAAATATTTGCTACAAAAGCGCGTAGAGTCGAGCGATGCCGATGTAATCGTCGTCTGGGATTTGATTCCGGGATTAAGCGCAAAACCTGAGCGGGCAAGTCTGGTTTATTACGATCATGGCTGCTCATGGCGATATCCCAAAAATAAAAAAACGCTGGGCTTTATGGCCATGCTGGATGGTGTCATTTCTGCTTCTTATGCCTCTAATCGCGTGATGCAGCTTCGTTTTAATCTGCCCTGTCCCCATCACGTAGTGATTAACCGCATCATGGTGCCTCAGGGAATCCATTCTGGCATCCGGACGCTAAATAACCCGATCCGTCTCGGCACTGCTGCTCGTCAGGTTAGCCTGAAGGGTATTAGCGTCGCGCTGTTAGCTTTAAAGGAATTACGCCAGCGCGGCCGGAATGTCGTACTGGAAATTGCGGGAAAAGGGCCCGATCATGATGCTTTTGTTGCACTCGCTAAACGTTTAGATATCAGCGAATTCGTTACTTTCAGCGGTTTTCAGCATGACATTGGTGCATTTTTCAATCGTATTGATATTTATCTCAGCACACCTGTCACTGAACCCTTTGGTCTTTCCTGTATGGAAGCACTCTATTTCGGCGTCCCCGTGATATTCCCGATGATCGATGGACAACCTGAAGTGGTCAGGCATCAACAATGTGGCCTGGGGTTGATTCCTTCAGTAACGATTGATGAACATGAAAAATTAACAGGAATTCATGTGGATTTCCCTTATAAGATTTACGATCCTGTGCGGGATGTAATGCAAGACGCCAAACTGGTTTCTCATATTGATTGCGCCGATGCCGTTGACGTTTTATCTCAGCATGAAACCTATCAGCAATACAGTGACACAGCAAAAAACTGGACAGCAGAACATTTTGATTATGCGCTGTTTAAGACAGAATTTAACGATGCTTTAATGGACGTTATAAGAAAAAAATGAAAACTGACCATTTAATTATTAAAAAAGAGGCCTTATCTCGCACTATAAAAATACTTATTTTTATAGGGTGTATCTTTTCCTTTATTACTTCGCCGTTCGGTGGTTCTCTTGGCAGAAATGCGTTTTATCTGACGAGTTATCTCTCTTTTTTATTGGTCGTTTTCAATCTAAAAACTTATCTCGTTAACAAACGCAACCTAATATTACCTGGGGCATTTTTTGCTGTTGGGATTATCAGCATAATCTGGACAGTAATGTATAAACAGCCCGGTGATTTTATTAGTCTTTATCGACAGTACCAGTCGACAGGGCGACTACAGATTGCTGCCGCATTTATTTTACTTGTGACGCTCAATGAAAAAGCAGCCCTGCAAAAAAATACAATCATTGCTGCCATTCTTTGTGGGCTGGTTGTGAACGGCTATGCGATTTACCAGGGCATTGACATGCATATCCATCGTGTAGAGCTGAATTTCGACAGGGCGACGGTTGCCGCCTATATTATTACGGCGGTTAACCTGGTTTTCATTAAAGCGGTCTTACTCTTAAAATCAAGACACAGAGTCCTGCTTTTCCTTGCTGCCTTTACCTTTAGCTATGCTTCGATCGTGCTGACCGGAACGCGGGCCGCGATGCTTGCTTATCCAGTCCTGACCTTGATCATTGTGCTGATGAGTACTCACATCATCAGCCGCCGACATAAAATCATTCTGTTCACGCTGGTCCCTGTGATGATTGCGCTAAGTGCAGCCATCTTCCATAACGTTATTGCTTTGCGCATTCAACAATTTAATGAAGATATTGCGCATAAGCATGAGCAAAAAGGTGAAAACTCGATTATTTCGCGCTTAAGTATGCAAACTGTGGCATTTCGGACAGGCTCAGAAGCCATTTGGGGAGAGTCCGCTGAGCAAAGAGCGGAGGAAGCAAAAGCCATTGTGGCAAAAGAACCCGCACTTTATGGCGCGCTTACTTATCTCACGGTTCACATGCATAACGAAGTAATGGAAACCTTTTCGATTAAAGGCATTCTGGGCGTGCTGGCGCTGATTGGCCTGTATTTCTGTTTATTATATAATGCTCTGCTGCCTTATCGTAATCCAGCGTTGTTGGCCGTGACCATTTCGCTCATAACCTATGGTCTGAGCGACGTCATCTTTTTCAGTACTGAAGGCACATTGATCTATTGCCTGGCTGTCATCATGAGTATCTTACTCATAAAAACATCCGATGGATTACAGGAAACGGAATGAGTCAACACCGGGACTGGCTATTAAGCATCATCATCCCTCTATATAATAGTCAACAATATATTCATTCTTGCCTGACGTCGCTGTTCATTCAGGCAGGTGAGGATATCCAGGTCATCATTATCGATGATGGTTCGACAGATGACTCTGCGCTGCGTGTTAAAGAATTGCTGAGCACAAATCCACCCTGTTCAGTTGAATTTATCCAGCAAACTAATCAGGGCGTTTCTGCTGCCCGCAATGCAGGCCTTCAGGAAGCCAAAGGTAAATTCATTACCTTTCTGGATGCTGATGATTTGCTCAGCAGGAACTATCTCTCAATTATCCGGCCGCTATTGTTAGCCGATGTGGATGACCTGATTGATTTTAATTATGCCCGATTTGAGCACAGTATTCCGGAAGCCACAGATGACGAACTGCCCCAACGCATCTCGTACGATTTTTCAGGTCAGGGGTTGAATTGCCTGAATTCACTCTTTACCCGATCCATGTGGCACCTGTGGAATCGCATTTACAGACGCACTTTGCTGGAAGGTGAGCGCTTTGAAGTAGGGAGACGTTACGAGGACGTGATGTTCACTCCCTTTCAATACCTGAAAACACAAAAAATCGCTCATCTTGAGAACACACTCTATTACTACCGTGATAACAACCACAGTATTACGCGGAATGTACGCAAGAGTGATATTCAGGATATGCTGTTCGCGATGAACAAAATGTGTAAGATGGCGCAGTCAAATAATGAACTGCGCGATCTTGCGGCGGGCATGATCGTTAATTGCTTTAATGAAGCCAAAAGCATGTCGAAAAAAGTTTATGGCTTTTATCATTATGACAATCAGACTAAACACGCAATCAAGTCTGCGGCACGTCTTTGCAAGGGCAGTTGCAAAACAAAAAAATACATGCAAATGCGCTACCCGGAAGTCGACACGTTTTTTTCATGGCTTCGCTACAAAAGCCAATAGCGGGCCTTTAACGTTCCCCCGGTCATGACACCGGGGAATGTTTTTTCTTTAGGGCGTATTCAGTCAGCGTCATGCCCTGAGTGCGTACCTGAAGCCAGCTAAACAGCTGTTCCAAATCATCATACAGACGGTCTATATCAGCGTGGTTTTTGAAGGTCGGGCTCCCGTCTGGCATAAATTCAGACGAATGCAGCATGAACTCAACATAATCATTGCCCTGCGCCAGGGTTTGTTCAACCACCTGTTTCATTTGTGCCAGATTTCCACCCACGGGCCTCAACCAGTTTACCCTTGCTCCTCTTGATTTACCCCGAACATTATCCCAGGCTTTTTTTAGCGTATTTTTCAATGCGCCATGCCGGTACTGAATGCTCATCGGTAATTCTAATAAGGTCGAGTCGCCAGGTTTCGAAATGTCGTTGATATCGACATAATAAGCCTGGTCAGGGAAACCACTGTAATCGGTACCGCCCGTTCCCTGAGGTGCCCCCAACGAATTGCGCCAGTCAACACGTGGTGTGACGGAGCAGTCCACCAGATAACCATGCTCAATTAGTGCGCGTGCGTATATTTCATTAAAGGCCCAGCGACCGGCCCGATGACTGCGCATTTTTGTCTCAAAGGCGGTCTCAAGCAAATCCGTCATACGGGCGACTTTATCCCGCAGGATGTTTTCAGGATATTCAATCAGGTAAGGTTTATAACGCCAGTCATCTTCAGTCAGCGCATAATCAGGAGGACTATACCAGGCGTGCAGATGCATACCGATTTCACCCTGCCCCCGTGAAAGAAGGTCACGCCCGAATTCAACATAAGCCGGATCGCTAACCATTTCATAGTTGGTAAGCCAGGTAGGTTTGAACGCGTATTTTTCGCACAGAGACTGAAAACGTGGCAAAAACCGAACATTGTGCGTAGTGACATTGCCACTGCGATTGCGCCAGATATTATCGCCTTCAGTATCCAGGGTGATTAAAAACGCGGGTTTGTCCATAACTTATCCAACAAGCGGTAGAGATCATCCTGCTATGTTACGCAGGGCAACCGACGCAAGCAAAACTATAATTGTCCACAGCGCGATCTTTATCCGTGGTCAGCCGCTAAGTGATATCCTAGAATAATGCGTTTAATCAGGATGTCTTCATCGTAAAAATACGGTAGAAGTATGGCGATGTTTTCTTGATATTCAGTGAGATACCTCAGAACAGTCCGGTCCGTTTTTTGGTATCCCTTTTATGACGGGAAATGTCAGCGTTGAGATCATGCATAAATTGTCGGCGTTGATGAGGTGGTAAGTTGTCCAAGCGTATTTTGATGATAATTGATGGGTTACCCGGCGGCGGCGCTGAAAAAGTGGTGCTGACGCTGGCTCAGGGTATGATCAATGAAGGACATCGCGTATCGCTTTTTTCACTGCGGGACGTTTGCGATTATGCCCTTCCGGCAGGGCTTGATTATCAGGTTATTCGCGACACATGTCGTCGCCCCTGGCGGAAGCTCACAGAAACAGCTCGCCGTGCCACTCTGCTGGACAATGCCGTCCGACTCAGCGAGGCCCGGGAGGGCAAATTTGATTTAGTGCTCTCACATCTTCATAAAACTGACCGCATTGTAAGCGCTTCGCGTGCACTTAACGCCCTTAAGACCTGGTACTGCATCCACGGCGTCTTTTCAGCCTCTTATCTGGCGCGCAAATCCGGCTTTTCGTTGTGGCTTAAACGTCAGAAAATCCGTCACGTCTATCGTAATCGCCAGGTGATAGCCGTTTCTCAGTATGCGCTTGATGATCTAATTACACGCGTTGGCGTGAAACCTTCCCGGACCGGTGTGATTTTCAATCCTTTTGATTTTGATGAAATCAGACAACGCGCATCAGAACCGTGCCCACTTGCAGGCACTGAATTTCTTCTACATATCGGGCGCTTTCATGAAACTAAACGCCACGACCGTTTGCTGGATGCTTATGCGCAAAGTGGGATTCACGCACCTTTAGTTCTACTGGGTCAAGGCAACGAAGGGGCAAAAGAAAAGTTATATCGTCTGGCTCAACAATTGAGTATTTCAGACCGCGTACAATTTGCAGGCTTTCAGTCGAATCCTTATCCCTGGCTACGGCATGCGCGAATGCTGATTTTGAGTTCGGACAGTGAAGGATTTGGCAATGTGCTGATTGAAGCCATGAGCTGTGGAACGCCGGTGGTCAGCACGCGATGCCCCGGTGGACCTGCAAGTATTTTAACCGGCGATTTAGCACGCGGTCTTTCTGAAATGAATGCCGCCTCGCTGGCTGAAAAAATGCGTGACATCTACGCTAATCCGCCCGATTTGAACCAGGTGGACTTAAGCATCTATAGTCTTTCCACGATTTGTCACCAATATCTGCAGTTAGCGGAGACCTGAACCCTCGCGCTCGCCGTTACTTAATTTTTTTGCTCGTTAGCCGTTCTGTCATCGCCTTAACAGATGACAGGAACGGCATGTTCGAGAGGGGCTATGTCTTATTCAGGACGTCTGAAAAAAAACAGGCGACTCACAGAAGGTTGACTGCCTGTATTCTCCTTTTTGCGAGATCCCCTCGAGTTCTCGCCAGGCGTGGATAACGTATTCCGGGGTGAAATCATTGCTTTCACCAGAAGGTGACTGCAAAATTTTGTATTCACCTGACCACGGATGCCAGCCAAGGGCATCCGTATCACCAAAAAACACGACCTGTTTTTTGTGCAAACCCGCTGCGATATGCATTTGACCGCCGTCACTACACAAAATCTGATCACAGCAATGAAAACCCGCCATCAGATCACGCACTGACCCTGTAGGATAGGCTGCTATTCGTGAAGAATTAACTAACTGTAGGAGCTTTTCAGCACGCGCGTTATCTCCCATATCCTCAGGCCCCAGCGCACCCTGAGGTGACCAAAACAGTAATACGCGAGCCTTTTCATCCTTTAAGAGGTGATGGATAAACGCAGCATAATTATCTATTGCCCAGCGGCGCTTTGCACAGCGACTGCTGATATGCACGCCATAAGTCTGGCCCTCAACGGGAAACAACGCATGTACACGCGATTCTGCCTCCTCCCGCTCTGACTTTGTCAGATAAACTCTTACGGGGGGAACGTCGGGTAAATGAGCGGTTAACGATGAGAGGTAAGAGTAGGTGTGTTCAACCTGATGATTTCCAGAAAAATCTGCGCTACTGAAACTTCGGGTAAACCCTTGATTAGGCTGGCCCGCGCCAATGATATTTGTTGCTCCCGCTAAACGTGCGAGACGCAGGCTGTACCTGCAGGGCACCGGATTGGCCAGCACTACCGCATCAAAACGAGTCTGACGCAACATCCAGAAAATTTTCAAACGATGCCAGTAGACACCCATTGCGCTCTCGTTTTTACTACGGTGTTTGGCTTTTTTATAGACATGTAGCGAATCAATGTGGGGATTATTCAGCACCACATCCTGCGCGACTTTGTTAACCAATAATGTCAGTTTTGCCTCGGGAAAAACCTTTTTAATACCTTCCAGCAGCGGGGTGGTACACACCATATCCCCGATGTTATCGCGCCTGATGACGAGAATATTTTTCATACTGTGCCCAGGTTAAAACAGTCATAGCCGGGCTTTTGATCACCCGCACGCAAAAGTTGCATAAAAAATAATTTCTGCTACTCGTTTATTTGACCCTAAATGCACAAAAAGTTCTGAATGCTTTCGTAATAATGCGGGCAAAGTTCCGCCTAGATTTCACTAAAATGCATAATGCCGTGATACAGAATTCGCCTTTATTGTCCATTATCACGCCGATGTTTAATGCTGGTGCCGGTTTTGAAAGCTTTATCCAGTCTTTACTGGCGCAGACGCTCACATCACTTGAAATCATCATCGTTGATGATGGTTCCACCGATGACTCCGGTAAACAGGCTGACAACTACGCGCAACGCTATCCTCACATTCGGGTCATTCACCAACCAAACGGTGGCGTATCCCGTGCGCGCAATGCTGGCCTGGCAGTGGCTCGCGGCAAGTACGTGACCTTTCCTGATGCTGATGACACCATGAAGCCCGACATGTACCAGACGCTGACAGATATGGCAGAAGCGGATAATCTGGATGTAGCGCAATGTAACGCTGAATGGTTTTTTCCGGCCGACAATGCGATTCAACCGCTAATACCGCTGGAGCGCCTTTCTGGCACGACAGTTCTCAGCGGCCCAGAGTGGCTTAACAAGGCGCTGAAAACACATCGCTATAAGCATGTTGTCTGGCTGGGCATTTATCGCCGTGAACTGATTGAAAAAACAAAACTGGCGTTCGAACCCGGACTACACCATCAGGACATTCCGTGGACGACAGAACTTATGCTCAATGTGCAGCGCGTGCGCTACACCGACAGACAACTGTACCGTTATCATACGCATGACGCTTCAATCAGTAACCGCAAGCGCACCGGACAGGCCAATGTCGAATATCAGCGCCATTACCTGAAAATTGCCAGAATGCTGGAAGAGATTAATGCGCGCTACCGCGATAAAGTTAAAATATACCCGACGTTCCATTATCAGGTAACGCACGAAGCCCTGAGCGTTTGTCACAGTATTCGACGTGAGCCCGATGAGGCTGCGCGTCAGGCGATGATTGCAGATGTGTTCGCGACCGGGACGCACAAACGTATGTTGCGCAATGCACGTGGTATTAAGCAGTGGTATCACCTGCTGCTGTGGCTGGGACGGATTTATTACTGGCGCAGGAAATAAGCGCCGTCACTTGCTTTAACCCCTAAAGGGTTTGCCCTACAATCAGCTCACTGAATTTTGAGAGCATTTGAGTATGACAAGCCCGATTCCAGTCCAGTTTGCACCGAAAAAAATACTGATAATCAAACTGCGTCATCATGGCGACATGCTGCTGACCACGCCTGTCATCAATGCTTTGCATCGGCATTACCCACAGGCCGTGATTGATGTTCTGCTCTATAAAGAAACCCGTCCTATGCTGGAAGCACATCCTGCCATCCGCCATCTGCATGTCATTGACCGCGGCTGGAAAAAGGAAGGTGGCTGGCAAAAATTCCGCCATGAAATGGCGCTGGTCGCTGCCGTCCGCAACTGTCAGTATGACCTGGTCATTAACCTTGCCGATCAGTGGCGCAGCGCCATTATCACCGGTTTATCTGGTGCACCAGTACGTATTGGCTTTGCCTTCACAAAACGTGACAAGGCCATCTGGCGCTGGTGCCACACGCATTTGGTTACCACTGAAAATCATGAGCAATTACACACAGTGGAACAAAATCTGTCCGCACTTTCTCCATTGACTATTCCAGCGGAAGGCATCGGTGCCTCAATGCATTTCAGCCCCGACGATGCGCAAAAAGTGCAGGACAAGCTCCGTCAGCAGCAGGTTGCCGGGGGCTATATTGTTTTACAGCCCACTTCACGCTGGCAGTTTAAATGTTGGGAAGAGGACAAGGTCGCGGCCACCATCGATCAGTTAGCCCAAGCCGATCGCAAAGTGATACTGACGGCAGGCCCCGATGCAAATGAACGGGAGATGGTCGAACGTATTCTGGCACAATGCCATTCCCCTCACGTTATCTCGTTTGCGGGTCAACTCTCTTTACCTCAGTTGGCGGCGCTTATCGCGGGCGCGCAACTCTTTATCGGTGTCGACTCCGCGCCCATGCATATGGCGGCGGCGCTGGATACACCCTGCATCGCCCTTTTCGGACCGACCAAGCTGCAGCACTGGCGTCCGTGGGGAGATAACAATCGGGTGATCTGGGCGGGCGACTATGGATCTCTGCCCCATCCGGATTCTATTGATACCCGGACCGATCAGCGTTATTTATCGGCCATCCCGGTTGAGGATGTCGTGAATGCCGCAAGGAGCTATCTGAATGCGTAAGTTACGTCTGGCCATTGTCCGGCAAAAATATCGTCCTGATGGCGGCGCAGAACGGTTTATCTCACGCGCGCTGGAAGCGCTGGGAAGTGAGCAACTGGATCTCAATATCATTACCCGCAGCTGGCAGGGCAAACCCAACCCAGACTGGCATCTGCACATCTGTAATCCAGGCAAACTGGGGCGGGTTTCACGCGAGCGAGGATTTGCACAGGCTGCGCGGGCCTGCTGGGAGCGGGAGAAGTTTGATATCGTACAAAGCCATGAGCGCATCGCAGGCTGTGATATTTTTCGGGCCGGCGATGGCGTTCACCGTGTCTGGCTTGAGCAACGTGCCCGCATTGTATCACCACTACAGCGCCTGAGTGCCAGCCTGAGTCCTTACCATCGTTACGTTTTGCGGGCGGAAGCGGACATGTTCCAGTCTCCCTCACTGAAAGCGGTGATCTGCAATTCTGAGATGGTAAAACAAGACATTTTGCGCTGTTTTACGCTGCAGGCAGACAAAATACACGTTATCTACAATGCGATTGATGCCACGCGCTTTCAGCCTGCGACCGAGGCCACGCGCCATGCCATGCGGACCCAACTGAATCTGCCCACCAACGCGACAGTGCTGATTTACGTGGGATCGGGTTTTGAACGCAAAGGCCTGAAAGCGGCCATTGAAGCGCTGGCCAACAGTCATCGTTATCTGATTGTGGTAGGCCAGGACAAACAGGTAAAACGTTATCAGCAGTTGGCTAATCAACTGAACTGCCTTGACCGCTTGCGTTTTGTCGGCGTGCAGCAGGACGTACAGCCTTTCTATCATGCTGCCGATGGTTTGCTGCTGCCGACCTTATATGATCCCTTCCCCAACGTCGTACTGGAGGCGATGGCCTGTGGTTTACCGGTCATTACCAGCACCGGCTGTGGCGGCGCTGAGTTTATTCGCGAAGGCCAGGAAGGATTTGTTCGCGATGCGCTGGATATTAAAGGCCTGAACCAGGCGATAAACGCCCTGTCGAGTCTGACCGTCGACGCGCGAATGGGAGAAGCGGCGCGGCGCAGGGTTGAGCCATACAGCCCACAGCACCTGGCGCATTCCCTTACCTCCCTCTATGAGCAGGTGCTGCGTACCCAATCATGATGTGAGATGAGTGATCATGCTGTTTCTGATAATATGCAGTAATCTGACTTTAAACTGCTTTTTTGACGCCAACGTGTCATAACGGTAACTATGACGACCATTTACACCGCATTGCTCTATTTCATTCAGCCACTCATCTGGCTGCGCCTGTGGCTGCGCGGTCGTAAAGCCCCGGCCTATCGCAAACGCTGGGCAGAGCGTTATGGCTACTGCGCCGGAAAAGTGAAGCCGGACGGCATTGTCCTGCATTCGGTTTCTGTGGGGGAAACGCTGGCGGCGGTGCCGTTGGTACGCGCGCTGCGTCATCGCTATCCTACCCTGCCCATTACCGTGACCACCATGACGCCAACCGGTTCGGAGCGCGCGCAGTCCGCTTTTGGCAAAGATGTACACCATGTCTATTTGCCTTACGACTTACCCGGCGCCATTAATCGTTTTCTTGATACGGTGAATCCACGTTTGGTCATCATTATGGAAACGGAGCTGTGGCCTAATATCATCCGTATTCTGCATCAGCGCCATATTCCGCTGGTGATCGCCAATGCTCGCCTGTCAGAACGCTCAGCCAAAGGCTATCGCAAGCTGGGCAAGTTTATGCGCAATCTCCTGCAGAGCATCACGCTGATCGCTGCGCAAAATGCCGAGGATGGTGAGCGTTTTATCCAGCTTGGGCTGAAACGCTCTCACCTGTCGATCACCGGCAGCCTGAAATTCGATATTTCAGTTACTCCCGAGCTGGCGGCACGCGCCGTCACGCTGCGTCGCCAATGGGCTCCGCGCCGTCCGGTCTGGATCGCGACCAGTACACATGAAGGTGAAGAAGCGATTCTGTTGGATACGCATCGCCGTTTACTGGAGACCTTTCCCGATCTGCTTCTGATTTTGGTACCACGCCATCCTGAGCGCTTCAACGATGCGCGCGAACTTACTCAAAAACGTCACTTCAGCTTTACCTTACGCAGTAGCGGAGAGATCCCCTCCAGTTCAACACAGGTTGTCATTGGTGACTCAATGGGCGAACTGATGCTGCTCTACGGTATAGCCGACCTGGCTTTCGTAGGAGGCAGCCTGGTTGAGCGTGGCGGTCATAATCCGCTGGAACCGGCAGCCCATGCTATCCCGGTACTGATGGGCCCGCATACCTGGAACTTCAAAGATATTTGCAGCAAACTGCAGGAGGCACAGGGATTGATCACTGTGACTGACGCGGCGTCGCTGGAAAAAGAAGTGACGAATTTGCTACAGGATGACGACTATCGTCGTTATTACGGTCGCCACGCCGTCGAGGTGCTGCACCAAAATCAGGGTGCGCTGCAGCGCCTGCTACAGTTACTTGAACCTCATTTACCGCCACGGGCTCATTGATGACCGCTACGCGCCAACGCCTTTCAGTGGTGATGATTGCCAAAAATGAAGCCGCCTTGCTGCCTGACTGTCTTGCGTCAGTCAGCTGGGCCGATGAAATTATCGTGCTGGATTCCGGAAGTACCGATGACACCTTCTCGCTGGCTCAACAGGCCGGCGCACAGGTTTTTCAGGCAACGGAATGGCAGGGTTATGGAAAACAACGCCAGAGGGCGCAAAGTTTTGCCAGTGGCGATATGATTTTGATGATCGATGCCGACGAGCGCGTGACGCCAGAATTGCGTCAGGCGATTGAACAGGTTCTGGAAGCGCCGCCGGGGCCAACCGTTTACAGCCTCAGTCGTAGCAACCTGTTCCTGGGCCGTTTTATGCGTCACAGCGGCTGGTATCCTGACAGAGTGATGCGTCTGTATCCTCGTACACTGGGTTATAACGATAATCAGGTCCATGAGTCACTCAAGACCGAAGGTGCGCCCGTTAAGGTACTGAAAGGGGATTTACAGCATCTGACCTGCCGTGACCTGATGGTTTTCCAGCGAAAACAACTGGCTTATGCTGAAGCCTGGGCGCAGGAAAGATTCCAGCATGGAAAAACGTGCAGCCTGTTTTCTGTCTTCAGTCATACAGCGGGTGCCTTTGTAAAAACGCTGCTGCTGCGTGCCGGATTCCTTGATGGCAAACAGGGCTGGCTACTGGCAGTCGTTAATGCCCAGTACACATTCAATAAATATGCAGCGCTTTGGGCGCTAAATAAGACTTCGGCGGAAGGGCGCACATGACGACAAAAGCGATTTATCCTGGCACCTTCGATCCCATTACCCTGGGCCATATTGATATCGTCACTCGTGCAGCACAGATGTTTGATCGGCTTGTTGTGGCGATTGCCGCCAGCCCGAGTAAAAAACCGCTGTTTACGCTGGACGAAAGAGTGGCGCTGGCGCAACAGGCCACTGCACATCTGCCCAATGTCGACGTGGTCGGTTTTAGCGATCTGATGGCAAACTTCGCCCGGGCGCAGCAGGCAAATGTGCTGGTTCGTGGATTACGTGCCGTGTCCGATTTTGAATATGAAATGCAGCTCGCGCGTATGAACCGACACCTGTTGCCAACGCTGGAAAGCGTATTTTTAATGCCTTCAGAAGGCTTTTCTTTTATCTCATCGTCACTGGTCAAAGAAGTGGCGCGGCATGGTGGCGATGTCTCTGCCTTCCTGTCCGCACCTGTCCATCAGGCCTTACTCGCAAAGCTGCCTTAATGCTGGCAGTTGGGGCACCAGTAGGTGCTGCGCTGCCCGTGCTTCCTACTCACAATCGGCGTGCCGCATGCCCTGCAGGGTTCGCCAGCCCGGCCGTAAACCTGTAACTCCTGAGCAAAATAGCCTGGCTTGCCATCGCTTTGTAAAAAGTCACGCAATGTCGTTCCACCCTGCTCGATAGAGCGGAGCAGTACCGCTTTAATAGTGTTAGCCAAAAACGCCGCTTCATCGTGAGACAAGCTCATCGCTGCTCGATCAGGCAGGATCCCTGCTGTAAACAGTGACTCGCTCGCATAAATATTGCCCACGCCCACCACGACTTTATTGTCCATCAACCACTGCTTGATCACCGTTCGCTTACCGCGGGATTTTTCAAACAAATAGTCGCCACTGAATATTTCACTCAGTGGTTCTGGACCTAAATGGGCAAGTACGCTGCTTCCGTCCAGATCGCTGCTCCACAACCAGGCACCAAAACGTCGGGGATCGGTGTAGCGCAGGACCTTCCCGTTGCTCATCACCAGGTCAACATGATCGTGTTTGGCGGCAGGCAATTCTTCGGGCAGAACGCGCAGACTGCCAGACATACCAAGATGGATAATGATCCAGCCGTGTGGCAGCTCAAGCAAAAGGTATTTAGCGCGCCGCTGAACACTCAGTACTGGCTGATCGCTTAATGCGAGGATTTCATTGGATACCGGCCAACGCAAGCGTGCGTTGCGAACGACGGCGTGAAGAATTGTTTGACCAACCAGATGTGGCTCAATGCCGCGTCGGCTGGTTTCTACCTCTGGCAACTCTGGCATAACCTCTCCCCTGCGCATTACACAAACAAAAAACCCGGCCGGAGCCGGGTTTTTAGCAGAACACCAAAATTATTTAATTTTGGCTTCTTTGTAGATCACATGCTGACGTACAACCGGATCGAACTTTTTCAGTTCAAGTTTTTCTGGTTTAGTACGTTTGTTCTTCGTGGTGGTATAGAAGTGACCTGTACCAGCAGAGGAAACCAGCTTGATCTTCTCACGAATACCTTTAGCCATGATTCAGTTCCTTAGTACTCTTAGTACTTCTCACCACGGGCACGCATGTCGGCTAACACCGTATCAATGCCCTTTTTATCAATAATACGCATACCTTTTACAGATACACGCAGAGTAACGAAGCGCTTCTCGCTCTCAACCCAAAAACGGTGTGAGTGCAGGTTCGGAAGGAAACGGCGTTTCGTCGCGTTCATTGCGTGGGAACGGTTGTTACCGGTCACCGGACGCTTTCCAGTTACCTGGCAGACTCGTGACATGTCTATTCTCCAAAAATCAAATCAGCTCGAGCTTTAAAAATTAGGTTTTGGCCGCCTCGTCAGGCTTGCAGCCCGCCAGGCGAGTTCCATGGAACCCGCTAAGCTGGCCTAACCGCCAAACCCGAGATTCTCAAAGGTGGCGTAGTATACGCCGCTCGGCCCAAGTGCTCAAGTCCCGAACAGATAAAGATCCCGAATGATCGTGTAAAAAGCCGCCACCTGGACCAGATTTTCAGGCTCAGAGCCATCCGCGTTCGACAAATGAGACAGATTGACCGTGTCCAATCACCAGATGATCAAGCAACCGGATATTCAATAAGCGACAAGCTTCGCAGATTTTTAGTGTAATGTCGCGGTCAGCCTGGCTGGGTTCAGCAATTCCTGACGGATGGTTATGCGCCACGATGAGCGCAGCCGCGTTGATTTTCAGGGCTTCACGCACAATTTCACGAGGATGGACTTCGACGCTGTTGATGGATCCGGAAAACATTTCTCTGGCCATTAATACCCGATGTTGATTATCCAAAAACAGCACGACAAACACCTCACGCTCCTGCCTGGCCAATAATGTCTGCAGGTACTGACGCGTCGCTGCGGGACTGTCAATTGTGCTCTCACGCGCCAGCTGGCTGGCGAAAAACCGTTTGGCCAGTTCTGCCACTGCGCGCATCTGAATCAACTTGATTTCGCCAGCGCCTTTAATGCCCTTAAAGTCTGCAGCCGTCGCATTAACGATATTATAAAGCGACCCCAGCTCCTGCAGCATCTGCTGCGCCAGCATCATGACAGGAACGCCTTTTGAACCTGTTCGTAAGAAAATCGCTAACAGCTCTACGTCACTTAACGCATCCGCACCCCATTGCTGAAGTTTTTCTCGTGGTGGCAAATTTTTCATTGCTGCTCTCCCTGTCGCCCCCTGTATCATCGCGTGCGAACCTATCCGCCACCAGCGCGTGATTGTGATTCTCCGGCATGTCTCGCAAACGCAGCCATTGAAAAGGTGCATGCCACGTTTTGTGATAAAATTCGGCCATTACACCGTCCCTGCGACGGCAATCGAAAATGAGGTCAACAGCATGATGGGATTAGCCGGTAAAAAAGTTCTTCTGGGCGTCAGTGGTGGAATTGCTGCCTATAAAACCCCCGAGCTGGTCCGTCGTCTGCGCGATCGCGGTGCCGATGTCCGCGTGATGATGACTGAGGGCGCAAAGGCTTTTATCACACCACTCAGCCTGCAGGCCGTCTCCGGTTATCCTGTTTTTGATGATCTGCTTGACCCGGCAGCCGAGGCCGCAATGGGACACATTGAGCTGGCCAAATGGGCTGACCTGATCGTGCTGGCCCCGGCCACGGCCGACCTGATTGCGCGCATTACGGCAGGGATGGCCAATGATTTAGTCACCACTGCCGTGCTGGCAACAGCAGCGCCTGTCGCGATTGTGCCGGCGATGAATCAGCAGATGTATCGCGCTGCCGTAACGCAGGAAAACCTGGTCAGGCTTCAGGCGCGCGGCCTGTTAATTTGGGGGCCAGACAGCGGCAGCCAGGCCTGCGGGGATATTGGCCCCGGTCGCATGCTTGACCCTTTAGCTATCGTTGACCACGCCGTACAGTGGGCCGCGCCCGTCAACGACCTGCAACATCTCAATATTATGATTACCGCGGGTCCCACCCGGGAAGCGATCGACCCCGTGCGTTATATCAGCAACCACAGTTCGGGAAAAATGGGGTTTGCGATTGCGGCGGCGGCGGCAAAGCGCGGCGCCCGCGTTACGCTGGTAAGCGGTCCGGTTGCCCTGCCAACGCCCGCCGGCGTTAAACGAGTGGATGTGACCTCGGCCCTGGAAATGCAGGCGGCGGTAATGGGGGAGATAAACGCACAACATATTTTCATTGCAAGCGCAGCCGTGGCAGACTACCGGGCAATTGAGATCGCGGATGAAAAAATAAAGAAACAGGATGACGATGAGAAAGTCAGCCTGCAGCTCATTAAAAATCCCGATATTGTCGCGGGGGTGGCGGCCTTAACGCAGAGCCGGCCATTTGTGGTTGGATTTGCGGCTGAAACCCAGAATGTGGAAGAATACGCCCGAAAAAAACGCGCGCGTAAAAACCTGGACCTGATTTGTGCTAACGATGTGTCAAAAGCAGGCCGCGGGTTCAATAGCGACACCAATGCTCTTCACCTTTTTTGGCAGGAAGGAGAAAAAACCTTACCGCTCAGCGATAAGTCACTCCTTGGTCAACTTTTAATAGACGAGATTGTCAGCCGTTATGATGAAAAAAATAGACGTTAAAATTCTTGATGCGCGCGTCGGCAAAGCGTTTCCCTTGCCGACCTATGCGACACCGGGTTCCGCTGGGTTAGACCTTCGTGCCTGTATTGATGATGTGATGGAAATCGCACCCGGCACAACCACATTAATTCCTACCGGTCTGGCTATTCACATCGCCGATCCGAACCTTGCCGCCGTGATTCTTCCGCGCTCTGGCCTGGGCCACAAACATGGTATTGTCCTGGGTAATCTGGTTGGTCTGATTGATGCCGACTATCAGGGACAACTTATGGTATCGGTATGGAATCGCGGGCAGGAAAGCTTTACGCTTCAGCCGGGCGACCGCATGGCCCAGATGGTTTTTGTCCCTGTCGTCCAGGCCGAATTCAATCTGGTAGACGAGTTTGACGCCAGCTTGCGCGGTGAAGGTGGCTTCGGTCACTCAGGCCGTCAGTAACCAGCACGACCGATTTTCACTTACGCCAATCTTATTATTTCTCATCGCCCCAAGGCTTTCTCTTGTGGCAGATGCGTAGGTGTTGCCTGTATATGGTGAAATTCAGGGGTTTTTAAGGGCATGGCAGAGAAAAAAGTCGTAAAGCGGAATCGCCGCGAGGAGATTTTGCAGGCGCTGGCGCAGATGCTTGAGTCAAGTGATGGCAGCCAACGCATTACTACTGCAAAACTGGCGGCTAACGTCGGTGTATCGGAGGCGGCGCTTTATCGTCACTTTCCCAGTAAAACGCGGATGTTTGACAGCCTGATCGAATTTATTGAAGACAGTCTGATTACCCGCATCAATCTGATCCTGAAAGATGAAAAAGAAACAATGGCGCGCCTGCGTCTTATTGTGCAACTGATTCTGGGATTTGGTGAGCGTAATCCGGGGCTGACGCGGATTTTGACAGGTCACGCGTTAATGTTTGAACAGGACCGTCTGCAGGGGCGCATTAATCAGCTGTTTGAGCGCATTGAAGTGCAGCTACGCCAGGTGATGCGCGAACGCAAAATGCGCGAAGGTGAAGGCTTTCAAACGGATGAAACCTTACTGGCCAGCCAGCTGCTGGCCCTGTGTGAAGGGCTGTTATCGCGGTACGTCCGTTCCGAGTTCCGGTTTAGCCCAACGGCCGACTTTGACACCCGCTGGCCGCTGATTGCGGCACAACTGGTGTAATACAAAGGCGGGCGCAATGCCCGCCAGTTATCAGACGCCGTACGCCTTTTGGTACGCCCGAACCTGCGCTAAATGATCGGCCATGTGCGTTTTTTCAGCCAGGTAATCAATCAGGTCGTTAAGCGTAATTATCGCGGTAACTTTGCAGGAATAATCCCGTTCCACTTCCTGAATAGCGGAGAGTTCACCCCGGCCGCGTTCCTGACGGTCCAGTGAAATCAGCACGCCCGCCAGGCTGGCATCATGTGCATTGATAATATCCATGGATTCGCGAATCGCCGTGCCGGCCGTGATGACATCATCGACCAGCATCACTTTACCCTGCAGCGGGCTTCCCACCAGCAAACCGCCCTCACCATGATCTTTCGCTTCTTTACGATTGAAGCAGTAAGGTACGTCACGATCGTGATGATCGGCTAACGCAACGGCTGTGGTGGTGGCGATAGGGATGCCTTTGTAGGCCGGACCAAATAACAAATCAAAATCGATTCCGCTGTCGACTAACGCCTGCGCATAAAACCGTCCCAGCAGCGCTAAATCCCGGCCCGTGTTAAATAAACCGGCATTAAAAAAATAGGGGCTTTTACGACCCGACTTTAATGTGAACTCACCAAATTTGAGCACCTGCTTATTCAGTGCAAATTCAATAAACTGCCGCTGCCAGGCTTTCATGTCTTACTCCTCAGATAAAAAAAAGGCGACTCTGTGGTCGCCTGTTACCTTAACTTTCCAGCGCCGCTTTCTGGGCCTGAATCAATTCTTCAATACCGCCACGCGCTAACGCCAGTAATGCCAGCAGTTCTTCGTGGCTAAAGGGTTCACCTTCAGCGGTGCCCTGCACCTCAATCATGCGGCCATCTTCCATCATGACGACATTCATATCCGTTTCAGCGGCAGAGTCCTCAACGTATTCAAGGTCACACAACGCTTCACCATTGACAATCCCCACTGACACGGCGGCAACCATGCCTTTCATCGGATTCGCTTTCAGCTTACCACTCGCGACCAGGGAATTAAGCGCATCTGCCAGGGCTACACAGGCGCCAGTAATGGAAGCCGTACGTGTACCGCCATCGGCCTGAATGACGTCACAATCGAGCGTAATCGTGTATTCACCGAGCATGGTGAGATCGACCGCAGCACGCAGTGAACGGGCGATCAGACGCTGAATTTCAAGCGTGCGACCACCCTGTTTGCCTTTCGCGGCTTCACGCGCCATACGACTGTGAGTGGAACGCGGCAACATGCCATATTCGGCAGTGACCCAGCCCTGGCCCTGCCCTTTGAGAAAGCGCGGAACTCCTTCATCCACCGTTGCAGTGCAGAGCACTTTGGTTTCACCGAATTCCACCAGAACGGAGCCCTCTGCGTGTTTAGTGTAATTGCGGGTCAATGTGACTGGACGCACCTGATGTGCGCTACGGCCTGCTGGACGCATGGTTATCTCCGGCTTGCTAATGATTGGCTGCGTATTATACGGACTTCCTGGCCTGCTGTCTCTTGCAGTGGTCAGTGCAGCCTGGGATGAAATTCATGCCGGAGTATGGCTAAATGCCTTACCTTTTCCTGCATATCCGCTAACTGACTAAACTATGACCGCTCTTCTTCATTTCCTGCTGGCGCTGGTGGTAATTTTTGCCCTTGCGCTACTGGTCAGTCATGACCGAAAACGCATTCGCCTGCGCTTTATTATTCAACTGATTGTTGTAGAAGCCGCACTGGGCTGGTTCTTTCTTCACTCAGCCAGTGGACTGGCGCTGGTAGGCGCGGTGGGGCATTTCTTTGAAACGCTGCTGCGTTTTGCTGCACAGGGCACGGAATTTGTGTTTGGTGGCATGAGTCAGCAGGGGCTGGCCTTTATCTTCCTTGGCGTGCTCTGCCCTATTATTTTTATTTCCGCACTGATTGGTATTTTGCAACACTGGCGCATCCTGCCGTTACTGATTCGCGTTGTTGGCACGCTATTATCAAAAGTTAACGGCATGGGAAAACTGGAGTCCTTTAATGCGGTAAGCACGCTGGTGCTGGGCCAGTCAGAGAACTTCATTGCCTATAAAGGTATTTTGGCCGATATCCCACCACGCCGACTTTACACAATGGCGGCCACCGCGATGTCTACCGTTTCGCTGTCGATTGTTGGTGCGTATATGTCGATGATCGAGGCCAAATATGTCGTTGCGGCTCTCCTGCTTAACATGTTCAGCACGTTTATCATCCTGTCGATTATTAACCCCGGCAAAGGCAGCAATGAGCAGGCTATTCCGCTGGATAAATTACACGAAGATCAGAGTTTCTTTGAAATGCTGGGGGAATACATCCTCGCTGGTTTCAAAGTCGCGATGATTATTCTGGCCATGCTGATTGGTTTTATTGCCTTAATCGCGGCCATCAACGCCCTGTTTGCCACCCTGTTTGGGTACAGTTTCCAGCAGCTTCTTGGCTATGTTTTTTATCCTTTTGCCTGGCTGATTGGCATTCCCGCTACTGATGCATTACAGGCTGGCAGTATTATGGCCACGAAGCTGGTGGCGAATGAATTCGTCGCCATGATTGAACTGAAAAAGATAGCGGCAGGCATGACGCCACGCGGATTGGGCATCCTGTCTGTTTTCCTGGTTTCCTTCGCGAACTTTGCTTCTATTGGAATTGTTGCGGGCGCGATAAAAGGCCTGAACGAACAACAAGGCAATGTCGTCTCAAGGTTTGGCTGGAAACTGGTCTATGGTTCCACCCTGGTCAGCCTGCTTTCCGCTGCATTTGCCGGACTGTTTATCTGATGGACTCAACGGCGGCACAGGCCGCCGTTTGTCCCTAAAAACTAATGCAGGCTGGCGTATCCACGCGCATAACCGATTCCTGACCAAACTGTTTTTTATAGCGAGCACGCAGCGCTTCGACACGACTGTTGCTGTCACTGTCGAACTGATAGATAAGCACTAACGCCTTGCTTTTCTCACGTGCTAACTGACCGTTTTCGCCCAGCCATTGGCCCTGCGCATCATAAACAGACAAGCCAGACCTGAAGCGCGGTGTTACCTCTTTATCGACAAAATTCATCCAGTTCAGTGCGCTCACATTGCCGCCCTGCGGCTTGCTGAGACCAAACCACAATGTGGTTTGCATCATGACCTCACCGCCGGCGCACACCGGAACGGGTCGGGTAGAAGGCGGATATGATGGTAATGATGGAGAAGGCGACTGACAGCCCACAAGCAGCAGGCTGAGTATGAGTGGAAGAGACGGTACGCGCGACATAAAAAGAGGGCCTCAACGAGTAAACCAGTAATTAGCATAAGTGGCTGTTGAGAAAAGCGGAAACATTTTGTTATCGCATCCTGTACACGCTTACACCTGTTCTGGTCAGCCTTGCCTCGTTATACTGGCCTCAACCTTATTTAAAAAAAGAGTAACGCTTATGATCCGCAGTATGACCGCCTATGCCCGCCGTGAAATTAAGGGCGACTGGGGCAGCGCCGCCTGGGAGTTGCGTTCTGTCAATCAACGTTATCTTGAAACCTATATTCGTCTGCCTGAACAGTTTCGCGGACTGGAACCGATGATCAGGGAGCGCATTCGCCAGCGACTGACGCGTGGAAAAATCGAATGTAATCTGCGCTTCGAGGCCGATCCTGGCGCGCAGGGCGAACTGATGCTCAATGAGTCACTGGCCAAACAACTGGTTCAGGCGGCTAACTGGGTCAAACTGCAGACCGATGAGGGCGTTATCAATCCGCTGGATATTCTGCGCTGGCCGGGCGTCATGGCAGCACCTGAACAGGATTTGGATGCAATTAATACTCAGCTGATTCAGGCGCTGGATGGCGCGCTGGATGATTTCATCGCCGCACGTGAAAGCGAAGGCAGCGCTCTGAAGGCACTGATCGAGCAGCGGCTGGAAGCGGTAACGCATGAGGTCAGCAAAGTCCGCGCTCAACTGCCCGATGTGATTAAGTGGCAGCGGGAGCGCCTGATCGCCAAACTGGAAGATGCTGAGGTGCAGCTTGAAAATAATCGCCTTGAGCAGGAATTGGTGATGATGGCACAACGTGTCGATGTCGCAGAAGAGCTGGATCGTCTGGATGCGCACGTTAAAGAGACCTATAACATTCTGAAGAAAAAAGAGGCGGTAGGCCGTCGTCTTGACTTTATGATGCAGGAGTTCAACCGCGAGTCAAACACACTGGCTTCAAAATCCATTAATGCAGAAATTACGAATTCAGCGATTGAGCTAAAAGTGTTGATTGAACAGATGCGAGAGCAGATTCAAAATATTGAGTAATCAGGCTATCTGTCGTCATTTGGCAACCTTACCAGAAAAAGTCCGCGTAGATGCGGACTTCTTTTATTTTTTCAGCCATTAAACAGGTGTATAACAATAATCGCTTGATTCGGTTAACGTTGTCAGTCTTTATTGAAATTAGCCCGTTTTATAAGGATGGAAAAATTTCCAGTCAGATGATGCCAGGCATTTTTTAACAAAACTACCGAGGCGTTGGTTTTTCTATAGCTGGTTTAAATATTTCACTTTGAAAAAAATAGCAGGCTATATATCTACCCGTTTTCCCCCTCTCCGTCACAGCCTGCTCAGGCAAAGAAAAGATCCAGTCCGTTAAAAAAATAACCGTGCCACTATTTCAGGCGATGCGTGGACGTCTTTCTCAAATCGCGGCGTGATCACAATTGTGAATAAAATAACAACAGAAAGGAAACAAATACATCTGTTCGACTAAAGTTTTAATAAGGATTGCCGTTATTTAAGTAACCCCCACCTGAGATCGTCATTATGAAAAAATCAGCCGTTTTACTCGCATTACTCATGCTATCACCCCTTTCATTTGCCACAAGTGGACAAATTAACTTCAGGGGCGCTATTGTCGAAAGTCCTTGCGACACGCTGATTGCGCCCAACCAGATACAGCAAAGCTGCACACGAGGAGGAAAGACCGTTATTAATAAGGTCAGTCTGAACAATGCCCAGCAACCCATGCCTTATAAACTTGGCACGGTGCAGGTCAGGCAAACTGGTAACGTTAAAATGATGACGGTCAGCTACAATTAACGCTGCTTTATCGTTATTTTAATGGGTACGGCTTATCGGCTAAACCCGCCTCTGGATAAGGTCAAATAACATGATTAGGACAGGATGCCTCTCATAAGGTGAGATGACTGGCGCAGAAGCGATTGTCATCTCCGTTATTTTACCTTTTACCAATGACAGCCAAATTCCTGTTCAATTTTTCAACTTTCGCCATAATGGAATGTAAGTTTTTCGAAAAGAGTACATTTTTTTATTGCAGAACCGTCCTGATTTTTATTGCTCTCTTTGCATCGCCTGTTAAAAGCATAAAAATACAACCTGTTGTTTTATAGATAATTTAAATAAAAAAAGCGCTATCTTTCTTCTGATTATGACGCTGTCAATCCCTCATTTTATTCCTCGCTGTAACTGACGCTCCCTGTGCTTTAAGGCACTTTTTGATAAAGTGTGGGTCTTAGTCAGTACAGCTGTACCGCTTGAGAACTTAAGGAATGGGTCTTTTTGCGCTACATCCATTACTTCCTTAAGGTTCATAATGAAAAACACCAGGCAGTTTAGTCGTTCCCTTTTACATCCCCGCTATTGGTTTACGTGGTTTGGTCTTGGCATTCTTTGGCTGTTGGTTCAACTCCCCTATCCTGTGCTGATGCGACTTGGCGCAGGTGCCGGCCGGCTTTCCCGCCATTTTCTTCAGCGCAGAGAGCGCATTACGCGCCGTAATATTGAACTCTGCTTTCCGGATATCAG
This sequence comes from Pantoea sp. JZ2, assembly GCF_035191405.1. NCBI lineage: Bacteria > Pseudomonadati > Pseudomonadota > Gammaproteobacteria > Enterobacterales > Erwiniaceae > Pantoea > Pantoea sp. JZ2. Next base: position 130,596 of record NZ_CP045247.1, on the reverse strand, counting down.
TGACGAAGATAAAGAAATCATGATTGCGGGAAATTTTGCCTCTCTCGGCATGGCACTGATGGAAACGGGTATCGCCTGGTTCTGGCCAGACCATGCCGTTAAACGTCTGTTCAACGTCTCGGGCCTGTCAAACCTCTACTCAGCCCAGAATGAGCGTCGTGGCGTAATGCTCATCGGCATCCATTTCATGTCGCTGGAGCTGGGTGGTCGCATCAGCGGGTTGTGTCAGCCGATGATGGCAATGTACCGTCCCCATAATAACCACGCGATGGAGTACGTACAGACCAGAGGCCGTATGCGTTCGAATAAAGCGATGATAGACCGTCGCGATCTGAGAGGGATGGTGCAGGCGCTGAAACAAGGTGAATCTGTCTGGTTTGCGCCAGACCAGGATTACGGTCCCAAAGGCAGTACGTTTGCCCCCTTGTTTGCTGTAGAAAAAGCCGCGACGACCAACGGTACCTATGTGTTGTCCCGGTTGGCTAAGCCCGCTATGGTTCCAATTATGCTGATTCGTAATCCTGGCAATGATGGCTATAAGCTGATTATTGAACCGATTCTGGAAAATTACCCGCATGCGGATGAAGCCGCAGCCGCAGCTTATATGAATAAAGTGATTGAGAACCAAATCATGCGAGCGCCTGAGCAATACCTCTGGCTACATCGCCGCTTCAAAACGCGTCCGCCTGGCGAAGCCTCTCTTTACGTATAGACAGACATAAAGCAGGTTTCGGCCTGCTTTTTCGTGTGACAGACCTCTCTGTTAATTTGGAGGCTTCCTTCTGACGACCTGTTTTCACTATTACCGCGATAATCCTGCCTCCCTGCCACGGGCTCTGTTCGCCTTCTTAGCCCGAACTCAGATCCAGACTGAGCCATAAATCGTACGCATTACAAATATTTTCGCAGTCAACATGCATTAGCAGTATATCGGGTCTGAATGCTTACCCTTCGGTTATTATTTGCCCTTGCTTAAGCATGCTGTATGGGAAAAATCCTGGAGAATGACGGGCGAACCCGTGTATGTACGGCTTATTTAACGTTTTTTTTTTTTTTCATGTATTGCTTCAGTTTCCAGACTTAACGAAAAAAGAAAAAAAGAGAACGCTGTGATAAGGCCTGTGCAAATAATGCTGTAAATGATGAATATTATTTCCTTAGCCAAATCACATATCAGATTTTCCTTATGATGTTAACTTTCATAAAACGCGCTATAAATCATCTGCACACAGCAAAGCTATTCAAAACATAACAGCATGACATTTCCGGCGAACATTATTTCCTCCGGAAAATTTAAGCAATTTAAAATGAACGGATAATAATAATGACAACAGGGGAAATTCATCACCAGGGGAACGTTTATTATTAGCAGTATGCTTTAACACACAGCTCATTATAAAGATAAAAATTTACTTTATTAAATTATAGTAATGCCAGCGCTGTCCTGATGAATACTCATCGGCGCAGCGCCCTACTACTCTGCCCGGCGAGAAAAAAATGACAACACGAAAAATAAATCTGGAAAACGTCAAGTGGCCTTTTCTTTCATCGGTCAAAATGCTGAGTATGGGTGTGTTACAACTTTCAGTATTGGGAAAAGTCCTGCAGGCCGATACCTATAATCTGCTGGCGGTCGTCATTACAGGCTTGATGGTTATTGACACACTGGCCGATCGTGGTTTTTCCAATACGTTGATTCGATATGCACCGCTGCCAGTAAAAACGCTGTCCGTGCTTTACTGGGGCAATATATTCATGGGCCTGGTCATTTTTTCTGCCCTTTTTACTTGCGGTCTTATGCTTGAACATATGTTTGGGCTACCCGAGGTGGCCAGGGTTTTTGAAATCGCATCGGTCATCTTTATTATTATTCCTCAGGGCCAGTCTTATCGCGCCCTGATGCAGCGTGAAAAGCAATTCTCTGATATCGCTTTTTGCGAGATCGCCTCTGTATTTGTCGGCCTGATCATTACACTATTGACCCTATGGCTGGCGCCTTCCGTTTTATGTGCTTTATGGGGCTATCTGGCAATGGCATCAGTGAGAATGCTGACGTATTGCTTTTATGGTCGTAAATGGTTTCGACCCGACTATGACTTCAACCTGAAAGCGTTCTTTCAGCTTCATATGAAGCACTGACAAACCGTTACTGGCTGGAAGCAGCCCGACGGTAAAAGCAGGAAAACGTGCTGTTAACCGGTACGTTTTCCTTAATAAAACCCACCACTTTTCATTTCAGACACCTTCTGTGTGCGTTGTTGTCCTCTTTATCCTTATTCTCACCTTACTTCCCCCCGCATTTAGCCCACGGACAGGTCCCCATGCTCTGCTTTGCGTGGTTTGCTTTCTCTGTCTGTCACCACATAATGTCGCCGACGGGCAAGGGTTCAACGTTGTAAACAGGCTGGCGTCATATCGGCGAAAAATTCGCATCACGACGTTTTTTAATTCGTCTCCGTGTAAAAACCGATACAGCCTTTTGATAATAAAGGCATTACTCTTGCCCGCATAATTTTTACTAATACTTTAACTCTTAATAACAGAAAAACTCAGTCGCGCCGTTTTTGTCAGTGGCGTAGCCTTGCCGCCGTTTTCCTGGAGCCTGCTATGTTACTTACTGTTCTTTATATTATTGGGATCACCGCCGAGGCGATGACAGGTGCGCTTGCCGCAGGTCGCCGTAAAATGGATCTGTTCGGCGTCATTATCATTGCTTCCGTTACCGCGATAGGCGGAGGCTCCGTGCGCGATATATTGCTGGGGCACTATCCGCTTGGCTGGGTCAAACATCCTGAGTACATCATGATCGTGGCCGCTGCCGCTGTAGTAACGACTTTTTTGGCACCGCTAATGACGCACCTGCGCAAAGTGTTTCTGGTATTGGATGCGCTGGGCCTGGTGGTATTTTCGATTATTGGCGCGCAGGTGGCACTGGACTCAGGCCACGCCATGATCATCGCCGCAATCAGCGCCGTGATCACAGGCGTCTTTGGCGGCGTTTTACGCGATATGTTTTGTAACCGCATCCCACTGGTGTTCCAAAAAGAGCTGTACGCCGGCATCGCTTTTGCAGCGGGCTGGATGTATATCCTGCTCCTGAAAACGCCGCTGCCGCATGAAGCAGTGGTGATTATCACCTTACTCTTCGGCTTCTTTGCGCGTCTGCTGGCGCTGAGATTCCGTCTCGGGCTGCCCATCTTCAATTACCCTCATCCTGAGCACTGATGAAGAAGGAATGCCCTGCTGCTGCAAAAAGTGGATTAACGCTCTGAGCCCGGCATCCTGAAACTGCGACGTAATCTGCTCTGCCCGGCGTGCGCCAACGCCCGGCAGAGATTGCCAGGCCTGTTTATCACGGGCAAGAATGCTTTCCCAGTCGCCGTCGGCCAATGACAGTAGCGCCTTTTGTGGCAACGCCACACCTAACGCGCTAACCCAGCGGCGCAAAGGCTGTTGACGGGTCAAACTGAATTGATGCCAGATTTGCTGCGCTCTTTCGGGTGAAATACTCGCTGCTGTCGCGATCTGTTCGGGGGTTAAGGCCAGCCACGCAAACAGATGTGTAATCAAACCCGTTTCCAGTAACCGTTGCCAGGTGCTGCGTTGCACGCCCGCAATATTCAGCACCGATTTTTGACTCAACCAACTCAGGCGCGCCAGTAACTGACGATGGCACTGCGGTGCTAAAACATAACAACTCAGCGACGTGAAACGATCCGTCTGAGGCGGCTCAGGATAGTCACGTTGCGCAACGCGCCAGATAACGCGATCCAGACGTGGAATGCCTTGGCCGGCAAGGCTGACCGTCACCTGGTCGCCCGCAATAATGTCCCGCTCTCGCCAGCGTTTTAGTGAGCCGATGCTGACTCGCCTGACGATTTTGTCATCCAGTTGAACGGGTTGCAGGTTGAGTACGACCGCGATTTTTCCCGTTCGCCCGATTGAGAAATCAACGGAACGGACCTCAGTGCTGACCTCAGGAGGCGGGTATTTCCAGGCGACAGCCCACTCGCCTTCACCGGGCCGCCAGTGTTTGCCTGCAGGCCGGGCCGTCTGATGCACAACAATGCCATCGGTTACAAAAGGCAGTGGCGCGTGAAACCAGCGCTCGCGCCATTCAGCCGCGTCCTCTTCATCCTGAACAGGCTGACTCCATTGACGGGCAAGGCTAAACCCCCAATCCGATAAACGCGTCAGTCTTTCCCGCATGGCATCAGGTCCGTCAGGCCATCCCCAGATAAAAATGCCCAGTTGTGTCAAAAGCGGTGTGGCGTCATTACGCAACATTGCGCCTGCGACCAGAGCCCTGGCATTCTTCCCGCCGTCAACCGCCTGGTGATGACCGGTCATCTGCAAAAAGAGTTCGCCCTGTAAAACCACGCTCTCTTCATCGCTGTCAATCTCCAGCGGAATAGCAGGGATCAGCCTGGCTTTTTCGACCCACTCCTCACCGTGTAAGCCGTCGCCACGACTGATGAATGACACCAGTTTCCCGTGCCGATAGACCAGCGAAACGGCCACGCCATCGACTTTGGGCTGCACCCAGAGATCCCGGCGTGGCTGCATCCAATAGCCTAAAGCACGCTTATCCCAAACCTTTTTGACACCAGTATGCGCAACGGGATGCCAGCGCGTGCCATCGTTGGGCAATACCGGTACATCCTCTTTCTCACCCGTCCTGAAGCAGCGTTGCCAGTGATTGAGCCGCGTCTGCAGGCTATCGTAGTCGGCATCGGCCACGGGTGAATGGCCTTGCTGATAATACGCCGCGTCCCACTGCCGGAGCTGTTGTTGTAAATGGTCAATCTCCTTTGCCGCTCGACCCGGCGTCCAGGTCGGGCACAGCGCCCCAAACGCGGAAAATGTGCTGGCTGTTATGAGCAGCCCGGCGGCTAAGCATCCTTTCATCCCTGACCTCCTGATGTTTAGGATATTCAACCGCCAAAACAGCCGGTTCAGCCAGCCCCGCTTCCCGGTTCTGGAACGCCTCCTGGAAAATGAATACCTATTTACAGCCTGCGAAACAGTGGTTGCGGCGCACCCCGCATAAACTTTTCGTGATGAGGGCGGTGCAAACGCTGCGTGGCGCGGGGAAGCCGTGTATACTGTGCAGGAAATCGACTCCGCAATTAATCAATTCAAGAACATCATGGCCCAAGGTACGCTCTATATTGTTTCTGCTCCTAGCGGCGCAGGAAAATCCAGCCTTATTCAGGCACTGTTAAAAACGCAGCCGCTGTACGATACGCAAGTGTCTGTTTCGCACACCACTCGCGGCATGCGCCCCGGTGAAGCGCACGGTGAGCATTACTTCTTTGTGCAAAAGCATGAGTTTGAAAAAATGATTGCGGAAGATGCTTTCCTTGAACACGCGAAAGTTTTCGATAACTACTACGGCACGTCGCGCAAGGCGATCGAACAGGTGCTGGCAACCGGCGTCGATGTTTTCCTTGATATAGACTGGCAGGGCGCACAGCAAATTCGCGCTAAAATGCCCGACGCGCGCAGTATATTTGTCCTGCCTCCTTCTAAAGAAGAGCTGGATCGTCGCCTGCGCGGCCGCGGTCAGGACAGCGAAGAGGTGATTGCCCGTCGTATGGCGCAAGCCGTGGCCGAAATGAGCCACTATGGCGAATACGATTATTTAATTGTGAATGATGATTTTGATCTGGCGTTATCCGATCTGAAGACCATTATTCGTGCAGAACGTCTGCGCATGGCCCGCCAGAAAGCGCGCCATGATGCTTTAATCAGCAAACTGTTGGCAGTCTGAACCCAGTTTCAGTATGATGCCGAGTCATTTCTTCATCTGTGGAGTAGCACACCTATGGCACGCGTAACCGTTCAGGACGCAGTAGAAAAAGTTGGTAATCGTTTTGACCTGGTGTTGGTCGCTGCACGTCGTGCACGTCAGATGCAGGTAGGCGGCAAAGATCCGCTGGTTCCGGAAGAGAACGATAAACCGACCGTTATCGCATTGCGCGAAATCGAAGAAGGTCTGGTCACCAATCAGATTTTAGATGTGCGTGATCGTCAGGAGCAGCAAGAGCAGGAAGCCGCTGAGTTACAGGCCGTTACCGCTATCGCTGAAGGTCGTCGTTAACCGCGAACTGCAGGTCAACCTTGTATCTGTTTGAAAGTCTCAATCAACTGATTGAACAATACTTGCCTGAGGACCAGATCAAGCGCCTCAAGCAAGCCTATCTCGTATCACGTGATGCCCACGAGGGACAGACACGCTCCAGCGGTGAGCCTTACATTACCCATCCTGTTGCGGTGGCGTGCATTCTGGCGGAAATGAAGCTCGACCATGAAACCCTCATGGCCGCGCTTTTGCACGACGTCATTGAAGATACGCCAGCGACCTATCAGGACATGGAACAACTGTTTGGCAAAAGCGTAGCTGAACTGGTTGAAGGCGTTTCGAAGCTGGATAAGCTGAAGTTCCGTGATAAAAAAGAGGCGCAGGCAGAAAACTTCCGCAAGATGATTATGGCGATGGTGCAGGACATCCGCGTTATTCTCATCAAGCTGGCTGACCGCACCCACAACATGCGTACGCTCGGGTCCTTACGCCCTGATAAACGTCGTCGCATCGCGCTGGAAACGCTGGAAATATACAGCCCACTGGCGCACCGCCTGGGTATTCATCACCTTAAAACGGAACTGGAAGAGCTGGGTTTTGAAGCGCTCTATCCGAACCGTTTTCGGGTAATTAAAGAGGTCGTGAAAGCGGCCCGCGGCAACCGTAAAGAGATGATTCAAAAAATCCTCTCTGAAATCGACGGCCGTTTGCAGGAAGCCGGTATTCCCTGCCGGGTAAGTGGTCGCGAAAAGCACCTTTACTCGATTTACCGCAAAATGACGCTGAAAGAGCAGCGTTTTCACTCGATCATGGATATCTATGCCTTTCGCGTCATCGTGAAAGATCTGGATACCTGTTATCGCGTACTGGGCCAGATGCACAGCTTATATAAGCCGCGTCCGGGCCGGGTCAAAGATTACATTGCTATCCCCAAGGCTAATGGCTATCAATCGCTGCATACCTCTATGATCGGGCCGCATGGCGTGCCGGTTGAGGTACAAATCCGTACCGAAGATATGGATCAGATGGCCGAAATGGGGGTGGCGGCACACTGGGCCTATAAACAGGCCGGTGAAAGCGGCACAACCGCGCAGGTGCGTGCGCAACGCTGGCTGCAAAGCCTGCTGGAGCTGCAACAAAGTGCCGGTAGCTCATTTGAATTCATCGAAAGCGTCAAATCCGATCTCTTCCCGGATGAAATCTATGTCTTTACACCGGAAGGCCGCATCGTCGAGCTGCCTACCGGGGCAACGCCTGTCGATTTTGCCTACGCGGTCCATACCGATATCGGTCATGCCTGTGTTGGCGCGCGCGTTGATCGCCAGCCTTATCCGCTGTCGCAGCCGCTTACCAGCGGCCAGACCATCGAGATCATCACAGCGCCTGGTGCGCGTCCTAACGCGGCCTGGCTCAACTTTGTCGTCAGTTCCAAAGCCCGCGCGAAGATTCGTCAGTTGCTGAAAAACCTGAAGCGCGAAGACTCGGTAAATCTGGGGCGTCGCCTGCTCAGCCATGCGTTGGGTGGCAGTCGTAAACTGGCGGAGGTGCCAGCCGAAAACATCAAGCAGGAGCTTGATCGGATGAAGCTGACCTCACTGGACGATCTGTTAGCCGAAATCGGCCTGGGTAATGCCATGAGCGTGGTCGTCGCCAAGAACCTGTTGCAGACCGACACCAGCGCGCTCAACAACAAAAAACAAGGCAAGCTGCCGATTAAAGGGGCAGACGGCGTCCTCATTACCTTTGCAAAATGCTGCCGCCCCATTCCAGGCGATCCTATCGTTGCCCACGTCAGCCCGGGCAAGGGCCTGGTCGTTCACCATGAATCCTGTCGCAATATTCGTGGCTACCAAAAAGAGCCCGAAAAATTCATGCCTGTGGAGTGGGATAAAGTTACAGAGCAGGAGTTTGTCGCAGAGATAAAGGTGGATATGTTTAACCACCAGGGCGCACTGGCCAACCTGACGGCCGCCATCAATACGGCGGGCTCCAATATTCAGAGCCTGAATACGGAAGAACGCGATGGCCGTGTTTACAGTGCTTTTATTCGTCTGACCGCACGCGATCGCGTCCACCTGGCCAATATCATGCGTAAAATCCGTGTGATGCCGGATGTGATTAAAGTTCACCGCAACCGTAACTAGTGCATGAATCCTCAACGTTTTGCCCGAATTCAGGAAATGCTGGCCTTGCGCCAGCACGACCTTACCGTCTGCATGGAGCAGGTACATAAGCCGCACAATGTTTCTGCTGTCATTCGCACCGCGGATGCTGTCGGTATCCATGAAGTCCATGCCGTATGGCCAGGCCAACGCATGCGAACGCAGGCCTCAGCCTCGGCTGGCAGCAACAGTTGGGTAAACGTAGTAACGCACCGCTCAATCAGCGACGCGATTAGCCACCTCAAAACGCAAGACATGCAGATACTGGCGACGAACCTGTCGGCGGATGCTGTGGATTTTCGTGAGATTGACTACACCAAACCTACCTGCATTTTGATGGGTCAGGAAAAAACGGGCATTACCGATGAAGCCCTGGCGCTGGCCGACCACCATATCATTATCCCGATGGTGGGTATGGTCCAGTCGCTTAACGTTTCCGTTGCCTCTGCCCTGATTCTGTATGAAGCCCAGCGCCAGCGGCAGAATGCTGGCATGTACCGTCGTCAGTCCAGCCTCCTGGCAGAGAAAGAGCAACAGCGTCTGCTGTTTGAGGGCGGCTATCCCGTTCTGGCGCGCGTGGCAAAACATAAGCGGATGCCTTATCCCCATATTAACGCGCAGGGTGACATTGAAGCCGATGAGAGTTGGTGGGCCGCCATGCAGTCAACGGGCAGACGTCAGAAATGAAAGGCCGTCTGCTGGATGCCATCCCGCTCAGTACCCTGACCGGCGTCGGCGCCAGTCAGGCAGCAAAGCTGGCTAAAATCGGCCTGCACACCATTCAGGATTTACTGCTTCACCTTCCTCTGCGTTATGAAGATCGTACGCAGTTATATGCCATTAACGACCTGTTGCCCGGCATTTGGGCGACAGTGGAAGGCGAAGTCCTGCATACCGATATCACCTTTGGCCGTCGGCGCATGATGGTCTGTCAGATCGGGGATGGCAGTGGCGTTTTAACGCTGCGCTTTTTCAACTTCAATGCCGGCATGAAAAACAGCCTCGCACCGGGCCGACGCGTCACCGCTTACGGCGAAATCAAACGCGGTCAGCGCGGCGCAGAAATCATCCATCCGGAATACCGCGTACAGGGCGAGCACAGCCATGTCACGCTGGAAGAAACGCTGACGCCCGTGTATTCCACGACCGAGGGCATTCGTCAGGCGACCCTGCGCAGCCTGACCGATCAGGCTTTAACCCTGCTGGATAGCTGTGCCATCACAGAACTTTTGCCGCAGGCGTTAAGCGGCGGGCTGTTAAGCCTGCCTGAAGCCCTTCGCACGCTGCACCGCCCGCCGCCGGACCTCAAACTCAGCGAACTCGAGAGTGGGCAGCATCCCGCACAGCGCAGGCTGATTCTGGAAGAACTGCTGGCGCATAACCTCAGTATGCTGGCCGTCAGGGCCGGCGCACAGCGCCATTACGCCCTGCCGATGCCTGCCCGGCATACATTGAGTGACCGGTTACTGGCCGCCCTGCCGTTTTCCCCCACGGCAGCCCAAAAACGCGTTGTCGCAGAGATCGAAAAAGACTTAGCGAATGACTTCCCCATGCTGCGCCTGGTACAGGGAGACGTCGGTTCAGGTAAAACCCTGGTTGCCGCGCTCGCCGCGCTGAACGTTATCGCCCACGGTAAGCAGGTGGCCCTGATGGCACCTACAGAGTTACTGGCTGAGCAACACGCCAATAATTTTCGCCAGTGGCTGGCACCGCTTGGCCTTGAGGTCGGCTGGCTGGCGGGCAAACAAAAGGGCAAAGCGCGACAGGCCCAGCAAGAGGCGATTGCCAGCGGGCAGGTTGCGATGGTGGTCGGCACGCATGCCCTGTTCCAGGAGCAGGTGAAGTTTAACGGGCTGGCGCTGGTCATCATTGATGAGCAACACCGCTTTGGCGTACATCAGCGACTGGCGTTATGGGAAAAAGGAGAAGAGCAGGGTTTTCATCCCCACCAGCTCATCATGACAGCGACGCCGATCCCGCGCACGCTGGCCATGACCGCCTACGCCGATCTTGATACCTCAACCATTGATGAGCTGCCGCCAGGCAGAACACCGGTGACCACCGTAGCGATCCCTGACAGTCGTCGTAATGAGATCATTGAGCGTGTGCAAAAGGCCTGTCACGAGGGCCGTCAGGCTTACTGGGTCTGTACGTTAATTGAAGAGTCAGACCTGCTGGAAGCTCAGGCTGCGGAAGCCACATGGGAAGAACTCAAAGTGGCGCTGCCTGATTTGCAGGTCGGGCTGGTTCATGGCCGTATGAAGCCAGCGGAGAAGCTGGCGGTCATGCAGGCTTTCAAAGCCAACGAAATCCAGCTGTTAGTTGCTACAACCGTCATCGAAGTCGGTGTGGACGTGCCGAACGCCAGCCTGATGATTATTGAAAATCCGGAACGACTTGGCCTGGCGCAACTGCACCAGCTACGTGGTCGCGTAGGACGCGGCGCGGTCGCCTCTCATTGTGTTCTGCTGTACAAAGCGCCGCTGAGCAAGACGGCCCAGAAGCGTTTGCAGGTGTTGCGTGACAGCAATGACGGTTTCGTGATTGCTCAGCATGATTTAGAGATTCGCGGTCCGGGGGAGCTACTGGGAACGCGCCAGACCGGTAATGCGGAGTTTAAAGTTGCCGATCTGCTGCGCGATCAGGCCATGATCCCTGAAGTCCAGCGCGTCGCTCGTCATATTCACGAACATTATCCTGAGCAGGCGCAGGCGCTGATTGAGCGTTGGCTGCCCGAAACCGGCCGCTACAGCAACGCCTGACCTTTTTTTGCAACCGTGAGCAAACGTTTGCTTTTGATCCGGGGACGATTACAATCGCCTCACTTTTTTTGGGAACCATGACGATGTCGACCACACAGCAACCAGCCCCCACCACCGCCAGTAAAAGTGAACTGATCTATCGCCTGGAAGATCGTCCACCGCTAACACAAACCTTGTTTGCAGCCGGACAACATCTTCTGGCGATGTTTGTTGCGGTGATCACGCCCGCGCTGCTCATCTGCCAGGCGCTCGGTTTACCGGCGCAGGATACACAGCACATTATCAGCATGTCCCTGTTCGCGTCCGGTGTGGCATCGGTACTGCAAATCAAAACCTGGGGACCGATCGGTTCAGGGTTACTCTCCATTCAGGGCACCAGCTTTAACTTTGTCACACCGCTGATTATGGGGGGAATGGCGCTGAAAAATGGCGGCGCGGACGTACCCACAATGATGGCGGCGCTGTTTGGTACATTGATGGTAGCCTCCTGTACGGAAATGGTGCTGTCGCGCGTGCTGCATCTGGCACGCCGCATCATCACGCCGTTAGTCTCAGGTATTGTGGTGATGATTATCGGCTTATCCCTGATTCAGGTCGGCCTTACCTCTATCGGCGGCGGGTTTGCTGCGATGAACGATCACAGCTTCGGCGCGCCGAAAAATCTGCTGTTAGCCGGTGCCGTGCTGGTGGTGATTATCCTGCTGAATCGCCAGAAAAACCCCTATCTGCGCGTTGCGTCGCTGGTGATTGCGATGGCGGTAGGCTACCTGCTGGCCTGGGCAATGGGCATGCTACCCACCATCAGCACGCCTGCCGGACAGCCGATCGTGGCATTCCCCACTCCGCTCTATTACGGCCTGGGATTTGACTGGAATCTGCTGATCCCGCTGATGCTGGTCTTTATGGTGACCTCGCTGGAAACCATTGGGGACATCACCGCCACTTCGGATGTCTCTGAACAGCCGGTCAGCGGCCCGTTATACATGAAGCGCCTGAAAGGCGGTGTGCTGGCAAACGGCCTGAACTCTTTTGTATCTGCCCTGTTTAATACCTTTCCTAACTCCTGCTTTGGCCAGAATAATGGCGTGATTCAGCTGACTGGCGTTGCCAGCCGCTACGTGGGATTTGTTGTCGCGCTGATGCTGATCCTGCTGGGACTGTTCCCGGCAGTGAGCGGACTGGTACAGCACATTCCTGAGCCCGTGCTGGGCGGCGCTACGATTGTGATGTTTGGCACAATCGCCGCATCCGGTGTCCGTATCGTTTCCCGGGAGCCGCTGAATCGCCGGGCTATCATGATTATCGCGCTGTCGCTGGCAGCAGGACTCGGTGTTTCCCAGCAGCCCCTGATTCTGCAATTTGCACCCGACTGGCTGAAAACGTTACTCTCTTCCGGTATCGCTGCGGGTGGGATTACCGCGATTGTGCTGAATCTTATCTTCCCACCCGAAAAGTAACGTTCAAGGCAGGCGGCAACCCGCCTGCTATTTCGGCTGATTTACATCCAGGCGGTTGAGCTATAACGATAATTCAGGCATAACAACCTTTCAGCGGACTGAACCCGGGAAGGATACGATGAAATTTATAGGAAAGTTTTTCCTCACCTTATTGTTACTGCTGCTGTTTGCGCTGATCGTCGTCTATGTTCTGCTGCAAACTCAGTGGGGCGCGGGCTGGTTTAGCCGTTGGGTGAGTGATAAAACAGAATGGCATCTGTCGCTGAGCAAAATTGAGCACAATTTTTCTTCACCTACGCACATTATTCTGGATGACTTCAGCTTTGGTCATGACGGCCAGCCTGCCGTACTGGTGGCCAAACGCGTCGACCTTGGCATCGCCCTGTTACAGTTCAGCGATCCGTTTCATTTTGCCAGCATAGAATTACGCGACGGCGAGGTAAACCTTGCTAACCTGGCGAACAAAAGCGCACTGCCCATGCAGGCAAACCGCCTGCAGTTAAACAACATGCGCATCGACAGCCCTGCCTCAGCGCTACCGCTGGCGGCACAGCAGGTGAATGGCGGCATTGTGCCCTGGCATCCGCAGGCCGGTGATTTGCTGGGTCGTGATGCGCAGTTCCAGATGAGCGCGGCCAGGATGACGCTCAACAGCGTTGACGGTGAAAACGTGCTGATTCAGGGTAATGTGTCCCAGGGCCGCATGGTATTTAGCAACATTGGGGCGGACTTAGTACGCGGTTCAATGACCGGTAACGGTGAGCGCGACGCGCAGGGTAACTGGAAGATTAATCAACTGCGTCTGAACGATATCCGTCTGCAAACGGCGCATACGCTTGTCGATTTCCTGAAACCGTTTGAAGAAGTACCCTCAGTTACGCTCAACCGGGTTGATATTACCGATGCCCGGCTCCAGGGCCCTGACTGGGCGGTGACCGATCTCGATCTGACGCTGAAAAATCTGAGCTGGAAGGGCCGGGACTGGCAGAGCCAGGACGGATCGCTGGCCATGAATGCCGGTAACTTTATTAACGGGCGCTTCGAACTTAACGATCCCATCATCAACATGGATTTCTCGCCTCAGGGGATTGCCCTGACGCAGTTCAGCTCGCGCTGGGCCAATGGCGTTATCCGGGCTGACGGCAACTGGTCACGTCAGGATAAACGGTTAACGCTGAATAATCTGGCGGTGGCCGGGCTGGAATATACCTTGCCTCAGAACTGGCGGGCGTTATGGCAGGATGCCCTGCCTGACTGGCTGGATGCCGTAACCGTGACGCGCTTTACCTCGAACCGCAATTTACTGATCGATATTAATCCGGCCTTCCCTTTCCAGCTCACTTCACTGGATGGCAGCGGCGAAAATCTGCAGCTGGCCCGTCAGCATCAATGGGGAATCTGGTCAGGTAAGCTGAGTCTGAACGCGGCGGAGTCGACCTTCAATCGTACGGATTTACGTCATCCTTCTGTCGCACTGGAGGCTGACGAACAACAAATTAAGGTAACAGAGCTCAGTGCGTTTAGTGGTAAAGGGTTGCTGGAAGGCACGGCGACCATAGGGCAGCAGGCTGATCGACCTGTCAACCTGAACCTGACGGGACGCGGCGTGCCCGTTAATGTTCTGCAAAACTGGGGCTGGCCGGCGCTTCCCTTGCAGGGCGACAGCAATTTGCAGCTGCGCCTGAACGCCTCACTGAAAGCGAATCAGCCGCTGGCCCCGTCGGTTAACGCGACACTGTCCGTAACCACAGACAGCCAGCAGCTACAGCAGAGCATGCAGGCCGGACAGGTCCGCTAACGCACACAGGGCCGCAATAGCGGCCCTGTGATTTAATTGATACGCGCGCCGGAGCCGCCCTCTTCCAGTGGTCCGTCGGGATCCACCGGCAACACGATGTAAACCGCTTCAAATACCGCGCCACACTCATCATCGCCAAACAGCTGCACTTCAAGCTGAACACGGGCTTTGCGTCCGCGCGCCAGTCGATCAAGATCGCCACTCAGTGAGCCAAGATCGGCAATAGCACCGGGTTTACCGGTAATCGGACGACTGTAGCGTATGTGCGCGTCGGCCAGAATAATGGTGCCGCCCAGATGGCGCTCCCGCAGTAACAGCCAGATCAGCCCCCAGCCGGTGAGCGTAGCCAGTGAAAACAGGCTTCCGGCAAACAACGTATGGTGCGGATTTTGGTTGCCGGTTTCCGGCATGGTGGTAATAAACTTCTGCCCGGTATATTGCAGGATGCGCACGCCCATTTTTTCACTCAGAGGAATGTGCTCATACCAGGCCTGTTGTAACTGCCCGCACCAGTCCGCACGGTGCAGAATATCGTCCAGTGTGACAACCGGCTTGATCATCAGAAAGTGGCGCACCGGCGTCGTCTGCGGTGCGGTAATCTCGCCCTGATTCAGGTAGCCAAGTTTAGCGAAGAACGCCACCGCATCTTCTCGTGCGCTACAGGTCACGCGCTTCACACCTTCCTGACGCGCAACGGACTCCAGCGTCATCGCCACCAGCGTGCCGAGGCCTTTGCCCTGTACGGTGGGATGAACGGCCAAAAAACGGATAGCCGCTTCGTTATCAGCATTGATATAGAGCCGTCCTACCGCAACCGGCTTGCCCTGTTCATCCACCACCATTTGATGATGCGCTAATGCATCCCAGGCATCGCGTTCAGAACCCTGAGGCTGATGCAGCGGCTTTCGTAACATTTCCCAGCGGAACTGATAATACATATCCAGCTCTTCCGCCGTTTGTGGCACACGAAGATGATACATAAAATGGTTCTCTCGTTCTGAGGCGGGGTTGCCGAGGCTAAGCCGTGCGAAATGAGGCGTCATACCTGTAACCAGAACGTCACCGGACCGTCGTTGACCAGAGCAACCTGCATATCGGCAGCAAAACGGCCATTGGCGGTCGTGACATCATGACGGCGACAACACGCGCTGAAATACTCATATAACCGCTCCGCTTCCTGCGGCGCGGCGCCACCGGAAAAAGAGGGCCGCATGCCCTTTTGCGTATCGGCAGCCAGGGTGAACTGTGATACCACCAGCACGCTTCCGCCAGCCTGTTTGACGTTCAGGTTCATTTTGCCCTGTTCATCGCTAAAAATACGGTAGCCCAGTACGCGCTCCGCCAGTCGTTCAGCGCGCTTTTCGTCATCACCTTTTTCAACGCCTAACAGAATTAATAATCCCTGCCCGATCTCACCCACGACCGCATGATCAATGCTGACGCTGGCACGCTGAACGCGTTGAATTAAAGCAATCATCCGTCCTCTCGTTCTTTTTCTCTTTCCTGCCGTTTGAACTGGCGATAGTCATCTAAGGTAACCGTAATTTCGGCACCGAGCAAAACGATGCACCAGGTCCAGTACACCCACAGGAAAAGAATGGGGATCACCGCCAGCACGCCATAGATTAACTGATACGTCGGGAACATCGTAACATACAGCGCAAACCCCTTTTTCCCCAGTTCAAACAGTAACCCGGCGACCAGCGCCCCCGTCAGCGCATCGCGAGAAGGCACCCGCTGCGTTGGGACAATACTGTACAGCAACCAAAATGACAGCCACGACAGAAGCAAGGGAAAGAAACGCAGCGTCTGATCGACCAGGCTGGTCACCCCCGTCACGTTTATCCATTTCAGCGACAGCAGGTAAGAGCTGATGGCTAAACTGGCACCAGCCAGCAACGGCCCAAGCGTCAATATCATCCAGTAGACGGCAAAGGAATAGACCAGCGGGCGCTTTTTATGACTGCGCCAGATAGCATTCAGAGCCGAATCGACAGAATGCATCAACAGCAGCGCCGTGACAATCAGCCCCACGGCGCCCACGGCGGTCATACGGTGCACGTTAGCCACAAACTGCTCAAGGTAACGCTGCAACGTGTTCCCCGCAGCAGGCATAAAGTTGGCAAAAATAAAGTTTTTAAGCTGGACGCTGATATCAGAAAACACAGGAAACGCGGCAAACAGCGCAAAAACTACGGCGATCAGCGGCACCAGCGCCAGTAGCGACACAAAGGCCAAGTTGCCCGCCTGTGTCGTCATGGCATCATTATCAATACGCTTCCAGAGCAGCTTAAGCCACAGCCAGAAGGCATGAAACCTGGGGCGAAAACGATGTAACTTCATGGCTTAAGGCTGACCCGCGAACCAGTCGGGCACGGTTTTACTGTCGGTCACCAGCACACTGGTAATGCCTAATGCGCGCGCACCTTCAATATTGGCGGCATTGTCGTCGAAGAAGACGGCCTGATCGGCACTGAATCCTTCCGCATCCAGTACGTGCTGATAAATGCGGGCTTCAGGTTTACGCATGCCCAGTTCCTGGGACAGATAAATCTTGTCAGCCGCCTGCTGCACATCAGGATACTGGGTCGGCCAGAAGGTGCAATGCAGTGCATTGGTATTCGACAATATCACCACCCGATGTCCTGCCTGGCGTAGCTGATTCATCAGCGCCAGCGTATCCGGACGCACTCCCACAAAGATAGCCTGCCAGCCCGCGGCAAACTGTTCATAGCTCAGCGCAATCTCCAGTTTTTCACATAAGGCTTCTGCAAAGGCTTCATCGCTGATTTCACCGCGCTCATGCTGCTCAAAAGCCGCATCCATTTGAAAATGACTTTGAAGCGATGCCAGCGGTACGCGGCTGAGGTCACTCCAGACGCCCAACACGCGGTTAAAGTCGATATCGATAATCACATTGCCCAAATCAAAGATATACAGCATGGTGCCTCCTTTGGTTCCCTGGATCATTCACTCTAGCGGTAAAAGTGCGGCCTGAACAGGCGGCCCGGACGAGAAAATTACACACTTTAAATTAAGGTACGACAGGACAAAGTGGGAAGGGGACAAAGAAGAAGTTACAGGCTGGTTTAGACTGGATTTAACTGAGCTGGTAAAAACCCCGGACAAAAAAAAGCCCCGTTAAAACGGGGCTTTATTACTACGCGATTAGGCGTCTTTACCGCCGCGTGAAGCACGCTTACGGTCGTTCTCAGTCAGGTGACGTTTACGGATACGCACTGACAGAGGCGTAACTTCGACCAGTTCGTCATCATCAATGAACTCGATCGCCTGTTCCAGCGTCATTTTCTGCGGTGGAACCAGTGTGGTGGCTTCGTCAGTACCGGAGGCACGCATGTTAGTCAGCTTCTTACCGGTCAGGCAGTTCACGGTCAGGTCGTTAGAACGGCTGTGAATACCGATGATCTGGCCTTCATAAACTTCCGCGCCATGGCCCAGGAACAGCTTACCGCGATCCTGCAGACCGAACAGGGCGAACGCTACCGCTTTACCCTGGCCGTTAGAGATCAGAACGCCGTTCTGACGCTGACCCACTTCGCCCGGACGAATATCGTCGTAGTGGCTGAAGGTGGAGTACAGCAGACCTGTACCTGATGTCATGGTCATAAATTCGTTACGGAAACCGATCAGACCACGGCTTGGGATGACGTAGTCAAGACGTACGCGGCCTTTGCCATCTGGATCCATATTTTTCAGGTCGCCTTTACGCTCGCCCATGGCCTGCATAACGGAACCCTGATGCGTTTCTTCGATATCCAGCGTCACGTTCTCGAATGGCTCTTGTTTACGGCCTTCGAATTCGCGGAAGATAACTTTCGGACGGGATACCGCCAGTTCGAAACCTTCACGACGCATGTTCTCGATCAGTACAGACAGATGCAGCTCACCACGGCCCGATACGCGGAACGCGTCAGCATCTTCGGTCTCTTCCACACGCAGTGCCACGTTGTGAACCAGTTCTTTGTTCAGACGCTCAAGGATCTGACGTGAGGTCACGTACTTACCTTCTTTACCGCAGAACGGTGAGGTGTTGACGTTGAAGAACATGGTTACCGTTGGCTCATCCACGCTCAGGGCTGGCAGCGCCTGCACATTCTGCGGATCGCAAATGGTGTCAGAAATGTTCAGTTCACCCAGACCGGTGATCGCAATGATGTCGCCCGCCTCTGCCAGGTCGCTGTCAATACGCTCCAGCCCCAGGTGAGTCAGCACTTTACCCACTTTACCGTTACGGGTTTTGCCTTCGCTGTCTACGATGGTGACTTGCTGGTTAGGCTTCACTTTACCGCGCTTGATGCGGCCGATACCGATCACGCCCAGATAGTTGTTGTAGTCCAGCTGAGAGATTTGCATCTGCAGCGGCGCTTCGACTTCAACCTGTGGAGGTGAAACGTGGTCAACGATTGCCTGATACAGCGGGGTCATATCGTCAGCCATGTCGGTGTGATCCAGACCGGCAATACCATTCAGCGCAGAGGCGAAAATGATAGGGAAATCGAGCTGCTCGTCCGTTGCATCCAGGTTAACGAACAGGTCAAACACCTGATCAACAACCCAGTCAGGACGTGCGCCAGGGCGGTCAACTTTGTTGATAACCACAATCGGCTTCAAACCATGCGCGAACGCTTTTTTGGTAACGAAGCGGGTTTGCGGCATAGGGCCATCCATCGCATCTACAACCAACAGTACCGAATCCACCATAGACATTACGCGTTCAACTTCACCACCGAAGTCGGCGTGTCCTGGGGTATCAACGATGTTGATACGGTAGTCGTTCCATTTAATGGCGGTATTTTTTGCGAGGATGGTAATCCCACGCTCTTTCTCCAAATCATTGGAGTCCATCACGCGCTCGGTGGCTTCAGTACGGGCATCAAAAGTACCAGACTGTTGCAGCAGTTTATCAACCAGGGTGGTCTTTCCATGGTCAACGTGCGCGATGATGGCGATGTTACGCAAATTTTCGATCACAGCTTTTTTGCCTCAGGCATTAGAAATAACGCGGTATTGTACACGGATTAAGCGGGAGACTGAACACGATCACACTTTTCACTGAAAGTTTATTGCATTGTCGCAAAATCGCACTAATAGCCGTGCAAAAATTGCACTGCAATGATGTTTTGCACCACAATGGTGCTCATTTTCAACGCCAATGCACATAAAAAGTGCAGTGCAACTATCATGGTGCACGTCTTTTATGACAAAAAGGTGCATGACAGCGCGATTTTGTGCAAAGAAATAAAGTTGGCACAGAATTCGCTTTGTATTATCCAGATGAAAACGACGTAAGACAACGGTTGCAGAGCTGGCCGGGATCAGACTGAGGTATGGCTGACACATGTCGCACATTTCCTCACCCGGTTCTCACCATGTAGACAATGACCATTTCCAGGAGAGTTGAGTATGTCCGCTGAACACGTTCTCTCGATGATGAACGAGCACGAAGTTAAGTTTGTTGACCTGCGTTTTACCGATACCAAAGGTAAAGAACAGCACGTTACTATTCCGGCTCACCAGGTTAACGCTGACTTCTTCGAAGAAGGCAAAATGTTCGATGGCTCTTCCATCGGCGGCTGGAAAGGCATTAACGAATCAGACATGGTACTGATGCCGGATGCAACCACGGCAGTTATGGATCCGTTCTTTGAAGATTCAACACTGATCATTCGCTGTGATATCCTTGAGCCTGGCACCATGCAAGGCTATGACCGCGATCCACGCTCTATCGCAAAGCGCGCTGAAGACTATCTGCGTTCTTCAGGCATCGCTGATACCGTTCTGTTTGGACCCGAGCCAGAATTCTTCCTGTTCGACGATATCCGTTTCGGTTCGTCAACCTCTGGTTCGCACGTCGCTATCGATGATATCGAAGCGGCCTGGAACACCGGCAAAGAATACGAAGGCGGTAACAAAGGTCACCGTCCAGGTCTGAAAGGCGGCTACTTCCCGGTTCCACCGGTCGATTCATCACAGGACATCCGTTCTGCTATGTGTCTGACAATGGAGCAAATGGGTCTGGTTGTTGAAGCTCATCACCACGAAGTTGCGACAGCGGGTCAGAACGAAGTGGCAACCCGCTTCAATACCATGACCAAAAAAGCTGACGAAATTCAGATCTACAAATATGTTGTGCACAACGTGGCGCATGCTTACGGCAAAACGGCAACCTTTATGCCGAAGCCAATGTTTGGTGACAACGGTTCAGGTATGCACTGCCACATGTCTCTGTCTAAAGGCGGACAAAACCTGTTCTCTGGTGACAAATACGGCGGCCTGTCTGAAACCGCGCTGTTCTACATCGGCGGTATCATCAAGCACGCAAAAGCAATCAACGCCCTGGCCAACCCAACCACCAACTCTTACAAGCGTCTGGTTCCGGGTTATGAAGCACCGGTTATGCTGGCTTACTCTGCCCGTAACCGTTCTGCATCAATCCGTATCCCGGTTGTTGCCAGCCCGAAAGCACGTCGTATTGAAGCGCGCTTCCCGGACCCAGCGGCTAACCCGTACCTGGCGTTTACTGCACTGCTGATGGCTGGCCTGGATGGCATCATCAACAAAATCCATCCTGGTGATGCGATGGATAAAAACCTGTATGACCTGCCACCGGAAGAAGAAGCTGAGATTCCAAAAGTTGCAGGTTCACTGGAAGAAGCGCTGAATGCACTGAACGAAGACCGCGAGTTCCTGACCCGTGGCGGCGTCTTCACTGACGACGCGATCGATGCTTACATCGAGCTGCGTAAATCAGAGAACGACCGTGTGCGCATGACGCCACATCCGGTTGAGTTCGAACTGTACTACAGCGTCTAATTTCAGAGTCAGCAAAATGGGTGCCGCATTGAAAGATTGCAATTGCGGCACGCTTAACCTGAAACGTTTTTTTGTTGCCGTGGAAACTTTAGCCCATCTTCGGATGGGCTTTTTTCTCCGCGAATTCATCGTTCATTCGCTTTAATTCCGGCTTAAAGACTACAATGCACTAAATTAGTGCAGAGGAACGCTGTATGGCAACTGCCTCCCTGCCCGACGCCGGGCAGATTCTCAATACCTTAATCAACAGTATTTTGTTGGTGGATACCGATTTGGCGATCCATTATGCCAACCCGGCGGCACAGCAATTACTGGCGCAAAGCTCACGTAAATTGTTCGGCACGCCGTTACCTGAATTAACCGGCTACTTTTCGCTGAATGTCGAGGTCATGCGCGAGAGTCTTGAGGCGGGCCAGGGCTTTACTGACAGCGAAGTTACTCTGGTCGTGGATGGCCGGGCGCACATTATGTCGCTCACGGCACAGCGCCTGCCTGATGGGTTGATTCTGCTGGAAATGGCACCGATGGATAATCAGCGTCGCCTGAGTCAGGAACAGCTGCAGCATGCTCAGCAGGTGGCCGCACGCGATCTGGTCCGCGGGCTGGCCCATGAGATTAAAAACCCGCTAGGTGGATTGCGCGGCGCGGCGCAGCTTTTGTCACGCGCCCTGCCGGACCCTGCCCTGAATGAATATACCAAAGTCATTATTGAACAGGCAGATCGCCTGCGAAATCTGGTTGATCGCTTACTGGGGCCGCAACAGCCCGGTATGCATATTACCCAGAGTATTCATCAGGTAGCGGAACGTGTCGTTAACCTGGTTTCGATGGAGCTGCCAGAAAACGTATCTCTGGTTCGCGATTACGATCCCAGCCTGCCGGAATTACCGCACGATCCCGATCAGATTGAGCAGGTTTTGCTGAACGTCGTGCGCAATGCGCTGCAGGCGTTAGGCGAAGACGGCGGCACAATCGTGATTCGAACCCGTACAGCCTTCCAGTTAACACTGCATGGCACACGTTATCGTCTGGTTGCCCGCATTGATATCGAAGATGACGGCCCCGGTATTCCAGCCCAGCTACAGGATACGCTGTTCTATCCAATGGTAAGCGGACGGGAAGGCGGTACCGGCTTAGGCCTTTCTATTGCCCGTAGCCTGATTGATCAGCATTCGGGAAAAATTGAGTTCAACAGTTGGCCGGGTCATACCGAGTTTTCGGTTTACCTGCCTATTCGCCAGTGAGGTTTCTATGCAACGAGGGATAGTCTGGATCGTCGATGACGATAGCTCCATCCGCTGGGTGCTTGAACGCGCGCTCACTGGAGCCGGTTTAAGCTGTGCCACTTTTGACAGCGCGAACGACGTGCTCAATGCACTCGCAACAAAAACCCCGGACGTTTTATTGTCTGATATCCGTATGCCGGGTATGGACGGGCTGGCTCTGCTAAAACAAATCAAGCAGCGCCATCCCATGCTTCCGGTCATCATCATGACAGCGCATTCCGACCTGGATGCCGCGGTAAGCGCCTATCAGCAAGGCGCGTTCGATTACCTGCCCAAACCGTTCGATATCGACGAAGCGGTCGCGCTGGTTGAACGTGCCATCAGTCACTATCAGGAGCAACAGCAGCCACGTAATCAACCGGTAAGCGGCCCCACCACCGATATTATCGGTGAAGCGCCCGCCATGCAGGACGTGTTCCGTATTATTGGCCGTCTCTCCCGTTCGTCAATTAGCGTGCTGATCAACGGGGAATCGGGTACAGGTAAAGAGTTGGTAGCGCACGCACTGCACCGCCACAGTCCTCGCAGTAAAGCGCCGTTTATTGCCCTCAACATGGCGGCGATCCCTAAGGATTTAATTGAGTCGGAACTGTTTGGCCATGAAAAAGGGGCCTTTACCGGTGCGAATCAGATTCGTCAGGGACGCTTTGAACAGGCCGACGGCGGGACGCTGTTTTTAGATGAAATTGGTGATATGCCGCTGGATGTTCAGACGCGCCTGCTGCGCGTACTGGCAGACGGGCAGTTTTACCGCGTCGGTGGCTATGCACCGGTCAAAGTGGACGTGCGCATCATTGCCGCTACGCACCAGAACCTTGAACTGCGGGTACAGGAAGGCAAGTTCCGTGAAGACTTGTTTCACCGCCTGAATGTCATCCGCGTACATTTGCCGCCGCTGCGTGAGCGTCGTGAAGATATTCCCCGTCTGGCCCGTTATTTCCTGCAGGTGGCCGCACGCGAGCTTGGTGTGGAAGCCAAGATCCTGCATGCGGAGACCGAGACCGCGCTGACCCGTTTGCACTGGTCGGGTAACGTGCGTCAGCTGGAGAATACCTGCCGTTGGTTAACGGTGATGGCCGCCGGTCAGGAAGTGCTGATTCAGGATTTACCACCGGAGTTATTCGAATCCAGTACGCCGGAAAGCCCCACGCAGTCGCTTCCCGACAGCTGGGCAACCCTGCTGGCACAATGGGCCGATCGTGCCTTGCGTTCCGGTCATCAAAACCTGCTGTCAGAAGCACAGCCGGAAATGGAACGCACGCTTCTGACGACTGCACTGCGCCACACGCAGGGTCACAAACAGGAAGCCGCGCGTTTGCTGGGTTGGGGAAGGAATACGCTGACGCGTAAGCTGAAAGAACTGGGCATGGAATAAGCCATTCCGCCGGAACAGCCTGTGCTGTTCCGGCGGTTAAATCACACGCGAATAGGGCTGCGGTTGCGTCTTTTGTCGCAGATAAGCATCAAAACACATACAAATATGGCGAATCAGCAGTCGTCCTGTTCCTGTCACTTTCAGGCCTGTCGCGTTTTGCACCACCAGCCCATCCGCAATCAGCGGTTTTAACCGCGCCAGCTCTTCGGCAAAATAGCTGTCGAAGGTGATATTCCACTGCGTTTCTGTCGCGCTGAAATCGAGCGCAAAGTTGCAGATAAGCGTTTTGATCACATCGCGGCGCAGGCAATCGTCCTGACTGAGCGTGAATCCCCGCCATAAGGCATGGCCCTGTTTTTCAACCTGGCTGTACCAGTCATTCAGGCTTTTCTGGTTTTGCGCGTAGCGATCGCCGATCATGCTAATGGCGGAGACACCCAGACCGAGTAAATCGCAGTCGCCCTGGGTGGTATAACCCTGAAAATTGCGGTGCAGGTTCCCCTCGCGCTGAGCCACCGCCAGCTCGTCCTGCGGTTTAGCAAAGTGGTCCATACCGATGAACTGGTAGCCATGCCGGGTCAGCGTTGTAATGCTCTGCTGCAGGATGGCCAGCTTCTGTTGCGCCGAGGGCAGTTCATTTTCTTTAATTTTTCGCTGTGCGGCAAAGAGTGACGGAAGATGCGCATAGTTAAAAACGCTCAGTCGATCGGGATCCAGCGCGATAACCCGCTGCAGCGTAAAGGCAAAGCTTTCCGGCGTTTGCAGCGGCAGACCGTAAATCAGGTCGATGCTGGTTGAACGAAACCCCTGCTCACGTGCCCGTGCCATCAGGGCAAAAATCACGTCCTCATCCTGCACCCGGTTAACTCGTTCCTGCACCGCCTTGTTAAAGTCCTGTACGCCCATGCTCAGGCGATTAAAACCGCACGTCCGGAGATGATCGATCATCTCCAGTTCAATTTCACGCGGATCGACCTCGATCGACATCTCCGCGTCATCCTCGAAGGTGAAATGCTTTTTCAGCAGCGCCACCAGCCGGCTAACCTGCTGCTTATTCAAAAATGTCGGCGTGCCGCCGCCCCAGTGCAGTTGAGTGACGCGACGATCACGAAACAGTGGCGCGCGGGCGACAATCTCCTGTTCCAGCGCGTTCAGATAGCGGTCGGCTTTATGTAAGTGACGCGTGACAACCTTATTGCAGCCACAGAAATAGCACAGGCGATGACAGAACGGGATATGAACATAGAGCGACAGCGCGCGTTGCGGATAACGTTCAGTGGCACGGTGAAAATCAGCGTCTGTAAAGGTCTCGCTGAACGCTAGCGCGGTGGGATAAGAGGTATAGCGCGGACCCGCCGCATTGTATTTTTCAATTAATGCCTGGTCCCAGTCGATTTGTGACGCTGACATGCTGACTCCTTCCGTTTACCTCGCTGTGGGAAAGGCCGCGATGCAGAAGGAAAGAGAGGAGTGCGGGAGGAAACCCGCCGTAAACGCTGCTTCAGACGCGACAGTCGTTGTAGTTTAAACAATAACCACAGGAGATAACATGTCATCAAAAGCACGAAAATTGATCCAGGCCAAAACATTGTCGTTTACCTGTTAATCCAGGCATGCGCATTTACGCATGCCGATCAAAGACGGCTTAATTCCCTTTAAGCAGGCGGTACATATCTTCTTCCGCCTCCGGATCGTCTTCCTCGTCCATCGCGATGCCGAGCTGTTCCATCAGTTCATCAATGCGATCCAGCGTGACATCAAGCCAGCCCTGATCCTCAGATGACAGCGTTTCGCCTTTCTCAAGGCGGTCCAGTAGCGCATCAAGACGCTCGCTGTTCTCTAACTGCGCCAGCTCTTCTTCCGGTGTCAGCACCACTTTCTGCTTCGCCAGTTTTGCCGTCACTTTTTTGGTTTTTGCGGGTGCAGCGTTGTCGTCAACGATTAACGACACCGGCTTTTTACTGCCGATACGCGGATCTTTTGCCGGGGCCGCTTGCTTACCGTTGCTGCTCTGCGCTTGCGGGTTAGCACGGCTGCCTGACGCATGGCCACGATGCTTTTTATCGCGTTTACGATCGCGCGCTTCGTTATTGATCTCTTCACGCGATTTACGTTTTGCTTTGGCGACAGGCTTGCCCTTCGCCGCGCTTGCAGGTTGCTTCATAATCTTGGGTTCCGGTGTTTTTTATTCAGTATAGAATTGCGGCGAAATCTAGCAGAAACCAGACAAAGAAAAAAGGCGACAGCTCAAGCTGTCGCCTTATTTCATACCTTCGGCAGAAGGAATCATTTTTCAAATCCGTTTCGGCTCACAACATCCCGGTTAATCCTGCGCCTGCTCAACTCCGGAGCTCATCCTTTTCCTTTTCTGGTCCGCAATCCCTGACCATTTCCTTTCCTGTCGCTCTTCGTTATCCCAACGTTCCTGAGCGCATCATCCTGATGAATGCTGTCCTGCACTGCTGAATAATGTAGACCAATTGGTAAAAGGCTCAAGTAATACTTGTATGGTGTTTGAGCGAAAAACCTGTACTTTAGTATAATGCACTGAATTTTAATCATTTATTTTTTTAATTTTTTAATTAAAAAGCGACATAACTTGCAAGATTTATGGCAAATGTCTTACAGGCAGCCCTGAACAATGGTATTGAGCACTTTCCCGCCATAATGCGTATAATCAGCGCCATTGCCCTAATGCGTTTCTGGAGTACTACCTTGTCTGAACTGAATTACCATGTCACCCGCTTCATCCTTAGCGCGCCTGATATCCGCCATTTACCTTCTGATACCGGCATTGAAGTGGCGTTCGCTGGCCGTTCTAATGCGGGGAAATCCAGCGCTTTAAACACGTTAACCAACCAAAAAAGCCTGGCGCGTACCAGTAAAACGCCCGGTCGTACGCAGTTGATTAACCTGTTTGAGGTGGCCGAAGGTAAGCGCCTCGTCGATCTACCCGGTTATGGCTATGCCGAAGTGCCGGAAGAGATGAAACTCAAGTGGCAGCGGGCACTGGGAGAATATCTGCAAAAACGCCAGGCATTAAAAGGCCTGGTGGTACTGATGGATATTCGTCACCCTCTTAAAGATTTGGATCAGCAAATGATTCAGTGGGCCGTTGACAGCGGTATTCCTGTTTTGCTGCTGCTGACGAAAGCCGACAAGCTCGCATCTGGCGCACGTAAGGCCCAGCTTAATATGGTGAAGGAAGCCTCGCTGGCTTTCATGGGAGATGTGCAGGTGGAGGTTTTCTCATCGCTGAAAAAGATTGGCGTTGATAAAGTGCGCCACAAGCTGAATAGCTGGTTTAGTGAACTGGAACCCGCAGTGGACGATCAGGACAGTGACGCATAAGGCCGGGCAAAAAGCCCAATAAAAAACGCCCCAGTCACAGAATGACTGGGGCGGCTAAATTCAGCCAAATCCGATTACGTGAAGTAAAAGGTCTGAAAGATAGAACATCTTACCTCTGTACCCTACGCCTCGAACTTTACCTGATTTTTTGTGAGCAACAAAGGTTTTTTTGTTACTCCCATTCATTTTCCGCCACTTTTTTTACTATGCTCGTCACAAAAATGAAGATGACATGTAGTTAAATTATCAAAAAAATGGTGGAGGCAGAGTCAGTCATTCCTTCATGATGCTGAGAAAACCTGAATGGTTGAACGGGCAACGTTTCTCACCGGGCGCTAACGCATCACGTCAGCGCCGGTTGCTTACCTAGTGTGCCTGCTCCCAGTTATCCCCTACCCCAACTTCAACCAGTAAGGGCACATCCAGCGCCATACTGCCTTCCATTAGCGTACGAATCTGCTTACTGGCCGCTTCAACGGCCTCCTCTTTGATTTCGAACACCAGTTCATCGTGCACCTGCATAATCATCTTCACTGCGTCGCTTCGCTGTTCCTGTAACCAGTTATCAACCGCGATCATCGCGCGTTTAATGATATCGGCCGCCGTTCCTTGCATGGGGGCATTGATTGCGGCGCGTTCTGCCGCTTTACGTCGTATCGCATTGCTGGACTTGATGTCAGGCAACCACAGGCGACGCCCGTCCAGCGTTTCGACATAACCGTTACTCGCGGCGAGCTGACGCGTATTTTCCATGTAGCGCAGGACGCCTGGATAGCGCTCGAAGTACAGATCCATATATTTCTTCGCCTCACCTGCACCGATATTCAGCTGGCGGGATAAGCCAAATGCACTCATACCGTAGATGAGACCAAAATTGATGGCCTTCGCGCTGCGACGTTGTTCACCCGTCACCTTACTGAGCGGTACGCCAAACACTTCCGCTGCGGTAGCCCGGTGGATATCTTCTCCCTGCGAGAACGCGTCCAGCAGGCCTTTATCCTGCGACAGATGGGCCATGATACGCAGTTCAATCTGCGAGTAGTCCGCCGCGACGATGCGGTTGCCCTTGCCTGCTACGAAGGCCTGGCGAATGCGCCGTCCTTCGTCATTCCGCACCGGGATGTTTTGCAGATTAGGATCGGTAGACGATAAACGTCCGGTCGCGGTGACGGCCTGATGGTAAGACGTATGCACGCGGCCGGTTACAGGATTGATCATCAACGGCAGCTTATCGGTGTACGTGGACTTGAGTTTTGACAGCCCACGGTGCTCCAGAATGACTTTCGGTAATGGATAGTCCAGCGCCAGCTCTGCCAGCACTTCTTCGCTGGTCGACGGCGCACCACCCGGCGTTTTCTTGGTGGGCTTGATGCCCTGCTTTTCAAACAGGATGACCTGCAGCTGCTTCGTGGAAGAGAGATTAAACGGCTCGCCCGCCAGTTCATGCGCTTCACGTTCCAGTTCAGCCAAGCGCGCTGTCAGCTCTTTTGAGTGCTGCGCTAAGATGGCCTGATCGATCAACACGCCATTACGCTCAATGCGCGAAATGACCCTGAGCAACGGCATCTCGATCTGTTCGAACACCTTTTTCGGGCCGGCTTCTTTTTCAAGCTCAGGCCACATCTTCAGGTGCAACTGCAACGTGACGTCAGCATCTTCTGCCGCATAATGCGCAGCCTGCTCAAGGGCAATCTGATTAAACGTAAGCTGATTTTTACCCTTACCGGCGATCTCTTCGAAGGTGACCGTTTTATGATTCAACCAGCGTGCCGACAGGCTGTCCATATCATGCTTGCCCACCACACTGTTCAGGATGTACGACTCAAGCATGGTGTCATATTTAATGCCTGCTAACTCAATATCGTAGTTCTTAAGGACACCGCGATCGTACTTGAGGTTTTGCCCCACTTTGCTGACATCAGGATCTTCCAGCAGCGGTTTGAGCTGTGCGAGCACCGCATCGCGATCAAGCTGTTCGGGCGCATCAAGATAATCATGCGCGACAGGAAGATAAGCCGCTTCGCCTGGCGCGATGGCGAAACTGAGACCCACAATGTTGGCTGTTAACGTGTCCAGCGCATCGGTTTCAAGGTCAAACGCGAAAACGTCGCTTTTTTTCAGTTTCTCAACCCAGTTGTCCAGCGTTTGCTGATCCAGGATGGTGACATAACCCTCGGCAGACAAGACGCTTGAGGCTTCCGCCTTTACAGGCTCATCGACAAGAACCTGTTGGGCCTGTCGGTTGCTTTTCTTACCCTGTAGCCATTTTCCCTCTTGCAGGTCGGTCAACCAGCGCCTGAACTCGTAACGGCTAAACAGCGCCTGCAAGGCCTGAATATCCGGTTCACCGACGGTAAGCGCCTCACAAGGCTGATCCAGCGCCACATCCGTTTTAATGGTCGCAAGTTGATAGGAGAGAAACGCCACCTCGCGGTTTTGTTCCAGCTTTGTGGCCATAGTTTTGGCACCACGGAATGAAAGATCGGCAACTTTATCGAGATTATCGTAGATCGACTGCATCCCTCCCAGTCCCTGTAGCAGGGCCTGAGCCGTTTTTTCACCCACGCCTGGTACGCCTGGAATGTTATCTGAGCTGTCGCCCATCATCGCCAGAAAATCGATGATCAAGGCGGGTGGCACACCATACTTTTGCTCAACTTCTTCCGGCCCAAGAATGGTGTTAGTCATCGTATTGATTAACGTTATCGCTGGCGTCACCAGCTGCGCCATATCTTTGTCGCCCGTACTGATAAGGACAGAGTAACCCTTTTTTTCCGCTTCTAACGCCAGCGTACCAATCACATCATCCGCTTCGACACCGCTGACGGCCAGCAGAGGCAATCCCATCGCACGCACCATTTCGTGTAACGGCTCAATCTGTGACCGCAGATCGTCGGGCATGGGCGGGCGATGAGATTTGTAATGTTCAAACAGCTCATCCCTGAAGGTTTTGCCTTTAGCATCAAACACCACAGCAACATGTGTAGGGCTGTATTGAACCAACAGGCTTTTAAGCATGTTCAGCACGCCATACATAGCACCGGTAGGCTCTCCTGCACTGTTCGTCAGCGGCGGGAAAGCGTGGTACGCGCGATAAAGATAGGATGAGCCATCAACCAAAATCAGGGGGTTTTCTGCTATTTGCGCCATATGTCTGTGTATTCTTCGTTGCCATGGATTGGTCTATAAGGATGCCACACCTTGGCGAAAAGGGTTAATCAAGACAAACGGGAAGTTGTTTTTTTGGTGCTGTAGCCTTTTGGATCGTAACAATCTTCCTGTGGATAACTTTGTGCGTAAAAATCATATCAATCATTTATTTATATCATAGCGATCCTAGCCAGCAATGATACTTGTTTAAAATTAGTAACTTAAAACAAAACCGTGATGTGATCGTGATTTTTGACGGCATGTCTGCTTGTGTGGATAGAAAAACTGTGCTTCTCCAGTCCAGCAGAGATAAGGTGAGTGATGGCAAAAGAAAACGCCAGCGAATGCTGGCGTTTTGCGGAAGATGATAGCAAAAAACGCTTATTTCTTTTCGACCAGGAATTTAACAACGTTGGCATAATCCGCCACGAAGTTTTCCATTGAGCTCGTATCCAGTCCACCATTATTAACCATGTATTTGCCGTTAATAAAGATAGCGGGAACACCGCGCAGATCCACATCAGCGGCCGCTTTTTGCTGCTGGGCAACCAGCGCTTTTACTGCAAAGCTGTTCCAGGCCGAATCATATTGCTCAGAGGTAATGCCTGCGGCTTTGATGAAAACGTCTTTCAGACTGGCGGGATCGGTAATGGTCTGGGTTTTCTGAATACCGTCGAAAATAGGTGCCGTGACTTTATCTTCAACCCCCAGCGCCATGGCCACAGCCCATGCGTGCGTGACAACCGGCCCCAGCTCGCCGCCCAGGAAATCAACATGGTATTTAACCATTTTGGTATCCGCTGGCAGGTTCTTTTTCACCGCATCACTGACATGATAGATTTCTTCAAACTGGTAGCAGTGAGGACAGAAAAAAGAGAAAAACTCCATGACCTGCGGTTCACCGGCAACCGGCTTAGGCAGGCTGACATATTGTTTACCTTCAGAGAATTGTGCAGCAGATGCGCTGAAGGCCAGCACCAAACCCATCAGTGCAAAAAATATTTTCTTCATTGGGGAAAACTCTCCTGACTTGTCATTAAAATTGCGGGGTCAGCTGCAACGGGGGTTCCCGCAACACCTTTTCCTGCTCGATAAACTGCAAAATTTGCCTGCGCCAAAAATCCTCATCGGTCATCCAGGGAAACGCGCGCGGAAAGGCGGGGTCCTGCCAGCGGCGAACAACCCAGGCCAGATAATAAATCATGCGCATCGCACGTAAAGGTTCAATCAGTGACAATTCGTTAATATCGAAATCACTGAATTCACTATAGGCTTCCAGCAGAATATCCCACTGGATCCGCTGCTCCTGCTTATCGCCGCTGATCAACATCCACAGATCCTGAACGGCCGGGCCATTGCGGGCATCGTCGAGATCGACAAACAGGGGGCCGTCCCGCCACAGGATATTGCCTGGGTGGCAATCACCATGTAATCGTAACGGCTGCCAGTTGTCGTGCCAGCATTGACGGAGTGTCATACCCAGCTTATCAACGGCCTCTGACAGTGCACTGCGCAGCGACGCGGGCACAAGTTCAGCGTTTGCCAGCACATCCCGGGGCTGATCCAGATATTCATCAAGCCCCATTGAGGGGCGGTGCCGGAACAGATTTTTTCGGCCAGTTTGATGCATGCGGCCCAGGAAGCGCCCAACCCATTCCATCTGATCGTCGTTATCGGTTTCATATTGTCGGCCCCCGAGGCTGGGGAAAACCGCAAAGTAAAAACCCGCATGCTGTTGCAACGTATTACCCTTAAGAACCAGGGGCGCAGCAATGGGCACTTCATCGCCGAGTAAATCGTGAGAGAACTGATGCTCCTCAGTAATCTGCTCAGCTGACCAACGCTGTGGTCGGTAAAACTTGGCCACATAGCGCTGCCTGTTATCATCGCTAAACTGATAAACGCGGTTTTCGTAGCTGTTCAGGGCCGTAAGACCGGAGTCTACCCGAATACCTGTTTCCCAAAGCGCATCAAGCAGGACATCTGGATTGAGCGTTTGAAAATTAAAGGCGGCATCACTCATGGTTATCCCTGTGCTTATCTTTACTGTGAACGGCTAAGGATAACACTACTCATCATTTTTAATGACTCCACGTGCACGTAGCAGCGCCGTTTTAAAATCAACTTCATAATCTTTTTTCAGTCCGGGAATCTGATCATGGCTGGCAGAATCACGCATTTTTAGATGATAAATCAATATGTCATCGCTTAATTCACTTAATGGGCCAACGAAACCGGACGCCTGAGCCAGTTTTTGTAAAAATGCCAGCAGGTTAAGATCAGGTTCTTTTTCCCAGGCAGGTTGCAGGAGTTCGAGCAGTTCACTCAGCCGATGCGTTTTCATGATAATTCCTTTATGCAGGTGGTCCGCTGCCGCAATGTGAGTATCGTCCAGATTTGAGTCAGGAGACGAAAATGACAGCAATTACCGGGGTAATCCTTGCAGGTGGACAAGGTCGCCGTATGGGAGGACTGGATAAAGGGTTAATAATGCTGCAAGGTAAACCACTTTATCAGCATGTTCTTCAGCGGTTAAAGCCGCAGGTAGACATTGTGTTAATAAGCGCCAACCGTAACATTGATCGTTATCAGATAAGTGGTTGTCAGGTCGTGGCTGACACCATGCAGGACTATCCCGGACCACTGGCAGGTATGCTGAGCGGTTTGCGAAACAGTCCTACTGAGTGGGTTGCGTTTTGCGCGTGCGATACACCTGATATTCCCGGCGATTTTGTTGCGCGTCTTTGGCAGCAGCGTAACAGCGCACCTGTTGTCTGGGTGCAGTCATCCGAACGTGATCATCCGACTCTGGCGCTGATGAATCGGGCGCTGATCGGCGATCTTGAAGCGGGCCTGTTACGTGGTGAACGCAGGCTTATGCAATTTATGCGTGAACAGGGTGGGCATCCCGTACTGTTCAGTGATGCGGAATCAGCTTTCCGCAATATTAATACGCCTGACGATCTGGTTAATCGGGAGAAATCATCATGCCCGTCCCGTTATTAGCGATTGTCGCCTGGAGCGGAACCGGTAAAACCACGCTGCTTGAGCAGGTTATACCGCTGTTGAAAGCGCAGGGAATACGAGCAGGACTGATCAAACATACGCATCATCAGATGGATGTTGATACGCCAGGTAAGGACAGCTATCGGCTGCGAAAAGCCGGTGCCGATCAGGTTATTGTCGCCAGCGATCGGCGCTGGGCGATGATGTGTGAAACGCCAGAGCAGCCCGTTAGTCTGAGGACGTTAGCCTCACGAATGGATAGTACGCAACTGGATTTGGTGCTAGTAGAAGGCTTCAAAGATGAGCCCGTGCCCAAAATGGTGCTTTGGCGATCGGGTGTTAAAGGGGAGTTGGTCGATCTGCTGGATGAGCATGTCGTGGCGGTTGTCACTGACGACCTTTCGCGGAAGCCGGATGTGCCCACTGTGGATATCAACCAGCCCGGAGAGGTTGCTGCGTTTATCATGACATGGCTGGAAAAGGCCAGTTAAGGGAACGAGATACAGGGCGCGTTATCTCTGACAGGTATCGGCTGAGACGTCGTATGGGGTTGTACGAGGGCGGCGTCGGAAGATAAACGTCATGACGGTCCCGCATACATGCAGAGGCAAGGTAAACGGTCAGGGCAGGACCAGGGAGGAGACCGGCAGGCAGCAACAGAGCTCTGCCCTGAAGCCCGCAGAGGTCCGGCAGGCCCCGCTCTCTCCGGACGGCGGACGTAAAAAAGCCCCGTACTTCCGTACGGGGCTTCTTCACCTGATTGATGCCTGGCAGTTCCCTACTCTCGCATGGGGAGACCCCACACTACCATCGGCGCTACGGCGTTTCACTTCTGAGTTCGGCATGGGGTCAGGTGGGACCACCGCGCTACAGCCGCCAGGCAGATTCTGTCTGCCGCACCGCCCTCTCGGGCCGCACGGCGTTATCCGGTAAACAAGGCTGAAAATTATTTCTGTCTCTCAACCCAAAACGCCTCTGGCGTTGTAAGGTTAAGCCTCACGGGTCATTAGTACCGGTAAGCTCAACGCATCGCTGCGCTTACACACCCGGCCT
The DNA here is from genome assembly GCF_035191405.1 of Pantoea sp. JZ2. Taxonomy (NCBI): domain Bacteria; kingdom Pseudomonadati; phylum Pseudomonadota; class Gammaproteobacteria; order Enterobacterales; family Erwiniaceae; genus Pantoea; species Pantoea sp. JZ2. The sequence goes on along the minus strand of NZ_CP045247.1, from coordinate 96,277 downwards.
ATCAACGTCGTCGTCTTCAACGTCCCTTCAGGAGGCTCGGAGCCTCAGGGAGAACTCATCTCGGGGCAAGTTTCGTGCTTAGATGCTTTCAGCACTTATCTTTTCCGCACTTAGCTACCGGGCAGTGCCACTGGCGTGACAACCCGGACACCAGCGGTGCGTTCACTCCGGTCCTCTCGTACTAGGAGCAACCCCCCTCAATTCTCCAGCGCCCACGGCAGATAGGGACCGAACTGTCTCACGACGTTCTAAACCCAGCTCGCGTACCACTTTAAACGGCGAACAGCCGTACCCTTGGGACCTACTTCAGCCCCAGGATGTGATGAGCCGACATCGAGGTGCCAAACACCGCCGTCGATATGAACTCTTGGGCGGTATCAGCCTGTTATCCCCGGAGTACCTTTTATCCGTTGAGCGATGGCCCTTCCATTCAGAACCACCGGATCACTATGACCTGCTTTCGCACCTGCTCGAGCCGTCACTCTCGCAGTCAAGCTGGCTTATGCCATTGCACTAACCTCCTGATGTCCGACCAGGATTAGCCAACCTTCGTGCTCCTCCGTTACGCTTTGGGAGGAGACCGCCCCAGTCAAACTACCCACCAGACACTGTCCGCAGCCCGGATCACGGGCCCACGTTAGAACACCAAACATTAAAGGGTGGTATTTCAAGGACGGCTCCACGCAGACTGGCGTCCACGCTTCAAAGCCTCCCACCTATCCTACACATCAAGGCTCAGTGTTCAGTGTCAAGCTGTAGTAAAGGTTCACGGGGTCTTTCCGTCTTGCCGCGGGTACACTGCATCTTCACAGCGATTTCAATTTCACTGAGTCTCGGGTGGAGACAGCCTGGCCATCATTACGCCATTCGTGCAGGTCGGAACTTACCCGACAAGGAATTTCGCTACCTTAGGACCGTTATAGTTACGGCCGCCGTTTACCGGGGCTTCGATCAAGAGCTTCTCCTTACGGATAACCCCATCAATTAACCTTCCGGCACCGGGCAGGCGTCACACCGTATACGTCCACTTTCGTGTTTGCACAGTGCTGTGTTTTTAATAAACAGTTGCAGCCAGCTGGTATCTTCGACTGGCCTCGGCTCCGGGAGCAAGTCCCCTCACCTACGCGCCAGCGTGCCTTCTCCCGAAGTTACGGCACCATTTTGCCTAGTTCCTTCACCCGAGTTCTCTCAAGCGCCTGGGTATTCTCTACCTGACCACCTGTGTCGGTTTGGGGTACGATTTCGTGTTACCTGATGCTTAGAGGCTTTTCCTGGAAGCAGGGCATTTATCACTTCAGCACCGTAGTGCCTCGTCGTCACGCCTCAGTGTAAAGTGCACCGGATTTGCCTGGCGCACACACCTACACGCTTAAACCGGGACAACCGTCGCCCGGCCGATATAGCCTTCTCCGTCCCCCCTTCGCAGTAACACCAAGTACAGGAATATTAACCTGTTTCCCATCGACTACGCCTTTCGGCCTCGCCTTAGGGGTCGACTCACCCTGCTCCGATTAACGTTGAACAGGAACCCTTGGTCTTCCGGCGACAAGGTTTTTCACCTTGTTTATCGTTACTTATGTCAGCATTCGCACTTCTGATACCTCCAGCATGCCTCACAGCACACCTTCAACGGCTTACAGAACGCTCCCCTACCCAGCAACGCTTACGCGTCGCTGCCGCAGCTTCGGTGCATGGTTTAGCCCCGTTACATCTTCCGCGCAGGCCGACTCGACCAGTGAGCTATTACGCTTTCTTTAAATGATGGCTGCTTCTAAGCCAACATCCTGGCTGTCTGTGCCTTCCCACATCGTTTCCCACTTAACCATGACTTTGGGACCTTAGCTGGCGGTCTGGGTTGTTTCCCTCTTCACGACGGACGTTAGCACCCGCCGTGTGTCTCCCGTGATAACATTCTCCGGTATTCGCAGTTTGCATCGGGTTGGTAAGCCGGGATGGCCCCCTAGCCGAAACAGTGCTCTACCCCCGGAGATGAGTTCACGAGGCGCTACCTAAATAGCTTTCGGGGAGAACCAGCTATCTCCCGGTTTGATTGGCCTTTCACCCCCAGCCACAGGTCATCCGCTAATTTTTCAACATTAGTCGGTTCGGTCCTCCAGTTAGTGTTACCCAACCTTCAACCTGCCCATGGCTAGATCACCGGGTTTCGGGTCTATACCCTGCAACTTAACGCCCAGTTAAGACTCGGTTTCCCTGCGGCTCCCCTATACGGTTAACCTTGCTACAGAATATAAGTCGCTGACCCATTATACAAAAGGTACGCAGTCACACCACGAAGGTGCTCCCACTGCTTGTACGTACACGGTTTCAGGTTCTGTTTCACTCCCCTCGCCGGGGTTCTTTTCGCCTTTCCCTCACGGTACTGGTTCACTATCGGTCAGTCAGGAGTATTTAGCCTTGGAGGATGGTCCCCCCATATTCAGACAGGATACCACGTGTCCCGCCTTACTCATCGAACTCACAACCTGTGCACCTTTGTGTACGGGAGTATCACCCTGTACCCTGCGACTTTCCAGACGCTTCCACTGATGCACAAGCTGATGCAGGTTCTGGGCTCCTCCCCGTTCGCTCGCCGCTACTGGGGGAATCTCGGTTGATTTCTTTTCCTCGGGGTACTTAGATGTTTCAGTTCCCCCGGTTCGCCTCATGCCGCTATGGATTCACTGCATGATAGTGTGACGAGTCACACTGGGTTTCCCCATTCGGGTATCGCCGGTTGTAGCGGTTCATATCACCTTACCGGCGCTTATCGCAGATTAGCACGCCCTTCATCGCCTCTGACTGCCAGGGCATCCACCGTGTACGCTTGGTCGCTTAACCTCACAACCCACAGGCGTTTTGCGCTTGCGTGTCGTGAGCTTTTGAGAGACCCGAACGCATCGTGCTGTGTTCCTTATTACGGAGGAACACGACGTGCGTCGTTTCAAATTTTCAGCTTGTTCCGGATTGTTAAAGAGCAAATATCTCAAACGTGACCCTGAGGCCAGTTTTGAGATACTTCGTGGAGACACCTTTCACCTGTCACCAAGCAAGTGGCGTCCCCTAGGGGATTCGAACCCCTGTTGCCGCCGTGAAAGGGCGGAGTCCTAACCGCTAGACGAAGGGGACACGTACGTGTGTCTCGGCTTCGCAGCCGTCTTGCTTCTTCAGCTTTCTATCAGACAATCTGTGTGAGCACTTCGCACGAAGGTATCTTCAGGTAAGGAGGTGATCCAACCGCAGGTTCCCCTACGGTTACCTTGTTACGACTTCACCCCAGTCATGAATCACAAAGTGGTAAGCGCCCTCCCGAGGGTTAAGCTACCTACTTCTTTTGCAACCCACTCCCATGGTGTGACGGGCGGTGTGTACAAGGCCCGGGAACGTATTCACCGTGGCATTCTGATCCACGATTACTAGCGATTCCGACTTCACGGAGTCGAGTTGCAGACTCCGATCCGGACTACGACGCACTTTATGAGGTCCGCTTGCTCTCGCGAGGTCGCTTCTCTTTGTATGCGCCATTGTAGCACGTGTGTAGCCCTACTCGTAAGGGCCATGATGACTTGACGTCATCCCCACCTTCCTCCGGTTTATCACCGGCAGTCTCCTTTGAGTTCCCGACCGAATCGCTGGCAACAAAGGATAAGGGTTGCGCTCGTTGCGGGACTTAACCCAACATTTCACAACACGAGCTGACGACAGCCATGCAGCACCTGTCTCAGCGTTCCCGAAGGCACCAAGGCATCTCTGCCAAGTTCGCTGGATGTCAAGAGTAGGTAAGGTTCTTCGCGTTGCATCGAATTAAACCACATGCTCCACCGCTTGTGCGGGCCCCCGTCAATTCATTTGAGTTTTAACCTTGCGGCCGTACTCCCCAGGCGGTCGACTTAACGCGTTAGCTCCGGAAGCCACTCCTCAAGGGAACAACCTCCAAGTCGACATCGTTTACGGCGTGGACTACCAGGGTATCTAATCCTGTTTGCTCCCCACGCTTTCGCACCTGAGCGTCAGTCTTCGTCCAGGGGGCCGCCTTCGCCACCGGTATTCCTCCAGATCTCTACGCATTTCACCGCTACACCTGGAATTCTACCCCCCTCTACGAGACTCAAGCCTGCCAGTTTCAAATGCAGTTCCCAGGTTAAGCCCGGGGATTTCACATCTGACTTAACAGACCGCCTGCGTGCGCTTTACGCCCAGTAATTCCGATTAACGCTTGCACCCTCCGTATTACCGCGGCTGCTGGCACGGAGTTAGCCGGTGCTTCTTCTGCGGGTAACGTCAATTGATGAGGTTATTAACCTCACCACCTTCCTCCCCGCTGAAAGTACTTTACAACCCGAAGGCCTTCTTCATACACGCGGCATGGCTGCATCAGGCTTGCGCCCATTGTGCAATATTCCCCACTGCTGCCTCCCGTAGGAGTCTGGACCGTGTCTCAGTTCCAGTGTGGCTGGTCATCCTCTCAGACCAGCTAGGGATCGTCGCCTAGGTGGGCCGTTACCCCGCCTACCAGCTAATCCCATCTGGGCACATCCGATGGTGTGAGGCCCGGAGGTCCCCCACTTTGGTCTTGCGACGTTATGCGGTATTAGCTACCGTTTCCAGTAGTTATCCCCCTCCATCGGGCAGTTTCCCAGACATTACTCACCCGTCCGCCACTCGTCACCCGAGGAGCAAGCTCCTCTGTGCTACCGTCCGACTTGCATGTGTTAGGCCTGCCGCCAGCGTTCAATCTGAGCCATGATCAAACTCTTCAATTTAAAGTTTGATTTGCTGCAACCAGTGCAGCGATGCTCAAGGAAAACGTCGTAATGAATTTCAATACGTGTTCACTCTTAAGACTTGATATTTTTTTGCGTCCGGAGACGCGGATATCAATCCTGCGAGTGCCCACACAGATTGTCTGATAAATTGTTAAAGAGCAGTGCAACCAGCGGGTTAACCGTCTGTTGCGAGGTGGCGTATATTACGCTTTCCTCTTTCAGAGTCAACCTCTTTTTCAGAAGTTTTTCTCCGGCGAAAACTCCGGGGAGTTTTCTGCTGAACACCGCGTTACGTAAGCCGTTGTGCCGTGTCAGTGGAGGCGCATTATAGGGCGTTCTTTCTGGGTGACAAGCATTAATTATAAAAAAATGACTGAGCGATTCATTTTTAAACGAACGGGGTAAAAAGCGACACATCCTGCGTAAATAACGCACGGAAATCACCACATATCGGTTGAAAGAGGCGTATTGTGCATTTCTGCCAATGCTATTCTTTTTTATATTCTTTGCCGAAGACATTACGAAGGACGCTCAATGATTAAATCCGCGCGCAGTATGGCCGGTCTGCCATGGATTGCCGCTATGGCCTTCTTTATGCAGTCACTGGATGCCACGATACTCAATACCGCGCTGCCCGCGATCGCTACCAGCCTTGAACGTTCCCCGCTAGCCATGCAGTCCGCCGTTATCAGCTACACCTTAACTGTTGCCATGCTTATTCCGGTTAGTGGATGGCTTGCAGACCGCTTTGGCACACGCAAGATCTTTATTATTGCCGTTTCGCTGTTTACGCTGGGTTCACTTGCCTGTGCCTTATCGCCCTCCTTATCAATACTGGTCACATCGCGCGTTATTCAGGGCGTGGGTGGCGCGATGATGATGCCCGTCGCGCGGCTGGCACTTCTGCGTGCCTATCCCCGTAGTGAACTCTTACCTATTCTCAACTTTGTCACCATGCCGGGATTAGTCGGACCGATACTGGGGCCGTTGCTGGGGGGAATCATGGTGACCTATGCCACCTGGCACTGGATCTTCCTGATAAACATTCCGATAGGTCTGCTCGGCATCGTCTATGCACGTAAATTCATGCCTGACTTCACGACACCAAAGCGCCGTTTCGACTTTCTGGGATTTTTATTGTTCGGCATTGGATTAGTGATGATCTCTACCGGCATAGAGCTGTTTGGTGAGCGTATTGTCTCACCCTGGCTTGCGGCAGGCGTTCTGACTGGCGGCGTTGTCTTGTTGCTCCTCTATATAGCCCATGCCCGGCGTCATCCCTCGCCGTTGATCAATCTGCCCATGTTTAAGACACGCACATTCTCGGTAGGCATCATTGGTAACATCGCTTCGCGGCTGGGCACTGGTTGCGTGCCGTTTTTGATGCCGCTGATGCTTCAGGTAGGATTTGGCTATTCTGCGATTCTGGCTGGCTGCATGATGGCCCCCACAGCCATTGGCTCCATTCTGGCTAAACAAAGCGTGACGCAATTACTGCGCTGGTTTGGCTATCGCCGCCTGTTAGTCAGTATTACGATGATCATTGGCGTGATGATCGCCAGCTTCTCGCTGCAGTCACCTTCTGAGGATATTGCGTTCTTATTAATTCCGCTCTTTCTGTTAGGTATGGCGATGTCCACCCAGTTTACGGCAATGAACACCATTACCCTGGCTGATTTGGATGACGACAATGCCAGTGGCGGCAACAGTGTACTCGCGGTGACACAGCAGCTCGCGATCAGCTTTGGGGTGGCCGTCAGTGCGGCCGTCCTGCGCTTTTATCAGGAATTTGATAGCACGACAGTAGAACAATTCCATTCTACCTTCCTGACGATGGGCATCGTCACCGTCCTGTCAGCGCTGACGTTTACGATGCTGCGCAATGGCGACGGACGCAACCTGATTAAAAATCGCGATAAAAAGAAGAAAGCTTAAACCGATCCCCGCGGAACCAGTTCCGGCGTCAGTACCAGCGTCTGCTGGCTGACGTCGGGATTACTCAGACGATAAATCAACGTATCAATAGCCAGTTCACCCAGCTCATCTTTCGGTTGATGAATGGTGCTCAGCGGCGGCGACATATAGCGCGCCAGTTCCACGTCATCATATCCCATCACCGCCATATCCTGCGGAATCTGCAAGCCGGCCTGATGTAGTGCATGGTAAACCCCAACCGCCATCGCGTCGTTGCTGGTAAAAACGGCATGCGGTGGGGTATCCAGCGCCAACAGTTCGAACATGGCGTTATAACCGCCCGCAAACTCAAAGTCACCGCTCACGACATAGTCTGGCGGGACCTCCAGACCGTTTTTCTGCATTGCCTGATGAAAACCTTCAAGGCGCATGCGCGCCGGGGTTTTATCAAGCGGCCCGGAAATACAGGCGATTCGCGAATATCCGCTGTCAATCAGATGCTGTGTCGCCAGTTCACCCCCCAACAGCGCGTTATCCTGAATGATATCGCCCCGCCCTTCGAAAGGCGCCCAGTCCATCATCACCATAGGAATAGAAGGATAACGATTCAGGATTTCCGCCGACGGTAAATGGCTTTCCGTGCACATAATCAGCAAACCATCGACCCGCTTTTGCAGCAAGGTTTCCAGGCTACGATTCATACGGTCTTCGTCCCCGGCGGTATTGCACAGAATCAGGCTGTATCCACGCTCATAACAGCTGTCTTCAACACCACGTACCACTTCGGCATAAAAGGGGTTACTGCTGGCGGTCAGTAGCATGCCGATCGTATGGGTTTGGTTAAGCTTGAGGCTACGAGCCAGTGCCGACGGCGCATAGTTCAGATCGCGAATCGCCTGTTCGATTTTTTCACGCACCCCATCGCTCACAAAACGATTCTTGTTGATGACGTGTGAAACCGTTGAGGTGGAGACGCCCGCCAGCCGGGCGACATCTTTCATCGTAGCCAAGCGCTTAACCCTGTTGCTGTAAAAAGTCGTCGATCTCGGCACGCCAGGGTACAGAGGGCTGTGCTCCCGAACGGGTTACCGCAATTGCCGCAGCAGCGTGCGCAAAGCGAACGGCATCCAGCATGGCCTTGCCTTCAAGACGTGCTGTGATAAACGCGCCGTTAAACGTATCACCCGCCGCAATCGTATCTACGGCTTTCACGTCAAAACCCGCAACACGTTGCCCCTGGCCCTTTTCACTCAGCCAGACGCCACGGCGTCCCAGGGTGATCAAGACAGTGGGGATGCCTTTATTATGTAACGCAGCCGCCGCACGCGCAGCGTCCTCATCATTTCTGACGGCGATTCCTGTCAGGATTTCAGCCTCAGTCTCGTTTGGCGTAATCACGTCAACCAGCGCTAACAGACTGTCCGGCAGAGCCGTTGCTGGCGCAGGATTCAAAATGACCTGCGTCTGATGCTGTCGGGCAAGGCTTGCCGCCGCTACCACGCTGTCCAGTGGCGATTCAAGCTGCATCAGTAATGCGTCAGCCCCGGCGATAACCTGCTGGTGACGCGCGACGTAGGCTGGCGTTAACGCGGCATTAGCACCGGAATAGATGCCTATATTATTTTCGCCTTCACCATTGACGAAGATCATCGCAACGCCCGTCGATTCACCCTCAATGACCTCTACCGGCTGGGTATCAATCTTATCCTGCGCGAGTTGCTGACAGACACGTTCACCAATGTCATCGGCACCGACACAAGCAATAAAGGCAATATCAGCGCCCGCACGGCCGGCCGCAACCGCCTGATTGGCGCCTTTACCACCAAACGCAATCTGATATTTCTGCCCGATCACCGTTTCGCCGGGACGGGGAAAGTGTGCCAGATTAAGGATATGGTCAGCATTGATGCTGCCGAGAACGGCCAGTTTTGCGTGTTTGCTCATTGGGAGAGTCCGAAATAAGTGCGCCACCGATGGGTGGCGCAGTGCCCTGCTTTTCTTTGATTTATTTAGTAACCAGTTTCAAATCAACTGGATAAACTGCCTGCACTTTTTCGCCTTTCAGCACTTTATCAGCAGTCTGAACGCCGATCATGCCAATTTTCTCTGGCATCTGAGCAACGGTCGCCGCCAGCTTACCGCCTTCAACGGCTTTCACACCATCTGGCGTGCCGTCAAAGCCCACCACCAGCACATCGGTCTTGCCAGCAGTCTGCAGTGCACGCAGGGCACCCAGTGCCATTTCGTCGTTCTGGGCAAATACCGCCTGCACATCTGGATGCGCCTGCAACAGGTTCTGCATCACGTTCAGGCCTTTAGTACGGTCAAAGTCAGCAGGCTGGCTGGCCAGAACCTTGAACTTGTGTGCATCAACGGCTTTCTGGAAGCCTTCGCCACGTTCACGGGCTGCTGAAGTTCCCGCGATCCCTTCTAATTCGATGATTTTCGCGCCATCACCCAGTTTACGGGCAATAAAGTCACCTGCCATTTTTCCGCCGAAGCGGTTATCAGATGCAACATGGCTTACCACGGTACCCTGAGCCGCCACGCGATCCAGCGTGATAACAGGGATTTTTGCCTGGTTAGCCAGCTTGATGGCATTGCCTACAGAGTCAGAATCGGTTGGGTTGATCAGCAGTGCTTTGGTGCCGCGAACAGTCAGATCCTGCACGTTAGCCAGTTCTTTCGCAGGGTTGTTCTGTGAATCCAGCACGACCAGGTTGTAACCCAGTTTGTCCGCTTCTTTTTGCGCGCCGTCTTTCAGGGACACAAAGAACGGGTTATTCAGCGTAGAGATAACAAGGGCAATGGTATCTTTCGCCATTGCGCTGGCGCTGAGGGTTGCGCCAAGAATGACAGCGAGTGCAGTTAACTTTTTCATCATTTTATCCTGTATAAGAGTCTGAGTTATTTGCTGCTTTTATTATCCACCAGCACCGCCAGCAGAATAACGACTGCTTTGACGATCATCTGGTAGTAGGAAGATACACCCATCAGATTTAATCCATTGTTTAAAAAGCCAAGGATTAATGCGCCAATTAAGGTGCCAACGACGCGGCCTTTACCGCCTGCCAGACTCGTTCCGCCCAGCACGACAGCCGCGATAGCGTCCAGTTCATAGCCTGTACCCGCTGTTGGCTGGGCAGAAGACAGACGCGCCACTTCAATCGATCCCGCCAGCGCGGCCAGCATGCCAGACAGTGAGTAAACAATAACTTTCACACGGTTAACGTTGATGCCGGAGAGACGCGTGGCCGCCTCATTACCGCCCAACGCATAAATATAGCGACCCAGGCGCGTGTGATGCAGCATGTACCAGGCGGCGACAAACACCAGCGCCATCAGCCAGACCGGGGTTGGAATACCCAGCGGACGACCAATACCAATCCAGCCAAACAGATCCGCATTATCGTTAAAACCGGTATTGACCGGACTGCCGTTGGTATAAACCATGGTGACGCCGCGCAGCAGTAACATCATGACCAGCGTAGCGATAAACGCCTGCACCTTGCCCCGCGCCACGATGGTTCCCGTGACCGCACCAATCGCCGCGCCCAGCACCAGGGAGGCTGCAACGGCAACAAAGGCATTCACCTCCATGCCTACCAGCGAGGCGGCCACCGCGCCCGTCAGCGCCAGCAGCGAGCCGACGGAAAGATCGATGCCGGACGTTAAAATGACCAGGGTCATTCCCACAGCCATGATGGCATTGACCGATGTCTGCTGAAGAATGTTGAACAGATTGGCCACAGTAAAGAAATTCGGGCTCTGGCTCGCCACCACAGCAATCAACACAATCAGCGCAATCAGCGATTTTTGCTCAAGTAGCCAGGCTTTGCTGAACCAGCGACGGTTAGATGGAACGGTTTGGGTGGTCATACAACTAAATCCTCACTGTGTTGCTTACCGACGGCTGCTGCCATCAGGCTTTCCTGGGTAGCTTCTTCACGGCTAAATTCGCCGCTTAAACGGCCTTCATGCATCACGACAATGCGGTCACTCATGCCCAGCACCTCTGGCATTTCTGACGACACCAGGATGATGCTCAGCCCTTCAGCTTTGAACTGATTAATCAGCTGATAGATCTCTTTTTTGGCCCCGACGTCCACGCCGCGCGTCGGTTCGTCAAGAATCAACACGTTAGGGCGCGTCATCAATCCACGGGCTATCGCCACCTTCTGCTGATTCCCGCCCGATAACAGGCCAATCGGCTGCTCCATCGACGGCGTTTTCACGTTAAATAAGCGAATGAAATCTTTTACAGCGAGCTGCTCTTCCGCATGGCGCAGTCTGCCAGCCGGGTGACTGAAATAGCGTAAGGCGGTAAGCGACATGTTTTCTTTGACTGACATGCCTAACACCAGGCCATCGCGCTTGCGATCTTCGGAGATATAAACGATGCCGTTAGCCAGGCCATCCTGAGGAGAACGGATCACGACTTCACGTCCACTCAGCCAGACCTGCCCCCCGGTACGGGGCAAGGCACCATACAAAATTTTCATTAACTCTGTCCGGCCTGCGCCCATCAGGCCCGATACGCCGAGAATTTCGCCTTTACGTAAGGTAAAGCTGACGTCATCCACGCCAGGGCCGCTGAGGTTCTGAACCTTAAGACGAATTTCGCCGGGCGCCTCATCCAGATGGGGATACTGATCTTCTAATTTGCGCCCCACCATCATTTCGATCAGGCTCTCTTCGCTCATCTCGGCGACCGGACGCTCTGCAATAAATTGCCCGTCACGGAAGACCGTCACGTCATCACAAATCTCAAAAATTTCTTTCATGCGATGAGAGATATAAACGATGCCGCATCCTTGCGCCTTCAGTTCATTGATCACCCGGAACAAGGACAATGTTTCAGTATCCGTCAGCGCATCCGTGGGCTCATCCATAATGATGACTTTCGATTCAAAGCTCAGAACCTTGGCAATTTCGACCATTTGTTGATCGCCGATGGATAAATCGCCCACCAGCTTGTGACTGCTAAAACGCAGATTCAGGCGTTTCAGGAGCGCATCCGCCTCGGCATACATCCGCTTCCAGTTAATGCGACCAAAACCATTAACGAATTCACGCCCAAGAAAGATGTTTTCTGCCACAGTCAACTGCGGGATCAGGTTGAGCTCCTGATGGATAATGCCGATACCGGCTTCCTGCGAGGCTTTCGGTCCACTGAAGGTGGTTTCTTCGCCCAGCCACTGCAGTGATCCGGCATCACGGGTATAAATCCCGGTCAGCACCTTCATCATGGTGGACTTGCCGGCGCCATTCTCACCGACTAATGCCATAACGCGTCCTGCCCAGACGGACAGCGACGCGCCATTTAATGCTTTCACGCCCGGAAACGCTTTTTCGATGCCTTTGAGCTGCAGTAACGGTTGCATAACGGCCTCAGAAGGTCACACCGGCACTCAGGATGACATTCGCATACGGAGAGCACTCTCCGCTGCGAATGACCGCCTGGCTACGTTGTGTTTGTTGTTTAAACTGTTCATGACTGATGTAGCGGATGGTAATGCGATTTCCCTGGTGCTGTTGCAATGCGTCGAGCACGGCGATCAGTTCGCTATGGAGCTGCGGATTGTGTTGCTTAATTTCTTCCGCGATAAAGGCGCTTTCCACCTGCATCTCATGCGTTACCGCTTCCACCACCTGCATGAAGCCTGGCGTACCCGGTATCAGTGCCAGATCGATACGCTGCGTTTCTGCCGGAATGGGCAACCCCGCATCAGCGATCGTCAACGTATCTGTATGGCCCAGGCGGGCGATAACGTAAGAGAGTTCAGCGTTTAACAGGCGACCTTTTTTCATTTTTCCACTCCAGAGCGAAACGTTTCGCTTTCTGGAGTGTATAAAAAGAAGGTTACAATTCAACCACTGGAGAAGAAATTTGTGATCGCTATCGAAACGTTTCGATATTGCCGGAGGGAATTTGAGTTAGGGACTGTTCTGAAAGGAAAACCGGACCGTCAATACGGTCCGGTCACGGGAGATTAAGGAAGCTTCTTAACCTGTTTCACATCCAGTTCAATGCTGTTGAAATCTTTATCCAGTTCACCTGTCAGCTCAACCCGATCTTTCGGCGAAACCGTGACGCCATTCCAGCGCTTATGGTCGATCTCGACCGTCATTGTGCCGCTTTCATCGCGGAACAGATAATCTTCGTTACCCGTTTGTTTTTCAAGCTGACCCCGTACGGTAATCCAGCTGTCATCTTTCATCGCTTCAGCCTGCTTCACCGTCACGACGCTGGTGTGATCGGCGTGAAAACCACCCTGCTGCGTGTGTGCTGCCGGTGCAGGCGCATTCGGGTCAACAAAACCGCCTTGTTGTGCCGCCAGTACAGGCGCAGACGCTAACAGTGTTACAGCGATAAGTGCAGCATACTTTTTCATTTCGTCACCTCTTGTCTGTGAATCCGTTCTTTCAGTGAAAGCAGTAAACCACACAGTTCTTAACAGGATCTTAAGGGGAAAATATCCTCTTTTTTTAGCCAGACTCGCTGTACAACCGCCATTTCGCTTCGTATAAATCGCTTATTAAAAGGGAGAAACGATGCGCATTTTACTGATTGAGGACGATCGCCTGATCGGCGACGGCATTAAGGCTGGACTCAGCAAGCTGGGGTTTAGCGTCGACTGGTTTGTCTCAGGCGAGGCCGGATTTCAGGCCCTGAATGCCGCCCCGTGGGATGCGGTTGTGCTTGATTTGTCCCTGCCGGAGCGTGACGGGCTGGACATTCTGCGTCAGTGGCGTCAGCAGGGCTACGATGTCCCGGTACTCATTCTGACGGCGCGCGATGCACTCGACCAACGGGTTGAAGGATTACAGATGGGCGCGGACGATTATCTGTGCAAACCCTTTGCGCTGACCGAAGTCGCCGCGCGTTTACAGGCACTGATTCGACGACGCCACGGGCAACTGCAACCCGAACTGCGTCACGGCGATGTCGTATTGATCCCCGGTAACCTCAGCGTGGTACAAAACGGGGCCAGCGTTGAACTAAAAAGCCGCGAGATGGCGCTGCTGGAACTGTTTATGCGTAACCCGGGGCGCGTGCTGACGCGCAGCCAGTTAGAAGAAAAACTTTACACCTGGGATACCGAGGTTTCGAGTAATGCGGTTGAGGTGCATATTCATCATCTGCGCAGGAAATTAGGCCAACGCTTTATTCGCACGATCCACGGCGTGGGCTATACGCTGGGGGAAAGCGAATGCGATCGATGAGCTTATTCCTGCGTATGGGCATTGGACTGATGTTGATACTCGGCATCTGCTGGGGAGCGGCCACGCTGAGCGCTCGCTACCAGACGCGCGAAACGATCAATGAGCTGTTTGATACGCAGCAACTGTTACTTGCAAAGCGCCTGCTGACGCTGAATTTCACCTCAGTGAACGAAACCTCGCTTCCCAGGAGTAAAAAAATACTGCCCCATAACCGGGGCGAACAGGATGATGATGCGCTGGCCTTTGCCGTCTTTACGCGTGATGGAAAACCGGTCCTCAACGATGGCGATAACGGCAAAGATCTTCTCTTTAATGCCGATCATCAGGGCTTTCTGAATGGTCAGCTCAGGGATGATGACGATCCCTGGCGGTTAGTCTGGCTGACCACGCCCGATCAACGCTACCGCGTAGTGGTGGGTCAGGAATGGGAATACCGGGATGACATGGCCAACGATATCGTGAAGACCAGCACGCTGCCCTGGCTGATTTCACTCCCCTTTATGCTGCTGATGTTAACGGGCCTGGTCTGGTATGAACTCCGCCCGCTAAAAAAGCTCAGCCAGCAACTGGCTCAACGCGCACCTGATGATGATGCGCCTTTACAGGCTGACCGCGTGCCGAAAGAGGTGCGCCCGGTCATTGACGCGCTGAATGGGCTGTTTGGTCGAATTCATACGATGGTGCAGCGGGAACGCCGCTTCACGTCCGATGCGGCGCACGAATTACGCAGTCCGCTGGCGGCCCTGCAGGTACAAAGCGAGGTCATCCAACTGGCCGCCGATGACGAGGCAATGCGCACGCATGCACTTCAGCAGTTGGATGCGGGCATTGTCCGGGCGACACGTCTGGTGGATCAGTTACTGACGCTGTCGCGTATTGAAGCAGAGGATGCCCGTAACGCGTTCCAGCCCGTAATGCTGAAAAAAGTGGCGCAGGAAACCCTGGCCTCACAGCTGCCGCTGGCAGAGAAAAGTGATATCCGGTTGCGCTTCAATGCTGAAGCCGATCCGGTCATTTCGGGACATCCCTTGCTGCTGTCTTTGCTGATAAGGAATCTGCTTGATAACGCCATTCGTTATACACCGCCAGGCAGCAACGTGGATCTGATTCTTCAGTCTGGAAGATTGCGAGTGGAAGATAACGGCAACCGTTTATCACCCGACGCGCTACAACGACTGGGTGAGCGTTTCTGGCGTCCGCCAGGGCAGGAGAAAAGCGGCAGTGGATTAGGTTTATCCATTGTGCGCAATATTGCCCAGTTACATGGCATGACGCTGCACTTCAGTCAGCTTCCGGAAGGCGGGCTGTGCGTCAGCCTGAGCTGGTAAAAAAAGCGCCTGACAGGCAGGCGCACGCTGTTAAATCTCGACCTGGGTACCCAGTTCAATCACCCGGTTGGGCGGAATCTCAAACTGATCGGGCGCACGTAGCGCATTGCGCTGTAGCGTCATGAACAGCTTGCCGCGCAGTCGCAGATACCATGGCCGTTTGCCGATAATCAGCGACTCATGAGACATAAAGAATGAGGTCTCCATCATGCGGCAGTTCAGTCCCTCCAGCCCACAACGATGGAAAATCTCCTCTACGTTTGGCGTTTCACGCCAGCCGTAACTGGCTACCACACGCCAGAAGGTCGGCGACAACTGTTCGATAGTCACGCGTCTGACGTTATGCACATAGGGCGCGTCTTCTGTGCGCAGTGTTAATAACACCACGCGTTCGTGCAGCACCTTATTGTGCTTAAGGTTATGCAGCATGGCAAAAGGGATCACATTTAGTGCGCGTGACATATAAACCGCCGTTCCGGGCACGCGCACAGGCGGCGATTTTTCCAGAGAAGCAATCATTGCCTCCAGAGAGTTGCCGTGTTCATGCATACGACGCAGCAAACGGAAGCGTTCACTCTTCCATGTCGTCATCACGATAAACATCATCAATGCCAGAGTCAGCGGCAGCCAGCCACCGGAGAAAATCTTGATCAGGTTGGCCGAGAACAGGGATACGTCAATGCACAGCATGGCAATCAAAATCAGTCCAACCAGATAGCGATTCCAGTGCCAGTTCATTATCGCGACGGTCGCGCAAAGCACAGAGGTCAGCACCATTGTGCCCGTGACCGCAATCCCGTACGCCGCAGCAAGATTACTCGAATGCTCAAAACCAATAATCACAATCACCACAGAGAAATAGAGCAGCCAGTTAATGATTGGGATATAGATCTGGCCTGACTCTTTTTCTGAGGTATGAACAATGCGCATGGGCGGCAGATAGCCGAGACGCACGGCCTGTCGGGTTAACGAGAATACGCCGGAAATAACCGCCTGCGAGGCGATGACGGTAGCTAACGTTGCCAGAATCAACATGGGGACGAGCGCCCAGTCGGGTGCCAGCAGGAAAAACGGGTTTTTGATCGCTTCCGGGTGTTTCAGCAACAGCGCACCCTGACCAAAATAGTTGAGCACCAGCGACGGCAGCACCACCACAAACCACGCCAGACGAATAGGAAACTTACCGAAGTGCCCCATGTCTGCATACAGCGCTTCAACGCCCGTAATCGCCAGCACAACGGCGCCAAGCGCAAAGAAGGACACCGATTTATATTCCACAAAGAAGTGCAGCGCCCAGTAAGGATTCAGCGCCTGGAGTACCTCAGGATTGTTGGCAATGCTTCGTGCGCCCAGTATTGCCAGCACGATAAACCACAGCAGCATGACCGGCGCAAACAGTTTACCGACAATCCCTGTACCGTGTTTCTGGATAATAAACAGCAGCGTAAGCACGGTGATTGCCAGCGGAACAATATAGCTGTCCAGGTTGGGCGCGGCGATTTCCAGCCCTTCAATCGCTGACAGGACGGAGACGGCTGGCGTAATCACCACTTCGCCATAGAAGAAGCTGCCGCCAATCAGTCCCATAATTACCAGCGTTGCCGTTATGCGCCCGCCCGTATGTCGGCCCGCCAACGACATCAGCGTCAGAATACCGCCTTCTCCGGCATTATCAGCACGCATAACGTAGCTGATGTATTTCAACGAGACCACCAGCACCAGCAGCCAGAAAATCAGCGAAAGAAAGCCAAAGACGGCATCCCGTTCAACGCCAAAACCAAACTGTCCCGAAAGACATTCGCGTAAGGTATAAAGCGGGCTGGTACCGATATCGCCATAGACGACCCCAATAGCCGCCAGCGTTAATCCGCCTAGTGAGTGCTTATTATCAGAGCTCATAAAATGATCTTTTGTTAGATTCTGAGAGGCGCTCAAGCCATCAAAAAGCGCACAGTATGCACGTATTCACGAAAATTTATACTCCGCCGTCAGGGTTACAGGCGGTCATCCCCTGATTTCTTGCGTTCTTATTAACATTAAAAGCCGCGCTATCGAACCTTATGAAACAAAAAAGCTGACATCGATTAACGCTTTCGCGCATCATACCCTATAGAGTATTGCGTTCGCTAAAACGCTGCGGCTCGACGATCGTAAGGACATAGATGTGATTATGGCTCAACCCCATCTTTTGGCAGAAAGAATTTCTCGGCTCAGCAATGCGTTAGAAAAAGGTTTGTATGAGCGACATCATGCCATTCGCCTTTGCCTGCTGGCCGCACTTAGCGGCGAAAGCGTTTTTTTACTTGGCCCGCCAGGTATTGCAAAAAGCCTGATTGCCCGCCGACTGAAATGCGCCTTTCAACATGCCCGTGCCTTTGAATATTTGATGACCCGCTTCTCCACACCGGAAGAAGTCTTTGGTCCCCTTTCCATCCAGGCATTGAAAGATGAAGGCCGCTATCAGAGGCTGACCAAAGGTTATTTACCGGACGCTGAAATCGTTTTTCTGGATGAGATCTGGAAAGCCGGCCCGGCCATCCTGAATACGCTGCTCACCGCCATCAACGAACGCCGCTTTCGCAATGGCGATAGCGAAGAAAAAATTCCGATGCGCCTGCTGGTCACCGCCTCGAATGAGTTACCGGAAGCCGACAGCGGACTGGAAGCCCTGTATGACCGTATGTTGATCCGCCTGTGGCTGGACAACGTGCATGAAAAACAAAACTTCCGCAGCATGCTGACCCACCAGCAGGATGAAAATGACAATCCGGTAGCCGAGTCGCTGCGCATCAGTGACGAAGAATATGTGCAATGGCAGCAAGGCATCAGTCAGGTTGCGTTGCCGGATAATGTCTTTGAACTGATTTACCAGCTACGTCAGCACCTGGAGAAGCTACCAGAGGCACCCTACATTTCCGATCGCCGCTGGAAAAAAGCCATTCACCTGTTGCAGGCCAGCGCTTTTTACAGTGGCCGCAATGCGATAGCGCCTCTCGATCTGATCCTGCTTAAGGACTGCCTGTGGCACGACGTCGCATCGATGAAAATTCTGGACAGTGAAATCGATCAGTTGATGACGCAGCACGCCTGGCAACAGCAAACGATCCTGCTGAAACTCCAGCAGCTCAAAGCGCGTCGGCTGGCGTTGCAACAGCAGCAAAGCGTCGCTGCTGCAATTACGCTGGAAAAACACAGCGGTATGTTTAGCCGTAAACCCCATTACGATTTGCCCGAAAGCTTTACCGAGGCACAGTTAACCCTGATGTTGCAGAAACCCCTTGTGCTGCACGACATGCAGGTGACGCATTTGGTGATCGAGCGCGAAGCGCTGGATCACTGGCTGCAAAAAGGTGGTGATGTGCGCGGTAAATTAAATGGCATCGGTTTTGCGCAGACGCTGGATTTGCTGGTGGATGCGCAGCACTGCCTGGCGATACGCGACGTCAGTTTGCAAACCGCCAGGCTGACATTGCCGGGTGCCAGCAGCGCCGATGCCTTGCCGCAGGAAATCAGCGACGCGCTGGATGAACTTGACGGCCAGTTGCGTCAACAGCGTCACCTTTTCAGCCAGCAGCAACGTTGCCTGTTTATCAGCGATGACTGGCTGGCACGTGTCGAAACCAGCCTGCAGGATGTGGCGGAACAGCTCAAACAGGCGCGTAAATGATCTCACTGGAGACGCTGAGTACATTGCTGTCAATCGGCGAAACGGACCTGATTGAAGAGCTTATTCTGGCCTTACTCGCGTCTCCACAGCTGGCGCTTTTCTTTGAAAAATTCCCCGGTATGAAGAAGGCGCTGCTACGTGACGTCCCTCGCTGGAAAGCCGAGATTGACGCCGAACTCAAAGCCACGCCCGTTCCCGACATGCTGGCGGAAGAATTTCAGCTGTTTCAGCGTATTCAGTTACTCAGCGATCGTGAATTTAGCCAGCAGCTTGATGAAACGCTTGCTCACCTCGAACGCCTGACATCCCCTTTCTTAGAGGAAGCTCGACGGCTGCTGCTGCATAACGATCCCGGTAATCTCAGCACCGCACAACATACCTTATTCCTGCAACGCTGGCGGCTCAGCCTCACACTGCAAACGCTCACGCTGAATGAACAACTCCTTGAGCAGCAGCGTGAACGTCTGATGGCAGAGTTGCAGCAACGTATGGCACTGAGCGGGCAGCTGGCGCCGGTACTGGCGGATGATGACGAAGCCGCAGCCGGACGCTTGTGGGATATGGGCAAAGCCCCGCTCCAGCACGGCGATTACCAGTTGATGCTGCAATATGGGGATTTTCTTGCGCAGCAGCCTGAATTAATGAAGCTGGCTCAGCAACTGGGCCGCAGCCGGGAAGCAAAGTCGGTGCCTTCACAGGATGCCCCGCTGGAAACATTCCATCATCTGGTACGCGAACCGGATGCCGTGCCGGAAGAAGTCAGCGGCATTCATCAGAGCGATGATGTGCTGCGTTTATTACCGCCTGAGCTTGCGGCATTAAGCGTCAGTGAACTGGAACTTGAGTTTTACCGCCGCCTGGTAGAGAAGCGATTACTTACTTACAAACTTCAGGGTGACGCCTGGCACGAAAAGATCACTCAGCGTCCGGTCAGCCACCAGCAGCATGAAGAACAGCCACGTGGCCCCTTTATCGTTTGTGTCGATACGTCCGGCTCGATGGGCGGTTTCAATGAGCGATGTGCAAAAGCCTTTTGCCTGGCCCTTCTCAAGATTGCGCTGGCCGATCGGCGGCGCTGTTACATCATGTTATTCGCGCATGACGTAATTGGTTACGAATTAACGGGCGATGACGGACTGGAGCAGGCCATTCGTTTTCTCAGCCAGCGTTTTCGCGGTGGCACCGACCTGGCAGCCTGCCTTTCCGCCGTCATTGCCCGCATGGAAGGGCCGCAATGGCAGGATGCGGATGCCGTCATCGTGTCTGATTTTATCGCGCAACGCCTGCCAGATGAGGTTGTGCGCAGCGTTAAACATCGCCAGCAACAGCAGCAGCAACGCTTTCACGCTGTCGCCATGTCTGCGCACGGAAAACCCGGCATCATGCGTATCTTTGACCATATCTGGCGTTTTGATACCGGCATAAAAAGCCGTTTATTGCGTCACTGGCGCCGTTAAGCCCTACGGCAGAAATTCCATTTTGCTTTATAGTAAATATCTGCAATTACTTATTCAGCAATCTGGAGTGCCCTGTGAACGCTGTTCAACACCATCATGATTTGCCAGCCCCAACCCGAACATTGCTGCTCTCTGGCCAAAACGTCGAACAAAAACGTGCCGAGCTCCTGGCTTATTTCAACCAGACCTGGGCGCTGTACGAGGATCTGTTTACCTGCCTCAACGATCAACGCGCCTGGTTTACAAAAGCGATACCGCTGCGTCATCCGCTGATCTTCTATTTCGGCCACACCGCCACCTTTTATATAAACAAGCTCATGGCAGGCCGCTACATCGACTCACGTATTGACGATCGCATCGAAGCGATGCTGGCAATAGGCGTCGATGAAATGAGCTGGGATGATCTTAATGACAGTCACTATGACTGGCCTTCAGTGGAAGCTGTACGCGATTATCGCGGCAGTGTGAAAGCACTGGTGACGCAGTTTATTGAAACGATGCCGCTGGAATTGCCTGTTAGCTGGGACAGTCCGGCCTGGGTTATTTTGATGGGCATTGAGCATGAACGTATTCATCTTGAAACATCCAGCGTACTGATTCGGCAGTTACCGGTTGAATGGGTAAAACAGCAACCACAATGGCCGGTCTGCAGCGAAGCGCGTCACGATCGCCAGTCCGTCCCGACAAACAGCCTGGTTTCTCAGCCAGGCGGACTGATTACGCTGGGTAAAACCGATGACACCTACGGCTGGGACAACGAATACGGCACGCAGCAGACCGAGCTGAAACCGTTTAAAGCCAGCAAAATGCTGGTCAGTAATGCCGAGTTTTATACCTTTATCGAAGCGGGCGGTTACCAGAACGATCGCTGGTGGGATGAAGAAGGGCTGGGCTGGCGTAAGTTTGCCAAGGCGACAATGCCGACCTTCTGGGTCGGCAACGCCGCGATGCCCGATCAGCTAAAACTGCGTTTGATGTGCGAAGAAGTGGCAATGCCATGGGACTGGCCTGCTGAGGTGAATCAGTTGGAAGCGGCCGCGTTTTGCCGCTGGAAAGCCGAGGAAACCGGAAAATCTGTGCAGTTGCCTTGCGAAGCAGAATGGTACCAGTTGCGTGAACAGGTTGAAGGCGACCAGCCAGACTGGGATCAGGCGCCGGGCAACATAAACTTGGCCTACTGGGCTTCATCCTGTCCTGTTGATCGCTTCCCACAGGGTGAGTTCTTTGACATCGTGGGGAACGTCTGGCAGTGGACGACTACGCCAACCAATGGCTTTGAGGGCTTCAAAGTTCATCCCCTTTACGATGATTTCTCGACACCTACCTTTGATGGTAAGCATTCACTTATTAAAGGTGGCAGTTGGATATCGACTGGCAATGAAGCCATTAAATCGTCACGTTATGCCTTCCGTCGCCACTTTTTCCAGCATGCCGGCTTCCGCTATGTCGTTTCTTCCCATCAGGAAACCATGGCGCTGAACCCTTATGAAACCGACAGCATGGTTTCACAATATCTCGATTTCCAGTACGGCCCACAGTATTTCGGCGTTGATAACTATGCAGAAGCGCTGGTCACACTGGCGCTGCCGCACTGTAAGAACCACGGAGAGGCACTGGATATCGGCTGCGCGACGGGCCGCGCGAGCTTTGAGCTGGCTCGTCACTTTGCGCATGTGACCGGCATGGATTACTCGGCACGCTTTATTGATGTCGCGTTACAGCTGACCACGGGTGAGGATTTCCGTTATGTCGTGCCGGAAGAAGGCGAGTTGGTTGAGTATCGTCAGGTAAGGCTTAAGGACTTTTCTGTTACCAGCGAACAGGCAAAGCGTATTCAGTTTATCCAGGGTGATGCCTGTAATATGAAACCCCAGCCTACACGTTACGATCTGGTCCTGGCATCAAATCTGATTGATCGCCTGCGCCAGCCGGCCCGGTTCCTTCATGATGTCACTCCCATGATCCGCCCGGGTGGCCTTCTGGTTCTGTCATCGCCGTACACCTGGCTTGAAGAGTTTACGCCGAAGGAAAACTGGTTGGGCGGGGTAAGGGAAAATGGCGAAGCGCTGACGACCTTACAGGCGCTACAACGCCTGCTGGCGGCAGACTTTGAGCAAATCGGTTCGCCACAGGACGTGCCGTTTGTGATTCGTGAAACCGCCCGTAAGTTCCAGCACACGCTTGCCCAGGTCACGCTCTGGCGTAAGCGTTAACCCGTGGGCAGCGGCACATGCCGCTGTCCGTTGGTTGCCAGGGCCGTTATTTTGCTGCACATTCTCCTCAGTTCATTGAAGAAAAACGATAACGAGGATGACAATGCCTGACCATCTGCAGTTGGATAATCTGGACCGGGGCATTCTGAATGCCCTGCTGGAAAATGCGCGAACCGCCTACGCCGAGCTGGCCAAACAGTTCAATGTCAGTCCGGGAACGATTCATGTACGCGTCGAAAAGATGAAGCAGGCGGGCATCATTCTGGGCACGCGGGTCGAGATCGACCCGCGTCAGCTGGGTTTTGATGTCTGCTGTTTTATCGGCATTATCCTGAAAAGCGCCCGTGATTATCCGGCAGCCCTCAGCAAGCTTGAAGCCCTGGATGAGGTCGTGGAAGCCTGGTACACCACCGGGCACTACAGTATTTTCATTAAAGTAATGTGTCGTTCTATCGATGCCCTGCAGCAGGTGTTAATCAATAAGATCCAGACCATCGACGAAATCCAGTCCACTGAAACACTGATCTCACTGCAAAATCCAATTATGCGAACCATCAAGCCCTGATCTTTCCACCGGCTTGTGCACAATCTTATCCTTTGACGATCAGCCGTCTGACAACGGCTGTATCGGGTTTATCTAAACTAATAACCTTGTTTTCCACAGGTGGATCACTGCTTGATCACAGCGTACAATACCGGCTTCACCTCAGGAGAGCACGATGGCCGACATTACGTTAATCAGTGGCAGCACCTTAGGCAGCGCCGAATATGTTGCCGAACATCTCGAAGAAAAACTGCAGGAAGCGGGCTTCTCTACGCAGATGATGCATGGCCCTGAGCTGGAAGAGGTGCCGCAGGAAGGCATCTGGCTGGTGGTAAGTTCAACCCACGGCGCCGGTGAGTTACCTGACAATCTGCAACCTTTTTATGATGCTATTAATGAAAGCCGTCCCGATCTGTCTGCCGTCCGTTTTGGGGCTGTTGGCATTGGCAATCATGAGTACGATCTGTTTTGTGGCGCCATCCGCAATATTGATGCTCTGCTGATTGCCTGCGGCGCGCAGCGTATCGGTGAACGACTGGAAATCGACATTCTCGAACATGAGATCCCTGAAGATCCGGCTGAAGAATGGGTGATGACCTGGAAATCCGCGATCTGAGCGGGTGTGGGATCGTGAAATAATGACGATCCCCAGCAGATAATATTGTTTTTCGTCGGATCCTGCTGTTTGTTTTGTGGATAACTACCCTGCTTTTCTGCGTATAACCGGTAGTTATCCAAAGAACAACCGTAGTTTACTTTCTGAGCTGTGGATAAGGACCTGTTTTGATCCCAGCTTATACGGATCGGGATCACCGATCATTCACAGGTATCGATCCTCGCTACCGACTTGTTTCCTTTGAGGTTTCCGCAGATATCCACAAGGCATGGCGATCCTAATAAGAGATCTAACAGAGAGATCATATAAAGAATAAAGATCTTATCTTTTAAACCTGACGATCCCGCTGCTTTCGCCTCAGCCATAATTTCAGTAGAATCCACCGCCCAGAGAGAACGATCTCTGACTATTCATCAACGAGGTACCACTTCATGTTTTATCAAGATCCTTTTGACGTCATCGTTATTGGTGGTGGTCATGCGGGCACGGAAGCTGCCATGGCAGCAGCCCGAATGGGTCAGCAAACCCTGTTACTGACCCATAACATTGATACGCTGGGACAAATGTCCTGCAATCCGGCGATCGGTGGTATCGGCAAAGGACATTTGGTAAAGGAAGTGGATGCCTTAGGCGGTTTGATGGCCAGCGCGATCGACCAGGCCGGCATTCAGTTTAGGATACTAAACGCCAGTAAAGGCCCTGCTGTTCGGGCAACGCGTGCGCAGGCCGACCGCGTGCTTTACCGTCAGGCTGTGCGTACAGCACTGGAGAATCAGCCCAACCTGATGATCTTCCAGCAGGCCGTCGATGATCTCATCGTTGAAAACGATCGTGTCGTCGGTGCTGTGACGCAAATGGGCCTGAAGTTCCGTGCCAAAACCGTTGTGTTAACCGTGGGCACGTTCCTTGACGGGAAAATTCATATCGGGCTGGATAACTACAGCGGTGGACGCGCGGGTGATCCCCCTTCTATCCCGCTGGCGAAACGTCTGCGTGCGTTACCCTTACGTGTTAATCGTCTGAAAACCGGCACACCGCCGCGTATTGACGCACGTAGCATCGACTTCAGCGTGTTATCGCCGCAGCATGGTGACAACCCCATGCCTGTGTTTTCGTTCATGGGAAGCGCGTCACAGCATCCTCAGCAGGTTCCGTGCTGGATCACCTATACCAATGAAAAAACGCATGATGTGATCCGCGATAACCTCGATCGTAGCCCGATGTATGCCGGGATCATCGAAGGGATCGGCCCACGCTATTGCCCTTCGATTGAAGACAAAGTCATGCGCTTTGCCGATCGCAATTCGCATCAGATTTTCCTTGAGCCTGAAGGGCTGACCAGTAACGAGATCTACCCGAACGGTATCTCCACCAGCCTGCCATTCGATGTGCAGATGCAGATCGTACGTTCTATGCAGGGTATGGAAAATGCAAAAATCGTGCGCCCGGGCTATGCCATTGAGTATGATTTTTTTGACCCACGTGATCTGAAACCCACGCTGGAAAGCAAATTTATTGCCGGTCTGTTCTTTGCTGGCCAGATCAACGGCACCACCGGTTACGAAGAAGCGGCGGCCCAGGGCTTGCTGGCAGGCCTGAATGCGGCAAGACAGTCTGCTGATAAGGAAAGCTGGGCGCCACGTCGTGACCAGGCCTATCTGGGCGTGCTGGTGGACGATCTTTGTACGCTCGGCACCAAAGAACCGTATCGCATGTTTACCTCGCGTGCTGAATACCGTTTGATGCTGCGTGAAGACAACGCCGATTTGCGTCTGACGGAAATGGGTCGCGAACTCGGTCTGGTGGATGATGCGCGCTGGGCGCGCTTTAACCAGAAGCTGGAAGCGATCGAGCAGGAGCGTCAGCGACTGCGTGATATTTGGGTCCATCCTAAATCCGCAAACATCGCCGACGTGAATACCGTAACCAGCGCACCGTTGACGAAAGAAGCGAGCGGTGAAGATTTGCTCCGTCGTCCTGAAATGACCTACCTGAAACTGATGACGCTGGAAGCATTTGGCCCGGCGTTAACCGATGAGCAGGCTGCTGAGCAGGTCGAAATCCAGGTGAAATACGAAGGTTATATTGCGCGCCAGCAGGAAGAGATTGAACGTCAGCTGCGAAACGAAAATACATTACTGCCTGCGACGCTGGATTATCGTCAGGTCAGCGGTCTGTCCAATGAAGTTATCGCCAAGCTGAACGATCATAAACCCACGTCAATTGGTCAGGCGTCACGCATTTCAGGCATTACGCCTGCGGCAATCTCGATTTTACTTATTTACCTGAAAAAACAAGGTCTGTTGCGCAAAAGCGCCTGATCTGAACCGGGGCGGGCTTACCCGCCCCCGCTGACTGGACTTATGCTGTGATCAACAAACTCACTTCGCTGCTGCAAGCGGCAAACATTTCTCTTACCGATCAACAAAAACAGCAACTGGTAGCCTACGTCGGGCTGCTGGATAAATGGAATAAAGCCTACAATCTGACGTCCGTACGGGATCCCCAGCAGATGCTGGTGCGCCATATTCTGGACAGCATTGTGGTTGCGCCGCATCTTAAAGGTGCCCGCTTTATCGATGTCGGGACAGGGCCGGGCTTACCTGGTATTCCTCTGTCCATCGTCATGCCTGATGCGCATTTCACTTTACTGGACAGCCTCGGTAAGCGTGTGCGTTTTTTACGGCAGGTCCAGCATGAACTCGGTTTGACCAATATCACGCCAGTGCAGAGCAGGGTAGAGGACTTTCCTGCAGAGCCGCCATTTGACGGCGTCATCAGCCGTGCTTTTGCCTCCCTGGACGATATGGTGAGCTGGTGCCACCACTTACCGGCGGAAGACGGCCACTTTTATGCTCTTAAAGGCGTACGGCCTGATGATGAAATTGCCAACCTGCCTGCGGGCTATGCGCTTGATAGCGTGGTTGCATTGCGGGTACCTCAGCTTGAGGGTGAACGTCACCTGGTCATTATCGGACGTGAATAGCTGAAGTTTGCACCGTGCGCGACGACGAGGCACGGTGCACGTGTTACCAAAGATGCGGTAGGGCGACATTTGTCTCATCGGTTATTTCACCTCGCAATGTTAAATACCCACCCGGAAATTATCTGAAAAACTTTTTCACATTTAACTTTTAATTCACAACTTTTTATCAAAATAATCACGCATTCCTGGAATTTTCCAGGTGTGAATCACCCATTATCCGGTTAAACGGCAATGAAATGTGGTCACGGGGAATAAGCATTTTACGATTCTGAACCCGTCTTCGATGTCAATAGACCCTTTTTATCGCTATTACGAAAAAATGAGGCGGTAATTCTTTTTAAGTGACTGTCCATAAAGGGTTTATTTATTGATTCTTAGCTCAGGTAATTACAGGACGATAAAACCTGCTACGGTGCGAATGCTTATTATGTGATCTAAAGCACGCTTTAAAACAGCATGACGACCGAACTTTTCGGCGTGTAATTCGTAACGACCTGCTCTCTATCTTTGGAAAAATAGTCCTTCGGAAAGAAATTTAGATAATTGTTCACCTTTTCGTTACTTAACGATTGAAATCACAGGTGCGGCCCGTATAATTTGCACGGCTTTTGCTACTTGACTCAAATGCACAAAGGCAGTCTTATACGACACGCGACATACCCCTAAAGGGGCAGGAGAGTATCAGCGTCATGTCAGTGTCTCTTTACAGTGTAAAATACGCCCGAACGGTGCTGATGATTCAGTTAGTGACCATTGTCATCGTCGGTGTTCTCTTTTTTGCCCTGAAAGATATGACCTGGGGCGCCTCTGCACTTGCTGGCGGCGTGGCAGCCTGGCTGCCGAACGTGTTGTTCTTGTTTATAGCCTGGCGCCTGCAAGGGCAAACCCCGGCATCGGGGCGCGTCGCATGGAGCTTTGCTTTGGGTGAAATAGCCAAAGTGTTCGCGACCATTATTTTGCTCATTGTGGCGTTGGGTGTATTCGATGCGGTCTTTTGGCCGGTCGGAGTAGCCTGGTTATCGGTGCTGGTCGTACAGATGTTGGCACCGGCGGTAATTAACAACAAAGGGTAAGAGGCATCATGGCTGCAGGAGAAATCTCTACTCCGCAAGAGTACATTGGTCACCACCTGACTCATCTTCAGTTGGACCTGCGTACCTTCGAGTTAGTGAATGCTCACGACGCTCCCGCGACGTTCTGGGTATTAAATATCGATTCCATGTTTTTCTCTCTGGTGCTGGGAGTTATCTTCCTGGTGTTGTTCCGTAGCGTGGCGAAAAGCGTCACCAGCGGTGTGCCAGGGAAAATGCAGGCGGCTATCGAGCTGGTTGTCGGTTTCGTTGATAGCAACGTGCGCGACATGTATCACGGTAAAAGTAAACTTATCGCCCCGCTGGCTCTGACAATTTTTGTCTGGGTCTTCCTGATGAACTTCATGGATCTGCTGCCAATCGATCTGCTGCCGTATATCGGTGAGCATTGGTTAGGCCTGCCAGCGCTTCGCGTTGTGCCGTCCGCAGACGTGAACATCACGTTATCTATGGCGTTGGGCGTCTTTATTTTGATTCTGTTCTACAGCATCAAAATGAAAGGCATTGGCGGCTTCACGAAAGAGCTGACGCTGCAGCCTTTTAATCACCCGATCTTTATCCCCATCAACCTGATTCTGGAAGGTGTTAGCCTGCTGTCCAAACCGGTTTCTCTCGGTCTGCGACTGTTCGGTAACATGTATGCGGGTGAACTGATCTTTATCCTTATTGCCGGTCTGTTGCCGTGGTGGTCACAGTGGGTTCTGAATGTGCCGTGGGCCATTTTCCACATCCTGATCATTTCGCTACAGGCTTTCATCTTCATGGTCCTCACGATTGTCTATCTGTCGATGGCATCTGAAGAACATTGATTTTTTTCTCAACAATACGCGTTTAACTGAAACAAACTGGAGACTGTCATGGAAAACCTGAATATGGATCTGCTGTACATGGCTGCCGCTGTGATGATGGGACTGGCGGCAATCGGTGCTGCGATCGGTATCGGCATCCTCGGAGGAAAATTCCTGGAAGGCGCTGCTCGTCAGCCTGACCTGATTCCTCTGCTGCGCACGCAGTTCTTTGTTGTAATGGGTCTGGTGGATGCAATCCCAATGATCGCTGTTGGTCTGGGCCTCTACGTGATGTTTGCTGTCGCCTAAAGCCCTGTGTTCACTCTGCGCCCGGCGCAGGCGTGAACGGATTCTGCCGTTTATCACTGATAGCGGCAGAAAAGTTTACTACTTAATTAGAGGCATTGTGCTGTGAACATTAATGCAACAATCCTCGGCCAGGCCATCGCGTTCATCCTGTTTGTCGCGTTCTGCATGAAGTACGTATGGCCGCCGATTATGGCTGCCATCGAAAAGCGCCAGAAAGAAATTGCTGAAGGCCTTGCTTCTGCTGAACGCGCGAAGAAAGATTTGGATCTCGCGCAGGCTAATGCGACCGACCAGCTGAAAAAAGCGAAAGAGGAAGCTCAGGTCATTATCGAGCAGGCGAACAAGCGTCGCACGCAGATTCTGGACGAAGCCAAGACTGAAGCTGATAACGAACGTACTCGCATCGTGGCACAAGCGCAGGCTGAAATTGACGCCGAGCGTAAACGTGCACGTGAAGAACTGCGTAAGCAAGTCGCGTTGCTGGCAATGGCTGGCGCCGAGAAGATCATCGAACGTTCCGTGGATGAAGCTGCTAACAGCGACATCGTTGATAAACTGGTCGCTGAACTGTAAGGAGGGAGGGGCTGATGTCTGATCTGATTACTGTAGCTCGCCCCTACGCCAAAGCAGCTTTTGACTTTGCTGTTGAGCATCAAAGTATTGAACGCTGGCAAAAGATGCTGGCGTTTGCCGCAGAAGTGGCTGCCAATGAACAGATGGCTGACCTGCTTTCCGGTGCGTTAGCACCTGAAGCGCTGGCTGCCTCGTTTAACGCAGTCTGTGGTGATCAACTGGATGAACCCGCGCAGAACCTGATTAAGGTGATGGCGGAAAACGGACGTTTGACAGCGCTTCCAGCTGTACTGGCGCAATTCATTCAACTTCGGGACGCGTATGAAGCGACGGCCGAAGTGGATGTCATTTCTGCCAGCACGCTGAGTGACGACCAGCTGACTAAAATCAGCGCCGCGATGGAAAAACGTCTGTCACGCAAAGTTAAGCTGAATTGCAAAATTGATAAGTCTGTGATGGCAGGCGTGATCATCCGTTCGGGTGATCTGGTGATTGATGGCAGCGTACGCGGCCGTCTTGACCGTCTGGCAGACGTCTTGCAGTCTTAAGGGGACTGGAGCATATGCAACTGAATTCCACCGAAATCAGCGAACTGATCAAGCAGCGCATTGCTCAGTTCAATGTCGTGAGCGAAGCTCACAATGAAGGTACTATTGTTTCTGTAAGTGACGGTATCATCCGCGTACACGGCCTGGCCGATGTAATGCAGGGTGAGATGATTTCCCTGCCGGGAAACCGTTACGCTATCGCCCTGAACCTCGAGCGTGACTCTGTAGGTGCCGTGGTGATGGGTCCGTATGCTGACCTGGCCGAAGGCATGAAGGTCAAGTGTACTGGCCGTATTCTGGAAGTACCGGTTGGCCGTGGCCTGCTTGGCCGCGTGGTGAACACCTTGGGTGCACCTATCGATGGTAAAGGCGCAATCGACAACGACGGCTTCTCGCCAGTCGAAGTGATTGCACCCGGTGTTATCGATCGTCAGTCCGTAGACCAGCCTGTTCAGACGGGTTACAAATCTGTCGATGCGATGATTCCAATCGGCCGTGGCCAGCGTGAGCTGATCATCGGTGACCGTCAGACCGGTAAAACCGCGATGGCAATCGACGCCATCATCAACCAGCGTGATTCAGGCATCAAGTGTGTCTACGTTGCGATTGGTCAGAAAGCGTCAACCATTTCTAACGTGGTACGTAAACTGGAAGAACACGGTGCGCTGTCTAACACCATCGTTGTTGTGGCTTCTGCATCTGAGTCTGCTGCACTGCAGTACCTGGCTCCGTATGCGGGTTGCGCCATGGGCGAATACTTCCGTGACCGCGGTGAAGATGCGCTGATCGTATACGATGACCTGTCTAAGCAGGCTGTTGCATACCGTCAGATTTCTCTGCTGCTGCGCCGTCCACCAGGTCGTGAAGCATTCCCGGGCGACGTGTTCTATCTCCACTCTCGCCTGCTGGAGCGTGCATCACGCGTTAGCGCTGACTACGTTGAGCGCTTCACCAATGGTGAAGTAAAAGGCCAGACCGGTTCTCTGACCGCACTGCCTATCATCGAAACTCAGGCGGGTGACGTTTCTGCGTTCGTTCCGACCAACGTAATCTCGATTACTGATGGTCAGATCTTCCTGGAATCTAACCTGTTCAACTCCGGTATCCGTCCGGCTGTTAACCCGGGTATCTCTGTATCCCGTGTAGGTGGTGCTGCTCAGACCAAGATCATCAAGAAACTGTCCGGTGGTATTCGTACCGCGCTGGCACAGTACCGTGAACTGGCTGCATTCTCCCAGTTTGCGTCTGATCTGGACGATGCAACCCGTAAACAGCTGAGCCACGGTCAGAAAGTGACCGAGCTGCTGAAGCAGAAACAGTATGCGCCGATGTCTGTCGCGCAACAGGGTCTGGTTCTTTTCGCAGCGGAACGCGGCTATCTGAACGACGTTGAGCTGGCAAAAATTGGTAGCTTCGAAGCGGCTCTGCTGGCGTTCGCAGATCGCGATCACGCCGAGCTGATGGCTGAAATCAACCAGTCTGGTAACTTCAATAACGACATCGAAGAGAAGCTGAAAGGCCTCCTTGAGACGTTTAAAGCAACCCAGTCCTGGTAATGTCTGGCGGCTTGTCTGAAAAGGCAGGCCGCAAGGCTTTGAGGAGAAGCTAATGGCCGGCGCAAAAGAAATACGTACCAAGATTGGAAGCGTAAAAAATACGCAGAAGATCACCAAAGCGATGGAAATGGTCGCCGCCTCCAAAATGCGTAAAACGCAGGAACGCATGGCGGCCAGCCGTCCGTATGCAGATACCATGCGCAAAGTGATTGGTCACCTTGCGTTAGGCAATCTGGAATACAAGCACCCTTACCTGGATGAGCGCGACGTTAAGCGCGTCGGCTACCTGGTCGTTTCGACTGACCGCGGGCTTTGTGGTGGTTTGAACGTTAACCTGTTCAAAAAATTGCTGGCAGAGATGAAGGCCTGGTCCGACAAAGGCGTACAGAGCGATCTGGCCATTGTGGGATCGAAAGGCGTGTCATTCTTCGGCGCTGTTGGTGGCAATGTAGTGGCACAGGTCACTGGCATGGGCGATAAGCCTGCGCTGTCTGATCTTATTGGCCCGGTAAAAGTGATGTTGCAGGCCTACGATGAAGGCCGTATCGACAAGCTGTACATTGTTAACAACAAGTTCAACAACACCATGTCTCAGACTCCGACCATTACCCAACTGCTGCCGTTACCGCCAGCGGAAGGTGAAGAAGAGATGAAGGCGAAGACCTGGGATTACCTGTACGAGCCCGATCCGAAAGCGCTGCTGGATACGCTGCTGCGTCGCTATGTCGAATCGCAGGTTTATCAGGGTGTGGTGGAAAACCTGGCCAGTGAGCAGGCCGCACGTATGGTGGCAATGAAAGCTGCAACCGATAACGGCGGAAATCTGATCAAAGAGCTGCAGTTGGTTTACAACAAAGCTCGTCAGGCCAGCATCACCCAGGAACTTACCGAGATCGTCTCGGGAGCCTCCGCGGTTTAACCAGGTTTGGAATTAGGTAGAGGATTCAAGATGGCAGCTGGAAAGATTGTCCAGATTATCGGCGCCGTAGTTGACGTCGAATTCCCTCAGGATGCAGTACCGCAAGTGTACAGCGCTCTTGAGGTTAAGAATGGTGATGCTCGTCTGGTGCTGGAAGTTCAGCAGCAGCTGGGTGGTGGCGTAGTGCGTACTATCGCCATGGGTACTTCTGACGGCCTGAAGCGCGGTCTGGAAGTTGCCGACCTGAAAAAACCGATCCAGGTACCGGTTGGTAAAGCAACCCTCGGCCGTATCATGAACGTGCTGGGCGAGCCTATCGACATGAAAGGCGACCTGAAAGAAGAAGATGGCAGTGCAGTAGAGGTTTCCTCTATTCACCGCCCTGCGCCTTCTTATGAAGAGCAGTCTAACTCGCAGGAACTGCTGGAAACCGGCATCAAGGTTATCGACCTGATGTGTCCGTTCGCGAAGGGCGGTAAAGTCGGTCTGTTCGGTGGTGCGGGTGTGGGTAAAACCGTAAACATGATGGAGCTGATCCGTAACATTGCGGCTGAGCACTCAGGTTACTCGGTATTTGCCGGCGTAGGTGAGCGTACTCGTGAGGGTAACGACTTCTACCACGAAATGACTGACTCCAACGTTATCGACAAAGTTGCGCTGGTGTATGGCCAGATGAACGAGCCGCCGGGTAACCGTCTGCGCGTTGCACTGACCGGTCTGACCATGGCGGAGAAATTCCGTGATGAAGGCCGTGACGTTCTGCTGTTCATCGACAACATCTACCGTTATACCCTGGCCGGTACAGAAGTCTCTGCACTGCTGGGTCGTATGCCATCTGCGGTAGGTTATCAGCCAACGCTGGCAGAAGAGATGGGTGTGTTGCAGGAGCGTATTACCTCCACCAAAACCGGTTCAATCACCTCCGTACAGGCCGTTTACGTCCCTGCGGATGACCTGACTGACCCGTCACCGGCAACTACCTTTGCTCACTTAGACTCAACAGTCACCCTGAGCCGTCAGATCGCCTCTCTGGGTATCTACCCAGCCGTTGATCCGCTGGACTCAACCAGCCGTCAGCTGGATCCACTGGTTGTGGGTCAGGAGCACTACGATGTTGCACGTGGCGTACAGTCACTGCTGCAGCGTTATCAGGAACTGAAAGACATTATCGCCATCCTGGGTATGGACGAACTGTCTGAAGAAGACAAACTGCTGGTGGCACGTGCGCGTAAGATTCAGCGCTTCCTGTCTCAGCCTTTCTTCGTAGCAGAAGTGTTCACCGGTTCTCCAGGTAAATACGTGACGCTGAAAGACACCATCCGTGGCTTTAAAGGCATCATGGAAGGTGAATTTGACCACCTGCCAGAGCAGGCCTTCTACATGGTTGGTGCCATCGAAGAAGCGGTCGAAAAAGCGAAGAAACTGTAATAACGGTTTCCCAGGAGGAAAATTATGGCTATGACTTATCACCTGGATGTTGTCAGTGCAGAGAGCCAACTGTTCTCTGGTCTGGTACAGAAAATTCAGGTGTCAGGTAGCGAAGGTGAACTGGGGATTTTCCCTGGCCACGCCCCGCTGCTGACTGCCATTAAGCCTGGAATGATCCGTATCGTGAAACAGCACGGCGAAGAGGAGTTTATTTACCTCTCTGGCGGCGTGCTGGAAGTGCAGCCTGGCAGCACTACCGTTCTGGCCGATACCGCTATTCGCGGTACCGATCTGGACGAAGCGCGTGCCCTGGAAGCAAAACGTAAAGCAGAAGAGCATATGAACAGCAGCCACGGCGACGTGGACTATGCTCAGGCTTCTGCAGAACTGGCGAAAGCCATTGCCAAACTGCGCGTGATCGAGCTGACCAAAAAAGCGATGTAATCCGGCTTTATGCGTCACGAAATGCCAGCCCATTGGGCTGGCATTTTTTTTATCTGAAGCCCGGATAGCGGGATAATAGCTAATTTCGGAACGAGAAAAATGTAGTAATCTCAGTGCTAAATCGTTTAACGTTCCTCAGTCAAAAATCAGTCAGGATAGATATGTCTAACAGTGCGATGAGTGTGGTGATTCTTGCGGCTGGCAAGGGCACCCGTATGTATTCCGATCTGCCAAAAGTCTTGCATACGCTGGCAGGTAAACCGATGGTTCAGCACGTCATTGATGCCGCAAAAGGGCTGGGTGCGCAACAGGTTCATCTGGTTTACGGACACGGCGGTGACCAGCTCAAAGCCACGTTAACCGACAGTGCCGTTAACTGGGTGTTGCAGGCAGAACAACTCGGTACCGGGCATGCCATGCAGCAGGCAGCTCCGCACTTTGCAGACGACGAAGACATCATGATGCTTTATGGTGATGTTCCGCTGATTTCTGAAGAGACATTACAACGTCTGCGCGACGCGAAGCCGGAAGGCGGGATTGGACTGTTAACCGTCGTACTGGATAACCCTACGGGCTACGGCCGCATCGTGCGTGAAAATGGCACCATCGTCGGCATTATTGAGCAGAAAGATGCCAGCCCTGCGCAACTGGCCATTAATGAAATCAATACTGGCATCCTTATCGCTAACGGTGGTGATCTAAAACGCTGGCTGGCAAAACTTACCAATAATAATGCTCAGGGTGAATATTACATCACCGACATCATTGCCCTGGCGCATCAGGAAGGTCGGGTCATCAATGCGGTACACCCGGCACGCAATAGCGAAACTGATGGCGTAAACAACCGTCTGCAACTGGCAACTCTCGAGCGCACTTACCAGCAGGAGCAGGCAGAAAAACTGCTGCTTGCGGGCGTTATGCTACGCGATCCGGCACGCTTCGACCTGCGCGGCACGCTGCAGCATGGTCGGGACGTTGAGATCGACGTCAATGTCATTATTGAAGGCCAGGTAACGCTGGGCAACCGGGTCAAAATTGGTACGGGCTGCGTCATTAAAAACAGCGTCATCAGCGATGATTGCGAGATTAGCCCCTATTCGGTGATCGAGGATGCGAATCTGGCCACTGACTGTACGGTCGGCCCGTTCGCGCGTTTACGTCCCGGCAGTGAACTGGCCCAGGCCGCCCACGTCGGCAATTTTGTTGAAATGAAAAAAGCCCGACTCGGGAAAGGCTCTAAAGCAGGTCACCTGTCTTATCTGGGTGATGCGGAGATCGGTGCCAATGTGAATATCGGTGCAGGGACGATTACCTGCAATTACGATGGCGCAAACAAATTCAAAACCGTTATTGGTGACAATGTATTTGTTGGCTCGGATACGCAGTTGGTCGCACCGGTGAGTGTGGCAGCAGGCGCAACGATTGCCGCCGGAACAACGGTGATGAAAGACATTTCCACTGCCGATCTGGTCTATAACCGTAAAGAGCAGAATCACAAAGCCGGCTGGCAGCGCCCGCAGAAGAAAAAATAATTTTTACGGCCCGGGCTAAACGGGCCGCTTGCAGTACCAAAACTATAATCCCCACTCTCTACAAGGCTCGGGGAACCGGCAATGCCGGACTATCAGGTCATATGACAACGCAATGGCAAACAGCCATGAAGTCAGGAAATAACTTATGTGTGGAATTGTTGGTGCAGTAGCACAACGTGATATCGCAGAAATTTTGTTAGAAGGTTTACGCCGCCTGGAATACCGCGGTTATGATTCAGCCGGTCTGGCCGTCGTCGATCAGCAAGGCCATATCACCCGTCTGCGTCGTCTGGGCAAAGTTCAGATGCTGGCTGCCGCAGCGGAAGAACAACCTCTGAACGGCGGAACCGGTATCGCGCATACGCGCTGGGCAACCCATGGCGAACCCTCAGAGGCCAATGCGCATCCGCACGTTTCTGAGCACATCGTTATAGTGCACAACGGTATTATCGAAAACCATGAGCCGCTTCGTGAAGCGCTGATTGCGCAGGGTTACCATTTCAGCTCAGAAACCGATACCGAAGTGGTAGCGCATCTGGTTCATCTGGAGCAGAAAAAGGGCGGTTCGCTGCGTGAAGTCGTGCAGCGTGTGATTCCCCAACTACGCGGTGCCTATGGCATGGTGATCATGGACAGTCGCGATCCATCGTGTCTGGTGGCCGCCCGTTCAGGCAGCCCACTGGTGATCGGTCGTGGTGTGGGTGAAAACTTCATTGCTTCTGACCAACTGGCACTGTTGCCGGTCACTCGCCGCTTTATTTATCTGGAAGAGGGCGATATCGCTGAAATCAGCCGTCGCGATGTTACGATCGTCGATCGTGCGGGTAATACCGTGCGCCGCGATGAGATCGAATCCAGCGTACAGTACGATGCCGGCGATAAAGGTATCTATCGCCATTACATGCAAAAAGAGATCTATGAGCAGCCAAATGCGATTAAAAACACCTTAACGGGGCGTTTTAATCACGGTGCAGTCGATCTCAGCGAACTGGGGCCAAATGCAGAAGCGCTGCTCAGCAAGGTTGAGCACATCCAGATCATCGCCTGTGGCACTTCTTACAACTCTGGCATGGTCTCGCGTTACTGGTTCGAGGCGCTGGCAAACCTCCCTTGTGATGTCGAGATTGCGTCCGAATTCCGCTACCGCAAATCGGCGGTACGTAAAAACAGCCTGCTGATTACCCTGTCCCAGTCGGGGGAAACGGCGGATACGCTGGCCGCGCTGCGCCTGTCGAAAGAGCTGGGGTACCTGGGATCGCTGGCTATCTGTAACGTCGCGGGTTCGTCGCTGGTGCGTGAATCCGATCTGGCGCTGATGACCAAAGCGGGTACGGAGATTGGTGTAGCCTCTACAAAGGCCTTTACCACTCAACTGACCGTACTGCTGATGCTGGTGGCAAAACTCGGTCGCCTGAACGGCATGTCCGCAGAAAAAGAGCACGAAATTGTGCATGGTCTGCAGGCTCTGCCAAGCCGCATTGAGCAAATGCTGGCGCAGGATAAGCTGA
This sequence comes from Pantoea sp. JZ2, assembly GCF_035191405.1. Classification (NCBI taxonomy): domain Bacteria; kingdom Pseudomonadati; phylum Pseudomonadota; class Gammaproteobacteria; order Enterobacterales; family Erwiniaceae; genus Pantoea; species Pantoea sp. JZ2. The sequence goes on along the minus strand of NZ_CP045247.1, from coordinate 58,866 downwards.
TTGAAAACCTGGCCGAAGATTTCTCTGATAAGCACCATGCCCTGTTCCTTGGCCGTGGTGATCAGTACCCTATCGCGATGGAAGGGGCGCTCAAGCTGAAGGAGATCTCGTATATTCATGCGGAAGCCTATGCGGCAGGGGAACTCAAGCACGGTCCGCTGGCGTTGATCGATGCCGATATGCCGGTCATTGTGGTGGCACCGAACAATGAACTGTTAGAGAAGCTGAAATCGAATATCGAAGAAGTACGCGCGCGTGGCGGTCTGCTGTACGTGTTTGCCGATCAGGATGCCGGTTTCAGTGACAGCGAAGGAATGAAAATCATTCCTCTGCCGCACGTCGAAGAGGCCATTGCGCCTATCTTCTATACCGTGCCGCTCCAGCTGCTCTCCTATCATGTGGCCCTGATCAAAGGCACCGATGTGGATCAGCCGCGTAACCTGGCGAAATCGGTAACGGTCGAGTAATGCATCTTATGCGTGAATCCCCGACGGGATTCACGCGTTTCATTTATTTGATCTTGCTACTGCATTGCTCCAGTGCACGCTGTTGATCGCTGATTTTGCGGTTAGCCTCATCGAGTGAACGCTGCAGGTTATTGATCGTATCCTCATTGTTGCTTAGCTTTTGGCGAGTTGACTGAGGATATTTGCCTGATTTTATAGCGTTTTTGTTAAGTCTTTAATCTTATCTTTCATTGCAATAACACCTTCAACATCGACGGATGATTGTTTAACGGCGCCGTAATAACCCAATATAGCCAGAGCGCCTCTGTTATTAGCTGCGGTATAAAATTTATCTAAATGAATCGTGGGTGTCGTATCATCCGCCTTTAAGCCTTTAAGCCTTTAAGCCTTTAAGCCTTTAAGCCTTTAAGCCTTTAAGCCTGTAAGCCTGTAAGCCTGTAAGCCTTTAAGCCTGCCAGCGTACAGAGCAGGACGACATTGCACACCAGAAGCTTCTTCATAAATCTCATCGAACATGTCCTTTTCGAGAGGAGTCTTATGAAATGAGCAATAATTGTGCCTGTCATATAACTGTAATATTAACTACATTTTTCTGTCACTAAACTGTCCTATTTTCCCTCCTGCAGCAATCACTGACTCTTACTAAAAAGGCACTTAGCCTGACTTTTCTCCCCTGGAGGGAACATGACACTGATGCGTAGCACCGTAGCCCGAATCCTCGCCGCCTCTCTTGCCGTTAGTGCGGTTTCTGCATTTGCAGCCACCGATCTGACCGGTGCTGGCGGTACATTCCCGGCGCCGGTTTATGCCAAGTGGGCAGCAGAGTATCAGCAAGCCACCGGTAGCAAAATCAACTATCAGGGCATTGGTTCATCTGGCGGTGTAAAACAAATTATCGCCAAAACCGTTGATTTCGGTGCCTCCGATGCGCCTATGAAAGACGAAGATCTGCAGAAATATGGTCTGTTCCAGTTCCCTACCGTAATCGGTGGCGTGGTGCTGGCGGTTAACCTGCCAGGCATCAAATCTGGTCAGCTGACGCTGGACGGTAAAACCGTTGGCGACATCTATCTGGGTAACATCAAAAAGTGGAACGATCCTGCGATTGTTAAACTGAACCCAGGCGTGAAACTGCCCGATACCAACATCAACGTGGTGCGTCGCGCGGATGGCTCAGGTACCTCTTTCGTTTTCACCAGCTACCTGGCGAAAGTGAACGAAGAGTGGAACAGCAAAATTGGTAAAGGCAACACCGTTAACTGGCCAACCGGTCTGGGCGGTAAAGGTAACGATGGCGTAGCAGCGTTTGTACAGCGTCTGCCAGGTTCTATTGGTTACGTTGAGTACGCGTATGCCAAACAGAATAACCTGACCTATACCAAACTGATGGATGCGGACGGCAAAGCGGTTGCGCCAAGCGAAACCAGCTTCTCTAATGCCGCGAAAGGCGCAGACTGGAGCAAATCGTTTGCTCAGGATCTGACCTTCCAGAAAGGCAATGATGCATGGCCGATCACCTCAACCACCTTTATCCTGATTTACAAAGATCAGACTAATGCGGCGAAAGGTGCCGAAGTCCTGAAGTTCTTTGACTGGGCCTACAAAGATGGCGGTAAAACGGCCAATGCGCTGGATTATGCCACCCTGCCGGAGAGCGTGGTTCAGCAGATCCGTGCTGCCTGGAAAGCCAATATCAAAGACAGTTCTGGTAAAGCGCTTTATAAGTAAGTGAATGACCCTGACCAGCCTGCGTGCTGGTCAGCCTTCAAGGGCGGCGTCTGCCGCCCTGATAACTTCTGAGGACGAAGACTTCTATGGCTGCAACGAAGTCGGCATTCAAAGCCCCAGGTAAGCAAGGTGACCGAATTTTTGGCGCGCTGGTAAAACTCTCTGCGCTGATTGTTCTGTTGCTTATGGGCGGCATTATCGTCTCCCTGATCTTCTCTTCCTGGCCAAGCATACAGAAATTTGGTTTCGCGTTTTTGTGGACCAAAACCTGGGACGCCCCTAACGAACAATTTGGTGCACTGGTGCCGATTTACGGCACACTTGTCACCTCAATCATTGCGTTGATTATTGCGGTACCGGTCAGTTTCGGTATTGCTCTTTTTCTGACCGAACTCTCACCAGGCTGGTTACGACGTCCACTGGGAACCGCAATTGAGCTGCTCGCTGCGATTCCGAGTATTGTTTATGGTATGTGGGGCTTATTTATCTTTGCTCCGCTGTTCGCAGAATATTTCCAGACGCCCGTTGGTGATGTCCTCTCGGGCATTCCGATTATTGGCGCTCTGTTCTCCGGTCCGGCGTTTGGTATCGGTATTCTGGCCGCAGGTGTGATTCTGGCCATCATGATCATTCCCTATATTGCTTCGGTCATGCGCGACGTGTTTGAGCAGACGCCGGTGATGATGAAAGAGTCAGCCTATGGGATTGGCTGCACCACGTGGGAAGTGATCTGGCGCATCGTATTGCCGTTTACTAAAAACGGCGTCATCGGCGGCATCATGCTGGGCCTGGGACGTGCGCTGGGCGAAACCATGGCGGTCACCTTTATTATCGGTAACACCTACCAGCTCGACAGTGCCTCACTGTTTATGCCAGGCAACAGTATCACCTCGGCACTGGCGAATGAGTTTGCTGAAGCCGAATCGGGTGTGCACGTAGCGGCACTGATGGAACTGGGCCTGATTCTGTTTGTTATCACCTTTATTGTGCTGGCGATTTCCAAGTTAATGATTATGCGTCTGGCAAAAGGTGAAGGAGCGCGATCATGACAACAATGGAAGTACAGGCTCGGGCCGAACTGGAAGCGTCACGTCGCAAAATGCAGTCGTGGCGTAGCACCAAGAACAAAATCGCCTTAACGCTGTCCTTGCTGACGATGGCATTTGGCTTATTCTGGCTGGTCTGGATTTTGTTTACCACCGTGAGCCGCGGCATTGACGGGCTTTCATGGTCGCTGTTTACCGAGTCCACACCGCCGCCAAACACGGCGGGAGGCGGATTAGCCAATGCGCTGGTAGGTAGCGGTTTACTGATTTTATGGTCGACATTCATTGGCACGCCACTGGGCATTCTGGCGGGTGTGTATCTGGCAGAATATGGTCGTAAGTCTTTACTGGCGGAAGTGATTCGTTTCATCAACGACATCCTGCTGTCTGCCCCATCGATTGTTGTGGGCCTGTTTGTCTACACCATTGTCGTGGCGCAGATGCACCATTTCTCAGGCTGGGCAGGTGTGATAGCGCTGGCGTTGTTACAAATTCCAATAGTGATTCGCACGACGGAAAACATGTTACGACTGGTGCCTGACAGCATGCGCGAAGCAGCCTATGCGCTGGGTACGCCGAAATGGAAGATGATTTCCGCCATTACGCTGAAAGCGTCCGTATCCGGGATTATTACGGGTGTGCTGCTGGCGGTAGCGCGCATCGCGGGCGAAACCGCGCCGCTGCTGTTTACTGCGCTGTCGAACCAGTTCTGGAGCACCGACATGATGCAGCCGCTGGCAAACCTGCCGGTCACCATCTTTAAATTTGCGATGAGTCCGTTCGCCGAGTGGCAAAGTCTGGCCTGGGCGGGCGTACTGATTATTACCCTCTGTGTGTTGCTGTTAAATATCGTAGCACGCGTGGTATTCGCCAAGGGTAAACACGGTTAACGACTGACACGGCCCTGTGCGGTGTCGTATAAGAGAGAAAAGCAATGAGTACTGCGACTGCATCAGCGGGTAAGATTCAGGTCCGTAATCTGAATTTTTATTACGGCAAGTTTCACGCTCTGAAGAACATCAACCTGGATATTGCGAAGAATCAGGTGACGGCCTTTATCGGCCCTTCAGGCTGTGGTAAATCCACTTTGCTGCGAACCTTCAATAAAATGTATTCGCTCTATCCCGAGCAGCGCGCGGAAGGGGATATTCTGCTGGACGGCGACAACATTCTGGCGTCCAACCAGGATATCGCCCTGCTGCGCGCCCGGGTTGGCATGGTGTTCCAGAAGCCAACGCCTTTCCCGATGTCGATTTATGACAATATCGCCTTTGGCGTGCGCTTGTTTGAAAAGCTGTCTCGCGCCGATATGGACGAGCGTGTGCAGTGGGCGCTTACCAAGGCAGCCCTGTGGACTGAAACCAAAGACAAGCTGCATCAGAGTGGCTACAGTCTGTCAGGCGGCCAGCAGCAGCGTCTGTGTATTGCGCGCGGTATCGCCATTCGTCCGGAAGTCCTGCTGCTGGATGAGCCCTGTTCAGCGCTGGATCCCATTTCTACCGGCCGTATCGAAGAACTCATTACTGAACTGAAGCAGGATTACACCGTCGTGATCGTGACACACAACATGCAGCAGGCGGCACGTTGTTCCGACCACACGGCGTTTATGTATCTGGGCGAACTGATTGAGTTCAGCGACACCGACACGCTGTTCACCAAGCCGGCACAGAAACAAACGGAAGACTACATTACAGGTCGCTACGGCTGATTAGACAGGAGATCGCCATGGACAGTTTAAATCTGAATAAACACATCTCCGGTCAGTTTAACGCTGAGCTGGAGCACATCCGCACGCAGGTGATGATCATGGGCGGCATGGTTGAGCAGCAGCTGACCGATGCCATTACCGCCATGCATAATCTGGACGGCGAACTGGCCCAGCGCGTCATTGATGGCGACCAGAAGGTCAACATGATGGAAGTGGAGATTGATGAAGCCTGTGTGCGCATCATCGCCAAACGTCAGCCGACCGCTATCGATTTACGTCTGGTCATGGCGATTATCAAAACCATCTCCGAACTGGAACGCATCGGCGATGTTGCCGAGAAAATCAGCCGCACTGCGCTGGAGAAGTTTGGCCAGCAACATCTGCCGCTGCTGGTCAGCCTGGAATCGCTGGGCCGTCATACTGTGCAGATGCTGCATGATGTGCTGGATGCCTTTGCGCGCATGGATCTTAACGAAGCCGTGCAGATCTACCGCGAAGACAAGAAAGTGGATAAAGAGTACGAAGGCATTGTGCGTCAGCTGATGACCTACATGATGGAAGATCCGCGGACGATTCCCAGCGTTCTGACGGCGCTGTTTTGCGCCCGCGCCATCGAACGTATCGGTGACCGCTGCCAGAATATCTGCGAAATCATTTTCTACTTCGTGAAAGGTCAGGATTTCCGTCACGTGGGCGGCGACAGGCTGGACGCGCTGTTATCCGGTGACGACGACGGTAGCAACAAACCGTCTTGATCTCGCGCAACCGTGCGCCATAAGGCGCACGGCTCCGGCTATTCTGCATAGACCCCATCCTCTTAGCTCTTTATACTTGCGCCAGTTTTTTAACCAACGGGTGCGCACTCATGTCCTCTTCTTCCCCTGTTAAGCAGAGCATTACGCCTGCGAAAGCGATGCTGGCTGCCGTCAGCGGTTATGCCATGGACGGATTCGATCTGCTGATTCTCGGGTTTATGCTGCCCGCTATCAGCCTGTCGCTGGCACTGGATCCGTCACAGGCTGGTTCACTGGTGACCTGGACGCTGATCGGCGCGGTCATCGGCGGCATTGTGTTTGGCCACCTCAGCGATCGCTATGGGCGCATTCGTGTGTTAACCATCACGATACTGATGTTCTCTGTCTTTACCGGATTGTGTGCAGTGGCGCAGGGTTACTGGGATCTGCTGGCGTACCGTACGCTGGCGGGCATGGGACTGGGCGGTGAGTTTGGCATCGGCATGGCGCTGATTGCAGAAGCCTGGCCGGCAGAAAAGCGCAACCGCGCCTCGGCCTGGGTCGGCATCGGCTGGCAACTTGGCGTACTGCTGGCGGCATTTATCACCCCGCCTTTACTGAGTGTGATTGGCTGGCGCGGCATGTTCCTGGTGGGATTACTGCCCGCGCTGGTGTCATTTGTTATTCGCCGCAGCATGGGCGAACCCGAGAGCTTCACCCGTCAAATTAAACATGTTCCCTCGCTGTCCTTTCCCGCCCGACTGAAACTGCTGTTTAAAGACCGTGCCACCAGCAAAGCCAGCCTGGGGATCTTTATTCTCTGTTCCGTTCAGAACTTCGGTTATTACGGCCTGATGATCTGGATGCCCAGCTACCTGTCCTCTAACTTCGGTTTCAGTCTGACCAAATCCGGCGTCTGGACGGCAGTAACCGTGGTGGGCATGACCTTTGGCATCTGGCTGTTTGGCGTGCTGGCCGATCGCTTTGCGCGCTGGAAAATCTTCCTGCTTTACCAGTTCGGTGCGGTCGTGATGGTTGTGGTTTATGCGCAACTGCGCGATCCGACCGTGATGCTGTTTACCGGTGCGCTGATGGGCCTGTTCGTCAACGGTATGATTGGCGGCTATGGCGCATTGATCTCAGATACCTTTCCGCCGCAGGTTCGTGCGACCGCGCAGAACGTATTGTTTAATCTGGGGCGCGGCGTCGGTGGATTGGGTCCGTTGGTAATCGGGCTGCTGGCGGGTAAATTCTCCTTCGTGGCTGCTATCACGCTACTGGCCCTGATCTACCTGCTGGATATTGCAGCAACGCTGTTCCTGCTGCCGAAAAAGCAAAGCCAGGACGATGCGCTGGGGGCGATTGGTTAAGTAACCCGGCTGATGTCGCTTAACCGGCTTTATAATGAAGCCGGTTTAAGTTGGCTGGGGATGCCCGGATCGTTTGCTGAACTGAATTCGTCCATTGCGCATGGTTACACTGGCTGTTTGCGTATTCATTCCAGGCCGATGTTGGTGGAAAGACGCAATGCGGAACTTCGCCGCGCGAAAACAGGCAATGATTTCATCGTATTCATCAGGGTTCGCACCATGCTGGCCAGTTTACTCGATTACTACAAAAGTCTTCCTTTGACAGAAGAAGCCTTAAGGTTTCAGTTGGAAAAATGGCTTAGCATGCAACGCTCATGGTGTTGCGATATGTCATTTGCCACACAGTTTCCGTGGAAGGAAACGGGACTCCCTGCGCATTATTTTCTTCAGCGTCAGGTCGATGTGGATGGCGGGCATTACCTGACTGGCCCACGTTACATGGCAGGCGATCTGGCCCGTCCTTTTGTCGATATCGTGGCATTTGATGCCCCCATTACTTCGCATGTCATAACGAAAATTTGCAGGGAATGGTCAGAAATTAAGCCTCAGCGTGTTCGCATTCTCGTGCCTGGCGACATTCCTGTATGCGGAGAAACGGATCAACTCATCTATGCCTCAGCCCTCACCAGCAAGGGAAACGAGGCTGAAGAACATCATTTGACACTAATTCGCGCTGACGCAAGAAGTTTGAGCTGGTGCATGCAAGGGTTGACTGACGCTTATCAACGGGCATGGGAAGCCATGCCTGCTTTGAAAGAAAGTTTACTGCCGACGAATGAAAGGACACTGATGGAAAAAATTTCTGATGGCAGTGTTTTTATTCTTTATGAAGAAGCACAACGTGTCGGGTTTATTGTTTGTGAGGAAGGTACGGTAGGGTTTCTTCAGGCATTCCAGATAACTGAGGAAGTGATATTGCCTGAATATCAAGGGCGATCGCTGGCATCCCTTGCTCAGCAGGTTTTAAGAAAACAGCTGTGTCTTTCGGGTAAACGAAATTCCCTGTTAGCGGGCACGATTGTTCCGGGGAATCGTCCCTCAATCCGCGTAGCCGAAAAAGCAGGCCGTCGATGCGTGCTCAGATATGAATTTCTTCCAGCAGGACAGCCTTGATCGGCGACGATGAAAACCCTGCGCAGCCAGAGGGCAACGGTGTTGCCCTCTGGCTGAATTACAGATTCATCAGCGGCAGCAACTGCTGATACAACCGACTGAACGTCTCACGTCTCGGCTGATAATGTGCATGACGAGCCGGATCTGGCTCATGGCGCTGCACCTGCTTCAGGGCCGGAATGGTCAGATTGTTATCTATTGCCATCTGCGCCAGTCGGGCGGCACCCAGCGCCGGGCCGACATCGCCACCTTCGCAGTAGTCCAGTGTTTGTCCGCTGATATCTGCCAGCATCTGCCGCCAGTAGCGACTTCGTGCTCCACCGCCAATCAGCATGATGCTTTCGGGTGTTACGCCGCAGTCGTGAACCACATCCATACCGTCTGCCAGCGCAAAACCGACGCCTTCCAGCACGGCGCGCGCCAGCTCGGGTCGCCCATGCTGGTGGGTAAACCCAAAGAAGCTGCCGCAGGCATGCGGATTATTATGCGGTGTGCGTTCACCGGAAAGATAAGGCAAAAACCACAAGGGGGGCGCATCGTCTTTTGCACGTTCCGCTTCGGCTAACAGGTGCGGGACATCATCGCAGCCCGTCAGTGACGCTGCCCAGTCCAGGCAGGAAGCGGCGCTCAGCATTACCGACATCAGGTGCCAGCGCTGCGGCAGCGCATGACAAAAGCTGTGTACCGCCTGCTCGGGATTGCTGAGATAGCCTTCGCTGACCACGAAGTACACGCCGGAGGTACCGAGTGACAACATCCCTTGCCCCGGCGCGACCATGCCGACGCCGACCGCGCCTGCCGCGTTATCGCCACCGCCCGCCACGATCGGCACCTGCGGCAGCGACCAGCGCTGCGCGATCGCGGCTGATAAAGTACCGGTAATCTGGTTGCCTTCGAACAGGGCTGGCATCTGGCTGTGATCCAGCCCGCAGGCCGCGAGCATCTGCTCACTCCAGTCACGCTTTTCCACATCCAGCCACATGGTTCCGGCTGCATCAGACATGTCGCTGGCAAACTCGCCGCTCAGGCGCCAGCGCAGGTAATCTTTAGGCAGCAGCACCCTGGCAATCCGGGCAAAAATGTCTGGTTCGTGCTGTTGCACCCATAATAGTTTGGGCGCGGTAAAGCCTGGCATCATCAGGTTACCGGTGATGCGTCGTGAGTCAGGTACCCGCTGCTCCAGTTCACGGCACTGATCGCCGCTGCGTCCGTCGTTCCAGAGAATGGCGGGACGCAGCACCCGATGCTGCGCGTCCAGCAAGGTCGCGCCGTGCATCTGTCCTGTCAGGCCCATAGCTTTCACCGTGCTCAGGTCGTGACGCTGTGCCAGTGCCTGCATTGCCTTATCCGTGGCCTGCCACCAGCTTTCGGGATCTTGCTCGCTCCATAAGGGATGCGGGCGGGAAACCGTTAGTGGGGCCGTTTCCACCGCCGCCACCTGCCCTTGCACATCCAGCAACACGACTTTTACGCCGGATGTGCCGATATCGATCCCGATTACCATGTCGCGCTCCTTACGGATTAGAAGTCATAGAGGTAATGATTCACCAGGTTTTCCAGTTGTTCCTGGCGACCGCTGCGATGTTGCGGATTGAACTGCTGCTGGTGCGCATGGGCCGCGAGTGTTTCCAGTGAAAACTCACCTTTCAAAATCTGCTGACCAAACTCCCCGTTCCAGCCGCTGTAGCGCTGTGCCACGCGCTGATCAAGCTCACCGTCAGACAGCATACGCGCCGCCACTTTCAACGCCAGCGCCATCGTGTCCATGGCACCGATGTGTCCATAGAACAGATCGTACTTGTCGGTGCTCTGCCGACGTACTTTGGCATCAAAGTTTAAGCCGCCTGTGGTAAAGCCGCCTGCTTTGATAATTTCATACATCACCAGCGCGTTCTCTTCCACGCTGACCGGGAACTGATCGGTGTCCCAGCCGCACTGGGCATCACCCCTATTGGCATCGACCGAACCAAATACACCCAGCGCAATTGCCGTCGCTATTTCGTGATGGAATGAGTGACCCGCCAGCGTGGCATGGTTGGCTTCCACGTTCACCTTAATCTCTTTTTCCAGGCCAAACTGCTTCAGGAAGCCATAAACCGTCGCAACGTCATAATCGTACTGATGTTTGGTCGGCTCTTGCGGTTTGGGTTCAATCAGGAGCGTGCCCTGGAAGCCGATTTTGTGCTTATGTTCAACGACCATCTGCATAAAGCGGCCAATCTGTTCGCGCTCCTGGCGCAGGTCGGTATTTAACAGCGTTTCATAGCCTTCGCGTCCGCCCCACAGTACGTAGTTTTCGCCCCCCAGCGTTTGGGTCGCTTTCATTGCACTGCACACCTGACTGGCGGCCCAGGAAAACACTTCCGGATCCGGATTGGTGGCGGCACCCGCACCGTAGCGCGGATGCGTAAAGCAGTTAGCGGTGCCCCAGAGCAGTTTTAAGCCCGTTTCCTGCTGTTTCGCCTGCAACGTATCGGTCATTACCGCCAGGTTTTCGCGATAGCTTTTTAAGGAGTCACCTTCAGGTGAGACGTCCACATCGTGGAAGCAGTAGTAAGGCACGTTCAGCTTGTGGAAAAACTCAAAGGCAACGTCCGCTTTCAGTTTGGCCAGCGCCAGCGCATCGCCCGCTTTTTGCCATGGACGATCAAAAGCGCCGACACCAAACATGTCCGCGCCATTCCAGCAGAAGGTGTGCCAGTAACAGGCGGCGAAGCGCAGATGCTCAGCCATGGTTTTCCCCAGGATGACTTCGTCAGGGTTGTAGTGGCGGAAGGCCAGAGGATTACTGGTTTTTGCGCCTTCGTAGCGAACGCGATCAAGCTGGTCAAAATAAGCGTGCATGGTTTGCTCCTTAACAGTGGTCCCGAATGGGTTACCCAGAAGCCATATTGTGCGTATCCGCTTTCTGACCACTCAATTACGATATTTCACACAGGCAGTAAGAGAATTATTTATTGTGCGCTTGCTCGCAAAAAAATATGACGATGAGATGACCTCATGCTGTGCAGTTTGCGGTAACGGCGAGTCTGAAAATGTTAAAATTTGGATCGCGCTCAAAAATTCAGAAATAAACCAAAAAACGTAATAGCCGGATAAAAATCAGTAATTGCTGGCAGGTAAAAATAAGGTGAACAATTCATCCGCCTGGTTCATAGCCTTACAACGACAATAACCGTTCCCTACAGGATGACCATGATGAAAATGAAACCCGCATTACTCGCTGCGCTTGCGGCGCTTACGCTGTTCAGTCAGGCCAGTCTGGCAAAAGAAGTCAAAATCGGCATGGCCATTGACGATTTACGTCTGGAACGCTGGCAAAAAGACCGCGATATCTTCGTTAAACAGGCGGAAGCAAAGGGCGCGAAAGTCTTCGTGCAGTCTGCCAATGGCAACGAAGAAACGCAAATGTCGCAAATCGAAAATATGATCAACCGCGGCGTGGATGTGCTGGTTATTATTCCCTACAACGGTCAGGTATTAAGTAACGTCGTGGCAGAAGCGAAACGCGAAGGCATTAAAGTTCTGGCCTATGATCGCATGATTAATAATGCCGATATCGATTTCTATATTTCGTTTGATAATGAAAAAGTCGGCGAAATGCAGGCCGAAAGCCTGGTGAAAAAAGTGCCCAAAGGCAATTACTTCCTGATGGGCGGATCGCCTGTCGATAATAACGCCCGCCTGTTCCGCGAAGGGCAGATGAAGGTGTTAAAACCCTCTATTGATAATGGCAGCATAAAAGTTGTCGGTGACCAGTGGGTTGATGCCTGGCTGCCGGAAAATGCACTGAAAATCATGGAAAACGCCCTGACCGCCAATAAAAACCACATCGATGCCGTTGTGGCCTCAAACGATGCTACCGCGGGGGGAGCGATCCAGGCGCTCAGCGCGCAGGGGCTGGCCGGTAAGGTCGCCATCTCCGGGCAGGATGCCGATCTGGCCGCCATCAAACGCATCATGAATGGCACGCAAACCATGACGGTGTACAAACCGATCAAAGAACTGGCGACTGAAGCAGCTAATGTCGCCGTCGAGCTGGGCAACGGTCAGACGCCTGCCAGCAATGCCAAACTCAACAACGGCCTGAAAGATGTGCCGTCGCGCCTGCTGACGCCCATCGAGGTCAACAAAGACAATATCGACAGTACCGTGGTGAAAGACGGTTTCCACAAGAAGAGTGAACTCTGATCGCCATCCTGCGAAGGAGAAGACCGATGTTGCTGGAAATGAAAAATATCACCAAGCGTTTCGGCGCGGTGAAGGCGCTGGACAACGTCAGCCTGCAACTGGATGCCGGTGAAGTGCTGTCGTTGTGTGGTGAAAACGGCTCTGGCAAATCGACCCTGATGAAAATCCTGTGCGGACTGTATCCGCACGGGGAGTTTGAGGGGCAGATTCAGTTTTCCGGGGACCCGATCCAGGCACAGACTATTCGCGATACCGAACGCAAAGGGATTGTCATTATCCATCAGGAGCTGGCGCTGGTACGGCAACTGACCGTGATGGAGAACATCTTCCTGGGCGCAGAGCTGGGGCGCTTTGGCATGGTGGACGATGAAACCATGACGCTGCGCTGCCAGCAGTTGCTGGAACGGGTCAAACTTAACGTCTCGCCCGACACGCGCGTGGGTGAGCTGGGCCTGGGGCAGCAGCAGCTGGTGGAGATTGCGCGGGCGCTCAACAAACAGGTGCGGCTGCTTATCCTCGATGAGCCGACGTCCTCGCTGACCGAGCAGGAAACCACGGTACTGCTCAGTATCATCCACAACCTGCGCGAGCACGGTATCGCCTGTATTTATATCTCGCACAAACTGAACGAGGTGCGGGCGATTTCGGACACCATCTGCGTGATTCGCGATGGTCAGCATATTGCCACTCGTCCGGCGGCGGGCCTGAGTGAGGACGATATCATCACCATGATGGTCGGACGTGAACTCACGGCGCTCTATCCACATTCATCTCACGAGATTGGCGACACGGTGCTGCAGGTCAGCAACCTGACGGCCTGGCACCCGGTCAACCGCCACATCAAGCGCGTGAATAACCTGTCCTTTACCCTGCGTAAGGGAGAGATCCTTGGTATCGCCGGATTAGTCGGTGCTGGCCGAACGGAAACCGTTCAGTGTCTGTTTGGCGTCTGGCCTGGTCGCTGGCAGGGTGAGATCCGGATTAACGGCAACAAAGTGACTATCCGCGACTGTCAGGAGGCGATCGCGCACGGCATTGCCATGGTACCGGAGGATCGCAAAAAAGACGGCATTGTGCCGCTGATGGGCGTGGGCAAAAACATCACTCTGGCGGCGCTGGATCAGTTCAGCCAGCGCCTGTCCACAATTGACGAAGCCAGCGAGCTGCACGCCATTAATGCCGCTATCGCCCGCCTGCGGGTCAAAACCTCGTCACCTGAACTGCCGATTGGCCGCCTCAGCGGCGGCAACCAGCAAAAAGCGATTCTGGCGAAATGCCTGCTGCTCAATCCAAAAATTCTGATTCTGGATGAGCCCACGCGCGGTATTGATGTGGGTGCGCGGCAGGAAATTTATGTGCTTATCAATGCGCTGGTACAGCAGGGCATCTCCGTCATTGTGATCTCGTCTGAGTTGCCCGAAGTGCTGGGCCTCAGCGACCGCATTCTGGTGATGCATGAAGGGCAAATCAAAGCCGATCTGATTAACGACAATCTGACTCAGGAGCAGGTGATGGAAGCCGCTCTGCGGAGTGAACATTATGCTTAACAGCGAAACCAAGCCCGCCGTATCGACGCCGGCCAACAAGCCCGTCTCCAGCAAGCTCGGCCTGCGTAATTTGCAGGTGCTGGTCATGCTGGGGGCGATTGTGTTGATTGCCCTGTTTTTTACCTGGACTACTGACGGTGCCTGGCTCAGCCCGCGCAACGTCTCTAACCTGCTGCGCCAGACGGCGATAACCGGCATCCTGGCGGTGGGCATGGTGTTTGTCATTATCTCCGCTGAGATCGACCTCTCAGTTGGCTCTATGATGGGGCTGCTGGGCGGCGCGGCGGCGATCTTTGACGTCTGGCTGGGCTGGCCGCTGCCACTGACCATTGTGGTCACGCTGGTGCTTGGCCTGCTGCTGGGCACCTGGAATGGCTGGTGGGTGGCCTACCGCAAGGTGCCTTCGTTTATCGTAACGCTGGCCGGTATGCTGGCGTTTCGCGGCATCCTGGTCGGTATCACCGACGGAACTACCGTTGCCCCGACCAGTCCGGCGATGTCCCAGATTGGGCAAAGCTATTTGCCAGGCGGCTTCGGTTTTGGTTTTGGCTTTATCGGCCTGGCACTGTTTATTCTGTGGCAGTGGCGCTTACGGCTGCGTCGTCAGCAGTTGGGACTGGCTCAACCGGCGGCGACAGGCACCGTGGCACGCCAGGCGATCACCGCCGTGCTGGTGCTGGGGGCGATCTGGCTGCTGAATGATTACCGTGGCGTACCTACTCCGGTACTGCTGCTGGCATTGCTGCTGCTGGCGGGAATGTTTATGGCCACCCGCACGGCTTTTGGCCGCCGCATTTACGCCATCGGCGGCAATATTGATGCCGCCCGGCTTTCCGGTATCAATGTGGCGCGCACCAAGCTGGCGGTGTTTGCCATCAATGGCCTGATGGTGGCGATCGCGGGGCTGATCCTCAGCTCACGTCTGGGCGCGGGATCGCCTTCTGCCGGAAACATCGCCGAACTGGATGCGATTGCAGCCTGTGTTATCGGCGGCACCAGCCTGGCTGGCGGCGTCGGATCCGTCGCCGGGGCGGTGATGGGCGCGTTTATCATGGCCTCGCTGGATAACGGCATGAGCATGATGGATGTGCCGACCTTCTGGCAGTACATCGTAAAAGGGGCGATTTTGCTGCTGGCGGTCTGGATGGACACCGCAACGCGCCGCCGTATGTAATCGTGTGAACGATCACACTGTGGCGCAAACCATTTCTGTGATGCATCCAGCTGTGCTATGCAATTCGCTGGGAGTTAACGGGACGCTGCCACTATGCATGAGAAACGATACCGCATTACCCTGCTGTTTAACGCCAACAAGGTTTACGATCGTCAGGTGGTTGAAGGCGTTGGCGAGTATTTACAGGCTTCACAGACAAACTGGGATATTTTCATTGAGGAGGATTTCCGCTGCCGCATTGACAATATCCATGAGTGGCTGGGCGACGGCGTGATTGCGGATTATGACGACAGCGCCATTCAGCGTTCGCTGGCAGACGTGGCGGTGCCGGTCGTCGGTGTGGGTGGCTCCTATCATCGTGAAGAGGATTACCCGCCGGTACACTACATTGCCACCGACAACAGCGCGCTGGTGGAAAGTGCCTTCCTGCACCTGAAAGCGCGCGGTATCAACCGTTTTGCATTTTACGGTTTGCCGGCTTCCAGTGGTAAACGCTGGGCACAGGAGCGCGAACTGGCGTTTCGCCAACGCGTCATGCGTGAGCGCTATATGGGCGTGGTTTATCAGGGCATGGAAACCGCCTCTGAGAACTGGCAGCACGCGCAAAACCGCCTGGCCGACTGGCTGCAAACCCTTCCCCCGCATACCGGCATTATTGCTGTCACTGATGCACGTGCGCGTCATCTGCTGCAGGCCTGCGAGCACCTCAAGATTCCGGTGCCTGAGAAGCTGTGCGTAATTGGCATCGACAACGAAGAACTGACCCGTTATCTCTCTCGCGTCGCGCTTTCCTCGGTAGTTCAGGGTTCACGACAAATGGGTTATCAGGCCGCTAAGCTGTTACACCGCCTGCTGGATAAGCAGGTTCTGCCGCTCCAGCGCATTCTGGTACCGCCAGTGAAAGTGATTGCCCGCCGCTCAACCGATTTCCGCTCGCTGCACGATCCTGCAGTGATTCAGGCGATGCATTTTATCCGTTTTAACGCCTGTAAGGGCATTAAGGTGGAGCAGGTACTGGATGCCATTGGCCTGTCGCGTTCTAACCTGGAGAAGCGTTTCCGTGACGAAACCGGCGATACGATTCACGCCATGATCCATCGCGAAAAGCTGGAAAAGGCAAAGGAACTGCTGGCGGGCTCGTCACTCAGTATCAATGAGATCTCGCAGATGTGTGGTTATCCCTCATTGCAGTATTTCTATTCGGTGTTCAAGAAGAGCTATGCGACGACACCGAAAGAGTACAGGCAGGAAAATGGAGAAGTGGCGTAAGAAGGCGACGTTGGCATTTCTGTGAGTACATGAATGAACCGATGACCTGTCGCCATCATCTATAAGGAAGCCGGTCCGAATGTCCTGGGCTGGCTTTCCACTTATATTTTCTCTGAAAGACAAGACGAGAATGTCAGAATGAATATATTCAACTGAGTAACACCGTAAGGCATATTAAAGTAGCTATAAAAGATTTAATTCGTTGATTTATATAATTAATTATTCAAAATTTTCTGAGGTTATGTTCTGTTAAACAGTGTGGCAGAGCTTGCTGTCACTCTGTTTAACAATCACCATGATCCATGGTCACCCTTTTTTTGAGGGACTGTGTAGTTCAGTGCTTTTCTGACAGACTGTCGAAAATATACTTCTTTATATTATGGTTTTCTTTGAGAAAGGGCTGGGCCGCTGCCTCGCTTAAGTAGGAATCGCAAAATTCCACAGCCATTCGTAATACCCTGGTTGAATGCGCCTGCGCTGTCATCGTTATTATGGTCATCAGCCACGATTTTACAGACTCCATCGAATTAAGATAGCTTCTGAGGGAGACAGCTGCTTTACTGATTGAGCAGGCTCCAACAAGCCGTCAGTCGCTGTTTTCGTATCCGCGATGTGTAGCGTCGTCATGGCATTACAGCGGCGAGTTATCTGGCCCATTGACTAAAAGGAACGTCAATGCTTAACGTTCGTAATGCCCTGCCGGATGATTACGCAGCCTGGCTGGGGCTCTGGAAAGATTACCTGCTGTTTTATGGTCATCACCTGGATGAGAGCGTCACGCTATCTACCTGGCAGAGAATCCATTCACCTGACTCCGCGCTCATATGTCGACTCGCCGAACACAACGGCAGCGTGATCGGTTTCGCGATATGCGTGATACACGAAGGGACCTGGGTCACCCAGCCCGTATGCTATCTGGAAGATCTCTTTGTTAAGGAAAACAAGCGCGGCGTAGGTGCGGGAAAAGCCCTAATCGTAGCAGTCTGCGATGAAGCCCGTGAACTGGGTTGGGCGAAAGTATATTGGGTGACAAATGAAAACAATCCTGCCCGCAGATTGTACGATAAGCTGGCACAGGTGGATGATATTGTCCGTTATAACATCAGGCTCTGAGCATCAATCCGCTGGGCTACAGGCCTGAAATCACGATGGGCACTGTCTCCAGAATCACCTTCAGCCTTTAAAAGGATGCAAGATGGCTAATCGGGAACATCATTACCATATTCACATTCGCTGGACCGGTAACCGTGGCAGCGGTACAGATTCCTACACCGCGTACGATCGCAATGGTGAGCTTGCCGCTGAGGGGAAAGCGACCATCGCACTGAGTGCCGATCCGGCCTTTCGGGGCGATGCCACGCGCTGGAATCCCGAAGAACTGTTGCTGGCCTCGGCGTCCGCCTGCCATAAATTATGGTATCTGCATCTGTGCGCTGATGCTGGTATCATCGTCGAGGCTTATGAGGATGCGGCGGAGGGCACAATGGTCGAGGGTGAGCGGGGGCATTTCACGCAAATCACGTTGAAGCCGTTGGTCACATTGCGCGATCCGGCAGACGCTGCGCGCGCAGAAGCGCTGCACCACCATGCTCACGATGCGTGTTTTATCGCGAATTCGCTGAATTTTCCGGTGAGTTTTGTGCCGCGGTTTGTTTGAAACTGCAATCATATATAGCAGTTGTTATTACCAAATCAGAATAACTTTCTGGGAATATTTAAATTTAAAGGCGAAACTATGTTTCGCCTTAATTATTAACGTCTAATTAAAAGCGATATTGCAATCCTGCTGTAACCGTATAATTGTGGTTTGCTATGCCTGCTGCGTCACCATCAATATTCCCGGACTGGCCACTTACATTATCAAAAATTTGTGTGCCACCTTTACCTTCTTCGTATTTACTGTAAGTAAATTCAGCGAAGACTTTTGCGTTAGGTGTAACGTAATAACCGGCATCAACAGATGCACCGTAGTAGCGTGAACTGGATGTTTTTTCGCGGAAGGTTAACTGGCGCACATAGTGCTCGTCATTATCGTGAGCATTCACCCAGTCGCTGAATTTAAGTAAAGCACCAAATTCGAAATCATTGATGCGATAGCGTCCTGTCAATCCTACATATGGCATTGAAAAACGCTGACTGTAACCGATACCTGTTTGATCTCTGGGGAAATCTCCTACCAGCGTACCATTGTCGTAATTGAAAGAACCGCCAATTGCAGTCCAGCTGAATCGGGTTTCCTGATAGCCTGCTACAGCGCCTACTCGGTAGTTATCTCCCTGCAGGAACCAGCCTTTCAGATTGAGATCGTATTCATTTGCGTAGTTCATACGCGTATAAGGATGCGAGGAATGATCGGTCCAGTTACCTTGATTGCTATCCTGCCAGTCATAATCATCCAGATGGCCGGAACCACTGGCCAGAGAAGTCCACCCACGCGCGTTAAGCGTCAGAAATGGGTAGGCATCCCATGAAATGTCACCTTTCAGAATGGCAACGTTTTTTATCTTCCAGTCAAGCTGACTGATTTTCCGTCCAGTATCAGGGTCGTAAACAAGTTCTCCTGATTTACCGCCCAGCATACCTGTTGAAGCAGATACACTGAAACTATCAGCTGATAAATCGGGTGTATAAGATGTTTTCTCAGCATGAACACTTGCTGAAGCCCCTGCCATCATCATCATTACAAAAATGCTTTTTTTCATTTTTATCATCCTGTTTTTTGTTAAGGAACTCCTAAGAGCAGGGCCAGAATAAAATAGAGTGGCGTTGTTAAACAAGTTAAACAATTATGAAATTTAAAAATCCTAAAAAAATTGTAAGTATTACCCTGGAGGCTGGAGTATGTTGTTACGAATAAGTCGTGTATCGTGTGATTCTTCTGGATTAATAAATTTTTCCAATATTTAACTGGCACTAAAGTTTTAATACTCAGAGCCGATACTTTATGCGCCACTGGCGAAATCCGTCGCCAGTATTATGTGACCCCCGTTTGGGGCTCAGTCAACATAAGGAGCAACTGCATGGATATTCAGCAACTCACAACGCTGTCTGCAGGGTTAGATCAATGGCAGGCACGTGGTGAAGCCAATGCGACGCTGTTAAAGAAAACCCTGAACCAACAGGCAGATACCATCACTACACTGGTGGAAGGCGTTACTGCCCTTCCCGCGAACCCGGCTGTAGGGCGGAACATTAACACCACCGCCTGATTATTCTGCTCCAGGTTCCCCGGGCGGATCATGTCGTACCGCCCGCTTTATTCCCTTTCCCCGTCGGCTGAATTTCCCTTCATCCCTTCGCTGCAATTTTTTCCAATACCTGAGCTGAGTAAAAGAATGAAATAAGGTATCACTCACGGTCAGGCAGGGAACTCGATGACGCCGCTTCAGTTTACGCTTCGCTCTCCAGAATGGGCTCTTTTTACAGAATTTACAGGCACATATCAGGTGGCGCAGCGCGAGGTTCTTTCGTGCAGGAGTGCAGTGCGATGATGTCCTTTTCGACGGGGTTTTTCTTAAGTCTGTCACTGTGTCTGGATATCGGCATTGCCAACATCGCAATGATTACGCTGGCAATGCAGCGGGGATATTTTCAGGGATTTTCGCTGGGCATCGGCACCTGTATAGGCGATCTTTTTTATGCCGTGCTGGCGCTGGCGGGCATGGCGGTGTTGCTGCAATTCGAGATAGTGCGATGGATAATCTGGTCGGTTGGAGGGCTTCTGCTGACAGGGTTCACCGTTAAAATGCTGATGGCTGCCTTCAGTACAGTTAACGATATCGACACATCACAGGTGACTGTCAGGCTGTCGCTGTTCCGTGAGTTCCGTCGCGGAATTGTACTGGCCCTGTCCTCACCCACCGCCATTCTGTGGTTTGCGACGGTGGGTGGCGCGCTCATTTCCCGTTTCGGGGAGCAAAACCTTACCGGAACCACGCTATTTCTGAGCGGTTTTTTTCTGGCCGGGGTGATATGGACGGGTGTGCTCTGTCTGGTTGGCAGCGTGGGCGGCAGGCTATTAGGACAAAAGTTGTTGAGATATTCCTACATGCTTTCTGCCCTTATCTTTGCCTGTTTTGCTTTTTACGTCATCGTTTCAGGTTATAAAGAATTTTTGCTTTCCTGAACCTACCTGTGAAGCATAGTGTTTGGGCGTGGTGCCCATTACTTTGCGAAACGCATTGATAAAATGGCTTTGATCGTAAAATCCCAGGCGATGCGCGGCGTCCAGAGGATGCTGATTCTGTCGCAGAAGCGCCCGCGCTGCACACAGGCGAAGCTGCATGTGATACTGCAAAGGTGGAAGCCCGGTATAAGCAGTAAAACGCCTCACCAGCGCGTATTTGCTTATTTCCGCTACCTGCACCAATGCATTCAGCGTAAGCTTCATGTTCACATGCTGGCGCATAAAAGCAATGATGCGGTCCAGGTCTTTATCGACCACGGCATCTCGCGTGACTTTCTCAGAGAACAGTTCTGCGCACAACAGCAAAAGTGCCTGCTCTTCCTCTTCGCTGTCATGGTGTTGTGTCAGTTGGGCATAGCGACATATAGCGTTAAATAACCCCTGATGCGTGAAAACGCCTTCAGTTAAAACGGGTGCCTCACAGTGACTGCTGAGATTTTGGCTGAGATTGAATGTTTTTAATAGCGTCTGCGGAATATGGATGCTGAGGAATTCAGCGCCGTGCTGATCGAAACGTGAAGACTGGATGCTGGCCGGATTATACAGAGTGATCTGGCCCGCATTGACCTGCAGTGTCTGGCCATTAAGTGTGATTTCCTCAATGCCCGACAGGTTGGCGCTAAGCACATATTCATCGTGCGTGTGTTTTGGAAAGGTTGCGTTATGCGCTTTAACGCGCGAGCACTCCATACCATTGCGACTAAACCAGTCCAGAGCGTACAGCGCCATTAAAGCTCTCCTCCACAAAATATCAGCGCGCAGATGGCGCTGATAAAGCCTCTCAGCAGACTATATCACCCCGATGAAAAGACGCACATTAACGCGTAATATTCCAGTCGCTTTTGCCACAGGAAAAAACAGGTAGTTAAAGAAAAGAGCGGAGGAGGGCGAAAAGGCATGATTTTTCAGGATTACTGGCAAATTTTAGTGCGCTTTGCTTACCTGGAAAGCCGAAAGCCGAAAGCCGAAAGCCGAAAGCCGAAAGCCGAAAGCCGAAAGCCGAAAGCCGAAAGCCGAAAGCCGAAAGCCGAAAGCCGAAAGCCGTGACAAACAAACCCATCCGCTCTCTGGAATCTAAGCCATGGGTTAACACGTAAGAAACCAACAGGGGAAAAAGGCGCGCTACGTACTAACGTGCGCAAGCAGTAAAGCATTATCCTGTTTGTCGTCTGGCAGCAGTCATCAAGATGTGTGCGCTTAAAAGCGCACAACCTTCGCAGTTAACCGCCCTTAGTGCGCAGATAAGATCTGCCAGACAGGTGAGATATCCTTAATCCCTGGCATAGCAAAACGTGAAATATAGCTGCAGCTCGCGCTGAGCCTATGCTTTTCCTGCCTCAGTCACCCTTACCAAAAACGTTATATGTCAATTCCGCAACGTCGGCATGAGGTTTTAGCTATCAGCGTGATAGATAGCAGGATCACAATTGCGGCACTTATTGTTAACTTTGTATTAATAACTATGGTTATCATTACTCCCATCGAAAGCACACTGCTTTCCCGCTTACATGATAAGGAACCGGATTATGAAAACCATGAAAACACTTTCCCTTGCTGCCGTTGCTGCGCTTTCACTGATGTCAGCCTCTGCTTTTGCGCAAACTGTCACCGCAACTGGTTCCACCCTTGATGGTACCGAAGCGAAAATTGCAGCCCAGGCTGAACAGCAGGGTGCGCAGTACAGAATCATCGAAGCCAACACGAACGACCGTGTCCACATGACCGCCGAGCTGTATAAATAACCGCGTCGTGTTGAAAGATGCGCAAAGAGCTGCCTGATGGCAGCTTTTTTTTGGTCGCTGCAGAGCGTGAAAAGGACGGTTTATGTCGACAGTGACGTAAACCCGGTGTGCAAATAATTTTCCACTTAATGTCAGTCATTACGTTTTAACGCGGCCAAAAAAATAAAGGGCGTTGTATTCATCCTTTAATTAACGTTATTAGCCCGGTCACAATCTGTTGCCTGTTTATTCTCCATTGTCTCAAGCCTGCTCTTTCTTCTGCCGATAAACTCTCCAGACCACTCAACATGGCAGTATAAAAATGACAATTCTAAAAAAATTATTTTCCCTTTTCTCAAAACACCAGCATAAACACGCCGCCGATTCGCTCAAAGCACTGAATGATGCCATTCCGATCATCGAGTTTACGCCAGAAGGCACGATCCTTCGGGCAAATGATCTTTTTCTCAACAAGATGGGCTATGAGATAAAAGAAATCGTGGGTCGTCATCACAGCATGTTTTGCTCGCCCTCGCTGGTCAACTCAGCCGAGTATCGCCAGTTCTGGCTACGGCTGGCCAGCGGCAAGAGCTTCAGCGGTAAATACCTGCGTTTGGGCAAAGATAATCATCCCGTCTGGCTGGAAGCCAGCTATGTGCCAGTAAAAGATCGGCAGGGTCGGGTGATTAAGGTCATCAAGCTGGCGGCTGATATTTCCGAGCGTATCAGCGAAGCGCAGCAGCAGGATGCCATGGTACAGGCGATCAGCCGCTCAATGGCCGTCATTGCATTTAATAAGGCCGGGGAAGTACTGGAGGTGAATGAAAACTTCCTGAAAGCGACCGGCTACAAAGCCGATGAGATCCTCGGGCGGCATCACCGTATGTTTTGCTCTGAGGAACTGCGTAACAGCCAGGAATATCAGCAGTTCTGGCAACGCCTGAACCAGGGCGAATTTTTTTCCGGCCAGTATCCGCGCCTTAACCGCCAGGGTAAAACCATCTGGCTGCGTGCAACCTATAACCCGGTTTTTGATACCGAAGGCCGGTTATATAAGATCGTGAAATTCGCGACGGATGTGACGGAGCAGGTGTTGCAAAACCAGCAGGAAAACGAAGCCGCTCAGCACGCATGGAAGATGGCGCAACAGACACGTGAAAGCTCGGTAACGGGTGCCGATGTCATCGAAGACAGCGTCAGAACGATGGCGGAAATCGCCAATGAGATGAACAGCGTTTCGGCGGATGTCTTTGGCCTGAACGGCCAGTCTGACCGGATTGCCGATATGGTGCATTCCATTCGCAATATCGCCGAGCAGACGCGCTTTATTGCGCTGAATGCAGCCATTGAGGCTGCCCGCGCCGGCACGTCGGGGCGCAGTTTTGCCATCGTAGCCGCCGAGGTACGCACGCTGGCGGCACGTATTAACGAAGCGACAGAAGAAATAGGACGCGTGGTGTCCAGTAATAATCAGCTGGCGAAAAAGGTGCTGGAAGACATCGAAAATAACCTGAAAAACACGGCGCGTGGAGTTAATCTTATGCGTCAGGCGGGTGAGGTAATCGCCAGTATTCAGAGCAATTCTGAGCGCGTCGAGGAAGCGGTCAGAAACGTTTCCCGTTCATCCACGCCGCATCCTGTCTGAGTATTTTTCCCGGTCGCCTGCCTTCACGGGTGACCGGTTTCCCCGCTTAACACCCGCCGTTTCGCGCATATTTCACTTTGTTTGCTGTTAAGCGATAAGGCACTATGGTTCCAGCCTTTTCAACATCACGGGAATGTCTGTCGCCATGCCGGTTAATTTCGATCTTAACGATCTGTACGCGTTTCGCGCCCTGGTCGAATATGGCAATTTCCGCATTGCAGCGGAGTCCATTTGCCTGTCCCAGTCGGCCCTGAGCCGCAGGATTGAAAAGCTGGAAACGGCACTGGGGATTAAGCTGTTCGACAGAACCACGCGCCGGGTTACGCTTACGCTTTATGGTCAGACATTTGCCGCACGTTCGGAGCAGCTGCTCGCTAATTTTGAAGAGGTTATGGCCGATATCAGTAAAGTCAGCCAGGATCGGACCGGACTGGTGACGGTGGCGACGGTGCCCTCTGCGGCCTACTATTTTATGCCGGATGTCATTCGCCGCTTTCAGGCCCGCTATCCTCGCGTACGCGTCAAAATCATTGATAGCAGCGCAGGCAACGTGATCGAGGCGGTAACCAGTGGTCAGGCAGATTTTGGCATTTGCTTCTCCGGCAATCCACCACCTGGCACCGAATTTTTACCCCTGGTTGAGGATGTTTATGTTGTCGCCTGCCGACACGACCATCCGCTTGCCAGCCGTAAAGGACTGACATGGCAGGAATTTTATCAGCAGGATTATGTGGGGCTGGATAAGACGTCGGGTAATCGCAACCTGCTGGACTCTGCCCTGGGTCATGTTGTTCCGGCGCGTCCCAGTATCTGTGAAACCCGACATGTGACCACGATGCTCGGTATGGTTGAAGCGGGAATCGGCATTGCTGCCGTGCCCGCCATGTCGATGCCGTCATCCGGTCATTCGGTGCTGGTGCAGTTACCCCTCACCGATCCGGTGGTGAAACGTACTGTAGGGCTGCTCAGACGCAGCGGACGTATTCAGTCGTATATTGCAGCAGAACTGGAAAAGCTCATTACTGAACAGTATCACGCTGCGTAACAGGCTGCTGCGTTTTCACCGAGTGCAAACCGGTTGCGTGAACGACCGCCTGCGCCTGGGCTGAGGCCAGGAAATCAAGTAGCGCTTTACCTGCTTCCGGATGCACGGCTTTCGCCGGGACAGCGCCCGCGAAGCGGGTAATGTACTGGACATCGTCAGGCAACTCGCCAACAAAAGTCACGCCCTTGACGGGCAGCAGTTCGCTGACCTGCTGCAGTCCCAGTGCATAGTGGCCTTTTGCCACTTCCGAGGCGACAGGAATACGTTCGACCTGATGTGCTTTGTCTTTGACTTTGTCTTCAATGCCTAACTTCTTAAACAACTCGCTGCTGACATACTGACCGCTGGCGCTATCGGAATACGCAATAGACTTCGCGCTCAGTAAGGTTTGACGTAATTCGTCATCCGTCTTAATTGCGGGCTTAGCGTCGCCTTGCTTCACGACAATACCAATCGGCGAGTCAGCCAGCTCCACGCGTGAGCCGGGTTTTATCCACTTGTCTTTTTCCAGCTGAGTCAGCGCATTGCCCACCATAATGACCGCATCGGCCTTTTCACCACGTGCCAGGCGGTTAGGGATTGCCTGCGGGGTTTTACCCATTGAAGGGCCGGATACCAGGATAATTTTGTCACCGCTTTGGGCTTCAAACTGAGGCGTGAGTTTCTCCAGGGCGGCTTTAAAGCCACCAGAGATCATCACGGTCACGTCCTTTGCCAGTACCGTCGTGCTGACGGTTGAAAGCACGAGGGTGGCAAGGAGTGATCGGTATAGTCGTTTCATAATGGAGTCCCTGACTTAATGTTTAACGGCGGGTTGTAAATTGACAGCGCTGCGGCGGTAAAGATACAGCGTCGCCAGTAGGGCACAGACGGCAGCAAAGCTCATCCAGTAACCGGGTGACGCTTTATCGCCGGTGTACTCTATCAATGCGGTTGAAATCACCGGGGTAAATCCGCCAAAGACAGCCGTTGCGAGGCTGTAAGCGAGTGAAAAGCCCGCCACCCGAACTTCGGTTGGCATAATCTCGGTCAGGGCAGGAATCATCGCACCGTTATACAGGCCGTAGATAAATGACAGCCACAGCAGTACGGTCAGCATCATCATAAAACTCGGGGCTTCGGCCAGCAGCGTCAGGGCCGGATAAGCCGTTGCCAGGGCCAGCAACGTCATGGCAATCAGAACCGGTTTACGTCCAAAGCGGTCAGACAGGGCACCCCCGACCGGCAGCCAGAGGAAATTGGAAATGGCCACCAGCAGCGTAACCAGCAGGCTGTCAGACGCACTGAGCATCAGCACCTTCTTGCCGAAGGTGGGGGCATAAACGGTAATCAGATAGAACGCTGTTGTGGTCATCGCCACCATCAACATGCCCGCAACCACTACCTGCCAGTTAGCTAACAGGGTTTTAAAGACCTCGCGCATCGCCAGATGCTTACGGCGAGCATTAAATTCCTGCGTTTCTTCCAGCTTACGACGCAGAAAGAAAATGAAAGGCACAATCAGGCAGCCAAACAGGAACGGAATACGCCAGCCCCATTCACGAATCGCGCTCTCTTCCAGGGCGGCATTCAGGGCAAAGCCCATGGCAGCGGCAACCATAATGGCGACCTGCTGGCTGCCCGACTGCCAACTGGTATAGAAGCCTTTACGGCCTGGCGTAGCGATTTCGGCCAGGTAAACCGACACGCCGCCCAGTTCGGCACCGGCAGAGAAGCCCTGCAACAGGCGACCGATAAGCACCAGCATCGGGGCCCAAAGGCCAATGCTCTGATAAGACGGAATTAATACAATCAGAAAGGTGCCCGTAGCCATAATGGACAGGGTTACGATCAATCCTTTGCGTCTGCCGACTTTATCAATATAAGCGCCCAGCACCACGGCGCCGATCGGGCGCATCAGGAAACCTGCGCCGAAGACGGCAAAGGTCATCATCAGTGAGGCGAACTCACTGCTCGCCGGAAAGAAAGTATGCGCGATGTAGGTGGCATAAAAACCAAACAGAAAGAAGTCAAACTGTTCCAGAAAGTTGCCCGAGGTAACGCGCAAGATTGCGCCGATTCTGGCGCGAGTGGTCATAGGTGAAGTCGAGGAATGCATCGGTATCTCCAGTTTATCATTGACGCTTTTTGCTGCGCCTGTTGCTGAAGACTGGATCAGGAAAATAAAGTAAATAAGCGCAATAAACTCATCGACTGATGCGCTATGCGCATTAATGGCCGTTAACAATTACATTGGGCTATGTGCAACAAGGCTTTAACAAGTTTGCCGGGCGGGTGGACGTTTAACCAGCCCGAAAAACCGAATGCGCGTTTTGTGACAGGGTTCATATGGGTATTTAAAGGAAAAGGGGTAGCGTAAAGCCTTTGTCAGGTTCTATCAGGCGACGCGCGCGTTCGCCCCGTCGCGAGTGAAATCATTCCAGACAGGAGGCGGATTAGCGGCCGGGCTGAAAAAGCTCGACGAGCATCTTCTCGTTATCATGAATGAAAGCGAAACGATCGCCATCGCCGTTGGGTACGGCACGGGGCGGGGAAACGATCTCGACACCTTTTGCCTGCAGTTCCGCAACCGCCTCATCGAGATCGTCGACCTGAAGCGCGAAATGGTTGATACCGCCGATTTTCAGATTGGTTTCTGCGCGTTGCCGCTGTGGATCCATCGGGGTGGCCTGCGCATGTTGAAACAGCTCCAGTTTCACATTGCCCCGCGCAATAAAAACAACCTGTACGCCCGGCCAGCCATAATCATACAGACGCGTAAATCCCAGCATTTGGCTATACCAGGCTTCACTGGCTTCAATATCCTGAACCACAATACCGATGTGATGAAATGTATTACCGATTGCCGACATGGTGCTTTTCCTTATCAGGTCGCTGAGGTGAATGTCGCGTTGCCACGGCAAGGCGGTATAGCGCGCCCTTCGTACAGCTTACCACCCAATCGGGCATACGGCAGAAATGCCCGAGGGGCGAGGGTTGCTTATCGTTGCAGGTAAATCCGGACACCGCCTCACACTGGCCGTAGACGACCCGTGTTTCGTCTTAAAACCAGGCTTCCCACATCGCACCCAGATTGAAGTCGTCCAGAATATCGTTTTCCCGGCCATTCACGCGTGCGGTGCGTGCATCATCGACCTTGCCGCCCGTCACATAGAAGCGCAGCATGGGACGGAACTCCGGGCCCATCGCGATAGCGATATTCTGCGACAGCGTCAGCTTCCAGCCGTTGTTGCTACCGCCTTCATCATAGTTGACCCGTTGATAACCGGCTTCGAGCCAGGTGGAGTGCACGTCATTCCAGAAATACATCGGGCGCACAATGGCAGCGTAGTTTTTCCGGTTGTCGCTTTTCAGTCGACTGTTGTCATAATCGTGATAGGCCAGCAGATACTCCACCTGCGCCTGCTGAGTAAACAGGTGCTTACCTTCAAAGCTGGTGTAAAGCGTGCTGAGGCCATGGGTTTTGCTGTAAACGCTGTTATCCGCATTGTCTGAGTAGCGTGCAATCACTTTATTGACGCCATGATCGGTGGTGTGGCTTACGACAAACGCACCCTGCCAGGCGTTGAGGCGATCCTCGCTTTCCACGGCCTTAGAGTCGAAACCGTAATTGGCATACATCTCCAGATCCAGCGGCCCCAGTTTCATGCCGTGGATTTTAGATGTGGCGGCATAGTTTCCTTTATCGCCGGTGCCCGATCCGCCCGTACAGGTAATGCGTGACGGATTGGATTCATCGCTAAGCACTTCAGGATTACAGGATTCCACCGCCGCGACGGCAGCAAGGTCAAATTTTATCCCGCCTACGTCAAAGTCTTTTACGCCCGCGCCCTGACCATCGTGATTCATCCAGAAATAGTCATTGATGTTCTGTTGCGGGCGCTGATGAAAGTCCCGTCCGGCCCAAAGATAGGCATTAGGATTCGAGGCCAGCACGTTGGTCACGCCAGCGTAAGCTTTTTTCAGGTTCACTTCATCGCCCCAGTGATCGATCATCACGTTCACGTCCCAGATGGCACCGTTCGTGCTTTTAAACGCTTTAGAGAGCTGGAATTCGCCGCCGTTACCTTCGTTCCCCAGGCGACCAATACCGGAGGCGCCGTTGTAAGAGCCATCAACATTGACATACTTTTGGTCACCACTTTGGTAATGCGCGCCATAACGGGCGTAGCCGCTAAACTTCACGCCAAAAGGAATGGCCATATCCGGTGACTGTGCAGGACTCTGCGGTTCTGTTATCACATCCGTTTTTTTCGCGACGGCGGCATCCATCTTAGCCTGACGCTCTGCTAAAGCTTTATCGACGGCTTTGGCGACGATAGCGTCGATTTGTTCCTGCGTGAATTCCTGTGCGAGGCCGGCAATCGGGCACAGCGCGGCGCTCACCGCCAGAGGAAGTGAAAATGTTTTTATCATGTTCATGGTTATCTCGTTTACACCTCATCCTTCGGGTTAACACGAATTAACCCGAAAGACGCGTGCTGTTGTTTTCAGATAATAACCCGCCCGTTTCGACTTATTGACTGTCACCAAAACAAGTTGATTTGTAGAGTATGTTTTCTTTCCAGAGGGATGTTTTTTGTCAGGCGTTCTCCTGTATTAAGCGATCAAATTACCGTTGATAGAGATGAATTATTTCTTCTGATAATTCACGGGCTAATAGCGACGTCATTAAATGATCCTGAGCATGGACCATAATTAACGTCATCGGCTGTCGGGCCTCGCCAGCATCCTGTTCAATTAACCGGGTTTGCATCTGATGGGCCTTGCGGGAATAGTCGTCGGCCTCTTTGAGGCGCGCATGGGCCTCCTCAAACTCGCCTTGCCGCGCCGCCTGCAGGGCTTCAAAGCACAGGCTGCGGGCGTGTCCTGAATTGACGATAATCGTCATTACAGCGTCTTCAAGTTCAATCATTATTATCGCTCTCAGTCAAAACCGTTATTTTCGGCAACGTTAGCAAACCAGTTTCCGCTCTTTTTTATCGTACGTTGTTGTGTTTCCAGATCGAGCTGCACTAAGCCATAGCGATTTTTATAGCCATTCAGCCAGGACCAGTTGTCGATAAAGGTCCACATATGGTAACCCAGACAATGACAGCCCTCGCGAATGCCTTTATGCAGCCATTTAAGATGTTCGGAAACAAATTCGATACGGTAATCATCCTGAACTTTACCGTCTTGAATAAAACGCTGTTCATTTTCGACGCCCATTCCATTTTCAGAAATAAAGCAGCGAGGGTTGCCGTAATTATCGCGCAGGTTGATCAGAATATCGTAAATACCCGGCGCATAGATTTCCCATCCGCGGTATGGGTTCATTTGTCGGCCAGGCATGTCGTAATGATCGAATAATGCCTCCGGCATAAACGGTGCGTCAGGGTTGACGGCGCTGTCCCGGCACTTCACCCGGCGCGGTTGATAATAATTGACACCCAGCAGGTCGATGATGCCGTCGGCAAGCAAGGCGCTGTCGCCAGGCAGGCAGTGTGGCAACTGGTCATGCTGTTTTAATAAGTCCAGCAGCGCAGACGGATATTCGCCCTTGAGAACCGGATCGAGAAAGCTGCGGTTAAACAGCAGATCGGCATGCTGTGCTGCGTTGACATCTGCCGGATTCGTTGAGCGCGGATAGGACGGTGTGAGATTCAGTACCACGCCTATTTCGCCATCATAGCCGCCGTTACGCCAGGCTCGTACCGCCAGGGAATGTGCCAGTACGGTATGAAAGGCCACGGTAGCGGCGCGTTTAAAATCCACCACGTTGGGATAATGAAAATCATACAGATAGCCGCCTTCAACCGGCACAATGGGCTCATTAAAAGTAAACCAGTGCTTCACTTTGTGACCGAACAGCGTGAAACAGCGCTGCGCGTAGCGGCCAAACGCCTGCACCACTTCGCGGTTTTCCCAGCCCCCTTTCTCCTGCAGGGCCAGCGGCATATCGAAATGAAACAGTGTGATAAACGGCGTAATCCCCTGCGCCAGTAATTCATCAATGACCCGGTGATAGAAATCGACGGCCTCGGGATTGATCTCATCCGCTCCGTCCGGCATGAGCCGCGCCCAGCTCAGCGAGGTGCGAAAGCTGTTGTGCTTTAACGCTTTTAGCAGCGCGATATCCTGCCGCCAGTGTTGATAAAAGCCGGAGGTATCGGCCGGGCCAATACCGTGATGGAAACGATGCGGCTGGTGTGCGAACCAGTGATCCCAGGTGGTGGCGCTTTTACCGCCCTGAAGGCTACAGCCTTCGGTTTGCAACGCCGAGCTGGCGCTGCCCCACCAGAAATTGTCGGGAAAACGGTAGTGCATGTGACTGACTCCTTAAGCCTGGGGATGACCGTGCACGGTATTGCCTGCGGGCACGGTATCCTGAATTTTTTTCTCTTCTGCTTTGATCAGGCTGCGTTCGTAAGCGCGCAGAAAAGGTAAGTACATCAGTGCCGACATCACCATGCAGATCAGGCACATGACCAGTGGACTGAGCGCCCAGTTGGCCGCCCAGGAAGCACCAATCGGCGCGGGCGTCGTCCAGGGCGTCAGCGAAACGACCTGCGCAACCCAGCCCAGCTTTGTGGCGGTATAAGCCAGAACGGCATTAATCATCGGGACGCAGACGAAGGGAATAAACAGCAGGGGATTCATGATGATGGGCGCACCAAATAAGATCGGCTCATTGATATTAAAGAAGCTGGGAACCACGCCCATTTTGCCGATGGTACGCAGATGCAGCACCCGGCTGCGCAGCAGTAAAAAGGCCAGCGGCAAAGTGGAACCGACGCCGCCGATAAGCAGATAGTGATCCCAAAAGCCCTGCAGATAGACATGGGGCAGCGCCGCACCGGCTGCCAGAGCGGCCTGATTGGCGGAGAGATTAGCCATCCAGAAGGGATTCATGATGCCGGTGACGATGAGTGCGCCATGGATACCGGCGAACCAAAAAATCTGGCACAGCAGCACCGACAGCAAGATGGCTGGCAGGGAATCCGAGGCGGATACCAGCGGTTCCAGCAGATGCATAATCGCCTGAGGAATAATCATGCCCGTTTTGGCTTCAATAAACAGATTAAGCGGATGCAGGGTGCCAATGATCACCAATACCGGAATTAAAATCTCAAAAGAACGGGCGACGCCAGTGGGGACTTCTTTGGGCAGGCGAATCGTGACGTTATGCTGTTTGAGCCAGGCATAAACACGGGTGGCATAAATCGCGGTAATCAGGGCCGTAAAAATTCCCTGACCGGACAGGTACTGCGTAGAGATCTTTTCATCAGCATAGGGCGCTGCCACCAGTAAAAAGGCCATAAAAGCCAGTAAACCTGACATGATGGGATCAAGGTTGAACTGTCGGCCCAGACTGGCACCGATGCCGACTGAGATAAAGAAGGTCATGACGCCCATGCTGAGATTAAACGGCAGCATCAGTTGCTGGCGATAAGTGACCGAAAAGTCGAGCCAGGCCCGGGCAAAGCTGTTGGTGGTATCCGCTGAAAAGGGCGGGAAAATAAACACCAGCATGAACGAGCCAATAATCATAAACGGCAGGGCCGCCGTAAAACCATCACGAATAGCGATAACGTACTTTTGCTGACCCAATTTTCCGGCGAGGGGCGTAATAGCCTGTTCAATCACCGTCACCATTGACTGATATAACGAACCCATAAATGACACCTTTTAGTGTGTCGCTTCAATAAGCGACAGAGCGTAATCCAGCACGTTGTCACCGCGTTGCATACCGTAGTCCGTCATATCAATAGCCCGGACAGGAATACCGTGGGTGGCAGCTTTTTCTGAAAGCGTGTTTAACATGTACTTCACTTGCGGGCCGAGCAGCACAACCTGATACGTTGGAAACTGCGTATCAAACTCGGCAATGCCCCAGGCATCAATGTGCACAGCGAGGCCACGCTGATCCGCCACCTCTACCATTTTGCGCACCAGCATGCTGGTGGACATACCTGCCGAACAGCACAACATAATCCTGATCATGAGAACGCTCCTTTACGTGTAAAACTTGTTACGGCGATGATTTGATACGATATGGAAACCGGTTTCCATTTGTCGCAAAAGAAAGTGTGACAGGCATCATGCTCTGGCTGATAACGGGTGTTTAATTACGATTCAGATCACTAAATTAAGCGGTAAAAATCATTATTGAGTAGAAATGGAAAATCGGTTTCCATGAAAAAATGAAAACGCTATACTGCCTGTGGCGAAAAATTAAGCCACCGTTTCGGTCAGTTTTCAGGGAGCCGTTTGGTTCTGTTAGGGGAAAATGATGTCTACTATCAACGATGTATCGCGACTGGCTGGCGTGTCTAAAGCCACCGTATCGCGCGTGTTGAGTGGGTCACGTGGGGTGAAAGAGGCCAGTCGGGCTGCGGTGTTAAAAGCGGTGGATGAACTGAATTATCGTCCAAATGTCATCGCCCAGTCACTACTGAGTCAGTCTACGGGCTGTATCGGTGTTATTTGTGCGCAGGAAAATATCAATCAGACGACGGGTTACCTTTATGCGCTGGAGAAACATTTCAGTCAGCATCAAAAACACCTGTTACTTCGTTTCGCCAACACGAAAGCGGACGTGATGACCTGCCTCAGTGAGTTGACCTGTGGGTTATGTGATGACGTCTTAATTATCGGCGCGCGCTTTCCGTTAAACCTGCGTCAGCCAAACGTGATGCTGGTGGATTGTCTGGAATCCGGCGAAGAAGTGAACAGTATCCAGCGTGATCATGCTTTTGCAGCGGAAACGGCCTGTAACTTTCTTATCAGTCAAAATCGTCGTCAAATTGCTCTGATTCATCCCGAGGGCATGGGCTTTGCCGATCAGGTTCTGCTGGGCTATAAACATGCCCTGGAAAAAAATTTCCTGCCTTTTAACCGCAATCTGGTCTTTATGGACACGTCATCTTCTTCAGTGGCGTTGCAGGAACTTCTGAACAATGCCTCCACGCTCAATTTCAATGCATTGCTGGTGGCCGATGAACAGCAGGCACAAAAAGTGATTCCTCAGTTGCAGGCGTTCAATAAGCAGGTGCCAAAAGACATTATGGTCTTTAGTCTGGCCGGCACGCTGGATCTGCCCGGTATCCCGACGATTCCGGCTATCTCATATTCAATGGATGCCATGGCCGCGCGTATTGTGAAGGCACTGAATCAACAGACGCAGAGCGTGTTACATTCCTCAGTAATGCGTGGCGATCTGGTTATTCCCGATTTTCGCCAGCGCTAAGCCACCGGGCCACGCTCAGTGGCCTGTTACTCGAGGCGCTGCTCCATCTGTTCGATAATGGCCAGCGCCAGCCCGGTTGCCGGGGCCAGATGCGATTGCAGAAAATGTACCTGCGTATGGGCCGCAATAAACGCCAGTTTGTTGGCCTGTGTCTGATTGAGCACGGCCTGACAAAAGGTCGGGCTGATGCTCCAGGGACAGTCAATGATGATCGTGGCAGGATTCAGTAATAACATGATTTGGCTGAGCGCGATGCCCAGATAGTTGCCTGCCAACTGCATCACTTCATTTACGACATTCGGTGCGCTGTCACGACTGTGCCAGGTTAATCCCGGCTGACGCTGGGCAAGCTGTTGGTTAATGGCAGGTTTGCTGATCATCGCCTCCAGACAACCCTGCCGATTACAGCTACAGCGAGGGCCATTTGGCTGGACGGTAAGATGTCCTGCTTCACCAGCGGTCCAGCTGTTACCGGTGAAAACCACGCCATGCTGCACCAGCGCGCCGCCAATGCCTTCCGCAATGCGCAAATAAAAATGCCCGCCTTCAGCAGGCAGATTGAGCTGTTGCACAGACAGCAGCGCAGCGGCCCTGACGTTATTCATAATCCGAATCGGCAGGGTGATTTGTTTGCGCAGATCACTGGCCAGGTCAACATTCTGCCAGCCCAGGTGGGTTGACAGATGCATCCAGCCTCGCCGGGAATCGACGACACCGGGAAACCCCAGCCCAATTCCCAGCAGCCCTGGCCAGGCTTCCATCAGTTTTTCGCACAGGGCGCCGATTTCAGCCAGGATCGGGCCAGGTTTACTGGTGTCCGTCCGTATTGTCTGTTCGGCAAGCGTTTGTGAAAAATAATCGCAGATCTGCCAGTGAATCAGGTTTTTTTCCACCATGATACCGGCACTGACCAGCTTTTCCGGGCGCAGGGTAATGTGAATTTTAGGACGGCCAGCCGAAGAAACGCTGGCTTTACCTAGTTCCTGAACCCAACCGTTTTCCAGCAGATCATCAATAATCTGCGAAACGGTATTTTTGCTGAGCGCCAGTACCTGCGCCAGATCCTGGCGCGATGTGATGCGCAGCTGACGCAGTTGAGCCATTACGCGCTTTTGATTATTCAGCCGCATCAATGCAGGCCCTTTGCCAGTTGCTTTCATGACGGCTTACCCCAGAGGTGCACAGCGGCGAGGGAGCGCCCACCGCCAACGAAGTCTTATTAGTTTGATGTCTAATGAAAACTTAGCATTGGGCAGAGAGGGCTGCCAAATAGCAATGTCCTCTGAATAAGGGGATTACGTCAGAAATGGGGGCCAGGCCACAGGATAATGCAACTGGAGAGTAACCCTACCGCCCGCTTCAGCGGGCAGCAACATCAGTATTCGTCACCCCGGACGCGGCTGCGATAGCTTTCCCAGTCGAAGCGCACCCACAGGCTGTTACCTAAACGCATACGATCCATCACGCGTTCACCTAACAGGGCGTTCATTCCGGTGGGATCGAGATTGGTGAGCATCCCCGTCGGACGTTTAGATGACGAGCGGCGGTCAACAATCTGGTTAATAATCACTTTTTCGTAGCGCGATTCACTCTGCATACCAATCTCATCAATGACCAGCAAATCCACGCTGCTCAGATCCTGAATCAGTCGCTCTTCGGTGATATCACTGCTGCCGCTGAACGTTCCTTTCATGCTGGACATCAGATCCGCGACAGTCACGATAAGCACGCTCTTGCCACGCAAAATCAGATCGTTACCGATGGCGGCAGCCAGATGATTTTTCCCTGTGCCCGGCCGACCTGCAAAGACAAAACTGGCGATGTTTCCTTCAAAATTAGCAGCATACTGGCGCGCCTGCTCCAGGGCTTTGCGCTGACCTTCATTCTCGACACGGTAGTTGTCGAATGAGCAGTTAATATGCAGATCACGAATCCCAGAACGCCCCATGATACGCTGCATTTTCATCGCGCGGTTTTCTCGCACAATCGCTTCTGAACGCAACCGCCCCTGTTCCTGGTTCCAGGCCAGCAACTCTTCACCATTGGTGAATTTGGGACGGGTTCCTGCTGGCATCATTCTTTTCAGACGGTTAAACAGATCGTTGGGCGTTTTCATTACTCACCTCGGAAACCATCGGGAATATCGTAGTCAGTACTGCTGATCTGCGTAATATCGCGACGCGGCTGTCCGCCATTGGCGGCGCGGTTCATCTGCAGGCTACGCGCCAGCTTCTGTTGCCACTGTACATGATGAAAAAGGCGGCCTTCGGCCTGCCAGTAAGCCACAAAGGCGGCCAGCTCTGCCGCCGTCACCGGCTCGCTGAGCGCGACGCCCCAGATTGCTGCCTGGCGGGTAAAGTCGGCGTCAGGCTGCCAGCCGTCATACATGGCAAACTTGCCGACGGGTTTATGCAGCGTAGCAGAAACATCGTCATACAGACTGTCATCCAGCGCCACATCACTGGGTTGCTGAGCGGCGGCTTCAAGGGCTAATAACTGTGCAAGACGCGCGGGAGTGAGGGCATACATCACTGGCGTGTAATTATCCAGCACCGCCAGCATGCCGTCTTCAGCCTGCTGTAAGGCGCTCTGCGGGTCCTGACGGAAAGCCTCCAGACCGATTAGCGTTGACGTTAAGATTTTGACTGACATGAAAAGACCTGCGGTTAACTTACACCCAACACCGGATCACCTGTCGCGGTGCAGAAGGGCATATTGTACCTTTTTTAAGGCGCGGGATCGCTGAAAAAGCGTTGCCGGCGATCTCCCCGGCGAGCGCCTGTTATGCAACCGTGGGGCGGACAGAGACTTGCGCGTTCACGGCCGGGTTTGCCACAGATAGCGCAGACCGGCCAGCCAACACAGGCTGTATCCCAGCAGCTCTACCCCTTCTTCGGCCATGTTTTTTACCCCGCGGTTGTAATGATCGGGCATCAGGTGTTGCCAGAGGGTGTTCATGCCAAACAGACGTGAGAAAACCAGCACAATCATCAGTCCGGTCGCCATCACGGGCCAACGGTTATGGTGCAGCAGGTTCGCCAGCGTACGGAGCGTCTGCCTGGGAGTACGCATGGCGACGGCGAAACTCGCCAGTGCGGCCGCCAGTGCAAACCACACCCAACTGCCGTGACGAACAAGATCGAAGAAGAAATCCAGCTCGCGGATAAGCATACAGCTGTAAAAACCGGCTATTAAGGTTAATCCACCGCACTGATCGGGACGGTGTCGTGCGGCAATATAAAATGCGCCCGCGAGACTAACTAACAACAGTTCCTGTGTGGTTTCAGTAAAAGAGGCTTCGTGCAGCGCGTTATCCATCCACACCACATCCATATAGAGGGGGACAAGCATGAAGGTGATAAACAGGGAGGCAAAAAGGAATACCGTGATTTCACGGCCGATAAGAATGACTTCGTTACGCATGGAATGACCTGAAAATGACTATCGTTATCATTGTATTCGCCTGGCGTGGGGCTGCCTTCGCTTTCAATGCTTTACGGATGTGGTGGTGACTATGGAAGCCGCCTCGCATTTTGTCATGTGGCGGGTTCAAATGGTGGCAGTTTCCCTCTACCATCGGTCAACAAACTGGCGCTTTATAAAGGAATACCATGATGCAACGATGCGGCTGGGTTACGCAGGATCCCCTCTATCTGGCTTACCATGACAATGAGTGGGGCCGTGCGCAGAGAGATAAACTGGCGCTGTTTGAAATGCTGTGTCTGGAAGGTCAACAGGCCGGGTTATCCTGGATTACGGTGCTGAAAAAACGCGAGAATTACCGCGCGGCCTTTCACCAGTTTGATCCGCAGGCGGTGGCATTGATGAACGATCAGGACGTTGTCCAACTTATGCAAAACAGCGGCATCATTCGTCACCCGGGTAAAATTGCGGCGATTATTGCCAACGCCAGAGCGATGCTGGCGATGGAGGCGGAAGGGGAAGATTTTGCCCATTTCGTCTGGCAGTTCGTCGATAACCAGCCAATTGTTCACCACTATGCGGATTACAAACAGAGCCCGACCACCTCTCCGCAGGCTATAGCACTCTCTAAAGCATTAAAGACGCGTGGTTTCAAATTCATCGGTCCGACAATTTGTTACTCCTTTATGCAAGCTTGCGGCCTGATTAACGATCACCAAACCAACTGCTTTTGCCATCCTGATAACATTTAACACCGCTCCTTTACAAAATAAGACATTGTCTCAGGATTTCCCTCACTTTTACGCGGCATAATCAGGGCCAGTAAGGGGCCGGGGCGCCCCGATTAGAGAAACCCAAGGGACACATAATGCAGAAAAAATTGATTGCCATCTCGTTATTAATCAGCGGTAGCCTGGTGATATCCGGTTGTACTACGAATCCCTATACCGGCGAGTCGCAGGCCGGAAAATCCGGCGTGGGGGCGGGTCTTGGTGCATTAGTCGGCGCCGGTGTGGGCGTGCTTTCATCCTCGAAGAAAGATCGGGGTAAAGGGGCACTCATCGGTGCCGCCAGCGGCGCAGCCTTAGGCGGCGGTGTGGGGTATTACATGGATGTTCAGGAAGCAAAACTGCGCGATAAAATGAAGGGTACGGGCGTCAGTGTGACGCGCCAGGGCGACAATATTGTGTTGAATATGCCAAACAATGTGACCTTCGATTCCAGCAGCAGCAGTCTGAAGCCAGCCGGTGCCAATACCCTGACCGGCGTCGCAATGGTACTAAAAGAGTATCCGAAAACGGCCGTAAACGTGGTGGGGCATACGGATAGTACGGGGTCGCGCGCATTGAATATGCGCCTGTCACAGCAGCGCGCAGAAAGCGTGGCCAGCGCCTTGATCGTACAGGGCGTGGCGGCTGACCGTCTGCATACGCAGGGTGTCGGCCCCGACAGCCCCATTGCGACCAACAGTACTGAAGCAGGCAAAGCCCAAAACCGCCGGGTTGAAATTACGCTGAGCCCGTTAAATTGATCATTTCGCCCCCTGTCACTGGGGGCGAAAGACATGCTACTGTCAGTTATTCGACAATTTTTAGACAATAAACTCGGTAAGGTTTCCAGTTGGTGCCTGTACACAGTGCCAGTTAACGCTTTATGCCAGCATGGTTCAAATTGAACAATGGATAACGCATCATGTCACTTAAAGCCATTGCGTCAGTCCTGGGGCTCTCCGTAACCACCGTGAGTCGCGCCCTGAATGGGTATGAGGATGTAGCAAAACACACGCGTCAGCGCGTGGAAGAAGAAGCCCGGCGACGTGGCTACCGTCCTAACGTAGCTGCCCGGCGTTTAAAAACCGGACGCGCTAACGCGGTCGGCGTCGTCTACCCGATGAGCGCCCCACCCCTCAGCGATATCCATTTCAATAAGATATTACTGGCGCTGGACCAGCGTCTTTCCCACTATGATATCGACCTGCTGTTGCTGACGGATAAACCCTGTGACGGACAGCGTTCACTGATGCGTATGCTACGCAGTCGCGTGGTCGATGCGCTAATCATCACGCACACCTTGCCGCAGGACGAACGCCTGCGCTGCCTACAGCAGAAGGGCTTTAATTTTCTCTCGCTGGGGCGCACTGATGCACAGCAAAATCATGCCTGGTTTGATGTCGATAACGCCGCAGGTTCCGCGCTGGCGGTAAAACACTGCCTGACCCAGGGCATGCAGCGCATCGCCTTTCTCGGGGGAAACGAACGCTGTACGTTTGTTCGCGATCGCCGTCAGGGCTACCTGAACGCCCTGGATTCCGTACCACCTTATGCCACTGCGGCGGTTGCTCCCTCGCGCCGCGCAGGGTATCAACAAGTCTCCGCCTGGCTGGCTGAAGGGCTACAACCTCAGGCCATTATTACTGATAGCAGTACGCTGGCCGAAGGCGCGTTAATGGCGCTTCAGCAGGCAGGACGACTGCAGGGTAAGGATGCCATCACTTTGATGGCCTGGGATGGACTCCCGGTTGACGCCATCATTGATTTTCCGGTTATTGCGATTCGTCAGGCCAGTGAGCAGGAGAGAGGCGAAAAGCTTGCGACCATGGTGATGCAGTTACTGGACGGCGCACCGCTGGCCCAGCTACAGGTCTTGTGGCAACCCAGTCTGCAACTGCCCGCACAGCGCTAACGTGTTTGTCATGCCGGACGCCTGTGGTAGTCTCGCGGCATGCGTAATTTGCGGAATATTCTATGAAAATCAGGCCTTCTCGCGCCACTATTAGCGATGTTGCCCGCGCGGCAAAAACCGGGAAAACCAGCGTCTCGCGTTATCTTAACGGCGAACAGCATCTGCTTTCTCCCGACTTAAAAGCGCGCATTGAACAGGCAATTAGCGATCTTAACTATCGGCCAAGCCAGATGGCGCGCGGGCTTAAACGGGGGCGAACCCGGCTAATCGGGTTAATCATTGCCGATATCACCAATCCCTATTCCGTGGACGTTATGTGCGGCATTGAAGCGGCCTGTCGTGCCTGCGGCTTTACATTGCTTATGTGTAACACCAACAATGAAGTCGATCTTGAACAGCATTATTTGCAGTTGCTGAGTAGCTATCAGGTTGAAGGCATTGTCGTTAACGCGGTAGGTATGCATGAAAAGGTACTGAGCCGGCTGCAGCAATCTTTGCTGCCGATGGTGCTGATTGACCGAAAAATCCCCGATTTTCCCTGTGATGTGGTGGGCCTGAATAATGCTGAAGCGGCAGAAACGGCCACCGATCACTTAATTGATAACGGTTATGAGGCGCTGCTGTTTTTGAGTGAACCCTTAGGCAGCGTGAATACCCGTCGTGAGCGCCTGCAGGCGTTTCGCCAGCGTCTGGCTGCGCATCCGGCCATCCTCCATGAAAATGCAGAAGTCTCGCTGCATCAGCCCGATGTGATGGATACCGTCTTGCATGGCTTCTGTCAGCGTCATGCAGACAGGCGTTGCGCAGTTATGGTGGCAAACGGTGCGCTGACCTTACAGGTGGCCCGTTCCCTTCAGCGTCTAAATTTGCACTGGGGAAGCGATATGGGTTTATTGGGGTTTGATGAGCTGGAGTGGGCGGCGCTGGCAGGTGTCGGGATTACCACGCTTAAACAGCCCACCTGGCAGATTGGCTACCATGCGCTGGAGCGCCTGATTTCGCGTATCGAAGGCCACGATCATCCTCCCTGTGAGCAGGTTTTCTCGGGTGAGCTGATTGTCCGGGGATCAAGCCAGCGTCTTCGCTAATTTTCAGATTGTTCCCTTCACTTACGTGCTTGCTTCGTGAGCACGATCATAATTCCGCATTTTGCTACTTTGCTTTGGAACCGGTTCCATTTAACGTTTTTATAACGTTAATACCGATTTTCCCCCTCAGGAGTCCGCAATGGAGCCCGAAATTATCGTCGTCACGGCGGCTTATGGACATCAACAGATTGCTGCGCTGGGCGGACAAAGGGCGCTCTTACCGATCATTCAGCAGGCTGGTGCGGACGGTGTGGAAATCCGTCGCGAATTGTTCGATGACACGACTTTCGATGACCTGCCCGCGCTGGCGCTGGCCATTGATCAGCACCGGCTGCGCGCCAGCTATTCTGTACCCGATACCTTGTTCAGTGAGGACGGCAAGCTGAACCCTTTGCTGACGCGTTATTTTACCGAAGCTCGCCAACTAAACGCGCAGAGACTAAAGGTGGCGCTGGGCAATTTTACGGGGGCTCTGTACAGCGAAACACTGCGCATGCTGATTGCGGAATATGGCGTGCCGCTGACCGTGGAAAATGACCAGACAGTGCACGGCAAACTGCAACCGATGCTGCGCTTTTTTAACGCTGCCCGTGAGGCGGCATTGCCGATTGGCATGACTTTCGATATGGGGAACTGGCACTGGACAGGCGAAAACCCGGAGCAGGCTGCAGTCCTGTTGACCGACCAGGTGGGTTACGTGCACGTCAAAGCAGCGGTGCCGCAGGGGAAAAGCTATCGCGCTATTGCGCTCGACGATGCCGGACCGGGCTGGCAAGACCTGTTGCATCGGCTACCGACGAGAGCCCCTCGCGGTATTGAATTTCCGCTGGAAGGCGACAATCTGATTGCGGTTACGCGCCATTATGTGACGCTGCTGCGTAATGTCTGAGGAGTAAAAATGACGACTCATCCTAACGGTACGCTTGATGTCATCACGATCGGCGAAGCCATGGCCATGTTTGTCGCCCGCGAAACGGGTGATTTGGCTGCAGTAGAAACATTTATCAAACGCGCCGCAGGTGCAGAACTGAATGTCGCCATCGGTCTGGCACGCCTCGGGCTGAAAGTGGGCTGGGTGAGCCGTATTGGACAGGACGCGTTTGGTCGTTTTATTTGTCAGGTGCTGGATAAAGAAAATATCGACCATCGTCAGGTGACCGTCGATCCACGCTATCCCACGGGCTTTCAGCTTAAATCTAAAGTGGATGATGGTTCCGATCCGCTCGTGGAATATTTCCGCAAAGGCTCCGCTGCCAGTCATCTGTCACCCGAGGATTTTGACCACGATTATTTTGGCTCTGCACGCCATTTGCATCTGAGCGGCGTGGCGGCAGCAATATCAGACAGTTCGCTTGAGCTGACCAGGCATGCTGCGAAAGAGATGCGGGCACGGGGTAAAACGATTTCGTTTGATCCTAATCTGCGTCCGGTGCTGTGGCGCAGCGAAGAGGAAATGCGTAAGCAGCTCAATCTGTTAGCGGAATACGCAGACTGGGTACTGCCCGGTGAAAAAGAGGGTTACATCTTAACCGGCTATCGCCAACCGCAGGATATTGCCGATTTTTATCTCGATAAAGGGGTAAAAGCGGTGGTGATTAAAACCGGCGGCGAGGGCGCCTGGTATAAGACAGCCGGGGGTGAGCAGGGCCAGGTGGCGGCAATCAAAGTTGATCAGGTTGTGGACACGGTCGGGGCCGGAGATGGGTTTGCCGTGGGAGTCATAAGTGCATTGCTGGAAGGGAAACCACTGGTAGAGGCGATTCGCCGGGGGAACAAAATTGGTTCACTGGCGATTCAGGTGAGTGGTGACAGCGAAGGTTTGCCGACGCGTCAGCAGTTAGGTGATGTGTAGCCCGGCCCGCAAACAGAAACAGAGGAGTTCCCGATGAAAACGCAGATTATCGCGCCTAAACGCTGGTGGTTCATTATGCCCATCGTGTTTATCACCTACAGTCTTGCCTATCTGGATCGGGCAAATTTTAGCTTCGCATCCGCCGCTGGCATCAATGACGATCTGGGCATTACCAAAGGAATGTCTTCCCTGCTGGGTGCGTTGTTCTTTCTGGGGTATTTCTTTTTTCAAATCCCTGGGGCGATCTATGCGGAGCGCCGCAGTGTAAAAAAACTGATCTTCTGGTGCCTGCTGTTGTGGGGCGGCTGTGCTTCACTCACCGGCGTTGTCAGCAACATCCCTGTGCTGGCGGCGATTCGCTTTGTGCTGGGGGTTGTCGAGGCTGCGGTAATGCCTGCTATGCTGATTTACATCAGTAACTGGTTTACAAAATCTGAGCGCTCGCGGGCAAACACCTTTTTAATTCTCGGTAATCCCGTCACGGTCCTGTGGATGTCCGTGGTTTCAGGGTATCTGATAGAGGCGTTTGGCTGGCGGGAAATGTTTATCTTCGAAGGCATTCCTGCGGTGATCTGGGCCATTGCCTGGTGGTTTATGGTACAGGATAAGCCTGCGCAAGCGCGCTGGATGAGCGATGCAGAAAAAGCCGCGCTACAGGCCGCGCTGCAAAAAGAGCAAGAAAGCATCAAAGCGGTGCGCAACTACGGCGAAGCCTTTCGCAATCGTAACGTGAT
The DNA here is from genome assembly GCF_035191405.1 of Pantoea sp. JZ2. Lineage (NCBI taxonomy): Bacteria > Pseudomonadati > Pseudomonadota > Gammaproteobacteria > Enterobacterales > Erwiniaceae > Pantoea > Pantoea sp. JZ2. The sequence continues at coordinate 14,911 of NZ_CP045247.1, read as the reverse complement.
CATTCTCTGTATGCAGTACTTTGCCTGGAGTATTGGCGTTTACGGTTTTGTCCTGTGGCTGCCTTCAATTTTGCGCAACGGTACACAAATGGGCATGGTGGAAGCGGGCTGGTTATCGGCTGTGCCTTATCTGGCAGCCACGATTGCGATGGTGGTGGTGTCCTGGGCATCGGACAAAACGCAAAACCGTAAACTGTTTGTCTGGCCACTGTTGCTGGTGGGTGCCTTCGCCTTCCTCGGTTCGTACATGGTAGGTTCGGGCAATTTTTGGCTGTCTTATACCTTGTTAGTCGTCGCCGGTGCCGCGATGTACGCGCCTTATGGCCCGTTCTTTGCCATTATTCCGGAAATGCTGCCCCGCAATGTTTCCGGCGGCGCAATGGCGCTTATCAACAGTATGGGGGCGTTGGGCTCGTTTATCGGCTCCTGGATTGTGGGTTATCTGAACGGGGCAACCGGCAGTCCTTCGGCCTCCTATATTTTTATGGGTGGCGCACTACTGCTGTCCGTGGTCCTGACGCTTATCGTCAAACCCGCACAAAATAAGGCGCCTCCGCTACAAGGCGCGAAACCGGCCTGAAAGCGTAAGCGTTAGCATCTTCTCCGGGCGACCTTTGTGTTGCCCGTCATTTATTTACAGGAAGCTATCTGATGAAACCCGCCGTCATTCTTTATAAAAAATTGCCTGACGATCTCCGTGCGCGTCTCGCAGACTATGCCACGATCACCGAAATCAACGATTTATCACCCGAAAGCCAGCAGCAACATGCGCACGCACTGCAACAGGCCGAAGGAATGCTGGGTTCGGGCGGAAAAGTCAACGGCGAGTTACTGGCCAAAATGCCCGCACTGCGCGCCTGTTCCAGCGTTTCTGTCGGCTATGACAACTTTGATGTGGATGCCCTGAATCAGCGAGGGATAGTGCTGATGCACACGCCAACGGTACTGACGGAAACGGTGGCCGACACCATCATGGCGCTGGTTCTCAGTACGGCAAGACGTATACCGGAGCTGGATGCCTGGGTGAAAGCTGGCAACTGGCAAAAAAGTATTGGTCCGGACCGGTTTGGCATGGATGTGCACCATAAGACGATGGGAATTCTTGGTATGGGACGCATCGGTATGGCGCTGGCCCAGCGTGCGCACTTCGGATTCGGCATGAACATTCTCTACAATGCGCGCCGTCAGCACGACCAGGCCGAATCGCAGTTTGCAGCCCGCCGGTGTGAGCTGGAAACGCTGCTCAAAGAAAGCGATTTCGTTTGCATCAGCCTGCCGCTTACCGAAGAAACGCATCATTTAATTGGCGCAGAACAGCTGGCGATGATGAAGCCCAGTGCGGTGCTGATCAACGCGGGCCGTGGGCCAGTGGTAGATGAAAATGCCCTGATTACCGCGCTACAAGAGGGCACGATCCACGCCGCCGGGCTGGATGTTTTCGAAAAAGAGCCGCTGCCGACTGACTCGCCGCTGCTGTCGTTACCGAATGTTGTTACGTTGCCGCACATTGGCTCTGCAACCCACGAAACCCGCTATGGGATGATGCAGGACGCGGTAGAAAATCTCATTGCCGCCCTGAGCGGCAAGGTTGAAAAGAACTGCGTGAATCCTCAGGTGCTGAAGTAATCCTGCGGCTGCCCATTGCGCCCGCCGGGAGCGGGCGTTATGGTGGTTATCCCATTCTTTATTACAAATTTTTAACCGCTATGGCTTTTTCTCAGTTCGGCGACAAGTTTACTCAACATTCCGGCATCTCACGTCTGATGGAAGACATGGGCGCAGGCCTGCGTACGCCCGGCACGATCATGCTTGGCGGCGGGAACCCCGCACAGATCCCGGCAATGAACGATTATTTTCAGCAGTTGCTGCAGCAGATGCACGACGAGGGCAAACTGAGTGAGGCCTTATGCAATTACGATGGTCCACGCGGTAAAGCCGTGCTGCTGGATGCCCTGGCGGCAATGCTACGTAAGCAGTGCGGTTGGTCTGTCACTGCGCAAAATATCGCGCTGACTAACGGCAGTCAGAGCGCATTTTTTTATCTCTTCAACCTGTTCGCGGGGCGGCGCAGTGACGGCAGTAAAAAACGGGTGCTGTTTCCTCTGGCTCCAGAGTACCTGGGTTACGCTGATGCGGGTCTGGATGAAGACCTCTTTATTTCTGCCAGGCCCAACATAGAGTTATTACCGGAAGGGCAGTTCAAGTATCACGTCGATTTTGAACATCTCCCCATGAATGACGATGTGGGGCTGATTTGCGTATCGCGCCCGACCAATCCAACCGGCAATGTCATTACGGATGACGAACTTCTGCAACTGGATGCGCTGGCGCAGCAGCATGAGGTGCCGTTACTTATCGACAACGCTTATGGTGTGCCATTTCCCGGCATTATTTTTAGTGATGTGCGGCCGCTGTGGAACCCCAATATCATTCTCTGCATGAGTTTATCCAAACTCGGTCTGCCAGGCGCACGTTGCGGGATCATCATCGCCGATGAGAGCACGATTACCGCGATCGGTAACATGAACGGCATCATCAGCCTGGCACCGGGCAGTATTGGCCCGGCCATTGCCAGCGAAATGATTCAACGTGGCGATCTGCTGCGCTTGTCTGAAGAAGTGATTAAACCTTTTTATCAGCACAAGGTGATGCAAACGATCACCCTTATTCGCCGCTACTTATCGGCGGAACGCTGTCTGATCCATAAACCGGAGGGGGCAATTTTTCTCTGGCTGTGGTTCCGGGATTTACCGATCAGTACGGAGTTGCTGTACCAGCGGCTTAAAGCTCGGGGCGTGCTGATGGTGCCGGGCCACTTTTTCTTTCCGGGTCTGGAGCATGACTGGCCGCACACGCACCAGTGCATGCGCATGAATTATGTACCGGATGCGGAAAACATTGAGCGCGCCATACAGATTCTGGCTGAAGAAGTGGAGATCGCCTGGCGCGACAGTTAAATCTACAGACCCGATCGGGCAACAAGGCGTCGTCTCTATCCGGCCGGCCTTGATGAAGCGCAACGCTGCCTTAACCCGATCGCAAAGGCATTTTGCATTATTAACAGACGTGATGCGCATATGGCCGTGCGGGCCAGCGCGGGCAAAAGGAGAGTGCGGTGTCGGGAAAAGACTGGCTGTTAGCCCTGTGTGTAGTGATTGCGTGGGGCGTGAACTTCGTTGTCATAAAACTGGGTCTGCATAACATGCCTCCCTTTTTGCTGGCGGGATTGCGTTTTGCACTGGTTGCCTTTCCTGCCCTTTTACTGGTGCGCCGTCCTGCTGTGCCAGTAAAGTGGCTTTTACTTTACGGCATGACCATCAGTTTTGGGCAGTTTGCGTTTCTGTTTTTGGCCATCAAACTGGGTATGCCTGCAGGCCTTGCTTCGCTGATATTACAGGCGCAGGCGTTCTTTACGCTGCTGCTTGGGGCGCTGTTTCTGGCCGAAAAGCTGCGCTGGAATCACATTGCGGGCATGCTGATTGCCACCTCAGGCATTTTTTTATTAGCCACCTCCGGCATGGCTGGCCAGAGCGCCGCCGGCATAACACTGACCACTATGATGCTTATGCTGGCGGCGGCGTTTTCCTGGGGGCTGGGGAATATCACCAATAAAATCATCACCCGGCATTATCCCGTACCGGTTATGTCGCTGGTGGTCTGGAGCGCGCTGGTGCCCGTCGTTCCTTTCTTTGCCTGTTCGCTGCTGTTTGAAGGCCGGTCGGCAATCATTACCAGTCTGACGCACATTGATCTACAGACGGTGATGGCGCTGATTTACCTGGCCTTTGTGGCGACCATTATGGGTTACGGCATCTGGAGTACGTTGCTTAGCCGTTATGAAACCTGGCGTGTGGCACCGCTTTCCCTGCTGGTGCCTGTTGTTGGGATTGTTTCGGCAGCCCTGGTGCTGGGGGAAACCTTATCACGCCAGCAGATTGTGGGTGCTGTAATCATCATTGTCGGGCTGCTGGTCAATATGTTTGGTGGCGTGATTGGTCAGCGCTGGCTCAGGCAGCCGCAACATTAGCGCTTACCACTCGTCAAACTGACGTGCCCGACGAAACTACCGTTTCGTAAATGCCTGTGCATGCGCGCGTTTTCGGGCTGGCTTTGGCAGCCCGCTCGCAGAATAAAACCTCCGCCTGGACAGCAATGCGGATGCATGGAAGTATCCGCATTGCCAGGGCGACCACACAACTCTTTTCACTCATCACGACTTTCGCCCGTGTGCTTTACAACCGGGCCAGCAATGATGAAGAAGAAAAACGCAACGCCAACACCGCATGATGCAACCTTTCGTCAGTTTCTCACCCAACCTGACATTGCCCGCGATTTCATGGAAATTCATCTTCCCGCAGATCTGCGCGCGATTTGCGACTTACGGACATTAAAACTGGCGTCCGGTTCTTTTGTTGAAGCGGATCTCCGGCAGTATTTCAGTGATGTGCTGTATAGTCTCAAAACGACAGCGGGTGAGGGATATATGTACGTCCTGATCGAACATCAGTCTTCACCTGACAGGCATATGGCGTTCAGGCTTCTTCGCTACGCGGTCGCGGCCATGCAGCGCCACCTGGATGCCGGCTATAAAACGCTGCCGCTGGTGATACCGGTGCTGTTTTATATGGGTAAACGCAGACCCTATCCTTATTCTACCTGCTGGCTGGATGATTTTACGCATCCGGCACTGGCTCGCAGGCTCTACAGTACTTGCTTCCCTCTGGTTGATATTACGGTAATGCCTGACGATGAGATTGTGGAACATCGCAGCATGGCGGCACTGACGCTGCTGCAAAAGCACATCCATCAGCGCGATCTCGCAAATCTGATGGACAGACTTGTCCCTGTGCTGCTGTCCGGTTATCTTTCGTCATCACAGATTGTATCGTTGGTGCACTACATTGTGCAGGCGGGTGAAACCCCAGACGTCGAGGCTTTTATTCAGGAACTGGCCCTGCGGGTGCCGCAACACGGAGACACGCTTATGACCATTGCACAGCAGCTTGAACAAAAAGGTATGCAGAAGGGCTTTGAGAAGGGTATTCAGACCGGGCGGCATGAAGGCCGTAATGAAGGTAAACGCGAGGTTGCGCGCACTATGCTGCAGCATGGCCTGGACAGAACAACCGTAATGAAAATGACCGGGTTGAGTGAAGCAGATCTGGCACAGATTCAGCATTGATCTGAACCTGCAAAAGAAGGCGCGGGACAGGTGAAGCCCTGCGTTTGTCAACGCGACCTGATGCTTTTCGTTTTCTTACCATCAGGCCATCACTGATCGCTTCGCCGCATCCGCATCAATCTGCTTGTCGCGGTCATAAAAAAACGGCCACAACCTGTATGCTGTGACCGTTCTCATGTTTACTCAGCCGTCACGGCCGCTTTATTTTAAAATTTCAATCCGGCGTGGTTTCGCTTCTTCAGGAATCAAACGCTCAAGATCGATGCTCAGCAGACCATTTTCCAGGCGCGCGTCGCGCACGACGATATGGTCAGCCAGCTGGAATTTACGCTCGAAATTACGCTCGGCGATGCCCTGATAGAGATATTTACGTTCTGTCTGCTCTTCCGGATGCGCACCACGCACGATGAGCACGTTGTCGTGGGCCGTAATATCCAGTTCACTCTGAGCAAAACCGGCTACCGCGATAGTGATGCGGTAATGATTCTCATCAACCAGTTCAACATTGTAAGGGGGATAACCACCGTTGCTCTGATTTTGATTGGACTCAAGCAGATTGAACAGGCGATCAAATCCGATGGCAGAGCGATAAAGGGGAGACAGATCAAAGTTACGCATAAAAAGACTCCTGAATGTCAGCAAGTTTTGGCAACCTTCCACTATTGGACAGGTTGTGCAGGACCGCATTGCCCCTTTCGGCGGCAGCCTTAACGACCCTGTTTAGAAAATGGGTGCAGACGCCAGGCTTTCAAGACCCGATGCATGATTTTTTTCGCCAAACTGGCGAAATGGCATACACTCAAGGGTAAATTGCCGGACCAGAACGGACTTCATGACTGAGAGGGTACGCTGGTGCGCTCACGCAATCAGGTGCCAGAATCGAAGGGACGACATATGAAAATGATGAAAAGGTTACCGTTGGCTGGCGTGATGTGTTGCGCAGTCGCTTCCGGTGGATGTTCCAGCGTCATGACGCATACCGGTGCAAGTCAGGGCTACTATCCGGGCACACGTGCCAGTGCTGACATTCTGACGGACAGTCAGGCCAGCTGGGCGCTAAAGCCCCTGGCGCTGGTTGATCTGCCTTTTTCTGCCGTCATGGATACGCTGTTACTGCCCTGGGATTACTATCGCAGCGACAAGGATAAAGCCCTGGATTCGCCGCGTGCCCGCGTGCTTCAGAGTGAAAAGCTGGCCCACACCGAGGAGAATCTGGCGCATGCTCAGCCCATGCCCGCTATGCAACCGTCACAGTAAACAGGTGCTGCCAGCCCTCTTTTTCCCGCATAAAAGCGATCTTTTTTCCATCCGGTGACCAGACCACCGCATCCCCGGACGGTGCCGACCCGGTGCGGGCGGTTAAGCGTTCGCACTCTCCCGTTTGCCAGTGACACAGCATCACGCTGTTGTCGCAAATAAAGGCAATGGCTTCACCACGAGGATGCCAGCTAAATGCAGACTGAATGCTGTGGTTCAGCCGCGTTATCTGGCGCGGTTCACCGCCGTTAGGCGATACCCACCATAATTGAATCACCTGCTGGCTGTCCGCCATCAAAAAGGCGATAGCGCTGCCATCGGGTGAGCTACGTAACCAGTGGCGAGGTTGTTGCGCCAGTCCCTTGCTATAGGTTAACCGTCGCTGTTGAACCCCCGCTGGTGGCGCAGGTAGATGGTGGCTGTCCCCTTCCAGCGGTGAGCGGCCGGGTTTGGCATAGGCTTCCAGTGCCTCTGGCAAATCGACGACAAATACCTCGGGATGCTTGTCTCCTGCTGCGGAAAGCGTGTCGCCAATAAAGGCGATGGCCCAGCGTTGACGGCTGCCGTCCGGCTTTTCATAGCCCTGATGACCAATCCAGCACTCTTCATAGGCCCGATTGATTTGATCGCTGCCCGGCTGTGGGTGCGCTGTCGTTTCACTGACTACTACACAAAAATGGCTGCCATCATATTCGCGCGGATGCTGTTTTTCTGGTTTCACTGCTTTTAACGGGACGGCAATGCCGACATTGCGCAGATCAAGACTGATATCCAGCTCGTGCATCACGTGATCGTTATAGGTGAAGCTGAGGCGCGAGCCATCCGGACTAAAAACATGGACGTGAGAACCGCCGCGCAAAGCACCTGGCGTAAAGGGCGGCGTGATATCGCATGCATCCAGACTGGCGGCCTGACCCGCTTCAATGATCACGCCGCGGCGATGATGAAAGTCATAATGCCAGTTGTCGTCAGGATGCTCTGGCCCATGAATACAGACATAGCGCTCGGGTAAGGTGGGACAAACCGTCACCACGCCAACATGGGCGCCCGCCGTTGCCTCATACAGCACTTCCACTTCGCCGGTATTCACATTAACGCGTTCAATTGTCTTACCGGTGAACGACGCGCCGGAAGGCCGCACATCAAAGGCCAGCCACTGGCTGTCGGGCGTCCAGACGTTGATGTTGGTCAGTTGATGATGACGAGGAGCAAAAGTAATCTGTTTTTCAGGCATGAAAGCACTCGTGAGCAGGCGCGTTATTTGACAGTTGCAGTGATGTTATGGATAAAACCGTGCAGATGACTGACCTGACTGCGCGATCTTACCCATAAAAGAAACCGATTAAAGCACCCATTTTTCAATGGCGTGCGCAACCCCATCTTCCATATTGGTTTTGGTCACAAACTGGGCTATTTTTTTCACAGAATCAATCGCATTGCCCATCGCGACGCCGGTCCCTGCGTATTCAATCATCGCCAGATCATTTTCCTGATCGCCTATCGCCATGACCTCTTCCGCTTGCAAACCCAGTTTCTCCGCCAGCATTTTTACGCCATAACCTTTGTTTACCCGACGGTCGAGAATTTCCAGATAGTAGGGCGCGCTTTTCAAAATGGTATACGTCTGGTGCGCATGCTCAGGCAGTCTGGCGATGGCCGCATCAAGCAGAGCGGGTTTATCAATCATCATGAGTTTTGGAAAACGCGTTGCCGGATCCATTTCTTCAACGGCCCGATAACGTACCGGGATGCCGGTCAGGCTGGCTTCATGAATCGTAAATTCGCTGATATCTTTATTTGGCGTATACAGGTGTGATTTATCAAACGCCTGAAAATGCACGCCCAGTTCTCTGGCCAGCTTCTCAACATACATGTAATCGTCAAAGCCCAGCGTTACATCGGCGACGACTTCACCATCTTCAGCCCGATGAACAAGCGCGCCATTATTACTGATGCAGTACTGACCTGGCGTATGGAGATCAAGTTCCATTAAATAACGTTCAATACCAACATAAGGTCGGCCGGTCGCCAACACGATGGAAACCCCTTTTTCCCGGGCGCGGTTCAGTGCCGATTTTACGCCTGCGGTGATCTCGTGCTGCGGATTCAGCAGCGTGCCATCCATATCAATTGCAATCAGTTTAATAGCCATAGCATCCTCATTGTGTCGGGTTTGCAGCAATGCTAGCGCGATTCAGCTCACATTGACCAGTTTATCGGCGCTTATCAGCACGCATGAACCATAACGCGTCACGTTTCGGTTCACGATGATCTGGCAAAAAAAAACCCTTCACGAGGAAGGGTTTTACATCGTTTGGCGCGATTAGATATCGATGTTAGCGGCTTTCAACGCGTTCTCTTCGATGAAGGCGCGGCGCGGTTCAACGGCATCCCCCATCAGGGTTGTAAACAGCTGGTCGGCGGCGATCGCATCTTTAATGGTGACACGCAGCATACGACGGCTGTCTGGGTCCATTGTCGTTTCCCACAACTGATCCGGGTTCATCTCACCCAGACCTTTATAGCGCTGTACAGACAGACCACGACGGGATTCTTTCACCAGCCACTCAATCGCCTGTTCGAAGCTGGATACCGGTTGACGGCGCTCACCGCGCTCAATGTAAGCATCCTCTTCCAGCAGGCCGCGCAGTTTGCCACCCAGGGCGCAAATTTTGCGGTATTCCGGCCCCATAATAAATTCGCTGTCCAGAGGATAATCCGTGTCCACGCCATGGGTCCGTACGCGTAAAACAGGCTCAAACTGATTCAGCTCACGATTTTCACGTACGTGTGCCACATAGGTGCTGCCGTGCGCTTCACGTTCAGTCAGATAGCTCACCAGTCCGTTAATCCAGGCGTTAACGGCCGCTTCATTACTCAGATCGCTCAGCGTGTCGTGATAGACCAGCGCACGTAACATCGCCAGCGGAAAACGGCGCTCCATACGTTTGATCATCTTCTGCGTGCTGTTAAAGTCCGCGACCAGAGATTCAAGCGGCTCACCACCTAATGCCGGTGCGCTGGCATTGGTGTGCAGCGTCGTTCCGTCGAGGGCGATAGCGATCTGATACTGATCCATCGCCTCATCGTCTTTAATATACTGTTCCTGCTTGCCTTTTTTCACTTTATACAGCGGCGGCTGAGCAATGTAGACGTGACCACGCTCAATAATTTCTGGCATCTGACGATAGAAAAAGGTCAACAGCAGTGTACGAATGTGCGAGCCGTCGACGTCCGCATCGGTCATGATGATGATGCTGTGATAGCGCAGTTTATCCGGGTTATATTCGTCGCGGCCAATGCCGCAGCCCAGCGCGGTAATCAGCGTAGCCACTTCCTGAGACGCCAGCATCTTATCGAAACGCGCCTTCTCAACGTTAAGGATTTTCCCTTTCAGCGGCAGAATAGCCTGGTTTTTACGGTTACGGCCTTGCTTGGCAGAACCGCCCGCGGAGTCACCCTCCACCAGGTAGATTTCAGACAGAGCCGGATCGCGCTCCTGACAATCCGCCAGCTTGCCCGGCAGGCCAGCCAGATCCAGCGCACCTTTGCGGCGTGTCATTTCACGGGCACGGCGCGCGGCTTCACGGGCGCGGGCGGCATCAATGATTTTGCCGACAACGATTTTTGCATCGCCCGGATTTTCCAGCAGATATTCCGCCAGCAGTTCATTCATCTGCTGCTCAACGGCCGATTTCACTTCAGAAGACACCAGCTTGTCTTTGGTCTGTGAAGAGAATTTTGGATCCGGCACTTTCACCGACACCACGGCAATCAGGCCCTCACGCGCGTCATCACCGGTGGCGCTGACTTTGGCCTTCTTGCTGTATCCCTCTTTATCCATGTAGGCATTCAGGGTACGCGTCATCGCGGCGCGGAAACCGGCAAGGTGCGTACCGCCGTCGCGTTGAGGAATGTTGTTAGTGAAGCAGTAGATGTTCTCCTGGAAGCCGTCGTTCCACTGCAGGGCTACTTCCACGCCAATGCCGTCTTTTTCGGTTGAGAAATAGAATACGGTCGGATGGATAGGCGTTTTGTTCTTGTTCAGGTACTCAACAAACGCTTTAATCCCACCTTCATAGTGGAAATGGTCGTTTTTGCCGTCACGTTTGTCTTCCAGACGAATGGAAACACCGGAGTTCAGGAAAGAGAGCTCACGCAGGCGCTTCGCCAGAATGTCGTATTCGAAGTCGGTCACGTTGGTGAACGTGTCATGGCTTGGCCAGAAACGGATACGGGTACCGGTCGCGTCGGTATCGCCTGTCACCGCCAGCGGCGCCTCGGGCACGCCATGCAGATAAATCTGCTGGTGCACTTTGCCTTCGCGACGAATGGTCAGCTCCAGCTTCTGTGACAGGGCGTTAACCACAGACACGCCCACGCCGTGCAGGCCGCCCGAGACTTTATACGAGTTATCGTCGAACTTACCGCCAGCGTGCAGCACGGTCATGATCACTTCTGCCGCGGACACGCCTTCTTCTTCGTGGATACCGGTTGGAATACCGCGTCCGTCATCCTGTACGGAAACCGAGTTGTCCGCATGGATGGTGACAACGATATCTTTACAGTGACCGGCGAGCGCTTCGTCGATTGCGTTATCCACGACCTCGAATACCATGTGATGCAGACCGGTTCCGTCATCGGTATCGCCGATGTACATGCCCGGGCGTTTGCGTACCGCATCAAGCCCTTTCAGAACTTTGATACTTGAAGAGTCATAAGAATTCGACATCAACGTTTCTCGCTCATTTAATCTTTAGGTTGAACCGCTATTTTACCCTGTTCCACGCGGAACATCTTGCCCTTTTCGTCAGTCATGTCGATTACATGCTCGGACGAGATGGCGCTGACAAAGACCTGAGCCTGAGTCGCCTTCAGTCGTTCCGCCAGCAGGCGGCGGCGACTGTCGTCCAGTTCAGAGGCAAAGTCATCAATGAGGTAAACACAACGGCGTCCGCTCTGGTTAGTCAGGAACTCGCCCTGCGCCAGACGCAATGCACACATCAGCAGTTTAAGCTGCCCGCGTGAGAGTAAATCTTCCACCGGCGTACCTTCGGCACGAATACGAAAGTCCGCTTTATGCGGGCCGCTGGCGGTGTAGGTTAAGGCCCGATCGCGTTCAAAGTTGCGTTCAAGCAGTTCGGCATAATCGCTCTCTTTGTCCCAGCCGCGCTGGAACGAAAAACGCAGATCAAATTCGGGTAAAAACTGCCCGCAGGTGGTGACGATCTCGGCTGAGATCGCGTCACTGTACTCGGCGCGCCACTGGCTAATCTGTTCGGCCAGCGGCACCAGTTCTTGATCCCAGGGACGAACTTGACTGTAGCGCGTGACCTGACGCAATGCCGCATTGCGCTGTTTGAGCAGGCGCCGCAGGTTGCTCCAGGCATTAAAAAAACCCGGCGTATTGTGAAAGCAGCCCCAGTCGACATAGGCTCTGCGATATTTAGGACCGCCATTAAGTAGGGTAAAACCCTCTGGCGTGATCAACTGCATCGGCAGTAACTGCGCCAGCTCAGCCACTTTATGTCCGTCGCTGCCGTCAATGCGGACTTTGCTCTCCCCGGCGCGATTTTTACTGAGCCCGACGGAGAACTCGCGCTCCTGGCCTTCCAGCCGGCCATGCAGCACAAAGGCGGCCTGATCGTGCCGAATTACCCGTCCCGCCTGCAAACTGCGAAACGCACGTCCGTGGCCCAGCGTATAGATCGCCTCAAGCACGCTGGTTTTGCCGCTACCGTTCGCGCCCACCAGAAAATTAAATCCCGGCGCTAACGCCAGGTCAGCCTGTTCAATATTGCGAAAATCTTTTATTAGCAGGCGGGTTAAAGCCATGAATCAATCCAGCGTGAAGGGCAAAAGTCAGGATGAAAGGGATTGTGCCTTTGAAAAACAAGCCGCTCGGGTCACGGACAATACTGTCCGAAACCCGAATGGCGAGCAGGCCAGCGTACGATGGCCTACAGGCGCATAGGCATGACGACATAGGCCGCCGCCGGGCTGACGACATCTTCAATCTGCACACTCGACACAGAATCCGTCAGCAGCAAACGGACGTTCTCGCACTTCAGCGCATTCAGCACGTCCAGCACGTAACTCACGTTGAACCCAATTTCCAGCTCGCTGCCGTTATAGCTGACATCCAGCATCTCTTCCGCTTCTTCCTGTTCCGGGTTATTCGCGGTAATTTTTAGCTGATTTTCGGTGATATGCAGACGAACGCCACGGAATTTCTCATTCGACAGAATCGCAGCACGGGCAAACGCCTGTTTCAGCAGATCGCAACCGGCTTCCAGCACCTTATCCGGATTCTTGGGCAACACACGACGATAATCCGGGAAGCGACCATCCACCAGCTTAGAGGTGAAGATATAGTCGCCCACATGTGCACGGATATTACTGCTGCCAATCTGTACCTGAAGCGGCGTATCGCCGCCATCCAGCAGACGCAACAGCTCGATAACCCCTTTACGCGGCACGATGACCGAATGGCTGGGCAGCGCCTGGCCAACGGGCATGGAACAGACGGCCAGACGGTGACCATCGGTGGCGACCGTACGCAGTTCTTCGCCTTCGGTCTCAAACATCATGCCGTTCAGGTAGTAACGCACGTCCTGATGCGCCATGGAAAACTGCGTGGCTTCAATAAGCCGTTTCAGCGTTGCCTGCGGCAGCGTGAATTCCACCTCGCTCTGCCAGTCATCCAGGTTGGGGAAGTCGCTGGCGGGCAAGGTCGAAAGCGAGAAACGGCTGCGGCCAGAGCGCACCAACATCCGTTCGCCTTCCAGTGTGACGTTGATCTCTGCGCCTTCCGGCAGGCCGCGACAAATATCGAGAAATTTGCGTGCCGGCACGGTGGTTGCGCCAGGCTCGTGCGCCTGAGTAAGCGCCACGCGCGCCACCATTTCCATTTCCAAATCGGTGCCGGTCAGCAACAGCGATCCGTCATTCACCTGCATCAGCAGGTTGCCAAGGATCGGCAGCGTCGGACGACCACCAAGGGGGCCGCTGACTTGCTGCAGCGGCTTTAGCAACTGTTCACGTTCAACAATAAATTTCATAGCGTCACGAAGATAATGTTCTGATGAGATTAGAGAAATCTTCTTTGATGTCGTGGCTTTCTTCACGCAACTGCTCAATCTTGCGGCAGGCATGAAGCACCGTGGTATGGTCGCGACCGCCAAAAGCATCGCCAATTTCCGGCAAACTGTGGTTGGTCAGCTCTTTCGCCATCGCCATCGCCATTTGACGCGGACGCGCGACTGAGCGCGAACGGCGCTTAGAGAGCAAATCCGCGACTTTAATTTTGTAGTACTCCGCAACGGTCTTCTGAATATTATCAATAGTGACCAGTTTCTCCTGCAGGGCCAGCAGATCCCGCAATGCTTCGCGGACGAAATCGATCGTAATCGCCCGACCGGTAAAGTTAGCGTTCGCAATCACCCGGTTCAGTGCCCCTTCCAGCTCACGCACGTTCGAACGTAAACGCTTGGCAATAAAGAAGGCCACTTCGCCCGGCAAACGAATGTCGTTTTCGTCCGCCTTTTTCATCAGGATCGCAACGCGGGTTTCCAGTTCAGGCGGTTCGATCGCCACGGTCAGGCCCCAGCCAAACCGTGACTTCAGTCGATCTTCAACCCCGTTGATCTCTTTGGGGTAACGATCCGACGTCAAAATGATCTGTTGATTGCCTTCCAGCAGGGCATTGAAGGTGTGAAAAAATTCTTCCTGCGAACGCTCTTTATTGGCAAAAAACTGAATGTCATCGATCAACAGCGCATCAACCGAGCGGTAGTAACGCTTAAACTCTTCAATCGCGTTATTTTGCAGCGCTTTTACCATGTCCTGCACAAAGCGCTCGGAATGCATGTAAACCACTTTCGCATTTGGCTTACGCGCAATGATGCCATTACCCACGGCGTGCAGCAGGTGAGTTTTGCCGAGGCCAGTACCGCCATAAAGGAACAACGGATTGTAGGCACCGCCAGGGTTATCGGCCACCTGGCGTGCCGCCGCGCGCGCCAGTTGGTTAGATTTACCTTCAACAAAGTTATCGAAGTTATGGCGATTGTTAACATTGGACCGATAGGTCACATCCGCAGGAGCAGGCACGTTGTCCCAGCTCGGACGTAAAATCTGTGTCGGTGCCGGACGGCTTGGCACAGGCTCCGCCGGCGCACTGACGCTGGCCATCGCGGGCTGGCTGACCGCTGCGGCGTGTTGAACCGGGCGCGTGCCCACCTCAAAACGCAACAGCGGGACATTGGCACCGCAGAATTCGTTCAGCAATGCGTTGATGCTGTTTAGGTATTTATCCCGAACCCAGTCGAGTACGAAGCGGTTAGGAGCATACAAGGCAAGCGTATTGTCGTTTAATTCAGCCTGCAGTGGACGGATCCACATGCTGAATTCGGTGGCAGGAAGCTCATCCTGCAAACGGGCAAGACACTGTTGCCAAAGCGTAAGTGACAC